>NZ_JBBOOV010000001.1:0-4651954 GCF_038003285.1 Lysinibacillus sp. FSL L8-0312 | reverse complement strand
GTTGCAGGCTACTTGCTTTCCTGTGGGCGAGCGCCGAGCCGCTTCTACCGCTATCACTCCGTTTAGAGGCTCGCCTGTCTCGCTATCCCACGGGAGTCAAGTAGACTTCCACTCCAATCCATAAAAAAGTGAAGGTATTCACTACTCTTTTGTGGAGGGGTGTTGTCACACATCACTTCTCCAAATTGAAAGTAAGAGGCTATCCTCTCTTATAATATAAATAATGGGCTATTTTGTTCAGGAAAAGACACTTTTGCAGAATGGTTGATTGGAGTGGAACCAGCGTCACTCCTAGGGGATTTAGTGAACTGACCCCAAAAATTTGAACTTTTAAGAAACTCTTCGAAACTCAACTGGACTTTTTCCGTTGAGTTTTATTTTTATCCGCTCATGATTGTAGTAGTGGATAAAGTCTACTAACGCTTTTTTGAATGCTTCGTAGTTCTTAAACGTTGTTGCGTATAGAAATTCTGATTTCATAATGCCAAAAAAGCTTTCTATCACGGCATTATCTAAACAATTTCCTTTCCGTGACATACTTTGCTTGATTTCATGTGTTGCCAATAACGCTTTAAAACGTGGTATTTGATATAACCATCCTTGATCAGAATGGACGATTAAGCCACTCTTTTTCGATAACTTTGTATACGTAAACGCCTTCTTAAAAGACTGTTGAACTAACTCAAAATTAGGTGATTTTGATACCTCATACCCAACGATTTCTCGATTGAATAAATCTAATACAGCGGATATATAGATTTTTTGACCGTTTATTTTAAACTCCGTTACATCGGTTACCCATTTCTGATTGGGTGCAGTGGCTTCAAAATCACGTTGGATGACATTCTCTGCGACATAGCCGACTGTCCCTTTATACGAACGGTATTTTTTAGGGCGTACCGTCCCTTTTAAGCCCAATTCTTGCATCAATCGTTGGACCGTTTTATGGTTGATGAAAAACCCTTCATTTCGGAGGGCTAAACAAATACGACGATAGCCATAACGCCCCTTATGGTAATGAAAAAGCGTCTGAATTCGTTCTTTGATCGTTTGATATTTATCTGGTTTTACCCATTTTTGGAGATGATAATAATACGTACTTTTCTTAAGTTTCGCGACTTTTAATAGAGCTTGAAGAGGAAAATCCAACCTTAGCTCATAGACAGCTCTTACTTTTTCTTGGATTTGAAGGCATCCTTTTCTTGAACTAAGGCTTTCAACTTTTTTAAATAGGCATTTTCCATCCGTAAATACTCAATTTCGGCTTTTAACTCATCCGTTGTTTTTCCATTTAAATCGGACGAAGGTGGTTGTTTTTTTGGCATTGATTGGCGCTCCTTTTCTACTTGATAGAGCACCTCACCAGCCGTTGACATCCATTGTTTTTTCCATCTCCGAACGGTTTCACGGGAAGGAATATTAAACTTCGCAGCAGTCTGAAGGAGCGAATCGCCCGTCTCTATCAGGTGTTGAATTACTTTTATTTTAAAAGAATCTTCGTAATTCGTGAACCCTTGAGGACGAATAATTCCTTCGATGCCATGATAGCGATATAATTCAATCCATAATCGAATGTACTGTCGATCCCTCTGTAATCGATTGGCAATCTGATACGTACTTTCTTTTTCTTCAAAGTAAGCTAGAACTGCGGCTAATTTTTGTTCATCAGAAATCACTACCTGCACCCCCTATAGTAGATTTTTAAGTCCAATATTTTGGGTGCAGCTCATAGCGTCACAGAGGAGACCCTGGAGCGAACGCAGTGAGTGAAGCGGCTCATCGGACGCCCCCTGGAAAGGACGCTGGCGGAACGGAAATCAACCCCTCGCCTTGCAAAATTGCTTATTATGCCGTTGACATTACCTTTTTTCAACAACATGAAAGCCTAACGCTATCTGCGTTAGGCTTTATTATTGATTAGGCATACAGAGCTTGCTGTAGAAACCTTCATAAATATATTACTTAATTAGTCATCTAGGTTTATAATATTAACTTATTATGTATATAGAAATGACTATTTATTCTTATGCTCTACATAAAAATTTATTTTCATTGTAGTCTGACATCAGACTAAAAAAATTCACATTTTGCCGATATATAGGCTATAAACAACAGGAGGTACAAACATTTTGAAGAAATTGATGATTACTTTTCTTTTGATGGGTCTATTGCTAACAGGCTGTTCATCCGCACAGACAGAGACATCAACTGAAGGATATAAGATAGGCGTTTTACTATCAGACGCGGGACTAGGCGATGAATCATTTAATGATTCAGCTTTTAAAGGGCTCGAAAAGGCTCGAGATGAGCTTGGCATTTTGTTTGATTACAAAGAGGCTCCTGATGGTGATTATGAGGACAAGCTGAACGAGCTTGTAGCAGAAAAATATGATATCATCATTGGTCTTGGTTTCTCTGTACAGGAAGCACTAGAGAAAACTGCGAAACAATATCCCGACCAACAATTCATATTGATTGATGGGCAATCTGATGTTGACAACATTATTTCGATTACCTTTAAAGAACAAGAAGGCAGTTTTTTAGTTGGTATGGTTGCTGCTATGACAAGCAAGACAGGGAAAATTGGCTTTATTGGTGGTGCAGATGCCCCTGTTATTCATCACTTTGAAAATGGCTTTATCGAAGGAGCTCGTTATGTACAACCAACTATTGACATTATGAGCGAATATGCGGGTACCTTTGATGACACGCAGGCTGGTGCAGCAATAGCAGATCAATATATAAAAAATAACGTTGATTTTATTTATCATGCAGCTGGCTTTACTGGTTTCGGCGCCATTAAAAAGGCCGAGGAAATGGGGATTTATGCAGCGGGTGTTGATATCGATCAATTTTTTGTTGCCGAAAAGACGGTTGTCACATCCATGCTAAAAAATGTGGATCTTGCTGTCTATCAACTTGCTAAAACATTAGTAGAGGACGGAAAAATTACCCAAAAATCGTTTGCATTAGGGCTAGCAGATCAAGGTGTGGGACTAGCTGATATTCGTGTCATTCAACTAACATCAGAGCAACAGGCTGCCATTGAAAAGGCACAAGAAGCCATTATCTCGGGCAAGATAAAAGTTACTGCAGAAAAGGGGAATGGCCAGTGACATTACGTAAAAAATTATTTATGAATACACTCATCCCAATCGTACTGGCTATGGCTATGATTGGCTTTATTATCATTCAAACATTTAATATCCAAACAACCGCACAGGATGACACGAAACTTTTGCTTGCAGTGAAAGAGCTGGAGCAAAGTTTGGTTGTGGCCAGCCAATCATTAAATAATTATACCTATTTAGATAGTGAAGCGAATAAAAATGAAGCACTTGCTATTTTACAAGAAACAAAAAGCAATTTAGAAGCATTGGCTGCTCTCACAAGAATACCTGACCATCAACAGATTATCGACAAAATTTCTGATAAATTTGATGACCTAGAAAAAGCTACAGAAAGCGGCTTTCAAGAAAACAACCGCTCTGAAATAAAAAAGCAATCTATCCGAATTAAAGGTATTTTAAACGATATGCATTTGCTCAAAAAAGAAACGAACGAATGGTATCAAGAGATGATACAAGTGACAAAGCAAAAAATTGGTTTTATTACAACCACTACAATCATCGGCAGTGTGCTATTAATTTTGGCAACGATTATTTATTCCTATGTGGCAGCAAAAAGAATTACCAAACCGATTAATCAGATTGTAGAGTGTGCACAGGGGGCAGCTACAGGAGATTTAACTATAGATACCTCTACACTCTCCTATCAACCAAACAGTCGATACGAGATTGATCAACTATCGGAAAGCTTTTCACAGATGATGAATAATTTGAAAAGTACTGTACAATCCATCGATCATATCGGTAAGGATGTTAACGTATTCACACAAGATGTGACAAGCCATATGAGAAATATTCATGAAAGCAGTAATCAAATCGCCACATCTACTGACGAATTAGCAAAAGGTAGCTATACGATGTCAGAAGATATTCAATCTGTGGCCATCCTTATGAATAATATGACCGACCAATTTAAGGGGGTTATGCAAACAAGTGAGCAATCCGCTAACAATGGTAAACAGGCATTAGAGGCTGTTCAAAATGGTCAGTATTCATTAGAAAAACAATCAACCATTGCAAAAGATATTTCGACGACATCACTTGATATTAAAGAGGCTGTTACGCAATTTTCGCAATTCACTTCAGAAATTGAAGGAGCGGCCAATGCTGTCCACACTATTGCTAGCCAAACAAATCTATTAGCTTTAAACGCTGCCATTGAGGCTGCCCGTGCTGGAGAAGCCGGTAAGGGGTTTGCCATTGTCGCAGAGGAAGTGAAAAAGCTTTCTTCTGAAACGGAGAATGCAACAAATTTAATTACTTCTATGGTCACACATATACAGGATGGCATCTCACATATTCTTACTACGGCTGAGCAAGGATATCAGCTTTCAAATGAACAGTCCCATTCAATGGTAGAAACGGAACAATCATTTGCTGTCATTGCGACACATATCGCAGACATTCATCATGATTTACAAAGCCTTACAAAGGAAATGGTTCAAACGAATGAAATGAGCCAGCAAGTGAATAGTACGATAGAAAATATTTCAGCCATTACAGAAGAAACAGCAGCAGGTACAGAAGAAATTTCAGCTTCGACACAGGATCAGTTACTTGCCTTCCAAAAAATTAGCGCTAAAATTGACGATCTGCAAGGTATGACAGATACATTGATGCATGAGCTGAAAAAATTCACCTTATAATATCTTTGCCAAACAAAATCCAGTGAATGAATGTTCACTGGATTTCTTAGTGTTGAAAAACAAAACCACCCATAGAATTTATATGAAAGGTAAAAAAGGATTTCTGTTGTAGGCTACTTGCTTTCCTGTGGGCGAGCGCCGAGCCGCTTCCTCTGCTACCGCTCCGTTTAGAGGCTCGCCTGTCTCGCTATCCCACGGGGGGAAAGTAGCCTTCCACTCCAACCCACAAAAATATTGCCTTTTTTAGCAAAGGTCTTTACTACTCTTTATGGAGGGGTGTTGTCACACATCACTTCTCCACATTGAAAGTAAGAGAGGCTATCCTCTCTTATAATATAAATAATGGGCTATTTTGTTCAGGAAAAGACACTTTTGCAGAATGGCTGATTGGAGTGGAGCCAGCGTCACTCCTAGGGGATTTAGCGTCACAGAGGAGACCCTGGAGCGAACGCAGTGAGTGAAGCGGCTCATCGGACGCCCCCTGGAAAGGACGCTGGCGGAACGGAAATCAACCCCTCGCCTTACAAAATTGCTTATTATGCCGTTGACATTACCTTTTTTCAACAACATGAAATCCAGTGAATAATGTTCACTGGATTTCCTCTTTTTATTATAAAGTTAAGCCGCCATCAACTACCACAATTGAGCCTGTCATATAGCTTGCTTTGTCTGATGCTAGGAAAACAACCATTTCAGCCAGTTCCTCTGGTTTTGCATAGCGTCCCATTCTCATATTTGGAATTTCTTCTGGAATATAGCCACCTGTTTCAAACATAGTTGTTACACTGTTTGTTAATGCTGTCTCTACGCCTCCTGGACAAATTCCGTTGATTCGAATCCCCTTTTTTACATACTCTAAAGAAGCTGCTTTTGTTAAACCTACTACTGCATGCTTACTTGCAGAGTAAACAGCCATACTATGCTCACTACGAATTCCAGCTGTTGAAGCCGTATTAATAATAGAGCCGCTACCTTGTTCTTCCATTACCTTTAAAACATATTTTAAGCCAAGGAATACACCTTTCACATTGATAGCCATAATACGTTCATACTCTACATCCTCAATCTCTGTTAATGGAGAAATTTTTTGAATAACTCCTGCATTATTGAAAAATATATCAATGCGTCCATAAGTATCAACAGCAACATTTACATATTTTTGAACATCTTCGTTTCTCGAAACATCTGCCTGAACGAAGATACCTTCTCCACCTTGCTTTTTAATCAAGCTTAATGTCTCTTCCCCTGTTGCTTTGTTGAAATCAACGACTACCACTTTTGCACCATTGCTAGCAAGCTTCAAACTGCTGGCTCTTCCAATACCGCTTCCAGCACCTGTTACAACTGCAATTTTATTCAAAAGATCCATCTTCTATTCCTCCCTAACATTTTGAAGTCATTGTCTATTTTATTGCTACTTCTCTCTTTTTTATTGTATTATTTTACACAAAATAGTACTTTCTCATTGTCTATACAATAAAAATTGAAACTGCTTTCATTTTGATAGTATTATTACGAACGGGGGTGCAGAAATGTGAAAATATCCACTATCGATCTTCAATATATAAGTCAACTAATTTCTGAAATACATCATCTCCCTGTCTCTTATATTAATGTAGCGGGAGAAGTAGTTTTTGAATATTCATCAGCAGAATATACCAGTAATCCATCCTATATTTCTCTAAAGGAACAGCTAAAAACATACCCATATCATACGACTTCAAATAGCTATCCTATTTTTTTCTCTATAGCTGAATGCAATTATTTTTATATTAACTTAACAGTAGACAATCAATATTTAGGGGCGCTTGTTGTTGGACCGTCCCTTTCACCAGTAATAGAAGACACTATAAAATCAACTATTTATCATGAGCCTGATTTGTTTCCTACTCTCCATTATCAGCAATGCTTAGCCATCAGTTTATTTGTTTATTATTCAATCTACCAAAAAAAAATATCTAAAACAGCTGTGATTCACCACAACCACGCGTTAAAGCCCCTTATTCGTCATGAGGGACATACTGCGCTTGAACTTTCCTATGCAAGAAGAAAAGATAGTGTGCATACAAATCTTTACTATGAAAAAATATTGTTAGACAATGTGAAAAATGGGCGGATGGAGAAATTAAACGAAGTCTTGAACTATTCCATTGTCGGACAAGCACAACTTGGAGTGCTTTCAAAGCACAATCATTTAAGAAGTGTACAATATTTGATGATTACAGGAATTGCACTAATTTGTCGTGCTGCTATTGAAGGTGGATTAAATGAAGAAACAGCCTTTACATTAAGTGATTTTTACATTCAAAAACTTGAGGATCAAAGCAGCTTAATCGACATTCTTTCGTTAATGGAGGAAGCTATTTATGATTTTACACGTCGTGTGTCACAAGCTAAGCAAAACAAATATTCAGCACCCATTACAACCTGCATCCATTCGATCGAAAATCAACTATATAGTGAAATAACACTCAATCAACTTTCAGCAATTTGCCACTTAAGCCCCAATTATCTTTCTTCCTTGTTTAAAAAGGAAGTAGGGATTTCCTTTAGTGAATATATTCAGCAACAAAGGATTGAAGAGGCAAAAAAGCTATTAACCTATACAAGCTACCCCATTTTAGACATTGGTTCATTACTTAATTTCACAGATCAAAGCTATTTTATAAAAGTTTTCAAGAAATTTACAGGTATCACCCCTAAGCAATATAGAAATAAGGATGTCCATCAATAATAAAGAAAGTAAAAGAATGTTCGTGACCAGCTTTTACTTTCTTTTTACATAGTAAAAGTCATACTTGCAGTACCACTTGCATATTTTAAAACGTAATCATTACACTTTAAGGAGGTACATGTGGAACGTCTCCATCTTTCAAGATATGTATTGAATTTTTGGTTCATCTTCATGCTATTAGTAAGCTTGCTACCATTCCTGTTATTCAATATCTCAGCATTAAGTGATTTAAGTTCCTCTTTACTCAGTCTGCATACTATTTTTTTAAGTATTTTAATTGAGGCATTACCGTTTGTGTTAATTGGTATCATCATTGCGGGCTTTATTCAGATTTTTATCACAGAGGAACATATTCAAAGGTGGATTCCTCAAAATGCGGTAATGGCCGTTGTCATGAGCTGTCTTGTAGGCGCATTATTTCCAGCCTGCGAATGTGGAATCGTGCCTATTGTGAGAAGATTGATTGCCAAAGGTGTACCGATACATGCAGCTATAGGCTTTATGTTAACTGGCCCACTCATTAATCCAATCGTTATTCTCTCTACCTATATGGCATTTGGAAATGATTTGAAAATAGCCAGCTTACGAATGCTGCTAGGTTTTGTTATCGCTATTGTCGTAGCATTACTCATTAGCTTGTTTTTTAAAGGTTCACAATTTAAAAGCTCCTTACAACCTCATTCATTGGCAACAGCTAACCAACCAACATCCTTTGTCACAAAACTATTCAATATGTTCAAACATGCCATTGATGAATTTTTTGATATGGGCAAATACTTAATTATTGGGGCATTTTTAGCTGCTTTTGTCCAAACCTATGTATCTACCAAAATACTCGTAGAAATTGGAGATGGCGTATCCTCCTCTATTTTGGTCATGATGGGCTTAGCCTTTATTCTTTCACTTTGCTCGGAGGCAGATGCCTTTATTGGGGCATCCTTTAGTGCTACTTTCTCAACCCCATCCATTCTTGCATTTCTTGTTTTTGGTCCCATGATTGACTTGAAAAATACCATTATGTTAATGAGCGTATTTCGCTTCAAATTTGTCTTCTGGTTAGCCGCCTTAGTGGCTATCATTGTCTATATTAGTATATGGATTCTTTCACCGTATCTCTAAGGGGGAAAACCATGAAATTTCACGTTCAGCAAGCGCTAAGAGCCCTTATTCTACTTGCTTTCTCAGCTATGATTGCGAGCCTGCATTGGACCGGGGAACTAACAAAATTCATTAACCCCAAATATGAAAGCCTTAGCCAAACAGCTGCCATTTTATTTTTTATACTGTTTCTTGTTCAGCTAACAAGAGTCATATCATTTACCCAGACGACCCATCATTGCGACGACAGTGGACATGCTTGCTGTTCACATCATGACCATGGTCATTCAGTCTTTACACGCAAAAAATGGCTAGCCTATCTTATTATTATGACACCGATTTTGACGGGCTTCTTCGTGCCTGCCAAAATTTTAGATGCTGCAATCGCTGATAAAAAGGGTGGGGCCTTCTTTCTCACTCAGCAAAGTCAACCATCCAAAATTGAGGATTACCTCACTTCAAATGAAACGATTGATGAAAATATCTATGACGAGCATGATCCTGACCCTAAACTAATGGAGGAAAAGCAGGAAATGACAAAAAAGCAATATGAACAATTAAAGCAACAGCTATCTCAACAAACTATGCTGAAAATGACAGATGAGGATTATACGATTTATTACGAGGACATGCATCAACATCTAGCAAACTATTTAGGGAAGCAAATCCAGTTAAAAGGCTTTGTTTTGAAAGAAGATAGCTTTACAGAAAAGCAACTAGTGGTTTCAAGATTCCTTATTACCCATTGTGTTGCTGATGCAAGTATCGTAGGCTTTTTGACAGAATTTCCTGAGGTTCCAACTATCAAAGAGGATACATGGATTGAGGTAATCGGTACAATCGGTCAAACAACTTATGAGGGTGCAAGCCTACCCGTTATTCATATTGATGATTGGGTAACAATTGAACAGCCTGAATCACCATATCTTTACCCTATAAATATTCGAATGAGTTTCTAGCAACATGAAAGGGCAAAGTTTATATCTTTGCCCTTTCATAGTGTTGAAAAACAAAACGATCCATAGAATTTTTGTGAAAGGTGAAAAAGGATTTCCGTTGCAGGCTACTTGCTTTCCTGTGGGCGAGCGCCGAGGCTCGCCTGTCTTGCTATCCTACGGGAGTCAAGTAGCCTTCCACTCTATAAAAATATTTCTTGTTAGCAAAGTTTTTCAAATAAAGTGAAGGTATTCACTACTGGTGTTGTCACTCATCACTTCTCCACATCGAAAATAAGAGTCTATCCTTTTACCACATGGTGGATTGGAGCAGCGGCTTATCGGACGCCCCTGGAAAGGACGCTGGCGGAACAGAAATCAACCCCTCGCCTTTCAAAATGACTGTTTCTGCCGTTGACATCACCTTTTTCATCTATTAATTGGGTAATAGTACATCTAGACCTAAATGGGAACGTAATGTGCTCCCTTCATATTCAGCACGGAATAGCCCCCGCTCTACTAGCATAGGGATTACATCACTAAAGAATAAATCTAAAGATTTCGGAGGTCCACCCGGTACAGCAATAAAGCCATCCAATGCACCCTCCTCATAAAAAGTAATGATTTGATTGACAATGTCCTGTGGTGTGCCGATTGCCACAAGGTGAGCTGAGCCAATTACTTCTGGACGTGCAAGCAATACCTCAACAGTTGGTTCATTGTCGATAATATAACGACGCACCAAATCGGCATGTGTTTTACTACGTACTTTTTGATCTTTTGGCGGCAGCATATCAGCCGTTATCTGATCTTGCAGTGCCAAATGACGAATATCCATGCCTATCACTGATTCTAGAGCACTATAGCGACGCTCAAGTGTTAAATGTGCATGTGCTTGACGGTACATTTCGAGTGCTTCCTCATATGTATCGCCTATAAAGAAATAGAGCCCTGGTAATAACCGAATATCATCGGCTGAACGACCAACCTCAACTGCGCGTTTACGCAAGTCATTACGCATTTCAACACCCACCTCCATAGCAGGTGTCGCTGCAAAAATCGCATTGGAAACAGTAGCCGCAAATTGACGACCTACATCCGATGCACCTGCTTGGAAGAATGGTATATCTCCTGCTGGATGCATAGGTAGATTTAAAGGGCCATTAATATGGAAAAACTCACCCTCATGCTCAATCGGCTTGACAAGCTCATTTATTTTCTCTAAATCACCATTTGTTTCCAATACTTCATAGGGATGACTATGCCATAGCTGTTTCACGACCTCTATACATTCTGAGGCTTTAGCATACCTCTCCTCTGATGAAGCCATAGGTTCATTACTGAAATTATTGGCCCCATCAATGGAAGTGACGATATTCCAGCCTACTCGTCCCTCACTAATCCAATTCAACGATTGCAATTGACGTGCAATCAAATATGGTGGTATAAAGGATGTCGAGATGGTAGTCACTAAACCAATCTGCTTAGTTTCTCGTGCCACCGTTGCCATTAAAAAGCTAGGATCTAAGCCAACCGTTCCTTTTGTTTTAGCCATTAATTCTGGATGTGCTACTAAATAATCAGCCTTAAATAAAAAATCTAATTTAGCTTCCTCAGCACGCTGTGCAAATGCAATATGTTCATCAAGTAATGCACCCTTCTTACCATGATTACCATGTACAGCTATATGCATGCCAATAATAAGATGTCTTCTCATTGTTATATTCTCCTCTCTTTAATTGAAAATGATTATCATTTTCATAATAGGCTTACTTTTTAAATATTGCAACCAAATCCTTTACATACAAAAAAAGACAGGTACCTAATGAATGAGGACCTGTTATTTTGATTGCTATTTATTACTTTTCGTTTACTATGCCTCATGGAAAATCATGAGTCTCTCATTTGAGTTGCGACGACTTTTTACATGATAGTTAGATAGGATTTGCGAAAATTTGTTTTTCTGTCGGTTCCCATAGAACAATTCCCACATCCTTCTTCTGATCAATGATCCGAACGGTAATAGGGATGTACTCAAATAAAATCGTATTTAAATTTGTACTAATCAGTTGTAACAAGCCTACTAATTCCGTATCATTGATTAGCGGCGCGTGTACTTCCATTTTAATATCTGTTAATTTGCCCTCTTCATAGCGAAGTCTCCCTATAATTTTAGGGTTTAAATGCTTAAACCCTGCTTGAATATCTTCTTTAAAAATTAATAATTTATTATACATATTTTGATCTAAGCTATATAATGCCTCTGATGGAAATGAGTAATACTTTTTATCAATCTCAGACCACTTTGCTATAGTATTTTCTCCTTTTGCAATAAAGGTTTCAGCTAAAAATAAGCCAGGAATAATATCATTTATATTGGATTCCTGATATAAAGTTAAATAAATAGGGACTTCCGGTATCTTTTTATTGTTTCTTATATCCTGAATGATCTTGCCAGCTATTTTTTTGCCGTAATTTTTCACATCATTGCTATCATCATCATTTTGATCTACTTTCACTTGTCCTGTGTAAATTAACCCTTTGTCATCCGATACACGTATATCATAAAATTCATTTAACGATATCGCAATCGACATTCCCTCTAGCTTGTTACTTTCCTTATGAATAAAATTATGTTCTACTACATGAGAGAGAATTAGCGGATACTTTTTCTCATCCTCTAAAACATCACCAGTTCTAGTTTCAATGGCTGGATTCAAGCCAATACCTTCCTCTGTTTTTCTAGCTAACCATTGCTTAATCATTTGCTCATCCAAATATTGACCTTCCTGCAAATAATGCTTTTCAGTTGCAAAATGATTCACAGATAAATCCATGAGTCCCCTCTCTATTTCATTTATATTTAACGCATTATTCATATTGTTAACCATTAAGCCTCGCGCAATATTACTTTTTGCAGGCTGTTGAATTTCATAGGCTTCCTTTTTTTGAATAGATGAAATATACATTTTTTCATTCGTCGTATCAGGCTCAACCTCACCACTACTACAAGATGCTAATAACCCTATGGATGCGATTAAACTAAATAAACACTTTCTCTTTTTCATCACAAATACTCCTTGATCATATGTAGATATTTAACATTTCCATAATTTAACCATACCAAATTTTACAAAACAAAACATCATATATTTACAAATATCACCATTCTATAGTGAGATTTACTATTGTAGATGGTTGTGAGAAAAGTTTATTTTTGATCAGGTGCAGTCTTCTAGCTTTGGAGTGGTTTCTTCATGTTTATAAGGAGGTCGCTCTTCCAATGAGCCGAGACCAATCTTTTCTAAGCAACTTCCTCACTTTCCCAGCGCAGCCTCCAACTGAAGCGGCTTCCCCATTTTTGAGCATTACCCCTCGACTATGGAGCGAATGCTACTTTGCATTTTTATCAGGTTGGTGAATGCCAAAAATATTGCCTTCTGTATCGATATAATAGCCTTGCCATGCCATCCCAGGTAAAGCATGTTTCGATATAGCTACTTTGCCACCATTTTCAAGAATTTTGGCTTCTGTTCCATCGTAACTTTCGACACCCATGGTACAAGCAAAGCCATTCAACGCTTGATTGACTTCTGGTGGTGGACCTTGTCGTTGCATTAACGCACCATTAATACCAAGTTCATCTTCCTCACCTGTCACTGCTCCAAAGTACGGCATGCCTGCATAGTCACTCCAGTCTTGAAATGACCAGCCAAATACTTTCCCATAAAAATGCTTTGCCCGCTCCATATCATTTACATGGATTTCAAAATGAACTAATCTTCCCATAGTACCCTCTCCTTCAAGATGAATATATTCACTATATAGCATTTTCAAAAAGATTGAAAATTAAAACATATAGAAAATAGTCACCAGTTTTACAATTGACTATACACAGAAAATGCATCCGTAATGTTATATTGCTCCGTCCGAGGACCTCCTTCAGCTCCTACTGTCACTAACACATATTCTTGTCCATTAACAGTTGCTAAACTTGCTAAACATAATCCTGCATCCTCTGTATAACCCGTCTTGCCACCTAGGATTTTCCCTCCTGGCAATACACTTGATGTCATATGCTGAAACATTCGATTAGTAAATGTAATACCCTCCGGATGAAGGTTCGTTGACTTAATAGAATATCTTTCTGCTGTATAAACATTTCGAAACTCATCATTTGTTAAGGCATATTGTAAGAGTAGTGACATATCTTTCACAGTTGTATAATGATCTGGATGATGCAGTCCTGTTGTATTCATAAAATGAGTATTTTTCATTCCCAGTTGCTGCGCCTTATCATTCATAAGCTTTACAAATTTCCGTTCTGAACCAGCAGCATATTCAGCTAAACCAATGGATGCCTCTGCACCTGATGGCAGCATGGAACCATACAATAAATCCTCTATCGTCAACCTCTCATTCGGAAGAAAACCTGCCACTGAAGCATTTTCCTCGTATAAATCATTAAAGATGTTTTTAGGTAAAACGATTTCATCTTGTAAGCTTGGAATTTGCTCAATCGCGACTAAAACAGTCATCATTTTCGTCAAAGATGCAGGATAAATGACTTCCTCACTATTTTTATCTAATAGTACTTGATTTTCATCTAAATTCACTAAAATGGCATTAGAACTATATAAATCGATATTGAGCATATCGCTACTCATCGTCGATATTACTTTTGGTGAATCAACCATCTCCTGACGTAATGTTACAGGTGTTTCTTTCAATATCAAATAAACAAATACGATCATGAACAGGAACAATATACTTACAATACCTTTTCTTGTGAACATAAAAACAACTCCTTCTCTTTATGCTTTTATTGAACCATAAAAAAAGGAGCTTATTTTTAATTAACTATTAGTGAATTCTTAAGGTTTCTTAAGAATTGGCTGGAATCATAACTATGAACACGGTTTGATTGTGATGAGAAGTAGCTGTAATCGTCCCTCCATGGGCTTGCACAATTTCATTTGAAATGGCTAAACCAAGTCCAGCACCACCCGTTTGTGTAGACCTTGCACTATCTAAACGGTAAAACTTTTCGAATATCATCTTTAATTTTTCAGGCGGTATGGTCTTCCCTGTATTCTTAAATGAAATAAACGTTTGATTGTTTTCATTTTGTGCACTAATTTCGATTGTACTATTGGGTTCACTATAGGCAATTGCATTTTTTAAAATATTATTAAATACCCTTGCTAATTTATTTCTGTCTGCATAGATAGTCATCTCTCCATCTATATTGACGATGGCTTTTTGACCCTTTGGTGCTAACAATGGGTAAAACTCATCGGCTACTTGCATTAACATATAGTTAAGAGGAATAAGGTCTTTCTCTAAAACGATGGATTGTAAATTAAATCTTGTGATTTCAAAAAACTCATTGATTAATTGTTCTAGTCTATAGGATTTCTCTAATGTAATCGTTACATATTTTTCTTTTTGCTCAACAGGCATATCCCTTGCCTCATCTAAAAGGCTTAAGTAACCAATGATAGATGTTAAGGGTGTTTTAATATCATGGGCTAAATAAACAACCAGATCATTTTTACGTTGTTCTGCTTCTTGTGCATCCCTTGCACGCTTTTCTAATTTATATTTCACATCATTTAATTTCTTCTCTAAAAAATCGAGCTCTGTCGGAAGATGAATTTCCTTCTCTGACTCATCTGCAAGCATAGTGATACTGTTACTAATTTGATGAAAATAACGAGTAAAACGAGAGAGGGCAATATAAAAAATGATCAACAATAATAGGATAAATCCTATAGTAAGCCAAAGAGGTTTATTTTGTTGAAATAACACATTGTAGGCATTTTGTGCAGCAAAGTAATCGAGCTGCAAGACATTTTCGCAAAAGGCTATAAAAGCATCTGCAAAGGGAGCTTGTAAAACACCATCAATGAATGCAAAGTTGATTATAAAACCTATTATGATTGCTATAATAAGAATAAAAACGATTTGTAAAATCATCTTCCTCTTCAATCCGCCAAACTCATTTTTCAATGGTATACCCCACTCCCCAAACAGTTTTAATAAATTTTGGGTTTTCCGCAGAATCTTTCATTTTTTCCCTTAAATGTCGTATATGAACCATTACGGTATTATTGCTGTTAAAATACTTGTCCCCCCAAATTTCTTGAAATAATTGCTCTGAACTAATGACCTTCCCTCGATTTGTACACAAATACCATAGAATTGCGAATTCCGTAGGGGTTAGGGATACCTGTCTTTCATTTAAAAAGACCTGCCGTGTGTTCTGATTGATCATCAAACCAGCGAAATCAATGATATCTTCTGTTTGCTTCGAACCTTGGTTGTACAATGTAAATCTTCTTATTTGTGCCTTGACACGAGCAACCAATTCCAATGGACGAAATGGCTTTGTTATATAATCATCTGCTCCTAAAGAAAATCCATTTATTTTATCAATCTCTTCTTCCTTTGCCGTAAGCATAATCACTGGAAAATTAAATGTTTCTCGGATTTTTTGTAAAATGGTAAAGCCATCTATCTCTGGCATCATAATATCGAGAACAGCTAAATCCACATTTTCCCGCATAATACACGCCAGAGCCTCTTGAGCTGTATAGTACTTAAATACATGGTAGTTTTCATTTTTTAAATATAACTCAATTAAATCTGCAATTTCTTTTTCATCGTCAACAACTAAAATATTCAAATGAATTGTCCTCTCCTTCTACTTACACAATTTCCAATGATTTTTCACAGGCATTATAGCACTTACGAATAGCTATATCTATTAATAAGAATAGGTTATTTAAAGCGCAATAAAAAAGTAGAGATGGAAAAAGCCTCTTTCCAACTCTACTTTCCATATTGAATCCCAAGCCTTATCGTTATTCGATATTTAATTTGTTCAATTGGTCGCCACAGTAGTAGATTTCCGATTCAAATCCTGTGTTACCACTCTGCCTGAATAATAGTGCATTTGTTCATTTAATTTATGCTCTTTTACGGTTAAATTGGTTGGCCTTACTTTCAGAACAAGCGTCTTACTCCCGAGTGATGATTGATACTTTTCGATATGTGTTTTCGACAAAGGGGCGTGATAATAACCTGGGACATATTTATCAAGCATTGCCTGCATTGCCACAGTAGCCTCATCTAAATCTGTGACAATTTCCACCAAACCATTTGCGATGACACTCATATAAGCTGTATCCGTGTTAGCAGGAATGGGATCTACCATTGTTCCATAATTCTCGCATATAGAAATACATGCATTTGGGTTGGCTGTTAGGATGTCTATTTTCCTGCCTTCATTGGCACCGTGGAAATAAAAACTCCCATCTTTGAAGACATAATTTAGTGGCAGAACATATGGTGTATGTTGATCCACTAAACCAAGAAAAGCGGTTTGTGCGTCTTTTAAAAATGGTTGAATTTGTTTTTCATCTGTACAAGCTCTTTGCAGCATTCGAATGTCTGTTTTCATCTTTTTATCCCCCTATCCTCTACTAAAGAGGAGTCTACAGCAGGATTGCCCTCTAAAAAAGGGACAGTTTTATGAAAAGGGATGGGTACAACTTTCAAATATTGAAATGAAAGTTAGTTATGCACTTTATTTATTCACCTGCATCTCGATAAAATAATTTAAGCTGTGCAACAATCAGAATGCTAATGACTACAAGTAAAAACCAAGAGCTTATTTTGCCAAAATGCACAATCGACCATGCTACCTCTTGATTAGGATATGACCATGCCCCAAAGAAAGTAGCGATATTTTCAGCAATCCAAATGAAAAAGCCAATCAAAAAGAAAGACGCAACGATGGGCATTTGATAGATTTTATTTCGCACCTTAAATTTGACCATTGTTCGATAAAACACCACAAAAAGTAATGCCATTAACAGCCATCTAAAATCATAAATAAAATGATGGGTGAAGAAATTGAAGTAAATCATGGCTCCTAGTGGAATGGCTACATAACTTTTTGGCCAACTCACGATTTTCAAATCGAATCTACGCCAGGCTTGGCAAATATAACTCGCCACACTAGCATACATAAATCCACTATATAATGGCACACCTCCCACTTTTGACCACGCCTCTTCAGGATAAGACCAAGAATTAAAATTTACTTTATACAGTTCTAGCACAAGTCCAATAATATGAAACAGACAGATGACTTTTATTTCATCCTTTGTTTCTAATCCAAATCTATACATCAAGTATTGCGTCAATAGACAGATGACTAGAATGAAATCGTATCTTGCTACACCTGGTATTGGAACAGCTCTAGAAAATGCAAGTGTAATAAATATTACAACAGGAAAAATACAGGATAACGATTGTTGATACGTAAAGATTCCTAAATCTTTAACAAAATTTTTTAACATGAATCCACCTCAGATTAGCTCAAAACTAAATTTATTCTTGTATGAAGAATAAACGATAAATTATCCTATTTCAATATTTTTTTATCGAAAAACGATAAATTTTTTCGTTTTATTTTGGAACTATTCTTTGGTAGTTTCGTCCTTGTTGTTCTTTATTAATAAAGAAAAGAGTAGCCACATAATACAGCTACTCTTATTACTTAAAGATACATTTTTTGATCTAATTTTAACTGGACTTCTTGTTGGTTTATTACTAAATTTGTAACTTTTTTCACTTTTAAATAATAAACAATATAACAGCCAATGAAGAAAGCTCCACCACAGTAAAGGGCTAATCGTTGAGCTGGATCAAAAGCCAAGCTTGCCATAACGATGCAGTTTGCCAATAATCCTAAAATAGGAATAACCGGATAGAATGGTGCTTTGAATTTTAAATCCTCCACTTTTCCTCCTTGGCGTAAATAGGAGCGTCTAAATGCAATTTGAGAAGCGGTAATTGCAATCCACCCAATTTGTGCACCTAAACCTGCTAGGGATAAAAGCCACACAAATACGGTATTAGCGGCAAATACGCTTGACAATAATGACAAACCAGCAACAGCAAGGGTAATCAATAATGCATTCATTGGAATTCCTCTTCTATTCACCTTCCCTAACAATGGACTTGCCATCTTTTCAACGGAAAGAGAAAACAGCATACGTGTTGCAGCATATAAACCCGAGTTAGCGACCGATAATAAAGCTGTTAGAATAACAAAATTCATAATATCTGCTGCATACGGAATCCCTATACTATCTAATACAACAACAAATGGACTTTCAACAACACCCGCTTTATCCATAGGAATCATAGCTGCCAATACAAAGACAGATAACACAAAGAAGAACAGCGTACGCCACACGGTTTGTTTAATAGATTTAGGGATTGTTTTTTCGGGATTTTCACTCTCTCCAGCAGCAATACCGATTAATTCTGTACCTTGAAATGAAAAATTCACGGTAATCATGGTAATGAGCAGTGCTGTTAAACCATTTGGAAAAAGACCACCCTCATAAAAATGAGTAAGAAATGGGGCATCTGTTCCATTTTTCATATCGATCAGCCCAAACATAGCTGCTCCCCCAACCGCAAGGAACATCAGGATGGCCAAAATTTTAATGCTTGAGAAGACAAATTCTGCTTCGCCAAAGGCTTTTGCAGATAAACCATTCAAGACAAAGAGCAGTGCAGCAAATATTAGGCACCACATCCATACTGGAGAATCAGGAAACCACCTTTGCATAAGTTGTCCAGCACCTAAAAATTCGAGTGCAACAGTTACTGCCCAGCCTAGCCAGTACAGCCAGCCAACAGCAAAACCAGTGGCAGGACCGATAAACTTCGTCGTATATGTTTGGAATGAACCAGATACTGGCATAGCAACAGATAATTCACCCAAGCATAGCATTGTTAAATACATTACTGCTCCGCCTACTAAATAAGCTAGAATGGCACCGGTTGGCCCCGCTTGATTAATGGTGTACCCTGAGCCAAGAAAAAAACCAGTTCCAATACATCCTCCGAGAGAAATCATAAATAAGTGTCTAGCTTTCATACTTCTTTTCAATTCATATTGTTCTGCTGCCATAAAAAACTCCTTACACTAATTATCTTGTAAGCACTTTCTTTTTTTCGTGCACGACAGATAACTATTTGAAATTTAAATAATTGATAGATGTTCAAGTTAATATATTTTATAAACTGTCAATTTTCTGACAAAATAAAGGCTATTGATGTGCTAGAGCATTTGCTTTTTCTATAGTAAACTTTATTTAGGGAGAGCTACTTTCTTATATTTGGTTGTGGCGACCTTATAGTCTAAGAAAAGTTCTTCCTTTACGAGAGAAATGATGTCACTATCCTTTGTTTACAGTAATGTATCACCGAATAGAGAGCTGATTAAAGCTACAGCAGCAATTGCCGTTTTATTATATTGATCTAATACTGGATTTGTCTCAACAAACTCTGCAGAAGTAATGATATTTGCTTCTGATAGCATTTCCATCGCTAAATGGCTCTCACGGTAACTAATACCACCTGCAACTGGGGTTCCTACACCTGGCGCATCGTTTGGATCAAGTCCATCTAAATCCAAAGATAAATGAACACCGTCTGTACGCTCCTTTAAATAATCAATTGTTTGTGACATTACAGTTGTCATCCCTAAACGATCGATTTCATGCATCGTATACACTTTAATACCAATTTCTTTAATAAGCTTTTTTTCACCTGGATCTAAATCACGAGCACCAATAATCACAACATTTTCAGGCTTAACTTTGGGCGCATAGCCTCCGATATTCGTTAGTGCAGGATGGCCAAGACCTAAACTTACAGCTAAAGACATACCGTGAATATTTCCTGAAGGAGATGTCTCACCTGTGTTTAGATCACCGTGTGCATCATACCAAATGACACCTAAATTCTCATAATGCTTTGAGACACCTGCTAATGTGCCAATCGCAATACTATGATCTCCACCTAAAACTAAAGGAAAACGTTTTAAGGAAATTTCATGATCTACTTTCTGGCTTAGTTTTTCATTACTTTCTGTGACCGTTTTTAAATTTTTTAAGTTTGTCTTTCCTTCTATTTCTTTATCTTCCTGTTCGATGTCAATGGTTAAATCCCCTTCGTCATGTATGGAATAACCAAGGTCCTCAAGTCGTTCCGTTACCCCTGCATATCTAATAGCACTTGGTCCCATGTCTACCCCTCTTCTAGTTTGGCCTAAATCCATGGGTACCCCAATAATTGTCACTTCTTTATTCATGATCATTTCTCCTCTCCGATAATTACTTTCACAGTATAAAGAAAATGATATACTGACTCAACTCGACATTATTTTTAATTTTTATACAGTTTAAATTATTGAAAACATAGATATTTACTTGTATAAACGATTGCATAAACGCTATTTCAGTGAATATTAAAACAAATTTTTCCTATTTTAAGCGATTATTTTACATAAACTACCAAAATGAATATTAAAAATATTCTATTTCCATTGTTTTTTTTGAAAATTAAGACGGTAATTTTAGCAAAAAAGATAATATATTGATAAATAATTTCTAATTTATTCAAATCAACCCCTTTTTTTCTACATAAAAAAAGCCTTACTACAATAGTAATTAGGCTTTATTATCCCTATTTTAATAATTTCACAATACTATTCAAACAGGTTTCTTTATAAAATTTATGCTGTTCTTCTAAATCACAAGTTAACCATTGTATTAACGAACCATCAATCATTGCTCTCATCATTTTTGCAGAGGCTAAGGAATCAATGTTTGGGCTAAACACACCTTCCCTTTTTCCTAATTCAATAATTTCTTGACCAATTCCCCAGCAATTCTCATAAAATTTTAAGTTGATTCTTTTATAATCCTCATTGCCGTTTGCCTTGGCTAAAAAATCTAAATAGACTCTGTAAAACTTTTTATTATCTTGGGGTGACACAAAAACAGCGTTTAAGTAGGCTTGAAGCTTTTCTATAGCTGTTTGATATTTGCCTATTTCTTGTATTTCAACACTATAGATTTTGCTCGTAGTGGATTCCAGTAATGCCAATAATATATTTTGTTTACTTGTAAAGTAGTAGTGAACTACCCCTTTTGAAACATTGGCATGATCGGCTATGTCTTGTAGTGTAACTTTATCATAACCTAACTTTGAAACAGCATTAAAGGCTGCTTTCATAATTTGTTTTTTACGTTCTTCCTCTTTCTTTTTCATAGATGCCTCCGGTGATTTAATCAATTACGCCTCAGTGTAATTGCCGCTGACGCTTCGCTTGTACGCGAAGAAACAATGCATCCAGATTTTTTTGATTTTGCTCGAAAGCTCATTTCAAAAAACTGTGACATCCGCTGGCGGCTTTATGAGGATTCAACGGCTATCTCCCATTATAAATGAGAGGGATTTCTGTACATAACAATACAAAAACATATACTGAATCAAGTTAAAGCTATTATACAGGAAGAATAGGTAAACTCCAATTTTATATTGACCGGTCAGAATAATTTTGTTACTGTTTATTGGAATTAAATGATAAGGGGATGTTTACTATGACAATAGGAAGTTTTAAAGCATTAGTTGTCAATCAAGAGGAAGAATTTACAGTTAAAGTAAACGAATTGACATTAGCAGACCTACCACAAGGTGAGGTATTAATTAAGATTCATTATTCAAGCATTAATTATAAAGATAGTCTTGCTTCTATTCCTGATGGTAAAATCGTTACTTCCTATCCTTTTGTTCCTGGTATTGATTTAGCTGGAGTCGTTGTTTCCTCTGAAGACCCTCGCTTTAACGAAGGTGATGAGGTCATTGCGACTAGCTATGAAATAGGGGTCTCCCATTTTGGTGGTTTTAGTGAATATGCTCGTATCCCTGCTAAATGGATTGTGCCACTTCCAAAAGGGCTTTCACTCAAGGAAGCAATGGTAATTGGTACTGCAGGATTTACGGCTGCATTGTCTATCAAAAAATTAGAGGACAATGGCATTAACCCTGAAAAAGGAAAAATTCTTGTTACTGGCGCAACAGGTGGTGTCGGTAGTTTTGCGGTCTCTATTCTTTCAACACTTGGTTATCAAGTAGAAGCAAGCACAGGAAAAAAAGCTGAACAGGACTTTTTAAATAATCTTGGGGCTACTTCAATCGTTACTCGGGAAGAAGTTTATGATGGGAAGATTAGAGCATTAGGTAAACAAAAATGGGCGGCTGCTGTTGATTCTGTTGGCGGAGAGCCACTCGCCTCTTTATTAAGTCAAATTCAATACGGAGGTGCTGTTGCGATTAGTGGTTTAACTGCAGGCACACAGCTTCCTACAAGTGTCTTCCCCTTCATTTTAAGAGGGGTAAATTTACTTGGAATTGATTCTGTTTATTGTCCAATGGATATTCGCTTAAACATCTGGCAGCGCCTTGCGACAGATTTTAAACCAGCAAACCTTGGCAATTTCATTCAGCAAGAGGTCACACTACCGCAACTTCCAAATGTTTTACCTCTTTTACTGAGAGGCCAAGCAAGAGGAAGAATTCTTGTTACTTTATAAGCTATTCGATTTAAATTTAAAAAGGTTTGATATACTATCTCATTCCCCTTTTTATTTCCCAGAAAATATTGATAGTCATCATCAATGATACAAAGGCTACTACGCATATAAAGCGTGGTAGCTTTTTTTTGGCTGACATCTCCCTGACATAATGGCCATTTATAGTAATTCATGAACGACCCACTTGCTCACTTTAAACAAATTCAGACGATAATGTTTGTCTAATTTAACATTAACAAGCATACCCATAGAGTATGTAGGCAGCATTTTGGGAACTGAAAACTATAATCAACTTTTGGAGATGATCATATGAAGCGAGCACATATCAATGAATTAAATATTACACGTGCATTAGCCATTCTTGCTGTACTCCTCATCCATTCTACTAGTACACCAGTTACAGCATTATCTAATGAATCAAAATTTTATCCACTATATGTATTTCTCAATATTTTTCCCAAATTCGCTGTTCCTGTTTTTATTTTCTTAAGCGGATTCGTTTTATTTTACAACTATATACAAAAAGAACTAACGAAAGAGCTTATCATTCGTTTCTATAAAAAAAGAGTGACACAAATTCTCATCCCTTATCTCTTTTTTTCTATTTTTTATTATACAGCCATGCAATTTTATGTGACACATGATTTAGTATCCACATGGCATGCTTTATTTAGTGTTGAATTTCTCAAAAAACTATTAATAGGAAAAGCGTACACTCATTTATATTATATTTTTATCATTGTACAGTTCTATCTTATATTCCCTTTATTCTTATATGTTTTAAAGAAAAAGCCAGCCCTATCTCCTCATCTAATTTGGATTGGCTTCGTTCTTCAATGGGCCTTTATTCTATTAAATGCAGAGTTTTGGCAGTATCCCTATAGAGGGAGTATTTCTTTCTCTTATATTTGCTATTTTTTAGCTGGTGCATTTTTAGGTATTTATTTTGAAAAATATAAAGGATGGCTTCAATTAAAAAAAGGAAATTTTCCTATCCCCCTCCTTTTTATATGGTGTGTAGGGCTATTATCTACTATCTATAATGTTTATTTATATTACTATGTTTTTTCGTCACAAACCTATTTAGTGAACAGCACCATATTTGAACTAGTTTTTCAGCTCCAATCTTTAACAGCCTGTATCGTCTTATTACAGCTTTCTTATTGGATCTATAATAAATGGAACCATGCATGGGTCAACGGTTTCATAAACTTAGGAGTAGTATCATTTGGCGTCTATCTATTGCATCCATTTTTCCTTTTCCTTTACAGACAAATTAGTACTGGCGGCAATAGTGTCCTCTATCACCTATGGAGTGCTGGCGGCTTTATCTTTGCTCTATTTATTACATGGATGATTGTGCTGTTAATGGGCAGATTTTTCAAATACCATTGGATTGCTTTTGGGCCTATTCCGCAAAAGTTCCCTTATAAATAAAATTCATAGATTATCATAAAACTAAAAACCCTGTAGAGATATCTCTACAGGGCTTCTTATAATTGACAGGTTGAATTATTTTGAAATAGAACCGTCTTTTACTTTATTGTTATTCACATCAGCTAAGTTAGTTGATTTGAATTCTACTACAATGCTATCTGTTAAAGCATATTGATCTTTAGTTGTCACTTTAAGTTTACCGTTTTCTACAACAGCAGCAGTAATTTTCACAGTAGAGCCAGCAATTTTCACTGTTAAACCTGTTGGTGTAGCTTCATTTACAATACTTTCAGAGAAGTCTACGATAAATGTTTTATTATCTACTACTGTTACTTGAGAAGCTACAGGGACAATATTTTCTTTCAGTGTTACTTGAGTTGTAGCTTTCCCATTTTTAAGTGTATTTCCTTTTGTATCAACTACATTTTTAGCTTCAAGTACATAATTACCATTAGCAGTAATAGAACCTTCAGGTAAAGTGAATCGTACTTTTTTAGTACCATCTACAAATTGAAGTTGAGTTCCAGCAGGTAGCTCTTTTCCGCCAAGTGTGTAGTTAGCAGCATTTGTTGCTGTAGCAGTCACATCTGTAGCATATTCAACAGTGAATACATTGTTATTTATTACAACAACTGGTGTAGCTCCAAATACTAATGAATCTGTAGGCGTTTCAGGTGTAGCTTCGAACGTTCCAGTTGTAACATTAAATGTAATCGTCTCTGCAGTCACGTTTTTAGATAAATCTTTCACTGCTCCAGCAGATAATTCAAATGTGTATGTTGAATTGCTATCTAAATCAATGTCAACTTTAACTGTGTTTTTCTCTGCACCCTCAATTTTGCCATTACCATCTACATCGTAACCAGTACCTTTAACGTCTTTTACCGCTATTTCTTTTCCAGCAGTGTAAGCAATACCGTTCTGAGTTTTAATTGTTAAAATACCATCTACTTTGACAGGCTCACTAAAAGTAAGGTATAAAGCATCTACATCTGTAGTTACCTTCACATCATCAGCTACTAACATTTTTGTAGAAGCAGAGACAAGTGTAGCAGGCGTTGTATCTTTAGTTAGAATAGCATTGAACTCAAATACGTCTCCAGCATTTCCAGCTACATCTTTTTGTCCTTCTACTTTAATATTTGTATTAATAAATGTTGATGAACCTAACACTGCTTTCGCATCAATCGTGAATACAGTTTTATCAGCTACATCTTTCAAATCAGCATCTTTTAAGTAGAAAACAGTTGATCCTACAGTTACTTTCGCATACCCTTCAACTGAAGCATCAGCATCTACAACAAATTTTTGTTTCATTAATTCTTCTGAGAAATCAAACGTAATTTCTGTACCGTTTACAGCTGTTGAAACAGTTGGTTTTGAATTATCTACATCTGCTTTAGCAACTGTGAAGTTCACAGCGATAGGATTCGCGATATTATTCGCGAAATCAGTGGCACCAACAATATCTACTTTATAAGTTTGCTCAGCTGTCAATCCAGTAATTGTTAATTTTTTACCAGATAAAGTATAGCGATCTTTTGACAGTTCAGTACCATTTAAGCTTACTGTTCCTTCATTTTGTACAAGCTCATCGAAAGTGATCACTGCTGTAGTACCTTTTGCTTCTACAGTATTCACACTAACAGGTGTTGTATCTGCAAAAGTTAATAAATTGTTAAATTCTTCAGTTAAAACTTTAGCATCTGCTTTTGTTTTGACTGGTTTTACAGTCACTTTTCCGTTAGTTAATTTTAACTCCTTATCAGTCGTTAAAGTAACAGACATGCCGTCTTCAGCCACTACTGCACTTGTGATAGCTACGCCTTCAATAGCATACTTCGTTGTGATTGCCGCATCTTTTGCATCAACAGCTGTGTTGAATTTTACTTCAAGCTCTTTTGCATTTAACCCTTTTACAGATGCTACAGCTGGTGTTACCTCTTTCACAGTTGCATCAATTGTACGTTTTACCATAGTAGCGAATTCTTCACGGCTGATTTTATCTTGTGGTGCTAATAATGAACCTTTACCATTGATTACGCCGTTGTCAACAGCCGTTTCTAAGTAAGATACAGCCCATTTAGAAGCTTTCGAAGCATCTGCGAATTGGCTAAGGTCTGCTTTACCTGTTAATTGGTAGCCTTGTACGATAACTTTCGCAGCTTGTTCTCTTGTTAATTGAGCTTTAGGTTCAAATCTGCCATTACCCATACCATCAAATAATTCTGGTGAAGTTGCAAGTACTGCATTATAGAACCAGTCATTTTCATCAACATCTGAAAAATCTTCTGTTCCTGTAGCTTTTAAATCTAAAGCTTTTGATAAAATTTCAGCAGCTTCTGCACGAGTAAGCGTACCAGCTGGGTTGAAGTTCCCTTTTTCATCACCTTGGATGTAGCCTTTGTCAGTTAAAAATTGTACAGCTTCTTTTGCCCAAGATGAAATGCTATCTGCATCATTAAATTCGGCAGCCGATGCTACTGGTACGATTGCTGATGCTACAAGTGCTGCTGTTGCAGTAGTTGCGAAAAATTTACGACCTTTGTTTTGTTTCTTCATAGTATATTCCTCCAGAATTCTAATAAATTATATTATTCTGTGAGAACAATATTATCGCGCTATTCAATTGTTAAAATATGTATAAATTGTTCTCGCAAATAATAATTACAACCAATTATAGGGAAAGCAAACTTCTAAATTTACCAAGATTAAATATCCCAATCAAACTGTAATTTGCTTTACAAGACAATAATATAACTAGATTACCAATAAATAAACGCTAAAAATAAGGTAATTTTACTACTAGATTGGTTATATAGGTAATCTTTTCATAGAAAATTTCTATAATATAGAAAAATAGATAGAATAGGCATAAAGTTCACCTACTTAAAGGGATTATATGTAATCAGTTCTTTTTCATTTACATTTGTTTTATTACTTTCTTAATATAATAGCTGAACAAAATTAAAGCTCTATCAGTGTTAAATTCTAGGTTAATAATTAGTTGATTGCTAAAATTATTTTGTCTAAATCGATTAAATGAATATTAGCCCCAGTCCCCTAAACTTTATTCACAAAAATATTTAAAAGCTATTTTCTATCATCAACTAACTATCTCGCATTTTTTAGCAATATTATTTAAAAACGGAGCAAGGAACAGTAATAGAAGTGTGCTTAAACTGTATCCGCTGCTTTTCTAATTTTAAAACAATAAAGCCATCTGACACCAATTCAATATCGGTATCAGATGGCTATATCTTCTTATTTATAATGACAGGGCGAACGACTATTACACAATGTTCATCCTTTAAAGCAGTTTGACGACCAGCAATTTTCCTCCAGTGAGTAACTTCATCTTCACTAATATTTTGCTGCTTCAGACGGTGGATTTAAAGCGTCTTTTAGTTGTTCGTCAGTTACATTATAGTCATAAAATTTGGCGTTATAATACAAGAAACTCCATTAAACTAAGGTATGTTGTCGCCTTGGCTAAACCACTACATCCGTGGGAGCGCTTCGGTGTTGTAAATAATTGAGCCTTTATTATTGTGCCGCTGGAATAAATGATTCAACAATGGTAGCTAATGCTTGAATGGTATCGTAGCTGTCACCTGGAAATTCCGCTTGGGCAAAATCAACTTGAAGTTCTTCACAAATTTTTTGACATTCACTTCCGATTTCAAAATAGGATTCAATATCCGCAGAAAGTGAAAGGAGTTCACATGTGACAAAACCTTGAGCACCTTCTGCATGTAATGTTTTAATCTTTTCCTTTACATCTGGAGCAAGCCAGTCACCTTTGCCATGACTACTTCGATAGGTAATATGCCAGTTATCAATTTGAGCAGCTTTTGAGATGGCCTCTGCTAATTCGGAGAATTGGCGTACATACAGTTCATTTCGTTCAGGATTAATCGGCTGACTATGCACGGTATATAAAACATGAGTGTGCACTCGTTTTTCAGTGGGAATCCATTCATAGGCACGATGAACACGATCTTTATAAACAGCAAGTAATTCTGTATTTAAATGCCAATTTTGACCACTTATAATAGTAACATCATGAGAAGCTAGCAATGCACTTACTTCATCATGAAACGCAGCAGCACCTGAAGACATAATCGGATTTACAGGTAGCGTAATAAAAGTTGAGATACCATCTTCAAGCATCGTGTTAACAACATCTGGAATGTAAGGTTCTGTATGTTTGTAAGCATTATATACTTTTACAGGCTGGGCTAAGCGTTGCTGTAAAGCATGTTCCAACCCTTTAGCAATACGGCTCGTATTGGCTGCTAACGGATCAACACCACCTAATTTTTTAAATTGCGCTGTAATATTTTCAATCACATGAGGTGGTGGCGTTTTACCATTCATAATATGTGAAAAATAAGGTGTAACATCGTCTAAAGATTTTGGTGCGCCATAAGCGTAATAAATTATACCAATCATTTTTATAAACTCCTTTACTTCAATGGAATAAGTTAATTTTATATGTGCTACAGATGCTTCATAAATTTCAAATTACTATTTCTAACAGAAGCATCTTGTGACCATAGAAAAAATACGTTCATTTACAAGAACTTGAACACAATTTTACTGGGGTAAAGACAGGATTTCCATGCTGCATATAAATTTCAGCATCAATTTCAAAAATGGATTGAAACATTTCTTTACATATTACACAATGGGGTGAATCATCATAATGAATTTTCCCATTTTTTAATACAATTAGACGTTGGCTATTTTGTGCGGCTTGGTTAATATCATGCAACACCATGATAACGGTCATATTGTATTTATGATTTAACTCTTTTACAAGCTCCATCACTTCTAATTGATGAGCAATATCTAGATATGTTGTTGGTTCATCTAATAGCAAAACTTTGGGATGCTGTGCTACAGTCATTGCAATCCAAGCACGTTGGCGTTCTCCTCCAGACATCGAAGGTAGTACCCGATTTTGCATGTGATTCAATCCAGTTACATCAATTGCCCAATCGACAATTTTTATATCCTCTTTTGACAGCGACGTTTTCCCTCCACTATGCGGATGACGCCCAAATTCAACTAACTCACGCACCGTTAAATCTAATTGATGATTATTCATTTGTGGGAGCATCGTTAATGTTTTAGCCACTTCTTTAGACTTCATTTCATGAATATTCCGCTCATCTAAATATACTGCCCCACTATTCGGCTTTAAAAGACGTGAAATTACACGTAATAAAGTTGATTTTCCCGAGCCATTTGGTCCTATTAAACTAACAACTTCTCCTTCATTGATTGTCAAGGAAATATCATCTAACTGGAAGTTGGTGAACTCATGTTGGTAATTGATATGCTCAGTTCGTAGCAATGGAATTCCCCTTTCTATGAATTAAATACAGGAAATATGGCCCTCCGATAAATGCTAGTAAAATGCCAACAGGAAATTCAATAGGATCAAATACAGTTCTCGCAATTGTATCTGCGAAAACAACAAGTAAGCCACCAGCCAATGCAGAAGTAGGTATTAAATACTTATGATCTCCACCGATAATTAATCGTAAAATATGTGGTACTACCAAACCTACAAAACCAATTAAACCAGCAACACTTACTGCAATCCCTGCTAGTAACGTACTTAATACAATTAAAAAAAATCGACTGCGTTCAACATTGTGTCCTAAAAGACTTGCCATTTCATCGCCTAGACGCATTATACGAATATGTTTAATCGCATAAATTGATAATATAATAGCTACAAGGACATAGTAGACAATCATCTCTAATTGCATCCAACCAACACCCGTTAAACCGCCTGACAACCACGGCAATACAGATTGTACACGATCACTATAAAGAATCATTAATGCATTTGTTCCTGCACCACAAAGTGCATTGATGGCTACCCCAACTAAAATAATTCGCATTGGGGATGTGCCACCTTTTTTCACCGATAATGAATACACAATCATTGCCGCTACAAAAGCACCTAAAAAAGCTGCTATAGGTAAGTAAATAATATAGCCAGGAAATACAACCATAACCGCTACAGCCATCATTCCAGCGCCAGAAGTAATTCCAATAACTCCTGGATCGGCTAATGGATTTTGCATGACTCCTTGTAAAATCGAACCCGCAATAGCCAAGCAAACACCAATAATCATACCCGTTAGTATACGGGGCATTCGGATTTCCCAAACAATTCGTCGTGCCATAGTATCTTCTGAACTAAAAATTCCATTAAACACTTCACTTACTGAAAACGAAACTTGTCCTATCATAAGGCTGCCAATACTCACAATGATTAATAGTATAGGTAACACAATTAGCGCTATTTTTCGTTTTTTAGCAAGTGGGTGTGCATATTTTTCCGCTTCTGCTATCATCGTTATTTCCCCACAATAAAATTATTTAACTGCTTCTTCAGCTGTCTTTAAAAGCCCGCGCATATAGTCAATAGCTTCTACAACTTGTGTACCAGGATTATCAAACAATTCTGCTGGTAAAATAATAATCTGTTTATTCTTTACTGCATCTAAGTTTTTCCACGCTGCATTTTCTTTCAATTGTTTTTCAAAACCTTCTTTTACTGTTGCTGGATTGGCGTGCGTAATTAGCATAATTATTTTTGGGTTACGTTCAACAATTTTCTCAACACTTAATGTTGCGTATGTTGGAAACTTATCTGTCGCTGGTAAATCAGCTGCTATATTTTTACCACCTGCCTTATTTAAAATATCTCCGTATAGTGAATTATCAAGCGCGGCTAAATATGTACCTGGTGCACCGTAAACAATGAGAGCATCTAACGTTGATTTTGTTGAGCCTTTTGCAATTTCCTCATCAATTTGTCCAACTAACTTCTCCGCTTTTGCTGTGTTATTAAATAATGCTCCATATTTTGTAATCGTCTTTTTTATATCATCTACTGAATTCATATTTGAGTACACAATTTTCGTACCTGTAGCTTCTACCGTTTTAGCGAACTGCTGGAAGCTAAGTGGCACAATAAGTATTTCCGCATTCAATGCAGCAATTTGCTCAAATGATGGTTCATGTGGGTTACCTATCTCTTGAATAGCTTTTACTTCTGCCTTCATATCAGATGTAATCGTTGGTCGACCAGTAACGTTTGCACCTAATGCAAGCAAAATATTCATCATTCCTGGATTTAATGTAGCAACTGAACTCGGTATTGCTTCAAATTCATGCTTATTTCCAAGGTCATCTATTAATGTTACCGCCCCCCCTGTTTCAACTTGTTGTTCCATTTCTATTTTATCTGTTGAAGCACCCACATCTGCTGGTTTACTTTCCTCTCCACATGCTGTTAATACTAATGCTAACGCACCTACTAATAGAAATTTAAACTTCTTCATGGTAACTACCAACCCTTTCTTTTTTTAAAAAAACCAAATTGAAATTGATAATCATTCTCATATAGTTGTTTATGATTCTATTTGAAATAAAAATAATTGTCAACAAACGTTTTTAATGTTATTTTTTAAAATTTTTTATTGCATAGCCAATTAATGTATGTTTTAATTGATAATGAAAATCAATATCAATTAAAAACGTCATAAAGGGGTCAATATAATAGATGATTACAGTAACTAACCGTTTTTTAGTAAAAAAAGGTTTTGCTCATAAAATGGCACCATTATTTATATCTGATAAAAATTTATTGAACTGGGAAGGGTTTAATAAAGTTGAAGTGAACGTTTGCTCTGAACCAGAAGATCACGATGAAATGAACGTTATGATGTTCTGGGATACAGTCGAGCAATTCAAAGCATGGCGCGAATCAGATGACTTTAAAAATTTACACCGTCGTGAAGAGATTGGTAACAAAGAAAACAATGAGTCTTCCCCAATAATGGGTAACCGGGTTGTTATTTCAGAAATTGCTGCAACTTTAGTAAAGTAGCAGCAATTTCTGTACAAGGATTTCTTAAAAGGATAAAGATGTGCCAGCTCCCTCTTCCATCTGTAAGATTAACATTACACATATCAGTAAAAATACAAGAATAATAACTATACGTTCTTAGACGTTTTTCATCGAGTTTACAGCCTGGCATTTCAAACTCGCATCGTTTAAGAACGTTTTTTAAATTATTTTATAAAACCTCCACAATAATTTATTGTGGATCCTTCTTCTAAGACAACAGTTTTTATGAACTATTTTCAAAATAAATCACCGTATTTCTACTTTTGCAGTTAATATTGGCCAAATTTTATGTTTAGAACGCTTCCCTTAACATTCGCATGTCTTCACTATAAGATTAGCCTAGAAAAGTAAATGCTTGTTTTAGGCAAACAAAAAAAATCGGATGTATAAATGTTTAAAAAATGCAATTCAATTTCTACTTGAATTGCATTTTTTTATTGGATGAGGCGACCCCCTTCGGCAATAGCTCAAGCTGAAAACCTCATAGAAGCACATGATATAGTCACCTCATCCAACTGTTAGAGGAGTTTATGGGATAGTAATAGTATCTTGCTTTAATTATTAATCAATTAAATTGACTAATTCTAGTGATCGTTTTAAAACCTTCGCCATTTGAGCACGTGTTAAATTACTTTCTGGATTTAAATAGCCATTAGACCCTGTCATAATGTCTAGTGCCTGTAATTCCGATACGGCTTGCTTTGAGTAGTCAACTACTTGATTAGCATCTTTGTAGGATAAGGCATTTTTATCAACCGTTACTTTATAGCCTTTATATTCAAGCATGCGTAAAATCATTGCCGCTGCTTGCTGACGTGTAATATTTGCTGTTGGGTTAAATGTTGTGGCATTTACACCTGTTACAATACCTACCTCTGCAAGTGCTTGTACTTCATTTTCAAACCACTGACCTTTAACATCTTTAAACGCGGTTGCTTTAGCAGATTGAATATTTAAAGCTCGAGCGACCATTACTGCAAATTGTGCACGAGTTATATTTTTATTTGGACTAAATGTTGTAGCTGTTGTACCTGTTGAAATTCCAGCAGCGTATAAAGCTAAAATTTCATCTTTGCTGAATATATTACCAATATCTGTAAAAGGATTTTTAATATTATCCGTTTTCTCTGTATTATTAGAGTTTGTTGTTTCTTCCTCTAAAGCTGGCACATCAAACGTAAAGAATAATGTGTACGCCCCATAACCTAAACTACCTGAATCTACAAATATTTTCGTTACGCCATTGCGATCTTGAATTAATGGTAAACGTACAACACGTACTTGATCCATTTTTTCGCCTGTAGAACTTATCACTTCGATTTTTTGTTGCTTACCATTTTCATCAATATAAGCAAGTGTTTCAAAACCATAAGCTTTACCAATTAGTGTCATTTCAATATAACGTTTACCGTCAAGTGTTACTAATTCAGCTTTCGTGAAGTATGGTGCTAAATAGTTTGTAATAAAATCAGCCATATTACCGTTTGGATCAGCCACCATTTTATACGTAATGGACTGACGAGTATTCTTTTCATTTGTCTTTGTTGTCGTTGCTGATACATTTGTGGAAATCGTCTTATCCGCCGTTATTGCTTCAAAAACAAGATTATCTAGTGTAGCAATTTCAAATGAAAGTGTTGTTGTTTTTGCAGTTGCAATCGGTACTAATGAAGCTACTTTATTCGACCATTTTGCAATTTCTTTACCGTTTTGTTTGACAATAAAATTTTGTAAGTTATTTTCAATATTTAATGAAAGCATAACTTTATATTTGTTATTTTCAAATACTGTTTTTGCTTTTTGTAGGAAGACAGCTATCTCTTTTGTATTGTTTGCAAATTCAAATTTAACTACTCCCTCTTGACTAAAGTTCCCTGTAGTACTTGTATTTGTTCCGCTATTAGTTGAACTACCATTTGTTGAACCACTATTAGTTGAACCACCTGTACTTGGGAATGTTGTACTATCATTAATCTTTGAAAGTGACGCTTCTTCAAATTTTAATAGAATATTATAGTCATGATGATAGTTAAGATCCGCAATATCGACTTTTACCCACGCATTTTGAAGAGTAGCTAAATTCGATACTGTAAATTGCACTACTCGTACATCATTTGTATCGCTAATTGTACTAGGTGTTGCACCATTCACTGTAAATCCAGTAATCCATGAACTATTTTTTAGTGTTAATTGAACTTGATAGGAAGAGCCATTTTTCACTACATATGCTTGATTATCAACATATGTGTTCATAATAGAGCTACCCGTACCTGATTCATTTAAGAACGTAAAGTTCACTGTATACAGCCCATTAGTTGATTGTTCATTGTTTTCAGTGTTAGAATTGTTATTGCCACCGGTATTTGAATTATTATTGTTCTCCCCAGAACCTGATTCACTGCCGTTGGTATTTCCTTCCGAACTATTCTCCTCTTGCTTAGCAATCTCACCCGTTAATAGTACTTTTTCAACTGTCGTACTCATTGTGGATGCATTCCCATTTCGCTCAGTTGTTGACGTGAATGCTAAATTTTCTAATGAATCTACTGTAAATTTAATGACATTTTTCGTGTCCCCTGCTGTCCATTCTGCAATCATTTTATTTCCTTGTTTTACAGAAAAGCCCTTCGTTGTACCATTTACAACTAAATTAATTGTTACAGCAATTTTATTGTCTGCTGTTTTTGTAGCATATGCTTGTCCTAAAAGGGATGCGATTATTGTATGAGCAGGTGCACCAGAGCTAACAGGTGTCAGTCCAAACTCAATTACTTGATTGTTCGAGTTGAAATGCTCAGGTAAATATACAATTTGTTCTTTTATCGGTGCAAAATCAAACGTAAACGGTGTTGCTGGATACTTGTCACCTGACATAATCACTGTAGCCTTTAAATCAGCATCTAATTTTACCTTTATAACACGTACTAATGAATTGCCTTCTCCTTCAGAGCTTACGATTTTTACGTCTTCTCCGTTTTCACTGCCTACTTTTAGTGTCGTAAATGCATATGTGTGACCTGTTAGTTTAATATAGGCATATTTTTCTTCACCAATTGTCGCTAAATCAGCATAATTAATATAACTTTTAAAATACGTATCATATGTTTTATTATTTGTTAAAAATGTGAAAGGAACGTTTTTTGTAATAATTTCATCTTTGTTATCTTCTGGTTGTTCTGTTGCTTCATCACATACACGATTAACTTCCGTAACATCAGCAATTTTTAAATACACTATATAGTCATGATCATACGATAGCATTGGAATATAAACATCAACCCATGCCTTTATTGTTTGCTCATATTGATCGACTACGAATGTGTAAATATCGTTACCATTAGTGTCTGTTGTTTTTTCAATAGCTTTTTTTAATTCTCCGCCAGATTCTACTTTAAAATCCTGGTACCACGCTGTATATGCTTGTGGCACAGTAATGTCTACTGTAAATTGACCATCTTTTTGTTGAACAGTAGCTTCTTTTTGAACATAGCTATTCATCATTGAATCTGCTGTTTGCTGTTCGTTGAGCATTTTGATATTTGCCGAATAGTCAACTACGCAGCTAGATCCGGTATTCTCTTCCGCCTTTACTTCCATTCCCAAGCCAGGTAATACTGCACCTAACATCAACACTATCATTGCTACATATTGTAAAAATTTCTTCAATACTCTAACCTCCTGAGTTTTTTAATTATTTCAACCTATCCTAAGCGTTATTACCTCCTTTTGTATAAACAATTTAACTAGTACTACCACAAACCCAAATGATTCCCATTCTCAATTAAAATTAAAAGAAAAACATCTATTAATTACATGGATGTTAGTGAGTAAATCTACCTTTTTAATTGATTATGATTCTCATTCTCACCAATTATAACTCACAAACTATTATTGTCAAGAAAGTTAAAATATGTTTTGTTATTTTATTTTGTGTAAATAATGCTAAATAACATACTGTCATTGAAATATTTACTGTAAATTTAAAAGGATTAAAAATTTACCTTCATTAACTCTAAGAAGCTGCTAATCTGTCTCATATAATTTTCCTAAATGCTTAATGGAATCATATATGTACCAACACTTTCATGCGTTTGAATAATCACTTCTACACCATACACTTCTTTCATCCGTTCTGCTGTTACGGTTTCTATAGGTGCACCTTCGCATAATATTTTACCGTCTTTCATCAAAATAATATGATCGCTATATTTTATTGCTTGATTAATATCATGCAACACCATCACAATTGTTAGAGCATGTTCTTTGTTCAATTTCTTCACTAACTCCATTAATTCTATTTGATAAAAAATATCTAAATATGTTGTTGGCTCATCTAAACAAAGAATGGATGATTTTTGAGCAAGTGCCATGGCAATCCAAACACGTTGACGTTCACCACCCGATAATGCATCCAATTTACATGTACGTTTCTGTGTTAAATTTGTTGCTGACAGTTCCCAATTGACTGCCGCCTCATCTTCTTCAACATTTCTTTTCATTAATTGTTGATGGGGTACCCGTCCATAAGCAACTAGTTTTTCAATCGTGATATCTTGCGGCACTGAATTTTGCTGATAAACAATGGCTAGTTTTTTCGCAAATTCCTTGGCCTTGTATGTCATTATATCCTTCTGTTCTAACGTTACTGATCCTTGTTGCGGCATATTATTACGTGAAATAACACTTAATAATGTTGTTTTTCCACAACCATTCGGGCCAATAATCGTCGTGATTTTTCCCTTTTCAATAGTTGTCGTAACCCCATCTAAATGATTTTGCTTCTGATCATAAGATAGTTTAATTTGAGAAACGTTCAATACACTCACCTCTCTTTATTTATCTTTTCGAATTAAGAAGATTAAAAATGGTCCACCGATTATCGCCATGATTGTGGATGCTGGTATTTCCAGTGGCGCAACTAATATTCTACCTAATGTATCGGCAGTTAAAATTAGCAGGGCACCAGCTAATGCCGAGAATGGTATTAACCATTTATGATCTGATCCTACTAACCTTCTTGAAATATGCGGTACTAATAAACCGACAAATGCAATAACACCAGCTGTAGCAGTTGAAATAGCCGCTAGTAATACCGCTATCGCTGCAATAAATAGTCGTGCACGTGTTACATTAAAGCCTAGACTCTTGGCCGTTTTATCTTGTAAAGCCAATAAATTGCACCAAGAGGCTATTAGAAGAGCAGCTAGTAAACCAATCAAACCGTAAAATGAAATTAAACGTACATCACTCCAAGTTCGCATCGATAAATTAGAGCCACCTACACCGCCAACCATCACATTCATATAGCTACATAGCGTAACAAAGGCTTCTGTTAGACCCGTAAACATCGCATTAATCGCAATACCCACTAAAATTATTTTCAAAGGATTTAATCCTGATTTCCAGGACAACATAAATACTAAAAAGCAAGCAAAGGCTCCTCCAAAAAAAGCTAATAATGGCGTAAAGAAAAACATCATTGGAAATAATGTAATGATTAATAATTGTACAAATGATGCTCCCGCTGAGATGCCAATTACACCTGCATCGGCTAATGGATTACGCATAACTGCCTGCAATAATACGCCGGAAATGGATAATGATGCTCCTGCAAATAAAGCAACAATAATCCGTGGAAATCGTAAATCTTTAATGACTGTGTAATTTGAGTTTTCTTCCCCAAAAAGAGCCCTAATAAACTCCATCGTATCCATTTTAATAGAGCCAGTAATGGCTGAATATATAATAACGACTAAAAGTAATAGACTTACAACTAAAAAACTACTTATTTTTTTATTCATCTCAGTCCTCTACATTTCTCATTATGGATACATAATGTTAATTAATTCTTCTAGCGCTTGAGGTACTGCAAGCGTTGCTGTTGTGCCAAATAACGGTTCATCTAAATCATAAACACGTCCATTTTTTACTGCGTCAAAATGCTTCCAAATATCATTCGTAGTAAATTCCTCATTAAACATTTCCACAACTTGTTCAGGCAGACCATGTGCCAGACGAATAATAATATCTGGATTGCTTTGTTGTAAAAATTCCGTATTAGACGGTAAATATTCCGGTTCTTGCCCGCTCATCACATTTTGACCTCCAGCCAATCTCACTAAGTCTCCAATATATGAATTTTCTGTTGCCACCAAATAGCTACCTGGAATGCCTAATAAAATCAGCACCTTTGGTGATTCATTTAATTCTGCCTTCATTGAAATGGCTGTAATCTTTCCTTCTAGCTCCGTCACTAGCTTCGTGGCCTCTTCTGTCCGTTTATATTTTTCTCCAATTTCTAAAATAGCAGCTTTCATACTATCAATACTCTGTAAATTCACATATGAAGCATTAATACCAACTTCATCAAATGTCTTTTTCAAATCTGCCTCCAACGTAGTCACTGAGAAAACCTCTGTTGGATTCAAGGATTTTACAATTTCCATATCAGGTGACATCGGACTACCAACCTCGGGTAAACCCTCATATCGTTTAGGTAAATCATATATCGTCGTAGGAATAGCGACGGCATCTAAATTTAGTGCATCTAAAATATGAGCAACTGCAACTGTCGTTGGAATAATTCGATTTTCATCTTGAACAGTTGTCTTATTTTCATCCTTTTTTTCTTTTACCTTATTTTCATTTTCCTTAATTGAATTAGTACATGCTGAAAGAACGACAAAAATAATACATAGCACCACCATATGTAACTTTCTACTATTTACTTTTGTTTCTTTTATCATGTCCATTCACTCCTTTTAAAAAGCACCCTCATCTACTCCTACCTGAGTGAAGTAGATGAGGGTGCTTCCGAAATATTTCAATGGATTTCTTCCTTCATGCGTTTTTTAAAATTAAATAGGATAAATCCACTGACACAGAACAATAAAAGTATACCTATTGGAAAAGCATCACTTGTTTGTGGATTTACTTCTTTTTCTTTAACTGACGAAATATCTGTTTTACCAGTATTATCTGTTTTTTTAGTCGTGTTAGAGTTATTTTGTACTGTTGTAGCTGCTACTGCACTACCATCTTCGTTTTTCAATGATGCCGCATCCCATACAAAATCTACTGTATATTCATGATGATAATTTAAGTCATCAATGTCCACCTTCATCGTAACAGCAGTTTTCGATGTATAAGCAGGTAATGCAAATTGGACGATACGTGTATCCTCTGCCTTATTTTCGCTGACGACTTTATTACCGCCTGTACTTGATTGAAATTTCGTTATCCACGCACTTTTTTTCATCTTCATTTGTACAACTGAAGTACCATTCTGAACAATAATTGTTGCAGGCTTCAAAAAGTAATCATTTGCCATCGAAGCAGATGAAGAATCTGGTTTATTCACTTGGTAATTGATTGTATATTTCCCATCTGCAAGCGCAGCAGAAGCATTTAAATTAGGTGTAACGAAAATTGTTAAAAATGCGACTAACATTACTGAAATTAACCTTTTGATAGTAAAACCCCCTTTCAATTGATAATCATTATCAACACTATGCATATAAAAAGGGATATTAGAAAATATCCCTTTTTATTATTCTGCGTGTTCGACATATTAATTATGATAATGATAATCATTATCACTAATTGAATGATATTATGTATACATTAATTTGTCAATACTAATACAAAATAGATTATTTTTCCTAAACAATTTTAAAAGTTAAGTAAGAATCAAAAAGTCTATGAAGCAATGAAAACAGATTGATAAGAAAAAAATCTCTATTTTTATGAAAAAAGTGGTGTCTCAAAATAAAACTTCCATTGACATATTTTAAAATTGATTATCTCTTGTTTTTTCGGGTCATCTCCTGCTGTAGCTCGATTAAGGAATGTGCTTTTAATTCGTGCAGTGTTACTAGAATTAGATGAATCGAATATGGAGTCTTTTATCAGTTATAAAAAATCAATAATAAAGAAACGGATTTGGAAGTTATGCAATTCCAAATCCGTTAAAAAGTTCATTATGTTTTTATTTCATTGTAGCTGCTTGAATTTCAAAAAAGGCCCAATGTTCTTTTGGTATATCCTTGAAGATTGGTTCTGAATCTAAAGTTGGTATTGGACGATTAAAAATTCGATTTAATACCTTTACTGCTTGGGCACGTGTTAGCTTTTCATCTGGGCTAAATTGTCCATTTCCAGAACCTACCATGATCTCCATCTCACTAATAGCCTCTATTGCCTGGGCAGCCCAATGCGTAGAAGCTACATCATGGTATTTCTTATCACCTATCTTTAGATTGCAATAAGGAGTAGCAGTCGTCTCCTCTGAGCATTGCTTATTAAGCCAACGCATAGCAATAACTGCCATTTGAGCTCTTGTTATTTCATCATTGGGGCCAAAAGAATGATCTTGTCGTCCCTCCATGATTCCTTGTGTACGGATATACTCAATATCATGTTTAGCCCATGAATGAGCTGTATCTCTATAAAAAGTTCCAGTTACTTCTGGTACATTATTATTACTCAAACTTCTTGCCAACATTGCGGCCATTTGTGAACGTGTAACACTTTCATTCGGACGGAAAGTACCATCTTCATAGCCTTGGATGTAAGGGACGGATGTTCTCTCTAGCTCTTTTTGTTCTAAATGTACTAAAGAAAAAGTAGAGAAATGCTGTACATCAAAAATGATACCTGTCTGCCCTTTATTGAATTCTACCAATCTTCCAGACAATAATTCCGATGTACCATTACTATGTTCTACATAAACCCTTATATTTCTTTCTTGCACGGATGTCAGGTTCTTTGGCAGTGGTAGTAGCAATGACACTTGACGATTTTGCAAGTTCGTTTCAATTGTTAATGGTTGGCTGATAACTTTCACTTTCGTACCTTTTGTTAATCCCAATGCCCTTTCACGCTCTTCAATATCTTCCTGTGAGATTGTACTCTTAATCGGTACAATTCGGAAATAAATATCCTCGTTGAAATCTGACATTGAATTATATGGAATTTCGATTTTAACATTCCTCATATCTATCCCAAAGCTAGATTTTCCTTCTACTAATAGTTTAGCTGCCTCTTTAGCAAGTATCACCTTTGTTTCACTTGCAGATGGTTCCATATTTGGTATGACAATTCGAGATTGTTTTTCTTCCAGCTTCACTAATTTCCGAAGAAACTCTTGTGCATTGGCAATTGAAAACGCTACCGTATCTTGTATCTCACCGTTGATATATAGACGTGTTAACACTGTTTGAAGAAGAACCTCGTTTGGCTTATTCGGATCTACAACATTCACCTTTACTTGATTACTTGGCAGACCTGGTTCAGGTGCTGGACTTGGAGTGGACGATCCTCCATCTCCCGGTACAATGTTTTTTGTCCATACAGCATACAACATCAAATTCACTTTCCCCATTTGAATGGTTTGCCCCTCTTTGTAAGTAACACCTTTTCCATCAGACCTTGTATTCCATCCTATAAATGTATAGCCGACTTTCATTAAATTACCTGTATTGCCTATAACTTTAATTAATTCGTGAGCAATATACTGCTTCGAATCAATTGGCACTTTACCTCCTTCAGCTCCGTTACCGTCATACGTAACTGTATATGTTGGCAGTGCGCCCGTTGTAAAATTCCAGGTAGTATTATCAGTAATACCTTCATACACATTACCCGCTAAATCAGTAAAGGCACCTGCATCAATTTGAATACTGTAAGCTGTATTTTGGGTTAATTCTAATGTAGGATTAATTGTCACGGATTCATTAATGATAGAGACGTTTGCTTGCGTAACTTCAATTGTTTCAACAACTTGATTGTCTGAACTATTACGAATGACAATATTTCTATTCGTTACAGGTAAAACCTTTTCATTAAATGTTAATACGAGATTTTCTGTAAACTGTACATCCATTGCTTGATGTATTGGGAAATAAGCTGTTACTTCTGGAGATTTTTTATCAAATATCACAATTGATCCTGAAGAAACCTCCGTTACCTGTATGCCCTCATGCCCCATTAAATCCCGATAATCAATTGCAAAGCTAATTGGTCCCTCTGTGTCCCCAGATTTCAGTGTATAGCTTGCTTGCCAAGTTTTAGCATCTCCATCACCTTTATCGGTTATGATGGCTGTTTGTCCGAGAATCGTTACATTGAGTGATTGAATATCCTCACTTGTCACAAAATCTATTGTGATAATATCATCTACCTTCGCGACTAATGGATTGGCATTATTAGATGCCATTGTCACCTGCTGAACAGTTGGCTTCCTACTATCAACTATGACATAGCTTCCATCAGTTACATCAGTGACCTCTGTTGCTGGAGTGCCTAGTAAATCTTTGAAATTTATGGTGAAGGGTGTTGTCCCCTCCATATCTCCATTTGTTACCATATATGTTGCTTGCCAGTTTGTTGCAGCTCCATTGACAGTTGCGGCTTTTCCTGCAATCTTAACTGTAGGTGCTTGAATACTTTTATCTGTCTTAATTGTTAATGTAATAGTATCCCCTATCTTGGCCTTTGTCGGATCATGATTATTCGACTTAATCGTCACCTCTACAGCTTGTGGCATCGTTTTATCAATCACAAATGAAACTGTTGTTGTATTACCTGCGTTATCTGTTGCTACCAAAGTATAATTTCCAGATGTACTTACAATGCTTCCACTTGTAAAGAGAGCACCATTTAATGTCGCTGTTCCTTCACTGAAACTAATTGTTACGTCTGTATTATAAACACCGTTATTTGTCACTCCTGTTATGGTAGGAGGGGTCGTATCTAATACAATTGTATTTGATAATGTATTCGATATATTGCCACCAGTATCCCTTAGTTGCATATAAACGGTTTTACTACCTTCACCAGGTGACAATGTCCAATTTTTTGAAGATAAACGCGGCTCCCAACCGGACCAAGTAGTACCATCATTTGACAAGCGCATTTCTATCGCTTCTCCTTCTAAATCACTTGCAGTCATTGTTAAAGTAACATTAGTAGTATTTGTATAGCCTGCTCCACCATTAATCATAATAGTGCCTGTTGGGGCATGATTTTTAATAATCTGAATTGTAAATTCCTTATCAAACGTATTACCAGCAGCATCTGTTACTCTTATCGTAATCTTATAACTATTTTTCGTATCATAGGCAAACGGGGCATTTGTCTTTAATACATTTCCATCAATTGTAAAGAAGCTTATATCCCCAGATTGCAGTGAATACGTAAAAGTTTGTGCACTTCCTGAGTCTGTTGCCGTCATTGTTCCAACAGTTGTACCAATGGGCTTCTTTTCTTCTATAGTAGTATTACTGAGTTCAATATTCGTAGGTGGTGTACTATCATAGATTATTTGATATTCCGCAGATGCTTTATTCAATGCGCCACTGCTATTAGCAACTACATTTTCAGGAATTTTAATTTTCACTGCTCCATCCACACTTGGTGATATTTGGGCAGTATATGTGGCACCACTTCCTGTGATAGATAGAATAGTTCCATTTGTAACAGTTATATCTCCAGCCGCTAAACCAGTCACTGGCTCACTGAAAACAATCGTTATAGAAATTGGATTGCTATTTGTTGGGCTAGATATAGTTGTTGGAATGGTCACGGAAGGACGTGCATTGACGACTAGATTCATTGTATAGACAGTGCTATAGTCAATACCGTCACTTACCTTAAATGTAAAAGATGCAGAAGAGCCATTTTCCGTCATATATTTGAATTTACCTACATCTAAGTCAGCTTTACTTATTGTCTCACCATTTGCAATAGCTTCCCCTGCCTCAAATTGCTGATTATTATTGTTATCGAGAAAAAGTTGTCCGCTATTAGGAATTGTAGAGATTTGAATCTGTTTCAAAGTATCTCCAGCATCTGCATCATTAAAAGTGAAGGAAGTACTATCAAATGTATACACTTGCCCCTCATTTACATTTACGGTTCCATTACTAGATGTCGGTGGGTTATTGGGAGGGTTATTATTTGGTATATCTATCGTAAATTCCGTAAACGTTAAATCCCACAACCCCGCCTGTACAGTATTGATAAATTGCACACTTGCAGTAATGATAAAAGAGTTAATACCCTCAATATTAATAGGTATATCATAAATAGGGTCATGCTTGGCAATTGTCTTAAAAATAACTGGATTTCCTTTTGGATTTCCTACTTCATCATACCCTTGAATCGTCAGAGACAAGGCATCATTTTCGGCATGTGAATTGATAGTATTAATCTTTAACGTTTTTAAATCAAAGACACCACCTGAAAAACTTTCACCTGCAGAAATTCTAATCGATTTTGGTGTTGAATATTCATCTGCATTAAAATAATAGCCAGCTGGAAATTGTGCATCATTACTATACGTGAATAAATGAATACCATCATTCCCTACAATGCCAGACACTTCAAATCCGTTCGTTGTATCACTTAGCCAATTTGCTTGTGTTAAATCTTGAACACAAGTTGGATAATTAGACGTTCCACAATTAGCCGCCTCTGCTTTTAAAGGGGCAACAAACAATATGACTGTCAATTGACTATAAACTACTAACATAAAACACAAGGTTATGGCTATTATCTTTTTCCCCATTCTCTACACTACTCCTTTATAATTGTTTCACATCCTTCATTTCATTCATTCTTAACTCCTTGGAGGCCATTCTCCAGCTAAGCAAATGATAAAGTTCAACCCAAGATATGGTTGCATATTATTATGTGGTTGATTCCCACCCACTACATCTATTGCCAATAAACTCATTTGTGTATTTACTTGTGTCGCATAGACAGGGACAGAGCCTCTTCCCTGTTGCTCTGTCCATATTGCTCCAGTTGGGTCATTATTTGAAGTTTGAACATTGTTACAAGCAGCTATATGATGATGACTAGGCATTTGAGTTGTTAATAGCGTAACAGTAGCTTCACCCCCTGATGCTCCAACACTCCTCGATGTTAATCCAGCTCCTGTTCCTTGATGAAGCGCTGCCCTACCATTTAGATTCGGTAAAGCAAAGGTGGTCCTTCCATCTCCTCCATAATTTGCACCTAAAATGGCAAATAATGCTGTATTGGAAGTAATTGATAAGAGCTGACCATTACATAAAGCCCAATCTTTTGGTGCGAAATTACCGCCAAATATTCTGATTTCTCCAATATAGGCTTCTGACATTTTCCTGCATCTCCTTTTTTCTTAATTTCTTGATGGATAAATTCCTACTAGAGCCATACAATAATTTGCCACACTGTAAGGCTGCATATTTTGATGGGGCAGTGAACTTCCTGATGTTGATAATGCTTGTGTGTTCATATAAGTATTCAGTTGATTATCAGAATAGATATTATTAGTGGATGCCCCCCATACATTACCCGCAGCCGCTTTCACCGTAGCACTGTCCGAGCTACCGTTGACTGCATGTGTATGAGCTGGCATTTCGTTTATAGTTAATACATGTGTCTCTTCTCCCGCCTTTTGTCCTAGTGAGACACCGTTACCTACATGAACGGGAACTCTCCCCCTTAAATCAGGCAATGCAAATGTCGTTCTGCCATCGCCACCATAAGTTGTTCCCAATATGGAATATAGGGCTTGGTTTGTATTAATTGGCAAAACTCGACCATCGCATAATGCCCATCCTCTTGGGACCCTTCCAAAGCTAAATAATCTGATTTCACCTACATATGGCTCACTCATCTTTTCATTCCTCCTAATCAAAATGATGGGTATATACCGTAAAGAGCGATAATAAAACTAATTGTCAGAAACGGCATTACATTGTCATGAGGAGTATTTCCTCCAACACTTGAAACGACTGTTGCATTCATTGTGCTATTTGCTGGTTGTGTTGAATATTGTATATTTTTTGCCCAAACAGCTTTTTCAGGACTCAGTGTTGTACCTTCAAGTGAGAAAGCATTTACTTGATGCGTATGAGCTGGAAGCTGTGAAGTGTTTAAAGTGACAGTTTCCACCCCTCCTATTTGACCTATCACATAGTTCGTACCAGTTGCTTGATTCTGTCCTTGATGGACAACTACTCTACTTTGAAAATTTGGTAACGCGAATGTCGTTTGTCCATTCCCGCCATAAGTTGTACCAATTAAGGAATAAAGTACTTCATTTTCTGCAATGGATATGAGTTGCCCATTGCACAATGCCCAGCCATCTGGAGCATAATTACCTGCAAACATTCGAATTTCTCCAACATATGGATCCATTTAAAACACCTTCCTTTAATGATGTATCTCTTACACTAAATTAATGTAGAAAGGTTAAAATCAGGTTAAAAAAATGGCATTAAATGAAAATAATATATTTTACCTAGAATGAATTTCAATCTTTTCAATTTTAGCTACTCATTAAAATCAATAGAAAGAAATCAAATAAACAATCTCATTTTACTATTGCATATGCTGTAGCAAAGGTAGGTAATCAGAATCCAGAAGATAGACCACATGTAATGAAGTGAAGTATAAATATAAGAAAAACAAAAGGAGACCGTTTAATTAACACGAACGGTCTCCTTCATTGTATGTTGCCTCTTGTCCTACTTATTTATCTAGAGGTTAATTCTACGATTTGCGATACAGCAATTTAATCCATTTACTGCCCATTCAGTTAGCCGTGAACCCTTTTCTCAAATATTGAATTCGGACTAATGACAAACATTAGTTCCTCTGTAGAGTTTGATGCCGTTTATTTAGACTCAATACCGCCAGTGTTTACAGCAACTTTAGGCTCAACCAACATAATATGGCATTCCTTTTCAGCGAAAGGCTTTTGCTCTGCTCCTCCCGGAACAATAAACATCTCTCCCTTAGAAATTTTTACCTGGCCATCACGAAAAGCAATGAACATTTCTCCTTCTAGCACAATAAATACCTTATCTGCACCTTGATGCTCGTGCCATATAAAATCTCCATCAATCTTAATTAGTTTGAATTGAAAGTCGTTTATTTCACCTACAACTTTCGGAGACCAGAGCTCATTTATTTGAGACAAATTTTCTTTTATATTTATAACTTGGTAGGGCATAACCATCTCTCCTTATCATCTATTGACCTTCTTAACACTGTTTGTTTCTCGAATTAAATTCTTCGTTTTATTGTTTTTGCAGGGCATTTGTTATATTTTGCAAAGCGTATTCAATAGCTAATGGACCACCAGTAATAGCGGAAGTATCCATTAAATGAATATTCCCTTTTTTTACGGCGTTCATATTATTCCATACATTACTTTGTTGTAATTCACTCATTAATGTTTCCTTTTTTGTAATGTCACCTATAAGGAAAATATGGTCTGCTTGAATTGTTGAAATTCCTTCGAATGCAGTAAACTGATTATTTTTTCCTTTAAATGTGATATCTGGTGTAAGCCCCAATCCCTTTTCTTTATCAAACGCAAGAATATATACAGGATTTTCTTCACCTAGAACATTAAAAGTTTTTCCATCCCAAGACAACACAAGTGCTACTGACTCTCCTTGAATCGACTTTAATGCTTCACGACCAATTGTAATTTCTTGCATCATTTTATCAATTACTTTTTCCGCTTCGTCTTCCTTTCCAATAATCTCGGCTACTGTACGAAGGCCATATTGCCAGTCATCATAGATGTCCTTAGATTTCAGCGTAATGACTGGCGCAACTTTTTCTAGTGACTCATATAATTTTTCATGATGTTCCGTTGCTAAAATATAATCAGGCTCAGTCGATAAAATTTTTTCAATACTAGGAGACAATTTATCTCCTAATTCTTCAGTTGAATCTAGCTTTCCATTTAAATAAGATAAAGAAGATAGATACTCTTTGTCAGTAGAAGCTGTAGGCGGCTCACCTAATGCAACTAGTATTTCAGGATAAAAATACCATAGGGAAACTATTTTTTCTGGTTTTTTCTCGATAACAATTTCTTTACCCAAAGCATCCTTAATGGTTCTTGGCCAATGAGTTGCATCTGCATTAACCGCAGAGGTAGAAGTGTCTTCTGTAGCTACGCCTTTCTTTTCAACTGATGTTTCATTGCAACCTGCTAGTATGCCTGCTAATAATAGCGTTGAGAATAATAGTCCTTTGATCTTGTGCATCCGAAATTCCTCCAACAAATTATCTTTGATACGCTATTAGTATAGTAAAGGAATTTTCGGATTTGAATGGATGCTTGTTGAAATTAGCATGGATTATTGATGAACTTCTCTCGATATTCAGTAGGAGAAAGACCAAATTGTTTCTTAAACACTCTACTAAAATAAAAGGGATCAGCAATTCCAACAGTTTGCGCAATATGTTGTACAGGCGCATCACTTGTAAAAAGCATTTTTTGCGCCATGTTGATACGATATTTTAATAAATATTCTGCTGGTCCCATACCTGCATGTTTTCTAAATACATAAGAAAGTCGATTTCGATTCACGTTATATTGTTCTGCAAGCAAGGGGATTGTAAGGCTTTGATGATAGTATTCATGAATATAAGAAGATACCCGTTCGAATAAAGTATGTGATTCACAGCTATTTTGCCTATTAGCAACACATAATAAGGCTTCATTCAGTACATCGCGAAACAGCATTTCGGTCTGAAACATTGAAATACCTCCGCGCTGATTATACACATGCCAAAGACGCATAAGTAATTCAATAAGACGAGGAGATTGTCCAGTCGATAATTCAAAATGCTGATGAGAAAAACTGGACTCTTGTATTTCTGAGTTACATATTCGGTATAAAACAAGAATATATTCCCAGTTCGCATTATCAAAATTTTTTTGATCTAGTTTCATTTTTGCACCACCATGCACAACTTTTCCTGGTGAAAAGATATAAGGCGTGCCATTAAATTGAAATTGTATTTTCCCTGTAAGTGGAAAAATAAATCCAGGAAAGGAATCTGTATAATCAGCGTACGGCACACCTAAATAACTCGTATATCGATATATTCCTTCTACTTGGAAAGGAATATGTGCTAAATGTTCTGCTAACTGATTCACATCGATTTTCAAATTGCATACCTCGTTTCAAAATTGTTTACTAGTAATGGCTTTTGACAACAAATAGCATGGACCCCTCAACAAGCTACTGCTCAAAGTAAGTTTCAGTGGCATCGAGAACTGATTTTAAGGATTCCATAATCAATCGGCGGGTTGAGTCATCTCAGCCAAATTACTGATCATGTTTAGCCCCTGAAATGCGAAAAGGTGGGCATGATGACTTTCGACTATCCCCACCTTATCGATAATGATTATCATTGTCAATTTGAAATAGAACCACCCATCTACTAATTGGTGGCTTGCACTACGCATGAAAAACTCGGAAACTGAGCCATGTCTAAAGAATTTTGAAAGGTCCGCTAATTGCCCTTAGTTTTCGCACACCGCTATAGTGGCTTTTTTGTTAAACCTTATTGTAAACTTAATAGCTTTTTATCATTTTATATATTCTTCTTCTCCTTCTTTTGTTTTCTTACTCAAAATTAACTCCTTACAAATCATCTCTATTTCTTGTGAAAAAGATTTTATTTGAAAGGCATCAGAAAAGATTTTATGCTTAGATGAAGCCACAACTTGTTGTAGTTTTTCTTCATAGGTTTGTACAAAATAATCAAGCGTCGGGCTTTTCAATTTCAGGGCATGCGCAATCCCTTGAATGATTTTCATACGGAAATAGTCCTCTTTTGGCATTCTAGGAATATCCCATTCTCCATCAAGATTTTTATAAATACCTCTAAAAGGAACGGCAGAAAAATCAAAGTATCTTCCTTCTTTATTTGGTATAGAAAATGGATCAATTAATAAGGATGCATAACGAATATAGAGCAGATATTCTTGATGTATAGATTCGAGTTTATTAAAATTCTCTATTTCTTGTCCGTCTATACTTGCTGGCTGCAATGGATAATTATCGTCTACCATAAATTTTAATAGATTGAGAGGTTGAATATCGAAGTGTTTCACAATTTCCATCATTTCTTTCCAATAATTTAATAGATGCCGAATTATTGTATAAGTAATAGGACCCTCAGGATAAAGCTTATACACATACTTTGTTATACTATCCTCATCAAATATTGCCTTTAATGAAAAATCATTCATAAATAAGGGAGGATGTACGTATAAAGAAATATTTCTTGTTTCTGCCTCAAGGGGAGAAGCTAATTTTTTTAAATGAATCCCTAAATGATGAAATAATTCAGATAATTTATCTAGTCTATGTGATTTTGAGTAAGTTGAACCTACATAAACTGTTTTCTTCACTCCTGTTGTCAATACTTCATTTGATGGTATTCCATCTATCCATCTAGTATCCCCATAATATGTTGAAAAACTAATGATCTCTGCCTGAGGAGTTAGATTCTTTAGGAAATTTGCTATTAAATGACTAGAACCAAATGTAGGTGACATTAATATATAGCAGCTAGCCTGCTTCAACACTTTCGTATCAATTTGTGCTAATACTGAAAGATAAGAGTCTGTAGTAACACAAAGAACTACGGTATCCCAATTTCCAGATATTTTATGATAACCCTTAAAAAACGCATCAATCGTACATTTTCCCGCAACAGCCTGATGTTGTGTATTTTGAATAAATACTTTGAGTGCAAGTTGTTGCTGAACGATCGTGTCAAAGAAAATGTTGGAGCGTAAAGATTCTCGACCTGCAATAGCTACTTTACTATTACAATAATTTTTGAAATTCACAGCTAATTGAATTACTGTAGGCCCTGTTCCTAACAGTAATACTTTATTAAAATAAGACATAGTCTTCTCCTCACCTATTAAAATCATTGTACCTTTTGATATAAAACAACATCAAAGACATGTTGAGGGTGGATAATTTCTTCTATTGTATGCCATTTATTTTTGTTTACCTTCTGCATTGGATAATTAAAAAGAGACTTTAACCCATTTCCATAACGCATAGCAATCAGCACATCTTTATTTGTTACATCATATAATTGGTCTAATATGTCATATTTCCTGCTTACAGTTGAACTAAATATAATATGACTAATCTGTTCCATAACTGCGAGCTCTTCTACTGTCTTCTTGTCAATTTGAATGGATAAATGACTTCCTAATTTATTTACTACATGTTTCCCCAACTGAATCGCCTCATCATCAATATCAATTCCAAAAACGTCTGCTCCTGTTTGTTCCGCAACCATTAATAATGTTATAGGAAAAGACCCAGATCCTATTAAAAGCACCTTCGATTGACTAGTAACTTGAAAACCTCCGAATTCCTTGCCAATACAGTCTCCTATATTACGAAAGTAATCCGTCATCTCCTTTTCTTCATGACTTAATAATAAAGCCCGGTATTTTTCCATGATTTGGACACAAACAGAAGAGTTCTTTCGTAGATTTTGAACTAATGATACTATTTCAATTGACCGCCCTAAATTATTCCATTGTGTTTCATTGTCATGATTTATAATAAAAGAAGAATACTCATCAATTAACGCACACAACTCTAAATAATCAACTAGTAGATGATCCTTGTTTTGATAAATAAATAACTTAAATTTATTATCAAAGTAATGTAATTTCTTTAAAAACAACTCTATATCCTTCACTTGCCCCACTCCTATATTTGAGGATTAAAGTTCAATATATGCATACACTTTTAATACTATTTCAACACTTCCTTGGTTATGTAAATAATTTAACGTCCTCAATAATTAGTAAAAAATTGAGGGATTCATTGTATCCCCCAAATATAGAAAGCCGCGAAGTTGTAAATAGTAATAGCAATGAAAGGTTTACCCCATCTTAAATCCTTGTAGCAACTAATGGATTGATAGTCGATCCAATGCAAAATCATAACCGTATATATTAGAAGACACTTGTGCTAAAGCTGTTATATTTTTTGTAAGAGGTACGCTTGCATCTTCATATGCATATAAAATCTTAAACATATGGATTTATATCATTGATGAGGAATCTGTCTAATTCTTATGATTCCACATAAAAAAGACCAGAAACTCACTTGTTATATGAGTTCCTGGTCGAGCGTTAAATAGTTAAATGTAAATACATTTCGTGTGAAATACTATAGTAACATTTAATACTAATTTATTGGCTTATAGTTCATAATGTCTGTTTATCAAACCATTTTATCTTTGCCTAAGAATTTCAAATAAATCATACACGTCATACTTTGAACATATTTGTTTTATTTTGTAATTCTTCTGCCATTTTAGAAAGTGTAAAAGTAGATGCTGTAATTTCTTCCATTGAGGCTAGCTGTTCCTCTGTAGCTGCAGAAATATTTTGTGTTCCTTCTGCAGAACTTTGGGCGATTCCATTGATTTGCTTCATCGAATCAGTCATATTATTCATTTCTATAGCCATATGTTCTACCGAAGTAGAAATCCCCTGAACTTGAACAGATACTTGTTTGGTAGCATGTTGAATTTTTTTGAAGGCTTCTCCTGCGGTGTTCACACTATTCATACCTATAACCACTTCATTTGTTGTGAACTGCATTGATTCTACTGCTCTATTCGTTTCCGTTTGAATTCCATCAATTAACACAGAAATTCTCTGTGCGGATAAAGAGGATTCTTCAGCTAATTTTCGAACTTCTTCTGAAACAACAGCAAAACCTTTACCATTTTCCCCTGCTCTTGCCGCTTCAATCGCTGCATTTAATGCTAGTAAGTTAGTCTGTTCAGCAATACTTGTTATAACTTCTACGATTTGTCCAATCTCTGAAGAGCGATCACCTAAACCAAAGATCACATTATTTAGATTATCGATAGAAGTTTGGATTTTGTCCATTTGTTGAACAGCGTTTTTAATGATTTCATTCCCATCCACTGATATTTGTTCTGCGTGGATAGCTGCCTCTGATACGCTAGTTGAATTACTTTCAATTGTTTGGACATCTTGTACCATTTGTGTAACAATATCTTCTGTTTCTATTATCGTTCTAACTTGATGCTCTGATCCGCTTGCAATATCTAACGTAACAGTCGCAATATGCTCGCTAGCTGAATTTGTTTGTTCTGTACTTGCCGTGAGTTCTGTAGAAAACGCTACCATATGTTCAGACGATTGCTTTACCTGACCAATTAAATCTCGTAATTGAGCAATCATACGATTAAGTGAGGTAGATAATATCCCAAATTCATCCTTAGAATTATAATCTACACTAAAATTTAATTCTCCCGCTTCTGCTCGTTGAACAGCAGTTTTTATTTTTTCTATTGGAGCAGTTATATATTTTCGAACACCAATAAACCCAATTACAACATACAGTATGCTTAATACCACTGAAATGATCATTGTATTTCTAGTATTTTTATCTACTTGGTCTACACTATCTTTATATAAAGAGCTTGCATAATCTCTATTCAGTTCTGTTAACTTTAAACCTTTTGATAAAATACTATTATACTCAGGCTCACCTATAGAATAATAGAGGTTTAACGCTTCCTCATTCTTATTAGCAAGACTCAGTTGGAATACTTGCTCCATAGTCTCTTTAAAAATTGGATATTGTTCCACCAGTTCACTTATAATTTCTGCTTCATCTGACTTCAAGTTGGTGTCATTAAGTAATTGAAGATTCATTTCATTATCTTCAAAAGCTTTGTTCACCTCATTATTGATTAATTCTATCGTTTTTTCATCAGTATAAAGGAAGGATCTATACATATCTGTTAAAATAATACGATTATTTAGCCTGTAATCAGTCAATATAATCCCTGGTTCTAAGCGGTCCTTAAATATATCCTCTATATTATTTTTTAAAGATTTCATCGTGTTATACCCAACCACTTGAATAATACCAACTGTAGATATGGATATTAACATTAAGATTAATAATTTTTTCATTGTGGAAAGATTGCGTAACATCATAATTATCCCCTCTGATTTGAAAATGTAGTAAACGAAAATTTGTTTGTTTTACTGGTTATTCATTTAATAACAATAGGTAATAAGTTTGTCTTACTTTATCATTGGTTCGTGTCTCTATTATCCAAACTATTTTATATAGCACGGTAGCATTCTAACCTCTGATGTATAGTCTGCTCTGTCTAACTTTTTATCATCTATGAGTCTAGTATCCTTTCCTTCAGTAATTTTCAAGAAAACATCAAACCCAACAAAAAAGTATGTATTTTAAAATCAATGATAATAGATTTATATCAATAATATTTTTCATCATGTATAACTTAGTTTTATATTCTCCTTCTATCATTTTTAAATTCAATATTCCAAATAATCCAATAATTTTTATCCCAGTATCCTTTTCTCAAGATCAATTAAATTCCCCCACTCTATACTTGACTTAATAATGTTTTTAAAAGTAGTTGGTCTGGCTGTTGTTCTTTAGTAAAATAAATTTTTTGAAGTCTTTTACCTAGTCTGAAAAAATCCTCCCTTTCAGGTATAGAATTCCACACAAAAATATCTTCTTTATCTTTAGCAATATTTAAGTATAGGCGATCAGTGATTATCAATTCGGCTTCTTCATCTTTTGTGCAATAATCAACATGCGAAAAAACGCGTTTGACCTTATCAAATAAATAAGGAACATCATTTATCACAGAGTATATTTTTACCTTTATTGTGCTTCTTTTAAGTACGTCGATTGATTGTTTTAGTAATCGATGATATCTACCAATTAAAAGCTCCCTACGTTCAAAAATCTTATAAAATGCTTCATTCTCTAAGAGATAATCATAAAATTGATTCATAATTTCAATTTGTATAGTGGCATGACTATCAAATCTCTTTTTATAAAGATCCTCTTTAAATAGAAATGCAGGACCAGAAAAATTCAACGTATAATAATGAAGGTTAAGTAAGTTTACAAACAATACGCCATATTCCTCTATATCTAAAGTAATAGAAAAAAACTCCCTGAATTTCTCCATCCAATACAAAGTAGCTTGCACAAATAATTCTTGATTATGGTATTGAGCAAAATTCATCATTAAACTTATTGTACTTTCATTTTTCTCATAACGATGTTGAGATTCTAGAAATGAAAATGAAAACTTTATCTCTTTTTCTATTGCTTCATCATTAAGGGCTGTGAATTTTTTAAATAAAGAACTAAATGTTTGTGAAAACTTTTCATATTGATAATGATGTTCTGTGTATCTTGTATATGCTGCGTCTTCTTCTATGACAAAACCCATTTTAGCTCGTATTAAGCAAATCGCCAGCAAATATAAAACAGATATTGGAAGTTCTCGATTATACCCCTTAATTACTTCTAATATTTCTTCTCTAGATATTCCTGTGAAAGGCCAAATTTCTCCCCAACATGAATTCCAATAGAATAAATAATAGAAATAGCGAAATTGTTTTTCAGATCCTTCAAGTGTAATAAAATCCTGAGATGTATATTTTAATTGAAATTCTTTTAATAAAGGTTTAATCTTATTAATTTGGCGATATATAGAAGCTTGACTTGTAAAATTCTCTATAATAAACATATTAAAATCGACTAATTTATTGTAGAAAATATCATTAAAGATTTTATATGCTAAAGAATTTTGTAAGTAATATCTTTCTATTGCTTTAATTGAAAAATAATCTTTACAATCTAATTTAAATTGCTTATGTTTAATTTCTTTTAAAAAAGTAGCTTCATCAAATTTTTGTAAATCACCTGAGAGTTCTGTTACTATTTTTAAGATGGTTCTTTCAGATAAATCCATTTTTTTAGCCAACTCCTGACTAGAAAAGAAACGTTTTTCATTATGGATATGATCTAATAATTGCACCTTTTGTAAAGTGAAACGATCTAAAAAATTGTACATACTCTCACCTCTATTTCTTACTAATTTGTCTATCAATACGCCGAAAATACGCATATATAGAACTGGTAACTACATTATGGTTTATTGCACTTTTTTTAAAACCTATCGAGCAAAGAATCCCTATTAAATTCATTCGAAATAATCAAAAATACCTATGTTAGGTACCTCTTTATCTCTAATTAACAAATACCATAACATCTATTCACATGTCTTCAAAATCAACATTTGTTTCAAATGAAGCATAATTTGATAATTAGATATAAGAAAAAAGAAGTATTTGTAATATAAGAAATTTCGTTATGGCAATTAACGATTTTGGTGTCAAAGGCTTTATGTAGATACAAATCAGTTAAAAGAAAATGAGCTAGCTGCTTAAAAGGGAGTATTCCCCAATAAAACAAAATTATCCGAATATAAATAATATTCGGATTTCTTTTATTATAGTAATGTACGTTTTTTATTATAATTTACATATAAATTAGATATAGCTAAATTATAAGGAATCCACCTGTTTTTAACTGCTTTATCTATTGCTTGAATACGAGTCTTCACTGATAATTTATTATAAATTTTATTAATATTTATATTAATCGATTTTTCCGAGATATTGAGTGTTTGACTAATCTCTTGTATATTTTTACCTTCTGCAAGCATGAGCAAAATGACATATTCACGCTTTGTAAAAAGATGAGATATGATTTCCTTCGAATCAAAAAGTTTTAAATAACTTTTTATAAAAATGGTCATTGTCGAACTATTAAAGTAGTATTCACCTTCGGAAATTAAATCTATTGCCTTTCTTAATTCTTTTGATTTTATATTATATAAAACATAACCTGAGACGCCAGCTAACAAAGCCTCATGAATCTCGTCCTCTAAAATAATTGAAGTAAGAATAACAACATATGTATTAGGATATTCGGATCGAATCCGTTTTACATGTTTTAGGTTATTTTTACTTAGATCATTAATGACAATAATATCTGGCTTGTAATGTTTCATTAAATCATAAAGATTTTTTGATAAGTCAATGTCTGAATAAATATTGTAATCACTTTCCAGTATTTTCACTAAACCCATTTTCAAATAAAGATTGTTTTCTAAAATGATCATATTCTTCTTAAGCAAATTGAAAAAGTCCCCCTTTTCATTTAAATCATAAAAATATTCATTAAATTTTATAATCTATGTAATTTTTTTATAATTTATAAACCTTTTCTCAGTTTCGCACTGTTAAAAAAGGCTTTAATTTAGTTAAATCTTAGCAGTTATATAAAATAAATCAAAATCTACTTTTGATAGTTTTTTAACTTGCTTTGATAATTAGTAGCATCATTGTTAGATTAATTATTTATGCAATGCCTCATTTTAACTTCCATGAAGAGAGTGAAATTTTGAGCTAGAGCTATAACGGGGTTCATGTGTGTTAATAATAAAAAGAAGTCTATTTAGATTAGATGACAACAAACATGGGGAGTATTGTTAGGAGGGGGTTTAAGATAAAATGAACAAAGTTTTACAACCAATACATGTATATTGTTTGTTATTCTTATCAGTTAGTTTTTTAGCACATTTCGTTTTAATTCCCACAATTTTCACAGTGGTCGAACGTGAAGCATGGATAAGTGCATTAGCTAGTGTAATCCCAATATTCTTTTTTGCCTTGTTTATTTCTAGAATTACAACAAATAATACTTCATTTCTTGAATTAACATCTGTCCAGACTAGCAGACCACTCTATTTATTCATCATTACTTCATATATAGTTTATTTTATTTCATCCACTTTCGTCTCACTCAAGTTTACAATTATTTGGGCAGATGAAAGTTTTAACTCTGATTATCCATATTTTATAACAGTTATTTTATTTATATTATTATGCTTTTATGGTTCCTTAAAAGGGATCAAAACCATAGCTATCCAGTCCATAATTATTTGTTCACTCTACATTTTTTTGTTTGTACTCCTCAACTTAGGGAACTCAATGAACAATGAATATGAACTATTGTTACCAGTATATACAAGTAATACTCCGTCCATTTTATGGGGAATATTATACATATGTATTGGTATTTTAGAAATGGGTTTTATTTTAATTGTTTTAAATGGTTATGTAAAAGAGAGAATGAAAAGAAAAGGAATACTCGTTTTTTCTATTGTATTTGTCATATTGGTTTTTATTTCCATTGCGACTACTATATCTGAATTCGGCATTTATATAACCCAGAAAATGCTCTTTCCTCTAAACGAGCAATGGAGGGTTTTATCATTTGGTAAGTACTTTACAAGATTGGATTCTTTATCTGTTCTCCAAATATTATCAGTGGCTTTTATTCGCATATGTTTATTTATGTATATTGTATCTTCCTTTTTTAAAAACCGAAAATTAATATTATTCATTTGTTATCTATGTTTAACAATAGGATTATTAATTCCTTGGTCTGTTTCTGATTTTTTGTCATTTATAAAAAGCACTTATCTCCTTTCTATTTTTGTATTTTTATTCTTATTTATGACTGTTTTCTACGTATTAGAAAAAAAGCAAAAGGGAGTTCATAATCTTGACTGAAAATAGGGATTTTTTTTATAAAGAATTAAGTCACCAATCAGATATAACGGTAAGTAGTAAATTCTATATGTTTAATAACGAAAAACATGAAGTTATATTTATCTATTGCCATAGTTTAATTGATAGTGTACTTTTTTTGAATTCATTATTACCAAATATTAGATTTTTGGCTGAACAAGGCCATTTACACGATGTCGAAATTATAAATCGCTATTTAGAAGTACAGGAGAGAAAAGAGTTCAGAACGAAGACAGATGAAATAAATAGCAAAATTTTCTCAGGTTTTTTATATTTTTTTCATGTTCCATCAAACAGCTTATATTCAACCAATTTAGCTAAACTACCTGAACGATCCATTGAAGAATCAAATATGGAAGTCTCATTAAGAGGACCCAGAGACGGGTTTATTGAAAATATAGATACCAATTTTTCTTTAATAAGAATGAGATTAAAAAGTAAAAATTTATCAAGTGACCAGTTTACAATTGGTGATATAAGTAAAACAAAAGTTTTATTGCTCTACATTGAGAACAATATTGATCAGACCACTTTAAAGAATGTACAAAACAAACTAAATAAAATAAAAGTAGATAATATTGCAAGTAGTTATCATATTGAAGAATTACTTTATGATAAGTTGACCCTCTTCCCTCTCCTTGATTATTCAGGAAGACCCGATTTTGTAGTAAGTTCTCTCAATAAGGGCCGTTTTGTCATATTGGTAGATGGAAGTCCAAGCTGTTTAATTGGACCCGCAAATTTACTACTTATTTTGAAAGCCCCGGAAGATGATCAAACTAATTTTTTATTTGTGAGTTTTTCACGAATTTTAAGGATTACCTCTTTATTAACAAGTATATTTTTACCTGGGTTTTGGATTGCATTAACTGTCCATCAACTTAACCAGTTACCCTTTCCCTTACTAGTTTCAATATCTGCATCTAAAATTGGACTACCCGTCTCTTCTTCGTTCGAAATTCTTATTATGCTCGTTTTTTTTGACCTCTTTCGAGAAGCGGGCATACGTTTACCTAAAGCTGTAGGTCAAACAGTTGCAGTTTTAGGAGGCTTAATAGTTGGTGATGCTGCCATAAGAGCAGGATTTACATCACCATCAACATTAGTAATTGGAGCACTTACCGTTATATCTAGCTATACATTAATTAATCAAAATATACTAGGAAATGTATTTTTAATAAGAGTTGCTACATTAGTAATTGCCTCCTTTTTTGGAATGTATGGCTTTGTTTTAAGCGTCTTATTTTTCTTAACATATATCTCATCATTAGAAAGTTTCGGGCATCCTTACCTTTCTACATTTTACAAAGTAAGTATACCCAATCTTATTAAAGGTTTTTTAAAAATGCCATTTAGAATTAAAATAAAAGACTGACTGCTTTTTCAGCAGAAGGGAGATTATAATTGTCCCATTACTATACTTGCATATTCAAAATAACATTCATTTTTCCTTTATTATTTATGCTAGGCGGTTGTTTAGGCACGAAGGAAATACAAAGTGAAGTTTATATTACCGCTCTTGGTATAGATTATTCTAATGATGCGTATCATTTATATTTTCAAGCTTTCGGATTTACAAATGTTGCGGGCTCAGATCCTGGCATTTCATCTGAGCCTGCTCCAATTGTTGTTGGACATGGAGAAGGTGAAACAATACAGGGAGCAATCGATGATATAGAAAAGAATTCTGTTAACCCTTTGTATTATGGACATATACAAACTTTCTTTATTTCCAAAAATATATTGGATGGACATTTAGATGAATTTTTTGATTTTTTTAGTAGGGATTACTATTTACGTTACAATACTTTAGCCTATGGATTTGAAGATGATGATATTAAAGAGATAATGAATGTACATGGTCTCTTTTATAAACCACCTATCTTAACATTTCCTTATGATCCAAATGAACAATTATTCTTTAATTCGTTCATCTCAACCAGTACTGTACAAGACATGATTAAAAGATATTATGAACCAGTTGGATCAATAATGGTTCCTTCCATACAGATTAGTGAAGATTATTGGATGGAGGATAATACATCTAAAGATATATTAAAAATAAGTGGTGCCTATTTTCTTTCACATCAAAAATTCAATGGCTGGATAAAGGAAGAAGAACTATCAGGGTTAGATTGGTTTAATAAGGATTTTAAAAACATGAAATTATCAATAAAGGATAAGTCTGTTTCGATGTTTATTGATACTATAGATTATCATATAGAAATTGTGGATAATTCGATTCCTAAATATATACTTAATTTAGAAATAAAAGCTTCTATCAGAGAAAATCCAAAAAATATTGGAAAAGAAACAATTGAAAATGATATTAAAAATATTATTTTATCACAGTTTCAAAGTACATTTAATAAAGGGCTGGAAATAAACACTGATGTCTTCAATTTCTCAGAAAAAGCTTATCGTTTCAAGCCCCAATCATGGACTGTAGATGAATTAAACTCCATTACTGAAAATTCAATTAAAAAATTTAATATAAATGTTTTCATAAAGGATGAAGGAGCTAAAAAATAAAAAGATCACCTTCACCCTGTTGAGGACATGATATTATCCCCTTTCATTAGAACGTAAAAAAACTACAATACGTTGAAACTTAAAGGGGATTTTTGTATGTCAAAAAAATCGTATCTATTCGTATGAATTTAAAGGAAGTATGTAGGTGGTGAAAATAAAATATCTGTTTATTCCCCTCACTTTCCCGATGTTATCGAAGCGAATATTCAACTTAGTCACCCGCTATGAACAAAATGTTCAAAATGAACTTTTTACTCCTATTAATTTTATGTCACATAACTTTCTTTATATTGACCCTCCGCATTGAACATTCTATTATAATCCCTGTTAATGATTATCATTTTCATTTATATTACCAGAGAGGAATGATTAGACTAATGCAAGGATTTACTAAGTTAGGGAAATTGAGTGGTATAACGCTATTGCTCCTATTAACAGTCATGATGGTTTTAACTGGATGCAATGCTACTCAAAAAAATACAGAAACAGAGAAAAAGGAACAAACTTCTACGGAAGCAAAAGAATCTAATAGTAGAACAATTAAACACGAGATGGGAGAAACTATTATTACTAACACTCCTCAAAAGATAGTTACTCTAGAGCTATCTTTTGTTGATTCTTTAAATACTTTAGGAATCAAGCCTATAGGAATTGCGGATGATAATAAAAAGGATATGATTGCCAAGCTTGTTGGTCGTGACATAGATTATACATCTGTAGGGACTCGTGAACAGCCTAACTTAGAGGTTATTAGCTCTTTACAGCCAGATTTAATCATTGCAGATGCTGAACGACACAGTGCTATTTACAAAGATTTGCAGCAAATAGCTCCTACAATTGTCTTAAAAAGTCGTGAATCGACATACCAGGATAATTTGGACTCTTTTAAAACAATTGCAGAAACATTAGATCAAAAGGAAGCTGCTGAAAAGAGATTAAATGAACATAAACAAATTATAAACGAAATTAATTCAAAGCTAAGCCATGATTCGAATCTAACTGTTTTACCTGCGGTTGTACGAGATACATCATTTCAAGCACATACTACTTCTTCTTATGATGGAGAATTGCTTGAACAATTAGGTCTGAAGGTGGCCATTCAGAACGAACAACCTTATGTTGAAATGAGTCTGGAACAACTTGTAGAAATCAATCCAGATGTACTACTTTTAGCTAATAATGAAGGCAAACTGCTTACTGATGAATGGAAGGAAAATCCACTTTGGAAAGACTTAAAAGCAGTAAAAAATGAACAGATTTATAGTGTTGATAGAGATTTATGGACAAGATTCCGAGGCATTATTTCAGCAGAAGCAATTGCTAAAGACACATTAACAAAGCTGAATGAAAAATAAAATAAATAAAAGAGGAGTAAGTAAGCTATTCTACTTACTTTTCTTTCTAGTAAGTCTTATCTTTTGTAAGAAAGTGTGTTGTAGTTAATGGAATCTATAGTTAAAGGTAAAGTAAAAATATATAGTACAGCAATAACTGCAATCGTTTTATTAATTTTAGGAATTATCATTAGTGTCTCTGTAGGGGTAGCAGATGTCGATCTATTAATGGTTTTGAAGTCCTTCTTCGAAACCAATCCATCAAAAGATCAATTAATTATTCAGACCCTTCGATTGCCCCGAGCTATCATCGGAGCATTAGTTGGTGCTAATTTAGCCGTAGCAGGTGCTCTTATGCAGGCGATTACTCGAAATTCATTAGCTTCCCCACAAGTATTTGGTGTAAATGCAGGTGCTTCATTGTTTATTGTCACTGCTTTCGCCCTCTTTCCTTCTCTCTCTTCCCCATCGCTTGTTTTCTCTGCTTTTATTGGGGCAGCAATAGGAGGAATAACAGTCTATTCCTTTGCTTCCGGAGGGGGAATGACTCATGTAAAACTGGCGTTAGCTGGAATGGCCGTACATTTTCTTTTGTCCTCTTTAACTCAAGGAATCATTATTTTTAGTGAGCAGGCAAAGGATGTTCTGTATTGGCTAGTGGGGTCAATTAATGGAAAATCATGGACACATGTTATGATCATTCTTCCATGGTCTATTTCTGGGCTATTCATTGCCTTATTACTTTCTCGATCTATTTCTATACTTGCCCTAGGAGAAAGCACTGCCCAAGGTCTCGGACAACAAGTAAATCGCATCCGTATTCTAGCTGGCATACTGGTCATTATTTTGGCTGGCTCTTCTGTAGCTGTCGCAGGTCCAATAGGCTTTGTAGGATTAATTGTTCCTCATATTGTTAGGAGAGTGCTAGGAGGAGATTATCAAAGAATCATTCCATTCTCTGCACTTTTTGGGGCTATACTTTTAGTTTACGCAGATATTCTCGCTCGATTTATCGCTTACCCTTTTGAATCGCCAGTTGGAATTGTTACAGCTATCATTGGGGCACCATTCTTCCTTTATTTAGCAAGGAAAGGAAGGCATATTAAACAATGAATAATAGACAACAGTTTAGGCAAAAACAATATTTTCATCCTAAGCTTATTCTCCCTGTGCTTTTAATCATCATCTTCATTTTATCAATAGTAAGTCTAGGTTTAGGAGCTATTTACATTACACCATCAGAAATCATTCACAATTTAATTGGGGAAGGAACACAAAGTCAAAGATTTATACTAAACAATTATCGTATTCCCCGTATTATAATCGCTATCATCGTAGGAGCTGGACTAGCAACAGCTGGAGCAATTTTGCAAGGAATTCTCCGTAATCCATTAGCCTCTCCAGATGTAATCGGCGTTACGAAAGGGGCTGGTTTAGCAGCCGTTATCATCATTGTTCTATTCCCAACGTCACCTATTATTTTTCTTCCCCTTTCAGCTTTTATTGGAGCAGCTATCATTGCTGCCATTCTAATGCTGTTTGTTTATAAAAAAGGTGCTCAGCCAAATACATTGGCTTTAGTGGGAATAGCTTTAGGAGCAATATGTCAAGCAGGGATAGAATATTTAATGATTAAGTTTCCAGATGATGTAAGCATGACTCTTTTATGGTTGACTGGAAGTCTTTGGGCAAGAGGATGGGACCAAGTGTATCTTTTGCTGCCATGCCTCATTCTTATCCCAATACTATTTGGATTAACTGCTAAATTAGATATTTTGAGCCTTGGTGATGATATAGCTACAGGTCTTGGAGAACGCTCAAAATTTTTGCGATATATTTTACTAAGCGTTTCCGTTATTTTAATTGGCGTATGTGTTGCCACAGTAGGTTCTATCGGATTTATTGGTTTAATCGCTCCTCATATTGCCAGAAGAATTGTAGGATCTAAATTTAACGTTTTACTTCCTGCTTCTGCGCTCTTCGGTGCTATCCTTCTCTTAGTCGCTGATAGCCTAGGTAGAGGTCTATTTCCTCCAATAGAAATACCTGCTGGTATCATTACAGCAGTGATTGGTGCACCATATTTTTTATATTTATTACGTGCTGAACGAAAAAAAGCATAAGAAAGGTGAACATTTATGACAACATTATCAGCCGAGCATCTTTCACTGTCCTATGGATCAACTCAAATCCTTGATGATATAAATTTAGTCATTCCTGAAGGTAAGATTAGTGTTATTATTGGGTCGAATGGTTGCGGCAAATCAACTATTTTGCGCTCCTTAGCTAGATTATTAACACCTCAAGAAGGAATAGTCTATTTAGATGGAAAAGCCATTCATCAGCAATCTTCTAAAGAAATTGCAAAGAAATTGGCTATTTTACCTCAAGGTCCAGAAGCTCCGGAAGATATAACTGTTAAAGATCTTTGTTATTATGGTAGACATCCACATAAAGGTTTATTGTCTAGACAAACGCTGGAAGATGATGCGATTGTAAACCGTGCGTTAATGGCCACCAAAATGACCGATTTTGTAGATCGTACATTGGATGAGCTATCTGGAGGGCAAAGGCAAAGGGCTTGGATTTCAATGGCTTTAGCACAAGACACAGATCTTTTATTATTAGATGAACCAACAACCTATTTAGATTTGGCTCATCAAATTGAAATACTAGAATTGTTACGCAATTTAAACGTAACTCATGGTCGAACAATTGTTATGGTTTTACATGATTTAAATCAGGCAGCACAATATGCTGACCACCTTATTAGCATTGTTAAAGGAAAAATTTTTCAAGAGGGGCCGCCTGAAAAAGTATTTACCAAAAGCATGATTAGAGAAGCATTTGGACTTGATTGCTATATTATTGAAAATCCTGTTGATCAAACACCACTGTGTATTCCTATCGGCTTATCATTAAGCTAGTACTAAGTACAAGGGACCGCTACTTTTAAGATGTAGCGGCCCCTTTATTTACGAATCCATATGAATACCCATTAATTGTTCATACATCCTACTTTGATTTTCTAGAAAAATAATCGTTTCTCTTCTATTTTTATAAAAATCATTCCACATATACATTTGAAGCGTTTTCTTCCATTTCTCAGTCTTCACCATTTTTTCGATTGTTGCATCCCAAAATTCAATTTCAGCATTTGACATGTTCGGAGGCCCCATCACTCCACGCCAATGTTCAAAAACTAAATCAATTCCTTGCTCAGCCCATGTCGGAACCTCTGGTAACTCCTTTAATCTTTTTTCAGAAGAAATCACTAGTAATTTTATTTGATTTGATTCAGCATATTTTTTCGCCTCTGATAAAGACATCGTGGCAACATCGATTTGTTTTTTTAATAATGCCTCCACCACTTGTTCACTATTTTCATAAACATAAAAGTCGAGCTGTTCCGTTTTCAGCCCAACCTGTTGACTAGCTAATACAAAGGAAAGTTGATCATCATTTCCAAGCCTTGGGGAAACACCGATTTTATAAGCATGCGGATCTTTCTTGAGATCGTCCATTAACTGTTTAGCACTGGATATTTTCGAACCTTTTGAAACAATGGTAACTTCCCATTCAGTCGCTAAGGTGGCAATTGGTGTAAAGTCTTTATACGTTAATTTACTTTGACCCAATAAATAATTAGTGATAAGTAGACTTGAATTAATGGCTATTACTGAATCTGTTTGATCCTTTGTATATTTCCAGCCTAATTCCCCGCCAACACCGACTTTATTAATAACAGAAATATTCTGATTCATCAAATTTTCACTTATCAATATATCTTGCATAGCCCTAGCTGTTACATCCCATCCCCCACCAATTGAGCTAGGTGCAATAATCGTTACCTCTTTTGTGATTGGTTCCTCGATTTTAAATTCATTTGTAGAGCAAGTAAAGAGAATTATCATGAACAGTAGGAATAACATGAGTTGTTTCTTCTTCATTCGTTAGACCTTTATCATAAATTTACAGTGTTTTGTCATATTAGGTAATACTTCCTTTCAGGTCTTCCGACAATTCCATAATCATGTTTAGCTGTACAGACGTTGATTGAAACCAAATACTCTAGGTATCTTCTTGCCGTTGTTCTAGATGCCCCCATCTTTTCCCCCATTTCCTCAATTGAAACGCCACCTTTAAGCTCAAACATTATTTCTTTGACTTTTTGCAAGGTTAAACGATCCACCCCTGAAGGAAGGTCCTTTTGATTCATCACAGTTTGGACAGAAGTGCCAAAGAAACTATCAATAATTGACTGATCGATTTCATCCCTACTATTAAAGAGCTCTTTTTTCCTTTTATATTCCTCGATGATTTCAATAAACTTTTCCATTGTTACCGGCTTTAAAAGATAGTGGAAAACGCCAAAACGCATAGCCTTTTCTAGCATAGCTTTTTCAGTTGCTGCCGTAACCATAATAATATCTACATTTGGATAGTCTCCCCTTATTTTCTGAAGTAAATCAGTTCCAAGCTCATCGGGCATATAAATATCTAATAGAAGTAAATCAACTTCTTCTTGCTCAAGCAGGTTCAATGTTTCTTTAGCATTTAACGCCTTCCCAACCAAGCTTACATCAGATACTCTCTTCAAAAATCCCTCTTGTATTTGTGCAATTCGAAAGTCATCCTCTGCAATCACAACTTTTATCACTTTACTTCTCTCCTCATATGAAAGCCCTTTTTGGCAGGTATACTGTAAAAATGGCTCCTCCACTCTTATCATTATGCACTTCAATTGTGCCCCTTAATGACTCCACAATTCGTTTAACATTGAATAAGCCATACCCCCTATTCTCCCCTTTAGAAGAATAGCCCAAAGTGAATATGGTATCTATTTGTTCCTCAGACAGCCCTTTTCCGTTGTCTGTTACTTCTATTATGATGTCATTACCAAAGCCAGTAATTGAAAACAATACCTTCTTACTTTGTTGATTAGCGACCGCATCAAAGGCATTATCAATGAGATTTCCGATAATTGTAATAATATCTGTTACCTCAATATTGCTTGGCAAAGGATCGACATGACTATCAGGATCAATTTCTAATGTTATTTTCTTTTCAGAAGCTTTCCCTAGTTTCCCTAACAAAATTGCTTGCACATTAGCATCATGAATTTGATTAAATAATATTTGATTTCTATGTTGATAGGTGATTGACTCCTTTTGAATAAAATCAAAAGCATCCTTATATCGTTCTAATTGGAGCAAACCAGATATTAAATATAATTTATTGGTGTATTCGTGGGTTTGCGCTCGTAAGCCTTCTGAATAAGCCCTAACCTCTGATATAGTATTGATTAAATTCTTTAATTCAGTCTTATCACGGAAACTAGATACAGCCCCCATAATTTGATTGTTTTTTATAATAGGAATAACGTTAAAGATAAAAACGATATCATTCAAGAGAATCTCAACATTGTGCATCATTTTTCCTGTTTGCAAAACCTCTTCAATTTTTGAATTCTTTAGAACGTCATTGATATGCTGACCAATTAATCTTTCTTCATTAAGATTCATCATTTTCTTAGCCGAATGATTGATTAATGTTAACAATCCATTTTGATCAATCGCAAGAATTCCTTCTTTAATAGACAAAAGAATTGCGCTTCTTTCTAGGTATAGCGATGAAATCTCGTGTGGTTCTAAACCTAAGGTATCCTTTCTAATACTTTTTGTTAGAAAAATACCACCTATGATACCGAGCATTAGTATCACAATAGAGGCAATGACAATGGTCTTAATTCTACTAATAATATTTCGATAAATGTCTGTTTCCAAAAACTCTACCGAAACGACTCCAATTATGCGCTGGAAATCACCATAGTCGGCCATTATTGGCACTTTCCCAATAATAACGGAGCCACTGCTTCGCTCAACTTCAAAAATATTTGAGCCTCCAAATAGCAGTGCTAGATCATTGGTATCATCTAAACCACTTTCCTCAATATCATTTTCTACATGAGAATAAATGATCTTATCACGATTTTCAATGATAATATTTGCTGCGTTTACCTGATCTATCACTTGCTCAGCGATAGGACGAAATTGAGTTTCTAAGTCCTCTTGTTCAATTGCATCTCTTAATTCAGGCATAAGTGAAATCGATTTTGCCGCTTGTAATGCTAATTGTTCTACTTGATTTCTAGTATCTACTGCTTGTAAATAAGCAAAGACACTTGCAAGCAGCGTAATAATGAGAAGTATAAGGGAACTAATTAACCCTAGTATTTTCGTTTTTAATGTAATCCTTTTATTTTTAAACATCGTATTTAACCCTTCTAAATTAGAGAGACAGAATTATATTGAATGAAGAAAATAGTAGATAACTCTCGTAATGAAATTTAGCTTATGAATATCCCATCTTATTGTACTTTACAACCACTATTTTATACATCTTTTCAAGCACCCCTTAGGATATGGTGAATGCTCACATTTAAACAAAGATGATACAGTTAGTTCGCTCATTTCTGTCATCCATTCTTTCGAAATTGCTTACTGTATAAGCATTAAATAATCCCCACCGTTCATAATCAAATGGTGATTGAATTCTCTTTAGATTTCTACCAGTAGAAGAAGTTATTCACATAGTAATATGATTTACCCTGCTCATAAAATTAATGTTGTATTCCTTAGTTTCCCTCGTACGAAAGATAAAACAAACAGCATCTTCAACTACCATGCACTGTTCCTTGAAGTGCATTTCTTTACATTCAAAACATCTTCGTTTGCTATCTCCTTAATAGTCACATCATTTTACTTATGTTGGTGTTAAAGGATGTATTTTTTAGTCTGTTCTGCATTTTGAATTTTTTCAATTTTATTATTAAATCTACAGTGGATAAGATGATAAAGTAGATTTAGCAACAACCATATACCGCCAATTATAAACAAATTCGTTTGAAACGGTATATAATCACCCGTTTTTATCGAGAGGCTTTTTTGTATGAACTGACAAACTATAACACTTAATGAAACCATAATGATAAATGCCACATTTAAAAGAGGTTTATAAATACTGATTAACATTTTGTTAATGGATTTTGCAGAATACCCTAACATATTTAAAATAAGAATATTTCTTGTGCAATCTTGAAAATTTAGCAGTATGACAAGATAAAGAAGCAAACAGCCAATCATACATCCTAATAGTTGATTTATCACTGCACTTATTTTATTTGAAACATTATTTTTTTGTAAATAAGCTAAACGTTCCTTTTCTGTTATTATTGATTTATTCTCATACTGTTTAGGAACAGTGTTTGAAAGTATTCCGTTATAGCTTGACTCTTTTATGGATAACATACTTGCTAATTGCGGTTCTGAAAGATAAATAGTCTTATTCTCTGCATTTCCCACAATAGCAGCAACTTTTAGTTTATAGATTTTATGTTTAATATTTACTTCAATATAATCATTTTGTCGTATTCCATAGAGTTCAGATAAAGCTTCATTTATATACACCTCTTTTTCTTTAGGTAAGAAAAGCTCCTTGTGATCTAATGTATAAAATTGAAACAAATTTGGTTTTTTATGAAATCCTATTGCTTGTTGATTAATTTCATTTCCTTTCCATGAAATCTTCACATTACTTCTTAAATAGAAAGTACTATCTTCTTCTAGTGGATGATACGGCTGATAATTTTCAAACTGAATATCATATTTATAGGACCTACCAAGTGTCTGGGTTTCATAAATATATTGACTGCTGAAATGAAGTGACATGCTCATAATCCATAAAACTGTAAAACAGCCTACTGACAGGAATAGTAAAGACACTGCTAATGGCTTACGTAAAGCTATGCGAAATGAGCGCCGATATTTGATTGGAACTGCATTGGATAGTTTATTGCTAATGAAAACTATCCATTTATTTTGGTGTTCTTCAGGGAAATTACATAATAATGAGGAAATATCAAATTTTAAAAACTTATAGTATGGCACTATTGCCATGATTCCCGATAATACAACAATAAATAGGAAACCTATTGCTAAATTTGAAGGGAAAATTCCCTTTTGAAGTGATTCAATATCAAAAGATGAACGATATAATTGTAATAATACATCTGAGCAAACCCATCCCAATATGAAGCCTACTATAAAGGCAATAAAAGAAAGACTACTATTAATGAAAAACATAACTGCGATTATTTGTTTATTTGAACATCCGAAAGCCTTATAGCAACCAATTTCTTTCAGATGATTACGGTAATATTTTAAAAAAAACATATAAAATGCAAAGGCTGCAATTACAGAAAAAATGATTAAAAAAGTAGCTGCTAAAATTTGATTAGAATGCAATGCAATCAATAGCTCTTTTTGCGAGCTATTAATTAATATCCCATTTGCTTTATTGTAAGCCAAATGTTTTAGATTCCCATCTATAGATACTTGAACAAAAAAGTACATAAATGAGCCTAAACAGCTCAGAAAAAATAACACAGACATAGTCGCTTTTTCACATAGTAAACTCTTGAAAATTTGTTTAAACACCCTACTCATTATAGAATCTCCGTGGAGAAGTATTTAAATAATCGTCCTCAATAAGACCGTCCTTCATGACAATAATACGGTCTGCCACTGTGGAAATTTTGAGGTTATGTGTAGAAAAAATAATGAGTGTACCATAGGTTTTATTTAATTCCTTTAAATAGTCCACAACTTGTTTGCTGTTATGCTCATCCAATGCTCCTGTTGCTTCATCACAAAACAAAATTTCAGGATTTTTAATCATTGCACGTGCGATAGAAACTCGTTGTTGCTGACCACCAGATAATTCATTGGGAAATCGATCTGCTAATGTTTCGATCCCTAGCCTTGCTATAAGTTCACGGAATTCTAAATCTTGAGCATTCCCTGTTTTCCCTAATTCAATATTCTCCCGTACCGTTAATTCCGACAATAGTAAATAGTCTTGGAAAATATTACTGAAATTATAGCGTCTGAATTGAATCATCTCTTTTTGTTCCGCATGAGAAATATCTAAATCTTTATAATAAACATTTCCTCTTGTTGGCTTCATTAGTCCTGACATGATATTGATGAGTGTTGATTTCCCACAACCACTTTGTCCGAGTATCACATTAAACGTATGGGCAAAAAATGAAAGGTTAATTTCTTGTAAAACTGTATCAAAATCATTAAATTTTTTGCTTATATTTTGTAATTTTAAAACAGCTTCCATTTACCAATCTCCTTTTTAGTTAGTAAAAAAGCCAATATTATCAGTTGTTCCTAAACCTTTATTGATCAATTCTTCATAGGCTGTTATTTTATATGGAATGGTTTCTGGATCCCAATGAAATAAATCTTTATCTAAATAAAAATTTGATAGTGTCAATAACATTTCAGCTATTTCTAAGGGATAATTTGTGTAAAAAATTTTTTCCTCCACTCCCTGTTCAATGATTTCTGCAAAATACGGAGCAAGATATTTAGTTAGACCTATCATCAGTTTTTGATGGAATACAGCATTTTCAGGTTGATTCATCATTCGATCTTGCTCTTTATTTTGATGAAAAAGAGAAATACTATTTTGAACTGCCATTTTAAGTCTTACATCTGCGGATAATGTCTTATTATCCATCGTCTTTATTTCCACTACCGCATTTTCAACAAACAATTTAACAGCTTCATCTACACATTCTTCTTTTGACTGAAAATAATGATAAAAGGCTCCTCTTGATATGCCCAATTCCTTTATGATTATCGGAAGTGTCATTTTTTCATAACCATATTGCAGAAGAACCTCCCAAATTCGAATTAAAATGTCGTTTTTTTTATGTTCATAGTTTTTATTTGTCCTTGCCATCATAAACCTCCTATAAATAAACCGACCAACGGTTTATTTATATATTTCCATATTTTTCTTATGAAGTCAAGGAAATTGGCATAAAAAATGTAGAAATATCAAGGAGACGAAATGAAGAACTTTAAACTTTACCTTTCCTCCATATTCTTTTGTTGAAGTAATTATTTTGTAATCAACACTTCGATGCTTATCGAAATCTTTATATTTTACAATGAGTTATGACAGCGAAAATATTTAGTAGGAGGAACTTAAAATGACAATAATAAAGCAAATACCAAATACAAAAATGATAAATCCTAAAATTTTATATTATGGATTTCCTGTAATTTTACTGAGTACATTAAATGAGGATGGAACAGTGAATATTAGCCCTTTGTCATCTTCTTGGGCATTAGGAGACTGTATTGTCTTAGGTATTGGCCTTGGTGGAAAAGCAATAGAAAATTTAGAACGACATCCTGAATGTGTCATTAATATTCCTGACCCCTCTCTATGGGAAAATGTGGAGCAGTTAGCTCCTTACACAGGAAAAAAAACAGTTCCAGATTTTAAGAAACAAATTGGTTTTACATATAGAAAAGAGAAATTTGATATTTGTGGATTCACACCTATTAATTCTACAACGGTCATTCCTACTCGGATTATGGAGTGTCCCATTCAAATCGAGGCAAAGGTAAAACATATTCGTATCCCAGATTATTCTCCTACTTTTGCAATTGTTGAGACACAAACGATACATGTACATGCTCATGAGGAAATTATTATTGAAGAAAATCATATTGATCCAAATAAATGGAGCCCACTTATTTATAATTTTCGGCATTATTTTGGTCTGGGAAGCAAGCTAGGTAACAACTTCCGTTCAGAGATCTAAACATAATCAAGTTGTACTAGATACAGTATAAAAGTAAACCCATACTCTATTAAGTAAGTAGTTGGTTAGCGCTATTTATGTCATTACAGAGCTGTTCCCCATGATTTTTGCCATGAGCCTCCTGATGATGGTTTCAGCGTTATCGTTACACCTTTCAGAACCTTTTTGAACACTTCTAATACTGCATAAAAAAGGCCAGGTACTCATATGAGCGCCTGGTTATTCGTTTCAAGAACTTTATTTAATTGGCTTCAAAATAGATACTGGCTGTTCATACGCACAAAATAATTAACTACAACAAATATATTACACTTGGTCGGAGGCACTTAGTTGGCTCATCCTTATTTCCCCAATCGAGATAGGTGCTTACTGACCATCAATATAAGATAAAATAAAGGATCTTTCTCAGTACCTTCACTGTACTTCCTTCATAAATTCTCTGAAGCCTTCAACGATTTCTTTTGCTTTGGTACGATATAAATAATGATCCCCTTCAAATGTCATCACTTTCCCATTTATAGAATCTTCTATTTGTTTTTTATGCTCTGGTATCCATCTGTCAGTTACTGGATGATTTTCTTGTATAAAGAAAATCACAGGGAGATTTTTTGGGAAGGATCTATTTTCAGCTGCTTTAAAATTTTCATACATCATTTCAGCTTCATTTAACTGGCTTGGGTTGTACATGTTTTTGTGTTTAAGAATTCTCAATTGTTCTTTTGTTTTATCATCATATGGTAGTACGGCGTATGGGTCATCCCCTAGCTTTACTTGCAATCTCGCTAAACCCGATTTTTTAAGTAGTTTTATAGTTCTTATTATAGAAGAATCAATCTTTTTCTCGCTTATCGTTGGAACACTGCTATCAAGCCCGACAAATGCACTCACCTCTTCTGGATATTTGTTCACATAATCCAATCCGTAAAGGCCTGAAATGGAGTGACCCATCAAAATATAACGTTCAATATGAAGACGCTGTAAAGCTTCATGTATTTCACTAACAATATTCTCTGTGCTACGTTCTTTTTCAGTTAGATCACTTAACCCATAACCAAAAGGCTCGATGACAACCACTTTGTAAAATGGAGATAATTCATCTACTAGAAATTTAAAATCAAGTGCTGGTGCCGCTGTTCCATAACCAGGTAAAAGCACAACGGTTTCTTCGCCTTCTCCTTGAATGAAGACATTCATCGTTTTCCCGTCCACTGCTACAGACTGCCCATAAGTTTCTATTTTTCCTTGCTCTATTTTAGAGCAGACAATATTCACTAGGAAAACAATCGCTAAAAAAAGTATGATGGCTACAGCAAAAACTGCTATTAATTTACTTAAAATGAGGATCATTTTTTTCATTATGTTTGCACGATAGTATAGAACGGTAAGCGATCACCGTTTTCTCCATTGCTCTCGTGCCACACCTCCCTTTCGTTATCTCTAAGTGGATTCCGGCTACTTTCATAAACCGTTAAGGATAGCTTATACAACGAAGGTGTACTGCTTATGACAACAATATGAACGGAGTATGAACAAAAAAATTTACAGCGTTGCATAAAAGGTGTAATTGAATCTACTAAGGAGGACGTTAAATTCGTATCAGAAAACCGAATTGTTATCACATTGCTTGATTGTCATGAAAAAAGGATCTTCAAATCGAAGACCCTTTCGCTACTTCTTTGCTGGATTTTTTGTACTTAGTTTTGACGCTACTTAACAATCCATCTTTATCTAGCAATGTTGGTAAGCTTATACCGACAACGATCGTGACGATACCTGCTATTTGCAAAATGGTAACCGTTTCGCTTAATAGGATAACAGATACCATCACGGCGATTGGCAATTCAACAGCACTCAATATAGAGGACATACCTAATCCAACTTTAGGAACTGCAATAGTGAATAAGAAAACGGGGATAATCATGCCAAATAACCCTAATGCCAATCCATAAATCCAAAGCCCCTCATTAAACAAAGTACCATTCCAAATAATTTCTGGAGACTGAAAAGCCGCCGTAATCATAAAAGCAAAAAAAGAAACCAATACTAAACGGTTAGAGGTTGTCATACTTGCAGTTGCCTTACCGTTCACATATAAAAATAAAGAGTAACAAAGAGCAGCTGCTAATCCCCATAACCATCCCTGCAAAGGTATTTGGGATAAATCAACATCAATTATTCCAGCAGCTGGTATGGTTCCAGCTACCAATATAATTAAAGAGATTAATTCAATTCTGCTTGGAAATTGCCGTTTTGTAATACAAGAGATCAACATACCGATCCATGTAAATTGAAACAGTAGTACTACTGCCAAGGAAGCTGGCAAAAAGTTCAAAGAATGACCATATAAAATATTTGTTAACCCAGTTAAGATACCTGCAAATAAAAGGATTTTAACACCTTTAAAGCTAAATTTTGACCTGTTTGTAACTAAGCAGATACATACTGCTATACAGAAGCCAACAAAAAATTGACTTGTCACTGCCTCGGATACCGAAAAGCCACTACGCATTGCCAGTTTTATGATAGTTGAAACGATTCCAAAACTACTAGCTGCAATAATGACTAATAGGGGATAAAGATACATTTTGCTAATTCACTTCCCTCTTAAAACTTGTATATAAATTAAATTTCGATTATGATTTTGAGATTTTGAAAAAAAATCATAATCTCCAATATAAATCACTGATTGTTATTTTACAATCTTTTTTTCGGCAATAATGGTTTACAAACCGAGTTTTTCAGTGAAAAAAGAAAAATTTTGGAAATATTAAAAAAGCCAAACCCAGATGTATCAAGGGTTTGGCTTCTATCCATGATATTTCATTAATACAGAAGGTTAAATTGGTGATGTTTTATTCTGTATTTGCTTAAGTATGTTACTTTACCATCTTTTTCAGTAGTAATCCTAGGCAAAAAAATCACCTTACCTATAAGAGTAAAGTGATTTTAATCAACATTTTCTTCTATCAGTCACATAGAAAAAGTCTATTTCTCTTTAGTAAAAATTGGCAATACATTTAGCGTGACTCTTTTGGCGGTTGGCATACATCACATTTTCGTTGATGTTTATTTTTAAATTTCGTAAATGTTTTTTCAAAGTTACTTCCACATGCACATTTAAATAATAACTTTTGAGAAAAACCATGATATTCAGTCGTTAGCAACTTACTTTCCGAATTATTCTCAACAAACTTTTGAATTTCACTAATCGTCCAACGCTTATTCATTCTCTTACACCTCCATATTTTTCATTTTGCGGAGGCTTTTCTTGGCATCCGTTATAAAAAGGTCTTAATCATCTTAAGCTCTTCATTATAACATGAGCTGGCTAACAATAAAACAGACTTCCATTTACACTTAGCAATAGTTCCTCAAAAAAAGAGATCATTATTTGTAAAATTTTTGAATCTGCTCTTTAATATTTACGTTACATAATCCTCCGTGGTAACAAACTACAGATTCAATGTCTAAGTCTAAATATTTCTTCAAAGATTGACGAGCGACCTTTATATCCAAAGTAGTTGGAACATGAATTCCTCCCAGTGTACCGTTTACACTATACATCGAATCTCCAGCAACAAGTGTTTTATTTTGCTTTAAATATAAGCTGATATGGCCAGGCGTGTGCCCTGGAGTATGGATCACTCGAATTCCGCCACAATACGGTAGTTCTTGACCGTCTTTCAAGGCCACATCCACTTTCCCCTTGGGTGGATTCGCTATGTGCGCGTCTTTCAAAAGTGGTAAATCCCCCTGGATATAAGGCTTATCTAGTTCGTGCGCATAGACTTTTATATTACTTCCACAATTTCGCACTATTTCCGGGAGGCTGCCTATATGATCTATATCCTGATGTGTCAAAATCACAACCTTTAGGTTATCGAACGACATGCCTACCTTATCCATTGCTACGCGCAAATCTTCCATTTGACCTGGGAATCCAGTGTCTATTAAAACAGCCATTTCCTGATCCCATAAAAGTGTTGGATGAATGATGTTCCCATTAAATTCAAGAGCCAGAATCTCTACTCCCTTAGAAATTTTCATAGCTTCATTCTCCTTTTAAATTTGATTTAATCAATGTAGAATAATAGAATTTCTTACCTCTCTTATTCAAGCTATATTAATTTTTCACATCCTGAAGCATAGTCCTATTGCGCCAAAGCAACTCCCTCAATGTTTCGAAATTGACTAGAACCGTTCCAGCAATAATCGTCAGAGTACCTATGCCTGTTAGCCAAGAAATATATTCATGATAGAGGGTCACACCTAATGTAACGGCAATGACTGGTGAGATATACAGCCATGTAGAAGGAAAAACAGGATTCGTTCGGGAAACAAGCCAATAATAAATGCTATGGCCGATCATTGAACCAAAAATAATTAAATAAAGAAGAGAGCCAATTGAAGCTGGGCTTAAAAGATAATGAAGCTGAATGTTCTCAGTAAAAAGTGACAAAACGATTAATAAAATCCCACCATGCATCATTTGCGCTGCATTTAAAGCAATTGGAGATGTCGTTTCAAATTTTCGGATGACATGCTTCGTATAAATGGTTCCAGATGCATAAAAAACTTCCCCTAGTATTATGGCAAAACAACCAACCATCCAGAAGGGACTAATCTCAATTGAAAGGCTAGGTAAGATCAAGAACGTAACACCAATGACTCCGACAACACAACCAATAAATGATTTTCGATTTCCTTTTTGCTTCAATAGGAATGTCTGTATAATAATGATCATCATTGGACCTGTAGCAGATAAGACAGCTGCAATCCCTGATGTCACATACTGTTCTGCCCAATATAATGTGGCAAACGTCCCAAAGGTTAAGCCCACTCCTGTAAAAAACATCTCTTTACGAAATAACACCCGTATTGTCGTTCTTTCTCTCCAAACCATAAAACTAAATAGCAATAAACCGGCAATAAAAAAACGGAGGCCAGCTGATAAAAACGGAGGCATTCCTGCATCAACACCAATTTTAATCGCTAAAAAAGTCGTTCCAAAAATCAAACACATGAAAAAATAATTAATAAGTACCATATAAACCTCCTCCTCTTTTTCTATCATAAAAGAAAGACAATAGAACAGATTAAAAGGGATAGAACAGATTAGATAGGTTCGTGGTACAATCGTTTTGAATAGGAGGAATCAATATGGGCAAAGCAAATCAAAATGAAGATTATCTTTTTAACAAAGTTTACGATTATGTACTGCACCGTATAGAACGTAAAGAATGGAAAGAACATGACAAGATTCCCTCCGTCCGACAATTAGCATCTGAAATGAATGTTCATCGATTAACGGTATTAAAAGCTTATCAATTACTAAAACAGCATGACAAAGTTTATGTAAAAGATAAAGCAGGCTATTATGTCCAATCAACTGTAACGAAAAATCTTGAATATCTAAATCAGGACAATCCCATTGTTTCTGCATACGTAAAAAAAAATCATTTATCCGAAATCCATCAACCCTCTGTTTCCTATCATTTTTCTCAGGCGTTGATTGATCCAAATCTTTTGCCTAATCATTATTTTTCAGATTATGTGAAGGAAGTGTTTGACCTTTATCCTAAAGTACTTGCCACCTACTCAACTGTACAAGGTGATCTAGAGCTGCGTGAAACACTCACTCACTATTTTATCAACCAGTATAAAACTCATTTGAGTGCAGATGATCTGTTAATCACTTCTGGCTCACAGCAAGCGATTCACTTAATCGCTCAAGCTTTTATTAAACCAAGAGACGTCGTTTTATTTGAACGTCCAAGCTACAGTGCTGCGATTGATATTTTTAGAGCACAAGGAGCACAGATTGTAACGGTTGATATCCATCCAGAGGGCTACGATTTAGAACAGGTTGAATACTATATTAAACAATACAAGCCGCGCCTATTTTATCTCAACCCCACATTCCATAACCCGACTGGTTATACTGTTTCTGTCGAGCAGCGCAAAAAATTAGTCGAACTAGCTGAACAATATCGATTTCTATTAATTGAAGACGATGCCTATCACGACATCTATTTTGATCAAGCCCCACCACCACCCATTTACACGTACGATAGTGCTGGAACAGTCATTTATATCCGAAGCTTTTGCAAATATATCTCTCCTGGCTTGAGAATTGCGACTGTGATTTGTCAATCATCATTAATGAACTCACTCCTAATAGAAAAATCATTGGCTGATAATGGCTCACCACTTCTCAATCAAAAAATTTTTCTCCATTACTTTTCATCCCTAAGATTGCAACAGCATTTGGAGAAAATTAGGATCGCCCTACAGATTCGAAAGGAAATCATGGAAGAAGAGCTAGCTGTAACAGGTTGGCGATGGACTAGCCCAAAAGGGGGTCTGAATTTATGGGTGCAGCTCCCAGATAATGTTCCAACTGAATTATTACTATCTAAAAGTATTGAACAATCTATATCCTTTGTACCGGGTCAAATTTGTGATCCATTAAAACAACTATCATCCTGGATACGTTTAAGCTATTCTTATGCAAATGAAAAACAGCTAAGGGAAGGAGTAAAAAGGTTGGTTGCAGTGGCACAATCTCTTTCTACGTGAGGGGTACTTTTTTGAAACCAGCTACTCACTTTCAAATGGGCCTAGGCTTTTAAATTTTCTTTAAAAGCCTTTTATTAGCATTTAAATACAATTGTTGCAACTGACCAATTTAATTTCAACCATAAGTCAGGTTTTACGCAGCTTTATTTATGCCTTAGCTATTATCAACCATTTAAATTATTTCGTTCATTGTTCGTCAATAACAGTGGGCAAAGCAACAATAGGCAGCCACATCTACCTAACATATTCTGCTGTCTATTTGAATAAAATGAAAAAAAGTTATACACCTAGTTCTTATCGGTACAACAGATTCCTGCCCCTAAAAAGGAATTGCAACAAAGGACAGAAAAAATTGTCTCGGGGTAAAGGGCAAATTTACCAAGGAACAATAATCGTCCCTTTAAATTTGATGAAGCCACATTGACTATCTATAGTGCAGCAAAATAACGGTCAAGTATAAAGCCGCTTCCTTCAAAGGGGGTTGCTTTATTACTGAAAAGCCAGTTTTAGAGAAATTTCTGTTCTCATCACATCCCTGTAGAATAAGAATGTTTTGATACAGAGATAGAAGGAGGAGAAAGATATTGTCTAATCAAAATGAGACATCATTAGATAAGGGAAAACAGCCTGATCCGAAAATAAAAGTAGAAAGGAAAGAGGGAGAACCGACTGCTGCTTTCAAGGGTGCTTCCTGGGCAGCACTGTTCGTAGGTGTTACTGCTTATCTTATAGGCCTATTTAACGCAACGATGCAACTAAACGAAAAAGGATATTACTTAGCTGTTTTAGTATTCGGGCTCTATTCAGCAGTATCTTTACAAAAATCAGTAAGAGATAAAGATGAGGGAATACCAGTTACTACTATTTATTATGGTATTAGTTGGATTGCACTTATTGTATCTATTTTATTAATGGGTATTGGTTTATATAATGCTGGAAGTATTGTTTTAAGCGAAAAAGGATTCTATGGTATGTCATTTGTCCTTAGTTTATTTGCCTCCATAACAGTTCAAAAAAATATTAGAGACACACAGAGGGCAAGAGAAAGAAATTAAACTATATGACAAAAAGAATCGTGAAATTCATTCTCGATTCTTTTTGTCATTTTTCTTCTCTTATTATATTTCAAAAATATCGAGTATAAACGCTTTCTTAAGCTGCAACGCCCCTCTTCCCCTCAATGAAGTTCAGCAAATCCTTTGAAAAACAGTTTTGAATCATCAAACAGGCTATAAGAAAAGAGCATGACTATAATAAGCCATACTCCCTTTGTTAGGATAGATTTATTTTAATCTATCCATGTTATTAATTTTCTCCACTTATCGCGACTAAAATTTTAGATTGTGATTTGTCGTTTGTTAACGTTTTGAATCCTTTGTCAACAATGTCATCTAATTCAATTTGACTTGTGATGATACCCTGTGGATTTAGTTGACCAGAGCTCATTGCATCAATTGTTCTTTGGAAAATTGACGGTGTATAAACAATTGATGACAGTACATTAACACCTGTGTTTGTAAGCTGCATTGGATTCCATTCGATTGGTCTTGCAAAAATCGAAACGATCATCATGTTACCGCGTGGTTTTGTAACATCAATTGCTTGTTTAAAGGTAGGAGCTACTCCCGCAACTTCAAAGGATACATCAACCCCACCTGCTACAATCGATCGAACGGCTTGTACAGGATTTTCTTTACCAGAGTTAATGGCATGGGTTGCACCTAATTCTTTTGCCTTTTCTAATCGATCATCGGATAAATCTAATACGATAACTTTACTTGCACCAGATGCTTTTGCAGCGATTACTGTTAACAATCCAATTGGTCCAGCCCCAAATACGGCTACAGAATCTCCTAATGTAACCCCAGCATCTTTGACAGCTTGTACAGCAACAGCCATTGGTTCTACTAGTGCACCATCTTTTAATGTTAAGTTATCTGCTAAACGGTGTACATTTGTTACAGGGACATTGACATATTCCGCAAATCCACCGTTTCCATGTAGTCCGATGAAGTTAAATCCATCATATCGATCGACATCTTCATGTTTGTTTCTATAAGTTAATGTAGGATTGATGACAACTCGGTCTCCTGCCTTAAAGTCTGTAACCTTAGAGCCAACTTCTTCGATAATCCCAGCAAATTCATGACCCATTGTAAGCGGGGCAACTTCACCTGTTAATTCAGCTTTTACATCAACTGGTACAAAAACTGGACCTTCTTCGTATTCATGCAAATCACTTCCACAAATACCAGCCCATGCTACTTTTACTTTCACTTCTTCTTCTCTTAAAGCTCGTAATTCAACCTCTTCGACTCTAATATCTTTCACATTATGCCAAACTGCAGCTTTCATTTATGTTACCCCCATAAAATTATTTAAATTGGTACCATAAAATAACATCTTTAATAGCCACTCGTGCATGATTAAAATCCGACACTTCTATACACCTGATAAACGTGTTGATGGACAGATGGTAAGATTCAACTAGATCCATTTTCCATTTTGTTTGTGCAGCTACATTTGTAACAAATATGGTTTCTTTAAAGAATCGTAGCATCGCAATATTTCCTGTAACATCAAAAAACAATTGTAACAAGTGCGCAAACGAAACAACATATTCATAAATATTTTCAGCAGACTTTCTTTGTTTCATCGCTTCAAAACGAAGTAATAGTTCATTTTGCAAATCGGCATTCCATTTAGGTTCACACTTTGTAAGTGCAGAATCCAATAGGTAATAAAGCGCTTCCAAATAATCCTTCAATTCCTGATCCGATATAGTCTTAACTCTTACACCTTTATGTTGTACTTTTTCGACTACACCATCTTTTTGTAAAAGATAAAGAGCCTCACGGACAGGTGCATGACTTACTTGTAACTCTTTTGCAATTTCCGCTTCGATTAAGCGCTGACCTTGTTCATAATAACCAGAAAATATGCGAAATAATAATCGTTCAGCTATTTGTTCAGCAATTGTTTTTTTTGAAATTGAACTTTCATCAAACCCCATCAAACCACTCCATTAAATTTATATCCTTTATTTTAACATAGTTTAGTGTATAGGGTGATTAGCTATAGGTGTTATATATTATGGATTATAGATTATCGATAATCTATAAAAGTATTTTAATATAAAAATCCATTTCTTTCAATTATCTTGTTTGAGGTGTAGTTTTCGGCCACTATTGTATAACATCAAGCATCTTTTAAGAGGCCCTTTAATTTGCTAAGAAAGTGGTTGTTAAGTTGATTACTTGTTTATAATAAGAGGCATTTCATTGAGATAGTTGGCAAAGATGCAGATAAAGACACTAGAAAATCCTATAGTTTAGATTGCTTAAAGTTCTCCTTACAATTTGAGCACTTCATTAATAACTTAATTTCCCATCATTATTAGTTAATTATTTCTATTTTCAATTCACACAGCATTTCACCTAGGTCAAAATTTTTCAAAATCATCACCATCTTTTTTTCTCTTCATATTCTATAGAATCAGAATATTGAGGGGGAAACGTATGGGGATTGAATTCACAGCTCTCCATTGGATTTATGTTGTTTTTATTGTACTCATCATCGGATTTATGGTTAAACGTCGCGATACCACCCTCATTTGTGTAGTAGGCATCTTTATGCTAGCGATTGTTGCGACTGGCGATTTCACTTCGTCCATAAGTGGTGTGTTTAACAGCTTTATTTATGCTATTACAGAGCTGCTATCAACGATTCTTATTATTTCGATTATTGTTGCCATGAGTCGAGTGATGATGACTTCTGGTATTAATGAGGTTATGGTTGCACCTTTCACGAAGATTATTAAAACACCAGCACTCGCCTATTGGACGATTGGTCTATTAATGATGTTTATCTCATGGTTTTTCTGGCCATCCCCTGCAGTCGCACTGTTAGGGGCGGTGCTCTTACCTGTTGCGATTCGGGCTGGCCTCCCAGCACTTGGCGTTGCCATGGCGATGAACTTATTTGGGCACGGTATTGCGTTATCAAGTGATTTTGTCATACAAGGGGCTCCAAAACTAACGGCTGATGCTGCTGGAATTCCTGTTGGTGATGTCGTTTCAGCTAGTATTCCACTCGTCATTACAATGGGGATTGTAACGACAATTGTTGCTTATTTTTTCTTACGACGAGATATGAAAAGAGGAACCTTACTTTTGAATACTGTCGGTGAAGCTGGTGAAGATAGACATGAAATTGTGGAAAATTTACTGTCTGTCGGGCAAAGACGATTTTTTGCTGTACTCATTCCCATTGCTTTCGTCTTAGATGTCATTGCAATGGCTGTCTTTAAATTGCAAGGTGGCGATGCAACAGCTTTAATCGGAGGAACTTCTGTTTTCATCTTACTTTTGCTTAGTGTTGTTACTCACAAAGCTGAGGGGCTCGAAAAGACGACAAGCTATTTGATTCAAGGATTCCAATTCGGCTTTAAAGTGTTCGGACCTGTCATCCCTATTGCCGCCTTTTTCTATCTTGGAGATGCTGGCTTTACACAAATTCTCGGTGACCATTTACCCGCTACCTCACATGGAATTGTCAATGATCTTGGTGTTGGTCTTGCTGCGGTAGTACCTTTAACAAAGGAAATTGCCGTGGTCACTTTAGCAGTGGTTGGCGCTATTACAGGATTAGATGGCTCAGGCTTTTCGGGAATTTCCCTAGCTGGCTCTGTCGGCAGTCTATTTGGCAATGCCATTGGTGAAGGAACCGCAACATTAACTGCTTTAGGACAAATCACAGCTATTTGGGTTGGTGGCGGAACATTGATTCCTTGGGCATTAATTCCAGCCGCTGCCATTTGTAATGTGAGCCCATTTGAGCTAGCAAGACGAAACTTAATCCCTGTGGTCATTGGGCTTGTTGCGACGACGATAGTTGCGGTGTTTTTGATTTAATTAAATAAAACTACTTCGAAATGAATTCTCCTAATGAGAGTAGACGTAACTAGGCGAAAAGAAAGAGAGAAATCGAACACCATCGATTTCTCTCTTTTTGACATTTTTCTAAAAGTGCATTCAGAAATACAGTTTATAGTGTTTATTTTACTGTTAAAGGAATCATTTCTGATTGGCGATCGTTATCTCTACCTCTGTATCTTGTAGTGCATTGGAACAGCCTTCCCCCATTAGAATTACGCCGTTTTTATCCAATGAATCTGAACCAGAAGTTTCTATACCATGTTTAAGTGTATAGTTCACTTCTTTAGGCAGAGGTTGATCACCAATATATCGAATAGTGCCACTCGTTGCACCACACTGATCACTTTTCATTTTGTCGGAAGTTACCTCAAACTGCACTTCCCAGTTTTCATTTTCTCCTACAAAAGTCAAAACTTTAGGCATACAACCAGATACAAACATCACACAAAGTAAAATAGTTAAAACTTTATACTTCATCCTTTTGCACCCTTTTTACAAGTATTTATTTAGGCTATGACTTTGAAGATATTAATGATGGGGACGATAGTTGCTATGTTTTTAATCTACCATCTTAGTAGAGAGTGATACAATGAATTATTTCCTGTTCCTTCTATAAAAGAGGAAAATTCACTTGCCATATGACTGTACATCTTAAAAAAAATATATTATATTTGATAACGTTCTCATTTTGATAATATTACTTTCTTTCCTTAAAGCCATCTCATTTTTAGAAGGAGGAGAATTGATGCACAGCAAAGCAGATGTCTTAATACATCCTGTGAGAATGAAGATTTTACAAGCTCTGTTGCATATGAAAAAGGAAGGCTTAAGTACTTTAGAGATGATTACAATCATTAAGGATGTGCCACAAGCTACTTTATATCGCCACATTCAAATCCTTATGGACGAAAACATCATCAAAATTGTTAGAGAGCGAAAAATCCGTTCAGTTACAGAAAAATTTTATGCCTTAAATGAACATGCGGCAAAATTTAGCGAGGAGGATTGGCGAAAACTAACGAAGAAGCAAAAATTAACGTATATGTCCTATTATCAATTAACATTACTGTCTAAATATCAACATTATTTATCCTCACTTGAAGAAAAAGAAAGTGAAAGCGACTTAGCTACTTTTTCTTTACATGATTTAACCTTAACTACTGATCAATTTGTAAGCTTCGAACATGATCTTAACAATTTACTCACTAAATACTATAATATGGCCGACTCAAATAAAGGTTCTGAGACTAAAACAATTGCGATAAATATTATTCCAAAACCTTAAGTACTATTGACGTAAAGAAATGGAGAAGATTTATGAAAAAAGGAAAGTCACTAGAAAATATACGAAAATTAATTATGATTATTATTGGAGCAGTGATTGCCGCTTATGGACTAGAAGCTGTATTAATTCCAAATGCTGTCATTGACGGCGGTGTAACGGGTCTAAGTATTATGGGGGCTCACCTCTTCGGAATCCCGTTAGGCATACTGCTCTTTGTCTTAAATATTCCGTTCATTTATATCGGTTATAAGCAAGTTGGAAAAACCTTTGCATTAATGAGTAGTGCTGGTATCGCAGCATTATCCATTTCTACGGTGCTTTTACATGATGTTAAAACCATTTTAGGCCCAAATGATCCCTTACTGATTGTCTTATCTGGTGGTATGCTGCTCGGTGTGGGTATCGGGATTGTATTACGTAACGGTGGTGCTTTAGATGGTTCTGAAGTTTTAGCTGTACTATTATCACGTAAAATTCCATTTTCAGTCGGCGATATTATCTTATTTATCAACGCCTTTATTTTCTTAGGGGCAAGCTTTATCTTTGGCTTAGAGAGTGCTTTATACTCAGCTTTAACATATTATATTGCAAAAAATGTTATTGATATTATCCAAGTTGGTTTAGAGAAATCAAAAGAAGTTCGTGTGGTTAGTGCAAAATCTGAGGAAATTGGGGACGCGATCCAAGCTCGTCTAGGACGTGGTGTTACTTATACACATGGACGTGGTGGTTTCTCTAACGAACCAACGGAAATTTTAAACTGTGTCATTAACCGTATGGAAGAAAATAAATTAGTTTCAATTATAAAGGATATCGATGAAGGTGCTTTTGTTGTCATTTCTGATGTTTCAGAAGTTCGTGGTGGGAACTTTAAGAAACGAGATATCCATTAATGTAAAAGTAAGTAAGACACAGATAGGTCTTACTTACTTTTTTTATTCACTTATGGGAGCAGTCGTCCTATCATATTTTACTCCACCAATTAAACATAGAGCCCCAAGCACTACTACGGCTGCAGCGCCTATCAATGCATACTGATAGCTATTCGTCATATTCGCCATTGTCCCTGCTATGGATGGGCCAATCATTTGGCCAAATGCATAACCAGCAGTTAAATAGCCTATAATTTGATGACTGTTTATCGGTACAATATGTCTTGCTAATGTTGTGCCAACTGTTGTAATGCCCATAAAGGTTGCACCAAAAGTAAAGGCACTGGCATAAAGGGTAAGCGTATTCGTTGTAAATGCAGGTAACACGATACCAAATGCTTGCAATAGCATAGAGATCAGTAATGTTCTTACATAGCCATAATGCTGTGCTAGCTTCGACCATACAATACATGAAGGAATCGCCGCAACGCCCACTACAAACCATACAAAAGCTGCATCTCCATGAAAGCTTGTTGACTCCTGTGCAATCGACACAATAAAGGTACCTGTGACAATATAGCCAAGCCCCTCAAGGCTATAAGCTATGATTAACCATTTTAGCCACGTCTTCGGTGGAGCTTTCTGAGGCGCAATGGCTTGACTTACTAAGTGTTGTTCATACGGTGGGATCGGTTTGATGAATCTTATAATCAGCACAAACAATACGACACAAAACAGAGCTAAAGCAATCCAAGTTCCATTCCATTGAAAAATGGCATGTATTGGTGAAACAATGATGGCACTTAAAGCAATACCTGTCCCTACCCCACTATAGAAAAGTCCTGATAGATGCATGTTACGACTGCTAGCTAACTGATCAAGGACAAGGCTCGCAATGACGACAAAAATAAAGGCACTCATTACACCTGAGATAAACCGCAGTATGTACCATATAAGGATTGCATTCGTAATGCCCATGAAGGCAGTAGTTAAAATGCTAATAACGAGTGCTAGCTGTAAAAAAGGAATGCGTTTATTTGCTATAGGTAAACGCCCTGCCACCAATGCTCCTACTAGATAGCCTAAATAATTGCTTGTGGCTAAATATCCTGCTGTTGCACGGCTAAATTCAAATGTTTCTTGCATATACGGTAAAATAACTGTATAGGAGAAACGAGCGATGCCCATGGCGATTACCAATGTAAAAATCCCACCAATTACATATTGAATCGTTTGCTTGTGCATAGAATCACTCCTTCCAATTTACTATAACAAATATCCAGATATCACAAATAGACTCAATTCGTTATAATAGGTATCAAAAAAACTGATAGTTGGAGGATCTATGAATATTAATGATTTAACGATCTTTCGGACAGTCGTCCAAACAGGTAGTTTTTCTAAAGCTGCCACAGCACTTAATTACACGCAATCCAACATCTCTATGAAAATTCAAAGTCTTGAGACGCTGTATAGCACAACATTTTTTTATCGCGGACATCGTGGAATACAGCTTACACCGAAAGGAGAACAATTTTACGAGCTAGTCTTAAAAATGCTTCACCTCTATGAAAAATCCTTTGAGATTGTTCAGGATACAGGAGAACCAAAAGGTGTATTACGAATTGGATCAATGGAAACGACTGCAGCACTACACTTACCAGCGTTATTAACCATATTTCATCAAGCTCATGAACAGGTGGATATTACCATTTTGACAAGCCCTTCACAGGATAATATTGACCGGTTAGAAAATTATGAATTAGATGGTGCATTTGTCACTGGACCTGTTTATAAAGAAAATCTATTGGTAAAGGAGTTTGTCTACGAGGAGCTTGTTATTGTCACATCTAGCAAGCATAAACCAATTAAGCAGCTGCGAGATTTAGCGAGTAGCACTGTAATTACATTCCGTCATGGCTGTTCCTATCGGGCTATTTTAGATCATTGGTTACATGAGGATGGTGTACGCCCACAAAATCGAATGGAGTTTGGAACACTTGATGGAATCTTAGGCTGTGTTGCTGCGGGATTAGGTTTTACCTTACTTCCTCGTGCCATCACGGAAAAATATAGTGCCACACAAGCATTGGCACTGCATGCGATCACGAACAAGCAAGCACAAATTCCTACGTGGTTTATTTATCGTAAGGATGATGTACAGTCTCCTATACTACAGTATTTTTTAGAATCTCTTGATGCTTACCAACGTTGCGAGAATACTAGCCAAAAGTTTTGAAATGCTTTCTATCACTTTGGTATTGCTATCCATCACTTTGATAACGCTATCCACCACTTTAGTAACGCTATCCTTTACTATCCACCTTCTACTAAAAAGCTGTTCAGCACATAATCCTTGGCTGAGCAGCTTATGTTTTCTTTTGACGACTGAATACATTTCCTTTAGGCTGTAATTACATACTGAAGGGAGCTTTTTATGGATATTTTTATCGCTAGTAATCGACAATTACCTATCCGCTACTATGTGCAGGAAGCGGTCTGGATTCGTCGTGGAGGGAGCACAAAACTGCCAGAGTTAACACTGCCGTTTTTCGTCGAGGTAGAGATTCAAAACCACTATAACTTACAAATCATTACAGACTATATTTTTGACTTTCAAAAACAATACAAGCAAACAGAAATTCAACTCTTCATCAAGGACACAGCTCTCCTAGCAACCATGCAGGAAATGCTGGCTCATCATAAACAGAAACAACATGCTATTTACATTCTTCCACTGCAATTGAACTTATGAAGCTGCTAATGGCAATGTAATAATAAAATACAATGTCTCATTTTTATATTTAGCGTGAATCGTTCCTCCATGAAGCTCTACGATGCTTTTGGCAATCGCTAACCCAAGTCCCGAACCTTCTGTAACATTTGTTCTCGCTTGATCCTTTTTATAAAATCTCTCGAATAAACTATCAAGCTCCTCCGTTGTAAAGGCATCACTTTGATTTGCCACGCAGATACGCATATGATCGTCTTGCCCTTCAAGAGAAACCATAATTTTTCCATCATCAGCGCTATAATTAATAGCATTGATGAGTAAATTATCAAACACACGAACAATTTTTTCCGAATCAAGCGCCGCAAAAATTTTTTCCTCTGAGAAATGTTTCATAAAAATCCGTTGTTTTTCCTCTGCTAAGGGTACTAATTCCTCCATTAGTTGATCGAGTAGCTCATTCACACAAACCTGTTGTCGTACTATTGTATTTTTATCATTCGTTAGCTTGGTATACTCAAATAAATCATCAATTAAATTTTTCAATTGCTCAGATTTAGAAAAAGCTATTTTCAAATATTCGTCATACTGCTCTTTCGTCTCATACTTCTCTTCGCTTAATAAACGTAAATAACCCATAATAGAGGTAAGAGGTGTTCTCAGGTCATGTGAAACATTTGTAATAAGCTCATTTTTTTGTTGCTCGATTTTTCGCTCCATTTCGATGCTTGTCATAATTTCTTCCGCCATTTGGTTAATATTATCGGTTAGTAATGCAATTTCATCTTGTCCTTTTTTCTCAATACGATAAGCTAAATTTCCTTTTGCGATGACCATAACCCCCTCTGCCAATGCCTCAATTTGATTCATTTTACGCTTGGTACTATAGAAAAAAGATACGATAAACAAAATAACCCCAATGAAAAAAGGTATGGGCCCTTCGCTTGTACTAGTTATCGCTTCACCTTGTGGAAGCCCACTCACGAAGAAATAATAATTTTTATCTTGCAGGGTTAGCGGCACTAACGTGGTAAATGCCTCTCGTGATGTTTCTATCGCACCTGGATACGTATGGTTAAACGGTTGATTGATTGCAAAATCCATGACATTTCTTATTTCTTCATGCAGATCAATTTCTTGCTCTTTGACCTGCTTGGTTTTATATAAAATCTTCCCGCCCTCATCTGTCACAATAATTTGTAAAGCATTCTGGTCACTGTCCACCTTGTCATTTTCTTGGTCAATCCATTGCTTTAACACATTAACACTATTTTCTTGGATCGCTAATTCTGCTGTATCCTGTGCCTGATAATACATCATCTGCATACTGGCACTATAATCCACCATCACGGTCTCATTGATATTCTCAAACAATGGGAGGACTGCACGTGACACCAAAAAGCTGCCCAGCGCACATAGGATAAACGTTGTAAATAGTTGAATTCGAATGCTACGCTGAATATTGTTTTTTATCTTCGTACCGATTTGTTTGAAGAGCCCTATGAGCTTACATAAAAACCTAAAGATCTTTTTCAACTTTATATCCTACTCCCCATACTGTTTTGATATATTGAGGATTTCTTGGATTTGTTTCAATTCGCTCTCGAATTTTACGTATATGGACCATCACTGTATTTTCTGATTGAAAAGCCTCCTCTTTCCAAACCCTTTCATAAATTTGCTCTGCACTCATCACGATGCCTGGATTACGGACAAGCAATTCTAAAATCGCAAACTCTCTTGGTGTTAACTTGACTTTTTCATTATTGACAAAAACCTCATGTGTTGCAGTATTAATACGTAAATCACCGATTTCCAGCTCTTCATTATTGCTGCTATTCATGCCATTCATTTTCAGATAGCGACGAAGCTGTGATTTAATGCGGGCAATTAACTCTAACGGATTAAAGGGCTTTGTCACATAGTCATCAGCGCCTATTGTTAAGCCAACAATCTTGTCCATATCCTGAGATTTTGCTGTCAGCATAATAATAGGCATTTCCGCAATTTCTCTTACCTTCATACACATTTCAGTACCATCCACTTTAGGCATCATTAAATCCAATACAATTAAGTGCACCTGATGCTTCTTTAATAGCTGTAAGCCTTCATCCCCATCACAAGCCTCTAGCACATGATAGCCTTCATTTTTTAAATAAATAGCAATAAGATTTCTTATCTCTTTTTCATCATCTACAATTAAAATGGTTTCTTTACTCATCTAACCCCACCAATAATCAAATATTTGTCCATTATAACGTTTCCTCATTTTAACTATTTTTTTAATTTTCGTATATAAAAATAATAAAAACTGCTGATGATTACGCTGAAAATTCCAAAATAAATACCATATTTAATAGCCAGCATCGAAATAACTTCCATTTGACTGCCAAATAATAAACCAAGTGTAAAATACATCAATGTCCAAACAAAGCCTGTTGTATAGGAAAACAAGGCATACGTTTTAAAGGGCATATTATTCATCCCCACCAAGTACGGTAGGATATGTCGAACAATCGGAATAAAATAGCTCAGAACTAATGCAAAGCGACCATATTTATTTAGTAATTCCTTTGATTTTACAAGGTATTTTGCCTTGTTCTTTTTGATAAGTTTGTCGAGCACTCGATGTCCAAAGATTTTACCAAGGAAATACCCTAGTGAAAGCCCCGAAACAACACCTAAATAGGTCAGTAAAAAGGATTTCCATACGACCATTTTTTCTAACGAAGATAAAAAGCCACCACTCATCACAATCATCTCATCTGGTAGCGGCATCCCTATAATGCCTAACCATAAACTAAAAAACAAAGCAAAATAGCCATATTGTTCAATGAATCCTAAAAGATCCTGTAGCTCCATTAACTAGCCCTCGTATGACCAAGTTTACAGCTTAGTACATATGCTGGCGGCATATTCATCCATACTTTTTCATGAGAAATATCTTCAAAATATGTTTGAAAGAATGCTTTTTTCACAAGTGAATATTGGAATGTTATAAATTTTCCATTGTGTAAACAATCCTTCACATTGCTTAAAATACAACATGATACATCAGACTTTAAAGAGGTAAATGGCAGCCCAGAAATGACATAATCAATTTTTTCTATATGGAGTTCGTCCATAAACTGCCTTAAGTTTTCTGCTGAGCCATTGACTACCACAACATTGGCTTCATGTGCAAATTGATGACGTAGCTTTTCACAAAAAATCGCATTATGTTCAATGAGAATAAGCAATGTAGCTGGCTGCTTTCTTTTCACAAGCTCTGTAGTAAAGGAACCCATCCCTGGTCCAAGCTCGACAATGCATTGAGCCGTTTCAAAGCAAATGGGTTGTACCATTTTATGAGCCAACTTTTTGGAGCTAGGTGATATTGCTCCAATTGTTTTCGGATGTTTGATAAATTCAGTTAGGAAGGTAATGAGTTGCATGTCGTTTTCTCCTCGCTTTGCTTACATTGTTGATGGTTCTAACTATAAAGAGTATTTCTTAAAGATTTGCAAGGAGAATTCTTAACTTTTTCTTAAGGTTTTACAATATTTGGTTGATTCCATAATGGTTACATCTTTGTATGGAATATTTGTAGGTTAATAAAAAAAATCACTCATTCTTTGAGATGAGTAATTTTTGACAAATAGCTATATGGAGCGACTGCTGACAACACCTTCCATTATTGATATAATTTAATAGAATAACGAATTATGTAAGGAGACAACATTTATGAATAAACCTTTTTATAAAAAATGGTGGTTTATTTTAATCATCACATTTATTGTAATTGGTGCTATTGGAACTACAAGGATTGGTGACGATCAGAAAACTTCTGAAAAGGAATTAAAGGAGAAAAATGATACCATCGTTATTGATATGAAAGCTGCAAATGATACAAGTATCCCCCTAGAGGAACGTATTGCCAAGATAGCTGCTGATTTATTTGGAACTACTACAACTGATGGCCGCGATCGAGATATTAGGGTTGAAAGCATGGGAGATACCTATTATTTAAAGCTGATGATTGATGATTCCATAACAAAAAAGAAAAAGCTAAATGATGCTCAACAAAATACAGTTAAATTACTTAAAATTTTAAAGGATGTAGAGGATATGGGTAATATCCACATCAATTGGCAAGATCACTTCAAAGATGATTATGGTAACCCTACTACTGGGTCTGCAATGACCACGGTCATTAAAAGGACGGATATGGACAAGATTGATTTAGCTAATTTCCAAGCATCTGACTTGAAAAAGATAGCTTCATATTACTATAGTACATAGTGTTTTTAAGTAAAATCGGCTTTTCAAATATGAAGTACACAATGAAAAGTCACCAGGAATTCAATTTTAAATTATTAGAACACCTTCCAAACAGTTGGAGGGTGTTTTTGAAAACTAATTTGATTTTTGAGTCTTTCTTTAGTTCCTCACATATTACTTGCTGAAGTTTGTATGATTTATTAAATTTTGAGGTACACATTGGAGTAGACATTATATGTGTCCCCCGCTATCACTTATGTATCAATACATTCCCACTGAGAACGACTTTTTTCCTCAAGAGTCATAAAAGATTAAAAGGTCCATTGTTCTAATGATTATTTCCTACATAAAATAGGCATACAATTGCTGCCAAACGAATAGAAACCTATATAGAGAACAATTAGTCATGGGAAAAATAAAGTGGGGTGTGAAAGGATGCTTAAAGTAAATGATGCAAAAGAAATGGTACTTGAAATTGTGCAAGATGACCCATTGTTTGTTGCACTACAACATACGCCTTTAGAGGAGAATCTTTATCAGGATGCCTATTTAACAGACATCGATGAATCCAAACACTATACAATAGCAGAAGTCGCGGGCTGGTTTGATATTACAGACGCTATGCTTCGCTACTATTTAAAACCATTTGAACAATACATTTTTGACAATGCATCGCCGAATGTGAATGGTAATATTCGTTTAAACCTGCCTGCTATAGTAAGGCTAAGAATGATTTTATTATTGAAGGATGAGTATCGTGTGAGGGGGATAAAATTATTGCTAGGCATTGATGATAATGGTCAATTGCTGAAACATCAAATTACCGCAACGACTATGGATTCTGATGATTTATCACATAAAATTGATGTGCTTGGAAACGTCCTACAGCAGATGATCCAAACTGGCCTCTTTCAGATTTTGCCAGATGAAGAGCAAGGAACATTACAAGTAAACATCAATCAGGATTTTCTTGCTCAAAATATTCAGCGATTATCCGCAGACTCCGCTCTTCAAGTAGAGGAAATTCAAAAAGAAACAGTAGAATTGAAACAAGAAAATGAACATCTCCAACAGCAAATTTCAGAGCTACAAGAAAACAGTGTGAAGGATATTGTGCAGAAGATTAGAGAGCGTCATATAGAAAATGAGATTGTATCTACTTTGCGAACGGAAGCATTACGGCTTTTTTCAGAGAAGCATAAAGTAAGTTTTTTCACTAAAATGTTCAAGTCAGCTCAAATTGAGATGGATAAGGAGCAATTTGTGCTAAGCTATATTTCTCAGCATTTAGAAGAACGCTTGGAAGTGGCATTGAACGATTATTATGACAAATAAATTTGAACAAAGGGTTATCAGCAGAACATGCGTGAGACTAGCTAAAAGGCTCATCGTCATGTTCTTTTTTATATGCGCATAATGCGCTAGCTATTTATACTCCTTACTATTACTACCTTGGTGACAATCTTCGAAATGTTGTTTTCTTATGAGCTAAACATAACAAGGCTATTGCTGCAAAATTTCGGTCTACTTTTGTTGTAGCAGTAAGGCTTTAAAACTTGCTATGCCTATCGTGCTGGAATTTTTAATATCTTTTATCACATTGAAGCACTTAATAATAGGGGGCAATCTATACATTGTTCGGTTCAAATAAAATTCAACTAGATTGCTCTTACCGGTGGATGCTTGGCAGTCATTTTCTAATTGGTGTACTTTGCGATAGTTTAGCTAGTCATTTTTTCGTTAAACGAGATTGACAATTATCATCCCCAACCGCTACAGTGCCGTTAACTATTGGCTACTACATTTCCTAAAAATCGTAATAATCGAAAATGGAGGGCGACCATTTCTTCTACCGTTAAATTTTCATTGCCTTTGTCAAGCCACTCCTGAATTACACCCAGAATGGCAGATGCGATAAAGGCTTGTAAGTATTGCTGAAATTCCGGATCCTTTACTTCCTCACGAATCACTGATAATCTGTCCAAAATATGATTGCCAAAGATAGTTTTCATCTTTTGTGTAAAAGCAGGACTTCCTTGCTCTCCTAATAACATACGAAAGGCTGTTGCATGCTCTTTTATACATGTTATCACTTTAATAAAGGGTTGATAGAATTGACCCATTTTTAATGTTTGGAATGCTTCCACTGGTTGAACATGTTTGACATAGCGTTCTAATTCCATTAATAGCTCCTGTTGCAAATCCTCCATTACGTCATATTTATCCGTATAATGTAAATAAAACGTTCCACGATTGATTTGGGCCGCTAACGCTAAATTTTTGACGGTCACACGTTCAAAGCCGACCTCCTCTACTTGCTGGATAAAAACCTTTTTAATGGCTTGCTTTGTTTCAAAATTCATCTTTTCATGTACAGACACAAACTTCCCTCCAGTTACTTAACACTTACAGGCAAACTGTTGATTGTATTTGTTCACATGCTACCGTAAAATTTTTATCAAATCAACATAGTGTTCAGTGAAGGAGTGAGATCCATATGGGAAACCATGCAATCTCTATTAAAACCCTTGAAAAAAGATTTCAACATAAGCAAGTTATTGCCCCCCTTACCTTAGATATTCCCAAGGGACAATTGATGGGCTTACTTGGTCCGTCAGGCTGTGGAAAAACAACGCTAATTAAAATGATTATGGGCATGCTAAAGCCTGATAATGGCACTATTGAAGTATTAGATTTAGCTGTTCCACATAAGCAATTATTGAATGATATCGGCTATATGGCACAGTCAGATGCACTTTATACGGATTTAACTGGTGAAGAAAATCTACATTTTTTTGCCAAGCTTTATTCATTATCGAAGGCGGAGCAAATGGAGCGTGTAGCCTATGCCGCAAGCCTTGTTCGTTTGACCGATGACTTACAGCTTAAAGTGATGAATTATTCTGGAGGTATGAAACGTCGGCTGTCCCTTGCCATTGCCCTTATTCAAAATCCTAAGGTATTGATTTTAGATGAGCCAACGGTTGGCATTGATCCTGTTTTAAAAAAGGAAATTTGGCAAGAACTTATTCGTTTAAAAGAACACGAACATAAAACGATTTTAGTGACGACACATGCGATGGATGAAGCGGAAAGATGCGATCAATTAGCTATGCTCAGAAGCGGGCATATTATTGCACAAGGGACACCACAGGCATTAAAAGCCTTTTATCAGGCAAAAGATTTTGATGAAGTGTTTTTAAAGGCTGGAGGTGACGTACAATGAGAATGGGTGCTATCGTCACAAGAATCATACAACAAATGAAACGAGATAAGCGGACACTTGCTTTATTATTTTTAGCCCCACTTCTTGTCTTGTCATTAATGTATTTTATTTTCAATAGTAACGAGGCTTCTGTCACACTTGTCGTCTCTAATGGTCCCACACCATTGATTGACAAATTGAAAGAGACAGATTTTACAATTATTGAAGACGATGATTTTTCGAAAAAACAGCTACAGGACAAAGAGTATGATGGATGGCTAGCAATAGAGCAAAACGAACTAAAGTTAACTTTATTAAATGATGATCCTTCCCAGTCAAAAGCTTTAACAATGCAGCTTGCTCAACTTTTACAGACTTCTCAAGACTCCATAGGTAGTTTAGAAACAGACTATGTTTATGGTGATAAGGATACGGCCATTTTTGATATATTTAGTCCCATGCTCATTGGCTTCTTCGTATTTTTCTTTGTCTTTTTAATTACAGGGATTGCCTTGTTAAAGGAACGAACATCTGGGACATTGGAACGTTTACTTGCAACACCTATCAAACGCTCAGAAATTGTAGCAGGCTATATGGTCGGTTATGGTTTATTTGCCTTCCTACAAACAATTATTATCGTACTGTTTGGCATCTATGTGCTTGATATTGTCCATGTAGGCTCCATTTGGCTTGTCTTACTCATTAATATGATGATTGCCCTTGTATCGTTATCCTTAGGTGCCCTGCTTTCAAGCTTTGCCGCTTCAGAATTCCAAATGATGCAATTTATTCCGCTTGTTATTGTTCCACAAGTATTCTTTTCAGGCATTTTTCCGCTTGATAGTATGGCGGAATGGCTTCAAAATATTGGACGTATCATGCCACTTTACTACGCAGCGGACGCATTAAATGGGGTTATGTATAAAGGTTATTCCTTCAATGATATTATAATTAATCTCAGTATTCTTGCTTGTTTCGCTGTAGTATTTATTACCTTAAATATCATTAGTTTAAAAAAATATCGGTCGCTGTAAAAAATACAGTAAGGTTCTGTTCATCATCAACAGCTCCTTACTGTTTTTCAATAAAAATGGTTTCTTTTGCCATACATACTACAAATCATTTACAATGAAATGAATGAATTTCAGTATAAGTAGGTGCAGATTGATGAACATATTGCTCGACGCACGAAACATCACTAAGCAATACAGAGGTACTTCCATTTTAGAAAATGTCTCCTTTACCATCTACGACAATCAAATAATTGCTATTGTTGGAAAAAACGGATCTGGCAAAAGCACGCTCTTAAAAATGATTGCTGGGCTTATTACGCCAGACAATGGTTCCTTTATGTCTTCTAAACAAGCTTTAAACATTGGCTATGTACCAGAGGTTGCCCCTTCCACTATTCTATTTACCCCCAAGGAATATCTTCAGCATATGGGGCGAATCCGTGGGATGGCTAAACAAAAACTTTTATCGAGAATAAATGATTTATTAATACTATTTCATCTGGAAGATGTACAGGATACTAGAATGACCCATTTTTCTAAAGGTATGAAACAAAAAATAATGATTATGCAGGCTATGCTCAACGAAACGGACTTGTTAATATTAGATGAACCTTTATCAGGGCTGGATTTGCAAACACAGAATGATTTGGAAGAAACACTGAAGACGCTCAAACAACAAGGGATGACGATTATCTTATCCTGTCACGAAACAAAGCTACTGGAGCATGTCGTTGATACGATTCTAATGATTCACCATAAAGAAGTGATGCAAACGGATTTATCTGTTACTCCTACAACCTACAATCAATTAATTTTTGAAATTTCGAATATTACATACATAAAAGATCTATTACATGTAACGGAAATACAGCAGCAATCACCATTAGCGAATGGTTTTTATGAAGTGATTGTCCATATCCAAGCACAGCGTACTGACCATCTTTTACAACAGCTACTTGATAAAAACGCTTCTATTAAACAACTCATACCGATCAATGATAAGGAGAAGTTCATACAACATGATTAGTTTAGGCCGATATCAGTTACAAAATTATTTGAGAACCTATCAGTATATTCCACCTTTTTCTATTTTTATTTTATGTCTTGTTGTTAACTACACATTCGTCCCAAACCCTATATTAGATAGCTTTTCATTTACCTCTATAATCCTCTTTTTCCTGATGGGCTGGTTTACCGTCACACTATTTCATTCAGAGGATGAAGGGCAAAAAATGATAACGATATTACATGCAAATGGTGCGACATCTTATCATTTCAGCCTGTTTATAATTGCCATTTTGATTGCTTTTAGCTTAAGTATGGTTTCTGTTATTTATCCCACAGCTATCCATGCTTTTGCCGAGGAACCAAGCTTTACACACCTATTTCTTGGATTTCTCTCTCATGTTAGCTTAGCGATTTTGGGGATTGCTCTCTCTGCTATCTTTACAAGAGAGCTTGTCAAAAATAAACAAAACACTTGGTGGGGAGTCATTAGCGTCTTATTATTAACCTTGGTAGTCGCAACGTTAAAAGATTCAATCCCGCAAATGAAAGGTCTTATTTTGGTTCTACCACCACTCCATCTTTCTTTAGAAATAATGACTGTTGGCGATCAAATAAAATCCATCCCTAGTAAGTTCTATTGGCAGTTCATCTGGATACTAGTTTATGCTAGCTTCGTTATCTATGTATTTTTCTTTTTATCCAAACTGAAAAGGAGGTAACGAACAAAAGGACTCCCACTTAAAGGAAGTCCTGTCATGCTCGTTATTATTTATTTTTGCCAATATGTTTTCAATAAACAAATGGTTAGCAAGCTACAGAAAAATGAATCAATCATACGGACCACCCATACACCATAATTGCTAACTGATACCCCATCTATAATAGACCAGCAACATACATAGAAGATTGCTAATCCAAGTACCTGTATCCAGAAAAATAATTTTTGTTTAGGATGAATAGTGAGCAATGAATTCGTTGATTGATGGGCTGCTCTAACATAGACATAACCGATAATCAACGTAATGCCTACTAAAGTACTGCCATGCTGTAAGTATTTATAAAGGGGGAATTGAAAACCGAAAATGGGCATTGTTTCTGATAAAATAGATAGATGCGAAACCATAAATCCATTTTTATGTGTAAAGGAATCCCAAATGACATGTGTGAGCATACCCAAAAACGCTGAATAACCAAAGACAATGACATTGAGTCGTTTACTCCTGGAAGTTGTTTGGTTAGCTGTATCCTGTAAACATACTGGTAAATGATGAACTACATGCTGCCGAACATACTTACAATAAATGATGTAAATCACAATAATAAGAGGTAAATTAAAAATGAAAAATCCCGTTAAGCTATGACCTATCTCACCTATTGGTCTACCTCTAAAAAAATACTCAAAATCAGGTGCCATACTTCCTAGTACAAGTGCTGAAAAATGGATGTACTTACTTCGTCTTGAAAAAGGTAAAATTGCGGCTGGATGTGCGAATGTTAATGGCATATAAGCCACCTCCCACCAGTTCAGACGTTTCTAACTGACAAAGGTTACTCTCTCGTTAAAACCGACCTTTCATAAAAATTGCTCTTCTAATAGAACCTCAATCCCATACCTTCGTAGTAATGCTGTAGTTACCCCTTCACCCAATAATTTAGTACCATTGAACGCCCCATTATAAATCATTGCACTACCACAAGATGGACTATACTCCTTTAAAACGACCAGAGAGGCGTCTACTTCAAGTGCTTTTTGTAAAGTCGCATAGGCTCCTTTTAAATACAGCTCTGTGACATCACGCCCAGTCCTTTCAATAACGGTTGCTTTGCCATCAAGTACATCCCCTCCATTGCCTCCCACAATTTCAGCAGGCTCCCGAGGGGTTGAAAAACCGCCCATCAGCTCTGGGCAAACAGTAATCGCTTTATTTTCTAACATAAGCCTTTGTATTTTTTCATCTAAACTGTTGGTGCCATTATAACGAACACTTAACCCTGCTAAACAAGCACTTATTAATATCACAGCGATTCTCACTCCTTCAACTATCTTTATTAACTATAACACGCATACAGGATGCAATTTTGACGTGATAGAATGATTTCTTTGATACAATATTTTTAGTAACGACTAAATAGAAAAGGAGAAACAATTTTGGCTGAATTTACAATTTGTTTTCTAAAGAAGGGTGAACAAATTCTTTTATTGAATAGAAATTACCCAGCATGGATGGGAGCCTGGAATGGTGTAGGTGGTAAAATTGAACAGGACGAAACGCCATTAGCAGGTGCTATACGAGAAATTAAAGAAGAAACAGGTATTACGGTTGAAGAAATTACTTATAAAGGAAAAATCACATGGACAGATGGTGTTGTTAACTATGGCTGTATGTATGCTTTTATAGCAGAACTACCTGAATCTTTTACATATATAACACCTATAAAAGTTGCAGAGGGTATTCTTGATTGGAAGGACCTTACTTGGATTTTCCACCCTGAAAATGTTGGCATTGCAGATTTAAAACATTATTTACCAACAATGCTCAATGAGGCAACTAATTATGATTACATCTTCACTTATCAAGACAAACAATTAGTTCATATTTCTTCCACACCAATCGAACAAACATCTACAGTCTAATAGACAAGGAAGCCTCGTCCATGCAATAAGTGTAGGACGGGGCTTGCTTTCTAAACGTCTCTTCTAGGAAAAATTCGTTACATATACCAATTTAGGGATGTGTAATTAAGGATAATAGTTTAAGAATTCTCAACCAAGAAGTGCGGGGCATTTCCGCTTTTTTCTAGCTCAGTTTTTATACCGAATATCGTATAATTGTGATAAAGCAAAAAAACATCAAAAATGCAAAAATATTTGTTGACTTTTACTGAAATTAGCGTAATATTTTTCTCTGAATGATAAGGATTATCATTATCATTTTTTAAAATAAAGTGAGGTAAAAAAAATGTCAAAAATTAAAAATTCTATGTTCATAGTAATGCTTTTATCATTAATGGTTTTAGCTTTAGCAGCATGTTCTGATTCATCTAATAAAGACACTGCTAAAAAAGAAGAACAAACAAAAGACAATACATCAGAAACTACTGATGAACAGCAATATCCGATTACAATTAAACACGCTTTTGGTGAAACTGTTATTGATAAAAAGCCTGAGCGTGTAGCAACAATTGCTTGGTCTAACCATGACGTTGCACTATCACTTGGTGTAGTGCCAGTTGGTTTCTCTGCAGCTAACTATGGTGTACAAGATGGTAGTGGTATGCTTCCTTGGACTGCTGAAAAATTAAAAGAGCTTGGTGAAGAAAATCCGAATATTTATCAAGATACTGACGGTTTAGACTTCGAAGCCATTGCTGACTCTAACCCAGATGTCATTCTTGCTGCATACTCTGGTATTACGCAAGAAGAGTATGAGACATTAAGTCAAATCGCACCTGTTGTAGCCTATAAAGAAACTCCTTGGGTAACTTCTTGGCGTGACCAAGTTACATTAAACGCTCAAGGTATGGGTATGGAAGCACAAGGTCAACAATTAATCAAAGACACTGAAAAATTGATCCAAGATAAAGTGAATGAACATGCTGCTATTAAAGGTAAAAAAGCTGCATTCGCTATGTTTACTCCAACAGATTTATCAAAATTCTATGTTTATACACCTGCAGATCCACGCGGTGAATTCTTAATGGAATTAGGTATGGAATATCCTGAAAGCGTTACAAAACAAATTTCGGATGATAGCAGCTTCTATATTGAATTAAGCGCTGAAAATGCAGATGCTTTAGCTGATGTAGAAATCTTTATTGCTTACGGAGATGAAACAACTTTACCAGCATTACAAGCTGACCCAATTTTAGGGAAAGTACCTGCTATTCAAAATGGGAATGTTGTTGTTATTGGTGATAATACGCCACTTGCAGCTGCTGGTACCCCTAGCCCACTATCAATTGCCTATACAATTGATGACTATTTATCATTAATCTCAGACGTAGCAAAAAATATAAAATAATATGAATAAGATACAAGCTACCGAACAGAAGCAGTTATTTATCCCTAAAAATTTCGCTAAAGTTTTGCTTTTTCTTATCATTTTTCTTGCGTTATGTGTAATTGCTTCGCTACTATTCGGTTCTCGTACAATTGGCTGGACTGGACTAATGGATGGCTTGTTCCATCCTGATGTTCAGTCACATGAAGCCGTTGTTGTTCGAAAACGAATCGTCCGAACAATTTTTAGTTTACTGTGTGGTGCGGCATTAGGCGTTTCTGGGGCACTAATGCAAGCCGTTACACGTAATCCAATTGCAGATCCAAGTATTTTGGGGGTAAACACAGGGGCATCACTTTTTGTCGTTTGTGGTATCGCCTTTTTAAACATTAGTTCAGCCAATCAATATATATGGTTAGCAATAGCGGGTGCCATTATCACTGCTATTTTTGTATTTGGAATAGGCTCTATGGGTGCAAGTGGTGCTACACCATTAAAGCTTGTACTTGCAGGGGCTGCTACAAGTGCCATTTTATCTTCATTAGTCGTTGCGATTATGATTCCGCGTACAAATGTAATGGATCAATTTCGATTTTGGCAAGTTGGTAGTGTAGGAGCTGGAAGCTGGGACGCTATTCAGCTATTTATTCCATTTTTAGTTGTAGGCCTATTGATTGCCCTCTTCACTGCTCCAGCACTAAATGCTTTAGCACTCGGGGATGAAGTGGCAACTGGTTTAGGTGTTCGTACTGGTACACTACGTATGTTTGCAGCACTAGGTGGCGTTCTTTTATGTGGGGCTGCTACCGCTCTAGCAGGACCTATTGGTTTTATCGGTTTATTAGCAACTCATGTTGTCCGCCTTATTATAGGACCTGATATACGCTTTATCCTTCCTATGTCTGCTTTAACAGGAGCAATTATTTTAACGTTTTCAGATGTTTGTGGTCGACTTCTCGGCAGTCCTGGTGAGCTAGAGGTGGGTATTTTAACAGCCTTTATTGGTGCCCCTATCTTGATTTTAATTACGATGAAAGCGAAAATGCGTGCGTTATGATGAATGAAACATTGATATCCATAATGAAAGGCAGACAACGAAGAAAAAGACGCTTTGTCATAATAACTTCTGTACTGACTGTTATTTCCATAATACTGTGTTGCACAATGCTAATGCTTGGTAACACGATTTATCCTGTTGAAGATGTTATCCGTGTTCTCCTTGGCCAACATGTACAAGGTGCCTCTTTCGCTGTAGGCACAATTCGATTACCACGCATGTTAGCTGGTACATTTGCTGGCTTTGCATTTGGTGTTGGAGGTTATATTTTCCAAACTATGTTGCGCAATCCTTTAGCAAATCCAAATGTTATTGGTATTACAGCTGGTTCAAGTGCTGCTGCTGTATTTTGTATTATTGTCCTGCAAGCAAGTAATATCGTTGTATCCATCGCCTCAATTATTGGCGGTTTAGCTACTGTCCTAATTATTTATGCTTTATCAAGAGGCTCTTCTTTTTCAATTGGCAAATTAATATTAATCGGGATTGGTATTCAAGCAATGCTAAATGCATTCATCTCTTATTTAATGCTAATTGGCAATACACATGATATTCCAAGTGCCATGAGATGGTTGAGTGGGAGCTTAAATGGTGCGAAAATGGAGTCACTCTATCCATTAATGATGATCGTCATTGTATTTACACCTGTACTGTTATTTTTCGGGAAGCATTTAGAAATGCTTGAGCTTGGTGAACAAACATCCACCTCTCTAGGTGTAGACACAAACAAAACAAGAATCATTTTAATGCTTTGTTCTGTATTAATCATTGCACTTGCTACAGCAACTACAGGACCGATTGCCTTTGTTGCATTCCTTGCTGGACCAATTGCCAAAAAATTAGTTGGTGTCGGGTTTTCAAATATACTTCCAGCTGGTCTAATTGGTGTTATTTTAGTATTGGCTGCTGATTTAATTGGTCAATTCGCATTTACAGCTAGATATCCAGTAGGTGTTATTACAGGAATCATTGGTGCACCTTACTTAATTTACTTGTTAATTCGAATCAATCGAAAGGGAGATATATGATGAAACCAACACATACGCTTCAGGCTGAACATATAACATCTGGTTACGAGCAAAAGACGATTTTAGAAAATGTCAGCATTGCTATTCCAAGTAATAAAATTAGCATTATTATTGGTGCGAATGGTTGCGGAAAATCTACATTATTAAAAACAATGGCACGACTGATTAAGCCAACCGGTGGTCATGCCATGCTAGATGGCAAATCCATTCATCAAATGCCACCAAAACAATTAGCTCGTGTGTTAGGACTTTTACCTCAGTCCCCTATCGTTCCTGAAGGAATTACAGTTGCTGATTTAGTTGGCCGTGGTCGATTTCCTCATCAAACATTATTTAAAGGTTGGTCCAAACAAGATTATGAGGCAGTTGCAGAAGCTCTTGAAATGATGAACATTACAGAGTTTGCTGACCGCAATATCGATGAACTTTCAGGTGGTCAGCGTCAACGTGTGTGGATTGCTATGGCATTAGCGCAACAAACTGATATTTTATTTTTAGATGAGCCAACAACATTTTTAGATATTACATATCAAGTTGAAATTTTAGATTTACTAACAGATTTAAATAAAAAATATGGTACAACCATTGTCATGGTATTACATGACATTAATCTTTCTGCCCGTTATGCGGACTACTTATTCGCATTAAAAAATGGTCGTTTACTTGCAGAAGGTTCGCCAAAAGATATTGTGACAAGTGAGTTAATTAAAGATACATTTGACTTAGATAGCATGGTTATTGAAGACCCTGTTTCTAAAACACCTTTAATTGTTCCTGTTGGCCGTTATCATGCTGTCTAGTTATAAAGGGAATGTTGTTGAAAAAGGATCATGTTACTAGCAGAAAAAGACCTTTTAGCAAGGCGAGGGGCTAATGTCCATTCCGCCAGCATCCTTTCCAGGGGGCGTCCGTTGAGCCGCTTCACTTACTGCGTTCGCTCTAGTGTCTCGTCTGTGACGTTAAATCCCCTAGGAGTGGTACTGATTCCACTTCAATCAACCATTCTGCAAAAGTATCTTTTCCTTTTTCATTCAGTAGTGAACACCACTATGAACGATATACCTAAACCCTTTAAAACTACCTCATTTTGATCGTACTGGAAGACGAGATTGAAAATTTGTTAGAGTAGTACTTTAAATATCTTTCTCCACATCCTGCATCTAATACATGCTTTCCATCTGGCTCTTCCACCAAAGAATAGATGGTAGGGTTCAATGAATATCACCCTGCTTCTCGTAATTAGCTGTATACCTTTATCTAATTAATAGACAAACAAGCCTCGTCCATGCACTAGCAGCATGACGAGGCTTGTTCTTTAGTGTCTTGGCTGTGCAAAGCGCATCCTGCACATCGACCAATTTAAGCTTGTATACTGGATTTCGTCATGGATATCCCACAAGCGATCCACTATTCGCAATTCAACACTCCGTTCCAATAATGCTTTAGCTATATCGTTAACCTCAGAGACATTAATGGGCATTTGTATTAATTCACTTGTATAATAACCTGCATTATCATCCAGTAATGTGAATCCATTACTATCAAACTCATATAGGTAAAGTCTCGTATTCTTCAATACTTCAAACCATTTGTTTTCAATGACCACTACATGAGAAGCTTGTGCTAAATAATGCCCTCTATCTTGCTCTGTTGTTTGTACCCCTGCATGAAAGCAAACACGAGGACAATCTCTCGGCGTTAAATAATTTGGCAAGCATCTCTCATTGATGGCCCATACAAGCCCTTTGGTTGCATCTAAATCTGCTCGCTCAGGTAGTCGAGGATGAAACATCGTAATAGTAGGGTTCTCACTGACATGAAATAAACGCATGGATTCACTCTCCTTTATTTTCTAAGTTTAAAGACGATAAAATCTGCACAATGCAAATCTTCCTCAAATTGAGGATACTTCTCTAGCATGTCTTGTGATGGCTTTGGCTCTACAATAGCTTCAATGGTAAAGCCACTTTGAATAATGGCTTGCACATAGCTTGTTAATGTACGGTGATACAGCACAATTGAGGGGTCAGCATCTAGTTGTTGGTAAACCCCTTCATAAAAATAACGCTGGATTTTCCAATACTGTTGATCTAGCTGCTCATGTCTTATCCATCCACTATTTGGTGTCACAAAACATGGATGCAGAATTGAAAAAATAAAAATGCTATTAGGTTTCAAAAGACGATACATTTCATGCAATGCAGCCTTGTAGTCCTCTAAATCTTGAAGAACCATATTTGACACAATACCATCAAATTGCTCATCTGCTAGAAACGCTAAATTTTCACAGTTCCCGTGTAAAAATTGAATAGCTTCCTGCTGTTGTGTTCTTTCCATAGCAATATCCAGCATTTTTTGTGAAAAATCAACAGCCGTTACGCTTGCCCCTTTCTTCGCTAGTAACCTACTTAAATATCCTTCTCCACATCCTGCATCTAATACATGCTTTCCATCTAGCCCTTCCAGTAAAGAAAAGATGGTGGGATTTAACAGTACTACACGATGATTGTCACCCTGCTCATCGTAGGTAGCTGTATACCGCTCTGCATATTGATTCCAACGTTGAATAGCTTGTTCTGTGTTCATATAAAGTCCCCATTTCAATGTAGAATCGTAACGTTACGTCCTTTGTGCACTTATCTATTTTTCCATATAAAGAAAAAAATATATAGACTTTTATTATATTTTTTAATATCATGTAGATAGAGGCACGGCTTCTTTAAGTAAATGATAAAGCCAGAAATCCAAATAGGATTTCTGGCTTTTATGCGCTATATAGAAATTGTATGTTCTGCAGCAGCTTCTTTTTTTACAGTTAGCCATCTACCAATTACCATAACGAGCAATGCAAGAAACACGATGACACCAGCAAATACAAGTGCTGCTTTATAGCTACTATAAACTTCAACCAGCTTTCCTGCGACGATCGGTCCGATAATTTGTCCAAAAGCATAAAAGGTTGTTAATAAAGATACAACAAAACCGCTCTGTGTCGGGAAAAGCTGTCGTGCATAGGAAGTAGTTAACGTGACAATTCCTACAAAGGTCAGACCAAATAAAAATGATGCTAACAATACGCTCCATACAGTTTGTGAAAATACGGGTAATAGGATGCCAATCACTTGAAGTATGTATGCCACAAACAAAATTTTTATCGCTGAAAACTTCTCCAATAAGACCGTCCAAACAGGTGCTGATGGAATAGCTGCAAGTCCCACAATAACCCAGCTGTAAGAGGAGTAAGCTTGGAGAGAAGGGATATTATGAATAATATCAACCAAAAAAGTACCTGTAATAATATAGCCTAATCCCTCTAAGCCATAGGATAGAATCAGCCATGGCATAAAGCCTCTTGTCATTTTGGTATCGAGCGTTTTCATCACTTTTATGCTGTCTTGAACCTCTAAATTTCTCCACAGAATAAAGGTAATGAGTAAAAAGATAGCTGATAGCATACCTAAACCTAGCCATGTTCCCTCCCAAGCAAATTTCGCTTCTATTGTAGGAACACATAAGCCAGAAATAGCAATTCCCAAACCAATGCCACTAAATACATAGCCAGACCATCGCGATAATGAATGTCTCGCCAAATAATCCATCATAATGCTAGACGTTAAAACAAAAATAAGCCCACCTGTAATGCCTGCGATTAAACGGAGAACTAGCCATACAGAATACACCTCTAGCAAGCCCATTAATCCCACCGATAGAACATTGAAAACGACACTTGCCAATAAAATATTTTTACGTCGACGATGAATAAATCCTGCCCATAATGCGCCAATGAAATAGCCAATATAATTGCTTGAAGCCAAAAATCCAGCCACCTCTAACGAAAATCCTACATCATGACGCATAAATGGCAAAATCGGTGTAAATGCAAATCGACTAATTCCCATTGCGACAACTAGTAATAAAATTCCTCCAAAGACAACCCCCATATGCTGTCGAGTCATTTTTATCCCCCTCCCCTTTTTCCTACTGTAATTATAAGGATACAGAGCGTAAATTAATAAATCTAATATATAATGTATATAAAATCATAAAAAAAATTAATGAAAGGTGCTTGCATATGAATTTACACGCTTTACGGCTATTTACAAAGGTGGCTGAGCACAATAGTGTTTCCAAAGCGGCACAAACGCTTATGATTAGTCAGCCTGCTGTCACCATTCAAATACGAAATTTAGAAAAAGAGCTAGGTTTGACCCTGATAGAATCCAAAGGGAGAGGCATTGCATTAACACCAAATGGCACGTTTTTATATAAACAGGCACAGCGATTATTTGATTTAGAAATCGATATTGAATATAAAATTGAACAACTGAAATATACAGGCAATGAGGAATTACAAATTGCCTCGACGCATGTGCCTTCCCATTTTTTACTGCCCAAATGGTTGGCTCATTTTAAACAAATTTATCCAGCAACAAATCTCCATTTAAAAACGGCTAATTCACAGCAAGTCATTGAGGAATTATTGCATTATAAAGCTGACTTAGCCTTTATCGTTAAAGAAGATGGCCATCATCCTGATATTAATTATCAATTTCTGATGAATTTAGATTATTGGTTTATCGTGCCATACAGTCATCCATTAGCAGGTCAAACGGTTTCCCTCGCAGAACTTATGGAACAGCCCTTTGTGACAAGGGAAGACGGGAGTTCCACAAAAGAATATTTAAATGCTTTATGTAAAGTGCATAAAATTCCCCCACCGAAAGTAGGACTGCAACTAGATGGAATTAATGAATCGATCCATGCTATTGCAGCAGGTTTCGGAACAATGCTAGCTCCGTCCATAGCAGCTTCTAGCTTTATCCAGCAGCAACAGGTTGCCCGTGTTTTTATTAAGGATATTGATATTCAACGTCCTATCTATCTTTGTACACGAAAAAATGAACAGCACCATTCCCCCTCCTTTCATAACTTTCTTCATATCATCAATGAATCCATTCTATAAAAAGAAGGCACGCTAAAACATGTGCCTTCTTCTCATCCATCAATGCTTGTCAAAGCTGTAAAAATGTAGTTGGACAGCTTCTTTTTTTCTTTCACAAACTCATTAATATTCGTTTTTTATAGACTTCATAGTTTATATAGCCTATAATAATCCGTGTTATTATCAATAAACGAACATTAAGGTGGTTTTTATGACTGAATATACGTATATTTTCAAAGGGACAGCTTTTACTAGTAAATCTGCTACTGAAGTTCAAATTTTAAAAGATTATTTGTTTTTCATAAATGCTGATGGCATGATTGATAAAGCAGTCGGTCCAGAACGTACTGATTACCAACAACTATTAACTACATATCAACATCAACCTAATTTCCATCCATTAGCTGAAGGTCAATATTTCTTACCAGGATTTGTTGACTTGCACGTTCATGCACCACAATGGGCACAATCGGGTACAGCCTTAGACATTCCACTTTATGACTGGCTAAACACTTATACGTTCCCAATCGAATCAAAATTTTCGGATTTAACGTTTGCACAAGAGGTTTACGAGGATTTAGTGAGCACGCTGCTTGCCAATGGCACAACAACATCCTTATATTTTGCGACAGTTCATAAAGAAGCTAGCATACTGTTAGCTAAAATCTGTGCTGAAAAGGGCCAACGTGGCCTTGTCGGAAAAGTGGTCATGGATGATCCTGAGCAAAATCCCGATTTTTATCGAGATGCAAACACACAAACCGCATTAGCTGATACAGAAGAGTTTATTTTAGCGGTAAAAGAATTAGCGAAAACAACTAAACAAGGTGTTTACCCCGTGGTCACACCTCGCTTTATTCCAAGTTGTACAGATGATGCCTTAATAGGCTTAGGTGATTTAGCAGCGAAATACGATACTCATATTCAATCTCACTGTAGCGAAAGTGACTGGGAGCATGGTTATGTCAGAGAGAGATTTAATAAGAATGATGCAGTAGCCTTACATGATTTTGGTTTATTAGGTGATAAATCGGTTATGGCTCATTGTAACTTTTTAAGTGATGATGATGCTCAATTATTTGCTGAAACAGGCACTGCCATTGGTCATTGTCCAATCTCTAATGCCTATTTTGCTAACAGTGTGATTCCAATCGCCCGCTTCCATGCAATGGGCATTGATATTGGATTAGGCTCAGATGTTTCAGGGGGATTTTCTCCAAGTCTTTTTGATAATGCAAGACAAGCTGTTATGTCATCAAGAATGTTAGAGGATGGTGTCGATACAACCCTTGCAGCTGAAAAACGAGGTGTGCCAAATTCACGTATTACCATTAATGAAGCCTTCTATCTAGCCACTGCTGGTGGTGGTAAAAGCTTAAGCCTTCCAATTGGGCGTTTACAAGAAAACTATACATGGGATGTACAAATTATAGATACAAAAATCCCTACTGCTAAGCTTCCAATTTTTGATCAAAAGGAAGATTTACTCGATATATTCCAAAAAATAATGTATCTTGTACGCCCAGAAAATATCCGTGAGGTATGGGTGCAAGGAAGTAAAGTTCATGCGAGAGACTAGTCATTCTCTTATTCATTAAAAATCTATCATTTTGAGGTGTACAACTTCGTGAAAACGCAACATAGTAAACGAACAAACGAAACAAGAAAAACACAATTAACCGTATTACCAGATGAAAAAATCTCGTTCAGCCAATCAGCTCTACTAGGTTTACAGCATGTCATGGCCATGGATGTTTACGTTGTGCCATTTTTAATTGCCATGCTCATTGGTCTACAAACAGGGCAGGCAGGTGCATTAATTCAATCCACCTTTATTGCGGCAGGAATTGCGACTATTGTACAAACCCATTTTTGTATGAAATTACCGATGGCACAAGGCCCTTCCTATGTTCCACTAGGGGCTATTGTTGGAATCTATGCGGCAAGTGGCAGTGGTGATTTAGGCTGGAGCACTGTGCTAGGTGCCAGCTTAATCGGTGCTATTTGCGTCATTATTTTAGGCTATACAGGCATTTTCAATAAAATTGTTCAAACATTTATTCCACCGATTGTTGGCGGTACGATTATCTTTGTTGTCGGTCTTTCCTTAATGCCTGTCGGTTTAAGTGATAATATTTTTAATGGAGCAGGTGCATCCATTAATCAGAACATCTATTTAGCTTTGATTTCAGCCATTGTATTAATCATTTGTGTCATGTTAGGGACAGTCTTCCACCAAAAAGGGCGTCTATTCCGTATTGCATCTGTCATCATTGCCTTAATCGGCGGCAGTATTGCGGCAAATAGGATGGGTGTTTTAGATTTATCTCCTGTATCACAAGCAAAATGGTTTAGTATGCCGCAAATTCCATTTGCAGATTTCGGCTTTAGCTTTAATATTTCAGCCATTATCACAATGGTCATTATTTATATTGTCTTAATGGCGGAAACAACAGGAACATGGTTTGCCATTAGCAATGTCATCGACAAACCATTAACAGATCAACAAATTAATCGAGGCGTTATTGGTGAAGGCATTGGCTGTTTTATTGCTTCATTACTAGGCTCTACACCTGTGACGGGTTACTCTACAAATGCAGGTGTTATCTCAATTACAGGGATTGCGAGCCGTCGAGTATTTATAGCAGCAGGTATTTGGTTTATCATCTTCGGCTTCTCTGGTAAATTAGCGGCACTTATTTCAGCCATTCCTTCAGCAGTCATTGGTGGTGTATTTGTCATCGTCTGTGGCATTATTGCCATCAGCGGATTACAGGTGATGAAAAATGAACATATTGGCGAAAAGGAAATGTATGTCATTGCGATTCCTGTCATTTTAACGTTAGCTCTGACATTATTGCCTGATGATTTCCTTTATTCACTACCTACAACCGTTCAATATTTATTTGGATCGCCTATCGCAACCGCTGCGCTAGTAGCGATTTTCCTTAATAAAATTCTACCAAGCTCAAAATAGCAAGTATCTACAATGCATAGCACCTCTAGTCCATTTGGATTGCAGGTGTTGTGCCTATTTATTTTCTAAAATTTCTGTTTCCTTCCCTGCTAATCTGTTATACTAGAGCAAAAAAGTAGGGATTCAGAATGGTATATGATGTCATAATAGTTGGTGCTGGCTCCATGGGGATGGCGGCTGGTTATTATTTAGCAAAGAAAGGTAACAAAGTTCTTATGCTAGATGCCTTTACTCCCCCGCATGAAGAAGGTAGTCATCATGGAGATACAAGAATCATTCGCTTTGCTTATGGTGAAGGGGCTAGCTATGTACCTTTTGTAAAAAGAGCTGGTGAGCTTTGGCAAGAGCTAGAGTCTTTAGCCAATGAGAACTTATTTTTACAAACTGGCGTAGTCAATATTGGAGAACCAACCTGTGACTTTATTCAGAATGTCAAGGCAAGCTCAGCACTCTATGATTTAGCACTCGAACATTATTCAGCAGCGGAAGCGATGAACAAATGGCCAGGGCTATTCTTGCCAGAAGATTTAGTGGCTTGCTTTGAGCCGACAGCAGGCGTCCTTCGGGTAGAAGCATGTATTCGAGCATATCAAAAATTGGCGTTAGAGGCTGGTGCAAGCTTACAGACGAATGAAAAAGTACTTGCTATTCAAGCTGGAGAAATTGTACAGGTGCAAACTGTACATAACCTTTACAAAGCAAAGCACTTAATAGTGACGGCTGGTGCATGGGCAACCGAGTTACTACAAACGATGGGCGTAACCATCCCAGTTACCCCAACACGTAAAACGTTTGCATGGTTTGAGGCAGATGAGGAGCTTTATCGTGATGAAAATTTCCCAGCCTATTGCTTTGAATTTGCAGATTCAACCTACTACGGCTTTCCTAGTATTGATGGAGCAGGATTAAAACTTGGGCGACATGATGGTGGCGAAGTGATCAATCCAAATACTCCTTTGCGCCCATTTGATGATGCAGATCTTGTTGATTTACAAAATTTCATTCATCAGTTTATGCCCAAGCATGGTGCAATAAAATACGGCAAAACATGCAAGTATTCGATGACTCCTGATGAAGATTTTATAATTGACTTTTTGCCTAAACATCAAAATATTATTATTGCTGCAGGTTTTTCGGGCCATGGCTTTAAATTTAGTAGCGCTGTAGGGGAAGTACTAGCGGAATTAATTGTAGATGGCAAAAGTAAACAGGATTTATCAACCTTTAAGTTGAATCGATTTTAAAAAAATAAAGATTGGTACAACGAACGCATAATCGTTGTACCAATCTTTTATTTTTGTATCAGCACTTGAAACTCTTGCCAATCATATAAACGTGGAAGATTCACATGCTGGTTATAGGATTGATTTTTTAAGATCACCTTTGTTGTCACATCATGAAGTGTTTCCAGCACTGTTGGTTTATCATCTACATAAACATCTAACGCAAGCTCTTTTATAATATTGACTTTTTCTGCATCCTGCATTCCACAGAAAAAATGACCGTCCGTTATTGGAAAACCTTGCGCCTCCATCCATGCTCTTGTTTGTGCACAGTATTGTTTGGGACGAGATGTAATATAGTAAATATCATGCCCTTGCGCCGCTAGAGCTTGGAGCGTTTTTATTGCCCCCTCAAAAGAAGGACAGTCCGTAAAATAAATCTCCTCCATTGTACTATTCCACATTGCATAACCTTCTTCGTCTGTTAAACCAAAAGGCTCATGTATTTCTACACGTTGTAAGGCTTGAAAGGTTTTAAAGGAAACATTTTTACCTAGTTTTTTATTATAGAGTAAAAAAGCGTGTGCTCGTAAATCAATTAAAGTGTCATCTATATCAAAGCCAAATTTCATCTAGTTGTTCGCCCTTTCAAGAAGCCTTATTTATAAAGTTAGAAGCAAATGTTTGCTCTTTTTCAATTTGTTTTGCTAATACTTCCTCAATGGCTTGCTTACGCATTTGTTGAAAATCTTGTACATTAAATTGTGCTAACGTGTCTTTATTTAGCAAAGATGCCAAACAATCGGCATCCTTTAGAGCACTATTTAATCCAAATGCCCCAGTTGGTGTCATCGTATGGACAGCATCACCTAACAATACAATGCCCTGGGTACCCCAACAGTCACAGTGACTACTAAAAACATCTAATAACACAAAATCTTTCCAAGATTGAATATGCTCTTGTACTGTATTAGCTAATAGTGGAAATTGTGTTGTAAGCTGCTGGATAAAAGGAGTAAAAGCTTGTTTGCGCAGCTGAGGGAAACTACCCTGTTCGATATTCCAGCCTATTTGAATATAACCACCAACTTGCGTAAACAATGACAGCTGCTTATCATCGATTAGTGCCATTTTTATCGAAGGTTCCCAATTTTGGGGTGCAGGAATTTTAGCCCATAGTAAATCAAAGCCATGTTTCTGTTTCTGAACATCAATATGTGCTTCCTTACGAATGGTAGAATAGCGACCATCTGCACCAATAATTAATTGGCTATCAATTTTAATAGTGTTTCCATTTTTTATTGCTATAACTCCTCTATAATGACCAGAAGTGTCTACGATGAGCTTTGTTACCTTTGTATGTAGCAAGCATGTAAAGTTGGGAAACGGCCGTGTATTTTGTAAAATTCCCTTTAATAAATGAGCTTGTGGGACATGTATGCCTAAATGACCTACTGCTTCATCAGGAAAAATCGTTTTAAAGGCGTTACCATCTGCGTAATACTCCAGCTTCTCCATTCGTAATATACCGTGTGACTCAACTGCCTCAAAAAGATGATGATTTTTTAAAACAGCCTCGCCCTCTTCATTTAAGTGCTCGCCTCGAAATGACTGACCAAGTGCTGCGTTTTGCTCAAGTAGGATCACTGTTAGCCCTTTTTTGGCTAGTAAGTAGGCTAACAGTGCGCCAGCTGGTCCTGCCCCTACTATACAAACATCTGCTTGATAGTTCACTTTTCTTCACCTTGCTTTGGATAAGCAATAATACGCAAATCCTCGCCTACCTTATCAAATGAAGTCCATTCAACATTCCATGCCTCATTCATTTGAGAAGGACTATAACCAGCAAACGGTGTTAATGATAGATTCCCACCGAGAACTTTAGGCGCTATATACACCACATATTTGTCGATCGCTTCTTGCTGTAAAAAAGAAGCATTTATTTTACTTCCTCCTTCGAGCAAAATATCCGTAATGCCATGTGTATAAAGCTTTTCAAGCATATCATCAAGCTGAAGTCCATATTCATTTTTACGTACTGGTAAAACCGTCACACCTTTGTCTGTAAATCGCTTCATTTTTTCTTGGCTTACGTCCTCACTACATACAAGAATCGTATGTGCTTCCTCCGTATTTAACACATTTGCATAATCGGGTGTGCGTAGAGAACTATCCATAATAATACGTGTTGGATTTTTTCCGTATCCTTCTTTTAATCTTGTTGTTAAAGTAGGATTGTCAGCAATGACTGTACCCACACCGACTAAAATTCCATCTACTTCATGGCGAATATAGTGAACATCCTCACGTGCAGCCTCGCCAGTTACCCATTTAGAATGCCCTGTATGTGTGGCAATTTTCCCATCTAAAGTCATAGCAAATTTGGAAATAACAAATGGGCGTTGTGTCAGCATATTGTGGATGAAACGTTCATTAACACGGCGAGCTTGTTGCTCCAAAACTCCCACCTCAACTACTATTCCCGCATCCCGTAGCAATTGAATGCCTTGCCCTGCTACAGCTGGGTTTGGATCTTGCATGGCTACCACAACTCGACTTACACCAGATTCCTTCACTAGCTTCGCACAAGGTGGTGTCTTCCCATAATGCGAACAAGGCTCTAACGTTACATATAATGTAGCATCTTGTGCATGCTCTCCAGCCATACGAAAAGCATGCACTTCAGCATGTGGTTCACCTGCTTTTCTGTGTAAGCCCGTGCCTACAATTACGCCATTCTTCACGATCACAGCCCCAACAAGTGGATTAGGGTTCGTATTTCCTTTGGCACTCGCTGCTAAATCGAGTGCTAATTGCATATACTTTTCATCAACATTTGCCATCATCACAACCTCCACCTATTGTTTTTCGCGCATATGTCCAGATTTTTCAACTTTTGTTTCTAAATAAAAACGATTTGTCTCTGTCAAACCGCCCCATAATGGAACATGCCCTTCGGCAGCCATACCGCGAGCCTGTAAAGCAGCCAATTTCTTCGGATTATTTGTAATAAGTGTGACAGGTTTTGTGCGTAGAGTAGCTAATACCGCAAGTGCCTCGTCATATGAACGAGTATCATCTGGGAAGCCGAGTGCATGATTTGCTTCTACTGTATCTAGCCCTTCCTCTTGTAATAAATAAGCAAGAGATTTAGAGAATAACCCTATGCCACGACCTTCATGATCGGCTAAATAAAATATAGCGCCACAGCCGTGCTCTGCGATCATTTTCATGGATTCATGCAACTGGTAGCCACAATCACAGCGCTGACTGCCAAAGATGTCACCAGTGTGACAAATACTATGCATTCGGATTAAAGCATCCTCGGAATGGGTAAAATCACCATACACCAGCACAGATGATTGTTGCAAAAATGCTAAATTGGCATTTGCTAAACCATCAATAATTTCCTCTTTCGTTAAATTTGCATCAACTGTTAGCCAGTTATACCATTGAAATGATGCAGAAAAATCGCCTTGTTTTACAGGCAAATTTACTGGGCCAACTAGACAAATATTTTCTGTATTTGTATGCTTCACGATTGTCATTTTATCCTTCACTAAGTCCATAACTTTAGTCGTAATTGTCATATTAATCTCCAACCTTCTATAGAAACAGTTGGCTGAATTCGCCAACTGAGCACATGTATTTTTACATCACTTACATAACGTAACTTAGTTTATAATAATAACTAAAAAGTGTCAAACAACAGCTATTATTCTTTTAATATAAATGATAGATACCAAAATTTTAGCATTACTTTTTCATCATATACCACTAGCTTATGGAGGTGCTATTTTTTCTGTGCAGGCTAGTCTATAATAAGCTGTGGTACTGTAATGACGAAAGGAAGTTTAAAATGAACTTAGAAAAAAATGTTCAAGTAAAGCAGCCAAAATATCAACAAATAGCCATCGACCTTGCCTCTAAGATCGTAGAAAGAAAATACCGCATTGGCGATAAAATATACGCAAGATCCTCTCTTGCAAGTCAATACAATGTTTCAGCAGAGACTGCGAGAAGAGCCATTGCCGTGTTACAAGACTTAGAAATTGTTGAGGCTTCTAAAGGTAGCGGCGTAATTATTAAATCGTATGAAAAAGCAGCACAATTCGTCAGACAGTTTCATGATGTTCAATCCATTCACGAAATACAAAATGAACTATTGACGAGTATTCAAAAGCAGCATCATGAATTAATTAATTTACAAGACAAGGCAAAGCAGCTCATTAGCCGCACTGAGCATTACCGTTCGGTCAATCCATTCATTCCTTATCAATTAGAAATGACAGCTGATAGTCCATGCATTCATCAAACTGTACAAACCTTAAATTTTTGGCAAAATACATCAAGCACCATTGTCGGTATCCGACGTGGCAATGAATTATTACTATCCCCTGGTCCTTATGTCTCATTTGAGGAAGGTGACATTATTTATTTTGTCGGAAATGATGAAAGCTTCGCCAGAGTTCAAAGCTTTTTATATCCAAATTAAAAACCGTTTAAACGCTGATATAACAGCGTTTAAACGGTTTTTTTCTTATTAGTCGATTTGACAAAAGTAACAACTCTTTGTTACAGTAAGGTTGTTACTTGTTTATTTTTGGGTATCATTATCCTCACATAGTAATAATCTACGAAAGGAGTGCTTCTATGGAAAAAATTAAAATAGAACACGTATCAAAAGTGTTTGGTAAACATATTCCCCAAGCACTAGAACTCGTTAAACAGCAAAAAAGTAAAACTGATATCTTAAAAGAAACAGGTGCGACTGTTGGTGTATACGATGCAAGCTTTACGGTCAACGAAGGAGAAATCTTCGTGATCATGGGACTGTCAGGAAGTGGTAAATCAACACTTATACGGCTCTTAAACCGCCTTATTGAACCAACGAGCGGAAATATATATATCGATGGAGAAAATATTTCTACTATGGGAAAAGAAAGTCTACGGACTGTCAGAAGAAATAAAATGAGTATGGTTTTTCAAAACTTCGGTTTATTCCCCCATCGCACATTACTTCAAAATACCGAATATGGCCTTGAAGTTCGAGGTATTTCAAAGCAAGAACGCCAAGCAAAAGCGGAACAGGCTCTCGAAAATGCTGGATTACTCGCATACAAAGATCAATACCCAAGTCAATTATCAGGTGGTATGCAGCAGCGTGTTGGGTTAGCACGTGCCCTTGCCAACGATCCTGAAATACTATTAATGGATGAAGCTTTTTCTGCACTGGATCCATTGATCCGTAAAGAAATGCAAGATGAGCTACTTGATCTACAACAAAAATTGAAGAAAACTATTTTATTCATTACACATGATTTAAATGAAGCATTACGTATTGGGGATCGCATCGCCATTATGAAGGATGGTTCAATCATTCAGATTGGTACAGGAGAAGAAATATTAACCAATCCAGCCAATGACTATGTCAAAACATTCGTGGAAGATGTGGACCGTTCGAAAGTATTAACAGCAGAAAACGTTATGGTGCGTCCTGTTTATGTCAATGTAGACCTTGACGGTCCTAAAGTAGCGCTTAAACGTATGCGTCAAGAGGCTGTCAGTTTATTAATGGCTGTTGATAAAAATAGACATTTAAAAGGCTTTATTACAGCTGATGATGCACTGGCTGCAGCTAAAAAACATGAACAAACAGTCCATTCTATTGTGCAATCAGAGGTGTTAACTGTTCCGCCAGATATGCTTTTACAGGATATTTTAGGAATGATCTATAATTCACCTACTCCTATTGCAGTTGTCAAAGATGACCGCTTACTGGGTGTTCTGATTAGAGGCGTTGTCATCCAAGCACTGTCAACGAGCGATGAGGAGGCCGAAGCACATGAATAATTTTTTAGATAATATTCCAACAATTCCACTAGCTACGTGGGTTGAATCAGCTATGGACTGGTTGACGAGTAATTTTTCAGCGTTCTTTAACACGATTCAACAATTTGGAAAACTACTCATGAATCAGGTCACTGATTTACTAATTAGTATCCCAGCCATTATTCTTATATTACTTGTCGTGATATTTGCCTTCTTTGTAGCTGGTAAAAAATTCGGGCTTGCCGCATTTTCATTAATAGGCTTGCTGTTTATCTATAACCAAGGATTATGGACTCACCTTATGGAGACAACCACGCTTGTAATCTTTTCAAGTATTATATCCATCATCATCGGTATTCCACTTGGTATTCTAATGTCCAAATCAACAATAGCTGAAAACATTATTAAACCAATACTCGATTTCATGCAAACAATGCCTGGCTTTGTGTACCTAATCCCAGCAGTTGCCTTCTTCGGTATCGGGATTGTGCCTGGTGTCTTTGCTTCTGTTATTTTTGCTTTACCCCCAACTGTACGTATGACAAACCTAGGTATTCGTCAGGTACCAAAGGAATTAGTAGAAGCCGCAGACTCTTATGGTAGTAAGGCTAGTCAAAAACTATTTAAAGTAGAAATTCCTCTTGCGAAATCAACGATTATGGCAGGAATTAACCAAACCGTTATGCTATCACTTTCTATGGTAGTTATCGCCTCTATGATTGGAGCTCCAGGTCTAGGACGTGAAGTATTAACAGCCTTACAGCGTACACAGGTTGGGAATGGCTTCGTTGCAGGCTTAGGCTTAGTTATTTTTGCGATTATCATTGACCGTTTAACACAAAGCTTCAATAAAAAGAAAGCTGTATAGAATATAGTTAATCTTTCTCGCCTGCAGCCATCAAGCGATGGGTGTCGGCAGTTTGATACAAAACGATGAATAGAAAGGGAGATTCGATGAAACTGAAAACACTATCTAAGTTAGGAATGGCTCTAGGTCTAGGCCTCATGCTTGCTGCATGTAGTGGAGGCGACACAGGGTCAAGCTCTGGTAAAAACAGTGATTCTAAGGAGGTCAACTTAGCCTATGTTGAATGGGATACAGAAATCGCCTCAACGAATGTCGTGGGGCAAGTACTCGAAGATTTAGGCTATGATGTAGCATTAACTCCTTTGGATAATGCGATTATGTGGGAGGCTGTTTCGAAAGGAGAGGCTGATGGAATGGTAGCGGCATGGTTACCACATACACACGCCTCACAATATGAGAAATATAAAGCTAATTTAGATGAGCTTGGCGAAAACCTTGCTGGTGCAAAAATTGGCTTAGTTGTCCCAAGTTATATGAATGTAAATTCTATTGAAGATTTAACAAATGAAGCTGATCATACTATTACAGGTATCGAGCCTGGTGCTGGTATTACTGCTGCTACAGAAAAAGCTTTAGGAGAATATGATAATTTAGCAGATTGGAACTTTATTACATCTTCTTCTGGTGCCATGACAACTTCATTGGCAAAAGCGCTAAAAAATAAAGAAGAAATCATTGTAACTGGTTGGTCACCACACTGGAAATTTGCGAAATATGATCTTAAATACTTAGAAGATCCAAAAGGTGTATATGGTGGCGAAGAAACAATTAATACATTCGCTCGTAAAGGCTTAAAAGAAGATTTACCAGATGTATACTCGGTGCTTGATAACTTCCACTGGACTGCAGAGGATTTAGAAAGTGTCATGCTTGAAGTAATGGATGGCAAAGATCCAAAAGAGGTTGCAAAAGAATGGGTGGAAGCTAATCCAGATAAAGTAGCAGAATGGACAAAAGACGTAAAAAAATAATATAAAAAATGCACTTCCACTTTTACAAGGGGAAGTGCATTTTTTCTTACGACAATAGCTTCAACATAATGGCTGCTCCTAAAACAAGTACAATGCAAACCATCCGTCTCCAATCCTTTGATTCATTAAAAAATAACATACCCAGTAGTGCTCCCCCAGCTGCTCCAATTCCTGTCCAAATAGCATAGGCAGTACCCATTGGTAATGTTTCCATCGCATAAGCAAGACCCACAAAACTTAAGGTAAATGCAAAAATCAGCAGCCCTAAATTTTTTATAGTCTTTGTTTTATTATATTTACTAATCATATATACGCCCATCATCTCACATAACCCTGCCATAACTAATGCCATCCATGCCATTATTCATTCACCTCTTGTTCCTTCGGCTCTCCCGTTACAAGCTTTAAGCCCACAACTCCTGCAAGTAAAACAACAATACATATTATTTTGGCTAATTTCCACGGCTCCCCAAACAACAAGCTATCCGCACAAACAGTCCCCGCTGTCCCTAATCCAACAAAGACAGCGTATACCGTACCAACAGGTAAATGCTCCCCCGCTTTTATGAGTAAATAAAAACTAATAAAAATAGCAATAACTGTCCCAATCCATTCCAGCACACTCGTTGCATGCTTTAAACCAATGACCCAGCCTACTTCAAAGCAAGCCGCTATAATGACACTGATCCATTGTTTATTCATCCTAAATCCCTCCATTTTATGAGACACGGTCGATTAACTGATTGATAAAGCACCTTCCTCAGCTTTCGCAAAATAACATGATTTTAGCCAAACAAAAAAGCCTGAAGAAACTGTCATTAAACAGTATCTCCCAGGCTTTTATCCTTCCGTGTCACAAAATTAATTTGTGGTTTTCTCTCGGACCAGACTAGCAAAAGCTACGGAACCCTAGAAAACTTTTCATTCGATTGTTGCTCTTAGTATAGCAAACCTTTTAATAATTTTCCACTGGTACATAGCCGACCCTTTCAACTATCGCTTGCCCTTCCTCAGAAAGTATCCATTCAATAAGTTTCTGCGTATTTTGATTTTCTGTTCCGGCTGTGATGGCATAAAATTCAGCAACTAAAGGATATGTATCATTTTGAATCGTTTCTTTTGTTGGGGCTACTCCGTCAATGGATAGTAATTTGATTTTTTGATTACCTACCATCTCTGTAGAATAATATCTAAACGTAAAGCCCATTGCGTTTTTATAATTTCGATATTGCGACACTTCACGAATGATTCCTCCCATTCCCGATACAATATCTTCAGAAGGCGCCTCCATAATTGGCATATTGCCCATCAATTTTTCTAATGTTGTTTGACTTCCACTATCTGCTGGGCGTTGGAAAGCACAGATTGGCTCATTCTCCCCACCGACATCATGCCAATTGGTTATTTCACCAGCGTATATTTTCTTCACCTGCTCAAGCGTTACATTATCCACACTGTTTTTATGATGCACGAAGAAGACAAATGCTTCACGTCCAATTGGTGTCATGTCAAATGTAAGACCTTCCTTTTCTGCTTGCCACTCTTGTGAGGTGGACGGTGCTGCTGCAAAGATAAGATCCACATCTCCTGCTATTAAATTTTGATAGGCTTCAGGTGTTCGGCTTACTTGAACTCTACTAGTATCTGGCTGATAGTCACCTTTGGGATAAGTAGCCTCTACAAAAGCCGCATACAAAGGATACATGGCTGTTGCACCATCTAATCTTGGTAATGACTCGGTCAATTGTAAGGATGCTTTTGTGTCAGGCTTTATCACTTTATTGCCCAGCGTAAATGGCTGATAGGCAGATACATCAATTTCCGCATCAACAGTAGGAATGCTCATTTTATAATAATGTTGGATTGGTTTGATGGAAGCTATTAATAAGGCAATACCCATTACTCCAAATAACCATCCTCTTCGTCTTTTGGTGTTGGTCCATTTAAATACACTACAAATAAACAGGACAAATAAACAAACAGGTACTGTCCAAACTAACTGTATCAAATGAATGCTGCCATTCAGTGTGATAATCAATGCAACCATTAATGTCACTACTGATAAACCAATCAACACAGATACGATTTGTATAAACTTGAACATTGGAACCCCCTTTTAGTGTAATTTTACACTCCCTATAGTTAGCATACTTGAAAGATAGAGCATTCACAACTATATATTCTGAAAATTATGCTAAAATTAAATTTATCTTGATTTAACGACTTCTTTTGTTTTTACAAAAAAACAGAAAAGTCCCTCTTTAAAGGGAGAGGAGCTTTTGAAGAACAAGCTCGAATGAATCAGGACACCATTATGACGAGGCGTCATTGATAAAAGTAGGAGGAGTGTACATATGGCGATTGAAAAAGTACGTAGTCATTTAGCAAAATGGCATGTTGAGCACAAAATACAAGAGCTGGAAGAAAGCTCAGCGACTGTTGAATTAGCAGCGCAGGCCCTTGGCTGTGAGCCCGAACGCATCGCAAAATCATTATCTTTTCTTGTGAATGATGGCGCGGTATTAATTGTTGCTGCAGGGGATGCTAAAATCGATAATGCAAAATATAAAGCAATGTTTGGTACAAAGGCAAAGATGTTATCCAAGGACGATGTGGAGACGATGATTGGTCATGATATCGGAGGTGTTTGCCCTTTTGGTGTGAACGAAGGTGTAGCCATTTATTTAGATGAATCTTTGAGACGTTTTACCACTGTTTTTCCTGCATGTGGTAGCAGCAATTCAGCCATTGAGGTAACGATTTCAGAACTCGAAACGTATGCCCCTTATAAAGAATGGATTGATGTCTGTAAAGGCTGGAATGAATAAGGATTAAACGATGAGGCTGGGACATAACTCATTTTATTGAGAAAAAGCAAAAAATGAATGTTATTTTTGTAATTTATTAAAGTATATGTGTTCTAATAACGCAAAAAAATGTTAGACCAAACTTGTAAATGGTCTAACATTTTTTCTTTTGTCCCAGCCTCCTTCTACAAAACTAGATTTGTTAGTCCCTATAACCCACAGCTAGCCAATGTGAATCCCATTCTGTTATTTGATTACCGACACGACAGCTTAAACCACATGCTCGATTGTCAGCAACAAATGAACCTATTAGCCATTTTTTAGTCTGATATCCTTCTTTTAATTGAATTGTCATGCTAGGCATCTCCACATACTGTTGGAAAATAAATAAATTATCATCATAATGTGTGGATGTGGAGGCATTTATTTTCTGCCCACTTCCTGCGTAAATTTCTACTGTATTTCCTTCCCGAGAATAAACAGGTTTCTTCACATAAGGAAGATTATTACGAATAAACGGCTCAGCTGAAAGATAGGTTGGTAGCATATATTGCTGAATAGCTACCCGTTCCTCGGGGGTAAAGAGTAAAGGATCGTTTCTCCGCTCCCATATTAACCACAATAAGATTTTCGATTGTAATACATAAGCAGCAGGCGGATTAATGATAGCTAACTGTCGTTTTTTTACAAGTTCTAACAAATGCAGCCCAATGCGATCACCATCTGATGCTACATCATCCATTAAAAACTCTACAGGATGTGCAGGTCGAAATAATATATCGATTTTCTCCATTGCAGGTGTATAAAGACCTTGTACTATATGTGGTGTATCACTAGTAAATATGATGAGATCCTGGATAGGTACATACTCAATATCAAAAGGAATACAGCGCTTAATAAACTGTACCTGGCAATACTCCTCATAATCCTCTTTGGCTGCTTTACCCGTGATGACAACCTTTGGCTTTTTAACATTATGTAAATATTGCATGGCAGCAAAAAGCGCACCTGACAATGTTTTTTGTAAAGCTATTATATCATTTGGATTGTTATAGCCAAGATGCTGACAAAGTGCCTCATTTATCTCGAAGGTTTCTTGTACAAGGAACGGTGTTTCTCCATTCAACTCTAGACATTTAATGTGGCCCTCCTCTGTACAAACAAAGTCAAATCGCGTCAAAACAGATTGCTGTTGTAAATAGTCTAATTGAATATACGGTATCATTTCAGGGCGAATCCCTAAAGCTAAAAGTTGATCAATCGACAAATGCTTAAATTGTTTCCCAACTTTTAAAAAGATGCGCCAAAGTATTTGTGTTGCGTAGTGAAGTTGATCGATCTGCTGCTTTGGCAATTCTAAGACATCATATAGCGCATACTCTAAATCCTCAAAGTCAGGAAAAAAGTCTGGGAATTTTGAATAGAACGCTTGCCGTTGTTGTGTATGATTCATCATGTTATTTGCTCCCTTTCCACACTTTATGAGGAGGACGAGCCGCCACGGGATGCTCCACCTGAACCAAAACCAGATTTTCCTGTGCTGGAGGAGGAGCTATTAGAGTAGGAGTTCGTGCTTTTTGATGAACTGTCTGTTGAATAAGAGCGTTGTCCACTCGAATAAGTATTTGAACCATTTGAAGTTGTACCAGCCTTATTTTGTGAACTGTTTGTAATACCATTTGTAGATCTATTATTTGCATTACCACTTTGTGTCGATCGCGGTACTGCAGAACCGCCACCATTTTGCTCATTTCGATCTGTGCCATTTTTTAAATTACGACTTTTATAAATAGCACTTCCAATCATTGCTCCAGCAGTTGCATACATAAGCCCATTAAAGAAATGCTGTGCATAGTAAGGAGAATTTTCATCAAGGCATTCATAGGAACCATCGTCCCCTTCTTGCCATTCATCACAGGCATCTGCCATTTCACTATTATAAACACTTACTATCTCTTCATTTGTGTTTCCTTGACCTTGATCTTCCGTTACTGGGGTAGACGTAGAAGAAGCTACTGTCTGTGTTTCGCTATTGCCACATGCTGCTAATTGGACAGCCATAAAAGATGCCGTTGTCACAGCCATATATTTTTTCATTTGCTTTGCCATATCTAAAATGCTCCTTTGTTTCTGTTCTCTTGTTTACGGTTATCTGCCATATTAGGTTTCACTTTTTACAAAAACATACAGTTCATCTTACCAGAAAAAATCCCAAACCGTTTGTATGTTTGGGATTTCCAGAGTTTTATGATTGCTTTGTCACAGTTTTTTTGCCGTAAGTCATAAATCGCCATAGCTTTTCGAATGGTCCAATTGAAAAGAATTTAAACCAAATCACACTAAAAATAATTTGAATGATAAAAGTAATGCTCGCGATGATTACTATTTCTGATGGTGAAACGACTTGTAAGCCCATTAACGAAATGATAGCCGTCCCAATAAAGCTTTGTGCCAAATAGTTTGTAAACGCCATTTGTCCTACACGTCCAATTGGTTGAAGCAGCTTCGCTATTTGTTTATTTTCTAATAGTAAAAATAAACAGCTTAAATAAAAATAGGTTGTTGGCACAACTCCTAAGCCAATAATGGATTGGATTTGTTGGTCATCTGCTTGTGATGCGAACCAAATCCATAGAGAAAATCCAATAAAGAATGGACATGTACTATAAAGCACTCTTTTTATTTTTTGAGCATGCTCACTAATATGGCCAACCCAACCAGCTTTTGCAACTAAAAAACCACTTAAAAACATGATAAAAATCGCTACGGCATCATTTCCTAATAAGCCATAAATAGCTGATAAAACAGCATTATTTGGCATATACATTTGACCTAGGATAACAAGAATATGAAGTGAAATGATGGTAAATAACCATTTACTAATAGTTGAAATCTTGACAGAGTAAAATGGTAGCAATAAAAATCCAATCACTGCGTAAATGGCTAAGATGGAACCCCAAAATAGAAAAATATGAATAATGCCAATCAATAATAGCGCGAATAAACGTCTAGCAAAACGCTTTCTTGGTTTATCCCCACGAGCTTCTGCACGTGAAGCAAAAATATAAAAGCCAACACCAAACAGAAATGAAAAGATAGAGAAGAATTTCTTTTCAATGAAAATATCAATAAGTGAATCAATGATGCCATTGATACCACTCATATCAGGCATAGGTCCTCCCTCTATGAGGACCACATAAGCACCTACATTAATAAATAAAATACCGAATAACGCTAATCCTCGAATAATGTCTAAGGAAACGATACGTTCCTTTTGTGTAACAGATGGATTCATGTTGAATTAACTCCTTATCTTTTATGCTATAGCTAGCATAACTCCCCATCCTTACAGCTATTTTTTTTAAAGCTTACAGGAACCTTACAAATCAAAAATAGTCTTATAGTTTTTCATCCGCTTCTTCAAAAAAATGTTTCATATTTTATAGTAAAAACATCGTAAAGAGAGGTTTAACAGATGAATAGAAATCGCAAGCTCGGTTTTTGTTATCCTGGTTATCGATACTGTGGACCTGGTTGCTCAGGACCAGGTGAGCCTACGAATGCTGTGGATAGTTGCTGTAAATTGCATGATGAATGCTATGCACGCCATGGTAGCACAAAGTTCTGTGATGAATTGTTTCAACAATGCCTCCGCCCCCATATGGATGCAAATCATAAAATGGCTAGAGATGCCCGTTTGTTTTATCGCGTTTTCGAATTACGTCATCGATTTTTTTAACAATGACGCTCACGATGTTTTTGCAAACAGCGTGGGCTACTTTTTTGTATAAATAGCATATTTTTGCGGAGTCGTAAAACCAAGCTTTGTGCCTAGATACATAGATGCGGTATTTGACACATCACAATCCCAGCAAGGCTTTAGCTGGTTGGCAAGACAATGATCGATAAAAATGTGGGCAACCCTGCCAGCTAATCCTTGCCCCCTAAAATTCGAATCTGTCATAATATCAATTTCTGCAAAATCATTTGATTTAAAAATAGAGACAGCTTCACTAACGATTTGCTCTTGCAGCACTAAGCAATAGCCAAAACCATTTTCAAGGAAATTAGCTGTTGAATCCCAATATTCATCGTAGTAAGCATAGGTAAACGCCTGTGCATTTTTTATATGATGATGAGTAATAGGCATAACCTCAAAATTGGGTATTTCCCGCTCCTCTCTAGAATCATACAAACTTTCATCGAAAGTAAAGGTATAGCGCTCTAATTTTCGAAGTTGGTCATTTAGCAGTTGTTCAATTTTAATATTCCACTGTTCTGAATAAGAAAATAAGGTAAAACGTTTCTTTTGCTCTATAGACTGTTGAAAACAACAGACAAGCTGATCGTCAAGTACCGTATGAATTGAATCGCCAGCTACAAAATAGATTCCTGATTTTGTTTGAAATAATAATGTTTGTAAATTCTCTGTGTCTGTATAGACCGTACCTTCTATTAATTGATCTAGTATACTATACACAAATGTCGGGGCTCTTTTAATGGTTTGTTTAATGATTGGGTAATGAGCCTCTATAATTTTCATCATGCTACCTCCTCCTGTTATTTCTATTCTCTTATAATAATAGATAAATTTAGTTAAAGGGACTGAATGATGCGCAGATAGCCATATTTTGCATCCAATATCACGAAAATCTTGGAGGCTGGAAAAAATTAAATTTTACTTTGCTGGCTAACTATACGCTTTAGCGAAATCAAATTTAAAAGCTAAGAATGATAGAATTCTATCATTCTTAGCTTCTTCATTTAGTGATACATGCCATGATTAATTTTCCCTGTTAACTTCTCTATTTGTACTTCAAACAACTCGATTTTAGGCAGAATTGGATAGCCTTCTTTTTCAAATGTCCATGCAGGATTGCCATACTTCTCAAGCAGTGCATCAAAAAACCATTCTTTCTTCGACTCCTCCTCAATGCGTACGACCTGTCCAAACAACACCACGCTTTGATACACAAGTGCAGATTGACAGGCATATTTTTTCCCTGGATGTAAATCACCCATCTCACTCACTTCGATACAGATTTTAGGATTTTGTTTAATATTTGACCAAAAATGGCTTTCTCGAATATTACCAATATGCAAATATAGTTTATCTTCTCCCTCATATACATAGACAAACGGAATAACGTATGGAAAACCTTCCTCACCAACCGTTGCAACATGTGCTACTTGCCCTACTTTTAAGAAATGCTGTGCTTCCTCTTGTGAAATTTCTACACGCTTGTTTTGAATCGTACCTCTCATCATACTTTAACCCCCTCATGAAAATATATCACGATTAACTCAATCGTTTATTTTAAACATACATATATTTTACATCTTTAACACACCTAAAAAAAGGATAAATTTTCTTTTGAATAATAAAAGCCAAGAATGCTTAATCCATGCATTCTTGGCTTTCTTGTTATTTAATTGGAATCCAAATTTCAGAATAGGAGTCAGGACTATAGGCATCCTCTTCAGGATAAACCTCAAGTTCCGCTGTTCCTGCTGGTTCGTATGGATTGGACGGGAACCACTCTGAATAAATTTGCTTCCACGTATTTTGCATCGCATCTGGCATAGGGCCATGTACTTCAAAGACAACCCATTTGGAGGCAGGTACTTCCATTGTTAATAGATCTTCTCCTACTTCCCCTACATGATCTGTAGCAATCCAGTAATCAATGAAACCCTTTTGTCCTTGGTTTGTATTTGGTACACAAACACCTAGTACTCCATTGATATTGCCATTATTTAATTGGTATAGTTGATGGTCGAAGCCACTTTGATTTACCTCTTGCCAAAATAGAGGAATTTCTCGTGTGTTCTCCCCGTCTTGACAGTTGTACGTTCTTTTCACTCCAACAATTTGAAACTTTTCTTTTTCTACGATTTTATACTTCATTGGTTCTGCTCCCTTCAAGCTTACCTGGATGACCAGGCGATTGTATGATTGTAATGGCCCTTGTTTCTTTCTTGCTTCACTAGGCGTTATATGGTGCTGCTTACGAAACGCTTTTGTAAAAGCTTCAGGAGTTTCATAGCCATATTTGTAGGCGAGATCGATTATTTTTTGTTCCGTGCCTATTAATTCTTGTGCAGCTAATGTCAATCTTCTTCGTCGCAGATAATCTGCAATGGACATATCCGTCAAAATTGCAAACGTGCGTTGAAAATGAAAGACAGATGAATTAACCTCCTGTGCAATCTGTTCAATCGTAATGTCCTCTAATAAATGATCCTCCATAAAATTAATGGCCTTTTGAATCGACTCAATCCAACTCATTGCTTTCACTCCTTGATTCCATCATAAAATAGATATTGCTGTATAACCTGTCTTTTTATGCTAACTTTGGACAGGTTAAAAGGGAAGTATTTTCCCGACGATTCTCCCTACTTATTTTCACCCTCCACCCTACACATATTTACAACTACGTTCTTTAATAGGTAAATTAAGTATAAATAGAAATGAAATGGAGGTTTTTCTCTTGGGAAAATGGCAAGGTGCTGCTGCTATTTGTTTGAACGATAACAATCAATTATTAATGGTTTTACAAGGAACGGTGGAAGAAGAAAAAACGTGGGCTGTTCCATCAGGTGGTAAAGAAGCAGCGGAAGATTTTAAGGCTTGCTGTATTCGAGAGGTTTATGAAGAAACGGGCTATATAGTGGCTATTCTAAAAGAAATTTATTGTAAGCAGAATGAAGCTGTGGAAGTTCATTACTTTGAAACAGTTATGATTGACGGACAAATGATGATTCATGATCCTGACGAATTAATTTATGACATTGCTTGGCAATCAAAAAATGAAGTGGCCCAATTGTCATTAACTTTTCCAGAAGATCGTGCCTTTCTTTTATCTTTATTTCAATAAAAAAGTCACGTCTTAATGACATGACTCATCTCAAGTACATATTGCTAATCGTTTTGTTGATAAATAATTAAAGCAGAATGGATGACTGTCTGTTCGCCAATATAGAGCGTATTGTATTTGATATCAAGTATTAAAAAGCTTCTTAAATCTACTAAAGCCCGGTTAATGTCATGTTCAAATTGCACAATATCATTGTTTTGAATGGTCACAACCTGGGTCGTTTGTGTCATTGCCCACACTCCTTTTCTCTAATAATAGATGAAAAGAAAGGAAATGTAAAAGTGTTGGAGCCAAAACAGCTCCAACGCTTTTTAGTACATCGTTAAATACTCCTCACGTTCCCAGTTGTGGACGCGTGTGCGATATTTATTCCACTCAATTTCTTTGGCGACTGTAAATTTATCATAAATATGATCGCCTAGTGCATTACGAACAATGGTATCCATCTCTAATTCAATCAACGCATATTCTAATGAGGAAGGTAAGCTATCAATTCCGTTCAACTCTCGCTCTCCTGCTGTCATTTTATAAATATTACGATCTACTGCTGCAGGTGGCGTTAAATCTTTCCGTATACCATCAAGTCCAGATGCTAAAATAACAGCCATTGCTAAATATGGATTTGCAGCTGGATCAACTGAACGCAATTCAATTCGAGTAGATAGTCCACGAGCTGCTGGAATACGAATTAGTGGTGAACGGTTTTGAGCAGACCACGCGACATAACAAGGAGCCTCATAGCCAGGCACTAGCCGTTTATAGGAATTAACAAGTGGATTCGTAATAGCGGTAAAGCCGTGTACATGCTTTATAATCCCTGCCATAAAACTACGTGCCGTTGCACTTAATTGTAAGTCTGCATGTTCATCATAGAAGGCATTTTTATCACCCTCGAATAATGATAGATTAAAATGCATTCCTGAGCCGTTTACACCGAATAATGGCTTCGGCATAAATGTTGCATGGAGACCATGCTGTGCAGCAATGGTTTTTACGACTAACTTAAACGTTTGTATGTTATCACATGCCTCAATGGCACTAGCATACTTAAAATCAATTTCATGCTGACCAGGTGCGACTTCATGATGGGAGGCTTCAATTTCAAAGCCCATTCCCTCTAACTCTAAAACGATATCACGACGACAATTCTCTCCCAAATCTGTCGGTGCTAAATCGAAGTAGCCTCCACTATCATTTAACTCTAGTGTTGGATGCCCCTTATCATCCAGTTTGAATAAGAAGAACTCTGGCTCTGGCCCTAAATTAAAGGAAGTAAAGCCTAACTCCTCCATTTCCTTTAAAACGCGTTTCAAATTGGAGCGTGGATCTCCTTCAAACGGCGTTCCATCTGGTCTGGCAATATCACAAATGAAACGAGCCACCTTGCCTTTCTCAGCAGTCCAAGGAAAAATCACGAATGTATCAAAGTCAGGCTTTAAATACATATCAGATTCCTCTATACGCACAAAACCTTCAATGGATGAACCATCAAACATGACTTTATTATCTAATGCTTTTTCTAACTGACTGACAGGGACTTCCACATTTTTGATTGTTCCTAATATATCTGTAAATTGTAGGCGAATAAATTTCACATTTTCTTCCTTTACTCGGCGTATAATATCTTCTTTTGTGTAATGTTTCACTCTTCACCACTCCAATGTAAATTTAGTTAACATATGTTTTTATAACTGTTCTTAAAATACATGAAAATTGAAATTCACGCAATAGATATGTTAGGTTTTATAACATAGTTTTTTTAGAATATATTTATCTTGATTTTCGATGCATAAAAAAAGTGTATCCATTTCCACAATGGATACACTTTTTTTATTTTAATATTGTAATAGCATATTAATGAACACAACTAGAATAACGATCGGTACAACGACTAACATTAACATACGATATGTTGCATAATAGCCCTGCCCTAAGTGACTACCCATTAACAGTTCTTTCCTTACAAATTCCTTATCCACTATGTGGGCAATAAAAATCGCAATGAATAAATTTCCTAATGGCAGCATTATATTCGACACTAAAAAATCAGTGGCATCAAAAATACTTTTCTCAAAAATGGTTACATCCGATAAAACACTAGAAGAAAGTGCCGCTGGAATAGCCGCAATCAATACGACTACACCAAGTAAAAGCGTCCACATCGGACGAGATTTCTGACTATGTTCCATAAATGCCGCTACGATAATCTCATATAAACTAAATGATGACGTTAATGTAGCAAATAAAAATAGCAATAAAAACATCGCTAAAAATAATTCTCCAAACGGCATTTGACTAAAAGCTGTCGGCAGCACCATGAACAACAAGCCCGGTCCCGCGGCTGGCTCTAAATCAAAGGCAAACACAACAGGGAAGATTGCTAAACCCGCTAAAAATGATACAAGCACGGTTAAGAGCACAACAGAACCTGCTGAATTTGGAAGGCTGACATCTTTTTTTAGATAGGAACTATATGTAACAAGACAAGAAAATCCTACAGCTAATCCAAAGAATGATTGCCCTAACGCTTCTAATAATGCCCTACCAGTAATATTTGAGAAATCAGGCCATAAGAAGAATTTCACTCCCTCCATTGCGCCATCTAATGTAACAGCACGCACAACCAGAACAATGAACATCACAAAGAGTAACGGCATCATCCATTTATTCGCCTTTTCAATACCATTTTGTACACCTAATGAAATAACGAGTACGTTAGCTAATGTAAACAAAGCTAAACCTACTAGCGTAATCCAAGGTGTACCTATAATTTTTCCAAATAGTGCAGCTGGATCAATCGCAGGATCTATCACAGCACCAGCGACGCCTAGCCCGCTGTAAATAAAAATCCAACCTCCAACAACACTATAAAATGTTAATAATAAAAAACAACCTAGCACACCCATTCGGCCAATCCAAGCCCATCCTGGTTTTGTCGGAGCAACCTTTTTATACGCGGTTACCGCCTCCGATTGTGTACCACGCCCTAAAACATACTCGGACAATAGCATTGGCAACCCTATTAATAACGTAAATAACACAAAGATTAGGAAGAATGCACCTCCACCACTTTGCCCCGTTACATACGGTAGCTTCCAAATTGCTCCTAGTCCAATCGCAGCACCCGCTGATGCTAAAATAAATCCTAATTTACTAGACCACTGTCCCTTTTTTTCACTCATCTCTTCAAACTCCTCAAACTTTCTAAACTCCCCTCTATTCTACATGAAAATGTGTTCTTCGACTAGATTATAATAATAAAGCACTAGAGCACGAGCATTTTCTACTACTTTTTTCTAATTTTATTCGTCCCATCACTTCTTCCTACAAAAAAACCTCGAGCTAACTACTCGAGGTTTATGGTCCATTATTTTGCTATATACATAGAGCGCTGGCGGTCGATCCATTTGCGCATTGTAGTAAATAAAAACGCCATAATAGCTGTTAATAAAATACCTTTTACAATATTAAATGGTAAAATTCCAGCGACGATCATTTTATAAAGGGAGTCACCTACAACAGGTTCCATACCAAGGAAATATGTGTACATCGGTAAAAATATAACATAGTTCAAAACGCTCATTCCTACTGCCATCACGACTGTTCCTGTCGCTAAACCTCCAACAAGACCAGCAGTCGTTTTAAAACGATTAAAAATAAAGCTAACTGGCAAAATAAATAAAATGCCTGTTGTAAAGTTGGCAATATGCCCTACTGGCACACCTGTTGGCGTACCCGAGAAAATCCAATCCAACACATTTTTAAATAATTCTACTAAAATACCAGCTACAGGTCCCATTGTGATGGCCGCTATTAATGCAGGCATATCACTAAAGTCCACTTCCAAAAATGCTGGGAACGGCGGTATTGGGAAATTAAAAAGCATTAATAAAAACGAAATACTGCTCAGCATACCAATCGTAATAAACGATTGAAGTTTAACATTTTTCTTCATAGAAAACTCTCTCCTCTTTGCTGATTCAATCTCGCAAGAAGAAAGGTGACGATCTTTCAATTGTTAGCATGAAAAAACCCTTATGCATTAAAAAGCACAAGGGAGAAAGGCATGACGAATAAGCGTCAATCTAAACTATTTTTTGAGCACTATTTTAAAAGCCATACAAAAAAAGCGCTCGGTCATAGTTCATTTCATAACAATGAATGACGATCGTACCTCCATCTTCTCCCATCCAGACTGTAACTGTCGGCCTTGGAATTTCACCAAGTCAGCCATGCAAATAAATTTGCACAGGTCGCGGGCTAAAGAGTTTTGCCTAAACCATTCGAGTTAATGAATAAACATTAACGGTTTAGCACTCTATTACCGCCGGTCGGGATTTTCACCCTGCCCCGAAGATGAATCACTATTATTTTATACTACAGTTTTACTATAAAGAATTATCAACAAAAAGTAAATAGTTCTGCTCAAAAAACCTATTAGACTTGTATGCATTGTAAAAAAAAATGGAGCATCCTCACCGAACAGGAATGCTCCATTTCTTATTGTTATTTTCTTTGACTAAGGCATATATTGCTTATTTGGCCCTACAGGCTTTGGTAAAAACATTTTTAAATCAAAGCCCTCCCAGCTTTCTTGGACAACATTATTTAGGCGTAATTGTTGGTCAAAGCTAGCAGCCGTTAACATCATGGCCTCAATCAGTTGTGTGGCACGAATCGGTTCCATTGATGTTAAATCAAGCGGGAGATCAAATGTAACGACTACGCCCTCTGCTTCCTCTGTGACCGTATATGATACGTTTTCAGGAACAACCGACACATAGACATCATCATTTTTATTTTTCATCAGTGTGAGCGCCTCTGTGACATTTGCAAATGTTTGACGGAAATCTGGTGATAAATATTCTGCACCTGTACCATCTTGATATATATAATAATTATAATGCTTGGCGTTCGTTAATGACATAGGTGGACTTGGCTCACCTTCTTGAGAAAACTCATAAGGTGTTCCATCTTCATTTTGAATCTCAACTTCTGTATATTCAGAATCAGAGAATGTATCCTCCAAAGTTCCTTTGTACTCATTGACAGTAGCAGAAGCAACATCATAGCTATTGTCCTTTGGCAACACATGGACAAGCTTATCGTCCTTCTCCTTCAGCTCACCTTTGTAAGGATGGTAATCAGTAAATCCTTTAGCTTTCTCATCTATTTGAGGCGCGTATTTTTCATACATCTGTAAAGTAGAAGGTTTTTCTGTTCCAAAATCCGTTGCTACTCGCTCATTTGGTATCACATACGTCATTGGTACACTTTCCGCATCTCGCCCTGCTAAGCCAATACGGAAAACGACAGCATCTTTCACATCTTCCTCATAGACAGATGACCGTAAAGATAACATGCGCTCATGCTCTGCTACGATAGGAGATTGGAGTGCTTCGTCTTGCGTAGCAGCCTCCTTTGGAGAAAGATCTTCCTGTAAAGTAGAATAGGTAGCCGTATCGGCAGTACTAGCTTGATCTTTATGTCCAACATCATTATTCATGACCATTGAGCCTACAAGTATCGTTAACGCAAAAACTGCTGCAATGCTCATAAAAATTGGCATTTTACGAAGCTTAGATCGTGTTGTTCGTTCTTCTCGGATGGAGGAATTGCTTTGCTTTTGTTCATCCTCTTTTGGTTGTTGTATCGCTTCTTGAAGGTAACTGTTATCCTGCAAGCGAGCATCTGCCATTAACCGATTTAATATGTCCTCTTTTGAACGGTGGTCAGAAAGCTTAGGGGCATTGTTCAATACATGTTCAAGCTGCTCATCATCAAATGGCTTATGCGTCATTGCCGTTTCGCCTCCTGTTCTCTAATCGGCTGTAGCTGTTGCCTTAAAAATTTTATGGCTCGATGCTGGGTCGTTTTTACCTTAGCTTCTGTCCAATCTAATATTTGAGCAGTTTCTGCAATCGATAAATCCTGAAAATAGCGCATAATAATGACCATTTTTTGGTCGCCTGTACAGTTTTCCAGTGCTGACGCTACTTGCATAAATTCATCACTGGCCTGTAGCATATCTTCCGGTGATGGTGTGGTTGAATGGAGCTGTTCCGTTTCCCAGTCAAAGAAATCAAGTGAATGCTTCTGGCGTACAGCCTGCTTTCTAAAATGATCAATCGCTACATTTTTGGCAATAGCAAAAAGCCATGTTTTCTCACTACTATTACCTGCAAATTGATCATATGAGCGCAATACTCGTACGTAAACTTCATGTGCTAAATCTTCAGCCAATGTACGGTTTTTTACTAAATATATTAAAAACTGGAACACGTCTTGGTGATATGCATCGTATAGTCGATGGAACACGGAGTCATTCAAAGCACTCCACCCCCGTTCTATAATATTTGTCGTCTTACATTCGTGAAAGTTACAGCCAATTAATAGCAATACATGTTATTAATCGAACGGTAAATAAAACGTGAAGGTCGTACCTTCTTTCAGCACACTGTCTACCATAATATTACCTGAGTGTGCCTTCACAATATTTCTCGCAATGGCTAAGCCGAGACCCGTACCACCTTTTGAACGGGTACGTGCCTTATCTGCTTTATAAAAACGTTCAAAGACATAAGGTAAGTCGTCATGAGGAATGCCGTGCCCTGTATCTTGAACAGATATTTTAGCGAATGTTGGTTCCTGCTCAACTTTTACAGTGACTGCTCCTTCATCCGTATGTCTAAGTGCATTATCTACTAGATTTGTGAGCACTTGTTCAATACGATCCTCATCGATATTAATCATGGCATCGTCATTAAATTCACTTTCAAACAATAGACGAACGTGTTTTTCCTTTGCAACCTGTGCAAATTTTTGAGTAATACGTTCAAATGTAGAATTAATCGGTAATTCATCTTTATACAGCGTCATATGTCCCGATTCCATGCGTGCTAAATCTAATAAATCTGTTACAAGACGCCCCATCCGCTTCGATTCATCATAAATGATTTTAGTAATCTCATTACGTTCTTCCTGATCCCGAATAAAATCATCATCCATTAATGCTTCAGAATATCCTTGCAGCATGGCAATTGGTGTCCGTAGCTCATGAGAGACATTGGCGATAAAATCGGATCGTAGTTTTTCTAAGCGATGTTGCTCAGTCATATCACGAATAACAGCCACAGCACCACGTATCATGTCACCACTATAAAGAGGGCTAATAGTAAATGTATAGTAGTTACCATCCATTTCAATTTCCTCTTCTAGTTTATCCTCAAACATTAGCACATGATCAAGCATATGATACAGCTCTGGAGGAATAGGTTTAGCACTTTGTGAGCCTTTATTGACGAACCATTTTTGCATAAGTCGTTCAGCTGGTGGATTACTTAATAATATTGTAAGGTCACGGTTAAATGTAATAACTGCATCTGTCATAGATGTCAAAATATTTGAAAGTTGTTCATTTTCTTGATTGATGACCTCTAAGTTATGCTTTAATTGACGGCCCATTTGATTGAAGGCAACAGCAAGTTGACCAATTTCATCATTTTGAGTTGTTGGCATTTTCGCTTCAAAATTACCCTTCGCAATTTCAAAAGCCAACTCTCGCATTTTTCTAAGTGGTGACGTAATACGTGAGGAAAGGAAAAACGCGAAGAATGTCGTCAGCACAAATGCAATGAAAGCCGCCAAAAAAACAATTTTCGTTGTTTCCTTAGACGTTTTATGTAGTGCATCTGGGCTTTGATAGATGAAGACAGCTCCGTGTACTGCATTTTCAACATTTAATGGGAAACCTAGCACGACATAAGATTCCATTTTTTCTTGATCTGTCGAAGAAGGCATCATCATTTCTTTCGTAATAGGTTCATCTGATTGAAATACTTCTCGAAACGATTTATTGGCTAAAATGGTCTCTTGTATTTCTTTTTTGTTGACACCCTCCTGCATGGCAAAGGATACTTCAACATGATTGATTGCAATTAATGCATTGGTTCCTGTAGGTAAGATATCTTTTAATAATTCCGAAGTAGATTCCGCTGTTTCATTGTCATCCACTATACTTGCTACTGTTGCAGCTGTTTGCCGTAAAGATATTTCGGCTTGCTGCATATGATAGTTTTGAAGAAATTCAAGCATCAATACCGTGAAAACAAATAATACAAATGAAACGAGAAGCAATATGGTTACCCATAGCTTCCCGACAACACTATTCCATATTCTATTCATTGACAACCTCAAATTTGTATCCAACGCCCCAAACCGTCACAATCATTTTAGCAGCGTTTTCAGAAACTCGGTTGAGCTTTTCACGTAAACGTTTTACGTGTGTGTCAACTGTACGTAAATCACCAAAGAAGTCATAATGCCAAACCTCTTTTAGTAATTGTTCACGGTCAAATACTTTGTCTGGCGATTTTGCTAAGAAGTATAGTAATTCATACTCTTTCGGTGTTAAATTAACCTCAATGCCCTCTGCCGTTACACGGTGTGCATCATGATCGATCATTAAATGCTGGAACACTACTAAATCTTTTGAAGAAGAGGCATTTGTCGTTGGTGAGAAAGCCTGTGAACGACGTAAAATAGCTTTCACACGTAACACAACCTCACGAGGACTAAATGGCTTTACAATATAGTCATCTGCGCCAAGCTCAAAGCCTTGTACACGATTCGCTTCCTCGCCCTTTGCAGTTAATAAAATAATCGGCGTTGCTGCGCGTTCTCGAATTTCCGCACACACTTCTAGCCCGTCTTTTTCAGGCATCATAATATCAAGTAAAATACAGTGATACTCTTTTTCTAAAGATTTTTCGATCGCTTGTTCACCATTTTCTGCCTCGTCAACAAGGTATCCTTCTCGCTCTAGGTACATTTTTAATAATCGGCGAATACGATCCTCATCGTCTACTACTAATACTGAAATATTTTCTGACACTTTCACGATCCCTCTCTTCCAATCTTTCTCTAACTTCTATTGTACATGGTGTGACACATATTGAAAAGAAAAGAAAGCCTCTTCGCCACAGCGAAAAGGCTTGTTATTTTACAAGTTATGCGTAAGAGTGTAAACCTGCAAGAATTAAGTTAACAGCAATTAGGTTAAATAAAATAATTCCGAAACCAATTAATGCCAACCAAGCAGATTTTCGACCTTCCCAGCCTTTTGATAGACGTAAATGTAGGAATGCTGCGTAGAATAACCATGTAATAAGAGCCCATACTTCTTTTGGATCCCAACCCCAGAAACGACTCCAAGCAATTTGTGCCCAAATCATCGCAAAAATTAAAGCACCTAGGGTAAATACAGGGAATCCTATCAGCACCGAACGATAACCAACTTCATCTAATAATTGCAAATTAACGCGTTTAACAAGTGGTTGGAAAATGGCACTAATTCGACGACGAGCAATTAAACGAATTAATAAATACAAGATTGACCCTACCAATAATGACCAAAAAACAGTTGTTAATTTTTTGGCATTAATTAATGCAGGCATTTCTACTAGCGGTGACATGCCATGTTCTTCAACTGCTTCATACTCATTCATACCGAAAATTGGCGGTAAATTGTAAATAATTTTACGAGTAGTTCCTTCTTTATCCACATAATTATAGCTAGACTCATAATCCATAGCACCGAATGTAGATGTCACTGCGACAAAACCAACCACTACTACAAGACAGTACATCACGGCTTCTAACCAAAAACGTTGTTTAGAAGGCTTTGTTAAATCGACTACTTTTAATAAATAAATGAGCCCTGCTACAGCACTAATGGCTAAAATAGATTGCCCTAATGCTGCTGTGATAACGTGTATCGTTAGCCAATGACTTTGTAACGATGGTACTAACGGACTTACTTCTTTCGGGAACATTGCTGCATAGGAGATGATTAATAATGCAACAGGCAATGCAACTAGCCCAAGTGCAGTCAAACGATAAATAAAATAAATTAAAATAAACGCGCCAACAATGAACATACCAAAGGCAGTCGTAAATTCAAACATATTACTTACTGGTGCATGTCCTGTATAGATCCAACGCGTAATAAAATAGCCTAGCTGTGATAAGAAACCAATAATGGTTACCACAATGGCAAGCTTGCCCCATTTGCCAGTATTTTTACCAGTAGCATTTGCTTGCTTAATTGAACCACCAAATAATAATGTCGCAACTAGATAAGCAATAAAAGCTACAAATAATAGGTTTCCACTTATGTCAATCAAACTCATAAGGTGTTGTCACCTTCCTTTTCTTTAATGCCACCATTCGTGGACTCTTCGCCAGCCTCATCTTTCTCTAACTGATCTTGATACGGAGGCAATGCAGCAAATGTTGTAACAGCATCTAAATCCTTTTTCATGCTGAACATATTTTTGTTAACATGGGCAGCCATTAACACACGGCCATCTGGTTCCACTTGAATCCATAAACGTCTGTGATTCCAGTAAGAACCAATAACAACACCAATCATAAAGATGACGCCCCCAACAAATAAGATAGGAATTGTACGATCTTTACGTACTGTAATACCTGACATATCACGCATTTCTGCTGCTGCAAATTTCATTCTGTATTTATTTTCACCAAGTGGCTCTAAAGGAGGTTGCATAATTTCAACAAAGCTCACTTCGCCTTCAGGTGTTTCTGGTGTTGTCATTTTAAATAAGAATGCTGGGTTATTTGGAATGGATGTTTTTGTTTGTGGCTCACCATTTTCAAATCCATCAAAATCTGGTGTATAAACAAGAATTTGAACGGAAGAACCATTACCTAAATCATATTCCTTTTTTGGATTTGTTAAATCAATTTCCACCTTACCAAGTGATTGTTCAGTCGTTTTATTGATTAATTCGAAATTCATTTGCTTTAATTCATTTAAACGATAATCCATTTGGTAAAGCGCAAAGCCATCTTCCTTTAAAGGATGGTTTACACGAATGGAATAGTCTTTTACTTTTTCTAGATTATCTGTGTCACCTGGCAAAGCATCTTTAGGCTGCTTATATAGTGTAATATCTGTTTGGAAATTTTTCGCAACAACATTTACACCCTGCTTTACTTGCTCACCCTGTGGTTCATTATCATGTGTCTCTAAAACAAAATCATTGTTTTCAATGAAATAACCGTCCATGCCAGTAATCGCACGTGTCTCGCCCTCACGTACCCAGATTGATTCATCAACATAGAAACCTGGCACCAGACGTAGCATGACCCCACCTAAAAAGATAATGAGACCGACATGGTTTATGTACGGACCGTAACGAGAAAAGCGTCCTTTTTCAGCTAAGAGAGCGCTACCATCTCGACGAACAGAATATCTCATCTCAGACATTTTTTGTGCCACTTTATCAAGCGTTTCCTCTGCGCCTGCTGTCACTTGTCCTTCTGCAACAATGCGCTGACGCTTCATAAAGCTTTCATGTCTTTTCACACGTTGATTCTTCAATGATTTATAAAGTGGTATTCCCCGGTCAAGACTTGCCACAATAATGGATACAGCAAGCATACCAACTAAAATTTGGAACCACCACGAGCTATATAAATCTGAAAGGCCTAACGTATAATAAATTTTACCGAATGTACCATAAACGTCTGCGTAATAAGCTCCCTTCTCCAAATCAGAAGCTTTCACGTAAAACTCTTGTGGTAGTAATGTTCCGATTGAAGCAGCAATTAATGTGATAATAATTAAGGATATACCGACTTTAACACTTGAGAAGAAATTCCATATTTTATCAATAAATGACTTGTTATATGTTTTAGAGCGAATGGCCATACCATCGTAGCGCATATCAACTACTTTATTTTGCTGTTCTTCTTCGGTTAAAGGACGACCACATTTCTCACAAAGCTTCGTGCCGTATGGGTTACTATGACCGCAAGCACAAATGATTTTTTCCATCGTCATATACTCCTTATTCCGGCTTCACTAATTCCATGTACGAAGCGATATTTTCCTCCGTCATTTCACCTGTAATAATCTTAGTCACTTTGCCTTCAGGATCAATTAATACTGTAGCAGGTAATTGACCTACATTATAAGCAGTCATAACACTTTTCGTTTTGTCGATCACTACTGGGAATGATAAACCATACCGATCAACAAAATTCTGCACTTCAAAATCAGTTTGAGCGATATTGACCGCTAAAGTTTGTACACCTTGATCTTTAAATTCTTGATACTGATTGTCCATCGCAGGCATTTCCTTCTCACAAGGCTTACACCAAGTTCCCCAGAAGTTTAAAAATACCCCTTGTCCTTTATAATCCGACAATTTATGTTTTTCACCGTTTAAATCTACTAACGTGAAGTCAGGTGCTTCAGAGCCTACTGCCACTAACTCTACTTTTTCCTTTGTCGCTGTTCCATATACTGTGTACCCGATTGCCAACGCTAGCAGTGCTAAGATGACCGTTCGCAGTACGAGACGCTTTTTCTTTTTCTCCAAGTTAATAAACCCCCTATCAATTACGGCTTAGCGTAAAGTTTGTAAACGCGAAGCTTTTACCTAATGCAGACCCAATGAACTTTTTCATTTTATACACGTCTTTAATTATGTAAAAACTTCTTTCAAATTGACGTCAACAATACCAGATTGTATGTGTAACAGTTCTTTTGAACAAACTGTTACTAGGTGTACTATTCTCACCTATTATAGCAAAATGATACAAAAACACTTAGCTATTAATTATGAATGATTTATGAACGAATTCACCATAAAGAAAGTGTAAACACCCAAATAATACCTATTGTGGTATCTACTTTCTTTTGGCAAATGTTCTTTAATCAAGCTTTCCAGTCTCCGCTAAAACACGTAATTGCTTGACTTCATGCTTTGATAATTCACGGTATTCTCCTGGTGTAAGGCCGAATAAATCTAAGAATGCAAAGCGTTCACGTTTTAATTTGACAACAGGTGTCCCAATGGCTTCAAACATACGACGAACTTGGCGATTGCGTCCTTCATGAATCGTAATTTCACAAATGGCTTTGCCTGCTTTTTCGTCAAAGGATGTCATACTAACCTTAGCTGGAGCTGTTTTCCCATCCTCTAATTTAATCCCTCTTTGAAGTTTTTTAAGCCCTTCAATTGTTGGAATACCTTTGACACGCGCGATATAGGTTTTATCAATTTTAAACTTCGGATGTGTCAACATATAGGAGAATTCCCCATCATTTGTCAATAATAATAATCCAGATGTATCATAATCAAGACGACCAACTGGGAAAATACGTTGCGGAATATGGTGAAATAAATCTGTGACAGTTTTGCGTCCTTTATCATCCGTCACAGCCGAAATTGTTCCACGTGGTTTGTAAAGTAAATAATATACCTTATCTTCCTTTTCCAATTTCACACCTTCTACTTCAATTGTATCAGAATTAGAAACCTTCGTTCCTAACTCACGAACAACTACACCATTAACTTTTACTTTGCCTTCTACTATCAATTGCTCTGCCTTGCGCCTTGAAGCAACTCCTGCATAGGCAATGACCTTTTGTAATCTTTCCATTTTTTCACCTCTAGTTTTCTTTCACATTGACACTTTCGTCATCATTCGGTTTCGCTCTAATGAATAGGGTTATCTTTCCCGCTAATCTGTGAAAATTATGTCATACTTTTAAGCATTATTAAAGAAAAACAAATTTCACATTTTTTAATTGAGTATTCCAAATTATTTCTCATTCACAAATTTCTTATCATTTGCACCTACATTTTACGTTCCTCATAACCAGTATACTCATTTGGCAAAAAAGCGAATCGACTTAAAAATCTTTATTTTAACAGACAAGAAAGCTATCATTTTGTTAGTGTTTGCTCAATTGTTAAAACATCTTGTAGCACAAAAAAATTTTAGCATGTATTGTTACGTCAGCTTTTTCTATATTGATTTACTCACCTTTCTTCCAAGCAGTTAGTTGTCTAGTAATGCAGATTATAGGAGCACGAAAGAACGGCTCAAAATAAAAGCATATTGCACTGAATCACTTGGCTGTTTATGCTATAGTCATCCGTCATTTAGCAGAGATTCCATACTAAAAAAATCAGCAAATCGTTTTTAACGATCTGCTGATTCAACTTTTACTGGAGTTGCATAAATACGCTCTTCACCAATAAAGATCGACAAGACAGCTTCTTGACGTTTTCTTGATACATGTAAAACTTGCCGCACCTGTTCTTTTTCTTCTTTATTTAATTGTAGGCGAACGGGCTCTTCTAATCGAATAGCTAACTTTTTGTTGACGTTGTATTTGCCCTTCTTCACTACGGTTTCAAGGCTATAGTCTTGCCATACTCTATTCGATAAACCTCGATGTACATTCCAATCATCGGATTCATTTAAAGTGACAACAATGCAGATTTGCCCGTCCTTTTGAAAGGCTGTTGCTAGTGTACGTCCAGCAACCTTTGTAAAGCCGGTTTTTCCAGCGAACGCAGTGCCAGTCGCTGATTTTAAAGAACTAACAGGCTGCTCCGTTTCATCATCTATATGTGCAGCCATCCCTGAACCTTCTCTTAATAATCGGTGTTTATTTTCCCAAAGCATTCCGTTTACCGTATTCGCCCGATAAAGAATCGTTGAAGCAATTTTCTCAAATGTTTTATTTTGCAAAGCAAGTCTTAACATCTCAGCAGTATCTCTTGCTGACGATAAATGCTCATCATGATGAAGACCAGAAGGGTTCATAAAAACCGTGTTAGTCAGACCTGCAATCACAGCTCTTTCATTCATTAATTTGACAAAGCCCTCCACAGAACCCCCTACGTGTTCTGCTAAAGCGGTCGCAGCATCATTGCCTGAACGCAGCATTAAACCGTACAATAACGTTTCGACTGTTACTGTTTCACCAGCCTGTAAATAAATAGAACTCCCCTCAGCCATAGCAGCATTCGGTGATATCACAACTTCATCTCGCAGGTCACTATTTTCGATTGCAACAAGTGCTGTCCAAATTTTTGTTAGGCTAGCAATAGGTAAGCGTTCATCGCTATTAGACCCTATTAAAACGCGGCCTGTAGCACCATCTAAGACAGCATAGCCACTTCCCCCTCTGGCAAAGCTAGTTTGAGGAAGCATTACCATTAATATCATGAGCATGAACAGTGTTAAACGAAATAACCGAAGCAACGAGCCACTCCTTATTTAATGTGATAGGAAAATATAGATTCATATTTATGTTGAAGGCTACGCATTATACCTAATCATTATTTTGCACTGCTAAATGTCTCTTGGAACTTTGTCATAAATAAATCTGTTTCTTGTTCTGTTTCAACAAGATCCTCTTCAGGTAGAGGCGGCATTTCTTCAATAGTATTTAAGCCAAAATAATGTAAAAATTCTTTTGTCGTTCCATATAGTATGGCACGTCCAGTTCCTTCTGAACGCCCTACCTCTTTAATTAATCCTCGTGACACTAATGTTTGAATTGGTCGTTCACACTTTACACCGCGCAAATCTTCTATTGCTACACGTGTAATGGGCTGTTTGTAAGCCACTATCGCCAGCACCTCCAAGGAGGCTTGGGATAGGGATTGTGCCGTTGGATTCTCTACTAATCTTTGAATCGTATCAGCAAACTCAGATTTTGTAATGAGCTGATAAACGCCTGCAATTTCCTTCACAGTAATGCCTCTTGCTACATCTTCGTCAAAGGCTTCTCTCAATGCACTCATCGCCTGAACAATCAGCTCTTCCTGTTCTCCTAAAAGTTGCGATAGCTGTTTAATCGTTAAGCCATCATCTCCAACAACGAATAATAAGGCTTCAATTCTACTCTGTAACATCAAAGTTTTCGTCATCTTCCCATTCCTCCTTCTGCAAGGTAACCGTTAATTCTTCAAAGTTACCATCTTGTTCTACGACGACGACCTGACGTTTCATCAGTTCTAGAAGGGAAACAAACGTCAGAATAAGTGTCGGCTTATCTTCATAGGGAAAAAGCTCGAAAAATGATGCACGTCCACCTGTTAAACGTAAAGAATCAACAACAGAACGCATTTGATCTTTTACTGATCTTTCCTGCCTCGCTACTGTCGTTTTTAGTGGTTTCTTTAATTTTTTGCGACGCATCAATTTTTGAAATGCTCCAAGCATGTCATAGATGTTCACATTTAAATCAAATAAAGCCATTTGTTCATCCGAGGCCAACCCTGTTAAATCAGCTGGTGGCCTTGTAAATACTTGTGATCGATCCGTTTCAAGCTCTTGCAAATTACTGGCTGCTTCCTTATATTTTTTATATTCAATTAAGCGTTGCACCAGTTCTTCACGAGGGTCAGGGCCGTCCACTTCTAATTCTGCGTCTTCCATTTCACCTTCATGAATCGGCAATAGCATGCGGCTTTTAATTGCCAGCAATGTTGCTGCCATTACTAAATATTCACTTGCTTCATTTAATTCCAGTACTTGCATTGCATGTATATGGTCGATATATTGTTGTGTAATTTCAGCCATTGGGATATCATAGATATCAATTTCCAATCTGTGAATTAAATGCAATAATAAATCAAGAGGCCCTGAAAAGGCTTCTAATTTTACTTCATAAGACATTATTTTACCACCCTGAGATTCTATGTTCTTTTAGTATAGTGGAAAGGAGTCCAAAATGCATCCACAGCATCATACTTTATTTATAGATTACTGTGCTTATTTTAATGGCAATCAAGATTTTTTTGAATGCCATGAAGTGCTGGAGGAATATTGGAAGGAAATTGCACCTGGTGATAAAATGCATCCGCTTGTTGGCTATGTGCAGCTTGCAACAGGTTTCTATCATTGGCGACGTGGTAACAATACTGGCGCTATACGAATTTTAGAAAAGGCACTTCATAATTTCCAAGAAAATGAAGGCCATATTTTTTTCCAAGAAATTGATTATCAGCAACTCCTAACACAAGTAACAACGACCCTTATTTCGTTGAAAACGGGCAATTCCTTTCAAGCTATCCAGCTCCCTCTCTCTCCCAATTTGCTGGAGTTAACGATTGCACGTATACAGCTCTTGCCTTCTAGTAGTTCAAACTATCTTCTTCATAAACATATGCTACGAGATCGCTCACATATTCTTGCAGAGCGGCAAGAAAGCAAACAAAGAAAAAGCAGACGCTGTTAATCGTCTGCTTTTTCATCTTTACAATGGATACATTTTTGAACCAAGCTCCGTGTTGCATCGGTAGCACGTACACTTTCATATTGGCCAAGTTCTGCCACTTCTTGAAGCATTTCCGTTGCTACGCCTTCACCCCTATAGGAAGGGATCACCGATACATGCTGGATGGTAGCTGTATTATGCTCATCAATGACAAGCCCAACAATGCCAACATATTCATCATTCTTTTTCCATAAATATAAAACCCAATTATCGTCATTTTCATAGGAGTGGATGGTCTCTGTAAGCTTTTTTACGTCTTTTTCATTAGGCATAAATGAAAGTAGCCCCATTGCTATTTTCTCTAAAGCTTTCTTATATCGAATTAACATATTTGTCTATTCCCTCTTTTTCTAGCTGTACATAATCTTTGACTATCCTACACGATTTGTACTTTTACCGCAAGCCAATTTCTGTCTTACGAACCAGGTCCGAGAATACCTTTAGACGCCAACACCCAATAGACAACGCCCCACAACAAAATAAAAGTTGAAATGGACGCTAGTAATACCCACTTATTTTTCCTCAAATTTACTCACCCTTTTTTAAAGTTAGCGGGAGATCGTTTTGCACAATATCTTCATAACTTTCGCGGCGAATAGCTAGTTGATGCTGTCCATTTTCTACAAATACAACAGCAGGTCTTGGCACACGGTTATAATTACTAGCCATCGAATAACCATACGCACCTGTACAGAATACGGCTAACACATCGCCTGAAGCAGCATCTTGTAGTTTCGCATCAATAATTAATTTATCGCCAGATTCACATAATTTACCAGCCACTGTATAGAGTTCGTTTTTCGGCTCATTCGCTTTACTTGCAATGACTGCCTCATACTTAGCATCGTATAATGCTGGGCGGATGTTATCACTCATCCCACCATCAACCGCAATATATTTGCGCACATCTGGCACTGTTTTTTGTGAACCGATTGTATAAAGAGATGTTCCTGCATCACCTACAAGTGATCGACCTGGTTCAATCCAAATTTCTGGCATCTTCAGTCCAAGCACAGTTGCTTTATTTTTCACAACTGTTATCATATCCTCTACATAAACTTGTGGTTCCAGCGGTGCATCTTCTTCAGTATAACGAATACCAAAGCCCCCACCTAAGTTTAACACAGTACACGTAAATTCGTGAGTCTTGTTCCAATCAGAAATTTTGTCAATCAATTTTTCTCCAGCTAAGCCAAAGCCAGCAGTATCAAAAATTTGTGAGCCAATATGACAATGTAAGCCAAGTAGCTCTAGGAATTCATGGTTAAATGTTTGTTGGAATGCTTCATCCGCTTGACCATTGTTTAAGTCAAAGCCGAATTTTGAATCTGCTTGACCTGTCGTGATGAAATCATGCGTATGTGCTTCCACACCTGGTGTAACACGTAATAAAATACGCATTTTTTGCTGACGGCGCTCCGAAATTTCTTTTAAAAGCTGTATTTCATAGAAATTATCTACAACCATACATCCAATCTTGGAGTCAAAAGCTAGCTCTATTTCAGCAATGCTTTTATTATTACCATGGAAATGAATGCGCTCTGCTGGGAAGCCTGCCTTTAAGGCAGTAAATAACTCCCCACCAGATACAACATCCAAGGATAAATTTTCTTCTGCTGCTAATTGATACACCGCTACACATGCAAATGCTTTTGAAGCATAAGCTACTTCTGCTTTTACGCCTAATTTTTTAAACGTATCGATAAAGCCGCGTGCACGCTTACGAATAAGTGCAGTATCATACACGAAAAGTGGTGTACCATACTCTTTTGCTAGCTCTAGTGTGTCTACCTGTCCAATTGTTAAATGACCATCTTCAGAAATCGCTTGTGTTCCATATAAATGCATGTGCATCTCTCCCTTTTCACATCGTTCCATCTTGTTATTTTCACACTTTGTAGGGACTTTCGTGGCATCCCATCAAGTAATTATTTCCATAAAAATATTAAAAGAAAAATGTATATACCCTACTTTTTCTTGAATGAAAATAATTTTTGCAAAAATCACAAAATACTATATGTGAACTTTATCACATGAAAAAAACGAGTGCAACGGCTCCTATGATCTTTTTCGCTGTTTGGAAGCGACTACATAAGGTCTTAATGCATCGGAAGTCATTGGGAAACGAATGATGACACGAAGCATTGCCGTTGGGAAGAATGGAACAAGCGGCCATAAATAAGGTGCCTGCATAGGTCGTAATGAACATAAATACGTAAACAATAAAAATAAGCCAATAAATAAGCCATTGACACCCCAGAGACCCGTTATAATTAATAACAGCAACCTAAAAATTTTGATCGAGATACTGAGTTCATATGATGGAATGATAAAAATAAGAATAGCTGCTACTGCTGTATAAAGAACTACCTCCGCAGAAAATAATCCTACATCAATAGCAATTTGACCAATGATTACCCCCGCAACCAATCCCATCGCAGTCGATAATGGTGACGGAGTATGAATGGCGGCCATCCTTAAAAATTCAATACCTATATCTGCAATCAATATTTGCAATAATAATGGTACATGCGATTTCTCTTCGGTGCCTAAAAAGGATAAGGCATCCGGCAGTAAGGATTCATTTGTAGCAAACACATACCACAATGGTAATAAAAGTAAACCCATGACAGAACCAAAATACCTCATAAATCGCACAAACGTACCAACTGTTGGTGCCTGTCGATATTCCTCCGCATGCTGTAATAAATGAAATATAGTAACAGGTACTAAAATCACGGATGGAGAGGTATCGACCAATATCGCTATATGCCCTTCAAGCAGATGCGCTGCTGCAATATCAGGTCGTTCCGTATAGCGTACAAATGGCACTGGATGGAATTTTTGCTTAAAAAGCCATTCTTCTAATGATTTATCGGCCATCGTCAAGCCATCGTGATTAATTTGTCCAAGGCGCTGTCGTAAATTTTCGAGCATATCTTCATTGGCAATATCCTTCATAAACGCGATCGCCACGTCGGTTTGGCCGATTTTGGATATTTTATGTAGCTCGAAACGTAAATTACTATTGCGAATTCGCCTACGTATTAAAGCCGTATTTTGAGAAATTCCTTCTGTAAAGCCATCCCGCGAACCACGAATTACCTTTTCATTATCTGGCTCTTCTGGAGAACGTCCTGGATAATTCCTCAGCTCTGCAACGTAGCAATAGCCACTTTTAGTAATAAAGGTGACTTGTCCACTTAAAATGGCTAATAAATAGGCTTTTCGCTCTGTTTCCTCTGAACGCCCATGGAAATTAAAATAGGACTCAAAATATTCCTTCTCATCCTCCACATCAATGTCAATGTCTTCATTTGGAAGCATGCTAGAGAGTAACTGTGTTAAAGCTTCTCCGTCCACAAGCCCGCTAATATATGCACAAAGGACCGGCAAATCCTTGACAAATAAGTGTTTAATACCAACGTCAAATGATTCGCCGTCACCAAAATGTTCAATAAGAAAATCTTCGGCTTCTTCTAAGCTGTTAAATAATTTATTTGTCATGCTGTCACCATTTTCTTAGATGTCTTTTTTTATAGCTTCCTGCTCCACGGTAGCGCTTGTAGCCATCCAACTTTTCAGCTGGGCAAGGATTTTTTTCTCTAAACGAGACACTTGTACTTGTGATATCCCTAACCTATTCGCAATTTCTGTTTGCGTGCAATCTGAAAAATAGCGTAAATAAATAATAGACTGCTCTCTCGGTTCAAGTCTCGTGAGTACTTCCTTCAATGGGATATAATCAAATGGTTGCTCAGATTTTTCATCTTTCATTTGGTCCATCAATGTAATGGAATCCCCTTCACTTTCATACAATTGCTCATGAAGAGATGCTGGATCTCTCAGCGCATCGGATGCTGTGACAATTTCCTCCGTTGTCACACCAAGTACCTGAGCAAGTTCTTGAATGGTTGGTGGATGTTCATTTTTCTTAATAAATTCATCTGTAGCATGACGAATTTTAAAATTTAGCTCACGAATAGAGCGACTCACCTTCACCATGCCATCATCCCTCAAAAAGCGTTGAATTTCACCAATGATCATAGGGACTGCATAGGTTGAAAACTTCACATCATAGGTTAAATCGAATTTATCTACAGATTTCATCAGCCCTATGCAGCCAATCTGGAATAAATCCTCAAGCTCAACACCTCTCGTTGTAAAACGTTGAACAATGGACCACACAAGTCTCGTATTGCCTTCTACCATTCGTTTACGAGCCTCATGATCGCCCTGCTGTGCGCGTGCAATTAAATCACGCATTTCCTCCTGAGACAATAGCTTATCGGACGACTGTTCTAGCGGCTTCACTGTCTCAACCTCACATTACCGCTGTGCGAACTGTGTAAAATTTCTTCGTAAACGTTACAGTTGTTCCTTCTTGCCATTTAGACATTACTGTTAGCTGATCTGAAAAGCTATCCATAATGGTGAAGCCCATACCCGAACGCTCCATCGCACTTTTCGTTGTAAATAATGGCTCCATCGCTCGACTAACGTCCTCAATTCCTATTCCTTTATCCATGACAGATACCGTTACAATGTCATCCTCACGTTTTGCATGAACTGTAACAACACCCTTACCATTTTCTTCATAGCCATGAATAATGGCATTGGAAACCGCTTCAGAGACAACTGTTTTAAACTCTGATAGCTCATCAATAGTTGGGTCTAATTGTGCAATAAAACCTGTAACAGCCACACGGGCTAAGGCTTCATTTTCACTAAGTGCTAAAAATGTTAATGTCATTTCGTTATCCATTTACAATCCCCCTTACGCGATCAATCGCTTGTTCCTCTGTTGCATCCATCATCCATGGCCCTAATCCTGAAAATTGAAATACTTTTCGCATTGTTGGCGATGGATTCAATAAAATAGTTCGCCCAGCAACTGCTTCTAACTCACGCATTCGACCAAGCACTAAGCCAACGCCTGAACTATCCATAAAGGAAAGCCCTTCTAAGTTCCAAATGATGGTCGTCACAGTGCCTTGAAAAATTGCTGTAGAAATTTTCGCTCGAATTTGTTCTACTGCATGGTGATCGAGCTCCCCAAACAAACGTATAACGACAGTCTCTCTTGTGACCATTTCTAATTGATAATGCATGAACATCGCCTCCTCCTCGTGCAATTCCACATTCAATGCAATGAATCCTTGCGGCTGACAGAACTAGTGCAAAGTCTTCCGAAATAGTGTCTAATCGACATACTTATAGCTTTTTAGGTTAAGTGCAGTATGGGATAAATCTACATTTTCTAAACGCCATTGCTAGCTAAAGTTTAACGATCCTTAGAACGCAAAAAAGCGAGAGCTCACTTAAAGTGAGAGCCCTCGCTAACGAATCTTTATGCAATTGTATATGCTTGCTGTATTTTATTGATTGTCTCTTCAACAATTGGTTGATTGGCATATAAATAAGCAATCGTGTCGCCATGATTGACATGGTCACCTTTTTTAGCAATCAGCTGGATGCCTGCATCATAATCAAGTACCGATTCCTTCGTTAATCGTCCAGCACCTAGACTGACACTCGCTTCACCTACTAATAACGCATTAATGGTTTCCACAGTGCCCTCTGCAACAGCTGTCACTGCTACTTTATGAGCGGTTTCATTTTGGACAATATCAGAAACTACGCCACCTTGTGCAACAATGAACTCCTCAAATTTTGCAGCAGCAGAACCATCAGCAAGCACGCGCTTAACCTCAGCGGTCGCTTCCGCTTCATTCACGCCAGCGGCAACTTGGTACATTAAGGAAGAAATAACAATACATTCATCCAACAAATCTTCATGCGTTTCTTCCAAGCGTCCACTTAATAAGGCATACGCCTCTACAACTTCAAGTTTATTGCCAATCATTTTTCCTAAAGGATTATCCATATCACTAATATGTGCGACAACTTTACGCCCAAGTTTTTCTCCAATGGCCGTCATTGTATCCGCTAAAATCTGTGCTTCTTCTTGCGTCTTCATAAACGCACCTGAGCCGCATTTTACGTCAAGTACAATACCATCTGCACCACTTGCAATTTTTTTACTCATAATCGACGCAGCGATTAATGGAATAGAATCGACAGTACCTGTCACATCACGTAATGCATATAATTTTTTGTCGGCTGGTACAAGATTCCCTGTTTGTCCGGCAACTGCAATTTTATGCTGATTGACATTGTCAATAAACTCCTGTGATGAAAGCTCTGTTTTGAAGCCTTCAATGGATTCAAGTTTATCGATTGTTCCACCTGTAATGCCTAAACCCTTACCGCTAAATTTCGCCACAGGGATTCCTAAAGAAGCGATAATTGGTGTGACAACAAGTGTGACCTTGTCACCAACTCCTCCTGTAGAGTGTTTATCGATTTTAAAGCCATCAATAGACGTTAAATCAATAACATCCCCTGATTCGATCATGGCCTTTGTTAAATAAAATGTTTCATCATCAGACATACCTAGTAAGCGTATAGCCATTAAAAGTGAACTTGCTTGATAATCTGGAATGGAACCCGTCGTATAGCCTTCAACAAAATACTGAATTTCAGCTTGAGATAGCTCTATTCCTTGTTTTTTCTTTTCAAACAATTGAACCATATTCATACGAAAAACCCCCTTATTTCAAATCATGTAAGAAACTTTTGCCGAATGGTGGTGCTTCTACACTAAAGTTTTCAGCAACTGTTGCTGCAATATCCGCAAAAGTTTCACGCAAAGCTAGTTCTGCTCCACCATTGAAACGTGGTGAATAGACAATTAACGGTACATATTCACGTGTATGATCTGTTCCATGGAAGGTTGGATCATTTCCGTGATCGGCAGTAATGATTAATAAATCATCCTCTGACATCGCTTCTGTAATTTCTGGTAGGCGTGCATCAAATTCTTGTAGTGCCTGTCCATAGCCTAATGGATCACGACGATGACCAAAGTTGGCGTCAAAGTCCACTAAATTTAAGAAGCTCATCCCACGAAAATCACGGCGGACAACCTCTGCAAATTGATCCATACCATCCATATTATTTTTTGTGCGTACCGAATCAGTGACACCTTCACCATTGAATATATCTGAGATTTTTCCAATGGCAATGACATCTAATCCTGCGTCCTTTAAAACATTCATTGTTGTACGACCAAATGGCTTCAATGCGTAGTCATGTCGATTGGCAGTACGTGTGAAGTTGCCTGGCGTACCAACAAATGGTCTTGCAATGACACGTCCTACTAAATATTCAGGCTGTAATGTTAATTCACGCGCCATTTCGCAAATTTTATATAATTCTTCTAATGGAATGATTTCCTCGTGAGCAGCAATCTGTAAAACAGGATCGGCTGATGTATAAACAATAATCGCACCTGTTTCCATATGTTCCTTACCGAAATCTTCAATCACTTGTGTACCGCTTGCTGGTTGATTGCACAGTACTTTACGACCTGTACGTTGCTCTAACTCAGCAATAAGCTCCGCTGGAAATCCTTCTGGATACACCTTAAATGGTTTATCGATATTTAACCCCATGATTTCCCAATGGCCTGTCATCGTGTCTTTGCCGACAGATGCTTCTTGCATTTTACCGTAGTATGCTTTTGGCTCTGTAGCCGCGTGCATACCTTGCAATGATTCAATATTTGCTAAACCAAAGGACTCCATCACTGGCATTGTAAGCCCATTCATTTTTTCAGCGATATGTCCTAATGTATGTGCACCAACATCACCAAAATTGGCTGCGTCTGGCGCTTCACCTATACCTACTGAGTCCATGACAACAACATGGATTTTGTTAAACGGTTTATTCATAATGGTTGCCTCCTAATCTCATGACTCTATTTTACCAAAAAAATGCGAAAAATAAAGGTCAGACATCCGACTAAAATATAATTTTTACTTATTGAAGAGTTTTAAGCACGTGGATGGAATTGCTTATAGACCTCAGATAATCTTGTTTTACTAATATGTGTATAAATCTGCGTTGTAGAAATATCTGCATGACCAAGCATCTCCTGCACCGCTCGTAAATCAGCGCCATTTTCGACCAAATGAGTAGCAAAGGAATGACGCAATGTATGTGGGGTTAATTCATGTTGGATGCCTGCCTTTAAAGCATGCTCCTTCATTAATTTCCAACAACCCTGCCTTGTTAAACGTTTCCCTCTTTGATTAATAAAAAACGCATCTGTTTTTGGGTGCTTTCCTTGCAACTGACCACGAGCACCGTTTAAATAGGCATTAATCGCCGAAAGGGCATTTTTGCCAAGTGGAATAATTCGTTCCTTCCCACCCTTCCCAAAGACACGGACAAAGCCCATCGTTAAATGAATATCGGCTAAATCCAGTGCAATGAGCTCACTGATGCGCATGCCAGATCCATATAGTAACTCTAGCATGGCAAGATCACGTATACCTTGTGGCTTATTTCGATTCGGAGCTGTTAGTAACGCTTCGATTTCTTCAATAGATAGGATATTCGGTAGCTTTTGCTCAATAGTTGGCATTTCTAAATGAACAGTCGGATCTGTTTCTGCACGCTTTTCTCGCAGTAAAAATTGATGGAAGCTCCGGATAGAAGAAATATGACGGGCAACGGTACGGCTTGTCTTCCCTTGTGCTCGCAATTGCTCTAAATGCCGCAAAATAGTTGTTCGTTCCACACGGCTAAAATCAGCCATCCCCTCTGCTTCCTGCAAAAAATGCACATAGCTTTCTAAATCACGGCGATAGGATGCTAATGTATTAACAGATAACTGCCTTTCCACCTGAATAAAATGGATATAGTCCTCTACTGCATATTGAAATTCATTCATCATAACGCCCCCTCACTGTCAATTATTCTCTATTTTATCATGGCCTTAAGAAATGTGCTAAAGCCCCCTCTATTCGACATAATCCAACCATATTATCGTTACATTATAATTAATCCAAGGCCACTCTACTTAAATGTGTCCAAGTTATTAATAACTCTTTCATTAAGCTCGTCCGAGGAAACTTCTGTTCTTACACTTCGCTTTCGGAACAAAACATTTGCCGCCTCAAAAAAAACAAAAAACTGCCCGATTCAATCTATACTTAAGATTAAAACAGACAGCTTTTTGTTATTTTTCTTCATTCGATTCGTCGTTTTTATCATGACAGCGCCAGCATATGCCGTGGAAAGTTAGTCGGTGATCTTTTATAATAAAGTTCCAACGTTTTTCAACAACGGCTTCCACATCTTCAAGTAAATCTTCTTGAATTTCATCAACAGCACCACATTCGATACAAACAAGATGATGGTGGAAATGGGCAGCTCCCTCTTGGCGTAGGTCATAGCGCGATACGCCATCGCCAAAGTTGATTTTGTCGACAATTTTGAGCTCAGTTAATAATTCTAACGTTCTATAAACAGTAGCTAGACCAATCTCTGGTGCTTTTTCTTTTACTAAAAGATAAACATCCTCAGCACTTAGGTGGTCCTCTTCGTGCTCAAGCAAGACAGCAACTGTCGCTTCTCGCTGCGGCGTCAGCTTGTAACTAGCACTATGCAGCTGTTTTTTTATACGATCAATTCGGCTCTCCATGTGACGCCCCCCTAAACTCTTTCCATTATACCAAAGGAGTAAATCCTATTACAAGATAGTGAATAGATTTCTAACATGCTTCTATTTTTTATCTGATCACAATTTCTGTCCATTCAATCCTTCATTTTAACACATAAGCAATAACAATAAACTCAGCAACTATTATGATGAAAAATGCGATAAAATTCAACAAAATTGTTCGACCAGATACTTGTTTCCCGATTTTTCGCTTGGACCAAGCGGGTACAAGTAAATTGCATAGGACTAGCAACAATATACAATAGATGAGCTGAAATGGAAACCACCAAATCGTATAAAGCCAAAAAGCTTCAAGTTTTTGTAATAAAAAAACAGAACTAAAGCCAAAAAAAGTGGCACGTATGGCTACTGTCACACGCACTAAAACTTTTAATACGCTATGTGTTGCTAGTAATAATACAAGACCTATAGAAATAGTGACAGGCAGTACTAAACGAAAAATGGAGTGCCTGTCCCCATCTGCTAAACGAGGCTCTATAAATAATATAAATGGTTCCGCTTTCGGTCCACCAATAATATGAAAGAAAATAACGCCGCAAACAAAACTTACTGCAATGATGGAAGCGTGATAAAAAATAGACACCGTACGAGACATAAACATGCTCCTTTTCTATCAAGGTTTGTACAGCTTATGCTCGTCCGTCTCTATTATGCTAAAAGATTATTTTCTAAATTTGCAGCCAGCCAGAGTACTGCAAATGCCGTTTTAGCATCATATATACGCTGATCTGCCACCATTATTTGTGCTTCTTCCAACGAAACTTCTAATAATTCGACAAATTCATCCTCATCTAAATCTGCTTTATTATCTATTGTATATAATTCCCTCGCTACAAACAAATGAATAACTTCATCCGCAAAGCCTGGTGATGTTGCAAATGTTTGTAAAAAAGTCAGTTTATGCGCTCCATAGCCTGTCTCTTCCTCTAATTCACGACGTGCTGTCACCACTGGCTCCTCACCAGGTTCCAGCTTCCCTGCCGGAATTTCAACGATTGAACGTTCAAGCGCTTTACGATATTGTTCTACCAACACTAGTTTCCCCTCGTCCGTAACGGCAATAACTGCTACGGCACCGGGATGCTTTATGATTTCACGTTTCGCAACCTGTCCATTTGGTAAAGCTACCTCATCAATTTGTAGTTTTATTATTCTTCCATCATAGATTGGTGTTGTTGTCGTTGTTTTTTCCTCAAACTTTTTCACTGACGATAACCTCGCTTGTTCTTCAGATATGTTCATTGTACCATTACAAGTAGAGAAATCGAAGGAGGACGATCATATGAAAAAAAGACAGCTTGGCATAAGTGAATTGTTTATTTCAGAGATTAGTTTAGGAGGCATGTCTCTTTCGACAGATAAAAAGCAAGCAGCTGCCATTGTCGATATGGCATTAGATGCCGGGATTAATTATATCGACACAGCGGATTTATATGATTTTGGTGCAAACGAAGAAATCATTGGTACAACGTTAGGTAAACGTCGTCATGATGTCATCCTAGCAACAAAGGTAGGAAACCGTTGGACAGAAGGCGTCGATGGTTGGCATTGGGACGCATCCCCAGACTATATTAAAGAAGCTGCCTATGCTAGCTTACGACGACTAGGTACAGACTATATTGATGTCTATCAATTACATGGCGGCACAATCGAAGATGATTGGGATGGAATTATTGACACATTTGAAGGACTTAAAAAAGAAGGGCTCATTCGTGAATATGGCATTTCTTCTATTCGTCCAAATGTATTGCAGCGATTTTTACCTGCAAGCTCAGCTAAAAGCGTTATGATGCAATATAGTGCTCTAGATCGTCGCCCTGAAGAATGGTTTGAGTTTATTGCAAATCAAGGTGCATCTGTTGTAACACGTGGCACAGTGGCAAAAGGCTTATTAACAAATAGCTGGCAACAACGTCTACAACAGGTCAATGGTTTTAACGGCTATACGGCAGAGGAATTAACAGCATCGTTAACAGACTTAGCTTTACAATATGATGATTTACATGCGCTGGCCATCGCCTTTAATTTGAAAGAGCCTACGATCGCTTCAACGGTAATTGGGGCAAGCTCACAACAACAGCTAGCTCAAACGCTAGCTGCCTATGAAAAAATCAACGTAATCACAGATTTTAATGCAGCCAATAAACTGACTAAAAATGAGCAGTATCAAGAACACCGATGAAAAAATGGCTGGTCTTCATCATCTGTCTTGTCATATTAGTAATCTCCTCTAGTATGACCTATGAGCAACAGAGTATCCTACCAGAATTAGAAGATCTACTTGCCAATAAACCTTTTGAAAAACAACTATCTGTTTTAAAAATTCCCTATTGGGGAACCATCGTTTCCGTTGAAGAACGTGGTTATTTTCCATTTGTAGAGTTTTTAATTCGTAAATTGACACATTTTATTGGGTTTGGATGCATTGCACTTGGTCTGTATTTTGCTTGGGGAAAAAGACATTTTGCAGCAAGTATTGCCATTGCAGGAACAGCTACAATTGCTATCATTGACGAATTTCGTCAAAGCTTTACACCAGGTCGCACAATGAGCTTCCAAGATGTCTTGGTCGATACAGCTGGAGCCATTGTTTTTGTGAGTATCGTTGTTGCACTGAGAAAAATACTTAAAAATAAAAGACAAAAGGCATTACCGTAGCCTTTTGTCTTCATTGTGTTGAATAACAAAATATCCATAGAATTTAAAGTAAAAAAAGGTTTGCCGCTCTACAAAAGAGTTCTCTTTTTTACAAAGGTTTCACAAATAAAATGAAGGTGTTCACTACTTTATTGATGGTAGTGGTGATTAATCGCGTCCCACTCTCTAAAAATAGAAATATTTTATTCACTACTGCTACTGACACTTTTACAGAATGGTTAATGTGGAGTGGAGCCAGCGTCACAGAGAAGACCCTGGAGCGAACGTAAGTGAGGGAAGCAGATCATCGGACGCCCCCTGAAAAGGACGCTGGCGGAACGGAACTACTCGCCTTGCTAAAAAATCTTTTTTGTGACATTACCATTTTTAACCAAAATAAAGACAAAAGGCACAATCATAGTCTTTTGTCTTAGCCATTTTTTTAAAGTTGGAATCTCCAAAAATAGAGGGAGTTTGTTTCTTTATACAAGGTAGCTCCTGCTTTTTCTAAAACTCGATGGGATGCCACATTATCTTTTTCGGTATCTGCAATAACGTATTTTACATTTAGCTGATGAAGTAACCAGTTTTGAAGAGCTATGATTGATTCTGTCATATAGCCCTGCCCCTGATAAGGAGGAAAAGTATAATACCCAATCACAACTTCCTCTTGGTCATTTGGCATACCTTTTAGCATTATGCCACCAACAGCACAATTTTTCTCTTTTAACACAAGTAACCAGTTCGTATGCCAAAGATAGTTTTGCTCATCTTCTACGACTTTGGAAAGTCTAAAATACAATGCTTGTTTAAGCTCACAATCTAAACGCCCCTCACCCATACTTAATGACAACTGCTTGGCCATTTGTTTCTCATGCTCTATTAGTAATTTTAGATACTTGGCGTTTAAAGGAATTAATCTTATTCTTTCTGTCTGTAATTCTACCATGTTGTTCTCCTAACATAATTTAATTGATACTAAACTACAATTAGGTATATGTTATTGGCAGCGTCTCCCGTTCCATTAAATTCAAAAATCTCTCTTTGTATATCGACTATAACGACATAATTTAAATGCTGTAAAAGACAAAACAGTGAACCCGCCTGTGTGAATTCACTGCTTTATTTTTAAAATTTAGAGCCTTTATCGCCGTATTCGTTTAGTAATTCTTCAAACGATTTATTTTTTTCACGTTGTTTGCGTTCAAACGCTAATTTTGCTTGACGTTCTTCCTCTGCCGCCTGCTCTTTGGCTGTTAAATCTTGCTTCGCCGCTTTTAATTTTGCGAGCACATCGCCGCCAAGCTGATCCGCTAATGTGACCGCCTCTTGCTTAGGTAGGCTAGCTGTCATGCTATTGTCAGTGCGTTGCTGCTGTTTTCGTTTCTTTCCCATTACATTCACCTTCTTATTGATATCAAGGGCGCTTTACAACAGTTGCTACGCCTTGTCCCCCACCGATACATAATGTGGCTAAGCCCGTTTTTGCGTCACGCTTTTCCATTTCATGCAATAGCGTCACTAAAATACGAGCACCACTTGCACCGATTGGATGACCAAGAGCAATAGCACCCCCGTTAACATTTAGTTTATCATGATTAAAGCTTAATTCACGATCTACAGCAATTGATTGTGCTGCAAATGCTTCATTTGCTTCAATTAAATCGATATCGTCTAAAGTTGTCTCTGCTTTTGTTAGTGCTTTTTGGACAGCTTTTACAGGACCTGTCCCCATAATAGCTGGATCGACACCTGCGCTAGCATTCGCTGTAATAATTGCCATTGGTTGAATGCCTAACTTTTGTGCTTTTTCCTTTGACATCACCACAACTGCTGCTGCACCATCATTAATACCCGATGCGTTCGCTGCGGTAACGGAGCCATCCTTTTTAAATGCTGGTCGTAGCTTAGCTAAGGACTCCGCTGTCACACCTGCTCGTGGAAATTCATCTTTATTGAAAAGAAGTGGCTCTCCCTTACGCTGTGGAATCTCGACAGCCACGATTTCATTTTCAAACTTGCCAACTGCAATCGCTGCCTCTGCACGTTGCTGAGAACGAGCCGCAAAAGCATCCTGCTCTTCTCGAGAAATTTGATACATATCACATAAATTTTCAGCGGTAATCCCCATATGATAATCATTAAAAGCACACCATAGGCCATCTTGAATCATTGTATCTACTACCTTTTGATCGCCCATTCGGAAGCCTTCTCGTGCATTTTTTAAGACGTAAGGTGCTTGGCTCATATTTTCAAAGCCCCCCGCAACAACAATCTCAGCATCTCCCGCTATAATCGCCTGTGTGGCTAAATGAACAGCCTTTAAACCCGATCCACATACTTTATTAATTGTTAATGCTGATACCTCGTGAGGTAACCCCGCTTTAATTGCCGCTTGACGAGCTGGGTTTTGTCCAAGCCCTGCCGCTAAGACATTCCCCATAATGACCTCATCTACTTGTTCTCCTGCTACACCTGCACGTGCTAACGCCTCTTTAATGACAATGCTACCTAACGTTGTCGCTGGTACGTCTTTTAATGTCCCCTGAAATGAGCCTATCGCTGTACGCACAGCACTCACGATTACTACCTCGTTTGTCATAATCATTCTCCCCTTTTCCCCGTTCAAAAATCAACACTGCATGCATATGCTACTAGCAGATATGTATATTTTAACAAATATTTTGACGATTTTCGATAATAGAAATAATCGCAGTTTTGCCAAAGATATTGTAAAATGTTGACGTGTTTTAAACAATCTTAGTTGGGAACATTACAAATAAGAAACAGCATGTGGAGGTGTTTTATGATGAAAAAGAAGATGCTTTTATTCTCTGGTATTACAACAACGCTAGCCGCAGCTGCAACAGGTCTGTTCGGCTTCGCGCTTTCCAATAAATTAATGTATATCCAACAAAAAGACCCGGAGTTTGTTCGAGAACGAGAAACGACTGCCAAGCGCTTTGATGAAGCTTGGTACAATAATAACTTGAAATGTGAACTCAATATTGATTCTCCTAATGGCTACTCAATTCGAGGCATTATGTTTCAGCCTTTGCAAACTAATAACACCATCATCATTTGTCACGGTGTCACTGAAAATAAAATAAATTCCGTAAAATATGCTCGATTATTTGAAAGACTTGGCTATAATTCAGTTATTTTTGACCATCGTCGTCATGGTGAATCTGGGGGCAAAACAACGAGTTATGGCTACTATGAAAAAAATGATCTTGATGCAGTAGTAAAGACAGTGAAAGCCATGATTGGTGAAGACGCTATCCTTGGGATTCACGGTGAATCCATGGGGGCAGCAACTATGCTACTTTATGCTGGAACAGTGGAAGATGGTGCTGATTTCTATATTTCAGACTGTGCGTTCTCCGATTTTTCCATGTTGTTGAAGCAAATCGCCAAAACCGAATTTAAATATGGCTCCATTATTCCCATTCGCTTTGCCGATTTCTTTGTTCGCCTCAGAGATGGTTACTCCTTCAAAAGTGTAACACCTGCTGAAGCCGTGACACATATTGAAAAACCAGTACTCTTTATTCACAGTATTCCTGATACATTTATTCCAGCGTCGATGTCACTAGATCTCTACAATAAAAAAGCAGGTCCCAAAAAATTAAAACTTTTTGACACTGGGGCACATGCACAGTCCTTTAATGAAAATATGGATGAATATGAGGATTTAATTCATGATTTTTTAGAAAGTTTTATTTACCAAAAAATCAATCCCGAGTCTTCCTCCTCCAATGTCATTCCATTCCATTTTTAGCACACATGAAAAAAGATCATGTCAAAGGCAGAAAAAGCAACTTTGCAAGGTGAGAGGTTGATTTCCGTTCCGCCAGCGCCCTTTCCAGGGGGCGTCCGATGAGCCGCTTCACTCACTTACGCTCGCTCCAGGGTCTCATCTGTGACGCTAAATCCCCTAGGAGTGACGCTGGCTCCACTCCAATCAACCATTCTGCAAAGTGTCTTTACTTTTTTTCATAGTAATATAGCGATTAAATAGCCCATTATTTTTAGAGGGAATAAGCTCTTATTTTCAATGTGGGGAAGTGATGTGTGACAACACCTCTCCATAAAGAGTAGTGAAGACCTTCGCCTTATTTGAAAACCTTTGCTAAAAAGGTAATACTTTTGTAGGTTGGAGTGGAAGGCTACTTGACTCCCGTGGGATAACGAGACAGGCGAGCCTCTAAACGGAGCGATAGCGGAGGAAGCGGCTCGGGACGCTCGCCCACAGGAAAGCAAGTAGCCTGCAAGGGAAATCCATTTCTACCTTCCAATTGACTGTTTTGTTTTTCAACACTAAGAAAACCTTGCGGAATTATCTCCGCAAGGTTTTATAAATGATTATTCTCCAAAAACGATATGCCATTCATCTCGTTTTGCTAAAAATTCTTCAGCTAATGATTGTGCACCTTCCAAGCTATGGCTAGCAGCCCAGCCACACTGCACCTCATTGCATGCAGGAACAGCTGTTGCTTTTGTCACATCAATAAATGTTTTCTCTAAAATAGTTAATAATTCCTCATAATCATTATGATTAATCAGTGATACATAGAAGCCTGTTTGGCAACCCATTGGACTAAAATCAACAATGTGATCAGAGTAGTTACGAATAATGTCAGCAGATAAATGCTCTAAAGAATGTAAGGCAGGCATATCCATATGCTCTTTATTTGGCTGTTTAAAGCGAATATCATATTTGTACACTTCGTCGCCATTTTGGCCCGTTTTAATACCAGCTAAACGAACATAAGGTGCCTTTACTTTTGTATGATCCAGATCAAAGCTTTCTACATTTGTCTTTTCTTTTTGCATAATACATAACCCCTTTCCGTATGGTAATTCTATTATACATAGTTTCCCGATAGAATTATATGATTTTCAAGAATTTTTTAAATACTGTAAAAAATATAAAAAAAACAACTAGTTAAGTTTGAACTAGTTGCTCTCATCATTCCGATTACTTTTGGAATTTATTCATTTGTGCCATCATTTGACGTACTTGCTTTTCAGACGGCGTACGACCCATTTGTGCCATCATCATACGAATCATTTGCTCATTAATAGGTGGGTTTTCTTTTAAATATTTCATCATAGCTTGACGAGCGAAATAGAAACCAAGTGCCGCTCCCGCTGCTAATGCGATAATTACGATAATAATCCAGCCCCATGTAGGCATACAACCAACCTCCTCCACTACAATATACCGAGAAAAACTCTCCACGCACCATTATACACCAAATGATAGCGTGTTACTATATATTGTAGTGAATTTTCCTAGTGCATTGTATACTTCATCGGCTTTAACCACCCACACTCATTATCCTGTTTATTAAAAGCAATAAACCGTTCACTCATTTTGGCAAGCATTTGAAATAAATCTAAATCTAGCATTCGCGAACCTTCACAATAAACACAAATTTTACGATCGACCAAATAAATAGCCATTTTGCCTTTTATCGGATGTTCTAAAAACAAAGCATTGCGGGCTCTTTCTAAATGTGCATATTTGGAATCAAGTTGATGTTCCAACATCGCTGCAATTTCTTCAAAACGAACAGATTCACATATATATGCAAGCTCTTTTAAGGATTTCTCGTTGGCGTCTTCACAGCCTTGCATCATCTCTAACAACTTACGCTCTCTGCCAAAAATAAATGTTAAATGCTCTTCTTTTATCTTATATATAGAATAGGTTCTCACCAGAAATCCTCCTTCGCTCAGTTTCTTTTCCATAAGTATAGCTCATCCAACCTTGTTAATTTGTCAAACGAAGGAAGGATCTATCTTCTATTTTTGTCGAAAAAATTCTAGTTTCGCATCTATAAATGACTTTATGACAAATGGTATTTTTTGATAAAACAAAATAGTTATTTTCCAAAAACAAGAAAAAACAGCTCGTTTTATACGCCAAAAACCCACTTTCGTTACAGCTTAGATGGTTCTCAGCCTCAAGACCTAGATCAAAATCAATTTCGAGTCCGTTTTAGACAATCTTGTATAGAGGTAACATAAAGGTACAAACGAAAGGAGCTAAAACAAATGAAAAAATTTCTTTTATTAACTGGAGGCGTCATCGCAGCATGTGTTGCACTTGCCTTAATAGGACCACTGGCAGGTTTACTATTCTCCGGATTATTTGTAGCACTAGGCATGCATTTCTACATGGCAAGCAAATCAACATTCGGTAAAATTTTCTGGTTTACAGTTGGTCTAATCGGTGTTCTATCAGCAGTGTCTAACATTCCAGCAATGATCGGTCTTGCAGCTATCGCTATTATCTATGTCATCTATAAAAAATGGAATGGCGAAGATGTAAAAATCCCTACAATCGAAGGGAAAAAAGAAGAAGATCCGTTTACAAACTTTGAAAAAGAATGGTCAAACTTAACAAAATAAAAAGGAGCGAAATTAAATGAATTTATTTCAACGTTTTAGATATACAGTAGAGGCAGACTTACATCAAATATTTGATAAAAAGGAACAAAAAAATCCGATTGCAATGTTAAATCAATACATTCGCGAGGCAGAAAAACAAACAGAACAAACAGGTAAATTATTAGAACGACAAGGGCAATTAAAAGAAAAGCTAGAGCAAGAATATAAGCAAAATGCTGAATTACTAGCTAAACGTGAAGCCCAACTAACATTGGCAACAACTAGTGGTGAACAGGATTTAATTGATTTCGCTACAGATGAAGTAACGGCTTACACAGCTCGTAATCATACACTACAAGCGAGCATTGAATCGAGTACACGTGAATACTTCGAGCTAGAGCGTAAATTCGAAACAATGAAGCATAAAATTAAAGATATGAAAGTACGTCAATTACAGCTGATGGGAAAAGAAAATGTAACACGTGCTCACCATCAAATGGACGGCATGATTGCCAAAAACAATAAAACAAATTTTGAAGATTTAGAAGCCTATATCGATAAATTAGCTTACCAAATCGATAAAGATCATGAGGTAACAACTTTCGAGGCAAGACTGGCAGAATTAGAAAAAAAAGCAGCAGAAGATCACTCACCACTGCTAATTGAAAATAAATAACATGTTATAATGAAAGCAATGCGCCAACTTTATAAGGCGCATTCTTTCACGTTTAAAAATAGAGGGTCCCATTCCCTCTCTTATACTATTAGTAGAAGGAAGGGTGACCCTCTTGCAAAATTTCACAACAAATAAGCTCACGTTTTGGGTACTATGCTTCTTTTTACTCGTCTTTGTAGAGCTTACTATTTTTAATAATGGCGGAGCCTTCTGTTTATTGATTGGGGCAGTACTTCTTTATTTAAGTTTTTCCAAAAAAGTTCGTTTTTTTAAATGGACAGGAATTTTCTTCATTGCTATTGCTTTGTTTACCATGTGGAGCCTACGTTTATTCGTCGTCATCATGCTCTTATATATGCTTTATCAATACCTACAACGAGAAAACGAACCAAAGGTAGTCGGTGCAGAGCTTTTTGAAAAGCTTCCTACAACTAAAAATGACTTGATTGGCACAATGCCAGCACCTACAGAAGCGTACAAATGGCAAGATGTACAAATTCAACGCCTTGCAGGAGATATTACGATTGATACAACACAAACAATCTTACCTGCTGGCACTAGTCTCATTACAATTCGCCAAGGGATCGGGAAAGTTCAAATCTATATTCCCTATGAAATCCCTTTCCGTTTACAGTATACGACGTTATTTGGTGAGCTTATCTGCTTACATAAGGGGCCACAACGCATCTTAAATGAAAGTATTACTTTCGCTGACGGCAACCCTGAGGATGCTAAACGCGTTTTAATTATTCATGTCGCAACCTGGCTGGGAGATTTGGAGGTGCTACGAAAATGATTGCCTTTATCTCAAGATTGTTTACGCTATTTTTCATTTTAATGAGTGCTGTTTTCGGTCTGCTTGTGGCGGTATGGGGCAATCCGGATGAAAAAACATGGGAGCCATTGTGGCAGCAGACTTACGATAATATTCCGCTAGGAGGCATCATCGTAGTTAGCCTGTTTGTACTTAGCTTCCTGTTTGCTAGCTGGATCAGCATGACTGCTCGAGCACGAGAAGCTCAAGCAACACGCATTGTGAAGCAATTAATCGAGCCTGATTTTATTTTCCCTAAAAAACAAGCACTTCCGAAATCATTAAAAAAGGCAATAGTTCAAACAAGTGAATTAATCGATACACAGCGAAAAAGCTTACAGCGACTCTCCAATGAACGGGCAGAAGCAAATGATAAAATTATTCAGGAGCGTATTATTGCTGAACGCCAACGACTTGCTAGGGAATTGCATGATTCCGTATCACAGCAATTATTTGCGGCTTCTATGTTACTCTCAGCATTAACTGAAAATGACGAAAATGCTACTAGCTTAAAACAGGTGGAAAAGATTGTTCAGCAGGCACAGCTAGAAATGCGCGCATTGCTGCTCCACTTACGACCTGTAGCTCTACACAATAAAACGCTAGCACAAGGCTTAGAGGAATTGATTATTGAACTTCAACAAAAAGTTTATTTCCATATTGAATATGAGCTAGAGGAAATGGCCTTAACAAAAGCAGAAGAAGACCATTTATTCCGTATTGCACAGGAAGCCCTCTCTAACACGCTCCGTCATGCCAAAGCAAGTGAAGTGGAGTTACTGCTTGTTGCACGAGATGACTTAGCCATTTTACGAATTCAGGATAATGGGTTAGGCTTTGATGTGGAGGCCGATAAATCAACTTCGTACGGCTTACAAAATATAGCTGAACGAGCTGTTGAAATTGGCTGCACATACAAAATTGTGTCCGTGCCTGAAGAAGGAACGATTGTGGAGGTTAAAATTCCGCTACAGAAGGAGGAGGTTCATGTCGATGATACAAGTGCTCATAGTGGATGATCATGAAATGGTACGGATTGGCGTTTCAGCCTATCTTTCAGCACAACCAGATATTACAGTTGTAGGTGAGGCTGAAAACGGCAAAGAGGCTGTGGAGCGTGCCCTTGCCCTAAGACCTGATATTATTTTAATGGATAATGTCATGCCCATCATGACAGGAGCAGAGGCAACAGCGGAAATTTTAACGGCATGGCCAGAGGCAAAAATCATGATGGTGACTAGTTTTTTAGATGACGATAAAGTCTACCCTGCTTTAGAGGCTGGTGCGGTAAGCTATATTTTAAAAACTTCTAATGCTAAACAAATTGCCGATGCTATTCGTAAAACCATAGGTGGCGAAACAGTATTAGAGCCAGAAGTCACATCCAAAATGATGCACCGTATGCGCCACGGTAATAATACGCCCCTTTACGAACAGCTCACTGACCGTGAAATGGAAGTATTATTGCTCATGGCAAAGGGTAAAGCCAATCAGGAAATCGCTGACGAACTATACATTGCCTTAAAGACCGTAAAAACACATGTTAGCAATATTTTAGCAAAGCTCGAAGTGCAAGATCGTACACAGGCCGTTGTCTACGCTTTTCAAAGTGGCCTTGCTAAATAACACCTACATAAAAAACTGCATGTCAGCATGCAGTTTTTTCATGTATTTAGAGATACTTGATTAGATCCACAATATACCTTTTCTAATTCTTGTCATGATCCATAACCATATGTCACGCTGATAGCATCAAAATCATTTTCACGAGCCCCGATCATGATAAATTGTTCCTTTGGATACTTGGCAAAATGATGCAGCACCTCTGCAATAATCTCACTTTTATCATAATGAAAAACGATAAAAAAATACCGCAACACTCAGCGAACTTAAACATCGACTGAGTGTTGCGGTATTTTAATATAAATTATAGTGCTTTTACTTTCGCTACGACATTTTCTACAGTGAATCCGTATTTTTCCATTACTAATTCACCAGGAGCTGATGCACCGAACTTGTCGATTGCAAGAACGTCACCTTCAAAGCCAGTATATTTATGCCAGCCAAATGATGCACCCATTTCAATCGCAAGACGTTTTGTCACAGCTTTTGGTAGGACAGATTCTTTATAAGCTGCGTCTTGTTTTTCAAAGCGATCCATAGACGGCATGGAAACAACTGCCACATCCACACCTTCTGCTTTTAACGCTTTCTGTGCTTCAACAGCAAGTGAAACCTCAGAGCCTGTTGCGATTAAAATAGCATCTGCTACTTCTTTTGTAGCAGGAGATACTGTGTAAGCACCCTTCGTAACACCATCACGAACTGTTTCAATAGAGGCGTCAAGCACAGGTAAGTTTTGACGAGATAATACTAAAACGGTTGGCGTTTTTTCTGATGCTACGGCAAGCTCCCAAGCTACTGCTGATTCATTTGCATCCGCAGGACGAATAACAGAGAGATTTGGCATCGCACGTAGTGATGCAAGGTGTTCGATTGGTTCATGTGTCGGACCATCTTCCCCTACTGCTATAGAGTCATGTGTAAATACATATGTTACAGGAAGCCCCATTAATGCAGAAAGACGAACTGCTGGACGAACATAATCAGAGAATACGAAGAACGTACCGCCAAATACATTTAAACCACCATGAAGAGCCATACCGTTCATTGCAGCACCCATTGCAAATTCACGAACACCAAACCAGATGTTGCGACCAGCATAATCGTCTGCAGAGAAATCGCCTGCACCCTTCATCGTTGTTTTATTGGAGCCAGCAAGGTCAGCGGAACCACCAAAGAATGAAGGAGTTTTCTTCGCAATGGCATTAATCGCGTCACCAGAAGAAGAACGTGTTGCTACAGATTTACCTGCCTCATATACTGGTAGCTCTGACGCAAAGTCCTCTGGTAATTCACCATTCATCGCTTTTTCAAATTGAGCCGCTAACTCTGGGAACTCTTCTTTATATGCAGCAAATTTAGCATTCCAAGCTTCCTCAGATTGTGCACCTTGTATTTCAGCAGCAGCATTAAATGTATCATACACTTCAGCAGGAATTTGGAATGGCTCGTGTGCCCATTCATACGCAGCTTTCGTTAAGACAACTTCATCTGTACCAAGTGGCGCACCATGTGAATCTGCTTTACCAGATTTATTTGGAGAACCAAAACCAATCACTGTTTTTACTTCAATTAATGTTGGTTTGCCAGTTGATTTTTTCGCTTCTTCAATTGTGGCATTAATGGCATCTACATCTGTACCATCAGCCACTTTTAAGTAATTCCAGCCATAAGATTCAAAGCGTTTTTGTACGTTTTCTGAGAATGACTTTTCTAAGTCACCGTCTAAAGAAATATCATTAGAATCGTAAAGTACGATTAATTTTTCAAGTTTTAAGTGACCAGCCAATGAAATAGCTTCAGCTGCTACACCTTCCATTAAGTCACCATCACCACAAAGGGCAAATGTGTAGTGGTCAACGATATCATGACCAGGTTTATTGTAAGTAGCCGCTAAATGACGCTCAGCCATTGCCATACCAACTGTCATAGCAATCCCTTGACCAAGTGGACCAGTTGTTGCCTCTACACCTACTGTATGACCGTATTCAGGATGTCCTGGTGTTAATGAATCCCATTGGCGGAAGTTTTGAATTTCTTCCATTGGTAAACCATAGCCTCCAAGATGAAGTAAGCTGTACAGAAGCATAGAACCATGACCAGCTGATAGTACAAAACGATCACGGTTATACCATTTTGGATTTGCTGGATTATGGCGTAATTGTTTTGTCCATAGCGTATAAGCCATTGGCGCCGCCCCCATTGGTAAACCTGGGTGACCAGAATTTGCTTTTTCGATAGCGTCGATTGACAAAGTTCGAATAGCATTAATTGCTAAAAGATCCGCGTGTTGAGTCATTATATTGTGACATCCTTTCTCGTCCTATATTGTTCTTTTACAGTTTAGTCAACATTGCTTTAGAAAACAATGCTTTTGTTATACTAATTGCGTTTTCATACATACTTTATTGAATTGTGTCACATTAATTTAGAAATTTATTTTTTTTAGCTTGTCTTACTTTCTCTGGTGTCACATCATTACCTTCTGCATCTACCACTTTTACATTTTCAATCGTATCTCGCATAGTCGCTCTAAACGTATCTAAGTACTCCTTGCGAAGCGCTGTTCGCTCCTTAGCCTCTGCTTCTGTTAATTGACCACTTTTGGCCTTAGCAGAAAGTTCATTAATTCGGTTAATTTTTTCCTTTGATAACATTGTTACACACCTTTCAATACCTAGCTTAATGACTTCAGTATGCAAAGTATAGCATGCTTTCCCTTAAAATGCAGTTATACCAACCCTTAATAACACTTCTTAGCCATAATTTACATGACTTCCAGATGTTAGTCGTGTATAACTAATAATAAAAGGAAAAAATTTATATTTATTGGAGGAAATTAAATGAACATCACAACACAGCGATTACTTATCCGAAAATTTGAAGCCCAAGATTGGCAGGCTGTTTATAGCTATATGTCTGATGAAACGGTGATGCATTATATGCCTGAAGGAGTTTTAACGGAAGAACAAGTCCAAAAATTTATAACAGAAAATAGCGCGGATCAAGCTAAGCATTTTGCCATTACTTTACGCGATCAACCAGAAGTTATTGGTCATTTAGTTTTTCATCGATGCTTTGGCGAACATACCTATGAAATTGGATGGGTATTGAATCCTGCTTATCAGCAACATGGCTATGCATCAGAAGCTGCTCAAGCCCTATTAGATTATGGATTTTCCAAATTGAAGCTTCATAGAATAATAGCAACATGCCAACCCGAAAATATAGCTTCTTACCGAGTGATGGAAAAGATCGGTATGCGGCGTGAAGGATTTTTTAAAAAATGTATACCGCATGGTGACAATTGGTGGGATGAATACTATTACGCAATCTTGCAAGAAGAATGGCATAGAACTCTATAAAATGACCGTGTTACATAGTAACAACATTTGGTCATTCAGTAAAAAGAGTATAAAATAAATGGCTAACACTTCAGACAAAACGGAGGGATAAACCTGAGGAGTATGATCAAAATGTTGAGAAACAAATTAGGGATAACCAAAGCTATACTTACGAAAGAATGCGGTGTTGTTAGACAGACAATTAATTGTATTGAAAATGATAAGTACGAGCCATTAGCTTTGAACATGGCTAAAGTCCTCAATAGCCGTATTGATGAGGTGTTTATGTATGACTAAATTTCTTCCTGATTCGATCATTACCATGAAAGATTTTGTGAAAGAAGACTCGGTATTATTACGAAAACAAACCGAAGAAGTGACGACACCCTTAAACCAAGAGGATCGAAATACTTTATTAGCTATGCTGCAATATCTCAAAAACAGCCAAGATCCAACGCTAGCAAAAAAATATAAGCTTCGCCCTGGAACTGGGTTGTCTGCAAATCAAATAGGTGTAGACAAACGAATGTTTGCTGTACTATTTGATCATAATGAAATGGTGTTTATCAATCCCAAAATCATAAGTCATTCCCTCAATATGATTTATTTACCTGATGGAGAAGGCTGCCTGTCGGTTAATCGACCTGTCCATGGTTTTGTGCCAAGATACGAGCGTATTAAGGTCAGAGCATATGACATTGATGGTCAAGAATTCATCTTGCCGTTTCAGGGCTATGGGGCGATCGTTGTCCAACATGAAATCGATCATTTAAATGGCATAATGTTTTATGATCGAATAAATAAAGAGTATCCTTTTCAACTACCTACTAACATCATCATCGACAGTTTGGCTTCCTATCAATAGCATTTTTTACTGTGAATAAAAAAGATTAGCAGGCGATATTATTTGCCTGCTAATCTTTCTTGATGTTCTTGGAAGCGACGATGAACAGTCGCTTTACTTACTTCAAAGCCCAACCCTCGAAGCGTGATCGAAATTTCCTCAAAGGTAAATCCACGTTTGCGTAGCTTGACAATTTCATCTACAGGTAGATCCTTTCGCTCCTGCCCATAGGGATTCCCTCGGTTCGATAAATTATTTTCAGGACGATAGCCATTTTCTACAGCGCGTCGCATGCCTCGACGTATTTTAGCATTATGGATTCTTCGTTGATACTCCTCCACGATTGCTAAAATCTCAAGCAGCATCGTGTCCATTTCATTTAGTTGAACGGGTCCTGCATCGCGCATGGAAAAAACATCTGTTGCTGATTTTTGCAATAAATGCAACACAGCCATCCTTGCGTTCCCACGTCCTAATCGTGTTTCATCTTGTACAAAAAGGGCATTAATTCCCTTTTCTTTAATGAAATCAAGCATTTCAAGCAAGCCATCGCGTTCCACATCATAGCCGCTATGCTTATCCTTAAATACACCCTTTACCTCATAGCCTTGCTCTCTAGCGTAGCGCAGCAACTCTTCCTGTTGGCGCTCTAATGAGGAGCTTTGTGTTTCTTTTTCAGTACTTACACGGCAATAGACAACAGCCGACATTTGTTTATTCATCATTGTTCAGTTCTCGCAATTTCGATAGTATGGATGGGATTGGCTTGATCACCCAATACAGGAATAACTAGAGACTTTCCTGCCACAATTTTAATATCTGCTAATTCATTTTCTGTTTTGACCAGCTTAATCCAATCATCTGTACTCATCTTACCACGGTATTGCTCTGCTAACGACCACAAGCTATCCCCATGTTCAATTTGAATTTCTGCGTAATTAACATCTCCTGGATCAGTGATGTAAAGGTATCCTGCAAATAATAGACAAGCTCCTAATAAAATGGAGATATGTGTATTTTTCTTTAACCATGTCATAGTTACAACCCCTTTTCTAGAATGTTTGTTCGGAATGTATGTTCTCATAATAAAGCGAACAAACGTTTTTGTCAAACACTTTTCGAACCTATGTTTGCATACATGTTCGCATTCTGTTATACTATCAAATAAGAAGAATGATATTAGAAAAAAGAGGTGAGCACTCATGAAAAAAGTTTCGAAAAGACAAGAGGACATTTTGGCTTTTATTAAAGAAGAGGTACGAGCTAAGGGATATCCACCATCAGTACGTGAAATCGGGGAAGCAGTCGGACTTGCTTCAAGTTCAACTGTTCATGGTCATTTAGCTCGATTAGAACAAAAGGGCTTTATTCGTCGAGATCCAACAAAGCCACGTGCAATTGAAATTTTAGAGCCTGAAGAGTCTATTCAAAAGCAGCAAGTCATTCATGTACCACTTGTGGGGAAGGTAACTGCTGGTTCCCCAATTACTGCTATTGAAAACATTGAAGAATATTTCCCATTACCAGATACGTATGGCACAAGCGAGGATCAGTTATTCATGCTAGAGATTATGGGGGAATCTATGATTGAAGCAGGAATTTTAGACGGCGATTTAGTTATTGTGAAGCAAAAGGCAACAGCTAATAACGGAGATATTGTTGTAGCCATGACAGCAGAGGATGAAGCAACGGTCAAACGTTTCTTCAAGGAAAAAAATCATTTCCGTTTACAGCCTGAAAACTCATCTATGGAGCCTATTATCGTCGATCAAGTTTCTATTTTAGGACAAGTTGTAGGACTATATCGTCGTGTACATTAATCATTTAAAGTAGGTTTTGAGGATTATGTGTTCCTTCTAAGAGCATGTATCCTCTTTTTTACGCAAAAAAAGAATCCATATATGGTTGGATTCTTTGTACAGTCCCCCTGCTACGCTTCCTTTTTGAATTTTAAGCTAGCTTCAACAAAGGCTGAAAATAATTTTTGTGCAGGCTCATCTCCTGCTATAGCTAGTTCCTCGGGATGCCACTGAACAGCCAAGCAAAATGGCAACTCTTCATGAACAACTGCTTCGATAATGCCATCACTCGATTTTGCTGCTACTTTTAATTTCTCTGCTAATACATTAACTGCCTGATGATGAAATGAATTTACCGCTATTTTCTCTTGTTGTAAAATGGTCGCTAATAAATTCTCCTCCATAATTTGTACATAATGAGTAGCTACAGCTCGAGCAGATTGCTGTACATGCTTGAGCAGCTTAGTACTAAAATGGTCACTATCAATATCCTGAAATAAAGTACCACCTAGTGCTACATTTAGTATTTGAATGCCTCGGCAAATACCCAAAATAGGCATCTTTCGTGTGAATGCCGCTTCAATTAATGCTAACTCTACCGTATCTCTTGCTGGATGAATTTTCCCTAGTTTTGGTGCAGGCTCTGCCCCATACAGAAATGGATGCACGTCATAGCCTCCAGATAACAATAAACCATCTGTAAGGGATAGAATTTGTGTGGCATCCTCCTCTACGCCAAGTGGAATAATAAGCGGAATCCCACCTGCATCAATGATACTTTTACTGTAAGCAGCATTTAATCGAGAGGATAAATCATCTTCCACAAAGGCTGTAATGCCAATAATCGGTTTCACTTGCTTCCCTCCATATGCTTGAAGATTGAACAATTACCAAAAACCTAAATACCAATCGATTAATGAATCCCCATAAAAATAGACAATGATAGCGGCTAATGCAATAGAAGGTCCAAAAGGAATAGGTGTTTTTCTCCCCTGCTTGTTCTTCGTTAACACGACAAGCCCGACAATCATGCCGATAACTGCAGCTATAAATAATGTTAACAGTGTATGCATTGTACCAAGAACAAGTCCAATTAAAAAGAATAATTTAATATCGCCTCCACCCATGCCCCCGTTTGATATCACAGCAATACTATATAATATGCCGAAACCAACGACTGCACCTACAGCACAGTCCCACCAGGGTGTTAATGGCGACAATACTCGTCCAATAATAAGGAAGGGTAAAAAGAATAAAAGCACCTTATTCGGAATCAGCATATAGGCTATATCAGAAACAACAATGATGACTAATAATGAAATAAAAAATAGGGCTACTATAAACTCTATGCTCCAACCAAGCTGCCAATATGCAAAGGCAAACAATAATCCTGTTAATAATTCCATTACTGGATAAATCCAAGCTATTTTATTACCACAGCTCCGACATTTCCCCCCAAAAAACACATAAGATAAAACTGGCACTAAATCAAGCGCCGTCAGTTGCCTTTGACATTTAGTACAATGTGAAGGAGGTTGTACAATCGACTCCTTCTGTGGCACACGTAAGCCTACCACATTATAAAAAGAGCCAAAGACAAGCCCAAATAAAAATAGAAAGATTGTATAAGCCATTTCCAATTTTCTGTCCTCCTAAACTAATAGGCGCCCATACAGATGCAGTATGGAACGCCTATCAATGCAATTATTACTCTCCTTCGTAATAGAACGTCGTCACCTGGACGGTAGCTTGTAAAGTAAGATCCGTATCTTTTTCTAATTGATCCTGCTCTCCAGGCAATTTGAATTCGATAGTATCCGTTTTCATCACACGCTGTAATTGTTCAATTTCCTGTAAAAAGCTCTCTAGAGAATTAAAATCAAGCGCCCCAACCTCTAATATAAAAGTAATCAACTTTAAATTCGATGGTAAGGAATCCTTTGAAATAGATGAAATCGGTGAACTCGTAATCTTGTTATCCTGCTCACCATTAACCTCTTCTTCAGCTTGCTCCAACAGATTAAGGTCTTGCGATACATCTGATTGCGAAACAGCCGCATCATCATTTTGAACTGTTAATGACTTTATGCGTGTTCCTGTCACTTCCTCAATCTCAGCTAAATCTAGTATGATCTTTTCAACAGCTCTTGTTGTAGGTAGCTTCTGTCTTAACGCTAAAACATTGATAGTCGGCTGACCCTGCTCCTTGTCTAATTGAGCTAATTGTTCTTTTACACTAGAAATCTCTTGCTGTATCTGTGATACATGACTCTCTTTTGCTTCTACTTCATTTAATCTTGGTAATAATAAATAATAATAAAGCGCAAATAAAATAGAAACGATTAAAGTCAATAACAAGATAATAGATGAATTTTTACTACTCGTTAATTTATTCATGAGCGTCGTCCTCCAGCTAAATACATAAAGTCGATTGTCGCCGTAATGGACACTGAATAACGTGGTACTTCTTTAAATTTTTGTTCAGGCGTTAATTCCTTCTGTTCGCCAAGCTCTATATCAAAGTTTGACACTGTATTAATTTGTGCGTCTGTAAAAAAACTACTCATTAAAAGTCGCTCTACATATTTCGATATATCGGTCATCGTTTCAAAATCCACTTCAATATTAACTGTATTTTCCCCAAAAACGTAGCTACGCAAGTACGTTTGAGTTGGTAGTAAAGTTTTCGTTTCATCAATTAATGGGGTTACAGGATAAGAAACACCTTGAATATAGGCAACAGATTCCTCCAATGATCCCTGATCAACACTTTGTCTTACATCTAACTCTTGCTGTAATTGTTCAAGCTGTGTCGTTAATGTCTTTTCCTCAGCAGATAAACGTGACAAATCACTTTTAGCTGTAAAAAATATAAATAGTAAATAAGCTACTATTAGACCCACTATGACAATTATCAAGCTATAAAAAAGCTTTGGTGAAGTAGACCGTTTTTCAAGCTGTGGTAAGAGGTTTATATCTGGAACCATTAATGAACCTCCTTCAAAGCTAAGCCTAGCAATGTTGAAAATTCTTTTTTAAAATAAGGAAAGAACTTTTCAATTTTTGCTCCATCAACAATCATCAAAGGTGTCTCTAAATTAGAAGATAATAAGGTTCCTATTGATTTGAGTAACGGGTTATCACCAAGTATTATGATTTCATCTACTGTTTTTTCCCCTTTATGTAAAGAAAACTTAAAGAAATTCATCATCCGATCAATTTCTAAAACCTGATCCATGACGACCATCTGGTAATCTTCGGTTTCACCATTGTAGAGAAATTGGTAGCTAAATTCATCGACTTTTTTGCCCTGCCATTGTGCCATATCTGTTTCAATCGATTGATAACGCAAAAACTCAACCTGTCCGTTTGAAAAGATACTAATGGAAAGTTCATTGATAGACCAATCAGCAATTAAATATGTTTTATTAGGCACTAACATTGACATATGTTCTAACAAACGTATATTGCATAAGGCACGAATATCGGCAGCTTCAGGGTCCAAGGAGACATCTAACAGCATTCCTACTATTTTCGTAATTTCCTCTGAAGGTGCTGCAAATAATATCGCTTTACCGTCCTCCGCATCGGGATCATAAACATCAATTAACGGGTCCTGAAAAGGTAAATGAATAGAATGGCCCAACTCCATTTCAGCATATCCTCGTAATTCCTGAGGTTTAACATCTTTAGGATGCTCGAAACTTTTTAATAAAACAGTTGTATCAGGCACAAACATACGAACAGCCTGTTTTTTTCCTGTCCACTTCACAACCTGTTCTTTAATAATTTCAAAAAGAGCCACCTCATCTATGATTGCTCCATTTTCAACAATATCAGCTGGTAAAGGATATTCATAGCCATGCCATTGACTAGGCTCAGGTCCTTTCGCCACAATCGCACGTAGCACATAATCCTTCAGTTCAATCGATACATGCGACTTTCTCTTTCTCTTAAACATGTGAAAAGACCTCCTTTTCCTATTCAGTATAAATGATTTTATCAATTAGTCATCCATTCCCCAGCCAGAAACGCAAGAAAATTATCGTTTCTGAATGGGTTGGGAGGACTGATTATTGAGTTTTAGTATTTTCTGTTTTTTTCTTATCTACTCCTGCACTTTTTAATAGTTTATTAAGTTCTTCTTCAAATATTGTTATTGCACCTGCAGTTGAGCTAACTTTGAGACTCTCTGTTTTAATCTCTTCAAATCTACCATATGAAATTGACCATTTTTTTTCACTTTCGTTATACGTTACTTTATCATTGCTTCCTAGCTCAATACCATCTACAAACGCTTCTAATTCATCTTTCACACACTCATTATCTGAGCTGTCTCCTTTACAAGCGCCATCAATATAAGCAATCTTAGCACCAGATAGAATATTTGATGCTTCTGCTAAAATAGCACGGTCCTTTGACTTATTAATAATATTACCAATTGCAGGCACAGCGATTGCTGCGATAATTGCTAAAATAACAATTACAGCTAAAAGTTCAACTAATGTTAAACCCTTCTCATTTTTCAATAGTTTTTTATTTTTCCATTTTTTAAACATAGAGAATTCCTCCTTAGTAGTTTTATATGAAGTGTGAAAACACGGTCTTCTAATTCAATTTCTAAATAAGTTTTATATAATTAAAAATTACATATTTTCATATAGTTGGAACATTGGTAAGAATATAGCCGCAACAATTACTCCTACAACAAGAGCAAGTACTATAATCATTAAAGGTTCGATAAGTGACTTCATTGTATCGACGGCACGGTTTACTTCTTCCTCGTAAAAATCAGCAATTTTTTCAAGCATGTAATCCAAGGAGCCTGTTTTCTCACCAATTGCTGTCATTTGTGTAACAAGAGGTGGAAATAGCCAGCTTTTTTCAAGTGGCTCTGATAATGTGCCACCCTTTTCTAAATTATCGCGGGCCTCCAGCACTACTTTTCCCATAACTGGATTACCTCCGACTTTTTCAACAATCGTTAGGGCTTGTAAAATCGGCACCGAGCTACTAAAAAGAGTAGATAGAGTTCTCGTCATTCTCGCTATAATATCTTTTTGTAAAAGTTGGCCAAAGATAGGCATGCGGAGTAACAAAACATTAACCGTATAATGAAACTCTTTATTATTTTTATAAAAATAACGTGATCCCACTACTAACACTAATAGCCCTAAAATCACGAGATACCAAAACTGAATCAGCCAATCACTTATACCAACAACAATAACTGTAATTAGCGGCATTTCTAAGTCCATATCTTTAAATGCATCCATAAAGGTAGGCACAATAAAAACCATTAAAAACATGCCAACCACCAGCGTTAAAAGGGATAATATTGCTGGATAGGTCATTGCCGATTGAATTTTTTTCTTGATGTTATATTGCTTTTCTAGTGTGCTTGCCAGACGATCTAATGTGTCGTCAACGTTACCAGTAGCCTCTCCAGCACGCATCATATTGACAAAAAGCAAGGGAAACACTTTGGTATGTTTGCCTGCTGCATCTGAAAATGCCATCCCACTCCGAATATCCTCTTCAACTTGCATCAATGCTCGCTTTAGTGGTTTATTCCGTGTTTGCTCACCCAAAATACGCGTCGCTTCAACGACAGGGACACCAGCACGAATTAATGTCGCATACTGCCGACAATAAATAACAAACTCTTGGTGCTTCACTTTTGTACCAATGGCAATGTCCTTATGTAAAATGCTATTTGATTCTTGAAGCTCTCGCGCATTTATTCCTTGTGCACGAAGCTTCTCCATAGCAATTTTTTTATTTGGGGCTTCAATAATGCCCTTTTTAGGTGCTCCTGTTTTGGTGCGACCACTAAAACGAAATACAGTCAACTATAATCACCAGCGTTCATGTATGGCCGTGCATCTTCTAGCGAGATCTTACCTGTGGTAATCAGGTGCTGCATCGAAGATTCTAATGTGTGCATGCCCAATGCTTTACTTGTCTGCATTACGCTTGGAATTTGGTGAATTTTTTCATTGCGAATTAAATTCGAAATGGCAGGAGCTTGTACTAAAATTTCTGTCGCAGCAATGCGCCCTTTTACATCTTTACGAATAAATAAACGCTGTGAAACAATACCTTGCAGTACATTCGCAAGCTGTACTCGAATTTGACTTTGCTGATGCGGTGGAAATACATCAATAATACGGTCGATTGTAGTTGGTGCACTACTTGTATGAAGTGTTGCCATTACTAAATGCCCTGTTTCAGCAGCCGTGATAGCCGTTGAAATCGTTTCATAATCTCGCATCTCCCCAACTAAAATAATATCTGGGTCTTGACGCAATGATGCTCGTAAACCATTCGCAAAACTCATTGTATCGACACCAACCTCACGCTGATTGATGATAGACTTTTTATGAGTATGCAAGTATTCAATTGGATCCTCTAACGTAATAATATGTTTTGATCTTGTCTCGTTGATATAATCAATCATTGCTGCTAATGTAGTTGATTTACCTGAGCCTGTTGGACCAGTTACTAAAATTAAACCTTGTGGTTTTTCCGCAAGCTTATATAACACTTGTGGCATATTAAGTGCTTCAATAGAAGGAATTTTAGCTTCAATTAAACGAGCCGCTATTGTCACTTCATTTCGCTGATGATAGGCATTTACACGGAATCGACATTTCCCAGGCAATGAAAAGTTAAAGTCAGTTTCTCCCTTTTCCTCAAACTCCTGTTGTTTATGTACAGGAAGAATGGCATTTACCATTCCCTTTAATTCTTCAGAATCTAATGGATCTGCACCGTAATGTTCCAACTGCCCATGAATACGATATACTGGCGGAATACCTTTTGTTAAATGAAGATCCGATGCTTTTTCTTCAAACGCACGTGTTAATAATTCAACGATTGAATAAGATGTCATTTTTATCACCCCTAATCTACACTTGCAACACGTAAAATTTCTGATGTTGTTGTTTGACCTGCTACAACCTTTAATAGTCCATCTACTAATAGGGTGTGATAGCCTTTGTCATTCATATAATCCCGAAGAACCAAATCACCTTCTCGATTTAAAATCATGTCCTTCACTTTTCGATCCACTGGAAGGATTTCATGAATCGCCATACGTCCTCGATAGCCTGTATGATTACATGCAGGACAACCACGCCCTCTTTTACCTTGGGTAACACCTTCCAGCCCATTTTCCTCTAGTATTTCTAATTCACGTGAGGTGAATACATATGGTTCAGCACAATCACGACAAACTTTACGTACAAGTCGTTGAGCCATAATGCCTACAAGTGAGGAAGATAGTAGAAATGGTTCAATGCCCATATCATGTAAACGTGAGATGGATTCTACTGCACTATTAGTATGCAGCGTACTTAACACTAAATGTCCTGTAAGTGAAGCACGTATAGCAATTTGCGCTGTTTCAAGATCACGAACTTCCCCTATCATCACAATGTCAGGGTCCTGTCGTAAAATCGAACGTAACCCTACCGCAAACGTTAAGCCAACCTCTTCCTTTACTTGGATCTGATTGATGCCATCTAATTGGTATTCCACAGGATCCTCAACCGTAATAATGTTGACGCCTTCCTCATTTAAATGCGAAAGAGCTGCATATAACGTAGAGGATTTACCAGAACCCGTAGGTCCAGTAATAAGCATCATGCCGTTGGGACGGCTTATCATTTTCCTGAATAGTACTTCATTCGTAGCACTAAAGCCTAATTTCTCAATATCATTGGACGAATTGGTTAAATCTAAAATACGCATAACAACTTTTTCTCCAAAGACAGTCGGTAATGTGGCTAATCGTATATCAACTGGCCTAAAATTGACATTCGTTTTTATACGCCCATCTTGTGGAATACGATTTTCTGTAATATTTAAATTGCCCATTATTTTAATCCGAGCCAATACTACGTTTTGCATATGCTTGGGCAATGACCTCTCTGTACGAAGTACTCCATCTACTCTGTAGCGCACACGTAGCTCTGTTTCTTGTGGATCAAAATGAATATCACTGGCTCTTTGTGCTACACCATTGGCAATAATTTGATTTACTAAACGAACAATGGGTGAATCTTCATTCTCAATCTCGTCTTGCGTTTCAGTACTAGTTGCCGCTAAATCTAACATTGCAGCATCCATCGACTCCTGCAAATCATAATATTTGGTAATTGTACGATATAGATCATCTTTTGCAGCAATGCTTGTTTCAATCTGACAGCCTGTCGTCATACGGACTTCTTCGATAGCAAAATAATCCATCGGGTCTTCCATCGCAATAAACAATTTATTTTTCTCTTTGCGGATAGGCATAATATTTGTCCGCTTTGCCAACTCAGCAGGAATTAATTGCAATAATTCAGGGCTGATTGAAAATTGATTTAAGCTAATATGAGGGATACCTAGCTGAAATTCTAAAACTTCAATGAGTTGTTGCTCCGTTAAGACGTTTTCTTTAATGAGAAAATCACCTAGTTTCTCATTTTTCAACTTAGTAGTCAGTGCATACTCTAGCTGTTCTGCTGTAATAACGCCTGATTCAACAAGTAAATCCCCTAAACGTTTACGACCTGGCTTCATCGCCATAAAAATACCTCCAATCATTATGGACTTGTTTGTACAAAATTACCGCCCTTGTCATAATAACCATAGACAATTTCTGGTCCATCTTCTTGCTCAGATTCTTCAGGTGTTGAAGGTTTTATATCAGGTAAGCCGTTGCCATCTAAATCTATCTCTAAATCAGGATCTGCTATACTTTGCCCTGCGTTTTTTGTTGGTGGAGTGACTGTAATAGGCTCCTGCGATGAACGTGTCACAATCCGATTTTGAGGCGCATAGTAATCTCTGCTAATAAACTGTTCTTCCATTGCACCGTTCTCTACAATGGAACGATAAACTTCAACTCTCACCCCTTCTTTCCCCTCTTGTTCCACACGCTCTTGACCAGCCTTTAAATCTTCTGAATAACGGTAAATAGTTCGTGGCTTAACGATTTTATCTTTACTGATACGAACCGTTATATCTTTGTCTTTTACTGCTGTAAATATTTCTATTTTTAATTGATTGCCCTCAATTGTAGCTTGCATTTTGCCAAGCTGATGAGAACGATTAATAAATTGTAAGTCTTTCGCTAATGCAGCATTGACATCCGCTTCAATCCCCAGTTGTAAATAGTTGGGCTTTGTTTGTTGAGAATGTCTTTCTAGAACTTCATACTCTGTCTGAAGAATTACACTATAGAGGATGGAAGCTACAAAATCTAAACCTGTATCATTCGCAGCTCCAGCCTGTTCCCCTAAAAGTGAAAGCAAGGAGAATGACTGGTTCGGTACAAGTGTGACGTCATTTAATAAAGGGATTAGTTTTGCAACCCCTTGACTATCTGTCGGTACATCCGCAATTTGAAAGGCAATCCTTTCTTGCATTTGCAAAGCAGCAGCATTGATTACTGCTTCAACCTCATGTTCTTTCAAATAACTTGCTTGTACTATTATTTTTTGAAGCGTTTTATCAGTATCCAAAATGCCCATTTCATCTAGTTCCTGAATAACAGTGTCGCTGGCAGTTACAGGAATGGGGATATGTACAATTTTTTCATTTTTCCAAAAGGCATACCATGGTTTTTTTGTCAGCAGTTCAAACTGTGATATGGCTGTAGTAGTATCAAAAATTAATTGTTTCGGGTCAATGGTCTTAGAGATATTAGTACTTTTAACATTTATTTCTGTTTGCTGCCAGTCTTTAATTGCTTTTTCCACAGTTGGTAATAAATTTGCACTATTAACACCCCCGACTTTTATACCTCCAATTGTTGAACTTTTTGTCTCATCACTAGCAAAAACTTTCCCATTTATTATAAAATTAGGTAGACAGACTACAGCTAGTATAAATATTCCAATCAATAATACAGTAATGGTTATAATTTTTTTCATCTGTCAATCCCCCTTAAACATCGTAATTTATTGGTTTGCAACTTTATGCTCATCCAGATACTAGAATACTATATTTACTACTACATTACACTACTAAAAACCTAATTTATTTTAAATAACCCCTTCAAAATATATAAAAATTTCACGATTTAGACTAGTTTATCTCTTATATAATGTTATATTATCGTTATGAATACTTTATTACTAGTCGATTAGAATCACTCTTTTTGAACTACTCTTTTCATAATACATAATTCACTAAATAACCATTTGGTTCTTTTGACACAAAAAACTTATAAGGGGCGATATTATTGCAAAAAAATTTTAAAAATGAAGGTGGCTTTTCATTAATTGAAGTCGTTGCTTCTTTAATTCTAATTACAATAATATTGCTTTCATTTTTCGGATTATTTATTCAATCTAACAAAACTTCCAAAACTTCTAGCACAATCGTAGATTCTACCTATCTTGCTCAAAATGAAATGGAAAATATATTTAGAGAAATCAAAGGCAGAACAGAAGAACAACTAGCTAGACAATTACTCTATACAAGTACAGAAAATCCTCAATATATTAGTTGTAGTAAAAATAGTAAATTTTCAACTATTTGGAGCTATGAAAAACAGATGGAAGATAGACGGTTTATTCTAACCATTAAGCGCCATTGTCAATATGAATATCTAGATACTATTGTTATCGAAGTTTATGAGAACGATGTACTCAAAAGCAAGATGGAAAATATATATAGTAGGAAGTGAATACATGTGGTTCATAAAAAATAACAGAGGTTTTACACTCGTGGAAGTACTTGCTGTTATCTTAATTTTAAGCATTGTTTCAACAATTCTTTTTAGTATACTTTCGTCTAGCAAAGAAACTAATAAAAAACAACTTGAAAATAATGAACAGCTATCCGAGTTGTCTTATGTTTTAAAGCTCATTACGAAAGATATGAGAAAAACCATTACGTATGATCCTAATAATTCAACATTTAAAAACAGAGATGGTTCTATTCAATACACATATATCTTTGATGCTGAAAAAAATACGATTACTCGTAACAACGAGGTTATTGCAACTCATATACACTCATTTTCCTTAACAAGTATTGGCGACTCTATTTCCATTAATATTGAAAGTATTAACGAACACACAATCTCTACACAACTATCTTTTAGGAGTGGTGACGGTGCAAAAGATGAAAAAAAGTCTACTAAATGATGAAGGCTTTTCATTTTTATTAGTTTTTTTAACCATTGTATTAGTGACGATTTTAGGTCTAGGTTTACTTGCTGTATCTTCAAATTCCTTAAAACTCTCTAAACATGAGCGAGAAGATCAATCCATTTATTACATTGCTGAGGCAGGTGTAAATTATGAAAAAGCAATTTTATTAGAAAAAGCGAATGAAGCTTATCAAAGTGCAAAAGCAGAATACGATCGTTTACCAATTCAACAGAAAAAGTATGAAAAATTTGTAGAATTATATGAAGAGAATATTAAAAGCATAATAGAACCACTATTAAATAACGAAAACATTATAAATAATTTTGAAGAACAACTAGGAATGCAACCTATTGCCAGGATTACCCTAAAACAGGATTTAGATACGAATCTTCGATATTGGATAACTTCTATCGGTACATATGGGGAATCGCCTTCACAAAAAAGAGAACTACAGCAAAGTGTAGACTTTGTTCTTGATGCCGAAACAACTAATAATAATGGTGGGGATGATGAGGAAAATTTAAATACTGCTACCCCTGAATTTGCAGTACAAACTAAAGGCAATATTAAGCTAACAGGTGGGGCATCCATAAAGGGAGATGTAGCTACTGACATCGGTATAATTTCATTGGATGGTGGTTCATCTATTTCTGGTACTGTAGGTGCTTCAAGTGATCATTTCCAATATCCATCTTGGATGGGAGATTTATCAAGAAAACTTACGCAAAGTAGGAAATATCCTGGTTCAAGTATCCTGCCTTTATTTCCATTAGAGAAAATGCAACAATTATCAAAATTACCTGTTCCTCCAAATCAAGAAGTCATCAAAGATCCACACAACAAAACCTTCATTATTAATAATGGACATTTTTTAGCTGATAATTGGATGACTAATAACTATACTTTACAGTTAAATGGTGATACACATTTCAAACAGTTCAAAGTGGATCAAAATAATACGTTAACTATAAATGTAGGAGATACAGATAAAAATTTATATATCGAAGATTTTAATATACTACAGGGGCATATTAAAATTGTAGGAACAGGAAAGTTAAATGTATATATTAATAATACTTTTAATCTAAAAGGATCTTTAAACAGGAACGGTAATGCTAATCAAATAAATTTATATTATAACGGAGCATCAGCTATCACAATTGCAGGAGAAACACAAAGCGCTGCCTCTCTTTATTCTAAGCAAGCCAATTTAACATTCACAGGGGGGATAGGATTAACGGGGAATATATATGCAGGAGCAACTAAGGTTACTTTTAATGGTGGTTCAAACTCAAATGGTCAACATATTATTGCACCAAATGCTTCTGTCATTTTAGAAGGCGGCGCTCACATTAAAGGAGCTATTATTTCTGATAATTTACTAGCTAATGGAGGTACCTCCGTTACATTTACAGAAGGCACAATCCAACCACCTTCTTCAGGACATACAGAAATTGGCGATCCTATCACTTTAATAAAAGAAAATGAATTAGTAGAACAATAGAAAAAGAGATTCCAAAATGCATTGGAATCTCTTCTTCTTTATTTCTTCAACAACCTACCCGATAGTAGCATGCCAATACCACCAATCGTTATAAATAGAATAGCTCTAATTAATAAATCAAGGGCAGATAAGTCAAAGAAAATTAGCTTAATAAACGCCATGACTAACAGAATAAAACCTGTTGAGCGCAGTGTTTTTAATTGATGTGTGGAGCTTATCCATAGGGAAACGCTTGCCGTCAAAAATAATGTAATGGTTGTCAGTGCGATGCTTAGCTTCCAATCAAGGACGTTGTTAAACGTAAATTGATGGATCAGCCCCCATATTGAAATCATCGTGAGCACGATACCAGTGCTTACAATAGCATCTACATATTTCCCCAGACGCACCTCATACAATCGATAAATAAACCCTTTTACTAGAATATCTACGATGATGGCGACAATGACTGCCATATATACCAATCTAGTTATAATATTTAAGCTTTCCATCATGGTCGGCTTGGTGCTGATCATCAAGAAGAATAATAGGAAAAATGAGCCGAGAACTGGTGTTAAAGCACGACCTTTATAGGTTTCCTCTACAAATAGAGAGCCAGTAAATAAGGCAGCTAATACGATACACATCATATATGGAATGCCATTTGTTGCTGCAAAATAAACGGTATCTAGTTTGCCAATATAGGCTAAGAAATAGCCAGTTGTGGCCACTGCTAAAATATCAATCACATACAGATCCTTCATGACCTTTTCAAATGTCGTAAGTGTCTCTTTTGGACGTCTTGCATATAAGTAAATAATAACGAAATAAATAATTGGCATGAACAAGCTTAAATGATCTATGCTGAAAAATGGTTTTGGTTCATGAAAGATGAAATTTAAAATGAATGTGATGATAAGAACAAATGAAGAAACGACCTTCATCATACTTGCCCGTAGTCGCAAACTCATCATCACGCCAGCAAAAGCAATCATCGGATAAAGTAAATCATCCACTTTATTTGGTATATTCATTAAAAGTATCGTATTACATAGGGTGATAAATGCGAGTGTAACAGCGCTATCCAATACTTCCTGCCATTTTTGGCGATAGCTATATAACGCCACCGCTCCAAATAAAGCCATTAGGACAAGGAGCAGCATTTCTCCATGCGGAAGTGAACGAATAATAAGATTCATCAGCAATAAACTAAATGAGCCTAAGGAAAATTGAAGCCCTATATGAAGAGGCTTCCATTTGGATTGTGCGTTGTACATTAAACACCAAATTACGTAAAATATTGATAGAATCACCAATAAACCAAATGCGAAGATAACTTGCTTATCAATATTCATAAACGCTACTACGCTCACCGCTAGCACCGAGAAGAATGTAGCAATATAGAGAGCTAGCTTTTGCTTGTGCTGATAAATGACCCATTGCAATGAAGCAAATAATATCACGACAAAAAGCAAGATAATGACCGCATTAAAATCCATATATTCTAATAAATAAGGTAGCAATAACGATGTAAAGGCTACAAAAACGGTAAGTGCTTCATTTTTCTTCCAATAACTAATGGCAATACCATAGCCAATATAAAGAAGTGTAATGCCTAGTGCTGGAGTAAGACCAATGATTTCATATAAAATGGCACTCGCGGCAGTTGTTAAAATACCGACAATAAATGCCCCGCCATATAAGGAAATCGTTATAGCAGATGAGCCTACTTTTCTACGTTCTAGTACATAGGCTATAACCGCCAAACCTACCGATAATGCATAGGCAAGGATGATTTTCACGCCATTCGATAAATAACCATAATCACTAACAAGTTTTAGGCCCCAAAGTACGCCCATTACTAAAATAACCATGAATACTTTTGGCAGTGCCCACATAACACGCTCCTCCATCGATGGCTGCGGTTGCACTTCTTTTTCCGTTACTTTAGTCGGGACAGGCTTCGACTCCAGTGCTGGTTTTGGTTTTATTGGTTCTGATTGCTTGATCATCGACTGTCTGGCATCAAGAGTATTTATTTTTTCGGTACTTTGTGTACCTTTTAACGAAGACAACTCCTGACGTAAATCTGCCATTTCCTCTTCGAGCTTAGCAATTCTTCGCTCCAATTCAAGAGACATTCAATCATCCTCCCCACTTTATCAATTTTCTAACAGTATAACATATTTATCCTTATTGTAAAATTACACTTTTTGTTTAATTTATCTCGGTCTCCTATACATTAAGGCACGCTCACTATCACTGGTGCCTCGTGTCGTTGGATCCACAATAACACCCATTAATACAAGAATGGATAAAACTGTATTTAAAATAGATGACATTTGCTCACTCATTACCCCTGTGAAATCATAGCCAAAAATCGCTGCAACTTGTTGTGCGAGTAAGAGTAACAATGAAAATAGCCCTAGTAGAAATGGAATATGTTGAAGACGAACCTTCCAATTAATTCTCATAAAAGCTCACCTCCCCCCCTCTTGCCACAGTATATGCATAGTGGTTATGTGACACATATGCAAAAATGGAGCTCTCGCCATGTTACTAGGATTTTTTAATAATATTTTGCGGCATAAACTATTTTCAGCCATAGCAAGTAAGGCAGGTTTTATCACGCTAGACATGTTCATATATATAGTTAGGTTGCATTCGGTAACGAAATGCCTAACAATTTACTGAAAATGAGGGTGATGAATATGGTATATGAGTGGAACGTCTTAAGGGTAGTAGCTTGCCTGAGTATTGTGTTATTACATGCAACGACCAATATTGAAAGTATTAATGGCTATATGGATCAACCCTACTATCAGTTTTTTCGATTATTATTATGTTTCGCTACACCCACTTTTATCTTATTATCCATTTTAATTTTAGCTAAACGCTACCAACATCAGCTACCTCCCCATTTTATAGGACGTCGTTTTCAGTTTATTGTTATTCCGTTTATAGCTGCAGGCATGTTATATGCAGCCAACGCGGCTCTTCATTATGATGAAAGCTTTTTGGAGGCATTATATCGCCATATTATTTTAGGAGATTTTTCGGGATGGTTTGTCATGACTATTTTCCAACTCTATATTCTCTTCTATATTGTCAAGAAATATCAGGTATCCAGCATCTGGTTTACGCCCATTATGTTCTTACTTGGCATTTTCTATATGACACTAGCAAATGCCAATATAGATTATTTCATACAAAATGAACATTTTATGCGCCTGCTCTTTGTCGGCTGGCTCCCATATTTTGCACTAGCCTATATTATCGGCAGTCATTATGAAAAAATCGCGCACTACCTCGTCCAATATAAATATTTCACAATTATAGCTGTCATACTTGCAATGGCTATTTTATATACAAATTATTATTTAGGTGCCCAACAGATTACATCAAGAAGAATTGATATTATGCTATTCGTGTTGGCGATGACGTTTTGCATACTGGCGTTTGCACAGGTTTTGCCTAAGCTCCCTTTTATCCCTATTTTAAGTCGCTATTCCTTTGGGATCTTTTTAATTCACTGGCTAATTCAAGAATATTTAGCTCCCTATAGCGCATTACTACCCACTACTGCTCTTCAAGTCATTTCTCTTTTTTTATCCACTTTACTTGTCTGTATGCTGCTCATCAAAATCATTTCATTTATCCCTTTTAGTGCTTATCTGATTGGAAAGTCTCATCAAAAATAGCCCTCTCATCATTGAGAAGGCTTTTTGGAAACCTTATTTTGTATAGGAATAGGATGTTTCTGTTGTTTATTTGATTCTTTTTATGAATGGTTGTCCCTTATTCTTTGATTGAAGTGCATCTATTCCTTGTGTTTTAAATTACTTTTTCCAAATTTGTATCTCATTATATCTATTTATGTATACGTAAAAAAGGCAGTTATCATTATCTCATGAAAAATGCCAAGTCGATCTAGACTTGGCTTTTTCATTAAAAGAGTATGTGACCAACCAATGCAGCGATTGGTAGGGAAATAAGTGTACGTAATATAAATAAAACGACTAAATCGAAAAATTTCAATGGAATTTTTGTTCCTAAAATAAGTCCACCAACTTCAGACATATAAATTAGCTGTGATACAGAAACAACAGCAATGACAAATCTAGTAACATCTGATTCGATCCCTGCACCTAAAATAGAAGGCAGAAACATATCGGCAAAGCCTACGACCATCGTTTGAGCCGCTTCTGCCGCTTCAGGTAAGCCTAGTACAGTTAGGATCGGCTCAAATGGTTTTCCTAAAATCACAAAGATACTGGTGAATTCAGCAAGCATTAAGGCAATTGTACCAAATGCCATAACAATAGGAGCAACGCCAACCCATAAATCAATAACATTTCTAGAACCATCTTTTAAAAATTGGCGCGGATCACGATTTGCATGAGCAATAGCAAGTGCATTTTCTAAGCCATGCGACACAGAATTATAGCCCTCTGGCAATTCCTCACGCGAATAGTCTACTGGAGTACCATCGATATACGTATCTTCCTTTTGTGCAAGAGGATAAATTCGAGGCATAATAATCGCTAGTACAACACCGCAAAGTACTACTGTTAAATAATAAGGAATAAAATAGCGTGCCAAGTGGACGGTATCCAATACTACGATACAGAAGGTGATGGAGACAACAGAGAAGCTAGTAGCAATAATCGCTGCTTCTTTTTTAGTATAATTCCCCATCTCGTATTGCTTACTCGTCATTAACACTCCAATCGTTCCATCACCGACCCATGACGTAAGAGCATCAATCGAAGAACGCCCTGGGCTTTTAAAAAGAGGTCTCATGATTCTCACCATCATTGTACCGAAAAACTCAAGTAAACCGAAGTTTGTTAAAAATGGTAAAAGGAAACCTGCGAATAAAAAAATGGTAAATAAAAACGTCACAAGTCCACCGTTTGGATCCATCAGTAGCCCACCTGTATTTTCATTGTTGATGGCAGAAGGTCCAAATTGAAAGACAACCATCGAAGCAAAAGTTAAACCTAAAAAGCGAGTAATCGTCCAAAACCAATTGACATAAAACAATGTATCTAAAATACTAGGTTCTTTCATATTTTTTCGAGGAATCCATTTAGCTATAAGTGCGCCAAACGCGGAAATTGCAAACATAATAATCGTAAAATAACTAATGACTGGAGCCACTACACCTGCTAAAATATTTGCTAAAATAGCAATCGGTACTTTCCAGCCCTCATCCGTTAATACAGGAGTCATAAATAGAAAAATACCAATTAAAGAAGGAATGATGAAATAAATATATGTACTAACAGAATACTTTTTCATTTTTGACTGAAACCTCATTTCTTAGTATTGCTTAAACTTGTAACTATGTATGATGCATTCCCCTATTTTATCTTTCACTATACTTCGTTTGCTGTAATATTCTATAAGCTAAACATGTAGTGTTCATTCAATACCTCCCTCCTCTTTCTGTTATAGTACTATTACAAAAACAATGAAGTTTTGAGCTTTAAATAGAAAAACAATGACTCTATTCATGTTTTTATAACATAATCGTGTTATAAAACTATTGTAAACGCAACAACACATATGGTTCAACTCTACAATTTTCTGAATTTTTATACATCATTAGTATAGTTTTTTTCTTTAAAACTAGTATATCAATATTATATTATGATAAACAGAAATTTTAATAGGAAGGAAACGAGGCTGGGAAGAAACTCGATTATTTCGAAAATAGCAAAAATAGATAATAACTTTTCCGCCTCTTTGCATAGTGTTAAAAAACAAAACCATCCATAGCATTTTTGTGACAGGTGATTGCAGGCTACTTGCTTTCCACTCCAATCCATAAAAATGGTACCTTTTTAGCAAAGGTCTTCAAATAAAGTGAAGGGTATTCACTACTCTTTATGAAGAGGTGTTGTCATTCATCACTTCTCTACAATGAAAATAAGAACCTCTATTCTTTAATTATACAAATAATGGGCTATTTTGATCACTTCGACTAGTATGAAAGATAGAGGGAAAAGACACTTTTGCACATGGTTGATTGGAGGGGAGCCAGCGTCACAGATAAGACCCTAGAGCGAAACGCAGTGAGTGAAGCGGCTCATCGGACGCCCCCTGGAAAGGACGCTGGCGGAACGGAAATCACTCGCTCACCTTGCCAAAGGTTCTTTTTCTGCTATTGACATCATCTTTTTTCACCAACATGAAAGTGAATAAACCCCACGACTGTTTATTCACTTTGTGGAATTGTCAATGCTTCATGAGGTTAGCCAAGTCTTTTGATTTTGGGACAAGAGATACAAAAGTCATTTGCTTCATCAGAGGTGTGATAATAGAAACAACATGTTTTTCTCAAGCGTATTGGTTGCTCTGATTCCTTGATTGTCACTTTGGGACCACAATAATTTGTCAAAGGATTTTTCCTTTCGCCAAAAAGAGAACCTGGCGCTTGATTGACAATATAGTGATAGTCTTCTTGTATACGAGCTTTTTCTTGCTCACTGGCCCCTTCGCTTATTTTTGTTTCATATAGCCAATTGACATAAATAGCTGTATTTTCCCATAAAATCGCTTTTGGGATTTTACTTTTTTTTGTTAATGACTGCCACACTTTCGCTAGATTACCTGCAAAGATTCCTTGGAGAACCTCATCACGCCATGCTTCACGATCTTGTGTTGGCACTGACACTGAGTCATCGATTAAGCGAATGTTTGGAAGCCATGGTTTCGCATGATCTTCTGCTTCCACCCAGATATTCTCAATACCAACATATAGCCCCTTATCATATCTTGACATGGCATAGAATGTTGAAGCCATCGTTAAGACGCTATAACGCTTTGCAAATAACGATGCTGTAACTAATGTAGATGTGGAATGAAAGAAAGGTGCGATTTTTTGTAAATAGGCTAAAGCTTGTTCAGTGTCTAATAAATTTTGGGCTAGTAGAGAGTAAGCAGCATCTACCGCTGGCTCAATTGTCAATCGATAATCACGTAATAGTACTGCTTTTTCTTCAGCTGACAGTTGTAAGCTCAACTGACCCTACCTCCTCTAATTTCTCCACCTGAACTGTTCGTCCCTTGCCATGTGGAACACATAAAGGCGTACCAAATAGAGGGTCTCTCATAATCGTACAGTCCATACGGAAGACAGCTTGTACAAGCTCAGGTGTTACCACTTCCTCTGGCTTACCTTGCGCATACACCTGTTTATTTCGCACAGCTACAATGTGATGGGCATAGCGGCAGGCTAAGTTTAAATCGTGCAAGACCATCACGACTGTACGCCCTTCATTTTCATTTAAATCAAATAGTAAATCTAAAATTTCTACTTGATGGGCCATATCTAAATAAGTTGTAGGTTCATCTAGTAAGATAAGATCTGTTTTTTGAGCCAATGTCATGGCTATCCATACACGTTGACGCTGACCACCTGATAATGCATCTACTGGGCGATCTGCAAATTCTGTCATCTGCGTTACCTCAAGCGCATTGTTCACAATTTTTTCATCTTCAGTAGACCATTGCTTTAACCAACTCTGATGTGGATAACGACCTTGTTTTACCAATTGTTGAACGGTTAGCCCTTCTGGCGCAACAGGTCCCTGTGGGAGAATGGCTAACCGTTTAGCCACCTCTTTCGTTGAAATCGTATCTAGTGAATCATCTTCTAAGAAAATTTCACCCGACTTTGGTTTTTGTAATCGTGCAAACGTTCGTAGTAGCGTTGATTTTCCACAACCATTAGCACCTACTAGTACTGTTATTTTCCCTTTTGGTATTTGAAGATTCAAATCCTCCAAAATAAGATTTTCACCATAGCTTACATGTAAATCTTGTGCTTCTAAAACATTTTTCAAAATCCCGTCACCTTCTTCTCACGCTTTTAACTGTTATTTCCTGTAGCTTTATTGATTGCGCGTTCTAAATAGTAAATAAATAAAGAATGGTGCCCCAATTGCAGCCGTAAAGACACCTGTTGGTAAATCCTTTGGTAAAAAAGCAGTGCGTGCTACGATGTCGGCTACGATAACAATCATCCCACCGATTATAGCAGTCACAGGTATCAATCCAGCAAAGGAACGCCCTACAAGCATTCTACTCATATGAGGGGCTACTAATCCAACAAAGGCAATTCCACCAGCAAATGCAACCGCAGAGCCAGCTAGCATCACACTAATGAGTAAAAAAAGTAAACGGTACACTTGAACCTTTACCCCTAGCCCTATCGCAATTTCATCTCCTAATTCCTTCACATTTACTGTTCTTGCCAAAATAAACGTTAGTGGCAATAACAGAGCAACCCATGGTAAAAGCAAATAGACATCCTGCATATTAGCCCCATACAAACTACCTGTCAGCCATAAATAGGCCTTCGTTGTTGCAGCTACATTACTGATCACAAGCAGCATCGTCACAACGGCCTTTGCTAACGCTGAAATCCCAATACCAATAAGCACCATACGAATAGGTGTGACGCCTTTTCTCCATGACAGTAGATAAATGATAAAGGAGACAATGCCAGCACCTAAAATAGCAGCTAACGGTAAAAATTGAATGCTGACTGATCCCATAAAGTACACGATAAAGATAATCGCCCCCATGGATGCACCACTCGTTACACCGATAATATCTGGAGCAGCAAGTGGATTACGGATAATCCCTTGTAAAATTAATCCAGCAACTCCTAGCGCTGCACCAACTAATAATGCCATCAATACACGTGGGAGCCTTAATGTATGTAAGACAAAATCGTACTCTCCATTACCATAGCCCAATAATTCCCTCACCACTGTGATAGGATGGATAAATTCACTACCTGCAGATAAACCAAGGACTGTTATGATGACTAATAATAAGCTTAATAGTAGTAAAATCCAACTAGTTCTTTTGGCAATTTGAAAAGATATACGTTCAGATTTCGTTCGAACTGTCCTATAATTAGACATTTTTCGCTAACCCCTTTCGTGCAATATAAATAAAGAAAGGAGCTCCGATAAAGGCAGTCATTACACCAATTGGCATTTCTAATGGCATGATCACATATCTCGCAGCCATATCAGCTAACAGCAGCAATATTGCTCCTAATACTGCACTGTACGGAATAATCCAACGATAATCCGTACCAACAAGCTGAATCGCAATATGAGGGACAATCAAACCAATAAAGCCAATTGAACCTGCTACAGCAACTGAACTACCTGCAAGAATGATAATAATGAGACCGAGTGTGATTTTCGTAATCATTGTTCGTTGTCCTAAGCCTTTTGCAATATCATCACCTGATTGTAAAATATTTATAGAACGACCCATACCTATTGCCACAACTGTGACCACTAAAATAAACGGTAAAACTGGTATAAGCATGTCAATGCTACGACCTGATACAGATCCCGCTAACCAAAAAAGAACACTTTGTAAGCCTTGTTCATCAATCACTAAAAGCCCTTGCGTAAACGAGACAAATAGAGCTGTAATCGCTGCACCAGCTAATACTATTTTAATCGGTGTTAAACCATCTCTTCCTAACGACCCTAGGAAAAATACCATAGCTCCCGCAGCACCTGCACCTAAAAAGGCAATCCACATATAGCTCATTAAAGAATTGATGGAAAAAAGAGTAATGGCACTAACAATAAAAAATATCGCCCCTGCATTAATCCCTAAAATATCAGGAGCTGCTAAAGGATTTCTTGTTAATGCCCGCATTAATGCTCCCGCGATGGCAAGACTTGCGCCAACTACTGTAGCGATCACAGCTCTTGTAAATCTCGATGTCCGAATAATAACATGCTCCTTATTAGCAGCATCAAAATGAAAAATGGCATCATAGATTGACGAGAAGGGTATGGACGTTTGACCAATAGCTATGCTGATTAAAAATGCCAGCAAAAGGATCAAACAACTGATGAATAAGCCTACTTGTTTCATCGAGGTACTGGAAAGAATAATTCTCATTTTACGCCAACTTTCTTGATCCACAATTTATCTTATGAAAGGGATTGTAGGTTTCTAATATGTCCAATCCCTATAATGAGAGGGCTGTCATTCAAGTATTCTATAACACTTTCAACAGCCCTAGTCTCTTTTACTATTTTTCTAATTCAAACTTGTCATAAATATCGTCTAGCATTAAATTAGCACTAATAAGTCCACCAGCTAGATTCCAATTAATTTCATCTACTTGATAAACTTGATTTGCCTTCACAGCATCAAGCTCTTTCCATAGCGGATGTTTTGTCCACTCTTCATAATTTTTCTTGACTGCGTCATCATTTTCCATAAACATATAAATTACATCGGCATTCATTTGTGTAATACTTTCTTTATCCGTTAGCTTCACGATTTCCAATGAGTCATCTGTTAAATTTTTAGGACCTTGGAAGCCAAGCTCTGACAATATAGAACCTGCATATCCTGTTACATAAATACGTGCATGGTCTGCTCTGAAGTTAACAACTGAAACATGGAATGGCCATTTATCGCCAAGCTTCTCTTGAATTTTTGTTTGGAAATCAGCAACTCGCGTATCCCAATCTCCTAGTAACTCTTTCACCTTTTCTTCCTGATCCATTGCTTGACCCATCATTTCAGCTGTTCCCTTGAAATCAAAAACCGTTTCATGAGCAACTGTCGGTGCAATTTGTGATAACTGATCATAAATTTCCTCATGACGCACTTTCGATGCAATGATTAAATCTGGTTTAAGTTTTGCAATTTCTTCAAGATTAGGTTGCGTTTCTTGTCCAACAATCGCAACGCCATCTAAATCTTTTTTCAAATAATTATAAAAAGGTGCTTCAGCCCAAGATTCTACTGCCCCCACTGGTTTAATGCCCATCGCTACTGCTACATCTGTAGCCCCTTGGTATAGCGTAACGATTTTTGTAGGTGTACCTTCAATTGTGGTAGTGCCCATAGCATGTGTAATCTCACGGCTAGAAGATTCTTCTGTGTTACTTTCTTCTGCTTTGTCATTTTCTTGTGAACTACTACCGTTCGATGCTTTATCTCCACATCCCACCAATAAAAGTGAGAATGTTAAGAATAGCGCAAAAAGAATAGAAACATTTTTATTGCGTAGTGATAATTTCGACATACATTTCCTCCTAAAATATAATCAATAATGATATTCATTATCAATTAAAGAGTATACTGTACGACCGTTTTATTGACAATATCTTTTTTTTCAAAAAACATACTTTTTTAATAATTTTTTATCTTGATTAGCCTACAGCTCCCTCCCATATAGTTTAGAAGGTGTAGGATTTTTGTATTTATTATGAAAATTTCGTCGCAATGATGCTGAGGTGTAATAGATAATTGACTAAAATTCATGGCATTTATTTAAAACAATAGCTCTAAGCAATGTCATTTTGATGTTGGGAGAGGCTTTCAGTAGCTGCTTCTTTCACCCAATATGTATCTAACCAGCTATAGATTTTCTACCATTTCAGCGACTTGTTAGATTTACCTATTCAATAATAGGCAAATAAATAGACCCTATCGACGTATATCTCATATCTTAATAATGAACTACAACTTATCAAAACAGGAGGTAATAACATGTTTCAACGAAGACGCCATCCGGCAAAAGGTCCACACTGCTGTCCGCCACAAACAATGCCAACGCAATTTGATCCACCACAATTTTTACCACCAGAGCAATATGTTCGCACAAATTATATCCATACGGTTGTTCCACATGTACAACCAGCACATGTCACAACAGTAAATAAACATATGATTGATCATCAATACTATTTCCCATGCACAGAGTCTGTTGTTAATGAATGCTGTGAAACACATACAATGTGCGGTATGCCACCTAACCCTTGTCATATGCCACACCATCGTAAACATATGGGCCGTTAACAATAACGATGGGGTGCCATGCTGCCCTATCATGCTCTGGAACTATAGACAAAAAAACGAGTACCTTCCAAGTGAAGAGGCACTCGTTTTTTTATTTTTATTAATTCTTAGTACATTTTTAAATATTGATCGCGTTCCCATTGATGAACGGTTGTACGGTACATATCGAACTCGATTTCTTTTGCTTCTTTAAAGTTTGCGTAAATATGCTCACCTAAAGCTGCTTGCGCTACTTTATCTTTAGCAAGTAATGTTAAAGCATCATCAAGTGCTGCTGGTAAGTTTTCAATACCATTAGCTTGACGCTCTTCTTCCGACATCACATAGATATTGCGATTAATAGCTGCTGGTGGCGTTAAGTTTTGACGAATACCTTCAAGACCTGCCTCTAAAATAACAGCCATTGCTAAATATGGGTTTGCTGAAGGGTCCACAGAACGTACTTCTACACGAGTTGAAAGTCCACGTGCTGATGGGATACGAATTAGTGGTGAACGGTTTTGCGCAGACCATGCTACATAACATGGTGCTTCATAACCAGGTACTAGACGTTTATAAGAGTTTACTGTTGGATTTGTTACAGCTGTGAAACCTTGTACATGTGCAAGAACACCCGCCATGAATTGCATAGCTGTTTCAGAAAGACCTAATTCTGTAGCTTCATCATAGAATGCATTTTCTTTACCTTTAAATAGTGACACGTTAAAGTGCATACCAGAGCCTGCTTCACCAAATAATGGTTTTGGCATAAATGTAGCGTGCAAGCCATGTTTACGTGCAATTGTTTTAACAACTAATTTGAAAGTTTGAATGTTATCACAAGCTGTAACAGCATCGGCATATTTAAAGTCAATTTCGTGTTGTCCTGGAGCTACTTCATGGTGAGATGCTTCAATTTCAAAGCCCATTTCTTCTAGCTCTAATACGATATCACGGCGGCAGTTTTCACCAAGATCTGTTGGAGCTAAGTCGAAGTAACCACCATGGTCATTTACTTCTAACGTTGGTTCGCCTTTTGCATCTAATTTGAATAAGAAGAATTCTGGCTCAGGCCCTAAATTGAAGCTTGAGAAGCCCATATCTTCCATTTTTTTAAGAATACGTTTTAGGTTATTACGTGGGTCACCAGCAAATGGTTCGCCTTTCGCAGTGTATACGTCACAAATGAGACGTGCCACTTTCCCTTTTTCAGAAGTCCAAGGGAATACTACGAAAGTATCAAGATCAGGATATAAATACATATCAGATTCTTCGATTCGAACGAAACCTTCAATAGATGAGCCATCAAACATCATTTTGTTTTCTAATGCTTTGTCTAATTGACTTACAGGAATCTCAACATTTTTGATTGTGCCAAGAATATCTGTAAATTGTAAACGAATAAAGCTTACGTTTTTTTCTTCGATGAGACGTTTAATGTCCTCTTTTGTGTATTTACCCACAGTTTTCCACACTCCTATAATTTGTCTAGCTTTTATGTTTACCCTACCCTATTTATTAATAGAATCGAGATAAATCCCCTCGTCGGATGGATGATTTTTGCATGCGCTGAGCTTGACGCATTTCTTCGCGCATGATTTGGCGTAATTCTGAATCACTTAAATCTTGTTCATCTGTAGCAACAGGATCTTTCTTTTTAGCAAATAATTTTTTAATCTTCGCCATATTCATACCCTGCTCTAAGTAGTCTTTAATTTCAAGCAATGTGTCGACGTCATTTAATGAAAACATTCGACGATTGCCTTCTGTTCGGTGCGGCTCAATTAAATGGTGTTCTTCATAATAACGAATTTGTCGTGCCGAGAGTTCAGTTAATTGCATCACAATACTCATTGATAATAACGGCATAGTTCGTCTAATTTCACGACTCATTTAAGTCCTCCTCCAATACCCGCTTATCATATAACGAAATTTTTTCACTGTCAACCAACCATGTGAGGTTTCCTAACATGTAAGGCGTTATTTTTTTCAATCCGATAGAAAATTGTAAAAAACTATTCAAATTTAAGGTTTATTTATTTTCATATTACTTTTTTTGAATGGCTTGAACAGCACTACAAATAGCAAATTTAACATGTTCATATGTTAGTCCACCCTGGATAAAGGCTGTATATGGTGGACGGATTGGACCATCTGCTGTCAGCTCAATGCTGGAGCCTTGAATAAATGTTCCCGCAGCCATAATGACATCATCTTCATAACCAGGCATATAAGCTGGTTCTGGAGCATAATGGGCATTTATTGGAGAATTGGCTTGTATTTCACGACAGAAGGCAATCATCTGCTGTGCAGTTTGGAAGGAAACGGATTGGATTAAATCCGTACGATTTGCATCATAGCTTGGAGAAGTGCTCATTCCGATTTCCTCCAGCATAGCTGCTGTAAAGATCGCACCTTTTAAGGCTTGTGATACGACATGTGGGGCTAGGAAAAATCCTTGATAAAAATCTCCTAATGTATTTAATGTTGCCCCTGCCTCTGCCCCAATACCTGGAGATGTCATACGATACGCACATTTCTCTACTAAATCTGCACGGCCAGCAATATAGCCACCAATTTTCGCCAATCCTCCACCAGGGTTTTTAATGAGTGAGCCTGCCATTAAATCAGCACCAACCTCTGTAGGTTCCTTCGCCTCTACGAACTCACCATAGCAGTTATCTACAAAAATAACGGCATGTGGGGCTAATTTGCGCACCTTTACGCACATATCAGCAATTTCTGCAATCGTAAAGGATGGACGTGTCGCATAGCCTTTCGAACGTTGAATGGCAATCATTTTTGTTTGCGTAGTAATGGCTGCTTCTACACCTACCCAATCAATTGCTTTATTTTCCACTAAATCCACATGTCGATAGCCTATTTTATAATCTTTCAGTGAACCGGTATCTTTGTTACCACCATCAACAATGGATTGCAATGTATCATATGGCTGACCAGAAATATAAAGCAGCTCATCACCAGGACGAAGGACACCGAATAGACTAAGCGTGATTGCATGTGTTCCTGAAATAATTTGTGGTCGTACAATGGCAGCCTCCGCCCCAAAAACTTCCGCATAAACACGCTCTAAATTATCGCGTCCCTCATCGTCATAGCCATAGCCATTGGATGGATGTAAATGATAGTCACTTACTTGATGCTTGCGAAATGCTGCTAGCACCTTCTGTTGATTATAAAACGCCATTTCTTCTACCTTTGCATGATAGGGTCGAACTTGCTCCTCTATTTTTGACGCTAAGGATAGCGTTTGTGCTGATAAATTAGATGTAAACGTCATTCTTTTCTTCTCCATTTCACAATTGTCCCGCATTTCAATCAGTAAGATCTATCGACTCTCTAAATTGACTTCACTCATTCTAGAATTCCCTAAATAACTACTGGTATATCAACGCTTTTGACGAATGTTTTTCTTTATTTCAATAACATCTTATCAATTTGTATGAACCCCTGCAAAACTTGCCTATTGTTTCTAAGCGAATTTTACGCTAAGCTAATGTGCGGACTTACTTCAAGAAGCGTATGTAATGACTGATTTTGGCTATTAAATTCATAGATTCTGTTACGTCAAAAAAAGTCTTTTAACTTTAAAAAAAGAAGTTCATTTATTGATAGAAGGGGTGAAAGGGATGGCTTGGGAGGTTTTTAGTATTATTGGAACAATTGCCTTTGCTATTTCTGGGGCAATCATTGCCATGGAAGAAGAATACGATTTATTCGGTGTATATATACTCGGTATTGTCACTGCTTTTGGTGGAGGAGCTATTCGAAATTTACTCATCGGGCTGCCTGTCACAACCTTATGGGGACAGGATATGATGTTTCAAATTGCACTAGCTGCGATTACGATATTTTTTATTTTCCCGCATCATCTGATTCAGCATTGGCATCGTTGGGGCAACTTCACAGATGCCATTGGCTTATCCGCGTTCGCTATTCAAGGTGCACTCTATGCCGTGAAGCTAGATATGCCAATTAGCGCAGTCGTTGTAGCTGCTGTTTTAACAGGTTCAGGTGGTGGTATTGTGCGAGATTTATTAGCTAGACGGAAGCCACTAGTTCTCCGTGATGAAGTCTATGGTGTTTGGGCTGCTCTCGCAGGGCTTGTTATCGGATTTGAAGTTTTGACTGGAGACATTTTCCTTTATGTATTATTTGCAGTGATTACAGCATTACGCATTCTTTCCTATATGATGAAGTGGCGTTTGCCTTTGCGAAGGTTGAATCGGGCATAGATACTGTAATTGATAAAAAAATGAATAAGCGCAAAGAGTTCATTAACTATTTGCGCTTATTTGTTATTCAGTAACTATTTAGCCAAAAGATTCATGGCTTCTTCTAATGTCACCATATTTTTCATCATAGAACAAGCAGCATCTAAAAGAGGAAAGGCTAGAGCAGCACCAGAGCCTTCGCCTAATCGCATGTTCATATGCAGCATTGGCTCTACACCAAGTAATGATGCGGCAATTTTAGCCCCTGGTTCCTCTGAAGCATGGGAAGGTATGATAAAGTCTTTTACTTTCGGTTCAATTTGATAAGCAATAAGCGCAGCAATAGTCGAAATAAAACCATCAATAATAACAGGTTTTCGGTGACTTGCGGCAGCCAGCATGATACCAGCCATAGCCCCTATCTCTAGCCCTCCAACTTTAGCTAGAACATCAATGATATCGTTAGGATTGGGTTTGTTGAGAGTAATTGCTTTTTCAATTACTGCTGCTTTATGAGCAATCCCTCCTTGACCAACTCCTGCGCCAAACCCTGTTATTTCAATAGGGTCATAGCCAGTCAAAGCAGCTAATATGGCAGTGCTCGGCGTTGTATTACCAATGCCCATTTCACCTGTTCCAAGTAGGTTGGCTCCTTTTGTGATTTCATCTGTTGCCACATGAATCCCCACTTCAATGGATTGAATAGCCTCTTCTCTTGACATAGCAGGGCCCTGTGCCATGTTATCTGTGCCATGCTTAATTTTATGAATGATGACACCTGCATCAAGCGGAATATCTTCTTTTACCCCAACATCTACTGTTACTACCTTTGCATTGGTAATGCCCGCAATCGCACAAACGCCTGTACCTCCTTTAGGAAAATTTAATGTTTGAAAGACCGTAACATTTTGTGGATTCGTTGTTATGCCTTCCTCACAAACGCCATGATCTGCTGCACAGACAATCATCACTTTTTTATCGACCATTGGATATAATTGTCCTGTTATGCCTGAAAGCTGTACGGCAAGTGATTCTAGTTTACCCAAGCTACCTGGGGGCTTACAAAGCGCATCAATTCGCTTTCTAGCTTGGTCCATACTATTCATATCAGCCTCTTGGATATTTTGAATCGTGTCTTGTAATAATTGCATTATTGTTTCTCCTCTCGTTCTACATGAAGACAAAATAAAAAGTCTGTAGTTTATTGTCATGACAAATAAACTACAGACTTTTCCATCATCTATATACTTCCGAAGCAAGTAGGCAGGTCTCCTGGCTCAAGTTCAACATATCATCGTGCCTTCCCAGCGATTCGCTAGTGGCATTTACGATGACACTCCCTTATACAGTGGCGGGTCCGCTAAAGTTTTTCACTTTATTCCCTATTCTCCCTATTGGGCACCTAATGCTTTTATTAAACTATTTATAATCTACGACAGCGTATTTTTTCTGTCAATATTAGAATACTCGCCTTGTACCATTTCTTCGGTTACCTATTCTTTTTCTATTTCGCTTAGCAATGTTGAGCCTAATAATAGGACCGCTCCTATTATTTGTAGAAGCGCCATTTTTTCTCCTATAATCATCGTGGAAATTACTAATGATGTCAGTGGATCAATATAGCTAAGAATGGCTATACTTTGTCCTTTTAACTGTGACATGCCTAAAAAGAACAATAAAAATCCAACCCCTGCATGGACAATGCCTAATGTAATTAAGAATAGGACTGATTCAAAACTGATTTTCATGACCTGAAATCCTGTAGTTCCAAGTAGATAGAAGCTAAGGAAAAATGCTGCTAAAGAAAGTTGAATCATTGTATTTTCTGGTTCCTTTAAGCCGCATATAAATTTATTTGTCAATGTTAGCGCTGTGTAAAAGCATGCCGCGATAAGACCGTAGACAATGCCTATAAAATGCTCACTGTCCCCAGTGCCTTGACTTTGGACAATCAAATATAGTCCGATAAGGGCCACACAGACATACATTATTTTTCTGCCAACTAGCTTCTCTTTTAAAATAATTGGAGATAAGCAGATAACGAGTACTGGTGCAAAATAATAACTCAATGCAGCATTGGCAATCGTTGTTGCTTTATAAGCCTGAAATAAAAAAATCCAGTTCCCACACAAGGCGATACTAGAAAGTATTAATTTCCACTTATTTTTTATAATCTCTAATTTCGAAAAATTCCCCTTTTTATAAATAAAAATCACTTCTAAAAAACAAGCACCTATTAAACTCATCCAAAAAGCGATTTCACTTGAAGTTAACGGAATATACTTGGCAAAAACACCAACTGCTCCAAAAATAATCATGGATAATACAAATGCTAATTTTCCGCTCATTACAAATTCCTACTTTCTACGTATAAAGTATTAACCTATACAGTAGAATCTATTGAAAATGAGCAAACTGTTATTGTATGCCTAAACAGTAGATTCTACTGTAAAGACATTGTTGGGGGTGCTATTGAACGAAACATACAAAATCCCTCCTTCACCTACTTAATTGTAACATATTTCTGAAAATTAAAGAGTAAGTTTTATAAAGAAAGGGATCACTAATCCCTTCATAATATTACGAGTATGTATAATGTAAGGTAGGTCATAAATTTTCTTTGAGGAGGAATTAGGATGAATGCAAGAGAATTGAGAAATGCCATTGCGGAGACTTGTGAAAATTATGATAGTCACTACGCTCAGTTAGTGAAACCAATCAATCAGTTATTAATGAATGTCGATGCTAGTATAAGTAACGAAACAGCGAATATAATCATCGAAAATTTGAAGTTATATTATAGCGGGGATAAATACATGACGGAATGTCACTTCGATGAGAGTGAAAATTTCTTAAAAGATGGTCTTGAACTTCTTCAAAAGGGGGATCTTGCGAATGGTGCTTTACAAATATATGGTGCTGGTTTAAATTTTTCCAGTTATGCTTTAAAGGTTCGTGGGCAAAAAAATGTGAATCCGTATATTAACTTTGAAAAAAATTTCAGCCTCATCATGAACACACTCCGAAAATAAGTATATAAAAAAGGTGATGTCAATGATAGAAACAGCCACTTTGAAAAGCGAGAGGTTGATTTCCGTTCCACCAGCGTCCTTTCAGGGGGCGTCCGATGATGAGCCGCTTCACTCACTGCGTTCGCTCCAAGGTCCCCTCTGTGACGCTAAATCCCCTAGGAGTGACACTGGCTCCACTCCAATCAACCATATGTAAAAGTGGCTTTTCCTTCTCTTTCATACGAACCGTAGTGAACAAAATAGCCCATTATTTGTCTGATGAGAGAAAGGATAGCCCTTTATTTTCAATGTGAAGAAGTGGTAAGTAACAACACCCCTCCATAAAGAGTAGTGAATACCTTTGCTAAAAAGGTACCATTTTTATGCATTGGAATGGAAGGCTACTTGACTCCCGTGGGATAGTGAGACAGGCGAGCCTCTGCACGGAGGAAGCGGCTCGGCGCTCGCCCACAGGAAAGCAAGTAGCCTGCAACGGAAATCCATTTTCACCCTTCACAAAAATGCTATGGATGGTTTTATTTTTCATTATGTCATTTATTTAAATTCTAATTCCCCATCGTAAGCTAGCATGCCGCCTTCAAGATTTGTTACATCAAATCCTTGCGCTTCTAAATAAGCACATGCATTAGCAGAACGAGCACCAGCCTTACAAACAACAATATATGGCTTTTCTACGTCTAATTCCTCTAAACGTTCCGGGATTGTCCCAAGGGCAATGTGCTTGGCACCAGGAATCATGCCGTGTGCTACTTCATCCTCTTCACGTACATCAATAATATATAGGTCCTCATTTGCATCTAATCGTTCTAGTAATTGTGTTGTTTCCATTGATTTCATGAACTTTTTTCCTCCAAAATTTCAAATTCCACTTACATTATAGCTTGTAACAAAAAAAACAGCCAGTGTGGTGAACACAAGCTGTTTAACAATTTTTTATCCTTCTGTCTCTAAAAACTCTATTTGTTTTGCTGGAACGAATGTAGAAATGGCGTGCTTGTAGATTAGGTGCTGCTTATTTTCAGCATCCATTAATAAAACTGTAAAATTGTCATATGATTTCACAGTCCCTTTTAACTGAAATCCATTTAACAGAAATACAGTTACAAAAACACTGTTTTTACGTAGTTGGTTCAAGAACGTATCTTGCAAGTTGATTGATTTCATCAAATAGCCTCCCCACTAACTTTCTACCTCTTCACTCCTATAGTAGCATGTTCTACCAATTTATCAATTAGTAATTTTTAGAAATTTTTCTTAATTATTATAATTGTTCATCCGTCGTAATAAAATGGACATCCATTTTATTGCGAAAATAGGTAAGTTGTCTTTTTGCATAGCGGCGTGAATTTTGTTTTAAGCTATCAATAGCTTCTTCGAGGGTACATTTGCCATCCAAATAATCATACAATTCCTTATAGCCAATTGCTTGTATGGACTGCACATTTCGAATATTTTGCTGCCATAAACCTTTGACTTCTTCTAAAAGGCCATTGTCCATCATTAAATCAACACGACGGTTAATGCGGTCATAAAGCACTTCACGGGTCATATTTTGACCTAACCCCAAAATGACATGCTTATAAAGAGGTACTTCCCCTCGGTTTTGTGCTTCAGCTGCTTTGGATACACCGCTTAATTCCAGCATTTCTAATGCACGAATGACACGACGCGTATTGTTTGGATGAATCGTCTCCGCTGTTTGAGGGTCTAGTTGTTTTAATTTATCATGCATTGCCTCAGGGCCAAGCTTTGCTAATTCATCATAGTAGGCTTTTCGTGCTTCCTCATCAACTTTCTCATCAGTAAATTGGAAATCATAGAGGACCGCTTGTACATATAAGCCTGAGCCACCTACTATAATGGGTAATTTTTGTCGAGATTGGATTTCTGCAATTTTTGCTCGGACTAATTTTTGATAATCCGCTACTGAAAAAGATTCTGTCGGCTCTAAAAAACTGAGTAGATGGTGTGGTACGCCCTCCATCTCTTCTTCCTTAATTTTAGCAGTCCCAATATCGAGTCCTTTATAAATTTGCATGGAGTCGCCATTAATGACTTCACCGTTATATTTTTTCGCCAGTTCAATGCTTAAAGCTGTTTTACCAGAGGCAGTTGGTCCTACAATCGCTACGACCTCTGCCTGCTGTAATTTAGTTACTATCATATTTTTCTAACCACCGTAATAATACTTGAAAGACCGCTTCTTGATTGTCTTCATTTAAAATTTCATGCCGTTTGTCCTCAAATAAATAAACCGTTACATCTTTTACTCCTACTGTTGCCAATTGTTCAGCAACTGTGTAAACGCCCAGCCCCTGTTCGCCAACCGGGTCTTTACTTCCGCTTATCAAGAGAATAGGAAGATTTTTTCTTATTTTTGCTAATTCTTTTTTACGATTAAGTGTTGCAAAGCCCGTTGTTAAATCGACAAAAAATTGATTGGTTGGAATAAAGCCACAATATGGGTCATCTATATACTTCTGCACCTCTTGTTGGACAGAACATAGCCAGTCATAGGCCGTCTTTGGATTTGGAAACTGTTTATTAAAGCTACCAAAACTCAATTGATTTAGCAGCTTACTTTCAGTTTCTTTCCCTAGCCCCTTAGCTAATACCTTGGCTACGATATTTCCAACAGTATGCAGGGCTGTCACATTTCCCGTACCACAGAGAATAACATTGTCTACTTGTTCACCATACAGTTGAATATATCGTCTAGTAATGAATGACCCCATACTATGACCAAAAATAATGAATGGTACATTTGCATAAGGTGCATGTAATTGCGTGACCACTTCATGGGCATCTTCTACCACACGCTCAAAGCCGTTCTTTTCAGCAAAAAAACCTAACGTGCCATTATAGGCCGCCGTTTCACCATGACCACGATGATCGTGCATCGTCACAGCATAGCCTGCCGCATTGAGTGTTTTAGCAAATGTTAAATAGCGACCACTGTGCTCTGCCATACCATGCAAAATGTGAATATGACCAATACATGGCGTTGTGGGCTCCAATGTTCGAGTAAAGACAAAATGTCCATCCGACATTTGAATATAACGCTCCATCCCTTACTCCCCTTTTTTCACAAAATTTGTTGCATCCTTAATGGCTTGCTCTAATTCAGCCATATACTTGTGTTTTTGTTCCTCCGTATAATTCAAGTGTTGTTGCATCACTTGAATTACTTGCTGCTTATAAAGCTTGACAGCCTCAATATCGAAGTAAAGCAAGCCTGTACGACGAATAAAGAAGTCGCTCGGTGTATAGACCATTTCCTCTTCCATGCCATACAGTAGCATAGCGTGTAAAGCTAGAGGCATTGTACTGCCATGTTCATGTAAAAATTTCACACGATTAAATAATCCATCTACATTTGTGCCATACTTTTGTACAAGCTGTTTGGCTTCATCATAATTTAAGCCGTATTGTACACCTTCTCGTGCTTTATAAGCCATATAGTCAGGGAAATTAATCGCGTTGATTCCTTTTGCACCAGACAGTGAGAGCTCACGTGTTAAACAAGCACTTGCATGCTTATAGCGACGAGCTTTTACAATTTTATCGACAATTGTTTCAGCCATTTGACGATAGCCTGTGAGCTTACCGCCAGCGATTGTCATTAAACCACTTGGCGCTGTCCATATTTCATCTTTCCTTGAAATTTCAGAAGGGTCCTTTCCTTTTTCATAAATGAGCGGGCGTACTCCTGCCCAGGATGATTCAATCGTTTCTCTTGTAATAGTAGCAGTTGGAAAGACTTTTTTAGCAGCCTCAATTAAATAATCTACATCTTGCTGTGTAGCAACAGGGTGTACAAGATTTCCCTCAAAGACTGTATCCGTTGTCCCTATATAGGTTTTGTCATCTCGCGGAATTGCAAAAGCCATACGCCCATCAGGAATATCAAAATAAACAGCTTGCTTCAGTGGAAAATCCTTTTGGTTGAGGACAATATGAACGCCTTTTGTCAGACGTAATTGCTTGTTATCTGTTACTTTATCCTTGTGTCGTACGTCATCTACCCAAGGGCCTGTAGCATTGACAATTTGTGCTGCATGTACATCGAGTATTGTTCCCGTAACATGATCCTTCACTTTAATGCCAACAAGCTTTTTCTTTTTGTAGATAAATTCCGTCATCTCTGCATAATTGAGACACAATGCTCCATATTCTGCAGCCTTTTTCAATACTTCAATCGTCAGACGTGCATCATCCGTACGATATTCAACATAATACCCTCCACCCACAAGTCCATCTTCATTAAGTAAAGGTTCTAATGCTAGGGTTTCTTGGACGTTTAACATTGTTCTACGTTCATGTTTTTTGACACCCGCCAAGCGGTCATAAACCTTTAATGCTATAGATGTTGTAAACGGACTAAGTGAGCCCTTCTTATATAAAGGTAATAGCATTTTTTCAGGCGTTGTGACATGAACCGCATTATCATAAACGATTTCACGTTCACGCCCCACTTCCGCTACGACACCCACATCAAATTGCTTTAAATAACGTAGGCCACCATGAATCAGCTTGGTTGAACGGCTCGACGTACCAGCTGAAAAATCCTGCATGTCAATTAATGCGACAGAAAGGCCTCTTGATGCGGCATCTAATGCAATTCCTGCACCTGTAATACCACCACCAATGACTAATACGTCAAAGCTATAGTGCTCTAGATAATATAAAATTTTTGGACGATGCTCAAATGAAAACATACCTTTCTCCCCCAATAGCTATGATTTAAAAATTCGTGTGGCCTCTACAGCCTTTTGCCAGCCAGTATAAAGAGCTGTGGCTTGCTCGTCCTCCATTTGTGGTTGGTAGGTTTGGCCACTCATCCATAATGCAGATAAGGTCTCTTGGTTTGGCCAAAAGTTTGTGGCAAGACCTGCTAAATAGGCTGCACCTAGTGCTGTTGATTCATTAAGCTGTGCTAGCTCAACTTGTAGCTGTAAAACATCACTTTGGAACTGCATTAAAAACTGATTTTTAACAGCCCCACCATCGACACGGAGTACTTCAATCGGGGTACCCGCTGCTTCTTCCATTGCATCCAGTACATCCTTTGTTTGATAGGCTAATGATTCAAGTGTTGCCCGGATGAAATGCTCTTTTGATGTTCCTCGTGTTAAGCCAAAAATGGCACCCCGAGCATCTGTATCCCAATAAGGCGTTCCTAGACCAACAAAGGCAGGGACAATGTAGACACCATCCGTGTTCTTCACCTTTTTAGCATAGGTTTCGGAATCCTCAGCAGTACGAATCATACGTAGCCCATCTCGTAGCCATTGGATTGCTGACCCTGCTACAAAAACACTACCTTCTAATGCATAGGTCACTTTTCCATCTATCCCCCAAGCAATAGTCGTCAGTAAACCATTTTCAGAGGTCACTGCTTGCTGGCCTGTATTTAATAGCATAAAACAGCCAGTACCGTAAGTGTTTTTAGCCATTCCTTTTGTAAAGCAAGTTTGACCAAAAAGAGCGGCTTGTTGATCACCTGCAATCCCTGCAATCGGAATTTTTTCACCAAAGAAAATACTTGGTGCTGTTTCCGTGTATATTTCAGATGAATTTTTCACTTCAGGTAACATTGACATTGGAATAGCTAAAAGCTGACAAAGCTCATCATCCCATTGCAATTCATGAATATTGTAAAGCAATGTTCGAGCTGCATTTGAATAGTCGGTTACATGAGCCTTTCCTTTTGATAATCGCCAAACAATCCAAGAATCAATCGTCCCAAATAGCAAATCTCCATTGTTTGCCATTGCGCGTGCGCCATCCACATTGTCTAAAATCCATTTAATTTTTGTTGCAGAAAAATAAGCATCTAGGCGTAGCCCTGTTTTTTGCTGAAAAAGCTCTTCATGGCCTTGATCTTTTAAGGTATTCACAATGTCCTGTGTTTGGCGCGATTGCCAGACAATCGCATTGTAAATGGGCTGACCTGTCTTTTTATCCCATACAACTGTCGTTTCGCGTTGATTGGTAATACCAATGGCATGTACCTCACTTGCTTCGTGCCCACTTTCGGTTAAGACCGCCGCAATAACGGCTAGAATAGAACCCCAAATTTCATTTGCATTATGCTCTACCCAGCCAGCCTTCGGAAAAATTTGCTGAAATTCTTTTTGTGCGACATGAACAATTTCACCTTTTTTATTAAATAAAATAGCCCTTGAACTTGTCGTTCCTTGATCAATCGCTAAAATAAATTCGCCCATCCCAACTTCCCCCTTGTCTCTACATAACCCGTTTGAACATTTTTTCCACTTCATACGATGTAAAATGAATAAGCACTGGACGTCCATGAGGGCATGTAAATGGATTATCTGCATTACGTAAATCTCGTAGTAATGTTTCCATTTGTTCTTTTGTTAAATAATGATTGGCTTTGATCGATTTTTTACAGCTCATCATAATCGCCGCTGCTTCACGTAATTTTTTGACATCGGCCTTTTTCGTTGTTAGCACCTGTTCAATTAAATCCTCAATGATTTCCTGCTCTTCCCCTTGTGGGAACCAACTTGGGTGCTCACGTACAACAAAAGATGACTGACCAAATTCCTCTAAAAATACACCTACAGCTTCTAGCTCATGCTTGTATTCTCGTAAAATAAGTGCTTCATCGGCCGCATAGTGGAAAGTTAGTGGAAGCAATAATGCTTGACGTTCATGCGGATTGACTTGACCGACCTTTTCACGGAAAAATTCATATTTAATGCGTTCTTGTGCAGCATGTTGATCAATTAAATAAAAACCATCTTCCATTTGTGCAACAATGTATGTGCCATGGATTTGCCCAACTACTTCTAGTTCAGGAAATGGCTCTTTCGTAGACTCATTCTCAATTACTTCTTGTTGTTCTACACTGCTTACTTGTTCAACTGTCTCAGTCTCCAATCGCAGATCGGGCTGCCAGCTATCCTCTATCATAGTAGGTACAGGCTCTGGCACGACCAACTGTTCACGATTGCTCTCTTGAATGGTTTGGACATCATATAGTTTCTCAACAATTGCATGCATCTTCTCTACATCTATTTTGGGAGCAGGCTTCCAAATATTAAGTTGCTCATTAGTAGGTTTGACACTTTTTTCTTTCTTCTCCATCTGAGGTACGCGAATAACGCTGCGTATTTTTTCACGGATGGTTTCCTCGATTAATTTCAAAAGCTCTGGCTCTTTACTTAAACGAATTTGATGTTTCGCAGGATGCACATTGACATCTGTTAAATAAGGATCTCCCTCTATATAAAGGACAACTATCGGATAGCGTTCGATGGGTAAATACGTATGGTAGGCATCCACAACCACTTTTTGCACTAAATAATGCTTGACCCAGCGACCATTAACAAACAGAGACATATAATTTTTGGAAGCACGTGTCACCTCAGGCAAGGACACAAAGCCAGAAATTCGATAATCATATGATTCGCCTTGGAACGGCACCATCTTCTTGGCATTATGTACACCGTAAATAGCGGCCAGTACTTGTTGCACATCTCCTCGCCCATTGGTTTGCAATAATTGTTGACCATTATGCAGTAATCTGAATGCAATTTGTGGATTGCTAAGTGCTAGGCGATTCATTAGGTCTATCGTATGCCCAAGTTCAGTTTGAATAGTTTTCATATATTTTAAGCGTGCGGGCGTGTTAAAAAATAGCTGAGATACCGTTAAATCCGTACCTTTACGCAAAGGGCCAGGCTTATGTGTTAGGATATGTCCACCTTCAAGCTCTAAATGCGTTCCAGATTCACCATTTGATGTTATCAGCGTCATTTTAGAAACAGAAGCAATGGATGCCAATGCTTCCCCACGGAAACCAAGTGTACGAATGCGGAATAAATCATGTTCCTGATGAATTTTACTAGTAGCATGGCGAGAGAATGACATCAATGCATCCTCTTCATCCATACCATTACCATTATCTATTACTTGAATGGAAGTGAGACCCGCTTCTAGTAAAAAAACATCAATGGACGTACTCCCCGCATCAATGGCATTTTCCACTAGCTCTTTGACAACAGAAGCTGGTCTTTCTACTACCTCTCCTGCTGCGATTTTATTGGATAGCCACTCGTCCATAATTTGTATGTTTCCCACTAACGTATCACTCCTTTATCTATTTTTTTACGTTGATTAGCTCTTGCTGTAGCTCATATAAAATATTCATTGCCTGCATAGGTGAAGTGCCTAAAATATTGACTTTTTCTAATTTTTTTAGCACCTCTGCCTCGGCTGGTGAAATCGGCTCTTCCTCTGCAAACAAAGACATTTGCACGGGTTGTTCAGCCATTACTTGTGTTTCAGCAACTACTTCTTTCCCAGCCTCAAAATTCTCCAGTAAAACACGCGCTCTCGCTAAAATTTCTTCTGGCAATTGTGCGAGCTGTGCTACATGAATACCATAGGATTTATCAGCGGCTCCTTTTTTCACCTTATGCAAGAACACAACCGTTCCATTTTTTTCCGTAGCCGATACATGGACATTTTGTAAGCGAGGTAAATCCTTTTCCAGTGCCGTTAATTCATGATAATGCGTAGAAAACAACGTATTTGCACCGATTTTATCATGAATATATTCCATCATCGATTGTGCCAAACTCATGCCGTCATAAGTCGATGTGCCACGTCCGATTTCATCAAATAGCATCAAGCTATTTTTTGTTGCATGCATAATAGCATGTTGTGATTCAAGCATTTCTACCATAAATGTGGATTGTCCTGCTGCTAAATCATCAGCCGCTCCAATGCGCGTAAAAATTTGATCGGTAATAGGCAGTCTCGCCTTTTCAGCAGGTACATAACAGCCCATTTGCGCCATAACAACAATTAAGGCTACTTGGCGCATATAAGTACTTTTACCAGACATATTCGGCCCTGTAATAAGCATCATATTATGCTGCTCTTCTAGCACACAATCATTTGGTACATACATTTGCTTATTTAACATTTTTTCAACAACTGGATGTCGTCCCTCTATAATTTCGAGCGCACGTCCACCATGAAATTCTGGTTTTGTAAAACGATATTTTTCTGAAACACTTGCAAAGCTTAGTAAAACATCTAGCTCACTAATACTTGCTGCAAGTGCTTGTACACGTGGGATATATGCCTTTAATGCCTCCCGAATTTCCACAAACAGATTGTACTCTAATGTTAAGCTTTCTTCCTCTGCATTTAAAATTAATGCTTCTTTTTCTTTTAGTTCGTGTGTAATATAGCGCTCTGCATTCGCCAACGTTTGTTTGCGCTCATAGCGTGTTAAGTCCGCTAAATGAATATTCGATTTTGTAATTTCAATATAGTAACCAAAAATTCGATTATAGCCTATTTTTAAATTTTTAATGCCTGTTTTCATTCGCTCTTCTTGTTCAAGTTGGGCAATCCAATCTTTACCGTTGCGAGCAGCATAGCGTAGTTCGTCTAAGCGCTCATTGTAGCCATCACGGATGACATCCCCTTCTTTAATGGTAATAGGTGGATTATCAGTGATCGCCATTGCTAATAAAGCCTCGACATCTGTGCATGTATCAAGTGCTGCACCTAGTTGCTGTAACGTCTCTTTATTTGCCCCCATCAGCTGCTGCTGAATAGCTGGCACTTGGCGCAATGAATCACGTAATTGGGCTAAATCACGTCCGCCTACATTGCCAAACGCAACACGACCAGCCAAACGCTCTAAATCATATACTTGTTTTAAGGAAGCTTGTAGCTCAGTGCGCACAAAATATTCTTCCAATAAATCCGTGACAATCGCCAGCCTGTCCTCAATCGCTGTACGAGTAGCCAGCGGCTGATGTAGCCATTGTTTTAATTTTCGCCCACCCATTGCTGTCACGGTATCATCTAATAGCCATAAAAGTGTTCCTTTTTGGTCTCCACCACGAATCGATTGAATCAACTCTAAATTTCGTTTGGAGCTAGAATCAATGCGTAAATAATTTTTAATTTCATTAAACGTGAAAGCTTGAATATGCGATAAAGAGCGCATTTGTGTTTGATCGATATACGCTAACAAACGAAGACAGGCAACTTGTAATGGCTGAGGTACGGCTTCTAAATAGCTTGCTGCTTTGTCCATAGGCATTTCATCCACTTCAACTGATAGCACAATCCCAGCATGAACGGCGTGCTCTGCTAATAGTAGCTGTAAACTATCCGTTACAATAAGCTCTCGAATACCATAAGCCTGCATTTGCATTAAGAGGGCTTTTCCATCGCCTTCAATAGAAGAAGCCACTGCTTCACCTGTCGATAAATCTAAATAGGCATAGCCAAATGTCGTGTCATCTAATTGCTCTGCTGCCCCAATAAAGTGGTTGGTTTTACCGTCAAGCGCCTTACCTTCCATAATGGTTCCGGGTGTGATAAGCTGAACCACTTCACGTTTGACCACACCTTTTGCTTGCTTTGGATCTTCTGTTTGTTCACAAATCGCCACTTTATAGCCCTTTTGCACAAGTGTTTCAATATAATTTTTAGCCGAATGATGCGGCACACCGCACATTGGTATTCGCTCTTTTGCGCCTGCATCTCGGCTCGTTAATGTAATCTCTAAAATTTGTGAGGCATTGATGGCATCCTCAAAAAACATTTCATAAAAGTCACCTAATCTAAAAAATAAAAAGGCATCTTTGTAGTCTTCCTTTACCTGTAGATACTGTTGCATCATTGGTGTATATGTTGTCATATAATTATTTACCTCGCTCTTACCATATAGATATTTTTATTATAACAAAAGATACATGCGAAACGCTTCCTTCACCTTTTTTAAGATGCTAGCATTTCGCATGTATCAAAAAATGATGTTTTTTAGACTTATCTTGGTCGTTCATCAGGAAACGATGAGGACTCTAACACATACCTGCTTTCTCCATCAGAGCTGGAAGATGAGCTGGAGCTTGATGAGGAGGATGAAGAACTTTCATCATTAAAGCTCCAATCTTCTTCATAGTCTAATGGATGGACACTAATACAAATTGTTGTTTCACCCATTACTTCGACAACTACTTCACGTTCTACAACAATTTCAAACTTCGTACCACATGGAGAGATAATCGCTTCAATACAATTTGGTTCTTGTATCACACGTACACGAACATCATCACCAACGCTAATTTCACCTTCACGATAATGAAGCTTCACTTTGTCTTTATAGTGAACCGTTTCGGAAAACACAGCTGTTTTCGAATGGTTACTATAGGCATACCACACATTGACATCAAATTTCCCAGTTACTTCTACAAATTTCCCGACTCTTTTCGCAGAGCAAGTATGATTGATTACCCAGCATCCTAAAATACTTGTCGGTTTATTTGTTGGTGATAATGTTACACGTTCTTCCGTTCTCTTCTTCCCTTTGGCAACTACTGCTTTCGTCACGATTTGTCGTAAACGTTTCAGCGCAATTCCTCCTTCGACTCTTTTCACTCCATCATATGCAGGTAGCGCCCATTGGGTGAACATATATTTTTAGAGAATGAAAAGTATCGTCCAAATCTTTTTCCGTGAGAGGTCTGCTATAGCATGGGAATGCTTCAATAGAAGAAGACATGAAAAAAGCTCGAATGCTGTCATTCGAGCTTTGATTTCGAGGATTTATTAAGAGCAGCTACCTGGCTGAGTATTTTCTACGTATGAACCCGTTTCACCACGAAGAACATCGCCACCAGTTGAGCGAACAATTTCATTTGTAACATTATTAGCAATGGTATTCGATACCAGTTGCAATAAGTCATTGACATCGCCTTGTGATTCTTTAAATTGTTGCACAACTGGAATAGCATTAATTTCTTCTTCGATTTTAGCAATTTTATCTTCAATCATTTTTAATGCTTTTTCTTTCCCTAAGTGTTGGAAATTAACCGCCTGTTTTTGTAAGCTTTTTAAGCTTGCAATACGTTCACGTACTTGTTGATTTTCATTAATCTGTGCTTCTGCCTTTTTGAAAAATTCAACCTCTGGTGTATTTGCAATCATATGTGCAATTTCATGTGATTTTTTAATTAAATCTTCTTTTGTATATAACACTTGTGTCATTTACGCTTCCACCTTTTCATTTTTTACGACTTCCACAAATTCACCCGTAAGTGAATAAGATGTAGTCTCTATTATTTTTACTTTTACTAATTGACCAATTACTTCTGCTGGTGCTTTAAAGTTAACTAAACGATTTTTCCGCGTATAGCCCGCTAGCACATCGTCTCGTCGTTTACTTGTACCTTCAACTAATACTTCGACAACCTCACCATTTAACCGTTCTAATGCTTTGCGTGAGTATTCACCCACCACTTCATTTAAACGTTGAAGACGCTCTTTTTTCACCTCTTCAGGTACATTGTCGACCATTTTGGCAGCTGGTGTTCCTTCACGAGGAGAATAAATATACGTAAATGCAGCCTCAAAGCCAACTTCACGATATAAGGACAATGTTTCCTCAAATTGCTCCTCTGTTTCATTCGGATAGCCAACGATAATATCTGTTGTTAATGTTACTTCAGGTATTGCGGCTTTAATTCTGTCTACTAAACCAAGGAAATGCTCACGTGTGTATTTACGCGCCATAATTTTTAGGACGTCATTCGAGCCAGATTGAACTGGTAAATGGATATGCTCCACTAAGTTGCCACGCTTTGCAAGGATTTCGATTAAATGATCATCAAAATCACGCGGATGACTCGTAGTAAAACGGATACGTGGAATATCGATCTTTCTTAATTCATCCATTAAATCGCCAAGACGATAGTCGATATCCTCAAAATCCTTCCCGTAAGCGTTGACATTTTGTCCCAGCAGCATAATTTCCTTATAGCCCGCAGCCGCTAACTCACGAACTTCGGCAATGATTTCCTCTGGACGACGACTGCGCTCTTTACCACGAGTATATGGAACGATACAATACGTACAGAATTTATCGCAACCATACATAATATTAACCCAAGCCTTAATGGAGCCAAGGCGTTTTTTCGGCAGATTTTCAATGACATCGCCTTCTTTAGACCAAACCTCAATCACCATTTCCTTCGACATATAGGCTTCTTTTAAAATGTTTGGTAAACGGTGAATATTGTGCGTACCAAATACCATATCGACGTGTGGATAGCTTCTTAAAATTTTATTAACAACAGATTCCTCTTGCGACATACAGCCACAAACCCCGATAAGCATCTCAGGGTTTTTTCGTTTATATTTCAGCAGGAAACCCAGTTCTCCAAATACTTTGTTTTCTGCATTTTCACGAATAGCACATGTATTCAGCAAGACAACGTCAGCCTCTTCAATCATCTCTGTTGGTGTGTAACCAAGCTGCATAAAAATCCCGGCCATCACTTCTGTGTCATGCTCATTCATTTGGCAGCCATAAGTACGAATATAGAAGGTGCGATCTTTGCCCATTTCTGCGAACTCTTCTGCAATGCTAAAATCCTTATGATACTTGACATCTTCTTTGCCACGTTTTTTAGCATCTTTTAAGGAAGGTGCTGTAAAGACCTTCTCAAAATATTTACTATAATCCTTTTCAAGCTTGTCTTCTTTTTTTGGTTGATTGACCTGTTGATTAGCTAAGCGTTGTTCCTCATTCATCGCAATCAGGTAACTCCTTTCAAACGAAATCCATGCACTTGAATTCCCATTTTATTATTATACTGAATAGTTGATACTTCCTACAAGGTTTGCGCCTCAAATGTCGTGGTTTCGACTTAATTACATGATGATAGGAGTAATTATCCATCAGCTTTAGCGTTCTATCCTTCAGTTTTGAAGCGCTATCCTTTCGTTTACATATGCTAACCATCGCTTTCATTAAAATACTTGCTGTACTTTACATGTAAGTACTGATTATACAATTTCAGCTTCATCCAACGTTTAATATTCATATCTTCTTTATACAGTAATGCATCTGTGTATTGTCCTTCTTTCACTAATCGCTTTGCTTCTAATTTTAATTTTTCATTGTTCATGTGTTTAAATAAAGTTTTTAGCGGAAGTAGTGACCATAGATGCTTAGTTTGGACATACGTTCGTTCATGATAAACGCCAAGCAAATAATCATCCACCATATACTGCATTAAATTATGACCGCTCGCCGTCACATAGTAGCTGGAAGCCCCTGCTCGCAAATTCATTTCAAATAGCTTATAGATCCCGTCTCGAGCATCATATTTCATATCAAAATTAGCAAAACCTGTATAGCCAATGTCCTCTAAAAAGTATCGAATGGAATCCATTAGCTGTTCATCGTAGTCTGTCATAACAGCTAAAGAAATACCTTTATTTTGCGGAGAAGGATCTTCAAGCAGTTTATTGCTGACACACATCAATTTGACTTTGTGATCTCTTCCTACAAATACATCTAGTACACGAATAGAAGAATCATCACCTGGAATAAATTCTTGAACAATCAAGGAATCTTCATAGCTAGAACGATAAATACTGCGAATAATGTATTGCATCTCACTGGCATTATTTGCAAGAAATATTTTTTTCTTTTCGGGAAATGAACAGTGCGTATATGTCACTGCATTGGAAGGTTTAATGATAATGGGATACTGGAAAGGGAGTTCGCTGACTGCGTGATGCTCATTAGTTATGATCATGGTTTTGGGGTAGTTTAACTTATACTGATCACAAAGCTGATAAAATTTTTCCTTCGTTTGCACCTTCTTTAGTAAAGCTTGATCTATATAAGGTAAAATAAAATATTTTTCAAGCCGTTCTTTATTTTCAATGATAAGCTCTGCATAATAGCAGTCACAAACGATTAAAATCAATTTATTCTGTTGGCATTGCATGGCAACCTGGATTAAAGCTTGTACAAAATGGGCAGGGTCATCTAGACGCTCTACATAGTGAAAATCCAGAATGCTACTATTTTGCGTAGCAATTCCCTGTGAGCCTCCCAAAAAGAGTGAACGCATTGTTGCCCCTTTTACGGTGGGCTCAATAACAAGACTCTTGATACGATACGCTTCATAAAAAGAGCGGGCAACCCCGTAGGCATACTGACCCGATTGTATAATAATAGGTAAAAAGGGTTGTTCTTTTATACATGTCAATTTGACTCGCCTCACATTATAAAAATGAATTTAATCATTTGTATGCCAGCTACATTATACTTATGTAACAGAATGAAAAGGCACTATTATGTAACTTTAGTGCCTTTTCATAGTGTTGAAAAACAAAACTATCCATAGAATTTTTGTGAAAGGTGAAAATGGATTTCCGTTGCAGATTACTTACTTTCCTGTCGGCTCGCCTGTCTCGCTATCCCACGGGAGTCAAGTAGCCTTCCACTCCATAAAAATGTTAACTTTTTTTGCAAAGGTTCAAGTGAAGGTATTCACTACTCTTTATGGAGGGGTGTTGTCACACATCACTTCTCCACATTGAAAATAAGAGGCTATCCTCTCTTATAATATAAATAATGGGCTATTTTGTTCAGGAAAAGACACTTTTGCAGAATGGTTGATTGGAGCGGAGCCAGCGTCACTCCTAGGGGATTAGCGTCACAGTTGAGACATTGGAGCGAACGGAGTGAGTGAAGCAGCTCGTCGGACGCCCCCTGGAAAGGACGCTGGCAGAACGGAAATCAACCCCTCGCCTTTCAAAATGGCTGTTTCTGCTGTTGACATCACCTTTTTTCCATCACGTTAATGCTATCATTTTTTTGACTCGCTGCTCAAAAGCAACAATAGCTTGAACACCGTGATTTTTTAGTAGCTCGGTATTAGCACTTGTATATTTACCTAGATCATCAGGGAAATGCGCATCAGAGGATATAGTAAAAGCCACTCCATGGTCAAGTAAGGTTTGTAAAAAACGAGGGCCTGGGCACATTTCCTTTACAGGGTAACGATAATACAGCCCAGCATTGATTTCAGTGGCAGTTTGAGTTGTCGTTAGGGCCTGGGCAATCCGTTTATACCAGGCATCAAGAAAAGCATGATTCTCCACCTGATAATTAAATACTTTAAAATTATCTAAATGTGCAACAAAATCAAACATATTGGAATGAATCATTTGCTCGACAACCTTAAAAAATTGCTCATAACTTTGTTGTAAAGCAGACTGATCCATTTGCTCAAAAAGATGTTGTGTTTGAGGATTATCAAAGCCCCAGCCGTCAACAAAATGGACAGAACCAATCACATAATCCCAAGGATAACCAGCTAATAAAGCAGCTAATTGCTCTTCCCCGCCAATAAAATAATCTGCCTCTATACCCAGTCTCAAAGTAATGCCATGTTGATGCCATTTTTCCTTCGCCTGCTGAATGGTCGACACAAAGGCATCTATATTCTCTGTCATCACGCGATCTAGCCAATAGCGCTGTACTTGACCAATCTCACTATCATCCAACCTCATAAAGCGTTCAAAATAGGCACGCGTTTCTTGAAAACGATATAAATGATCAACAATGCCTACCTCACGCAAGCCAAGCTGCTTGGCCTGTTCGAGATATAAATCCAACCATTCCTCACTATAACACCCCTTTTGCACTCGCTGTACTAACCGCTGTACTTGACAGGACATTTGTTGCTTGGAGCCTTTTTTCGCCTCATCCTCATGCTGGAAAAACTCCAGTGCCTGTGATGTACGCTCTAGCCAGCGAAATGAATAAGGTCCCTCTTCTAAATGTACATGATAATCAATTGTCATCAGCTTTTCCCTCCATTACATACCGTCCATTTTTCCTCATAGGCTTGCCATTCTAATGGACAAGTACTTTCACAAAGAATTTCTGTACATTCATCAAGATGACAAATTTGAAAAAATGATTTGCCATTTATTTTGGTTGCATCGGCTAATAAATAACTCACTTTACTATGCTTGAGCATCTTCTTAGAAATAAGGGATTCATCCAAATCGTAATCATAAACAATGCCCTCACTAATGCCACCGCACGATAAAAATGTCTTATCAAAATTCATATTCTCAAGCATCTCTAAAGTCATAGCGCCTGCAACTGAAGATTGTTTTGGATTCGCAGTGCCCCCTAGTAATATGACCTTGCCTGTCATACGTCGTTCTTCTATGGCTAAATTAAATTGTATTGCTGCTGCAATCGAGTTCGTTACAACCGTTATATCATCAACCGCTAGTAAAAAATCGGCCATATGGACCGTTGTCGTACCTGTATCAATTGCAATGGTATCGCCATCACAAATACGTTTTGCTGCCATACGAGCAATTTGGCGCTTTGCCTCTTTTTGCATTTGCAGCTTGCGTAAAAATACGGGCTCGTTGCGCACGTTCGTATATTTAATAGCCCCACCATGGACTCTTGATAATAAATGCTGCTGCTCTAATTCATCAAAATCTCGGCGAATTGTTTCTGGTGCTACCTGAAGGGCATCGGCAATATTGGCAACAATGATTTTCCCGTCTCTCTCTAATTGCTTTAATATAAAATCAAATCTTTCAAGTTTGGCGTACGTCATGATAGTGCAATCACATCTTCTTTTGCGACATAACAGTTATAGGATTTGCCCATTTCAATCGAATAGCCTTGTTGATGTAGTTGTTCCATTGTAAACACCGTTTCACCATCAAATGTAGTACGAATAATATTGCCACTCATTAATGATTGTTTAGCGATTCCTACTAGACACATATCTCCTTCTCGTTGATTGAGATGCAGTGCTTCTGGTCGAATGGCAAATTTAGAGGCTTGCTCGACTAAAGATTCTCCAAGCATGTTTTCTAAAGTCTCGCGTGTAAAGACATTATAATGCCCAATAAAGTTTGCAATAAATTCATTATTCGGTCTTGTATAAATCTCTGTTGGTGTACCGTTTTGAGCAATGCTCCCATTATTCATGACAAATATTCTGTCTGAAACGGCCATAGCCTCTTCCTGATCGTGCGTTACCAAAATCATTGTCATATTGAGCTTACGTTGAATAGCTCGTAAATCTGCTTGTAGCTTCTTGCGAATTTGAGCATCGAGTGCACTAAGGGGTTCATCTAATAGCAGCACTTTAGGACGGACGATTAACGCACGTGCCAGAGCAACACGCTGCTGTTGCCCCCCCGATAATTCGTTCGGGTAAGCATTGGCTTTCTCACTTAGATGAACGAGGGCTAGCATTTCTTGAACACGCTGCTCGATGTCTGCCGCATTGACTTTTTGCATGCGCAAACCAAAGGCAACATTTTCTTGCACAGTCATATTAGGAAAGAGTGCATAGGATTGAAAGACCATGCCCACTTGACGATCCTTTGGCTGTACGCCACTCATATCTTTTCCTTCAATTGTAATTTTACCAGACGATGCATCTGTTAAGCCTGCCACAATGCGCAAAATGGTGCTCTTGCCACAGCCGCTAGGACCTAACAATGTTATAAATTCACCCTTTTGGATATTCATCTGAATATTGCTTAAAACCGTTGCTTGTCCATATTTTTTATGAAGCCCTTCAATAATAAGATAACTCATAGATTTATAGCACCTTTCGATCGTTTTGTTACAATGGCAATGACAAATGTTAATAGACCCATTAGCACGATATAGATAAAAACAACTGCACTTGCAATATGTCCACTTGTGCTAAGCTTTTTCATTAAGTAAATTTGAACTGTTTCAAAGCGAGAACCAACCACAAGGTTAATCAAGACAAATTCACCAAATAAGACGGAGAATGATAACAAAGCACCTGCAAATAAGCCTGGATAAACGGTAGGTAGTAGAATTTTTGTGAAAGCCTGCCTTTTTGATGCACCAAGCAATTGGGCCGCATCAAGTAGCTGCCTTGCATCTATATTTCTTAAACTATTTCTTGTTCCTTGATAGATATAAGGAAGAATCCCCACCACATAGGCTCCTAGAACAACGAATATCATTGGTATACCTATTTGGCTATACACTCGAATGAGCCCTACAGCTAAAATGATTCCAGGGAAAGAATAGACCATGACCACTGCTATCTGTATCCATTTTTCGTATGTAGGAAAATACAAAACAATAACGAAAATGGCTGGCACAATGACAAGGAGTGCAATACTAACCGCACCACTTGCTAATAACACAGAACGGCCAAATGCCTGGATAAAATCGGTATCCTGAAACAATGTGGCAAGCCATTTTAATGTAAGTCCTTCTGGTAATATTGTTTTATTCCATTTCGATGCAAATGCATAAAGCGTCGTTGCCAATACTGGCAATAGTAAATACCCCACTAACAGGAGGAAAAAGAAATCAGCCAAGCCTCGCTTTTTCATTTTACTTTCCTCCTTGTTTTAGAGATACTCCACTCACTAATTAGCATGGCTGTCACCATTGTCACTGCTAATATAACAGCAATGGCACTAGCTAGCTCTGGCTGAGCAAAAATATCACCTTTTATTAAGGAACCTATACGAATGGCCACTAAATTATAATTACTGCTTGTTAGAGCATAGGCAGAGGCATACGCTCCCATTGCATTAGCGAATAACACACTAAACGTTCCTACAATCCCAGGTAACATAACTGGTAAACCAATCTTCAGCCAAAATTGCCAACTAGACGCTCCTAATAAAGCTGCTGCCTCCTTCCACTGTTGCTGAATCCCATCATAAATGGGATATAACAACATAAGCGATAATGGCAGCTGGAAGTAAATATAAATAAGTAACAAACCGCCCCAGCTATAAAGAGAAAAGGATGTCAAAGCATCAATGTCCCATTTTTCAAATAACAATGTAAATAGACCACTATTACCAAGTAAAACGATAAAAGCAAATGCTAGCGGTATACCTGAAAAATTGGATGTTAAGTTCGTTAGTATTAAAATTTTCTCCCGTACTGGCTCAGTCAACTTCATCATGGCATAAACAGCGAACAATGTGACTACTAATGCAATAACAGCCGATACAACAGACAATGTAATACTATTTTTAAAGCCTTGCAATATATAGTCGTTCGTAAAAATGGACTCGTATTGCGTTAATGTAAAGCCCTCACTATTTTGAAAGCTCGTAATAAGCATATACAGTAAAGGCACTAGGAAAAATAATAAGAGTAGTACAAGAAAAGGCGAAAGCCAGGCAATGGACTGCCGCTTCGATATCAACACAACCACTTCTTTCTATAATTACTTGCGGCTCAAAAAGGATAGTAGTCGCTCCAACCTAAAAGGAGCGACTATTCTTAGCTATACCTCTTTTGCTGTATACACACCTTCTAGCAAAAGGGGCACCATATCATCCGCAGGCTCCATATTTAATAAATGACAGCACAGTGGTGCAATTTGTAATTGCGAAATAGTCCCTTCTTTTATACCAGCCTTGACGGAATCCGAAATGACAAACAGTGGGACATGACGATCCTCATGCGTTGTTCCACCATGATTACCATCACTTGTCATACCATGGTCAGCCGTCACAATTACCTCATAGCCCTGTGCCATACACTTTGGAATAAATAATGAGAGCAGGGCATCCATCGCTAACACACGATTGCGGTATTGTGCAGAATCCGCCGTAAATTTGTGACCATCATCATCAACATTCATAGGATGAATATAAAGGAAATCAGGCTGCTTTTGATCCATTAACCAAGCTGCATCAGCAAATACATGACTATCTGGATAATGATCCTCAAAATAGAACAAGCCATTCTCAATCGGTAATTGCGTATCAAGCTGTAGCCTGTCCTCCATATAGTTAAATGGTGCTCTATTATAAAGCTCACTCACCCAATAATAGGCGGAGGCTGCCGTGGACAAACCATGCTCCTTCGCGACATGAAAGACACTTTTCTGAGTCGATAAGCGTACCGTCATATTGCTAGTAACGCCATGAACAATAGGGGGTGTCCCCGTTAAAATCGTCTCATATAATGGCCTTGATAATGATGGCACCTCTGCGCAAATCTTATAGCGAGCAGCCACCTGACGCTCCACTAAATGGTGCAAGAATCCCATATGTGTACAGGCTGTATCAAAGCGCAATGCATCGATGACAATAAGAACCACTTTGTTATTTTGCATGGATTAACACCTGCTCTTGATAGAGTTGAGGGATTTGCTTTGTTGTTTCTTCCCATTTCTTTTGATCTTTTACTGGCTGTGCATTCGTATACATATCTGCTGGTAATAATAAATCCTTTACATCTTGTGGAAGTTCTACGTTGTCTCGAATCGGACGCGCATAGCCTTTTGCTAAATTTTCTTGACCAGCGTCAGATAGAATGTATTCACGTGCTAGCATGGCAGCATGAGGGTTTTTGGCATATTTATTAATAATTGTTGCATAACCAGAAGTAACAGATCCTTCCTTTGGTATCACTACATCGAAGCGCTCCTCATCGATTTGGTGACGATAGCCTAATGCATTAAAATCCCATAAAATCGCTACATCGATTTCACCTTTTTCTAAGTTCGCTACTGATGGATCCCCCTGTAAACGACCTTGTTTCGCTAATTCAGCAAAGAAATCAACGCCTGGCTGGATGTTTGATTCATCTCCACCAAAGGCCATAGCTGCTGCTAAAATAGCAAACTGCGCTTGGTTAGCTGTTAATGCATCTCCAATACTGACTGTATAATCCCCATTTTTCAGATCCTCCCATGAGGTCGGGGCATTCTTTACATTATTTGTATCTGTTAAAAATGAAATTGTTCCAGTATAGCCAACAATCCAGTTTCCTTCATCGTCTTTTGCCCAATCCGGTATTTCATCCCAGTAGGAAGTTTTATATGGTAATGTTAAGCCCTTGTCCTTAGCGATTGGTCCAAAGGCAATTCCAACATCCCCAATATCGGCTGTCGCATCATCTTTCTCTGCTTCAAACTTCGCTAACTCCTCAGCACTCGACATATCCGTATCCTTGTGTTTGATGCTATATTCGGTTCCTAGCTCTTCCCAAGTTTCCACCCAGTTCGCCCATGTATCTGGCATACCAACAGAGTTAACAGTGCCCTCTTCCTTTGCTTTTTCTGTAATTTCTTCAAGCGATAAATCCTTGTTTACCTCATTTGCACTAGATGAACTGTCAGAACATGCTGCCAACATGGAAATGGCTAATGCACCGATTAGACCTTTTTTCCACAATTTTTGAATTGCCATGTGTTGGACCCTCCATTTGTTTTGGTTTATTTTTATTTGCTTACAACCCTAATGGTATAAAACAAACATTAAGCAAGTATGGAGGTCTTAAAAATATTTAGTAAAAATTATTGAGAAATTATAAATATCTATGAAAATACTTAATAAGTGAAGGAGCATTGTAAAGCTGAATGGAGGAGATGAAGAAGAAATCTAGTTTTGTATGTGTACGTTGGCTTTACCAGACGTACACATACCTAGATTATTTGGAGAGACCTAAAAAATCTGCATATGTATGCGGCTCATTTTCCTTTAAAATTGTTAAAAATGTAAACGCCAGTTGCACAACTGACCACCATCTCATATTGTAGGACATCTCAAAACGAGAAGGTTCTAACGTAAAGACATCTTGAAAAATCGTGAGCGGCTCGATTTGCTCATCTTTTAAAATAGATAGAAAGCCCAGAAACAACGTATGATCCTTCACTTCAATCAGTTTGTCATCTACAAGAGCATCAATATTTTCAGGTTGCTGAAAATTACACTGTGTAGCTACATAACGCTCTAAATCCTGAGCACGCTTTCGATCTTCACGTTCCTTTTTCTTTGCAATAAAATCAATGACGTTATTCACGTGCATCGCCTCTTTTTTTCTTTTATTGTAGCATTTTTTAAAAGAACATTGCCCGCACCGCCCCCTACAATTTTTACATGAAACCTTTAATTGTGTTTTTACTCACGATTGTACATTGAATACTCGTGATTGCAGTGTCTTTACTCACGGTAGCAGTACTTTTACTCGCGATTGATCGCTAACAATAAAAAAGACATCTTATAATTAAGACGTCGCAATAGTGATTATCACTTTTCCTCCTCCCGTTATTGAATCATTAGCCAACGTTAGTGTTCCACCATGTTTTTGAATGATGGACTCGGCAATATAAAGCCCCATGCCATGATGGTCTGCTGCATTTCTACTTGGATCTCCCCGATAAAATTGCTTTGTGGCTCTCTTTAAATCTTGCGATGAAAAACCAGCCCCACTATCCATCACAGTAAAATGAATTATATCGGCCTCTCTCTGAACAGATAAAGTGACTTTGCTATTATGTGGCGTGTGCTCTATAGCATTAACGATCAAATTTAATAAAGCTCGATAAAAAAGCTCCTCCTCTATCATAAAGGCATCAGGCAGTTTATCCTTTTCTACACTAACTTCAAGATTTTTTTCTAAAGCAAGCGCCTTCATTTGCTGTTCTAGCTGTTGTATAAATGAAGCCAGCTCTACAGTTGTTTTTACACCACCAACACTTTGCTCCATATTGGATATATCCATTAATTGCTTTGTGAATTTTTCAATTTCTAGCGTATTTTTTAATATATAAGTGTTGTATTCTTTTTGTACTTCATCTTGAACAGTATCCAATAAAAGTTCCGCATTTCCTCTAATAATCGTAAGAGGTGTTTTCAAATCATGAGCAAGTGCAGAAATTTGTTCTCTGCGTGCTCTCTCTGCCTGCCATTGTTGTGTCAATGAAGTATTTAATGCCTCCTTCATCTGCTCAAAGGAGAGTGCAATATCATCAATTTCTCGAATCCCAGATGGTTTTATATGAAAATCTAAATTTTGATGTTGGATTTTTTCAATGGCTTCTTGTAGGCCCAACATTTTTCGTTTAAGTCTTCTGCCGAAATGCACAGCAAGTACCGTTGCCTGTACGATAACGCCTATAATAAACAATAGTAAAGCCGTTAATTGGGGATTAGGTAAATATTTTCTCATAACAGGTGAGCGATACTCAGGGACTAAACCATAGCGTAAAATACACACTTCCTGTTCTCGCTCAACAAATGCATAAAATCGAACATTACTTTTCGTCTCTCCCTTTTCCTTTAAACGCCATGCATGGGAAGCCTCTTTTTCTGTTAAAGTACCAGAAAGAAATTCCCCCTTATTAGAAATCACTGCGTAGTCTACAAGATCAGGAATCATATCATCTGTGACCTCACTGCTTGTAGCAATACGGTCTTTCGCTAAAGTGATTTGTGTTTCAGCATAATTGGCTGGCAAAATAATAGTAGCTGAAAAAGCAAACATAAATAAACCGATTAATAGTGCCCCTAATAAAATGATACTTAAGCAAAGAAAGAATAAATATCTCAGGAAAAATGTATGAAGGTGTGTTCCTTTCCTCGGTTTTATCATCTCCATTTATAGCCGATCCCCCAAACCGTATCAATGACATCTATGTCAAACGCATGTAGCTTTGACCGAATATTTTTGACATGTTCTGTTATCGCTGTACTGTCACTTTTGCCATCAAACCCAAAAATTGATTCGTATATCTGTTCTTTTGAGAAAACTTGCCCACGATGCCGTGCTAAAAATTCACATATTTCATACTCACTTTTAGTTAGCAGGGCGCGCTCATTCTGAACAAACAGTTCTTTACCAGAAAGATTAAAATGAACTTTATCACTATAAAGGATGTTCCGCTTCTCTCTGCTTTCCCGTCGGATATGCGCATTCACCCTTGCCCGTAGCTCTCCAATGCCAAATGGTTTAATCAAATAATCATCTGCACCTAAGCCTAAACCATACATCACATCTTCTTCTAAGGATTTAGCTGTAAGAAAAAGAATCGGACAATCTACAGCATGCCGAATTTGCCCACATAATGTAAAGCCATCCATAATAGGCATCATCACATCAAGCAAAATTAAATCAAAGGAACCTAAATCCATCTTTCCTACTTCTGTCGGTTCGGACACAATGGTTACTAAGTGTTTATCTTTATAAAGTGCATTCTTTATCAACATTAAAATATCTACTTCATCATCCACTACTAATATATTTGCCATAATTCACCCTCTAATTTTCAGATGCTCTACCTTCCCATCTCCAAAACCATAAACAAGACAGCGCAAAAGTCAATAGGATACCCCCTAAGCACGCCATTATGCCAGTTTGAATACTTGTTTTGAGCAATGTTAAATCGGTTCCCATCGATGTTAAAATCCATAATGAAACAAAATGACCGCTCCATCCATAAGGGAAAAAGGGCCAAATACGATCCCCTAAGCCTGTAAGCAATAGGGCGACCAACAGCGCTTCTACAATACCTAAACCAATCGAAGCGCCTTTACCAAATTGGAGGCTTACAAATAAATGTAACATATAGAAAATCACATGACTGCCGAATAGAATACAAGCAGCCATACTATAAAATGAATAGCTCAAATCTACTTCATGTAATAATTCTCTAAAGCCAAAACTAAAAATAGCTATAGATAGAAAGATGGCTCCAAAGCTAAACAATAATAATAAGATGAGCTTGCTCATGTATGCCTTTATTTTTATGTTTGTTGTAGCTAGCATGCCTTGGAAACGACCAGCGTTTGCTTCTTGCTCAGATGCCATAGCACATACTAATCCTATAATAATCGGTAGCCCACAAGCTAACCCCTGAAAATAGGCAGTTACTTTTCCTTGAAAATCCCATGGCGAATAGGAGTAGTAGGCTAGAAATAGCCCAGAAATAGCAAGGGGGACAAGTATATGTGTCAGCAAAAAAGGTGTTCGTTTTGTTTTAAGGCATTCCACTCTCAATAATCGTAACATGTCCATCCGCTAGTTCGCCTCCCTTTTTTGGAACCACTTCGCAGTAAGAAAGCTAATCATCATAAACCAAGCTAGTGCTATCAGTAAGCCCGGAAGTATAACGCCTTTATCCAATAAAGGACTGCCTTGTGGTACTGGTAGACCGTTTGGTAATATGCCAAGTGTTGAACATAATAAACGTGCACCAATTGCAAATGGATAGTAATACCATAGTTCCCCATCCGCAAAGGCAACAATCCCTAAGATATTGGCTACTACATTGAGTAAGATAGTCAAATAGGTGCCTAATTTAGCTGCTAGGAAAAGACATAAAGGTATTTGCCACAAAAACGTCAGGAAAATAACAAAAGTACTTAGTAAACTGCTCTCTATTGGTAAACTATGACCGAATAGCCTGCCCCCAGCCGTGATTCCCCCAAAGAAAATAATCGTAATCACAAGAAGCCATATGCTTAATGATACTATTTTTCCTAGCCAAATCTTTTTAAGATCCAGTGGTAAAGCAAGAATACTATGGTATTTTATTTTTTTATCCTTTTCGACCACTAAGGCACAGCAAATCGTCAGTGCGCCTGGTAGCAGCATAGTATACCACCAGTTATAAGCACCTGTTTGAAAATACACGCCACCCATCAGCACGGCACTTATCAGTAAGGTCACAAGGGGCGTAAGCCAAAGTAGTTTGGCAATAAATGTTCGCTTCCATTTTAATTTTTCCGCTTTCATTATGGCTATCATGCTAGTAACCTACCTTTCTATTGGTAGCTACAACCTGCATAAACAGTGATTCTAATTCCTGACCTTGTGGTGCCGGTCCCTGATAGCCAAGCTTGCCATCAGCAATAATGCCAATGTCATCCACGACCTGTTCCACCTCAGACAAAATATGACTAGATAAAATGACGGTAATGCCTTGCTCTGGAAATGAGCGAATAAGCTGACGAAGCTCCTGTATACCAATCGGATCCAGTCCATTTGTAGGTTCATCTAAAATTAACAGCTTTGGCTTGTTTAACAGCGCAATCGCTATACCTAATCGTTGCTTCATACCTAAGGAAAACTGTCCGGCCCGTTTTTTCCCTGTTTTCGTTAAATCTACAATTTTTAATACTTCTTCAATACGACTTTGCGGTAGACCTAACGCTATCGTGCGAACTTGTAAATTTTCCGTTGCTGTTAAATTGTCATACAAGGGAGGTGTTTCAATTAACACGCCGATGTCCTGTAAATCATTTCGTGTCCATGTATGTCCATTAAAAATGATATTTCCGGCATTTGGTCGTAACATACCTGTCATCATTTTTAATGTTGTGGATTTCCCCGCTCCGTTTGGTCCAAGTAAACCGTAGACTGTATTACGTTGGATTTCTAACGATACATTATCCACAATTTTTTGCCCTTTAAACGACTTATTAAGATTTTCTATCTTCAATATTAAATCTTTCATCATTATTCATCATCCTTTCGATGACCTTAGTATAAAAAACAATTATAAGGATTTTATAAGGATTCAATATCAAATACTCGCGGTGGCTGTGCTTTTACTCGCGATTCTTCTCTAAATACTCGCGGTAGCTAGGCTTTTACTCGCGATTCCTTACTAGAGCATAAAAAAAAGCATTTGGAATGTCCTCATTCCAAATGCTTTGATTCTATCATTTTTACATAAATTCTTTTACTAAATCATTGAAATCATTTTCACTCATTTTAATATCGATATCTGTTAATGGTAGCTCTGAGTAGCCAGGTACTTTTTCTTGATACGATGTTGTTTCCGTATCATGATAAATAACACCTGTTACTAAGCCCTCATGCTCCATCACTGTACGCATTGCCATACCACGATCATTGTGATCATAGCCTTCTACATCCGCTAGTTTTGTTAAGTTCTCTTTAAACCAATCGTATGTGTTCACTTTGTTATACGTTACACAAGGTGAAAAGACATTGATAAATGAGAAGCCTTTATGGTTGATACCAGCTTCGATTAAAGCTGTTAACTCTTTAATATCAGTAGAGAAGCCTTGTGCCACAAATGTTGCACCACTTGTTAATGCTACCTCTAATGGTTTCAATGATGGTTCAATCGCTCCACCTGGTGTAGATTTTGTAATAAATCCAGCAGCAGAACGTGGCGATGTTTGACCTTTTGTTAAACCATAAATTTGGTTATCCATTACAATATACGTAATATCAATATTACGACGGATAGCATGAATTGTATGCCCCATACCGATAGCAAATCCATCACCATCACCACCAGAAGCGATGACATGTAGATCACGATTGGCCATTTTTAATCCTTGTGCAATCGGTAGTGCACGACCATGAATACCATGGAATCCATAAGAATTAATATAGCCCGAAATACGTCCTGAACAACCAATTCCTGAAATCACAGCAAGTTCATTTGGCTCAATTCCGACATTTGCTGCAGCACGTTGAATAGCTGCTTGTACAGAGAAGTCTCCACAACCTGGGCACCAGTTTGGTTTCACTGTATTACGAAAATCCTTAAATGTTGCCATTAGCGAGTCAACTCCTTCACACGATTTTCTAATTCACCTGGCAAGAATGGCGTACCATTATATTTAGTGATTGTCGCGATTTTATCGTGACCACCAATATTCATCTTCATAATATTAGCCAATTGACCCGTATAGTTATTTTCTACAACGATCACTTTTTTCGCTTGTGCTACAAGAGGTGCCATTTCCGTAGATGGGAATGGGTGAATTAAACGAATATGCGCATGATTCACTTTCATTCCTTGCGCATTAAGTCGTTCTTGCACTTCCTCGATAGCTCCTCTTGTTGAGTTAAAGCCTACTAATAAGATATCCGCTTCCTCATGTGGTGCATTGACAAAGACAGGGTTATCAAATTTCAAACTCTCTAATTTACGGAAGCGTTTATCCATTTGTGTTTGACGATTGCCCGTTGCCTCAGATGGCTTCCCTGTTTCATCATGTTCAACACCTGTAACGTGGTGAATACCATGCAATGTACCTGGTAAAACACGAGGTGAAATCCCATCTTCAGTATCTTCATAGCGTTTGAAGTAGGCTTTATCGACAGCTTCATCAAGGTCATCAATCACAATTTTACCTCGACGAATTTCAATTTTATCGTAATCAAACGGTTCTACCGATTGTTTCCCTAGAGACAATTGTAAATCTGTCATTAAAATAACTGGTAATTGCAATTCCTCTGCAATATTAAATGCTTGGATTGTATCAAAAAATGCTTCCTCCATTGTTGAAGGCGCAATGACTACTTTAGGGATTTCTCCATGTGTTCCGTAAAGCATAGCCATTAAGTCCGATTGTTCTTGCTTTGTTGGTAGTCCAGTTGAAGGGCCTCCACGTTGCGTGTCTACTACTACTAATGGTTGCTCTGTCATACCGGAAAGACCAATTGCCTCCATCATCAATGAAAGACCAGGGCCTGCTGAAGCAGTAAAGGAACGTACACCACCAAAGTTAGCTCCGATTGCCATTGTTGCCGCAGCAATCTCATCCTCCGTTTGGATAACTGTCCCACCGAATTTCGGTAGCTTCTTAATTAAGTATTCCATAATTTCAGAAGCTGGCGTAATTGGGTATGCTGCCATAAAGCGTGTCCCAGCAGCTAATGCACCAAGTGCCACGGCATCGTTACCAATCATAAACATACGACGTTTGCCATCTGCAGGTGCAAGTTCCCATTGGCCTACACGTTCACCCAAAAGCTCATTCATAATTTGACGACCACGTGTAATGGCTTCCATATTTTTTTGAACGACCTCTTCGCCCTTTTTCCCAAAAATATCATCGACAACATTTTGGAACACTGCATCCTCTAGGTTAAGCAATGATGCTGTTGCTCCGATGGCTACCATGTTTTTCATTAACGATGTACCAAGCTCTGCTGCTATTTCTGTAAATGGAACAGCAAATAATGGCGCCTTTGAATCTTCTGGTTTGACCGGGTCAAATTTTGCATCCGCTAAAATAACACCGTTTTCTGTGAGCTCTTTATAATTGACATCGATTGTTTCCTGATCGAATGCCACTAAAATATCTAAATCATCCGCAATTGCACGCACTTCTGTTGGACGAACTGTAATTTTATTATTCGTATGGCCACCTTTAATTCGAGAAGAGAAGTGACGATAACCGTATAGGAAATAGCCTAGACGATTCATTGCCATTGAGAAAATTTCACCTGTACTCTCAATCCCTTCACCCTGTTGCCCACCGACTTTCCATGAAAGCTGATGTAACATGTCAACAACTCCTTAAATCCAATGTGTACTATTATTTTTCCTTCATAAGTTTAACACGAAGAAACCTTCTGCACTATTGTTTCTCAACGATTTAGGCGAAAATCAGACCTTTGACTGAAAATCCTGTTCATAAAGTTGTAATTTTCAAATCCAAGCAAAATCACACCTCTATTTCAAGTGACATGTATCATATGTAAACAGGAAAACGAAAAAATGCCTTGCCACGTTATTATGTGACAAGGCATTTTAGTTCATTACTTTTTTATCGAATACGTTTTTCCACGAGCAGCTTCAAGGCTGTACGTTCTTCACCAGCAATTAAAATATCGGCAAACGCCGGTGCGCAAATTAAATCTGTGCCACTTGGCGCTACAAATCCGCGTGCAATGGCCACTGCTTTTACGGCTTGGTTAAGTGCACCTGCCCCAACTGCTTGCATTTCTGCCTGCCCTTTTTCTCTGATTACCGCGACTAATGCACCTGCAACTGAATTTGGATTAGAGCGTGATGATACTTTTAATGAATCCACAATTATTCCTCCCCGTTTCGCGAATAGTGTTTACGCTCAACAACTCATGTCCCCCTTTTTGGACCTCAAGTTATTGTCCGTAGCACATTTTATGCTCCGCAAAACGGAAATAGACTAGTTTCACAAATAAACCTGTATCCACAGCAAAAGAGTCGTAAACCAACATACTTCGACTTATTTATCCTTGAAACGGATAATCTTCATTTATATAAATTCGTTCACAGGCAGTAGCTTTCCCTGTTCGATCATCCATCTCTACAAAGAAACCACTTAAAACCTCTCGTCCTTTTTTCGGTACTTCAAAACGGGATGGCATATTTGTTTGGAATTTATAAATGACACTATCCTTCGTCATGCCTAAAACCTCATCATATGGACCTGTCATACCTACATCCGTGATATAGGCTGTGCCGTTCGGGTAAATTCTTGCATCGGCCGTTTGTACATGTGTATGTGTCCCCACAACCGCAGAAGCCTTGCCATCTAAATGCCAGCCAAGGGCAATCTTTTCACTAGTCGCTTCCGCATGAAAATCTACGAAAACAAGTGGTGACGTTTGACGGGCTTCCTCAATTAGCTTATCTGCCATTGCGAATGGGTCCTCATGAGGAGGTAAAAATACACGACCATGTAAATTAATGACAGATAATGTCACACCGTTTTTAGAAATTTGCACCATACCTTTACCAGGTGCCTCACTTGAAAAGTTAGCTGGACGAATTAAATAATCCGCATCATCGATAAAATCGAAAATATCTTTATTGTCCCATGTGTGATTACCCATTGTAATTACATCTACACCTATTTGTAGCAGGCTATTATAAATATTATGAGTAATGCCACGTCCTGCCGCAGCATTTTCACCATTGGCAATGACAACGTCTGGATTATATTTCTTTTTTAAGCGAGGTAAATATTTTTCCACCGCATCTCGACCAATTGAACCTACAATATCGCCAATAAATAAAACCTTCATTTTTTAACCACTCTTTCTTTCCATTACGCCTCTATATCATTATGCTTCAGAGACTTTAACTTCGCACCTGAATACCATCACTAATTGTAACGCTAGGAGGAGGATTACGCAAAATAAAATATCAATGACGCCTCGGCGTCATTGCCGCTGATACTTCGCCTTTGCGCAGATAAACAATGCTTCCAGATTTTTTCGAGCTAACAAGTAGAAGTTAACCTAAGACCGTCACGACCTGTGACAACAATTAACTGACCTGCATCGTGCAGGCTTTCTTCAATATCAATAACCTCCGCCAGTATCCTTGGAGCAACATGATATTGGTCACACCGTTATTGCTCCTTTTGGTGTCTCCCTATTTCAGTTGGCGTCTTCATTGCAAAAAACATCGGCTAAATCAAGATCAATCTAACAACGCGAAATCACTTGATGCTTTTTCACATTTAAATAAATTAGTGTTGAAGATAGTGTAAGCCAATTGTTTTTGATAAGCTTTAAAAAAACAATTTGTTTCATCTTTCGTTTCATTAACTTAACCTTTAATACGTCTGGATAAGCCTTTAAAAAGGATTGAATCTCATACTTCATCTCTTGTGCAGTAGCACTTTGATGAAGAATAATCAATAGCCCCTCCAATTGGTAATTCAGAAAGCTATTTTTCACTTCCGCATAAACCTCGCCATCCTGTAGTTCCTTCAAAAGCTTTTTATACAATACATCATAATTGTGTCGTAAATGGACCATGGCTTTTTTTGTTAAGGAGCTTTCATTCGCCACATTATAATAATAAAGCTGTCTTGGAACATAACAGATGGACTGATTTTGTATGACAGCCCTTGTCAGAAACACTGTATCCTCTGCAAAGCTCATCGCTTCATCAAACCGTAGCCTATGGAAATCTAAAAAGGATTTTTTATACAATTTACAGCTGGCAAAACCAAAATGTGTTTCCCCTATTTCAGTAAATAATTTGTGTAAACAATCAATGGCACTGTAAGTACAGTAGCTGTTGGATGGATAATATAACGACCTGCTGCCCTCCGCTGCTTGCCAAAATAAATCACATTTTGCAATAGCAGAGCCTGTCAGCTTACATGCTTGATACAATTCTTCAAGCATCGTTAGCTCTAGCCAATCATCTGCATCAACAAAGGTAACATATTGACCGTTGGCATGGTGTATTCCAACATTTCTTGCTTTACTAACACCACTATTGGCATTCGTAAAAATGGTCATACGTGCATCAATTTGTGCAAACTTTTGTAAGATCGTTAATGATTGATCTTCACTGCCATCATTAATGACAATAATCTCAATATCCTTTAATGTTTGCTGACAAATGCTTGTTAAACATTTCTCCAAATAGGGCTCAGCATTGTAAACAGGTACAATAACGCTCACTAAGATTTTGGACGCCAAAATATTGCGCCTCCTTTACGAAAAAGCTCTAGCCACTTTGATTTTTGTTTTTTCGTCAAAGCAATACAAAATAGACTGATACCTGCCAGTAGCGTGTAGTAAAAAATAGATAGGCTAATAGATAGCCAAGTAACTGAAGGGTTTGTTAGTTCCCATAAAAGTTCGCTACAGCAAATAGCAACAACAAAGGCCAGTACTAGCCTGCCAATAGTTCGCCAAAACCTAAAGATATCCAAGCCAATTTTCTTGTGGTAATACATATTCATAATCACTACATTTCCAATAAATAATGAACAAGCTGTAACAATCGCGGTACCGATTTTGCCATAAAAGTAAATAGCCGGTATTGATACAAAAATATTTGCAACGGCAACAATGATTAATAAAATGGTTCTAAATTTAAACAAATTTTTTGCCTTCAACACATTAAGACCTAGATTTTGTATGAGATCAATACTAAACGGCACCATAATAATGAGGACAATCGCATAAATGGCAATAAACTCTTGACCTAGCCATAATACTAGAAACTCTTGACCAAAAAGAAAAAAGCCCCCTAATATATAGCCCACAACTAAAAATTGAATCGCGCCAACTTTTACGAATAGCTGATTTATTTCTACTAAGCCATCTTCTTTTGTCACTAGCATAGAAATACGAGGTAAAAACAATCCGCTAATCGCTAAAGCCAGTGACATAAAGATCAACACAATTTGAATCGCTACTGCATAGATGGCAACATCCTCGGTCCCCTTAAATATGCCTAATAACACTTGATCTGTTTGCCAATAAATTTTATCAACAATCACAGTAATAAAAATAAAAAATGAATAGATGAAAATTTCCTTTATGAGAGTTGTATTTTGGAGACTAAATGTGAATTGGATGGACAGTACCTTCATGCAATAAATGGCATCTAACAGTAAAAAAAGTATGTTGTAAATAGCAATAATATAGATCAATGTCACCGCATCTGTTCCCTGTAAAAGAAAAAACAACATTGTCAGGGGCTGCACAATCACCTGTAATAATGTCGTTAATTTAATAAAAATAAATTTTTCATATGCTTGTAAGATGGAAGTAAAGACACCTAACGGAAATTGCATTGCTAAACTAATCGTCATTATAAAGCCCATTAGCCTTGCCTTTTCTAATTGTTCCCCAGATAAGCTTTGCCCAAAAATAATATCCACATGGGAAAATAAGAAAAATCCTATTAATAAAGTAAGACAGCCGATACCAACAAATAATTTCAGAAAAAATCCATTTAATGCTGCTTCTAATGTTGGATCTGCTGCTGCTCGATTTCTAGCAATATAGCGTACAATAGCATTACCTAACCCCAAATCTAAAATGGAGAGATAACCTACAAGTACAATCATTAAGGAATATAGACCAAATTCTTTCTGACCAAGGAGTGATATCATAATCGGTGTGAAAATGAGTGAAGAGAGCATTGTACAGCCGATTGTTATATAAGAAAGAATGGCTCCAATCTTTATTTCTTTCATGAGCACACCTTTCTATTAGTTAGGATGGACTTTCCTTTAGAATTGCTGGATATAATGATTGATATTGCGCAACAACCTGTTGAATTTGAAAATTTGCTAACACATGTTCACGACCAAGGTTCGCTTTTTGTGCATATTGCCGTGAACTGTAATTTAAAGCCGTATTAATCCCACTTGCTAAAGCCTCTGCATCCTTGGCAGCTACAACCTCACCACTATTCCCGACCAAATAAGCACAATCTCCAACATTCGTTGTGACACAGCATGTGCCGCTTGCCAATGCCTCCACTAGCACATTCGGTAGCCCCTCTCCTACTGAGGATAAAACGAATACATCAGCTGCTGCCATTAATTGTGGAATATCCTCTCTACTGCCTAATAAGAACGTCACTTCCTCTAACTGGGCCGACTCAATCAGTTGTAGTAAATCCCTATTGGCATCATCAATTTCAAAGCCTACTAAAAACAAATAAAAATCTTGCCGTTGCTGCCTTAGCTTTTTTACACTAGCCATCAAATTTTCATAATCCTTTAATGGGTCCCATCTGCCAACATGCAATAAAATGGGTTGATTGATGATGTCAAATTGTTCTACAAAATATTGCCTCTTCGTGCTTGGCTGATATTGATCTGTGTTGATGCCATTAACAATGACACGATGCTGCTTACCACTGTAGCCAATCGCTTCATGGATTTCTTTTACTTTTGGTCCACATGAAATAATAGCATCTACACGTTTTGACAATTTTGCACAAAGCTTGGCAATAAAAATTGTCCGGCGTTTATTATCTTGTTTATTGAGATTACTATGGTGAATTCCCCAAATTAATTTCTTTTTTAGCAATATCGCTAGGATATATCCTAGTAAATTAGCATGATACATCCATGTTTGAATAATGTCGCTTTCTTGACATAAACGATAGCAATTCATAAATGCGTTGACACGATTGCTACGCAGATCGCATATCGTTACCTTAATATTTAATTGCTTTTTTATTAACTCACCATACGTTCCCATCTCCGTTAAACAGATGACTTCTACCTCATAACTATCCCGATCCATGTTTTCTAAGAGACGATAAAGCATGGCCTCTGCTCCACCAAGGCCAATGGTCGTGATGATATGCATAATTTTAATCTTCTTTTGAATAGTCTCATCCTTTGATGTAGTTTCGTTATATGTAGAGCGTGCACAATTTGCTTGCAATCGCTTGTGCATCAAGTCCTTTCATTTTGATATGGTCATGAATCATTTGGTGATCCACTTGACCATTCTGAGTTACAATGGCCTGAAGCCAACTATCAATCTCTCCATGTAGATCTAGATAATGCACTAAACCAATATGTAAATCTACTTCTCTCGGTAAAGAGGAAGAAACAATAGCAGGTGTCCCGCAAACTTGTGCCTCTAAAAGGACAATCCCAAAGCCCTCAAAGTGTGATGGCAGGAGAAATTTATCAAAGAGTTGAAGGAGCGTGAGTATATCTGCACGCTGTCCTAAAAATCGTACACAGTCCTCTACATTTTTTTGTTGGACGAGCTGGTGAATTTCTTGCTCTAAAGGCCCATCCCCTATCAAAAATAGTTGAAAAGGGATACCCCGCTGTTTTAAATAGACGGAGAGTTCAATTAAAAAAGAATGATTTTTCACTGGTACAAAGCGTCCAATATGCCCTAACACTAATTCATCATCTTTTATCCCTAGTTCTTCTCTCCATTTTTTTCTCTCTTCAAATGATATACATTTTACTTTTTGAAGTTCAATTGGGTTTGCTATTACTTCAAAAGGCCTTTTACTAAAGCAAAATTCCCCCGCCTTTTGACTACATGCCACCAATTTCGTTGCATTGTAAACACTTAGTCTTTTCAACAATGCTAACATAATCTTATTGTTCCACTCCTCAGCAACATTCGTATGGCTGTGTAAAACACGGCATTGAACACCCGCTAAACGAGCTGCCAGCAATGTAAAGATCGCTCGATAGCCTGTATGATCGTGAACTGCGTCATATTGTTGCTGCTTTAGGATTCGATAAAGTTTCCTCATATAAGCAAGTGGTCCTTGCTGGGTAATGTATGTTTCGTAAAATATCTTGGAGCCCTGTTGAACTAATGTCTCATGGTATTGCCCTTTATTAAACGATAGAAAATCAAAATGGTACATTGATTTATTCGTATTCGTCCAAATGTCGACAACCATCGATGTAATACCGCCGAAATCTGTTGTTGGAATAATATGCAAAATTTTTTTCAAAGCTATTTTCCATCCTTATTCTTTGCCATAATAATGCTCGTACGTATTGCCCTTGATCTTATAGTTATTCAAGATAACACCTAAAATATTAGCCTTAGAAACTGTTAAGATTGACTTCGATTTGATAACGTCTGCTTGCCCAACCGCCCCTGTATTGACAATTAAAAGGGTGCCATCACATTTATTCGATAAAATTTGTGCGTCCGATAAAAAAAGTAACGGTGGTGCGTCCAAAATAATGATATCGTATATATTTTTCACTTCAGCCAGGAGGGAGGTCATCGTTTCTGAAGCTAATAACTCTGTCGGATTGGGAGGAATTGGCCCACTCGAAATGATATCTACTCCTTCGACGAAAGTTTCTTGAATCACCTCTTGTAGTGCAGATTGCCGTGATAATACTGAGGAAAGCCCTAAAATATTGTCTAGATAGAACGTATGGTGCAAAGTAGGTTTACGCATATCAGCATCTACAATCAGCACGCTTTTACCCTCTTGCGAAAATACCACACCAATATTCGCCGCATTTGTAGATTTTCCCTCGCCAGCAATGGAAGAGGTTACTAAAATCGTCTTCACATCTCGATTAGGCTGTGAAAACTTAATATTTGCGCGAATTGTTCGATATTGCTCTGATGGAATCGACGACATATCGGAAACGGTGATCAGCTTTCGAGCCATTGGTATTTTCTTTGTTTTTCTCTTAAAAAACATTAGGATGGCCCCCTGACCCTCAGTTTTTTTCTCGTCTGTAATTCGATATTACTGACGACCCCAATCACTGGTAATGATAAAATCTCCTCGATATCTTGCTCTGTTTTAATGGTCCTATCAATCGTTTCTAAAAAATACGCTAGCACAATAGCCAAAGCGAAGCCGCAAATAGCAGCTATAATAAGATTCAGCATTTTATTTGGCTTTACTGGTACTGGCTGCTCACTGCTTTGGGCAACAAAAAGAATATTAATATTGTCTACATGCATCAAGACAGGAATTTCCTCTTTAAACACTTCTGCAATTGAATTGGCGATTTTCACTGCATTCTCTTCATTTTTATCCTGTACGCGAATATTCACCACCTGGGAATTATTGGCGCTTGAAACCTCTATTTGCTTCATTAATTCATCTGGTGTCGTATCAAGTGACAGTACATCAATAACCTTCGCTAAAATAACAGGACTTTTAATAATCACATTGTACGTATTAATGAGTCGCAGATCCGTATCAACATTTTGTGCACCTACTAGTTGCTGATTTTCATAGCTTTTTTGATTGACCAATAATTGCGTTTCCGCTTCATATATCGGCGTTTGAATATAATAACTTATCAATATAGCGATGCCCATAGATAGAAGCATGAGCATGAGGATGAAGAACCAGCGTTTTAGCAATACTTTTATGAGACTTTGTATTGTCATTTCTTCATTCACAAATGGATCCCCTCCTAATAGGCAAATCGTGCACAATATTAATAAAGTATATTAAACAAGCCTACTGGTTATTCGGACAAAGTCGCGCTTTTGCCCCTATCCCTCATACTTCCACTTACAACAAATACAAGGAGATGAAGCATATTAAAATAAAGTATTTCAAATGTAGAAACCCCTAATACGGCAACCACGACCAAGGCTGTAAAAACGATAAGCTGTTCATTCATCTGACGATAACCCTTGGCAATGGCAAAAAGAAACAAACAGTAGCTAACCAGTGCCAGCAAGCCTGCCTCCTGTAAAATATTAATCAATGTATTATGTGCATGGGAAACACCTATAGACCACAATGATTCAACACCGTGTCCCCAAAAATGAAAATGCTCAAAAACATATTGCCAAATTTCAAGGCGACCATCTGTTATGTTCGTAGATTTTTTCTCCATTTTTAATAGAATACTTTGTACCGCCTCTTGCATCATGTCCATTTTCATCATCACCATTACTACAACTACACCTAAACATGTAAACAATGTGACCAACTTTATGAAGGGCAGGAAGGTTTTGTTCATGCTTTTAACAATCCAAACCATGACAACAACTGTGGCAAGAGCAACGGTTAATAATGATGTACGCGCATTTGATAGCAAAATAACATACAAACTAATTAAATAGACGACCGTATAAAGTATAAAAGACAGCATGTATTTTACCTTTTGTTGCCCATGTAACATCTGTATTGTCACGTTATACAGTTTCATTAATACTACTATCACTAAACCAATCATAGAAAACCCCATTGTATTTGGATTTTCAAATACACCAGCAAAAGCTTCAAACATATAATGTGCTTGCTGAAAACATAGCATTAAAAATGGGATATAGGCGATTAGCACACTATTTAACACGATTTCTAATACTTGTGCTTTCACAAGATCATTAAAAAAAATAGAAACAGCTATAAACAGGCACATCAATTGTAAACTGTTTTTCAATAAAATCATGTCCTGATTCATACCTGCTGCTATGACACAAAAAAATGTATACAGACTAAAGAAAACACAGGCTTGTACATTGTGAATATGTATTTTTTTATGCAGGAGTACAGATATCACTATGATGAACAAGCCGATTACTAAAGATAATTTATGATAAATACCAGCGACTGGCTGCATGAGACTCATAAAAATAAGTGTGCTAAACATTAATGTGTAGAATATTTTCATGTGATTGTCACGCTCAAATCCTACAAAGACATATGAAAGAAATACCATCGTTTCCTTAAAGCCATATCATCCAATTCGAGTGGCAAAATTGGCTTATTTGCTAAAATGCTTGCATTATTCGTTAAGAGGCGATTGATCGAATCTCCCTCTTTCTTTCTCTCCAGATATTGCAGTGCTGCTTGATAATAAAAGCATCTTGTGCGTAGATCGTGGGCATCAGAGCCTATCATATGAATGTAATTGGCCCTCACTAAAGCAAGTGATAATCGCTGTACTTCCTTACCATACAATCCGGTTAAACTACCCGCCGTCAATTGTGTAAATACCCCTTGTTGAATGAGGGCATTCAGCCTTTTTGGATTTTCTCTAATAGCCATATTTCGTTCAGGATGGGCCAAAATGGGTTTATAACCCGCTATTTTTAATTGTCTTATCATTTCTACCGTATAGGCGGGGATAGTGCTAGAAGGAAGTTCCAATAAAATATAGTTGGACTTTGCTAATGTATGGAGCTGTTGTTGCTGAAGTAGTGTAGGAAGCTCATCATGTAAGCGTATTTCGTGGCCAGTATGGAGTGTAATTGGTATTTGCTCATGCTGTAACAATTGTTGTAAACTCTTGACTCGCTCTTCGACTTTTTTATATGGGACATGATATTGTGGGTGCATGGCATGGGATGTACAAATGATTTCTGTAATTCCTTCTTTAGCAGCTTGCCTTAACATATTCAAGGAATCTCTTTCATTTTGGGGTCCATCATCTACACCGTATAATACATGTGCATGGAGATCAATCAGGATCATCACATCTTTCATCGTTAATCAAAATATAGCCTTGTTCTTTTTTATGATAAGAGCTCCTTAAACATGACTCTACTGAAAGTAAAAAAGAGGCTCTCTAGATATGAATCTAAAGAAACCTCTAACTTTCAATATTATTTCGCGTACTCCACAGCACGTGTTTCGCGAATGACTGTTACTTTAATATGACCTGGATAGTCTAATTCTTCCTCAATACGTTTGCGGATATCTCGCGCAAGACGATGGGAGGCTAAATCATCAATTTTTTCAGGTTGTACAATAATTCGAATTTCGCGTCCAGCTTGAATTGCATAAGATTTTTCTACGCCATCATAGCTTTCTGAAATTTCCTCTAACTTTTCAAGTCTGCGGATATAGTTTTCAAGTGTTTCACTACGTGCTCCTGGACGAGCTGCTGATAATGCATCAGCTGCTGCGACTAATACCGCAATGACAGATGTTGCTTCTGTATCACCATGATGCGAAGCAATACTGTTAATAACGACTGGATGTTCCTTATATTTCGTTGCTAATTCCACACCGATTTCAACGTGGCTACCTTCAACTTCATGGTCAATTGCTTTCCCAATATCATGTAATAAACCTGCGCGACGAGCTAATGCTACATCTTCACCAAGTTCAGCAGCAAGTAATCCTGCTAAATGTGCGACTTCAATTGAATGTTTTAGGACGTTTTGTCCATAGCTTGTACGATATTTCATGCGGCCTAAAATTTTCATTAAATCCGGATGTAAGTTATGAATACCAATTTCAAATGTAGTTTGCTCACCTGTTTCGCGAATTTGTTCATCCACTTCACGACGAGCTTTTTCCACCATTTCCTCAATGCGAGCTGGATGAATGCGACCATCTTGTACAAGTTTTTCAAGTGCAAGTCGAGCCGTTTCACGACGAATTGGGTCAAAGCCTGATAAAATAACGGCTTCTGGCGTATCATCAATAATTAAATCAATGCCTGTTAACGTTTCCAAAGTACGGATATTACGGCCTTCTCGACCAATAATACGACCTTTCATTTCATCATTCGGCAAGTTCACAACAGAGACAGTTGTTTCTGCTACGTGATCTGCAGCAAAGCGTTGTAGTGCTAATGATAAAATTTCACGTGCTTTTTTATCTGAGTCTTCTTTTGCACGTGTTTCAGCTTCCTTCGTCATCACAGCTATATCAGTTGTCAGTTCTTTTTCTACTTCATTGAGGATAATTGATTTAGCTTCTTCTCTAGTTAAAGCAGAAATACGTTCTAACTCTGTTTTCTGTGATGCAACGAGCTCATCCACTTTGCTCTCCATCTGTTCAATATGCTGTTGTCTTTCAGCTAGAGCTTGTTCTTTACGCTCTAAGCTTGCTTCTCTCTTATTTAGAGCATCATCCTTGCGATCAAGATTCTCTTCTCTTTGCAATAAACGGTTCTCTTGTTTTTGAAGTTCTAAACGACGTTCACGAATGTCATTTTCGGCTTCAGTACGAAATTTGTGAGTTTCATCTTTGGCTTCAAGTAGTGCTTCTTTCTTCATTGCCTCCGCTTCTCGTTTTCCTTCTTCAACGATTGTTTCAGCGACATGTTTAGCACCAGTGATTTTTGAGTCATTCACTTTTTTCATGTAGATATAGCTAACAGCGGCACCAACGATGAGTCCAAGCAAAGCGGAGATGATAGTAATTCCATCCATATGAACACCTCCTCTTGCTATTTGGGTATTACAGTTTCAGTCGGCGCATACATCTATGTCACTTTGGCAAAAATGTGCTAGATTTTACTTGTGCAAAATCCGTTTTATTAGCCAAAGCTTTCGCTTCATTCAGTAGGTGTTTAGACATCTATTGAAAAGGAACAACAACCACCCATAACAAGGAAATCTTAAAAAGTGTAATGTCCATTTCACTATAAACATTTGCTAAATGAAGACAAAATGTACTGCCTATTTAAAGTCATAATTCAGAAATTATACATATTTAATTGTATAGCTAGCCTCAAACTCTGTCAAGGTTAGTCAGGCGTCTGCTCGCCCCATCGGATAAAAAAAAGTAAGTCCTATCCATTCAGTGAATTTTTTCCCTATTACTTTTACACTAGAAAAAAATTCACCTTCAAAACAATTACCATAAAAACAGTACATTAGAAATAACACGTCTAAGGCTTAGAGCCTCTCTCTTATTATGTGTAAAAATTGAAGATTATAGACAAAAAAATGCATTGTCCCCTTAAATAAAGCGGGAACAATGCAATCGTTTATTTTTCTTCTTCAAGAAGCAACATTAATTCGTCATCCATCTCTTCTTCATCATGTGCCGCAATTGTATAAGAAGAAGCCGCGATACCATAAGAAGCTCGAATTTTATTAGCGATTTCTTCTAAAACAGCTACATTTTCTTTTAAATACTGTTTAGCATTTTCTCGACCTTGACCTAGGCGTTCGTCACCATATGCATACCAAGAACCACTTTTTTGCACAATATCTAATTCTACACCTAAATCAACTGTTTCGCCTTCTTTAGAAATTCCTTCTCCATACATAATATCTACCTCAGCTGTACGGAAAGGTGGCGCTACTTTATTTTTAACAATTTTAATTTTTGTACGGTTACCAACAATATCATTACCTTGTTTAATTGCTTCTGCACGACGCACTTCTAAACGGACAGAGCTATAGAATTTCAGCGCACGTCCACCTGGTGTTGTTTCTGGGTTTCCGAACATGACACCAATTTTTTCACGAATTTGGTTAATGAAAATAGCAATCGTTTTTGATTTATTAATCGAACCTGAAAGCTTACGTAATGCTTGAGACATCAAACGTGCTTGTAAGCCGACATGAGAGTCACCCATATCGCCTTCAATTTCTGCTTTTGGCACTAAGGCAGCAACAGAGTCAATAACAATAATATCAATAGCACCACTACGCACTAATGCTTCTGCAATTTCAAGTGCTTGCTCCCCTGTATCTGGCTGTGATAATAATAGCTCATCAATATTAACACCTAATTTTTGTGCATAGATTGGGTCTAATGCATGCTCTGCATCGATAAATGCTGCTTGTCCACCTGTTGCCTGCACTTCTGCAATAGCATGTAGAGCAACTGTTGTTTTACCAGATGATTCAGGACCATATACTTCGATAATACGTCCACGTGGATAACCACCTACGCCTAATGCTGCATCAAGTGCTAGCGAACCACTTGAAGATGTCGCAATTTCTAAATCGGTTCTTTCACCAAGTTTCATGATGGAACCTTTACCAAAATTCTTTTCAATTTGTTTTAGAGCCTGTTCTAAGGCTGCTTTACGATCACTCATTCATTTTCCTCCTTCGAAAACTGTTCACTGTTTTTATCTATCTCTACTATACTTGTTTTTAAGAAAACGCGCAAGAAAAAAGCGAACATTTATTCGATTTTTCTTCAAAATAAAAATTTGGATAGTTTTCCTCTACCCAAATTTCTATTTCACTCTATTTAATATCGTTTTGTATAACCGCGTTCTTCTAAAAGCTGCATTAAATAATGACATGTAAATTTCACCGCACGTAGTCGATTTGTATTTCGCATGCCTGATAAATGCAGTAAATAAGTAAGTGGCTCCTCATCATTGATAGCAATACCAATCCAAACCGTACCTACTGGCTGGTGATCATGCGCTGTCGGACCAGCCTCTCCTGTAAGACCAATTCCAATATTAGTAGCAAACTTTTCGCGAACAGCACTTGCCATTGCCGCCGCACACTCACTGCTAACTACACCATGTGTATCAATTAATTCTTTTGAAATGCCAAGCTGTTTTATCTTTGCATCAGCAGCATAGGTAACAACGCCACCAATCAGTGCATTGCCTACCCCAGGAATTTCCGCAAGCTCAGATTGAAATAACCCAGCTGTTAAACTTTCTGCGGCAGCAATGGTTAACTGATTATCAAGTAGCATTTCTACCGTTTTAGAGGCAAGAGAGTCGTCATCTACACCATATTGATAATCTCCCACAAGTGCCTGTATCTCAGCAACCTTTGTAGCTATAAGCTGTTGAGCTTCCTGCTCTGTAGCCGCTTTAGCTGTAACACGTAATGTTACTTCTCCATCAGAGGCAAGTGGGGCAACTGTAGGATTTGTTTGGGCATCTAGAATATCTTGAACTCGTACTTCAAGCTCTGCTTCACCAATCCCATAGAAACGCATCACATGTGATGCAATGATCCCTCCATCATTAAGCATCGCAGCAAGCTTTGGTTTCGCTTCAAATTGAAACATAGGTTCCAGCTCTTTTGGTGGTCCTGGAAGTAAAATATAGGTGCGGTCATTTTTTGTGAAAATCATACCTGGCGCCATTCCATGGTGGTTGGCTAGCACTTCACTGCCAGCTAAAATTAATGCCTGTTTCCGATTATTCTCCGTCATTGGACGTCCTCGTTTGGCAAAAAATTGCTCAATATACGTTAATGCTACATCATCAGACTCAAGCGAAACACCAAGATGACGAGCAATCGTTTCCTTCGTTAAATCATCTTTCGTAGGTCCAAGTCCTCCCGAAAAAATAATTAAATCGGCACGAGTCTCCGCCACTTCAATAGCCTGTTCTAAACGTTTCGTATTATCGCCTACTACAGTATGATAAAAAACGTTGATACCAAGCTCGGATAATTGACTTGAGATAAATCTCGCATTTGTATTCGTAATTTGACCTAATAATAGTTCTGAGCCAACCGCAAGAATTTCAGCATTCATGATTCACAAGACCTTTCTTATTTAGACTCAAGTAAAACACGTCGATTTAGATAGAAATAATCCCACCCAGACCAAAGCGTAAAGAACAATGCAATATAGAGCATGATCGTATCAAATGGAATACCAAACAGTGTAAAGATTGTATTGTGTAAAAGAGCAGCTGCAATCGCTACAATTTGTGCCCAAGTTTTGATTTTACCGAGCTGATTAGCAGCAACAACTTCTCCCTCACCTGCCAAAATCAAACGTAAGCCAGTTACGGCAAATTCACGGCTAATAATAATGATGATTACCCAGGCAGGTGCCATATCAAGTTCTACCATTAAAATGAAGGCTGCTGAAACCAGTAATTTATCAGCTAAGGGATCTAAAAATTTCCCAAATGTTGTCACAAGATTATACTTACGTGCATAATAACCATCCACCCAATCTGTTGTTGAAGCAAAGATAAAAATAAGTGCACCTATAAAATGGTGGATCGGCATCTCAGCGCCAAATAGTGTCAAAGTTCCCCAGCCGAAATCAAACATCATCACAATGACAAAAAATGGAATAAGCAAAATTCGAGAGATGGTAATTTTATTTGGAATGTTCATTTTTCTAACACCTTTCATGATGAAAGAAAGTAGCCATCACCTGATGACTACTGTTCTTTATTGAAATTGATGACGATATTTTGCGTTACAATCTGCTGTGCATACGGTAGAAGTTCGTCATTAATATAGATTTTAGCCTGCGTTGAATTACCAAGACGGACACGTACATAGTTTTGTGTTGTAGCATCAAACTCAACTACTTCTCCAGCATTATAGACACGTGTGTCCGTTAATAATTCTTGTTGCTGTTGGTTGCGAATACCCACAAATGTAGGACCTGATACTTCGATTTTAATTTTCATTGTATCTGTACCTGTTAAGGTATAAGAAGTCGTCGCCCCATCCGCCTCAACCGTCCCCGCGGAAATTGTTTGCTTCATCTCTTCTGTTTGATCTGTTTGATCTTCATCAGTTGGTGTTTCCTCTGTAGAGTTTGTATCTTCTTTATCTTTTTTCTGTGCATCTTTATTTTCTTTGTCTTTTTTATCCTTTTCACTATCAATTGGTTGAATATTAGTATCATATTCCATTTCAGGAGTAGTATTTTCTACTTCGCTTGTCCCTGAACTATTTTTAGATTGCCATAGTATCCATATGGCCACAATGATTACAACGATAAATAAAGCTACAATGATTTTTGGCATAGCCTCCATCATTTTATTCGAAGGGCCTTTCGTAACTTTTCTTCTACTTGGACTATTCGTCATCGATTGACTTACTTGGTCATTTGGAGTACTCGGTAGTTCTTTTTTATAAGTCTCTAAAATTTCCTCTGCGTTCAAACCAACAGCTTCTGCATACTGCTTAATAAAAGCTCGTACATAAAACGAACCAGGCATAATGGAATAATTGCCTTCTTCAATTCCTACTAAATAACGCTTTTGAATTTTCGTTATTTCTTGTAAATCGTCTAAGCTGTAGCCTTTAGACAGTCTCGCCTCTTTCAGTCGAGTACCTAATTCTGCCACTAATAACACCTACTTTAACATCAAATTAAAAATTAAATCCTCCAAATGAATCGGATTCGGACATGTGATTTTTTTCCATTATTTCATAAGTAATTTCTTCATCCGTGTGATGACGTAATTCAATGATATAATCAAAATCCTCTATTTTATATTCTGAATGCTGCACAAACATATCTGGATGCTCAACAACTTTAATGCAAGGCATATTCATCATTTCACGCACTAATTGCAAATGTCGCTCATCAGATGAACGCCGAGTCACAATACCATCTAAAATAAAAATATTGTTACGACTAAATTCGTCTCCCACAAGTTTATTACGAACAGTTTGTTTAATCATTGTAGACGATAAGAAAATCCATTTTTTATTGGCACAAACACTTGCAGCTACAATGGATTCAGTTTTTCCAACGCGTGGCATACCACGAATACCAATTAGCTTATGTCCTTCTTTTTTAAAAAGCTCTGCCATAAAATCGACTAAAATACCAAGTTCGTCTCTTACGAAGTGGAAAGTGTTTTTTTCGTCTGCATCTCGAGGAATATAACGACCATGCCGAATAGCTAGGCGGTCACGAAGTTTTGGTTGTCGAAATTTGGTTACGTTAATATGTTCCATTGTCGAAACAATTGTACGAAAACGTTCAATCGCCTCATCATTGTCTGTATGCACTAACATACCACGTCGGTCCTCATCGACACCATTTATTGATATAATATTGACACGAAGCATCCCTAAAAGTGAAGCAATATCTCCTAATAATCCAGGGCGATTCACCTGAATTTCATATTCAAAGTACCAATCGCTCAACACACTCGTTCCCTTCCTATTAGTTAACGTAAAAAATCCTTTATAAGTTCCATCATAGCTGATTTTTTATGTAATGGAAAGTTAGAATACATGGAATTACGGCGTTATTTACTAATTTTTTTTGATGCATGTAGATTAGGCTTACATACGTTCCCTTTTTCGTAGATAAATAGCTTTTTTATATAGAAAAAAGAGGAGATTGGCTCTCCTCTTTTATTTACTGCACATGCTTATTTTGTACAAGCTTAATGACACAATTCGCTAATGCATGCTTCTCATCTTCAGAGGCAACGCCCCATAAATCCGACAGCACTCGCTCTTGTTCGTTTTTAGGATCGACATTTGTCGCTAAATATTCCCCAATTTGGACAGCAGCCGTTTGAATCATTTTCTTCGGCATACCACTCGATTCAGCTTGCATAACGTTTTGTCCTAAAAACGATGTCCATTTTTGCCAGTTTTCTAAAATGGTCATATTTCCTCCTCCTTTACACATGTAGTATGTGCAAAAAAGAATATTATATGTACCAACCGCCATTTAATCGTATGATTTGTCCTGTCACATAATCTGCTTTACCAGACAAATAAAAACGTACCATTTCAGCTACATCCTTTGTCTGACCAATGGTACCTAAAGGAATATCTTCTAAAATATAATTAAGTTCTTCTTGATTTAAATGGCTGTTCATTGACGTATTTATAAACCCTGGAGCAACAGCATTTACTCGAATACGGGATAGTGCCGCTTCTTTTGCATAGGATTTGACAAAAGCATGTTGTGCTCCCTTAACGGTTGCATAAAGTGCCTCACCCGCTGAGCCAGCCTCTCCCCAAATGGAGCCAATGAATAATACATAGCTCACCTCATGCTTACGCAGTTTCTCAGATAGTAAAGCTGTCAGTCGCATTGGATTTTGAACGTGGACACGCCATAAAGCATCCATATCCTCCACTGTTGTATCTTCGAGCAGCGAATAATGTGCCTGCCCATTTGCAAAGACAATGGCCTGCACATTAAAAATTTGCGCGGCTACCATTTCCGCTCCTGTTAAAATAGAAAAATCCCCCTGCACAAGCATAAACTCTTGTGCAGGGAAGGTTTTAGAAAGCGAATCACATAATTTATGTGCCGCATTTTTATTATTCGAATAATGCACATAGATGGACCATCCATCTTCTGCAAGACTTTGACAAATGGCACGACCAATCTCACCTGATGCGCCTAAAACAAGGGCAAATTTTTTCACTGTGCTCCCTGCTTGCTTGGCAAAATTTTAAAGACTGTTTGTTGGGATTCTCCTTGAATAGAAGTAAAGGCTTTGTGTAAATCCTCTATTGTTAATGTTTCAAGAACTGGTACCACATCAAACAAATTCATATCATTAAAGGAATAACGTGTAAATTGGTTTGCGATGAACTCAATCGAATTTAATGCTCGTAGGAAGAAGCCAATTTTTTTACGTTTTATACGTTCCAAACCAGCACTATCCAATTGGCTATTCCCCTCATATTTCACTAATTCTTCTTTTATCGCTTGGGCCAATTTATCAGGCTCTGCTGAATCCGAACCAATCATGGCAAAACCAAAGCCATTTTCTAACGTAAAATCAAATGCATAGGTCTCATCGATTAAACCTTCTTCATAGACACGTTCATAAAAATTAGATGTACGGCCAAAAATAAGTTCAAGCGCGATTTGAACAGACAGCTCATGCTTTAACATATCCTGTCCTGATAAATTCGTATCCTTTGCTTTCAAACCAACATAAATTTTCGGCTTTTGTACATCCATATTTAATGTACGTTCTTTAATCGCTACGTCTGTTGGTTCTGTATCAAAGAAACGTTGAATTGGTGTTGGCTCTGGGAACTCTTTTTTACCTTGATTGTCACGAATAAAAGTCATCATTTCCTCTGGCTCTACAGCGCCAATGACAAATAATAACATATTTGAAGGATGATAAAACGTATTGTAGCACGTATATAAATGCTCTGCTGTAATGCCGTCAATCGATTCAATCGTTCCTGCTATATCAATTTTTACAGGATGTTGATGATACATATTTTCAATCGTACCAAAATATAGACGCCAGTCTGGTTGATCATCATACATCGTAATTTCTTGCCCAATAATTCCTTTTTCTTTGTTGACAGTAGCTTCTGTAAAGTATGGCTCTTGCACAAAATTCAATAAAGTTTCTGTGCTCTTATATATATTGTCAGTAGATGAAAATAAATAAGCTGTGCGTGTGAACGACGTAAAGGCATTCGCCGAAGCACCATATTCGCTAAATTTTTGAAAAACATCACCATCTTCTTTTTCGAACATTTTATGCTCTAAAAAGTGTGCAATACCATCTGGCACTGTAATACTTTCCGTTTCACCGATTGGTACAAACGTACGATCAACAGAGCCGTACTTTGTTGTAAATGTTACAAATGTTTTGGAAAAGCCCTTTTTTGGTAAAATATATACATCTAAGCCATTGTCTAGTTTTTCATAGTAAAGTGTTTCATCTAGTTGTTTAAATTCAATTGTTTTCATTGTGCGGCTTGCTCCTTTCCACATAAGAAATAGACCGCTTCAAGCTGCACTTGCTTAGCCATTGCAACAACGTCTTCCTTTGTTACAGCTTTCCACTTATTTGCCCAGGCTTCAACAGAGAATTCCTCAGGTAAATCTTTATATTGGTCAAAAATTTCAATTTGTCCACGCGCAGAATCCAAGGACTCTTTTAGCTGATTTGTCAGCATAGCCTTTGTTTGCTCCAGCTCTAAATCTGTAATGTCTCCAGCCTGCATGACAGCAAGTTGTTCTTTAATTAAAGACAATGCTTTTTCTTCATTTTTAGCTTCAATCCCAGAAACAACAAACAGAAGACCGTAATGCGATGCATAGGAGCTTGATGCGTAATAAGCAAGACTCTCTTTCTCACGCACATTCATAAATAATTTAGCATGAGGATAGCCTCCAAAAATGCCATTAAAAATCTGCATTTTAGCAAAATCAGCATCTCCAAATCGAATAGGCGTGCTAAAGCCAATATGAAGCTTACCTTGTTTCATTTCATGCTGTTCTCTTACGTAATCATTGTCAGGATGCTGTTGTGGTAATACTGCTGGCACTTCCTCTGGTGTGCGATCATTAAATGGTAGCGCTTTTTTTAATTTCGCTACAAGTTCCTCTTCATTAATGTCTCCAGCAACATAAATATCTATTTTGTCGTTAGCGAGCATGGATTGGTATGCCTCAAATAAAGAAGCAGGCGTAATTTTTTGAATTTCTTCTACGCTACCATTAGCCGAAATCGATGCAGGCTCGTTTGGTCTCAAGATTTGTTGTAAACGGAACTGAGCAAAACGAGATTTATCATCAAAAATAGATTCAATCCGTTGAATGACTGTTTTCTTCTCCCGTTCTACAATCGATTCCTTAAAGACACCGTTTTCTAAATTAGGCTCAAAAATAGCTGTGTGCAATAAACCAAGTACGTCGTTTAAGACACTTGTATTTGCTAGATAATGATCATTCACAGTCTCCACATTCATTAGCACCGTATGTTCATTACCTCGTTTTGATGTATCAAAATATAAAACAGTACCATATAAATCATCTAAAAAGCTACGGAAAGCAGCAGTTGTTTTATATTTAGCATTACTATGCTGTAGTACATTGGTTAACACTGTACGTTCCGATGCACTTTTTGCAGTTAATGCTCTTCTCCATTTAATCGAAAAATTTACGGTTTTAAATTGGGTTGTTTGTCGGATATGCAAATTGACACCTTTTGCAAAAGGTATTGTTTTAAACATATGAAACCCTCCTATCCTTCTTAATATAACGATGTACTACACATACTATACATGTCTATTGTCTATAATTGCAAAAAGAATCCAAAGTATGTATGGGAAAAATTAAAAAATGCACCAATTTCATATGTAAAAAAAGACTGAGCATCGTTCACTCAGTCTTTTTGATTCATTTTTCTTAACGTTTACCTTTAATATAAGGCTGTCCACTTGCTTTTGGAGCATTCGCTTTACCAATAAAGCCTGCTAAAGCAAGGATTGTTAAGACGTATGGTAAAATTTGCAGATAAACGGCTGGTACATTCTCGATGAATGGAATTTGACTTCCTGCAATACTTAAAGTTTGCGCTAAACCGAAGAATAAGGCTGCTCCTAATGCACCAATTGGATGCCATTTCCCGAAAATCATAGCGGCAATGGCCATGAAACCTTGTCCAGCAATTGTTGCATGCGAAAAGTCATGTGTAATTGTTTGTGCATAGACTGCACCACCAAGACCACCTAATGCCCCAGAAATAACAACGGCAATATAGCGCATTTTATTAACATTAATCCCCATTGTATCTGCTGCCATTGGGTGCTCACCCACAGCACGTAAACGCAAGCCGAATGGTGTTTTATAGATAATAAACCAAGCACCAATGGCTACCGCAAATGCTAAAATAGATGTGCTGTAAACATCATGGAACAATAAAGGACCAAAGAATGGAATATCCTCTAAATAAGGAATACCGAAACGGTCGATTGGACGTGTAATCATATCCGTTTGACCTTTATCATAAATCATTTTAACTAAGAAAACTGTAGCAGCTAAGCCAAGTAAGTTAATGGCTACACCTGAAACTGTTTGATCGGCACGGAAAGAGATCGAAGCAACAGCATGGAAAAGAGAGAAAATCCCACCAATAATCATAGCTGCTAACATCGCTACCCAAATCGTTGCCACACCTAATGATGAAGCGAATTCTAAATTGACAAAAATACCAACAAAAGCACCAACAATCATTAAGCCTTCTAGCCCGATGTTGACTACACCAGAGCGTTCAGAGAATACTCCACCGATAGCAGTAAAAATCAAAGGTGTTGCATAAAGAATCGCTGAAGGGATGATGAAATATAACATTTCTAAAAAGCTCATGTTATTGTCCCTCCTTTTTCTTGCTCAGCTTTTGCAAGCCTACTCGAATAATATAGCCTGATGCAACGAAGAAGATAATCAATGCGATGATAATTGATACGATTTCTTCTGGAATACCCGCAGCATTTGGCATATTTAATGCACCATATTTTAATGAACCGAATAGTGATGCTCCAAACACTACCCCAAGTGGTGTATTCGCACCAAGTAGCGCAACGGCGATACCGTCAAAACCGATTCCTGTAAAGCCAGGTTTAATAGATGCGTTTTGGAATGTACCTAAAGCTTCCATCGCACCACCAAGACCTGCAAACATTCCTGAAATCGTCATCGCTAAAATAATATTTTTATTAACACTCATACCTGCATAATCGGCAGCATTTTTGTTAAAGCCTACTGCTTTTAGCTCGTATCCACGTGTTGTTTTTTCTAAAATGAACCACATAACTACTACCATTAATAGTGCAACAATGATCCCATAGTGAAGACTTGAATTGTCTGTAAGCTCTCTTAAAAACGGAGAACGTAAAGAAGCTGATTCATGGATACGTTCTGTTTTAAAGCTTCCATCGGACAATTTTTTAATCACTGCGTTGGCAATATAAAGCGCAGTATAGTTGAGCATAATTGTCGCAATAACTTCATGGACTTTAAATTTCGCTTTTAAGAAACCTGCAATAAAGGCCCAAAATGCACCTGCAGCTGCAGCAGCAAGTAATGCCAATGGTAAGTGAATAACTTTAGGTAGCTCAAATGCGTATCCTACCCAAGCTGCTGCTAGCCAACCTAAAATCAGCTGACCCTCAACCCCAATATTGAACAGTCCTGTGCGGAATGCAAATGCTACTGCAAGACCTGCCAAAATATAAGGTGTTATTTGACGAATTGTGTTCCCAATTGAATATGAATCTCCAAAAATACCTGTCCAAAGAGCAATATAACCTTCTACTGGGTCATAGCCACTGACTACCATAACGATAGCCCCTACAATTAAACCGATAATGATAGAGATGATAGGAACGAGTAGATTAATGACACGATTTGACATTAGTCGTTCCCCTCCTTCGCATCATGCTTATTATTTTTTTTACTTTGCCCTGCCATAAGTAAGCCTAGCTCTTGTTCTGTTGTTTCTTTTGGATTTAACTCATCTACTATTTGTCCATCATAAATAACAGCAATACGATCCGATACATTCATGACCTCATCTAATTCAAATGAGATTAACAGAACGGCTTTTCCTTTATCACGTTGCTCAATGAGACGAGAGTGAATGAATTCAATAGCCCCTACGTCAAGTCCACGTGTTGGTAGAGCAGCAATTAATAAATCTGGATTACGGTCGATTTCACGACCGATAATAGCTTTTTGTTGGTTACCTCCAGATAATGCACGAGCCGGTGTCATTTCACCATTACCTGTACGCACATCATACTCTTCAATGATTTGACGAGCTTTTTCCGACACTTTTTTATAATCCATGACAAAACCCTTTGCAATTGGAGATTGGTAATACGTTTGCAGTGCAATATTATGACCAATCGGGAAATCTAACACTAAACCATGTTTATGACGGTCTTGTGGGATATGACCGACGCCTTCCTCTGTAATTTTACGAGGCTTCATATTGGTAATATCTTTGCCATTTAACTTAACTGTCCCACTTTTGATTTTACGTAGTCCTGTAATGGCTTCGATTAATTCGGACTGACCGTTACCATCGATACCAGCTATACCTACGATTTCACCTCTGCGAACATTTAAGTTCAAACCTTTTACCTTATCAATATCTCGGTAATCCGTTACTACCAACTTTTCAATCGATAGCACTTCTTCAGTTGGGTTTGCGTCAATTTTTTCTGTTTTAAATTCAACTTGACGGCCAACCATCATTTCAGCCAATTGATCAGGATTTGTGGCAGCGGTTACAACAGTGCCAATCCCTTCTCCTTTACGGATAATCGTCACACGATCTGAAACTTCCATAATTTCTTTTAGCTTATGCGTAATTAAAATAATAGATTTACCTTCTGCAATCAGTCGACGCATAATTTGAATTAATTCTGTAATCTCTTGTGGTGTTAATGAAGCCGTAGGTTCATCAAAAATTAAAATTTCGGCACCACGATACAATGTTTTTAATATTTCAACACGTTGTTGCATACCAACTGTGATGTCTTCGATTTTGGCATTTGGATCAACATCCAATCCATATTTTTCAGAAAGTGCGTGTACTTTCTTCGCCGCATCTTTTATATTGACAATCCCCATTTTAGTAGGCTCCGTGCCTAAAATAATGTTTTCTGTAACCGTAAAGTTTTCTACCAACATAAAGTGCTGATGCACCATGCCAATTCCTAAATCATTGGCAACATTCGGGTTTGTAATTTTTACAGCCTTCCCACGAACATGAATTTCGCCACCCTCTGGTTGATATAAACCAAAAAGGACGTTCATCAAAGTCGATTTACCTGCACCATTTTCACCAAGCAATGCATGGATTTCGCCTTGTTTCAGTTGGAGGGTGATGTTATTATTCGCCACGAAACTCCCGAATTCTTTACGGATTCCAAGCATCTCAATCACATATTCCAAAATTGTCACTCCCTTAATAGGCACTTATTAAGTATTTTTGCCTTAGCGTATAGTATCTGCTGCTACATGATTGATGGTACAGATAAGCCATACGTCCAGTAGTCAATTTCTACCAGAGGCTAGAATTATTGCTTGATCTAAACCCACCTATAGAGGTAGTTGTTTTGCTAAATTAATACAGGAAAGGTCATCGTTAGAAACCTTTCTTCTATTAACTTATTACCATCATGATTTACCTCTATAAGATTCCTATAAATCTAGTTAAATAGAGTATTGCGAATAATCTAAATATAACGATAGATTGAAAAATCATCATAAGGTCCTTCTAAAAGTCCCTTATGATGATCAAGAGTTGAATTATTTTTCCACTTTTTCTGGAACTTTGATTTCACCCTTAGCAATCTTCTCTTTATATTCATCAATTACTTTTTGTACATCTTCTGGAATCGCACCGCGTGAATCTGCAAGTTTAACACCGTCTTCAGCTAAACCATAAGTAAGTGTTTCTCCGCCTGGGAAATCACCATTTTTTGCTCTATTTGAAATATCTACTACTGCTGTATTAACACCTTTTAACATTGAAGTTAATGTTACGTTTGTTTTATCGTCTACTTTACCTTCTTCGTATTGGTCAGCATCTACACCAATTACCCAAATGTTTGCCTCTGGATCTTTTTTCTTACGTTCTTTTGCTTCAGAGAATACACCGTTACCAGTTGCACCAGCAGCGTGGAAGATTACATCAACACCTGATGAGAACATACCGCTTGCTGTAATTTTACCAACATCCGCTTTATCAAATGCACCTGTGTATTTATCTTCGATGATGATATCTGGGTTTACAGCTTTTGCCCCTTCAAGGAATCCAGCTTCAAAGCGATTAATAACTGGGATATCTACGCCACCTACGAAGCCGATTTTACCTGATTTAGACATTTTCGCTGCAGCTACACCCGCTAAGAAAGCACCTTCTTGCTCTTTGAACATTACTGATACTACGTTGTCTGCTTTTACTTCAGCATCAATGATTGCAAATTGGCCATCTGGATTTTCCTCAGAAATTGCAGCCATTGCATCTTCCATCATATAACCAATACCGAAAATTAAATTGAAGTCACGACGTAGTAATGCATTTAAATTTGAATCATAGTCTGCATCTGATTTTGATTGTAGGTAATCAAAACCATCACCTTTTGATAAGCCGTGCTCTTTACCGTAAGCTTGTACACCTTCCCATGCAGATTGGTTGAATGATTTGTCATCAACGCCACCTACATCAGTAACCATTGCTACTGAGAAAGTTTCTTCTGTTTTGTCGCCGCCTGAAGCATTGTCATTGTCTTTTGCAGGTTTTTCGTCGTCTTTCGTACCACAAGCACCTAAAATAGCACTTGCCGCTAATACTGATGTTAATACTAAACCAAATTTACGTTTTTTCATTTAATTAACCCCCCAAAGGTATTGTAATTAGCAGGAAAAAAATTTAGAAATGTTCTACACCCGTTTACGAACTACATGGAAGCTGAATTTATCAGCTCGGAAATAATTTTTTGAATAGAGCACTACTTGATCATGGTCATCGTAATGCAACTGCTTTAACACTAAAAGAGCTGTTTCACGTCCGCAATTTAAAATCGGTGAGGCTTGTTCATGATACCCAATTGGATCAATATAAGTTACAGCATAGGCTACATGAATTTTGCCTGATTGCTCTAAAGCAGAGAACAGTGAAACTTCTTTTTTTTCGACAAAGTCAGTAGGCAGGAAGCTTGCGGGTAGCCTGTCTATGCAGTAAACTACTGGCTCACCATCCGCTGTTCTGACACGTTCAATCGTGAGTATTTTATCGTCGCCATCACATTGGAAGCGTTTTAAATCTTCTTCAGAAGGTGTGTGCTCAGTTGCCTTTAAAAAACGGGAACCCGGCTCCATACCTGCTGTTTCGATCATAGAAGAAATGCTCGATAGATGCTCGATGCCTGATGTAAACAACGGCTTAGGATTGACAAAAGTCCCAACCCCATGTCGGCGCACAATCACATTTTCCTCTTCCAACAGTCGAAGAGCTTCTCTAAGAGTAGCTCGACTGACTCCTAGTGATTTCGATAATTCAAACTCTGAAGGCAGCTTTTCATTTTCTTTAAAAATGCCAGCCTCAATGTCAGATTTTAAACGATCGATAACTTGAAGATAGAGATGACGATGATCTGCTTTAATAGTCACATATATCACCACCAAATCAGAGATCAGACATCTGATGTACAACATTCCTACTAATCGTTCATAAATATAACATTTTTGCAGAATGAAATAAACAGTTTTGAATAAAATCTGTTATAGAATTCATTCTTTCTTCATTTTCTTTGCAAATATTTGGACAAATATACAGTAGTTCTCACCATTTCGACATCTAGCTTTTTTGCTTAGTTATCATATTGGTGAACAAGTACTTGACGAGGCTTACTGCCCTCTGGTGGCCCTACAACCCCACGTTGCTCCATTTGATCGACAATTCGTGCAGCCCTTGAATAGCCAATACGGAAGCGACGTTGCAGCATGGAAACGGATGCTGTTTGCATATTGACAACTAATTGGACAGCTTCATCATATAATTCATCCGTTTCCTCTAAAATGGTTTCTTCTTCGGTAGGAATCATCTCCTCCTGATACTGCGCTTTTTGCTGTTCTATAACAAAATGAACGACTGCTTCTACTTCTTGATCCGATAAAAAGGCACCTTGCACCCTTTTCGGTTTGGAAGCGCCCGCAGGTAAAAATAACATATCACCCCGTCCAAGTAGGCGCTCAGCTCCACCCATATCTAAAATCGTTCTTGAATCGATGGCTGACGAAACGGCAAAAGCAATTCTCGATGGAATATTCGCTTTAATAACACCTGTCAAAACGTCTACACTTGGTCGTTGTGTTGCAATAATCAAATGAATTCCTGCTGCACGTGCCATTTGAGCTAATCGTGTAATAGAATCCTCAACATCACTTGATGCGACCATCATCAAATCTGCTAACTCATCCACTATGACTACAATATAAGGTAGCTTTGGATTTTTTTCCTCTGTTTGTTCATTCACTTTTTGAACATGTGCATTGTAGCCCTCAATATTTCGTGTACCTGTATGAGAGAACAAGTCATAGCGACGTTCCATTTCAGATACCACTTTTTTCAGTGCTTGCGAAGCTTTACGTGCATCTGTTACGACAGGAGCCAATAAATGAGGAATGCCATTATAAACGTTGAGCTCCACCATTTTTGGGTCGATCATCATAAGTTTTACTTCATGCGGTTTTGTACGCATTAGTATGGATACAACGATGCCATTTATACAAACACTTTTCCCACTGCCTGTTGAACCAGCTACAAGTAAATGTGGCATTTTATTGAGTTCGGCTAGTACAGCTTGTCCTGTAATATCACGCCCGAAGGCTACTTGTAATAATGCTTCTGGCTTCGCACCGTCCTTCGATTCCAATACCTCACGAAGTGTTACAATAGCCACTTCGCTATTTGGCACTTCAATACCTATCGCAGATTTTCCAGGGATTGGGGCCTCCATCCGAATATCTTTAGCTGCAAGTGCTAATGCAAGGTCATCTTGCAGATTGACAATTTTACTTACTTTCACACCTATATCTGGCAAAATTTCATATTTTGTGACAGCTGGTCCTAAATGCACTTGTGTTACCTTTGCCTTTACACCAAAGCTTTGTAATGTTTGCTCAAGCTTTTTGGCATTCGCCTGGATAACTGAATATTCACCACTTTGATCATGTTGAGGTGGTAGTTGTAATAGGTTATAAGACGGTAGCTGATAGTCTGCATTTTCCACTGCATCTGTACCTTGAATATGAACCTCATCCGTTGCTTCTTCTACTTCATTTTCCACCATAGCAGGCGTATCAAACACAGCTCTTTCCTGCGAGACATTTTGCGTAAAAGCAGAGATAATCGGCTCATGAGGTATTTCTTCCTCTTGTTCAGGCACATCCGTAATTTGATTTACAGCCGCAACCTCATCTCCACTTTCTACCCTTGAGCGGCGATTGTTTGGTTTTTTCGGTTTATTTTTCTTTTTATCATGATGCTTTTTTTTCCATTTGCCAAATAGATCTGGTGTTTTTTCTGCTAAATAAGGCACTAATGCTTTGCCAGTGACAAGTATGAGCCCAATAAAGAAGATGACCCAAGCAACAACTTTTGCCCCCGAGGCTTCAAATAATACATGAAGCCCACTAAATAAAAGGGCGCCAATCATCCCACCGCCCAGAGCATTGCTGCGGTGAATAATGCCATCTGTATTGATTAATATTCGCCACGATTCACGCAGCACAGAATCAGATAATAGACCACCTGATTTTGATAACTGTTCAAATAATATGCCATGACTAAAAATCGTTAAGCTCATAATAATGAGTACCATGCCAAGTATTAATCGATCCTTCATACTGACTTTTTTACGACCAATCATCATTAACAATGCAACAAATATAAGCATAAATGGAACAGCAAAATGTAAATTACCTAAAAGGAACATTGCGATGTTTTCTAGAATCCGACCAATCATGCCAAATTCAAAAATCATAATGACTGCTAATGCAATTAAAAGCAGTCCTAAAATTTCATACATAAGCGGATGCATATCTTTTTTTTCAGTTGTCGCTTTACTTTTAGTCACTTTTTTTCTTTTACTAACTGCCATCTATTTCACCTTCTTCTGCGATCCATTTTATATATGTAGCGAATCATAACATGTAGAACTCGAATATTTCAAAAAAAGGATTTTCCACCGCAATTGGGAGAAAATCCTTTTCATCTACTTTTTCCTCAAAACCTTTACGATGAGCTCGTTCAATTAATATTCCATAATAATTGGAATAATCATTGGACGACGTTTTGTTTTTTGGAATAAATACGTATTGAGTGTATCTCGAATTTCTTGTTTAATATTCGTCCATTCAAATGTATCTTTCCCAACATATTTTTCAATCACATTTTTTGCAATGTCAGATGCCTCAATCATTAATTCCTCTGATTCTCGTACATAGACAAAGCCTCGTGATAAAATTTCTGGGCCAGAGGCAATTTTCTTTTGTGCTCGATTTAATGTCACGACTACAATGAAAATACCATCCTGCGATAATAATTTACGATCACGAAGTACAATATTTCCTACATCGCCTACACCGATACCGTCAATTAATACGTTACCAGCTTGTACACGACCACTCATGCGCATTTTATTATTTTTGTATTCTACGATATCCCCTTTATCGGCGATAAAGATTTGTGATTTTTGCATACCGAGCTGTTGCGCTAACTTCGAGTGAGCAATGAGCATACGATATTCACCTTGAACAGGAATAAAATACTTTGGCTGCATTAAATTCAGCATCAGCTTCAAATCTTCCTGACTACCATGTCCTGATACGTGGACATTTTTACTAGAAGTCAAAATTTCAGCGCCTGCTTTTGACATAGAGTTCATCGTATTAGCCATTTGTACTTCCATACCAGGAGAAGGTGTAAATGTAATTAACACCGTATCACCTTGTTTAATTTTAATGTCACGATGGTGCTTACGGACAATTTTTTCTAATGCATCTAGAGGCTCTCCTCTATTGCCAGTTGTAATAATGATAATTTCATCATCTTGATATTTTTGCATTTCTGAAATTGGAATAATTGTCTCTTCTTCAACTGTTAAATAACCAAGCTGTACACCTAAATCAACAGCTTTTTCCAATGGCTTACCAACAATCACAACTTTACGGAATGATTTTTGGGCTTGGGCAAAAACTTGCTGAATACGAATAAAATTCGATGCATAGACAGCTACTAAAATACGACCTGGTGCTGAGTGGAATGTTTTTGATAATTGCTCTTCAATCACAATTTCCGATGTCGTATAGCCTGGTCGTTCAGCTTCGCAAGACTCAGATAATAGAATAAAGACGCCGTCTTCCCCTAACTGTGCCATTTTTGCTAAATCAGGTTTAAATTTACCTGTCGCTGACTGATCGAATTTAAACTCTCCTGTATGAACAATCGCGCCTTCAGATGTATGGAACACTACCCCTAACGAATCGGGAATACTATGTGTTGTGTGGAAGAATGTTACATACGTTGAGTTAAAATTCATACGACTACGGTTTGTTACTTCGAAAAATTTCACCTGATGTGGTGCAGGTAATTCTTTTAAATGTTCCTTTGCTAATGCAATGGTTAATTTCGATCCGTACACAGGTGCCTTTATTTTTTGTAAAACATAGGCAATAGAGCCGATCGCATCTTCATGACCATGTGTTAAGAAAATACCTTTCACACGTTCTTTATTTTCTTCTAAGTACGTAATGTCAGGAATCACGATATCTATACCTAGCATCTCATCTTCTGGGAACATTAAGCCGCTATCCACTACAAATAGCTCTTCATCAATTTCTACTACGTACATTGCTTTCCCAATTTCGCCTACACCCCCAAGAGGGATGATACGAATCAATTCATTTTTCTTTTTTGTCAATTTATTTCCTCCTAAAAAATATCCCGAACAGCAACCACTTAACATTTATTATACGGTTTGCAAAGCTTTTGCACAAATTAAAAATACATGTTTCACGTAGGAAATAGATTTTCTTTTGATTTGCTGATTGCTAGTAGATGGAAAAACAAATATTGGATACCTTGTACGAATAGAGTTAATCAAGTATTTTTAAGGATGAGAAGTGATGAATGGATGTTTATAGCATACAAAAACGAGGCCGATAGAGTTATCAGCCTCGTTGCTCATTATCGAAAATTTTTCGCTTTTTCTTGGTACGTATCCCAAATTCGGTCAAAGTTCTCTTTTTCTTCATCTGTCATTTCCATCATTGGCAGACGTACATTGAGTGTATCAAAGCCTAACTTTGTCATCGCATATTTAATAGGCGATGGGTTCGGTTGAGCGAACAGCGCACGTACTAAAGGTAATAATGCTCGGTGAATTTTGGCTGCTAGCTTATGATTTCCTTCTTCAAACGCTTTAATCATTAATTGCATATCATTGCCTACAACATGGGCTGCTACAGAAATAACGCCTGCTCCGCCTATGGCCATTAACGGTAATGTTAAACCATCATCCCCACTATACACTAAGAAGTCATCATCTGGATCAATGTTCTCTATAACATCTCCCATCTGATCTAAGTTACCGCTCGCTTCTTTAATCCAAGCAATGTTTGGAATCTTGCTTAAAGCAACAGAAGTTTCATAGGCAACATTGACACCTGTACGCCCAGGGACATTATAGAGCATAACAGGTAGACTTGTTTGTTTAGCGATGGTTTCAAAGTGAGCGAAAATACCACGTTGATTCGGCTTATTATAATATGGAGCTACAAGCATAATACCGTCTGCTCCATTTTCTTCTGCTTTATGAGTCATCGCTATCGAGTAGGCTGTTTCATTGTCCCCTGTACCTGCAATAACCGGTACGCGTCCTGCTACTTTCTCTACTGTAAAGCGCACAACTTCGATTTTTTCCTCAGTAGACATTGTTGGGTTTTCAGAAGTCGTACCACAGGCAACGATACAGTCTGTACCGTTGTCTATCAAATGATTAATAATACGTTCTAGTTCTGGATAATTAATCGTGCCATCATCTTTGAACGGCGTAATCATAGCCGTCCCAATTCGACCTAAATTCATCCTTACACCCCTCTTATAGTAAGTTATCCTCAAGCATTGCTTCTGCAATTTGGATAGAGTTTAATGCGGCGCCTTTTAATAAATTGTCAGAAACGATCCATAGATGGAATCCTTTATTGTTGTCTAAATCTTGACGGATACGTCCTACAAAAGTAGCGTCTTCCCCTTCTGCATAAATAGGCATTGGGTAAGTTTGTGTTGCAATATCATCTTGTAATACTACACCTGGTGCATTGCGTAATACGTCAAAAATCTCTTGGATTGACGCTTCTTTCTCTACCTCAATATAAACAGATTCAGAGTGACCTGAAACGACTGGAACACGAACGCAAGTAGCAGCTACTTTGAGCTCTGGTGCATGCATGATTTTTTTCGTCTCATTAATCATTTTCATTTCTTCGTATGTAAATCCATTATCTGTGAATTTATCGATTTGTGGAATGACATTGCGTGCTATTGGGTAATGACGTTTATCACTACCAGACGGCAAAATAGTTGCTTCTACATCTTTACCTGCTTCCCAATTTGCGCTCTGTGCCTTTAATTCTTGAATAGCAGAAATACCCGCTCCTGAAACGGCTTGATATGTTGAAACGATTACTTTCGTTAAACCAAATGCTTTACGAATTGGCTCAAGTGCAGCCACCATTTGAATTGTAGAGCAGTTCGGATTCGCAATAATCCCTTTATGCTTCGCTAAGTCGCCTCGATTCACTTCAGGTACGACAAGCGGTACCTCTGGATCCATACGGAAATGGCTCGTATTATCAATAACTACTGCACCACGCTTAGCTGCCTCTGGTGCAAGCACAGCTGATACTGACCCACCAGCTGAGAATAAAGCGACATTGACGCCTTCGAAAGCTTCAGGTGTCGCTTCTTCAATTGTATATGTTTGACCATTAAATTCGATTGATTTTCCCGCTGAACGAGCAGAGGCTAGAAATTTAATATGCCCAATCGGAAATTTACGTTTAATTAATTGCTCCATCATTTTCGAACCTACTGCTCCTGTTGCCCCAACAACCGCAACTGTTAACTGCTTTGTCATCTGTCATCTCTCCTTGAATACATGTTCCATAATGTGTGCTATTGTATCACAAAAATACTGAAAATTGTGTGTAATCTATGATTTATTTGAAATATTGTATCAACAGCGGTTGTAATTGCTTTTTCTGCGTAATTGCTGCATGAACAGTATCCACCATTTGATCAAAATCAGCAATTAAAGAATTCGGTTTGGAGAGGGGGGCATCCTGACCAAAAGGAATAAAATAAATATTTTTGGCATTCAACAGCTTCATAATGTTTATACCATTTAAACCAAGTGCATCATTTGTTGAAATACCTAATACAACAGGTGATCCATTACGCAATGTTGCCTTCGCTGCCATTAATACGGGACTATCTGTTGCTGCATTCGCAAACTTACTTATGCTATTGCCCGTCATTGGCGCAATCACCATTGCATCTAATGGATTGGATGGACCAAATGGTTCCGCCTCTTTTATAGAAGAAATAACCTTTTCTCCTGTTAATGCTTCTATTTTGGCAATCCACTCCTCTCCAGTACCAAAGCGAGTAGCTGCATGTAAAACGGAGTGAGTAATAATTGGCACAACCGTTGCTCCGACATCAATAAAATTTTGAATTTTAGGTATGACATCTTCATACGTACAATGTGAGGCTGTAATACCTAGCCCAATTCGTTTCCCCGTTAACAATCTTCTTCCTCCTCTATTGCCTTGCACAAGATTGTAGCAGCGTCATGTGCAAAGTATTTCCCAGGCAATGATGGCAATAGTACATACGTTTGTAATTGCTCCGCATCTATATCTAAACAGCCTGGCTCTGAGGCCAAATCATATAAAACTGCTGGAACATGCTCTATAAATGATTCTGTAATCCATTTTGCTGGAATTGTATTGATGAAAATATCATCCGTAATAGACCATCGACGATCATCTAAATTCGTAGCTTTATAGCCATATGCTTTTGCCTCGCTCACTTGTACAACAGAACGTGCAACAATGTGGACGTTCGCCCCCATCTTAACTAGTAAAGAGGCGAGCATTTTGGCGATGCGTCCAAAGCCTGCGATTGTAAAATTTTGTCCGTAAATACATTTTTGCTCGAGTCCGTAAAACGTGGCGATAAATCCCTCCGCTGTTAACCGAGCATTTTGCCATATAAACGATTCTTGCTGCAAATAGCAAATGGATTCATTTTTCTCTAGTAATTGCTTCCAATGCATCGTTAATCGGCCTGTATAAAATTTAACTTGTGATATTCCATAGAGCTGCTCAACTTCTATTTTTAATGGAAGAATTGGTAGGATAATTTTATTTGGTTGGTATTCTAAAACCAGTTTATTTAACTCCTCGTTCCAAACGGTCGTTCTTTTATAAAACACTGTTCTCGATGGACTTCTTAGCATTGTCGCTAATTCCTTTAATCGTGAGTCCTCACCGATAACAAGCCATTTTTCGTTTTCCAAAAGCTCACCTCACTGTAAATATTCTGACTGTACTGAAGATGTTTTATTAAATAAAATCCGATCTTCACCAATTAAGATAATTTCGTGCCAAGGTATCATTTCACTAACTTTCATTTTCTTTTTTTGGAATGGTAGTTTATCTTTCACAATTTCAAAGCCATGTATTTTCCCTGTTTGCACATCTAATAGGCATTCTGTATGTGCCAAGATGCCAAAATGTACGCCACCCTCAATTTGAATTAACTCCTTATCCACCATCTCAGATAGTAGCATGCCTCATCTCCCTCCTTGTGCCATTACCTCAATATATGCGAGTTTTTGCAAATCGTGCCCCCTACCAAAAGTAGGAATGTGTTGCATTCCCATCGACATCTGTACATAGTGTATATACACCGTTATAACGGGTGAGGATTTGTGCATATCCATTTAAGTAATGCCAGTGATAAACCTCACGATACAGCTCAAAGAGGGCATTCTAGCGAATAAATTACATGCAGGTAATGCACTATCATCTATCCGTGCTCTAGCAAAGGATTTAAAGGTCAGTGTCATGACGACCAAACGTGCATACACCGATATAGAGCGAGACGGCTTCATCAAAACAGTTGCAGGCAAAGGGAGCTTTGTTACAGAGCGCAATCAAGATTTTCTACGCAAGGAACTTCTGCGACAGCTTGAGGAGCATTTGCAAAAGGCCGTAAAAATAGCGAAAACAGCCGGTCTTTCTAATGAAAAATTGCAGGAACTCCTATCTTTAACAGTAGAGGTGGACAATTAAGAGGAATGCCATTGAGATTCATGATTTACATAAGGTCTTTGAAGGCTTTTCTTTAAAAGATGTAAGCTTTTCAGTCCCTCAAGGAACCGTGTAGGCTTTATCTGAGAAAATGGAGCTGGAAAATCCACAACCATTAAATGCATGCTGAACTTACTAAAAAAAGAATATGGCGAAATATTGCTTTTTAATAAAGATCATGTCGAACATGAACTATCGATAAAAAACGACAGCGGAGTCGTATTTGACGATTTACACGTACCAGAAACGCTAAATGCGACGCAACTCGACAAAATCATGAGAAAAGTATTCCAAACGTGGGATTCAGGCTATTATTTTGAACGATTAGCTCAATTTAATGTCCCAAAGAGGAAGAAGATCAAGGAACTATCAAGAGGTATGAGGATGAAGCTGTCAATTGCATTAGCATTGTCACATCATCCAAAATTATTGATTTTAGATGAACCAACAAGTGGATTCGATCCTATCATTCGGGCTGAAATTTTGGATTTATTTTTAGCATTGATGCAGGATGAAACACATAGCATTTTATTTTCTTCCTATATTACAAGCGATTTAGAAAAAAATGCTGACTATATTAAGTTGATTCATAAAGGTGAAATTTTATTGAGCGAAAGTAAGGATGCCCTCTTATGATTATGGGATTTTCAAAGGGAATAGTGAGGAAGTAAGGGATTTGCCAGAGCATGCGATTGTGAGAAGACGTCCGGGAGCGTTTGGAATCGAGGCTTTAGCACTTAAACATGAAGGAAATGAGGCTTTCAGGCTTGAAAAACCTTAAATGGCTTCATTTATATACGACGCGAGAAATTTGCTAATCACCATCAAAAAATAGGCTGCCTATTGGCAACCTATTTTTTATCAATTACAACATGGATTAATGTGTCATTGGCAATATCAATCGTAAAGGCTTTGCCAAATCCAACTACATAGCGTCCGTCTAGAGGTGTTAATTCAAATAATGAGAAATCGAGTGAACGTAACATTTCCATCATTTTTGCATTAAATAGTTGATCGAAGGCAGCAAAAATCTCCTCATGACCTTCATTTCCTAAATTTTTAGGCTGACATTGCCAGCGTGCTCGCTCTGTGGCAAATGGATTGGCTGTCACAGCTTCATCTGCTACACAAATTAAATCGACTACTTCTGACTGCTCCATTAACTGGTAATGTTCGGCAATACGACTAATATACACATAAAATTTCCCATTCAAACGTATAAAAGGCGTTGTACTACTAAAAGGCTTGCCTTCCCCATCTACAAAGCTTAATACACAATTTTTTTTACCTTGAATAAATGCTTCATAGTTTTGTTTTACTTGTTCAATATCAATTGCTTTTGGCATGCTGTTTCCTCCTATACTTTGACCGTATTTTTTAATTGAATCCGTGGGGCATTATCCCATGTGACATATTGAATTTCTGCTTCCATACGATAAATTTGTTGGATCATTTGCTCCGTCATGACCTCATCCGGTGTACCCATTTGTGCTCGTAAGCCGTCCTTTACAACAACGATTTGATCGCTATAGCTAGAGGCTTGGTTTAAATCATGGAGCACCATCACAACAGTCATGCCCATATCACGATTAAGCTCTCGCACTAATTCTAGCACTTCATGCTGATGGGCAATATCTAAGAAGGTCGTGGGCTCATCCAATAATAGCACTTGGGGCCGTTGTGCCAATGCCATTGCAATCCATGCACGTTGCGCCTCCCCACCAGATAAAGCGGCAATAGGCTTTTCTTTATAATGTGAGAGGTAGGTTTTTTCCAATGCCCAATCAATTATGGCCTCGTCCTCTGCATTGAGACGCTCAAACCATTTTTTATGTGGATAACGACCATAGGCGACTAAATTTTTGACGGAAATATCGCTCGGTGCTTGATTTTGTTGACTCAGCATACACATTTTGCGTGCGATTTCCTTTGAGGATAATTGACGCATATTTACACCATCAAATAGGATGGTTCCTGCATGATACGGCTGCATCCGTGCGATCGCCTTTAAAATCGTTGACTTACCGGAGCCATTCGGTCCAATAATGGATAAAATTTCGCCCTGTTTCACTTCAAATGAAAAATTATGGACAACTTCCTTTTGTTCATAGCTGATGGATAGCTGATCAATTGTTAACATTAGAACGCCCTCTTTCTCATTAAATATAAGAAGTAAGGTCCACCGAGAACAGCCATTAAAATACCTGCTGGAATATCAAGTGGTGCAAATAATGTCCGTCCACCCGTATCGGCAATCAATAAGACAATAGCCCCCATAGCCATACTCATAGGCAACATGTACTTATAATCGGAGCCAACTAGTAGCCTAGCCATATGCGGGACGATTAATCCGACAAAGCCAATCATGCCAACTGCTGCAACCGAAATTGCTGCTAGAAAGACAGCTAAAATAGATAACATAATACGAATACGGGTCACACTTTCTCCTAAATTGGTTGCGACCTGATCGCCTAAACGAATAATATTAGCTTTTCGGATGGCAAAAATGGATAGAATCCAGCCGATAATGGCATACACATAAATCATATGCAGTGATGCATTTCCTTTTGCTGCAAGACTACCATTCATCCATTGCACAGCTGATGGTAAACGATCACTGTAAAGAATGGATAAGAATCCAATGACTCCACCACACAATGCATTTACGGCTACCCCTGATAAAATAATGGTGATGGGTGTAATGCCTGTACGTCTCCATGCAAGAGCATATACTATGGCTGCTGCAATTAAGCCACCAACAAAAGCTGCAAGCGGAATCAAATGCGTTAGCTCTGGATTAGCTAAAAGAATAAGTAACACAAAGGCCGCTGCCCCACTCGTTACCCCTGTTAACCCAGGATCGGCTAATGGATTGCCCATAACTGCCTGCAATAAGGCACCCGAAATGGCGATACTAGCACCAATAATTAATGCGAGCAGCACGCGCGGTAGGCGAATATCCCAGATGATGGTTGTATAAACACCCTCTTGATCATGTCCATTGATCAGGGTAGATAAAATATCAGGTACGGAAATATGAACACTGCCTAACCCGATCGCTACAATGGCTGCTAAAATCGTTACCACAAAGGTCGTGATAATAATCATGCGACTTCTTGCTGTATGAATCATACCTCTACCTCACGAACTTATTTATAAAAATAATCTGCAATTGTTGTTAGTGCTTTCTCAGCATTTGTAATGGATGTGACACCGAATGTACTATAATCAAGCATATAGATTTTGTCATTTTTATAGGCTGATAATTGTTGCCATGCACTATTCTTTTTAATCTCTTGTTTAAATTTATCTTCATTTGCTCCATGATCACCTGATGCTAAAACAAAAACGATGTCCGGATCAGCTACAACAATATCTTCTAAATTCATTGGCGAATACGTTGATTCTGCTTTTAGTACCGATTTCGCAATATTGTCTGCACCTAATCGTTCTACTAAGCTTCCTAAGTAGGATTGGTCGTTCATTACCATAAAGGAATCAGATGTACCGATGACAAGCATCACAGATGGTAATTCTTTTCCTTGTGCTTTCTCTTCCAATTCTTTTTCTTTTGCTACGAGATTTTGTAAAACCTCATTCATTTTTTCTTCTTTACCAAAGTACGTACCGAGCACTTTAAAGCTTAATTTTAAGTCTTCATATGAATCCGTTGGTAAATAAGCTGTCGGTAAATTCATTCCCTGTAGTGCTTGATCAAGTGAGCTTTGTAATGATGATGCCCCAAGGATTAAGTCTGTTTGTAAGCTTGAAATAACCTCTAAATCGGGCGACATTGGCGAGCCGATTTTTGTAATAGAATCAAAGTCTGCTGGGATAGGGTTTGTCGATGTTGGCACTCCTACTGGTGTGATGTCCAAAAGATGTAACATTTCTGTTAAAGGCACAGATGTCGTGACAATTTTTTCTGGTGCTGTTGTTGGGAAGCTTGCTAATGCCTTTTGGAATGCTTCCTCATCGACACCATCTTGAAATGCATCCTCTTGCACATCAGCTGTATCTGCTGTTTCTTGTTGTGTTGTTGCTTCTTCTTTTATTTCTTTGTCAGTACTCTTTTCTTCCTGATCTGCACAACCAGCTAGCGCTAGTGATAATGTCAGGGTACTGACAGCAAGCCATTTTTTCATAAGATAAATATCCTCCAATTTAAATGCGAATGATTTTCAATATCATTCATACTATCAAAGTTAATTGAGAATTTCAATGCTTAATTGAGAAGAAAATAAACATTAAAAAAGGAGAACTTTGAAAATATTCAAAGTTCTCCTCATGTTGTTGAAAAAAGATCATGTCAAAGGCAGAAAAAGCAACTTTGCAAGGGGAGGGGTGATTTCCGTTCCGCCAGCGTCCTTTCCAGGGGGCGTCCGATGAGCCGCTTCACTCACTTACGTGAACTGACCCCAAAAATTTGAACTTTTAAGAAACTCTTCGAAACTCAACTGGACTTTTTCCGTTGAGTTTTATTTTTATCCGCTCATGATTGTAGTAGTGGATAAAGTCTACTAACGCTTTTTTGAATGCTTCGTAGTTCTTAAACGTTGTTGCGTATAGAAATTCTGATTTCATAATGCCAAAAAAGCTTTCTATCACGGCATTATCTAAACAATTTCCTTTCCGTGACATACTTTGCTTGATTTCATGTGTTGCCAATAACGCTTTAAAACGTGGTATTTGATATAACCATCCTTGATCAGAATGGACGATTAAGCCACTCTTTTTCGATAACTTTGTATACGTAAACGCCTTCTTAAAAGACTGTTGAACTAACTCAAAATTAGGTGATTTTGATACCTCATACCCAACGATTTCTCGATTGAATAAATCTAATACAGCGGATATATAGATTTTTTGACCGTTTATTTTAAACTCCGTTACATCGGTTACCCATTTCTGATTGGGTGCAGTGGCTTCAAAATCACGTTGGATGACATTCTCTGCGACATAGCCGACTGTCCCTTTATACGAACGGTATTTTTTAGGGCGTACCGTCCCTTTTAAGCCCAATTCTTGCATCAATCGTTGGACCGTTTTATGGTTGATGAAAAACCCTTCATTTCGGAGGGCTAAACAAATACGACGATAGCCATAACGCCCCTTATGGTAATGAAAAAGCGTCTGAATTCGTTCTTTGATCGTTTGATATTTATCTGGTTTTACCCATTTTTGGAGATGATAATAATACGTACTTTTCTTAAGTTTCGCGACTTTTAATAGAGCTTGAAGAGGAAAATCCAACCTTAGCTCATAGACAGCTCTTACTTTTTCTTGGATTTGAAGGCATCCTTTTCTTGAACTAAGGCTTTCAACTTTTTTAAATAGGCATTTTCCATCCGTAAATACTCAATTTCGGCTTTTAACTCATCCGTTGTTTTTCCATTTAAATCGGACGAAGGTGGTTGTTTTTTTGGCATTGATTGGCGCTCCTTTTCTACTTGATAGAGCACCTCACCAGCCGTTGACATCCATTGTTTTTTCCATCTCCGAACGGTTTCACGGGAAGGAATATTAAACTTCGCAGCAGTCTGAAGGAGCGAATCGCCCGTCTCTATCAGGTGTTGAATTACTTTTATTTTAAAAGAATCTTCGTAATTCGTGAACCCTTGAGGACGAATAATTCCTTCGATGCCATGATAGCGATATAATTCAATCCATAATCGAATGTACTGTCGATCCCTCTGTAATCGATTGGCAATCTGATACGTACTTTCTTTTTCTTCAAAGTAAGCTAGAACTGCGGCTAATTTTTGTTCATCAGAAATCACTACCTGCACCCCCTATAGTAGATTTTTAAGTCCAATATTTTGGGTGCAGCTCATAACGAGACAGGCGAGCCTCTAAACGGAGTGATAGCGGAGGAGGCGGCTCGGGGCGCTCGCCCACAGGAAAGCAAGTAGCCTGCAACGGAAATCCATTTCTACCTTTCAATTGACTGTTTTGTTTTTCAACACTAAAAGGAGAACCTTGGAAATATTCAAAGTTCTCCTTTTTACTATAATGAATAAATTGTTATAACTTGGATAATTAGTATCATTTTAAGCTCTTTTATTCGCTTGGGCCAATAATCGAGATAGCTGGTTCGGCTTTTAAAATTTTGGCAATTAGTCGATCTACTGACTCCATGGATACAGCATCTATAGATGCAAGTACCTCGTCTACAGTACGATGCTTACGATGCACAAGCTCACTTGTCCCATTGCGATTCATACGGGCCCCCGTGCCTTCTAAACCAAGGACAAAGCTACCTTTCAGCTGCTCTTTTGCATTATCAAGCTCTTCTGCTGTGATGCCACCAGCGACAATGTCCAGTAAAGTAGCATCAATGGTATGCTGAAGCTGAGCTAATTGCTGGCGACTAGTACTACCATAAATCGTAAACGCGCCAACATCGGCATAACAGGATTGGTAGGAAAAGATAGAATAAGCTAACCCACGTTCCTCTCGTACTTCTTGAAATAATCGAGAACTCATATTGCCCCCAATAATACTATTCAGTGCAATAAAACTATACATATCTGGATCTTTCACACCAATTGCTGGATATGAAATCGCAAGATGTGCTTGCTCGGTATCACGAATTTTCGTCATTTCTCCTGGATAAAATGCAGGATTTGTCAGTACAGGCGCAATCGCTTGTGGAGAAGGTTGGTAGTGTCCAAATAAATCTTCAATCGTTTGCATAAGCTGAGCTGAAATATTCCCTGCAATGGATATAACAACAGATTCTGGACCATAATGTTTGTCCATATAATGTCGTATGGCGTCAGCTGTAAAAGTCTTTAATGTCTCAGCAGTTCCTAATATCGGACGACCAAGTGCATCATTCGGATACATGACACTCCACAGTTTTTCATGAACATCATCATCAGGCGCATCCTCACTCATTAATATTTCTTCTAATACCACTTGTCGCTCTTTTTCTAATTCTTCTTCCGCAAACGTAGAATGAAAAAACATATCTGCTAGTATTGTGACAGCAAGCTCTGCATGATGATCTAAAACTTTTGCATAATAACATGTATTTTCTTTCGATGTGAAGGCATTTAACTCTCCGCCAATTCGATCAAATTCTTCAGCAATTTGACGGGCTGAGCGAGTTGTTGTTCCTTTAAACAACATATGTTCAATAAAATGTGTGATGCCATTTTCTTCTGGTAGCTCATAGCGAGAACCTGCATTCACAAAAATACCTAATGCAACAGACCTCACATGATCTATATGCTCTGATACTAGCCGAACACCATTTTGACATGTATGTACTTGAACCAAAAAATCTCCCCCAATTATAAAAATTCTCTACTAGTCTTTTTGCTACTATTTAAAAAGGCTGCGCAATCATACGCAGCCTTTGGAATCATTATTATTTTTCTTGTTCAGCGCGTTCTTTTTCCTCTTGTATTACTACTTTACGAGATAAATTCACACGACCTTGCTTGTCAATTTCAATAACCTTCACAAGTAATTGATCGCCAAGTTTTAAGACATCTTCCACTTGCTTTGTACGTTCCTCTTGAATTTCGGAAATGTGTAGCAAACCATCTTTTCCTGGGAAGATCTCACAAAATGCACCGAATTTTTCAATACGTTTCACAGTCGATAAGTAATATTCCCCTACTTTTGCTTCCCGTACGATATCTTCAATAATTTGTTTTGCACGTGCATTCATTTCCTCATTTGCAGAAGAAATGTAGATTGTACCATCTTGTTCTGTATCAATCTTAACGCCTGTCTCTTCAATAATTTTGTTAATTTGTTTACCACCAGGTCCAATCACATCACGAATTTTATCTGGATTAATTTTCACGATGACAATTTTCGGTGCAAATTCAGACAATTTTTCACGAGGTTCAGCAAGTGTTGCAAGCATTGACTCTAGAATATGCATACGACCAACTTTCGCTTGTGTCAGTGCTTCTTCTAAAATATTGCGAGATAAACCGTCGATTTTAATATCCATTTGTAGTGCTGTTACACCTTTAGCTGTACCAGCAACTTTAAAGTCCATATCACCTAAATGGTCTTCCATCCCTTGAATATCCGTTAAAATGGAATAGTGCTCGCCTTTTTTGATAAGACCCATTGCAATACCTGCAACTGGTGCTTTTAATGGTACACCTGCATCCATCATGGCTAATGTAGATGCACAGATAGAAGCTTGTGAAGTGGATCCGTTTGATTCAAGTACTTCAGATACACAACGAATTGTATATGGGAAAGCCGATTCATCTGGAATAACAGCTTCAAGCGCACGCTCACCTAACGCACCATGACCAATTTCACGACGGCCTGGACCACGGATTGGACCTGTTTCCCCTACAGAGAATTGAGGGAAGTTGTAATGGTGCATAAAGCGTTTTGATTCTTCTACACCTAAGCCATCAATAATTTGTACATCACCTAGCGCCCCTAATGTACAAATAGATAGGGCTTGTGTTTGTCCACGTGTAAATAGACCAGAACCGTGTGTACGTTGTAATAAGCCTGTTTCAGAAGAAAGTGGTCGAATTTCGTCGAGCTTACGACCATCTGGGCGAATCTTATCTTCCGTGATTTGACGACGCACTTCTTCTTTTACCATTTTATCAAGAATGTTATACACTTGTTTCATTGTTTCATCGTCGGCTTCTTGCTCTTCATAGGAAGCGATAACACGATCTTTTACAGCTTGAATGGCCTCATCACGCGCATGCTTCTCCGCAGTTTGAATCGCATCATGCATATCAGTCTCACAAGCTGCTTTTATATCGGCTTGAATCGCTTCGTCAATCTCAAATAATGTCACTGGTAACTTTTCTTTACCTACCTCTGCCACAATTTGTTCTTGGAAAGCAATGATTTTTTTGATTTCTTCATGACCGAACATAATAGCTTCTAACATGATTTCTTCTGGCACTTCAAGTGCGCCCGCTTCAACCATGTTGATGGCATCTTTGTTGCCTGCTACAGATAAATGAATTGTTGAGTGATTCGATTGCTCCACTGTCGGGTTAACGATGAATTCTCCGTCAATATAACCTACTTGTACACCTGCTATTGGTCCATCAAATGGAATATCAGAAATAGATAATGCTAATGATGAACCTACCATCGCTGCCATTTCAGATGTACAGTCAGGATCATTGGACATAACCATCGAAATGACTTGTACCTCGTTACGGAAACCATCTGGGAACATCGGACGAATTGGACGGTCGATTAAACGGCTTGCTAAAATCGCCTTTTCAGATGGACGCCCTTCACGCTTAATAAAGCCGCCAGGAATTTTACCTGCAGCATATAGACGTTCTTCATAGTTAACTGTTAATGGGAAGAAATCAAGTGGTTTTGGTGATTTTGACATTGTTGCTGTGGCAAGTACAGAAGTATCGCCATAGCGTACTAATGCGGCTCCGTTTGCTTGTTTTGCTAACTGTCCAACTTCAATTACAAGTGGACGGCCAGCCCATTCATAGGAATAGACTTTCTTTTCGTTCATTCAATGAACCCCTCTCTATTATAAAAACACTTACTTCGTCTGTATGTACTAATAGTAAGTGTACCAAAAATGCTTGTTCTATGCTAAATAATATTTCATGAAATAATCATACATTTAAATTCAGTTATTGCCAATTTATTTAAGATTTATTTCTATATTTTATTGAAAAAGCATTTTTTACATTGGTATACGGATTTTCAATGGATTCCTACCAAAAGGTACAAGCTTAAATATCAATTTATGATAACATTGCGCTCATCATACAACATCTTATCAGTATAAAGAAAGTCACATAGCAAGTAAAGCTAAAACAAAAATAGAGGTACTATCAATCATACCCTGTAACGATTTGCTACAGGGTATTTGATCTTAGTGTTGAAAAACAAAACCATCTAGAGCATTTTTGTGAAAGATGAAAGTAGATTTCCGTTGCAGGCTACTTGCTTTCCTGTAGGCGAGCGCCAAGCCGCTTCCTCCACTCCAATCCATAAAAATGTTCACTTTTTAGCGAAGGTTCGAGTGAAGATGTTCACTACTCATTTTACAGAGAGGTGTTGTCACTCATCACTTCTCTACATTGAAATAAGAGCCTATTCTCTCTAATAATATAAATGAAGGGCAATTTTGTTCAGGAAAAGACACTTTTGTAGAATGGTTGATTGAGTGGAGCCAGCGTCACTCCTAGGGGATTTAGCGTCATAGCTGAGACCCGGAGCGAACGCAGTGAGTGAAGCGGCTCATCGGACGCCCCCTGGAAAGGACACTGGCGGAACGGAAATCAACCCCTCGCCTTGCGAAAGGTTCTTTTTCTGCTATTGCTATCACCTTTTTTCAACAACATAATCAAATACTCTGTAACGATTTGCTACAGGGTATTTGATTTTATGAAATCGTAAGTTATGTAGTTTTCGTCATGGAGTGCATTGTATTTTTTTCTAGCTTCATTTTTTTGCTTATGATAGGCATTACGAAGCGATCAAGCCCAAATTTTCCAGCATTATAGCCTGCCACAACGATAAAGATCGCCAGTAGAATATCAAATGGATTACTAGAAATCGTACCAGCTAGCAAGAAGGCAAAATTCATAACCATTCCAAAAAATGCTGCATATGTAGTTAAGCACCCTAGTATTAAGCCAAGACCGACAAGGAATTCTCCCCAAGGAATGACCACATTAAATATTTCAGCATTTGGCAAGGCAAATGACTCTATAAATTTTACATATGTAGGATATACCACTTTTTCTCCACTCATGACAGGATTCTCTGATGCAAATGTTAAAAACCCTGAGGCATCAAATCCATTCGTCAATTTACTCCAACCTGCTGTCAGCCAATGCCAGCCCAAGTAAATACGCACGGCTGTTAGAATAGCAGCAACAATGTTATTCTCTCTTAAAAATGTATTAAACATTAACCAATCCCTACTCTCTATTTTTTACTTTTCACAACGGTCTTCAATAAATCTATAGAGATCAGCTATTCTCCACACTTGCACCCTGTTGTCCTTCGTAGATTGTGAACATTTTATAAATGACTATTCATTCGTAAACGAAAAAACAACCACTATTCAATTCGTTCAATGCATTGAGCAGCAACAAAGATAGACTATCGCATAGTTTTTGAATTTGGTTGCGAAATGTGATTAGAATATACCATCCTTTTCAACCATACTAAATTGTTTTGATGATTCGTTCATCGTTGTGTAATAAAGTTATGGCTTATTGTTGAACAACATAAAATAATAGACGAGAATAAACCTGCATTATGAACAATACGCTGCATATATGTCGCAAGTTTCAACCATAAAAAAAGACTGTAGACAAACTAAAATTTGTCTACAGTCTAATACAGCTATACTTGCGCTTTGAATTAGCGACGTAAGCCTAAACGGTTGATTAGTTCACGGTAACGTTGTACGTCTGTTTCACGAAGATATTTTAATAAGTGACGACGACGACCTACCATTTTAAGAAGACCACGCTCAGAGTGGAAATCTTTTTTGTGTGTACGTAAGTGAGCATTTAGAGCGTTGATTTCCTCTGTTAATACTGCAACTTGTACTTCTGGTGAACCAGTGTCACTTTCGTGAGTACGGTACTCAGCGATAATTTCGTTTTTACGTTCTTTTGTAATAGCCATTTGAATGGACCTCCTAAAATATAATGAATCCCCATTAGCACAGTAAACGTTGGAGTCATCGATATACCGAGCTAAGGTTAAGCATTTATGCACTTATGAATGTTACCATAAATCATTTGATCAAGCAAGTAAAACGTCGGCTTGAATGTTGTCATCTCATCATGCTGTGACGCTTACAAATCGTTAAAGTATCGGATAGCTTCTTGTTTATCCTTTTCGATTTGCGCTTTCAACGCCTCAATCCCATCGAATTTTCGTTCGCTTCGAATCCGTTTGTACCAAGCTACATGTACTTCTTCACCATAAATATTTTTATCAAAGTTTAAAATATGGACCTCAATCGATAATTGCTTATCATTTGGATCTTTGAAAGTTGGTTTGTAGCCCACATTACAAACACCATCATACCAGTTATTTTGCACGAGTAAACGAACAGCATAAACACCACTTGCTGGAATGAAAGTGCCTTCTAAAGCTTGGACATTTGCTGTAGGGAAGCCAATAGTACGTCCGCGTTTATCACCGTGTACAACAATCCCATTGATTTCAAATGGTCTGCCTAATAGTGTTGTAGCTTCTTCCATATCGCCCTCTTGTAGTAGCTTCCGGATACGGGTAGAGCTGATTTTCTCAACATCGTCTGTTTTCTTCTCCACAATGGTTACACCATACTCACCATTACTTAATGCACGCATATCGTCCATAGTTCCTTTTCCGAATGCCCCAAACGAATAATCAAAGCCAGCTGTAACATGTTGAATATTTAATCCACGAATAAAAGTATCAATAAATGCTGCTGGTGAAAGCTTAGCAAAATCAGAGGTGAAATGGACAACAAACACCGTATCCACACCCTGTTCTTCAAAGAGCTGTAATTTCTGTTGTAAGAGTGTAATATAAAAAACTTTTTCATTACGTCCACCAAGAACTAATGAAGGATGTGGATCAAATGTCATCACTGCAGTCGGAATTTGCCGCTTATTTCCCTCTTCCTTCGCTGTCTTGATAACTGCCTGATGCCCTCTATGTACACCATCGAAAAAGCCAAGAGCAAGCGAATATGGCTGCATGCTTTCTCGTTGCTGTAATTGATGTGGGTATTTTAAATGAATGACCTCCATTGAAAAATCCTCCTACTCTATCGTCGGAAACATCTTGTGTGGCTTCATCAAACCATCCTTCGTAGGGTGAGCCTGATAAACCGCCACTGCCTTTCCATTGATTCCAAACACAATTTTATCATGACTCTTTAATAATGCATCTGCTGGAAGCACTTGTCCATTGAAAATTTCTTTTTCATTGGCGGCAGTAATCTCAATATATGGATAGTCTGCTAATGCATACTCGACAGGTAAAATACAGGTAGCTGCTTGCTCTGCATCCATTAGCTCAGCAACCTGCGCTAATGTAAAGCAGTTATCACGAGTAAAGGTGCCTGAGGCTGTGCGTACGAGCTCCTTCATATGTGCAGGATAGCCAAGAGCTTCACCAATTTGCACAGCTAGTGTACGAATATAGGTCCCTTTACTGCAAGCAATACGAACCGGAAATGTAATCTCTTGCCCCTCATATTGTTCAATCTCATCAAGCAGCTCTAAAGCATAAATCGTTACTTGACGTGTTGGTCTTTCAACCGTTTCGCCTTTTCTGGCATACTCATAGAGACGTTTTCCATTTACTTTTACCGCTGAAAACATTGGTGGCGTTTGTTCAATAACACCTGTTAATGTAGCTAACACCTCTAACAGCTGCTCACGAGAAAAGCTTTTTGTGGTCTGATCTTGCGCAACCGTTTCGCCTTCTGCATCCTCTGTTGTTGTAGTACGGCCGATTGAAATGATAGCTTCATAGACCTTTCCTGCATCGGTTAAATATTCAGCAATACGCGTTGCTTGGCCAATACAAATAGGTAGCACACCCTCTACTCCCGGGTCTAGTGTCCCTGTATGCCCAACTTTTTTTGTGCGCAAAATTTTCCGTAATTTAAAGACACAATCATGGCTCGTCATGCCTCTTTCTTTCCAAAGTGGTAAAATACCGTTCATATTAGTGCCTCCCAGTTACCTTCTCTATCATCGACTACGTATTGACATAATCTTTTTCCATAAAGATAAAAGTCTGCCTGCATTAACATGCATGTGGCAGACTTTTTTAGCTTATTCTTTGTGTAAACCTCTTAACAATGAATCAATACGGTTACCATATTCAATCGATGAATCAAATTCAAAGAGTAGTTCTGGTGTACGTCGTAAACGAATGCGTGATCCGATTTCTGATCGAATGAAGCCAGAAGCTTTTACTAAAGCTTTAAGCGTTTCTTCACGTTCACGCTCATTGCCTAAAGATGTAATATAAATTGTCGCTTGCTGTAAATCACCCGTTACATCAACACCTGTAACAGTCACAAAACCAACACGCGGATCTTTTATTTTACGGCCAATAATATCGCCAAGCTCTTTTTTCATTTGCTCAGCAACACGGTTTGAACGTAGAGACATAATTTGTCACCTCTATTTCGATGTACAGATAGCTGTGCATTTCATTGCTGTATCAAGCTTACAGCTATCTACTATTGCTTATAAATAATCTCGCCACACATCAAGCTGTTCCCATGATGGATTTGACTGCAAATAATGGAGCGCATGATTTATTTCCCGTTCAGCTGCATCTTTTGATGAAGAAACAGCAACAAGTCCTAATTTCGTACGCTGCCATACATTTTGATGGTCAATTTCCGCAATAGAAACATTAAATTTCTGCTTTGTGCGGGTAATCATACGCTGTAAGACAGCGCGTTTTTCCTTTAACGAATGGGCAGTTTGAATGATGAATTCAACCTCTGCATAAACGATCATTAGACGCGTTTAACTTCTTCCATAATATAGGCTTCAATAATATCGCCTTCTCTAATATCGTTGAAGTTTGTAATCGTAATACCACATTCGTATCCTCTTGCTACTTCTTTCACTTCATCTTTGAAGCGTTTAAGCGTATCTAGCTCACCTTCAAATATAACCACATTATCGCGGATTACACGTACACCTGAATCACGCGTTACTTTTCCTTCTGTTATATATGAACCAGCAATTGTACCAACTTTTGATACTTTAATTGTTTGACGAACTTCTGCTTGACCAATAATTTTTTCTTCAAACTCAGGATCAAGCATACCTTTCATCGCTTGTTCAATCTCTTCAATTACTTTATAGATGATGCGGTGTAAGCGAATATCTACACCCTCTTCTTCTGCAGCACGTTTTGCGTTAACATCTGGACGTACGTTAAATCCAATAACAATCGCATTGGAAGCTGCTGCAAGAGAAATATCAGATTCTGTAATAGCACCCGCACCTGTGTGAATAATTTTCACATTTACGCCTTCTACATCAATTTTCATTAATGAGGCAGCCATTGCTTCAACAGTACCTTGAACGTCAGCTTTCACAATTAAGTTAAGCTCTTTCATTTCGCCTTGGCTCATTTGTTCAAATAAGTTATCCAACGTAACACGTTGTTTTTCTGAACGCTGTGCTTGAATTGCTGACATGGCACGAGTTTCACCAACTTGGCGTGCTGTTTTCTCGTCTTCAAAGACTACGAAGCGGTCACCAGCTTGAGGTACATCGTTTAAACCTGTAATTTCTACTGGTGTCGATGGGCCAGCTTCTTTTACACGACGACCTTTGTCATTCACCATCGCACGTACACGACCATACGTATGACCTACAACAATTGGATCTCCTACTTTTAATGTTCCATCTTGTACTAATAGCGTAGCAACAGAGCCACGTCCTTTATCAAGCTGTGCTTCAATAACTGTACCAAGCGCTAAACGATCTGGGTTCGCTTTAAGCTCACCAACCTCGGCTACAAGTAAAATCATTTCTAACAATGTATCAATGCCTTCACCTTTTAATGCAGAAATCGGTACGAAAATTGTTTCGCCGCCCCATGCTTCAGGAACTAAGCCATGCTCTGTTAATTCTTGCATGACACGATCAGGATTTGCTGATGGTTTATCCATTTTATTCACAGCTACAATAATTGGTACTTCGGCTGCTTTAGCGTGATTAATCGCTTCTACTGTTTGCGGCATGACACCATCGTCAGCAGCAACTACTAAAATGGTTAAGTCAGTTACTTTTGCTCCACGTGCTCGCATTGTTGTGAAAGCAGCGTGTCCTGGTGTATCAAGGAAAGTAATTTTCTTGTCGCCTTCCGTTACTTGGTATGCCCCAATATGTTGTGTGATACCACCGGCTTCTCCTGCTGTCACTTTCGTATTACGAATAGAATCCAATAATGTTGTTTTACCGTGGTCAACGTGACCCATGATTGTTACAACTGGTGGACGTTCTGATAATACTGCTTCGTTCACTTCTTCTATTTGCTCGAAGTGTGTTTCTAAATCCGTAATATCTACACGAATTTCTTCTTCCACTTCTACACCGTAGTCTGCGCAGATTAATTCAATTGCATCCTTATCTAATTCTTGGTTAATTGTTGCCATTACACCAAGCATAAATAATTTCTTAATGATTTCAGATGGCTCACGGTGTAATTTTTTTGCTAATTCCGCTACTGATAATGATTCAACAAAAGTAATTTTTTCTGGCAGTTCCTTTTGTTTTACTGGTATAGACGGTTGATGCGTTTTTGGATGGCGACGTTTGCCTCCATGAATGCCTGGTTTTGGACGTTGGTTGTAACCACCGCCACCTCTACGATTATTATTATTATTGTTATTATTATTATTTTGTGTCATATTTCTATTTTGATTACCTTTTGTATTCTTAGATTTTTCGTTAGACGAATTTGAGTTTTGCTGTGTGTGTTGCTGATTGTTTGCTTTAGGCTTAGAAGTAGCAGATTGCTGCCTTTGTCCTTCTTGCATTTTCACCGAATGCTGTGGTTTTTGCTGTCCATTCGATTGAGGTCTTTGCCCCATATTTTGAATGGGTTTTTTTGCTGCTACATTTTTCTCAGGTGTTGCTTTAAATGATTGGTTTAACTTTGCCACAATATCTTTTTCCAACATCGACATATGGTTTGTTACACTCACATTTAATTTACTTAGTGCTTCAATAACCTCTTTACTCGTTTTATTCACTTGCTTCGCATATTCATGAACTCTGATTTTGGTCATCTGCTCACCCCCGATTAGTTTTCGTTGAGTAGACTAGACAATTTACGTGCAAAACCTTTATCGGTAATAGCTAAAGCCACTCGGGCCTCCTTACCTGTAGCATGTCCTAGATCGTAGCGATCTCCAATTACATGATACTCAACGTTGTAGTACGTGCACTTATCTTGAATTTTCTTACTAGAGTTTTTAGAGGCATCGTTTGCAAGCAATACTAGCTTAGCATTGCCATTCCGAACTTCCTTTACTACTAACTCTTCTCCTGAAATCACTTTACGTGCTCTTGCTGCGATCCCAAGCAAATTAAATATTGCTTGATTTATCATAAAATTGACTCCCTACGAATCAGCAAAATAAGTTCCTCATAAATTTCTTCAGGAATTTTAACATCAAGCTGGTGCCCTAATACATTTTTTTTGCGCGCGATGTCGATTGCATTCTCTGATTTAGATACATATGCACCACGCCCAGGCTTTTTTCCGGAGATATCTACACTTACTTCGCCCTCTTTTGAACGAACAACACGTACCATCTCTTTCTTTGGTAGCATTTCTCCAGTTGCTACACATTTACGAAGAGGTACCTTTTTGTTTACAGCCATAAGAATCACCATTCCTCTCTGAAGCTTGTCGTAAGAGGTGGACAAGTCATGCTCTACTTGACGCTCTGACAGTATTCAGTCGGCGTAGGGGGCCCACTGAATACTGTCAGCTAACTCGTCACACGGGCTTTCTTACTTATTCTTCGTCGTCTTGATATAAGTCAACTGCCACGTCATCAAAATCACTTTCTTCATCTTCAGCAGGGATGAAAGTGCTTGTAGCAGAAGGATAAATACCTAATTCACGAGCATCTGTTTCACTCTTAATATCAATTTTCCAACCAGTAAGCTTTGCAGCTAGACGTGCATTTTGCCCACGTTTACCAATTGCTAATGATAATTGATAGTCTGGTACGACAACCGTAGTTGATTTTTCTTCCTCGTTCACTTGAACATCTAATACTTTCGATGGGCTTAATGCATTGGCTACGAATACAATTGGATCTTCAGACCATTCTACAATATCAATTTTTTCACCATTTAGTTCATTGACAATCGTTTGTACACGAGCACCTTTAGCTCCAACACATGAACCTACTGGATCTACTTCTTCATTATGTGCATGGACAGAAATTTTAGAGCGATCTCCAGCTTCACGAGCAATTGATTTAATTTCTACAATACCTTCATAAATTTCAGGTACTTCCATCTCAAATAATCGACGTAATAAACCAGGATGTGTACGAGACACAATCACTTGTGGTCCACGTGTCGTACGCTCAACCTTTGTAATATATACTTTGATACGATCATGTGGATGATAAGATTCGCCTTGAATTTGTTCATTAATTGGCAATGCAGCTTCTACTTTCCCTAAACCTACATAGATATTTCGAGCATCCAAACGTTCCACGACACCTGTTACGATATCATCTTCACGGTCTACATATTGCTCATAGATTAATCCTCGCTCCGCTTCACGTACACGTTGTGTGACAACTTGTTTTGCTGTTTGTGCGGCAATACGTCCGAAGTTGCGTGGTGTTACTTCCTGTTCCACGATATCTTCTAGCTGATAAGCTGGATTAATGACTTTTGCATCTTCTAAAGAAATTTGCAAACGATCATCTTCTACCTCTTCCACAACATCTTTACGTGAAAATACACGAATAGAGCCCTTATCTAAATTTAAGTCCACTCGAACATTTTGTGCTTGATTAAAGTTGCGTTTGTAAGCTGTAACTAATGCCGCTTCAATGGCTTCAATTAACACATCTCTTGAAATTCCTTTTTGTTCTTCTAGCGCATTCAACGCATCTAACAAATCACTACTCATTTTGTTTTCACTCCTAAATATGCATTATGCTGAAAAATCAATGGCAAGTCGTGCCAATGCGATTTTTTCTTGTTCAATTGTTACTGTCATTTTACGTGTTTTAATACGTACTTCCACCACTAATGTATGTTCATCGTATGACGTTAAGTAGCCTTGGAATTCCTTCATGTCCTTAATGGGTTCATAGGTTTTTACATAAATAAATTTGCCAATTGCTTTTTCAAAATCCGTATCTTTTTTTAAGGGGCGCTCTGCTCCAGGTGAAGAAACTTCTAAATAATAGTTTTGTGTAATTGGATCTTTTTCATCCAATAACAGGCTTAGTCGTTCACTAACTTGAGCACATTGGTCAATGTCAATGTCACCCTCAGGCGTATCGACATAAACACGTAAAAACCAGTTACGTCCTTCTTTGACGTACTCAATATCCACTAGCTCAAGATTTAACTCATCCACAATTGGTTTAGCGAGCTCTTCAATTAAAGATGGTACTTTGCTCATTGTTGCCTCCTGTATTTATCAAATTCTAGCGTATGAATTGTTCATCACTGTAAGTTAATGCAGTAATGAATCATAATAAAACAGAAATTCCACCAGTTGCTTTGGTGAAATTTTACGGTCTTACCTGCTGTTAGTCAAAATTTGTTTTGCTACGGTATAACAACAGAAAAGAGCGGGTATGCCCCACTCTTTTGCTGGAAAAATATCAACAAATTATTACCATAAGGATAGCACAGTTCTCGGCACAATGCAAATTTCCTTCATGACAGTTAACCATATTGTGTCAGGATTTTGAAATTCTACAGTGACCTTTCGCCACGACACAAATCACTTACTAAAAAAGTGATAACTGATTGGCATCAGGCATGCCTTCTAAGCAACCAAGTTGGTCCATGTATTCGATAAGTGTTTTCGATACACGCCCACGTTGCTGTAAATCTTCCTTGGATAAAAACTCTCCCTCTTCCCGAGCGGCTACAATCGTTTTGGCAACGTTGGTTCCAAGTCCTGGAATCGCATCGAACGGAGGAATTAATGAATTGCCATCAATGACAAATTCACTTGCTTGAGAACGGTATAAGTCAACTTTCTGGAAACTCATGCCTCGTTCACACATTTCCAATGCAAGCTCCATCACCGTTAATAAGTTCTTCTCTTTAGTGGATGCATCTAAACCTTTCATATTGATTTCATCAATACGTGCTCGAATCATTTGCGACCCTTGAACCATCGCAATTAAATCAAAGTCATCTGCACGAACTGTGAAATACGCTGCGTAATAGAGGATTGGGAAATGTACCTTGAACCAAGCAATACGTACAGCCATTAGCACATATGCTGCCGCATGGGCTTTCGGGAACATATATTTTATCTTTTTACAAGATTCGATATACCAGCCTGGGACTTTATTGGCGAGCATCTCAGCTTCAAACTCCTCAGATAAGCCTTTCCCTTTACGTACAGACTCCATGATTTTAAAGGCCAGTGATGGTTCTAGACCTTGATAAATTAAATACACCATAATATCATCACGACAACCAATTACTTCTTTCAGCACACATGTACCGTTTTGAATTAATTCCTGTGCGTTGCCTAGCCATACGTCGGTTCCGTGGGAAAGTCCAGAAATTTGGACAAGCTCTGAGAATGTGGAAGGCTTTGTATCTTCAAGCATTTGACGTACGAAACGTGTACCAAATTCCGGGATACCCAATGTTCCTGTCTTACAGCCAATCTGCTTTTCTGTGACTCCTAACGTTTCTGGAGAACTAAAAATTTTCATTACGACAGGATCATCGGTTGGGATTGTTTTTGGATCTATTCCAGATAAATCCTGCAACATCCTGATAACCGTCGGATCATCGTGTCCAAGTATATCAAGCTTTAAAATATTGTCATGAATAGAGTGGAAGTCAAAATGGGTTGTCCGCCATTCTGCATCCTGTGCATCTGCAGGGAACTGCACTGGAGAAAAGTCATAAATATCCATGTAATCAGGTACAACGATAATTCCCCCAGGGTGTTGCCCAGATGTACGTTTTACTCCTGTACAGCCTTGCACTAAACGGTCGACTTCCGCACCTCGGAAATGTAAATTATGATCATTTGCATAGCCCTTTACATAGCCATATGCTGTTTTCTCTGCCACTGTACCAATAGTTCCAGCACGATAAACATAATCCTCTCCAAATAGCACCTTCGTATAGTTATGAGCTTGTGGTTGGTATTCACCAGAAAAATTCAAATCGATATCGGGTACCTTGTCACCTTTAAAACCAAGGAAGGTTTCAAATGGTATATCTTGTCCATCTTTTTTATAAGGTGTGCCGCATTCCGTACAGTCTTTATTTGGCAAGTCAAAGCCTGAGCTGACCGAACCATCATCAAAAAACTCAGAATGCTTACAATTAGGACAAATATAATGAGGAGGTAATGGGTTAACCTCTGTAATTTCCATGAAGGTTGCGACTAATGAAGAACCAACCGAACCACGTGAACCAACTAAATAGCCATCAGCTAATGACTTTTTCACCAGTTTGGCTGAAATTAAATAAATAACACCAAAGCCGTGTCCCAAAATCGATTTTAATTCTTTTTCAATTCGAGCTTTCACGATTTCTGGTAACTCCTCACCATAAATACGATGGGCCATTTCGTACGTTAAATTGGTTACCTCATCATCGGAGCCTTCAATTTTTGGTGTATAGAGGTCATCCTTAATCGGTTTTACATCACCAATACTCTCTGCAATTTTTTGCGCATTCGTTACAACCACTTCTTTTGCAAGATCTGGTCCTAAAAAATCAAATTCCTTGAGCATTTCATCCGTTGTTCTAAAATGAACCTCAGGTAGCTTGGATCGATTTAAAATATTAGCTCCACCCTGTGAACCAATAAGTATTTGCCTAAACATGGCATCTGTTGGATCTAAATAGTGGACATTTCCAGTGGCAACAACAGGTTTATCTATCTTCTTCCCAAGCTTAACAAGCTTACGAATAATATCCTCTAACGTCCATTCATCACGTACAACATTGCGTTCAATTAGTGGCGCATACACAGCTTTCGGTTGTACCTCGATATAATCATAGAATCGAGCAACTTGCTCTGCTTCCTCAGGTGACTTATTCATCATCGTTTCGAAGAGTTCACCATTACTGCAGCCTGAACCTACTAATAAACCTTCGCGATACTGCTCGAGTACAGCCCGTGTCACTCGAGGAACACGATAGAATGTTTTCGTATGAGAATGTGAGACGATTTTAAATAAGTTTTTTAAGCCCACATTATCAACGGCTAAAATCGTACAATGCATTGGTCGACCTTTTTTATAGGCATCGCCACCACCAATATGCTTATTGAAGTCGTCATGGTAATTAATCGCTAGCTCATCTGCATCTTTTAATAAATGTAATAGTAGATAGCCTGTCGCCTCTGTATCGTAAATCGCTCGGTGATGTTGTGTTAATTCAATATTGAATTTTTTACACAGTGTGTTTAAACGATGATTTTTCATAGTAGGATAAAGCAATCTTGCAAGCTCTAATGTATCAATGACCGGATGGGTTGTTCCTTCAAGGCCAAATTTCTTATAGCCTGTATATAAGAAACCTATATCAAATGATGCGTTATGAGCAACAACTATTGCGTCACCAATAAAGGCATGAAATTCTTTAATCACTTGCTCCACTTCAGGTGCATTTCGAACCATATCATCTGTAATTCCTGTTAGTTCAATGGTAGTAGCCGAAAGTGGATGATGTGGATTGGCAAAGCTTTCGTATTTATCTATGACATGCCCGTCTTTAATTTTTACTGCGGCCAATTCAATAATCGTATCGTAAGCCGTAGATAGCCCTGTTGTTTCTACGTCAAAGACAACATACGTTGTGTCTGCTAATAAACGATGTTCAGGAGCATAGGCAATCGGTACACCATCATCTACTAAATTTGCTTCTAGACCATAAATGACCTTGATCCCATGTTTTTTTCCTGCTGCATATGCTTCAGGGAAGGATTGCACAACAGCATGATCCGTAATAGCTATTGCTGGATGCCCCCATTTTGCGGCCTGTGCAACAAGCCGGTCAACAGGTGTAACTGCGTCCATTTGGCTCATCGGTGTGTGCAAATGTAACTCAACACGTTTTTCGCCCTCTGGTGCTAAATCTTGTCGTGTTTCTTTTTTGATTTCATTAATATCATTCGCCATGACAATTAAATCACGGATGAATGTATCCGTTTGAACAGAGCCTCGCACTTTAACCCACATGCCCTTTTTCAGATGCTGCATTAATTCTGCATCATCATTATCACGAGAGAACATTTTAACGATGATGGAATCTGTATAGTCGGTAATTTTAATTTGTAATAAGGAGCGTCCACTTTTTAGCTCTTTAATCTCCGTATCAAAAACAAACCCTTCAATAATGACACGGCGTTCTTCCTCGACAATCCGTTTAATTTCCACTATTTCATCATCTTTAATATGCATTCCAAGCTGGAATGGACGGTCACCAAGATTCGCCAATGCCGGGTTATCCTTTTTCTCTTGCTCACGTTTTTGGAAATCTTGCATCGCTTGCTGCGCTAGGGCCACTTCTTCCATACGTTTCTGCTCCATAAACGCCTCTTGTGCCGCGATCATTTCTTCCGTCTCTTCTTGTAGTACAAAGTCGATTACCATATGGGGGAAGCCGAATTGACCATAGCTTTCGGAAAGCTTGTCAGCATACTTTGTTTTCAGCATCATAAATTCCATTTCCTGCATGCAGGACAAAGTAATTTTTTGGCCATTCCACATTGGCACTTGAGAGATGAGACAGCTTTTAAGCGTCGGTGCCATCTCATCAATTTGTTCCACAACACTTAACCAGTAAGCTTGCACCAGTTCCTCTGTCACATTTTTCTCTACCGTTTCAAAGGTAGTATTAATTTGTGCAATTGCTGAAAATTTCTCCGTTAAATGTGTACGGAAAAGCTGATATAACGGAAACGGCAGTATATCTTGTAATTTAATGGTGAAATGCCAAAGTCTAACCTTTTTATGGACTGTTAGGCGTGATAATTCACCTTCCTCAAAAAATGACATGTACACATCATCTGTTAATTCTAATTGTTGCAAGAGCATTCGAAGTCTCATTCTTGCCTCTTGTTGCTGTTCCAATCTAACGACACCTACTTTCAGAAAGAGGTAGGTTGTTAAGCCTCCTCTTCTAATTCGTCTCAAAGACACGAGAGAATTCAAGAAAAAAATTCGCTCCCTCACTGCGGGCGCTCTTCAAGCTTAACAGAGTTTTACCATCTGTTGTTTCTTGCTTGGCTCACTGTCCCGCAGAAGTGTCGCGAATTATTTATCTCTATCTTATCAAAATTTTACGAAAGCCTCTATCAAAAGCATTAACTTCCAATTATAACCGATCTCTTAACAAGCCATTAGTTTTTACGGAAAAATTCGTTAAGGCGATCAATGACCTCTTCTTTTTTCCATTCAAATGTTTCACCAGTTTGACGGAATTTCACTTCTACCATACCTTCAGATGCTTTTTTACCAACCGTTACACGCACAGGTAAACCAATTAAATCAGCGTCTGCAAATTTTACACCTGCACGCTCGGCACGATCATCTAAAAGTACATCATAACGATATGATTTTAATAAACCGTAAAGTTCATCTGCTAATGCCACTTGCGCCTCATCTTTCGTGTTAACTGGCACAACATGAATATCATATGGTGCTAATTGTATTGGCCAAGTAAATCCATTATCATCTTGGAAGTGCTCAGCCACGGCAGCTAGAATACGAGATACCCCAATACCGTAACAGCCCATAATAAACGGTTGAGCCTTCCCTTGCTCATCTAAGAAAGTACCATTCATTTTAGCAGAGTATGTAGTACCTAATTTGAAAATATGACCAACTTCGATACCTTCTGCGAATTTAATAAACCCTTGTCCGTCTGGGGAAGGATCTCCCTCTTTAATAAAACGAATATCTAAGTAGTCATTCACAGCAAAATCACGCTCTGGGTTGACATTCACTAAATGGAATCCATCTACATTTGCACCTGCAATACCATTACGGATAGATTTGATAGCTTGGTCCGCTACTACCTTTACGTCTACTGGTAATTTCACTGGCCCAATTGAACCAACGCCACAGCCTAATAATTCACGGATTGCTGCTTCACTAGCCAGCTCCACAGAACCTGCATCAAGTGCATTTTTCAGCTTGATATCATTAATTTCATGATCCCCACGTGCAAGGACAACCACAAGCTCCCCGTCTACATCAAACACTAAAGATTTGATCACACTGGCTGGCTCTACATTTAAGAACGCTGATACTTCTTCAATTGTTTTTTGCTCTGGTGTTGCCACTTTTTCAACTTCTTTTAAAGCGTCATCTGATGGTTGATAATCCGCAATGACTTCAGCCATTTCGATATTTGCTGCATAGTCAGAAGTATCTGAGTAGGCAATCGTATCTTCCCCAATTTCAGATAGCACCATAAATTCATGTGTACCTTTACCGCCAATCGAACCTGCATCTGCAATGACAGCGCGGTAGTTTAAGCCAAGGCGGGAAAAAATATTTGAATACGCACGATACATATCTTCATATGTTTCATCTAAACTTTCACGTGATGCATGGAAAGAATAAGCATCCTTCATTATAAATTCTCTTCCTCGTAGTAAGCCGAAGCGAGGGCGCTTTTCATCACGGAATTTAGTTTGAATTTGATACAATGTTAACGGCAATTTTTTATAGGATTTAATTTCATCACGTACTAAAGTTGTAATCACTTCTTCATGAGTTGGTCCTAATGCAAAATCACGGTTGTGACGGTCTTTTAGGCGCATTAATTCTGGTCCGTATTTTTCCCAGCGACCTGATTCCTGCCAAAGCTCAGCAGATTGTAAAGAAGGCATTAGAAGCTCAATAGAGTTGATGGCTTCCATTTCTTCACGGATAATTGTTTCAATTTTTGTTAAGACACGTTTTGCAAGCGGTAAATACGAGTATACCCCACTTGTATTTTGACGAATAAACCCTGCTCGTAATAATTGCTTATGTGATTTTACCTCAGCATCCGCAGGTACTTCACGTAATGTTGGGATAAATGTTTTACTTTGCTTCATTCAGTGTTCCACCTTTTTTAATAGATAAGTTTATACTCTCAATAGCATAAACAAATTTAGCTTTGAGCGCAATGTTTCATAGTAATTGCGCTCAAAGCTAGAAAATGAAATTTCATTTAACTGTCATTGGTTTAAAAGAAGAATCGTTGAATATCGTTCCATGTCACGACAACCATTAAAATCATCAGTAGGACAATTCCTACGAAATGGACAATTCCCTCTTTTTGACGATCGATTGGTTTACCACGTAAAGCTTCAAAACCAAAGAATAATAAACGACCACCATCAAGTGCTGGTAATGGAAGTAGGTTCATAATTCCTAAGTTAATACTTAACATTGCGGCCCAATTCATTAAGTTCATAATACCATACTGGGCTACTTGCTCTGTTGCTTTATAAATGCCAACAGGTCCAGAAAGCGCATCTATTGTGAACTTACCAGTAATCAACATACCAAGAAGCTCAAATATTTTCATGGTCATATTATAGGTTTCTTGTGCTCCATAAACTACAGCTTTTAATGGATTAAATTCTCTCGGACTGTCATAGCGCACACCAATTTGACCATATTTTTCGCCATCCTGCTGGATTTCTTTCACAGTCATATTTAAGTTCATAGATTGTCCATCACGTTCCACAGTCACTGTAATTTCTTCGTTTGGATGATCTTGAACAATAGCGGCTAAATCCTGCCATTTTTCAACGGCTTGTCCGTCAATGGCTGTTACTCTATCTCCCGCAAGCATTCCTGCCTGTGCAGCTGGATCATTTTCTACTACTTCAGTGATAATCGGCTCGTATGTTGGGACACCGTGGATTAACCCAATTACCAAGTAAATCACAAACGCAAGAATAAAGTTAAACAAAGGACCTGCAAAGATTGTCATCGCACGTTGACCAACTGTTTTTGCATTAAATTGACGATCATGTGGTGCAATGACCAATTCACGACCATTTTCCACAAGAACACAATCTCTTGCTACGTCATAACGAACTAGACGTTCTTCTTCATCATAGCCTTCTACAAATAAATTCTTCTCTAAATCAGCACGCTCAACTTCTAAAAATAATAAATCTGGTAGCTGCTTATTACTTTGATTGAAAATAATTTTTTTCACAACATTATCTTCATCGACAATTAGCCCTATTCGATAGCCTGGCTGTAGTTCAGTGCCATCCATATCCTCGCCGGCCATACGAACATACCCACCGATAGGCAATAATCGAATAGTATACATTGTTTCTCCATGCGTTTTCCCATAAATTTTGGGACCCATTCCAATAGCAAATTCACGCACTAAAATACCTGCACGTTTAGCAAATAAGAAATGTCCAAGTTCATGGAAGAAGACGAGCATCCCAAATATTAAAATAAATGCAATGGCTGTTTGCATAATATCCCACCTTTAATAGCGATTAGTTAACGATACAGTACTTTCGTTATTTTACCATGTCTAACACTATTTTTCTTGTCTCACTGTCCACATGTAAAATCGTTTGTAAATCTGGTACTGCAATGTTTTGATGTGCATGCATTACTCGTTCAATCGTCTCATCAATTTCAAGGAATGTAATTTTCCCTTGTAAAAAGGCTGCAACTGCCGCTTCATTTGCTGCATTCATCGCTGTCAAAATGGTACCACCTGTACGACCAGCCTCATATGCTAAACGCAAAGCCGGATAACGCTCAAAGTCCATATCTTGAAAATGTAGTTGTCCAATTTGCGCTAAATTTAGTCGCTGACCATTATGTAATGGTATACGATCAGGATAGCTTAAAGCATATTGAATCGGTACGCGCATATCTGGCGTGCCTAGCTGAGCAATCACACTAGTATCATGATACTCAACAAGAGAGTGAATAATACTTTCTCTATGCAAAAGTACATCTATTTTATCATATGGCATATCAAATAAAACATGTGCTTCAATGACTTCTAATCCTTTATTCATCATTGTTGCGGAGTCTATCGTAATTTTTGCGCCCATAGACCAGTTCGGGTGATTCAATGCATCTGCGACCGTCACATGTTGTAATTGGTCACGTGTTTTATCACGGAAGCTACCACCTGAAGCTGTAATAATTAAACGCTCAATATTTTTGGGATTTTCGCCATTCATTGATTGGAAGATGGCTGAGTGCTCGCTATCAACAGGTAAAATCGTGGCCTTATGTTTTTTGGCTTCTGCCATGACTAAATGACCAGCTGTAACAAGTGTTTCCTTGTTAGCAATGGCAATCGTTTTGCCCATGCGAATAGCTGCTAATGTTGATTCCAGACCAACACTGCCTAGCACAGCATTGACGAGTACAGTTGAGTCTGGATGTGTAGCAACTTCTACAAGACCTTTCGCCCCAAATGTAAATTGGATTTCAGGATAATCTTTCGCAAGGTCTCGTGCATCCTCTTCTAGCTGCACAGAAACTAGCTCGGGTTTTAATGTTTCAATCATTTCTCGTGTTTTCTCAATGTTTTTCCCTGAAGAAAAAGCCACTAATTGAAACGCATCACGTTGTTCTTTTAAAATATCGTAGGTTTGCCAACCGATTGAACCCGTTGCACCTAATAAACTAATTTTTTTCACAACAAATTGTCCCCTTTTTCTATCTAAGCAAATGATTTAGCAAGATGTCTTTTAATATACAGATTAATTACCAAACAAATGTAAAAAATGAAGGAGAGGCACGACAAATAATAGACTATCGAAGCGATCTAAAATTCCGCCATGCCCTGGTAAAATATTGCCCGAATCTTTTACATCAAAATGACGTTTGATAGCTGATTCTACCAAATCTCCCATTTGTCCAATAATAGAGGCAAAAATCGTGACAAAAACAAGTGATATATAACCATTTGCAAATGGGTAAATGAGTTGCATACCAACTGCAAAAATAATCGCAATGACAATTCCGCCTAGAAAACCTTCAATCGTTTTCTTCGGTGAGATTTCAGGCCATAACTTATTCTTTCCTAATTTTCTTCCTACAAAATAGGCACCTGAATCTGTTGTCCAAACAACTAATAAACAATAGACAACATACTCTAATCCAACATTTCTTGTTTCAATTAAATAATGGAATCCTAACCCCACATAAAATGCACCCAATAAAATAAAGCCCACTTCGTCAAAGGTTATTTTATTTTTTACAAGGACCACGTAAATCAGCAGTAACATCATTAGACCATAAACAACCATTAAATTGGATGAATAGCCTATTGTCTCTACAACTTTTTCACTCCAATCTTTCGGTATAACAAGTAATACTAATGTTATTAACCCTAGAAAACCAGGCACAGAAAAAATGGAAATCCCTTTCATTTTTAAGATTTCATAAAAACCGACAATAGCCATTGCAAGCACAAGTATGGTAAATGGTACTTTGCCATAAATAACGAACGGAATAAAAAGTGCTGCTGCAATTATTGCCGTGATAATTCGTTGTTTCAAGTTGTTTCTTCTCCCTTCAACCCACCGTAACGGCGATTACGCTTCTGATAATTTTCCACCGCTTCCAGTAAGCTTTCCTCACTAAAATCTGGCCACAATGTATCTGTAAACCAAAATTCTGTATAGGCGAGCTGCCATAACATAAAGTTACTTAATCGTACTTCACCACTTGTACGAATTAGAAGATCTGGTTCAGGCAAATGGGCCGTCATTAAATGAGACGTTAAGCATTCTTCTGTTATGTCTTGCATCGTTAATTGACCGTCCTGCACTTTTTGCAGCATCGTTTTCATGGCATTGACCATTTCAGAACGACTCCCATAGTTCAGCGCAAAATTTAAGACAAGCCCTGTATTATGCTTTGTTTCTTCCATTGCCTCATACAACGCCTTTTGCGTATGAGCAGGTAATAAGGATGGATCGCCAATCATTTCGACACGTACATTACGCTGCATCATTTCTGGTAAGAAAGAACCTAAAAATTCAACAGGTAGACGCATAAGAAAATCAACCTCTGGTTTTGGTCGCTTCCAATTTTCTGTGGAAAATGCATATACGGTTAAAACTTTAATTCCTAAATCCGACGCAAACCTAGTTACTTTACGTACGGTCTTCATTCCTTCATGATGACCAGCAACTCGTGGCATAGCACGTTTTTTCGCCCAACGTCCATTTCCGTCCATAATAATCGCTACATGGGCAGGAATCGGCTCGCTTTTAGTTAGGGCCACACGCTCCTCCAATGATAGTGTATCCATATTTATTTGTTTTCCTAATAGCTTTTTAAACATGCTAACTCCCCCACTACAACTAATCGGACGTATACTAACCTATCATAACAAACAAAAGCGCTTTTTGTCTTTTTTTTCCCTCTAAATTGACTATGTATGTACTAGCTTATTTTAGAACTATACACATAATAAAGAATAAGTTTGTTAGAAAATCGATGATGTTGTTATTAATGATCTTTTCGCATTTCATGTATGCTCTTTATATGACAAAGCAATTGATTATGAACAATAAAGCGAAAAGACGTCCTGTTATGTATAGGACGCCTTCATCTCATCAAAAAGTTCCATCATAGACATGTAAAACGTCTTGTTTACACCTCTAAAATTTCTTTTTCTTTATCTTTCGCTACTTGATCTACTTTCACAATGAATTCATCTGTTAATTTTTGAATATCGTCACCATAGCCACGTAGATCGTCTTCTGTGATTTCGCCAGCTTTTTCAAGTTTTTTCAAATCATCGTTTGCATCGCGACGAACGTTACGTACAGCAATTTTTGCGTCTTCTGCTTCTTTTTTCACTTGCTTTACTAGATCCTTACGACGATCTTCTGTTAGCGCTGGAATCATTAAACGAATGATCGAACCATCATTTGTTGGTGTAATCCCGATATCTGATTTCATAATTGCTTTTTCAATATCACCTAAAATTGTTTTATCGTAAGGTGTAATGACTAGTAAGCGAGCTTCTGGTACAGAAACACCTGCAAGTTGGTTAATTGGTGTTGGTGCCCCATAGTAGTCTACCATGATACGATCCAATAAAGATGCGTTCGCACGACCCGCACGAATAGATGATAGTTCACGTGAGAAAGCTGTGATTGTTTTGTTCATTTTTTCTTTTGCTTGTTCTAAGACTTGTTTAGCCATTATACGTTCCTCCTAACAACTGTTCCGATTTTTTCGCCTTGTACAGCACGTTTAATGTTACCTGGCTCCGTAATTGAGAAAACAATTAGCGGGATATCGTTATCCATACATAAAGTGGAAGCCGTTGAATCCATTACTTGTAAGCCTTGTTGGATAACTTCTAAGTATGTGAGTGTATCATATTTAATGGCTGTTTCATCCACTTTTGGATCTGCCGAATAAACGCCATCGACATTATTTTTAGCCATTAAAATCGCATCTGCGTCAATTTCTGCTGCGCGTAATGCGGCAGTAGTATCAGTAGAGAAGAACGGATTACCTGTCCCTGCTGCAAAGATAACGACACGTTTTTTCTCTAGATGTCTAACTGCTTTACGACGAATGTATGGCTCCGCTACTTGAGTCATCACAATAGAAGATTGAACGCGTGTTTCAATACCTAATTTTTCAAGAGCATCTTGTAAAGCTAGTGAGTTCATAACGGTTGCTAACATGCCCATATAATCGGCTGCAGCACGATCCATTCCCATTTCACTACCTATTTTACCACGCCATATATTACCGCCACCTACAACAACAGCAACTTCTACATCAAGATCTACTACTTCTTTTACTTCTTCTGCAACAGACTTGATTATTTTTGGTGATAAACCGAAGCCCGCTTCTCCAGCTAACGCTTCACCACTTAGTTTAATAACTACTCGTTTATATTGCGGTACACTCATTGTAAACCTCCGTAAGACTTTATTTAAAACCTTTCTATTCCCTTTTCCATTATAGTATATCTAACAATAATTGCTAGTTGTGAATAAGGCAGAATAGAAAATTATATCCGTTTTTCGTTCATTTCGGAAAAATAGGGAACACGCTATGTTGTGTTCCCCATTTTAGTCTAGATAATCTAGATATTATTTGATTAGAATCAAATGCAAGCGAAATTAGTTACCTTTAACTTGGCTCATTACTTCTTCTGCAAAGTTATCTTCACGTTTTTCGATACCTTCACCAACAGCGTAACGTACAAAGCCGTTTACTGAACCACCAGTTGAAGCTACGAAATCACGTACTTTTTGATCTGAGTTTTTAACAAATGTTTGATCAAGCAAGCAAACGTCTTCGAAATATTTACCAAGACGGCCTTCAACCATTTTCGCAACGATGTTTTCTGGTTTACCTTCGTTAAGAGCTTGCTCTGTTAATACTTTACGCTCACGTTCAACTTCTTCAGCAGAAACTTCATCGCGAGAAACATATGTTGGGTTGATTGCTGCAATGTGCATCGCAACATCTTTAGCTGCTGCTGCATCAGTAGAACCTTCTAAAGTCACTAATACACCAATACGGCCGCCCATGTGTAAGTAAGCACCGAATGCATCTGCATCAGATTTTGATTTAATTTCGAAACGACGAAGTGTAATTTTTTCACCAATTGTTGCAACAGCTGTTGAAATTTGATCTTCAATTTTTACACCTTCAGCATTTGTAAGCTCTAAAGCGGCTTCAACTGAAGCTGGTTTAGCAGCAAGTAATTGCTCTGCTAAAGAAGAAACTAATACTTGGAATTTGTCGTTTTTCGCAACGAAGTCAGTTTCAGCGTTTACTTCCACGATAATCGCTTCGTTACCTTGTTCTAAAATGTAAGTTGTACCTTCTGCAGCGATACGGTCAGCTTTTTTAGCAGCTGACGAAAGACCTTTTTCACGTAGGAAGTCGATTGCAGCTTCTAGGTTACCATCAGTTTCTACTAACGCTTTTTTACAATCCATCATACCAGCGCCAGTTTTTTCGCGTAATTCTTTTACTAATTGTGCAGTAATGTTTGCCATTTAGTGTTTCCTCCTCAAATTGGTTGAACTATTTAATGATAGGTTCTAAAAAAGGTGATAAGGGTTTTGAGCCACTTATCACCTTTTTGTAAACGTGAATTACTCAGCAGCAGCTTCTACAGCTGGAGCTTCTTCTTCACCTTGTTTTGACTCGATTAAAGCGTCAGCCATTTTAGCAGTTAAAAGTTTAACAGCACGAATAGCATCATCGTTAGCAGGGATTACGTAGTCGATTTCATCTGGATCACAGTTAGTATCAACAATACCTACTAGAGGGATGTTTAATTTACGAGCTTCTGCAACAGCAATGCGCTCTTTACGTGGGTCAACCACGAACATTACGTCTGGAAGATCGTGCATATCACGGATACCGCCTAGGAATTTGATTAGACGTTCGTGTTCTTTTTTAAGTTGGATTACTTCTTTTTTAGGAAGAACTTCGAAAGTTCCTTCTTCTTCCATTTTTTCGATTTGTTTCATACGTGCAACACGTTTTTGAATTGTACCGAAGTTTGTAAGAGTACCACCTAACCAGCGTTGGTTGATGTAGTAGTTGCCTGAACGTTCAGCTTCATCTTTGATCGCTTCTTGTGCTTGTTTTTTCGTACCAACGAAAAGAACTTTACCACCGTCTTGACCAACTTGACGCATGAAGTCATAAGCTTCCTCTAATTTTTTAACCGTTTTTTGTAAGTCGATGATGTAGATCCCGTTACGTTCAACGAAGATATATTTCTTCATTTTTGGGTTCCAACGACGAGTTTGGTGACCGAAATGTACACCAGCTTCAAGTAATTGTTTCATAGAAATTACTGACATGTGAATTTCCTCCTAGTATGTTTGGTTTTTATCCTCCGCATTTATCATCTGCAACAAGCTACCCTAAGCTTAGAGCACCACTTACTACATCAAAATGCGTGTGTAGTAATAACACCATTTGCAACTATATCATAGCTTTGATTGATTCGCAACAATTTAGTGATGAAATTTCAGTAAAAGCTCGATTTCTGTTTTCCCCTTTTGCAGTTGTTTCGCTATCTCCTCTACCGATTTTCCCTGCTTTGTTAATTCTAGCGCTTGCTGTTCCACCGTCAGCATTTTTTCTTTTTCAGGTAGACTTGCCATCTCCTCTTTTGGAGATGGCACTGCTTGTGCCTTTTTTGCACCAGTATGTTGCTGACGTGAATAAGCATTTGCTACAATTTTTTTAGGTACGTAGATACGAGAATCTTTATCTAAACTTAGCGAACTATCACTTTTAGTCCCTTGGGTTAAATCCGAAGACGACTGTTCCATTGGTGTCACACTTTGTTCTATTTGCTGCAAGCTACTCGCCGCTATTTCGGGCTGTTTGACATTTTGTAACTCTTTAATAAGACGGTCATTTTCATCTTTCATTTCTGCTAAATAAGCCGTAATCGTATCGTCCATTTCCCTCATTAAACGTTCTTGCTTCTTTTCTAAATCCTTAAATTTTGCTAGCTTTGTATTTAAAATAATAAGGAAGTAAAATGAAAGTAGCTGTAAAAAGAATAGTAACGCTATTAGTATGGTTGTCATTGTAAACTCCTATCCACTAAAATCCACGAAATTCCCTTTAAACGGATGTTGTGCCTGTTTTTCTTGTTGACCCTGCTTCTTTTTCTTCTTTTTATGAATACCTGTTAAATATTCGCCACCTGCATCCTCATCCTCACTAATTTCATCCATACCTTCTGTTGTATTGACAATTTTTTGCTTGCGCTCTACTTCTTTTTTTAATGCTTCATTTGCGTGTGCCTGTTGGGCTAATGCTTGTTGCTGTGCCTGATCTGCCATTTTCCCCGCTTCAAATGTTTTTGGAATAGCAATTTGTAATTCGACACCTTTTAAACTCATTGGAATCTCTCCCTCAAGGATATTTACGCATTAATCATTTCACTTGATAATAGCTTTCGTAGCTTTAATAGCGCTTTTGAATGAATCTGTGAAATACGTGATGTTGACAGTTCAAGCATTTCACCAATTTCAGTCAAAGTTAATTCCTCTGTGTAAAATAAACTAAGTACAAGCTGTTCTTTTTCATTGAGCTTTTGAATATTCTCAGCTAAGTCACCTAATAACTCCGATTTAATAACAGTTTGCTCAGGTGTTTTTGTCGTATCATCTCGGATGACAAATGACTTACCGTCCGCTTCCTCTTGATCCTGTTGCTCATTAATGGAAAGAACATTTGAAAAAAAATGCTCTTGCACTGTCTGATACACATCTTCAACAGATACTTCCATATGCTCCGCAAGTTCCTCAGGTGTTACATGACGCATATATTTTTGCTCTAATTGTTCAATTTGAGCATCTAATTTTTTGGCTTTTTCACGCGCTGAACGCGGTAACCAGTCTTCCTTACGTAAACCATCAATGATAGCGCCTCTTACTCTAAACGAAGCATATGTATCGAATTTTAAATCTCTGTTAATATCAAATTTATTTAATGCATCAAAAAGCCCTACCATGCCTAAACTCGTTAAATCGTCTCGTGATACGCTCTTTGGCAAACCCGCACCAATACGTTGGACATGGTAAGATACTAAAGAAATATATTTTTTTATAAGTAAATCACCAGCATCTGGATCACGCTCATGAATCCAGCGATTCCATAGTTTTTGCTCATCGTTCAGAATTGGTTGTGTCATGAAATCCACCTCTCTAAAAACGCTTTACGCGCCCGTTTGCCACTGACTATTTGCGCTCATAAAATTAATCATTCAACAGGATTTTTCGGTTAATCTTTGTAAAAAATCCACATTAAAGCTAATCTAGACGTGAGCTTCGAATAGTTAAAAACTCGATAAGCAGTTGCCATCTTTCCTATATTATAACAAGAATCGACTATAATTTCATTTGTTTCTCTTACTCTCTAATATATTCCTTAATTTTTTAATCTCATAGAAAAACTGTACCCTTGTTATGATGAACAGTTGGATACAGTTCTAAAATTTGTCTACAGAATTAAACTTATAATTTAGGACGCTATTTAATTCGATGCTAAGGTGCATCATAACTATGACATTGAACAAAAAGGTTATAATACCTACATTGCATCCACAATGCACCAATTGTCGTTTCAAAAACGTGCTATAGAGCTAGAAATAATTTTTCCATTGAATATTGAGATCTACGAGCGATTGCTTCAGCCCATTACTAATACCATGTTCGCCCTCCCCCTCCTTTTGACCATTTTTGCTTATCTGCTTCATTAAGCGGTGGTTTTCCTCCTGTAATAAAGTGCGCTAATAAGCTAGCCTGAGCTTTTGAGTTTCTCGTATAATAAAGCCTTCAAATGCCCAATAAAAAAAGAGCCGCTATTCGCGACTCATTTTTACGCATTCACTTGTTGCTCTTCTTCTCGATTCATCATCGTTCGTACTACTTGAGCAATTTCCTCGGAATTTTCATCTTGGAATTCAACCGTTGAATTAACTGCTGGAGCTTCTTGCTTTGCGCCATCAGTAGCATCAAGTTCATGATCTGTTAGACCATCTTCATCCACTTCTTCATTAGCCTCTGGCGTAAACATGATGTAAGCAATTAAAAAACGTACTATATACATAGCGATAAAGACGATAATTGCTACAACAAAAGCGCTGATGATGATGCGAAGGGGAGTAGATGGTTTTTGAAATGTACTGAAAAAATAAATTGAAAAAGCAATTAATGCTCCCCATAGATTGTAAAAAATAGAACCAAACATTAGATTTCGCTCACTCCTTGGTTAACTGTTCGAATATGTAATATCGACGTTGCAGGATTAAATTCAATCGTTCTACCACTATTTCCACCAGTATCCTCGGCCACTAAAGGTACTCCATGTCTCTTTAACTCATGTTTAACTGCTTCTACATTGCGGGGACCGATACGCATCGTATCTTTGTCAGATGTAAATTGAAACATCTGCGCCCCCCCTGCAATTTTTGCCTTTAGTTTAAATTTTTGAACGCCTTCTAATTTTAATAAATCTATCATTGCTGCAATACCTGAATCTGCAAATTTTGCCACATTGATTGACTCAGCTCTACCTAAGCTTGAATCTGGTAACATCACATGGATTAAACCAGCAATTTTTTTTGACTCATCATATAAAATAACGCCCACACAAGAACCAAGACCAGAAGTTCGAATGGTGTTAGGTAACTTTACTACATCCATTTGTGCAATTCCCACTTTAATTACTTGTCCACTACTGCTGCTTAACATCATCATGAAACTCCTAATGCTTTAAAAATTGCATCGAATGAGTCGGGATCGGGAAGCAGGAAGAAATGACCTCTCACCGTTTCGTGGTCTTCTACACCTTCTTCAAAAATGGATGTATTTATCACAATAACATTATCACTTACATGTGATAATTCGATTAAACCAATACTGATAATAGCGCCAAACATATCTACACTTAGACCAGGTACTGTTGGGTAAATTTTCAAATTGGTAAAGTCCGATAAGGCAGATAAATAGGAGCCCGATAAAATATTGCCCATTTCTTGCATAGCTGATAAGCCTAGCTCTGAAACTGGTTGCTTTTTAAAGTCAAATGTATCATCAAAAATAAGACGACGGATAAAGCGATTTGCTTGCTCGATAGGTAAAATAAAGAACATACTTCCTTCAGCATCTCCTTCAATACGAAGGTAAATACCAACTACAACGTTTTCAGATCCGCCAGCCAGTTCCATCATTTCGTTAAAGGACACCATTTCTACCTTTGGAACGCGCATATCAATTTTTTTCCCAAGTAAATTGGAAAGTGCTGTCGCGGCATGCGCAGCACCAATATTTCCAATTTCCTTTAATACATCTAAATGTAGCGATGTAATCTTTTGATTAAATGTCATTATCGATCCCTACTTTAGTGGATTTAATACTTTTTCTAAATGTAACAAGATTAATAATCGTTTCTCTACTTTGGCAACACCTGAAATAAATTCTTCTTCAAGTGAGCCAACGACCTCTGGTTGCGGTTCAATTGCACTTGCTGGAATATCAATAACATCGTTCGCTGAATCTACAACAAAACCTACTTCCATATCTTCTAATGAAATAATGATAATGCGTGTTGTTTCTTCATGTTCAGAAACAGGTAGTTCAAAGCGTTCACGTAAATCGACTATTGGTGTAACAACACCTCGTAGATTGATTACACCTTTCACATATTTCACGGTTTTCGGTACACGCGTAATATGCATTAATTTTTCAATTCCTTGTACATGGGACACGGGAATTGCATATTCTTTATCTGCTAGCTGAAAGACAATTACTTTAATACTTTCTTGTTCCACTGCGTTTGTCATACTTTACACCTCTCTTATTCATTCACCTTATTTAATTAGTGCGTTACAATCTACAATTAAGGCTACTTTACCATTACCTAAAATCGTTGCACCTGAAATGGCAAAGATATTTGTTAAGTAATTTCCTAATGACTTCAAGACAATCTCTTGTTGTCCAATGAAAGAATCCACTACTAGACCAGCAAGTTTTTCACCTTTGCGAACAATTACAACTGAATGGAATTCTTCATCTTGTGACTCTTTACGAGGAACCTCAAAGATTTCCTCTAAGAATACCAATGGAACAACCTTGCCACGGAAGTCGATTACTTTTTGATTATGCGCATTCATAATCTCTGATGAACGGATAATAGATGTTTCAATAATAGAAGATAGTGGAATTGCATAAATTTCTTTTTCAATCTCCACCAGCATGACTGAAATAATCGATAATGTCAGTGGTAATTGAATCGAGAAGATAGATCCAACATCCTGTGTAGATTCAATTGAAATATTACCACCAAGTGATTCAATCGTTGTTTTCACAACATCTAAACCTACCCCACGACCAGAAACATCAGAAATGACATCGGCAGTTGAGAAGCCTGAAGCTAAAATAAGCTCATTAATCTGTTTATCAGACATTGAATATGATTGTTCTTGTGTCACAATGCCTTTTGAAATAGCTTTCGCTAGTACTTTTTCACGATTAATGCCCGCGCCGTCATCTTCAATTTCAATAAAGACATAGTTTCCACTATGATACGCACGTAGGACAACTGTTCCTTCTTCTGGCTTACCTTTTGCACGACGAGCCGTCGGATTCTCAATCCCATGATCCACAGAATTACGGATTAAGTGAACTAGTGGATCCCCAATTTCATCTATAACCGTACGATCTAACTCGGTTTCTGCACCGATGATTTCTAGGTTGATCTTTTTATTTAAGTCACGCGATAGCTGACGAATCATTTTTGGGAATCGGTTGAATACTGTTTCCACTGGTACCATACGCATCGTTAAAATAATTGTTTGTAGATCACCCATCACACGACTCATGCGCTCTACTGTTTCATTTAACTCACCATGATTCACTTCTGTAGCGATCGATTGTAGTCGACCACGATCAATGACAAGCTCTTCAAACAAGTTCATTAAAATATCAAGACGTTCAATATTTACACGAATCGTTTTATTCCCTACAGGTGCATGAGCTTTATCAGCTTTAGCTGGTGCTGCTGCTTTGGCTGGTGCCGCAACAGGTTCAGCTTTCGCAGGCGTAGCTGCTGGTGTTGGTTCTGCTTCTACCACTGCTGTTGCTGCTACTTCCTGATGGGCTTCATATTGTTTTTCACTAAATTTCTTCAGGTCAATTGTTGTCACAACGACTTCATCAACCTCTGAAACCTTCATTATTTTTTTCTGCATATCTTCGGCTGTTTCTTTTGTCACAAAAGCAACATAGAATTGTTGATCAAACTGTTCATCTTCAAGCTTTTCAACAGATGGACTGGACTTAATGACATCTCCATCTTTTTCTAAAATTTCAAACACCATAAATACACGTGCAGCCTTTAATAGGCAATCCTCACGTAATGTAACTGCAATTTCAAATGCATTGAAGCCTTGTTCAGATGATTGTGTAATAACTGTTTGTTCAAAGCTATCATATTCTAAAACACTTGCAACGACTGCTGGTGCCACTGTTGCTACCACTTCTGGTACTGCTTCCTCACCTAATTCAATGCGCTTCAGTTGAGCAACAGTTGATGAAACATCACGTTTACCATCTCCACCGTTCGCAATATCCATCACCATTTCTTCTAGATGATCAACAGATTCAAAGACAACATCTAGTATTTCAGGTGTGACATGGATTTTCTCATTACGAATAGCATCTAAAACATTCTCCATTTTATGTGTCAAATCCGCTAAATCTTCAAAGCCCATTGTGGCAGACATACCTTTTAACGTGTGGGCAGAGCGGAATATTTCCCCAACAATGGCCAAATCATCTGGATTCTTCTCTAATTCTAATAAATGTTCACTACATGCTTGTAAATGCTCTTTACTTTCTTCGATAAACATCTCTAAATATTGATTGACTTCCATAAGAGGACACCCCTTTTAAGGCAAATATTTCATTATTGTTTGTGCAATATCATCTACATCTGCAACTTCATCAACAAGTTGCGTTTCTACTGCTGCTTTTGGCATACCATATACAATGCAAGTTTCGGCTGATTCTGCAATAGCTATGACATTACCACTTTTTTTCAATGCTTTCAGTCCATTAGAACCATCATGGCCCATACCAGTCATAATGACTGCCACTTTATCAAAATCCTTATATTGACTAACATCTTCAAACATTACATCTACAGAAGGGCGATGGCCTGATCTCGGTGCTTCCTGATTATCAAGAACAATGCCAAAAGTCGTTCCTACTTTTCTCAGCTTTAAATGATAACCACCCGGTGCAATATAAGCTACTCCATTTTGCAATATATCGCCCTGTTCCGCTTCTTTTACAGCAATTTCACTTAGCTGATCCAGACGAGTAGCAAGTGATTTAGTAAATCCAGCTGGCATATGCTGAACAATTAATATAGGTGCTTGTATGGACTTAGGAATTTTAGTAATGACCTCCTGAAGTGCACGAGGTCCTCCGGTTGATGTACCAATTAACACCATTTTCTTTCCAACTTTACTCCATTCTACCAGTGGCTTTGATGTAGCTACATTGCTAGCAGCAACATTCATAAGAGTTGGTGTTCGTCCATGCTGTTGTGGCTCCTTTACTACGGTACTCGCTCTTGTCACTGGTTCTTGTTGTTTTTTACTACCAGAAGGTTTTTTCAGTTTGGAAATCGGCACCATTGCCGCTTGCTCTACTTTGTGAACAAGCTCATTTTGGATTTTATGTAAATCAAGAGAAATGGTTCCGCTTGGCTTTGCGACAAAATCTACTGCGCCACTCTCAATTGCTGCTATTGCATTTTCTGTCCCACGTTGAGTGGTACTCGAGAGCATTATTACAGGAACTGGACATTGAATCATAATTTCTTTTAAAGCATCGAGCCCATTCATTTCAGGCATCTCAATATCCATTGTCACAACTGTTGGCTTCAACGACTGTATTTTTTTGATCGCATCTTTTCCATTTCGTGCCGTTCCAACTACTTCCACCTTAGAGTTGCCAACAAAAAAGTCACTAATTAGCTTTCTCATAAAAGCAGAATCATCCACAACTAATAGCTTGCTTTTATGTAAAAAGTCCAATTAATCACGCCCTTTCGAGAAAATACTTCTGAGTTTCGATAAAAATTTTTTAGCTGTTTGTTCATGTGCGTGTATTTCCTCTGCACGATGTTCCATAAAACGAACGACTATAAGTTGTAATGTCTTTGATATTAGTGCGTCTGGATAAGCAAGCGAGAATGGTACTTGCTCACGCACAGCCTTACGCACAACTGGATCTTCAGGTAATGAACCTAGAATGGTTATTTCTTTGTCTAAAAAACGTTTCATCGTTATTTTTAAACGTTCATTCGTTTCAATTCCTTCTTCTTTGCTAAAAGCACGGTTACAAAGAATGTAAAACTCCTTCTCTGGATCACGTACATGAATATATTTCATCATGGAGTACGCATCTGTTATAGAAGTAGGCTCCGCTGTTGAAATGACAATAATTTCATCAATGGATGTCAGTAAGTCTAATGACCAATTTGTCGCACCAGCCCCCATATCAAATAAAATATAATCATAGTTTTTTTGAAGCTGTTCAAAGGCATGAATCAATCGCTCAAACATACTTTGTGACCAATCTAGAACGCTCGTCATACCAGACCCACCTGAAATATACTTTAGATCATAAGGTCCTTCAAATATTACCTCATCTAGTAATTTATTTCCTTCTAAATAGTCTTTCAAACTATAAGAAGCATTTTTCCCAATTAAAATATGAATATTCCCCATCCCAATATCCATATCTACAATGGCAACTCTTTTTCCCTTTTGGGCCAAGGTTATAGCAAAATTCATGGTGAAGTTACTTTTACCTACTCCACCTTTGCCACTGACAACTGCGATGGCTCTACCTAGTTCGCCCTGCTGCCTCATCATTTTCAAGCGTAATGTTTCAGCTTGGTCTCTCATTTTTCTTCACCTTGAAAAAACAAATTAAGTACTGCTTCTAAATCAGCTTCCTCAATATCTTCTGGTACTTCTTGACCATTCGTATAGTAAGCAAGTCCTTTATTATATTTAATCATTAAATTGATCATTGTGCCAATAGAATTTGTTTCATCAATTTTTGTGAAAATGAATTTTTCAATTGGTAATTGCTTAAATTGGTCTACAATGTTCTCCATATCCTTTTCTTTCGTTGTCATAGCAAGGACTAAGTAAGACTCTGCTTGATCATCGAACTTAATGAGACGTTGGAGATCATCCACATACTTGACCTCTTTATAATTGCGACCTGCTGTATCAATAAACACCAAATCTAAATGGGATAAACTTTGGATTGCTTGCTCGAAATCGGTCGCATTATAAGCAATTTCAACTGGAGCCTGTAAAAGACCTGCATATGTTTTTAGCTGTTCTATGGCAGCAATTCGATACGTATCGGTCGTAATAAAGCCGACTTTTTTCTTTTTTTCTAACACAGCTCGCGCTGCCATTTTAGCAATCGTTGTAGTCTTTCCAACTCCTGTTGGGCCTAAAACATTTATATACTTTCTTTCATAGGACAATCCTCCGACAGGAAGGGCCTCTAGCTGCTTACGTAGTAAATTTTTCGTTATTAATTTACATTGTGAAAAATTTATTTCTGACGCTTCTTTGAAATGCATAAAAAGCTCATCACCTATCGTTGTGATGAGCTCTTCACTTAGCTCTTGCTGTCTTAAGTATTCAATGAAGGGGAAGAGTTCATCGGGATATTGAGCTTGGGTGGTCTTTTTATGCATCGATTGCATTAAAGATTTTAAATCTGCAATTTCCTTCCTCAATTCTTCAGAGATGCTAGTATCCTCATGCACTGCTGCAACATGTGGTGTTGGCTCTTGATGGACTTTTGCTTGAATAGCATTTGTAATCTCTTGTAACCTTGCATTTTCTTTTGTTTCTACAGGTAGTACAGCTGGTGCTGGAGCCACATAACTTGGCTCCATAACATCAACTCCCGCGACCACTTCAAAACTTTTCTTTTTAATCATACCGAAAAATTTCTTTGTGATGACTACTTTTGAATTTAAAATGACTGCGTCCTCACCTAATTCTGCCCGCACTTGCTTCATCGCCTCTGGTATGGATGATGCATAATATTTTTTCATTTTCATTGAACATTCACCACCCCAACACTTTGAATTTCAACTGAAGCATCCAGCTCATTATAAGAGAGAACTGGAATTTGAGGGAAATAACGCTCCGTCAATTGTCGTAAATACATACGAACTGCTGGAGAGCATAAAATGATAGCGGATTGCTCCATAAAGGAAACACGCTCTACTTCTGCTGCAATAGTCTCTAAAACGGTTTGAGAATCTTGAGGATCCATTGCTAAATAATTTCCGTGATCCGTTTGTTGAATACTATCAGCAATCATTTTTTCTACTTTACCTGACACCGTAATCACCTTTAATGCTGAACTATCTCCAACATATTGTGCAGTAATTTGACGTGCTAATGCTTGACGGACATACTCCGTTAAAATATCTGTATCACTCGTTAATTTTGCATAGTCTGCTAATGTCTCAAAAATTATAGGTAAGTTACGTACAGACACATTTTCTCGAAGAAGCTTGCCAAGTACCTTTTGGATTTCTCCAGTAGACAAAGGAGTCGGTGTTAATTCTTCGACTAAAATAGGATGTGTTTCGCGTAAGTGATCGATTAACTGCTTCGTCTCTTGGCGTCCTAGTAACTCATGTGCATTTGCTCGAATGATTTCTGTTAAGTGTGTTGACACCACACTTGGTGGATCAACAACTGTGTAACCATACATTTCGGCATCTTCTTTCACTTGCTCCGTAATCCATTTCGCTGGTAGTCCAAATGATGGCTCCACAGTATCAATTCCTTCAATAGAGTCATCATCACCAGGGCTCATCGCTAAATAATGATCTAATAAGAGCTCGCCTCGTGCCATTTCATTCCCTTTTATTTTAATACGATATTCATTTGGTTGCAGCTGAATATTATCTCGAATACGAACAACTGGGATGACGATACCTAATTCTAATGCTAGCTGTCGTCGAATCATAATAACACGATCTAATAAATCCCCACCTTGTGTAGCATCTACTAAAGGTATTAATCCATAACCAAATTCAAATTCGATCGGGTCCACATTTAATAAATTCACAACATTTTCAGGGCTCTTCATGCCATCTGTTGCCACTTCTTCCTCAATTTCAAGTAATTCCTCTTCATCCTCTGGCTTCTTACGCCCCATCATATATGCTCCTGTAATGAGTGACGCACCAATTGGAATCGTTATCCAATCTGGAATTGGTGTAAATAATCCAAGTAAGATAATCGTTCCACCAGCTACATAAAGAAGCTTTGCCTGAGCAAATAATTGTCCTGTTATATCCTGGCCAAGACTTCCTTTTGAAGAGGCACGGGTTACAACAATCCCTGTAGCTGTTGAAATAAGTAAAGCCGGGATTTGGGATACAATACCATCTCCAACTGTTAGTTTAGAAAAATGAGTTGCTGCTTCTGCAAATGGAAGATCCATTTGCACTACCCCGATAATGATCCCAAATAATAGGTTGATAATAACCATTACCATTGAGGCAATGGCATCCCCTTTTACGAATTTTGTGGCACCATCCATCGCTCCATAGAAGTCTGCTTCTCCCGATACCTTTTCACGTCGTTCACGTGCTTCTTTTTCGGAAATGACCCCTGCATTTAAGTCAGCATCAATACTCATTTGTTTACCAGGCATTGCATCGAGTGTGAAACGTGCTGCTACTTCAGCTACACGCTCCGCGCCCTTTGTAATTACAATAAACTGAATTAACACTAGAATTAAGAAGACAACTAAACCAACAAGAACATTCCCGCCAACTACGAAATCACCAAAGGTTTCAACGACTGACCCTGCATCACCATTTGCTAAAATAGCACGGGTTGTGGAAACACTTAGTCCTAATCGGAACAAGGTTAACAGTAAAATGACCGATGGGAAGATAGAAAAGTCCAATGCTTCCTTCATACTCATTGCTGTTAGCAGTACAATTAATCCTAATGTAATATTAATGACAATTAAGAAACTTAACATCCACGGAGGAAGAGGGATGATGAGCATCGCAACGATTAAAATAACCGCACCTAAAACCCCAATATCGCGAACTTTCATTTGTGTCCCTCCTACTTAAAAGCTTTAAATTTTTCGCTTAATACGGTAAACATAAGCGAGTATTTCTGCTACTGCCTTAAAAAATTCCTCTGGTACTTGATCACCAATTTCTACCTGATCATACATCGCACGTGCTAAAGGTCTATTTTCAACCATTATGACATCATGCTCTTTGGCGATCAGCTTAATTTTTTGGGCGACAAAGTCTGTCCCCTTCGCAACGATACGTGGGGCATCCATATTGTCCTCATCGTATTTGAGGGCAATCGCATAGTGAGTAGGGTTGGTGATAACAACATCTGCATTCGGCACCTCTGACATCATACGACGCATCGCCATTTCGCGTTGACGTTGTTTGATTTTGGATTTAATCAGCGGGTCACCCTCACTATTTTTATATTCATCTTTAATATCTTGCTTAGACATTTTAAGATTTTTTTCATACTCATGTTTTTGATACATCCAGTCCAGAACGGATACACAAAGTAAAACTAAAGATGCGGCTATACCCATTATGCCGACAAGCTTCCCTACTGTAATGAGCGTCATCCATGGACTTTTAAAAGATAAAGCCAAAACTTCTGGTAGGTTTGTCCAAATAATAATTGTTGTGACACTTCCTATAAAGCCAATCTTTAAGACCGACTTCAGCAGTTCAACAATGGCCTTAACAGAAAATATTTTTTTTAACCCTTTAATAGGATCCATCTTTTTTAAATCAAATTTCATTGGTTCTAATGTAAATAAAAAGCCAAACTGCAGGAAATTACCCGCAAGAGCTCCAACAAAAGCAATCGCCATGATGGGCACAATAATAAAAGCCATCTGTATCAATGTTTCTGTAAATAAGCGCATCACACTATCAATCGTTAATTTTTCGATGCGTATGTTATGAATAAATGTTTGTCTAAAAAAAGCTAATAATTCATCACGCAAGGAGCCAGCAAAGAAAAATAAAAAGATAAATACCATAAGCATGACAATGGCACTAGAAATATCTTGACTCTTTACAACTTGCCCTTTTTTTCGAGCATCCTGACGTTTTTTAGGGGTTGCCTTTTCTGTTTTTTCACCTGCAAAAAACTGGATATCTAAACTTAGTAGTAGCTTCATATCATCCACCACCTAAAATGGCCATTAAATCCCGTATACCGTAGATCATAATCGTAATGAGCTTTTGAATAACTTGAATCATCACAGCCATCATTGTAAACATTACTAAAAAACTAACTCCGATTTTAATCGGAAAACCGACCACAAAAATATTTAATTGCGGTACTGTTTTTGCTGTTATTCCTAAAGCTAAATCGACTAAAAATAAGGTCGCCACAACAGGAGCAGCCATCTGAAATGCTATCGCGAAAACGGCTGTGAAAGTCGTCATAATAAATTTCGGTAAGCTTTCACTAGCAAATCTTGGAAATTGATCCATCGGTAAAAATTGATAGCTATAGTAAATTCCATTCAGAATCATATGATGGCCATCAATCGCTAATAAAAAAAGAAGTGCTAGCATATTAAAGAACTGACCAATTAATGGGCTTTGCGCACCTGTTTGTGGATCAATAATATTGGCAATGGCAAATCCCATTTGAAAATCAATAAAGCTTCCTGCAATTTGTATTGCAGACATGATGATGTAGCCCATAAGACCAAGCAATAGTCCAACAAGTGCTTCTTTCATCACTAATAATATGTATTCATCATTGAAGACCAATGGCTCAACATCAATTGTATAGTACATCATCCAAGCTAATACCAGTGCGAGAGTAATTTTGACTTGTGGCGGAATGGTCCTATATGAAAAAAAGGGGACCGTAACAAAAAATGCTGAAACACGCACAAGTACTAATAAGAAAACCGTTAAATGTGGAATTAATTCATTCATGGACTCACCCTATATAACGTGTTAAATTCTCGAATATGTCTCTCGCATAGCTAGTAACTTGAGATAACATCCATGGGCCAAAGAATACGATGGCCACTAGGACAGCGACAATTTTGGGTACAAATGCTAATGTTTGCTCTTGTATCGAAGTTGTTGCTTGAAAGATACTTACCGCTAAACCAGTGATTAAAGCAACTAATAATAGCGGACCGCTTGTTAGAAGGATAATCATAATGGCACGTTCTGCTATGGAAATAACCAATTCACCTGTCATACTGTATCATCCCCTAAAAACTTTGTAGTAACGATTTCATGACTAGATACCAGCCATCGACCAGAACAAATAATAAGATTTTAAATGGCAAGGAAATCATTACTGGTGGTAACATCATCATCCCCATCGACATTAAAGTACTCGCAACAATCATATCGATGACAAGGAATGGTATAAAAATCATAAAACCAATTTGAAATGCTGTTTTTATTTCACTTAAAGCAAATGCTGGGACGAGCATTGTTAGTGGGATTTCCTCCACTGATGCTGGTTTTTCTGCTTGATTATAAGATAAAAATAATTCAAGGTCTTTTTGCCTTGTATGCTTACTCATAAACTCTTTAAATGGTGCACTAGCACGATCATATGCTTCTTCTAAACCAATCTCTTCAGCAAATAACGGCTGTAATGCCTCTTTATTCACCTCTTGAAAAGTTGGTGCCATAATAAAGAACGTTAAAAATAGTGCTAGACCAACAATCACTTGATTTGGTGGCATTTGCTGTGTCGCTAATGCCGTCCGCACAAAGGATAAGACAATGACAATTCTAGCGAAAGATGTCATTAATATTAAGATACTCGGTGCAAGAGATAAAACCGTTAGTAACAGTAGGAGCTTAACAGATGTAGAGACGTTGGTTGGATCGCTATTGGAAAAAACATTGATTAAATCATTCATTTATCATCCTTCTCCTTTTGCTTCCATCTCTCTATCTCATCACTACGCTCCTGTTTTATTTCAGATATCTTTTTTTCAAATAGTTTGCCAAATGAATCTTGCTTTTGTTCATTGTGCATACTCACTTGCTCTTTTTTCTTAAACTTAGAAAGTACTTCTGCAATATACGGTGATGTTGTTGCAAGTTCTTGCCTTTCGTTATAGAGTGCTAGCAATGCTTCAACTTCTTCAGGATCAGTAATTTCACGTAACAGTTGCACATCTTCTCCAACCCCTACTAAATACAATGATTTACCTACTTGTAAAAGCTGAACTGACTTTTGAGCACCTAACGATAAACCGCCTAAATTTTGTACCATTTGATTACGTTGGAAGTTTAAATTTCGTTTATTTAAAAACTTCATCAATCCATAAAATAAAGCTACAACAAAAATAAGCGCCAAAACCATTTTTATGTATTCCCATGCAGATATATCTCCAGCTGCTGATACATTTATTTCTTGTTTAGCAGCTGGATCGGTAGTATCTCCATTACAAGCTTCTGGGTTTTCAATGCAATCAGTGACACTATTCGTATCAGCATCCGCATAAACAGAAGTTGGTGTCGGGTACAAAAACAGGAAGGATACAAGAAATGCGAAAATCATCGTGAAACGAAATGATTTTAACATTCTCATACAATCATCCCAGTGCTTTTTGAATCGCTTCAATTACACGATCTGCTTGGAAAGGCTTCACGATAAAGTCTTTCGCGCCAGCTTGAATTGCATCGATTACCATTGCTTGTTGTCCCATGGCTGAACACATAATTACAGTTGCACTTGGATCTGTTCCCTTAATCGCTTTAAGAGCCGCAATACCGTCCATCTCAGGCATTGTGATATCCATTGTTACTAAATCGGGTTTTAATTCATTGTACTTTTCAACAGCCTGTAAGCCATCTGCTGCCTCTCCAACAACTTCAAATCCATTTTTTGATAAAATATCCTTGATCATCATGCGCATAAATGCAGCGTCGTCTACAATTAAAATTCTTTTAGACATGGTTAACTCCTCCAATTGAAACTATCTTAAATTATTTAAACGCTCTGCTTGACTTAAAACATCTGTAATACGGACACCAAAGTTTTCATCAATAACAACGACTTCACCTTTAGCGATTAAACGACTATTGACTAAAATATCAACAGGCTCCCCCGCTAATTTGTCTAGCTCAATAATTGAACCACTCGATAGTTCTAAAATCTCTTTAACAGAACGTTTCGTACGTCCTAACTCTACAGTAACTTGCAATGGAATATCAAGTAGCATATTTAAATTTCTAGCTTCAGATTGAGAGATTACATTTGGATCAAAGCTAGCAAACTGTGCTTGTTGCACATTCACAGGTTGTGCAGGTCTTGCTGGTTGCGTAAACTGTGGTTGCTCTTGATAAATAGGTTGCTGTGTTGGTGCTGTCTGCTGTTGATATACTGGTTGTGCAGGTGGTGGTGTTACAGGTGCTTGTTGTTGAACTGGTGGCGCTGCAATTGATGGTGCCTCAGGGGCAATCGTTGCAGCTACTGGTTCTTCAATAGACTCTGTTTCACCTAAAAGAGATTTTACAATGTTTTGACTAAATTTAAGCGGTAATAATTGCATTAAATTTGAATCAATTAAATTACCAATGCGTAGTCTAAAGGATACTTTAACTAATAAATCGTCTTCTGGAATATTGTCACGGCCTTCATCCTGTGAAATATTCATTAAATCAATAGTCGGTGGAGAAATATCCACTTTTTTATTAAATACAGTCGACATCGATGTTGCCGCTGAACCCATCATTTGGTTCATAGCCTCTTGAACAGCACTTAGTTGAATTTCACCTAAGTCTGGCTTCGGATTTAAACCATCGCCACCTAACATTAAATCAGCAATAATGGCTGCATCCGATTGTTTAATAACAAGTAAATTCATACCTGTTAAACCAATCGTATATTCCACTTGTACAGCCACATAAGGATGAGGAAACTCCTCTTCTAATTTATTACGGTTTATCATGGAAATACTTGGAGTAGTAATATCTACTTTTTGACCTAATAACGCAGAAAGTGCTGTAGCAGAACTTCCGAAAGAAATGTTACCTACCTCACCTAATGCATCTTGTGCAAACGAATCAAGGTAATCCTCAACTCTTAAATCATTAGTCTCATCATTTGAAGAAGCTGCAGTGTCGCTGTTTTTATCTTCCAACGTCTCGCCCCTTAATAACGCTTCAATTTCTTCTTGGGAGAGCATTTCATCACTCATCTTCGTCTCCTCCTTTCAAAGGGTCGATAATCTGGATTGCTAATTTTTTGCCTTGCTTACCTGGTTGAACCGTGAATTTTGGCAATGTTCCAACTTTCAGTATTAATGGATCTTCGATTTTTTGATCTAATTGTATAACATCACCAATTTGCATTGTAAGGAAATCCTCAATGGTAATGTCCGACAGACCCAGTTCAACTGAAAGTGGTAATTGTGCTTGTTTCACACGTGTTTCCAGCATTTTTGTTTGCTCTGGAGACATCTCTTTTGTATTTGTCTGCATCCAGTAGCGAACAGATAGATTTGGAACAATAGGCTCCAACACAACATGCGGGATACAGATGTTAATCATACCGCTTGTCTCACCAATAATCGTATTTAACGAAATTACGACCACTGTTTCATTTGGTGAGATCATTTGTAAAAATTGTGGATTTACTTCAAGCTCCACTAATATTGGATCAATTTCTGCAACATTTTCCCATGCCTCGCGTAAATTGTCGAATGAGCGTTCAAAAAGGTTTGTCATAATCTTTGTTTCAATTTCTGTTAAGTTATCTACATTACTATGACTTGCCCCACTACCGCCCATTAGACGATCTAACATGGAATAGGCAATGTTCGGATTTATTTCCATCAATATATTACCATCTAATGGTGGCACTTCAAACACATTAATGAGTGTCATATTCGGAATCGAACGTACAAACTCTTCAAATGGTATTTGGTCTACCGATGCAACCGTAATCTGTACATAGCTTCTAAGCTGTGCAGAAAAGAAGGTTGTCAATAGTCGTGCAAAGTTTTCGTGTATTCGGGTCAAACTTCGGATTTGATCTTTTGAGAATCGAAGTGCTCGTTTAAAGTCATAAACTTTAACCTTGCGTCCCTCGTCCTCCTTTTTTATATCGTCAGCTGACATTTCCCCAGTTGATATAGCGGAAAGCAGCGCATCTATCTCGGATTGAGATAACACATCTCCTGCCATTTGCCCACCTCCATTTCAAGCAGTTTCTGTTTTATTGAGTGATGAAGGAGGTAAAATATACTTCCTGAACTTCTCCCTCTTGCATCAATTCATTTAACCTTGTTTTTAATGATTTTTGGAAAATTTGTTTCCCTTGCTTACCCTCTAAATCCTTTTGCTCCATTTCAGAAAGCTCTTGAATGGCAATATTTTGCACTTGGAAAACACGCTTTGTTAATTCTGTAGCAGCATCTTTACTTGTCGTTTGAATTTTTAATGACAAGCGTACAACTCTGTTATCTGCAAGATTCGTCGTGATTTCAGGTACCTCCACAGAGGATTCTACAATCTCATCAATGGATGGCTCAACAGCTCCTGTTGGCTTATTAAATTGTGTAAGCAATACAAATAAAATAACGCCAATCAGTATGACTGCTACTAGCAAAATAATAATCATTGTTAACATTTTATTATTCTTCATCTTTTTCACCTCGTAGATGCGGGTTGGATAAAATTTGTATATTATTATAAAAGGCAGTTACCTTTTGTCGCACCTCATCTTCACTCTCTAAAACAATTACTTTTGTTCCAGTTGTTAAAGTAATAGTCGTATCTGGAAACGATTCGACTGTTTCTATGTATAAAGCATTTAATGTAAATGCTTTGCCATTAAGACGTGTTAGTTCGATCATTGAAATAGGGCCGGGTCTAGCGTGAGAGCCGGCCCGACCCTCCCTCATATGAAAATATGTTTTATCAAACACCTGTTATGAATTAAAGAACTATATAATCATTATCGTTTTAAGTTTACTAGCTCTTGTAACACTTCATCTGATGTTGTAATAATACGAGTATTCGCTTGGAAACCTCGTTGAGCCACAATCATCTCTGTAAATTCTTCTGATAAGTCTACATTGGACATTTCTACTGTGCCAGGTACTACTTTACCCATCCCTGCAACAGTGGCTACTTGTGCATAGGCAGCACCAGAGTTTGCTGTTTGTTGGTAATAGTTTCCTCCAACCTTAGAAAGACCACCCGCATTTGGGAATTTAGCCATAATTAGCTGTCCTGCCCATTTACGATCACCGTTTAGGTCCACATATTCAATCGTACCATTAGCTCCGATGCTAATTTCTTTAGCAGTCGTTGGGATACGGATTGGCCCTACCTCACCATCGTCTGGGTCTAGTACACCATCATCATCAAATAAGTTAGCACCTTCATCTCCAGAAGCGACTGGTGCTTCATCTGGATTGATACCATCGTCATCAGTTTCCATAACAATTTCTTCTCCAGCAGATACTCCTACTAGATATTTACCATCAGCATTTACTATATAGCCATTGCTATCCATATAGAAAACACCATTACGAGTAAATAGGGTATTATTGAAACCTTCTTCGCCAATAAAACCACTATCTGGGTCTGGAGCTCCATTTGCGTCAGCTACCATGAAGAAGCCATCTCCTTCAATCCCTAAGTCAAGTCCACGCCCAGTACCTTGTAATGAGCCGCCACCATGTATTGTATCAATAGCAGCTAATTGAGAACCCAAACCAACTTGTTGTGGGTTAACACCACCTCGTGTAGCTGTTGCTGCAGATGCACCAGCTTGTGTTTGAGACATTAAATCTTTAAAAAGAACACGCCCCTTTTTAAAGCCAACAGTATTAACATTTGCGATGTTATTACCAATAACATCTAGCTTCGTTTGGAAGTTTTTAAGACCTGAAATACCTGAATACATAGAACGTAACATAAGTTTTCGTTCTCCCTTCGTTTTTTATAGGTGTGCCTCTATCAATCAGCATCACCAAGGCTTCCTTACATAAGAAGGTCCAGCCTTTACAGCACAATCGTGCCATCAATATTTGTAAATAACTGTTGTTTTGCCTCCGTGCGATCCATTGCTGTAATGACAGTAGCATTTTTAGCACTGACAATTAAAGCTGCTTGATCCATCAAGACTAATGGTTGTTTGACACCTTTTGAGTGTGCTTCAAATACCTTATCCGATACTACCTGCCATTCTTGTTCAGAGATGTCAATTTTACGTTCAATGATCCGTTCATGCGCATGTTTGCTCACCTTTAGTTCTTGCTTTGCAGCCTCCTGTAAATGAGCTTTAAAGGATTGCTGCGATTGAATTGGCTTAGGTTGTATTGTGCGAATAGATGGATGCAAGGGTACACGATGAATTGAAAATTTATCCATCATTCTTCTCCACCTTTATTCGCTAATTACTGTAAAATCTTTATCTGTTAGTTTTTTATCATTATCTAATACGTAATAGATAACGCCATCTTTATTTGAAACAGAGACAATTCGACCTTGTAATTCTTGGTCGCCATCTTTATACGTAACATTTTTACCAATCAGTTTACTTGCCTGTACAAGCGGAGATTCTGGTACAGTATTACCGCCATCTGTATTTGTTCCAGAGCCACCTAGTATTCCTGAAATATTACCAGGCGTTATTTCTTTTCCATCTGTTAATTTGAATACAACACTACCATCTACAAATTTCAAGGATTCAATTACACCTGTTCCTTCATTTACAACAGGATCCCCTTTTTCATCTGTTTTATCTGTAATTTCATGCCATTTCACTTCTTTACCAACAAAGGATGCATAATTCATCATCTGTGTTTGTTGCTGTGATGCCAATAATGACTCCATTGTCTTTGTCATGTTTTGCATTTGTTCTAAAGAAGAAAACTGTGCCATTTGAGAAATGAATTCTCGGTCATCCATAGGATTTGTAGGGTCCTGATGCTGTAATTGTGTAATTAAAAGTTGTAGAAAGGCGTCTTTGCCAAGCTCACTATTACCTGTTTGTTTCGTTGGTTTTTTATAATTCGAGTAATACAAATCATCCGTTATGGATGTATTGCTTACATTTTTTGTTGCATCTGCCATTATTACACCTCCTCATTGATTAAATAGTCATCAAAGGATAGTCCTTCATCTTCATCTTCATTTTTATGTTCTTGCTCTTCATCCTGTTGCTGCTTAAAGAAATTATTGAAGAAGCTTTGATCGCGTTGCTGGCGATCTGCATCTTGTAGTGATTGTGCTATATCAAGACGATCTACTTGAATGTTTTGTTGAACAAAAGCTTGTTTTAGCTGATGTGCTTGACTATCAAGTAATTCACGTCCATGAGCTGTAGAAGCTAGTAAACGAGCTGTCAGTACGCCATCATTTTGTACAAGTTCAATACGAACTGTCCCAAGATTTTCTGGGTACAATTTAATCGTTAAACGTGTGATCCCTTGTGCATTTGAAATTTGTGCTCTATTCATAATAGCCTGCATTTCTTTTAACAAAGCCTCAGACTGCGCAGGTTTGGCAGTTGGTAATGTGACATGGAATGTATCCGGTTTTGTTTGAACTGTTTGCGGTGTAACCATGTCATTTGTGCTTGTCTCACTCTGCTTCGTCACTTGTACTTGCTGAACTACTTGCTGAAAGCCTTGTAATGGCAATGCTCCAGTTGTTTTGGTTGTTGTTAGTTGTGTAGTTTCTACTTGCGTTTGTAATGATGTTAATAGACTCTTAACCGTTGTTAATAAGTTTTCTTGTGAAGTTGTTAAGTCCGTTTTCTGTCCGACTAATTGTGCTAGCTTCAATACTTGAAGCAGTTGTGTAGCGTCTTTTGGTGTTACTTGTCCTTCACCTTGTAAAGCAGGTCCTATTTGTGCCTGCAGTATCGGCGCTTGGGCATCTACTAGTGATAGTAGCTCCCAAACATCACTAGCTTCCTTCTCTTCTCCTAGCAGCTGTTGGACTATTTTTTGAAGTTGCTCTTCATCAATACCTAATGCATTTAGTATATTTTCTAAATTAAGCATTTCATCCATTGCCACTGCTTTATTGTCTTCGCCAAGCTGAAGCATTAATAACCCATCATCATGAGGGATTCCTAGTAAATCTAGTAATTCCTCCATTGAATCAGCATTTAAAACCGCTTGTAAATCGGCTAGCTCCTTTGTTGCAGTTGACTGCGAAGATTGGTTTGTTTGCGTTGAAGACGACATCATTTTACTAAAAACAGACCCGAAATTCGATACATTTTCTTTATTCGGAGTTCCATTGACCTTACCTTCAGGACTATTAACGGTTGAAGATTTTGCTGCTTTATTAGGTACAGACTTAGTGATCATTTGCATCATTGCTACATCCATTGTTCTTTCACCTCCTTTCATTTATCTTATTGTTTAGCCATTAACTCCGTATATTTTGCTGCATCTTTGGCATCCATTTTCTCTAATATGGCTGCTAACTTATCAGGCTTTAAATTCGTTAAAATTCGTAGCGCCTCCGCATCACTCATATTGATTAATACTGGTGCTGCAGCTTTCGGAGACATCTTATCGAACGTTGATAAGATATCATTAAAGTCACGCTTTACATCATCTTGTTGTCGATTCAATTTTTCAATTTCAAATTGCAACTGTTCTTTTTCTATCACTAACTTCTCTTTTTCAGTTGTTGTTGTATCAAGCTTTTTTTGTAGCTGTGTAATTTCAGCTTCTTTTTCTTGTATCTCTGCCTGTAAATTAACTAATTTAGAGTCGTTATTAATGGCAGCATCTTTAGCTTGTTGCTCTTCTGATGGGACAAAGGGTAAACTTCCTATTGCCTTTTTCCCTAAATCAAAGACATTCGTATTCATTAACGTTGCCACAACAAGTAAAACCGCTACTACAAACATAATCGGTAGTACAATCCAAGTAAAAAACTTTAGAAAGCCCCCTGTTTTTTTCTTTGACTGCACTTCTACTAACTCCGCTGTCAATCGATTGTCTTTTTTTGCCATGAAATCACCTGATTTCTCTCTTGTTATACGTTTGTAATGAAATTTCATCTAGAAAAAGGCTTTCTATACGATCTTGCTCTTGCTGGAATAGCTTCAAATCTTTTTCTCTCATTTTTTCAAATTTACGTACTTCCAAGTTTTTTTCTAATAATTTTTCCTCGTGCCAATTCATCTTCGCACGAGCTTGTATCACTTTCTGTTGTACATCTGCAATTGTTTTCTCAAGACTATCTATAAAACGACTATAATGATGAATTTCGTCAATAGATGAGCCAATCGTTAAACGCTCCTGCTGAAATGCGATTAAGTCTTCTTTCTTTTTAAGTAATTCATATAATCTTGTTGCTATTTCTTCAAAAGAACGGACAGATTCTTTATAAGCCATTTCGGTTTCGTTTTTTTCTTGCTCACGAATTGTTAACACTTTTTCAAAACGATACACATAACTGACCATCTATTTCGCACCACCGTTCGATAATGTTATTAACTCATTGACACTTTCTTCTAATGTTACTTTGTCTAAATAGCCTTGTTTAAGATAATGCGTAATGAGCGGTTCATAATGAATGGCCTCATCAATCTCTTTAGAAGTTCCTCTTTTGTAAGCTCCAATATTGATCAAATCCTCAGATTTGTCATATGTATAGTAGAGTTCCCTTAATCGTTCAGCAGCTTTTTTATGCGCTGGCTCTGCAACATGATTCATCAAACGGCTTACGCTTTTTAAAACATTGATGGCTGGATATTGACCTTTATTGGCTAGATTTCGATCCAATACAATATGGCCATCTAATATCCCTCGCACAGTATCAGCTATTGGTTCATTCATATCATCACCATCAACTAAAACGGTATAGAATGCTGTGATTGAGCCCTTTTCATTAGTACCAGTACGTTCTAATAATTTAGGTAATATCGCAAATACAGAAGGCGTATACCCTTTTTGTGCCGGTGGTTCTCCCGTGGCAAGTCCAATTTCACGTTGTGCCATGGCTACACGTGTAACGGAGTCCATCATCAGCATGACATTTAAGCCTCGATTTCTAAAATATTCGGCAATCGCTGTCGCTGTAAAAGCGCCTTTAATCCGCATTAATGCTGGTTGATCTGATGTGGCTGCAACAACAATGGAGCGACTTAAACCTTCTGCGCCTAAATCACGTTCGATAAATTCACGAACCTCACGACCACGTTCTCCTATGAGCGCAATGACATTTAAATCTGCTTGCGTGTTTCTAGCAATCATACCTAGTAACGTACTTTTTCCGACCCCAGAACCAGCGAAAATACCAACACGTTGACCATTACCAACTGTTAGCATGCCATCAATCGCCTTCACCCCTACTTCGAGTCTTTCGTCAATTGGTGGACGAGTCAGTGGGTTCGGTGGATCTTGCTCAGTAGGGACGGTCATTAACCCTTTCGGTAATAAGGTGCCATCGATTGGATTCCCCATAGAATCCAATACTTTTCCTATTAACTCAGGGCCCACTTTTACTTCTAGAGGGGCACCAGTCCCTTCAACAAGACAGCCAATAGATATTTCACGTAAAGAGGTGAATGGCATTAAGACAACTATCTCATCTTTAAAACCAACAACCTCTGCTAAAATGATTTGGTGACCATTGTTTACAGTTTCCACATGAATTTTACAGACATCACCTATGGAACTATCTGGACCTTGCGACTCAATCATCAAGCCGACAACTCTAGTTACTCTACCAAACTTTTTAAAAGTAGGTATATGAGGAATATGTTCGATTAATTGAGCCGTTTTCATCAAGATCATTCCTTACTCTCTAATATTTCATGTAGCTTTAATCTAAGCTCATTCAATTGCTCATCAATACTAACCATAATGCGACCATGATTTGTTTCAATATAGCAATCTGTTTCATTGTCTAAATCTTCATTCACAAAAATCATAAATGGTACATCCATCGGGAACATTTCTGCTAATTCATCTCGATTAGTGGTAATTAAAGCGTAGTATGTTGGGGAAACATAAATTTTAATTTCTTTCATTTCCCTTGCTTCTTTCAACCCTCGACGCACAATTGACACAAACAGTTCGTTATCTTGCTCTAGTGAGGTGCCAATAATTCGTTCTGCTGCAGTTAAGCCTAACTCTAAAATGACCGCTTCTTGATCTTCAATATATTTTTGTGCATTTTGTTTCGCTTGAATCATAACTTCATTCGCAGTTTGAAGTGACTGGGCCATTGCTTCAGAGGCTTTGTTCATACCATCTTCATAGCCTTGCCCAAACCCCTCATCATACGCCTCTTGCACTCGATTCGGTCTCTCTTCTTCCCAGTTTAACTTTAAGTGTTCAATTTCTTGGAAGTGTAATTGCTTTTCTTGTTCAAACATCTCACGTTCTGCTTGCAAAGTAGCTCTAGCTTCTGCAAGTAAACGATCTCGCTCTGCCATTATTTCATCCAATGTTAATTGATGCTGAGATGAGACTTCATGTTGGTCTACTTCAATCGGTTCAAACATATCTCGGATTTGGATTTCTTTAATACTATCGCTATCAGACTGGGTGTAAATAGAACGGATGATTCTAGACAATGACGTCATCTCCTCCACCGCGAGCAATAATAATCTCTCCAGCATCCTCTAGACGACGAATAACAGCAACAATTCGAGATTGCGCCTCCTCTACGTCACGTAATCGTACAGGTCCCATAATTTCCATTTCTTCTTTAAATGTATCAGCCATACGCTGTGACATATTGCGGAAAATAATATCTTTTACTTCTTCACTTGATACCTTCATTGAAAGCAGTAAGTCTTCGTTTTCACAGTCACGAATAACACGTTGAATGGAACGATTGTCGAGTGTAACGATATCTTCGAACACAAACATACGTTTTTTGATTTCCTCTGCAAGTTCTGGATCCTGTATTTCGAGTGCATCGAGAATTGTTTTTTCTGTTTGTCGATCTACGCCATTTAACACTTCTACGACAGCATCGATACCACCTGTTTCAGTGTAATCCTGTGTAACTGTTGACGATAATTTACGCTCTAATACAGATTCAATTTCACTAATTACTTCTGGAGAAGTCGATTCCATTACTGCTATACGTTTAGCAATATCCGCCTGTACTTCCTGTGGTAGTGAAGATAAAATAACACCCGCTTGCCCCGCCTCTAAATAAGAGAGAATCAGGGCAATTGTTTGTGGATGTTCATTTTGAATAAAGTTAAAAATTTGTGCTGGATCAGCTCTTCTAGCAAAATCAAACGGACGCACTTGTAGAGAAGATGTTAGACGATTAATAATCGTTTGCGCTTGTTCAACACCAAGCGCTTTTTCTAATACTGTTTTCGCGTAGCCAATACCACCTTGTGTGATATAGTCTTGCGCTAGTGCGATATTGTGAAATTCTTCAATAATCTCTTCTTTGACATTTGATTCTACTTTTTTAACACTTGAAATTTCTAATGTTAAACGTTCAATTTCTTCCTCTGTTAAGTGTTTATAGACAGAAGCTGAAACCTCAGGCCCTAATGAAATTAACAAGAGTGCGGCCTTTTGTTTTCCGGTTAATTCCTTATCTTTCTTGGACACAGCCGAACCTCCTAGTTAGTCTTCCGCAATCCAACTACGCAGTAACTTTGCAAAATCGTCTGGCTTTTCTTTAGCCATTTTTTCAAGCTGCTTACGACGCATTGTAGCTTCCGTTTCAATTTCTTCATTAATATCATCAATCATTAATTCTTCTTGTTCTTCTAGGATACTTAGCTCTTCTTCTTCCTGCGCACGCTTACGAGAACGGATAATAAAGAATGCTAGTAATAAAATAACAGCTAATAAGATACCGCCAATGACCCAAACCCACCATGGGATAACTGGTTTTTCATCAGCGACCTCTGTCGCCTTACCATATAAAGGTTGTACTGAAACAGCTACTTTCTCGTCAATTTGCTCTTGTGTAAGTTCTGCTGCCACATCTTTGGAAATTGTTGTACGAACTATTGTACTTAAAATTTTCTCGATATCTTCACGAACACCATCTGGTAATGACGCTGCATCTGTCGCTGTTGGTGGTTCAACAATGACTTGAATTCCAATATCTTGAACTTTATAAGGAGCTTCTTGGATATCTTTACGTATACGATTCACGTCATTATTGATCGTTTCCTCTGTACGTTCATAGTCACCATTCCCTGTTGCACCTTCGTTATACGTTGTGAAGTTATCTGTAGTTGTTTCAGCTTCAGGTGTTCCTGCAGCTGCTGCGCCTGTACCAGAATACTGCTCTGTAATTCGTTGAGCACTAATTGCGATACCTTCCATATTTTCTTCATCAACAGGTGTCACAAGGTTTTCTTCACGATTTTCTTTCTTGAAGTCAATATCCGTTGTAACAGAAACCATCACTTTATCTTGTCCCATCAACGTTCCTAGCATATTTTGCACTTGACGCTGTAGATCACGTTCTACTAATTTCTTCATTTGTAATTGACCTTCGGCTGTCGCTGTGGAAGTACCATCAGTAGTAGCAGCATTCAAATCAAAGTACTCTGAGAATTGATTAGAGATTACGATGTTTTCAGTTTTTAAATTGGGAATACTTTTTGACACCAAATTGTACATAGTAGTAATTTGCTGCTCTGTAAATTTATAGCCAGGGTCTGTATTTAAAACAATAGATGCCGTTGCCTCGCCTTGCACATCCGTTACGAATACCCCTTCTTCAGGAACTGTAATCATTACTTTGGCATCTTTTACACCCTCTAAATTTTTAAAAAGCTTAGCAATTTCAGTTTCAGTTGCTGCTTTTTTTAAGAGGTTAAATTCATTATCTGTCATACCAAATCCTGAACTATTAGCAAATGAGTAATCAATTGTACCTGTTTGCGGATAGCCCTCTGAAGCTAATTGTACTAACAAGGAGTCAACTTGCTCTTCTGGCACTAAAATAGATGTTCCACCTGGAGCAATTTCATAGTTCACACCTTGGGAATCTAGTGCTTCCTTTACTTGTCCAATTTCTCTTGTTGATAAATCTTTATAAAGTGGAACATATGTAGTTTTCGAAGCAAAAAACGTCACGATGGCTGCAAGTGCGATGACGCCTACCACGGAGCCAATCATAACTATTTTTTGCTTTTTACTTCGACTTGTCCAAAATTGACTGGTGTCGTTTTTTATTTTCGTCAATCGTTCATTCATTATGAATCCTCCGGTTATAGTGAATAACCTAGCCATCAATAATTTGCGAACATAATGAGTCCACTATAGTAGTGGTTATTAATCTAGTTTGAAAAGAGTTTCCTTATCTAGACAATAAAATTAAACACTCATTCGCATTATTTCTTGGTAAGCTTCAATCACCTTATTGCGAACTTCAATTGTTGCGTTTAATGTAATGCTCGCCTTTTGTGAAGCAATCATCACTTCATGCAACTCCACATCTTCACCTTTAATTAGCTTTTGAGTAAATTTATCAGAAGTTATTTGCTGATCATTTACTTTGGCTATTGCTTCTTTTAACGAGTTCGCGAAGCTTTGTTGCGCTTCATAAGGTGTTGTATTGAGTTTATTTGTTTCATTTACAACCTGAGTAGGTGTCATTAGCGAAACGGACGAAATAGTCATTATGTATCTTCCTTTCTACTTATTTATTTACCAATCTCTAAAGCCTTTGTTAGCATGGATTTATTTGCGTTAAATACAGTTATATTCGCCTCATAGGAACGTGTTGCTGACATTAAATCTACCATCTCTTTCAATGGATCCACATTTGGCATATTCACATAACCATCTGCATTTGCATCTGGATGAGTTGGGTCATAAACAAGTTTGAAAGGTGTTTCTTGATCTTCTGAAATTCGAGAAACTTTCACACCATTGCCAACACCACTTTTCGCATTTTTACCAAGGGCTACATTCAGAAATTTCGAGAATTGTCCTTCTTGTGCTGCGAACGTCACAGACTTACGTCGATACGGTTCCCATTCCCCATTCACTTGACGAGCACGAGTCGTATCCACATTTGCCATATTGGAAGAAATAACATCCATTCGTAATCGTTGCGCTGTTAAAGCAGAGGCAGTGGTATTCATCCCATGAAATATAGACATCTATTACTTACCTCCCTTTATAACGGTATTCAATGTGTTTAATTTTCCATTAACACGGTCAATTAAAGCATTGTAATAAATTTGATTCTCTGCTAATTTTGCCTGCTCAGCATCCATATCTACAGCATTGCCATTATTTCTATATCGCAAGTTCTCAACATTATTAACGCCAGGCGTAGATTGTCGAATTGTGAAATCATAATGTCTGCTGTCAGTACGATATGCGGAAATAGACATACTTTGCTGTTCTACCAACATATCCTTAAAACTAACATTTTTCGCCTTATAATTAGGCGTATCGACATTCGCAATATTGTTTGCGATTGTTTTATGATTCAAAGTTGCATAGGAAAGTCCGTTTTCCAGGCTACTAATAGTTCCACCAAATAAATTCAAAACTGTTCACCTCATTTTATTTCAATTTATGTACTTGTTAATTTATCCAATAATACAATTGTAATTAAGATGATACCTAGTGTCTATTGTCTTTTGTCACTTTTTAATAGTCTATCCGCCCTATTTTTTCTAATGTATAACCATGACAAAACTTCTGCATCCCTTATGTCTCTAAGGTTTATCAAAGGTTATTAGACATCTAGTTATTTTACACCATTTCGACAGTGTTTACGGTTTTTGTATTAAATATGCCTTTTTCTGAGCTTTATCGCCTTATAAATATTGACTAAATAAAGGTCCCATTTTACTAGTTCAATCAACACAAGCATATTTTGCCTATGAATGTGACACATATTTGAACAAGTTTTTCACCATTCTTCTAAAGTAACACACATTACATTTTTATATGCTAAAGGTAGTGACGATTTTTTGAACAGCATTAGGAAGAAAGAAATAAGAACCTACAATAATCAGCATTTTTGTACTTATGGCAAAAAAATAAGCACAAAAATCTTCTCCCTCACGGGCTAATACACAAAAAAAGCGCCTAGTTTTACCCTAGACGCTTTCAGAATCTTCTTAAAGAAGTATTTATTTCATTTTAATTTCTGCTAAAGCATTTAAGAATTTATCGTTTAGCACTTTAATATAAGTACCTTTCATACCTAAAGAGCGAGATTCAATGACACCAGCAGATTCAAGTTTACGTAATGCGTTGACAATCACTGAACGCGTAATACCCACACGGTCAGCAATCTTAGAAGCAACTAGTAAGCCTTCATTGCCATCAAGTTCTTCGAAGATATGCTCAATTGCTTCTAACTCACTGTATGAAAGTGAATTAATAGCCATTTGTACGACAGCTTTGCTACGGGCTTCTTCTTCAATTTCTTCTGATTTTTCACGTAAAATTTCCATACCAACTACTGTCGCACCATACTCTGCTAAAATTAGATCATCATCTTCAAATTGTGAAGATAAACGAGCAAGGATTAATGTACCTAAACGTTCACCACCACCAACAATCGGTACAATTGTTGTTAAAGCGTTTTGGAATAAATCTTTGTTTTCAACTGGGAAAGCAGTATGTTCGTTGTTAATATCTAAATTTGATGATGTTTCAGAGATCGTAAACAAGCTATGTGTGTATTCTTCTGGGAACTGTCTCTCTTCGAACATTTTTTTCATACGCTCATTTTCAATTTGTTGGTGAATTGAAATACCTAATAATTTCCCTTTGCGACTTAAAATATAGACATTACTATCAATAATATCGCCTAATGTATCAGCCATTTCCTTAAAGTTTACTGGTTTACCAGCAGATGCTTGAAGCATCGAGTTAATTTTACGTGTTTTTTCTAATAAATTCATTATATGTTCCTCCTATAAATAATCCGAAGAGTATTTATTAAATATTCTAAAGGTTTTTATTATTGAATGATACTAATTAGCTTTTTCTTACAATATAAACTGTGACAAATCTTTGTTTTTTACTATACCCGCAAGTTTTTGATCTACATACGCAGCATTGATCGGGATACTTGCTGGTGCAATTTCAGAAGCTTCAAACGATAGTTCTTCAAGTAAACGTTCTAATATCGTGTGTAATCGACGAGCTCCGATATTGTCAGTTTCCTGATTAACCTCCGTAGCAATTTCAGCAATTCGTTCAATAGCATCTGTTGTGAAATGAATTTCCACGCCTTCCGTTTCTAACAATGCCTTATATTGCAAAATAAGTGATTGGTCTGGTTCTTGTAAAATACGTACAAAATCCTGTTTTGTTAATTTTTCAAGCTCTACACGAATTGGAAAGCGTCCTTGCAATTCAGGAATTAAATCTGACGGCTTCGACATATGGAATGCACCAGCAGCTACAAACAGCATATAATCCGTTTTCACCGCACCGTATTTCGTTGTAACAGTTGAACCTTCAACGATTGGTAAAATATCTCGTTGGACACCTTCACGTGAGACATTTGCTGAAGAATTGCCTTCTTTACTAGCAATTTTATCGATTTCATCAATAAAAATGATACCTGTTTGCTCAGCTCTAGTAATAGCCTCTTGTGCCACTTCATCTGCATCTATCAGCTTATTCGCTTCTTCAACTGTTAAAATACGACGGGCGTCCTTCACTTGTACACGACGTTTTTTCTGTTTCTTCGGCATCAAACTGGATAACATATCCTGCATGCCACTATTCGCAGACATATCCATTCCCGTTCCTTGTAACGCATCAAAAATAGATGGATTTTGTTCTGTTACCTCCACAGTAACCCACTCATTTTCTAATTTACCGTTACGTAAATCAATCGCAATTTGTGCACGCTTAGAGCGTACTTCAACCTCATCTGTTGAAGAATCATCAGTCGTTGGTTGCTCTTTACCACCAAATAGCATTTCAAACGGATTTTGCATCGCCTGTTTCTTACGTAAAGAAGGCACCAAAAGTTTCACAATCGCTTCATTTGCTAATTCTTCTGCTTGTTCCTTAACAGACTCCATCATTTCTTCCTTTACTAGACGATGTGAGGCTTCTACTAAGTCACGTACCATTGACTCAACATCACGCCCTACATAACCTACCTCAGTAAACTTTGTCGCTTCAACTTTCACAAAAGGAGCATTTGTAAGCTTAGCAATTCTTCTTGCAATTTCCGTTTTTCCGACACCTGTTGGTCCAATCATTAATATATTTTTAGGAATAACTTCATCCTTCATATCCTCATGTAACAACGAACGACGATAGCGATTACGTAACGCAATGGCTACAGCGCGCTTAGCTTCATTCTGCCCAACAATATAACGATCTAAATGCTCAGTAATTTGTCTTGGCGTTAAATTTTTTTGCGTCATTAGTTCAGCGCCTCCACGATAATATTATGATTCGTAAATACACAGATTTCAGCAGCTGTTTCTAATGCCGCCTCAGCAATTTCACGAGCAGTCATTGTTTCACCTGCATATTTTTTCAATGCTCTACCTGCAGATAATGCATAATTTCCACCAGAACCAATAGCCAAAATGCCATCATCCGGTTCAATGACTTCCCCTGTACCTGAAACGAGTAGCAATGTCGTTTTATCCATTACTAATAACATCGCTTCTAACTGGCGAAGCATTTTATCACCGCGCCACTGCTTTGCTACTTCCACTGCTGCACGCTGTAAATTACCATTATACTCATTTAGTTTGCCTTCAAACATCTCAAAAAGTGTAAATGCATCAGCGACGGAACCTGCAAAACCTGCAAGGACCTGCCCATTAAACAGACGTCTGACCTTTTTTGCTGTTCCCTTCATCACAACTGCATTTCCCAATGTTACTTGACCATCACCAGCCATGGCACAGCCTCCGTTATGATGAACTGCAAATATCGTTGTCGCATGAATTTGTCCCATCTGCCTTCCTCCTTAGCTCTATTATGCCCTTGGATGGGCATTCATATATGTTTGACGAAGATGCTCTTTTGTTACATGTGTGTAAACTTGTGTAGAAGATAAATGTGAGTGACCTAATAACTCCTGCACTGTCCGCAAATCTGCGCCATTATTCAATAAATGTGTGGCAAAAGTATGGCGAAGCATGTGTGGGTAAATTTTCGTATGGAGTGAGGCCTTGTCAATCATTTCGTTTAAAATATGACGTACCCCTCGAGGAGTAAGTTCCCCACCACGCATATTGACAAACAACTGCTGGTGACTAGTTTTTTTCATCAATCGTGGACGAGCTTGCTCTATGTAGTCCTGCATTGCTAAACTCGCAAATTGACCAAATGGAATAATTCGTTCTTTTCGACCTTTTCCCATTACCCGTATAATCGAATAATGAAAATCTACATCCCCTACTTGGATTGAAGTCAGTTCACTTACACGAATACCTGTCGCATACAACAGCTCTAATATAGCTATATTTCTCAATGATTTCAAATCATCACCAGTATTCGCATCAAATAGCTGCTTCAATTCTTCTTCGTAGAAAAAATTGGGTAAACGTGATTCTTTTTTTGGATGATAAAGAGAACGAAATGCTCCGTCATCTAATCCGTACTGTCTATTTAGAAAGCGAAAAAAGGAGCGTATCGAGGAAATTTTCCTAGAAATAGAGGCCCTTGCTCTTTTCTCATCGTACAACTTTGTTACATAAAGACGTGCATGTATATATTCAACACTCGCTAAATCATCGATGCCCTCTCTTTGTAAAAAGGTTAAAAAATCTAGCAGGTCTGATTCATATTCTCGCACTGTATGAACAGAGAAGTTCTTTTCAACTTGGATGTAAAGCATGAACTGTTCGAGTGCATCTTGGGACGAAACTAACATGGAAAGATTCACCACCAATGATTTATTAATAATTTTCTCAAATGACTGACACTTGTAATATAACGGATAAATATTTCTTTGTCATCTCTTACAAGTTTGTATCGTTTTTCATTTCATTAATAAACATACATACTGACACTAAACCTATCTTCATAATATAGCAAGTGTAATTAGTTATAAATTGAGAAAATCTTCATACAAAATAATAAAATACGTCTAATTAAGCATTTTGTCTACAAAAAGAAAAAGCCTCTAAGAGTATATCAACTTTTAGAGGCTTTTTGCAATTAAATTGTTTGTGAATTCACAAAATTGCGAATTGAGCTTATTGCGCGTGTTGCATGCATTTCCGCACGTTCTGGTTTTGAACGACGACCAGGTGGTAATTCAGGGAATATACCGAAGTTAACGTTCATCGGCTGGAAGTTTTTCGACTGTGCTTCTGTTATATAACGCGCCATACTGCCTAATGCCGTTTCGAATGGGAAAATAATAGGCTCTTGTCCAAGTGCTAAACGAGCTGCATTAATTCCTGCAATTAATCCACTTCCTGCTGATTCAACATATCCTTCTACACCCGTCATTTGACCTGCAAAGAAAATATTCTTATGCTCACGAAGCTGATATGTTTTTTCTAAAACTTTTGGTGAATTAATGAATGTATTTCGGTGCATGACGCCATAACGTACAATTTCTACATTCTCTAACCCTGGAATTAGCTGTAGCACTTCCTTTTGTGGACCCCATTTTAAATGAGTTTGGAAGCCTACAATGTTGTAAAGGGTACCAGCAGCATCATCTTGACGAAGTTGCACAACCGCATACGGACGTTTTCCTGTTTTTGGATCTTCAAGACCAACTGGTTTCATCGGTCCAAATAACATGGTTTTCTCTCCGCGAGCTGCCATAACTTCAATCGGCATACAACCCTCAAAGTAAATTTCTTTTTCAAATTCCTTCAATGGCACAACTTCTGCTTCGATCAAGGCTTGACGGAAACGATCAAATTCTTCCTTTGTCATAGGACAGTTTAAATAAGCCGCTTCTCCTTTATCGTAACGAGATTTCAAATAAACTTTATCCATATCTATGCTATCTTTTTCGATAATAGGTGCTGCTGCATCGTAGAAGTATAAATAATCCAAGCCAGTTAAACCTTGAATTTTTTCAGCTAAAGCTTTTGATGTTAGTGGACCTGTAGCAATAACTGTTATACCTTCAGGAATCTCTGTGACTTCTTCATGAATGACCTCCACAAGTGGATGGTTTTTCACAGTCTCTGTCACATAGCCCGCAAATTCATGACGGTCTACCGCCAATGCACCTCCAGCTGGTACTGAACACTGATCTGCTGCCTTTAAGATAACCGAATCTAGCGTACGCATCTCTTCTTTAATAACGCCTACAGCATTTGTTAAACCATTTGCACGCAATGAGTTAGAACAAACAAGCTCTGCAAATTTATCAGTATGATGTGCCGGAGTTTGCTTTACTGGACGCATTTCATAAAGTCTTACTTTTACCCCACGCTTTGCAATTTGCCATGCAGCTTCACTACCAGCAAGACCTGCTCCTATTACATTTACTACTTGTTCAGTCATGTTTCTTACCATCTTCCTATCATTGAGTTGGTGCTTCTTCATAGTCACATTTCGTACATTGAATTTGCACACCTTTTTTTATCTTTTTCTCTACTAATAATGCATTACATTTTGGACATGGTCTACTAATTGGCTTGTCCCATGATACAAATTCACATTCTGGATACTGATTGCAACCATAGAATAGACGTTTTGTTTTACTTTTTCGCTCCACAATTTCGCCTGTTTCACAGGAAGGACATTTTACACCAATTGGTTTCATAATAGCTTTTGTATTTCTACAATCTGGGAAGTTTGAGCAAGCCATAAATTTACCATAGCGACCCAGTTTAAAGACCATAGGAGATCCACAAAGTTCGCAATCCTCTCCAGCAGGCTCATCTTTAATCACAACTTTTTCCATAGCTTCATCTGCATGTTTTACATGCACTTCAAAATCTGTATAAAACTCTTCCACAACACTTTTCCATTGACGGTTGCCTTCTTCAATATCATCTAAATCTTGTTCCATTTGTGCTGTAAATTCGATGTTTATGATATCTGGGAAAAATTCTAGTACGAGTTGATGTACAATTTCACCTAGCTCTGTTGGCATAAAGCGTTTAGCATCTAATACAACATAGCCACGGCGCTGAATTGTATCGAGGGTCGGTGCGTATGTGGATGGGCGCCCAATGCCTAGTTCTTCCATAGTTTTAACAAGTCGCGCCTCTGAATAACGTGGTGGTGGCTGTGTAAAATGTTGTTTAGGCTCAATTTCGAGCGATTTTACTTGATCACCAATTGCCATCTCAGGTAAAAGCTTTGTCGTCTCCTCTGTTTGATCGTCAGTACCTTCGATATATAGTTTCATAAAGCCTGCGAATTTAACTTGTGAGCCGTTTGCACGAAATAGTACATCACCATTTTGAAGATCTACAGCTACTGTATCAAGAACTGCTGGTGCCATTTGGCTCGCGATAAAGCGCTCCCAAATTAAACGATATAAACGTAACTGATCACGACTAAGAACTGCTTTTAATTCTTCTGGTGTTCTCATTGTACTCGTTGGACGGATCGCCTCATGAGCATCCTGTGCATTCGAAGCCTTCTTCGTTTGTTTTATATCTGTTGCAATAAATTCTTTGCCATATTTTCCTTCAATATAAGTAACCGCTTCTGCTTTTGCCGTATCTGAAATACGTGTGGAATCGGTACGCATATAGGTGATTAACCCGACTGTTCCCTCTTTTTTCCCAATATCAATACCTTCATATAATTGCTGAGCTAGCATCATCGTTTTCTTAGCTCGGAAATTTAATTTTCTTGCTGCCTCCTGCTGTAAGGAAGATGTTGTAAAGGCTGGTGCAGCATTACGCTTGCGTTCTTTTTTCGTAACATTGACAACATCAAAGTTTGTTCCTTTTACATCTTTTAATATTGCCTTTACTTGTGCCTCATTTGTTAATTTAATTTTTTCTTTACCATTTCCATAGTAAAGCGCATCAAATGTTTTTTTACCTTTTTCAAACGTTCCTTCAATTGTCCAATACTCTTCTGGTTTAAAGTTTTTAATTTCATTTTCACGATCAATGATCATACGTAGCGCTACAGATTGTACACGACCTGCAGATAAACCTTTTTTCACTTTTTTCCACAGTATCGGACTAATGTTATAGCCAACAAGTCGATCCAGAATACGTCTTGTTTGTTGTGCATCTACTAAATCCATATTGATTGGACGTGGGTTTTTAAAGGAATCTATTATCGCATCTTTGGTAATTTCGTTAAATACCACACGACAATCCGAGTGAATATCAATATTTAGCGCAGTCGCAAGGTGCCAAGCAATCGCTTCTCCCTCGCGGTCTGGATCGGCCGCTAGATATACTTTCTTCACTTTTTTAGCCGCAGATTTTAATTCCTGTAAAACAGGTCCTTTACCGCGTATCGTAATATACTTAGGTTCAAAGTTATTTTCTGCACTAACACCCATTTGGCTACGTGGAAGATCTCGTACGTGTCCAACCGACGCTTTTACTTTATATTTCTTTCCTAAATATCGTTCAATCGTTTTTGCTTTTGCTGGTGATTCTACAATCACTAAATAATCCGCCATCTATGTCTCCCCCTTAGCGAGGTCTATTACTAATTTTTTTAAGTTACCTGTTGCAAAATGTATAACAGATTTTAAGATAATGCAACTTTTTTTCAATTTTTGTTAGAAAAGAGCTCCAGTGTTTCAACGATTTGATGACCATTCATGACTGGAATTGCACCTTCTAAAAGTAATTGATTGGTCCCCTTAGATTGTGTCGCATCAATAGGTCCAGGCACCACAAATACATCTTTCCCCTGCTCTAATGCGAGCTCTGTCGTAATAAGCGTACCACTTTTTAGGGCAGCCTCTGTCACAACTAAAGCTCGGGATAAACCACTAATGATTCGGTTACGCATCGGGAAATGCCATTTTTCAGGCTTCATATGAGGGGGATATTCCGTTATTAATAGCTGGTGCTCTGCCATTTGTTTAGCAAGAATCTGATTTTCTGCTGGATAGAGATAATTAAAACCATGTCCAAGTACAGCAATTGTGTGACCACCCATATCAATTGTTGCTCTATGTGCCATTGTATCAGCACCTCTAGCAAGCCCACTAACGACCGTATAACCACTTTGAACAAGAGGCGGTACTATGAGGTCCATTGCCCTCTTAGAATACGCTGTAGCCTTCCTAGAGCCTATAATAGCTATCTGTTTGTTATTTGTTAACAAAGAATACTGACCTTTCACATACAATACAGTAGGTGGATTGGATATTTCAAATAATTGCGCCGGGAAATATGGATGATAAAACGGTATGGGGAAAATATTGGCTTGTGCATACGCAGCACCAAAAGGTTTTATCATAATTTGTCGAAAACTTTGAGAGAGCTGATATGCTTTTTGTGCCGATATTTGTAGAATTTTCGCTATCTCATCATGATGAATGTCTTCAAAAGAGCTTAACATATTTACCGGGGACAATAATTGTTGAAGTTTCTGAAGAGGTAACGGGTATATATAATGCAAAGCTAGTAATCTCTGTGTATCTACTGCAAGGATCATTCAATAAACCTCCTTTATAATAGAAGAAATTAAATGACCGCATGATAATGCAACACAACTTTTCATCATTATTTATACATCTGCCATAAAATTGTCGTTTTTTTCATAAGTAAGTAGGAATTTGTTTCATGAAATATGATAGCAGCGTGTAAATAATGAAAAAGATGTAGCCGCAATAGCTACATCTTCCATTTTAATGGGTTTTACACTTTTCGTATAGCCCTTTTTCTTTAATTACTTTAATCAATGTTTCACCAATGACAGAAGGTGTTTCTGCAACTTCGATACCAGCAGCGTTCATTGCTTTAATTTTCTCAGCTGCTGTTCCTTTACCACCAGAAATGATCGCACCAGCGTGACCCATACGTTTTCCTGGAGGGGCAGTTTGTCCACCAATAAAGCCTACAACAGGTTTTGTCATATTTGCTTTAATCCATTCAGCTGCTTCTTCTTCAGCCGTACCGCCGATTTCACCAATCATAACTACTGCGTAAGTTTCTGGATCATTATTAAACGCTTCAAGAACATCAATGAAGTTTGTACCGTTGACAGGGTCTCCACCGATACCTACAGCTGTTGTTTGACCAATACCAGCTTGCGTTAATTGGTGTACTGCTTCATATGTTAATGTACCAGAACGAGAAACTACTCCTACATGGCCTTTTGTATGAATGTAACCTGGCATGATACCAATTTTACATTCATCAGCTGTAATAACACCTGGACAGTTTGGACCTACTAAGCGAGTCTTTTTACCTTCCATATAACGTTTAACTTTCACCATATCAAGGACAGGAATGTGCTCTGTGATACAGATCGTTAATTCTAATTCAGCATCAACAGCTTCTAAAATTGCATCTGCCGCAAATGGTGCAGGTACATAGATAACTGAAGTTGTAGCACCTGTTGCAGCTACAGCTTCTGCTACTGTATTGAAAACAGGAACTCCCTCGATCTCAAGTCCACCTTTACCTGGTGTTACACCTGCTACGATTTTTGTGCCATACTCAAGCATTTGCTTCGTATGGAAAAGAGCTGTTTCGCCCGTGATCCCTTGTACAATTACCTTCGTATCTTTGTTAATAAATACAGCCATTGTTCTCTCCCTGCCTTCCTTAGCCTACTAGTCCCACAATTTTTTGTGCACCGTCAGCCATTGAATCCGCTGCAACGATGTTTAAACCAGACGCATTTAAAATTTCTTTTCCAAGTTCTACATTTGTACCTTCTAAACGTACAACTAATGGCACAGCTAAACCGATTTCTTTAGCAGCCGTTACAACACCCTCAGCGATAATGTTACACTTCATAATTCCGCCAAAAATGTTTACGAAAATGCCTTTTACGTTTGAATCAGAAAGGATAATTTTGAAAGCCTCTGTTACTTTTTCAGCTGTTGCACCGCCCCCTACATCTAGGAAGTTAGCAGGGCTACCGCCATAATAGCTAATTGTATCCATAGTTGCCATAGCAAGACCAGCACCATTAACCATACAGCCAATGTTACCCTCTAATGAAATATAGCTTAAATCATATTTGGATGCTTCGATTTCTTTTGGATCTTCCTCGTCGAAATCGCGTAATTCGACAATATCCTTATGTCTATATAATGCATTGGCATCAAAATTGAATTTAGCATCTAATGCCACTACATCACCTTGTCCAGTTACTACAAGTGGATTAATTTCTACAATTGATGCATCTTTGTCGATAAATGCTTGATATAAGCCTAACATTAATTTAACAGCTTTCCCCACAAGGTTTGCTGGAATATTCATATTAAACGCCATACGACGTGCTTGGAAGCTTGTTAATCCAACTACAGGATCTACTACTTCTTTGAAGATTTTTTCCGGATTTGTTTCCGCAACTTCTTCAATATCCATACCGCCTTCTTCAGATCCCATCATCGTAACACGAGATGTGGCACGGTCTAATACTAGACTTAAATAGTATTCTTTTTGGATATCAGAACCCTCTTCAATATACAAACGTTTTACTTCTTTTCCTTCTGGACCTGTTTGATGAGTCACTAAAATTTTCCCTAATAACTCTTTTGCGTATGTGCGCACCTCGTCAAGATTTTTAGCGATTTTTACACCGCCTGCTTTACCGCGACCACCTGCATGAATTTGCGCCTTGACAACTGTTACGTTTGAGCCAAGTTCTTTCGCTACTTTTACTGCTTCATCAGGGGAAAAAGCAACTTTTCCGTTTGGTACTGCTACACCATATTTTCTCAGAATCTCTTTCCCTTGATATTCATGGATATTCATAATACATCCTCCCATCAAACATTTGCATAGAATTGTTTTACTAACATAGACTATTCTAACGAAACATTCTGATAAAGTCTACACTTTGTCTTTAGTTCGAATTTTCTCTCTTATTATGACGCTTTTTTCTATTTTGTGTACTAAAACAGCTTGCAAAACAGTCAGAATACTTCGTTTTTTCTGTATTTTTTCGCATGTTGTTGATCTAAACGATAAATAAAAGCAAAAACCTCCGAAACCGCCTGATATAATTCTTCTGGAATAGACTCGTTTAAATCTAATTGACCAAGCAACTGCACAAGGTTAGGATCCTCATAAATCGGCACATTATGCTCATTTGCACGTGCCAAAATATTCTCGGCAATTTTCCCTTTTCCCTTTGCTACAACAGTCGGACTATCCATTTGTCCAAGTTTATAGGTAAGTGCAATTGCTTCTTTTCGAGTAAATTTTTCTTCGCTCATACGCGGATATCCACCCCACTCTGCTCCTCTCGCTGTTCTACTACAGTACTTCCTTTTTCTGTTTGCCCCTTGTCAAATTGTTTAATAAAAACACCTGATAGTTGATAATCCTTTTCTGCCAATCCCATTTTCAAGGCAGCCTTTAATGGCTCCGCAAGTGGCTGAATATCCGAATTTTCATTAAATATCGTTACTGTAACTACTCTATTTTGAACCTGCATATCAATTACCGTTTCTTGCATGGATGCCATCTGTAAATAAAATAATACGCGTGCATAATTGGCATCAATTTTGCCATCTTCCTTCATGCGACCATTCCACTGTAATGTTGCATCCATCTTTTTGCCGAAAAATTCAAGCGGGACTTGCATAATGAGCTGATGTTGATGGCCATTTTCTCCTGAAGATAGCTGCATACCATTCATACGCGTCATCAACATTTCTGCCGCTTCTCTCAATTGTGGTGTAATATTACTTTCCTGCAATAATGTGTGGAGCTGTGGCTTTAATTGATGGGTAATCATTTGTATATCTGCTGATTTGTTCCCCAATGTCGCCTCATAGCTAATCCCTAAATTTTTTAACACCGTTTTAAGAGCATGCTGCATCGCCTTACTATCCACCGAATTTTGTACAAGTGCATCAGCTTGTGTCACTATTTGTTGAATCATCGGTTGCGGTGATTCAACACTAGTTTTAACAAGGTTACGCATCAGTGCTTCATTTTGTAATGGAGTCGTCGCTTCTTGCCTTATAAGAGATAGCAAATGTTCCTTGCTAGACAATGCATTAGCATCCTGTGTAAATAAACGATCAGCAGTATTTTGAGCAAACGCTTTTATTAACTGCTCCTGCATTTGTTTAGCAAAAATTTCTAATGTTTGCTTCGATACTGGTAATTGATTAAAACGATCCATTAACTGATTGAGCTGTAGTTTTTGTTCATTTGTTAAGAAATTTTGGTTGGTTGTCCATGATTTCAACTGTTCAATTAGCTGACTTACATTTTCAGGCTTTGATGCAAGGATCGTTTGTACAACTTGGCCAGCCTGCTGCATTGGTTGTGCCGCTTTAGGGTCATTGATATTCGTCCAGTTTTGCCATGTTGCTTGTTGTGGCAGTATGCCTGCTTCCTTTAAAATTGTTAAGGCTTGCATTTTTTCACTCATCGCAGCAGCATCATTTGTTAAGCTCTGTATCGCTCTAGCTAAAATCAGACTGCCTGTTTCTATTTCAAAAGGTTTAGCAATCGCTTGTACCTGCTGCATCAAATTTTGCTTAAGCACTTCAGATAAAGTAGTATCCCTTGCTAAAAGCTGTGCAAAATTATCCATAGTCATCGCCATACCAGATGTTTTTTGTCCACTTAGTAAGGCTTGAAAAACATCATTCGTCATTGGCATTTTAAGCTCTATCATTTTTTGAATGACCTGTAGTGCATCCGCTTTTGAAATGCCCTCTGGTAATGCCTTTAGCCACATTTCTGCCTGCATTAATTGCTCTTTTGAAATAGGTAACTGTTCCTTCATAAAATGTCCTAGCAATTGCTGCATCTCTGCTGTTTTAGGCAAATTCATGGATTCTAGTAGCTGATTGATTTGTTGATTTGGAGAAGATGCTTGTGCCATTGGTCCTGTAACCACTTTTAATTCGGTTTGTGGATTTGTTCCTGTTACCTGAAAGAAATGGGCATCACCCGTCTTTAACGGTACTTCAAGTTTCGCTATAAATTTTTGATTACCTACTTGTATTTCTGCCATTTGATCTGGATATAATTGCTTAATGGTACCGTGAAATACTTGTCCCTGCTTTAAAGCAAGTGGCTGATTTGCTGAAGTCATGGCATTTTGTTGTAGTTGAATCGGATTAAATGATGTGGCTGACATATACATACTCCTTTCATCAATTACTCCCTCGTGTCATTGTCCCATTCTGTAGCTTTATTGAATCATTGATTTTATCGGTTCAAATGATTTACGATGGTGAATTGTTGGTCCATATTCTTCCAATGCATTTAAATGTTGCTTTGTCCCATAGCCTGCATGTTGCCCAAAGCCATACATAGGAAATTCTTTGTCTAGTTGCTCCATATAATCGTCTCGGGCTGTTTTAGCTAGAATGGAGGCAGCTGCGATTGCTAAGCTCTTGGCATCCCCTTTGATAATTGAATCCTGAGGAATCGAAATGGGTAATGTCATAGCATCTACTAAAACTACATCAGGCTTTGTCGCCAATGATTCTACACTTGCTTTCATAGATTGTTTGGTTGCCTCGTATATATTCAGTGTATCGATTTGCTGAGCGGATTGGAAATGAACAAAATAACTAATGGCATGCTCTTTAATTAACGTTGCAAAGGCGTTTCGTTTCTCCTTTGATAATTGCTTTGAATCATTCAGACCAACAAGGGCCTCACAATTTGTAGGTAAAATAACAGCTGCTGTCACAACAGGTCCCGCTAATGGTCCACGTCCTGCTTCATCTACACCCGCAACCAATGTATCGATACTCCCATAGCTTAAATCAAATGCTACTTTCGCTTGATGTTCTTGCAGTAATTGACGTTTTTTATCTTGTCGTTTTTGCCAAGTATGCCACGCCTTCTGTACACCTGTTCTTTCATCCGTTGCTATTTCTATCATCCAATCTTGCCATTCTTCTGCACCTTTCAATGCAGTGTTAATTTCTTTAATGGTTTTCATTTAAGTGCTCCTTCTTGCTTCTACTCAATAAAACTATATCATGTTCAGTTCTTTATGTAGTCTCATTCACTTGAAAACTATTTTCCTCTCTATAGTCATTATCGGTAAGAAAATTCATTCCTAAAAGAAAAACTGTCACAAAAGAACATGTGACAGTTTCAATACTTATAATTGTTCAGCCTCTTTTTTTAGCTGTTCATCAACAAAATCAAAGGTCAGTTTGCCTAATTGTAAGCCGCGTATATCTCGAACAATCAGCTGTGCTACTTGATCATAATCAATTTCTCCGCCAGGTCCAAATACACGGCGTAGCTTGCCAATATGATCAAAAGTATCCACTAGCTCCTCATGGATAAATTCGAAACCATAACGTTCCTCCATACGCTTTGGATAATGATCGGATAAGAAACGCAAGCCATAGACAGCTAAATCTTCCATATTTGTGATGGTATCCTTAATCGCACCAGTTAAAGCTAATTTAAAGCCTACTTCTTGATCTTCAAATTTTGGCCATAAAATACCTGGTGTATCCAGTAGCTCTAGCTCTTTACCAACTTTAATCCATTGCTGTGCTTTTGTTACACCTGGTGTATTTCCAGTTTTAGCGATATTTTTTTTCGCCAAGCGATTAATCAGTGTGGATTTCCCTACGTTAGGTATTCCAACAATCATGGCACGAATAGCTCTAGGTTTCATACCTCGCGCCTTCATGCGATCAAATTTCTCTTTTAAAATTTCTTGCGCCGCTTTTGTTACTTGCTGTAAGCCCTTACCCTCAAGTGAGTTTATGGCTACGGCTTTATGACCACGTTGTGCAAAATATTCTACCCATTTACGTGTTTCTTGCTCATCTGCCATATCCGCTTTATTTAAAATTAAAAGACGTGGTTTTTGGTTAATCACTTCGTCGATCATCGGATTACGTGAGGATAGCGGTAAACGTGCATCTATTAATTCAAATATAATATCGACAAGCTTTAATTTTTCCGTTACTTCACGTCGGGCTTTCGCCATATGCCCTGGAAACCATTGTATTGTCATAGCTATACCTCCTAAACTAAAAGAAAAAGGGAGTGATTAAGCTCTCCCTTTCTTGCATTACTTTACAATTTTTATGTCACTAAATGGCCAGAAAATCAAACTTGTATTACCAATAATTTCCTTTTGTTCAACAAGGCCAATATGACGACTATCTTTACTATTTCGACGGTTATCCCCCATGACAAAAACATATCCTTCTGGAATAGTATCCACGGAAACATCAATATCTTTTAAGGTAAAGTCTTCTGTTAGGGTCCCCCCAGCAATTTGCGCTTTATATGCATCTAAATAGGGCTCATCTATTGGTTCACCATTAATATATAATTGATCGTCCTTATATTCCAGCGTATCTCCTGGCAGTCCTATTACACGCTTTATGTAATTTTTTTGTTCAGGTGCATGAAATACAACGATATCAAAACGCTTTGGTTCACCTATTTTATAACCAATCTTATTCACAATCATCCGGTCGCCATCTTCAAGGGTTGGCATCATGGACTCTCCATCAACTGCAATGGGTGTAAATAAAAAATATCGAATCACTGCAGCAATCGCAAATGCAATTAATAGTGCTTTTGTCCATTCCCATAATTCATTCTTTTCTTTCACTTGTTTTTCCATTGAGAATTGCCCCCTTGTCTAACACTATTTTAGATGATAGTGAATAAAGATGACAAGCAAAAAGAAAAGGGGCTTGAACACAAGCCCCTCACTTTTAAGTCATAATTATCGAATTTCTTTAATACGAGCAGCTTTACCACGTAGGTTACGTAGGTAGTAAAGTTTAGCACGACGTACTTTACCACGACGTACAACTTCTAAGTTAGCGATTTTTGGTGTGTGTACAGGGAATGTACGCTCAACACCTACACCGTAAGAAATTTTACGAACTGTGAAAGTTTCGCTAATACCGCCACCACGACGTTTAATTACTACACCTTCGAAAAGTTGGATACGTTCACGAGTACCCTCTACTACTTTCACGTGTACCTTAACAGTATCACCAGGACGGAAAGTTGGTAGATCAGTGCGAAGCTGAGCTTTTGTAATTTCTGTAATAATGTTTGACATTGTTTTCTCTCCTTAGACAGATGCTCTTGCACGCAATCTATGCCACAGCGGAACACCGTAATTCAGCACTTCACATAGAAGTACAGATTAGATGTTATCATAAATAGAGCAGGCAATCAAGCATCTTGATGATTGTTTTTTAGTTTTTCTAGATACAATTTTTGCTTGTCTGTTAATGGATAATGCTCCAATAAGTCAGGACGGCGCTCAAAAGTTCTTTTCAGCGATTGTTCCTCTCGCCATTGCTCGATTCTAGCGTGATTCCCCGATACTAAAACATCAGGTACCTTCATCCCACGAAACTCCGCAGGTCGTGTATAATGTGGATGCTCAAGTAGACCCGTTGAAAAAGAATCCTGGATATGCGAATTCTCTTGCCCTAAGACACCAGGCAACAATCGAACTACGCTATCAATAACAGTCATAGCGCCTAATTCCCCACCGGTTAACACGAAATCGCCAATGGAAATCTCGTCTGTCACGAGGTGCTGACGTATACGCTCATCATAGCCTTCATAATGACCACATAAGAACACTAACTCCGTTTCTTGTGCTAGCTCTTCTGCTTTTTTCTGGGTGAATCGTTCACCTTGAGGACACATTAAAATGATACGTGGTTGTTTGCCAGCAGTGATGGCCTCCACTGCACTAAACATAGGTTCAGGCTTTAAAACCATACCCGCACCACCACCATATGGATAGTCATCGACTTGCTTGTGTTTGTTCCCTGAAAATGTACGAATATCCGTGACCTCTAGCTTTACAGCACCTTTTTCTTGCGCTTTCTTTAAAATAGATGCACCAAAAACGCCTGAGAACATATCAGGGAACAGGCTTAATACATGAATGTTCATCATAATAAGCCTTCCATTACATGGATGATAATTTTTTTATCTACAACATCAATATCTTTTACGATATCTTCGATATAAGGGATATAATGCTCTTTCTTCGAGCCTTTAACTACCCATACATCGTTTGCTCCTGTTTGCAGGATATCTGCCACAACACCAATTGTTTCGCCCTCTTCAGAAATAACTGTGCAGCCTATTATTTCATGGAAAAAGAATTCATTTTCTGCAAGTAGATCATCTGTCATTTGATCTTTTGTTACTTTCAGCATGCCTTCTTTAAACGGCTCAACCAAGTTGATATTGTTCATGCCTTCAAAAGTTAAAAGAATAAAGTTTTTATGACGACGCACCGAACCAATCGTTACCCAGGTTGGCTTCTTATCGTCTTTTTTAAAGGCAGCAAGTTTATTTCCTACTGCAAAACGCTCTTCTTCAAAGTCTGTTGTCGATAATACACGTATCTCACCACGAATACCGTGTGTATTGACAATACGACCTACATTAAACCATTCCATTCAACTTTCACCTCGTAAAAAACTTCTCTCCATAAAGCATCCTGCTCACCAAATAAATAGCTACCGTTCGCTCATTTATCACCGCTTACAGATATGCTTGGAAGAATGTCGTTTTAGCTAAGACTGATTTGTCTTGTCATTATTAATATAAGCAATACCCTTTAGCTGTAATCGTTATAACAGTTTTCTGTTCTGCTTAAACAGAAGTACTAGATACATGCTGCTGTTAAAACAAGATAAAAAAAGGAAGGAACCTACAAGCTCCCTCCTTCTTTGTCCAGATTTTACGTTTCATGCTAAAAGCCACTTTGAACTCCTAAGCGACATGTAAACACACCTATCAGGACTCATTTGTACTTGTTGCAAGAGCGTGAAAATCTTTTCTATTAATCCAATATATCGACGTAGGTCTTCTTTTGATGGTGACTACCTGCCGCTGAATAAACAATTGTACGAATCGCTTTCGCTACTCGCCCTTGCTTGCCTATGACTTTCCCTCGATCCTCTGGATGAACAAAAAGTTTATAAACAATTCGATTTGCATTTTCATCCGTCTCAATACGAACTTCTTCTGGATAATCGACTAACGGTAAAACGATTGCTTCAATCAGCTGCTTCAAAGACGTCGCCCCCGATTATTTACTGAATTTTTGGTTATGGAATTTTTCCATGATACCTTGTTCTGAGAACAGGTTACGCACTGTATCTGATGGTTTTGCACCGTCAGCTAACCATTTAAGAGCTTTCTCTTCATCAATGTTTACAGTAGCTGGTTGAGTTAGTGGGTTGTAAGTACCAACTGTTTCGATTTGACGACCGTCACGTGGTGAACGAGCGTCTGCAACTACGATACGATAGAAAGGAGATTTTTTAGCTCCCATACGTTTTAAGCGAATTTTAACTGCCATTTTAATAGCACCTCCGAATAAGTTTCACACAAGATAGTATATTATCAATGTTTAGGTTGTTTGTAAAGTGTTTTTTCTTAACACCTAAAAATTATTATTTAAACAATGAATCAAAGCCTGGTAATTTCATTTTTTTCTTGCCTTTACCACTTGCCATTCCAGTCATTTGCTTCATCATTTTTTTCATTTCATCGAATTGCTTAATGAGACGATTCACCTCTTGAATAGATGTCCCAGAGCCTTTAGCAATACGCTTTTTACGGCTACCATTTATGATTTCTGGGTTGGTCTTTTCAGCAGGGGTCATCGAGTAAATAATGGCCTCTACACGCCCCATTTGTTTATCATCTACTTTTACATTATCCAAGCCTTTGATTTTGTTTGCACCTGGGAGCATTTTTAAAATTTCATCAAGTGGCCCCATTTTTTTGACTTGTTGTAATTGTTCAACGAAATCATCAAATGTAAAGGTTTGGGACTTGAATTTTTCTTCTAATTCTTTGGCTTTTGCTTCATCTACATTTGCTTGCGCCTTTTCGATCAGCGACAGAACATCTCCCATACCTAATATACGAGACGCCATACGCTCTGGATGGAAAGGCTCTAGCGCATCCATTTTCTCACCCATACCGACAAACTTAATCGGTTTCTGCGTTACAGAACGGATGGATAATGCAGCACCACCACGAGTATCACCATCAAGTTTTGTTAAAACAACGCCTGTAATACCAATGGCCTCATTAAAGCTTTCTGCCACATTGACAGCATCCTGACCTGTCATAGCATCGACAACAAGGAATACCTCATCTGGCTCTTTTAATGCACGAATATCTTTTAATTCCTGCATTAAATCTTCATCGATATGAAGACGACCAGCCGTATCGATAATCACCACATCATGATGCTCTTCCTTTGCCAATTCGATTGCTTGACGAGCAATTTCTACTGGAGATACCTCGGTTCCTAAAGCAAAAACAGGTAATGATAACTGTTTACCTAATGTTTGTAGCTGTTGAACGGCTGCTGGGCGATAAACGTCTGCGGCAACTAGTAACGGCTTACGATTAAATTTTTTCCGTAAGACATTTGCCAGTTTTCCTGTAGTCGTCGTTTTACCCGCACCTTGTAAACCGACCATCATAATGACTGTTGGCGGCTTTGTATTAAACTTAATAGGGCTTTGTTCGCCACCCATTAATTCCGTTAATTCATCTTGTACGATTTTAATAACTTGCTGCCCTGGTGTTAAGCTTTGCATAACTTCAACACCGACAGCACGCTCACTTACCTTTTTCACAAACTCTTTGACTACTTTTAAGTTAACATCCGCTTCGATTAAAGCAAATCGGACTTCTCGCATCATTTCTTTAACGTCTTGCTCTGATACTTTCCCTTTGCCTTTAATCTTTTGGATCGTTCCTTGGAGTCGTTCCGCTAATCCTTCAAAAGCCATTGCTTTCGCCTCCTAATCCCATTCTTTCAGCTGTTCAATAAGTGCTAACTGCTGTTCATCTGTCATACTTTTCTCTGTAATCCCCATTGTAAGCTGTGACAGCATTTGGGTACGTTGTTGAAATTTTTCAAGTAAACATAATTTTTCTTCATATTCCTCAAGCATCGCTTCTGTTCGACGAATATTATCGTAAACAGCTTGGCGTGAAACTCCATACGATTCAGCGATTTCTCCTAGAGAGTTATCATCCAAATAGTATAGTTCCATATAACTTCTTTGCTTATCTGTTAATAATGCTTGATAAAAGTCGAAGAGAAAGTTCATGCGTGTTGTTTTTTCAAGTAGCATCGAATGTTTCTCCTCCCGCTATTAGTCATTTGTATCATAACGAAAAGCGCCCGTCTGTGTCAAGGTAATCTCCTTGTCTAAAAGCTTAAATGTCTGCTTGCAGGCATATTTTACGCCTTTAGCAAGTATTACTCTTTTAAACAAGTCAATTCACCTATACACAGTCGAGCGTTTTATAAAATTACTCAGCGATGTTCGCTGTTAATCTTCATTATTTTCTAATTCTTTATCCAAACCATCGGCAAATAAACCATAAACATATCGTTCAGCATCAAATGGCTGTAGATCATCCATTTTCTCACCAAGACCAACAAATTTCACAGGAATGTGCAGCTTATTGCGAATAGCAAGCACAATCCCGCCCTTAGCTGTACCGTCTAGCTTCGTTAAGACAATACCTGTTACATTCGTTGCTTCTTTAAATGTTTGTGCTTGCACAAGTGCATTTTGGCCTGTTGTGGCATCTAATGCTAATAATACTTCATGTGGCGCATTTGGAATTTCACGTGAAATGACACGATGTACCTTTTCAAGTTCATTCATTAAGTTCACTTTGTTTTGCAAGCGACCAGCTGTATCGCAAATTAATACATCGGCTTTTCTATTTTTGGCTGCACGAATCGCATCATACATGACTGCCGCTGGATCAGAGCCCTCAGATTGTTTGATAACTTCACAACCGACACGATCTCCCCATACTTGTAATTGATCTATCGCACCAGCACGGAACGTATCACCAGCAGCTAAAACAACGGTTTTCCCTTGTGTTTTTAAGCGATGCGCTAGTTTGCCGATCGTTGTCGTTTTTCCAACGCCATTTACTCCGACAAATAGAATAACTGTCAGCTCACCATCTGGCTGCATATTTAGATCAATTAAATCTTCTTCACCTTGCTCATAAATTTCTACAAGCTTCTCAGAAATCACGGCTTGGATACCGTTCGTATCTTTTATATTTTTACGTTGTACTTCGAAACGCAGTTTATCCATTAGCTCCATAACTGTTTCAAAGCCGACATCAGCTTGTAATAATAAATCCTCTAATTCTTCAAAGAAATCCTCATCCACTTTACGATAACGCGCAACAAGGTCGTTCACTTTAGAAGTAAAGGAATTACGTGTTTTTTCAAGACCAGCCTTGAATTTTTGTGTAATCGACCAAGCAGAAGGCTTTTTCTCCTCTACTGGTGTATCCTCAATAACTGCTAGCTCTTGTACTTCCAGATCTTGTACTTCTGGCTGTATTTCTGGTTGTTCTTTTTCTATTTCAGTTGAAGGTTCTACTGCTGCTTCTTTCACAATTTCCATCTCTGGAGATTCTTCTATTTGCTCAACCACTTCTACATCAACAGTCTCAATAGCAGCCGTTTCGTTTGCTTCATCTAGATCTAGCTCTTGAAGATCAGCATCCTGCTCATTGTCAAGCGCCTCTAGTTTTTCTTCCTCGGCTGGATTTCCCATTAATTTATCTTTTAAACGCTTAAAAAAACTCATGCTTGTTCGCTCCTTTGCTCCGCAAGTACGGGTTCATCTTCTAATTTTACTGATACGAGTTTTGATACACCCGATTCTTGCATTGTTATACCATACAAGACATCAGCTCCCTCCATCGTCCCTTTACGATGTGTAATAACAATGAATTGTGTGTCACGGCTAAATCTTTTTAGATACTGGCTATAGCGCACAACATTAGCCTCATCCAAAGCCGCCTCTACTTCGTCGAGAATACAGAATGGTACAGGTCGTATATTTAGGATAGAGAATAATAAGGCAATTGCTGTCAGTGCTCGCTCACCACCAGAAAGCAAACTTAAATTTTGTAGTTTTTTCCCTGGAGGTTGTGCCACTATTTCAATGCCTGTTTCTAGTAAATTTTGCGGATCAATTAACACTAAATCCGCTTGCCCACCGCCAAACAATTCACGGAAAACAAGTTTAAATTGTTCTCGTATTGCATAGAACGTTTCACTAAAGCGCAATGTCATTTCTTCATCCATTTCTTTAATGGCTTCATGCAATGTTTCCTGTGCAGCAAGTAAATCCTCTCGTTGTTCAGTTAAGAATGTATGACGTTCAAGTACTCGTTCATATTCCTCAATCGCCCCTAAATTAACAGGACCAAGCTCTTCAATGGATTTTTTCAACAGTTTCACACGGCGTCGTACGAACTCTTCGTCTTCTATCGAAAGAGCTTCTTCCTCTGCCTCTTCAAATGTTAACTGATAGTTTTCTTCGAGTTGTTCTTTGAAATTATCCATTTCAAATTCTAAACGGCTTTGTTTCAACTCATTTGCACGTATTGCTTCAAGGTATCCTTTATGTATACGTTGCATTTCTTTCAGTTGTTCTTCTAATGTTGTGAGTTCTTGTTGTTGCCCTACCTTCTCCTCTTTCTTTCGAGAAATAGTCTCTTGTAAGGCATCTCTTCTCGCTTTCCATGTGATTACCTGCTCCTCAACCTCTTCATCACTTAAATGATTTGTCGATTCATCGGATTGAAGCCATAATATTTCCTGAGAAATATTTTCAACTTTTTGTTGAGCTTTGTTCAATTGTAGTGCTAGCTCAGCAGTGGAAATTTGAACTTGCGACATTTGTTCTTGCATTACTGCTAATTGTGAACGTTTTTCCGCTAGTTGCTCTCGTAATACGTCCTTCTCTGTCTCACCTTGTAGCTTTACCTTACTTAATTGCTCGACAGTATCATTGATTTCGACAAGCTCATCGGCGAGTGCGTTTAATCGCTCCATTGCCTCTTGCTTTTGTGATAACAATGCTTCCTCACGTGTTTTTACATCTTGAGTTTCAGTTGAAGTAAAAGATACTCGGGCTGATAAGCTTTTTTCAACAACCTCTAACTCGCGGATACGACCAGCCTGTTGCATCTCATCTTTTCGTAATTGCTCTCCTTCAAGCTTTAACTGTTCTACTTGATCTCGAAGTGTTGCAAGCTTGTCTTTTTCGGTTGCTACAGCCTGTTCAGCACTATAAATGGAATCCTGTAATGACTCTAGCTTGAGGATTAAATCATCTAATTCGGCTTTTCTTGTAAAGAGTGAGGATTGCTGTTTCATAGCACCACCCGTTAAAGAACCCCCTGCATTGACAATATCTCCATCAAGTGTGACCACTCGGTATCGGAAACCACATAATCGAGCGATTTGACTGGCCCCTTCCAGATTTGCTGCCACAATGACATGCCCTAAAAGATTTTCAACAATTGTACGATTATCTTCATTAAATGTCACAAGCGCATCTGCTATTTGAATAAAAGCTGGATGCTCTATCGCTAATTGGATCGTAGCTGGATTAATTTTACGTGACTTCATCACGGTTTTTGGTAAAAAAGTAGCTCGTCCAGCTCGTTTTTGCTTTAACCAATGAATGGCTTGCTGTGCATGTCGTTCATTCGTTGTGACAATATGCTGAGAGGCTGCACCTAAAGCTGTTTCTATCGCTTGAGAGTATTTCCCCTCAACTTGTAGTAATTCAGCGACAGCCCCCTCAATTCCTTGTAATTCACCTTTATCACGAGCAAGCAAAACTTCTTTAACTCCTTGGAAAAATCCTGAAAAATCGGCTTCCAATTCAGCTAATGTATCTTTTCTCGCCTTTAATTGCTGCTGATGCTGATAAGCTTTATACAGCATATCCTGTTTCTCAGCAAAGGAAGAATTTGTATTTTTTAACTGAACTTGCAGCGACTCATATTGTTCAAGCTTAGCTTGCAAATCATTTGTTGTGGAAGTGTGTTCAGCGACTAGCTTTTCTTTCTCAGCAACAATTTGCGTAAGCTCTTGTCCAATTTCATCAGTTTGATTGGACATTCTTGCTGCCATAGCCTTTTGTTGCGCTAATTGCTGATCGATATTTTTCAATTCATTCTTAATAGTTGCTTCTTCATTCAATGAATCAATATATCGATTTTTTTGTTCTTCAATTTCTTGTTCAATTTCCGTAACAGAACGATTTAATGACTGTTCTAACTGTTTAATGCTCTGCTTGAGTATGGAGAGTGCTTGCTGTTTCTCTGAAAATGCTTCTTTTTTCTCCTGTTCTTGTACAAGCAGTACGTCTACTTCTTCTTTTGCTTCTTGTAATGTCGCATTCAGCTGCAGTAGTTGATTGGAAGCATTTTGTCGTTTTTCAGCCATTAGTGCTTTACGACCATCCCAACGCTCTACCTCCATTGTGGCATTGACAAGATCAGCCTGTGAAACATCCAAATAATCATCAAGTTCTTTTAATAACTTGCGAATATTGGTTGTTTGTATATCGATTGTTGCAATATTTTGAGCTTGTTGTTGCTCAGTTGCAGACAGCTCGGTAAATTCAGCTTTTAGTGCATGCAAAGATTGTGCACAATTTTTAAAATCATGCACAAGAATGGCAATATCAAAATCTTTTAGCTCGGTAGACATTTGGACATAGTCTCTCGCACTAGAAGCCTGCATTTCAAGCGGCTCTAATCGGTTGTCTAATTCATGGAGTATATCTAATACACGATACAAATTCTCATCTGTCTCTACAAGCTTATGCTCTGCTTTTTTCTTTCTTATTTTATACTTTAAAACGCCAGCTGCCTCTTCAAAAATCGAACGACGGTCGTCAGGGCGGCTATTTAAGATTTCATCAACACGGCCTTGAGAAATAATTGAAAATGCCTCTTTCCCAAGCCCTGAATCCATAAACAAGTCCGTAATATCCTTCAGGCGACACTGTTGGTTATTTAATAAATATTCACTATCACCTGAACGGTATACGCGTCTTGTTACGCTGACTTCTGTATAAGAAAAAGCAAGTTGCTCGTCAGTATTGTCTAATATAAGTGTTACCTCTGCAAAGTTGAGTGGCTTACGAGAGTCACTGCCAGCAAAAATAACATCTTCCATCTTTGCTCCACGTAACGACTTTGCCGATTGCTCCCCAAGTACCCAACGAATCGCATCTGTGACATTACTTTTTCCACTGCCATTTGGTCCAACAACCGCTGTAACACCGGGTACAAAATCAATTCCAATGCGCTCCGCAAAGGATTTAAAGCCAATCACTTCTAGTCGTTTTAGGAACATCTATTAAGCCTCCTCTTTTGCAGCTTCTTCACGCATCATTCGCATTGCACATTGTGCAGCTTGCTGCTCGGCTTCTTTTTTTGATTTTCCACGACCAATACCAAGCTCTTGCCCGTTCAATAATACGCTTGATACAAAGGTACGGTTATGTGCTGGGCCTTTTTCATCGATTATTTCGTAATGAAGAAGTCCATTATTGGTTTGTTGTACCATTTCTTGCAATTGACTTTTAAAATCCATCACATGCGAAAAAGCACCTACTTCTACTTTTGGGAACACGATACGCTCTAAAAACGACACGACCGTTTGTAATTCTTGATCTAGATAGAGTGCACCTACAAATGATTCAAACACATCTGCAAGTAGCGCTGGGCGTTCCCGACCACCTGTTAATTCCTCACCTTTTCCAAGTAACACGAAGCGTCCAAAGCCTAATTCATTCGCAAAAATAACTAGTGATGGCTCACAAACGATAGAAGCTCTTAACTTTGTTAACTCACCCTCGCTCATATTTGGGTATTTCTCAAAAAGATATTTAGAAACAGATAGTTCAAGTACTGCGTCTCCTAAAAATTCAAGACGCTCATTATCCGTAAATAGCTTACGGCGATGCTCATTCACATAAGATGAATGCGTGAATGCTTGATACAATAAATTTTTATTAATAAAAGTGATATTTAATTCATGCTGTAACAGCTCGAATTGGTTGCGTACTTTTTCAGGAAGTACGCCAGATTTCTGCATAGTTCCTTTTCTTTTCATAGCCATTGAACAAATCTGCCTTCCTAATAGTTTCTACCGTTTTAGTGTACCTTTTTCAAGGCGTTTATGCAAAAGTATTTCGGCTTAAACACAATGTTTTGGAAATTTTTTCGAAAATTTATCTTATTCATAGAAAATGATCTCCTCTAAAATGAAAGTTGAATGCTTGTGGGATGATTTTTGGTTAACTCCAGTCGTCAGCTCAAAAAAATTTTAGACATTATGCCCCCGATTTTTAACATGAAAAAGGGACGTCAATAGATCGAAAATCGATCTATTTCGTCCCCTTTGAATACATCTTTGTTCATTGAAGCTGCTTCTTCTATCAAGTCAAAGCAGACAAACTATTTCTACTTTATTCATGCTATCATAAATACCATTGTGTATTATGATGACCATCACATCTATAAAGGTGATCCATTTTCGCTAAATAAAGTTTTAACGAAATTAGTTTAATTTACTTTCGATGTATGAAATTGCAGAACCTACTGTTGAGATTTTTTCAGCATCTTCATCAGAAATTTCCATATCAAACTCGTCTTCAAGTTCCATTACAAGTTCAACTACGTCTAATGAGTCAGCACCTAAATCATCACGGAAAGAAGCTTCAAGTGTTACTTCGCTTTCTTCAACACCTAAACGGTCCACGATTACTTTTGTTACACGTTCTAATACTGTAGACAAATGATTCACCTCCCCTCAAATGATTATACAAAAAATCAGCGTATATGCCTAATCGAAATTACATTACCATACCACCATCTATATGAAGCGTTTGCCCTGTCATATAGTTAGCATCATCGGAAGCAAGGAAAGCTACTGCCTTGGCAATATCCTCTGGCTGTCCAAGTTTCGCAAGAGGGATCTGCGTAAGCATACCTTTTTTAATATCTTCTGGTAGTTGCTCTGTCATTTCTGTTTCAATAAAGCCTGGCGCAATCGCATTAACTAAAATATTGCGTGAAGCTAATTCTTTTGCCGTCGTTTTTGTGAGTCCAATAACACCTGCTTTAGCCGCAACATAGTTTGCTTGACCAGCATTACCCGCTACACCAACGATGGAAGAAATATTAATAATACGACCTGCACGTTGCTTCATCATTTGACGTGTTACCGCCTTTGTACAAAGGAAAACCCCTTTAAGATTCGTATTTAATACATCGTCCCATTCGTCTTCCTTCATACGCATTAACAGGTTATCTCTAGTAATACCTGCATTATTCACTAAAATATCAAGAGAACCAAATGTTTTCACAGCGGCATCCATTAATGCGGTTACTTCTTCCGTCTGTGAAACGCTAGCTTGCACCGCAATGGCTTCCCCACCGTTTGCTTGAATCATCTCAACGACTTCTTCCGCTTTTGCCTGTGAGCCACTATAGTTTACTACAACCTTAGCACCTTCCTCAGCAAGCTTTACAGCAATAGCACGTCCAATCCCTCTTGAAGCTCCTGTTACAACAGCTACTTTACCTTCTAATTTACGCATTGATTGACCACTCCTTCGACGCTTCTAAAACCGCTTCTAATGATGCTTCATCATAGACACAATAAGCAGCAACTGAACGATCAATTTTTTTCAAGAGACCGCTTAATACTTTGCCAGGTCCACATTCGATAAAGACATCGACACCTTGTGCAATCATTTCACGCATAGATGCTTCCCATTGCACTGCACTATATACCTGTTCAACTAGCTCCTGCTGAATCGCTGGTACATCCTTTAATTCCTTCGCCATTACATTGCCGATAACAGGGATTTCAGGTGCAGATAAAGTAATCTCTGCTAATGCTGCTTGCAGTTTCTCTGAGGATGGTCGCATCAATTCAGAATGAAATGGACCGCTCACAACTAAAGGTATTGCGCGCTTTGCCCCTGCTTCTTTTGCAGCAATAATCGCTTTATCTACACCTTCTTTAGTGCCTGAGATAACAATTTGTCCTGGACAATTCACATTGGCTACCTGCACAGAATCACCCGCTGCTGAAACCAGCTCTGTAACTGCGTTCAATGCCTCTAATTCCATCCCTAGAATCGCTGCCATCGCTCCTTGTCCTGCTGGTACAGCTTCATTCATATAAAGACCACGTTTATGCACGATAGACACGGCATCATCAAATGACATTACGCCTGCTAAAACCAATGCACCATATTCTCCAAGCGAATGACCCGCAGCATAGTGTGGCTGAATTCCTGCTGCACGCAGCTTTTCAGCTACCATTACACCCGTAGTAAGAAGTGCTGGCTGAGCGTGGTATGTCAGTGTTAACTCCTCAGCTGGACCTTCTAACATTAACTTAGATAATTCAAATTGAAGAGCTTGATCTGCACGATCATAAAATGCTTTACTGTCTGCTGCATTTTCAACAAACTCTTGACCCATCCCTACTACTTGCGAACCTTGTCCTGGAAAAATAAATGCTATTTTCGTCATTTGAATAATCCCCTTTGTTTAATCAATTTCTAAGTGACGTACTGTATCAGTAATCGTCGAAATAACAGCATGCTCTACCATCGTATTAGCTTGTCGAATCGCACTAAAAATTGCTTTTGCATTCGATGAGCCATGCGCTTTAATTACAGGTGCTTGTAAGCCAAACAACCCTGCACCACCATACTCTGTGTAGTCCATTTTATTTTTTAAGTCACGTAAATTATTTTTCATGAGTGCTGCTGAAATTTTCGTTTTCGTTGATGACATAAATGCCTCTTTTAACATTGAAAATAAAGCGCCAGCCGTCCCTTCAATAGACTTCAACACCATATTGCCTGTAAAGCCATCTGTTACAACAACATCCGCTACTCCTTCAAGCAAATCACGCGCTTCTACATTACCAATAAAATTCAAATCAGCTTCCTTCAATAATTCGAAGGCAGCTTTCGTTAATTCATTACCCTTTTTTTCCTCAGTACCGATATTTAATAGGCCAATTCGTGGTTTTTGTAAGCCTCCAACCTTTTTAGCATAAATATCACCCATAATCGCATATTGCACTAAGTGCTCTGGTCGTGCATCTGCATTTGCTCCTAAATCAAGCATTAAGAAGCCTTTACCATCCAATGTCGGTAATGTTGTAGCCAAAGCTGGACGGGCTATCCCCTCAATTCGGCCAACTTTAAATAAGCCCCCTGCCATTAACGCTCCGGTATTCCCAGCAGATAGGCAAGCATCTGCTCTACCTTCTTCCACCGATTCCATCATACGAGCCATTGAAGAATCCTTTTTTCGACGAACAGCACGTGCAGGGTCATCCGTTCCTTCTACTATTTCCTCACAATGTATGATTGTTAATCGATCATGTTGTTTTAAAAATGGCTCAAGCTTATCTTGCTGACCATATAATTGGATTTCTAAATTTGGGATTTGCTCTAATGCTAAGAGTGCACCTTCAACAACTGATTTTGGTGCATTGTCTCCACCCATTCCATCAAGCGCTAATTTCATTGTTACTCACCTTTACCTTTCGTGCGGTACATATCAAATTCACCAACAAAAACGGTTTCACCATTTACGGTAGATGTTACCTCGACTTTTGTACGATGATTAAGATCATCTCGTCCGATAACAATCGCTTTTGTAATAACACGATTTCCAGCACGCACAGGTTTCACAAATGTTATATTGGAATGTACGGTTAATGCTAGTTCGTCATCAATTACTGCGACCGCTAATGAGTTTGCTTGTGCAAACAAATGATGTCCACGTGCGATGCCATTGCGCTGAAAAACATGCTCTTCTTGTACATCAAAAATCGATAGTGCTCGATTATCTAATTCAATATCTACAATTTCTCCGATGACTTCATCAATCGGTAGAGATTTTACTTCATTTTCATAGTTTTTAGAAGCAACATCTTTAATTCGCTCTCGTAATTCTGGTATAGATAACTCCATACGATCTAAACGAATTGTTTGGACACTTACCTGAAACTGTGTTGCTAGCTGTTCATCTGTGACGAATGGATTTTCAGCTATCGTTTCAGATAGTAGTCGCTGTCGCTCTTTTTTCGTTCGTCTCAACATCATTCGCCACCTTTTGAGTTGTTATTAGCACTTGGTACTAATATCAGTATATAGAGTATAAAAAAAGAATGCAAGACTTGTTTTGAAATCAAGTACTCACATTCTCCTATGCTCATAAGCCCTCAATACTAATCGAAGCGCTCTCCCTGTAATACACCCGACTCTTCTAGCATTTTACGCAAGTATTGATAGTCATCATCCTGCCAAAACGCTTTTGTTTCAAGCATCTCTGTTGCATCTTTTCTTGCGGTCTCGAGTATACGATAATCATGTACTAAATCAGCTACTTTAAAATCTGGCAAACCACTTTGCTTTCTACCAAAAAAGTCCCCTGGTCCCCTTAATTCTAAATCTTTTTCAGCTAAACGGAAACCATCATTCGTTTCCGTCATCGACTGCATACGCTCTTTCCCTTCATCAGACTTAGGATCAGCAAGTAAAATACAGTATGACTGGTGCTCACCACGCCCGACACGCCCTCGGAGCTGGTGCAATTGCGCTAGGCCAAAACGCTCAGCATCATAGACAATCATAAAGGTAGCATTCGGTACATTAACACCTACCTCCACAACTGTTGTAGAAACTAAAAGCTGAATTGTTCCTTCACTAAAATCGCGCATCACCGCATCTTTTTCATCGGCTGATAAACGTCCATGCATTAAACCGACCTGATAACGATCTTTAAAATAAGTGGCTAGTTGCTCATAAATTTCTACAGCATTTTGAACATCAAGCTTATCAGATTCCTCAATAAGTGGACAAATAGCATAAGCTTGTCTTCCAGCCGCTAGCTCCAATTCTAGCTTGGACATCACAGAGCCGAGTTGCTCTTTTTTCATCCAATGCGTTTCAATCTGTTTACGGCCCGCTGGCATTTCATCAATTATCGATACATCCATTTCCCCAAATGCAGTAATAGCAAGTGTACGCGGTATAGGAGTAGCTGTCATAAAGAGGACATCTGGATTCTCCCCTTTATCACGCAAAATTCGACGTTGTTCCACACCAAAGCGATGCTGCTCATCTGTGATGACAAAACCTAGCTTTTGAAATATAACATCTGGCTGAATTAACGCATGTGTGCCAATGACAATGTCAAGATCACCATTTGCCAAATCTGCTAAAATCCCACGTCGCTCCTTTGTTTTAGTTGACCCAGATAACAAAGCAACACGAACATCAAAGGGTTGAAACCATTCTTTTAAGTTCTCCAAGTGCTGTTCCGCTAAAATTTCAGTTGGTGCCATTAAGGCTCCTTGAAAGCCCGCTGTCACAGCTGCATATAAACCGATTGCCGCTACTACTGTTTTCCCAGAACCTACGTCGCCTTGCAGCAAACGATTCATTCGATGTGGTTCCTTCAAATCTTTACAAATTTCATTAACCACTCGTTTTTGAGCATTTGTTAATTCATAGGGCAATGAAGCAATAAATGCTCGTAGTTTATGCACATCAAACTGAATGATTGTGCCACGCTCACTCTCTTTCCGCGTTTTACGTAATGCCTGTATACGCAATTGGAAGTTTAATAGCTCCTCATAAGCAAAGCGTCTTCTTGCTTGTTTAGCATGCCCAGCATCCAGCGGAAAATGGATACCCTCCAAGCCCTCTCGTATCGGAACAAGCTTATAGGACTCCTGTAAATAATATGGAATCGCCTCTGGTAGCTCTGCACCAAAATCATCTAACACTTGTCGCATATATTTACGAAATCTTTTTTGTGGAATCAAACCTTTCAGACTATACACTGGCTCAAAGTCTACTTGATCTGTTTTTGGCCCAAATGTGACAGTTGTACCATTGATTACTTGTCTACCACGATCCCATTTCCCCGTCACGGTAATAATGGAACCCGGTACAAGCTTTTGCTTTAAATAGCCTTGATTGAAAAATACAACTTTTACTAAGTGACGTCCTGCCAAAACTGTTACTTGAAGTCTTGATTTATTACGACCTAAAAATAATATCGTAGGCTCACGTTCTACCTTGCACTCAACTGTAACGCGTTCGTTATGTGGTGTTTGCGCTAAATCTTTTAAACGAAAATCTTCATGTCGATGTGGGAACGTCCATAATAAATCAGCTACTGTATTGATGCCTAGTGATTCAAGATGTGCTGCTGTTTCTTTCCCGATGCCTTTCACTTCATTGACATGGCTAAATAATTCAGTCATCCTATCCCACAACTCCCTTCATTCAAGTGGTACTCTTTATGTAACCATCCTAGCTTCCTATATCTAATGTATCATATATTAATTCGCAGCCTCTACACATAAGCAAAAACCCCATCAATGCATGATAGGGTTATAAACGTCTGTCATTTATATTGCAAAATCATGTCAATAAAAAGCTTAATGGCATCAGGAAAGACATCTTCATCTAAATCAAATTTTGGATGATGATGTGGATATTGGCTTTTTTCGCCACCCATCCCAACAAAAATAAATGCACCTGGCCTATGCTTTAGATAATATGAAAAATCCTCGCCCCCCATTACTGGATCAACAAGCTCGAATACATCCTGCCCAAAATTTTCACAAACGATAGATTCTACGAAGCGTGATTGCTGAGGATCATTGATAAGGGGAGGCGTCCCTATAATAAAATCGATTGTCCCTTTCGCCCCAAAAGCATGGCAAATCCCTTCTGTTAAACTTACCATCTTCGCTTGAATGGTAGCTACTGTTTCAGGAGTTAATGCCCTAATCGTTCCTATTAATTTTGCTGTCTCTGGAATAATGTTATACGTTGTTCCTGCTTGAATATTTCCTACTGTAATAACGCCAGCCTCAATAGGATTGATTGTTCGACTAATGATACTCTGAAAGGCTTGCATTAAATGGCTCGCAATATAAATGGGATCAATCGTTTCATGTGGCATTGAACCATGTCCACCATGACCTTGAATCTCAATTTCAAAATCATCGACCGAAGCCATCATTGGCCCATGCGTTAAGCCTATTTTCCCTTTCTCTAAACCTTGCCATAAATGAATACCAAAAATAGCATCAACATTTTCTAGCACGCCATTTTGAATTAAAAAATCTGCTCCACTTGGTGTGATTTCTTCAGCTGATTGGAAAATAAGCATAATATTTGACTCGATTTTTTCCTTATTCATCGCTATCCATTGTGCTACTGCCAATAAAATCGCTGTATGCCCATCATGACCACACATATGTGCCACACCTGGCTTTTGAGAGATATAGGGCTTATCACCTTCTTCAACAATTGGTAAGGCATCTATATCTGCTCGTAAGGCAATTGTCTTCGTACCTTTTGTTCCTTGAATCATAGCCACTACGCTAGGAGGATCATACTCTAATATTTCAATTTGAAGCTGCTCTAATCGTTTACGAATAAATTGACTTGTTTCAAATTCTTGTCCAGAAAGCTCTGGATATTGATGAAGATAACGACGATCCTCTATAGCTTGTTTTGTTAAAAATGGTAGATTAGTTATTTCCACTAAAAAAACTCCTTTTAATTTACCTTGAGCGTTCCTACAAAGGAATGGAGCGTCTGATAAAGCCCCCCTTACAAAATGGGTGCTTATTTTATTATACTAAAATCATTCGCAACTAAACCAATATAAAAACATGCTACCTTTTTAGATAGCATGTTTCACCAGTTTTATTGAAGAGCTTTAATACTTTGTAGGCCACCATTTTCAAGTATAGCTTTACTAATAGCCTTTCCTGTTGGTGTTGCCGCTAGACCGCCTCGTGCAGTCTCTTTCAGATTCGGACTCATGGATTGTCCAATGCGATACATAGCGCCAATTACTTCATCACAGGGAATACGACTTGTTACACCTGCAAGTGCCATATCTGCCGCTACTAGCGAGTTAGATGCACCCATGGCATTACGTTTGACACATGGTACTTCAACAAGACCTGCTACTGGATCACAGACAAGACCAAGCATATTTTTTAAGGTAATGGCAAATGCTTCCGAACATTGCTGTGGCGTACCTCCAGCCATTTCAACAATGGCAGCAGCAGCCATTCCTGCAGCAGAACCAACTTCTGCCTGACAACCACCAGCAGCACCTGAAATGGAAGCGTTATTCGCAACCACAAACCCAAAAGCTCCTGACGTAAATAAATAACGGATCATTTGCTCACGAGTTGGATTTAATTTATTTTTCACTGCAAAAAGCGTTCCTGGTACAACACCTGCAGAACCCGCTGTCGGCGTTGCACATATTGTTCCCATCGCTGCATTTACTTCATTTGTTGCAACGGCTTTGCTTACAGCATCTAATAATAAATCACCTGATAGTGATTTTCCTTGCGCAATATAATTTTGAAGCAATACGGCGTCCCCACCAGTTAAACCTGTTACTGATTGCACACCTTGTAATCCTCGTTCAATGGCTTCTTCCATCACGGTTAGATTTCGATCCATTTGTTGGATGATTTCTTCTCGCGTTCTGCCAGTAATCAATATTTCCTGTTCGATCATGATTTCTGATATTAATTTTCCTTCTTGCTCTGCTCGTTCTACAAGCTCACGAACATTATGAAATAAAACGTCCATTTTGGGACACCCCCTTAGTTATTAATTTTAGAAACCTTTGTAATATGTGGAATTAAAGATATTTGCTGTAGCACCTTATCTTCAATGTTTTGATCAATTTCAATCACCATTAGAGCTGTTAAACCACGTTCTATACGTGAAACTTCCATATGCCCAATATTGACTTCATGCATTGCTAAACAATTGGCTACATTGGCAATACAGCCAGCACGATCATCATGCACAACAAGAATTGCTGGCATACCACCTGTTAAACGTAGCTTAAAACCATTGACTTCACTGATTTCAATTTTTCCGCCACCAATCGAAATACCAACTACAGACATTTCCCCTTCATCGTCTCCAATGACAAGCCGAGCTGTATTGGGATGCTCCGTATTAGCCGTTTCGGGAATAAATTCATATTCTAATCCCACTTTTTCGGCCTCTTCAAATGCTATTTTAATACGGTCATCAAATGTATCGTAATCTAATAGGCCCCCCACTATCGCAACATCTGTACCATGTCCTCTATACGTTTCAGCAAATGATCCATATAAATGAATTTTTGCCCATTTAGGTTGTCTACCAAATAAATCCCTTGCAACACGCCCAATGCGAGCTGCACCTGCCGTATGAGAGGAGGAAGGCCCAATCATGACTGGTCCAATAATATCAAATACTGAAGTAAACTTCATACAAACACCCCTCTATTCTATTCATATAATAATATTTATTTTTACTTATATCATGCTTGATAGCTACTATAAAAGTAAAGCATTTAATTTATCAACTTTCAGAAAATTACCACTACTATAATTTATAGTAACTATATAGGTTTATTTTTTGTCCACACCATATATACACATCAATAAAACAGTTGATATTCCAATAATTCCAAATTTTTTATCCTCTGGACACGTACATCTAGCTGTTCATATTTAGCACGTTTTTACTAAATATTATACATCCTCTTCTTTGTAGCATAAACAAAAGCAGTACACGTTTTGTGCACTGCTTTCTTTACGGAATAGCAAAGTAGCATGTAATTATTCTACTGAAATAATATATGGATATAACCCTTGTTTACCATCAAATAATTCAACTTCTACATCTGGATAGTTCTCTTCAATGAAAGCTGCTAATGCTGAAGCAGCCTGTTCAGTTGTATCTTCGCCATAGATCACTGTAACTATCTCAGCATCTTCATCGACTAAATCTGTGATTACCTTTTCTGCTGCATCCTTTAATGCTGGTGTAGAAAGGACAATTTTACCTTCTGCTAATGCCATAAAATCATCTTTACGGATTTCCACACCATCAATAGATGTATCACGCACTGCATAGGTTACTTGACCTGTCTTCACATTAGCAAATGCATCGGACATTGTCTTTTTATTTAGATCAACAGCTGCTTCAGGGTTAAACGCTAAAATCGCTGCCATCCCTTGTGGAATCGTCTTCGTAGGAACAACCGCTGCGTCAATCTCTAATAGTTCAACCGCTTGCTCTGCTGCCATAACGATATTTTTATTATTCGGTAAGATTAATACTTTTTCTGCACCGATTTCTTGTACGGCTTTAACGATATCTTCAGTTGAAGGGTTCATTGTTTGACCACCTTCAATGACATATGAAGCACCGATAGAGCGCAATAATTCTGCCACACCCTCACCCATCGCAATCGTTACGATAGCATACGGATGTTTTTCTACTTTTTTGGCAGTCGTTGGTGCTTTATGCTCCTCACCAACAATCGCTGAATGCTGCTCACGCATATTATCAACTTTTATTTTAATAAGACTACCGTATTTTTGTCCGATTGATAAAACAGAACCTGGTTGCTCAGAATGGATATGAACCTTCGCAATTTCTTCATCGGAGATCACAAGCAAAGAATCCCCCAAAGGATTTAATTCATTACGGAAATGCTCCTCATCGAAAGGTTCTTTCCCTTCTTCTAAACGCACCATTATTTCAGTACAATAGCCAAATTCAATATCTTCAGTATTCATGAAATCCTGTACTCTATGATGCTCTGCATTGATTAAATCATCTAAGGTCGCATCATTTTTCTCTGGAAGAGGCTCACCTTTTAAAGAGGCTAGAAACCCTTCATACACAAATAGTAAGCCCTGACCACCACTATCCACAACACCGACCTCTTTTAAAACAGGTAGCAATTCAGGTGTGCGATCTAATGAAGCCTTTGCTTCTGCTGTAAAAGCTTCCATCACGGCAATGATATCGGTTTCAGTTTCTGCCACTTCTACACCTTTTTTTGCCGCCTCACGTGCTACTGTTAAAATAGTTCCTTCTACAGGTTTCATAACAGCTTTATAAGCTGTATCAACACCCGCTTGGAAAGCCGCTGCAAAGCCTTTTGCATCAATGGTTGCTTCTTTTTCAATAAACTTCCCAAAGCCTCGGAATAATTGCGATAGAATAACGCCTGAATTTCCGCGCGCACCCATTAAAAGACCTTTTGATAATGCCTGTGCTGTTTTACCAATATGTTCTGAAGCGGCAAGTTCTGTTTCCTTTGCGCCAGATGTCATCGATAAGTTCATATTAGTCCCTGTATCACCGTCCGGTACTGGGAATACATTTAATGAATCTACATAATTTGCATTTTGGTATAGATGATGCGCACCCATTTGTACCATTTCAGCAAACTTTATACCGTCTAAAGACTGCATTCGATTTAGTTCCTCCTCTTAATTCGCTACACGAACGCCCTGTACAAAGATATTGACAGATTTTACGCTCATACCTAATGTTTTATCTACTGTATATTTCACTTTCGATTGCACTTGGTAAGCAACTTCCGAAATTTTTGTCCCGTAACTAACAATAATGTACATATCTATATGTAAATCGTCGTCCTGTTGTCGAATAACAACACCTTTTGCGAAGTTTTCTTTACGTAAAATATCAGTTAGACCATCACGAATTTGATGTTTAGATGCCATGCCAACAATACCGTAGCATTCTACAGCAGCACCACCAGCAATTTGTGCAAGTACATCTGTTGAAATATCAATTTGGCCGAATTCATTGTTTAATTCAATTGACATAGGAATGCCTCCTTGGCTCTTTTTGACTAAAGTATATTGTAACACTTTCGTTATAATTTAAGCAACCTAAGGCAGTATAGAAAGGCTTTATAGCAACGTTTTCTGACTTCAAATAGACGCATTTTCCTTTCCGTCAAAAATTGCCATTTTACGAAAATAGTTATTTCGTCCGTTCTGCTTAGCTAAATATAACGCTTGGTCAGCAATATCACAGCATGTTTGTAAATGCTCATACATTGTCAGGTTAGCATGACACATTCCAATACTAACCGTTACGTATTGAACAATATCTGATTGCCTATGTGGAATCTTTAAGTCACGCACTTCCTTTAAAATTTCTTCACATATAGGCTCAGCAAACTTCTCAGTATGCTGACTAATCATAATAAATTCTTCTCCACCCCAACGAGCAACAAACGCCTGATACTTCTCTGCAATTTCCGCCAATAAGGAGGCTACTTTAACAATGACCGCGTCACCCTGTATATGTCCATAGTAATCATTAAACTTTTTAAAATAATCAATATCAATCATCATTACCGTTAATGTTTGTGGTTGATGAAGCTGATGTCCTATTTTAGTCAATTGCTGATTAAATGCTCGTCGATTTGGCAGATTCGTTAAAGGATCTTTTAGTGCTTGCTCTGCTAATGCTTTATTTTTAACAGCTAGCAGCTCTGATAATTGTTTCGTTTTGATCATTTCTTCATCCAATAAAATATGCTGCGTAGTTATTTGTTTTCGAACCTTGTAGGTCTGATATTGAATTATGATACCAATCGGAATTAAAAGAGACATCGGTAATATGACTTTAATATTCTCACTGGACATGCCAACACTCAAATATGTACTCGCAATAATTGCTGGTGCAGAAAGTAAAATAATCCAACTAATTTTTCGTAAAGGTAATGCAAATACCGTACAAATAATGATTAAAATCACCTCATATAATGCTGCATGATGAAAGAAATAAACATCCATTACCGAAATTGCCGTAATCAATAGCATAATCGTGTAAATATAAATAACAACTAGGTGTTCATACTTCTGTATATTAACAGAGGTAATGTGAATTCGTTTTTCCCTAACAAATAACAATACGGCTATATCTATATAAAACATGGCGATATGAATGGCAATATAGACGGGGACCATGGCTCTTTCTGCTTTGACAAAGAAAACCTCTCCATAATGAATAAGGGAAATAATAGCCGATACATACATAAGTGACCAAGCAACTGTTCTCATCCCTTTTAAATTCGACTGAACCATTTCTTTGCGAATAGAAAAAGCTATTTTTTCTTGATTTTTCATAATACTCGCTCCTATTGTCCGCTTTCAGTTATATAATGTTCTATATGTATCGTCTAAAGAATGAAAAATACAAGTAGGTCGAAATTTTTTTGATAAATAAAAAAGTTGATACTTTTATAGCATCAACTTTGTTTATATTATATTCAGTTCAATATTTTAAAATTTATTTGACTAAAAAAGACTTTTAATAAGCTTGTCGATCATAACAGGCATTTCTTTAAAGGCACTATCCACATGCAGTCTTTCTGTTTTTTGGTGTGCATCTTTGCCAAAGGGACCGACATTTAATACAGGCCCCTGTAATGCAGACATTTCTTTAAACGGAATACTATACGTATCTCCCCATACAGGTGTGTTACGTTCGAATGCTAACCACTCGTTTGAATCATCTGTGTAGTTAACATAACTTAAATCACAAATCCCGTTAAAATAATGAATCTGCTCCACCTCAATAGCAAATGTTTGAGCCGTTTTCTTCATCAATTCAATCGATTGAATAACAAGTGGATGATTGGATGAATTAATTGCTGGATAATAAGGTGGTGCATATAGCAAAACTGTTGCTGGTGCTAATTCCTGACAACGAATCATGAGCTGATCAACAATACGTATAGATTTTTCACGATCGTCCCATGCGTGATGCTGAAGAACTTGCTGTTTGATCGTTCGCACTTCCTCCTCACCCAATTTATGGATAGCATGCTCCAACAATGCCTCATATCGCAAAACCTGTACATTCCCTACCCCTTGTACTTTTTCTCGGGTGCAAACTTTTTGGTATTGCTCATTACAAGCAGCCATGGCTTGTAATGCCACTTGTTCAAAGATAGCCATTACTTCTGCAGCTGTACGTTTTAATAAAAATACATTGTACAGTGCAGCCGCACGATATGGTGTTTGTGTAGAATACTCCATTTTTAAATCTTTTAATTGTAAAGAAACTGGCAGTGGCGTACTTTCTCCCAAATCTGTTTCACGGAAAAGAGGATTCCACTCCATGTACTGTGTCATATAAGAAGCAATAAAGTTAGCGGTCATGCCCTTTAAAGGTTCGCCAACATGCGTCTCTTTGCCATAAAATAAAGCAGCTGGCATTATTTTCCCTATAGTACCTGAATAGATATATTCATTTGTATCAGATGGCCCTTGCGAAAAGGAAGGTTCACTATTTAAAAATAATTTATAGGTTAGCCCATGTTGTTCACGAAGTCTCACAAGCTCCACAACAGCAGCTCGCATTCCAGCAGAGTTTACTTCCTCATCAGGTACAGTAGTTAAAATCAAATTAATTGGCCATTGTTCAAAGCTTGCCTTTTCAATGAGCTGCATATGTAAAGCAAGTCCCATTTTCATATCCATTGTGCCACGACCAAATAAATAATTACCTGACTCCAAATCAATTCTAGCCGCTTCTGGTAAATCTTCTTTGTATTTAGACTCCATCAGTTTTTTTGTTAATTCCTCTGGATAAAAAGCTAGTGGCTCTAGTTCTCCATATTCCTCCGTATGCACTGTATCGAAGTGACTGATTAACACCACTGTTTCTGTTGCTGTTGGGTGCTTATAAAATGCCGTAACAGCATTTCTTCCAAGCCCTGCATCATGTAATTCAATAAGCTCTGGATGTTTTTCAAAATATGGAAGCGTTAACAATTTATCTTTTAATTTATAGGCAAAGTCATTTTCACCCTTTGTCAATGTCCTGCTTTCCCAACTGACAATTTCACATAGCAATGCTCGCAGTTTTTCAGGTGTATTCCACATATAATTATTCATACAAACTCTCCTTTAGCCTCAATTCGTTAAATTTTTGGTTAACGAATTTCTAGTGACTCTTCACTTTTACTATCTGTCGTTGTTGCATTTTTTAATTTCAATTGATAAAAAATCATACAGGCAATAAAGAAGCCAATCCCGTACAGTAAACCGATTCTTTGCGTTGGATCAAACGCTAAAAATACTAAAATAAATACACAAAAGATAATACAAAATACAGGTATTAAAGGAAATAGAGGTGTTTTAAATTTTAAATCAGCCAAATTTCCTCCAGACTTTACATAACGATAGCGGAACATTAGTTGAGAAGCACAAATCCCCATCCATGAGATTGTGACAGAGATTCCGGCCACCGACATGAGTAACACAAATACTGCATCTGCTTCCATTACACTTGTTAATAAGGATAATAGTGAGAAAGCCATTGTAAAAATGAGCGCATTTAAAGGCACTTTATTTTTAGTCAATCGACCAAATAACTTAGGTGCCATTCCCTCTTGTGACATAGAAAATAATAAACGTGTTGACGCATACAGACATGAATTGCCGACTGATAAAATAGCCGTTAATATAACAAAATTCATGATACTAGCTGCATATGGAACACCTGCTATATTCATCAACGTTACAAATGGACTTTCTACAAGACCAAGCTCTGATGCTGGGAATATCGCCGATAATACAATAATGGAGGCAATATAAAAGACTATAATTCTAAAAAGAATAGTACGAATCGCTCTTGGAATATTTTTTTCAGGGTTCTCGGTTTCACCTGCTGCAATACCAACAAGCTCTGATCCCTGATAAGAGAAAATAACATTCATCATTGTGACAAAAATAATAGAAATACCTGCTGGGAATAAACCAGTAGGTGCTAAATTTGTCAGATGTGGCGTTGGACGATCTGCTAATGGAATTAATCCGAAAATGGCCGCACCACCTATAATGATAAATGCTATGACTGCAACAACTTTGATACTAGCAAACCAGAACTCTGCTTCAGCGAAGCCCTTTGTTGTTAAAGCATTTAAGACAAATAAAAGAACCATAAACACAGCACACCAAATCCATATCGGTACAGTCGGAAACCAATGTTGCATTAAAATCCCAGCAGCTGTAAATTCAACACCAGCTGTGGCGGCAGACCCGACAAAATACATCCAGCCTAATGAAAAACCAGCTGAAGGACTAATGAAACGTGTAGCGTATGTTTGGAAGGAGCCTGTAACTGGCATATAAACAGCCAATTCCCCAAGACAGTTCATGACCATAAACAAAATTAGGCCACCAAACAAGTAACCAATTAGAGCACCACCTGGTCCTGCTTGATTAATGGTATAGCCAACATTTAAAAATAAGCCCGTTCCAATAACACCCCCAAGTGAAAGCATTAATAAGTGACGGCTTTTCATCGATCGATTTAATTGATTGTTGTGAAGCTGATCCCCTTTATTCAACATCCATCCCTACTTCCCATATAGTGTAAATATTCAGATAATCAAGGAATAAAAGTACCCAATCAATTTTCCCTTTTAAATTGATTGGGCAATGTTAGCATGTCTTAAAAACGTAATGATAAACAACTTAAGCCACCATCGTGTTTTCTAAACTCAGACATCTCAAGTTCAATAGTTTGATAGCCAAGATTTTGTAATTTACGATTTGTTTCTGGGTAGCCAGCTGGAATAATAATATAATCATTTACTTGAATACAGTTAGCAGAATATTCATCTTCTTTAGGAATCACGATTTTATCATAAGATTCAAATGCAGGGTGATCGACAAACTCACCAGCTACCACCATACGATTATCCCCAACATAGGCAACCCCTGTTTTTAAATGGAAGAACTCTTTTAATGGAATAATAGTCGCTTCATAGCCTTCTTGCTCAACAATTTTTTTAAATTGCTGTGCGCCTTCTTCATTTGTACGGTCTGAGATCCCTACGTAAAATTTCTTCTCTGCTTGTAATACATCTCCACCATCAAGCGTTCCAGAGCCTTTAATATAGTAAATTTTTTCAAAGAATGGTTTCACTGCTGGTTCAATATCTTCGATTTCACGATTACGAGCAGCTGCTCCAGGGTTTGAGATAATAGCAAATTCAGATGTTAATACTGCCGTATCTTCTACAAATGTTGAATCTGGGAATGCTTCATTTGCTGGTAATTGTGTAACCTCAACGCCACATTTTTTCAAAGCATCTATATACTTTTCATGCTGTTCAAACAATTTTTCTAAAATGGGTTTACCTAAATCACTAGTTGTTAACCCGTTTACAAAACTATTTCCTGGATTTTTAACAATAACATTTTTAAACATAATTTTCGTCTCCTTTATCCTCTTACTACTGGACAAGTTAGGCATGTTGGCCCACCTGTTCCTTTAACAGTAATTTCATCACCTTTATATTCAAACACTGTTGCACCAGCATCAAGTAGCTGTTGTTTTGTTACTTTGTTCCCTTCAGGAATAACGTACACTCTTGGTGCAAGCGCCAAGACATTACAGCCCAGTGCATCATACTCATCCTTCGGTACTTCTATTAATTGGATGCCTCGCTCGATAAGCAGTTGTCGGAAAAATACTGGCATTAAACGTGAATGTACAACAGCTAAATCTCGATCTACCATACTTATGAAAGACATTAAATGTAAACACTCAGCTTCACCTAAGTCATGGAGTAGCTGCACAACAATAAACTCATCCACCATATCCGCTGTCATTTCCTTTAATTGATGGATAGCTTCATCATTTGTACGATAACCTCTACCTACAACGAGTGTTCGATCATCTAACCAAACAAGATCTCCACCATCTGATACCGCCTCTCCTGTTAGTTCCCCAATGATTGGAATACCTTTCTCCTGTAAAAAGGCCTTATATACTGCTGCTTCTGACTGTCTCAATTTTTTGCCAGATTTCAGTATAATGGCGCCATTTGGTGTGAATTTAACTGGATCATGTGCATAAAGCGAATCTAACCCTACTTCATCATTAGCAGGCAAATAATCAATCGTATCAACATACTTTTCAAGAATCCTAATAAATTCAGCATATTCTCTTAGCGCTTCTTCATAGTTAGGCTCAGATAAATAGTTAAATGTTTTCCATTCATCGCTAAGATGTGCCTGGCTTCGGAAAGCATCTTTCGGATGTTTTACTATAACGTGTTTCAAAGGTGCATACATTGATGAACAATAATGCATTCCCTTCACCCCTTTTCCGTGTAGTGGAAAACGTTTCCGTTAAGAGGAAAGTTTATATGAAAAATATATTCGTTTTATGCTATACTGTCAATATATTTAGAAAACTTTTTATTTTTCCTTTAATCTAAATTTGATTTATCCATTGAAAAACAATTGTACGAGGATTCATTTTACACATCTTTGTATAGACATCTATTCGCTCGAAAATATTGGAACTAGACGTAATTGGAGAATAAAAATAAAATAGGAGGAAGGGAGGTGGGACAAATGCAATTATTAGAGCGAGCTATGACGATTGCGAAGGTTTTAGCATCTGAAGCAAATGACCGTAGCTTGTCTATTTCAGAGCTTTCTACAAAATGCAATTTACCACTAAGTACTTTACATAGAATTTTAAAAGCCATGATTAAACAAGGTATGATTGAACAGGATGAGCAGACTAAGCATTATCGCCTCGGAACAATATGGATGGAACTTGGCTTACAGGTATATGACACGATGGATTATATTAGTAAAATTAGACCTGAATTAGAACGCTTAGCAAGAGAAGTTGAAGAAAGTGTCTATTTAAGTAAGCCTGCTGGTTTAGATACGATTATTATAGAAAGAATAGACAGTGCTGCAAATCCGATTCGTATTTATGACCAACTTGGCATTCGCATACCTATGCATATCGGCGCAGCCAATAAAGCCATTCTTGCCTCTATGCCTGACACTCAGTCAAAAGAAATTTTGGAACAGCTAATAACGAAAGACGAAATTGCTGAATTAGAAGGACAACTTCAAAACATCCGACAGCAGGGCTATGCAATAAGTCATGGAGAACGAACTGCTGGTACTTCCTCCATTGCGGTATCTGTACAAGATGGTTTTGGTGAAGTGATAGGTGCAGTGAGCATCGGCTTTGTGAATTTTAATGTCTCTCAAGATCATATTAATACATTAATTGAGCGCTTAGTTGATACTGGTAAACGTGTATCGACAAAACTTGGTTATCGTGGAAAAGGGTAGTAATACTTCTTTTCTTAAGTTTCCCTTCTTTTACTAACTGATTTTTGCCTGTAAAGGTTTTTTTCTTGAAAGGATATGTGAAAACTATTGCACTGAACGCCATCGTATGTTAAATTATTATGGTATGTGAAATACCGAACTGAAATAATAATCTTTCAGCATCAACAGTAAGGAGGGAATACAACATGCCAAAACAATGTGTAATCACTGGACGTAAAGCTCGTACTGGTAACAACCGTTCCCACGCTATGAACGCTAACAAACGTACTTGGGGTGCTAACCTTCAAAAAGTTCGTATCTTAGTTGACGGTAAACCAAAACGTGTATGGGTTTCTGCTCGTGCATTAAAATCAGGTAAAATCGAGCGCGTTTAATCGCCGCTTCTAAAAAATCGATTTCGCATTGGGCGCAAATCGATTTTTTTCTTTTTACAGTATTCAATATACTTAAAGTAAAAAAATCCGACTAACATTAGTCGGATTTTTTTACTTTCTTATCTTTTTTAAATAGGTTAATACACGTACGCGTGATACTACTCACGAATTTCGGCAGCTGGAACGTATATACTTTCAGGACTCTCTCCCCCTTACGCTAATCTATGCTTCTTATCATTAAACATATGCCATGCGAGAAAGATATAGACCCTGAAGTTCCTATTATTTCATTACTTGTAAATCGTGATGTTCCTAAAGAGATTTCCTCATTCGTTGTTTCATATTTTACTTGCCGTAATGTCACATTTTGAATCGGTTCCTCATGAGCAAAAAAAGACAAGTATCGGTATCGATCATCTGCAAAAATAGTATGCGTACCAGGTAATAAAAATTGCAACATATTTGCATGATTAATAATCTTCAGCTCAACTTGAGGATGCTCTTTTTGGAGTCGATAAATGGAACGAACCGCTGCCTCATAATGATCTAAGCGCCCACCTGTAACACCTGTTAGGACAATTTCTTGAGGTGCATAAGTATAGGCTTTAAGCAAAGCTAAATCCGTATCTGTTTCATTTTTCTCTTCCTGAAAACGTTGTTGGTCATTGGTTTGTGCCAGCACAAATTGATATTCCTCATCTGTTAAGGAATCAAAATCACCAACAATGGCATGAGGGGTAATCCCATGCTCCAGTAAATATAAAGCACCACGATCTGCTCCAATAAATACTACATCCTGTTGTTGAAACGATGAAAATGAGCAAAGCTCTTGTTTTGGACCACCTGCACAAACAACGACTATCGTCATCTCTTAATCGCTGCCTCACCAGCCGCTAAAATCTCTTGGAGTGCAGCTGTTCGATCTTCTTTACTATAAATAGCTGATCCTGCCACAAAAATCGTCGCTCCAGCCTGTGCACATGGAACAATCGTTTCAGCAGTAATACCACCATCAATTTCAATGGCAATCTCTAGACCCCGCTCTTTAATAATTGCCGATAATGCTTCAATTTTAGGTACAACAGAATGAATAAATTTTTGTCCACCGAAGCCTGGATTAACAGTCATCAACAATACCATATCGATATCTTCTAAAATGTGTTGAATCGACTCTATTGGTGTATGTGGATTTAATACTACGCCAGCCTTTACACCATACGAACGAATTAATTGTATTGTTCGGTGTAAATGACGACATGCTTCAACATGCACTGTAATATAATCTGCACCAGCTTTTGCAAATTGTTCAATATACTGATCTGGATTTTCAATCATTAAATGTACATCTAACGGTAAATTCGTTAATGGACGGATAGCATCCAATACGATTGAGCCAAATGAAATATTCGGTACAAAGTGACCATCCATGACATCAATATGAATCAGTGTTGCACCTGCTTGCTCTACTTCTTTTACTTCTTCCCCTAATTTTGCAAAATTTGCTGCTAAAATTGATGGTGCTATTTGTATCATCATTAATACCTCGGCTTTCGATCCATAATTTCTTGCATAAATTGTTCATAATGCTTGTAGCGGTAGTCACGAATTTCTCCCGTTTCTACTGCTGCCTTTACTGCACATTTTGGTTCTTTCAAGTGTAAACAGCCTCTAAATTTACAATCATCCGCCACTCTGACCATTTCAGGAAAACATGCGCCTAATTCCTCTTTATCAATTTCATCAAAATCAAAAGAACTGAATCCAGGAGTATCTGCCAATAAACCATCACAGACCTCAATAAGCTCGACATGACGAGTAGTATGTTTTCCTCGCCCTAAGCTTTGCGAAATGATGCCTGTTTTTAAGTTTAATTCAGGAATTAGTGTATTCAGCAAAGTTGATTTTCCAACACCAGATTGACCTGCTAATACAGTGGTTTTTCCTTTTAAAATAGGCTGTAGGCGTTCAACTAATTCTTCCTCATCTTTATAGGTTTGTAAAACCGTATAGCCCATGTTTTGATAATCGACGATATATTGCTGTAATTCCTCACGTTTATCATTTTCCAGCAAATCCATTTTTGTTAAACAAATAATAGGATGTACATGGAATGATTCTAAAACAACTAAAAAGCGATCCAATAAAATGGTATTGAAATTAGGTTCTTTTACGGAAAATACTAAAATACCTTGATCAATATTGGCAATTGGCGGACGAACTAATTCATTTTGACGCTCCAAAATCTTTTGAATGGTACCATCCGATCCTTCTGTTTCCGTTGAATATTCTACAATATCACCAACAAGCGGGGATTCTCCGCGATTGCGAAAGACCCCACGTCCTCGACATTGAATAAGTTGATGACCATCATAAACATAATAATAACCGCTTAATGCTTTTCTTATTTGGCCTTGCGCCATCCAATTCCTCCTTAATTGACATCCTCATATTTAACTTTGTCTTCTAAGATTATTTCTGAGTCACGGATAATTCTATAACTTGCATCTTTGCCTTCTTCAATAACAAGCTGTATATTGTAAGGTGTATCATCTAAAATTGGAAACTCTACTGGTTCAGAAAATGTATGATTTTTATCTTGAATTTCAATGCGAATGTTTTGAGCTATACCCTCTTCTGTAGGTTTATACTCAATGACTACAGGTATGACCAGTGGTTTATCAGGCTTTTTCGCTGGTCCTTTACTGATCACAACGGATATGAAGGAACCTTCTTCCACCATAGTACCCGCTTTTGTCAATTGTGATATCACACTGCCCGCAGGAATCGACTCATGATATTCTTCACGTGAAATACGCCAATTAAGGCCAACTCTCCTCACATAGTCATCCATATCCGCTTTTGTATAATTATTGAGGTTTTCAAGCCTTATCATTCTAACCCCTTGGCTTACTTTAAACGTAATTGTTTCTTCCTTCGCAACAACTTCAGTATTTGGGGGTATACTTTGCTCAATGATTCTTCCTTCTGGTTCATTAGAAGGGACATCCTCTTTTAGTACTTCTTTATACTTTCCTTTTATTAAAGCTTCCACTTGACTATAATTCTGTCCAACATAATTATCTACAGTCGTCATTTCCACACCTAAGCTGACGATTAAATCAATCTCTGTGCCTTTTGCACGCAATGCATTTTTTGCTGGATCTGTTTCAATGATCTTACCTTTCTCAATTTCCTCATGGTTCCGCTCCTGATGCTCCTCACCAACAACAAACCCCTCTGCTTCTAATTTTTTTGTAGCTTCTTCCACAGTTAAATTTGTTACATCAGGTACAGAAATTTTTTTCGGGCTAAACGAATCTGTTGCAAATAAAAAGAATAGGAAGATGACAATCACAGCAATCAATAATCCAGCAACATACTTTGGCCAATTTTTCTTCTTTCCCTTAACAGGAGCTGGTTTTTCAACAGTTTTTTTAGGCTTTGCTTGAGATGGTGTTTTCACTTCCATAATCGGTTCCATAACTCTCGTTTGGGTTAAATCTTCGCCTTTTTTATGAACAGGCTCTTTAATAATTGGTATAGCTTTCGTCGTATCATTATCAACAGGTATGACAAATTTTGGTTCGTTTACTCGTGTTGGTGATAAGACTGTTTCCAAATCATCATATATTTCTTCCACTGTATTATAACGATGGGAAGCATCTTTAGCCGTAGCCTTCAGCACCACATTTTCCAAACTTTGAGGAATGGTTGCATCAAAAGCACGAACAGAAGGTGTTTCTGTTTGTAAATGCTTGAGTGCAATGGAAACTGCTGATTCTCCAGAAAATGGTAATTCACCTGTTAATAATTCATATAGCACAATGCCAAGTGCATAAATATCTGATTTATTAGTAGCCGTCCCGCCTCGCGCTTGCTCAGGTGATAAATAATGCACCGTACCTAACACTGAATTCGTTTGTGTAAACGATGTAGCACTTAACGTCATGGCAATACCAAAATCAGTTATTTTTACATTACCCTCCGCATCCATTAAAATATTTTGCGGCTTAATATCACGGTGGATAATATGATTTTCATGGGCATTTGCAATGGCAGACGTTAATTGTTTCATAATATGCACACTTCTAGCAGGAGAAATTGGTGCAAATTCTTGTATGTACTGCTTTAACGTTTTTCCTTGAACATATTCCATCACGATATAATGTAGATCGCCATCGTCCCCTACATCATAAACACTAACAATATTTGGATGTGTAAGACTTGTAGCAGACAGTGCCTCACGTTGAAAACGTCGATGTAATTCATCCTCATTGGAAAAATCATAGCGTAATATTTTTATGGCTACATCACGGTTTAATATCATATCGTGCGCTAAATAAACATTGGACATACCTCCGCCACCAATGAGCTGCAAAATTTTATAACGGTCACTAATTCTTTTACCTACAAGCATTCTTACACCTCCTCATCCTTTTTTGTTAGTAGCACGAGGGAGATATTGTCTTCTCCCCCGCTGGCATTTGCCAATTCTACAAGCTTACGTCCTTTTTCTTCAATGGCATCTGGATACGTTATAATTGAAGCCATTTCATAGACAGTGAGTTTATTGCTTAAGCCATCTGAACAAATGAGTAAATACGATTCTGATGCTAAATCTACTTCATAAAAGTCTGGCTCTAGCGTTTCCTCTGTTCCAACAGCTTTTAAAATGAAATTTTTCTTTGGGTGTGTCAAAGCTTCTTCTTCACTTATTTCGCCATTTTCTACCAGTACATTTACATATGAATGATCTCTTGTTATTTGTTGTGCACCATCTTCAAAGAAATAATACACACGACTATCCCCAACATGTGCAATGAAGCAATGATACTCTTCTATTAACACCGCAATAAACGTCGTGCCCATTCCTTTACAGTCTTCATGTGATAAAGAATAGTCATATATCGTTTTATTCAATTGCTTAACTGTGTGCAATAACCATTCTTTTTTTGATGTTGTTGATACAAAATGATGTGCGTCTGCCTGTAAAAAAAAGGATTCCATCTGTTTAATTGCCATATCACTTGCTACATCACCAGCATTATGACCACCCATGCCGTCCGCCACAAGTGCTAGTGCAAGCCCGTCAGGACGTTTAAAAAATGCAGCACGGTCTTCATTAATTGATCGTTTTAAACCAATATCACTTTCGACTGTGTATTCCAACACTGGTCACCTCGTTTCTTCAGATCTCTCTTGAGCACGTAATTGACCACACGCAGCTGCGATATCTGAGCCTTGCTCTCGGCGGATCGTTACGTTAATCCCATTTTTCTTTAAGGTTTTTTCAAAAGCAAAAATTTGACTACGAGACGTACGAACATAATCACGTTCTGGTACGTAGTTGACAGGAATCAAGTTAACGTGACATTTAATTCCTTTAATTAATGCCGATAACTCCTCTGCAATTTCCACTGAATCATTTTCACCAGACATCAATCCATACTCAAAACTCACTCGTCGCCCTGTTTTTTTAGTATAGTAACGAACAGCCTCCATTAATTCATCCAATTTGTATGCACGAGCAATTGGCATTAGCTTTTGACGTGCCTCTTGGTTTGGTGCGTGTAGTGACACGGCGAAGTTAATTTGTAATTGTTCATCTGCAAACTGATAAATTTTTGGAACAATCCCTGATGTTGATACAGTAATATGACGTGCACCGATATTTAACCCTTTTTCATGGTTGATTACTTTTAAGAAGTTCATCATCGCATCATAGTTATCGAAAGGTTCGCCAATACCCATAATGACAATATGCGATACTCGCTCGCCCACTTCATCTAAAGTCTGCTGCACTTTGACAACTTGCTCCACGATTTCTCCTGCTAGTAGATGTCGCTTCAAACCACCTAAAGTGGAAGCACAAAATGTACAGCCGATTCGACATCCTACTTGTGTTGTTACACAAACAGAGTTGCCATATTCATGGCGCATTAATACGGTTTCGATTGAATAGCCATCTTGCAATTGAAATAAAAATTTAATGGTACCATCTTTAGATTCTTGCTTAATAATGGTTGATAGTGTTGTTAAAGCAAAATTGGCTGTTAACTTATCACGCAATCCCTTTGAAAGGTTCGACATTTCTTCAAATGTCTTTACACGTTTATTATACAGCCAGTCAAAAATTTGAGTAGCACGGAAAGGTTTTTCACCGTTTTCTGTTAACCATTCTTCTAACTGATATGGCTGTAAAGAATAAATAGATTCTTTTAAATTTGGTTTTTCTTTCTTGACACGTCGGACGGGCTTGTCTTCCGCTTCATCAACTAAATCGTTAATACGTTCATTAAATTTCTCTTGATCCACCATTAGTTGGATTCTCCTTTTTTACGAAAGGCGGCAACGAAGAAACCGTCACTGCCAAAGTCTTGTGGAAAGACTTGAAGCATGCCATTAGCTTGCTTTTCCGCTAATTTTGTTGGTAAAGACTCTAGTTGTATTGCTTCCATTTCTGGATGCGCTGTTAAAAAGGCATGAACTGTGCCTTCATTTTCTTGTAGATCGACTGTACAAGTACTGTACACAAGCTTTCCATCTGTTTTCAATACTTTAGTTGCTGCCTCAAGTAAAGCTAATTGGATTTTTTGTAGATTTTCTAAATCTTCTTCTCGCTTTGTATATTTAATATCGGGCTTACGTCGCATAACCCCTAGCCCACTACATGGTGCATCAACTAAAATAGCATCAAAAGACGCTGCTTGTAAAAATTCTGGTGCTTTCCGTCCATCAATTGGGGCTGTTTCAACAATATCAAGCCCTAGACGTTCTGTATTATGGTCGATTAAATCTAATTTATGTGGATGAAGGTCTGTCGCTAAAATAGATCCTTCATTTTTCATTATTTCGGCTAAATGTGTTGTTTTTCCACCCGGGGCTGCACACATATCAAGGACACGCATGCCAGGAGATGGATTTAACACTTTAGCAGGTATCATTGAACTTTCATCTTGGATAGTAATGTGACCTTCTTTAAATACTTTTGTACGTGCAGGTTGACCATTGGTTACACGTAAACATTCAGGCATTAAATCACTTTGCTGTACTGTTAATCCTTCTTCCTCTAGTTCAGCAATAGCCTGTTTAACCGTTGTTTTTGTTGTATTCACACGCACTGTTTGCATAGCTGGCACATTGTTTTCATGCAACATTGCTGTTGCTAGCTCTAAACCGTAGTTTGCTACAAATCGTTGCACTAACCACTCGGGATGGCTTGTTTCAATAGCAAGTCGCTCCATTGGATCTGCTATATCCTCTGTAGAAGGAACGCCGCTACGTAACACCGATCTTAAAATCCCATTCACCGTCGAAGCAATACCACGATGCCCTCTACGCTTGGCAATTTCCACTGCTTCATTTACAGCAGCATGTGGTGGGATACGAGTTAAATAATGAATTTGATACAACGATATTCTTAATAACCAACGTACCCAATGATCGACTGACCCACGAATAAAAGGCTCTAAATAAAAATCAAGCGTCATTTTATGCTGTAAAGTTCCATACGTAATTTCAGTTAATAAGGCACGATCTTTCGCCTCAATTTTATGTCGTTTAATTGTTTCGTTTAGCAATAAGTTGCTATATGCTTGGTTTTTATCAACTGCTAATAGAATAGATAATGCAGCATCTCGCACATTTCCATCCCAAATCACTACACTTTTTTTACTCATTTAAATTGGTCCCCAATCTGTAATTTAGAACCTGTACCACGTAAATACTCCTCTGCAGTCATACGCTTCTTGCCAGCTGGCTGCACGTCATATAAGGCTAAAGTTGTACCGTTGCCAGCAGCTACTTCAAAATGATCTTTCTCAATCGCTACAACTGTACCTGGATTCGTCTCATGCTTGCATTTACCAATAGCTGCCCACCATACTTTAAAATTACCATCCTCAAAAGTTGTATAAGCAACCGGCCACGGATGAAGACCACGTACTTGATTGTATAAAGTAGCAGCATCGTTTGTCCAATCGATGCGTTCTTGCTCTCTCGAAATATTGCTGGCGAAGGTAACAAGTGCTTCATCTTGGACTGTTCGGCTATTTGTACCATTTATAATAGAAGGAAGTGTCTCTTTTAGGAGCTCACAACCCACTATGCTTAGCTTTTCAAAAAGGCCACCTGTATAGTCGTTTTCTTCAATAGGAATCGCTCTTTGAGAGATAATATCTCCAGCATCAAGCTTCTCTGCCATATACATAATGGTTACCCCAGTCTCTTTCTCGCCATCTATAATAGCTTGATGAATAGGAGCGCCTCCACGGTATTTTGGAAGTAGTGAGGCATGAACATTAATGCAGCCAAAAGCAGGAGCATCTAATAGCTCCTTTGGTAGTATTTGTCCAAAAGCTGCTGTTATCACTAAATCTGGCTGTAGAGCAAGAATTTGTTGTAACTCTTCAGAGCCGCGCAATTTTTCTGGTTGAATAATTGGTAAGCCAAGTTCCAAAGCTGCAGCCTTCACAGGTGGTGGTGTCAATACACGCTTTCGCCCAACTGGACGATCTGGCTGTGTCACAACTGCTTTAATATCGTATCCTTCATCATGTAGCATACGCAAAATAGGTGCTGAGAAGTCAGGTGTCCCCATAAAAATTATAGACGTCATTTTATTCCTCCTCTTCTGCGTACAGTTCTTCAAGTTCTTCTGCTGTAATAATACGCTTGATTTTCGAATCAAACAGCACGCCGTCTAAATGATCAATTTCATGTAAGATGGCACGGGCATCAAAGCCTCCTGCTTCTAATTCATATACACGTCCTTCACGATCACAAGCTTCAATTTTAACATAGTTAGGACGTTCTACTTCACCATATAACCCTGGAAAGCTCAAGCAACCTTCAATATCTATTTCCGCTCCATCTGTTTCAATAACCGTTGGATTAATCATTTCTAAAATATCGCGTTCCTCACCTAGTTCTACAATTGCTACGCGTAAGCCTACATCTATTTGTGGCGCTGCAATACCAACGCCATCATATTCCACCATTGTGTCATATAAATCATCTAGTAATGCAATGATTCCATCATTAATTTCTGTCACTTCTGCACATGGTGTTGATAGTACTTTTGCTGGGTTTTCGATTACTTTTTTTATAGCCATTCTCATTTCCTCATTTCTGTATTCAAGCTAGTGCAATAGCTGATTGTTCATTTTACTATTGTAAAAAAATCTTGCTGTTAATTTCACTATATAGTAGACGGATCTAAATCTACCGTCATTAATATTCCTTGTTTAATCCATTCTGCTCGATACATGGCAAGCAGTCGCTGTAACACTGGAATTAGATTTGGTTCAATTTTATATTTTATCAAACATTGATAACGATATCTATTTTGGAGACGAGCAATACTTGCCGTTGTTGGTCCTATAATGGCTACTTGATTCGATAAATTTCCTCGTAGCCAATCTGCCACTCGTCCAGCATATTCAGCAGCCATCATGACATCTTCATGAGATAATTGAATAAGGGCTACAAAATAATAAGGTGGATAGCTGGAGCGACGACGTAAAAACATCTCTCGTTCATAAAATGGTTCATACTCCTGCGTTTTGGCTAGCTCAATTGCATAATGCTCAGGGGTATACGTCTGAATAATTACTTCCCCTGGCTTATCATGTCGTCCTGCCCTTCCACTTACCTGTGTTAGTAGCTGAAATGTGCGCTCTGCTGCACGATAATCAGGTAAATGCAAGGATGTATCAGCACTTAGTACACCGACAAGAGTAATATTAGGAAAATCAAGACCCTTTGCGATCATTTGCGTCCCCAGTAAAATATCTGCATGTCCAGCTCCAAATGTATCTAAGATTTCTTCATGTGCCCCTTTATGCTTCGTGGTATCTACATCCATACGTAACACTCTTGCCTCAGGAAATAGTTTAAAAAGTTCTTCCTCGACTTTTTGTGTACCTGTACCAAAGTAACGAATATGATCGCTTTGACATTGTGGACATATTTTAGGAACAGATTCCTCGTAACCGCAATAATGGCATTTTAATTTCTCCGTTGTCCGATGATAGGTTAAGGAAATGTCGCAATTTGGACATTGTACAACCGTACCACAATCCCTACATAGAACAAACGATGAATAACCACGACGATTTAAAAACAGCACCATCTGTTCTTTTTTCTCAAGTCTTATACGAATCGCCTCAGCAAGAGAGTCTGAGAACATCGAACGATTTCCTTGACGAAGCTCTTCACGCATATCTGCAATAAAAACAGTCGGCAATGCTTGGTGTAAAGCACGTTGCGTTAATGAGAGTAGCGTATATACGCCCTTTTTAGCTCTGGCAAATGACTCTAGAGCTGGTGTTGCACTACCCAAAATAATAGGACATTTATAAAATTCGCTCCTCCATATGGCGACATCTCTTGCATGATAACGCGGCGAGTCTTCTTGCTTATACGTTGATTCATGTTCCTCATCCAAAATAATAAGACCAATATTCGTAAAGGGTGCAAAAATAGCGGAACGAGCACCAACTACTACTTTCACTTTACCTTGTTGAATTTTACGCCATTCATCATACTTCTCTCCAACAGATAATCCACTATGCATAACAGCAACCATCTCACCAAAGCGACTGCGGAATCGCTCAGTCATTTGAGGTGTTAAAGAGATTTCAGGTACCAACATAATGGCTTCTTTCCCTTCATCTAGCACCTTTTGAATAGCCTGTAAATAAACCTCTGTCTTACCGCTCCCTGTTACACCATGTAGCAAAAATGTTTGCGCTTGTTGCTGCTCTATAGCTGTAGTAATAGCTTGAAGAGCACCCCTCTGCTCCTCTGTTAATTGTAAGGCCTGTGTACGAGAAACTTTCTTCGTAAATGGATCACGAAAAACTTCCTCTTGAATAAACTGGGCAGCTCCTTTTTCAATTACTGCCTCTAATACCGATATCGAGACTCCTGTTTCCTCACAAATGTGCTGGGGTGATAAAATTTCTCCTAGATGTTGACACATCCATTGTAGTAATAGACGTTGTTTAACGGCTCTTTTTGACTGTTCCAAAGCCTGTTCTACAAGTTGCTGGTCTTCTGTAATTTGAACCATTCGGATTTCTTTTACATTGCCCTGCTGCTTCACAACATTCTCAATTGAAACAATGCTCTCTGCAACCAACTGCTTTAGTAAAGGAAGTAAACCTGCTCGCTCAAATTCTTTAAAGTTGGCTTGTTGGCGTTTACCAAAAATGTACTGTACTTCTTCTGGTAGACTTTGAGACTGTTGTAATTTAATTATTTTTTCATACTTAGCCCGAAGTGCAGATGGTAACATCACTTGCAAGGCATCTATTTCATAGCAAATCGTGTTGTTCTTTAACCATTTCGCCATTAGCAGCATTTCTTCTGTCAGGACCGGCTCCATGTCTAAAATTTGAGTGATAGCCTTTAATTTATTCAGTGGTACATCTGTTTCCTTTTTCAAGCCAACGATAAAGCCTAAAACATTTCTTGGACCAAATGGCACTTTCACACGACAGCCTAATTCTATTACGTTTACCCATTCGAGAGGTACTTGATAATCAAAGGGACGGTCTACATGGTAGGTAGAGACGTCTACAATGACCTCTGCTATTAAAAAGCTCATTGCACCTCATCCTTTGTAATATGAGACCAGAGTGTCTGTGCAAAAAGCTGGGGATTTGTCGTAGCCAAAAATTGTCCATTAAGCTGAGCATTTTCACTAAAATCAATCCAGCTATCAGAAAGTATATTGATCATTGGTTTACCTTGCACTTGCTGTCCGAAAGTGATTGCATTCGTTCCTTCTACAGAAATAATCGGCGTTTCGTCGATGGTTGGTACATTCGCTGCATGTATAAAAAATGCTTGGGGATATTGGATTTTATAGGCTTCCAGTTGTTGAATAACATCATACAAATTGCTATTTTCAATTTCAATCACATGTGCCCCACGTATCCTTGCCTCATTCGCTAATGCTCGTCCAATAATGCCACTTGCCTGTGGGCTAATCATATGCTTTTCATCTAATGGTACTTGCAACGCACCTGCTGTCACAATTACGGTTTTACCTTTTAATGGTTTGGATTGTCCTGAAAAAAAAGTCTTTACTAGGGCCGTTATTTTTTCAGGTTCCTCTAAACGTCCCTTCCCGACATAGCCACATGCTAAAAACCCCTCTGAAGGCTCAATGAATTGGTATCCATCAGCTGATAGCCGATCTAAATTTCGTTTTACCGCTGGATGGTCATACATGTGTACATTCATAGCTGGTGCAATCCAGACAGGGGCTGTAGTAGCAAGCAAGGTTGTTGTGACCATATCATCAGCAATACCATTGGCTAATTTGCCAATCATATTGGCCGTAGCGGGAGCCACTAAAATCAAATCAGCCCAATCTGCTAAATCGATATGGGCAATCACACTTGAATCTTTTTCATCAAACGTGTCAAAATAAACGTCATTTTTGGACATCACTTGAAAACTTAATGGATTCACAAACTGTCTAGCAGAAGCTGTCATCATAACTTTTACATTGGCCCCTGCTTGTGATAGCTTGCTAACGAGCGCAACAGCCTTATATACTGCAATTCCACCTGAAACACATAGTAAAATATTTTTATTCATGCTAGGTGTCGTCCTTTCAAATGATAAGCTCCCAAAGAAGGATTCCCTGGGAGCTCTCGGCATTCTGTATAATCAAAATCTACTGCGAACTAGCATGCATGTAACCCAACTACGTTACATGTATGTTAAATTTCGTCTTCGTACACAGCGGACTCATCCTGTGATACCTTCGTAAGTACACCTGCCGCTACTTCTTCAAGTGCTCTTCCTACGTATTTATGAGAAACATACTTGTGTAAACGTTCTGTATCTTGCTCTTCTTGCATTTGGCGAGCACGTTTAGAAGCAAGGCTCACTAATGAATATTTTGAATCGATTTCTTTTTTTAAAGCGTCCACTGATGGGTATAACATTGTTTTATTCTCCTCTCAACATTGACAAATATCTTTTTTCAACACGTTCTCTACGACAATGCTCGGCTTTAATAATCGCATTTATACGATCACAGGCATTCGTCACTTCATCATTCTCCACAACATAATCATACAAGCTCATCATTTCAAGCTCTTCACTTGCAGTAGCTATGCGTTTCGCAATGATATCCTCTGTTTCCGTCCCACGCCCAACTAAACGGTCTTTTAATTCCGTTAAACTTGGAGGGGCCAAAAAAATAAATAAGGCATCTGGTGCTTTTTTACGAATTTGTGCTGCACCCTGCACTTCGATTTCTAAAAATACATCACGACCTGCATCCAGTGTTTCATTCACATAGGCTAGTGGTGTTCCATAATAGTTACCAACAAATTCAGCGTGCTCTAATAAGCCACCTTGTTCAATTAACGTTTCAAATGCTTCACGCGTCTTGAAAAAATAGTCTACACCATCTACTTCCCCTTCGCGAGGATTTCGTGTTGTCATCGAGATGGAATACTCATAATTCGTATTCGGCTGAGAAAATAATTCTTTTCGCACTGTCCCTTTACCTACACCAGATGGGCCAGACAGAACAATTAATAATCCACGTTCTTTTATCATTTATTCTCTATATCTCCCTTAATTTATAACAGACACGTGCAAGTTATTCGATGTTTTGCACTTGTTCACGCATCTTTTCTAAAATTGTTTTCGCCTGAACAACAGCAACAGCTGCTTCTGTAGATTGATTTTTTGAACCAATCGTATTAATTTCGCGATGTATTTCCTGCATTAAAAAATCTAATTTACGTCCAACTGAAATGGTTTCAAGTAATGTTTCCTCCAGCTGATTAAAGTGACTATCTAGTCTGTCTAATTCTTCGGAGATGTCTACGCGTTCTGCAAAAATCGCTACTTCTGCTAGTAAACGATCATCTAGCAATGTGCCATCTGCGACTTCAGCAATTCGTTCTATTAATCGTGTACGATATTTTTCAACAGCAAGAGAAGAGCACAAACGAATCTGATTCACTTGTTCCATCAACTGTTCTTTATATTGTACAACAACTTCTTGTAATTCTTGCCCTTCACGTTCCCGCATTTGTACGAGCTGTTTAATTGCTTGTGAAATCGCTTGTTCAACAGCACTTAGCAAATCCTCTGGTGTAAGCTGTGGCTTTTGCTGTACAAGTGCCTGTTCTAGCGATAAAAGCTCTTGCATCGTCCATTTTTCTTCAAGTGGTACTTTACTTGCTAATTGCTCTTTTGCCTTACGATACGCTTCAATTAATGACCAATTAATTTCAATAGATTGCTCTACGTTCTCTAAGTCTTTCACATATACCATCACATCAATTTTGCCGCGTGACAAAGCTTGTGAAATTAGTTTCTTTGCAAAAATTTCTGCTTCAAGCCATTCTTTCGGAAATTTTGCGTTAATTTCTAAAAAACGATGGTTGACCGAGCGCATTTCCACGGTTAATTGAAAGTCTCTAGTTGTTGTGACACCTCTGCCAAAACCAGTCATACTACGCACCAAGGTTCGTCACACCTTTCTTTGCATACTGGGATTATTATAACATAAGCTCTGTCGATTATGACGACTCTCCAAAAAAAATTGGTTAGAATAAAAGCTAATTCTACCACAATTGAAGCTATATTTTAATATTCACCTAAAAAATGCTATGATAAACATACAAATTGTGTATTTGTCGGAGCTGACAGATAGCGAAAGCAACTACACCATGAAAAAAATACGAAAGTACCAAGATGCTTGATATCGTTGGAAAGAGGAATTCATATGGCATTTGATGGCTTATTTACTTATTCAGTAACGGCCGACCTACAACAGCTTGTCACTGGTCGGATTACAAAAATACATCAACCTAATGCACAAGAAGTTGTGTTACATGTGCGGGCAAACGGAAAAAATCAAAAACTACTGTTCTCCATCCACTCTTCTTATGCACGTGTCCATCTTACGGAGCATACGATTGAAAATCCAGCAGAGCCTCCCATGTTTTGTATGCTTTTGCGTAAACATTTAGAGGGTGGTTTTATTTCATCCATAAAACAACATGATTTTGATCGTATTATAATAGTAGAAATTCACAGTAAAAATGAAATTGGCGATCCTATTGTAAGGGAAATACACGCTGAAATCATGGGTAGACATAGCAATCTACTGTTGATTGATCAAGAACCGGGGAAAATTATTGATAGCTTAAAGCATTTACCTCCATCCGTAAATAGCTTCCGAACTGTGTTACCAGGTCAACCGTATATTGCACCACCCACACAAAATAAATGGAACCCATTAACGGTTACAGATGAAGAGCTAACAATGTTTTTCGCTGAAGCAAAAACGACCAAAGAGATCGTAACACAGTTAGCCGGTTTTTCGCCTCTTCACGCTGAAGAATTATTGTACCGCATGACAACAGCATCTAATGCACCAGCCTGTTTCAAGGAATTTATGACATCCTTTGCAAACGGTGGTATGAAGCCAATGTATGTACTTTCTAATAACAAAACGTATTTCTCACCTATTGAGTTGAGTCATTTGCAGGGAGAAGTAACTGTCTACCCTAATGTTCACGAGCTTCTCGACCGCGTATTTTTTGCACGTGCAGAACGAGACCGTGTGAAACAACAAGCAGGTGATTTAGAGCGCTGGCTACAAAATGAAATTGATAAACTATCCTTAAAAACGAAAAAGCTGACGAAGGACTACGAGCGTGCCTCCAAGCTTGATCAATTTCAGCTTTATGGTGAGCTATTAATGGCAAATATTTATGCCTTTAAAAAAGGTGTCAAAGAGGTAACGGTAACAAACTACTATAGTGAAACAGGCGAAGTGATTACGATTCCAGTAAGTGAACGTAAAACACCGATTGAAAATGCGCAAAGCTATTACACAAAATATACAAAGGCAAAAAACGCCTTGGTTATGGTTCAAGAGCAGCTTGAAAAAACGACAGAAGAAATTGCCTACTTTGAAATGCTGGCACAACAAGTACAGCAAGCTTCTCCAGGGGATATTGAGGAAATTCGCGAAGAGCTGGCAGAGCAAGGCTACTTAAAACTACGTCATGCCAAGAAAAAGAAAAAACAAGTAAAGCCAGAACCAGAGCGCTATGTTTCATCTACAGGTGTATCGATCTCTGTTGGAAAAAACAATAAGCAAAATGATATGTTGACGTTTAAAATAGCAAAACGCACAGATATTTGGTTGCACACAAAGGATATTCCAGGATCTCACGTTGTCATCCATTCAAGTGAACCAGACGACACAACATTACGAGAAGCTGCCACATTAGCCGCTTATTTTTCTAAAGCTAGAGAATCTTCTTCTGTGCCAGTGGATTACACAGAAATTCGACAGGTCAAGAAACCAAATGGGGCTAAACCGGGTTTTGTCATTTACTTTGAACAGAAAACACTGTATATTGACCCTGATGAGGCTGTCATTTTACAGTTAAAAAAACAGTCATAAGATAGAAACCGAGACAAAACATCTCGGTTTCTTCTTTTTTATAGTACAAACACGTAATCCGTACTATAAAACGATGAAAACAGCCATATCTTCATTGTTTTTTACAGACAATCTTCCTTATTATAATAACATTAAAAAAACATATGAATAATCTGAACTGTTTCTCCCATCAGTTATTGACTTCTCCCTTTCAGAAAAGCAATATTTAAATATAAAACTTGAATAGCATCAGAAAGGGCGTATCCACATGTCTGTAGGTAAAAAATTAAGCTTTGGTTTCTTTACAATTATTCTCACGCTAATCATTTCATTAATGATTATGTTCCTGCTATTTTCAAACATTGAAAAAAAGATTGAAAATGCATTAGAAGGACATGTCGCTCTTGTAGAGTTAGCAGATGATATTCAATTTGAAATGGCCATGCAAGGACTTTTCATTCGTGCCATTATCATTGAAGACAATCCAGCAAATAAAGAGAGTTTTACAAAATATGCAAGTATGCTAGATAAGCATGTAGAAGCAATAACGGAAAAAGCGGATTCAGCTGAAATGGAAACATATGCAAACGAGTTAGCTACATATAATGATGCTTTTAACAAGTCGGCAACAGAAGCACTGGCACTATTTGAAGCTGGTAATCTTGAAGGAGCTTTGCAAAAGGTCAATGGTGACGTACAGCAAGCCAATAGAAATATACAGGACATATCAGATAAAATTGGGAACTATCAAAAACAACAGCTTGACACGGTGACAAAAGAATCGAAACAGGCAGTATCCAACTCTCAAATTATTTCTGTCATTGCTATTATTATTGGTATTGCCCTAGGTGTTTTCCTAATATTCTACATACAACGCACTATTTCTCGTCCTTTAAAATCGGTAGTTCAAGCAGCTAACCATATTGCCAGCGGTGAATTGTTTCATGAAAATCTTACTCACTATTCAAAGGATGAAATTGGTCAGCTATCGACAGCTTTTAATGAAATGAAGGGAAATATAAAAAATTTATTAACCCATATTCAAGATAATGCAGAGCATTTAACAGCTTCCGTAGAAGAACTTTCTGCCTCAACTGAAGAAATCACTACCTCTGCAGACGAGATTACAATGCGTATAAATGAAACAGCTAATGCAGCTGTAGCCGCTACAGTTGCAGCCAACGAAAGCGCACATGCTATGGATGAAACGGCAGTAGGTGTTCAACGTATAGCGGAAGCAACTCAACAACTACATCATAATGCTGTTACAACATTTGAATTAGCGACAAATGGCAATAACACAGTAGAAGAAGCTCAACAACAAATGAATGTAATTCATGAATCAACACAAGTAATCAATACCCTTGTTCAAAAGTTGAGCAAACAATCCGAAGAGATTAGTCAAATCACAGCTGTCATTACAGCCATTACCGATCAAACGAATTTATTGGCACTTAATGCAGCGATTGAAGCGGCACGTGCTGGAGAGCATGGGAAAGGATTTGCCGTTGTTGCAGATGAGGTTCGCAAGCTAGCTGAAGAGTCCAAGCAATCAGCCAATCAAATTGTTACATTAACACAGGAAATTCAGGAAGATACACATAATGTAGAAAAAGCAGTTTTCGATGGGCTTCACTCTGTCACAGAGGGTGTAAAAACCATTGGACATGCAGGGCAAGCATTTGAATCAATCGTAAAAGCGATTAATACGATGACAGATCAAATAGAAGATATATCAGCTACTTCTGAAGAAATTTCAGCCAGTGCCGAACAAGTAGCCGCCTCTGTTGCAGAAATTGCTCATGGTGCTTCAACTAGCTCAGACAATACTCAAATCGTAGCTACAGCAAGCAAGGAGCAATCTATTACGATGCAACAAATAAATCAAGTTGCCTCTGATCTAAGTGAAAAGTCCTTAGATTTACAGAATCAAATCAATCATTTCAAACTTTAACTTAAAAAACAGTGCATTTCATATATATGAGAGCACTGTTTTTGTAATTTTCATACATATTATCCTCATGAATCCAGAAGCATATCTTTCTGAAAAGCTAATGAAGGCGGTTTCAATCAATTAAAAATCAGATTTTTAGTAATTATTTGCATAATCAATCCTTGTCAGCAAGACAAATGACATCCTTAAAAAAACATCATTGACATAGTTGGCTGTTTTGGGAGAATATGGTCAAAAATCAAGCAATACTTGCATTAATTAATGGATGAATAAAATAGGTTAGCATTGCATATATGCATGTATAGTCAGTTAGCTAGTAAATTATTTCAAAAAAATATAATTATCATCATTCACTTCTCGTTAAACCCAAAATTTCCTTAGAATGGGTACCTTTTTTCATAGATTTGCTCTATTTTTTCTTGTTCCTATCCACAATTGGTTAATCCTAGAAAATTACAAAACAAGTTTCTTATATATCATTAATAGATAAAAATAATCATGTTTCGCGATCATAAATTACAAGAAATTACCTCCAAAAGAAACTAATTCACTTAGTTTTACACAGATTTTCTACAAATCTATACAAATCCCTCAAGGTATTACATCCATGACTTTTGATTCATTTTTCAAATATCGATAATATTATCAAAAAAATAGGAATTTTCGGTATAGTAAATCATTTTTTTATTTTTGATTTATTTTTGATATTCAAAATAGATAATTATCAAAATATTATCATATAAACACTCTATTCCATTAGAGTGATAAATCAGAAAAATTTATCACTCTATTAAATGTCAGATAATACTATATAAATTTGAATCTTTTTTATTTTGTGCACAATGATTTTTTTGGTATATTAAATAGGAGCTTCACAAAAGGCTTAAAAATTGTATAAGGGGGATTCACATGAATAAAAACAAAAAGTTTTTATTATTAACAGTTCTTGCAGTATTTTCTTTAGTACTTGCTGCATGTGGCTTCGGTGGAGATTCGTCTGAAAAATCTAAAGACGATGGAAAAGATTCTGGTTCATCTGGGACAGCTTCTAAAGACTTAAACCTAGTTGTAGCTTCTGAACCACCATCTTTACATCCACAACTTGCGACGGATTCTACATCTAGCGCAGTATTAATTAACATTTTTGAAGGTTTAACACGTACAGACAAAGAAGGTAAATCAACTCCAGCAATGGCTGAGAAATGGGACGTAAGTGAAGATGGTCTTACTTACACTTTCCATTTACGTGATGCAAAATGGACAAACGGAGATCCAGTAGTTGCTGGTGACTTCGAATATGCTTGGAAATGGGCTTTAAATCCTGAAAATCTATCGGAATATGCTTCTGTATTCTACCCAATTAAAGGTGCTGAAGCTTACAATCTTGGTGAAGGTGCTGTTGATGATGTAGCAATTAAAGCTGAAGATGATAAAACTTTAGTAGTTACATTAGCAAATCCGACTGCTTACTTCTTAGAATTAACTGCTTTCAAAACGTACGCACCTGTTAACCAAAAAGTAGTTGAAGGTAATGATGAATGGTACACTGATGCTGGTGAAAACTATGTAACAAACGGACCTTTCGTTTTAGATACTTGGAAACACAGTGACTCAATAGTTCTTAAGAAAAATACTGATTACTGGGATGCTGCAAATGTAGACCTTGAAACAGTTAATATAGGCATGGTTGAGAATGAAGCTACGGCAGTAACAATGTTTAAAAATGGAGAAATTGACTACTTAGGTTCTCCATACCAAACAGTAGCACTTGATGCAATTGATGGTTTCAAAACTGATGGCTCATTACAAATTGAGGATTATGCAGCTATTTATTGGTACAAATTTAATACAAAAGATAAAATTACTGGAAACGCTAACATTCGTAAAGCTTTAACATTAGCAATTGATCGCCAAAGCTTAATCGATAACGTTACTAAAGGTGAACAAAAGCCTGCTCTAGGTATGGTTCCATCTGCAATTTCTGGTTTTGAAGAAGACCGTGGTTATTATAAAGACAATGATATTGAAGGAGCAAAAGCTGCACTTGAAGCTGGAATGAAAGAGCTTGGTATTTCTGATCCAAAAGAAATCAGTATCAACCTTTCATTTAATACAAGTGAAGGACATGCTGCTATCGCTCAATTTATCCAAGAAGGTTGGAGCAAAAACCTTGGAATTTCAGTAAACCTTGATAACTCTGAATGGCAAGTATATTTAGAAAAACTTAACCAATTAGACTATCAAGTTGGTCGTATGGGATGGATTGCTGACTACAACGATGCTTATACATTCTTAGAAATGTACGATACTGCTGCCAACGGTAATAACGATACTGGTTGGGAAAACTCTCAATATAAAGATTTATTAAAACAATCTATTTCAGAAATAGACACTGCAAAGCGTTCTGAAATCTTAAAACAAGCTGAAGCAATTGCTATGACTGAATTCCCAGTTGGACCAATTTATTACTACACTAACTTATATGTTAAAGATGATAAAGTACAAAATATGTCTCCAGATAGAATCGGTATCATTCAACTTAAAGATGTTAAAATTACTGAATAATTCTATTGTTTAATTAAGCTCTATAAAAAGAGAGCTGCCTCGTAGTCTCTTAGGCTCGAGTCAGCTCTTTTTAAAATACGAAGGCATATATTTGTCTGACAATTGACAAATAGAAGGAGGAGTTTTATGTGATTAAATATATTTTGAAAAGGCTGATGTATATACTTCTCGCGCTTTTCGTCATCGTAACGGTTACGTTTTTCTTAATGCGTCTCGCTCCTGGTAGTCCATTTGCGAGTGAACGTAATTTTCCACCTCAAATCGAGGAGAAGTTAAACGAAACGTATGGATTAAATAACCCTTGGTATATTCAATATAAAGATTATTTAATCGATACGGCCTCTTTCAATTTCGGTGAGTCAATGAAGTATAAAGCGCGTTCTACAAATGATATGATTTCTGAAAGTTTCCCTGTGTCTTTAACATTAGGGATTGAAGCTATGCTATTAGCAGTTGGATTTGGAGTTTTAATTGGCGTAGTTTCCGCGCTATACCATAATAAGTTCCCGGATTATTTGGCAACGTCCTTTGCGGTGCTAGGTATTTCAGTACCTTCATTTATTTTAGCGGGTTTAATGCAGTATTTCTTATCTTTTAAATTAGGGTTGTTCCCAGTTAGTGGCTGGAAAGGATTCGGTTACAGCATTTTACCTGCCCTTGCGATTGCATTTTCACATATGGGCTTTATCGCAAAATTAACACGTTCAAGTATGCTTGAGCAAAACAATAGTGATTATGTAAAAATGGCTCGTGCCAAAGGAATTGGAAAATGGACAGTTGTTTTCCGCCATACATTACGAAATGCTCTTTTACCAGTTGTAACATACCTAGGCCCATTAACAGCTGGTGTGGTAACAGGTAGTTTCATTGTTGAACAAATTTTCGCTATTCCTGGACTTGGAAAACACTTTGTACAAAGTATTACAAACCGTGACTATACAGTCATTATGGGTACGACTGTGTTCTATTCCATCATCCTTTTATTTGCGGTATTAATCGTTGATATACTATATAGTGTGATTGATCCGCGTATTAAACTGAAAGGAGCGAAAAAATAATGACACAGCAGCAAATTGAAAAAGATAAGTTCAAAATTGTTGGTGGCAATCATGAAGCAACGGAAAAATTAGCTGATAAATCAGTTTCCTTTTGGAAAGAAGTATTTCTCCGTTTCTCTCATAACAAAATGGCCATCATTGGGATAATTATTTTAATCATTGTTATTTTAATGGCTATTTTCGTACCAATGCTTTCTCAGTATAAATCAAGTGATCAACTAGGTGTTTACAATGCACCTCCATCTGCACAATTTTGGTTTGGAACAGATGATCTAGGTCGTGATATTTTCGTTCGTATTTGGGAAGGAGCTCGTATTTCCCTATTTATCGGAATTGCAGCGGCGATTATTGACTTAATTATCGGTGTTATCTGGGGAAGTATTTCAGGTTTAGCAGGCGGTCGTGTTGATAACATTATGATGCGTATTGCTGACGTTTTAACAGCTGTACCTTACCTTTTAGTAGTAATCGTACTTTTAGTTGTTATGCAACCAGGTCTATTCCCAATGATTATTGCCCTGTCTATCACTGGATGGATTAACATGGCACGTATTGTACGTGGTGAAGTATTATCTATTAAAAACCAAGAATATGTTCTTGCAGCTCGTACATTAGGTGCTAGTACAGGCCATTTAATCATTAAACACTTAGTTCCGAATGCTCTTGGTGCTATTTTAGTTACGATGACTTTAACAATTCCATCTGCTATTTTCACTGAATCATTCCTAAGTTATCTTGGTCTTGGAGTTCCTGCTCCAACAGCTTCTTGGGGTACAATGGCCTCTGACGGAAATAAAGCCATTGCCAATGCTCCATGGCGCTTGATTTTCCCAGCGGTATTTATCTCACTAACAATCTTTGCGTTTAACGCAGTTGGTGACGGCTTACGTGATGCACTAGATCCAAAACTACGTAAATAAGGAGGTGGCCGAAATGAGTAAAACAATTCTAGAAGTAAAAGATTTAAAAATTAACTTTAAAACTTATGCAGGGCTTGTCCGTGCTGTACGTGGTGTTAACTTTGATTTAAAAGAGGGTGAAACACTCGCTATAGTAGGAGAATCTGGTTCTGGTAAAAGTGTTACGAGTAATGCGTTAATGAAACTAATTCCACAGCCACCCGGTATTTATGAGTCAGGACAAATTTTATTTAATGGTCGTGATTTAGTTCCGTTAACGGATAAAGAAATGTCAAAAGTACGCGGAAATGAAATTGCTATGATTTTCCAAGATCCAATGACAAGTTTGAATCCAACTATGAAGGTCGGACGTCAAATAACTGAGGTAATTTTGCAACATAAAAAAGTTTCCAAAGCTGATGCCAAAAAACGTGCAATTGAACTTTTAACACAGGTAGGTATCCCCTTCCCTGAAAAACGCTATAACCAATATCCACATGAATTTTCAGGTGGTATGCGTCAACGTGTTGTTATTGCCATCGCCCTTGCGGCTGATCCGAAGCTATTGATTGCCGATGAGCCAACAACAGCCCTAGACGTAACAATTCAAGCACAGATTTTAGAGCTAATGAAAGAAATCCAGAAAAACTCAAAAACATCTATCATTTTCATTACACACGATTTAGGTGTTGTGGCAAACATTGCAGATCGTGTAGCCGTAATGTACGCTGGACAAATCGTGGAGTATGGTACTGTTAATGATATTTTCTATAATCCGAAACACCCATACACATGGGGTCTACTAGGTTCTATGCCTGATCTAGATAATGATACGGATGAGTTATTGCGCACGATTCCTGGTTCACCACCAGATCTTACGAACCCACCTAAAGGGGATGCATTTGCAGCACGTAACGAGTTCGCAATGGCCATTGATTATGAACAAGAACCACCAATGTTCCAAGTGAGTGAAACGCATTTTGCAAAAACGTGGTTATTGCATCCTGATGCACCAAAGATTCCTCTTCCTGAAGCAGTTGCTAAACGTATTGAAGGGTATTTAGCAAAGGAGGCACAAGAAAATGACTAAAGCTGGTGCGAAAAAAATTCTTGAAATCAAAAATTTAAAGCAGTATTTTGGTTCACCAAGTAATCCGATCAAAGCTGTAGATGGTATTAGCTTCGATGTTTATGAAGGCGAAACACTTGGTCTTGTGGGTGAATCAGGTTGTGGTAAATCAACAACTGGTCGTTCAATCATTCGATTATATGATATTACAGGTGGCGAGATTGTTTTCGATGGTGAGAATGTCCAAGGAAAAAAATCTAAAACTGAGTTAAAGAAATTTAACCGTCAAATGCAAATGATTTTCCAGGATCCTTATGCTTCTTTAAATCCTCGTATGACAGCTGGTGAAATCATTGGTGAAGCCTTTGATATCCATGGCCTTTACAAGGATAAAAAGGTACGTCGTGCGAAAATCCAAGAGTTACTTGAAGCTGTTGGTTTAAACAAAGAGCACGCGAATCGTTATGCACATGAATTTTCTGGTGGTCAACGTCAACGTATTGGGATCGCTCGTGCATTAAGCCTAGATCCTAAATTCATCATTGCGGATGAGCCAATTTCTGCGCTTGACGTATCAATCCAAGCACAAGTTGTTAACTTATTAAAAGAGTTACAAAAAGAACGTGGCTTAACATATCTTTTCATTGCCCATGACCTTTCCATGGTCAAATACATCAGTGATCGAATTGCTGTAATGTACCGTGGAAAAATCATGGAAATCGGTAAAGCAGATGATATTTACAATCATCCTGTTCATCCGTATACAAAGTCTTTATTATCAGCTATCCCACTTCCTGATCCGATGTCAGAGAAGCGCCGTCAACGTATTCAGTACAAGCATACAGAGGTTGACCAAAGTGCAGCCTATCATGAAGTAGGCGACCAACATTATGTTTATGGTACTGCTGATTTAGTAAAAACTTGGGTTGCTAATCGATAAAATTGACACTCCTATCGCAGTTTACAGCTGTGATAGGAGTTTCTTTATTTTATACCCACATTTAACTGTAGTCTAAACCCGTATAAAGTAATTCTCTATAAAAGGCATCTATACCAGACTTACATAATTGTTATTGAATGTTTACAATAAATTTTATTAACTTTTCTACTCTATAACCTCTTTAATTTTCTTTCATTCACAGCATCCTTAAATAGGTTTTGAAAAAACAGTCTTTCTTCTATCAAGAAAGACTGCTTCTTTGATACCTATTATTTTATTGGAGCATCTGCTATTAATTCAATATCTTGTAACTCTGTAAGATTTGCATAATCAACATTGTAATTTTTCACGCGTTTATTAACTGGAATAACTTCAGTTCTGAAGAATGTTGGAACTACCATTGCTTTATCACTCATATATTCTTGCCATTCACGGAAAGCTTTAGAGCGTTTATCTTGATCCATAGCATCTTCTGAGTCGATAGCTGCTAATAATTTTGTTAACTCAGGTGATACATAGCGGCTAAAGTTGAATTCAGCACCTACACTATATAAACCCGCTGGAGATGGATTTGTTCCTGTATTCCAAGCTGCCATAAACATATCGATCTCCGGATCATCTGCTTGTACTTTATCATAAAATGCATTGAACTCGATAAGACGTCCAGTTGTTAACTGTACATCTAAACCAACTTCTTTCCAATTTTGACGGAAGTATTCAACAATTGCTTCATCCGTTTCTGACCCAGCCATAGAAGCTAAACGAATAGAGAATTTTTTACCATCTTTATCTTCACGAATTCCATCACCATCAACATCTTTAAAACCAGCTTTATCTAATAACTCTTTCGCTTTTTCTGGATCGTAATGGTAACCCTCTAATGTTTCATCATAGAATGAGAATACTGGTGGAATTAAAGAGTTCCCACGTACACGCAAGCCTTGATAGAATTTTTCAGCCACTCCCTCAACATCTGTTGCGAAAGCAATTGCTTGGCGTAACTCTACATTGTTCATTTTTGATTTTTCATCAAACACGTTTACTTTTGCCGTTGTATCATATTTTCCTAACTTAAAACCGATATAAGAATAAGACAATTCTGGTCGACCAAGTACAGAAATATTTTCTAAAGATTTAATACTATCAAATTGAGTAGTTGGATAAGATGTTGCTAGGTCATATTTCCCTGTTCTTAACGCCTCACCAATTGAAGTTGGTGGAACAACTTCGATTACAACTTTATCAACTTTCGGCTTTCCTTTAAAGTAATGTTCGTTAGCTACAAGTTGTACAGATTCACCATTAACAACTTTATCAAGTTTAAATGCGCCAAGAGTCACAGGATTTTTTCGTACTGCATCTGAAGCTAGTAAATCTTTTACTGGAATTGACTCTAATTGATGCTTTGGTTCTGCATAACCCCATAAGCCATCCCCGCCATAATAAATTGCAGGTGATACTTTTTTAAATTGAATTTTAATTGATTTATCATCTACTTTTGTAATACCTGAGATTGTATCAGCCTTGCCATTATGATATTCTTCAGCCCCTACAATATTTCTGAAGTCATCATCGTAACGTACACCTGTATAATCAGGATGTCCAATAATTTCGTAAGGATATATTAAATCTTCTGCTGTTACTGGTGTACCATCAGACCATTTATAATCACCTTGCAATGTGACTGTTGCTGTTTTAGCATCAGTGTCAACTTCTAATTTTGCAGCGCCCTTATCAGTAATAAGGAAGTCACCATCAACGTCAAATATTGAATTTGTCATAAATGCTAAAATATCTGAGTCATAGGCATCTTCATAAAGTTCATAGTTGAAAATCCCTTGGAATGGAGAGCTTGCTACAAGTCCTACACGTAATGTACCACCTTGAATTGCTTCTCCTTCATTTGTTACCTCCATTGGAAGTAACGAATCATTTGTTGCCTCAGATTCACCGGATTTTTCTGTTTCACCTGACTTTTCTGTATTATCTGTTTCTGAGCCTTTTTCAGACCCACTGCCTCCACCACCATTGCAGGCTGCTAAAATTAGCATGAATGCAAAAAGTACGGATAGGAATAACCAATTCTTCTTCATGTGTAAATCCTCCCCTTTTATCCTAATCGTTGTTTTGCGTCAGCCGCACGTCTTAGCGCTTGACCAACATAATTTATACCAAGCATCAAAACTAAAATTAATAATGATGCGGGCAACCAAATCCACCATTTTGTAGATAATACTATCGGGTTTGTTGCATAGCTTACTAATGTCCCTAAGCTAGGTGTAGAAGGAGGTAAACCAAAGCCTAAAAATGATAGACCTGTTTCAATACCCACATTCCCTGCAAAGTTCAACGTTAACTCGACTATTAGCAACGAACTTAAATTTGGTAGTATCCCTTTAAACATAATGGCAAAATCACTAGTCCCCATTGTTTTGGAGGCACTTACATAATCTCGTCGTCCTTCAGATAAAGCTTTACTTCGAACAAGACGTGCAGTACCTATCCATTGAAAGGCACTTAAAATCAAAATTAACTCTAAAACACCATATTTAGGAATAATTGTAACTAATACAATGATAATCATTAATGTCGGTAATGTCATAAGAAAATCAATGATACGCATAAATAAATTATCAATAAAGCCACCATAGTAGCCCATTATTATACCTAGTGCGATCCCTAAAGCATTTGCAATAAGAGTGATAGCAATTGCAATTAAAATAGAATTTTTCGCACCGATAATAAGCTGTCCATACATATCACGCCCAGCTTCATCAGCCCCAAGGATATATCCATTAACGCCAGGCTCTGTAAAGCGCTCTAATAATTTAATTCGTAATATTTCATCCTGGTTCATAAAAAAGGACATAATTAATATCGCAATTATAAGTAATGTTATTCCTATAAATGAAAATAATGCTAATTTATCTTTTCTAAATTCACGTATAACCACTTGAATTCCTGTTGGTGGAGTACTTTCAACTTTCACTACATCATTTTTTTGATCCATTTTATTCACCTCTCCTTATGCGTTCAATTTAGCTGTTAGTCTATGCGGATACGTGGATCAACAATGCTCATAATGATATCTGACAATAGACTACCTAATAACGCTAAGAAGCCATAAAGCATAACAAGAGCTGTAATAACACTATAATCGCGACTTGTTACGGAATGGATGAATAATTGCCCCATGCCCGGGAAGCCAAAAATTGTCTCTATGAATATCGAGCCGCCTAATAAACCTGTAATTGTAAAGCCAAGGAAGGCTGCAATTGGTAATAAGGAGTTACGGAAAATATGTCTTCTATAGATTTTTTTCATCGGTACACCTTTACTACGTGCTGTTTTAACATAATCCTGTGTCTTGGCATCGATAATTTCTGAACGTAAGTATTGAATAATCGTCGTTGTAGCTAAAATTGCATACGTCATTGCAGGTAATATTAAATGATACAAGCGATTCCAATAATACTCGAGTGTTCCAGGCTCTACACCTACATCGACTGTTCCGCTCGTTGGGAACCACATTAAACGGTATCCAAAGATATATAAGAAGATTAAACCCAATACAAAGGTCGGTATTGCATAGCTTATAAAGCTATACAGAGTAATCGACTTATCGTACAAAGTATCCTGTTTACGTCCAGCTATCATTCCTAATGGAATAGCTATTAAATAAACGAGAATGGTACTAAGTAGAGCGAGCCAGAATGTGTTTAATGCACGCTCGCCAATCAATGTGGACACTGCAAGTTTATATGTATAGCTTTGTCCAAAATCACCCTGAAAGGCATTGATTACCCAATGGTAATATTGTACATACCAAGGGTCATAGTAACCCGCTTGAATTCTTAGTTCCTCAATTCTTGCAGGATCCGTCTCTGGAGTAATTAACCCCGTAAAAGGATCACCTGGCATTTGTTTTGCTAGGATAAAAATGATTAAGCTTAATACAAACATTTGAGGAATCATTAAAATTACTCTTCTAACAATTGTTTTCCACATTTCACATTCCTCCCGACATTGCAACCATATGTGTGTTTGAAATGGATTTCAGTGGATAGACTTTTCCATGCTCATCATAATATTTATGTTGCTCTTGTTGATAATTCTCTTCTACTTTTTGTCGAATCAATTTGCGCTCATCCCTAGTCTCTGGTTCGATATTCGGAATGGCTGATAAAAGCCGATTCGTGTAAATATGCTGTGGATTCTTATAAATATCATGTCTTGTACCAGTTTCCACAAAGCGGCCTTTATACATAATAGAAATATGATCACACATATGTTTAACAACACCTAAATCGTGGGAAATGAATAAGTAAGTAAGACCGTATTCGTTTTGGATATCTTTCATAAAATTTAAGACCTGTGCCTGTACAGATAGATCTAGTGCAGAAACAGGCTCATCCGCAATGATCATTTTAGGGTTACATGCAACCGCTCGCGCAATGCCAAGACGCTGCTTTTGTCCTCCCGAAAATTCATGTGGATATTTGAGTAAGACATCCTCTGACATCCCAACAATAGCTAGTAGCTCTTTAATACGTTTGCGTTCCTCTTGATCACTAAGCTTCATGAAATTTCGAATGGGTTCTGCAAGAATATCAAGAACACGTTTCCTAGGATTCATACTTGAATGAGAGTCTTGGAAAATCATTTGAATATCTTTGTTATAGGCTGAATCACGCTGTCTTCGTTGATTTGTGACATTTTCGCCCTCATAAAAAATTTGACCAGAGGTGATTTTTTCTAAGCCAATGATCGCTTTTCCAGTAGTCGATTTACCGGATCCTGATTCACCTACTAATCCATAGGTTTTCCCTTTTTCAAACTCCATCGTCACGCCGTCCACCGCATATACTCGATCGACAATAGTATTAAAAAATCCACCACGTATTGGATAGTGAACATTTAAATCCTTAATCTGCATAAAGCTCATATAGCCCCGCCCCCTTCTTCACCTTCAAAATGAAAGTGTTTCCAGCAGGTACATCTCACAAAATGTCCTGGCGCAATTTCATGTAATTGAGGTTTTGTTTCGTGTGAAGATGCATCAATCCACGGAATTCTTCCTGAAAAACGACAACCTTCTCGAGGTAAATTTATTAGAGATGGTACCATCCCTTGAATGACCTCGAGTCTTTCATTTTCGCTATGTGTTTGTGGAATTGAATTTAGTAGCGAGCGAGTGTATGGATGTCTTGGATTATTGAATAATTCCCGAACTGGAGCCTCTTCCACTACTTCCCCTGCATACATAACTACAACTCGATCAGCCATCTCCGCTACAACACCCAAATCATGCGTAATGAGAATAATACCTGTCTCCGTTTCAGTCTGTAATGTTTTTAATAGGTCCAAAATTTGGGCCTGAATTGTCACATCTAAAGCAGTTGTCGGTTCATCAGCAATTAATATAGCAGGCTTACATGATAAGGCAATTGCAATCATAACACGCTGACGCATACCACCAGATAACTGGTGCGGAAATTGTCTAGCGACACGTTTTGGATTCGCAATCCCAACTTGATTTAGTAGTTCTAATACTCTTTCACTTCGCTGTTGTTTTGAAAGCTTAGTATGATAAATTAACCCTTCTTCTATTTGTTCGTTAATTCTCATTAAAGGGTTAAGTGCTGAAAGTGGGTCCTGAAAGATAAATCCTATGTCATTACCACGTAAGTTATTAAATTGTTGGTCATTCAATTGAGCTAAATTTTGATTATTATAAAAAATATCACCAGAAACCTTTGTATTTACTTCATTGTGCAAGCCTACAATAGTAGTCGCTAATGTACTTTTACCACAACCAGATTCTCCAACTATTGCTAATACCTCATTTTTTTTAAGGGAAAGTGAGACATCATCTACAGCAGCGTGGTATGTATCTTTAATGCGAAAACTTGTAGACAAATTTGTAATTGTTAATAAGTCTTTTGCTGTATTCAAACAATCTCTCCTCTATTATTCAATATTCTGAAAATACAAATGATACTTTATATCAGAATCATATTTAATTTTTCTCTCTTCCCCTCTCTTTTTCATTATAGCTAGTATAATTTTAATAATTTTTTCGCTTTAAACGCGTAAGCCGCTGATAGAATTATCTGAAAATTAAACCGTGCTATTATTTTAGCTAGAAAACATGTATAAACGCAAGTACCTTTTTCAAATTATTACAAACCAAAATATAAATTTCCACCATACCTCTTCCTTAAAAAAATAGTAATTTCAGTATTTAAAGTTAAGAATTATTTTACTTTTTCTTTACAAAGTTACAATTCTCACAAATGAATATTATATAAATATAATTAATGATATTTCACATTATATTTATTCGCGCAAATAAAATGCTTAAAAATTCAATTAATTCAGTATTTTAAAGCGAAAAGTAAAAAAAATACTTTTTATGAAAAAGTTATATTTCACACATTTTTGTTTTCAATAAATAATTTTGGACGTTGAAGTGCTAATATTTCAAATTACTTTAAAAAAATAATTTATAGCTATTAGTTTATAGCTATCTACCATACTTCTTAATTATTTCTGATTGCCGATTTTTTCTCCAATTTTCGATATAGAAATACTATTTAGAATATTTTTAAAGGAAATTACATGTTTTTATGTTAAAATTTCCAATGACAAAGTTTTATTAAATTATTAACATAAGGAAGGGTTGTCTGTGATGGCAAAAATTAATGATGAATGGTTTACAGTAGAAGAAATCAATAATGAAACATATGCTATAAGTGAATATGGTCATTGGGAAAAAGTACATTCCTTTTTATTGCTTGGAGAAAAACGGGCTGTTCTCATTGATACAGGTCTTGGCATTGATAATATTCAAAGGATTAGTAAACAATTAACCTCTTTGCCCATTTCTGTGATGACAACACATGTCCACTGGGATCATATTGGTAGCCATGGAGCATTTGATGATATTTATGTTCATAAGGATGAAGTTGATTGGTTAATCAATGGTATCCCTAAATTATCTATCGAACAGATTAGAAAGGATATTGGACGTAATATTACATTACCTACACCTAAAACGTTTAATCCATCGAATTACAAGCCTTTTCAGGGACAGCCTTCTGGATTTTTAGAAGATGGGGATGTTATAGATATGGGGAACCGAAAATTATCAATTCTCCACACACCCGGGCATTCGCCTGGCCATATTGCTATTTTGGATCATAAATATGGTTATTTGTTTACAGGGGACTTACTCTATGATCAAGCACCTATTTATGCATTTTTTCCAACTACTTCCCCCGAGGATTTAGTTCAATCTTTAGAAAAAATAGCTAACTTACCTTCGCTTACGAAAATTTTTGGTTCACATCACACATTAGGTCTTGATCCTTCTATTTTATTGGAGGTGAAACGGGCAATTATGACACTTCGTGAGAATAATCTAGTACGTTTTGGGACAGGTATTCATCGTTTTAATGGTTTTAGTATTCAATTTTAAATACCCTCATCCTATTTAATAAAGAAAGAAAAAAGCTGTTCTACAGGTCAAATAACCTATAGAACAGCTTTTCATTATAACTCTCCAGCCTTTAATTTACTATGCCACTCTTTTAAAAATGGAATATCTTCTTCTTTAATAGCACCTGATTCGTTTGCTGCTTCAATTAAATAATCGAAGTTTGTTAACGATACATACTGAATGCCAGCCTCATCAAATGCTTGCTCAGCGCGTGGAAGATTATAGGTGTAGACACAAACTACGCCTAATACTTCACAGCCAGCTGCACGCAATGCTTCTACTGCTGTAATCGAAGAACCGCCTGTGGAAACGATATCCTCCACAACAACTACTTTTTGACCTGCTGCGTATTTTCCTTCGATTTGATTACCACGACCATGTTCTTTTGCTTTTGACCGTACATAAACCATCGGTAATTCTAAAATATCACTTACCCATGCTGCGTGTGGGATACCCGCTGTAGCTGTTCCTGCTACGATTTCTGTTGCACCAAAATTCTCTTTGATAACAGCTGCTAAGCCATTTGCTAATTGTTTACGAATAACTGGGTCTGAGATTGTTAAACGAGTATCACAGTAAATAGGAGATTTAATACCAGACGCCCATGTAAATAATTCAGTTGGATTTAATTCTACAGCACCCACTTTTAACATAGCGTGTGCAATTTCATTTTGTAATGTCATCATTTATGCCTCCCATAATTCACTTACGATTTTATATGCAGCTACTGGATCCTGTGCACCAGTTACGGCACGCCCAACAACGATGAGTGATGAACCGTCACGCTTTGCGCCATCTGGTGTGGCAATACGCTTTTGATCGTGTGCAGCACCGCCTGCTAGACGAATTCCAGGTGTTACACGTAGAAAATCATCTCCACACACTTCTGCAATTGCCTTCGCCTCATGTACAGAGCAAACTACACCTTGTAAACCTGCTTGTTTTGTAAGACTTGCATAATGTAAGACAGACTCTTGTAAAGATAGAGCAATTTGTTGTTCTGCTTGCATTTGTTCTTCTGTTGTTGATGTTAATTGTGTAACGGCTATTAATGCTGGACGTTCTTTGCCAGCAGGTGTACCTGCTTCAAGTCCTTCTAGTGCTGCCTCCATCATAGGACGTCCCCCAGCAGCATGCACATTGACTAAATCTACCCCTAGTTTTGCTAGACCCTTCATCGCCGAGCCTACTGTATTCGGGATATCATGTAATTTTAAATCAAGGAAAATATCATGACCTAAATCCTTTACTTTTCGAACAATGTCAGGCCCTTCTTGCATATATAATTCCATACCAATTTTCACGAAAAGAGGCTCATTGAACTGTTTTAGAAAATCAAACACTTCTTTTTCTCCTGGAAAATCTAGTGCTAATATTGGTTTCGTATTCATCAGCGATGGCTCCTTCCGATAATCTCTGTTATATGTTCTACACCTAATGCATCAAGCTTTGCTGGTAATTCTTCAATGATGTTTGGACAGACAAAGTGGTCAACAAAGTTTGCTGTTCCTACTGCTACAGCTGAAGCACCTGCAGACATAAAATCAATAACATCCTGTGCTTCTGTTACACCACCCATACCAATTATCGGAATATTGACAGCTTTGTACACCTCATAAACCATTCGGATTGCTACAGGTTTAACAGCAGGACCTGATAGTCCACCTGTTCCATTAGCAATGACAGGCTTTCCTGTACGCTCATCTAAACGCATACCTACCAATGTATTTATCATCGTAATACCATCTGCTCCACCTGCTTCAACAGCTAAAGCAATATCCACAATATTTGTCACGTTTGGTGATAGCTTCACATAGACTGGCACTTCAGACACAGCCTTGACAGCCTCAACAAGCTGACGTGCTGTGGCTGGGTCTGTCCCAAACTGGATGCCACCACACTTCACGTTAGGGCAAGAAATATTTAGTTCCAACGCTTTGACATTTGATGCTGCTGAAATACGACGTGCTACTTCCACATAATCTGCCGTTTCAGTACCAGCAACATTAGCGATAATTGGCACATCATAGCTCTCTAAAAATGTCAATTCTTCATTCATCACTTTTTCAATGCCTGGATTTTGTAAACCAATTGCATTTAACATCCCCGCCGCTGTTTCAGCAACACGTGGCGTTGGGTTACCGGCACGTGTTTCGACCGTTGTTGCCTTAATCATGATAGCACCTAGTTTTGACAAATCATAAAGCTGTGCATATTCACGGCCGAAGCCAAAGCAACCCGAAGCTGGCATAATTGGATTTTTTAACGCTAAGCCTGGTATTTGAATGGTTAAACGACTCATAGTGCCACCGTTCCTTTCGGGAAAACTGGACCATCAGAGCATACTTTAACATAGTCTTTTTCAACTTCATCAGTTGTTTTACATACACATGCAAAGCAAGCTCCAATACCACAGCCCATACGTTCTTCAAATGATAAATAACCCTCTTTTTCAGGATAAAAGCCCTCTAATGCTTTTAACATCGGTAATGGCCCACAGGAATAAAATACATCAAACTTTGGGGCACTTGACTCTAATACAGTTGTTACAAAGCCTTTTGTACCTTTCGAGCCATCCACAGTCACATAATGTGTTTCACCAAGTGCACTAAATTCATCCTCATAAAAGCAGACATCCTCTGTTTGGAAGCCTAGGACATGGATGGTTTTCACACCACGAGCATTCAATTGTTTGGATAATTCATGTAAAGGTGGTACACCAATTCCACCGCCAACTAATAGTGCAGTGCCTCCCTCTTGTACCGCATCTACTGGGAAACCATTACCTATTGGACCAAGCACGTTGACTTGTTGACCTTCTCGATTCGTCGCCAGCACTTTCGTACCACGCCCTTCAGCACGATAAATCATAGTAAACTCATTGTTTTCTTTATCAATATTTGCAATACTAATTGGTCGACGTAAAAGCGGCTCCAATGAATCTGACACCTTTACATGGACAAACTGGCCAGGAGTCATCTCCTGAACCAGTTCACCATGAAGTGTCAGTTCGAAAATGTTTGTCGCAATTTGCTTTTGAGAGACGACCGTCATTTTCTCTTGACGTATCATATTAGTGTACTACCTCCGCTTTTGGCATTTGTTCTGCTGTAAATGTCATGGATTCGATAACACGAACCATTGCTTCTGCTGTATCTAAAGATGTTAGACAAGGTACGCCATTTTCTACAGACTCACGACGGATTCGGAAGCCATCACGAGCTGGCTGCTTCCCTTTAGTTAATGTATTGACAACAAGCTGAGCTTCACCATTTTGGATAAGGTCAATCAATGTTTGTCCTTTCGCACCAATCTTGCCAACAATATCTGTACGTACTCCTGCTTCTTCAAATGCTTTTGCTGTACCTTCAGTAGCTACAATGCGATACCCTACCGTAGAGAAACGTTTTGCTAATGCAATCGCTTCTTCCTTATCTTTATCAGATACAGTAAACAATACTGTACCTTCTGTACGAATTTCCATACCTGCTGCAACTAAACCTTTATAAAGGGCTTTTTCTAATGTTGCATCTTTCCCCATTACCTCACCAGTGGATTTCATTTCAGGTCCTAATGTAATGTCTACACGACGTAATTTTGCGAATGAGAACACTGGTACTTTTACAAATACCCCCTTTTGTTCAGGCGCTAAACCTGTTGGGTAGCCCTGCTCTACAATAGATTTTCCAAGGATTGCTTTCGTTGCAATATTAGCCATTGGAATATTTGTAATTTTACTTAAGAATGGTACTGTACGTGATGAACGTGGGTTTACCTCAATCACAAATACTTCGCCCTGTGAAATTACGTATTGGATATTCATTAAGCCAACGATGCCTAGGCCCTTCGCGAGACGAGTTGTATAATCAACTAATGTATCCTTTTGTACCTGTGTTAATTTTTGTGGTGGATAGACAGAGATTGAGTCTCCAGAGTGAACCCCTGCACGCTCAATATGTTCCATAATTCCTGGAATTAGAACATTTTCGCCGTCACAGATAGCATCTACTTCGATTTCCTGTCCTGTTAAGTAACGGTCTACTAAAACAGGATGATCTGGAGATGCCTCCACTGCATTTTCCATATAGTGCTGTAATTCATCTTGATTGTAGACAATTTCCATTGCACGTCCACCAAGTACATACGATGGACGAACAAGTACTGGGAAGCCTAGACGCTCACTAATGGCAAGAGCCTCCTCTGTAGAAACGGCTGTTTCCCCTAGCGGCTGCGGAATGTTTAATTCACGTAAAGCCTGCTCGAACTTATCGCGGTTTTCTGCACGGTCAGTATCTTCTAAAGATGTACCTAAGATTTTTACACCATTTGCTGCTAATTTATCGGCCAGGTTAATGGCTGTTTGACCACCGAATTGAACAACAACACCAATTGGTTGTTCTAAATCGATAATATGCATAACATCCTCAATTGTTAATGGCTCGAAGTAGAGCTTATCAGAAACAGAGAAGTCTGTTGATACTGTCTCTGGGTTGGAGTTGATAATAATTGCCTCATAGCCAGCTTCTTGAATCGCCCATACTGAGTGTACTGTTGCATAATCGAACTCTACCCCTTGGCCGATGCGGATTGGGCCTGATCCAAGTACCACAACAGAAGGTTTTTCTGACTTAATAGATTCATTTTCTTCTTCATATGTGCCATAGAAATATGGTGTTTCCGATTCAAATTCCGCTGCACATGTATCAACCATTTTATAGACTGGAATAATGCCATGTTCTTTACGATAAGCATAGATGGCTTCTGGTGTTGTTTCCCAAAGCTCAGCAACTTTCTTATCTGCAAAGCCTAAACGTTTAGCCGTACGTAGGACATCTTTATCATTTTTATTGTCAGCAAGTGTTTGTTCCATATCCACGATATTTTTAAACTTATTTAAGAAGAATAGATCAATCGCTGACCATTCATGAATTTGTTCAATTGCTACACCTCGACGTAAAGCTTCACCGATAAAGAATAGGCGCTCATCTCCAGCTTTGCGGATACGTTTTTCAATCCAAGAATCTGAATTTTCCTCAGCATGCTTTAACTCTAAGTGTACTTGACCTGTCTCAAGAGAACGAACCGCTTTTAACATAGCTTCCTCAAATGTGCGACCTAATGCCATTACTTCACCAGTAGCTTTCATTTGCGTACCAAGATTACGTTTAGCTGATTCGAATTTATCGAATGGCCAGCGAGGAATTTTAGCTACGATATAATCAAGTGCAGGTTCAAAACAAGCATATGTTGATCCTGTTACAGGGTTTTTAATTTCATCTAATGTTAAACCAACTGCAATTTTAGCTGCTAGCTTAGCAATTGGATAACCTGTTGCTTTAGATGCTAGTGCAGATGAACGCGATACGCGTGGGTTTACTTCAATCACATAGTAATTAAAGCTATATGGATCAAGTGCTAGCTGGACGTTGCAGCCACCCTCTATTTTAAGTGCACGAATAATATCTAGCGAAATATTACGTAGCATTTGGTTTTCACGATCTGATAGTGTTTGCGTTGGTGCTACAACGATTGAGTCACCTGTATGGATTCCTACTGGGTCAACGTTTTCCATGTTACATACAACAATGGCATTGTTAGCCGCATCACGCATTACTTCATATTCAATCTCTTTATAGCCAGCAATTGATTTTTCTAATAAACATTGTGTTACGGGTGAATATTTTAAACCCGATGTCACAATCTCTTCTAAATCTTGATCGTTGTAGCAAATCCCGCCCCCTGTACCGCCAAGTGTAAAGGCTGGTCGAACAATTACAGGGTATCCAATTTTCGCAACAAATCTTTTCGCTTCATCTAAGTTATGAATAATATCAGACTCAGGAACTGGAGCACCTAGCTCATACATTAAATTACGGAATAAATCACGATCTTCTGCTTTATGGATAGCATCTAGTTTTGTACCAAGAATTTCAATACCAAGCTCGTCTAAAATACCTGATTTGTCTAACTCGATCGCCATATTTAAACCTGTTTGACCGCCAAGTGTTGGTAAAATCGCATCTGGACGCTCTTTACGTAAAATACGAGAGACAAAATCAAGAGAAATTGGCTCGATATATACTTTGTCCGCAATTTCTGTATCTGTCATGATTGTGGCAGGGTTTGAGTTGATTAAAATAACACGGTAGCCTTCTTCTTTTAATGAAAGACAAGCTTGTGTACCTGCATAGTCAAATTCTGCTGCTTGTCCGATAACGATTGGGCCTGAGCCAATTACTAAAATAGTTTCAATATCTGTACGTTTAGGCATGTTGTTTCCCCTTCCCTGCTTCTACTTCCATCATTTCGATGAATTCATCAAATAAGTGGTTTGAATCCTCTGGTCCTGGTGATGCTTCTGGGTGATATTGCACTGTGAAAATCGGATATTTCTTATGACGCACACCTTCACATGTTCCATCATTTAATGCGATATGTGTTAATTCTAAATCCGTTTCTTTTAATGAATCGATGTCGATAGCATAGCCATGGTTCTGAGATGTTAAATCTGTACGTCCTGTGCGTAAGTCTTTGACTGGGTGGTTACCACCGCGGTGTCCAAACGGTAGTTTGAAGGCTTTTGCTCCACTAGCTAATGAAAAGATTTGGTGTCCTAAACAAATACCGAACATTGGCACTTTTCCTATTAAGTTACGTACTGTTTCAATACCTTCCTGAACATCTTCAGGATTCCCTGGTCCATTGGATAGCATGATACCATCTGGATGCCAAGCTAAAATTTCCTCAGCTGGTGTATTATAAGGTACTACCAACACATCACAATCACGTTTGTTTAATTCGCGTAGGATTCCGTGCTTCATACCATAATCAATTAAGACAACTCGTTTACCACGACCAGGAGATGGATAAGCAGCTTTTGGAGATACTTCACGGACATGGTGTGTAATGGCTGGTGTCACTTGTAATTGTGCTACAATTTCATCCACATTTACTTCTTCATCAGCAGCCGTCAAAATCGCTTTAACCGATCCTTTACTGCGTATGATACGTGTTAATTTTCGCGTATCAATGCCTTCAATTCCTGGGATATCCTTTGCTGTCAAATAGTCATCTAAAGTTAAATCACAGCGGAAGTTTGAAGGTTTTTTAGCCAATTCACGCACAACGAATCCACGAATGGCTGGCGTAATCGATTCAAAGTCATCACGGTTAATGCCGTAATTACCAACTAAAGGATATGTCAATGTAACAATTTGTCCATAGAATGAAGGATCTGAAATCGTTTCCTGATAACCTGTCATCCCTGTTGTAAATACAACCTCACCTTGTGAAGCGCGCTCGCTACCAAATGCTGTACCTGTAAATACTGTGCCATCTTCTAAAACTAGTAAACGTTTTTTCATTACTCTGCCTCCTGATATACGATATTGCCTTCAAAAATCGTTAGTACTGGCCAACCCTTTGCCACCCAGCCGTTGAATGGTGTATTACGACCTTTTGATACAAAGCCATCTGCATCAATTGTTTGTTCTTTTTGAATATCAATTAAAATCATATCCGCTGAAGCGCCTACTGCTAATGTGCCATATGGCAGATCAAAAATCTCAGCTGCTCTCACTGTCATCCAATCAATTAATTGCTTTAAAGTCCATTTTCCTGTTTCAACAAATTGTGTATAAAGCAATGGAAAAGCTGTTTCGAAACCGACGATACCAAATGGTGCGCCAACCATACCGCAGCATTTTTCTTCTACTGTATGTGGTGCATGATCTGTTGCGATGCAGTCGATTGTGCCATCAAGTAGTGCTGCATGTAGAGAATCCTTATCATCAGCTGCGCGTAATGGTGGATTCATTTTCCAATTCGCATCGTCAGATGGTATATCCATCTCTTCTAGTAATAAATGATGTGGACAAACTTCTGCTGTGACACGAATACCTGCTGCCTTCGCATCTCTTACTGCACGCACCGATTCCTTCGTAGAAACGTGACAAACATGGTAGCGTGCCCCTGCCGCTTCTGCTAGTAGTACATCTCGTGCAATTTGTACTGATTCACAAATGGAAGGTATCCCTGGAAGCCCAAGCTCTTTATTACGCTTTCCTTCATGCATCACACCATCATAGATTAATGAGTTATCCTCACAATGTGCTACAACAACCATATCGTGCTGAGCCGCATCTTTCATTTGCTCATACATCGTTGAGGCTAGCTGAATGCCTACACCATCATCAGAGAACGCTACGGCTCCATGTGATTTTAATTCTTCAATATTTGTTCGAACCTCGCCCGATATATCCTTTGTTAGGGAACCATATGGGAGTACTCGAATAACAGCGCTGTCCTTAATGAGCCCATTGATGAGCTGCATGTTGTCAACCGAATCAGGTACTGGCTTTGTATTAGGCATCGCACAAATTGTCGTAAAGCCACCCTTTGCTGCTGAGGCGGAGCCTGTAGCAATGGTTTCTTTATGCTCAAATCCTGGCTCTCGTAAATGTGTATGAACATCGATAAAGCCTGGTGCCACGATTAAACCATGTCCTTCAATCAGTTCTGCACCTGCTACAGCCACATCCTGACCAATAGCCGTAATCTTTCCGTCTGCCATTGCAATATTGACTGTCTTCAATTCACCTTGTTCATCTAGCATTTGTACATTTTGAAGTACCTTTGTCATGTTATTCTCTCCCCTTTAAAATGGTTTCCATAATAGCCATCCGTGTGTAAACACCGTTCCGCACCTGTTCAAAAATTCGAGAGCGATCACACTCTACTAACTCAGAAGCAATTTCAACATCACGATTTACGGGTGCTGGATGCATAATAATGGCGGATTCTTTCATTTGCTTTTCTCGTTCAATTGTTAAACCAAACTCTTGATGGTAACCTTCCTTTGAGAAGCTTTTATTTACTTTATGACGTTCATGTTGCACACGTAGTAACATAATGACATCACTTATTTCGATCAGATTATCCCATGAATGATGCGCTTCAAAACCGCCAGACCATTCTTCTGGGCAAAGGAAATGAACATTTGCCCCTAAATTTTGTAATGCTGTTGCATTTGATTTGGCTACTCGACTATGAGAGATATCTCCTGCAATTGTGACATTCAACCCTTCGAAACAGCCAAACTCTTTTTTGATGGTATAAAGATCCAATAAGGATTGTGAAGGATGTTGCCCAGCACCGTCCCCTGCATTAATAATCGCTACATTAATACCACCCAGCAGCTCATTGTAATATTCATCTTCTGAAGCTCGAATGATGACAGCATCTAAACCAATCATTTCTAACGTTTTGACAGTATCATACATCGTTTCCCCTTTCGTAACACTCGAAAACCCTGCATCGAAAGGGATAACATGACAGCCAATTTTGTATTCTGCCATTTCAAAGCTTGTTTTTGTACGAGTACTTGGTTCAAAGAATAGATTGGCCACTTTGTACGGGCGAGATAACGATGATGTTTCACCATTTTCAAATGCTTGCGCAAGATCTAGGATTTGGTTAATCTCTTCTGTTGTTAAATGTTCCATCGATAATAAGTTCTTCATCATGTGACCTCCATTAGGTTGTGAATCGTGAACGTCTATGTATGACGTTCTCTGTATATAAAGTAAAAGCCCCGTTGATGTCATCAACGAGGCATAAGGAGGCGTGACAAACTACAGCAAGACATACATCCTACTTCAGCCTGTCCACAACTTCCCTTTTTTTGCCTCTCTGGACAATTCATTAAAAGGTACTACTATGAATCTTTATTTTGATTGTATTGTACAGGTATATCTGCTTCTTTCTTACCTGGTAGAATCGCATTCAATAGCACACCGATAATCGCGGCTAGCGCCATCCCTTCAACACTTAATGATTCAGAGATAACAAACTTGGCACCGCCAATACCAATGACTAATATGACTGAGGCAATAACTAGGTTACGGCTATTACCAAAATCAATATGATTATCTACTAGCATACGTAGGCCACTTGCTGCGATTATTCCGAAGAGTAAGATGGACACTCCCCCAAGTACTGCGGTTGGAATCGTTGCAATCACTGCCATTGCTTTCCCGAAGAATGATAGTAAGATGGCAACCACTGCTGCACCTGCAATAACGTAAATACTGTACACTCGAGTAATAGCTAGTACACCAATATTTTCACCGTAAGTTGTTTTCGGAGGCCCCCCGATTATAGCACTCACAAATGTTCCAAGTCCGTCTCCTAATAGGGAACGGTGCAACCCTGGCTCTTTAATATAATCTCGATCTACTACTTTTCCTAATACTAGCTGGTGACCAATATGTTCCGAAATTGTTACAATCACGATTGGTACCATGATAAGTAGAATTTTTGTTGTTATTTCAAACTCATAATGCACACCTGGTATTAAGAAATCAGGCATTGCGAAGAATTTTGCTTGGGCAATTGGTGTATAATCTACGATGTCTACGATCATGGAGTAAATATACCCTACGATTAAGCCCATCAAAATTGGCATAGTGCTTAAAATTCCTTTAAAGAAAATCGTAAAGATAATCGCTGTAAAGACCGTAACTAAAGCAGCTGAGAAGTGTAAAAAGCTATACTCTCCATTGACGTTCATGGCCATATTCACAGCTGTACCAGATAGTCCAAGTCCAATTACCATAATAACTGGACCTACCACGATTGGCGGCAAAATTTTCATAATCCACTTATAACCACTTTTCCAAATGATTAAGGATACAATTCCATACGTAATCCCGACAGCCATCGCACCGATCATGGCATTGCCTGGGTGGACACTCGAGCCATCATCATTTAAACCGCCTGCCGCAAGTATGATTGGTGCTATAAAGGCGAAGGACGACCCTAGATAGGCTGGTACTTGAAATTTCGTAATTAATAGGAAGAATAATGTAGCAATCCCGCTTGTTAAAAGAGCAATCGCTGGACTAAGTCCTACTAACTGTGGCACTAAAATTGTTGATCCAAACATCGCAAACATATGCTGGAAACTTAATGTCACAAGCTGAAGTGGAGTTGGTTTATCCTTAATATCTAAAACTGCATTTGACATATTGTTTCCTCACTTTATTATTCGTCTTCTTTATAAATAATGACGCAATCTTCTCCATCTACTTCTTGTAAGTTGACAATGATGCGCTCAGAGCCAGAAGTCGGAACATTCTTCCCTACATAGTCTGCTCTAATTGGCAACTCTCGATGCCCTCTATCCACTAGCACGGCTAGTTGAATTTGAGCAGGTCTCCCCAAATCCATTACAGCATCCAGTGCTGCACGTACTGTTCGTCCTGTATAAAGTACATCGTCTACTAAAATGATCTTTTGATTTTTCACTACATACTCAATATCAACTTGTTCTACATGTGCTTGTTCGTTTTCATGTTTGGTTGTTAAATCATCTCTGTATAGCGTAATATCAATTTCCCCTGTACGAATAGGTTTACCTTCAATTTTTTCAATTCGTTGTGCCAAACGTTTGGCTAGAAAGGCACCTCTTGTTTTAATGCCAACTAAAATACATTCATCGATTCCTTTGTTGCGTTCAATAATTTCATGGGCAATACGTGTGAGTGCCCTTGTCATTGATGGGCCATCTAATAATTCATTTTGTGCCATATCCGTTCCTCCTCTCTCTACTCTAGTGTCAGCCATGTGTCCATAAAAAAACCTCTCGAGGCGAATAGCCTGAGAGGGGTTGTATACGTGTCGAAAAAAGCATGTCGAAAAATTTGCAGCACAAATTTTTGCAACACTATCACATGTCCCTTCTCAGCCTCTCTGGACTGCTATTAAAGGTGAATATTTAGTTATGTTGTTCATTCACTGTGGTTAGTATAGACTTTCTTTTCTTATTCGTCAATGCCTATTTCGTAAATCATTTAATAATTGCTCATAATCAACTGGAAGTGGTGTTTCAAACTCCAAATATTCACCAGAAGAAGGATGATCAAATCCTAAAGTTGCAGCATGCAAAACTTGTCCACCAAAGTCTATTGTCTTTTTCGGACCATATTTTGGATCTCCCACTAGTGGGAAGCCGATATAATTCATATGCACACGAATTTGGTGTGTACGTCCCGTTTCTAAACGACATTCTACTAGTGTATAATCACCAAAACGCTCCACAACTTGGAAGTGTGTCACCGCATGTTTACCGTTATCAACGACTGCCTGTTTTTGACGATCCTTTTGATCGCGACCAATCGGTGCATCAATTGTCCCCTTATCATGTGCGATATGACCGTGTACAAGGGCAATATATTTACGTGTCACCGTTTTATTCACTAACTGATTCACTAACGATTCATGGGCTGTATCATTTTTAGCCACCATTAATAGACCTGACGTATCTTTATCAATACGATGGACAATACCAGGTCGCATCACACCATTAATACCGGATAAATCCTTACATTGATACATTAAACCATTTACCAGTGTACCGGACATATGGCCTGGTGCTGGATGAACGACCATCCCCTTTGGTTTATTGACAACAAGGACATCTGCATCCTCATAAACAATATCCAAATCTAATTTTTCGGCTATTACATCTAGAATTTCTACTTCTGGTACATCAATCAAGATGACATCACCAGCTTTTACTTTATATTTTGCTTTTACAGCATCGCCATTCACTTTGATAATCCCATCATTAACCCAGTTCCCAATTTGTGTACGTGACCACTCTGATTGTAAGCTTGAAAGTGCTTTATCAATGCGCTCTCCTTGCTGCTGTTCTTCGATTGTATATGTTACTTGCGTCATTGTTTCACCTGTTTCTTTTCTTTTTTATCTTCCATAATCAAACCAATCATTAGTACAACGACAGCTATAGTTAATGCAGCATCTGCCACATTAAAAATAGGGAAGTCATAATTAATAATTGGAATTAAAACATCAACAAAATCGACCACTTCTCCTCTAAAAAGACGATCGATAAAGTTTCCTAATGCGCCACCAAGTAATAGCATTAAACCCACTTGAAAAACGGGCTTTCCTTTTGCCTCTTTATGATAAAAGTAGAGAATGGCACAAATGACAGCAACTGTCACGATACTAAATAACCACATTTGCCCTTCTAGCATCCCCCATGCTGCACCTCTATTACGATGAGATAAAATGCCAAACCATGGGTCCCACACAGCAATGCGTTCAGCATACTCCATATTTTTCACAATTAGCCATTTTGTCCATTGATCTAATAAAACGACAAAAGCAGCCAATCCATAATATTTATACACAGTCATTCCTCCGTTCACTCAACATCTTACCTATTCTACCATAACAGCACCCATCACAATAACTAATATCACATCAAAAGATGGCGGATGCCCAATCTCCTTCAAGAATATAAAAAAGCTATTTCTATTTACTTTTTAAGCAATAGAAATAGCTCTGACTTGTTGAGTTAAACGGTTTCAGATTCTTTCGAATGCACTCGCTTCATGAAATCATTGACATCAGCCGGAACTTTACGATCTAGTAGTGACACGATAATAACAGATAAGAAGCCAACCGGTACTGTCACAATACCTGGTATTTTAAACTGCAAGAAACTTGGTAATGTTCCTGGTAAAAAGATCATCCACATTGACACGCCAAGACCAATGAGCAATCCTGCAATGGTACCCTTCTCTGTGATGCCCCTCCACCAAATACCGAGAATAAAGATTGGCGTGAATGTACTTGCTGCAACCGTAAAGGCGAGCGCCACTAAATGACCGATGGATGCATCCTTGACAAGTAAACCAAGTGCTCCATATAAAATCCCTAATAATACAATGGCCACTTTACCAGCAACCACACGTTGTTTTTGTGTTATATCCTTTTTCATAATATTGGCATATAAATCATGGGCTAATGCGCCAGAGCTTGTAATAAATAGCCCTGAAAGATTAGAGAAAATAGCTGCAAATGCACCTGCAATTACTAAACCAAGTAACCATTTACCACCTAGCGCAAGGGCTGTCGTCGGAATGACCATGTTATTCCCACCTAATACTAAATCACGCATTACCTCCTCACTAGCTGTTCCCGAAATGAAAATAGATCGGCCTACAACACCTAAATAAACAGCTAATAAGAAAAACGTACTAGCAATGCCAATAGCCATGAGCGCAGATTTACGCGCTGCTTTAGCACTTGGGTTTGTATAAAAGCGTAATAATATATGGGGAAGCCCAATTGTCCCTAAGGCTAAACCAATGGTCATACTAATAGTTTGCCAAAATGTTGGGAAATAAAAGCCTGTGCCTGTCCAAGCGGCACCATCAAAATTCACATCATTACCATCTAAGGCATACGGAGAAGTTCCTGTAATAGGGCCACTGAATGAATGGATGGCAGCTAAAATTTTATCGTAATGCAAACCACCATAAACTGCAGCAATTAACATCACAATAAATGCGCCAAGGCGAATCCACAGCTCCAAAGCTTGGTTGATTGTCGTACCTTTCATTCCACCTATCCCTACATAAAAAACCATGACAACACATGTAAAGATAATGCCAAATTCATAGGAAGTACCAAAAAACATACTTAATATTTGAGCAGCACCTAGTAATTGAGGAGCCGCATAAAAGCCTGAGATGGCTAAAACGACTGCAACCGCTACGAGTCGAGCCCTGCTACTATGAAAACGATAACCTAAAAAATCAGCAACCGTAAATGCACCAAATCTTCTTAAAGGGCCCGCTACGAAAATAGCTAATAATGTTAATCCAATAGAGAAACAAAAAGCATAATAAGCACCATCATAACCTAGTTGAAATGTTAAACCAGCTATTCCAAGAAATGTTGCTGCACTTAAATAATCTCCGCCAATGGCAGAACCATTTGTAAACCATCCAAAGCTTCGGCCACCTACAAAGAAATCCGAAGCTGTTGCATTTCTCTTGGTTAAATACGTAATGTAGACAATCGTTCCCATTAACGCAACGGTCATTAACATCTTTGGTTCTAAAAGAGCTTCCATCATTCAACACTTCCCCCTTTGTTTCACCTACTTATTTGCTATATCGTATTTTTTTAAACGCTTCTCATACATGGCCGTATGCACATACGCAATAATAAAAGCCATAGCCATCATGACAATCGTTGTCACAAACCATGTGACTGTCATACCGCCCCATATTTTCTTGAATGCAAATGCTGGAGCAAACCAATTCATAACAGGAATACTAAAAATCAAAATAAAGTAAAATACCGTTAAGCCTAAACCTGTTGTAAATTCATCCTTCATAATTTTATTTGTTGTTGCATCTAGAGGCGGTAGATCTTTCACATCAATTGTTCCTGCCTCCACGTAGTCATAATCATGACTGCCTACTTCCGCCATAAGCTAACTCCCCCTTTGTCATATCAGTGAATAATTATCTGAAATTTCAAATTATTATTCACTACAATTATTTTATTCTATTTCAACCACAATATAGATATAAAATTTTGCTGTATTAGTACAAATAATTGCTATTTTAAGTTAAAATATTTTTATCTTTTCATTCGTAGGAGGCTGGTAGCATTTTAAAGGTGGTATGGTATATGGAAAGCTCATTTGATAAACAGCAAATGAGTGAATGGTTAAAAGAGGTTTTACCAAATGCTTTGGAGGAGTGTAAAGTGCCTAAGCGAGAAGATGAGGTCATTATTGTCTATGAGGTCAATCGGTTATTTGATTGGGTGAAGATTAATCGATTAAAAAGAAATTATCCTAATAGTATAATTGTCCCAATTGTTACAGAACACCTCACCTACTCGACTGGTATAGCAATTGAATTAGTTTTACCTGCACTTCTCATAAAACCATTACAGAAATCAAAATTTTTACGAATCGTAAAAAAACTGTACACATCCTATCAGGACAAGAAAGCAAGTACACTCACAATGCTTGAGCTATCACAACAAGTGTCCCAGCATCATACCTCTCCGTTCAGAGAAGCATTTTTGAAACGTCTTATACGTGGCGAAATTGATAATGAACAAGAAATCATTCAATCTGCATCATTTTTATCAACAAATTGTATTCCTAATATTGTGTTCCTAATTCAGGGCTATATCGATAGTGATGCTATTCCTCATGACGCAAGCAGTAACATTACAAATGTTTTTCGTCAGCATTTTGCCAATAAAGCACCCTTATCTTTTTTACATTTCGAACGCTACTTATTACTTCTCATGAGAATTCCGACTGAGTATAACTCTTTTAAACATTGGACAGTAGGCGAATCATGTCTATTGGAGGTCATCGAGACACTTAAAAAGGACTATTGTATCCATCTTTTCATGGGGGTTGGAGGAGTGTTTCAGGACGCAATGCACGTAAAGGAGTCCTATAGTCAAGCACGAAAAGCACGTAGAAAACCACCTATAGATAATATTCATATCAGATATTATGAAGATTTAACAAAGCATGTGCAGCTTCAAAAGGCCATTCATTATATTGAAGAACATTATGATGAGCAATTGACCGTTCGTGATGTTGCAAAATATATAAGCTTTAGTCCCACACATTTTAGCAGGCTATTTAAAAAAGAGACTGGTCGTAATTTCGTTGACTATGTTGCCTTTACACGCCTCATCAAGAGCTTACCCTTTCTACGGAAGTACGACTATACCGTAGAAAAGATCTCCTCCACCTGTGGCTTTAATACACCTAATTACTATAGTTTAACCTTTAAAAAATATGTAGGAATCTCTCCAACGGACTATCGCAATACGACAGAAATTTTATTTAAATAATCTAACAAGAATCTGCAAAACCTCCATGAAAAAAAGCAAGCCCCCATCAAGGAGACTTGCGTATGATCTACAATAGAAATGCAGATTCTTATTATTCATTTCCGTTAAACGTAATATTTTTCTACAACTTCTGCACAGCGCGCACAAACTGTAGGATGTGCCTCATTTGCACCAATTGTTTCAGAAATTGACCAGCAACGCTCACATTTCTCCCCTGTTGCCTTCTCAACTACAATGGATACATGCTCAAGTGCTAAAGCTTCAGCAGGCGCCTCATCAATAGTAGCTACTTCAAAAGCAGAAACGATTGAAAGCTGTGCAAAGTCAATGTTCACATCATTCAATAAGGCTACAACATCCTCTTTGGCATATACTGTTACTTTTGCTTCTAGTGATTTACCTATTGTTTTAGCATTACGAGCTTCCTCTAATGCTTTTAAGATATCGTCACGTACATCAATAATATTTTCCCATTTTGTACGTAGGCTTTCAAAATTCTCTTGAACATCTACCTCTGGGAAGTCCGTTAATTGAACAGAAACTTCCTCTACAATACCTTGGGCATGTAGATAAGACCACATTTCATCTGTTGTATGAGGGATGATTGGTGTCATGATTTTAACCAATGTCATTAATGTATCGTAAATAACTGTTTGCATCGCTCGACGATCTTTATTGTCGTGACCTTCGATATAGACAACATCTTTTGCAATATCTAAATAGAATGAAGATAACTCGACTGCGACAAAATTATTGACGATGTGATAAACAGCAGCGAAATCATAACGATCATATGCTGCACGAACAGTTTGTAAGACATCCTGTAAACGCATATAGACATATTGATCCATCTCACGAAGCTCTGCATAGGCAACACGATCTTTCTTTGGATCGAAATCAGCGATATTGCCATGTAAGAAACGAAATGTATTACGAATTTTACGGTACACCTCTGATACTTGCTTTAACATATCCATCGAAATTCGTACATCCGCTGTATAGTCAACAGAAGCAACCCATAGACGAAGAATATCTGCTCCATACTGATCCATTACTTTTTGTGGAATGATCACATTTCCTAATGATTTACTCATTTTACGTCCTTCACCATCAAGAACAAAACCATGTGTTAATAGTCCTTTATATGGTGCATAGCCATTAATAGCAACAGATGTAATAAGAGATGAGTTAAACCAACCACGATGCTGGTCAGAGCCTTCTAAGTATAAATCAGCTGGATATTTCATGCCGCGCTCTACAAGTACACCTTGGTGGGATGAACCTGAATCGAACCAGACGTCCATAATATCATTTTCTTTTGTGAATTCGCCGTTCGGGCTACCTGGATGTGTAAAGCCCTCTGGTAATAATTCTTTTGCTGTTTTTTGGAACCAAATATTGGATCCATGCTCACGGAATAATGCTGAGATATGGCTAATTGTTTCAGGTGTAATAATTGGCTCTCCGTTTTCTGCGTAGAAAATTGGAATCGGCACACCCCAAGCACGTTGACGTGAAATAACCCAGTCTCCACGATCACGAATCATATTATAAAGACGAGTTTCTCCCCAAGCTGGTGTAAATGCTGTAGCTTTTACAGCTTCTAACAACTCACCACGGAATGCTTCAACAGAGGCAAACCATTGTGGTGTCGCACGATAAATAACAGGTTTTTTCGTACGCCAGTCATGTGGATAAGAGTGCGTAAAGAAGTCAAGTTTTTCTAATGCATCTACTTCTTTTAGTTTTTCTGTTACAAGTTTGTTGGCATCATTATAAAACACGCCTTCAAAACCAGGTGCTTCATCTGTATAACAGCCGCTATTATCAAGAGGGCTAAGAATGCCTAAACCATATTGTTTACCAATATGATAATCGTCTTCCCCGTGTCCAGGAGCTGTATGAACACAACCTGTACCCGCTTCAGCAGTTACGTGTTCTCCTACCATAATAAGAGATTCACGATCATAAAATGGATGCTGCGCTACAAGACGATCAAGTGCTTCCCCTTTTACTTCTTGAACAACCTCATAGTCTTCCCATCCAAGGGCATTCGCTACTGATGTTAATAATTCTTTGGCAATGATGAATTTTTTATTAGCTACAGCAACTACAACATACATAAATTCAGGATTTAAAGAAATGCCTAAGTTTGCTGGTAATGTCCAAGGTGTTGTTGTCCAAATAATAAATTTAGCATCTGCTGGTACAATGCCTTTCGCATCTTTAATAGCAAAGCTAACATAGATTGATGGTGATTTGATGTCCTTATATTCAATTTCAGCTTCTGCTAAAGCAGACTCAGAAGATGGTGACCAATAAACTGGTTTTAAGCCTTTATAAATGTAACCCTTTTCAGCCATTTTACCGAACACTTCAATTTGACGTGCTTCAAATTCAGGCTTTAATGTAATATAAGGGTTTTCCCAATCACCACGAATGCCTAGACGACGGAATTGGGCACGTTGATTATCAATTTGCTCATATGCATACTCTTCACAAAGTTGGCGGAATGCTGCTACTGACATTTCTTTACGCTTTACACCTTTGTTTGTCAGTGCTTGTTCAATTGGTAGACCGTGCGTATCCCAGCCTGGAATATAATTCACATGGTAGCCAGTCATTGAACGATGACGTGTAATCATATCCTTCAATACTTTATTTAAGGCATGGCCGATGTGGATATCACCATTTGCATAGGGAGGACCATCATGTAGAACATATTCTGGACGATCGGCAGTACGTTCCATCTGTAATTTGTTAATATCCATGTCATTCCATTTTTCTTGCGTTTTTGGCTCATTCGCCGGTAGATTCCCACGCATTGGGAAATCTGTTTTTGGCATTAATAACGTATCTTTGTATTCAACCATTAAAATTCCTCCTTTATTTTACCCAAGCATATAGACAATTACTTCTAGGACAGTTATTGGCAAACGCAACTCAAACAATTCGTGAACAAATAAAAAAAGCCCTCAATCCCACTAAGGGACGAGAAGCTTCTACTCGCGGTACCACCCTACTTGTAGCACAAAAATATTGCACTACCTCTTTCAAGCACGTTAACGTCGTGCATCACGAAATAACCTACTTTTTTCAGCTATTTAGCTCAGAAGTGATGTTCAATGTTAGTTGCATGTTTGGGCTCTCACTGTCCCCAAATCGCTTAACTACGCCTAACAAATACTGTCTTCGTCTCTGCCTGTATGCATATCTTTTCAAAATAATTACTATTACAAAGTATATGAAATTCAAACAATGGCGTCAAGTTTCATTTGTCGAGTGCAACCATTAAAAAGAAAAGTTACATCTCTTCAGATTCTTGTGCTTCCTCAACAGATGCTTGAATTTCTGTTAAATCAATATCATATTGAAGCAAATGATCCCAGTCATCAGCATTAAGCAAATCAAGCTGTGCCTCAACAAGCATCTTGAAACGATTACGGAATACTTTAGATTGTTTTTTAAGCTCATCAATTTCAATCGTCACCTTACGAGCTTTTGTTAAAGCATCATTGACAATTCGATCAGCATTTTTCTCAGCCTCTTTTACAATGAGTTTAGCCTCTTTTTGTGAATTTCTTCGCACTTCATCAGCCGCTTCTTGTGCAACAACAATGGACTTCTGCAAAGTTTCTTCTAAGGAGCTAAAATGCCTCGCCTGTTCTAAGGCCATCTCTAATTGCTTATCAACCTCTTTTTTTTCACGTAACAAAATTTCGTAGTCTTTAATGATTTGGTCTAAAAATTCATTTACTTCATCTTCAGCATAACCTCTGAAAGCTTTTGTAAACTCCTTATTATGTATATCAATAGGTGATAATGGCATACAATCCTTCTCTCCTTTACATGTACATTCGTAATTTCTATTATACAATTGTTCCGACAACTTAGCAGTAAAAATTAATGAAATTTACTTCACTTTCAGCTTTTTTGGGCCAATCGACCGATTTGCAGACGGATTTTATCCTTTTTTGTACGGCCTTCTGTCATAATAATTTTCACACGACCGCTCCCTCGTATCGATAAAATATCCCCTTCTTGTAATTCAAAGGCAACTGTATCTCGCTCTGTCCAATTGACACGTACTTTATTCCCAGTAATCAAAGCTTGTGCCTTTTGACGTGACACATTTAAAATGGTAGCGATAATCACATCTAAACGCATGGATGAAACAGTATGAGATTCCTCAAACCACTCATCCTCATTGAAGAGAAGTGGCTCGTCTTGCTTTAAAGATTCAACATGTACCTTGACTTTACCAATACCCGTTAAATGCAAACGAACATAATCTGCTACCTCTTGTGCTACTACAAATTGCACCTGCTGCTCATTGACACGTATATCACCAAATTTACCACGATTCAAGCCTAATGATAACAAGGCCCCTAACACATCTGGATGCCGGAGCTGGACAAATTTCATAGGATAGTGAATTGTAAATACTGTCAGCTGAAAGTCTTCCTCCATAACTTCATAGTAAGCAGGATAAATAAGCATACGCTGTCTTTCTGCCCCGTCAAATAACCCTGCACATGCCGTTTTCAATGTGTCGTCCTGTCCGATAATAGATGTCACGATAAAACGCTGTCTGGGATCAAGAAAATCTGTTAGCTTAGGTGCATAGCGATCCTCTACCTCACGCTGCCAACTTATTACTTGTTCAATAAACGGTTGTTCATCTTTTCGAAAATGCTGAATTAAGTGTTCCATCTCGTTGTCTCCTCTTTCACTAGTTCTATATGCTTGGTGGGCTGGATGAACATAGTATTTCCAAGTTATGACGTCTTTGCATCATTGAGTATAATTTTTTTACATTTACTTAAAAAGCTCTTTTTTCCACTGGGGCAGTCTCATTATACAAGGATATTTGAACACCCGTTAAATAAACCTTTATCACCCTCTATTTTTTTGAACCACCGTTGCTCTTTCCGTACAAAAACATTGCTAAATAAAAAATCCCCACCTAAGAGTGAGGATTTACTGCTAAACGAACATAAGAAATATTTTCTGGATGACTATAACAAGCCCTCGTTCAATAAAATTCAACATGAAGATAGCCACAATTGGTGAAATATCAATCATTCCAAGTGGTGGAATGAACTTTCTGAAAATCCCTAAATACGGCTCACACACTTTTTCAAGCATACGTCCAATGGCTGAATTTTGAGCGGCAGGCACCCAAGACATTAAAATATAGCCAATTAGCATAAATGAATAGATTCTAAATGCTAATGATACATAACCAAGTATTATAAAAAAAGTCATATAAACTACAATCCTCGCTATTAATTATCGTCTAAAATAAAGTTTGTAATTTCACCAGTCACTTCTACATTATCTGGCGTACAAAGGAAGATATCTTTACCGATACGTTGGATATCCCCGGCAAGTGCATAGACTGTACCACTTAAAAAATCAATAATGCGTTTACCTTGCTCTCGTTCAATACGTTGTAAATTGACAATTGCAGCACGCTTATTTTTTAAATGCTCCGCGATATCTTGTGCTTCTGCATAAACTCTAGGCTCAATTAAAACAACTTTTGCTCCCTTAGAGCTCATAGCTGCCTGCAAGCTTACAATGTTGTTAGGCGTTGCTGAACTTTGCGGCATAATTTCTTGAATAGGCGCCCTACGCTCTTTAATCGTTTTTTTAGGCTTTACGGAATGAATCGGTTGCTGTTGTTGTATGGGCTGTTGCTGCTGAATAGGAGCTTGCGTGATTTCTTCTTCTAGTTCTTCTTCAAGGTAAAAGAAGTTTTTAATTTTATTTTTCATGCTCATCCTGTTCCCCTCTTTCATTTCCAACAAGAGCCGTTCCGACTCGAACAAAAGTAGCCCCTTCCTCTACCGCAATTTCAAAGTCATTAGACATGCCCATTGATAACTCGGTACAAGGTGCGTGTGCGAATCCTTGCTCGGCTATTTGCTGTTGACATTGTTTTAATTGCTTGAAAACAGAGCGAATGATTGCTTCGTCTTCTGTATTTGGTGCCATGGTCATTAAACCTACAACTTGAATCTTTGTAAAACTCTTTAACGCTTCTACAAAAGGCAAAACTTCTTCGATACTTAAGCCATGTTTTGATTCTTCACCCGAAACATTTACTTGTACAAAACATTTAACTGGCCGATCTGCTCTTTTTTCAATTTCTTCTGCCAGACTCAAACGATCTAAGGAGTGTAAATAATCAATGCTGTTAATGACTTGTTTTACTTTACGTGTTTGAAGTGACCCGATATAATGCCAATGTACATCAGCATGAATCTCTGCAATTTTACGTTGCAGGCCTTCAGGTCTATTTTCTCCTAAATGAGAGAGTCCTGCATCAATTGCTTCTTGTGTTCTTTCAACAGAAACTTCTTTCGTTACGGCAATTATTTGGACTTTATCACCCTGACGATTGCCTTTTTTTTCTGCTGCTGTTATTAAATCATGTAGTTTGTTTAAATTTGTTAAGATTTTTGTCACTGTTTTTCCCAACTTTACAACAATAGTTTCTTTTATTGTAACAAGCAATGCTTGATTTATCAATGAATAGCCTGACCTATGTCAGTTTACATTCACCACAATTTTATTAACATAGTCTTAGGAAAGTGCTTTAACTAAAATAACATCCTTGCCAACGACAAGCACATCCTTCATATACACTTTTCTTACAGACTCTTCCCCTTTAAAAAAACCAAGATATTTACGAGGCTCTGCAATCAAAAATGCTGTCACATAGCCCGTTTCTTTTGAGACTTCAGCATCTATTACAAAACCTATAAATCGCCCATTTCCTGCTTCAATCACTTCTTTTTGCTGTAATAATGAAAAACGCAATGACATACCTCCTCTATTCTTTATTTTTGTACATTCATTTCTATCATCAAACTTAGCTGTTACTTTATATTTATGTACCACTTGTTCATTGAATGAAGATAAAATGCGCACCGAATAATCCGATGCGCATTTTTTTATTTGTAATCTTTTTGCATTGTTTCAATAGCATTTTTTTCAAGACGTGAAATTTGTGCTTGGGAAATCCCCAATTCCTTCGCGATTTCCGTTTGCGTTTCGCCATAATAGAAACGTTTTGCAACGATCATTTGCTGACGTTCATCTAGCTTTTGCAAGCTTTCCTTTACCGACACGTAGGCAACCCATTGATCCTCTGATACATCATCATCACGTAATTGGTCCATCATATAAACAGCGTCTCCACCGTCTGAATAAATGGGCTCCTGTAATGAAACTGGATCTTGAATGGCATCTAAAGCGAATAAAACATCTTCTTTTTTCATGTCAATCATCTCAGCAATTTCTTCAATCGTTGGTTCACGCAAATTATCGGTTATCCATTGCTCTTTTGCCTGCATTGCCTTATAAGCTATATCTCTTAGAGAGCGCGATACACGCAATGCATGATGATCACGCAGATGGCGACGAATTTCACCAATAATCATTGGTACAGCATATGTCGAAAATCGTACATTATGCTTTAAATCAAAATGATCAATGGCTTTCATGAGCCCAATACAGCCCACTTGAAATAAATCATCTGCCTGTTCACCCCGATAGGCAAATCTACCGACAATACTAAGCACTAACCTTAAATTGCACATGACAAGCTCTTCTCTAATCTCAGTTTCTCCAGCTTGTAAACGGATGAAGAGTTCCTTCATTTCCTCGTGCTTTAAAATTGGCAAAGTCGATGTATCTAAGCCGCAAAGATCTACTTTTGTTCGCATATTCGATTCCTCCGGATGTTATTCTCTGACTAAACCGTGACATCAGTTTGTCCGAGAGAAACAAGAATATGCACAAAAGCTGCGACCAATTTTAGGTAGGTTAAATTTCCCTTTCTACGAAATCGGTTGATTTAAATTTTCACGTAAATCTTGAATAATTTTCTTTTCTAATCGGGAAATATATGATTGCGATATGCCTAAATGATCTGCCACTTCTTTTTGAGTCATTTCAACTTTTCCATTGAGACCAAAACGACATTCCATAATATACCGCTCTCGCGCACCTAATAAATTAATCGCATGGAACATATGCTGACGTTCAATTTTCTTCTCAACATTATCAAGAATAATATGCTCTTCTGTTCCTAAAATATCTGACAGTAATAATTCATTTCCATCTGCATCAGAATTTAGTGGTTCATCTAGTGAAACTTCACCCTTCATACGACTTGTTTTTCGTAAATGCATTAAAATTTCGTTTTCAATGCAACGTGATGCATATGTTGCAAGCTTAATATTTTTATCAGTATTGAACGTTTCAATCGCCTTAATTAAACCAATCGAGCCTATGCTGATTAAATCTTCTATTGGCGTGCCTGTGTTATCAAAACGTCTTGCAATATATACAACAAGACGTAAATTACGTTCAATTAGTGTGTCTCTAGCACGTAAATCACCGTTCATAAAGGATGCAATGACTGTAACTTCTTCTTCTCGACTTAATGGCACTGGCAATGAATCATTTCCCCCTATATAGTACGTTTCACGACTCCGAAACTTACTCCATAATTTTTTCAAGCTAGCAAGTAGCCTAAGAAGCAATAGTTCTCCCCCTCTATGAGTTATTTGAAAGCGCTGAAAAATGTAAAATTGCTGCTGTGCTATGTGGAAAATTTTTAGCTTTCTTGGTTAAAACGATATATTCATTCGTTTTCACTTGTGAGGGCTCCCCCTTTATATGCCACTCATCAAAACGAAAACCAAGCACTACGGTTTGCTGCTGTACCGTATTAACATGAATAAATCGTATATAACGCTGATAATCTTCTGAAAACATGGATACATTGTACGGATCTGTTTCTTGCCATTCTATTAATGATTGACGGAACGCTGAAGGTAAATGTGGCCGTAAAGCTGTATAGGAAACAAAATGAACCGGCTTTCCTGATAATGGCTCAATAGCTTGATTACCTGTATCCACAAAAGCAGAAAGTGGTATGGTTGCCCCAAAAATTTTTAAAGTTGTATCAAAAACAAATTGACCACTTAAGCGTTCTAGCTTTACAAAACCCCATTGCTTGTAGAATGCAATAAGATTTAAAACTGCAAGTAAAAAGCAAATCATAATAAAATGGGTAACAGAAAGATTTTTCAAAAAAGGTTGTAGAGCTGTTAATAAACCGCCAATAACGATTGTTGCTGTTAATACAATAGGACCTTGCTTCTGAAAACTTCGAATCTTGAAGTGAAATGCTATACCAATTAGCAATATAAAACTAAGAATCGTCGTCCACAGCATTTGACCGCCAATGACAGCTACAAAACTACTACAAATTGAACTCATTAATAATCTTGAATTCTTCACCAAGACCCCTGTTACTCTTGCCGTAAACGTGAGTATTGCTAGATTAAAAAGCGTATTAATGAGCACCAGCCATTCTCCATACATAACAGCCGCCTCCTACTTACAAAGTTAGCACGTTATTCCCACAAATATTGTCAAACAATCGCATCATTTCCTGAAAATGTTTTGACAAAATACATGGTTTCCTTACACATTTGAACAACATGTTATGCAATATAAAAAGCTCGTACCCTACCTAAGTAGAATACGAGCTTTCTAGAAGATTTATGCTTGTTTTATCCGCGATTTTTGCGGTTACGTAAAAATGCAGGTACTTCAAGCATGTCATCCTGTGCATAATGTTGCTGATTTTGACGTGGCTGCTCTTGTTGAACATGCGTTTCTTGTCGTTGTTCACGAATCGGCGCCTGTTGTTGTGGAGCAGATTGTCTGTTTATGTTGAGTGACGGTTTTGCTGTATTACGTTGTTGCTGTAGTGCTTCTTCAGTGAAGCCAGTCGCAATAACTGTAACAATGATTTCATCTTTAAGATTTTCATTAATAACAGAACCGAAAATCATATTTACTTCTTCATCTGACGCAGAAGCTACGATATCTGCCGCTTCTTGTACTTCAAATAAACTTAGATTTGAACCACCTGTAATGTTCATAAGGACACCTTTAGCACCATCAATTGACGATTCAAGCAATGGACTTGAAATTGCTTTCTTCGCAGCTTCAGAAGCTCTATTTTCGCCTGTTGCGATACCAATGCCCATTAATGCTGAACCTTTGTTAGACATAATTGTTTTCACGTCAGCAAAGTCTAAGTTAATAAGACCAGGTGTTGCAATTAAATCCGAAATACCTTGTACACCCTGACGTAAAACATTATCAGCTTCTCTGAAGGCTTCTAACATTGGTGTTGATTTATCAACAATTTGTAAAAGCTTATCGTTCGGAATCACAATCAGTGTATCTACTGATTCCTTCATGCCACCAATTCCACCGATTGCTTGTGTTTGGCGCTTACGTCCTTCAAACGTAAATGGGCGTGTGACAACCCCTACTGTAAGGGCTCCCAATTCACGTGCAATTTGTGCAATAACTGGGGCTGCACCAGTACCTGTTCCGCCACCCATACCGGCTGTCACAAATACCATATCTGCCCCACGAAGAACTTCTTCTAGCTGTTCTCTGCTCTCTTCAGCAGCCTTTTTTCCTACTTCAGGATTTGCACCTGCACCTAGTCCACGCGTTAATTTAGCACCAATTTGTAGCTTTATTTCCGCTTTGGATAAGTTTAATGCCTGTGCATCTGTGTTCACTGCGATAAAGTCAACGCCTTGTACACCATGTTCTATCATTCGATTGACCGCGTTGTTACCGCCGCCACCAACACCTATGACCTTTATTACTGCAAGTTCATCAACACTTGTATCAAATTCTAACATCTCTTTTTCCTCCCACGGTAACTCGACTCTGTATCATTCATTACGCATTCTAGTTAATCAAAAAACTTATCAAATAATTTTTTTGCTTTCCCGATTACGCTTTCTTTTGGTTCTGAAGGTGTAGAATACTCTTGCTTTTTATTTATAGCTGGTTGAGCCCCTACAGCTGCATATTCAACAGGTTGCGTATTCGTACTCTTACCGTAAAAATCATCTTCTAAATAGGCGTAACGAATAAGTCCAACTGCCGTCGCAAATGAAGGCTCTCTAACGCCAATATAATCGGGTGTATAGATTCTTACACGCGTTTGTAGAATTTGACGTGCCAATTGGGCTATTCCTTCAAGCTTTGCAACGCCACCGGTTAAAACAACGCCACCTGGTAAATCTCGAACACCTAAACGCGCCAACTCATCAATCACTAACTCCAATAATTCTTCTAATCTAGCGCCAATAATTTCTGAAATATAACGCTGACTGTACTGATCAGTTGAATCTGTACCTACAACAGGCACTTCAAAGACTTCATCATCAGATGCATCGTCATAAAAGGCATGTCCAAATTGGTGTTTGATCTGCTCTGCTTGTTCTGTTGGTGTTTTTAAAACGATTGAAATATCTTTCGTTATATGATCACCACCAACTGGTATGACACCCGTATGCGTTAACAAACCCTCTTCAAATACCGTGATTGTTGTAGATCCGCCTCCTAAGTCTATAAAGGCAGTCCCTTGGTTTTTTTCATCTTCAGTTAATGCAAAGTAGCCTGATGCTAATGGCTGCAAATATATTTCTCGTATACTTAAACCAGCTCGTTCTACACAGCGAAGAACGTTGTGTAGAAGCGTTTTGGAAGTCGTTATCATTGTTGCATCCATCTCAAGGCGGATGCCAATCATACCACGAGGATCTTTAATTTCATCAAGGTTGTCTACAATAAACTGTCTTGGAATGATGTTAACTAATTCACGTTCAGGAGGTATCGACATGACTTGTGCAGATTCTACCACTCTGTCTAAATCATCATCTGTAATTTCTCTATTTTCACTATTCACAGCGACAACACCTTTAACTAGCTGTAACATCGTCTGGTTAGCTGGAACGCCTAAAACGACTTCATGAATTTGATAACCTGTCATTCGTTCGGCTTGTTCTACTGCTTTTCGAATAGATTGTACTGTTGCATCAATATCAACAATTGCACCTTTTCGAACGCCATTCGATTTTACATTTCCGACGCCAATTACATGTAATTGCCCGTCACTCATTTCACCTATTAATACCTTGATAGAGGAGGACCCAATATCAAGTGAAATGTATAAATCTTGCTGATTCAATTCGCTGCACCTCCTTGAAAAATGCTCTTATTTTCATTCTATTGTAAATTTGGCATAATGTCTAAGCAAATCGAGTATTTTGGTCAATTTTTCTCTCATTCTATGGAAGTTCTTTTTCTCTTGTGACGTTTTTCATCTAAGCGGGTTAGTAATATACGCCTAATTATTGCTATATTTTGGAACAAACGTACTCCAAAAGCGAAAATGGCTGCTAAATACAAATCAATCCCTAAGTTCACGCCTATAAAGGCTAAACCCGCTGCTAGAACTATATTAAAAAAGAATCCTGATACAAATACTTTATCGTCGTAAACTTGCTGTAATTGCGCGCGAATACCACCAAATAATGTATCTAAAGCTGCTAAAACAGCTATTGACAGATAATTTTCATACATAGAGGGGATTTGTATATTTGTTAACAAGCCAAGGGCAAGTCCAAATAGCAAACCTAAAAATGGTAGCCACATATATTAATCTCCTTTTTTTACCTCTGCTAAATAATCATTTGTCAATGGCTGATCAAATGCTGGAATTTGTAACTGCTCAGTTGGCTCTTCAATCACTAAATTAAAATTATCTAAATAAAATGAGTCTACAAATGTTGAGGCTTGTAGTGAATTATACAATTTTTGTGCTGCTTTATAATTGCTTGTCCCAACATGAACCTCGAAAGTAGGGGAAGACAATGGTATACTATTCACTGTTGTCTTACCATTTATATCCCGAATGGCTGTTGTTTGTACAACACGGTTGCCATCGATGGAAACACTCGTAGCATCATTTTTAAAAAGCGTATTTAATAACTGAGTTAATAAATCGGGTGAAATTTCTTTAATTTCATACCCCATTTCAATTAATTCTGGTGCAGGTTCAACATGTAGTATGACGCCTGCCCCCATAACTTCTGTTAATCCTGCCTGTAGCTTTAAACGATTTAATGTTTCATTTAAAGCTGCTTGCTGATTTACTTTCTCAGATTGCTCATAGCGATCCACTACTTCATGAAGTGAGCGAATTTCTGCCAGTAATGCGGAATGTCTTTGTTTTTCTTGTGCTAATTCCTCTCTTATTGCCCAAATATCTCGTGTATCTCGCTCAGCTGGTTTTTGTATGGTATTGTATTGTACCGCTATCATCAAACCGATAATAAATAGCACGATCGTTATTCGGGTGTACATATTTCTTTTCAAAATAGCCCCTCCTAGACGTATCGCATGCCCCGCAGAATTCATATTTGAATTGTAAATACTACAATCGTCTATTTATCTGGAGGCTAAGTTAGACTTTAAGTAGGATCAATAAAGCTTGTCCTTAACTCTCTACTTTTACTTTTGGCATTGTCAGCTTTTGATTTTCTTCCAATGACACGATAATATTGTCATTTAATAGCTGATCCACCACACCACCATTTAAATTTAAAGAAGCCATTAAAGTTTCTGAATCACCTACTGCTTCTATCACAAATGGCGCTGGGTGCTGTGTCCCATCAATTGTTATCACTGGTCCATTACAGCGAATATAGGAATTAGCCATAACACGTTGTCCATTGATAGCAATGGCTTGAGCACCTGAAATTTTCAGTTCGTTCAACAATTTAAAAACATGGCTTTCATGAACGATATAATCATTTGGATTCAAAGATTTCGGATCATAGTCTCCATCTTGAAGAGTTACACGTATGCCTTTTCCCTCACTTTTTAGTTCACCAAGTAATAAACGTAAATCCTCTGCTTGTTCAACAAGCTTCTTATAATCCTTTTCATTTGAAGCAAATGATTTTTCATACTTTCGAATCTGTTCTTGTAAATTATTTAGCTCTTCTGTAAGCTCTTTATTGCGTTCTTGTTGAGTGATTAACTCCTCACGATAAGAGTCCTCTTGCTCAAAAAGCTCTGAATTAATAGTGCCTGCTTCCCGATTGTCTTTTGCTTGGTTGTATGAATAGCCTATGATAAATCCTGTTGTTACACAAACAATTAGTAATTCAAATTGTTTTCTAGAAAAAAAACTCCCTTTGCTATTCTTCTTGTTGTTCATCTTCCGTCACTTCCTGGTTAACCATTTCCCCATCTGCACTTGCTTCCAAGTCAATACTTATCTTGTTGTACTCCTCATTAAAAGGACGATAGTATGAACCGACCTCTAAATCGATCACACCTTTTTCTAAGTTGGCAATTTGCGCAACGATCGAGGGGTAGTAATCTAACTTTTCCGCCAGCGTCTGAATCACAGCACGTACTTCATAGCCATCATTCATATAAAGCTTGACCGCATTTGGATTCGCATCATTACTATTCGTGTTAACTTGAGAAATTAAAGCCAAAACTTCCGGCTTTAATTGCGCTAGCTGCTCAACAAGCTTATTAATGGTTTTTTCACCGGTTATCCCGATAAAAACAGGTGCATCAATTGGTGTATCATTACCAGTTTGTTCAAAGCGTTTGCCGTTTTCTAGCAAAGGATAGTAGGTGCCGTCTCCAGCTAAGTACGCAACCTTTTTCCATTCTTTTATTTCAATTGTAACGCCTTGTAGCCAGTTACGTTTAACATGTGCTTCTTTTACCCATTTATCCTTTAATAAAATCTGCTCAACATCTTCCACTTTGAAACCCCACATTGATTTACCTGGAACAAGGGTACTTGTCTCCAAATAATATTCGTCATTCGCTAGCTTAGCACCATGAACTGTGATTTTCTTGATATTGCTATATGGAGATTGAAAATAAAGGAGTACTGCTAACACAATAAAGAAAAGTAATATTAGCACTATAAATTTCCGGTTAGTACGCTTTTTTCGTCGCTTTTTAAGCGTAGGTATGCGATCTTCTATATCGATTACTTTCTCCAAAAAGTACTCCTCCTTTATATTTATTTCGCTAATTGATAAATAATACCTATTATTAACCACATTGTTACTAAAGATGTACCTCCGTAGCTAATAAAGGGCAATGTAACACCCGTTACTGGCACTAAACCTATTACGACAGCTATATTTAGAAATGCTTGCACCATCAACATCGTAACAAGCCCGATAATCGCATAATAGGATGTTCGATTTTTAGCCTGTACAGCAAATTTATAGCCTGCATAAATTGTCAGAACAAAGAGCGCTAAAATGACAAGGCCACCAATTAATCCGACTTCTTCTAAAATAATCGCGTAAATAAAATCATTTTGCGGTTCAGGTAAATAAAGGAATTTTTGACGACTTTGACCAAAACCATGACCGAATATCCCTGCTGGACCAATTGCCATTAAGGATTGCACTGCTTGGAATCCACTTACTAAGGGATCTGCCCATGGATCAAGAAATGCTTCTATACGCTTTAGACGATAGGGTGCTGTCGCAATGAGCCCTACCAATCCAGCAACACCAACTAGCATAATCATGGCGTACAGTTTTAGAGGATAGCCAGCGACAAAAAATAATAAAAACACAGAGACAACAAGAATAAATACTGAGCCGAAATCAGGCTGCAACATAATAAGGGCAACGGGTAGTAGAAGAATCGCCCCATGGCGCCAATTAACAATCGGTTTTCCTGTTTTATGTTGCGCTAATATATGACTCAAGTACACAATGACTGTAATTTTCGTTAGCTCTGCTGGCTGAATTGTTAATGGACCTAAACCAATCCAGCTTTGCGAGCCATTTCTCACAAGCCCAATACCTGGAATTAGTACGAGAACAAGTAAAATTAACGAAAATATATAGGCCATTTTCCAAAAGGACTGCTCTCTCAAAATATTTAATCGAATCGTGATTAAAAATACGATAATGGCTACCACAAAGTATATGCTTTGCTTCATATAAAACGGCATTTTTCCACTATAATGAACGGCACTCCAGTAGGTACCTGCAGAATAGACGAAAACAATGCCGATTATTGATAGCATCAAAGTTGTGACGAGCAATAAGTAACTTTCTTTACCTCTCAGTAATGCCATCCTTCCAAGTCAAGTATATTCTAAAATAGTTACAGGCTCATTACAGCTTCATTACAGCATCAATAAAAACATCTCCGCGTATTTCAAAGCTGTCATATTGATCCCAGCTTGCACATGCTGGAGATAGTAAGATAATATCTCCCTCTGCCGACATCGGTGCTGCATAGTGTACAGCGTCTTCTACATTTTGGGCAATGACTGTCTGTTGGACACCACACGACTTTGCAAATTCTACAAAGCGTAAGCCTGTTTCTCCAAATGCAACAACACCTTTTACATGCTGCATACAAGGGCGAAGTTCTTCAAAAGAATGTCCACGATCTAAGCCACCTGCGAGTAAAATAATAGGTGCTTGGAAAGCATCTAAAGCACTCTTTGTTGCTAAGCAGTTGGTTGCCTTAGAATCATTGTAAATCTTTCGACCATTCCATTCGCGAACGAATTGTGTACGGTGACGAACGCCACCAAAAGTCGCTAACACCTCTTCCATCTTCGCCTTGTCACAGCCAACTAAAATACAAGCTGCAACGGCTGCTAGGATGTTTTCTAAATTATGCTTGCCAGGCAGGGCGATATGAGCACGCTCCATATATGGCTCACCTTGCCAATAAATCGTTGTCTCATCTGCACTAATGCCGCTTGTAGTACGTCCCTTTGAACTGAATGGGACTTTTTGAGCATTCGATTGTGCTGCATATCCAACAACAATCGGTTGATCCGCATTATAAATAAAATAATCACTATCATCTTGATTACGTGTCACACCAAACTTTGCTCCAGCATAATTGTCAAATGTCCCATGATAATCAAGATGTGCATCATAAAGATTTGTTAAAATAGCGATTTTTGGCTTAAACGTTTTTATTCCCATCAATTGGAATGAAGACAACTCAGTTACAATGATGTCATCTTTATTAGCTTCTTTTGCGACACCACAGGCTACTGTCCCAATATTCCCCGCAATTAGAGGATTTTTACTCCCACTATTTAACATATCAAAAATTAAAGTTGTCGTTGTGGTTTTGCCATTTGATCCTGTTATACCAATAAATGGCGCATCGCTAATTAAATAAGCAAGCTCAATCTCTGTCCAGACAGGTATTTCACGACGAAGGGCATCAGCCACAATTCGATTGCTATATGGTATCCCAGGATTTTTGACTACTAATTCAAAGCCTTCATCTAGTAAATCTTCAGGATGACGACCACAAATCACTGTAATCCCCTTTTGTAATAAACCTTGTGCATCTGGACTTTCATCAAATGGTTTGGAATCATTGACGGTTACAAAGGCGCCAAGCTCATGTAAAATTTCAGCAGCGGCTACACCACTCTTTGCTAGACCTAACACAAGTACTTTTTTATGTTGTAAATCTGTATAGTTTTTCATTAGAACGCCTCCGATAAGACTGCAATCAATGCTACTGCTAGAGCAGTTGACCAGAAGACAAGCACGACTTTCCATTCTGACCAACCTGATAATTCAAAGTGATGGTGGATAGGACTCATTTTAAAAATACGCTTTTTGCGAAGCTTAAAGCTACCTACCTGTAAAATAACGGATAATGTTTCGATAACAAACACTAAACCAACTAGCAAAAGCAAGAATTCTTCCTTTACTAGCACAGATACCATCGCTAATGCCCCACCTAATGCTAACGAACCCGTATCTCCCATAAATACCTTGGCAGGATTGGCATTAAATAATAAAAATCCTAATAAAGCACCTGTTACAGCAAATGTAAATAGTGCAATATCCGCTTGATTTTGGAAGAGCGCAATAACGCCAAATGCTGCAAAGGCAATTGAAGCAGTGCCTGCCACTAGCCCGTCTAAACCATCCGTCAAATTTACGGCATTGGAGAAGCCTACTAGCCAGAAAATTAAAAAGGCTACATAGAATACCCCAAGATCTATTGTCCACTCAGTAAACGGAATAGCGAGCGTTGTATCAAATGATGCTACATACAGCAGGAAATAAGCAAGAATAGCAATAACAATTTGACCAATCAACTTCTGAAGAGAAGTTAAACCTAAATTTCTTTTAAATACAACTTTTAAACCATCATCCAATAAACCTATTAAACCAAACCCTGCTAATACTAATAAAAGTACTACGGTTTGTGTCGTTAATAAATCTAAAAAGCTACCTACACCAACAGTTGTAAGGACGATAGATATTAAAAAAATGATTCCTCCCATTGTTGGTGTACCAGCTTTTTTCATATGTGATTTTGGTCCTTCTTCACGAATACTTTGCCCAAACTTTAGACGACGAAGAAGTGGAATACTAATTGGTGCCAGGATAACTGTTACTATAAAAGCAAGAGCTAAAATGGTAAGTGTTGTTGCGAGTTTCATTGAAAAATCTCCTTTAAATCTTGTTTCACTTTCTTCTTTAAGAAAAAAGCATAAACTTTCATTTATTTATTACTACCCTTCATAATAATAGTGGTTCTTTCCCATTTTTTAAAGGTAAAGTTATTTTAGTTCTCCAAATATAAATGAATGGTACCATCTTGTTTGATAACACTATCCACTTCAGGTAATTGGTTACCAATTTTGGTCCCTTCCCCATGCCATTCTATGCGGAATGGATAAAATTGCTTGGCAATATCATCTTTTGTTTGACCAATAAAATTCGGTACCTTTACAGTAATTGGATCACCATAACGATAATCCTTTTCAAGCTGTTCCTTCGATTTTTCAATACCTACAAAAGGTGCAACATCCTCAATAATTTGCCCAACAATCGGTGCTGCTACAACACCGCCAAACTGTGTTGTCTTTTTCGGATTGTCAACAGCTACATAGACGACAATTTGCGGATTGTCTGCAGGCGCAAAGCCTATAAATGATACGATATATTCTCCACTTTTATAACGACCATTTTCAACCTTTTGTGCGGTTCCTGTTTTACCGCCAATTCGTAAGCCATCACGAAAGGCTTGTCGACCTGAACCATTCGCCACTACCGATTCTAATGCGCCTCGTACTTTGGCAGATGTCTCCTCACGAATCACCTGATTTTTAACAACTGGCTCCGTCTCTTGTATAACTTCCCCTGTATTCGGATTAAATACCTTTTTCACAACATATGGCGTATAGAGCTTGCCTCCATTGATTGCAGCAGCTACTGCCTGCACTTGTTGAATAGGTGTCACGGCTACCCCTTGCCCAAATGAAGTGGTGGCCTGCTCAACAGGTCCAAAGGCTTCCTTAGAAAATAAAATCCCTGAAGCTTCACCAGCAATATTAGATCCTGTCTTTTGACCAAAACCAAAATCTTTAATATATTGCAACAACCGCTCATTACCTAACCGCTGTCCTAATTCTATAAAACCTGGGTTACAGGAGTTTTCAACTACCTCTAAAAATGTTTCATGCCCATGCCCCTCACGCTTCCAACAGCGAAGCCTTGCACCAGCAACCATTGTATAGCCTGGGTCATAAAAAGTATCATGTTCTAAATCCACTAAATTTTCTTCCAAGGCTGCACTCAAGGTAATAATTTTAAAAGTTGAACCAGGCTCGTATGTCATCCATACAGGTAAATTTCGATTATAAATCGCAGGCTCTACTAATTGATATTCAGCTGGATGGAAAGTCGGATAGGAGGCTAATGCCAAAATTTCACCATTATTTGGATTCATAGCAATAGCCAATGCTTGGTCAGCTTCATAGCGCTTCATAGCTTGTGACAATTCACGCTCAACAACCTGCTGGACATCGACATCGATGGTTAACTCAATCGTTGCACCATCCTCTCCCGCTTTCCATGCACTCGAAACATTTGGTAAATTATTACCTTTTGCATCTGTAAAGAGGCGAATCGCAGAAGAATTAGCCTGCAATAATTTATCATATTCATATTCAATCCCAGCTAAGCCTTGAGCATCATAGCCAGTAAAGCCTAAAAATCGAGATAAGAGTGTGCCGTAAGGATAATCCCTAGAATAGTCCACACCACTGTATAATCCTTCAATTTGCATACCTTGTAATTCCACCGCTTTTTCATAGGGTATATTTTTCCCTTCCGGCGCTAACTTCACTAAATAGGCTTTTTTCTGCATTTTCTCTAGTAGCTTCTCTTTGTCTACTTCCAGAACTTGCGCAATTTTTTCTGCAGCCCCTTCAATATCCTTACTTTGTGAAGGCATGAAATACAAGGTTGGAGCTAGCTTATTGGTTACGATGCTTTCACCATCTCGATCTGTAATATGCCCACGTTCATTTGCAAATGGAATTTCTCGGTCCCAATTCTCCTCTGCCTTCGTTGTCAGTTCTTTTTGATCTAATACTTGCAAAAAGAGCAGTCTTACAATAATTGCCACAGCCACACACATAAACAACACATATAAAATACGTAAACGCTTTTTAGAATGGATAGAAATCCACTTCATTCGACATCACACCTTGTTTTTTACAACGTATGAAATAAAGTGGACTTCTATTCAGTATTATTCATCCTCTATTTCTTCAACTTCACCCTCAGCGGGGGCTTCAACATCTTGCACAAAGCTTTCTGCAGGTGTTTTGAGCTTGACAACAATCGGTGAACTATCAGTGATGATAGTTCCTGCGGATACACTTTGACTCGCTACAAAGCCTTCACCGAAAATTTCCATCTCTAGCCCTGTCATAGATTTAAAAACAAGTAAATTGCGTAATGACCAATTCGTAAAGTCTGGCAATGTTATTTCGCCATCTGTCTTTAAAAATATAAAACTACCTTTTACAAGTTTTTGAGTGTTCGTTGGATATTGTTCAATAATTTTACCACCAGCGCCAACAATGATTGGCTGTAAACCATCATTCGCTAATTCTACCTCCACCGCTTCAGCACTTTGACCTGTATAATCTTGTATACTAACTTTATTGACATGCTGTACATCATCTGGATTGATGTTAAGATGCTTTAAGCTATTTAACATAACTGGGTTAAATACTTTTGACACTGGTACAGATCCAAGCTCGTTGCTCAACTTAGGTTTTTTCACTGAGACATAGACAATTAACTGTGGATCGTCTACAGGAGCCAAGCCTAAGAATGAATAGAGGTATTGGTTTGAAAGATATCCACCACTAGCTTTTGGAATTTGGGCAGTCCCCGTTTTCCCAGCAACCTCATAATCCTCCAGTATAAAATCCTTCGCCGTACCTTTTTCTGAGGTTAACGTTGAAGCAAGGATTTCTCGTACTTGTTTCGCTGTATCAGCTTTAATTGGTTGTCCTTTTTCCACGGGCTCATGCTTTTGAATAACTTTTCCAGTTGATGAGTCGACAATACGATCAATAACATATGGCTGCATCATTTTTCCATCATTCGCAATTGCTGTCATCGCTTGGATTAACTGAATAGGCGTTACTGTAGAACCTTGGCCGTAAGTTGTTGTCACTCGTTGAATAGGATACTTCGATAAAATAGTACCTGCCGCTTCATTCGGTAAATCAATACCTGTTTTATGACCAAAACCAAAGCGGTCCAGATATTCAATAAAGACATCATCACCAATCTTCGTTAATAAATGGGCCATACCCGTATTGGCAGATCGTTGGAACCCTTCTAAATAAGTAATCGGTCCCCAACCATATCTATTGTGATCTCGAATCGTACGGTCAAATACTGTATATGATCCTGACATAAACCATTCATTCGGTGTCCATTTTCCTGTATCAATAGCTGAAGCAAGCGTGAATGTTTTCATCGTTGATCCAGGCTCGATTGTCTCCTCAATCACCTCATTCAACCACTTCATATTTTGACTTTCACGTGTTTCAGGGTTGAACGTAGGACGCTGAGACATCGCTAAAATTTTCCCTGTTTTCGGATCTGCTACGACCGCTGTCATAGATTCAGGATTATATTCCTGTTCAACCTTTGTCATTGCTTCCTCTAAAAAGCTTTGGATTGTTTTATCGAGCGTTAAATAAATGTCATTCCCGTTTTTGGCAGGTGTCACCATTTTCTCGCTATTTGGGAGTAAGTAATGGAATGCATCCGTCTCATATTTAATCTTGCCATTGACGCCTGTTAGCTCTTTATCGTACGTATACTCTAGGCCCATTTCTCCCTTTGTTGTAACTGTTCCATCTTCATTATCCTTTTTCAGTGCATAGCCTATTAAATGGGAGGCAAATACACCATTTGGATAATAACGTTTTAAGTCACTGACAAATAGGATTCCTGGTAATTTTTCATCCTTTATTTTACTCATGACTTCGTGACTAATGCCTCGTCCAGCGCTGCCAAACTCAACTTGGTATAAAGGCTCGCCATCACTTCTATATCGATTGTTCAGTTTTTTAACAATCTCTTCTTCATTGTCCTTCATTGCTGGAATATACTTAGCCAAAACCTCGGCCGTTTTTTCAGAATCTACTACATGTCTTAGTTTCTTAGGATCTGTCGTAGCCTTTTCGCTTACAATGGCAATTATGCGGTAACTTAATGTATCTTCCGCAATTACTTGCCCATTTTGATCATAAATCTTCCCACGATTTGCTGTAAGTACACTTTCTTTACCATACTTCGCTGCGGCTCTCGCTGCAAGCTCTTGTCCTTCTACTTCCCCTGTCGCCTGAATCGTCACCATTCTTGTAAATAATAGAAAAAAGAGCCCTCCATAAAAAATTAATAATAGAAAGGCTCCCCATTGGAATCGAAATCTCTTTTTTTTCATTCTCCCGGCACTACCTTTACATTTTTCTCATTTTGAGTTAAACCGAGTTCTTTCGCTTTTTTCCATATGTTTTCGTATGTAGAAAGTTCACTCACACGAACCGTCAAGTCAACATTCTGTTTCGCAATCTCTTCTGCTTCTGATTCAATGTTTTGAATGTCTATACTTGTTGTTTGAATAGCTGCTTGTTTATTTAACACTATTACTCCTAAAACTATAATAATGCCAACTAAAGCAAGTAGCATTGTCTTTTCAAACTTCTGGTTCGGTTTTTTACGACGTATGATAGTGGGTTGTGGACTAGGTGGTGTTATCGGTTGTTGCACTTGTTGATGTTGGTGCTGTTGCCTTACACGAACTGCTGCCATTTACTCACGCCCTTTGTCGTTAATTTTCTCCACCACTCTAAGCTTCGCTGAACGTGCACGATTATTGACTGCCAATTCTTCATCAGAAGGAATAATTGGCTTTCGTGTAATCAGCTTTAAAGTTGGCTTCATGTCATCAGGAATTACAGGTAAGTTTGGTGGTAATTCCGGTAATGATGACGCTTCCTTAAAGATTGTCTTACATAGGCGGTCCTCCAATGAATGGAACGTAATGACACTAATGCGCCCCCCTACGTTAATCATATCAATCGCATCGACTAATGAATCCTCTGCTGCGCCTAGCTCATCATTGACAGCAATTCGTATTGCTTGGAAAATGCGCTTTGCTGGATGTCCACCTTTTCGGCGTGCCGCTGCTGGAATACCCTCTTTAATTAATTCTACAAGGTGACCAGTTGTTTCAATTGGAGCTACTTTACGAGCTTCTTCGATTTTACGAGCCACTTGCTTTGAAAACTTTTCTTCCCCATAACGGAAAAATATCCGAACGAGATCTTCATATGCCCAATGATTGACAACATCAAATGCTGTCAGCGTTGCTGTTTGATCCATACGCATATCAAGTGGTGCATCATGGTGATAGCTAAAGCCTCGTTCAGGTGTATCTAATTGTGGAGAAGATACGCCTAAGTCATACAAAATGCCATCAACCTGCTCGAAACCATGAGCTACTAGTTCCTCTTTTAAATAACGGAAATTCGAATGAATAAATGTAACACGCTCAATATAGGGCGCTAATCGAATTTTCGCATTTTCAATGGCCGTCGTATCTTGGTCAAAGCAAATCAAACGACCTTTATCTGATAATTGTTGTACTAAATATTCACTGTGACCTGCACCACCTAGCGTACAGTCCACATATACACCATCAGGATCGATGTTCAACCCATCAACAGTTTCTTTTAATAACACGGTTGTATGATCGAACATACCACACGCTCCTTTCAGGCCTTAACCTCATACAACTATCGCGTTGTAATACCTATAAAAGTTAAAAATCAAAGCCAATCATATTTTCTGCAATTTCATTAAAAGATTGTTCAGACTCACTAAAGTAAGCTTCCCAAGCATCTTTTGCCCAAATCTCAATTCGATTTGAAACCCCTAACACCACACACTCTTTTACAAGATGTGCATGTTGCATGAGAGTAGTTGGGATATTGATACGCCCTTGCTTGTCTATTTCTACCTCTGTTGCTCCAGAAAAGAAAAACCTTGCAAATGCTCGGGTATCTTTTTTGGTCATTGGTAAACCTTTTAATTTTTCTTCGAGTTTTCGCCATTCATTCATAGGATAGCCAAATAGACAGTTATCGAGACCTCTTGTGACAACAAACGTTTCGCCTAAAGCTTCACGAAATTTTGCCGGTACGATTATTCGCCCTTTTGCATCAACGGAGTGTTGATATTCTCCCATGAACATACTACTCACCCCACTTTATTAAATAATGTACCACATCCCCCCACTTTCCTCCACTTTTTTTAAAAAAAACTTGACATTTTATCACTTAATATGCAATTTGGCCTTTAGGATTTTTTTCGATATATGCTAAAGGACATAAGAAAAGAGCTACCCTTAGTAGGATAGCTCTTTATATACTATTTTTCTCGACATTATTCACCAAATCCATATGGAGGTAAACGAATAATTAGGTAAAAAGAACTTATTTCATTATTTATAAATAGAGTAAATAGTGGTGCTTACCAATGCTGTAATTTTGTTTCAGCATTTCGGTAATTAGCATAGGTCCAAACTCATTGATATATTGGTATGGATTATAGATTCTCTCTTGGAAACCATCATTTGGATACAATTCATGTTGCAGCGTCATAAATTTACGAATCGTCGCTTCATGCTTGCTTAGTACAGTTTGTTCAATTTTTTGCTGTAGATAATCAAATTGCTTCTCATGATTTTCTTGGTTTTTCACAAGGATCTTTTCTAAATGCAAATGCTGTTTTTCTAAATAGGAAGCTAGCTCCTCATATTTTTCTGTTACTATCTGCTGCATAGCTTGTATTTGTCGTTTTGCTTCACTGTCCTGCACGTCTGCAATAAAACGTTCTTTTAACTGCAATGCTTTGCCTTCCCATACATCCGTCACAGTTAGTTGATGCTCACGTAATAATTGCTCTGCGTGACGTGTAACAATTGTGATATGAAGACGAGGCGCAAAAATCGGCATTTGTAAATCTAATGCTGAAAATGCATTTTTCAGTGTTGCCCAATAAGCCAATTCACCTGGGCCACCAACAAATGCCAACACAGGCAGTGTCATCTCCTGCATTAACGGACGAGTCACTACATTATTACTTAAACGTTCAGGATGCTTGTCAGCAATTGCCAACAGCTCATCCTGTGTAAATTTGAGATTTGCCGCTAAATTAACAAATAGCTCATTTTTTCTTTCTAAAAGATGACGTTCTCCATCCTCTACATAAAATAAATTGGCCGCTTCATATGTCGCCAAAATAGGCTTACCATAGCCAGCACGCTCCAGTTCCTCTTCCTGTTCCGTTACTATTCTAGCAATTTCTTCATTGTAGTGGATAATTTGCGCAAAATATTTGCTTTCAAATTGACGGAATTGGAAGTTGGCTGCATCAATTAACAGCAGACCTTCCTCTTTGAATAGTTGATTCATCAAACAGGCAAAGAAGTCTGTAAATGTTTCACTTTCGTTCAGCGCGTCTACTAGTTGCTTCATCAACGCTTCCGTATACTCTGTCTCACCAATATCCCGAACAATTGTATTAATCAATTGCGTCATCAACTCTTTATTTAGAACTGTTGCAGAAGCCATCGTTTTACGTCTAGAGCGCTCACTATACGCACGCTTTTTTAGTAATTCTCCATGTACTGTATAAGTGTGATTAATCTCTTCTAAGTCGTGATCCTCTCCAGCTATCCAAAAAACAGGAATGACAGGCTGTTGAAGCTTAGCACTTTGCTCTTTCGCTAATGCTATCACTGAAATAGCTTTATGAACGGAGTAAAGAGGGCCAGTTAAGATACCTGCTTGTTGTCCACCGACTACCACCATAGCTCCTTGCTCTAGTTGTTCTAAATGTTCATTCGCCTTGTTAGAAAGCCCAAGCGGCTCCATAAATTGACGAATGATGGCTGTTAATTCTTTTTGGTCTCGAGCATGTTGTGCTAAATGCTTCGCTCTTTCCTCAAAAGCTTGATCATTATACTCATACTCAAAAAATTGATGAATGGCGGTATTTGGCGACCAGTAATCTGCTAGCACATGATTTTTTATAGGTACTTGGATAGACTCCAGTTTCATTTAACATAAACTCCTCTACTCACTAAATCATTTTCTTACTCCATAATGAGAAATTAATTCCATTCATACTATGCACATGATGTCTTAAATGTTTTTAGCCCATCTTTCATCATTACATAAGCTAGCAACAGCACAAGATGACTAAACTATGCTTATAGCACTAAGATCTATGAATTTAATCAATATTCCCATTCATAAAGAATGATTTTTTTATAACTAATTTTGATGCTATTATTTTAACGCTTATAGCTTCAACATGAAAAGAAAATGCTTAGACAACCTGTAAATATTCTACAATGGATTGAATAACCCCCACTATCCAGATCACTACATAGGCTGTACTAAGTATTAAAAATAAAAAACGCCAAATTTTCTTTAGTAACGGCTTTACTTCTATTTCCTTTTTAGTTCTCCAATCAATATATGTAAAAATCATAGCCATCATTATCGCAAGCATGACTAAAAGTGCTCCTACATTCACGCGCCACAGCACCCCAATAGCTAATGGAACAGAAAAAAACAAGCACAATGTCGTCACATCAGATGCTGCTCCAAAAGCATGTGTGCCGCGAATTTTAACCTTTCTGCCAACAAGATAAACAATGACAAAAAGAACAATTGGACAAAAAATGATGATACTAATCAGTATATGTAAAAAGTCTTTCAACTTCGTTCACCGCTCTCCTCTATTGCAAGTACTTGGTGATATAAAGTACGCAAAGTAGGTAAATTATGACCGTTAGCCAAAGCTTTGTTTAGAATGACACCAACAATTGTTTCAATTTCACTCTTTCGACCCTGTAGACGATCTGTAAGCATAGATGATGTATTCTTGGCCGTTTTCCTACATAAGTCTACCACATCAGTAAAAGGTATAGTCTGTTCAATAGCTTCAAAAGCTTCTGTAAGCTCTTTATAAATAGTTTCCATAAGTAAAAACGCCTGTTGATTCGTTACCAACTCACCGTTCTTCACTTTCAATACAGCTGATAATGGATTAATTAAGCTATTTAGCACTGCTTTTTCAAAAAGCATTTGCTCAGCATTACGAACCAGCTCAACAGGAAACAAAGAATTTTGTAATTGTAATAGCTTTTGAAAGATCCGTTGATCCCCTCTTTCTACCGCAAGTTTACAGTGTCCCACCCCTCTATGTTGAACTGTTGCTTGCCCCATCATTTGAGCACCAAAAGAAATTGAACAAAAGGCAATATTTTTTTGTGGTAAGGTGAGTGCCTCCTCGAAATGCGCTAAGCCGTTTTGCATAAAAAGCAATGGCATATCACTCGATAATGCAGCAAATTGTTTGTAGAGCTTTTGCAAATGACCATATTTAACAGCAATCACAAGTAAATCTTGTGGTGGTAGAGTGGCCAAATCTGTAGTAGAAACAACATTTTGCACAGTTTTGGTACCATCAACATTGATACGTGTTAACTGCTTTGTATTTAGCTCATTGACCTGTTCCTGCCTCCTTGCAACCAACGTTACTGACATACCCGATTCCGCTAAAAAGCTCGCTGTTAGTTGACCTACCGCTCCTGCACCAATTACCGCTACGTCCATCTTCTCCACCCCTCCTTCGTTTGAATGTTTTCGGCACAAAAAAACAATTGCTAAACCAAAATAAAACTATAAGAATAAGGTGCCTCAGATTACTTCTAAGGCACCTTCTATGCAGGTTCTTTTATTATACAGGATAGACCGATTGTTGACGATACACTGAAAGGGTTTTATCGCCAGGAAAGAAAAATAATGTAGTCATCATACTTAGAACTTTAATCTTTCATCAATGAGTAGCCCTGTTGTAGCCATTTCACTAACTTATCATGCTCATTTTGCAATTCACGATGCTTCATCTCAAGCGTTTGATAAGCCTCCGTTAATTCGTCAAAACTTGTCAATGCCAATTTCAAGTGACTTCGCATAGATTGTTGGGGCTGATTTCGAACAGCTAATAGTGACTGACTATATTGACCACGCAATGTTTTATTCCAGCGGAAGCCACAAGCTTGCTTTGTACGACCCAATTCTACAGCCGCCATTTCAAAGGCTTCTAGCTGTGTTTTGCCATTTTGCACATTATGCAACACAATTTCTGCTAGTCTTTCATCGTCTTCCTTTGTCCATTGATCTTTTCTTTTTTTCAATTCCATAATCTATCACCCTCGCATTTTTTACTACTATATGCACAAGTGGGCAAAATAGAATCATTGCATGAAAAAAGACAGTGATGATGTTTCCCTCTCATCACTGCCTTTATACATTACTTATTATTCTTCTTGGTCAAGAAATTATTAACTGCTTGGTGATGCGCTTCACTTTCCCACAGCTTCGCGCAAGTACGAACTTCCTCCATCACACGCTCATACATATTGCGTTCACGCCACTTCCGAAGTTCAATTTCCTTATAGGCTTTATGAACAGCAGGATGAATTTTTCGCATATGTTCAATAAAATCATTTAAAGCCTCTTCTTTTGAGCCTTCAAATACACGCATCGCCCATCCAATTTCATATAGTAGTTGTGCAGGATACGGCTTTGCATCTACTAGCATCTTCATCGCGCGATCATGGCGTAAACCTCGTTCAAATAAATATGTACCGCCACCCCATCCACTTGTAATGGCTAATGTACCTTGAATAAAGCCACATTTCGCGTGACTTGCCACTAAACGGAAATCACAAGCTGTTGCAATTTCACAGCCGCCGCCAACAGCAGTACCATTTATAAGCGCTATAGTGGGCACAGGTAACGTAGCAAGATCGTATAATATTTTCCCCATCTTACTTAACATACCAAATGCCTCATCCTCTGTTTCCAGTGAATGAAACTCAGATAAATCCCCTCCTGAGCAAAATGATTTATCGCCTGCACCTGTCACTACCAAAAAACGCACATCTTCATGCTGACGAATATATGTAATGACTTCTTGAAGACCATTCATAACCTCATCATTGACAGCATTCCGCTTCTCTTCACGGTTAATGGTAAATGTCATAATGCCATCATGATTATCAATTGTGTAAGACATACTGTTACCCCCTTTATTCCTGTGAATAAATTGTATCACACAATTATTTTACTATTGTAAAGAACTTCATAATCAGCGAAATATTCCGTCTTTTCAAGCTAACAAAAAGGCTAGTAAAGAGCCATGGTCTCTCTACTAGCCTTTTAAGTGAGCAAACACTGTATTATTTGCTTACTACTTCTTTACCTTTGTATTGTCCGCAAGCTTTGCAAACACGGTGTGATAATTTTGCCTCACCACAGTTAGGGCAAGCTACCATACCAGGTACAGATAATTTGAAATGCGTACGACGCTTTCTTTTTGCAGTTTTAGAAGTTCTTCTAAATGGTACAGCCATTGATGGCACCTCCTTACAGATCGTCTATTCGTCTGTTTGATCAAAATACTTAGCTAAAGAAGCTAGTCTTGGATCCACTTTTTGTTCGTCAGCTTTTTTGTGTAGCTTTACGTCTTCATCTGTTGCATAAGACCAGTTTTTACCGCCCTGCACTTGTCCTTCAGAATCTTCCTTGAACACTTGCATTGGTACCTCAAGCAATACTAATTCCTCGAGAATTGGTTTCATGTCGATGACTTCACCTTCTATATAGTGAATGTCTCCGTCATCGTCTCCTCGTTTATCTTCATCAATCCAGCTAAAAATTTCAACTGTTTCGACTTCAATTGGAAACTCAACATCCTCCCACGTGCGAGCACATGGCAGTGTTAACGTTGCTGTCACAGTTAACTGACATGTCATTTGCGATGCACCAAAAGTACATAGCCCTTTTACATGAACGGGCGAAATTGCTCGAATATCCTGGTTTCGCTCCATCACTTCGTCCAGCTGGACAAAGGCATCGATTGGCATCCCGTTTTGGCGGTATTTAGATAATTGATGAATTGACCATTTCATTCGTTTAATCACCTCGAGACAACAATGTTGATTATATAATGTGTAAAAATAGATGTCAAGATAATTTCTTGTCACCACTTAAAAACCCACTTATAATTAAATACTATGAGAAGTGTATTTGCTCCTAACAGTTTCAAATAATGACACAAATTATAAGGGGGAAAAGCATGCAAGCAGTTGGAATTGTCGTTGAATATAATCCTTTTCACAACGGACATGCTTATCATTTAAAACAGGCTAAAAAAGTAGCACAGGCGGAACTTGTTATCGCTGTTATGAGCGGCACATTTTTACAACGTGGAGAGCCAGCCATGGTAGATAAATGGACACGTACTAAAATGGCGCTTGCTGGTGGTGTAGATATTGTTATTGAGCTGCCCTACGTCTATAGTACAGCACCAGCCACAGATTTCGCAAAAGGTGCCATTTCCTTATTAAGCGCCGTTGGCTGTGACTCATTTGCCTTCGGAAGTGAAGAAGGCTCGATTCAACCCTTTTTAAACACATATGAGTTGATAGACCACAACCGTGCAGAATATGACATGCTTATTAAAAACAGCCTTAAAACAGGTGCAAGCTATCCGAAAAGCCTACATTATGCCTATGAACAGCTTTCTCAGAAGTTCCCTGCTCCATACATTGATCTCGCACAGCCAAATAATATACTAGGCTTTCATTATCTTGAAGCAGCGAAATCACTTAACAGTCACATCAAACCACTAACTATTTCTCGCGTAGCTGCAGGATACCATGATGCATTAAAGGAAGACACATCGATTGCAAGTGCCACTGGTATACGTAAAGCACTTGCGTCTACAAATTCTTTACAGAGTGTGCAAAATGTTGTTCCTGAGACTACTTATAGTTATTTAACAGACTGGCATAAACAGTATAGTCAATTTGCAAGCTGGGAAGCATTTTGGCCGTTATTACAGTTTACCATCATCAGACACACGCCTTCAGAACTGACTCGTTATGCAGAAGTAACAGAGGGAATTGAAAATGCTATTGTGAAAGCAGCCAAAACTAGCTCCTCCTTCAATAGCTTTATGGAAAAAATTAAATCTAAACGTTATACATGGACCCGCCTTCAACGCATGATAACACATATATACACGGGGTTTACAAAAGAGCAGCTTCAAAGTTTCGAAGCACCCTCTTATATTCGGCTATTAGGTATGAGCTCGGTGGGGCAAGCTTATTTAGGTAAGCAAAAAAAGGATATCCAATTACCTTTAATTAGCCGAGTGGCAGCTACCAATGATGCAATGTTAGCAATAGATATACATGCAGCAGAGCTATACAATTTAAGTATCGAACAAGGCACAAAGGATTGGACTCTTCCCAAAGATTATCAAACACCCCCTATCCGTTGTTAATGGCTATCAAAAGGGATGCTAGTAAAATTCTAGCATCCCTTTTTCGCTCTATTATTTCGGCTGTAGTTGCTTTAAATAGCTAATGGCATCGTCAACCGTTTTCACCGGAACGATTTTCATTTTAGTTTTGATCTCTTTGGCCGTTTTAACAGCCGTCGAATAGTTAGATTCTAGCTCTGGGTATTTCGCTTTCATTTCTTGAGAAATTTCATCATCGGGCGCGAAGAAGATTTCCATGTCGTCCCGATCAGCGGCAATGACCTTATAATCAATCCCGCCAATTCTACCAACCGATCCATCTACTAACATTTCACCCGTACCAGCAATAGCATAACCCTTTGTTAAATCTTCATCAAGAAGCTGGTCCAATATTTCAAGTGTAAACATCAAGCCAGCAGAGGGCCCTCCAATATCCTCTGTTTTCATCGTCACTTTTGGCATTGTTTCAATCGATTTACTTTCCGTATAAGAAATACCTAACCCTGCTCTATGTTCCTGTGTATTCGGAATCTCCTGTAAGGTAATCGTCTCCTGTTTTTGCTCTTCATTACGTATAAATTGTATTGTTACCTTATCTCCAAGCTGTTTAGGTTTTAAAAGGTCAACAAGCATTTGCTGACTAGTTATTTTTTGACCGTCAACCTCGATAATTTCATCCCCAGCTTTTAAAATGCCATCAGACGCTCCTCCATCTAACACATTTAATATAAATACACCGTTAAAATGAACTTTAGTCTCTAATCCTGCTCTTTGGAAAGCTACATATTTCGCATTAAATTGGGAATCAGACATTAATTTTAACTGTCGAATATTATATTCCTCATCATCCTCTAAAGGATTGCGTACTTGTTCAATATCCATTAGCTTTTGATATTTTTGAACTTTAGCCCACAAATACGAAAATGGGGTGGCTTGCTGCATCGCGACAGTCATTAAGCTTAAAGACCCCACACTATCAGCCTCTTTGCTATCTACCGTCACGAATTTACTGACATCATATGCACTTCCAGGTTTCATAATATACGCGTCTAGTCGGTATAACATCATAAAACAAATCACGACTATTAACACTGCATAAATACCAATTTTTTTCTTCACTTGAAAACACCTCCTAGGACGCTTGCAAAACCATACGTTCATGTTTTTGCCTTTCTCACATATATTGATTTTAGCATTTGCCTATGTGAATGACAAAAAGTTGAAACGAGTTGATAACATGTTTGCTACAATTCAAATAGTGCTCTGCGTAATTCTAATTCTCTTACTCTTGTTATTCCCACAAACCGCTCATAGTGGTACTGATTTAGGCGTTAACCTTTTCATGGAAGCACTTTTTCCGTATTTATTGCCGTATCTAGTATTAACACAATGGCTTCTGCGTTTAACTGCCCCTATGCGTACTAAAACGAAAAGGGCCTCATTATACGTACAAGCCTACATTATTAGCGCACTTGGAGGCTATCCAACAGGGGCAACAACCATTGTTTATTTAAAAAATAGTGGTCAATTACACCCCAAAGAGGCAAATTTTCTACTAGCTGTTTGTCATGCACCAAGTCCACTGTTCGTTTTAGGTTTTGTAAGTCTTGATTTACTACACAGTAATACGTTTGGATGGTTGTTTTTATGTTTACTACATACGTTTAATATTTGTTGCTTAGTAATTGGCTACTACTTATTTCGCAAAACTGACCCACCCACTATTTCCGTACACAACACACCACTGTATAGTGCACCATTTTCAGAAAGTATTAAAGAAACAGCTCCAACAATTCTGTTAGTTGGTACAACCATCATCTTTTTCACAACCATTCAGACCATTGTCCAACAGGGGCTAGATCAACTAATCCCTAAACTTCCCTATACGATTGAACTTTCTCTTGCAGCTATTCTTGAGGTGACGAATGGTCTTAAAATGACCGTTACAGCCTTCCCAGATCTTCCACATATCACCTTACTAGTTGTCATTTTATTAACGATGCAAAGTATTAGTATTCACTTACAAATCTTCGTTATCGCAAAATCAGCAAAACTTTCTGTCAGACCCTATATCAAATTCCGCCTCCTTAGCATAATCATTGTTCCGACTATTTATGCTCTATTTTTTCTGAAATAATGATCGCTCTATGTACCAAAAAGAGGATGTCACTTTGCTTTGACATCCTCTGCATAATTATTGCGCAAAATCATATTTATCTTGTAAAGCCTTTACGACACAAGTAGGAACTAGCTCACTAACATCGCTACCGTATTTCGCAACCTCTTTTACTATACTGGAACTTAGGAATGAATATTGGTTTTTCGTCATAATGAAAAATGTTTCAATTGTTTCATCTAGAAAACGGTTCATAGAGGTAATTTGCATTTCATATTCAAAGTCTGAAACAGCTCGTAAACCACGTACAATGGCCTTCGCCTTTTTTTCTTTAGCATAGTCTATTAAAAGACCTGAAGAGCTTTCTATACGGACATTCGGTAATGCTTTTGTTACTTCAGCCATTAAGGCCATGCGTTCCTCTACAGAAAACAACGGATTCTTTGCTGAATTGTTTAATACTGCTACATATACGATGTCAAACACATCTGCCGCACGTTTGATAATATCAAGATGGCCGAATGTGACAGGGTCAAAACTTCCTGGAACTACAGCAATTTTCTCAGACAACTTATTCTCCCTCTTCCTCTGTACAGCGATAAACAGAAATAATTGTTCCGCCATATGTTTCTTGTCTTGTTAACACAAACTCACCAAAATTTCGAGGCAATTGTACCTCTTTCGCATGTTCACATAATATAATACCATCTCGTTGAACTTTATCATTGTCCACAAGAATCTGAACTAAATCATAGTATTCCTGTTGATGGTAAGGTGGATCTAAAAAGACATATTTAAACGTAAGATCACGTTTTAACAGCGCTTTCACAGCACGCTTTGCATCAATACGAAAAAGCTCTGTATCTTCTTCATAACGACATTTTTTTATATTTTCTTGTAGCACTTGGAATGCTTTTGCATCTTTTTCAATAAAGATTGCTTGCTCTGCCCCACGACTTAGTGATTCAATGCCCAAGCCACCGCTTCCTGCAAACAGGTCAAGCGCGATTCCTCCATCAAAAAACGGACCTATAATATTAAAAATCGATTCCTTCACTTTGTCCGTTGTAGGTCTTGTCATATTTCCAGCTATTGCTTTTAGCGGCATTCCTTTGCGCTCTCCTGCTACAACTCTCATAACAGCATATCACCGTACTTTCATCCATATAAAGTATTTTTGCAGCGAAAGGATGACCCTCCGCTGCAAAAGTTATTGTTGTTCTTGTGTTAATACTTGAATTCGCTCGTCCTTCTTTTGTAGTTCAACTAGGAATAAACGTTGCAACCAAGCTTCTTCCACATAATAATGATCAGCAATTTTAATAATTGGCTCTGAAATTGTTGCATATCTCCGCTGATTAAATACATAGAAACCAGGCTCTTTCGGGAATCGGAATGTGCGATGCTCGCTATTTACGTAATAGCCATTCTTCCCTTCCTCAGCCGAATAGCCAAGATAAGGCAATAACGTATCTGCCGTATACAACACTTGACCCTCATATAGAATAACATGAACGTCTTCTTTTAATACATCATCCACATACACATCACGAGCATCCTCAAATAAGAGCGGATATGTTCCATCTTTCTGAGCTGCGTTTAATGTAAAATAAGATGTTTTCGCATCTAACGCTTGTGATAAATACTTGTCCAATGTATCAGGCGAAAGCGGTTCTTCCCCAAGGTTTTTCAGCTTTTCCTGCCAAGCTTGCTGTTGACTATCTGTCATATAGTCATTTAATGTCTTAACCATTTTCTTTGTTTTGTCTCCACCAATTGAATCGTTTACTAAATAGGATGCCACAACTTCAGGCAACCATTCTGGAGAATCTACAAATTTAAATTGTGATTTGATTTGTGATAAAATCACTTCCTGCTCAACGGCTTGTGCAGTAAGTGTTGGTAAAAATAACAATCTTTCATCATGAGCTGTTACCGGACTTTTTTCTTGAATAATAGCAATATGCTCATCATTCAAAAACTGCAAGCTTTCTAATGATTTTAGGAAATCATTAGGAATTGACTGCTGTGCATAGATAGATAAAATCGGTGTTTGCTCTTGTACTTTAAGTTTACCTGCTTGCCAATAAAGATCTTGAACGGTACCGTTTCCTTTAAACATTGTGTAATTCACAAGAGACAGTTGTTGTTGCCCTACTAAAGGTAAACCTGTAATCCACTGTCCATTCACTTTACTATCTGTAGAAATATGAACAATTGAATACGATGCTTCACCATTTATTAGTGTAGCAAAAACATTTTGAAGGAGCATCTTATTTTTTAAGCCGCCCTCAATTGGAATTATGTATGACACAGATTGTGATTTCGTTTCCCCTTTGGCAAAATAAGAGACCTCATCTGATAAACGATCACAGCTATTTTCGCTCTCGATAAAACAACTAGGATTTGTCGCTTTTTCTGGCCATTTAATTTTCACCTTTTGATTTGGTAAATTTTTAAAATGCTGGCGAATATCTAAGCTATTTTCACGATAGACAATCTCTATTTCTTGAGAGTAATGAAAATCCCCTATGCCTGTTTCTAAATCAGATGAATAAGCATGATACTGGAAAAATATCGTTCCTGTAATAATTAGTGCTAAAATAGAAAAAAAGCTTAATGCAAATTTCATGTGCTTGACCTCCCGCAGCATGATACTATGAGTATTGGAAAGGATGTGCAATTATTATGCCACAACAATTTATAGAATTAGGAGAAGGCTATGGTGATGTTTACGAGTTACTCGAAATTATCAAAACAAATCAGGAACGCTTTCATCAAGCCTTTATACTAACATCTACAAAAGAAGATAAAAAGGTGATCTCATTAGCTGTAGCTCTCAAACCAGTTGGTGAAAGTAAGTTCATGCCTATCTATATTTGCCGAGAAGGCATCCCATATAATGAAGAACAACCTACAATGCGACAAAAAATGTTTGAAGCACAAATAGAACAACTCGATCGGAAAGCAGTTGTTGTAGAAATAAAGCACTCATCTATATTTTCGGAATCAAAACTATTTTATCAATACTTAATCGGTATATTAAGACTAAATAACTATATACCTGCATTGACGTAAGATTATAGACCTACTTTGTAGTCATATTCCTTTGCTTTATCTGGTTTTGCATTTTCATATTCAGTTTTCACAAATGGACGATAAGACTCCACAACGTCTTTCACAAATGGAAGGCGTTGTAGTTTTGTTGTCATCATATCAATGTCCTCACGATTACAGTAAAGCACTACGTATTTTTGCCTTCTTGAAATATAAAGAACATGACCATATTTCCGAAGAGATTTAGCATGTTTTAATTGATGGACGTAAACGATTAGCCCTTGTCGTTCGTTCATATTGGATTCCCTCATTTCTTACATAAAAGAATACCATAGACCGGAAAATGATAGCAACAGAGTTTAGCTGACAGAAAGCTCGATTTTCCGTTATAATGGAAAAGCATACTGCGAGAAACATCGTAGAGATATGAATTAGTTGTTTTCATGGAACATTTACGCCTCCGCGTAATAGCTCCGTATTTTTTTGCTTTTGCATATATCAGCATGAAAAAAGCATCATTCACTTCTACTAGCTATTAGTTTTAGTAGGTACTTTAATTATCAATACTGACAATGAATTCACCATTACTTTTTATATGAAGATAATTGTTAAGGAGGACGAATATGGGTAAGAAAACAAAAATTGCCCTTGCTATTGCTGCGGCAAGTGCAGCGGCTTGGGCAGGTAGTAAAGCTATTTCTAAACCACAGCAACGTGAAGGCAAACAAGCATTGCAATTTGATCGCCCCATCATTCTGGCGCATCGTGGCGGGGCTCTTTTAGCACCTGAGCATACAATGATCGCATTTGAAAAAGCAGCACAGTTAGGAGTCGATGGCTTTGAAATTGATATCCGTTTAACAAAAGACGAGGAAATCATTGTTTTCCATGATGATACAGTTGATCGTACAACGGATGGCTATGGTCTCATTGCCGATATGACCTTAGCAGAAATCAATGCCTTAAATCACGGCTATCAATTTGAAGATTTGGATGGCGCTTTTCCATATCGAGAGGAAAAAATTAATGTAGTGACATTACGAGAGCTACTAGAAACTTATCCAAATATGCTCATCAATATTGATATTAAAGATGCTCCAGATACTTATGAGGGAAGTTTGATGCCTTCTAAACTTTGGCGCTTAATCGAAGAGCTAGGCGCTGAACAGCGTGTCGTTGTGACAAGCTTCTATGGTGAGCAAATCGATCGTTTTAATTTATATGCCCAAAATCAAGTAGCACTTGGTGCCGGTGAATCAGATGTGAGAAAAGCATTTGCCTCCTTCTCAAGTCAATTTGGGCACTTATATCATCCGAAAGTTGATGTTTTCCAAATCCCACCTAAATCAGGCGTTATCGCATTAGATTCACCTAAATTTATTCAATTTTTGAATCATCTCAACATACCTGTCCACTATTGGACAATCAATGATATCGACACGATGAAAAAATTAATCCATAATGGCGCCAAGGGGATCATTACAGATCGCCCTGATATAGCTGCTGAATTATTACAGGAACAAGAGTCGTTATCATGATACGAACATAAAGGGGAAGGACACTAGTTACGTGCCTTCCCTTCATTTGAATGTTCTACCTATATAATGAGCAGATATGGGCTTGTCTAATCTGATGGATTTCATGAGCAATAATATATTGAAGAATTACTGTATTCGTTTTCTTCCCCAGAAACCGTTACTAACTCGTCATGGTTCCCACGATAGCTCCTTAAAAATGGGCCAACTCCCTGTCTTAAATCTGAGGAAAGCCTCTAAATCTTAATAATCCTCAAATCGAGTATCCAATCCTTTTGACCTTGCATACCACGGATCCAACTAGACTATAATATAAAAGGATATTTGTAAGGCCATCCAATAAAGCTACTTGATTTAGAACCTTTTTAGCAGCCTAAACAACTTTTTTCCTATCCTGTCACCAGGGATGACAGCCATTCAAGTATGTTTCCTCCTATCAATTGAAAAAAGACTGTAAACAACCTCCTGTGAATACTTGGAGTTGTCTACAGTCTAGAAGAGATGTGTAACATACACATCGTATTTTATGCTGAGCAAGAGCATGAGCCGCCCGAGCCACATCCTCCTCCGCAAGATGAACCAGATGCAAAGAATGGGTTACTAACAGGAACTTTTACAGCTTCAGAGACTGTTTTACCTATTAATAGGCTAATCTCATCGAGTAAATCCTGAAAATCGTTTTCAGCAATTTTTAAAGCTGAAACTTTTTCATTCAAGTCAAGTGCCCTTTTCTGTTGGCGAATTGACTTCATGATTGTATGGTAGTCTGGATGATATTTTCCGAAACGTTGTACATCTTCGTACTGCTCTTTCATGCGATTAAATGCGTAAATAGCTTCTACAATTTGTGCATCACTATAGACTGCATCATACGCTTGCTGTAGCGCAATCGCAGGTTCTGAGGAAAGAATCATCTCACAAAGCGCTTCGGTCTCATCCAAAATGAGTACCCAGTCAGAGGTCATCATCATTTTTAATTCCCCCAATCTCTTTCCCATCATAACAGATTTTATGGTAATTTTACATTATTGATACTTTTAATGAAAGAGGTTTGCCAATTAATGACAAAATCTAAAGGACAGATAGAACAATTACTAGCTGAAATTTTACAAGAAAGTACTGAGGAAGATGAAGAAGTTTTATTACATCTTTTAAATGGGCTAAGAGAGAAGCAGCAAGGCATTCATCGTCGTTATCTTAATGCTGCCCTACATATGGTAGGTAAATTTGAGCCTGAAATTAGTGAGGTTCGTATCCCTATTACACCAGTTATTCATAATACAATTAAGGTGCCTCATGGTGGCATTATTGCGACAATTGCCGATGCAGCTATGGGCGGACTTGCTTCACGCTCTGTACCAGAGGGATATAATGTGGTTACAACGAATATGAATCTATCGTATATTGCCACAACAACGAATAAAGAATTGATTGCACGCGGTCGTTTTGTTCATAAAGGACGTCAAACACTCGTCATGGAATGTGATATCGAAGATGAGACAGGTCGCAAGCTGGCTATTGCTACAGGATCTTTCTTTGTTATTCAGCGTCGTCTGTAATGAGACTGGCAAAATAATCTTTGATGCATTGTTGATCGGAAAAAGGCAATTTTTGATTTTTAATTTGCTGTGTTTGTTCATGCCCTTTTCCGGCCACAAGGACAATATCGCCCTTTTTCGCCTTTGCTAACGCTTGATGGATAGCAAGCTTCCGATCTAAGTAAATTTCATAATATTGTTGCTCTGTAAAGCCTGCAATAATGCTTTCATTTATCACGATTGGATCTTCATCTCGTGGATTATCTGTTGTTAAATAAATAACGTCCGCGTATTTACTTGCTACCGCTCCCATGGCGAAGCGCTTCGCCTTATCACGATTTCCACCACAACTAAAAACAAGGTAAATTGTTTTGGAACGATTAAAGGTTTGTAAAACGGCTTGTAAGGCTTCTGCTGTATGCGCATAATCTACATAAACCTCTATACCCAAAGGATTATCAATCTTCTCAAGTCGTCCTTCTGGTAGTTTTAAGGACCACATATGACCAACTAGATCTTCCATCGGGACACCTAGGCGCCATATAGCCATTAAGGCAGCAATAGTATTTTGTACATGATATTTTCCGACAAAAGGAATTTCCACAATATGCTCACTCGCTGTTGTTTGTAAGCAAAGTACGGTTTTTCCAACTGTTTCACTGACAATTTGAATATGTAGATCGTTGTGATTATCAAAGCCAAATGAACAGGATTTTTTCTTATCATAAATCCCTACAGAACGACAAAAGTTATCATCTCCATTTAATACTAACTTTTTGGATAAATCGGCTAATCTTTTTTTTGCACGTTTATATGCTTCTAAACCACCATGATCTTCTAAATGGTCTTCTGATAGATTTAAAAATACACCACAGTCAATATCGCAATGGTCGAGTCTATGCTGCTGTAAGCCCATTGAAGAAGCTTCTAGCACAACATGTGTAACCCCTTTTCGTACACATTGCTTTAATATCGGATGCAATTCTTTGGCCTGCAATGTTGTTAGTTGCTCGTAAGCCGTTTGTTGTTTCTCGCCATTGATGAAAAAGCCAACCGTTCCAATAACTGCTGCTTTTTTATGTAAGGCATTTAGAAGCTGACTAACAAAATGGCTCACCGTGGTCTTTCCATTTGTACCGGTAATGGCAATAACCGTTAAAGCCTCTGCTGGAAAAGCAGCAAGCTTCGCACTCGCATACGATAAAAATAATGCTGTATTCGGAACCCACACAAAAGGAATTTCTTTATCCATAATCGGCAAAGAAATACTTTCTTCCGAAACAATGGCAGCAGCCCCCCGTGCCAACGCTTCTTTAACAAAACGACTTCCTGATGTTTTTTTGCCCTTTCGTACAATAAAAATGTCGCCGGGTTGTACGGCCTGTGCATAATCTTCTACGCCTGTAATTTCTGTTCGAATGGATCCTCCTGTCACACTACATGGCCAATCTTTTAATAACTCAGCTAGTTGCAAGCCTCATTCCCCCTTTCCGTTCTCTATCATATGACGGCGTTTGTAACGGTGTGACGAAAAATGTAGAAGCCTACAGTGAAAGTACTACCTTATAAAAAAATAAAGACAAGCTCGGCTATTCGAGCTTGTCTTCAAACTGATATTCTGTTGTTAGGATGAGGAGGATTGCTCTGTATTCTCTACAGGGTCCTCACTATCTGGTTCTTTATTTCTCTGTTCTTCGTTATCCTGTTCTTCAATATCTTGTTTTTTTCTATCTTGCTCTTCACTATCCATCGTCTGTGCAGTAGGCTCTATATAGATTTGTGTATAATAATCTACGAAAGCACCGGAACCAACGCGTGTATATCGATCATCCAATAACACCTTCCTATGTTCAGGCGAATTTGTCCAACCATGCATAGCTTCTATCGCATCAAAATAAGCAGTGGCAAGATTTTCATTCGCTGCACTATAGTCGATGTCATGTGCCTGTAATCTCTTTTTTAAATCTCCATTAGTTGGAGACTCATGTGATAAGAAATTTTGCACCTTCATATCTTCACTATGCATTTTTGCAGCTTCTTCTAATGATTCATCCATTGCTAAAGGTGGTAATTCATGATGTACCCTCGTAACATTTAAGAGATCATCAAGCTGTTTGGCGCTAGCTACATCGATTTCTTGCTGCAAAAATGAAGACGGTGGCGTACGTCTCACTAGTTCACCTTGATAACTCATTTCATATGGTTGATGAAGGACAAGTGTTTCACTGTCTGTATAACGTATTCCCTGTAGCTCACTTGTCTCCCTATCTATATAAAGCTGTGCATAAAGGCCATCAAATTTGACAAGCAACCTTGTTTGCATATCTTCTTCACTCATCGAGAAAATGAAAATATTTTCTCCCACAGTGGCCGCTACCTCGTAATCAATAATCGTCATACGGTATATTTCATCGCGTTTTTGTCCAACTTTAAAAGGAAATGCATCGATTTCTTGTCCAGCTATGTAAACTTGCGTTACAATATTATTTTCAACACCAATCATAAAAAACGTAGCAACATCTTTATTGTAGACCCACCATTGATAGCCAAATGAAGACGGTTCTTTTCTCGTTGGTTCCCCATATTGCTCTAAAACGGTTTGAATGCCTTTTCCTACCAAAGTTGATATGCCTGTTTGAGGACGTGTCATTGCTCCTACAGCAGACTGTTGCTTTAGTTGTGTTTGAGGTATTATATTAGAATTGGTATTTGGTCCTTCTAACGGCTCATTTTCCTGCGGGGTATTGAAAAACATAAAGCCAATTAATGCAATTGCGCCACAAACCATTAAAATGCGGAATAAAGCTTTCATACAGGACTCCTTTTCATCACCATTATTGTAAGTTATTATATCAATTGTAATTGGGTTGACACAATGTTGTCATTGCAACAATGTCGAATATGCTCTATTATAAAAATGAGCGTATACTTTGTACGAGAACCTAAAGGAGGACTATACATGTATTTTGAAAATACTAACCTTGAAAATTTAACAGCTGATCAAGAGCTAATTGTCAGCATTATGAAAAAGCATGGTTTAGAATGTGATGGCGGTTGGGATTACGAACGTATGACATTCGATAAACGTTTCGATACTCGTGAAGGTCGCTATTACCTACGCGTATTCGCATATGCCATTTCTGGTGATGTAGGTGCACACGATGCCATCCTTACGTTAATGAAACCAGCCCTAGGTAAATACTATTACCCACATGGTGTTGAATATGGGGATGATGAAGTTTACCCAGCACATCTTGTAACAAAATGTGAAGAAATCTTAAAAAAGGTTAAATTAGAATTAGATCAATTCTCAATTGAGCCAACAAATAAAAATAACTTCGAACCTGTTAACGCACGCTAATCTTTAATAAACTAAAGTGACAGCAAGTATAGCGTAAGTAGCTTCATTTTATGAAAAGACTGGTGGTCCAGTCTTTTTTTATTTTGAGTAAAAAAATTTTTTCTCCTCATACTACCTATATCTATTACATGGATGTAGGTGAGAAAAATGTTATCTTTTTTTAATCGTCCTTTTTTTCGGCATCCCATAATCGTCATAGCGATTGGGCTTCTGCTTCTCTGGTTCATTTCTATATCGTTACCAATCCTCCTTGCCTACTTAACCGCGTTACTTTTAGAACCGATTATTGTTCGAATGTGCAAACGGTTTCGAAAAAAACGTAAAATAGTTGTTTTCATCTTTTTTTTATTTTTTCTCAGTATCTCTTTATTATTATGTACACTTATACTCTATATAAGCTGGAAACAATTTTCTTCTTTTATCATCGATATTCCTGAGTACCTTAATCAACTATCGGCCTTATGGATTCAAATGCAATCCAAGCTCAGTAACTACACCTATCATTTACCTGTAGAACTCGTTTTACAAATTCAATTCATGATTGAAAATGCTTTAGCCTCTATAGAAAAATTCGCCATATCCTTAACAAATGTGAATGTATTGTCTACTTTACTAACATATATCCCCTCCCTTTTATTTGATGTTTTTGTTTATTGGATTGTCTTGTATATGTTGCTCTTAGATTTGCCAGCCATTAATCGTAAATTATTAATGCCCTTTCCTTTTCACTATCATCAAAAAATCATTTTTATTGGGCAGCGCGTTAAACTAGCCTTATTCGGCTTTTTAAAAGCACAATTGCTTGTTGGTGCTAGTATCTTTGCGATATCCTTCGCAGCATTTTATTATTTAAAAACGCCATTTCCCATACTGTTAGCTTTATCACTCGTTGTATTAGATTTTATCCCTTTTCTCGATTCATTTATCCTTTTAGTCCCATGGGCCATTTATCAAGTATTTGCAGGCGACTATATATATGCTGTCGTTCTAACGTTACTAAATGTGGGGCAATTTCTAGTCCGCAGAATGATTGAACCAAAAATTATTGGTGATAAAATTGGCCTTTCCTCCTTAAATACCTTCATTGCCATGTTTATCGGCTTTAAAATATTTGGTTTTCTTGGGATATTAATAGGCCCTTTACTTGTTGTAGTGATACTTTCTATATTTCAACCAACTACAAAAAATCTCCCACCTTTACAATAATAAAGAGGGAGATTTTTTTTAAAACCCTAAAATGGCTTTAATAACGGATGTTGTTTCACCTGGTTCAAATAAAATATATAGCAATAAATAAACAAGTACACCAGTGATGGCAACAAAGAACCAAATAATACTTGTGATTGGTCCAATACGTCTGTGTAACTTAATATTTGTTTTCAAACCCGAAATAATGCTAACGATACCAAACACGGCTCCAGATGTCGCCAAAATAATATGGAAAATCAAAAAGAACGTATAATATGGTTTTAAATGTTCTCCACCGCCAAAAGCCGTATTTCCAATAAAGATTGTACGGGATGCATAGATAATAAAGAATATAAGTGCCGCAACACCTGCAGCAAGCATTACTTTCTTATGCCCCTCTACATTTCTTTTTATAATTAAGCCCCATCCTATCGCTACTAGTACAGCACTAATGACGATAAACGATGTACTAATAGTAGGCAAAATTTGCAATTCCATTGTCAAAACCCCTTATACAAAGTAAATTTCTATATTACAATTAATGTTGCTGTTGACTTTCCCATTTTTTTTGGTGTGCAGCTAATGCATCAGCCGTAATTTTATCTGGATCTTTTTGTTCAGAACGATACCATCTCGTAAAGATTGTCCCAATTAATACACCAAAAATAAGCTCTTGTAAGATTTTCATTAATACGCCACCTAATTGCTGGTCTGCAACAGGTTTCATGTCTGTAAACAGCTCTGGTCCTGATAATGATAAGCCTGATAATGTAGAGGCTGGTACACACAGCTCCATTGCTTTTAACCAGGCATCACCATTTGTATATGTCTCATACATTGCATTAGGAGCAAAAATGATTAATCCACAAGCAGGTGTAATTAACACAGCATTTGCAATAATATAGGCTAATTTATGCAAAGGCTTCATTTTAGCACTATTAGGCATATTTTGAATTAAAGGCCAGTACATAAAAATAGCTGAAAGAAATAATACAAATGTATAGGTACCATGTAATGTTTCATTTAATTTAATGTAATCTAATACTGAAGGCAAATGATAGAAGGAAAATAGACCAATAAACACAAAGACTGCAACAACTGGTAATGTCAGTACTTTAAACAACGTTCTAACAACCGGTGCTTCAATCGCAACTTTCCAAACCCACCAAGGGATTCCTTTAATTAAGAAAATCGGAACAAGCAATAATAAGATCGCCATTTGAACCATATGCATGGTAAACATAATGTGAGCCATTAAATCAACTGGAGAACCTTTAATGATATAAATAGTAATCATGGCTAACACGAAATAAATGGCTTCTCCCTTTTTCAAAGGTTCACTTACTTTAAAATCATTACGCCACTTTACTGTGACTAAAAAATAGATAATCGTTATAAAAACAAGAACTCCTATTAAATAGGGACTCCACAATGCTTGGAAACCAAATATACTAAGTGGCATATAGAACGCACTCCTTTAAACTTCAGTACTCCTATTATAAAACGCTTACAGCTATACTGCAATGAACGAAAGGTGAACAAATGTTAAGTTTAACAGTGTTTGTCTCTTTTTGAAACCTTCACAACTTTAAAACATAAGAAAAAGCACGTTCGTACAAATAACGAACGTGCTCTTTTGGTGATTACCACCAAATGATTGTTAAAAATGCTAAGAAGAATGTAAATGCGATTAACATCCCCATCCACATGAAGAAGCCAATAACACCACCAAAGTGTGTTTTTTTGTCCTCTAAGTGCATGAAAGAATAAAGCTGAAGTACAACTTGAACACCAGCCAATAATAATACGAATGGCATGATTAAGTATTTAGAAAAATCAGCTGCAACTACTGCGAATGCGATAAACGTAAAGAAAATCATGATCGCAAAGTTGATTACTTGTTTACGCATATGAACGGCATTATGATGACGATCATACTCATACTGTGCCTGTGACTTAGCAACTATAGGTGTATCGTGTGAAGACATTATCCGATCACTCCCATCAAGTAAACTACTGTAAAGATAAATACCCAAACAACGTCAATAAAGTGCCAATATAAAGCAGCTACGAAAAATTTAGGTGCATTGTACAAGTTTAAACCACGTTTCGCATTACGGATCATTAAAGTTGCAATCCATACAAGTCCTAAAGTTACGTGGAAACCGTGTGTACCAACTAAAGAATAGAACGCAGTTGCGAATGCAGATTGGTTAAATGTAAAACCAAGGTGCACATAGTGTTGGAATTCATAGATTTCAAGTGCTAAGAATCCAAGACCTAAAGCTAAAGTAATGGCTAACCAAGTTTGCATCCCTTTAAAGTTAAAGTTACGCATATGGTAAATTGCATAAACAGAAGTTAGTGATGATGTTAATAATAACATCGTCATAGCAAATGCTAATGGTAATTCAAATAAACCTTGAGTTGTGAACTCCATGCCAGCTGGCCCTTTGTTCTTAAGCGCTAAATAAGTAGCGAATAAACTTGCGAAAAGTACAACTTCACAGGCAAGGAAAATCCAGAAACCAACGACTTTATTTTTACCTTCCATCGTAGCTTGTTCAGGATGATCTGGCCAAGTATGAGGAGTAAATTTAGTATTGAAATCCATTATTTATTTCCTCCTTTGCCGTAAAGATGTTCTTCAATTTCAAGAATTTCTTCTTTGTGTAAGTGGAAACCATGATCGTCTTTAACTGAACGAACAATCATCGCCCCAAATGTAATAGCTAAACCAATGATTAATACATAGATAGACCATGGTTTATCTGCATCTGGATTGTAAAGTGCACCGAATGCTGCAATAAACATACCTAATGAAATAACGAATGGAATCGCTGAGTTATTTGGCATATGAATATCACCGATTGGCTCAGCAAATGTCACTTCTTTATTACCTTCTTGTTTTTCAATCCACCATGGATCTAAACCACGTACAAGTGGCGTTTGACGGAAGTTGTAGAATGGAATTGGTTGTGGAATTGACCATTCTAAAGTACGTCCATCGCCCCATGGGTCGCGACCTGCTGGCTTGCCTTTAATAGACATTAAGCAGTTGATTACCATTAAGATAACCCCAACACCCATCATTAATGCACCGATTGTAGAGATATAGTTGAACTGATCCCAACCTTGACCTTCCATGTAAGTGAATACACGACGTGGCATACCCATTAAACCTAAGAAGTGTTGAACGAAGAACGTTAAATGGAATCCAATAAAGAATACCCAGAAAGTAATTTTACCAAGCGTTTCGTTTAACATACGGTTGAAGAAAATTGGCCAGTAGAAGTGCGCTGAACCAAATAATGCTGTAACGATACCACCAACGATTACGTAGTGGAAGTGAGCAACGATAAAGTAAGAATCGTGTAATTGATAGTCGAGAGGTGCAGATGCTTGCATTACCCCTGTAACACCACCCGCAACGAATGACGGGATGAAACCAAGTGCATAAAGCATTGGTGTTGTAACTTTAATAGATCCGCCCCAAATAGTTAAGATCCAGTTGAATACTTTCATACCTGTTGGAACCGCGATTGCCATTGTTGCAACAGCGAAGATTGCGTTTGCTGTTGGCCCAAGACCAACTGTAAACATATGGTGAGCCCAAACCATGAACCCTAGGAAACCAATTAAAATTGTTGCGAATACCATTGAAGAGTATCCGAATAAACGTTTACGAGAGAACGCTGGAATAATCTCAGAGAATAAACCGAACGCCGGTAATACTAAGATATAAACCTCTGGGTGTCCGAAGATCCAGAATAAGTGCTCCCAAATTACTGTGTTACCACCCATTGTATGGTCAAAGAAGTTACCACCGAACATACGGTCGAATAACATCATTAATAAACCAATTGTTAATGGAGGGAATGCGAATAAAATTAATGCACTTGATACAAGAGCTGTCCATGTGAATAATGGCATACGCATGAATGTCATACCAGGAGCACGCATTGTAATGATCGTAACGATGAAGTTAAGACCTGAAATTAATGTACCTGCCCCTGAAATTTGTAAACCAAGAACATAGAAGTCAATACCATGTCCTGGAGAATATAAAGATAATGATGCATAAGAAGTCCAGCCCGCATCAGGAGCGCCACCCATAAAGAATGACAGGTGAAGGAATACAGCACCTAGGAAGAATAACCAGAACCCTAAAGAGTTAAGGAACGGGAATGCAACGTCACGCGCACCAATTTGTAATGGTACAAGCATGTTCATAAATGCGAATAGTAATGGAGTAGCAGCTAGGAATAACATTGTTGTTCCGTGCATTGTTAATAATTCATTGAAAAAACCAGCTGACACGAAATCGTTATTTGGTTTCATTAACTGAATACGCATTAATAACGCTTCAAAACCAGCGATAGCGAAGAACAATGTGCCGGCTAATAAATACATGACTGCTAACTTTTTATGGTCAACAGTAGTAATGTAATCCCAGACAGTTGCTCCAAAGCCCTTTTTCTGTGTGTATGAGCTCACAACTTTTACCTCCCTCAAAATTTGTTACATAGAACGAAATTTATTTTTCAACTGATAAGCTCATGATATAAGTTGCAAGAGCTTCAATTTCTTCATCAGATAAATCACCGTAAATAGGCGCAGTGCCTTCAGCGTTCATCATTAAGTTACCTGGTTTAAATTCCTCTGGGTTTTTAATCCAAGCTTTTAAGTTTTCTTCATTGTGTTCTAAGAAACCAGCAACACGGTTACGGTCACCAAACGTAGTTAAGTTTGGACCTGGTGTACCGCCTGCTCCTGAACCTGAGATAGCGTGACAGCCTAAGCAGCTGTTAGCAAAAGTTGCTTCACCAAGATCTGTTGAAGCTTTGTCAGCAATTTGTCCTTCTGTTGCTTTCATTGCATCAACCCATGCGTCAAATGCATCTGGGCTTAATGCTTTTACTTTAAAGTCCATTAATGCATGTGAAGGTCCACATAATTCAGCACATTTTCCATAAAATACGCCATCTTTAAGATCTTTAGATTCTTTATCAAATACTAAGTAGAATTTGTTTAAGTTTTCTACGTTTGTATCCATTTTACCGCCTACAGCAGGAATCCAGAATGAGTGCTTAACATCGGCAGCTTTTAAATTAAAGTAAACCTTTTCACCTGTTGGTACTACTAGCTCTTGAGCCGTTACGATACCTTGGTTAGGGTATTCGAATTCCCACCAGTATAATTTTGCTGTTACATTGATCGTTAGGGCAGTTTTATTCCCTTCTTCATCTACCTCATCCATTGCAGCAACATCTGCAAATTTATAAGTAGTTGTAACAACTGGTACAGCGATAATTAATAATAAAATAATCGGTATAACTGTCCAAATCACTTCTAATGTGTGACTACCCTCTACTTGCTTAGGGATAACATTTTCACCAACGCGTGAACGACGGTATTTTAGGAATGCAAGTAAATAAATAACGGATACGATTACTACTACTAGCGTCATAATTATAGTAGTTAACAGTAATAAATTTAATTGTTGTTTACCTACTTCTCCAGATGGTTTTAGTGTAGAAAGATAATCTTCACCACAACCTGAAAGGAAAACCATCATCACTGCTAGAAGTGAAAAAAGACGCCATTTTTTAAGCCCTTTCATCATGCTTAATTAAACCCCTCTTTCTTTGTTGTATTTTCATGTGTTCCTAGGACATTAGTTCTGTCTATATGAATTCTTAAAAAAAAGAAAGAATTCCTAACTTTAGCTAAACAGCGCAAATATTATGATGGCTACAAATAGTATGGTCATATGATTCAACGAATAAATAAACATTTTATTTGCCCACTTCATATCATCTTTTGTTGTAAAGCCTTTCAGAGCTAGTATTAACCAACCCAAATTCAATGCAGTGGCAAGAGTTAAAAAGCCAATTCCAAGCTCTGGTAAAAGGAAAGGTAACGGTAATAATAAAAGAATCCAGAATAACATTGAGTACTTTGTACGTTTAAATCCCTTTACTACAGGTAGCATTGGTATTTTAGCTGCACGATATTCCTCCGTACGTTTCATAGCAAGCGCATAAAAATGTGGTGGCTGCCATGCAAACATAATAAGAAATAAGGCAAGTGCTCCTAGACCTAAAGCAGGTTCAACCGCTGCAAATCCAATAACCGGAGGTATAGCCCCTGAAATACTTCCTACAACCGTGTTACTAACATGCTTCCTCTTTGACCACATTGAATACAGAACGACATAAGCAAATATTCCTGCTAGTCCCCACATGCCGGCTGCAAACGATGCCGCAAATAACAAAATTTCACCTACAATTAAAAATGAGAGGGCAATGGTCAATACAAAATTCGGCTTGAATCTGCCAGTCACTGTCGGTCTTGCTTTTGTTCTTTTCATGATAGGATCAATATCCTGATCAATGAAGTTATTCATTGCACCTGAGCCACCAATGATTAATGCCGCACCCAGCATGGTGTAGAATATAACATCAAGCTCTTGCAAGAAATGTCTACTAGTAAACTGAAAAGCCAGCCACATCCCTGTAAACGTTGTGACAAGATTCGAGTTAACGATGCCAATTTTTATTAGTGCTAAGAAATCTTTTACAACAGATGTTGTTTCTGGGCCAGTATTTCTAGTAGCCGCCAGTGTACGACCGTTTGACATAATACCTCTCCTTTCATTTTTGTAAGCATATTCCGCTAACAATAACTATAGCGAAATTTGCGATTGATTTCTAGACATTAAGTGAAATTTAGATGAAGTTGTAAAAATTAGTTTTGTCTAGAAATATAAATAAAAACAACATATCTATAGTAAAACATTTTCTAAAATGAATTGTGAAGGTTAAAGCACGAAATTATGAACAATTTGTGAAATGGATTCGACATCTATTACTCCCTTCTCTTTACAAGTTGTTTTTTATACGTATTTTCGATATTATCTAGTAGCAGAAACATTACGCTCTTGTAATGTTGATAGATAAAGTAGGTGACTCATTTTATGCAACACAACAGGTATTTAAAGTGGTTTGCTGTTGCCGCTACAGTAGGGATGCTCCTTATATTACTAGGTGGGGCTCTCGTTACCAAAACAGATAGTGGCTTAGGCTGTGGTCGAAACTGGCCTGATTGTAATGGATCTCTTATTCCAAAGGAGATTACACCAGAAGTCCTGATTGAATTTTCACATCGTCTTGTAACTGGAGTCGTATCTATTTCAATTCTTGTGTTAACCATTTGGACATGGCGTAAACTCGGACATATTCGTGAAGTAAAGCTATTAGGTTTCTTAGCGATGTTTTTCTTAATCGCACAAGCTCTTATTGGAGCAGCTCAAGTATTATGGGGACAAGGTGATTTCATCCTTGCACTTCATTTTGGGATTTCTCTTATTTCCTTTGCTGCGGTTCTTCTTCTTTCTATGATTGTATTTGAGGTCGATCGAAAATTTGATGCCGATAACGTATTTATTGGTAAAAAGTTACGTTGGCATACAATTGCTGTCACAATTTATTCTTATTTAGTTGTTTATACAGGGGCGTTAGTTCGTCATACAGATTCGAGCTTAATTTGTCCTGACTGGCCATTTTGCTATAATGAAACACCTTTCGCACTACCGAATAACATGTACGAGTGGGTGCAAATGGGACATCGACTAGCTGTTCTTATTATTTTCATTTGGATTGCATACATAACTTGGCACGCTGTGAAAGAATATAAAAATCAACGTGTTATTTACTATGGATGGGTTATTGCCTTTACTATAGTAGTTTTACAAGTGATTGCTGGTATGTTAGTAGTCCTCACTAGACTGAATTTAACAGTCGCTTTACTGCATTCATTATTCATTTCCCTTTTATTCGGTCTATTATGCTACATGATCATGTTAGTTGCTCGTAGTAATTATAATGAAAAAAAGAAATAGGCTATCAAAAAAGATTCGCCACCTATTATGTGACGAATCTTTTTTCTATGATTCTTATTTTTGTTTCTTCAAGGTCTCCGTTCCTATAATTCCTACAATTAAAATAATCATAGATACTAGCGCATAGTCTTTAAAAAATGTTGTAAAAGGAATATCGAAATATCGACAAATAACCGTTACAAGACGACCTCCTAATAGAATTAAACCAATGACAAACATCCAATTAAATAGTGCTTTAAGCATTTTTATGTCCCTCTACTTTCATTGCTGTCCACATAATCTTAATTACTTCTTGACTATATTCCTCTGCCTCAACCGAAATCGGTCCTCCTATTAGCATATATTCACCAATAGCACCTTGAATCACTTTTGCCATCACCTGGACAGAGTCAACAGTAAATGTCCCCTGTTCTTTACCATCCTCTAATATTTTACATAAAGCCTTCAATAAAGGATCTTCACCATCATCCGAAATTTTATAATAAGGAACATCTTCAGCTGTACGAGCATTGAATATAATTTCTAATAATGCCGCATTCTCCTTCGGATGTGTCGCTTGATAAGCAATACTTGCCTCTATGAAATTTGCCAATTGTGTAGCTGGATCATCGGCAGCATATGTTTTTGTCAAAATAAATGTTGCGGATTGTTCAAGTAACGCTTGCAGACTTTGGTCGATCAAATCTTGACGATCTGCAAAATGGTATGAAATTAATGCTGTACTGATAGTAGCCCGTTTAGCAATTTGTGCTAAACTTGCCTTGACATAACCAATATCATCTAGCGTCGTTATAGTTGCTGCAATAATTTGTTGCTTTCTAGCTTCCTGAATAAACGTGTTTTTATGGCTACCCATAGATCCTCCTTTTGATTAATTAATTATTTTTTTGATTACTTAATCAAATTTTAAAGGATTTAATGTCTAAATACAATGAAAAAGGTTATGTAGATACTCAAATAGCATCTCATAACCTTTTTCATGATTATTTATTCAATTTCAATCAATAAATCCCCTGTTGAAATGGCATCCCCTGCACTTGCATAAACCTCTTTCACAACGCCGTCTTTCGGTGCTTGAACGGTTGTTTCCATTTTCATTGCTTCTGTGATTAATAGGTGGTCACCGCGTTTAACTGGACTACCTTTGGAAACAACGACTTTTAACACAGTACCTGGCATTGTAGCACCAATTTGATTTGGATTGCTTGGATCTGCTTTTAAAGCTAGATTACCATCTACCTCTACAGTCATATCTTGAATAACCAATTCACGAGATTGTCCGTTTAGCTCGAAGTACAGAACACGCGTCCCATTGTGCTGAGGTTCACCAATGGAAACAAGTTTAATAATTAACGTTTTTCCTTTTTCGATTTCAACTTCAATAATTTCCCCTAGCTTTAAGCCATATAGGAATGTAGGTGTGTCTAGAACCGAAATATTGCCGAAGGATTCTTCCGTTTTCGCGTACTCTTCAAAGACTTTTGGATAGAGTGCATAGGCTAATACATCCTTTTTCGTAACAGGACGATTTAACTTATCCTCCAGTACAGTCTCTAATTGTTCAAACTGAATAGGCTCTAATAACTCTCCTGGACGAACTGTAATTGCTTGGCGGTCTTTGAGCACAACCTGCTGTAGTGCCTCTGGGAATCCGCCATGTGGCTGTCCAAGATAGCCTTGGAAGAATTCAATAACAGAATCTGGGAAATCAATCGTTTGCCCTCGAGTTAGCACTGTGTTTTCATCTAAATCATTTTGCACCATGAAAAGTGCCATGTCGCCTACCACTTTGGAAGATGGTGTTACTTTAACAATATCACCAAATAGTAGATTTACACGGGAATACATATGTTTTACTTCTTCCCAACGATCGCCAAGACCCACTGCTTTTGCTTGCTGCTGTAAGTTACTATATTGTCCACCAGGCATCTCATGCACATAAATTTCAGAATGTGGGCTGATCATACCACTTTCAAAATCTTTATAGTATTTACGTACATCTTCCCAGTAGTACGATAATTTCTCTAAAGCATCTATATCCGCACGTACCTCGCGTTTACCGCCCTTCATCGCATAGTACAAAGAGTTTGCACTTGGCTGAGATGTTAAGCCAGCCATAGAGCCAAGAGCTGTATCAATGATATCTACTCCTGCTTCAATGGCTTTCGCATATAAATAAATCCCGTTACCACTTGTGTCATGTGTATGCAAGTGGATTGGCAGACTTGTCGTCTCTTTTAACTCGGAAATTAAACGATAAGCTGCTTCTGGCTTCAATAGACCCGCCATATCTTTAATCGCTAAAATATGGGCACCTGCTGCTTCAAGCTCTTTCGCCATATCTTTATAATATTGCACCGAATATTTGGCACGACTGTCGTCCAGAATATCTCCTGTGTAGCAAACCGCTGCTTCCGCAATTTTTCCAGATTGACGCGCTGCATCAATAGCTACTTCCATGCCTTTAATCCAGTTCAAGCTATCAAAAATGCGGAAGACATCAATGCCTGATGCTGCCGATTCGGCGATAAATTCACGGATTAAATTGTCAGGATAGTTCGTATAACCAACAGCATTGGCTCCACGCAATAACATTTGGAATAACACATTTGGCACTTGCTCACGTAGTTTGGCTAAACGCTCCCACGGGTCTTCTTTCAAGAAACGATAGGCTACATCAAATGTTGCCCCACCCCACATTTCCAGCGAGAATAGTTGATGTATCATACGAGCTGTTGCATCAGCAATTTGATACATATCCTGTGATCGAACACGTGTAGCGAGCAGGGATTGATGAGCATCACGGAATGTTGTATCTGTTAGCAGAACATCATCCTGTGCTAAAATCCATTGTACTAAGCCATCTGCCCCTTGTGTGTCTAAAATTTGCTTTGTACCTGCTGGTGGCACAATAAGTGGATCGATTTTAGGTATGTTCGGTCGCACAAAAATGGGCTTAGATTTTTTCTCTACTCCAGGGAAGCCGTTTAATGTAACATTCCCAATATAGCTTAGCAGCTTAGTTCCTCGGTCCTTTCGAACAGGGAATTCAAATAACTCTGGTGTTGTATCAATAAAGCTTGTATCAAAAGCACCTGATAAAAATTTTTCATGTGTGACGACATTATTTAAAAACGGGATATTTGTTTTGACACCACGAATACGGAATTCTTTTAAATTACGATCCATTTTCGCAGCAGCTTCTTTAAAGTTCATGCCTGATGTTGAGATTTTCACTAGTAAAGAATCATAGTATGGTGTAACGACAGCACCTTGGAATCCATTCCCTGCATCTAAACGCACACCGAAACCGCCACTTGAACGGTAAACCATTAATTTTCCTGTATCCGGCATAAAGTCATTAGCAGGGTCTTCCGTTGTCACACGAGCCTGAATAGCATAGCCAATCATTGGCATATCCTCTTGCTTCGGCATATGAATTTCTTCACTGTGTAGACCATAGCCTGCTGCCACCTTAATTTGGGCATGGACAATATCGACACCTGTAATCATTTCTGTAATCGTATGTTCTACTTGAATGCGAGGGTTCACCTCGATGAAATAAAAATCTTCTCCTGCAACTAAAAATTCCACTGTCCCTGCATTTATGTACGAGACATTCTTCATTAATTTCACCGCAGCATCACAAATACGATTTCTTAACTCTTGTGAAATCGAATGGGATGGCGCAATCTCAACCACTTTTTGATGACGACGTTGAATCGAGCAATCACGTTCATATAAATGCACAATATTGCCCTGCTGATCGCCAATAATTTGTACTTCAATATGTTTTGGTTTGATGATGGCCTTTTCAACATACACCTCATCAGATCCAAAAGCAGCCTTTGCCTCTGATTTTGCCCTTTCATAAGAAGAAGCAAGCTCCTCTGGTGTATGCACAAGACGCATCCCACGCCCACCACCGCCAAGTGCCGCTTTAATCATAACTGGAAAGCCATAATCGTTAGCAAATGCCTCTACCTCTGCTAGATCGGCTACAGGACCATCTGTACCAGGAATAACAGGAATCTCAGCCGCAATAGCTTGCGAACGTGCTTTGACCTTATCCCCAAACATATCTAAATGCTGAGAAGTTGGTCCAATAAAGACAATCCCCTCTTCTTCACAGCGACGTGCAAATTCCACGTTTTCTGATAAAAAACCATACCCTGGATGAATCGCATCAACATCTGCATCTTTTGCGATGGCAATAATACCTTCAATATCTAAATAGGCATCAATTGGTTTCTTGCCAGCTCCCACTAAATAAGCTTCATCTGCTTTAAAGCGATGAAAGGCACCACTATCTTCCCTTGAATAGATGGCAACGGTTTGGATATTCAGCTCCGTACAGGCACGGAAAATACGAATTGCAATTTCTCCTCGATTGGCTACGAGAATTTTGTTGATTGATTCCATAGATATCCCCCTTTATGATTGTGTTTTTTTCCTCTCTACCTTTTCAAACATAGAAACATTGATTAATATTCCCATCGCTAAAGATAGAATGATTATAGATGTACCGCCATAGCTTATAAAAGGTAACGTTACACCGGTTAACGGGATTAACCCGGTTATCCCCCCAAGATTAATAAACGATTGCCAGCCTATCCAACTCGCAATACCAGCTGCAATCATGCGTGCCAACGGATCTTTTGTTCGTAATGCAATGGAAAAACCTTTATATACAATAAATCCTAAACCACCTAAGACAATTAAAACTCCCCATATTCCCAATTCCTCCATTATAATCGCCATTATAAAATCTGTTTGTGGTTCAGGTAAGTACCCTAATTTTTGAATCGATTGACCAAGACCACGTCCTTCTAAGCCACCTCCGCCAATGGCATAATAACTATTCACCACTTGGTGACCACTACCACTCTCATATTCAAACGGATTTAAATAAGATAGAATCCGTCCTTTACGGTTATCAGTCAGTAGTTCCCCCTTGAATAGCAAAAGGATACCAAGGATTGCTGTACCGAAGGCTACTAATACACCAAAGAACTTCCAAAATGTTTTAAAGGGAATGCCACTTGAAGCTACTACAGATACAGCTATTCCACACAGAATAATAACTGCTCCTAAGTCTGTTTCGAAAGCTACCCCAGCAACCACTAAAATCCATAGGAAAATGGGATAAAAAATTTCAGTTGGTTGTAGCTTTTCAAACGTATGTTTTTGCGCTTTTCTATAAAAAGCAGCTGCAAAATATAAAATAATAAATAGTTTCGCATATTCCGAAGGTTGAAAATTCCCTAATCCTGGAATAGCAATCCAACTCTGAGAGCCTACTTGATCTGCCCCGTGACCAAACAATTTTAACCATGTGAATAACACCGCTAGTATGATCGTTAGTAATAACATAATGTTCTTATTCGCATAATGCTTGTAGGGGAAAAAGGCTGCCACTATAAAACCAATAAATGCCACCAATAAATTGGTAACTTGTTTTTGATAAAAAAAATCAGGTGCTTGCTCTTTTTGCGCAATCGCTACCATCATACTTGAACTGTAAATCATTATTAACCCAAATAAACTTAATAATAGGACCGTAAAAAATAAGGGGTAATCAAAATTTTGTGCATATCTTTTTAAGTATTGTCTCATTAGAAAACCTCGTTCTAGTAAAAAAACTCAAAGCGCAAAGAAGCGTTTGAGTTTTTCTTTTTATTTGTCTGTATACGCGTCGTGCAACACAGACAGTTCCTTCTCGAGTGAATCGAGAATTTCTTTGCCTTTATCACGTTCAATCAGTCCAAGCTTCACAGCAAAATCGATTTCACGTGATAGGCCGAACATTTGTGTATCTAATACTTCCTCATATAAAGGGCATTGTGGCATTGTTAAATGATCCATTTGTACTCGAATAAGGCGAGCAATCTTGTCTGCATCAGCAACTAATAGCTCCAAAGCCTTCTCTTGAAAAGAAGTTTGTGATTTCGTATCCATGAGGACGCCCCCATTATCTGATATTTCTTCGATTCTATCTTAATAAAGTTTATCTTCTAGTCGTTAAAAATGCAAGTGTCTTCATTGGAAAATAGAGAATTCGGTTTATATTTCTTTATTATCTCTAGGCATTAGCGTTATACTATGTCATGGATATACAAGATTTAAGGAGGATTTCTATTATGGAAACAATAATTCCTATCACAGGTGCCGTCTCATACCAACTAACATTAGATCCCACTGTATGGATATTCGACGATCGTAAATTAGATTTAAACACTTACTTTACGACACAAAACATTGAGGAAGATTCTGACATCAAATATATGCGTGAGGTTGGTGCTCACTGGTCACGTGAAATTATGGAGGGGGCCACATTCCCACCTACATTAAAATCAGAGCGTAAATTTGACCGTAAAGGAATGGAAACAGGTACTTTTGGTATCCAATTAAGTCATTTCTTGAAGAATGCTGAAATTAAACCTGAAGCGACAAAAATCGTTTTAGAATGCAAAGATGGACAAGAATTTCCATTCACAATTGAAGAAGCTTCAACACTAATATTAAAATATAGCCAAGACGGCAAGCCTCTTTTAGAAGATGGCCCAATCCATGTATTATTAAAAGATGGTTCAAATATTGACAATCCTATTAAAAACATATCAGCCATTCGCGCTGAATAGGAGGGAATGCAATGCGCGTAAAATGCGTTATTTGCGATACGATTGATAATTTAGATGATAATCTGCCTTTAGCAAAGAAGTTACGTAATCGTCCAATTCATACGTATATGTGTACAATTTGTCATGATCGTATTAAAGAAAATACGTTTGCACGAATAGAAACGGGCAATTTCCGTTTTTATCGTACTTCACCTCAAATGGATAAAGAATTTTAACTAAATGACAGATTAAAAAGAGGTGCCTCAACTATAGAGACACCTCTCAGACTGAAGACAAACTCAAAAAAATCGAGCGTTTGCCTTCAGTCTTTTTTCTTTTACTTTCCACTACAGGCGGACGCTTTTCGTGGGCGGAGTCACTGCCATTCGTTCCAATCAACTTTTACATAAAGTACTCCATCTACATGTATTGATGAAAAGTAAACCTTTGTGGTGATAATCCATGAAGCAAACCAATAAACGTGAACAATTAGCGATTGATCCATTAATACCCAAAGTTTACTTAGTATGAATACTAGAGGCTGCTATCGATTGTCGTTTAACTTAGTAGAAAAACTCCCTTCAGCTTATGGACGTCCAAGTATGTTTTCTTACATTTATTCTATTTATCTTTGGCATTGGCTCCATGCCCAAACTATGAAAGAAACCGCATTCAATGTGGAATATTACCCAAATCCTTTGATTTGTATTAAGTGCCCTCGCCTAAGCCTTATTACAATGAATAAAAAGTAATAATCATCAGAAACTCATTCAACGTCCTATCGGGGAATCGTGGTAGCGGAAGTTGAATATTTACAACATCCTTATAATATTAAACAAATCTATGCAAAGCGCAGAGGAACCTTGAAGCATGTCTTTGCGAATGGAAAAAAAGGTATCAAAAATGACAAAAGGAATCGAGAAGTTCACACTCGATTCCTTTTGTCAACAGTCTGAGAAGTACCTCAACTATAGAGAACCTCTTTTATCCGTTATTTTTAATAATTATTTTTTCAACCAATTCAACTACTTGATACATAATGGTCGCAAAAAACGCAATGATCAGAAGCGACATGAGCACAAGGTTAAAATTAAATACTTGGAAGCCATAAATAATTAAATAACCAAGCCCTTTTGAAGCTACTAAAAATTCACCTACAATCACCCCTACCCATGATAAGCCAACATTAACTTTCAAAGTTGAAATAATCGTAGGAAATGAAGCTGGCAAAATTACTTCACGAAAGATTTGCCATCTAGTTGCCCCAAATGTTTGTAAGACCTTACTATAATTTGGATCGACACCTTTGAAAGCTGTATACACAACAATGGTTGTAATAATGATGGAAATCAATGCACCCATGGCGATAATGGAAAAATAGCCTGGTCCGAGCGCAACGATCAAAATAGGGCCAAGCGCAACTTTTGGCATCGCATTTAGAATTACTAAATAAGGGTCGAGAACCTTTGATAGTAGCGGAGACCACCACAATACTATAGCGATTAATGTTCCTAGTAAAGTACCAGCAATAAAACCAATCACCGTCTCCATTAATGTCACACCAACATGTAATGTTAATGTACCACCACTTACTTTTTCAATAAATGTATGCCAAACATGCGTCGGTGAGCTAAATATTAAACGATCAATCCACTCTAGTCTTGAAAGAAGCTCCCACCCACCAAAGAATAGCAGTAGAATGATAAGCTGATATAACCGTACAAAGCGTTTTTCTTTTTTTAGTAATTGCTGATATTGTTTAAATAATGTGTTATCCAAGACTCTCCAGCTCCTTCCAAATGGTTTGGAAAACATCTGTATAGGCTGGATGCTGTCTTACATCAAAGGGTGATAGCTCACGAAGAGCTTCAGGTATTTCAAACACTCTGTGCAATGCCCCGGGATTGGCTGAAAATAGAAAGACACGCTCACTCATCGCGATAGCCTCGCCAATATCATGTGTTACAAGAATAGCCGTCTTTTTATACGTTTTTAAGGTCTCCACAACTAAATCCTCAAGCTTTAATTTCGACTGATAATCCAAAGCGGAAAATGGTTCATCTAATAATAATATTTTTGGGTTTACGGCTAATGTGCGAGCAAGAGCCACACGCTGTCGCATACCTCCTGATAATTCTCGTGGATAATTATTCCCGACATATGGTAAGCCAATTTCCTGTAACAGTGCATTGGCTGTCACTTTATGTGTTTTATTGCTTCGTTCCATAATTTTTAAACCGATTGTTACATTTTCCTCAATGGTCTTCCACGGAAATAAATAATCTTGCTGAAGCATATAGCCAATGCTAGATTGATTATGTGCTGATAGCTCTTCACCATCTATATAGACCTTGCCTTCAGTTGCAGGAAATAATCCTGCAATAATTGATAATAATGTTGTTTTCCCACAGCCACTCGGTCCAATAAAGGACACAAATTCTCCTTCACGAATCGCTAGACTAATATCACGTAATACTTCCTTTGCCTGTGTGTTTGAAAAATAACTATGGTGAATGTTCTCCAGCTGTAAAAATTCCATATTACTCAGCAGCCTTTTTGGCAAAGGTTGTATTCACAAGTTTGTCATATTCCACTCGTTGAGGAAGTTCACCTGCTTCCTCCATAATTGTTTGCAAGTTATCCCACTCTCCTTCATCGAGAACTGGGTCAGTAGCATAAGAGCCCTGCGCTTTGTAACGCTCAATCACGGTTTCAATGATCGCTATATCGACATTTTCAAAATATGGCTGAATCATTTTTGCTACTTCTGCTGAACTCTCATTTTGTACAAAATCCTGTGCTCGTTGCAATGCATTTGTAAAAGCCTGAACCGTTTTCGCTTCATCCTTTAAATAACTACTTTTTGCCATAAAAGACGTGTAAGGAAGATTGCCAGACTCCGTTCCAAACGAAGCTACGATATAGCCTTTCCCCTCTTTCTCAAAGACGCTCGCAGTTGGTTCAAATAATTGTACATAGTCACCAGTACCTGAGGCAAAAGCAGTAGCAATATTGGCAAAATCAATATTTTGAATAAGTGTTAAATCATCTACAGGGTCAATGCCATGTTTTTTCAACACAAATTCTCCTGCCATTTGAGGCATACCGCCTTTACGTTGCCCCAAAAATGTTGAGCCCTTTAATTGATCCCACGAAAAATTATTCATTTTATCTCTTGCTACTAAAAAAGTACCGTCAGTTTGTGTTAACTGTGCAAAATTTTGAATGGGATCATTAGCACCTTGTAAAGTGACATAAATAGATGTCTCTGATCCAACTAAAGCAATATCAATCCCGTCTGACAGTAACGCCGTCATAGTTTTATCGCCACCTGCAATCGTTTGTAGCTCAACAGAAAGACCCTCCTCCTCGAAGAATCCTTTCTCAAGTGCTACATATTGTGGCGCATAAAAAATTGAACGAGTTACTTCTCCTACTTTGACTTTTTCTAGCTCTGCTTTATTACATGCTGTCAAAGAAAGGAGTAACAAAGCAATGACACCTAATAGCAAACCTTTTGTAAGCCCACGCATTCCCTTTCCTCCTTGATGTGATGAAAATAAGCCTATCGACATTAACTTATTCACATTAGAAGATTTCGGTGCCTACCAATTTATTTTGATTTAGCAATTATTTAGCGTCAGGTACATCAAATAATTTTTTTGAGAAGGCACTTTTCGAACAAGCTCGAGAATTGATACAAAAGAAAACAGCCTTAGCGTAATAATCGCTAAGACTGTATAAAAATTCTTATTATAAAATACATACTTGTTACTGATTGGTAGCTTGTTGCTCTTCTCTTTTTTCACGCCATAATCTTGTTTTATATACGATTAAAATTAAGGCTGCCACAATCAGACCCTCAATCATTGGCAAGAATAGGGCGAAAAACGTTAGCATGATACAACCTAAAAATAGGAACGCATAAATAATAATGTTTTGAGATAGTTTTAATTTCTTGGCAAAGCCTAACTTATAGACAATGGCAGAAAGTGCAAATACAAGAAGAAATACAACATAGCCTGCAATTTCATAGCTTGGTAAATTTTCGTATAAAAATCTAGTTATACCCGCCATTCTTCCATAAACTCTTGTTGTTTCATCGGAACTTGTCTGTGCAGCAACTTGAATAACATTTAGTTCACCCAATAAAGCGGACTTAATATCCAAGACTCCTCTTCCTTTCATGTCAGCGGAAAATTATTGTTCTGCGTTACGTAATTTTTTCGCTGCTTTCTCACGTTCATTTTTATCAAGAATTTTTTTACGCAGACGAATAGATTCTGGTGTGATTTCTAAGTACTCGTCATCACCTAGGTATTCAAGCGCTTCTTCTAAAGATAAAATACGTGGTTTTTTAATAACATTCGTTTGGTCTTTATTTGCTGAACGGATGTTTGTTTTTTGTTTCATTTTTGTGATGTTTACAGTGATATCAGCGTCACGAGTATTTTCTCCAACGATCATACCTTCGTAAATATCTGTACCTGGCTCCAAGAACAGTGTACCACGGTCTTCAATTTGCATCATCCCATAAGTTGTTGATTTACCAGTTTCCATTGAAACTAGTACACCTTGGTGACGTCCACCAATTTTACCTGGTAGTAATGGTTGGTAGCAATCAAACGTATGGTTGATGATACCGAAACCTTTTGTCATCGACATGAATTCAGTAGTATAACCAATTAAACCACGAGCTGGTACTAAGAACGTTAAACGAACTTGACCACTGCCGTTGTTCACCATATCAAGCATTTCACCTTTACGTGCACCAATTGATTCAATAATTGAACCAACATTTTCTTCTGGTACATCGATTTGAACACGTTCGAATGGCTCACATTTTACGCCGTCGATTTCACGCACGATTACTTGCGGTTTAGATACTTGTAATTCGAAACCTTCACGACGCATATTTTCAATAAGAATTGATAGATGAAGCTCACCACGACCTGAAACTGTCCAAGCATCTGGAGAATCAGTATCTTCAACACGTAAAGATACGTCCGTTTGTAATTGAGCACGTAAACGCTCTTCTACTTTACGAGAAGTAACCCATTTCCCTTCACGACCTGCGAATGGCGAATTGTTTACTAAAAATGTCATTTGTAAAGTCGGCTCATCAATACGTAATGGTGTAAGCGCTTCTTGGTGTTCAACAGGACAAACTGTTTCACCAACGTTGATGTCTTCCATACCTGAAACGGCGATTAAATCACCAGCTTTTGCTGTCTCTACTTCTTCACGTTTTAAACCGAAGAAACCAAAGATTTTCGTTACACGGAAGTTTTTCACTGTACCGTCTAATTTCATCAGTGCAACTTGTTGACCTACAGAAATTGTTCCACGGAATACACGACCAATTCCGATACGTCCAACGAAGTCATTATAGTCAAGTAGAGCTACTTGGAATTGTAATGGATCTTCTGAGTTATCCACTGGTGCTGGAATAGCCTCGATCACTTTTTCGAATAGACATTTCATATTTTCTTCTTGTTTAGATGGATCTGCGTCCAAAGAAGCTGTACCATTTACACCTGAAGCATAGACAACAGGGAAATCTAATTGATCGTCATCTGCACCTAACTCGATAAATAATTCAAGCACTTCATCCACTACTTCTAGTGGACGAGCTGAATCTTTGTCTACTTTATTAACAACAACGATTGGTGTTAAGCGTTGTTCTAATGCTTTTTTCAGTACGAAACGTGTTTGAGGCATACAACCTTCATACGCATCGACAACTAGTAAAACGCCGTCTACCATTTTTAAAATACGTTCTACCTCACCACCGAAGTCAGCGTGTCCAGGCGTATCAAGGATGTTGATACGAGTTCCTTCATAGTTTACTGCTGTATTTTTAGCTAAAATCGTAATACCACGTTCGCGTTCAATATCATTAGAGTCCATTGCACGTTCTTCAACACGTTCGTTTGAACGGAATGTACCTGATTGTTTTAGTAATTGGTCGACTAAGGTAGTTTTACCATGGTCAACGTGGGCGATAATTGCGATATTGCGAAGATCTTGACGTAAGTTTGTCATTATTCCACTCCATATTCTTTTTTCGAATGTTTAACTGTGATATTATAGCACAAGAAGGATAGAAATGTCCTTATTAGAATTTCCATCATTCTAAAAAATATATTTGATTTACAAATTTTTTATATAGGAGGCTAGGCTATGAATCGTGCAAAAATCGTAATGGCTATCTATGCATTAGCAGCTGTACTAGCAATGTGCTCTATCGGCTATTCTGTTGCGGCTAGTAGTGTATTTGGTGCAATAGCAGGTATTGTGGCAACTTGTGTCATTTTCATGACAGCCTTTAAAATGAAGCGTAAACTACGTACACAAGGCTTACTTTAATCAAGTATGCCTTGGCAGATGTTAATTTAGCTGGTTGAAAACCCACTGAAAAAATAAGCAATCAACATGAAAAGGAGCTGTCTAGTTACTAGACGGCTCCTTTTTATTTAATCGTACGGCACAATATATTTTTCTAATAATTCTTTATGGATGGAAGGATTGGCGATGATAAAAGTATCTTGATGGAGGAAATCAAAGCCTTCTCCATGTAAATTTGTTGCAACTGCCCCAACCTCCTGAGCAATGATGGTTCCGCCTGCAATATCCCATGGTGCTAGTCGCATGGAGACATATGCATCTAGTTTGCCACTAACAACAAATGCAATTTCCATTGCCGCTGACCCGTAGGATCGTGTACCACGCACTTTGCGAACCATTTCTATCACCTTTTCATGGTGGATATGTCGATTGGGTGCCACCCAATGTGCATTAATGCCTATGACCGACTCCTCCATTGAGACAGACTGTAGTTTACGCAATGGTGAATCATTATACCATGCCCCTTGACCTTCAATGGCATTAAATAAATCCTCTCGCATAACATCAAATATGTACCCTAACTTTCCAACACCATTTACAAAAATACCGATAGAAATCATAAAATGACGATGTTGTTTGACGAAGTTCATCGTGCCATCAATCGGATCAATAATCCAGACAACACCATCTAATGATTCGACCTTTTCGCCCATTCCTTCTTCCCCTAAAATTTTATGGGTTGGATCAAAAGCTTTAATTTGCTCGATAAAAAATAATTCGGTCTCTCGGTCAATATTGGTAACGAGATCATTTGCACCTGATTTTGTCTCAATAACTAGATTATACGAAAAAGCCTCTCGAATACGTCTTCCAGCTTCAAAAATGATACTTTTTGCAAATTCATCAATTTGTTGTAAATGCACTCAAAACCCACCCTTCGAATATAAGAAAAGGCTCTCTAGCTCTCTTTATGCTCCTCATACCTTTTCCATCACTTAACCATTTGTTTCGACTATAAAAAAACAGAGGACTGCAATTTGATATAATTTCTATTTTACCCTTTGTCACAATAAAAATCACCTGCTGTCGGAATATTCAGCAAGTGATTTTTTAAATAGGTATTAAATTTTGATTACGCATAGGCGTGCAAGCTTTCAAGTTCCATCTGTATTTCAGCCAGACGTTTTTTACTTTTTTCAATTTCAATATCATTTTTTTCATTCATCGCCTCAAAGAGTGATGCTAATTCATAATCTAATTCTAATTGTAAAATGTGTTCATATTGCTTTTCAATGTCAACTTTACGTATAATTTTTACGATAGGTTTCATAAAAAACACTTCCTTTTTTAATTTTTTTTACAAAAACTTTTTTATTTCGATAAAGTTCTTGTTATAAGATTTTTTCCCAAAATCAGCGTAAAATAAACCTTATAAAACGAAAGGAGTAAAATAAAATTGCCAAAAACAAAGTGGACAAACAAAGACTTTAATGTTTTTACAATAGACGGTTTAGAACAAAGAATGGATGCTTTAACTTCCCTTGTACGTCCAAAATTCAATCAGCTAGGAGAAGACTTTTCTGCTTATTTCTCTAGCCAACTAGGTGAAGAATTCTTCCCTCATGTTGCCAAACATGCTCGAAGAACTGTTAACCCACCAAAGGATAGTTGGGTTGCCTTCGCTCCCTATAAAAGAGGTTATAAATCATTGCCTCACTTTCAGATTGGTCTATGGCACACACATTTATTCATCGTCTTAGCTATTATTTATGAAGCACCGCAAAAAAATGTTATGGCTGAGCGTTTACTTGCCCATAAATCTTTATTGGAGCAACTTCCTACTGATTTTATTGTGTCAGGTGATCATATGTCCCCTGAGGCCATTTCTCTCGAAGAGGCAAAAGAAGACAAGCTTGAAGCATTGCTTATACGACTACGAGATGTCAAAAAAGGTGAGTTCTTGGTTGGTCGTCACATTCCAAAAGAGCAAGCGACAAAGCTAACAGCTAGCGAGTTACAACAATTAACAGAGGAAACATTTAATCGCTTACTTCCTCTTTACAACGTCATTGTTGGAAAATAGTTTTACTTAGATTCATTTAATGATGATTTTTATTGATGTAGTTTATGCAAAATGTCGTTTTTTAACACAAAAAATTAAAAAATGGATGTGAGTTGTGCTCACATCCATTTTTTATCGACCGTTTTTAGGGACAATTTTTATAAGCATCCCATCTTCGGCTTCCTTGGTTTGTTTGACGACAGGATAGCTAATATAGCCACTTGCCTCTTCGAATTCTCGAAAAATTGTTTTTTCCTCTGCTTGAGATGGAACAATCTCTTTAAAGCGACGATATTTAGCCAGCATGACTTCACGCTTGATGCCCTTTTCATAAGCTTTCTCAATTCCTTCAAAGAATTGAACGACATCCACAATTTCCTCTGTGGACCAATCAGTTGAAAACGGATAAGAATATTCCATTCGACAAAACCACCTTTATGTTATTGCCCCCATTTTAACCGGATACTTTCAGCTTCTGCAACCATTCGATTAATAAGTTCCGCTACGGTTGGGATATCGTGAATCATTCCCGTCACTTGACCAGCCCAGCCAAAGCCTTCATTTTGATTGCCATCGTAAATAAAACGCTTATTGGCTGAACCACTGATATAGTCTTTTAAAGCCTCATATGTTGGTGTTTTTTCCTCAATTTCTAAAATCTTTGTCGTAAATTCATTACGTAAAGCTCGTGCTGGCGCGCCGATAGAACGCTTAATAATCGTCGTATCAGCCTCCGTACTAGCAAGCAGAGCCTCTTTATAAGCCTCTGATGCATCGACACATTCTTTTGTGGCAATAAAGCGTGTGCCCATTTCAATACCTTCAGCTCCCAATGCGTGTGCAGCTAGCCAACCACGCCCATCACCAATGCCTCCAGAAGCAATGATTGGAATTTTCACACTATCAACCACTTGAGGAACTAGCACCATTGTGCCAACGTCATCTCGCCCAAGATGACCTCCCCCCTCTTGACCAACAACCATCACAGCATCTGCTCCTAGTTGTTCAGCTTTTTGGGCTTGTCTACGAGCAGCTACAAGTACCAATTTTTTGATAACTGTTCCTTTTAGCAACTCAAAAATAGGTGCTGGGTTTCCTCCAGTCATCGTAATAACTGGTACTTCTTCCTCAACTGCAACGCGCACCATCTCCTCAAAGCCTATACCATGCAGACCAATCGCAAAATTTACGCCAAACGGTTTATCTGTTAATGTTCGGACTTTCTGGATCTCTGCTCGTAATAAATTAGGATCTCGTAAGCTCATGGCTGTTATTTGCCCTAGACCGCCAGCATTCGATACAGCTGCCGCTAAATCAGCATATGCTAAATAGGCTAACCCTCCTTGAATAATGGGGTATTTAACCTGCAAAAGCTCCGTCACACGTGTATTCCAATTCATAGTACCTCCCCTTTCGTTCGATACTAATTTCTCTTTATCCTGAAAAAAACCTTTTATTTTTATGAAAAGTCTATTTTTTCGTGTCGTTAGGTGCTATAATTCATTTGTTTTCTTAGATATTATAAAGTGAGGTGGTACCTGCGTTGTCACAACTAGAGACTCCATTGTTCGACGTATTACTTAAACATCGGAACAGACATCCAATTCAATTCCATATTCCAGGCCATAAGAAAGGGCAAGGGATGGACCCTGCTTTCCGAGAATTCGTCGGCGACAACGTTTTATCAATTGATTTAATTAATATTGCTCCACTAGACGATTTACATTCACCAAAGGGTGCTATTAAAGAAGCACAAAGCCTTGCAGCTGAAGCCTTTGGTGCTGATCATACATTCTTTTCCGTCCAAGGTACTAGTGGCGCCATCATGACGATGATTCTGACCGTCGTCGGCCCAGGTGATAAGATTCTAGTGCCACGGAATGTTCATAAATCTATTATGTCGGCGATTGTATTCGCTGGTGCAATTCCAATTTTTATTCACCCAGAAGTCGACAGTGAATATGGAATTTCTCATGGCATATCGCCTGAAGCTGTCGAAAAAGCGTTGAATGCTTATCCAGACACAAAAGCTGTACTTGTTATTAATCCAACTTATTTTGGCTTTACAGCTGATTTAAAGCGCATTGTCGAAATCGCTCATGATCGTCAGATTCCAGTAGTCGTAGACGAAGCACATGGTGTACACATAAAATTCCATGATGACCTACCGTATTCAGCAATGGAGGCAGGTGCAGATATGGCAGCAACAAGTGTACACAAGCTCGGTGGCTCCATGACGCAAACTTCCATTTTAAATGTCCGTGAAGGTCTTGTTTCAGCGAAACGTGTACAAGCTGTCTTTTCCATGCTAACAACGACATCGACTTCATATCCATTACTCGCTTCGCTTGACACAGCTCGTCGCCAGCTAGCCATTCATGGATATGATTTAATCGACGATGCATTGCGTTTAGCAAAAGATGCGCGTAAACGCATCAATCAAATAGCGCACTTAAAGTGTGCAGGTAAGGAAAAATTACATTCATCGGCGACCTATGATATGGACCCATTAAAACTGCTTATTAGTGTAAAAGATTTAGGTATTTCTGGTCATAGAGCTGAGGAATGGTTACGATATAATGCCAATATTGAAGTGGAACTGTCTGACCTTTACAATATTTTATGTTTAGTGACATTGGGAGATACGAAAAAAGAAATTAATCTTTTAGTAAATGCACTTACTCGTATGTCAAAAGCATTCGATTCTGAAGCGGCTATCACAGAAGCTGTAGTGAATGTACCAGAAATCCCAGCTCTTGCCATGTCACCACGTGATGCCTTTTATGCCGATACAGAAGTCGTTCCTCTTGCAGAAGCGGATAACTGTATTTGTGCAGAATTTATTATGGTCTATCCTCCTGGAATTCCGATTTTTATTCCCGGGGAAATAATTACACAAGAAAATATTCATTATATTCAAATGAATATTGAAGCAGGTTTACCAGTACAAGGACCCGAGGATACAACATTGAAAACAATTCGGGTAATAAAAGAACGAAAACCTATTTTTTAAAAATTAAAAGCTAGTTCTTCATTGTGAAGAGCTAGCTTTTTCATTATCTCTAAAACACTCATGTGAGCTTTGCTATGCTTGGATATCATTGCAGCTTTAGAAATTTCTCTTTACCTGTCCCAATCATTATTAATTACATAATAAATGGTACTTGAATATTACTTAAGAATTTATGATTTGCTTTTTGAAGCTTTCAACTAATAAGCTAAAAATTAGAATAAGCAATCTATATTATTTACAATATAAAAAAGGGAGTGAACTAAATGAATACTTGGGATCAACGTTTTCAAGGAGCAGAATACGTTTATGGCGAACAACCTAATGCCTTTATTAAAGATTATGTATATTATTTGAAAGATTCCCCTAATATCGCCGCCTATGCAGAGGGTGAAGGACGTAATGCTGTTTTTTTAGCCACAGCTGGACATACGGTTACTGCCTATGATTATGCACAGAGTGGCCTTCAAAAAACTGAACAATTAGCACTGAAGCATCAAGTGACAGTTCAAACTAAGCTAGCCGATTTACTGCTGGATGAGCTTCCCGTTAATAAATATGATGCGGCCATTATGGTATTTGGACATTTTCCAGCAAAGCAACAACAAACGGTCATACAAAAGATTATCGATTCAGTCAAACCAGGAGGGCGAATTATGATGGAGTTATATTCCATTTATCAGCTCCCTTATGCTTCAGGTGGTCCACAGCAACTCGATTTTTTATATAACCCTTTAGATGTCCTTCAATGGTGTCAAGCATATAAAATTATCCACTTTTTTACAGGTGAGCAAATTCGACATGAAGGAATGCTACACACTGGGCTAGCCCATACGATTCAATTGATTATTGAAAAAAGCTAAAGAGGTTGTCTCAAATAGTTTTTGAGACAACTCTTTTTTTGCACAAAGCGACAATTGGATTATAAAAATAAATAAACAAATAAAGGACAGAAAAATGCCCCAATAACAGCGGTTAAGCCCATCGATAATGAACCAACTGATAATTCCTGTTCCCCATATTCTCTTAATTTTACAAGACCTACACCATGTGAGGCACTGCCTACAGCCACACCTCTACTAACGGCCGAGTTGATTTTGCCATATTTAATAACGAATGGTCCAATAATAGCCCCTACAAATCCTGCAATCATCACAAAAACAGCAGTTAGAGGCGGGATACCCCCTATCGTTTCGCTTACCTGCATCCCAACAGGCGTGGTTAATGATTTAGGTAAGGCCGTCAGCATCCAGCTAGACTTTACACCAATCCATTTTAGTAATACAAAAATTGTCATTAAGCCTGTAATCATACCGATGAAAAGTCCTGATAAAATAGAATACTTATATTTTAGAATAATAGCTCGTTGATTATAGAGAGGATAGGCAAGTGCGACAACTGCTGGTCCAAGCATTTTCTGAAGCCATTCTCCACCTCTCATATATGTTGCATATGGAATATCGAATATAAGTAAAATCATCACACTGACCACTGTAGTAGTGACCAAGGGGATCATGATGGGATGTGGAAATCGCTGATAAAGCTTTGTGAACAATACAAACATAATGACGGTACTTAGGACAACAATTGCTTCAATCAACCGTTAACTCTCCCTTCCCTTCATCAACAGTGGTTTCCGTACCTTCTTTTTTCGCCAATTCTTTTTTCTCAATGATTTGTGTCAGTAAACCCGTGACATAAATAGAGATTAATGTACTAGCAATAACGGCTAAAATAATCAACAGGCCAGTGACTGACATGAGTTCTGGATAATCAATAACACCTACCGTTGCTGGTATGAAAAACAATGTTAACATACCAATTAAAAAACTGGCACCGTCTTGAATATATTCCACCTTAATGATTTTAAACATGAGTGAAAGTGCTAATAATAGTAATCCAATAACACTTCCTGGAAGAGGTATGTGTAAATATGTTACTATTCCCACCCCCATGTAATAAAAAATCGTCAGTATGCCAATTTGAGCAATGATACGAATAACTCGCAACAATAGCGCAGCAAAATTTTCGTTCAACATTTCGCCACTTTTCACCCCCTATATCGTTCATTCTACATCTGCAAGAATTTTCTGTCTATTATAATTTTAGGAAAATAATATAAAAAAAGAAAGCGGATGGCTTTCTTCTTTTAATTAAGAGAAATATAGGGGTTGTCTCATCATAATTTAATGAGACATCATTAAAATTATTTTCCTAAAAAAGATTATCCTATTTATAATGCGTGACCAGAGCCACCATCAATATTCACTGAAGTCCCTGTAACATAACTTGCTGCATCAGAAACTAAAAATGTGATGACGTTAGCGGCTTCTTGCGTATCACCTACACGTCCAAGTGGAATAGTTTTCCCTACCATACGAGAATATTCTTCCCACGATAAATTAGGTTCTTCCTTTTTCCAATTCTTTTCGATCTGATCACTGCGAATAAGCCCAATACATACAGAATTTACGCGAATATTATCCTTCCCTAAATCCTTGCTCATCGCTTTTGTCAAAGCAAGTCCCGCAGCGCGGCTAACTGTAGTAGGAAGCGAGCTTGCTGGAGGTGTCTTAGCCATCACCGCTGTCACATTAACGATTGCACCTGCACCAGCCTTACGCATATATGGTGCAGCATATTTGGAGCAATGTATAGCCCCAAATACTTTTAAATCTAAATCTGCTTGCCACAGCTCACTACTCACTGACTCAAAGGGATTCGCTGAAGCCGTACCTGCATTATTAATGAGAATATCAATGCGTCCAAAATGTTCTACTGTACGCTCAATTAAATACTTACAATCCTTTTCCTTTGTAACATCAGCTGGAACAATTAAAACATCCACATCCGTTTCGTTTTTAATACATCCAGCCGCCACCTGTAGCTGTTTTTCTCCACGTGCGCAAAGTACAACATGAGCCCCCTCTTTGACAAGTTGCATGGCCGTATAATAACCAATTCCTTTACTCGATCCTGTAATAATTGCTACTTTCCCAGTTAAATTAAGCTCCACTATGAAATCCTCCCTTACTTTCTACAATGCTATCATTATAGCATTTATCGATTATTCAGAATAATTAAAGGAGCTTGCAAATAATATTTGAAGGCAATACCACTACCTGATTATCAATGTAGCCGACTCACGCACCAAGCTAATACAGTAAAATAGCTAAAAAGCATGTAGTTGGGAAAACAACTACATGCTACATAGTGTGGAAAAACAAAACTATCCATAGAATGTTTGTGAAAGGTGAAAATGGATTTCCGGCTACTTGCTTTCCTGTGGGCTCGCCTGTCTCGCTATCCCATCGGAGTCAAGTAGCCTTCCAATCCATAAAAAGGTTATCTTTTTAGCAAAGATTTCCACTACCCATTTTATGGAGGGGTGTTGTCACTCATCACTTCTCCATCTTGAAAATAAGGGTCTATCCTCTCTCTAATAAGACAAATAAAGGGTTATTTAGTCCCCAACGGCTAGTATGAAAGAGGAAAAGACACTTTTGCAGAATGGTTGATTGGAGTCAAGCCAGCGGCACTCCTTATTTTTCTGCACCTAATGCACGTGGAACCATTGTTTCTACCACATAATTCTCTTCTTCATACAGTATTTTTTTTAGCTCGATACCAAAAAACGACTGCATTCTTTCCTCCGTCATTATTTCACGTACAGCGCCATATACAACACCCTTATCCTTTGCCGTCATCAGGACCCGATCAGCTAAATAAAAGGCATGATTAGGATAATGCGTGTTAATAATACAAGAAATGCCACGTTCTCTCGCTAATTGCTTGATTGTTTGTAAAATAGTAATTTGTTTTTGAATATCCAAATGTGACTCTGGTTCATCTAAAATAAGTATTTCTGGATCGGCAACCAGTGTGCGAGCTATTAAAGCCAGCTGTAGCTCGCCGCCACTTACCTCATTGCATGATTTTTTTGCTAAATGGACGATACCAATTGTATCTAATGCCAAATGCGCCGCTTCTAAATCTTTTTTTGATGGTTGGGCCAATGTACTAATAAAAGGGGCTCTTCCCATCACAACAAGCTCTTCTATTGTAAAACCAAATACCATTTTATGAGCTTGCGGTACATAGCCAATACGTTGCCAAAGCTCCTTACGCTTGACAGTAGACAATGGCTTGTCATCTATATAGGTTTCTCCCTGCTTCCACTCTAGTAACCCTGTAATACATTTGAGCATCGTTGTCTTTCCAGCTCCATTAGGACCAAGGATGGCCATAATTTGTCCTGGTTCCAGTGTAAAATTAATATTGTTTACATAAAGATTTTGGGATTTCTTACGATGCTTTTCATAATAAAAATTGCCATTTTTCACTTCAATTATCACGCCCATCCACCTCCAGATTTACGCAGTAAATAAGCAAAGAATGGTGCACCAATAATCGCTGTTAAAATCGATAAAGGTATTTCTGTTGCTGTTATAGAACGTGCTAAATTATCAATTACTAACAAATAGACGCTTCCAATAGCAATCGACATTGGTAATACATGCTGATTATTGTTTCCAACAAGCATACGAGCAACATGTGGAATAATCAAACCCACCCAGCCAACAATTCCTGCAACCGCAACAGATACCGCAGTAATCAAAGTCGCACCAAATATAATCATCCATTTCAAAGGCACTACAGAAATTCCCATTGATTTTGCCTCATCCTCTGGGAGGGTTAAAATATTTAATCGCCATCTTAGGAAATAAAGTATTAACATACCGATAATAATCAGTGGTCCACCTATATATAAATCTTTATAAGTAACCGTTCCTAAGCTACCCATCAACCAATAGGTAATCGCAGGTAGCTTTTCCTCTGGGTCAGCTACAAATTTAGTTAACGAAATAAGCGCATTAAACAGTGCCGATGTAATAACACCTGCTAAGACAAACATAAAAATAGGGGCATTTTTGCGTGCGCCAGCAATTAAAAACGTAAAGCCGATAGCACCTAATCCAAAAAGCAATGCCATTATCTGTGTGGCAAAATTTTGCCCAAACAATAATATCCCAAGAGAAGCACCAAAGCCAGCTCCCGCCGAAACACCTAAAATATCTGGTGATACTAGCGGATTACCAAACATCCCTTGGAAGCTAGCACCTGCAATTGCTAAACCTCCACCAATTAACAATGCGAGAAGAATACGTGGCAAGCGAATATTGATAATAACCGTTTCTTCCATCTCTGTCCATGTCGGCTCTATAGGGAAAATCTGTGAAGCAAGAATCTTTAATAGCTGCTCGATACCAACCTCAAAGCGTCCTACACCAAGAGAAATAACGGCAATCACCAAGGGGAGGAGCCATAAAATAATCTTTTTCCAGTTTTGCATTTACCAATCATCCCTTAATATTTAGCTGCTTCTGAAGACGGATTTAAAATAGCTTGAATATCTTCATCTGTCACATCGTATTCATAAAAATCTTTATAATATGCTTTAATCTCATCCTCTATTTTATAATCAAATAGCGCTGGGTGATTTTTTTGTGCAAGCCACTTTAACATTAAAGGTGCGTCTCCACTAGGTGGGAACCAACGATAAATGCCTAATGGAATCTTATACACTTTACCCTCCTGAACTGCCTTCACCTGACTCCAATCCTGCCCAGCTATCTTATTTTCAAGTAAATCAGCTGGCTGTGTCTCTGTAAAATTGGTAATAAAAATAATATCTGGATTCCAAGTATATACCTGTTCCATATTGACTTCTTTTTGTCCTTGGATATCATTTTCAGCTACATCAATTGCTCCCGTCGCATTGAGCCATTGATTACCAAAGAAGTTTTTCCCTCCAATTGTAATCGACTTTTCATTATGTCTAAACAACATCATCGCGCGAGGCTTATCTTTTTCTTCAATCGTTTTTAACTTTTCATCTAATTGAGCTTGTACTTTTTTGCCTTCCTCTAGGAAGCGATTAGCACGTTCTGTTGTGCCTGTTATTTGGCTTGTTATTTCTAACCAGCTATTAAAGGTAGCTAATGGCTCTGCCGCAGCTGCGTCAATTGCCTTGAGCGCAACCACAGGAATACCTGCCTCTGATACTTTATGGATTGATTTCTCATCTGTTGCAATCTCTATATATAATTGTGGATTTACTTTCATTAATTCTTCCACATTGACTTCGCCATTCTGAATAAACGAAGTATCAGCCTTTAAAACATCTGGAGACATTTTTGCTAGCATCGAATGTTTTGCTGCATTATACGAATTTGGATGCATACCAGCAATTTCTTTTGTAGAATTTGTTGCTACATACCAAGTAGAGAAGTATGGAAGAATGCCTCCCATTACAACACGCTCAATCGAATTTGGTACTGTTACTTCACGTCCTAATTGGTCAACTACAAGCTTCTCTTCCTTTGTCGTTTGTAACTCTGATGATTGTTGCTCCACCTGAGGCTTAGTATTATTTTGCGTCTCTTCGTTGTTATTATTACAAGCTGCCAGCAACATTGTTAGTGCTACAGCAGCGACAAGTCCATACTTCTTCAATGTTTTTCTTCCTCTCTTAACCATTTTGCCATCCCATGTAAAAACGGCTTTGATTGATCAATAAAACCTAGTCCAATATGAAACATCGGATCAAGTGTAGTGACAACTAGTTCTCCATTAAAACTCACATTATCTACATAAAATAACGATCGTCCATTTGGAATATCTAGTAACGATTGCGCTCCTTGTGGTGGTAAAAAAGAACCGTGATAATGCCATTTCATATCATGCAATGTCACGTATTTAAAAAGTGGATGCACATTATTTTGCATTTTCATCGGTAAATCACCGCCATCTCTCACCCACCAACTAAAATTGACCTCAGAATCTTCCCAATCAATTGTCGGAAACCAGCAATCCAATATTTCACCAAAAATAATCAGTCTTTTGCCAGCATTAACAAATTTCAGTAATTGTGACTGATACCGCTTTAAAGAACGGATATCTAAGCGACAAGATAAAATAAGTGTGTCATACTTTGTTAAATCATATTGATGAAAGTGGCGAATATGTAGCACTTCATCATATAAATAATGAAATTCTTGCTCTGCAAAAAAGCGATTTTGAAATGGTAAGCCATTCGTCACAATCCCTATCATTTGCCCATACCTCCACTTGCATAATTGCGGTTAGCTTCCTCACGAATACAATCTAGCATTTGCATACTAAGCTTTTTCGATGTATTTTCTTCATGCATAAATACCTTGTAAATATCGGTACCTGCCCCTGCAAAAATGGTGCCATTTGTTGAGTGTCGATCAACATAAAGTATCGGTACACCACTTTGATCTGTAATTAACACTTCCGCATGTGCTGGTAATTCTTCAAAATAGCCACGAGAAAAGAAGCCCCGTACACCTTTTCGATAATTAATATCATAAGGCTCTATCCCTTTAAATAAAGAACAATTAGCTTGTTCAATCATGATTTCGCGATCTTTCAATGGAATAGGAGAGCGTTTCCAATTAGCTACATTTGCTAACCATGGCAATGATATTTCTGTCAGTGAAAAGATAACACCACCCTGTAGCAAATATTCATCTAAAATCATTTTATGTTCTAGTAGAAATTGCTCTTCTACATGATTTGTGATAATTATTCCTGCATAGGCAGTTAAATCAACATAGGGTAAATCATATAAATATAAAAATACTAAGCCACGTTCACGATCCTCAGCCGTTAATCGAGTAAACTGAATATCAATGCCAACATAAGCAATAGGTTCCACTAGTTCTCCTACTTTCTTTTATCAAAAAATTTCCGTACCAATGACGAGCAAATTCCAAAATAATTAATTTAATACCACAAGCTTATTTTTCTACACTATGTACGGCAAGCTTTCCTGTCAAAACCTTGAACCAACATACTACTAACACTTGCGTCTCAAATAGAGCTATTAGTAATCATTTTGCGCACTTAGCATTCCTTATATTTGCCCTTTCTTTAGCCAAGGTAAAAATCCTCGTAAGAAGCGTTCTGTTGCCGGCATAAAATAAGATCCAAAATGATAATCTGGATCCAATGTTGTATTGACCCAAATCCCATTTGTGTTCACTCGATCAATATATAAGACGGCCCCACCATCATCTGTCGATACTAAAACTTCACAGCCCTCACTTGGCCAGTACACACCATGTTGATGCCAAGTTGCATCCTCCAATGTAAGGTAATTCTTAAATAAATCATGCGTTGCCTCTATTAAACGCAAGCCACTATCAGCATTAGGCTCTAGCCACCACCAAAAATTAGTTGGCCTAGATTCCCAATTATGCATTGGCAACCAATCTCTGTGCTGAGGGCCAAATGTGACCACTACTTTACCTGTATTCGCAAAATCATAGATCTTTTGAATATTTTTATCTAATAACCCTGTATGAGATTGAGAAGGGATGATTAATACATCAAAGGCATCTAAATTTTCTTCCTCTAACTGACGCACTGGAATCAATTGATCAATATACTGAGCGAATTCAGATGTCTTATATGTACGCCAATGTTGTGAACTACCACTATACATAACAGCTATTTTACGCACTACTTGACACTCCTTTCCGCTAAATACATGTATTCTTCTTGTACCCATTGCATTAGCTGTGTAGGAATACGACTGGTTGTTTTTGATGATGACGGTGTCATGCCTCCAATAGTTAAAAGATTATTACCTGCATGCATAAAAATAGTCCCATTTGTTGAGCTTCGGTCAATAAATGTCACAGGCTCACCGTCTGGCAAGGTTAATAAAATTTCCGCATCTGTAGGTGCTGGATGATGTCCACGAGCAAAAAATCCTTTCACACCTTTATTTATTGTCATATCTTCTTCCTTTACACCTGCAAAAATTCTGTGTTGTTTCGCAATTGAGATGTCATAATCCCAATGATTTCGAATTTCCTTTGCAATAAATGCCTGCTGTCCTGGCAACCAATTTGTGACTAAGTTACCGAAGAAGCATACAATCTTTTTACTTGCCAAAAAATCTGCGATAATTTGCTTCTTTTCTTGCAAAAATTCTTGATCGACAAACCCTAAAATTATCATACATTTATAAGAAGACAGCTCAATATTCGGTAAATCATACATATCTACAATTTCAAAATTTTCATCTGCTTTGCCTTGAGAAAAAATATTACATGGATGAACAACAATATAGTCTTTTGACATCTTCATACCTCCTTGCATTTCGAACTATATCACCATTGATAACGATTATCAATATCATGTAAGGTGTAAGATTTTAATTTTCGCTGTCCACTTATCCGTTTTTCTCGAATTATAAAAATCTCCTATTGTACTATTACATTTTCTTATAGAATGCTATAAACCTACAAATGAAGGATGATATTCTATCAAAAATGATTCTTGGAAGTCATCGCAGAAAAGCTATATAAATTCCTCGAAGTGCTACCATACTGCTGGCATAGATGCTAAATTAAGATAAAAAAACCCAAACAATTACGAAACAGTAAATAAGAGCTTCGTATATTGCTTGGATTAATTTAGAAAATATTTTATTTTAATGAATATAATGGTAAAAATAAATATAATAGAAGAAACACTAGAAAGGATTTATTTACCTTTATAAGTTTAACTTACCTGATAGACTCTATCTTCAATTTCTTCTTTATACGTTCACAAAATGCTTGTTCTTGCTCATTTAAAATCTGGTTACGGTTAAATACAATACCATTTTTTCGTTTAATAGATAGACCTTTCACATATTTAAACGTTAATTTATCTAGACTATCCTCTATTGATTTATAAGGTAAAAAGGATACGCCCATACCCTGCTGCACAGCCTTCTTAATAATTTCAAAATTAGTCATCTGTATATAATAAACAGGTACTGCCTTCTGATGTAAAGCTTGTTTAATATGCTGATTCAAATAAGAACTTTGGGACAATAGCATCGATAAGTTTTTCAAATCTCTTGTATAAATGATTTGACGACTTGCTAAAGGATGATCATTTGTCATCACTAATACTAATTCTTCCTCAAATAAAATATCGATATCAAATGACTCGTGAACAATCTTATCAGCATCATAAATCGGCATCACAGCAAATTTGGCATGGTTTTCTACTAAACTACTTTTTAAATCTTCATAGCAATAGCTATTAATTTCATATGGATATTGTTTATATGTGCTATTATTTTTATCAAATAGCTCGTCAAAAAAGCTATCTGCAATATAGTGACTTATATATAATTTGATATTTTCCTGTTGTGTCTGCTTTACTGCTATTCGCAATTGTTGGTCCATTTCCTGCATCTTCTGCGCATAAGCCAACACCATTTCGCCTTGTGTAGTTAACTCGATTTGTCGTTTTTTCCGTGAGATCAGCTGGCAGCCTAATTCACTTTCCAATTGCTGAATATGCTGAGAAACTGTTGGTTGGGAACAAAACATCTGCTTCGCTGTTTCAGTAAATGATTTGTATTGTGCTAATAAAATAAATGTTCGGTAGCGCTCATTCATCGTAACCCATTCCTTCATTTTTAATTGATAATTATTATCAATTATAATACTATTTTTTATGCATAAAGTAAAATTTAATATCCATAGGGCCACATCTTCAAGTTATTACCTTTTATTTATTTTATTCAACGACAAGCTGCATTTAAGAAAACAATTGTAAATAAAAAAGGAGTGTAGATAAGCGAATGAACATCCGCTTTTTCTACACTCCTTTATTCAAATTATTTTTTCGCTACAATGTGGATTGGGTTGCCAAGTAATACTTCAGCAGTTTCCATTGTAATTTCACCTAATGTTGGGTGAGCATGAATTGTTAAAGCGATATCTTCAGCAGTCATGCCGCCTTCAATCGCTAAGCCCATCTCAGCGATCATATCAGATGCACCAGCACCTACGATTTGAGCACCGATTAATAAGCCATCTTCTTTACGAGCAACAAGCTTCACGAAACCTTCTGATTGGTTTAATGCAAGCGCACGGCCGTTTGCTGCGAATGGGAACTTCGCTGCAGTGTATTCAATGCCTTCTGCTTTCGCTTGTTCTTCGTTGTAACCAACTGTCGCCATTTCTGGATCTGTGAAACATACAGCCGGTACAGCAAGATAATCAACAACTGATTTTTCACCAGCAATCGCTTCAGCAGCAACTTTACCTTCGTAAGAAGCTTTATGTGCAAGCTGAGGACCTGCAACGATATCACCAATTGCATAGATGTTTGAAATATTTGTACGACATTGTTTGTCAACATTGATTAGACCGCGTTCACCGAATTCAACACCGATTTCAGCAAGGCCCATTTCATCTGTATTTGGACGACGCCCCACAGTTACTAATACATAGTCAGCTTCAACTTTCTTCTCTTCTCCACCAACTTCATAAGTTACTACTACGCCGTTTTCAGTTTCTTCAACGCCTTTTGCAGATGCGTTAACTTCCATTTCAACGCCTTTCTTTTTAAGGCCTTTTTTCACGATTTGCGTCATTTGTTTTTCGAAGCCAGCTAAAATATCTTTTCCGCCTTCAATAATTGTAACTTGTGAACCTAGGTTTGCGTATGCTGAACCTAGCTCTGTACCAATATATCCGCCACCGATAACAACTAATTTACCAGGAACTTCTTGTAAAGAAAGTGCTCCAGTAGAGTTTAGTACGCGATCAGAGAATTTGAATGTTGGAATTTCAACTGGACGAGAACCTGTTGCAATAATGACATTGTTAAATGTGTAAGTTTGAGCAGATTCACCATTGATGATACGCACTGAGTTAGCGTCAACGAAATAAGCTTCACCTTGTACAATTTCAACTTTGTTACCTTTAAGTAAGCCTTCAACACCGCCTGTTAATTTTTTAACAACGCTGTCTTTAAATGCTTGTGCTTTTGAGAAGTCTAATTTCACATCAGAAGCGATGATTCCCATGTCATCTGAATGTTTAGCTTGCTCAAAACGGTGACCTACTGAAATTAATGCCTTTGATGGGATACAACCTACGTTTAAGCACACACCACCAAGTACATTTTTTTCAACGATTGTTACTTTTTGGCCAGTTTGAGCTGCACGAATTGCTGCTACATATCCTCCAGGACCTGAACCAATGACAAGAGTATCTGTTTCGATTGGGAAATCTCCTACTACCATTTTGTTACGCCTCCATTAATAATAATTCTGGCTCACTTAACAAACGCTTTAAGTGATTTAAAGCATTTTGTGCAGTGGCTCCATCGATCATACGATGATCAAAGCTCAATGATAATGCTAACACAGGTGCGGCTACAATTTCACCATTTTTTATTACAGGTTTTTCTGAAATTCGACCAATACCTAGTATAGCTACTTCAGGATGATTAATTACTGGCGTGAACCATTGTCCTCCCGCAGAGCCAATATTCGTAATGGACATAGAAGCACCTTTCATTTCATGTGGCGCAAGCTTGCCTTCACGGGCTTTCGTCGCTAACTCATTGATTTCATTAGACACTGCAAATACAGATTTGCGATCTGCATGCTTAATAACGGGTACTAATAGGCCTCTTTCAGTATCAGCAGCAATACCAATATTATAGTAATGCTTTTGAATAATTTCTTGCGTTGCATCATCTAATGAGCGGTTAAATTCAGGGAACTCGCGTAAAGTTGAAATAAGTGCTTTTACTACATATGGTAAATATGTTAATTTGACACCTTTTTCAGCAGCGATATCTTTGAATTTTTTACGATGTGCTACAAGAGCTGTTACATCGACTTCATCCATAAGTGTAACATGCGGAGCTGTTTGTTTCGAGTGTACCATTGCTTTTGCAATCGCTTTTCGAATACCAGACATTTTCTCACGAGTCTCTGGGAATTCCCCTTCAAGAACTACAGGTGCTGCTGGAGCTGCTGCCTCTTGCTGAACTGTTGCATCAACTGATTCAACAGTTGCCGTATCAGCCTCTACAGAGCCACCACCTTTTAAGAAGTTTTCAATATCTTCTTTTAAGATTCGACCATTTTTACCTGTACCCTTCACTTCACGGATGTTAACATCTTTATCACGTGCAAATTTACGTACAGAAGGCATTGCAATCACACGTTTTGTTTCATCAATCACTGTCTCCGCTTTTTCAGGAGCTTTTTCTGGTGCCTTTTCCTCTTTAGCAGGAGCTTTCTCTACGTCCTGACCAGACTCTGCAGTTGCCTGAACTTGTGCTTCTGTTTTTTCTTCAGCATGATGATCACCTTTTAGCTTTAAGTCCTCATAGCCAGGTGCATCCAAACGGATTAGGACATCGCCAACTACAGCAACTGTTCCTTCTCCTACTAAAACTTCCTCAACTGTTCCTTCAACTGGTGAAGGAATTTCTACTACCGCTTTATCATTTTGGACTTCACAAAGAATATCGTCTTCTTTTACTGTATCTCCAGCTTTAACGAACCATTTCACGATTTCGCCTTCGTGAATTCCCTCGCCAATATCCGGTAATCTGAATTCAAATGCCATGTGTACCCATCCTTTCTAGTTACTGTTGTTCAAGTTTAGAAGCTTTATTAGAATGTTAAAACTTTTTTCGCTGTTTCCATTACATCTTTGTAGTTTGGTAACCAAACACCTTCAGCTTGTGGGAATGGGTACACAGTATCTGGTGCAGCCACACGAAGAACAGGAGCTTCTAAGCTTAAAATTGCGCGCTCTGTAATTTCTGCTACTACGTTTGCAGCGATACCTGCTTGTTTTTGAGCTTCTTGGACAACGATTGCACGACCTGTTTTTTCAACTGATGCGATAATTGTTTCCACATCGATCGGTTGAATTGTACGTAGATCAATGACCTCTACAGAATGTCCTTCTTTTTCTAGTTCTTCAGCAGCCTTTAAGCTTTCATGAACCATTAAACCGTAAGCCACAATTGTTAAATCAGTACCTTCACGTTTTACATCTGCTTTTCCTAGTGGAATTTCGTATGCTTCTTCAGGTACTTCTTCACGGAATGAACGGTATAGTTTTAAATGCTCTAAGAAAATAACTGGGTTGTCATTACGGATAGATGAAATAAGTAAACCTTTTGCATCATATGGTGTTGATGGAACAACAACTGTTAATCCTGGTTGTGCTGTCATTAAGCTTTCTAAGCTATCAGAGTGCATTTCAGGTGTGTGCACACCACCACCAAATGGTGAACGGATTGTTACTGGTGCATTATATACCCCGCCACTACGGTAGCTCATACGTGCTAATTGACCACTGATTGAATCCATTACTTCATAAACGAAACCGAAGAATTGAATTTCAGGAACTGGACGGAATCCTTGAAGAGAAAGACCGATTGCTAAGCCACCAATACCTGATTCTGCTAATGGTGTATCAAAAACGCGATCAACCCCAAATTCTTTTTGTAGGCCTTCTGTCGCGCGGAATACCCCACCGTTGACACCTACATCTTCCCCGAATACAAGAACGTTTTCATCATTCTTTAATTCTGTGCGAAGTGCATCTGTAATTGCTTGAATCATCGTCATTTGTGCCATAGGTTATTTCGACTCCTTCTCTTTATAGATTTCATACTGTTCTTTTAAATTAGATGGCATTTCGCCTTTATACATGTTTTCCATTAATTCTGTTACTTTTTGTTTTGGAGCAGCATCTGCTTTTTTAATTGCTTCTTTAATTTCTTCTTTTGCACGTTCGATTACTGCTTCTTCTTTCTTTTCATCCCATAAACCTTTTGCTTCTAGGTATTTACGGAAGCGAACAAGTGGATCTTTTTGTGCCCATTCATTATCTGTATCAGATGTACGGTAACGTGTTGGGTCATCCCCAGCCATTGTATGAGGACCATAACGGTAACACATTGTTTCAATTAATGTTGGACCTTCACCATTAACTGCGCGCTCACGTGCATCACGCGTTGCTACATAAACTGCAAGCGCATCCATTCCATCTACTAAAATACTTGGTAAACCAGCTGCCACACCTTTTTGTGCAATTGTTTTAGCAGCTGTTTGCAATTCACGAGGTGTTGAAATTGCATATTGGTTATTTTGTACGATGAAGATTGCTGGTGATTTAAACGCACCTGCAAAGTTAATTCCTTCATAGAAATCGCCTTGAGAAGAACCACCGTCACCAGTATAAGTTACTGCAACAGCTTTTTTCCCACGCTTTTGTATACCTAGTGCAACACCTGCTGCTTGGATATATTGAGCACCGATAATAATTTGTGGTGCTAGAACATTTACACCCTCAGGTACTTGGTTCCCCATAAAATGTCCACGAGAGAATAAAAACGCTTTATCTAAAGGTAGGCCATGCCATACAATTTGTGGTACATCACGGTAACCTGGTAAAATCCAATCTTCTTGTTCTAACGCAAAATGAGAAGCAAGTTGCGAAGCTTCTTGACCAGCAGTCGGCGCGTAGAAGCCTAAACGACCTTGACGGTTTAGTGAGATTGAACGTTGATCTAAAATACGTGTATAAACCATACGTGTCATTAGTTCAACTAGTTCCTCATCTGATAATTGTGGATCTGCCTCTTTATTTATAATTTCGCCTTCTTCATTCAAAATTTGAAACATTTCAAACTTATCTTCGATTTCAGTTAGCGTTTGTTTAGCATCAAAAATATTATTGTTTTTCTTGCTCATTTGTCACATCTCCCTTTCAGCTGTATTAAAATAAATCACCTTTTTAACTAGTACAACTTATTCTTGAAATTCAGTATACTGAATAAAATACTGTCGGTCAATCATCTATTACTGCTCTATACAAAGATTTTTTCTAGAATAACAATCAAACATTGCTGTCCTATACTGTATCAGTAATATTCAAATTCTGTATTACAACACCTTATTTACACCGTACAGCTCATACGTTTTCTCACAGCTTTTCCCCTAGTAGAATACCCCATTCTCGAAAATCTAATAGCATTAGAAAAATTTTTTGAGTATATTCAAATAAGGTCTTTTTTCATGTGATTGTTTTAAGACGTGATGTATACTTATTAATAAGGCACTACAAAGTTGAAAGGAAGATTACTATATGATTTTAATGGATGATATTATCCGCGAAGGTCATCCGACTTTACGCACAAAAGCAGAGGAAGTTAAATTCCCTTTAACTGATGAAACAAGAAAGCTTGCAGAGGATATGCTTCAATATTTAATCAACAGCCAAGATCCTGAAATGGCCGAAAAATATAATTTGCGTAGTGGCATTGGCTTAGCTGCCAATCAGGTAAATTGCTTACAGCGTATGTTTGCCCTTCATTTAAAAGATGAGGCTGGCGAACAATTAAGCTTTGTGGCCATTAATCCAAAGATCGTTAGCCACTCTGTCGAAAACACATACCTATCAGCAGGAGAAGGATGTCTTTCTGTTGATCGTAATATTCCTGGGTATGTGCCACGTCATGCACGCATCACAGTAAAATTTAAAACAATTGATGGTGAAGAGAAAAAGATGCGCCTTAAAGGATTGCCGGCTATTGCATTTCAGCATGAATTAGACCATCTGAATGGTGTTATGTTTTATGACCGAATTAATGAAAAAAATCCATTTGCCGAAATACCAGATTCAATCCCATATGAGCGAGACTAAAAACAAACCTCGGCAGTTATCCACATCTGCCGAGGTTTGTTTTGTTTATATTCTAGTTATACGTTCATTAATCGTTTCAATTAACGCAGGTAGCTCTGCCATAGTTTCAATCGTATAATGAGCGCCAGTTTCTTCAAAAATGCATTTCGTTTTCGCTATCACTTGCTGTTGTTCTTCAACAGTTAATGCTTGGAACTCTGCTTCAGAAAGTCCCATTTCTGAACTTCCAATAATAACACCAACAGCCCAAACACCTGCATTCAAGGCCTCCATTATATCTGAGGTTGTATCGCCAACCTTCACAACTTGCTTTGTTGCTTTTGACCCTAATGCCTCCATATTTTTAAAAATCATGAATGGGTATGGTCGTCCTTTATCCCCTACCTGTGTAGGTGTTACGAGAAAATCAGGTTGATAACCCTTGTCAGCTGCATGTCTTGTCACTACTTCCATCATGGAATCAGTATAGCCTGTCGTTGAGCCAATTCGAATTCCCGCTTCTCTCAATTGCTGTACGGTCGCTTTCACATGCTGGATAGGATCTGTATAAGTTGCCAACGATTCCATTAACTTTGTTTCGAACTGCTTGTATAATGCACTTACATTTTCTTCTGTAAAGGCTTGTCCATGCACACGTTGCCATTCATCAGCAATTCTTGGCATTTCCAGCATCGTACGGATATGGTCAATTTTCAGCATACCCATTGGTTTACGAGCCTCTTCCAGTGTAACTGTGACACCTGCATCTTCAAAAATCGTTAAAAAAACATTTACAGGGGCAAAGCAACCAAAATCTACTGCTGTTCCTGCCCAATCCAAAATAACCGTTTCAATTTTCATTCGTTTTCACCACCATATAATTTTCTATGACCTCACATAACGTCAGCATATCTTCCTCATGAATATCACCAATATTGCCAATACGGAATGTATCCACATCAGTCAACTTACCAGGATAGATGACAAAACCTGCTTTTTTCATTTCCTGATAAAAATGCTCAAAAGTAAACTCGTTGTGTGGGAATAAAAACGTTGTAATAATAGGTGATTGAAGCTCTTCTGAAACGTACGCTTCAAACCCAAGCACTGACAAACGAGAGCGAAGTATATGATTATTATGCGCATAGCGCTTATGGCGGGCATCGATTCCACCTTCATCGATTAACTCCTCAAGCGCCTTCGCAAAAGCTGCCACTACATGAGTAGGTGATGTGAAACGCCACTTTCCATCTTGCTTCATCACTTCCCATTGGCTATACAAGTCTAATGCTACGCTACGGGCTTGTCCTTTACATTTTTCTAAAGCTTTTGTGTTCGCGATAACAAATCCAAAACCTGGCACACCTTGAATACATTTATTGGCACTACTAATGCAAAAATCAATATGCAAATTGGATACATCCATCGGTACACCACCAAAGCTACTCATCGCATCCACGATAAACGTTTTATCGAATAAATGAACAACTTCTCCTATTTCTTTTATTGGATTTAAAATACCAGTAGTTGTCTCACAATGCACTACGGCTACATGTGTAATACTTGCATCTTTTTCAAGAAAAGCTTGAACTTCTAATGAGGATGGCTGTTCATCGTAAGGGACACTATAAACAACATGTTGTAACTTTAAAACGTTAGCCATTTCAACAATTCGCTCACCATAAGCACCATTTGTTAGAATTAGTACTTTATCGTTATCACCAATCGCAGTTGTTAGTACAGACTCTACGACAAAGCTTCCACTTCCTTGCATAAGCACCGTGGTATATTCAGGCTCCTCGACATGAGCTAACGCTAAAAGTTGCTTGCGAATCACTTGTGTCACATTTTTATAGTCGTCATCCCATGTACAACGATCTTTTAACATTTCTTGTTTTACCGCTTCAGTTGTTGTCAATGGTCCTGGTGTCAATAATTTATAGTTACTCATCTGCTATAACTCCTTATCGCTGCGCTTCTTTAAAGAAGGCTTGATGTTTTTCTAATAAATCAACCGTTAATGTTGTATCCCATTTTTTTAAATAAGTTGGAACATACTCATCCTTTACCTGTTCCCCTTCATATAGAGCTACAGGATACTGCTCCAATAAACCACTGCGAGCCTCCGTTGCGATCACCTTTGCCATTTCTTTAGCTAAAGCTTCATCACCTTCTTTATCCACAACAGCCACAGATTCCGTTAAAGTGAAGTTTCCTTCTGTCGGGTCAATATATTCAATCGGCAATCCTTCGTTTTTAGCATCAATCGCTTGAATACGTAAACCAAAGCCTGCAGCAACCTCACCAGTTTTCACCTTTTTGATAGGGCCAGAACCTGAGCTTTCAATATGTGGGCCAGCATTTTTAATTAAATCGGCTAACACCTTTTGTCCTTCATCGTCACCATATTCATTTATAATGGCTTGTACTAAAAGCCAGCCTGTTGAGGAATCCATAATATTTGGGAAGGATACTAATTCCTTGTAAGCAGGGTCTGTCAAATCCTTAATCGATTTCGGTACTGCTAGCCCTTTTTGTTGCAATACCTCTGTATTAATAAAGATGGAGCCAACATTGCCTAAAATCGGCAGTGCATATGTAACTCCTCCATCAAGTGGCTTTAAGTCCGAAGAAATATCTACAAACATGGCTTTAGAGGTTTGAGCACTTTCTATAAAATAGGAAGCCATCGTGACAACATCTGCTTCAATATCTGTCCCTTCTGCCATCATTTTGCCACCTAACTCAGAAGTACCGAATGATTGGATTAAATACTTACCTTGATAGCCCTTATCATCTAATGTGGATTCCATTACTTCAGTTGCTTCATCATCAGCATTTGAATAAATAATGACTTGCTCTTTGGAATCAGCTGCAGCCCCTCCACACGCAGCTAAAACAACCGCCGCTGCACTAATTGTCCCTAACATCATGCCTGTTGACTTGTTCATTTTGATATCTCCTCCGCTTTTTCTTTATGTGCTGTTATATAATCACAACCTAATTTCACAATGAGGTTTGTACATAAAATGAATATTGATAGTACGAAAATATCGGTGTACTTTGCGAAATGCTGAAGCTCTTTGATGCGTGTTGAGACAAGCATTGTCTTCGTGCTGACAAGGAAAATAACACCACTAACCGTGACCATAGCATTTAAAAAAAAGTAACTAAACATTTGATAAATCGTTGGTCTAATATTCGGCAAAATAATTCGTCTAACGGTTTTTAACCAAGAATCCTTTAATAGCTCAGCTGTCACTTCCCATGTAGGGTCCATCTTTTGTAATGAATTTTTCGCCATTAAATAAGGTGTCGTAAAAAAATGGACAATATTACATGCAACAATGATGAAAAATGTACCTTTTAATGAACTTCCATTAAAGAAAAACAAGTAGGACAATCCAAGCACCATTCCTGGTACTGTATTTGTAATCATGGAGGCTACATCTAAGCTTTTTCTTCCTTTTAACGGTGTTCGAACATTGAGTAGCGCTGACAGGAATGTAATGACCACGCCTAATATAGCTGTTAATACTGCCACGATAAGAGAATTGACATATACCTTTATTAAATCCTTCTCTGCTAGTACATTTTGAACATGCTCTAATGTAAAGCTGAAGTTATATGGATAGCCTTTCGTAAAAGGCACAATAAACATCGTTGCAAAAATGATGAATACGATCGTCACACAGACAATTGAATAAATAGTAAACAACGTGTCACGCAGACGATGCTTTACAAGGTCACTTCGCCCACCTTGTTTATAGTGAAAATTGAAACGCTCTAAAATTGTTAATAGGGCAACACCAAGTACGGCAGGTACTAGCATTAACACTGATATCACTGCGCCACGCTCAAAATGGACAATGGAGCCTAACATCGCTTGATAAAGTTCAGTGGCAATCACTGTGTAATTTCCACCAACAGATGCGGGTATACCAAAGTCTGTGAAACTTAAAATAAACGTTAAAATAAAAGCACCACCAATCGTACCTAACATTGGACGGAATACGGTATGATAAAAGCGACGAAGTGAATGATCATGCATTAAAATGGACACCAGTAAAAATCGTTTGTCGATATATTGCATGGAGTTTTGCATTAAAATAAAAGCGACTGGCAATGTATATAAAACGTAACCAAGCACCAAACCGTTGTACCCATAAATTGTAAAAAGGGGTTGCCCCACTAATTTCGTTAGAATTCCTTGATTACCAAATGTATAAATCAGCACAAAACCATAGGTGATGGTTGGCAGAAGCATGGGCAAAGTAATGCCTATTTGCACAAGCTTTTTCGCATGGCGATGCATCGTTGTAAAATGAACAGCATAGGCCAATAAAAAAGCTAAAATGGTTGTGATCACTGAGGCTACAAAAGAAACTTTAAAGCTATTGATAAAGGCTTCTCGAATTTCGATATTTTGTAAAGCATCTATATAATTTTGAATGGTCACCACATTTCCTATTTTGAAAGACTGCCAAAACATATAAAGTAATGGCACAATTAAAAAGAATAGGAAAAAAATAAGAATCGGTAGAAAAATCAATTTCATCATTTTATTCGTTTTAAGCATATGTTTCTCCAAACAATTGATAGATGTTATGTCGCTTAATATGAAGCTGCCTTAAAATAAAGTCCTCAATAAATTGATTTTTTGGTGCTGTTACTATTTCATGAGGCGTACCAAATTGAGCAACTGTTCCCTCATTAATAATCATGACTTTATCAGATAATGTGAGGGCTTCTTCTGGATCATGTGTCACGATAATGGTTGTCAATTTAAATTCACGGGCAATAGATTTAATACGCTCCTTGATGGATTCCTTAATGACGCCATCTAATGCACTTAGTGGCTCATCTAACAATAGTATTTTAGGCTGCATCACAAGTGTCCTCGCAATGGAAACTCGTTGTTTTTGCCCACCAGATAATTCGTGAATCTTTTTCTGCAGATGAGGTGTTAGCTCTAAAAAATCGATATATTCTTGTATCTCCTCTTTGGACATTTGCACGTTCTTATTTTTCAAACCATAAACGATATTGTCGTATGCATTTAAATGAGGAAATAACGCAAAATCCTGAAACACAATATTAAAACCTCTTTCTTGCATCGACTGCTTGGATATATCTTGTCCATTGTAGACAAGCTGTCCAGCCGTTTGATCTACAAGCCCTAAGATGATATTGAGCAAGGTAGTTTTACCACAACCACTTGGCCCTAGTAACGAAATGATTTCACCTGATTCGATGGTTACATTGATATCTACTAAAACTTTCTTATTTTTATAGCTTTTTGCGATATTTTTTAGCTCTAACAAATTGGTCACCTCTCTCAGTTCTTAGCTTTAGTATAGTGACCATTTGTAAAGGAAAATGCATTTTTGTGTAAATGTTGAGTAAATTCTGACTAAGTGTTGACAAAGTTATGATTATTTTGAGTAAATATCTAGTAGAGGTGATAACATGTATATGATAGAAAGACAACATCAAATTTTGCAGTATGTAAGACAACATAAGGTTGTTAAGTTAGTAACACTCACAAAAGAATTTAATGTTTCGATGGAAACAATTCGCCGCGATGTCCAACAGCTGATGCATGATAAGAAAATTGAAAAGTTTTATGGGGGTATTAAATATATTGAGCCTGTTGAGGGAATAATCGATCAAAGACTTCATGAGCAGTTAGCAGAGAAAATCGCCATTGCCAAAGCTTGTGCCTCACTCGTGGAAAATGGGGAGTGTATTTTTGTCGATAGTGGAACCACTACCTATCAAATGACCCCCTTTTTATTGAACAAGGAAAAATTAACAGTAGTAACAAACTCACTACCTATAGCATTTGATCTAATCGGCTCTAATATTGAGGTTATACTAATCGGTGGTAAAGTTCGTCATTCCGAAAAATCAGTGACATCGAATGAGTTTTTATTCCGCTTTGAACATTTGAATATCAATAAAGCGTTTATATGTGCTAGTGGCGTTTCCATTGAAAAAGGTATTTCTGATTTTAGTTTGGATGAGGCAATTACTAGAAAACAAATTATCTCTATCTCCCAAACAGTTTACGTTGCTACAGATTCCTCCAAATTTAATAAGGATGTAGCGATTCAAGTTTGTCCTTTGACTGACATAGATGTCATTATCACAGACAATGCACTTTCTAAAAAGACGATTCAGCATTTTTCCGATAAAAGCATTCAAATAAAAGTCGTCAACATTGAGGAAAACTAGTCATAATAAAAAAACAACTAGTTGAAATTTTTCCAACTAGTTGTTTTTTTATATAATTGCTAGCTTGCGCATGATTTTTGCAAGACCATCCTCATCTACATGGTCGGCAATATGATGTGCCACCGCCTTCACTCGCTCATGACCATTCCCCATGGCAACACTTGTCCCAACAGCTTGCAGCATTTCAATATCGTTTATACCATCTCCAAAAGCAAAAGCATCTTGTAAAGTGATGCCCATTCTTTCTAGCACCTTTTCGATACCAGCAGCCTTTGAGCCACCTTTTGGTAAAATATCACAAGAATAGCGATGCCATCGTATGAATTGAACATTTGGGAATGTCTCACAATATAAAGATTCATCTTTTTCTTCCATAAAAATAAGTGTTTGATATACATTGTTCTGCATATAATAAGAAGAGTCTAATGCTGGATATGGATATTTCAGTGTATCTAAGCTCTCAGCTACCATATGATGATCGTTAATAGAGGCAATCATACGTTTATCATCTAAAAATACTACTGGTTCATTACGAGCCTCACCAAAGGCAATGATTTTTGCTAGTTCTTCCTTTTCAATGCCATTTGTATAGACAACTTCACCCTTGTATACAACATATTGTCCATTGAAAGTAACATACGTATCAATTTCTAATTCTTCTAGTAGTGACTCAATCATAAACGGAGCTCGTCCTGTTGCAATTGCCAGTTCATAGCCATTTCGACGTGCTGCCAAAAGCGCCTCTTTTGCAGATGCAGGTAATTTTTTTTCACTGTTATAAAGCGTACCATCTACATCAAAAAACAAAATTTTGTTCATTTTATTAACCATTTCCATAAATAGCATCCTTTCAAGGTAAATGACTTTACATAGACAATAATTTTTATTATAATGATCCTAAGGAGTGATGTGCCATGCTGAAGAAACTAAAACGGAAATTGTTGAAGCAACTTCGTGGCGTACTCGGAAAAAAATCAATTGCCTAACATTTGCCCTTCATTATTTGAAGGGCTTTTCTTTATTTTAGAGGAACTGCGTGATAATATAAAGGAAATGCATTTATTTGGCTATACGCAACCACTGTCTCACTACTTCCTATATAAATTTAAAACATAGTGCACAGCTGAAGCTTTGAGATACAAGAATTACAAACGTACATTTCTTTATGAAGGAAATTCGTTGTTTTCTTGTAGCACGTGTGTGGTAGTAGTCAAAGGTGCAAGAAAATTGTACGCAATTAAAGGAGAGCAAACTATGATTTACAAAGTTTATTATCAAGAAAATGCAAATGAGATTCCAGTTCGCGAAAACACTAAAAGTCTATACCTTGAAGCTGCTTCAGAACGCGAAGTACGTCAAAAGCTAAAAGACCGTAACTACAACATCGAGTTCGTTCAACTGCTTGAAGGTAACTATTTAGAGTACGAACAAGCAAGCCCGAACTTCGTCTTGGAGGAAATTTAACAAACATGAAGTTTGTTAAAAATGACCAAGCAGCTGTTTTCGCGCTCGGCGGACTGGGCGAAATCGGCAAAAACACTTACGGCGTTCAATTTCAAGATGAAATCATTTTAATTGACGCTGGCATTAAATTTCCAGAAGATGATTTACTCGGCATTGACTATGTTATTCCTGATTATACGTACTTAGTACGTAATGTCGACAAAATTAAAGGACTGTTTATTACACATGGACACGAGGACCATATCGGTGGTATTCCCTACCTTTTACGTCAAGTAAATGTCCCTGTCTATGGTGGTAAGCTTGCACTTGGCTTATTACGTAATAAATTAGAAGAACATGGCTTGCTACGTACAACAAAGCTAATCGAAATTAAAGAAGAGGATGTTATTAAATTTAGAAAAACATCTGTGAGCTTCTTTAGAACAACACACAGTATCCCTGATGCATATGGTGTTGTTGTGAAAACACCACCTGGTAATATCGTTCACACAGGTGACTTTAAATTTGATTTTACACCAGTGGGTGAGCCAGCCAACTTAACGAAGATGGCTGAAATTGGACGTGATGGCGTGCTTTGCTTACTATCAGATAGTACCAACGCTGAAAAGCCTAATTTCACAATGTCAGAGCGTACAGTTGGAAAGAGTATCGATGAGATTTTCCGTAAAGTGGATAGTCGTATTATTTTTGCTACATTTGCGTCAAATATTCACCGATTACAGCAAGCCACAGATGCTGCCATAAAATACGGAAGAAAAATTGCTGTCTTTGGTCGCTCCATGGACAATGCTATTACCATTGGTCGTGAGCTTGGCTATATTACCGCTCCAAAGGATACATTTATCGATGCTCAAAGTATCAACCGACTTCCTGCAAACGAAGTGATGATTTTATGTACAGGCTCTCAAGGTGAACCAATGGCAGCCCTATCACGCATTGCCAATGGTACGCACCGTCAGATTCAAATACAACCTGGCGATACGGTTATCTTTTCTTCTTCCCCAGTACCAGGTAATACTGTGAGTGTTAATAAAATTATCAATTTATTGTTCCGCGCAGGTGCAGAAGTCATTCATGGCGCATTAAACAATATCCATACATCTGGTCACGGCTCACAAGAAGAACAAAAACTGATGCTTCGTTTAATGAAGCCTAAATTCTTTATGCCTATCCATGGTGAATTCCGTATGTTAAAAATGCATACACATCTAGCAGAAGATTGCGATGTTCCACTCGACAATACATTTGTGATGGAAAACGGTGATGTGTTGGCATTAAGTGCCAATGAAGCGCATGTTGCCGGTCGTATCCCTTCTGGAGATGTTTATATTGATGGTAATGGTATTGGCGACATCGGCAATATCGTATTACGTGATCGTCGCATCCTTTCTGAAGAAGGTCTGGTCATTGTAGTAGTTAGTGTAGATATGGAAAACCAAAAAATCGTTTCAGGTCCTGACATCATTTCACGTGGCTTTGTCTATATGCGTGAATCAGGTACGATGATTAACGAGGCACAGAAAATGCTAAATCGTCATCTGAATGCAACGATTCAAGGCAAAACACCTCAATGGACAGAATTGAAAAATGAAATAACTGATGTTTTAGGGCCGTATCTATTCGAAAAGACAAAACGTCGACCAATGATTCTACCGATTATTATGGAGGTTTAACCTCTTGTGAAGAAGCTATGTAAAGTTTACATAGCTTCTTTTTTATTTTTGAAATATTGAAACCTCCTTTTTTATTTTTACGTATATAGTTATAACAACATCTAAAGGAGCGTTTTTTATGCTAGATAAAATTCTTCATTCCTTGTTCAATGGTAAATCCAAACGTCGTTATTCTTCATCGAGTAGCCGTCGCAAGTATTCTAAACGACATAATTATTATGGTCATAAGCATTATAAATTTGGCTCTCGTAAAAGCTCACGTAGTCTTTTCAGCTCAATGAGTTTCTTTAGCAGTTAATGTGGTGGAAGCGACTATCCGAAAAAGGCTTCGATCAGGCTGTAGCACATTACATTGGCAAACATCCCAACTTCTCTTTTAAAAAATTGCTTGGCTATGGTGCATATGGTCGTGCATATTTGATTGAGGATTGTTCATCAAAGCTATTTGTCTTAAAATGCTTGCGTCCCAAACACCGTCACCACAAGAAAACCATCCAAAAATTTAAACAAGAAATACACATACTCCAACAAGTTTCACTGCCCTATGTTCCTACCATCCATTCAACAGGAACGATTCAAGAAAGTCCATTTTTTATTATGGACTATGTCAATGGGCAAACTTTTGAACAACTGATTTTTGAGGATGGTGCCAAGTTTACAGTTGTTCAATCACTTGCCATTACAAAGCAACTTTTAGAACAAATTATTGAATTACACAATCATGGTATTGTTCATCGCGATTTACGTATTCCTAATATATTGCTAGTCCATCAACAATTGCATATTATTGACTTTGGTCTCGCTACCACTTATCAGAAGCACATCGACCTCTCTGCTATTGAAAATCCTAAACGAGCAGAAAATCATATTAGCGATTTATATTTTGTCGGTCATTTTTTATTATTTTTACTGTACTCAAACTACAAGCCAAGCAAACGAAAAGAGCAAGCCTGGCAGCAAGAATTGAAATTACCGATTGAAGTCAAAGATTTTCTTGAACGGCTATTATGGATTCAAGACCCTTTTAATAGTGCGTTAGAGGCTTGGCAATCTGTCCCCTCACTCACCCACTAAAAAATAGAATTGTTCACCTACATAACGTGAACAATTCTATCCAGTAGTTTAAATATTAAAGTATTTTGCGCTTACATAAGCAATCCAATGATAGGCTGTGTCTTGACGTAGATTTTCTACTAGCCCTTTAATGATGGCTTTACTGTAAGTAGGATTTTCTATTTCTTGTCTCAATAGCATAAGGGATTCTTTTACAATAGGATCCTCAGTAGGATCAATATTTTGCTCCAATAATTGTAGTAAAGCATCTTTTGAAACATCTTGTTCACAAGGTTTTGCAATAAATGGCACAAGATCTGCTGTAATAAAAGGAATGGTTGTATGGTGTGCAATAATATCTGTCTTCTCTGCTAAAGATTTTGCCAACTGCTCTAAATCTAGTGGCATATCTGAAAAAATAAAAAGCTCAGCATAACTCTTCATAAATCCTTTTATACAATACATCACATCATATTTCGTTTCTTGTAATTTATCCTGATAAAGTTGTTCAAGCATATAGATGATTGATTTCGACATTTCTGCTTCATACGCTGTTATTTTATGAAATAGCTCTTTTTTTGTTAGAAAGACCTTTTCGTTAAAGAACACACGAGCAGATGTAGAATGTGCTTTGAATGCTTGAAAGATGCTTTTATAAAATTCAACCAATACGGTTTCTTTACTATAGGTTCCTCTGACTACTTGGTCAATATCTGTAATGAACTGCTGTAAATAGTAATCCACCATTGAAATAACGAGCTCATCTTTTGTTTTGAAGGATAAATAAAATGCACCTTTAGAAATTCCACAGCGTTCTGTAATTTGTTGAACTGACGTAGCTTCAAAACCCTGTTCAGAAAATAGTTCTATCGCTTTCTCCATAATTAATTGCTTTTTTAACATATTTTTAAATCTCTCCTAATGCATTTCGTTGACAAATGACCGATTAGTCATTAGTATAAATAATTGAATTTAGATAGTCAATAAAGGGTAGGTGTGAAGGTGAAAGGTTTAGTTAATTTCGTATTAAAAAACAAATTGGCAGTTTGGTTACTAACAATTATCATCACTGTCTCTGGTATTTATTCCGGTACAAGAATGAAAATGGAATCAATACCCGATATTTCAATCCCATATTTAATTGTCATGGGAGTATATCCTGGCGCAACGCCTGAACAAGTAATGAATGAGCTTTCCATTCCATTTGAAAAATCCATAGAAAGCTTAGAAGATGTGAAAGCTGTTTACTCAACATCCTCTTCCAACGTAGCACAAGTTCAAGTAGAATACGACTACGGAATTGATATGGATGAGAAGAAACGTCAATTAGAAGCAGCTTTAGATAATCTTAAACTACCTGAAGGTGCTCAAGAGCCCACTATTATGGCGATTAGCATGAACATGATGCCAGTAGTTGCTTTATCTGTAAGTAGCTCTAAGGAAGATATTGTAGACTTAACTTCTACAGTAGAAGACGTGTTACTTCCGAAAATCGAAAAAATTGATGGTGTTGCCTCTGCGACCATCACAGGTCAGCACATTGAACAAGTATCATTTAAATATGATGAAGAAAAAATGGCTGCACTTGGTTTAACGGAGGATACAGTTAAACAAATGATTCAGGCAAGTGATATGTCACTGTCACTTGGTTTATATCAGTTTACTGTTGGCGAACAGGCTGTTTCAGTAGATGGTAAAGTACAATCTGTTGATGAGCTAAAAGATTTATTAATTCCAGTTACACCTTCAGCTACAAATCCTTCACCTTTCGTTCGTCTAGGTGATATTGCTAAAATTGAAGTAGAAGGTAAAGTACAATCTGTTTCACGTACAAATGGGCAAGATGCCATCGCCATTCAAATCGTGAAAGGTCAGGATGCGAATACGGTAACAGTTGTTAATGCAGTAAAAGACCTTATTAAAGATGAAGAAAAACGATTAGACGGCTTAAATGTAGATATTTCCCTTGACCAAGGAGCCCCAATTGAAGATTCTGTATTTACAATGATCGAAAAAGCAGTATTTGGTGGCGCTATTGCAGTCTTAATCATTTTACTATTCCTACGCGATTTCAAATCAACTATTATTTCAATTATTTCTATCCCAGTTTCTGTCTTCATGGCATTACTGCTATTAAACTGGATGGATATCACACTCAACATTATGACACTTGGAGCGATTACCGTCGCAATTGGGCGTGTGATCGATGACTCGATCGTAGTTGTTGAAAACATTTATCGACGCATTCACTTAAAACAAGAAAAACTTACGGGTCGTGCCCTAATTCGTGAAGCAACGATTGAAATGTTTAAACCAATTCTTTCGTCTACATTAGTAACGGTAGCGGTATTTGCTCCACTAATTTTCGTAGGTGGTATGGTAGGCGAATTATTCATGCCATTCGCCCTAACAATGACATTTGCACTAGGTGCATCACTATTAGTAGCTATCACCATCGTACCTGCATTATCTCACTTCTTATTCCGTAAAAAATTATACGGTGAGAAAACAGAAAGCCAACATAAAGAAGTTGGGAAACTTGCTACTTGGTACAGAGGTATTTTAGAAAAAACATTAAATCACAAAATTATTACTTCTATCATTGCAATTGTCTTACTTGCTGGTTCTCTTGCATTAACACCACTTATTGGTTTTAGTTTCATGGGATCACAAGAAGAAAAAGTAATGTACTTAACGTATACTCCTTCAACTGGAGAGCTAGCTGATGAAACGGCAGCGAATGTTGAAAAAGTAGAAAAAGAATTAATGAAGCGTAAAGACGTTAATATTTTACAAGTTTCCATAACGGATGCAAATAATGTTGATCCATCAGCAATGATGATGGGTGGAGGCGCTGGTGGTGCCTTAATGTACCTTATCTTTGATCCAGATATGGAAGACTTCCCTAAAGCTCGTGAAGAAGTAGAAGACTATGTATTCAATATCGGTCAATCAGGAGAATGGAAGTCTCAAAACTTCTCTTCTATGTCTATGTCTTCAAACGAAGTCAGCTACACATTATATAGTGATGACTTAGATAAACTTCGAGATGCTGTGAAACAAGTAGAAGGTGTCCTAAAAGAAGTGGATGGCTTAGAAGATATTAAATCTGATAACGAAGATCCATACGTAGAGCATGTACTAAAAGTAGAACAAAAAAATGTCCTACAATATGGTTTAACAACAGCTCAAATCGTGATGGCATTAAATTCGAATACAACAAAAGAAGTATTAACTACCGTTAAAAATGATGGTAAAGATATTGATGTGATCGTTCAACGTGATGCTAAAGCAGCTGCTACTTCCTTAGATGATGTCTTAGCTACTGAAATTAAAACGGCTTTAGGCACAACCATGACAATCGGTGAATTAGTTGATGTCGAGGAAGGTACGACACTTAACTCGTTATCTCGTTCAAAAGGTGAATACTTTGCAACTGTATCTGGTACGATTATCGGAGACGATATTTCAAAAGCCACTTCTGCTGCTGATAAGAAAATTGATAAATTAGATTTACCAAAAGGTGTTACAACTGGTGTTGCAGGTGTTGCTGCCGATATGCAAGAAACATTCACTAAGCTTGGTATTGCTATGTTAGCGGCAATTGCCATTGTTTACTTCATCTTAGTAGTAACATTTGGAGAAGGTTTAGCTCCATTCGCTATTCTATTCTCCCTACCATTCGCCGTAATTGGAGCATTTATTGGTTTATTCGTTACAGGTCAAACTATTTCTGTATCTGTAATGATGGGTCTGTTGATGTTGATTGGTATCGTCGTAACCAATGCCATCGTATTAGTCGACCGTATCATTCATATGGAACATGATGGTCTTGCCATGCGTGAAGCGATCCTCGAAGCAGGGGCAACACGTTTACGTCCAATCCTAATGACAGCCATTGCCACAATCGGGGCAATGATTCCAATGGCACTTGGTTCTGGTGGCAGTGGTTTAATTTCGAAAGACTTAGCTATTACTGTAATTGGTGGTTTACTATCTTCAACACTATTAACATTAGTTGTTGTACCAATTGTCTATGAAATGCTGTCTAAAATGTTAAAGAAAAACCGTAAAGATATTGAAGAAAATTAATAAAAAACAGCTACTCATGCAGTTATATTGCATGAGTAGCTGTTTTTTTATCATAAGCTATTTACTGATTATCTTTCACCACAAAAACTTCCTTGCTTTCCACACCTGCAGCAGATACAGCCGTAATGCCGTATGTGTAGCTTTGCTTAGCAAGAGCTGTCTTGTCCACAAATTCAGTGATGCCATCCATATTATAAACAACATCCACTATATTTTGAGGATCATTATAAGAACCCTCTTTGTTCCCTGCAAAACGATAAATGACATACTTGCGTGGTTGTGTTTCATTTTCGTCTATAATGTCAATTTTGCGACCAGTCGCTCCCTTTGTCACTTGTACAAAAGTCGGCTTATTCGGCCTAGTGTCATCATCCCAAGTTGTACCTGGTGTCAGTGCTGTATAATTATATAGTTGTTGATTAACAATCGTTGCATAGCCCAGTTTATTGTTTTGAATACTTTTTAAGGAGAAGTGCATTTGCCCTTTGGCTACTACCTTTTCCGAACGATTCGCTAGTATTTGACTTGGTAATTCCATTTTGTTTTTCCATGCTGCATCACTGTCATTGCCAACCTTGTAATCAGCAAGTCCAATGTATAGATGAACAGGGTGTGTTTTTGCATATGTTTGTACCTCATGGCTCCACCAATCTAGCAATGTCCCATATTTCGCAACAGCTAATGTTCTTGACCAATAAATTTGTGGTGTAATGTAATCAATCGTGCCATTTTGAATCCATGTTCTGACGTCTGCATATAAATCATCGTAATTATTGACACCAGCTCGCGTATCGCTTCCTGTTTTGTCCAGTGATTTATTGCGCCATACGCCAAATGGAGAAATACCAAATTGAACATATGGTTTTGTATCTTTAATGGCTGTGTATAGATTTTCTACAAGTTGGTTGACATTATCTCGTCGCCAATCTTCCACCTTTTTAAAGGAACCACCATATTTTTTAAAAGCTGCTTGATCTGGAAAGACTTCATTTGCAATTTTATATGGATAAAAATAATCATCCATATGGACTGCATCAATATCGTAATTGGCTACTAGCTCTCTTACTGTTTCCACTAAATAGTCTTGTACTTCTGGTAAACCAGGATTTAAATAATATTGTTTGCCATATTTGACAACCCAGTTTGGATGGGTTCTTGCCACATTATCGGCAGCAAGGTCTGTTAGTTTTTGTCCAGACATTGTTACACGATAAGGATTCATCCAGGCATGCAGCTCCATCCCTCGTTTATGTGCTTCCTCTACCATAATTGCAAGAGGATCGTAACCAGGATTTGTACCTTGCTTTTTCCCTGTTATGTAGGATGACCATGGCGCTAGCTCAGACGCATACATTGCATCATTTGTTGGCCTTACTTGATAAATAACTGTATTCAATTTGCTGGCTTTTAATTGATCCAATGTTTGGCGTGTCCAAGCTGTATACTGCTCCTTAGTCATACCCGCTTTCATATCAATATTAAGAACCGTTGAAATCCAGACAGCCCGCATTTCCCTTTTCGGCTGTGTCGTGCTTGCCATCGCTGTCTTTTCAGGAATTGTCGATAGGCATAACACAAAAATCATCGCGACAAAAGTGATAAGTTTCCATTTACTATTATTCTTTCTCATATTTCCTCCATTTGCTATTTTTCTATTTTAGTATATGATAGGTTCTCGCTAAATGCACGTCTCCAAAGATACTTCACTGGATGAATGAAATAATACGGTCATAAGTATTTCCGTCTATTTAAGAAGAAGCAGCTTAAAATCTATAAATTAATAGCACTATTAAATGATACTTTTTGTTGTCATTCATTTTATCAAATACTTTAGTTGATTCTAAAATCTGTATAATCAAAACAAAAAAACAGCCAAGAGAGCGGTGAAATGCTTTTCTCGGCAATTTGTTATTTTACTATCATTTCCCTTGTTATTAGCTCTGGTCCTAAAATGTTAAGGTGTTTGATTCGTTCTTTACGCGTAGATAAACTTTATGCTACAATCAACACAACTTATATAGAACGGAGGTATTCCTAATGACAGCTTCAATCAGACTACGATTTCACATTATTAACTAAATATGTGTACACTTTGCCTGCTGTGCAAGGGAAATGGGATTAGTCTAGTCTGTTTTAGGAATACAGGAAGAGAGGGGACTGCAACACCCCCTCTTTTTTGTTGTCTTTCAACTTTCCACACAGGCACTACTGTTAGAAAGGGATGACGAATTTGGATCATTGGAAACGCAATACGATACTTTTTTTAAGCAGTCAAACCATTTCACTTTTTGGCTCTGCTCTAGTGCAATATGCCATTACATGGTATATCACACTTACAACGCAATCAGGCATCATGATGACCATTGCGATTATTTGCGGTTTTGTACCGACCTTCTTCTTAGCACCAATTGCTGGTGTTTGGGCAGATCGCTACAATCGTAAATGGCTTATTATTTTGGCAGATGGCATGATTGCCTTATCCACGTTAATTTTAGCTATTTTATTTTTAACTGGCTATGATGAGCTCTGGCTATTATTTGTTATATCAGCGGTACGTGCAGTTGGTGCAGGTATTCAAACACCTGCTGTAGGCGCTATTTTACCTCAATTTGTGCCTGAAGAGCATTTAATGAAGGTTAATGGGATAAACAGCAGTATTCAAGCTTTTATCATGATTCTTGCACCCATGGCAAGTGGGGCATTATTAACGATGGCTTCAATCGAATCCATTTTCTTTATTGATGTGACGACAGCTGCTATTGCCATCACCATCTTCTTATTATTTCTGCATATTCCTGCACATGCCAAAGCGAATCAGCCACAGACAACAAGCTATTTTAGTGATATGAAACAAGGCTTCATCTACATTAAAGAGCATGCTTTCTTAAAACAATTATTCTTGTTCTTTGCCTTTTTCATGTTGCTCGCTGCACCTGCTGCCTTTTTAACACCTTTGCAAGTTACACGTAGCTTTGGCGATGATGTATGGCGTTTGACTGCCATCGAAATGGCCTTTGCCATTGGTATGTTAATCGGTGGTATTGCCATCGCGACATGGGGTGGCTTTAAAAATAAAGTGCATACCATGACATTATCTGCTTTATTATTTGGTCTTTGTACAATGGCTCTTGGAATTATTCCTGTTTTTTGGCTGTATCTCGTGATAATGGCTGTTACAGGAATAGCTATGCCAATCTTTAATACACCCGCAACGGTGTTATTACAAGAAAAAGTAGAAAGTGATTATATGGGGCGAGTATTTGGTATTCTTAGCATGATTTCTACCTCTATGATGCCTTTAGGTATGCTTATTTTTGGTCCAATAGCTGATATAATTGCTATCGAATGGCTACTAATAGGGACAGGAATATTACTTTTCATTCAAGGATTTTTCTTACTTGGAAGTAAAGTCTTGTTAGCTGCTGGTAAGCCAACAAACGATTAGTCCACATATCACCTAAAACTAATATGTTTAAACTCTAGTAAAAAAGTGAAAGCTTATAGTAAGAGGTGATAATGAATGACTGAAAAAAAACAAGCGAAAACTCGTTATACAAACAACCCTGATGTACTGGATACAGATAAAAAAAGCATTTTCGATCAACACGAGGATATGAAAACAGTCGATCCAATACCTGTTGAAGAACTGAATGAAAAAGTGAAAGACGAACAACATAAATCCAACACAAAGGATTCCTCAGCTACTGCTAAACGTTATCCATAAAGTGAAGCTAGTAGGATTTTTCACCAGACAGCTCTTAAGGATATTAAGATAAAAAATCGACCCAATGTATTAAGAAATTGGGTCGACTTTTTCAATTTAAAGAGGGAAATAAATGAAACATGCAATACCTATTTTGAAAACGGAAAGGCTACTTTTAAGACCTATTGCTCCACTAGATTTAGAGGCGATGTATGATTACACTTCTCGCGAAAATGTGGCACGCTATGTGACGTGGCAGGCCCATACAAGTTTAGAGGATACTAAAGCTTTTTTAAAACGAATATTAAATGGCTATCAGCAAGGTAATCTCCTACTTTTGGGCATCGAAGTACACTAATTGGTACAATCGATTTTGTTACGATTAGCAACACACATCAATATGCAGAAATTGGTTATGTACTTTCGGAGGATTATTGGAATAAAGGATTCACTACAGAAGCAACAAAAAAAACTGATTGACTTTGGCTTTAAGGAAATAAATTTAGTACGTATTCAAGCGCGATGTTTTGAAGAAAATATAGCCTCTTAAAAGGTTATGGAGAAATCAGGCATGCAATTTGAAGGAATTTTACGCAAAAGTATGTTTGTTAAAGGAAAATACCAAAATGTGAAAATGTACGTCATCACTGATGATGATTATAGAAATCTTTAGCAAACAAAGCCTTGCTCCATATGCAAGACTTTATCATTACAACCATTTTTCTACACAATATATCTTTTTAGCTGTTGCATCTAGCTTTACTCGTTTCCCTATCGCTATTGGATGCATAGGATGTGTATGGCAAATATCCACCTCTGCTAATAGAGGTATCTCTATTCCATCCAACTGTTCAAGTAGAATATCATAGGGTTGTCTGCCCGTTCCTAAATCATCATAGCATTCATGTTTGCCCAAAATAATGCCCCTTACTTTATTAAAGACACCATGCAATTTCAGCATAGCAAAATTCTTTTCAACAATAGCAGCATTTTTTAAGCAGTCCTCCACTAATAAAATGTCACCTTCCAAAATTTCAGGGAAATAAGGCGTGCCAATAAAACCGTACATTGCATTTACATTGCCGCCAATTAACCTACCTTCTACAACCCCTTCCTGAATTGTTAACCATTCATTTTTCTTGAGCTTTTTATCGACCGTCTTCTCGAGCCAGTTAACAGGTTCATCTGACCAGTAAGAGGGCATTGGCATTTCATAAGGTAGTGCTTGCGGTTTAAAGAAATAATCCTCAAAAAACTTGAAGGTGTCATTTACTAATGGTTCAAACTCGCCAAAAGAAGGGACAAACGCTGGACCATAAAAAGTTGCTATACCTGTCTTTGCATAAAGAGCAAGTAAAATGGCTGTTGCATCCGAATAACCTACGACTATTTTGGGCTGTTGACGAAACGCCTCATAATCAATGTAGGGCAGCATACTATTGGCATTTGTCCCTCCGATTGTAGACATAATGATATCCACATCTGGATTGCGTAGTAATTCATTTAATTCTTCCGCACGTTCCTTTGGTGAACCAGAGCGATAATAATCTGATTTGCCAGTAAGAGAACCTGTTACGATTTGAAGGTTTTTCTCTTCTAGAAACAATTTGGCACGTTCATAACGTTTCAACGCCGTCACCGTTGCTGGTGAGGATGGTGAATAAATGCCGATATTGATCTGTGTCGTCATACGTACATTCCTCTCCCTATCAAATTATAATAGCTTTGACATATAATATTCATTGATATATTGACCATCTACATATAAGGAATTTCGCTTTATTCCCTCTATGTCAAATCCCATTTTCTTATATAAAGCAATTCCAGCCTCATTATTTTCCATAACGGTTAACTCTAAACGATGGATACCATTAACTTTTGCCCAATCCTCTACATGATTAAATAATGCCGTCCCTATTTTCCTTCCTCGATAGTCACTATGTATGCCTATTACAAGATAAGCACGGTGAGCAATTCTAGATGGTTCATTGCCCTGTAAAATTAAATAAGCAACAATCTTTTGTTCCATTTCCGCCACGAATAAAGCTGAATGGTGACTATGATATAGCTTTTCAATATAGCTTCCAAATTGCTCGGGCTCTAATTTTCGCTCACCTGGGCCAAATAGCATAAGATTGGATGCCTCTGCATTTGTCATAACAGCTATAATCTGTGTACTATCCTTGCGTGTTGCTTCTCGTATTAGCATGTAAAGTTCCTCTCTCTTTAAAATTTAGTAATCTGCATTATTCGTTCTTAATGATGGCATGCTGAGTAAAATATATTTTGATTCGTTCATTTGATGCAAAATATAGTCAGCGATAAATGAAGGGATTTGCCGCGAAAATCCACCTGCTGATTGTGCAATAATTTATCTTGACTCTTTATGGTTTTTCTTTATTTCGTACAGGGCTTGTTCATGACCAAATCTTTCTAACACCTGTACTTTGTGCATCCCTAACTTTTCGAGTAAGTGACAAGATGCCTTATTAGCAGTTTGTGTTTCTGCCACAATCGATGATATATCTAAATAATTCAGGCCCTCCTCCATCACCGCTGTAAGGACTTCAAAAGCTAGCCCCTTTCCCCAATACTGTGGTAAAAATTGATAGGAAAGCTCATATAACTCTTTATCATGGTATTCATCGATAGAAACAAGACCAATAAATTCACCTGTCGTCTTTAATGATATATATAAATATGTATTAGGAAATGGTGCTGCTAGCATGCCTTTAAAGGATGCCTCTATATAGCTGTCCTGTGGTACACCTCCAAGATAGGTTCTAACTTGTTCATTGGAGTAAAGCATATGTATAGCTTTGTAATGTTCTGGTTGTAATGGCTCTATCACACAGTTACTTGTTATAAACTGCATTTTTCTACCTCCTTCTTTATGCAAAGTGTAATTCAACCATCAGACAGAAATCAAACATTTTTTCCAAATATTACTTTCCACTTTTATAAAAAAAGTAGTGACCAGCCCTTATTGCTGAATCACTACTTGCGTTATTGTCCGAATTGTTCGAGTAACCGTTGTGTATTGGTTGATTGTTCGAGGGCTTTTTTCTCATTGGCCCAATAAACCAAATATTGTGTATCGCCAACGGTGAAGACCATTTGTTGCAATTCTTCATCAAGCTCAGAACGAATGGCTACCTCTAAAATTTCCACCTCATAAAGAGGCTTTTCTTTCATTTTATAAACAATATGATAAGCTGGCTCTTCTTCAAAAATTGTTCTTTCCTTTTTAGAAAGATCTCTTACATGACTTAATGGATGTTTCTCTATAAAGTCTTTTGCTTCATCTCCTGTAGCTTGCAATAAAGATTGGTCCCCTTGCAATAATTCAATTGCATCGATTTCTGTGGCATGATCTAAAATTAAGGAGATTGCCTCATCTTCATTTTTTTCTCGATATTGCATGATAAAAGCACCAATTAGTAAAACAGCGGCAAAAATAACAAGTCTCCATCTTCGTTTAGTCATTTGCCATTACCCATTCAATGCCTTTTTAACAAAGCGATTTATATCAACGTCAGCACCTATCACAAGCATAATATCTCCTAGTAAAATCTTATCACTTGCTTGTGGAGACACGATAATATCAGCTCCACGCTTGATTCCTACAATGTTAATGCCATATTTTGCTCGAATATCTAAATCCATAATGGAGTATCCTGCAATCGCGTCATTTGCCTTTAACTCCATAATTGAATGTTCATCCGAAAGCTCTAAATAATCTAGCACTGTATTAGATAACATATTATTAGCAATACGAATCCCCATATCTCGCTCAGGATGGACGACAAAATCTGCACCAATTTTACGTAAAACTTTTTCATGATAGTCATTTTGAGCCTTTACTGTAATTTGCTCAACACCAATTTCCTTTAAAATAATCGTTGTTAATATACTCGCCTGAATATCTTCACCAATTGCTACAATAACATGCTCAAAATTACGGATACCTAATGAATTCAGTACCGATTCATCAGTTGAATCTGCAATGACAGCCTGGGTAGCAATGGAGGCAAATTCATCTACACGCTCTGAAGAATGGTCAATTGCCATCACCTGTGCACCCTGACTCATTAATTCACGAACAATACTTCCTCCAAAACGTCCAAGCCCTATGACCGCAAACTCTTTTTTCATCATAAAAAATCCCTCCGAAAACTACTATACCATCATTGTAGCTTATTCTTTATCATATGTATTGTTAAAACAAGAGTCTATTCGTCAATGTTGGATAACAAAAAAGACGAGGATCTTGATCCCCGTCTAAACTTCTTTTTATTATTCAGCGTTACGCATCTCATCTAGCACGCGATTGACACGCTTTTCTAGCATTTTCATGCCACTTCCTCCAGCTTGCATATGACGCAGCTGACCATCTTTATCAAACACAAAATATGCTGGTACATATTGGTTTTCAAAAGCATCTGTTAGTTTCATTTCACTATCTACAAAGATTGGTTGCACAATATCATGTTCTGCTGCTACTGCTTTGATTGTATCTAAATCAGTGTCTGCCTCAGAACGCGGCATATGTACTGCTACAACATTTAATTCATCTTTAAATTGATCACGGAAATTGTTGACGTCCGGCATTGCTTCTTTACATAAATGACAGCTTACTGACCAAAAGTGGATTAATGTTGGTTTCTCGCCTACTAATTCAGCTTTTGTTACTTCCCCATTTAACCAAGTCGTTGCACCTACTAGCTCAGGCATTTGTTCACGAAGTTTCATAAAAATCCTCCTCTAATATATAGGTTGTTTTCAACTAGTTCGATAACAATTGAAAACCCTTCTCAAAAACAAAAATTCAGTTAAAAGTCCCCACAAACTTGTCGTGGGGACTCTTAATTTGTTCCATAATGACTCGACTCTATTTAGATTATAGAGTTGCTTGACCTGGACGCCAGTTTGCTGGGCAAAGACCACCAGTTTGAAGTGCTTGAAGTACACGTAACGTTTCATCAACATCACGGCCGATGTTGTTATCGAATACTGTTTGGTATTTTAATTCGCCTTCTGGGTTGATGATGAATAGACCACGTAATGCGATACCTTCTTCTTCAATTAAAACACCATATTCTTTCGAAACTTGGTGGTTTGTATCTGCAGCTAATGGGTATTTTAATTCACCAAGACCATTTTGAGTGCGGTCTGTGTTAATCCATGCTAAGTGAGTGTGGATTGTGTCTGTAGAAACACCGATTACTTCTGCATCTAAGTCTTCGAACTCGTCATAACGATCACTCATCGCAGTGATTTCAGTTGGACATACAAATGTGAAATCCATTGGATAGAAGAAAAGAACTGTCCATTTGTCTTGTGCTTTAATATCTTCTAATGATACTTTACCAAATGATTTGTCTGAAAGTACTGCTTCCATTGTAAAGTCAGGTGCTTGTTTACCTACCATGCGTTCTGCCATAATAAATCCCTCCGAATAAATATGTAGTTTATATATTCCATTCGCACAAGCGAACTCATCTTCTACGATAGCAGAGTAACCGCAGTTTTTCAAACAAGTAAACTCCGCTCGTTTGTACGTTTGAAGTGGCATGACAAGAAATCGTCAAATCCACAAATGAAATGACTGCTACAGCCTATTTATTCACTATTTTTAACAAAAATATTCTACCCTATACAAAATTTTTCTCCATTTTCTTTATGCCTGTTTTTTTAACATTTTATAGCTATTTTTTTCACGAAAAATGATTGCAAAAAAAAAATTATTATGTATAATTGTAATGGTTTTAGTAAACTAAAAGTTTCGTTAAAGTAAACTTCGTATTTCAAAAGTTTATGATTGCTAAACTTCTTCTAGGAGGGAAAAGATGCAAATAGGAGCAAAAATTAAAGCGCTTCGTTTAAAAAAAGGTCTTACCCAAGAGGAACTTGGAGAACGTACAGATTTAAGTAAAGGTTATATCTCCCAATTAGAACGTGATTTAAACTCACCTTCTATTGAAACATTATTTTCTATTTTGGAAGTGTTAGGTTCAACACCTAAAGATTTTTTTGATGATGACTCACCTGAACAAAAGGTTGTCTATACAGAAGAAGACCAATCTATCTATACAGATGAAGAAAAAAATTATGAAATTCAATGGCTAATCCCTACATCTAACGAAAAAGAGATGGAACCCATTTTCTTAACCTTTGCTGCTGATGGCGAATTCAAGCAATTTGAGCCGTCGCTCTCAGAAACATTTATTTATGTTGTCAAAGGACGTATTCGTCTTGTTTTAGGGAATGAACAGTATATTGCAAGTGAGGGCAATGCTCTTTATTTTGACGCGACAGATCATCATCAAATTTTCAATGCACATGCAGATGAAACTAAAATTTTACTCGTTGCAACAGATTCTTATTTATAGCTTAAGGAGGCGCATCAATGACAACGAATTCCATTATCCGCTTTGAAAATGTTTCAAAGTCTTATAGTGACGGTACCGTCGTCTTAAAGAATATCAACTTGGAGCTTGAAAAAGGTAAATTTTATACACTCCTTGGTCCATCTGGTTGTGGAAAAACAACCATTTTACGAATTATTGCTGGTTTCACAGAACCAACGACTGGAGATATATTTTTCCACGATAAAAAAATTAATGCAGTACCTGCAAATGAACGTCAGGTCAATACTGTTTTTCAAGATTATGCGCTATTTCCTCATTTAAATGTTTTCGAAAATGTCGCATTTGGACTACGCATTAAAAAGCTGCCTGAAAATGAAATAAAGGAACGTGTGGCTGAGGCATTAAAATTTGTCAATTTGGCAGGCTACAGCAACCGTGAAATCTCTGAAATGTCTGGTGGGCAGCGTCAGCGTGTGGCGATTGCGCGTGCCATTGTTAATGACCCTGAAGTCATTTTACTGGATGAGCCACTTTCCGCATTAGACTTAAAGCTACGTACTGAAATGCAGTATGAATTGCGTGAATTACAGCAACGTCTTGGCAAAACCTTTGTCTTTGTTACACATGATCAAGAAGAAGCACTTGCTATGAGTGATGAGATTTTTGTTTTAAGTGAAGGACAAATTCAACAATCAGGTACGCCAGTGGATATTTATGATGAACCGATTAACCGCTTCGTGGCTGACTTTATTGGTGAATCTAATATTGTACCAGGTGTGATGATTGAAGATTTCAAAGTTGAATTTGCTGGCAAAATTTTTGAATGTGTCGACCAAGGGATGAAACCAAATGAAAAAATTGATATTGTTATTCGACCAGAAGATTTAGAAATGACAACTATCGATAAAGGGAAACTTGTGGTGAAAGTGGATACACAATTATTCCGAGGCGTACATTATGAATTATCGACGTACGATAAGGATGGCAATGAATGGCTAGTCCATTCATTGAAAAAAGCAGAAGTAGGGACAGAAATTGGCTTAGGCTTTGATCCTGAGGCTATTCACGTAATGCGCTTAAATGAAACTGAGGAAGAGTTCGATAAACGATTAGAATCGTATGGAGACGATGAAGATGCAAACTAAGACATCGAAATCAGCGTTATTTCCATATGTGTTATGGATTGCCTTTTTCGTTATCGCGCCGATTGCCCTCGTTGTTTATTATTCCCTACTTGATTTACATGGCAATTTCACGCTCGATAACTATAAAGCGTTCTTTACTTCTGTTTACTTAAAGATGACATTGAGCTCGTTTTGGTATGCCTTTTTAATTACATTCTTTACTTTATTAATTTCATACCCAACTGCTTATTTCTTAACGAAGACAAAGCATAAACAGCTTTGGCTTCTGCTCATCATTATTCCTTCTTGGATTAATCTATTGTTAAAAACATATGCCTTTATCGGCATTTTTGGATTGTATGGACCAATTAATGCATTTATTGAAGTATTTGGCTTCGATCCTAAGCAAATGCTCTTTACGGATATTAGCTTTGTCTTTGTATCGGTCTATATTTTTATTCCGTTTATGATTTTACCGATCTTCAACTCCTTAGATCGATTAAACCCAACACTTATTTATGCAGCACGCGATTTAGGTGCCTCTGCTTTTACAACTTTTCGCCGTGTCGTTTTACCATTAACAATGGATGGCGTTAAATCTGGAATTCAAGTTGTCTTTATTCCAGCGCTATCCCTGTTTATGATTACACGCTTAATTGCCGGAAATCGCGTCATCACCCTTGGTACAGCGATTGAACAGCAATTTCTTGTAACACAAAATTGGGGGATGGGTTCTACTATTGCTGTGTTCTTAATTTTATTCATGGTAATTATTATGCTCATTACGGGACAAAAAGATAAAGGAGGTCGCGTACGATGAACAAACTATCTGCATCAGCTAAAGTCTATTTAACGATTGTTTTTATCGTTCTGTATGCTCCCATCTTCTATTTAATCTTTTACTCGTTCAATAGTGGCGGCTCCATGAATCACTTTGAATCCTTTACTTTAGAGCATTATAAAGCTGTTTTTGAAGATTCACGTCTTCTTGTTATATTAATTAATACTGTAATCGTGGCATTACTTTCTGCTTTGATTTCTACTATTATTGGCACACTAGGTGCAATCGGTATTGTGACTGTCAAGGATTCAAAAATGCGCAATACTTTACTATCCTTAAACAATGTCTTAATCGTCAGCCCAGACGTTATTATTGGTGCTAGCTTCTTAATTTTATTTACAATGGTTGGCATTAAGCTTGGCTTTGCGTCTGTCTTGTTAGCCCATGTCGCATTTAGTGTACCGATTGTTGTTCTAATGGTTTTACCTAAACTACTAGAAATGAATAAATCCTTAATCGATGCAGCATTAGATCTAGGGGCTACGAAAAAGGATATTATGATGCGTGTCATTCTTCCTTATATTCAACCAGGGATTTTTGCGGGCTTCTTCCTTGCCCTTACGTATTCTTTAGATGATTTTGCCGTGACATTTTTCGTAACGGGTAATGGCTTCAGCACATTATCTGTAGAAATCTACTCCATGGCCCGTGCAGGTATTTCTTTAACGGTTAATGCTATTTCTGGTTTGGTATTCTTTGTTACGGTGTTAGTCGTTGTTGGTTATTATTTCATTACAAGTCGTACGAGTAAAAGAATGGAGGGACAACGATGAAGTCATTAATTCAAGCTACCATCGCCATCCTTGTTGTTTCAGCCCTTTTATTCTATGCGGCTGACGCCTTAAGTGTAGGCGGCGGTAAAAGTGGAAAAGACACGTTAACAATCTTTAACTGGGGAGAATATATTGATCCTGACTTGTTGAAACAATTTGAAAAAGAAACAGGCATTCATGTCATCTACGAGACATTTGATTCCAATGAAGCGATGATGACCAAAATTCAACAAGGTGGAACAGCATATGATATTGCCGTTCCATCTGAATATATGATAGAAAAAATGAAGGAAGAAAATTTATTGATTCCTTTAGATAAAACAAAAATCCCTAATTTTAAAAATATCGATCCTTACTTTTTAGATTTACCATTCGATGATGACAATAAATATTCGGTCCCTTATTTCTGGGGAACAGTAGGCATTGTCTACAATCCAAGCCTTGTGGGAGATTTAGATTTCTCTTCTTGGGATGATTTATGGGATCCATCCTTAAAACGAAAAGTCTTTTTAGTGGATGGTGCTCGTGAAGTCATTGGAATGGGCTTAAACAGTCTCGGATATTCCTTGAATTCACTAGATAATCAGGAACTACGTAAGGCTACTGATAAATTAATCACACTTGCACCAAATGTAAAAGCCATCATTGGAGATGAAATTACACCATTAATGATCAACAATGAGGCCACTGTAGCCCTTACTTGGTCTGGGCAAGCAGCAGATATGATGTATGAAAATGAGGAGCTAGACTTTGCTGTACCTGAGGAAGGCTCGAATTTATGGTTCGATAATATGGTCATCCCTAAAACATCGAAAAATATCGACGGTGCCCATGCCTTTATCAATTTCATGCTAAGTGCTGAATCGGGTGCACAAAATGCCGATTATGTAGGCTACTCTACGCCTAATATAGCTGCTATGGACTTAATGGATGAAGAAGTTGTTTCTGATGAACGCTACTATCCTTCTGAAGAACAACGCGATACATTAGAAGTTTATAAAAATTTAGGACCAGACTATTTAGGGAAATATAATGAATTGTTTTTAGAATTTAAAATGAGTATTCGTTAAAGCATATAAAGGTCTATCGATGAATTTTTATTTTGTCGATAGACCTTTTTCTATTATCTTCCTGCTTCTGGCAGCACCTCACCTATTGTCTGTTTATTCTTTTCTACATCGTGGATTGGTATTGCTGCACTAGCAGGTATGTTTCATTTCAGACTTTCAACCGATATGATGATAGGATATCTTATGATAGACTTTAGTATATTTGATTATAAAAAGGGGGTTCATTCGATGACCCAGCAGAAGTCCAATAAGGCGGCTTTATATATTTTAATGTTTAATATGTTTATCGCAATGGGGAGTATTGGAATTATTATTCCTGTCATGCCAGAGTATTTAAAAATTTTTGGTGCAGCAGGACAAGTTCTAGGTATGCTAATTGCAACGTTCGCCTTAGCTCAATTCGTATTTTCTCCAATTGCTGGGAATCTTTCGGATCAGTATGGTCGGAAAAATTTAATTATTTTCGGTCTTATTGTGACAGGTCTTGCACAAATCGGTTTTGGCCTAGCCACAGACGTCTGGATGCTATTTTTAGCACGCTTTTTAGGCGGTCTAGGTTCCGCATTTGTTGCACCTCCTATTATGGCATTTGTAGCTGACGTTACTACCTACGAGGAACGTGGAAAAGGTATGAGTATGTTAGGTGCTGCTATGTCACTGGGCTTTATGATAGGGCCAGGAATAGGTGGTTTCTTAGCAAAGGTTAGTTTACATTTTCCATTTTTCACGGCAGGAGTTGCTGCCATACTTGCATCTGTTTTATCTTACTTTTTATTACCATCTACTAAACCAAACACTTCACATGACAAGCAAAAGCAAGAAAATCTGGCGAAGCAAATGGCTCGTTCCATACATATGCCTTATTTCGTTATGCTCATTATCATGCTCGTGTTCTCGTTCGGAATTGCCAACTTCCAAACAACCTTGTCATTATTTGTGACAGAAAAGTTTAATTACACACCCGTAGATATTGCGATTATTTTAGTTGTCGGTGGTGCTTTTGGGGTAGTTGTACAAATGTTTGTGATTACACCACTTTTTAATCGCTTTGGTGAAATGAAAGTTGTGTTAGTCAATTTATTTATTGCATCTGTTGCTATTTTCTTAATATTGTTTGTATCTGGCTTCGCTCTTATATTAGTTGTAGCAACTATTTTCTCTACAGCAACAACACTAATTCGTCCTGCTGTAAATACACTAATTTCAAAGCTTGCAGAGAAAGAACAAGGGTTTGCTGCGGGCTTGAATAATGCTTACATGAGCCTTGGCAATATGATTGGACCAGCCTTAGCAGGTTTACTATTTGACTGGAATATGAACAGTCCATATATTTTCGGATCTATCATATTATTAGCCTGCTTCTTCCTTGCACTCATCTGGACATTGAAAAAAGCACCTCATCTAATGCATCCTGATACGAAATAGTCAGAAAAATCATTGACTATTTTTAACATTATGTTACAGTAATGTTGGTTAATAAAATTGAATGATATTTACCACTAGGGGAGCCTTTAAAAGGCTGAGACGTATATGATGATGTACGGACCCTTTGAACCTGATCTAGTTCATACTAGCGGAGGGAAGTGGCGCTACTTGCTACTATCATTGTCTATGCAAGGCCGCTTCCTATTGTTTAAAGGAAGCGGCCTTTTAATTTCCCTCATGATTTTATTCAAGAGGAGTGAACCTTATGTCAATTCGTAAAATGACAATCATGGCTTTATTAGTAGCGATTGCTGTAGCAGGATCTACCTTTGTATCCATACCAACAGGCATCGCACGCGCCTACCCCGTTCAGCATGCTGTTAACGTAATAGGAGCTATTATACTAGGACCCGTGCCAACAGTTCTAGTTGCCTTTGTGACAGCCATCATTCGTATCTTTACTGGTACAGGCTCTCTTTTAGCGATTCCTGGTAGCGTCATTGGAGCATTGTGTGCGGCCCTTGCCTACAAATACAGTAGAAAATCATGGCTAGCAGGATTCGGCGAAGTTTTTGGCACTGGTATTTTAGCTTCACTTATTGCCGTACCCTATGCAAAATTGCTTATGGAGACATCCGTAGCCGCATTATTCTTCATGCCAGCCTTTTTAACATCAAGTACCATCGGGGCCATCTTAGGTGTTATGGTAGCTAGCACTTTGCGAAAATCGGTACCAGTAAAGAGCTTTAATTCTTCGCTTTATTGAGTGGTGCTGAGTGCTTTTTGATTTTGGAAATCCTTTAAGATGTGCGAGAAGATTTCTTTTCTAGTCTTTGAGCGGGGTTCGTTTCTTTATGAGCGTCTCTCTCCCCCGAGAAGCACTTTTCGAAGGCTGCACTGTGTCAATCACCTTTGCACCCCTTTCCTAGCGGAAACCACCATTTTTTAAAACCTCAAAGCATTTAAAAAAGCAGTGCAAAATGGAATGATTTTGCACTGCCTTCACTCTATTATGATCGTTTTTTCATACCCTTTAATAGCTGGGCTACGTTCGTGTCTTCTGCTTGTACAGGTTTCTCCTCAATTGGCTGCTCTTTTTTATTCGTTTTTGTTAGGAAACTCCACCCAAAACGTCTTATGGTAATATCCATAAAGAATAGAAGCATACTTGCTAAAAGAAGCCATGTGGCAATGTTTTGTCGATCCGCTCCTTTGGTTGTAAAGTCACGGAACACATCTTGTGGTTCTTTTAAAACGGCTCCCCCTGTTTGATTTGTTAACTCTTCAACCAGTTTTTCATTAACAGGGAGCAGTTCATACTCAGCACTATAAGGAACACTTAGGCCTGCCTGATAAATGGCCTGCTGCTCATCCGCTATACGGAAGAAAATCAATCCAGGTTCGGCCTGTACAACAGCTCGAACTTGGGAGGCTGAAATGGTTTCTAACTGAGTTTCTAACTCCTCCCCTGCTTCATTAACCGCTACAATGTCTAAAAATGCGGCTTCATTTGTAGGGTCTGTAATCATAAAGGAGCCATCAGCTTCTAATCTCACATCATAGGCAACATCATTATAGCTTGGCAACATTTGTGAAATAAGCGTCTGCCAAAATGTTCCCCAGTCCTGCCATCTTGCCCAATCTCCTGTCCATTTACCCGTTGAATCGGATGTAAAAGCAAATGTTTTACCGAGTCCATATTGCCATTGTGCTAACACAGGATCTTCCTTCTCACTTTCTGCAATTACGGTTGTCCCTTGCTTAGCTGTCGTTCCAATATAAGCATTCATTTGAGGGACGCCATTGGCAAATAGCGAATTCCATCCTGCGGCATTATAAATTGCTGGATAAAACGGATTATCCTCAATATAGGTGCGAGAAATCATAGCTGTTTCACGAGATAAAATAGAAGGAATGGTTTGTTCATCAATGACATCATAGAACCGTCCACTACCCATATCACTAAGTGCTTCGAGTAAGTTAGCATCAGCATCTTGTCCAATCGCTACTGTTGATAAAGTGATACCATTTTCTTTTCCCTCAGCAATTAAATCCTCATAATTCCCAGACTGTGATTGCCCATCGGTTAAAAGAATAATATGTTTACGTTGAAGCTTTAAATCGGCGAGATTTTCATAGGCTTTAGCTAATGAACTATAGATTTCTGTTCCGCCTCCTGGTGTTACTGATAGAATGGTATCCACTGCCTCTTCTTTACTTTTAAGAGGCGCGGTTTCTATAATTTCCCAAGGACGATCATCGAAGGCGATAAAGCCTAATGTATCCTCATCTCGTAGCATTTCAACAGAACGTGCCGCTGCTTCCTTAGCTAGCTCTAGCTTCGAGCCATGCATACTGCCAGAACGATCCAGCACTATGACTAGCCCTAATGAAGGTAATTGCTCCTTGCCCTTAATTTCCATCTCCACAGGCAATAACGTTTCAATTGGCGTTTTAAAATAGCCTCCTAAACCAAAACTATTTTCTCCACCAACCATCGTGAAACCAACCCCAAAGTTTTTGACTGCTTGCTCAATCACACTCATTTTCGCCTCACCAACTAAATGACCAGGCACATTGTCAAAAATGATCGCATTATATTGTAAATAGCTGGACAGTTCATTTGGTAGGCTTTTAGGATCGACAACATCATAGGCAATGGATTGACTACCAAGTGCTGCCGCGATAGGTGAAGCTGTTTCATAGCCATTGACGATGAGTAAATGGGGTTCACTTTGTACCATTGTGACACTTGTTAATTTATTGTTTTCAAAAATAGCATCCTGCCCAACTTGAATAACTGCTTCGTATTTTACAAGTCCTTCAGCTGTTGCTGCGTGTTTATAGGTAAACACATTTGTACCTTCCGTCAGCTCAACTGCCTCGCGATGAATTAGCTCATCATTTTCATATAATAACAGCTCCCCTTGCCCTGCTGCTGTTGCATGAATTTCTGTTACTAATTGTTGCTGCTCTCCTACATAAGCAACCTGAGGAGAGACAAAGCTTTTGAGCGACACATCATGGACAACTGGTAGACTAAAAGGTACAACGTCCACACTAATATTGGCACCTTTCAATCTGGAGACAAATTCTAAAGCATCTCCTTTTGTCTCATTACCATCTGTTAATAATACAAGGCGAGTCGCTTTTTTAGGATCAACAATGCCTGTTGCAAGCTGTAGACTTTGTTCAATATTCGTTTGATCTGTTGCTTTGATTTCTGTAAGCTTCGGTACATCCTTTAATTCTTTAGACAAAATGGCTTCTGTTTGTAAAGTGGAAGAAAAAGAATAGATCCCTGCAAGTTGGGGTTCTTTTTTAGATTGTAGGCTCTCCTGTATAAACTGAACCATCTCATCTTCTGTACCATTCATAGACGCAGATCGGTCTAGTAAATACACGATCTGTTCTTCTTTTATCGGTAATAATAAATACGGCCCTGCAAGTGCCAAAACTAAACAGCATATCGCTACTATGCGAATAGCAAGCACAACAATATGACTCTTTTTTAGTCGCTGCCGTTCTCGAAAATAAGTCCATCCAAAATACAAGAACAATGGAAGTAATAGCAACAATACTAATGGCGTATCAATTCGTAAATCCACGACGTCGTTGCACCTCCCACTCTGCAACAAGCAAAATTAAAACTATTACAATTAACCAAGGTACGAAGGAGGCCATCGATACCTCTTCCTTCCCATTGTCTGAAATGTCGCCTAATGTATAGCTTGTTCCTTGTTCAATAACACGTTCCTGGGCTTGCAATTGCACAATAAATTGTTTTTCTTCATTATTTGAACGTACCATATAAATACCTGGTTGTTTTGGTGCAATTAACATGCCCTGTGTAATAGAAGAAATAAACTCATCTTCTTGCGAATAAACACTCCAGTCTCCTTGCGCTAAGGCTACTGCACGCTGTTCATTCGGTGTGAAAATACCAAGTGAACCGACTGATTCTGTTAACTGTTGCTCAGTACTCCATAAAAATAGCGGGAATGATGGATGCAATGGCCAATCTGTATCAGCAATATCCGCTAAAACAACGATATCTCCTTTAGGAGAGCGTTGGATAAACGGCTCATCTCCTACAGAAGCAATGGTTTCATAATCCGAAAATCCAGGATAAATAGCACTAACATAAATATCCTTTAGTTCGCTAAAAGCAAATAATGCATCACTTTTAGCACTTACTGTACCACTTGCTTCCACTTTTTCGGCATCATCACGTCCAAATAATACTAGCGGTTTCTCCATCTTCTCCAATAAGGCCGTTTGGTTTGTGATGACAGTTGCATCCTGATTGTCAGCTACTTGTAAAGACGGAACGATTTTCACGCCGCTACTGACACTTTGAAAACCTTTTTGTATCAACTGATGCATACCCTGATCAACAACAATTTTTGAAGTAGTCGTTTGTAGTAAGACGGTTTGTTGATTGTCTACGGCATAATCATCGTTTGCATCAATAATAGCTGTCATCGATTTTGCTAAGGGCAAATCTTTGAAGGTTTTCGTAACGGCTTCATTTGGAGGCACAACGACATGTTCTGCTACCAGCTCTTCACCCTCTGCATTTTGTATCGCTAATGTCACCTTTTGTTCAGCAGTTGTATCATTATGGAGCTGTACAAGTGCCATCGTAACCTGACCATCTGTCGTTGCAGCAAAGCGTGTAATGGCAATATTTGTTAAGTCTTTTGCAGCACCTCTAACTAGCCATTTCACTGAATCTTTATCCATTGGTAATTGCTTTTTATCAAGCGTATCTGTAAAAACATAGATAGAAGTCGGTGTATCACCCACAAATGCCTGTGCAACATCCAGTGCCTTCGTCATTTCAGCCGTTTCATAGGATACTTGTAAATCTTTAATCGCTTTTTCAATGTCATTCATATTTGTTTCTTGCTGCAAAACGGCTTTTGGAGCGGCACCTGTTGTAATCAATGTAACAGGTCGCCCATTCAACTCTTCCATCAATGTCAACATTTCTTGCTTATGTGTGTCAAAGGTTGATGAATCTTTTCCTGCTAGCATCGTGGCTGATGTATCAACAATAAATATCGTTTGCGCACCCACAATGGTTGATTTTTTCACATATGGATTCATCAGCGCCAATACAAGTAGCAGTAAGGCTAGCAGCTGTAAATATAGTAAGGCATTTTTTTGTAAATGCTTTAAATAAGGTGATACACGGGTTTCCTGCATAATTTCAGACCAAAATAGAGTCGAAGAGACAGTTTGATCAGTATATTTTTTACGAAAGAAATAATAGAGTAGGACAATGACCGGGATGATGGCCGTCCAGCTAAATATAATTTGACTAAAGCCCAATACGGCTCACCTCACCTAATCCAATGTGCTTTTAATAATTGTTGAAAGATCGCATGTTGCAGTCCATCTTCCACTTTCAATTGTAATTTTCGAACGCCAAAGCGACGGCAAATGGCTTCAAATTCTTCTTCATGTAATAATCGTCTTGCATGATAGGTGTCTAATACTTTAGTAGACATCGTCACATTGACATCATTGCCTGTTTCACGATCAAGAAGGCGGACATCCCCCAAATAATTTGGTGATAACTCTTCTTGCGTAACAATTTGCAAAATGCGAACATCCCCAGCATAGCGTGGTAGCCTTTTTAACAGCTGCTCCCATTCCTCAATTGGCTCTAACCCATCTGTAATAATGAAGAGTACGGTACTATCCTTAGGCATAGCTTTTAGTGCACCCTGTGCAAATCGATTGGCATAATTCGCTTCTTCTATATCTGTTACTACTTGTAAAAAAGCTCGACGATACACGGCACCCTTCCGTCGAAACGGTGGTTTCACCTCATCTTGGACAAACGAAAAAGACAAACGATCATCACGACCGAGCACCATTAAGCCGAGGGAAGCCACAATTTGACGAGCAAATAGCCACTTAGCGCTCTCCCCCATTGATTTAGTAGTATCGAGTAAAATGTGTACACGCATCTCTTGCTCGTCTAAAAACCTCTTGATAAAGTATTTATCTGTTCGAGCAAAAACGTTCCAATCTACTTGGCGTACATCATCACCTAAATGGTATTCTCTAAAATCTGAGAAATCGAGAGAAGCCCCGAAGCGTTGTGAACGGTGCGAACCCTTATGCTGCCCGCGTAGTTTGGAGGCCGTCGCTACTTGAAAGCGACTGATTTTTGCTAACCAGTCTTCGGGCAATAAGTATTTTGCTGTCACTTGCTAACACCTTGTTGAACTTTTTCTAAAATAACATCAATCACATCATCAGCTGTTTTCCCTGAAGCCTCCCCTTCATAATTCAACAGCATTCGGTGACGTAAAACCGGTTTTGCAACAGATTTTATATCAGCTACAGAAACATGGAAACGTCCGTTCATAAGTGCTCTAGCCTTTGCTAGTTTTATTAAGCTTTGCAAACCACGTGGACCACTGCCATACATGGCATATTGTTTAACTTCATCCAGAGCATCTGGTCTTTCAGGATGCGTAGCCACCACTAGATCTGTGGCAAATTCCAGCATTTCATCGGCAACCATTACTTCTTTCACCATTTGCTGAGCTTCCATAAGACCCTCAGTATTCATCATCTTCTGTAAACCAATTTCCTGCGCACCTGTCGTTCGCTTCATAATTTCCATAAGTTCACTTTTTTCAGGATACGGTACAAGAATTTTACAAAGGAAACGGTCCATTTGTGCTTCAGGTAATGGATAGGTTCCTTCCATTTCAATAGGATTTTGAGTCGCTAACACGAAAAATGGTTTCGCCATTTTTTTCGTATCCCCCAAAATCGTCACCGTTTTTTCTCCCATTGCTTCCAACAAGGCACTTTGTGTTTTCGGTGTTGCCCTGTTAATTTCGTCGGCTAACACCATTTGACTAAAGATTGGCCCAGGTTGAAATGTAAATTGTTGCTTGCCATCAGGCGTCCGTTCAATCATACTTGTCCCTGTTATATCAGCAGGCATAAGATCGGGTGTAAATTGAATACGTGAAAACGACAAATCTAGTACTTCAGAAATTGTACGGATTAACATTGTTTTCCCTAATCCTGGTAAACCTTCTAATAAGGCATGACCATCTGCTAGAACTGCATACAGCGTATAATCAATTGCTTCTTCCTGTCCAACAATGAAGCGATGAATTTCTTCTTTTACTTGGTGTAATTTCGCGCTCATCTCTACATACTGTTGCTCTGTAAATGCCATTTCTTTTCCTCCTACTGCGACTCAATTGACGTGAAATAAGATTGCACGACATTTTGTAAATCCTTTGGTAATTGTAAACGCTCTGAGCTTTCTAAATAGCTGTCTTTATAGGAGCCAATTACTTCTTCATATGGTCGAATAGAGCCCTTTGTTATTGGTCCATTTCCCTGTTGCTCAGATACATGAGAACCATCTCCTAACGCTCCACCATCTACTGATGTCTCACTTGATCCGCCAACTCGATTAGGTGTCGTTAATAAATTTCGACCGCCTTGGCCACTTCCTGCTCCTTGACCTTGTCCTTGTCCTTGGCCTTGTCCTTGCCCCTGTCCTTGTCCTTGCCCCTGTCCTTGTCCTTGTCCTTGTCCCTGTCCTTGTCCTTGTCCTTGTCCCTGTCCTTGTCCTTGTCCTTGTTGTTTGGAACCACTTTGAGCATTATTTTGACCAGACTGACTTGCTTGGCTTTGCTGATTGCTAGGTTGGGCATTGCCAGAAGACTGTTGATTGTTTTGTTTGTTACTGCTTGCATTATGATTGGCACTAGCAATAGCATTTTGTAAGGAATTACTTGCTGGCTTACCAAGCTTGCTCATAGCCGTTTGAGTAGCATTTGCATTTTCCGTTAGCCCTTGCTGCATTTGAGCAAGCTCTTTTAGCTGCTCAACCTCTTCCTTCGATAAGCTTTGTTCTTCTTCTGCCCCATCTTGACTAGCCGTTTGTTTATCCTTTAATTGCTGTTCCTTTAGGGCTAGTTCCTTTTGCTTTTTCACAACTTCCCGTAAAGCCTCTTCTGCCGTTTCAGCCTCTTTTAAAGTATTTTGAAGCTCTTGCAATTGCTCCTTAACTTCTTTTGTTTGTGCTTTTTTCTCTAGTTCAGCAACTTCCTTTTTCATATCTTCGATAACAGCTTGCTCTTTTTCAACCTCGATTGCTTCTATTTGCGTCGCTGCCGGGAACATATAAAGAATGGCTAGTACAACTGTTGTGACGAATAATCCGATAAATGCCTTTGGACGAAACAGATGTTTCTTTCGAGCCTTAAAGTCAGCAAAAGCTTTTTCAACATTTTGTATGGCTTTAGATAATAAAGATTGGACAAGAGGGTCCTGATCATCTTTAAACGATAATGCTGTCACTAACTCATTATGAGAAAAATAATGATCCAGAGTATGCAAAGCCTCTCTTTCGTTGACACGTTTCCACCATATGTAAACAGTAGTTGCAGCCATAACAGTAATGAATGCACCTAATGCTATTTGACGATAATATGGCCAAACAAATAGTCGGGAAATTAAAACGAGAGAAGCACTCGAAAGCAATGCCAAAAACAAACCGTACTGTGCAATGGGAATACTTCTTTCAAGAGTTAAGCTCGACTTTGCACGCTGAATATATTTTCGTAACTGCTTACGACGCTCCATACCAATTCCTCCTCATCGGTTACTTTTCATGTTGGCACGTAATTTTTTAATTGCAATCGTTAAACAAAGTACAATAATCAATACATAAGCAATTAAATACATAATCCATACAGGTAGTTCTATACCAGAAAGCTCAGCTAACGCATCACCCATCTCTGGTGAAATAAGCGTCAACATCAAGGCACCTGGATTGATAGACGCCCAAAAATAAGTCATAAAGGAGGTGCTTGTACCAATGGCATTACCCATTTGATGAAAGGCCATTGTTAAAAAGAAGAAGAATGCTGTAATACCACCTAAAAAAATAATCGATCCATATGTTGCAATCATGGCCACAATGGTTCTCTTTGTAATTGTTGAAAACATCACACCAATACTACCTATTGCTACTACAGTAACTAAATAAAATAAAAATATAGAAATAAGCTGTGAAGGTGATACACCACCGAATAGAAATACTAAGCTATATAGTGGTAATCCTGCTACCAGCATCAATACTAGAAATGCTACAGAGGATAATAATTTTCCAATAACAATTTGTGTAGAACTTTGTGTTGTTGTTAGTAAAATATTTAAAGTTTGCTTCTCACGTTCACTACTGATGGCACCTGCAGTTAAACTTGGAGTAATGAAAAGAACTAATGCCATTTGTAAAATGGTTAGCACAGCAAACATCATAAAGCTTGTTTCTGGTCTAAAGAAGCCCCTGCCAGTAAATTCAGTCGTAAGCAATAAAAATCCTGCAATGAAAATACACAGTACTGCTAAATAAAACATTAACCCTGAGAAGCTTTTAAAAGAACGGAAGCGCAACTTCAATTCTTTTACGAGTACCGGATTATAAAATCTTTCCATCATTGATTGTCCGCTCCCTTCGTAATCGCCATAAAGACATCCTCTAAATCTTTCTCTTCCTCACTCAATGCATAAATCGGTAAATCGGCAAGCATTGCCTTTTTCAGTAATGACACTTGCTCTGCGTCTGTTCCACGATAATTAAAGGCTATTTCTAAGCGATTATCGATGACATCAATAGAAGAAATATGGGGATCTTCCTCTAAAAATGCACGTACTGCATCGAGTCGATCTGTCACTTTCATCACAATACGCTTTTCTCCCTGTAGTTGTGCTTGAATCGCAGCTACATTGCCATGTGCAATTAGCTTGCCATTATCAATGACGCCGATTTCATCACACATCTCAGCAAGCTCTGGCAAAATATGCGAGGAAATTAAAATGGTTTTCCCCATGGATTTTAAATTCCGTAAAATGTCTCGCATTTCCACACGAGCTCGCGGATCTAAACCTGATGCAGGCTCATCCAAAATCAATACCTTGGGATCGTGGATAAGGGCACGGGCTAAACATAAGCGTTGCTTCATCCCCCGTGATAATAAATCCACATATTCATAGCGTTTGTTTGTTAAATTCACTAGCTCTAATAGTTGTGGAATTAACACTTGACGCTCTGCTAGCTGAATACCGTAGCTCGCACCATAAAAATCTAAATATTCATCTACTTTTAGCTGGTCATAGACACCAAAGAAATCAGGCATATAGCCAATTTGCTTGCGCACTTCCTTCGGTTCCTTCACAACACTTTTGCCATTGATCAAGGCATCACCAGAAGTTGGCGACAATAGTGTGGCTAAAATAGAGAATGTTGTAGATTTCCCTGCCCCGTTAGCACCAACAAATCCAAATACAACGCCTTCTTCTAAGGACAAGTTTAAATGATCTAATGCTGTAAAGGAGCCATATCGTTTCGTTAAGTCACGAATTTCTATCATTATTTTGCCACTCCTTTCAGCTCTATATCTGGTAATTTCGTTTGTTCTCCAGATGGATCAGGACCATATTTTATTTCCATTCGCAGTTCTCCATCTTGATTAAAGTACTTTGAAATTTTATCCGTAAACACTTGCTTTGTATCTACCAGTGGTTCATATACGTTAGTTTCATTATTCCAGATCGCTATCTGCATACGTGCAACATCCTTATTGGAAACTGTGAGCTCATTAAGTGATTGAACAGCATCCATAAATTGATCTGGCATTGCCATTGTGACTTCGTATAAACCATCAGATAGGTACCAATTGTTCAATTCATCAATTTTTTCATAGTGTCCACTTGCTGAAAGTGGTACTAATGTATAAGTGAAGTTATTGCGCTTCATTGTAAATGGACCTGATAGCTCCACTTTTCCTTTAAACGGTTGAACAAGCGTAGTAATCGGTGACATATTAGCACTTGTTTCTAGTTCTACTCCTACAAGAGCTTGATCTGTCCAAGCTGTGAGTATTGGCTGGTTATCATTTTCTACAAGCGGTAATGCTAATGATTTCATTCTTTCAATACGCATTGGGTCTACCTCATCCTTCTTCGATGGGTAACTATAATTATAATTATTGAATATCGATGGTTTTTGAAGAACCGTTGTTTTCAGTTCCTTATTAACCTGTAACGTTCCATTCGCTTCAATATCCCCTAGCTTCACTTCTTTCACACCAGAAATTAATGTGACATCTTTTAATGTGAATGGGAAATTATTTTTAACCGTTCCTGTTAGCTTTTCATTTTTCAATGTTATATCAATATCCATCTTGCCCATATTTTGAGCTGACGTTTTTCCACCAAAGGATTGCACAGACCAGTAGCTTAAGTCGCGTAATGTTAACGTCGAACCGTTAGCATTTTCTTTTATATAAGAAGATTCATGCAAAGCTCCCATCGTCCCTGTGAAATTATTGTAATTTCTCAAAGCAATGGCAGTCGTATTTTGATCAGCATTGACCACAAAATCCCCACTACGATTTGTTAGAATCGACTCTACATAATAACCATTTACACTACTATCTTCGTTTACTTTATAGAATGCAGATTGTTGAACTTGTGGCTGAACAATACGATCCTTGGCTCCAACAATAAAGAGAACAATTGAAAGGACAATTGAAATCGATGGAATGATCCACCATGCATGCTCACGCTTGTCCATTTTTTTAAGAACAACGTAAAGCAGTGGCCCGATAATTAAAATATAAAGAATAATGACAATTAGCATATAGCTTACTGATACTTCAAAGGATGGAAATAATTCATTAATGTTACGAAGCTCATAAGAAATTTGGTCGAGTGATGATTGCCCCTGTCTCATCATCCCTTGCTGCGAAATGTTCTGAATATCAATCATTTTAGCTATAAGGGCAGCATAGCCGTCCATTGATGCAAGCGGTTGATCACCTAAAGAGAAAGCTGTTTGAATAATTTCTCCACTACCAATTTTTTTCTTTGCTGCTAACACTGTATTATTTTCTGTTAGTACTGGTAAACTTCCTTCACTACTAGTAGACGAGTAAACCGAAATAGGCTGTGTAAAAATGCCTCCACCCGATAATTTAGTTAATGCCTCTGCAGAAATAGAAGTCATCTCTTGTGATAATGATAATGGTAAATACTCTTTCAAAATACCTGCTGTGGCATCAATTTGGTCAGCAGCCCCTAAGAGTAATGTACCGCCATCTTGTACCCATTTTAGTAAGGACTCTTGTTGTTTTTGTGTTAAATCGGCTATCGCCACTTCATCCACTACAATGACATTGGCCATAGCAAGTCCCTGTGAATCTTCTGGGAATGTATAATCTTTTAATTGATTAATATTAAATACTTCGACACTGCTTTGAACAACAAATGTTGATAAACGTAAAAAGGCCGATAGTCGATCACTTTTATCTGTTAATGTATAAATAAACGTTGCTGAAGGATCTAAAAAATTAGATTGTAGGCGTTTAGTTCCTTTATAGGCAACCTTTTTTCCTTTCTCAATGCTTCCCTCATAAAAGGCAAATAAATCTGCGTCCGAATAACTATAGTCAGCTAACCCATCCTGATAGAAAGTAAATGTCTTTTCTTCTCCTGCTGCTATATCGATTGGAACGACGATTGCTGATGCAGCCTCATAAGAATTGGCAGAATTAATGGCCATATCTCCAGAAAAATCTGCACCATTATTTTTTACTGTTACTTGTAGTGGCACCACTGATTGATATTTAGCTTTACCTGAAATACCCGCTGTTGCTTTGACCTCTAATGTAGCAGCAGCACTTGCCTGTGTAGAAGGCAATAAAAAGCTAATTACAAGCATGACTAATAAGGTCAGTGCCGTCATTTTTGTCTTTTTCAAAAGCTCAACTCCTTTTTATGTAAATAGATGGTTACATAATTATACGATTTAAATTGCATTTTGTTCCATTTCTTATGATATCTTCATGAATATTCATAAACTCTTAAGAAATAAGCGATTTAATAATGAATACAAAAAGGCAATTCCGACATGACTTGGAATTGCCTTTTTGGCTATTTTGTATAATCAAACAAACAACGTGCATGATCCTGCACTACTTCAACAAAAGCCTCTACCTGTCTCAATTCAAAGGAGGATTCATAGCCAATTAACCAAGTATCTCGCGTAAGCCCAAATTCCTTTTCATCATTGGACAGCGGGATTTTATGAATGGCATCGTGGTCATTTAAAGTAATGGAAGGTAAAATAGCATAGCCGATGCCATTTAAGGCCATTTGCTTACAAATCTCAATTTGATCCACTAAAATTTGTTTTCTAGGATTTGATGCAAAATGCTGTTGCCACCATTGTTGAATTTCTTGATAGTAGTTAGAATCACTTTTATATTGTATAAATGGACGGTCTGTCTTCAACACATCTTCAATGGTCTTAACTTCTTTGTCCACTAAATAAAGAGTATCTCTGAAAAGGTGAATCTTTTCTCCCTTCCAGTCAACTTGGCCACGTACAATGCCTACATGTGCCTCGCCCTCATAGAGTGCCTTGACAATTTCAGAGCTCCAGCCCGTCATCAGTGATATTTTAGCTTCAGGATATTTTGACACAAAATCCTTTAAAATTTTAGGTAGCCAGTTTTGACCAACAATGGATGCACAGGCAATTTTTAATGTCCCGTTGACCTTTGTTGTTAAGGATTGAATGGTTTCAAAAATCTCTTCTTTTTTAGCTAGCATTTCCTTCGCATACGCAATCACCTGTTCTCCAGCGGGAGTTGCAGTTAGCCCCTTTTGTGAGCGAATAAATAACTGTGCACCCCAGTCCTTTTCAATCGTTTGTAATCGTTGAGAAAGGGCCGGTTGGGATAAGAATAGACGCTCTGCTGCTTTCCGCATATTGCGTTCTTCAGCTAAAATTTTTAATACTTCTGCCTCTGTTGCCATCAATCTTTAAACCTCCACTACAAGCAAAGAGGGCCTCATGATTTTCATCTGAGTTCCCTCTTAAGCTACTACTCTTTTTGATAAATATATTTTTTCAATTGCTTCAAAATAACACGTCTTGTTAAGATCCCTGCAAATGTACCGTCTTCGTCTACTACACATAAAAAGGCGTGGTTAATGACTAAATCTAAAGCTCGCTGGAACGTATCCGTCAACTTCAATACGGCAATTTCTTTGTCCATTATAGAGTCAACTTTAATATCAGGTAGCTTTTCGTATTCAATATGCTCAAGACCAAGAATCGATTCGGTAATCATTTTCATGCTAAGTAAACCTTGAAGTCGATATTTCAGATCTAATACAGGTATGGACGAGTACCCTGTACGCGTTAGTACAAGGAGTGCATGTTCTGCACTATTTCCACTTTGTACATGCGCAACTTTTTCAGAGGAAATAATAAATTCACTAATTGGCATTGCTAATAAGTCTTTGCTGTTAGTTGAAATCATGAACTTCTTCTCCTTTTCTGTTCTCGCTGTGGAGAACAGTCCTTCTCTTTCATCATATCATAACTTTTCTATGTATGACCATGACCAGGTCGGGAAGAGTTTTCATGAACAATGAATTATTTTGGTCTATCCTACAAAAGCTAAGTATATCTTCATTCAGTCAAGTTTCTACTTAACTGAATGAAGATGGTTTCTATCTAATAACCAGCCTTACTCCAGTAATAAAAAATCATAATCCCTAAAAAAAGCAAAAAAATCGCATAGACCCAAACAATGGGGTTCAACATCGTGGCATACTCTTCGACTGTTTCTGAAATCGGTGTATCATTTTCAGATTTCCGTTCAGAGGTCATTTTTGCAATTTTCAGCGTAGACACAAACGAAATTGCAGAAATGATCACAATGGCAATAATAGCTGGAATTAACCACATACCCATAGGTAACACTCCTTTCTTTACCCTTAGTATGCGTCAACCCAGCTCACTGTTATGCAAATATTTTTAGAATGGATATTGATTGAGCCATTGCCCACCATCCAGTGTTACACATTCTCCATTCATATAGCTTGCCTTGTTAGACATCATAAACGTAGCTAAATCAGCAATTTCTTCTGGTGTTCCTATACGACCTAATGGAACTGAATCTAGCGTACGAGCTGCTGCTGCTTCGGATTCCCAAAGCTTATCTGCCCCACCTGTTCGTTCAATTGGGCCAGGTGCAATCGCATTAACACGAATACCATACTGTTTTCCCCACTCGACAGCCAACGTTCTCGTCAGTGATAATACACCAGCTTTTGCTGCAGCTGAGTGAACAACACCAGCTCCAGCATTCCAAGCATAAGTAGCCACCATATTTAAAATAGATCCTTTTATATTATTTTTAATCCAATAATTCCCAATTACTGAAGAACAGAAAAATGTACCATTTAACACAATATCCACAACAGCCTTCCACCCATTCGGAGATAGATCCTCAGCTCGTACAATAAAATTACCTGCCGCATTATTTACTAGCCCATCCACCTGACCGAATTTATCAATAGCAAATGCGAGCATGGCCTCTGCATGCTCAGGTACACGCACATCCATTTGAAACGTCTCAATAGAGGGACCCGCCTCAGCAATAAATTTTTTAGCCTCTGCTAATCGTTCTTCGTCACGCCCTGTTATGACAACATTAGCACCTTCAGTGACGAATTGCTTTGCCATATAAAGCCCCATACCACTTGATCCACCCGTAATAATAATCGTTTTCCCCTGTAACATTCCATTTCCCCCTTAGTAAAAAATGAATGATGATTCATTATAATTTTACTATATTTTCTCGAATATGTCATATTAATTCTATAGATTACTAGAATATTTTCTGTTTTTTCAAAAAAAGAGAGCTATTCAGCAGTTTGAATAACTCTCACAATCATTAAAACTCATACGTATAGGCAATTTTATATAGTTCCATTAATTCTTCTTTTGTTGGTATCTTCGGATTATTGCTAGGACTGCCACTTGCAAGAGCATCCTCAGCCATTTTAGGGATAGCATTGTAAAAAGCTTGTTCTTCTATTCCCCAATGTTTTAAATTGCCAATCTTCATATGCCTACACATTACCTTAATGGACGTAATGGCTAATTGTGCTAGCTCCTCTTGTGAATACGACTCTTTTGTTTTATTAAAAAACTGTCCTAAATCCGCTAGACGATCTATACAAGCTTCTTTTGAATAGTCCAATACAGCTGGTAAAAGCATCGCATTGGAGATGCCATGTGGAACATGGAAGAGTGCACCGATTGGACGCGACATTCCATGAACTAAGGCAACAGAAGCATTTGAAAATGACAGCCCTGCCTGCATGGAGCCTAATGACATCGCTTCCCTCGCATCCACATCATCTCCTTGCTCATAAACTTTAAGTATATTATTGACGATTAATTCCATGGCAGATAATGCAAGAACATTCGAATATGGATGCGCTAAACGTGATAAATAGCTTTCAATGGCATGACTTAAAGCATCAATTCCCGTTGCTGCTGTAATCGCAGGCGGTGATGTTATAGTTAAAACAGGATCGACTATTGCAACAGTTGGCATAAAAGCTGGCTGTTTAATCATCATTTTTACAGCCGTTTTTGTATTCGTAATAACAGTTGCATCTGTGGCCTCAGAGCCTGTCCCCGCTGTGGTTGGTATGGCTATATGCGGTATTGGTGCATGCGCTGCAACTTTGGCCATTTTCATATAATCTCCTATGTAGCCACCATTTGTAGCTACTACCGCAATCGCTTTTGCCGTATCAATACAGCTTCCTCCACCAACAGATATAATGACATCACAGTGGTGTTTCTGCAGCAGCTGTAGTCCCTCGGCTACATACGTATCATCCGGCTCAGTTGTCACTCCTAAGTATGAAACAGCCTCTATCCCTTGGATTTTTAACAAGGTATGACACTGCTTAACAAAACTTAAGCGATCCATGATTGGATCACTAACGATTAATGCCTTAGAGCCTAATGCTTTGGCATAGTCCCCTACTTCCTTAAAAGAATCACGCCCATATACAATGGTTCCTGGTGAATGAACGGTAAAGATTGTTTTCGTTTGAATCATATTTCACCCTCCTAAGCTATTGAGCCGTATAACCACCATCTAAAAGAATCGCCTGACCAGTTAACCCCTTTGCTATATCGCTTGCTAAATATAAAGCTAGCCCTGTAATTTCAGAGACATCCAACAGCCGTTTTTGCGGTACAAGTGGATAAAGCACCTGTTCTAGTACTTCCTCTACTTGAATACCTCGAGTCTTCGCTAAATCGCTAAATTGATTGTGCACTAATTCTGTATCCACATAACCTGGACAAATGGCATTAACTGTAATCCCATCATTTGCTACCTCCAGGGCTGCCACTTTTGTTAACCCAATAACACCGTGCTTTGCTGCGTTGTAACCAGCCTTACCGGCAAACCCGATAACTCCATTGATGGAGGCCATATTGATAATGCGACCAAATTGATTGTTCTTCATATGTGGTAATGCATATTTCATCGCCACAAATGGTGCAACGACCATGACCTTTTGCATAGCCTCAAAAATCTCCGTTTTAAAGTCTTCAATCAATGAGACATGTTGAAATCCTGCATTATTAATTAAAATGTCTATTGTTGAAAATTTTTCAATCGTAAATGCAATAGCCTCTCGTATAGCTTGTTCTTCTGTCACATCACATGTATATATCGTTAAAGAAGGGTTTTGAGCAACCGCTTCCTTTAAAAGCTGTTCATTTTTATCCGTAATTACTACATTTGCTCCTTCCCTAGCAAATGCTTGGGCGATGGCAAGACCAATGCCACGAGCAGCCCCTGTAATGAAAACTGTTTTTCCTTGCATACACCATTCCCTCTCCTTTTTTAAGAAAAAGAGCTGTAAGAATCTACAGCTCTTTGTTTGTATTAGTCGTTATTACTTGGGAATGCAAATGTAGATGCTGTAGAGGCATTACCTGCCATCCAACGCTCTGAAATTGTCTTAGTTTTTGTAAAGAATCGTGCCTGATCTGGACCAAACATATGCCCTTCACCAAAACGAGAGCCTTTAAAACCAGCAAAATTATGGTAGCCAACTGGAATTGGAATTGGTACATTGACACCTACCATGCCAACATCTATTTCAGTCGTAAATTGACGAGCTGCTAACCCGTCATTCGTAAAGATTGTGACACCATTGCCTAGCTCATGTTTATTAATAAGTGAAATAGCCTCCTCCAGTGAATCTACACGTACAACATTACGAGCAGGTCCAAATACCTCTTGCTCATAAATTTCCATCCCTGGCTTTACATGATCTAATAATGTAGGTCCTACATAGAAGCCTTTAGATTCTTTGACAATATCAAGTTCACGGCCATCACAAATCACCGATGCTCCCTCAGTTTCTCCCCGCTCAATTGCAGCAAGAATCGCCTCTTTTGATTGTTGAGAAATGACAGGGCCAAAATCTGCATCAGGGTCTGTATATGGACCTACCTTCAGATTAGTGATTTTCTTTTTAAGAATCGCCACTAGACGGTCTGCTGTCTCTTTCCCTACAGGCATAATCGTAGATATTGCCATACAACGCTGAGAGGCTGCACCATATGCTGCACCAATAAAGGCATTTGCTACCTGTTCAAGGTCTGCATCTGGCATCACAACCATATTGTTTTTACCACCACCAAGGGCAGTGACACGTTTTCCATACTTTGAGCCTGTTTCATAAATATACTTCGCCACCGGTGTTGAGCCAACAAATGAAATGGCTTGCACAGTTGGGTTTTCCAAAAGTTCATTAACGGCATCCTTATCACCATTTATCACTGTCCAAATACCATCGGGCAACCCAGCTTTTTTCCACAGCTCACTAACAAACAATGCAGTCATTGGCACACGTTCTGATGCTTTTAACACAACAGCATTCCCTACAGCAATAGCCATACTTGTTTGTGCTAAAGGCACCATAATTGGGAAGTTAAATGGCGAGATGGCCGCCACTACTCCTAATGGATATTTTGCAGAATAGGCATTAATTTGCCCGCCAACATTAACAGAGTATTCCCCTTTCATTAAGTGTGGGGCACCGATAGCTAAGTCAACAGATTCAAGTCCTCGGGTGATTTCTCCTTTAGCATCTTCAAGCGTCTTTCCGCTTTCTGTACAAATAATTTGCAGTAGCTCCTCCATATTTTCTGTAATAAGGTTTCGAAACCTTAAGACAATTTCTGCTCGCTTTGCCACAGATGTGTCACGCCATTTAGGAAATGCCGCTTGTGCTTGCTCAATTGCCTCCCGTGTTTCTGCTATTGTGGCAAGTGGTACTTTTGCAATGACATCACCTGTTGTAGGATTGAATACTGAACCATAACGGCCGCTTTTTCCTTCCACTAAATGTCCGCCAATAAAATGTGTTAATGTTTGAATTTCTTGTGCTGTTGTCATTTTTCTTTTCCTCCTCTTAAAATTGTTCTATTTTAGCAGTTTCTTTTAAACTTAAATAAGCAGCAGACATATCGTTTTCACCATAGCCTTGCTGAGCAATTTCACTATACAAATCCACCAATTTTTCCCCGATTCGCAGCGATACCCCTGCTTCGTCTGCCATTTCTTTCGCTAGCTTTAAATCCTTTAATAGTAGGTTTGTCGAAAAGCCTGGCTCATAATTATCGTTTTTCATATATTCCACATAATTGCGTTCATAAATACGGCTTTGACCATAGCTATTACTTAACACTTCATACAGCACATCAGCATGAATGCCCATCTTTTCACCAAGTACGATTGTTTCAGCTACGGCCTCTGTATAAAATCCAATCATTAAATTATTTAATAATTTAATACGTGTACCTACACTTGACGAAATTCCTAGATGGTAACTATTTTTACCGACTATTCCGAATATTTTTGCAGCACTTTCATAATCTTCCTTGTCACCACCAACCATAATTGTTAGAGTAGCATTTACTGCTCCAATTACTCCCCCACTTACAGGTGCTCCTAAATATCGTAACCCTAAGGCTTTTGCTTCTTTATATAATGAATCGTTCAATTCGGGATTAACTGTACTAAAATCAATGAGTAAGCATCCCTTTTTAGCATGATGAATGATTCCTTGTTCTGATTGATACACCATTTCTACTACCTGAGGAGTCGGTAAGCTGGTCATCACCACATCACATTGCTGTGCAACTTCCTTTGCTGTTTCCACACCAATGCCACCCGCTGCTCTAAATTGCTCCATGGCCTTTGCATTTGTATCAAAGCCATACACTTGATAATTTGCCTTTAATAAATTGATAGACATCGGTAACCCCATATTGCCTAAGCCAATAAAACCTAATTTCTCCTTCATTTAAACTTCCCCCAATCTTTGAAAATACAGCAGACAAGCTGCATGATACACTAGCCAACGCCTATTTTTTGTCGTAACATTAATAACGAGATACTTTTGTTGACCATAGTCAGTGACTGCGGTCAATTAAATCATAATCAAAATAATTCCATCTCGTCAATTAAAAAAAAGATATTTTCAGAATATTTTTACAAAAAATATTTTACAATACTTTACTTTGGAGGTAATAAGCTACGATGGAATCATTAACGAGCAGACAGAAAAAGGCATTAGAAACACGGGAAAAATTATTAAAAACCTCGTTAGATTTATTTAACAAGTATGGTTTTGAACATGTCTCTGTTGAACAAATTACAAAAGCCTGCAATGTTTCGAAAGGGACCTTTTATACACATTTCCCATCCAAATATGATGTTATATTAGAAAAATTTATGGAGCTGGATCAATTTTATAGCACTGTAGAAAAAAATATTGATCCTTCATTGTCAGCAAGTGAAAAAATTTTATTTGTCTATCAACAACAAATGAACTATTTAACGAAAGTTGTAGGAAAAGATTTATTGCGCACAGTGTATACGGCTGCCATGACAAACCAAGTAGAACAAGATCACTACTTAATCAATCCACAACGTAAAATCTTTCAAATTATGAATACATATATTGAGGAAGGAATTCGACAGGGGGAATTCAGACAAGATGTATCTGCTCCTAACATACAAGCAATTATTCGGCGCTGTATGCGTGCCAATGTTTATGATTGGTTAATTCATAGTGAGGATTTCGATTTGGCCTCCGAAATGGCCCAATTCACAACTATTGTCTTGGATGGTCTTAAAAGCCATAAATAAAAAAGTAGCACTTCACCCATTTTTGGCGATGAAAGTGCTACTCGTTGATTAGCTAACAAAATATTGTTGAACAATTGTTTCCACTGGTAATGGTTTATTATATAAATAGCCCTGTCCTTTTTGACAGCGATGACGTTTAAGAAAATCAACTTGTGAAGCCTCTTCAATTCCTTCAGCAATGACCTCTAATCCTAAATTATGAGACATCGAAATAATTGCCTTAATAATGGCTTCGTTTTTGTCATCTTTTGCAATATCTGCAATAAATGACTGATCGATTTTAATGATATCAATTGGATAGCGCTTGAGATAGCTCAATGAGGAATAGCCTGTCCCAAAATCATCCACTGACACATACACACCTAGTTGCTTCAACTCGGTCAAAATCGAGTAAGTTTCATGAACGTTTGTCATAGAACTTTCGGTTATTTCCACCTCTAATAATTCGGGTGGTACACTATATTTCTTCAAAGCCGCTTTAATTTTTCGAGCGAAATTTTCTTTTCTAAACTGCTTAGGTGAAATATTAACGGCTATCCGTACAGGACGATAGCCTTTCGATTGCCATTCTCTTTGGTAACGACAAACCTCATCAATAATCCAATCACCTATTTCGATTATTAAGCCTGAAGCCTCAGCAATCGGAATAAACTGTGCAGGTGACACAAAACCAAATTTACGATTATTCCACCGCAGTAATGCTTCAAAGCTATTGATGCTATTGTTTGCTAAATCCATTTGTGGCTGTAGATGGAGACTCAGCTCATTAAATTCAATGGCACGACGTAAATGTGCCTCCATTAATGCTTCATTTGGAAAGACAGCTGTCATATCTTCACGATAGTAACGGTAATGTGATCGGCCATGCTCTTTAGCAGAAAATAAAGCCTTATCAGCTTTCCGTACAAGTGTCTCTAAATCCCTTCCATCTGCTGGACTAAGCGAAATGCCAATCGACACGCTAATAAAATATTCCTGTCCATCTATCATAAACGGCTGTTTTAGAACATCCAAGATTGCATTCGCGGTATGCTCAATTTTTTGGATGGTTGCATCTTTTAGCACAAAGATAAACTCATCACTGTTATAGCGATAAAGGGAGCATTTTGAGTAACAAAGCTCACGAAGCCTATGACTAAACATACGCATAAGCTCGTCACCCTTGCTCTCGCCAAGAGATTCATTAAATTTTTTAAAGCGATCAATATCAACCAAAATTAGAGCAGCTTGCTTGTGTTCTTGCTTTTTGTCATTTAAATGGTGCAGCCAGTGTTCTTTAAAAGCCTTTCGGTTCCAAATACCTGTTAATTCGTCCATCAGTGCTAGGTAATAAAATGCCTCATGATCATTCATAAATGAATTGGCTTCTTTGACAAATAAATGTACCCCTATTACCTCACCATTATAATAAGTTGGATGCGTTCTTAAATAAAAAGGCTCTTTACTTAGCAATTGGCCCTTTAATAAACACCTAGGCATGCCAAAAGCTGAACCTTCAATGGTTTTGGCAAATAATAATTTAAATTCATTGCTATATCTATTTTCTAATAATGAAAAAATATCTAGTCCTATTAGGCTGTGCTGCTCTCTAGATAAGACAGAGGTAGCAGCAACGTTCTGATGGATAATACGACCTTGTATATCTGTCGTTAACACTGGGCTCACATGTTGCTCCACAAATTGTAAATATGGCGCTACTTCACTTTGTGTTGCACGAAGGATCATAGCAACCATAGAATTAGCTAAGTGCTGTACATGAATCACAAATGTTTTTTTTTGAAGATCAGTACCTAATGTTAGGACATGTTGTTGATTGACATCTTGATTTAGCAGTTCCGACAATTGCAGCCAGCATGGCTTTGAAAAAAAATGCTCCGCGTTCTTGGCTGAGCTATCTTGTAACTCAAGCAATAAAGATAGCTTATCATTAAATTCAACAACCTCAAACACGGCCGTATCCACTTTTTTCAAACAGACAACTGCATCAAATGGATTCAGTTGGATGAGCTGCTGATAATCTGCAAATGGCGCTACACTCTCTCTATATTTTTTCATTCTATCCCTCACTAAGTAGCGTGTTTGCTCTATTCTTCGTCTAGCGTAGGCTTTAATGCATCCTTTAAGAAAACTTCCTGGCTATTTAACGGATCTTCGCTACGATCAAACTCTTTGTAATGGTATTTACCATTCGAGTCTTGAATACGTGCTTTCGCAGTATCCATTAATTGTGCATTCATTATGTCAATAATACGAGTTTTTGCTTCACTTGCATATACAGGGAACAATATTTCTACACGTTTAATCATATTGCGTGTCATCATATCTGCTGACGATAAATAGACTTTATTTTCTCCATTATGATGGAACCAATAGATACGAGAATGTTCTAGGAAACGGCCAACAATACTTGTCACTGTAATGTTTTCACTTATACCAGGAATACCTGGTCTAATACAGCAAATACCACGTATAATGAGTTCCACTTTTACACCTGCAATGGATGCTTCATAAAGCTTCATCATTAAGTCTTTGTCTGTCAGTGAGTTCATTTTTGCCCTAATAAAACCATTACCATGTTTTTTATGACAAGCAATTTCTTCATCCATTAAACGAATAAATTCATCTCGAATATCAAATGGTGCCACGACTAAATGATTAAAGGTAGGCTTTTCTGTATAGCCGCTTAAGTAGTTAAAGAAGTTTGTCGCATCAATGCCAAACTCTTTATCTGTAGTTATTATGCCCATATCCGTATAAATTTTTGCAGTAGCATCATTATAATTTCCTGTCCCAAGATGGACAAAACGCTCAATTTTACCGTTACGACGACTAACAACTAGTGTTATTTTAGAGTGCGTTTTTAAATTATTCATGCCATAAATCACAAGACAGCCTGCTTGTTCTAATTGTTTTGCCCAGTGTACATTGTTTTCTTCATCGAAACGAGCCTTTAGTTCAACTAGCACTGTTACTTGTTTGCCATTTTCAGCCGCAAGTTTTAATGCTTGTATAATTGGTGAATTGCCACTTACTCGATATAATGTTTGCTTGATTGCTAATATATTTGGGTTAACCGCTGCCTCTGCAATAAAATCAACAATTGGAGCAAACGATTCATATGGATGATGGAAAAATATATCTTGTTGTAGAGCTTTTTCAAAAATATTTTCATCTGATTGTAAATCTAAAGGTGGCTGTGGAATAAAGCTTTCATATTCTAGATGCTCGCGACCAACAGAAATACCTTTAACAAAAGAGAACATAAAGGTTAAATCCAAAGGCCCATCAATATGGAACACATCTGTTTCTTCAATTTCAAATTCATCTAATAAATATTGAAGTACTTCCTCATTCATTTCTCCAACTCGAACTTCTAAACGGCTCCCTACGCCCCATTTTCGTTTTTTTAGTTCCTTTTCAATTTCAACTAGCAGATCGCGAGCCCCCTCTTCATGGATCGTTAAATCTGCATTTCTTGTTAGACGGAAAGCTTGTGCTGATTTTACACTATAGCCATAAAATAGCTTTTCAATATGCGCTACAATCACGTCCTCCAATAAAACAACAATTGTTTTCCCTTCTTCGGATGGCACTTTTATATAACGGTCTAGAACAGAAGGGACTTGTACGATGGCTACTTTTTCCCGACTTTCAACTTCGGTCTCATCCTGCTCTAACAGTACGAGTAAATTCAATGTCTTACCAAATAATGTTGGGAAAGGACGATACGCGTCTACTGCTACAGGGGTTAAAACTGGGAAGATTGTTTCCGCAAACATCTCATTGATAAATGCTTTTTGTGCTCTGTTTAAATCTTTCATATCTGCAATATGTACATTATGCTGTGGAAGCAAATCATAAATTAAATGACGATAAACTTCTGTCTGTCGACGAACTAATGCTTGTGTACGCTCTGCAATTTTCGCCAACTGCTCCTTTGGTGTTAATCCAGATTTATTTTCAGGTTTATGAAAGCCAGCTCGAACTTGATCTTGTAGCCCTGCAACACGCACCATAAAAAATTCATCTAAATTTGAGCTAAATATAGCTAAAAATTTCAAACGCTCTAGCAGAGGATTATTGATATCCTCCGCTTCCTCTAATACTCGTTCATTAAAGGCAAGCCAGCTCAATTCCCGATTATTATAGTACTGAGGCTTGGCAATCTCCTCTAATAACCGACTATGTTTTTCTGAAAAGTCTTCCTCATGTAGCTCGTTTTTCGTTACTTCAGTTGTCATCCATTGTTCCACCCTTCTTCAATAAAATTGATCCTTATTGGGATTTTTAATGCTCGTTCTAAATGTTTTCTATGGCGATTGGCTTGATACTTTTCAGCAGCTGCATTCTTTTTCACATAAATATCCAGTTGTACATGATCCTCTTCTGTGCGCATCTCAATGGCATGAACAACATTGCGCTTTGACACATTTAACGCATAGACAAATTTTAATAACGCTCCAAAATCTCGTAATTTGCGATATTCCTCACGATCCATCCATGTTGCAAACGGAGCGGCAAATCGTTCAAAATAATCTTTATTTTTATAGGATGCAAGAAGTGCTAGTTTTACTCGTTCTAAATGATTTAAACCATCAATGGATTGATTTGCGATTAAATAAAAAGTATGTTGGCTGGAAGAGCTTAATTCAATATACTCTCCAATATTAAAAACCTTGGCCGCTTTCGACAATAAATGCAAATCTTCTGGATGATATTGCAAATAACCTAAATGACAGCATTCACGATACAATTGGTCTGCTAAATTCATTAAATAATCAACTTCCATTTCAGTTCGACCATACTGACGTGCTAATCTTCTTGCATTCCCTTCAAATACATTGTATTTATCAAAGGCCTGTGCATCTGTTTGCAAAATCCGTTGAAAAATGAGTCCCTCACGTAAACCTCTCTTTGTCAGTTGGAATGTCCCACTACCAACCGCCTCCATTAATACTCTAAATACCTCTAATGCAGGTACAATAATATCTGCGCGATCCGATGAAAGCCCATCTAATTGTTTCAATTCCTGAAAGCTTAGTTGACCTAAAAATGAGCTTAAATCATCCAAATCTGCCTTAGACATTTCGTAGCCATGCACACTTGCAATTGGATAGTCATGCTTTTGCTGATGAATTTGTACAATATTCCGCGCACTACCACCAATTGCGATAACAGGTAATGCGACATTTTGTATCCAAGGGAGTGTTTGAAATTGCTCTTTAACAAAGGCAATGAGTTCCACTTTTTCACTACTATTCATAATGTCGCCTTTTACAAATCGTTGCTTTAAAGAAACTGTCCCAAATGGAAAACTATGTGATTGCTGAATTTCTTTATTTTCAAAGAGCGTAATTTCGGTACTTCCACCACCAATATCAATTGTTACGGCCGATTTTGTACCCATGGAATAGGCAACTGCAACATAGCCAAAATAGGCTTCTTCTTCTTCTGATAAAAGCTCGATTTGGATACCAGTTCGTTTTTTCATTTCCTCTATAATTTGATCTCGATTAGTGGCTTGTCGGATAGCAGCAGTTGCAGCTGCTTTGACATCAGTTATTTCAAAATCCTCTAGCATCGCTTTGAATGTGAATAAAGTTTCTGATAACACTTGAATACCTTCTTCAGACATTTCTCCTGAAGGCAATATATATGTACGCAAACGTGCTACCGTTTTAATATTTCCTAGCTCACAAAGCCCCTCTTCATTATCATACTGATATAATACTAATCGAATGGTATTGGAGCCGATATCAATAATGGCTGTTTTTAGTTCATTCAAATCATCACATCCTCCAAGCCTATTTTGTTCATAAAATGTGGACCTATACAAAAAAGTCGGCACCCTTTTAAGGCATCCGACTTTTCTTTCATTTATTTTTACTTTTAGGATACCCATTATTAAAATTGTGAAGTATCTTGTAAGTCATTACCATTACAGAATAAGTTGGTCAACACGTAAAATGAGCTCTGCAATTTCTGGCTTACTAATTTGATCTTCTGCTCCTACTTGATCCCCTTTATGGCGAAGATCGTCTGTAATGAGACTTGAGAAAATGATGACAGGAAGCTTTTGAAGATCAGGGTGCTCTTTGATTTTTCGTGTCAAATGATGACCATCCATTTGTGGCATCTCAATATCAGTTACCACTAATTGAATATGTTCTGCGATATCGCTACCACTATTCGCAATTCCTTCTAAGTATTCATAAGCATCGCGACCATTTTCAAAGAATTCTACATTGTCATAACCAGCTTCGCTCATTGTATCGAATAATAATTTGCGTAATAATGGTGAATCTTCTGCAATTAAAATACGCTTTCCAGAACGTTCACGTTTACCAAGCTTTTTAACAGATTCCACACTAATTCCTGATTCAGGATTGATATCCACCATAATTCTTTCGAAATCTAGCAATAGAATCATTTGTTCATTTTGTTTAATTACGCCAATTACTTGTGATGTCCCACCTTGATACATATCAGATGGCTTTTCAATTTGATTCCATGAAATACGATGAATTTGTGTCACATTATCTACATGGAAAACAACACGTTGCTTATTGAATTCAGCCACAATATATTTTTGTTGAGGATTACGCTCCGCACCTTGAATTCCTAATACTCGCAGCATATCTACAACCGGTAATACTTCACCTCGTAATTGAATAATTCCTTCTACATGCGGGTGCGCGTGTGGGATAAATGTTACTGGTATCGGTTGAATAATTTCTTTCACTTTAATGACATTGATGCCGAATTTATTGTTTGCTACTTCAAATTCAACGATTTCTAGCTCATTTGTGCCACTTTCTAATAATATTCCTTTATGTTCCAATGCAATCCCGCTCCTTTCTCTACATCTATTTATAATTCAATTGTATCATAGGCAATACATTTCTCCTACTTGCTATTTCCATTTTTATCATTAACTTTTAGATGTACCAATAGGCCGATTACTGTCATCACTATTAATGTTGATAACGCGACACGACTAGCAAGGGTGCCATAATCCTTCATCCATAATGTCACTGTTCCATATACGGCTGGACCGATAATCGATGATACTTTACCTGAAAAGGCAAATAAGCCGAAAAACTGCCCGCGTTTCTCATATGGTGATAATTCAATAATATAGGTCCTAGATGTCACCCACATGGATCCAAGAGATATCCCAAATAGACTACCTGCTAGCCAGAACATCCATTGTGCTGAGGCAAAAACAGCGAACACTAAAGCAATAATCATAATGAGCGCAACTATCGTAATGGCACGTTTAGCTCCTATGGATTTCGTTATATAGCCAAATGCAAGAGAACCAATGATTGTTGATACCGTAGAGACCAAATAAAGAACGATAAACTGACCAGAACTAAATCCAACAATTGCCGTAGCATAAACAGCCATCATGGCGATCGTCGTAGCAATGGCATCATTTAAAAAGAAATAAGCAATCATGAACGTAAAAATGGCCTTATATTGCTTCATATCCTTAAAAGTTTGAATGATTTCTTTATAGCCGTCTAAAAACTTTATGGACTTGCGCTGCGCTTTTGGAATAGGTGTATCTTTATTAATTAAAAATAATGGCAATGAAAATAATAAATACAAGATAGCTGTTGGAATAAACGCTCGGTGAAAATCGCTGTTACCAACATATAAATATACAAGTAATCCGAAAAGTGTGCCCAAATAACCAATTGCAACTCCATACCCTGAGATTAATGGCATCTCTTCTTTTGTTCCTAAATCACCCATCATAGAGTCGTAGAATACTAGACTTGAATTAAAGAAAAATTTTGCAATGACAAAGCTTGCAACTACTAAAAATAAACTAAGAGGGACACCTGAATAGTTGGTTGTCGATTGTACATTTGCAAAGATCCCCATCATAAATGTAAAAAGAATGGAAATAGATGCAAACCATACGATAAACCTCTTTTTATAGCCAGTGTTATCAATCCAAACCCCAAAAAGCGGTGAAAAGATAACGAGCAACAAGCTTGCAATCGCATTGGCGTAGGATATAAAGGTGCTTGCTACTTGTTGCATGACTTCATTCGTACCCAGCACTTCATCCATGTAAAACGGGAAAAAAATTGTATTTATATTTGAAGAAAAAATTGTATTCGCAAAATCATAAAATGCCCATGAAAGTATTGGCAATGATAAATAAATGGCTAACTGACTTCGATGCTGTACATCGATTGCTGTACCTTTCTTCATATAAAACCTCCCCTCTATTTTCTATAATAATCAATTAACCTCTCTCTGTAATAAAAAATATCTTTTTTTAAAGAAAATTAATATTATTTACAATATAACAGCAATTTCATTGAAAAATAACTGCCAAATGACCGATAAATGAACACTCATTTTCCATCGTTTTCCGTGTAAATCAAAAAAGATCTTTTGACAAGGTGAGGGGAGGTGATTTCCGTTCCGCCAGCGTCCTTTCCAGGGGGCGTCCGATGAGCCGCTGCGCTCACTGCGTTCGCTCCAGTGTCTTTTCCTGAACAAAATAGCCCTTTATTTATATTATTAGAGAGAGGATAGGCTCTTATTTACAATGTGGAGAAGTGATGAGTGACAACACCCCACCATAAAGAGTAGTGAATACCCTTCACTTTATTGGAAAACCTTTGCTAACAAGAAACATTTTTATGGATTGGAGTGGAAGGCTACTTGACTCCCGTAGGATAGCGAGACAGGCGAGCCTCTAAACGGAGCGGTAGCGGAGGAAGCGGCTCGGCGCTCGCCCACAGGAAAACAAGTAGCCTGCAACGGAAATCCATTTTCACCTTTCACAAATTCTATTGATTGTTTGTTTTTCAACACGATAAAAAGGTATTCAAGCCCCTCACTTGAATACCTTTTTATCATTTTTCATTTAGTGTCACCCAGTCAGAAGACCATTGTTCAATTGCTTTTAGCACTGGCGCAATAGCATAGCCCTTTTCCGTAAGCTCATACTCAATGACAACTGGTGTAGAAGGAATTACTGTACGTAACACGATTTGCTCTGTCTCTAACTCCTTTAATCGTTCTGTTAAAACACGACTGCTAATATTCAACTGATTTTTAATGGTTGAATAACGTTGTGGACCATCGAGCAACTGATAAATTAGCAAAGTATTCCATCGATGATTTAATATCATGAGTGCTTTTTCAAATCGTGGACAAATATTTTTTTGATCCAATCTACTAGCCTCCATTGTTGTTAGTTCCTATTTAACAGTATAGCACTTTTTCTAAAAAACCAATTCTAAAAATACATTAAGTTACTTGACAAAAGTTATTTTTAAAAATAAACTAAGTTACGAAATGTAAGTTAAAGAAAAGGAGTTATTTTATTATGCAAATGATTGGTTCAACTATTTTACGTGTCGTTCTTGGCATTATTTTTGCCGTACATGGTTTTCAAAAGTTTCAAGGTGGAATCAGCTACACAGCTGACTTCTTTGATAGTCTAGGTATACCAGGATTTATGGCGTATATCGTTGCGATTATTGAATTAGTAGGCGGAATTGCCATTATTTTAGGTTTAGCCACTAGAATCTTTGGCGCTTTACTAACGATTACAATGATCGTTGCTATCTTTACAGCAAAACTAAGCATTGGCTTTATCGGAGCTGATGGATTGGCTGGTTATGAATTAGATTTAGCTTTAGGCGCTATAGCTCTTTATTTTGCTTTAGCAGGAGCATCTAACTTCTCTTTAGATTCTCAACTTTTTGGTAAAGAGTAGTACTAAAAAACCTGAAGTCTCCCAAGAAATAAAGAGACTTCAGGTTTCCTATTCACGCCACTATTTATAATACTTTAGAAGAACTTGTGTACCATTATCACCATAGCCCTCTTCAATCAATTTCTCATACATGTCATATGCTAATGAAAGCCCTGGTAAAGAGATGCCCATTTTTTTGGATTCATCTAAAGCAATTTTCATATCTTTGACAAAATGTTTAACATAAAAGCCTGGAGCAAAATCCCCTTGTATCATGCGTGGAGCTAAATTGCTTAAAGACCATGAGCCAGCTGCCCCTGATGCGATTGATTGTAATACCGTCGGTAAATCTAAACCTGCCTTTAAACCATATGCTAGTGATTCGCACACTCCAATCATACCTGAAGCAATGACAATTTGGTTGCACATCTTTGCATGTTGCCCAGCACCAGCTTCACCTTGATAAACAATATTTCCCCCAAAATGCTTCATAATTGGCAATATCTTATCATAGGTAGCTTGATCGCCACCAATCATAATGGACAATGTACCATTTTGTGCTCCTATATCACCACCTGAAACAGGAGCATCTAAAGCCTCTACACCCATTGAAAGGGCGTGTTCATAAATTCTCTTTGCCAAGGAAGGCTCTGAAGTCGTCATATCAACGACAATGTTACCTTGCTCTGCTGTTTGGAAAAGACCATTTTGCCCAAAATATACTTCCTCAACATCTGAAGGATATCCAACCATTGTGAAGGCAATGTCACGATTTTTAAATGCTGCTGCTGGCGAACTTGCCCAAGACGCTCCCAATGCCACAAGAGGTTCTGCTTTTTCCTTTGTCCGCGTAAACACAGATACTTCATGCCCATTTTTTATTAAATGTTTAATGATGCTAGCACCCATCACACCCGTGCCAATAAATGCTATACGTTTCTTCGTCATATGTACATGCTCCTTTATTTTAGAATGTCTGCACTCTCGGTGAGAATCCAAACTCTGTATCTTTTCAGTTTAGGTGAAGGAAACATATAATTCAAACTCTTCCCATAACTTGTACTAAACTTTTTATGTATGACATATATACCGAATAAGCGAAAAAAAAGAGAGCAAGTGATTGGGGGATCACTGCTCTAAAGGGGGAAATGAGAATGTTGCTGTGTTCATAGTAAGTTATTCCCCATTGAAATGCATTTTAAACATATATGTTAAAATGTTTTTACTCTGAATACTGGAACAATCTTTTTAGTTTTCTTGGTCTTTTTCTTCCTCAAATGCCATCTGTCTATAATAAGTGTTCATTAACTGATCTAATCTGCGACTCAGTTGAATGGTTTTTGCATTTTGTAACCCGTTTTCTACACCTGAGCGAATCATCATCTCACGAGTTTGTTCCATTTGTTTCAAGAGTAGATTGACCATTCATACAACCCTCCACACACAAATAATCATACCATTATTATACATTTATATTTTATTTCTTACAGCATTAACTTACGACAATGTTCGACAAATTTTAACTTCTCGGAAGTTCAGTATAAGTATATATAATCCGTCCATTTTGTTTGGCCTCACCCCTATAATGTTTAAATAAAGGATGCTTTACAAGTATTTCGCGAAATTCATAAAAATCTTCCTTTTGAATTTCAATACTTTCTATTTCCCCGTTTTGTAATTGTTTAAGCATATTTTCGTATTTTTCCATTTATTTTATACCTCTCTTTTCATCTTTTGTGTAATAAATTATGAATTATTTAAAAAAAGCTTTACGTTTCCCAAATTTTCATGCAAACTGTATATTATTAGTCGATGAAGGAGCTGACTGTCTGTGAAAATAGCTGAAGTTGGAAATATTATCGAGTTTAAAAATGGTCTACAAGGTATTGTCGAAAAGGTAAATGAAAATTCGGTGATTGTTAATTTAACATATATGGAGAATTTTGATTCCCTTGAGATTGAAGAGAAAACGGTCGTCAATCATAAACGTTATAAAATTTTATATACTAATGAAGCTTAATAGTCCGAATAGTCCCTATTTGTCTTTATAGATGATAAGGGGCTATTTTTTTGATAAAATTAAAGTATGGAGGTCGAATATGCTAACAAATTCGAAACAAACACTACTATTTCTCCTTTCTTTATTATTCGTTTATGGCATGCTTGCTTTTACCTTTGCTAACCAAGCAGTATTTTGGTACATGTATGCATTTACTTTATTAGTATGTATTGCCATCGCCATCTTAGCTGGCTCCATTGAAGATAAATTACCTACATGGCAATTTTTACTCTTTGGTATTGGATACGGTACCATCACATATGGTATCATTCGCTTTGGTTACTGGCTCGCTCCATATATTAATAATAATTTAGTACAATCCGTTCAAAAGTTTTTAACAAACTATGGACCACAAAATATTTGGCACTATGTTTTACTCGTATTCATCGTTGCCATAGGTGAAGAACTATTTTGGCGTGGTTATATCCAACAGCAGTTAAAACGCTTTATGCGTCCATCGTTGGCTGTTATAGTAACTGCCATACTGTGTGCGATATCAATTGCTCTAAGTGGTTTTATACTTGGTGTTATAGCTGTACTTTTGGCAAGTATTATTTGGGGCTTCATCTATGAGTGGAAAAAAAGTATGCCACTTGTTATTGTAGCTCATGTCGTTTTTGTACTATTATTATTTTTAGTGTTGCCTTTAACATCATAACATTTAATTTTGGAAACATTTTATCTTTACAAACGTTTAATTTAGAAAAGGAGGGTTTTTTATGCAAAAAAAATTATTTTCAATTCTTGCATTAGTACTAACAGCCGTATTAGTTGTAGGTTGTAATACCTCTGATAAAACAGGGGATTCAGATGCTCAACAAAATGAGCCATCCAATACTGGTGTTGATCAAAAACCATCTGGAGATGAAACTGCAGGCGAATCACAAGAAGAAGAGGAAACTCCTGCATCAGATGATACAAATACAGAGGATACTTCTAAACAGCCACAACAAGATGTGAAATACGTACAAAAAGGCGAAAATAAAACGGAAACAGCCACTCAGTCTGAAAGTGTCAATCAAACCTACAAGCTACAACAGCTTCCAGGATTTACAATGACACAGGAAGAACCAGGTAAAGATATGTTAGTATCTAATGATGATGACGAAGTGTTTATGCGTATTGAAACAATTGAAGCATCACAATCAAGCTTTGATGAAGTGAAAACAACTATGCAAGATTATATGAATGCTGTAGGCGAAACAGTAGCTTTAACTACTGAAGAATTAGCAGCATTTAAAAATGTTCAACATATCGAGGGTTATGTCGTAGACTTTGACACAGAGAAAGTTATTGGGGTTGTTTTTGAAAAAGATGGTCTCATTACAAAATTAACAATTCACGATAACGATAAACAAGATTTAACAGATGCTATGCTTAATATGGCAGCCACTATCTCTAAAAAATAGTAAGACAATAAGGACGATAGACATTGTCTATCGTCCTTTTATTTCCATTATAAAAAAGTTGTCTCAAATCAATGAGACAACTTTTTTAATAAGATAAATCCTTAATAGAAAGGCCTATTTTCTTTAATAACGTAATTGCTTGTTCCTTTTCTTGCGGTGATAGCACACTCATTAATTCATGCAAATGCTGCTCGTGTTTTGGGAATAGCTCTGCCATAAAGGCTTCACCTTCTCCAGTGATTTCTGCATATGTCACACGACGATCTGAAGGACAAGAAACACGTAATAAATAGCCTCTCTTTTCAAGCTTATCAATGACATACGTAATAGACCCACTAGCGAGCAAAATTTTATTGCCTATTTGCTGTAAAGGTTGTCTCCCTTTATGGTAAAGAAGCTCTAGAACAGCAAATTCAGTTGGGTTTAAACCATTATCCTGAAATAATTGATGTGTTGTCTCATTGATCGCTTTCAATGCACGCGATAGTACAATATATAATTTTAAAGATTGTTTTAGATCTTCTGACTTCATATTCTTTTCCTCTCACTTCGCTCTTTATATGACATTATAGCGATATTAGAAAAGCATTGTCAAAAGCATTATATGATTTAGAAGGTTTTATTGTGAATTATCTCACCATTTTTACTCTATTTACGTTACTAAATAAGCAGAATCTTTTGAGGATACTTCCAATGTATCAAGTTGATTAAATGTGTAAATTGGGAACTGCAGATGGAAGCATGTCCCCTTCTGTAGTTCACTATTAACGCCTATTACCCCATCATGTTCTTCAATCACCTTTTTCACGAAAGCAAGGCCCAGTCCTGTCCCTGTTGATTTTGTCGTGTAAAAAGGCTGGAATAGGTTTTGAAGTGTCGTGCTGTCCATGCCAACCCCTTCATCTTTAATCATAAGCTCGACAATCGCACAGTCATTTGTCGCCATTTCAACTGTAATCGTGCCACCATTATTCATGGATTCCATTGCATTTTTAATTAGGTTCATTAACACCTGCTTTAAGCGATTCTCGTTGCCACCGATATAAATTTGGTTAGAAGGAGAAATGTACTGAATCATAATATTTTTCATGAGTGCATCTGGTAGCATAAACTCAATGACTTGCTTTACAATATGATCCAGTTCTAATAATTCAACTTTCATCGTCGTTGGCTTAGACAACACTAAAAGCTCGGATAAAATTTGTTCCATCCGTTGAAGCTCACTGTCAATAACAGAGAGATACATGCGTGATTCATCATCAGCATTTAACTTTAATAATTCAGTAAATCCCTTTAAAGAAGTTAATGGGTTACGAATTTCATGCGCAATACTTGCAGCCATCTGTCCCACAACATTTAATGCTTGCTGATGCTCGACTTTATGCTGAAGTTGTTTTTTCTCTGTTTCATCATTGATAACCGTGACAATAATATTATTGTATTCATCGAAAATACTGGAAATTTCATAATAGCAAGTTCTGCTTACTTGTGTTTCATCGACTACATGAATACTTGCATGCTTGTCACCCATCAGCTTAGACAGGTATGATGTAATTTGTCCCTTTTTCAATGTAAATGAATCGAATATATGTTGATGTGCTTTATGGAGCAACTGCGAATTTTCAACTTTCAGAAACATTTCCGCATACTTATTAAGCCCAAGAATAATACCGCTAGCATCACTTACAATAACAGCATAAGGTAAATAATCGTATGCATTAAAAGATTGTGATCTTTCATGCGCCTGACTCATGTATAATTTATGAGCAACATCATCATTTAGTGTAGAAATTTGCGCAACAATTTCTTCTGTATTAGGATCATAAAAACATTTAAAAGACAGCATTTCATAGTCGTTTCCAGTTGTACGAATATTAAAAATTTCTTCTGAACGTAAATCATTTTGTAATTGTTTGACGAATTTAGTCCATTTAAAATTAGATGGCTCGTCCATAGCTAAATAGCCAATATACGTTAAATTAAGATTAAAACGTTTAATAGCAGCCTCATTAACGTTCAAAATTTTCCCTGCTTTATTGAGTATAAGTGTTGGTGACGAAGTACTTTTCATAAGATTTCCAAAACATTGATTAATATCATTTTGCTTCAACTTTCTCACCGAACCTTTCAAAAGAGTAAAAAACCTCTAAATCGAATTTTGAGCCTTTACTATACTTTATGACAGCACGATTCTATTATTACAAAATTTAGTAAATTTAAGTATTTTAAATTATTTCACGAACCGTTCACAAAATAAATAGGTAAAAAGAATTATATTGTATGTCAGATACTTGACTGATACAATAAGATGTTGAAAGGAAGATTATTGCATGAATACTATTTTAACTACTTTAAATGCAAAGTATATTCACACAAATTTAGCATTGCGCTATCTTAAAGGCGCCGCTTTACCAGAATTTAATCCAATTATAGCAGAGTACACTATTAAGGATCCTGCTTTTAATATTGTATCAGATTTATTCCAAAAAAAACCTGATATTGTTGGATTTAGTTGCTACATCTGGAATATAGAAGAAACCATTCACGTTATAAAAATGTTAAAGACTGTCTGTCCAAATGTTAAAATTTTGCTAGGAGGTCCTGAGGTTTCTTACGATTCTCATCATTGGTTACGTCAAATACCCGAGGTAGATTTTATTGTCATGGGCGAAGGAGAAACTTCTTTCAAACAATTATTACGCTATTTCCACGGTGAAATTTTGTTAGAGGATGTTCCAGGCATTTGTTATTTAGAGGATGGAAAAGTCAAAATTCACGCTATGCCACCTAAAATTGATTTGCGTGAATTACCAAGTCCATTCCGCTTTGAGGAGGATCTTCCCCATTTAGGTAAACGCATTCAGTATATCGAAACAAGTAGAGGCTGCCCATTTAGTTGCCAATTTTGTTTATCTTCTATTGAAGTAGGTGTACGATACTTTAACCGTGAAAAAATAAAAGAAGATATTCGTTTTTTAATGGATAACGGAGCTCGGACAATTAAATTCGTGGATCGTACCTTCAATATTAGCCGTAGCTATGCAATGGAAATGTTCCAGTTTTTAATTGATGAACATAAACCTGGTGTTGTATTCCAATTTGAGATTACTGCAGATATTATGCGCCCTGAGGTGATTCAATTCTTAAATGACAATGCACCAAAAGGTTTGTTCCGTTTCGAAATTGGCGTACAATCTACAAACGATTTAACCAATACACTCGTGAAACGTCGTCAAAACTTTGAAAAGCTAAAACGAACGGTAACAATGGTGAAGGATGGCGGAAAAATAGATCAACATTTAGATTTAATTGCTGGTCTACCAGAGGAAGATTACGCAAGCTTCCGTCAAACGTTTAATGACGTTTTTGCGATGAGACCAGAAGAGTTACAGCTAGGATTTTTAAAGCTTTTACGTGGTACAGGCCTTCGATTAGAAGCGGAAAAGTTTGGTTATACCTATGTGGATGTCTCTCCTTACGAAATCTTTTCAAATAATGTGCTAACCTTTGATGATATCGTACGCATTAAACATGCAGAGGATGTTCTTGAGAAGTATTGGAATGACCATCGGATGGATCATACGATTGAATACTTAGTTACTGAGGTCTTTGACACACCATTTGATTTTTTCCAAAACTTTGGGACGTATTGGGAAACAAAAGGTTGGTCTCGTATTGGCCATCAGTTGGAAGATTTATTCCGCCGTTTATTAATGTTTTTGGAAACTGTGGAGGGCGTGAATTTAAATATTATCCAGAGTCTCATGCAGCTTGATTATCTAATGGCACAGCAGTTCCAACCACGTAAGCTGTGGTGGAATGAACGCCCAACAGAAGAGCAACAAAAAGCCCTTTATCAAGCATTACGCGAAGATCCTACTATCGCTGGCGAGGAATTTGCTAGCTTTAAGCTATCTGAGAAAGAGTTGTTTAAGCATACACTGATTATCCCTCATGGCCTTGACTATCACAATTTCCTAAATGGCAAAATTGTACAAAAAAATGGCTATCTGTTAACCTATTTCCGTCACGGTCAGCAACCATATTTTGCATCTATCCACTCTAGTTAATAATAAAAGCTAGTCCTGTGCTAACAGTCAGGACTAGTTTTTTTCTTTCTTAAACAATTCTTAAATCCTTTTCACAAAAATAACATGACTGTATATGTACTTTCTTCGACTAACTAAATGAGTTAGTCAAGTATTCATAGCCTCCCTCCAAAAGTTTAGGGCAAATGCCTTAAAGACAAGCTAGTTCTATTTTGTAAATAATACCCACAAAAATTTTAAAAATGCGGGAAAAACAATTTTAAATTTTTTGAAAATTGTATGACAATTTCGTATTTTTCACCTTTTTTAATGAAAAATACGCAGGAATGTTCTTTATTAAGTATCATTTTCTTCTAAAACATTCCCCATTATTACGCATTTATTCGTGTAGCCTTTTTATGTGTTTTTTATTGTATTTGAACTACCTATATTAAGGCAATTACTTTTTAATTCCTTAAAATTAACTTTTGATAGGGGACGCGAACAAGAGGTTTTCCCTCGTGTATATACACCTGTAATGACAGTTTTCGACAAATTACTTCTTTTTTATCTATATATAATAGAAGAAAGTCATTTACTATACTTATAATATTTACCAGTAAATTCGTTTTATTCATAAAATAATCTTTTACTTTAAACTATTATAAAATACCAATATTTAGAAACTATATATTAGTATTGATTGGTCAAAATAGGGTAATTATTTTTTTAGAATCATATTAATAGTAATGTGTTATGCTCCCTAGTTAGCATGAGTATTTCAAGATGCATACACACTCTCAGTTATGAAGTAAGAAGCTGATGTAGATATGTTAGTACCATTCTTGCTCACAAAAATAGAGAGATAACTGCAAATAGCTATTTACATGTAACCACTGAACATGAAAGAAGTCCCCTCAAAAAATTCAGTGATTATCTAGAAAATTGAACTTTCGGGGGCAAAAAAGGGCAATCTAATGATTGTCCCTTACAAAGCCCTTATATACCATCGTTTCTGTATAATTACCCAATGATTACGCGTTCCTTTGGATAATGGAAGCTTGATTTTTTCCCTCTACCCCCACCACCAAGTGTGTAAAGGAAGGAAATTAACCCTACTCGACCGATAAACATTAAAATAATGATAATGATTTTACCAATGACAGATAAGTCCTCGGTGATTCCTAACGACATACCACAAGTACCGAACGCTGAAGTGATTTCAAAAATGATCTGAATCAGTGATGCTTGTGGCTCTGTGATGAGTAAGATAAGTGTAGCAATTAACACCATAAAAAATGCTAATAAAATAACAACGAATGAGCGAAAGACATCTATTAAATGAATTTCTCGCCCAAATACTTGAATATCTTCTCTTCCCCTAGCAAAAGTAATTAAGAATAAAATAGCTAAGGCAAAAGTAGTTGTGCGAATCCCTCCACCAACTGAGCTTGGCGAAGAACCGATGAACATAAGGAAACTCATAAATATATCTGTTGCTTCACTAAATGTCGTAACATCGTATGTTGTCAATCCAGCCGATCTTGTTGATACTGAATGGAACATCGCCGAAAATAGCGCCTCGTGCCAGGACATTTCCTTGAAGGAATGGAAAGATTCAAGAAGTAAAATGACAAGTGCACCTACAACAAATAAAATAGCGTATGTGGATGTAGTAATTTTAGTAAATAAACTAAAACGAAAATTCTCACGTCGATTGAGCAAGAACGTTTTTAATTCGATTAATACTGGGAAGCCGATAGCACCTAACACGATCAGTACCATTGTAACCATTTGTACAAAGTAATCATCATGAAATGGCAGTAAGCTCATTCCAGTTATATCGAAACCACCATTTGTTGTAGCAGAGATGGAAGCAAATATCCCATGTAAAAAGGCTTCTTCTAATGTATCAAAATAATTGGTGAAATGTAGCGTTAAAATAATCGTACCCGCAACTTCAATGCCAAATAAAATCTTTATGATTTCACGAATTAGTTTCACAACACCGGACAAATTATACTGGTTATGGTCAATCATAATTAATTGACGCTCACGCATCCCAATTTTTTTCCCTACTAGCAGCCACACAAAGGTACCAAGTGACATAATACCAATGGCCCCTAACTGTAAAATAACAAGAATCATCACAAGCCCAAAGGTTGTATAGGTTTCCGAAATAGTAATCGTTGTTAAGCCCGTGACACTAACTGCACTTACTGCTGTAAACAAGCTGTCTAAAAAGGAAATTCTTACGCCCTCTTGATGAACGCCTGGAAGTCGTAATAACAGGAAGGAAATCGCTATAGCTATAAAGTAATAAGAAACAAGTACCTGAAATGGTGTGACAAGTCTATTTGATGATTTTTTCCAAGGCACTTTAACAACTCCTCCCACATATGATGCCCAACTAGATAGATAATAGTATAGAAAAGATACATAAAAAAAGAAAGAGAAATAGTAACAACTATTCCTCCCATTTAGATACTAATTATTTTTTTTATGACGAACTCCCACTAGGTAGCCCACAAATGCAATGCCTAGTAAGACTATCCAGAATGTTAATTCCCAGGCAGTTGAATGAGGAAACTCTACAGGTAATATCCCTACTTTTTCATGAGCTAATGTTAAGATAACGAGCTTCACACCGACCCAACCAACGATAAGAAATGCTGCCGTTTCAAGTGAAGGATAATCGTTCAATACTTTAACAAACCATTGTGCTGCAAAACGCATCATAATGACACCGATAAATCCACCAAGAAGCATGACAATAAATTGTCCTCCATTGATGCCACCAATATCAAAATTTCCTAAGTGAGGCAAAGTTACAGCGATCGCAACGGCTGCCAGCATCGAATCAATAGCAAATGCAATATCTGCTGCTTCAACCTTAAGAACCGTTAACCAGAATCCAGAACCCTTTTTCTCTGCTCTTTCAGCTGTTTCCTCTTCATCATCTTTATGTTTACGCAAATCATATATATTTTTCGCAGACATAAACAATAGGTAGGCCGCACCGACTGCTTGGATTTGCCAATAGTTTACCAATACTGTAATAACAAATAAGGCGGAAAATCTGAAAATCAGTGCTCCAAATAGTCCATAAAATAACGCCTTTTTTTGCTGTTCCTGTGGTAAATGCTTGACCATCACAGCCATCACTACCGCATTATCAGCTGCAAGTAATCCTTCTAATACAACAAGGACAATTAACACCCAGCCGTATTGTAATATAATTGCTTCCATTCTAGTGCCTCCTCTAAGCTCTATCCCTAAAACGACTATTTTATCTAAAGTACAAAAGAAAAAAGCCTCTGCCCTAATTCAGGCAAAGGTCTCGCTAAGTAAATTCGTACCTATTTCTTTTATGGTACATCAATCTACACGTCATTACGTATAGAGCCATTCACTATCACACCCGATGGTCATAACCATGTCTTGACGAATGTGAAACCAGGACATATCATTCCTGTTAGCTACTCCCCTTTGACAAATTGTCGAAGGTATCTTCTTTCCATCATTATAGCACTATCATTTACAACTGACAAAAATATCTATATTGTTTTTACTTAATCTGAATTTGATAGCTCTTCTCTTCCTTATGTGCTAAATAAAAGGCAATCATTTTTGGCATAGTCTGTATAAAATCAGGGCATGTAATACCACCTTTTTGTAAAATTTGCTGTGCTTCAGCTGTGTCAAATGTGGCATTCCATGTTAAGTAATCTAGCGTTTCTTGTTCAACTCCAAGTTTTTTTCGAATAAAAGGAACTTGTAACGATAGCTTTGCTAATATAAATGGGAAACGTCCCTTTGGATAGACATTCGTTATTAATTTCACCATAGTACGGTATACTTCCTGTACAGGGTGAGGATTAGGATCTGTTAAATGAAGTGTCTTGCCTTCTGCACCTTGTTCATTCACTACAAAAACTGAGGCATTTAAAATATAATCAACGGGTACGACATTAATCGTTGATGTCGATCGGCCGATGTATGGAATAAAGGGTAAACTCTTTAATCGTTCTACTAAATTTAAAAAGAAGTAAGGTCCATCAAATTTAATGGTTTCACCTGTCATTGAATGCCCCCGCACTATTCCAGGTCTAATAATCGTAAGTGGTATTTCTGATTTTAAATCTTCAACTCGAAGCTCGGCCTCATATTTTGTTTCCTCATAGTAGTTTTTAAATGCTGAAGGCCGAATGAGTTCATTTTCACGCAGTATCCCTTCACGTGTGCCTGCCACATAGGCTGTACTAAAATACATATAGCGTTTTAAATTCGGTAAGGTGCGCACAAAATCATTGACCATTGTTGTACCATGGACATTCACTTTCCATGCAAGATCACGTGGTACCGCTAAATCATAAATAGCGGCTAAATGCCAAAGCACTTCTATTTTTGGTACAATTCCACTGATTATTTGATCGTCTAAACCCAGATTTGGCAGCGTAATATCGCCTTCTACAATATGAATTGAACAGTCAGGGAAAGCTTCTATTATTTTGCTTTTTTCCTGCTCTGCCTTAATGGTTTCACCTGCCAACACAATCGCAATCACTTGTTGTGTCTGTCTCTTTTGGAATAATGTCCGAATGAGTTGACTTGAAATGAAACCAGGAAATCCAGTAAAAAAATGAACGTTCATCTCCTATTCCCCCTTGAAATCTAGCGCATCTTTCTTGTTTCTTTATCCACTAAACTATAGATAATCGGTACAATGTACAATGTTAGCAATGTCGAGGTTACAAGGCCTCCAATAACCGCAATCCCCATCGGTTGGTTCATCTCTGTCCCTTCACCAATACCAAGCGCTAGTAGAAACAGTCCTAAAATAGTCGTTAATGCTGTCATTAAAATCGGTCGAAGACGATCTTGGCTAGCCAGTAAAATAGCTTCATAAGCAGACATGCCCTTCGCCTTTAGCTGGTTAATATAATCGACAAGCACAATGCCATTGTTCACGACAATCCCTACAAGCACTAAAATACCGATGACAGACGTCACACCGATTAAAGTATGTGTTGCGAACATAGCAATCGCCACACCGATGATCATTAATGGGACTGTAAACATGATGACAAACGGATATTTAAATGACTCAAATTGCGCAGCCATTACAATATAAACTAGTACGATTGCTAGCATAACTGCTAATAGCATATCGTCAATTGCACTATCATAAAGCTCTCGATCCCCACTAAAAACAATTTGAGTAGCAGGCGGTAAATGAACTTGGGTCAATGCTTTATCTACTTTTGCCGAAATGCCGCCCAATGATTCCTTTGTTTCATAATCTACAAAAAAGGCTACTGCTGCTGCCTGATCAGAACGACGAATGGACACGGGTCCCTCTTGTATAGATACAGTAGCAACGTCCTCTAATTTCACAAACAACCCTGCTGGAGAACGAAGCTGCATGGCTTTTAGCGCATCTATACTCGTATTAAATACCTGTCCAAAACCCGTATAAACGGGTAATACAGCGCCGTCCTCAGTAAGTAGTTGAGACGTTAATTGTCCTTTTGTCATTTGGTTCACGGTTTGAGCAATTTGTGCTGGGATAAAACCGTAGTCTTTTGCTTTTTCTCGATCAACCTCAATTTGAATCTCTGGCACAGTCTGGTCTAGATCCGTTGAAACCTTTGTTACTTCTTGAATCGCTTGTAGCTCTTGCTGCACTTTTTTAACAGTGTGCTGTAGCCTTTGTTCATCTGAGTCTGTTAATCGGAACGTTAATGTATGTGGTGACGAACCCGTTGCTGTTGATACATTAAATGTAATATCAGCTTGCTCTCCAAGCTCTCCCTTTATATCTTGCTCCAGCTCTTCCACAAATTCAAAAATGGAACGTTGCCTTTCTGCTAATGGTACTAGTTTGACATACATTTCAGCTTGATTGGCGCTCGTTTGTCCACGCGCTTGGGATTGTTGCGTACCCCCAATTAAGCTAACATAAACATCCACATCTTTTTCCTGCTTCAAGCGCTCCTCAATATGCTTCACTACCTTTTCTGTTTCCGATACAGCGACACCTTTTTCAAGATTGACACTTATAGATGTGAATCCTTCATCGGTAGGTGGTAAAAATTCTGTACCAATTCTTGTCAGCCCAAATAAGGATAAACCAAAGCACATCACCGTGAAAATTAGAATTAGCAGTCGATGCCGTAATACCCATACAATAGAGGATTTATAATGGTTGTAAAATTTAGAGCTACTGCGCTGCTCATAAAAATTGGTATTTTTCATTTTTAAAAGACGACTTGCTAGCATTGGAACGACAGTAAGCGCAACTACTAGAGAAGCGATTAGGCTGAACGAAATCGTTAGGGCGAATTCTGTAAATATTTGTCCAATCAATCCTTCGATAAACATAACAGGAATGAATACGGCTATAGTAGTTAACGTGGAAGCTGTAATAGCAAGTGCAACCTCCTTAGTTCCTTCCTGCGCTGCTGTGATAGGATCCTTTTCTAGCCCTAAATGTCTTTCGATATTTTCAATAACAACAATGGCATTATCCACTAGCATACCAATGCCCAGTGCAAGAGCACCTAGTGTCATGATGTTAAGGGTAAAATCCGCAAAAAACATCAACACAAATGTCACAATAACCGAATAAGGAATAGCAATACCAATAATGATTGGACTCTTTACACTACGTAAAAAAACAAATAGGATGAACATCGCGAATAATCCACCTAAAATTAAAGAAGAGCCAATGTTATTAATAGCTAAATCTACATAATTACCTTGATCGACAAGAATGTCTGCCGTGATTCCCTTATATTGCTCTTTCTTTAGTAGTTCATCTAATGTTTGCTGAAACGCTTTGGAAACTTCTGCTGTATTCGCGCCAGATTCCTGTAAAACGGACATAAGGACTGCTGGGTGCTCATTTGCACGAGTTGTCGTAATAGATTGTTGCTCTGTCCTCTCTACGGTTGCAAGATCGCTCACAGTTAGCGCTTCACCTGTTAACGGGTTCACTGAAACGATCAAACTTGCAATACTTTCAGGTGACGATAATGTACTTACAATACGTGTTGTTAACAGCTTACCATCATCTGTTGAAACAGGTTCACCAGGGAGAGATACATTATTCGCTTGGATAATTTGTATAATGTCTGCTTGTGTTAAGCCTTTTTCCACTAGCTTTGCTTCGTCTAATATTATTTGTACTTCCTCGATCAACTTGCCAGAAACATTTACACTTGCAACACCCTCTGTCCGTCGCAGTTCTTTTTCTAAGTCCTCTGCTAATAAACGTACATCTACATCATTATTTTCTGCACGTAATGATAGTTGAATAATGGGAAATTGAGACGGATCAAACTTTAAAAAACTAGGCTTGCCCGCATCATTTGGCAGTGGTGTCATATCAATTCGCTGTAAAATATCGAGTTGGATATCTTCCATATTCGTGGACCAATTAAACTCAAGCATAATTAAATTAGAGCCTTCTTGTGAGGTTGACTGTAGTTTTTTTATGCCAGGTAAGGTGGCAAGTGTAGCCTCTAATGGTTTCGTTATCTTCTCATTCACCTCTGTTGGACTTGCCCCAGGATAAGAAGTGACAACAACACCTATGGGGGGATTTAACTCTGGAATTAACGTAATCGGTATTTTTAATAAGGAGACACCGCCTAACAGGATGACAAAAAGCATCGTAACAATTGTAAAGACGGGTCTTTTAATGGAAAAATGACTAATATTCATATAAACAAACTCCTTTTTCTACCTCTTCCTTTCTAGGATAGCCGATTTATAAATGAGCTAAGCCCCCTTCAATTAGTTCGTCGTGCAATATATTTCCTAATACTGTCTATATTCTACAAACAGTGTCAATTTTCCTTGCAAAAAAACACGAATCGCAAAATTGTCGATTCGTGTCTGGTAATTATAGAAGGCTATAAAGTTTAATGTTTTCGTTTTTATCAGCAAACCAGCGCATGGCAAACTCATTTTCAAATAGGAAAACAAGATTATCAAAGCGGTCTTTCACTAGCATAGATCGACCAGAAGACATGGACTCTTTAACATCCTCTTCGTTTTCAATCCATCGTGCAATTTTAGAACCGATTGGCTCCATTCTTACTTCCACATTGTATTCATTTTTCATACGGTGCTCAAACACTTCAAATTGTAATTGACCAACTGCACCAAGAATGACTTCCTCTGTATGCAGCGTTTTATAATATTGAATAGCTCCCTCTTGTACCAATTGTAAAATCCCTTTATGGAATTGCTTTGATTTCATTACGTTTTTCGCTGTTACACGTACGAATAGCTCTGGTGTAAACTGCGGTAATTTTTCAAATTGGAATGTTTTCTTGCCACCTACAACAGTGTCCCCAATTTGGTAAGTTCCTGTATCATATAACCCAATAATATCTCCCGCAACCGCTTCATCTACGGTCTCACGATCATCTGCAAGGAATTGTGTAGATTGAGTCACTTTAAATGACTTACCTGTACGAGCTAATGTCATATTCATTCCGCGCTCAAATTTACCAGAAACAATGCGTACAAAGGCAATGCGGTCACGGTGGGCAGGATTCATATTGGCTTGAATTTTGAAAATGAAACCTGAAAACTCATCATGTTCAACAGGATCAATAAATTGCTCATCTTCGGTAATTCTAGGCTGAGGTGTCGGTGCAAATTGTAAATAGGTTTCAAGGAACGTTTGCACACCAAAGTTTGTTAATGCTGAACCAAAAAATACAGGTGTTAATTCTCCACGACGAATTTTTTCCTCAGAATAGGCATTTCCAGCTTCATCTAGCAGTAAAACATCATCCATTGCTTGTGAATAATAAGAAGTAACTTTCATTGGATGCTCCACAGCAAGCTCTCCATTGTCGTCAATTGGTAAGAATCGTTCAGCTTCATCTGTACGGAATTGCTCAATACGTTTATTATAACGATCGTAAATACCAAGGAACTCTTTCCCCATACCGATTGGCCAGTTCATAGGATAAGCGTTTATGCCAAGTACTTCTTCAAGCTCTTCTATTAACTCAAGTGGCTCTTTCCCTTGACGATCCAATTTGTTGATAAATGTAAAAATAGGGATACCACGCATTTTACAAACTTTAAATAGCTTTAATGTTTGGGCCTCGATCCCTTTGGCAGCATCCACTACCATGACAGCACTATCCACAGCCATTAATGTACGATATGTGTCCTCAGAGAAATCTTGGTGACCAGGGGTATCCAAAATATTCACACGAGAACCATTATAATCAAATTGCATTACGGATGAAGTAACCGAAATCCCACGTTGCTTTTCAATTTCCATCCAGTCAGACGTTGCATACTTACCTGTTTTTTTCCCTTTTACTGTCCCTGCGTCACGAATGGCACCACCAAATAGTAAAAGCTTTTCTGTAATCGTCGTTTTCCCAGCATCAGGGTGACTGATAATGGCAAAAGTACGACGTGATAGTATATCTTTTTCTAAATTTGAATTCATCTCGTCATTCTCCTTTTTTCATACTTAATAATAATAAAAGAAGACTTGCCTTTCGTACAACCTTTTTACATGAAATCTCAAAAAAGAAAACCCTTTAGTTCAACTAAAAGGGTTTCCTAACATTTAATCTTTCATTAAACAAATTTTAATCGGCCAGCTTCTATTGCAATTTCTGCATCACTATGTGGAAATTTTGTATCTTCAATAATTTGATAATCCTCATGACCTTTACCAGCAAAAATAATCATATCTCCTGGTTCGGCAACCTCAATGGCATGACGTACTGCCTCTGCCCGATCCCCGATACAAGCATAATGGTCATGAAGCATCCCTTTGGCAAGATCGCCCGTAATGCTATCATAGTCCTCATAGCGTGGATCATCTGTCGTCAAAATGACATATTCTGCAGCAGACGCTTTTTCAGCCATCGCAGGACGTTTCGATTTATCACGATTGCCACCTGTTCCAACTAAGAAAATCAGCTTACCCTTTTTATAAGGCTGTGCCGCTTCAATCGCTTTTTCAATTGCATCTGGTGTATGGGCATAATCAATAAAAATTTGTACAGGTAAATCTGAACAAACTTTCTCCATACGACCTTTAACTGGCGGTAGTTGCTCTATTTGCTCAATAATGGACTCCATAGAATACCCACGACCGTAAAATGCAATCATAGCTGCCAACACATTGTAAATATTAAATTCACCAAGCAAATTCATTTTTACACGATAAATCCCTTCTGGCATTTCCACATCAAACAAAGTCATATAGTCGTGATATTCACAGTTAATGGCACGGAAATCGGCCTTTTCATTTTTTAAACCATATGTCCACACTGGAAATGGTGTCATTGCGGCATAGCGCTCTGACCAAGCATCATCAGCATTTAAGACAACAAATTTGCTCTTTTCTAAATCTTGTCCAAGTTGGGAAAATAATAAGCCTTTTGCATGGCCATATTCCTCCATCGTACCATGGAAATCAAGATGATCATGTGTTAGATTTGTGAAAATAGCGATATCATAATCAACACCTGCTAAACGTCCAAGTGCTAAGCCATGTGATGAAACTTCCATCGTCATTAAACGACAACCTTCCATTTTTGCTCGGAAAATCATTTGTTGTGTCGATAAAGCATCACTCGTTGTATTGGCAGATTCATATAAAATACCATTTAAATTAAAACCGATTGTGCCGGATAAAGCGGATTTTTCGCCCATACCATGCATGATATTTTGAATAATTCCTGTTACGGATGTTTTACCATTCGTTCCAGTTACTCCAATCATCGTTATATCCTTAGAAGGATAATCAAAAAACTTTGCGGCTAATAAGCCTACCGCACGATCTGTATCTCTGACAATCACTTGTGCAATTGTCTCTCCTAACGGTAATTGACGTTCTGTTACAACGATTGTTGCGCCACCATCCACTGCCTTTTGCGCATAATCATGCCCATCCACTGTGTAACCTTTGATACAAACAAACATGCTATTTGGTTGCACACTTCTTGAGTCAATTACAATATCACTAACTTGATCTGGCAACACGCCAATTATTTTTTTCAAAGGTAATGCGCTTAACAATTCCTCTGCATACATTTCATAGTCCTCCAATCAATCTCTACACTCATATCATCATTTTTGATTACTCGACAAAAAACGACAAGATGAATACCCCCACGTTCTATTGAACTTATTTTACTACTTATTTCATGATAAATAAAATGCCTCAGATGTGTTTTTTCAACGAAAACGCTTTCATTTAAAGAAATAATTATGTTTTCTTCGAAATTTTCATTTATAATCACAAATCGACGATTTTCGACATAATTAGGAAGATTTTTTGAGGACAAAGAGGTTATTTTTCAAGGGAGACATCCTAAGATATCTCCCTTCTCCCTTCTAATTTCTATTTCATAATGGACCGCACAATTTTCACTTTTTGTTTATATGGTGGGAACAATACATTTGTCTCAAGCTTAGAGGACTTCTTTAAAATGGATTTAGGATGTGTAAAGTTTTCAAAGCTTGCTTTGCCATGGTACGCTTTCACACCAGATGGTCCAACACCACCAAATGGTAAATGTAAATTTCCAACATGGGTGATGGTATCGTTTATACATCCACCACCGAAGGGTAATTCCTCCAAAAAGTATTGTATGGCCTTTTCATGTTCTGAGAAGAAATATGCCGCCAAAGGCTTTGGTAATTGACGAATTTGATGAATCGCCAGTGGTAACTCATTATACATCATAACAGGTAAAATAGGACCAAAGAGTTCTTCCTGCATAGATGGGCTTGTCCATTTTACATACTCGATGATTGTTGGCTCAACATATAAATCATCACGATCAATTCGGCCGCCAAATGTAATGGCATCTCGTTCTTCCTTGATAATTTGTTGTAAACGATCGAATTGTCTCAAATTCACAATACGTCCGTAATCAGGGCTTTTTAAAGGATTTTTGCCATAAAACGATCGGATCGTTTCTTTTAAGATTTTCATAAAACGGTCATAAACATCTTTATGAACAAGTAAATAATCGGGGGCCACACATGTTTGCCCAGTATTTGTAAATTTCCCCCATACAATCCGCTTTGCTGCTACTTCTAAGTTTGCAGTTTGATCGACAATCGCTGGACTTTTTCCACCAAGCTCTAAAGCAATTGGTGTCAAACGTTCTGCTGCTGCCTTTGCTATCACTTTTCCAACAGCTACACTGCCTGTAAAGAAAATGTAATCAAAGGACGCATGAATAAGAGCTGTTACTTCTTCTTTTTCACCTTCTACCACACGTACATAGGAGGAATGAAACGTTTCTTCAATTATTTTTTTCACAATAGCTGCTGTATGGACAGACGCTTCTGACGGCTTGACAATTGCTGTGTTCCCTCCAACAATGGCACCAATTAATGGTTCCATAACTAGTTGAAATGGATAATTAAACGGTCCAATAATTAATGTGACACCATAGGGTTCACGAACAATGAAGCTTTTGCCCATTTGATATTGTATCGGTGTTTTAACTGCTTCTGGCTCCATCCATTCTTCTACATGCTTTACCATATATGAAATACTATCTAAAACAATGCCAATTTCAGTTGCATATGCTTCAAATTCGCTTTTACGAAGATCTAAATACAGCGCATTCAAGATGTCTTTTTCGTATTTTAAAATGGAAGTTTTTAACTTTTTTAATTGTTCTTTTCGAAACTTTACACTTTTTGTTGCACGAGAAAAATAAAATTGACGCTGCTCTGTAATCATATTTTCCACATCTTGTGACGTAAAATTCATCAATAAAGCACCCCTTTTTTTAAAATGCCATACATAGTTTTTTCATTTTGAAACAAACTATCATTGTCTATACGATACAACATCGGAGGGCAAAAATCCTCTTTCTGCATCGGGGGTGAAATGGCTTTATGTGAAAATGAAATGTTTTAGTTTTTTTATCTCGGGAAATATACAACTACATATTAAAACTGAAATGGGGGCGTAGATGAATGACAACAACAACTGGGACATGGTGGGAGTCCATATTTTCTGGACCATTATCACACGGAATTTGTGAAGAAAAATTATTGCTATTGCAAGATGAAGCTTTTTTATATCTCTCTACAATACCTATGGAGAATGAAGAAAATGTTGAAATCAATTAAAGAAAGCGCATTATAGGATGCCCCTATAATGCGCTTTTACCACGTTAATTAACGATTAACACTTTCTGTAATTGTTCTAACACCGCTTCCAATCTGCTGCTAGCCTCTTCTTCAATCGCAAAGCCACCTTCCTCAAGGCGAATAATTTGTTTATCCACAATATAAACAGAATGGGTAATTGATGTTGCTCCAAGCACAGCTAAAACTGGCTTTAATGCATATTCTAATGCCAATAAATGACCGATTGAACCTCCTACAGCAATAGGAAGTACGATCTTCCCAAGCAAGGCTTTTTGAGGCAGTAAATCCAAGTAGGTCTTCAAAATACCTGTATAGGAAGCTTTATAAATAGGGGTTAGTATGACAATAAAATCAGCTTGCTCAACATGCGCATTTTCTGCTTGGATTTCCTTACTGGCAAAATTGGCAGTGAGTAAATCGGTAGCTGGTAGTTCATGTACATAATTGGAATGTACCTCTATTCCTCGCGCAATAAAATGATTTTCCACCTTTTCATGAATGGCTGTAACTCTAGAATTTTTCGAATTGCTCCCATTCAAAATAACTGCTTTTGTCATTTTTCCCACTCCTTTTAATCATTGTCATTAAAAAAGGCTTCTATTTTACAATCAGGCGGATTACCGTTTTGTAAAATAGAAGCCTCTAGTTGCCTAGTCAACTCTAATACCAAGTATTCTTATAAAATTAATCTAACATAAATTCTCTGAATGTCAATAGCTTTTTTATGATTGGTGAATTGCTTTCCCAAAAACAGCCTTTGCGGCATCTCCAATATGCTCCGACACCGTTGGATGTGGGAAGATCATCTGCGCAAGTGATTGGGCTGTACCACCTGCATTTTTTGTTGCCAATATAGCATTAAGCATTTCTGTGGCACCATCGGCTACAACACATGCACCTAAAATTTGACCACTTTCCTCTGCTGCAATTAACTTCACAAAGCCTTCTGTATTCCCCTCCATTAATGCCTTAGAATTTGTCTGTAGTGGCATTTTGGTTACGGTGTAAGGTATTGTGACCTGCTCCTCTAATAAACCAAATGTAGCAATTTCCGGATGTGTATAAACGCAACGAGGAATTGAAGTTTGGTCAATTGATGTTGGCTGTTTGCCCACAATATAATCGACAACGTAAATGCCTTCAGCACTGGCAGAATGCGCTAGCTGATAACCATCTACTAAGTCACCTATTGCATAAACATGTGGCTGACTTGTCTGTAAATGTTCATCCACTGCAATTAATCGACCATCTAAAGTTAAGCCTAATTGCTGAGCGATTTCGGTATTGGGACGACGACCAGTTGCAAATAAGAGATTTTCATATGTATAAGCACCTTTAGATGTATGGATGCTATTGCCTTCAAACTTTTCAAACTTGAAATCTGTCACAAGCTCGATATTAAGTTTTTTCATTTTTTCTCGAATCAGCGGTCTTGCTTCAGCCTCTTCCGTTTGTAATATGTCCTCACTATGATTCAGTAACGTTACCTTTGTACCAAGTGGCGCTAAACTAAAGGCCATTTCAACTGCAATTACCCCACCCCCAATAATGGTTAATTGAGCTGGTAACTCGTCTATATCAAAAAATGTATCCGTTGTAAAATAGGTCGAAGTTGCTAAACCCTCAAATGGGGGGACAAATGGTTTACTGCCTGTCGCTAAAATAATATCTGTAGCCATTATCGTCTCATTCCCAATTGTAATCGTTAAATCCTTTGCGACAGAGGCCTCACCACGATATAAAGTAATCTGATTGCTGACAATATAGTGCTCAATATTGTTTAACAGCTCTTGAATAATTGTATCTTTTCGCTGCATCAATCGAGGAAAATGAATTTCCACTTGAGGCACTGCAATTCCCCAGCTCGTCCCTCGTTTAATTTCCTGTACAAGCTTACTATGCTCTAATAAAATTTTTGAAGGAATGCAGCCAACATTATAACAGGCTCCCCCTAGCTTATCCCGTTCGATGAGAGCAACCTTTTTGCCATGTTTCGCTGCATGTATGGCAGCCACATAACCACCTGGTCCCGCTCCAATGATAGCAATATCAAATTTTTCCATAATTTTCACCTCATGTATCACCATATCATTCGCAAAATTTGAATGCAATGACAGACAGAGGAAAAGCCTCTCATTCAATGAAAGGCCTTTTGACATGCACAATATTTACTTACCTTTTGCGAGTATTTCACTTCTCGTTCCGCGAGTATTTCTCTTCGTTCCGTGAGTTTTCACTCCGTTCCGCGAGTATTTCACTTCTCGTTCCGTGAGTATTTCTCTTCGTTCCGCGAGTATTTCTTTCCGTTCCGCGAGTATTTCTCTTCGTTCCGCGAGTATTTCTCTCCGTTCCGCGAGTATTTCTCTCCGTTCCGCGAGTATTTCTCTTCGTTCCGCGAGTATTTCTCTCCGTTCCGCGAGTATTTCTCTTCGTTCCGCGAGTATTTCTCTTCGTTCCGCGAGTATTTCTCTTCGTTCTGAAAGTATTCACTACTCACCGATCTATTTAATAGATATTTCGTTGCCAAAATCGTTGCTGGGCAATGGCTGCTACGAACTTTTTAGCGAAATCCTTGTTACCTGTTGCTAACACAATGCCAGGGCCTACGTTTGCATTGGACATATTGAAGAAAGTTGTGCCAGTAGCAGCAAATCCGATCGGCTTAAAGTGACGATATGCTTCATTGATATAATTGACGATATAAGTATTGAATTTCGCCTGATTGCTTGCCTTTACCCCAACAACATATAACGAGTCGAATAATACAGCATCAGTTGTGATAAATGTGTCAGTAGCCGTTAATTGAACCCCATTATTCCCTGTCACAACACCTAGTCGATCGGAGATAATGCTGTAGCGTACACCTTGCCTTGTTAAATATTTCAATACTTCACCGACCTCATTTGCATCAAAGCCATCGCCAATTAAGACTCCGACCTTAAGTGTATAAGGCAATTTAATGGTATTGGCTTGACTAAGTGCTGGTGAGGAGGCTGTGACCTTGGACTGTTCTCCTGTAGGGCGATTAACGCCAACATTGTCTGCCACTGTTGTAGCCATTGCTTTATCTACATGGACAAACATATCCACAACTTGCTGCCGAACTGATTTACTCTTCACTTTTCCTACCTCGAAGCTAAATGCCTCTATAATATGTTGTTTTTCAGGCGGGGACATACTGTTCCAAAAGAGTCGTGCTTGTGAAAAATGATCATCAAAGGATTTACTGCGCGCTCTTGTGATGCGTCCCTCAACCTTTTCCTCATAATGAACATATCCCCCTTCCCTTGCAGTAGAAGTGGCGGGTGTATTATTAGCCAGCGAATTTTTATGATAACTCACTCTTCCTAAATTAATGGTCTGTCGACTAAAGCCATTCCGCTGATTGTTATGCACTGGGCAAATCGGTCGATTAATGGGGATTTCTGCAAAGTTTGGTCCACCTAGACGGATTAACTGTGTGTCTAAGTATGAAAATAATCGTCCCTGTAACAGAGGATCATTCGTAAAGTCTATGCCTGGTACAACGCTACCTGGGTGGAAGGCAACTTGCTCTGTTTCAGCAAAAACATTATCCACATTACGATTTAAGGTCATTTTGCCAATCTTCTTCACTGGTACTATTTCCTCTGGCCAAAGCTTTGTCGCATCTAAAATATCAAAATCAAATTTAAATTCATCTTCAGGTTCAAGAATTTGGACAGCTAACTCAAACTCTGGATAATCGCCAATTTCGATGGCTTCCCATAAATCCCGTCGCTGAAAATCGGGGTCCTTCCCAGCAATTATCTGGGCTTCATCCCAAACAAGAGAATGTACACCGAGTACAGGCTTCCAATGGAATTTGACAAATCTCGATCTTCCCTTGTCATTGACGAAGCGGAATGTATGCACGCCGAAACCTTCCATCATACGAAAGCTTCGCGGAATGGCACGGTCAGACATCACCCACATCACCATATGCGCAATTTCCTGATTATTGGCTACAAAATCCCAAAAGGTATCGTGTGCAGAGGCTGCTTGTGGCATATCATTGTGTGGCTCAGGCTTTACGGCATGAATTAAATCGGGAAACTTAATGGCATCCTGAATAAAAAAGACAGGAATATTATTACCGACTAAATCATAATTTCCTTCATCCGTATAAAATTTCGTTGCAAATCCGCGTACATCACGAGCTGTGTCCATCGATCCTAAGCTCCCTACCACTGTTGAAAACCTGACAAACACAGGTGTTTTCTTTTTCGGATCCTGCAAAAATTTCGCCTTCGTATACTCTGCCATGGATTCATACAATTCAAACTCGCCATGTGCTGCAAAACCTCTGGCATGTACGACGCGCTCTGGAATACGTTCATGATCAAAATGGGTAATTTTTTCTCTAAGATGAAAATCCTCCATAATTGTTGGCCCACGAACGCCTGCCTTAAGCGAATCCTCATCATTGGACACCCTTAGCCCCTGATTGGTTGTCATTCTCGTGCCTTCATTCTCGACACGGAATGGCTCTAGTTGCTGATCCTTGGCATTCTCCTCTAGATTTTTGCGTTGATTCGACTTTGAGTTATCCACACAATCCCCTTTCATCTATTTACTACTTTCGCTCCATATACACTATATGTTTTGGAAAAATAAACATGCTTTCATTTCGACAATGCATTGTGTAAAAATAAAAAAGCAGGTCTCTATTTGGAAATAGAAAACCTACTCACGCTTAAAATATGTATCGTATCATTTCATGTATGTTACAGTAAGGGTTGTCGCGGCTCTCCGTCTTTCGAAGAGCCATCATGTCTGTACAATTTTTAATCGCTACCTCATGTCGTAATGCGATGGGGGCAATAATGGATTCATCTGCCTTGTGACGGAAATAACGACTTACGCCAAGATGCTGTTCCATCTTGTCATTCAAGACAGCACGAGGATACTTTTCTGAACTGTCGACTTCCTCAAAATGCAGGAGTAGCCACAATTCAAATGCTTCATTGGTATAGGCAATGCGAATATTTTTTTCCTCGCAAAATTGATTGACTTCCTCTAATTGCTTTTCGGTTAAGTCATCCTTATCAAAAACAATCCAAACCTCATCAAAATATTGATAGCTGGAATCTCGATAAGCATGTTGAGCAAGCTTAATAGCTGAACGTTTAACGTTTTTTATTTTGACACTAACCATTTTAGAGCGCTTTAATATACGCATTTGTTCAAAATAAATACGTTCTGTCTCACCTTCACAATAAATTAAAATCGTTTTACGCAGTGTTCGGCTCCCTTGTTGACGTACTCTCAAGGCTCAGATACCTCCGCTTCTTCTAAATATTGTTCAGATAAATACTCATTGATAACAGGCATTGCACCAAACTCACCTTTTATATAGCGTTTCGCATAAGAAAGATCTCCACGCTTCTTTTGTAAATCTGCAAAATCAAATAAAGAGTAAAGCTCTGATTCATTTTTAAAGCTTTTATTAACAAACCAAATTTGATCTGAACGCAATGGCTGATCTAGCAATTCTATTTCATGACTTGTCACGATAAATTGATTATTTCGATTGCGTTTGCTGTTCATAATGGCCATTAAAAACTCACAAATCGACACATGGAATGCCGTATCGAATTCGTCTATAAAAATCGTTTTTCCTTTATTATAAGCATCCACCATCACGCATGCTAAATGTAGCATTCGTACTGTGCCTTTCGAATCCATTGTCCAATTAATCGTTTCCGTTCCTATCGGTGCACCTGCTTCATCAAATGATAAGTAATGTAGGTCAATATCTACTTCTTGAATCACCTCAGACGATTCATACTCATAACCAATTGTATTTTTCTCTCGACGTTCCACACGTCTGGCCGTGACATCTTGAATGGATAGGTCTGCAATTTTAAGGAGTTTGATCACTTCTTTTTTAAAGGGCTTCTCTTCAAGTTTACGAATTAGAGGATGACTTGATAACCGATTTGCTTCATCAAGAAATAGAATTTTATGTAAAAACCAATCGAATATCTTTAAAGCATCTGAATCATTAAAAACATGCAAGACAGACAAAAAGGCCGTATTGTTACGTGTATATTTTGTCAGCTCCTGTGCACTCGTTTGAGCTGTTTCATATGAATATTGTGTACCATCCCATTGTCTGACAAACAGCTCTTCTTTTTGCAACTTGTTCGTCTTCACAAGACGCTCATAGAGAACTTGAGAAGCATTGTACTGTATTTCATAATCATAAAGAGCACCATCTAAAAAAAGCGATATCATAAACTCTGTTGGTGTGCCCTGCTGTCTTCCTAACTTAAACGGTTGATAGGGTAAACGTAACTGCTTAACATTATTTAAATTTTCAAAATTAAAAAGCAAAGTACGTAATACTTTAATAGCCGTAAAAAGATTGGATTTCCCACTACCATTTGGTCCAAAAATAAATGCACTTTTCACAAGTCGAAGTGAATCAAATTGAATGGTATGAGTATCCTTCCATTTTCGCAGACGGCTGCCCGCTACCATTGAAAATAACGTATCATCTTTATAACTTAAACAATTTTTCACTCTAAAATCTACAAGCATCAATAAGCCTCCGTCCACAACCATTTCTTTAATGAATTATTATACTATAGACATAGAAAAAGACATATTACACGATGTAATATGCCTACATAATTTAAATGCCCTTTAGCCACTATTTTGTTGAATTTCTGCTAGTTTTTCATTTTGTAATGCATGCAATGTACGTTCGATTCCTTCTGCAAAAGAAGTTTTTGGCCTCCAGCCAATGGCCTTGGCTAATTTGTCGTTATTTAAAAATGAATGTTCGATATCTCCTTCTCGTGCAGGGGCATATTGAATTTCAAGTGGGTGATTTAAATGTTGCAGCAGTAAGATGACTTGGTGAATAGACCAAGCTTCATTTGTGGATACATTATACGTGCCTTGCAAACGGGCAGATACACCAGCGTAAATAGCATCTGCAATATCATCGACATAAATGAAATCTCGTGTTTGTTCACCGTCACCATAAATCGTAAAAGGCTTGCCTGCCATACTGCTTTTTAGCATACTTGGGATCACTGCTGCTTCCCCCTGCATTTGTTGCCTTGGACCAAAAACATTAGCAAATCTGTAGATGAGAATAGGTAAACGATAATCTTTATGCCATTTCTCACAGTAGGTTTCCCCAATGCTCTTATTGAGTCCATACATAGATATCGGTTCACAGACATCTGTTTCTTCTAATGGCGGATAATGACTATCTCCATACACCGATGCTGACGAAGCAAAAACAAAATGCTGTACATTATACTTAGAAGCTAAAAAAAGCATTTGGCTTAGCCCAACGATATTTGTCAAAATATCCTTTACTGGCTCTTGGATGGATTGTTGTACGCTCGTTTGTGCCGCACAATGGATGACTACATCAAAATGTATTTCTTTAAAAAGATGCTCACAAACCTCATCCTCTACATTTAAAAGATAGGATTTATGCTCAAAGTCAACATTTCGTAAATGACCCGTACTTAAATTATCAATAATATAAATTGTTGCACCTTCTTCGAAAAAACGCCTACCTACGGCACTGCCAATAAAACCATAGCCACCTGTCACTAATACATTCATCCTATCGCCCCCAAAAACAATATGATGATTTATATGCAGTAATTACTAAAAATATGCAAGAAACTTATTTGATGGTAATTTCTAACAGAATAGCATTACTAGAATGATTAACTAAAAAACGTCTATATTTTTCTATATAAAAAGCATGCTTGAAAATTACTTCAAGCATGCTCTATCATCTATTTTTAAGCTGGGTTTATTTCTAATTCAACAGTTACTTTAATATCTTTTCCAACAAGAACCCCACCCGTTTCTAACGCTGCGTTCCAAGTTAGGCCAAAGTCTTCACGATTGATTGTTGTTTCAGCTTCAAAACCATATACTTCTTGTCCCCATGGATTTGTACCTTTTCCATTGAATTCTGTATCAAACGTTACGGACTTTGTCACGCCTTTAATTGTTAAATCACCAGTTACTGCATATTCATCTCCTGCTTTTTTAGCAATGTTTGTCGATTTAAATGTAATTGTTGGATATTTTTCAGCATCAAAGAAATCTTCTGCTTTTAAATGATTATCACGATCTTCACTACGTGTATTAATACTCGCTGGATCAATTGTAAAGTTAATGTTAGCAGTTGTTAAGTCTGCAAGGTCTGTCGCTTCAATATCAGCTGAATAGCTATCAAATACGCCTTTAACTTTTGATACCATCATGTGTTTTACTTGAAAGTTTACTGCTGAGTGTCCTAAATCAATGTTCCATTTTGCCATTATAAATTCCTCCAAATAAGTTGATTATATCTCGATTTCGAGATATATTTTAAAATATGAAGCAACTACAGTATTTATGTTACCCAAAACAGAATTGGATAAACATTTGTAGTTACTCGATTGGTTAAACATTATGATTACGAAAAGCAATCAATTACTTTATGTAACTTACTATATATTAATAATAAAGTTACGTCAAGTAATTTTAAAAATAAAAAAGGATATCCAAATTATCGGTACATCCTTTCAGACAGTAGAGATCATTCTGTCTACTGATATAAGCTTTTATGAAGGTTTAAATATGAAGAGGTGACAATGAGATGAAGGCAAGCTCCAACTCGCTGTGAAAAATCAAGGTTGGAGCTATTCTTGCCAACAAGCTTAAAGGTTCACCCTTTACATTTCTTCCCCTCAACGCTTGACTAACTTGCCTTGCACGACAAAGCGATGGTCGTCACTTAAAACCGCATCCTTACAAGTAGATAACGTCAAAATTTTATCGTCTGGACTTAGATCGACATTCATCTGAATAGAAGATCGCTGTTGTATCTCCTCTATAAAGTTTTGGTAAGCTTCATTGTTGGCAAAGTCGGTCTCAATATAATAGAAATCAATCGTCGTCTCATATGCAGCAAAAACCTCAATATCATAGCCCTCATATAAGGTATCAAGATATAGGATGGGATGCTCATCTGCATAGTCTTGCTTTAAGTAATTTTTTAAACTACCGAACATCGTCTCGTTCTTCATGGCATGACCATATAAAATCGTATTTTTGTTCATGTCTAGTATTTGATTTCGATAATCCATAAAAACACTGCCTGCACGACTCTCCTTATTTTTAAAGTTATGATTTAAATAATAGTCATTATTGTCAGCTTGTAAAATTGGATTATTCAGCTTTGTTCCGTCTACTGAAATCCACCCAATAATTTGAGGATTAATCGCCAATAAATCAAGGAACTGTGGTCGTATAGTGAATGCTGATACATCATTTGTTGTTTCTGTCTCCTCGATTTGTTCTGCTGGCTGTTCTTCATTAGCTGCTAATGTGGCCTGATAAATATCCTGTACTTCTTTTAATGATTTTGACGTTTCGTAGTACGTATATAGATACTTTGCAAGTGAAAAAACAGAAAATAAAAATATGCCTAAATATAGCAGTGTTAGCAACTTGGATACTTTCTTCTTCATCGGATTACCTTCTTATATTCCCATTGGCATCATATAGTAGCCAAGCTGTTTATCTTCATTAAAGATTGCATCCACTCCATACACTTCTTTAATCATATCTTTCGTAATCACATCACGTGGCGCACCCTCTGCAAAAATTTGACCTTCCTTCATCAAAATAATATGGTCGCTATAGCGAATGGCTTGATTAATATCATGTAGTACCATGATAATCGTTAAACCATGCTGCTCGTTTAATGTTTTCACCAGCTCTAGCAATTCTATTTGATAGTATATATCCAAATAGGTTGTAGGCTCATCTAAACATAATATTTCTGACTGTTGTGCTAATGCCATAGCAATCCACACTCGCTGCCGCTCTCCACCTGATAACGCCTCTAAACTTGTTGTAGCTTTATGCTGTAAATTTGTACAGGCAAGTGCCCATTCAATGGCTTTTGAGTCCTCATCGTGATTCTTTTTTAGCATTGTTTGGTGTGGCAAACGACCAAACCCAACTAGTTTTTCAATCGTTAAATCTCTCGGTATGTCATTTTGTTGATACACAATGGCCAGTTTTTTAGCAAATTCTTTCGGCTTATAGTGCAGTAAATCTTTATTTTCTAACGAGACAGTCCCTGATTTAGGTGAATGAAGGCGAGAGATAACACTTAATAATGTAGATTTCCCACAGCCATTTGGGCCAATGATTGTCGTAATTTTCCCTTGGACAATCGTTGTTGAAACACCATTTAAATGGTTACGTGTATTATCATGCGATACAATGATGTCTTGTATATCCATGTTTCGTCACTCTTTTCGTAATAAGAATATTAAGAATGGACCACCTATGATTGCCATAATGGTAGAGGCTGGAATTTCAATAGGTGCAATAATTGTCCGGCCAATCGTGTCTGCTACTAAAATTAATAAGGCACCAGCAAGTGCTGTAAAAGGAATAAGCACAAGATGGTCATGCCCAACCAATCTGCGTGCAATATGAGGTACTAATAGCCCCACAAACGAAATAACTCCAGCCACAACAACTGAAACAGCCGCTAATAGAACAGCGACAGCGGCAATCAGTAAGCGTGCCCGTGCTACTTGAAACCCTAAACTTTTGACTGTTTTATCTTGTAATATAAGCAAATTACACCAACTATATAATGCAAATGCGCCAATTAATCCGATTGTCCCATAGGTCACAATCGTAGAGACATCTTTCCATGTACGCATCGTTAAATTAGAACCGATTACACTGGAAGCTGACGTATTCAAGGAACCACCTAAGCTAATAAGTGCCTCTGTTAATCCTGTAAACATGGCGTTAATGGCAATCCCCACTAAGATCAATTTAAGTGGACTCAAGCCGGATTTCCACGAAAGTGCAAATACGAGTGAACAAGCCAATGCACCACCCATAAATGCTAAGACAGGTGTCATAAAAAATAATGCTGGGAAAAAGGCAATGATAGAGAGCTGTACAAATGCTGCACCAGAAGATATCCCAATGACACCAGCATCAGCCAAAGGATTACGCATCACGGATTGTAAAAGCACCCCAGAGACTGAAAGTGCTGCACCTGCAAATAATGCCACAATGATACGTGGAAACCTTAAATCTCGTATAGCCTCCATTTGGCTATTCCCTTCCTCAAATAATGCCCCTATAAACTCGAAAAAGCCCATTTTTATACTACCTGTTGTAGCTGAATAAACGATTGTCACTAGTAATAAAACAGTTACAATTAAAAAACTGACGATTCTTTTTGTCATATTGGATTTCCTTTTTTTATGTTTATATTCTCTCAGGATAAGAAAAACGCTCTATGACGAGTAGTAATACATCATACGAGCGACAATTCTAGTTACTATTTACGATAGAAGATTTCCATCAGTTGTCCTAAAGCTTGAGGTACCTGTAAGGAGGCTGTCGTCCCGAATAATTCTTCCTCTAAATCATACACTTTACCGTTTTTCACTGCATCGAAATGTTTCCAAATATCATTTGTTTTAAATTCCTCATCAAACATTTTCACAACCTCATCAGGCATACCATGTGATAAGCGTAAAATAATATCAGGATTACTGCTATGTAAATGCTCCGTATTTGAAGATAAATACTCAGCATCTTGCCCTTCCATGACATTGATTCCTCCTGCTCGTTTAACAAGATCCCCTGCATAAGAGTTTTCAGTTGCGACTAAATAGCTTCCTGGAATACCAAGTAAAATTAAGACACGAGGCCCCTCTTTATTCGCAGCAACACCTTGAACAGCTTCCATATTTTTCTGTAAATCCTGCACTAATTCCTCAGCTTGTGCTACACGATCATAGCGTTCACCAAGTGTTGTGATTTCCGTTAACATCGCATCAACACTTTGTAAATTTAAAAAGTCTACAGGAATATTCAACTGTTTAAACTTATCCTGTAAATCGTACTCTAAAGTCGATACCGATAATACTTCTGTCGGATTCAATGATTTCACAATTTCCATATCAGGCTCCATTGCATTACCAATGGTCGGCAAATCCTCAAAACGTTTGGCTAATTGCTTTTCCGTTTCTGGTACTGCGATTGCGTCAAGCTCCAACTTATCTAGAATATCTGCCACTACAACTGTTCCAGCAATGATTCGTTGCTCACTCTCTTCAGCTACTTGTTCACTTACTGCAACTGTTTTATACTTTGTTGCTGGTTTGTCACTGCCACTACAAGCAGCAAGAAGCAGTGATAGTAATGTCATTAACAGTATCCCAATTTTCCAATCCTTTTTCATTATGTCATCTCCTACTTATTTCTGCTCAGTACGATCTTTTTTGGCTTTTTTAATACGGCGAATGAGTAACCAACCTGATACAAGGCAAATAGCGATTAGCAACATAATTTTTACAATGTTTAGCGGCTCGATCTGCTGCTTTGCCGTAGAATGGTTCACTACCTTATCAGTGGCAACCTCTTCTTTTTTGTTTTCCTCTGCTGCCTCTTCCTCTGCTTCGTCCACTGATTCATCCAGTGTCCGATCAAATGCTAGTTTTTCTTCCTGTGGTACAACAAGCATCGATTGGGTAGTGGGTACTGTCGATGTAGCCGAGTTCGCTTCCTTCTTCACATTGTTTTGTTCCGACGGCGTTTGCACTTGCTTTTGCACTTGCTCTTTTCCTACTACTTCTGCTGTTTTATCACTGTCTTTGGGTTCGGAGGATACTTCTTCTGAAGGTTTATCTAAAATCTTTGCAACCTGTGCTGGATCAAATACTAATTGAACAAAATATTGATGATGATAAGAAATATCAGGAATATCGACCTTCACCCACAATCGTAATGGTTGTGTTAAATCTTCAACCTCAAATTCCACGATTCGTACATTATCTAAAAGTGAAAGTAGTTTAGGTTCAACTTGCTGTCCTTTATAATCTACCGTTAATCCTGTGATCCAAGCTGATTGTAAAATCGTCATTTGTGCGTAGTATCTACCATCTTTTTCGATCACCTTTGCCACTGGATTCACATAGCTATTCATAATAGAGGGCTCTTGTTTACCATCTACCATTAACTCATAATTCAATGACCATTCCTGGCCCATTGTTCCTTCTGAATTTATTCCCTCAGCCACTTCTTCATTACCTTCACCTTGTGGAATATTTGGTGACAGTGTCTGCACTTTGAGGCGAAGCTCTTGGGAAAACGAAGCATATTGTTCTTCTGTTGCAAGCTCTATATTGCCCTTTAGGACAATTGGTTGTTGTAAGGCTAAAACATCAAACTGAACTAAATTTTCTATTTTATCTAGTGTAAAAGAAAGCTCATTGCCTTGCTGCTCGATATGAATATCTCGTATAGGATTGAGTTCTTCAAGTTTCATCGTTAATTGATATTGCCCATCCTTAACTGCGAGCGTTGCTACTTGTTTGAAAATACTTCCTTCAAAGCCTTCGATTGGAGAAAAACTTAGTTCAACTTGATAACTACCATCTGCAATAACAGATTCCTCTGCTTCTGCTTCTAGAAAAATGAATGGAGAAAAAAAGATTAATAAAATTGTACAAACAGCCACTATGCAAAGGTTATTTTTTTTTAGAATCATTGCATCATAGCCTCCCATTTCTTTAAAAGCACAGGAACTTCCTTCCCCATCAATATGAGAAAGGAAGTTGCTGTGAAGATCATTATTTGTTGATGTATTGCAATGAACCATTTAAAATTTTTGCCATATGTGAACGTTTTAATGGGCTATTTGCATCAATAACTGTTTTACCATCTGCAGTAGGTGAACCAGTCATCACTTTACCTGCATATAGAAGTGCAAAGGCCTTTTTCGCTTCTTCATCTTTCACTTTTGCCCCATCAGCATAGTAAGAAAGACTTGGGTCGCCAAAGTTCATTTCTTTACCTGCTACATGTGTTACTGTGCGGTAAATCATCACAGCTGCTTGTTGACGAGTTAATGTGTCATTTGGATTAAAGTTTGTTGCTTTTTTAACAATCCCAGCTTCCGCTAATGCATTTATAGCTTGAACAGCTTCTGCACTAAGCTTACCTGTATCTTTAAATCCTGCATCTTTTGTAGAAGAGACGTTCAATGCACGTGCCACCATTAAGGCAAATTGAGAACGTGTAATGTTATTGTTTGGATTAAAGTTGTCTTGTCCTTTAACAATTCCTAAGCTGTAAAGTGATAGGATGGCTTCTTTATTCGCATCTTTACTAATATCTTTAAATGGATTTATAACTGGCTTTACTGCACCTTCGACAGCAAAACTAAATTGAACTGTATGATTCGAGTCATACTTCACACCTTGTGCTGGTTCATTAACAACGATGTGTAATTGAGCATTCACAAGTTTCTTTAAATCTGCTACTTCAAATGAGTATGTGCGTGCATTTGTAGCATCATCTTGTTTCACTAGTGTTGCTTCTTTCCCCTCTACAGTAAAACCTTGTACATATTGGCCTTGAGGGAATGTCATTGTCACAATATTTTTACCGTCTTTAGTAGAAACGCCTACTTTCGGTGCAATATATTGTTTCATCATAGATTCTTCTGTTGTACCATTTTTGTAAACAGTAACAGCTACTTCATCCACTTTTACTTCTTCTTTTACTTCTTTCACTGCTTTTAAATCAAAATCATACCATTTGTCCATATTTGCAGAAGGAACAACCACATGGATTTTTGCTGATTTTACTTCATCAACAACAACAGGGAAACTGTATGTAATTGTGCCATCACTATTTTTCACTTCTGTAGCATCTACAAATTTATCACCTTGCTTTGTTTGTAGACCTGCAATCATTGGTGCTGATTTAGCTGTAATCGTTAAATTCGCTTCAAATTTTCCATCTTTTTCAACGATTGAACCTTGAGGTACTAGATGAGAGCTAATAGCAGGTTGTGCTTCTGTTGTACCAGGTTTGAAGATTTGGAAATTGATAACTGCTGCCGTTTTGTCAGCTTTTGTTGCTTCTGCCTTCACTTCAGTATTTGTAGTTACTACCTCTGCTGCCGATGCAAAAGATGGGACTGAAAGAGATGCCGCTAGCAATGAAGCTAGTACTATTTTAGTTGCGCGAGATTGACGTTTTTTAGTCATTTATTGACCCTCCGTTTTTGTTTGGTATTTTTTTTTATAAAGTAAAAATGCTGATCCCACTAAAGCAACAATTAATAGATAAGGTGTTGCGTCACCTGTCTGTGGGTTCGGCACTTGACTTTCTGTAGTAGATGCTTGGGGTGACTTTGATTCATTTTGTGTTGCTTGTTGCGTTGTAGCAGCTGGGCTAGCAGTCGATACGGCATCAAATACAAGCGATACACTGTATTCATGGTGATAATTAATATCATCAATATCAATTTTCATAGCTGTTACTACTGGTTTTGATAAGTCATTAACTGTGAATTGTACAGTGCGAGTATCTGCTGCTTTATCTTCACTCACAACAGTTGCTCCACCAGGTGGTTGAAATTTCGTAATCCACGCACTGCTTTTTAAAGTAATTTGTACTGTAGCAGTACCATTTTTCACTGTTACATTTGCTGGTTTTACAAAATAATCGTTGGCAATGGATGCAGAGTTACTGTCAGGTTTATTGACCTGATATTTTATCGAATGTGTGCCATCAGCCAGTTGAGCAGATGCTTGTGTCAACCCTAAGTTAACGACAATAATACTAACAAGCATGATCAACATGAGCATTTTCTTCATGTATTGCACGCCTCCCTTGGTCATAGTAAAACATCATAATTGAAAAAATATCCTCATGAAAGCACTTTCACCTAAACGAAAATTATTCTCAATTACGATTCTACTCCCAAGAATAATCGTTGATACCAGTGTATGTCAACCGTTAAACCAAATTCGTCCTCAATATGTCAAATTTTCCTCCTAATAAAAAGAATATAACCAAAATATGGTTATATTCTCAAGCTGTAGACAAATTCGATGAAATAAAGTAATGCCGTTGATTTCCACTACGAGCGGACGCTTTCCGCGGGCGGGGTCGAGCTTCTTCCCTTGCTTCGTTACTGTCGCTTCGCTTTCATAGAAAAAACATCCGTTCAGTCCATCCCGCTTTTCCCGCTGGAGTCGCTGCTCTTCGTTCCAATCAACTTCTACATTAAATACTCCATCTACATATGGTGTGGAGGTTACCCATTGTTTTCATATGTTATTTAGCAAAAATCTCGAAAATGCCAATCATAATTAGCAGCCATCCTGAGATCGCAGTTGAATGCTTACCAATATACGTTTTTGATAGTAAAGAGCCACATTGACTCCCCACTCCCACTGTAATAAACGAAAACACACCAATCGATATGACCGTCCAAAGGGCCGAAATGCCGTTTGCCCCAATAGCAATGCCCCCTGCTAAACAGTTCGCTGATAAAACGAAGCCGAGTGCCATTGCCTCTCTCGTTGAAATCACTAAGTTTTTATCTTCATCAAATAACTCAGGGTTGCCAGCTATCTGTTGTTTAGAAAAATTATTGGACATTAAAGTCCAGAGCCCAATAATACACAACAACAAGCTGCCTAATAAATTGGCAGTATGCGGTGAAATATACGCAACAACTGTGCTGCCTGCTGTTACTGCGATGTATGTGACAATCATTGACATGACAGCAATCACAGCATTGGATAAAATCGGAATTTTAACTTGTTTGACGCCATAAGCTAGGCCGATTCCCAAATTATCTAAATTCGCTGCAATTCCTATTAAAATAATGGTAATCCAATGCATACTAAGCCTCCTCAAATCACCGTTTCCATTTTCACCTATCATATGTGATCAATAGAAAGATTTTTGGGCAGCCCAATATAGACTGCACGGCTAATCCCATGATTCCCCTCATGATTTGTACAACATCCATTTGACAAAAGTAACAACTTGTCATTAAAATTAAGTTGTTACTTATTGATTTTTTAATTTTCACAAGAATATAAGAATTGCTAGAGAGGGGAAATTTATGAGACATCTAAAATTATGGAAAATAGGTTTTTCTTTACTATGTCTACTCGTTTTAACTGCATGTAGTTCAGCAGATGCAGGATCTAAAAAAGAAGATCGAAAGACAATCAACCTAGCCTATGTTGAATGGGATACTGAAGTAGCTTCTACTCACGTAGTAGGACAAGTTTTAGAGGATTTAGGATATGAGGTAACATTAACGCCACTCGACAATGGCATTATGTGGGAGGCACTTGCAAACGGAGAGGTTGACGGTATGGTATCTGCTTGGTTACCGCAAACACATGCTCCGCAAGTAGAGAAATACAAAGATAAAATAGAGAATTTAGGTGAAAATCTAACTGGTGCTAAAATTGGCTTAGTTGTTCCAAGCTATATGGATGTCGATTCAATCGAAGACTTAACCACTGAAGCCAATAAAACAATTACAGGCATTGAACCTGGGGCTAATATGATGGCTACGACAGAAAATGCCTATAAGAAATATAACAATCTAGAAGGCTGGAATGTACTTACTTCTTCTGCAGGTGCAATGACAGCCGCCCTTAGTCAAGCCATTACTAATAATGAAGAAATTATCATTACAGGGTGGTCACCGCACTGGATATTTAATGCATACGATTTAAAATATTTAGATGACCCAAAAGGTTTATATGGGACAGAAGAATATATTGGCACATTTGCTCGTAATGGCTTGAAAAAAGATGATCCCGATGCCTATCGTGTCCTTGATCATTTCCATTGGACTTCCGAAGATATAGAAAGTGTGATGTTCGATATTATGGAAGGTATGAGTGCCACAGAAGCAGCAAAAAAATGGATTGAAAACAACCAAGACAAAGTCGCGGATTGGACAAAAGATGTAAAAGCATAACAACTACAAAAGATCCGATTACTCATCATTAGTCATTGGATTCAGACTGTAGACAAACTCAAAAAATTTGAGAGTTTGCCTACAGTCTTTTTTCTTTTACAATTAAATGAAGTAAAGCCACTAATTTCACATAAAGCACTCTATCTACATAGATAAATGAAAAATAAATCCTTTGGGGTGATGCTCCATGAATCAAAGCTATACTTATTAACTTTTTTTATCCTAGCACTTATTATTACTAGTAATAGGAGAAAAATTTATATCACATATTTTTTGATTGTACATATTTGGAGTTTTATAACCCTTTTGAAATGCTTATATAAACGTTGTTTTTTTCCAACCTATGTCTTTTACAAAATTGTATGACTTTCATTTAGCGCTTTTTATATTTTTTACTATATATCGAAAGAAGAGGAATATTTAATGAACTTAAATCTCAAAGCATTGTTTCCTTCATATCGTTATTATCGAACAAAGCCAACTCAGCTATCATATGACTCTTATATTTTCTACCATCACCAAACAAAAGAATGGTTTTCCATCTCAAAGCATGAGGTTTCACAGCGAGACTACCAATGGCTTACTGTTTTTTATACTGAAGCTACCTCTTCACTATTTCAGGCATCGGATACTTGGTATGAATTTATCTATTCAAATGGTGATATACCATCCAATTTATCCTTTAATAAAGCTCGAGTTATTCAAATTACTTTTATAAATGAAAACCCTCCTTTAGAGGCTTTAAAAGAAGCTCTTTATAATTTTTTTCAGGAAGATACGATATTAATTCAAGTTACTACAAATCAATTTTTACTCATTGAACCTAAGAGTCTTTCTATGAATGAGAAAGAAGATTTTATTGCACTTATTCGTACAATTGAAGCAGATTTTTATGTCAGAATCCAATTATATCTTGGAGAATTTTATGAAATAGATAAGAAATTTCCATATAAATTCCAAAGAGAAGCACAATGGTTCAAGGAATGTTTACATTTAAGATTTGCTGAACCTTATTATTCATTTCAAACGATATTCCCTATTTTACTAACACAACAATTGCCTACTTCTATTCTAAAATTTTTAGAAGAGCAAATTATTATACCTTTAAAGTCTGATAGAGAATTACTTGAAACTGTTAAAACTTTTTATGAATGTGGTTTAAATATTTCGTTGACATCTAAGAAGTTGCACATGCATCGTAATACATTAACCTATCGTTTATCAAAATTCCAGGAAATCACAAATATTAACATAAAAAATTTAGATGGTGCAATACTTGTTTACTTTGCTAGTTATCTTTGGTCATTTTTACAAAATGCACAAAAATAGTTAACTGAAAATTATGCATTTTAGACATTGGTTTTCTTCCTCACTTTATTTAAACTGTAAAAAAGAACAAAGGGGATTAAATATGGAGAAAATCATACTTAATAATATTTATAAAATATACGATGGCGGTGTAACGGCTGTATCTGATTTTAATCTAACTGTTCAGGATAGAGAGTTTATTGTACTTGTTGGTCCATCAGGTTGTGGGAAATCAACCACCTTACGTATGATAGCTGGCTTAGAGGAAATCTCGGAAGGCGATTTTTTTATTGATAACAAGAGAATGAACGATGTACCTTCAAAGGAACGTGATATTGCGATGGTTTTTCAAAACTATGCACTATACCCTCATATGACGGTATACGACAACATGGCATTTGGCTTAAAGCTTCGAAAATTTTCAAAACAACAAATTAAAGAACGTGTCCACAATGCAGCAGCCATTCTTGATTTAGAAAAATATTTGGATCGCAAGCCTAAAGCTTTATCGGGTGGTCAGAGACAACGGGTTGCCCTTGGTCGAGCAATCGTCCGAGATGCACATATTTTCTTAATGGATGAGCCTTTGTCCAATTTAGATGCAAAACTACGCGTACAAATGCGTGCAGAAATTACCAAGCTTCATCAGCGCTTAAAAACAACGACAATTTATGTAACACATGACCAAACTGAAGCAATGACAATGGCAACGCGTCTTGTTGTCATGAAGGACGGTATTGTTCAACAAATTGGTACACCTGAAGAAGTATATGGCTTACCTGAAAATAAATTTGTTGGCGGTTTTATAGGCTCTCCATCCATGAACTTTTTTAAAGGGGTTTTCCATGAAGAAGGAATTCAGATCGGTCCTATTTCATTAACTATTCCAGCAGAAAAATCAAAATTATTATTAGAACAAGGCTACTTACAAAAAGAGCTGATTCTTGGCATTCGTCCTGAGCATATTTATGAAAATTCTTCTGTCATTTCTGAGCCTTTCTTCTCGTCCATCGAGGCAAATATTGAAGTATCAGAATTAACAGGTGCTGAGCTGATGTTACATGCCCAGTTAAATGGACAGCCTTATATTGCACGTGTTAACTCTGATACAAAAATTACACAAGGCCAAGTTGCACACCTACAATTTGATATGTCTCGGGCACATTTCTTTGACTTAGAAACAGAGAAACGCATTCGTTAGAAGCAAAAAGTACTGCAAATATTAATCCTCATAGAAAGGGATTCAGGCAAAGAGTCTGTTTCCCGCTTTTTTCACCTCCCACTCATAGTCCATACTCGATTATTGATTGACTTTAGATTCAACCAACTTCACTGATCTGATTCGATTTTAGAAGATCATCAGTGTTTCTGCATCCAACAATCGTATTTTACTTGGTGGATGTTATTTTGCTATTACTTTATATAAAACAAAGCAAAATAACCAAAAAAGATAGCTAGATGGAAAAATACACTGTCATTTCGCCACTAAGCTATCTCAACTATTTTATATGAGGTTTTCAACTATTACCTCCGTCTTGTAGAAATGAAACATTTCATGTCAAAAATTTCTCAATAGAATCTATAAGGAAGTTGGATTTTTTTTATCGATGTAAATCCCTATTTTCCTAACGGTACCGCTATTTTGGAGTAGAGATTTATAATATTAAGTATAAAAACGATTGCTCTTTTTATTTCATTGCTGCACCGTACAGTCCCGCCTCACCTTTACGAATACTACTGCCTATAATTTGCTCTTTCCCTTCAAAAGGTGTGTTTAACAAACGTTGCTGAATCACCTCTTTAATCTGCTCTATGATTTTCGGATGGTGATTAAAAAAGCCGCCACCTAACACTATGCAATGTGGGTCAAGCATCAAAATCATTTGATGCAATTGTTTTTCCATGCAGTAGATTAATTGCTGCAAAAGCTTATTCATGATGAGGTCTCCCTTGTAATAGAGCTCCATCATATCTTTTAATCGAATTTCCGAATTCCCCAGTAACGCTCTTCCTAACTTTTCTATAGCAGGTCCTGACACACTTTCTTCTAATGTTTCTCCATCATTACCAACGATATTAAAACCTATTTCACCAGCTAATCCTGTTCCTCTTATAAATTCGCCATTTACAACTGTACAACAAGATAATCCGGTGCTTAATGTTACATATACCATCACTTCTTTGCAGAACCCTCTAGCATTGTATTCTCCCCAGGTTGCCATGTTAACATCGTTATCCATCAATATTTGTGCATATGGAAAAAATTCAATTAAACGCTCAGAAATCGGAAAGTTACTCCACGGTATATTATTTTGATAAACTGCTAGACCTTTTTGAACATCCACAATACCAGGTACACCAATACATACCTTAGAGATCTCATTAATAGAGACTTCTTGCTCTATACATAGCTTTTCAAAACTATTAATTAAACAATGGAATAAAGTTTCTCTATTTGTAACATCACTTGGTACCTCTTTTTTGATTAACAACTGTTGCTGTTGATTGAATAAAGCCGTTGCTAATTTTGTTCCGCCAACATCTGCTACTAAAATATAACGCATCTTTCCACCACCAGTTTTCGCCACATGATCTACTCGAATTCGCAATTCTCAGAAAGTAAAGGTTATATATATGTCTATTCTTCATTGCATCTGCTTTTGTTATGAAAGATTTACGACTTGCGTTAAATTACGTGGCTTATCAGGATCACAACCTTTAAATATTGCATTTTGATAAGCTAATAGTTGGAAATAAGGAATAGCTTCAACAAGTCGATTTAAATCATCTACTTCTTCTGATAACTTGAGAATTAAATCTGCTTCTAATTCTTCTGAAGCTATACCGATGACAACAACGAAACCTCCCAGCTTTTGAATATCTTTCACTAATGCGTGATCATATTCCTTCGTTTCATTTTGTGTAAATAAAATAACAACCGTTTCCTTATCGACAATAGAGATAGGGCCGTGACGGAATTCTAAATTGGAGTAACTTTCACATTCCGTTTGTGTCATTTCCTTTAGCTTTAATGTCGCTTCTTTAGCCAACCCATTATAAGCACCAGACCCTAAAAAGATAAAACGCTTTTTTGAGACATCTTCTGTCACCTGTGTTAATTGCTTTCCATTGCCTAATGCCGAATGAACAAGTGTAGGAATTTTCTCTAACTGTTTCATCATATCCGTTCGTCCACTAATTTTCGCTGCATATAATTGGAGAGCGTATAGCATATTAGAAAATGATTGAGTCATTACCACACTTTTTTCTGATATATCATTTAAAGCAATCAATTCATCAGTTAATTTAGCCATAGGTGTGTCCCCATTACATGTCACTGCCATAGTACGTATATTTTCCGCATCATTCAAATGTTCTAAAGACATAATGATTTCCGAAGTTGTCCCCGAACGTGAAATGCCAATGATAAGATACTTTTTATTTTTTAAAATATACGTTTCTGTGTGTAAAAATAACTCAGATGCTGGTACAGCAATAGCAAACTCTCCAGTTACAGCTTGATAATAACGTGCTGCTGCAATCGCTAAATAAAATGATGTTCCACATCCCGTGAAAAGAACGACATCTACAGCACTTTTATTGAATGCAATTGACTGAACAATGTCTTTTGTTTTTTCTAACTTTTGTCCTTGTGCCATAATCTCATTGTAAGTGTACATAAACAAATCCCTACTTCTCTTTAATTTTAGTTATTTGTATCTCGGCTAAGAGACTTTCAACAGTCACTCTTTGTACTTTTGCAATCTCTTTATTTTCTGCATTCGCTGAGCCACATGCAACAGCCCATTTATATGCCTCTGTAGGGTCTGCACCCTGTGAGAGCTTATAAATAAGTCCACCTAAAAAGGCATCACCACTGCCAACTGTATTGACAACATTTATCCGTGGTGCATTCACTTTGTAAACCCCTAACGAATTAACGAATAAAGCCCCTTGCTCGCCCAATGAAAAACACACATGTTCAATCCCTAATTCTTGTAATTTTATACCAGCTTGAACTAAGTCTTTCTGAGCTAGAACTGGCTTACCAATCAATTGAGTCATTTCATCCTCATTAGGTTTAATGATATAGGGTATTGCCTTAATACCATGTTTCAACGCATCACCACTTGTATCAAGTGCAACTCGAATCCCTTTTTGCTTTAATCTATGAATAATCTCCGCATAGGCCGTTTTTGGGATACCTTTAGGTAGGCTTCCTGACAACACAAAATAGCTAGCATGTTCGGCTTGTGCCTCAACCCAATTTAACATTTTATTCCATTCATATTCATAAATGGTTGGTCCTGTCTCTAAAAGCTCTGTCATTTCCTTCTTTTGCTGATTAATAACGGTTAAACAAATTCGGTTTTCTTCCTGTATTTGTATGAACTCTGTTTGTAAATTTTCTTCCTGTAAAAGTTCCGTTATTCTACTACCATTTAATCCACCAACGAAACCGCCAATAATTACATCGCCACCAAGTGCCACGATAACACGAGCTACATTAACACCTTTCCCTCCACCTTGTTGTGACTTCTGCGATACACGATTGGTTTGACCAACCATTAAAGAACCTACCTCATATACTTGGTCAATGGCTGCGTTTAAGGTTAATGTAGTAATCATTTTTGTAACATCTCAATCTTTTGCTCTACTAACTTAATTAAAGATTCACGTGCTGGAAGGAAATACTTTCTTGGATCATTTTCAGTTGGATTATCCTTAAAATAAGCTCTTAATTGCTCAGCAAATAAATCCTTCAGCTCAGTAGAAAAATTCACTTTTGCAATGCCATAATTCAAAGATTTACGCACATCCTCTTCTGGCACTCCAGATGCTCCGTGCATGACTAAGGGCACATTTGTAGAACAATGAATTTCTTGTAAAAGATCAAATTGTAATTTTGGCTTTTGTTTATACTTACCATGCGCTGTACCAAAAGCTGGAGCAAATGACTGGATTCCTGTAACCTTTACAAAATGTTCAGCCTGCTTGGGTTCAGTAAAGAATGCATTATCCTCATGGACACTTAAACGATCTTCGACACCACCAATTGTCCCAAGCTCTGCTTCAACAGGCACATTTAACGCATTTGCAGCTTCTACTACTTTTTTTACTAATAAGATATTTTCCTCAAAAGGTAAGGAGGAACCATCAATCATCACAGAGGTATAGCCTGCCCGTAAACATTCCATAACAATCTTATAAGATTCACCATGATCCAGATGTAATGCCACCGGTACTTTTGCCTGTTCAGCTGCTGTTTTTGCAAGTGCAATCATATAAGGCATCTCAACATATTTATAAGTGCTTGAAGTTGTCTGCAAAATGACAGGTGCACCTACTTTTTCTGCACCAGCAATTACTGCTTTTATAATTTCCAAATTATGTGCTCCAAAAGCACCGATTGCATAATTATTTTTATAAGCATCTTCTAACATAACTTTAGTTGTCACTAATGGCATAATAGAATTCCTCCCTCAATGGGTTGTTGGTATAATCTATAACGTAAAAAAATAGAGGGAATTACTCAATTAGTTTAATTCTGTATAAAATCGGCAACGATCCCCTCTTACAATCGAAATACAGAATTCAACTGGTTTTCCTGAAGTATCAAACGCAGTTCGTTCTAGTAATAAAGCTGGTTTTCCAGCATCTGTTTTCAATAAAGGCGCTTCATCTTTATTAATAAGGACTGGTTCAAAAGCTTCTCGCGCCCTTACAACAATAATGTTAAACCGTTGTTCTAATAAGCTGTATAAAGAGGAAGTAGTTACTTCTTTTAATATTTCACTATCCTTAATAATACTTAAAGGTAAAAATGATGATTCCAAAATAATAGGCTCATTATCTGCAAATCGTAAACGCTTCATTTCTACTACTTGCTCATTTTCCTCTAATGCTAAATTGGACCTAACCTTTGTTGAGGGATAAACCTTCTGTATTTCTAGCACTTCATCTCTTGGATTTAAACCTTTTTCTTGAATCATGCGACTAAAACTATAAAATCCTCCAAGCGATTGTTCAAGTCTAGGTTTCGAAACGAAGGTCCCTTTCCCTTGTATACGATATAATTTCTCTTCCTTTACTAATTCCTCAATTGCCTTTTTTACTGTATTTCGACTAACTCGAAAAATTTCCATTAATTGGTTTTCTGAGTCAATTTTATCTCCTGGCTTCCATTCACCTGATTGTATTTTTGCAAATAATATTTGTTTCAATTGGTGATACAATGGGATTACACTGGATTGATCTAACAAATGCATCTTTTTTCCTTCCTTCTCTAGGTTTTGTAATCAATATACCATCTATATAAAAAGATGCCTATTGATATATCAACCCTTCTCAAAGGCAAGATTCCCTAAGCAAAAAGTTTTCTCCACTTCTCCTTCTTCATTCAACCAAACAACATCTGCATCTTTTCCTAGTGCAATAGACCCTTTTCGCTTATCGAACCCTAAATGTACTGCTTGATTCAAAGAAACAAGACGCATTTGTTCAACGATTGAAAGTGTAAGCCACTCTTCTATGTTTTTCCTTGCTGTATTCATATTCAACACACTTCCAGCTAAGGATCCTGTTTTACGTTGAATACATTGATTATTGATTACTTCTACTTCATTTCCACCTAAACTATACATACCATCTGGCATCCCCTTTGCACGTATACCATCTGTAATGACTAATAAACGATCTAAGCCCGTCATTTTGTAAACCATTGGTAGTAAATCTTTATGGAAATGAATATTATCTGGAATTACCTCAACATACACATCTTCAGCTAAAAGCACTGCTCCAACAACACCTGGATCACGATGATGAAGTCCACTCATACCATTAAATAGATGTGTTGCATGAGTGATACCAGCTTTTAATGCATGGATTGCCGTATGATAGTCAGCGTCAGAATGACCAATAGATGCAATAATTCCCTTACTAGTCAATTCTTTTAGTAATTCGAAATTGCTATCTTCCTCAGGTGCAAATGTGACAAGACGAATGGATTGTTGAGACTTATCGTATAAATCATTAAATTGTTGAACATTTGGCTTTAAGATATACTCTTCTGGTTGGGCTCCTTTTTTTGCCCCATTAATAAATGGACCTTCTAAATGAATTCCTAACATTTCAGCTACTGCTGTAGGTTGGTTTTTATAATAAGAAGAAAGTTCCTCAATAGTAGCTTCAATCTCTGACATCGGAGCTGTCATCGTTGTTGCTAAAAAAGCTGTTATGCCTTCACTAGCTAAATACTTCGCCATTTTCGAATAACAAATTTGATCAGCATCCATAAAATCATGTCCTAAAGCACCATGTACATGGATATCGATCATTCCAGGGATTATATAACCTTTTAGCTGACAGTCTATTACATTCTCTATCGAAGCTAGTGAAGGACAATTATCCATTTGATCAATTACTGTAATTTTCCCTCCCGACATTTCTAGAAATCCGTTATTTAAAATTTGATTTTCCAAAACGATATTAGCATTAATAATCCATATTTTATTCATGAGGTTATCCCTCCACCAGAATACTGTGGTAGATTCGTTTGTTCCTCTGCTTCAATTTCTTTCTTAAATATATGAGATGACATCCAAGTTAAAAATAATGCAGTTAAGCTAACACCGAAGAATGGTAATAAGCCAGGAATCCAACTATAAATTTTATATAGTATGGCAAGCCCTATAATGCTGCTAATCATCTGTAATGGATACGCAATACTAAATATGATGGAAGCCGCAAAGTAACGTAATGATGGTAAATTATAATGGGCATATAGTTGAAATATATTCACTAGAATAATACCGAATAGCATACTAATTGTGATGAACATTGTTAGCAAAAGTAAACCAAGTATGCCATTAAATGTTATAATAATCTGAAAATTAATGATTAAAAAGTAGCCTAAACCCAGTAAGATAATACCTATTTTATTAGATGGAATAAATTCGACTTTATATGTATTCCAATATATTTTTACTAATCTTTTTAAGTCATCTTCTCCTAGTAATCTTTTACGTAAAGTAGTAAACATTGCAACAGTTGCTGGGGATAGTCCAAATAAAACAAGTCCAAGCAAAGTTAAGCCTGTCCATAATATCTGTAGCACTGCTAACAATGTGATCCACTCTACAATCCAGTATAATTTACTTTTCCACCCTTCAAATTCCAAGTACATTACCTCCCTACGATTCACATACAACTATATATCGTGCATGCTTCATTTTAAGTGTGAAGAGTTGGTTTCTCTAACTAGACACGTCATTAGAAAGAAGGTTTATAGAATGAGGGTCACATAAGCTTGGAATCAAAAGTGACTATTTAGCTTATGTGACCTTCTCCTTCTTATTAAGCTTGAAGGAAATCTAAATCTAATTATTTTGATCGGTCATATGCCCCTTGTGCTACTTCCAAATATTCTTGTAAGCCCATCTTCTCAATTGTTTTCTTATAATCATTCCATTTATCGAAGCTTTCTTTACCTGTAATAAAACTTGCCGTCATTTCATTTACATACGTTTGAATGTCTGTTAAAACGGCTGACACTCGATCATTTTCTTCTACTGTGTAATTCAATCCTGGAATAATTTCATCATCTTTCAATGCATATGGCATTACTTGGTTAGCATTGTTAATAGAATTTTCCTTAGCCTCTGCACCTTGGAAGTACTTTTTCGTTACAATCCCAGGGTAATAGCCGCCTGGCCATGTTAAATAATCACTTATCGCTTGATCTAAGTTTTTGCCATCTGGGTTATTCGTAATATTTTCTACATATTGAATAGTACCATCCGCATTTTCTTCGTAAGTGACACCTTCAAAGCCCATAAAGAACATTTTAGCTCCTTCATCACCATATAAATGATCAATCCAACGAACCATCGCTTCAGGATTTTTCGCTTTATCTGTTAAAACAAACATGCCTAAATTACCAAGACCATTAGTCATCGCAGTAAATTGTCTATCCCCATTCGGTCCTTCTAAAACTTGTGCACCAGTATAACCATCTATTTTATATAACTCTTTCGGGTCTACTTCACTAAGCATACCAAACGTCCCTTTAGCTGCTTCTGCCGCAAATTTCTGAGGCTCTGTCGTAAATACATCTTTATTGATTAAACCTTCTTTGTAAAGTTTATTTAAAAACTCAAGTAATTGTTTATATTCGTCTGTCGTTGGCACGAAACGGAATTCTTCAGTTCCTTTTTTAAAGTCTAAATTCAGATTCATCGTTCCTTGTTTATTCAAGCCAAATGAACCTCTTAAATAAGAAATAATTTGTTCAATACCATAGCCAGTTCCCCAGCCTTGTTCATCTTGTAAACCATTGCCATTAGGATCATTCTCTTTAAATGCTTTCAGCACGTTATACAAGTCTTCTGTTGTTTCAGGTGATTGTAAACCTAGATTATCAAGCCATTTCTGGTTAATCCATGGAGCTCCGACGCGAAGTGATGAAAACTTCGGATCGTAAATTGTTGGGAAGCCATAAATATTGCCATCTGCCATCGTCACACCTTGTTTTACAGATGGGTATTCTTCTAATAGTTTTTTAAAATTTGGAGCATATTGATCAATATAATCATTCAACGGTAAGAATACACCTTGTTGTCCATACTTGATTAAATCAGTTTTTGAAAATGCTGATGCAAAGAATATTTCTGGATAATTTCCAGCAGCTAAAAGTAAGTTCTTTTTGTCCGCTAATACTTCAGTCTGAACAGTTGTCCAATTAATATGGATGTTAGACATTTTCTCGTATTCTTCCCATAACATTAGATTGTTCCAATCTTGTGATGCAAAAAACTTTGCTGCAAAACCGTCTACTTCAATTTTCTCTTTTGTAATAGGCATATCCGTTGCATTCAAATGATCTAGATTACCGCTTTTTTCTCCACCATTATCTTTATTATCTGAACATGCTCCTAGCAAACTTGCAGCTAACATCAGGCTTGTTATTAAACCGTAAACACGCTTTTTTTTCACTTTCATTTAAAATCGCCCCTATTCTTTAACCTTTTAATGAACCAATCATGACACCTTTTACAAAATATCTTTGTAAGAATGGATAAAGCATTAACATTGGTAGGTTAGCAACGATTAAAACTGCGTACTTTAACCCTTCAACGCTAAGTTTTTGAGCTAAAAAGCTTTCTGACGTCGCTTTAATCATATCGTCAGCTTGTCCTTGAATTAATATTTGCCTCAGAATAAGTTGTAGTGGAAACTTATCTTGGTCTTGCAAGTAAATCAATGCTTGGAAATAAGAGTTCCAATGTCCTACAGCGTAAAATAAAACCATGACTGCCATAACTGGTAATGATAGTGGTAGAACAATACTCCACAAAATACGGAAGTTCCCTGCGCCATCAATCATGGCAGATTCCTCTAGCTCATATGGAATGGACTGGAAAAATGTCCGCATAATAATGATGTTCCATACAGCTACCGCGTTCGGAATAATCATGACCCAAAAAGTATTAATCATGCCCAAATCACGAATTAATAAATATGTAGGAATTAGTCCTCCACTGAAAAACATGGTGAAAACCATAAATGCCATAATAAAGCCTTTTCCTTTTAAATGTCTACGAGAAAGAGGGTAGGCTGCACAAATTGTCATAACTATATTTAACAATGTTCCAAAGAATGTGTACTTCAATGTGTTGATAAATCCATTCATAATATCTGGATTTTGGAATACCTTTTGGTAGGCCTCCACCGTAAATTCCTTTGGCCATAGCCATATATCCCCCGAGATTACGTACTCCGGATTACTAAGGGAAGCACTTAAAACAAAAATAAGTGGATACAAAACAACAACTGCTACAATTGTTAAAAAAATATAATTAAAGAGTGTAAACGCACGATCGCCCTTTGATTCTTTCATTTCAATCTCTCCTTTACCATAAACTTGTATCACTCACTTTTTTAGCTATTTTATTAACCATAATAAGGAGGATAAAATTAATGATAGAGTTGAATAAGCCAACAGCTGCTGAAAAGCTATATTGCGCTTCTAAAATCCCGCTACGATAAACGAAAGTTGATATAACATCCGATGCCGACATATTTAAATCATTTTGCATTAAAAATACCTTCTCAAATCCAATTGCCATGACAGATCCTACATTTAAGATAAATAAAATGACAATAGTCGGCATAATCGCAGGAATATTAATATGAATAATTCTTTGGAATTTTGATGCCCCATCTATCATTGCCGCCTCATGCTGTGCTGGATCTACGGCTGCTAAAGCGGCAATATATATGATGGAGCTCCATCCCATCGTTTGCCAAACATCAGATAGTACGTATATTGATTTAAACCATGCTGGTTCTGAAATAAAATCAATTGGTGTACCCCCAAATAACAAAATTATTTGATTAATCATCCCATCAGACTTTAAGAATAGTAACAGCATACCCACAACGACTACTGTTGATAGAAAATGTGGGGCATAAATAACTGTCTGTACAAATTTTTTAAAACGAAGACTTTTCACTTCATTTAATAGCAATGCAATAATGATTGGTATTGGGAAAGATATAAGTAAAGTGAATACACCAATCCCTATCGTATTTTTTATTAAGCGCCAAAAATAATAACTATCAAAAAAACGTTCGAAATGCTTAAACCCTACCCACGGACTTCCCATAATTCCCTTTGTAGCAATGAAATCCTTAAAGGCAATTTGCACCCCATATAGTGGATAGTAATGAAAAACCAAAAAGTAAAGTATGACAGGAGCTAGTAATAAATAAAGCTCCCAATTTTTTTTGATAGATTTTTTCCACTCTACCAAGTGATTTTTCTTTACTTTTGATTGCTTTTTGAAAAAACGTTGTGTTTTAGATGTTTTGTCCTCAACAGTTGTTTTATCTAAAAGCGTCATAATTACACCCCCAATTTATCAATGTTGCAGAATGGTAGATTCCTGTATGATCTCCATAACCTTGCCTCCGTTACGAATAGACTCTGTTGCTGCGCAGCCCACCGCAACACTCATTCGTCCTGCAAATGGCGTTGTTAAAGGTTCTTTATTGTAGAGAATGAGTTCTACAAAATCTTGGGCAATTTTTGGATCAGCCCCACCATGGCTTCCTTCCTCAGGCTTCATTTCGTAAACAACATCACTAAGTTCTTCCCAAGAATTTGATTTTCGTGTTTTTAAATAAATTTTATTATTGATATCATCATTTTCGATACGCCCTTTCGTACCTATGAATGTATAATTTCGTGAATAGTCTGGTGTGAAGTGACATTGTAAGTAAGAAGCTTTTATGCCACCTTCCAATTCCATAATGACCATATTATTATCCTCTACATCAATTTCTTCACGGAATGCACATTCCGTAAATGTATGTTCAACATATTCTGGACAAGTTTTTTTCTGGTCACATGTTGGACACGTTAACGTATTTGGCTGATTTCCACCATAATAATCTAAGCTACCAAATGCAGAGACTTTCGTTGCATATTTCCCAGAAATCCAATGAATGACATCTAAATCATGTGAGCCTTTTTGAAGTAGCAGAGATGTTGTATTTTTTGAATTACCATGCCAATCGTGGTAGTAGAAGTAACCGCCGAATCCAACAAAATGACGTACCCATATAGCCTTTAATTCTCCAATAGCTCCTGAGTCAATTAAGCCTTTCATCGTTTGATACATACTCATATAACGCATATTAAAGCCAACCATTAAATGCTTTCCTGACTTTTTCCATGCATCTAATATTCGATCGCACCCTTCCACAGTAATGGCTAATGGTTTTTCAGCATATACATGCTTGCCTGCACTTAAGCAAGTAATAATATGTTCTTCATGCAGATAATCTGGTGATAAAACCGCAATTGCGTCGATATCATCTCTTGTTAATAATTCCTTATAATCCTTTGTTAAAAATAATGGTGTATCGAATTTTTCCTGAAATTTTTCTAAACGTTCTTGAGAGATATCAGCTAATGCTACTATTTCTGATGCTCCAGTAGGTTTATGCCAGTATTGTGCTAAGCCCCCTCTTAAACCGGCTCCAATTACACCAATTCGTATTTTTTTCATTGTAATTCCCCCTCTTATCCTTGCTCCCCTGTATTTCGTAAACGTTTACAAATCAAATTAAACTATTCATAACAACACCACTACACGTCAACACGTTGTAGGTACAAGTTAAAGCGAAAAAAATGTAATGAATATTCCAAAAATTTAACTGGAATAAATATATAATTCTAACACTTAATATGTCAATACCCTAGGTTTTGTTCGCTAGTATAAATTAAATAAAACGTATATGAGTTGACCTATCCGAAAATTCAGAAAATATACCCCTTCTTCAATAGCTCAATCTACTACTCTATTTTCTTAAAATATTTTTCTAAAAATAAACAAATTTCGAAATGAATCATCTATATGTAAACGATGCTCTCTATATTTTGGTTTTTAATAATCCAATTTTGACTAATATCAAATAGTACCTGAAAATTAAAACTATATGAGCTCAGTAGACCACCTAGTTCATATATTTTATTAGTGCTTGAAGTATTAATTTTGCAGTATCTTTTATATAAAAATAATGAGAGACAGCTTGTTGAGTTACTATCACAGACTGTTTTTTATGCTCAAAACATAAAAAAACGACTCACCTATGATAGATGAGTCGTCTGAGATTTTCACGTTCCCAAAAAATGAGGGGGGTTTCAGGAGCGTAATCATGAACTAGCAAACTTCTGGAGAAAAGTAGCTAAAGTTCATCCTTGCTACACTGTATTGTAGTCAAGGAATATTCTTTATATGATAATGATAATCATTTTCATTTAACTTGTCAACAATAATCTTATAATTTGTGCAACTTCTTTTTTCATGCTAACAAATACTATATTTATTAGCAAAGTTCAATCAGTAACGATCTACCCTCATTTACTTTTATAAACTATCGTTGCTCCAATGAATATAAATAAGGTTACTAGGCTCATCATTGTTTCTATTGCTCGATATTATTGGAAGACCATCAACAATTGTTGCTGAAACTGTATCCCTTTATTGTAGTATAGTGTGTGCAAACTAACACAAATTATTTTAAAAGCTAGAACGGAAAACAGACAGTTGCTACTGCAAACGATTTGAACAGAACGAGCAACATCAAGGTTGTTCAATGGCTCGTCCAATAGTACATATTCAGTTTCTTGACACAAAACCATCGCTACATATGTCCTTTGTCTTTGACCACCAGAAAGTTCATCTAAATATCTATTCTCTAAATCAGTTAAGTCTAAGAAATCGATATATTTAGAAATAATCATCTCATCTTCTTTAGTTAATCTTCCCTTTGAGTAAGGAAAGCGACCAAATCCAACTAGTTGTTTTGGGATACATCTACTAACGAAAACCCCAACATCTTATTATGCTAAAATTAGGTTTGGTGATTTTAAGAGAATTAGGTTAAAAAAGCTACTGCCTGTAGAATACAGACAGTAGCTCATAGTGTTGAAAAACAAAACCATCCATAGAATTTATGTGAAAGGTGAAAAAGGATTTCCGTTGCAGGCTACTTGCTTTCCTGTGGGCGAGCGGCGAGCCGCTTCCTCCGTGCAGGGGCTCGCCTGTCTCGCTATTCCCACGGGAGTCAAGTAGCCTTCCACTCCAATCCATAAAATAAAAATGTTCACTTTTTAGCAAAAAAGTAAAGGTATTCACTACTCTTTTATGGTGGGGTGTTGTCACACATCACTTCTCCACATTGAAAGTAAGAGGCTATCCTCTCTTATACTATAAATAATGGGCTATTTTGTTCAGGAAAAGACACTTTTGCAGAATGGTTGATTGGAGTGGAGCCAGCGTCACTCCTAGGGGATTTAGCGTCACAGATGAGACCCTGGAGCGAAACGCAGTGAGTGAAGCGGCTCATCGGACGCCCCCTGGAAAGGACGCTGGCGGAGCGGAAATCAACCCCTCGCCTTAAAAAATTGCTTATTATGCCGTTGACATTACCTTTTTTCAACAACATAAGCTACTGCCTGTAGAATACAGACAGTAGCTTTTTTGAAATTGCCCTTTAAAAGGCGTATAGTAAAGGGATTTTTAGTTTATTGAACTACTTCAGGGTGGAAACCATCATTTTGGAAGTAGTCATCATATGACCAAATATTTAATTTAGCATCCTGTGTTTTTTGTTGAATAGCTCTAAATGCATCTTCAAATGTGTTGTTTGGCTTATGAATATAACGTACAACTGCAAGGCCTTCCTTTAATAAGGATTCCTGCAATAATACATCATCTACAAAAACATAGGCTAGAAGGCGATCATAATTGTCTGTTTCTGGCCCAACATCATAGACTGCTTCAATTTTTTTAGCCTTTTCCAATAAATTAATCGTGTAATCTTTTGCTTGTTCAGCATATGGCTGGGCATCGCCTTTGTTGTAATTCATTTCAGGTGTATCCACCATTAACAGACGAATTTTTCGTTTCTCACCATTAATTGTCGCCTGAATCGTATCTCCATCATATGCTTTAATATAGTCTAGCTCAAAGCGTTTATTTCCTGTTTTTTCTTCCACTTGTTCAATTGAAATAGTTCCTTGCTGATCTGTCACTGTTTTAGTATCTTGATCTTCGGCAGGTGATCTGCCAAATATCATGTACAATGCTACAGCCAGAATAATCGTACCACTTGTTATTAATGTTTTTATATCTTGCATTTTCATGTAGTAGGCCCCTCACAACTAATCATCTTTGCTTATACCTACGCTTGGTATAAGTTGTGCAACTCATCATTAGGAAAACAAAAAGTTGCACGATGTTTCTATTGTAAAATATCAAGCTACTACATTCAAGCTATCACATTGTCACAGCTACCCAATGGTTAGGAGAAACCTCTACTAGCTGACTATTTTCTACTTCATAGCGTACTTTTTTATCTTCGATATATTCGGCATCATTATATTTCTTCTTCTCTATTGCAGGATCTGGAATAGGTATTGAGCGTAATAATGCACGGGTATAAGGATGCTGTGGATTAGTATATAGTTCTTCACTTTCTGCCAATTCAACAATTTTCCCACCATACATGACCGCAACACGATCACTAATATGTTTCACCATTGACAGATCATGGGCAATAAATAAATATGTTAAACCAAGTTTTTGCTGTAATTCCTTTAATAAATCTACAATCTGCTTTTGAATAGAAACATCCAGTGCTGATAAAGGTTCATCACAAACAATAAAGTTTGGCTCGACTGCTAATGCTCTAGCAATCCCAATTCGCTGACGTTGCCCCCCTGAAAATTCATGAGGATAACGCATAGCATGTTCTTTCCTTAAACCAACAAGCTCAAGCAATTCCTCTACTCGTAGTCGTCTTTCTTCATGTGTCTTCACTAGACCATGAATATCCAGAGCTTCCCCGATAATATCTAAGATTTTTTTTCGAGGATTTAACGATGAATAAGGATCTTGGAAAATAATTTGCATATGACGACGCATTGCCTTTAACTGCTTTTTCGTTAGTCTTGTTACGGGTATGCCTTGATATAAAACCTCTCCATTTGTAGGCTGATGAAGCTGAAGAATCGTTCGACCTGTAGTAGATTTTCCTGAGCCTGATTCACCAACCAAGCCCAATGTTTCACCAGGATATATATGGAAGGATAAATCATTGACTGCTTTTAGCGTTTGACCACGACCTAGTGAAAATTCCTTCGACAGATGTGTCACCTCAATCAATGGCTTATGACGATTGATACCTGACTGAATATTGGCTATCTCTTTTGGCTGCTTTTTTTCATGCAGCTTTGGTAGCGCATTCAATAATTTTTGGGTATATGGATGCTGAGCATTCGCAAAAATCTCTTCCGTTGTGCCCTGTTCAACAATTTCTCCTTCTTTCATGACGATGATACGATCACACATACCTGCAACCACGCCTAAGTCATGTGTAATTAAAACAATAGACGTCCCCATTTTTTTCTGCATATCACGCATCAATTTTAGTATTTGCGCTTGAATCGTTACATCAAGTGCTGTTGTTGGCTCATCCGCAATAAGCAGGGACGGGTTACAAGCAAGTGCCATGGCAATCATCACACGTTGGCGCATACCACCTGAGAATTCGTGAGGGTATTGTCGATATCTTTCTTCAGCATCCTGAATACCAACCAGTTTTAATAATTCAATTGTTTGTTGGTAGGCCTCTGTTTTTGACATGGCCTGATGCTTGATTAAACTTTCAGCCACTTGATCTCCTATTCGAATGGTAGGGTTTGTTGATGTCATCGGATCCTGAAAGATCATACTAATATCTTGTCCACGAATCCCTTCCATTTGTTTTTCACTTAATTCCGTGAGTTCTTGGCCTTTAAACACAATAGTGCCAGATTTCAGAAATGAAGGCGGCGATGGTAATAAACGCATAATGGAACGAGCCGTTACACTTTTTCCACTTCCAGACTCTCCTACAATTCCGAGTGTTTCACCTTTATTTAGATGGAAGCTAACGTCCTTAACAGCTTCGAATTCTGTCTCCCCTGTGATAAAGGACACGCGAAGATTATTGATTTCTAAAAGCTTTTCATTCATTCGACCCATCCTTTTTAAAATTTGTGATTGACTTACTTACAAGTATAATCCATACTTTACAATACTGATAGGAATTATACAATATGATGCTGAATATTTTATTTACGTTTGGAGGAAATGCATGGTTACTTCAAAAAATCATTTAAAACCTAAGGAATTTATTTTCTTTTCTACGGTTTATCAAAAACTAATGCATCAAAAGCCTTACCATTTGATTCTTTTTTTCTTAAGTATTTTAGTTCATCCCTTTACATACTTTATCTATCGGAAAAGAAATCATTCAAACAATTATGATCAGGCTTTTGCATTACGTAGTCAGTACTACCTAGAGAAGGCTTTGGTTGCTCACTGGCAAAAGGACTTTGAACAACAAGAAATAGCAAAAGCTACCTTTTTTAAAGAGACTGTATTACAGTCACAAATTCAAACAACAGCCAAGCAATTAGCTCAAAATAAACTACAACAGCAAGTGGATCAAGATTTACAAAAAGAGGGCATACAACAACTAACGTATAACCAATTTTTTAATCAGCTACTAACAAACAAACGCTTTATCGCTCTTACCTTTCTACCAGCTTTTTTATTTTATGTAGTACTTATCTTATTTGCGAATCCGTTCCTACAATTTATTATTGAACGTCTTTTACAAAGCTTCATTGTCATTGTTGGTGTAGCTACATTGGTGTTTACTATTTTGTATTTATCACCATTTGACCCAGCAAGAAACCTACTCGGAGTTGAAGCAACACCCGAGCAGATTGCGAATTTTAATCGTATTCACGGTTTAGATCAGCCTTATTTATCGCAGCTTTGGAACGCACTATCTGGCCTATTTACATTTGATTTAGGAACATCCTTTGCAGGTAAAGAAGATATTACCCACAGCATTGCGACAAAATTTCCTGTCACACTTGAAATAGCCGTATTGTCATTGTTAATGGCTATCGCCATTGCTATTCCAGTCGGTATTATTTCAGCTGTTCGTCCAAATTCATATTTGGATTATACATTTATGTTCATTGCTTTAATCGGTTTATCCATCCCAAGCTTTTGGCAAGGTTTAATTTTTATTTTAACGTTTGCTTTAAAGCTTCAATGGTTTCCAGCGACCTATAATCCTCACAATTGGTTATCGCTCATCATGCCCATTATCGTCTTGGGAACATCCATTACAGCATCCATCGCTAGGATGACAAGGTCGAGTATGCTTGAGGTGATTCATGAGGATTACATTATTACAGCAAAAGCAAAAGGCTTAAATGAATTTAAAGTCATTTCAAAACATGCCATTCGTAATGCCATGATTCCAATTATTACGGTGATTGGACTTCTTTTTGGGGGTATGTTGGGAGGCGCATCTGTAACAGAAAAGGTATTCAACATTAGTGGGATTGGTAGCTATATCGTCGATAAACAATTTATCCCTGATATTCCGGCCATTCTTGGAGGCGTTGTTTATATTGCCATTACTATTTCAATTGTCAATTTATTGATTGATATCATGTATGCCTTTTTTGATCCACGCATTCGCTCGAAAATGAAGAAGTCTTAAAGGAGGATCACCTGTGAAAAACATCTTACATGTCAAACTACTCTTGAAGATTACACAGGAATATGTCAATTCTCATTTCACTTTTGTCTTTTCCTTATTGTTTTCTTTCTTGTTTCTAGCCTATAGCTATAATTTTTCTACCAATAGCTGGCGACCAGTTATTATACTCTTTTTTGTTATTTATGCTATTACCACGGCATATGTTGCTTTCATCAATTTACGAATTAAAAAGGACTTAGCAAAGCACGGTGACATTCAAAAAAACACTCGAGTGCTGGGCTATCCATTGTTAATCACTATATTGTCAGGCAATATTTTTTCAACATCCTTTGCATTTATGCTTGTGTCGAAAAGAAAATCTGCAGAATATACTTTTGCAGCCTATGCCTTTATTACACAATTATTCATCATTGGTATTGCAGCATTGAATATATTTAAACCATATGTAACGGATACCTTTTTACTGGCGATGGGTGTTTTCTTAGTACTAGCGCTATTTTATATCGTGATGGCCATTTTATGTACGAAATATGTGACAGCTACTGAGGCACCTAAATGGATGATTATTCCCGGCGTTTTATTACTATTTGCAACTTTCACTGGTAATCTATTTGCGACATTACTAGGCTATAGCCTGATTCAAAAGGCTCGAAAGGCAAATCCGTCTTCTATAGAAAAGTGGCAAAAAATATGGGAAAAGATTTTACGTAATACGATGGCTGTATTCGGCTTATTCTTCATTATTTTCATGTTCTCATTGTCCGTCACAAGCTCTTGGACTTTTGACTATGATTTTGCTACAGAAAATAACTATGGTGCGTTACTGCAAACACCATCATTGGACTATCCGCTAGGCACAGATAATTACGGACGAGATTTATTTTCTCGCATTGTATTTGGTGCACAAATATCGTTAATCGTCGGATTTTTCTCAACGATTATTCCAGCAGTTGTGGGAGGGACATTAGGCGCTTTGTCAGGCTATTATGGAAAATCCACTGATAATATCATCATGCGAAGCCTTGATGTTTTATATGCTATCCCTGGCATTTTGTTAGCTATTGCTATTATCGCTGCCTTTGGTGCTAATACAGTGAACCTCATTATTGCGCTGAGTGTTGGGGCAATTCCAACCTATGCTCGTACAATGCGGGCTAATGTTATGCAGCTTGCTAATTTTGAATTTGTGGAATCAGCTAGAGCTTTAGGTGCATCTGATGCTGCTATTATTTTCAAGCATATTGTTCCCAATTCATTAGCACCAATGATTGTGAAAGCAACCTTAACGATTGGGGGAGCTGTTATTTCAACAAGTAGTTTAAGTTTTTTAGGGCTTGGTATTGAGCCACATATTCCCGAATGGGGCAATATTTTAAAAGTTGGTAGTACGTACCTGGAGACACATTCATATGTCGCGATTTTCCCAGGTCTTTGTATTATGCTTCTTGTCCTCTCCTTTAACTTCTTAGGAGATGGTTTACGAGATGCTTTAGATCCAAAAACAAATTAATTGGAGGTAACTATGAAGAAATTACTTGTATTTTTATTCGTTGCAGTACTAGCTTTAGCTGGCTGTGTACAAACAAAAACTGACGTAGAAGGCAGTAAAGATTCAAAAGATAATAACAAGAGCAATGGCAAAGTGGCCATTGAAGTATTAGGAATGGCGTCTGCTGAAGAAGATATGAATATTGTACGCGACCAATTGGTGAAAAATGGTTTTGATGTAAAACTAAATATTCAACCAGATTACGGTTCATTCTCTGCTCAAAAAGAAGCGGGTAACTATGATCTTGCTCTTTCAAGCTGGACGACAGTAACTGGGAACCCTGACTATGCTGTACGTGGTCTATTTAAAACAGGCGGTGACTACAGTGTTGTTGCAGATTCAAAATTAGATGCACTAATCGATGAAGCAAGCACATTGACTGGTGAAGAAGCAGCAGCTAAATACAAAGATTTAGAGCAATTACTAGTATTCGATCAAGCTTATATTGCGCCTTTATATATTTCCAATAAATATCAAGGGATCTACTCTGAATTAGTAAATCCTAAAACGGTCCTTTTACCAAAATCTCGTGCACAGGTTTGGGAAAAAATTGAATTTAATGATGCGGCTAAGAATGCAACAGAACCTTTAATCTTACACCAAACAATCAACTCCCTTACTTCACTTGACCCAATCAAAGGGAATGATGGTTCCATCAATACATTAAACACGAATATGTACGTTCGTCTTGTTAACTTAACAGATACAGATGAAGTTGTTTCAGATGGTTCATTATCTTATAACCATGTAATGGCTGAAGGTAATCAAGAATATTACTTCATTTTACGTGATGATATCCACTTTGCAGCTGTGAAAGATGGTGCAGCAATTGATACAGGTGAATTAGTGTCAGCTGAAGATGTTGTCTTCTCATTAAATCGTGCAAAAGATGCTAATTCAGTACCAGATCATCGTACTTATAGCATTCATGAAAATATAGAAACAGTGGAAATCGTTTCTGATTTAGCTGAATTACAAAGCAAAAAAGTAGCAGGCTCTGAGCAATCAGTGTTAGATGCCTTATCACAAAACCTACCTGCTTCAATAGCACAATTAACAAAGGAAAAAGGTGCTGTTCATAATGCAGCAGGTGCATACCAAGTTGTTAAAATTACAACGCCAACTCCATTCCCACAAGTATTAAATTATTTAGCACACCAATCTGGTGGTATCGTATCTGAAAAACAAGTAACAAGCATTAATACGTATGACGTGGCTAGCTATGATCCTGATAAAGACATTGCCTATGGTGATCAAGCTACTATAACGGAAGGTTCAGCAACATTTAACAATCAGCTATATGCAAGTGGTCCTTACATTTTAGTGAAGAAAAATGATTATGAAGCACAATTCGTGAAAAACCCTGCTTACCGTGCAGGTAGCGAATATGAACCAAAAATCGCCAAAATTAATGTTCGATTTATCTCTGATGTTGATAGTGCACTATCTGCATTACGTAATGGTGAAATACATGTTCTTCAAACAGTTCCAGAAACGAAGTTGGATATTGTGAAATCAGACGCTAAATTAACATTAAATACGGCAGATAGTAATGCTGTGTCTTACTTACAAATGAATACGTCTGGACGTGCAGTTTCTGATTCAGCAGATTTACGTAAAGCAATCCTATACTCCATTAACCAAGACGAATTCATTAGCTATTACCAAGGCAATAAAAAACCAGCTGTATCCACAGTATCTCCATTAATCGATACTGGTTTAAAACTGGAGGCAGATAGCGAGAAAGTAAAAGAATTTGTAAAAGCATATAACGATAATAAGTAATACTAATTTGAGCCTTCTCAAAATTTGAGAAGGCTCACTTAGTGTTGAAAAACAAAACAGTCAATTGGAAGGTAGAAATGGATTTCCGTTGCAGGCTACTTGCTTTCCTGTGGGCGAGCGCCCCGAGCCGCTTCCTCCGCTATCGCTCCGTTTAGAGGCTCGCCTGTCTCGTTATCACACGGGAGTCAAGTAGCCTCCACTCCAACCTACAAAAGTATTACCTTTTTAGCAAAGGTTTTCAAATAAGGCGAAGGTCTTCACTACTCTTTATGGAGAGGTGTTGTCACACATCACTTCCCCACATTGAAAATAAGAGCTTATTCCCTCTAAAAATAATGGGCTATTTAATCGCTATATTACTATGAAAAAAAGTAAAGACACTTTGCAGAATGGTTGATTGGAGTGGAGCCAGCGTCACTCCTAGGGGATTTAGCGTCACAGATGAGACCCTGGAGCGAGCGTAAGTGAGTGAAGCGGCTCATCGGACGCCCCCTGGAAAGGGCGCTGGCGGAACGGAAATCAACCTCTTACCTTGCAAATTTGCTTTTTCTGCCTTTGACATGATCTTTTTTCAACAACATGAAAGCCTTCTCAAAATTGAGAAGGCTCATTTTTAATAGTAGAAACTCATTTTATATTTCATTATGTGATTTTGGTTTTGGTCCTAGCTCTTCAGGCTCGATATCAGCAAATGTTTCGCCTTCCTCTTCTAGGTCACGCATGCGGTGTGCAATACGTGAAGCAGCTGAAGCTGCTATACTGCCAACTAAATCATCTAAGAATGTGTTGACATGATGTCCAGGTTCTGTATCGAGTTTTTTAATAATCCCTATTTTTTGCTTGTCTAAATGACCAAAAGTGGTAACGGCGATACTGCCATATGTAAAAACAGATCCTAGTGCGATTGTTTCGTCTACACCAAATAACCCCTCATCCGATTCGATAATTTGTTGCAGTGGTGAAGATAATAATTTTTTCTCTGCTAGTTCATCTAATTCAATTCCTACTAATAAAGCATGCTGTACTTCTCGCTTACGTAAAACACGTTCAACAGAATGAACACAATGCTCCAGTGTTAAACCTTCATTATAGGTTTTTTGCATTTCGTAAACAATTTTTGCGATATCCTCTATCGCTACACCTCTACGAATTAACGCGGCTTGAGCTGCCTTTGCTACTTCGTCAGAGTGCACACGAATACTTTTATTATGCATAATTAACCCTCATTTCGATTTTTATTGCTAGTATAAAGCTAGCCCAACCTATTATACCTTTACTTTCGTAATATGGTACAATTTTGTTACAAACACAAGAAGGAGTGTCATCATTGGATAAGGGAACAGTACAGGATTTAACATTTTATAGTGAAGCATTACAGGAAGAATTACAGCTCTATATTTATGTTCCTGCAAATTATTCTCCACTTTATAAATACAATATTTTAATCGCATCAGACGGTAAAGATTATTTCCAACTCGGCGGCATTACAAAGCTAGCTGATGAACTGATTGATGACTATGAAATCGAAAATTTAATTATAGCATTTGTTCCTTACAAAGATATTAAAGATCGACGTCATAAATATATTCCAAGCGGTGAGCAACACGAAGCCTATCTACGCTTTTTAGCTCATGAGCTAGTACCCTATTTAGACAATGAATATGCCACTTACCAAATGGGTATGAGTCGTGGCGTCATTGGAGACTCTATGGCTGCCACTGCTTCCTTAATGGCTGCCCTAAAGTACCCAAGCATCTTTGGCAAAGTCATTTTACAATCACCATATGTTGATGAGGATGTCTTACAGGCTGTTGAAAAATTTAAAGATCCTGGCGCGATTTCTATCTACCATATAGTAGGTAAGGGCGAAGATCAGGTAGTGACAATGGATAAAACCATCAAAGACTTTTTAACACCTAACCGTCAATTACATGAGCTCATGATTAGTAAAGGGTTCACTACATTTTATGACGAGTTCGAAGGCAATCATACATGGAAATATTGGAAACCAGACCTTCGACGTGCTTTAATTGAAAATTTCAATTAATATTGGGTGATTCAAATTACGAAAATTGAAATTTCTGTTATACTTAAATAGAAAAATTGTTTATTTTCGGGAGGTAATGGACTATGAAGTACGGTATTGTGGCATTTCCATCAAAAAAATTGCAAGATTTAGCAAACACTTATCGCAAACGTTATGATCCTCATTATGCAAAGATTACACCGCATATGACGTTAAAGGACAGCTTCGATGCATCTGAAGAAGAAATTCAAACCATCGTCAAGCAATTGGATGAACTTGCTGCTAAATATGCACCTTTAAACATTCATGCATCTCGCATAAGTTCGTTTTTCCCTACAACAAATGCGATTTACTTCCGCATTGAACCAACTGAACAATTAGTAGCATTCCAACATGAACTTCAAGACAACATCCCTCATGGGGAAATGAAACATGTATTTGTTCCTCATATTACAATCGCTCAAAAAATGTCAGCTTCTGAGCATGACGATATCTTTGGACAATTACGCATGACTGGCGTTGATGAAAAGGATACAATTGATCGCATCCATCTTTTATATCAATTAGAAGATGGCTCATGGACAACATATGAAACATTCCGTTTGTCTGGAGCTGAGTGATTCTTGTATCAGGTGAAAATTGTTGAAACAAAGCAAGAACACGATGATGCCTTTGCTATTCGGCAAAAGGTATTTGTTGAAGAGCAGGGTGTTCCGCTTCATCTAGAATGTGATGCTGAGGATGCCACTGCAACACATTTCATTATGTATGATAACGTTGAACCAGTAGGAGCAGCACGTTTACGTAGTATTGACGGCACAACAGCTAAAATTGAACGTGTTTGTATTTTACAATCTCAGCGTGGCAAAAAATTAGGAGCTTTAATGATGAAGGAAATGGAGAAGCATGCCATTTCTATCAACAAGGAAATATTAAAATTGCATGCACAAAGCTATGCCATTCCCTTCTACGAAAAGCTTGGATTTACAGTTACCTCTCCTGAGTTTATGGATGCAGGTATTCCACATCGTGCTATGAAGAAAAAAATGTAATCAAAGGGTGTTACGATATGCATTGCGCATTGTCGTAACACCCTTTTTAAATAGACACGAATTCGCTTGCCACCATTTATCTACTCCATCGTAACAAGCTACATTGCCAAGTAGATATGCCATACGCTACTTCATCATTCTAGTGATTTTATCTAAATCTAGTGATGCGCCATCTTGAATAATAGATTGTACAAGTTTATCTTCCAACTCTTGCGTAATCGATCTGTTAGAAATTTTAGCTACACGTCTTACAATTTTTCTTACTTGTTTTTCACTGGTAAAATCCGCATGTTGAATGGCATTGGCTAATGCGAAGATTTCATCCATCGATACACCTGTTTTTTGCTCAATCGAATTAAAAAACGAGCGATGCATGTTTTCCCTCCTATCATTAAAACTCAAATTGACCTTGCGTCTTGCACGAAACATTTCGCAAATGGTGGAGGCCTTAACCTTATTTAGATAGTCCTAAATAGAAGCTAAAGCCTTTATGTTCATCAAATTAGATGTAAGTAGCGCCAACAATAATTAATAGAATGAATAGGACAACAATTAGAACAAACGTAGAACCATAGCCATAGTTGTTGCCGCCTCCAGAGTAACCTCCGCAATAGCTATTGTTCCACCCACCAACATTATTTCCATAAGGTTGTGAGGACCAGCCTTGATATCCCATAAAAGCACCCCTCCCTTCTACAACCTATAATATGTTTCGGTTGTAAAAATGGGAGGGGTATTCGTCTAGTCAATATTTCCTTTTGGTTTAAAAATTAATGCACCGATAAAGCCAAATACGATAGCAGCACTGATCCCTGAGCTTGTTACTTCGAACATGCCTGTTAATACGCCAACAAGTCCATGCTTTTCTGCTTCCGCCAATGCCCCATGAGTTAATGAATTCCCGAAGGATGTAATGGGTACTGTAGCTCCTGCTCCAGCAAAATTGATTAGTGGCTCATATAAACCCATACCATCCAATACGGCACCGAGGACAACCAACGTACTTAGTGTGTGTCCCGGTGTTAAATTGCCAACATCCATTAATAATTGGCCTATGACGCAAATAATGCCTCCAATAATAAATGCAAATACAAATGTCATAACCATGGTTTTTGCCTCATTTCATTGTAATTTCTATCGCATGTGCCGTACATGGAATCGTCTCGCCTTGTTGATAGGATAGCGGCGATAATAATGCCCCTGTTGCCACAAGTAATACTCGTTTATAACTCCCTGCGCGCATTTGTTGAATAACATAACTAAAAAAAACAGCCGCCGAACAGCCTGCTCCACTTGCACCAGATTGGAATGCTTCATCCTGTCCATAAAATTCGGCACCTGCATCACGTAATAACGTTAGCTCTTCATTCTTCACACCATTTTCCACAAGCATTCCTTTCAACAGCTTTAATCCAAGCTGACCTAAATCACCCGTTAAAATTAAATCATAATGATAAATTTTTTGGTTTCTTTGCTGTAGGTGAGATTGAATCGTTTGAAAGGCGGCTGGTGCCATCGCTGCACCCATATGGAAAGGATCATCCATGCCATAGTCAACTGACTTGCCTATCGTTGCTGCTTCTATAGAAGGATACTCCTCACGATGCTTTCCAATAAGGGCATAGCCTGCAGCTGTCACAGTCCATTGTGCAGTTTGAGGTTTTTGAGCACCATAATTGATGGGATAACGAAATTGACGTTCAATGGAATTATGCTGACTTGAGGCACCAGCTAATGAAAAATTAGCCACACCTAACTCTGTTAATAGGCATGCAATAATGGCAGAGGATACAGATGTTGCACAAGCCGAAAATAATCCAATAAAGGGGATTTCTAAATCTCTAGCTGCAAAATTGGTCGGTGTCATTTGATTAACCAAATCCCCACCCATTAAATAATCAATATCTCCGTTTTGTATGCCCAATTTTTTCATAGCAAATTCACAGGCCTCTTCGATCATTTTGCGATGCCCCTGTTCATTTGTTTTCATCTGCCATCGTTCATCATCATAGACCGAGTCAAAATACTGACTAAAAATACTGCGATTCTCCAATGGGCCAGCTACTACTCCACCAGCTAAAAGAGATGGTTTCGATTGAAAAACGATTACCATGAAACCACTCCTATCGTCACAAGGATATATTTAATGAGAGCAACGAAAAATGCAGATACTACTCCAAATAATACAACTGACCCTGCCAATTTAAATAAATTGCCACCGACGCCCAGTACCAACCCTTCTGACCGATGTTCGATAGCCGCAGAAATAACGGCATTACCAAAGCCTGTTACTGGAACTGCTGAGCCTGCTCCAGCAAATTGACCAATTTTTTTATAAAGGCCCAAGCCTGTTAAAATCATGGCAAAGAATACCATTGTGGCAACAGTTGGATTTCCTGCTGTTGCTTCCGTAAAATTGAAAAAAATAATATAAAAAAGGGACACAGCTTGACCAATTGCACAAATCAGTCCACCAACAAAGAATGCCTTAGCTATATTCTTTAAATAAGGGGGCTTTGGTGTAACATATTGCTCTAACTGTTGGTATTGTTCTTTTTCCATTTATGTCTGCTCCTTTGCAAGCTCTTTTAGTTTTGTAATTTTATCGCTCAATTTATTATCTTCAATCTGATCCTTTTTTATTTTATTGGCTTCATAAAAAATTTTATAATCAGCTGAGACAAATACATCTTTGTTTGGATATTTCTCATCAAATTTCTTTTGCAATTTTTTCTCTAGCTTAGTCTTTTTCCACTTTTCCCATGGTTTGATTTGCACTGCAACAAGCATACTATCGTCATATTGGATAACCGTTGATCGTTCAACATAGTCTTCTTCTTTTATAAGGGCTTCGACTTCACTTTCATTTTGTGGCGACCCATAGACAATAAATTTTTCTTTTTCAGCACAACCATTTAACAGCGATAAAACGACTAAGAGAGGTAATGTCATTCCTAGTAGCCTCAAATGTTTTCCCCTCCTTTTCTTTACAGTTTCTCCACACATAAAAAAACTATTCATTCGAAGATATATACGAAAGCCCGAGTCCATTTTTCAAAAGTACATATTGTAGAAGTAGTAACAAGGAAAGGAGGTGACAATATGGGTTGTGGTAAGCCAACAAATCCTATTGGACCAATCCATTCAGCAGGCTGCGTTTGTGACGTAGTTCGCGCTATTTTAGATATTCAAAATCAAGCGGTGCGAGATGAGTGTTCTCCATGTACAGCGAACTGTTTCTTAGAACCACTAGGCGGAATTGTTAGTCCTGCACGCTCTCAAGCAGATACACGTGTATTCATGTTAATTACAAAAGATGGTACTCCTTTCAAAGCATTCTTTAACTCTCCAACAGCAGATCCTTGTATTTGTACATCCGTATTCTTCCGTGTAGAAGATATGTTTGATGAGTGCTGTGCAACTTTACGTGTTTTAGAGCCATTATGTACATTTGACTCTAGTGAAAGTACAGTAGACTTATTAAGTCGTGACGGCTGTTGCGTAAACATGAAGAAAATCTGTAAAGTAGATGACTGGAACTCAACAGATAGCTGTATTACTGTAGATTTATCTTGTTTCTGCGCTGTACAATGTATCGCTGATGTTGACTTAGGGATTTGTGATTAATTTCTTTCACCTTTGACACACACACATAAAAAAAAGTGTACAGCATCCTCTGCTGTACACTTTTTTTATAATGTTGGCAATTTTCTTCCACGCCACAGTATTTGTTGTATCTCTTCAAAATGAATGATTTCCTGTGTTTTTAATTCTAATGACGTTAGCATTAAAGAATCACTCTGTACTTCTGAGGCAGTTCCAGTTAATTTTCTACCATCTTTTAAGCAAACTAATAATGGCTGATAGGCCCTCTGACGAAATGGCTTTTCTAAAAATTGAAGTTGTTTTAGTAAGTACGGATCTATTTGTACATCTTCTACGATATCTTCTTTCCCATCAACTGTTTGCTCATCGAAAATGTTGTCCCTTACATATACGGATGTACTTTCATCCAAATCAAGTTCATGTAACGCCTTAGAAATATTTAAAAAATATGATGGTGATTTTATAAACAAGCGTGGCTCTCGATCCACTTTACTCACTTCCCTTTTTTCCATACAATATGCGAAAGTAAGTAAATTGGTTCTTAGCCTATTTGACTTAAAAAAACTGTCGCTAATCCTAAGTAAATTAAAATACTTGTTATATCATTTAAAGTTGTAATAAAAGGTCCTGATGCCACAGCAGGGTCTATTTTTAGTCGATGCATTAACAACGGAATAAAGGAACCCGCTAATGTCGCGACTAAAATAGAACCACAAAGTGCTGCTCCTACTAACATTCCTAAAACAAGTTCATGTTTCCAGAAATAAACAATGCCAATAACGATTAATCCACAAACAACGCCTGACATTAAGCCTGTACCTGCTTCACGTAGTAGTAACTTGAATTTACTATGTTCTTCCACGTCTCCTGTTGCAATACCTCTGATCGCCACGGCTAATGCTTGTGTTCCACTATTCCCTGATGTTCCTGAAATAAGTGGAATAAAGACAGCTAGTAAGGCTACCTTATCTAAAGTATCTTCAAATTGCCCCATTAAATTGGCTGTCAGCATACCTAAAAACAGTAGTACCACTAACCAAGGTAAACGTTTTTTAGCTGCTTGGAAAGGTGTTACATCAAACTTATCCATATCCGAAATACCGGCTAATTTTGAGTAATCCTCAGAAGCCTCTTCATCAATAACATCAATAATATCATCGACCGTGATAATACCGAGCAGTTCCCCTTTATCATCAATAACAGGTGTCGCTAAAAAATTATAGTCCTTCATAATTTGTGCGACTTCCTCTTGGTCATCATTTGCATGTACCATCACAACACGTTCATTCATAATGGATCGAATACGTGTATCCTCGTCAGCAATGATTAAATCTCGTAGTGATATAACACCTGTCAAACGGTGTTCTTCATCCACCACGAAAATATAATAAACAGTCTCTGCATCTGGTGCTTCTTTACGCAAAATGGCCATTGCTGAACGCACTGTTGAATTTTCTGGTATAGCAACGTATTCAGTTGTCATAATAGAACCGGCTGTATATTCATCGTAGCTTAATAGCTCATTAATTTCTTCAGCCGTTTCCTCATCCATCATTTCCAAATAGCTTTCACGCTGTGCCAAATCCAGCTCATTTAAGACATCTGCCGCATCATCAGCATACATATGCGAAAGCATTTCTGCCCCATATGAAGGATCCATTTCAGCTAGGTACGCTTTATATTCATCATCTTCGATATCGATTGCCTGAAAAATATCAGCCATTTCTGTCGGAGACAAGAACGAATAGATGATCTTCCTTATATCAGGTTCCACCTTTTCGTAAAACGTTGCCTGATCATATGGATGAAGTTCTAAAAACTCATCACGGAATGCATCAATATTATGTGCTTCGAGCATTCCTCGTAGATGTGCCTCATCAAATTGCACATCATCCTTTTCATTTCTTTCCTCTATCATGCTTGTCCCCTCCTTCCGAGCTTTCAATCATCTTTACGGGCAATGCCGTAAATCTACCTTCTATATAATAGAGTGTATTATACCTTTTCTGCAAACCCTTTTTTAAGTTATCCATCAGAGTCGGTGTACAGATTTTTATAAAATTTGATTTTAAGCGTAAAATCATGACGATTTCTATTTTACTATACATTAATTTTATGAAGTCGGTGTACAGATACTTCCTATACACTGTTATTACATCAAAAATGATAAGGAGATGCCCGTTTGTGCGAACATCTCCTTTCTATCAGTCAAAGACTACTTCAATAATCTCTGCATGTCTTCATTTAACATACTTGTAAAGTGTAATGGCCTACCGGTCAATGGATGCTCCATACTTAAGGAGACACAATGTAGTGCTTGTCGATCAATCAAATGACGGCTTCCACCATAAAGGTCATCACCAACAAGTGGATGCCCAAGGTACGCCATGTGTACGCGAATTTGATGTGTACGTCCTGTATGCAATTGCAATCGTACATATGTCACTGGTTCAGCATCAAGTAAAAACCGCTTTAGCACGGTTACATCTGTATGTGCATATTGCCCATCTTCTCGTACTTCTCTTTCAATAATACTCGTCACTTTACGCCCTATAGGAGCCACAATGGATTGAAAATTTTGTTCGACATGGCCATGCACAATCGCCTCATATTGCCTTGAAATGTTTCTACTACGCTGAGCAAGCCCTGTTAAATGATGAATGTGCGCATGCTTGGCAATACAGAGTAAGCCTGATGTATCTCGATCTAACCTTGTAACTATGTGGGCTGTGGAAGCTAATCCTTGTTGCTCAAAATAGCCACAAACTAAATTTGCAATGCTTTTGGTTGGATGCTCTCTTGAGGGAATTGTACTCTGGTGAGCTGGTTTATCAAGCACTAAAATTGCATCATCCTCAAATACGATGGTTAAATCACCATGCTCAATAGCAAGACCGTCACTTCTTTCCTCAGGAGGAAATGTCACTCCCACATAGTCACCCTCTTGAAGGACATGTCTCACATTACGTTCGACACCATTGACTGTTAATAAGCCACCATCAAACTTAATGGCGGTTAAGGCTTTCTTGGATATACGCCATTCCTGAAGGGCTTCTCGTAATAATTGCCCCTCTTTATCAGCCACAAAGTGCAATGTAAACCTTGTATCCATATTATTCATTAGCGACGAAAGATTCATGCACGCGCTCCCAAAATGGGAATGGTCGGAAACGGGCAAAACGTACTTTTTCATTTGCTACATTAAATGCAATAGCCTTGACATCACCTTGTGTAATTTGCAAGTGATCGACGGTCATATTAAAGTTCTGTTCATTTACCGGACGTAACACACAATGATGGTGTGCTGGTAATATTAATGGTGATCCTACTGTTCTGAAAACACGATTATTAATGGATGCAATTTCAGTGACTTGTAGTGCCGCTAATGTAGGATGGATAATTGCCCCACCAAGTGCTTTATTATAAGCCGTACTACCAGAAGGCGTTGATACACATAGACCATCTCCACGGAAACGCTCAAATTGATTGCCGTTCAGCTCGACATCCATAACAAGTGTTACATCTGGCGATTTGATTGTTGCTTCATTTAACGCTAGGTACGTATTCGAATCGGCATTGTGATGCTCTACTTTTACTTCTAAAAGTGGATACTCCACAACATTAAAGTCTTTTTTAGCAATGGATAAAACTAATTTTTCTAATTCAGATGGCTTCCAATCCGCATAAAACCCTAAATGCCCCGTATGAATACCAACGAATGCTACTTGGTCTAACAAATGAGAATATCGATGAAAGGCATGCAAAAGCGTGCCGTCTCCTCCAATAGAAACAACGATTTCTGGTGTTTCCTCATCATAAGTTAAGCCAAAATCCTGTAAATAAGTTTTAGCTAGCTCCATTAGCTCGTTAGATTGTGCATCTCTACGTGATTGAATCGAAAATTTCATTGGGCGTCACGCTCCTTCTCTGTTAGTAAATTAGGATTCGATGCTTCTTTGTATTCGCTAAAGTAGGCCTGTGCCTCTTGAATTTCACTACGAATCAATGACATTTCCTCATCCAATCGAAATGCTGCCTCTGCTGCACTTTGTAAACGATTTTTAATTTCCTCTGGGAACATGCCCTTATATTTATAATTTAAAGAGTGCTCAATAGATGCCCAGAAATTCATGGCTAGTGTTCGAATTTGGATTTCGGCTAACACTACTTTTTTTCCTTGAATCGTTTCAACAGGATATTCCACGATCATATGGTAGGAGCGGTAACCACTTGGCTTATTATGTGTAATATAATCGCGTTCTTCCACTACACGCATATCTTTACGCTGACGAATAAGCTCTGTTACCGTTGCGATATCATCAACAAATTGACACATAATCCGAAGGCCGGCAATATCACCAAGTTCATCACCAAGTTGTTTAGAGGGCTCAAAAGCTAATCCTTTTTCTAATGTTTTATCATATATACTTGCTAAAGGCTTAACACGTCCTGTTACAAATTCAATTGGTGAATTGGCATTAACAATACCAAATTGAGAACGCATGCCTTTTAATTTTACTTTTAACTCGTCTACTGCTTGTTTATAAGGACTTAAAAATATTTCCCATTGTCCCATTGTAAAAACCTCCCGACATTCGGTATCGAACACCACCGTCTGTTCGTTTTGTCTTTCTATTCAGCAAGAATTGCCTGAAATTGTTGTTCCACGGTTTGGACAAATTCTGCCCCGTAATTGTAATTTCCTTCAATATTATACACGAGCATTTCCAATTCATCGTAGAAATTTGTCAGCTCAATCTCTTCTTCACCTATTCGTAGTATTGGATCTTTCTTTTTTTGTAAAATATGTACAAGATTCTCCCAACTACTCGGTGGAAAACGCAAGTAATGATAGTCTTCGCCTGCATCAAGTAAATAAATAAATGCAAACTCATCTGAATCTGCAATGAGTTGTCCAGCAGGTTTTAACTGTAAATTTACTTCATTGTCGTTTAAACTAAAATGAAGTTGATCTTGTTCAAAATTCGATGTTTCTATTGTATAAATTTTACGCACTGCGGTTCCCCTTTTCGTTGTACTCTTCCTCTTATTTTATCACACAGGGTAAATAGTTGCAGTGTGTAAATACTAAATCAAGCGAAACAACGAATGAAAAATAAAAAATTAAATAGGTGAATATAAATGACACAAGAAATTGAAATTGAGTTTAAAAATCTATTAACAAAACAACAATACGAGCAATTGTTACAAGACTTCCACATTAGCCAAAATGCTATTCATCGACAAGTAAATCATTATTTTGACACGCCTACACAGGCCATTCGTCAACTGCAAAGCGGGCTGCGAATTAGACAAATTGGTGATTATTACGAATGTACACTCAAAGAGAAAAATACCGAGCATGCTCATCTTGAAACAACAGATGAATTAACTGCAGTACAGGCACAGCAAATGCTTGATGGTAAAGGCTTTTTTGCTCAAGAAGTAGCAAAAAAATTAGCCAGCCACAGTATTCCTTTAGAACAATTACAAGTATTTGGCTCACTCACTACAGATCGTGTCGAAATTCCTTATAAAGAGGGGCTTCTTGTTTTTGACCATTCTTACTATTTGCAGTGCGACGATTATGAGGTAGAATATGAAGCAAAAGATGCAATAAAAGGAAATACAATTTTCGACGAATTTTTACAGCAATACGGAATTAAAAAACAGGCTACAGATAAAAAAATAGCCCGCTTTATGAAAGCTCTACAAGCACAAAATTCATAATAGTATAAAAAGGAAGGTGACTGACTCCTTGGATATTCAATCACTAAAATCTTTACTAGAAATTCAAGCATTGCAAACACTTGGAGCTACCGAAAATGCATCAACAAACAATCTGACAGACAATAATTCTATTTTTTCTGACATGATTAATGAATTATTAGGAGAAGCATCGACAGCAAGCAATGCCAAATTGTCTAGCTTGTTTGCTTCTGGAACAGCAAATCATTCAGATTTCGTCAATCAGCTGACAATGTTAGCCAATAATTCAGAAGGTAGCTCACTCGAATCATTGCTTTATCAAGGCTCTAATGCTGTGTTTATCCCTGAATCTGTCAAACAAGCTTTAGCAAACAACTATACTGGCACAAAGCTTGATTCTTATGTTTCAGATGATGTTATAGGCTCTACAGCGTACGCCAATTCACTAACAGGAGCCAATCAATATGCCGCTATTATCGAAAAAGCTGCCGCTACTTATCAGGTACCCGAAAAGCTTATTGCGGCTGTCATCAAGCAAGAATCTAATTTTAATCCAACTGTAGTGAGTCATGCAGGAGCGCAGGGCTTAATGCAATTAATGCCCACAACAGCACAATATTTAGGCGTGACAAACGCTTTTGACCCAGAGCAAAACATTATGGCTGGGGCAAAATATTTGCGTCAAATGCTAGATAAATTTAATAATGACCCTACACTAGCTTTAGCAGCCTACAATGCTGGCGCGTCTCGCGTTACGAAATATGGAGGGATTCCTCCTTTCAAAGAAACACAGAATTATGTCAAAAAAGTGATGAATTACTACACAGTGTAATCGCATCTTTCCTTTTATCCATGCTTTTTCCAACAAATTTCACCCATTGTGGTGAAATTTGTGCTATTTTAGCGAACAACAATTCGAAAGAGCTCTTTGTTTGTGTTAACGAAAAGACGTTGATAGAATGAAGGTAGTCACAAGAAATTCACATTTTGAGGATGACAAGTATATCAATAACGCTTCGGCTTAATTGCCGCTAACGATGTGTCTAGATTTTTCCGAGCAGAAAAGTAGAAGTTAGCCTAAGAAAGTCACGTCCTGTGACAACGGTTAATGTACAGGTCTCTTTATAAACCTGTGACATCTGCCGGAGGGCTTTGTGGCAACACTTTCATTGCCACAGGCGTAGCGCTTTTTGACGGTGTTCTAGATTCAGCAGTCGTTTGAACACTTGCTGAATGCGATAAAATGATACTTTAAGATATAAAGAAGAATTAAAGGAGCATATAACCTATGAGTCGAAAATACACTGTTCCTTATGAGGAGCTGGGAGCTGAAAAACTGTCAGAACTCATTCACGCGTTCTATAAAAGAGTGGCTCAGCATCCTGATCTTATTCCAATCTTTCCAAAGGATTTAACAGAGACAGCCCGTAAGCAAATTCAATTTCAAACACAGTATTTAGGTGGACCAAATCTCTTTACTGAGGAACATGGACATCCAATGATGCGTGCACGTCACATGAATTTTCCGATTACACCTGACCGTGCTCAAGCTTGGCTAGAGTGTATGTCAGAAGCAATGGATGAGGTAGGTTTGGAAGGGAAGTTCCGTGAAACTTATTATCAACGTTTAGTATTAACAGCTCATCACATGGTTAATACGCCAAATGACGATGAGGGGGAATTGTTACGTGAATAATATTCAAATGTTGCTGCAAGAGCCAACGCCGACGATTTCTACTGCCAACAAGCCTATTGAATTGTATATTTTCGTAGATCCACTTTGCCCTGAAGCTTTCAGTATGCAAGCAACTCTTCGTAAATTACAGCTTGAATACAACCACTATTTCACGTGGCGCTTTGTTTTAAGCACAGAGCTTACTTCTTTAAATTGCTTAAGTAAACGTGTCAAAGGTTGTATCTCGGGAGTCGAACTTGATATTAATCACCCTGTCTTACCTTCAATTGCTATTAAAGCAGCCGAACTACAGGGAAAACGTGCAGGTGCACGCTATTTGTCGAAACTACAAGAATATGTATTACTAAACCACCAAGATGTAAACTCCTATGCAACGCTTTTAAAAATTGCAGAGGATGTTCAACTAGACATGAATGAATTCACTGTCGACTTTGGCTCAAAGGAAGCAGCACGAGCTTTCCAATGCGATTTATATATTAAACGTGAAATGGAAGTTGACGAAGTCCCTAGTATCGTGTTTTTCAATGAATGTATTGAAGATGAAGGACTAAAAGTCAGCGGTAGCTATTCCTATGAAGTTTATGAACATATTTTACAAGAAATGCTGAACGAACAGCTTGTCCGTCAGCCATTACCATCAATAGAGGACTTATTTTCTAAATTCCATACACTTTCTACAAATGAAATAGCTTTTATCTATTCATTTACAGAGCAAGCAGCAGAGCGTGAATTAAAGAAACGCATGCTACAACAAAAAATCGAACGAATCCAGACAACTCACGCTACGTTATGGCGTCTTAAATAATACAAGAAACGACAGGGACTCCAATCTTTCATGATGGAGTCCTTTTCATGTTGTTGAAAAAAGATCATGTCAATAGCAATAATAGACCTTTTCACAAAGTGTGGGGTAGATTTCCGTACCACCAGCGTCCATTCCAGGGGGCGTCCGAGCCGTTCGCTCCAAGGCCTCAGTTATGACGCTAATCCCCCTAGGAGTGACGCTGGCTCCACTCCAAACAACCATGTGCAAAAGTGTCTTTTCCTTACCTTTCATACGAGCATAATTAGAGGAAGGATAGGCTCTTATTTTCAATATGGAGAAATGATGCGTACCGCTCCTCCATAAAATGAGTAGTGAACACCTTCCCTTTATTTAAAAACCATTGCTAAAGAGAAATATTTTTATCGGTTGAAGTGGAAGGCTTGACTACCTTAGGATAGCGAAGCGGAAGCGGCTTTGCGCTCGCCCACAGAAAAGCAAGTAGCCTGCAACGGTAATCCATTTTCACCTTTCACATAAATTCTATGGATATTTTGTTAGATAAAGCAAAATACAAAGAAGCGCCTCTATCCTCGACCGATAGAGACGCTTCTTTTTCACAAAGGGGATGGGAGAAATGTTCACGTTCAAACAAAGGGGTGTATGTTTGTTTTGTGATTTATTTCACAAGAATTACTCTATCATGGAATAATATATTTAGCAATGCAACCAATACTAGATTCACAAATTTGTCAAATAGAAAGCGATTACAAACAGTATTTTTCCAAGATGCACACTTTTAAACTATTTAGAAATCAAAAAAAATCATTATTCTTTCATTTGAAATAACATGGACAATACATAAAAAAGAGCAGTAGGAATATTCCCACCGCCCTTTTAATTAGTTATTCAACAATAATTTTTCTAATTCATTTAAACGCTCTTCAAATACTTTACATGCATCTTCAATCGGCTTAGCAACGTTCATATCAACACCTGCTGCCTTTAATACTTCTATTGGGAAATCAGAGCATCCAGCTTTTAAGAAGTTATTAATATAACGTTCTACAGCTGGTGCCCCCTCCTCTAAAATTTGTTTACTCAATGCTGTAGCGGCTGATTTACCAGTCGCATATTGATAAACATAGTAATTATAGTAGAAGTGTGGAATACGAGCCCATTCTAAGCCAATTTCCTCATCTACAATCATATCATCGCCGAAGTATTTTTTGTTTAGTTCATAATAAACCTCAGTTAAACGATCAGCTGTTAATGACTCACCGTTCTTATCCATTTGATGAATAAGATGTTCAAACTCTGCAAACATTGTTTGTCTGAATACCGTACTTCTGAAACCATCTAACCAATGATTTAATAAGTAAATTTTTTGTTGAGGGTCATCAATTGTTTTTAGTAAATAGTCATTTAATAACTCTTCATTACATGTTGAAGCAACCTCTGCGACAAAAATAGAATAATCTCCATAAACGAATGGCTGATTGTTACGTGAATAATAGCTGTGAACACTATGGCCAAATTCATGCGCTAATGTAAATAGATTATTCACATTGTCTTGCCAATTCATTAAAATATACGGATTCGTACCATACGCGCCTGATGAGTAGGCTCCACTACGTTTCCCTTTATTCTCTAATACATCAACCCAACGGTTATCCAATCCACTTTGGACGATGCTTTGATATTCTTCGCCTAATGGAGCTAGTGCTTTCACTAAAATATCTTTCGCTTCATCATAAGTGACTTTCATTTCCACTTCTTTAACAAGTGGTGCAAATAAATCCCACATATGCAATTCGTCTACACCTAATAATTGCTTACGTAACGAAATATAACGCTGCATAGCTGGTAAATACTTATGAATTGTTTCAACTAATTGATCATACACATTTTCCGGAATGAAATTATTAGACATGGCTGCATGGCGTGCAGAATCATAATGACGAATACGAGCACTCACATTATGCTTCTTCACATTACCCGTTAGCGTTGCCGAGAACGTATTTTTAAACTTGCCATATGCTTCGTACATAGCTTTAAATGCACCTTCACGCACTGAGCGATCTTTGCTCTCTAAAAACTTAATATAGTTACCATGTGTAAGTTGTACTTCCTCTCCCTCTTCATTTTTCACATAAGGGAAAACCATGTCCGCATTGTTTAACATACTGAATGTATTAGAAGCTGTACCCGTTACCTCAGACATTTGCGCTAGCAATGCCTCCTGCTCAGCTGGTAATACATGTGGACGTGCCATTGTAATTTCTTTTAAAGATTGCTTATATAATTGTAGGTCTTGATTTTCTGCTAAGTAGCCTTCAATTGTTTCTTCACTTAATGCTAAAATCTCTGGTGTTAAATATGAAAGACCAGCTGAGATACTAGTTGCCAATGTTTGAATGCGACTGTTCATATCTTGATAAAAGCTATTTGTTGTATCTTGATCATAGCGCATATGGGCATATGTGTAGAGCTTCATCGCACGCTCATATAGATGATCATGATATTGTAAAGCTGTTAATAATGCCTCTGCCCCATTATTTAAAGTACCTGCATAGCTCGGTGCTTGTTTAGCAAGCTCTGCAACTTCCTTCAATTCCTCTTCCCAAGCTTTATCTGTTGCAAAGATATCCTCTAAGCGCCATGTTAATTCTGCGGGTACTTCATTTCTAACCAAAATCTGATTACTGTTACTAGCCATGTATGCCAGCCCCCTTTATATGTGCTTTTTTCCTTTTACTCTCATATTTTCTCAATATATTGTGGCAATTGCAAATAAATGTACATATACATGCTCACAAATATCTAGCAACTGCTCTTCTTGAGTCATATGCTTCAAGAGCTGTCCATAATACAGGACAGCACTTACCGACTGTGTTGTCACTTCTAGTTGATGCTTACTTAAAAAATGGTGAATCTCCTGCTTCGTTAACATAAAGGGCTGTCGACCTAATTGTTTACTAAAATGCAACAGCATCGTTTGCCATTCACTAGTAAACAAGGAGATAGCTTCTCCACCCTTCACTGGAATTCCAATGTAGGAAGGCATAGCAGTTAACGCAAAGTTTAATTCATAGCAATTTCGTAAAAATAAATCTTGCGCCCCCTTTTTACTATATAAAAGACGCGCAGATACAAATTGCCTACATGCTTGTTTATAAAGTTGCCAATACTGTTGAAATTCTTCTTGAGTAATTTGCTTCGGTATATAAAAAGGAAAGTGTTGTTGATTGACTGGTATTGTCTGAACTTTACCTATGAAAGTATGCCCATGTACATGAAGAAGATTCGTCCAATAAGTAAAATGGGCCGTCCTAGCGTTATACGTCATTAAATAAGGTACACCTGATGTAGTTGTCATAAACGATTTTTGCAGCAATGGGGAAATGGTAATTTTGCTGATGCCGTTGATTGCATCTTTACTTTGAGGCGTTTGAAAAAGCCAAATTACTTGTATATCGTTTTTTTCGTAGCCAGCTGTACGTTGTTGCCATTTTTCATGGGAGATTGTGCTACATTGAAATTCAATTGCATAGTGACGATCATTTATTGTAATGAGCAAATCCGGGCGTTGAGCAAGCTGCTTTAAAAATGGCTCTAGCTCCACTTGATATCCATGCTTTGTGAGCCATTCAAATAATTGCATTTTACCTTGGAGATGAAGTTTAGATTCACCTTCAGCGAACAATTGTGGACAATGCTTTTTGGCGAAGTGTGAAAAATGGGGAATATTATGTTGACCTACTTTCAATTGAACTGGTTCTAGACATTGAGGACAAAAAAATTTCATTTGTCGCCTATATCGTTGTAAAGCTTTCCTCGTATATTGATATGGGAGAAATAGCTGCTGTTTGTTGTTATAAGCTACCAGCATTTAATCAACTCCTTTTTAGTCAACTATAATGGAGTTGGTTTGCCCTCACAAAAATTAAGCAATTATTTCTTGAAATTTAAAAAATGCCGTCTCATATATCTTCATTCAGCAGATTTCACAGCATGAGCAGAGAGGCCTGTACAACGCTGGTCAATTACCCGATGATAGCTTAAATAGGAATGCAAAAAAAGGACTGTAGCAAAACTCAATAAATTTACGAGTTTTACTACAGTCTAAAAAATGAGGTATTTTAACGCTTACGCAAAGTATTTTCGAACTGTTTCAAAGCAATTAAATTCCATAATCTTTTCACCGTACTCCTCTAGACGGTGAATGGTTAAATTGGATGGTGTTAAAAATTCCTTGATGACCGCATTTCGATCATGACGATTTAAATCCTCATCTGCGTTCCCGAAATCAACAACTAAATAGTACCAATCTTCATATTTGAATAATGAGGAATCCACTAATTCGTCTGTCATTCGTTTTGCGACAGGGATTAACTCATCAATATCTTTAAATTTATAAACATAAATGTCTGTATCCATAAATAACTCTGACTCATCCATGTCACCAAGTTGAGTTAGCTGGCTAAGAAGATCCTCTCCAACTTCATCGAATGGTGCAAACATTTCTTTGTGTTCATCAAAACTCGAATGACCATCTAATGTTTCACCGTCTTTTAAAATATGTGCACGTGTGACAATGATTTCTAAGCCTACTTCAGATGCATTGATGTGAATCCAAATCGGACCCTCTACATCAAAGTAATCCTCCGTGTTTACTTCATCAATCATATCCCAAAAAAGTTGCTCACCCTTTGCTCGATTGTACCAAATTTCTTCACGACTATAGCCGCGATCCTCTATATCATTATACGTAATAAAGAGCTTGAGTGTATTTTCATTTACACGTTCGATGTCCACTAGACCTCATCTCCCTTCACTGTCATATGCTGAAAAACAGTTTTGTTTCATTAGTATGCTTTTATTCTTTGTTTTTAACCTTCATACTGCATTTGTTTTTCAACCTTTGACCACACTCAGTAAAACCATCGAGGAACCGCAAACATGATTTTTTTTGTTCACAGTTGTCTCTAACTCTATTGTATGCTGTTCTGTCATAAAATGAAAAGGATATACACCGTTTCACAGAAGATATTTGAATTATTGAAATTGTAGTAAACTATTTAACTTAAATCAAGTTTAACATACTTTTACGGAAATATATGACTTTTCCCTATCAATTATTATACTTCATATAGAAGGTTTTACATAAGTAAAACATAAAAAAATAGATGTCACAACATGCATTCCACATTTGTAACATCTACAATATATATTATTCAAAATGAGTAGGTTTAATTCACCATTCGTTGCGCTTCTTGAAGCTGATATGCTCGAACTTTTCGAGGTAGGAAGCGACGAATTTCATCTTCATTATAGCCGACTTGTAGACGTTTTTCGTCCAAAATAATTGGTCGGCGTAATAACCCAGGATACTCCTGAATTAATTCATATAAACGTTGTAGTGGTAAACTTTCAACATCCACATTTAATTTTTGAAATATTTTTGAACGAGTAGAAATAATTTCATCTGTCCCGTCTTCTGTCATACGTAAAATTTTTTTAATTTCACTAATACTTAGTGGCTCAGAAAATATATTACGTTCTGTATATGGAATTTCGTGCTCCTCTAACCAAGCTTTCGCTTTACGACAAGAGGTACAACTTGGTGATGTAAATAGGGTTACGATCATTCTGACACATCCTTTCATTTTGTAATCATTATCTATAAACCAGAACCAAAGTGTTAAATTAGAATTAATGTAAAGTAAAATACACAGTACCATTATACAGTACTCAGCTGTATTTGAATATAGTTCCAATAAAAAAAGACTGAAGCCGTCACAAATTATTCTGTCTCTTTATACAGCTTTTAATAAAGCGTATTTCCTTCTATCTTATGTGCTACTACTAACATTCCCACTTTCAGTGCATTTTAAACATCCAAGCATGTATCTTAGTTGTTCTCATTTAAAAAGATTAAACGAGAAAATTGTCAATTTGACGTGTACACCTAAACACAATTTTAATAAAAAATTTTATATTTATAACAAAATTACACAACAAAAAAAGCATATAATTTTTTCTCGAAAAAAACCACCGTCAAAAGTCTGACTTTACACAATGGAATCTTTATAATATAATTCTTTGCAATCAAATCAATTTGAATAATTTAAATTGAGAAAAACGCTGACGAAGAGTAGTACATATGTTCATTTCACGTTTAGAGAGTCTGTGGTTGCTGCAAACAGATCGTGGAGGCATATGGAATGGACTTCCGAGTTAGCTTTGTGAACGCTATTAGAAGCTATTAGCAGAGCTCGTCCCTTCACGTTACGAAGCTGAGTGGCCTTTTAGGCAAGCTGGGTGGTACCGCGGATTCAAAACATCATTCGTCCCTTCATTAGAAAAAATCTAATGAGGACGCATGATGTTTTTTTGTCTTTATCGTGAGGTGGAAAAGTGAGCAAAACGCCACTGACAACCGTCACGGAATTTGAATTCGAGGAGGAACTTTTAATGACAACTATTTTTTCAGGCGTACAGCCTACAGGAATCGTTACTTTAGGGAACTATTTAGGAGCATTCAAGCAATTCCCTGCACTACAAGACGAAGGAAATGCTATTTATTGTATCGTTGATCAGCATGCGATCACGGTTGCCCAAGATCCTAAAGAATTACGTGAAAGCATTCGTAAGCTGGCAGCTACCTATATTGCTACTGGCATCGACCCTAAAAAATCTACGTTATTCATTCAATCAGAGGTGCCAGCGCATGCTCAGGCAGGATGGATGTTACAATGTGTTGCGTCTATCGGGGAGCTAGAACGTATGACACAATTTAAAGATAAATCACATGGTAAAGAAAGCGTTTCTGCTGCTCTTTTAACATATCCACCGTTAATGGCTGCAGACATTCTACTTTACAACACAAACATTGTCCCTGTCGGCGATGATCAGAAGCAGCATATCGAGCTAACTCGTGACCTTGCAGAACGTTTTAATAAACGCTTTGGTGACGTTTTAACAATTCCAGAAATTCAATTACCAAAAGCAGGCGCTCGTATTAAATCCTTACAAGAGCCAACAAAGAAAATGAGTAAATCTGACCCTAATACGAAAGCGACAATCCGTTTGCTAGATACGGCAAAGGACATTGAGAAAAAAATTAAATCAGCGGTTACGGATTCTGATGGTATTGTTGCATTTGATGTAGAAAATAAACCAGGTGTCTCAAATTTATTGACAATCGAATCGGCTATTTCTGGTATAGCCATTGAAGATTTAGTCAAAAAATATGAGGGAATTGGTTATGGTGGATTCAAGCAAGGTGTTGCAACAGCTGTTATCGAACATCTAACACCAATTCAAGAAAAATTCTATCATTTAGTAGAATCCTCTGAATTAGATGTCATCTTAGATGAAGGTGCTGAAAAGGCGAATGCGATTGCCAGTGCTACATTAAAACGCATGGAAGAAGCAATGGGTCTCGGCCGCACACGTCGCTAATTTATGGCTTGTCTGTGGAGCGATCAAAGCCTAAATCAAGCACAACAGCACAAATGATAATGCAGGCTCCTACCGCCATATAAAATTCTGTTGTTTGAAAAATAAATTTGAAAACAACCTTCCAGGAATAACCTAATGTTCGATAATTTAAATACAATATGAGATTCCCTACAGAGAGGATCATTAAGCCATAGCTTACTAAAAATAAAAAGAGACGAAACACAGTAGAGGCATCCTTTCTATTTCTTCTTACTTATCATTTATTCACAAAACTATAAAAAAAGACGTCAGCCGTTTAAATTTGGCTGACGTTTTTTAAGTTTATATATTATGCTTCATATTTTTTGAATAAAAGACTGGCATTGTGACCACCAAAACCAAGAGAATTACTCATCGCATATTGAATGTTTGCTTCTCTCGCTTCGTTTGGAACATAATCTAAATCACATTCTGGATCTGGATCTACTAAATTAATTGTTGGAGGTAAAATGCCTTCTTTTAAGGCTAATGCTGTGAAAATCGCTTCCACACCACCAGCTGCTCCTAATAAGTGACCCGTCATAGACTTTGTGGAGCTCATAGCAAGTTTATACGCATGATCACCAAAAGCAGTTTTAACAGCTTGTGTTTCAAATAAATCATTGTAAGGTGTGCTAGTACCATGTGCATTAATATAATCAACTTGTGATGGATCAACTCCACCATCTGTCAATGCTTGCGTCATTGCACGTGCTGCCCCCTCACCCTCTGGAGCTGGAGCCGTAATGTGATGCGCATCACCTGTTGCACCATAACCTAAAACTTCAGCATAGATTTTAGCGCCACGAGCTTTTGCATGTTCATACTCTTCTAGAATAACGATACCAGCGCCTTCTCCGATAATAAAACCATCGCGGTTTTTATCAAATGGACGGCATGCGGCTTGTGGGTCTGGATTTAATGATAAAGCTGTATTTGCACAGAAGCCTGCCACAGCCATTGTAACGATTGGTGATTCAGCACCACCTGAAATCATCACATCTGCATCCCCACGTTCAATTACTTTAAAGGCATCGCCAATGGAGTTTGTTCCCGAAGCACACGCCGTTACAGAACATGAGTTAATACCTTTTGCACCAACGTGAATAGATACTTGCCCTGAAGCCATATCAGGAATCATCATTGGAATGAAGAATGGGCTGACACGTCTTGCGCCACGCTCTTGGAATGTTAAAAATTGTTGTTCATAAGTTTCCATACCGCCGATACCAGAGCCAATCCATACACCTGCACGTGGAGCTAACTCTTCATCAATTGTTAATTGTGAATCTTCCATTGCCATAATGGAAGCGGCTAACGCGTAGTGCGTAAAACGATCCATTTTACGTGCTTCTTTACGATCAATATATTTTTCAATATCGAAATCCTTCACTTCTGCTGCGATTTTTGCTGCAAAAAGTTCTTTATTCAATCGTGTCAGCTCACCAATGCCAGATTTACCAGCCTTGATGTTAGCCCATGTTTCTTCGATGCTATTTCCTAGTGGTGTAACTGCGCCAATTCCTGTAATTACTACTCGTCGTTTACTCATTGTCTTACTCCCCTCAAGCATTTTTCCTTCTTATTTTCCCCATCTCATGGCTACGGCACCCCATGTTAAGCCGCCACCAAAACCAACGAGGACTAATAAGTCATCCTCTTTAATCTTACCTGCTTCGAGCTCATCTACCAAGGAAATACCAATAGATGCTGCTGAAGTATTTCCATATTTATGAATCGTTTTTGACATTTTTTCAGGTGGTAGCTCTAATCGCTCACGAGCAGATTCCATAATTCGTATATTTGCCTGATGCGGCACTAAAAAATCTACGTCTTCTTTTGTTAATCCTGCTTTCTCTAACACATTAACAGCCGATTCACCCATTTGACGTACAGCAAACTTAAACACTTCACGACCATTCATTGTAATTGTGTCTTGCTGTGTTAAATAAAGGTTTTTACCGCCTGTACCATCAGCACCAAGTTCAAATGATACAATACCTCTGCCTTCAGATACTGGCCCAACAATAGCTGCACTAGCACCATCACCGAATAAAACAGCTGTATTACGATCCTTCCAATCGATGACTTTCGACAGTTTTTCTACACCTACTACTAAGACATATTTATAAGTATTTGCCTCTACAAAGTGCTTCGCTGTCACTAAGCTATATATAAATCCTGCACATGCCGCTGCTTGATCCATCGCCGCCGCATTCACTGCTCCGATTTGTTCTTGAACCATACATGCTACACTTGGAAAAGTTTGATCCTGTGTGACAGTTGCTACAAGTATTAAACCAATTTCCTCTGGCGTAATACCCGCTTTTGCAATAGCTTCTTTAGCAGCTGCTACTGCTAAATCTGAAGTTTCCTGATCCTCTGCCGCAAAATGACGTTCTTCAATGCCTGTTCGAGTTCGAATCCATTCATCTGAAGTATCCATTATTTTTTCCAAATCAAAATTTGTAACGACCTTCTCAGGAACATATTTGCCAATTCCTATAATACCAGCGTTCATATAGCAACCCCTCAGCTTTCTTACTATCAATTATTAGTAACTGGTCATAATTATAACGCATACGAAAGGAAGGAAGCAAGGTGATTTAAAATTAATGTGTTTTGGACGTGGCGGAGATTTTATTTTTGGTGAGGGCTGACTCTTTATTAGGTTAGGTGAGAGTTTTGGCATTATCGTCGTTTTTGAGCGGGTGAACTTCTACGTCATAGTACTGTCCACCTTTTTATGAACGGAGTGTCTTACTTAGGAGCACTATCTACTAGCTCTGAGCCAAGTTCCTACTATAATTAGAGCACTTCTGCACTCGTTACGAACAAAAACCCTAATCGAGACTAATTCCCTGACTCCTCTTCATTACAAAGCACACACTAACTTCCTATCATTAAACATCAGCATACCTTCTGCAAATCAAATGCTACGATAGGCCGTTGAATATAAAATCCAGATCCTTGTATTTGTTGTGACAAATTCGCCATGTTTCACATAAAAGGTTCTTTTTTTTTCGATTTATGTTATGATATGATAATGAATATGAGTAAAACCTTATAATGAAAAAAGTTCGGTTGAGGTGAAATTAATGCAATATATCGTAACGTTCATATGGTCATTCCTACTAGTTTCTATGTTAAACTACGTAGTCAGCTCTGTACTTGGTGTACCATTCGATTTTAAAACAGGGGCAATCGTTTCCGTTGTATTCTCCATTCTAATCTTTATTATTGGAGCAATCATTCCAAACGATCCTACACCAGAAGCTGCAGACCATCATTAATTTATCTAGAAAAAACCTGTTCAGCATATTGCCGAACAGGTTTTTTCTGTTATTTTTCCACAACACATTGACCATCACGCATTTTCACATGCAAAGTTTCTCCTAGTAAAACCTCACCACGAAGCAGTTCTCTAGCTACTGCTGTTTCGATATGTCGTTGTACAAAGCGTTTTAATGGTCTCGCTCCAAACTGAGCATCCGCTCCTTGCTGTACTACCCAATCAATAACCTCTTGCTCGACAGATAAAGTAATTTCCTGTTCTGCCACACGTTTAATCAGTTGCTCCACGTACTTCCAAGCAATCGCAGTAAAATGCTTTGTAGATAAAGCATGGAAAAAGATAATGTCATCCATACGGTTTAATAACTCTGGTTTAAAATGTTGGCGTAAGGCCGTCATCACTAAGTCTTCAACAGCATTATCGCCTTCTTTTGCCTCCATTAAATAACTAGAGCCAATATTGGATGTTAGAATGACCACTGTATTTGTAAAATTCACCATACGTCCCTGACTATCTGTAATGCGGCCATCATCTAAAATTTGTAATAAAATATTCGCCACGTCTGGATGCGCTTTTTCAATTTCATCTAGGAGGACCACGGAATATGGATTTCGGCGTACAGCTTCTGTTAATTGTCCGCCCTCCTCATAACCTACATAGCCTGGAGGAGCACCAACGAGACGAGACACACTATGTTTCTCCATGTATTCACTCATATCAATTCGAATAAAGTGATCTTCTGCATCAAATAACTGCGCAGCAAGTGCCTTAGCAAGCTCAGTTTTACCAACACCTGTTGGACCTAAGAATAAAAAGCTACCAATCGGACGATGCGGATCTTTAATACCTGCACGTGCACGCCATACAGCTTCTGTTACTAATTGAACTGCTGTATCTTGACCGACTACCCTTTCATGTAATGTATCCTTTAATCGTAGAAGTTTTTCACGTTCTCCTTCTACTAATTTTGTTACAGGAATTCCTGTCCAGCGGGAAACGATCGCAGCAATTTCATCTGCCGTTACTTCTTCACGTAAAATGCGGGATTCTGCCCCGTTTTCTAACTGTTTTTCGAGTTCCTGAATTTCCTTTTCTAATGTTGGGATTTTGCCATGGCGTAATTCGGCAGCTTTATTTAAATCATATTTACTTTCTGCTTCATCTAAATCACGACGGTATTTATCTAATGTTTCCCGTTTTTTCTGAATATCGTGTAACATTTCTTTTTCTGCTTCCCATTGTTGGCGCATGCCCTCTGAGGATTCTTTTAATTTTGTTAATTCCTCACGCAATTGCTCTAGACGTTTTTTACTTGCCTCGTCCTTTTCCTTACGTAATGCCTGTTCTTCAATCTCAAGCTGCATAATGCGACGTGTCACTGCATCTAATTCCTGTGGCATCGAATCAATTTCTGTACGAATCATCGCACAAGCCTCATCAATTAAATCAATTGCCTTATCAGGTAAAAATCGCTCTGTAATATATCGGTTGGACAGTTCTGCTGCCGCAACAATTGCTCTGTCATGAATTCGTACTGCATGATGTAATTCAAAGCGTTCTTTTAAGCCCCGTAAAATGGAAACCGTATCCTCAATCGAAGGCTCACGTACAAGAACTTGCTGGAATCGTCGCTCTAAAGCAGGATCTTTTTCAATGTACATACGATACTCATCTAGTGTTGTAGCACCAATACAATGTAGTTCACCGCGTGCAAGCATTGGCTTGAGCATATTCCCTGCATCCATAGCACCGTCTGTTTTGCCTGCGCCGACGATGGTATGAATTTCATCAATAAATAAAATGATTTGTCCTTCTGAATCTTTCACCTCTTTTAACACACCTTTTAAGCGCTCTTCAAATTGGCCACGATAGCTTGCCCCTGCGATTAAAGCACTCATATCTAGCTCATATAACACACATTCTTTCAAGCCCTCTGGCACATCGCCTTTCACAATACGCTGTGCTAAACCCTCAACAATCGCTGTTTTACCAACTCCTGGTTCACCAATTAATACAGGATTATTTTTCGTTTTGCGTGTTAAAATACGAATGACATTTCGAATTTCCTCATCACGCCCGATAACAGGGTCCATTTTGCCGTTTTTAACTTCTTCAATCAAATTTCGTCCAAATTGCTCTAGTGGTTTTTTGTTATCTGTTTGTTGAAATTGCATAGCTAGCACTCCTTTACCATCATGTTTCTTATTATTGTTATACCCATTCTTGTTCTTTTAAAAAAGTTTGACCTTTTTTGACTAACTTTATTTTACATCAATCGACATTGCTTCGCAAAGAAATCGCACTAAAATTTTTTCACGGATTTTGGAAATTTACGTTATAATAATGGTATGTTTCTATGTTTTAGTATCGAAAAATCCACTATCCTTTTGTAATAATTGCCGTTTATTACAAAAAGAAAGCGATGTGTTGGAGATATGGTTTTAATGGATAATATGTTTGAAAAAATTAAAGATCTATTTCAAAAGCATGGTGTTTTTATCAAAGTGAATAAAGGAAATAAAATTTTCCTAGAGGGTGAACGGGCAAAAGAAATTTATTACATCCAATCTGGTGTGATTTCGATAAGCCAAGAAACCGAAACTGGCAAGGAATTAACTATTCGTATTTGTGGTCCTGACAGTATAATTGGAGAGGGGTCATTGTTTTGTAACCTAATCTATAATTCCATGACTGCAAAGGTTTTAGAGCCTTCTACGATGTATGTGTTAAGTCGGAAATCATTGGAGCATTTACTAGAAGATCAGCCTACTGTGATGGTGGAATATATAAAGTGGTTGCAAACAGAAAACTTAAAGCATCAAAGTCGTTTGCGTGATTTAGTGTTAAATGGTAAAAAAGGTGCTTTATTTTCAACGCTCATTCGGCTTTCCAATACGTATGGTAAACCTTTAGAAAATGGCTCAATTTTTATTGATTTCCAGCTAACAAATACAGAAATTGCGAATTTGTGTGCAACAAGTCGTGAAATGATTAATCGTATGTTGAATGATTTAAAAAAACACGACATTATCACCTTTGATAAAGGCTTTATTACAATTCATGATTTACAATTTTTAAAAAATGAAATTGCTTGTGAAAATTGTCCATTACAAATATGCCGTATCGATTAATTTCGTTACAAACGAAAATCCCTGCCTATAAAATATAGCAGGGATTTTATCGTGTTGAAAAACAAAACCATCCATAGCATTTTTGTGAAGGGTGAAAATGGATTTCCGTTGCAGGCTACTTGCTTTCCTGTGGGCGAGCGCCGAGCCGCTTCCTCCGTGCAGGGGCTCGCCTGTCTCGCTATCCCACGGGAGTCAAGTAGCCTTCCACTCCAACCCATAAAAATATTTCTTTTTAGCAAAGATCTTCAAATAAAGTGAAGGTATTCATTACTCTTTATGGAGGGTGTTGTCACTCATCACTTCTCCACATTGACAATAAGAGGCTATCCTTTCTCTAATCATACAAATACGGCTCGTATGAAAGATAAGAAAAAGACATTTTTGCAGAATGGTTGATTGGAGTGGAGCCAGCGTCACTCCTAGGGGATTTAGCGTCACAGTTGAGACTCTGGAGCGAACGCAGTGAGTGAAGCGGCTCATCGGACGCCCCCTGGAAAGGACGCTGGTGGAACGGAAATCAACCCCTCGCCTTGCTAAAGGTTCTTTTTCTACTATGAACATCATCTTTTTTCAACAACATGAAATCCCTGCCTATAAAATAAGCAGGGATTTTTAATGTTGCAATTTTAGCGTACGCCTAATGCCATTTTTGCATAGCGTGACATTTTGTCTTTTGACCAAGGTGGATTCCATACAATGTTAACATTTGTACTTTTCACTTCTGGAAGTTCCCCTAATGCCGTATTCACCTGATCCACAATAACTGGCCCAAGTGGGCATCCCATCGATGTTAATGTCATCGTAACAGTTGCTACACCTTCATCATCTAAATCTACATCATATACTAAACCTAAGTTGACGATATCAATCCCAAGCTCAGGGTCAATTACATTTTCTAAAGCACCAAACATGCTATCTTTCATATCTTGATCCATTCGTATTTCTCCTTCCATCATAGTGTTAACCTTATCATAGCAGATGCATCCTGTTATGCCAAATGCTGTGCAAGCCAGTCTGTTGCTGCTAGCATACCGTCACGTGGGACTGCATGTCCTGCCTTTTTGTTCACCATAAACTTTAAATATTCAGGGCTTGCTTGATAGTATTCCCGTAATGTCTCATAAAATTTATACGTTTCTTGGAAAGGTACTGTTTTATCTAATTCTCCATGCCAAAAGAAAACTGGACGACCTGCGAATTTTTCTGGCGTTAAACTAACATCATATTTAGCTAAGAGCTCATTCACTTTTTGAACATCTTCCTCTGACATCGGCCAATTGATACCGCTTTTTGCAAATTGCTGCAATTGATATTCACCTAATTTAATAAAACCTGGTGCACCCATACATATTGACGCTGTTTTTATCCAATCATAAAGTTTTAAACAGCCGGAGGTCACGATACCGCCCATTGAAGTACCTGCTATGCCAATATTATGACTGGCCAATAAATTTTTATTCCTTAATTCATCATATAATTGTTGCACTTCATGAATAGAATTTAAAACAATATCCCAAAATTTCAAGTTCATTTGTATTTCTGTAAGGCCTTCGCTACGGTCACCATGAAATTTTGCATCTGGTAATAGGACACGCACCCCCTTATGCACCAATTGGTATGCATAGTGTAAGTTATGTTCTTTCGCGCTCATAAAACCATGCAAAAAAATCACTACTGGGGTTTCTTCATTCATCTTGTCTGTATGTATATGTAATAAAGGAATATTTCCCCACACTTCTTTTTCTACAAACATTTTTGTCACTCCCAACTATTGTCTCATCTTTATGTTAGCAAACTTTTTTCACTGTGACAAAATTTTGACGAATGAAAGACAAAGAGATACTATTCAAACTATAGGAAAGGGGCAACGAGCTATGAAACCGCATTTAATCGTACTAGACTTAGATGGTACTTTATTAACAGACCAACAACAAATCTCAGCAAAAACGAAAAAAACATTATTGCAGGCTAAGGAATTAGGGCATCAAGTGATGATTGCAACGGGGCGTCCATACCGTGCAAGTGATCTTTATTATCATGAACTTGGGCTCACTACACCCATTGTCAATTTTAATGGCGCATATGTACATCATCCCAAAAATGTATCTTGGCAACATATGCACACACCGATTGATTTAAGTGTTGTACATGATGTTGTTGGATCCATCAATAGTTACGAGTATGAAAATATTATCGCTGAGGTAAAAGATGATATTTATGTACACACAGAAGATGATCGTATCTTAAATATTTTTAATATGGGTAATCCCAAAATCACACTTGGGGATTTATACACACATCTCTTGGAAAATCCCACAAGTTTATTAATTCAAGCAAATGAAGCGAATTCGGTCATTATACGTGACCATTTACAGGCGGTGCACGCAGAAGTTATTGAGCATCGTCGATGGGGCGCGCCACTTCATATTATTGAAATTGTACGTCGCGGCTTAAATAAAGCTGTGGGTATTGCGCATGTGGCAAAAGATTTAGGTATTCCACGTGAGCGTATCATCGCGTTTGGTGATGAAGACAATGATTTAGAAATGATCGAATATGCTGGACTTGGTGTAGCGATGGGGAACGGTATTCCAAGTCTTAAAAACATTGCCAATGAAATTACAGCAACAAATAATGATGATGGAATCGCAAAAATCCTCATTGAACGCTTGAAATTATCATAGTTAAGTAGTAAGTTCAAGTTAACATTCCATTTTTACCAGTTTAACTTTATTCAGTGGTACCCCTTCCATTTATCTTAAGTGAGTACCGACTGAATAAAGTTAAAAATACTTGATGAGTAAGTTGAAATTAGGGGGACAAGAGAATGAAGATTTTTACGGATAGTGGATGCGATCTACCGAAGTCTTACTATGAAGAAAATGATGTCGTGTTACTCCCTTTACGAGTGCAATTGAACAACAAAGAATATGAAGATGTCATTACGATTGATTCCAAAGAGATTTACGATGCCATCCGCCAAGGTGCTCAACCAAAAACATCACAAGTGTCACCTGAGCTGTTTTTAAAGCACTTTGAGGAACTAGCTAAAAATGAAGAAGAAGGCATCTATATTGCCTTTTCATCGGAATTATCCGGCACATATAGTACTGCTCAAATGATTCGCAATCAAGTATTAGAGCAATATCCTTCATTAAAATTAGTCATTATCGACTCTAAATGCGCTTCACTAGGACATGGTCTAGTTGTAGAGGAAGCAGTTCGCCTTCGAAATATAGGGGTATCCTTAGAGGATATGGCCTCTAAAATGAGTGCATATGCACCTCAGATGGAGCATTTATTTACAGTAGAAGATTTAGATTACCTTGCCAAAGGTGGTCGTGTATCCAAGGCCAGTGCCTTTTTAGGTGGTCTTCTGAGCATTAAACCTATTTTAAATGTAGAGGAAGGCAAGCTGATACCTATTGAAAAGTCACGTGGTCGTAAAAAAGCACTTAATCGTATGTTAGATTTAATGCAGGAGCGTGGCGGAAGCTTTACGGATAAAATTGTTGGTATTAGTCATAGTGATGATGTGGCCTTTGCCAATGAAGTAAAGGCTTCTATTCAGGAACGTTTTTCTCCTCAAGCTGTTCAAATTACTATGATTGGCTCTGCAATCGGTTCACATGTAGGACCAGGCACTATTGCAATCTTCTTTACGAACAAAAGCTATCAAGGCTAATAAAAAGCATGTTAGGATTGCTCCTAGCATGCTTTTTCGTTGTGCTATGGTTGTTGGACGTCTTGTTCTTGACGGCGAACTTTTCCTCGTTTAATGATGATAACAACAAAGCCGATAAAGATTACCCACACTAAACCAAGGGCAACCATGTAGGGCATGTTTAAGCCTTCATCATTGCGAACCTGATAAATCTCAACCATTTCTCGGTCTAAAATAACAGGATAAACCTCTTTTTCATTTATACGAACTTTTTCCTCATGTAAAATTCCGTTCAGCATTTTCCCTTCACCAAGTTGCGCTGGTGTTAAGTCCACACGTTGCGTTTTGCCTGTATTATTCACCATAATTACCCACTTTTCTTCGTCAGAGGTACGTGTGAAGACAAGTAGGCCATTGTCATTTGTAATTACTTCAAAATCACCTTTACGTAAAGTTGCAGATTGATTACGTAAGGATTGAACATTTTTAATATAATCAATCAATTCTTCATCAGTTTTAAAGTTATACAACTGATGTGTATCTGGTTTTGCTTCCCCATTCATGGCGATTTCTGTACCATATTGCACAACGGGAATCCCAGGAAGCATAAATAAAGCACCCATCGCCATTTTTAAGCGTGTAGGCGGAAACATATTTTCAGTCGCAGAATCGAATGTAAAACGATGGGTTTCAAGTGAATCCACCATAATCTGTGTCGGCTTCTCTCCTGTAAAAGGCTCCATTAATTTAGAAGAATCCATATCCACGTTTTTAAAAATATTACGATAAATATCCGCTGTTGCTGGTGAGAAGGTTGCATCAAAATCAGCATCACTTTCTTCATTAGCAATCACGTAAAGAGATGCTTTTGTCTCTTTTAATGCTGCAATCATCGCATTGACAAACGCTATATCAGCCTCTGCAATATTCGTTAAACGAATACCACCAACATCATATGTAGAAACAAATTCAGTGGCTGATTGAATGAGCGCCTCTTGCACAGCTTTGTTCGATAAATCCCATTGTACTTGTCCATTATTCGTAGAAGCAATCCAGTCAGCTTTTGATGAGTCCTTTGCCCATTCATGATTTGGACTCACATTATTGAGCGGGAAATCCACCATGATGGACATATTTTTAGCTTTATAGGCTTCTACAACACTTTGGAATTCTTCTGTTGTTCCAAAATGACGTTCGATTGTCGTGTAGCTTGTAAGTAGTGATCCATCATATTTCTCTGTAGAAAAAATAGGACCAATAGAAACAATTGTAAAACCCATCTCACCAATAAATTTTAGCTTATCTTGCAGACCTGTAAAATCGCCTCCTGCAAATTTCGAAGGGTCTTTCGTATTTGTATCAAAATCGTTTGTGCCCGAACCATTAAAGAAACGGTCAACGAGTAAATCAAAGATGCTTTCTTCTGCTATCGATGTTGTCGCTTTTTCATCCGCATGCGCTACTGGTGTAGTACTTACGAATGAAGTTGCTAATAAAAGTGATGCAGCCGTCGCACTTATCCATTTCTTAAATTTCACTGTTATTCCCTCTCTTTCAAACCAATCCATCGTCATTTTACCAAATAACACTGTCACGTCGCTATCTTTTCAAAAGATTTTACGAAAATGCGAAATGAATTAGGGCAAAAAGGTGTCAGTTCTCTCGTATTCACCCTTTTGGCAAAATAAAAGCCGTGAAGCAAATACTTCACGACCTTTAAGAAATTATTATGCTAGGAAATTAATGTTTAATGGTAGCTTAAAGCCTAAGAACAGCGTGATAAATAGGAATACTGCGAATAATGCCCAAAACATCCCTGTTGGTTTGTTTTTCTTTTGACGCACTAATACCATTTCCATCATACCAATTACTAAAATACCGAATAAAAATTTCAGTCCGTACATCATCGGGTCTCCAGCCTGATATTTAAAGAATAATGCCCCACCTGTGATGATAATTAATACGTAGAATAGACGTAAAGCCATATGTAAGCCCTTCGATTGCTTGCCCATTAGTGCAGCGATTAAAAAGATAACAATAGCAATAACCCACGTAGTAATATGCAAATGCGTTTGGCTAGTTAAAAAACTCATGTTTGTCCCACCTCATTCATTTTTCTATCAAACTCTATCCTACCATGCGATGGAAAGGGTTTCAAACATTACAACAGTGTTCACATAATTTACATCAATTATAGCTCGACATCTCACAGCCTATCGAGTGTAGAAAGAAACAATCCGCGGAGTAAAGACTCACGCGGATGGTTATCGTCATTATTCAAAATGGTTGACTAATGTACCAATGCCTTGAATAGATACTTTTACTGTATCCCCAGCCTTTAAGAACTGTGGCGGGTTCATCCCTTTTCCAACTCCTGCAGGCGTACCTGTTAAAATAACATCTCCTGGCTCTAATGTTACATGTTGAGATAGAATAGATACTAAGGTTTCAACAGAGAACATCATATCCTTCGTAGAACCGTTTTGGCGTACTTCATCATTGACCTTTGTCACCACTGTTAAGTCTTGTGGATTTGGAATTTCATCCTTTGTCACAAGGTATGGTCCAAGAGGGCAATTACCTTCCAAGCTTTTACCTAAGAAAAATTGTTTATGTTTGTCTTGTAAATCACGAGCTGATATATCATTAGCAATTGTATAACCAAATACATAATCAAATGCTAAATTTTTAGGAATATTTTTACCACGTTTTCCAATAACAATCGCTAGCTCACCTTCATAGTCCATTTTGGAAGAAAGGTCAGCATGAATGGAAATTGTTTGTCCATCCGCTGCAATAGCAGTTGGTGATTTTGTAAATACCATTAAATCTGTTGGTGCTGCTTCTGCACCCATTTCTTTGGCATGTTCATCATAGTTTTTACCGATACACATAATATTTTTGGGTGTACGCGGAATTGGTGAAAGCCACTCGATATCTGTAAATTCACGTTTAAAACTATCGGCACGATCTGATTTTTCTGCTGCTTCTACTAATTTACGAATCTGTTCAACGAAATCAAAGCCTAAAGCAATGCCATCCACAATTGAACTTGAAAAAGAAGGGAGAACTTGAAGTTCATTTTGAATAGCGAGTACATCCCATACCGCTTCTTCTTTTTTTACTTTTGGTCCAAAGCTTACATGTCCACCTAATTTGAATGATAAAATTTTCATGATTTTAAGAGCTCCTTCTTTTTTCTACATAATACAACAATATGATAGAAATTGCCTTACTTTTGCGACAATAATTTTATAAGTTGTACTATCTTCATAAATTATGCATGTGAAGAGGCATATATTAACGTGATTCCACGTTTTGCTTATACGTTAATTTACGCCATATCGCCTCTAATGGTCCTTGTTTCCACTTAGATAACCAAACTTCAGCTAGGATCATTTGCACAACAATAATGCCGATAGCAATTAATACCCCTGTTTCCACAGTGACTTTACCGTACCAGCCAAAGCCAAATTGGTAGAATAAACAAGTACCTATAATAGATTGAAGAATATACATCGTTAAGGACATACGACCAATTTTAGCAAAAGGACTAAGTAACTTCGGTACAATTGGCACTAAGCAAAGTAACACAATGACCCCGATATACCCTACTGCTAAAATTGGACCACCTATGTATACCTTTAAATAATCTAGTAAATATGTTCTTGTAAACATAATTGGTAAACTTTTAACACCGATACCAATGATCAACCCCGTGATCGCTAATGTCAGCCAGAGCCATTTCAATTCTTTAGCTCGTTCTACTAGACGCCATTTTGACGCTGCAGCACCTATTAACATATACGGTAAAATAGTGAACAGTGCTGCAAACCACATCCCTATGCCTGCCTGCGTCGATAAATCTGTTAAGCGTTGCATAAAGGCATCTACCCAATTGCCTGTACCATAAGCCGTAATAGCCTTCTCTACAGATACGATATCTAAATAATCATCTACCTTGGTATTAAAAAGCATAATTCCTACAACGAATAACATAAAAACTTGCATTAAACCGTTAATAATAAATGCACTAGCTACTAACCAAATAGGACTAAAGCGTAGGAATAGCACTAAAAAAACGCCACAGAACGCGTACATCATTAATATATCGCCCCACCAAATCAGCACAGCATGTAGAAAACCAAAAACAAACAATATAGACAGTCTGCGAAGACCTAGTGTGTAAAAATTTTGTTCACGGCTCTGTGCTTTTTGCCACTGCATGGCAAGCCCATAACCAAATAGCATTGCAAATAATGGGTAAAAGCTTCCCTGCACATATATGTCTATATTTTTTTGCCAAACAATATCAGATGGTGTTGTAAACCACGATGCCAAATCAATATGCGGCATTGGCAAATAAAAGGTATACATATTTACAAGTAAAATACCTACCAAACTAATGCCTCGTAAAATATCTAATGTTGCCATTCGTTCCTGCAACATGGTCGGTTTTGACTCCACGAAATAGCCTCCTCTTGACTAAATGCTATGGTGCAAGCAAGGCAAAAAAGGCTTGCCCTGCTTTGCCATAACAAGTTCTTTATGCCTGTACGGCCTGTTCATTATCGAATAAATATAATACTTTATCGCTCACATTGATGTGTAAAATTGATTCAATGGCCTCACTATAAACACGAAGCTGTACAGCATAACGATTTCGTATTTCCTTTGTCAGGGCAGGCTCCTGTGCAAAATGTGGCAGGATACGGTCAGTTTTATAATCTAGCAAGACCCAATCGCCATATTCATCTTCAAATAAGCAGTCAATGATCCCTTGTACAATTTGAGCATCGCCATCTTCATCAACTCTACTAATGGTAAAGGGCATTTCCCTCCGTATTTGCTTTGCCTTTTTGAACCGCTGCCCTATTTCTGTCTCAAAAAAATGAAAAATCTTCGCTAGTGGAACCATTTTTCCCTCTGCCTCAGTTAACAATTGTCTCGCCACTAAATCCTCTACAAAATCCTTCACATCTTGGATTTCAACAAAGCCACACTGTGGGACATGCTGCATCACTGTATGCACAGCTGTTCCAATTTCAGCACCTGTTAGCTGTTGTTCCTGTAAAAAGGCTGGTCGAGGTGCAATGGAAGAAGTTTTTTGCTTGGCAGGTGTGGCAAAGTAAAATTCAGGTTCCGCCTGGCGCTGTAAGTTTTCTAAGCGCTTAATCTCACTAACAGACGTTTTAGAACGTTTTTTTGTAGACCTTTGGTAGGCGTACTGCGCTTGAAAGCGTGACGTAATTTCATCTAGTAATGCCTCGTCCTCTGGCATCGTGAGCCATTGTTGTACTTCTTCATCCATCGCATGTATTTCATATGAATAATGGCTTGTGTTGATCGCTTGTACCGACCAGCGTGAATGATCTTCTAACGCCTTATAAGAAGTGGTAGCAACTGTAGTAAAGTCTGCATGCCTTGCCACCGCTGGTCCTACCCAATCCAAATAGCTATTAGCTCTTGCTCGCAAATATTCCTGTAGCGGCGCATCTATCGGTAAACTTTGTGCATCCTGCCAGTTGTCACGTGTTTTCTCCCAATTCTTCACAGAGCCCACTAAAATTAGGCGTTCCTTCGCACGAGTCATGGCAACATATAAAACACGCATTTCTTCTGCACGCATTTCCAGCTCTTTTTTTTCTTTTAACGCTAAAAACGGTAAAGATGTATATGTGATGCGATTTTCTGGGTCAATAGCCTTGACAGCGAGTCCAAAATCTTGGTCGAATAAATAAGGTTGATGAAAATCCATTTTGTTAAACGGGCGTCCCATTCCTGCAACAAAGACTACTGGATACTCTAATCCCTTTGAGGAGTGAATCGTCACAAGACGCACAACATCGTCCTTTTCGCCAATTGATTTTGCAGTACCTAAATCATCCCCACGCGTACGCATTCGATCAATAAAGCGGAGAAAGCGGAATAGTCCACGAAAGGCCGTTTTTTCATACATTAATGCACGGTCATGTAAGATGCGTAAATTCGCCTGACGCTGCTTACCATTTGGCATTGCACCAACCATTTCATAATAATGCGTATCTAAATAAATCCTCCAAATTAAATCGGATAATGATCCACGACGTGCTAAATCTCGCCAGTTTTCGAAGGCCAGCATAAAGCGTTGAAGCTTTTCAAATGTAGTTGATTGCACGCCATGCCCTTCGCTACGAATAAATTGACGTAAAGCATCATAGAACGGTACCTTCTGATCGGCTAAACGAATTTTTGCCAACTCATTTTCCGTTAAACCAACAAACGGTGCACGCAGTACAGAAGCTAGTGGAATATCCTGATAGGGATTATCGACTACCTTCAAGACATTTAACATAATCATCACTTCGAGCGCATCAAAATAGCCTTTAGATGACTCAGCATAGAGTGGAATCCCTGCCAGCTTAAATTCCTCCACTAAATCTGTCGACCATGTCATGGAGCGCATTAAAATCACAATATCACTATACTTTAATGGTCGCTCAGACTTCGTTTTCGTATCATAAACAGTTGTCCCATCTTCCATCATCAGTCGTATACGATCAATGATAAAGCGCGCCTCATATTGTGATTTTTTCAATTCTTCTAGCTCTGTAGTAGCTTCATTGCCCATTTCCTCAAGCTCTTCTGTTGCTTCCTCATCCTGTGGCGGATGCATCACTACAAGCTCAACAGGTATTTCTTTTTCATCATAAGGTGCTGCTGGCTTTAATGATGCATTGTCATCATAAAGAATCTCACCAACACGCTCTCCCATAATTTGTGCAAATACATAGTTTGTAGCATTCAACACTTCTTTGCGACTACGGAAATTAGCATTTAAATCAATTCTCATTCCCGTTACATCAGGCATCTCCAAAAAATCACTATATTTTCGCATAAAGAGCTTCGGTTCAGCTAATCGGAAGCGATAAATACTTTGCTTTACGTCTCCAACCATAAACAGGTTGCCATCCCTCTCTTCCCCTGTTTTGACAAGCTGCAAAATGGTTTCCTGTAGCATATTCGTATCCTGATATTCATCCACAAGTACTTCTTTAAAACGTTTTTTCATATCTAATGCAACTGGCGAAGGCTGAAGTTCACCATCTATTTCTACTGTCAAAATTTGTAGCGCATAATGCTCTAAATCTGAAAAATCAATGATTCCCCGTTCTAGCTTAGCTAGGCGGAACTGTTCACTAAAAGTAGCGGTCAGGTCTACTAATGTGGCAATTATTGGCGCCATTAATCGTATTTCTTCAAGTAGGCGTGCAGGTGTACGAACAAAATACGTTTCTTTGATTTTATTCATTATTTTTTTAGCTGCTTCTCTTTTTTTCTTCGCAAGCTCCTGTAACTCTACATCTACTAATGCATCTTTGGATACTCGTTTTAACGTAGACCATTTGACCATCGCAAAAAATTCAAATAGCTCCTGCCATGTACCGTTTTGGCTAATTCGAATCCCTTCTTGAATCATGGCAAAATCAACTTCTGCCGTTTCAGCATAAGGAGCCGGTCCGTCTGGCTGTAATGTAATCGCCCGCATTTCTGAAATTAACACGAAGGCTTCTTCCAAACTATGGCGAACGGTCAATTTAACATATTGAGAAAGCTCTAGATCATCAATCGTTACATCCTCTGCTAACTCGTATACTTGAGGAAGACTCCATAGCCATTTTTGAGGCTCTGCATGTACACGTGACGTATCATATAGTTTACTAATCAGCGTTTCGATTGCTTGATCATCACGATCCGAAGTAAAGCTATCAACAAGGCGATAAATAGCCTGTACTTGAGCCTCATCCTCAGCATCATAGGCATCTTCTAGAACATCCGTTAATACATCATCTCTTAATAAAGCGATTTCTGCTTCATTGGCGATACGAAAGCCTGGATCTATATCAAGCAAGTATGCATATTGCTTCACAATGGCTAAACAGAACGAGTGCAACGTGGAAATTTGCGCTTTATTGACAAGGCTAAGCTGGCGTCTTAAGTGATTAGATGTTGGATTTTCTGCGATTGCTTTTTCTAATGCCTCTGACATACGATGTCGCATTTCAGCGGCTGAAGCATTCGTAAAGGTCACTACCAATAGTTCATCCACATTGATAGGATTCTCGGTAGCAATGACTTTTTCAATCATCCGATTAATCAGTACTGCTGTTTTCCCAGACCCTGCCGCGGCTGAAACAAGTGTGTCTTGACCACTAGCATAAATCGCCTTCCATTGATCATCTGTCCACGTGACATCTGCTGGCTTAATAGGAATTGTTTGTGCCATGCTACTCCATCTCCTTCCGAATTTTATCAACAATGTCATTCGGCTTCGCTTGCGCCAACTGACGATAGCTTTGTTTACCATCTGAAGGATCAAATTGACAAACCGCGGCGAATTGACAGTAATCACATGCTGTTTTGGCTTTTAATTTATAGGGGCTAATGGCTGTATCACCAGATAAAATGCCATTCCCTGCTTCCTGATGTTTACGTCGAACGAAATGTTGTAACTTTTTCATATCATTGACAGGAACAATGCGTGATTGTGATTCAGACGGTGTCCCATCCTTTTTCATATATACAGGAATAATTTTTGAGTACCCACTACTTTCTTCTAATTGCTCGTCCATCGATAAAATCGCCTCAGCATTTTCTGACAGTAGACCCTTCATTTTATATTGCTTTAATCGATCTTCCTCTATTTCACTATCTGTTAAATCCTTATCTAGCTTTAACATTGGATTATGGACATGGACATACAGTACCCCAGCTGGTTCAGTTTGACCAGGTAGCCAATAAGAGCTATTTTCCATTGCTACATCTAAATACGTAAGGACTTGTAAGGACAATCCATAATAAACCTCATTTAAGTCCAGATCTCGAGCTGATGATTTATAGTCGACAACCCGCAAATAAGAACGATCATCGATTGTTGCACTATCCACTCTATCAATACGTCCTCGCATAAACATTTTCTTGCCGCTAGTCAAATCAATTTCAAGCGGTGGTAGCTGTTCATGCTGCCCTGGACCAAACGACGCCTCAATAGCAATAGGCTTGAAGTGGGATACATTAGCATGCTGTGTCAGTGCAGTCATTGTGCGCTCAACAATGCGAATAAGCTTACGCTGAATATAGCGATAACGAGCACTCGACAATAAAATTTGATGTGAAAAGACAGGCACAATTTGCTCTACTGCTTGTCGTGCTAATTGTTTAATTTGCTGTGTTGTTAAACGAATCCATGATAACTGCTGGCGATGTGTTTCTTCAGTAATCCACTTTAATGCCTCGTGGAATAAATCACCCATTGCAAAGGTTTCAAGTCGGTATTCAGCACGTTCTTCTAAACGTAGACCATACGTAGTGAAATGAGAAAATGGACATCTAAAGTATTTCTCGATTCGTGACACACTTGATGTTAACTTCTGACCATATAATTCCTGTGTAATATATGTTTCAAGTGGCTCAGCTTCATTTTTATGGGTAATCGGATAGAGGACACGCTCAAAAATGAGTGCCCAATACGGATCTTGTTTATAAAATTTTTGTAATGCTAGCCATTCTGGTGCTAGTTCACGGCTATGCTCAGCTTGACGTAACTGCACCATCAGATGTGCTAAAGCCGTACGAGGGTGGCGTAAATAGGGTAAAACATCTCCGTTAAGTAATTCAATGGGATCCATCACCACTCGCTCAATGACAACTTCACTTAATAAACCAGCTGTTTTATCATTGCCAATCATTTTCTTGATATAAAGAGAGGATAGCAGTGCCTTGCCCTCTTCATCTGCCGTAGGATATGTCATATACAGCTTGTCAGATGGTGTTGTAATAGCACGGTAGAATAAGTAATTTTCCTGTAATAAACGATTGGTGGAGGTTGGTGCAAGCTCGTAGCCAATTTGGCTAAACCATTCTCGCTCTGTATCTGACAATAAACCCTCATATTCCATTCGAGTTGGATAAACACCATCATTCATACCCACTACAAAAGTAACTTTGATATTAGACAATCTGGCTAAATCAACAGTAGCGACCATGACCTCATCTAAGGTCGGCGGAATGCGAGAAAATTCTAGCGTATCAAACCCTTCATCAAGAATTTTAGCTGCTTCCTCCAAAGTCATTTCTTGCTCCCCAAACATATAGACGAATTGGTCAAGAACACCAATCCATTCGTTCCAAGCTTGCTCATGTTCACTCGCTGCTAATGCGTCACCTCGCTCTAGCTCACGATCTTTCATTGCTTGAAGCTTATCATAAACCTGTAATGACTCCACTAGCTCAAATAATGCAGTCGCAATATCTCTACCCGTTTTCGCACTATCAAGCTTATCTTGTAAATTCTTTAACGGTAGACGAATTTCATCTCGAATAGCCTCGATTTCCGCCTGCATAGCACGTTCCTCATCTGTTTGAACACACGAATGGAATTCTAATCCACGATACTTTTTATAAAACCAACGTGCCTCCTCAAACCACCGTTCTCCATAGATGCCTTGTGCCAAGCAATAGTTTTCTAATCGATCTGCTCGCTCACGCCAGATGGTTAGCTCAGCATGTAATGGGAAAAATAAATCTGTTTTCACACTACGGAAAACAGGTTCGTACTTCCAAGTAGACGTCATGACCTCTAGTGCAGAACGACTTAGCTCGATTAGTGGATGATGTAACATCGTCTTTTTTGTATTTGTAAAAATAGGAATTTCATATTGTTGGAAAATACTTGTAATAAGTGGATCATATAGCTCTGCTTGTCTATATAAAAGAACTATATCCTGATAACGATAACCGTCTTCTCTTGTCAGCTTTGTTATTTCCCGGGCAATCGCATGTACTTCGGCTCGACGATTAGACGCTTCAAGTACCATCACATCTCCAGAAGATTTTTTCGTTTTAGGCACCAAATCAGTAAATTTAGCCTCCACATGCTGCAAATCTTCAGAATGGAACCTTTTAGTATTGTAAAAATGTAATGGTGCATCAACATCGATGCCCTCTTCATTTGCGATGTCATGCAACCGTTGATTTGTTAAAGCCGCCTCATGGAATAGTGCCTGTTCATCAAACGCTTCATCTGAATGATCAAACGGAAGAACAATTGTTACTTGTTTAGTTACTTTTAACAACTCACGTACTAATTCTAACTCCCGTACAGTGAAGGCGGTAAATCCATCAATATAAATGGTTGCTTGCTTCATCGTATCAGCATACTTCAATTGCTCTGTTAAAATTGGATAATAGCCCTCACTGTCGACATATGTCGTGCCTAGTCGTTCCTCTAAGGCCTGTAACACTACATGTAAATCATTTGCTTTAGCCTGTAAGGTATTTGGAGCATCAATTGCCTTTAATGATTCCGTTACCTCTGCTAAGACTGAGCTATTGACGCTATAGCGGCTAAATTCTTTTAAAAGTGTTTCAATCTCCTCCGTAAAGCCACGTTTTCCTGCTGCTTGTCGAAATAAGGAAAACTCACTTTTTTGTTCCTCTAAAAGTTTACGAATGAGCATTCGATAGCCATAGCCATTCACTTCTTTGCGAGCAATCCCGCCAGTTTCCTGTAAAACCAGCCACGCTAAACGCTTAAACGTCATCACTTGTGCACGGATCAAGCCTTGTAAACCATGCTTATTCGTCAACTCATATTCTGTAGAATAAGACATCTGGTCGGGGACAATTATGAAAATCGGATGTCCCAATGGCTCCGTTTTAAGCTGTTCAATGATCTCCTGATGAATAAATGCGGATTTTCCTGTTCCTGAACGTCCTGAAACAATACGCAATGACATATTCTTTCCCCCTCCTCATTGACTTGCCCATTTTGGGTGAATCTTTTGATGATTTGATTATTTGATACGCTTTTTGAGCATTTCCTTTGCTAGTTAGTTAACGTACCTATGTTACAGCAACTTTAATCGTCTATCTTAAATTCTATCGAAAAAAACTAGTAAATACTATCTATCAACCTTCATGTGAGAAGATAATGACACAAAAAAACAGCCTCTTTAAAAATTAAAGAGGCTACAAACAATTGGTTAGCGAGCATGATGATCCTGATTTTTCGTCAATTTTCGCGCTTGCTTCAAATCTCTTTCCACACGAGCGTTCAAGCGCTTCTCTATCAGCTTGCCGACCCACCATAAAATTACGATGGCTACAGCAGCAATGACCAATCTGACGGGGCTTGTCAATAACGATTTTAAGTCATAGCCCAACACACTCATGCCTAAAATCATCACGAACTTCCCAGCCAATAAAACGACTAAGTAAAACTTTTTATGAATATGGGATAACCCAGCAACAATATTGACAATAACAGATGGTGTAAAAGGGAAACAAAGGAGGACAAAAAGAGGGCTGATGCCATTCATATCCACCCATTTAATAAGTTTCTGAACCTTTTTACTACCTGTTAAAAATCGTAGCCTTGGATGCTTGCCAAAATGGCGAACAAGCAAGAAGACAGCATAGGAGCCCGCTACAGAGCCTAACCATGATAATAAGAACCCTAACCATAAGCCAAATGCACTTGCATTCGCTACAACAAATACGACTAATGGCAGAAAAGGTAAAAACGCTTCTAAAAATGGTAGCAGTAAACCAATGATTGGGCCAAATGTTCGATATTGTGCCGCAACCTGTTCAATATTTTCTACAGTAAACCATTCACTCAACATCGACACCTCTATTTATACTGTAAAATTAAATGAAAAATTGTTAGCCCTTCCGAAGTATTGCGATATTCATGGGGCTGATGCCCTGAGAATACTAGTGTATCCCCTTCATCCAGTAATTCATGCATATCCCCAGCAGAAATAACTGCTTGTCCTTTGATGACCATTACAGTTTCCTCTACCCCTTCTGTATGAGCTTCACTCTTACTAATTGCGCCTGGCTCCATTTCAACCTTATAAAATTCCCAGCCTCGCTCAGGATTATACGGAATAATGGAGTAGACACGATAGCGTCCCTCATCTTCATCCACATGCGGCACATCCTTACTGCTATAACGCATGTAATGAGCGGTTGGTGGCTGTAATAATGAAGAGAATGATATGCGCATACCAGCTGCGATTTTCCAAATTGTTGAAACAGTCGGATTAGCCTCACCCTTTTCAATTTGTGCAAGCTGTGCTTTACTAACACCTGTCGCTTTAGCTACGTCATCTAGACTTAGATGACGCTGCTGTCTAATTTTCTTTAATTGAAATGCTAAATTTCGACTCATTTGTTCCATTTTAATCACCAATTTCTATTGTTTATTTTATCAGACATATGTATACTTTAATAAACATCAAGAACTATCAAACAATTCCATCAATAGTATACATGGAAATGATTAAGAAAGGATGGCCTATTTATGACAAGTACAACAGAGCTTCATCATGATGATTCCATAAGCCCTTCCAACGACAGCTTTCTACAGGGCGTCAAAGATTGCATACCTACTTTACTCGGTTATATTAGTATAGGACTTGCATTCGGTGTTGTAGGTTCCGCTTCTGGATTATCTGTCCTTGAAATTGCCCTGTTAACGATACTTATTTATGCAGGATCTGCACAATTTATTTTTTGTGCACTTCTTTTAACAAGCAGCCCTGCCTCTGCTATCATTGTAACCATTTTTGTAGTTAATCTACGCCATTTATTAATGAGTTTAACATTAGCACCTCATTTTACGCGCTACTCTATGCTTAGAAATGTTGGTTTCGGTACATTATTAACGGATGAAACCTTTGGTGTCGCAGTAACAAAGCAAATGCAAACAGGCAAATTATACGGCAAATGGATGGATGGGCTTAACATCACAGCCTACATTTTTTGGATTCTCTCCTGTGTTGCAGGTGCCTTTTTAGGACAATGGGTAGCAAATCCCGAAAAATGGGGCCTAGATTTTGCTTTAATTGCCATGTTTGTTGCATTGTTAGTACTGCAATTGAGCAGTGTTGGCAAAAGCAAAATCATGCATTATATCAAGTTAATCGGCTATATGACAGTTATTATGTATGGCCTTTCTTATCTAGTGCCTTCACATGTAGCTGTGCTTCTAGCAACAGTCATTGTCGCAACAATTGGGGTGGTGACAGATAAATGACAACAACTTCTTATATGGTCTGGCTTATTATTGGCTGTGCACTTGTTACATGGCTGCCGCGTGTCATTCCATTTATTTTTGTACGTAGTGTAACACTCCCAGATGTTGCACTCAAGTGGCTCAGCTTTATACCTGTTTGTATCTTAAGTGCTCTTGTAATTGAAAACTTATTCGATACTGAAAGTGGGAAAGTAGTGACTCTTGATTGGCCCGTCTTTGTTACATTTGTGCCAACTCTTATTATTGCACTTATCACAAAAAGTTTATCGATTACTGTCATTGCAGGCGTAATCATTATGGCAGCTGTTCGATTTTTCATGTAAAAAGGTCAATCCCCTTTGAGAGGACTGACCTTTTTATTTCTTCATTTTACTAGCTAACCAAAAGCCTACGGTTAATGAAAATGCATCCATCACATAAATAATAGGCGAAGATGTATAGCCTGCATAAACAGAAGCTGCGATAAGTGCAATTGCTAATAACAGCGCAACATAGCGATTATAGGTAATTCTTGTAAACAATAAGACAAGGATCGCTGGTATAAATAGCGCTAATATCATTTTTCCAAAAACATCCATTATATTTCCCTCGGCTCAGCTAGTAATAAACCAATACGGTAATGATCATTGCTGTAAATCACATGCTGTGTTAAACGAATTTCATTGTTGCGGTCCAACACCTCTAGACGACAGTGTGCTGCATTTAATTGCAATGCCTCGTATAGCTCATTCTCTGTAAAAATAGATTTTCCATTTACTTTACGAATACATTCCCCTGCAAGCAAGCCCATTTTTTCTGCTGGCGAATCAGGAAGAACAGCTGCGATAATGGCACCCTTTGTACTTGGTGCAACGGCATAATGATCTGTTTTATCCTGCTGTGCAAAGTAGATAGAGATGATGATACGTATAATTGCCCCAACACCAAGTACGATGAAACCGATCATCGGCTCAAAATAAGCAGCTAAGCCACCTATTAAAATAAGCTCTCCAAGCAATAAGACAGATCGCCCTATTTTAGGTAATTTTATGACTGGTAATTCCTTTCTTGATAGCTTAGCAAAGCCAATGATAAGAGGGAATAAAACAAGTGCAAAGCTACTATCACCTATCGTAAACAGGGGCCAATATGGCAATACAGCCGATATAGCATCACCAGGCATAACAAAGAAAATAGGTAATACCCATACATTTTTTGTGCGATAGACAATAGCCTGCATACCCCGCTTTGTTTTCTCTATGGAAGGCGTTGATACCTTCATGGCAGCACGACGGATTAATAGCCCCTCTGCGATAACACAAAGGCCTGCCAAAATGGTAATCGTAACAATTGCGCCATCCTCTAAATTGCTCCCCTCCAAGGAAAATATCCACCAAGTAAATGTCCAATTGTAATAGGACATGGCCCATATCACAAGTGTTGCAATACCCATTGTCACAATGGGCGATAGTGCATTAATAAGGTACAGGACTAGCGCTACTATAGAAATTACTATTAAAATGATTAAAAATTCTTTTGGTACAGTAAGCCCTGCGACAATACTGATAAGAGAAATGAGCAGTGCATAAAGCCATCCATCTTTCCATTGTCCGATTAACTCTGTCCAGCCCCAAATAATACGTCTATTAAAATATTTACGCTCCTGTTTTACACGACGATATCCTAAAAAAATAGCAAATATTATGACTATATACAGTAATGGGTTGAGTAAAAAGCGGCCAATCGCTGTTACAATTTCTATTAAAATCTCACTAACCATACGAACACCCGCCATTTCTATCTTGAATACTATGAATTTATTGTATCAAACGACTACACTCTTGCGTAGTACAAACTCATAGAAAGCTTTGTATTATGTTATTTTTGTTCTGTCAGATAGGTTTATTGTTCAATAGTATGCAGTAAAAAGCTAGTGGCCATCTGGAATTGCTGATCATTTTGACGATCCGCTTTATAATTTTTTAATGTCTCATTTAAGCTATTGAAGAAAGTTGTATCCATATAAAATTCATCTTCTGCTAATTTTAATTTTTTCTGTTTGCGATAAAGGTTGACGGCCTCTGCAGTCGTTTCATCCATATAGCCATCTAAACGATCTATCTGATAGCCTAGTTTCTGTAAGGCAGTTTGTGAATAGGCGATCTCCTCACTCATATCACCGACTTTAAATTTGCCTGTTAGTGGATGTAGTTGAAAAGCAAATAATTCATTTTGCTCAATTACTAAACTTGCTTCAATGCCTTGCCCATGAATCCATTCGCGTTTTGGTGTCAGCCATTTATTAGTTGATAATTTCAGCTCTCCACCATTTGATAGCTCCCAAGATTCCTGCACAGTCCCTTTCCCAAAACTCTTGACACCAATTAGTGAAGCACGTCCCCAGCCTTTTAAAGCACCACTCAATACTTCACTCGCTGAAGCACTACCTTGATTTTGTAAGACAACGATTGGGATTTTGTTCATCGTTGCTATATATTTTTCATCAAAGCCTTTCGTTTGCGTTTTCAATGGTTCCATAGCACCTTCCGCATTTTGCATATATGCAAATACCTTGCCATTGTCCAATACCGTGCTCAGTAGCGCTGCGACGCTATGTAAATAACCACCTGGATTATCACGTACATCAATCACAATACCTTCAACATCTTTACGAAGCAATTTACTCGTTTCAGCAACCCATTCATTGGCCGTTTTTTCCCCAAACAACGAGATAGCCACATAGCCAATGGTTGTATCTTCTACTTTTATAACCTCACTCGATACCGTTTTATTAGAGATTGCAGCACGCTCCATTGTCATCTTAATATGTTTATCCTCACTCGGACGGTAGACAACAATAGTTACCTTCGACCCTTTTTCACCTTGAATTAAATGCATTAATTCACTCATCGTTTTCCCATCTACACGCACTCCATCAACTTGTACAATTTCATCGAGTGAACGCATACCAGCTTTCTCAGCAGGTGAAGAACGAACTGGAGACACAACAATAAACTTCCCTTTATTTTCTGCTAGTTCAATCCCAATACCTACCCTTTCCTCAGCCAGCATTTGCCGATGTTGCTCGGCCTCTTCCTGGGAGTAATACGTACTATAAGGATCCTTAATGGCATCAGCCATACCACGAAGAGCCCCCTCCACCAATGCATCCTTTTTTGTGCTGTAGACTGATTTTTCTTCAATAAGTGTCATGGCTTCACCAATTGTATCAACCTCCGTAACAGGCTCCTTTTTATCGTCACTAGAAAACCAATCAAAGTAAATACCACTACCTACCACCAAACTACTAAGCAGGACTCCGACACCGGCCGTTAATTTGCGCAATTCTTCCCTCCTCCGTCTCTTTTACTGTATGACTCTATTTTTTCAAACATACAAGATTACCTTTCAAATTTATGAAGAGAGAATATTTCACTTTTCTCATGGGTGTTGGTTGTTGCTTCGAGAGTATTTTCCTTTGTTCCGCGAGTATTTCCTCTGCCTTCGCGAGTATTCCCTCTGACTCCGCGAGTATTTCCTCTGACTCCGCGAGTATTTCCTCTGCCTTCGCGAGTATTTCCTCTGCCTTCGCGAGTATTTCCTCTGCCTCCGCGAGTATTTCCTCTGCCTTCGCGAGTATTTCCTCTGGCTCCGCGAGTATTTCCTCTGCCTCCGCGAGTATTTCCTCTAGCTTCGCGAGTATTCCCTCCTGCCCCACAATTGTTCACCTTAATTCCTATAAAAATAAAAAATCTGCTCGTTTCTACTATAGAAAACGAACAGATTTTTTATGAATTAATCTAGTGCATCTACATAATCATTTAACATATCTACATCCATTGGTCCTCTGATGGCGCGTTGGATATAGCCGTTGGAATCAATAAAATAAGTGGTTGGAATGGTGATGATTTGATAATCTAAGCCAGCGTCATTGTCTGGGTCCAATAAAATGGGGAATGTTAGCTCAAAGCTATCTCTAAATGTCATCACTGTGTCTACTTTGGCATCGGCAGTCACATCCCGTTCTGCACTTGTTAAATTGACAGCTATAATTTCAACGTTTTTCTCTTTAGCATACTCATCGTAGAAGCTTTGCATATGCGGCATTTCCGCCTTACAAGGTGGGCACCACGTCGCCCAGAAATTTAGTACAACCTTTTTTCCACGCAAATCACTTAATGTGATATCTTCTCCGTCTAAGCTTGTTAAGGTGAAATCAGGCGGTATATCCCCTTTTTTCAAGCCCGTTTCTAGCTCCTCCATATCCTTACCAAGAGCAGACTTTTCAATAGCACGTTCTTCGTTAATTTGTTGTCTCACATATGTACCAATCATCGCAATCACTAATAGCACAACGATCAGTAGCCCAATATTTTTTTTCATTCTTTACCTCCCACATTGATTCGTTCATATTGAATGGCTAATCCCAAACAAAGTAGTACTACACTCACACCCACAGTTGTTTGCCATATACCAAGGGTTTGGAAGAGAGCTACGATCAAATAGCCAACTGTATACAATAATAAAGCTTGTTTCATCGCTGCTAGTTTCCATAATATGATGATGGTTAATACACTTAGCACAACTAATGTAATGATTTCACTCGATGTAGTGTTGTCATTGAGTAGCACGACAATCATTTGGTAAATAGATTGCGTTAAAATAATAGCCCAGCTACAAGGGATAATATCTTGTTTTTCAAGCTGAAGATTGTGCCGCTTTCTCCATATTTGTAAGGACACTACGATGACGCCGAGATAAACACCTATTGTACCGCCATTGAAATAAAGTAATGACATTGGATTATTCACAACAGCTTTGAAATCAGTCACAAGTAGGCTTAGTTTCCAAACAATGAGAAATGTAAAAATCGCATCAGCATATACTTCAGACCATTTTTTTGAAAATTGCACGCGTAATATGAGCCACACTATAAAAAATGTAATGAGTAAAGCCACTGCAGTAGCTGGTAAAGTTAGTGCTCGAATCGAGTACCACTCTGTATTAATCACTCCAACAAATCCTCCTCCGAAAGTTAGATACAGCATAGCATAGAACCCTTTTAAAATAAGAATATTTCACACTGTGTTCAGAAAATCTTCAGAAATTAACATCTGTTAAAAATACCCCACTATGTATATATTCATCATAACATTAAATAGAATCGTATAATAGCCGTTACTCATAGAGGAGGGAGTTCTTATCTTCTAAAGATATAGATGAAATAAAAAAAGCTATACACTAGAATTCTCTAATGTATAGCTGTTCTATTTTACAATGGAATATATTTTAGTGGGTTTACACTGCCCACAGCTTGTCCTCGCCAAGGACCAATATGCACTTCAAAGTGTAAGTGAGGGCCAGTAGAGCGACCTGTACTACCCATTGCTGCAATTTGCTGACCTTGTGTTACTTCTTGTCCTACACTAACATTAAATGCACTTAAATGGGCATAAACTGTTGTATAAATTTGTCCATCAACTGAGTGCGTTAAAATGACAACATTACCATAAGAACTAAGTGGTGCTGCATAAGAAACTACACCATCCGCCGCTGCCCAAATCGGTGTTCCTGTTGCATTTGCAAGGTCCACGCCGTAATGGAATTCAGGGCCAGCTCCAATATTACGCCAGCCATAAGGTGATGTTAGGCGGCCGTTCGTTGGTTTAATCCAAGTACCATTTGATTGAGGCGCGTTCACAGTACCACCTGATGAACCACCACCATTGTTGGCTGCTGCAGCCGCTGCAGCCGCAGCCGCTGCTTTACGTTTTGCTTCTTGCTGACGAGCAATTTCAGCTAAACGTTTTTGCTCAGCAATGATTTGATCTTGTAATTCTTGGCTTACTTCTAATGCTTCTGAGTACTCTTTTTCAAGTAATACTTTTTCAGATTTGAGCTTTTCTTGCTCTTTTTCTAATTGGTCAACTAGTTTATTTTTCTCAGCTTTTTGGCTATCTAAAGATGCCTTTAATCGTTCAAGCTCAGCTTTCTTGCCTTCTAATTTTTGACGTTTTTCTTCTACACTTTGCTTTTGCTCTTCTAACTGTTGTTTATCATCTTTTTGATCTTGAATAATTTGACGATCCGCTTCTAATAGTGCATTAACTGCAGAGAAGCGATCAATGAAATCTACAAAGCTATTAGATCCAAGCAAAACATCTAAATAGCTTACCGAGCCACCAGCTTGAATCGCACGTGCACGTTCTTGTAATAATAAATCTCGCTCTTCAATTTTATGCAGAAGTTCTTTAATGGAAGCTTCTAATTTTTTTATTTCTTCATTTGTTGTATGAATATCTGCTTGAACATTTTTAATATTACTATTGGTTTTGTCGATTTCAGCGTTCAATGCTTGAATTTGATCTAAGATTTTTTGTTGCTTTTCTTGATTAGCCGTGATGGCATTTGACTTATTACTAATGGATGAATTTAAATCATATTTCTTTGTTTCAATTTGTTTCTTTTCTTCTTTTAAATCCGATAAACTTGTTGCATATGCTGATGGAGTTTGGATAAAAAGAAATAGAGCAGATGCTGCTGCAAGTGTTTTCAATGTTTTTTTCGCCTTACTTTTCACCGATTGAACTCCCCTTCGACTATTCTTTTTCTTCTTCACAAATATCCGTTGTGACTAAATTTTTAAAAACTTACGCACTGACATAAAGCTTCCCCAAACACCGATAAGCACGCCAATGAGTAACAGGAGACCGCTCACCTGATACACAAGTGGAGAAAAATCAAGTAATTGAATTAGCTCACCTTGTAAACGTGGTGCAATAATTTTATATACATTGTGGTAAAGGGTTGTGACAACCGCAATCGGAATAATCGAACCTAAAATTCCGAGCCACATACCTTCCAATAGGAATGGGATACGTACGAATGAATTCGTAGCCCCTACAAGTTTCATAATTTCAATTTCATCTCTACGAGCAATAATAGTAATACGAATTGTATTCGAAATTAAGAAAATCGCCGTGAATAATAACCCTAAAATAAGTACGATGCCTACATTACGACTAATATTTAAGAAGTTAAATAGTTTTTCAACTTTTCCTTCGCCATACATAACGTCATACGTATACTCATATTTATCTATCGCTTTTGCAATTTTAGCTGTTTGCTGGGGATCAGCAGCTTTTACATAGATTACATTACGTAAAGGGTTGCTTTGTTCAAATAGCTTAAAATCATCACCAAAATCTTTTACTAACTTAGTTAACTCATCTTCCTTAGTGGAATAGGTCATCTCTGACACACCAGGCAATTTTTTGACTTTTTCGACGAGTGCTTTTTCTGCAGCTTCATCTGCTGTCTCATCAATTAAAACTTTAATCTCAACATCGTTTTCTAAATCAGTCGCTACTTTATTTAAATTCATCATAATGAGCGCAAAAACGCCTACTAGTATAAGCGTAACTGTTACGGCACTGACAGACGCAATGGTCATCCAGCTATTTCGGCCAAGTGATTTCACACTTTCCCGGAAGTGGCGCTTTACTGTATTAAATTTCATAGCCGTATTCACCTCCGTGTTCATCACGGACAATTAAACCGCCTTCAATTGCGATAACACGACGACGAATCGTATTGACAATTTCACGGTTATGGGTCGCCATCACAATGGTTGTCCCTCGAGCATTAATTTCCTCAAATAAATTCATGATTTCCCACGATGTTTCAGGATCGAGGTTCCCTGTTGGTTCATCTGCAATCACCACTTTAGGAACATTGACGATTGAGCGTGCAATCGACACTCGTTGCTGTTCCCCACCTGAAAGCTCATTCGGGAACATTCTTGCTTTATGCTTTAATCCCACCAGTTCTAATACTTCCATCACACGACGTCGGATTTCATCTGGATTTTCCTCAATTACTTCAAGTGCAAATGCTACATTCTCATAAACATTCAAACGAGGTAGTAATTTGAAATCCTGGAAAACTACGCCAAGTTGACGGCGCAAAAAAGGGACCTTCTTATTTTTTAATGTTGCTAAATCAATACCATTGACTATAATTTGCCCTGATGTTGCCTTTTCTTCACGATACATCAATTTAATAAATGTAGATTTACCTGCTCCACTTGGACCAACTACATACACAAATTCGCCTTGCTTTATATTAACGGAAATACCATTTGTCGCAACTACACCGTTTGGGTACTTCTTTGTCACATTTTTCATTTCTATCATGATTAAACCACCTAAAACTCTCATCTATGTAAGAGGTATTTCTTTTACTATTATAGCACTCTATTTCTGTTTTTTTATTACAGTTTCATTTCAATACGTGCCAGTTCCTTCTATTTCGTTCTTTCATTGCCATTATCATTAAAAAAATGACAAAAATAAAAACAGCAATCGACGATAAACCAAGTCGAATACTGTTTGAAATAGCAAGAAGCATTCAAGCTTTCGCCTGAATGCTTCCCATGTTACATTTGTTGTTCGTCCGTTGTTGTGTAGCGCACTAAAACGGCGCCAGTTTTCGATTCGCCTTCGATAAATAAGCGATTTGCACTTTCAACTTCTTTATCAAAGCGTACTACTTTGGATAGGAATTGGTCCTGTGACTCCATTTTAGAAACATCCTGAATGCCTACATCCACTTTCCCGAAATTCGTCACAACTTTACCACTTAATGAAATGGTACGTGGGACATATATTTCCACCGCTCCAGCAACTGTTTGAGCTTTTATTTTAGATGAATTTGTGGAACAAGTTGTTACCACTACATGTCCATTGACAGACTTCGCCTCTACCTCATCCAAAGCACCATCTAAATAAACACGTCCATTCAATGTTTCAGCCTCTAAATCCTTACCACGAACATTCGTTAATTCAATGGAACCATTAGAAGAGTCCACTTCCGCTTTTCCAAAATTAAACTTAGTGCCTTTAATAGCTCCGTTCAATGTTTTAACTTTTAATTCTTCAAATTCTATATCCTGTAGTGACGCACTACCATTCATGAGACGAACAGATAATTTTTCAAGTTTATCCTTAGGTACTTGCACCTTTACATTGACTTGAACAAGCTTTAATTGGCTTAAAATGCGAAGTGAACGCTCATCCTCTTTTACAACAAATTGCTCTAAAAAGTGATTGCGTGTTTCTTCCTCGCTCTCATTCATCAGCGGTGCTTTCACCTTACAAACTACCTGAATCGTATCTCCTTCACTTGCTTCCAATGAGAAATTACCATTTGGCAATTCAACAATAACATTGTCTACGTTAGCAGCTGCCACTTCTTCTGTATGTGTAAATTCAATTTTATCTCCAAATGGAGATGCTACATCAAATTCCTTTACCTTTTTAACAGCGGTATTCATCATATCCATAAAAAGAGAACCGATTTGCGTTAAATCCTTACGAAAATCTTGCATTTCATCTTGGAAATATTTCATAAAATCATCTTTTTTCTTGTCACCATCTTTTGATTTTTCTTCAAATAGTGACTCTTCTTTTTCAGTTGAAAAGGATTGCGCCTCTTTTGACACATCATCCATAACATTTTGAGTAGACTTGCCAGGTTGCTCTAATGCTTCTAGTAATGTAATCGCCTCTTGTGCCGAAATCGTTCCTTTTTCTACAAGTTCTAAAATTCGTTGACGTTCATTTTGCATAAATAAATAGCCTCCCTCAGTTCGTTATACTATTTATACGATTCATCATGTGAAAAGTTTCACTGCAAAATTGAATAAATTGGGTCTTTTAAGATTGAGACGCTTCTACTAGCAATGCATCCATTCGCAGACGATCACGTTCCAGAATAGGTTTTAAGTATTTCCCTGTGTAAGAGCCGACGACTTTTACTACCTCTTCAGGTGTACCTGTCGCAACGATAGTGCCACCTTTATCTCCACCTTCCGGCCCTAAGTCGATGATATAATCAGCGGTTTTAATAACGTCTAAATTATGCTCAATGACTAATACAGAGTCCCCATTTTCAACAAGCCGCTGCAACACGACGAGCAATCGAGCAATATCATCGGCATGTAAACCTGTCGTTGGCTCATCCAAAATATAGAAGGATTTCCCTGTAGATCGTCGGTGTAACTCAGAGGCTAGCTTTACGCGCTGTGCCTCACCACCCGATAAAGTGGTAGCTGGTTGTCCCAATTTCATATAGCCCAAGCCCACATCGACAATTGTTTGTAGTTTACGCTGGATTTTAGGAATATTTTCGAAGAACACTACTGCATTTTCAATCGTCATATCAAGAATATCTGCAATACTCTTATCTTTATACTTCACTTCAAGTGTTTCACGATTATAACGTTTGCCATGACATACCTCACATGGAACATAAACATCTGGAAGGAAGTGCATTTCGATTTTAATAATGCCATCTCCTCGACATGCTTCACAGCGTCCACCTTTCACATTAAAGCTAAAGCGACCTTTTTTATAGCCTCGTACCTTTGCTTCATTTGTTGCCGCAAAAACATCACGAATATCATCAAAGACACCTGTATACGTTGCTGGGTTTGAACGAGGCGTACGACCAATTGGTGATTGGTCAATATCGATTACTTTTTCAAGCTCATCAAGGCCCGTCACTTCTTTATGTTCTCCAGGCTTAACCTTTGAACGATTCAGCTTCTGTGCCAATGATTTATATAAAATTTCATTTATCAGTGTCGATTTCCCAGAGCCTGACACACCTGTCACCGCTACAAATAAACCCAGTGGCACATCCACTTTGACGTTACGTAAATTATTTTCCTTAGCACCTTTAATGGACAGCTTACGACCATTTGGTTGACGTCTTTCCACTGGTAATGGAATGAATTTTTTACCACTTAAATATTGCCCTGTTAGAGAGTTTTCATTCTTCATAACTTCCTGTGGTGTGCCTGCTGCCACAATTTGACCGCCATGAACACCTGCTCCAGGTCCCACATCAATAAGATAATCGGCTGCCAACATCGTATCTTCATCGTGCTCTACCACAATTAACGTATTGCCGATATCACGCATATTTTGCAGCGTGTTAATTAAACGATCATTATCACGTTGATGCAAACCAATCGAAGGCTCATCTAAAATATAGAGAACTCCTGTTAAACGTGAGCCGATTTGTGTAGCGAGCCGAATACGTTGCGCCTCTCCGCCTGATAATGTCCCTGCTGCACGACTCAATGTCAAATAATCTAAACCTACGTTGACAAGGAAGCCCAATCGTTCTTCAATTTCTCGTAAAACCAGTCGAGCAATTTGCATATCCTTTTCACTTAAATCCAACTCTTTGAAAAATGTGTCCGCTTCCTGAATCGAATATTGTGTGACTTCACCAATATGCTTATCTGCTACTTTCACAGCTAACGTCTCAGGCTTTAAACGATAACCTTTACAGGACGGACATGGCTGCTGTGCCATATATTTTTCCATTTGCTCACGAACATAATCGGATGTTGTTTCTTTAAAACGGCGTTCCACATTGCGCACAACACCTTCAAATTCAATCATTTGGTCTCGCACATTGCCAAACTCATTTTCATAATGGAAGTGAATTTTGTCTTTTCCTGAGCCATATAAAACCTTATCCATCTTTTCCTTTGGTAAATCCTTCACAGGCACGTCCATTGGGATATCGTAGTGATCACACACCGCTTTTAATAATTGTGGATAGTACTGTGAACTAGTCGGTTCCCATGGAGCAATAGCATGCTCTAACAAGGAACGATCCCAATCTGGAACGACTAAATCTAAATCCACTTCCTGTGTTGAGCCTAAGCCATCGCAGCTTGTGCAAGCACCAAACGGGCTATTAAATGAAAACATACGAGGCTCTAGCTCGCCTATAGAAAAACCACATATCGGGCAGGCATGATGTTCACTAAATAATAATTCTTCATACTCCATCACATCAACAAGTACACGACCATCAGCCAAACGTAAAGCTGTTTCTAAGGAATCACTCAAACGTGAGGCTATACCTTCCTTCATAACAACACGGTCCACTACTACTTCAATCGAGTGCTTTTTATTTTTATCAAGATCAATCGCATCATCTAAATCCCGTAATTCCCCATCAATTCGCACACGAACAAACCCTTGCTTTTTTAAATCCTCTAGCAGTTTAACATGGGTTCCCTTGCGTCCAGAAACCATCGGCGCAAGAAGCTGCATTTTTGTTCTTTCTGGATATGATAATAAACGGTCTACCATCTGCTCAATCGTTTGGGAAGTGATTTCTATGCCATGATTTGGACAGATAGGTTTACCAATGCGTGCATAAAGTAATCGTAAGTAATCATAGATTTCCGTTACCGTACCAACCGTAGAACGTGGATTACGACTCGTTGTTTTTTGGTCAATGGAAATAGCAGGCGATAATCCTTCTATTGCATCGACATCTGGCTTATCCATTTGTCCTAAAAATTGACGGGCATAGGCAGAAAGGGACTCAACATAACGACGTTGGCCCTCCGCATAAATTGTGTCAAATGCTAGAGAAGATTTTCCTGAGCCTGATAAACCTGTTAATACGACTAATTGGTCACGTGGAATTGTGACATTGATATTTTTTAAATTATGAGCACGTGCACCTTGCACGACAATTTCAGTATTTTTCACAAGTCATTCACCCTTCTACCTTCAATTCAAATATTGTATCTCGTAACTCAGCCGCACGTTCAAAATCAAGCGCTTTTGCTGCTTCCTTCATTTCGACCTCTAAGGAAGCCAAAAGCTGTTCTCTTTCCGCCTTTGTCAGCTTTTTGCCTTTCGTAGCCTTTGTCACATAGGATTCTTCTTCTTCTGCCACTTGTGTCGCACGAATTACATCTGGGATTTTCTTGATAATAGTTTGAGGCGTTATGCCATGCTCCTCGTTGTAAGCCATTTGCAATGCACGACGACGTTGTGTTTCATCAATTGCCTTTTTCATCGAATCTGTTACATGGTCCGCATACATAATGACATGACCATTTGCATTACGTGCAGCACGACCAATCGTTTGAATTAATGAACGTTCTGAACGTAAAAATCCTTCTTTATCAGCATCAAGAATCGCTACAAGTGACACCTCAGGAATATCAAGCCCTTCACGCAAGAGATTAATACCGATGAGTACATCGTACGTTCCTTTACGTAGCTCACGAATAATCTCAATACGTTCTAGCGTTTTAATTTCGGAATGTAGGTACTCGACCTTTAAGCCCATTTCTTTCAAGTAGGCCGTTAAATCTTCTGACATTTTCTTCGTTAATGTTGTCACTAAAACCCGTTCATTTCGAGCAATTCGATCTTGAATTTCATCAATTAAATTATCGATTTGCCCTTCAATAGGTCGCACTTCAATTAACGGATCCAATAATCCAGTAGGTCGAATAATTTGCTCAACCATTTCCGGCGTATGCTCCAGCTCATAAGGGCCTGGTGTGGCTGATACATAAATGGCCTGATGCACTCGGCTTTCGTATTCTTCAAAACGTAGTGGACGGTTATCAAGTGCTGATGGCAAACGGAAACCATGTTCTACGAGTACACCTTTACGAGCTTGGTCACCATTGTACATACCACGAACCTGAGGAAGTGTTACGTGACTTTCATCTACTACAAGCAAAAAGTCATCTGGGAAGTAATCTAGCAATGTATATGGAGTGGCACCTGCTCCACGCAATGTTAAATGGCGTGAATAGTTTTCAATCCCTGAGCAAAAGCCCATTTCACGCATCATTTCTAAATCATAACGTGTCCGTTGCTCTAGGCGCTGTGCCTCCAGTAATTTATCCTCTGCACGTAGCAACGCAAGACGTTCCTCTAATTCTTTTTCAATGTTTTCAATCGCTTTTCGCATTTTCTCTTCTCGTGTAACGAAGTGGGATGCCGGGAATATAGCAACATGCTCTCGATCCGATAAAATTTCTCCAGTTAAGGCATCCACCTCTCGAATACGATCGATTTCATCACCGAAAAACTCCACCCGAATACAATGCTCGTCACGTGAGGCTGGGAAAATTTCCACTACATCTCCACGTACCCGAAATGTTCCCCGAGTAAAACTGACATCATTACGCTCGTATTGAACATCTACAAGTTTGCGCAGTAGCTGATTACGTTCAATTTCCATACCTGTGCGAATTGATACAACCATTTCTCGATATTCTTCAGGAGAACCTAAACCATAAATACAGGACACAGATGCAATAATGATGACATCATCACGCTCAAATAATGCAGAAGTAGCAGAGTGACGCAGCTTATCAATTTCATCGTTAATGCTGGAATCTTTTTCTATATAGGTATCTGTCTGCGGTACATAGGCTTCTGGTTGGTAGTAATCATAGTAGCTGACAAAATATTCAACAGCGTTATTCGGGAAGAACTCTTTAAACTCACTATATAACTGGCCAGCTAGTGTTTTATTATGTGCCATAATGAGTGTTGGTTTTTTAATTTGCTGGATGACATTAGAAATGGTAAACGTTTTACCTGTTCCCGTAGCACCAAGTAATGTTTGATGACGCTTGCCCGCTTTCACACCCTCCACTAATTCCGCAATTGCCTGTGGCTGATCCCCGTTAGGCTGATATGGCGCTTGTAAATCAAATGTTTGCACACATGTCCCCGTCCTTTCCTTCCAATTTGTACATATATTTTAGCATAGCAATATTAAAATTTCGAACATTTAACGAACGAATGTTTGTAAAAAATTTTTTATCCCTAAAATTTAAATGAATAACCGTGAAGCGAAGAATACTTATTACTCTCATAATAGCCGCTTCAACACGTTTTCAAGCTTAATCTATTCAATAGATTTCGATTCTTGAGTAGAAGTCATAATATTTTCAGTAGAGGGCTTCTGCTTTTGTGAGTGGGGTAACAGATTTTTGGCGTGGGTTGCATTCTTTTATGAGCCAGGGCTCTTGCTTTGAGAGCGGATTTACTCCTGAGCAGGAGTTCTTACTTTCTGAGCAACTCTCCCTCTTTTATAAGCGAAGACTCTCACTTTTTGAACGAGCAGCCCTCCTTCAATCAAAAAAATCCCGCTCTCCACTAGACATGGAGAGCGGGTTCGTTTAGTATGATTCATCCTCTGTTTGCTGCAAGGAATGTAGTTCGGCTGCGTATTGGTAAAATGCGTTTTCATCTTTTTCATCGAGTACTCTGTCTATCAGAACCATGAGTTGCTCTTGACGATGCATACGCTGGATACGATTTAAAAATAAATCTAAATAAATCTCGTTTAATAATTTCTCTGCCTCATCAACTTTTTTCGACTGACCCACGGCTTTTAGAAAATCTGTGTACGAATAATATTTATCCAACGATCTCACCTCGATCCTTTTCTAAATTATATGAAAATTGAAATTAAATTGCAATGCTTACGAATTGAAAATAACTTGGATTAGCTATTAATCTCGTGACATTTGCAGTGAATTCTCTAAGCATTTCATTCTTTTCTGAAGGGTTTTCAGCTACTTTGTCTATTTTTTGAAACTCCCCTTTTGTTCTACACTACCATTATCAACAGAAAAAGGAGGCTCTCTTTATATGACTAGCAATTTTGTCAATAGCTACTTAATTTCATTCAACACTTACTTGCTTCAACCTATTCAGCACAACTCCAAGGTTTTCACTCATGTTATCGATAAGCACAATGAGCTGATCGTCACGCGTAAACCGATGCATGTGCTTCGAAAATCTTGTATCTCATTAGGTTCAACCTATGAAGCTGCAAAACTATCGGCTAAACGTTTCTTTGGCAATCAACATAAGCTACCAATCGTCGTGGCCTTTGACTACGGCTATCCCTGTATTTTTCTACCAACCTACTCCCCGAACTCCATTCATAATATATGGATTGGACTTCACGCGATTATCAATATTACACCAAGTCAGACGGGATGTGTTGTCACATTAAAAAATGGTAAAACAATTGAACTACCTATTCAATATGCCTCGATTAGTAAACAGTTTTTGAATGCATCGATGCTCTATAAATATTACATGAACGAGCGCAAGCAGCTTAGCCAAGATGCGCCATATCACCCTCCCTTTTAACTAGAAAATCCCCCAAGGACACCTCTTGGGGGATTTGTGTATTAGCCAATTTTCGAGCGTAAATAGGCATTAATAAACGGATCTAAATCGCCGTCCATCACTGCACCAACATTACCTGTTTCTTCATTCGTACGGTGATCCTTCACCATAGAGTATGGGTGGAATACATACGAACGAATTTGTGAGCCCCAGCCGATTTCCTTTTGCTCACCACGTATTTCATCTAGTTGCGCTTGCTGCTTATCTAACTCTAATTGATATAATTTCCCTTTTAGCATCGTCATCGCTTTTTCACGGTTTTTAATCTGTGAACGCTCTGCTTGACACTGTACAACAGTACCAGTCGGAATATGTGTAATACGAACTGCTGAATCTGTCGTATTAATATGCTGACCACCCGCACCTGTAGCACGATACGTATCAATTTTTAAATCCTCTGTGCGAATGTCGATTTCAATATTTTCGTCGAACTCTGGCATAACATCACAAGAAACAAATGATGTATGACGACGGCCTGACGAATCGAATGGTGAGATACGCACTAGACGATGCACGCCTTTTTCAGCCTGTAAATAACCGAAAGCATTGTGACCTTTAATCGACAATGTTACCGATTTAATCCCTGCTTCATCACCAGGAAGATAGTCCACAGTCTCCACTTTAAATCCACGTTTCTCCGCCCATCTTGTATACATACGTAACAGCATAGAACCCCAGTCCTGAGATTCCGTTCCACCGGCACCAGGGTGTAGCTCTAAAATGGCATTGTTTTGATCATATGGACCACTTAACAGCAATTGCAGCTCAAAATCCCCCATTTTTTGCTGGAATTCTGCTAGCTCTTTGCCTAGTTCTTCCTGTAACTCTTCATCTGGCTCTTCCTGTAAAAGCTCCAGTGTCATATCTAAATTTTCATGGGTTTCCACTAAATCTTTATATTCATTGACGATTGCTTTTAAGCCATTGCCTTCATTGATGGTCACCTGTGCCCCTTGCTGATCATCCCAAAAGCCAGGCTCTAGCATCATTTCATCTAGCTCCTGAATGCGTGCCTCTTTGTTTTCTAAGTCAAAGAGACCCCCTGAAGTCCGCCAGTTTTTTGGCTGTAGTGTCTAACACATTGCGTACATCTGCTAATTCAATCATTGTTAAATCCTCCGAACGTTAGTAATGGAGCTAACATTGCACTCACAAAGCTCCGTATCTTTTCATTATAACGTTTTTACAAAGGAAAACATACTATCTAGCAGTTGTTTTCTCGGAGTAATCAATGATCCTGTGTCTCGTCCTCTAGCATATTAAGAGCGAGACGCTGAAAAACCTTTACACGGTCATACTGAACAAGCAAATGCTTTGTTCGTTTTTCTAACCTATATTTTAATAAATAGGCTCTCTGAATACGATATTCTAACGCTTTAACACTGACATCCACTACCAGTTCTTTGCCATTCGTAAAAGTTATTTTTGCTCTCTTTTTATCCACAGCGATATATTCATCAATATGATGAACGGCGAACCAGATACATTCAGGTTGTAGAGGAGACTTACTTGGAAACCATAAAATATTACATCGTTCATCCACTACAATTGGATTTTTATTAAGCTTTCCTAAAATCATTTTCGAGCCATCAAATGCCCCTCTTAAACTCGAACCAAAATAACGAAGGTTATAGTCCATTAACTTCGTTGGTGCTAATTTCGATAGATATTCATTATTTTTCTCAATCACCCGCGTACATAAATTTCCAAAGGAATCATACACAGGCATATACATCATTGTTTCACTATTCATAATATCTTTTTTATGCACCTATAGTCCTCCTTTATACACTTTATGTTTTTTCAATTAAAATAAAAAGGGATATACCAATATTCGTACATTCCAGATGTTTGTGACTCGTAAAATTGCTTTATTATCATGCATAGCACCCCTTCCCTTTCTAGGTCTAAGTCTTCATAGCACCTTCTTATTTAGGATAATAACGGGAGCTTCCCTGAACTAAAATCCTAATATTACAGCTATTGTATACCCATATTTTTCAATTGTCTATAAATTCTGACTTTTATTCCTGAATTTCTTCCTAAAACAGTATAATGTCAAAAGAAAAAAACCATTTCAACATGTAGTTAAAATGATTTTTTTCACTAATATATTATTGACCTGCACCATGACAGTTTTTAAATTTCTTGCCGCTTCCACATGGGCATAAATCATTACGACCAATGTTTTCAGACTTACGCACAGGTTGCTTTTTCGGAGCTGAGCCGCCTTCTTCCTTCGGATTAACCGCTTGGCCCTTCGCCACCTCTTCACGCTCAAGATTACTGCGAATTTCTGCCTTCATTGCATATTTCGCAACATCCTCACGAATAGACGCAACCATATCCTCAAACATAGCAAAGCCTTCTTGTTGATATTCTCGAAGTGGATCATTTTGTCCATATGCACGTAGATGGATACCTTGACGAAGTTGGTCCATCGCATCGATATGATCAATCCATTTCGTATCAATAGAACGTAATAAAATTACCTTTTCAAACTCACGCATACGCTCTGGTGTCAGTTCTGCCTCTTTTTCATCATAACGAGCATGAACAGCATCCGAAATCAACTGATTAATGTCTTCAGCAGACTTGCCTTGGAAATCTGCTACTTTAAGCTGACCCTCTTCTAACAGATTAGCCGCTACAAAATCTTCAATTGCTTTTAAGTTCCAATCTTTCTGCTCACCCTGAGTATACAGACCAACAACATTATCGATTGTCTCTTGAATCATAGACTCTACGAGTACACGCATATTCTCTGTTTCCAATACATCATAACGCTCTTTATAAATAATCTCACGTTGCTGACGTAGCACATCGTCATATTGTAATAAACGTTTACGTGCATCAAAGTTATTACCTTCGACACGTTTCTGCGCTGATTCTACAGCTCTCGACACAACTTTTGATTGCAATGGCTGAGAATCATCCATGCCTAAGCGCATCATCATCGACTTCATATTATCAGAGCCAAAACGACGCATTAAATCATCTTCTAGGGATAGATAGAACTGCGTAACCCCTGGATTCCCTTGACGACCAGAACGTCCACGAAGCTGGTTATCGATACGACGTGATTCATGTCGCTCTGTCCCGATGACCGCTAAACCACCAATTTCTAGTACACCTTCACCTGGTTTAATATCTGTACCACGACCCGCCATGTTTGTCGCAATCGTTACTGCGCCCTTAGTACCGGCATTTGCAATAATTTCTGCCTCGCGTTCATGGTTTTTCGCATTCAAGACATTATGAGGAATTTTATGTTTATCAAGTAACTGCGAAATAATTTCAGATGTTTCAATCGCAACTGTACCAACAAGCACCGGTTGTCCTGCCTTATGACGCTCAGCAATATCGGCCGCCACCGCTTTATATTTTCCTTCCATCGAAGCAAAAATTAAATCTGGACGGTCATCACGAGCTATTGGTTTATTCGTTGGAATCGCAATAACGCTCATGTTGTAAATATTTCGGAACTCTTCTTCCTCTGTTTTCGCTGTACCTGTCATACCCGCAAGCTTTTGGTACATACGGAAATAGTTTTGGAACGTAATGGTAGCCATTGTCATCGATTCATTTTGAATGTCAACGCCCTCTTTGGCTTCAATTGCTTGGTGAAGTCCATCAGAATATCGACGGCCCTTCATTAAACGGCCCGTAAAGCCGTCAACAATTACAATTTCGCCCTCTTGGACAACATAGTCAACATCATTATGCATACTCACATGTGCCTTTAACGATTGGTTAATGGCATGATTTAAGCGTACATGTGTTAAATCAAACAAATTGTCGATCCCAAATGCTTTTTCTGCCTTTTCTACACCTGCATCTGTTAATGTAACACCTTTTGTCGACTCTTCGTATGTGTAATCTGTATCTGCACTTAACATGCGTACAAAAGCATTAGACTGTTTGTACAACTGTGCTGATTTCCCAGCTTGACCCGAAATAATTAATGGCGTACGAGCCTCATCAATTAAAATAGAGTCCACCTCATCGATTACAGCATAATGAAGCGGTCGTTGAACACGCTCTTCTTTATAAAGCACCATATTGTCACGTAAATAGTCAAATCCTAATTCATTGTTTGTACTATAAGTAATATCCGCTTCATATGCCGCACGCTTCTCTTCTTTTGACAGGCTATTTAAATTTAAACCTACTGTAAGACCTAAGAAATTATACAGCTGTCCCATCTCAGCAGCATCACGACTAGCCAAATATTCATTGACTGTTACAACATGTACACCTTTACCAGTAATCGCGTTTAAATAAACCGCCATAGTAGCTGTTAATGTTTTACCTTCACCTGTTTTCATCTCTGAAATATTACCTTCATCCAGTGAAGCAGCCCCCATGATTTGAACACGGAAAGGATACATCTCTAAAACACGTTTAGATGCTTCGCGACAAACAGCAAAAGCCTCTGCACGAATCGACTCTAAATGCTCTCCATCAGCATAACGCTTTTTAAACTCTTCTGTTTTTGCTTGTAATTGTTCATCTGAAAGCTGTTCCATTTGAGAAGCAAATCCCTCTACTTGGTCAGCGATTTTTTCTAATTTTTTTAACTCACGTTTATTGAAATCAAATAATTTATTTAATAGGTTTGCCATGAATGTTTTTCACTTCCTATATAGATTCAACTTCCATTTTACCATTGTGTATAGACATGGTGCAAATTGTCATGCCTAAAAAATGACCTTCTCAAAAATCAGAAGGTCATTATTCATTATTATACATATTAGCTTTTTAATAATACTATCATGTGAGCCATTGTTGTGTAATTATGCTCTTGAAGCATCTTACGAACATTTTGAAGATAGTCAGAGTTATGCTCTATGGTTTTGGCAAAAGATTGTATTAACTTTATTACCAGTTCAATTGTTAGCCCTTTGTGGAGCCCTGCCATACCAATTAAATGTAACTTAATCAACGAAATATTCAATACTAACATTACATAACTTTCAAACAAATTTTGCTGATGAAAATGGAATAAATTTTTAAACACATAGTTAACTGTATAATTTTCAAGTATGTATTCATGGTTTTTCATAAATGGTGAATAGTAATTATCATAATGTTTTTTATACATTTTTTCTGATTTTTCAATATTTGAATCATCACTCAAATTTAAGGCAGTTAACATATCATTCAGACAGTCTAAGTAGCGTTGACTTGAAACTCCACCTGTTAATCTATATTTTATAAGCTCTTTAGCCATATTCATTTGAAAGGCTAAATTCTGAGGCAAATTCTTCACTAACTCTATTTGTTCATTATCATCCAAAATTTCTTCATAGCGATTCATTAATGGCTGTAATTGAATTGACCAATCTTTTATTGGTATTTCACATAACTTTTGATTAAACATTCCTAGAACAATTAATCGGTCTTCTAATGATTGCTTTCTATTTTGCAGTAGTTTTATTGTAAATGATCTTAAATCCCAAAAATATTGTTCCTCATTTAATGGTAATTTGCCAATAATCATTTTACTTGTATTGAGCTGCTCTTCATCAACTATAAAATCTATCCCCTCTTTATTAAGTAGAATTAATCTAGCTGACTCTGGACAAGAAATTGTCATACTTTTCTCTATACGTGTTTCAACTTCATTATAGATTCTAGGATATGTTGAACATGTATTACATAAATACTCTTCACCTAGCTCTGATTGAATTTTACACCAACCTTCCTGTGTCAGCATTGTACATACATTTTTTTCATTCATTTTAATTTTTCCATAATTATAGTCTGATGGATTTGAGCGCTCTCGGGAAATATTTTTTTTTAATTCATTTTTTAATTCAGATTTTCCAATATTTCTATATTTATGAAATGTAGCTTTATCTACGCTTACTTTCCAACCAGCACAACAAGTATCCTCACATTTAGCACCTATACAAGCAAAATCATTGTAATATTTTGGAATCAGTATTTCTTTTTTCATTTTCAACACTTCCTACTTTTCTTTTGTTTAATTGTAAAAAACTCTCACATATGTGAGAGTTTTTTACAATTAAAAATCTCAAATTGTTTCAATTAGGCCGTATTTGCCATCTTTGCGTTTATAAACAATATTTGTGCCGTTTGATTCAGCATCTGTAAAGACATAGAAATCATGCCCTAACATATTCATTTGTAATACAGCCTCTTCCTGATCCATCGGTTTTAAATCAAATTGCTTAGTACGTACAATGGAGTATTCTTCTTCATCCAAAGTCGTATCAGCGACTGCTTGAGTAGTAGCAAAATAAAGGCCTGCCCCTTCACGCTCACGGAATTTACGGTTTACTTTCGTTTTATGCTTACGAATCTGACGCTCTAATTTATCAACAATGAGATCAACCGCAGCATACATATCATTATGACGCTCTTCAGCACGAAGAGTTAAGTTCTTCATTGGGATTGTAACTTCCACTTTTGTTTGCTTGTCATTATAAACCTTTAAATTTACGTTAGCATTGGCGTTAACATCCTCGTTAAAATAACGTTCAACTTTTTCGATTTTATTCTCAACATACTCTCGAATAGCTGGAGTTACCTCAATATTTTCACCACGAATGTTAAAGTTTAACATGTAAACTCCTCCTTTATAACTGCTATACTATCTATTTCTACACAAGTGTGTGAAATTCCTCTAAAATAATTCTTTATTTTACAAAAAACTTTTATAAAATTAATATTGGCTTTGCTTTTTCGCTTCTGCCGCTTCTTTTTTGCGTCGTAGCTTTAATTCATCTACAATTAACTCTTCAACACGACCTTGATCATTAAAATAAACGCCATATTGCTTACCACTACCAAATGGACGACTCCAAATCACTTCACCATAAGCCCGTACCTCTTGCGTATCAAGCACAAAATGGATATCTAATGGTGGGGGATTCACACCTAAATCCACTTCCGTATACATCTTTAACCCACGAGGACTAATATCCAGCAATTCAGCCATAGCCGTCTGCCCATGATTAACTCGCCCATTTTCATAAACAGCAAAAGTTATTTGAACAGGTTCCTCAAATTTAAATCGGAAACCTTCTTGACGCTTAAAAATCATATTCCCACCCCAGTATATTGTTAAACATTTATATTGCTTTGATTATGACACGATGCCCATCTTACTGCTAGGGGAATAAGTAACATATTTTACCGTTGAAATGCCTAATTTATGACTATTTTACTTAAACCATTTTATAAAGATTAGAAATATATTCACGCTTTTTATACGATGATTAAAAAATGTCGAAAAATGTTAGGAATAAATATATTATCGAAATATATCAAACTATGTAGAGGAAAACACAAAACCAGAAGCTCATTTTTAAATGAGTCCTGGTTTGATGTAATCAATTATAAGTATCTCTAAATGTTTATATTATTTTTTTCCGTCATAATACATACCATCCATTACTCGAACAGAACTGTATGGATTTAAATATTGTTGCTCTGTTTTTTTTGATTGTTGGAGAGTTTTCATATCCGTTTTAATAGCAGTCATAACCTTTTGTAATTGTTTTTGTATGTTATGATCAAGCTCTTGTAAATGTTTATTTAATTGATGACCATCTAAAGATTTACCAGATTGTTGTAATTCTTTGATTATGGTTCCACGTTCATCAAGTAATACATCTATCTTTTCTATAAACTCTTCTCGGTCTTCTCCATTAGGAATGGTTGACATATGCTCATAAAGTCTAGCTGAAATAGAGAGCAAACGTTCAACTGGTCCCATCATATTCTGTCTCCATTTCCAAATTGTTGCTGACGATTTATACGAATAACTTCTTTCCAAGTATCACGGAATTCAGTAACCAGCCCTTCAACTTCTTCGATTATAGTAATATCATTGCGAATATTCGCCTCAACTAATCTATTATTCATATATTCATATAGCGCCAACATATTTTTAGAGACTTCTATTTCCATATTTAACGTAGCCCTTAGCTCACTTATTATTGCTTGGGCCTTTTGGAGATTAATATTTTTCTCTTGAACATTTTTATCATGAATTGCCAACTTCGCTTTATTAAGAAATTTTAAGCATCCATTATATAACATTAGTGTTAATTCTCCTGGAGAGGCTGTAGTTACACTATTTTGTTTATATGCATTATGAGCTGATGTTTGTGCTGCCAATAAAAGACAACTCCTTTATATAACCTTTTTACTAATTATAGCATATTATGCCTGTCCACTAAACTGTGCAAAGTAGGAAGATTGTGAGTTTGCTTTATTAATAGCTTTCTCCATGGCACTAAATTGTTTCCAATAGCGTGCTTCAATTTTTTCAAGCTTATCTTTCCACGTATCAATCCGTTTATCCATATCAATAATATTTTTACCGATAGAATACTGGTTATCTGTCAATGTTGCACGGCCTGCTTTTTTCTCTATATCTAGTTTAAAATTATTCATTGATTCACGGAGTTTCACTAGGAAACCTCTAGTATCAACGGTTTGTTCAACACCATCTATAATTTTTTTCTCTTCTTTGTTTCCATTATTTGCAAACAGCGCAGTGATAGCATCAGGATCATCCTCTAACGCTTTTCTCAACTTTTCTTCATCAATTTCTAGAGTACCACCATCATTATATGACTTCGATGTAGTAATACCAATACTATATAGTGTATTATACTTTTCATTCTCTACACCGGGATTTGATTCATAAATTAAACTGCGCATTTTCGCTAATCCACCTCGAACAATACTATCACTTCGAAGCAAACCACTTCTTGCTTTTTCTTCCCACAATTTAATATCATTTTCTGACATCTCTTTTCGCTGTTCGTCTGTCAAAGGGGCGTAATCCCGATACTTCGTTTCTTTCGTTTGATCATTTAAATCTTTAATTAGCCCATTGTACATTGTTACAAAATCTTTTACTTTTTTCATTATATCATCTACATCTGTTGTAGAAGTAACCGTAACTGGTGGTTCGGTTGTACCAGGGCCAGTAATTTGTGGAGGAGTATTGTTAGGATCTTCAGTGTCATCAATAGCAGGATAGCCTGCAGCTGCTCTGGCAGCATTTACAGTTGCTAAAGCATCGTCAACACGCTTTTCACCAGCTTTTAAAGCATTTGCAGATGATATCATTTCATTTTCAGCTGTCTTTAAATCAAGTTGGCTAGAAGCTACATCTTTAAATGTTGCTAAATCGCTTTCGTTCAAACCTTTTAGTGCTTGAAGTTGAGTATTGTTGAGCTTACTTAACTTATTCTTCGTCTCACTATCTGCTAATCCTTCTAATGGTTTATCTACTGTCCAATCGATAGATGCAATAATTACCCGATCTTCATCTGTTAGACTTGCTAAAAACCTAGAATCAGCATTCTGATAAGCAACTTCTTTAGCAGCTACTGATTGTATTTTTTGAAGTTGGGTTTTATCAAGGTTATCTAGTGCTGCTAATTGTTCTGGTTTAAGTGAGTTAAGTTTATCATTTAACGATTTGGAAACCCCATTATTAGCATCCTCAAAATCTAAAGTAGATAAATCTAATGTTACTAATTCATCTATTTCCTCCTGCGTTAAATCATTCAAGAAACCTGAATTATTTATTGTACTATAAGATGCTTTCTCATCAACACTTAGCCCTGTTAAAAAAGCACTATCAAAAATTGAATTAAAATTGTTTAATTTAGTATTGTATGCATTTTCTTTATCTGCTGCTGTTGATATCAGTAAAGGTAGACTATCTTTAGCATTTTTTCTCTCTGCATAAGCAGCCTTAAGTGATTCATTAATTGTATTAGTAGCATTAAATGTAGTTTGGAGTGTAACTTTATATCCTGAAATTTCAAAAGAATTCGTAGAACGTTCGGTTGTAATACCATTAACTGTAAACATTGCGTTTTGACCGTTATTTGCCAAATCTGTTGAAGTTCCCAATCCAAGCTTATTTAGTATGCTAGTATCTTCATTTGCAACAACAATTTCAGCTCCACTCTTGACATCCCCTGTATTTTTAGCTGTTATCGAAAAACGCCCGTTTTCAAAAACTGCAGTAACACCTGCATTACTTTTATTTATTTTTTCAACTAATTGACTAAGTGTTGTAGTAGCAGGATCAAATTCAATTTTAGTTGCGTTTTCTGCTAATGTCCCATCAGATTTTATTGCTTTAAAAGAAATAGATCCTTCCGTAATTCCTAAATCTATTAAATTAGAATTTTGAGTCGCATTAATTTGGGAACCTGTTTTCCGAGCAGCAGTTGCTAACTGAGACACCCCTTCTATAGTTAGTGTTCCAGCAGCATTTGATGTTGCTGTTGCAGTTACAAAGTTAGAATTAGATGTGGCTGCAGTTTTAGTATTAAAACTTTTAAGTAATAAATTATCATAAATATTCTGTCTAGCAGTTTCTAATTTTGTATTTATACTTCGATAAGCATCACGTGTCCATAACGTTGTTTGTTTTCTTTGCTGTAATTTAATAAGTGGGGATCTTTCAGCCGCCATTAACTTTTCTACTAATGCATCTATATCCATACCAGATGCTAGTCCACCAATACGGTTTACCATAATTATTACCCTCCTAGGTTATTTCAGATTTTTTCGTCGACTATCATACCAAGTAGTTTTTGCATTTCATAAAATGCATCTAATAATCTCTTTGGTGGTATTTCTTTTAGTACTTCTTCAGTTTCAGAATCTATAACCTGAACAAAGTAGCGATCCAACCCTTCATGCAGAACAAATTTAGATGCACTACTGTTTATTTGTAAGAACTCATTTACCATTTCCACCACTTGTTGTAATTGTTCTTTGGAAAATTCCTGATTATCATGAATTGATATATTATCTACAGTGGTTTGTGCTATTGACTGAGTTATCTCATTCGTTTTGCTACTTTGTTGTGTACTATCTATATGAATAATAGTTGAAGGATTTGCCACTGTTTCTGCTGTTTTTCCTTGGGACACAATACGCATTACACTCAACCTCCTAAACATTTCATATTCTTATAAGTATTATCGGAAGTAATTTGTATTGTTACAGTTTTATAAAGAAAAAAACTGTTATTACCCCCAAACGCATTTTTTAGTACTATAAATATTCTCTAATATATTTCCAATAATTCGAATAATAATATAATTATAGGTATGGTCTTTTTAGATGTTGTAACAAAAAGTTTGAACAGAAAGTTACCATTCAACTGTTTTAAATGCAAAAATTATACATACCTTGTTCCTTCTGAAGCTCTGCTGAAAAGGTAAGTGTGTGACTATAAGAATTAAGTTCGAATGGATTAAATTTTATGATAGAAAGAGACCGTTTTACCTAAATACATTTATTGAATTTAATATGAACAACCCTTATTTAATGGATGGCTAGCTGGGACAATTACTAGAAGTTTGAAGATAACGTGTCACTATCCAGCGTAGCAACTAGTGAAAAAATAGAAAATAGTAGAAAGATTTAGTTCTAGCACTTATACAAAGAAACGGACGGATATTTATTTAGAGTTATGAGCTCTTGTTTATCTCATTATCACAAAAAAATCCTACTAGGATTAAATCCTTTCTAAACAAACAAGAACTATAATAAATCAAAGAAATATTTTAAAATTGGAGCTAAAATAAAGATTGATGATTATATCTATTACTATAATAAAAAAGAATAAATGCAAAATTAGCTGGTTTAAGTCCGGTGTACACCGAGCTCAAACCAGCTAACCATTTGAAATTATTCCCTTCAAAACTTTCAAAACCTCTTACAAGAGCAGCTTTAAAGTTATTATTTTAACTATTTACAAACTGAAATATAGGTAGCCCATTAGAATAATCAACACTTAATTTAGTTTTTGAAATATTCACTATATACTTAAATTGTTTCATATTTGTATTTCTGTGAAAAGTTTTTTTAGCTAAAGCATAGTCTATTAAATTAATAAAATCCGCGTCTAAGCCATGGTTAGTAGATTTGAAGATTGTACCATCAACATCTTTATTATCAATAACTTCAAATTCTAAATTTTTTATATGTCCAATTGCCCGCTCTTTATCCTGTACATCTACCAATACATCTGTAACTCCTAGGCATGAATAAATAAAAGAGCCATTTTCAAATCCATTATATATATTATGTAAAGAAAGTGACTTTTTATTATTGACTACCCTCTTTGCTAGATATTCAAACTCAAACGTTATAATTGCATTTCCAACACTATTTATAAGTGATCGATTGTTATATAAATATTGTGGTTCTACCCAAGCAGCATTGTCTATAATTTGTGAAAACAAATGAGGCACCAACCTATTCGCTAACAGTAAAATGTATGCCCCCTGTGATTGTCCAAAGCCTAATATTCGACCTTCATCAAACTCTAAGCTATTCTCACTTAATAGTATTTTAATAGCTTCAATAGCAGTAATAACATCAATTGACTGCATGTATCCCATATCAACAAATTCATCTATTGATTCATCTATTACTGCGTGAACAGGCAAATTAATATTATATTTACTAATAATATTAATAAATGTGGAAGTATCATTTTTAACTATAAGCTGATCTTCAAGTGTTAATTGATTTAAAACAATATTAATATCATTCTTAAGTCGAAAGCTATCAGAAGATTGCATAAATCTACTTCCAAAGTAATCACACTGTACAGTTACAACATTATATTTTTCAGCAAAATGTTCACGCATTTTTTTATAAATTTTAGAATCAATATGGCCACCAAATCCCGGGACAAAAATAAAGATACCTGTATCCGCATTAGTTCCCTTCTGAGGAATTGAGTAATCAATTCTGAGTTCTCTTCCATTTACACCAGTATATATATTATAATGAGCTGGTATTTTTAAAGTATCATTATAACTCAAAGGTTTCCTCTCCTTATTAATATTTATCATTACCTTTACTATTCTCTTAGATAATCTAGAATGATAATAAAATCATTGGCGAAATTCCTATGATTTAGAATTTTTTTAATTATTATTAGAAAGTTGTTAATCAATAAAGGAAATTTTTTATAGTCTTTTCAATACTTTAGATCCTAGTTTCTATTTCCATTTATAATGAGTTATTTAAAATAGATGTTGATACTTTAAAGGCGTTCCTTTAGCCAATGACTTATTTGCTACATTCCCTAAAATAGTTTCATAATGTTTTGGTTCTAGACCGTATCCTGGACGAACAATTTTTATGTTATCCTTTGTGAATTTTTCCCCAGCTTTAATATCTTTAGATACATAAATCGATCGTCGAAATTTTAGAGAATTCTTTTCTTTTTTAGTTGGCCCATAAGTAATTTTCCCCATAGCCAACCAAGCACGCTTTGTTTCTTCTACAAGCGCCTTCATTTCAGTTGGCTCCATAGAAAATGCTGCATCTACACCACCATCAGCTCGATTTAGTGTAAAATGTTTTTCAATGACCGTAGCACCTAATGCAACACTAGCTACAGCCACCCCAATGCCCATTGTATGATCAGATAATCCTATATGCACTTCTTCAAACAATTGCTTCATATGGGGTATTGTTAATATATTTGTGTTTTCTGGTGATGCTGGATAAGTACTTGTACATTTTAATAACACAAGGTCTCTACACCCAGCTTCTTTTGCAGTATGAACAAGTTCATCTAATTCGGCTAATGTTGCCATACCAGTTGATACAATCATTGGTTTTCCTGTAGATGCAATTTTCTTTATTAGAGGCAAATCGGTATTTTCAAAAGAAGCGATTTTATAGAGGGGTACCTCTAATTGCTCCAAAAAGTCAACTGCCGTCTCGTCAAATGGTGTACTAAAAGCAACCATACCTAGCTCCTTAGCACGATCAAAGATTGGCTTATGCCACTCCCAGGGAGTGTATGCTTGCTGATACAATTCATACAAATTTTGTCCATCCCATAGGTTGGAACTATCATCTATTTTGAAATCTGGAGTATCTATATTTAAAGTCATCGTATCTGCTGTATACGTCTGTATTTTTAATGCATTAGCTCCAGAGGCAGCAGCAGCGTCTACTATTTCCAAAGCTCTTTTTAGGGATTGGTTATGATTTCCTGACATTTCTGCAATAATGAATGGTTTAGAAAGTGAGCCAATTTCAAAATTCCCTACCTTAATTTGTCTCATTTAAATCTCTCCTCTAACTCTAGCTTCAATCCTATTCTCTTTTCTTCCCATTCTTCGGCAAATAAACTATACATATAAATATCTTGATAGTCTTCATTTAGTTTTAAATGCTTACGCAATGTACCGTCTAATTTAAAACCTAATTTTTCATGAAAACTACGACTGATTTTATTTGATTCGATAACTTCTGCACATAATTTTCTGAATTTTAATTCCTTAAAAATAAATTCGAGAGTAGTATAACCTAATAATAAACCAGTCCCTTTTGGGGATTTTTGTTCTCCTATATAAAAACCCCAAGTACACCTATTTGAATATCTATCTATATTATTAATATTTATTACACCATAATCATCATTGTTTATAGAAAAAATTTTAGAAAGTTTATATTTGTTATTCTTTAATTCATTGAACCAAATTAAATGTTGTTGCCATAAAATAATATCCCTGTTATACATTACACATCTAATATGTTCTTGATTGCGCCATGCTAAAATTTTTTCTAAATCATCTATTACTATATCCCTAAGTGATGCATTTAACACTATATTACATCCCTTCATGACATTAAATTAATACAACTCTTTCTAATACAAGACAATTTATAAGGATTTCTATATAATAAATCAATTTTTTTCACAATTTGATTAACATCTACTTCATTAGAGAAACCCAGATAAATAATTGCCCCTCTATTTGCTACTGCTTTTGCAACTTCTATTTGATTCTCAGCCACGGCAATGACAATCGAAGGTAGTCCTAAAAAAATTCTTTCCCAAGTTGTCGCTCCACCTGCGCCAATTGCCAAATCAGCCTTAGCCATTAATTCAGCAATATTATTAATTTGACAATAAAAATTAATATTTCTTTGTTTTAAAGTAATATCTTCTATACGGTTTTTATTCAGATTAGAATTACCTACAACGACATCAATCACAAAATTGTATTTTTCAACTAGAGGAATTATTGAAATTAATGTTTTCATTGTTTCGTTTGTTGGATCACTACCCCCAAAAAAAATAAATAATCTTTTCATTTTACCATTAAATTGTTTAAAATTCTTTTTAGCTATAATAAATTCATCTCGTAACAACGCATATTTGGGGCCTAATAACATCCTTGTTGTAGAAGGGACTAAATCTTTATACCGATTATCCATATTTAAATAAAAATTTTGATCCAGTAAAATATCACAGTCGTGCTGACGGTTAGCCAAATCATCAATAACCATTATTTTTTTTGTATATTGCCGCATTAATTTTTCCCATTTGAAATCAATTGAGTAATGGTCAATAATTAGCTTATCTACAGAACTCCCCCTCAATATCTCTATAGTTTCCTTAGCATCTACTTCCCATCTTTTTGATATATATTTCCATAAAGAACCTTCACAAATAGGCAATTTATATACATGGAAACCTTGCTGTTCTATTAAATCTATACAGTCACCTTTAGCGCGTCTACAAATGAATGCAATAGTATTTCCTTCTTTTTCTAGTCTATGAGCTAAAGTTAAACAACGCATTACATGTCCTGTGCCTATTTCATAGGAAGCATCCACTCGCATTAATACGTTCATACTATCACCTATATTTTCTTTTGCTCTATATGAGCATTAATATTAAACCAATCAGGATTTTCTTTCATTACATTTACTGTATCTAGTAAAGTGAATCTTGGATTTTTAACGTATAATGCTTGTATTATATTTTTAATCAATTCAAAATCTTCGGTTGTATCTACTGTCCAGCGAAATTTGCTATAGTCAAAATCATTTTTCACATTAGCAATTTTAAAAATATTAGGATTTGAATAAAAAAATGCAGTTACATGCTCACGTTCTCTTTCTAATGTCGCTTCTTTATAAGCTTTTTCTAAAGCTGCGAATGTAAAAATTTCAGTATCTAATCCTCGTGGATATGTACGCTCTATTGTATTAGAGACGTAATCAAAATGACCCTTTTCTAAAAAAAATCCAATCGTTTTATCAACAACCTGTACATCAATAATAGGGCAATCGGATGTAATTCTTACAATAACGTCTGCATTAAATTCAACTGCAGTTTCATAATATCTTTCTAGTACATCTGTTTCAGAACCTCTATAATACAAGATATTTTGTTCCTCACAAAAAGTGATAATTTTATCATCTTGTTCTTTTTTTGTTGTTGCGATAACAAATTCGTTAATGAATATACTATTGCTTAAACGCTCTAGCTGATAGGAAAGTAGTGGCTTTTCGTTTATTTCTTTTAAAATTTTACCAGGTAAGCGTGTTGAGCCCATTCTCGCTTGAATAATTGCTACAACTTTCATTTACTCACCTTCTCTAGCTCACTTAACACTGCTACGACTACATCATATACATCACTATCTGTCATTTTAGGGAAAAGCGGCAATGTAATCATTGCTTTATATAGCGCTTCAGCTTTTGGCATTGAACCTTCTTTATAGCCTAACTCCTTATAATATGACAATGTATGCACTGGTATATAATGCACGTTCACACCTATATTTTGTGCCACTAATGAATCAAATATTTCCCTCCGTGTTGCATTAAGCTTTTCCAGATTTAATTGAATAACATATAAATGCCAGCTTGAAAAACACCCTTTAAGTGGTTGAGGGGTTATTAATAACTCACTATCTTTAAATGCTTTATCATACATTTGTGCAATTTCACACCGGCGTGCAACAAAACGATCTAGCTTTTCCATCTGGCTTATTCCCAAAGCAGCCTGAATATCTGTCATTCGATAATTGTAGCCTAAAAACTGCATATCATAGTACCAAGGGCCATCATTTTTAATAATCTTTTCAGTATCTCTCGTAATACCATGTGAGCGGAATTGTAATAGCTTTTTATAATAGAAATAATTATTTGTTGTAATCACTCCACCCTCACCAGTTGTGACATGCTTCACAGGATGAAAACTAAACATCGTCATGTCGCTCAATGCACCAATTTTTTGTCCTTTATATTTAGCACCAAGTGCATGTGCTGCATCTTCAATAACAATTAATTTATACTTTTTTGCGATGGCATGAATTTCATCTAACTGCACAGGCTGCCCAGTAAAATGAACAGGAATAATTGCTTTTGTATTCGGCGTAATATTTTTTTCTATTTCTAATGGATCTATGTTATATGTATCCTCCTTAATATCTGCAAAAACCACTGTTCCCCCTACATAACGTACACAATTTGCACTAGCTGCAAAAGTTATTGGTGAGGTAATAACTTCATTTCCTTCTACAATACCAGCAGCAAAGCACGCACCATGAAGTGCAGCAGTTCCATTAGAAAATGCTACTGCATATTTGGCACCTACATATTCGGCGACTGCATCTTCAAATTTAGAAATTGTTGGACCAGTCGTTAAATGACTACTCTTTAAAACATTCACCACAGCCTGTATATCCTGATCATCAAGCCATTGTTGTCCATACGGTAAATATGTATCTCTCATTTTATTTAGCTCCTTTAAAGAAAAAATGCAGTCAATGACTACATTTCTTCTACTAAATCTCTTAATTGTTCAATATTTAGCCATTCGTTATTATTATCACTTGTATAAGCAAATCCATCAGGTAGAGCTTTTCCACCATTTAATTGTCCTTGAGGCCACCAAGCAAGCTCAGGCTGAATAACATAATAGTCATCGAACTCTATCGTATGGCGTGCATCGTCTTCCATAATCATCGCTTCATGTAATTTTTCACCAGGTCGAATACCGATAATTTTTATTTCACATTCTGGAGCAATTGCTTTTGCTAAATCTGTTACCTTCATACTTGGGATTTTCGGTACAAAAATCTCTCCACCATACATTCGCTCTAAATTATTCAGAACAAATTGTACTCCTTGCTCAAGTGTAATCCAAAATCGAGTCATCCGGTCATCAGTAATGGGTAAAGTACCTGCTTCCTTTATCTTTTTGAAAAAAGGAACTACACTTCCTCGACTTCCCACAACATTTCCATAGCGGACAACTGAAAAGCGCGTTTTCTTTTCTCCAACATACGAATTAGCAGCAACAAATAGCTTATCAGATGCTAGTTTTGTAGCACCATATAAATTGACAGGTGAACAAGCTTTATCTGTTGATAATGCAATGACCTTTTCCACTCCACGATCAATCGCTGCTTCAATAATGTTTTGGGCACCATGAATATTTGTTTTTACTGCCTCAAAAGGGTTATATTCACATGCATCAACATGCTTCATAGCAGCTGCATGTATAACAATATCTACTCCATCAAATGCACGGTATAAACGCTCTTTATCCCGAACATCACCGATAAAGAAACGAATACGTTCATCCTTAAATTCTTGCTTCATTTCGTATTGTTTCAACTCATCTCGGCTAAAAACAATTATCTTTTTTACATCTAATGTAAGTGCCTTACTTATAAACTTTTTTCCAAATGACCCTGTTCCTCCTGTGACTAGCACTATTTTATTCATCAATGGATTTTTTTCCATAAATTAATCACCTTTACCTATAAAATTCTATATTCTTTAATTCACTGGTACTTCATAAATCTCAACTTGCTCAAAAAAAGGCATAATTTCATATTCAAATAAATCAGCAACCAGTAAAAAATCGTGAATTGCTAATCCATTATTAATTTCTTCTAAAAAATCATGAATTTTTTCAACCTCTAATAATTTAGAAATTCCGTGAAATTTTAATATTTGATTTACATCAACTAACCAATTAACACCTTCACTAAAATCTAAAATCATCCCTAAAGCTTCTTGTATTTTATTTTCTCTAATATGATTTACAATTTGTTGACATCCATTAGGAATATTTAATAAGTAATTATTATAACTTTCCATAATATCCTTATGCATTACATCCATTTTCTTCATTCTCCTTATCTTCTCTTAATTTTTTTATAAGATTCATAGTATATTTACGTGTCTTTATTACTGCATCTATATATTTTGTATATAATGTTTTACTCTGATTATATACTCTTTTATAAGCTTGTTCAGGTGTTTCATTTTTAGTAGCAGAAAAATGCTTAAGCACATGTAAATTTATAGGATCAACAATTACATTTAATGAAGTTTTTTGTTGTAAATTTAAGATTTCTTCATCGTTACACTCCATTTTTTTCAAAATATCATTATTAAATTTAGTTTTCAAAGTATTTTTAGACATCAATTTTAAGTTTTTCCTTAGAATTACTTCAATAGTATCAAGATTCTCTAACTCTTTACTGAAATTTTTTATTAATAATTCATAATCAATATTTTTATCCTTATTTTTATTAAACTTATTATTTATCTTTATTTTTTCATCAGTATATTTTTCACAAAAATCCCCAAAAGGTATTTGTACAAATCCTTCTAGTTTTATCCCTCCTTCAGTGCTATTAAATATCAATCTATCATTAAAATCATTTTTTATTAAAAACTCAAATGACTGTTTCATAGCCATAAAAGAATAGTCAGTTAATACTTCGTCACCATTATAGCCTTCAGCTTTGATAAACCCCTTTGATTTAATTTCTCTTTCAGTAAGGATTTTGAAGTTTTTATTGCTCTCCGCATGAGTTTGATTATATGTAAATGCTAAATCTTGACCAATAAGTGTAATTGGTCCAGTTGTCAAATACGTTGCAAGGGATAATGCAAAATGGGCAACAGATCCTCCACCTGGTAAAACAACTACATTATCGGTTGTAGTTTTTTCAAGATGTTCTTTAAATGACTCATCACCTCTCCCTAAAAAATAAAATGATTTATTTGTAAATGATTCTCTAATTTTATAATGACTGTACATTAAATATACAAAATTTGAATGACTTAATTGCAATTCCTTAAAATGATTGTAATTAACTTCTTGACTGTCTATCGAAACCACAAAATCAGGTTCTATAGAAAAAGCTAACAACGTATTAATTGCTGAGCCTGAAGCAATTAATATAAGCTTATCACGATATTTTTTTATTGTTTGCAATTGTTTCGTTAAAGATGGACCCCCAGAAACAACAACGATAGGACTAGTTAAACACTTTTTCAATTCATAAATTGAACTATCATGAATAGCCTGTCTTATATTATATAAATAGTTACGTTGCCATTCTTCAGACATTAAATTAATTGTGTTTTCACTTACGCGATCTATAGCTAATTTATCTTTTATAACTCTCAAAAAATCTATATACATTTTTGTACAAATTTTATCATAATTCGGCGAGCAACAAATTGTAACGTTGTTAGTAATAGTGAAACTGTTTGCTATATCATTTTTTAATTGATTCTTATTAATATAGTTAATCAAAGTTACCCTATTATCCTCAACTGATATATTACTTAGAATAGGTTCTATAACAATCAGGCTATCTTCTTCACTCATTTTTTTCAAAAAAGCATCTACTATGATTCCTGTTCCATAACCAAATAAAATATGTATATTCTGAGGTTTAAAATTTTCCAACACAAAATTTTCAGCCTCTAAAAAAGGATTATATTTGCTATGTAAGTAATATCCATTTACACGTAATGTTTTCATTCCATTTTTCGTTATGACATCTTCAATAACGTAGGTTTGTTCCATAAATTTCACCTCTTATAATTTATCGGTTTTATTTTTCAAAAATAAAGAAAAACTCGTATTTCTCAAAGAGAAACACGAGTTTTCAGATTGTAGACAAAAGCCCATCGAGAAGTTCACTCTCGATGGCTTTTGTCATTTTTCTTCCTATTTTATTTTCAACATTTGGTAATATACTACCAAATTCAACATACTCTTCGAGCTTAGTTGCTCTCTTAAGCTACTTGCCACGTCCAAGTAGCCAGTTTCTTTAAATTCATGGCAGCAAAAGTAAGCATCGCCTGCATGGACAATTTTTTTAGACCTCTTAAGGTTGTCCATCGCATACCATGCTTTTCTTTTGCATCGGCAAAGACACGCTCAATCGTTTCTTTGCGCTTTGCATAAATCTGTTTGATGTCATAGGAATGGCGTAAATGTTCAGCTTCCTCCACATACGACTCCCAAATATGGCGTTGAATGAGTTTTTGATGATGCTTACTTTCTGTACATTGGGAAAGGCTTGGACACTTCGCACAAATCAAAGGATTCGATTTATATTGGCGATATCCTTCCTTCGTCGTTGTCGCATACTTCAATATCTGCCCTTGTGGGCAAAGATAACAATTATAGTGCTCGTCATATGTATACTCGTGCTTTCGGAAGAATCCATCTTTCGTTTTAGGACGTGTATACGGAAGAACAGGCAACATTTGATTCTCTAACAAAAAGTTCGTAATCGCTGGTGTTTTATAGGCTGCATCTGCCGCAACGGCGATTGGTTTTTGAACGTTTTGAATGACCCTTTCCACAAGTGGCTGTAATACATGGCTATCGTGCACATTTCCCGGAGTCACAATGGTACCTAAGACAAAGCCTTTTTCGTCTGTGGCTGCATGAAAGGAATATGCAAACTGCTTCGTACGTTCATCCTTCACGTAATAGCCACTTTCAGGATCTGTCGTGCTTTCCTTTATTTCTTTCCATTCTTCTTTTTCAAATTTCTCCGGGGGAAAGGGCTTTTTTCCGTGTTCCTCACGATCCATATTTAACTCTAATTGAAGCTTCTCTTCATAAGCCCGTGTTTCTTTTCGCACGATCTTTTTATCATACTTCCGTTTATTCGCACTCGCTTTCACATGCGTAGAATCGATAAATAAATGGTCTGCATGGAGGAGTCCTTGATGCATAATCTCTTTTAAAATACGATAGAATATCTGTTCAAATATATCGGTGTCTTGAAAGCGACAGACATAATTTTTACCGAAGGTAGAGAAATGCAGGACTTCTGTATGGAAGCCAAATCCTAAAAACCAGCGATACGCCATATTCGTTTCAATTTCTTTGATCGTTTGACGCATGGAGCGAATGCCAAAAACATATTGAATAAACGTCATTTTAAAGAGAACAACAGGATCAATACTTGGACGCCCATTAGGTGAATAGAGATGTTCTACTAAAGGATAGATAAATGAAAAATCAATAGCAGCCTCCAGTTTTCTCACTAAATGATCGTTGGGAACTAATTGATCAATCGTTAACATTTCTAATTGTTCACGTTCATTGGTATGATTTTTCGTCATCATGGTTGATCACCTCAAAAGTTTACTTTTTATCAATAGATGAATAAGGAATTCTTTATGTAGAAGTTGATTGGAACGAAGGGCGGCGACTCCTGCGGGAAAAGCGGGAAAGTCGAGATCCTGGACTGAGCGAAGCGAGGGAAGCAGCTCGACCCCGCCCGCGGAAAGCGTCCGCCCGTAGTGGAAATCAACGGCTTTACTTTATTTCATTGTAAAAGAAAAAAGACTGTAGGCAAACTCAAAATTCATCGAGTTTGTCTACAGTCTGAAAACTCGTATTTCTCAAAGAGAAACACGAGTTTTCATCAACTGATTGGAAAATATTATTGTAGTAATTGTAAAACACCTTGTGGTTGTTGGTTAGCTTGAGCTAGCATAGATTGTGCAGCTTGAGTAAGGATGTTATTCTTAGTGAATGCCATCATCTCAGCAGCCATATCAGTATCACGAATACGTGATTCAGCAGCTGTTAAGTTTTCAGAAGCAGCACCTAAGTTATTGATTGTATGCTCTAAACGGTTTTGAACCGCACCAAGTGCAGAACGTTGAGTAGAAACAGTTTTGATTGCTTTATCAATAATAGAAATTGCTTTACTTGCTTTAGAACCTGTAGAAATACTAGCATCTTTAAGATCTGCATCAAGTTTTGAAACTGCCATATTGTTAATTTTCAAATTCATAGTTTGACCTGAATTTGCACCAATTTGGAAAGTAAGACCATCTTTAGATTGTGCACCATTTAATAATTTCTTTTCATTGAATTCAGTAGTAGTTGCAATACGATTAATTTCATCTTTTAATTGAACAATTTCATCTTGTAAGAAGTTACGATCTGTTGCTTCGTTTGTATCGTTACGAGATTGTACTGCTAATTCACGCATACGTTGTAGGATAGCGTGAGTTTCATTAAGAGCACCCTCAGCAGTTTGAATTAATGAAATTGAGTCTTGAGAGTTTTTAGATGCCATGTCAAGACCTTTGATTTGAGCGCGCATTTTTTCAGAGATTGCTAAACCAGCAGCATCGTCACCAGCACGGTTAATTTTGTAACCTGAAGATAATTTCTCAAGGTTTTTAGCTGATTGAGAGTTGTTGAAAGCTAGATTACGGTGTGTGTTTAAAGCTGAAATGTTGTGTTGAATTCTCATTTGGAATTCCTCCTTGAATGTTTGTTTTGTTATTCCACATCCGTGTGGAATTTAGGATTAGGTAGTTATGTACTTCCCGCCCCTTACAATCTATATATCGTAATTAGTTGGAAATGTTTAATAGTTTTTTTAAATTTTTTTTATTTTTTATGTAATAGATTTTTTCGAGTTTAACTTTTTATTAAAACAGTTAATAAATTTAATTCTTATTTAGTTGTTCCAAGAAATTTGACGATGTCGATAAAGCTTCTTTGTTCTGTACTTGTATAGCTTCAAAAACTTCAGAACGATGAACTTTGACCGTTTTAGGTGCGATGATACCTAACTTAATTTGTTCACCTTCCACTGCTAATATTTTTATTTCAATATGGTCCCCAATCATAATAGATTCATCTTTCTTACGTGACAAGACTAGCATTACTTCGCACTTCCTTCCAGTGTTTGCATTGGGTAGCGTAATGGAAAAGCCTTACTATCCTGAAGTACGATTTGTTTACCATATTTTTTATCCATATTAATAACTAGTGGTGCAAGTAAATTAATGGTAGAGTCCTGTAGTGTTTCCTTCATTGTGACAACAGCGTATGCGAGAACATCTTCTTCATTTTCAATTTGGAGTTGTTCTAAATCCTCTTCACTTAAATCAAAGCTATAGTCTTTTTTAAACGCAAATGGGTAAGCCACTATAAAACCTATTTCATATTTCTCAACTGATTGTAGCAATACTAGTGGATGTTCTTCTGAGATGGGTAGTAATACAAATTTTTTATGTTCTTCTAATCCTAGTAGTCCATGTTCAAAAAAAAGTATGTCTTTTTCTTCAATTTCGACTTCACCTAAAAATTTTGTCGCAATTTTCATCTATTCTTCGCGCTCCTTTATATGATGACATTGATATCAACATCCGGTCTTTGTATCATTGTACCAGTTACTTTTCCTGGTGTGTATTCATGGATTGGTTTGTTCACTTTAGCGTCAATTATTGGTTCTTTGCGCTGAATATTAACATCCGTTGTACCTGGTGTATAGTCGATTTGCACTGACCCTATAGAGGGTACAAATTTAACGTTAATTTGTGCATGGTGTGGACCATAATTTTGTTTTGCAATATTTTGAATAGTAGCTCGTCCTTGACCTTTTCCAGCGTTGTCCATCATTTGACGTCCCTCTCTTGCTCTACGCGCCATCCCCTTAAGTGCCTCTTGTTTTCCTTTTTCTGCGTAGTTAGCACTTGATTCCAATGGACCAATCATTCCTATATCCCGTCTTGCCTGTGAAGAGTCTATTTTTAATATCCCTCTAGTTGTCCGTATTTCTAAAATAGCTGCTGGCTGTTCAATATGTTGTGTTGCTTTAGGTTGTTTAATATATTGCTGTGGCTTTGATATATTTAGGTCTATTTTGACATCTGTTGTATGAATTTGAATTTGTGGGAGCCTCACGTATACATCTCCTTTCAATAAAAGCGTCTGAACAAATAGTCCAAACGCTTGGTTGTTTAGTATAAAGTTTCCCCTGCCATCTCACTTACGGGGCAGAACCTTAGTAGATTTTATCTTATAAAATCTACTAAGGTTTGCTGAATAATTTTTGCTCCTACAGATAAAGCAGCTTGATGAATAGAATCCTGTGTTACCATATCTGTAATCGTTTTAGCATAATCTGTATCTTCATTAAGAGACAATTGTTTCGTTACATTGACTTCCTGAATACTTAGTCGATTTTCCATCAGCTCTACGCGATTTTGTCGAGCGCCGACATCTGCTCTTACAGTCAACGTGCTTTCATAAATACCATCTAAACCAGGGATTGTAGTAGCACCATTTGTCGTTTGCAATCCAAGTGTATTTCCGATTTCAACAGCTGTTGCACCATTTTGCAAAAGCGTGTTTATATTTGTCATAAACCCATCGATATCGTTAAATAAATCAGCACCTGGTGTGTTTATATTCATTGAGATGCCATCAAAAACGTTAATATCAATTGATTTTTGTCCTCCAGCTGGGGTAAGGGCCGGGTTTTGTGGTCCTGTATTATCAGTATAAAGCGGTAGGTTTGTATGCGTACCTGAAAAAATATAGTTCTCTCCCACTTTTGTATTGGCGATATCACGTAATTGTTCCTTAATCTGTTTCATTTCTGCATTTATTTTTTGACGATCATCAGTAGTAGTTGTATCAGTTGCTGCTTGTATTATAAGCTCTTTTACACGTTTTAATGCAGCACCTACTTGATCGAGAGACTCATCTGTTGTATCTAGCCATGTATTTGCATCGCGAATATTTCTTTGGTATTGTTGATTTTTATCAAGATCTATACGATAGCCCATCCCTTTTACTGCTACAACTGGATCATCCGATGGTCTTGAAATTTTACTACCTGAGTCTAGCATATTTTGATACTTAGACATTTTGCTGTAGCTTGTATTTAAATTGCGTAGCATATTACTAGATAGCATTGATTGTGTGACACGCATAATTTATCTCCTCTCAGTTAAGTGACTATTTTTATAGCCCTACTCTTCCCATACCATTGATAATTTTATCTAATGTTTCATCCACAACTGTAATCATACGTGCATTAGCATTGTATGCTTGTTGGAATGTTATCATATTAGTCATTTCTTCATCTAAGGAAACCGAACTCATGGAATCACGGTTACTAGCAATTTGCAAGTGCAATGTTTCAGAGTTGTATGCACTACGTATTGCTTCTTGTCCCTTTACTGCTAAATCCCCCACCAATGATTTATAGTAGCTTTGGAATGTTCCTTGCTTTAAGTTTGCTTGTGCCTGTGTTTGTAGCTCTGCTAGCTTACGCATGTTTTGGTTATTTCCTTCTTCACCCGTTGTATCTGATACGGCTACTTGTTTTGGATCAGTAATCACTACTTTGAAATCACGAGCAGTTGTTCCAGAGAAGAAGTCTAGACCTGTACTATTGTCTAAACCAAAACCTGCTTTATGGACATCATTAAATTTTGTAATAAATTCATTTGCTAGTTTATCTAGGTTATCTATCATTTCTGGATAAGTACCTTGTCCACCACTATGTCCATACGCATCTATTAAAGCACGCAATGAACCTTTCCCTTGATCCATTTGACTGTAATCAATCGTATAAGGGCCAGTCGTTGGATCACCTGGTGGTGCGCCGATAGCTGAAATTTTAAGTTCACTAAAGTTATAATATCCTCCAGTGGCTTGGTCATCCACCTCACCATCGACACGTTGATTATTTGTATCCATCGTTGCAAGAGCAGCATATTCTTTACCTTCTACTAATTTAATAGGTGTGCTACCATCCGCTGGTACATATGTAATCGTCATAGATCCTTCAGCTACGTCTTTTGCTAATCCACCTGATTTTTCAAAAGATATTGATACAGGAATATGTTCATTTAACTCATCTACTAATAAATCGCGAGCATCATATAAATCATTTGGTACATAGCCACTAGGCTCTACTTCTTGGATTTGCTTATTAATGGCTGCAATTTGTTTAAGAATTGAATTTACTTTATCTGTTGATACACTTATTTCATTTCCAATATTGCCCTGAATCTGTTTTATTTGTCTATCCATATAATTAAAGGAATCTGCTATTGATTTTCCTTTTGCTATTAACACTTGTCTTGCCGCAGAGTCTTTAGGGTTATCAATAACATCCTCCATTGCCTTCCAAAAATCAGTAAAAGATTGATTGATACCAAATTCTGAAGGCTCTGCCATAATATCTTCCATCTGCGCAATCGACTTTGCTGCTGAATCCCAATACCCCAACTTATTCGTTTCTTGACGATACTGTCGATCAATAAATTGATCGCGAATACGTTGGATAGACCCCGCTTCCACCCCAGTACCAAGATGTCCTGGATAGGTTGGTTGGTTTAAACCGGCTGTTGGAAAACCTGGTGTCGCCTGCATGTTTACTCGTTGGCGTGAGTAACCTAATGTGTTGGCGTTGGAAATATTATGTCCTGTTGTGTATAAAGCTGTTTGTTGAGTAAAGAGGCCGCGTTTACTTGTTTCTAGACCCATAAATGTTGAGCGCATGTTTCTTCCTCCCTTATTAGGCTTGTGAATCGAAATATGATTTTTTAGCTATGTTATTTGTGCCATGAACCTCGTTGCTAGAGTAGTTCATTTGCTCTGTGCGAGGTCTTACAGCATCTAATGTTAGGTTGACGATTTGTAGTGATTGGAAAACAAGTTTTTGATTTAAGTCATTTTGTTTTCGTAGGTCAGTGATAATTTGCAGTAAACGATCGCGAACTACTGATAAGGTTGCTTTGTCAGCCTGTTGGTCAGCAGCCTCGATGACATCTGCGACAGTCGTTTTGTCAGATGAAGCAAGTCCCTTTGCTTCGAGGTAGTCCGTTACCTGTTTCTGACGCTGTTGCTCGAGCTTATCGATGGCCGCTATGTGTGCCTGCTCATCCTTGAGCAATTGGTCTAGAGCTTCGATATCGCCAGCTTTAATGATTTCTGTTTTTTTCAAGGCTAGTTCAAGTAAACTTTTATGCATTCTTTCTAGCATCGTTAATGTAGAATTAATCGCTTCTACAGACATATCGCTATACACCCTTTCTGCTGTTCCCTAGAAACGATAATATTTCAGCATATCCTCTGCTACTTTGCGAGCATCTACTTTGTATTCACCAGAATCAATGTCTTTTTTCAGCTGTTGTACGCGGTCAGCTCGCTCTGTACTGTATGTTGATACGCTTTTCATATCTTGAGCAGCTTTCGAAATCTCAATTTTATCAGCAAAAGATGCTTTGTTTGTATCTGATTTAACGTTACGTACTTGGTTTTTATAGGCGTTTACTGCATTAATTCCATAAGATGTAATTTTCATTTTGAAACCCCCCATCTAAAAATCTTATCTTCCTATTATTTCGGATTGTCTCACATAATGTTAAGTTTTCACATATAAAAAAGTGTGCTAATTTTGTTTAAAATTAACACACTTCCCGTTATTAGCGTTTTCGCTCTGCGTGATAGGTTACACGATCGCGTTGCTCTACACTGTCGCGGAATTCCTTGGCTGCTTCAAATGTACGTAAGTCTGCCTTTAATTCATCTTGACATTTTGTACAAAGCTTGCCTGTTGTTGTCAGGTGACCACAGTTATCACATGGATAGCCAAGGTTAGGGAACATGGCTGGCTGCAAGCGGCCTTTACGAACCCATTTATACAATAGCTCCTCTTCTGCTCCAGTTGCTTCTACGATACGCTCAACTGTTGCTGCACGGTTCTCACGTTTACGAAGGAAGCGATAAACGATTTGATAAAGCTCTTCCTCCGATTGTGCACACTTATGACATACTTCTCGGACCCCTGTATAATTAAAAAATTCATTACATTTTGGACAATTGCGAACCTCAGCCATCTGCTTTTCCTCCTCTTTCAAGAAATCTTATCTACGAATGCTATACCCATCATCTATTATACATAATACGTTGGAAAATTCATCCTTCAATTAATGTGAAGTATTGGACATTTTTAGCACCCGCCTGCATTAGCGCATCTGCGGCATGCTGAATGGTTGTTCCTGTAGTTTTAATATCGTCAAAAAGAAGGTAATCTTTATGCTCTACTTGTGAGCCTACCTTTACGCGAAAAAGAGGTGCTACATGTATGCGCTGCTCTCTATTTTTGGAGCTTTGTGTCTCTGTTGTTGTCTTTTCTAATAGCTGAATGTACGGAATAAAAGCTGCCTTTAATAGTTCCTCTGTGTGTGAGAAGGTACGCTCCTGTTGCTTGAGGGGATGCATGGGAATTGGTAGAATCATCGCTTTCTCTTTTCTAAATCGAGCACAAAGCTCCTGTCGAAATACTTTTGCAAGAGCTACATCCTGAAGAAATTTAAACTGATGTAAGTAATCTTTCATCGCGTCATTATACTGATAGAGTGCTGTAGCTGACTGTGAATGTTCAAAGCGAGCAGCACACCTATCACATATAGTCGGTGAAAACTGCTTTGTTAACAGCATTTTCCAGGATATGGTTGATGTCAACGGCTGCGAGCAAATTAAGCAATGCGATTCTATTTTATTCATTGGGAAATCCTTTTCTATTATATAAAGCAATTTTTGCACATGCCTCATCCATCTCTATTGTGATGCTGTGATGAAAGAACAAGACCTCACCAGCAGGAAAATGTCTATCCCGCCCAACACGACCCGCAATTTGAATAAGAGCGTTGGCAGTAAAAATCAATGACTCTGCTCCGATTACTGCCACCTGTACATTGCTAATTGTAATGCCTCTTTCTAATATAGTTGTAGTTAATAATCCTGGAACTTCTTTATTTCTTAGCTTCAGCACCTTTTCCTTTCGCTCCGAATCTGCTGCATGCACAGCTACTATCTTTTCATCTAGCAACTGAAAAAGGGGTTCTGCTCTATTCATTAAGGCGATTGTTGGAAAGAAGATTAAAAATGGCTGCTTTTGGCTAAGACGTTCCTCTGTCCATTTTTTTAACCTTTTGGGGATCGTACCTCGCTGGAAGCTTTTATCATAGCCCCATAAAGCACGCACTTGAGGAACTGGCAATGGATGATTGTGATAGCGTTTTGGAATAAAGGAGTAGCTTTCTTGCTGAAAGGCATGTAGTAATGATGGTGATGGGGTTGCTGTAACAAATACAATAGGAGCATGTTCTTTTTTAGCCTTTCCTACTGCTCTTTGTAGGGTTTCATCAAATGTATAAGGAAAAGCATCTGCTTCATCGACAATGATAACATCAAAAGCCTTGTCAAATCGGTAAAGCTGTTGGGTCGTTGCTATAACCATCTGGGCATAGCCATGTTGTTGTGAGACACCACCGTATAATGCATGAATAATAGTTTCAGGGAATACTTGCTGGAAGCGTGGCGTCAATTCCAACACTACATCTGTGCGTGGTGTTGCAATACAAACACGTAGCCCTCGCTTTAGCGCATCATAAACCGTTGGAAAAAGTAGCTCAGTTTTCCCAGCACCACACACTGCATGAATTAAATGCGAACGCTTTGCTTCCACACTTGCTAAAGTTTCATTTGCTGCCAGCTGTTGGAGTTCCGTGAATTGCCCTGCCCATTTGAATAAATGCTTGTACGTCTTAATGGCTTTAGGGCCAATCCAAACCATCAAATTCGTACAGCTGCTCACCCTCCCCATTTTGATACAGTGCCGACAATATAAACATTGTTGCTGGCATTTTGAACAATCAAATAGAGTGAATAATTGCGGGTTTGTATTGTGGCAGCGATTGCAACGAATAACTGGCTTCATTTGAATTCCTTCTATTAAATTGAAATATTTTCGCTCGATTGCGTTATCAATATGTGCTGATGAATATGGAGAATGATTTTTTAACCAAATGCGACCTTCATGGAAATCACGTAATGCTGGTGGTAACAGCCAACCTTTATATTTCATAATTTCTCTCCCTCAATAGAAAAAAGCCTCTACTTTGCTGTAGAGACCTTCTCATAGAAATTTTATTTTTTTGTCCAGCCTAAGCCCATCGATCCTTCACCTAAATGTGTGCCGATGACAGGGCCGAAATAGCTTAATTTAAAGCTTACGTTCGGGTACGCTTCTGCTAATTGCTCTAGCCATTCTTGTGCCTCTGCTTGGCAATTGCCGTGTATGACAACAGCGTCCATAACTTCATACTTTCTCGCATCCTCTGCTAGCAATTCCTCAGCACGTTTTAATGCTTTTTTACGTGTTCGGATTTTTTCAAAAGGCACAATCACCTTGTCTACAAAATGTAGAACAGGCTTTACTTGTAATAAGCCGCCGATCAAGGCTGCCGCAGAAGACAAACGCCCACCACGTTGTAAATGAGCTAAGTCGTCTACAATGAAGTAAGCACGGATATACTGCTGCATGTCCGCTAATGCCGCCAGTATGTCTTGCGCTGAATGGCCCTCTTTCGCCATTTCAGCAGCTTTTAAAACATAAAAGCCCTGAACCGCACAGGAAATTTCACTGTCAAAGGCATGCACTTTTATGCCTTCCACCATTTCACCTGCCTGTACTGCCCCTTGATATGTTCCACTAATACCACTTGATAAATGGATCGAAATAACCTCGTCATAATCCTTCGCTAGCTCGTCAAAGAGAGCAACAAATTCTCCGATTGGAGGCTGTGTTGTTTTTGGGAATTCTTTTGCTCCACGCACCTTATCGTAAAACTCAGATGCTGTGATGTCTACTTCTTCTGCAAATAGTTCACCTGAGATATTAACACTTAAAGGTATCATGTGAATGTTTAAGCGTGCACGTTCCTCAGCTGAAAGATATGCAGTACTATCTGTTACGATTGCCATCCTCATCCATGTCCACTCTCCTATGATTCTTAGTTTACAATCTATTTCTTCTTGGTGCAATTGTTGTTGTTTGTTCGCTGTCGCACAGGATACGGAATGAAAACAAAAAGAAATGAATGTAAAATGAATGACGAACGTGAGATTCACGTTTTCGTTATTCATTTCGCATTCATTTTCTATGTATAGTAGGCGTATCTTCACTCAATTCTTATATTGAATGAAGATAGCTCCTGTTAGTTGCCTGTACTAGACTGTGAGTCATCACCAATATAAAAGACACTTGTAACCTTCCAATCATCGTCTTCCTTCACAAAGACTGTTACTTGACGTCCTGCACTTTCGTGTTCAACATTTGTCTCAATCTGAAGAGAGTGCATTTTCATGTTGGCAAACACTTGAGCCTCTTCTGGTTCATATTTAGCAATCGTTACGTTTTCTACATCACGCTTAATATCAAATTGATCGAATACTTCTGTTGCATATGTTTTTTCTTCATCGTATTTAAAACCCTTTGGATTTTTCGAGATTGTCTTCATATAACGCTCGATTTCTTCAGCATTTAATGCAGCAATATACTCATCGAAAGATGCTAAAATTGCCTTTTCATCTGCTGCTGGCACATTTTCAGCTTTTTCCACGTTACCACCCATCATCTCAAAGCCTACTGTACCATCTTCTATTACTTTTTCTCGATCCTCGTCACTCATCTTCTCTTCTTTATTACCACATGCAGTTAAAGTTAATACGAATAAGATTAACACTGCTAGAAAACTTTTCTTTAACATCAAAAAACCTCCCGCGCATATTGTAGCATATAAATGCTGTAGTAGGAATTTTGTTGTGCTTTTTCAACATTTAGATGCTACATCTTTCTTATGACGCATTTGCTTGTAAAATGTTGCACGTTCTATTAGTTTTCATGTTTATACGTATAAACAGTCCCTTTTAGCAATGTTACAAAATTGTGAATAGCCTCTTCATGATTTCGTAAACCTTTATAAATAATTACCAAAAAACAATAAAAAACTGTTTTAAAAACTACTTCATTAGAAAGCAGCCTTTAAAAACAGTTTTAGCACTTATCGTACTTCCACCCAACCATTTTTAATGGCTGTTACAACAGCTTGTGTACGGTCATTAACATTCATTTTTTGTAGAATACTTGAAACGTGGTTTTTAACCGTTTTTTCAGAGATAAACAATGTCTCACCAATTGTACGGTTTGATTGACCATCTGTTAATAGCTGTAATACTTCACATTCACGTTTAGTTAATAAATGGAATGGACGACGAATTTCCGTTTGGTGGAAGTTCCCTTTATTTTCGTGTTCAGACAGGCGTTTGAACTCAGCTACTAGGTTTTTTGTTACTTTTGGATGTAAATAAGATCCACCATTAGCAACGACTTTGATCGCTTCAACGATTTCATCGGCATCCATCTCTTTTAACATATAGCCAAGAGCACCTGATTTTAATGCATGTGTCACATATGTTTCATCATCATGGATCGACAGCATAATCACTTTCGCATCAGGAAAATCATTGATTAACTCTGACGTTGCTTCTACTCCATTTTTACCTGGCATGTTAATATCCATTAATACAACATCTGGTTCGTTTTCAGCATATAACGTAACCACGTCAGTACCATCATCACCTTCAGCTACTACATCAAACGTATCTTCAAAATCTAAAATGCGTTTTACTCCTTCGCGGAATAGCTGGTGATCGTCTACAATTATAATCTTTGTCATTTGTCTTTACCCCCTAAATTTCTGCAACATTGCATCACTCTACTTCTAACGGTATTTTAAATAAAACCGTTGTCCCTCGATTGATTTCACTAGTAATCGTGATTGTACCATTTAAAATTTCGATACGTTCTTTCATTCCTAAAATCCCAAAGGAATGGTCTTTCACTACTTGTGGATCAAAGCCAATGCCATCATCTTTCACAACGATATTGACAGCTTCTTTTAACCACTCAAGCTTTACCCAAATGTCTTTACATTTGCCATGCTTCATGGCATTTGTTACGCATTCCTGCACTAATCGGAAAATGGATACCTCATAATTTGAAGGTATACGTTTTTCTGTACTTCTCGATTGGAAATGAACTTCAACACCTGGGTTATATTCAGTTACTGTCGATAAATACTTCTTTAATGTCGGAACAATTCCCAAATCATCAAGTGCCATTGGTCGTAGATCATAAATAATACGTCGCACCTCAGATAAAGCATTTCGCACCGTTTTCTTTAAATCAGCAATTTCAGCCAATGCATTTTCAATACCCTTTTCACGATACGTTCTATCTATTAAATCAGTGCGCATTAGTACATTTGCAAGCATTTGAGCAGGTCCATCATGAATCTCTCTCGATAAACGCTTACGCTCTTCTTCTTGAGCTGCAATAATACGTATCCCAAAATCTTGCTTCATTTTTGCTTGTTCAAGCGCTAAACCAACATTTTTTAAATCTGAAGTTAAGTAATTCAAAATGACATTTACCTGATTGACAATATGATCAGCACGTTCAATCGTATCGAGTAATCCTCTTAATCTTCTCTCTAGATCATCTCTTTTATCGCGTAGCTGTTTTTCTTGCGTTCTAATAACGGAGAGCTTTACCTGGAAATCATGTGCAGTTTCATATGCTTCTCTAACTTGTTCTTCGGTATAATTATCAAAAGCTTTACTTACTAATACAAGTCTTTGCTTAGCAAGCTGCGTACTTTTTTCCAGAGCATCGCCTTCATCAATTACAATTGATATTTGTTTTCGAACAATTTCCAGCTCTTTTTGCATATCTTCAAAGCTTCTTCGGCTTTGTTCACTTATAATAAAGATGTCATCCTTTGAGCTCATGATTGTATCTAACATTCGATTGAAAATGTCATCAAGCGACTTTAAATCGAAGGTATCATTTGAAAACATAGTATACTCCCCAGTCTAATGTCTTATGATTACTCACTATTTTAATAGACCAATTTCATATATTCCATAGTCTACACCCATTATAGCATTACCATGCTAAAATTTAATGCTTTTTCTACACGAAAATTATAGAATAGAACTCTAATTAAAAGGAGATTGATACGGATGAGAGAAAACTATTTAACAGTAAAAGGATATGGTGAAAGCGAAATTGTTATTTCCAAATCCCGCTTTCTCACTTATATAGAACGTGCAGAAACGGAAGAGGATGCAATTTCCTTTATAGATCGTATAAAAAAAATGCATCATAATGCAACACATAACTGCTCAGCCTATATTATTGGTGAGCATGATCATATTCAAAAAGCGAATGATGACGGGGAACCTAGTGGTACGGCTGGCGTCCCTATGTTAGAGGTCTTAAAAAAACAAGGCTTAAAAGATACGGTCGTCGTAGTTACTCGCTATTTTGGAGGTATTAAGCTCGGTGGCGGTGGTCTCATTCGTGCTTACGGGAAAGCGACAACAGAGGGTCTCATTGCTGCACAGGTAGTTGAACGTAAACTTCATCATTTCATGAAGGTAGCCATTGATTACACATGGCTAGGGAAAGTCGAAAATGAAATAAGAGGTTCATCTTACTCTTTAGAGGAAATACGGTATTTAGAGGGTGTCGAAATCATTACTTCTGTGTTAAAAGAGGAAGAAGAGCAGTTCCGAAATTGGATTACAGAAATCACGAATGGACAAGCATCCATTTCATTCGAAGATGCTCAATTTATAGAATTTATTGTCAAATAAATAGTTTTAATTGTCGAAACTAAATATGCATAGTATAATTTTTTTGTTAGGCTATTTTTATTGACCATTCGTTTGCTTTATTGTAATTGAATAAAATTTAGCTTTATCGCATTATTATTCCCAATAATTAGAGGAGAATATATCTAATATGAAAAAAAGATCTGTTAAACCGTACAAAAAAAGATCTTCTAAAGCTTCCTTAATTATAAAAGTTACACTACTATTAGTTGCCAGCTTGGTGATTTGTGTAACGGCTTATGGTGTTTACCTTACAAAACAGGTAGAGCATGCTGCAAACTCAGCATACGAGGAATTAGAAGGTCGACAGGTTTCTACTCAGCGAGAAGAAAAAGTAGAGCCAGTACATGATAATGTATCTATTTTATTTGTCGGGGTTGATGATAGTGATAATCGTGGACAGGGTTCTGAAAACTCACGTTCCGATGCACTTATTTTAGCTACGTTAAATAACAAAACACATACAATTAAAATGTTAAGTATTCCTCGTGATTCTTACGTTTATATTCCTAAGGTCGGTTATAAAGATAAAATTACTCATGCTCATGCAATGGGTGGAACACTTACTACTATCGAAACAGTAGAACAACTATTTGACATTCCAATCGACTATTATGTGCGTATGAACTTCAATGCCTTCATTGACGTTGTCGATGCACTCGGTGGTATTGAAGCAGAGGTACCTTATGCTTTACACGAATTAGATGAATTTGATAAATTCACAATCAATTTACAGCCAGGCTTACAGCATTTAAACGGTAGCGAGGCTCTTGCCCTTGCAAGAACACGTAAGCAAGATAGTGATATTGAGCGTGGTAAACGTCAACAAGAAATTCTTTCAGCTATTATCAAAAAAGTTGCTTCTGTTGGTTCCATCACAAAGTATGATGATGTCATTAAAGCCCTTGGTGATAACATGAAAACAGATATGACATTCACTGAAATGAAATCCTTCATATCTTATTTATCAAAAGGTGCTCCACGTATCGACTCTTTAACATTGGATGGTACAGATGACATGTCTACTGGTATATATTATTATCAGTTAAATCAGGATTCTGTAGATGAAGTGAAGGAAATCTTCAATAACCATCTTGGACGGAATGAAAGTTCATCAAGCCTAACAAGTGGCAATACTTCAGGAACAGACAGTGCTGCAAGCGATGATAATTCAGCCATTGAATAACCAGTAATGACTTTCCAAAGCCCTTAGACAAGCCATCTTGTCTAGGGGCTTTTTATATTACTTCCCCAATGATTAAACTGCTCTTTTCATTTACCCTGTCATGAACTAGTTAAACAAGCCTATTTTAGCTTTCCTCCCCTTCCATTTCCTATACATTATAATGGTAATGTCCGTCAGTAATGGTTCACTCAAAGTTGCTATTTATGTTTATCAATAAGAAAGACATTGAGAAGCGCTCTCTTAAGCTATACATCCAAGTAGTTTCTTTGGCAGTAAAAGTAAGCCTCACCTGCATGGACAATGTTTTTAGATCTATTAAGGTTTTCCATCACAATCCATGCTTTTGCTTCGCGTCCGCAAAGACACATTCAATCGTCTCTTTGCGCTTTGCATAAATTTGTTTGCTGTCATAGGAATGTCGTAAATGTTCAGCTTCCTCTAAATATAATTCCAAAATATGGTGTTGAATGAGTTATTTTCTGTACATTGTGATGCATGGTTATATTGGCGATACGTCATATTCGTTGCGATTTCTTTCATTTTCGTACTAAATGCTTCTTAGGTACTAATGAATCAATCGTTAACATCTCTAATCGTTCACGATGAAGTATTTTATGTAGAAGCTGATTGGTGCGAAGTAGTGGCAATAACAAAGCGAGGGAAGCAACTCGCCCCCGCCTTTAGCATCAATCGACGGTTTTAATAAAAAAAGACTGTAGATAATCTCAATTTTTTTGAGTTTATCTACAGTCTGAGCAATCATACAAAATGTATGATTGCTTTCGTTTTATTTACTGAAAATCCGTACAAAGTTTAATAATGGTCTATAGTTTTTACCTGCTAGCCCAATGACCTCAACAAAGATTTCAATGGCTGTTAAAATAACAGCTACAAGTAAAATAGCTCCCCATAATTTTGCCATAGAGAAGATGATCGCTGCTAATCCAAACATCATCGCGATGCCATAAATAATTAATACAGTTTGACGATGTGTAAAGCCCATATCCAGTAAACGGTGGTGTAAGTGAGATTTATCTGGATCAGACCATTTCTTCTTCATGCGTACACGACGAACAATCGCAAAGAATGTATCAGAAATCGGTACACCAAGAATAATAATTGGGATGATTAAAGCTACGAATGCAACATTTTTAAAACCAAGTAATGCCAACACGGAAATCATAAATCCGAGGAACAATGCCCCTGTATCACCCATAAAAATTTTCGCTGGGTGGAAATTATAAAATAAGAAACCAAGTGAAGCTACAGCTAAAATGGCTGCTAGCGCTAAAACAAACATATTGCTCATAATAAACGCCATGATTGCTAATGTAATGAGTGCAATTGTAGAAACACCTGCTGCTAGGCCATCTAAGCCATCAATTAAATTAATAGCATTTGTAACCCCAACAATCCAAATAATTGTTAATGGGATACTTAGTAAACCAAAGTCTAATGTACCTAAGAATGGTAAGTTAACCATTTCAATTTGAATTCCACCTACAAAAACAACAATTAGTGCGGCACCTAGCTGACCAATCATCTTTGCCTTGGCAGAAATCTCACGCATATCGTCAATAACACCAGTGGCAACGATAATACAAGCACCTATAATGATTGCTAACAAAGATTCGGGACTACCATGTTTAGTATGGATTAAAAATGAATATAAAATCGTCACACCAATTATAAACGCAAGGAAAATGGCTAAGCCGCCAAGTCTTGGCATAATTCGAGCATGTACTTTTCGGTAGTTTGGTGCATCAACAGCACCTATTCTAAACGCTAAACGTTTCACTAATGGAGTTAACAAAATGGATGCAACGAACGCTGCTATTAAAGACACGTAAAGCATGTCTCTCCTCCTCAAATAAATAATCTACATTGAAATCCAAATTGATTATAGCATGAACAAGCATTGAAATATACTTTTTCTAAACATTTTCCACGATTTCACAAATATTTTGTACATTTTAGCATTCATAGATTCCTATACAGTCAATTGTAGTCACCATTCGCAAAATTTGATAAAATAATGAAGTGTCTAGCATGTAGACAACTTTAAAGGAGCGTATATTTCATGTTCTCAATTTTCAAAAGTAACAAAGAGCAAACTAGTGCTCGTCAATTAAAGCGCTACTATAAAATAGTAGATCAAATTAATAATCTTGAAGAAACGTATGTTAACAAGTCAGATGCTGAATTAAGAGAAATGACTTTTATTTTCAAAAATCAATTAGAACAAGGTGAGCCTATTACATCAATCATCCCGGACGCCTTTGCAGTTGTACGCGAAGCCTCAAAGCGTGTATTAGGTATGCGTCATTTTGATGTACAGCTTATCGGTGGTCTTGTATTGACTGAAGGCAATATCGCTGAAATGCCTACAGGTGAAGGTAAAACACTCGTTGCTTCCCTTCCCTCTTATGTACGAGCATTAGAAGGTAAAGGCGTTCACGTTATCACAGTAAATGATTACCTTGCAAAACGAGACTATGAGTTAGTTGGTCAAATCCATCGGTTCCTTGGCTTAACTGTTGGTTTAAATGTACCGATGATGGAGCAAGATGAAAAAAAATTAGCTTACAACGCAGATATTACATACGGTGTTGGAACTGAATTCGGTTTCGATTACTTACGTGATAATATGGCCCATAGCTTAGCAGATAAGGTTCAACGACCATATCACTTTGCCATTATTGATGAAGTAGATAGTGTCCTGATTGATGAGGCCAAAACACCTCTCATTATCGCAGGTAAAATGGCATCGAATAACGAATTACATCAAATTGCTGCCATGCTAGCCAAACGTTTCAAAGTCGAGGAAGATTATGATTTTGATGAAGAAACAAAAGCTACTTCCTTAACAGACAAAGGTATTGAAAAGGTTGAGGCTGCCTTCAATATTGATAATCTGTATGATTTAGAACATCAAACACTTTTCCATTATGTGATTCAAGCAGTTCGTGCACACGTCATGTTTAAACGTGATGTAGATTACATCGTTAAAAACGACAAAATTGAGCTTGTTGATATGTTTACTGGCCGTATTTTAGAAGGTCGCTCACTCTCTGATGGCTTACATCAAGCAATTGAAGCCAAAGAGGGCGTTACCATCACGGATGAAAATAAATCAATGGCGCAAATTACAATTCAAAACTATTTCCGTATGTATCCGAGACTTTCTGGGATGACGGGTACAGCGAAAACACAGGAAAAGGAAATTCGAGAAGTGTACGGTATGGAAGTTGTGCAAATTCCAACCAACCGTCCACGTCAACGTGTCGATCAGCCTGATATTATTTTTAGCACCCAAGAGGCAAAATATAAATATGTTGCAGCTGAGACTAAAAAACGTCATGAAAAAGGTCAACCAATTCTCATTGGTACAACATCAATCTTACAGTCCGAAACGGTTGCTGATTATCTAAAAAAAGAAAAATTAACTTTCCAATTACTCAATGCAAAAACCGTAGAGCAAGAAGTAGAGCTTATTTCACAAGCAGGTCAAAAAGGTCGTATTACTGTAGCAACAAATATGGCTGGTCGTGGTACAGATATCGTGCTAGGGGAAGAAGTGCATGATCTTGGTGGTTTATATGTAATGGGTACAGAAAAGCATGAAAGTCGACGTGTAGATAATCAGTTACGTGGTCGTTCAGGTCGTCAAGGAGACATAGGCGAAAGCCGCTTCATTCTCTCTATTGAAGATGATATGTTCCGTCGTTACGCAAAAGAAGAAGTTGAAAAATTCTCTGCAAAAATGGTCACAGATGAAAATGGCATTATTCAAAACAAAGAGGTGCAGGAGCTTATAGATCGTACGCAGCGCATTGTGGAAGGTTCTCAATACGGCATGCGTGAATACAACTTAAAACTAGATGATGTTATTAATGATCAACGCACGGTTCTTTATGGATTACGTGACAAAATTTTAGCTGGTGAAGACTTAATGGGCGAGCTGAAAAAAATGCTACGTGAAACAGTTGATTTTGCTGTTCGTGATGCTGCACCAGAAGATGTTTCTTCTATCGAATGGGATTATGATCGTATGGAGCAAACATTAAACTCACTATTCATTACGCCTGTTACAATCGATCGTGAGGTCGGAAGAATTAAACAGATACTAGCAGATATCGAACCATCTGAACTAGAACTACTTAATAAAATCGAAAAATTCTCTGAAAATGAGCAAATACTTCAAGCTATCCCTCAAGTTATGCTTAGCTACATCGATAGTGGCTGGGTAAGACATTTGGAAGCCATGGCGCATTTAAAAGAAGGAATAGGCTTACGTCATTATCAACAAGAAGATCCGATGCGAATTTACCAACGTGAAGGACTGGAATTGTTCGGTAAAAATTTCCAAGAACTACGTCGTTCAATCATTATAGAAATTACAAGCTTCATGAAAACAATTGAAGCACAGCAGGAGGAACAATAATGGGCTTATTTTCATTCTTTAAAAAATCAGACAAAATCGTTCAAGAAAACACAATTGACTCAAAAGACTTGCTAGGTACTGTTTCTACAAATAAAGGTGAAAACCGTGATGTTGAAACAAAGCTTTCTTTCCATCCAGAATGGGACGTACCTCAGGAGCAAAAATATATCTTTAACTTCCTTGCTAATGAGCTAGAACCATTGAAACCAAATCAATTATCTCTATCTTCTATTAGTATTGAAGAAGGTCGTGGTGGAAAATGGCTAGTACGTGCATTTTTCCGTTCATCTTTACCACAAGCGATTGAGCTAGGTGAAATCGAACTATTCATTATGGATAAAAATGATGAGCTTGTAGCATCTAAAAAATTCGATTTTAAAGCACTTGGCACAATTCCAGCAGAAAGTGCTCGTCCATGGGTATTCGAATTTGACAAGTCTACAATCAAAGTTGATGAGGTTCCTGAAGAAGGCTGGAAAATTGCCTTTAACCTTGTTTCCCTTCGCGGACACCAATTAGAGCTTGATCCATCTTGGGAAAAGCAATTACCAGCAGCTCAAAAAGAGGAGCTTGAAAAAATCGTTAAAACATTACCAGAGCTAGGCGAAACAGAGGTAAACTTCACAGGTTTACAGGCAAAGCTAGCTGAAAATGGTAATTTAAATGTATCGATCTTTATCCGCAATGGCCACAATAAAGCAATTAATCTTGAACAATTGCCATTAGAAATTATTGATGCAACAGGCAAACAAATTGCCAAAGGTTCATTTAAAATGGACCCAATCTTAACTGTGCAACCAAACTCAACTAAGCCTTGGACATTTGTTTTCCCAGCAGAGCTTGTTGATGCAAATGATGCTGATCTCTCCCGTTGGACAGCGCGTGTTACACAATAACATCAAAACCCCCCTTCTTTCGTTAAGAAGGGGGTTTGTTTATGTCATATAAAAAGTGATTTCTGCGTAAGCAAAAATCACTCCTTTTTTATTTCACACTATCAAAACGTTTATAAGCTACTAGTTTAGAAGACCAGTAAGTGTAAGTAACATCTGAAATTTCTACGCCATCTGTGCCCGCGTGGATGAATTTATTATCCCCAATATAAATGCCCATATGAGAAATACCTTCTTTATATGTATTTTCAAAGAAAACTAGATCTCCTGGTACTGGGTTTTCCACAAGTGTTGTGTTGCCATTAAAATACCCCTCACTACTTGTTCTTCCTATTTTTAATCCGCCTTGATTAAAGGCATAGAAAATAAATCCACTGCAGTCAAGACCCACTGGCGTATTACCACCGTATAGGTAGGGTGTCCCAACCAATGTATTTGCCACTTCAACTGTTTTTTTATAAATAGCTTGTCCATTTGCTGTAGGATCTTTATCTGTCACTTTGGATGGTGTGCCCGTATCTGAAGTCACATTATTATGTATAGATTCGCCCCCGGGTTTCACGGCTCCTGAAGAAATCTTTAGTACTTGTCCAATGTAAATTATGTCTTTCTCAAGCTTGTTCCATTCCTGTATATCTTTAATTGACACATTATATTGCTTTGCAATTTTTGATAATGTGTCACCTTTCGCTACTGTATGAGAGCCAGCAGTAGGTTTGACAGATGTTGATGGGGTTGAAGGTTTTGTCCCCTCACTCGTTGTTTGCTTTTGAATTTCAAGCTTTTGAGCTACAAAAATCGTATCTTTCGATAGATTATTCCACTTCATAATATCCTCAATCGTAACTTGATGATGTTGCGCGATTTTGGATAAAGTATCGCCTTTTTGTACGGTGTAAGTTGCTGCTTCTGCTGTTTGTAGTGCTAAAAATGAAGTTGCGATAGTACTTAAAACAAGAATTCTCCATTTTTTTGTCTTTTGCATACCAAATTGCCTCCGTTCGTGCTAGAATATTTCCTTGTGTGTCTATCATACTAGATAACTGCTTCATGAAAAATCGGAAATACTGACTATTTTTCAAACATTTTAGTAATCCTATAGAATACGACAAAATCCGACTATATTGCAATAATATATTCATTGCCAGATTCTTGTTCCTATGATAACATACACTTCTGTATTTAAAATTTTTAGAAAGTTTTATCTTTTCAATCTTAAAGGAGTTTTTATACTTATGAAAAACATCTTGCATTTCATCAAAGGAAATTTAGCAGTAGGATTGCTATTATTTGCCTTATTCTTGGGTGCTGGGAATATTATTTTTCCACCGTTATTAGGTCAACAAGCAGGTGAAAATATCACAGTTGCTATGATCGGTTTCTTAATAACAGGTGTCGGTTTACCACTATTAGCTATCGTTGCTGTCGCCAAAGCAGGAGGCGATTTACAGCTGCTTGCCAATCGTGTTAGCCCTGCTTTTGGCGTAATCTTTACATCCATTGTTTATTTAGCCATTGGACCGTTCTTCGCTGTACCGCGAACTGGATCTGTGTCCTATGAAATAGGGATTGCACCGTTCCTTCCTGAAGCGATGAAGGGGCATTGGGCGCCGCTTTTAATCACATCTATTTTATTTTTCGCCCTAATTCTTTATCTCTCTATTAACCCTTCGAAGCTTGTCGATCGAGTAGGAAAAATCTTAACACCTGCCCTGCTTCTAGTTATTTTATTGCTCGCTGTCAAAAGCTTTATCTCTCCAATGGGAGAACCAGGGGAAGCAGCAGGAAAATATATTAGCTCTCCTTTTGCTGAAGGCTTTGTACAAGGGTACTTAACAATGGATGTTCTAAGTGCACTTGTTTTCGGTATCGTTATTTTACAAGCTTTACGTGATATGGGCATGACAGATAAGAAAAAGCAAGTTAATACGACGATTTTTGCTGGTGTGGTTGCAGCTATAGGTTTATCTTTTGTTTATATCTCACTCGGTCATATCGGGAATACAAGTATTACTGCAATTGGTGCCTCTGCCAATGGCGGAGATATTATTGCAAAATCAGCGGAAGTGCTTTTTGGTAGTCTTGGAAGTATTATTTTGTCTGCTACTATTTTACTAGCTTGTATATCAACGGCTGTCGGTTTATTAACTGCTAATGCCCAATATTTCCACAAGCTCTTCCCAAAAATCTCGTACAAGACATTTTTGATTGTCTTCACTATTATTAGTGCAGCTATTACAAATGTTGGTCTTTCAACAATTATTAGTGCATCTTTACCTGTACTGTTAATCATTTATCCACTGGCGATGGTATTGATGGTATTATCATTAGCGGACCATTTCTTTAAAGGTGGACAAATTGTTTATATTTTAGCGCTCATTCCAACTTTCCTTGTTAGCCTTTACGGTGGCTTAAAAGAAATGAAGGTAGAAATCGCGCCGTATGAAAACATGCTAAAAGCATTGCCTCTGTATGAGCAAAATTTAGGATGGCTTTTACCAGCCATAGTTGGCGCATTTATTGGCATTATGATTCATAAGCTAACTAATAACGCCTCAGCGAAATAAAAAAATAATTTATTGGAATCTGCTTGCTGTTCATAACAAGCAGATTCTTTTATCTTATTTAATCCCCCCACAATTCCTACAGCTCATGTATAATAAAAAATAGATACTCAATTGTAAAATGTATCCATCCATTAAACACCTAATGAGCATGGTGCATTCCTTTTTCGAGTTCTAGAAAAGAGGTGTCCAATGAAAAAATTAATGTGGTCGTTTGTATTTGTTCTAGCCTTCTTTCTAATTCCTTTCACGGCTACTCATGCTGCAAGTAATGATCAACAGCTTATGAAGGAAATTAAGGAGATCATTAAAAATACTTATGTTGGAACAATCGATGGAAACTTAGAGAAAGCCACGTCCATCTCAGAAATCATGGAGATGCTTGATCCATATTCCACTTATTTTACAAAGCAAGAATTTGAGGATTATATGAATAGCATTAACCTATCAACAATTGGGATTGGTGTTATAATTGAAGAACACGAAGATGGGATTCATATTTTACAAGTAATTGAAGGTAGCGGCGCCTTTGAAGCTGATATTAAGGCTGGAGATATCATCATTGCCGTTAATGGTGAATCTATTATTGGTCGCTCTACACAAGAAACCTCTTCCCTCTTAATCGGTAATGAAGGGACCCAAGTGAAGGTTACAATCAAGCATAATAATGAAACAACAACGACTAAAACTATTACACGAAAAAAATTCACATTACCAAATGTACAATCTGAATTACTGTTTGGGCATGTTGGCTATATTTCGTTGGCTTCCTTTTCTGAAGATGGCGCACAGCTTGTCAAAAAAGCGCTTATTGACTTAAAACAACGTGGTGCAACATCGTTCATATTGGATTTACAAAATAATGGTGGGGGTTACGTGACAACAGCGGAAGAAATGACAGGATTATTCCCATCTGCTAAAATCGCCTATTTATTAGAGGAAGCACACGCCTCCTACACAATACCAGCAGTTCACCAAAATACAAAATTTCCAAAAAATACTCGTATTCTCGTGAATCGCTATAGTGCTAGTGCTTCTGAAATGCTTTCCGCCTCACTAAAAGACCAAAAGGCGGCTATATTATATGGTGAAACAACCTATGGAAAAGGTGCTATGCAAGGCTTTTATACCTTACATGATGGAAGTTATTTAAAGCTAACAGTCGGTAAATTTACAGGACCTGCTAGTCAGATTATTCACGAAGTAGGGGTTAAGCCAAATATACAAACAACATCAGCTCCTATTTTCCAAGCACATTTTGATGCTCTAAAGGAACAGTATCCAAAATATAGAAAGTTATCTACTGCAAAGAGTAATGCAACAAAAGAAAAAGTAAGTGTGAAAATCCCTGCAGTTCTTTCTTCACAAATTGCTAAAGATCACGTTCAACTAGTTGCTTTAGGGGCAAATGAAGTATCTATAACTGCTAAAGTTGAAGGGCAAACACTTGTCGTTACCCCAGCAAAACCTTTAGTAGCAGATCAAGAATATATGCTTCTTATTCATGCAAATAGCAAGGGTCAAAAAGGCTACTATCAGCATATAAAAATAAATCAGTAAAAAAATTCCTCTCATCGATAGACATTTTATCGTTGAGAGGATTTTTTATATCGTTTCTTTTGTTTTCCAAAAATATAATTGTATAATATCATTTGCTAGATCAGCAGGTAATCTTTTTTGCTCTAATAAATAAATTATGATGAGTCGCTCCATTGATCCTACTAAGCTGTCTATCATTATTTTCATATCCACACTATACATCTGGAAATCTTTGTCGCAATCATGAAGATAAATTAGGTGGATAATTTGCTGTGTCAGTTGTGTTTTCACTATATGGGATTGCTCTGATTCGATAAAACCGATTTTTGCCAATTTGGGATTTTCCGTAATATAAACGAACAAGTTTAATAACTTTTGCTCTAACAGCGTGACAAATCCTTTTAAGCCGTTTTCAACAATTTCAGTTGATTGACTTTCCAGCGCTCCCAAAAATCCACTTTGGAATTGTATATTTAAATCATTATAAAGGGCATCCTTGCTTTTAAAATACAGATAAAAAGTAGGCTGTGTTACATTGGCAGCCTTTACAATGTCACTAATTTTTGTCTGATAATAACCTTTATCAGAAAATAGCTCTATCGCTTTTTCAAGTAATATTTGTTTGCTTCGCTCTCCATTTGAATTAAATTTTCTGCCTCTTGCCATACTTTCCACCTTATCTTAGTTTAAAGTAGTCATATTGCCTTCAGTATTACAAATCAAAAGTAACTATATCTTCACAAATTGTACATATTTTATCCATGATTATACACCATTCTATTATAATACACCCACTTTTTTTTTACTATGAACTACTATTAATATGATATTTATAATGGAAATAAAAAAGTAATTATCTTAGAATTTCTTCTAAAGATAATTACTTTTAATGTTATATTAAAATACTAACAGGATTCAAAAATCAATTGAGCGCCTCGGTTAAATATCAGAAAATTCCCTCAACAATTACATGCTTTATGTAATACACATACCTTTCAACATAATTCAAAACTATTATTTTGAAAAGTTCCTTTTATTGAAAAAAATTTTTTATTTGTTTTTTTCACTTTCAAAAGTCAATCAATACAATAGTTTTCTCCCCTTATTGCTTCTTGAAAAAATTTTTTTCTAAAAATCTAGCCATTTTACTTTTCAAAAAAAGTGTTATAATCGCCAAGAATTTAAAATTTTCAATTTTGGAGGCATATGATGGTATTACGTGATTTTTTCATTTACTTATCAGAAAACAAATTATTAAATAGCGCTGCACAAAAATATGGTCTAAAAATGGGTGCTCAAAGTGTAGTTGCTGGAACAAGCTTACCTGAAGTTGTGCAATCGATTAGAGAATTAAACAATGCTAATATTTCATGTACAGTCGATAATCTAGGCGAATTCGTCTACGAAAAATCAGAAGCAACAGCTGCAAAAAATAATATTTTAGCTGTTGTTCAAGCTATTCATGATGAAAAGCTTGATGCTCACATCTCCCTTAAGCCTTCTCAATTAGGTTTAGATATTGATTATGCATTTTGCTACGAAAACTTAAAAGAAATCGTGGCTCTGGCACATCAATATAACATTTTCGTAAATTTCGATATGGAAAACTACGAACGCTTACACAGCTCTTTTGAACTATTAGAGGAGCTACACAAAGAGTTTGATAACGTAGGTACAGTTATTCAAGCTTACTTCTTCGAGTCAGAAGAAAATATTGAGAAATACAAAAACTTCCGATTACGAATCGTTAAAGGTGCCTACAAAGAGCCAGAAAATGTAGCATATCAATCAAAAGGTGATATTGATCGCAACTATTTAAAACTAATCGAGTATCATTTATTACATGGTAAATTTACTTCGATTGCTACACATGACCATAATGTTATTAACCATGTAAAACAATTTGTGAAGCAACATAATATTCCAAATGAAAAATTCGAATTCCAAATGCTATATGGTTTCCGTAAAGAAATGCAGCTAGATCTTGCACGTGAAGGCTATAACTTCTGCACATACCTACCATTTGGTAACGATTGGTACGGTTACTTTATGCGCCGTTTAGCAGAACGCCCACAAAATGTGGCACTTGTGACAAAACAAGTGTTTAATAAAAAAACAAATATGGCAATCGGCTTAGGAGCTGCGGCATTTGCTCTTGGTCGCCTTTCAAAAAAAGGAAAATAATCATTACAAGCTAGATGTTATCCATCAGTTAGATAGTTCTATCCATCAATTTAGTGATTCTATCCGTCAGTTAGATAGTTCTATCCATCAATTTAGTGATTCTATCCGTCAGTTAGATAGTTCTATCCATCAATTTAGTGATTCTATCCATCAGTTAGATAGCTCTATCCATCAATTTAGTGAGTCTATCCATCAAATCAACAATAAAAGCGAAAACATCGTTAATCAATGTTTTCGCTTTTTTTATTGAGCTTATAGTTTTTAACGCGATATTGTAAGCTTTGACGACGAATCCCCAATGCCGCAGCCGTTTTAGAAATATTCCCCTGATGAAAATCTAACGCCTTCGAAATATAGTACTCCTCTACCTCTTTCATGTAGACGTCTAACGGTCGGATATCCTGCTGATTTTTAATTACAAACAAGTCACTCGTAGATACTTCTTTTTCCGTTTCCTCACATGAGCTTTGGATTTTCCATTTGAAATGGACAGGCAACATATGTGACTCCACAATCATTTCATTGGTAATCAACGACGTAATTTCATCCAATAGAACTTCCAATTCCTTTAGATTACCTGGCCAATCATATTTTAAAAAGGTTTCACGCACTTCTTCTGAAAGCCCTTGAATTGATGAGCCAAAGCTATCACGATGCCGTTTGAAATAGTCATCGATAAAGGGCATGATATCCTCTTTTCTTTCTCGTAAAGGTGGTACATATATTGTGATGCCAGAAAAAAGTCGATACAGCTTTTTAGATAGCTCTTGCTTTTGAATTAAATCAATTGGGTCTTTGCCAACACTAGCGATTAGAACATGCTGATGATTTGGGTGATTATTAAAAAGCTCAACAATCTTTTCCTGTGCTTCAAGCGATAAATATTCGATACGCTCTGCAAAAAAAGTGATTTTTTCCTTTTCAATAATATATTTTTCAAATTGCTTTAAAACCGTTTTTTCGTCTCGACGGCAAATTAAAGCAATAAACATATCATTTTGAACCTTTAGATCATGATGAATTCCCTCAGCCACCATATCAATGCCTGTACCTGATTCCCCTATTAAGACAACAGGCATTCTACTTAGCGCTACAATCTTTGCTTTTTCAATAACATCCTTCATGACTGGTGATACAGCGGTGATAATATCAAATGTCAATGGTGCGCCATATCTTCTTAATGGCTGATACATCATATATTCAAGCTGTGTAATATCTCGCGCAAATTCCACAGCCCCCACTAAAGCACCTTCATAGTGCAACGGATAAATATTGCTTATATAGGTCACTTCTTGATTTTTTTTATTCCAATACGTTTTTTTGATATTGTAAATGGGTGTTTCAGAGCTGAGGACCTTATAAATATCACTTTTTTCAATCTCAAAATCAATAATCTCTAAGGCTCGCCTTTCCTCAAACTCATCTTCGTTAACACCCTCTAATTCCCTCATTTTTTTATTATATATGAGCAACTTGCCATCCGTATCTACGACGCAAATTCCCATATCACCTTTTTCAATGACATATTTATAAATACTTTGTAGTACATTATTATCCATCTTGTCCTCCTGTATTCCATTAAGCTTATTCTAACACCAATACGAAAAACAGATGCAAAAATTGAAAAAATTTTAAGATTTGAGTTGATAAATGCCAAATTATATTGCATTATATAATTATCACAATCTTAAAAGGTGCATAATCATTTGGCATCACTTATTCATGGGGAGGAAACTGACATGATTCCATACAAACACGAACCATTCACAGATTTTTCACAAGAGGTAAACTACAATGCTTATGTGGAGGCTTTAAATAAAGTTGAAGGTTACTTAGGTCAAGACTACCCACTTATTATTGGTGGCGAGCGCATTACAACAGAAGATAAAATTGTTTCGTACAATCCTGCAAAGAAAACAGAAGTGATTGGCCGTGTGTCAAAAGCAAGCAAAGAGTTAGCTGAAAAAGCGATGCAAGCAGCGGATGAAACATTTAAAACATGGAAAAAAGTTGACCCTGCGATTCGTGCTGACGTTTTATTCAAAGCAGCAGCTATTATTCGTCGTCGTAAACATGAATTCTCTGCATTATTAACAAAAGAAGCAGGGAAACCTTGGGCAGAGGCAGATGCAGATACAGCGGAAGCAATCGACTTCTTGGAATACTATGGTCGCCAAATGCTACGCATTAAAGGCGGTCAACCAGTAGAAAGCCGTCCAGGCGAATACAACCGTTATGACTATATTCCATTAGGAATCGGTATCGTTATTTCTCCTTGGAACTTCCCATTTGCGATCATGGCTGGTACAACAGTGGCCGCTTTAGTAACAGGGAACACAGTCTTATTAAAACCAGCTTCTACAACACCAGTAGTGGCGTATAAATTTATCGAAGTATTAGAAGAAGCAGGTCTTCCAGCAGGTGCCGTGAACTTCGTACCAGGTTCTGGTGCTGAAGTAGGCGACTACTTAGTTGATCATCCAAAAACACGCTTCATCAGCTTCACAGGTTCACGTGATGTTGGTTTACGTATCAACCAACGTGCTTCTGTATTAAATGATGGTCAAATTTGGATTAAACGTGTCATCGCTGAAATGGGCGGAAAAGATACAATCGTGGTTGATAAAGAAGCAGACTTAGAATTAGCTGCACAATCAATCGTCAAATCAGCATTTGGCTTCTCAGGTCAAAAATGTTCAGCATGTTCTCGTGCAGTCATTGTAGAAGATGTATATGAGCAAGTTGTTAATCGTGTAGAAGAATTAACAAATGCTTTAACAGTTGGAGATCCAACAGATTTCAGCAACTTCATGGCAACAGTTATTGACCAAGCGGCATTCAACAAAATTACGGAATACATCGAAATCGGTAAAGGCGAAGGTCGTCTAGTGGCTGGTGGTACAGCAGATGATTCAGTTGGTTACTTCGTACAGCCAACTGTGTTCGCAGACGTAGAACCTTCTGCACGTATTATGAAAGAAGAAATCTTCGGGCCAGTGGTAGCAATCGCAAAAGCAAAAGATTTCGATCACGCTATTGAAATTGCGAACGATACAGAATACGGTTTAACAGGTGCAGTCATCACGAAAAACCGTGTGAACTTAGAAAAAGCACGTGAAGAATTCCATGTAGGAAACCTTTACTTCAATCGTGGCTGTACAGGTGCCATCGTTGGCTACCAACCATTTGGTGGCTTCAACATGTCAGGTACAGACTCAAAAGCAGGTGGACCAGACTACCTACAACTGCATATGCAAGCAAAAACAACTTCAGAAATGCTTTAATATTTTTCAAAAATGCCGTCCATTCCAAACAATGGGCGGCATTATTTTTTGGGCTAAACAGAAAACCACTATATAATAGAAGAAACTCATATGAATTTTGATTCACTCCCCCTCCCTTATTCCATACAAAATCTTTCTACAAAAACGAAAAGCCTACTTATTTCCTAGAATTCGTTGGCATATTTTATGATATTTCTAACATTTGACCCTTAACTTGATTGTATAACTTTGTTAAAATGATATCAGTTTAGGAGGGTAAAACTATGAAAAAACGATCAATTTTTATGTTGCTTATGATGCTTATTAGTGTAGTCATTTGGCAACCACAATCGGCCAATGCTGATGAGCTATCAGGCCATATGCACGAAAGTGGCTTGCGTTATTTAATCTCTAAAGATGCATTGATTAAAGATGCAAACGGCAGCTATCGTCCAAATGACACGGTTACACGCGGTGAATTTGCCACATACATAGCAAAAGCTTTAGATTTAGGTACAAAAAGCGACATGACGTTTACAGATGTCTCAGACACCTATTTATATGCAAATGAAATTAAGCTTGCCGCTACTGCTGGAATTATCACAGGGTATACAGATGGCTCTTTTAAGCCTGACGCACGCATTTCAAGAGAGCATATGGCAGTTATGCTAATTAGAGCGGTGGATTATTTAAAAATACCAAAAGGTACTTCTTCTATTACGTTTAAAGACAATGCCACTATTTTTAAAGATTTCCGTCAGGATATTGCCATTGGTGCACAATTAGGACTGATTAAAGGAAGCTCTAATGGCATGTTTTTACCTAGAGACAATGCCACTATCGGTGAAGCTTCAACATTCATTCTACGTTTAATTCTTCTTGCCGATCAAATGGGTACTGAGAATAACGAAAACAACGGAAACTCAGAGAATAATAGCAATAATAATGGAAACGCTGGTAACAACGAAAATACTGGGAATAACGGTAATACTACAGCATATATCATCAAAGAAATTTCAAATGGCAATCTAGTAGACAAGCAAAGCCTTCCTACCTTTGAAGCAGCTGAAAAAGCGATGACAAGTAATTCGTTAGTGATTACTCAAAATAATAAAATTATAAAAATGACTTCGGGTTATGTTGTAACGAATAATTACGTTGCACTGAACTCTGAAATAATTAAGGATCAAATCGCTGTTGCTGGTAATACAGAAATGGAGTATCTAGGCAGTGATGCCACACAAGTAAAAGTACGCTTAGCTGGTCATGTAGGCTATTTAAAACAGGCTGACGTTAGCTTAATTCCTTCTGCATTAGTGAAGGGACGTTCTTTCTATTCAAATGAAAATGGTGAAATCAAGCATACCCTATATGATTATAAAACGAATAAGTATTCCTCTAGTTACGTGTACGGTAAGGCTCCTAGCTTTATGAAGCAAGGCGAAAAATACTTTAGCTGGGATGGCATTAATTTTACAAATGCCAATGGTTCTTCAAAAGGAGAAGGCTATAATTACTATCAATTCCTACCCGCTCGTGCGACAACTCAATATACAGCAGAAGAGCTAGATCAATATATTTTGCAAAAATTAGCGGAAGTTGAAAGCTCAGGTGCTACCATTTATAAGGATGCAACAACAAAAAGTAAATTAATTGGCTTAGGCTCTGTGTTAAAGGAAGTAGAAGCAAATGCCCATATTAATGCTATGCTTATTTTATCTCTAGCACAGCATGAGAGCGCTTATGGTATGAGTGATCACGCGCAAAACTTGAACAATCTATTTGGTTTATATGTCTATGACACAAACCCATTAAACAAAAAGTTTGATAGTGTTGGTGCAAACATTAATGAGCTTGTTGAAAGGTTCTTACAGCCAAATTATATTACACCAGGAGGACGTTATACGAATGGTGCAGTGGTCGGTTCTAAGGCTATCGGTTTCAATGTAAAATACGCTTCAGATCCATTCTGGGGCGCTAAAATTGCTGGACACTACTATCGAGCAGAAAAGGCTTTAGGCTTTAAAGATGCAAATAACCCTTATAAAATTGCCCTAACTACAACAGCTGGTCTAAATGTTCGTGCAGACGCATCAACAAGTCAAAGTCCATTGTTCACATTTAGCAAAAGTAATATGCCCGTCATTGTCACAGATACAGGAGCAAATGGTTGGTATCAAGTTGTTTCAGATAAATTACCCACTGAACCTGCCTATATTAGTAAGGATTATATTAAATTCATCAATACCGTGAAATAATAGTAAATGGCTGCCTCCTAAGGAACGAGGCAGCCATTTTTTTATAGATTTGTTTGTATTTTTCGAATGCGGGTATGTATAAAGTAAGAAAAACGATCCCAAAAGATAGCACCCCTTTGGAATCGTTCTTCAACTATTATTGTTTCTTGTAATATTGCAAAATACCATTGTAAATAGATTCTGCAAATAATTTAACGTATTGATCATTCGTCATTTTATTGTGATCCTCTGTATTCGTTAAGAATCCTAGCTCCACTAAAATAGATGGAATGACCATGTTACGAATGACGTAGTATTGCTCTTGCTTCACACCACGGTTTTTCATATTTAAATTGTTAACAATTTGGTTATTCACAAATGTAGCTAAATCGATGTCCTCTTGATACATATCTCCTGTAGATATTGCATAATATGTTTCAGTACCCTGTGCTGACGCATTGGCAGCAGAGTTAACATGGACACTAACGAAAATCTCACCATAGTTTGCTTGTGTAAAATCTACACGATCTTGTAATGATGGATACGTATCACCAGTACGTGTCATATAAACTTTTGCACCAGCATTCTCTAGTAATTGCTTAACTTGTGTGCTGACTTTTAATGTAATGCTTTTTTCAGAAACAGAACCTTTTACAGTACCTGGATCTTTACCACCGTGACCTGGGTCTAGGATGATAATACGATTTTGTAAAGGCTTAGCTGTTTGATTTAATAGTTTTAAATAGGATTTATGAACATATCCTGTTTGACCATTATAGGTGATTTCTGCCCAATAACCATTAATGCTATTAACTTGGACATACTCTCCCTTGTTCAGCTTAAATAGCACTGGCGAAGTTGAGTTACCTTGACTACGCACATTTAGGTTAGCAACCGTTACCTTACCTAATACATCTCCAGAAGCTGGTGGTGGTGTTGGATCCGGATTAGGTTTTACTTCTCCAGTAGCATCCGTAGTACTGTTTGCTACAATATAACCTGGCAAACCATTTACTTGTGTTAAATAATAGCCACCGATTGTTTTGTAAACTGGTAGTTTTTCGTTGGCTTTAACTGATGAAATTACTTTTGCGGAAGATGTTGGCTTCACATATAAGTTTACAGCACCATTTGTCGTAACTTCTTTTTCGACTGCTCCTAGCTCATTGCCATCTGCATCTAAAAATTCAGTGTATTGCTTAAAAACATAGGCAAATGCACCTTTATAAGTTACCTTTAACCAATTGCCTTCAACTGCATATACTGATAATTTACCGCCTGTATTGACTTTACCTACGATGTTAGTACTAGAAGAGGAATCCTTTGATTTACGGATGTTTAACCCCTCTGTAGTAACTTTTACTAAGCCAATCACTTGTGATGTATCTGGCACTTGTACACCTTTTACAGGTAATTCTAAGCGATATTTTTCACTTTTTGCACGTGCAACGAATAAAGAAAATTGTGAACGTGTTACAGTACTATTTGGTAAATACTTATCACCCGTTCCGTTCGTAATACCATTATAATAGATGGTATTAATGTATTTCACATATTCATGTGTAATCGCTACGTCCGTAAATGGTGAGTCAATTCCCTCATACTCACTAGTATCTAAATTGAATGCCTTTGTTAATACATAACTCATTTCTCCACGAGTTAGAGGCTTATTTGGTAGGAATTCACCTTTTATATTTTTGTCGAAAAATCCTAATTGGACAGCACGTTCTATGTAACCTGACATTTCAGTGCCTACTGTAACATCTGAAAAGCTTGATTTATTAACAACTAATGGTTTGTTACCTGAAGCAACTACAACCATCTTAGCAGCTTGTCCTCTTGTTACATTGTTATTTGGGCCAAATACTCTTTTACCATTGACAAAGTATCCTTGAATAACACCTAAACTTACTAAATAATTGATTTCTTCATAGGCTGGGTGTGTTTTAGTGACATCTTCAAATGTTATATTTGAATTGGTAGCTGCACTGACACTTGCACTATGTATCGTAAACATAGAAGCCGAAATCAATAAGACGCACAAGATAAGACTAATTTTTTTGATGTTCAATGTCTTATTTCCTCCCTTCTTGTTCTCTTAACGTGTCCATTTTAACAAAATTAGCTAAATAATGCATCAGACAATAGAACTGTTAAAATTTAATTTTCCAAGTCACACCCTTTCCTACAAAATTATCATAAAAATAGAAGAGTCTGCGATTGCAAACCCTTCTTCCATTATACGCTATTCAAAAGATCAATTCTTGCAATCTATAACACAATTAAAGTGTTAACTTTATGAACTTATTGTTGAATTCGTTTGATAAATACTTTTAGTTGGTCGATTTTAAGTAACTCATCTGAACCGAAGCTACCTTCTCCATCGCCATTTGTAATACCATTTGATGCTAAAGTCGAAATATATCCATTAGCCCAGCTATTTTGAGGTACATCGCTAAATGCTACACTTCCACCATTGTTTTCAAGGCCAAATGCTACCACTAATACCTTAGCAATTTGTGCGCGTGTAATTGGTGAAGACGGGTTGAATTTACCATTCGCATCGCCTTCAAAGATGCCTAGTTTTGCCACAGCTGCGATTGCACCTGCATGGGCATTGGATGGTTTTACGTCTACAAAACCAGCATTTGTATCAGATGTATCTAAGTTCAAAGCTTTCGCAATTTGGACAGCTACCTCTGCGCGAGAAGCATATACTGAAAAGTCAATTGCTGCTTGTTTAACTTCTGCTTGCTGTTGTGTATCAAATGTCGCAACGCGTTTAGCACCTACATAACGAGAGCTCCAATAGTATGGATCATTCACACTTGAATAACTTACGCCTTGACCAGTTTGAGAGTGGATCATTTTACCGTCACCTATGTATATAGCCACATGTGAAATACCACTACCACTTGTATTGAAAAATAGTAAATCGCCAACTTGCAAATCACTTTTCGCTACTGCAGTACCTTGTTGATACTGTGAGCCAGATGTGCGATTTAATTGAATGCCTAAATCTGAAAATACTTTAGAAGTAAAGCCAGAGCAATCAAAACCACTTGTTGTTGTACCGCCGTATTTATATGGAATACCTACGTATTTAGAAGCTGTATCAGTTACATCTGCTTTAGTCGCTGCCTCAGCAGTGTTTATATGAGCTGTTGAAAATAACATAAAAGATGCAAAAATCGGTAATAACCATTTCTTATTCATACTTTTGTTATACCCCTCTCAAAACTTTTTTGCCTATACATAGACTATCACAAAAAAAGCGATTGTTATTTTTCAATTGTGTAACGGTTTTAGACAGCAAAAAAACGCTGTAATACCAACGTTTGGTGGTATTTCCAGCGTTCAAAAGGAAATTTTTTTATCGTATTTTGGATCTTTCGTAACATTCCTGTAATATTAGAGACTCTTTGTTACACAACAACTTATTGACTAGAGAACATTTGAACCCAATAGTAATTTCCTTTGATGTCCTGTGCTATCGCAACACCTGTATTTGTATAATGTTCTTTTAAAATATTCTCTCGATGACTAGTGGAAGCCATCCACGCCTTTACAGCAATTTCAGGTGTTTTTATATTTCTGGCAATATTCTCGCCAAAGCTTGTGTAATCGTAATCAAATAATGTCGCTAAATCCCAAGGTGCACCATAAAATGGAGAAACATGTTCAAAATAATGGCGATTCACCATGTCCTGTGCTTTGATAATCGCGATTTGTGTCAGCTCTGGATCATAGACAACCGTTTCTAGCTTATTCTTTTTTCTTTCCACATTGATTAATTCAATGACCTTTTTAGACCATTCTGTAGAAAGGTTTTTTGTTGGGATATATTGCTTCGCTAAATAATCATAGGCTACTTCCAGCTTCTTTATCTTTTGCTGAAAATTTATGCTGCGCTCAACAAAAACAGCAAACTGTGCACGCGTCACCAATTGGTCCGGTGCAAAATGTTTTGTATCCACTCCACTAACAATGCCTATATCTGCTAAGGATTCGATATAGTCCTTTGCCCAATGTGTGCTAGCAATATCTGCAAACTGGCTGTTGTTTTTGCTATCTACTTTAAACTGATAGGCAAGTGTTAGCATTTTCGCTACCTGCATTCGCTTCAAAGGCTCTTCTGGATGAAATTCATCACCTTTTTGAATAACACCTAGCTGAACGAGCTGACAAATTTCCTTGTAATATGGATGTGTTGCAGGAACATCCTTAAATTTTGCGGAATTCGCAATGTCTACATTTACCTGGAGAGAACGAGCAATGGTAGCGGCAGCCTCAGCCCTCGTAATAGCTTGCTCAGGCTTAAATGTATGATCGTTATATGTAGTCATATATTGTTTAGTGAGCATATGTTGAATGGAAGCATTTGCCCAATATGAACTAGTCACATCTACAGCTTTTGCAGATGCAGCTTCTACCTGACTTGAATTAGTTAAACTTCCTATGGTTGCAGCTATTGAAAGGACCACTATACAAAGTATTTTTTTCAACAGGGCTACCTCCTCACTCTGTCAAATGAATATGTATCCATAATGTAATAAAAATAAGTAAGCACATTATAAGATACGAATTTCATCTGATATAGTTTCACTTTTTTGGAAATTTATAAGTAAATCCATTATTTTCTCGTTATAAAAGGAGTTTTCCCGCAATCTTCATTGGGGAAACTCCTTTTTCGTCAGACTATTGTATCATTTTTAGATATTCTTCTAAAATGCGGAAATTATAAACTAACCCCTGTTGCTCAATCGATAAATTACTATAATCTTTTTGAGCAGCTAATACTTTTTTCTCGAAGGATGAGCTTTCTGGATCAATGCCGCCAATGGCTTGGACAACTTTCAAAACAGCTGCCACATCTTTTTCAGCCTGCTTTAATACATCCTCATTGATGACTTGTCCTCGTACTTTTGAATCCAGCGCTTTATAAGCAGCAACTGCATTAGCCACATCTTCAATATAGGTTGGCGAGCTTGGTGAAAGTCCCGCTATTAACTCAACCACTTTCTTGACGTCAGCCATGCTTTTCTCTGCCTCTAATAAAATTGAGTAGTTGGAAATACGCTGTTTATCTATTGTATTCAAGCTATCATACTCTCTACGCACCGCTTCGATCATACCAAAGTAGAACTTATCCTTCGGATTCAAGTTAGCAATGCTATTATAAACTTTTATCACGTTGTCTAATGATAGCAATAGCTGGTCGTTATAGACATAGCGTCTTTGATCGGCATTGAGCTTATCATAGGCTTTTAAAATCTTTTGATACTGGCTGTTCATATCTTTGGCTGTTAATAATCGGTCAATATCCTCTACCACACTAATAACAGGCTTAATTAGCTTCTCTTGATCTTGTAGCACTCTGTAATTTTGTACAGCTCGCTGCTGATCCTTTGGTAAAGCATTATAAGCCGCACGAATCTCTTGAATACGTTTCACATATTGCTTTGGATCAACAGATGGTAAGTCATTGATCATCTGCATTACATTCCCAGCACCTAAAATACTAGACTCAGCTGCTTGCAATAAATAATAGTTTGTCACATATTGCTGCAAATCAGCAGGCAGTGCATCGTACAATGAACGTGCTCGTGATGTATCCTGAAGGAATGTACTATTAGAAGATTTTAGTTTGCTAATCAATTCCATCACATTAGAAACAGGCTCAAACTTTAAGAGTACATCAATATTATCAATATATTTCTTCTGATCCTTTGATAGTTTGTCATAGGCCTTACGTGCGGCGTTAAACTTACTAACAAAGTTTTGTGCTTCTGGATCTAGTTCATTAATTTGAACCATCACACTTAAAATCGGTTTAACTGCTTTTTCACGTGTTGTTAAATCTTTAATATTTGTCACTAATTTCTTTTGATTCGATGACAGCTTATCATAGGCTACTCGTGCATTCATCAGCTTCGTTAAATAGTCTGCATCTTGTTCTTCTGTTAAATTAATAAGCTCAATCACGCTCTGCGCTAAGCCCTGTTCATTTTCTGCTGCCACCAGAGCATCATAGTTGATGATAGCTTGTTGTTTCGCTTCAGGTAGTGAATCGTAAAGCTCACGAGCTGTTTTCATATCCTGATAGAATGTTTTACTCGTTGGCTTTAATGAAGCAATAAGACCAATCAAAGAAGCTACATCCTCAACTGCTGTCAGATTATCATAGTTCGTCACTCGTTTTTGTGATACTGTATCAAGCGCATTATAGGCTTTGCGTGCAGCAAGTACCTTTTTCGTATAATCCTTACTTGTTGGGTTTAAGGCATCAATCATTTGAATAACCTTTACTACAGCCTTATTGTTTTTTTCATACGCACTTAACGTTTTGTACTCTTCTACCAGCTTTTTAACATTCTTATCCATCGTCTTATATTCTGCAGCTAGGTCGGCTACCTTTTTGACAAATGTGTCAGGATTCTCATTCGCCAATGCTGCGACACGGGCATCAAAGTTTTTGGCTGTATCGATATACCCCTGTGCTTTTATTAGGTCAGCATAATTGACAACCTTTCCTTGAAGTGTTGCATCTGCTAATGCCGCGTATGCCTCTGTTGCTTTTGTTACATCCACTTTATACGTTTTTTTAGAAGGATTTAAAGCATTAATTTGAACAATGACATCTACAACTGGTACTATATCTTTTAAATCCTTGTAATTTTTTACATATACTTTATTATTGTCATCTAGCTTTGCATAAGCAGTAAAAGCTGACTTCGCTTTGGAAATATAGCTTTTAGAAGATGGATCAAGTTTTTCAAAGAGTGAGATGACATTCACAACAGCTTTATGTGATTTTTCAAAATCTGTTAAAACTTTAATGTTCGTTACACGACTTTTTGCTGCTGATGGTAGTGCATTATAAGCTGAACGAGCATCTAGCATATCCTGTACGAGATTAGATGATGTATTTAAACTGTCGATCTTGCTCATAACATCTGTTACTGCTGATGCTTCGTTTGTAAGAGCTGTTAATTTTTCATTGAGTTTATCTTTGATATTATCAAGCGCTGCTGCATATTCACTGCCCGAAGCATCTAAAGCAGCAACTGCAGTTTTCAATGTTGCAAGCTGTGCGTTGTAGTCAGACACAGAAGAATTCAGTGCATTCACTTTTTTCGATACATCCGCATATTTGAAAAACAGAGTTAGTTTATTTGTGCCTTGAACTAACGTCTTTTCACTTTCTCCAAGCTTATCGAAAGCAGCCTGTGCAGCTAATGTCTTGCTTTCAAAAGTAGAAGCTGTTGGATCAATACTATCGATTAATTTATCCACAGTTAAAGACGCGTTATAAACCTTTTCCCACTTCGTTAACTCTGCTAGATTATTAACAATTTTTTTGACATTTGCCGCATTGATTGTTGTTCCAGATGGTGCTGGAGGAGCATCATAAGCAGTTCGAGCATCTTTAATTGCTTGTACTTTATCTGAAGCACCTGCAATTGCCAAGATGAGTCCTTCAATCTGTTGTGCAGAAGCAATATTCGCGACCGCTATTTCAAAATCAGCCGCATTCTTTATATATCCCTTTTCTAGGGTTAATTGATTATCATAAATATCTTTAATTGAAGCTACTTCTGTACGATAAGCAGCATCACTTGATACACGTAGTGCTGAAATTCGCTTGGAAATTTCAGCCGCTTTTTTATACTCTTCAAGTATAGAAGCGTTTGTCACCAAATTTTTTGATGCCGTATCAAGGCTGTTATATGCTTTTTCAACAGACGATACCGCACTAATGAAATTTGTTGCTGATGTGAATTCAGATGGTTGTTTTGCTTTCAGCTGATTAATACTTAAAATAACTTTTTCTACAGCAGACTGACTCGTTAGAGCGTCCTTATATTTTTTGAAGGGCGTTACGGAAGCATCGTTTGGATTATAAGCTTCAACCACCTTCTTTTGATCTGCAGTTAAGGTATTATATCCAGTTGTAAAACTGTTTAGTGCAGTCGAAATATCTTCAAAATTTGCAGAACTCTCCAATAAATTAACTAAATCCACTAGCTCGCTAGCAATCAATTCAGTAGCTTCTACATCCTTACCTAATTTTGATAGTTTTCCAACGTCCAGTCCTTTTTTGCCAAAATACGCATCACGTGCTGCCTTATCATAACCATATTGCAACACCGAGTTACGCATAGTAGGAGCAATACTACTTGCGTTATTTATAAGCGCTGTATCAACGGCCTGTTTAAATTGAGCTTGTACATATAGATAGGATGTTGTATCTGTTGGTTCTTTTTCTCCTAAAAATTTAACATATTCGTCATTTACAGCTTCAACTTCTTCAAAAAACGTTTTACTTGAATACAAAATTCCATTAACTTTATTGCCCATTCCTTTAAGCTTTGTTAATAGCTCGCGATGTTTTACTACATATTCATACTTCGCTTTTATAATTGCTTTTTCATCAACATTAAAATCTCCAGAATTTTGTACAACAATGAGATTTCCTTCTGCAATCACCATTTCATCACCTGAAGAATTTTCAGATAACTTACCAAATTCTGCAATGAGCTGCTCTCTTGTCGTAGCAGCTGCTACCGCGTTGGCATAGCCAACTTGCTCTGTCTGTGGTGTCACACGAGTTTGCGCATCATTTTCCTGTGCATTCGCTATAGCCGTAGGTGCAAGTAAAAGACTTGTTATGACCCCTGCTGTCAATTTTCGATTCAATCGAACCACCCTTTCATCTTTTATGTATGGGAAAATGATTATGTTCATTTTCAATTATCTTGATTCAGAATTTATCCCCTTCCACTAGACAGAGTTAAATTCTTGTTTTACTTTTTTCATCGATTAATTAAATGCCCACCGAAATAAGGGAACACCGTCTAAATGTGCCACGTCTTGTAGTAATGAAGGTCTGTGACCAGCATCAAGTAGCCCCAATACCTCTGGCGGATGTCACAGATTTTGAAATAAAACGTTTCGGGCAAGCTCGAAAAAATCCGGACGTAATTACAGCAAAGTGTAATTGATAATCATTACTTTAGTATCGGTATAAATATCATGTTTTCAAGACATTCTAGTATATTTACAAAATTATGAGTATCAAAAATAATTTTTCAAATTTACTAGCTAGAAAAACAGGAAGTTATTTCAATTATACTATACAATAGATTTATGTGATGTTTACATCAACCGACATGTAGTGACGGCATATGATTTTTTCTACGAAATTAATGAAAAAAAACAGCTAATTTCATATGTCATAATCTTTTTACAAGGTGTATACTACAACTTTGAAATCCTATTTTGGAAGAAAGGACGCTGTTTATGTTTTACCATTATAAGTTCTGGCATAGCTTAAAAAATCCTACCTACTTTACAAACATAGTAGAGGAAGGTGAGGTCATCGGATATAAGAAACGCGTATTATCAGTGTTTATTTTATTTATCCTGTTGTATGCTGTACGCGAATATTGGGGAATGGGGACGGAAAATTTAACGACCCTATTCGCAATGGATCAACAAAATGATTATTTTGTAGCACGCGTACTTTCCATGCTCGGTGCTGTATTATGGGCAATCGTCTATTTTTGCTTCCATTATTATGGGGTTACCTATCTATTACATCTATTAACGGACATTCCTTACTCTTGGATTAAAAAAGTCCAGCTTTATGTTGTTGCCTTCTTATTAATCGAAAAAGCAATTCTCTTTGCTGTTTTCTACGCAGTAGGCTATACAACAATGTTTTCATTCTTCTCATTAGCTCCAGCTGCCCTACAGGTGATTGAAACAGATTTCGTCTTATTTAGCATCAACCAATTGACAGTAACGACCGTTTTAATCATTATTGTGCAGTATCTATTCCTATCTAAATGGGAGGAAGCAGCTAGTAGAAAAATATTAGTAGTCAAATTGATTGGTGTACAACTATTTATGGCCTTATTTGTTGGGATGATTAGTGTGCTACCAATAAAAGAATGGATTGCTAGGGGGTTAGGATGATGGCATTTATCAAAGCAAGACCATGGACAAGTATGACCATTGTGTTGGCGATGCTAGTAATCGGTATAAATGCTTATTTAGTCTTCAAGAATGATAGCAACATCACACGATCCTACTTTATCAACGAGTTTCAAAAAGCTTATATCGGCACAAATACTGAGCGTGTCAATAAAGAAACGATTGTAGCACCTGCTGAAACATTTACGATTACGGCTGATGCAACTAGCTTATCGGCTGTGAATGTAAAGCGTGGTCAGGAAGTGATGATGAATGATTTGCTTGCTACCTATCAAACGGATGAGGTAGATGAAGAGATAACAAAGCTTGAATCAGAACGTACTGCCTATGAAACAGAATTAAGTGATTTACAGGATGCACTCGACCAAATTGAGGATGAATATGGAGATGGCTCTAATCCGAAAAGCTCGATTAATACGGACCAAATCAATGATAAACTATCTGTTACGCTAAAATTAGAGCTTGCTCAACAAAATTCAGCATCGACAGCCGTTGCACTGTTAAATCGACATATTGCCGAAACAAATCGTCAAATTGCGCTAATTGAAGCACAAATTACACAAATTCAATCTCGACAAGGCATTGTCAGCCCTATTGACGGTATCATATCTGCCATTAAAGAAGAAGCTGGTACAGTAACGTTTGAAATCTATTCTAATGAAAAAGCAATGTATGCCTATTTATCAGAAAAGGAATGGCAAAAGGTACAGGAAGGCCAAACCGTTGATTTTAAAGTCAAACATGTTAAAGATGCCTTATCAGGTGTGGTTTTAGAAAAACAAATGATCGCTACAGATGATCATACATTTTGGGCAAATGAGCTAGCCAAAACAGCAGCTTTACCACAGCCAACAAATTATGAAGTAACGTTACAGCAAGATGCTCCATTAGAGGACATCCCATTTTCAACTACAGGCAAGGCATCCATTATTGTCAATGAAGCATTCGATTCTTACAAAGTCGATAAATCGTGGCTAGCGACGACTAAAAAAGGAAATAAAAAGCTTTATATTATCAATCAGGAGGGCAAAATCCAGCTGATCGATATCAATGTGCAATTTAACACAGCGAAATCCGCTATTTTTATGGACTATGTAGAGGAAGGCACGCCAATGCTCTCTAATGAGAAACGTAATATTGCAGCCTATACCTTCCGCACATTGCCTGTTGAGAAAATACAATGGAGCCATTTTAAAGATTTAACTTGGAAACAATATGTGAAATACATTGTATTCTAAATAAAAAATCCGCTTCGCTCTCTTATGAGCTAGGCGGATTTTTTTGTTACGAACGAATCCCCTGTAGTAGCTACAGGGGATTCATCAATATTATTTTAATGATAAGCATCTATTTAAGAAGCTTGCAAATTGAGCACGTGTAATTTGTGCATCTGGTCTAAATGTATTGTCTGGGAAACCTCCAGTTAAATTATTCGCCACAAGTGCTTGGATATTGCTATATGCCCAATGTGTTGATTTAACATCTGTGAAGCTTACCTTACTTGTACCTGTTAATTTGTACGCTCTTGTTAAAATCGCAGCCATTTCTGCACGTGAAAGCTGTCCATTTGGATTAAACTTCCCTGCTTCTTGCCCTTTAATAATACCAGCCTGCTCTACGGCAGCAATGGCACTGTAAGCATAGTGACCTTTACTCACATCTTTAAAGCTTGAATCCTTCGTCGTTGTTAGATTTAAAGCTCTAGCAATGATTGTTGCTGCCTCTGCACGAGTAATCGATGCTTCTGGCTTAAATGTTCCATTGGCATACCCTTTAATAAGCGATTTATTGTTTAGGCTTTGGATTTCAGAAAATGCCCAATGTCCTTTTGCAACATCTGTATAAATTAATTCCTCATGATTATCTTTATAGACAGCCTGTAATTGATCGAAGTATAGCTGCCCTTTCTTTTGAAGAGACGCTGTTGGTTGAGCAACATATAAACGTTCAAATTTCAATGGCTGCGCTAAATCACTCGGAATATTCGCCGTAACGTACTTCCAGCCATTCCAGTCTAAACCGCCCTGACTTGTGAAATCAATCGTATGCTTAGCGCCAGAACCATCAACAACTACACCTCTTAGCCAATGCTTACCGCCATCACCAAATACCCAAAGACCGATGTTTTTAGGCTGACCTGTCATAGCAATTGGTGTCTTAGCAACCATATAGGCCGCTTTTGTGCCTGTGCCTGCTGTCGTAAAATCATAGTTTAATTGTAAGCTAGCAGTTCCCTGTCTAGCATACTCTTTAGAGTTTGCTAATGAAGCATTGGCTTTTGCCACTTCAGTTGTCCAAGATGACGCATTATCGAAGCTATCTAGTACGATAGGTTTTTCTGCTAAGTCTATTACTTTTACAGGTGTAGACGTACGGATTCCTTCATATTCTGCGATAATTTTCCCTTCACCTTTTTGTGTAGCGGTAAAGGTTGCCCCATCCATTTTCCCGATATTTCCTTCCACAGTCCATTTCATATTGGCTGGGTTGATCGTCATCGGATTCAAGTATTGATCATAGGCACTTGCTACCTGCATATCTACAGACGAACCTTTCATTACTTGACTGACACTACTTAATGTAATCGATTTTGCTTGTCCTGGTGGCGCTGTATTCACAACCTGCAAAATGGCTGATACACGACGTTCACTGCCCTCTGATGGTCTGTTCACTAGGTTGGCAAAATAGCCACCTGGATTACGCACGACCATCGCTGTAGAGCCGCCTCCATCTAAGTTAATAGCCGAAGAAGCGCCCATTGAAATTAAATGAGAAGCTAAATCTGATAAATTAACCCCATTACTGTGACCGCTTATGCGACCATCAATTGTTACAAGAGATACCTTCGTACCAGTGGCATCCACTGCAACTGCTGTACGTGGACTACGTGTTGAAGCAAAACCAGAATTCGTCGGCATCGAAATATCTACTTTGCCGTTTCGCACTAGCATTGGTCCAGCAGCTAAAATGAATTGAGCATCCATCCATTTTTGATCAATGGATAAGCTTACATCCACATTCGTGCCTGAAGTAATTGTACTTAATTCAGCAGCTAACTCTTTATTTTGAACAGAAATAACAAAGCCATCCGCTGGTACAGATGAGTTACCTTCTGCCCCATAGGCTGTTACATGCGAAACTGTGCCTGAAAACTGATCGCCAAAATGCAAGACATTTGTATCTTGGCTAGCACCTGTCACCACTAATTCTACACCCCATGTATTCGTACCTGTCGTTCTTTTTTCAGGTGTATATAAAACTGTTTTATTCGTTCCTCGTTCACTATTAATGAGATCAATAGGATAGCTTTTGCCATTCACTTGGAACGTTAGATTTGTTGTATAATAATCTGCTATGGCTTTCCCTGATTTTGATAAACCAAACGCAACTGGTTTTTGTGTTGGGCTATCATACGTATCTCCTAAAATACCATAGTTCACTATTTCATTTTTTTCCGCTAACAAGTTCGCGGGCATACCATTACCTAAAAAGTAAGAAGCATTGACAGCTCCCACAACACGATGTCCATCATACGTATTTTGCTTTGCCATCGCTGATGTTGTTTTTAATGAATTAATAGGATTGGGCATACCGATTTCTAATTTTGTATATGTATTATTTAAATTAACATCTAAAACATTTACAAACTCACGAATAGAACCTGAAGTATAGCTTTGCTGTATATGTGTTACCTGTGGTGAAACCTCCGTTTTAACTTCACTGACTTTATTGCCTAAACCAGCTGCTTGTCCATTGATTGGGCTAACTGTTAGTATAAGCACAAATAGGGCTACAATAATTGTTACTAGTTTCCTTGCCAATTTCTTCACTCCGAATATATTCAAAGTATGGCACGATCTCATGTCACATGACCCGTGCCAGTGACTTTTTTATTTTGTTCCTACATAGATAGCTACTGGAAGATTGACACCACCAGCATGCATTAGTTCTAATTCAATTGTTCCTGATGAACCATCAATTGTGTACTCTGGCAGCTCAACATATTCTGTTCCTACTCGTAAAGAAGGCACTAAATATACTTTGCCATTGACCTTAATAGCACCACTATATAAACCACCACGACCAGCTAATTTCATCTTAATCGTTTTTGATGTACCAGATGAATTCACCACTGGAATCGACACCTTATAGTTCATGCCAAAATGACCTGGATTCCCTACTGCTCCATTGATTTGGGAGAAGGAATTTTCAGCCGTTTGTAAATGATCTGTACGGCCGTTAGAAATGTTATAGCCTACCTCTGGAGAATCTACTGTATAAGCTGGTAGCTCTGCTAGAATTGTAGCACTTGGCCAAGCACCCCTTGGATGTTTAGCATATTCATCAACAGCAACCTGCTCTGATTGAATCGTTCTTAAGTCACTATTATCCTTTGTAAGCACTGTACGAATTGTATACTCTGGCTTTCCACCGTTAGCCGCTTGGATATCTAAATCATGTAAAAAACCAATGATATAGTCGTATTCTAAATCGTATGTTTCAATAACCTTTGTTTCTCCTGGTTCAATCACAGTACCTTTACTTGTTGATCTTTGAAGCTTGTTATTTAAAACAGCATCAGCAATTGTTAAACCAATATCGTGGCCTACCCAGCTGTTCCCAGTTTTTTGGTTAATGCCCTTCGATTCTGTTACCTTAATACTCTCTGTAGTAGATTTATTTTGAACCGTAATCCCAAGCTTCACATCTGTCCCTAATGTGTTATAATGCCAACCAAAGATACGGTGCTTATTCGATGCTGCTGTTGCACTAACATCGTATTGTGCAAGCGTAGCATTAGATTTAGGAACTAATTTACGTGTTAAAGTTTCTGGGTTGTCACTAATAAATAAATCACGATCTCCCTCTAAACGAGCAGAAGGAACGGCTTCTGGATAAGCTGTTGAGCCAAATGATTTTTCAAGGAAAGAGCTTGTATACATATAATGATAGACATATAAATACATTTCTCGTTTTTCACTTATATAACGCAAGTTTCCGCCTAATGCATTCACTACAAAGGTAATAGGAACGTACATCTTCCCTTTTTGAACAAAAGGAACCTCTTCTAAAGTGACAACTTCATTATTCACTAAAACTTGATTACTGTTATCCTTAAAAACAAAGCTCATGCCAGCTATTTGTAATTCAAAAGAGTTATCTGGTAGCCACATACCTGTTGAATCATCAAGGTATTCATATATATAATTCGCTGGGATGTAGGATCTTGATTGCTTCATCACAATTGGATCTTTCATCACAATGCGATGATTATTAATATGTAAAATATATGGGTTTTCTTGAGGTTGCTCTGGTGTTTCATCAGATAACGTAATATCTACACTTTGAGTATCGGGGTCCCAATTCACAGTGCCATCAAAGTTTTCACTGACAAAGCGTAATGGCATATAAGTTCGGTCCTTATACATAAACGGTGCGACATCCATCGCCACCTCTTCCCCATCTACTAATGCGTTCATAGAGTCAATCGTTAAATCGACAAGCTTACCATTTCGAGTAGCTGACGCTGTCAATGTTTCCTTATTCCACTCCACATTCGCACCAATCGCCTCATATAATGCGCGCATCGGTAATAATAAGAAATCCGATTTATTTAAGATAGGGTCATTGACACTAATCGTCTCTCCATTAATCGTAATCGAAACATTGTTTTTTATCTGAATTCCATCTTTACTAATAGCTGTTGCAGATGCTTGTCCAGGCAAAATGGTAGCCAAAGCAACTGCCGATACAATACATGTATTCCTAAGTTTCTTAAACATGCTAATCTCCTTTTTCACATTCCATAGTCTTTAACATCTTAACACGAAAAAACCCTAAAATGTGGGATTTTTATCGAAAAGAGTTGAATTCGGTACTAGAGTGCTAACCCCTCTCCTTCAAAAGCTTCATAGAAAGAAAAGGCTATTTCCAAATCTCCATGAACATTTTCTATCAAACTCATTGCTACTTGATAAATCCTTATGTATAACCCCCATCGTACTGTATTTTAAAGGTAATGAAGTCAGCTTTTTATCAAATTATATGTGCATAATATTTGATAAGTAACTTCATTACTATTAGAACTTCCAGTAAAGTTATATTTTCTTAAGTAGACTCGTTTTATAAAAAAAAGTTACATAACTTTTGGGTAATCACCATAGAAAATGAAGTATGGAGAACAGAACCTATTAAGGCTATCCAAGAAGAACAATCCACTTTAAATGTAAGTTAAAAATAAAAGTAGCTAATCTATTCAAAGATAAATTAGCTACTTTTTTTATTTTTCCAATTACTTAAGAAATGGAAATTATACATATTTAATACGACGATTATTATAATTTTTTATATATATTCAGAGTTATCTTCCATAATATGCATTTCGAGGTTTGAAAGAGTCCACTTTTCATCAGATGCTTTTTAAACGCATTAGTGGCTTACTGCCTACAAATAAAGTTTTTTTATATAAGTTACCTGTTCAACTTATTTATAAATTTTGATCCTAGTAATGTGACAATTGAGTAATCCGTTACGTCACCTTCTATAATTACTCCAAATGTCCTTTTCACATCAATTGGGATATCAACTTTAATTACATTGTTATCTTTTGAGAGCGTAAAAGTTTTTAATATTTCACCATCTCCAACAAAACTAATAGTAAATGGTGTTTGGTTTGTGTATTCATAACCATTCATCGTAGGTGAGTAAGATAAAGTCGTTTGGTATTTTCTTGGTACAGTTCAAAGAAGTTCCGCTTTTTCAAAATATCCTTTACAAAGTATACACTCTAAATTAAGGTTGATGGGCTTTCACTTTTACTGATGTTTTCTAATTTGTGAATATTATATAAAGATTAAACAATAATATAAATAAGCTATAATCCGCAGTGAATACTGATAGAGTTCGATTTTTATTTCCTGTTTAATTACAACAATTGTAAAATAATAGTTATAAGTAAAATAATTCCTTATTAACATATAATATGTTAATCTAGTATTAGCTGGTCACCCAAACAATATATTAGGAGGTTTGAAAAATGAAGAAACTCTATACATTTTCTATTATGACATTACTCACAATATTTTTATTGTCCACAGGTGCCTCAGCGGCCTCAGCGAATTATATTCAGTGGGAAACAGAACCGAACGATAGCTGGGCTACTGGCAGTCAGGTTATTACTTATAACATCGATCAGGCAATAAATAGAGGTTACATCAGTTCAGTAAATGATATTGATTATTGGAAATTTGAATATGGAACTAATCCTAATGGCTATCAAATTGCTTTGCAAGTTCCTGATGGCGGATACAATTATGGGGTAGTAGTATATGAAAAAATAAATGGAAAATATGTTGAAGTAGCCAGAGACAATGGAGACTTCTATCAAAATGTTTATTTAAACATTCCTGGCTTAAAAAGTGATGGCTCTGTGCCACAATATGTTATTGGAATATTCTCGCCATACAACATTATTTATACGCCAGATAAATACTATCAACTTGTGGTTTCTCCACTTTAATTGTTAAACTAGATCCCTGTTTAAATTCGTCAATTCTTCGTTCAGTAAACAGTAAGCCCGTAATATAAAAAAATAGCGCAAGATGGACTGCAATGTATTAAGCTGTTAAGGTCGATAAAAAAAGTTCTAAAATAAAAGTTTGGGGACACAGAAAAACGATCTTCAGCAATCAAGTGTGATTATGGATTAAGGCATCTCTTTTCCTGTGAAAGAACTTAAACATCTTTCATTTTCTGTGGTATAGTTCTTATTTTAGCGCTACAGGAATGGCTAATGGAATCCTTTAGTAATTTTGATTCATGAAAATCAAACTACAAAAAACAGATTTATTCTACACGCTTTGTAGATTAAATCTGTTTTTTTATTTTAACAGCAACAATCTTTGAGAAAACTACCTTCTTTAAACAATATCTCCCTTCATACAAAAAGAGGTTATTTAATATCGAAATATCTTCTCGAGCTAAAAAACAAAATGTAAAAAGCTTTTTTAGTAAATTGAACAAGTTGTTGAATTTGTTGATAAAATAGATAACGAAAATAATGTCTGTTATTTATCAATAGTACAATAAGACTCTAATCTATTAAGCATGCACTTCACATGGAGAATCTAAAAATTTTTCCGCTTATTATTGCCTTTATTACTATTGCTTATTAACTTCATATACGAGAAAATGCCCCATTACTATTAGTATTACCATATTTAAAATGTCTTTAATTTACTATTAGGCTTAATACATTTAACTAGACTAAATAATAAAATATTTTTATCAAGAAGCTTATTATATTCATAATGAAAAAGCCCTGCAAAGACTTTCTTTGCAGAGCTTCGAGTATAAACTTCTCTATTAATTATTGATAAACAACCTATTAGTCATTTGATAAGATGTTTATTATATTCAATCCACTTTTCCATTTCCCTCTCCACAGCTCTATTTTGCCATTCAAACCAAATACCAGAACATTCACTACAATGACTGTCTACCCCGTTCTTTCTATACGTATCTCTATAAGTAAATATAGTTTTTTTACGACAACTGTAGCAAAAGATTTCTTTTTTTTATAAAATTCCATATTAACCTACCTAATGATTTTTACTTATTCATCTCCTTTTTTCACTAAAGTTATTCAAGCATTAAATGATAAACATTACAAGGAACCCCTCTATATTAAATAGAATGAGAATTCTTCTTTCCAAGAGTAGATACAAAATAATAAAAGAGACAATCATTTAATATGATTGCCTCTGAATTTAACTTTTAAAGAAACAAAATTTTGGGAAATAAGTTTCTTATAGATCTACCACTGACTGGATTTCTTCGCTCCTGCTAGTTTTCTCCTTCTCATATGTTACCATACAAATCCAAACGGCTAGCGATCTACACTACTAAAATCCGCTGACACACCTCTTATAACAAGACTTCAAAAGTTCCACTACTTCCTGATTTCCTTAGGTTTCCACTATCCAGAAGTAAGAACGACCGGTTTAACAGTCAATTCATAGATCGCCTCCATAGCATTGCGTCTATAGGAATATACAGTTAGCTCCTAGCTTTATTTCGCACCATACATTAGCTTACCCTGCTTACAGGGATTCGTCTGCCTAACCATAGAAATCTTATCTTTTAAAGAACCCCGCCCTGGTACCACCGTATACGATTTCACCTGACTTCATTTCTTTTGTGTCATTCAGCACATCACTGGATGCAGTAAGATTAGGTCCTTGTAAACTGAATGTTTTATAAGAACAGGATTAACTACAATTAATAGGGATAAATAAACAGAAAGAAAACCCCATATTCATTGCTTAATGCAAGACATAGGGTTTTCCTTTCTACTCAGTTTACTGAATTAATCAGTTAATAGAGTAACTTTTCTTTTAGTTTTATTAATTAGTAGCTACAGTAACAGCTACAGTACCAGCTTTAATTACAGTACCTACAGCATTTTTTACTTGAACAGTAATAGTTGCAGTACCTGCAGTAAGTCCAGTTACTTTAATTGTTTTAGCTGGGTCTTCAGTTACAGTAGCTACAGCTTCCGCAGAAGAACTTAATGTAAGAGTCTCTCCAGCAGCAAGTTCAACAGTATTAGAAGAATCTACAGGAGAAGTAGCAATTACAATACTTACAGGATTTAATCCAGTGATTGGAGCAACTTTAGCAGCCTTGAAAGCTGCTACAGCAGTATCTAAAGTAGATTTCGCTGTGTTTAAATCAGCTGCAGTTGCATCTGATTTGTTGCTAGCATTTGTTGCAGCAGTAATAGCTGCTGCTAGAGTTGCTCTTGAACCTACAATTGTATTACCAGCAGCAGGTCCTTCAACAAAGGCAACGTCATCATGAGCAGCTTGAGCAGCATTGATTGATGATGTTAATTCAGCTTTTGCTGTTGCAAGTGTATCTTCTGCACCTTTTTTATCCATTTCTACAGAAATTTTTTCGAATTTAGCAATAACATTATCAGCTTTATCAGCTACAAAACGTGGGCTTGTAACTTCAACAGTAGCAGCAACTAAATTCTTCTCAAGAGTTAAGATAACAGTGTTACTAACTTGTACAGGTTTACCGTCAACTGTAATAGTTGTTGGACTTTCTAATACTGCTTCTTTTACTTTAACTTGAGTACTTGAATTTAGACCATCATATACTGTGAAATCTGATGCTGCATTATCAGCTGTAAGTTTAACAGCTTCATTGAAAGTGATTTTGATTTGATCTTGACTGTTTGCAACAGAAACTACTTTTTCAGTATCAACAGTAGCTGAGATTTTGTCAACAACTGGTTTACCGCCAGCAATAGCATTAATTTTGTTACCTAATACATCAATAGTTGATGGATTTGTAATAGTTAATGATACTTCTTTACCATCTTTAGTAGCATCTTCTTTTAAATCTGATTTTAATGTGAAAGTTGCTACTTTACCATTACTAGAAAGTTCATAATGAGCAATTTCAGAATCAGTAAATTTGAAGTCACCTTGAACTAGTGATTGAATTGGGTTAGTGAATTCTACTTCAATTTTATTTTTTGCAGTAGCTTCAACTGATTTAATATCAGTCGCTGTATGTGATTCAACAGTTCTTTCTTTAGTATATCCTTCTAAATGATTGCCAGCTAAGTCTTTAACAAGTGATACTTTTACTTTGAAATCTTTAGAAGCAACTGCTGGAAGGTCTTTAGTGAAGTTAAGAATAACTCCTTTTGCATCTTGAGTTACATTAAATCCTGAAATTGTTAATTTTGTACCATCAGCAGTAACAGAATATTTATCTACATCAACAATGCTTCCGTCTCCACTTGTAGCCATTGCTTCACTATATGCAACATAAAGTTGTTTATCATTTAAACGTGTTACTTTTTCAAATGTTGGTGCAGTAACGTCTTTAACTGATAAAGTTGTAGTGTAAGGAAGCATTACATTTTTCAATGTAGTGTTATCAGCTACACCATTTACACTTAATGTGTAATCAGAAGTATCTTTTAAACTACCAAGTAAAGTAATTGTTACTTCTTTATCTTTATCTACATTAACATTAGTAGAGATTGGTTGAACTTTACCATCTTTGTCTTTAATGACATAGTTAGCAGCTTTTTTAGCTGTTTCTTTATCTAATGATTTTGTAAATTTGATAGTGATTTGTTTGTTGTTAGAATCTTTAACAAATGTAGAGCTAATTACTTCTGGACGAGTTTGATCGATTACAGGTGTTACTTGAACTTTTGTATCTTTATCAATAACGTTACCAGAGTAGTCTTTTACGTTAGTAACATGTAAATCTGTTGTGTAAACCAGTTTATTGTCACCAGCAAATGTTAACTCATATTTATCATCAGCAAGTTGTTTTACAGAAGAAGCTTGCTTTTTAGATCCACCTTGCATCCAGTAGATGTTTGAAGCGAATACTTGTTCAACTGGTTCAGAGAATTTAAGAACTACTTTCTCAAATGAAGCACTTACAACTGATACAGTTGGAGCAGTTTTATCTTCAACAACATTGAATTTAGTGTCAGCTTTTACTGTTTTGAAGTTATTGAAATCTTCAGTACCTTCAGCAGTTAGAGTGTGTTCTCCATCAGTTAAAGCATTAGATAATTTAATGATTACAGAGTTTAAGTTTGTTTGAATTGAACCAACAACTGTTTTACCATCAATTTGGAATTGTGATGTTTGAGCAGGTTTCACTGGCTCGCTGAAGTGTACACGAACAGTTTTGTTACCTAAAGCTTCTACTTTAGCTACAGTTGGCACTGTGTTGTCAAGAGGCTTGAATTTTAAATCTTTTTCATTTAAAACTTTATCGCCAGCTTTAATATTGTTAAGTGATAATTTATATTCTGCTTGGTTCTCGAATTGGTTTTTAAGAGTTAACGTTACAGAGCGACCATCTTCAGAAACTACTGCAGTATCCACTTCAGGATCGTTAGTGCCAGTAAGAGAATAGTTACCTGCTTCAGCAGCTGTAGATGGATCAACTTTACCGTCGAACTCTACTACTACTTGTTTAAGGTTAGTTGCAGATACAGATTTAACTGCAGTAGCTGTAGTTACAACATAAGTAACTTTAGCTGTGTACTCAACGTCTTTGATTTTGAAAGTAACTTCTGTTTCTTTGTTAGGCTCTAGAGCTTTTTCTAAAGTAACAGTTTCTTTAGTACCGTCAGTTAAAGTAACGTTTAAAGTTTTAGCGTCAACTACTTCGATTTTGTCAACTTTTGGAGTTGCATCTACAGTATCAAGTGTACGTGAGAATACAACTGCGAAGTCTTGGCGAGTAATTGAAGCATTTGGGTTTAAGTTTGTTTTACCATTTGCTTCAGAACCTTTGATAACGCCGTTTGCTACTGCGATTTCAAGGTAAGGTTTAGCCCATGATTTAACAGTTGAAGCGTCAGCGAATTGACCTAGATCTGCTTCACCTTCTAATTCGAAAGCTTCAACAAGAATTTTAGCTGCTTCTGAACGAGTTAATTGTTTGTTAGGAGCAAATTCAGTTGCGCTTACACCTTCAAAGATTCCGTATTCTACAGTTGCAGCGATTGCATCGTAGTACCAAGCGTCAGCTTTTACGTCTTTGAAGTCTACAGAACCTTCAGCTTCTAATTCTAGAGCATTTGCGAAGATTGTTGCAGCTTGTGCACGAGTGATTGTGCTAGTTGGGTTGAAGTTGCCGTTAGCATCTCCTTGAATTACACCACTGTCAACTAAAGCTTGAACTGCCTCTTTAGCGTACCCTGAAACTTTATCGAAATCATTTAATTGTGCTGCAGATGCTACAGGAACGATTGCTGATGCAACTAATGCAGCTGTTGCAGATGCCGCGAAAAACTTACGGCCTTTGTTTTGCTTTGCCATTATTTGTATTCCTCCCTAATATTCCTAAAAATTGATATTATTCCAATGAAAACTATAGTACCACCATAATTAGTTGCCTAAATTTATGTATTATAGCTTTCCTGAATAATTCAAAACTAAAGCAAATTTTCTTAGTAAAGTTACTAGAAAAAGAGTAGTAGAATACCATTCTAGTAAGCTTATTCACTTTCTACAATAATATAACACTCTTTTTTCCATAATTCAAGCACTGGGACATAAATTTAGTTATAGAAGATTTTTTTACCATACCTAGTGTGGTATTTTATAGAAACTTATAATCTCCCATCTATTTATCCCCTTATTTGGATTGGTAACATATAGTTCCGTTACCTATTATACCTGACTCTCCTTAATAACCAAGTGTTTTCTAGAATGGTTACTAAATTGTCAAAAATTAAAGACTCCCGTAATAATTTAGTAATAATTGTAAAGCTACAGTAATACTGTTTGTACTTTTCTGTAAAATCCAGACTTTTCAAGAGTTTCTACTATATTAATGAAAAGCAGTCTCTATCTGTCCTCATGTTGTAATGATAGATTGGCTATTTTTATGCTACACTTTTGATAGTTTGATAGAACATCATCAGCTATTGAAGGGAGCTAAAAAAATGAAACGTAAATTTCCTCTTTACGGGGCCGTGCTTGCCGGAATGTTATATCTGGCACCTACTTCCGCTTCAGCAGAAGATCTTTCGAAGCACTGGGCCTACCATGAAATGAACTATCTTATTACCAACGATTTAATGAAAGGTGATGAATTCGGCAATTATCGTCCGAATGATGCTGTTACTCGTGCTGAGTTTGCTGCATTTCTAGTTAGAACACTTAATCTGCCAGCTGCTTCTAGTAATGCAACCTTCTCAGATGTTAAGAAGGGTGACTGGTATTACGGGGTTATCGAACAGGCAAGCTATCACGGACTGATTAAAGGTGATGAGCAAGGTAAGTTCAACCCGAATGACCATATTAACCGTCAGGAAATGGCGGCTATGTTAAAAAGAGCTCTCCATTACCAAAACATCAACACAACTTCCTCCCCTATTACGTTTAATGATAATGCCCGTATTGCCAAATGGGCCTATGCAGATGTACAAGCTGTCGTCACGACAGGACTACTTGTCGGGAAGCCTAATAATCAATTTGCACCTCTTGCCCAAACAACTCGTGCCGAGGCAGCTACTGTGCTCTATCGTTTAATCCATTTGGAAGCACCTGAAACAGGTGGTAAGCAATACACTACGACGAACTACTCACACGATTACTCAACGGTGGTGCGTAATCAGGCGAAGAATAATCCAAAGGTTGATGGTGCAGGCATTTTCACGGCTAGCGAGGCACTAGTGTCATACTATGTGCACCCAAAAAGCTTTATGCAGGATAGCCCATCTTATTATCAATTTTTAAAATTATCTACTGTGGTGAATAACCTTAGTGCAAAGGAACTGAATGATAAGGTACTTGCGAATAAAGGAAGCTTAGCGAATACAGCTGATGCCTTTATAAAGGCGGGTGTCGATAACAATGTCAATGCCATTTATTTGGTGTCCCATGCCTTACATGAAACAGCCAATGGTGGCTCTTCACTCATTAAAGGTATCGAGGTTGGTTTAGATACTAATGGTAAACCGATGATGGCGACCGCAGAAAATCGTGAAAAATTAACAGCGATTAAGAAAACTTACAATGCTTATGGTATTGGTGCTATTGATGCAGATGCTAATAAATATGGGGCTGAGCGTGCCTATGCAAATGGTTGGTTTACTGTTGAGGATGCTATTATCGGTGGTGCTCAATTTGTAAAGGATCAGTATATTAGCAAGGGGCAAGACACACTATATAAAATGCGTTGGAATCCTGAAAATCCAACCGTTCACCAATATGCTACGCATGTGATGTGGGCAGTCATTCAAGCAAAAAAGATTTATGACATCTACGAATTAATTGGTGCTCATACAACAACTAATTTGGTGTTTGATGTACCTGCTTATCAAAGTCAGTCTTCCGCGCCATCATTACCAAGCCCAACGAAGCAATATGCGTTGGATTTAGGTTTAGCTGGAGCAACAGGCAAGGCTACGATTAATCTCAATATGAGAACATACCCGACTACAACTGATAATGCTTCAATCATTACGAATTTACCAAAGGATACATCCTTTAAAGTCCTTGGCGAAAATGGTGGCTGGTTCAAAGTAAGTGTTAATGGACAAGAAGGCTGGGTATTTGATGATTATGTCGTTCTTGAAAATGGTCTACAGATTGTTAACATGAATATCACGCTCAATGTCAGAAGTGAACCTTCCACTACAAGCGCTATTTTAGGCACAGTGAAACCGAATGGCTTTATTATTGGTGAAGTCGATGACAAAGGTGAGTTCATAAAAAATGGTGCCTGGTATCAGGTAATCTACAACGGCAAAACTGGCTGGGTGCATGGTGATTATATTGTAAAAAAATGATTCGATTGCGATCATCTAAAAAAGAGTGCGACATTGCTGCGCACTCTTTTTATTGTTCATTTTTGTCCTACTATTTGATCGCTATATAATAGAAGAAACTCGAAATTATATGTTAGGATTATGAAAAAATTCTCCTAAAATTTAGTACAATTTTATGCTTATTCAGCTGTTTCATCGATCATGCTAAGTAATAGGCGCTACTCGACTATGACTATCGACATCCCTTTCCGCTTTCATTCCCCTGTCTGAGATATACCCTCTTCCATAACGACTAAACCCCTATACGAAAATTTCCTGTCAATATTGCTTTTATGGTATGATAGATTGCAGTGAAAAAGGAATTACAGAAAGGTTTGAACACTATATGAGGCATGTAACAATTATGGGCGTACCCTTTTTACATATTAATCAGCAAGGGTTTGTTGATTTACTCGTTCATCGTATTGAACAGCAAGAAAAGACTTTCGTTGTAACAGCCAATCCAGAAGTTGTTATGCAGGCAAATGAAAATGCCACTGTGATGAATTATTTACAGCAGGCGACCTATATTTGTGCGGATGGCATTGGTGTCGTTAAAGCTGCACAAATCCTTGGTGAATCACTGCCAGAACGTGTAACAGGCTATGATACGATGGTACAGCTGCTGGAAGTAGGTCAGCAGAAGCGTTTTAAAATTTATTTATTAGGTGCACAAAAAGAAACAATCGAAAAGACGGTTGCGAATATTCATAAAAACTACCCGAATGTTGATGTCGTTGGTTATCATGATGGTTACTTCGACTGGAATAATAATGATTTTGCAAATGAAATCGCGACATTACAGCCTGATCTCGTGTTTGTAGCATTAGGTGTACCAAGACAGGAAAAATGGATTACAGAAAATCTGGATAAGTTTTCAAAGGGTGTATTTATCGGTGTAGGTGGTTCCTTCGATGTGATCGCTGGCACTGTAAAGCGTGCACCAGTCATTTGGCAAAAGTTAAACTTGGAGTGGCTCTACCGAGTGCTGCGTCAGCCAAGTCGTTTTGGCAGAATGCTCGTTCTCCCTCGCTTTGCTTTAAAGGTTTTTGCATTAAAGCTTAAAGGTCAGGGCAAAACAAAATGAGTCAGTCAACCTTTGTCAAAAGTACACTTATCTTAACAATTGCAACATTACTTTCTAAAGTAATTGGTAGTATTTTCCGTATACCGCTACAAAATATTGCTGGTGATGAAGTACTCGGTATCTTTAGTCTTGTTTATCCTGTCTATATGGTGGCACTGTATTTATCCGTTGCTGGTATCCCTATCGCTATTTCTAAGCTGATTGCGGAAGCTAGGACGAGTATGGATACTGCCAAAATTAAGAAAATTTATGTGACTGCAAGAATCCTTGCATTATCCTTTGGCGTCATTAGTTTTACAATCATTTACGGCTTTTCAGAGCAGATAGCGAATGCACTTGGTGGCCCTTCAACGGAGATTGCATTGATCATTGTAGCCCTAACACTACTCGTTGCTCCCTATATGGCTGTCTATCGAGGATTTTTCCAAGGCTTTGGGGATATGCGACCTACTGCCATCTCACAAGTAATTGAGCAATTAGTACGTGTCGCTTTAATTTTAATTGTTGCGTATTTCTTAGTTGCGATGGATTATTCAAATGATATCGTAGCTGGTGGTATTATGGCAGGTTCTGTATTAGGTGCACTTGGATCACTTTTCTATTTACTCTTTAAATATTTCCGTTCTTCGGTAAAAGTGACGAGCAAAGAGAAATATTCTAGTAAGGATTTTTCCACATACAGTAAAACCATTTTAAAAATCTCCATACCCATTGCAATTGGTTCTGTAACAATGGCACTTTTTAATTTCGTTGACTCCTTCACGGTCACATATGGCTTAAGAAATGCTGGAGCAGATGCAAGTGAGATTAGCTTCCTTTACGGGATTTATGGTCGAGGACTGACATTAGTTCAAATCACAACGGTTTTCGCTTCTTCAATTATCTTACCACTTGTGCCGCTGATTACAACGAAGCTAGCAGAACGTAAATTGAATGAAACACGCAGTATTATTGAACGAACACATCGTATGACACATCTTATTTCTTGGCCAGCTGCTATCGGGTTGCTAGCCTTAACCTTGCCTTTAAATCTAGCTCTTTTCAAAGACTTAGAGGGAAGCTTAATGTTAGCCATCATTAACCTTAGCTCGGTCTTTACATCCCTGACATTACTTGGAACAGGTATTTTACAGGGCATGAACGCTGCCAAAACAGGAGCCATCATTATTTTGAGTGGAGTTGTCCTTAAGGTGTTTGCGAACATCTTCTTTATTCAAGAATTCGGTTTAGATGGTGCTGCATATGCAACGTTGTTGGTGTACTTAGTGTTATTTATTGTGAATTCTGTCTTTATTTATCGTATGATTCGCTTCACTGTTCTTGGAAAAGATACGGTAAAAATGATTGTGTCTTCCATTGTAATGGGGGCAGCCGTTGGTTTACCAACGCTTTGGCTTGATTTTACACATTGGTCTCGAATGTTGGCGATGGGTTATTTAACTGTTGCAATCATAGTGGGAGGAGCTCTTTATTTCCTTCTTCTATGGATGATGAAAGCAATCCATAAACAAGATTTAAAGAAAATCCCTGTTATCGGAAAAAGATTTTCATAATTAAGAGAGGTAGGACACTTATGTCGAAACAGAAATGGCTTTGGGGAATCATTGTTCTTTTACTCATCGTTTCCTCCACAGGTATGATGATGAGGTGGAATGCAGAGCAATCGAATAATGCTTATGAAATTGTCATTCCCTATCATGAAATACAAACCGCAGAAAAAAATAGCGATTTAACAATGGATGAAATTCTTTCCTCCTTAAAGGATGCTGGACTGAATACGGTAAGTCTAGAGCCTTTAACATTAAAGGAAATGGAAAAGCAAAACTTAATTAAGGTTTATAAAGAAAGCGAATTAGCAGCGCAATTATTATTTACACCTTATAAAGATGCTGTTGATATCACTAAGGGTGGCTATTATATTCGAGTGCCTGAAAATGAAAGTTATCAGAAGCTTATCATGGAAAGCATGGAACCAGAGGAAGTACAAATAGGAGAAGAAGCTTTTTATTTCCTCCCTGCTTCTAACCACAATTTTGATTTAAAAACACCAATTGGCTACGATCAGCCTGCGATTGATATGATTAGTAAGCATGGACTAGCCCACATCTTTAAAGTGGAAAATGCAGATAATGAAGTAGCTAATGAAAAAATAGTAAATCAATTACTAGCGTTAAAAGATGCTTCTGCTGGTCGTTTGCTTGGCCAAGGCGATGAAGCCATTGGATTTGGACAAGAAGATGGCAATCAATTAGTTGAAAAATTAAGTGATGCTGGCTATTACTTCTACACAATTGAAAGCAACCCGCTTAAAGGCGAAAGTAAAATTGCTCAAATGACGGATTATCATATGATTCGTTTGCATAGTATCAATGTCAACAGAGAAACAAAATTAAAGTTAAATGCAAGTATTGACCGTACAACACGAGCTGTCAAAGAGCGTAATATTCGCTCCATCTTCTATCATATTAAAACAACAGGCAATGCCAAAGATAATATAGAAGACACGATTGAATACTTAAATGGTGTTCATGAGACAATGCCCCATCATTTCCAACCAGGTGAACCAAAGCTATTTGATAAAGTTGCCGTTCCAGCATGGGTCACAGCAACCGTATTATTAGCAGGTATTTTATTTACCTTTATCGTTTCAGAGTTAGTAAAATGGATGCCTCTTCGTTTAGCGGCAGCTGGCTTTATGGCGTTACTAGCTATTGCGTACTTTATTCTAAAAAGTACTCTATTCTTACAAGCTTTTGCACTAATTATTGCAGTCCTTGCACCAACCTATGCAGTCATCAAATCGGCGCAAGGCTCTACGAAAATGACTAAAATCTTGGTGCAATATGTGAAGGCCGTAGCGATTAGCCTTATTGGGATTATCATTGTCATTGGCTTATTGAATGGTAATGCCTTTATGACAGGCTTTGCTGTATTTAAAGGAGTTAAGCTTGTTTATCTCATTCCAATTATGGGTGTATTATTATTTACTGTAATTGAGATCAACCGACTAGCTGAGCAAAACATCAAAAAATCTTTATCGAATACCGTCACATTATTAAACAAAGAACTAAAATATTGGCATGTGCTATTACTAGTAGTTGTCGCAGGTATCGGTTTATTTTACATTAGCCGTACAGGTAACTCTGGCTCTGTCAGTGATATGGAATTAGCCTTTAGACAATGGCTCGAAAATACATTGTATGTTCGACCAAGGACGAAGGAATTTTTAATTGGTTTCCCATTCTTTATTTTAGCGTTATATGTAATGGGGATTAATCGCAAATGGGGTAGTATCCTACTTGTACCAGGTGTTATCGGATTCCTATCCATCGTCAATACATTTACCCACCTACACATTCCAGTAGCTGTTTCTGTCTTGCGTACACTATACAGCGTATCTCTTGGCCTTGTAGTAGGATTAGTGTTTATCCTCATCTTCAAAATTGGTTATCGTTGGGTTTCTAAGGCAATCGCGAGGTGGTCATAATGCACGTTGTTTTATCTGGCTATTATGGATTTGATAATGTTGGCGATGATGCCATCCTGCTGTCCATTATCCACTCTCTAAAAAAGTGGCAGCATGATATAGAAATCACGGTATTATCCAATAATCCAGCAGCTACTGAGCAAACATACGGTGTCAAAGCCGTGAATCGTTGGAAAATGAAAGAAATACGCCAATTGCTTAAAAGGGCAGATGGACTTATCAGCGGTGGCGGTAGCCTTATGCAGGATCAAACAGGAATGAAAACCATTCCTTACTATGCGGGCGTTATCCAAATAGCAAAATGGTTGAAAAAACCAGTATTTGTTTACGCCCAAGGCATGGGCCCGATTAATCACTCTCTAAGTAAATTCATTGTTCGCTCTGTCTTTAATAAGGTAGAGCAAATTACAGTCCGAGATAAAGCCTCTCAATCTCTTCTAACAGAGATTGGTGTGCGAAAAGAGGCTAAGCTTGTGCCAGACCCTGTTATGGGACTTAACGGCAGTGACTTTCATAGTGAATGGCTCGAAAGTGTCACATTATCAGCAGATAGCTATATCTCTGTAAGTGTGCGTGACTGGCCATCCGCCATAGCGTACAAAGAAAAAATTGCGCATAGCCTAGACGAATTAGTGCGTCAAGGTGAGCAAATTGTCTTCTTACCTATGCATGGTGAGCATGATTTAAAAACATCACAGGAAGTAGCTGCACTAATGAAGGAGAAAAGTTTGATTGCGCCAGCCGATTTATCCATAGAGGAGAAAATCGCAGTAATTGGACAATCTCAATTATTAATTGGGATGCGACTACATTCTCTCATTTTTTCTGCAATCTATGCGACTCCTTTTATCGCCATCTCGTACGATCCAAAAATCGATGCGTTTGCTGACATTGTCAGTCAACCAGTTATTGGTCATGTCGAAGCAGATGATTGGAACGGTGTGACATTGTTTGAACAAGCCGTCACAATCCTTGAATCATTTACGACGGTTCAAGAAAATATGCGTCAGGCTATCATACCCTTACAAAATGAAGCAACAGCAACGGCGAAATTAGCCATTGAGGTTTTTTCACAATAAACATGAAAAAACGATGAATTTCAATTAATATTGAAATTCATCATTTTTTTCCGATTTCTAATAATTTTAAAACAGACTGTGCTTGCTGCAAATGCATAGCTAAGACATATTGACTGGCCTGCATCAAAATTTGAGCCTTCACCATATTCATCATCTCTTTAGCGATATCTGCATCTCGAATACGAGACTCTGCCGCTTGTAAATTTTCTGCGGTGTTAACATTAGCATTATAAGCATGTTCCAAACGATTTTGGTACGCTCCTAGACGAGAACGCTCATTAGATACACGTTTTAAAGCCTCATCCATTGAAGAAATGGCTTTATCCGCATCCTCACGAGTAGCAATGGACACATCCTTCAAACCGAGTGCTTCAGAGCCCATACCATTGATAAATAATTCTATATGCTGCCCTGCATTGGCCCCTGCCTGAATTTTAATGCTATTTGTCTCATGATCTCCATTGAGTAATGTCTTCGTATTAAATTCTGTATCCGTAGAGAGTCGCTGAATTTCCTTCTTTAATTCTTGGAACTCCAGCTCTAATTTTTCACGATCATCATCGGTTAATGTGTCATTGGCTGCCTCCACTGCTAATTCACGCATGCGCTGAATCATCGCATGTGTCTCATTCAGTGCCCCCTCTGCTGTCTGCACGAGAGAAATGCCGTCCTGTATATTTTTAGCCGCCATATTCAATCCCCGAATTTGAGAACGCATTTTTTCAGAAATCGCCAATCCAGCTGGATCATCCGCTGCACTATTGATTCGATACCCCGACGAAATGCGTAGCATAGCTTTACTCATCGCACTTTGATGCCGATTCATATTATTCAGGATCGACATCCCCGTAGCTGACCACTTACCAAGCATGCTTTCACCACCTTCTTAATATGTATATCGGCCTATTCTCTATTCTATTAATCACCATTATGGGAATCGTTGCTAATTTTTTATGTATTATTAACAATTTATAGGCACATGACTCCTTTTAGCTTAATAGTGTCCAGATTTTTTAGTGAACCTATAGTCATTACGAGCGATGATGATTAGCTGACTTGCAAGTCGCTCATTCAGCTTTGTGGCAATATAATAGTAGCAGACGTTTAATGAAGGTGTTCTCCTATTGTAACTTGTGTTGGAATACAATTCTTCTCTTTCTGGAGATACATGCCAAATTTTAGTAAAAGCACCTGCTTATCATTTCTGAAAAGTAGGTGCTTACTGGGCATTCCAACTATTCAATTGTTAAACCTCCAAGTTGATGGCTCTTTTGCTGTAGCAATTCGAAAAAGAGTTCTTTATCGTTCTCCAATAATGTTTGATCAATTAAATAATCAAAATTTTTCTCCTCTAGTTCTGCGATAAGCTGATCGATTTCGCCAACCGTCACAGATGAAACAAGTGGAATTTGTTTCTTCGGTGTTGCGCTTTCAAGTATTGGTGCTAAATGCTCATGAACATTCGTAATAAGCAGTAGTTGATAAAGTGGTAATCGGATAAAACGATTTCCTTTTTGGAAAACAAAAACCTCAGATAAATTTTCAATTTGCTGTGTCTTCATGTTGATAATCATCTCTTTACCTTCTATGGGAATGAAATGGAAAATCTCATTCTCTTTTAAAATAGAGAAATATTGATAAGCAAATACGAGACGTAATTTGTCTCCAGTAACTTTTGTGTAAAACGGCTTCATGTATTGAACTTGCATCATCCTTCATCCCTCCTTAGTTATCTGATTATTCAGATTTTAACACAAATCAATTGGCTTGTTAACTATCTTTGACTTCATTTTTTTCTTTCTGATCATTCAGCTTATCATTACTGCATTTTAATCGTATAATGGAAGGACAGTCTTTTTTTCATTCTTACAATTAACAATGTTAAACATAGCCATACATGATGAAAGGAGTGAGGTTATGGCATTGTCTATATCGCAAATAGCTAAAGAACATCAAGCATTTGTGCTGACTAAATTAAAAGAAGCTGAACAAGGGCTACATCCTTCCTCTACGGAAGATGAAGAACTAGTGCGTCGTGCTGTCTTTTCTGTAAGAAATAAATCCATTGTTTTTGAACGTTTTAATGGAACAAGTTCTATATTATATGCAAGTGTTCAGGATGTCAGACCCGCTTCTGTTGAAATTGATTTTTACAAGGAAGAGCTACATTGTAACTGTCCACAACCTAAATGGTGTCGACATCAAGTAGGTGCTTTACTCGCTCTCTACCAATACTTTGACTCCGTGCAAAATTGGTCGAGTGCTTGGCGTGCTCAAAAATCGGTCCAGCTAAAAACCTTAGCAGAAGAACGTAGACCACAAAGCTGGTCGATGATGGTTGATGAAGTAATGAAGCGCTTATTACCATCTGGCCGAGTATTAGAGGGCTATGGGCTTTCTGCTGTAAGAACAGATGCATTGGAGCGTCTTCGCCGGCATATGCCCTTTGAACGTGAATGGCAGCCCCTTTATAAGCTCTATATGGAATTAGCTATTTTTAATACTATATGGCGGCATTTAAATGCAACAGCTGGGCATTCATTAGATTCTCCATATATGAAATACTTTATCGATCAAAGCATGCAATCCTTTGAAAGCATTCTTACTGAGTTAACGAATCGGTCACGTCTTTTTGCGACTGATCCTTTTTATGATGCCATTCAAGAGCTAGTAAGGGAATTTTTATTAGAACGACAAGGGCTGTTTGCCCATCGACTTCGTCTATATATGCTGCTTTGGGCAGTGCTTTTTTATGAAAAGCCTCGACGCGAGCAGGAATTAACTTATTTAAATAATCTAGAAAACCCTTCCGAAGAAATTTCTTTGCAATCATTAAAGCTATTATTTTATGTGTTATTACAAAAGGAGGATCTGCTGCTCGAAAATTTGGCACAGATTGATTTACCCCAAATGCAGGATTTATTTGAACTGGCTACTTTTGCTCAACGTGCTGGTGAGTCCTATTCATTAGCTGTCATTTTACGAGCTATATTACCTTTGACTGAAGCCTTCCTACAGGAAGTCGTACCAGTCGTTCAAAGAGCCCAGTACGTAAGGCAATTTCAGCTTTTATTTGATGACATACAGCTTACTGAGGAAGAGGAAGCAATGTTATACAGTGCATTTGGTGTGTATGGGCTTCAGCCATTTTCATCGTTTTTAATAAAAAAAGGACGTTACCGTGAATGGGCTGCTCTCCATCAATTAAATCCTTCATCTCTATCCTATTTAGAAATGTGTGGATTAAAGGACGTCTTACAGATTGAACCAGCTACTGTCTTACCTTTATACCATGTCTATGCAATGGCTGAAATTTCACAAAAATCACGTATGAATTATAAGCAAGCTGTGCGTATTTGGAAAAGTATGCGTAGTGCCGCAAAACGAGCTGGCAAAACAGCTTATTTTGAAACATATATGCAAACCATTCGTGCAGAATATAAACGATTACGTGCGTTACAAGAAGAAATTGAGAAAGGAAACTTAGTATGATGACAATAAATGCTCCTTCCCCCTTTTCCCAAACTCAACAGCTTCGTATTGATGTAGCACGGGAAGGATATTTTACATTGCAGGGTTTTACTGCAAATGGTACGACAATCGACGCTGATACATTAATTTCTTCATTATTCTTTACCTATGAAGCAAATGTCTATGGCTTATTAACCAATCGGACTGATTTCACGATTGAGGTTTCTACTGCTGAATTACTTGATATTTTTTCATCAAGCTTCCAACATCCCTTTATTAATTGGCTTGGTGCAAATGATGAAAGTAAGGAATGGCTCGGAAAAGTACTGGCGTTACAGGAATACTGGCAGGAGCCCTCACTTTGGTCATACGCTGTCATTGCGGAAGATTTTTCTTCGCTAACTTTTCCTATTGATCACATCGATACAGCATTATTAGAAATAGCTGTTCAGCAAAAGCTTTCACAAGTTGGTCTAATACTAGCTGATTTACCAAAACTTCTACCCTTTTTCTTACGTGGTGGCTGGCCATTGGATCAAGCTCGTCAAGCCGGTGCAGTTTCAGTTTCTTTACGGTTAAGTGAGCCAGAAGATGAAGCCGATGTCTGGTTATTAGAAACAGTGCTCAGCACTGCTACGACAAAAAACTACTGGACTCCTGCTATTCGTAAGCAATCCTTACCAATTGAAGAGGCGCTTCCTACGAAATGGCGAATGTTCGCCACTGAAATTGAACAACAGCAACAACAAATTGTGAATCTTCTATCCAATGACGATATCAGAAGTGATACCTTTATTCGTGTGACATTGGAGGACTCAGAAGTACGGTCTTTTTTACGTGAGGATCTCGCCAGATTACAGGCACTTGGTTTTGATGTTGTACTCCCTGCATGGCTAAAAGATTTAAAACAATCCAAATTACGTGTACGTGTAACAACTAACAATGTCTCCACAAAGAAGGTAGCAGGATTAGATGATATTTTAACGTTTAAATGGCAATTTTCTATGAATGGGCAAACGATTTCAGCTGAGCAATTTAAAAAGCTGGTGGATGAGAAACGTGAATTTATTCGTATAGGTACGGAATGGTTCCGAGTCGATGCCAATTGGATGCACGAAATGCGTGAACTAATGCAGCAGGCAGAAGATGAAAGTTGGACTGTTCGAGAATTGTTGTTTAGAGAATTACCCGAAGACTTGTCTGCTCCTCTCGAAGAAGATGCCGATGATGCGCTAAGAGATGATCCAATTTTCGCACTGGAAATACAACAATCATTAAAATCATATATGGAGCAGCTTTTGGAGAAGAAGGGCTTGCCAGCAGTACCGATTCCTTTATCCTTACAAACCGAATTACGTCCTTACCAACAAGAGGGCTTTGAATGGTTAATCTTTATGCGCGAACAAGGTTTTGGTGCATGTCTAGCCGATGATATGGGACTTGGGAAAACGGTGCAACTAATCACCTATTTACTTCATATTTATGAGACAGCAGCTGATTATACGAAGCCAACCATTATTATTTGTCCAACCTCAGTCCTCGGTAACTGGCAAAAAGAACTCGCTCGATTTGCCCCTTCACTGATTGTGCATACGCATTATCAGACAAATCGAGCTAAGGATGAGGATTTTAAAGAGCTAGTGACTGCCGAAAAACCACATGTTATTTTATCAACCTATGGTACTGTGTCGCAGGATACTGAATTTTTACAGAATATAGAATGGGCAACTGTTGTGCTCGATGAAGCTCAAAATATAAAAAACATGCAGACCTTACAATCAAGAGCCATTCGTAAATTGTTAGGAGACCATCATATTGCCCTTACAGGAACACCTGTAGAAAACCGCTTATCTGAGCTATGGGCTATTTTTGATTTCATTCATAAGGGTTATTTAGGTAGCTTTGGCCGCTTCAATGAAGAATTTATTTTGCCTATTGAACGAGACGAATCTGAATCACATAAGCAGAAGTTACGAGCTAAAATTCAACCTTTCTTATTGCGTCGTACAAAGCGTGATCCCCATTTACAGCTTAACTTACCAAATAAGCTAGAATCGAACGAATACTGTCCATTAACAGCCGAGCAAGCTTCTCTCTATGAAGGATATATTTTAGAGACACTCGATCAGCTAGAGCAGTTAACAGGTTTTCAAAAAAAGGGACGTGTTTTAAAGATGCTTAGTAAGTTAAAGCAACTATGTAATCATCCTGCCTTATATTTAAAGGAATCTTTCGAGGATGCCGAAACAATGCTTGCACGTTCGACTAAGCTAGAGCGCATTGTACAAATGGCAGCAGAGATTGTGGACAATGGCGAACAATGCCTTATCTTTACACAGTATATCGGAATGGGGCAATTGCTACAGCATTGTTTAAGTGAACTATACAATGTGGATGCACCGTTTTTAACTGGTGCTATGCCTAAGCAGCAGCGTGACCGCTTAGTAGAGGCTTTTCAGGCAGGAGACTTCCCTATATTTATTCTTTCCTTAAAAGCAGGTGGAACAGGTCTTAATTTAACAGCTGCTAATCATGTTTTACATGCAGATCGCTGGTGGAACCCCGCTGTCGAAAATCAAGCAACTGATCGTGCTTATCGCATTGGGCAGACACAATTTGTGCAGGTCCATAAATTTGTAACCATCGGTACAATTGAAGAAAAAATTGATAAAATGCTGGTGCAGAAATCTGCATTATCCGAAGAACTCATTCAATCAAGCCAGTGGTTGACCGAGTTAGAAGATCAAGAACTTCGTGATCTAATAACATTGGACATATAGTAATTAGATGCGCCAAGAACTACATTGTTCTTGGCGCTCTTTTAGTGGAACCTCGTTACTTCTTATCCCTACTTACTTCAAACATTCTTATTTAGTTGTGTCAAAACATCCATTGCTGTGCGGTCTTCAGCAATGTCTTTTTAATATGTGTATACATCATTCCTTTCTGTTGCTACGGTGCAAGAAATATAAGGAGAATGGCGGATCAGACAACGATATTTCTCTTGCTCCGTATGTAAATAGCTTGTCTATGGTAAAACAAAATCTTTTAAGTCTTCCTGTTCATTCGGTGGCTGTGGCGGTACAATAGCCGTTTCGTCACTATTCCTTTGTTTGAGATGATAAAATCGTATATCTTCTACAACCACCTCTGTCATAAAAATCTTAGTGTTTTCTTCATTTACAAATGATCTTGTTTGAATACGACCATTTGCACCGATTAAAGAGCCTTTACCGCAATATTTGACGATATGTTCTGCTAGCCTTCCCCAAGCTGTACAGAAAATAAAGTCTGCATCTACTTCTCCACGATTGTTTTTAAAATTGCGGTTAATGGCCAATGAAAAATGAGTCTGTACACGATTTCCAGATAAGTAACGTAACACCGGATCTTTCGTAAACCTTCCGACCAGTCCGACTTGATTCATTCGTTCACCACCTTTCTGTTGGATTGCTTTCATCTTACAAAAGGATATCCGCATTGGCAAAATCCGATATTATAAATTTCCTTCTGTTTTGCAGCATAAATTGGGTAAATTAGCATTTTTAATTTGCTAATTTTTTTTAATTTTCTAGCTGAATGCTTTGGACTGTAATGGCAAATGCTATTTCATGAAATCAGCATTTTCGCAGGTTTTGAAATATCGTCACAGGTGCACATAACAAACAGCCACTACTTCATGTGTTATAATAAAAGAATGACAGACTTAGGAGGAATATACATAATGAAAACATTTAAAATGCTTTCCTTTGACCTTGTCACGAAAGATGGCGTACAACCATTCCCTTTAGTCGATGGCATTATTATTAATCAGGAAAACAGCCATCAATCTTGGATACTAGAATTGTTTATGGAAAAACAATATCGCTCAACCTTTGATGAACTCTTAGTAAATGCTACAGTCTGCAATGTCCGTGCAGTTATTTCATTTCCAGATAATGAACCCGCTCCTTTTCAGGTAATCGTACATACAGTTCAAGAAATTGGTGATCATGTTTCAGTACTACTAAAAGGAACACTCAAAATTAAACGCTCTAAATATGCTGAACAATTGCTTTCCGAGCTACTTGCTGAGGGTGTATCCCTAGAGGATTTACTGGAGCGCTTTACGAAAGATATGAAGCAGCGACCAAAATTAAAAAATGATTAGCGATGCGAATTTTGCATCGTTTTTTTATTGGACAAGCTGCCATTTTTCAGTACAATACAATTTAAAAAGGAGCGTTATATTTGGTTATTGCTATCAGAGAGAAGCCTTTAAAATTATTATGGCTTGAGGCTGTGATGAGGAGGCTTTTAAAGAATGATGTTGAGTTTCACTATTATCAGGAACAATATCGCCGACTGGATGCAGGTTTTGCTGGTGAACAAAAAGTGGACCGCGAATGGCATGAATTACTATGTCCAAATACTTTTTTCGTATTACATAATTTGTGTCTCAAGAACACTGCTCAACATATGCATCAGCTTGATACACTCTTTATTTGCTCTCAATTTATCTTCGTTTTAGAAATTAAAAATATTCATGGTCGACTAGAATTTAATCAACTCACACATCAATGTACACGCACAAAGGCAGATGGCACAGTAGAAGGATTTCCAAATGCGTTTACCCAAACTGAGCGTCATATACGTTTTCTTAAAAGTCTTTCTTACTCACTCCCCATTGAAGGTGCCGTTGTCATAGCAAATCCTTCAGCGATCATCGTTAATCCTTCTAAAGCGCTCCCTATTTTTCATGTGTCAGGTCTTCATCAACATCTCCAGTCACTTTTTAAAAAGCATCCTCAAAAAATGCTAACAGATGATCAATTAGCTCAACTGGTTCAAGGGCTTCTCTCCAAACAAACGATTCCTCACATTCAAACTTCGATTGCCCCATCACGATTTCGGCATGGTGTGCTTTGTCCTAAATGTTCCTATCAACATAATATGTATTTCTATCGGGGCATTTGGAAATGTTCATTTTGTCATTATCGGAGTATAGAAATTTTTGCAGAAGCCATGCTCGATTATCAACTATTGGTTAGCCATTCTATTACTAATCAACAGTTACGTAAATTTTTCAAAATTGATTCTATCGATACAGCTACACGATTGCTTCAGAAATTTCAGTTCCCTTATACCGGAACCTATAAAAATCGTGTTTACCATTTACCTGAAAATTTATTGGATTACATGAAGAGATTTTTTTGAGGGTTGATTGGCTCGCTTCACTGGCGAGAATATTTGCAATGCTCATGGGGCATACACTTCACTTTCGCGAGTATTCACCTTCCTTCCGCGAGTATTCGCCTTCCTTCCGCGAGTATTCACTTTCCTTCCGCGAGTATTCACTTTCCTTCCGCGAGTATTCACCTTCCTTCCGCGAGTATTCACCTTCCTTCCGCGAGTATTCACCTTCCTTCCGCGAGTATTCACTCTTCTTCCGCGAGTATTCACCTTCCTTCCGCGAGTATTCACCTTTCTTCCGCGAGTATTCACCTTCCTTCCGCGAGTATTCACCTCCCTTCCGCGAGTATTCACCTCCCTTCCGCGAGTATTCACCTCCCTTCCGCGAGTATTCACCTTCCTTCCGCGAGTATTCACCTTCCTTCCGCGAGTATTCACTCTTCTTCCACGAGTATTTACCTTTCTTCCGCGAGTATTTACCTTTCTTCCGCGAGTATTTGCTTCTTTTTATCAAAAAAGAGTGTTTTCCATTTAGGAAACACTCTTTTTTATGTTATCGGTTGTTCATACCATCACGGTACTTTTCAGTGTCTTTGACTTTATCGTCGACAATATCATTATTATTGTTTACGTTGTCATTACGTTCAACACCGTTTACACCATTAGCATTTGGTACGTTGTCATAGCCGTTTGTACTGTTGATATCGGCATTTGATCCAGGTGTTGTCGCTTCAGGCAATGTTGTATTTTCGTTAACAGTACCTCGGTTAGTACCATCTACGTTGCGATCGTATGCATCGTCACGATTATTCGGGTCTAATGCATCTTCCACATTGTCTACACCACGACGAACGTCATTTTCGACGTCTCGAACAGGGTGATCTTCGACTGCATTATTTCCCCAGTTACATCCTCCAAGGAATACAGTTGCAAGAATAATGGTTAAAAATGACATTTTCCACATAGTAAAAAACCTCCTTTCTTGGGTACTATGTCAGCAAATACATCGTGTGTATTTGTGATCCTACATAGATTGCCCGGGAAAGGAGGGAACTATCCGATATTTGTACAAACTATTTTTGTTTTTCTTTTAATACTTGTTCAATGTATGCTGCTTCTGCTTTACAGTCATAGCTATAGTTTGTGCCTAGCTCTTTTTGCAATGCCTCGATTGTTTCGATCTGCTGCGCTGTTGGTTCTTCATTTAAAATTTTAGCAATGACCTCATCGATTTTTTGTGCCATCTCTTCATGAAACTGTGCACTCAACAATATATCAGCAGGGATTTTTTCGATCCATGCGGCATTCTCCTGAAAATAAGTCTGCCAGCTTGCAATGAAGTCTTCCATAGAAAAACGCTCTTCATCCCAACCAATACTTGCTAAGTATGCTTCAAAAGATGTCGAAATCGAACGAGTAATGCTAATTTTAATACCTGAAGACAATTCCTTATACATCTTAATAATCCTCCTACGTTTGTAAAACCTAAAAATTACATCTATTTCAATTCCCAAACGCTTTTTCGTCACTGCAATTTAAGAACCTACTAATCAACTTTTAACTTGACTTTATCTATTTTATATCTTTTGGTCTACAAATGCAAATTAGGCTTGTTTAGGCTGTTCAGGTCCAATCGCAAATAGAATATCGGCTTCACATACAAGTTCTCCATCTACAGTCGCTATACCATGACCTTTACCCATTGCGCCACGAAGTTTAACAAATTCTACTTCCAATTTAAGTTGGTCGCCAGGAACTACTTGACGCTTGAAACGACAATTATCCACACCTGTTAAAAAGGCTAAACGTCCCTTGAATTCTTCTGCATTTAATAAAGCGACTCCACCCACTTGTGCTAATGCCTCTACAATTAATACACCTGGCATTACAGGATAGCCTGGGAAGTGTCCATTAAAGAAGTCTTCATTGATCGAAACATTTTTTAAACCTACTGCGCGTTTACCTTCATCTAATTCAACAATGCGATCAACGAATAAAAAAGGATAGCGATGTGGTAAAATTGCTTGAATTTGTTCTGCTGTTAACATGTAATTTCCCCCTCGAAATTAAGTATGTATACACAAAGTAAGGTAAAGAATATTGCTATTCTTTACCGTTCATAATATCAAATATATGCTGCCATGTGTCCCTTTTAAAAATATCCATAGCATTGCCTTCTCCAATCACACTGAAGCCAAACATTGCGCCTAATGCTGCGGCAGCAACGACTAAGACGAGAACAATTACAATGCGTAACCAAATCGGAATCAGTCGGATTTGCACCCAGCGAACCTCGCGTTGCTCTCCATTTGAGCGGCGTTCTTTCTTTTCTGGTTGCGTATCGGTTTCTTGTGTCGGCACAGAACGTCGACGTGAATCGTTTGTCATAGATTGTACTCCTCTTCATTCCTAACTATGTGTTTTTGGATGACTTTTTATCGAATGCCGTTAATTAGTCCTAACATTTGATCTGCTAATGTAACCGCTCTTGCATTGAACTGATAAGAACGTTGAGTTTGTATTAGTTCTGTCATTTCCTTTGAGAGGTTTACATTGGACATTTCTAGTGTACCACTTTGCATGCCAATTTGCTGACGGTTCGCACCCACAAGCTCTGTCAGAACTTCCGCTTGTGTAAAGCCAAGTTCAGCTAGATTGTCTGGTAAACCAACATAAGAACCAGAAACATGTTCCATTAATTGTGGTTTTTGGAATTCTGTTACAGCTAAATCCGTACGAATGATATCACCATTTGGATAAGATGCTTCTAAAACACCACCATCTCGAACGGCAAACTTTTGAACAGTATCTGGTAATGTAATAGCTTGTCCTGCTGCATTGGCTACGGGATAACCCTCTGCCGTTACGAGCATTACTGTTCCGTTATTCAACGGAGATAAATAAAAGTCACCTTGTCGAGTATACACTGTTTCAGTTCCATTTTCACCATTTGGCATTAAAATATTGAAATATTGTTTTGCTTTTGTGAAAGCAAAGTCTAAATCTCGATTCGTTGTTTGTAATGAGCCTTGCTTTTCATTGGATTTAATTTGTCCAAGCATGGCACCAGATCCATAGCGAATACCAACTGGTGTTTGGCGTTCAGCTCGGTCCTGCTTATCATTGTTAAATTGCTGATAAAGTAGTTCATTGAAGGATGCTTCCTTCGTTTTATAACCGGTTGTACTACTATTAGCAATATTATTACTAATTGTATCTAGTTTATTTTGTAATTGACCCATTGTGTTCGTTGCTGTCATCATTGTACGTAGCATTTATAAAACGCCTCCTGTTCGCCCGTTAGATTTTCCCGATTTCATTCACTGCCTTTTCCATGCTGCGATCATAAGCTTGTAATACTTTTTGATTTGCTTCGAATGCTCGGTAGGCTGTCATTAAATCTGTCATTGTGCGACCAGAATCTACGTTTGAACCTTCTAAAAAGTTTTGACGTAGCGTAAAGGAAACGCCATTCGCACCATAGGCTGTTGGTAAGTTCTCACCATTTTCTGTACGAATAAGACCATTATCCTGTTTACGTAGCATGTTCGGATTAGCAGCATATGATACGCCAACTCGTGCTACTTGCTGATCGTTTACAAAAATGGCTCCACTTTCATCGAGGCGAAAATCATCGTTTGGAAGCTGGATACGTTGTCCTGCATCATTGAGTACGTATAGACCCTGCCCGTTTACTAAATAGCCTTGACCATCTAATGTGAAATTACCATTACGTGTATAGGCCTCACCACCAGCTGGATGTTCTAGACGGAAGAAAATTGACCCCGTAATCCCATCTTCGTTTTGTGGTAAGTTTCCATCAATTAGCGCCATATCTGTTGTAAAATCAGTGCTATAGATTTGGCCTTGTATGTAATTTGGCAATGTTTCTTGTAAATATGTTCCTGTATTTAAAGCTCCTACTTGACTCATATATTCAGCGCCTGCTTGTTGATTGGCGGGAGCATTTGTTTTACCAATACTAGACATTAGCATGTCTGGAAATGAGCGAATAGTTGATTGATCTGCTTTAAATCCTGGTGTATTCGCATTTGATAAATTATTTGTTAGTAATTCTGTTCTTCTTTGTTGCGTGATCATACCTGTTGCAACTGTATAAAACCCTTTAAACAAAGAAATCACCTCATTTTATTTTTATAAGGATGCTGGCACACGATCAATGTTTTCTAGCATTATTCCCGTACCAATTGCTACACAATCCATAGGTCTCTCTGCAACGAAGACAGGTACCTTTAACTCTTCTATTAATAGCTGATCCATTCCATGTAATAGTGCACCGCCACCCGTAATAATAACGCCACGGTCAATGATATCGGCTGATAGCTCAGGTGGTGTTTTTTCTAAGACATTTTTTGCTGATTGGACAATCATCGCTACAGACTCGTGCAATGCTCGTTCAATTTCCTCGGAATGAATTGTAATAGTACGTGGTAAACCTGTTACCATGTCACGACCACGAATATCCATTGTATCGTTGCGGCTACCTTTGAAAACTGTACCAATTGTCATCTTGATTGCTTCTGCTGTACGTTCACCAATTAGCAATTTATATTCTTTTTTAATATATTGCAAAATGTCGTTATCAAACACATCTCCTGCTACTTTAATGGATTCACTTGTTACAATATCACCCATTGATAGAACTGCGATATCTGTTGTTCCGCCACCTATATCGACTACCATATTACCACTTGGTTGGAAGATATCCATGCCTGCACCGATAGCAGCTACTTTTGGTTCTTCCTCTAAATATACTTTTTTACCGCCAGATTTTTCTGCGGCTTCACGGATTGCTTTTTGCTCAACACTTGTGATGTTCGTTGGACAGCAAATTAAAATTCGTGGCTTCGCCAAAAATCCTTTTACATTTAATTTATTGATGAAATGTCTTAACATCGCCTCTGTCACATCAAAATCTGCAATGACTCCATCTCTTAGTGGGCGAATTGCTGTAATATTACCTGGCGTTCTCCCTACCATTTGGCGAGCTTCTTCCCCTACCGCTAATACTTTGTTTGTCTTTTTGTCAATCGCCACCACAGATGGTTCATTTAGGACGATTCCTTTACCTTTAACGTGGATTAATACGTTCGCAGTTCCTAAGTCAATGCCAATATCTTTCGAAAACATTCTATAATTTCTCCTTCCCGCCAGTTCCAACTACATAACGTTCATTTTATCTCTTTATCTAGAATATTTTATCATATTCTATTGGTAATTTCACCTAAATTTAGTGAATGAGACTGTTTTCTTTTCAGGTTATGAACGGCTATAATATAGAATTACTATTCCATAGAATTCGTCATAAATACATTTCCAAGACAATAAAAAAGAACGAATCAGTCTTGACTCGCTCTCTCTTTCCACTTGTTTTTCGTTGCTTCTCCTCCACGAATATGACGTACGGCCTTATGGTAGGCGAGTATTTCTTTCACTTGGTCAGCTAATCCTTCATGAATTGTTGGTAATCGCTCTGTTAAATCCTTGTGCACCGTACTTTTTGAATAACCAGTCATTTTCGCGAGGACACGCACAGTCTCACGCGTCTCAATCAGTAATTCACCGAGGCGTATGCAGCGCTTCCGAATGTGCTCATGCACTTTCTTCGTCCTTTCCACACAATTTCACAAAATGCTTTGGCAATCAGATGCACATTTGCGCATTTCTTCACCTTATGTAAGGACAAAGCTATTCAGAACATTTTTTGCATTTTCCTGATAAAATGCTGACTTTTTATGCGTTACTAGCTTTTCGAATTAAAAAGCTAGTAATTTTTTCGGATTAATATATTTTCCGTCTTCAAGAACTTCGAAATGCATGTGGACGCCAGCCGCTTGATTCCACTCGTTATCAGTTGCTTTTCCTAATGCCTGACCTTGTGTAACCTCATCGCCTTCTTTAACAGCGATATCCTTTACAGAGCTATAATGTGTTTGCATACCGTTTGGATGCTCAATTACAATCTTATTGCCTGTAAATGCGTCTAGTTTTACCTCTAGTACTTTACCACTCATAGCAGCTAGTACTTCAAATTCTTCACCATTCATAGCGATAGAGATACCAGAAGACGTTGTAAATGTTTGATTAAATACCATTAGTGCATTTTCACGGGACTCTTCATTTGCCTCTAACTCGTAGAACTCTTGTAAAACTTGTACTTTACTAAGACTCTCTTCTTTGAATGGGTACTTCATGTTTTCAGTACGTGCATTTGTTTCTACTACAGGACCTGGATCAACTTCCGCTAAATCTGGTAAAGGAGCCTCTTCTACTTTTGATACGAGACTATTGTAACCAAATAACAATCCTGCTAGAACTAGTGCACCACCTGTGTAAACTGCTGGCCAAAACCAAGGTTTCTTTTGTAATTGACCATTTTCCTTTTGATTTGGATTTTGGTTTTGAGAAGTTTTATTGTTTTTATCCTCTCTCATTTTCATCACCTCTAGTTGCAGTGTGAACAACTAGAAGTTATTTTAAACATGCATCTATTTTTTTTATTTCAATATCTTGATAATAATAGTGTAAAATTTCGGCAGCCGTTTTCCCTTCGTTTGCCATTGCCTCAGCGCCATATTGACTCATGCCCACGCCATGACCATAACCTTGGGTTGTCACATGGACCTTTCTTGTCTTCGCGTCATAGACAATTGTAAAATCAGTTGATGGTATGCCAAGAAGTGTTCTAACCTCTCTACCAGTCCAGACATTGCTCCCTAACTGTAAACGCTCTACTCGCCCTGACTCATTGTAAAATAGCTGTATACGATTAAAATCACTAGCTTGCCACTGTACAGGCCACAACTTATTCCATTGTGCTAATGTCCATTCTTGCTGCGCCTCAAACTTCGGTGATGCTTGATCTGAGATACTTGCAACACTTTTCAAATATGGAATATCATTCCCACTATAGCCAAAGGCACTTTCTGTTTTACCATTGCTTGTCGAGTGGAACATGGCTGTAATTAGTTCCTTATTATAAAGAAGAACTTGTCCTTTCGTTTCATTGATTGCTTCGACAATTTTCTTTTCATTTCCCAGGAAATTGCTAGCCCAATTCGCCTTTCTTTGCTCCTCATCATAAAAAACTTGCCTTGCCACAGTTGGAGCAATTGCAGTTTTACCGTAATTTGTCGTTTTCAGTGCATATGTGCGTGCTGCAATCGCTTGGGCTTTCAATGCCTCCTTTTTAAAAGAAACAGGCATTTCCGCTGCAACAACACCTGTAATATACGTTTCCAAAGGGATTTTTTCCTCTTGTCCCTCCACTTCTATAAATATTTCACAGGCATTCTCATCACTAGTTAGAGGTTTGACAGCCTCCCGTCTTTCACTAAGCCCTATAACAGGAAGCATGTATAATACTCCAATCAAACAAATGACACCTATACTAATCATCCATTTTTTCATAAGGAATAATATGCTAGATCTCTTAAAGTTATGAGCAAACAAAAAACCCTCTGCTCCAAAAGCAAAGGGTTGAGAAATCCATTTAGTTTGTAGGTAATTCAATTATTGTGTCTTCAACTGTCACTACTTCTTCAGTAAGTTCAGTAATACGTTCAATGTTGGCACCAAGCGATGCTAGCTTGCCATGGAAATCAACATAACCACGGTCTAAATGATGTAGCTTCGTCACACGTGTTATTCCTTCAGATACAAGACCTGCTAAAATTAGGGCAGCCGCAGCTCGTAAATCCGTTGCCATTACTTCAGCTCCCTGAAGATTAACCGGCCCCTCGATAAACACAGAACGTCCTTCTATTTTAGCACCAGCATTCATGCGACGGAATTCCTCAACATGCATAAAACGATTTTCAAATACCGTTTCTGTAATAATACTCGTACCTTCCGCAGTTAACATTAATGCCATCATTTGTGATTGCATATCTGTTGGGAAGCCTGGATGTGGCATTGTTTTAATATCAACAGCTTTTAATGTATGAGGAGCACGTACACGGATTCCCTCATCCAGTTCAGTAATCTCTACACCCATTTCACGCATCTTAGCTATTAAAGCTGTCATATGCTCAGGAACAGCATTTTCAATGACTACATCACCCTTCGTAATAGCTGCTGCCACCATAAATGTACCAGCCTCAATACGATCGGGAATAATATGGTGCTCTACTCCATATAATGTATCGACTCCTTCGATACGTATTGTATTTGTACCAGCACCAATTACACGACCGCCCATGCTATTGATGAAGTTTGCAAGATCGACAATTTCGGGCTCCTTCGCAGCATTTTCAATTACAGTTGTCCCTTCTGCTAAAGATGCGGCTGTCATAATATTTTCAGTAGCACCAACACTAGGGAAATCTAAATACACATTAGCCCCTTTTAAACGACCTTCCGTTTTTGCCTCTACATATCCGTGACCAAATGAAATTTTTGCACCCATAGCTTCGAAGCCCTTTAAGTGTAACTCAATTGGACGAGAACCGATTGCACAGCCTCCTGGTAGTGCCACGCGAGCATATCCATTACGAGCAAGTAGAGAACCCATCACTAAAATAGATGCACGCATTTTACTAACAAATTCAAATTGAGCTTCACTTGAAAGTTCTTTAGTTGCATCTATATATACGGCATTATCTTCAGGTATATATGTAACTGCTGCGTTTAAACTTTTAAGTACTTCGTTTATTGTAAAGACGTCTGCTAAATTAGGGACTTCTTTAATTACATTTTCTCCTTTTGAAGCAAGTAAAGCTGCCGCAAGGATTGGTAACACTGCATTTTTTGCGCCCTCTACACGTACTTTTCCCTGTAGTTTTTGGCCGCCAGTCACTATTATTTTATCCACCCTATGTCCCTCCGAATTCAATCTATTAACCTATCGAATTTTTATTTTAAAAAGAAGTATAATGTCATAATCAGTAAACAAACAACTCTATAGTACAACTTTTCTAACGCTCGTTCAAGCGTCCAAATCACTATTTTAAGGCATTATTAGATATTTTGCTATTTATTTATTGTACGCTGTCATTTTTTTTTTGTGAATGACCAATAACCCGTTCACTTTCAATACATACCCAAAGATATATGCACAAAAAACCTATTTTATCTTCATTCAGTAAAATATTCCCTTTACTATATGAATGCATCATGTACATATTTTGTTAGCGTGCGTTTTACCAATAACAGACGCATCGTAAGCTGTAATGATGCCAAGGCAAAACTGGTACGGAAGATTTTTATACATAGTTCAAAGGGCCACACAAATGGTATTATAAAGTCCTTTGAAGCATGTAGGTGCATAAATCTTATAGTATTTAACAACGAGTGCTTTAAAATAAATAGGGAAGTTTGCCTGACCAGCTAGATATTTGGAGAAAGAAATTAGATACTGCTGAGCCTATCGTAATACTGAGTAAAATATAAATAAGTTGAATTTGAAATACTCGATTCTTCTTAAATAGTTTCTCCACCATAAAAGCTTGTAATGCGTAAAAAGTAATAGCAATAAAAAACAGATGAGATAAAATGCCCAGTAATGCTTCTTGTCCTATCGCTTCATACAGTTCCATGCTACCCCTCCTTCAATTTACTTCACCTTAAAAAACGGGCAGATACTATATCTGCCCGTTAAAAATGAATTAGATATTACCCTCATGAACGTTGATACGATTCAACGCACGTTTTAATGCTAGGTCAGCACGTTTGAAATCAATGTCGTCTTGTTTACTTTGAAGACGTCCTTCAGCGCGTTTAACGGCTTCTTTAGCACGTTGAACATCGATGTTTTCAGCAATTTCAGCAGAAGGCGCTAAAATTGAGATCTTTTCTGGACGAACTTCAATGAAACCACCGCTTACAGCAACTATATCAGTCGAACCGTTTTCTTTTTTCAGCTTCACTGCACCAATTGCAAGTGGAGCAACCATTGGAATATGGCCTGCAAGAACACCGATTTCTCCTGAAGTTGTTTTAGCGATTACCATTGATACTTCAGAATCGTATACTGGGCCGTCGGGAGTGACAATATTGACTTGAACTGTCTTCATATTTTTTCCTCCTCGTCCCTAGTATTAAACCTCTACGCCCATGCTTTTCGCTTTTTCAACTACTTCATCAATAGAACCAACTAGACGGAAAGCATCTTCTGGAAGGTGATCCCATTTGCCATCAAGGATTTCCTTGAATGAACGAACAGTTTCTTTTACAGGTACATAAGAACCTTTTTGACCAGTGAATTGTTCCGCTACGTGGAAGTTTTGTGATAAGAAGAATTGAATACGACGAGCACGTTCTACTGTTTGTTTGTCTTCATCAGATAACTCATCCATACCTAAGATTGCAATGATATCTTGTAATTCACGGTAACGTTGGATTGTACGTTGTACACCAGTAGCAATTGCGTAGTGCTCAGCGCCTACGATTTCAGGTGATAATGCACGAGAAGTCGAAGCTAATGGGTCAACCGCAGGGTAGATACCCATTTCTGATAATTTACGCTCAAGGTTAGTAGTTGCATCTAAGTGGGCGAAAGTTGTAGCTGGAGCCGGGTCAGTATAGTCATCGGCTGGTACATAAATCGCTTGGATAGAAGTTACAGATCCTTTGTTCGTAGATGTGATACGTTCTTGTAGTTTACCCATTTCAGTTGCAAGTGTTGGTTGGTAACCTACCGCAGAAGGCATACGACCTAATAGGGCAGAAACCTCTGAACCTGCTTGTGTGAAACGGAAGATATTGTCGATGAATAAAAGTACGTCAGCGCCTTGCTCATCACGGAAGTATTCCGCCATTGTAAGACCAGTTAAAGCTACACGCATACGTGCACCAGGAGGCTCGTTCATTTGACCGAATACCATCGCTGTTTGCTTGATAACGCCTGAATCGCTCATCTCGAAGAATAAGTCGTTCCCTTCACGAGTACGCTCACCTACACCAGCAAATACAGAGATACCTGAGTGCTCTTGTGCGATGTTATTGATTAATTCTTGGATTAATACTGTTTTACCTACACCAGCACCACCGAATAGACCGATCTTACCACCTTTAATATAAGGTGCTAATAAGTCTACTACTTTGATACCTGTTTCAAGAATTTCAACTGTAGTTGAAAGTTCATCGAATGCTGGAGCTTCGCGGTGAATTGAATCACGACGAGCATCTGCTGGAATCTCTTCACCTAAGTCAATTACTTCTCCAAGTACGTTGAATACACGACCTAGTGTCACTTCACCAACTGGTACTGAGATAGCTTTTCCTAAGTCTGTTACTTCTGCTCCACGTTGTAAGCCATCAGTAGATGACATTGCAATTGTACGAACAGAATCATCGCCTAAATGAAGTGCAACTTCTAATGCAAGAGTTGTTGGTTCTTCATTAGGACGTTCAATCTTAACTGTTAATGAGTTATAGATTGCTGGTAATTGGCCGTTTTCGAATTTTACGTCGACAACTGGACCCATTACTTGAATAACATGTCCTTTATTCATTACTGTGTACCCTCCTATCGTATTCTTATACGACATTGGTGAGCTGAGCCTATTCTAAGGCTGCAGCTCCACCAACGATTTCTGTAATTTCTTGTGTAATCGCTGCTTGACGTGCACGGTTATATTGCAATGAAAGATCTGCAATAAGATCAGATGCATTATCAGTTGCATTTTTCATAGCAGTCATACGAGAAGCATGTTCACTTGCTTTTCCATCCAATAATGCGCCATAAACTAAGCTTTCCGCGTATTGTGGAAGTAATACTTCAAGAATTGCTTCGCCAGATGGTTCGAATTCATAAGAAGCTTTACTGTTTACAGGTGCGATATCTGTTAATGGAAGAAGTTTTTTCTCTGTCACTTCGTTAGCAATTGCGCTGACAAAGTGATTATAGTACATATAAAGCTCATCATACGTACCGTCAATGAACATACCAACAGCATTACGAGCGATTTCTTTAATATCAGCGAATGTTGGTTGGTCAGGAAGAGCAACAACACTGCTGATGACATTATGATCACGTTTCACAAAGTAATCACGAACAACACGACCTACTGCTAAAATAACGTATTCGTCTTTTGATTTATGACGCTCGTTAATTGTACGTTGTACTTGACGTAGGATACTTGAGTTGTAAGCACCTGCTAGACCACGGTCAGAACCAATGACTAAGTAAGCTGTTTTCTTTACAGGACGAGCAGTTAACATTGGGTGTCCACTGTCTTTTGTACCTGCTGCAATCGCGCCTACTACGTCTTGGATTTTTTCCATATAAGGAACGTAAGCTTTAGCATTTTGCTCTGCACGACGTAACTTTGAAGAAGAAACCATCTGCATCGCTTTCGTAATTTGTTTCGTACTCTTTGTTGAATTAATACGACCTTTTATTTCGCGTAAGTTTACCACTGGTATTTCACCACCTTTTGTTTTTTAATCAAGTGACTAGCTAGAACTTATTCTGATTTAGCGAATGTTTTCTTGAATGCATTGATTGCTGCTTCATAATCCGCATCCGGAGCAAGCTCTTTTGTAGTACGAACATGATCTAGAACGTTAGTGTGGTTTGAATCTAACCAGCTTAAGAATTCGTTTTCGAAACGAACGATATCTTGTACTGGGATATCATCTAAATGACCTTTAGTTAATGCATATAGGATAGCAACTTGTTTTTCAACTTTAAGTGGTTTGTTTAGGTCTTGTTTAAGCACTTCAACCGTACGTTTACCACGTTCAAGTTTAGCAAGTGTAATTTTATCTAAATCTGAACCGAATTGAGCAAATGATTCAAGCTCACGGAATGCAGCTAAGTCAAGACGTAGTGTACCCGCAACTTTTTTCATTGCTTTAATTTGAGCTGATCCACCTACACGTGATACTGAAAGACCTGCGTTGATCGCTGGACGTACACCTGAGTTGAATAAGTCAGATTGTAAGAAGATTTGACCATCAGTAATTGAGATTACGTTAGTTGGGATGTATGCAGAGATATCCCCAGCTTGTGTCTCTACGAATGGAAGAGCTGTAATAGAACCACAGTTGTAAGTTTCATTTAACTTCGCAGCACGTTCAAGTAAGCGGCTGTGTAAGTAGAATACATCACCAGGGTATGCTTCACGACCTGGAGGACGGCGTAGAAGAAGTGAAAGTTCACGGTAAGCTGATGCTTGTTTAGAAAGATCATCATACACGATTAAAACGTGTTTACCTTGTAACATGAATTCTTCTGCCATAGAAACACCAGCAAATGGTGCTAAGTATAATAATGGAGCAGGTTGAGATGCTGCTGCAGTTACAACGATTGTATAATCTAAAGCACCATGTTTACGTAAAGTTTCAACAACACCACGTACAGTAGATTCTTTTTGACCGATTGCAACATAGATACAAATCATGTTTTCACCGTTTTGGTTTAAGATTGTATCGATTGCTACAGATGTTTTACCTACTTGACGGTCACCGATGATTAACTCACGTTGACCACGACCGATTGGCACTAATGCGTCAATCGCTTTAATACCCGTTTGTAGTGGTTCGTGTACTGATTTACGAGCCATTACTCCGAAAGCTGGGCTTTCGATTGGACGAGATTTTGTAGCGTTGATAGGACCTTGTCCATCCACTGGTTGACCAAGTGGGTTTACAACACGACCAATCAGTTCTTCACCAACTGGTACTTCCATGATACGACCTGTACGACGAACTTCATCGCCTTCTTTGATGTCAGTGTATGGACCTAAGATTACGATACCAACGTTACCTTCTTCTAGGTTTTGAGCCATACCCATAACACCGTTAGAGAACTCTAAAAGCTCTCCAGCCATGGCGTTGTCGAGGCCATGAGCAAGAGCGATACCGTCACCAATACGGATAACTGTACCAACTTCGCTTACTTTAAGTTCAGATTCATAATTCTCAATCTGTTGTTTAATCAGACTGCTGATTTCTTCAGCCTTGATGCCCATGTATGTCACCTCTCACATTTCTAAATTATTAACCGATTAATTCACGTTTTAGACGCTCTAATTTGTTAACTACTGAGCTGTCATAAATATGGTTACCGATTTGAACACGAATACCACCAAGTAAAGTTGGATCGATTTCGTTTGTAATGTTTAATGATTGTTTTCCAACAAGTTTCGCAAATGCTGTCGAAATATTAGCGCTTTCTTCTGCAGAAAGTGCACGTGTTGAAAATACTGTTGCATCTGCCATACCTTGTGCTTGTGCAGCAAGCTCAGCATATGCATTGGCAATTAGCTTAATCTCGTTTACACGTTTTTTCTCAACTAGAAGTTGAACCGTGTGTAAAACTTCTGGTGTTGCACCAGTGAAGATTTCAGCTACCATTTGTTTTTTACGTTCGATGGAGAACTTAGGCGCACTTAAAAGCGTTAAAAAATCAGGAGATTCTTTCATTACTTTTGTTAGTTCGTTTAAGTCTGCTCCAACTTCAGTAAGATTGTTTTTTTGTTGCGCTAATTCAAAAAGCGCTTGAGCGTAACGTTTTGCTACAGTTGAATTACTCATCGAGCTTCGCCTGCCTTCGCAATCGTCTCTTCAATTAGAGCACGGTTGTCTGCCTCAGAAATCTCTTTGCTAAGGACTTTAGATGCTGCAAGTACAGATAATGAAACGACTTCATCACGTACTGCTGCAATAGCTTTTTCTTTTTCAGACTCAATTTCACGTAAAGCCGATTCTTTTAAGCGGTTTGCTTCATTGCGCGCTACAGTAAGAATTTCTTCTTTTTGTAGTTCGCCTTGTTTCTTAGCGCCTTCAACAATCGATTGTGCTTCCGTACGAGCTTCTTTAAGAAGGCTCTTTTGTTCTTCTAAAAATTGGTGCGATTCTTTGCGCGCTTTTTCAGCTGCTTCGATTTCACTCGCTACTAATTCTTCACGTTGCTGCATGATGCCCATAAGTGGACCCCAAGCGAATTTCTTAAGTAATACCATTAACACGATGAAGATAACTAATGTTGCGATGATGTCTCCGCTATTAAAACTACCAGCGCTTGCACCTAGTACAAGATAATCTAAAAACACGATTGTTTCACTCCCTTCAAGAGCTTTAACTTCAACATAATTTAATGATTAAAAAAACTACCTATTTTAAAAAGCTATATTTACACATAGCTTTTATCCGTTCCAAAATGAAGGGCGAAGTTTCATCTGGTGAATCCTGCTTCGCCACTAGTAAAATTCAGTGTTCAACTGAATTATTTGTTCATTACGATGAATGCTACTACTACTGCGATGATCGGTAGGGCTTCAACTAATGCAACCCCGATGAACATTGTAGTTTGAAGAACGCCACGAGCTTCTGGTTGACGAGCGATACCTTCTACTGTTTTTGATACGATAAGACCGTTACCAATACCTGCACCAAGTGCACCTAAACCGATTGCGATTGCTGCTGCTAATAAACCTAATGAACCTGTCATTTGAAAATTTCCTCCTTGGAATTGTTTGTTTTTTTGTGATTCAAGCATAGGATATATGCTTTATATTAATGGTCATCGCTCACTTTATGAGCCATGTAAACCATTGTTAACATTGTGAAGATAAAGGCTTGGATAAAGCCGATGAAAATTGAGAAACCTTGCCATGCCATCATAGGAACGATTGCCCCGATGAATCCCACAGCACCTGATGATGCTAAACCTGCAAGTAAGCCAAGTAAAATCTCACCCGCGTAAATGTTACCGTAAAGACGTAAACCTAATGTTAATGTGTTTGCAAATTCTTCTACTATTTTCAGCGGGAACATGAATGACATTGGTTTGAAGAATGTACCAACATAATGACCTGTACCCTTCATTTTAACACCATAGTATTGCGTTAAGACTAAAATCATTGCTGCCAATGTCATCGTAACTGTAGGGTCAGCTGTTGGTGATTTCCACCATAGCTGATGATCATAGACGATAGAGAATGGAAGACCTAGTAAGTTAGATACTGCGATAAACATAATTAGCGTAATGGCTAGAACGTGGAATCGACCACCAGTTTTCCAGTCCATGTTGCTTTTAATAATATTCTTAACGAAATCCATAATCCATTCCATAAAGTTTTGCATACCAGTAGGTTTTAACTTTAGGCTTCTAGTTGAAATAAAGGCAATTAAAAATACGATAATTGCTGCAACTAGTAACATCATAACTGTTGATAAGTTAAATGTTAAAAAACCGACTTCTAGTAACGGAGCTTCATGATTCATTGTTATTTTTCACCTCTCTTTCTAATTTAAAGCACATTAGCGGTTCCTTACATGTGACACAATTCTCTCGACAAAGAGAAAAACGTACGGAATCATTAGCCCTATAACCGTGCTAATTAAGTGAAAATAGTTTGGCAACGAAATGGCTATTGCGACTGCCGCAACACCTGATCCAAAGCGAAGTGCTGTACCAAGTGAGCCTATTTTCTTCCCTTCACTAATGGATCTGTCAAACTTCTCCATACGTCGAACTAGAATCCAAAAATTATACGTACCAAAAAATGCACCTATTGCGATGCCCGCAAAAACAGTTTGATAGGGAGTAAATCCCCAGCCTAATGCGCAGAGTGCAAGCAAAAAAAATAACGCCCTCTTCTGCACAGCAAAAATGTGATGCAAATCTAGCATTGGTTATAATCTCCTGAATCATTTTTTCGAGTAATGAAAACGTTTGCTGACCACTATGTGAAATCAGAAAAGAGCAGTGAAAGACACTACTCACAGCGGAATAGTAATGGGAGAGTCATTTCAATTACAGGTGTAAATGCCCAAAAATAACTTACACCCCTTACCGACTCGGTAAAAACCGAAACGCACAAAACGTTGCAAATCGACAGTTTTATTTTGAACTGTCAATTTAGTAGAAAGTTGATATAACAAGTGTTTCAACGTCCTATTTATGAACTGAAACCCTTATCATTCTTACCCTTTGTAAGCATACAATAGGTGATATTTGAAGTCAATTGGTAAAGGAGAAAAACTTCACAGCCTATATACTCTTGTCAAATTGTTGACAAATTTGTGTATGAAATTTCATAGTTTCAAAAGTTCCCAACCTTCTCACACGAAAAAAAAGCTAATTTACGACATGATTATGCTCGTAAATTAGCTTACCCATTTCAATAGGTACATTAGACTTATTTTTCCGAATTAAATATAGTACATTAATTAGTTCTTTGTAAAAATTCTAGCAGTGCCTCAACAATACGCTTCGATGCATGCCCATCTCCATATGGATTCGATGCTTTCGCCATTACTTCGTAGGCATTTTTATCTGTTAGTAATTCCTTTGCTAAGGCATAGATTGTTTCTTCTTCCGTTCCTGCTAGCTTTAATGTGCCAGCTTCAATACCTTCTGGACGTTCTGTCGTATCTCTTAGAACAAGCACTGGTTTCCCTAATGAAGGTGCTTCTTCTTGTACGCCACCTGAGTCCGTTAAAATCATATATGAATTTGCCGCAAAATTATGGAAATCAAACACTTCAAGAGGCTCTATTAAATGTACACGTTCATTGTCTCCTAAGATTTCATTCGCAATTTCTCTAACAGCTGGATTCATATGCACTGGATATACAACTTGAACATCCTCATGCTCTGTTAATATTCTCGTAATCGCTTTGAACATATGGCGCATTGGTTCACCCAGATTTTCACGACGATGTGCCGTTAATAAAATCATGCGATCTTCGCCAATCTTATCTAATACAGGGTGTGTGTAGTGCTCACTGACCGTTGTTGCTAATGCGTCAATGGCTGTATTTCCTGTCACAAAAATCGTGTCTGGATTTTTATTTTCATCTAGCAGGTTCTTTTTAGATACTTCCGTTGGAGCAAAATGTAAATCTGCCATCACACCTGTTAGCTGACGATTCATTTCCTCTGGATATGGTGAATACTTGTTCCATGTACGTAAGCCCGCTTCCACATGCCCTATAGCAATTTGGTTATAGAATGCCGCCAAGCTCGCAATGAAGGTTGTTGCTGTATCACCATGTACCAAAACGATATCTGGTTGTGCTTCTTTCATTACTTTATCTAAGCCCTGTAATGCGTTTGTCGTTACATCAATTAATGTTTGACGATCCTTCATTATATTTAAATCATAGTTTGGTGTTATGTTAAATGTCTCTAATACTTGGTCGAGCATTTGGCGATGCTGTGCTGTTACGGTTACAATAGATTCTATTTGCTCAGGATACTTTTGTAACTCCAAAACGAGAGGAGCCATTTTAATTGCTTCTGGTCTTGTACCAAAAATCGTCATTACTTTCCATTTTTTTATCAAAACGATCTGCACCGTCCTTTTTGTTATTGTATGAAATGGTCAACTACATCTATTAATGGTCATCAATAGACGTACTTGCCTACACATACTAGGAAACGCCCTTCAATTTGAAGGACGCTTTCACAAGTTATTAGTTTCCTAAATGAGGAAATTACATGTATTGATTTTTATTTTGTACCGAATAGACGGTCTCCGGCATCACCTAAACCAGGTACAATATAGCCATGATCGTTTAATTTTTCATCGAGTGCAGCAATATAAATATCTACATCAGAATGTTCTTCTTGAATAGCTTTTACACCCTCTGGTGCAGCGATTAAGCACATGAATTTAATGTTTTTAGCTCCACGTTTTTTCAGTGAGTGGATGGCTTCCACTGCTGAACCACCAGTTGCAAGCATTGGATCTACAATGATGAAATCACGCTCTTCCACATCTGCTGGAAGTTTTGCATAATATTCAACTGGTTTTAACGTTTCAGGATCACGATAAAGACCAATATGACCAACTTTAGCCGCTGGGATAAGCTTTAATACGCCATCTACCATACCGATACCTGCACGTAGAATTGGTACAATCGCAAGCTTTTTACCAGAAAGTACTTTTGTTTTGGCAATTGTTACAGGTGTTTCAATTTCAATTTCTTCTACTGGCATATCACGTGTGATTTCAAACGCCATAAGTGTTGCTACTTCGTCTACTAGCTCACGAAATTCTTTTGTTCCTGTGTTCTTGTCGCGAATATAAGTTAATTTGTGTTGGATTAGTGGATGATCAAATACATAGACTTTGCTCAAAGGGATTCTCTCCTCACCGTTCGGATTTCATTTTTATCTCAACTAGTATAACAGAAAAAAGGAGTCGCCTCAAAAATTAATTTAGGACGACTCCTTTTGTTATTTTATATTTGTCAAAAATAAGCTATTGATCAAGAATTTTATCTACTTGTTCAATGGGCATTGGCTTATAATAAAAATAGCCTTGTCCTACTGTACAGCCTAGTGCACGTAAAATTTCTACCTGCTCTTCCGTTTCAATGCCCTCTGCAACTGAAATCATCCCTAAGTTTAATGCCAACTGAATAATGGAGCGTACAATCGCAAGTGTTGCCGCATCTTCAATCGCATTAATAAAGCTACGATCAATCTTTAATTCAGTGAAGGGTAGCTGTTGTAGATAGCTTAATGATGAAAAACCTGTTCCAAAATCATCTACTGATGTTTTAAAACCATAGCTTTTTAATTCTTGAATAATTTTAAAGGCAGATTGAAAGTCTACTAAACCAATATTTTCAGTCACCTCTAAAATAATATAGCTAGGATCAATATTATATTTTTGAACAAGTTTCAGTGTATCCTGAACGAAATGCGTATAGTAAAAATGATCAGGTGAGATATTAACTGCAATTTTCACTAATTTCTTTCCTAGCCGTTGACGTTCTGAAAGCCATGAAAGCACAGTCTCTAAAACAAGAACATCTATTTCCAGAACCTTCCCGGTACTCTCAGCTACTGGAATGAAGATGGCTGGTGACACAAAGCCTAGTTTTGGAGAAATCCACCGTGCCAGTGCCTCAATACTGTGTATTTCACCATTACGTAAGTCTACTTTAGGCTGTAAATGGACTGTAATTTCTTTATTTTTGATTGCTTGTGATAAATGATTTAAAACCGTCATTTTCTGTATAAGCACATCATTTTTTTCTGTTGTAAAAATTTCAGTATGTGTACCTGGTCTATCAATTGCAAAGGAAAGAGCATTATCAGCAAAGCGAATCGCATCAATGATTTTTGTGTCATTATTATAGGAAGCGATTCCTGTTTTTAGCGTGATATAGATTTGCTTTCCCCCTATAATAAAGGGCTGACGAATTGTTTCCTTTATCCGCTTATCATACTCCTGTAAATTTTCATTGTGTGCCAACGTAGACATAATGAGACTAGAGCTTGTAAATCTAGCAACATATTCATTATCTTCTGGCTTGTCTTGCTCCAACCTTTTAGCGAGTTGCCTTAAAAGCTCATCTCCAACCTCACGCCCGTAAAGTTCCACTACTTGATGAAATTCACTTGGTTTTAATATTTTGATAAAACCGCTTAAACCATGCTCCACTTCTTTTTCAATCGAATTAACAAAGCTATGACGATTAGGTAGACCCGTTGTAATATCCGTGTAGGCTAAATCCCAAATTTTTTTTTGAGTTCGAGCATAGGTAACAGCCAACGCAACAAGTGACCCCATTTTTTGAAGCATATTTTTAAAAGACATTTGGTCGCTTCGTGTTTTTTGAAAATAGATCGAAAATAGCCCTATCACTTGCCGTTGTTGATTGCGTATAGGTACAAACCATCCATACGGCTTTTCAAATAATGTAGCATATTGTTTATGTTCCTCAGGGATATTTACTTCATCTAAATTTTCCACGAGCCTAGCATTTCCTGATTGCATTACTTCAATAAAAAATGCATTGTTTTCACAGCATCTTGGCACACTTTCCTCCGGATCATTACCTGTGAAAACTTGTAATTGATTGGACTCTGTTTTTACCAGAACCATACTTGCAATATTCGGCGTAAAAAAATCATCCAGTCCACGGCAAATAATTTTCATCTTTTGTTCAAGAGTGCTATCTCGCTCGATGGCCTTATACATATCATTTTCTAATCTCATGAGGAAGTCTTCAGTACGGTAATACGTTACATCCTTCACAAGCACTAAAACATATTTCGTACGATTAGCCTCATTGCAAAATGGTAATGCTTGTATCTCTGCCCAAAAGGGCGATTTATTAATGCCATTATGATAGAGCTTTGCCTGGACCATTATGCCGTTATGTATTTTTTCTTTTATCATTTTTATGGTTGTCTTTTTTTCATCTATAGAGAGCCATGAAAAATAATCAGTATTTAGGATTTGTGAACGCGAAGCATTTGTAAGCATACAAAATGAATCATTACACGCTAGTATGCCATGATGATTTGTCGCATCAAAAATAACGTAGCTTTCTTTCGAATTATCCCCTAATTTACGAATGCTACTTAATAAAACATCATTTTCTATGTCTAATGATTTAGTGACCATCCAATCCCTCCATCTCTATCACTTCATCCCATTTCCATTGTACATAAAATTCAAATAAATTTTCACCTTTATGAAAAAAAACTTCTTTTCTAGGACATTATCTGTCCTTAAACTATTATAATAAAACCCTACTTATCTATTTTATGTAAATTTATTCAAAAACAAGATGATTATTCTATTTTTTTAGAAAAAATATGTTTTTTATAGTTTAGTCCTAAATTCCCACAATAAAAGGCTGTATTTAAAGTAACAAATGTACTTTAAACACAGCCCTCTCATTTCTATTATGCGTATAATGGGTGTCTATCTGTTAATGCTTTTACACGATCTTTTGCTTCTGCTTTAACTGCTTCATCTTCAGGATTTTTAAGAACCGCAGCAATAATTGCTCCAACTTCTTTCATATCTTCTTCTTTAAAGCCGCGAGAAGTAACAGCTGGCGTACCGATACGAATACCAGAAGTAACAAATGGCGATTCTGTATCGTAAGGAATTGTGTTTTTATTCGTTGTAATACCTACTTCATCTAGTGCATGCTCTGCTACTTTACCTGTTAAACCAAGTGATTTTACATTTAACAGTAATAAGTGGTTATCTGTACCACCAGAAACGATTTCAACACCTTCAGCAATTAGTACTTCTGCTAAAGCTTTGGCATTCGCTTTAATTTGCTTTGCATAGTCTTTAAATTCTGGTTGTAATACTTCGCCAAATGCTACAGCTTTTGCAGCAATGACATGCATTAATGGACCACCTTGAATTCCTGGAAATACAGATTTATTTAATTTTTGCTCCCATTCTTTTGAAGCAAGAATTAAACCACCACGTGGTCCACGTAATGTTTTATGCGTTGTTGATGTAACAAAATCAGCATACGGCACTGGTGATTGATGTTCACCGGCAGCTACAAGACCAGCAATGTGTGCCATATCCACCATGAAGTATGCACCCACTTCGTCTGCGATTTCACGGAATTTAGAGAAGTCAATTTCACGTGGGTAGGCAGAAGCACCAGCAACGATAAGTTTTGGTTTATGTTCTAATGCTTTTTGACGTACATCTTCATAATCGATTACTTGATTTTCTTTCGTTACACCATATTCCACAAAGTTATATAGGATACCAGAGAAGTTTACTGGAGATCCATGTGTTAAGTGACCACCATGAGAAAGGTTCATACCAAGAACTGTGTCACCTGGTTCTAAAATTGTATGGTAAACAGCCATGTTTGCTTGTGCACCAGAGTGTGGTTGTACATTAGCATATTCTGCTCCAAAAATTTCTTTCACGCGATCACGTGCAATATTTTCTACTACGTCTACATGTTCACAACCACCGTAGTAGCGTTTACCTGGATAGCCTTCAGCGTATTTATTTGTCAGTACTGATCCTTGTGCTTCCATAACCGCTTCGGAAACAAAGTTTTCAGATGCAATCAATTCAATATTTGCTTGTTGACGTTTTTTTTCTGCAAGAATTCCGTCTAATACTGCTTTGTCTTGTACTGCTAATTTTTCATATGCCATGTTTGAAAAAGCCTCCTAAAGTATCGTTAATTATCTATACCACTTATAATAAGGGTACTTATTTATATATTGCACGTTCTCCGCCAATTAGCTTTGGACGTGTTGTTGCAACCGTAACAATCGCTTCTCCCACCATTTTCACTGATGTTCGAACGGGAACAGCTACTGCTTTCAAATGCATACCAATTAATGTTTGTCCAATATCAATACCTGCATGTGCCTGTATTGTTTCAACAACCACTGGATTAGCAAATTGTGTATAGGCATAAGCAGACATCGATCCACCTGCTGTACGTACTGGAACTACTGCTACTTCATCATAGCCAAATCGTTCAGCCGTCGATGCATCCATAGTAACAGCGCGGTTAATATGCTCACAGCCTTGGAATGCTAAATGTAATTGATGTTTCGATGCAAATTCTTGTAACGGCTCATAAATGGCTTCAGCTATTTCCAATGCCCCTGCTGTGCCAATTTTCTGACCAATCACTTCAGATGTAGAGCACCCTACAACAAAAATTGTATGAGGTCGTAACGTTACCTGCTCTTCAAACTCACTGAGTAACTGAGTCAAATGCGTTCGTATTTGTTTTACTACCATTAAGCTCAGCTCCTTCATCTATATCCATTAAAATCATGCCATATAGGACATCCTTGACGAATGCCATATATGGAATCATGAAACAATTATTGCTCTAGCTCAGCAATTTTTTCTATGCGGCGTGTATGACGACCACCTTCAAACTCTGTTTCTAGCCAAGTTTGGACGATTTCACGTGCAAGGCCTGGACCAATGACACGTTCACCCATGGCTATAATATTTGAGTCATTATGGCAACGTGTTGCCTTGGCACTGAATACATCATGCACTAATGCACAACGAATGCCCTTCACCTTATTAGCAGCAATGGACATACCAATTCCTGTGCCACAAATTAAAATACCTTTATCAAATTCTCCATTAGCAACACCTTCAGAAACAGGTTTTGCATAATCAGGATAGTCTACTGAATCCGCAGATTGTGGACCAAAATCTTCGTAGCTAATATGAAGTTCATCTAATAGCTGCATAATCTCACGACGTAAGTTGTTGCCTCCGTGATCAGAAGAAATTGCTATTCTCACTGGGTTCCCTCTTTTCGAATTATAGTCACCCTTAGTGTACCACTTCTTTCTGAAGAATAACATGATTTTTCTTGTTTTTTTATGCTGATTTCTCCTGAAAGACGAACATTTATTGTATATTAACATAAAAATATTCACTTTTAAACCCGTTTTTCTGTGGATAATGTGAATATCATGTTAATAAGTTCGGATAAAGGTCCTTTGTTGTAATATTCCATCTTCTGAAGTTTTTTTAGCTTTTCACTTACGATGGACATAAATACTTTGACAGAGTGTGATCTTAAGATGGAAGCTCTCTAATAAAAAAGGCTATACATAAATCCGATTTTACGTCGCATTTATGTATAGCCTTTAGAACTATGCTTGTCTATCAAATTGTTGAATCATCTTATGCAATGCTTCCGATTGCTTTTTCAAACTTTGAGCCAAATGCTCTACCTGCTCGATAGCATAAGCTTGCTCCTCAGCGGCGCTACGAACTTCCTGTGCACCTGCTGACGTTTCTTCAGCAATGGCTGCAACTTCTTGTGATTGGCGAGCTGTCGTTTCAATATTATGCATTTGCTGTTCAATTAACGAGGAAATTTCAACAATTGCTGTTGCCATTTCATGTACGTTGGAAGCCATACCTTCAACGGCTGTCGTTGTTTCAGAAACGCGATCAGCTTCCTTCGTCGCAAATGCTACTTGTTCATTCATTTGTTTAACAACCACCTCTACATTTTGCTGCATGGACTGAATTAAAGCTGTAATACCTTGGACAGCTTTCGCACTTTCATCAGCCAAACCGCGAACTTCCTCAGCTACCACTGCGAAGCCCTTTCCATGCTCTCCTGCTCGTGCTGCTTCAATCGAGGCATTTAATGCCAGTAAATTTGTTTGTGCCGCAATGTCACCGACTAAGCTAATAATCCGTTCTACTTGGCCAGCATTTTCTTCAAGTGCATGAATACTTTTTAGTGCCTCATTATTACCTGTAGCAATTTGCTGAATACTATTCACTAATATTTCGATGGCCTTTGTTGTTGTCGATAAATTATGTAGAATCTCTTTTGATTGTGATGCTGATGCTTCTGCTCTACTATTTACTTCTGTTGCAAGAGCTCGCACATCTTCAATAGCTTCGGCAGTGTCTTGTACAGCTGTTGCAGATGCTTCTGCTCCTGCAGATATATGCTTCACAGTAGAGGCAATTCCTTCTGCCTTTCTAGTTGCCACTCCCGCCTCATCAGATAGCTGAATAATTGATTGATTTGTTTGCTGAAAGTTTTGATCGATACTTTCCACCATTTGACGCAGATTTAACACCATTTGTTGGAACGCCTCAGCAACGGATCGAATTTCATCATTTGTTTTAGGCATTTGCACATCCTGTCCAATTTTCCCCTCAGCTACAAGGATTGCTGAATGTTCGAGCTGCTGTAAAGGTTTGATTAAGATCACGCTTAACAACGCCGCTAATATACCTGACCATATAATACCTAATGCGTAGGTAATTACCTCAAAAACCATTCGATTCGTGTCTGGGAAGAAAGTAGGTTGTAAAAACTCAATGAATATAAAACTGACACTGTAGGTGATAAGCGCAAGTACACTAACAAATAATACCAATTTAAGCCGTAAACCAAATTGTTTTTTCATAGGGCCCCTCAATTCTTTTCAAGTTTTTGTATTAATTGATCAACTAATTCCTTTAATTCTGCAAATGTTGCTTCATATATTGCTTTATTGCCACCATAAGGATCTACTACATTTTCCAGACTGCCCTCATTTGTATATTCTTTCAAGGTAAATACTTTATGTTCAGCTTCTGGATAATTTGAAATCACGGCGTCTTTGTGAGCAGTCGTCATCGTTAAAATTAAGTCTGCCCATGCCATTTCTGTCATTGATAATTGCGTTGCAAAATGCTGATGTGACATTTGCGCTTCATTTAACACTTGTTGTGCATGTGCTGACATTTGTGCATTTGGCATGGCATAAATACCTGCTGAGCGCACCTCTACATTGTTGATTTGTTTATGTTTTAAAATAACTTCTGCCATCGGACTGCGACAAGTATTGCCTGTACAAACAAATAATATTTTCACACTTATCACTCTCCAATTTCATTTATTGTTGAATAGCTAGAATGCTCATGATAATAAATATAACGCCAGCAGCTATTTGAATTTTATTGCCAAAAAATACTTGGCTTCTACGGGCAATGACTAATGAACCATAAGCGCAAATTAGAGCGCTCAAGCCTGCACTCATGATAAAAATAGTTTTTTCTAAGTTAAGCATACCAAAAGAAACACTAACTGAAAAGGTATCTAGGCTTGCAGTCACAGCCAAAATTACAGGTGATATTGTTACTTTTTCATCTCGATGAGAGAATAATAGTAAATGCATACCAATACAAAATAATAAAATACTTGAAATCCATTGTCCCCATTCTAATAGAAATCGAACTAAATAGCTTCCTAGCTCAAAGCCTAATAACGGGAAAAGCATATGCAATGCTGCTGTCCATAATGACAAAAATAAGCGATATCTAACATTTGGCAGTAAGACATATAGACCAATCACATCAACAGACGTTAGTATACCTGCAAGAATTCCCTGCAAGAACGCACTCCTTCTCTCCCTAATATTTTATCATTTTATGCTCGAAAATACATTATTATCATAATTGTCCACAATAGTTTTTCTTTTATATTTTGTAATGATAAACAAAAAGGACAAAAGACATGATTTATATCAATGTCTTTTGTCGCTAATGTACCTGAACTATATTCATTTATAATGAATACCATTTGCCTCCAGAGGCCTTTTCAAGTCTATTCATGATAGCTGCTCCTACACCTTCTGTTGAGGTTGTTGTTGCTAATATAATGGTAGCGGCGGTTTTATCACATGCTCTAAGTGCATTGTATAAGTTCGCACCCATTTCTTGTTTACTTCCAGCTTCACCAATTGAGAAGTAAAAATCAGCTTTGATATCTTCAAAATTCACTGGTGCAAGCAATGCTACTACATGTCCTTCTCGCTGCATTCGCTGAACAGCCTCGCTGACTTTCTCATAATGGCAATCTATTAAATACACAGGAGCATTTGGAGCATAATGTGTATATTTCATGCCTGGTGCTTTAGGCGTTGTTTCTAGCTTCTGCTCTATATTGGTTGGTTGAATAACGGGACCTATCTTCGCCTCAAGCATTTCCTTTGTAATGCCACCTGGACGTAAAATTACTGGAGGTTCATGTGTCACATCTAACACAGTAGATTCGAGCCCAATGCCTGTAGAACCTCCATCCAAAATATAAGGTATGTATCCTCCCAAATCATCTAATACATGGACTGCCTCTGTAGGGCTTGGTTTACCGCTACGATTGGCACTTGGTGCAGCAAGCGGTTTTTGAAGCTGCTGTAGCAATGCGAGTGCTACTGGATGATTCGGCATTCGAATGCCCACTGTTGATAACCCAGCTGTGACACTTTGTGCTAAAACATTTGGCTTTGCTGGCATTACAAGCGTTAAGGGGCCGGGCCAAAAGAAATCCATGCACTGTTTGGCTACTTCAGAAATTTGATCGATATAAATGGCTACTTCCTCTTTTGTCCCCACATGGACAATTAAAGGATTATCTGAAGGTCGGCCTTTCGCTTCAAATATCTTTTTCACTGCCAAATCATTTGTGGCCACTGCTCCTAAGCCATAAACCGTTTCTGTCGGAAATGCTACTACCTCTCCCGCATTTAAGATATCCACAGCTTGTGTATAATTAATCTGACTATTCACATTACTGTCCACAACCTTGCAAACGGTTTCCATCATTAAAACCTACCTTCAATTATTGGTTTTTACTGAATTATCCACATAATGTTTATAACTTACGAAAAAATGTGTATAAGTTGTCTGAATTTGTGCACAATTCATTCAAAAAGTCCTTTAATCCATTCCCATATAAAGAATGTTACTTGCTCTTTTTCTTCTTTTACTTCTTCTTTTACTTCTTCTTTTTCAGGCTCACAAATAGATGGAAAGATACTGCACCACCAGTTATCCCCACGTGCATCACCAATCTTCACAACAATCGAGTGATACACATTTTGTGGATAGAGTACAGCACCTTGTCTTTTTGGTGGAAATAAGTTATCCCCAATGACAATCTGTGTATCCATCTGTGGATAATTTTCGCTCAATTCTGTTTCAATTTGTTGTTTTAGCGAAAGAATTTGCTCACTCCCTACATTGCCAGCAGTGGCTACTTGCATAAAGTATGGCTTTAATTCTTGGACAAGCTGCTCTTTCTCTAGCTGATCTTGTGTCGTATTACTGTTCGCAATAACACGTATACGAAAATCGTTTTCTTGCTCATCATTGGTAGCTTCCTTGGCAAAGCCTACTAATGATGGAATATATAAAATACATAATTGTAAAGCAATCGCGATTAATACTAGTCTAGCAAAAGCTAGAAAGATATTTTGTTTAGGTAATCTAATAATCTTGTATTCATTTAACATATAAATCCCTCCTTGCTCAACATTGTTGGCAAGATTAAGAAACTTTATACATGAATCTCACAAAAAATCATTCGAGGCTTACCGTTAATATCTTTTTCTATTGAAACTGTCGCATGTGGAAAACTATCTTGAAAGAATTTGGCTACTTGCTCACCTTGTGTATAACCGATTTCTAACCCAATCAATGCTGGTTTATTCATATAGGCTGGTAGTTGCTCAGCTAATTTTCTATACAAAATCAGACCATCTTCCTCAGCAAATAGTGCACTATGTGGCTCATGCTCTAGTACAACATTCGACATTTCCTGTGCCTCATCAAAGGCAATATACGGTGGGTTTGATAAGACAACATCCAATTTTTCTCCTGCAAGTGGCGCTGTTAAATCGCCCAACCTAAAATCAATATCAGCCTCTAATCGTTGAGCATTTTTTTGCGCCGTCGCTAGTGCATCCTGTGATAAATCAGTGGCTATAACAGTTAGCGCTGGACATTCCAGTTTCATCGAAATAGCAATAGCTCCACTGCCTGTACCGATATCAGCCAACTTCAGGGTTTGTTGTGGAAATAGTTTAGGCAGGCGATTGATTGTACCAAGTACTAGCTCCTCTGTTTCTGGCCGAGGAATTAAGACAGATTCATCGACTAGGAAGGAGCGGCCATAAAATTCTTCACTTCCAACACAATATTGTACAGGGCGGCCATTGACATGTTCTTCTATGAGCGCTTTAAATTTCACTTGCTGTGCTGCTGTTAATTCATCCTGTAAGTGCAACATAACTTCTGAATAACTTGTACCAAGTACATGTTGCATGACGATACGTGCTGCTGTTTGCTCACGACCATTATCTACTAAAAAAGAAGAAGCCCACTCTAGGGCCTCCATCACATTTTTATAAGTCATCATTTAATCGCTCTAACTTCGATGCTTGTTCTTCTAAAATAAGGGCATCGATAATCTCGCCTAGTCTTCCTTCGACGATTTGATCTAGCTTTTGAATCGTTAAACCGATACGGTGATCTGTTACACGGTTTTGTGGATAATTGTATGTGCGAATTCGCTCGGAGCGATCGCCTGAGCCTACAGCAGATTTACGTGTAGCATCAATTTCTTTTTGTGCTTCTTGCATATACATATCAGCAACACGAGCACGTAGAATTTTCATGGCTTTTTCACGATTTTTAATTTGTGAGCGTTCATCCTGCATCGAAACCACAACACCTGTTGGTAAATGGGTCATACGAACAGCAGACATCGTTGTATTTACAGATTGACCACCAGCACCTGAAGAGGCAAATGTATCTACACGAATATCTTTTTCATGGATTTCAACATCTACTTCCTCCACTTCAGGTAAACACGCAACTGTTGCCGTCGATGTATGAATACGACCTTGAGATTCGGTAGCAGGGACACGTTGTACGCGGTGTGCACCATTTTCGAATTTGAATTTTGAATAGGCTCCTTGTCCGTTAATCATAAAGATTACTTCTTTATAGCCGCCCATTGGGTTTGGTGTAGCTTCCATAATATCAATTTTCCAGCCTTGTGTTTCCGCATAGCGAGAGTACATACGGAATAAATCACCCGCAAAAATATTGGCCTCGTCACCACCAGCTGCTCCACGAATTTCCATGATAACGTTTTTATTATCATTAGGATCTTTAGGAATTAATAAAATGCGTAGACGTTCTTCTAGCTCTTCCTGCTGTGCTTTTAATAGGTTAAATTCTTCCTTTACCATCTCATGCATATCAGGATCTTTTTCACTATCTAACATTTCACGAGTATCTACTATCTGCTCTTTAACACTTTTATATTCACGATAAGTATCCACTGTTTCTTGGATATCTGATTGTTCCTTAGAATATTCACGTAATTTCTTACTATCATTCACAATATCCGGATCGCTCAAAAGCTCTGTTAGCCTTTCATAACGATCCTCCACTGCTTGTAATCGATCAAACATGGATTTCACCTCTATTTAGTTTTTTAAGGTATGCTCCTTTTTGACAAAGAAGCTTTCATTCAGTAATTACAATGTTTATTTCCACTACTTAGTATAAGAAAAATTTCGCATGTATGCTACTTTTTCTTAGCGTGTCCACCTGTCTATTGGCTTTAAAGTGGTGGCTGTGCGTGACATTTTCGACAAACCGGATAATACGAGTCATTACCACCAATTTGAATTTGATCACCTGTGTAGACTGGCTTTCCACTTTCATCTACTCGTAAATTCATTGTTGCTTTTTTATGACAGAACCAGCAAATTGTTTTCATTTCCTCAATTTTATCTGCATATGTAAGCATGTATTGGCTACCTTCAAATAGCTCATTTTGAAAATCATTTTTTAAGCCAAAGCCCATCACCGGGATGTCCAATTTATCCACAATGTTAGCAAGTTGTAAAACATGTGCTTTTTTTAAAAATTGAACTTCATCCACAAGCACACAGTATGGCTTGACAGTATTGGATTCCACTAGTTCAAAAATATTTGTATCCTCATAAACAGGGATGGCTTGTTGGCGTAAACCTACTCGACTGGAAACAAAGCCAACCTCATCACGTGTATCTAAACCTGAAGTAAACATCATCACAGGCTTTTGTTGTTCTTCATAATTATGGGCAACTTTTAGAATTTCTATTGATTTTCCACTATTCATTGCACCATGTTTAAAATATAGCTGTGCCATTCTGTCTTCTCCCTTTCTCTATGTCAATGTGGATTTTGAAAGGTATTGCATCAACGTGTATTATTTACTGAAAAAAATACCTGCCAAGCGCATGCTTGGCAGGTATTAAACTAACATTAGTTTTTAAGACCGTATTTTTTGTTGAAACGATCCACGCGACCATCAGCAGACGCGAATTTTTGACGGCCAGTGTAGAATGGGTGACATTCGTTGCAGAACTCGACAACGATGTTTTCTTTTACTGAACCAGTTTTGAAAGTGTTCCCACAAGAGCAAGTTACTGTTGCTTCTTTGTAGTCTGGATGAATTCCTTGTTTCATATTCGTTTTCTCCTCTCGCCCTGAACCATCTGGAACAGAGTATTATCGAACTGTACCTTACATAGCCCGAATATGTCGACTACAAAATTTGCGTCGAAAGGGTCAGCTACATATGTACACGTTGCATACTTTTGAAGTATAGCATAGTCATTTTATTATTTTCAAGTAAAAAATATTAAAAACGAACCTTCCATCTTTCTTATCCACGAACTTCGCGATAATCATTGTCTACTAACCCAATTTGCTCGTTTCGTTCTTTGAAGCGAATATTATGTGATGACACATAGGCTACTTTCGGTGCATCTGGCTCCAAATATAGCTTGGCACTATTTAATGCTAGTATTCCATCCGTAAATGCACCTGCTATTAATCTTACTTTACTAGGATGATCAATAAAATCACCCGCTCCATAGACACCTTCAATGTTCGTTTCACGCTTCTCATTGACAATCGCTACTTCATCTTGGATATTTAATCCCCATTCTTCAAGTGCACCATAATCACATTTCAAACCATGGTTGACAATGACAGCATCTACCTCTACTCGTTCACTTTCACCTGTCTCTTTATTGACTATGGACACATACTGAATTAAATCACCGTCACCATGCAATTGAACAACCTCATATGGCGTTTTTACACGAACTGAGGATTCTTTCATGCGCAAGACATTTTTTTCATGGCCGCCAAAATCATCTCGGCGATGAACGACTGTAACACTTGCAGCAATTGGCTCTAGCTCATTTGCCCAATCAACTGCAGAATTACCACCACCTGAAATTAACACATGCTTGTGTCGGAAAATCTCTAGTTCCTGTACTGTATAATGTAAATTTGTTACTTCAAATCGGTCTGCTCCTTCTATTTCAAGCTTTTGCATAGAAAGAACACCATACCCCACTGCTAAAATAACTGTTTTCGAAAAATGCTTCTCACCTGTAGAAGATGTCAACATAAATGTTCCATCCTGTTGCTTTTCTAATTTTTCCACCTTTTGATTTAAAACAATTGTAGGATCGAATGTTTTAGCTTGCTCAACAAGTTGTTTAATCAACTGTCCCCCTAAAATAGGTGTTACTCCGCCGACATCCCAAATCATTTTTTCAGGATAAATTAACATACGACCGCCAAGCTGTGAGCTGTATTCAATAATTTTCGTTTTTAAATCTCGCATCCCACTATAAAAGGCAGTATAAAGCCCAGCTGGACCACCACCAACAATCGTTACATCATATAGTTCTTCTGACATTTCCGTTCTCCATCCCCTTCTGTCTCGATTCGATCATACAGTTTTGAGGTTGTGTTAAGCTACTGCCTGTCTATTCTTTCTGACGAGGATCATACTATTCACACACCATCCACAAACTATAGTTACTCTTTCAATCGCGCCAATAAATATAAGAAATAAGGTGCTCCTAAAACAGCAACCACAATCCCCGCTGGAATTTCTGAAGGCTCTAATATAGAACGACCGATTGTATCTGCCATCAACACTAAAAATCCTCCTAACAGAGCTGCAGTTGGCAGTAAAAACTGATGTTTAGCGCCAACAAGTTGTCGAGCTAAATGTGGTGCAACAAGACCCACGAAACCAATGCCTCCACTTACAGAAACACTAGCTCCAGCTAAACCAACAGCAGCAGCCAATAACCAACGGCGCTCTTTTTCAATAGAGGCACCTAGCCCTACAGCTGTTAGTTCGCCTAGATTTAGTACGTTTAATACCCGTGATTTTGCATAAACAAAAGGCAATAAGATAATTAACCATGGTAACAGCGACAGCACAAATCGCCAATTCGAGCCCCAAATGCTACCTGCTAGCCATGTCGCTACAAATTGATAATTTTCTGGTGATAGGCGTAGTGTTAGCACAATCATAGCCGAGCTAATCCCTGCTGCTACAGCTACCCCTGTTAAAATTAAACGCATTGGTGTAATACCTTCATGTCGTCTATAAGAAAGTGAATAAATCAGAACAGCTGTCAAACCTGCCCCTACAAAAGCCAGTACTGGCAGTAAATAAACAGGTGCTGCTTTCGTAGTTGGGAAAAATGATACATAGAGCATGACAGCAAGTCCTGCCCCAGCATTAATCCCTAAGATTCCTGGATCCGCTAAAGCATTTTTGGAAATGCCCTGTAAAATAGCGCCTGAAACCGCTAAGCCCATACCTACTAACACAGCAATCACAATTCTAGGAAGTCTGAACTCAAATAATATAAGTTGCTGTTGTGCATCACCTTGACCAAAAAGTGTGCGCAGAACTTCCATTGGCGTCAGTTTAATAACGCCAGTATTCATACTAATAATAAAGGTAATAATGATTAACACAATGAGTGTAACAAGGATGGAGAAATTTTTTCTTTTCGCCTTAAGCTGACTCGGTGTTAAATAGCTGTTACTCATAGTTCTTTCCCTCCTTTACGTGCTAAATAAAGGAAGAATGGTACACCGATAAAGGCAATTAGTGCGCCAATCGGTGTTTCATAAGGTGGATTGATAATACGTGCTACTAAATCAGCTAACACAACAAGCAATGCCCCATATACTATAGAACAAGAGATAATCCAGCGATAATCATGTCCAACTATGTATCTCGTTAAATGAGGGATAATTAACCCTACAAAACCAACCGCACCGACAACAGACACGGCTGCACCTGCTAAAACTAAAACAATGATCATTCCCCATACTTTTACAACTGCTGTCCGTTGCCCAAGTCCAACTGCAATTTCTTCACCTAAGCTCAGTACAGTGATTGAACGTGATAGGATAAGTGCTCCTATCATCGCAATAAAGATCCATGGGGACAATATTTGTAAATGACTCCATTTTGTACCTGAAACACCGCCAGCATACCAAAATGCTAGGTCTTGTCCAATACGATAATAAAGTGCAATCCCTTCTCCTAACGCTCCAAGCAATGCACTAACAGCTGCACCTGCTAGAACTAGCCGCATCGGTGTTAAGCCACCTTTTGACAGTGAGCCAATACCATAAACAATGGCTACGCCAAGACCTGCGCCTACAAAGGACCATAAAATTAAATACATGTAAGGCAGACCAGGGAAGAAGGCAAAGCACAATGCTAACATAAAGGCCGCTCCAGAGTTCAGACCAAGTAGCCCCGAGTCTGCTAATGGGTTACGTGTCATCCCCTGCATAATAGCACCCGCTACTGCAAAGCTTGCACCTACTAATGCTGCTCCAAGTACTCGAGGTAAGCGAATATCATGGATAATTTGATGTGTTGTTAATTCTGGTGAAAAATGGGTAACTGCTGTCCAAACAGTACCCAATGAAATATCTGCTGCTCCAAAAGAAATCGATAAGCCAATGGCAAATATTAATCCAATTACTCCTACGATTAAAGCCACTACTCCACGGATCGGATGAGATCGTTTCTGTAGCTCCTCTAAATCGTTGAGCTCTCCTACTCCTGTCGACGTAGTCATTTTACTTCCTCCTCATAACTTTCAATTAAACTTTTATTCCTTCATGTCGTACAACTGATAAGATAGGCAGATTGGATTTTTACTATATGGACAAACAGCCATTTCTGCATCGATATTAAATACTTTTTGTAGATTTTCCTTTGTCATCACTTCTTTTGGACTACCGTTCACCATTAAATCGCCGTCTCTCATAGCCATTATGAAGTGGGAGAATCGTGACGCATGATTTAAATCATGCAAGACCATGATAATTGTTCGTCCTTCTTCCTTATTTAGTTTTTGCAGTAGCAATAATATATCTAGCTGGTGCGCTAAATCTAAATAAGTTGTTGGTTCATCCAGTACTAAAATATCCGTGCCTTGCGCCAATGCCATAGCAATCCATACTCTCTGACGCTGGCCACCTGATAATGCTTCAATTGGTCGATCACTAAATTCTCTTAGCCCCGTTACATCAATCGCCCAGTGGATATATTCGTAGTCTTCCTTTTGCAAGGAACCAAACCCAACTTGGTGAGGAAAGCGACCATATGATACCAATTCAAAAACCGTTAATCCTCCGGGTGCTGTTGCTGTTTGAGGTAAAATAGCCATTCTTTTGGCCACATCTTTCGTTTTTAATTGATGTATCGCCTTGCCATCTAAATAGACAGCTCCATTTTGTGTTCGTAATACACGGGCAACAGCCTTTAATAAAGTAGACTTGCCACAACCATTTGGGCCGATGATTGTGGAGATTTGCCCTTTAGGAATCTCCACACTTAAATCGTTGACGATGAGCGCTGAAGAATAACCAATCGCAACATGATCTATTTCGAGTACTGACATCTTTAACTTCCTTTCATTTTTGAGAATGCGTTCCACTCTTACATTTGTAAACCAAATTGAGCTGTATACAAGCCATAGTAAGCATTTTGGCGTTCCATTAATTGCTCGTGTGTACCTTCTTCAATGATGCCCTTTTTCGACACAACGACAATTCTGTCTGCATCCTTAATTGTTGCTAATCGGTGAGCAATCACTAATGTAGTACGTCCAATGGAAAGTTCATTTAATGCCTGTTGGATAGCTTGTTCAGTTTCTGTATCCAATGCAGATGTTGCTTCATCTAGTATTAAGATTTTTGGGTTTTTCAAGAAAATACGGGCAATGGATAATCTTTGCTTTTGACCACCTGATAATTTCACACCACGCTCACCAATTAATGTATCCATACCTTCAGGTAGAGCATTGATGACATCCGTCAGTTGCGCTCGTTGTGCTGCATACCAAATATCTTCTTCACTGGCATTTAAATCACCATAGGCAATATTTTCACGAATGGTACCATCGAATAAAAAGACATCCTGCTGGACAATCCCAATATGCGAACGTAAGGAATGCAGTTTAAAATCGCGTATATCCATACCATCAATACTAATGGATCCTTCATTGACTTCATAAAAACGTGGCAATAAACTACAGATTGTTGATTTCCCTGCACCAGATGGACCTACCAAGGCAACGGTTTCGCCAGGATTTACTTTTAAATTAATATGATGTAGGGCACGGTTATTGGCAGCATAGCCAAACGATACATCGGAGAAAGTAATTTCGCCATTAATTTCATCAACCATTTTTGCCTCTGGACGATCCGCAATTTCAGGTTCCGTTTCTAAAAATTCGATATAGCGTCTAAATCCTGCCATACCTTTCGGATAGCTTTCTATAAACATATTAATTTTGTTAATTGGGCCTAAAAGAATACCTGATAGTAAAATAAATGCGATAAAATCTCCATTTGTTATATGTCCATTTAAAACAAAATACGCTCCTACAAATAAAGTAAAGAGTGATAATACTTTAGTGAGTATGCCTGAAATAGCCTCATTCCAAGCCATTACTTTATAGGAGAACAGCTTTGTCATACGGAATCGTTCATTATTTACTTTAAAGCGTTTAATCTCATGATCTTCATTTGTGAAAGCCTGTACCACACGAATACCACTTACATTATTTTCAACTCGCGCATTGAAATCTGCGATATCTCCGAACATTTGACGGAATGCTTTGGACATTAACTTCCCAAAAATAATCGTTAAAATTAAAATGATCGGTACAAGTAAGAAAATAAGAATTGTAAAGGTTGGATCAATATAGTACATAACCCCAAACGTCCCAATAATCGTCATTGCCGCAATAAAAATATCCTCTGGACCATGGTGAGCAAGTTCACCAATATCCATTAAATCGTTCGTTAATCGAGAAACAAGATGCCCTGTTTTATTGTTATCAAAATATCGGAAAGATAGTTTTTGCACATGGCTAAAGGATTCCTTCCTCATATCTGTTTCAATATTAATCCCTAGCATATGCCCCCAGTACGATACGATAAAGTGAAGAATAGAATTGAAAATATATAGACCAAACAGCAATAAACTTGCCATAAGAATCCATTTTAATTCCCCATCTGGCAGAATATCATCAATTACTTTATTTAAAACAAGTGGAAATGCCAGCTCGATTAGTGCCACTAATATCGCACAGCTAAAATCTAAAATGAATAAACCTTTATAGGGTTTATAATATGAAAAAAAGCGCCTTAATAACATGTTGCAACCTCCTATGGTAATGTCATTTTCGTATCTAATAAATGAGCTATCTGATTCTACATACAGATAGCTCACATGTTTTCACAGTTATTGTTGCTGAGCCTTCGTAAAATCAACTATTTTGTCAGCTAATTCTTCAGCTTGGTGTAAGCCAGAAAGCGGATCAGAAGCAAAATAATATTCAGATGGAAGCTCTAATACTTGATTATTTTTAACGACATCTAAATTTGTCCACGTTGCTGGCAACTGGCCATCTTTGTTAAAGAAATTAATCATGAAGTTATAGTCACCTACATAATCACCTACTACTTCATAGGAAATCTCATAACGTCCATTACTTGCTTCCTTTGTATCAAAAATCTCCTGCACCTTTTCTTGAGGTTTCATGCCCAAAATTTGATAGAGTGCTCTACCGCCTGATACACTTGATTGCCCTACAATCGTTGCATTTTTTTCAAACATTTCATAAATAGTAAATGTGGATCCTTCTGGAATCACATCCATGATTTTTTCCTTAGCTTTTGCTATACGGTCTTCAAATTCTTTTGTAAATTTTTCAGCCTCTGCTTGTCTTCCTAAGTAATTTCCCATTGCCTCAATCTCCTCCATTGCTGATTGATGAGCATCTTCAGCGAAGACAATTGTCGGGGCAATTTTTTCATATTTCGCTACATCTTCCACATTCCAAGTAATAATCAGGTCTGGCTTTAACTCTAAAACTTTTTCTAATGATACCTTGCCATCTGTACCAATATTCGTAATTTCCCCATCCTTATAGTGTTGCTTTAAGAAAGCTGCATAATCAAGGTTAGCCGTTACGCCTCCAACTGGTACAACATCTAACGCTAAAATTTGCCCAAGATACCAATCGGTTACGACTCTCTCTGCCTTCACTGGAATTTCAACTTCGCGTCCACTATCATCTGTTACGGTTCTAGTCACTGCCGTATCAGACAAAGTTTGTTCGTCAACCTTAGATTGGCTCGTATCTTCATTACATGCTGCCAGTAAAACAATCAGGCTTAGTAAAAAAGGTAGCTTTATATGCTGAATCATCTTTCTCATCATGATTTCATTTTCTCCATTCTCAAATCGTTTTGCTTGCGCGAGCTGATTATTATTGTATTGAAAATGATTCTCATTTGTAATGGCAATTTCGGACATACTAGCTGTATATTTCAGCCTAAAGCTACTTGGAGCCATATTTGTTGCTTTTTTAAAAGCACGACTAAAATAATATTCATCTTCAAAACCAAGAGAAATGGCAATTTCTTTAATGCCATATTGATTGGTTAATAAATACTGCTTAGCTTGCTCTATTCTCAATTGCTGTAAATAAATTTGTGGACCTATTTCATAACGCGCTTTAAAGATGCGTAATAAATGCCGTGTACTAATCTGAAGCATATCTGCTAATGTCTGTATAGATAGTGGTTGATGAATGTGTTGCTTAATAAACAATCGTGCAGCTTCTGCCTTATCCATCTCATGTGGTTTACCTTGCCCTTCCGCTAATTCTCGAAAGACATGATAGACAAGCTCATAGAAGGAGGCCCTTACAGATAAATGCTCCTGAATGGAACCAGATTGCCATTTACTGTACATATCTTGAAGGATACTGTGAATGACGATCGGATTAGCGGGTACACATGAAAAATGTGTTTGAAATGGTTGATAATGCATGTGCAAATGTTGCATAAAAGCATCTTTGTACATGACATCCCCCTTATAGCTAATGAGAAAGTAGCTCACACTCTGTTGTGCTGTAATCTGAAGGCATTGAGATTTTCCTATATGAAAAATACTGAAGCGCTGCACGTGATAGGGTTGATCATCAATGACAACCTGTGCACCACCTCCTGTGACAATAAGAAACGAGCTATATGTTAAAACCTTTGACACATGAACATCTGATTTATTTATGTAATCGATTTGCTTCAACTGGATAAATGCATTTTGCCAAAGAAGCATATAAGCGTCATAATTCATCTTCGTCTCCTTCAATAAACATACTTTATAGCCTCATTATATTGATAATGATTATCAATTTCAATATACATTTATAAAATAAAACATATACAAAAATACCTGCCAAGCGCGAACTTGGCAGGTATTAAACAAACAATTGTTTTTAAAGCCTCTTTTTATTCAAAGGATCATCCAGACGCCAAATTTTAACGTCTAATATGAATGAGGGTCCTTCGTTGCAGAACAAGACAACAATACTAGAAGGTTGCTTCTTTTTGATAAAATAACTTGTCCATGTGTTAGTGCCATATGGATACGTATTTGTGAACTGTCTTCTCTTCAATAATTTTCTTTGAAGCTATTAATTTCTTATATTAAAAAACTTAAATAGTCCCCTATTGTTGAGTCAATAATAAAAGAGAAGATAATTGAAGTTAAGATAGCTGTTACAACTAGATAAAAAATAAAACTATAGAAATTATCAATAATTTTAGATGTATTACTCAATAATTTAACCATAACAAAAATAGGTATGATCCCGATAGCTAACACAAATCCAATATATAACATAATCATGGAATATGTATAAGATTTCAACAAGCCAAATAAAATACTTAAAATCGTAACTGCAATAGGAAGAGCGTAGTAACTTCCTATTTTACTAATCACATTTGTAAAACTGAGGTTTTCAGAAAATAATTTTGAAGTTAAGAATATGGCTAATACGTTTATCGCCATTAGTAAAATTAGAAATAATGACACATATAGAATCACTTGAATTATAGAAGGTCCATAACTTTCGAAAAGCCCAAACGTTCGTGAAGTGAAACTTTTTATTAATAAAAATACAGATAAAGCCGTAATTAAAACATAGATAATCATACTAGTAAGATTATTTTTCCAAGCTATTTCTACATTAAAACCTGCAGATGGTTTTTTTAATTGTTCTAGAAAATGATTAAAGTATAATTTAGATTGTTTTTTTAATAATTCAATTTGATCACTACTGTGCGAAGTTTCCTGAACAGCCTGTCCGGCTTGTGGCTGCGGCTGATTTTGATAATCCGTCATATTATTTATTGTTGCTGCTTGTTCAAGAGCAGCGCTTTCTAGTGGAGTCCCGCATTTCCCACAGAATTTTCCATCCTCCTGCGAATGTCCACATGTTAAACAATTTTTCATCTACACATACCTCACTATAATTTTGTCTTTTTCGTATCTAAATCCACAATTTCATCAATAAAGTATTTTCCATTTTCAAATGAGAAAATATATTTCTTTTTACGTTCATAGTTAATAGAACCTTCTTTATCTGAAGAATAATTAAAAGTTTCATATGACTGTAACTCAAATTGTTTATCTGATAATGTATTAAATGATATTATTTCATTTAACAAAAATTCATAGTTATAGCCAGGAATATTATCATGATCCGTTACAAATTTCGCATAATCTTTTTTTATTTTACTTCCTTCTCTGAAATAATCACCTATGTAATCAAAATTTGTGTATCGAATAGCAGAGGAATAGTCTGAGCGGAAATTTTTATAAATATCCCTTATGATATCTTCATGTTCTGCTAATTTTTGTTCCGTTCGAATATGTTCAAATGGTAAATAAATAGTATCACTATCTAGTGGCAATACATCTGACTTTACCGTTTTACCATCCTTATCTTGACTTTGTGCATAAACTTCTATTTTACTATTTAGTTTCGCAGGATAAAGCTCTCTTAATTCACTTACTTTTTTTTCAGTCGATTTTCCATTTACATATAAAATCGCATCCTCTAAATCGGAGTCTACAGATACTGTTTGGAAACCCCAGTCTACATCAATTTGTGCAATATTGTCTGCTTGTGCTTCAAGCATTAGTTTTCCTTCGTCTGCTAAAGGTATATAACCACCTTCATAACTATAAGACCAAGCATACTCTCCTGGAATATAGTGACCAAATCCTACATTTTCCTCATCACTCTTACTGACAATTTCCTTATCCCCAAACTGTAAAGTCATATTTTTAAAAGGTGCATAAATAAACACTTCAGTCGGAATAATGATGAATTCAACCCTGTCATACAACCCAAATAAAATAGGTTTACTATGTACAGAAATAAATTCACCCCCATTGTATATAATATCTGGATTTTCATTATTCATAATACGTTCTACTTCATATGTAAGTTGATTTCTCAAATTTGTCCAACCGTACTCTTTAACAATCGCATAAAAATTTTGAGCATCTGCTACAGTGCCCTCTTTAACTTCAAACTCTTGAAAGAAAGCATCTTTATCTTGATTATTATACGCATCATTCATCGCACTAATCTGCTTAGTTGGCTCATAAATGCTACTTAAAACGAAATGTGTAATAGCAAGAACTAATAGTAGGACACTTGAGATAGAAAATATCCATTTCTGTTTTTTAGTCATTTTTTTACGATGCTTCTTTTGAGCACTTAGTTTTGGTTCAATTTTCATAGATGTTTTATCTTGTACATCGCTAAGACTATTACCACAATTTGTACAATACAATACTTCTTCACTATTTTTTTCACCACAACTTATGCAAAATCTCATTAAAAATCACCATTCCTTATGTATAATAACATAATTATACAATACATTTATGGTAAATTGTAGTTTTTTAATTCAAATTTCATAGTTTCTATTTTGATACATTTAGTTTCTAGCTCCCTTTATCAGTAAAATAGTATTAGGAAAATGATTATACAATCATACAATATTTTCCTTTTTTATTACAAAAAATCACCATCAACTAATTTTAGTTAATGGTGATTCTTTTCTGAAGATTATAATCAGCAATATGAAGAGCTAACTAAATTTTAAGTTAAAGTAGCCCCTTACCTTTTGTGGCTTTTTTCATATCTTCGTTCAATTTCTCAAAAAATTCTTCATTTGATTTTGTCGTGCGCAGCTTTTTCAGGAAGCGCTCTGCAAAATCAGGCGCATCTGAAAATGTTTTACGGATCGCCCATAGTTTTTCAAGCTGTTCTGGCTCAAGAAGAAGCTCTTCTTTACGTGTACCTGAGCGGCGAATATCAAGCGCAGGGAAAATACGGCGCTCCGCCAACTGACGGTCTAGATGAAGCTCTAAGTTACCTGTACCTTTAAATTCTTCATAGATGACTTCATCCATACGAGAGCCTGTATCGACTAAAGCTGTTGCTAAAATTGTTAAGCTACCGCCTTCTTCAATATTACGAGCTGAACCAAAGAAACGTTTTGGTCTATGGAAAGCAGCAGGATCAATACCACCTGAAAGTGTACGTCCACTTGGCGGAATGACTAAGTTAAAAGCACGTGCTAAACGCGTGATAGAGTCCATTAAAATGATAACATCACGCTTATGTTCAACTAAACGGCGTGCACGTTCTAATACAATTTCTGCCACTTTCACGTGATTCTCTGGTACTTCATCAAATGTTGAGCTGACAACATCTGCATTTACAGAACGTTCAATATCTGTCACTTCCTCAGGACGTTCATCAATCAGCAAGACAATTAATTCAGCTTCTGGATGATTGGTTGTAATAGCGTTTGCAATTTCTTTTAATAAAGATGTTTTCCCTGCCTTTGGTGGTGCAACGATTAAACCACGCTGACCAAAACCTACAGGGGCCACTAAATCCATTATACGTGTTGATAAATTGCGCTGTGTTGTTTCAAGCTTAATTTGTCGATCAGGATATAAAGGTGTTAATGCAGGGAAATGCACACGTTCCTTTGCTACTTCAGGATCTTCGCCATTGACAGCATCTACTTGTAAAAGGCCGTAATAGCGTTCATTTTCCTTCGGTGGTCGCACCTTCCCAGACACCTTGTCCCCATTACGTAGGTCAAAGCGACGGATTTGAGATGCAGAAATATAAATATCTTCTTTACTTGGTGAGTAGTTTATTGGTCGTAGGAAGCCAAAGCCCTCTTGCGAAACAATTTCTAATACGCCTTCCATAAAGAAATAGCCCTCTTGCTCTGAACGCGTTTTCAAAATAGCAAATATTAATTCTTTTTTCGTTAGCTTGCTATAATATGAAATTTTATATTGGCGTGCGAGGGCGTAAAGCTCTTTTAACGTCATGTTTTCTAATTGAGCGATTGTCAATGTAGACATATGCACAACTCCAGTCTTTTTCAAAATATAATACAATTATTGGGGTTATCATTGAAGTTTTCGATAGGCTCTGTTAATGCTTATATGGTAGCCTGAGTTTAATAATAACTACTGATACACTTTCTACCATACAACTAAACATTGCCTTAAAATATGGGATGGTTAATTTAAGAAGAAGGTACCTAGCACAATAGATGTACTAGGTATATTTTAGAAGAAAATATCATTAATATCTAGGTTTTTTCTCAAGAGCGTGACGGCCTTCTACAAAGCGAACCGTACCGGATTTAGCTCGCATAACTACTGAGTGTGTTAGAGCATAAGCACCTTTATATTGAACACCCTTTAATAGCTCGCAATCTGTTACAGCAGTTGCTGCAAAAATAGCATCATCGCCTTTTACTAGGTCATCTAAATAAAGCACTTTCTCAACATCTACACCCATTTTTGTGCAGCGTTCTAATTGCTCTTCATCCTCTGGTACTAGTTTTGCTTGGAAGTCCCCACCGAGGCATTTTAAGGCCACTGCCGAAATAACACCCTCTGGAGCGCCACCTGTTCCAAACATAATATCAATACCCGTTTCATCAAAAGCGGTGTTGATTGCTGCGCCAACATCGCCATCTTGGATAAACTTAATACGTGCGCCAGCTTCACGAATTTCATCAACAATTGCTTGATGGCGAGGTCGATCTAAAAGAGTAGCAACTACATCAGAAATATCTTTATTTTTAGCCTTTGCTACTTGTAATAAGTTATAAGTGACAGAAGCATTTATATCCACTTTACCAGCCGCTTCTGGCCCTACAGCAATTTTCTCCATGTACATGTCTGGTGCATTTAACAAATTGCCTTTATCTGCGATAGCAAGTACTGTCATGGCACCGTTCGTACCTTTTGCCACAATATTTGTACCTTCTAAAGGATCCACTGCGATATCTACTTTTGGACCACCATTTCGTAAACCAAGTTCTTCACCAATATAAAGCATTGGTGCTTCATCCATTTCACCTTCACCAATTACTACTGTAGCATGCATTGGAATTGTATCGAACATTTTGCGCATCGCTGTTGTTGCTGCATCATCTGCTTCAATTTTCAAACCGCGTCCCATCCATTTCCCGGATGCGATTGCTGCTGCTTCTGTTACTCGTACTACTTCCATCGATAAACTACGTTCCATTGTTGCTTTGCCTCCCGTTATCGGCATCTTTTTATGCCAAAACATTCAAATTACCTCTATTGTAACATAATTGGCTGAAAACTTTTAGCTCTCATTATTCCTTTGTCTCAGCTACACGTGCCATGATTGTTTCACGTCGAATATCAGCGCCTAAATCACGTAATTTCTCAATAAGTGAGCTATAGCCACGTTCGATATGATATATATCCTGAACCTCTGTTTCGCCTTCAGCTAAGAGACCAGCTAAAACTAAAGCTGCACCCGCGCGAAGATCTGTAGCTGTTACCGTTGAGCCATGTAATTTACTCGGCCCTTTAATAATAGCTGTATTTCCTTCTACACGAGCATCTGCATTCATACGACGAAGCTCATCAATATGTTTAAATCGAGCTGTATAAATAGTATCTGTTACTTTAGAAGAACCGAATGCCTGTGACATTAACACCGCAAGTGGCTGCTGAATGTCCGTTGGGAATCCAGGGTATACCAGCGTTTTAACATCCACTGCCTGTAATGTCGAGAGATCTGTTTTTGGTACATAAATACTTTCTTCACCAATTTCGATTTTCACACCCATTTCACGAAGCTTTGCGATAATCGCTTCTAAATGCAGTGGAATAACGTTATCAATGGTAATACCATCACCAACTGCTGCAGCCATTATCAAAAATGTAGATGCTTCAATGCGATCTGGTATAATCGTATGCTCGGTACCATGTAGCTCTTCTACACCTTCAATACGGATGACACTTGTACCTGCACCTTTAATATTGGCCCCCATATTCGTCAGAAGTGTCGCTACATCGATGATTTCAGGCTCCTTTGCGGCATTTTCAATGACAGTCCGTCCCTTTGCAAGCACTGCTGCTAACATAATATTAATCGTTGCCCCAACACTTGCTACATCTAAATAAATTTTTGCCCCAATCAATTCATCTGCACGTAAATAGATGGCTCCATGTTCATTGGTAATTTTAGCTCCCAATGCCTCAAAGCCTTTTATATGTTGGTCAATTGGTCGTGGTCCTAAAAAGCAGCCTCCAGGTAACCCTATGACTGCCTTCTTAAAACGTCCAAGCATAGCACCCATTAAATAATAAGAAGCGCGTAACTTTTTCACGTTGCCATTTGGTAAAGGCAATGCAATCATATCTGTAGGATCAATTGTCATTGTGCCATCCTCAAATGAAACTTCTCCACCAATTTCCTCTAATAAAGCCTTTAACGTCCAAGCATCTGAAATTTCGGGTATCCCCCCAATAGTCACTGGAGAGTTCGCCAAAATTGATGCAGGAATTAAGGCGACTGCACTATTTTTTGCACCACTAACTTTAATTGTACCTCGTAGACGATTTTCGCCAGTAATTTTATAAACATCCATTTTGCGTTCTCCCTCATGATTGGAAAGTAGTATTTTTTGCAATTGGCTCACTTTATAATCTTATTATTCGCCTTTTCTCGTATTCCAATCCGTTAAAAATCCTTCAATTCCTTTTTCCGTTAATGGATGGTTGAAAAGTTGCTTTAATACTTTAAACGGTGTAGTTGAAATATGTGCGCCAGCTAAAGCTGCTGCTGTAACATGCTGAGGATGACGAACAGAAGCAGCAATAATTTGCGTATCGATATTATGAATGGTAAAAATATCTGCTATTGTTTCAATTAGCTCGACACCATTTTGACCAATGTCATCTAAACGGCCGATAAATGGTGATACGTATGTAGCACCTGCACGCGCAGCCATTAATGCTTGGTTCGCACTAAAGATTAATGTCACGTTTGTTTTAATACCTTTGTTTGCAAAGAAACGACATGCCTCTAATCCAGCTGGTGTCATTGGTAACTTTACTGTTATGTTTGGAGCAATCGCAGCTAATTCCAAACCTTCTTTAATCATACCTTCCGCATCAAGTGCAATAACTTCTCCGCTTACAGAGCCATCAACAAGCTCAGCTATTTCACGAAGACGATCATGGAAAGAAACATTCTCTTCTTTAGCCACTAATGATGGGTTTGTTGTAACCCCTGATAAAATACCCCATGCATGTGCCTCTTTAATCTCTTCAAAGTTTGCTGTATCAATGAAAAATTTCATTTTTATTTCCTCCTGATCATTTTTCTTATATTATTAAATATTTTCCAAAATTTTATTATTTCAAAAACAAGAGAAGGTCGATTGAAAGCATCAACACTTCTCTTAGTATGTGTATTTAACTATGCTTTTGTAACATATTAAATGCAAAAATTATGCTTTTTGTGCACTACCAAATTCACGAATTTTACCAATAACCGTTGCCTTAATGGCTTCACGTGCTGGACCAAGGAATTTACGTGGATCGTAAACAACTTTGTCGTTGTCTAGAATTTCACGGATTACTTTTGTTGCTTCAATTTGATTTTCAGTATTGACGTTGATTTTAGCTGTACCTAATGAAATGGAACGTTGAATATCCTTTGTTGGGATACCAGTACCACCATGTAAGACAAGTGGAAGATCCGCTAATTTAGAGATTTCTTCCATTTCTTTAAAGCCTAAGTTTGGCTCTCCTTTGTAAGGACCATGTACAGAGCCAAGTGCTGGTGCTAAGCAATCGATGTCTGTCAGTTCAACCATTTTGCGGCATTCTTCTGGATTAGCATAAATAATACCACCGATTACGCCATCTTCATCTCCACCAACTGTTCCTAATTCTGCTTCCACAGAAACGCCTTTAGCATGTGCGTATTCTACTACTTCTGAAGTAATTTTTACATTTTCCTCAAATGAGTGATGTGATGCATCAATCATCACTGAAGTAAAGCCTGCATCAATTGCCTCTTTACATTTTGCAAAGCTAGAACCATGGTCAAGATGAATCGCTACAGGAACTGTAATACCGTAAGATTCCATTAAACCTTTTACCATATGAACAACGGAAATAAATCCGCCCATATATTTACCTGCACCTTCAGAAACACCAAGAATCACTGGAGATTTTTCTTCTTCAGCTGCTTGTAAAATTGCTTGAGTCCATTCAAGGTTATTAATGTTGAATTGACCAACCGCATAACCTTCTGCTTTTGCTTTAATTAACATCTCTTTCATAGATACTAATGCCATACTAAAAATCCTCCTCATAGGACTATTCTTTACATAAACATGCCCCTCAATCATAGCAAAAATAATAGCCCCTGAAAAGCAGGGGCTATTATTTTCTACACGAAAGCGGAGGGCAACGTAGCGGCAGTGTCGCCAAAGTGTAGTGCAACGTAACGGCGGCGCTTGAACCTGAAAAGCAGGGGCTATTATTTTCTACACGATAGCGCAGTGTAACGTAGCGACAATGTCTGCCGTTGTGGAGGGCAACGCAACAGAGGCTTGCACCTGAAATGCAGGGGCTATTATTTTCTACACGATAGCGCAGTGTAACGTAGCGACAATGTCTGCCGTTGTGGAGGGCAACGCAACAGAGGCTTGCACCTGAAATGCAGGGGCTATTATTTTCTACACGATAGCGCAGTGTAACGTAGCGACAGTGTCTGCCGTTGTGGAGGGCAACGCAACAGAGGCTTGCACCTGAAATGCAGAGGCTCTTATTTTCTACACGAAAGCGCAGTGTAACGTAGCGGCAGTGTCTGCCGTAGTGGAGGGCAACTCAACGAAGGCTTGCACCTGAAATGCAGGGGCTCTTATTTTCTACACGACAGCATAGTGCAACACACTGAAATTGAAGGCAATGCCCTGTCGCTCCTTTCAAAATAAACATAAAAAACAGACCGTGTGTCCACTGTCTGTTTTTTACACCTGTAAAGCCTTATTTACTTCATCTCGCACTTCAAAAATATCAAATGGTTTTGTAAAGTAACGAATAGCTCCTAATTCTAAAGCTTCTTGCACTACATCCAATTCGCCATATGCTGTCATCATAAATACAGGTAACTTCGGAAATTTTTCTTTTAAGCGTTTCAAGATTTCAATACCATCCATTCCTGGAATCTTCATATCCAGTAAAACACAATCCATCTGTTGCTCATCTGCATATTTTAATGCCTCTGAACCATTAGCCGCTAAATATGTAAGATAACCTTCCTTTTTCAACACTTCATTTAAAAGTAAACGAATTCCCTGCTGATCATCGACAATTAGTAATCGTTTCACATTTCATTCCGCCCTTTTTTAGTTTTATTCTTACACAAAAACTTTCTTTATTATGTATAATTCTCCTTTTTCAGCTTAATACCTTCTAGTATTATAAATTATCTGCTTTTGCTTTCTACCTTTTCCGCCCCTATAATATGGTTAGAGGTGGGAACATGTCAAAAATTCTAACAACACAATTAAGTGGATTATTACAAAGAATAACACAAAATGAAGAGGAGGCTATTGAGGAAACAGCAAGACTCCTTGCACAAGCAGCCATTGGAGAAGGTCATGTGTATTTCGCTTGCTTTGGTGAAATGCAAGTTATTGAATCCAATGCATCTCAAGCAGTTGAACCATTTAGCAAATTAGCTCCTTGGACTTCGAGTACAAGCTTAACTGAAGCTGATCGTGTTTGCATTTTTACACGCAGTGCGCACGATGAGGAGGCACTGGCTTTAGCTCAAGACTTAAATAAACGGTTTATTCCTTTCGCTGCTGTTGCGAGTGAAGTAGCGAATACGGAAAATCCTCTTGCAGATTTGGCCTATACGTATGTTTCTACACGCGTTAAAGGTGGTTTATTGCCTAATGATTTAGGGCAAAGAATCGTTGTACCACATGCAATTGCTGGACTTTTTGTATATGAAGCAGTGAAAATTGCTTATGATGAAATGCTTGGTATTGATGAAGAAGAACTATAAACATTCATTTAAAAAGAGTTGTCTCATTAATAGAGAGACAACTCTTTTTGATTATTTAAATGTTGCTCCGATAAAATCACGGAACAATGGTTGTGGACGATTTGGACGTGAAACTAGCTCTGGGTGGAATTGACATGCTACAAAGAAGTTGTTACCTGGTAGCTCAATAATTTCAACCAATTTGCCATCAGGGCTTGTACCTGAGAAGACAAGACCTGCTGCTTCCATTGCCTCACGATATTCATTGTTAAACTCATAGCGGTGACGGTGACGCTCATAAACAAGCTCTTTACCGTATGCATTGCTTGCCTTTGAACCATCTTTCAATTTACATGGGTATAATCCTAAACGTAATGTACCGCCAATATCTACACTATCATTTTGATCTGGTAAGAAGTCGATAATTGGGTACTCTGTATTTGCATCAAGCTCTGTAGAATGTGCACCTTTTAAACCAAGAACATTACGAGCAAATTCTATTGTTGCTAATTGCATACCTAAGCAAATACCAAGGAACGGTACATCATTTTCACGCGCATATTGTGTCGCTAAAATTTTCCCTTCAACACCACGATCACCAAAACCGCCTGGTACTAAAATGGCATCTGCACCTTTTAATAGTGAAGCAACGTTATCTGCATTGACATGTTCTGCATTAATCCAGTCAATTTCAATATCAGAGTTAAATGCGTAGCCCGCATGCTTTAATGCCTCAACTACTGAAATGTAAGCATCTTGTAATTCCACATATTTCCCTACTAATGCTACTTTTCTTTTATTTGGTAAGTTCTTCACTTTGTCTACCAGCTCGCGCCATTCTTCCATATCTGCCTCTGGTGCTTCAATGCCAAAATGATCAAGAACGATATCATCAATATCTTGTGCATGCAGGTTTAATGGCACTTCATATAAATGCTCTGCATCACGAGATTCAATAATTTCATGTGGTTGCACATCACAGAATAATGCTAATTTCTCTTTCATATCTTGTGGTACTTCTTGTTCTGTACGTACGACGATAATATTTGGCTGGATACCTAAAGAGCGTAATTCTTTAACAGAATGCTGAGTAGGCTTTGTTTTCAATTCACCAGCTGCTTTAATATAAGGTATAAGTGTACAGTGAATATACATCACATTGTCATGACCTAAATTTGTTTTCATTTGGCGAATCGCTTCAAGGAATGGCAATGATTCAATATCCCCTACTGTCCCACCAACCTCTGTAATAACAACGTCTGCATTAGTTTCACGACCAGCACGTTGGATACGGTCTTTAATTTCGTTTGTAATATGAGGAATTACTTGTACTGTTCCACCATTATAATCACCACGACGTTCTTTCTGTAATACAGATTGGTAAACGCGACCTGAAGTTACTGTAGAATGTTTCCCTAGGTTAATGTCAATGAAACGTTCATAATGTCCTAAGTCTAAATCAGCCTCAGCACCATCATCTGTTACAAAAACCTCACCATGTTGATAAGGGCTCATTGTACCTGGGTCAATATTGATATATGGGTCAAACTTTTGAATCGTAACTTCTAAACCACGGTTCTTTAATAAACGACCTAGAGATGCTGCAACAATCCCTTTTCCAAGTGATGATACAACCCCACCTGTTACAAAAATATACTTCGTCATGAATAAATTCCTCCTTATGATGTTCTAAAATTACTAGCTCGCTTAGGGGGGAACAGAATCCTTTATATTCTAATACCCTAAAAAAAGAAAAGCCGAGAATGTCTACAAAAAATGTAGTCGATTCGAAGCTGTAATCGGTTCTATCTCTTTTCCACTTTCCTTTAAACCTTAAAACTCTAACATTTATCCAGTCACCGTTTACTATACATCATGAATAAATCCAAACTTTTATATTCATTTCTGGATGAATGTATGGGAGAACTGAATATAGTTAAAAACAAAAAAACGCTCCTCCTGCATAGGTTTGCAGGGGGAGCGTATTATATACACGGTCTTTCTCCTTCTTTTAAGGAGCCCAAGTAAAAGATTAAACGGAACCGTGATAGAAGTCAAGATTTTTTACTCCATGCCTAATAGAAAGAAAATTCTAAGAGTACTGTATTAGTTTTCTTCCTCTTCTTCGTCGAACTCTTCTTCCTCTTCATCAATAAAGTCTTCATCAATTTCTTCATCAATATCTTCGATTTCTTCATCGTCAAAATCGATTTCTTCTTTTTCTTCGTCCTCTTCTTCAATATCTTCTTCATCAACAAACTCTTCGAAGTCTTCGTCAAAGTCGATATCTTCTTCTTCTAAATCTACATCCTCATCAAGATCTTCATCATCAAAGGCAGCTTTAGATTTTTTCTTTTGAGTCTTAACAGAAGGTGCTGTTTCTTCTTCAATTTGCTCTACTTTAAACCATTCACGTAGGCCCCATCCTGCTTCTTGATTATATAAGAAGCGGCCATCAATATTAATATCTGTATAAAATTGTAACAGACGGGATTTCATTTCTGCATCACTATAGCCCACAAGCTCTTGAATTAATTTTAGTAAATCATTAAAAGACACTGAGGCACGTTTTTCATTTAAAATTGCATAAGCTAAGTTAATTAACGATTCTTCCGTTAATTGTTCCTTTGTCATTTCACGAAAATTCAATTCGTGCACTTCCTTTCCCTCATCACAATGGACGTTTTAAAATTACATGGTGCTTTATTTTCCAAGCGCAGCAAAAAAGGCCACGCAAAAGGTACTTTCTATACATAAGCATAATACCCATTATATACAAAGTTTTAGCCCCTTTGCTAGCTTCAATTACTGTTTTTTATATTACGCATTTTTTTTATTCCAAGATAAAACAAATAAACAGATAATAGTAGTAAAGGAATAGCGCCAATTTGCTTATTATACAGGAAAATGGCTACCAATACTAAAGCTAATATAATTATGTAGTGAATAAATGATTTCATCCCTACTGCGCCTCCCCTTTTTTTACATTTCTATTATAACGAAAATAAAAAGAAGTGCCTAATCTTAAGACTAGACACTAGAAACTAGAGAAGCTTGTTACATAAATTAGAAAAAAAGCAGTTTTGAATGTCTACAATTACATATTTCGACGATATTGTCCGCCAACTTCATATAAAGCTTTTGTAATTTGTCCTAAGCTTGCTACTTTTACTGATTCCATAAGCTCAGCAAAAATATTACCATTGTTAACAGCAACTTCTTGTAAATGTGCGATTGCAGCTTCACTTTCTTCTTCATGCGTCTTCCAGAATGCTTGTAAATTGCGAATTTGCGTTTCCTTCTCTTCTGTGGATGCACGAGCAATTTCCATATTATCGATAGCAGCGTCTGAAGGTGGATTTGGATTCAGGTACGTATTGACACCAATGATTGGTAGCTCCCCTGAATGCTTTAACATTTCATAGTACATGGACTCCTCTTGAATTTTACCTCGTTGATATTGCGTTTCCATTGCACCTAAAACACCACCACGATCATTAATACGATCAAATTCCTCAAGGACCGCTTCTTCTACAAGATCTGTCAATTCTTCTATAACAAATGCACCTTGCAGAGGATTTTCGTTTTTTGCCAAGCCATGCTCTTTCGTAATAATCATTTGGATAGCCATGGCACGACGTACAGATTCCTCTGTAGGTGTTGTAATAGCTTCATCATAGGCATTTGTATGCAATGAGTTACAGTTATCTTGTAATGCCATCAATGCTTGTAATGTTGTACGAATATCATTAAAATCAATCTCTTGCGCATGTAGACTACGACCAGATGTTTGAATATGATATTTTAGCTTTTGCGCACGTTCATTGGCACCATATTTATCACGCATTACAATGGCCCAAATACGACGAGCAACACGTCCAATTACTGTATACTCTGGATCAAGTCCATTCGAGAAGAAGAACGATAGATTTGGTGCAAAGTCGTTAATATTCATGCCACGACTTAAATAATACTCTACATACGTAAAGCCATTTGCTAAGGTGAAAGCTAATTGGGAAATAGGATTTGCCCCAGCTTCTGCAATATGGTAACCCGAAATAGAAACGGAATAGTAGTTACGCACCTTATGATCAATAAAGTATTGCTGAATATCACCCATCATACGTAAAGCAAACTCTGTCGAGAAAATACATGTGTTCTGTCCTTGATCTTCTTTTAAAATATCAGCTTGTACTGTACCACGTACAACCTGCAATGTGTTTTCACGTGTCTCGGTAAACTCTTCTACTGTCAAAGTCCGTCCTAGCTCTTGTTCGCGCAATTTAACTTGTTGATCGATCGCCGTATTCATGAACATCGCTAAAATAATAGGCGCTGGACCATTAATGGTCATAGATACAGATGTAGACGGTGCACATAAATCAAAGCCTGCATAAAGCTTTTTCATATCCTCTAATGTACAGATCGATACACCCGATTCCCCGACCTTACCATAAATATCTGGACGGTAATCTGGATCTTCCCCATAGAGAGTTACAGAATCAAAGGCTGTAGATAAACGTTTCGCATCGTCATCCTTCGATAAATAGTGGAAGCGTTTATTTGTACGTTCAGGTGTTCCTTCACCAGCAAATTGACGCTTCGGATCTTCTCCCTCACGTTTGAATTGGAAAACACCTGCTGTATAAGGAAACTCACCAGGAACATTCTCTTTGTACACCCAGCGTAATATTTCACCGTAGTCCTCAAATTTCGGCAATGCTACTTTAGGAATTTTTGTGCCAGAAAGACTTGTTGTTTTTAAAATAGTGCGAATTTCTTTGTCTCGAACCTTCGTCACAAACTCATCACCAGCATAAGCTTCTTTTAAAGTTTGCCAATTATCCAATATACGCTTGGATTCTGCTGATAATTCATCTCTGACACCTTGTGCTAAAGAAGAAAGCGATGCTATAAGTGCATCCTCTGGTGCTTTTTCCTTAACTGCCGTAATAGCACCTTCTAATTGGAACAGACGGCGAGCAAATCCCACCTGCTGTTCTGATTTTTTATGATAGCCACGAACCGTGTCAGTAATTTCACGTAAATAATAACGACGATCGTTTGGAATAATGACATCTTGCTTTTGCGTCTTAGCAAATTGCTCATAGCTAGTTTCCCAATTGTAGCCTGTTTTTTCGTTAATAATATGAACTAAAGCTGCGAATAATGCATTGGTCCCTTTGTCATTAAACTGGCTAGCAATTGTTCCATAAACAGGCATACTATCAAGTGATTCTTCCCATAGCTCACGAGATCGTTGGTATTGTTTTTGTACTTGACGTAGCGCATCCTCCGAGCCTTTACGCTCAAACTTATTGATTGCAATGACATCTGCAAAATCAATCATATCAATTTTCTCAAGCTGTGTAGGTGCACCAAATTCACTTGTCATAACATACATGGAAAGATCTGTATACCTTGTGATTTCGGCATCACCTTGACCAATACCACTTGTTTCGACGATGATTAAATCATAGCCCGCTACACGTACTACATCTATTACATCACCAATAGATGCAGATAATTCAGTGCGAGAGCCTCGTGTTGCTAAACTACGCATATAAACGCGGTTATTGAAGATGGCGTTCATGCGAATTCTATCTCCAAGTAATGCTCCACCTGTTTTTTGCTTTGTTGGATCGACCGAAAGAATGGCTACACGTTTATCTGGGAATTCTTTCAGGAAACGGCGAATCAGCTCATCCGTTAATGAAGATTTCCCTGCGCCACCTGTTCCTGTAATCCCCATGACAGGTGTACCTTTTGAACGCTTTCGTGCCTCAATTAACATCTCTTTCGTAGCTTCATCCTTATTTGACTCAGCTGCTGTAATTAGATTGGCTAAAATTTCAGGCGTTTCTGTCGTTAAAGCCTCTAATTTATCTAAATAGTTGCCTGTTGCAGTTGGAAAGTCCGTTCCTTTAATTTGCTCATTAATCATCCCTTGTAGCCCTAAAACACGGCCATCCTCTGGTGAGAAAATGCCTGCAATGCCATACGTATGAAGCTCTTTAATTTCACGAGGTAAAATAACCCCACCACCACCGCCATAAATTTTAATATGTGGTGCCCCTTTTTCACGCAGCAAATCATACATATATTTAAAGTATTCCATATGCCCGCCTTGATAAGAAGAAACTGCAATACCTTGTGCATCTTCTTGAATCGCGGCATTCACGACTTCTTCGACAGAACGGTTATGCCCTAAATGGATTACTTCTACACCGCTCGATTGTAATATGCGTCGCATTATATTGACTGAAGCATCATGTCCATCAAAAAGACTTGATGCTGTCACAAAACGTACGTGATTTTTTGGACGATATACTTCTACCTTTGTCATATGAAATCCCCACTCTCTCCCCTTAATGAATTGAAAAAAGCCGACAATTGCAATGTCGATGTATGCAATTGCCGACAAACCCCTTACGAAATATTAGAACCCCTTTATGCCTGAAATGAACAAGGTGATTTGCATGTCGATGAACTCATCAATTGAATGTTGACGATGTAATGCCCATTTGCGGAACGCCCAACTTTGTCCTGAGACAACTAAGTTATTGGCTGCTAAATGAATTTGCTTGTCTGTCATTGTTAGTTCCCCAGACTGCACACAGCGCTGTAGCAAGCGTTCAAAAGTGGCAACCATTTCAAACTCTTTACTAAAGACATAGCGTTGTGCTTCTTTTGACAATGATTTTGTTTCTTGATACATGATTGTTAGCTCATCAACCATGCTATCAATTTGCACGAAATATTCTCGAATCATTTCTTTTAACTCATCAATTGTTCCAGCTTTAATCTCGTAACTTGAAAGTCGCTCCATTGCATGATGATAGATACTATCACAAACAAGATAAAGAACGTCTTCTTTAGTACGAATGTACTCGTATAAAGTACCAATACTAAAGCCTGCAGCTTTTGCGATTTCTCTCGTCGTGGCACGATGAAAGCCTTTTTCTTTAAATAGCTTAATAGCTCCTTGAATCATTTGTTCACGACGAATGGCGATTAAATTTTCATCTTTTACAGTTGACTGTACTTGGGGCCTTTTATCTTTTTCTGTCATCAATTATTTCGTTAGCATACGCGAGATTACAAGACGTTGAATCTCCTGCGTACCTTCGTAAATTTGAGTAATTTTCGCATCACGCATAAAGCGCTCTACTGGATAATCCTTTGTATAACCATAGCCACCAAATACTTGAACCGCCTCTGTCGTTACACTCATTGCTGTATCGCCAGCCATTAATTTCGCCATTGCAGAAGCCTTACCATATGGTAGGTTATTAGACTCTAACCAAGCCGCTTGGTATGTAAGAAGTCGAGAAGCTTCAATTTGAGTTGCCATGTCTGCTAATTTAAAAGATACACCTTGGTTAGCAGAGATTGGTTTACCAAATTGCACACGTTCTTTGGCATAGTCAACTGCTGCATCCAGCGCTCCTTGTGCAATTCCTACAGCTTGAGCAGCAATACCATTACGTCCACCATCTAGTGTCGTCATAGCAATTTTAAAACCTTCCCCTTCAGCTCCTAGCAGGTTTTCTTTTGGAACACGGCAGTTGTCGAAAATGATTTCGGTTGTAGGAGATGAACGAATTCCTAATTTCTTTTCTTTCTTCCCTACAGAGAAACCTTTAAATCCAGCTTCCACGATAAATGCTGATGTACCGTGTTTAGCTTCTGGATCTGTTACTGCAAACACAATATATGTATCTGCCACTCCGCCGTTTGTAATAAAGATTTTTGAGCCATTTAAAATATAATCATCGCCATCACGTTTAGCATATGTTTTCATGCCACCCGCATCAGAACCTGAACCTGGTTCTGTTAAACCATACGCACCAATATGTTTTCCTTCTGCCATTGGACGAAGGTATTTTTGTTTTTGTTCTTCTGTACCGAACTTGTACAGTGGCCATCCTGCCAGTGAAGTATGTGCTGATAATGTTACCCCAGTGGAGGCACAGACACGTGATAATTCTTCAACAGCAATGACATATGCAAGGTAGTCAAACCCAGCTCCACCGTATTCTTCTGGCCACGGAATACCAGTTAACCCAAGCTCCGCCATTTTATCGAAAATTGCACGGTCAAATTCTTCATTCTCGTCACGTTCAGCAGCTGTTGGTGCCACTTCATTTATAGCAAAATCACGAATCATTTCACGTAATTGTTCATGCTCTTCTGTTAACTGAAAGTTCATTGTCCATTTCCCCTTTTTAATTAGACTCTGTTCTATGTTACCTGTGTGTTGTTCTGGGTTCAGCGATTGTCAATCATATTGGAGCATTGGAGCGAGTTTCCATTCTTGATGAGGTCTTTACTCCACTTTAATAAGTCATCCCTAAGAGAATAGCCTATTATCAGGCTTTATTTCAGTAAATGTTTACTAATAACTAGTTTTTGAATTTCACTTGTACCTTCATAGATTTCTGTGACCTTTGCATCACGGAAATATCGCTCTACTGGATAGTCCTCTGTGTAGCCGTAGCCGCCAAAAACTTGAACCGCTTCTATTGACGTTTGTACAGCTGTTCGTGATGCGAAAAGTTTGGCCATTGAAGCTTCTGCTCCACACGGTAAACCTTTTGCACGTAAATCTGCTGCACGATACACTAATAGTTTTGCCGATTCAACAGCTGTTGCCATATCAGCGAGTGTAAAGCCAACTCCTTGTTGAGCAGCAATCGGTTTACCAAATTGCACACGCTCTTTTGCATAAGTAGTAGCCGCCTCTAGTGCTGCTTCAGCAATCCCCAATGCCTGTGCTGCAATACCGATTCGCCCTACATCTAAATTCGCCATCGCAATTTTGAAGCCTTCTCCCTCTTCCCCTAAAAGGTTGTCGGTTGGGATGCGGCAATTATCGAATGTCAGTTGAACAGTGCGTGAGCCATGTAAACCCATCTTTTGTTCATCTTTACCAATGATTAAACCTGGTGTTCCTTTTTCAACAATAAAAGCTGAAATACCTCGTGTTTTTTCAGCAGGGTTGGTTGAGGCGAATACGATATATACATCAGCCTCTCCGCCATTTGTAATAAAAACTTTAGAGCCGTTAATCACATATTCATCGCCATCTCGTACTGCCTTTGATTGTAGAGACCCTGCGTCAGAGCCTGCACCTGGCTCTGTTAAACAAAATGCGCCTAAATATTCCCCGGCTGCAAGCTTTGGTACATAACGCTTCTTTTGTTCCTCATTTCCAAAGTAAATGATTGGATTTGTTCCAACCGAAGTATGCACTGATAAAATAACCCCCATTACAGCGCTTACTTTTGACAATTCATTAATCGCAATAATATACGATGTAAAATCCATACCAGAGCCACCTAAGTCTTCTGGTGTCGTAATCCCCATTAAGCCAAGTTCACCCATTTGTTGTAGAAGCTCACGTGGAAATTCTCCTGCTTCCATCCGCCCTACCCATGGTTGAATTTTTTCCTGAGCAAATTGACGAACCATATCGCGCATCATCATTTGCTCATCTGTAAATTGCAATTGCATCTATAATGTCACCCCTCTAAGTTGTCCCGCAACATCTACATAACCCCATCCCCATAGGATTATTCGTAAACGTAAAAGCCTCTTCCTGATTTCTTTCCTAGCCAGCCAGCTGCAACGTATTTACGAAGCAGTGGACAAGGGCGATATTTACTATCTCCTAGACCCTCATGTAAAATTTCCATGATGTAAAGGCAAGTATCTAAGCCAATGAAGTCTGCTAATGTTAATGGTCCCATCGGATGGTTCATACCTAGCTTCATCACATCGTCAATTGCTTCCTTCGTAGCTACACCTTCATAAAGCGCATAAATTGCTTCATTAATCATTGGTAGCAAAATACGGTTTGAAATAAATCCTGGGAAGTCATTCACTTCTACTGGTGTTTTCGCTAACTTGACTGTCATCGCTTCAACAGCTTTGTATACTTCATCCGTAGTTGCTAAGCCTCTAATGATTTCAACAAGCTTCATTACTGGCACTGGATTCATAAAATGCATACCAATTACTTGCTCTGGTCGATTTGTTACCGCTGCAATTTCAGTAATAGGCAACGAAGATGTATTCGTAGCTAAAATGGCATGTGCTGGTGCAATGCCATCAAGTTGCTTAAAGATGGATTGCTTAATGTCCATATTCTCTACAGCTGCCTCGATGATAATATCTACATCACTAGCATCCTGTAAATCTAGTGACATACTAATTCGACCTAAAACAGCCGCTTTGTCATCCTCCGTTTTACGGCCCTTTTCTACATCACGTGATAAATTTTTTGTAATAACTCCTATTCCACGCTCGAAGAACTCTTGTTTGATATCATTCAATTTCACATCATAGCCTGCTTGTGCACAAACTTGTGCAATGCCAGAGCCCATTTGCCCTGCACCAATGACCATTACCTTTTGAATTCCCATTAGTTCAGTCCCCCTGTTTTTGGTACTTCAATCATAATCGCATCACCTTGACCCCCACCTGAACAAATTGCAGCAATACCGATGCCTCCACCACGACGCTTCAATTCTTGTGCAAGCGTTAAAATAATACGTGCACCAGATGCTCCAATAGGATGACCTAAAGCAACCGCACCGCCATTAACATTCACCTTTTCAGCATCTAAATCAGCTAACTGCTTGCTGACCAAAGCGACTGCTGCAAAGGCCTCATTGATTTCGATCAAATCAATATCTGCCAATGATTTATTGGTTTTTTTCAGCAATTTATTAATAACAAGACCTGGTGTTTGTGGGAAGTTTTCTGGCTCGATGGCAAGCTCTTCATGACCTAAAATTATTGCTAATGGCTCTCTTCCTTCACGTGTGGCACGTTCCTCACTCATAACCACGAGGGCACATGCACCATCGTTAACGCCAGGTGCATTACCTGCTGTGATCGTGCCATCCTTGTCAAAGGCTGGTTTCAGTTTTGCTAGTACCTCCAACGTTGTACCTGCTCTTGGTGCTTCATCTGTATCGACGACCAGTGGTTGTCCTTTACGTTGTGGAATCTCCACTTGTACGATTTCTTCAGCAAAGTAACCTTGTTCAATCGCCGCTAGTGCGCGCTCATGACTGCGAACAGACCAAGCATCCTGTTCCTCACGACTGAGCGAGAATTCCTTAGCTGTTGCATTACCATAGCTCCCCATATGCGGTCTCGCTTTATCGAAAGCACATGTTAAACCGTCATAAAGCATGCCATCCACCATTGTGGAATCTCCCATACGCAAGCCACTTCGACCATTTAACAGATAGTACGGAGCATTGGACATAGACTCCATTCCACCAGCAATAATCACTTCTTCGTCCCCTAATCGAATCAATTGATCTGCTAATGTCACTGCACGCATCCCTGATGCACAAACTTTATTGATTGTTTCTGTTTTTACCGCTGTTGGTAAATTGGCTTTTATCGCAGCTTGCCTCGAAGGTATTTGCCCCTGTCCCCCTTGTAAAACAGAGCCCAAAATAACCTCATCTACTTCGTCAGATGCAATATTTGCTTTCTCTAGCGCACCTTTTATTGCAATTGCCCCTAGATCACTTGCATGTAATGTTGATAATGAACCTCCAAATTTACCAAATGCAGTTCTTGCTCCTGCTAAAATGACAGCTCTATTCAAGTAAAACACCCCTTTTGTTTTACGTACTCGATGAAGTAGTATAGCATTTCATTGACTGAACGCTCGCTCGACTTCTATCGATGAAAAATGGGAGCTTGTTAGTTGCAACTCCCATTTCCATTTAATCTTATTCTACAAAACAATTTTTTATTGTGCAATTTATATTTTTCAGATAACTAAAATATTTCTACAATAGCAATCATTTTTCTGCGTTCGCTTCCGTATTCTCGTCCTGTTGAATATTTTCTACGGATGCTACCACTTCCTCTAATGTTTCTTCTTCAGCTTCCTCAGATGAAGGATCAACAGCCTTCACTTTTTCACCGAACACTGAACGCTCTAGTAATTCTGCTACATCGAATGTGCCAATAGAGTCTTCCACTTCTTTTGCCTTTGTACCATCCTCCAGCATTGTTAAGCAATAAGGACAGCCAGATGAAATAACGGATGCATTAGTAGCAAGAGCTTGCTCTGTACGAGCTACATTAATGCGATTACCAACATGCTCTTCCATCCACATTAAGCCACCACCTGCACCACAGCACATAGCAGTTTCGCGATTTCGTTCCATTTCCACAAGCTTCACACCCGGGATACCGCGTAGAATTTCTCTCGGCGCATCATAAACATCATTGTAACGGCCTAAGTAACAGGAATCGTGGAAAACAATTGTTTCATGAACTTCATAATTGAGTGCCAGACGATTTTCCTCAATCAACTGATTTAGTATTTCAGTATGATGATACACTTCGCCATTCCAGCCAAAGTCTTGGTATTCATTTTTAAAGATATTGTAAGCATGAGGGTCGATTGTCACTATTTTCTTCACATCATTTTTCTCAAACTCATCAATATTTGCTGTAGCTAATTCTTGGAATAAAAATTCATTTCCTAAACGACGAGGTGTGTCCCCAGAGTTTTTCTCTTTATTTCCTAAGATCGCAAACTTCACACCAGCTTCGTTTAATAGACGACAGAAAGCTAAAGCAATTTTTTGAGAGCGATTATCGAATGCCCCCATCGAACCAACCCAGAATAGATATTCCATTTCTTCGCCAGATTTTTTTAACTCTTTTACTGTTGGAATATGGATTGTTGGATCAAGATCACGCCAATTCTCTTTTTCTTTACGGTTTAAGCCCCAAGGATTCCCTTGTCGTTCGATATTTGTCATGGCACGTTGTGCATCAGGATTAACTTTTCCTTCCGTCATTGTTAGATAGCGACGTAGGTCGATGATTTTATCAACATGCTCATTCATTACTGGACATTGATCCTCACAGTTTCGACAAGTCGTACAAGCCCAAATTTCTTCTTCTGTAATCACATCGCCAATTAAAGATGGGCTGTAAATATCTTCAATTACTACGCCTTCAGCACCAGCAGCCATCGCAAGCTGATTACCCTTGGTATTGGCAAAAAATTGATAAGGAACCCAAGGCTTTTGCTTTGTTACAACAGCACCAGTAAATGTTAAATGATCACGCAATTTCACGATTAAATCCATTGGAGACAGCATTTTTCCTGTTCCAGTTGCAGGACACATATTGGTACAACGTCCACATTCCACACAAGAATACAGATCGAGCATTTGCTTTTGTGTGAAGTCTTGTATGCGTCCAACTCCAATTGAAGGCATATCCTCTTCACTTTCAGCATTTTCTCCTGCTTCTTCTAATGCCTCAAAATCGATAGGCGTTAATGTACCCACACGATCTAAACGATTCATGTAAACATTCAGTGGGCTAACAATTAAATGGAAATGCTTAGATTGTGGTACATACACAAGGAATGTTAATAGAATTAAAAGATGTGCCCACCACATAACATAAAACACTCCAGCAGCTACTGATGCAGGTAGGAAGCCAAATATAGCAGCAATGCTTGAAGCAACAGGCTCCGTATAAGTTAACCCCTCACCATGCCAGATTAATCCCATACCATTAGCGATTAATGTTGAGACCATTAAGCCACCAATGAAAATTAACACAAGACCGTTTTTCCATCCTCTTTTTAGACGCACTAGCTTTTCTACATAGCGGCGGTAAAATGCCCACACTACCGCAACTAAAATCATTAAAACTACAAGCTCTTGGAAGAATGTAAAGACACCATAGAAAATACCTAATGGCAGATGTGATCCTGGTGCTAGTCCTTTCCAAATTAAATCAATGGCCCCTAACTGAACCATCAAAAATCCATAGAAAAACATCACGTGAATTAATCCACTCTTTGGATCCTTTAATAGCTTGTTTTGACCAAATACATTGACCATAATATAGCGTAGTCGCTCTTTAACACTTTCATCAAACTCAACCTTTTTCCCCAATTGCACATACTTATAGCGTGTTTTCAACAGATAGAAGAACAATCCTACTGCATAAAGCACAACCACGACTGTTAAGACTATGTTAGCAATTAATAATGGACTCATGGTTGGTCCCCCCTTTAGTTTGTCGTAATTTTCTCTCTTTGCGGCAAATTTGCTAGTTCATACGGAAATGTGCGTCACTATATCAATATATTCCTATTCTAATAAATGAGTGAGCATTCAGTCAACATAAAACGGAAATATTTCTGATAATTTTATATTCTTACACTTTACAAGAAAAAAAGCCACCCTGAAATTTATTCAAAGTAGCATTTTTTTACTTTTCTTTTTTAAAATTTAATTAATAAAAGCTGCGACATCCACATAACAAGTTTATTTTTTGAAGACATTGCCACTGCGAATGTATTCAATATCCGCTACGTTTAATCGAGCATTTACAACACGTGCGGCTGCAAATAAATAATCTGATAATCGATTTAAATATTTTTGTACAACTTTCGGCACGTCCTCCACTTCTTTCATAAGTGTCACCATTTCACGCTCTGCTCGTCGTGCAACTGTACGAGCAATGTGTAAAGTTGCAGCTGCTGGTGCGCCACCTGGTAAAATAAAACGTTGTAATGGTGGTGCCTCATCTGATAAAGCATCTATACGAGCTTCCAACACTTCAATCGGTTGCTCTGTTAATTTATAGTGGCGTTCTTTCATCACATTGGCAAGGTCACCACCAGCATCGAATAGTTCATGCTGAATTGTTTCAAGATCTGTTAAAATATCCTTAAAAAGTGCTTGATCTAATTCACTTACTGCCTTCCCGATAAAAGAGTTTAATTCATCAATCGCCCCGTATGTTTCAACACGTAAGCTATCTTTATCAACGCGTCCGCCAATTAGACTTGTTTTCCCCGTATCGCCTGTTTTCGTGTAAAGCTTCATTTCTCTCATCTCCTAAAACTGATTTTTATAATTTCTGATGGCCTGAACTGTTGTTTCATAAACACCCTTGGCAATCATTTTACCAACTTCCGTAATCGGGCCACCATACAGCATTTCTTCCCCTTTTTGAGTTGCTGCAATTAACAGACTATCTGTAGCAGTTCCTGTAGCAATAGTTCCACTACGCTCGTCACGAATATCTTCTGATTGCAAAGCTTTTGTTTTCGCCTCTGTAGCTGTCATCAGTGCCTGGAAAAATGCCTCCTCCGATAAACAGCCATTGATTATGATCCATGTATTGATAGTACCAATATATGGATCATCCTGTCTTTCGTGTACACGTGATACATCAACCGCATTGCCCACACCAGCTGTTACAGCTACTATCATACTGCCAAAAGGCGCTGAAAATTCATTGATGGCAACAAGAGCTGTTGGCACTGCTGTCAGCATCACAACAGTACTTGTTGGGGAAAAATTCTCTCTTTGCAAAAAATCACTAACTTCTCTTTTTACATCACTTATCACATAATCACCAGGTACAGAGCGGTTTAACAAGCAATTATGCCAGCCAATACCTGGGTTATGAACAGCAGAGGACACTGTTTTTAACGGAATCTCTGATTGAAGTTGAATATAGTGTTCCGTTATCATGAAATGTTCTTTTTTGATGACAGCTCGCTGCTGGTAATCAGTTGTTGCGGGCATCATTGTAATTTGAGGTTTTGGTATTTCGGGATGGGCATATGTAGCCACTCGTGCTTGATAAACTTCTTCAATTTGGGAGGCTATTAATACTTCATGCGGTACTCCAAGTGCTCTCATTTGCCCACCCTCCATAAGCAATAATTCATCACAATAGAGAGAGGCTAAATTCATATCATGTAGTACCATAACGACCGTTAAACCACACTCCACAGCTTCCTTCCTGACCATATCTAAGATTTGCCGTTGATGTGCAATGTCTAGATGATTGGTTGGCTCATCCAGCAGTAGAATTTCTGCTGTTTGCGCTAATGCCTGGGCAACAAATACTCTTTGTTGTTCACCACCCGATAAAAATTCTAACGGGGTGTGCTCATAGCGTTTCACACCTGTTTGCAGCATGGCATGCTGAACAGCCTGTTCATCCTGTTCAGACCAACTTGAGAAAAAACCTGTTTGATGGGGGTAGCGCCCTAGTGAAATGGCCTCCCTTACACTGTTTGAGAAAGCATTTGCATGAAGCTGTGGTAGTACAGCCATCTTTTGCGCCAAAGCACGGGCATTATAAGAAAGGATATTTTGTCCATCAATTGTGATTGTTCCAGCAGTAGCTGGTAATATCCCACTCATTACCTTTAATAATGTGGATTTCCCGCTACCATTCGGTCCCAGAATACCAAGAATTTTCCCTTTTTCCACAGTAAAACTAATGTCCTTGACGATTGGTACATCTTCATAACCACCTGATAGATGTTCGACAATAATCATGCCCGTACCCCCTTACTTCTTCGTTGCTTATAAAAAATATAGGAGAAAACAGGTGCACCAATAAACGCCGTAATAACACCAATAGGTAGCTCTCTTGGCACAATAATTGTTCGTGCTACTAAATCGCAAACAATGAGTAAAGTTGCGCCATTGAAAAACGATAATGGCAATAAATGGCGGTGGTCAGAACCCCAAATCATCCTTGTCATATGCGGTACAACTAATCCTACAAAGCCAATTGTGCCAGAAACCGCTACAGCAGCTCCTGTTAACATGGAGCCACCCGCTAAAATCAAATACTTACTACGTTTCACATTGACACCTAAATGCTTCGCGCGCTCTTCACCATATAACAAAACATTTAGCTCTCGTCTTTGCGTCCAAAGCATAATGGAACCAACAATAACAAATGGCGTGATCATTTGGACATATGGCCATCCACGCATTGACACAGAACCTAGTAACCAGCCAATTACTTGGCGTAGCTCTTCTCCAGATAAAGCGATCATTAATGAAATGAGAGAACCTAGAAATGAGCTAAAAATAACACCTGTTAAAATTAACGTTTCCATCTTCAATGAACGGTCTACCATTCTAGCGAAGCTCATGACCACTACCATCGTGATGATTGCGCCTATCATACTAAAAGTGGGTAGGGCATACAAGCCTACGACCGGTATAGATATACTAAAAAAGATCGTAATAACAGCACCAACAGATGCCCCCGACGAGACGCCTAATGTATATGGATCTGCCAATGGGTTTTTTAACAACCCTTGGAAAGCTGCTCCAGCAATGGCCAAAGAAGCTCCCACTAGTCCAGCTAACAACACGCGTGGCAGACGGATTTTCCAAAAGATATTAGCAGCCGTTTCATCAACTGCTTGATTCCATAAAACTTCTAACGGAATATGAACTGAGCCTATCGCTACGCCACACCAGATACTAATGACAAGAAGCGTACATGTTAGTACATAGGCTAGTGCTATTTTTTTCACTTAAATACCTCTGGATAAATAGCTTTTGCTAATTCTTCAAGACCTTCTCCTAAACGGGGACCTTGACGACTTGTTGTGCTTTCATCTACTTGAACGATTGCCTTATTTTTCACGGCATTAACAGTATCGAAACCAGCACGTTGTGGTATTTTTGTTAAAATATCTGGTACATAATGATATGTCACAACGATGACATCTGGGTTTTTCGCAATAATTTGTTCTGAACTAATTTCATACCAATCCTTCGCATCTGCCGCTACGTTTTCTGCATGAATCATGTCCAGCATAGCATTCATAAATGTGCCATTACCCGCCGTATAAATAGTAGGTTCATCCGATGCTTCGACTAGCACTTTTTTGGGTTCGACATCCTTTACTTTTGTCAGAACATCTTCCACTTTTTCCTTCATATTAGCAACGATTTTTTCAGCCTCTGGTAATTTCCCTGTTGCACGACCAAGCAGCTCAATCGTTGTGTAAGTTTCATTAAAGTCTTGTGCATTTTTTACGACAAATACTTTCAAACCTGCTGACTCAAGCTGTTCAATTGCCGCTTCTGAAAGGGACATGCTAGATTCATGCGAAAACACGATATCTGGCTTTAAGGCAATAATTTTTTCAATATTGTACTCCATGCCCCCAACTTTCTCCTTTTCAGCGACTTCTGGTGGATAATCATCATTGTCTGTCACCCCAACTATTTCATCATTTAAACCAAGTTCAAATAATATCTCTGTGTTACTTGGAATAAGAGAAACAATTTTTTCAGGCGGTGCTTCAAGTGTAATATCCTTGCCAATGGCATCTGTTATGGTCATTGGGAATGTTGCTTCATCCACCTGTGGAGTCTCTTGCTGTGTTTGCTGCTCCGTAGCTACTGGCTTGTCATTTTTGGCTTCTTGCCCACATGCTGCTAACAAACCTACTGCTAAAAATGCTGATAATCCTATTTTCCAATATTTCTTCATGTGAATCCTCCTTTGTTGATCCGTGCGTCAATTGGTTAGAAATATTTTCTCCATCAAAATAAGACCCCTCATCTTCGAATGATGAGGGGTCAAAATCGCACCAAAAAACTGATACAAAATCCACCACCCTATCCTCGTAGGCTGTCATGTCTATACTATAAAGGCAGGTCTCCTGGCTCGTGCTTATTGCGTTTTTCAAGCCTTCCCGAAATCTTCAGTGGCATTATTTGAAAAAACTCACACTTACAGTGGCGGGACCGCATCGGAATTACACCGACTTCCCTTTTCACTTTACTTAAGTAAAGAACCTTTATAATATTCAGTTGATTTCATTATACATGAAAATAAAAGAAGTCGCCTCCATTCCAGACGACTCCTTGGCAATTATACAATTTCAGAAAAATATTGTACGGTTTTCATTTGTGCACCTATTTGTCGCAATGACCACGTTTGCTCTAAATAGATATCCGCTAGCTTTTCGTACTTCCCGCCAAATTTTAGTGCCCATTCCACCGCTACAACACTTTCATAAAGATGGGCCATCTTTTTCGCTATACCTTTTGCTTCAAAAGTTTTAGTTGCTTCATCTAAAGCGCTAAAAATTTGTAATGTAGCCGCAAGATTTACCAACTGCTCTTCCACAATTTGCACTAGTGGACTATCCGCTAGCTTCTCTAGCCTTGTCTCCATTTCACGGACAAACAGTTCATGTGCATGGAATTTATCCACTAAACGAATAAGTTCTAAAGCCAAAATATTTGCCGTTCCCTCCCATACCGTCAATACTTGTGCATCCCTTAGTAAGCGTGGTGTCACAAAGTCTTCAATATAGCCATTACCACCATGTAATTCAATCGCTTCACTAGCATAATGAACGGCTTGCTCTGCCGTTTCCTTTTTCATAATGGCAATATATAAACGATTCATAATGAGATCTTGTTGTGTTCCCTGCCCACTTGTCACTTTATCGTATAATTGAATAAGATCAAATACTGTCGCTACTTCCACATGCAGCTTAGCAGCAAACTTCCCTAATGTATCCTGGATCATTGGGTATTGTGTTAAGGGCTTGCCAAATGCATATCGATTGGTCACATAATGCTTTGCCTCTAAAAAGCCTCGACGCATAATACCAATCGATGCGACTGCATTACAAATTCTCGAAAGATTTAGTGCTTCTAGCATGTAATAAATCCCTTTATTTTGTTCCCCTACAATATAAGCAAGGGCACCATCAAACTCTACCTCGCCCGATGGGACTGCTCGAACGCCTAATTTATCTTTCAATCGACGAATACGAAGATGATTAGCCGTACCATCTTCATTATTCCATGGAACTGCAAATAACGTTAACCCTTTAGAGCCTGCTTGTGCGCCTTCTAAACGTGCCAACACCATTGCTACGCCACACATACCTGCATTGGATGCGAAGTATTTTTCTCCATAGAGACGGTACTCATTGCCTACTTTTCTGGCCTCCACAACATTCGCCCCAACGTCTGACCCTCCTTGACGTTCTGTTAAAAATGTTGCCCCTTCGTATAGCTCCGTCTCTCCTGTTGCACAAACATGTGGCAAGAAACGCTGCTTTACATCCTCATCAGCATAATGATCTAATAGATAAGCCGTAGCCATCGTCAAAGTCACGGGACAATAAAAACCGGGCTCTGCATGAGATAGTAAATAACCTTGTGCAAAGCTATAGACATAATTCCCTTTGTGACCTAACTGTGGAATTTCTTTGTGCACGTAGCCAACAATTCCCGTATTATATGTCTCTTCAATTGTTTTTTTGTAACCGTCATTCACCCAAACCTCTGATACCTCTTCTCCATAAGCATTATACCGTTCAAGGCGGGGCTCTCCCTGCCGATCAGTATGTTTTGCCCTTACGTCAATATCACCTGCACATAACTCACCGAAATCTGTCAGTTCTCTGTGTGCATAAGACAAAAACTCTTTATCTAACATCATTTCTAACACTTTTTGAAGCGTTTCTTCCTCTGTAAAAAAGTTTGTTGCACGCATTTCTTCCTGCTGTAAAACCTTCATGCTATCTCACCTCTTGTCCTTTCAAGGATTGTTTTAAAATTTTGCCTGAAGCATTGCGTGGTAGCGCTTCCACTTTTTCGAAAATACGTGGTAGTTTATACTTCGCAAGCCGTTCCTCTAAATAAGCTTTCAATGCATCCTCATCTATGTCTTGTTTCGTAGCATATACAGCCTTCACGGTTTCCCCCCATTGCGGATGTGGTATACCAATGACAGCAACTTCAAATATCCCTTCAAAGCTTAATAGACAATCTTCAATTTCCTTCGGATAAATATTGACACCACCTGAAATAATGACATCTTTTTTACGATCCACAATCCAAATAAAGCCGTCCTCATCCATCCGAGCCAGATCTCCTGTTTTTAACCACCCATCAATGTAAGCAGCCTTGGTTGCTATTTCATCCTTGAAGTAGCCAAGCATATTACCCTCACCAAATAAGACAATTTCTCCTACTTCGCCCACATTTACATCTTCTCCATTGTCATTGACAATACGAAGCTCTGTGCCAAGTGGCGCCCGTTGGCCAATACTCCCAGCCTTCGTTTCATGCTCCTTGCCAAATAACAGTGAGCCACTCGGACCCGCCTCTGTTAATCCATAAACACAGGTTAAATTAGTTGTTCGGAATGCCTGTTGAATGAAGCGAACCTCATTTTGAGATAATGGTGCTCCACCATATACCCACCACTTCATGGAAGACAAATCAGCCGTTTGTAGCCTCGGCATCTGAGCCGTTAATAAATAAGCAACAGGCGCTCCAAAGAAATGCGTCGTTTTTTCCTGCTCAATGGCATCGATAAAAAGGTCTGGTGTAAAGGTTGGTGTTAATACGCTTGTTGACCCTACAAATACGCCCGCCATTAAAAATAAATGCAATGGTGCTGAATGAGTTAATGGCATCATGAGCAATATACGGCTTTCAGGTTTCACTTCCATTTCAACAGCAATCATTTGTGCCACTGTTAAAATATTACGGTAGCTAAATAACACACCCTTTGGTTTTCCTGTCGTACCAGATGTATACAAAATAGTCGAAGGGTCATCTTCTTGTAGCTGGCAATCAATTGTTTGTGTGCTCGCATTTTGAAGCATTGTTTCGTAATGCTGCCAACCTGCTTTTTCTTGGCCGGTTTTAATTTTTAATGGTACAGCGGCTAGCTGTTCAACTGCGGCAAAAATCGCCTCATGAACAACAATCGCCTTCGCTTCGGCATGCTGTGCCACATACTCTACTTCCTGCAATGTAAATTTCGCATTGACTGGAACAACGATTGCCCCGATACGCTGAATAGCAAAATAGCTTACAACAAACTCTAAAACGTTCGGCATAAAGATTAAAACCTTATCATCCTGACTTACTCCTTGCTCTAGCAAAGCATGACTAAAACGTGTTACTTGTTCATCTAAATCACGATAGGTCACTCTTCTGCCATGACAAATAATGGCTTCATTTTTTGGATACTTACGGGCATTTCGTGCTAACAAACTGGAACTATTCATCATGCATCTCTCCCTTTAAAGTAGCTAATTTTTCACTAAACATGCCTTGCATTTGCTGTAATTCCTGTTTCATTTGCGTCAGCTCAGCAATTTTACTCTCAATCTCTTGAATTTTTTGTTCTCCATACTCTACTGTCCGCTCTAATTGCTGAATACCTGAGCGATCAAAATCAAAAAGTAAAACCATCTCTTTGATTTCCTCTAGTGAGAACCCGTAACGCTTGCCTCTGAAAATAAGCTTGAGCTTCGCCAATTCTTTTTTTGAAAAGGTTCGTTGATTGGTAGATGAGCGATCGGGACGAAGAAGACCAAGTTCTTCATAATAACGAATTGTACGAGTAGATACATTGAATTCCTTTGCTACCTCCTGAATCGTCTTCAAAACCATCTCCCCTTTCCTTATTGTCAACAGTATATCATTGACGTTGACGTAAACTTCAACAAAATTTTCGAAATTAACAGAAAAATTAAGTTTGAAACAGCTAATTTTTAGTGCTATCCGTTCCTTGTGCCTTTTTATCTTTCACATTTACTGTTTTATCAACCACTTTTAGAATGTTATCGCCCATTTTTGGCCTTCTAGCCACTAAAAAACCCCTAACATTCATCATGTTAGGGGCTTAAAAAGTATTACATTTTTTCTGGTGCAGATACGCCGATTAAACGTAGTGCATTAGCAATTGTTGTGCGTACAGCTGTAATTAATGCTAAACGAGCCTCTGTTAACTCCTTGTTGGAAGCATCCAATACTTTTTCTGCATTGTAAAAGCTATGGAATGTTGCTGCTGTCTCTTGAATATAGTTAGCGATTCGGTGTGGTGTACGGTGTTTCGCCGCTTCTGCTACCACTCTCGGGAAATCGCCAATCTTTTTCAGTAAATCAATTTCTTTTTCTGCTGTTAACAGATTAAGATGATCTGTTGCTGCAGCAAATCCTTGCTCATTTGCTGAGCGTAAAATAGATGAAATACGAGCATGTGCATATTGTGCATAGTACACTGGGTTTTCATTAGATTGTGATACAGCAAGATCAAGGTCAAAGTCCATATGAGAATCGCCTGCAGTTTTCACGAAGAAGTATCGTACTGCATCAAGGCCAACCTCTTCTACAAGCTCACGCATTGTTACCGCGTTCCCTGTCCGTTTAGACATTTTGAATTTTTCACCGTTTTTATAAAGCTGAACCATTTGAATAACTTCTACTTCTAATGTATCACGATCATAGCCAAGGGCCTGAATAGCTGCTTTCATACGTGGAATATAACCGTGGTGGTCAGCTCCCCAAATATTGATTAATTTATCGAAACCACGGACAATTTTGTCTTCGTGGTAAGCAATATCTGGCGTTAAGTATGTGAACGAACCATCATTTTTAATTAACACACGGTCTTTATCATCACCAAATGTTGTAGAGCGGAACCAAGTAGCACCATCTTCTTCAAAGACATGACCATTTGCTTTTAATTTATCTAACGCTACTTCGATTTTACCGTTTTCATATAGAGACGTTTCAGAATACCAGACATCAAAGTTCACGCGGAAGTTTGCTAAGTCTGTTTTTAATTTATCTAATTCTAAGGCTAAACCGTGTTGACGGAAGAATGCAAAACGTTCATCCTCTGATTTTGCTAAAATAGTTTCACCATGCTCCTCCGCTAATTTACCCGCAATATCAATAATATCTTGCCCATGATAGCCGTCTTCTGGCATCTCCGCTTCCATACCTAGTGCTTGTTTATAGCGTGCTTCTAATGAGTAAGCTAGGTTATTAATTTGATTGCCCGCATCATTAATATAATATTCACGAGAGACGCTGTAACCAGCCAGATCTAATACATTACATAATGAATCTCCAACAGAAGCTCCACGTGCATGTCCTAGATGAAGGTCCCCTGTAGGGTTTGCTGAAACAAACTCCACTTGAATCTTTTCCCCAGCACCAGCATTTGAACGGCCGTAGTCAGTACCTTGTTCAAGAGCCTGTGTAATTACCCCAGTTAGGAAATCTTTACGTACTGTGATATTCATGAAGCCAGGACCAGCAATGTCGATCTTTTCAATATCTGTACCTGCTGTTTCAAGATTTTCTAAAATGGCTTCCGCAATAGCACGAGGTGGTTTTTTAGCTAATTTCGTTAATTGCATTGCAATGTTTGTTGCATAGTCCCCATTCGCTTTATCCTTTGGTGATTCCAAGTGAATCGATAATTCTGTACCAGCCTCAACTAAGCCTGCCTTTTCAACAGCCTGAGCTATTGCTGCTTTTATAGCCTGTTGTACTTGTTCTACTGCGTTCATCATTGTACCTCCGTAAATGTAATATCTAATGTATAGTTGCCAACGGATTGCCCACCCATTAGTAAATCGTACTGTACATGGAAATCTCCGCTTAATGCCTGTTTCGTAAAGGTCATTTTTTTCGTGTCAATAATGAGTGGCATGGAACCAAACTCACTCTCATAATGCCCTTTTTGTTGCTCAATTATGTTAAGTGGTAAGCGCATATTGACCGAGCCAGCACGCATAATTAGCGCTTTCTCATGTCCTAACTTCATTGTTGTGCGGATAGTTTTATCCTCCTGCACCTCATCATATTTCAAATATAAGCTTCCTGCTTTTTCAAGTAGCTGCCCTTTGAGCCACATTTCATAACTTTCGGACTCTCCATCACTTGGACGAATTGTAGAAATGAGCTTAATGTTCACTTGCGATCTTATTTCGTTCGCCATAATGGACGCTCCCTTTTAGTCTTTTACTATAACCTTTTTATTATAGGATGAATACTCCTGTTTTTTCAAGATAGAAGTCATGTAAAGCATCTCACAAATATAGATGGAGAATAAATAAAAACTCCTCTCTTTACATAATCGAAAGAGAGGAGTTTCATTTTATCTATACCATTTTTTAATGATTAATTGTTGAACTATTAATAATATAGCACTAACTGTCCAATAGATAGGGATAATCGCTGGATTGAACAAACTAAAAATGAGGATCATGATTGGATTAATGAACACCATAATCTTCATATTAAATGGTTGGCTTTTCTCTAAGGAGAAAACACTTTGCATCAAATAAATCAAACAAGCAATGATCGAAATGCCAATATCTATCGTACCTAAATTCATCCATAGGAAATTTTCACTTGCGATGACGGTATCTAACTTAATCGCGTAATACAGTGAAAATAATACAGGCAATTGAACAATAATAGGTAAACAGCCTAATAAAGAACTTTTCAATGAATCTGACGTTAATGCTTGCATTTTTTGTTGTACTATTATTTTTTCAGATTCATTTTGACTGTTCTTATATTTAGTGGTAAGCGCATCTAGTTCAGGCTTAATGGCTGACATTAGTTCTTTCGAGCGCTTTTGATGTTTTGCAGATTGAATAAATAGCGGCATTAGAATTAATCTTACTGCAATCGTAATGCCAATGACACTCACTGCATAGCTACCTGTAAATGAATGGATGAAATGAATGAAGTAAATAATCGGTTGTGCTAAAAAGGTTAACAATGATATTCCTCCTAGTTTAAAAGTTTACATGAAACTAGGAGATACACTTTCTTCCTCACTGTTTTCAGACGTCCTAATACATAGAACAAACCACGTTAGCATAGGTGGAGTCCAAGTATTCGTGATATTATAGTCAACTTCAAACGCTTCGTCCTTTACTTCTTGAATTGTTATTTTATTAACCAGATACAGATGCAAATGAACACTTAGCACAGTTAAAACCAAAGAAGCTAATAGCCAAAAGTATTCCATTGTACTGACAATAATGAATAAATCATTGATGAGAAGTGACCAAATCATAATACTCCTCCTTCCTATCACTAATTAAATTAAAGAACCATACATTCTACTGACCAATAGATGACAGTTGTTTCATCAATTTTTCTCTCTTCTATAAAATAGAAACTATTACTTAACTTATCTACGCAACTACGTAAAATAAGTTTCAAATTTATGACGTATAGCTATTCTTCATTTCAATAGAAAATACAAAATGGGGCAAGCCTATAGCTAACCCCATCCAATCAATCTGTTTTCAATGCCTTACTTATTTTACCCAGCCTAAAATCATTTCTCGTAATAATTTAGAAGCTGTGTTTGCCGTCATTTCTGATGAATCATAGATAGGTGCGACTTCTACTAGATCAAAGCCTACAACATTTACACCACTAGCTGCTATCGCGTGGATGGAAGCTAGTAATTCTTTTGATGTAATACCACCACAATCTACTGTACCAGTGCCTGGAGCGTGTGCTGGATCTAAAACGTCAATATCAATCGTTACATACACATTGCGCCCAGCTAATGTTGGTAAAACCTCTTTTAACGGCTCAAGCACTTCAAATTTTGCAATGTGCATGCCGTTTTCCTTTGCCCATTCAAATTCTTCTTTCATGCCTGAACGAATGCCAAAAGAATAAACATTTTTCGGCCCAATATGTTCCGCAATTTTACGAATTGGTGTTGAGTGAGAAAGTGGTTCTCCCTCATATTCCACACGTAAATCGGTATGTGCATCAAAATGAATGATGGCAAGATCATCATATTTAGCAGAGACAGCCTTCATAACTGGCCAAGACACTAAATGCTCCCCACCCATACCGACAGGAATCTTGCCATCTGCTAATAATGTTTCAATAAATTTTTCGATTTCATCTAATGAGCGCTGTGCATTCCCGAAAGGTAGTGGAATATCACCAGCATCAAAGTACTTTACTTCCTCAAGCTCGCGATCTAGATATGGGCTATACTCTTCAAGACCGATCGATACCTCACGGATACGCTGTGGACCGAAACGTGATCCTGGACGATAACTTACTGTCCAGTCCATTGGCATGCCATAAATAACGGCTTGTGCATCCTCATAGGTAGGATGACTTTTTATAAAAACATTTCCTGAATAAGCTTCATCAAATCTCATTGCTTGCCCTCCGTATCATTAACAAATTGTATTGATTATCAATTCTCTTCAACTTCTTCTATTATGGCTTACAGGATTGTAATGAAACCTGTATCCTTTCGTCCTCGTATACATTATTGGAACATCTAGCAAATTTCGATTAAAATCTACAAGGTGTGATTTTTCTGTCGAATGCTCGCATTTCAAGTAGTACAAAAAAAGTATAGATGTTTTTGAATAAAGTGCAATAGTTTTTAGTTAGAATTTCGATTAAAGATGAGTGTTCAAACACATACTAAAGCTAAAATTAGAAGTTGTAAGAAAACGAGGTGAAGTCGGATGAAACGAAAAAGCTATCATCGAAAGCAAAAGCGTGTAAAGCGCACACGGAAATCCCTTACTCTTTTTGTCGCCTTTGCATCTGCAATTGTCGTAGCATTTGTCGCTCTACGCATCTATGTTCAAGTGGCTGGTGCACCGCCTTTAACCGTACCGAAAGCTTCCATCTTCTTAGATGAAAATGAGAACCAAATTGGAGATCACTTTACAAATCAACGACGTTATTGGGTTGGTCTTGATGAGATGTCACCTTATTTAAAAGAAGCAGTAGTTGCTGTTGAGGATAAAGATTTTTATAAACATGGTGGTTTTGATTATTCACGTATTGCTGGTGCCATTTTAGTGGATATTAAGGCGGGCGGAAAAGTCCAAGGGGCTAGTACCATTACGCAACAATATGCACGTAATCTTTATCTTTCCCATGAAAAATCTTGGACACGTAAATTAAATGAAGCCCTGTATGCTTATAGATTAGAAGTTTTTTATGACAAGGACGAAATATTAGAGGGCTATTTAAATACGGTATACTATGGACACGGCATGTATGGAGTAGAAGCAGCAAGTAGATTTTACTTCGGTAAATCTGCCGCTGATTTAACACTTGCGGAAGCTGCAATGCTAACAGGCGTACCAAAGGGACCAAGTATCTATTCACCTATTGCCAATTTAGAAAAGGCTACGAATCGCCAAAACGTAATTTTAAAACTAATGGCGGATCAAGGTGCCATTACACAAGAAGAAAAAACACGAGCTGAAAATGAACAGCTTGTCTTAAAAAATGATAGCTGGGTTGCCACAAAATCTGTCGCCCCTTATTTCCTTGATGTGGCATGGCAAGAGGCTAGCGAAATTTTAAAGTCAAAAAATCTCGATATTAGCGAAGGTGGCTGGACAATTCAAACAACGCTTAATCTGGAACACCAGAAAGCCGCTGAAGAAGCAGTAGTAAAAAACATGCCTGCCAATGATCTTCAAACAGCATTCGTTAGTATGGAATCGAAATCAGGTGCTGTCACTGCATTAGTTGGAGGTCGTGACTATTCAGTAAGTTCATTTAACCGTGTCACACAGGCTAAACGTCAACCAGGCTCTACTATTAAGCCGATTTTATATGCAGCGGCACTAGAAAATGGTTACACACCGCTTACATTTTTAGATGTTGGTGAGACAACCTTTACTTATGATAATGGACGTGGCACTTATGCACCTAAAAATGTCAATGGTCAGTTTGCAGATCATGATATGACGATGGCTCAAGCGATTGCGATCTCAGACAATATTTACGCCGTAAAAACGTTAGAGGACATTGGCTTCAAGGAATTTCATGATATGGCAAACCGTTTTAGTGTAGGGATTGGTGCTAAAGATAATTTATCTATCGCACTCGGTACAATTGAAACGACATTATATGAGATGACGAATGCTTATAATATTTTAGCATCTCAGGGACAGCAAACCATTCCAACAACCATTGTGTCCATAAAAAATGCTCATGGAGACGTTATTTATGAAAATAAAGATGTTTCAAGCAAGGCGGAAACAGCCATTTCAAAAGAAAATGCATACATTTTAACTGAGATGATGACAGGTATTTTTGACCCGGTTTTCAGTGATTATTCTCCTGCTACAGGCATTAGTATTCGTTCCCGCATGACACACACCTATGCGGCTAAATCAGGTTCTACCAACAGTGACCAATGGCTAATTGGTTTTACACCAAGTCTAACTGCTGGTGTGTGGAACGGCTATGATCAGGGTAAAAACCTTACAACGAAGGAAGATACTGCTGCCACTAAGCAAATTTGGATTGACTTTATGGAGAGCGTCAACAAAGGAACGAAAAATGAGGATTTCAAAAAACCTAAAGGTGTAGAGGGCGTTGTCATTGATATCGAAACAGGTAAACTCGCTACTGATGCTTGTCCAAAACAACGTCTTGTTTATGTAGAAGCTAAGGATGTACCAACTGAAAAATGTACAAACTTCGATATTCTCGACAGTGATACATGGGGAGAATTTTGGAACATGCTGCCATTCTCACTTTTTAAAGGTGATGATAAAAATAAACAATAATGCGGAAACCTTTTTGAACAGCTCTCGTTCTATGTTATGAAGGCTCTCGACAAAGTAACTAATAGACGAATAAATAAGAAAAGCTTTCTCTTCCCCGGAGACGTGTCCGTGGGAACAGAAAGCTTTTCTTTTTTATGGTACGCGAAGTATGAGCATCATGGGGCATTTGGCTTGGGTTTGGGTTATTCAAATGCCGCATAGCGCTCATCATATTCGCGATACCAAGTGTCCTAGCTTACTAAAATGTAAGCTCTGCATCAAGTGTACTTTGTTTCAAACCCACTTTCAACCTAATATCGAAAGCGATCGCAAAATGTCACAGATTGTTCAATCATTATTGGTCTATTCGACAAATAAGTCTTGACGCAGTTGCTCATCACTACGTCCCCACAAATCTGGATTAAGTTGCTCTAGGAAAGTAGCCAACACTTTTTTAGATGGTGCATCCATATGCTCTACAATAATCTGACGCTTCATGGATTTATCCATTTTGTTCACATGGTCAGCTAGAATTTTATAGCCACGTCTCTTTTCACGGTTAACGACCATTTCACAAGCTGTTACACCCGCATAATAGGGTCCATCTTCTTTATGGTCTACCGTCACCCACACTAACCAATAGGATTTCCCACCTTCTGAATCAGCACGGTCCATCGTAAATTTAATACCTCGCTCAACATCACTTCGTGCATGCATGGCACCAATTTCAACAGTAGCTGTCCCCTCTTCTACATCAATCATAACAGGCGATACATTCTCTAATGAAAGTGAACCAATTCCAAACCCTTTATGTCCATCTGTTGGATCGTTTTTTATAATGGTAAAACCCATTTTTTGTTTTGGTTTTTCTTCATTTGCCATACTTAAATATCCTCCATTCTGCTATTATAAAGGAAAGCATATCGCGTATATTTTGTCGTATAACACACTATTTCTAACGCGCACTTATGCCTCAACGCAAGTAAGAAGTTTATACTTTCTTATAAACTAACTATACAACATTATTCTATAAAGGAGGCAATATTATGCCATACGTAACAGTGAAAATGCTTGAAGGTCGTACAGAGGAGCAAAAACGCGCCCTTGTAAAGGAAGTAACAGAGGCCGTTTCGCGTACAGTTAATGCACCTGCAGAAAATGTAACAGTTTTTATCGAAGAAATGTCAAAAAACCATTATGGGGTTGCAGGCGTTCGTTTTAGTGATAAATAAGATGAAGATGGGTAGAGCATCTTAGCTCTACCCATTTTTAAACTGACAATCATCGTTCCGTTATTTCAATAACTAGGATGTGTTATACAAAATGAATAAATTTAGACTGACCTTGCTCGTTTGCGTGTTACTTTTTGGCCTATTATTAATATTTATTAATCCGATTCAACATGCTATTATCGCTCATTTGAGTGACCAATTAAATACAACTGACTACAGCGTTAAAGACATTGAAAAAAACAAAAAAGCAGCAGCTGATTTTGAGTTTGAAGCCGTTCAATCATTATCTATCGCTGAGGTACTCCAAGCACAAGTAAAAGCTAGTAATATGCCTGTTATCGGCAGTATTGCTGTTCCAAGTGTACATATGCAGCTACCAATTTTAAAAGGTGTTGGCCATTCTGTACTTGCTATTGGAGCAGGTACGATGAAACCCAACCAACAGCTCGGTCAAGGGAACTATGCATTGGCTGGTCACTACTTTGAGGAAAAAGATATTTTATTCAGCCCACTCTATCAAGCACAAATTGGCGATATCATCTATATCACGGATATGAAAGATGTCTATGAGTATAAATTAACAACGAAAAAAATCATTGCTGCAACTGATGTTTATATCATTGACGATATTCCCAATCAAACTACACTAACATTGATTACATGTGCAGAAAAAGGTTCTAAACGACTGGCATTACAAGCAGATTTTGTTCAAAGCTACTCGTTAGAAAATGCCAAAGGAACCTTTTGATGCAAGCAATACGCAAAAAGCGCCATCCTAAAAAGGATGACGCTTTTTCATAGTGTTGAAAAACAAAACCATCCATAGAATTTATGTGAAAGGTGAAAAAGGATTTCCGTTGCAGGCTACTTGCTTTCCTGTGGGCGAGCGCCGAGCCGCTTCCTCTGCTACCGCTCCGTTTAGAGGCTCGCCTGTCTCGCTATTCCCACGGGAGTCAAGTAGCCTTCCACTCCAATCCATAAAAATGTTCACTTTTTAGCAAAAAAGTGAAGGTATTCACTACTCTTTTATGGAGGGGTGTTGTCACACATCGCTTCTCCACATTGAAAGTAAGAGGCTATCCTCTCTTATAATATAAATAATGGGCTATTTTGTTCAGGAAAAGACACTTTTGCAGAATGATTGATTGGAGTGGAGCCAGCGTCACTCCTAGGGGATTTAGCGTCACAGAGGAGACCCTGGAGCGAACGCAGTGAGTGAAGCGGCTCATCGGACGCCCCCTGGAAAGGACGCTGGCGGAACGGAAATCAACCCCTCGCCTTACAAAATTGCTTATTATGCCGTTGACATTACCTTTTTTCAACAACATGAAAAAGCGCCATCCTAAAAAGGATGACGCTTTTTCTTATTATACCTCTGTTTCACGGCGGCGCATAAACCATACTGCCCCAGCTACAAGTAGTAAACCAACAAAGACAAGAGCTGTTTGATTTGCTCCATCTGTTTGTGGTAATTTACCTTGTGCTCTTAGCAGCGCTTCTAAGCGTGCTGTGTCTGCCTTGATTTGATTAATATCAATCGCTTGGGCTACCTCTGCCTGTTGGTCTTTAGATAGCTTACTATATCTATTAAGGAAATCTTTATAGGCATCTAACGTATCTTTTGTAGCGTTAGATGGATGATATGGTGGTAATTGCTTCCCTTGATCAATCACATTTTGTACTGATGTACCACCATTATCAGGGGTCGTTGGTTTGTTAGGATCTGTCGTTGGCTTACTTGGATCCACTGGTTTATTTGAATCTGTGTTCGGCTTATTTGGATCTACCGGTTTAGTTGGATCTGGATTTGGATTATTTGGATCTACCGGTTTAGTTGGATCTGGGTTTGGGTTATTTGGATCTACCGGTTTAGTTGGATCTGGGTTTGGGTTATTTGGATCTACTGGTTTAGTTGGATCTGGGTTTGGATTGTTTGGCTCTACTGGTTGTCCTGGATCTGTTGTAGGTGGTGTCGGCTGTATTTTAGCCTCACATGTATTACCTACTGTAACTGTCCCAATAATGGTATTACCATTCTCCCTAACTATATATTTACCTGGTTTGATCAATGAGTGGTTAATCTTAATTTGCCCTTTGCTATCTGTAACAAATTCTATTAACCCATTCTCTTCTACCGCTTTACCATTTTCATCTGTAAACGTAACTTTCACACCTTCACGTGGCTGACCATACATATTGTTAATTGTTAATGTGAAGTTTGGACAAGCTGGAGCAATAGGTAATTCAGCTTTACAAGTTTGTTTATAAGAAACTTCAATTTCGCCTAAATAAACTTTGTTGTCGTAAACCTCATACTTTCCTGCAAGTACATCTTCAGAAATAAATGTAATACTACCATCTGCTTCTATCACTGTTGAAATAATGTTACCTTGTTTATCTTTAATGACAACATCTTTACCAGCCTTAACCAACACATTATTTTCATCTTTCAATGCTACAGTAAAGCGCTCGCAAGCCGGTTTTGGTTGAACCGTTGCTTGACAATGAATATTACTTGCGAAATCGCCAATTTTATTGCCATCCTTATCAAATACTACGTAAACACCTGGTTCTAAATCTTTTAATTCTACTTTACCGTCTTTTGTTTCCTCAGTAGCTATCGTCTTGCCATCTATATCTTTAATTGTTACTTCCGTTTTATCTGCTACTAATTCTCCATCAACATCTTTGACCGTTAATTCGAATGTTTCGCACTTCGGTGCTTGTATAATTGTAAATTCATAATCGCAGCTTTTCTTGTACGTTAGTGTGACTGTACCTAAGAATTGATTACCCTCATACAATGTATATTCACCAGGTTTTACACCATTAGTAGGATCGTTTTGATTGGATTCAACAATAAACTTACCTGATGCGTCAGGAGATACCTTTGTCACTACTGTAGTACCTTGCTTTAATGTTAATTCTAAAATATTAGTACGAATATTACCTTGATCATCTTTCACAACAATTGTGTAGTTTTCACATTTTGGTACTGGTTGAACCTCAGCTTTACATCCGCCGTCATATTTCACTGTTACCTTCCCTAATTCACCTTCAACTGAATGAATTACTGTATACTCACCAGCAGTAAAATGATTCGGTAATGTCACTTTGCCATTTGTTACTGTGTACGGCGCTGTTTCTATACCATTGTGATCCTTTAATGTAACTGTGCCTGTTGTAATGGAATGACCATCAACATCCTTAATCGCTATTTCAAATTGTGTACAACTACCACCAATGATTGGTGTTGTATTGACAAGTTGTGTAATGAAGTCTGGTTGCTTATCTAGTGTCGTGTTTTCATCTAACTTAAATTTAAAGTCAGACATTTTACTATAACCAGTTGGTGCAGCTACTTCACGAATAAGATAATCGTTGTACGGTACATTTTCAAATGTGAATTCACCATTTACATCTGTAGTAGCTGTTTGGATAATATATTCATTCGGTTTTGCAGTTTTTTTAATAAGTTGGAATTCAACACCAGCTAAATTTTCTTTAAATTGGCCTGTAGCTGAATCGATACCAATCTTTTTAAATTTAGCACTGCCTCGTGTTGACGTAAAATCTGATTCAGAGCTACTAAAGCTAAATTTATCCTTATAGTCGCTCTCTGTTTTTTGATTAGCTTTTGTTTGACCCGTATAATGCAATGTTGCTGTATTTTCCAATGCATCCCCAAATTGACCAAAGCCTATTGTTTTATACTGTACTTGATACCCCTTTTGATTTAAATCAGGAAATTCGAGGCTAAAGCCACCTTGTGTATCGAATGTGACCGTTACCCCTAATTGCGAAGGTGTTTGCCAAGTAGTTCCTTTTTGAATACCAGTTTTAGATACTGTATATGGTGTTAATAGAATACTACTTTCCAATAACATTAAATTATTACCTGGTAAATCTGTTAAGATGACATTTTGACCTAAATTAGAATGAGATCTATTCACATCTAATGTCCAAGTAATTGTTTCTGTATTCGCGTTTTGTTGTGGTGTATTTTTTGTCACTAAATTATTCGCTACATCCTCGTCAATCGTTACTGGCTTTGATTCAAGCGTAAATTCTTGCGTACCTTTTGTTTTAAATGTGGCATCATTCGTGTAAACATTCCCTCTATCAGTAGCCGTATCAGAACCAATACCTAAAATGTGATCGTCATCCATTGTGTTATAACGAACAACGTATGCTTGGTAGTTTATGTCTCCTGCTAAGGAATCACTGAATTTTAATGTAAAGCCTTTATCTGATTCAGCCGAGATTGTGTAATTACTCGAGTTAATCGGTGTAGTACCAATCGTTCCACCTGTATCACTACCACCTAAGTCAGTTAAAGGTAATACTTCAATTGTTCCCGGTAAATACTTATGTCCCTCACCAACTGTATCAATTAAAACGGCTCCATTAATATCCTTTTTATTGATATTCACTTTCACATCCCATGTAAATCGCTGCGTGGAGTAGTTAAAGGTTCCCGATTTGCTGCCATTGTTAACAGTAGTTGACTGTGGGATATAACTCGTTGAAGATGACTTTTTATATGTTTTACCGCCACTAGTCCACTCTGTAGCAGCTGTATTGCCATACCCTTGCTTTTGTACAGTACCCTCATCACCAATTGCGAAGCTCGTTTGATAAGTGATAGTTGATGTACTACCTGCTGGTACATTAATACCTGAAATTGTAAAGCCTTTTTTCTTATCTCCATCAATTAGAGTATAAGTAGTTGCTATACCATTAAGCTTTACAGTGTTATCTATTAACTCATGCACCCCATCTGCAGCACCTGCTGTAAATGTATCTGTTAGTTTTAGGTTGTTAATTGGTTTAGTTGGATTATCAGATATAATGTCGACCGTCCATGTAATTACTTTTTTATCAAAATCAACTGTATATGATTTTTTTAATAAGTTTTCTGTAAGTGCATAGTCTATATTCTTCTCTTTACCTGAACCACTTGTCACACTATTGTTAAACAGACCTGCTTCATTTTCATAAAAATCCTGTTTAGTATAGTTCGCATCATACACTATTGTATAGGCATCTGAAATACCGTTATCAAAGGTTAATGTGAAACTTTTAACATCTCCAGTTGCAGGAGTAGGAGTAATAGTAAATCCACTTGTTACTCTATTAGCTTCCGAAACTGTTGTCGCCACATTGCCAGCCGCATCATTCATTTTATATACTTTAATGCTTGATGCATCAATTTCGTGAGGACCTTGGATTGTATCTTCAATATAGGCATCAGCTTGATCGATACTTAACAGATTATGATTATAATCAATACGCCATTTTGTTTCATAGTTTGTATTGCTCACTAGCTTTTTATCTAGTGCTTTACCATACGTAATGGTGTGAGTAGCCGTATTAGAAGTTTCTAGTTGCCCATTGTTAGTAAATAGTACCTTGTTATGAAAGTTAACTGCACCATCACGTTTATCAGCATCTAATGTTACAGACGTTTTGTACGTAATTTTATATGCATATTTACCAGTCAACTTACTTTCAATATCGCTCCAACTACCATTTGTAAGAACATTTGTTTCAGTACTTGTTCTTACACCATTAAGACCAACCACATATTGATATACATTCACGGAATTAGCCATAATTTCATGTGATGTTGGATCGTCTGTCAAAGTTGGATTGCTTAATGATTTACCCGCTTCATTAACCCATACTTGCCATTCCATTTCATGGTTACCACTTGCTGTTGGTGTAGGAGTGCCTAGTTTTGACTTACTTACCTTTTTGTTGCTCGTTGAAGGTAAAAAACTAAATTGAGCTTTAATTATCTCACTACCACCAGTGGCTGCTGGAATTTCCAGCTCTTGCTCAATGTTATCAGAAAGGAGGTTAAATCCAGAATTAAATGTAATGCTTAATTCCTCCGGTTGAGAGCTGCCTGAGCCTGGTTCCATACCGCTTAACTCTACACGTACTTTATTATCTGTAGTTACATAATTATATGTGATACCGTTCACTGTTCTGCTTCCTGTAAATGCCCCATCAAAGTCAATTAATGATTGCGGCAGTTGGAATTCAAACCAGCTCCCGTCTCCCCATGCTTCGCCTTGACTATCTTGCATTGGTACGGAAAATTTAACAGTGAAGTTAGCTGTTGTATTTGGATCTAGCTCTGTACCAAATTCACCTGCTCCAACCGTTGTTCCACCAATTTTCATCACAAATGATGATAGTGAAGCTGGAATTTCTTGAGCCGCTAATGGTGCCTCATTCATTGGCAATGTTTTCACAGGCTCATCTGCTGCTTTTTCTTCTTCAGGAGCCTCGCCCTCAGGAGCTTGCTCCGTGTTTTCATTTTCCGATGGAGTTGTAGAAAGGTCTTCTTCACCTGTGTTGTCTTCTGTCAAATCTGTGCCATCGTCGACAGGCGTAGATAGGTTTTCTGCCATTCCGGCCTCCGCACCATTGTCATTTGCGACTGGTGGTGTTGAAAGGTCATCTGCTGCAAATGCTGACAGTGGACTTAGTAGTGTTTGGAACACTAACAACATGGTCAGCATAGCAATGTTCATTTTTTTCCTCATGTCTCTCCTCTTTTCTAATAGATAGAGAGCTTGAATTGTTTGCTATGACGATAGCTTCCTTTCACTGTTTAGGAAAGGCGTGCTACAAACAATCAGTTGCTCCCTCTTTCCTAAAATTAACTTGTCACTCTTGTGAATAAAAGCCAAATTGTATGCTAACATAGGTCATAAGAATTAACAAATTATAGCCTTTTTCACTTTTTATTTTATAAGCACTACTTTTGTGACACCTACAATAATTGGCCTCACCCCCCTTTAGGATTTTTGTTCCATTATAACTAGGGGTCCTGAACAAATTCTAAACAAATCATGTATACATACAAAAAAGCAGTAAACAACGCTCTTATTTGAACGTGTTTACTGCTTTGTTTATTCTTATTTTATTTGCTGTCTTCTCTTAACAGTGTTAAGATTTGTTTTTTAATAGTTGAGTGAATAGAGTCATCCTCTAAGAAATCTAATGGAAAATAGATTTTATGGTCTCGTTTCATACGACCTGAAATGGAATCAACGATGATGGATTCACGCGAAAGCTCTCGTAGCTCGCCATTTTTCATTTCTAGAAAAATCGGCACACGCACCTCTTCCTCCCCAGGTCTATAAAAATCATAGGGCAAATCTGCCGTTGTATCATGAACAAGATAATAATCTGGATTCAGGTCTGCTTGCTTGAAAAGCTCTTGTAGTTTTTGATATTTATCTAGCTCAACACCGGGATCTAAATCAATGTATTGGAATAGCTTACGATTAACAAAGCGACGACTTAAATCACTTAGAATAGCATCACCCTCTTGCATCCATAGCTGAAAATATGTAAAAAGTATACTCTCATCTAAAGCAAGATAATCCTCTAATGTAATAGCATTGCGAAAAAATGCTAAGAAGTGAGTAGGTTCATGCTTAAATGTATAACCTTCTTGGCTTAATTGTTTAACTCTTTTTAAAATATTATTTAAAATAACTTCCGCACTCCGTGACACAGGGTGGAAATAAATTTGCAAGTACATTTGATAGCGGCTCATAATATAATCTTCCACTGCATGCATGCCTGTTGCTTTAATAACCACTTGGTTTTTACGTGGACGCATTACTCTTAAAATCCGCTCCATATCAAAGTGACCATAGCTGACACCTGTAAAATAAGCATCACGTTGTAAGTAATCCATACGATCCGCATCAATTTGGCTGGAAATTAAACTGATGACTTGCTTATTCGGATATGTCTTTTCAATCACTTGCGAGACCTTTTCTGGAAAATCATCTGCTACTTTTCTTAAAACAGCATTTACCTCTGTATCCCCTAATAAAATTTGCCTTGTATAGTATTCATGATCCAGCTCGAAGACATTTTCAAAGGCATGTGAAAATGGACCGTGCCCTAAATCATGCAAAAGGGCTGCACATAATACTAATAGTCTTTCCCCTTCATCCCAATCGGGACGACCGACGAAGATATCATCTACTATGCGGCGTACAATTTCGTAAACACCAAGTGAATGACTAAAGCGGCTGTGTTCCGCCCCATGAAATACTAAAAATGTGGTACCTAGCTGACGAACTCTGCGTAAACGCTGAAATTCTCTTGTACCCACTAAATCCCATATCACTTGATCGCGAACATGTACATATCGGTGAACAGGGTCTTTAAATACCTTCTCTTCTTGTAATTTAGCGTTTGCATATGTCATTTGGATAGCACCTCCATTTTGTGATAGTTCTATTATATGCCATAAATCTAGGACTAGCATACTTATTAACTTTTTTCTATAGATACTAACAACCTTTTTTCGCCATATGCCTATTTATTGTAAATTTCTATTGATCTAATATTCACAGCAACTTAAAAATATACAAAGCAAATGCTATACCTAATATGTAGAGATAGCAAAGTGTTGAAAAACAATGGCATTTTTATGAAAGATGAGAGGTGGGAAAGATTTTCCGTTCAACAAAATTTAGCAAAGCTTTCACAAATCAAACGAAGATGATGGTTGTTGAAATCAATCACTTCTCCACATTGAAAATTAAGAGGCTATCCTTTCTTTAAAAATAGAAATCATGGGCTATTTTATTCACTACTACTAGTATGTAAGACAAAAAAAGACACTTTTGTAGTACGGTTGATTAGAGTGACGTCTCCCTAGAAAGGACGCTGGCGGAACGGAAATCACCTCCTCACCTTGCCAAAAGGTCATTTTCTACTAATGACATTATCTTTTTTCAACAACATGAAAAGCTATCCCTAACAAATAGAGATAGCTTTTTATTTTACTTATTCTTTAATTTTGCTAAAACCTTTTCCATTAGTTCGTCTTCTGTTAGTGCTGCAACAGGGCGACTATTTACAAAGGTGAATGTTTTTTTGCGTCCTGGGCCACAATAAGAATGACAGCCAATTTCGATGGTTGCATCAGGATCGATTTCCTTTAATTTTGGAATTAACGTCTTTAAGTTAACGGCCTGACATTCATCGCAAACTTTAAATTCGTTTGCCATTTTGTCAACAACCCTTTCTATATAGTATTTTTTCAACAAAATATCGCTCTATTGAACACATGACCTTCACATATTTAAGTATGCAGCATGTGCACAAACCTACATCGGGTATTGTATCGTACTTTTCCCCTTCTATTCAAGCATAATTCCTTCTACATAGATGAATAAAAGGTTAAAAGATTGGTCATGCTAGTCTTACATAACAAGTTCCAAATAAAGGTGGGAGGATTTTAAGATGAGTAAAATAAGACAAGATGCTTGGTTACAAGAAAACGATGAATTATTAGCAGAGGCGGTTATTCGTCATGTGACAGAAGGTAGCACACAGCTCAATGCTTTTGAAGAAGCTGGTGATGCATTAAATCGTACTGCTGCAGCCTGTGGTTTCCGTTGGAATGCGGTTGTTCGTAAAGAATACGAGGAACAATTAGCAGAGGCTAAAAAAGAAAGAAAAGAGAGAATGCGAGTGTTAGGAGCACCAGCGAGACGTCGTGCCTCTAGTATGTTTACCGTGAATAATAGTGCTGCAGAAGGAAAATCAATTCCGTTATCTGCTCTTTCTCTTGATATTGTGATAGCTTATTTACTACGTTTACAGCATTCTGGTGAAGTAGGAAATGAATCTTCAAAATGGAGACAGCTAGTACATGTAACATCTGAGAAAAATAAAAAACTAGAGAAAACTATTACAAAACTAGAGGAAGAAAATCGAGCAATCCGCAAAGATTACGAGCAGTTTGTTCAAATTATGAATCGTGCTCGACGTCTTGTAACACTGGATGAAGAAGAAGAGCGAATTGCACCCGTTTTCAAAATGGAGAAAAACGGAAATCTCGTAACAAGTGGCCCAGTTTATCAATCAGAAAATGGCGATGCGCTAAATTAGCAGCATCGCTTTTCCCTTTTATGTTTCATATAATCAGCCTATTATTTTCGTTCAAGCATTTTGGCATTACGCTCAAATACTCGCTGTAAATAGAAACCGTATACTGTTAATTCTTCATCATAGAAAGATTGTGGACGAACTTCCTCGGACAACTGATGAAGTAATTGCTGTAGACGAATAACCACCCCTTCTACTGTTAAATCGGGGTCAACAAGCTCTGATAATGATGCCATCACTTCAGGTACGATTTGAGGATAAATAAACTTTGTCTCCTCTTGTCGCAAGCTTACTTCGTAAAAGTCACGAATGAGTGCCGCACGTTGTGAGCCACTTCCTTCAATACATAAATAAATTTGCACAGCCACTCCTTGGCGTAAGCGTCTTTGAGATATACCAGCAAATTTTTTTCCCTCAATACTTAGATCATAAGAGCCAGGGCAATAGGAGCCTACAATTTCATAAGCTTCTATTTTATCAGCTACTTCTGGAAACAATCCCTTCACAAGGTCTACCATCACATCATAGCCATCGTTTATACTAAGCGACTCTGATTGTTCAGATAATACAATAGAAATATTGAGGACTCCTTCATCTAGCACAACTGCTAATCCACCAGAGTTACGAACGATTGGATGATAGCCTCTAGACTCTAGTAAATCCATGCCTTGCTGAACATACGGCAAACGATGATCTTGAATACCAAGCACAACGGATGCCTCATGGACCCATGTACGAATAGTTGGCGGAGAAGTTAATTGTCCAACTAATTGGCACAACGTATCATCCGTTGCAAACGATTCTAATGGTGATCGTTGCTTGGCACTAATGGATTGATCATAAAAACGCCAAATTGGCTGTTGTAAAATACTTTTCATATTGGTACTCCTCTAGTCACATATCTTCTTCTTAGAATACATCATCTTTAGTTGGTGTCAAATTCGTGAATTACTGTCATGAACTTAGGGATTTTGTACAAACTATGATAAACTAATTTTGAATGGTATTCACTTATAAAGGAGTGTTTCAATAATGAATGAAGCAGCAATTACATTAGATGGATGGTACGCTTTACATGATTTCCGCTCAATCGACTGGGCTTCTTGGAAACTTGTTTCTGCAGAAGAACGTCAAGCAGCAATAGAGGAATTTATTGCTTATTTAGAAAAATTGAACGAAGCAGATATCGCTAAAACAGGCGCTCATGCCTTTTATGCTATCGTGGGTCAAAAAGCTGACTTTATGGTTATGACATTGCGTGAAACAATGGATGAACTACAAGAGATTGAAGCAGAATTCAATAAATTAGCAATTGCTGATTTTACAATTCCTACATATTCTTATGTATCTGTTGTGGAGCTTTCAAACTATTTAGCTGGCGAATCAAATGAGGATCCTTACCAAAACCCACATGTACGTGCACGTTTATACCCAGAACTTCCACGTGCCAAATATGTATGCTTCTACCCAATGGATAAACGCCGTCAAGGCAACGATAACTGGTACATGCTATCAATGGATGAGCGTAAATCATTAATGCGTTCTCATGGAATGATTGGTCGTGGCTATGCAGGTAAAGTGAAACAAATTATTACTGGCTCAGTAGGCTTCGATGATCACGAATGGGGCGTAACACTATTCGCAGACGATGTATTACAATTCAAAAAATTAGTATATGAAATGCGCTTTGATGAAGTGTCTGCTCGCTATGGTGAGTTCGGTGCATTCTTCGTCGGAAACCTACTTGATAACGATAAATTAGTTAAGTTCTTAACTGTTTAATACACATAGAAAATGCGAGTCCTCCACAACGGACTCGCATTTTTAAATTTCGTTTTCTTCAGCATTCTCAGATTCAAATATTAAAATAATGATGTGAATAAAGAACCCAGTAAGAACCATGAGAAAAACTAAATACCAATTATATGGTTGATGATAGTATTCTGCTATCCCAACTGCTAAAAAAGCACTGATGATAATGGCTACAAACATACTAAAAATACGCATGAAAACGCTCCTTCTTGAAAGCAAAAATAAAGTCACTTTTAGTATGTCTCGCTCTATCTTTAATATACTTGTAATATAAAAAAGTGCCATCTCTCTGCGATGACACTTTGTTCATTCATCCATTCAATTTTTGCATACTTCCTCAAGAGTGTTCGTCCTTTACTTTTAAAATCAAAATAACAGTTTGAATAAAAAAACCGATTACAATTATGACAATAAAGAGATACCAATGGAGCGGCTGTCCATAAAACTCGCCCAATAGAAAAGCCAGTACCGCACTTAATAAAATTCCAAACCAAACTCCAATTTCCATAAGTACTCACCTCACATGTATTGAATACACATGCAAATCATCCATCTCACATTCCCCTAATTCTATCTTTTTCTATTTACCCGTTTTGACTAAAAGACTATCGGATCTTGTAGCGTTTTCAATTATTTTCTAGGCACTTATCGTTATGATTACTATATGCATAGTAACTTTAATGTGTGATTGTCTTTCTTATCAAAATTGAACATGTCTACAATACCCTCGTGCATATACTGTCTGCGAGGAGGTATGAAAATCGCTGTTATCAAGACGAATGATGCACAGACTGCCCTACTAGCAAGGCTAATGCGTGCCGAAGCAGAAGGTGAAGGAGAGCTAGGCATGCTGATGGTTGGGAATGTTGGCGTTAATCGTGTAAGAGGTGACTGTTTAGATTTTGGTGATATTCGAACGATTGAGCAAATGGTTTATCAGCGTCCGGGAGGCTTTGAAGCAACACAAAAGGGTTATTTTTATCAGCGGGCCCGTGAACAAGACATTCGTTTAGCGAAAAGGGTGATTCAAGGGGAAAGATTTCATCCAGCTACTCGCTCCTTGTGGTTTTTCATGCCAGCGGGGGATTGTCCCGCACAATGGTATGGTCAATGGAATACTGGCAGATTCAAATCTCATTGCTTTTTCTCGCCATCTGAACAAGATTGTCCTCAAATTTAAAAAGAAAGTAGGTTGATAATTGATGATGCCTTATTATTGGACACCAACAACGCAACAACAAATGACTCCTCCTCCAGTCACTCTTCCGAGCGGACGACCACCTGGTCGTGAGGAGTCCTATATAGAAAATATTTTACGTTTGAATCGCGGAAAACCAGCTACCTTCCATTTTTCTTTCGAACATGCTGTGGAACAGGGAAAAAATACAAAAACTGTTCGTGGTGTGGTAGAAGCCGCTGGTCGTGATCATGTCATTATTCGTGAACTAAAATCCAATCATCGCTTCCTATTCCCTATGATTTATTTCGATTTTGCTGAATACGATGAGGAAATGGCTTACTTTAATCAAAATCCATAATGCCATCTTGTAATGTAAAAATCCGCTATACGCTCACTGACAAAAGTCGATGAGTGTAGGCGGATTTTTATCATTCACTATATTTAGTGCTCTTTTAGATACGTTAAAGTTGCTTTCCCTAAAGTTTTCGCAGCTATTAGCATGGCACGTTCATCAAAATCAAAGCGTGCATGATGATGTGGATAGGCAGTTTCCCATTCCGGCTTTTTAGCACCTGTGAAGAAGAAAGTACCCGGTACCTTTTCTAAATAATAGGCAAAATCTTCCCCAATCATAAACGGTGGACATGTTATTACTTGCTCCACACCTGGAACAGTAGACGCCAACTGTGCTACAAACTCTGTTTCTTTTTGATGGTTATATACAGGCGGATAACCTCTTGTATAACGATATTCATAGCTTGCCCCAAATGCCAGACATGTCGCATTTAAAACTGCTTCTAGTTCCTGCTCCATTTGTGAACGTACTTCTTCTTCAAAGGTACGAATTGTTCCTGCTAAAATCACTCGATCCGCAATCACATTAAACGGATTAATAGCCTCCAAATGACCAATTGTTAAAACAGCTGATTTTAATGGATCAATGCGTCTTGAAACAAGTTGTTGAGCATTGACCACAAATTGTGAGGCAAGGGTAACAGCATCGATGGAATGATGCGGCTCTGCGCCATGACCGCCTTTCCCTTGAACCGTGATTTCTACTTTATCCGCAGCTGCCATAATGGCTCCATCCTTCACTAAAATTTCTCCTAGTGGTGTAGGCGCCCATAAGTGCGTACCAAAAATAACATCTACGCCATCTAAACAACCATCCTCTATCATCGGCTTTGCGCCACCTGGTGCTACTTCCTCTGCATGCTGGTGAATAAACACCACATTGCCTGTTATTTCATCCTTCATCGCATTGAGTGCTTTAGCTAGCCCAAGCAATGTTGCTGTATGACCATCATGTCCACATGCATGCATTTTTCCAGCTACTTTAGATTTATAAGGTACATCATTTTCCTCTTGTATCGCTAATGCATCAAAATCAGCACGTAATGCTACTGTCTTACCAGGTTTTCCGCTACATAATATAGCTACTACGCCACGTCCCCCTACTCCTTCACGAACCTCATGACCCAATTCTCTATGAAAAGCAGCTATATAGGCTGGCGTCTCCACTTCCTCAAAGGATAATTCAGGGTATTCATGTAAATGACGACGAATCCCTACCATTTCATTATAGTACCCATCTATTAATGCAAATAGTTTTTCCATACTACATAACCTCTCTTTTTGTATTTTCGAAATATTGCAAGTAATAATAGTAGTGTACTATAAATTCTTACAAAATGAATAGGATTTAAATCGCCAACGTAAAAAATTCGTTTATAACAAAAAAACTCTCCTACAAATAATGTAAGAGAGTCTTAACTTTAAATTAGCGAGCATGTTTTAAAGCAGATAAAATAATGAGTAACCATCCAGCTAAGAATAGGACGCCACCAATTGGTGTAATGGCACCCAATACTTTAATTCCACTTATCGCCAGTACATATAAGCTACCTGAGAAGAACACAATGCCCAGATTAAAGAAAATACCTGCTACATTTAATTGCTTTACTTCACCTAATAGTTTAGAGCTCATTAATAGACCAATGACCAGCAGCCCTGTTGCATGAAACATTTGATATTGAACAGCAGTCTCCCAAATTCCTCGGCTATATTCATCTAATATTTCCTTTAACGCATGTGCACCAAATGCACCCAATGCCACTGCTAATAGGCCATGAAGAGCACCTGTCACGATGAATCTTTTCATTTCTCGTACCCTACCTTTTAAATGGATTAAAAATCAAAAATGGAGTCACCATTTGCTCCATCTTCTTCAATTTTTGATGTGTATAAAGTTGCTTGTTTTGACTCAGACACAAGCATTTGAGGTATATGCTTAGGTGTTGTGATGGCTGGCGTATCGTTTGGAGAATCTAATACCACATCACATAATGCTCGAATAGCTGTAAGTGCCTCGCGAATTTGCTGATCATTTCCTGCATTTTTTGCGCCAGATAATTGTTTTTCAAGTTGCTGTATCACGGCTTGATAAGGAATCATGACATTCTCCCCCCTTCTATTTTTGGTACAAATTTTAAACACTCCATGCCTGAAGATTGCTTCACGACAACGGATGGTATTTGCTTTGTTTTAAAGCCATATGCTGCACAGGCTCGTGGCGTTTGAGGGTCCCAGGTTACTTTGAAAAATTGACACTTGAAACAATTCACCTTCATTATTGTCCCACACTTTCTTCTATATTAACTGTATCATGATTTATAAAGTGTATAAAGAAAACGATTTGTGCCAATCTATACTAGACACCAATCAATTGGCTGTTTGCCCCATTCCACCAATTGTTGATTAATTTTTGAATAAGGTTTACTACCAAAGAATCCTCGGTAAGCACTGAGTGGACTCGGATGTGGCGCTTCGAGTATAACATGTGGTGTTTTATATTTACGTATCAATTGCTTTTTACGCTGTGCTGGTTTACCCCACAGTACAAAAATTAGCGGCTCTTCCCTTGCTGCTAATTGGTCGATAACAGCGTCGGTAAATTGCTCCCACCCTTGATCTTTATGAGAATGAGCCTGTCCTGCTCGAACAGTAAGCACAGTATTTAAAAGCATAACACCTTGCTCTGCCCATTTTGTTAATGTTCCATTTGGAGGAATAGGACAGCCTAAATCATCTTGCAGCTCTTGCAACATGTTTCGCAAGCTTGGTGGATGTGGAATACCTGGTTTAACGGAAAAGCTTAAGCCATGTGCTTGATTCGGACCGTGATAAGGATCTTGTCCTAAAATAACAACCTTTACATCATGGTAAGCTGTTGTATAAAAGGCATTCATCACATCAGTCATTGGTGGATAAATCATTTGCGTCGAATATTCATTTGCTACAAATTGACGTAGTTTGTGATAGTATGGTTTTTTCAATTCTTCTGCGAGTATTTCTTGCCAATCATTCGGGAATACTTGTTTCATCGTTCTTTAAGCCCCTTTCTCTTCTTACAACGGTACAAAAAATCAAACATGAATTCAAGCATCAGTTCGAACTGACCATATATAAATATCATATTCTGACTATTTTTATAGAATCAGTTTCGGATTATACTAGATGGTAATTTTACAACTCTCAATGCTAAAGGAGATCTTTCAGATGACTCTAAAAAAAACATTAACAATTGCTGGTTCAGATACATCAGGTGGCGCAGGTATGCAAGCTGACCTGAAAACATTCCAGGAGCACGGTACATATGGGATGTTGGCTTTAACAGTAGTCGTAACAATGGATCCGAATGGCTGGACACATAACGTCACACCATTGCCAACAAAGCTTCTTCAAAAACAAATTGATACCGCCCTTTCAACAGGTATTGATGCCATTAAGACAGGAATGCTTTCAACAGAAGAGATTATTCGTATCGCTGGAGAAGCTATCGCAAAATCTGGCACTTCAAATGTTGTCATCGACCCTGTTATGGTATGTAAAGGTGACGATGAAGTACTGAATCCTGGAAATACTGATGCTATGGTGCAACATCTTCTACCACTAGCAACTATAACAACACCAAACCTTTTTGAAGCAGGACAATTAGCTGGCACAGGTACACCAAAAAACATTGACGACATGAAAATTGCTGCTCGTAAAATTCACGAACTAGGGGCTAAGGCTGTTGTCATTAAAGGTGGAAAAGCATTAGCTACTGAAAAAGCAACAGACCTTTTCTTCGACGGTGAAACATTCTTCTTATTAGAATCGGAAAAGGTCGCGTCTACTTATAATCATGGCGCTGGTTGTACATTTGCAGCTTCTGTAACAGCCAACCTTGCTAACGGTCTTTCTATTAAAGATTCTGTCATTGAAGCGAAAGAATTTGTATCTGCTGCCATTGCCCATGGCTGGGCGCTAAATGAATATGTAGGACCAGTCATGCATGGAGCGAAATCTCGCTTTGGTGCTCCTCCAGTAACAGTAACTGAAATTTAACATAGAAAGGATGTCTCAAAGAATTTTGGAGACATCCTTTTTAAAAATTACCAATGGTAAACACTCTGTTCATGATGAATCATTTGCTTGCTAAAGATAAAAAGTGGACAAGATACGTTAGGGCTACATATCCCATATATTAGCTGTATGGGAGGGGAAAAGATGAAAAAAAACAAGGCAGAGGACTTAACGGAAGAATCAGGTTTACTAGCTGGAGAAATCACCTCTTCAAAAGTTGAAGTAATTGCTTCCATTATATTAACACTTGGTTACTCATTATCCACCCTTGCCACAATATTAGCTCTGCAGGAGGAGGAAGAATTGGCACAAGCCAAAACAACTGAAACACAAGATCAAAATCTTTATATGAAGCAAATGTTTAAACAGTTACAAAATGTCAACAACCGTTTAGATACAATCGAACGAAAGCTTAATCGATACTAATAAATACATAACCAATAGATGAGGTAGTCTCTTTATAGGACGCTTCGCTTTTGGTATAAAAAAACATTTGCTGAATCAAGACAAAAAACCGCGACTCTCCGTCATAAAAGAGAATCGCGGTTTTTTACTATACTATGATAATGAGCTTCACTTTTCTTCCTCTTTTCACAGCTACCCTGTTTCACCTGTCTAAGGAACGTCATCTATTGTACCAAGATAGAATCCGTTATTACTAAAATAATACTCCCTTCAACAGGCGGGGCTGTCTACACACACGAATTAGGAAGAAGTCATGGTTGCAATATCTTTTCGGATGTGAAAACGGATACAATACAGAACGACACATTTTGTACATACTATTTTCACACTCCCTATATTGATACATTACAATAATTTTTTCAAGAATATTGCTTAAATACTTATCATAGAATTATAGATAATGATTCATTTTTTCATGAGTCATTAAATTGTCATAACAATGCAATCAATTTCCCTTTGCGAATTTTTTTTACTATACTAAAAGGAGAAATGATCGAGAGGAGTGTTAAGATGCAAGAAGTACAGGTAGAGACGTTACAGGAATTGCTGAATTCTTTCGCCAACAAAGACGTTTATATTCATCTTGAGACGACAAATGGATCTTATGCAGCACACTATGATGAAAAATTCTTTAATGCAGGTGCTTTTATTCGCAATGCTAAGATTAATTATGAGCTTGCTAAAGTGGTAGATCATGCACCGCATCGTGTTGGTTTAAAATTACCTCACGGCTGGGTTTATGCACAAGGCATTACACATTTTGAATTAGATGATTTAGGCCGTTTATTAATGGCTGGACTAGACTACTCAGGGAAACTGGCGATTGCGCTTGAAATTAGCGAAACGCCATTTACTTACTAAGGGGGACGACTATTTGAATTTACAACCACAACGTCATATTTTAATTGTGTACCCTCACCCAGATGATGAAGCTTTTTCAGTTGCTGGGACAATCGCCTACTATACAAAGAAGATGAATACACCTGTTACATATGCCTGTTTAACATTAGGCGAAATGGGACGTAATTTAGGTAATCCACCCTTTGCAACACGCGAATCTTTGCCTGAAATCCGCCGCAAAGAATTGGTAGCAGCAGCAGAGGCAATGGGTATTCAAGATTTACGTATGCTAGGTTTACGAGATAAAACAATCGAATTTGAAGACGATGAGAAAATGGTAAAAATAGTTGAAGGGTTAATCGAAGAGCTAATGCCTTCATTAATCTTCACGTTCTTACCTGACTTTGCTGTCCATCCAGACCACGAAGCCACAGCACGTGCTGTAGTTGAAGCTGTTCGTCGAATGCCTAAGGCTGCCCGACCACAAGTATTAGGCTGTGCCTTTGCCAATGATACAATTGAAAAAAATGGTGATCCACATGTTGTCTATGATATTTCTGAAATGAAAATGGACAAATTAAAAGCATTACAAGCCCATTCATCCCAAACTGGTTGGATGATGCAGGAAACTGAAAAGCGCATTGATGATGGTGAACCAATGAGTGAAAGCTGGCTAAATGTTGAAAAGTTTTATATTGTTGACCCAGATAAATATGTAAAATAAAAAAAGATGATGTCAATGGCAGAAAAAGCAACTTTGCAAGGTGAGAGGTTGATTTCCGTTCCGCCAACGCCCTGATGTGCCGCTCCACTCCAATCAACCATTCTGCAAAGTGTCTTTACTTTTTTTCGTAGTAGCATAGCGATCCAATCGCCCATTACCTTTATTCTTAGAGGGGATAAGCTTTTATTTTCAATGTAGAGAAGTGATGAGTGACAACATCTCATAAAAGAGTAGTGAACACCTTTACTTTATTTGAAAATCTTTGCTAAAAAGGTAACACTTTTGTGGATTGGAGTGGAAGGCTACTTGACTCCGGTGGGACAGCTCGACGCTCGCCCACAGGAAAGCAAGTAGCCTGCAACGGAAATCCATTTCTGTCTGTCAATTGACTGTTTTTCAGCAATAAGAAAAGTACTGTTCTCATTTTTGGAGAACAGTAATTTTTAATTAGGCAGCTCTTACCCTCTTCATCATATGCACAATGATTGTGATGGAAAAAGCAATCACCAAGAATAGGAAGAATAAGTAATGCGGGATATGAATATTAACAACACTCACTAGCATTTTTAAGCCAATAACACCTATTATAATAAAGGCCGTTGCTTCAAGCTCTGGAATTTTTTCGATAATGATTAAAAACACACCTGCAATTGTCCTCATCATTAATATGCCTAACATCCCCCCAATTAAAAGTACCCACACTTGATCTGATATGGCAAAGGCTGCAAAGATAGAGTCGATCGAAAATGCAATATCCATTAGCTCGACAGAAATGACGGTGGCCCAAAAGGTTCCAAAGAGTCGCACCATCCATCCTGATTTTTTCACTTCCTTCACGCTATCCTCATTCCCAATTTGAAGAAAATGAGCTACACAGAGCCAGCCTAAATATAATGCACCTAACACTTTAATAAACCAAAATTCCACAAGATAAACACCTATACCAATAAATAAAAATCTAAAAAAATAGGCACCTAGCATACCGTACATTAATGCCCGCTTTCGTTGTTTATCTGGTAAATGTTTAACAAGAACTGCCAATACAAGTGCATTATCCGCCGACAGTAGCCCTTCTATAATAATTAATGAGGATATTAGCCCCCAGGATACAGGGTCCATTAATACTTCCTGCCACATCGCCCAATCAAAAAATTGCCAATATGTAGATAGAATTCCTTGAATGATTTCCACTACTTACCCTCCTACTTGTCCTCAGCTAATCTAGTATATGCTTGACCATTTTTGTTATGAGAATTGTATTTATCCTGATTCAGCAAATGCTTTTTGTCCCAAAAGTAACGTTTCAGCAATTGCTCGAGGCATCATTTATTCGATAAAACGCTTACATCATAAAATAGACACGGAAAATTTAGAATTTACTAAAAATTAACCACCAAAAGCAAATAAAGTGTGCTATCATAGATAAATGTTTTAAACGTATAACGGAGGATGAATACTATGGAAGTTGCTGATACTAGAACCGTGCAAGTGGAGAATGTCCTGATTGCACATCATTTTTTAAAAGATGTAGTTGTCCATACACCACTACAAAAAAACGATTATTTATCCGAGAAATACGGAGCTACTATTTACTTTAAACGCGAAGATTTACAACATGTGCGCTCATTCAAGCTCCGAGGTGCCTATTATAAAATTAAAAAAATCGAGGAAGAAGCACGCAACGCTGGTGTTGTCTGTGCAAGCGCAGGCAATCATGCACAAGGTGTAGCTTATGCCTGTGCTCAATTAAAAATCCAGGCTAGCATTTTTATGCCTCAAACAACACCAAAGCAAAAAATAGACCAAGTGCGAATGTTTGGGCGCGAATTTGTAGAGATTATTTTAGCAGGCGATACGTTCGATGACTCTGCTGAAAGCGCCTTAAGCTATTGCGAAGAACACGATAAAATATTCATCCATCCATTCGATGATTTCGATGTCATTGCTGGTCAAGGAACTGTTGCAGTAGAAATTATGAATGACATGGAGGAGCCAATCGACTACGTCTTTGGCAGTATTGGTGGTGGCGGCTTAATGTCTGGCGTTTCTGCCTACGTTAAAAACCTCTCCCCTTCTACTAAAATTATTGGCGTAGAGCCCGCTGGTGCTGGCAGTATGAAAGCTGCTTTTGCTGAAGGGGGCGCTGTGGCTCTTAATTGGATTGATAAATTCGTCGATGGCGCTGCCGTAAAATGCGTCGGCCATCACACTTATGATGTTTGTCGCCGCTATTTAGACGACATTATTCTTGTACCAGAAGGCAAAGTTTGTACAACGATTTTAGATCTATATAATAAACATGCCATTATTGCCGAGCCTGCTGGGGCACTATCAGTGGCAGCTCTTGATTTTTATAAAGAAGAAATTAAAGGGAAATCAGTCGTGGTCATTATTAGCGGTGGTAATAATGATATTGGACGGATGCAGGAGATTAAAGAAAAGTCGCTTATTCACGAAGGCTTACTTTACTACTTCATCGTCAGCTTCCCTCAGCGCGCAGGGGCATTACGTCAATTCCTCACAAGCGTTGTAGGACCTAACGACGATATTACTACCTTTGAATACACAAAGAAAAACAATAAAGAAAGTGGTCCTGCCCTCGTTGGTATTGAGCTTGGCGATCAAGCGGATTATGAAGGGCTGCTTGCACGAATGGATGAATTCGGCTTCAAATACAAAGAAGTAAACAACGACATTCAACTATTTGGCTTACTCGTTTAAAATGAAGAGTCTCACTTCTCAGCAAGTGAGACTTTTTTATTGTGATAAAGTTTATCAATCGTTTTTATTACCCTAAATAAAAAACATTCAAACTAGTGCATGAGCGTTATATATATTGTTGAAAAAAATAATATCACCTGCGGAAAGTGACATTCTGGCAATGCGAGGGGTTAATCTCCGTTCCGCCAGCTTCCGATAGCCCCGCTTCACTCGCTCCAGCTTCTCCTATATGACGCTAAATCCCCTAGGAGTGACGCTGGCTCCACTCCAATCAACTATTCTGCAAATGTGTCTTTTCATTTTCTTTCATACTAACAGTAGTGAACCCCTTTGCTCAATTTATGGGTTGGAGTGGAAGGCTACTTGACTCCCGTGGGATAGATCGGCATTCCCCCCACAGGAAATCAAGTAGCCTGCAACGGACATTCATTTTCACCATTGACAAAAATGCTATTGATGGATTTTTTAACACTATAAAAAATGCCCATACAAGTGTATGAGCGTTTTGTCATTAACCTAATAAAGCGCGGTCTGAATTCATTTTTTCCCCACGAATGCGTTCAAATTCGGCCATTAAATCTGGGATCGTTAATTCATGCTTACGGTCTTCAGCAACCTCTAAAATAATTTGGCCTTTGTCCATCATAATAAGACGATTCCCTAAATCCAAAGCTTGTTGCATATTGTGCGTTACCATTAATGTCGTTAACTGATCTTTTTCAACTAAATACTTCGTAATACGGGTAATTAATTCTGCACGTGATGGATCAAGTGCAGCCGTATGCTCATCCAGCAATAAAATAGAGGGCTTTGTGAAAGTAGCCATTAACAGTGACAATGCTTGCCGTTCCCCACCTGAAAGTAAGCCTACTTTTGCAGAAAGCCGATCTTCCAGATTTAAACCAAGCATTTCTAATGATTCTTTGAACAAGGTACGACGCTTTTTGTCCACACCGATGTGCAGTCCTCTACCCTTATTTCGTGAATAGGCCAGTGCTAAGTTTTCTTCAATTGTCATCGTAGGAGCTGTTCCCGCCATTGGGTCTTGGAACACACGACCAATGTATTGAGAGCGTTTATATTCAGGCAAATTCGTGACATCATTACCATCAATAGAAACTGTGCCAAAATCAGGTGTTAAGGCGCCTGAAATCATATTCATCATCGTTGATTTCCCTGCACCGTTACTACCAATGATTGTCACAAAATCACCTGGCTTTAAGTGTAGATTAATCTCTGCTAGTGCAATTTTTTCATCTGGTGTTCCTTCATTAAACACCTTATTAATACCATGTAATTTAAGCAAGACCTTTTCCTCCTTGCTCTACTGTTTTTACTCGTGACAGCTCTGCAGCACGCTTCGCCTTACGTTTACGTTCCTTACTCTTATTGATAAATTGTGGTAAGATCAGCGCCAAAATAACGATGATAGCCGTAATTAATTTCATATCTCCTGAATCAAGGAAATCTACACGTAATGCTAATGCTAAAATAATACGGTAAATGATAGCTCCTGCAATGACTGCAAAAGTTGTACGGATAATGGTCTTTGTCCCAAAAATGGCTTCACCAATAATAACCGATGCAAGACCGATGACAATCATACCAATCCCCATACTAACATCGGAGAACTTCGAATATTGTGCGATTAAAGCTCCAGAAAATGCGACAAGCGCATTGGAAAGTCCAAGCCCTAAAATGATAAGTGTATCTGTATTTGCAGAGAAGCTACGAATCATTCGTTTATTATCACCAGTTGCTCGGATAGCTAGCCCGACCTCAGTCTTCAAGAACCAGTCTGCTATTAACTTAATTAAAATCGTGATGATTAATACGACTATCAGCACACTCCATGTATTTGGTACATGCTGAAAGCCCATGCCTTTTAATAGGTTATTGAGAGCAGCATCGATCCCTAAATCACTCCAAAATGCTTGAAACTTTGAAAAAATCGTTTCTGAGTTTAATAGTGGAATATTCGGGCGACCTATCGTATTTTCTGCAGTTAACCCCATGATGCGCAGGTTAATCGAGTATAACGCAATCATCATTAAAATCCCTGATAATAGTGGATTAATCTTTCCTTTCGTGTGAAGAATTCCTGTCATACATCCAGCAATAAATCCAGCAACAATTGCCACTAAAGTCGCTAAGATTGGGGAGTAGCCAAGCAAAACCATTGTTGCTGCAGTTGCCGCCCCTGTTACAAAGCTTCCATCAACCGTTAAATCCGGAAAATCTAACACCCGAAACGTTAAATATACACCAAGTGCCATAATTGCATAGATGATTCCTTGCTCCACTGCGCCAAATAATGCTAAAAACATCGTTGAATCATCTCCTAAATCTTTTTATTATTTCTACTGCTTATAAATGAAGATAAAGCGGGGATAGTTCTCCCCCGCTTCCATTTATTTTTCTAGAAGTTCTGCACCCCAAGAATCTTTTATTTCAATTCCTAAATCATCCGCTACTTTTTTATTGATTAATAGTTTCAGATTTTGCGGATATTGTGCTGGCGTCTCGGCAGGTGTTGCTTCACCTTTTAAAATTTTCACAGCCATTTGACCAGCCTCATAACCAATATCGAAATATTCAAAACCATAAGCAGCTAAACCGCCTCGTGCAACAGAGTCTAGCTCTCCCACAACAAGTGGTAATTCATTTGTATTGGCAACATCAATAACAGACTCTAAAGCAGAAACTACTGTATTATCAGTAATAATATAGAAAGCCTCTACCTTACCAATTAGTGATTCTGTTGCTTGTTTTACATCTGCCGAAGTAGATGCTGACGCTTCTACTACTGTTAAGCCTTGTTCATCCATCACCTTTTTCACTTCTTTAACTTGTGCAACAGAGTTTTGCTCACCAGCATTGTAGACCATCCCTACTTTTTTGGCGCCAAGCTCTTTTAGGAATGCGACTGTTTTAGAAATCGTTTCAGGATGTAAATCAATTGTTCCTGTAACATTTTTTCCTGGCTTCTCCATTGATTCGATTAACTGTGCACCAACAGCATCTGTGACAGATGTGAAGATAATTGGAATATCACTTGTGGCTGTTGCCGCTGCTTGTGCAGAAGGTGTGGAGTTAGCAAAAATTAAATCTACGTTTGCACTTACTAGATTGTTAGCAATCGTTGTGTTAAGACTGTTATCTCCTTGTGCAATTTGTGGATCGTAGTCAACTTTTAAGCCAGCATCTTCAATTGCCTTTTTAAAGCCTTCCGTTGCTGCGTTTAATGATGGATGCTCTACAATTTGAGTAATCCCGATTTTATATGTTTTATCCTCTGTATTCCCGCTCTCACTTGCATTGTTTGATTCATTCCCTTTTGAATCTGTTGAACTAGATCCGCCACTACCGCAAGCAGCAAGTAGTAACACTAATCCAAAAAGAAGGAATGAAAGCTTTTTTACACTGTTCTTCACAAATAATCCCCCCGATTATACTCTCAATATCTATCACACTTTATCCAAACAAAGTGTGAATGTATCGCTATATTATCGTTATTATCAAGCTCCGTCAACAACATTATGAATGTTCTGACTTTTAAAACTGACGAAACATTTTAGTTTTTCATTCAATTTGCCGCTTTAAACCGCTAAACTACGCTATTTTAGTTAATTGCTTTCTTTTTAAAAAATAGTAAAAAATATTTATGACAATTTTACGAAGTGTGTCATATAGACAAAAAGTCTGACATTTGACTTCTGCTAGATATCTATAATAAAATATTATCTTGTGTGAAAGCACCGTGGTTCGTAACCATCCCACGCAAAAAAACTAAGGAGAAATGAATATGAAGATAAAATTTTTAGCAGCAAGTGGTATTATTGCAGCGCTATATATTGCGGTGACAATGCTTGTTGCACCGTTTGGTTTTACAGAGGTACAATTCCGTGTATCTGAAATGTTTAACCATTTGGTTGCCTTTAACCCACGCTTTGCCGTAGGGATCATTATTGGTGTATTGATCTCTAATCTATTTTCACCACTTGGCATTTACGATTTAGTGTTTGGTGTTGGTCATTCGATGATTACACTTGGACTGTTCATTTTAATCTGTAAATATGTCAAAAATATTTGGGCACGTTTAATTATTAATACATTATTATTTACTTGCACAATGTTTATTATTGCCTTCGAGTTGAATTTGGCCTTAGAACTACCATTCTTCTGGACTTGGCTAACAGTGGCGGCAGGTGAATTTGTTGTGTTAGCTGTTGGTGCACCGATTATGTATGCACTCAATAAACGCCTTCACTTTCATCATTTGATTTAACAGACGAGTCTTTTTAGATTCGTCTTTTTTTCTTGACACTATTCTGAAAATAAACTACAATTCTTTCTAATATAAATGCAAGGAAGAAGAGTAGTAGCAAGCATGGTTACTTTCAGAGAGCTGGTGAATGGTGCAAACCAGTAGTAGATACTTGTGAATGGACTTCAGAGCAGCCTTATTAAATGTAAGGCCGATTCACTCCCCGTTATCGGAGTAAGAAAGCGCGCAAAAATTGCGAATGAAGGTGGCACCACGGTTACTCGTCCTTTTTAAGAGGATTAGAGTGGCTTTTTTTTATGGAAAAATTAGCATAGAGGAGTCGAGTAAAGATGAGTAAAGTAGTAGAGAAAAAAGGTTATTTCGGAGAATTTGGCGGAAGCTTTGTTCCAAAGGAGCTTCAAAATGTCTTAACTATTCTAGATGAGCATTTCCAAAAGTTTAAAGATGATGAAGAATTTAAAAAAGAATTGGATTACTATTTCCGTGAGTATGTTGGTCGTAAATCCCCACTTTATTTTGCAGAAAATTTAACAAAGCAATTGGGTGGCGCAAAAATTTATTTAAAACGTGAAGATCTTAACCATACAGGCTCACATAAAATTAATAATGTATTGGGACAGATTTTACTAGCCAAACGTATGAGGGCAAATCGCGTTATTGCCGAAACAGGTGCAGGTCAACATGGTGTAGCAACTGCGACTGCTTGTGCCATGTTTGGAATGGATTGCACTATTTATATGGGCTTAGAGGATACAAAACGTCAAGCATTGAACGTGTTTCGCATGGAGCTTCTTGGCGCGAAAGTAGTAGCTGTTGATAAAGGGCAAGGACGTTTAAAGGATGCAGTTGATGAAGCATTCGCTGACTTAGTCGAAAACTATGAAACAACGTTTTACTTATTAGGTTCAGCAGTTGGGCCACATCCCTTCCCATCAATGGTTAAACACTTCCAATCTGTGATTAGTCGCGAAAGTCGTGAACAGATTTTAGAAAAAGAAGGAAAGCTACCAGCAGCGATCCTTGCCTGTGTTGGCGGTGGCAGTAATGCCATTGGAGCATTTGCAGACTACATTGCAGATGAACAGGTTCGTCTTATTGGAATAGAGCCAGATCAAGCTGCTACATTAAACGAAGGTTCGCCCGGAGAGCTACATGGCTTCAAATGCTTAGTATTACAGGATGCAGACGGCAATCCACTACCAACCTATTCAATAGCTGCTGGTTTAGATTACCCTGGAGCAGGTCCAGAACATAGTCATTTAAAAACAATTGGCCGTGCTGAGTATGTGACTGTGACAAACAAAGAAGTCCTTGAGGCATTTCAAGTACTTTCGAAGGTTGAAGGGATTATTCCTGCCCTTGAGAGCTCACATGCGGTCGCACATGCTCTAAAATTAGCACCAACTTTATCATCTGAAGAAAGCATTATTATTAATATCTCAGGTCGTGGTGATAAAGACGTGGAACAGGTTTTCCACATGTTAACTAAATAATTCAATAAAAGAGCAACTTCCATAAAAGGAAATCGCTCTTTTAACTATATCAATGATCTAGGTATATTTCGGCAATACTATCACAAAGCTTAGCTTTTAGGAACTGTCAATATTCAGAACACTAATATATTTCAGTTACGTAATTTAATCTATGTATGCCAACAATTCTCTTTTACAGACACATAAAAAAACGGATGTAGACTAATTCTACATCCGTTCCTTTAACGATTAGGAAATTGCCTTTTTATGCAGTTTCATTTTTAGTTTTTCTAACATATCTATCGTCATTTTGGCTAAATCATACTCTGCTTTGAAGCCCCACTCTTTTTGAGCTGCGTCAATATTTAAAGAGTTTGGCCAGCTGTCTGCAATCGCTTGACGCACTGGATCAACCTGATAATCCATTGTGAAATTTGGTAAATGCTTCTTGATTTCAGCTGCGATTTGTGATGGTTCAAAGCTCATCGCTGTAATATTAAAGGCATTGCGATGAACGAGCTTACTACCATCTGCCTCCATTAAATCTACAATAGCTTGTAAGGCATCTGGCATGTACATCATATCCATAAACGTACCTTCCTGAATATAAGATGTGTACTTACCTTGCTCAATTGCTTCATAGAAAATTTCTACTGCATAATCAGTTGTACCACCACCTGGAGGTGTTACATAAGAAATTAATCCAGGGAAACGTACACCACGTGTATCAACACCAAAACGATTGAAGTAATAATCGCATAATAATTCACCCGCTACCTTATTTACACCATACATAGTTGTTGGACGTTGCAAAGTATCCTGCGGTGTATCTTCCTTCGGTGTAGATGGACCAAATGCTCCAATTGAACTTGGCGTGAAAAATTGCATATTTAACTCACGAGAAACTTCCAATGCATTCATTAAACCACCCATATTTAAATTCCAAGCTAACAATGGATTTCTTTCAGCTGTGGCTGATAGTAATGCTGCTAAATGCATCATCGTATCTGCACCAAAGTCCTTTGCTAAATCGTGCATTCTTTGTCCATCTGTCACGTCCAATATTTCAAATGGGCCCTTAGTATGTTCAAGCTTTCTAATGTCTGTAGCAAGTATATTGTCCTCTCCATAAATACCACGAAGTTTTTCTACAAGCTCAGAACCAATTTGACCAAGTGCCCCAGTAACAATAATCTTTTTCATTTCTCAAAACCTCCACATATGAACAATTGTACTTGCTGAAAGTACAAATATATATTGATAAACATTGATTTAATAACACTTTCAATGAAACTCATTATAATGTGTTCGTTTTGAAAATACAACAATTATATTAATAATATTCATTAAAAGGAACATATAATCCCTTACTTCCAGTATATGAGCACTCAAAAAATATTGTGCTACAAAAATATACAAAATACAATTGTACACCTCAAAAATACAAAAAATTAAATCTTTCATAAACTAGTTTTGTAACCACGCAAAAAAAGAACCTTCTTTGCTAATTTCCGCAAAAAAGACTCCTTTTCAACATTATTCTTTAATATTAAATTAGATTGAAAAACGTTTAACAGCAATTTGCAAAACTTTTGATACTTTGCGCAATTCTTTAATGTAATTATGGAATTGTTGTTGAGCTGTTAATTGATCTGCTGTTAATGTAGCAACATGCTTAGTGGATACAGCATTCGTATCCGATATAGCTGTTAACATAACCGCATCCTCACTCACCTTTTGGGTGTGAGTGGCTATCTCTTGAACTGTAGCAGATACTTCCATCATATAAGGCTTGATTGTATGTACTTTTTCTAAAATTTGATCAAAACTTGTCGCTGTTTGTCCTGTTACGGCAACACCTTTTTCAGTAGCCAACAACACGCCCTCCATCATTTGTACTGCATAGCTCGAATCTAAATGGATGTTTTGTACAATGGATGTAATCGTTTGTGTTGATTGGACTGTTTGTTCCGCAAGCTTCCGCACCTCATTGGCTACAACTGCAAACCCCTTTCCATGTTCTCCTGCTCTTGCTGCTTCAATGGATGCGTTTAACGCTAGTAAGTTGGTTTGTGCTGTTATTTTTTCTATGACCTCAATCATTTGATCGATTGATGAGGCACGCTCAACCAAGTTAAAGATAGCTGTATTCGATTTTTCTACGGCCTGCTTAATCACTTGCATTTGCATTAAATTAGCCTGTACAATTTCAGTTCCACTCTCAGCATCTCTTGCTGTTTGATGCGCAAAGCTTTCCACGACCTGCACTTTTTCTAAAATGACTTGTACATCATTTAAAACTTCCTCTAAAGAAGCAGTATTGGAAGCCAATTTACTAGTAGAAGCAGCCGTTGAATCTGAAATAGATTGTACATCTTTTGCTATTTTTAACGTTGTTGTTGATGATTGCTCTGAGGATCCTTGCAATTTACCTGTCATTTCTTCTACTTCATAGGCGCTGTCCGTTACAGTATGGAGTAGGTGTTTTACCTCTGTGACCATTTGATTGTAAGACAGTACTACCTCACCAAGCTCATCATGGGCAACATAACTTGCATTCGCAGTGAAATCGCCTTGTTCTGCTCGTTTTAATAATGATTTCAATTGACGTGTTGGTACATTGACTGCCTTAGTTGCGATAAATCCTATCAGAATGACAAGCAACACCACTGCTAAGCATACGCCACCTAGTAACCAATAACCAAATTGCACATCTTGTTGATAATACTTCTGTTGATCCTTCGCTTTTTCAACCAAATAATTTTGTGTTTCTTCTAATAATGTATGGCTTTCCTGACTTATTGGTAGAAATGTCAGCGAATAGAACTGCTCTAGCTCACCTTGGTTCAATTGCTTATAACTCTCAATCAATTCTCCTTGTTTCTTCAGCAAGGATTTAAATTTTTTAATTTGATGACTCATTTTTTTATCAATTTCTTGGCTATCCAATTGCTTTAAAGGCTGTGCCATCTCTTTTAAAATAACCGTCATTTCTTGATAGTCACCCTGAGCATCTACGATAAAATCTAATTGACGCTGTGATTCTTCTAGCTCATTCAGCCAACCGATTGGGACAAGTCCCTGTGTGTAACTCTCACTTGCATGCCACGACATCTTCCTTAAATAATCCACACTAAATACACCCAGCAATACATTCGATAATACACAAACAATCATGAGTACAAGTAACTTGTCCTTCACCTTTATGAAACGGAAAAAATGCATGATCCTTGGCTCCTCCTCCAACTCTTACCAATAATGATAGTATGAAGATATAAAGCCAGTGTTATGTTTTTGTAAAGATTGCAAGAAGAATTAAGAATTTATGCCCATTATCTAGTTTTATATAGGTAATTTACCACACAAATAACTCCCTACCATTGATCCTTAATTATACTATTTCTGCCACCGTAACCTTCCATGCATTCCAAACGTTTATCGTATTAATAAAGAATGGAGGTATTATATTTGTCTCAACTCAAGAGGTTGGATGTAAGTTTAATAGTTCATTTTCTTCTACTAGGTGGGATTAGCTGTCTTTTTGTCCACTCCAGTAGTGTAAATTAAGCTCCTTCATCATCAATATTATCGAACATCATGCTTATGGGAATTGTTATGACTATTCATAAGTCTTATAAAGGTAATATGTTTAAAGTAGAGGACTAACAAAATGCAAGTAGAGAAAAGACCTTCCTATTCTCTACTTGCTAAATTAAAAGGGGGGATTAATTAGTTAAAAACTCCTTAATACTAGCATTATATTGATCGATAAATATTTTCGCTTCATTATTAGGTAGTTTTAATGCGGCTAATGCGGCACCGCCAACTGGTAGGCTATAAGCACCCATAAAGTCATACTGATTGCTATTATTTTTATCAATGGAGGCTAATTTTTCAATAAATAACGTCAATTCATTAAAAACTCCACCAGCTAGCACGACTTTGACACGCGTATCTGAAAACGGATTTTTTTTGTAACAAGCATCTATACTTTGATAAAAAACATGGCACACTTGATCCAGAATCGTGTTCGCTACAGCATCACCTCTTTTAGCGCAATCAATGGCAATCTTACTTAAAGGAGAGATTGTATCTCTCGGATGTCCTTTTCCATAAACAATTTCAATTATTTGTGGAATGGATTGTAATTGAAAATAATTTAATACTGCGGATGTGAGGCTCGTTTCTGGCCCTCTTTTATCAAATGCTTTAAACACCGCTTTTAATGTGCGAATACCAATATCATAGCCACTGCCTTCATCATCAAAAATATAGCCCCATCCTGCCGTACGCTCAACTCTGCCAGACGAATCTATACTTAATGTAATTGCACCTGTACCAGAAATCTGTACAATGCCAGACTGACCTAATGTACCAGCATACAGCGCGTTCAACCCATCATTCGACAGTGATAATTGACAGCCTTCAGGTAATAGCGAGGTTAGTAATGTGTGGGTAATCTCCTCATTATTATTTTCCGTTACGCCAGATAGTCCCGCATGGCACTTCGTAATTTGATGAAAATCATAAGGTTGTTGTCTTTTTAAATCATTTATTAGTTCTGTTATCGTCTGCGTAAATTGCTCTAAGCTCATAGATGTGGGATTACTTTTACCTGTTTCTGCTAGTGCTATAACTTGCCCACGAAATGTTGAGATTGTCGCAATTGTTTTTGTTCCACCACCGTCAATTGCCAAAACATACAAGTACCTTCACCTCTATACGATTTTAATTGTAGAAACAATTTCTCCTACTTCCTGCCCTGCGTCATTACGCACAAATGAAGGAGACAAGGCTTTAATACGCTCAATCGTTTCTTGATTTGTATACTGAATTTGTTCCATCTAGTTGACATCTACCACCCACCGCTAATTACTCCAAGGCTTTTAGAACCATATCAATATTCTTTACAGCTTATTTACACTATCCACAACCACATCGAGTATACGATCAAGATCTTCTTGTACAATATTAAGTGGTGGTGATAGCGTTAAGACATTATTAAACCCTGCAACAGTTGCTCCATTTTTTCCAATGATAACCCCTTGTTCTTTACATTTGGCAATGACAGCATTCACCTTCTCCACTGGTAAAGGTTCTTTCGAGACTTTATCTGCAACTAATTCAATCCCAATTAATAAACCTTTGCCACGCACATCTCCTACATTTGGATGATGCTGCAATTGTTGCTGCAATGTTTGTAGTGTTGCAGCGCCAATTTCCTTGGAACGCTCAAACAACGCTTCTTGCTCAAGAATTTCAATATTTTTTAATGCAACTGCACATGCCACAGGAGAGCCTCCAAATGTATTCACATGGCGGAAATAGCTGTATGCATCTGAGCCCTTAAACGCCTCATAAATTTCACGCTTCACGGCTGTTGCTGATAATGGTAAATAGGCACTTGTAATTCCTTTAGCCATCGTAATTATATCTGGCTTAACACCGTAGTTCATAAATCCAAAAGGCTTACCTGTTCGACCAAAGCCACAAATAACCTCATCCACAATCAGTAAAGCACCATGCCTTTTACACACTTCCTCAATGCCTTTTAAATAATTCTCTGGAGGCATAATGACACCGCCACCTGTAATAATAGGCTCTAAGATCATAGCCGCAATTGTGTCACTCAGTTCCCATGTCATCGTTTTATCTACAGCCTTTACACTCGCTAAATCCAATGGCGCAATAGCATCGCTTTCATGCTCACGATATTGATCAGGTGGTGCGACATGGATAAAACCTGGAGATAGTGGCTCGTATTTATATTTGCGCTCCGCCTGCCCCGTTGCCGCTAAAGCCCCAAAGGAGTTACCATGATAAGCACGGTAGCGTGAGACAATTTTATAGCGTGAGCTTTGTCCTTTTTGCTGATGGTATTGCCGAGCAATTTTAAAGGCTGTTTCATTCGCCTCTGATCCACTATTGGAGAAGAAAATAACGTAATCTCCACCAAGTAGTTCATTTAGCTTCTCAGCTAATTCCACTGCAGGCAAATGACCCTGAGATAATGGTGCATAAGCATTTTTCATCATTTGCTCATGTGCCGCATCTGCTAACTCTTTCCGTCCATAGCCAACATTGACACACCAAAGCCCTGCCATTGCATCAATATATTCCACACCATCTGTATCCATAATTCTTGCACCATCAGACCTTTCTACTACATATGTGGCTTGCGGATTATATGGTTTCATAGAATGCCAAACATATTGCTCATCCTTGGATAATACATCACTTTTAAGATTTGTCTGTGTCATCATCAAACACCCCTCACTATATTAGTTTTTCGCATCATTATTACTTGGGAACGCAAAGGAACTTGTTGTATCCTCCGTTTCATCTGGCCAGCGCTCAGAAATCGTTTTGGCCTTTGTAAAGAACCTTGCCTGATCTGGGCCAAACATATGCCCTTCACCAAACTTAGAACGTTTCCATCCACCAAAGTTATGATAGCCAACAGGGATTGGTATAGGTACGTTCACACCTACCATGCCGACTTCTATTTCCTCTTGGAATTTCCGTGCTGCTGCTCCACTGCTTGTAAACATGGTTACCCCATTGCCAAGCTCATGGTTATTGATTAAATCTATTGCCTCTTGTAATGAGTCCACCCCTACAACAATACGTGCTGGACCAAAGACCTCTTCTTTAAAGATCTTCATTTCCGATGTGACATTATTAAGGAGGGTTGGGCCAAGATAAAAGCCATTTGACGTTTCACATACTTTCGGATTTCTTCCGTCAATCACAAGATTTGCCCCTTCAGTGACTGCCTCATCGATAGAACGAATAATCGTTCCTTTCGACTCTTTAGTGATGACTGGTCCGAAATCGACGTCTTTTTCTGTATAGGGTCCAACCTTTAGTTGAGAGATTTTATTTTTTAATAGTTCCGTAAACCGTTGTTCGGTATCTTTGCCTACAACAAGTGCACCTGAAATCGCCATACAGCGCTGTGATGCTGCACCATACGCTGCTCCTAAAAAGGCATTCGCCGTTTGTTCTAGGTTGGCATCTGGCATCACAATCATAAAGTTCTTCCCACCACCAAATGCCGCAACACGTTTATTGTGCTTTGTTCCTGTTTGATAAATATATTCAGCAACAGGTGTTGAGCCAACAAATGAGATAGCTTGAATCTCTTTATTTTCTAATAGTTCATTGACAGCCTCTTTATCTCCATTGACAACAGTCCAAATGCCATCTGGTAAACCTGCCTCTTTCCATAATTGACTTATATAGAGAGCGGACATCGGTACGCGCTCTGATGGCTTTAATATAACGGCATTTCCTACTGCCACAGCCATGCTTGTAATCGCAAGCGGTACCATAACAGGGAAATTAAATGGTGCGATAGTTGCCACTACGCCGAGTGGTGATTTGGCAGAAAAGGCATTTATATTACCACCTACATTGACTGAGTACTCTCCTTTTAGCATTTGCGGTGCACTGATCGCCATATCAACGGATTCAATACCACGAACGATTTCACCTTTTGCATCGTCCTTTGTTTTACCACTTTCCTGACAAATCACATCGATAAGCTCTTCCTGTTTTTCTACTAACAACTGACGGAATCGATGTAACACTTCTACCCGTTTACCAATTGATCGTTTTTTCCATGCTGGAAAGGCTTCTTTTGCAAGCTGAATAGCATGCTTTACCTCATCTCTTGAAGCAAGTGGTACTGTTGCAATAACCTCTCCTGTTGATGGATTATAAACCTCTGAAAATCGGCCACTTGTACCAGCTACCTCTTCCCCTTGGATAAAATGTGTGAGCGTTTTCATTTCTTGCTGAACTGTCATAATTAGACCACTCCTTTATCGTATTATTGTTCAAAATCGAATTCTTCTTTGCTAAAAATAGAACTTGATTCATCGGGTTGTTTAATCGTTTTTTTCTTTTGAGTAAGTACATAGAAAATCATCACAATAGCGACGACAACGCATGTAAATAAAATTTGTGAGCGCATAGACTCTATAAAGAACATCGCCATTAATAAAGCTGTTGTAGCGAGTATTGTGAAATACGTTAAATAAGGGAAAAACCACATCTTCACCTTTAATAGCTCTAAATTTTCTTGTTCAATCTTGCGTCGCATTCTTAATTGTGAAAAGGCAATGATTAAATAAAGTATTAAAGTAATCGCACTACAAGAGCTCAGTAAAAACATAAAAACTTTATCTGGTGAAACATAATTCATAATAACTGCAATATACGAGAAAAATGTTGCTGCTAAAATGGCATTGACAGGTGCACCCTTTTTGTTTAATTTTAAAAATGCTTTTGGCGCTTCTCCCTTTTCTGCTAAAGAAAATACCATGCGTGATGTTGCATAAAGTGCTGAATTTAAACACGATAGCACCGCTGTTAACACAACAAAATTCATAATTTGTGCGGCAGCAGGAATTCCAATATAATCGAGTACCGCTACATAAGGACTTGTTAAAATATCGGAGGAATGCCAAGGCAATAGCGTTACTACAACCGCTATAGAGCCCACATAGAAAATTAAAATCCGCCAAGTAATGGAATTGGTAGCTTTCGTTACAGCAGCTAATGGTTCATCTGATTCACCAGCAGCAATGGCCACAATTTCTGTTCCCATGAAGGAGAAAATAACAATGACGACACCCATTAGAACAGCACCAAAACCATTAGGTAAAAAACCACCTTGCCCGACTAGATTGGTCATACCTACAGCATTAAAGTTTGGGGCGATGCCAAAAATAATGAAGGCACCAAGACCAAGGAAAACCACTATACTTGCAACCTTAATAAGAGAGAACCAATACTCAAACTCACCAAATGCTTTGACAGAAAGAACATTCGTTAAAGTAAGTGCTACGGTTAGTAACAAACTTAATAGCCATAAAGGCATCCCGTCATACCAATATTGAATAATGGCTGCCGCTGCTGTTGCTTCTAGTGCAATCGCAATGACCCAGAAAAACCAGTACAGCCATCCAATCATAAAACCTGCCCACGGGCCAATGGCTTCATGCGCATAATGTGCAAATGAGCCACTCGTTGGATTAACAGCTGCCATTTCGCCTAGCATACGCATAACTAAAATAACGATAATTCCTGCAAATATATACGATAAAATGGCTCCTGGACCAGCTAAATTAATAACTGAACCACTCCCCATAAATAGGCCAGCACCGATTACTCCTGCAATAGCAATCATCGTCATATGCCGCTTCTTTAACCCTCTTTGTAAATGCGTTTGTTGCTCCATATCTGTCACCCCTTTTAGTAGATTGCTTGATCGCTTACAAAAATTTTACATGTTTCATAACGTTGAAGTAATAGACAAACTGTAAAATTATATACTTTTGTTTTAAACATAATGTAAAATAGACTAAATATTCTTAAAATACCATATCCACGAATTTATAAGAAAATATAAATCATCAGACAGAAAAAAATATACAATGCATACAACTAAGGGAGGGGCTAAATTGAGTCCGTTTCAACTTAAAGTACTAGATGTTTTGGAAAATAAGTATTTTCATAAGGCAGAGGTTGTGGCAGGTCATGAAGGATTATCAAGGATTATCAAATGGGTACATGTTCTTGAAATCGTACAGGTTGATCATTTTTTAGTTGGTGAGGAGTTAGTATTAACAACAGGAATTAGTCTCCAGCATAGTATCGCTAATTTTACCGCATTTGTAGAAGCCATCATTCAAAAAAATTGTGCTGCTCTTTGTATTGAGTATGGCTCTTATATTCAGACCGTTCCAAAAGCAATACTAGCACTGGCAAACCGGCATCAGTTTCCCATTATTGTTTTTCATGAGGCAGTTCCTTTTGTTCGTATTACGCAGGATTTACATAGCCAAATTATCAATCAGCAATATTTAATGATTTCTTCGCTAGAATCTTATGCACAAGCTTTGAACAAAAATGCTGTCTTAGGACAAAACACAGAAGATATTTTACAAAATATGTATAATGAATTAAAAACACAAATCATGTTTTCCATTAAGGGACGCAATCCTATCTTTTTCCCCAATACGACACACCAAAAACGACAGCAGCTATTAACATTGAACAAGTCTGCTCAGCAATTTAAACATGGGCCTATTTTTATCTTTGATCAGCATTATGCAAATTTAACACTCTATCGAGAGGATGGACTATTTTCAGAGTTTGAATTATTAATATTAGATCGTACAGCAACGGCGCTGGCACAGCTATTAATGCGAGAGTTTTATATTGAGGAAAAAAAGAATATTGAGGATGCTACAATTTTAGTCGATTGGATTGATCAAAAATTATCTAAGGAAGAAATCTATAAATTTATCGTTACACATTACGCGGGCTATACACAATCTAGTGGAGCTGTCTTTATTTTATCCTCTCCTACTACAGTGACAAAGACACAGGAGGATATGGTCTATAGTAAGCTTTATTATCGAAATCTCTTTGAGCAACATGGATTTATGCCATTTTTATTCGAAAGAAAAAGCTATATTATTTTTATTTTACTTCATACGAAAGACAGTAAAGCTATTCGTGACATATTGAATAGCATTTTTTCCACACTGCCCAATACCGACTTTTATAAAAAGCAGCAAGCACAAGGTTTTCAAATAGCCGTTGGAAAGGTTGTTTGCGATGTAGAAGAAATTCCTAAAAGCTATCAAACTGCTTTAGAAACTTTATATATTTGCCGCAAAGTGCAAACGTCCTCTTTCTTTTATGATGATTTGCATTTATATCATTTAATCTATAAATTACAAATGCAAGTGAATTTACAGGAAGTGATTTACGATTATTTACAGCCCGTTATTGAGTACGATAAAAAATACAATAGCAAGCTTCTTGAAACATTACAGGTTTATTTACAAACAAATGGCTCCAAGCAGCAAACAGCCAACCAATTATTTATTGTTCGTCAAACACTCTATCACCGCTTAAGAAAGCTTGAAGGTTTACTAGGTGAAAATTTCATGAAAGGACATAACCGCATTACATTAGAATTTATGCTATTGGCAAATTCATTGATTGAGGATAAGGGCTAGAAAAAAGATGGCACGCTCAAAAGATTACTCCCTCTTGAGCGTGCCCCTCTATTAGCCTTTCACGACAACATCATGATATAGTCCTGGTCTACGGTCGTCATAAACTGGAATTCTTCCACGTACTTCATCGACAATAGAAAAATCTACATCAATCACCGCTACTTCTTCATCCTCTGCACCGATCCAAAGTACTTCTCCCCAAGGCTGTATAATCATCGATTGGCCATTAAAGTTTTCTACCTTTTTTGAAATGCGATTAACTGCTATTACAAAACATTGGTTCTCAATCGCACGAGCTTGCAGCAATGTTTTCCAATGATCAATCCTTGGTGTTGGCCACTGGGCTGGTACAAATAATACCTTTGCTCCTTGTAATGCGTGTGCACGTAACCATTCTGGGAAACGAATATCATAACAAATGACCCCAGCAGCTTCAATATCTCCTAGAGCAAATCGATTCATTTCATCCCCTGCTTCTAAGTAGAGATGCTCATCCATTAAACGGAAAAGATGTGCTTTGCTATATTCCCCTACAAGTTCTCCATTGCGATCAAATGTATACATCGTATTATAAAATTTGTCGCCTTTCTTCGTTGAAACAGAACCACCTACAATATGTACACCAAGTTCCTGTGCTAATTCAGCCAAGAAGGATTTCGTACGTTCACCATCGACATCCGCTAGTTCAGGCAGCTTCTCTAACGCATAGCCTGTATTCCACATTTCAGGCAGCACAATAATTTCTGCTCCTTTTTTTGCCACTTCTCGAATCTTGTCCTCAGCTCGTGCAAAATTTTCTTCTACTTTGCCAAAGCCAACATTTAATTGAATACAACCGATTTTCATAGCCATTCCTCCTCTAGACAATTAACAAAAAAAGTAATACTATTTGCTTCATATTCTTCAATAATAATTATTATATTCTGAAAAGGGTGATCATGCATGGAATTCTCTAAAAAACTACAGCAACTACCCACTCAATTTTTTGCAGCGTTAGTTCAAAAAGTAAATAATGCCTTAGAAGAAGGTCGCGATGTCATTAATCTTGGTCAAGGAAATCCCGATCAACCAACGCCCCCTCATATCATTCAAGCATTACAGGAGGCGGCTGAAAATCCACAAAATCACAAATATTCACCATTTCGCGGTATCGCTGAATTACGCCAAGCAGCTGCCGACTATTATAAACGTGAATATAATGTGAATCTAAATCCTGACACAGAGGTAGCGATTCTTGGCGGGACAAAAATTGGACTCGTTGAGCTACCTTTAGCCGTATTAAATCCAGGTGATACAATGCTCTTACCAGACCCTGGCTATCCAGATTACTTATCAGGTGTCGTATTAGGTGATGTCCATTTTGAAGTGATGCCACTTTTAGCTGCAAATGATTTCTTACCTAATTATCATGCATTACCTGATGAAGTGAAAGAGAAGGCGAAGCTACTTTACCTAAATTACCCGAACAACCCTACAGGTGGTACAGCAACACTTGCATTTTTTGAAGAGACCGTTCGCTTTGCGAAGGAACACAATATTATCGTATCACATGATTTTGCTTATGGGGCAATAGGATTTGACGGTAATAAACCTATTAGCTTCCTACAAGCTGAGGGTGCAAAAGAAGTAGGAATTGAAATGTACACACTCTCCAAAACTTATAATATGGCAGGCTGGCGTATAGGCTTCGCTGTCGGTAATGCCGACATTATTGCTGCCATTAATCTAATTCAGGATCATCTGTTTTGTAGTCAATTCCCTGCTATTCAACAAGCAGCAGCAGCGGCACTTACAGTTTCCCAAGAATGTGTGGATGAACTGCGAGCTACCTATGAAGGTCGCCGCAATGTACTCATTGAAGAAGCTCAAAGAATTGGTTGGCATGTAACGGCTCCAAAAGGCTCCTTCTTCGCATGGCTCCCTGTACCATTCGGCTATACTAGCGAGCAGTTTGCCGATTTATTATTGGAAAAGGCTGATATCGCTGTAGCAGCAGGCAATGGCTTCGGCCAATATGGCGAAGGCTATATCCGTGTTGGTTTACTTGTTAGCGAGGAACGCTTACGTGAAGCAATCCATAGAATCGAACAATTACAATTATTCAACCCTTAACCATGCAATGAGGCTGGGACAAAAGTAAAAATGTTAGACCGATTATAAGCTCGGTCTAACATTTTTTAATTCAGGAAGGAACATGCAACTCAGTGAAAAGAAAAAGTTAGTATCATTTTCGCTATTTTTCAATTTTCCTTGGCTGCTGTAAACCGTGTTCTAATGGATAAAATTGAACATGGCCTGTTTCTTCATCAAATTTTCGAAAGTGCTGGATGCCTTGAACCTCAGCTAGCACTATGTCAGCCGTAATAACAGGGTTCCCGCTCTTCATTAAATGCCCCCCTGACACGACGCCCCATTGATCACTCATAGAACCATGGAAATGTGTTTCATATCCCCCATCACGCTTACATACTACGCCAGAGCCTTGGATCAATTCGAGTGGCCCCTCTTTTTTTATGACATCGCTAAAACTTACGTTAATCTGAGATGTTTCATCAGGTACTAAATAAACAAAGCTACTCTTTTGAAGGCTACCTATACAGCTAACAATTGTTGCTGACTCAATATGGTTCTCCTCACAAAGTGCCTCCATTCCTTCAATAATGTCTGTACCCATTAGCAATCGAGCACTCACAACCTTGCCAAATGAACCTATACCATAATTAACTCTTACAGACATTGCTATCCCTCTTTCATGACGAAATATTATAATAATATAAAAAATTTAAAAAATATTTATTGACTTACTATAACCTATAAATTATATTAGTTCTATCGGAATTACAAAAAAATATGATAAATCTCTTATCAAGAGTAGCTGAGGGACTGGCCCTATGAAGCTCGGCAACCTCCTTTTAGAAGGAAGGTGCTAAATCCTGCAAACGATTATCGTTTGATAGATAAGAGAGGACATTTTTTCATGAGCCTCTCTTAGTTTGTAAGAGAGTTTTTTTATTTTCAAAAACCGATAAAAACAATCTTGGAGGTAGTTTTCATGAAAAAGAAAAATAAATTTTTAGTAGGTTTAGCAAGTCTTACATTAGCAGCAGCTCTAGCAGGTTGTGGCTCTAAAGAAGAGAGTAAAGGTCAAGCTGAAGCAATTAATGAAAATAAAATCGTCGTAGGTGTCACATCTGGTCCACACGAACAAATCGCAGAAGTTGCAGCGAAAGTAGCCAAAGAAAATGGGCTAGAAGTAGAGCTTAAATCATTTTCTGATTATGTTTTACCTAATACATCTTTATCTGAAGGTGATCTTGATGCGAATAGCTATCAACACGAGCCTTTCCTCGATACGTTTAATAAAGATCATGATACAGATTTAGTAACAGTAGGCAAAACGATTTTAAATCCAATGGGTATTTACTCTGAAAAATATAAATCCTTTGAGGACATTCCAGATGGTGCAACGTTTGGTTTACCAAATGATCCAACAAATGGTGCTCGTGCCCTCTTTGTTTTACAAGAAGCAGGCTATATAAAATTAAAAGATGGGGCAGATTTAACAGCCTCTATCCGTGATGTAGAAGAAAACAAAAAGAATTTAAAATTCATCGAATTAGAGGCAGCTCAAATTCCTAAGCAGCTTAGTGAAGTAGATGTAGCAGCTATTAATACAAACTTCGCATTGGAAGCTGGCATTAATCCTAAAGATGACGCTATTCTTTTAGAATCTACTGACTCTCCATATGTGAACTATATTGTGGTACGTGCAGAAAATGAAAATGACCCAACAATTAAAAAGTTCGTTGAGGCTTACCAATCTGATGAAGTACGTCAATTCATTGAAGAAGAATTCAAAGGTTCAGTAATCCCTAGCTGGTAATACATTCAGGAAGCTTCTAGTAGCTGAAGAATCTGCCGAAATTCCTCTATGGAAAACGAGCAGATTCTTGCTTTTTAGGAGCTTGAGAAAGGAGCAATCAATCGGATGATTCAATTACAAAATATCTCAAAAGAATATAAGACGAAAAAAGACATCATTAAGGCTGTAGATGGAATCAATCTCCATGTAAAAAAAGGACAAATTCATGGTGTGATTGGCTATAGTGGTGCAGGTAAAAGTACACTCATTCGTTGCGTCAATCTACTAGAGCGACCTACAGCTGGAAAAGTGTTAATCGACAATGTGGACATTACTGCCCTTTCTCTTCATGAATTACGGCAAACACGCCAAAAAATCGGGATGATTTTCCAACATTTTAATCTATTAAAAACGGCAACCGTTTACCATAATATTGCTGTTCCTTTAAAGCTACTTGGCTATAACGAGAAAGAGGTAAAAAACCGTGTGACTAAATATGCTGAAATTGTTGGATTAACAGACAAACTAGGCAGCTACCCTAACCAACTTTCAGGTGGGCAAAAGCAACGTGTTGCTATTGCACGTGCCTTGGCACAGGAGCCAGAGGTTTTACTTAGTGACGAAGCAACAAGTGCACTCGACCCTGAAACAACCGAAGCCATTCTTGAATTGTTGTTAAAAATTAACCGTGAATTAGGCATTACGATCCTGCTGATTACACATGAGATGAATGTCATTCAGAAAATATGTGATGAGGTTTCTGTTCTTGAGTCCGGAAAAGTGGTGGAATTTGGTACGGCTATTGAACTTTTTGCTAAACCGAAGCATCCTACAACGAGAAAGTTTTTAAATACGATTTCACAACGTAATTTATCCCCTTCCCTGATCGAGCAGTTAAATGTTTCAGGCAGTGTCATTCGTTTAACCTTCCTAGGTGAAAGTACTGGTAAGCCATTACTAGCAGAAGTTACGAAAGTGTATGATGTACAACCAAATATTTTAACGGCAAATATTATTGAATTAAAAAACGGCATTGTTGGTAACATTGTGGTGCATTTACATGGAGAACTTCACATTGTCCAAAAGGCACTCACATATTTTACGGAAAATGGCGTCGCGGTGGAAGAATTAGGAGGCGAATTCAATGAGTAGTATTCAAAGCTTTTTTACAGATTGGTCAGATGTAATTGGCAAATCAATTATCGAAACATTTCAAATGGTCGGAATTTCTTTATTGTTTTCCATTCTCATTGGGATTCCATTGGGGCTATTAATCGTATTAACACGACCAGGTCAATCCTTTGACAATAAATTTTTATATCAATTTTTTAATTTAGTCATCAATATTATACGTTCTGTCCCATTCATCATTTTATTATTCTTCATTCTACCTTTTACTAAGCTGATCGTCGGCACAACAATTGGGGTTAAAGGTGTTATCGTTCCGCTAGTTGTCTATACAGCTCCTTATATTGCTCGACTGATGGAATCTGCGCTATTAGAGGTGGATTCGGGAGTGGTAGAAGCCTACACAGCCATGGGTATTAAACGTCGCCATATTATTTGGCATGTGCTATTACGTGAAGCTCGTCCATCTATTATTTTAGGCTTAACAATTGCCACAATTGGTTTAATCGGTGCTACGGCTATGGCAGGAATGGTTGGTGCTGGAGGTTTGGGTGACCTCGCCTATCGTTATGGTCATTTACGCTATGAGGTCGATGTTATGTATGCAACTGTCTTTATCTTAATCATTCTTGTGCAAAGCATTCAATCCATCGGCAACCGCTTCGCTGCGAAATTGAAAAAGGATTAAGAGGAGAATGACAATGACAACTGAAATTTATGTAGAGAAAAATGGTTATATTGCAACGTTAGTGTTAAACCGACCTGATAAACGGAATTCCTTATCAAAGGCGATGTTTCAGAACATAGTAGAGCAACTTGAGCAGTTACGTGTAGATTCTTCTATTAAGCTCTTAATTGTCCGTGGCGTTAATGAAGTAGCCTTTTCATCTGGTGCCGATATTAGCGAGTTTTTAGATATTCGTTATGCCGCGGACAATGCCAAAGCCTATAATGATTTGGCTCTAAAGGCGATTGATACCCTCTATAAATTTCCTCACCCGACAATTGCTATGATTCAGGGTTTAGCCATTGGTGGTGGCTTAGAACTAGCCAACGCATGTGATTTTAGAATAGCGACACCAAAGAGTAAGCTTGGCATCACAGCGGCGAATATTGGTATTGTCTATAATCTTGAAAGTACAAAGCGTCTCATCAATCTTGTTGGTGTTGCCAAGGCGAAAGAGATTTTATACACAGCCAACATTTTTACAGCACAAGATGGAAAAAACATCGGTTTAATCACAGCCTTACATGAGCCAGAGGATATTGAAAGTGCCACGCTGCATTTTGCTGAACATCTATTAAGTAAATCATCCATTGCAAACGCAGGCATCAAAAAAATGATCCAAGCAATTGTAGATGGTGAAAACGAAGAAAGCGATGAGCTGGCACAGATCGTTCTTAATTCATTTAGTTCAGATGATTATAACGAAGGTATTCAAGCCTTCTTAAACAAAAGAAAGCCTATTTTCAATAAATAAGTGAGGTAGTAACGATGACAAACATAACTGATGGTGATCTACTCTTAAAAAATATTACTGCACAAGCCCCCTTCCCCATTTGCTTTGCAGATTTAGAAAAGGCCGTAGCGGAAAAAATCGAAGCTGGACCTTTTGGCTATATCCGTTCAGGTGCTGGTGGTGAACAAACACTGCGCAATAATCGTGCAGCTTTCGAAAAGTATTCTATAGTTCCTCGCTTTTTAAAGGATGTTTCAAATGTTCAAACATCGATTAATTTGTTTGGTAAAACATACCCAACTCCATTGCTCTTTGCTCCCGTCGGCATGAACGGAATGGTTCATGATGAAGGTGAGCTTGCTGTAGTACGTGCTGCCGAGCATTTAAACATGCCCTATATTCAAAGCACCGTTTCCACTTATGCACTTGAAGAAGTTGCTCAAGCTGCTCCTTCTGCAACAAAATGGTTTCAATTATATTGGTCTACTAATGAAGAAATCGCTTTTAGTATGGTGGCACGAGCGGAGGCAGCCGGATTTGAAGCGATTGTCTTAACTGTCGATACAGTAATGCTTGGTTGGCGTGAAGAAGATGTCCGCAATCAATTTTCACCATTGAAGCTAGGCTATGCACGAGGCAATTATATGAATGATCCCGTTTTTACAGCCACTTTACCTGATGATTCATTCGAGTCCTACGTACAAGGTGTCTTGCAAAATGTCTTCCACCCAACACTTAATTGGGCGCATGTTCGAGAATTAAAAAAGCGTACAAACCTTCCTATACTATTGAAGGGAATTTTACATCCTGAAGATGCGAAGCTAGCTATCGACAATGGTATTGATGGCATTATTGTATCAAACCACGGTGGCCGTCAATTAGATGGTGTTATTGGTTCACTTGATGCACTTCCTGCTATTGCGAAAGTTGTGAATGGACAAATTCCTATTATTTTAGATAGTGGTGTCTATCGTGGCATGGATGCTTTAAAAGCACTTGCTTTAGGAGCGGATGCCGTTGCAATCGGACGCCCTTTCGTCTATGGGCTAGCCCTTGAAGGACAACAGGGCGTCGAAAAGGTGATGACCAATCTTTATGATGAATTAAAGGTTTCCATCGCTTTAGCAGGTGCGACCTCTGTCAAAGGATTACGCAACATCACATTAGTCAAACATGATGGGACTGAGGTTAGATGAAACAAGCATTACAAGGATTAAGAGTTGTTGATTTATCGCAAGTACTAGCTGGTCCTTATTGCACGATGGTCTTAGCAGATATGGGTGCAGAGGTTATCAAAATTGAGAAGTATCCAAATGGAGACGATACCCGTACAATGGGTCCTTTTATAAATGAAGAAAGCCATATGTATATGATGGTCAATCGCAATAAGAAAGGGGTTTGTATTAATTTAAAAACGCCAGAGGGATTAGCTTTATTTAAAGAACTTATCCAATCTGTTGATGTCCTTGTGGAAAACTATCGACCAGGTGTCACAAAAAAGCTTGGTATTGATTATGACACATTAAAAGCTATCAATCCTGGTCTTATTTATTGCTCTATTTCAGGCTATGGACAAACGGGTCCGTATAGTCAAAAGGGTGGCTATGATATTATGGCACAGGGTCTGAATGGCTTAATGCATATGACGGGTGAAGCGGATGGTCGACCTGTAAAAGTCGGCTTTGCCGTGAATGATATTGCTGCTGCTCAAACAGCATTACAATCTATTTTAATGGCCTATATTTATAAGCTGCGTAGTGGCGAGGGGCAATATATTGATGTTTCCTTAGTGGAATCAGGTCTAGCATGGACTGTATGGGAGGCCGCTGCTTACTTTGGACATGGCGAACTACCGGAGCGGACTGGAACAGCACATCGGGTATCCGCACCCTATCAAGGTTTCAAAACGCAGGACGACTATATTTTAATAGGTGCTGGCAATCAAAAGCTATGGGAGATTTTTGCAACAAAAGTTATCAACCGACCTGATTGGTTAGACAATCCCCTCTTTGCTACCAACTATTCACGTGCCCAACATGTGAAAGTACTGGAGGCAGAAATTGAGAGCGAATTAATCAAGCATCAAGCTATTTACTGGCTAGCGCTATTGGATGAACACGGCGTACCCTCTAGCCCAATCTATTCCTACGATCAAACATTAAATGATCCACATATTCTAGAGCGTGGCATGGTCTTGTCCTATGAGCACCCAACTGCAGGACCGATGCGTACATTAGGCTTCCCAGCCAAGTTCTCACAAACACCAGGTCACCTAACAAGTGCAGCACCTACTTTAGGACAACATAATGAGGAGATTTTACAGGCTTTGAATATCTCCGCTGAAGACATTCAGCAATTAAGAACAGCCAAAATTATAGGTTCGAAATAAAGCTATCGACTACTTTCAGGTGGCTATCGATCAGTTATGAGCTGCTATCGACTATTTTTTCACTTTTATCCACCACTTTCAACTTTCTATCACACAAAAAGGCTTCCCCATCCATGAGGAAGCCTTTTTCTTATTGAATAACGCCTAATTCACGACCAACTTTTTCGTAAATCGCAATCGCATCATCCAGCATTTCTTTTGTATGTGCCGCTGTTGGCATATTACGAACACGTCCTGTACCTTTTGGCACAGTTGGGAAAACAATTGATTTTGCATAAACGCCTTCTTCAAAAAGACGTTTTGAAAATTCCTGTGTCAGCTTTTCATCCCCAATGATACAAGGCGTAATCGGTGTTTCAGATGCACCGATATTAAAGCCAAGCTTCTCCAGTCCAGCTTTTAAATAGTTGCCATTATCCCAAAGCTTATCGTGCAGCTCTGTTGAATCAATCAGCATTTGTACAGCTGCTGTAATGGCTGCTACATCACCAGGTGGTAGAGCTGTTGAGAATAGGAATGGACGAGAGCGAACTTTCAGCCAATCAATTAAATTTTTCTTACCTGCTACATAGCCACCCACAACACCAATAGCTTTTGATAGTGTACCAATTTGGAAGTCAATTTCTTTTTCTAATCCAAAATGCTTCACAGTTCCTTTGCCTTTACCTGTTACACCTGAACCATGTGCATCATCGACATACGTAATTAAATCAAACTCTTTAGCAATTTCCACAATCTCAGGTAATTTAGCAATATCACCATCCATTGAGAATACACCATCTGTTATGACCATGATTTTATTGTATAATCCTGATTCTTTAGCTGCTTTTGCCTTAGCACGTAGATCATCCATATCGGAGTGATTAAACGCAATGATTTTCGCCTTTGATAAACGACAACCATCAATAATAGAGGCATGGTTTAATTGATCAGATAGAATCGCATCATTTTTATCCATCACAGCTGAAATGGCTGCCATATTACAATTAAAGCCAGATTGATAAGAAATAGCCGCTTCTGTTCCTTTAAATTCAGCAAGCTTTTCTTCTAATTTAACGTGCAAATCAAGTGTCCCGTTGATTGTACGAACAGCACCTGCACCAACACCGTATTTATCAATTGTCTCTTTGGCAATACGCTTTAATTCTTCATTTGTTGCTAAGCCAAGATAGTTGTTAGAGGATAAGTTAACAAGATTTTTGCCACGGACTTGAATAATCGGGCCATTAGCTCCCTCTACTGGATCAATTTCATTGTATAAGCCTTGTTCATGTAAGGCTTGTAGGTTTTCATCTAAAAATGCATTCAATACTTTTGACAAGCGTATCATCCTTTCCTAGGAAAACTGTTCTAGCTCCTAGTTTAGCACATGCAAGCCATTAGCTACATTACTTTGTTAATCTTTCGAATAATGGCGCTGTTTTTTCACGCCATAAGGATGCGGATAGACAATTATCCACTAGACGGCGGATTGTATATTCGGCTTCAGCATAACGCTTCGAATGACCCATTGCATCCTGGATAGCTTCTTTGTAGTGTGCTCGAACTGCCTCAATTGCTGTTTCTGCCTCCTCTGAAAGTGCACAATGTTGCCCAATATCAAAAATTTTGTCCCCTAATCTACCATCCTGTGGATCAAAGACATGGGGCTCTGTGCTATCAAAGATACAGAAATTAAGCTCTGGAATAATGACCATATCCACTGAACCTGCATCTAAACCACACCATATAATTTGTGCATCAAGACCTCTTGCATTTGCCTCATCCGCTAAACCCTTCATTAATGAAGACTTACCTGTACCAGGCTTACCTTTAATCATGAAGCGAGTCGTTATACTTTTTGTAATACTTTCAACGGTATTTTCCGCACCTCTAGGCGTTAGTGTTCCAAGTAAACGATGTGTCCGTATACCCGTTTTATTTAAAACAATTGACTGGAACACTTCTGTCTTTAAATTTTCCACTTGTTCATTTAATGCCTGCCAGTTCATACAGCTTTGCGTGATAATCTCCCAGTCATCATGAAGCTTGATTGCCTGATCCAGCTTTGCAATACATTTTTCACGCCAAGTTGCACGCTCCTGCATCGCCTCAGCAAGCTGCTCCCCAACCTTTTCAAGCTGTACTTCCTCTAAACAATCATAAAAGGACATGACGCGATGCTTTGTACCGAGTAAAGTTGGCTCGATATTCCATTCAGAGGCCCATACAAAAAGTCTGTTACAGCCCTTTACATAAACGGCCTCAACTACTTCCTCTAATAAAGCATGCTTAAACCATTCGACTGCAAAGCCCTGCTTCACATAAAAATACCCTAGCTCTTTTAACAGCTCTGATCCTTTAAATGTGGGAGCACCTTGCAAAAAGTAAACAAGCTCCGCCTCTTCTATCATCTCTTTATATAAATGTTTCACACCTTGCCCAGTCAATGCGTGTCCAAAATAATACGTTACATTTCCATTCAAATGTCGTTCCTCCTTTAGCTTCTGCCCTGCATTATATGAAAGAACGCTAAAAAAGATGAAAAGCTACTTCTATCTTTTACAGATCTAAGTAGCTTCATCGTTTAATAGAATGGCTTCATTCCTTCTATATGCCCAATACATTTCATTAATATTTTACGACAATACGGTAATGAATATTGCACAATATAGCCTGAGGTTAGAGCGATTAATACCGTCCCTACGCCAACTGGTCCTCCTAAAAGCCAGCCAACAATGGTCACCAGAACTTCGATGCCCATTCTGGCTGTTTTAATCGAGCCACCAAACTTTTCAACAAGTATCATCATTAAAGTATCTCGTGGACCTGCACCCATATTCGGTGCAATATACATCCCACAGCCAAAACTTAAAACAAATAAACCAATGATAAAATATGTAATCTGCAAGCCATAAACATCAGTAGATGGCAGCACCAAATTAAATACATCAATGAAGGAGCCGATGAGCAGCATGTTCAGCCAAGTGCCTATCTTTGGCCATTCACGTAACACAATCGATGTTGAAGCAACTATAAAGAGCCCTGTTATAATAGACCATGTCCCAATACTTAACCCAAAATTTTGAAATAACCCAACATGCAAGACATCCCAAGGGCTTGTGCCAACAATTTTCCCCTTTATCGACATCGTGATGCCAAGTGACATCACAATTAGGCCACTAATAAAAAATGTCCAACGCCACCCCATTATCTTACGCATTTCCTATCCCTCTCTCTATGCATGATATTGCTCTAACTGTATCACATTTTCTATAAAAAATTGAGAGACTGCGCTTGTACTTGATTGTCCATTATACATAAAGAAACTACCCATTCTCTCACACATGGGTAGTTGTAATAGGGGCAAGCTGTGCCTTTGTCATATTTTTCAAGTCGTCTAGCTGAACATGGATTTGCATACCTATTTTCCCCGCACTCACAATAATACTATCTTGCCCTAGGGCAGATTCATCTATTACTGTTGGATATAACTTCTTCATCCCCACTGGTGAACATCCGCCACGTACATAACCGGTATAACCAAGTAAATCCTTTACCGCTAGCATTTCGATTTTCTTTTCCCCTACTACCTTTGCGGCAGCTTTTAAATCCAGCTCCTCTGCCACTGGAATGATAAATACAAATAGCTTTTGTGCGCTTGCCTTTGCTACCAATGTTTTAAACACACGCGTGACAGGGTGACCAATTTTTTCTGCAACAGAGACACCATCAACTTGACCGTCTCCCGTTTCATATTCAATCACATCAAAATGGATTTTTTGTTGTTCTAATAATCGAATTGCATTTGTTTTCGCATGCTTTGCCTTTGCCATGTCAATAATCTCCTATCTACAGCATCAGGCTATCAAAGAGAACATAGAGTCCGTGTCTGGACGATAGCCATTTTTCGTCATTTGAACATGAGCCGCATATTTTTCCGATACCTGATGGAATGTTCTTAATTTAAATGCAGTCTCATAGTTCTTACCGAAAATTGTATCTGCAAATGGATCCAATTTCAATTCCTTCGAGAAACGTTCAGGAACCTTCACTTCCATGATGTCACGTACAAAGGATGGTTCTTCTTCACCTATTTTGCCCTCTTCAGTATACGAATCGTTTAATATATGTTGTATTTGCGCATTCACGCTTTGTGCCACCTGTAAATCTTGAGGAGAAGGCTCTGTCGATGCTAATGCGGCATGTCGCACCTGCTCTAAAATTTGCAATGTGTCATTTTGCTCTGGATTGACGACAGTAGAAGATTCTGCGCTATCACTAGTACCTTCTTTATAGGATCGCTCATGAGCACGTACATTCTTTTCTGTTTGTCGCAAGTCTTCCATTATGGCTTGCTGTTGAGGAGTAACTTCTTTTGACTTTTCTTGTTGCTGCTCAAATAAGTCTTGATCGGTACGCCCTAACAGTAGATTTTCAAGTTCAAGCAATGCTGGGTTTTTCTTTGGCTGGAAATACATCGCATTTTTGCGATAAGCTTCTCCGGCTTCTTTTCGTTGCAAGATTTTTTTACGATTATATTGCGATGAAAGTCTCTCTTGCTCCCTTAAATTTGATATTTTCATAGTTTTCACCTCGCCCTTCTATCTTCATATGCTAATAAGATACTAGATATGAAAATATCTTCTTTCACTATATCTATACCGTCTGAACAGTTTCTGTACACTCATTATCGGAATTTTCACTATTAAATTCAAGCAAAAATTAATACTAACCACCTAAAGAGATACTAATTATTTTTAGTGCTAGGTATAAAGACTCTATTTTTAAGCGTATAATCCATACATTCATTTTACAGTAAGCATTCTTTAAACAAAATTTTTATTAACGCAAAAAACAGCCCTTAAAACAGGACTGCTTTCTCATTTTTTAGGTCTAATTAAGATCCCTTTATAAGCTATATAGCCAAGCCATGCGCCAATCGTATTCAAAATTAAATCATCAATATCCGCAGAACCCACTGTAAAAATGAATTGAATGGTTTCTACAGCAAGACTAGCAAAAAAGCCCAAACAAATAATGACCCATGCTTTGCGAAATTTTTTCGACAATAATGGCAATAAAAAACCCATTGGCGTAAAAATTAATAAGTTGCCAAGAAGGTTAACGATTATGATATCCCAATTAAAATATTGAGAGTAGTTTATATAGCGGAGAATCGTTTCAAAGGGAACAAAATTAGTAGTTAGTCGCCAACTACTATAATCAAACAAACCTAAGTCGCCGATAGAATAATCGCCTTGCAATAAAACAACTACTACATTTACTAAGCGATCAATGACCAATTTATAAAAAGCTATAAATGAATAGATGCTAAATAAGATCCACCCCATGACCTTGAGGGGCAAATAATATGTATCAATGACATCTCGATACGGTAATGGGAGCTTGGCATTACCGTGAACATCCGTTATGTTGTTTTTAGACAAGCTTAACACCCACTTCCCTTTATTCCTTCCCATATTTTAATATGCTGCTCTATGGCATGCAAGTAGCTGAAAAAATTAATCATTCAAAAAAAGCTGCCTCTTAACAGCAGAGACAGCCTTTCAATAAGTATGTTTATACTGGGTTTACCCCATGCTTACGTTGTGAGAATAATAAGTATTTGGACATATAAAGCTCTAAGCGATTTTCTAACACCTTGCGTAACTCATTCGGCTCAATGACATCATCGATGATTAGCTCTGATGCTAATCGATACACGTCAATTTCCTCTTGGTATTCTTTACGTTTCTCAGCAATGAAGCTTGCTTGCTCTTCTTTTGGAAGCTCTGCAATTTTATTGGCATAAACAGCATTCACAGCAGCCTCTGGTCCCATTACGGCAATTTGTGCATTTGACAAAGCAATACAGCAATCTGGTTCAAAGGCAGGTCCTGCCATGGCATATAGACCTGCACCATACGCTTTACGCACAATGACCGTTAGCTTAGGAACAGTTGCCTCACTCATGGCAAAAATCATTTTCGCACCATGACGGATGATTCCTGCTTTTTCTACCTGAGTACCAATCATAAAGCCAGGAACGTCTGCTAAGAATAACAGCGGAATATTGAATGCATCACAAAGTGAAATGAACTTCGCTGCTTTATCAGCAGAATCGTGGAATAGCACGCCTCCCTTGACACGAGGTTGGTTAGCGATGATCCCAACGGATTGCCCATTAATACGTGCAAGACCTGTAATTAATTCTGGTGCAAATAATTTTTTGATTTCACAAAATGAATCTTCATCGATAATACGTTCAATTAATTTATACATATCAAAAGGAACATTTTGGTTTTGTGGAATTAATTCTTCAATAGATTTATCAAATGAAGCAGGTGGTTTAGGTGCCTCTATCTTACTGCGCTCAGCATAGTTATTCGGGAAGTAACCTAAATATTTACGAGCATACGTAATAGCCTCCTGTTCTGTTTTGACAAGCACATCTCCACAGCCTGATACAGAACAGTGCATTTTTGCGCCACCCATTGTCTCTAAATCTACTTTCTCCCCAATAACCATTTCCGCCATCCGAGGTGATCCTAAATACATAGAAGCATTTCCTTCTACCATGACAACGATATCGCAAAATGCAGGTATATAAGCACCACCTGCTGCGGAAGGACCAAATAATAAGCAAATTTGCGGAACTTTCCCTGACAGCTTGACTTGGTTGTAGAAAATACGTCCTGCTCCTCTGCGTCCTGGGAACATTTCTAACTGATCTGTAATACGCGCACCTGCTGAATCGACTAAATATAGTAATGGGCAATTCAGCTTTTCAGCTGTTTCCTGAATACGAATCATTTTTTCAACTGTGCGTTTTCCCCAAGAGCCCGCTTTAATAGTAGAATCATTAGCTAGCACACATACCGTGCGACCATGAATTTTACCTATACCTGTGACAACACCATCAGCTGGTAAATCCCCTGCTAAACAGTTTGCATAGAGGCCATCCTCTGATTGAAGACCATCATCTAGTAATAGTTCAAGACGTTCACGTACAAATAGCTTGCCTTGTTGTGCATTTTTATCATGATATTTTGGTAAACCACCTGTTAAAATTTTGTCCTTCATTGTAGGTGGCGTATTTTCTGTCGAGATATTGCTCATGTTTATTTCCTCCCTTTGCCCAATCAATTACACCAAAATCATTTTTAGCGCTTTATTTCCCTGAATATTGTGGCGCTCGCTTCTCTTGGAATGCTAACAAGCCCTCTAATCGGTCTTCTGTTGGGATCAGTGCACTATATGCTAGTGATTCAATTTTTAACCCGGTAGCTAAATCTACCTCAACACCCTGATTGATTGCGACTTTAGCTTGCACTAGAGAGAGTGGTGCATTTTTTGCCATTTCTAGCGCAAGTTGTTGTGCCTTTTCCATTACCTCATGTTCCTCATAAACATACTCAACAATGCCATAATCTTTGGCTTCCGCCGCACTCAACCTACGTGCTGTATAAATTAATTCCTTTGCTTTGCCAAGGCCAATTAGTCGTGGAAGTCGTTGTGTTCCTCCAGCACCTGGGATAATACCGAGTGATGTTTCTGTTAAACCAAGCTTTGCATGTGTAGCGGCAATACGTAGATCACAAGCTAATGCCAGCTCCAATCCACCGCCAAATGCCACCCCATTTAGTACAGCAATGACAGGCTGAGCAAGTGTCTCAACTTTTGCCACAGTCGCACCAATCAACTGTACGATTCGCTTCACTTGTCGATCAGCCATTCCTTTACGTTCTTTTAAATCTGCTCCTGCACAAAATGCCTTTTCTCCTGCACCTGTCAGTAGGACAACACGCACTGCTGGATCTCCATTGATTTGATCGAGCATGTCGGACAGCTCACGAAGTAACTGAACAGACATAGCATTTGCAGCTTCTGATCTTGTTAGGGTAATCAGTCCAATGCTGCCCTCTAGTAATTCCAAACGAACAAGTTGTGTCATCGTTGGTTTGCACTCCTTTCATTACGGACAATAGCCATTTGCTTCGATGCAACCGCTTTGCCTAATTTCTCTTCAATAAAGAGTGCTGCCTCTAGCACTTTCTGTCGATCTATTCCTGTTTCAATGCCCATCTCATCGAATAAATATAATAAATCCTCTGTAGCTACATTCCCTGAAGCTCCTTTAGCATATGGACAGCCCCCTAATCCGCCAAGCGCACTATCAAACTTGGTCATACCCATCTCTAAGGATTTCATAATATTGGCTAGTGCTGTCCCACGTGTGTCATGAAAATGCATGGCAAAATTTTCAGCATCGTATCTTTTTAATAACGCCTCTAAAAGATACTCAACCTGCGTTGGCACGCCAACACCAATTGTGTCACCAAGCGATATTTCAGCCACACCCATTTCCAATAATTTATCTGTTACACGTAGTACTTTGTCAGGATGTATATACCCCTCATATGGACAGCCAATAACCGTTGAGATATACCCTCGAACTTTTTTCTTTGCAGCCTTAGCCCCTATTACTACTTCCTCTAATATAGGAAATGTATCGTCAATGGTTTTATTAATATTGCTTTGATTATGACTTTCACTAGCAGACATAAAAATACTTACTTCGTCTACTTCAGCCTGTAATGCACGTTCTAAGCCACGCATATTAGGTACAAGCGCTGCATAAGTAATATCCTTCTGCCGTTTAATAGCTTGAAGAACCTCAACAGCATCTGCCAATTGAGGTATCCATTTCGGATGAACAAATGAAGTCACTTCAATGTAAGTTAGTCCTGTTTGGCTCAATAAATTCACTAATTGTATTTTATCAACAGTTGTAATATGCGTTTTTTCGTTTTGTAAACCGTCACGGGGACCAACTTCTTTGATCATGACATGCTTAGGTAGCTGCATTAAAGAAGCCTCCTCTTATTCAATTTCTAAAATATCATCATCAACGTTAATGAAGTCTCCCTCATTGGCAATGATCTTCGTTACCACGCCATCCTCTTCTGCTGCAATCGGAATTTCCATTTTCATCGATTCTAAAATAGCTACATCTTGGCCTGCCGTCACTTTCTCTCCTTCTGTTACGACGATTTTCCACACTGTACCTGCCATACTTGCTTTTACTGTTGCCATTATCCTTCACTCCTAATTTTAGTCATACATTCGCCCTTCAAAGAAGCACGAATGTATGAAAGTTGTTATTTTGTTTCTGCTAATTGCGGTAAATAATATTGCTCTACAAATTTAGTCGTTGTATTCCCTTTTAAAAATTGTTCATGTGTAACGGTTTTTAACAGCATCGGAATATTCGTTTGAATACCCTCCACTTTATACGCTTTCAGTGCTTGAATTAATCTCTCACAGGCAATTTCCCTTGTTTCTCCCCACACCACCAATTTACTAATCATTGGATCATAGAATGGTGTAACTGCTGAACCTGTCTCTACACCACATTCATGTCGAACCCCTTCGCCTGTTGGTAATTCAAGAACCGTAATGGTACCTGGAGAAGGGAAAAATGTGGAGGGATTCTCTGCGTATATACGCACTTCAATCGCATGCCCATCTTTAGCAATACTTTCCCTAGTAAATGAAAGAGGTAGTTTTGCCGCAATTTTTAATTGCTCTTCTACTAAATCAAGCTTTGTAATTTCCTCTGTGACTGGATGCTCTACCTGTAATCTTGTATTCATTTCTAAGAAGTAAAAGTTTTGATCTTTATCCACCAAATACTCGATCGTTCCAGCATTGACGTATCCAATGTGTCTCACAGCCTTCACTGAAGCCTCTAGCATCTTATCTCTTGTCTCTTGTGAAATGAACGGTGATGGGGCTTCTTCCACCACTTTTTGATTTCTTCGTTGAATAGAGCATTCCCGTTCAAATAACGGAACTATATTGCCTTGGTGATCGGCAATTATTTGCACTTCCACATGGTGAGGATTAGCGATAAAACGCTCCATATACATCGTGCCATCACCGAAAAATGATTGCGCACGCTTTTGATTTCCCTCAAATGCTTTAGCCAGCTCCTCAGCATTGTCAACTAGCTGCATCCCAATACCACCACCGCCAGCAGATGCTTTTAACATAATTGGATAACCTAAACGTTCAGCGATTTCAGTAGCTTCTGCAACATCCTTCACAGGAGCCTCTACTCCTTCTACAATAGGCACGCCAGCAGCTTTCATTGTTTTACGTGCCTCTAATTTACTGCCCATTGACGCAATGACTTCCGCACTTGGTCCGATAAAGACTAAACCCGCCTCTGTACAACGTTTCGCAAAATTCACATTCTCCGATAGTAAACCATAGCCTGGATGAACAGCCTCTGCGCCACTCTCTTTTGCAATTTCAAGAATGCGGTCAATGTTTAAATAGCTTTGTGCAACGGGTGGCTTCCCTACACAATAAGCTTCATCCGCATCTTTTACATGTAAGCTATCAACATCTGCCTCTGAGTAAATAGCAACCGTATGAATATTTAGACGCTTGCATGTTCTGATTACCCGTCTAGCAATCTCCCCACGATTTGCAATTAATACCTTGTTGAACATAGTCACTGCCCCTCCTTACTTTACGGTCATAACAAAATCTTCTCGTAATTTATATTTTTGAACTTTTCCAGATGCAGTCATAGGATAGTTATCGATAAAGAAAATATGTCGCGGAATTTTATGTCTAGAAATTTTGTCCCTACAATAATCTCGAATTTCTTCCTCTGTTGCCTGTTCGCCATCTTTTAAAATGATCCAAGCTGCCGCCTCTTCTCCATATACAGGGTCAGGGACACCAGCAACCTGTACGTCTGAAATTTTCGGATGCGTGTAAAGAAACTCCTCAATCTCCCTCGGATATAAATTTTCGCCTCCACGAATAATCATATCTTTCAACCGTCCAGTTACACGGATATAGCCCGCTTCATCCATCGTTGCTAAATCTCCAGTATGCAGCCAGCCAGCCTCATCAATAGCAAGCTCTGTTTCCTCTTGGTTTTTATAGTAGCCCTTCATGACATGGTAGCCTCTTGTACATAGCTCCCCTTGTTCATTTGTTGGGGCCTCCTCAGTCGTACCAGGAACAACAATTTTCACTTCTAAATTTGGTAACGCACGACCAACCGTTTCCACTTTTAATGTTAACGGGTCATCCGTTCTAGTTTGTGTAATAACTGGTGATGATTCCGTTTGGCCATAGCAGATTGTAATATCTTTCATGCCCATTTTCTCTATGACTGCTTTCATGACCTCAATTGGGCAGTTTGAACCCGCCATTACTCCTGTCCGTAAAGTTGACAGATCGAAAGACGCAAAATTCGGTAAATTAAGTTCGCTAATGAACATCGTTGGCACGCCATGTAATGCTGTACATCGTTCTTGCTGAACGGTCCTTAGTACTTCTTCAGGTGAAAATTCTTGTACTGGTACCATCGTGCCGCCACTCGTTGTAATGGCTAATGTCCCTATGACACAACCAAAGCAGTGGAAAAATGGCACTGGGATACATAAACGATCTTCTGCAGTTAACTGCATACATTCTGCAATGTTGACTGCATTATTGACTAAATTAAAATGCGTTAACATCACACCTTTAGGAAAGCCTGTTGTACCAGATGTATATTGAATATTAATGACATCATCATAATGAAGAGATTGCTCTCTTTGATCTAGCTGTTCCTCGGTTACTTGCTCAGCAGCAGTCAAAACATCTGACCAATTGAGTACACCTGGATATTTGGTTTCGCCGATTAAAATAACATTTTTTAATAAAGGTAGTCGCTTTGATTGCAAATTACCTGGTTCACAATGTTCAAGCTCTGGACATAACTCTTGCAGTGTATGAATAAAAGAATGGTCTCGATAATTTTCAACTAAAAAAATCGTTTTGGCATCAGATTGTTTTAATAGATACTCCAACTCGCTTGCACGATAATTGGTATTTACCGTAACGATAGGAGCACCCATCTTCCCCGTACCAAATTGAAGCTGCACCCACTCAGGCACATTTGTTGTCCATACTGCGATATGGTCACCTTTTTCAATTCCTAAAGCCATTAAACCTCTCGCCACGAGTCGTGCTTGACGATTTAGCTGCTCATAAGTCATGCGTAAACCCCTATCAGCATAGACCAACGCTTCGTTTTGCGGATACTTTTTAGATTGTTCATCTAGCAACTGACCAATGGTTTGATACACAAGCTCTGCCATGAAGATCCCCCTTATTCATGCTATTTAACTTCTTTCAGCAGAAGTCTCCCACCTTTATAGATGGTGAGATGAGTGCTGATTTAAGCTACTGTTCAGCGGGTGTCACGGAATCGGAAAGGACTGCTTTGTGCAAGCACAAAGCCAATTCCGGACACAATTATGCCAAGGCATAATTGATTATGATTAACAGCCAATTAGACGAGAAATGACGAGACGTTGAATTTCAGATGTTCCTTCACCGATTTCCATTAACTTAATGTCACGTAAATGGCGTTCTACATCGTATTCCTTCATATACCCAGAGCCACCATGAATTTGGATAGCTTGATTACATGTACGGAAACCCATTTCAGAAGCAAATAGTTTAGCCATCGCCGCTTCTTTGCCAAATGGTTTCTTGTGATCTTTTAGCCATGCCGCTTTATGTACTAATGTACGAGCAAGCTCTATTTCCATCGCCATATCGGCTAATTTAAATTGGATCGCCTGTAGCTTCGAAATAGGTGCACCAAATTGTTCACGCTCCTGCGCAAACTTCAATGCTTTTTCATAGGCAGCCTGTGCAATCCCCACAGATAGCGCGGCAATAGAAATACGCCCACCATCTAGTGTGTTTAAAAACTGGCTAAAGCCTCGTTTTTCATCCCCTAATAGATTTGCTCTAGGGACACGAACATTTTGCAACACAATTTCACATGTATTGGAGCCACGTACACCCATTTTGTCATAATTACAGTTAATCGTTACACCTGGTGTGTTTGTTGGCACAATAATAGAGGAAATAATTTTTTTACCATCTTCACGTTTACCCGTTACTGCAGTTACAATAATTTGTCGAGCGTACCCTGCATTGGTAATCCAGCATTTTTCTCCGTTAATAACATAGTCATCGCCATCAATAACGGCTGTAGTACGTGTGCCACCAGCATCTGAACCTGCATTAGGCTCTGTTAAACCGAATGATCCTAATGTCTCACCTTTTGCTAATGGAACTAGCCATTCCTGCTTTTGTTCCTCTGTGCCGAAGTTGTAAATTGGTGAAGCTCCTAAGCTAACAGCAGCTGCATAGCTTAGTCCTGTCCCCCCACATGCACGACCAATTTCCTCAACAGCTAAAGCATAGGACACCGTATCTCCACCTGAGCCGCCATATTCTTCAGGAAATGGGATACCCAATAAGCCTAGTTCTGCCATCTTCTTAAAGCTCTCTATTCTCATTGTTGATGTCTCATCAACCTCACGAGCATACGGTTTAATCTCTTTTTCAGCAAAATCTCGCACCATGTCACGAATCATCTCTTGCTCTTTTGTTAATTCAAAATTCATCCCTAATCCCCCTAATGTCAAATTTGCCATAATAGATGGAATTCAATGATCGTCACTTACAGATAAATACCGACTAGTCGGTTTGTAAAAACAAATAATAAAACCAGTGTTTCCTACTGGCTACCCCTTTATCATAAATTGTTTAGCTTCATCCATTGCTTGTTCCGTCACAATAGCACGCAATACCATATCAGTAAAAACATCTGTGATTTGCTCCATTGTTAATGGCCCCGATTGCTTAAACCATTTGTATGTCCAGTTAATCATCCCGACAATTGCCATCGTGACAATCGTACAAGGTAATTCTGTACGAAAAACCTTTGCTTCCTGGCCCTCTGCTATTACTTTTTGCAAGATGTCTCGATAGTGATCTCGTTTTTTATGAATAATATCACTATATTCATCTGAGAGTGAACGACTCTCTTCATAAAAAATCGTAATATGTGCTTGATACATATCGAACACTTGTGTCAGCGTTTGCAGCATGGCACATAGACGTTTAATAGGTGTATCGTATTTGTCATATGCATCCTGTGATTGTTGAATAACATATGAAATAAAGACATCATGAATTTCATATAACAGTTCATCTTTTGATTTAAAATTATGATAAAATCCACCCTTTGATGCCCCAATATAATCCACAATGCGATCCACCGTTACATTGTGATAACCATCTTGCTGAAACAATTCAACTGAAGCTTCTACAATTCTTTGTTTTAACGTTTTCTTTACCATAAGCACCTATCATCCTTCATCTAGCTCTATACTCCATCACTCCTTATAATCAGGAAAAACTACTCAAATCCATAGATTATTCTATTTTTTCCTAATTATAAAAATACTATGACAACATAAATATAGCATTCTCAAAATTTGGTGTCTAGCAACAAATAGCCTTTTTCTATAATTTCGAGCATAACGTTTACTTAAAACAGCATTCAACGATTTCACGAACACAAATTAACTGTATGATGTACATTTTGTTTTCATTACAAAATACAAAAAAATTCCCCTCGTTTTAACACAAGGGAAAAATTCCTCTTTATAAAACTTTCGGTAGTTTACGTAGCCATGAAATAATAACAGCAATAATTAACGCAAAACCTAAGTAGCCCATTGTTGAATAGACTTTACCAACCAATGTAGTAAATCCTACTAAACTTGCAGCAAAACCTATTAATCCAATAACTACAATACCCACTTTAAAATATTTATGGTCTGGTGCAATAAAACGAACTGTAAATGAATAGAACATCCCCACCGCAGTATTGTACATCATGCCTAATAAAGCGATGGACATTAAGACTCCTACTATAGGGTGAATTTGTTTTGCTAATTCTAATGTTGGCATTGCTACTCCATCGACAACATTTATTTTAGAAAACATTGCTATATTGATGAGTACGATTAAAATACCTAGCATTATACCGCCAAGTAGTCCACCTCTACCAGCAACTTTGCGATCTGTTACTGTTCCACCCATCACAATTAACATGGCTGCACCCGCAGCGATATTATAGGAGACATAAAGTAGCGCTCCCATTAGCCAATTGGACGCTGCAGACGGTTGTGCTTTTGCTAAAGTATTTTGCTCTGCAATGGATAAGTCCATTGTAAAAATAGAATAAATCAAAATAATAAAAATTATACCCATTAAATAAGGAGTCACCAATGCTATCAAATTAATAATATTATTAACATTTAATAGTAATGTTAGTATGGTTATAACGACCATAAAAATACTGCCGACCATTGGATTGATGCCAAACATTTGATGAAATGTCGAGCCTGATCCAGCAAACATGACAACAGCGACACCAAATAAGAAAAACGTGATGACGATATCTAAAATAATACCAACATATCGTCCACCAATATGATAGATAACCTCTTTATGTGATGTTGTTTGTAGATCGGTCCCTAATTGCGCTAAACTCATCCCTAAAAATGCAAAAGCAATTGTGGCGACAATGGCACCTATAATACTGTACAAACCAAAGCTTGTAAAATACTGCATAATTTCCTGACCCGATGCAAACCCTGCTCCAACAATTAAGCCTACAAATGCTCCACCTATCTGCCAACTTTTTTTCATAGAACACCTACTATTCTAATATTTGAAACTGAAGCCTATTTATTGATATGTTTTCTGTGCGACTGTTAAGGAATTAACCGTTTCCCTATTTATTTCATAACCTATTCCTACTTGCTGTGGTACTTCAATATAACCACCTTTTACAACTACTTCTGGTTCAATAATATCCTTTTCCCAATAACGATTTGATCCAGCAGTATCTCCCGGCAATATAAAATTCGATAATGTTGTTAAGGCTACATTGTGTGCACGACCAATACCAGACTCCAACATGCCTCCGCACCATACAGGGATGTTATGGGCCTCACAATAATCATGTATTTTTTTTGCTTCTGTTAAGCCACCTACACGACCAATTTTTATATTAATAATTTTTGTGCTCCCTAACTCGACAGCCTTCCGTGCATCTTCTAACGAATGGATACTTTCGTCCAAACAAATTGGCGTTTCAAGTAATTTTTGCAATGAAGCATGATCGATAATGTCATCTGAAGCAAGTGGTTGCTCAATCATTGTTAACTGAAATGCATCAAGTTGTTTCAATGTTTCTGCATCTTCTAGACGGTAGGCTGAATTTGCATCAGCCATAAAGGCTACATCAGGAAATATTTCCCTTAATGTACGCATAACCTCTACATCCCAGCCTGGTTTTATTTTAATTTTCATGCGTTTATAGCCTTCCTTTACATAGCCGTCAACTAACGCAACTAACTCCTCGATTGAATTTTGTATTCCAATACTAATACCTACTTCAATTTCATCCTTTTTACCACCAAGTGCTGCTGCTAGGGATTGGCCAGTTTGCTGCGCATATATATCCCAAATAGCTCCTTCAATCGTTGATTTTGCCATATTGTTTTTGCGAATTGGCTCAAATAATTGGCTCACTTCATCTGGGTGATGAATCTCTTTATTTAAAATAAGAGGAATTAGGAAATCTTCGAGCATATGCCAGTTTGTTTGAAGTGTTTCTTCATTGTACCAAGGTGAATGAAAAGCAACCGATTCTCCCCAACCAATTAACCCGGATTCATCTTTAGCCTCAAGGACTAAAAAGTCTCTCTCTTCAAACGTGCCAAAGCTTGTTGTAAACGGTGCTTTTAACTTCATCTTCAATTGTCGTATTGTGATTTCTGACATTTTCATATTAATTTACCCCTTCCAAATTTAAAGCTGCTTTTTTCACTAAAACATATTCGTTAAAGTATTCTTGTTGTTGCAATAGAATAGCGGTATAGCCTGCTGAAAATAGCTGCTTTAGTATATTTCTTGTTTTGAAACGCCAATCCAATGCTAAGCTAGGATTTTGTACTTTTAAAGCTTGAAAGTCCTTAGGTACAGGTAGCGTATAAAAATCTTCAGTAAATTTTAAATTTTCAGTTATTTTTAAGCATAATAAACCTTGCTTTGTAAGTTCACAGCTTGCCACAGGTATTGCATTTGCTACTTCTATTACAGTATTGTTCACCACATAATCTGAAGTTAAATGCCAGCTTACCTCAAATCGATCAGAAGGAAGCCCTTTATTTAAGCCATCCTGCATTTCACCGTAGCAATTTTCAATATAGGTATAACAAATACCTTTTAATTTAGATAGATTAAGATAAGCATTCCGGGTTTCAAGGGGGTCAAATGTCCACACCATTAAATCATAGCCTCGATCAATAGCAATTGCTCGCTGTTTGTACTTTAACTTTTCACCTATGCCAAGGGATCGATATTTTTCATCAATCCCTAACATATGAGAGCATAGATAGCTTTTGCCTTGTCGAAAACCCGAAAAACCATAACTAAAACCAACTAATTTATCTTCTTGATAGGCTCCTACAACGATGCCCCCATTTTTCACTGCTGTAAGCGTTTGGTGGAGAGGAATAGCAGGCATTCCCCACACATCAAACTCTAATTGCTGAACTTGCTCAAGTTGTTCTATTGTTTTGATTTCCCTAATATCTATCATACCTATCTCTTCTTTCTATTCTTTATAATGCTCTCAAAATAGCTTTTGTCATAATATTTACACCTATTAAAAGCCGATCTTGATTAAAGGTCATTTGAGGATGATGTAAGCCTGGAGTAACCCCGCAACCTAATCCAAGCATTGTTGCTTTAAGCTTTGGACGTTCATAGGTATAAAAATGAAAATCCTCCCCTCCTGGTGTCACAATTGGTGAAGCACAAGCCTTTTCTCCAACTACATCAATAATAGCTGCCTTCATATGCTGTAAGGCTTCATCATTCACTACCGCTGCTACTATATGGGCATCTACCTGTAAAAATATCTTGGCTCCATACATCGCTTCAACAGATGCTTTTACACGCTCCACGCCCTCTGTGATTACTTGCATCACTTCATTTGTTTGAGCTCGTGCATCAATACTAAAAGTTGCTTTACCAGGGATGATATTTGTAGAGGTGCCTCCTGCATTAAATTGTGTCATTTTGACAGAGGCAGAGATATTTGGATCCGTCCAAATTTTTTGAAGACCTTCGACAATAGCTGCTCCGACTTCAATTGCATTAATGGCAAGTTCTGGTCGTGCGCCATGTGCCTCCTCCCCAATAATGGTCCCTGTAAAAAGCTTTGCTGCTCCATGATACAATGCAGGCGCATACGCCCCATCCTGTAATTCCTTTAATGGTCGAACATGAACACCGAATAAATATTCTAAATCATCCATAATACCTTTTTCGACAAATGCCCGCGCTCCTTGGGCCTTTTCCTCAGCAGGTTGAAATAGAATGCGTACAGCACCTGAAAGTAGATGCTCCATATCCTTTAACAGCAATGCAGTCCCAATAGCTATCGTCATATGACCATCATGTCCACAAGAATGGTTAGCTTGAAAGACACCATTAACCTCCTGCCAAAGCGCATCTATATCCGTGCGAAACCCTACTTTAGGTATTCCATTACCAATATCAACATAAAGCCCTGTCATATCTTCAAAAAGATGCGGCTCCATTTGGGCTTCTCTCAATAAATTTGCTATATATTGTGTTGTATTATGTTCTTGCCAGCTAACTTCTGGATGTTCATGTAAATGTCTAAAAATATCTGCAAGACGTGGCTGTAACTCTTGTAAAACTTGGTTCATAGTAGTCAACTCCATCGGTTTGCTAAAAAGCTATTTTCGAAATCATCATATTTTACGCGCTGATTTTCATAGTAGTCATGATTTTGTGCAGTCATTCCTGCTATTAGAGTATTTAAAAATGCTATAAGTGCTGGCATAGCATCTATTGTGGACACTTCTTGTTGTTGTTCGTTCACAAAGGTAATGGTTGCATATTGGGTAATAGGTGCAATTTGTGAATCCGTAATGCCGATAATTTCGCATTTTTTTTCTTGTATTTCAGCTGCAAATTGGATCGGTTCTTTAAAGTAACGGTGGAACGATAAAATAATAACTACGCTATCCTCATCAATCTCTTGGATTGCACGTATGACCTCACTTGTCTCAAAATTTAACAGTACAACATTTGGTCGCAAAAGATTTAGTGTAAAGTGGAACCATTGTGCAGCTAAATGAGAGGAGCCAATCCCTGCAATATATATTTTTTTCTTCTCATGGAGCAATACTGAAGCTCGATTAAAATCTTCCTCATCAATGTTTTTAGCCATATATAAAATGCGAGATGCATCCTTTTCCATAGTCTTTACATAAAAACGTGGATTTTCAAAAAAAGCCTGCTTAGATTGCAAATAATTTTGTAAACTACTTTCATTTCCTTTATTAAATAAATGCATTGTCACCTGACGTTGCAATTGTGCATAACCAGATAAGCCTAATGCGTAACAAAAGCGAATAACTGTCGTTTCACTTACGCCAGCCTTTTCCCCTACATATGAAGCGGAGTGAACTCCTACTATCTGTAAATTTTTTAATATGAATGTAGCTACCTTTTGCTGACTTTTGGACAACTCTTGATATTTCTCCTGAATCATTTGCTGAATTGTTTGATTCCCCATAAAAGAAGTGCATCCTTTTTTTATTAATATTTGAAGTCTTCGCTTCATTTTATGTACACTAGCCTAGCACATTTATTTTCTGAATTCAATGTTTTTTCTGAAATTTCTATTTTCAGTACTGTAACAACTCCAAGTCTGACATGTTTACTCTTTTCATCGACATTTAGCAAATTTCGCTACAGTTCAACTGCCAACCCACTCAACCTATGCTATATTTAAAACCATGGAACTATGAAAGGGTGTTAACAATGGCAAAGAGCGTAGTAATCGCTGAAAAACCTTCTGTAGCACGTGACATTGCACGTGTACTGAAGTGTAATAAAAAGGGAAATGGTTTCCTTGAAGGAGATAAGTATATCGTTACTTGGGCGCTTGGACATCTTGTCACACTAGCTGACCCTGAAAGTTATGATGTGAAATATAAAACGTGGAATCTTGAAGATTTACCAATGCTACCTGAACGCTTAAAATTAACAGTTATCAAACAAACTGGGAAACAATTTAATGCGGTCAAAAGTCAGCTTACACGCAATGATGTAAACGAAATTATCATTGCAACAGATGCTGGACGTGAGGGTGAATTAGTAGCTCGCTGGATACTCGATAAGGTGAAGATCAAAAAGCCACTAAAACGCTTATGGATTTCCTCTGTAACAGATAAGGCAATAAAAGATGGCTTTGCTAATCTAAAGCCAGGCAAAGCCTATGATAATCTTTATGCCTCTGCTGTAGCTCGTTCTGAGGCAGATTGGTATATCGGGCTCAATGCTACTCGTGCTTTAACTACCCGCTTTAACGCACAGCTGAACTGTGGACGTGTACAAACACCAACTGTAGCAATAATTGCGACGCGCGAAGATGAAATTAAAAACTTTAAAGCACAAACTTATTATGGGATTGAAGCACAAACAACGGACAACTTGAAGCTCACTTGGCAAGACCAAAATGGTAATAGTCGTAGCTTTGATAAAGAAAAAATAGATACGTTGGTAAGAAAACTAGGAAATAGCCATGCCATCGTCGCTGACATTGAAAAAAAACCTAAAAAAACATTTGCTCCAGGTCTCTATGATTTAACTGAATTACAGCGTGATGCCAATAAAATCTTTGGCTACTCAGCGAAAGAAACATTGAATATTATGCAAAAGCTATATGAGCAACATAAAGTGTTAACTTATCCACGTACGGATTCTCGCTTTATTTCTCAAGACATTGTAGCCACAATACCTGAACGCTTAAAGGCTTGTGGTATAGGTGAATATCGCTCCATCGCCAACAAACTGCTTACTAAACCAATCAAGCCAACAAAAGCCTTTGTCGATGATAGCAAGGTATCTGATCACCACGCGATTATTCCAACAGAGGGCTATGTGAATTATTCTGCTTTCTCGGATAAAGAACGTAAAATTTATGATCTAGTTGTAAAGCGTTTCCTAGCTGTGCTACTGCCAGCTTTTGAATATGAACAGCTAACACTTCGTGCAAAAATTGGCGAAGAAAGTTTTATTGCTCGTGGAAAAACGATTTTATTAGCTGGCTGGAAGGAAGTGTATGAACATCGCTTCGAGGATGAGGACACATCAGATGATGTAAAGGAACAAATACTTCCCCGTATTGATAAAGGAGATATTTTAAAAATAAAACTTCTTGCTCAAACATCTGGTCAAACAAAGCCACCTGCTCATTTTAATGAAGCCACTTTGTTATCAGCCATGGAAAACCCAGCAAAATATATGGCAACGAGTGATAAAAAATTAGCCGACACATTAAAATCTACGGGTGGTCTTGGTACAGTGGCAACACGTGCTGACATTATTGATAAGCTTTTTAATTCTTTCTTAATTGAAAAGCGTGGTGGCAAGGATATTTATATTACCTCTAAAGGTCGTCAACTACTCGACTTAGTGCCAGAGGAATTAAAATCACCTGCGCTCACAGCAGATTGGGAGCAAAAACTTGAGCTTATTGCAAAGGGCAAGCTAAAAAAGGATGTATTTATTAGCGAGATGAAAAATTATACGAAGGAAATTGTTACGGACATTAAAGGTAGTGACAAAAAGTATAAGCATGATAATATCTCTACTAAATCCTGCCCAGATTGTGGTAAACCGATGCTCGAGGTGAATGGCAAAAAAGGAAAAATGCTTGTTTGCCAAGATCGTGAATGTGGTCATCGTAAAAATGTCTCACGTACTACAAATGCACGCTGTCCTCAATGCCATAAAAAATTAGAGCTTCGTGGAGAAGGCGATGGTCAAATTTTTGTGTGTAAATGTGGTTATCGTGAAAAATTATCGGCCTTTGAGGCAAGACGGAAAAAAGAAGGCGGAGGCAAGGTTGATAAACGCTCCGTACAAAAGTATTTAAAACAACAAAAAGATGAAGAGCCTGTAAACAACGCCCTTGCTGAAGCATTGAAAGGGTTAAAGCTTGATTAATGAACAAGAGCAAATTCACATTTAGTGTGAATTTGCTCTTTTCTTATGCATACTCATTCCATCTAAACATATCTTGAATTGACTGAATATTCTATCTTAAAGGAGGTTTTTAATGGAGGCAAAAAATTTTAGACCACGTAATGTGATTTTTATGACGATTGTTGTTGGTGTATCTGTATTAATTGGCCAAGCTATTTATGTCCTGTTTATTGATGTACCTTTCCAATAAAAGGCTTTATATCCCTAATTGATTGCGTAAGTATTTTTCGTTATCCTTTATTTCTGGATGGTTTGGTTTCCATTTTTGTGCCTCTAGATTATGCTGATAGGCATTTTCAAATAACCGTAGCTCCCTATATAACAGACTTAATTGTAAATGAGGAAGCCATGTGGAGTAACAACGTTTTTGGATCGTCATTGAATAGACAGGAGCTTGTTGCAAGGCTTGAGAATACCAGTAAATAGCCTCTTTATGTTTTGATTGCTCCATAAAAAATTGGCCCATACGGCAACATGCTTCTGGCTTTGGTCGATCATATAAGAAGGATTGCAAAATAGCTTGCTGTGCTTGTTGATCATCGTGTAGTCGACGATAGCACTCCCCTACATGTAAACAAGCCTCAATACGATCTTCTGTAGTACCTATATCGCTATCCAAAAATAGATGATATTGATTAATCGCCTCCACATAACGTTGATGCTGTTTCAATTCATTCGCATAATAAAATATGTCTCTTGCTGAAAGCGAATGCCCCTCCCTTATTAACCCCTCATAAATACGAATAGGACGATGAATATCTTTTTTTACTGGTAAGTGCGTGACAGCGATATCACTATGATAGAGCTGACCAGATACCTTTAAATTTTCATGGACAGCTCCCTCCCATTGAAAATGATTCGCTCTTTTTACAAGACGATACTTTCGTTCACTACACTCCACTACGCCATCCTGATCAAGCGTTAGGTAATAATCCATCGTTACAGCATCAACAGATGGATATAAAGAGTGCTTTAGTTGACTCAACTTGTGCTGGTCTTCCTGTGTCATGACGTCATCTGCATCGAGCCATAAAATATAATCCTTTGTTGCCTGTTGAAAGGAGAAATTTCGTGCCTTGGCAAAATGATCACACCAGGGAAAATCGTAAATTCGAGAGGTATAACTTTGGACAATATCCTTCGTACGATCAGTCGATCCTGTATCAATGATATTAATCTCATCCACTATATGCTGAACCGAATCTAAGCATCTTTCAATCGTACATTGTGCGTTTCTAACAATCATACATAAACTAATCGTTAACATCTGTCCCCTCCTTTTCATAAAGTAATATATGCTAATGCCACATTTTATCGAAACGATTTTATAAATTTCTTACCCATCTTTATGATTTATCATATAAAAACAAAAACGAACGTGTGTCCACGTTCGTTTTTGTTCTGGCTTTTGAATACCAGTTGAATTAAGTTAAATATTGCTCACGCCATGTTAACTGTTCTTTGTCTGTAAGCTGTTGCTCTAAATGATGATCCCATTGATTAAGTAATGTATTCCACACTCGTACAAAGAGTAGATCCTGCTCCCTATCATAAAGAACAAATTCTAAACATGGACTATCATTAATTTGTTGGGCTTCTGTTTGAACAATTTTTGAGATGATTTTTTGGGAGTTCTCTTCCCCCTCTGCGTTCACTTCTTGTAATGCAGCTATCACTAGCGACTCCTCAAACTGCTCCTGTTGTTCAGCCTCTTTATCGATATAACGGTATAGCTCTGGTAATTCATCATATTCATCATTATTTGTATCAATTGTGAGAAATGATTGGTGGCAGGGGCTAAAGTAAAGTGTAGATGTTTCTACTTCTAACTCCTCTTCAAAAATCCCCCGTTCTAGCTGCTGTTGCCCTTTTTCAGTTAGCCTATAAAACTGTTCCTCGCTCTTTACAAGATTTACGCGAATCATTAAAGAAACTAAGTCATCAATAAATAGCGGGTCGACCAGTAATAGCTCACTCAATTCCTGGGCACTTCCAAAATCAGCCTCCTGAATACTTAACAGTAACATAGTCATTAAAACATCCATTGTTGAACGCCTAACTGGCTCATAGGTCACACTGACCGTTCGAATAGGAATACACCATTCAGCGGTTTTGACAATCTTTATATTGCGATTTTGTTGAAGTTCACGCATTAGTCGTTGTTGTAATTTTGACACTCTACATCACCAATCCTTCATGATTACGCAAGCCATCGTAGGATTTTACTGTGTTTAATAAATTGGTATACATTTCTCTTGTATCTTGATGCTTTGCACGCTTCGCAAACATCTCGGCACTTCCTACAAGTAGAAGTAACTCTCGGGCACGAGATAGCGCAACATTTAAACGACGATAATCTCTGGCAAAACCAATATCCCCGCCTTTAGGTGTATTACGAACCATACTCACTAAAATGACATCCATTTCCATCCCCTGAAACTTATCGACAGTACCTGTTCTAAACTGCAAGTGTGGTAGCTGTAATTCCTGTTGCAGCAGACGATTGATTTTCTTTACCTGCTCACCGTAGAAACTAATGACACCTACGCTTTTCAGAGCATCGTGCGGCATACGACCTGCTTCTTTTGCCGCCTTCACTGCCTCATTAAGATCTACTAAGATACGGCGAATCGTTTGTAATTCCCCTTCGTTATAACGACTCGTTCCACCTTTTACCTGCTCCTCTAAAAAAGGCTTCTCCGTTGGCATATCAATCCATAGTAAATGATCATTACGTTTTACAAATTGACCCTCTAAGCCATGATCTCTTGCTGCATCTGAATCTGGCAACCCACATTGTAATCCATTTTCTTCTTTCGCATAAAATGGTGTGATACTTTGCATGATTTTCTCATGCATACGGTATTGTAATGCTAGCATTTGTTTATGTGTTGGAGGCAAATTATTAAATAAACGCTCAAATAATGATTCACGCAACAGATTTTTTAATTCCTGTGCACCTTCAAAGTTTGGATTTTCTTCTAGCATTGCCTTCAATGTTTCCTCCAGCGTATCATCCCCAAGTAATGGTGGAAGCTGATGATGGTCACCTACTAAAATAACTTTTTTCCCCTTAAGCATTGGTAACAATAATTCTGGTGGCGTTGCCTTTGAAACTTCATCAATAATGACCACATCAAAAGTTGGGTAATTCTCCATAAACTCTTTACTAGCGGAAGCTACACATGTTGTTCCGATAACGTTCGCATGACGTACATATAATTTTCGAATTTCATCTAAATCATACTCTGTTGCGTTTTGTAGTTTTTCACGCCATTGTTCTTGTAGTTTTTGGCGAAGAGGTAGCTGCTTTTGCTGCCGCTGTAATGCTTCAATGGCCTGTTTAGAAGTTTGAATAGCTTCCAGCACCTCTTCAGCAGTACGTTCTGGCGTAGATTGTAAAAGCTGTGTATAAACTGCTAGTTGCTTTTCTTTCTTTAATCCAGCAATATTAATGTCCTTTATACGCTCTTCCATTTGTGTTAGCTGCTGCTCCACTTCCTGTAAGCTAGTTGTGACAGTCTGTAAAGAGGCTTGCTTCGGAACTAGTTGTACTTTCGCCTGTTCCACTGCCTCAAGCTGTTGCTTTGCTTGTTGAAGAGACTCCCGAGCTTGTGAGGTAAGAATCTTTAAATATTCTACAGATTCTTCTGGCTCCTCAGTAATCTGGAAGGCGTTTGCTAATTGTTGTAAACGCTCTGTATGCTGTAAAAATGGTTGGAGTTGACGCTGTAAACTTTGCACATCAAAGCTAGTGATTGCACATTCCTGATGAATCAAAGTCACTAGATTTTTACGGAAAGATTCAAATTCCCGATCTTTATGCTCTTGTTGTTGCTTTAGTGCTACTCCCTTTTGCCAAACGAAATCACGACGCATATATAGCCCAAGCAGATAACTCTCTAGAACATCAGTTGCTGGTAATTGACCATCCTGAAAAGCCGTGTTCAGCTCTGCGAATACTCCTGTGAGGTTTTGCAGAGAAAATGATTGTACGGGTTGTAATCTACTTTTAGCAAGGGCTCGTTCCTTCACTTCATGAATAACTAAAGCCTCTAACTTGGCAATCGCCTTTTGGAGGCGAGCATTGATCGTTGACCATGCCTCTAAATCTTTCGCATCTTCCAAATGCTGCAAGCGACTCATTTGCTGAGAAAGTACATGGGAAGGGCGAATTTGATAGTGCTGTAAAAATCGCTCGATAAGCTCAAACGAAGTTAAGGTGTAGATATACTTTTGAGCTTCCTTCATAATGACTAGACGCTTACTTTCGATTTCATATTTCTGTTGTATTTCTTGAAATTGCTGAGTTAACTGCTGCTTTTGTTCTTGTAGTTCTTTATACTGAGCAGCCGCTTCTAATTGTTCCACTTTTTCTGTAGTTTCCTGAATCGTACACTGTAGTTGCTCGACCGAGGGATAATCAGCAAGTGTCTGTTCAAGCTGCTGTACAATTGGTTCGATTTGTGCGAGCTGTTTCTCATAATGCTCTTTTTGTGCTTCACATGTTTGTTGCTCTGTTTTAGCAGCCTTCAATTCTTTTTTTAATGCTTGAATCTCCTGCTGTAGAATGGGTTCTTCAATTGCTGCTTGCTCTTTTGCGGCAATTTCCTGAGTTAATTGTTCTAGCCACTGCTCCAATTTTTCTAGTTCATCTTCTGCTTTTGCAAGATTGGCTTTTAGCTCTAGCTCGCGTTCTGGAAATATTGCTATTGTCTCTTCGATTGCAGCCAGTGTTTGTTCACGCCATTGGAGAGCGACATTTTCCTCTATGAATTTTTTGCCTTCTTCCTCGATACTTTCCGTTCTTCCATAGCGTAAAATTCGAATTTCTTGATTGGCTAGCAAACGTCCTAATGCATTGTCGACGGCTAAATTTGATTGTGATGCTACTAGTGTTTTTAAGCCCGCCTTGACATTTTGCTGACAAATCTCTGAGATGACAGTCGTTTTTCCCGTTCCTGGAGGACCTTGTATGACATACAAATCCTCAACAGATAATGCACCTAATACTGCTCGTCTTTGATATTCATTTAAATTATTTTGAAACGTAATATCTTCTCGTAGCTTGGACGCTCGGACTGTTGGGCGCCGTTCAAACAGGATAGTTTCTAAATTAGGGTTAACTGCCTCACCCTTCTCTAGCTTTGTGAAGCCATTTCGTAATCTTCGAATTTGACTTAAGGTCGCAAAATTACTAAAGCTTGCTTGCTTCGAACGAAGATTCAGCTGATCCTTACGAGCCATTTCCTGTATAAAAGGCTTTAAATCAATTTCAATCGTTTGTTTTCCTGCATTCGCCTTTAAAACTTGCCCAATTTCACCACGAACCCCTTGAATACTTACACTTAAACCCTCTAACTTTTTCCACTCTTTACTCTTTATGTAGGGACAAACAATCGTTAAGCGTGTAAAGTCTTCGTTGAAGTAGCTTTGCTTAAATTCTGTATGAATATCGTCAATCGTTGCATCACGTTCTTGAATTTTTAAATAGCCTTCCCAGCTAGCTATACGTTTTTTTACATATTCTGTGCGTTCTTCCGCTATCGGTAACTGCCTTATTTTTGTATGAAGCTCCAGTGGAATGCCTGCTCCATTGTTAGGCTTTGTGACAAATTGTAATGCGGCTGCTAGGCGGCGATTTGTATTGATAGGACCACGCATATGCACAAAACGAATATTAGTCGCCAACAAACCTTCTAGCTTCAGCACACAATCCATAATGACTGTTTTTTCCGCAAGTAAATCGCTTAATTTTTCATTGTCCTCCGCATTAAAATAGATGGATAAAAAGGTTTCACCAACTTTTTTTGCTTTGCGTTTTTCAATGTAAACAGTAAAAGATCTTTGTAACGTAAAAAAGGCATGCTCGTTTGCTGAGCATTCCTCTACCGCTTCCTTCGCCTTATTGGTCAAAATAAGACTACAGCGTTGTTTTTCTAGTAAAGCTATGTCCTGCATGAGCAGCCCTCCCTCCCGAGTCACTAAAGTTTTATTTTAGCACATCCTAAAAGAATACTTACAAAGAAAAATCCCCTGCACAGTGATTTCTTACCACCGTACAAGGGCTATCTTAATGTTGATCAATTGTTTCCTTCGGCAAGTTCTTGCTCATTTCGCAATATTGAACAAATACACGTGCTAATTCACGTAAACGACTATGAACATCTTCATCAACAATGTTATTATCTGCATCAAAATGTGATGTATGTGTGTATACATAGTTAGGCGTAACAAGGGCACGGAAGTAATCTAAAATAGGTTTTAATTGATTTTCGACTACAAGGTGATGTTGGTATGTGCCACCGTTTGCGACGATAGATACGGGCTTATAGCGCATCGTTTTAGGATGTAAGTAGTCAAAAGCATTTTTCAAAACACCTGGGATGGACGCTTGAAAAATAGGCGTTGCAATGATGTAAGCGTCTGCCTCCTCAAATTGTTGAATCATTTTCTTCATATCATCATTTAATGGTGAACCATCCACAATTTGATGCTTATATTGATTAAAATGCATCATTTCTAATTCGAAACTAGCATCTAATTCTTTAATATATTGTTCCACTTGTTCTAAAATAGCACCTGTTTTACGACCAAACATTGTGCCATCAACGAGTAAAATTTTCATCTTTATTTTGCCTCCACATTCATCTTCTACAATAATATTGTAACAAATGAAAAGTAGCTCGCAAAGGTTTGTCGTAGCGATCGGGATAAATTCAGTCTTTAGACGGAACATTTACAAACCAAACCCACATTATTTTTTGCCCTGTTCACGATGTTGGAAGTGTACCTCCTTATCAATAACCGTTTCCTCCATCTTAAATTTATCTCGATTAATGATAACATCACGATTTACTTTCTCACCTTCTTCAAGCTTATCCCAATGAAATAGCGTCTCTCTTGAAGCATCCTCTTCTGGTATTTCAGGGTATTGTAATGTTGCCAGTTCATTGGATGGATAAATAGTAACAGGCTGCTTTTTACCGTATAGAGCAATGATAATCATCGCTTTGGCCACTTGTGAGGCTTCAATTGCTCTAGAACGTTTGAAAGGTCCAATTAATAAAGGTTGTGCAAATTTTAATAGCTTTTCTCCTGCCTTCTCTCCTAGACGGAATTCATCTCGATCTCCTACTAATAGTGAAGGTCGAATAATAGAGAGCCGTTGTAACCCTAACTCTACTAAATCATGCTCAAGTTTTCCCTTCACTCGATTATAGTAAAACGGAGAATTCTCATTAGCACCCATTGCAGTGATGACAAGAAAATGAGGGATCCCACGCTTTTTGGCTAAAGAAGCAATCGCTAATGGATATTCAAAATCAACTTTTTCGAACACCTCACGAGAGCCTGCTTTTTTTATGGTTGTACCTAAACAACAATACAATTCATGGGCAAATTCAATATCCTTTTCCTCTATTCTATCAAAATCGCGAATCTTCACTTCTAACTTTGGATGCGTAAAGATTGGTTTTCTCCGTGCAATTATGGTTACTGAAACATATTCATCATTTTCACATAATTGCTCAACTAGAGAGGAGCCCGTTAAACCTGTCGCTCCTATAACAATCGCTGCACGCATGCTCATCCTTCTTCCCCCCCTTCTACATAATGTCATGTTGTATGTATCTTTTCTATTCTTGATTTCACTATATATATCGACCATTTTTTTGATCATTAAAAAGTTATTTATAATCCCCCTCAAGATAGCTAATTACAAGATTTCCTCAAAGTCATCGATTATCAAATCCTAAATTTTACACATACTTGCACTTTCTTCGCCATAATTTAAAGAGACAGAGGAAAGGGTGGGATACATTTGCAAAAAGAAACACAAGCAATTGAACCAAAAAAAACGATTGTTTTCATTATTGAAAGCTGTATTGATAAAGGGCTGTATCCTTTTGAACGGGTTTCAACATTGGCTAAGTTACTTACGAATGAGAAAGTTTTTATATTTGTCAAGACTCCTTCAAATGATGGCATCCAAATTTTAATGAATGAAGGTCTTTCTCCAATTTTATTTGACCACTTTAACGAATTACCTAAGCAAATCAAAGGACTTCAACCTGATTTAATCGTTAGAGATGGCCGTAATTCTGAAGGCTGGCAAGTACAGGATTTACGACCTTTCTGCAAAACAATGATTCATTTTGATGATTTTGGTGAAGGTGGTCAAGCCTGTGACTGTGTATTACTAGCACTCTATCAAGAAGTGAAAGATTATTTACCATCGCATTATATTGGTGGAAGCTTTGTTTTTGCACTACCAGAGGCCTACCAACAATTTGATGATATTCCTGATAGTAAAACACCTGAAAATCCTCCTCATATCGTCGTTGCTTTTGAGGATGGGGACGAGCATAACTTAACCTACCGAACACTTCGACACTTAACACAGCTACAAATTCCACTACAAATTACAGTAATGATTGATGATAGCTATCGCCATGCAACGGATGATTTGCAAATGATGGTACTTAGTCGTCGCAATACGGCCATTCTTCGTGATAAAAACGCACTTCTCAAACTATTACCAAAAGCTGATGTCATTATTTGTAATGCTAATTATACGCCTTATAAAATTGCCTCTTATGGTGTGCCATGCATTACACTTGCACAAACTGAAGCTGAGCTTCTTCATGCTTTTCCTCGAGAGCATAATGGTTTTATTCATCTTGGACTTGGTCGTAAAATGAAGCAGTCTCAAATCCAAAATGCTGTCATGGAATTTCTATTACACGAAGCTCGCAGTGAACGAGCTGTAAGAAAACAACGACAACTCAATCTTGCTAGTAACAATGAAACACTCCAAGCATTACTCTTAGATTTTGCTTATGATCGACACAATATCGCTTCTACTTAGTGCTACTTCGAAGATGATTATGATACAATATATAAGAATTTTTCACTTCAACTCCTCTTATGGACGTTGGAATATAAGTAAATTCAACCAGTACCCGATTGATTTTAATGACTAAGCGGTGGGGGATTAGAAAAACCTCCATCGCTTTTACACGCATTCACGATAAAATATTCTCAAAAAGGAGTAATCATCATGCCAACAAAAAGCGATATTGAATACCAAATTAAAGAGTTAAAAATGGACTATATGAATTTACAAGGTGATATAGAAAAATTGGAGTCTACTGGGCACAACGATCAGGTAACAAAAGCCGAGGAACGCCTTGCGAATATGGAAGCTAAGTTAGCAGAACTAAACAAGCAGCTCGCAGCACTTTAAAATGTAAACAAGATGGACAGTTGGAGGAACATATATGGCAATATTAACAGTTGAAAATTTAGGTCATTCTTTCGGTGATCGTACACTCTTTAAAGATGTATCATTTCGATTAGTAGAAGGTGACCATATTGGTCTTGTAGGAGCTAATGGTGTAGGTAAATCGACATTAATGGGCATTATTACAGGACAAACGATTCACGATACAGGAAAAGTAGAGTGGCTTCCTGGTACACACTATGGTTATCTCGACCAACATACAGTACTGACTGCTGGTAGAACAATGCGTGATGTTTTGCGTGATGCCTTTTTACCATTATATAAAAAAGAAGAAGAACTTAATGAAATTACAGGTAAGATGGCAGAAGCTACACCTGAGGAATTAGAAGTACTGTTAGAACAAATGGCAGAGGTTCAAGACGCACTTGATGCAGGAGATTTCTATTCATTAGATATGAAAATTGAAGAGGTTGCACGTGGACTAGGCCTTGATGCTATTGGCTTAGAACGTGATGTAGCCGCACTTTCTGGTGGACAACGCACAAAGGTCCTACTAGCTAAGCTGTTACTAGAAAAACCAAAAGTACTTTTACTAGATGAGCCGACGAACTATCTCGATGAGGAACATATTACTTGGCTGAAAAGCTATTTAAAGAACTATCCATACGCCTTCCTCTTAATTTCACATGATACAGAATTTATGAATGAAACGGTGGATGTCATCTTCCAACTTGAGTTTTCAAAATTAACTCGTTATACAGCAACATACGAAAAATTCCTAGAGCTTGCTGAAATCAATAAACGTCAACATATTGATGCTTATGAGAAGCAACAGGAATTCATTAAGAAACAAGAGGACTTTATCGCTAAAAATAAAGCACGTTACTCCACTACTGGTCGTGCAAAATCTCGCGCCAAGCAGCTTGATCGTTTAGAGCGAATTGACCGCCCAGAAACAGCGGTAAAACCTGAATTCGGATTTAAAGAAGCACGTTCTTCCAGCCGCTATGTAGTAGAGGCAGAGAACTTGGTCATTGGGTACGATAAAGACAAGCCATTACTACCCCCACTATCTTTTGCTATTGAACGAGGAGAAAAGATCGCTCTAGTTGGCATGAATGGTGTGGGTAAGTCCACATTATTAAAAACAATGCTAGGTAAAATTAACCCTCTTGATGGGAAAGTCATTCGAGGTGATTACCTGTATCCGTCTTACTTTGAACAAGAAGTAAAAGCAGAAAAAATAACACCAATTGATGATGTTTGGAATGCCTTCCCTTCGATGGAGCAGGCTCAAGTACGTGCAGCATTAGCAAGAGCGGGTCTAAAAACCGACCATATTACACGTCCATTGAATTCTTTATCTGGTGGAGAGCAAGCAAAAGTTCGTTTATGTAAATTAATGATGGAAGAAGCGAACTGGCTTCTTTTTGACGAACCGACAAACCACTTAGATGTCGATGCGAAAAATGAATTAAAACGTGCCATGAAAGAATTTAAAGGCACTATTGTACTGGTAAGCCACGAACCAGATTTCTATGATGGCCTCGCAACAAAAGTCTGGAACGTTCAAGATTGGTTCACTTCTGGACAACAAAGCTAAGACCAGCTCATTTTAAGAGCAGTTCCCACATGTTATGGGACTGCTTTTTTTATTTTTTTCAAACTTCTATGTATAATTGACCACATTTAAACATACTATAATCAGTGGACTAACTATTTTACTCCTACTTCCAACTAATGCTCTCCTACGAGATCAGCTCATTCATCTAGTAGTCCCTATTAATTCGTCATCAATTACCTACAGATTTTTTAGAAGTTACATAATAGTCACTTCTTGTAATAACGGTTCACTGAGTTGCCACGCTGGCCTCTCTTCAAAATCTGTAATATCAGCTGAAACTTACATCATTGTAAGCAGAAAGAACGAAACTTTTTACTCTTCTCTTCGTATAATTAAATAGAACTGAAAAAATATTAATTTGATTGAGAAATTCTTTCAATTAACTATTGATTTATATATAGCTTACTAGTAAGATATATATATAAACTATATAACTTACTGATAAGCTATTCATAAAATATAATCTAATACAGAAAGCGAGGAATGAAGAATGACAGTTACAATTTACTCACAAGCGAGCTGTTCTTCATCCAGAAAAGCACTTAAATGGTTAAAAGATCACAATATTGAATATAAAGAAAAACGTATCACATCTCACCCTCTTACACTTGCAGAATTCAAAGAAATTCTAAGCATGACTGAAGATGGTACAGATGAAATCATTGCAACAAACTCAAATGACTTTAAAAACTTAAATATCGACATCGACCAACTTTCTATCCAAGAGCTATACGCTATTATTCAAGCACACCCAAGAATGTTGCGTAGCCCTATTTTAATAGATGAAAAACGTATTCAAGTTGGTTACAATGAGATGGACATCCGTCGTTTTATCCCACGTAAAGTACGTGCTTACGAATTAAATGCGATGACAAGATTGGCACAAGAAAGTTAAAACAGTTTTGGAGATGACCTCTATGGATCAAGAAAAACAAAAAGCCATTACCTCGTTGTTTGAAGTCGTTTCATCTATTGAGCGTAAGTGGGCAAACGAGTGGAATAATCATAATGTGCTCGGCTTTTCAAAATCCCATATTTTAATTTTAGACTACTTATCGCAGGAGGGCCCAAAACGCCCTTCTGCTATTGCTGAGCGGTTAAAAGTAACAACTGGTGGTGTTACCGTTTTAACAACAAAGCTGATTAATGCTGGCTTTATTGAAAAAACACAGCATGCCACAGATCGACGAGCCTCACAACTAGTTATTACTACAGAGGGTGAGAACATCTTAAAAGAATCGCGTCAACAAGTGAGTGAAATTATTAACAATATGTTTGGTATGCTCACAGCTGAAGAACTGCAAACATTACGAACGATTTTTTCAAAATGTCTATTAGATGTTGAATCTAATCGGTCAGAATAAAGAGCACAAACTAAAAAGATGCATCGCAACTATTTGCGAGTGCATCTTTTTTTAGATTAATCGACCGAATACTTCCGCCTAAGTACTTGTGGTGTGCGACCAATCTGTTTTTATTATGCTGGTAGCACAGATTCCACAATTGCTGTATCAGACATGAGCATTTCTTTTAATCGAGCCTTTGCACGGAATAAACGAGATTTCACAGTACCAATAGAAACCTTCATAATTGTAGAGATTTCTGCAAGTGAATATTGGTCTATGTAGAAATACCATAAAGTCTTTCTATAAATAGCATCTAATTGCTCCATTTTATCCTGTACGAGTTTTGTTACAATATCCTTTTCAATTTTTTCTTCCGTCGAAATTTCATTATTGGGAACCAAATCTAAAATCGGTACGTCTAATGTTTCAGGTTGGTTCATCATATATTTGCTTCGACGTACTTTTTTACGATAGCGATCTCTAAATGTATTCATTGTAATAGTTGTCAGCCAAGCTTTAATATGCTCTACCTCGGCAACGCTGTCTTCATAGCGTACAACCTTTACCCATACTTCTTGCATTAAATCTTCAGCCTCTACATTATTGCGAGTTAGTTTCAAACATAAGTGATATATATAACGATTGTATTCCTCGTATACGCCTTCTAATTTTTCATTCATTGTGTATGCCTCCGCTTCTTGTTCTTGCTTCTATACACATTCTCGCAAAATAATGTATTACACTCTATCGCATTGGCTTTCAATTTCATTACAATCGTGTAAGCTTAATCGCTTTTGCTTGTAATATTCGTAAAAATTGTTTTACTACTATATTACTTCTCCTACTAAAAATCACTTTATAACAATACTTCCCTATTTTTAACGTTATATATTAAATAGCGTTTATTATCAGAAAATTAAAGACGCATTTTTCGGTTTATAAAGACACAAAAAATGCACTCCTAGCAGAAGTGCATTTATGCTAGCTTAACAGCCCTAGACGAAAGGCGGAGGCAACGACCTGTGTACGGTTCTTTGCTTTAAGCTTTGTCATGAGACTGCTAACATAATCCCTGACCGTATGCTCACTTAAAAATAATAAACCACCAATTTTTTTATTATCATATCCTTCAGCAAGCAAGCCAAGAATCATCGACTCCCGTTCTGTTAAATGAAGCTCTGTGTTTTTTTCTACCTTCTCGCCCTTACGTGATAAAAATAAACCTAGACGCTTCCCTACTTCTTCAAGAAATGATAATTCTTCCTTTGTACAATCAAATTCCTCGCCTAGCTGATCAAATGTTAGCCATCCAAATAATTGGTCTCGCCTCATAATAGGAATAAAGATGATGGAGGATAAATTAAATAATTGAATATGCTCCTCTTTTACGTAATTTTTAGGATTTTTCAAATAAATAGGTTTTCTTGAACTAAGTATAGCGTTTTCCCCATTCAACTGCCCTTTCATACTTTGCACTTTAGGAAGTTCCGCCCCAATAACCCCGTAAAATTGGTTGGACCATGGAACATATGCATAAAATACGCATCTTTTATAACTAAAATACTCTTCACATTTTTTTAAAATATAGGCTAAATCCTGATAGCCTGAGGAACTGATCAGCAATTTATCTAGCTTATCTAATAACTGTAAATACCGCAACTCTTGATTTTCAGTAGATCCGTTACTTCTTTTGTCATCTCCCTCACAGTCATCGTAAAGCTGTACGAGAAACGTAAATAACGATAATACATACATTAAGATGGCATTCGTTCGGCTACTCTTTTGTTGAATCATAAAGGTAATCAATGATTTCTCAAAAATTAATTGGAATAAATTAAAGCTCTTCCGATCAATTATAGATAACTGTGCCTGAAGCCACGTATTAAAAAAAGACTTATCACCATCATTTAGTTCATCAATGTTCGTATATGTCATCAAACGCAAAAATGAATCCAGTAGCATCGCTGCCCTTTTTCGATCTTCTTCGGCTATAGAAGGTGCTAAATTGAGGTAAATATTGACATTTTCTTCAATTTGTTGATGATGAATTTTAATAAATAACACAAACTCTTGTAATGTTACTTCTTCAATTGACTGAAATGGATGCGTCATAGGAAATTCTTCTCCTTCACACTAACAATACCCTATAAATGGAGGATATTCACTTACTATATTATACAGCATCTTATAGGATAGTATTTCAAATTGAAAAGAGTAAGATGAAAGTATCGCTAAACAATGCGAATACTTTTGAATCCCAAGGTAACCATATAACCAGAAATAATGAAAGGTGCGTGCTTGAAATGAGACTGGAAAATAAAGTAGCCATTATTACAGGTGGAGGTACAGGAATCGGGAAAGAAACGGCACTATTATTTGCTAAAGAAGGAGCAAAAGTAGTTATTACTGATATAAATGAACAATCTGGTAACGACACTATCCGCGATATCCAAGCAATTGGCGGTGAAGCATTATTTGTACATCATGATGTTAGCAATGAGGAAGACTGGAAAAAGGTCGCAGATGAAACAATCAAAACATTTAACAAAGTAGATATTCTTTTCAATAATGCAGGTATCTATATCATTAAACCACTTGCAGAAATCGAGCTTTCTGATTGGAATCGCTTAATGTCCATCAATGTGACTGGTGTCTTCCTAGGTATGAAATATATTATGCCACTTATGGCTAAACATAATAAGGGCTCAGTTATTAATGCCTCTTCCATCGCTGGCTTAACAGGCGCTGCTGGACACGTATTATACGGAGCAAGTAAAGGTGCCGTTCGCATTATGACAAAAGATGCTGCAATGGAATATGCTCCATATGGCGTACGCGTCAATTCGATCCATCCTGGCTATATTGATACAGGTATGGCAGACTATGCATCAGCAACAACTGGAAGCACTAAAGATGAATTAGGAAAAAATTTATTCCCATTAGGACGTTTAGGCTCTGTTAAAGAAGTAGCGCAAACCGTATTATTTTTAGCTTCTGATGAATCTTCGTTCTCAACAGGTGCAGAATTCGTCATTGATGGCGGAGCAACAGCAAAATAACAATAAAGGTGGTCATTGAAATGAAACTAAAAGATAAAGTAGCAATCGTTACAGGTGGGGCCAGTGGTATCGGTGAAGCCACAGTTCGTCTCTTTGTACAAGAAGGCGCTAAAGTAGTTATCGCCGATTTTTCAGATCGTGGACAAATTGTTTCTGACGAATTAAATAACAATGGTTTTGATACACTCTTCGTAAAAACAGATGTAACTAGCGAAGAAGATATTCAAAACATGATTAAGGAAACCGTTACTAACTACGGTAAACTTGATATTATGTATGCCAATGCAGGCGTAGCTGACGATGCACCAGCACATGAGCTTTCTTTCGAAAAATGGAAAAGAACGATTGATATTAATTTATCAGGTGTATTTCTTTCTGATAAATATGCCATCGAACAGTTTCTTACACAGGGAACTGGTGGTGTCATTGTCAACGCTGGCTCTATTCATAGCTTTGTCGCCTTGCCAAACCCTACAGCCTACTCCTCTGCAAAGGGTGGCGTAAAATTATTAACGCAAAATCTATGTACAGCTTACGCTAAACAAGGCATTCGCGTAAATGCAGTATGTCCTGGCTATATCGACACTCCTCTACTAGCTGAAGTCGATGCGCAAAAGAAAGAATATTTAGCGTCCCTTCATCCACAAGGTCGCCTTGGTAAACCAGAAGAAATTGCAAAAGCTGTTCTCTTCTTAGCAAGCGACGACGCAAGCTTTGTCAATGGTACAACGCTTCTTGTTGATGGCGGGTATACTGCTCATTAATTTTAGTAAGATCTGATTTCAATGTTTTCTAGAAATCAGATTTTTTTTATTTACTATAAGATATCGCACTCTTATATTCCTACTCGCACAATATTTGTTATTCTAATACATAGCTATACTTTACATTGAAGAGGTGTTCCTATGTATCAATCACATCAATCTTGGTTTGCGCAATGGCAAGCTACACACCGTATTACGAATGGATGGATAAAAGGTAGGACTGTCCATGTTATGACAAATAATGCACTCATTTTAATTACAGATGGGCAAGCTTCATGGAGTATAAATGGTCGGGTACAACATGTACACCTAGGCAATTTATTAGCCGTTGAGAAAAATTCTGTTGTCGAGATACTGGACAATAGCAATTATGCATTAGCCGGATGGATCATTTATTTTGACATATATGACCTCACTACTCATACCCTTAGTGAACGGCAACCTATTCTTGAAAATGAATCCCAAATGACCAAAATTCCTGAGGTAGTATTGGCTACGATTAGCCGTGATTTAATGGAGCCTATAGATCATACTTCAAACACTTCCATCATTATGAATCAATATATTTTATACACCTTACTAAAACATGTATATCAGCCGCAAAATAACGAAAAACTCACGGTCGAAAATAAATTACAACTATCAATTGAATATATACATAACCATTACAATGAATTGATTACAAGAGAACAATTAGCTAATAGTATCGGTATTAGCCCATGGCACTTTTCTCGAAAATTTAAGGAGCAATATGGCTTATCTTTATCAGAATATCTAGCAACTTATCGCATTTATCGTGCACAGGAGGCTTTACTCACTACTTCAGCACGCTCACAGGACATTGCTAAAAATGTCGGCTTTGAAGATGCCCATTACTTTAGTAGACGATTTAAAGCAATAGTTGGCGTCTCTCCAAAAAATTATATAAAATCAATTGCTCAGCAGCGGATATGTTTTTTATCTCCCCTGTATGCTGAGATTGCACTGGCACTAAACATTATCCCTCATAGTGTAGTGACTACTGCTTCCCTAGTGCCCAGTTATCAACGGGCATTATTTAACTCCCATCAAATTCATACTATGGATATGGGGCATTACATCATTGATATTGACCAAATTCAACGCCAACAGCCTACATTAATTATTGGCAATATACTAGATGATCAAATTAAAAATGAATTACGTGAAATTGCTCCTGTTATTAGTGGATTACCAAATGAAATGACGAGCTTAATCAACTATTTCGGGACACTATTTCACTGTGAGGAGCAAGCAGTTTCATTAATTAACGAATCTCTTACTAACGTTAAAAAGTATAAACAGGACTTAGCAAATGTTCTACGAAGAAAACCTACGCTAGTATATTTAAGGGTTGAGCATTTTGGTTATCGATATATCGGTGAAAGATCATGCGAGATTGCTCGGCTACTCTATAACGAACTCGATCTTTCTATGCCTCCAAATTTACAAGGGAAAGAATATAGCTTTAATGACTTGTCACTAGAAGATTTATTACAGGCCAACCCTATTTTTTTATTGCTAGAAAAACGAATAATGGATTATTTCAGCTCTGAGGAAAATATGAAAAACTTACTAAATAGTGATCAATGGAACATGTTAGATGCTGTTAAAAACAATCGTATTCTTTTCGTTGATACGTCACTTGGACTAAACAACTGTGGTATTTTTGGAAAACCTATTATTCTACAAAATCTCTATCAATTTTTTAAAGAACAACACTAAAGTCCAATTGAATAAACACAATCCTCTATGGTTTCTCTTTCTCTAATTTGCTAACATTTGAAAATGATAATCATTATCAAAAAAGGAGATTAGAGAAATGTTTAAAAAATATTATGCTTTCTTACCATTGCTAATGATGGTTTTCGCTTTGGCTGCATGTAATAGTGAGCCAACGGAAGACAATCAAAACACACAGTCATCAGAAGAAACAGCGGCTACTACCAAAACCGTTAAAGGACTTTTCGGCGATGTTACGATCCCGACAAATCCTAAAAATATGTTGGTGTTTAACTCTAATTATGCAGAGTTTTTACTATCTATTGACATTGTGCCCCAAAAAGTTTTAGTGGTAGATGAAATAGAGCCTGACTATCGTCCAAAGCTTTTTAAAGAAAATAATGTAGAAATGATTAATACCCCTCAATATGAAGAAAATTTAGAGCAAATACTTTCATTGGCTCCTGATTTAATTGTCGTGCAAGGGAATGTGATCGATGCTAAAAAATATGAAGAGCTAAGTAAAATAGCCCCTACCCTTGCCGTGGATGCCAATGGTTCTATAGAAGAAGCACTTCCTGCATTAGGTAAAGTTTTTGAGAAAGAAAAAGAAGCTGAAGCAACCCTGACTGCTTACAATAACAAAGTGACAGAAGCTAAAGTAAAACTACAACAAGCCATTGGCGATAAAACAGTCATGGTATTAAGGGTTGAACCAAAACAGTATCGCTTCATGGGCGCTAAAGCAGAGGGACCAGGTAGTGGTTTAATCTATCGTCAGCTAGGATTAAAAATTCCAGAACAATTAGCAGATTCAGAAGATTGGTTTACACCGTTATCTCTTGAAATCTTACCAGAAATTAAACCAGACTATATTTTCGTTGAAAAGAGAGTGTTAGAAAATTATAGCAGTGATGAATCGATGAAGAGTTTAGAAGATAGTCCGCTATGGCAATCCATGGAGGCTGTACAGAATGGTCGCGTGTTCCCATTAGATACAAAGGATTATGCAGTTGGACTAGGTCCTATTGGCACAGAACTACTAATCGACTATATTGTTGAAAAGTTGGTGCCCTAATGTCAATAAATGAACAAGACATTTATGACGTAACAATTATTGGTGGTGGACCAGCTGGCATGTATTCCGCATTTTATAGTGGGATGCGCGAAATGAGAACAAAAATTATTGAGATCAAGCATGAGCTCGGTGGTTTTATGAGAACGTATCCAGAAAAGCTAATTTGGGATGTAGGTGGTGTTGAGCCTGTTCGCTGTGAAGAAATAATAAATGCACTTATTACTCAAGCGAAAACATTTGATCCAACCATCGTTTATGGGCAAGAAATTGTTGGCATGGAACAGCGGGAAGATAAAATTTTTGAGTTAATTGCTAAAACAGGAGAACGTCATTTTAGCAGAACGGTCATTTTAGCAGCAGGTCGTGGTATTACCAAAATTCAAAAGTTAAATATAGAAGGAGCAGATCGTTACGAATTAACTAATTTACACTATACAGTTACGGATAAATCTAAGTTTGCCAATAAACGTGTTTTAATTTCAGGTGGTGGTGACTCTGCTGTGGAATGGGCGATTGCCATTGCACCAATTGCTAAGGAAGTCATTGTTGTTCATCGTCGAGAAGATTTCAAAGCGTTTGAATCATCTGTTTCGCAAATGAAGCAAGTTGCCACATCACTAGTCCCCTATGTTGTGACTAGTTTGCACGGCAACAACACCAAAATAGAACGGGTTACTGTCCAACATGTTACATCTGGTGAGAGCACACAATTTGAAGTCGATGAAATAATTGTTAATCACGGCTTTGAACGATCCTTCTACGGTCCTATTATGGAATGGGGCTTTGAATGTGAAGAATATGGTATATCTGTTTCGCCTAAAATGCACACAAGTATTCCAGGCATATTTGGTGCTGGTGATTTTATTACTCACCCTAGTAAGGTTCGCCTGATAGCTGGTGCGTTTAATGATGCCATTCTAGCCGTTAATAGTGCGAAGCTATATTTAGATCCTACCGGAGTCGATATGGCTGGTGTATCCTCTCACAATGACCGCTTCGCTGAAAAAAATGAGAAAATTATACAACGCTATATGTCTAATTAAATAGAAACATCTTGCATAACTGCACTTCAAATGATTAGAGTCAATCTAATCATTTGAATGCAGTTTACTTTTTTTCGTATGTTTTTAAGAAAATTTTCACTTCTACGATACAAGCATCTATTTGAGAATCATTATCATTAATTGTATTATCGTAATATAACCTATTGAAAGAAGTGAACCATCAATTGAAAAACCTTACTTTAGCAGATTGGGACTCGGCAAAATTAACCATTATACATATATCTAAAAATCCACAGTTAATGCCTGTCATTACTTGTAACTGTATTTTCGGTTTTATTGCTCAAGGGTCCGGCGAATGGGACTTACAGCATACTCCCCTTTTACACCATAAAAACATCTTTTTGATTGTTCGTGACCCTATAAACATACATGTCACGCAGGAACCATCTTCAGAATGTCTATGGATCTATTGTAATGTTTCTTTTGATAACACAATATCTGAGCCCTTAGAGCCTCTCATTTTTTATGATGCACCGAAGCATTGGTTAACATTAATAGATAACATAAACACACAATGGGAAATGCACACTGATGCTAGTAAATATAAGACAAAATTATACTTAGCAGAATTAATCTATGAAATGTATACACTAGATTCAAATAGATTGCATGAGGAACAGTTAACCTCTCAAACATTAGATTATATAAATAAGCATTTTCATGAAAATTTATCGCGTCATACAATTGCAGAAAAAATGAATTACAGTGTATCTTATCTCTCTAAACAATTTAAATATCAAACTGGTTATGGTCTAATTGATTATTTATTACATACTCGTATCAAACATGCAAAGCGGCTTTTAGTTGAAACACATCATTCAATCCAAGAAGTTTCGAAGCAAATTGGTTACGAAGATTCTTCTTACTTTACTCGCCTATTTAAAAAACATACTGGGTTAACGCCTGGCCAATATAAAAGATTATATTTACCCACTTCTCTAGTGTTGAATAATCCTAATTTTGAGCTAAAATCCTCCGATGTATTCAATCGAGGACCTTTATATAATGATAATTGTTATCAATATGAAGGAGGCTTTTTACCAATGAAATTTAATTGGAACCATACTATAGTAGCTTCATTTGTTTTATGTGCTGCTTTATTATTAACAGCTTGTACAAACAACGACACTACCAAAGAATCAGAGGAAACAATGGTTTATCACTCCATCAATGGTGATATTACGTATAAAAAAAATCCGCAACGTATTGTTACTGATTTTTATTTAGGTTACTTACTTGCTTTAGATGTCAAACCAGTTGGTTCGAATGAAGCACAGCTAAAAAACCCTTATATTCCTGAAAAAGATAAAAAAGAAATTGAGGTAATCGGAGACTCTATAGAAAAAGTACTTTCATTAGAACCTGATTTAATTATTACAGGTAATAAAGAAATGTATGAGCAGCTTTCTAAAATTGCACCTACCATCTATATTGAATACGAAGAAAATATACCTAAACTCATTAAAGAATTTGGTATTATTTTAAATCGAGAAAATCTTGCCCAGGAGTGGCAAAAAAACTATCAACAACAAGTTCAAACAGCTCGCCAAAAAATTGCTCATATTATTAAGCCTGAAGAAACAATAACTGTTATGGATATACTGGATGGTAAAGGAACCATCACTATTTATGGCGATGGTTATACAGGGTATCCTGTTTATACGGGATTAGGCTTACAAATGGCGCCAGCTGTAAAAGCAGAAACTACTATAAAAACCCCATGGGTACAAATTTCTTCAGAAAAAATTTCAGACTTTGTAGGGGACCGTGTTATCGTTGCAAGAGCGGCCGACACGCCTAAAGTCGACTTTACAACGGCTCCTGTATGGAAAAGTTTAGATGTTGTTAAAAATAATGAAGTGTACGAAATAGATAATTTCAAATTTTGGTTTACAGACCCCATTTCTGTTATTGGACAAATGAACGATTTAACTGACTTATTTATCGAGCGTGCCAATGATAAGAAAACAAAATAAGACGAACTTTTTATAGTTCCCATGGTTTATATTACCATTTCCCGAGTGTGGCAAAGCTCTCTCTTATAGACTTTGTCACATTTTTCTTAACAACCTACTTTACTCTATATCATCATTCGAACTTGATTGAAAAGTTTTAGAAAATGACTAGTAAACTCCTCCCAAATAAAAATAGCAGTGGCTCTGATATGACGGCACTTCCCTACCACATTATGTTATACTATTTCTATTATTTTCAGGGTGCAAGGTATTACATCAATAAGCAAGAAAGCCTTATGTATCAACGGTTTAACGGTAATCTAGTATCATCAGGAATTGCAAGATAATGAATATAATAGTTTGCTTTGGGGCAAGATTGAAATATATTAAATTTAGCTTGGCGGCGAGTGTATAGGATTGGGATCAATAAAAGTCAATTTTTATTTTACTTTAAAATTTCAAGCTCTAAAGTTAAAATACTTACTAAGGAGTGTTTTGTATGATGAAAGTTGATGAAAAAGAAATGCGAAATGCACTTATAAATCGTTTAAATGGTTATAAAGAGTGCTATATATATGAGGAATTCACTGTACCCTCTGGAAAAGCTAGGGCGGATGTAGTTGCGGTAAATGGCCATGTTATTGCATATGAAATCAAGAGTGATTACGATTCATTAAAGAGATTAGAGACACAAATTTTAGAATATGATTTAAACTTTGAGATGAATTATATTGTAACTGGAAAAAAGTTATTACAAGAAGCAGAACAAATCATACCTAATTATTGGGGTATAATTTTAATAGAAAAAAACTCTAATGGTAAATTAAAAATTAGTTTTGAACGTAGAGCAAAATTGAATCCATATCTTTCTTTCGAGAATTTTGTTGCACTATTGACTGCAGAGGAAGTGAAGAAAGTTGCAATTGGTCAACCTGCAGTAACGAATAAATACAGTAAACTTCAAATTCGAAAGTTTTTTAAGCAAGACTTAGTAAAATTGTTAAATGAACATCTTTCTTTAAACAAAAAGAGGGAAATTAAACATCTTATTAGGCTAACATTGAAATCAAAAACAAATGAAATCGCAAACTGAAAATAGGTGCTTTGATAGGCACCTATTTTTTAATTTAGAGATTTTCATTAATACACATAACAAGATGTTTATTAATACCTAATGATGCCCACACTGACGGATTCCCACTATTCTCCCCACTAATATGAACATCTTGAATATATTTATCTGCCCAACAAGATTGCGCGTCAAAAGTCCTAGCTTTACTTACAATCGTATCACATACACTTACGAAATTATAATTTCCTCGTCTTAACCCGTTTCGAACAAACCAATATTCGTTTTCTAATGTATATTTAATTTGTACAATTGCTCTCCCTCCACTTGAAATTACAGGACTTACTGTTGAATAATCACTAAAAATGATGTTTACACCAGTCTTTTCTTTTATTTGATTAAAAACATCTAATTCAAACCTTTGTAATTTATAATCTGTTGATGCATTTTCAGGTACAGAATTGGGTATAGCCCCACTGCAAATAATGTAATTTTTTTCTCCCAATATATCTATTATTCTTGTTACAATACTGAGAGTTTCATCAGACAGAATTTCTTTCACAGCTTCAAAATCAAACATAATATTTTTAGGAAATTTCAAGTTATTCGCCTGAACCCATTGAACAAAAAATTCATTCAACAAATTTTTTGGAATTTTAACATAATCGAATTTTTCTGTAGGCCAACTTGTTATACAATTTTCAATTGAGTAATTAATATAAAAATGTTGAAAATCAGCTAATAAAACATTTTCCTCTAATTCTCCAATTTCATCTGCATCTAAATCTCTTGTGTCTAAAATCACCTTAGAGTTAAATTTATCTTTTATTTGTTGTAATGATTCTATCGAAGAATCTTTTAGAATAATATTAGGAATGAATAAGTTAGAATTAACATGTCTTGCTTCTAACATATCTAACGCTCTTAATTCCCCCTGTTTCTGTCGCAAAGTAGAAATGTACATTACTAAAACCCCTTCCATTTATTTTATATAATGTTAATCTAATAAGTTAAATATTTCAAATAAAAAGTTAAATAAGTACTATTCCTTATTTAACATAACGTTACTATAAGTTCATATATTTTAGTTAAACACTCTCAATATGTCAGTATATTTTATCTTTCGACAATTTAATTGATTAACAAAAAAAGACTATATGTTAGTTATACACGCTGCAGATCCGATCGTTCCGACAAGTCCTATTTATGCATTTAATAAAATTTTAGATCGGACTGGACTGCCAAAAACAACGATACATGGTTTACGGCATACACATTGCACTTCTTGTTAAACCGTGGACTTAATGTGAAAGTTATTGCTGAACGATTAGGCAATACACCAAAAATGATAATGGATGTATATGGCCATGTTCTAAAGGAATTAGAAGAAGAATCTGTTTCGTTATTCAGCCAAACTTTACAGGCTAGTGGGGCTAAAATTGGGGCTAAGCACTAATAAAAACGTTTGAAACCATTGCTATAGCAAGATTCCCCTTCCACATTATGCTATACTATTTCTATTATCGAAATATTGGAAAGAGGGATGCTAGATGACAAATTTACAGCAATTAGATGCTTATTTTGCAGAACATCGTGAGGCACATTTAAATGAACTGAATGAATTTTTACGAATTCCAAGTATCAGTTCTCTATCTGAGCATAAAGAAGATATTCAACAGGCAGCACAATGGCTAGCTAATGCGTTTGAAAAACTAAATCTTGAAAATATCTCTATTACACAAACAGCTGGGCACCCTGTTGTCTATGCGGATTGGTTACATGCTGAAGGGAAACCGACTATTTTATTTTATGGTCATTATGATGTACAACCTGTTGATCCATTAAATTTATGGGATAGCGAGCCGTTCAATCCTACGATTCGTGACAATAAATTATTTGCCCGTGGAGCGAGTGATGATAAAGGACAAGTGTTTATGCATTTAAAAATGATTGAGGCACTCTTTGCAACAACAGGGACTTTACCAGTCAATGTCAAATTCATTTATGAAGGCGAAGAAGAAATCGGCAGTCCGCATCTACCTGCTTATGTTGAAGAACATAAGGAAAAACTCGCAGCAGATTTAATTTTAATTTCTGATACGGGCCTTTATGGTCCTGGTAAGCCTGCGGTATGCTATGGATTACGTGGCTTAACAGGCATTCAAATTGATGTTCGTGGAGCTAAAGGAGATCTACACTCTGGTCTTTACGGTGGCGGCGTCCAAAATGCTATCCATGCATTGGCTGAAATTTTAGCATCCTTCCGTGATGAGCATGGAACGATTCAAGTTGAAGGCTTCTACGATAAAGTATTGCCACTATCAGAAGAAGAACGTGAAGCTTATTTAGCACTTGGCTTTGATGAGGAATCAGTTAAACAGGAAGTTGGCGTAAAAGAATTATTCGGTGAACAAGGTTTTTCTTATTTAGAACGCACTTGGGCTCGTCCAACACTAGAGGTTAACGGTGTATTTGGTGGCTTCTCTGGTGAAGGCATCAAAACGGTTCTACCTGCGGAAGCTGGTGCTAAAATCACATGCCGTCTTGTTCCAAATCAAGAGCCTGACGAAATTGTAGCACTATTAAAAGCCCATGTTGAAAAACATAAACCTACTGGTGTGGAAATCAATGTTTCTGAATTTGATAAAGGGCGTCCATTCTTAACACCTTTCGATCATCCATTTATCCAAGCAGCTGGACGTTCCTATGAAAAAGTGTATAATGTACCAACTGCATACACACGTGGCGGAGGATCTATCCCTATTGTAGCTGCCTTTGATGAAATTTTAGATTTACCTGTGGTGTTAATGGGCTTCGGCTTATCAAGTGAAAACTTCCACGCACCGAACGAACACTTCCATTTAGAAAACTTCGATAAAGGCTTACGTGTGTTAAGTGATTACTTATACGAGGTTTCTGATTTACAAAAATAAATATCGTCCCATTAAAAAATCCCCTCACTTTTAAAGTGAAGGGATTTTTTTCGGTTATTCACCAAAAATCGTCACTATTTCAGCTGATTGTTTACGTTCCTTGCCTTTCGGTACTTCATCAAAATAACCCATTTGTAGCATGGCAATGACACGCTCACCTGGCTGAACCTTTAAAGCTTCACGGAATTTCGGATTATCTAAGAAGCCTGGCGTTTTCCAGCAAGAACCAATGCCTCTATCCCACGCAAGCAGTTGTATATTTTGAATAAACGTACTTGCAGCTGCATAATCTTCTAAACGTTCTTTTTGACGAGCATCCTCTGGTACGATTACAAAAGCATAGCCACCTGGTAATGTAAATTTCATCATTTGCTTCGCTAAATCTTCACTTGAAAGCTCCTGCCATTTTGGAATTGTCAGGTCGCGTAATAGCTGGTGTAGGTCTGCTAATTCCTTTCCACAGGCTACTACTAAACGCCAAGGCTCACGGTTACCGTGATTTGGTGCCCAGACAGCATCATCGATAATAGCCATCAAATCCTCACGATCTACAGGCTGACCATTAAACTTTTTAATGGAACGACGTTGAATAATTGCATCTCTAACCGATAAAATTTGTTCGCTCATATTTCTATTCTCCTTCTACCATAAGACAACATATTAGAGTTGGTCTCTTCTATCTTTCACATTATCACAAAATGATATGCTTTAAAACTATCTCTTCTTAAGCAAAGCTGTCATCTATATGATAGAAAAAGTAAGTCATACTCGGTGTATAGGCAGTGGAATCCTCGTAAAAATAAGGTCGATTAATACTATCCGAAGTATGGGCATTGACATAGGGAATACCATTTTGAATACTTGTGACAATAACGGAGTGATCAATTCTCCCATTTCCTTGAAAATCATAAAAAATGACATCCCCAAGCTCTAGCTCCTCTGCCGATTGAACACGCCTACCCTTCAATCCAGTTGTAGATCCCTCTAAATACCACCTTAATGAATGAGCCACAGACCAGCTAAAGCTCCAATTCCCTTGTTGAATCCACCAACCTTTATCTCTACTCGGTGCGCCACGCATTGGTGCGCCACCCGCAAGTAAGCATTGAGATATATAGTTTGTGCAATCTACATCAAAGTTTGGAAAAGCTGGGTTGCGTCTGTTCCACCATAAATTAGCATATTGAACTGCAGCCTGCCTGTTATACATTTTTGCCATACATCCCCTCCTCATGCCATCATATGTCTATTCATGACTTTCTATTAGTTAGGTCCTTACTCATATTCTTATTGAAATCAATTATATTCAGCACGTTCCTTTCCATTTTCAAGAACATTTTTGCTACAATAAAGAGTAATACAATGCAGATTTTATTTTATGACTGGAAGGGATGTTAATTGTGAAGCAGCATGCTGAGAAAGAAATTTTACAGCCTACTCTTTTATGCGATAAAAAAGGTAATTTAAATCCAGCAGCCATCGGATTTGCACGTAAGCCCCTTATTAACAGCAATTTAAGCGGCCATCTCATGCGCAAAAAGAAATGGAACTATTGGTGTATCTATGGTGACGAAATCTTGTTTTCTGCTACGATTAGTCATTTAGATTATGCTGCTGTCTGCTTCGTTTATTTCCTTGAATATGAAACACAGCGCTATTTCGAAAAAACGATTACCATTCCCTTCGGTGGTAAATTAAAAATGCCGACACAGGTTTTAGAATCCGTCTCATTTAAAAATAGCGAAATGATGATTGATCTATTATATATACAAAATGAAACGCATCTATCGGTGTCCATACCAGACTTTGATGGTGATGTTTTACGTGCAAAGCTTATCGTCCAACATCCCCCAACTGATGAAACCTTAAATGTTGTCATCCCTTGGAATCGCAAAACATTTCAATTTACAGGCAAGCATCATATACTCCCAACTTCAGGTGTTGTCACAATTGGTACACGCCGTTATAATTTTTCGGCCGAAGAGAATTTTGCAGTGTTAGATTATGGACGAGGTGTATGGCCACGTCAAGCATTATGGAATTGGGGAATGGCCTCTCAGCGAGTTCGAGGAAGACGGATTGGACTGAACTTAGGAGGTAAATGGACAGATGGTACTGGCATGACTGAAAATGCTGTTTTTGTTGATGGTAAAATGACCAAAATACATGAGGATCTTTTGTTTCAATATGATTCTGGAGACTATATGCAACGTTGGAAAGTAAAAACGAAATTTTCTAATCAGGTTTCATTAACCTTCTCCCCTTTTTTTGAACGTGTTGCTCAAACTAATGCCAAATTAGTTAAATCGGAGGTACATCAACTATTTGGCTATTACGACGGCTCCATTTTACTCGACAATGGTGAAACACTTGTTATTCAACAAATGCTCGGATGTATTGAAGAACATCGTGCGAAATGGTAGAACGTATCTTCTAGAAGACGTCGCTTTCCGTGGGTATTACAAAAATGCTACTTATTCCACGGAAGCTTTTTGTCTCCTAGCCCCTTCCTTGCTTTAACTAAGGGCCTGTAATATTTTCTCTGGGTCATCAGTAAATATCGCCTGTATACCTAGTTGCTGTAAATAGCGAGCATCACGTTGATCATTAACAGTATATACACGGACAGTTGCTCCTTCAGCGAGAGCTAGTTTAACTGATTTACGAAATGACGTTGGTAAACTTACATGTAACGCTTTAGCTGGAATAAGAGCAATGTAAGAAGTAAAATCTACTAACACTTCTGCAAACAGCGCCGCACTTTCTATATAAGGTGCTATTTTTGATACTGTTTGCAATGATTCATGATTAAAAGATGAAATGATTACTCTTTCAGTCATTTGCTGTGCAGCCACTTCTTTGAGTACGAGCGCTTCAATCCCTTCATATGAAATAATATCTGTTTTCAGTTCAATATTAATACGATGGTTGGTACCTGCAAAAAGCTCTAACACTTCCCCTAACGTAGGGATTGTTTCATCTCCGAACTCTGGAGAAAACCACGAACCAAAGTCAAATGTACGCAATTGCTGTAATGTAAAATCTTTTACATAGCCTGAACCATTGGAGGTACGATTAATGGTTTCATCATGAATGACCACTACCTCTTTATCTGCGGTTAAATGAACATCCAGCTCTATCCCTGCTATAGGAAGCTTTGATGCTGCTTGAAAGGCTGCCATCGTGTTTTCTGGATAGTTTATCGAAACACCTCTATGTGCAAAAATGTCCAAAATCATTAACCTCCTCTATTATCATTTAAAGAAAAACTTTCCAACCCCAATGTAATAGTAGCATAATTAACTATTTAGCTTTCACTTGATGGTAAATATTATATATAGTAGTATGATAATCTACTTTGAAATTGTAAGTACCTAGGAGGTGCTAAAAATGACTGTACAACATCCGGATTTTCAGGCTGAGGTAGAGCGGTTAACCTATACCCAAAGTTATATGCAACAAATATTAGACGAATCACAACGAGATCTACAATCCGCTCAAGAAAATATCCGCAAGTCCATGGCTGACCTTGATTACTTAGATTCGAGTTTAAGTTATTTAAATATCTTAACAAACGCCAGATTCTTTGAAATGGCTCGTAATCAAAAAGAAGGTCTAGAAGCCGTTCGGAAAAAGCCCTATTTTGCCCGAATCCATTTCCAAAAGACAGGTGATCCTGAAGAATTCCTTTATATTGGGAAAACCTCACTATTTCATCGTGAAACCCATGAGCCCATTATTGTTGACTGGCGCTCACCCGTAGCCAATGTTTATTATGATGGACGTCTTGGTGATATGGAGTACGATGTCCGTGGAGAAGTTCATAAAGGACATCTCTTTGCTAAAAGACAATATAAGATCGAGAACGGCGAATTACTCGATATACGGGATATTGATCTAACAACAAACGATGAACTCCTACAAGAAGCATTGGCTGGGAAAGCAGATGTTCGTTTAACTGAAATTGTCTCGACAATCCAAAAGGAACAAAATGAAATTATTCGAGCACATCTTCGTCAACCAATTATTGTACAAGGTGCAGCAGGTAGTGGAAAAACAACTATCGCTCTCCACCGAATATCTTATTTCCTCTACACAATGGGCGAGCATTTTAATCCTGAACAGCTCATGATTTTAGCACCGAATAAGCTATTTATTGATTATATAGGTGATGTTTTACCAGAGCTTGGTGTCGATAAAATATGCCAAACTACTTTTACAGACTACGTTCTTGCTGCCACTAAATTAAAATTAAAGCTTCAAAATCCAAATGAGCAATTAGAATTGCTCGTTGCTGGTGGAAATCATCAGCCTACTGCGTGGATCGCTGAAGTGAAAGGTTCACTTTATTATCGTGATGTCATTGAGCGCTATATCCAGAAGCTGGAGCAAGAAATCGCGCAACAATTCGAAGATGTTTATATTGAAAAATACTGTATTATGCGAGCTGCTCATCTAAAGAAACTGTTTTTATATGAGTTTTCTTATATGCCAATTGAAAAACGCCTTGCACATATAAAAAAGGTGTTAGCTAGCCATGTCCGCCAAAAAAAACAGGCTGTCTTAGCTACACTCCATAAAAAATATGATGAAGCATTGGGTAAAGCCTTAAATGGTATACGGGATGATGAAAAGCGTCGACGTGTTGTCACAAAATTTATCGATGAACGCGACGAACGAATTCCAGCAATAGAAAAAGAAACGAAAACAACTGCAACTGCCTATATGCGCCGCTTTCCTAAATATAACATTAAAACACTTTATCGCACCCTTCTTACCGACGCCGAACTTTTAACAGAGCTAGCTCCTGAATGGCATTATCTTGAACAACAGCAATTTTTGCAGGCACATCGTAAAGAACAATGGGCACTCGAAGATTTAGCCGCACTATACTATTTACAAGCACGTCTAAAAGGCATCCCAGATGAATGGAAAATGCGTGTTGTCTTTATCGATGAAGTACAAGATTATAGTTTGTTTCAGCTTGCTGCTTTAAAAACAGGTCTTGATACAGACATGTTTACAATGGTTGGCGATTTAGCTCAAGGAATTCATAGCTATCGCTCATTAACTGCCTGGGAACCTGTCCAAAGTTTATTTCCTCGTGCAAGCTTCCGAACATTGCAAAAAAGCTATCGAACAACCATTGAAATTATGGAAGTCGCTAATCAAATTTTAGCGCAAATGAATGAGCAGCTACCGCTGGTTGAGCCAGTTGTTCGTCACGGTAATGTGCCAAGTTTTATTCAAGCAGATCAATTTGATGCCTTAAAAATTAAAGAGATTTTTGAAGCTATTCGTCAACATGGTCATCGGTCTATCGCTTTAATTTGCAAAACTACTGCTGAAGCCATTTCGATGCAACATACATTGAAAGACAACAAAATTGCCTCACAGCTGCTAACAGAAAATGAATCGATTAATCAGGAAATGTTGCTTGTTGTACCAAGTCATCTTGCTAAAGGGCTTGAGTTTGATGCCGTCATTGTAGCTGCCTTTGAAACACCCTTTTACGATACAATAATTGATCGGAAACTACTGTATGTAGCTCTCACACGATCAATGCATGAACTCTATTTAATTGGCCCATCCAAAAATACATTTTTATTAGAAAATTAAAAAGTCGCTAGAAGGCGACTTTTTCATTCATCATCAGTTTCTTGGCGGCAATCGATAAAACTTCCCTTTCGATAAATAAGCTTTAACTACTTTCCACCATGATCTAGGGGCTTCCTTTGGAGGAGACTTCTTTTTTGGCAATGCTGGCATGCGCATGATCACGACTCCTTTCTTAAAGCTTATTAATACTATATGAAGATAGTAGGTAATTATGATAAAAAACGAGCGAGGAGTTGATGTTAAATACCACTCCTCGCCCTTTTTCCTACTGTTTTACATAATAATCGATTTGCTGTGCCTTCATAAAACCTGCCTTTTCATAGACAGATAATGCTTTTTTATTGTCAATTTCTACATCGAGCATAACAAATTTCGCACCAACTTTGCTCGCGTAATCCTTTGAAAAAGAAAGCAATGCTGTTCCAACACCTTGTCCCTCACAATTTGGATGAACAGCAAGTGCTGTTACCCATTGGATTTCATTTTCCTGAGCAGTCGTCACAGTTCCAACAACAAGGCCATCTCGATAAGCAACCCAAAGCTTTCGTCCATTTGTAGATGTATTAAAGGCAATGAGTTCCTCTGATTCTTCGGGTAAATCACCAAAAGCTTCACTATAGATGGCAATCAATTCCCCCTGCTCACCAGCATAAGGTTGAATACTAATATCCGTTTGTAATTCTACTGGTTCTGCTTTTGTTTCTAATGTTGCTTCCGAAAAGCTGTAGGCATAACCTTTATTTTCAATAAATGCATGTCCATAAGGAGAGCCATCAATTACTACAGCTAATTGCCCCTCCGCTCCTCTATCTGCTAAGCCAGCTTGTATACCCTCAACTAATGCAGCTCCAATACCCTTCTGTCGATATGCAGGTGTTACTACTAATGACCATTCATATGTATGAAGTCCCATCAAATCAATGGCACTAGCTGCACCTACTAACAGATCCTGTTCATCCTCATATGCTAGTACCATAAAGCCCTTTGACTCAAAAGAGCTAGCCATTGGTACACTCATAATGGTTTCATATACTCGATAATCATGAATGGTTGCTTCTTCACATAATAGTTTTACTTCTTTCAATGTTTCTCCATCTAATGGAAAAGACACTGTCATCACTGAAATATTCATCTTTTACTCCGTTCCTGTGTCAGACTATTGCCCTATTGTAGCAAGAATAAAAATAAACTGGCAACAAAATATATAAATACCCACTATTAATCAGAATTTTACTTCAAAAAACAGAATAATAAAAGGATTTATACTATAAAAATTCATGAAAATGACTGAAATTTACTAGAAATTATAGATATAAAATATTATGCTAATTTCTCAAAATGAGAGATAATTAATCTTTTTTACACAGTTACTTTTAAACTATACAAAAACTCCTATTAGATGTTTTTTTATAATATTATACTATTTATTCAAATTAATAACATTTCAATTTAACGAAAAAAGAGTAATTTCACATGAAATTACTCTTTTCATCGTATTTTTGTGAAAGGTGAAGATGGATTAACGTAGCAGGCTACTTGCTTCCCTGTGAGCCGCTTCCTCCGCTACTGCTCTTTTTAGCAAAGATTTTTAAATAAAGTGAAGGTGTCCACTACTCTTTATAGAGGGTTGTTGTCACTCATCACTTCTCCACATTGAAAATAAGAGGCTATCCTTTCTCTAATCATACAAAAATAATAGGCTATTTTGTTCACTACGGCTCGTTTGAAAGATAAGAGTAAGGTACTTTTGCACATGATTGCTTGGAGTAAAGCGGCTCATCAGACGCCCCCTGGAAAGGACGCTGGCGGAACGGCAATCAATCCCTTGCCTTTCAAAATGGCTGTTTCTGCCGTTGATATCACCTTTTTCCTCTATTCCTCAAGATGATGCGAGGAGGACTGAAGCATTTGCGCATAAAGGCCACCCGATTCAATTAGTTTTTGCTGAGGTCCAGCTTCAACTAACTCACCTTTTTGCATAACTAAAATCATATCGGCATTATGCACAGTATTTAATCGATGGGCAATAACAAAACTAGTGCGACCCTGCATTAACGTATCAAGCGCCTCTTGTATCGCCATTTCCGTCACAGTATCGATACTGCTTGTCGCCTCATCCAAAAGTAAAATTTTCGGATCAGCAATAAGCGCCCTTGCTATAGAGAGTAACTGCTTCTGACCTTGTGATATCTCGCGTCCATCCGCAGCAAGAATCGTATCATAGCCATCTTTGAGCTTCATGATAAAGTCATGGGCATTCGCTTGCTTGGCAGCTTTCTCAATCTCTGCATCACTTGCATCCAGTCGACCATATCGGATATTTTCACGAACAGAAGTCTCAAATAAAAAGGGGTCCTGCAATACAAAAGCCATCTGTGAGCGAAGGGATTGACGATCTATTTGCTGTACATTTATGCCATCAAATAATACCTCACCCTTTGTTACCTCATAAAACCTTGCAATCAGTTGGAGGATTGTTGTTTTCCCAGCTCCAGTCGCACCAACAAGGGCTACCGTTTGTCCAGGTTCTACTTTAAAATTAACATTCTTTAGTGTGTAAGCTTCTTCTTCCAGCTCATATTTAAAATACACATGCTTAAACGCCACATGCCCCAATAACTGATGCTTTTGTGCTGAAACGATTTCTGCCTCTGGTTGTTCATCAAGCAAGGCAAATACACGCTCTGCACCAGCAATGGCTGATAGTACCGTATTGAACTGGTTTGCTAAATCATTTAAAGGACGTGTAAATTGTCGTGCATATTCAGTGAATATAACAATAACTCCTATCGACACATGCCCATATAACGCAAGCACGCCTCCTATACCTGCAACAATTGTAAAGCTCATATTATTTAAAAAGTTCATGACTTTAGGAATATAGCCCGAGTATGTCTGTGCCCAAAAACCGGTTCTTCTTAATCGCGAGCTTTTTTCTCGAAACTCTGCTTTCATACGCTCTTCTTGTGAGAAAGCTTTGACAATCCGCTGCCCTGAAATTGTTTCCTCTATCATCCCATTCAAAGCGCCAATAGCTACTTGCTGCTCTTTAAATAAGGATGCTGTACGCCGTGTAATCCAGCGCATAGCCCAAAACATCAGCGGAATAATTGTCATCGTCAGCACTGTCAGCAAAGGGCTTAAACTAAGCATAATAATGACGGTTCCTCCAAGCGTAAGTACACTTGAAAACACTTGGATAAAAGAGCTATTTAAGGTAGAGCTGACAGCTTCAATATCATTCGTCATACGACTCATCAGTTCACCATGTTGGCGACGATCAAAGAATGCAACTGGTAATCGTTGAAAATGAGCAAATATACTTGTTCGTAATCTATAAATAGTCTGCTGAGCAATACCAATCATCCAATAGTTTTGTAGAAAAAGTGAAACAGCTAACAGAATATAAATACCAATTAATACACCAATCCACTTACCTAAACCTGAAAGCTTGCCATGCATAACATAATTATCAATCATTTGACCGATTAAATAAGGACCAACTAAAGCTAAAATTGAACTGAGCATCACTAGTAAAAGAACCACAATGAGGAGTGTGCGTTGTTCGTCGACAATTTTCCATAGTCGAAGCAATGTACTTTTCCAATCTGCTGCACGAGGCCCTTTCTTTTTCTTCACAGCTTGCTTCAGATCATCTTTAGTCAAAATGGGCTCATAGCCAAAAGGTTTTTGGAAAAATCCCATTAATCCTCCACCTCCTGTTGGGAGATTGCAATTTTTTTATAGAGCGTTGAAGTTTGTAAAAGCTCTTCATGTTTACCATATGCAACCACTTTTCCAGCATCGATCAGTAAAATACGGTCTGCACCTTTAGCTGTGCGAATTTTTTGTGTGACAACAAGCATTGTTGCCTTCTCTTCACTTAATGCCTCCCACAAAGACTGTTCAGTTTTAACATCTAAGGCACTTGTACTATCATCAAGCATTAAAATATGCCCCTTTCTCAAAAGAGCTCTAGCAATAGATAGTCTTTGTTTTTGGCCCCCTGATAAATTAACACCTTTTTGTCCAACCTTAGTGTCGTAACCATTTGGGAAATCTTCCACAGATGCATGTATTTGTGCCTGCATTGTAGCCTGTAGTACAGCATCCATTTCAGCCTGAGTATCTCCCCAACGTACATTATCTGCAATACTTCCTGTAAACAATAATGATTGCTGAGGGACATAACCAATGATTTCACGTAGCTCTTGCAATTCCCAGTCCTGAACATCCTGCCCTTCCACAAGAATTCTTCCTTGCGTTACTTCATAAAAACGAGGAATTAGCTGTAACAATGTTGACTTTCCAGCACCGGTTGCCCCCATAATCGCTAATTTTTCTCCTGACCTCACTTGAAAACTCACATCTGACAGGACGGGAGCATCTCCTCCTGGATAGGTAAAACAAACATGTTCAAAGGTTAGCTCTCCATATTGCATTGTGCTATCTACTTCTTCTGAGTGGGAAATATCCTCCACCTCATTTTCCATAGATAGTACTTCTGCCATACGTTCTGCGGAGGCCTTTGCACGCGCATAAAAAATAATAATAAACGCAAACATTGAAAACGAGCCGGTCATACGCATGGCATAATTGACAATAGCTACAATATCGCCAAGTGGCGTTGTCCCTGTGGCAATTTGCTTTGTACCAAACCATAAAACGGCAAGCAAGCTCATGTTCATGATGAATAATAGAACAGGCATAATATATTCCATAATGCGTAAAGCCTTTACTGTATCCATTTTTAAGCGTGAAGCAACTTCATCGAAGCGTGTAGCCTCATATGCTCCACGTAAATAGGCCTTCACTAAACGAATTGCCTGTAAATTCTCCTGTAATACCCTATTTAAACGATCTACCCTCTTCTGTACACGTCCAAAATAAGACACACCCTTCGCCACCATAAAAATAAGAAAAATAAAGATGATGGGTGCGCCTATCACTAAAAACAGCGCCAATTTGGCATTTACAACAAAGGCCATTACGATACTTCCTATAACAGCAAGCGGTGCTCGAAGCATAATACGTAAGCTCATAAACAGTACCGTTTGTACCTGTGTGACATCATTCGTTAATCTAGTAATGAGCGATGCTGTGGAAAATTTTTGATAGGTTGCTAGTGTAAAGGATTGAATTTTATCAAACATGGCATTTCGTAAATCATATGAAAAGCTTTGTGCTGTATGAGAGGAGAAATAAGAGTTAATGACTCCCGCTATAAAGGCTACGATTGATAGTGCAAGTAAAACAGCTCCCCATTGCAAAATCATCCCTTGATTTTGGGCTCGTACACCTTCGTCAATTATTTTTGCCATAATGAGTGGCTGTACAAGCTCCACAAATAATTCTAAAAGCATTAAACATAAAGCAAAAATGGCAGTCCATTTATATGGCCTTACATAGGAAAAAACTTCTTTCACATTCTTTCCCCCTTGTCAGAGATAAAATATAAAGCTAGTTAAAAAATCCTAACCCAATAGTATATTTATGCTTTTTCGCCTGCTACCGAAAGCCAGGTTACACAAACAAGCATAACGAAAACACCTATTAATTGCCAAAAACCTAAAGATGTACCGAATACAATGACTGAAATAACCATTGCTGTTAATGGTTCGATACTGGAAAGGATACTCGTCTCCACTGCTGTAATATATTTCATACTACTTAAAAACAGAATAAAGGCTACTGTTCCAAAAAATATTAATGCCACGACTAACATAAGTATCTTAAAATCTGTTAAAACAACCCATTGGTTGGACTGCCACACACGGCTCACTAAGCCTAATGTTAAACCACCTACCAGCATGCCCCAGCCAACTACTAATAGCACACTCCACTCCTTCATTAAGCGTGCAGGATACAGTGTGTAAAATGCAAATGTTAAGCCTACTGCTATACCCCAAAGCAAGGCTTTTGGACTAATAAGCAAACTTTCAAACGAAGCGTTCGTTAGTAATAGAAATAACCCTATAAGGGTACCAATAATCCCTAACACTTGATATTTTGGTGGCCATTTCTTTAAACTAAGAGAGACATATGCCACAACAAAAATGGGCGCTAAAAATTGTAGTAAGGTCGCAAGTACTGCGTTGCTTTCATTTATAGCAGCAACAAAAGCAAATTGTACACCTAGCATCCCTGCAATACCAAAAGTAATGAGCTGTCTACCCCAGAGTTTATGCTGCCAAATACTAAAAATATTTTTTCCTGTTAACAATAAATATGTAAGTAGTAATATACCTGCAACCGATAAACGGACTGTTAACATAAAGGAGACGGTCAATGGTGTATGGTTAAGTAGCCACTCCATCAAAGGGCCAGTTGCTCCCCATAACATAGCACCCGAGACAATAAATAATATTCCTTTTAAACGTTCCATACCAATCCTGCTTCCTATATACGTACTAAAAATTGTTACTTTTCTTCAAATCTTTTCTTACACATCACGAGAAAAGTCCTATTTTTCTTCATTATCAAATATTTACAATTATATTCATAATGACTAATTCCCGATAATTAACTATAATATTAGTATATATTGATTACCCAAGGAGATCGAAAAATCATGAGTCATATGCATAAATCATTTACGATTGATGAACATTATTTAAATTCACTTCCTTTTCCTGCAATTATCATAAATCAAGATGGACAAGCGACTATCTGGGGAAAGAGCGCAGAACATCTGATTGGATTGTCAGCCGATGATATTAAAGGAAATACTACTCCATCTATACTCGAAAATCTACTACGTCAGCTTCCTGTAGAAACATTTCAGTCTATTTTACAAAATGAGGACAGTACGTATTTAGATAAAATTCAAGTATACACAACGTCAAACACAGAAATAACGACAGCCCTGTTAGCGAAGCCTTATACAGAAGAAGGAGAACGTTTTATTCTACTAATCTTTATGCTACCAGAATTAATGACGAATGCTGTTTCACATTGCAGTACATTTGTTAATATCAAGTCAGGTTTAGATGCTACATTCATGACTGTCACACTCGATCACGATGGATTTATCTTAGAATGTAATAATGAATTTTTAAAGACAAGTCAATGGACGCCAAAGCGTGTAATCGGCAAAACATTTTGGCAGTTATTCCCGGATAATGAAGCGAGCGAAAAAGTCACAAATACGATTTGGCGTAATTTAAACAATGGTCATACGTGGCAAGGCGAAGTTGAAAAAATCACAAAAATAGGCCAATCCTATTGGGTATTGCTAACAGCCATTCCTACTTTTAATCTCGAAACAAATGAACAACAATTTATCTTAATTGAAAAAGATATTACTAAATCGAAAACCATTCAACATCAGCTAGAAAAAATAGCTTATATCGATACAGAAACTGGGCTGATGAATGCACATCGACTTGAAAAAGTCATTACCAATATGATTGAAGAGCAAAGACATTTTTCATTTGTTTATCTAAGTATTGATAAATTTTATACTTTAAAAGAATTACATGACCAACAAATCGATCAAAGCCTTATTATTGAATTTACAAATCGAATAAAAATGTATTTCCAAGATAGCACAATGGCTCGTATAAATGAAAATGATTTTGTTGTCATTACCCCTTTAAGTGAGTGGTTTATTCAAGGGTTCTTATCTTACTTACAACAGCACCCTATTTATAGCGGCAATATTGCTGTACCAATTTCTATTAGTGGTGGCATTACAAGATATCCAGAAGACCAAACAACATTCTCTCAACTTATGAAAGCCTCAATTGCTACCATTTCAACAGTGCGTGAGGCTGGTGGGGACAAAGTTGTTTCCCTGTCAACAGCAACACATAAAGCTTTAAATCGTAAAGCTTTAATTGAAAAACGGTTACTTCAAGCACTTGATCAGAAGAATTTAAAGGTACTTTATCAGCCACAAATTGATGTTTATTCTGGTAAAATTACAGCTGTTGAAGCACTTGTAAGATGGGAAGACGAGGTAATTGGCGTTGTTGCGCCTGATGAATTAATTCCGATTGCGGAAGAAACAGGCCTTATTAATAATATCGGTTCCTTTATGCTAGAAAAAGCTTGTGAGCAGGCATTACTTTGGAAAAAGGCGGGTCATGATTTAAAAGTATCTATTAACTCTTCTGTTCGCGAATTCCGCGATAAAAATATGGCAAAATCCATACTTGAAGTGCTCGCAAAAACAGGTTGTCCAGCAAATCTTCTACAAATTGAAATTACTGAAAAATTTGCTTTAGAGGCAGAAGCTGCCACATCTATCGCACAGCAAATGCGCAAGCTTGAAAACGAAGGCATCTCTTTCGTATTAGATGATTTTGGAACTGGCTATGGATCATTTAGATATATGCAGATTTTACCGATTGATACACTAAAAATTGATCAAACGTTTACGAATTCTCTATTAAAATCTGAAAAGAGCCAAAAGCTTATGCATGGTATGGTACAACTTGGTAAATCTATGGAACTGAAAGTTGTAGCCGAGGGTGTCGAAACGGCTGAGCAAGCAGACCTAATAATCACATATGGTTGTGACGCCATTCAAGGCTATTATATTAGTAAGCCAGTTACACCAGATGAAATTGAAGTATTGCTTAGTAAAAAATAATAAGTAATTAAGGAGGCTGCGTTAAGCTAAACGCAGCCTCCTTCTATTTTTTATAGACCTTTTGTAATTTTACTTTACTTGAACGGACTGAACGGAAAATAAGTTGAATAATTACTTCCGCAAAGACTAGACCGATCACAATTGCACCTGTAATTAAAAATGCCTTTAGGCCATACTGTAAGCCTTGTAAGTAATCGTCCTCTACAACATTTCGCATGGCATTATATGCCATCCCTCCTGGCACCAACGGAATAATTCCACCAACGATAAAAATAATCATTGGTATTTTAAAACGTCGCGCATACAAATGGGCAACTATGGCAATGACAAACGAGCCAAAGAAAGAAGCTTTGACGACATCCATTCCTTGCTCTGTTAAAACGTAATAGATAATCCAGCCAATTACTCCAACAAGACCACAATGAAGTAATGTTTTTCTAGGAACATTAAAAAGAATGGCGATCCCAGCTGTCGCAAAAAAACTAACAATTAATTGTATAAGAATGTCCATCATCTGCATATTGTCCGCCTCCTAAAATCCTAGCGTGACGGCAATTGCTGCACCGATTGCAAAGGCTGTTAAAAAGGCCTCTGCTCCCTTTGCCATCCCTGACATAAAATGACCCGCCATTAAATCACGAACAGCATTGGTAATCAAAATACCTGGTACAAGTGGCATGACAGAACTAATAATAATTTTATCAAGTTCAGTTCCATAACCATACTTTACTGCTAAGAAGGCCACAAAGCCGAGAACAAGTGATGCCGTAAATTCAGAGAAAAACTTCACCCTTGTTAAATGGTTGATCATCACAAGTACTAGAAAACCCATCCCACCCGCTATACAAGCTACCGGAAAATCCGACCATCCTCCCTTAAACATAATCAGGAAACACCCACTTGCAAGTGCGGCTGACAAAACTTGTAAATAAGTTGGTAAAAAATAATTTGTTTTTTGTATCGACTTTAACTCGTCATAAGCTTCTTCTAATGTTATGATGTGAGATGTGAGTCTCCGAGATACTGAATTTACCAAGGCTATTTTTTGTAAATCTGTAACCCTACTGGAAATTGATGTAATTCGCGTCGGCTGTGTCTTGCCTAACGAAAAAATGATTCCAGTTGGTGTGGCATAACATTGAGCATCTGGCATATTTTGAGTATGTGCCATCCGCAGCATCGTATCCTCCACACGATATGTTTCTGCTCCACTTTCAATCATAATACGCCCTGCAAGCAACAAACAGTCAATCGTAAGTTCATTATCCGCTTCTTGTAAGACCATTACAGCTATCTGCCTCCTTCAAAAGGTTCCTTGCCAATATTATCGAACTGCCAATAAAAACTCAACTGAAAATTTCAGCATAAACAGTTAGCTTTCTTTCAATTTAATTTTCATGAATTAACAATTATTGAGCATGTTTTTTCTATTTTAGTAGGTATTTTACAACCACTTTAAAAGAAGTACAACAACATTCGATTGATACCCTATAGAAGGATAGCCGATTTAAAATAATTACTATAAATTAACATTAAAAGATCCGTAATTTGTATAACTTTTTTAATGATTAACACGTCTGATTGTATAGAGAATAAAAAAGAGGGGAGCGTATCCAACACCATGCAGGAACGCAGAAAAAAACGCGGTCCAATAATTGATTTTTTATTACTGGGCCTTATTGTAACCTTAACAACAGTTATACTAGTTATTATCCTATCAAAGGATGAATTTAAGTTTCAAAAGATTAGTGCTTCAAAAGAAGAATCTAAGACAGAATCGGTCAATAGTAATTTATCGACTGAAAGTTCTGCGTTTCCAGGCATACGTATTGTTACAGACGTTTCTAATGATAAACGAACACCATTTGCTATACATTACCCACAAACAGATAACAAAGTTTTTAATGACGCCGTATTACAATACATATCGGATTCAAAAGAAAACTATCTAGCATCTATGAAAAAAAATAAAGATAAAGAAGCTATGGGTGAATTAAATATTAGTCTTGAAACATTTCCATACCGAGAGCATTATTATTCCTTTGTTCTAACAAAAATGGAGTACCTTGGTGGAGCTAATCATGAAGTCTCAACGAAAACATTCTTCATTAATAACGAAACAGGCGAGCAAATTACAATTCAAACCCTTCTACAAAATGACGAGAACAACTTATCAACGTTAGCTGCCAATGTACGAAAGGATTTGCAGAAAAACCTTCAAATAAAGGATGAGCTTTTCACTGATGAATTACTGAAAGCTACAGAGCCAAAATGGTCTAACTTCAATCGCTTTGCTATTGTCGACGATTCATTACAATTCTATTTCAATGAATATGAGATTGCTAGCGGAGCAGCAGGTGCCCCAATAGTGAAACTACCCCTTTCACTTATTAACCCATTGTTAGCCTCTGAGTTTCAAATTGCTATGGAAAATGTAAAACCAACAAATCCACCGCCTACAGGTGATCCGAATAAGAAACGTATTGCATTAACATTTGATGATGGTCCACATCCAAAAGTGACGGAACAAATTTTAAACATTCTCGATAAGTATCACGCAAAAGCAACCTTCTTTATGCTCGGTAGTCGAGTACAATATTATCCTGATATTGCAAGAGATGTATTGGCGCGGGGCCATGAAATTGGCAATCATTCGTGGAACCACCCTGTCTTAACAAAGCTTACACAAGAGCAAGTGATGAAAGAGTACAATACTACAGCCAATGAAATAGAAAAGGCAATTAATCATGGTGCTACAGTTTTCAGACCACCTTATGGTGCAACTAATGACACGATTAATGCCGAGATCCCTATACCTGTAGTGCTATGGTCGATTGATACATTGGATTGGAAGCATCGCAATGCACAGCAATTATTGCCACATGTAAAAAATAATTTGCACAATAATGCCATTGTCCTAATGCACGATATACATCAATCTACTGCGGATGGACTTGATGCTGTCCTTGCCTATTTACAGGAGCAAGGTTATGAATTCGTAACGGTATCAGAAATACTACCATATCGTCAATAGTATGAACCCTTTTCATATATTCAATGAAAAAGTCCAATGAATTTTCAAACGAATTCATTGGACTTTTCTTATTATTTTATTGTTAATGTATCTAAAGGCTTGAAGTCATTTAGCTGATAGCTCTTTACCTCGTTACGCGCTATTGTATAAAGAGCATCATCTATATAGACTACTCGTTGTACAACCTGCTCCCAATTCTCATATGGCTCATTAGTATTACGATTGATTATATTTCCTTTTAAAACAATCCCTTTATCAGCAGTAATTTCATAAATTTGAGCACCATGACCTTGGTACACAATCTCATCACCCTTACCTGCATCATACAGTACTACTGGGAAGCCAAAATAATTGAATTCCTTATTGCGGAATAGCGCTTTCGGATTATATTGCACATCAGAGTAAGAGCCTTTCCCACCGATTTTTACTGTCGATTGTTCTTTTGGGTTACTGAAGTCTGACACATCAAATAGTGACATCTTCATATTGGTTGTCACCGTAAAATTACGTTTCGTATAAGCATCATAGCGTTGCTCTGTATCATAACCAATGCCCATTAAATGTGTTTCATCTATTGGATGTAAGTAATTACTGAAGCCTGGAATCTTCAATTCCCCTAATACTGCTGGCTTTTTTGGATTTGCTACATCAATGACAAATAGTGGATCTACTTGTTTAAATGTCACTACATATGCTTTTTCTCCCATAAAACGAGCAGAATATATTTTTTCTCCAGGCGCCATATCCTTTACCGAACCAAGTGGTTTTAAATGTTCATCTAAAATAAAGAGGTGATTATAGGAAGTACTTTTCTCATCCCACGTATTGCCCTCGGTTGTAAAGATTCGGAAATTACCTTTGTATTCGTCCATTGAATACTGATTTAAGACAGTTCCCTTTACTTCTGTACTTCCAGCAAAATTTAAAGTCGTTCCATCTACATTCCACTTAAAAATCTGAGTGTCTGCTGACCTAGGTAGCCAAATCATATCCATAACTCGTTTATTGGATGGAGCAGCCTGATTATTTTCATAAATTGGTGTCGTTAAATATAGGGCATTTTCTGACATATAAAGACCACTACTTCCACCTAAATACCCTTTTGTATTGGCTGTTGTCTTAGCTCCATTTTTTAAATCGACAGCTGTAATTAAACTATAGGTACCATCCATTGTATTAGGTAATATAGAGATTTTTTCTAAAGGTAGGCTTGTGTACGCTGATCCTGCTACACTATCAAATGTTTTAGGCTTTAATTCGGCTTTTTTGTCTTCTTGCAGCATCCAATAATTCGGATACATATTACCAATTATATATAATGTGTCCTTCGTAATACGAATATCCTGTAAAAAGCCTTCTTGCCCAACATGACGTACATGTTTTGGATTGCCTGGATTCGAAATATCATAAAATGAGGCTGTTACCATGGCTGTACCAGCCTTTTCAATATATTCATCCCCAATGGCAATTAATAGATTGTCATATAATGCAAGCTTAGAAATATATTGTGACTCTTTTAGTTTAATGCTTGTCGCTAACTTCAAATGCTTAGGATCTTTAGCATTGACAACCGTAATACTCTGATCCTTTACACTGTAAATAAAGCCGTCTTTTACGACAACAATATCACCCTCTTCTACACCGTCTACTTGGTTATTGGTTGTAGACTCGTTATTAGCAGTGGCTTTATCTTCACTTGCTGCACTTTCAGCTTTCTCTTCCTCTCCCCATCCAACTCTTTGAGTCGTTAACAGCTTTTTAAAATATTGCTGGAGCTCTTTTTCAGATTTGACGGCTGTTAACGTTTCAATAATAGTAAATGAAATCGTCTGTGAAGAGACATTCAGCCCCCCTTGTGCGAAGGCTTCCTTTTTCACATGTAATTGATAATTCCCTGGTGCTAACTTCTTGACCACTATTGTTTTTTGATCTTCTAATAATTCAATTGTTGCAGGCACTTTTTGGCCTTTTGCCGTTGTAATAAAGACATAGTCCTCTGTAATCTTGTTTTTCTTTAAAGCTACTGAAAAAGATGCTTGCCAGCTTTGTGTAGCCATGCTGGTGCTAGCGGCCTTTGCAGTCACATCCGTATTCACCATCCATGTGAAAACGCCAGGCACGATAGCTACAACAAGTATCAACATAATTACCAACCATTTGTTTTTCATCATTTTTCCTCTCTTTCATTTACTTGTTTATCCATTAGACTAATAAAAAATCGGAAAGTTACATTTTTCTGAATTTTTTAATGTAGGTTATGACTTCACAAAAAAAACAAGGGGGGAATACTCCCTCCCCCCTCGTTTATTCTTCAAACGGCCATTTCGGCAACATGTTTGATAAAGACTTATCTCGACGTCTTCCTAATACATAATCAGCCTGCATAATGGTATGAATTTCACGGGTTCCTTCATAAATAACAGGTGCTTTTGAGTTTCGTAAATAACGGGCAACTGGATATTCATCTGAATAGCCATATGCACCATGAATCTGTACTGCATCATCAGCAGCCTTATTGGCAAAGTCACACGCTTGCCACTTTGCTAAGGATGTCTCGCGAGTATTTCGAACACCTTTATTTTTCAGTTCACCTACGCGATAGACAAGAAGACGACTCATTTGATAGCCGGCTTCCATATTAGCAATCATTTGTCCAACAAGCTGGTGCTCTCCAATAGGCTTACCAAATGTCTCTCGTTCATGACAATATTTCACACTAGCCTCTATACAAGCTTGGATTAAACCAACGGCACCTGCCGCTACTGTAAATCGACCATTATCAAGCGCAGACATGGCAATTTTGAAGCCTTCACCCTCTTCACCAAGTCGGTTTTCAACTGGCACACGTAAATCTTCAAAAAAGAGCTCACCTGTATTACCAGCACGAATACCATATTTTCCTTTAATCGCTTTTGACGTAAAGCCAGCCATCGAACGTTCTACAATGAACGCACTAATCCCATGATGTTTCTTCGATTTGTCTGTATAGGCAAAAACGAGAAAATGATCTGCGATATCACATAAGGAAATCCATGTTTTCTGCCCATTGAGGGTATAATGATCGCCATCACGAACAGCTGTTGTTGACATGGCAGCTACATCAGACCCAGCGCCTGGTTCTGTAAGACCAAATGCTCCAATACGAACACCTTTAGCCTGCGGAACAAGGTAGCGCTGCTTTTGCTCTTCAGTACCCCACTGCATTAAGGTCATGCTATTTAAGCCCGTGTGGACAGATACAGCTGTGCGAAATGCTGTATCTCCCCGTTCAAGTTCCTCACATACGATGGCAAGAGCATTATAATCCATACCACTACCACCGTATTGTTCAGGAACACAAACACCCATTAAGCCTAACTCAGCAAGCCTTGACCAAATTTTAGCATCAAAGCCTCCATCAGCATCCCACTTTGCAATGTAGGGAATGATTTCTTCATCAACAAACTGTCTTACCGTTTTTCGTAGCATTTCCTGTTCAGTGGACATTTCAAAATTCATGGTTAGCACCTACCATTTCACGATCATAGCAGACTTATGTGATGTCTCTTTAATCACCACGCCACGTTTAGCCATCTCTTCGATATACGTATCACCAGGAACTATTGCTTCAGGTGGAAATACACCATGCTCTGTAATAGCACCCGCTCCTATCATCTGCGCTACAACAGAAATGGTATTAGCAGTAGCACGAGCCATGGCTGTTTCATTAATTGTCATATCCTTACGTACAACCATTTCATATTCATACGTTACCTGCTGTTGTGCTTTTTCACCAGCTACAATGACACGTAACAGTACAGCATCTGGTTTTGTGCCCAGTTCAAGCTTCTTTTTAAGCGCCTCTCGTACAACGGCACGAACAGGTACTTCTTGATTATCAACTTCTACCTTATTAGTGGAATCAAGGAATCCTAAGTCAGCTAAAAGCTTAAATTTCTCTGCGTGACCTTTATAGCGGATCGTTTTATATTCTAATGTGCGGACATTGGGGAATGTCTTATACAATGTGGAAATGCCACCAGATGTATAAAATGCCTCTAGCACACCGAAGTCATCAAAATAAATAGGTTCAACGCCAGACAGGGATGGAACTTCTTCAAGCTTGCCCTTCTGAATCGTTTTGGAAGGCTCTGTATAATGATCGAATACGCCATCTAAAGAAAACACACGTGTATAATGAAGTGGAGGCTTTGGATCAGTTGGAATACCACCTACAAATAGTTTAATAGAATCGACATCATCTAATTTCGATGCACCATAGCCAGCAAGAATATTAATCATACCTGGCGCAACACCTAAGTCCGGAATGATTGTGACACCTTTTGCTTTTGCTTCCTCATGAAGATCTAATATCTTCTCTGTCACACCACCAATATGACCGCCTAAATCTACGGAATGTACGCCTGCCTCAATCGCTGCTCTCGCTACTCGCTCATTGAACGAATAAAATAGCGCATTGACGACAACGTCACCCTTAGACATAACGTCCATTAATGAATCATCACGCTCTGCATGAAGCTCCACAACCTCCACTTTATTAGAGTCTAGCGTATCTACAAAATCCTGTGCTACTTTTACATCGATATCCCCTAAAAACACACTCTCCACTTTATCATTTTTTATTAAATCACGAGCTACCTCTTTACCCATTAAACCTGCACCTAATACAACAACTTTCATCAAGAACATCCCCTTTCGTTGATCTGTTACTCTGTATCGATTTGTGCTCTTTGTAATTTACCGCTGTAGTCTACATAAATACTCTTCCATTCTGTGTAAACATCTAGGGCCGCTACACCTGAATCACGGTGTCCATTACCAGTCCCTTTTGTGCCACCAAATGGCAAATGGATTTCAGCACCTGTTGTGCCTGCATTTACATAAACAATACCTGTGTCCAAATCACGTTGTGCGCGGAAAATTGTATTTACATCTTGTGAGAAAATGGAGCTAGATAAGCCAAACTTCACACCATTATTTACTTCAATTGCTTCTTCCAAGCTTGCTACTTCAATGATAGAAACGACTGGGCCAAAGATTTCTTCTTGGGCAATAATCATGTCAGGCTTCACATTTGTAAACAGAGTTGGCTCATAATAGAACCCTTTATCGTAAGGTGGTTCATTTAATATTCTGCCCCCTGCTAATAATGTGGCTCCCTCTTGTTTGCCTATTTGCACATAGTGATTAATCTTTTCCAATGCGGCTTTATTAATCACTGGCCCGATTTTAACGTCCTTTTCTAGACCATCGCCAATTGTTAGCTTTTGCATTTCATCTAAGAGACGCTTTTCTAATTGTTCTTTTACATCTTTATGCACAATGACTCGGCTACATGCTGTACACCTTTGTCCAGCAGTACCAAATGCACTCCATAAAATCCCTTCTGTAGCTAGCTGTAAATCGGCGTCATTCATGACAATGACAGCATTTTTTCCACCCATTTCTAAAGAAATCTTTTTCAAGTGCTTACCGCCAAGCTCGGCTACTTTACTACCCGTTGTCGTAGAACCAGTAAAGGAAATAACCTTGACATCAGGGTGTTCAATTAACGCTGTCCCTACTGTAGGCCCTGTACCAAACACAATATTAGCGACTCCATCTGGTAAGCCCACTTCTTCAAAAATTTTACCCATTTCATAGGCCATCATCGGTGTCTCATTCGATGGTTTCCAAATAAATGTATTCCCCGCAACAATGGCTGGAAATGACTTCCACGTTGCAATGGCAACAGGGAAATTCCAAGGCGTAATGAGTGCCACCACACCGATAGGTGCCCTTACACTCATGGCAAATTTATTGGCAAGCTCCGATGGTGTTGTTTCGCCAAACAATCTTCGACCCTCACCAGCCATATAATAAGCCATATCAATTCCTTCTTGCACTTCTCCCCTAGCCTCTTCAATTACCTTGCCCATCTCTTTTGTTAAAACGGTCGCCAAATATTCTTTCTTCTCTTTCATTTTGAGACCGATGGCATATAAATAGTCTGCACGCTTTGGCGCTGGTACAAGTGCCCAGCTCTTTTGTGCTTGTTTGGCAGCAGCTACAGCCTCATCTACCTCATTTGAAGTAGAACGTGGTATGGTAGCAAGCTGCTCACCATTTGCAGGGTTCGTCACTGCTATACTTTGTAAATGTGAATGTGTGACCCATTTACCGCCAATATAGTTTTTAATCTCCACTACATACACCCCCTGAAATACTCTATGATGCCTCGGCTGTTGTACCAGTTGTATTCCATTGGTACAGCGTCTGTAACAGAATGAAATATGTCAATATTCCGAATTTTCTAGATGCAATATACCTGGTCATACTAGCATTTACCTAATAATCGGTGACAACTACCAGAGGCTTTATTTTCATCTAACGTCATTACCTCCATATAGAGGATGACTTCTAAATTTAGAAGCCACTTAAGGTTATGTATATTCACAATACCCTTCGTTATATGAAAATAAATAATACACATTCTAGTTTTTTATATTCGACATTTTCTAGCTAATTCCCTTTTTTTCTAAAATATTTAATTTCCTATTGAAACTAATGTGATTTATAATCGTATACAATATCATTAAATTTACTTTTGGAGGAATCCCTTTATGAATAATCATGAAATTGACTACAAGTTATTTGGTGACGACATGCAATATGTGCAAGTTGAGCTTGATCCTCAAGAAACAGTTGTTGCAGAAGCAGGAGCTTTAATGATGATGGATGACTCGATCCATATGGAAACTATTTTTGGTGATGGCTCACGAGGTAGCTCACAAAGTGGTCTAATGGGGAAATTATTTGGTGCTGGAAAACGACTAATTACTGGTGAAAGTTTATTCATGACGACATTCACAAATGTTGGTGCAGGTAAAAAGCATGTTTATTTCGCTTCACCATACCCAGGTAAGATTATTCCAATGGATTTAAGCCAATTGAACGGTAAAATCATTTGTCAAAAGGATGCATTCTTAGCAGCAGCTAAAGGTGTTTCTGTTGGCGTTGAGTTTCAGAAAAAAATCGGTGTAGGCTTCTTCGGCGGTGAAGGCTTTATTATGCAAAAGCTTGAGGGAGACGGTATGGCATTTGTACATGCAGGTGGAGCGATTCACGAAAAAACGTTACAGCCGGGAGAAGTGCTACGTGTAGATACAGGATGTTTGGTGGCGATGACATCAAATGTAGATTACAATATCGAGATGGTTGGAGGCGTAAAAACTGCACTATTTGGTGGAGAAGGGATCTTCTTTGCTACACTACGCGGCCCAGGGACTGTGTGGGTACAATCATTACCATTTAGCCGTTTAGCAAGTCGTGTCTTTGCAGCAGCACCTATTTCGCAAGGAGGGGGCGGTCAATCTAAAGGTGAAGGCGGCATCGGTGGCATATTCGATTTATTCAATAAATAAGAAAACATAAGGCTGGAACAAAAAATGTTTCAACCAACAAAAATACCGAACTATCCAATGAAACACTTATAAAGTGTTTCGGAATAGTTCGGTTTTTCTATTTGTCATGTTTTGTTATTAAGAAATTATTCGACTTCTTGAAAGAACAATTTAGAGCAAACGTGGTGAGTGAAGCGGCTAACGGACGCCCTGAAAGGACACTGGAGGAACGGAAATCAATCCCACAGCTTACTAAAAAGTTTTTTCTAGTCTTTTTTCAATGTGTAGCATGTCAGCAAATGATATGCTCCTCTTTTTTAATCAATTCGATTGGAGATTGCCTTGCCTTGTCCATAAGCCGTTAATGCTTTCACATTTAGCATCAGCATGGCCGTTCTCGTTGCTAACGAAGCGCTACCGATATGTGGAAGTGCTACTACATTTGGAAGAGTTAATAAAGGATGATTCATAGCAATCGGCTCTTGTTCAAAAACATCTAGCCCCGCAGCCCACAGCTTACCATTTTTCAAAGCATCATACAGGGCAGCCTCATCAATGATCCCACCACGGGAAGCATTTATTAATACAGCATCTTCCTTCATCAAAGCTAGTTCCTGTGCCCCAATGAGTCCTTCCGTATCAGTATTATAAGGTGTCATAATCACAACAAAATCAGATTGCTTTAAAAGGTCTTCCAATGAAACATACTGGAAGCCATACATTTCTTCCGCTTCATGCCGACGTCTGCGATTATTATATAAGATTTTCATATCAAAACCTTTTGCTCTTCTAGCAACAGCTTGGCCAATTCGCCCCATGCCAATAATTCCTATTGTTGCTCCTGATACATCCTTACCAACCAGTTGCATTGGATACCAGCTGTTCCATTTGCCTTCACGTAAATATCTTTCACTTTCTGGAATTCTACGTGCAGTTGCAAGCAGTAAGCCAAATACTAAATCCGCAGTCGTATTGGTTAAGACACCTGGTGTATTTGTCGCCATAATGCCTTGTTTCCGTAAAGCTTTCACATCAATATTATTATAGCCAACTGCTAAATTGGTAACTAATTTCAAATTGGGTGCATGTGAAAGTAACTCTTCATCTACTTGATCGGCTATCGTTACCCATAGCACCTCACAGTCAGCGACAGCTGCTAGCAATTTGTCTCGTGGAATAACCAGGTCTTCTTCTTCCCACTGCGAGATTTCATAAAACTCCTGTAATGGTTCAACAATATGTGTAGGAAATTTACGTGTTATAAATAATTTCTTTTTCATGCTCCAAAAACACCCCTCTACTCATTTCCCTAATTCGCCTATAGCGTAACACTTAAAACAAGCATTTTCTAGGGTTTTCTAGTCTGTATCCTTCCATAACTGATAGTTATTAGCTAATTCATCAGCCTCATTTTTAGTTTATCCGTGTAATACATCATTCTATCCTAATCCACAGCACGAAAAAAACTATGCATAGATTGGATGCATAGTTTTTCATAATGTTGGAAAACAAAACCTTCAATAACATTTTTGTGAAAGTTCCATTGTAGGCTACTTGCATTCTGTAAGCGAGTACTACCCCATGGGAATCAAGTAGCCCAATCAATAAAAATATTTCTTTTGAGCAAAGGTTTTCAACTAAAGTGGAAGTATTCACTACTCTTTATGGAGGGGTGTTGTCACTCATCGCTTCTCCACATTGAAAATAAAAGCCTATCCTTACTCTAATCATACAAATAAAGAGCTATTTTGTTCACTAAGGCTCGTATGAAAGATTAGGAAAAGACTCTTTTGCGCATGGTTGATTGGAGTGGAGCCAGCGTCACTCCTAGGGATTTAGCGTCACAGCTGAGACGCTGGCAGAACGGAAATTAACCCCTCGCCTTTCAAACTTACTTTTTCTGCCGTTGACATCAACACTATTAAAATTCTCTAATTGTTGTATTTAAGCGATTGGCCACTTTCTCTAATGCTCCAGAAGATTCACCAATAGTTTCAATAATCTTTACTAATTCAGCTATTTGACTACCAACATTTTGAAAGTTAGAGATAGAATCTTCCACAGAACCAGAAATCGCATCAAATGCTTTTAGCGACTCGGCATTGCGTTCAATACTACTATTCACGAGTTGCTGTATATCCTGAATGGCTTGGACCACCTGTGTTGTAATACCGTTCGACATCATAATTAGTTCAGCTATTTGTTCGACTGAGCTTTTCGTTTGATCAGCAAGCTTACCTACTTCATTTGCAACGACTGCGAAGCCCTTACCATGTTCGCCAGCACGTGCTGCTTCAATTGCAGAGTTCAGCGCAAGTAAATTGGTTTGCCCTGAGATGCTTTTCACAATTTCTACAACTGCATTAATTTTGGAAGAAGAGGCATCTAACTGCTCCACCATATTAGCCATCTCAACTGTTTTATGATGAATTTTTCCAGTTTGCTCATTGATAGATACAATTTTAGTATAACCTTCACTAGACACCTTTTGCATAGATTGTGCCTCTTGCATACTATCTGTCAAAGAATCATTGACATGCTGTGCACTATAAACAAGTTGTGTTACTGTTTCAGTCGTATTTTGAGATTGAACCTCCAACTGTGTTGAAATGCCGCCTATGACATCCTTTACATGCTCCCTAACGCTATTGCGTTGTTTCTCTATTAATATACTGGCATAGTTATCGTATTCTTCCAAAACAATTTGCTGCTCGAAATTACATATTTTACTAACAGCATCACAAAATTTCTCTTCCTCGTCTTTAGATAGTCGAAGCTCATAAATAATTTTACGTAGTGATTTTTCAAGAATGTAAAAGGCTGCTAAATACCATTTAGGATAGAGATTAATCTTCACATGCATCTTTGCCACACGGCTTCGCTTCTCTAAAAAAGCTTCATCTATACGCCCCTCAAACATTTCAATAATATGATGGCGTAATGTTTGCCGTAAGCGCTCGCTAGAACTATGCTTTTGTATCACAGCCTGTAAAGAGGGCACGCTTTCAATAGCATGATAAAATGCACCAACCACCTCAACAACGTTTCTTTCCACATAAGGCTTTAAGCTTTTAATCAATTGAAGGTCGTATACACTTAATCCTACAAGATTTAACTGAAATAAACGTTCTGGCTCTTCAATAAAAATACCGACAGCTGCTTCATCACTAATTTCAATTGTATTTTTCTTAGATCTATTTACAATTTGAAACATTTTCTCCACCTCATATTATAATCATATACCGAACTAAGTCTATTATCCTAAATGCTATTCAATAACAACAAATATTTGGACATTCTATGTATCAATTATAATCTCAAAATAAACAAATGAATAATAAAGAGGTAAATGATAGCTATTATCATTATAATCCTCTATACATTTGTACTATTCAATAAGTCTTTATAACTATTTTACTCATTTTTCAAAAAAATGATGGCTGGAGTAATAAAAAAAGCCACTGCTTCTTATCAAAGAAGAGTCCTGCACCCCTAAAGTTTAGATTTTTGACTCTAACTTTAGGGGTGCAGGACCAAGAGTGACCTTTTTTATTTACATAAAAATAATTACACAAAGAACTGCGGCTAAAACTAAACGATAAATCGCAAAAGGCATTAACTTCACCTTTGAAATAAGTGCTAGGAAAAACTTGATGGATAGTAAGGCAAAGATAAATGAACTAATAAATCCAACTGCATAGAATCCAAAATAGTCCATCGATAAAGTATCCCAGTTTTTCAGAACGGATACTAGACTAGCCCCTGCCATGATTGGCACTGCCATAATGAATGTAAAATCGGCTGCAACACGGTGACTCATACCAAAGAGTACCCCACCTGAAATAGTCGCACCTGAACGAGAAAAACCTGGCCATAAAGATAGACATTGAACTAACCCAACTTTAAATGCTAAACCATAGGATATCTTGTCTAAAGAATCTACTTTTGGTTTTCTTGGTGCCAATTTATCCGCAGCAATCATTAGAATTGCTCCTGCCACTAAAGCATAAACTACATGTTCTACTTTAAATAAATGGTCGTCTATAAAATCTTTAAACGCAAAACCTAAAACAACTGCTGGCAGCATCCCAACAATAACATGCAATAAGTTAAAACGGCCGTTTATGGATTTTGATTGACCGTCAATATTATATAAGCCAACTAAGCTTAGCATACGTTTCCACATCACTACGATAACCGCTAAAATGGAGCCGAGCTGCACAACAATTTTAAATGTGTTAGCAGGATATTTTCCCAAAAACTCCTCTGTCTTTAACCACATATCATCCACGATAATCATATGACCCGTAGAAGATACTGGTGCGAATTCCGTCATACCTTCGACAAAGCCTAATATTAACGCTTTTAATAATTCTATAATTTCCACCATGTCACCTTACCTTTTTTAATCAAATACCCACCTATTATAAGATACTACGTTTTCATATACTACTGTCATTTCACCTAGGTAGCTCATTTCAAGATTACCACACACTATTGAAAGTTTATATCCACTACCCAAAGCTCTGATCTACTACCAATTCGCATCGGTGGTCCCCAGAAGCCATAGCCTGATGAAACAAGTGTATGCATATGCTCCTTCAACTTATAACCATAGTCCAGTTCAAATACCCGAGCCGTTATATACTGGTTTGGCCATAGCTGACCCTTATGTGTATGACCTGACATATGTAAATCAACCCCCATTGCCGTTGGTGTTACCAAGTCATCGGGTGTATGGTTCATCACAAGCCATGGCAAGTTATCAGATACCTTTAATTCTTCAAGTGTTTTTCTTTCTTTATTCGTCCTATCCTCTTGCCCTGTTAATACAAACGCATCTTCTATACGAATTGTTTCATCTAGCAGTATTTTCACATTGGCATTTTCCATTTCCTTTACAAACTCAGGAATTTTTTTACCGTAATATTCATGGTTACCCAATATCCCATACGTTCCATATGTAGATGTTAATCCTTTCATGACATCCGCCATGCCCTCTTGAACAAACCATTTTGGATCATCATCCACGATATCGCCAGCTAACAATACAATATCTGGCTGCGCTTCATTTGCCAAGTTTACAAATCGTTGCAAATGCCTTTTATGCGATAATACCCCTAAATGAAAATCAGATGCCACAACAGCTCTCAGTGATTCTAGTTCACTTTCCTTTTTGGCTACCGTTATTTCTAAATGACGAACTACTGGTGAATAAGCTAAATAAGAGCCGATGATACTTAACAAAACTAGGACAGCAACTGCTATACTACCAATTATTTGTACATTTTTAAAGGGAGTTAACCAAACAATCAATTGTGAAGCTAAACACAGTAATAAGCCGTATTCAAAGAGAAACATCCAGTAATTACTGATGACCGAAAAAAACCGTAAAGACTCATGTAATCTTCCGATAATAATACTAAAAGCAACAATATACAGGATCAGCCAAAATAGGACTGGATAACGGAACCATCCCATCGCTACAAGCCACTGCTTTACTCCCCACCCTAAATAGAAAGTCAACGCACTATAAATACTAATTAAAAGTATACCACCGATTACTTTTGGCATAACCTAGTCCTCTACTTTCTTCTATAATTTAGTTGATTATATCATTATACTTAACAATCATATTGCTTGAAGCCCTTGAATAATCTTCTATCTGAAAATAGGAACTGATTACAGATGACAACTATAAGTTTACCTTTTTATTTCCTTCGATTCTCTCGTTCTACATGACATTCCACCATATTTAGATGACATTTTCGTCATTTTCACACTAAAAGCCACTTTAATTTCTACAAATCTTCCAGTAACATAATAGATGAACGAGAAAATTTACGCATTTACGAGCAAAAAGGGGTGCTATTTCGAATGACACGTTATAAATTTGAAACAATAGAGCATGAGTTATTTCGTAAAACCTTCCGTAAGTTTTTAGCTGAAGAAGCTGAGCCACATTATATTCAATGGGAAAAAGACCATCTAATTCCACTTTCCTTTTGGCGCAAGCTCGGTGAGATGGGCTACCTTTGCCCACAGGTCGAGGAGCAGTATGGCGGGCTTGGTCTGGATTTCAGCTTCGGTGTTATTATTCAAGAGGAGCTAGAACGTATAGGTTCAAGTCTTATTGGGATTGGACTGCATAATGATATTGCCGTACCTTATATCGAGGCTTATGGTACACATGAACAAAAATCTCGCTGGCTGCCTAAATGTATTTCAGGCGACTATATCACTGCGATTGCGATGACTGAGCCTGGTACAGGTTCAGACTTGGCAAATATACAAACAACCGCGATCCGCGATGGTGACTTTTACATTGTCAATGGACAAAAAACCTTTATCACTAATGGCATTCATACAAACTTAGCCATTGTTGCAGTGAAAACAAATCCACAGGTGGAGAAAAAGCATCGCGGCATCAGTCTACTTGTCATTGAAGAAGGTACACCTGGCTTTACAAAAGGAAGACAGCTCGAAAAGGTTGGGATGCATGCCCAAGATACGGCAGAACTCTATTTTGAAGATTGCCGAGTGCCTGTGCAAAACCTACTTGGAGAAGAAGGCAAAGGTTTTCACTATATGATGGAAAAGCTACAGCAAGAGCGATTAGCAGTAGCGATTGCTGCACAAACAGCCGCAGAGGATATGCTTACCTTGACATTAGACTATGTAAAATCACGTCAAGCCTTTGGTAAAACAATTGGCGACTTCCAAAATACAAAATTTAAAATTGCTGAAATGGCTACTAAAATTGAGCTTGGAAAATCATTTTTAGAATCCTTGATTGAAGAGCATATTGCTGGGAAAGAGGTTGTGACAAAAGTATCTATGGCAAAATACTGGATCACAGAAAATGCACGTGAGCTTGCCACGCAATGTATGCAATTGCATGGTGGCTATGGCTATATGGAGGAATATAAAATTGCTAGAAGGTATAGAGATATACCTGTTATGTCCATCTATGCTGGTACCAACGAAGTGATGAAAGTCATTATCGCCAAAAATTTAGGCTTATAAAAAGATGGCGGCAAATTTCTGCCGCCATCTTTCCATTATACTGCTGGAATTCGAACAATTACTTTAAATAGATCGCCATCTACATCAATACTCATTCTTGCCCCATGTAAGTCGACAATAGATTGTGCAATCGCTAATCCAAGTCCTGAGCCCTCTGTATGTCTTGAAGCATCTGCACGTTTAAAGCGTTCAAATAATTCCTCGGCATCCTCACTGATTTCATATTTCGCAACATTTTTCACTGTAAATTCAGCATCACCATCTGCCGTACGTTTCAACGTCACGTATACACGTGTTCCTTCTAACGCATATTTCAAGACATTCACAATTAAATTATCGATGAGTCTCCACCATTTTTGACCGTCCACATATGCATAGATGGGATCGTGTGGCATCGTCATACGTAAATCTAAGCTTGACTGTGTCAAATCCTCTTTATGCTCCCCTACCGCTTGCTGAATAAGCTGCGTCAAATCTACTCGACTGCGATGGAGTTCAATATTGCCACTTGCCATTTTTGACACTTCAAAAAGGTCTTCAATCAATACTTTTAAACGCTCAGATTTTTTATCGAGAATTTGAATGTATTGTTGACGTTCTTCGTCTGTAATAGTGGGCTTTTTCAGTAAATCCGTATACGTAATAATAGAGGTTAATGGCGTACGTAAATCATGACTCACATTTGTAATAAGCTCTGTTTTCAAACGTTCACTTTTCGCCTGCTCATGCATGGACGTACGAACACCTTCTCGTAAATGGTTAAGATTTTCAGCATGACCTGCAAGCGGTGATTTGCCTTTTACCTTCACATCTCGGTTTAAACGTCCTTCAGCCATATTCTTCGTATCCTTCATAATGCGATTTAAATAACCCATTCTTGATAGGAAAACAACCAGAGCAGGAATTCCTACGAACATACACATAGCAAGAACAAGAACTGGAAAACCGCCTCCTCTTAACATAGAAGCGACAAGGCTACCTCCCCCAAAGAAGGCTGCAGCTAACATGACCAATGAATGCAATGCAATAGAACGATTGATAAATAAATCAGTCATCGAATCGCCAAGTGACCATAAATAACTTGATTTCATATTTTCTTCTAGCTTTTTCAAAGTATCCACTCTTGTATACAGCCAAATTAATTGTACAAAGAAAGCACTGCCTATAACGAATAACACAGCTATTTTAAAGGCAGAATCTAGTATAGACCGTACATAATTATATTGATAATTGTAATCGTAAGTGTATTCAATAGATTCAAAAACAATTTGGGAAGTAAAAAGATACATAAATCCTGTGATCAATACTAGAATAACCTGAAAGTCAAACTTTACCTTAGTTAAAATCTCTTTTTCCTTCATATTCGTGACAGTTTGTAGTACAACCTTACGACCTCTCCATGCAAAGATTGCCGTTACTATACTAGTCAGCCACACAAAGAAAAAGGTATATTGATTACGGTGAAAACGATTATAATCCTGCATAACGCCTAATGATTGAACTGCTTTTTTCGAGATGGTTAAGACACCCATATATTCAGCTGTTTCATAAAAATTATCTACATCCACATATGCTTCTGTACTGTAAAAAATATCCCTTAAATTATTACTAATATTTCCTGCATATAATGGGTTTCGCTCAGAATATTTTATTTTATAGGCACTGCTTTCTGAAACATCACCTGCACGGTATATTTTACCTGTTTCAATATTCGTCAACTCATAGGACCAGTAGTCATAGTTTTTTCCAAAGCTTTTCGCTTCGGCTTGTACTGACTTAATATATTTATCAATTAATGCTTCTTTTTCAGCACGAATCTTCTTTCGCACATGCTCATCATTTTCAAAGTTTGCCGTAATATCTTTAATCTTATTATCGCGTTCAGTCTCTAGCTTTATTTGTAATTCTGCAGCATTGGCATCCACTGCTTCTTGAATTCGCTGTCCGTATTGCTGTTTAATATTATCGATTTGCTGTCCCAATGTACCATAGTAATTACGATGATCTTCTATTTCTGATTGCGTAATTTCTATTTCATCTTTAAAATCTGCGGCATTCGGTACATTTAACACTAACGGTCCTAGTTCTGCTGTGAAATTATCGATTTCATGCTGGAAATTTTCCGATTGGAAATAGGATTTACCAATATACTGATAACCTACATGCCAAAAAGTAAAAATACCAAAAATTGTCCAAATGAAACACATTAACACTAGAGAGGATTTCCATTTTTTTATCATACCTCTTACACTCCTCTAAAAAATTCTTTCCAAAAATTGCAAAACCTCTGAGGAGCGAGAATCGACGATTTGATAGGCATAAACACCAAAATAAATGAGCCCAACAACACCTGCTATAAATCCTGCAATCGTCATATACTTCTCTAGTTTATTTTTCCATTTTATAGCCAACGCCCCATACCACCTTTAGATAGCGCGGATTTTTCGGATCTGCTTCAATTTTTTCACGTATCTTCCGAATGTGAACAGCTACAATATTTTCAGCATTGTACGCCTCCTCATTCCAAACACGTTCATAAATTTCACGTATCGAAAAAACACGCCCTACATTTTTCATTAATAATTCCGTGATTTTATATTCTATTGGAGTTAGTCGAACAGGTTCTCCTTCTAGTATGACCTCTTTTGCATCTTCATCAAGAACAAGTCCGTCAATTTCCACTTTTGTCGCTCCTTCACTATACGTCCCTAGTTGCACATAACGTCGCAACTGCGATTTCACTCGTGCCAATAGTTCTAATGGATGAAATGGCTTCGTCACATAATCATCAGCTCCAACGGATAGCCCATGTATTTTATCGCCATCCTCTGCCTTTGCACTCAGCATAATAATTGGAATATTGCGCTCCTCCCTAATTTTAAAGGTTGCTGTAATGCCATCCATGTTTGGCATCATGATATCTAAAATAATTAAATGTACTTCATTGTTCTCTAGCTTTTCTAATGCATCTTGGCCGTCTGCTGCTTTAATGACATGATAGCCTTCATTTTTTAAATAAATTTCAATACCATCACGAATATCTTGATCGTCATCTGTAACAAGAACTGTTAATTTCGTCATGATATACACCTCGCTCTCAAATATCAGTGTACCTTTCAAATCTTAAAAACCAGCTATTATAAAAATGAAGAATTTCTTAAGGTTTTCGTTTTTTCCTTCCACCTATGGTTAAAACAACAATGCCACCTAGTAGCATTGCTAGACCAAGCCAGGACACGATACTTAATTGTTCTCCAATGAAAAACACCCCAAGAATGGCAGCAGTTAATGGCTCTGCTAATGACAGTGTTACAGCTGAGGATGAACTAATTTTTTGCAGACCATTTAAAAACAATAAATACGCCACGCTTGTACACATAATTCCCATGAATAGCATTGTCCATAAGTTATGTGTATTCCCTAACCAAGCAAATCCATTTTCAAAAGAAAACGGCAGTAAAAATAACGTACAAATAGAGAATGTCATGGCGACTGCTGGCAATGCCTCTTCCTGTGCCATTAATTTTTTACTAATGTTTGTATAAAATGCAAAGGACACACCTGCACAAAGTGCTAGTGCAAATCCACCTATATGAACAGACTCGTCTCCATTATTCATAAATAATAAAAGACATCCGATAATCGCCATCAGTGTAGCAAGTCCCCATACCGCTGTCGGACGAGTTTTCCAAATAAGCCATTCTAAAACACCAGAAAATACTGGTGCACTACCAATTGTCGCAACTGTTCCAATGGCTACTCCTGTTAGACGGATAGATGAAAAGAAAAGACCCTGGAAAAGAGCAATACTGGCTGCAGCTAAAATCGTCCATTTCCATGACCATTTTCGAAAGTTAATTTTCCGTAATGAAATGGTAATGGCTAATAATAGACCGCCACCAATTGCAGAACGAATAGTGGCCACTGCTATTGGAGATACCCCTTGATTTAAAAATGTTTGAGCTGTTCCTGTCATTCCCCATAGAATGGCTGCTAGTAATACCAACAACGGATTTAACATTTATCAATTCATCCTCGCTTTATTACTTCATTAATACTAATAATACATATTTATCCAAAATCAAACAATTATCATTTTTACTTTTTCTTTCAATTAGCCTAGTATGCTTTCTCAACAATGGAAGTTATAATATATACAGTAAAAGGAGCGAATCGTATGTACAAAACAATTGCAGAGACAGCTGTTGATCTTGGTATGCCTGAGGATCAAATTATGCGTCTAGTTTATGAGGGGCGTATCCGTTCTGTTTACGATGGAGAACAAACCCTAATCAATAGCGGCCAATTTAGCACGTATTTTAAACAATTGGAACGTATTAAAGAGGAAATCGAAATTTGGCGTTCTACCCCTATTCCAGAAGATATAGATGTGAAAGATGAAGATTAAAAAAACCCACCATTCATACAATCGAACATTGTTGAGTGGCGGGTAATTTTAAAAAATAAGTTTATTAGATTGTCACAACAAATCCTGCTCTTTTCCCAATGATTTCAGCATAGTCCTCTACCATGACACTCGCAGTTGGGTACATTCCTGCCCCAGGGCCAACTAATGTTAATGTCCCAATATAGTTAGTCTCTAACGCTACCGCGTTGAACACATCATCAACGGGATAAAGTGGATGTTCTTTATCAACCAGTTGAGGACCAACTTTAGCGATAATTTTACCGTCAGCCCTTTTTTCCACTTCAGCGACATGGCGGTAACGCAGACCGTTTTCACACGCTTCACGGACTTGTTCAGCCGAAATGCTATCGATACCAATTACTTCTACATCAGCCCAATCTGGTTGCTCTCCGAAAGCTAAAGCACTTAAAATCATTAATTTTTTAAAGGCATCCTGACCAGAAATATCATTATATGGATCCGCCTCGGCATAACCTAAACTTTGCGCCTCTTTTAAAGCTGTTTCGAATGACCAGCCTTGTGCACGCATTTTTGTTAAAATATAATTACATGTGCCATTCAGGACTCCTTGAATACGGCTCACATCATTAACAAGTAAAATATTTTTCATTGTTTTAATAACAGGTACGCCACCTGCAGTAGTTGCCTCATAGCCTACAAAAACACCATTTGCTTTTGCCAGATCCTGCAACTCTAAGCCTCGTTTAGCAAACATCACTTTGTTGGCTGTAACAACGTGACATTTATGCTCAACTGCTCTTTTTAAATAACTGTATGCAGGCTCTTCATTTACAATCGCTTCAAACACAACCTGCATACCTGGCTCTGCTAAGACATCATCCATACTCGTCGTCATTAAATGCGCTGTACCTGGTACACGTTCACGACTAGCATCTGTCACTAAAATCTTTGCTACCTCTAATTCAATACCTAATTTATTTTTTAGCTCTTCTCGCTTTTCATTTAAAATATGATAGATCCCTTGACCCACCGTTCCAAATCCTAAAATCGCTGCCTTTATAGTTGCCATTTCTGTTATTCCCTCCAACTTACATTCCGCAGTTTCATCAAAGCTAATTTCTCCATGGGGTTGTGTCATGATAATTGGACACCCACCGCAAGCTTTAGCCAATTACTCTTCTTTGTACGAGTTTCGCTATTTTAGTATGTGTTGGAACACATACAAATTCAAATAATTCTAAATTTATCTTAAAGAAAATTGTAACGCAAATACATACTTAGCACAAGAAAAATCTTTCTAGGAAGGACATTTGTTTTCTCTAGATGTGCAAAAGAAATCGGTTTCATTCCCTTTATTATACGTTTTTTTAGTTGATCTATAAGATTTGAACAAAAATTGACTATTTCCATTTAAATATATGAATGTCTTTCTTCTATTATATATGTATGCTTGGACACCCATCATCTTGTTACTATTTTAATGACCTCTAAAGAAAAAACTCATTCCCTGTAGCAGCAGAGAATGAGCTTTAATATATGGGGGTTTTCAACTTGCTTTTGAAAGCAATTGATAACGATAATGTGTTAAAGCTTGTTGAACAAGACTAATTTCTTCTTCTGTAAAATTTGGTATTGCATACGTACGTTCCACTAATTGAAATGTACCGTATTTTAAGTAAAGCTCTGTTGCAGGAAGTGCAATATGGCTCACACCGTAATGTTCATATGCCTCAAAAACTTCCTTTACAGTATAGCCCTCCTCTTCAGCCACAACATACTCTTGAAATGCTGTATGACCAAAGACTTGCTTCCATTTTTTATCGACTGATGTAAGTAAGTGTTGAATGGATTGATTGTTGACAAAGACATGACCTTCATTCAGCTCATAAATTAGATAGGATGCAATGTTTTGTGCACTATAGATATTACCCATTTTAAACACTCCTTTATCATCAGTTTTTTTGGAAGAGCAGTCACTGGCTATGCGACCACTCTTCTTCTATATATTCAAAAGTGGGGGGAGCACTTATGAAAACATTTACCTTATAACAAGAATTTTCGTATTCTTAACTTATTCCCTAGTATATAACACGGAATTAACTAAGTCAATAATACACATAAAAATACTTGGTTTTATTTTTAAAAAAGTTCTGATAATTGATGGATTTTATACTTGGTTGATGTAGCAACGTTTGACGCAATGCCAAATGAGGCAATTCGAATGAGAAAATACGTAAACTCTACAACATCTTCCCTTGCGTTCTAAAACTTAAGCTTCTACAGTTTGTTCAGTTGTTGTGGCAAGCGTAATGGCTTGTTCTAAATCAGCAATAATATCCTCTACTGCCTCTAAACCGATGGATAAGCGAATGAGCGACTCGGTTACGCCAGCTTGAATTAATTCATCTGTTGATAATTGCTGATGTGTAGTAGATGCTGGGTGAATAATGAGCGATTTGGCATCCCCTACATTTGCTACATGTGAAAACAGCTTCACGCTATCAATTAGCTTTCGACCAGCCTCACGTCCACCTTTAATGCCAAATGTAAGCACAGAACCGAAGCCATTTTTCAAGTATTTTTTCGCCAAATCATGTGTCGCAAAATCTTCTAGGCCATTATAGTTTACATACTCCACAGATGGGTGGTTTCGTAAATATTCAGCAACTGCCAACGCATTTTCATTGTGTTTAGGGATACGCAAATGAAGCGTTTCTAAACCTTGTAGTAAATTAAACGCTGCGTCAGCACTTAATGTTGGACCGAAGTCACGTAACAACTGTACGCGTAGCTTCGTAGCAAAAGCAGCAGAAGCTGTATCAATTCCGTAACGTAATCCATGGTAAGAAGCATCTGGTTCCGTAAATCCAGGGAATCGTCCACTAGTCCAATCAAACTTACCAGCGTCTACAACAACCCCACCTAAAGTTGTACCATGACCACCTATCCATTTAGTTGCGGAGTGAACAACAATATCTGCACCGTATTCAATTGGTGTGGAACCATAAGGAGAAGCAAATGTACTATCGATAATTAATGGTAAACTGTTAGCATGTGCAATCTTAGCTACTGCTTCAATATCTAAAACTTTTAAACTTGGATTACCATAAATTTCAGCGAAGACAGCTTTCGTTTTATCGGTAATCGCAGCCTTAAAATTCTCTGGGTTTGTTTCATCTACAAAAATTGTTTTAATGCCATACTTCGGTAATGTGTTAGCAAATAAATTATACGTACCACCATATAAAGAACTACCTGCTACTATTTCATCGCCTGCTCCAGCTAGATTTAAAATGGAAAATGCGATAGCTGCTGCACCAGATGAAAGTGCTACTGCTGCTGTTCCACCTTCCAATAAGGCCACACGCTTTTCAAAAACATCCACTGTCGGATTTGTAATCCGTGTGTAAATGTTCCCCGCTTCCTCTAAGGCAAAAAGACGTTGCGCATGAGCAGTGTCCTTAAATACGAAAGCAGTTGAGCGATAGACAGGAACTGTTCTAGAGCCCGTCACTGGGTCTGGCTCTTGACCACCATGTAACAGCAATGTTTCTGGTTTAAAATTTGTCATTGTGTACCTCCAATTATTTTTTTACGATGGTACCGGAGATGAGGAGGATTTATGTGTAGAAAACAAAACCCTCTCCTGTTAAGAAGAGGGTTGCGGTTGCAAGTTTTCCTCCCCTTATCTGCCAGATCCAAGTAAGAATCTGTAGGAATTAGCACCTTAGTAAGTTCATCACTTACTGGTTGCTGGGCATCATAGGGCCTATCCCTCCGCCGCTCTTGATAAGAGTATGAGATTCAATTTCCATCGTTGTAACACAGTATAAACATAGAGTTTTTTTCTGTCAATATGTAAATTTTATTTTTTCCGAAACTTCTGTCAGCTCTTATACGTAATATGAACGCATACACTAATTTAGAAAAAAATTTGAAAGGAGTATTTTTATGGTAAAAGCCGTGATCATTTTTCTCTTAGTTGGATATTTAATTGGCTGTATTCACGGCTCTAAAGTGGCACAATTTTTATCGGGGGTTGATTTAAAAAAAGCTGGCCATGGCAATGCAGGTGCCTCTAATGCTACACTTTCCCTCGGCTGGAAATATGGCGTTTTAGTAGCCCTAATCGATATTGGCAAAGGCGTTGTAGCTATTATCGGTGCACACTTTTATTTAGCAGATGCTCCGCATTTAACCGAAGGAGAAATATGGCTCCTGACCTACATTATTGCTGCAGGGGTTATTTTGGGTCATAATTTCCCATTTTATATGGGCTTCAATGGTGGGAAAGGAACTGCCTCTATTATTGGAATTCTACTTGCTGTAGATTGGAAGATTGGTTTATTTGCACTTATTTTATTTGTCATTTTATCCTTTGCAACTAACTATTTAATTGTCGGTGTTCTAGAGTTTTATCTCGTTTTTTGTACGGCAACATATTTATGGATTCCTGGAATTGGCCCAACTATAATTGCTGTCCTTCTTTTTGGCATAGCTATTATCCTGCACATCGAAAATATCCAACGATTAGTGAAGGGTACAGAGCCTAAAGTAACGTCTGCATTTAAGAAAAAGAAATAATATTACAATGGATATTTTTGTATTTTTTATGACCGTATATTTTCTCTTTATCTACTTATATCGCTGTAAAAAGCAGCTATTCTGCATACTTATTTTTTTACAATAAAATAGACAAGTTCTTATCTTAATAAAACATTTTACTAACCGATGTTATGGATAATAATCGTCATATTTATCGTAGAAAGGATGAGAAAATATGTCTTCACCCAATCAAACAGCTACGAAACGGAATTTAAAGCCACTATGGATTGGCTTGGCCTTTGCTTTACTAATCATCATTACTTTTTTACCTAATAACGGTGACTTACCGATTGCTGGACAACGAGCTTTAGCCATCTTAGCATTCGCAGTCATCCTATGGGTAACAGAGGCCGTGTCCTATCCCGTTAGCTCAGCCATGATCATTGCACTTGTAACTGTTCTACTAGGGCTCGCTCCATCAATGGACGATCCTGCTACAGAATTAGGAACTGCTGGCGCTTTAAAATTATCCTTAAGTGGATTTAGTAATTCCGCTGTCGCATTAGTAGCAGCAGCTCTTTTTTTAGCAGCAGCCATGCAAATTACCAACTTACATAAACGGCTTGCTCTCTGGATCCTTTCACTTGTAGGAACAAAAACAAAAGCTATCGTATTCGGCGCCATTTTAGTTTCTATAGCCCTCGCTTTTTTTGTTCCTTCTGCCACAGCACGTGCAGGCGCAGTCGTACCAATATTGCTAGGGATGGTCGCAGCATTTGGTTTACCACGCGATAGTCGACTCGCCGCTTTACTTGTTATTACTTCGGTACAAGCCGTTTCCATTTGGAATATCGGTATCAAGACAGCAGCAGCTCAAAATATGGTCGCTTTAAACTTTATTCAGGAACAATTTAATGTGGATATCTCCTGGGGTGCTTGGTTGCTCTATGCTGCCCCCTTCTCAATCATTATGTCTGTAGCTCTATTTTTCATTATGATCGCTTTAATTAAGCCTGAGACTAGCAATATCGAAGGTGGTAAAGAGGTCATCAAAAAACAGCTTTCAGAGCTTGGCCCATTGAAGGCTCCTGAAATTCGCTTAATCATAACATCAATCGTTTTGCTATTTTTCTGGGCAACTGAAGGGAAATTGCATCCCTTTGACACAACTACAGTCACAATTATTGCCATCGCTATTTTATTAATGCCTAAAATCGGTGTTTATTCATGGAAGGAAGTTGAACCTCATATCCCGTGGGGGACAATTATCGTCTTTGCCGTAGGTATTATGCTAGGAACCATTTTACTTAAGACGGAAGGTGCATCATGGTTATCCGATAAAGTATTTGGTTCACTTGGGCTAGATACGATGCCAATACTAGCAACCATCGCACTCGTAACATTATTTAATATTTTAATTCATTTAGGCTTTGCAAGTGCAACAAGCTTAGCCTCTGCACTGATACCTGTATTCATCGTACTAGCCTCTACATTAACAACGAATGTTGATCAAGTTGGCTTTGTCATCGTGCAACAATTCGTCATAAGTTTTGGCTTCCTATTACCAATTAGCGCACCACAAAATATGCTTGCCTATGGGACAGGAGCATTTACAACAAAGGATTTCTTGAAATCTGGTATTCCATTAACGATTATCGGCTTCCTTCTAATTCTTCTGTTCTCAGCTACTTATTGGAAATGGATTGGATTATTATAAAACTCTAATATGCTCACAACAAAAAGCCTTGAAGCACAATTGTCCTTCAAGGCTTTTAATGATGGTATTTTATTGTTTCGTAAACGCAGGGTCCTTCATTGTCCCACTTTTTGCATAATGAACATGCCATGACAGTGCTTTTTCTAGATCGTGTGGCGTATGATGTCCACGAGTCGCCTCATTGGCATCATTATAATACTGCCATAGTTGCTCACGATAATCGGGGTGTGCACAATTATCAATGATAAGCGCCGCTCGCTCTTTCGGGGCAAGCCCACGTAAATCAGCTACACCCTGCTCAGTTACGATGACATCCACATCATGCTCAGTATGGTCCACATGTGAAACCATAGGGACAATACTTGAAATGTTGCCACCTTTAGCATACGATTTCGTCACAAAAATCCCTAGACGTGCATTACGTGCAAAGTCACCAGACCCTCCAATGCCATTCATCATCTTTGTACCAGAAACATGTGTTGAATTAACATTGCCGTATATATCAACTTCCAATGCTGTATTCACTGAAATAAGTCCGAGTCGACGAATAATTTCTGGTTGATTGGAAATTTCTTGTGGACGTAATACTAATTTATCAGCATACTTTTCAAAGTTCCCATAAACACGGTTTCCTACTTGCTCTGAAAGGGTAATAGAAGTAGCGGAAGCGAAATTTACTTTCCCTGCATCGATTAATTCAAATACTGCATCCTGTAGAACTTCTGAATAAACTTCTAAGTTCTCGAACTCAGAATCTTTAAAGCCTAACAATACGGCGTTTGCTACTGAGCCTACTCCTGATTGAATTGGTCGCAAGCTCGTTGTTAAGCGACCTACATTAATCTCTTCACGTAGGAAATTTAATAAATGATTCGCCATTACATCTGTCTCCTCATCAGCAGGAACAATTGTTGATGGCGCATCTAATATATCTGAGATAACGATGCCCTTTACTTTATCTAAATCTAGCGGAATCCCAATTATACCAAGACGATCAGACACATTTTGCAAAGGAATTGGATCACGCTTACCTTGTGGCGCAGGTACGAAAATATCATGCACTCCCTCTAATGCATCAAGCTGTGCTACATTTAATTCAATGATGATTTGGTCTGCTTCTTGTACAAAAATCGGAGAGTTACCAACTGAAGTTGTAGGAATTAATAAGCCGTCTTCTGTAATGGCAGCAGCTTCAATAATCGCGAAATCAATAGGACCTATAATACCTTGGCGAACAAGTTCAGCATTATGAGAAAGATGGGCATCTACAAATGTGATATCACCGCTATTGATTTTATTACGAATACCAGCATCTGCTTGGAAAGGGCCTCGTTTACGAATGACACCTGCTTCTGCTAAATATTGGTCTACTTCAGGACCAAGTGATGCACCTGTAAAGACATCTACTTGAAATTTCTCTTTTTTAGCTTTCTCTACAAGTGCAAGAGGTACGACTTTTACATCGCCAGCACGTGTGAATCCACTCATCCCTAATACCATACCATCTTTAATCCAAGATGCTGCTTCTTCTGCTGTTACAATCTTGCTCCGCAATTGTTCATGGCGAAGCTTTTTCGCTAACTTTTCTTCCATTCCTTATTCCCCCATCCCACTATATTTTTGTTCAACTTGCATATTTGGTTCCATTAAATGTGTGACATTCGTCAGAAGCTATATCTTTATCCAAATAATGTTGCATCAGATAAACACTAACATCCGTTGAATAAAGAAATTGTATTTTTTGGTAGCACAACCAAATAAACAGTCGCTTCAATAATTTTAAACTATTTAGAATATTTAATCTATATTAAATGAAATATTTTACTTTACGAGATAATTTCTACATTTGTAAACTATTTAAATATAACTATCCATCTTTTTTTCATTCGATTTTGGCGACAAAGCGTGCTATGCTCTTGATATAAAGCACGCATAAAGGAGAGAGTTTTTAAATGGTTAAAGAATTATTACGCAATCATTCATCGGTACGTATTTATGATGGACAACCAATTTCAAAGGAAATCATCGAAGATTTGATCGCAACAGCACAAATGGCTGCAACATCCCATTTTGTGCAGGCCTATAGTGTTATATGGGTAACAGATGCAGACAAAAAAGAAAAATTAGGTTTACTCTCTGGTAACCCACGTCAATATGAAACTTCAGGTGGTGCATTTGTCTTCTGCGTCGATTTCAAGCGTCTTCAAATGGCAGGAAAATTAGAGGGAGTAGACATTGTGGCTGATTCAGCTGAAAATGTCCTTGTTGGTGTCGCAGATGTTTCATTATTTGCACAGAATTTTGTTATTGCAGCAGAGTCAATGGGGTATGGAATTTGCTATATTGGAGGAGTACGAAATAAACCTTCTGAAATAAGTGAATTGTTTAATTTACCTGATCACGTTTTCCCATTATTCGGTCTGACAATCGGTGTCCCAGCTCGTCGCAATGAAGTAAAACCACGTTTACCTGTATCTGCCATACTACATGAAAATGAATACAATGTTGAAAAATATGAAGAGCTTTTACCAGCTTATAATGAGACAATGGAAATGTATTACAATAATCGTTCATCAAACAGAAAAATTGATAATTGGACTAAACAAATGGCTGATTTTTTAGTCGAACAACGACGTCCTCATATCAAAGAGTTTTTAGCTACAAAAGGATTTAACTGGAAATAACCAAATATAAATGGGGTTACTATCGTATGATTAGAACCCCATTTTTTTCATAATTTTATTACTCATCGATATTAAGGCTAGTGATTTTGTCTCGATATAGATAGTAAGTTCACCAATAAATTAAACGAAAAGCCTCTTCCCTTTTCCAGCTATTCCATTCATATTAATAAATGATCCCTAATGGATGAAAGGAGTTAAATGAATAATGTCCAATATCAATAAACATCTTGCTCGTACTTTAGAACAACAACATAAAAGAAGTGTAAGAGGTTTATTTTTAAAAATAGAGGAATTAAATAATGCATGTACACAGCTAAGAAAACGATTAGAGCCTAATGTTGATTTGACACTGTATAAACAGGCTATTGATTATGTTAATCAGTTCGTTTCCCATACCTCTATTCTCAACTTAAAATTTATTACCAATACACAAAATTTAGAAGTAGCTGTTTTACATACTCTTTTTTTATCCTATATTTTAGAACGCGAATCCACACATTCTTTTGCGTACGAAAATAGATTACTGCAAGGCTATTTACATGAAATCTTTACATTAAATGACCACGCAAAAACACTCTTTATTAACCATAAAGAAAAAATGCTAACCTTTATTCAAGAGGACAAATCCACATAATAAAAGACGATCTTGATATATCGAAGATCGTCTTTTGTTCTTTTATTGTAATCCCTTAATCATGAGGGATCGAACTGGCAAGAATTGTTCACCTGTATCGCCATATGTGAGAATGACCTCATCACCTTCTTGTAAATATATTGCTAAAGGCTCTGTTTCGGCACTAATTAAATAATTTTCACCATTATTTAATAAGAAAGATACCATTGTAAAATCACCTAGACGTTCTTTGTAAACACGCATTACCTTCCCGCTCACTTGTTTCTCTTCCGCATTTGAGCTACCATCTACTGTATTTCCTCCACGACTTAAGGCCGTTTTATATAGCTTTAGTGCCTCTTTAGGAGTAGTAGCATAAACAGATATTTCAGGATTGGCAGCAGACACGATGAAGTAGTTTTGTAAAAAGCCGTTGGAATCTAGCACCGCTGTCAGCCAGCTTGCTTCACCATAAAAGTTATATAACACTGGCATTTCACCAGTCCATTTTTTCTCAATAAATTTCTTCTCGATAATTTGTAAATTACCCTGTGAATCCATATAACTTGAATCTAAATTTCCTGTATAGTATGTGGCATCCCCTGTACGAGCATTCGTTAAGGAATAGCCTAACATTGAATCTACACCTTCTTTAGGGCTTGTAAAATCAGTAAAGTAATACATATCACCCTTCTCATCGAAAATTGGACTTACATTCGATTCTGTTCCTTCATCGGAAGGGATCTTTACATCCTTTTTACCAAACATACTGTTCCAAAAACCGTGAACATAATTACCAAAATAACTGTTTTGTAAACTTACTGTCTCTGGTGAAACTGCACCATCAATAAATTCAGGTATTTTGTCCAGTTCAACCGTTTCCGATTTCCCTGTTAGTGCATCAACTAAAACAATCCCTTTCACATCAAAGCCATTACGCGCGGTAATAAATTCACCATATGAACGAATGTAATAAGGCTTACCTTCATCATCTACTTCAAGCTGAACGTCTCCATAAAAAATAAGGAATGGATGTTGTAAACGCATATGACGTTCTAAATTAGCATTTAAATATGCAGAAGGAACATATTTCATTTCCTCTTTAACGAATTTAGGATTATCTGCAGAATCTGTGGCACTCATAATAAAGTAACCAGGTGTTGTATCCCCATTCATCCATTTAAAGAATCCTGAAAATTCAACAGGTGCGATATAAACATAATCACCCTTCACTTTTTGGATTTGTAAGCGTCCTAACTCATAGTAACTAGTGTTTGGCACTTGCCCGAAAGCTTTTTTCATTTTATTGCGAGCAAATTTCGGTGGTACACTTGCAGGTGTTTGTGTCTCATCGAATGGTTTTATTTCAACTTCTTCCTTCATTTCTGAGGATTCAAATTTTTCATTAGCATTCCATAGAGGAGCCGATAATACATACACAGCTACGCCTAAACTTGCTAAAAATAAAATACCTTTTATTTTCCGTTCAATACCACTTGCAAGCAGGGCGCCAGCTAACGTTAATAAAATAATAGCAGGCCAAAAAACAAGCCAGTTTACATCAATTTTTGTTACATATAGAGTGATTGCAGTAGCTAAAAATCCTAGTACAAAGACACCAATAAAAAAGTATCCAATCACCTTTCTTGATTTACCATCTTCTCGCTTCTTTGTAATAAGCGGTGTCACTAACACACTCGCGATCAATGCAATGACTGCAGAAGCTATCAGTAGCTTAGTCATTTGGTTCATCCTCTCTTCAGCTTTCTGTCTACTTATTTACGGTTACATACTAAAAAAGTTTCATACATACGTTGTACAGAAAGGAATTCTACCATAAATATTGAATTTCAAAAGGAAAGGAGCTGAAAAATTTGTTAAAAAAATTTCTAATAGGTTTCATTATTTTATTTGGTCTTTATTATATATTTCTCTTTTCCCATATTGCCGAAAGTTTAAAACTCATTTTTAAAGTGATTCCCATGTTGCTCATCATTATTTTAGCTGCGATTCAGAAGCCATTACATATTAAAAAATACCAACTTTTAATTATTGCTGGGCTTATATTTTGTATGATTGGGGACTATACATTGCAGTGGTTTTTAATTGGTCTGACTAGCTTTCTTATAGGTCATGTCTTTTATATTTTTGCTTTCTCTACCGCAAACGAGCGGCAAGTACCCACGTGGGCAAAAATACTCTTACTGCTTTACGGAGCGAGCATGGCCATCTGGATTGCAGGGTCTGTCTTTAAAACAGGTGAAACGATACTTGGTATCGCAGTGATTGCCTATATTTCAGTGATTCTCACTATGGGATGGACGGCCATAAAAACCGATTCTACATTGGCGACAATTGGTGCTCTGTTATTTATTGCTTCTGATTCTTATTTAGCTATTAATAAATTTGTCACGCCACTAGCTTTTTCACACGAAGTAATCATGCTAACTTATTATAGCGCTCAATTACTTATTGCATTAAGTATCCTTCAATATTCCGAAATCCGAAGTAAAGTGTTACAATAATATCAATTATGCCTTGGCATAATGCGCCCAGAATCAACTTTGTGAATGCACAAAGAATTTTAACATATACACATTAGGAGGCCATACTTATGAAAGAACAAGTAATCGAGCGATTAATACGCTATGCAAAAATTGATACACAATCAGACTTCACAAGCGAAACAACTCCTTCTACCCAAAAACAATTTGACCTGTTACATGTCCTGAAAGACGAACTTGCTGAAATTGGCTTAACAGAAATTACATTAGATGAAAATGGCTATTTATTTGCTTCATTAGAGGCTAATACAGATAAAGAAGTACCAACTATCGGCTTTTTAGCCCATGTTGATACAGCTACCGACTACACGGGCACAAATGTGAATCCACAGCGCATAGATAATTATGATGGTGGAGATATTCAGTTAAATGAACATTTAGTGATGTCCCCAACTGACTTCCCTGAGCTTAAAAATTACGTGGGTCAGACACTTATTACAACAGATGGCACTACGTTATTAGGGGCTGATGATAAGGCTGGTATTGCTGAAATTATAACAGCGATGGAATACCTCATTAAAAACCCTACTATTAAACATGGAAAAATTCGTGTAGCCTTTACACCAGATGAGGAAATTGGACGTGGCCCACATAAATTTGATGTTGCCGCGTTTGGAGCAGACTATGCCTATACAATGGATGGCGGACCACTTGGTGAGCTACAATACGAAAGCTTCAATGCCGCTGGCGTAAAGGTTGTTACAAATGGAACAAGTGTACACCCTGGTTCTGCGAAAAATAAAATGGTGAATGCTATCACAATGGCCATTGCCTTCCAAAATGAAATGCCTGCTGACGCAGTTCCTGAAAAGACAGAAGGTTATGAAGGTTTCATTCATTTAATGGGCTTTAAAGGGGCTCTTGAGCATACTGAGCTATCTTATATCGTGCGTGATCATGATCGTCAAAAATTCGAAGAGAAAAAACAATTAATGCTCGATACGGCTGCAAAAATTCAAGCACAATATGGCGAACATGCCCTAAGTATTACTATTGAAGATCAATACTACAATATGGGCGAAAAAATTGAGCCTGTAAAAGAAATTGTTGATATCGCACGTGCCGCAATGGAAAAATTAGATATTACACCAAATACCTTACCAATTCGTGGTGGTACAGATGGTTCACAATTATCCTATATGGGCTTACCAACACCTAATATTTTCGCTGGTGGCGAAAACATGCATGGTAAATTTGAATATGTATCTGCTGAAACAATGGAAAAGGCAACACAAGTTATTATTGAAATCGTTCAGCTCTTTGAACAACAAGCTAATTAGTCTATCTTATTTCTGATGAATTTTCGAGTAAGTTCAATGATTCTAGACTCACGCTAAAGAACAATACTCATCGTTACGAAGAAAGGCTTTTCCTTTCTTCGTCATTTTTTTAGCAATAATTACTGAATTTTCAATTTACATAAAGGGTTTAAGCTCTAAACTCAAATTGAGGTGAACGATATGAAAGAAATTGCCTTAGGCATTTTAGCTTCTCTTTTCTTTGCCGTGACTTTTATTTTAAATCACGCAATGGAAATGCAAGGTGGCAGTTGGCTATGGAGTGCATCACTAAGATTCTTTTTCATGCTACCCTTTTTACTTATCATTGTCTTTTATCGCAAAGGCTTTTCACAGCTTTCAGGTGAAATGAAAGCACAGCCTATAGCTTGGTTACTTTGGAGCTTTGTTGGATTTGTTTTATTCTATGCACCATTAACCTTTGCCGCAGCGTTTGGTCCAGGTTGGTTGGTTTCTGGCACATGGCAATTTACAATTGTTGCTGGTGTATTATTAGCTCCCCTCTTTGTTTCAGTTATTGCGGGTAAAACAATACGTCAAAAAATACCTTTCATATCTCTTCTAATTTCATGTGTCATCTTAGTAGGTATTCTACTTATACAAATACCTCATGCACAATCGGTTTCGTTTAGAAGTTTAATGCTCGGTATTTTACCTGTCATCGTCGCAGCATTTGCCTATCCTCTTGGTAATCGCAAGATGATGGAGATTTGTGGGGGACGGATCGATACTTTTCAACGAGTACTTGGTATGACCATTGCTTCAATGCCAGCATGGATCATCATAGCTATTTATGCCAGTCTTACAGTTGGACTGCCCTCAGCAAGTCAGATGTTCCAATCATTACTCGTAGGAATTAGTTCAGGTGTCATTGCAACAGTATTGTTTTTCATAGCAACCGATCGTGTAAGAGACCATCAAGGGAAACTAGCCGCTGTGGAAGCAACCCAATCAACAGAAATTTTATTTGTTATTATCGGTGAGGTTTTATTATTAGGTATTGCATTCCCTAGCCCTATTGCACTTGCAGGTCTGGGCGTCATCATCGTAGGTATGCTATTACATAGTTACTATACTATGATCATTGGGAAAAAAAATGCTGTTCAACAGAATATATCTTCCTAACAGTCCTTTTATGGGCTGTTTTTTTAGTAGGCGTAATAAATTTACCAACAAAAAAGACGACTCCATCCTATTAAATAGAATGAGTCGTCTGAGATTTTCACGTTCCCAAAAAATGAGGGGGGTTTTAGGAGCGTAATCATGAACTAGCAAACTTCTGGAGAAAAGTAGCTAAAGTTCATCCTCTCTACACTGTATTGTAGCGGAGGAATAATCTTTATACGATAATGATAATCATTATCAATTAAATTGTCAACAATAATCTAATAAAATTTTTCCCTTTTTTAAAAAGATTTTTTTAATGAACGACGGTACTGCCATTGCTTCAATTGAAAATGTAGAAAACAACCAATACAAAAACCTGCGATTGCGATAGATGATGCGATTGCAACCATGCTAGTAAAGATATAACCGACAACAGCCCAATTCAACATATAACCTAACAAGCCTACCCCTAAACAAAAGCTAGCAATGCTGGAATTAAATTTTTGCTGTTGTGCATCCTCTGGTATATAAGCAGATGGGGCCTTTTTTAGAAATAGCTTACCGACACGAATAATAGGGTTATAATGGCATATAATACCCAATAAATTTGCAGTCAGTGGAATGACTAGAAGCCATGTAACCCCTGTTAGCCATGTAAAGATAACACTTAAAAGAATGATCCATTGATTCAGTCGAACGAGTGGTCTTGGAATTGCATGAGGCACTGACATTCTAAAACCTACCTTTCAGATATGTTTAATTTATTTTACTGCATGACATTCCATTTGTGAAGCAAAATTGATTACTTTATAATGAAATTAACAGAGTTCAAAGGAAAAGAGGATTACCATGCCAGCTTTAACGATGGATCAAGTTCAACAATTAAATTCCTATAGCATCTACACAGCTGAACCTAAGCGGACTTTATTTACATTAGCTGATATACATAAAGATTTTTACCATCCTGATTTTTTGAACCTCATGATGGGTATAACAGATGCCGCAACAGAAACGGCCGCTATTTCTCATTTTGCTCGCCGCTATGGTATGTTCTTTGCTATGCAATTTTATATGCTTGCCGCTTATGATGAGGTATGGGATGGCAAGCCACTCGAATTACGTTTCGATGCTGCAAAGGAATTCAATAGCTTTACCGTTGCCATGTTCGCCAATCCAAATGATTGGCGTTATGTTGAGGAAGATGAACGTCAAGCGGTCATTGAGAAAATCCTTTATGATGGCCATGTGATTGTTCAACAGCTTCGTAAAGTAACATCGATTTCCCCTCTTACCATTTGGGAAAACTTCTTTGGTTATTTGCTATGGCACTATCATGTTTTGTTATCTAATCCAGGCTTGGCCGATCAAGCCATGGACGATATTGAAGCTTTAGAAAATCCAGAAACATGGGCACGCTTCTCAAATAAATCTTGGTGGGCGCAATATACAGGCTGTCAGAGCCCTACGAATTTAATCAATATTCCTGTTAGAAAATCTTGTTGTTTTTCTAAAGATATCCCTGGTTTAATGGCCTGTGGCTTTTGTCCAATGAAGAAATAATAGACTCTCGTAAAAAAGCCTTACCCTCCACCAATTTATGCGAAGGGTAAGGCTTTACTTTATTTTTCGTATACAACAAACCAATCATTGTTTTCTTCAAACATCCTCGTACCAAGAAAGCCTTGTTTTAGCAGTTGCTGTTGTGCGGCTGTATCCCCCATTGATATTATTTGTTTGTCAGTAAATACTGGGGACAATTCCTGTTGTAAGTCTTTATAGAAAATATAACGGAGCTTATCAACATATTTAATTTTCAAGCCTTTAATAACGAGATCTTGCGAAAATTTATCTTTTAAACTTGGTATATTATATGGCTTTACAGTGGAGCAAACATAATCATATTTTTCTAAATCAATCGCATTCATTACTACTGTAGCCAATGTTTTTTGTAAGCCATAACCTCGATATTTCGGTGAAACATTCGATATTTCTTGATATAAAACACGCTGAAATTCATTTTCCGTAATTCCACAATCATAGCCTAGATGTTCCTCATCAATAGGCGGATTTAACAGTGCTCGAAAGGCAATTAATTCGTCCTCTACATAAGCACCAATCATCATACCGTTGCCATTTAGAATATATTCAAATTCCTCTGTACTTAAAGGCTGCAAGATACTTTGATCTGCTAATGCTTCATAAACTTCAACCTGTAACTCCTCAATTTGTTGTAAATGCTGAGGTGTTAATTTTATGACAAAAAACGGCGTCTTATCAAGCATACCTTCATAAATCTTTTCCATATTACGCCTCCTTAGGCTGTTACAACAGTTGAGAACTTACATAGTTCCTGGATTACATCCTCATCCACTTCTACACCTAGCCCAGCCTGTTCATTTAAGCAAATAAATGGAACATCATAATGTAGATTCCCTACATCTTTAGAGAATTTTAGCGGGCCTGTTAATTCTACACTTGTCATAATTTTCTTAGAGAATGCTACATGAAAACCTGCAGCAGAGCCAACAGATGATTCTACCATGGAGCCAATTTGACATTCAATTCCCGCCATCTCTGCCATGACAGCTAGCTTCATCGCAGGGTAGATGCCACCACACTTCATTAACTTAATATTTACTTTATCAGCGGCACGCTTGGCAATAATTTCACGCATTTCACGTACACCACGAAGTCCTTCATCAATCATTAATGACACATCCGATTTTGATTTAATCTCAACCATTCCATCAATATCTTCACTATCTACCGGTTGCTCTAACCAATCAATGTTTAAATCCTTCATAGCACGTAAACCCTGTAAGGTAGTAGACGCATTGCCCCACCCTTGATTTACATCCACTCGGATAGCAATATCTTCACCTACACGTTCACGTACTGCTTTAATGCGTGCAACATCACGAGTTACCTCTGTGCCTACTTTCATTTTAAAAGAACGATAGCCCATTTCTACTCGATTAGCAGCCTCTTCTGCCATCTCTTCAGGCATCCCAATACTTAATACATGGGTAATTGGGAATTTGTCATGATAACGTCCACCTAAAAGTTGGTATACAGGGACTCCTAATGCTTTCCCAGTGATATCGAAGCAAGCAATATCAAGTGCTGCTTTTGCAGCTGGTACGTCTTTTACAATTTTATTCATTTTTTCGTGCAGCTTTTCAAAAGCCATTGGATTTTCTCCAATAACCGCAGGAGCAAGTTGATGTTTTAGCACAGCATATGTGCTTTCCCATGATTCCCCTGTTACATGCTCATCAGGAACTGCTTCCCCGTACCCCACAATACCTGTATCGGTAGTCACTTTTAAAATAATAGAAGGCATTGTATCATATGTAGCATAACTAATGATAAATGGATCAATTAGAGGTAAATGTATTGCAAAGATTTCTACTTGTTGGATTTTCATCATAATCAATCTCCCTTGTCGTTATATATGTCGTTAATACGTCGTTAAATATTTAAAAAAATAGAAAAGGAACGATGCCCATGTCTACCAAAATAGCGATTATTTGTTCTAAAGCATTTATGAATCGTATTATTAGTATCGCACAAAACATAGCCGATGTTCAATTAGAATTTTATCTTTACAACCACCCATCTGAAGCACCAACTTTAATGAAGCAAATTAAACCATGTGACGCACTGCTATTAGGAGGAACATTACCCTATTTACATGCCCAGTCATTACTTTCGGAAATCCCAATACCATGGAATTATATTAAACAAGATGAAACAGCCATTTCTACAACACTCTTATCACTAGTAGCCAAACATAGTGTAGCAATCGATAGAATTTCCATTGATGTCATGAATCCAGCATTCGTTGACAATGTTTTAACAGAAATAGAATATACTGGACCTAAGCCACATGTTCAGCATATATCGATTACAGAACCAACTGAACATATTTTACAGCGTCATATCACCTTGTGGAATGCCAAAAGTATAGAATTTGTCATTACAAGTATTCATAGTGTTTTCGATGAATTACAAGCACTTCACATACCCGCAATGCGTATGCTAGATACTACAAATTCTATTCTGCAATGTCTAGAAGAAACTAAATCCAAGTCATTACTAACCAAATCCGAAGCCTTTAAAGCCGTTGTCGGTCTATTAGAAATTCAGGGGGATTCTTCAATCGAATCAACTATTTTAAATCAAATTGCTAAGGCTACCTTTTCAACGTACAAGCAAATTGCTGCCCACACCTTTGAGCTCTACACAACCGCAGGTCATTTACAAAATGCACTAGAAAGGGAAAGCTTAGAAGAACTAATACAACAAATCGAACAACCATTTAAGCTAGCATTCGGTTATGGTTACTCCATTTTGGAAGCAACACAAAATGCACAGCAAGCTTTAACATTTACGAAGCCTTTCGAGATTTTCATTCTTGATGAACATAAAAATCTATTAGGACCTTTTCCGAATTCAGAAGGTAAAGTGTCTTTAAAAACAGATGAACCCTACGTTTTACAAATGGCTAAGCTAACAAGCCTCAGTCCATTAAATATCTCTAAACTAATCAATTTCAGCCATGATCGACAATCCGCACAATTTACATCACAAAATCTTGCTGAATATCTTCAAGTTACACGACGAACAACCGAACGTATTATCAAAAAATTAGTTGATAATGGTTATGCAAACGTTGTCGGTGAGGAAATGACCCATCAACAAGGTCGCCCTCGTACCATTTATGAATTGAATTTTGCGACCTACTAAATGATGGCATCAAAAGAAAAAGGAATTCTCGTAGATAAACATGTATCTACGAGAATTTTATTTTAATCTGCAATCGCTACATTCTCAGAACTTTCTAGCTCTAATTCTTTTTTACGCTTCTCAGCTTCTGCTATTTCCTCTGGTGTTAATTTAACAATGGCAAATCCAATATATCCATAAATGATGGAGATAATAGGTACAGCAAAATTAAGAATGGCATATGGTGCGTACTCCATAGCACTTACACCTAAAGTAGCTAGAATAAATACACCACAAGTATTCCAAGGGAAGAAAACAGATGTTAATGTTCCCCCATCTTCTAATGCACGAGATAGATTTTTAGAATGCAAACCACGTTGTTGATATACCCCCGCAAACATACGTGAAGGGACAACAATTGAAATATATTGCTCAGAACAAGTTGCGTTTGTTGTTACACATGCTGCAATAGTTGAAGCAATAAGGCTTCCAGTAGACTTAGCAAACTTCACAATTACGTTCATAAGCGCTTTTAACATTCCTGAATACTCTAAAATACCACCAAAAGTCATCGCTACAATGGTCATTGAAACCGTATTCATCATTGAATCTAAACCACCACGGTTAAATAAATCATCCACCATGTGATTACCTGTCGAGATTTCGAATCCAGCTTGCAATGCTTGTACAGCACTTGCGGCTGAACCACCTTGTACAAAAATTTGCAGTAAGAAACCTGAAACAATACCAATAATTAAAGCTGGAATTGCTGGCACCTTTTTAGCTACTAAAACAATAACACCCACTGGTACAAGTAATAGTAAAGGAGAAATGACAAAGCTTTCTTCCATCACTTTTAACGTTGTTAAAATTTCTTCTGATTTCATGGAAACATCTGCAAATTTTCTACCGAGAATTCCAAAAACAACAAGCGAAATAATTAACGCTGGAATTGTTGTATAAAGCATATGCTTAATATGCTCAAATAAATCTGTACCTGTTAAACCTGCTGCTAGATTCGTTGTATCTGATAGTGGTGACATCTTATCTCCAAAGTATGAACCTGAAATAACCGCACCAGCAATCATAGCCGCTGGAATACCCATACTTAAACCAATACCCATACCTGCGACACCAATTGTCGCCATCGTTGACCATGAACTACCAATAGCTAATGACACGATTGAACATAACAGCATGATTGTCACTAAGAACCACGCTGGAGAAATTAATTTTAAGCCATAGAAAATCATCGTTGCTACGACCCCGCCGCCAATCCATGCCCCAATTGTCAAACCTACTAAAATAATAATGACAATGGCAGGTAATGCCAGTCGTATCCCCTTATACATCATTTCTTCAATTTCTGACCATTTGTATCCATGCATTTTGGCAACAATTGCTGCTACAGTTGTGCCAACAAGAAGAGGTACGTGAGGACTTTGCTCTAAAACAACTACTGTAATCAACATTGTAATAATCATAATTGCAAAAGTTAGTAGTGCCCAACCTGCATTAATATCCTTTTTCATTCTTCCATCCCCTTTTTTTGCACCAAATCCCATTTCGGTTTTTCAAAGACGCAAATAATTTTTTACGTTTTTTAGCTTAATATTCAAAAAATTAAAAGTCAACGCAAAAAATTTATGCTTCTCTAGCAAATCCCTTTGTTTTAGCGTAATAAAACGTTTTCAAGTAGCAATAAAAAGCAATGCAAACCCTTGAATATCCATACATTTCAGGAAATGTTCATGCAAAAAAAGCTATATGAAAAAATAAATTACATTTTTTCATATAGCTTAAAAATTATTTTTTTATTCAGGTTTTTTTTCTAATACACAAGCAAGTACTTTTGCAGCATCCATTAAAGCACTACGATCAAATGTCATCTTAGGATGATGCAATCCTGGCGTTAGGTTTGCCCCGATTCCAATCATCGCTGCTTTTAATTCTGGCTTTTTCACTGTATAGAAATGGAAATCATCACTACCTGGTGTAGTTATTTCATCCGCTAAATGTTCTTCACCTAAAGTTTCAATGATGGCAGCCTTCGCCATATTGGCTGCAATTGGCGAAACTTCAGCACCTGGCGTAAAATCTATCCAATTCCACGTCATATCAATTTCAAATTGTCGCTGTATTGATGTTAAACCAAACTCAATTTTGCTGCGTAGCAATTCGAGTTGTTGATTGTGTTGTGCTCGAATATCCATTGAAAAGCTAGCATTACCTGGAATAATATTTGTACTACCTCCATCTGCGATAATTTTCGTTAACTTCGCAGAATGTGGTTCAAATGGAGATAAATGAATACTGTGTAGCATTTGTTGCACAGCCATAATGACATCAATCGCATTTTTACCTTGGTGAGGTCTAGCGCCATGTGCATCAATGCCTTGAATAGTCCCCTCTAAAAAATAAGCTGCACCATGATGGATTGCTGGCGAAACTTTACCAAGTGGTAATTCTTCAATTGGTCTTAAATGAACTCCAAATAAATGTGTTACCCCATCAACCGCTCCTCGATCGAAGGCTGCACATGCACCATTTCCTAATTCTTCAGCAGGTTGGAAAATGAAACGCACACGATGTTGCAATGGGCGATCCTTCAGTAGTAGTAATGCCCCAAGAACCATTGTCATATTGGCATCATGTCCACAAGAATGATTCGCTTGCCATTTTCCATCAACTTCTTGCCATAAAGCATCGATATCAGCGCGGACTGCAATTATTTCTTCACCTGTTCCAATTTCAGCTATTAACCCAGGTATGTCACCTAGTAAACGATAACTAATCTGTAATTCATCCAGTATCGAAGCGATTTTCTTAGTTGTCTCGAACTCCTTCCAGCTTACTTCTGGATATTTGTGAAAATGATCAAACCATTGATAAATCGTTTCTTCTACTGTTAAAGCTTTTGACATAACTACACCTCTATACGCATTTTTGTTTCCCATTATACATGAATCTATTTCAGAAAAGTACATATGCCTTAAGACCTAACTAAAATAGTAAAGGGATGTATTTCATTATTATGCTCCTAACAAGCCGTTTATAAATAGAGGTGTACAAAGTAATGGGCTATGTTAAAAGTTATCATCACTTTCAACATAGCCCATCAAATATTCATTATAAACTTGTAAAAAATCCTTCTGGATATTCTTCATAATGTACCTTCTCCATTTGCTCCTCATTTTTTTCTTCCTCTTCATAGAAATCAAACTCTTGATCCATTAAATACGTTTCAAATTTTGAATTTAACAATTTCCCCATTGTATCACTCCTTATTTGATTGAATTTTCTGATAAAAGAATTATACAATAGTAATTTAGCAAAATGCAATAAATAATACACATTATGCATTATAAATATAAAACTGATCTCATCATTAGATAGAACACCATTTTATTCCATATAATAAAAAACTGCATCTAATAATTATTAGATACAGTCTTCGACATCATTTTATTGAATCACACCACAAGCAATTCTTGCTCCAGAATTACCTGCTGGATCTGTTTTATAATCGTCAGCTGATTCATGAATAACAATAGCACTGCCATCGCTATCTAATAACGAATTTGGTTGATCTTTTTGTAAAGTCAATCCTTCAGCTAGGAAATCTAAATCAACATTACCATCCTCACCAATCTCTAAATTTGGTAAATCCCCTAAATGATAGCCATTTGGATTTAATTTACCATGCTCTTTATTAGTTGGATTAAAGTGTCCACCAGCCGATTCAAATTTAGGTGGTTCACATTTCCCTACTTCATGAATATGAATACCATGTGTGCCTGGCGGTAAGCCAGTTAAGGCCAGCGTCATTCTAACGCCATTATCCTCTTCTTGAAAAAACGCATTCCCATAGCTTTCGTTATTTGCACCAATCACTTTTGCAGTAGCCGTTAAGGGGGACGTCGCATTTACAGGTAACTTTTCTTCTTTATTAAAGAAACTACAACCACCAACAAAAACTAATAAAGAAATGCCAATTAAACTTATTTTTTTCATAAAAAATTCCTCCTCTATTTCTGATGATTACCAACTTACCCAGTACTTATGCACAAAACAAATAAATACGACTCCTCCTCTCCTAAGAAAAAGGAGTATTTTTAATGCCTGTACATCGTTTTTAGTATGAAATATCTTTGCTGAATCAAAAAAAGGATTTCCCAAAGCTTGAGAAATCCCTTTTCATAGTTAATCTAAAATTTTTACTGTTACGTGTTTCACACCCCATTGGAGTGCTTGTCCTTCAGTAGGAATAAATACATCAATTTTATTGCCCTTAATAGCTCCCCCTGTATCAGCTGCTATCGCTTCACCATAGCCTTCCACCCAAACTCTTGTACCAAGAGGGATAATTCGAGGGTCTACTGCAATGACTTTTAAGTTGGGATTAGATCTAATATCTGTGCCATTTGCGGTAATACCTGAACAACCTTCACAATAGGCCGTATATGCAGTCGCACGCATTGTCAATGTTTTACCAGAACCAGTTGCTGGAGCACTTGCCGGTGCACTTGCTGGTTTAGTTGTAGTCGTTGTAGCAGGTTTTGCAGCTGCAATTCCCTCAGAAGTTTTGGGCTTTGGTTTTGCAGCCGAAGCCTTAATAGCCAATGACTCACCAGCTAAAATTAAATCTGAACCAAGGTTATTCCATGCTTTTAGTTCATCAACCGTCACATTATTTGTACGAGCGATTGAAAATAATGTGTCACCGCCTTTGATGACATATTCATCTTCATTTGCCGACTCTATTTTCGTTGTCGTGTCCTTCACTAAATCCTGCTCTGGATAGAACCACAACGACTCCATCTCATTTAGTTGCTGGAATTCTCCAACCGTTAAATTATAAATCTCAGGAATTGCCCATAGTATATTGCCTGGTGATTTGTCCTTCGCGGAGGAAGGACTTGCATACAGACTCAAACCAAAGGTCACCGCTACTGCTAAAGCTAATGCTTTTTTCTTCATGTTTAGTAATACCTCCATCATTTTATTATTTGTTGCAAATCTGCTGCTAGCACGCTAGAGTTGAAAGCTCTACTATGACAGCAACCATAAGTTTGCAAATTAATAACTCAGGGTTATCCTCCTGATATTAGGAATTATTACTATAAAAACGGAAAAATATACAATTTCAATTAATTTTTTAGTAATTCGCAGAATTTGAGAGGGAAAAATCTATAATTTTGTAGTACAGTTTCGGACTTTTTTATATTAGATATTTGCTATTTTTAGCCGATAAATAAAGAAAGGGGGGGAATGTAGAAATGGAAATTAATTCACTCATGTCATCACAGCTGATGGAACTTCAACAAACTGTACAAATGAGCGTAATGCAAAACGCACTCAATTTAAACACATCTACAGCTATTGAATTATTACAAGATCTACCTCAACAAGTTCCTACACATCCATACAAAGGATCAATAATAGACATCTCAGTCTGATAATGCAGCTATATTTAGCGGAAGGTGGTGTCCTTATATGATCCGGGTAATTGTGATGGACGATGAACCATTAGCTCTTGTTAATATAAAAAAACATTTAAATGCATTTGATGACATTGAGGTCATTGAAACGTTTACTACAGCAAAAGACTTACTGATAGAAGGACCTACCTTAGACTTTCAAGTAGCATTTTTAGACGTTGAAATGCCAGGCATGAGCGGTCTAGAAGTTGCACAATTAATAAAAACATGGGACAAAAACATCTGTATCATTTTTGTCACTGCCTATCGAGACTATGCTGTTCAAGCCTTTGATGTACAATCTCTTGATTACTTATTAAAGCCGATTTCGAAATCTCGCTTAGAAATGACGATTAATAGAATTCAAGAGCTGTTCCAGAAAGATCTAACATCAGCAGCTCAAACTCATCAAAAGCCTTCGCTTACGATCAGATGCTTTGGAGAATTTGTCGTTTCTTATGATGAAAAAGCAATTCATTGGAGAACGATTAAAACAAAAGAATTGTTTGCCTTTCTTTTTTTACAGCTTCATATGCCTGTACCCCGTGATACCATCCTAGATACACTTTGGAGTGATACGGATATTAAAAAGGCAAGAGTCCAATTGCATACTACCGTTTCATACTTGCGTACAACGCTTTCATCGTATGGTTACTCTGATGTGATTGAATATACGAATGGCTGCTATATTTTGAAACTAGAGGATTTTCAATGTGATGCACATGATTTGGAGTATATTTTGAATACTAAAGCAGAAACAGGAAGATTGGATATCGAGAAGGCGGAGGAGCTCATCCAAAATTATCATGGTGAGTTTATGGCGACATTGGACTATTCATGGACTGCTAGTAAAGCTAACTTAATGAATAAACAATTTACTCAATTACTCGATGAATTGATTCATTATTACACTAAAAACCGGAATTTTAAAAATAGAGAACGTTCATTATTGTTAGCTTTAGAGTTAAATCCATATTCCGATAAAACTGTTCAGCTATTAATTCGGCATTACACTGAGATTGGTAATCGTGCTGAAGCCATAAAAATGTATCATTCTTTTAATAGCCTTTTATTGTCAGAATTAAATGTATCACCCACTCAGGAGACAACAGACCTTTTTCAAAATGTTGTACAGGCACAAGCAAAGGAGCTTGAAAAAAGTATATAACCCATCATGTTGAGGATAGGAAAAAGCATGCTAGTGTACAGTACTAGCATGCTTTTACATTATTTAACAATCATTTGTCTCATATTTCTAACTACACATAAACAGTTACGTCCTGATTGTTTAGCTTTATACAAAGCATGGTCTGCAATTTCTATCAATTGGTTAGGACTCTGGATATTTGGTGTAAAAGCCGTAATTCCAGCAGACATGGTTACGGGTCTACCACATGCAGTTTCTTGTAGGGCTTGCTTAATCCGTAGACTTTCTGCTAATTGTACAGCATCATCTATGTTCATTGAAGGCAGAATGACCATAAATTCTTCTCCGCCATATCTAAAGCAAAAACCTTGATCCCCCACACTGTTTTGCATATTAATAGCAAAGGCTTTTAAAACTTCATCCCCTACTGTATGACCATATGTATCATTTATACTTTTAAAATCATCTAGATCTATTAAGATGATGGCATGCGGGACCTTATCTACAATCAATTCATGTAAAGTTTGATCCATTCTTCTGCGATTAGGGATTCCTGTTAATGAATCTAAGTTTAATTGCTCTGTTAAATCAGAAATTTTACTTTGCGAGCAAATCACCATTTTTTGTACATTGTTTTTCAACAGCTTTGCTTCATAATACCAATCAGCAATCTCCTCAGTCTCCTGGCCCTCTTCACCTACTTCAATTTTTGTTGAAAGATCTTTTAGAGGCTGTGTAATTTTGATAGCTAACCATATAGCTAGGCCCAACACAGCTACTACAACTATGATGATTGGGATAATAATTTTCTTAAAAAACAAACTAAAAGAAACCATTCTTTCATCAAGTAAAGTATCAACTACTTGTTCCATATACGGTTCTAATGAATGATCATTTGTCTTAGCACCTTGTAAATAGTCTTCCGTAATTGTAGAGACTTCCTTTACATAGATTTCTTGCATGTCTGTTTTATTTTCCTTCAAAATTTCATTAAAATTTCGATAGCTACTCCAAATACTAATACTAGATGTCGCGAGTACAACGACAATCGTCATACTAACAATAAGAAACGATAACTTTAACTTGAATTTACCCACAATAGATCATTTCTCCCATTGAGATGATTTTTTCGTTAAATCTTATCTATGTTTCAACTCAAAATTTAATATATTTATTCAATCATCATAAGCCATATCTCTTAAAGAAAACTTAAAAACTAATGAGATTTTACTTTTTTTCAGATTAATAGGAAAAAATCGATAGTACTACGACCCCCATATAGTTCTATTTATATAGGTTTAAAGTATTCTTTTACACCCCTTCATATTTCCTTTTTTCCAATTCCATGGCATGGTAGATGAAGTTATTTAAGAAATACATTAGGAGGGAAAATGGCTGTGTTGAGAAAAACGACTATCCGACATCTACTTATTATAATTGCCATTTTTATAGTCCTTACTTCTTTACGATTGCTATGGTTAAACTACTTCCTGCCCTCTAATCATCAGCCTAGTGCCCAAGGTGGTATTGTAGATCTGAACAATCAGGACCTTTTGAATGAAGAAGTTCTTTCTTTAAATGGCGAATGGCTCTATTCCCCTGGACAGTTCGTCAATCCTGAAAATAAAGGAAGTAGTCAAAAGACCAATATCGAGGACCATACTATCCAAACTCTTCCTACACTAAAAGGCGGGAAAACAATTCACCCCTATGGTACTTATCAACTAAAAATTCTGCTACCTAATCTTGCAGATAACAGCCGATATGCCATTCGTATTCCTGCTATCTCAACCGCCTCTTCCTTGTATATAAATGGCGAACTTGTAGGACAGTCAGGTAAAGTGGCAGATAACAGGCAGGATCATAAAGGGCAAGCTGCACCCTACACAGTTTATTTTACAAATACGCATTCTGAAATTAACATCATGCTTCATGTATCTAATTTTGATACATCTAAAAGCCCAATTATTAATAAAAGGATTTCATTTGGCACTGCGTCAGCGATGACTCATCATCAATTAATTACAGGTCTATCTCTTTCAACAATTGTCGTTATGCTAATACTGTTTGCTCTTTTTAGCATACTTGTATTTCTGTTCATCTATAGGAAACCTATCGTTTTACTATTTACATTTGGCTTTCTTCTACCCTTGGCAGATGAATTAATTACGTTTGATCGCTCTCTGCTAGATTGGTTGCACCTTGATTATGTATGGTCCTATAAGCTTTCTTCTATTATTTTTCTCGGAGCCTCTTTTTTCTTTGTTCAATTTATGAGAGTCCTCTTGGTTAAATATCACAGCACTAAAACATTTCAATGGATTGTTGCCTTTTATGTACTAGACGCTGTATTCATTATAGTTTTACCAATGTCGTGGCTGGTACCTACTAAAATGATTTTCTTCGTACTTTATCTAGTGTCCTTTCTCTACGTCGTGGTATTGGCTCTTAGAGAGTATTTAGAAAACCAAAAAAGGAGCTCTGCTTTTATTGCTCTAACAGCTGTTGGTACAACAAACGGTATTTTATGGGGATTAATCAAATCTATTTACGTATTTGATATACCTGTTTATCCATTTGATTATTTATTTGTTATGCTCGGTTTTTCTAGCTATTGGTTCAGACGTTTTCATGAGAACTCTCAGCAAATCCAAAAGTTAGTCGCAAAACTACAAAAGGAGGATACTTTGAAAGATGAATTTCTCACAAGTAATGCACAGAAACTGTGGAGTCCGATGAATAGGATGATTACCCTAGGTCAGTCTATTTATGATAATCCGAAGAATAGACTTGTAGCTGAAGATCATCGAAATCTTAAACATCTGATTGATATAGGGAGAAGTATGTCCTTCACATTAAACGACATACTGGACTATACCCGCTTAAAAGAGGGTAATTTACATCTTCATACACAAAGTGTAAACCTTCAAGGTGCTGTTTATGGGGTCTTTGATATGCTTCGTTTTATTATAGACGGAAAGCAAATACATATGGTATCATCGGTACCTCGAAATTTCCCAAATGTATTAGCTGACGAAAATCGTCTTATTCAAATCCTTTTTAACCTTTTGCATAATGCGCTAAAATATACAAGTGAAGGCTCTATAGAAATTACCGCTCGTGAGGAACAGCATATGGCCATTATCCACATTCGTGACACTGGACAAGGAATGGACGATTTTGTGAAAAGTCTTGTGTTTACACCTTATGAACAAGGTCAAGAACATGATGAAGGCATTGGAATTGGGCTTCTCATTTCAAAAAAACTAATTGAGTTACATGGTGGTACGATGCATATACAATCTGTTCAAAATAAAGGATCAGACATTTATTTTACATTACCGCTTGCAGATGAAAGTAAACAGAGCGAACATACATCCTACATGTTTCAAGATAATACTCAGTTACCAACTATAGAACAAAGGCTATCCACAGTATCAGAAAAGCATTTCAGTATTTTAATGATTGATGATGATCCTACAAATTTAACAACGATGAAAAGTATATTTTCGAAGTCTGAATACAAAGTTACTACTGTTACAAGCAGTGAGAAAGCTTTAACGCTCATTCAGCAAGCCTCATGGGATTTAGTGATTGTGGACGCAATGCTGCCCTATATTTCAGGCTACGCTGTAATCGAAAGAATACGAAAACAATACTCATTGCTCGAATTACCTATCTTATTACTAACAATAAGAAAGCACCCTGAAGATGTTTATACAGGCTTTGCCTATGGGGCCAATGATTATGTAACAAAACCTATTAATGCATTAGAGTTAAAAGTAAGAAGTCGCGCCTTAATTGATTTAAAATACAGTATTCAACAACACTTACATTTGGAAAGTGCCTGGCTTCAAGCTCAAATCCAACCACATTTTTTATTTAATACGCTCAATACGATTGCTTCTCTTAGTACCATTGATACTGATAGAATGATTGACTTAATGCACCATTTTGGTGAGTATTTACATGCCAGCTTTGATGTTCGTAATCTTCAACGAGTTGTACCGCTAGAGCACGAGCTCGAGTTAGTTCACTCTTACCTTTACATTAAACAACAGCGATTTGGGGAATTAATTCATATTGAATGGGATATTGATGAAAATATAGAAATTGAAATACCCCCCATTTCTTTACAGACTTTAGTTGAAAATGCCATTCGACACGGTATTTTAAAAAAGACAGAAGGCGGTACTGTTTGTATCCGTATTAAAGATTACACAACTTATATAGCCATTAGCGTGATTGATGATGGTGTGGGAATTAGCCCTAGTCTATTAGAGGAATTACAAGCAAATCACGAAACTGCATGCTCTGGTATAGGTATACGAAATACGGATTTACGCCTTAAAAGAATTTATGGTCAGCGATTACAAATTCAAAGTACAGTCAATCAAGGCACAAATGTAACCTTCCATATTCCCAAAAAATAATAAATAAGAGTCATTACATCCTCTTTCCGAGTTTGGAGTGGCTCTTATTTCAAATTACAATTCTTCTATAGATTTAAGGGAATCAGGGTACATTATACATATAGAATGAAGAAAGGAAGGATCGATAGATATGTACAAAATATACATAATAGAGGACGATGTAAATATTGCTTCACTAATCGTTGAGCACTTATCCAAGTACCAGTATGAATGCTATCCTGTCCAACAATTTCAGCACATTATCGAAGAATTTAATGCCATTCAACCCCATCTAGTCATTATGGATATCAATCTCCCAACCTATGATGGCTATTTTTGGTCACGAAAAATTCGTCAGCTCTCAACCTGCCCCATCATCATTGTTTCTGCCAGAGTAAATGATATTGATCAAGTATATGGTATTGAAAATGGGGCTGACGACTTTATCACGAAACCTTTTTCATTAGACGTCTTTATGGCAAAGGTTAATGGATTACTCCGACGCACATATGGTGAATATGCTTCAACCGAAACAACTACCATGACCATAGCTAATACTACATTAAATCCAGATACAGTTCGTCTTCAGGCAGAAGGTAATGAGAGCCTGTTAACATTAAAAGAAATGCAGCTAAGTAAGCTATTATTTGAAGCCTATCCCAATGTTGTGCCTCGTCAAAAGCTACTAAGTGCTATTTGGGATGATGAAGCCTTTGTAGAGGAAAATACATTGTCCGTGAACATTGGTCGACTACGTAGAAAAATGGAAGCAATCCAATCACAACTTGAGATTAAAACCATTCGTGGTCTAGGTTATCAATTAGTGGAGGAAGGTAAATGAAGCTATTCTTTCGAGAACATCTAAGCATTCTTATTCTCTATGGCATAAGCTTTCTGCTATTACCTTGGATTATTCATACTTTAGATGACCTTGCGTCACACTATGGCTACTTTATCTTTCTTGCCAGCTTTCTGTTTAGTATATGGCTACTAGGTCGTTATTATCGTAGACGAAAGTTTTATAAGCATCTACAGAAAGATATCCACACACAGGAGGATCTTCATCTGTTTGAACCACGTGCACCAATTGAACAAGTTTATAGCGAAAGATTGAGACAAATACAGTATCTATTTTTAACTCAGCAACAACAATTAGACGAACAAGCACAAGAAAAGCAATTGGTTCTATCACATTTTGCACATCAAATGAAGACGCCATTATCTGTTATTCAATTAATTGTTCAATCCGCATCCAACAAAACTACTGAAGAATTACTACAATGGCAAATCGTTAATAAAGAATGCGATAAACTGACATTTACACTTAATCAGCTATTAACGTATGAGCGCACATCTCATTTAGTAGCCGATTTAAAAGTTGAACCCATTGTTTTAAAGGAACTAGTGCAGGAGGTCATCAATGATTTGAAGGATTACTTTATCATGAATGACATTTTTCCAAAAATGATGCTTGCTGAAAACCATATTATTTATTCAGATCGAAAATGGTTAAAAATTGTACTTTATCAAGTGTTCAATAACGCCATTAAATATAGTGACATAGCAAGCACAATTCAAATTCATTATGACAACGCCACTTTACACATAAAAAACTATGGTGAAACAATCCCTACTAGCGAAATATCACGAGTGTTTGATTTATTTTATACGGGTATGAAGGGGCGAACGAGTGGCGAAGCAACAGGTATAGGATTATATTTAGTGAAAAAGATATTAACTACATTAGAGCACCCCTTCACTCTTCAATCCTCTGACCGTGTTACGACTTTTTCCATAAATTTTTCAAACAGCCAAAAAAAATAAACATAGGAACTGTGTCAGCCAAGAGGGCTTTTTCTACTATGACGTCATCCTTTTTCAACATGAACGAAGATGACAACTTTGTCATCTTCACGTCATCAAGCGAAATAGGTTATATCCCGCTCCTTTTTTATACTAAAGTTATCTAATGATCATAAAGGAGTTGTTTCAAGTGGGGAATACAATACTTCAAGTAACCAATTTACAAAAAGAATATATCGGTGAGCTCACATATAAAGCGTTAAACGGAATTGATTTTCAGCTAAGTCAACAGGAATTCGTAGCTGTCATGGGTCCTTCTGGTAGTGGAAAAACAACATTTTTAAATAGTGTATCTACTATTGATCGGCCTACTGCTGGTGATATCATCATCAATAATAGAAATCCCTATGTCTTAAATGATGAAGAACTCGCCCAGTTTAGACGCTCTGAACTAGGCTTTGTTTTTCAAGATTTTAATCTTGTGCATACACTAACAGTGAAAGAAAATATTTTATTGCCATTAACATTAGATAGCTTTCCTGCACCCAAAATGCATCAGCGCTTAAAGCATGTCGCTCAATTTCTTGGTATCGAGGAACTGTTACCTAAACGTATTTATGAAATTTCAGGTGGACAAAAACAACGAGTAGCCATAGCTCGAGCTGTTATTCATGAACCTAGCCTATTGTTAGCAGATGAACCTACAGGAAATCTAGATTCAAAGGCGGTCAATGATGTGATGAACTTATTTACCTCCATTAATCACGAGCTCAAAACAGCTATTCTCATGGTGACCCATGATCCTTATGTAGCCAGCTTCGCCAATCGAATTATTTTTATGAAAGATGGCAAGTTGTATAATGAAATACATCGTGGCAACAACCGCAAGCAATTTTACCAAGAAATAATGGATACGCTTGCTTTTTTAGGTGGTGGGCATCATGAGCTTTAATCACATCGTCCTTCAAAATATTTTACGGGACAAATGGACATACGTTTCTTATTTCTTAAGTAGCATGTTTTCCATTATTATTTTCTTTTTATTTTCTGTGATCGTCTTTCATCCAAGTCTGAAAAGCTTAGACCCCGATTCGACACTTGGTATCTCACTGATGTTAGCTAGTATGCTCGTTTATTTATTTTCTTTTATTTATATCACCTATTCAATTATGGCGTTTTTACGTAAGAAGACCAAAACGCTAGGAATATTTATGATTACGGGAGCTTCCATGAAGCAAATTCGTAAGCTTGTATTCCGAGAAAATTTGTTAATTGGCATTTTAGCTATTCTATTTGCGATCGTTCTCGGACTTGTCATTACGCCACTTTTTTTAATGGGGGCAAAGGTTGTTTTAAAGGCAGAAACGTTTGGTATGTACATGCCTCTACAAGCAATTGGCTTAACGATTGGCTTATTTCTGATTTTATTTGTGGTGATATCGACAGTCATAACGAGGTTCATTAATAAAGAAGCATCTATTCAGCTCTTAAAAAGTGATACGATTATCGAAAAATCGATTAAGCCGCATTATGTGTTGTTCATTTTAAGCATAATGATAACTGGTATATTAGCGTACTTCTTAAAAACCGAGCATGCCATTGTAGACACGCTAGGTATTCTCTATTATCTGTTATTTTTCACTAGTATTCTTTGTACAATTCATTTAGTCATCGCACAGGGCTTGAGGCTATTTTTAAAAATATTTGAAAGGTCCCCTGCCTATCTTCGTAAAACGAATATGCTGTTGGCATCCAATTTAAATGCAAAAATGAAATCACATGCAAATATGCTGTTTCTAATCACTATCCTATTAAGCGGTGTCTTTCTATGCACTAGCATTTTATTTAGCTCTTATTACAATGTAAAAAAGGATAGTGAAGAAAATTACCCGTATAGCTTTCAATACATTGCTGATCCAAAGGCTGACGACAATATGGTAAAGACTGATCTTGATTATCTTGAAAATAATCTATCATCGGTTCGTGCACAAAAGTTTTTTATTGAATTTAAATCAAATGAGGCTCAACGCATTGGCTATATGGCATTATCGGTTTATAACCTGTTACAACAACAGGAAAATGTCCTACATCAAAATGAATTTATTGCTGTAGCAGGAAGTCGAGGTGTAGCGACTATAACAGACAATGCCAGTGACCCGTATATAAAGTTGTTCAAACTTACTAAAACGATTGAGCAAAATCTGCTATCTACTGGTTTCCAGCATAGTTATTTCATTGTACCTGACAGCATCTACCAAGCCATAGACTACCCAGTTTATAAAACCTATATTTATGAGCTAGACAACTGGGCTGCCCATATAGAATTGGCGAATATAATTACTAAAAACATACCATCTCTACCTGGAGAACGTTATGTTACTTCCAAAATTGATTTGTATGACACGGAGATGTTTATCAAAAGCGTCATGTTCTTTATAGGCTCCATGTTAAGTTTAATTTTCTTAAGTGCTGCCATGAGTATACTGTATTTCTATTTGCAAACTACATTACTACAGGAGAAGGAAAAGTATATTGGCATCCGTAAGCTAGGGCTTTCCAAAAAAGAATTAGCTACCGTTATTGCCAAAGAGTTAGCGATCCTTATATTTGTGCCGTTCACTATTGCCATTATGCTATTGCTGACGACATTATTGTCTATGCGTACAATGGTCTCTACGGCATTTTTACAGGTTTCCATGGCTAGCTCTTGCTGTTTCTTTGTGCTTTTCCTCATTAGTTACCTATTTATTCGTAAAAGCTATTTTAAACGCCTTGTAAGCTAAAGAAGCTGGACTACAACTTTGGCCATCACGCAATCTAGATACAATTAACAAATAGATATACGCAGAAAACCCGAACTATGACAAGATACTAATTGTGTTTTGTCAAATAGTCCGGGTTTTATTGGCTAAAATCTTTTTGTTCCATGCTCTTTTTACCAGAAAATCGGCTTTGCTACCATTAACCAAAGCATGATAAGCAATAATAGAATATACATCCACGTTTTACGCTGTAAAAGAGAAACAAATTGTTGTTGATTATAAGAAGGCGTATTAAATGTACGTAACGTCGGTTTAAACGCTCTAGCTAAAAATACAATGGATGCAAACATCACAAGGAAGGTCATGACAATCCATGAAGTATTCCAATGATAGCCTGCATACCACATTAGCAAAATACCTGAGGCTACTAGGACATGTCCTGAATGTTTAACAATAGCAATAGCCCCTTTAAACGCTTCTATATATGGTGGCATTTCATCATTGGAAGCTGTGCGCATTTTTTTAACAATCGTTAACACAACGAACAAAGGCCCAATCGAAAGAACGGCACTTAAAATATGTATATAAAGAAGAAGTGTATAAATGGAAAACATGATGTGTACTCCCCTTTTCATCAGTCCTCTACATTATAGCACCCAACCTAAGTCTACTTTATCAGCAATTGTGAATCCTTTGTAAACACAGCTTGAATCATTGTTAAATTGTTTGAAAACTGCACAAAGAGGGTATTGTTTATAGTAACATGCATTTATAGAACAAAAAGGAGTGATTTTTATAGGAATTCATCAATTTTTTACAAACCTTAATGACTTAGAGCGTATCATTCGCTGCCCTGGTCGCTTCAAGTTCGAAGAGCATAATGTGGCTGCCCATTCTTGGAAAGTCTCACAATACGCAATGTTCTTCGCAACATTAGAAGAAATGAATGGAGCAGAAGTGGATTGGAAGTCCTTATATGAAAAAACCATCAACCATGACTTTGCTGAAGTTTTTATTGGAGATATAAAGACCCCTGTCAAACATGCGAGTCCAGAGCTAAAGCAAATGCTAGCACATGTGGAAGAAAAGATGATGGAAAAATTTATTATCAATGAAATTCCACAAGAATTTCAGGCTATATTCTTTGAACGGATGAAGGAAGGTAAGGACAATACGTTAGAGGGGCGTTTGCTCGAATTTGCGGATAAGCTCGATCAATTTTATGAAGCTTTCGCTGAATTAAAGCGTGGCAATACTGACAAAGAATTTGTCTATATGTACCAATCAGCCCTTTCAAAACTTTTGGCGATTCCACTTGAAGCAACAGTGCAATATTTCCGCACAGAAATTTTAAAGGATGCAGTAAAGGAAAAAACGCATATCGATATTCAAGCCTTAACAGATGAAGTACTAAAGCCAAATAAATAAGATGCATGTACAAGTTTTCCGATTGAAAAATTCACGGAAGGCTTTTTTTATTTTCTAAAAAAAATCGTATAATGAGAGGACATGGATTGGAGGGAAAGTATTGTCACAGGAATGCTCGATTGTAGAAGATTTAATACCTCTTTATAAAAAACAAAAGCTCCAAGCACCGACGATAGAATTTGTAGAACAACATCTAACAACTTGTCAGCAATGTCAGCGGCTAGCCCATTCACAGCCAACTCAAGATGAATACTTACCCATGAAAAGAACATTATCCTTTTTTCACATCATATTTATTGTGTTATCTTTTATGTTTGCCATTAATTCATCCTTACTCGGCAATCAAAAGGGCTTTGTTATCTCATATGCACTTTTCGGTTGTCTTTCTTACCTTTTCTATAAAAACATCTGGATTGTCTTTATCATAAGCTCCGTGCCTGTATTTGTTTGGGCTATCATTAATAATCTAAATAATGGGCTCTATATTACAACCTATTCCTTCGCAGAAATAGGAGCACTCGTGATTGCAGCCGGCTACATCGCTCTTTTACATACAATTTTCGCCTTATTAGGTGCTGCTTTTGCCATTCTACTACGTAGGGTTTTTCAATAAATAATTATACAAAAAGCACCTTAAACTGATTTCTAAAGTTTAGGTGCCTTTTGGTTTTTATGCTTTTTTCACGAATTCTGACTTTAATTTCATAGCACCAAAGCCATCAATTTTACAGTCAATATTATGATCGCCTTCTACAAGACGAATACTTTTTACCTTTGTCCCAATTTTTAAAGTGGAAGAACTACCCTTCACCTTTAAATCCTTAATAATGGTAACTGAATCGCCGTCAGCTAACAGATTGCCATTTGCATCCTTTACAATAAGTGCATCCGACTCCTGTTCTGATGCGTTCATACTCCACTCATGTGCACATTCCGGACACACATAGTTTACGCCATCCTCATACGTATATTCAGAATGACATTTTGGACAATTTGGATAAGCTGCCATTTCCGCTTCCTCCTTTACATATTTTCTAGGAAAATCCTCTTTATGCTCCTATCTTTACATAATCAATCATAATAAGTAAAGACTGTTCGTATTTTCCGTTCGTATTTGTGAAAAAAATATGAAGCAGTGGCACCATTTTGAAGGTATTTCTAGATGTCGATTACACCATTTGGAACACTTGCCCATTGACTAATTTACAGTAATCATCTTACTTGCATGTTCGTCGATCATGCTTTATTATATCCATAAAGGCTGCATTGTTCGTATAATATTAAGTTTTAACCTTTAAGCTGTAAAAGGGAGTTTTATTATTGGAGTTGGAATGACGGGCCTCACACTACGGTGCATGAGGATAAGCAGGAAAACTTCTGCGAACACCCACTTTGAGGAGTGGTGGTTTAAAACTTTCTATAATAACTACGGCATACGCGGCTTTTTACTTAAATATTGTTATATCAAGGTTTATATAGCATCTTAACCAAATTGGTTAGGGTGCTTTTTTCATTTAAAAATAGTCCATGGGGTTAAAGTGGGGTTAAACTTCTTTGTAAATAAAGTTAAATAAAGATAATCATACTCATATTCATCCATTTAAATAGCCTCACCAATTTGTTTTAATATTTGTAAGAATAGTGGACTAAGGTTTATCAAGACATAGCCAAGCCCAGCATTCATAATCATGCTCCAAGCCTTTTCGGAATTACCAAGCATGAAAAAGAAGCATGCACCAACCATGATCACCGAAGCGATAGGAAAACTAATCGCTACTAATATTTGAACAACTGGATCTAAAGCAGTTGCCAATATTTCTAACGACTTATCAGCAATGATTCCGGTATGTTGAGGTATTGTATTAACAGGGATTGTGGATAGTGTGGATGGTATTTGTGCAGTGACTGGTTCTATTGCTTGTTGTACTGGTGCACTTACAGGTATGGCTGTGGAGGAATAAGTGTTATTGAATTTGTTGAACATGAATAATCCTGTGCCAACGGCTGTTAATGTTGGAACTGATGCAGCTACAGCTACATGCCTTAAGGTTGCATATTTTTCATCTCCTTCAAATCGATCACTATAATCCGTGTACTCATTTGCTGGTACTACTTCAGGTTTAATTCGTTTTTTAAACATCTATATTCCCCCTCTTATTTCATTTATTGTGTACATCTTGCACTTTAGCCCTCCACAGGATGCTTCTAGTTGCTGTCTACGCAATTCTGTTGTTGTTAGCCATACAAGTGTTGGGTAATAACCTAATTGCTTCACAACGCTTGGCATGAGCTCCTTATAGCGTTTGATTTTCTCCCTGTTTTCTTTCATCGTTTGAAGATTATCGACTTCTAAAAAATGTTGAAATCCATTACGCGTAAACATGCCGTCCACAATGATTGAAGTGGTACCATCCGATATTTTGACTTCATTTTTCCAGTCCCTTGGAGTTTTATAAAACAGCCAGAACTCATTGCGCATGATGGTGTGCTGCACATGGCCGCCTTTCTTACGTATCTTGTCACAGTCAACATAAAGACGACCTAAATTATTAAGGTAATAGATTGTTTCGTAACCATCCCGAATGGATGATAGATAGCTGGATAAATTGTGTAGGACCCTGTTTGTATTACGTTTTTTACCAAGGTTAAAATGTCGGCTGAGTTGATCGCGCGTCATAAAATCAAACTTCTTCAAAAGTAACAGTATCTGTTCGTCTCGGCTGGATAGCTGTTTCTTCAACGCGCTCCCCTTTCGTAACAATATGAGGTTGGATAGTATCGTGGATAATTTGTGGTGTAATTAGTGGTGTCTGAAGTATTTCTCTTTTATCAGCAGTTTGGTAAATTGCGCGGCCTTTGACCATTGGTAATGCCTCTGCTCCCTCTGCATCCAGTACAACCCTTGAAGCAATAGCCGACTGCACACGGAAGCATAGCTTGGCATCAGCATTTTGCTTAACCTGTCTAGGGATGACGTCCCCAGTTGGATACTGTGTAGCTACAACTAGCCTAAAGCCTAGCCCTGCTCCTAGTCGTGCAATTTGGCTCATGATTGTTTGGCATTCCAGTTTTAAACGTTTCTCTTCTTTGGTCACTGATTCTGCAGCATTCAGTTCTCCTACCTCGTCAATGACTACAAAGTAACGATCTTTTATGCAAGCCTCTTGTACGTTCTTCTTTCCTCTGCGCTTTAATTCACGTTGTATATCGCGCATCTTTTCATAAGCTTGCTGTAATGTGTGGAGGGCCTCATACGGCTCATATGCAATGGAAATCGTCTGTTTGATATTTTCATAGTCGCACAGTTCAACTCCACCTTTTAAGTCGATTAAATAGAAGTTAACAGACGATGGTTCACTATGAACTAGCGATGTAATAATCGAATTGATGAAGTTACTTTTGCCGTATCGTGTGGCACCACCTAACACTACATGCGGCACCATTTCAAAGTCATGATATTTGTAAGTATTTTTGCTTCTTATAATTCCAACTGGAACTGCCCAACCCTTGCCATTACTGAATGGTACCGACTTTGGCAATGGATTATCATAAACTCGAATTATCAATAATCCATCAAAATCAAGTTCAATTTCTTTTTGCTCATTCAGTTTTGTCTTCCACAATCTTTGTAGTTGCTGAAGAAGGTCTTTGTTTAAATCCAGTTGTCGTAAATCATTAAAGGTAATATTTTTTCTGCGATTGTTTAGCCCATCTTCAAGTACTTTTAGCTTTGCTTCATAATCAGTGAACGAACGTCCAAGGGGGATCCTGAATTTGTATTCCCATCCCCATTCAAACTGTTTCTTCTTCACCAATTGAGTTGTCAAAGTATCCTTGCCATCACGAACGTTTAATCCAGCGAGTGACATTATCCTCTGGATCTTTCCACTGTCATTAGAGGTCATTCCCCTACTCTTTGAGAAAGCTTTTAATGCAATTCCACCCATTAACGAAGTTGTTAATATTTCAAACAGCACACTTTCATCCCTTCTTTAATTTCATCAGCATCACGGTTCTCTTACGTAGTAAGAGTTGCTTGTATTGGGCATCATTAAATACAGTCCAAACCATTGACACAACAGCATTTCATATATGCCCACTTCAATACTCGGGTGGCATTTAATCAAGCACAGTATCGGGTATACGAATGGGCATAAAAATTACCATTCCAACCAGTTATCCAATGAGGCAGTACTTATTGATTGTGGACGGCTATCACGCTCATTCAGCCAGTTATAGAAAGGCACTGGACGTTTTTTAACAGGAGTTTCTTCTATAGATGATGATTTATATTTCTTCATACTAGAACGCTCTACAGCCTTATTAAACGCCCCTACAAATACGGCTCTTAATGTACTAGCAATAGTTAATGTACCGTTCGCAATATCACGGATAATGTTAGCTAAAACGTCCTTAGCGTTCACAAAATCATGTATATCGTTCATTTTTGTTGCTAATATGCATTTGTGTAATTGGTCTTTCAATTCATCGACTAATGGCAGCGAGTGCATGAAATCGAACAGCATCTTTTGGTACTCGTTCATGTATTCCTTTTTCTTTTCAGCTTGCAAAGCTAATTCATTGCCAAGACTCATAATATTATTTGCTTGTTTAGAACTTAAAAGATTAAAAGATTTAGATGCTTGGTTTTCAGATTGCGGAGGACAAACCGCGTCATTACTAGCACCATCGACTCTCTCTCGATGTTTCAAACTCGATGTATCACTGTAGGGTAAAATGCGATAAATGCTAGCTCCTTTGATTCCATTAAGTTTTGTTTGCTTAACTTTCTCGATGATGTTTAACTCAACAAGTTTCTTTATAGCGCGCATTACTGTGCTTCTAGATGTTCTTGTTTGCTCGGCTATCGTTTCAGCTTTTAAGTGACAAGCACCAGGATGTGCTAATGAACGACTAGCTAATGCAAAAACGATGACACGTTCTGATTCTGTTAAATCATAGTAGTGTGCTGCTATATGGTCATCCACACTTTTATCCATATCTGCTACTGAATCGAATGTTGTGTATGCTGCTAAATATTCAAATGCCACCGTTATTCACCTCACTACCTGTTGTTCCTAGTCATAAAAATAAACTTTAACAATTTGAGCCTTTTGCTCACTACCTGTCTCTGTCATCTTTTTGAAATTAGTTTCATCAACCATTTCAAATCCAATTTTCTTTAAAACACTTTGGGCACGTTCTAATTTTTTATAACCTATGTCTACTACTATCGCTGTACCTTTGCTTTTGTTTCCGTTTTTTGTACTTAGATGGATTACGTAAATATGCATTTTGGTATCACCCTTTCTTCACTCGATTTACTTAAAAGAAATCAATAATTAAAAAAATAAATGCATCTCTATTTATTTCGATTAAGTAAATCATAATTTCGTTTAAGTAAAATGTCAACATTTAATTTCTTTTAAGTAAATTATGGTTTATAATAAAAGTAACATAATGACATGAAAGTTGGTGAATAAAATTGGGCGTTGAATTAAGATCTAATCTAGGAGAAATATTAAAAAAACGAGGCTGGGATCAAAAAAAACTTGTGGAGCGAACAAGTTTAAATCCTCGTACCATAAGTGAATTAGTAAATGATAAAACAATTCGTATAAATAAGAATGCACTTGAGAAAATAGCCGATGCCCTAAACATTGAGGATATTTCTGAGATCATTCAATTCAAAAAAACAGATAACTAGTCACGGTTGTCTGTTTTTTGTATACTTTCTTTGCGAAATTTCCTAAAATGGAAATATAGAGGGAGGATTATGTACAATGAAAAAAATAATTTTTAGCGCTGCATTAGTATTATGTTTAGGGTTGGTTGGTTGTGGAGAAGAAAAAGCTAAAGAAGAACCACAAAAAGGGGATGTTCAAACACCTGTAACTACTGACAAAATAGAAGAAGAAGCAAAAAGTGAAGATATTTATTTTAAAGATAATGAAGCAAAATTAGTAGATTTAAAAATAAATATTACTCAAACAAAAGTAATCCCTGTTGGTGATACTGGAAATGAATATGGTGAAAAACCTGTATTTGCTATTTGGTATAACACTACAAATCTAAGTGACAAAGACATTGATCCTACAACAGCTTGGACAGTTGTATTTACAGCAATCCAAGATAATAACCCAAATTCTGTAAACGAATTAGAAGTAGGTATGCTTCCTGATGATAAATTTTTAGATACTCAATTAGAAACAATTAAAAAAGATGGTACTGTTGAAAATGCCATTGCTTATGAATTAGATGATTTAGAAACACCTGTAACCTTAGTAGCTAATCAAGGTGTTGGTGGTAAAGAATTAGGTCGTCAGGATTTTGAAGTAAAGTAATGAAAAGTAGGTCACTCAATCGAGTGGCTTTTTTTGAACAAAAAACAGGCCTCATTCGAGCACCTGTTCATTACTTAAATGATTGAAGTATTCAACTTATGCTAAATGCCCACCAACTAATCGATCACGGCTGATAGCTGTACCTGCATCTGTAAACGAAACAGCACGTAATAAAGCTGTAGCACCAAAACGATTGCGTATTGCGTCCATCGTTGGACCAATCAGCTGTCGTTGCGGTTTTCGATCATCGAATAAATCTAATTGGATACTTTGCTCTCGATCTAAGTTGGATATACGGACAGATAGTTGCCGAGCTGGTTCACCAGCAAAATGTTCATCGAGTAATTCAATGCAGACTTTATATATTTCGAGTGTTTCATTTGTCGGATTTGAGATAGTCCTTGAACGATGAAACCCTTTAGTCATTGCATTGTGACTGTATGATAAGCCTAAACTGATAGTACGCCCAACAAATCCAGCATCCCTCGCACGTTTCATGACATCTTCGCACATTTCGAGGAGCACTACAGAGATTTCTTTACGTGTGTGATAATCCCTCATCAGCATTTGGCCCTTCCCAAAACTTAACGCTCCATTTGCTATTAACGGCTCCCCTAATTTGGATAGATCTATTCCCCATGCGTGGTAATAGAGTTGATTGCCCATTATGCCAAATTTCTTTTCTAATTCATCTAAATCAGCATTCGCTAAACCACCGACCGTTTGAATACCCATTGCATTTAACTTTGCCTCCATCTGCTTACCGATTCCCCACATTTCAGAAAGGGGTCGAACAGGCCAAAGCTTCTGGGGAATATCTTCATATGTCCATTTAGCAAATCCAGTTTTCTTTGCCTCAATATCAAGTGCTAATTTGGCCATCAACATATTTGGTCCCATACCTACAGCGCTAGGTACATTAAATTGGTCAAGTATGGCTTGCTGTATTTCCTTTGCTGTTTCCTCAGCTGTGCCCCAAAGTTTTTCAGTGCCAGTTAGATCAACAAAGCTCTCGTCTATGCTGTACACATGTATGGCATCCACAGGTACATAATTAGCGATTAGTTGTGTGATGGTCATCGACATTTGAATAAAGAAACTCATTTTAGGCTCAAACAACTTAATATCAGGATGCTTCGGTATTTCGTAACGTCTGTTGCCTGTTTTTATTTTGAATTGTTCTTTCATTACTGGGGATGCTGCAAGTACTACACTACCAGGTTGATTAAAGTTACCAACGACTGCTATTGGGTCTTTTAAAATGTCTAACCCTTCGAGCATGGCGATACAGCTGGCATAGAAACTTTTCATATCGATGCAAATGATCGGTCTATCTGGCATTCCATCGTAGTTTTCTCTCATCGTAGTTTCCTCCCATTGCGTCTCGTAATTTTTTATTTACTTATTCTAAGTAAGAACGTTTGTTTGTATACATATTAGAACAAACGTTTGCGTTTTATCAAATGTAAATTATGGAAAAATCCAGGCACTTCCTTTTAAAGATCATCGTAGTATATTAAAAAAGGAGGATTTAATGAAGAAGAATCCGCAGACTGAGGCGAATAAGCGTTGGCAAGCGAAGAATAAAGAACGTGCTAAATATCTTAGTGCACGATCTGGAGCACGTAGCTTTATAAGAAACCACGCCTTGGAGGAAGATTTAGACGAGCTCACGGAATTAATGTTAGAACGTAAACAAGAATTATTAGAAATGAAAATAAACCAAGATGGCATGTAGCTGTCTTGGTTTATTTTGGTTTGTATTTTATTAAGTAATTAATTTGTGGAAATAAAAAAAGCCCAGACTCAAAATAATGAGTACCTGGGCATTAATCATTTTACTTCATACAATTTCGTTATTTCGCTCTCGTCGTTATAGACTATCTTCAATCCTAACAAATCTGCAAGCTCTCGTACTTGTACATACGTTCTTCCGTCTTGAATGATTGCAGGGATGGACTTGGCATCATTTAGCATTACTTTCGCTTCTGTAGTTTGAGCCACTTCATGCTTGCCCTCATTATTAGTAAACCAAGATAAAGGTTTGGAACCATTTACTAAATTCAAATCCACATTACCTTTAATCCCTTGAACATTACCTTTGTCTGTATACTGCCATAGATCACATGAAAAATTAGGCTTTTTACCAGGTGCACTTGTGCCACTATATCGTGGAATCCATAAAAAATCGTAGCCTTTGACTGTATCCATTTTGTACGGCTTATAAAAATGGTGGCCAGTGTATAGTCCGATTTTAACGCCTTTTGCCTTTAAATAATCAATGAACGTCTGTGTGCCTTGTACGATATTTTGTATACTTGCTCCGAAAGCCTCTTCAACGTCAACAACGTAAAAAAGTGGTTTATGACCTTGTGCTCGATTGTAAAAATCTTTCGCTTGTGCCAATGCTTCCGTAGCATTTTTAAATGTCACGTAAATATAAACGCCAAAGGGAATTTTATATTTTTTACAACCTTCGATATTTTGTTGATACTTGCGGTCTATAGTGCTTGTACCGTACTGTGTACGAATGATGGCCAAGCTAATGTCTTTGCTTGCTTTAGCCCAATCAATATCACCTTGATGGTGCGAAATGTCTATGATCTTACTCATTTAACATTGTCCTTTCTAGGTGCATCATATTTCAATGCTTGTTCGCTATCTGAGGTACCTTTTGTAGTCGGGTTGATAATAATACCAAGTAATCCTAAAATGCTTAATACAGTCTCTGAAATGGCTGTGATTTGTGCATTGTAAATCGTAATATCGACATTAAAAATGCCTGCTGTTTGATTAGCGAGCACTAGAAGTAATGCGATTAATGACACCCAAAATTGCTTATGTTGAAGACGTACTTTCCAATTAATTTTCATGTGTAATTCCCTCCATTTTATCTAAACGTTTATGTGCTTGTTTACTTGATTCCTCTACACGAATCACACGCTCTGATAACCCTGTAACACGCATCTCTTGGGCTTTAATATCAATCCGTATTGATTCTACCCCAGCGTTAATATTGTCTAATTTCGTGCGTATTACAGCTGAATCAGATGCATCGTTCTTAACATCCTTGTCTCGATTACGGTTGTAAGTGAGCACCCCTATAAAAGCACCTAATACCGTACATAAAATTCCTATTAAAGCTACTGTTTGACTGTCCATGTCAACACCTCACAAATAAAAATAGCACTGCTCGGCACAGTGCATTGCTTAGGTCTTGTTGTATAAAAATAGCCCTCCACAGAATAATTGTGGAAGGCATTTTGATTAGGTTAAGGTCTACTATTTATCCAATCCTGTACGTTATATTCATTCTTAGGTTTTTCTGCGAGCCATACGGTCGTATGATTCACTTTCTTTAATATTCTAATAAACAAATCAATATCTTGAGGATTGTGATCAGTAAACATGTATAACTTTCTTAATGTTTTATCTCTCGGTTTTCTTCCTTCACTTACTTTTGCTGGCCAGCCAAAATAGATTCTATCAGCCTCATCAATTGCTCCAGTTTTGATAATTATATCCTTGTTTTCTCTCATTAGTCTTCCTTTTTGTTCTGGCAATATAACTTGAGGAATTTTATTATTTAATTCTTCCATGAAGGACATAAAATTAAAAGTTCCATCTCCTTCTTTTAATTGCAGTTCATTGATAATTTTTCTTTTTAATTTTGAATTAAGATATATATAAAAATCGCCTTTAGAATGGTTACCATATAACGTTTCTGTTGCGAAGCTACTTGTATTCCTCATAAATATAAATAATTTATCCTTCGAACTTTCATCCTCTTCTGAAAAGAAATTCATAAATAAAAATCTACCTTTTCCAATACTCAGTTCAAAAATATAATTTTTTGTTTCATTTTCAGCTTGGTTATAAATATTGAACAAGTTAGTCAAATTAAATCTTTCATCAGCCATCTTTTTCTCTCCTTTCAACTATCTTACTCAATTCGACAAAAGGAAAGAATTCCCTTCATTTTCAGACATAAAAAATAACGCTAGCTTATGCTGCGTTTATTGTTCGTCTGATATTGCTTGTTTATATGGTTCGGGTACATCATCAATCTTAATACGTTTCATTTCAATTAAAAACAAATAACCTCTTAATTTAGGCGCAAATACTGTTTCCATTATGCATTACCTCCTGCTACTAAAATTGTTTCCCACAGATCGGCTACACTACCTTTTAGTGCTTGATTCTCTTTTTCTAATTCATCAATTTTCTTCAATAATTGATAAGCTGGTACAATCTGCTTTGTTGTAGATGATGCAGTAACGTTTCCATCTTGGTCTACTCTATCAACAGTAATAATAAATTCAAGTTCCATACCGATATCGAAACTATCACTCTTAGCAATTGAATGTCCTTCAACCACTGACTCTGGCTCTGTTTCATGAATTTTAATCACTAACTTTGTGTCATCATCGTATTCTAAATAAAACATACTATGCACTCCTTTTACTTGTTATACTTGAACGACTGTACCTAACGGATTTGAAGCGAAACAGATAGCAAGTACATCACTAGTTGCCCACGTATCTGGATTTGTTCTCCCATGGGCGTATAATTGTACTCGATCCCCATTATTTATATCAAAATCCTCTGAATAGAAAGTACCTGAACTATTATTATTGTTTCTTATAACACCTTTTGGTATGCCATTGATATATATTTGACCATAGACATGTTCATAACCTTTTCCAGTTCCTGAGCCATACAGATCAAATGTAATTCTGACTCTGCCACTGAAATTACATATAATTTCTTTGATTTTTTTAAAATCGCTCGTGTATTGCACTGTATACCCTACTGATGCTACAACAGCCGCATCACCAACACTAGGCGTTGGTGAACCAATAAGATTACCTGTTACACCATCAATAGTTACACCATTCTTGATGTTACCAGGAATCAATTGAGATAAATCGAGTGTTCCAGTAATGTCTCCATTATCCACCGTAGCTGTTTTTCCTTTTCTTATATCGTTGGCTACTGCATTTCCACTCCCCCCTTCACCCTGTAAGATAAAAGCCCCTGCACGATAACGAACAGTATATACTCCATTCGCTTTTAAATTGCTTACTGCAATACCATTCGAATTTTTGATTGGTATTGCACCTAATCCATTTATATTTAATGTCATTGCTGCGGTACTATTTGAGTTAACTGGAAATGAAACAGCTAAGCCGTTTTTATAGCTTGTAAGACCATCAATGGTTGCCGTTAATACATTTGCTGTGCCACCTATGGTTTCAATCCACTTTATATGTGAAACATCAGCTATATGATTATCAAGCCCTTGCTCTAAACTCGCTATTCGAGATGCTAAATTACCAGCAACATCTCCATCTAAAATATCCTTTATTGAATCAAACCAGATTAAAAATTCTTGTTCTTGAGCATCTTGCCAAATGTCTAATTCACCAGCAATGCTGCCTTTTATATCATTGAACCACGCTTGATACTGATTAAATATTGTAGTGGTATCTACTTGATTGACTGTTCCATGTACAATTCCGCACAGAGTACTATTTAACCGCTGGTCAGTAATATTAGCTTGAGTTATTTGAGTAGCCCCATTGTTGACTAGTACATCTGCAAGGGCTAGCTCATAAGCGTCTGCATCACGTTGTAGTGTTGGTGCAACTGGATTACTTGCAAATGTACCTTTTTTGACTACGATTTCTATTTTCCTAGTTAAATGATTAAGACGCATGACAACCCGGTCAATACGCTTTAAAACACCATCCGCAACATCTAATGACAACACATGATCTCCATCACTAAAAATAAAATAGCCGTCAATCCAGCCACTTCCTGGTTTAACGACTACTTTCATATTCTGATATGCAGCTACTTGAAGATTTGAGGATGGATTAGGAAAAACACCATTACCTATAAAGGTAGCGAAATATTTCGCAAACCACCATGCATTGTATTTACGATCACCGTTGACACTGTTGAAAATACCACTATATATCGTCATTACTTATTCACCTTCTTTTTTATCTTTTCGTAGATAGTTGGGATATTGCTACCAAAGTTAATACTAAGTGTTATTCCTTCCTTATTGCTTGTTAAAGTGGCTGAAATAACACGTGGATGCAAAATGCGTTGTATCTCGTCATTTCGTACACTTACTCGATCACCAAGCTTATAATCAATGTTGTACGTAAATTGACTATACATATCCACTTCACTTTCAAACGTTTCGATGATTCGGAAGTCAGATAATTTTTCATCTCCACGAATTTTTAATGCTTCTTCATATTCTGCTGGAGTCATCGTTTTTTGATTGTCGTTATCATCTGTATATTCGCTTTGCAAATCCCGCGCATCTACATATAATTCGCGCCGGTTAAATCCACTTAAATTGTCATTAGTAACGACTTGCTTTCGTTCAACACCTTCACCTTCGCCTGCCACTATAGCTGTCGATCTATAATCCACTTTATTATGAATGTACTTTTGGTTAATGATATTGTCGTACTCTTTACTAAAGATGACATGTGGATTTACAACCTGTTGAGTACTTCGGTCGACACCTTGCCAAGTAACAACATCAAATTTCTTATCCTGATGATTAAGCAATATATCAATACTCACCTCATGTTTGTTGCATATCTCAAGGACATGGCCAATTACTTCTCCGCCTGTTTTTGTGGACTCATCATTAATGTTTATACCTTTGTTAGGTGCCAGTCTTAAGTTTGGGAGTACTCTGTTTGGATTGCTGGGAGTAATGAAGTTCGTTTTTACGAAAAACTTGATAAGGTCTTCCACATTGCCTTCATATCGTTGTTGAAAATCAATCGATCTCCAAGACAACATATAATTGAGTGAGTAAGCATGGATTTCTATTTCTGTTTCGTCAGCATCTGTATAGTCAAAATGCTCAATGATATAGCCATAATTAGCATCATCTTGAGTTGTTAGAATGTTGTCATGTTTTAACAATTCAATGGCTTCTGATGAGCTTGCAACACGTAAAATAAGCTGACTTACCTTATCATAATTGCGTTCAATTTGAAGTTCTTTATATTCGCTAATTTCTCCTAATAAATTAAATTCCAAATCGAATACATACAATTCAATCATTGTTACACTCCAATCCTTTTTGGCGTAAACTCAACAGACACTTCCAAAAAATCTAATCCACTAGTTGCATCGTATCTTAGCAGATTGTCACCAGGCTCCAATTGAAGAAACTTAGAAGTATCAAAATCTAGGGCATTAAAAATATTAGATTGTTCATTATTTCGAATCAAAATGATTGATCGCTTCCCTTTGTAAGTCGAAACTTCTATTACATCACCAGGAAGCATTGTGTACTTTAGATTAAATGCTTCATAGGTAGTTACATTAAGCAGTTTTGGATTGACCACCTGTGACAGTGCCATAAATCGTATAGACATGCCAGACGATTCACTACCTTCATTCAACACATTCACAATCAATGAGGGATTACGATATCCGATTTCAATTCCTTCCTCTACAACTTCTAAAGGAAATTCTAAGTTTGATTCCCAAAGGGCTATATCTACTTTTCGCGATGCTGCCTCATAAATAAACGGATCACTTGATATAAATTGAAGTAATCCTGTAACCCATCTGCTGTTATCATTTGCCCTGCCTTGATTGAATAATGGTGCTGCACTTAAATTGGCATTTACATAGAACTGATCTCCTGAGTTCGTTGAAAAATCAATTCTCATCGGATTAAATTTCGGATTACAAACGCGATAAATATCTTGTCTCTTTTCCTCAATCCACCAATGCTCTACATTCGTTTTTTTTATATAAAAAGGTACATCTACATCACGTGTGGAAAGCGTTGTCGATTGATAATGAGCTCCATCAGAAGTAGTCTCTGACATATTCACATTCGCACCTAATCCACTAATTGCAAAATCATCACGAATAAAAAAGTGACGACCAGAAACTATCGAGTCGCCACGATTATTAGTAATCGTCATATCTTTAATTAACAAGTCGTCACCTCCTAAAATCCAAATTGCATACGACGTAAAGTGCGCTCCATCTCTCTAGCTCCTGAATCATTTGTGTGTATGACCACAGATGGTTTAAAGTGTTTAGAATTATCTATGCTTCCTTTAGATCCACCATTAAATGATGCATTGTCCTCCACAGATGATGCTAGTCGTCTTGAAGCATCGGCAACTTTGCTTACCATATCATCCATCCCTAACACTAATCCTTGACCAATGTTGACACCAAAGCCTCGCATCACACGTGATGGACTGTGGATGTCTAGTGCTTGTTGAATGGTACTCGCAATCGAATTAGCGATTTGCTGTGCCTTAGAAACCAAAGGCCCTTCCATGCTTGCTAAACCATTAAGTAGTCCTTGTCCAGCATCTACACCAATCTGTTGCAATGATGATAATTCAGTTGCTGTAGTGCTTGTGAGCTCTTTAATTTTGTAGCCCCATTCAGCTTTTAAGATATTTAGCTGTTTTATAGCAGCTTCACGTAAAGCAAGAATTTGCTTGTCAGTATCTTCTTTCATACCTGCCAGTTCAGCTTCAGTTTGTTCTCTAGCTAATGCTGCTTTTTCTTGATACAGTTCACTATATTGAGTTAATTGTTCATCTGTAAGTTGATTAAGGGCCATTAGTTCTGGAAGAGCCTTAACCCCTAAGTCACTTAATTCTGCCAACAAATCAGCATCTATGTTTCGTGATGCAAGCTTTGCAAACTCATCTTGCCACTGTTTAAAACCGTCAACTTGTGATTGTAAATTGCTAAGTAACTCTGCTCCGCTATTTTTAATTTCAACCTTAAACTCATCGAACAATCCAGCGAATGACATCAAAGAAGATTGTCGCTTAGAAAATGCATCCTCATATGCTTTAGTCAGGTCATTTTCTTGTTTGATCAAATCATCATTGATCTTTTGCATTTGCCCTTGGTAGTCTTTGTTAATAGCAACAATCTCTTTATTAATCGTCTCAACAGCTTTTTGATATTCCTTTTGAGCTGTAATACGTTCTTTCGACCCTTCTGCAAATAACTCTATTGATTGCTCCCAAATGGCTGCTTCTTCGATTAAGGACATTTCCTCTAAGGACTTTTTGTCAGCAATAAAGTTTTTGATCACTTCTAGATATTCTTTTTCTGATTTTTCGACTAAAGCTTTGTATTTCTTCTGGAAATCAACATCTGCTTTAAGCTTGTTATCCCTATAAGATGCCTCTAACAGTGCAATGTCTTGTAATTCTTTTTGAGTTAAAGCGCGTTTCTTTTTAGCAGCGTTATTTCTGATCTTGTAGATTTTTTCAAGCGTCTTATCGTTTTTATCTTCATTTTTTCGATTAAATTCATCGATCAAATTCGTGTATTCTTTTTGATAGTTTTTAGAAACTGCTAGAATACCATCACCAATATTAGACATGGCTTGATTAACCTTTGGACTGGACTCATTTAACCCAATCACTAGGCCTTCGCCTGTCCATAAACCAATTTGCCTCATGACTCGAGATGGTGAGTGAATATCTAAAACACTTGTAACTGTTTTTGTAATTCCCTCAGCAATAGACTTAGCTTTATCCCATACAGCACTAGCCATACTTCCAATACCTTTAATCAAGCCACTCATGATGTCTTTACCAACTTGTACTAGATTAATATTCTCCAAATATGATGTGAAGTTGTTCATCATCTTTTGTCCAATTTGACCTAATTGGTCCCATGCTCCCTTCCAATCACCTTGGAGTAACTTTAGAGCAATTGATATAACACCGAGAATGGTATCCATTGCAGTACTAACAACCAATTTTATTGCTTCCCAAGCCAATTTAACTGTATTTGACAATAGTGGCCATACAAATTCAAATATTCCCTTAATAACACCCATTACCATTTCTATAGTTGATTTCACTTGTTCAAAGTGCAATTTCACTAAAGAAACAATAAATTGACCATTTTCACCCCAAAATTCTTTCAAAGTATCAAGTTGGTCTTTTACAAATTCAACAACACCGCTTAATTTTTCATCTACAACAGATTTAATAAATTCATATGCAGTTGAGGTAGCCTCTTTTAAGGCATCCATGACTTTGTTGTAATACTCTTCGATAGTGTTAAAAATTTCAGAGTGTTTATTTTTAAATACTTCCCATTTAGAAAGTATTTCGCCAGTTTCCCAGTTTACTTTTTCAACATGTTCCTCTGCTTGTTTTTGGGCAGTTTCTACAATCTTTTGATGTTGTTCTTCTGCCAAAAAGATTGTTTGATCTTTAGCTCTAGTAGCTTCGGCAATCATGCGATCAGCTTGTTCGGCATTAATTTGACCTGTTTCATCACGCATCTGGATGATTTGAGCCATCCTTTGGTTATATGTTTCTTCTGCCTCTTTGACGACTTCTTCTTTTTGCTTCACAGCATTTTTCACAACTTCGGCTGCTTGTTCAGCAGAGATAATTGAAGCATTCTCTTTCATTCGCTCCAAAATAACCTTCTGTTCAAGCTCGCTTTCAGAAAACGTTCGTACAGCATTTTCTTTCATCATTTGATTGTAATTATTGATGATTTCATGCTCACGTTCTGTCAGTTCACGTTTTTCATCTGCCGCTTTTTGAATAATGGCATTAACACGTTCATTCATGGCATTTTGTTCTTTTAGTTGCCATTCATTACGTCTTTGTGTATCAGCCATTATTTTCTGTTCTTCCTCGGAAGATAAAGCTGATGAAAACATAAAGAAATTTTGCAAATCAGATAGTTGTTCGGCATTTCTTTTTTTCATGCCTTCCACAATCTGCTTGTTCATCTCATTAAATTTCGAGGTAATTTCTTTAGACATTTCTGAAGTAACCTCTGTGGAAGACACATACATATTTGTTACTGATTTTGCAGCACCGTCACTTAAATCAAAAAATCCTTCAAGTGCTTGCTTTGTAGCTTTTGAGACACCCTGTCCAAACATGTCAACTTTCTCTATTGCTGGGTTCATTGCCTCTTGCATCGTCTTAATTGCACCCACAGCTAAAACAACTGGAGGAGAAATAGCCGCAAACGCTGCTAGCAACTGCGGATTTTTTTCAACGAGATTGTCCCAATTTTTATAGAGAGCAATCCCTCCTGCAGTCAATGCTGTAACCCCACCAACAGCTAACCCAATAGGACCAGTTACTAAAGCTAATGATGCACCAAATGCCGTTGTTGCTCCGCCAGCAGCGCCTATAGCAACTGACAGCCCACCGACTGCACTGACAATTGTGCCGATACTTGAAATTAAAGCTCCACCAACAACGAGTACAGGACCAATGGCTGCGGCTAATCCACCAAGTATAAGAATGGTCTTTTGAGTTTTTTCAGATAGATTTGCAAATTTCTCAATCCATGGTTCAACTAATTCAACCATTTTTAGTACAAACGGAATTAATATATTTCCGAGAGTAATTCCTAAATCGACCACTTTGTTTTTCAAGATAATTAACTGGGATTCAGTGGTTTTGTATCGTTGTTCAGCTTCATTCGCTAAAGCTACATTTTCACCCCATGCTTTATTGGCAATATCGATTGAGCTTGCGAATAGTTCGTTAGCATTCCCAGCACGTAGTAATGAGTCTCGTAATAAGATTTCTGTGATACCCATTTCTTGAAGCATATTGATGGCTGATTCGCCCGCTTGCTCTGCATTACCTAAGCCATTTACAAATGCCCCAATTGCACCTACTGCATCCTTTTCAAACATCTCTTTAAATTGTTTACTAGTCAAACCAGCAACTTTCGCGAAGTTTTCTAGATCCAGCCCCGCATTAACGATGTTTTTCATTTCTTTGTTGGTCATGCCTAATGAGTCAGCTAAAGAAGTGAAATCCATGCTGTTATTGGCTGCAAGCATTTGTAACTCACGTAAAGACATGCCTGTTTTTCTAGACAACTCTTCAGTTTTACCAAGCCCTGTTGTTGCGGCTACTTGCATACGTACCATTACACGAGATAGTGCAGAACCACCCATTTCTGCTTGAATACCTACAGAACTAAGTGCAGTAGCAAGACCTAGAATGTCAGCTTCGGACATACCAATTTGTGCACCTGCCCCCGCTAGACGTAAAGACATTTCTATGATCTCAGATTCAGTTGTTGCGAAATTGTTCCCAAGTCCGACAACTGTAGAACCTAATTTGTCAAAGTCTTGTTGAGACATCTTTGTGATGTTTGCAAACCGTGCAAGAGCAGTCGCTGCTTCATCCGCTGACATATTAGTCGCTACACCCATATCAGTCATTGTTCGTGTGAAGCCTAAAATAGCTTCGTTTTTAATGCCGAGTTGCCCAGCGGCCTCGGCTACCTTAGCAATCTCAGTAGCAGCTGCTGGAATCTCTTTTGACATGTTTCGGATTTCATCAGAGAAGAATTGGAATTCTGATTCAGTTGCATCCACAGTTTTTCGAACACCTGCAAAGGCAGATTCAAAGTCCATAGCTGCTTTAAATGCCCCAACACCCATTGCTGCAATCGGTGCTGTAACATACATTGATAATTTCTTACCAACGTTCATCATTCCATCGCCTACAGCAGATAATTTGCTACCCACTTCTTGCATGCGTTGGCCGACTTGTGTCCACTGAGATGACTGTATACGTAATTGATTTGTAACCTCTGCTAATTCACGTTCTAGGCGATTGTATTGAGTTTGTGCTTGGTTAACCGCATTAGCTTGCCTTTCAATTTGAGCTGACGATGCGGTACCACTAGCTACTAACTCATCATATCTACGTCGTTGTTCTTGCAACTTGATTGATGCAGCATCAAATGAACGAGATAAAACATTTTGCTTTTGAGAAAGTCCAGTCAATGAATTTTCATATTGTGAGCCTCTTGCTCTAATAGCCTGTAATTCACTTCCCATCGCTCTCATGTTTCGGTTTACCTGTGCTACAGTACCATTAAAGTTGGATGCATTTAAACTAAGGCTGACTTCTAAACTTCCTATGCTTGCCATATATTCTCACCGCCTTCTTGGCCAAAATAAAAATCACAGCCAATCAATATCATCAGCTGTGACTTCTTCTATTTCCTCATCAACATCATTGGATAATTCAAACCAAAAATGAATATCCATTTCATCGATTTCATGAAGTTTGTATCCTTCTTTTAATAACTCACGATAGAATTTTTTTATATTTTGGTAGGCTGTTAGGCCACTTACTTTCCCTCAGTTGTTGTGGAGGTCGTCTGCAGACCTCCGATATTAAGTACACTGTTGAATACACGCATAATTTCATCTTGTAATACCCCTGCCTCTAAGCCGTCCCATACGTCATCCACAGTGAATTGATTATCAAAAACATTTACAACAAATCCAATCATTCCGTCAAAAGTTTCCGCAGAAACTTGTGCGCCTTCTTCACGCATTTTTTCATTCATTTTCAGGGCATTACGGAAAACACGCGCCTTCACAAAATCATTAGTAAATGTTTTTTCTTGTCCATCAATTCGTAATTTGATTTGCATAATTCATCCATCCTTTTCGTTAGTCACTTTAATTTAGTTAAAAGAAAAGAAGCCCTATAAAAGGACTTCTGTTTAAGGAGTTGGTACTGTTGGTTCGGTAGGTTTTGTTACAGTAGAGAAGAACGTTTCAGGGGTAGCTGTTACACCCGAATCACGCGTATCTACAGTATGTTTGATGATACCATCAATTAAAGGTAAAGCTTCACCAGCGAACGGGTATACTTTGTAGTTTGTTTCACCTTTTTTACGAGTAGCGTTGGATTCCTCTCCTGGCTTTAATTTTGCTTTGAAGAACCACACAAGTTTAGATCCTGATTCAAAGCCAATTGCAATAGCATTTGGTGAATCATTTGAGTTAGTGATAATACCACCTTCTGCAGATTTCTTATGACCATACCAATCAACTAATACCTCTGTTGGTAAATCAGCAGTCTCGCCTGCAATTGTAATGGAATCCATTTGTGCCTCTTGGTCCACCACGCGGTCCCCAGCATCTAATGATGCTTCAGAGAAGTTAGGTGTAAGAGTTAAAGAGATTGGCATTGTTAATGTTTTAACATCGCCCCATGTTTCCGTTTGTTCATCTGTCATTAATGCATAATGGATCCGTTTCAAACTAATTTTTTGTGGTTTTTCATTTACCGTTGTAGCTGCCATTTTCATGACCTCCTATTATTTAATATTCATCAAAAAAGACGAATCGCAACACTTTGTTAAAGTGGGAATCGCCTTCTTGTTTTGGTGCATCATATTCAAATGTTCTTTCATAGCCAGCTGATTCCATCATCCGCTTGATGTCCTCCACAAGCTGAAAGTAATCGCGTTTCGACCAAACGTTGACTTGGATAAGTCTTTCAGTCTCATATTCTTGATCAGATGCTTCTAAAGCAGGCTTTGCATTGATTTCTAAGAATGTAATGTATTGATTTGGGATGGTTGATCCAGTTGGAACACTGTTGAAAAATACATCTAATCTTAATGGGGACAAAGTACTTGTGATATGTTTAGAAATATCAATCATAGATTTTTTGCCTTCTTTATCTCATCAGCAATAGCATTTAATGCACCTGGTTTGCTTAATTCAAATCCCCGTGTAAAGAATGGATTTGGTGCAATTGGTCCCCATGTTACTTTCTGACGTTTACCTTTTTTCGTAACATATTTACTTCCAGCGCTTCGCCCACCTTCTAAGATATGGCCGTGGTAGGCTTTAGCTGTGTGCACTTTGGCTTCCCCATCTTTTGCTCGTTTTATTTTAATATTATTTTTCAATTTATTTTTCTTATTTTTGGATTTTCCAACTGGCACTTCTTTCTCAACAGCTTCTTTGACTACTTTTGCTCCTGCATTAAGTGCTTTATTTTCTTCATCCTCTTCTAATGGCAAATTCATTAGATTTTGCATCAAAGCGTCCATACCTTGTATTTCAAAATTCATCTAAACCACCTCTTTTAAAAAGATTGTGAGCCACTGGTTATCTCCATTATCATTCACAGGTGGCGAATCCATTTCGTATGTTTTGCCAGCTACTTCAACCCGCATATGTTCTGTAATATCCTTCCGGTACCGTATACCAATAACACATTTTCCTTGCCATTGTGTAGCATCAGAACTAAATAGTCTGTAACCTTTTGCAGTCTTCAATTCCGCCCATACCGTTACGTGTTTAGTCCATTCTTCACTTGGCCATCCATTAGTTATCGTATCCGGTGGATTTAAGAATGTAGCGCGCTTGTTCATACGACCTACGTTATTGTTGTTGCGATAGTTCATCAGGATTCACCCACTTTAGCTGTAATATCATCGACTGTAAGCCATATGGGATAGGCTGTTGGGCTGTTTTAATTGTGGAAGGCGTAATAGCTATACGATTCTCGTAAAAATGCGTAGCAAGCGTCATAATAGCTAAACGATGTAAGGCAAAAACCTCTTTGTCCTCCACAATCAAATAATAATCTTCTGGCTGTTTCACCCCTGCATTCTCCAAATAAAAAATGGATGATTGCAGAATAGTAGAAAGGGAACGATCCTCATCATTCCCATCAATCCGTAAATATTCTTTAAGCTCATCCAGTAATGGCATTAAGCATCACTCTTTTCATCTGTGGAAGGCTGTTTTGAAACTTGCTTTGTAGGAGCTTTCTTAGGCTCTTCAACAGCTTTTAGGAATGCTACCCCATATTCTTTATGGACTTCCGTCAAAGCCTCTGCGCGTGCTTTAACAAGCTTTTTACCATCGGCTGGATAAGTATCTCCTACTTCGTAAACATGGCCTGTATGGTTGTTTTCTTGAAAACGATTAATTACTTTGTACTGGCTCATTTGATTCACCTTCTTTCTACAAACTAAGAATTTCTAATTCTATTAATCTCCAGGAGCTGGAACTACATCTGCGATACGGAAAGCAGATGCTAATTTGATTCGGTGGTCAAAGTAAGCTGTAACAACAAATTGCTCAATACCTGTTTTAATATCTTTATCGCATTCGAAAGTTTCACCAATATCATAGTTAAAGTGTGAGTATGATAGATCACCAATGATTGGTTTTGTGGCTGCATCTGCAAAAATAACAGGTTTACCTAATACTTGTTCAGGTTGTGCAGTGTATAGTGTAGCATTCCCATTCGCTAATTTTTCAATGATGTCAGAGTAATCAGCGTATGACATAATAATTTGTGCGTTTTCACGGTAATCTTCATGTAAATCAGCAATAGCTTTACGAATAGCTGTGTAAGTATCTGCACCAGTCACTTTAATAATGCCGTTTTCTGCAGAATAGAAGCTCATGTGTTCTTCGCCACTTTTTGGCGTTGTTGTAAATGCCACTTTCTTTTCCTTTGCAGCTACACCGGATTTAAGTGCATTTTCCACATGTCCAACTAAATCTGCATCTGAACCATTAATTACTGTTTCAGAAACCCCTGCAAATACTTTGAACTTGTTACGTGTGAATGCTACTGTATCACCTTTTGCTTTTAATTCTTTCGCAGTAGCCATATCAGCGATGAAGTCATCGTCATCTAATGTGAAAGATAGACGTGGCAATTCTAGATTCGTAATTTGTGTTACTGCAGAATTTCCACGCAATGGATTTTTAGCTAACGGTGCTAAGATGACATCTTGTGAAACAGTTTTAGGTAAGAATTTACCACCACCAGAAGCTACATCATCGCCAAGTGCTGCGCGAATATCTGCATCAATCGCTTTTCCACGCATAGTAGAACGGACTAATGATGCTTTGGCAGCAATAACCTTTTGTTGTGGGTTATCGATGGCATTTACCCCTTTGTTAGCATCAATTTTAGCTTTAACTTCTTTATCTACTTGATCGTGTTGTTGCTTAATTACATCAAAGCGTAATTGTAAATCATCACGTGACTTTTGAGCGGCTTTAATATCTTCTGGATTTGATGTTGGATCAGAAGCCTTTGCAGTAACTTCGCCTTCTGCTTTTTTTAATTGTTGGCCAATCATCATCAGTGATTGCTTTAATTCGTAAAGATTTTGGTCACCTGAGAACATTTGAATGTTCAGTGGCATTAACATTTTCATAGAGTTTTTGTTTTCTAAAGAAATTAAAAGTTTTTTCGTTTGAGTTTTCATATAAAATTTCCTCCCAGTAATTAAAGAATAGTTTCTAAATAAGTTAGATTCGCCTTTGAATCTGCAATAATTTTTTCACGTAAAGCCTTTTCTTCAGCAGACATTACAGATTTACAATTAGATTGTTGGAGTAATTGTTGAGGAACATTGATGTAACGTTTCTTCGCCTTTTCACTAACACTTGCAACCATTTCATTTGCTTCTTCCACAACATCGCACAAGCCATGCTCAAACGCTTTTTCAGCTGAAAGCCAAGTTTCATTATCTAGAAGTTCTTTCAAAGTAGTATCTTCCAACTTATCTCCAGCTTTATCTTTATAAGCAATCATCGCGGACTGATTGATACGGTCTAAATCATCTGCTGCTTTACGTAATTTTTCTGCATTCCCTACTGCATAACTCCATGCATTGTGTACCATAAGCATAGAGTTAGACGGCATCCTAATTTCATCACCTGCCATTGCAATTACAGAAGCAATGGAAGCAGCTAATGCATCTATGTGAACAATAATTCTAGCTTCATGACGCTTTAACATGTTGTAGATTGTTACGCCTTCGAACACGCTACCACCATCACTGTTGATGTAAAGGTGAATCGTTTCAACATCACCTAATTTATCAAGTTCATTTTTAAAAGTTACAGACGATACTTCTCCATATTCTTCCCATGCCCATTTTGTAATCTCGCCATAAATAAAAACGTCAGCAGATTTACCATCAACGGACGCCTTCATTTGAAAAAAACTTTGTAATTGTTTTTTAGTCACTTTTCCCACCTCCTTCCACAGTTGATGCAGCAGTAGAGGACTTCCGCAATACAGGATCCATTTCTTGTGGATATAAGTCTCCAGAAATCCAAAGCACATTTGCCTTGCCACCCATTGGTGCCAAATCTTCTAGCATACGGACTTCATCAGGCTTCATAGCTCCACTTCGTAACATCGCTTGATAGAAATTTGTACGTGCTGTTGTATCGCCTCGTAAAAGGCCACCAAGGTTAAATTTGAAGTACATACCTTGCTTTCGGTCTGCTTTCGTAAGTAATTTCCGATTAAATTCATGTTCGTATTGTCTTACAATAGGTAACAGTGTCATGTTTACGAATTGAATCATTAACTGCTCATTAGATGCCATTGTGCCACCTTCCACATCATTCAAGAAGGATACAGGTACATTAAAAACATTGGCCACCCTTGAGCGTGTAATTCGCTCTGATGCCAATGTATCGGATGCAAAGTATTGTTTTTTCATTTCAGTAATTTCAACACCTGGTTCTTGCATTAAAATTCCACCATTTTCTTGATAAAACCGTCTAAAATCTGCTATTACAGCAGCTCTTTTATCTTTATCCAAGTTAGCAGCGTATTTCAAAATAAAGGACTCTTTTTTCTCCATCTCAGATAAACTGAACTCCTGAACTGCCTTATCGTATTTGATGGTATTGGCCAATACTTTTAATGGTGAAAGTCCTCTCCATCTAGATGGGCCACGAATGTGCTTAACATGAATCATGTCACTGTTATGAACATACATATTTTTGGATTCTCCACGTACCTCATACCATAAAGAACCATCTTCACGATCAATAAATTCCGTAACACAATTGGGATCTAAAGGTAATATGTCGGATGGTTGCATTCTTATATCTCGTAAGATAACTGCATATCCGTTTCCGGTTTCGTTTCGACTTACCTCTAAAGAATTCAACAAATCAAAGCTACTCATATTTTGATTAGGCTCATTTATGAGCACATCTGAAACATCGTTTTGAATCACGTCATAATGTTGATGCAATTTTACGGGCAGTGCTGACATAGTGTTGGCCAATCGACTGATAACGCTGAAAATGGTTTCATTAGTCGCTAACTGGCTGTTATCGATGCCCCAAAAGGTTCGTCCAATCCAGTTGCTAAAATCCCATGTCGATCCTTTCCAACCTGTACTAGCCCCTGCATACGCCATGTACGCTGTAGTTTTTATACGTTGCCATAACTTCAATTTCTCACCTCCCTCTTATAAATCGTGAATAGAAATAAAGCTTATGTTGCCATCTCCACTTTCGATTTTGTTGTACATTGCCTGTACATACCCTGTTATCACTGCAGCAATTGGATCAATTCGCTCCCTCGATTTTCTTTTTGATAGCCGAATATTTTCATTTACATCAACTTCTGTAACCGCGTTCCCGATGGCCCATGTTAAAAGTTCATCACCATCATGTGTAATGTTTTGCTGATAAACTTGCTCCCTGAAATCTTTTGTAGGTTCACTAAGTGTTGGATAGCCTTGTCGGACTTCCACAACTACAAAACCACTTGCAGCCATATTCTGCGCAAATTGTGTCGCGCCATAAGGATCATAACAAAAGACTATAGGATTCCATCCGTTGTCCTCCACAGTCTTTATAATCCAGTTTTCAATAAAACTGTAATCAACCACTGCACCAGGTGTTGTAGACAACCACCCTTTATCTATCCAGAGTTGATAAGGTACTTTATCCTTTGCTTGTCTTTCTCTCAGAGCGTCTTCAGGCATGAAAGAATGTTGTTTGACATGGAATCCATAATCAGTTGGGAATATCAATCCTGTGGATGACAAATCGATTTTCTTTGATAAATCTACTCCTATGAATACGTCATACCCAGTGACATCAACATTTTCACGAGCACATGCATTCCATTTTGATAATGGCATATAGCCGCCTTGCTTTTGGTCAATCCATATATTCATATTTTTCGTGAGGAAATTACGCATTTTTTCAGGTACATCAAGTGCTGCCTTCATTTGTCTTCGTATATACGATAACCCTTCAGGATAGGACGCAAGAATAGGATTAGATTTAATCCAGTTACGTTCATCTGAAATGTCATCATCTGGATCAAGTGTATTAATCATCACGAAGTATTCTTCATTTTCAATTGGGTTATCAGGATCTAATATTTGTCGTACATAACGATATTCAACGCGATAACAAGGGTAATCTAATTCGAATCCCGCTGTTGTTATGATAGCTAGTAAAGGTTGTGGTCGAGCTCCTTGGCCAGAATCCCCAATGTCATACATTTCATCAGTTTCATGAGCGTGGTATTCATCAATGATGAAACAAGAAGGCGAAGTACCATCACCGCTTTTCCGGTCCTCTTTTGATAACGGCTTTATAATAGAGCCACTTTTCAAATGTGTAATGGTGCCATAGGCTTCTTTGAATCGACTTCTTAAATCCTTGGAACCCTTTATCATGTCGCGTATCTCTTCCCAAACGATTTTTGCTTGATCTTTCTTTGTAGCTGCACAGTACACTTCAGCTGATGCTTCACCTAAAGCAGATGATTCGTAACTACCCACGGCCCCTAATGATTGGGACTTAGCATTTTTACGTCCTACTTGCCAGTACATCTTTTTGAACCGTCTATATTCCGTTTCACGATGAATCCAGCCATAAATATTGCCAAAGATAAATTCTTGGATAATATGAGGTTCAATAAAAGTACCGGCTAACACACCCTTACGATGTTTAAATAACCTCATCCAATCAAGGAATTTATTTGCTCTTTCTTCATCGAAAACATATGGGAAGGCATCTGTATTTTCTTGTTTTAGGTCATTTAAAAAACGCTGACACGCCCACTTGTGTTCAAAACAAGCTGGAATATCACCGTTTATAATTTGTTTGCTATAATCAATTAGTTTTTTCTTTAAATTCATTAAATATCACCAAACTTTTGCTCAAACTCAGAAGGTGTGTGTACAGCTGGTGTTGGATCAGGAATAACAAGTTTCAGACGCGAAGTGATAGTTAGACCTAAATCAGTTGCTGCAGCACGACATTCATTGAATAATGTATTTTTCACACGAGCCAACTTCGGGTAATCCTCATTCGCAACAGTAATTTTCCTGCCATTCTCCTGTTCTACTACATCGGTGGATTTAATCTTCCTCATATCCTTTACCAACTGCAAGTACTGATATTTTGAATCTAAATACCTCGCTAATGAGTCAACATCAAGTTCACTAAAAATATCGATTGCTACTAATTTTTCAGCAATCTCAATAAACTCCTTCTTTTGAGAAGCTGTTAAATAAGATGGCGGTTTTATGTTTTCTGTTGGCCCTTTTAAAGCATTTTCTTGCATTTGGCGCTCTTTTATCTCTGTTTTTGTTAGGTTTTTTTTCCCTTTTAAAACCAGCAAATCTATTGGTTGTCGCGGTCTAGCCATTTCTATCACCTCGCTTTCTGAAAAATATTTCATTTAGGGAATTTTGTACGCAGAAAACGGTCAGCCGGTGTAGGGCCCCCTGCCCTATGAGAACTGAATGGAGGGGGGATACCCTATTTCTTACCGTATTTCTGTACATCCTCGGTCGTCTTCTTGTTATGACAAGATTGACAAAGCAATTGTAAATTGTTTTCGTCTAATCGTTTGGTCCAGTCAGCAGTTAGTGGCACGATGTGGTCGACAAGAACCCCGACTGTGATTCGCTTTTCATTTAGGCAATGCTGACACAATCCGTTGTCGCGAATCTTGATGTAGTCACGGCATTTAATCCAAGAAGATGAATGGTAAAACTGATCATGCTTCTTGTTACGATTGTACTTGTCATAGTACCGGTTGTTGTCTGCCTTGGTTGTCTTATGTTGTTCGCAATATCCATTACGCGTCAGGTTTGGACAGCCTGGTTTGTTGCATGGTCGTAGAGGTTTACTGTTCATGCTGCTCTACCCCTTGCTTCACCCTCGCCATGGCATGTGCTATGTTGTCCTTCAGCTGTGCCTCGTCCTGCTTTAGCTGGTCTAGCTTATGAGCATCAGCCCACTTCATCTTGCGGTGTAGCTCACGCATCTTTGCCTGTAGCTTACGTGTTGATTCATCTGTATAAAAACAGACATACTCACGTCCACAGTTAGGACAGTTGAAGTATGTCTTCTCGACTTTGTTATCTAGTTTGTCTAGCTTAAAGTGTTGGACATTGAACCTGTGACCGCATGACTTGTTGCATTTAGCGTAGATTGGTTCCATGTTATTCACTACCTTCTAATTGAGTTGGTAATTCATCTTCTAAGATGCTATCAACTAATTTCTTTACAACACTTGGACCAATCTCATTCATTTCATTTGGAGTTGTATTACCTGCCAAATCAATCGCCAGTGTATCAAGTTTACTAACAGTTTCTTTTCCACATAGTTCGATAAACGCTTCGACACCTATACAATCAGTAACCATTGATACCAATACAATCTTTTCAGCTTTTGTAAGTTCCATTGTTCATCCCTCCACAATTTATAGTTAATTGCATAATAAAAAGCCACACCTTTTCAGGCGTGACCTATCGCTTGTTTCCGACATACACGTACAAGCAAACGTGTTTATTTTGTAATTCAATATTATTTAGCGTATTTCCGTACGCTTTTTGATACTCCTATAATATCTCGATTATTCAATAGGTTCTATAATTTAATTACAACTTAACATTACATTAAGTTAGGTTTGGGATAGTATCCTAATATTGGTCAGCAACCTAATTCATGAATTAGTTCCAGCTGTACTTTACTTAATCGCTTCTCTGCAATTTTTATATACTCTGGATTGAGCTCGATGCCGATAAAATTACGGTCATGTTTTAATGCAACCAATCCTGTTGTTCCTGAACCGAAAAATGGGTCTAGTACAACACCATCTAACGGACATCCTGCTAAAACACACGGTTCTATTAAATCCTCTGGATATACTGCAAAATGAGCTTCCTTTAACGGTTTTGTTGAAACTGTCCATACTGATCGTTTATTGCGTTTATCTCGTATTGCTCTAAACGCATCATTACCATACTTACCATCAAACGAGCCTCTAGGCTTATCAGTACGCCTTGCTTTTTGCGCTTGTCCGAATGCTCCTTGTGATCCTCTAACATCTAAAGTTCCGTATACAGCTGGTTCTTTTATTGCTTCATGATCGTAATAGTATTTAGGCTGCTTGCTTAATAGAAATATATATTCATGTGATTTAGTTGGCCGATCAGTTACACTTTCAGGCATCGGATTCGGCTTATTCCAAATAATATCCTGTCTTAAATACCATCCATCAGCTTGTAAAGCGAATGCTACACGCCAAGGTAGTCCAATTAAATCTTTTGGCTTTAATCCAATAGGAACATTGTTGATTTTTGTTTCGCTGCCTTTAGGGTTTGGAACATAGACATGTTTTTGTTTGTCCTTTTGAGCCCATGCACCTTTGCCACTGCCAGCATATGCATCACCAAGGTTTAGCCAAACCGTACCATCGTCTTTCAGGATCCGTTTAATCTCTCGAAACACATCTACAAGTGCTGATACATATTCTTCTACTGAATTTTCAAGACCGATTTGTTCTTTCACACCATAATCACGCAGCCCCCAATAAGGAGGACTTGTGACCACAGTATTTATGCTTTCATTGGGTAGTGTTTTAAGTACGTCCAGACAATGCCCTTGATAGATTTTATTAAGTTCCAATTCATCACCCCCTGCTGTAGAATTCATTTCATTCACCCGTTTACACTCTCCGCATATTTATACTTAACCATTTTCATTATCTGTGCATGCTTGTTGTAAATGTAATTTGGACTTTTATTTAACTCATCTGCAATGGAAATAAGGGTTTTGCCCTCCACATGATGCTTGTACAGTATCTGATTATCTAACCCTCTGAATGTATTAATCAGATTTTTCATATCATCCAAGTCATTCATTTTATGTGCTAATTCACGTTCGGCAGCTTCAATAATTTCTTCTAATTGAGCACCATGGCTTTCAGAAGTTAATTTTACTTTTGTTAAATCACCATGTACCCAGCGCTTTAATTCCTTTTTACTACGTTCTAAATTAAATTCGATGTCTGCAATTTCATCCTCTAATTTTTGATAGTTTTTTAACCACTCGTAATGCATGTGCAGCACCTACCTTGTTTGTTTATTCTTCAAAATGTTCAACACCTTACGCTGGAATCACTTTACCTTTGTAATAATTAAAGTCCTTAAATGTGTCTCTATATTTTTTTGATAACTCACGTTCGCCATTAGTTAAAAGTATTTCTAGTTTTTGTGCATTGCCATCTACTGTAAAGTTAGCTAATTCTTCAAACAGCATTGTTGTCGATGCTAAAATTTCTTCCTTTTTATCAATTACTGTATATACGCAACCACAATCAGAACCAGCAAATACAAAACGTAGTCCCACATGGCGTACTACATAATCGAATTCATCATTAGGAAATCGAATAATATCTCCGATTTTTAATAGGTGTAATACATGCTTTTTCATATTCATTTCACTTACTCCCTTCGTATTGAACATTTTCTTTCGATTAATCATCCAGTGAAATCATTTTCAGTCGATTTTCACCGTTCATGCTTCGCTTTTCATAAATTGGATAAGTCATATATTTAAGAAAATCAATTGTTTTACCTGTTTCTCTACTGATTTCTCGTATAGTTCCTTCTGCAATAAACTGTTCACCTTTGTATAAAGCGTAAATCCGTTTATGCCATGGGATTTTCATGGTGTTGCTTCATCTACTAAATCACTAGATTTTACGAATACACCATCAACCATTTTTCCTGTACGATTTTTTATTTCATCGTAGGCTGTATTTAAACACTCGTGTAAGTCCATATCGTTTTGTTGTGCAAGAATAATCATCGTTACAATTACATCGCCAATACCATCACGCAATGCGTCTTTATCATTACGAGCTAATGCCGCCGCAACCTCGCCAACTTCCTCTACTACTTTCAAAAATTGTTTACTAGATTCTGCTTTATCAAGTTCTTTTTCAATCGACCATCGTTCTACTTGTTTGATTAATTCATTCATTTTTGCATTTCCTCCATTTTCTGTTTTAAAACCGTCAAATAAACAAGCTCGTCTATTAATTCTTGTCTAGCGTGTTCAATCCATTCGATTGTTGTGTAATCCATTGGATTGACAGTTGTACCGTACTTTGCAATGCCTTTAGCTGTTTGATTTTGTAACAGTTCATTTACCTCTCTTAACACTGGATTCGCTAATATTTGATCTTCAATGGTCATTTTGCTTTTAACCTCTTTCCTCTTATTCGTACTTCAACATGATTTAGCTTTTTCCAATTCTGTAGTGCCCCACATGAAGCACCTAACATATCAGCTATATATCTATCTGTTTTTCCTGCTTGTTTTAATTTGAGATATTTGACTTTGGTTAATGGAAGTTTTGAACTACTTATAGGCACTCGATCAATTGATGCATTAAGTCTAATTCGACTGTTTACTAATGCAAGTAACTCATGGCCATACTTTGTTAATTGTTTGCAATTAGGACACTTTTCCATTTCCTTTGCGGTCTCACAATTACATTTGTTAGTAAGTGCATCGACCTTCTTTAATATCGCTACACGTTTATCAAGCATGTCTGCGTTCATCTATATCCCACACTCCCCTCTCGATCCAACCCTCGTTTAAATACTGTTGAATCCACTCGAAATCGTAAGGCATGATAATACTGACTTCACATCCATCCACTGTCATAAACAACTCTATATACTTTGTAAATGGATTGGGTATGGCCTTCCACAATCTACCCTGTGGCTGTTTTGACTTCTTCACCGACTGAACAATAGGAATCCCATTGCGCATGTTCATGATTATTAGAACACCCCATTTTTCAATAAGTCCTTTGCTTGATAATAAAAATGGTAATAAATAAAATTGCCACTATATTTTTTATCCAAATATACAATTTCGAAGTTGTAACGATATTTGAAACTATTAAGCATTCCCAGTAAAGATAATGGCTTGTACTGGCTTCGATATTCACCACGAATCATTTTTCCATAACCATCAGGATCTTCGCATAAAAGGGTGAAAGGAATATCCTTCGCGCGTATTAATTCATTTTCAAAAGCTGTTTTCGTATCTTTTTGTAAGTTGCCAGTGATTTCATCCATATGTGCTTTACGTTCAATTCGACTAGATAGCCAAATATCGCGCTTGATACCAAGTTCTTCATTTGCCGGAATCATTGCAGCATAATCACCTGTTTTAATTGCACGGTTAATGAATGGGATTTCATGTTTTCTTAAATAATGCAATATATGGTCATTGACCTGTTCGCGCGTATCGATAACGATTGTTAATGTTTTTAATACGCTATCAATCTCTTTATCTGTGTATTTATAGTGAATCATTGTGAATCACCTAGCAGATCAAGATTTTCGTAAATGTTGCCGATGATTTTGCAAACCTTATGATTTTTCCAAAGTTCCTCCATTCCCATTTCATTGTCTATTACATGCATTTGTGTAAATTCATTTATAGTTACTTCGTACGTTGGATAGTCGCCGATTTTTACAATATCCCCCTCATAAATCTCCTTGCCGTTCTTGTCCTTTAAGCCTGTGTATTGACCTAATGTTTTTAAATCAATATCGAACCAACCAACACCATCTATTTCTTCTAATTGCTCAACGTAACCAATGTCATTTTCCGAACCTATAAATCCAGTGAAATGTACAAAGGAACTTATCATTTCTGATTGTTTTTCGTTCTCGTAATCACTATCAGCAACTTTTGCTCGAAACTTAATCTCTCTCATTCTCTTAACCTCCTTGTTTTAGCTCAAATCAAGCACCGTACAGATGTTCTATTTCAAAGTTGGATATATTTATCATCCGTCTTCTAAAACGTCTTAGAAGGGCCGTAAATCACTTATTTTGATTAGCATATAAAATTGCCCGTTCATATATTTTTTGTTTCAACTCATTTGATTCATTATTTTCATACTGGCGCCAATCAACATAGATTTCCTTCCAACCATTGACCGCCAATTTTGCTTGGTAATCACAAAACAGATTTAATGCAACTTCATCATTGCTTAAGAAATTGCTAATCGATTCATTTTTCTGCCAACCACATAATGCAACGATCATTTTCCACAAAGTCATATCTGCGCCTTTCATGCCTTCCACAGATTTGAGGTATGCATCTATTTCATTGAAAATTGGTTCAGAGGCTTTTAAAACTTCTGCTGGAATATCCTTAGAATTTTTTAATTCAAGGCTACCATCCATTTCATCTCGTTCAATGACACCGCCGAATTTCCATATTTGCGATAAAATCATTAGTACAGACATTTTCTTAAATGAACCCCTCTAAAAGAAAGTACATTGCCTGTACCCTTACATTTAGAGAATCCGCATCGTTCCAATTTGTTATAAAACTTTCTTACTCCCAGCGGCTCGATTTTTTTTACTTTGCAATATTTTAAATACCTCTCATAAACTTCATTTGCAGGCATTTTTATAAAGTTATATGTCATAGTTAAATTTTCGGCTATAAATTCATTAAGCATTTTTACCTCCTGTAAGTTATCGATATTTTTAAAAAAGCTCCGTTACTAACTAAAGTAACCACAAAAGTTAGCTACATGTTAGTTAAATAACACCTCACAAACCTTACAGCCACAAGGGGTTGAGTTCGTTCGCACCCTAAAAAGTTAATTTAGTTACTCACATTTAGGTATTACGCTCTTATATAGTACTTATATATTTATTTTTATTTTTTTATTTAACTGATTTCCCAATAACAAAAATAACTAATTAACTATAAAAAGTACTATAAACCCTTGGTATGTCTGACTTTTCGAAGGTTAGCTAAAATAGTTACTAAAGTAACCGTGAGGTACTAAACAAGCTTAAAACCGACTTTTTCGGCTTCCTCAGTAACGTTTTCGTGCTGTTGAGTAACCCCTTTCGGCGCTCTCTCGAGTAATGTAATTCCATAAACATACAATTTATTTCCGGCTCCACGTTCCTTTTTATACCCCTTAGTTTCCAACATTCTGTAAAAACTACGATTACCTAAAGTACGCTCACCCGATTTGTAGCAAAAACTGTCATATACGTTATAAAGCTCTTTTGCTTCGATTTTAATTTGATCATTGTCTTTATCTTGGTAGCAGCACTCAATTAAGAATGGGTCTAAAATATCCATATCTGCTTTGTATAACCCAGTCGCTTTCGTAACGATGGCAGGCTCTTTTAATCCATCCTTCTGCCACTTTAAGCAACCCTCAATAGCCCAATTTAAAATACCTGGCATTTCGAGTGATAACTTCTCAGGTAACTTTTTATCACGTTGATGAGCTGGTAGGTTCAAATCAAATGGTATTAATTTAACGCGGCGCCAAATACCTTCATCAAGTCCACCGATGATTGGCTTATGATTCGTAGTGAAGAACACTTTAAATTCAGGAATGTACTCGAAATATTCTTGTCTTAAGAAACGGGCCAATACTGGCTCACCGCCTGTGATTTGCTTAACGAATGATTCTGAAAGTTTTTCGCCTTCTTCTGATTCGATTGCACTTACAAAGCGTGATCCAACAAGTCGAGCTATGTCGTTATTAGCTCCTGTATCTTTTTTCTTAATGAACGTGTCCGCTTTTGCCTGTTTGCCATATTCGCCCACCAAATCTTTTATTGTATTGATAAATGTTGATTTCCCGTTACTACCACCACCGACTAAAAACATCATAATTTGCTCGGAAATATCACCTGTTAATGAGTAGCCTATTAAACGCTGCATATACTCCGCTAAATCCTTATCGCCTAAAAATATTTGGTCAAGGAACGCAAGCCATGTCGGGCATTTTGCGCCTTCCACAAATTCGACATTCGCCATTTTCGTTAATCGCTTTTCTCGGTCGTGAGGTTGTAACTGACCTGTTTGCAAATCAACAATACCGTTCGATACGTTAAATAAAAATTTGTTCATATCAAATTCGCTCCTATCTCCTGGCACTAAAATTTTTAAATCCTTAATCGCGCTTTCACGAACATTATGCTTTTCGCAATGACGTGCCCATTTTTTTTCGATTTCGTCCTCTGATTCGCCTAGCTTGCGAACAACCTTCGCGACTAATCGGTGTAGCTTACCTTTATCATCGAACTCCCAATACTTGCCGTTCCATACATACCAACCGACCGATGGAATATAACGAATGATGTGACCATATTCGTATGCAATGCGCTCGGCGTTTCCTAAATCGGTCAATTTGAATTTACGTGCTGGCTTTTGCTCAACTTCTTCCACCACATCATCACTGTGGATGGCAAATGAAAATTCACTGTCGTTTTTATGGTCCAATATAGTTGTGGTAGTAGAAGCGATAGCCTTTGCAATCGTTCGCTCTCCGTACGCTTCACCTGTATCGCCGTATGTGATTCTGTCCCATTTATCACGCATCAGCGAAGTCTCACGGAACATGCTATCCATACGCGTAGCACTTTTACCTGTCCAAAAGGCTAAATGGTTTGCTAATGCCATATCAGATGATGAGTGGTCGTCATCGATTAAATGTCCATTGTATAATGCACGAATTTCATCACCGTTGCGGCTATTGAACATCTTCTGCCATAGCTGCTCATTTGATAATTTAATTTCATCGTTTTCGTATTCAGAAATATTTACAACACGCCCTCGCAAATCGCTATCATCAAAATATTTTTCAAGCAATTCGACAAGTTCGTCTGTGCGATCAAAAATTTCATTCGAATTTTCGCGGTTGCCAGTCATTGTGAAGTAACGTCCATGCTGATATATCTCTAAACCTAATTTGGCATTTTTACGACCTGTACCACAGATTGATTGTGGTAGACTGCCGCGTACGATGATGTGAATGCCTGTACCACTGACACTAAATTCCGTGTAACTATCAAGCATTTCAATAACATCTTTAGCGAAATCACTAACGATTGGATTTTCATGCTTTTCATCATCGTTTGCATAGGTAACGCATTTATCTATATCGATTCCGACAAAATTATCGCGACGACTGAATACAAAGCCAATTCCATCTGCATTAGAATCTCTATAAAATTTTGCCGCAGTGGGAAATGTTGACCATGTACGAGCATCGTTTGAACGAGCTTCATTACCGTCAATTTGATATGGAATTTTAGTAATTTTACCGTTATCCTTTTGTTCTGCTTTCCACAATATCCAGTTCGGCATATTGCGAAGTTCACCAGGAATTTCGTTAAAGTTGTATGGGATTACTTTCATGGTGCCACCTTCATTCGTTGATGCCTTTTATTTCTTCTAATATTTCAATTTGATAAAAAGTAGAAAAGTCAATATCATGCCTTTGCTCATATGAGTTACTCCATAATTGACCAAGTCCGTCCCTATTGTGATAGAAAACAGCCTTATGTTCCCAATTACCTTCAAAGAATCTAACTTTAGCGATGTAATATGTTCTATTTTTTAATTGAGAACAATCACGACTTACCTTCACTTTTTCACTCATGCAAAGTACCTCCAATCTTCACACTTATTATCTTTCCCCTTACGTTTTATTGAATGTTTACTACATTCACCATCATTTTCATGAGTGAAAAACCTACAACTTCTACATTGTTCATGCATGTTCTCAAGAGATGTTAGGAACATTTCTGCGGTCACTTTAACTTTTTCTACCATTTGAACCACCTTCTCCAAAAATTTTGGGTATAAAAAAGAGAAGTCCGCAAAAACAGACCTCTCTATGAAATTTTATTTACTGATCAAAATGGTACTTCATCCTCACTTACTGTAATTGAACCACTACCTTGTGGCGCTCCTGCTGTTGATTCTTTAAATCCAGTTACTTCAGGATATGTTTTGCCGTTAGTGGCTACACGGTGACCAACTGTTACTACCAAGTGCTTACCGACTAATGTGTCTGCCCATTCCTTGTATGAGTTGAAATTCATACCATCTGGGAACTGTGCAGCTTTCGAAATTGCTTGGAAACGCCACATAGCTTTTTCCGTAACTGTGAAATTGTCAAATAAGATTTTTTGCCCTTGGTGCGGTTGGTTAACATCGCTACGAATTTCATAATCCACAACAACTTGGTTATTACCTGTGGTAGCTGTTTTCATTTCATAATTGTGGACCGTAACTTCGTAATCACCTTTTGCGATTAATTCAAATCCGCCTTTTGCTTCTTCATGATTAATTTTGAACATATTATTTTCCTCCAATTAAATTGATGATTTTATCGACCATTGGTACGGTCATTTTTTCTAGTTGTAGATTTGCTTTAAATTCACAATCTGAAACAATCTTCGCTACACTCTCATCTGTGGAAGACAACTCGCGAATCTTAGCTACATTGCTTAAACGATTTGCTTCTTCCTCTTCACGTCTAGCCCGTTCTTCTGCTTGGACATCAATACCTAATTCAAGGTATCGATATAGCTTTGAACCAATTTCAGGGGTGATAGTAAACTCATCACCTTCAAATAAATTTGTGATGTCTTTGCTTACTCTAGCCATGTGGTCCATTCCGATAGAGAAAACTGTGTCAAACTCATATTCCATATCATCTTTTTGGACTGGTTTCATACCAACCTTTTTTGGTACGTTCTTACCATCTACTAACTCAATTACATAATCACTTTTAACTCTTAGTGTCGTAATCATATGAACGGTTGCTGTGGTTAAACCTTTTACTAATTTGCTAGATTCAGGAGCAAGTTTACCCCAGTTTTGAAACGAGTTACCTTGCATGCCGCCATGGGTTTCAACAACTCCACCTTCTCCCTGCCATTGATGCGAAAGGCTGTCCACAATAATGACCTCTACACCCTGCTGCATTAACAACTTGATCGCCATGTTGTATCGATCCGTATTAAAAGGTGGTTCAAAATTGATATATTTGAAAGAACCAATTGTGATATGGCCATGAGTTTGTCCAACATAGTTGAGTAAGCGTTTATGCTCCGTATCAGCAGCACCAATTTTCCCCCACAATTCTTCCTCTGTTAAATCAGGATGCGCTTCTTTTACAATCCCATAAGCTAGTAGTAAGGCCGATAGCGATTTACCACTACCCGATGGACCAACTAGGCCAATCAAGGCTTTTTGTTTCTCACGTATTGCATTTGCTACTTGCATGCCTTCCACACTCCTTTACTATTAAAATGGCACTTTTTCATCAGAGACTTCATCTTTCGCCTCTACATCTGCGAATGGATCTTCGAATTCTGGCAAGTCATTGTCAGCATTTCCCATTGTTACACTGCCATCTGTTTCAACTTGATATGGAAGACCTTCATGAACTTCATCCATATTCATTTGGCCATCTGGTGCCTCATCCTTTGGCTTGCCTTCCATGACCTCTTTTGGAGTGCCATATTGGTACGTTAAATCAACAAGGAAATACTGGCCGTACTTGTTGTACTTTTCGCTGATTTTATTCATAATAAGGGCTTCATTTTCTTTAGCAGCTATTACAATTTCCTCAGCCTCTTCGCGTGTATCAGCATAATGTTGTTCTTTTTGATTGAGTAATTTTTTCAAGTGGGTTTCCTCCTATTATTTCATTCGTAAGCTTTCTGTTTGCCGCAATTCAGCGCCTTTAACTTTCTTACCGGCCTTTAATAACTCAGCAATTGCATCTTTATCAATCTTTGAAACACGTTCCGTTTTGATATACTTTTTCGGAATTACACTTTCATCTAGGATATAAACAGAAGCTTTATTGCCTTGAATCCAAAACTTAAATTTCGGCGTACTTACTTCTCGTTTTTCTGTAGCTAACATTGAAAATTCAATTGCTTTTTTCATTCGTGTAATACCGTTTTCCAATACTTTTTTACGATCTTGTAGACGTTTAATTTCTGCATCAATTCCATTTACATCAGATTCAACGTTTTTCATAATCGAAGCGTAACCTTCAAGTTTATCTTCAAGCGCTAAATCAAGAGATTCAAGCGTATCTTCTAACCCTTCTGCACCACTTTCGATTAGTTGTTGAATAGCAAGGAAATCGTCTGTTAAGTCGTAAATACTTGCCATTATTAACCCTCCTCGTAATTAGCGTTATTGTCGTTGATGATTTTTGGTTTCCAGTCATCACCAAATAAGTCGTAACCCTCTTCATCATGAAACCATAGTGTATCGTCCTCAATATAAGAAATTTCAAAATTACCACCTCTGTCTTGACCTGCGAGTTCAGATGTATAGGTAATGATTTGTCCTGATACAAATTCTGTTGGCTGCACCGCCTGTTCAAACTCGGCTACATCTAAATCTAATGCTCGTCCTAGTGCAATGGCTTTTCCAATGTGTTCGTTGAATACGTCATTTGGTGCACATTTAGTGATTCCTTTACGATGTACTTTACTATTTTTAATTAATTTGATTAAAGCTACTACCGAACGTTTTTCTTCATTAACAATAAATTCAACTTTATGGGTAATAGAAAATGCTCCATTTTCGCTTACTAACCACACAGAAGGATCAAATCCTTGAGTATTTTTATAGTTACGTCTCAATCCTTCTTTTAAAAACTTCTTCGCCTTCTCAACAATTACAGCGCGTTGTTGATTTGGTGTTAGTGGTTTAGGCTTAATTAATTCGTAAACATCTACTGTTTCGGGTGTACGTCCAACGTTATACAAAGCCACAATTTTAGATGTTTCTTTGTTAAGCACTAGATCTCTACCAAAACATGAAACTTTATACGGCTTTCCTTTTTCAACTAAAAACGATGTCATAGCAGAAGAAATAACAACATCACCTTCACGTGCTACACGATCAACCTTGCGATATTGCTGCCCTTCAAATTCGATGATGTCCTCCACAGTATTAGTTGTGGAAGGCTCAATTGATTTCTTGCCACGTAATTCATGTACAATTAGCTTTAATTCAGCTACTTCATTTTCTAAAGTTGTGATACGCTCATTTTTCGTCTTTGTCATTTTTCACCCTCCTGTGGTACACTACCAGTGTCATATAATTTTTTACGCTCGCCATTGGTTGCACCCTTTGACGAGTTTTTTTGTGCCTCAATTTGGGCATTCTGTGCACCCTCGATGTCTTGCCAGTATTCCGATTCACGGTCGTATACATCAGCGTGTGTGTGGCCTATACGCATGGAATCACCTACTTTAACTCAATTTCAGCGATTAATTTCTTAGCTTCTTCGGGCCTTAAAATAAGCTTGCCACCTAGTAGAACAAGATTGTCATCTGATACTTCACCAGTAACAGCGCATGCCATATTAGGCTTGTACTTCTTTAAAATTACCTTGTCACCATCAGTGAAAATTTCTACAGCATCCTTTATCCCGATGCCTAATGTAGTACGTAATTCTTTTGGAATTACTAAACGTCCCAACTCATCTACCTTACGAACCATGCCTGTTGATTTCATTTGATTTCCTCCTTATGATTTTGATTTGTTAACTGTATAAACAATTCACGATTTCCTGTAGCAAGGGCATTATCAATTAAATGTTGAAGATTGGTCTGTTCAATTTCATTCACTAACTCAATCGTTTTTGGATTTAAAACAATGCCGTCTTCCTCCACTAATACCCCCTCCTTAATTGCAACCGTATATGCTGCTTTCATAAAAGCATTAAAGAAGTCGTTAAACACTTTTTCATCACCTTTCAATTCAGTTCAGAACGTTTATGAGCCAACACTTTAAGCAATATGGATACAAAACATCTTCCATTGGTTTTCCATCAATACTGTGGATATCTAATTTATTCAATTGATTAATGACATGTTGGCGTTTTAGTTGTTTAAGAATAGTTGTCACTTGTTTCTGCTATTCCTGACAAATCAACATCTTCTCGCATGTAGTCACCTCGTTTAATGATGTTTACAGCTTCTTGTAGCCCTTCCGCCAAAGTACCAACATTGTCATAACGCTCTTTAATTTCCGTAGGAAATGGCTTATCTGACTGAATGTAATCGTGTGCTAAATCATTTGAAATCTCTTCGTATTCAGCAATTCGTTTTTGAATTGAATTAACTATGCCCTCCACAATCAACTCTGCTTTCATACTCCCAACCTCCAAATAGTTTGATAGTTTTACTTCTTACGAATTGCAACAGCCTTAGCCATTGCTTTAGCGATTAGTACGACTGGGACAGGACTAATTTTCATTGAACTTTCCTCTCCAATTCGTTATCTTGAAATTGCTCAATCTTCGAAACAATATGGTGCCATTGTTGTATTTCAGTAGCATTCAGGATACGTGTTAACTCACTGTCCCGAATCATAATTTTGCTGTTGCTTCGTGTGATGATCTTGTTTCCATTGGACATTTAATTCACCACCTAGCGTTTTTTCACTCGCTTATTCAACTCAGCCTGCTTATCCTCATCCGACATTGCTAGCCATTGTTTCGGTGTTGTTTTCAGTTGGATTCACCACCTTCGGTATTAGTGATTAACCAATGCTCAATTGTAGGCCTGTGAAATAAGATTCTTCCTCTCACTTTTGTGTGAGGAATTTCCTTTTCGCGTGCCATTGTATAAATGGTTGTCTTACTAACACCCAATTCACTTGCGACCTCTTCTACTGACATCGTGAGCTTATTCAAATCAATCACTCCAATCGCAATGTTAGTTGTCCTTCATGTAAAAATTTATTAATGAAGAACATTAATCCCTTACCTGTGACAACAACTTGTCTACTTACCTTCAACTCGCCCTCAGAATCAAAATACTGTTGAGCATGTATTTTCATCAAACCTTGATTCAGCGATTTTTGAGTAGGCATGTTATATTCCCGACCTTGACGACTCACTAGGTATCCTTGTCCGCGTAACCATTTGAATAATCGATCACGACCAATATTTACTCCGTTTTGTCGCATGTACTTTGCAGCACCTTCAATTAGAAGCCCTTCATCACTAGTAGTGATTGCATTTGCTAGTACAATTTTTTCACGGTCATTTTCTATTTGCTGTTTGAGTTGTTCATTTTCTTCCACATAACCAGCTAAATGTTGCAATGCTTCTTTATAATTTGCTGGTAATCCAAACTGTTTAATAAGCTGTTCTTTTGTCAGTGTAGAGGACAAACGGTAATATTCATCAACAAGTAATTCATAAGCTTCCCATGCCTTGTCGGTATTTAATGACTTAGCATGGAGCCAAGCACCTTTCTCGGTCCAAAGGTAGAGTTTATTTAGGTTTTGTGCGAAACCGAAATTTTCGTTTTTGCTCTTAAACTTCCTCAAATCCTCACCTTGCAATAAAATGAAGTGTTTACCTTCTTCGTAGCGCCCCTTATTGTTATTGAAATTATCAACAATTTTGCGGTCTGTAGCTTCGTATTTTTCAGCAAGTTGCACTGTTGTTAAAACTCGTTTTCCCCGAAGTTCTATAACCACTAAATCCAAATGGTTTCCTCCTCTCATAAACAAACTACTTGTTGTTCACTTTCATCTTCGGACTCAACTTCATCCTCTTTTTCAAAAAGGTATTCAAGACTACATTGAGGAAAAAAGTGTTTTTTAATCATTAAAGCCTCATCGTAATAAAAACGATATTTACCATTGACCTTGTCATTTACTGTTGCATAACGAACATTTAAGAACTCTGAAATATCAACCATTGTGATACCCTCCCTAGCCATTTCTGCTCTTAAATTTTTATACATTTTTGCATCACCTCACTCACTTCGAACGCAATTGCGTCCTTCGTTATTTACGAATATAAACGTAATTGCGTTCGTTGTCAACTGATTTCCGAAGAAAAAGAACGCAAAATCGTTTTTATTCTATTTACATACGAAATTGCGTATAGTATTATATACAAAAGAACGAAATTTCGTATAAACTGTTAATAAAAGGAGTTTTTAAATTGGAAAAGGCGAAAATTATTGAACGCTTAATAGAGGAAGCTGGATACAGTAAAAAAGCATTTGCTGAAATGATTGGTATTCCACCAACAACATTAAGATCAATGTTAGCTAGAGGAATAGGAAATGCCTCAGTGGATAATGTCCTTAAAGTATGTAAAGGATTAGGGATTACTACAGACGAACTTGAACGGATGGCTAGCGGAGAAATTAGTGTTGAAAAGCCTTTTAATCCAGAGCTAACAGAAAAAGATGAAAAATCCATTCAAGAAGAATTACAAAGAATGCTTGAAGGATTATCTAAAAATGGACATGCAGCATTTGATGGAAGAACCCTTGATGAACTAAGTGAGGAAGAATTAGAAGACAGAGAATTATTAATTTCAAGTCTGGAGAATTCATTAAGATTAGCTAAACGCTTAGCTAAACAGAAATTCACCCCTAAAAAGTATCGCAAATAGGAGTGTTGCTTGTGTCGTCAATTAAGTCAACAGTTAACGAGTTAGTAAAAAAATATGGTACGAATGATCCTTTCAAACTTGCCAAATACATAGGAATACTCATTGTATTTGAACCTTTGGGTAACACACTAGGCTATTACAATAAAAATTTTAGAATACCTATTATTCATATCAATCAAGATGCAGATAGAGAATCACAGTTTTTTATAGTTGCACATGAATTAGGGCATGCGATTCAACACCCAGACACAAACACTTCTTTTTTAAAAAAGCATACTCTTTTTTCTACAGATAAATTAGAAATAGAAGCTAATACATTCGCTGTTGAATTGTTATTGCCTGATGAATTATTTGTAGAAAAGAATGACTCATGTTTTACCATCTTTGATGCCATTAAAGAAAAGGGAGTTCCAGAGGAACTTTTATCTTTAAAGAGCATAGATGGTAAAATTTTTACTAAAAAATAGAACAAATATTCTTAAATTGAAAGGGGTGAGTTATATGTAATATTAAAGAGTTGTGAAAATAAAAGGAGGAAACTAAAGTGGCAAATATCGAAAAACGCGGAGAAAATTCATATCGTTTCACTGTATATTTACCTAAAGATGCAAAAGGGAAATATCCAAAAAAACGTAAATCAATAACTATTGAAGATAAAATGTCTCCAAAACAACTTAAGGAATATTTGGATCGTGAATATTTAAAATTTAAAGATGAAGTACTCTCTGGAAATTATGTTCAAACAGAAAGAATACTTTTCAAAGATTTTGCAGGACAATGGGAAAAAGATTTTGCTTCTACTTTGGCATTGACGACATATGGAAACCATCAACGTAAATTAGAATTGCATATAAATCCTGTTATTGGTCATATGCGTATGGATCAAATTAATCAATTTCACTTAATGACTGTTTTAAGAGAAATGAAACGTTTTGATGGTAAAGATGTTCCAGTTACTTATCATAGTAAACAAGATGTCTATAGAACACTCAAGAGTATATTTAAGTATGCCGTTAAATGGGGGGTATTATCTACAAACCCTATGGATGGTGTTGAAAAACCTCGTCCTAGTGATACAGATGATGTGGATAAAGAAATGCAAATTTATGAAGAAGATGAAATAGAAACGCTAATGCGTATGTTACAAAGCGAATCTGAGTTATGGAGAATGATGTTCACGTTAGCCTTAGCTGCTGGATTGCGCAAAGGTGAACTGTTAGGTTTAGAATGGAAGGATGTAGATTTTGATAATCAGCAAATATACATTCACCAATCAATCGTTTTGACTAAACAAGGTCCACATATTAAATCTACTAAAACGAAAAAATCAAAACGTTATGTAACATTACCTGAGTCTGTAATGGAAGAATTAAAAGCATATCGTATACATTGGGCTAAAGAGAAATTAAAAAAAGGTGATAAATGGATTGAACAAGATAGAGAATGGTTATTTCATTCGTTTGATGGGACACACTTATATCCAACTAGCCCTTCAAAACATTGGCACAAGTTTATTAATGAACGGAAATTCAAATACATTCGGCTTCACGATTTACGTCACACTTCTGCATCACTACTAATTGCACAAGGTGTTCACGCTAAACTTATTAGTGAACGTTTGGGACACTCTGATATATCAGTAACGATGAATACTTATGGCCATGCTTTTAAATCTGCTGATCGTGCTGCAGCTGATAAACTAGATGGCTTCTTTAAAGTGAAAAAACAATCTTAACCCCTAGGGGTCATATTGGGGTTAAATTGGGGTTAAAATTGTTTATAAATAATTGTAATCAATGATACTGGATGATAAAAACATTTACAAAACCTTTGAATAACGATATTTATTGTAATTATTTATAAATAAATTACCCTCAACAACTCATTTGAGGAGTGGTGGTTTAAAACTTTCTATAATAACTACGGCATACGCGGCTTTTTAGTTTGATCTTACAGCCACATGGCTTTGAAGCGACTCACCCTACTTAATTGGAGGGTGAGTTTTTTATTATCAAAATGGGCATTGTTGCAAAACTGTTGCAAAAATTAATAATAATTAACGATAATACTTAACACATATTAGTAATTACCTACACACAATATGCCCCACCTTACATGGGACAACCACAGTCTTTTTATCAATAGGTTTACTAACAATTGTGGATGCCTTTTTGAATTTCATTTCCTCATATTGGTCCTCTAAATCAAAAATCGATAATTGCCCTTGTTGCTCCATATATTCAAAATGCGTCATTTTCTATTTCCCCTTTCACCATTCAAGTCAGTTTTCTAAGTTTGGTCTACTGCATATTTCCGAACGATTAGCACGCTCATTCAGCCAATTATAGAAAGGTACTGGACGTTCTCTATTAGCTGTTTCTTCAATAGATGATGATTTCCTAAGCTTCACACTTGAACGCTCCACAGCCTTGTTATACGCTCCTGCAAATACGGCTCTCAATGTGCTTGTAACTGTCAGAACACCTTCTTTAATATCCATGACAATTTTAAATAGCACGTTCTTAACTTTTATAAAGTCAGGTGCATTTTGAACCTGAGTAGCTAATACTACTTTGTGCAATTCGTCTTTCAAGTTATCAGCTAATGGCAAACTATTCATGAAATCGAATAGCATCACCTGGTACTCGTTCATGTATTCCTTATGAGCTTCTTTTTCAGCGTGTGCATTATTATATATATTTTGTAAAGTGCTTGTTTTAAAAGATAAATGATTAAAATATTTAGATGATTGGTTTTCAGATAGTTGCGCTTCAACCTTACTCTCACAGGGTTTTTCAGCATTTCCACGTTGGGGCATTGTAAGGCAAAATAATGTAGATGCTTGCTCCTTGTCCACCTTTGCTTTTTACAGTCGTTTCTTTTTAACAATCCCTAAAGATTCCAGTTTTGATATAGCTCGATAAACTGTCTTTGTGCTGATCTCCATTGCTGCAGCAATTGTGGCAGCTTTCAAATGACAAGCTCCTGGATTCTCTAAAGCATGACTAGCGAGTTTGAAAACGATGACACGTTCTGACTCAGTTAAATCGTAATAATGAGCAGCCTTATGATTCTCTACAGCTGAATCCATATCTGCTATTGAATCAAATGTTTTGTAAGTTGCTAAGTATTCAAATGCCCTCGTTTTCACCTCGCTTTCCAATTCCGAACTTTCTAGGATCCATTGAATGAATATTGTTCGTTTTTACTTAAATGCTTTACGTAAATTATCACGTATCTCTTTTACTTCTAAATCTGTAAGCAAACTATGATACCTAATAGTCCACTTCAATCGATTTTGATACTTATGAGTATCGGTAATTGCACTATTGTTCAATTTAACAAATTAGAAAATGGCATGACAAAAGATCAAGTATTTGAAATCCTTGGTGGTGAAGGTGCCGTTATTTCTGAATCTGGAGATGTAGTTATGTACAGCTATAATGGTAAGTCTTTAGGTGCAAATGCTTCTCTTATGTTCCAAGGCAGTAAATTAATGAACAAGACTCAAATGGTATTGGAATATATGTAAATTTAAAAACAAAAAAGGGAGTACCCCTAACATTTAATAGACGTTAATTCGTTTATTTGTTAGGGCGTGCTCTCTTTTTTTGTTTTTTAAAGGAGGTGGATTATAATGTTAACTGGTATTTGGTTTAGTGTTTTATTCATATTTTGGTTTGGGCAATTTTTATCTTTAGTAATATATTGTGTTAATACTTTCATAAGAGGTAACATCAAAATAAACTGTATTAGCATTGGATACGTAATAAGTACATCATTTATTTTCACTTACATCTAAAAAAGACCAGGTACTCAATTGAGCGCCTGGTCTTTTTCGTAAGATAAATTTCAATTAATTTTAATTAATAACTAAAGCTAGCAGCATAACTTCTTATATCGACATTTGATTGATTAGGTGTAATACTTACTCCAATAGGAAGTACTGAGATACCTATTGTACCTGTAAATTTCTTATGACCATATTCGAACTTAACTGTTGCTTTACCTGAAGATGAAGACTTAATATAGAATGTTTGAGCAATAGTGCCTTCATGTGTTTGGAATTTATTTAAAGTTCCACTAAGATCAAACGAACCTGCTACTCCTAAAGATGGGTCCCACGTTGATGGTGTAGTACTACTTGACATTAACGTAGTTCCTCCTGTTGAAGTATTGTATAAAGAATATGTTGAGTTAAAACCTTGAAGTTTTCCTGATTGAGCTGGTATATAAACACCAAGACTTGATGGGAAACCAATAGCTATTTTATCTGTCAAAGCAAAAATCGGTTTATTTAACCATCTGAAGTTTGCGTGTGCATAAAATGCATTGTAACCCGAAACAGTACTATTATTCAGCTTTAACACATTACCTTTAAAACTCATATCTGCACTCGGAATATCACCAAAAGTTGTAACTTCTGATGGATCGCTTGTTACTTCATCAAAACTATAAATCTCTTCAAAACTTGTTAATATTTCAGCTTCACTATCAACTAAGAACTTTAGTTCTTCATATGGCATATTCTCAACTTCTACCTTACTAAAATTCAAGCCATATAAATAATCCTTTTCAGCATCCGTTAAAGATGATTCACCTTCTGCAGCTTCAACTTGATGATTGAATCCCAAAGTTAGTGCAAAAATGACACCTAAAAACATTAAAATACTATTTTTCTTCATTTCCATGCCTCCCTATTTTTTACAATTTTAATTATATACATATTTTATCATTTTTGGATAAATATTTTAAATTTGAATAAAAAGTACTAGTTTTTTCAGAAGTATATTAGTTTATTATAATAATACATAGATAGGGAGGTTTAGATAATGGAGGCATTCTTTTCTTTCAGCTGCTTTTTTCTTATGCCAGTATATGGGTTTTTATTTTGTTTCTATTTTATAAAATTAATAAAGAAATTAATAAAGGGACAGAATGATACAAATGTCGAAGCAAGTGTTATGACAATAATGTTTATTTTAATTATATGGAGTATCAGCTATACCGTAGCTATAGGAAATTAATTAATAGTTTTTTTATGAGGGCACTTGATGTAGTTTTTATTTTTCAGTGCCCCTCTTTTCTCTTATTTACTATTCCGCTGTAATTTTTATTCCTTCAAAATCGCCACCTGTCAACGTACCAGTATCAAATTTGTCTAGGTGTGACTTATCAATAAGCTTTTTATCTACTGCTTTTTTGAGGTAATCCCGGACTGCAGTTTTAGTTGTCTCATTTGTGAATTTCATTGTGTCATAATCCTTTTCAGTTGGTTAATCGGATTCTTTTGGTTTCATTGATTCTTCAATTCTTTTCAAGAAACTACCCCAACGATCTTCCGCTAGTATACGGTGAGGGCAATATTTGCCATTCCAGTCCTGGTGTTTCTTCACTCGTTCAATGCTCTAATCGTATTGCTTTAAAAGCTTTGCAATGTATTGAACAGCGTTTTCCTCCGCAACTCCATAACGTACACCACCACTTTTGCTGTAACAAATTTCGATGCTAATAGAAAGACGGTTGCCTTTCTTTAAAGCGTTAGGATCACTACTGCCTCCGCCATCTCCACAATGCCAAGTGTTACGGTTGAAAGGAATTGCTTGAATAACCTCTTTATCATCTAGAGCAACGTGATATGATACATAATTGTTATTTCCAATCATGTACGAAATTTTATTAGTAGCTGGTCCATCATTGGCTGTACTATGTACTGTAATAAATTGTGGTGCCATGATGAAAGGTGCCTTTAGTGAATACTTGTTTGAAGGTAAAAGAGTTTGTTTGAAATAAGTAACTCATTTAACCTCATCCTCTCCTGTTTTATCCTTCACGATTGCCAAAATGTTTTTGATAAAGTCAGGCATTGGCTGCCTCATCCCCTGCGTACTCAATGCTAGGAATCACAACGGGCAATAAGTAAATTGACCCGACCAGCATTAAATAATAAATCTTTCGTATGATTCCGTTAAAGCCTGTATGACTGTTTAAGTTTTGATTAACGACCCGAGCGAAGCGACTCATCGGGCTTCCCCTGGAAAGGACGCTGGCGGAACGGAAATCAACCTCTCGCCTTGCCAAAGGGTCTTTTTCTATTATTAACATCATCTTTTTTTATTTGTGGAGTTAAAGTTCTTTGCTTTTTTAATATACTTTCCACTTTACAAATTTCATTATAGAAAACGCCATAACCTTTTACATAATATGGAACGTTTCTTCTTTATATAATACGACTAGTTCCCCTCCTAATTTAAAAAGTCTGTACAACCTTTCCATAGCCTGTATAATTCCCTCCCATTTTGCGCATATATGGAGTAACAAGGGAGGTTAGGATATTGAAAAAAATAATTTATTTACTTGTATTCACTTCACTACTTTTAGCAGCCTGTGGAAAAAGTGCGGATCCAAAGGAAGTAGCCGTCGATCAAAACACGACCGTTGAAGATATAGTAGGTGCGATTGTGAAAAATGAATTCTCTGTAGAGGAATCTAAAGATGGTGTTGTCACAATTTCCATTCAGGATACAGATGTGACAGAGGGATCAAAAAGTCAAATGTTGAAGGATTCCACTAAAATTTTTGCTGAATTATCCAAGCTAAAAAGTGTGAAGACACCTGCTATTACTTGGTATGCTCCACTCACTGAGCCTGATGGTGATAAAACAATGACAGAGGTCTTGAATATTTATTTTAGTGAAGAGGATTATCATAAAATAGACTGGGCAAATTATCTACAGGTGGATATAGAATCTAGCGCTACGAACTTTCACGAAGATGAGGCTTTAGAGGATTAACCATTAAGATACCCCACAACCTATTGTGAGGTATCTTTTTTAAGTTGTTGTTTTTACATACTGCTTTATAGCCTCTACTAAAAGAGGTTGTTTTATCTTGTCATGCGTTGCTTGCCAAATTCCCTTCCCATCCTGCAATATTAATAGCTGTGGTGATTCATGCTTCACCTGAAGATCACCTGCAATAGCATTAGAAACCACTCTATCCATTTGGACAATCACAAGATACTTCGGCAATTTTGTTATGAGTGCTTTATATTCCTTTATAGCTGCAATACTGCTCATACATGTCATGCTAATTTTTAATACAAGACATGGCATGTGCTTTGATTGCTCTAACACCTCGCTCCAATTATCCAATGTCTTTATTCGTTGCATAGCATAACCTCCTTTATAAATCATTATATACCACAATGGGTATTTATCATCATAAAAAAACACGAGACTATATGTATAGCTCGTGCTTTGGATTCTTTAGTTAGATGCCCGCTGTATTCATTAATACAAGACGCCAGCCGTCTGGGTCTTCAATAGTTATCCCTTGCTCTGCCCAATAAGGATTTTCAGGCTCCACTTCGGGATATCCCATAAGTTCGAGACGTTCGGTAATATGACGAATGGTTTCACTATTTGGAATATAAAGTACTAAAAGGTTGTCCCTAGTTGGTGCTGGACAAGGACTTCCATCAACATGCGCTGTAAATTCTAGGTGATAGCCTACATTCGGGAGACCAATCATAATTCCATCATAGCCACGGTGTGCCGTAAAAGAGCCTATTTTCTTTAAGCCGACTCCTTCACAGTAAAAACGCTCTATTTCTTGTAATTGATCTGTTGGTCTTGCTATTCTAACCTGTGCAACTGCTAATTCATTTGTCCATTGTTGTTCCATCGTTATGCCTCCCTTTTTAAACTATTGTAGAATGAGACAATAATGCTGGAAACAGTCCTAGGTCTGAAGTTATTATGCTAAAGCAACGCTAAACGAAGCAGCAGTCTTCTCTTTTACTTCCTCTAAAGTAACACCTTCTGCTAACTCTATTAGTTGCATGCCATCTTTAGTAAAATCAAAAACAGCTAAGTCTGTAATTAAGCGATGTACTACTCCTTTACCTGTTAAGGGGAGCTCACATTGCTTTTTAATTTTAGATTCACCGTTTTTATTTACATGCTCCATTACGACGATCACTCTTTTAGCTCCTACAACAAGGTCCATAGCGCCACCCATTCCCTTTACCATTTTCCCTGGAATCATCCAGTTCGCAAGGTCTCCTGTTTCAGATACCTCCATGCCACCTAAAATGGCAAGGTCAATATGACCGCCTCGAATCATTGCAAATGATTCTGCACTGTCAAAGAAGGATGCTCCTGGAACTGCAGTAACCGTTTCCTTCCCCGCATTAATTAAATCAGGGTCAACGGCTTCCTCTACTGGGTAAGGTCCAATACCGAGAAGGCCATTTTCAGATTGTAACAGCACGTCATAATCGGCTGGGATCACATTGGCAACAAGTGTTGGGATGCCTATACCTAGATTAACATTCATCCCATTTGCTATTTCCTTTACTGCTCTGTTAACCATTTTTTGTCTTGTATCCATTACGCTTCCCCCTTTTTCACCGTTAAACGCTCGATACGCTTCTCATAATTTTCACCTACTAATACACGTTGTACAAAAACACCTGGTGTGTGAATGTGATCTGGATCTAGCTCGCCCACTTCCACAATTTCTTCAACCTCAGCAATCGTAATTTTCCCTGCCATAGCAGCCAATGGATTAAAATTACGTGATGTTTTTCTGTAGACTAAATTTCCTTGCTTATCTGCTTTCCATGCTTTGACAAGAGCAAAATCAGCCACAATGCCTTCTTCCAGAATAAATTCCTTCCCATCAAAAACCTTTACTTCTTTTCCTTCCGCAATTGGCGTTCCAACACCTGTCGCAGTATAAAATCCTGGAATTCCTGCGCCACCTGCACGTAGTCGCTCCGCAAGTGTTCCCTGGGGCGATAATTCCACTTCTAGCTCGCCACTTAAAAATTGTTGTTCAAAAATTTTATTTTCTCCTACATAGGAAGCCACCATTTTTTTAATCTGTTTATTCGCTAAGAGTAGACCTAAACCCCAATCATCTACACCGCAGTTATTACTGACAACCGTTAAATCCTTTGTGCCCTGCTGTACTAACGCTGCAATCGATTTTTCTGGTATACCACAGAGCCCAAAGCCTCCTACAGCTAATGTGTCTCCATCTCTAATATCCGCAACAGCTTCCTCAAACGAACTCCATACTTTCCCATTCCCCATCTCGAAACCCCCTATAATTGCTCGCTTATTAAGAAAAATTCTACATCATTGCTATTTTACAAGTAAAGGAATTAAATCGAATACTATTTATTCCTTATTGGAATAAATCCATTTTCAGTATTTCTACCAATCGTTTTGAGTAACTGCTTTAATGCATAAGATTGATACGTGTTTTTCTTCGTAATAATCCCTAAACGCCATGGCATATGAAATTGATGTAATGGGATTGTTCTCACATTGGCATTTGTTTGCTTCGCGGCAATCGAGAAGGGTAATAGTGTAACGCCCAGATTGGAGGATACTAATTCCAAAATCAAATCCCATTGTGAACTTTTATAGCCGACTATCGGTGTAAAGCCTACGCTTTTACATGATTTAATAATATAGTCATGGAGCGTGAACTCCTCTGCAAAGATAATAAACGTTTCGTTTTTTAAATCCTTCAAAGCTATAGAATCCTCTTTTGCCAATGGATGGGATTCATTCATAAATACAAAAAATTGATCCTCTACAAATGGCTGAACGAAAAATTTCCTTTCATCTGCTGGTAATACAACAATGCCCATATCAACATCGCCATTTTCAACTAGCATTTCTACCATTTTAGCGCCTCGTTCGACAAGCTCTAAATGCACCTCTGGGTATAGTTGATGAAATTTCCTGGCGATGTCAGGAAAAAATAATGTGCCAATTAGAGGTGGAATCCCTAATTTGATAGCGCCTGTTTTAATATTCAATAAATCATCCAATAAAATATGCAACTCTTGAACACCGTGCAATATTTTTTGTCCCTGTTGAAAGACAATACTCCCTGCGTCTGTTAGCTCTACTTTGCGAGTAGACCTGTTCAACAATTCAACTTGTAATGTTTCTTCTAATTTCTTGATACTTTTGCTTAGTGATGGCTGAGATACAAAGGACACATTTGCAGCCTTTGTAAAACTTCCCTGTTCAACAACAGCCATAAATGCTTTTAAATCCCGTAATTCCATAAACATCTTCCTCATTTATTCATATTTATTATGAAATGATATGTAGAATTCCTTTTAGTAATAAATTCTCCTCTAATTCATTTAATCCTCTGCTGGATAAAGGAACAATAAAAAAAGCCCAACATTTGGTGCTGCACCCCAAAAGCTTGATATGCTCTCCAATAAGTAGACAGTTTAAAAAATAAAATCTGTTTGCCTATTGGGGAGATTATTTATGCGAAACTATAGCTTTTCAAAAGAAGAAAAATTAGAGATTCTAAATTTTTATGAAAATAGCCAATTCACTCTTAATGAGGTGGCTGAATTGTATAAAGTTGATTCTAGAACGATCAAAGATTGGTAAAATAATTACTTCTTTTTTGGATATAACGGACCTACCGAGGCTTTTTGGGGTATGCTCAAATGCGAAAAATACTAGTTAAATAAATATGATACATATGAAGCGCTAAAAGAAGCGATGTTAGGATACATTTTGTTTTATAATTCAGAGCGCTATCAAGAAAAATTAAATGGCTTGAGCCCCTTGGAATTCAAGGGTTCAAGCCGCATAAAGCATTTTTATTTTTTCCCCTGTCTACTTGACAGGGAGCAATTCAAACTTTTTGGGGTGTTTTTCTATGACAAAATATAGTGATGAATTTAAATTGAAAATTGTTCAAGAATATTTAAATGGGTACCTGAGATACTTATTATTAGCACAAAAATATGGTATTCCATCGCCTATTAAACAGTGGGTAAAGGCTTACAACGAAAAATTGGTTAATGATGAATAACACTTTATGAAACAAACAGGTGCTTCTTATCAAAAAACAGCGATTCCCTACTACATATTCATAAAATTTAAATCAACCCGAAGCACGTCAATTGTATTGTTTTGGCATACTTTTACTTTATGTTATGTTTCCGTCCAAATGCTTTAGTATCAATATTTTTCTTATCAAGAAATTCTTCTATTTTTTTCTGTTCCCTTCCATTCACCACATCACTTTTGTTAATGATTGATTCAATGTTTATTTTTGTAAATACTCCTTTATTTACGTCCTCTGTAAAATTACTAAGGATTTCATCTAGTTCATAAAAAATCTCATTGTAAGCTGTAATGTACTGGCTAATTCTTTCAGCCTCTTTTTGATAACCTTCAGGTAATGTATTATTTAAGATATACTTAGAAAAATTCTCATCATTTTCTTTTGTAAGATTAGTAATTTTGGCCAACTTCTCTAATTCATTTTTGTTTAATTCCTTTTCTTCATCCATCATCTCTTGAAATGGATAACTAGCCTTATCTAATTCTTCATGGCTATCTAGGTATGTTTTGATGCTTACTTTTATTTCTTCTTCGTCAATTACACTATTTTCTTTTTCAGAAGTAAAAATTTTACTAGGAATCTCTACGTTCTGCGTATGAAGAACTTCATCTTCTGTCGTGTCAATATTTTCTTCCTGCGAACATGCGCTTAATATAAAAAGAATGAAGCAGCTAAAAAGGATTCTTCTCATCATAATCTCTTCTCCCTTGCAATTGACATATTCCATTTCAAGTATTTAATAAATAGTCTAACGAAAGATTTCCCTATATAATATCCTAGGACTGCTAAAATAGAACCGATAATAAGCCCTTTTATGGATTCAAAAATTTCTCCTGTTCCAATGGTGCTAAATCCATTAACAAAGCCCATTATAATTAAAATCAGTGGAGATAGGATCATAATCGGTACTCCAATGATGTAAGCTAATATAAATGGTGTAAGAATTAGCAGTACAAACAGACTCATTAGGATAATAATACAATTAATTACACTTAATCCCATAATCGATATCAATGCCGTATACATACTTTTAATGCTTTTATTCTCTTCGGCCATATAAATGGCATTAACAGCATTTAATTCTTTAGCTAACTGTTTAGGTGAGCCAAGGGCTTCTACAATCTGACTTTCTGTTTTTCCTTCCTCTACACCAATCGTAAAATATTCCTCATAATCTTGTAAGATTTCCTCTATTTCGTTTTTTGGGAGCTTCCGTAAGTACTTTTCCAAGATTGATAAAAATTGTTTTTTACTCATTGGAGATTCCCTCCTTTATTAATTGATTAACTCCCTCAGAAAATTCCTTCCACTCGCCCACTAAATCATGTAAATATTTACGACCTTTATCTGTAAGCCTATAATATTTTCTTGAAGGACCTTCACTGGATTCTTGTAAATAGGTTGTAAAATATTCTTCTTTTGTTAACCTTCTTAATAACGGATAAACAGAACCCTCCGATATTTCAATTTGGTCAGAAATTTTCTGGACGAGTTCATATCCATATCGATCCTTCTTATCTAGCAGTACAAGCACGCATAGTTCTAGAACGCCCTTTTTAAATTGCACGTTCAATGTATACTCACCTCGTCTCTTCAATGTTTATATACTTTAATATATAGTACCTTTTAATAAACAGTACCTATATAAAAAATAAAGTAGATAATTATATTATAACAACTAGTACTGCTTATTGCAAGGTACCATATATAACTAATATCCTTTAAAAGTGTTATACCGCAAATGATATCCTCAGCTCTATTCAAGAATAGGATTTGCCCACGAATTTGAGAAACTAAGTAAAGATGAAACTCACCATATTGTAGAGTATAAATGGAATTAATTAGGACTATCTATAAAGCTTGAGGACTTTTCTGAGTATGAAGTAATAACGAGCATAATAAAGATTACTGGGGAGAACTTTAGGCTCATCCAGAGACTATTCACTCAAATTGAAAGAATACTTAATGTGAACTGCTCCCTGTCAAGTAGACAGGGAGCAGTTCATCACTACCTTAGTGGGCTTTTTCTAATGCCAGTTTAATACCGAATCCAATTAATACAGCACCCGTTACGCCTTCAATTATTGCCTTCGTCGATGGTTTTTTCATAAAGGCGCTAATTCGATCTAATAGATACACATAGAAGACAAACCATAACATTGTTAATGCTGTATAAATAAGACCCATTATTAAAAATGGAAAAAATGTCCCGCTCGTACCGTCTACAAATTGAGGTAGAAACGTTAGGAAAAATACAGCGACCTTTGGATTTGTCACATTTGTAAGAAACCCTTGTTTAAAGCAGGACTGCTGCGAATATTTGTGATCCATATTTGCATCGTCCTGCACTACAGGTGATTGTGTGCGAATTGTCCGTAGTGTCCATAATGTTTTGATACCTAAATAACATAAATAAACTGCACCAATGTACTTTAAAGCAGCAAATACATAGGCAGATTTCACAATAATAGCAGAAAGACCAATTACAGCAGCACATGTGTGAATTAATAAACCACAACAAGATCCTAAGATCGTCTGTAATCCTCCCTTTCTACTTACAGTCAAGGTATTCTTAGTTGCAATCGCTGTATCAGGACCAGGTAAAATAATGAGCAAAATGCACATAATTAAGAACACGGATATGTTAACCATAGTACATCTCCTTTCTATGTCAGAAAATTATAAATAATTTTAACATAAGCGATGACCTACTGAAAGATAGAAAATAATATCATCTTTTTCCATTGACATATAACCATAAGGTGTTATATATTCATAACACCTTATGGTTATATGTCACTCAACTCTGCAAACGCTTTTGGTTTGAGCAGGCTCGTACCAACAGTGTCATTTCATCAAACAATAAAGGAGTAACTATACATGACTGAAAAATTACAGGATATTGTCAAAACGATTACTTTGAATGCCCCTATTGAAAAAGTGTGGGAGACAGTCGCAACCGCTGAAAAAATTGCTTCATGGTTTATGCCAAATGATTTTCAACCAATCGAAGGACATGAATTCACTATTCAATCACCGTTTGGTCCTTCACCCTGTAAAGTAGAACGTGTCGAAGCACCATATTATTTACGTTTTGCCTGGGATCAAGATGGCTGGTTCGTCACTTTTGAGCTAAAAGAGGTTGGCGATCAAACAGAATTTACGTTAACGCATGGTGGCTGGAAGGAAGCTTCTCATATTATTCCTAAAGCGAATACTGCTGCTGAAGCTATTCGGACAAAAATGGATGACGGCTGGACAATACTTATTCAGCATAAATTAAAAGAGATTGCCGAATCCTAATGACTCAATCAGCCGTAAAATATGATGTTTTTCAAGCCATTGCTGATCCCACAAGAAGGAATATTTTACAGTTACTTGCCGCAAGTGATAGACCTATTTCCAATATTTCTGAGCACTTTGCTATTAGTCGAACTGCTGTCGTAAAGCATTTAAAAATATTAGAGCAGGCTGAGCTCATTTCTGCTGAAAAAAAGGGTCGAGAAAAAATCTATACTTTGCATAGTGAGCGTTTGCAGGAAATTGAAGATTGGCTTCAGTACTTCCATTTATTTTGGGACAATAAATTGGTGCAGCTTCAAAGAATGGTTGAAGAGGATTAAAGCAAAAAAGGAGCTGTCTTTATACTGGACAGCTCCACATTTAAAAGAGATAAAATACCCCCCCATTAATGATTTCAATTTTAATTTTAGATTCGTATTGCTCCTCTAATGCTTTGCGTTCAATTTCATAGCATTCAGGTTTATCCTCCACATCCTCATAAAAATAATCTAAGACTCGTTGATCTCGTTGCCAACGTTTCTGTGCTTCAATTGCCCATGAATGATCATCTTGTTCAATGATGGCTTCAACTGCTGCATGTAGTCGTTCCAGTGCTCGAAGTGGCTTAATAATATATTGCACATGAAATACATTATCTGCGGGCTCCATGTCGAATTCTGAGGTACAAATCGTTTCATGAAAATCTTCCTTTACCACACCTGTCAATAAATTGATACCAAATGAATATAGCATTTCTTTTGTACGATCACAGCAATAAGAAACTTTAAAGTTAACACCTAACCAAGGTGTTAGGATGACTTGACCCATTGCACTATCCACCTTTTCAAACAGTTGAACATAGGCTCCTAATTCTTTTGTTGCTACAAATAGCTGATTTAAACGTGGTGAGCCGTAATGAATGGCCTCTCCAAATAAGTTACCAGCTATTGACGTTTGATTTGTTATGAAGGTTACTTGAGCTGGGTTTGGCTCACTATTAGTCGCTTCAATATACTGCCAATAAAATGGCCTATTCATAATCCTTTTATCAATATCCACCGTTAGTTGAACTGTTAAATAATGATCCTCTTCACCTAAAATAGCGCAGTCATTCTCGTTAAAAAATTCTTTTAAATAGTGATGGACTTGTTGCGGATACATGGTTGCCCCTCCTTACCTCATACAGATTCTTTAAAGTTTGTTAAAATCGCATCTAAATCGCCAACCACTTTCTCGAACACATCAATTTTTGTATGAAGTAACTCCAATATTTTTTCTTCAATGGTATTTTCAATCGCAAGATTATAAATATGGACGTCATGCTCCTGTCCCAAACGATGGACACGACCAATACGTTGCTCTAGCTTCATTGGATTCCATGGTAGATCATAGTTGATGACATGATGACAAAATTGAAGGTTGATTCCTTCGCCTCCTGCCTCAGTTGCGATGAGTACCTGTGCTCTCTCTTTAAAGAGATGCTTCATATAATCTCGTTTGCTTTTATTGAACTTCCCATTAAACAAGACACTCGTTATGCCATTAGTATGCAAATACCATTGTAAATAAACTTGAGTAGCCCGATACTCTGTAAAAATAATAACCTTGTCATCTGCTTGTTTTACGATTTCTAGCGTTTTCTCCGCCTTTGAATTTACTTCTAAGGCCATAAGCTTTGCTAAAATCGCTTCAAGTTCTTGTGGCTGCACATGATCATCTAGCATATTCGTTAGTGTTAATGCTGTTGCTTCCTTGCTACTACACATTTCCTTTTGTAAAGTAATTAATGAAAAGGAACCTGTATTTTCAAGCGCTCCAAGCAAATCGTAAACTTCCCTCTCAGCCTCCGTAAATGTAATTGGTACAATTTGAACACAGCGATTTGTCCATTCAATCCCTGTATCTTCTCGCCGATTTCTCACCATTACCTGATTGACCAATTCTTTTAAATAATCATCATGTTCTAAATGATGCTTACTAGCAGAGAAGGCTGACTGGAATGTATCGTAATTCCCTAAATGCCCTGGCTTTAATAAGGAAATTAAATAATACAGTTCGAACACATCGTTCTGAATAGGTGTGGCTGTTAATAATAAGCAAAACTTTTTCTTTAACCCTTGTACGAACTCATAAATTTGTGTTTTATTATTCTTTAATTTATGTGCCTCATCAATAATAATCATGTCGTAATCCTGCTCATAAATGCGCTCTTTATGGGGACTTTTTTTAGCCGTATCCATACTCATAATGAGGACATCGTAGCGCTCTATTGGACAATTTTTCTTATAGGCGATGGCCGGTATATGAAATTTTAAATTTAACTCTTCAATCCACTGATTAATGAGAGAAGCAGGTGCTAAAATTAATGCCCTTTTAACAAGGCCTCGAATAAGGTATTCCTTTAAAATTAAGCCCGCTTCAATCGTTTTACCAAGACCTACTTCATCGGCTAAAATCGCTTTTCCATTCATGCGCTCAATAACTGTTTCAGCCGCTTCTAACTGGTGTACTAATGGTTTTAAGTGCGGTAAATACTTAGTTGCTTGTAATCCCGTAAAATCAGGGATTAATTTCCTTTTCACAATATCATAGTTCATCTTATATAATGTCCAGCTCTGCCATTGTTCAAGATGATTTAATCGATTGCTAAAGCCTTCTTCCCACTCGGACGACCTTTCTATTTTCATGATCATCACCTCATGTTATTTTTTCTAGCTTAGGTTGTCCAAAAAAGGGAAAGATATGTTCTTTTTAGATGAAAAACACCTAATGAAAGTTATTTTTCACTAGGTGTTTGTTAGTTTATATGTTTACGAAATTGGCTAGGCGATAAACCTGTTATTTTTTTAAATACACGGCTAAAATAAAAGTAATCTGTGTAACCCACTTTTTCCGCAATATCTTTAACAGATAAATGAGAAGTTCTCAATAATACTTTAGATTTTTGAATACGCAAAACAGTAAGATAAACATTCGGGCTAACACCCATTTTTTTCTCAAATAGATAGGACAGTTTCCTTCTTTCCATTTTAAAATGATTCGCGATATCCATAACAGTCATATTCTTTGTATAGTTTTCTTGCATATACTCCGTAATTAACGTTATATTTTCTTTTTTATATTGATAATCCCTCATTTTAATGACTAAAATGATTTCTTCTAAAATATTAAAAAAAAGAGCTTTCGATTGAAGAAATGATAAATGACTACCCATGACATAATTTTGTATTAATTGCTGCAACAAATTCATTAATTTTAGCTGCTCTCCTACCTGTAAGGCAAAATGACGATTGTAGAGTGGAAACTTTGAATTTTCTCCGTCTGATAGTTGAAAATGAATGACAGCATACTCAAATTTAGTATCGCTTGTAATTGTTCGTTGGATAGATAAATTTGGACCCGCATGGATAATCTGCCCTTTTTCTAATCGGTAATTTTTTCCTTCAATTTTAACATCTGCTACTCCATTGATAGGAAATATTAAACCAGCTGCATTCGTCATCGTCTTGTAATTCGTAACGACCGTTTCGGAGGAAATCTTCTCCGTAATCACATCCAAAAATGTTAATGGAGCAGTTGTGTAAAATTCTATGATTTCTTGTATATCCATTTTGAATGCTCTCCTTCACTTCATAGTATTAAGAGAAAAAGAAAGGAACACCAACAATGCATCAGTGCTCCTAAAATCGATTATTTTAAACTTTCCTGTAGTAGCTTGCGATTACGTTGTTTGAAAATATCATTATGTGAGGAAACGATACCGCCCTCAGAAGCATCAGGTTGAATATATTTCTTCGCACTATTTACTGCATGGAGTGCATCGTGGAAGGCAGCTGCAATTAAATGGATTTTACCATCATGGTGAAGAATATCACCTGCTGCATAAAGGCCCGGAATGGACGATTCACTATTAATCGAACCAGCTATAAAATAATCATTTTTACGGTCAATGGCTAACGGACTATTATCTAATAGCTCCTTATCACGTACATATCCATGACTGATGACCACTTCGTCAATAGGAATCTCTGTTACAGTGCCTGTTTCATGATTAGTTAAAGAAATCGCTTTAATCATTCCTGCTTGATCGTCTGCAATCAGTTTCGTAATTTCAGAATTGAAATGGCATTCAATAGAACTATTTGTAAGCTCTGTAATTTGAGCCTCATGTGCAGACAATGTATCTTTTCGATATGTTAAATAGACTTTGGAAGCTACTTCCATTAACTCTAATGCCCAGTCTACAGCAGTGTTACCACCACCGGAAATAATAACTGCCTTATTCTTAAATTTTTCATAGGATTTAATTGTGTAATTTAAATTAGAAACTTCAAAGCGTTCAGCGCCTTCAATTTCAATTTTTTGAGGATTCAGGATACCTCCGCCAATAGCGACAATAACCGTTTTGGAATAATGAATGTTTCCTGACTCCGCAGTGATCATAAAAATGCCATCTTCATTTTTGGCAATGGACAGCACTTTTTCATCTGTATAAATAGAAGGGTTAAACGTTAAGGCTTGCTCAACTAATTGCTTAATTAGTTGTCCCCCTGAAATAGGCGTTACACCCCCAACATCCCAAATCATTTTCTCTGGGTAAACATGAATTTTACCGCCTAGCTGTGGTTGTGATTCAATTAGCTTCGTTTTCATTTCTCGTAAACCACAGTAAAAACTAGAATATAGACCTGCGGGTCCACCACCAATGATTGTTACATCATACAATTCTTGTTCTAACAATACTTAACACACCTTTCAATTTGTCATTACCTATCTCAACAATTGGACTAACATTGCATGACAGCCCTACTGTGTATTTCTAATTGTCTAAACTACTTTGAACTTCCTCCTTAATTCCATTATACGATAATGATAATCATTATCAAATAAAATTATTACAAAACATAATAATAATACATATCCTGTCACCATTTTTTAATATTCTTAAAGAAATAGTATGCACTAGGCATACTATTTCATTTTAATCATATTTATTTATCTTTTAACAAATCTACTACTATATCAATTCCATACATAGTTGCAATTGGTGCATCCTGTGCAAATAAAGAACGATCGACTATATAAATATTTTTATTTTTAACTGCATTGATGTTCTTCCATACCGCGCTTTCTTCATAGGATTTTAAAAATTCCTCTTCACTCATGGTAATTCCACTTTTATCAAGGAAAATAAATAGATGATCTGGGTTTAAGACTGACATCCCCTCCATACTTACTTCCTTTGTCATATCTTCTGGGTAATTTTGTGGAACTTTAATTCCTAAACCATGTTCAGGATTCGTTGGCGCAATATTTTTCCCATATATCCAAAACCCTTCTTTCGTATTTACGGATGTAAAGACTACAGTTTCTCCTTTGGCTGTAAAATTTTTCAAAGCTTCTCGGCCATCTGTGATTTTTTTGCTTACTTCTTCTAGCAGTGCCTTTCCTTGTTGCTCTTTCCCCAATACCTTTGAAATTTCCGTTACAGCTAACTCTTGATCCGTAGACATCGCTCTTTGATTTAAATACACAACAGGTGCTATTGCTGACAATTGGTCATATAGCTGATCATGAACACCTGAAGCAGCCAAAATTAAATCTGGTTTTAGTTCTAGTATTTTTTCAAGGCTTGGGCTTCTAACATCCCCAATATCAGTAAATGTTTGTTCTTCCACAAAAGATTGATAGGCTTCCCATAAATTAAACATAGTATCAGCATTTGCTATACCTATTGGCTTGGTATCTAATGCTAATAGAACATCTGGGTATAATACATGCATCAAAGAAATAACACGTTTCGGCTCTTTCTCAATTATTACTTCCTTCCCTAAAGCGTCTGTATATGTTAGAGGATAAATGGACGGTTCTTCCTTTATTTCCTCTTTTTCTTTTTGGGTTTGATTCGCTACCTTCTCTTCGGCATTATTACATGCTACTAGCAAGACTGATAGTAACAAAGTGAACAGCACCATTATCCACGGCTTCTTCATTGTATGTCCTCCTTTAATTTTCTAGCAAAATAATGAGAATCATTATCAAAAAGATGATAGCAAATTCAATTTTTTGAGTACATATAATACTCGATGAACAAATTTGTATTTTTTTATCCATAAACGTCAAAATGTCCAGCTTTGTACTTTTTGAAGGAGGTTATCACTGTTCATTTTAACGTTAAATATACGTTATACTTACTTTTTGATACACTATTGGAAAAAAGATAATAGAGGGCAATAATGAGGAGAAAAATTTTTATATTACATGAAATATATGGAGTTAATCATTTTATAAAAGAACAAGTCCAAACATATAGTGATGAAAACACTTCCGTTTCCTGTATTTCACTCTATTCAGATGGTTTATCCTTTTCATATGAGCAAGAAAAGCAAGCATATGAATTTTACATGCAGACAGTTGGCTTCGATGCCCCTCTAGAGCTACTTTCTCAAAAAATACTGGAGGCATCTCAGAATTATAATGAAGTGGTATTAATTGGTTATAGCGTAGGTGCAACTTTAGCTTGGCGATTAGCCACACTCCCCCTACACCGCGTCATTTGTGTGTATGGTTCACGTATCCGTCAATACTTCGATATCCTACCAGCATGTCCAACTTTGGTCGTTTTACCTAGCTATGAAAGTAGTTTTGATGTGCAAATATTAAAGAATGCACTTGGTCGCATACCGAATGTTCAGACCAAACAATATCAGGGTTTACATGGTTTTATGGACGCCTCTAACTCTAATTATTGCCAAAGGAGCTACTTGCAGGCACACAATGACATCCGAAGCTTTTTACAAGCTAGAAAATTTCAGGAGGAATAAACATGGAACAAAATATTGATATTCAGGTTGAACCCTATATTGAAGCAGGCAATGTTATTTATCCGAGCTTTCAGCTTTCTTTACAACCTGGCACTATTATCGGCATCTATACAGATATTTCAAAAATACATACATTAATGCGATGGTTTATGAACCGACATGATACATATACTCATTTTCGTGAAAGTGCGTTATATGAGCGACTTACTGCTCGTGAATATATCCAGTTTTTATTGAGACTTTTTAACCGTCCAACGAACGAAACGGAGAATCTATTAAAGCTCTTTAGCCTTACTGAACAAAAAAACACTAGAATTAGTCGGCTTTCTCATAGTGAAAAACAGCGATTAAAGTTATTGAATACGTATCTCCATCAAGCACCTATTCAAATTTTAGAAGAGCCCTTTCAAAATATAGATGAATTTTCAAAACAAAATATCCAACAATTATTAAATAGTCAAATAAAACAGCAAAAAACCATCATTTTATTATCGACCAATCTAGAAGATTTAATGATTATGAGTACAGCTATACATAGATTAGACGGAGCTGGTTTGCATGCGTTAGATGTAAAGGAGGATGAAATAGAACAATCACCTCAGCAAATTGAATCTGCACCAATTCGCATTGATAAAATCCCAACAAAGAAAAATGATAAGATTATTTTATTTAATCCACCCGAGATTGATTATATTGAAAGTGTTGAAGGTGATGTTTCTATCTATGTGGCTGGAGAAGCATATCCATGTACTTTATCGCTCAATGAGCTAGAGCAAAAATTGACACCATTCGGCTTTTTTAGAAGCCATCGTTCTTATATTGTGAATCTGCAAAAGGTTCGTGAAATCATTACATGGACACGTAACAGCTATAGTCTAGCACTCAATAGCACTGAAAAGGCTGTTGTCCCACTGTCGAAAAATAAATTAGCAGATTTAAAGGAAATACTCGGAATATAGTAGATTTCCCAGGAAATAAACGACTCCTGTCACCTTTAATATTGTTTCACTGAGGATCATTTTTCCGCCTTTCACCCGATTTATACTGTGTACCTTATGTTTGTTGCTTATAGTGTAGACATCAACAACAAACAGGAGGTTTACACATGAACACAGTGATTGATGTGCAGCACTTGAAAAAAACATTTAATAAAGAAACAGCATTGCAAGATGTTTCTTTTACAATTCAGAAAGGGGAAATATTTGGCTTTCTTGGTCCAAGTGGTTCTGGTAAAACAACTACTATTAAAATATTAACCGCACAAACAGATAAGTCGGCTGGTAATGTCCTATTATTTGGGCAACCAGCATCTGAAATGAAGCAAAGTCAAAATCGTAAACGTTTTGGTATTTTAACAGATAATAGTGGTTTGTATACAAGACTATCTATTGAAGAAAATTTATTATTTTATAGTAACTTATATCAGCTATCCCACTCTGCCGTAAAAGAGGCTTTAGATTTTGTAAACTTATATGCGGAACGTAAAAAGAAGATCAGTCAGCTTTCAAAAGGAATGATTCAACGTGTTACCCTTGCTCGTGCTATTATGCATAAGCCTGAATTATTATTTTTAGATGAGCCTACTTCTGCTTTAGACCCTGTCAATACACAGCATATTTATAATGGCTTACGAAAATTAAATGATATGGGGACAACTATTTTTTTAACCACTCATGATATGAGCGAAGCAGAGATACTTTGTGACCGTGTAGCCTTCCTTCATAAGGGAAAAATTCGAGCAATAGGTGCACCAAAGGATTTAAAACAGGAATTTGGCTCTGATTCTATTACAGTTGAACTCAAAAATGGCATGCAAGAGATTATACAAAACGGTGCACAAGATGCAGAGAAGCTTTATCAATGGATGCATTCCAACGAAGTTACAAGAATTAATACAAATGAGCCGACATTGGGTGATATTTTTATGCAAATAACAGGGAGTGATTTAGTATGAATTTTTCAATGACACGTATTCAAGCTATATTGGTGAAGGATTATAAGGAATTTTCACGTAACTATGCTGTATCGACGATGGTGCTTCTGCCGCTAATAATGGCTTATTTATATAATCAATCTGGTTCCAATAGTATTAGTATATATTTTCTACCAATCAACATGGCCTTTGCTGTAGTAACAACATATGTCCAATGTTGCTTAATTGCAGAGGAAAAAGAAAAAAACACTCTTCGCAGTCTCATGCTATCCCCAGCATCACTTGGTGATATTTTAATTGGTAAAAGCTTGTTTGTTTTAATAATTACAATTCTAGCTGAAGCTGTGACTATTTTTCTAGTTGGCTATGAGCCTGCTAATCTTTTCATCATAGTAATAGCATTATTACTTTCAGCTTTGTTTTATATTGCATTAGGTACAATATGTGGTTTATTTGCTAAATCCATTATGGAGGCATCCATCATTGTGTTGCCTGTAATGTTAATATTCTCTTTCGGTCCTTTTGCTCTAGCTTTATCTTCTGTCAACCCAATCTTAAAAATAGCAGAATGGTTGCCTAGCTCACAATTATTACTTTTAGCAGAGGCATTAGAAGGTACGTATTCCATGCCAGATGTGGTCATTCCTCTGTTGGCAATCATTGTATGGACACTTGTTTCTTGGTTTTTCGCAGCAGTTATCTATAAAAAAAGAATGGTCGATTAATGACCATTCTTTTTAACTATAATAATTCCTTCTCTAGCTTTTCAATCTCATCTAGCGTTTCAGCGTACCATATGCCGACAAATCTAGAGGCAACGGGCTCATCAAAGTAATCCCCATCATAGAAAGATAACGGAAATAATGCTTCCTGTTCTATACATTGCTTAATTGTTTGAAAGAAGTGATCATTCTGTTGCGGATCTTGTGCAGCATAGGAAGCAAATTTATTAATGGGCTTTCCTAAAGCATCATGAAACATCAGCATAGAGGTAGAACCATTCTGACGGAAATTTAAGTCAATGGCTTGAACATCACCAGCCTCTGTCACAATTAAATCAAAGCCTGCCACACCAACAAAACCTTCCTCCACACCACGCTTCATTATATGTTTTCCTGCCTCAATTACTTTTTCAGGTACTTTATCTACTATGATATTTCCTTCATAAATGCCGTTGTCATCTGTTATTTGCTGTGAAGCTCCTAAGTATTGAATCCCTAGCTCCTCACAGTAAATAAATTGACAGCTATAATTGTGCTTTGTTTGTAAAAGTTCTTCAATAATGATACTGTCAGTGCCAGTCATTCGAAATTGGCGTATACCTTCTGTCAGCTCTTCTTTATTATGGCAAATGATGACACCATATCCTCCCGATGTTGGGGAATCATCTCCAGGCTTTAGTACAACAGGTGGCTGCCAATTTTTTATGGCATCAGAGAGTCTATAGGTTTCTACATTTAAACGACTTGGAATGAATTTACTATCAATTAAATGATCGATATATGCTTTTGTATTCAGCTCATTAAACTTTTCGGCATCCATCCAATAGCATTGACGATCCATATGCTCTAAGTCATGTATATACTGACAAACAATTGTCTTCCCTTCCTCACACCAAGATTGGATCTGTGCCAGATATTCTTCCTGTGTGTCATAGCTATACGGCTGTTCCATCCAAGGTAACCCTGCTAATTGATGAAGCTCCTGGGCTTTTTCTGTTTGTGTGGCTCGGTGTACTAATACGGGGATATCAGCAATAGCTACTTCTCTAGAGGTTAAAGCATCCAGCTTATGAGGTTCGTCCATCATCCACGGATTATCACTATACGGCGTTCTTGGCGTATATACAGCATTATCACCATAAATTTGTCTTAAAGTATATTTTGGTTTCAAGTAGATTACCCTCTTTCAAGTTTTAAGTACTCTACCCTTCCCATTACTTTTTGACACTTTTTATAAGAAAAAGTGGTTTTCTAGATTAAAAAAAATCCATTTTATTCCTAATTATAACCAAATTGCACTAATAGCTCTTCTAAATGTTTTTTCACCTTTGACCATTCTTCAATCGTGATACTATACATCACAGTATGCCGCGTTGTTCCATCCTTGCGAATCATATGATTACGCAATATTCCTTCCTTTGTGGCACCTATACGCTCAATGGCCTTTTGAGAACGAATATTTTCATGATCCGTTTTTATTTGAACTCGCTTTAAATGAAGCTGTTCAAAACAATATTGCAGTAATAAATATTTACAATTCGTATTTATAGCTGTACGCCAGTATGCAGGAGTCAGCCATGTATTGCCTATTTCTAGTCGCTGATGCTTATCATCAATATCCATAAACCTAGTTGAACCTATAATATCTCCTGATTTTTTATCCACAATTACAAACGGGAATTCTGTTTTTCCGCTTCTTGTTATTAATGCGTTTTCCACAAAGTTATTCACATCCTCCTTTTTCTTGATCGTTGTGGACATATGTGACCAAATTTCTGGATAACGCCCAGCCTCTATTATTCCCGGTAAATCGTTTAACTCTAAAGGCTTTAGTTTAACCACATTATTTTCTAATGCAATAAATTCCATTACAGCTCACTCCTTTTTTACTTATTTAACGATAAAATTGATATGATAGATATAACCAATTACTAAAAAACCGACCATACCAAAGGAGGCATTTTTGTGGAGCTTTCCATTTCATTTACAGGGGATTCAGCGAAATATATACAAATCTACGAAGAAATAAAACACGCTATTATAACGAAAAAAATACACGCACATACGCAACTGCCTTCTAAACGAGCTCTTGCTCAAACATTGGATGTGAGCGTGCACACCATCAAGGAAGCATACGAACAATTACTTGCGGAAGGCTATATTTATAGCAAAGAAAGATCTGGTTATTATATCGCTCCCTTTGAATTTGATTGGCTACAGCAAGAACAGCCACCTGTTTTTACTCCTAGTATCAGTAACGCAAATGACATTCAATTCGACTTTACGAATGGACATGTGGATAACGAAGCTTTTCCTTATGCTGTTTGGCACAAGCTAATTAAAAAGCATTTTAATAGCAACAACTTATCAACAAGCCCCTGGGAAGGAGAGGCAACTTTACGCACAGAGATTGCTCGCTATGTAGAACGTTCGCGTGGGGTTGTTTGTGCTGCATCACAAGTGTTTGTCTATAGTGGTACACAAAGCCAGCTTCAAGCTCTCTGTCATTTTCTTGGTGGCACGACTCGCGTTGGCTTAGAGGAACCAGGGTTTAAACGAGTACGTGCCGTTTTACAGCAATGTGGATTATCTACAGAAGCGATTCCTGTGGATAATTCAGGGGTTACACTTCCTCCAACAACAATTCACATGTTATACACAACACCAGCTCATCAATTTCCTTTAGGCATGATTATGACGATGGAAAGAAGAGCGGCATTGTTACAATGGGCTAACTCGAACGAGGCTCTTATTATAGAAGATGATTATGATTCTGAATATCGTTATAAAGGGCTACCAATCCCTTCTTTAGCAAAAATGGATCAGCTTCAACGAGTCATCTATTTCGGAACATTCTCGAAAACATTGCTTCCATCATTACGTATTAGTTATATGATTCTACCAAAATCCCTAGTCATACCGTTTATGACTTTTCATCAAGATCAAAAATCAGTTGTCTCCAAAGTAGACCAGCTTGTTTTAGCAGATTTTCTTGCACAAGGGCAATTCGATAAGCATTTGGCAAAAATGCGGACGATTTATCGTAAAAAACAGCAGGCATTACTGGCTGCCATCTCTACACATTTTTCAAATGAATTTCAAGTGATCGGTGAAAAATCTGGGCTCCATCTTGTCATAAAGCTACCTCCATATCTTGCCGAAAATAGAGCAATCCAGCTAGCTCAAGAGGTAGGAATTCAAGTCTATCCATGCTCTACCTCCTATCAAAATGGTACGATTGACGCGAAAGTCATTATTGGCTATGGTGGACTGACACTTCAGCAAATTAATGACGGCATTGCACTCCTTGCTTCTGTTTGGCAATCATGATGAATTCATTAGTTTGTCTAAATCTTCATTGAATAGAGCGAAACCTTATAAAAATTTTTTCGTATATCAATTACGACACGCTGAAAATAAACATTGGCTGAATCAAGTTCAAATGATATGGACAAATAAGGGGATTAGATAATAATGGAGAAACGCGAGCAATTAGAACAGTATTTGCAAGAGATTCAATTGTGGGAGAAGGATCAAAAGGATTTATGGTTTTGGGAGAAATTAGGGAGAATACCTTTTAAGATATTAGATAAAATGACGCCTGCCTTTATTCAAAATAAAATTGCTTTATTAGTTGATGAATTAGGCAATTATATTCAATCGGGCGGGAAATATTTAATTAATGAACAAGCCATACTTCAAAAAATCCGCAACCATTCTTCTACACAGCATATTTTGACGATTGCTGATATTGGACAAATTCCTTTAGAGGACATGATTGCTCTCAGTGATAAATTACAAAATGAACGTGTAAAATTTGCTACGGTACAAGGGGCCTCTACTGGCTTCGGAGGCATTTTTACTTTAGCTATTGATATTCCAGTTATTTTAGGAACTGCTTTAAAAACATTACAGGAAATAGCGATGATTCATGGCTATGATCCGAATGATAAGATGGAGCGTGTTTTCATAGTGAAATGTCTACAATTTACTTCTGCTGATATTGTCGGTAAAGAAGCCATTTTGCAGGAACTTTCAACTATGAATAGCTCGAAAAAGGCTTCTGATAATATGATTTCACAGCTCCAAGGATGGCAGGAAGTATTTTACACCTATCGAGATCAGCTTGGCTGGAAAAAGCTGTTTCAAATGATTCCTATTGCTGGAATGGTCTTTGGAGCCTATGCCAATAAAGGAATGATTCAGGATGTCGCTGAAACGGGCATGATGCTTTACCGAAAAAGACGTATATATGAAAAACTAAATGAATTAGAACATTAATAGAAATGGAAAGATGGCACTATTATTGACGTGTCATCTTTTTGTATTTTTATATTTTAATAAGAATTTTCCCTTGATGCTGGCGGCTTTCCATCAATTCATGTGCCTTTTTCATTTCTTCTAAGGCAAAAATTTTAGCAATGGGGACCTGAAAGCTATCTTCTTTTATTAAAGAAAAAATAGCCTGCGCAACCTGCTGCAACATTTCTGGCTTTGAAGCTCTAGTCGTGCCTAAGCTGAAGCCTTTTATAGTACGGCAGCTGCTATGTAAATCTGATGTTTTAATATTACCAGCTCTACCTCCACTATTGCCGAATTGTACAAGAGTGCCATAAGGCGCTAAACAATTCAAACTTTCCTCTGTTATAGCACCTGCTATCGAATCAAACACAATATCAACACCACGTCCCTCCGTTAGTTCATGCACTTGTGTACTGAATTGATCATATGTGAGAACATGATTTGCACCAAGCTGATACACGATTGGAGCTTTCTCTAAATTACTCACAGTCCCAATAATCTGCTTTGCCCCTAGCTTTTTTGCCATTTGGATGAGCATTGTCCCTACTCCACCGGAAGCAGCATGTATCAAGACGACATCATGCTGACCAATAGCTGCTATTTGATGTGTTAGCATATACGCCAAAAATGAAACCGTCGGTACAGCTGCTACCTTGTCAATTGGTACATCACTAGGAATTTTAAAAACCAGCTGTTCCTTAGCTACAACAAATTCTGCATAAGCTCCATTTTTAGGGAATGCGATGACTTGGTCGCCCTTTTGAAAGTTACTGTTATCATCGAAGACCTCTTCTACAACACCTGCAACATCTAAGCCAAGAATCATTGGGAAATTGGCTTTAGCTTTATTGCCTGTGCGGTTTTTAATATCTGCATAGTTCACACTCGTATAAGTTGTGCGTATTAGGACTTCGCCTTTAGTCAAAGTAGGCTCTGAACAGTCTATATAGTTTAAAACTTCTGCCTCACCAAACTCATGGATCACAATAGCTTTCATTCATTTCTCCCTCCTTGTTAAGAAAAATTATATACTAAATTTAGAATGGATGGATAATCTTCCTGACAATGGACTGGAGCAATAATGCTAGTCTAAAACAACAAGTGGTTTTGCCAATTAGGACGATTAACAAAGGCTCACTATTCACAGAAAAAAATAGTACAACTAACGACATTGGATCTTACCATTTTGAAGAATCTCGATCACTTACTTAAAGTTGCGTCAACTGTTGCTTGACCATACAAATTATCAGTAAAGGAATTGACGAAATTTTCAGATCACACTTTACCAAAATTATGTACATATGATACACTAGCAAAAATACATTGAAGAGAAGAGTAAATAAGGCTGTTCTTCCCAGAGAGCTCGGGTCGCTGAAAACGAGCAAGAACGAATGATTGAAACAAGTCTCGGAGTAGCGCATTGGACTTCTATTTGAATGATGGTGCGACGGGAACTCCCGTTATAGAGTTACAGTATAAACATAAGTAATTATGTCGTACTGAAAAGGCTATTATGGTGACATAGTAGTGAACTAGGGTGGCACCACGTGAGTATAAATTCCACAATCTCGTCCCTAAGACTAATCGTCTTGGGGGTGGGATTTTTTATTTTGCAGATCTTGACTTTGCTTAAGGAGGAATTGATATGAAGAAATCTTTAGAGAACTGGCGTTATCCTGCCATCCTATTATGTAGTATTGGTGTTTCCAGTATTGGCGAATGGATTTATTTTATCGCCTTAAATCTTATTGTATTAAATCTTACAAAATCAGCTCTTGCTGTCTCTGGCTTGTATATTGTAAGAGCAATCTCATCTTTGCTCACTAATTTTTGGGCAGGAAGCCTTATCGATCGCTATAATAAGAAACATTTAATGATTACTTTAAATCTTGTGCAATCTATACTAATTGTTATACTTCCCCTCTTCTATAGCTTAGCGTGGATGTATACGCTAGTTTTTATCATTACAGTAGCTAGCTCTATGTATCATCCAACCTCGATGACCTACATCACTAAATTAATTCCTATAGCACAAAGGAAACGTTTTAACTCATTACGTAGCTTGCTGGACTCAGGGGCTTTTCTAACTGGACCAGCAATTGCCGGCTTTCTATTTACACTAGGAACACCCAATATGGCTATATACTTAAATGCCTTTGCTTTATTTTTATCAGCCTGTATAACGTTCAACATGCCGAGTGTTGAAACCTTTAAACGACTAAAGTTTGATAATGCTATAGAAAAAAAATCCCTTTGCCAAGTACTATTTCATGATTGGCAAATGGTCATACGCTTTAGCTTAAAAAATATATATGTAATGAGCGTCTATTTATTGTTTAGTGCTACCATCGTCTTGATGACAGCGACTGATTCTTTAGAGGCTGCCTTTGCAACTCAAATACTTGCTTTATCAGAGGGACAATATGGAATTTTAGTTAGTATTGCTGGAATAGGTGTATTAATTGGCTCATTCATCAATTCAGCGGTTGTTGAAAAAGTGTCCACTGCCTGGTTGATTGGTATGGGATCTCTTCTAACAGCATTAGGCTATTTGGTGTTTACTTCATCCTTCACTTTTCTTATTGCTGCTCTAGGCTGCTTTCTATTATCATTTGCGACTGCCTTTGCAAATACAGGATTCTATACCTTTTATCAAAATAATATCCCATCTGAGAGCATGGGGCGAATAGGCAGTATTTATGGATTCTTGGACGCATTTTTCATCATTCTCTTAACAGCCATTTTTGGCATTACTGCTGAACTAATCACAATACGATTTGTCGTCGTGAGTGCCTCCCTTGTTATGATCATCGTCGCTATTATTTTATTGTTTTTAAATATACAATCCTCTAAGTCCCATTACTATGAATATGACTAAAGAACATAAAAATAGGTCTTTTCCTTAAATAGGAAAGACCTATTTTATATGCCCGAGTTCTTGTGAGAGAAGGTAGGCTGTTTTGGTTACTTCTTTCACAATACCCTCTAATTTTTCATCATCTGTATCATATTCAAAGCATTCTGCACTGATAGCTGCAATTGGTTTCTCATCCAAATCAAAAACAGGCGCTGCAACAGAAACGGTTCCCTTTGTTTTTTCACCGTAGCTAATAGAGTAGCCCATCTCTTTAATTTGTTGAAGTTGCTCCATCACTTCATAATTCTCTGAAAAAGTAGCTTGGATTTCTTTGCTTGAAAAGGCTAGTAGCACTTTATTGGCAGCCCCGATTGGATATGGAATTTTTTCACCAATCATATCTATGATTCGGACGTTTTTTGGGCTGTCTACTCTATCAATAATGATTGAGCTAAATTGTTTGGGAATATTTAAATATGTAGTTTCACGAACATTATTTGCAAGCTCTTCTAATAATGGATGTGCTTTTTCTCGAATATTTGTATGATGGTACATTTTCATTCCTAGTTGTAACCAAGTATACCCTAAACGAAATTCCTTTTTTTCCTCATTTCTTTCTACTAAATCGAAAGTTTCTAATGTATACAATAGACGATAAATCGTACTGCTCGGTAAATCTGTTTCATTGTAGATATCTTGCACAGAATAGAATTTCTTCGGTTGTTTAGCTAGTACATTAATAATCAACATTGCTCTTTCAATAGATTGAATCATCACTACTCCTCCTTTTATTCATTTTAACGAATTTTTACTCATTTAAATAGACTTCCTAGCGAATAAATTAATAATAAATAACAGAATTTTATAAAAATTAAAATTGACTATTACACGTTTTTCTTATATGATATTTTCATATTCCACTATACGGATTAATTTTCATATAATGAAAACAATTGAACTGAAATGGTTGCTAATTTGAATGATATGTAGTCGAACAAAAAAGGAGCAATATACATGTGTCAACAACTAAGTCAATTACCACTTGCAACACATATCGAAGAGCTTACAAAAGAATTAGTCCATATTAATAGCATTAATGGTACACATGGTGAAGGGAAAATCATTGAGTTCATCTATGAAAAAATGCAAGCATTCCCTTATTACCAAGAAAACCCTACATTTCTTTGGACGACAAATGTGAAGCATGATCCGATCGGACGCAAAAATCTCTTTGCATTCGTAAAAGGTCCTAATGAAACAAAGAAAACAATTATTTATCATGCCCATTTGGATACGGTCGATATAGAGGATTATGGTCATCTAAAGGAGTTTGCTTTTTCCCCTTACAAGCTTGAGGAGTTCTTTGGAAAATATGAAGGAAACGCTGAAGTACAAAAGGATGCTCAAAGTGGCGATTGGATGTTTGGACGTGGGGCTGTAGATATGAAAAGTGGTGCCGCTGTCCATGTGGCGAATATTCAGTATTTCACACAGCATCTTGAAGAATTAGATGGAAACCTACTTCTAATTTTAAATGGTGGTGAAGAGTCAGAGCATAATGGGATTATTGATGCATTAGATGAACTTAGTCATTTAAAAATAGCACATGGGTTGGATTTTCTAATGGCAATCAATACCGATTTTACAACACCATTATACGGGGATGATCCACATCGTTATATTTATACAGGCGTTGCTGGTAAGCTTCTTCCCGCATTCTATATCTACGGACGTGAGGTACATGTGGGTGATACATTAAGTGGTATCGACCCGAATTATATAGCAGCTAAAATTACTGAACGCATTCATAATAACTTAGCATTGACTGAGCAAATTACAGGTGAAACGATACTCCCACCTACTTGCTTATATCAGCGTGACACAAAGGAATCCTACACAGTTCAAACAGCATCTACAAGCCAAATTTATTTTAACTATTTTTTATATGAAGAATCTCCAGCTCATGTCGTCAGTAAACTAAAAGCTGTTACACAGCAGGCATGTACTGAAGCAGAGCAATACCTACAACTTCAATATGAAAAATATAGTGAATGGTCCAATGTCCCAAAACGCTCTTTGTCCTGGCATATTGAGGTGATGACGTATGATGAACTGATTTCATACTTGAATGAAAAAGGTGTTCAAACTGAGGCTATTCTTGCAGAGGTAATGAAAAAGAATGAAGGAAAGGAATTACGCCAACAGTCATTTGCTCTTGTGGATGCCCTACAAAAGGCTGATCCAGAACATCAACCTCGTGTTGTCCTATTTTTTGCACCACCATTCTTACCACATAATTGTTTAAAGGAAAATGTGGAAAGAGATCAAGTATTGAAACAAACTATTGAGCATATTGTCAAAGAGGTTGCTATGGAAACAGGTGAGCTATTCCAAGTTAAACGCTTCTTCCCTTATTTAGCTGATGGTAGTTTCTTATCTATTCATGCGACAGAGGAAGAACTACAAGAATTGCTTCATAATTTTCCAGAATGGAATACCCTTTATCCCCTACCCTTTGACAAAATAAAAGCACTAAATATCCCTTCCGTTACAATGGGTGTATATGGGAAGGATGGACACAAATGGACTGAGAGAGTTTACAAACCTTACTCCTTTGGCGTTTTACCAAAACTCATACAGAAAACAACTAAAGCAATATTCCAATCAAACCATTAATCTAATCAAACCATTAATCTAATCAAACCATTAATCTAATCAAAACACCATTCGATTCATTAGGAATCGAATGGTGTTTTTTTATGTACCTACATTTTATTCGGGAAGCATTTCACTTTATCTACAGCTTCTAGTAATTTTTTGGTTACTATTTCCGATTCATCAATATGTTCTGTTAAAACTTTATTCGTTTCATCAAATAGCGCTGTTGTTGTTTGGAATTTACTCATAACATCCTCAGTCGATATTTTTTGACTATCAATATATTGTAGCAATTCCTTCACTTCACCCTGCACATTCATAATGATTTGGAGTAAAGCATTGATTTGCTCAGAAGTATCTGTACTTTTTTGTAGGCCCTCTGTTACTAGCTGCATATTATTTTTATTATCTTCATAGGCTTCAGAGATTTGTTCCTCTATTTTTTTCGTAAGGTTTACAATATCTTCTGTGCTTGACTTTGTATTTTCAGCTAATTTACGTACTTCTTCTGCAACAACTGAAAACCCTTTGCCATGTTCGCCAGCTCGTGCTGCTTCAATTGAGGCATTCAAAGCAAGTAAATTAGTTTGGTTGGAAATCTCACTAATCACTTTGACAATATCCGTTATTTGCTTTGATCGTTCACTTAAATGATTCATGCTATTTGTTGTTTTTCTTGATTGTTCACCTAGCTCATCAATAACATGCTGCACTTCCTTAACCGCTTGTTTGCTATCAATCGATAAAGAAACCATTTTATCTGATGAGACAATTAAAGAACTACCTTTTTCAAGTGCATGTCCAGATATGGTATTTGATTGTATTGTACTATCTTCTACTCTATTAAATTCTTTTAATATTTCAGTAACCATCTCTCCTAAAATGATATGCTGGTTATTGACTATATCATGTTGTCCAATCGTTGAAATTAGTTCTTTATGTAGTTCATTGAGGAAAATCTGAAATTCATGATCCTTCTTATCTAGCTTTGCATTCAGTTCATCAATTTTAGCCTTAAATTGCTCTATATCTTCTTTTTTTGATTGAAACATTGTTAACATAGCCTATCACCCCAGAAAGTAGATTATTGAATATGTATTTAGTTTACTGGATTTAAAGTGATTAATATACATTTTTAGAAAAAAACACTCACTCCTATCAGCGTAATCCCGATAAAAGTGAGTGTTTTATTTATTAATAAGCTAAACCGAATAAAGCTTTAATATGTGTTAAATAACGAATATTTGAAGCTTCTTTCATTAATGTTGCAGGAAGACCTTTAAGCTCTGTGTTGCTTGCGCCAATTGTAGCGACAGCATCTTTACGACCTAAGCTTGCAAGTGTACCTGAGTTTACTGCTGAGAATGATTTCATCTCTTGGTTTCTGTATTGTGCAAATACATTATAACCAGCGCATTCACCCATTTGCCATGCAACTTGTGCAGTTGGAGCGTATAATGGACGACCTCCATCAGCAGGTAGAGCTACTGATGCATCACCAATAACAAATACATCTTCGTGAGAAGTAGATTGTAAGAATTCATTAATTGTTGCTTTACCACGATCAGCTGCTAAACCTGATTCACCTACGATTGGTAGTGGAGCTACCCCACCTGTCCATACAAGTGTGTTTGCAACGATTGGTTCACGATCTTTTAATGAAATAACATTGCCGTCAACACCCGTTACAGGCGTACCTGTAATAAATTCTACGCCGCGTTTTGTTAAGCTTTCTGTAGCGCGTTGGATCAGTGTATCTGGAAGTACTGGTAAGATTTTTGGACCAGCTTCAACAAGTTTAATTTTAAGGTCAGCAAAGTTAACACCGTGTTTTGCAGCGATTTTCGGGAAGTTGTCCACAATTTCACCAACAAGCTCAACGCCTGTTAAACCGCCACCGCCAATAACGATTGTTGCATCTGCTTCATCTTTAGATTGTGCGTATGCTTTAATGCGGTCTTCGATATGCTTGTTAATTTTGTTAGCATCATTTACTGATTTAAGGACCATAGAGTTTTCTTCTAATCCTGGAATACCGAAGAATCCAGTTTGGCTACCTAAAGATACTACAAGCGTATCGTAAGTTAATGTATAGCCATTATCTAAATCAACTTTTTTATTATCTACATTGAATTTTGATACTTTTGCAATGTGTAAGTCGATATCTAAACCTTTAAAGATTTTTTTAAGTGGTAATGCAACAGCACCTTCTGCAATTGTACCACCTGCTAAACGGTGAAGCTCAGTGATAATTTGGTGTGTTGGGAATTGGTTTACTACAGTAATTTTAGCTTCATCAGCTGATAGATATTTACGTGCTGTTAATGCAGTTAAAACGCCAGCGTAACCTGCACCTAAGATGACGATTTCTTTTGACATGATTAATTAATCCTCCGTCCTTACGAATTGAATTTACCTTGAGTCTTATTTAGCTTTGCGTTCTGAGCTTACTTGTAAGAAAGCATTAACAAAACGGAAAACATTTTGAACTTGAGGGTCTTTTAACATTTTCACAAGACCGAATAAACCAATTACTTCTTGGCTTTCAGATGCACGGTCTTTCGCTTCAATTGCAGTTGCTGCAAGGTTTTTCGCAGAGCCTACTACAGGACCAGCCATTTCTGTTACTGCTCCAACAGTATCATTTTTAAGCACTTCGTCTGTTGCAACAGCTTGAGCAAACTCGTATGATTTCGTTAATAATGTCATCATTTCAGTTAACTTTGGTAATTGCTCAACTAAAGTTGTAAGTGATTCTTGAACTTCAGGCTTTAATAATTGATCTAGTACATCTAATTGCTCTTTACTCACAGTTACTTGTTCAGCCTGTGTTTGGTTATTCGTTTCTGACATTTTGAACTCTCCTTTGCCATCACTAGTACTATTTTTTATTGCTTACATGTAAAAAAGACCATTAAGGTAAAACTTAACAGTCGTTACAGCGTATATCTTACACAATCACCAGTCACAAGGGCTGGATAGCGATTCGTATGACTTGTTATTACAATGTTTACTTTAAATCGCAAAAAGCGCATCATAATACCATCCTTATCTTGTCTTGGTGACATTACAACCTTCATTATAAGACTGTTTGTACATTATTTCAATGAGCTATATCACAATTTCGACAATATTTTCAAAACTCATTGATTTTATCAACTATTAACTGTCTTACTATAATAAATTTTCCAAAGCATCATAATTTTTTATGATAATTCTTTTTCCTGTCATCTCTATATAACCTTCCTTTTGAAATGCAGATAAACGACGGCTTAATGTCTCTCTTGTAGTATTCAATAAAGAGGCTAAATCTTTTTTTGTAAGTGTCAATAAAAATGTATCGCTTCCTGCTGTAGCAGCAGATTTTAAAATAAAGGCAGCCAGTCTTTCACTTACCTCTTTAGAAACAGCTTCACTCAATTGATTTTCTGTCTCCTCTAATCGTGAGGAAAGCTGGGCAAGCATATGAAACAGCGTAACAGGCGTACCTGCTAAGATCTTCATCAGTTCCTCACCATCAAGTGAGCAAATTTCAGTTTTTTCTAGTGCCTCTACTGTCGATTTTTGCGGCTCATCATTAAACAATGTAACATCCCCAAAAAATTCTCCTGCTTCCAAAACTCTCATAACGTACTCCCGACCGTCTGTAGAAATATGAGATACTTTTGCACGGCCATACCTTACGATAAATAATTTTTTCTTCCGGTCACCTGCGAGTAAAATAATTTCTCCCTTATCAAAATGATGATGTGTAATAATGTGTGAGATTTCTTCCATTTCATGTGCTTTTAGATGTTGAAATATTGGTACCTTTGAAAAACAGTATTGTTTTTGACAGTTCATTTATCTACCTCCAAATTTGACATATATCACAGTAATTAATGTTATATTACCTTTATAATAATGAGAATAATAATCATTTTCAATAAAAGGAGGATACATAAATGACTAAACAAACCTTAAACTACGAAAAAATGCCTGGTCATTGGCTCTTAGCGAGCTTAGGAAAAACGGTACTTCGCCCTGGTGGCATTCAAATGACATGTCAAATGCTTCAACATTTAGCCATTAAAGAACAGGACTATGTAGTAGAATTTGCACCTGGACTTGGCACTACTGCAAAAATGACATTAGCAAAAAATCCAACCTACATAGCCGTTGAACGTGATGAGGAAGCTGCAAAAAAGGTAAGAGAATATTTAAATGGGGATAATCAACGCTGTATCATTGGTAGTGCAGAGCACACTGGTTTACCAGATGCATGGGCTACTGTTGTCTACGGTGAAGCCATGTTGACCATGCAATCAACTAAACAGAAAAATGCCATTATTAGAGAGGCAAAAAGACTATTAAAGCCTGGTGGTATCTATGCCATACATGAGATGTGCTTAACACCATCTACTATTACTAGCACTCAACGTGAAGAGATTCGTAAAGATTTAGTCCAAGCTATAAAGGTCAATGCTCTACCATTAACAGTAGAGGAATGGGAAGATGCTTTAAAGCAACATGGTTTTACTATAGAACATGTAGAAACGGCACCTATGCATCTCCTTTACCCGAAACGCTTAATTGAAGATGAAGGCTTATTCGGCGTTCTAAAAATCATCAAAAATGTAGTAATAAATTCGAAAGCTCGTAAGCGCGTACTTTTTATGCGTAAAACGTTTATGAAGCATAATCAAAACCTACAAGGCATCTCTATCATTGCGCGTCTGCCTTAATAACATCACTTAAAGTTCAGCTAAAAATGAAGCATAGAAAAAGCTCCATTCGCTAGGAGCTTTTTTATTTCAATTTAATCACAATCAAGCGAACATCTGTAATAGCTTCTAAGCTGTGCTTCTCAGATGGGTTTAAGGCTAAGATGGTATCCTGTGTTAAAATTTCTTCCACCCCTTCAATAATAAAGCGAACTTCCCCAAATTGAACAATAATTAAAACTTCATTGTCTGTATGATGCTCAGGAATTTTTTCACCTGCTCGCAATTGAATGTTTAAAACATCTGCACCCTCAATACTGCCCAATTTACCAATATGCTTTTTCTTCTCTTTTAGCATTGCTTGAACTTGTATAATTGTCATTGTCATTCCTCCCTATTCCATGTCATCATTTTTGCTTTTAATGGGTTTAAAATAAAACTATCGATTGCTAAAATTATTAGTACACTTATCAACGTCCAAGCGAATACTTTATCCGTATTAATATTGATGCGTGCCATTGTTAAAGCCGCTCCAATACCACTATTCGTTCCTAATAGTTCAGCCATAATGGTCATTCTTACTGCACCTCCTGCCGCTAGCGAACAGGCTGTAAAAAATGGCACCATCAGACTTGGTAATATGATGAAACGTAACTTTTGCCATGTTGATTTTTGATAGACGGTCGCCATTTGTAAGAGTTGAATATCTATTTGTCGATAACCATTAGCAATATTAATATAAAATGTTGGAAACACTAAAATACTTACGACAAATATTGGTATGATTGAATTAGTACCAAACCATACCATTGCAACTACGACTAAAATAATAGGTGGAATACCTAATAAAAATGCAATAACTGGGCGGAACATTTCATAAATAACTGCAAATCTACCCGCCAATAAACCCGATAAAATTGCCAAAAACATACCGATTGATAAACCTACTACCATACGAACCATTGTTAAATAAAGTTGATGAAGCAACTCACCACTTACTATAAGTTGCCATAGTGCTGTTAGTGTTTCATATGGAGAGGGTATTAAAATGCTCGGGAAATTTAAAGATAATAGTGTCCAAGTGAGCACGATACCACTGCAAGTGCTCATTTGAATAATCAAGCTTTTTTTACGGTTCATAATAGAAATCATCATCCGGTAATTGCCCACCAATAATATCTGGCGATAGTGAAGCTAGTTGTTCAAAGAAAAACTCAAGCTCTTCCTTGGCTTCTTGCGCCGTGACAAATTCGATATTTAAATAAGGTAATAATCCTGCAATAAAGGTTGGATCAAGCCCTTCTTGATACGATGCCAATAGCTCACCAGCAGCTTCAGGATTATCTTTTAAAAATTGAATAGATTCCTCTATTTTTGCTTGTAGCAATGCTACAGTTTCTGGGTGCTCTTGAATTAATGCCTTATCCACAACAAGGCCAGCTTGAGGAATACGCGGTGTCTTTCCTGTTGCTGCTGCCCATTCCTCTTGTAGACTCATTGATTTTTGTAGGGCAATTCCCTCTTTTTTCGCCTTCGCAATAACAAGGGAAGCAGTATGCTCTGGTAATACAGCATATTGTGCTTTGCCAGCCGCTAATAATTGGACAACCTCCTGAGGAGTTGCTGTATATTCCACCGTTAAATCTTTCTCTATATCTAGCCCGTTTTTCTGTAATAAATACTGAAATACTAATGCTGGCATATCTCCCTTAAATGGTACATGGACCGTTTTACCTTTTAAATCCTCCCATGATATTGCTTCACCCTCTGGTCCAATAAAATATAAAATACCCCAAATTAATGTATTTACCAATTGAATGTCTACACCTTTATTGTAAAGGTTGGCACCTACATATGTTGGCACAGCAGACACTTGCACCTGACCTCCACTGATACGTGCACGTAATTCGTCAGGAGTATTCCAAGTTAGAAACTCAACATCCTCTGCACCTTCTAGTAACGATTTATCATCAATCATTTTATAGAGTGGTGCAGCAATCGAAATACCTGCCGGTGCCTGAATAGTCATTTTTTCAACCTTTGATACACTTGGTTGTTCAGCAGTAGCTTGTACACTTTTCTCTGGTTCTTGATCTTGCTTTGCTTTTTCTGTATTGCCACAAGCCGTTAAGACAACTGTAAGACATACTATTAAAAGACTTACTATAGGCCATTTTTTCATAGCATACTTTCTCCCTTATTTAAAGTTGTAATAATTGATATTCAATATTTTTTATATAATCAAAGTTACGATGTTTTCTTGGTGTATCTAAAACTATTTCCTTGTAGATTCCTTCATTTGCATACGCAATATTAATAATGCGGTCTGCTACCGTTGCAGCTTCTTCATAGTCATGAGTTACATAAAACATACCTACTTGCTCATTTTCTATTAAATCAATAAGGTCCTGCACAAGTTCTTTTTTTATCCAATAATCTAATGCTGAAAAAGGTTCATCCATCATAATAAGCTTAGGCTTGCATGCAAATGCTCTAACAATTGAAACTCGCTGCTTCATGCCACCAGATAATTGCTTAGGAAACGCATCCATTTCATTGTCAAGCTTAACGCGAGCTAATAGATTCATAATTTGAGATCTATCTACTACACCATTACAGCTAAATGTGACATTTTCATATAATGTACACCATGGTAATAACCTTGGTTCTTGAAATACATAACCCAATTTATCTGTGATGCATGTAATATGACCAGATGTTGGCTGTAGTACATTCGTTGCAAGATGTAAAAAGGTAGTCTTTCCACATCCTGAAGGTCCAACAATAGCCACCACTTCGCCTTCTTGCAAACTTAAATGACAATCTTTAATAATTTGCTTCGTTCCAAAAAATTTAGATACGTGTTCAAATTGAATTGCTGTTTTCATTGGCTATCCTTGCTTTTTTGCAATGATGGTAATGTGACCAAAATGATGGCGAGCATGATCAAAATGCTCAATTATTTCAAAGAAATATTGCTCATCATCCGAATTTTTCCGTGCATTTTCAATGATACGTATTAAACCATCTAAGCCCTCATCTCGTATAAGCCCTACTAAAGATACTAAGTGGAGTTCTCCAGTATGCACATCTACAGGTTTGAATCCTGTATTTTCAACTAAAGTTTGCCAATGATGCTTTGATAGTGGCTGTGCCTTCACAACAATGACATTACGCAGTGCCTCAATTTCATCAGTAACACTTTCTTCACTTAATGCTTTAACAACTAAATCATGTGTTGCTAAAATACCGCCTGGCTTCAAAACCCTCCTATATTCAGCTAAAGCCTGTTCTTTTAATTCCTGTGGTAGCATTGTGAGCATCGCTTCATTTATAACCACATCGAAGGTTGCATCATCAAATGGTAATTGTGTAGCATTTCCTTGTTGAATTTGAACGAGATGCTGTACATTTTCACGAATAATAATCTCATTTGCTTTTTGAACTGCCTCTTTATTAATATCAATTCCACTTACTTTAGCATTGTATGCTTTGGCAATATGTATTGCTGTCGCTCCTGTATTCGTAGCCACCTCCAGGACATGGCTATCTTCATGTAGCTGACAAGCCTCTAATATTCGGTTCGTAGCCTCCTTTCCACCTGGACGTAAAATTGTCTTTCCTAACTTCGCTAAAAAGAGATGTGTAGGTAAACGCTGTTCTGTCGAATTCATTTTTTCTCCTCCTCTGTCATCTATAGCTACACTATAAATGAGAACCATTATCAATGTATGTGACCCATATCACAATTAAAGGAGTTACCTCAAATAATGAGATAACTCCTTTAATTGTGTTGAAAAACAAAACAATCCATAGAGTTTTGGTGACAGGTGAAAATGGATTTCCGTTGCAGGCTACTTGCTTTCCTGTGGGCGAGCGCATAGCCGCTCCGTTTAGAGGCTTGCCTGTCTCACTATCCCACGGGAGTCAAGTAGCCTTCCACTCCAACCTACAAAATGTTACCTTTTTAGCAGAGGTTTTCAAATAAATGAAGGTGTTCACTACTCTTTATGAAGAGGTGTTGTCACTCATTAAGAATACAGATAATGGGCGATTTGATCGCTATGCTACTATGAAAAAAGTTAAGACACTTTGCCGAATGGTTGATTGGAGTGGAGCCAGCGTCACTCCTAGGGGATTTAGCGTCACAGAGGAGACCCTGGAGCGAACGGAAGTGAGTGAAGCGGCTCATCGGACGCCCCCTGGAAAGGACGCTGGCGGAACGGAAATCAACCCCCACCTTGCTAAAAGGTCGTTTTCTGCTAGTGACATGATCTTTTTTCAACAACATAAAAGGAGTTACCTCAAATAATGAGATAACTCCTTTTATAAAAAATTACATAATCATTAAGTTTTATTTATTTTCAACAGACAGCCAAAAGAAATTTGTTACTTCCTTTGCCGTCACATCTACTGAGCCTAGCAAAGTTTTACCGTCGCCATCTTTAAAATATCCTACTGTCATTAATGCCATAAAGTTATGAGCGAAAAATTTAGCATTTCCTTTTCGAATCGTGCCATTATCCATCTCCACTTGCATGGTCTGCTCTATTGTTTGATACATATCATTTTCAGATGCCTGTACTTGTTTCAGCTGTGGTTCCGATAAATTGATGGTTGCCTCTTTCATAAAATTTTTCATATCAATATCGATAGTCGCTGATAAATGAACTGCCACAAGCTGCTCTAATCGCTCTTTAAATGGTATAGGCTGCTCTAAAATTTCTAGGATAGATAGCTTGATTCGATCCATCATAGCAATTAATGCAGATGTATATAATTCACCTTTAGTTGGGTAGTAGTAATAGATAGTCGCCTTTGTTACGTTACAAGCTTTAGCTACATCATCCATCGAAATATTTTTGTAGCCTTCTTTAATAAAAAGTCTTGTGGCCGTTTCAAGGACAAGATCTTTTGTTGGTTTCGCATTTCCATCATGGCGAGGTCTCCCGAGAACACGCGGTGATTGTTTCAACAAGTTCGCCTCCTTAAATTAAGCATACTTTTTACACATAGTATAACATATGAATATTTCTAGGTTGATTAATTAACCTTCTAGTATATATAATTAAATCACTTACATGAAATGGAGGTCTTCTCATGAAAAAACATCCACTTGAGCAATGGGGCTCAATGGTTGCAAGTAAAAAGGGTCGCTTATTAGCATTAGCTTTTTGGGTGTTATTAGTAGTGGTGCTGTCGTTTGCATGGCCACAAATCAATAGTATAGAAAGTGAATCCGGTAAAAATTTACCTGATACTGAAATGTCTGAGCAAGCAGCGGCGATTATTGCCGAGCAATTCCCTAACGATGCTGGAACACCTTTATTACTAGTTTGGCATCGTGACAGTGGTCTTAGCATTGAGGATTTTACGGCTATCCAAGGTGTTTATAGCGAGCTTCAGGCAAAGCCCTTAGCCCATCAAACAATGATCCCACCATTTGATCAAATGCCACCACAGGCTTTAATGACTTCCGCTTCCGAAAATGGCACAACGATTGTGACACCAGTGTTTTTTGAAAAAGATGTCGCTACAGATATGCTACAGGATAGTTTAGATCATCTGACAAAGGTAATGGAACGCTATCAAGTTCAATTAGATGAGAAATTATCCAGTGATGCACTCCATGTCCGCTATTCTGGACCAGTTGGGATTGCCACTGATGCTGTCAGTTTATTTTCACAGGCAGACGTGAAATTATTAATAGCAACCGTATTGCTCGTTTTAGTATTACTTATTATCATTTATCGTTCACCATTACTGGCTATTATTCCTTTAATTGTTGTAGGTCTTGCCTATGGTGTTATTAGTCCGACACTTGGTTTCTTTGCTGACCAAGGATGGATAGATAAGGATTCGCAAGCAGTATCCATTATGACTGTTTTACTCTTTGGTGCAGGTACTGACTATTGTTTATTTTTAATTTCTAAATATAGAGAAATTCTCTTAGGTGTTGAGGATAAGACTGCTGCTATGAAGCTGACTGTCAAAGAATCAGGTGGTGCCATTTTAATGAGTGCTTTGACGGTTGTCATTGGTCTAGCTACTCTTAGTCTTGCTCATTATGGTGCATTCCAACGCTTTGCTGTGCCATTTAGCTTTGGCGTGCTTGTAATGGGGATTGCAGCACTTGTTGTCCTACCAGCTATTCTTGTCATAATAGGACGTGTAGCTTTCTTTCCCTTCATCCCTCGTACTGAGGAAATGGCAAATAAAAAAGGTAAAAAGCAGCATAAACCTTCACATAAGGTTAGTCATAAAATCGGACGTTTTGTTACACATAAACCATGGATTGTTATTGCTGTAACAGTCATTTTACTCGGGGGATTGGCAGCATTCGTTCCACGTATTCAATACACGTTTGATCTGCTTTCATCCTTCCCAAAAGATATGCCGTCCCGAGAAGGCTTTACTTTAATAGAAGAGAATTTTTCTCCTGGAGAGCTAGCTCCTGTTCAATTGGTTATTGATACTGAAGGTACCGATATTAATTTACAGCAACAACTTGCTGACATCTCTTATATTGATAGTGTTGCAGATGTACAAACTGGCGATAAAAATAAGGCTATTCAATTGTACGAATTAACTTTCAATGTCAACCCCTATGCAAAGGAATCATTAGCCCATATTCCTGAGCTTCAAGATGAGGTAATTAAAATGTTGGAGGTACAAGGGCTCACTAGTGCTGAGAAGCATGTTTGGATTGGTGGAGAAACAGCCAGCCAATACGATACACAACAAATAACTAAGCGTGATGAGACCGTGATCATGCCAACCATGATTGCTTTAATCGCATTATTATTGTTTGTTTATTTACGCTCTATTACTGCTACGGTTTATTTATTAGCAACCGTTATTATTTCCTACTTTGGAGCATTAGGTGCTGGATGGCTAATTTTGCATCATATCATGGGTGCAGAAGCCATTTCTGGAGCTATACCACTGTATTCCTTCGTGTTCCTAGTAGCACTCGGAGAAGATTATAATATCTTTATGATCTCAGAAATTTGGAAAAAGCGTAAAACTGCTGATCATTTAACAGCTGTAGAAGAAGGTGTCGTCCGAACAGGAAGTGTTATTACATCCGCTGGACTCATCTTGGCAGGTACGTTTGCTGTGTTGGCAACTTTACCGATTCAGGTGCTTGTTCAATTTGGTGTCGTTACAGCCATTGGTGTGCTTCTCGATACATTTATTGTACGTCCATTGCTTGTACCAGCAATCACAACAGTACTAGGTAAATATGCATTTTGGCCAGGGAAGTTATTTAAAAAAGAGGCATAAACAGATAACACGGACATTAGATAAGTATGACTATCATACTTGCTAACATCCGTGTTTTTTCTATTAATACTATAAACATTTCATCATATAATTATACTAATTTAACTTTATTACTCTCCATTCAAATAAAGGAGTGGCATAAATGAACCTTCAAAAACTACAGCAACGCTTCCCATTATTAACCCCCTTTTCAGGTAAAACAGACGGAAACTATGTATTTAATTTTGACAACCATCTTTATGAAATTCCAGTACATACCGTGACACAAAGTGAATTTGAGCTGTTGCAAATTTTCTCAGATCCCATTGCCTTGCCACATGACTACGATAGGATTTGGCTAGATTATTTAACAGACCTAACGGATATTGCTCCATCTATCCTTCCTCTACATCGTTTGTTATTTCTTCACTTCGGCAAAGATTTTACAGCACCTGCATTACTCCGCACAATCTTTGAAGCTTTACTAGGAAAAGATATTTTCATGCTATCCATACATCCACAATTATTTGTCATAATCGAATGTATTAAGGGTGATGAAATATTAAATTTTGCTCATTATCTTGATCCATTAATCGAGGATTTACAGGCTCATTTTAAGATTTTCATATCTGATGTTATACCTGACGTAACGACGACTAAGGAGCGATTTAGCTGGTATGTCCACCTTCAACAATTTATTTGGACCTATACACCAAAGCATGTACTCACACAGCAGGAGATTTTAGTGCCATATGTCATGCAGCGTATAGAGTCACATGAAAAGGAGATTTTTATTTCCTCTGTCTTAAAAAGTGCCACCTCTCAGCCTGAATTACTCCATACGATAAAGCAATTGATTGAATATGAAGGGAATATCACATTAGCTTCTAAAAAAATGTATATGCATCGCAATACACTACAAAATCGCTTAGAAAAATTTCAGCTATTGACGCAAAAGGACATTCGGCATTTTTCTCATCGACTAGAAGTTTATTTCGCAATTATTTTCTTAGAATCACTTTAGGTTAACTGCACAATTAATGGCCTCAACACTGTGCACTGTTTCTCTATCACTCTGTGCTGAAGTTATTTACAATAAAATTATGTCTTACAAAGGGGTGTATATTATGGCGGAATTACGGTTAGAGCATATCTATAAAATTTACGATAAAAATATTCAGGCTGTAACTGATTTCAATCTGCATATTCATAATAAAGAATTCATTGTGTTTGTAGGTCCATCTGGCTGTGGAAAAACCACAACTTTGCGTATGATTGCTGGCTTAGAGGACATATCAAAAGGAGAACTCTATATTGATGATGTCCTAATGAATGATGTGGAGTCAAAAGATCGTAGTATTGCCATGGTATTTCAAAGCTATGCTTTATATCCACATATGACAGTCTATGATAATATGGCGTTTAGCTTAAAGCTCCGAAAGGTCGATAAAAAGGAAATAGATCACCGCGTCAAAGAGGCTGCTAAAATATTAGGTTTAGAGGATTATTTAAAAAGAAAGCCAAAAGCTTTATCAGGTGGACAACGTCAGCGTGTGGCACTTGGTCGAGCTATTGTTAGAGACGCTAAAGTATTTTTAATGGATGAACCTCTTTCTAATTTGGATGCCAAATTACGTGTGCAAATGCGTGCTGAAATCCAGAAACTCCATCAACGAATTCAAACAACTACAATCTATGTTACGCATGACCAAACAGAGGCTATGACAATGGCTACTCGCCTCGTCGTGATGAAGGATGGTCTTATTCAACAAATCGGGACGCCAAAGGAAGTATATAATACACCTCATAACATGTTTGTGGCAGGCTTTATTGGTTCACCATCCATGAACTTATTCCATTGCCACCTTACAGAAACAGAGATCCTTTTAGGAGAGCAGAGCTTCCCTATCCCATCCATGTACGTACCATTGTTAAAGGAAAAAAATTATTTTGGGAAAGAGATTGTTATGGGTATACGTCCTGAGGATTTACAAATTACGGATGTCGTTTCTCCCTTTGCTTTTAAGGCAACTATTGATGTTACTGAATTACTAGGTGCAGAAACTTATCTTTATTGTTCTTTAAACAATCAAAATTTCATTGCACGCGTACAGGCTGACAATAATTTACACCCATCCGATAGGGTTTCCTTTGTCATGAGGGAGGAAAAAATCCACTTCTTTGACCCTGAAACAGAAGAGCGCCTTTAAGCATACACTCTAGAGGAAGGCGTCGACTACAGCTGAATCGAAACCAAAAACGAAGACGATACTATGGGATAATAGATCGCCTTCGTTTACTTTATTTTATTTTTTCGTTTCGCCACTTTTTTATGCAGCCCTTGAATGACTGAACGTGTTTCGTCTAAATAGTCAACTGTCTGCTCATAGGCACTCGTCACGACTCCCATAAATAAAATATCAATGACGAGTAGTTGGGCAAGGCGTGAGGAGGTTGCACCACTTCTAAAAGTAGCTTCAACATTTGGAGATACATATAAGCAAATGTCCGCTAAACTAGCTGCTAAAGAACTACCATAGCGCGTTAAACTAATTGTAGTTGCCGGTGTTTCCCTAGCTATCTCAAGAATTTTAGCCACTTCATGTGTTTCTCCAGAAAAGGAAATGCCCACTACGACATCTCCCTCCTGTGCATTGACTACCGCTGTAGCTCCTAAATGTAGGTCCATAAAAGCTCTACTATTTTTATTGATTCTTGAAAATTTTTGATCTGCATCCATTGCTGCTATACCTGAAGCACCCACTCCAAAAAATATAATTTTACGAGCTTGTGATAAAGCAGTGACGGCACGCTCTAATTCAACTATATCTATTAAATTAGCTGTTTGTGCCAAAATTTCACTACTTTGCATCGTCACCTTTTCTACAATCGATGGCAATGCTTCATTTGCCTCAATATCCCGATCTACTGTTTTCGTATGTTGTAAATCACCAGCGATACGTAATTTCAGCTCTTGAACACCACTTATATTTAACGATTTACACAGACGAATGACAGCCGCACTACTTGTATGACTTGCTTCTCCCAATTCAACCGCAGTCATTTTAATTGCCTGTGTTGGGTAGTCTAAAATAAAGCTCGCTACCTTTTTTTCTGAAGGAGGTAGCTTCTCTCGCATTTCTGCAAGCATAATTAAGCCAGCATTTATTTTGTCCATTCTTCCATCCTCATCTCTTGTTGAATGGAGGTTTCCATTCACATCTCGCATCAAAACTTTCTTCATTCCACTGCTCTACGTACATGCCCTTCGGATTGGGCTAGTAATTCCGTTGCTTCTTCTATTGTTGTATTCGTCAGTAGCATCACAATCGATAGCTTCACTTGAAAATTAGTTTGCTCCAAAACACTTTCAGCCTGACTATAAGCAACACCTGTCACATCACAAACTATTTGTTTGGCTCGCTCTCGCAATTTAAAGTTACTAGCATGGACATCCACCATTAAATTTTTATAGACTTTGCCAAGCTTGATCATTGTGGCTGTTGTAATCATATTCAGTATTTGTTTATGGGCAGTGGCAGCCTTTAATCTTGTAGACCCTGTCAAAATTTCCGGACCAGTAATCACCTCTATCGCAATGTCCGTATACTGACTAATGGCAGAATGAGAATTACTAACTAAGCTGATGGTTTTCGCTCCTATTTGCTGCGCGTATATTAATGCCCCCTTCACAAAAGGTGTTCTACCACTTGCCGCAATTCCAATCACTACATCGCGGTTTGTTAGCTGTCGTTTCTTTAATTCTGCTTCGCCTAATGACAGATCATCCTCCGCTCCTTCTACGGCAATCATGACTGCCTCTTCCCCACCAGCCAATATTGCCTGTACAAGCGCTGGTAAGGTACTAAATGTGGGCGGACATTCCACTGCATCAAGCAAACCAATTCGCCCACTCGTCCCTGCACCTACATAAAATAAACGTCCACCATTCTTCAGTGCATGAACAATAGCTGTAATAGCTTGTTCAATCTCAGGTAAAACTTTGGCTATGGCTAACGGTATTTTTTTATCCTCTTCATTCATCAGCTTTACAATTTCAGCAGTGGACATTAAATCTAGATTTGTCGTATCTGGATGGTAGCCTTCAGTCGTCAGTTTTGTCATGCGTTCCATTGAATTTAAATCCCTCCCACGCTCTTTTCATGGATGCTCATCCAAGTTTCTTTTACCGTTTGCTGTAAAGCTTCTGTCATTTGAATCCCCTCACTCAAAAGCCCATTAATGAAAGCCCCAATAACAGGTGGCACTTTAGGTTGTATGAGCCGATTATGCCTAGTTGCTAGCCGTAATGTCTCTTGAAAACATTGCTTAAAATAAAGATTTTCAAATAAACCCCCACTTATGACAATAGGCCAATTTTTCACTTGTGGTTCTTTTTTCAGCATCGTTTGGAGGAATTGCACTAAATGATGAACAGCCTGTTCGATAATATTCTTTGCTTTATCATTCTGTTGTTCAGCTAAACTTAACACCGTCCGAGCTATAGAGGCTATGAGGACACGTGGTTGTGGATGCTCATAAACATGGGTAATGATGTCAGTAGGATTTGTTAATGTTAACTGCTCTAAAATGGCCGCAGTAAAGACATCTCCATTCATGCCAAAAACATCATAATGCTGAGCAATTACACGCAATGCCTCTTGCCCAATATAGTAGCCACTGCCTTCATCTCCAAATAAATAACCCCATCCTCCAACACGACTAACTTGATGATCTTTCCTGACAGCGTATACAATGGAGCCTGTGCCTGCTATTACAACGAGCCCTTGCTGGGTAAATGTACCGCTAGTAAGAGCCGCTACTGCATCATTGGTGATCGTTACCTTACAGGAGCTAGCAGGGAAAATGAAACCAATCCATTGCTCCCAGCGGACTTTATCTACTTGTCGATCTCCTCCTGCCACACATAAGAACACAGTCGAAACATCACTCTTTGTCGCAGCTATCTTTTGTAATAACTGGGCTAGTAGATGCTCAATCTGTATCCTTACCTCGTTTGGTGGTGTCGCCTTCATATTCGTTCCGACTCCTTCAACAACCGCCAGCACTTCTCCTTCTTTCGTTCCAATTACTGCGCGAGTTCTCGTCCCGCCTCCATCTACCGCAATAATGTATTGTCTATTTAATAGCACCAGCCGTCAGCCCTTCCATAAATTGCTTTGAAGCAATAAAGAATAATAGGATCATTGGTAATGATGCTAATGTTAGGCCTGCAAACAGCGAGCCCCAATCTGCGGAATGTTCCCCAAAGAGTGACATCATCCCAACTGGTATCGTCCGTTTCATTTTCTCTGTAATAAAAATAAGCGGGAAGAAAAAATCATTCCATGCAGCGATAAAGTTAATAATGACGACTGTTCCAAGTGCCGGTCTCATTAACGGTAATACCACATGCCAAAGGACTCTTAAGTTTCCTGCCCCATCTATACGGGCAGCCTCCTCCAGCTCATAAGGCATCGTTTTAAAAAAGCCTGTTAAGATCAGCATGGATAATGGTATGCCTGTCGCCATATTCATTAAAATTAAAGACCATAAGGAATTAATTAATCCTAAATCACGCATTAAAATAAAGAGCGGTACAATACCTAGCTTTATAGGGATCATCATGCCTAATAAAAAAATAAAAAACAATGCATGATTCCAAGAAAATTGAAAGCGAGCAATATAAAATGAAGCCAATGAACAAACAACAACAATCAATACAACAGATACAACGCTGACAAACAGACTGTTTAAAAAATACGTTGTAAATGGGATTTTAGATAATAATGTACGGTAAGTCTCTAAGCTAAAGCTAGTTGGTAAGCCTAATGGATTTTTGTAAATGTCCACACTTTTTTTAAATGAAGATAAAATCATTAACAAAACGGGATATAAACTAATGGTCGCCACCGTAAATACCACAAGATAATAAAAAGGTCGAACCCATATTGCACCTTGCTTCACTATATTCACCCCCTACATTTGGACATCCCTTTTATTGGCCAGGCGTAAAAATACCGTGGTACAAACTAAAATAAATAGGAATAGTACCGTTGCTAGCGCAGAACCTAGCCCAATAGCTGTCGCTCCAGAAGCTGTAGAGCTACCAAATGCCAAGCGATAGAAAAATACAGCTAAAGTATCTGTAGAATAATATGGCTCTCCCATGGAGCCCTGCATCGCATATACAAGCTCAAATGCCTCAAAGGACTGGATAAACGTTAAAATTCCCATGATCATAATAGATGGCACCATTAATGGCAAATAAATAGTGCGTAATAATGTAAAGCCTTTGGCACCATCCAATTTTGCTGCTTCAACTAACTCACTTGGAATTCCTTGAAAGCCAGCTAAAAATATTAAAACGCCAAAACCAAGCCCAAACCAACAATTCACTAAAATTATCGCTATTAAAGCTGTTCCAGGATCTCCAAGCCAAGCCTTTTGTAAGGTTTCAAGACCCAATTTCTCTAAAATAACATTTAAGGTACCAAAATTAGGATTTAAGATGAGCTTCCATAAGAAACCTACTACGATTACTGATAATAATCGTGGTAGAAAGAAAGCCGCCTTAAAAAACTCCGCTCCCTTAACTTTTTGGTAGATAATAAATGCAAGAAAGAATGCTAATCCATTCATCACTACCATTTGCAAAACAAAATACAGGACATTATGTTTGAAGGCGTTCCAAAACATGGAGCTATAAGGTTCTGTCGTAAAAAGCGTCACAAAATTTTGGAAGCCAATGAAACCGCCACGAGCCATCCCTTTCCATTCAAAAAAACTATAGGATAAAGCTGCTACTATCGGATAAAGTACAAACATTCCGTATACTATTAGTGCAGGAATTGGGAAAAGATGTATTGTCCATTTTGCCCATGATTTCCTCTTTCTTGACGATGAAGCTGTAGATTCTTTCATGCTGAACAGCCCCCTTTAATCATAATGAGACAACAAGACCCCTATACACCTTAGTGGAGTTTCAGGGGTCTATCTTAATACATTACTTATTGCTGAAAGGGCGTAAACCAAGCTTTAGCGTTTTCCTGTACTTTTTTGGCTACCTCTTCAGGCGTTACCTGATCTAAGTACATGCCCTGTAGCTCACTCTCAAGCAAGCTCTTTGTTGTCGGGTCCCCACCAGTAAAATTAGTCACCCACATATATGGTGTTGCTTCATTAGCAGTCGAGTTACTAATGTCATTTAGCAAGGCGTCATCAGAAGTAATGCCAGGAATAGCACTGATCATAGAAAATTCCCTCACAAACAGTTCACCAAATTCCTTTGTTGTTAAAAACGCTAAAAATTCTTTAGCTGCTTCTTTATTTTTTGAATTTGCATTGATCGCAAATGAACCATCTACCCAAGTTGTCACTGTTTTATGACCTTCTTTTGAAGGAATCGGGAAATACCCTAAATCTAAATCTGGATTCATTTCTAAGACAACAGGAATTTCCCAGCTACCGAGCGGGAACATCGCTGCATCCTCTAAAGCGAACAATGTACGAATATCATCCATTCCCAAGCCTTCTGAATTAGCTGGAAAATACTTTTTCAAGTCGTTCATCACTTGTATAGATTCGATAAACTGAGCGTCTGAGAAATCCTTTTCTCCCGTAAGCACTGCTTGATAGAAATCATTTCCTTCATAAATAGCGGGGCCCACAATACCGTGTAGCAACGATAATAACCAGCCTTCTTTTGTACCCATTGCAATGGGTGTAATGCCCTTTTCTAATAATTGATCATTTAAGGCTATAAATTCATCCCATGTAGTAGGAACTTCGAGATTATTATCTTTAAAAATCTTTTTATTATAGAAAAATTGCGTTGAGCTTAAATTAATTGGTACACCATACTGATTCCCTTGTTCATCACGTGAAGCCATTAATGCCTCTTCAGGATATGCACGCAAACCGCTTAAGTCATTTATTTTCTCAACATAACCCGCCTCTGCAAGCTTCAACCCAGCTGCATATGGACGCAAGTGGAAAATATCTGGTCCTTCCCCCGCTTGTAATGCTGTATTGAGGACTGTGTTATATTCTGTATTTTTAGTTGGGTTAAAGGAAATGTGTATATCAGGATGTTGTTCATTAAATAAAGCAATTACTTTTTCATATTTGGCAACATCTTCTGTCCGCCAACTCCCTATTGTTAGGGAAACCTCTTCTGTTTTCGGCCCGTCTTCTTTACCAGGTGTTGTTGCGTTCGTTGATTTCTTATCGGTGTTACAGCCTACTAAAGCTACAACGAGTAATAAAAGAAACGGCAATAACCATTTACTCTTTTGTCTCATACCAACAGATCCACCCTTCATATCAGTAATTTTTCATAAATCATCGTATGAAGCTTCTCCCGAATCCTTCGCAGCTTTGTATTTCTCCCATAATGCACCGCATTCGTTAAGAAAATAACAAATGCTTTTTGAATAGGGTCCATCCAAATACTCGTGCCTGTAAATCCTGTATGACCAAATGAGTTCTTGCTCCACCTCCTACCAAAACAAAGTGATGTATCGTCCCCTCTCCATACTTCAAAACCAAGTCCCCTATTTTTGAATGTTTTTGTATAGGTAAGCTCCATCCATTCATATGGAATAACCGTTTGTTGCCTGATCCCTAAAAAAATTTCCGCATACTTTGCTAAATCCTCTGCGCACGAAAACAAGCCTGCACTCCCAGCAACCCCATCGAGTAATAGAGCTTTTTCATCATGAACAATCCCCTGAACAAATTTCCCTGCAAACATTTCAGTTGATGCCGCATGCCTTCTTTGTTGCTCCTGCAATCGAAAACGAGTATGGTGCATGCCCCATGACTTAAAAATCTCTTGCTCTACAAAACTGTTGAATGAACACCCAGTAACCTGTTCAATCACCTTTCCTAGTAGAATCATACCTAAATCACTATATACCACCTGTTTATTTGGCTGACACACTACTTCACTTGCCATTATCTCCTGCATGATGTCACGTCTGTGATTCCGCTCTACCACTGGTGTTAAATCTGCCGGTAGCCCTGAGCAATGCTGTAATAACTGTTGAATCGTCATATCTGGGTAATGAAATGTAGGCAAAAATGTTTGAACAGGCTCTCTTAATGTTAATTGATTTCGACTTATCAGCAGTAAAATAGCTGGTACTGTAGCTACAACCTTCGTTAAGGAAGCTAAATCAAACAGCGTATGATTTACAATAGCTTGCTTGCTACCATCCTCAGCTGTATAGGCTCCATAACTGCCTGTTAATAGCCTGTTTTGTTGCTGTTGAACAATTAATACAGCTCCTGGCAGTTCCTTTTCGTTCACTAAGTCATTGATATATGCATCTACCACGAAAGCACCTCATTATATAAAAATCTAAATTTTCTGTAAATTATTATTATCATATAAAATAAAATGATGAAAAATAACAACAAACCTAAAATTTTTTTTCAAATAAACATATAAGAAACCCCCTTCGTTGGTAAATGTTTTACCTATAAAGGGGGGTTCTGTTCATTATTTAGTTGGTTTTTTTAAATCCATTGAAGCTGCTGTGCTTTCAACTTTTACTCGTTTTAAGAAGAAGGCAAGTACTACTGCAATCACTGTTATACCCGCTGCAATTAAGAAGGAGTGTGTAATACCATCTAATAAGGCAGTTTGCATAATCTGATCTTGCATTTGTTGCATTTGCTCTGCTGTAGGTGCCGCTCCTGATTGTGCAGCATTCGCTTTGGCTTCTACAATTAATTCTTCTGCTTTTGCTTTTGTACGGTTATTCATAAATGTAACTAAAATCGCACTACCGATTGCTCCTGATACCTGCTGTAATGTATTGTTAATAGCTGTACCATGAGGATTCATAATTTGTGGTAGTTGATTTAAACCGTTTGTCATAATTGGCATCATGACCATCGACATACCAAACATACGAATTGTATACATTGATACGATATATGTGTAGCTTGAATCAATTTCTAATTTTGTTAAACCAAATGTTGCGATTGTTGTGATTGTTAAGCCAATAATGGCCAACATACGAGGACCAAATTTATCGAAAAGCTTACCAGTGATTGGTGACATAATCCCCATAACAAGTGCCCCTGGAAGCATCATTAAGCCCGCCTCAAATGGTTCAATACCACGAATAGACTGTACGTATGCTGGTGTTAAAATCATCCCTGAGAACATCGCCATAGAGATAATAACTGAGATGACAGACCCTAAAGCAAACATTGGGTATTTATAAATACGTAATTCCAGAAGTGGCTCATCCATTTTCAACTGCTTAATGATAAAAATTATTAAAGCGATGAAGCCAACTGTAATTGTTCCATATACCCATGGACTTGACCAGCCTTTATCCCCCGCTGTACTAAAGCCGTATAAAATACCACCGAATGCAACTGTTGATAAAAGGACTGAAGGGAAATCTAAGTGAACTTCACGTGTCTCCATCACGTTTCTTAGTTTCCACACACCAAATAATAAACTAATTATTGCAAATGGAATAATCATTTGGAAGAGCATACGCCAATCATGATGCTCCACAATGTAGCCTGATAATGTAGGACCAATTGCTGGCGCCATGATCATTACTAAACCAAAGATCCCCATCGCTGCTCCACGCTTCTCTTTCGGGAAGCTTGTTAGCATAACATTCATTAAAAGTGGTGACATACTAGAAGCCCCAGCTGCTTGCACCATACGACCTGCTAGCAGCACACCAAAGTTTGGCGCAAAGCCTGCCATAATTGTACCGATTGTAAAGATGGACATCGCTGTTATAAATAGATGTCTATTTTTAAAGCGTGTCACAAAGAATGCTGAAGCGGGCACTAAAATACCGCTCACGAGCATATACCCTGTTGCTAACCATTGTACCTTTGAATAGGTAATCCCAAAATCCTTCATGATTGTTGGTAATGCCACATTCAACAATGTGTTGTTTAGAAAAGCAACAAAAGCACCCACAAATAGAATAGCTATCATGCCGTAAGGGGGCTTTTTCATTGTTTGCTCACTATTCATTTATATCCCTCAATTCTTTCTTGTGTTTTGCGATAAAACTTATTTTATACTCGTAGTCTACTTTTTTCAACAAATAAGTTTATATTTTTTATAAACGTTGATATGCAAGGGTTTTAAGTGTAGAATAAGAGTATAATAATATAAAAAAGGTGAGGTTATGAACAAAAGAAAAAGACAGATTATTACAGCAGCACGTGAACTTTTTATTGAAAAGGGTTTTCTAGATACATCGATTAATGACATCATCAATGCAGCTAAAATCTCAAAAGGTACATTTTATAATCACTTTACTTCGAAAAACGAATGCTTAATCGCCATTTTGGATGAAGGGCGTGAAGAAGCTAGTAATCGTCGTCATGAGCTTATCTATGGTAAAGACCCTACAGATTTAGAAGTATTGACACAGCAAGTCGCTGTTCTCATGTATGTCAATCGTGAACATAATTTAATACAGATTTTCGAATCCGTCTTCCAATCAAGAGATAAAGAACTAAAGAAAATCATTATTAACTACCATTTACAAGAATTAGAATGGCTAGCCAGCCGACTAGTACAAGTTTTTGGCGAAGAGATTAGCCCAATTAGCTATGAATGTGCTGTCCAAACACTTGGGATGATTAACCTCACTCTACGTGCTGTCTTTATTGCCGATTATAAATATATCAATCGAGAAGCTATTGTACGTGTAGCATTGCGTAATATTAGCGTAATTATACCCACGATGCTTGAGTCGAAAGAAATCATCGTGAGTGTTGAAATGATCAATACCATTCAAAATGTGGTGAACTATAAAACCGTTACAAAAGAAATGGTTATCGAACAATTACAAGGCTTTACAAAGGGTTTGTCGAACAACGAAACAATGGAAGGTTTGGAATATGCTCAATTCTTATTAGAAGAGCTACAGCGCGAAAAACCAAAGCTTTTTATCATCGAATCACTTCTTACTCCTTTCCGTAAGGCATTCGTTGGCACAGAACATATCGCAGAAGCGCGCGATATCGCTAATAACTTATGGCGCTATGTTAAAATTGAACAGCCAGCCGAGCGTTGTACGAAAAATAAATAAAACAAAAAGAGGTATCAAATAAAACACTTTGATACCTCTTTACTCTGTTTAATAAGCCTCGTCCTTCAAGAGCATTCCTCTCTAGAAATCGAATCTAACACTAGTGACATTGGAATTTTAGAACGAAGATGGTTCCATCTTGGCCTGAACGAACACTAATTGTGCCATTGTGTAAATCAATGAGCTGTTTCGTAATGGCTAGTCCTAGCCCTGTTCCTGTTGTATCATCTGTCGTATTCGTTCCTCGATAATAGCGTTCGAATAGATTATCGAGCTCCTCCTGCGGAATACCAGGGCCTTGGTCAGCAATGGTTAGCATTACTTCTTTACCAGTATGTTGTGCCTCCACAACGACCTTCGTGCCTTCAGGCGTATACTTTTTCGCATTAGTTATTAAATTATCCATAATCCGCTTAAGTAAAAGCTCATCTGCTTGCAGCAACACATCACCATATACCTTTACACATACCTGTTCATCTGCAAATTGTGGTAACCATATGGCTAGCGGTAATAACACTTTATCCAGCTGTATCGCTTTATTTTTTAATTGGTACGTATAGGTTAAATCCTGAATGAGTGCATCCATGTATGTCGCCTTTTCTTGCATGGTTTGTGCAAAAATACGCATCTCATCCTTTGTCCACTCATATTCCTCAGATGCAAGCATAGTGGAATAGCCATAAATGGAGCTTAACGGGGTCTTTAGATCGTGCGATAAGCCTGTTATCCACTCCTCACGTAAATGCTCTGCATGCTTGATTTGTCTTTCATTTGAATCAAGTCGTTCAGATAGATGATTGAGTGACTCCTCTACAGGTTGAAACAGTTTAAATTTCCGTTTTAACTTCCCTGTTTTTTGATGATGGATTTTTTTATCACTAATTTCACTGTAATCAAATTGAGTTAGTCGTTCAATGCGTGATATAACATAGACTAATGGTCGTACAAATTGTCGTGAAATACTGATGGATAAAAAGATAACGCCCAACAGCAATATAATATGCCCTCCAAAGAAGATAGAAACGAACAATACCATCGCCTTATTAAAAGGCTCTTCAAAAGGCTTATAAGATGGGTTAGGCATTCGCACAACAAATGTCATATCGTTGGCTAAGGCTGTGCTTTGCTTCAGCTCCGCATGCTCGAAAATATCGTATTTTTCCTCTAGTAATTGTGGCTTATTTAGCTTCTCATAGCGTTCGCCAATGACTTCAATCCGATTCCATTGCTCGTCATAGATTTCAACACTGGCTTTATTTTCTTTTAGACGTTGCCGTGTTACAGCAGAAATATTCCCTGTTGCTGTCCAGTTTTCAAGTGCCTCCTCAAAAAGTGGTTGGACAGGAGTAGTCGGAAGAAATAATAAATAGTAATTTGGCAGTTCCCACGTATGCATACCCGGTTGTTTCAATGCCAATAGTTCATTATCTGACTTGCCACATAATCCACATGTATCTCCCGTATAATCAACAATTGTCATGGATGAATCAAATAAATAGAGCTGTCCTACATTTTCCTCAGCTCTCTTCACTAAATAATCAGCAATTTTAACCGTCTTCCCTTTCTCTACAACGGCATCATCTTCAATTTCAAAGGAGCTCATTACATGAATGTTGTCACCGACACGTTCATTGATAAAGATAGCGAAAAACACCAGACTTATAATAAAACCTGAAATGATCAATAGATAGAATATGATGAAATACGACACAAAACGGAGTGTTAATTTTCCAGCAGACTTCATGAAGAAATGTCTCCAACTAGCTTATAGCCAATACCTCTGACAGTGATAATGCAGGTCGGCTTTCCAGGATTTTTTTCTATTTTTTCTCGCAGCTTTCTTATATGTACCATCACTGTATTATCATCAAATAAGCAATCACCCCATACGCGCTCGTATATTTGCTCTTTTGATAACACTTGCCCTACATTGTCACATAAATATTTTAATAAATGAAACAAGCGACCACTGATTATTTCCTTCACCCCGTCTACCTCGATTTCTGCTGCGTCAATGTCAAATGTAAAACGGCTGCAAGTAAATACATGATTTTCTGGTACACTCTTTTTCTTCATGTAACGGACTAACTGTACCTTTACTCGTGCTACAAGCTCTAATGGGTTAAATGGTTTTGTAATATAATCATCTGCGCCATTCATAAAACCGCGAAGTTTATCTGCATCACTGCTTTTTGCAGTTAAATAAAAAATAGGGGCATCACTTTTTTCCCGAATCCTATTCGCGATATCCAGCCCACTTCCATCTGGCAGCATGATATCTAATAGATAAAAGTCAAATGTTTTAGTATTCATTTCATCTTTTGCTTCTTCAATTGTGTTACATAATGTAATATTGGTAATTCCTTCTTTTCTTAAAATGATTTCAATCATTTCAGCAATGGCACGTTCATCCTCTAACACTAAAATTGATGCGTCCTGCATTTCCTCACCTACTTTTAAGATTAATTTAAGGTAGTCATTATTTCACCATAAGCTTCCTTCACTATTCTATGTATAAGATAACCAATTAAGGAGATAAAACGCAATGACAACTAAACGTGTTACTTTCATTGATACGATGCGTGGATTTAGTTTATTTGGCATCTTAATGGCGAATTTACTGATTTTCCAGTACGGGATGTATGGCAAAGATGAATTAAAAAATCTTTCTACCTTAGATAATGGAGCTTTATATTTTGTGAAAATTGTGATTGAAGGCTCGTTTATGCCTATCTTCACTATATTATTCGGCTTCTCACTTATTAAATTAATTGAATCCATTCGCGGAAAAAAGAATAAAAGTCGCTGGTCTATTTTACGCCGTGCTACTGGCTTGATTGCTCTCGGCTTACTTCATTCCACTTTATTATGGGAAGGCGATATTCTATTTTCTTATGGCTGTATGACTTTATTTTTGATTCCTTTTATTAATCGGAAGCCGAAAACGCTATTTATATGGGCCAGTATCCTTTTCGTCCTAACAACGGCATTAACATACGGCTCTATGGAAGCTTCAAAAAAGGAACAAAAAGAGCTAGATACCTATATTGAAAAAGCAGATAACGTTTACGCTAACGGAAGCTACTCAGAAATTTTTGATTTTCGAGCTAATGCTGAAGTACCGGGAATGGAAGAGCCAGCCTTCCTCTTCATTTTATTAATTTTTACACCGTTGTTCTACGCACCTCTATTCCTTTTCGGTATGGCACTTGCTAAAAAGCAAGCCTTCATGGAGATGGATAAGGAAATGAAATGGTATAAGCTAGGTACTCTCCTCGTTCCTATTGGGCTCGTATGTAAAAGTCTAAGTTTTATAGAAAGTGCCTTTTCTTCCATCTTATTAATGGGTGGCGCTCAGTTACTAGCGGTTGGCTATGTTTGCCTTGCAGCACTCATTTATAAAACACGTCCTGTACAACTACTTGCACCAGCATTTGAGAGCGTTGGAAAACTGTCATTAACCAATTATTTACTACAAACCATTATTTGTACAACTGTTTTTTATGGCTATGGTCTCGGATTATACGGTAAACTGGGCGTCTTTGGTGGTATCCTATTCGGAATCGTTGTATATGGCTTGCAATGTGTTTTCAGCCTTGCCTATTTAAAGAAATTTAAACGTGGCCCATTTGAGACAATCTTACGGATATGGACGAATTGGTCTTGGACTGGGCAGGTAAAATAAAACTCAACAGGTAGGCAAATAAGAAAGGAATTATTTTATATGAATAGTGACACTAAAGAAGACTTTACAGACTCATGGTGGTTTTTAGGTATTTGTGCGGCTGTAGCAGTGATTCTAACACTACTTGCATTTTCATAGACAATTGCATGGAATTCGTTTTCATTTGCCCCCTACTGTATACTAGAACTACAACTATACAGCTTAGGGGGTATTTTGTTGTTACAGCGTATTATGATTACTGGCTATAAGCCACATGAACTTGGTATTTTTAATGATAAACATCCTGGCATTGCCATCATAAAAAAAGCACTGGAAGCCCGTCTACGCACACTACTTGATGAAGGACTGGAATGGGTTATTATCAGTGGTCAGCAGGGTGTAGAATCTTGGAGTGCTGAAGTTGTTTTAATGCTAAAAAAAGAATTTCCACATTTAAAATATGCCGTTATTACACCATTTTTAGAGCAAGAGAAAAATTGGCAGGACCATAAAAGGGAAAAGTATCAAACATTAATTGCCCAAGCCGATTTTGTTACAAGCGTGACCAAAAAACCATACGAAGCACCCTGGCAATTTGTTGAGAAGGATAAATTTATTATTCAAAATACAGATGGGCTTTTATTAATTTACGATGAAGAAAATGAAGGTTCTCCGAAATATATTAAGCGACTTGCTGAAAAATATATGGAATCTCATGACTACACTCTTTTAATCGTAAATGCCTATGATTTACAAGTAATAGCAGAGGACATACAGCAACAAGATTGGTAGAAAAATATTGATATAATTTTCTGATAATTATATACTAAAATTAATAAAACCCTTATTTGTAACTAGTTCACATACGGACGTTACTAATAATTTGAAAGGAGCTATCATCATTTGAATAAACAGATTGAAATGATTCTTGAAGCTTCTCCCGTAAATGTTGCTCACGATACCTACCGCAGAGAATGCCGCTATACACGAGGAATTCATATTGAAGAACAAGAATTTCTAGCTATTTTAAATACAATGAGCAATGATGCACGCCTCTATTTCGATTTCCATAATCCTCGGAAAGAGATTAAAAAGGGAACCTATTTAAATGGACACTCTGGTCTAGCCTACAATATTTATGATTACTATAAACAAAATTATAAAATTGAAGTTTCCGAATTAATTAATGGTAAAGATTTTTATGTAAAAATAATATAAAATGTAAGCCCCTTTAAAGTTTTACCTTTAAAGGGGCCTCTTTGATTTTATAGATCTGCTACTTGAGCACCTAATTCTTTATCATTGTACATTTCTGTATCCAATTCTTTTGTAATACGTGCTGTTGTAACACCCGCTGTCATTGACCCACTTACATTTAATGCTGTACGTCCCATATCAATTAAAGGCTCTACAGAAATTAATACACCTGCAAGTGCAATTGGTAAATCAAGTGCTGATAACACAAGAATAGCTGCAAATGTTGCACCACCACCAACACCTGCTACACCAAATGAGCTAACCGCTACTACCGCGATAACTGTAATAATGAAGATAGGATCGAGTGGATTAATGCCAACTGTTGGTGCGATCATAATTGCTAACATAGCAGGATATACACCAGCACAGCCATTTTGACCGATTGATAATCCGAATGAGCCTGAGAAGTTTGCAATACCCTCAGATACCCCAAGACGACCTGTTTGCGTTTTAATATTCATCGGTAAAGTACCCGCACTAGAACGAGATGTAAAGGCGAATAATAATGTCTCTGCAGATTTTTTCAAATACGTGAATGGATTTAATCCGCTTAATGTCAGAATTAATAAGTGTACTAGTAAAACAATAAATAACGCCACATAAGAAGCAATAACAAACTTACCTAAATTGTAGATCGCACCGAAATCTGATGTTGCAACAGTACGAGCCATAATAGCCAAAATGCCGTATGGTGTTAATCGTAAGACAATCGTTACGACACCCATTACAAGGTCATAGATTGCATCTAAGCCTTTTTTAATTGTAGCTGCTGTCCCCTCATCCTTACGTGCCACACGTAAATAAGCAAAACCAAGGAATGCTGAGAAAATAACAACCGCAATTGTTGAAGTAGAACGAGCACCTGTTAAATCAAGGAATGGATTTGCAGGGAATAGCTCGATAATTTGTGTTGGTAGATCTGGAGCTGCTAAGCCCGTTGTTTTTTCTTCAAGATATTGACCACGTGCAGTTTCTGCATCACCTTGTAAAATTTGTGTTGCATCTAAATCAAATACAGTTGCAGAAAAAATACCGACAGCCGCAGAAACCGCTGTTGTACCAATTAAAATGGCTAAAATAAGAGCTGCCATTTTCCCAAAGTTTTTGCCAATCTTCATTTTCGTAAAGGCAATTAAAATAGAAATAAAGACTAATGGCATTGCTACCATTTGTAGCAATTTCACATATCCTGTACCTATAATGTTGTACCAAGATGTTGTTTTGGCTAACACTTCAGAATCTATACCATAGATAAAATGAAGTCCAAGACCAAGTACAATCCCTAAACCTAAACCTGCAAAAACACGATTTGAAAACTTGACGTGTTTTTTATTCATAACATATAAAATTCCAACGAACACAAGTAACACTGCTACGTTAAGAATGATTTGTAAATTCGACAATGGAATGCCTCCTAAGATGTTTTATAATAATGTAATCGAATTATATACCCATAATCCCTATAATTCAAGTATGTTTTATTAAGATTAATAAATTCCTAAAATAAAAACGATTTCTTCCTTTGATTATGCCCTTAAAATTAAAATCAATAATATTTATTAGCCATAAGTAAAAGGAGCCATTATAAAAGGGAATAGTAGATAGTTATCGAAAACGTTCATGAGGCTAACTTTTAACGTATAGACAGCTAAACTATAAGGCTTGATAGAATTGCTCATTTCAGTTGTATTAATATTCTAGTCAAAAACATAGAAGTTGGTGACAAAATGGTTACCAGAATTTTAAAATTGTTCATATTAACTACAAAATCTATACCCAAAATGCCTTACTGACGAACAAAAAACCTACATCGTTTAATGAACGAAGTAGGTTTCTCTTAGTGTTGAAAAACAAAACAGTCAATTGAAAGGTAGAAATGGATTCCCGTTGCAGGCTACTTGACTCCAACCTACAAAAGTATTACCTTTTTAGCAAAGGTTTTCAAATAAGGCGAAGGTCTTCACTACTCTTTATGGAGAGGTGTTGTCACACATCACTTCCCCACATTGAAAATAAGAGCTTATTCCCTCTAAAAATAATGGGCTATTTAATCGCTATATTACTATGAAAAAAAGTAAAGACACTTTGCAGAATGGTTGATTGGAGTGGAGCCAGCGTCACTCCTAGGGGATTTAGCGTCACAGATGAGACCCTGGAGCGAGCGTAAGTGAGTGAAGCGGCTCATCGGACGCCCCCTGGAAAGGGCGCTGGCGGAACGGAAATCAACCTCTCACCTTGCAAAGTTGCTTTTTCTGCCTTTGACATGATCTTTTTTCAACAACATGAAAAACCTACATCGTTTAATGAACGAAGTAGGTTTTTTGTTCGTTGATAAGGTAACAGCTGCCTGCAATTTTTTTACACTGCTTTTTCACGTGTGTGACCGCATTGGATAATTGTTCGACGGAGTTAAAATACTGATATTCATTCGTAATAACGGCAATGGATAAGGATGTACATGTTAGAGTACCTAGCTCACCCGCTCTATTAGCTACCTGCACATACACTAAATCCTCTAGCTCATAAAAGCTTAAAATATTGGCATCAAAGTCATCTATGATCTTCTGACAAATCTTTTCTATTTCATAATGCGGAAGGATGGCAACAAAATCGTCGCCACCAATATGCCCTAAAAAATCTTCCGCCCCACAGATATATCTTTTTAGTATATCTGTTAAATAACGTAAAATTTTATCCCCTTTATTAAAGCCATATGTGTCATTGTAGGATTTAAAATGATCTAAATCAAAATAGATCAAACTATAGTGTGCTAGCTGTAATGCTTCCTCTAGCTTTTCATCGATTAATGTATTGCCTGGAAGACTACTTAACGGATTTAAAAAACTGGCGATAGCTACTTGTGTATCAACAAGCTTTAACAGTAACTCACGAATGCTAACCATTCCGTCATATAAGTCATTTTTCGTCACAATGATATCATCATATAAGTCTTCAGGAGGTCTAGACATCGCTAGTGTACTAACCTCAGTGATTGGAGTATAGCGATCTACTATTAAAGGATTTTCTTTAATGATAAGTTGATTTTGCCGTCCCATAAATAAATGATAGCCATATTGAGTACCTATTTTTTGATAGAAATGTGTGCGTGTAATATGTCCAATTGGTTTTTCATCCCGAACGACAACAATACTACGCAATGAAGGATTACTTGTAAAAAGTACATCTACTTCTTTATTTTTCACAAATTCATCAATACATGGAACCTTTTCAATGACTTCCCCTATCTTCATTGTCACCCACCCTTATTTTCCCCAATTGTATTTCCTTTGCGGGCTTCCCTATTGCATAACCTTGTGCATAGTGAATGCCAATATGATGCAGATACGCCAGCTCTTCTTGTCGCTCAATCCCTTCAGCAATCATTTTAGTGTTAGCTTGCTCGGCATACTTCATTAATAAGGTAACGAGTTGTTGCTGTTCGCTGTTTTGATCGATAAATTGAATTAAGGAACGGTCTAATTTAATGAATTCTGGCTTTAAATAAATGAGTGTTTTTAAACTATTATAGCCTGAGCCTACATCGTCCACTGCTATGCGATAGCCCTGTGATCGATAATGTGATAATACACGCTCAAACTCTACAAAATCTATCACGGCACTACGCTCAGTTAATTCAAACACGACTTGCTGCGGTTTAATGCCAAGTTCCTTTAGCAATTGCAGTGTTTCTCCACAATGGTAATTTTTATCTACTAATACATTTGGATGTATATTAAGAAAGACTAAGAAGTTTTTATTCGCCAAATCGTTAGGCATACGTTCCTTAAATCGTTGTAAGGAAAGATTTCGACAAAAACATTCAAATAAAAATACACAATCTGTTTGTCCAACAAACTCATAAAACTGGTCGACACTATTAAATAATGCTGAGGAAACTGGACGGTTTAATGCTTCAAATCCCATCGTTTGTTTTGACTGTAAATCTACAATAGGTTGAAAATATGTATGTAAATCGTTATGCTGAATAATTTGTTTCAATGCTTTTAAACGTTTCATATATAACGTATTGCTTTGATGTTGCCCATATAAATATTTTAAAAAAGAAAATATATTACTAGTTTTTATATTTTGCCCCACAGCAGACTCCATTCTTGCACCTCTTCAATTGGTTATTATGGTTCATTGTACGCTTTGATTGTAAATAGACTGTGAATCGTATGTAAAAAGAGCAAGCACACACACTAGACTTTGACCGTTTATTAGCGTAGTAAATATTTCATAATATTAAATATATTACAAATAATTTATTTGATATAAATTATTGTTAGTGTATGATTGTAATAATAGGTTTATATTACCTATTATAATATTTTGCGTTTTTACCTTATCGATCTTAATAGGGAAACCTATTTAGATATAAAAATTATTCAAGGGAGGATCCTGTTAATGAGCTTGTCTATTCAACAATTATTGGAGAACAAAGGAATTACACCGAAACCTGAACACCTTGAACTATTAAAAACACGCTGGGAGGGCATGCAGTCACTTCGTAGCAATTTAGAAGGTATTGCGATTGATGATGCAGATATCGCGGTACGTAGTATTCCTGGAGGTGATCATATTGACAACTGATTTACATTTAAAATCCGTTGAAGAGTTGGCACCCTTACTTGCATCGAAGACACTATCTCCCGTGGAATTAACGAAGGCGATTTTAGATTTTGCTGAGGAAAGTCAGCCTAAAATTAATTCCTATATGGCCTTTTACAGGGAAGAAGCTTTAGCAAAGGCAAAAGAAGTGGAACAGGAAATTCTCCAAGGCCACTATAAAGGCATGTATCATGGGATTCCGATGGCCTTAAAAGATAACTTGTATTTCAAAGATAAGATAACAACGATGTCCTCAAAAATTCATAAGGACTTCGTTTCTGATTATGATGCGACAGTGGTTGAAAAACTTCGTGACGCTGGTGTAATTTTCACTGGAAAACTAAGCATGCATGAATATGCTTGGGGAATTACCAATAACAATCCTCATTACGGACCTGTTCGCAACCCATGGGATTTAGATAAAATCCCTGGCGGTTCTAGCGGCGGCTCTGGGGCGGCTGTTGCAGCAGGGGCCAGTGTTGCTTCATTAGGAACGGATACAGCTGGTTCCATTCGAATTCCATCCTCTGCTTGTGGCATTGTTGGTTTAAAACCTACACACGGTCGTGTAAGTAAATATGGCTGTTACCCACTCGCTTGGAGTTTAGACCATATTGGCCCAATGACAAAGACAGTAAAGGATGCAGCAGGCTTGCTTGAAGTCATTTCTGGCTTTGATCATCGAGACCCTACTTGCATTGACGTTCCAACAGACAACTACGTGCAGCAGCTTTCTGGCAATATCAAGGATTTAGTGATTGGTATCAATGAAGAATACTTCTTTAAAAATGTGGATGCTGATATTGAAAAAGCTGTTCGAGCAAGTATTCAAAACTTAGTAGATCAAGGTGCGAAAGTGGAAGTAGTGCGAATTCCTTCATTACAATATGCAGAATGGGCAGAGCTTGTGACGTCCCTTTCGGAGGCGGCAGCTATACACCATTCCGATTTACAAGAGCGACCACAAGATTTTGGTGACGATATACGCCTACTCTTTGAGCTCGGTGAATTGCCTTCTGCAGTCAATTACTTACAGGCACAACAGGTACGTCGTCAAATCAAACAGGAGTTTACAGAGATTTTTAATAAGGTAGATGTGCTTATTACCCCTACTCTACCTGTTGTGGCTAATACAATTGGTGATGATTTCGCAGAGTTAAATGGTCAAAAAGTGGATTTAATTGATAATATTATTCGCTTTACAGGCCCTAGCAACTTAACTGGCTTACCTGCCCTTTCCGTTCCTTGTGGCTTTAAAGGGAATTTACCAATAGGGCTACAAATTATTGGCCCTGCCTTTAAAGAAGGACGCATTTTAAATGTAGGGTATGCCGTTGAGCAAACGAATCCACTGAGAAATAGAAAGCCAAATATTTTTGCTAACATTTAAACGATAAGTACTGAAATCTGCTCACTTCACGGTTTACCGCTGAATGAGCAGATTTTTTTGTGGTGGATATCCATTTGCATGAATACAAATGGTTTTTTATGAACAAGTAAATTTATAATAGAAGTTAGTACCTTACTACAAGAAAGGCAATGGTCCGTTTATGAATGTAGAAAAATTTTTACAATTACCCATTACAAAGAATTTCACCGTTGTCGCTGGCCACAACGGTTTGCATAAAGCTGTTCAAAATGTAGAGATTTTAGACTTTGAATTTTCACCAGACATACACCATGTGCGAGATACAATTTTCACGCCCAACAGCGTTGTATTAAGTAGTTTATTATTTGCCAAACAAAAGCCTGAGTATTTATTAAATGCAGTAAAAAATCTAGTGGAGCTCGGGGCGAGTGCCTTAGCTTATAAGCCTGTTATTTTCAGAGATTTACCTGAAGAGGTTTTGACTTATGCAGAGGAACAAGATTTTCCTATTTTAAGATTTGGTGGAGATGAGTTTTTTGAGAAGATTATTTTAGAAACAATGGCCTACGCTAAAACACAGGATTATTCATTCTTTTTAGAAACGATCTTACGGAGATTAATGGAGGAAGATACTACACAAGAGCAAATCAAATCCATTTTACAGCAGCTCAATAGACCCTTTGAAAAATATGTATTTGTAGTAACTTTACGAGCAAGTGACACATCTCACCATAACTGGATGCAAGCTATTTTTTCGTTAGAGCCACTACTTAAATCAGGTCTGATTTGTTCCTATAAGCAGAGCCTTTTTATCATCATGACACATCCATCCCAGCTGTTTCAATTTGACAAGGTGTTACATGAATGGTTAGCATTATATGCCATCCCAACGGAAAAGATCACTTTTGGCTATAGCAGTAGCTACGATACTCAAACTGGCTTCCCTACTGCTTTACGCGAAGCCTTCTTTGCCAGTATATTAGCTGAGATTGACATGCTGCCTAGCCTTCATTATAAGCATCTCGCATCGGATCGTTTATTAATTGAGTTGTATCGTAAAGATCCTATATTTGCGATGGATTATGTTACTTCTTTTTTAGCTCCTTTACTTGATGATAAGGCTGATCCCGATTTAATGGAAACTGCCATAACCTATATCGTAAAAAAAGGAAATATTAAGGAAGTTGCCGTAGCACAATTTTGTCATCCTAATACAATTCGCTATCGTATGGCTAAAATACGTCATTTAGTAGCACCGACAGATAATGATTATGTTTTTTATGAACACTTAGCTGCAGCCGTTAAATTGTACTTATTACATAGCAAGGTAGGTTTTGAGTAATCGCTTTGGAATAAGTACAAAAAACGCCTGAATATTTAGAAATAAAATCAAATTCTTTTCCTCACTCCTATGCTATTCTATTGAAGTCAGGAGGAAGAAAACATGAAAACTTACATAGCTGATGGCATGCTATTGATTACTGCAATCGTGTGGGGTAGTGGATTTGTTATAACAGCTATTGCCTTAGAATATTTAACAGTTTATCAAGTGATGGCTGGTAGATTTTTATTAGCTTCCATTATATTATTGGTTTTATTTGGTTCTCGATTAAAAAAAGCTTCGAAATCTGTTATTTGGAAGGGAGCTTTATTAGGTACAATTCTGTATATAGCATTCGCCCTTCAAACCGTTGGACTCCAATATACAACACCGTCTAAAAATGCCTTTTTAACCGCAGTGAATGTCATTATTGTTCCTTTAATAGCCTATGCGGTTTATAAACGCCGCATTGACGGCTATGAAATCATTGGTTCCCTAATTGCGATTGCAGGAATCGGCTTTTTATCACTACAAGGCTCATTAACAATGAATGTTGGGGATGCACTTTCTTTAGCATGTGCCGTTGCTTTTGCCTTTGATATCTTTTATACTAATCTTTTTGTTCAAAAAGAAGATGCCATTGCTCTTACCATTATTCAATTTCTCACGGCATCCTTTATAGGTGTTCTAGTCGTCATTAGCCAAGGGGATATCCCGACATCATTCGAAAAAGAAGCAATCTATTCGATTATTTACCTAGGTATTTTTTCTACGACAATTGCTTACCTCTTCCAAAATGTAGCCAATCAATATACAACTGCTACTAAAGCTGCGATTATCCTATCGACTGAATCCTTTTTCGGTATGGTGTTATCCGTCATCTTTTTGCATGAAATCTTAACAAGTCGCATGGTCGTAGGTGCAGTACTTATTTTACTAGCTATACTCATTGCAGAGATCAAACCAGCACATCCTAAAAAGAAGCTAATGAAAACACTTGATAATCAGACGCCAAAATAGTTTCAGTTTTATACTGGGACTATTTTTACGTTCCTGATACTCGACTTCGACTAGTAATAACACTTGTCGTAATGCCTACTACCAATACGGTAATAATGGATAATAGGAAGGTCGATGTGGATAGTAGGAAGCCTCCTATAACAATAACAATGGAATCAATAAAAAATATTAATATTCCAACATTGATACCTGTCTTGTCACAGATAAATTGAGCGATTAAGTCTGTCCCCCCTGTGCTTGTCTGAAAACGCAGCATCAGACCAATGCCGAAGCCGACAAGTATACCTCCAAAAATGGCACTGTAAAGCGCATCCATTTGGACAAGATTTCGCACAGGCTTTAACAAATCAATAATTACGGAAGATGCTATTAAGCCGTGTATACTATTGTAAAAATAGGCTCTATATTTAAACCAAGCAATAATAAAAATAGGAATACTAATAATAATGATCATTAAACCGATTTTGAGCTTATATAGATAATGTAATATAAGCGCTAACCCTACTACTCCCCCATCTAAAATTTCATATGGCGTTAAAAATAAATTAATTCCTAACGACAATGAAATACTTCCTACTATAATGACAAGACCTTTTGTAAAGAAATACATATAACCCCCCTCCGTGATTAAGCATGTCTTATAGTATGAAAATAGGTTATCGAACATGTTATGAAATACCCTTAGATGTATAACCATTTTTATCGAGAACATTTGCTAAATTTCTTCGAAACCTATTCAATTATTTTTCGTATATACAGGTAAATTTTGATTTAACAAAGGGGATTATTGTATGGAGCATGCTTTATTGGAACAAGTTAAACATACTAGAACTTTTTTAAGACAAGAACAATTAGAAACAATCTTTGAAGAATTTGATGTACAACGAATGACATTAACAGTGGCACAGCGCCTGGAGAAATATCGCAAAATGCTAGAAAGCCCATTCCGCTTTTTCCGCGGAAGTGCCTATCTATTTTATTTTGATATGACAAAATCCGCCTCAATCTTCCATACTCCTGATAGAAAGCCAACTTGGATTCAAGGTGATATGCATATGGATAACTTCGGTGCTTTTCAAAATGAGGCAGGCGAGATTGTTTTTGATGTTAATGATTTCGATGAGGGCTATGTCGGCTCTTATTTATATGATATTATTCGCATGAGCGTCAGTATTGCGCTCTATTTAGAAGAACAAGGCTTACATAAGACAACTCAGGAAACGGCTATTCAGTATTTTCTCCGTAGCTACATAGATCAGCTAAAACGATTCCAGCGTAAGCAGGATAATCCTTTAACCTTGATGTTCACAAAGGACAATACAAAGGGACCAGCAAAGAGATTATTGAAAAAGCTTGATAAACGCCAGCGATCTCATTTTTTACAGGATATTTCGTATGTAAATGAGGATGGTCAGCGTGCCTTCTTATGGAATGAAGAAATTCAACCTGTTACTAGTGAAGAATACAGCGCCATTTCAAACGCACTATCTACATATAAAATTAGGGACATAGCTTATAAGTATGGCTCTGGTACAGCTTCCATCGGTTTAAAACGTTACTATATTTTAGTGGAAGACGAAAAAGGTGCGTCAGGAGTCGAGGATTTAGTGTTAGAAATGAAAGAGGTACGCACAGCAATTCCTGCCTACTTCCTCCCTTATCAGGAACTATTTTGGGCTCATTATGAGCATCAGGGAGCACGTGTAGTCGGAACTCAAAAAGCTATGCACCATTTAGAGGACCCACATTTAGCCTTTATCACGATGAATGGACAGGAATTTTATATTCGTGAACGTTCTCCTTATAAAAAGAAGATTAAGCCTAAAAACTATAAGGATGTAGAGGATTACTTTATTACAACATCACTTATGGGGAAAATTGCTGCTAAAATACATGCACGAGCTGATATCGATTATTCTCATGTTTTTACCTATCACAGTGAGGAGGAGATTTTGAAAGCAATCGACAAAGAGCTTGATGTATTTATAGAGCATACAATTTTACAAGCCATGAGCTACAAGGAAATTGTCTACACAGACTTTAGTTTATTTAAAGACTGGGTAGAAACAAAATTTAATTAACATCCTAAAAAAGGACCTCGGCATTTAGCAGAGGTCCTTCCTTATTAAATTATTTTTGCTTAGCCTTCATACGAGCAAGTAAAAAGCCGCCCTTAAATGATTTAGGCTCATACGAGATAATAAAGGCATTCGGCTCAAATTGCTCTACTATTTGAAAGAGCTCCCCTTCACGATTTCTCTTCGTTAAAATTTCATATTTATAGCGATTACTATCTCGCCCTTCTCCGATATAAATCGTGACTGCAAACCCTTCGTTACGAAGAAATTTCACAAGCTCTTCATTCTTATTTTGCGTATTAATGGTTGTATAAACATAGCCTATCGCTAGCTTACGTTCTATTTTTGCTCCTAAAAATATACCTAATCCAAATCCAACTGCATAGACAACCATAGATAACATGCTTTGCTTCCCACTAAAAACGAGTGAAAGGCCAAATACATACACTAACATCTCCAGCATACCAAATATCGCAGCAAGGAATGTAATATTCTTTACCAAAAATATTGTTCGCAATGTTAAAAAAGGTACATAAACTAATTGAAGAATTAATATTAAAACGATACTTTGCATTTGTACTAGACCTTTCTCAGAGTAGTTATATATAAGTGTATGTTGAAAGAGAGAATTACATTCTATTAAAAACCATCCTCATTTTTAAATTCCCCTTATAACCTAATTTTAAACATTGCAGATGGCATTGCTTTAAAAGTGCTCTTCTAAACTAATTGCGCGATATAATACTACCTAAGTATTGCTTATGAGATATGTTAATCGCACTTAGACACAAATTTATATATTTTTGGAAAGTGGTTCTTGTTTGACCAATGGTATGAAACAGATTCGAAAGAAAAAATCATTTTAAAGTGAGTAAAATAATTAATAATGATGATTATATGTAAACAAGGGAAAGTAGTGCTATTGATACAAGTATCAATAAAAATAAATTTAGCGTATTTCCATATTATCTTGAAGTAAGTACTAGACTGCTAAAAGGATTTTTTATTTAATTGTAAAAAACAATGTTCAGAAATGATAGGAAATGGAGGGTGAAAATCTCGACTCTCGCCAGCTCCATAATCCATTAGCATGAAATGTCACATTTTTATAGCTTAATTTTCGAAAATAGGATGTTATTACTTCAGGTCACTCACAATATTATGAATACGATCAAAAAGAGACTGGGACATAACCCAACATCAGAAACGTCTAGAATTGGAATATCCATCTGTACGGAATATTGTACATGCTTTCAACGTACGTTCATGAGAAGACTGTTTAGGATGTTCATTCCGTTCATCTTGTACAAAAGCAAAGGAAGGCACCAATTAGAAAATCATGGTGAATGAAAAATGGAAACAGCAAAAAGAATATGTTAGAGTCAAGCTTTCGGAAGAGAAAACGAGTGCCATCTATCGAAAACGCAAAGTCGATGCGGACCCAGTTTTTGGATTCTTAAAGGCTAATTTGAGTTCCATTCGGTTTTTAATACGAGGAAAATCGAAGGTTGAAAACGAAATACGTTTAGCATTAATGGCAGTTCGGAAATATATTGCCATTAATCAAGAAATGAGGTAAAGAAAATCAAAAAACTTAGTCAAATAAGTAAAAAGGGAAATCGAACAACATCGATTTCCCTTTTATCTTGAATATCAGCTAGTTTTGTCCCAGCCTCTTACTAAAAACTAATCAAGATATCTTGATAGCATACCAGAATACCAGACTTTCCAATAGTCACCATTTACGCCACCGTGTTCAATGGTTGTGGTTTCTTTGCTTAGTGTTCCTCCGTATTTATTTCCATTATTTAGTTGTTTATACACAAATTTTGTTTTAGGAGTATCTGCTGCCATCTGATACTGGCTTTTAGGATACAGCTCAAAAACTCTTTCATATATTTGATTACTAAAAGTAGTAATAGGAAGATCTATGCTAATCACTGTATTCCCTTGATGTGGTAAATTAGTTTCAATAGGTTCTTCTGCATTTGCATTGGCAGCAATCCCTAAAGACAATCCTACTGTTGTTGCACCTAATATAAGTTTTTTTAACATGTAAATTAATACCTCCATTTTCATAATATGTATCACAAATATTATTATAATCCATTTTACATAAATGGTAAATATTACTTTTTCCCAATTTTCACAATTAATTCATATATCAAATTAATCCAATTACAAAAAGTTAAATTTCTTCCGAATACGTCTGATGTCAATTTTGCGACTACTATTTCATTTCTTTAGTTATTTTATATTCAAGAGCTCTAACCATTGAACAAAAAATATATAGTGCTCATCATAAGTTATGAAGTATACTTTTCTAACTTCTTTCCCCTTTTTGGCAGAATAAAAATAAGAAAAAACTTAATAACCTGAATTTCAATTTAGCTTGTTCTTCTAAAGAATAATCTTTTACGCATACAAAAAAGCCACCTACTTTCAACTAAATTAATAGCCAAAAGATAGGCGACTTTACAACGTTCTTTTCATCAAAACATGTGGGGTATTTAGATGAAAGTTATTTAATTTTCCCTTTATACTTCACCATGCATCGGGTCTTGCTTATGCTTAGGCCCAATCATATTGAATAAAATATTAAGGATAATCGCTGTGACAGAACCACAGACGATACCGTTGGATGTTAAAATAGACACTTTTTCTGGTAGTGCATCAAAAATGCCAGGAACGACTGATACACCGACCCCTAAACTTACTGCAATCGCAGCAATCATCGCATTCTCAGCTGACTCATTCATAACTGGTACAAGCATCCCCATACCTTGTGTAATCACCATTCCGAACATCGCAAGCATCGCTGCACCTAGTACGGATGTTGGAATAATCGTTGTTAACGCTGCGATTTTCGGTAGGAAGCCAAGTGCTACTAATAATCCACCAGTGATGTAAATGACTTTACGGTCCTTAACGCCTGACATACGCGTAAGTCCCACGTTTTGTGAGAATGTTGTGTAAGGAAAGGCATTGAAAATACCACCGATTACTGAAGCTAGACCTTCTGAACGATAGCCGCGAGCTAAATCCTTTGAATCTAATTTTTTATTACAAATATCACTTAGTGCAAAATAGACACCAGATGACTCTACTAAAGATACCATTGCTACAAGTGTCATGGTGATAATTGCCGTTACATCAAATGTTGGCATGCCAAAGTAGAAAGGTTGTACCATGTGAAATACATTAGCATCCGCTACTGGCGTGAAATCCACTTTGTCCATGAATGCACCTAAAACGGTACCTACTACTAATCCAATCAGAATAGAAATCGCACGAACAAAACCTGTAGAAAAACGATACACGATTAAAATAATGATTAATGTAATAAACGCTAATGCCACATTAGAAGCAGAAGCAAAATCCTCAGCACCTTGTCCACCTGCCATATTGTTTAAAGCTACTGGTAATAAGGAAATACCGATAATCGAAACAACGGATCCAGTTACTACTGGAGGGAAGAATTTCACAAGCTTGCCGAAGAAGCCCGCAATAATCATTACAATTACACCAGAGGCAATAATAGAACCATAAATATCTGTAATACCTTGCTCTGGATTGGTGCCGATCGCAATAATTGGACTTACTGCTGTGAATGTACAGCCAAGTACTACAGGTAAGCCAATCCCGATGAATTTACCTGAATATACCTGTAAAAGTGTTGCAATCCCGCACATCATAATATCAATTGCTACTAAATACGTCATTTGTGTTGAATCAAAGCCAATTGCTCCACCAATAATCAGTGGCACTAAAATGGCTCCAGCATACATCGCAAGTAAATGTTGAATCGCTAGCGCAGTTGATTTAAAGGTATTCATTACGAGCGAGCCTCCGTAGCAAATGTTACATTGCCATCTTCAAGAGAGTCTACAATCGCTAATGACTCAACGCGAACTCCCTGCTCACGCAATAATTTTCCACCATCTTGGAAGCCCTTTTCAATAACGATGCCCACACCCACAACATGCGCACCAGCTTGTGCAGCAATATCTAGTAAGCCTTTGACAGCTTCACCATTTGCTAAGAAATCATCAACAATTAAAATATTATCGTCCTCATTTAAGAAATTACGTGATACAGAGATCTCATTTGTTTCATTTTTTGTAAACGAATGTACCTTTGATGAATAAAGGTTATCTGAAAGTGTTAACGATTTGCGTTTACGAGCAAACACGACAGGCGCGCCAATTTCTAACCCTAACATAACAGATGGTGCAATACCTGAAGATTCTATTGTTAAAATCTTTGTAATCACTTGATCAGAGAAACGGTTTGCGAATTCATGCCCAATTTCCTTCATTAATATTGGATCAATTTGATGGTTTAAAAATGAATCAACTTTTAATACGGATGAAGATAATACTTTACCCTCTTGCATAATTTTGTCTTGTAATAACTTCATTTCTTTTATATCCTTCTTTCTTTCAGAGTAATAAAAAACGCTAAATACCTTGTTTCCATTCAGCTACGAGTGGAGCAAAGCATTCAGCGTAAAAACGTCGAAACGAATAGAAAACATCATTATAATTGAAGTTCTCTAAAAGCATTGCTACCCATAGTCGATTTATTTACGGTAAATCGGTAGAAACTTGCGAGCCCTATTCTCGCTATTATATGAGTGGATTTGTATGAAACTATCAGAATATCCAATTTATCACTTTATTCGGCAAGAACCTATAACTTTTACGAAATAAAGTTTGATTTTTCGGAATTTAATGGTATTTCGCAACTTTTCAATTGCAAACGTTCGTGTTTTCAATCAACGTACTGATTATAACAGACTATTTTCTAGCTTGCTAGCATTATTTTGATAAATGAAAAGGGACTGTCATAATGACGACATTTCTGTGAAATAACAGTGTCGTACGAATGAGTAGACTCGATTGGTTGTGTAGCATATGATGCCACCCTTTTTTCGGTAGAAATTGAGGAATCACAACCGTCACTTTATGATTTGTTTTAGTACAATGGTGCTCTACTTTATCAATAAATTTCATCAATGGCTGTGTAATGCTACGATATGGTGAATAGTAAGTCACTAACCGTACATCAGGTTGCCATGCGTTCCACTTCTCTTCAAAAGCTTTTGCTTCTGCTTGATCGAAAGCTACATAAAAGGCGATCACTTTATCCACCTTAAGTGATTTAGCATAATGAAGAGAGTTTTCAACTACCTTTGTTATACCAGCGACTGGCACAATGAACACATTTCCCTCAATAGTAGTCAGCTCCTCCTGATTCAATCTCAATTGTTCTCCAACGGCTTGATAATGGTGCTTAATCCGATGAAATACAAAAATAATGATTGGTAAAAAGACGAACACTGGCCATACTTGGGGCATTTTTGTCACAAAGAACATCATAGCTACAATGAAAGAGATCGCTGCTCCAATTGTATTGATAGAAAATTTTGCTACCCAACCTTTAGGTTTTTCGCGCCACCATTTTCGCATCATTCCCGTTTGCGCTAATGTAAACGGAATAAATACCCCAACTGCATATAGCGGAATTAAATGCTCTGTGGCTCCATCAAAAAGAATAATTAAGACAATGGCCGCAACACCTAGCATCATGATGCCATTTGAATAACCAAGACGATCTCCACGAATTTGGAATATTCTTGGGATAAAACCATCCTTCGATAAATTCACAGCAAGCAATGGAAAGGCTGAATACCCTGTGTTTGCGGCAAGTACTAAAATCATTGCCGTAGTCCCCTGTACAATATAATAAAGGAAATTCCGACCAACACTAGCTTCTGCCAGTTGGGAAACTACTGTTGCCTCTGCTGTTGGGGCAACCCCATAAAAATAAGCTAGGCTTACAATACCAATAAATAAAACAGCTAAAATGGCGCCCATCGCTAAAAGTGTTTTTGCTGCATTATTAGGAGCAGGATTTCTAAAATTAGGAATAGCATTAGAAATAGCTTCTACCCCGGTTAACGCTGAGCTACCTGAGGCAAATGCCTTTAATAAAATAAATAAGCTAATCCCTGCCACTGGTGTACCAACCTTTGGATGCAGCTCTGCTGGCACCTGACCAGTTGTAACCTGATAGAGCCCAATCCCAATTAACAAGAGCATAACGCCTACAAATAGATAGACTGGGTATGCCAAGATAGAGGCTGACTCTGTTACACCTCGTAGGTTTAAAATTGTTAAGAAAATCACAAAAACGATAGCAATGGGTACATTGTATGGATTAAGGCTTGGAAATGCCGATGTAATAGCATCTGTACCTGCTGAAACACTAACTGCTACTGTTAAAATATAATCAACAAGCAAAGAGCCTCCAGCTACAAGACCTGCATTCACTCCTAAATTTTCTCGCGATACTACATAAGCGCCACCACCATGTGGATAAGCAAAAATAACCTGACGATAAGATAAAATCAGTGCCACAAGCAGAACGACCACTCCAACGGCAATCGGTAAAGAATACCAAAGGGCAAGTGTGCCCACTGTCATAAGAACAATTAAAATTTGTTCTGGTCCATAGGCTACTGAAGACAAAGCATCGGACGATAAGATTGCCAATGCCTTTGCTTTACTAAGCTTTTGTTCCCCTAACTCATCGGATCTTAATGGTTTGCCGATTACATAACGTTTGAATGAGGATTTCATTGATAAACACCTTCTAGTTTCATAGAATGTGTTTCGCCTCTCTAAATAACATCAAAAAACGTCTACAAGTCATCACTAAATAAGACTTGTAGACGTTCATCCGTCTGCCAAGCTCCACTTTTCTGCTCTTAACGCTTACGAGGTTAGCTGTCGGATTCGGGCCTGAGTAGCCCTACCCCTCCAAATGGAAGAGATTCACCCCAAGAATGGCTTATGCCATACATCAAAATTGGTTCCCCCGCGTTTAGTTGCTTCAGCGATTTAGAAATTTGAAACTTTTATAATGATGTCATATTACGCCTGCTGATTGAAAAAGTAAAGAAGAAAATTTTTCATTTTCACGAGTGAAAAACATAGACTTTTTTCGAGCATATGTTAATACTCGTCATTGCTGCCAATACTCTCGCTACAACAAAAAACTGTCTTAAAAGTATGCTCTACTTTTAAGACAGCTCGCTCTTTTAGTCTTCTATATCTTGTTCAAAATCAACAATGTTCCCTGTCATTGCATCCACATCTACTTCATATTCATACTGACCATCTTTCAATTCTATTTCATATAAGCCATCATCCAGCTTAATTTTTGTCACGGTACCTTTTGCTTTCGTTAAGGCTGTTTCGATAGCCTGTTCTTTTGTAATAATTTTCGCTGTTGGCGTGCTAACAGAAATGTAATTATCCCAATCATCGTCATCTCGACGCTCTTTTTTCTGCTTCAGTAATTTTCCCGTATAAGCATCAAATTTTAAATCATGTTCCGCTGTCTCGGTATGCACCTCTACTTCGTAAATAGAGCGGAATTGATTTTGATCAAATTCGATATCCGCAACAGTCCCATCAACTATTGCTAATGCTTTCTTCTCAATCTGCTGCATTGTTAATACCTTATTTTCTTGCGCATTTCCTGATAATAAAGTTGTCGAGCCAATTGCTGCTCCAACCCCAAGAGTAACTACCAATGCTGGAATCATAATTATTTTTTTCATATTCATCTCTCCTTTGTTTTATCTATTCTTAGCTTAGCAAGCGAAGATGATAGAACTATAAGAGGAACATTAGAATTTCATGAGAAATGATTTATTGTTCGTCATCCCATGTAACAGACAGAACTTTTCCTGAAACGGCATGAATTTGAAAAGTGGCTTCGTCATCCTGTGTTTCAATTTCAACTAAATAGTAACCACCCTCTGAGGTTTCTTCAAAATCGACTGAATCCACCTCTCCCTTCAATTGCTCCAGTGCTATTTGAACGGCTTGCTGCTCAGTAATAATAGGCCCTTCTACAGATTGTTCTTGTGGCTCCACCATTTTCTCCGATAATACTTCACCGGAATAGCCATCAAGTGTGATATCTTTTTGCTTGCTATCTTTTTCAACTCGCACTGTATAAATGGAATCTGTTAACATAACACTTTCTACATCTCCATATTCCTGTTTAACCATCTGCCTGATTTGCTTTTCTGTTAACAGTAATTTACTTTGTCCTTCTTTTATTTTTAAATCAGTCACCTGTTGTGTCGTAGCATCGAGCACAGCTCCATACTTGATATGATCTCGCGTAAAGAGCATTTCATAGGTTTTTCCTTGTTTCTTCACCTGAGTAACATGACCTTTATAGATTGTTTCAACATGGCGAATGGCCTCCGCTTCGCTAAGAGGCTCGACTTGAAAATAACGCGTTTGAATAAACCAAAACGTTCCGCTACCGAGAAGGACAATCACAACAATTATCAACAGCCACTTTCTCATTGTTGTCCCTCCTTTGGTATACATAAGGTAAAGCTTGACCCTTCTCCAATTGTACTTTTTACATCCATCATTATCCCCAATTGTTCTGCAAGCCCATGCGCTATGGCAAGTCCTAGCCCAGAACCACCTGTCTTACGGTTACGATCTCCTGTTACACGATAAAATCGCTCAAACAAATGTGGAATATGCTCCGCTGGAATACCAATACCAAAATCTTGGATGGTAATGCATACATGATTAGCTGTTTCTGTTGCGAGAATATGCACTTCCTCCTCACTATATTTCCTAGCGTTATCCAGCAAAATAAAGAGTAGTTGCTTTAATATTTTTTCATCACTATAAACAAAACTTGGCTTCTTCACATCAACTATAAATGCTCGATGATACGCATGCTGCATTTGGGAAGCCACTTTATTCAAGAACGGCGCGAGCTCTAGCTGTTCAAAATGAATGTCCAGATGCTCATTATTTTTAGCTAGTTCTAGCAATTGCAGCACCATTTCATGCATGCGTGATGATTCATTGGCAATAGCTAGTAATGATTCCTGTGCAACTTCCCGATTGTCAAAACCTCTTCTGAGCAGTAATTTTGCATAGCTTTCAATAACCGTAATGGGTGTCTTCAATTCATGGGAAGCATTCGATACAAATTCTTCTTGCTTTCGATAATGCTGTTCAAGCTTTTCCATCATCATATTAAAAGTACGGTTAATGTTTGTTAACTCATCCCCACCTTTTACTGGTATATCCATTTTTTCATATTTTCCTGTCGATGCACTTTTTCGCATAGTCTCATTTAAACGTTCTAGCGGTAATAAAATAAGTCGCCCAAGTACTAGGCTTGCTAAGAAAATAGGAATCGTTGCAATAACAGATACAATAATCAATATAACCTTTAGCAAACTTAATGTCCGTTCTACTTCTTCCATGGATTGCTGTAATGTGATATCCACAACCGTTCCGTCTATCCAAATAGCAGGCATTGTATAGGTAATGGAAGGGCCTTCTGGCATGTCAAGGGTAGCCTGAACCTTTGTTTTTAAACGCTCTCCATCATAAATGTAGACGGCACCATCTGTCGGCATATAGGCTCTTAATACTTGCTGTAGGTTAGTTTGAGCATTTAACTGACTGAATGTGGAGCTTAAATCATTGGCACGTGTTTGAAGCTGATGATATTCCGTATCATAGGCAGATTTCTCATACAATAAATAAATTCCACTGTTTGTGGCCACTAATATTACTAGCATCAGCAATGTTGTAAGTAGATGAATTTTTGTTTTAAGTCTCATCACGATGTTCCTTCAACACATAGCCAACTCCACGAACTGTTTGGATAATAGGCGTTGCATTAGCAGCTTCAAGCTTTTGTCGTACATAGCGAATATAGACATCCACAACATTTGTATCCCCATAATAGTCATAGCCCCATACAGCCTCTAGTAGCTGTTCCCTAGTCAGTACTTGTTTAGGATGCTTTAGTAAATAGAACAATAAATCATATTCACGAGGTGTCAGTTGAATATCTTTATTAAAATATACGACCTCTCTTGTTTGCTCGTTTATCGATAAGTGTCCAAATGCAAGGGCAACTTGTTTTGAACTAGCCTTTTGTGAAAATCGTAAAGCATTGCGAATACGCGCCAGCAATTCTTCAATTTCAAACGGCTTTGTCACATAATCATTGGCTCCTAAATCCAATCCTTTTACTTTATCCTCCACCTCACTTTTGGCAGTAAGCATAATAACAGGTGTCTGGGATTCCGTTGCACGAATCCGCTTTAGCACATCAATGCCACTCATCTCAGGCAGCATGACATCAAGTAGGATCAAATCCCATGGCTGTTCACGGTAACGAAGCAAACCATCTGTCCCTGTATGAGCCATTTCCGCCTCAAAGCCTTCAAATTGAAGCTCAAGCTGTAGCACTCTCGCAATATTTTCTTCATCTTCTATAATTAAAATTCGATTGGTCATGTCGAATCCGTCCTTCATCTTTTCTTTTCATCGTAAACGATGCTGGTGGTGAAAGTCTAATTAGAAAATGATGAGAATGGCACATACTTATAGAAACTTAAAGCAAACCACTTCACTTTTTTGATTCCTAGCGTTAGAATACTAATATCTTATTTTCCTATAGGAAACTTTATTTCGTTAATGATACTTTTTGAAACGAGGGAACAATATGGTTTACAAACGAGTCACAAAATCGTCTGCCGAGGCGGTTTTAGATGGAGATATAAAAGGTTGGCGACGCTTTTTACCATTTTTAGGACCTGCATTTATTGCAGCCGTCGCCTATATCGATCCTGGTAATTTTGCTACAAATATTACAGCAGGCTCTCAATATGGCTACCTGCTACTTTGGGTTATAGCCTTTTCTAATTTAATGGCCGTGTTAATTCAATCCTTATCTGCCAAGCTTGGAATTGCGACAGGTAAAAACTTGCCTGAAGTAGCACGCGAGCATTTTTCTAAAAAAACATCCATCTTTTTATGGATACAGGCTGAATTGGTCATCATTGCTACAGATCTCGCTGAATTTATTGGTGCAGCATTAGGGCTTTACTTGCTCTTCAATATCCCTATGCTGCCCGCAGCATTAATTACGGCAGTTGGTTCATTTGCTATTTTAGAACTTCAAAGAAGAGGATTTAGAGCCTTTGAAGCCGGTATTTCGGGCATGGTGTTAATTGTTGTCTTAGCATTTGCCTTCCAAACATTTTTAGCACAGCCAGAATGGGGCGATGTAGCGATTGGCATGTTCACGCCACAGTTTGAAGGTGTAGATTCACTATTATTAGCAACAGGTATTTTAGGAGCAACTGTCATGCCTCATGCTATTTACTTACATTCATCGTTAACGCAAAATCGTATTGTTGGTCGGAATGAAAATGAAAAAAAACGTATTTTCCGTTTTGAATTTATCGATATTATCATCGCTATGATTATTGCCGGAGCGATTAATATGAGCATGCTGATCATTGCTGCAGCAGTCTTCCACACACAAGGCGTGGTTGTAGAAGATTTAGATGTTGCCTACAATGGCTTAAAAGATGCGCTCGGCCCCATGGCTGCTATTTCATTTGGTCTTGGTTTACTTATTGCCGGGCTAGCTAGCTCCTCTGTCGGGACGTTAGCAGGTGATGTAGTCATGCAAGGATTCATTCAAAGAAAAATACCACTTTATTTACGTAGAGCGATTACTATGGTGCCGCCTCTAGTCATTATTGCTTCAGGCGTGAATGCAACCTATGCGCTCGTTCTAAGTCAGGTTGTTTTATCTTTCGGTATTGCATTTGCTCTTGTCCCTCTTGTGATGTTTACAAGCAAACGAAACATCATGGGCAGTTTAGTCAATCACCGTATTACAACGTTTTTAGGTTGGTTTGTTGTTGTTATCGTTGTGACATTGAATATTTACTTACTGTGGGAAACAATATTTGGATAATAAAAATCAGGTACTCGAGATGAACTGCCCCGTAAAAGTTTGATTTCTAACTATTACGGGGCAGTTCAAGAATGGGTACCTGTTTTTTATTTGATTAGACATCGACTTTCGAATGGCTAGTTAACGACGATTAAGACATAAAAAGCTGTCCCATAAACCAATCATTCATTAGTTTACAGAACAGCCCTACTATTTAATCTTCCACTTTTAAATCACATTCTTGAAGTGAAAGCATTTTTGTTTTGTGCTTGATTTTGTAGCCAAACCATAACAGTAAAAATAGTGGGATTCCAACATAAGAAACTAATATCCCATACCAATCAATTTGGTCTCCCGTAAAGGCCGTGTAATTTTGCCCAATGACCACAATCATACAAACAGTAAAGGCAAATAGTGGTCCAAACGGGTACAATTTTGCTCTATAAGGTAATAGCTTTGGATCTAGGCCCTGTGCCTCAAATGCACGACGGAAGCGATAATGACTAAAGGCAATGCCGAGCCATGCAATAAAACCAGACATACCAGAGGCGTTTAACAGCCAAATATAAACAACGCCATCACCAAAGAAAGACGCTAAAAAAGCTAAGCAACCTACAGCTAATGTTGCCATCAATGCATAAATTGGTATTCCTCGACGACTTAGCTTTGTGAAGAACTTAGGCGCATGTCCATCCACTGCTAATTGCCATAGCATACGTGATGATGCATAAAGCCCTGAATTTCCAGCTGACAGCATAGCCGTTAAAATAATGGCATTCATTAACGAAGCTGCAAATGCAATACCTAAGCGGTCAAACACTAATGTAAACGGTGATACTGCGATATCTTCTGATAATAAGCGTTCATCTGTAAATGGAATCAACATTCCGATTGCACCAATTGCTAAAATATAAAACAAAAGAATACGCCAGAATACGGATTTAACAGCCTTTGGAATATTTTTTCCTGGATCGTCTGTTTCACCTGCTGTAATCCCAAGTAACTCTGTTCCTTGGAATGAAAATCCGGCTGCTAGGAAAATTCCAAATGTAGCTAGGAAGCCACCGTGAAATGGTCCATCACTAATAAAGAAATTAGTAAAGCCTACAGGCGCCTGTCCACCTAAAATACCAAAAATCATTAATAAACTGATAATAATAAAAACAATGACTGTCACTACTTTAATCATCGCAAACCAATATTCACTTTCTCCATAGCTCTTTACAGAAAGTAAATTAAATGACAGTACAACAGCAATAAATAATACTGTCCAAAGGGCTGATGAACTATCAGGGAACCAATATTTCATAATTAAGGATACTGCCGCAATTTCTGCTGCAATAGTGATTGCCCAGTTATACCAATAGTTCCAGCCTAATGCAAAGCCTAGTGCTGGATCTACAAATTTTGTTGCATACGTACTAAATGAACCGGATGATGGCATATAGGCAGCCATTTCCCCTAAGCTTGTCATTAAAAAGTACACCATAATACCGATTAGGGCGTAGGCAAGCAATGCACCACCAGGTCCAGCTTGTGCAATGGCACCACCACTGGCTAAAAATAGTCCCGTACCAATTGTACCGCCTAAAGAAATCATTGTGATATGACGGCTTTTCAATTCTTTTTTCAGCTTTGGCGCTTTATGTCCGAGCTGATTTACTTTTATTTCACTCACGATATAGCTTCCTTCCTATTTACGAGGCAAAAAAATGCCATCACATATACACTGTGATGGCTAAGTTAATCCTCAGTTTTTCCTAAATGATAGCTCAACACGTTGTGCAAACGTGACAGTTCTGTTCCTTTCGGAGACAGCCCCAGCATGAGGTTTTCAAGTCCCCTCACACTTCGGCAATATTCCCTTTCAGCTAATCTCATCAATGCTTGTCATTTCCATTAGCATACTTATAAATATCGCGACCTCTACCTCAATACAAACATGAGGCATATAATTATTAAATTTATGATGCTTATTATATTAGCATAAGACCTTTGACATTTCAATATAACAATAAATGTTCTGTATTTTGTGAATCTTCTACTATTTTTATTAGTTTGTTAAAGTGTTATAGTAGTTCAATTAGAGCGGTTACGAACAGGGGGATTTATTTTGACTACAAATGATCATTCCGCTAGTTTTCCGAGTAAAAAAATTAGCTGGAGGGGAACAACCTTACTTTTAGTCTTCGGAGTTATCTTTATAGCCTCTACATTAAGAATGCCACTAACTGTTGTTGGCCCTATTATATCATTTATCCGTGACGATCTTGGTATTTCTAATGTACTTGCAGGCTTTCTAACAACGATTCCATTGCTCGCTTTTGCTACCATCTCACCATTTGCGCCCGTTGTAGCACGCAAACTAGGGCTTGAGCTAACACTATTTTTATCCACTATTTTATTAGCCTTGGGGATTGTTCTACGTTCCCTTGGTACAACGGGGTTACTTGTATTTGGTACTGTACTCATCGGCATAGCCATATCATTTGGAAATGTGCTGATTCCAGGATTATTAAAATTAAAATTTCCATACCATGTTGGTTTATTAATGGCATTTTTCACTATGTCGATGAACTTAACGGCTGGGCTTGGCGCAGGTATTAGCTATCCTATAGCCAATTCATCATTTGGCTGGCAAGGAGCGCTGTCCATTGCACTTGTACTAGTGGTCGTAACGATTTTAATTTGGATACCTCAATTGAAATCAAATAAACCTGAGCCAGCCACTACCTCTAAAATGACGAGTACACCCTTATGGAAGTCACCTGTTACTTGGGCTGTCACAGGTGCAATGGGATTACAGTCTTTATTATTTTATACGACTGCTGCTTGGATTCCCGAAATCTACATCGCCCAGGGATTGGCTCCTGACAAAGCTGGTTGGATGTTTTCTATCATGCAATTTTCACAAGTACCAATGGCATTGGCTGTGCCTATCATTGCAAGTAAAATGGCTTCTCAAAGACCTCTTGTAGTGATGTTTACATTCTTCTATTTAATAGGCTTTACTGGAGTTGTCATGGAGTGGACAAGTCTTGGGGTACTGTGGATGATTCTTTTAGGTTTAGCAGGAGGTTCTTCATTTGCCTTAGCGATGATGTTCTTTACACTTCGTACACGCACGGCATTTGAGGCAGCAGATTTATCAGGCTTTGCACAATCATTAGGTTATTTATTTGCCGCCATTGGCCCTATTCTTTTTGGCTACTTACATGATTTATTTGGTGGCTGGAATATTGCTGGTTGGCTCTTTGTAGCTGTGGCGACCATTCTTTTCTTTTGCTCAATGAGAGCTTCTAAAGACGAATATGTCCATTAAAATAAAGCAGATGGGATAACTGCTCATATTTCCCATCTGCTTTACTTCTATATAGGTATAGACGTTTTATTTGTCCAATTGCTGTAGTAAGGTTAGCAGTTCAGTAAGACGGTCTGCTGTTTCTTTGTTGTGAGCTATAACTGCTGCAAAAATAGGAACAGCCTCTTGTAAGAGTATATAACTAAAATAATAATAGCTTACAAAAGCTTTCTGCTCATAACCCTTTGGCGTTTCCTCCTCCCATTCCAGCTCATCATTCTCTTCGTGATCCATCCATAAATATTTGACATCTAACAGCTCCTGCATAGTTTGAACTGAATATGATGGGTCTAGATAATCTTCAGAAATTGCATGTGCCACAGCTAAATAAAGCTCTACTTCTTGTACAGAGACATCCCCGGTATTTTTGCTAGCAAGCTTTTTTAGAAGGACAAGCAAAGCCCATGGTGTGACCTGCCATAGTGTACCTTGATGCTCCACTAACTCAGCTAGCTCTATATATTGCTCCTGTTCAATCAGCTGAGGGATAGCCGTTCCTCTTCCATAAGGTGTCGTCAATTGTAACCACGGGATACTCGGAATTTGCTCATTCAACATAGCGTTTCGTCCTCTCCACAATCAGTTAATAGCATGGTTTTTGATAAAAATAATTGGGTGTATGATAAATATTGACATAAGGTTTATGGAAAATATGAGTCGTTGCGGGCGAAAGTGGTGGGATTAGCCATGTCCAGTTGCCTGTAACGTCTCGTCCTGCTGATTCCTCTGCTTCTTCAAACAATTTAAACTGCTGAGCAGCTGTATGATGATCGACAATGCTCACGCCTTGTTCTTTAAAAGAATGAAGGACAGCAATATTAAGTTCCACTAATGCACGATCACGCCAAAGTGAAGCTTGCTTGGTTGTATCAAGATTAAAAACCTCCGCAATAGCTGGTAGCATATTATAACGGTCATGATCTGCTAAATTACGTGCACCGATTTCTGTCCCCATATACCAGCCATTAAAGGGTGCGGCTTGGAAATCAATGCCTGCCATTTGAAAACGCATACTTGAAATTATGGGTACAGCATACCATTTCATTCCTAATTTCTCTACATCCACTGACTCTGGATGACGAATTGGCACCTCTAAAATATATTCTACAGGAATTGTAAACAGCTGCGGAGCTCGCTCATCTACTTGTATAACAAGAGGTAACACATCGAATGGTGTCCTCTCACTTTTCCAACCTAACGATTCACATACTTTAGTAAAAACAATAGAATGTGCATCACCAATAACGCCAGCTTCCGTTTCATAGCCTGCATAACGAATTAGCTGATGATTCCATATACGCACTCTGTTCGAAGCAAATACTGTTATTGTTGGACGGATTTTTCCACTATTTGTTGCATAATCGATATGCTCCAGTAGTTTTTGAAAAATATCCTGTTCATCTAAAACGGCACGTGCATCTACTACATGCAATGATTGCCAAAACAGACGACCAATACATTTGTTACTATTACGCCACGCCACCCGTGCACCAAAAGCTAGCTCCTCTGTTGTTGGGTCGTACTCACCTGCATTCTTAATCTGTTGTAATCTATTCGCTAACCAACGCTCTGATTCATCTTGTTCTGTCTGATATAAACTTAAAAATTGCTGGATCTCCTGTATATTCATTTCGATTCCTCCACTTATCCTCATATTAGAGGAACAAAACGACAAGCACCACGAAAATAGCTATAAAAAAACATACATATTGCATATATGAAATAGTTTGTTCAAATTTATAATGAATCGAATCATGATTAGAAGATATTGTGAATGAAGAAGGAAAAGAGGTGGGCGACATCTTATAGAAAGGAGAAACAAAATATTAGTCATGTAAAAAAGCTACTGAACCATTGATAGCGGATTCGTAGCTTTCACTCTTTACTAATGTATCATTTATTGATAAAAGAAAAAGCATGTAACACAATATTTGTGCTACATGCTTGATGACCCGTACGGGATTCGAACCCGTGTTACCGCCGTGAAAGGGCGGTGTCTTAACCACTTGACCAACGGGCCGTGGCTCCGAAGGCAGGACTCGAACCTGCGACAACCTGATTAACAGTCAGGTGCTACTACCAACTGAGCTACTTCGGAATAATGATGGGCCTAAATGGACTCGAACCATCGACCTCACGCTTATCAGGCGTGCGCTCTAACCAGCTGAGCTATAGGCCCATTTTGGAGCGGGTGATGAGAATCGAACTCACGACATCAGCTTGGAAGGCTGAGGTTTTACCATTAAACTACACCCGCAAATAATGGTGGGTCAGGACGGAATCGAACCGCCGACACTTAGAGCTTCAATCTAATGCTCTACCAACTGAGCTACTGACCCAAAATGGAGGAGGTAGAGGGATTCGAACCCCCGCGCGGTGTTACCCGCCTGTCGGTTTTCAAGACCGATCCCTTCAGCCAGACTTGGGTATACCTCCAAAAATATTGAACTGGTGGAGCCTAGCGGGATCGAACCGCTGACCTCCTGCGTGCAAGGCAGGCGCTCTCCCAGCTGAGCTAAGGCCCCATTTATCATAAAAAATGGTCGGAATGACAGGATTCGAACCTACGACCCCTTGGTCCCAAACCAAGTGCTCTACCAAGCTGAGCTACATTCCGAAAACATAAATTTATTGGCGCGCCCGACAGGAGTCGAACCCATAACCTTCTGATCCGTAGTCAGACGCTCTATCCAATTGAGCTACGGGCGCAATATTCATTAAAAAACGATGAGCCATGAAGGACTCGAACCTTCGACCCTCTGATTAAAAGTCAGATGCTCTACCAACTGAGCTAATGGCTCGTAAAAAAGAAAAATGGCTGGGGTACTAGGATTCGAACCTAGGCATGACGGAATCAAAATCCGTTGCCTTACCGCTTGGCTATACCCCAATTTGAAAATGGGGCGACTGATGGGAATCGAACCCACGAATGTCGGAACCACAATCCGATGCGTTAACCACTTCGCCACAATCGCCACTATATAAATTATAACAGCTGTATATGAACGAGTACCTCAATACCTGGCAGGGGCAGTAGGAATCGAACCCACACCAAAGGTTTTGGAGACCTCTATTCTACCGTTGAACTATGCCCCTAAAATGGTGGAGGGGGACGGATTCGAACCGCCGAACCCTAAGGAGCGGATTTACAGTCCGCCGCGTTTAGCCACTTCGCTACCCCTCCAAGGGAATGGTGCCGGCGATAGGAGTCGAACCCACGACCTACTGATTACAAGTCAGTTGCTCTACCAACTGAGCTACACCGGCAAAAAAAAAATGGCGGTCCCGACCGGGATCGAACCGGCGATCTCCTGCGTGACAGGCAGGCATGTTAACCGCTACACCACGGGACCATTTGGTTGCGGGGGCTGGATTTGAACCAACGACCTTCGGGTTATGAGCCCGACGAGCTACCACTGCTCCACCCCGCGATAATACTATACTGTTTTAAAAATAATGGTGGAGGATGACGGGCTCGAACCGCCGACCCTCTGCTTGTAAGGCAGATGCTCTCCCAGCTGAGCTAATCCTCCACGAAAAATAAGCGAAGCGATGTCCTACTCTCACAGGGGGAAGCCCCCAACTACCATCGGCGCTAAAGAGCTTAACTTCCGTGTTCGGTATGGGAACGGGTGTGGCCTCTTTGCCATCATCACTTCACTTATTCAGTTGAAAGAGTTGTTCTTTCAAAACTGGATAAACGGTTCATTGAATGTTTCAAACGTTTTGGTTAAGTCCTCGATCGATTAGTATTCGTCAGCTCCATATGTCACCACACTTCCACCTCGAACCTATCTACCTCATCGTCTTTGAGGGATCTTACTTACTTGCGTAATGGGAAATCTCATCTTGAGGGGGGCTTCATGCTTAGATGCTTTCAGCACTTATCCCGTCCACACATAGCTACCCAGCGATGCCTTTGGCAAGACAACTGGTACACCAGCGGTGTGTCCATCCCGGTCCTCTCGTACTAAGGACAGCTCCTCTCAAATTTCCTACGCCCACGACGGATAGGGACCGAACTGTCTCACGACGTTCTGAACCCAGCTCGCGTACCGCTTTAATGGGCGAACAGCCCAACCCTTGGGACCGACTACAGCCCCAGGATGCGATGAGCCGACATCGAGGTGCCAAACCTCCCCGTCGATGTGGACTCTTGGGGGAGATAAGCCTGTTATCCCCGGGGTAGCTTTTATCCGTTGAGCGATGGCCCTTCCATGCGGAACCACCGGATCACTAAGCCCGTCTTTCGACCCTGCTCGACTTGTAGGTCTCGCAGTCAAGCTCCCTTGTGCCTTTACACTCTACGAATGATTTCCAACCATTCTGAGGGAACCTTTGGGCGCCTCCGTTACCTTTTAGGAGGCGACCGCCCCAGTCAAACTGTCCGCCTGACACTGTCTCCTGCCCCGCTAAGGGGCATGGGTTAGAATTTCAATACAACCAGGGTAGTATCCCACCGACGCCTCCTTCGAAGCTGGCGCTCCGAGATCTCTGGCTCCTACCTATCCTGTACAAGTTGTACCAAAATTCAATATCAGGCTACAGTAAAGCTCCACGGGGTCTTTCCGTCCTGTCGCGGGTAACCTGCATCTTCACAGGTACTATAATTTCACCGAGTCTCTCGTTGAGACAGTGCCCAGATCGTTACGCCTTTCGTGCGGGTCGGAACTTACCCGACAAGGAATTTCGCTACCTTAGGACCGTTATAGTTACGGCCGCCGTTTACTGGGGCTTCAATTCGCAGCTTCGCTTGCGCTAACCACTCCTCTTAACCTTCCAGCACCGGGCAGGCGTCAGCCCCTATACGTCACCTTACGGTTTTGCAGAGACCTGTGTTTTTGCTAAACAGTCGCCTGGGCCTATTCACTGCGGCTCTCATGCGCTTGCACGCTCAAGAGCACCCCTTCTCCCGAAGTTACGGGGTCATTTTGCCGAGTTCCTTAACGAGAGTTCTCTCGCACACCTTAGGATTCTCTCCTCGACTACCTGTGTCGGTTTGCGGTACGGGCACCTCTCACCTCGATAGAGGCTTTTCTTGGCAGTGTGAAATCAGGAACTTCGTCCATACGGACTCGCCATCACAGCTCAACGTTACAGTGTGCGGATTTGCCTACACACACGCCTTACTGCTTGGACGCGCATAACCAACAGCGCGCTTACCCTATCCTACTGCGTCCCCCCATTTCTCAAACGGTGAGGAGGTGGTACAGGAATATCAACCTGTTGTCCATCGCCTACGCCTATCGGCCTCGGCTTAGGTCCCGACTAACCCTGAGCGGACGAGCCTTCCTCAGGAAACCTTAGTCATACGGTGGACGGGATTCTCACCCGTCTTTCGCTACTCATACCGGCATTCTCACTTCTAAGCGCTCCACCAGTCCTTCCGGTCTGACTTCAACGCACTTAGAACGCTCTCCTACCACTGACATCGTAGATGTCAATCCACAGCTTCGGTGAATCGTTTAGCCCCGATACATTTTCGGCGCAGCGTCACTCGACCAGTGAGCTATTACGCACTCTTTAAATGATGGCTGCTTCTAAGCCAACATCCTGGTTGTCTGTGCAACGCCACATCCTTTTCCACTTAACGATTACTTTGGGACCTTAGCTGGTGGTCTGGGCTGTTTCCCTTTTGACTACGGATCTTATCACTCGCAGTCTGACTCCCGTGTATAAATATCTGGCATTCGGAGTTTGTCTGAATTCGGTAAACCGGGATGGCCCCCTAGTCCAAACAGTGCTCTACCTCCAGTATTCTCATCACGAGGCTAGCCCTAAAGCTATTTCGGAGAGAACCAGCTATCTCCAAGTTCGATTGGAATTTCTCCGCTACCCACACCTCATCCCCGCACTTTTCAACGTGCGTGGGTTCGGGCCTCCAGTAAGTGTTACCTTACCTTCACCCTGGACATGGGTAGATCACCTGGTTTCGGGTCTACGACCACGTACTATTTCGCCCTATTCAGACTCGCTTTCGCTGCGGCTCCGCCTTCTAAAGCTTAACCTCGCACGTAATCGTAACTCGCCGGTTCATTCTACAAAAGGCACGCTATCACCCATTAACGGGCTCTAACTACTTGTAGGCACACGGTTTCAGGATCTCTTTCACTCCCCTTCCGGGGTGCTTTTCACCTTTCCCTCACGGTACTGGTTCACTATCGGTCACTAGGTAGTATTTAGCCTTGGGAGATGGTCCTCCCGGATTCCGACGGAATTTCACGTGTTCCGCCGTACTCAGGATCCACTCAGGAGAGAACGAACTTTCGACTACAGGGCTTTTACCTGCTCTGGCGGACCTTTCCAAGTCGCTTCATCTAACTCGCTCTTTTGTAACTCCGTATTGAGTGTCCTACAACCCCAAGAGGCAAGCCTCTTGGTTTGGGCTCTTCCCGTTTCGCTCGCCGCTACTCAGGGAATCGATTTTTCTTTCTCTTCCTCCAGGTACTTAGATGTTTCAGTTCCCTGGGTCTGCCTTCAAGACGCTATGTATTCACGTCAAGATACTACGCGATTAAACGTAGTGGGTTCCCCCATTCGGAAATCTCCGGATCAAAGCTCACTTACAGCTCCCCGAAGCATATCGGTGTTAGTGCCGTCCTTCTTCGGCTCCTAGTGCCAAGGCATTCGCCGTGCGCCCTTAATAACTTAACCTAACGGCTTTCAATAAAAATATCGGAAACCTCTTAATGTTATTAAGCCTATAAAAAACTTAAAAAAAATAAATGTGTTTGTTACAATTTCAATGTCGTTTTATCCAGTTTTCAAAGAACAAGTTTTGAAGCTTTTCATTCAAGAAGAATGAACCTTCAAAACTGAACGCAAAACGTAATCTTACAAACCCTAGGTTTGTATTCCGAAATAATCCTTAGAAAGGAGGTGATCCAGCCGCACCTTCCGATACGGCTACCTTGTTACGACTTCACCCCAATCATCTATCCCACCTTCGGCGGCTGGCTCCAAAAGGTTACCTCACCGACTTCGGGTGTTACAAACTCTCGTGGTGTGACGGGCGGTGTGTACAAGGCCCGGGAACGTATTCACCGCGGCATGCTGATCCGCGATTACTAGCGATTCCGGCTTCATGTAGGCGAGTTGCAGCCTACAATCCGAACTGAGAACGACTTTATCGGATTAGCTCCCTCTCGCGAGTTGGCAACCGTTTGTATCGTCCATTGTAGCACGTGTGTAGCCCAGGTCATAAGGGGCATGATGATTTGACGTCATCCCCACCTTCCTCCGGTTTGTCACCGGCAGTCACCTTAGAGTGCCCAACTAAATGATGGCAACTAAGATCAAGGGTTGCGCTCGTTGCGGGACTTAACCCAACATCTCACGACACGAGCTGACGACAACCATGCACCACCTGTCACCGTTGCCCCCGAAGGGGAAACTATATCTCTACAGTGGTCAACGGGATGTCAAGACCTGGTAAGGTTCTTCGCGTTGCTTCGAATTAAACCACATGCTCCACCGCTTGTGCGGGCCCCCGTCAATTCCTTTGAGTTTCAGTCTTGCGACCGTACTCCCCAGGCGGAGTGCTTAATGCGTTAGCTGCAGCACTAAGGGGCGGAAACCCCCTAACACTTAGCACTCATCGTTTACGGCGTGGACTACCAGGGTATCTAATCCTGTTTGCTCCCCACGCTTTCGCGCCTCAGTGTCAGTTACAGACCAGATAGTCGCCTTCGCCACTGGTGTTCCTCCAAATCTCTACGCATTTCACCGCTACACTTGGAATTCCACTATCCTCTTCTGCACTCAAGTCTCCCAGTTTCCAATGACCCTCCACGGTTGAGCCGTGGGCTTTCACATCAGACTTAAGAAACCACCTGCGCGCGCTTTACGCCCAATAATTCCGGACAACGCTTGCCACCTACGTATTACCGCGGCTGCTGGCACGTAGTTAGCCGTGGCTTTCTAATAAGGTACCGTCAAGGTACAGCCAGTTACTACTGTACTTGTTCTTCCCTTACAACAGAGTTTTACGAACCGAAATCCTTCTTCACTCACGCGGCGTTGCTCCATCAGGCTTTCGCCCATTGTGGAAGATTCCCTACTGCTGCCTCCCGTAGGAGTCTGGGCCGTGTCTCAGTCCCAGTGTGGCCGATCACCCTCTCAGGTCGGCTACGCATCGTCGCCTTGGTGAGCCGTTACCTCACCAACTAGCTAATGCGCCGCGGGCCCATCCTATAGCGACAGCCGAAACCGTCTTTCAGTGTTTCACCATGAGGTGAAACAGATTATTCGGTATTAGCCCCGGTTTCCCGGAGTTATCCCAAACTATAAGGTAGGTTGCCCACGTGTTACTCACCCGTCCGCCGCTAACGTCGAAGGAGCAAGCTCCTTCTCTGTTCGCTCGACTTGCATGTATTAGGCACGCCGCCAGCGTTCGTCCTGAGCCAGGATCAAACTCTCCATAAAAGAAATTTGAATAGCTCAAATTGTTTTGCTGGCATCATTTTGATGTCCAAAATTTTGTTTCGTTCACTAACCGAAGTTAGTTACTGAAAACTTTATTGATTACGTTTTGCTTGTTCAGTTTTCAAGGTTCATGTTTTGCTTTGTTTTAGCGTGTCACCGTGGCGACTTGTATAATACTACACTCTTATTTTTAAAAGGTCAACACTTTTCATGAAAAAAATTTAACTTTTTTCTTGGTAATGAAAAACTTCCTATATATACCCGTAAAAATAATGACAACCTAAAATTCAATTTTCACAAGTGAGTGCCATGTTATACCGCTATCTAAAAAAGAATTTTATCATACTTTTCGATAAAAAATAATAGATCTTTATATAAAATAAAAAACTCGGTATAGAAACCGAGTTTTTAAAACGGGAAAAAGAATGGGATGGCAATCATCATAACGATAAACATAACAATTTGTAATGGTATCCCTATTCTTACAAAATCCATAAATTTATAGCCCCCCGCCGTCATTACTAGCGCATTCGTAGGGGAAGCAATTGGCGTAGCAAATGCCATACTTGCCGCAACCGCTACTGCAATCATAAATGTTGTAGGACTAACTTCCATAGCAATGGCTGCACTCATTGCTATGGGCGCGAACAATACAGCAGTTGCCGTATTACTTATAAATTGACCAAATATAGCTGTTAAAATATAAATACCAATGAGCACGCCATATGGTCCAAAATCACCCAAGGCATTAATAATACCATCCGATAAAATGGCCATGCCTCCAGTTTTTTCTAACGCCGTTGCCATTGGCAACATTGCAGCCACCAGCACAATACTTTCAAAATTCATATTGCTATAGGCATCTTCCATGTTTCGTAAACAGCCTGTTAATATCATCAACACAGCACCAATCATTACTGAGATCACAGCTGGGAAAACTTCGAATGCCATTAAAATAATCATCAACAGCATAATTAAACCGGCAATACCAGCTTTACCTGTAGCGGCTGCCACACTCGCGTGTTCTTTAGGCTGACCGACAACCACGACATCCTGGGTCTCTCTTGCTAACAAGAGAATTTCATCCCATGCTCCCTGTACTAATATGGCATCTCCAAATTTCAATTTATGAGAAACCATATCCTGAAGCTTATAACCACCTCTGCGATTAATGCCAATGATATTTAAATTATATTTTTCCCTAAATCCAAGAGAGCTAACAGTTTCATTAATAAAACTCGAATTAGGTGTCAGCAACACCTCTGCAATACCGAGATGTTTCGATACCAATTCATCAGCTTCTCCTTCCACTAACCCTTGCATCTCAAGATGATAATCCTCAACAAAACGACGAATATCCTCTACTTCTCCTTGAACATACAGCTCGTCCTTGGCATGAATGACACTAGTTGGACCTGCCATTTCCTGATATGTCATCGGCAGTAAATTGATACCCTCCTGTGATTTACGATGAATTTTCATCATACAGAGCGTGTACTTAGCTGGCAGTTTTAACTCTGCTAAAGATGTCTCAATAATCGGTGAGTCTTCAGGAACAGCGATTTTAAATAGACGATTATTTAAATCATATTGCTTAATAATTTTTTTTGGTGAAAGTTTATAGCCTTCATTTGTTTGTGTACGATTTTGATCCTTTGGTAATAGAATATTACGTACAAGCACTAAATAAGTAATTCCAGCAATCATCCCTACAATACCAATAGGGGTCACTTCAAAAAAGCCAAGTTTATTATAGCCTCGATCAACCAATAACTGACTGACAATTAAATTGGTTGGTGACGCAATCAGTGTCATCAGACCAGAAAGACTTGCTACATATGAGAGTGGGAGTAGAAACTTAGACGGACTAACTTTCATACTAATCGCTATACTTACAACGATTGGCATCATTAATGCTACGGTACCAGTATTGCTCATAAAGGCACCAACAGATCCTACAATAATAAGCAGTAGCACAAATAATTTCAGCTCACTATTGCCCGACCATTTAAGTAAGAGTTGCCCTGCCATTCCTGCTAGACCTGTGCGTAATATTCCAGCGCCCACGACAAATAGCCCTGCAATCATTAAAACGACAGAGTTTGAAAAACCAGCTAATGCCTCCGTTGGCGTTAGAATATCCGCAATGACAAATGCTAGAAGTGACACAATCGCTACAAGATCTGCTCGTATTTTATTGGTCACAAATGCAAAAATTGTTGCTCCTAAAATAAGAAATGTTAATGTAAGCTGCACATCCATGAATTCCTTTCTAACATTAATCATTGTAATTATCGTCAGCAAAAAGGGTGTATTCCATTGCTATTTTTATTATAGCTTACCTAGAGCTACATATGATGAAATTCACCATCTTTTCAAAATTAAAAAAAGTGCGGCATCCAACCACACTTAAAAAAATAATTCCACTATTTTTGATAAAGATGATGCTCTTTAATATAGTCGTAACAAGCAGTAGGCAAGAGGTATCTCGGCTCTCCCCCCATCGCAAATTCCTCACGAATATAAGTAGAGCTAATTTCCATCGCTAGCCCTTTATCTATCAGATGGAATCTACCATCATCATTATTTCTTAAAATGGGAGAACGACTAATCGTTGATAGCATATCGATGCCATGTCTAGCCATTACAATAAATTTATTCTCCGCAACTAATGCGTCACCTTTTTTCCACAATCCCGCGCCGATATCCACTAATAAATCAGCGCCCATGATAAAATGCAATTCATCCTCTGGATGTTTTTCTCTAAAGTATTTCATCGTGTCATAAGTATAGATGTTCCAGCCTTCTTGGTCCATCTCATAGGAATCTGCAATAAAACGATCATCCTTAGCAATGGCCAGCTGTAGCATATTCCAACGATGAGTATCTGCTGTTTTTATCGTTTTATCTTTACGTTTGTTTGAACAAGGTAAAAAAATGACTCTATCTAATTTACAGCGGTGTGCGACTGTGCTTGCTGTCCAAAGATGAACATTGGTAATAGGATCAAAGGATGAACCATAAATACCTATTCTCGCCATTGTAACTACCTCCTATCTTGTGAAATTTTTTCTTTTATGTCCTGTATGCTTGCCATTTTATTGTCCCAACATGCTTGACTTAAATCGACAGGATACTCTTCGGGATTCATTGTTCGTTTATATTCACACCACAGTAAATGTAAATTTTCTTTCACATATGCTTGTGTTTCTTGAATTGTAGGTTCCTCATAAACTACTTTTCCGTTTTCTACGATGCTTTCATGTAAATCTTTTGCAAAAAAATTCGTTACAAATTTACTAATATACGTATGAACAGGGTGGAACATTTTCAATCTTTCTTCTTGCTCTATGTTTTCTCCCTCTAATGCAATATAGTCTCCTTCAGCATGACCATTATCCATATTAATAATACGGTAAACACGTTTACGCCCTGGTGTAGTCACTTTTTCAGGATTTGCTGAAATTTTAATGGTATCTACCATATCTCCACTTTCGTTTTCAATTGAAACTAATTTATATACCCCGCCAAGAGCTGCCTGATCATAGGCTGTAATAAGCTTCGTTCCGATTCCCCAAGCGTCAATTTGTGCACCTTGCGACTTTAAATGCATAATTGTATATTCGTCCAAATCATTCGAAGCCATAATTTTTGCTTCTGTAAATCCTGCAGCATCTAGCATTTTTCTTGCCTGTTTTGAAAGATATGCTAGATCACCACTGTCTAAACGAATACCAATAAAATTAATGTGATCTCCTAGCTCCTTTGCTACACGAATCGCATTAGGAACGCCCGAACGTAACGTATCATAGGTATCTACTAAAAATACACAATCTTTATGTGCCGCTGCATATTTTTTAAATGCAGTGTACTCATCCCGATAGGTTTGAATCATTGCATGGGCATGCGTTCCTGACACGGGGATACCGAATAATTTTCCTGCTCTTACATTACTTGTTGAAGAGAATCCACCTATATAGGCAGCACGAGTTCCCCAAATAGCTGCATCAAATTCATGTGCACGTCGAGTACCAAACTCCATCACGACATCCTCACCTGTCACTTGTTTAATGCGTGAAGCCTTTGTCGCAATCAACGTTTGATAGTTCACAATATTTAACAAAGGGGTTTCAATTAATTGGGCTTCTGCCAATGGGGCTTCAATTCGTAGGATAGGCTCATTCGCAAAGACTAGTTCTCCTTCCCTCATCGCCTTAATCGATCCAGTAAACTTAAGCTCCTGTAAATATTGAAGAAATTCCTCTGGATATTTTCCTTCTTCTCGTAAATATTGAATATCACTTTGAGAGAAACCGAAGTTATTAATAAACTCGATAGCTTTTTTTAAGCCTGCAAATACCGCATACCCATTGCCAAATGGAAGGTTTCTAAAATATAGCTCAAAAACAGCTTTGCGTTGATGAGCCCCATCTTGCCAGTAAGTTTGAACCATATTAATTTGATATAGATCTGTGTGTAACATAAAACTATCGTCAGCATATTTCATGTTTTTCCCTCCATTCATGTCAAATCACAGTGGCGCCAAGTGTATGCTCGAAATGTCCTAACGCCCACTCATGGCCTGTTTGATTAAAGGAGGCGACAGCATTCTTATGAACGACGACTTCGAACCCTTTATTATAAGCATCGACTGCTGTATGAAGAACACAGATATCTGTACAAACGCCGATTAAGTGAAGCTCAGTAATGCCTCTTTCACGTAGTTTCAGCTCTAAATCTGTCCCTGCAAAAGCTGAGTAGCGCGTTTTATCAATGTAATAGACATGATCCTGCTCTTTATGTGCTTCGTACAACGGTTTTAAAGCGCCAAATAAATCTCTGCCTTTTGTATTTCGAATATTATGTGGTGGAAATAGCTTTGTTTCTGGATGATAAACATCTCCTCGTTCATGAACATCGATGGCAAACACCGTAAACTCACCATTCAATATAAATTCCTTCGTTAAGCCTACATTTGCTTGCTCAAGCAGCTGGCCAGGCTCTCCACAAGTTAAGGCTCCATCAGATGCAACAAAATCAACTGTATAATCAATATTAATTAATGCTCGCTTTTTCATCATCTCATCACTCCGTTTTTAATTAGTAATAGCTAAATTACAAATTACTACATTTAAAACAATCAGGAAAGACGGATCTTTCCTAATGATAAATGGACTCCACCATTTCAAAATTATTAAATCTATATAGTTGCGAAGGTCTGAATGAATTTCGTTTGGTTTTCTTCGGTTTGCCTTCCTCATCTAATATTTTTTCGATAAAAGGTAATTTGGGTGCTTTTGTAAAGAACACCGAATCATTAGAAATTCGAGGATCTTCCCCAACTGTTAAAAGTACTCGCTGTAATTCTGACAAAGTGAATGCTTGTGGTAAAAAATTTTTAGCAACGGTTGTTTGAATCATATCTCTTTTAATAAAATTCAACGCATCTGTAATAATTTTTCTATGATCGAAGGCTAGTTGAAGTGTAAATACACTTTCTATATCAAACAGTTCTACCTCAGCCGCATCATCATTTGCTTGACGTTGTTCAATATATGTCTCAGGAACAATTGCGTAAAATGCATTTGAGATCATCCAACCACGAGGATCTCGATCGATTTGATCATAAACACCAAAGTGTTGAACATGCAAACCTTCAACATTGGTTTCTTCTTTTAATTCTCGTTTAGCTGCGATATAGGCTGTTTCTTTTTGATCGGCATCTACAAATCCTCCTGGGAGTGCCCATTTCCCTCCTTCAATATTCGGATTTCCATCAGCATCCTTAGCCGCACGCTTAATTAGCATAATCTTAAGCGTCATGTTGGGCGGCGCCTTTTCTTCTGTTTTCTCTGACGTAATTGTAAAAATGGCAATATCTGCGGTATATCCATCAGGTGTTTGATATTTTGAAGAATCATAATGCTCAAGCACTTCTTCCTCAGTACGGAATTTTGTCATTGTATAACCCCTTTAATTGATTACAAGGTTAAGTAATTTGTAATTAAATAATTACTATTTAATTGTATTATAATCTTCCTTCAAGGTAATTGCAACTCAATTTTAAAAAAGCATAAATAAAGCTTCCTCAGCCTTATTTATGCCCATTTTTTATCGATTATTCAACAGAATGCCGTTTTGTACAACAACTTGCCCATTTTTGATAACTGTATGTGTATGGTTCATACCATAGAAATATTGTAACTGCTTATAGTTGGCAACATCTAAAATAAGTACATCCGCTTTTTTATTCGCTTCCAAGGAACCTATTTGTTTGCCTCGATTTAATGCATAAGCTGCATTAATCGTTGTCGCAGTTAACACTTCCTCCAATGTCATTCCCATATGCATACAGGCTAAATTCATAATAAATGGTAAACTCATTGTCGGTGATGATCCCGGGTTAAAATCTGTTGATATTGCTACAGGCACCCCTTCATCAATCATTAGACGTCCTCTTGCATATGGTGCACGTAAAAAGAATGCAGTTCCTGGCAGTAATACAGCAATTGTGCCCGCTTCAGCCATTTTTAGAATTCCTTTATCAGAAGCAACCAGCAAATGCTCTGCCGAAATAGCTCCCACCTCGGCAGCAAGCTCCGCTCCTTGATAAGGCTCGATTTCATCAGCATGTATTTTCGGTGTTAAGCCAAGAGCTTTGCCAGCCTCTAAAATGCGCTGAGATTGCTCTGGTGTAAAGACACCCTTTTCACAAAATACATCATTAAATTCTGCCAGTTTTAGCTCTGCCACCTTGGGCAACATGTCATGGATTACAACATCAACAAATTCATCCTCACGTTCCTTATAGTCGCGTGGTACTGCATGCGCACCCATAAACGTACTAACAATATCAACGTCATGTGTAGCTTGTAATTGTTTCGCTACCTCTAGCTGCTTCTTTTCCGTATCCCAATCCAATCCATAACCTGATTTTGCTTCAACAGTTGTCACACCATGCTTTAAAAATACATCTAAATGCTGCATCGTCTTTTCATATAATTCTTCAAAGCTGGTTTCTCGTGTACGCTTTGTTGTAGCATGAATACCGCCACCTGCGTTCATAATTTCCATATAGGTAGAACCATTAAGTCTCATATTAAATTCTTGTTCACGTGTTCCACCATGCACTAAATGGGTATGACAATCCACTAAACCTGGCATCACAATCTTACCAGTAGCATCAATAATGTCTGCTTTCCTTACTAAATCAGGGAAATCTACTTCCAGTTGTTCAAAAGCTCCAACAGCTACAATACGATCTTCTTCAATTAGTACACAGCCATTTTCTACTACCGCAATTTCCTGCATTTGTTCTTTCGTACGCGGTCCTTGTGCATTACTTCTCAAAGTAATTACTTCATTGGCATTTCTAATTAGAATGGTCACTTCACATCACCCTTTAACATTGGTATATGGACACCTTTGTTTTTTGCCGTATTAATCGCAATCTCATAGCCTGCATCAGCATGACGGGCAACACCCATGCCAGGGTCCGAAATCAATACTCGTGCGATTTTTTCAGCAGCAAGCGCCGATCCATCCGCAACTAGTACTTGACCTGCATGCTGTGAATATCCCATTCCTACACCACCGCCATGATGCACACTCACCCAGCTCGCACCACTAGCAGTATTTACAAGCGCATTTAAAATTGGCCAATCCGATACTGCATCCGAACCATCCATCATCCCTTCTGTTTCACGATTTGGTGATGCGACTGAACCTGAATCTAAATGATCACGCCCAAAGACAATCGGTGCTGACAATTCACCATTCGCAACCATTTCGTTTACCTTTAATGCAAAGCGATGACGATCACCATAGCCTAACCAGCAAATACGAGCTGGTAACCCCTGCCATTTAACCATTTTTTGCGCCATATCAATCCAATTGACTAGACCTTCGTCTTCAGCGAACATCTCTTTCGCAAGTGCATCTGTTTTATAAATATCCTCAGGGTTTCCTGAAAGAGCCGCCCAACGGAATGGTCCCTTTCCTTCACAGAATAGTGGACGAATATAGGCTGGTACAAAGCCCGGGAAATCGAAGGCATTCGTTACACCCATCTCTTTGGCATAGGCACGAATATTATTTCCATAATCAAATACTTCTGCACCTGCATCTTGAAACGCTAGCATTGTACGAACATGCTCTGCCATTGTTTCTTTCGCTTTGTGCTCATACGTTTTAACGTCCGATTTCCGAAGTGCTAATGCTTCTTCAAATGTCATGCCATTTGGTACATAGCCATTAATCGGGTCATGTGCAGATGTTTGATCCGTCACAAAATCCGGAATAATCCCTCGATTTAACAGCTCACGATTGACATCTGCACAATTCCCTACAAGACCAATAGAAGCTGGCTCTTTCTGATTACGTAATTTATCGACTAATGCAATGGCTTCATCCACAGTCTCCACGATGTAATCACAGTATCCTTCTTTTATTTTACGTTCAATGCGGGCACGATCCACTTCAACGACTAAGATTACAGCGCCTGCCATTTTCCCAGCTAACGGCTGTGCACCACTCATACCGCCCATACCACCTGTTAGGATGAATTTACCACGTAAATCCGCAGTGCCAAATACCTTCTTCCCTGCTTCTACGAATGATAAATAAGTTCCCTGTAAAATGCCCTGAGCACCAATATAAATCCAGCTACCCGCAGTCATTTGCCCATACATCATTAAATCTCTGTCCTCTAATTCATAGAAATGATCCCAATTTGCCCATGCAGGTACTAGGTTTGAATTGGCAATTAATACACGGGGAGAATGCTCATGCGTACGGAATACAGCTACTGGCTTCCCTGATTGAATCAGCAGTGTTTCATCATTCTCTAATTCTTTTAAAGAAGCAATAATTTGTTCATAGCTTTCCCAGTTACGAGCAACCTTTCCAATACCACCGTACACAATCAGCTCATCTGGGTTCTCAGCCACCTCTGGGTCTAGATTGTTCATTAACATACGCATTGCCGCTTCCTGTGTCCATCCCTTACATGTTAGTTCACTTCCACGTGGTGCACGAATATCTGTTTTGAATACCATAAAAACACGCTCCTTTTCATAAAAATACTATTAGTTTGAAAGTGTAGATACTAAAATAAAGACTGAATATTCAGACTTAAAAGCATATAATTATATCCAAAGCAGAGGTGACTCGGATTAACGAGTCTTGCCTCAGCCTTTGCTATTTCATTCAACCCTATTTACACATACTCATTTACTAGATCATTACTTGCTAGTAAGTATTTCGCCAATGCTTCAATTTCGTCACCAATTGGTTGATCCGCTAATAAAGGTGGACAGAATTCACGCACTTTCTCTAAGAATTTACGTGTTGTTGGAGATAATTGCTCTTCCGCCTTATCTAAATGGATTGCCTGAGAAGCACAAATTAATTCTATTGCGATAACGCGAGCCGCATTGTGAACAATCTGACGTACTTGACGGGCCGATGTTGTTCCCATACTTACATGGTCCTCTTGGTTACCTGATGTAGGAATAGAATCCACACTAGAAGGATGAGCTAATACTTTATTTTCTGAGACAATAGAAGCTGCTGTATATTGTGCAATCATTAGTCCACATTCAATCCCAGGGTTTGTTGCCAAGAACGGCGGTAATCCTTCGTTAAGATGTGGATTTACCATACGTTCTGTACGACGTTCTGAAATATTAGCCCATTCACTTACACCAATCTTCAAAAAGTCCATTGCCAAGGCAATTGGCTGACCATGGAAATGACCACCCGATAGTACCTCACCACTTTCTAAAACAATCGGATTATCTGTAGTCGCGTTCATTTCAGTTTGAACACGATTCTCCGCGTAGAAAAAGGACTGCCAAGAAGCACCGTGTACTTGCGGAATACAGCGTAGCGAGTAAGCATCCTGCATGCGAATTTCGCCTTGCTTTGTGACACGTTTACTACCATCAAGCCACTTACGAATACGTCCCCCCACCAGTTCTAATTCTGGATGTGGCCTTACTGCTAATAGCGCTGGATCAAATGCTGACGTAATGCCCTTTAAAGCTTCTAGCGTCAAGCTTGCCGCCATATCCGCCGCAAGTCCAATTCGTTCAGCTTCATTGACTGTTAATACACCAATTCCTGTCATAGCTTGCGTACCATTAACAAGTGCCAGCCCCTCTTTAGCTTGAAGTCGAACTGGTGTTAACTCCGCTCGTTGTAGCGCCTCGCTTCCACTCATAACTTCTCCGTTAAACTCCGCCTTACCTTCTCCCACTAGCACTAATGCCAAATGCGATAATGGCGCCAAATCGCCGCTTGCTCCCACCGAACCTTGTGACGGAACAATCGGATGCACTCCTTTATTAATAAACTCCAATAACAGCTGTACGGTTTCCTCACGAATGCCAGAAAATCCTCTAGCTAAAGCATTGGCACGTAACACCATCATTGCACGTACAACATCAGTAGGGAACGGTTCACCAACACCCGTTGCATCAGATCGTAATAAATTCAGCTGCAATAGCTCAATATCCTCTTGCTCAATTTTTATATTGCTGAGTTGCCCAAAGCCTGTATTCACTCCATAAATCGTTTGTCCTTCAGCTAAGCGTTTCTCGATACGCTCTCTACTTAAACGAATACGTTGTAAACTATTAACAGAAAGTGCAACTGTTGCTTGCCCCTTAACGATTTCCTCAATTTGTTGTCTTGTTAATGTATTGCCATCAAGCTCGATGATCGATTTCACATGACATCCTCCTATTCCCTATCTAACTATGTAAATAAAAACTCCTCATTTATTGGTCGTAATATTAAAAACTTCAGCATTAAATTCCATTTAAGCGTTTTCATTGTACAAGTGGTTTCTGCTGATGATTTATTACTCTATTTACATTGTACTCACTACTTTTTTCAGAATATAGAGAATTTTAAAAGAGAAAAGAAGATTTTTTTCAGATTCCTATGTTATTTTTAATAATATAATCGTATTTTTATATGAAACTGGAATATTTTATAGGAGTTGATGTAATGAAGCTATTATTAATTGATCGTGATCCTACCGACTTGGCAGGCATAAAGTGGTTTTTACATACCTATTTCCCTGGAGACGTCTTCATTGAAATGTGCACAAGTATTTCAGAGGTGCCCCAAAGAATTCGATTATTTGAACCGGACGCCATTCTGTTAAATATCGATCTATTTCCTAATAATCGCTTAACGGCTCTTTATCGGGATTTACAAAAGCTATCTGGTGCCATTCTTGCAATGACGACAGAACCTTTATTTAAAAATGCATTGAAGGCAATAGATTTACAAGTGGCCCATCTCTTTGTAAAACCCATTGATTTAGAATTATTAAAACAAAAGCTCACAACCATTTCTCTTCGCACACCACAGGTCACGGAATATGCACAGGAGACTACAAATGATTCCTTTTATTATCAATTATTTTTAGATAACAAATCTAGTTCAATTGAGACGACCATACATTTCACAATGATGGAGCCAGAACATATCGAAACTTTTAATAAGCTTTACAATTGGCTACAACAAACACCTATCCACTTCCATATGAAAACCTACCCTCTGTCCAATACAATTGTATGCCTTTTTCAAACAAGTGACATAAAGATGGTAGAAAAGGATGTCCGTGCACTTATGATGGAATGGCGGTTAATTAGTAATAGTTCTTTAAATATTGGCATTTATGATGGGCCACCGACAACCATCAAAAACATGTATACATTAACAAAGCGCGCACTACATCAAAGCTTTTACGAAGGCTTTGGTCATATTTTTTATGCAAGCAAACAAATTGAAACACAGCCCTTTGATCCCTTATTAACACCAGAAGAGCAACAATTGCTAATCAGTAGTTTGGAAGACGGAAACCTTGAAGCCGTTAAAACATTTTTATACCAGCTATCTAATGAGGGAATATATTATGAGCAAGATGATCTACGTATTCATTTAACAAGTGTTCTAGCACAAATTCGACGCTTTATGTTGAAATATAAATTACACGAAAAAGCAGTTATCGAGCAAAGCTATCGTCAGCTATTTCACTTAATCATTGAACATCCTATATTTTATACAATTCTCAATGGCATTATTTCTTTCACACAAACATTAATTGAATTAGCGCGGGAAGCTCGAATGGAGAAACGAGCCGATTATGTTGAACTAGCTTTAGAAATAATTGATCAACAATTTAATGATAGCTCCTTGTCCCTGCCCTTCGTCGCCCATAAGCTCGGAATCAGCCCAAATTATTTGAGTACCATTTTCTCAAAGAAGCAAGGCTTACCATTTAAACGCTATTTACAGCAAATAAGAATTCATCATGCTACTAACATGCTGCTAGAAACGGATTTTTCCATTAGTGAAATTGCCCATTTAAACGGTTTTGATGATCCTAATTATTTCATTAAAATATTTAAACAACAAATCGGCATAACGCCTAATCGATATCGAAAAAACTAAAAGATAATTGATTGAAATAATTTTCAATTAGTCCATTTTATTTTCAATAAAGGTTTTTACAATGTAGTCATTATCTTAAAATTCATGTCATTTTCATACCTAATATTTTTTAAAAGGAGATTAGAAAAGTGAAATTCCTGGTGAAAACTATGTATAAAACGCCTTTCCTTGGCATATATTTATAGTTTATATTTAAATATAAAAATTCTTTAACGATAATAATTATAATGTACTAGCAATTCTATTTTATATTTGTTATAGTTATAGATGAAGAGTTTGACTTATATTTTTTTCAGGAGGTAAACTAATATGACAAACGCAAATGATCGTAGCCGTCGTTTTACAACAGCAGGTGGCGCTCCAGTAGTAAGTAACCATGACTCTATGTCAGCAGGTCCACGTGGTCCTCTTTTACTTCAAGATGTATGGTTAGTTGAAAAATTAGCAAATTTTAACCGTGAAGTAATTCCTGAACGTCGTATGCATGCTAAAGGCTCAGGTGCATTTGGTACTTTTACTGTAACGCATGATATTACTCAATATACAAAAGCGAAAATTTTCTCAGAGATTGGCAAGAAAACAGAAATGTTCGCACGTTTCTCAACAGTTGCTGGTGAGCGTGGTGCTGCAGATGCTGAGCGCGATATTCGTGGCTTCGCCCTTAAATTCTATACAGAAGAAGGAAACTGGGATCTAGTAGGGAACAATACACCTGTATTCTTCTTCCGCGACCCATTACACTTTACAGATTTAAACCATGTCGTTAAACGTGATCCACGTACAAATATGAAAAACGCTAACTCCAACTGGGATTTCTGGACTCTATTACCTGAAGCGCTTCACCAAGTGACAATTGTAATGTCTGACCGTGGTATTCCAGCTGGTTACCGCAATATGCATGGATTTGGTTCTCATACGTATAGCTTTATCAATGCTGAAAATGAGCGTGTATGGGTTAAATTCCATTTCCGTACAGAGCAAGGTATTAAAAACTTAACAGGTGCTGAAGCTACTGAAGTTATCGGTCAAGATCGTGAATCTTCACAACGTGATCTATATGAAGCTATTGAAAAAGGCGATTTCCCTAAATGGAAAATGTATATTCAGGTTATGACAGAGGAGCAAGCTCGTGAGCTTCCATACAACCCATTTGACTTAACAAAAGTATGGTATAAAAAAGACTTCCCATTAATTCCTGTCGGTGAGTTCGAGTTAAATAAAAATCCGGATAACTACTTTGCAGAAGTTGAACAAGCTGCATTCGCACCATCTAACATTATTCCTGGTATTAGCTTCTCACCAGATAAAATGTTACAAGGTCGTATCTTTGCATACGCAGATGCACAACGCTATCGCCTAGGTGTAAACCACTATATGCTGCCAGTTAACGCACCGAAATGTCCATTCCGTACCTTCCATCGTGATGGTGCAATGCGCTTTGACGGCAACCTCGGTTCTACATTAGGCTATGAACCAAATAGCTATGGTGAATGGGAGCATAATCTAGACCATAAAGAGCCTGAATTACGCATTGATGGTCATGCAGGTATTCACGACTTCCGTGAAGATGATAACAATTACTTTGAGCAACCAGGTAAACTGTTCCGTTTAATGACTACAGAAGAGCAACAACGTCTATTTGAAAATACAGCGAATGATATGGCTTCTGTTGAAGAATTCATCAAACGCCGTCACATCCTTCACTGCTATTTAGCTGACCCAGCATATGGTGAGGGTGTCGCAAAAGCGATGGGTCTTTCGTTAGAAGGTATGGACCTTACAAACCCATATGTAAAACAACCAACTAACGTTTAATAGTCCACTTATTATTGATATCCAAATTCAACTTTTACTCCATGTGAATCTGTCATTCACATGGAGCTTTTTTATGATTAGAAAAGGCTTATGTCTATACTTTGACATAAGCCTTCCTTAGTGTTGAAAAACAAAACAGTCAATTGAAAGGGAGAAATGGATTTCCGTTGCAGGCTACTTGCTTTCCACTCCAGCCCACAAAAGTGTTACCTTTTTAGCGAAATTTTCAAATAAAGTGAAGGTGTTCACTACTTTTTATGAAGAGGTGTTGTCACGCATCACTTCTCCATATTAAAAATAAGAGTTTATCCCCTCTAAGAATACAGATAATGGGCTATTTGATTGCTATACTACTATGAAAAAAGTAAAGACACTTTGCAGAATGGTTGATTGGAGTGGAGCCAGCGTCACAGATGAGACCCTGGAGCGAGCGTAAGTGAGTGAAGTGGCTCATCGGACGCCCCCTGGAAAGGGCGCTGGCGGAACGGAAATCAACCTCTCACCTTGCAAATTTGCTTTTTCTGCCGTTGACATCATCTTTTTTCAACAACATGAAAGGCTTATGTCTATACTTTGACATAAGCCTTCCTTCATTATTGATAAATCTGACTCCCCGCTTTTTTAAACTCCTCTGCCTTTTCCTGCATACCTTGATGAATAGCTTCAGTCGTATTTAAATCTTTTTCTTTAGCATAATTACGAATATCCTGTGAGATTCTCATACTACAGAATTTAGGGCCACACATTGAGCAAAAGTGCGCTGTTTTTGCCCCCTCTGCTGGAAGCGTTTCGTCATGATATTCAACCGCACGTTCTGGATCTAATGATAGATTGAATTGATCACGCCAGCGGAATTCAAAGCGTGCTTTTGACAATGCATCATCCCGTTGTTGTGCACCTGGGTGTCCTTTCGCTAAATCAGCTGCATGGGCAGCAATCTTATAAGTAATAACTCCTACTCGAACATCCTCACGATTAGGTAAGCCAAGATGCTCCTTCGGTGTCACATAGCAGAGCATCGCTGTACCAAACCAGCCAATCATCGCTGCACCAATAGCTGAGGTAATATGGTCATATCCTGGCGCAATATCTGTTGTTAATGGGCCCAATGTATAGAAAGGCGCTTCCTTACAAACTTCTAATTGCTTGTCCATATTCTCCTTTATCAAATGCATCGGTACATGACCTGGCCCCTCTACCATCACCTGAACATCATGCTTCCAAGCGATTTGTGTTAATTCACCCAGCGTTTCAAGCTCTGCAAATTGGGCCTCATCATTGGCATCTGCAATGGAACCTGGGCGTAAGCCATCTCCTAAAGAAAAAGCAACATCATATGTCTTCATAATTTCACAGATTTCCTCAAAATGTGTATAAAGGAAATTCTCTTGATGATGAAATAAACACCACTGTGCCATAATTGAACCACCACGTGACACAATGCCTGTTACACGATTTGCTGTAAGAGGTACATAGCGTAAAAGAACACCCGCATGTATCGTGAAATAATCAACCCCCTGCTCTGCTTGCTCAATGAGCGTATCACGATAAACTTCCCACGTTAAATCCTCGGCTATGCCATTTACTTTTTCTAAAGCCTGATAAATGGGCACCGTTCCCACTGGCACTGCAGCATTTCGAATAATCCATTCTCTCGTTGTATGAATATGTTTACCAGTCGAGAGATCCATAATATTATCGGCACCCCAGCGTGTAGCCCATGTCATTTTCTCAACTTCTTCTGCTATTGACGACGACACCGCGGAATTTCCAATGTTTGCATTGATTTTCACATGGAAGTTACGACCAATAATCATCGGCTCTGCCTCAGGGTGATTAATATTAGAAGGCATAATAGCCCGACCTGCTGCAATTTCTGAACGAACAAATTCAGGATCCATGTTTTCACGTATCGCCACAAACTCCATTTCCGGCGTTATCATTCCATTTCGTGCATAGTGAAGCTGTGTTACATTTTTACCCCTTTTTGCACGTAAAGGCTTCCGCTCCAATTCAGGGAAAACATTTTCTTGAATGCGCGGATCATCAACACGACGAAAACCGTTATCCTCAGGTTTAATCGTACGCCCCTCATATTCCTCAACATCTCCTCTTTCTTCTATCCATGCACGTCGCAAAGTAGGCAGACCCTTTGTAATATCAATGTGATAATTCGGATCTGTGTATGGACCACTCGTATCATATACTCGAATAGGGGCATTTTTTTCATCCCCAAAGCTACCAGTCGTTGGGCTTAATGCGATTTCACGCATAGGTACTAAAATATCTGGACGTGATCCTTCCACATACACTTTTTTGCTTCCTTCAAAGCTAGACATAATCGTAATGTTCTTTTCACTAACTACTGACATGAGCTACTTCTCTCCCTTAAATGTAATTTGATACAAGGACCGAAAATCTAGCTCACTCCAACAAATAAAGAAAGGCCGAATCCAAAATATTTTTTTGGATCCGGCCATGAATGTAAAGGTCTAGTAATTGCACACGACATACGATGCAATAGCTTCTTAACTTTCCCACGCTGGTATGAGCCAGATCAGGTCCAAAGGGTCAAGAAACTTCTAAGCGTTTCCCTCTCAGCCTGACTCATCAGACTCCCCTAGTTAATACTATTTAGTTTGATGCTAGTGTAGCAGATATTTCTAAGAGATGGAAGTTTTCCATTCAATATTTTAAAATTTTCATCCAACTAAGTAAATAATACTTCCGCAAGATAAATCACGATCGTTACTGTTAGACAGCTCACAATGGTTGAAAATAAAACAGTTTGCGCAGCTGTAGCTGATTCCACATCGTATTCTAATGCTAGACTAGAGCTATTGCGAGATGTTGGGAAGGCACTGGCTATAAACAGAGATTGTGCGACAACTCCATCTAACCCCAATACATAAATAATGACCAATGCTACAGCTGGTCCGATAACTAATCTTGTAAAACAGCTAACAAAAACAGTTTTATTAAACATAGATTTGATTTCAAGCTGTGATAATTGTGCGCCTAATGTAATTAAGGCTACAGCAATAAATCCATCTGCGACATGCTCTACAGGTATTTTGATAAACTGCGGTATACCAATATTAAAATAGTTCATAGCGACACCAATAATTAGCGCATGAATAATGGGCATTTTAAAGAAATCTTTGATGATTGTCATACCCGATTTCGTAGAGGAAATTAAATTGTACAAACCATATGTATAAGTTGTCATATTTTGAAATATAACGAGCATGACCTGAATGGCTACACCAATAGGTTGTGTTACAAAAATCATTTGGGCCACTGGAATACCATAATTTCCAGAGTTAATGAGCACAACACTATTTTTAAAGACGGCTGCCTCCGTTTTGGCCAAACCAAGCCCTTTCGCTAAAAAATGACTGAGTATCATTTGACTCCCAATAAAAAGCACAATAAATAACCCGACTTCTCCCAGAACAGACAGCTCTACACGTGTTTCATATAAATTCACAAAAACAGCGGCTGGCATAAAGCAATATGTAATAAGCTGAGACAATGCTTTTAAGTTAAAACGAAATTTCTTTTGTAGTATAGCGCCAAGTACAAGCAACACTAAAATAGGTGCAACAATTTGAAAGAAAATCATTCCGAGATACATCATATTGATGACCCCCTTCCCTTCATTATAGTAGTGCTGAATGGCTAACAGGTCAATGTCTCTTCCCTTCACCATTAAGAAAGACTGCCTATATATTTTAGGCAGCCTTTTTCTTTACGCTAGCTTAAATCGATTTACGACTTCTTGCAGTTCATTTGATATATCATTCATATTTTGAATAGACTCTGCTACTTTTAGTAACTCTGCTTGTTGATCCATTGCAGAAGCACTTACTTGTTCAGCAGAGGCAGCTGTTTCCTCTGAAATAGCAGATATACTTTGAATAGCCATAATTGCTTGATCTTTATGCTCTAACATACTAGATAACTTACTCATTAGTTCACTAATGGAAGCTGCAATTGAACGTGACAAGTCACTGCTATCTTTAAAGGCCATTTGTGTGCTTTGTACGGACTCATTTTGAGAATGCATTAAATCTGCATTCGAAGCAATAACAGCTACTGTCTGTTGGGAATTTTCGAGAATACTTTCTACCGTACTCTTAATAATTTCTGTTTCATTTTTAGATTGCTCTGCTAGCTTTCTTACTTCCTCTGCTACTACCGCAAACCCTTTTCCATGTTCGCCAGCACGAGCTGCCTCAATACTTGCATTTAAAGCTAACAGATTCGTTTGCTCTGTAATGCTTTGAATAGAAGCGATGATTTGATTAATATTGGCAATGTTAGAAGCTAATGATTCCATTTGCTGTTGAATACGCCCATTCATCTCATTTGTTTCTATATTATGTTCACGTAAACTATTAACCTCATGCAATCCCTTTTCTGTCGTTGCACTTGTTTTATGAGATAGCTCATCCATCTCATTGGATAGTGACGTAATGGCATCAATCTGATCAGATAGATCCATCATTCGATAATTGGTTTCTTCAGTATCCTCTGATTGCTTCGATGCACCTTGTGCAATTTCATTGATTGCTACTGAAACCTCTTGACTTGAAGCTACTATTTCATTAAAGACCTCATGCACTTGATTAGAAGATTGGTTCAATAATGTCGTAGAATTTAGCACTGTTTGTATTGCACTATTGGTTTTATCCAGCATATTATTATAAGCCAGTGCAACTGCACCAATCTCATCAGACTTAATATATTTCTCCTCTACTCTTTGTGTTAAATCCCCTTCTGCAGCTGTTTCAATGGATGCACGCAAAAATTGGAGTGGCTTTAACTGTTTGTAAATGAATAGCACACTTGCAACTGTCATCAAAACAACCATAATAATAGAAGAAATAATTGTAAATACAAAGACGTGGTTGTATGTCTCTAGAATTTTTGATTCAGGCAATACAATTTGAACAGTCCACGTCTCGTCAATATCCTCTAAAATCATTGGGGCAAATACATTAAATGCCTTTTCCTTAAACTGTTTAGAATCAACGTACATACTTGTAAGCTCATCATTTTCCATGGTCTTACTAATACTTGTCCAAGCTGGGTCCTCTTGCATATTGCGCCCATCTAGCTCTTCACCAAAACTGTTGGCTGTCAGTACACCCTTATTCGTAATAATGCCCGCATAACCACCCTCTGGTGCAACAGATTCTGTTAATCCATTTAAAAAATCTATCGATACATCCGCCGTCAATACACCAAAAAACGATCCAGAAGCATTGACTAACGGCACTGAAATGGTTGTCATTAATACGTTCTTTCCATTTACATTGTAATCATACGGCTCCGTTAAAACTGCGCGTCCGTCTTCTTTTGGCACCCAGTACCATTCAGAAACACTTTTATCATCGACCCCTTCAATTAAAGTGGTGCTGATCTTATTATCATCTTTGCTTAGGTATGGTCCAAAACGTTTTTTGGAATCGACTAAAGTAGCCTCTGCATTTGCATCTAACATAATAGAACCCTGCTCAAAGATTGCTCCAACACCAAGTAAATCATCATTGTTAGCTAGATTATTTTCCATAATGTCTAAGACACCCTTGGAAGATAAAGCATTATTCTTCTGCATGCTTTCAATGATTTGCTTTGTTGTTTGCAATGCCGTATTTGCTTTCTTGAAACGTTCACTCATAATAGCAGCCGAAGATTCAGCAGCCTGCACCGTTGCATATTCTGAGTCTTCCACACTTTGATTTTTTATAATAATTCCCGTTGTCACTGTATAGGATAAAAATAAAACTAGAAATAATCCTATAATTAGGGAAGATAGTTTTAATGCAATACCTTTAGATTTTTTCATAACTAACACCCCACTTTTATAATAATGATAAAGGATGAAAGGTTGTATCACAATAAAATATTTAGCGAATAAAGTAGAATTTTACAGAGTTATAGAGAGAAATATGGACAAATCTACAACCAATATACATTTTTTAATAAGGGTCTTATGAACTATTAAAAACAAAAAGCTCTGTCTATGACAGAGCCTCTCATAACAAAATCATGTAGTTTAACTAAAGGTTTGAGCATGAGGCATAGCATTTGCTTGTTTCCAGCTTTCATACCAACTCTCAATTTCCTCGCTTGGTTCCACTGCCAAATGCTCCTGAAGCATTTTTTTTAATAACCAGTATTGCTCCTCAACAGCAGCTGTATTATTTAGAAGATCGTATAGCTTCATTAAAGTGAAGTAGTTTTCCTCTGCATCAGAAAAAAGTGCCTGGACTTTTTCCTGTACCTTTACTGCAGCCATGTAGTTCTCATTTTTTATGTAAAACTCGCTTAGCTGATGAGCATGGTGTAACCACAATCTCCTTAAGCGCTCTCGCTCACTTTCCGCCCATAGATAATCGCAATCTCCTAAATAATCACCTGTATACATTTGGAATACTTTTTCATGTTCATCAACTGATGTCTCTTGTAATGGGGGTAATGATTTTAAACAGGACAGCCACTGTTCTACATCCACTACAACATTTTCAACTAAGAGCTTATAGCCAGAATTCAGCAAAGGGCTTGAAATTTGCACACCATCCATTCCATAATTTTTTAATGTTTGACGGATTGTATAGATAGCTGTATAAAGCTGTTTAGATGCTTTATCGATATCAGACTCCGGCCAAAATAATTCTAAAATCGTATCACGATAAATCATTTCATCACGGTGATTTAGCATGAAGGCAAATAGCTCTTTGGCTTTAGATGTACGCCATTTCATGAGCTGTGTATGACCATCTGGTGTAACAACATTAAGACCGCCAAAAAGCTTAATAATTGTATGTTTAGGCGGAACTTTTTTATGTTTATTATTTATGTGTTCTAGACGTTCTAAGGTCTTTTCTAAACGAACATTTTGTACAGGCTTTAATAAGTAATCAATAGCATGTAGATTAAATGCATCTATTGCGTATTGATCAAACCCTGTTGTAAAAACGATTTCTACATCGGGCAATAACTCTTGAATTTTTTCCCCTAATGCTAAACCATCCAAATCAGGCATCACGATATCTAAAAATACAGCATTTGGCTGTAGCGTTTGGATCTCTTCAATTGCTTTTAGAGAATCGGTGTATTCTCCTACTATTTCAATTTCCGGGACATTACTTTTTTCAAGTAAGGTTTTCAGTCTCGTTAATGGTAAAATTTCATCATCTACTAGCACGATTCTCACATTGACCCCTCCTAAAAAACTATTCCTTTACTTATTATCGTATAATTATTAAAAGAATTGATAGAATAACCATTACTTTTGAAGGAGAAATAACTCTATTTGTTGAAATCTATTATTTATGATGAAAAAGAAAATACTTTCCAAAAATTTTACTATTTTTCTAATTGCCGGGTTATTCTTTTGTTTTCTAACTTTGATACGCTTCACTTGGATGAATTTCACAAATATTTCAACAGGGATCGATGCTATCCAAGGGACTGTTAATTTAAGAAATATTGATACAAGCCATAATTTTATAATTAAGCTACAAAAGGAATGGGAATTCTACCCTAATATCCTTCTTGCTTCAGAAAATACCCAATCAGTGGAACAACATAAAGTTTATACAAATCAACCAGAATCTTGGGATCAGTATTTTCAACATAATGATGAGGTTCATTATGGTTCTTATCGTTTAAAAATTCTCAAAGAACACACTGCACCTCAGATGTATGGCATTACGATTCCTGAAGGTTTAGCTCCCTATGAGCTTTACATAGATGGTCAATTCATTGGTGGACTAGGGAATCTTACAGCGGATTATACTCAAACGGCTCCTATTGGCAGACCTGTAACCCATTATTTTACGCTTACTACTAATGAAAGCGAAATTATTATCCAAGGTGTTCAAACAAACCCATATGTACAAGGCGGGTTTCAAAAAGAAATTATTTTTGGCGATTTGCACTCTATGGAACAATCAAAAACCTTTTCCATTACAACTCAAATGGCGGTTTGCTTAGTCTTTATTTTTTATCTATTATTTACGATTCTACTTTGGATTATCGGTATTCGGGATAAATCTCTTCTTTATTTTGCCTTGATTATTGTTTCAACCTGTGTAACCGTACTCGTTTCTAGCAATAAAATTTTATTTAGCTACATACCTATCAATTGGATTTGGGCAAACAAATTATTTTATTTTTCTTATATTAACAATATGATGTTTTTCGTTTTGTTCCTACGTGAATTGATGAAGGAATACGCTAAGCCTAAAATATTAACGATTGTTCCTTTGCTATGTGCTACCTATTTATTATTTATTGTAGTAACCCCGATAGAATACATTTTTAAAACAAAAATGATATTCATAATACTTTTCATCGTCTCACCTATTATTATAACGATTTTCACATTGTCTATCGTGATAAAAGGTCAAAAAGGCGTAATATTTTTATTATTAACAGGGACAGCAGTAGTCACTAATTCATTATTTTTCTCTATAAGACAAAATGCTACACTACCTTATAGTCATTATCCTTTTGATTTATTAATTGGTATAACGGCATTATCCGCATTTTGGTTTACACGCTATTTTCAATCAACCTTACAAACTGAACAGCTTTCTGTGAAATTACAAAAAGAAATAAGTACAAAGGATGATTTTCTAGCAAATACCTCTCATGAGCTGCGAAACCCTTTGCACGGCATGATGAGCATCGCCCAAACTTTGTTAGCAAAACAGGAAACTAAAGAAGATCAAAGTGATTTAAAACTATTGGTAAGAATCGGCAATCACATGACCCATATGCTAGATGATTTATTAGATCTAGTAAAGCTAAAAGAAAAAACGCTTCGACTGCAGCCCAAACCTTTGAATGCTTATAATCTCGCAAGTGGGGTTAGCAATATGTTTCGTTTTATGCTGAAAGGAAAACCAATTGAGCTTATCATACGGATACCTACTAATTCACCTTTTGTGTTAGCAGATGAGACACGATTAATTCAAATTTTTGCCAACTTAATTCATAATGCCATTAAATTTACAGAGCAGGGCTCCATTACGATTGATGCCGAAGTGGTTGGTAAAAAATTATATATTTCCGTTACAGATACAGGAATTGGCATTGAAAAGGATATGCAAGAAAGAATATTCGACCCTTATGAGCAAGTTGATTCAACAATGACGTCGGTAAGTGGGGGCCTCGGATTAGGCTTAAGTATTTGCCAAGAGCTTATATCTTTGCACGGTGGGACAATATCGTTGACTTCCACTCTTGGGGAAGGCTCATCCTTTACGTTCTCCTTACCCATAGCAAAGACACAAACAGTGGAATACAGTGACTCCACTACTGAAATGGATACAACATTATTAAAATTTACGTCATTGTTAAATGATTTATCGCAAATGAAAGAAAGCTTTGCCGCTTCCACTGAAGAAACTACTTTGGTGACCAGTCAGGCAAGAATTCTTGTCGTGGATGATGATGCTGTAAACTTACAAGTTCTCGTGAATGCATTTTCGACTGAACCCTTTGAAATTGAAACAGCTTTAAGTGGGACCGAAGCTCTTAGAAAACTACAAGAGAGTAGCTTTGATTTAGTTATTTCCGACATTATGATGCCGCATATGTCTGGCTATGAATTGGCAAAGTACATTCGTGAAAAATTCTCAATTTCAGAGCTGCCCATATTATTTTTAACAGCTCGACAGCAAAGTGAAGATATTCGACTCGCCTTTTTAAGTGGAGCAAATGACTACATTAGGAAACCAATGGAATACATGGAGCTTAAATCACGTGTTCAAGCACTCATTCAGATGAAGCAATCTAGTGAGGAACGTCTTCGCATTGAAGCTGCATGGCTCCAAGCACAAATTCAACCTCACTTTTTCTTCAATACACTGAATTCTATTATTTCTTTAAATGGAGTAGATGATGAAAAAATGGAGGAATTACTACTGGCCTTTAGTGATTACCTACAAATGAGTTTCGATTTCCAAAATGTCGATTTAGTCGTGCCTATCGACTATGAATTAAAGCTTGTACGCGCCTATATTGCAATTGAACAAATTCGCTTTGGTGACAGGATACGAGTTGTGTGGAATATTCCTAATCAGATGAGTCTGTTTGTTCCTCCACTGTCGTTACAAACCTTGGTCGAAAATGCTATCCAGCATGGTATTTTACCTCGTCGAGAGGGTGGTACTGTGACCATCTGCATCAAAGAGATGGAGAAGCTTTTTACAATAGCCATTTCTGATAACGGTGTTGGCTTTGAACATAGGATACCTGAAAAGAAAACAAGCGTAGGTCTTGTCAATACGGAACAACGTCTAAAGCAATTATTTGGCGTGGAATTAACGATAAACAGTGTCATTGATCAAGGCACAACCATCGCCTTCTCCATTCCAAAAACTTAAAGGCGAATGATGTCGTTCTAACCGCCAGTTTGGAAGCTGAATCCGTCACTTTATGAGCTCTATTCATCTCTTCCAGAAATCCTATCCATTGCACGAACAAAAAAGACTAGGCTTACAAAAGAAGCCTAGTCTTTCTTGGTTTGCTTACAGTTTAAGACATTGACAAGATTACATAAAATAGCTTACTACATGGTACTGAACAAATCCTGAACATCCTTGTATTTTTCATGTATCACATTCGTAACTTTTGACTGTTCAGCTGCTTAATTTTCTTTTCTGCTTAGTTTGCTTGTAACCGTTCCCTTCTTGGCTCTCTATCTACTGTTAATCTGTTCAATGTCTACATACCACCCAAATTAATACTTCATCACATCATGAATATTTTCAGCGATTTGTCGATTTTCTTATGTACCTGTTACAACATAATACTTTGATGAATTGTTCATTTTCTTCTTTTGAACAGTACCTAGTGATGCATTTTTAACCTTCGGGATCAATTGTAACCAATTGACTCACCATGCTCTCTACTCAACATCTCCTGTTTTTCCCATTAAATTTCTATTATCTTTACAAATATAACTTCCTCTATAGGTACTGAAGTTATATGATGCTCACATAAATTTTATAACCAATCTACCTAATCATCTAAAAAATGCATAAAAAGATCCTAGGCTATGATAAAATTGATTTAACACCAAATCTTGGATAGATTCCCACTGCATCTACCATGAAAAATAAAATAGGAGGCTTCTCTTAGTATGAAAAACAAAAAAAGATTGGCTTTGCTGTCTTTAGTTGCTATCCCTTCACTTCTTTACAGTGCACCAGCATCAGCAGCTGAAGTTACAGAGCCATCAAAAATAGCCTACACATACAATAATAACTACTACTACAATTCTAATGTCTGGAATGTTATTCAGCTCATATCAATCATTGATGATCGATATTCCTCATTCCAAACAAGATTGGAATCGGCTCTCAAAGCTTATAACAACTTGACTGAAACAGAAAAACAGTATGTTACTAATTATGACGTACTTTCCAATCATCAACATACTAGAATTTTATATCGTAAACTCGCTTCACAAATTGAAGAAAAACTAGCTTCTGTAGAACCTACCGCAGTAAATTATTATGAAAATGTTTTGGCTACAAGGGAGTGGTTCAATTCTTTAAACGCTGCACAGAAAACATTTGTTAATGCTGAAACACAGAGAATACTATCATCATATATAAGTCCAAATACGACAATTGACAAAGTAGTAACGAAAATACAATTATTAAATTCTTCACGCTTAAGCTTCCATCAAGAAGTTGAGGCAGCACGTGCTGAATATAATGCATTACGAAAATTTACAAATGCTTATTTACCGTATGGTACAGAGCAACTATTATTAGAGGCTGAACGACTTGTCGTAAAGGATAAAGCTGCTGCCAAAGATGTAGAAAATGCCATTGCTGCTCTATCACCTAAAACATCTACAATTAAGGATGTACAAAAGGTTAAAACTGCGTTTGAGGCGCTAACACCCGTGCAGCAACAAATAGTTCCAAATGTGTCTATTTTAATTGATTTTGTGAATGGTAAATATAAACTTCCAACACAATCAGTTGAAAATACAAAGCCTAATTTTTCCAATACTGCCGCATTGCCTGGTAAAACAACGGCTATGTCTAGAAATAGAAATGATTATAGTGCAAAAATAAATGTCACTGACCCAGGAGTTCACACAGAAAGATTTATCTTAACTACCAAATCTAATATGACATTAATTATTCCTTCTCTCTCAACTTTAGTGGATAAGGATACTACTGGTGTCATAGAAATTCAGCTTAAAAGAAAATTAAATAACATTACATTCAAAATGACACTCAATAATAAACCTATAGAATTCGAGGAAAACATCGAATTAATTATTAACAATTTGCCTAAAAATGCTTCCATTATTCAAAGGAACGATTTAGGTGAGAAGTTGCATACTAACTTCTATGTTGATGGAAATCGTCATATTGTTCAAGCAACTACGTCTGGCACATTCCAAATTATAAGAAAATAAGCATGACGCTTCTGAAAGAAGAAACAACTAAATTCAAGTTAGTTGTTCCAGACTGTAGACAAAAGCCCCATAAACGATATTTATGGGGCACTCTCTAATGTTTATACTATTTTGTCGTAGCTACTAGGTTGTCCACGATGAAATCTAGCTGCTTTGTTAATGAATAAATGTCGTTATAGTAACAAAAACCAAAATCCATTTCAATCAGTCTTCCTTCTTTAACGGCTGGGATATTAGACCAAACTGGGTGATCTGTTAAATCCACCATTCCTTCGTAGGATGAACGGAACACAAAATCACCTGCATAATCTGTTAGTACTTCTAAAGAAACATTGATTGCCTCATCCGTGTTGTTTTTGTCATCAATTTTCTTTTGAATAATATCAGGTGCTTTCAAACCTAAATACTCATAAATAGCTTGGGAACCACGTCCATAGGTATAGCTTGTCACTACGGACATTTGTCCTTTGCCGCCTTCCATAATACTAACTGTTTTATCTAAAATACCTGCCTCTTTCAGCTTCTCTTGACTGTTCTCTACTTTTGTATAGAAATTAGCTAAAAGCTCTTTTGCTTCTTTCTCTTTCCCTAATACTTCACCAATCTTCGTTAAACGGTCATCCAGTGATGTAGAGAAATCGATCATGACAGTAGGTGCAATTTTTTGCATTTGCTCATACAGCTCATCCTTACTTGGGATAATGATGACGTCAGGTTTTAATTGGATTACTGCCTCCACATTTGGTTCGAACCACTCACCTAAACTTTCAACTGTTTTTAATTCTTCCTCAAATGCTGCTCCCTCTTGTATTTTAGAGGAGCCCACTGGTGTCACATCAAAAGCTAGTACATCACCTGTATAATACATCACCACTACTCGCTCAGGATTTACAGGTATTTCTACATCTCCTTTCATAGTGGATACAATTTTTGTTTGTGATTCGCTGACTGCTTGTGCCGTAGAGGCCTGTTTTTCCCCGCTTCCAGTATTTGTTGTTGCTCCACTACTGCAAGCACTTAATAAAAGTGTCAGACATAGAAAGAGTGTTGCAATAGCTGATAATCCTCTTTTATTCATTGGTTCATACTTCCTTTCATTATATTGATAACCATTCTCAATATAATCTTGGAAGCTCCAATCGACAATGGAGTATCTTTCAGACATTGAAGGACTATCTTTTACTAGACGATTCAACTGTTCCCTTTGACGAAATTTTGTGGGGGAAACGCCTACTCTCTTTTTGAATAGTCTACTAAAATAATAAACATCGTTATAGCCGACACCCATTGCGATATCGCGCAAGCTAGCATTTGTCTGCTCAAGCAAAATAGAAGCTTTTTCAATACGGAGCTGAATTAAATACTCAATCGGACTACAACCTATTTGTTGCTTGAATTGAATGGATAAATGGGATGGACTATAGCGTAATGCCTTCGCAATTGATTCTAAAGTCAATGGCTGTGCATAATTTTCTTCTAGATAGGCTTTAATTTGACTAGAGACATTCAGCTTTTGAATGTCGATACTGTCTTGTTCTAACTGCTTGAAAATCTCATTTAATAATTGATAGAATAGCGATTTAATGGTAAATTTGCTGAGATTATTAGCATTTCCCCATTCTATATACATATAATGTATTTTTTTAAACATAGTAATAGGTGAGTTAGGTATAAGACTGTATTGATAGTTGAAAGGATTATTGCTTTGCATGGCTCTTGCTATCATTTTATTAAGGGTTAAAGGAATGGAAGCTCGATAAAATACCATGTAGTATTCAAACCCTTTGTCTGTTGCCACGATTTGCAAAGTGGAGCCTTTTCCACCGTGAATAAGATGAAAGCCCTCTAGTGTATAGTTTGTTAAATCGATCTGGATTTCTGCACCTCCACCTGTGGCAAAAAGAAACATATTAGCAGGCAATTTATATAATTTCCCAATCTCTTCAGGTTTAAATAGTTCATATCGTATATCGAGTACTTTAATCGTTGCATGATTCCAAAGAAAAAAAAACTCCTCTTTTGGCAGCATCCTACATCATTCCTTCCAATTATCACTATCTCCCAGTTTATTATAATTGATAATCGTTCTCAATAATTTTTCTACAATCATGCATGAAACATAGAAAAATCACTCAAACATCCAATGCTTGAGTGATTTTATGGAATCCCATTTATTTTGCTTTTGCATGCTGTACTAGCATTTCTGTCACTTCTTCAATTTGTCCTAGGATTGAAATAGGATCTGAAAACCAGAAACTCCAGCCATCAATTTCAAAAATTTGATCATCTTGCACAGCATCTAGCGTTTTCCAAACTGGTTCGTTTTTATAATCATATGTTTCTGTCGCTTTATCAACAGCCACAAAAATATAATCACCCGCATAATCTGGAAGTAATTCAGGTGATAATTCCAGCCACGGCTTTTCAGGATCAATTTCCTCTACTACTTTTGCGGGTGGAGTTAGCCCAAGCCCATCATAAAATGATCGCCCTGTATAACCATTACCATATAATGTTATGTTATTTTTTGCTCCACCAGCAAAAATCGTCACGGTTTGATCCTTACCAATGATATCTTGAACCGTTTGTCTCGCTTTTGCTACCCTTTGACTATAGTCATCTAACCAAGCCTTCACTTCTTCTTCTTTATCTAAAATTTTACTAAACTCCTCCAATGTTGCATCCATTTCTAAATTAAAGGGTATTAAAACTGTAGGCGCTATTTTAGCATATGCTTCGTATTTCTTATCATCCCCAGTAATGATAAGGTCGGGCTTCAAATCAACTACTGCTTCAAGGGATTCTTCAAAATAAGTAATTCCTTCATTATGCTCCTTCAGGTAAGGGCTTTTCATATAAAGCTCCTGTGTTCCAACTGGTTTAATGCCCATAGTTAATAAAAAACCTGGGTAATAATCGGTTACGATACGTTCTGGGTCAACAGGAATCTCGACATCCCCCTTCACAGTGGATACAATTTTGGTTGTCGACTGTACTTCCGTTGACTCATTAGCTGGTGCTTTTGTTTCTCCATTATTAGAAGCTGTGATAGCAGTACCAGAGCATGCACTAAGCAATAAAGTGAAGCATAGCAATAAAGTCGCCATCATAGAGGACTTTGCTTTTTTATTCATCGATAAATCTCCTTTTGCTTTATATTGATAATAATTATCATTATCAATATAATGTCGTATCCACTTTTTATCATTAGACAAAGAAAGCCGATACATAGGACGATACGATTTATGCTTATCTGGCTGTTGTTTAAATTGCATTGGGGTTTGCCCACTGTACTTTTTAAAGATACGGATAAAATAAGAGACATCTTCATAGCCAACACTCGACGCAATCTCCTGCAAGCTCGAAGTGGTATGTAATAATAACTGCTGTGCTTTTTGTATTCTTATCTGGATAAGATAATCAATAATACTTCTACCCGTCTTCTGCTTAAATTGCTTAGCTATATAGGGCACACTATAATTCAACATTTGAGCAAGCGATTCTCGTGTAATCGGTTGATTGTAATATTCTTCTATATAATTTTGAATTTGCTCCACAAGGTCCGGCTGTTGAACAATGACCTGCTGTTGATGTAATTGCTGCAAAAGTTCATAAATGAATTGATAAAAAAGGACTTTGACATGAAAATGGGCTAGATTGCCCTGTTTGAGCCACTCTCGGTGCATAGTTTCGATTTTTTCCTGTAATGTGAGCGCATTAGAAATTTGAAAAACATATTGAAGCTGAAAAGGTTTTTCACGTTCCCACAACGCTAGCAAATTTTTTCTATGGGGAGGAGGTAACGTCGCTTTGTAGAGAATTAAATAGTACTCCAAACTATCTTCTACAGCACTAATATGCAGGCAACTCCCTTTACCAACATGCACTATATAAAAATTTTCTATCTTATAGGCTTTACTGTCTAATAATACTTTAGCCTTTCCCTTTATTGCGTACAAAAAACCGCTAGCTGGTACACGATAGGAGCTAAGCTGTTCATCACTTTGCATCCTTGTATAACGAATATCAAACAATTGAATGGAAGCCGCTTTCCACAAAAGGATATGATCATCTATGTTCACTGTTTGTTTTCACACCTTTCTAGTCAAAGCATAGAATGGTACCTCATGTGAATATTATAAATGATAAACATTCTCAATAATATATTAAAATGAAACAACAAAAAAGAAGCACCTTTATTGCTAAAGTTGCTTCCAGACCGTAGACAAAAGCCCATCGAGAAGTTCACTCTCGATGGTTTTTGTCATTTTTCTTCCTATTTTATTTTTAACATTTGGTAATATACTACCAAATTCAACATACTCTTCGAGCTTAGTTGCTCTCTTAAGCTACTTGCCACGTCCAAGTAGCCAGTTTCTTCAAATTCATGGCAGCAAAAGTAAGCATCGCCTGCATGGACAATTTTTTTAGACCTCTTAAGGTTGTCCATCGCATACCATGCTTTTCTTTTGCATCGGCAAAGACACGCTCAATCGTTTCTTTGCGCTTTGCATAAATTTGTTTGATGTCATAGGAATGGCGTAAATGTTCAGCTTCCTCCACATACGACTCCCAAATATGGCGTTGAATGAGTTTTTGATGATGCTTACTTTCTGTACATTGGGAAAGGCTTGGACACTTCGCACAAATCAAAGGATTCGATTTATATTGGCGATATCCTTCCTTCGTCGTTGTCGCATACTTCAATATCTGCCCTTGTGGGCAAAGATAACAATTATAGTGCTCGTCATATGTATACTCGTGCTTTCGGAAGAATCCATCTTTCGTTTTAGGACGTGTATACGGAAGAACAGGCAACATTTGATTCTCTAACAAAAAGTTCGTAATCGCTGGTGTTTTATAGGCTGCATCTGCTGCAACAGCTAATGGTTTTTGAACATTTTGAATGACCCTTTCCACAAGTGGCTGTAATACATGGCTATCGTGCACATTTCCCGGAGTCACAATGGCACCTAAGACAAAGCCCTTTTCATCTGTGGCTGCATGAAAGGAATATGCAAACTGCTTCGTACGTTCATCCTTCACATAATACCCACTTTCAGGATCTGTCGTGCTTTCCTTTATTTCTTTCCATTCTTCCTTTTCAAACTTCTCCGGGGGAAAGGGCTTTTTTCCGTGTTCTTCACGATCCATATTTAACTCTAATTGAAGCTTCTCTTCATAAGCCCGTGTTTCTTTTCGCACGACCTTTTTATCATACTTCCGTTTATTCGCACTCGCTTTCACATGCGTAGAATCGATAAATAAATGGTCTGCATGGAGGAGTCCTTGATGCATAATCTCTTTTAAAATACGATAGAATATCTGTTCAAATATATCGGTGTCTTGAAAGCGGCGGGCATAATTTTTACCGAAGGTAGAGAAATGCGGGACTTCTGTATGGAAGCCAAATCCTAAAAACCAACGATACGCCATATTGGTTTCAATTTCTTTGATGGTTTGACGCATGGACCGTATACCAAAAACGTACTGAATAAACGTCATTTTAAAGAGAACAACAGGATCAATACTAGGGCGTCCTTTAGCAGAGTAGAGGTTTTCTACTAAAGGATAGATAAATGAAAAATCAATAGCCGCCTCTAGTTTTCGTACTAAATGATCTTGGGGAACTAATTGATCAATCGTTAACATTTCTAATTGTTCACGTTCATTGGTTTGATTCTTCGTCATCATGCTTCATCACCTCAAAAGTTTACTTTTCAACACCCTATGTAGATAGAGTACTTTATGTAGAAGTTGATTGGAACGAAGGGCGGCGACTCCTGCGGGAAAAGCGGGAAAGTCGAGATCCTGGACTGAGCGAAGCGAGGGAAGCAGCTCGACCCCGCCCGCGGAAAGCGTCCGCCCGTAGTGGAAATCAACGGCTTTACTTTATTTTATTGTAAAAGAAAAAAGACTGTAAGCAAACTCAAAATTCATCGAGTTTGTCTACAGTCTGGAAGCACCTTTATTGCTAAAGTTGCTTCCTTTTTTTACTTGCTATAAACCATCGTACTAATAAATTATCTGCACAACTCACCCTGTTATTTTTTAGTCGTTAGCCATTTGGTTAATTCCTCAACCTGAGCCAACACTGCTGTAGGGTCATAGTACCACGAACGTTCCTCAGGCCAAACATAAAGATGATCGTTTTTTACAGCTGGTAGGCTGCCCCATATTGGATCATTTTTAAAATCTTCAACTGTGCGACCATCTGCAGTTAAAATGATGTAGTCTCCTGTATAATCTGCTAGCACCTCTTTTGAAATTTCAACCCACTGCTTTTCCATAATTTCGTCTGCTACTTTAGCGGGTGGCTTACGACCAAGCGACTGATAAACTGGCTGTCCACCACGTCCAAAGTTATCGCCATAAGCATAATAAGATTTGCCTGCATCTTCAATAATAGAAAAGCTTGCATCCTCTGGAATAATCGCATCTACCAGTGCTTTTGCATTGGCAATCTTTTGATCGTATTGTGCGAGCCAATCCTTCGCTTCCTGCTCTTTGTCAAGCAATTCACCAAAATATGTAAGCTCTTCATGTGCATTCTTTAATTCACCATAAGGGATGACAACTGTCGGTGCAATTTTACTTAAAGCATCGTAATTTTCCCCATTGCCCGTAATAATTAAATCTGGTTTGAGTGATATAACTTTTTCAATCGATGGTTTTCCATAATCACCGATTTCTTCTACATCCTTTAATCCATCCTTTAAATAATAGTTTTCAAGAGCCAACCCAGGAGCTCCCACTGGTTTCACGTCCAATACAAGCAAACTAGCAATATATTCCTCTGCTACGATACGCTGTGGATTAGTCGGAATAACAATTTCGCCATTTGTCGTCTGGACCGTTTTTGTCTCTGCTTCTTTTGTATCTTGTTCTGTAGTTGAACTAGTGTTTTTTTCATTTTCCCCACAAGCCGTTAACAAAAGAAGTAATAGAAGAAACAGTGGTGCTATGAATTTTCTATTTTGTCTAAGCATTTTTTCCCTCCATACACATTAGTTGATAATCATTCTCAATAATTGTAGAAGAAAGTAAAATAACTGTCTATGCATGGAAGTGATTTGTTCCCTTGTACTTTTATGATGTTAGTACTTCCATTAATTTTTGTAATTGAGCCACTGTAGATAATGGGTCATAGCCATAAAATAATTCATATTGATTCATAAAGTACATCTGCTTCTTTTGCACTGCCGTAAGTGACCGCCATTTTTCTGACTGCAATACTGTTAAGAGACACTCCTTTCCAAAATCTGTTGTAGGAAGAGCCGTAACGAATATATAATCAGCTGGAAAGTACACAATATCTTCAATATCTACTGTTAAGTAGCCTGTTTGTTCAATGTTTTTCGTGACTATCGCATCTGGTCGACTAAAGCCTAAATCCTCATATAATATATGACTTCCTCTCCCATGACTACTATTTAAACAATATGCTTGATGACTACCTATTTCCCAAACAATAGCGGTACCCCTTCTTGACCCAAGTTGTTGATCAAGAATATAGTTACAATGCGCTATTTGTTCATCATATTGCTGAAGCCAGCTCTTACACACTTCTCGCCTATCAACAATATCGGCAATCAGCCCAAATTGCTCTCGCCAACTCAATTGTCTACATGGTAGCTCGAATACAGGGGCTACTGACAGTAATGCTTGTTTCTCCTTGCCACCACTGTAGTTAACAATGACATCTGGACATGCTGCGGTTATCTCCTGATAATTTGACGTAATAGCATACTCATAGCCTTTAAGCCTCTGCAAAGAGGGTACTGGCTCGATGCCCTCCAGAAATGGAGAATACACCCCCAACACTGGCGTAATGCCCAGAGCAAGTAAGCAGGCTGTATGATTGGTATTAAGCGCAATGACACGCTTCGATTTTTGATAATAAACTGTCGGTGACATACCCACTAATTCTTTAAATTTCCTACTTAAATAAGTACCCTCACGGTAGCCAACCTCCTGGGCAAGATCATCTAATTTCGGCATCGCTAACAACAGCTTTTTCTGGGATTCTCGTATTCTTAGCAACGTTAAATATTCACTATATGTATGACCAGTATGCTTGTGGAAGGTACGTGAAAAATGCTCAGGACTTACTTGTGCATTTTCAGCCAGCTGCTCCCTTGTTAATTCTTCACGAAAATGTAGGTTGATATAATGAAGTACCTTATCAATCCATAGTTGTTGTTGTGTATTATCACGTAAATGGTTGTATAACACTTCAAGCATTTCACCAAATAATTTTTGTAAGTGAAACGGATTGTTACCTTGGGCGTCCGCTTCCTTTTCTATTTCTTTAGCTAGATTCATGAGCCGATAGGAGCCATGTTCAATTAAAATAGCATCTTGTAATAAATGATCCGTTTTAGAGCCATATGCACAGTATTGAATGACGATTCCGCTACTTTCACCTGTTTCAAGTAGATGAAAATCGTCAGTATCGTTCAACAGCATAACAGAATTTGAACTAAGCTGAATCTTCTTACCTTGGTGGGTGCACTCTACTTGTCCCTCATAAATGATGACAATAATAGGATGTGTGAAATGTGCTGCTTTGTCATTTAACATTTCTTGTAATGTCACTATTTGAATAGGTTGATAAAAAATATGGGACAGTAACTGACGATCTTTGTTCATTTCGTTTTATCTCCTAAACATCAAATTGATATTGATTATCATTTTCATTATAATGAAATAGCATGATAGAAATCAATTGAATTAGGAGGCTTATCGTTTTGACAAAATATATAAAACAGAATGTCTTGTTAATAGGCATTTTTATTATTTCCATCCTATTAGCTGCATGTGGAAATCAACCATCTTCCTTATCCGATACAACAAATGAAAAGAGCACTAATCGGGTTTTAACAGATGCCATCGGTCATGCAGTGACCATTCCCAAAAATCCTCAGCATGTCATTGCACCCTATTTAGAAGATCACCTTGTAGCATTGGGCATAAAGCCAGTTGCACAATGGTCAGTCAAAGGAGGTACCTCTATCCAAGGCTACCTTCAAGATTCATTAAAAGACATCCCAACAATTGAATTTGATCTTCCTTACGAAGCTGTTACAAGCTTTAATCCGGATTTAATTGTAATTGGTTCACCTGAAATTGCTGAAGGTGAAAAATACGAGCAATATAGCAAAATTGCGCCTACTTATGTCATGGGAGCAGAGGATAATAATTGGCGCAATAAGCTCTTAACAATGGGCGAAATTTTTGGTCAAACAGATACAGCAAAAAAAGTCCTTGCAGATTATGATCAATTTGCTAAAGAAGCTAAAGAAGATATTCACAACAAAGTTGGAAGCCCTTCTGCCACTGTCATCTGGAATATTAAAAATACAATTTATATGGTAAGTGACACAGCTTCTAGCGGTGTTGTTCTTTATGAGGATCTCGGACTACAAACACCAACCTTAGTAAAAGAGGTATCAGCCTCTGCTGCTGGTGATTGGTCACAGGTTTCTTTAGAAAAATTTATACAAATAGATGCTGACTATCTTTTTGTTATTAACAGTGATCATACAGGCAGCACTGAATTATTAAGTGATCCACTCTTAGCAAATATACCTGCTATTAAAAATGGCCATGTTTATGAATTTGACCAAAATTCAAGTTGGTTATATTCAGGGGCTATTGCTAATCGGCAAATCATTCAAAATGTCGTAGATAGCATTGCTAAGTAAGAAAACCCCTCCAGCGTCAACATAACGCTGGAGGGGTTTTAGTGTGAACTATATTTTACAAATTCTCGAGGACTCAGCCCATACCTCTCCTTAAAAACCTCAGCAAAATGACTTGGATTCGAATACCCGACAGCATTTGCCACTTCCATGACATTCATTGTTCCATTTTGTAGTAAATAACAAGCCTTTTCTAATCGTTGCTCACGTAAGTAGCCAAATACTGTAGTGCCATACATTTCTTTAAATCCTTTTTTCAACTTATAATCATTTAAGCCAATTAAACGAGACAGCTCCATGAGTGAAGGAGGATTCACTATATTTCCTGCCATGATGGCTTTTGCTTGAGATAGTTTAGCTCTATCGTCCTGTGAAAATTCCATTGAATTAGTAGGATGAGAGAAAAAGGTTTGAAATGTTCTCGTTAAAAGCTGTAAAGCCATGCTTTCTAACTCCAAATTAGTCATCCGATTAGCTGCTATCCCTTCTAGCAGCTGTTTTACCATAAACAAATCAAGCGAATCTATCTTCTCTTGAAACAAACGATAGGGATATCCTTGAAGAACCTTAGAAAACTTGGTAGCACCGCCATTGCCATTGATTTTTTCCATGTAATGATTAAAAGTTGTTACGGGAATACCGATGCCAACCATCTGATAAGACTCATCTTTATTAAATAAAAAATTTGCCTCTACTTGCTCCATTAATTGCAAAGTACATGTTCCTGGCGTTACTTCATATTCACAATTAGAAATATGAACGCCACGTGTCCCTTGCAAGCAGTAGCTAACTTCCACCATTGGCTTCGCTGTAGAGATATACATTCGATGTTCTTGATGAAATGAATAATCCGATACAACCACCTCTAAATCTGCACGAGGCATAAAACGATGTATTGCCCCTTCCTTTATCGATGATTGGAATGTCATATATTGTGTTGCATTTTCCTGTGGTTTTAGTATCTCTAATGCATGAAAAAATTGAGTAAAATTTTGATGAAAGTCGATATTCATAGCGTTCACCATCCCTCAGTATTTTATTGAGAATGATTATCAATAATTAACCAAAGTATAGCAAAGGTACATCGTTTCCGCTATGAAATTTAGAATTCTTCTGTTGTTGCAGTAGTCATTGTAAATGCTAGCAGGATACATATAAAGAAAACTATCGCTCCAAAGCCATAAGCAACTGGAAATCCTCCAACATGCTCAATTAACCAACCTGCTAAACCAGGCCCCATCATTTGACCAACTGCATAAAAAATGGAAATAAATCCGATGGCAGATGCAATATATGGAGGTGGCACTTGCTGGCTTGCCTTCATCTGAATCAAGACAAGAACACCACCGAGTGATGAACCCCAAATAATAGAGGATAATATAAACCCTCCAATATTTTCAAACACTATTGGTAGTAAATCGCCGACAACCGATAGTAGTAAAGCCGCTGTTAATGCCTTTTTAACACCCATTTTATCTGCTAACATTCCCCAGAATGGAGCGCCTCCAATCGACACGATTCCCGCAATGGCATAAATGGAACCTGCTAGTCCATTGGATAGCCCAAGGCTTTTCATATAGCTTGTTTGGTATAGATTAGGAATAAGATAGACTAGACCAACAGCAAAATAAATACCTGCAATGATATATAGCTGCTTATTGCGCCATGCTGTTGTTTTTTCCTGTATTGTATCCTTCTTAACAGGATTTGGTTGCTTTATCGTCCAGAACGCTAACAACATGACGATCAGTGTCAAAATCGCAAATACTAACCACGCCCCTCGCCATCCTAACGTAGGAAATTGTTGCAGCATAAAAGGGACGAGTAAGCCTGATAAAAGCATCCCAATTCCAGCTCCACTCATTAACAGCCCCATGACAGTCCCTCGTTTCTTAGGGTATAGCCTAATGGCTATAGATAGTAGTGGTGTATACACAAGTGCACTACCAGCGCCTGCAAAAAACAGTGTGATAGCAGCCTCCCAGAAACTAGTGACGAAAACTAGACCCATCAATCCTAAAACAACACAGACTCCTCCAACTAACAGAACATTTTTTGCACCAATGCGTATTGTGAGTACTCCTGAAAGTCCAACAGTTAGTAAATAGCCTAAAAACAGCATTGTACCTAAGTAACCAGACTGAGAGGTCGTAAGGCTTAACCCCTCCTGCATAAACGGTAAAATAATGCCATAGGCCATACGTGCAAATCCTGTCGTTGTAACAATTAATAGCATACCTGTTAAGACAAACACCCAAAATTTTTTCATTTGTATACTCCTTTCATTACATGCATCTTAGTTCAATGAAAGGCCCATTTTCCACCTATGGAAGGATGCTTATACGGTTAAACGGATTTTATTTTCTGCCATTTAAAAGAGAAGACATTCGCTTTTTGGATAAACCTCAATGACCCATCTTTTGTTTGTCCATTGTCCTTGGACAATGACTAAATTATGCTAATCTATATCGATAATGATTATCATTTATGGAGGAATAGACATGAAAAAATTAAATCGACATATGCTCATTTGTAGCCTATTACTACTGATGGGGATATTTATGGTTGCTTGTGGTTCAAGCAATGAAGAAACAAATAAAAAGGGGACAACAGCAACTGAAGCAACAACTCGTTTGTATAAGGATTATCTAGATCATGAGGTTGAAATTCCAGTAAATCCACAGAGAGTGGTTTATCATGGAGAAGGATACGGTGATTTGCTTGCATTGAATATCAACACAGTTGGTGCAGGCTTCTCCTGGATTACAAATTATGCTTGGGAAGATCGTGTAAAAGATGTAGAGGACGTTGGTTTTCCTATAAATGTTGAGAAAACATTGTCATTAAAACCAGACCTTATCATTATTGGTACTTCTGATGATAAGACATATTCACAGCTTTCTAAAATCGCTCCAACCATAGTGCTTGATACTTTCGCGCCTTTGGACCAACGTTTGACAGAGCTAGGCGATATACTTAATAAAAAAGATGAAGCAGCACAATGGATAGATGACTATACAGAAAAAGCAGATAAAATGTGGAACTCACTTGTAGCTGATGGTAGCGTTAAACCAGATGAAACGGCATCGGTTTTAACCTATTATCCAGGAGACCGATTATTTGTAATGGCACGTGCTGGACTTTCTCAAGTTTTATACGATTCAAACGTTCTTAAGCCTGGTGACAAAATACAAAAAATACTTGATGATGGAACAGGCTTTGCTGAAATCTCCACAGAACTTCTCCCTGAATATGCTGGTGATCGAATTTTCATCCTAACACCAGTAGATGATGAGGCGAAACAATCGACAAAAGAAATGATGGAAAGCCCGATCTGGAAGAACCTACCTGCTGTGAAAAATGGACATGTTTACACAATTGATATTCAAAAAAGTGATAGCGATGCCTCAACTAGAGAATGGCTGTTAACACAAATACCTACTATGCTAAAAAAATAAATAGCAAGAGACATTTCATCTTTGTTGAAATGTCTCTTTACTTTTTATACAATATAGTTAATTGATAATCATTTTCATTTAGAAAGGAAGTGAACAGATGGAAGACAATATTTCATCTTCTTTTAACAATAATTTACTATTTCATTTAGAAGATATCGACTATATTTCACAGAGCTATCCATTTATCTCAACTTCTCACCATACGATGATATTTTTTATGGATGGCTGTGGCACATTAACGATTGATGATATTCCCTATTTGGTGACGAAAGGGAAGATTTTTCTTATACAACCTCATTCTATGATAGATTTATCGGATCTAACGAAGCAATTCCATTTCTATAAAATAACTTTTACAGCTTTTCAGCTAAAACATGAGTACCCTTCTCCATATTTAGGAGCCCTTTTTTCTGATGAAGTGGAGTATACCGTTTACCCAAATACGCGCTTTATTCGTCTTACCGAAGATCTATATCATTTAAAGCCTAAATCAGATTATCTTAAACAACACGGAATCTTGTATGAACTATTAAATTTATTATTTGAACATCAGCTTCATGTGAATTACCAATTAACAATGACAAAGTCGGTTGAAGAAACGATTAACTATATACATAGCTACTATCAACAGCCTTTAACCGTGAAAAAGCTGTCAGAGCTAGCTCATATCGCTCAATGGCAATATAGCGCAATCTTTCAAACTTTAACAGGGAAAAAACCGTTAGATTATATTACAGATTTACGTCTTACCAATGCAAAGGAATTATTGCTACAAACAAATGAGCCATTAAAGGATATTGCACAGCAAGTTGGATTTGATGATGAATATTATTTTAATCGCCGCTTCCGACAAGTGATTGGGATTCCCCCAAAGCAGTTTTCACGGCAGTATAAGCAAAGAACAATTGTAAAAGATTGGACTGGACATGAGGTAGTCATCCCTTCCTCTCCTCATCGTATTATTTATCATGGAGAGACATTTGGCGATATGTTGATTTTTGATGTACAGCCAATAGGTGGTGACAAAAACTCTATTAGTAAATCTTTTTATAAAAACCATGTTCCGTACATTCAAGATGTAGCATTTCCAATCAATCTAGAAAAATCTTCAAAGCTTAATCCAGATTTAATCATTTTTACAAATAACGATGAACGGCAATATCAGGCATTATCGTCAATTGCTCCAACTATTACCCTAAATTCTTGGGATTCATTAGAAGAACGCATCCGTCTATTAGGACAATGGCTAAGCCAACAACAATGTGCAGAAAATTGGCTAACACGTTTTAAAATCCAAGAACAAACTATGTGGCAGCAGCTACAAACCGTTGTAGAGCCTGGTGAAACGGCATCAGTTTTGACCTTTGATCATGGTAAACGCCTTTATGTCATGGGCTGTACAGGTCTATCCCCTGCCCTTTTTCATCCAGATGGATTTCAGCCTCACCCGCAAGTAAAAAAATTACTTCAAGCAAGCATGGGGTATAAGGAAATACCGATAGACCACTTGCCTCAATACGCTGGTGATCGAATTTTTATGCTTTTATCTGATAAACCAGAATCGCAAAAGGCAACGATGGAATTGATGCAAAGTGATATTTGGAAAAGCCTCACTGCCGTACAAAATAACCACGTTTATTTAGTGGATGCAACAAAGTGGAATTATAGTGATGCCTTTACAAGGGAGAAGTTACTCGGTGCATTACCAAAGTTATTGGTTACTGCAAAGTAATTCCCATAATTATATACAAGGGGTGACATGTTACATGAAAACGGAAAGCATAACAGATAGAATGACAACTCAAATTTCATTAAAGGATATTCGAGATTATATTGCTAAAAACCATCATCAACCACTCACGATGGAGCATCTGGCACTCATTTCTGGTCTAAGTTCTAGCTACTTTGGTGAGGCATTTAAAAAGGCATTCGGTCAAAGTGCCACTGATTATTTAACGGAGCTGCGTATTGGACATGCTAAGCAGCTATTGCGTGATACAGATCTATTGCTTCGTGAAATCGCTAGAAAAGTTGGATACAGTGATGAATTTTATTTTAGTCGGAAGTTTAAAAAGGAAGTGGGGGTTTCACCTTCTGCTTTTAATAAAATAGCTCGTCAGCGAATCTCTACTTTTTCTGTTTCAGCTACCGGGAATTTATTAGCACTTGGCATCATACCTGTTGCAGCTCCATTGAATGCTAAATGGAGTCCTTATTATTACAACCATTACCAAGACAAAATTCAAGTGCATGTCAATATTTTTGATGCAGAGTCCGAAGACAACTTTAGAAAATTAGCCTCTGCTAAGCCAGACATTCACATTTTCCAAGAGGAGCCCTCCCTCTCCATGCTTGATTGGCTTCAAACAATGGGTATTAAAAATGTCTATATACAAGCTAAGGACTGGCGAACACAGTTAAGAGAGATAGCTGTTGCTGTCAAAAAACAAAGCGTGGGTGAGCATTTCATTCAAACATATGAACAAAAGGTATTACAGGCTAAACAAGATATCAAAGGAGTGACTGGGGAGGATACTTTTGCTGTTCTCCGTTTATGTGGCGACCAATTATTTTTATATTGTAATAAAGGCATTCAGGATGTGCTCTTTACGGATTTGCAGCTTCGTCTTGTTGATGCGCAACAACAAACATGTAACGAACCTATTACACTTGAACAGCTAGTAGATATAAATCCAGACCGTCTACTATTTATCATTTGCCCAGATTCGCCCACTCGGAATTATTGGCTCACTTTACAATACCTCGATCATTGGAAAGAGCTCCAAGCCGTAAAAAATGGACATGTATATGTTTTGCCATCAAATCCTTGGTTCGAATACTCTGCTATTGCTATAAACCGAATGCTAGATGAAATGTTGCTGATGTTAACCGGAAAAAATCCAAACCCTTTTCCTGTTTCCGTCCATGGTATCCTATCAGACAGTGATTTATAATTCCATTTGAGAATGATTATCAATGGAAGGAGACTTTGATGAACAATGAAACAAAATTGTCGTAATCACTGTCAAACGATTTTAAAATCTGCCTATATATTAGCGATGTTATTGCTTGCTATTGGCATACTTTCGGCATGCAATGACCAATCAAGTAATAAAGAAGAACAGGCTGACTCAGAAAATACGAAGGAGCAAAGTGTTTATCCATTAACAATAAAAGATGAGGTTGGCAATGATGTGACACTACCTGATAAGCCTACAAAAATATTTGCACCTGTTATGGAGGATTCGTTATTAGCTTTTGGCATCAAGCCTATTATGCAATGGTCGAATGGTGTTAAACCACAGCTCTATTTACAAGATCAGCTACAAGGCGTACCTGAAATTAGCTTTGCAAGTGGTCCCCCTTCAGCCGAATCAATTATGGCTAATAAACCAGATTTAATTATTTTGCACAATTCATTTTATGTGGAAAATGGCACATACGAAAAATATGCCAAAATTGCTCCAACCTATGTATTTAATAATGCTGCAAGCGATTTAGAAGGCTCTATTAAAATTTTAGGGCAATTACTTGATGAACCAGACAAGGCTGAGCAAGCTTTACAAGGCTATCAAGAAAAGGTGGATGCAGCAAAAACAAAGCTAGCCCCCATCACAGAAGGTAAAAAGGTTGCGTTAATTCGCTTTAATGCAAAAGGAATGTTTTTCATGACTGATGAGTATTTCAGTGGGTATGTCTTAACACATGAATTAGGATTTGAACAAAGCAGCTACGTGAAAAATGGTGCCTTTGAAGTATCATTAGAAATTCTACCTGAACTTGATGCCGATTATATTTTCCTAATCAATGATGGCAATCTTGGAGATGAATTTATAAATGAGTTGAAGGACAGTAAAATTTGGCAAAGTACAGCTGCCTTCAAACATAATCAAGTATTTGAAACATCCGAGGATTATTGGCTAAATGGTGGTATTCATGCACAAGGAAAAGTGATAGAGGATGTATTGGAGTTTTTAGCGCCATGACAACAATGACAAAGAAACCTTATACATCAGATAACTACTTTGAAGTTGCCATGACATCTCGTCAACAGCTTGACTATCGAATTTTAATTGCTGCCCCAACAGAAGCACCACCAGCAGATGGCTATACTGTTATATATGCCTTAGATGGGGACGCTCTTTTTCCAACGCTCGCTGAGGCAGTAAAATTACAAACACGTAAACCAAAAGGCTATGAGCCAATTCTTGTTATTGGGATTGGCTATCCCTCAAAGGAACCCTTTGATATGGAACGACGTTGCAATGATTTTACACTACCTGTTAGTGAAGCTCAGCTACCACCACGTCCAGATGGATCGCCTTGGCCTCCTAATGGCAAAGCCAATGAATTCCTAGACTTTATTGAGCATGAGCTAATGCCTGCTATCGCAAAGGAGTGGCCAGTCAATAAGAAGAAACAAGCGGTTGTTGGTCATTCATTAGGCGGTCTTTTCACACTGTATGCTCTATGTGCGAGACCAAATTTATTTAGTCATGTAGTAGTCGGAAGCCCCTCTGTTTGGTGGGCTAACAATGCCGTACTAAAAGAAATAGACAAATTTGCTGAAACTTGGAACAGTCAGCATACTATTAATCTCTTACTTACAATCGGCGCTAACGAGCTGCCAGATATGCTTGAAGGAGCTGATCAAGCAGCTGAACAAATGAAACGTTTAAGCGACAAAAACATTCTTACTGATTATGTGAAATTTGATGAGGAGGACCATGTGAGCGTCCTCCCTTGTATGCTTAGTCGTCTTCCCCGTTTTTTGGATTCCTAGTAGAAGACCCAAGTGGTAATTTATCCACTTGGGCTTTTTTGTAGCATTTACTTCTCTTGCTCTAAATGGTTCTTTAACATTTTAGCAATTTCTTCAACCTGTGATTCCACTGCAATTGGATCATATGGCCAGAAACGTTCGGGATTTAAGTAGAATACTTTATTATTTTTAACTGCATCAATCGTTGACCATACAGGGTCATTCTCATCAAATTCCGCTTCTCCTGAAATGTCTAAAAAGATATAGTCACCTGCATAATCTGCAATCTTTTCCTGTGAAATACTCAGTGCATTAATTTTTGGCTCAATTAAATCCTTGCGTACTAATTTCGGTGGTGTTAAACCTAGCTGCTGATAAATTGCTTGTCCACCACGATTTACACCATCACCATAGACATAAAAATCCTTTCCAAACGGACCCATAAGAGAAAAAGTCGTTCCTTCTCTAATTAACCCTTTAATAGAGTCCTTTGCCTTCGCTACTTTTTTATCAAATTCTTTTAGCCATTTTTCCGCTTCCTTCTCTTTTCCTAAAATCTCCCCAAAAGCTCTCATTTCGTCATGAACTTCATGATATGTACCATAAGGGATGACCAATGTAGGGGCAATCTTGCGGTATTGCTCATTTAATTTTTCATCTCCTCCAACCGTGACTATTAAATCAGGTTTAAGTGATAAAATTTTTTCAACCGAGCCTCCATCAATTTGACCAATATCTGTGATCCCTTCACTTAATTCCATAGTATAAGGGCTTTCCATTTCCCAATATGGTGCACCGACTGGTTTAACATCAAAAACTAAAAAATTTGCTAAATACCCTTGCGTAACGATTCGTTGAGGATTGGCAGGTATTTCAACATCACCATCAACTGTTTTAATAATTTTTGTATCTGTTTCTGAATTACTTTTTGACTCTGACTGAGGGCTTTCTGTCGCTTTGCTACAGCCACCTAAAACAATTAAAATCAACAGTAGCATCATTAACCCTATCCAAATTCTTTGCCTAGCCTTGACCATTTTTTCCACTCCTATCGATAATGATAATCTTTCTCAATCAATATCCTTATCGTAATGGTCTCTTCTTCAATCGTCTATTTCAAAATGTGAGAACTTGCATATGGACAAAAGTGACATTGGCTTCATTATTAATGATTATATAGCTTTTCTAGCATAATACTAAGTTGTTTTTCTAGCGTTAATCCATCATTGCACCAAAAATCATTCAGCTTAATCGGATAAATGTTCCTTGTTGGATCTTCTAATAGCTGCTTCCAAGCTTTATGCTTTAATAACTTATTTGGAAAATCTTGATAATAATCTTCTGTGAGGACAACAAACATGTGGTTAGCAGCGTAGTTAGATAATATATTTTCCTCTATAAAAAGATGACTATTTACTTCGAGCACCTCTTGCTGAATACGTGGAGGAGGAGTTAACTTTAAGCCATTATATAAATTATAGGTAGCTCTTGCAGTGGTATTCCAAATACATATTGTATGATCCTCCCATACCTCATATAAACCTACTGTTTCGTGAGGTTGTATAATGAATTCGAGCTTAGCAGCTGCTGTATGTGTAATGGATTGATAATGCTCAACCCACATCGTTGCCTCTGCCTCACATCCAAGAATTTTCCCTATAAGCTTAACTTCTTCAAGTCGATCTAATTGATTCCATGGCAAAACCAAAATGGGTGCAAGTTGCTCCAATTTTTCTAACTTGCCTGGACAATAATATAAATATTCAGGCACAATGATTAGGTCGATGTCCATTTTCTCCAGTTGATGAGTTCTATCTTGCTCCAGATCAATCGTACCACTAAGCTCACGATGTATAAGCGGTGATACTTCCCATGGTGTAAAAGGAGCAGCAATTGGCTGTATGCCTAAAGCAAGTAAAGCACCACTATATTGGAATGCTACAATACGTCTCGGCTTTGGTCTATACCGATACTCACTTGGCGATACACCAACAATTTGTTTAAACTTTCGGCTTAAATAGAGTCCATCTGTATAGCCAACTTTTCTCGCAATCTCGTTCAATGTGGCATCCGTCGAAAGAAGATACATTTTGGCTTTGTCTATTCTCACTCTCATCAAATGGTTCGAGAAACTACGCCCTATTTGTTGTTGAAACAATCTTGAAAAATAACTTGGATTAAAACCCATAAGCTCTGCTAATTGTGAACGATTTAGATTTTGATCATAATGGCGATTGATATATGCTAGAGCTTCTCGCATAATCAAATCTACTTTCTCTTTATACGGCTTTAAAGCTTGGATAAATAAATGTAATATTTCCTCCAACAAAAAATTTTGTCTACTATGAAAATGCTGTTCACCTACGTCTATCTCACCTACAAGCTCTTGAAGAAGAGTAACAGCACGATACGATAATGTTTCTACACTAGCAATTGAGCCATGGGCAGGCAATTGTTTATGATCGACACGATAAAGCAATAAATCAGCATTTTCTTCAGTAAGACTGTACATTTGAAAAGATACAATGTATAAATGAACAACTTGGTGATTTGCTTTTTCTAACTTTGCTATTTTTCCCGCACTAAGATATATCATTTCATTTTTATCTAAACATAACCATTTTCCATCTAAGGAAATTTTGGTAGCAACGTCGCAAGCTAATAAGGTTGGAAATTTTGTATGAAGTGAATATGTATTAACCTTTTCTTTCCATTCAATTATTGCTGTGTCCATTAATCTATACATTTTGCATCCACCTTAATATAATTGAAACAATCATTATAGAGTCATTATAATTGATAATAGTTATCATTAAAAGTCAAGCAAATATAGATAACTATAATTGCTTGACTTAGTGTTGAAAAACAAAACCATCCATAGAATTTATGTGAAAGGTGAAAAAGGATTTCCGTTGCAGGCTACTTGCTTTCCTGTGGGCGAGCGCCGAGCCGCTTCCTCCGCTACCGCTCCGTGCAGGGGCTCGCCTGTCTCGCTATCCCACGGGAGTCAAGTAGCCTTCCACTCCAATCCATAAAATAAAAATGTTAACTTTTTAGCAAAAAAGGGAAGGTATTCATTACTCTTTTATGGAGGGGTGTTGTCACACATCACTTTTAATGGCTATTTTGTTCAGGAAAAGACACTTTTGCAGAATGGTTGATTGGAGTGGAGCCAGCGTCACTCCTAGGGGATTTAGCATCACAGAGGAGACCCTGGAGCGAACGCAGTGAGTGAAGCGGCTCATCGGACGCCCCCTGGAAAGGACGCTGGCGGAACGGAAATCAACCCCTCGCCTTACCAAATTGCTTATTATGCCGTTGACATTACCTTTTTTCAACAACAAGTCAAGCAAATATAGATAACTATAATTGCTTGACTTTCATAGTTTATCGTATTTAATTCTTTAGAAAAGCCAGCTATTTCTCTAACAGTTTTGATAGTCCTCTTTACTATCTATTGCCCCTGCTGGATGATGATTTGATAACGTCTGCCTTTATTTAGCAAACACAAAAAAGGCTAAGGATTTCCCCGAGCCTTTCTAGTTTACTTATTTTTTCAGTATATTTGGAAATTCCTCTAACAGCATGTTACTTGTTGTCATATCATCATAATTCCATTTATCCTCAATAAAGTGAACTTTATTGTTCTTCACGGCAGGTAAGGAGTTCCACAATGGCTCTTGTGTTAATTCATCAAATGCCTTTTGTGCCTCTTTATCTCCAGAAATTAATACAAATAATTGATCACCCACAAGTGTCTCATGCAGTGTTTCTTTAGTAATTTCAATATATGGCCCACTATTTGGCTGTAATGCCTGTACCTTTTCGTCCATAGTATATCCTTTGTCTTGATACAGCAAGCCTGCTACCCCGCCTGTTTTCATCACGAACATTTTTTTATTCCAAAAAAATTGGAATACGACAGCCGTTTCTCCTTCAGCCACCTTACCATTTGCGCGAAGCTGTTCCCACATTGCATCGGCATCTTCATTATATTTCCTCAGTAGCTGCTCTCCCTCTTCCTTTTTACCAACAATATCAGCAACGACTGGGAATCGATCCTTTAATGGCTGCATACCATCGAAAACAACGGTTGGTGCAATTTTAGAAGCTTCTTCAACCTCATTATCCATAATATATGACAGCATAATCAAATCGGGCTTTAACGTCAGTACCTTCTCTAAATTTGTTGGAAAGCCGATATCTGTTGAACTAATTTTCCCGTTATCTTCTAAAACACCGCTCTCGATGAAACGACGATCTACCCCAACAGGCTCTATACCTAATGCTATTAAATCACCAATTGCATTACCCTGAAGGACAATTCGTTCTGGATTTGTAGGAATGTCTACTTCTGTCCCTTGAAGGTCTTTGTAAACCCTTGTCTCAGTAGAGCTAGCTGACTGACTTTCTACTACAGTCTGATTTTGTCCAGTAGTTTCATTGTTTAGATTAACAGTACCTCCCGTACATGCTGATAATAGTAACGTAATACAAAGTAGTGCCATTGCTGTGAATGAAGCTCTTGAACCTCTATGCATATGTATAACTTCCTCTCGCTTATATTGATAATGATTATCACTATCAATATATCGCCATATTGGTCTCCAAACAATGGACGATTCAATGCTATTTTGAGGACGATGTATAGCATTTTTTCTTTCTTGTTTTCTAAAGCGTAATGGCGTAACACCCCTATGCTTTTTAAAAAGACGGCTCAAATAATAAGGGTCCTTATAGCCCACATTTTCGGCAATTTCCTTCAATGTGGCATCCGTTTCTACTAATAAATTTGCCGCTATATCAAGGCGAATCTGAATCAAATAGTCAATTACACTATAACCCGTTTTCTTTTTAAAAATGGACGCTAAATAAGGAACGCTATAATTCAAATTGGCTGCAATAGATTCTAGTGTCAAAGCCTGTGCATAATGCTCTTGTAAATATTTCATTACCTGTCCTACAAGGTCGGGCTTCATCATATCTATACCTTGGCTATGTAGTTGCTGTAGCAGATTATGAACAAATTGATAGAATAATGATTTCACATGAAAGCGATCTATTCCACCAGACTTCCTCCACTCCTGCTCCATCAATTTAACTTTGTGAAAAATAGCAATCGGGTAACTGGGTATATAGCTATATTGCAGTTGAAATGGATTACTTTTATCCATTAGGCGTAATACTTCCGGGCGCATAGGATTAGGCATGGTCGCTTTATAAAAAATCAAATAATACGCCAACTCATCCTCCGTTAGAAAAATATCTAAAATAGTCCCTTTGCTACCATGTATGACTTGAAACTGCTGAATAATATACTCGATTTGATTGAGCTGAACTTGCGCCCTTCCTCGAGAAACAAAAATAAAGCCATTAGCTGGCATTTTATAAGACTGTAATGTTTCTCCCATCCTCATAATCTGATGCCGAACATCTAGCACTTTGATAGCAGCATGATCCCACAGGTATATATGGTCATCAACATTCATAATGCACATAATTCCTCCTACCTATCTTTTTTACTACTATCATTATAATTGAAAATGATTCTCAAATGAAAGCCAAACTACATTGATGGTAGTTTGGCTTCCGAAAATATTCATGTTATTTATTTTTATCCATTTTGTTAAAGGCTTCTACTACAATATCAAGCTGCTTCTCTAATGAAACGGGATCATTAAAGTAGGAAGCATCACTATCTAATATAGTGACCTTGTTATTTTTCACCGCAGGTAGCTCATTCCATAAAATACTTTCCTTTAGAAATGCAAGTGCTGTATCTTCTACAAAAATAAAATCTCCTGCATAATCCAGCAAACGTTCAATGGAAAATGCAACTCCCCATTCTTTCGACTCAAGTGCTTCTTTTTGAACCAAGGCTGGCGCATTTAGCTGGAACTCCCCATAAATAATTTCTCCACCTCTAGAATAATGATCACCATATATGTAAACCTCTTTGTCAGTACCACCCATTAGAGAAACGGTCTGATCTCCAACAACCTCTTGGATAGTTGACTTGTTGTCGGCAATTTTTTCATCCCAATTATTTATCCATTGAGCGGCTTCTTTTTCTCTATTAAGCATCTTACCAAACTCTACTAATTGTTCACGGTAACTCATGGCGCCATACTTAATGCCAACAGTTGGCGCAATCTTTTCAAAGTTTTCAAAGCCTTCCATGCCATCAAAAGCAATAATTAAATCTGGTTTCAATTCCAAGATTTTTTCAATCGATTTGTTGTCACCAATACTTTCAATGCCATCTATTTTACCTTCAAAATAAGGATTACTTAACGCAAAATCAGACATACCAATAGGTTTAATGCCCAATGCCAATAAATAACCCGCATAACTGTCTGCTACAACTACAATACGTTTCGGATTTTTGGGAATCTCCACTTCTCTATTCGCCGCCTTATAAACGATGGTTGCTTGTGTTACTTCGGTAGTCTGTCCTTGTGTCTTGGACTGTGGGTTTGTGCCATTCGAACAAGCACCCAATAGTAGTGTTAGACAAAGCAATACTATCGCTGCAAAGTTTGTTTTATGTTTCTGAGACATTGGAATATTTTCTCCTTTTTTATATTGATAATGATTATCATTAACAATATATCGTTGAAACATTTCCCCTTCAATAGAGGATTCCATGATGATTTGTGGAGTATCTTCTAGTATGCCTTGTTCCATTACTCGTTTTCTATATTTCCCTGGTGATATTCCTAGATGTCTTTTAAAAATACGATTAAAATAATGAACATCTGTATAGCCAACACTTGTCGCAATATCCTTTAAAGACACGTTTGTTGATTTTAATAGAGCTACAGCCTTTTTCATTCTTGTATGCATGACATATTCGATAAAGCTATAGTTGGTCTCTCTTTTAAATACTGCCGATATATGTGATACACTGTAATTTAAATGCTCTGCAAGAGACTCTAGCTTTATCGAATCTGCATAATGCTCATCCACATACCTCTTTATTTGACTTACTAAATCTGTTTCTTTTACATAGCTCTCTTGGCTACATAACTCTTGATATATACTTAATATAATTTGATAGAATAATGTTTTAACTTGCAAACGTTCCAGCCACCGTGATTGTTGCCAGCTTTCGTACATAAGCTGCACTTTTTCATAAATAGTTACCGGATATTTCGGTACCAAGCTAAACTGGATTTGAAATGCATTTCTTTTCTCAAACAGCTGAAGAATCCTTTGACCAACAGGATAAGGAACAGAACCTTTATAAAAAATAAGGTAGCACTCTAGTTCATTAGTTATTTGATTAATTTCTAAAGCTGCCCCTTTACCGCTATGTATCATTTGAAACTGAATCACGTGATAATTAGTTTGATCCAAATGCACTTGCGCTGTTCCACGCGTGATTACTATAAGTACACTTGTTGGCAATTTATAAGGCTGTAATGTATCCCCTATCCTCATTACTCTATGACGAACGTCTAATACCTTGATAGAAGCGTAATTCCAGAGTAGTAGATGTTCTTCTATATTCATGTCGACTTTCACCCTCCTCCACTATGTATTATAAATGATATTGATTATCATCCACTTTTAAAATAACGTGTTTAAGTAAATAAAAAACACTAGCTATTAGAATTGATAGCTAGTGTTTTTATATTCTATTGAGTTCTAGGTTGGATTAAGACATAGTTTGGAGCTGTTGGAGATGTAGATTCCTTCGCATAAACTATATTTCCGTATTTATCCTTCGTAAATAAATATATTTTTTGATCCTTTTGGAATATGTTTGTAGAATTTGGATCAGTGCTTGTTTGAATAGCCGTAAATGTTTTTTCAGAACTTGCATCTGAAGGTTTTGTTATTTGTCCCTTACCATAAGATATTATTCCTCCGCCAGGAATGTCTGTGTAATTACTGCTATCAGCTCTTTCGATAATATCTTTAATATTAGCTATTGTTAAGTCACCCTGGTTTTTTGAAAGAACTGCATAATAGTAATGCTGATTCCATGTTATATCTGCATCTAAGTTAGCAATAACTCGAACCTGCTTAGAAATATTTAAGTCACCTGGGTACTGTATATCAGGTACTAACGTTGCTGAAGTAATTGTATTCACTTTTGTTGGATATTTGTATTCTGCTTTTAATTTACTGAATGCCCATCCGCCTTTATCCTTCGCGGTAGCATTGATTGTCATATCAAAGCTTTGTGTAACTTCATTTGCAAATGTTAGTATCATTTTACGTGGCTTCCATTCATCAATTTCATCTACCTTATCCTGCCACTTCCATGAAGCATAAGTAGGAGTAATTGCAGTGCCTGTTTCAGGATTCACTAATTGGAAATCTGAATCTTTTAATTCAATAGCCTCAGAAAAAGTCACTTCTAATGTTTTTCCATCAAGCTGTTTAACGATCGGATCCTCTACCTTTGGTGGTGTACCATCTGAGAAGAATTTATATGCCATTACACCTTTGTCAGTTTCGCCTGGTGTCAAAGTAATTGTTTTATTTTGCTGTTCATCAAAAGTATATACTTTTGACTCTGTACCTACTTGAAGCATTGTTGCATTTTTATATCTATCTTTTACCGCAACATAAAGCTCATAATTTTGATGGGGTTCTAAAGAGGTAAAATTAATTTCATTAGTACCCTTTCGCATATTGCTAGCTCTTCCTCTTTCAATAACCTCCTCAGCACTTGAAGGTACTGGAACTGTTGCATCGCCAGCTTTTCTAAGAATATAGTGATACGTACCATCTTCATCTGACATAAATTTGAAGGTAGCATTCTTATCTCCTTGAGCTATCTTTATCGATGTATTTTCAATTTTCGGTGGTGTTTGGTCATCGATTACATGTCTAGTCTCAATATCTGAAACATTTCCTGAACGATCGCGCAATACCATATAGATAGAGTAGCTCTTAAACGGATTTAAATTTGCTGTTGGTAATGGGATTACTACCTTTTGTTTTCCTAGTTGAGCAGGTTTATTACCTCCGCTCCCAACAATATCGATTTCTTCTGTTCCAACCTTAAATTTTGTTTCATTTAATTGGACAGCTTCAATTAAACGTAAGCGGTCATCACGTGTAAGAGTTATATCTGACTCCATAATTAGATAATGATACGTTCCTGCTTTTGAAGCATTAAACTCAAGAAGTGTTTGGTCCTTTGTATTATTAATTACTGGTTCTCCTATAATTGTGAGGACTGGTAATTCAATATCGTTATGAATGTATTCGGCTGTGTTTCGCGGAACAGTATTATTTGGAATGTTATTGATATTTTCAAATTCGATATCAGCCAAATCTTTAACATTCGGTGATATTGTAACAACTAGATTATCCCCGTTTACAAAGCCTGTTAGTGATGGAATGGTGAAAATTAATCTTTTCTGAGCTTTATTATAGACAACCTTTGTAGGATGTATCGGTTGCTGTGCACCTTGATTGACTATCCCTGTACCTGAAAGATCATAGTTCTCTATTTTTTCAGCAGAAATAGGATCTAAATCCTCACTCACGGTTAGATAAAATTCATTTTTAATCTCATCTAGTAATACAAGTTGTCCACCTACAACATATGGTGGGATATTATCAAGCTCACCAGTTTTAAACTCTTTAACCGCCTCTTTAGGTATAGGATCTACCGAGAAGTTGCCTGAATCATCCTTCATGACAACATAAAGTTGATATTCGGTTTCAGCATCTAATTCTGTTAAAATTCCTGTTATTCCAAGTTCTCCAGCTTTTGCTTTCCCTTTACCTGTTGGGTTTGCGACGATATCTGCCGTCGTCGGGTCAGCTGCTGTTGTTTTCTTACGTACATAATAGTAATAATCTCCAGGTTCACTTGCTGCAAACTTGAATTCAGCACGTGTTCCTCCATGTAAAGGCGTAACTTGTAGAGATTTAACTACTGGTGGAGTTGCATCTTTCATTTGGAATGCTTGAGAGACAATATCAGATGCATTTTTCGAGCCGTCTACAACCATGATGTAGATGACATATTCTTTTTTCTCACCTAGATTTGACACTTTTATTGAGTTTGTGCCTTTGATTGCTGCACTACTTCCGTATGCAACGTTTTCAATTGAAAGATGGTTTACCATTTCACGTTTATTAGGTGCCTCTGCTCCCTTTTCACGCACAATATAGTAGTACGTACCTACCTCATCAGATGTGAAATCTGCTTGAATCTCACTGCCATTGAGCACTTTGACATTTGTAATACTTACAATAGGCTTTGTTTTATCATCTGGATTCTGATTCTCGTTTTCGTCTTTATCGATTGGTTTGCCATCTGGATCTGTGATATTTCCGATATTGTCTTTATCATCTAGGAAATCATCAAAGATATTATTTGGAGATTCATCTTTAGGTAAAATGACTTTGTCGATATACGTATAGTCCCCGATGTCAACCTTGCCATATGAATTATCAACATATAGAGTACCGATACGACCATCTATATACAGCTCTAAATCTGTATAACTGTTGTAGTTTATCCAATCAATATTGCCATCTCCATAGATCGTTAACTTTGTTTCGGTATCCAGATTTAATGTTCCAATATAGCCTTGAATTTCAAATTCGCGAACACTTCCGATGATGTCTACACGTGGTAGTTTCATATTGGATTCGATTTTTGTCCCTGTTTGTGATACTACTAGTCTCGAAACAGTGCTGTTATAAAATTCAAGATGCTTTTCAACATTTTTCATTTCTTGTTTTTCTTTTGACCAGTTGACAAATGGCTTATCTTTATCAGGATTTTGGTTCGTCCAATTTTGAAGATCGTTTGTTGGATTGTTATTAGATGGACCATCGCCTTTAGTATTATCTGGATTCGACCAGTTGATAAAAGAAATATTATTGCTCGCCACACGCCCAATGGATAATGGTTGATTGTTAGTAGCACCTAAATGCAATGGTGGTCGAACTGTTTCATTGACGAACATAGTACCTGTCATCTTCAGATTCGAAAATTCAATATAGTTGCCATTAACTACAATGGTTGCACCTAATGAACCATAATCACCATCAAAATCAAGGAATCTTGAGCTTGTTCCGCTTGCATTTAATGTTAGTTTAGAGATGGATCGAACCTTCTTACCAGAAAGATCACCCTCAATATAAGCACCCTTTAAGACAGGTGCATTATCGTCATTAAAAATATGTGAAAGGCTTTCTGGAACTGCATAGGCTTCACCATTTATATAAACGGCATCATCATCTACATCTATAATTTTGAAAGATGTTTCATTGTTCTTTTTCTCTTGTGAACGAACCACAAAAGAAGCAAACTGTCCACGATTTACAGCATCAAACGGAGAGAATGTCACAGGTGTTGTGCCTTCAGTAATATTTAAATCGATAAGTGTTTGAATATAGATAGCATTGCTTGATTGGCTATCTACATCTTTAAAAATATTGTTGTAACTAGGAGATACCTCCAAATGGAATGCTAATACTAATATTTTTGCTAATTCGCCACGAGTCATCACTTCGTTTGGCATAAATGTGCCATTAGAATACCCAGACATAATGCCCGCGTTTTGCAATGCTGCGACAAATTTATAAAATTCGCTACCCTTCGGTACATCCTTATAATAAGGATTTTGGACATTTCTCGTATCCAATTTTAATGCCGTTGCAATCATTTTTGCTGCTTGTCCACGTGTTACATTGACATCCGGACGGAAGGTTTTATCGGCAAACCCGTTAATCACACCCTGAGAATATAATTTTAATATATCGTTATAATGAACTGAGTATTGGTCGATGTCTGTAAAGGGAGAAGTAGCCGCTGCCGCTTTTTGTGGTGGAGGTACTACAACAGCAATCCCACTTGTAGCAAATACTGTTGCTATCAAGGCTTTATTTACTTTTTGGATTTTAGATTTATCCATCCCACTCTTCCTTTCGCTTATGTATTTTGATACGTACAAATATCATTTCCTCATACTCTTTATATCGGCTCGTAGCTAACGAACCTTCATAGATAAATCTAAATTAGTCAGGTAAATTTCTTGATTAATCAAATGACCTTTCTATTTCTGAAATGGTGATTAATTTTTCAGTTTGCTAACTGAGTGATTCGCCATTTTGACTCACCTTTCTATTTCTTTTGGAATGATAGCCCTTCTTAATGAGCATCTTTTCCCACTTTTAGAACGGGCTCTACACTTTGACGAGCTCTTCCATGTGATATCACCACTTCTCTCCTCTTCAAACCATTGTGGCCACGTTTGACCCTCACTAATAACAAAATAAATTCCCTTCATCCACACAACAAAAAAGCCAAGGAGCATCGGTGCTCGCTTGGCTTTTCACGATATATAGGCATACATCTAGTCGTCCTTGGGGTGTCATAAGGGAAAGGGGGATAACCTTACGTCTTGTCAAGTCGATCAAGAGATGTGACCCGAGTTACATATCATTTGAACATGGTTTAGGAAGTCATATGGCGGATGACTTACAAGTAGCTTGCCCAAATGATGTTTGCATTAATCAATTACCCCGAAATTCAAAATTGTAAGCCCCTTTGTTTCATTTTTTACTGCATTTATATTTCCGCAACCTTTACTTGATTGCGTCCCTCTTGTTTCGCAAGGTATAGTGCATCGTCAGCTGCTTTAATTAGTTCCTCTGTTGAATCTGCCATTGCTGGATAGGCAGCTATTCCTGCAGATAATGTTATGGGTCTGCCACATGGACTTTCTGTTGTTGCCAAAATTTCTCGTAGTTGTTCAGCCACTTGTGCTGCCTCTTCTGCTGCCGTATTTGGTAGCAGTATGACAAATTCCTCGCCACCATATCGACAGCATACATCTCCTTCACGAGCCACAGCTTCCATATGACTGGCTAAAAATTGCAAAACTTTATCGCCTACTGCATGACCATATGTGTCGTTCACACTTTTAAAGTGATCTAAATCTAGTAAAATAATTGCATGTGGTACATTGTTCGTTAACCATTCGGCAAGCATCGAATCCATTGTACGTCGATTCGTAACTCCCGTCAGTGGATCAACAGTAGATTGATCCTTGAAAAACGAGACCTGTCCATGTAAAAATGATAAACTCCGAACCAAGGCATTCTTCAAAGAATAAGCTTCAAAGTACCATCCACTTACAGATTTTAAACCTTCTACATTTTTCTTATCTAAACTTTCCTCCGTTAAATTTGCTAGTTGCTGCAAAGGGTTGGCAATGCGTGCTGCCGCCCAAAGTACAATGATAATAGATAGAATCATAAGGGGTACAGATTTAATAATGACTTCCTGCACACGATCAAAGGAAGGGGCTAGTGCTACGTCTAAAGGTTTCTGGGCGACAACGCCCCATCCTGTTGATGGGACTGTACTATAGCCAGCAAGCATTTTCACTCTTTCTGTGTTCTCAACAAGTTGAGCACCACTCTTTCCTGATATCACCGATTGAACGACTTTATTTTTCGTTACCACATCATTAATCCGACTTGGGTCTTGATGATAGATAACACGCCCATCTGAATCAACTACATATACGTAAGAGCCGTCCTTACTATAATGCTCTCCCAGTAAAGTTTTAAAGGCATTTGGTTCCTTTAAATAAATAGTCCCTGCTATCATTCCTAAATACTCATTGGAGTCGGAAAAAATAGGATGAGAAATAAAAATGATGAGACGTCCTGTCATCGCCTCATATGGTTTAGAGATAAGTGGTGTCCTTTTGGATAACGCCTCTTTAGCACCGATTGATGTTAAAATTTCTCCCTTTATTTCAATAGATGGTGGAGAGACGGATAAAACCAATCCTTCTGCATTTGTTATTACTACAGAATTAAACATTTGATTTTGCAATCTCAAACGTTCTGTTTCCTGATTCAATGCTTGCGCATCGTCCATCTTTGCTTGTATCTGAGTTGCACTATAACCTAATATTTGGAAAGATTCATGTAGATAAGAATCCGCAGTAGATGCCAATTTTTGAGCATAAACCCTATTCGTTTCTAGTGTATTTTCCTTTATCGAGTCAATATTCATTCTGTATCCGCCCCAAACACTACCAAGGCTCGTGAAAAAGAATGCTGCCATCGCAACTCCCATAATTAAATGCTTTAGTTTTAATTGATGTGATTTCATTTCTTCTCTCCTATTTACGTTAATTTTATATGTATTTTTTGAGAGATACTTTATTAATAAATGGGGTAATAGTATCATTTCCAAATTGCGTAAGAAGAATCCAATACACCACTAGGATTGTATCAATAAAAAGGGTCGTATCATATAGCTAGCTAGTAAACAAAATTCTACAATTTATTTTCTTAAATTAAATATTCTAACAACTGACAACTATTGTCTGAAATTTGATAAAAAATCTAAATTCTAAATTTTTTTACTTTTATTGTTATTCTGACATATGAAAGTTGAAATGTTTATTTTATAATGAAAAATAGCATAGGCAAGTTAAGGTCTATTCTGTTATAATACTCTTTAAAATAAAATAAACTGTATTAATACAGAATCGAACGTTACGCTTTTCACACAATGGGGATTATGAGAAAAGCGCTACGCTTCCATCAATGGGATGGTCGTGTAGCCTACACAAAAAGGGGTTGGAAGATTTGGGCATTTTACAAGGGTTAAAAATTCTCGATTTTTCTGCATTACTACCAGGGCCAATGGCGACAATGATTTTTGCTGATTTAGGAGCAGATGTCATCCATGTTGAATCTTCAAAGCGCGTTGATTTAACACGAATTATGCCTCCCTATGATGAAGATCATGAGGCTTACATTCATCAACATTTAAATCGATCTAAAAAATCAATTACATTAAATCTTAAATCACCAGAGGCTATAGACATTGTAAAATCACTGGTGCAAGAGTATGACGTTATTATCGAAGGTTTTCGGCCTGGTGTCATGCAACGCCTTGGCATTGGCTATGAAGCTCTAAAGGAAATAAATCCAAAGGTTATCTATTGTGCGATTACTGGTTACGGACAAACTGGACCTTATAGCAATCGACCTGGACACGATAATAACTATTTATCTTTAGCAGGCTTACTCGATTATTCACGCCATAAGGATAAAAAGCCTGTCTCCATGGGGGTTCAACTAGCTGATATAGCTGGAGGGACAATGCATGCCGCAATTGGGGTACTGGCTGCTGCCCTTCATCGTGAAAAAACAGGCGAAGGACAATTCATAGATATTAGTATGACAGATGCTGTCTTTTCGCTGAATGCTATGTATGGTGCTGCGTTTATTGGGGGTGGTCGTGTACCACAGCCAGAGCAAGAAATTTTAAACGGAGGCAGTTACTATGATTTTTACAAAACAAAAGATGGACGCTTCTTCTCTGTCGGTAGCTTAGAACCTCAATTTCGTAAACTGCTCTGTGAAGCACTCGACATTCCTGAGTTGATTGATAATACCTTTAATGATTCTTACTATACGCAAATACGCTTTAAAGAGGCTGTTCATGATGCCTTTCTATCAAAGACATATGAGGAATGGCTTGAGGTATTTAACGAGGATTTTGAAGGTTGTGTAGAGCCTGTACTCACTTTTCCAGAAGCATGTGAGCATCCACAGTTGAAGGCTCGCGGCATGATCATCGATATTCCAAAAAGCGATGGCACCATGCAACAGCAAATTGCTTCTGCCTTTAAATTTGATGGCACTGAGCCTGAGTACAAGTATGTCGGTGCCAAGCTTGGAGAGCATAATGAAGAAGTATTAACTGCACTTGGCTATAATGATGAACAAATTGCTAGTTTACGAGAAAAGGGCGTTTTAGAATAACGGAAAGGTTCAATTTGGAAGTAGGCAATTTTCAAATTGAACCTTTTTATGGCTGCCTGCTCATTGACATCCTCAGTAACATAAGCATAAATTATTTCACTAGAAAAAACGCGGCTACCAATGTACTCCTGCTGTTATAACAGTAAATGTATTTATTTTTCTAATAAAACTTTTTAAAAGAAATGTTGACATATAATTCATCAAGCATTATAGTATTGTTTAAATCTTAACAGACAATTAAATACGATAATTTCTTCTTATCCAGAGAGACTGAGGGACAGGCCCAATGAAGTCTCGGCAGCGGGTTATTAACATAATACCGTGCCAATTCCTGCAAATGTACTTACATTTGAAAGATGAGAAGGAAGTAGTTTCTTCAATAGTGGGGACCTTCCTTTTTTCTTAATCGATAAGAACAAAAGGAAGGTCCTTTTTGTTCTTTATTTTTAAATAGGGAGTTGAGCAAGTAAATGATTGAATTTCAGAATGTAGCGAAAACCTTTAAATTTGGTGATCGTGAAGTGAATGCAGTGAAAGATGTATCTCTTTCAATTCAGCAAGGAGAGATTTTTGGAATTATTGGATTTAGTGGTGCAGGAAAGAGCACATTATTGCGGCTTGTGAATCTATTAGAAAGTCCAACCCACGGCACTGTTCAAGTACAAGGTGTTGATATTAATTCGCTCACACCAAAAGAGGTAAGAAAGCTGAGAAGAAGAATCGGCATGATTTTTCAAAATTTCAACTTATTCTCCTCAAGAACGGTAGCTGGAAATGTAGCCTATCCACTTAAGCTGGCGGGAGTGCCTAAAAAAGAAATTAATGAAAGAGTTGCAGAACTTCTTAGTTTTGTTGGTCTTACAGAAAAAGCGAACGATTACCCTGAGCAATTATCTGGAGGCCAAAAACAGCGGGTTGGCATTGCGAGGGCGCTTGCTACCTCCCCTGATATATTAATTTGTGATGAAGCAACCTCAGCGCTCGATCCAGATACAACTGGGGAAATTCTCCGCCTTCTCAAAAAAGTAAACAAGGATTTAGGAATCACTATTTTGCTAATCACACATGAGATGAATGTCATCCAACAAATATGTGACAGAGTAGCAGTCATGGAAAATGGAGCAGTAATTGAATCTAATTCAGTTTTTGATATTTTTACAAATCCACAGCATTTAACGACTCAACGGTTTATTCAATCGGTTCAGCAAGATCGACCATCTGCATCTCTATTAGAGGAATGGAGAAAAAAAGGCGGCAAAAATTTATACCGTGTTATTTTTAAAGGTGATATTGCTAGCGATCCTATCCTTTCTCGCGTAACAAGAAAATTTGATGTGGACGTTAATATCGTCTATGGCTCTGTCCGAGAAATTCAGGAGAAGTTCTATGGGAACTTGCTCGTCTCATTTGAGGGACATAGCGATAAAATACCTAGTGTTCTTACTGAATTACAAGACATTGTAACTGTTGAGGAGGTAAAATTCAATGAAGGTTGATTGGACGACTTTTTGGCCCCGTATTTTTGAATCTACGGGTGAAACGATTTTAATGGTTATTATAACCCTTATCTTTGGTTCTATTCTTGGTATAACAATAGGTTTACTACTATATGTGACACGAAAAGGAAATATTTTAGAGAACAAATTCGTGTTTCAATTGTTAAATTTTTTAATTAATATTATTCGCCCAGTTCCATTTATTATTTTTCTAGTGGCCATTAGCCCATTAACAAGAATGGTTGTTGGAACAACGATTGGTACGTGGGCAGCAATCTTTCCGATGACGATTGCCTCATCATTTGGTATTGCGAGAGTAGTAGAGAATAACTTAGTTAGCATTGACCCTGGGGTAATTGAAGCCGCAAAGGCAATGGGAGCAAGTCCTCTACAAATTATTTTTACTGTATTAATTCCAGAGGCACTTGGACCGTTAATTTTAGGCTTAACGTTTGTGACAGTCGGTTTAATAGATTTCTCTGCAATGGCTGGTACAGTTGGCGGAGGCGGTTTAGGTCATATTGCAATGACATATGGTTATCAACGCTTTGATGGAAGTGTCATGCTTGTGACCGTTATTATTCTTATTATTCTTGTACAAATTGCGCAGTGGATTGGGAATAAGCTATCAAGAAAAATTATGCGACGGTAAGAAGGACATTTTTCATTTGAATAAAACAACGAAAGAGGAGATTAATAATGAAAAAGTGGTTTAGTATTTTATTAGTTTTAACAGCCGTATTAGCATTGGCTGCCTGTGGGTCTGATTCAGCTACAGATAATGCTAAAAAAGAAGAAAAAGTAAAGATTGGTGTAACTGGAACAGATGGTGAAGTATGGCCGATTTTAAAAGAGAAAGCTAAAAAGGAAGGGATTGAAATTGAGCTTGTTGAGTTCTCTGACTATACATTGCCGAATCAGGCATTAGCAAATAAAGAAATTGATATTAATTCCTTTCAGCATATCGCGTTTCTAACACAATTTACTAAAGAAAATAATGTCGATTTAGTTCCAATTGGTGCTACTGTTATTGCTCCAATGGGAATATATTCAGAGAAAGTGAAGAATGTTAACGAAATTAAAAAAGGTGACAAAATTGCTATCCCTGATGACCCTTCCAACCAGGCTCGTGCATTAAGATTATTAGAATCAGCTGGCTTAATTAAATTGGCAGATGATTTTGGTCTCTTCGGTGACCCAAGTAAAATCGTCGACAACCCGAAAGATTTAGACATTTTACCGATTGTAGCTCAACAAACACCACGTGTATTACCAGATGTAGTTGCATCCGTTATTAATAATGGAGTTGCTGGACAAGCTGGGTTTGATCCCGTAAAGGACCCCATTTATCTTGAAGATGCCAACGATCCAAACGCCTTACCTTATGTGAACATTTTTGCTGCACGAGCAGATGATCAAGATAATAAAACATATCAGAGAATTGTCGAGCTGTATCATGAGGAAGACGTAATGAAGGCAGTCGAGGCAGAAACAAATGGAGGATCTATTGTTGTTGATTTATCAAAAGATGAGTTAATAAAACAAAGCAAAGGACTATAGGGGGAGATAAATATGAGCAAAACTTTATCAGGAATTGAACTAATCCAGGAATCCATTGAAACAAATCAAGCATTGTATATTGAAACTAGCCAGGCAATCCATGCCAATCCAGAGATAGGGAATCAGGAGTTTTTCGCAAGTCAAAAGCATGTAGAAATCTTGACGAATGCAGGATTTAAAGTAGACACAGCCGTTGCTGGACATGAAACCTCCTTTTATGCAGTGAAAGACAGTGGAAAACCTGGTTCAACAATTGCCTTTCTTGCTGAATATGACGCTCTTCCAGGTTTAGGGCATGCCTGTGGTCATAATATTATTGGAACAACGAGTGTAGCAGCCGGAATTGCTCTTTCTAAAACATTAGATGAAACTGGTGGCAGTGTCGTCGTCTTAGGAACACCTGCTGAAGAGGGTGGTCCAAACGGCAGTGCAAAGGGAAGCTTTGTAGCACATGGCTATTTAAAGGAAGTAGATGTCGCTTTAATGATTCATCCAGCAGGAAAAACATCTCTAACAAGCGAAACACTTGCCGTTGATCCACTTGATTTCCATTTTTACGGGAAAGCCGCACATGCATCAGGGGCTCCTGAGGAAGGAATTAATGCATTAGATGCAGTGATCCAGCTTTTTGTTGGGATTAATGCTTTACGCCAGCAGCTTCCTACAGATGTTCGAATTCATGGAATTATTACACATGGTGGGGATGCACCAAACATTATTCCTGAATATGCAGCAGCAAGATTCTTCATTCGTGCGGATTCATGGAAAAAAACAGAGGAGGTATCAGTAAAGGTACGTGCAATTGCTGAAGGTGCTGCACTAGCAACCGGGGCAACGGTAAAAATTGAACGCTTCCAAAATGAAGTAAAGGATTTTGTGCTAAATCCTTTACTAGATAATATTTTACAAGAGGAGTTAGAGGCTTTAGGAGAAAAGGTTTGGACAATTCGAGGACAAGGCAAAGGTTCAACAGATACTGGGAATATTAGCTACGAGGTTCCAACAGCACATCCATATATAAAAATTGGCCCAGACGATCTAATTGGGCATACAAATGAATTTAGAGAAGCTGCTAAATCCCCTGAAGGTGATGCAGCTTTAATAAAAGGAGCAAAAGCACTTGCTTCAGCTGGCTATCGCTTATTAAAAGATAGTGATCTTTTAAGTGAAATAAAAGCTTCTTTTGAGACAGCGAAGGCACAGAAAGAAAACTTCTAAAACTCATTCTAGCATTATTTGCATATGGAACAGGGCTGTACCAGAAAGTTGCCGAAGATCAACTTTTTGGACAGCCCTACTTTTATACATATGCACTTATAAATACTCGTAGCTTTTCAAAATGATCGTCAATCAATAAATACTTTTTGTAGATTTCCATTAATTTCTCAAAAAGCTCATAGTGCTCTGTTACAAATAAAATCTTTAAAATATTTAATAGATGGAGAGAGGCACTTTGAGCTACAAAATAATAAGGAGCCTCTGATTGGCGATAATGTTGACGCCATTCTTCCACAGATAACCCAATATGCTGTAATGAATTATTAACATGTAATGCAATATCCTGCTGAACATATGCCTCAATTGCAATCAATTGTTCATTGCTACAACTCCCCTCCACTAATGCTGCATGTATTTTTTTATTGGATGCTAGTACATGCTCTTTTAAAAGGACTAACCCCTCTTGATAACGTCCCATTCTTACGTAATGATCCAGCAATATAGCATACAAATTCTCTAAAAAATTTAGTTCATAGTTTTTAATAATTGCAGGAGGAGTCGGCTTACGATTTGGTAGTAACTCTTTATATTCAAGCATTATCTCGATTGCATAATTATTAAGTCGCTCATCCTCTAATAAATATTCCCCATATTGAATAACTAATTCATTATCCTTCTCCTGATGTGCTATATGAAATAGTAGATAGGCTATTAACACTTTTTCCTTCTCCGTTAATGCATACATTGAATAACGCCAATCCGCCTCAAAGGACGTAATAAGTGCCTTCACACAGTTATTATCTCCCTCAGCCAATCGGTAGTGTACAACAATTTGATAAAGACGTAACTGTTTTTTTGCCAAACAGCTAGCATTGTGCTTATCCACATGAGTTATACACTTATCCAGTATCGTTTTATAGTTATTCACAAAGTTATCCACATGTTCACAATTTTCTTTCATAGATTGCTCAAAATGTCCCATTATTTCATAAAGAAATGTGAATTGCTCTAAGGGTCTGTGGATAAGCAGTGAATAAACCTTTTTTGTAAAAAGCCAATGCCAAAAAGATGCATGCTCTTTATACATCATATGCACTAAATATTCATCTTGAAATTTATATAAAATAATTGTTTGTAGTTCATTAACTGGCATTGCTATTTGCATTCGTTTCCCAAAAACTAGCCAAATTAGTCGTTCTAAGTCTATTGTGTGTTGCGCAAAGAGTTGCTCAAAAAAAGTTTCTTTTCCTTTTTGTGTATAAAAAAAAGCATTGAGCCGTTCATTCACAAATTTTGCATCTAAGCCATATTTGTCAAAATACATTTGCATTTCTGTTGATACACGACCCCAATATTTACGAGCTGTGGAAAAGGCAATATTCTTAGCCGTTTCTTCATTTACTAAAAATAGCTTTGGTGAAAGCGAAGTACCAAGTATTTTTGGATCTTCCTGCAGATTTGACTCTGCCTCCAGCCATGTTGCTAGTAAATTTTCAGCACCCTTTTCACTTTTTTGTTTATAAGCCATGAATAATTGCTCATCACAGTCCAACAGCATAAAATTGGAGCCTCCCATCAAATTCGACCAACAAAGATCTTCCCCTATCATTCAAATACATGTTTTTAACACTCTTTCTTCAATATAACAAATCTTAAGTAAAATATGCTAAAAAATTAGTGATATGCCTAGCTAAAATGTTCTCAAACAAAAAAGAACCACCTATCAAGTGAATACACTTCATAGATGGAAATCTCCATCACCAAAATAGTGGATATTTTCTTTTTTCACGTAAATTATTTATCAACAATCCGAAAAATACAATAATGACAGCTCCAATTAACACAGGTGTTACTAAATAACTCCAACCATAGCCTCCTAAAATAATAATTATAGGATTGGCACCTGCCGGCGGATGGATAATGCCCAGGAAGGCCATAAAAAATATTGTTAGCCCTACGCCTAAACTAATAGACAGCATACTCGAGCCTAATAGTGCATACATAGCCAAACCAATAAAGGCGGAAATGAAATGGCCGCCAATAATATTTCGAGGCTGAGATAACGGTGCATTCCAGACGACAAATACAAGTACACAGCTACCACCAAGTGAAGCCATTAGCCAAGGTGCCTCTGTAAAATTTGTTAGCCATAGCAAAACAAAAATACATATTAAGCCGCCAATTGCTCCCGTGATGGCATCAGCAAAATTTGTTCGAGAGGGGGCATGTCCCCCTCCTCTCATTTTTAATATAAAAGGTTTTATACTATTCTTTTTCTCTATTTTATTTTCCACACCAAAAAACTCTGTCATTCGACACCAACTTTTCTATGCTACGTTCTATTTAAATTCGGTTAGGCTAATCATTTTTAAACTTTACCTATTATATCAACACAACATTAGAATTCAATCTAAACTTCATATTTCAGACAAATTCTTACTTTGCCACCCCATAACCCATACAAAAAAGCAAACCTTTAACAGTTTGCTTTAGAATGAATTCATCTATTAATCATATTGCTTTTTCACTGTCTTATAAATTCGTACCTTTTTCAATATCGTTTTAGGTACTTGGAAGGTTGCTGTGACAACTCCTGGATGACGTCCAATTTCAATGGAACCTGTTATCGTCGCTCTATTTAATACTTCTGGCTCACTCATCTCAAATAACTTTGCAGCTCTCTGGACTGCATTATCCGTAGCCTCATTTAGCGTTTTTCCAGAACCAATCATAGATACAGGGAATGCTTCCTCTACCTGTTTCACACCGAACTCCTCTGCTAGCTCTCGTGCACGGCGCTTTTCTTCCTTCGTAAAGGGCTTTGCTGTATAAGGTAAATCTTCTTCGTTTGGTAATAACACTGGGCCTTCCAATGCTACTTTTTTCAAGACACTAACTTGTAGCTGTACAATACCAGCTACATCTGTTGTATGCCCTGCAACCTCCCCATCTCCCTGCATAGCATGCATATCCCCAATATAGACACCGCCACCTGGAACCTTTACAGGACAAATAATCGTTGCCCCTTCGCGTACTCTACTTATATCCATATGACCATCGGTACGATGTAAATCCAATTCATCTTGTGTAAAGGCATATTCATGCGGTGCTCCAATTAAGAACGAACCAAAATCACCAGCATTATGAGAATCCGGCATTGCTTTTGAAGGGGTTGTACCAAGCTGTCCTAAAAAAGGTCGCATTCTCGCCATTATACCTACTAGGTCGCTTGGTGCTAATGCAACAACTGGATTTTGTACAGAATTTTCAGGTGTTCTCATGTAATTTTTAGCATCAAGGGCGATACGGCGAGCCCCCTCTCTTCCAACAGTGACACCTATTTGACCTTTTTGATCAAGGGCCATTGTATAGCCGTTTATCATTTTAAATGGTGCCGTTTCTGTATCACAGGTTGAACAGCGAATCGCTTGTGGACCTATCCCTTTGACAATTGTGCTTGGATGTAGCTTGCCACAACCTGGGCATTTGACAGAAACGAACGGGTCGCCAATGAAACGATCTATAATCGCCTCATCGTAACCTGACGAGGTTGCCAGAGATGTGACCTGAATAGATTTAATTTTAATGGCGATGGCGTCGCCCACCTCAGCGCCTTCTACAAAAACAGGCTTCGTTACTTCGTGTCCTCCACGAATAGTAGGTGTAAGCATTGGTCCCCAGCATCCAGGTGCTGTATTGGCAATGATCGTTCCACCGTCTTTAACGGGCCCTAACATCTTCTTTGAGGGATCTAAAATTCCATCAATGAACTCATTTACGAACAATGTCTCAGCGGCTTGCGATTGCTGTATAAAGTCATCATTTTCTAAGCCTTCCTTTTCAAGCACATGCAATTCGTTTGTCATTTTTTGTCACGCTCCTGGTTCTGATTTTTATGTAAGTGTTATATGTTAAAAACGCTCTCCACATTTGCAGAGAGCTATTTTTATCAATTGTTCATGTATAAATCAAAAATATGTGAGAAGTCTTCTTTTTTGTACTTTTCTTTATGGTCGATCATCCAAGTACTCGCAAAGCGTGTGATTTCCTCGAATGACGTAGATGGAGAGATGTTATCATTGCCCATCCGTCCAAGTGATGAAGAAGCAATGTTTAAGCTTTTTTCTGCTACCTCTAGCTTATAGGCATTGTGTTTTTGCTCATAGCTAATAGCATGAAGTGCTTTATAGAGGTCTTTAATATCGTCAATAAAGCGTTTATGGATGTCGATGGATAGTGGAGAATTACCAATTGTAAACTTAATTTCGACATCAAGGTCAATTGTTCCTGCTGTTTCTAGAAAAACATCTGTAATGGCATACATAGAATAGTCATAGCGTCGCAATAATCTCTTTTTACTCATAGCACTCTCGCCATCTACATGAATCATGGCACGATTCGTAAAGCAGTACTCATCTGCCTTCGTTTTAATTAAAAAATATATTTTTTCGTCAATTTCATGTAGGATAAAATCATCTGCATCTGTTTTATCATAATCCACTTGTGGCACAACTACTCCAATATCTGAAAGTCCAAGTGCATCTGCTGCTATTTTTTTGAACACCGTCATTCCTCCTAAATCGTCATACTCCTTTTACGCTTTAGAAACTGTAAAAGTTTCATAATACATTTCCCTACTATATACAAATTTTCATATAATCAATACTTCATTTCCTCTTTCATGTATATTTCATTTATAATGATTGTCAGAAAAGGATTCTTCCAAATCGAAAGGTCGTGTGAATAAGTGCAAGAACCAACTATATTAGTAGTGGATGATGAGGCTGATTTAGCTAATCTGTTAAAAGTAAGCTTACAAAAAGAGGGCTACAAACAAATTTATACAGCTGGCTCCATTCATGATGCTTGGACAAGCTTTCAACTAACAAAACCAGATATTGTACTGCTAGATGTCATGCTTCCAGATGGTGAGGGCTACGATTTATGTAGACGTATCCGTGAAGTCTCACATGTGCCTGTACTTTTCATGTCTGCTAAAAACGAGGAAATTGATAAAATTTTAGGGCTAGCCATTGGTGGAGACGATTACATTACTAAGCCTTTTAGCCCTAAAGAGGTTGCCTATCGTGTAAAGGCCCAATTACGAAGAGCTGGCTACCAAACTCAAGATACTGCTCCGAGCCTTACCAAGAAAGCACTACAGCATGGACCATTCCAGCTGAATACCGATGAAACTGAAGTTCATAAAGATGGCGTTTTATTGGAGTTAACGGCAAAGGAAATTGGTTTAATGGCGTGCTTTATGCACAATCCTAATCGAATTTTAAGTAAAGAAACGCTGTTCGAACGTGTCTGGGGAGAGGACTTTTTCGGTTCAGATAATACAGTCATGGTGCATATCCGTCGTTTGCGTGAAAAAATCGAGCAGGATGCCTCAAAACCTCTGTATATCACCACTGTTAAAGGACTTGGTTATAAATTCGTCGTACCAAAAGAGGCACAAGAATGAAGTGGAGATTAACAGCGCGTTTCCTCCTTTCTGTACTTTCTATTGTCATCATCGTTATTTTTGTCAATACTGCCATTCTAGTAGGTCTGCTCACTTATCGGTTAGCTACTGATTCTGATGGTGCTTCTGCAACTAAAGAAGAAAACTTTGTACGCGAATTCCAAAAATATATCGAAATTAAAAATGGGGTTCCCTCAATAAGTGCAGATGGGCTTGAACATTTGCATCTGCGAAATGCTTGGATTCAATTACTTGATGTAAATGGTCAAGTTATTGACGCCCATTTTGTACCAGAAAAAGCACTCTCGCACTATACACCCATCGACTTAATTCAGGTATATAAATATAAAGAATTTGATTCTAATACTACGGTTTATATTGGCAATAAGGATGATTTTAGTTATTTAATTGGCATTCAAGGTAGTGGTGTTACAAGATATGTTATGCATTTTTCTGGCACATCAATCTTACAGTTTATCGGGAAATTCGGCTTGTTCATCGTTATTGCGGACTTGTTAGTAGCAACATTGGTAGGCTGGCTTTTTGGGCGCACATTAACGAAGCCTCTTTATGCGATGATTGAACGAATTCACCATTTAAAAGATCATAAGCATTCGTCCGACAAAGCGCCTGGAGGAGTTTACAAGCCTGTTTTTGAAAATCTAAATGAAGTATCACTAGAACTAGCTGCCCATGAACAAGAGAGAAAGAGACTAGAAGTTATGCGTGAGGAATGGATTAGTAATGTTTCACACGATATGAAAACACCACTTGCCTCTATTCGTGGCTACGCAGAGCTATTGAATGATGAAAAATTGCCACCTAGTGAGCAAACAGAGTACGCAAAAATTATAGAAAAACAATCATTGCATATGCAAGATCTATTAGATGATTTAAATTTAACAATGCGTTTAAGACATCAACGGCTTCCTCTCACATTAAAAAAAGTGAATATGGTGCCATTTATTCGTGAAATTGTAATCGATACATTGAATACACCACAATATGAGCTTGCTAATCTTGAGTTTGAGACAGCCACCGAGGACAGTCTGCATCAAATTGACGAGCACTTTATGCGCAGAGCTATTATGAACTTTTTACACAATGCCATCCTTCATAATGCTCCTGATGTTTCCGTACTTGTGTCAGTTGATGAAGATTCTATTACGATTTCCGATAATGGTAGAGGGATCGCAGCAGAGGATCTAGAACATATTTTTGAACGCTATTACCGAGGTACAAATACGGAAAAAACAACTGGCACTGGTTTAGGTACAGCTATTGCTAGAGATATTATCGAGGCCCATGGAGGAACCGTAAGTATCAGCTCTGAAGAAGGGAAAGGTACAAGCGTTAACATTTATTTAAAAAGGAATACCTAATAAACGAAAACCCAAAATTTAACTAGCAGCATTCTTTGAAAAACGATAAATTTCAAACATAGTTTTGGCACTGGCGCTTCGTAACACTTCGCTTTCGTGCAGAAAAGGGGTGTCTCAAATAACTTTTGAGACACCCCTCAGAGTGTTGAAAAACAAAACTATCCATAGCATTTTTGTGAAAGGTGAAAATGGATTTCCGCTGCAGGCTACTTGCTTTCCTGTGGGCGAGCGCCGAGCCGCTTCCTCCGCTACCGCTCCGTTTAGAGGCTCGCCTGTCTCGCTATCCCACGGGAGTCAAGTAGCCCTCCACTCTAATCCACAAAAGTGTTACCTTTTTAGCAAAGGTTTTTAAATAAAGTGAAGGTGTTCACTTCTCTTTATGGAGAGGTGTTGTCACGCATCACTTCTCCACATTGAAAATAAGAGCTTATCCCCTCTAAGAATACAGATAATGGGCTATTTGATCGCTATACTCCTATGAAAAAAGTAAAGACACTTTGCAGAATGGTTGATTGGAGTGGAGCCAGCGTCACTCCTAGGGGATTTAGCGTCACAGATGAGACCCTGGAACGAGCGTAAGTGAGTGAAGCGGCTCATCGGACGCCCCCTGGAAAGGGCGCTGGCGGAACGGAAATCAACCTCTCACCTTGCTAAAGATTCTTTTTCTGCTATTGACATCACCTTTTTGCTATTTCATTTGATCTTGCACCTTTGCAGGTAACTCGTGGAATTTTACTTCATCAAATGAAGAGACTTCCGTTTCCTTTTTCACGTAAAGCTTTAAATAAGCATCCTGGCGTAAATTTTTGTGGGCTGAAAACTTTAATGTTTTTTCTTCGCCATTTTTATTGTAAGCAGGTAGCTCGTACCAGTACATTTTAAAGATTTCACCGCTATCTACCTTATACTCCTCTACTTCTCCTTCAGCTGTAATGTGGACATAGTATGTGTCTTTATTTAACCGATTAAAGTCTACAGTCATCAATACAACCAATCCTGCCACGAATAAGATGAACAATGCACCTATTCCGAAAAATACTTTTTTCATATTTAATTCCCCTGTCTCACTATTTTATAGAACGAACGCACGGTAAAGATATAATAAATAAAGTAAATAGCTGAATATGCAACAATCCACAACATAACTGGCTTTGTAATATTCATACCAAATAGCTGTGAAAATGCTAGTAACGCAAAAGCACTATGCACAATGCCGACGATAAGTGGAGCACTAAAGATCACAGCCACCTGTCCTGCAACTGTCTTTAAAATTTGCTTACTATTCACACCAATTTTATTTAATATAGCGTATTTCGCCTGATCTTCCTCAGCTTCCGTTAAAATTTTGAAATAGATAATACTGCCTGTTGCCGCTAGGAAAACGAGACCTAAGAAGCTTCCCACAAACAATAGTGCACCAACTGTTGCTAAACCATCCTCATAGCTTTGTGGAACACTAGAGAAAGTTTCTTGTTGTTCAGTAGGTAATTGTTTATAAATATCTTGTGAAACGTTCTGTTGTTTCAAATCATTGTCCAATCCAACAACCTGCATGATGAGCTCTTCGGCATTTGTAGTCGCAAATTCCTGATCATTCACAACGAGTACTGTTCCCGCTGCTATAAAGTTTAGCACGCTTTCCTTGTACATTTTCTCTACATGGAAGGAATCTCCGTTTTGTAGCTTAAAGTCCTCACCCGTAAAATCATGTGAAAATCGTTCATCATAGGCTGCATCAAGTAAAACTGTAGAGCCATCTGCAATGTGCAGTTCTTCATCCTTACCTTGTAATTTCGCTAAACGATTATAATCAGATTCCTTCAATAATGTATATTCGAAAAACGAGAATTCATTATCAACACGTAAATTTTTCACAGCCACTGCTTCATTATATAAGACATCTTCTTGAGAAAATTCTACCGTCTCGCCTTTCCACATAAATGTATTTGGCAGCATCTGACGCACACTTGCTTCTGCATTGTAATACATGCCGAAGACACCGCCACCTGCTGTAATCGTTGTTGCACTTAAAATTGCAATGATCGACAGCGATTTAGCATTAGCTCGAATACGATATAATAACTGAGAAACACCGATTAAATTTAAGCCTTTCCATGACCATGATGTGGCTTTTTTTAATGCTGTTAACACAAAAACACTCACACTATGGAATAAAAGATATGTTCCTGCAATCGTTACACCTATGACCATTAATGGCGTACCTAACATAGTGAAGAATTTCCATATTTCACTCGTAAACATATCAGAGGCAGCTGTATAATATCCAAATGCAATTAGCACAGTACCGAGTAAAGCAGCTAATAAAGAGGCACGTGGAATTTGCTCACCCTGTTTGTCAGCGTGAAATAAATCAATTAGCTTAAATTGATAAATAACACGATAGCCTTGCAATGATGTGAATAAAAACAGTAGTGTAAATATGCCAGTCGTATTAATTAATGCCTCCATCGAAAATGTCAGACTACCAACCACTTCATAGCCCATTAAGCGTACTAAGATCATTAACAGCCCTTGTGACATAAAGAACCCTAGAATGATACCAAGTATTAGAGAAACAAGTCCTATAACTAAATTCTCAAAAAAGAGCATTAAGCCAATTTTTTGCTTACGCACACCTAGCAATGAATAGAGGGCTACTTCCTTTTTCCGCTTCTTCATAAAAAATGAATTGGAATAGGCCATAAAGATGACAATAAAGAATAATAGCACTACTGACGATGCACTCATCAATCCCTTTATTTGTTGTGATGATTGTTTTAAGGCCGAAAGATCATCATTATATTTGAGCGTCACAAATGTAAAGTAAATAACGATACTAAATACCATCGAGGCAATATATAAAAAGTAATTCGACAAATTGCGTTGAATATTTTTGCGCGCTAAACTAAATAACGTCATTTACTCCACCCCCGATGCTAGACAGCACCTGCAAGATCTCTTGGAAAAATTGCTTCCTTGTTAGAGTCCCACGTTGAATTTCCTTAGAAAGCTGTCCATCTTGAATAAATAGTATCCGCTGGCAGAAGCTAGCTGCAAAAGCATCATGGGTAACCATCATAATCGTTGCGGCTTGAGATTGGTTTAGATCGCTTAAGCTTTCTAGTAAATCTGTTGCAGATTTTGAATCAAGTGCACCTGTAGGCTCATCCGCAAAGATTAGCTTTGGCTCTGTCACTAATGCTCGTGACGACGCAGTACGCTGCTTTTGTCCTCCTGAAATTTGATAAGGATATTTATCAAGCAAGTCACTTATACCAAATAATGCAGCAATCCGCTCAACCCTTGCGTTGATAGCCTTTGTTGGCATCTTCGCAATAGCTAGTGGTAAAACAATATTTTCTCGCACTGTCAAAGAATCGAGTAAATTATAATCTTGAAAAATAAATCCTAAATTATCGCGACGAAAATCCGCTAATTCGGCATCCTTCATACGTGCTAAATTAGTATTCCCAATAATTATTTCACCAGTCGTTGGCGTATCAATCGTTGCTAATACATTTAAAAGGGTAGATTTCCCGGCTCCAGAAGGACCCATTACACCAACAAACTCTCCTTTTTCTACTTCAAATGATATATTCGATAGCGCTGTAAAAGTATTTGCGCCTTTGCCGTAAGTTTTTCCAACGTTTTGTACCTTTAATAATGGCGTCATATACGCTCACCTCTTCTTTCTGACTTTAGTATACGACCTCAAACTTACAACAAATTTGTCGCAAGCTTACAGCAACCTTAAATCAATCGCTAGTTTTCGATTAATTCATACGTTTTATCGAAGCCATTCCCTTTTGTATTCCCCAACTTTTAAAATTGATTGACATAAAAAAAGATTCATACACAAATAACTGTGCATGAACCATTTTAATCTATTGTTCTAAAACCTTTTGAATATCGTCCTCAAAGCTACTTGGCTTATCTGCTGAGGCGTAGCGCCCTACAACCTCACCATTGCGATTTACAAGGAATTTTGTAAAATTCCACTTCACGCTACTGCCTAAAAATCCTTTGGAGTGAGAAGTTAGATAATCGAAAATAGGATGTGCTTCTTTTCCATTTACCTTAACTATCTCATGCATCGGGAAAGTCACTCCATATGTCAGACGACACTGTGATGCAGCTTCTTCAGCAGTCGCTAGCTCTTGTTTAAATTGATTTGAAGGGAAACCAAGTACCACAAGACCTTCCTCCTGATATTTTTCATAAAGACCTTCTAATTCTTCAAATTGCGGTGTAAAGCCACATTTGGAGGCTGTATTGACAATTAGCAAAGGCTTTCCCTTATAACGTTCGAGGCTATAGACAGTACCATCTTCTAAAGTTACGTTAATATCATAAATGCTCATCTTTCTACCTCCTATTATAAACGTCCATTCATTCGTGCCACCTGCTGTAATGGGTCCCAAACACCATTGAACGGTGGTGCATAGGCTAAATCTAAATCTAGTAAATCAGGTAATGTCATTTTACTATACAATGCCGTAGCAAATACATCGATACGCTTATCAACTCCTGCTGGACCTACGATTTGTGCGCCTAATAGCAGCTGGTCCCGCTTGCGAACAACCACCTTAATATACATACGTTGTGCACCTGGATAATAGCCAGCAATATGACGTGCAGATAGTTTAAATGCCTCATAGTCAAAGCCAAGCTCTTTCGCCTTACGCTCATTGATGCCTGTCGTAGCAATGGTTAAATTGAAAAACTTTAAGATAGAAGTTCCCACGATTCCTCTAAACGGTGCAAACTTGCCTGACATATTAAGGCCTGCTAAACGACCTTGCTTATTAGCAGTCGTTCCTAAAGGTACGTAATCTAAACGCTCCTTCACAATATTAAAATGGGTTGCACAATCTCCTGCTGCATAAATATTTTCAATAGAAGTCTCTAAATGGCGATTCACAATAATTGCTCCATTTTTCGCAAGTGCTATTCCAGTATTCTTTAAAAACTGCGTATTTGGTTGAATGCCTGAAGCGACAATCACTAAATCTGTTTCTAAAATACTGTTATCTGTGACGACACGCTCGACCCGTTTACTCCCTTCAAATGCTTCCACACTTGTATTTAATAAGAGTTCCACATCGTTCTTTTTTGCTTCCTCATGAACATGTTGGGCAAGCTCTTCATCTAAAATTCGTGCTACATGGCTTCCTCGTTGAACTAGCCTTACTTTTTTCCCGCAGGCGTGTAGCGTTTCAGCCATTTCTAATCCAATATAGCCACCACCTATGATGGTTACCTGTTCAATATCTGGCGTTAAATCAGCCAGTAAATCCTCCAACTGAGGAATCGTTTTTACCGTGTGGATACCTTCTAATTCAATCCCCTCTTGCACAGGTACTACTGGACTAGCTCCCGTAGCAATAAGAAGCTTATCATAGGGAATCTCAAATGCTTCACCACTCGCCTGTGTCCCCGTAATAAATTTCTTCTCTATATCTACATTTTCTACCTCATAGCCAACTCTTGCATCAATGCCATACTTATCTCTAAAAGTCTCGACATCTCGTGCAATTAAACGTTTGGTTGATGAAATACGTCCATCTACAACATAAGGCAATCCACATTGCCCATATGAATAAATAAAACCACGTTCTAAAGTAGTTATTTCTGCCCCTGGCACATTACGATAGATTTCCATTGCTGCAGACATACCTGCAGCATCTCCCCCAATGATGACGTATTTCATTCTACAAGCCCCCTTATTTTTTCCTTGTTGCCATTAAATCTGCATATTGATCGATATACAAACGTCTTTTTCCTCCACTTACGATGACACGTATTATATGGATGGCTATAATCATTGTAAGTGCAAAACCTGCTGTTGTGGCTAGTAGAGAAATGACAATTTGCAGAACATAAAATGATGAATCCATATTTAATTGAATACTACCAAACGTTGAAATGGCTTCGAATAGACTAGCCGTAGCGACAATAGCAATACAGCGACGCCACGATTGCTTTACAATACTTTTGCCATTCTTGTTGACCATTGTAAAACGCATAATCTTCATACCTAGCGTTGCGCCATTCATCATACTTGGGATCACGCCAAAGAGGATCATGTACAAGACCATGTTCACCAAGAACTCGAATGTACCACTATACCCTGTCAGACCGCCAACCATAATCCATATCATTTGTGCGATACATAAATCAATGACGAGTGCCAGCAAAATAGAGATGGGCTTAACAATATCCATTTTTTCCATTTCAGCAGCTTTTGCCTCAACCTCTTCATGCGAAGGAAATAGTGCCCATATGATTGGTGCTAAAAAGAATCCTAGTAACGCGCCTACACTGTTCAGTAATAAATCATCCACATCAAAGATGCGGTAGGCACAATTAAAGATGCCGTAAATACCTGTTCTTTGTGTGACCTCATAAAACAATGTTAGCAAAAAGCTAATTAAAAATGCACGTTTCCAGTACCTTCTTTCTTTAAGAAAATATCGCAAGTAAACGCCAAACGGCATCAGTAGCAAGAAATTAAAGAATGCTTGGAAAAATGCCTGCTGTTTCGTTATAGCAAGCCATGTAGAGGGATTTGTTACTACAACCCCGCTGTCCTTTAAAATATCCTCAACAAATTGAAAAAGTCGCAAATTAGTATGAACAGTGTCTGCGGATTGGAGTGAGCATGTATCTCTTGTAGATGGAAATGGCAGTAATACTAAACATAGTGCGGATAAAAAATAAAAAATAAATGAGAACATAATAATGGTTTTGGACATAGATAAATATCCATATTTACGATACGTATAAATAAGCCATGGAATAAAAAGTACAAATGATAAAATAATCGTTATAAAAAACGCTATTAAAATGGAATCTGTGTAAGTTGACATATAAGCACCTCTCTCTTTAAAATGCCCGTTTTTATGAACACTAAAACTAAGTTTAGTTCTCCAATACAACATATTTATTTCAGTAAGCTTACATAATCCTTAATTCAATCAAATATGGCTGATACGTACGAGGAGTAGTTAATCTAAAGATATCATGTCCTGTGGCAGCTACTACAACAAAATAAAAAACAGGTAAAGAATATACGCTCTACCTGCTCCCATTTATTATAATTTAGCAATTTCTTCTTTACAGAATGTCAGAATTTCCTCTAGTTCATCATCCTCTAAAGCAAAATCTAAGTATTCACCTTCAGCCTTTTCTAGAATGAAGTAATTTAAAATAAATGGCGATTCGCCCTTTTCACCGATGAGGACACGAATTTCAATGCCAGCTTCGTGATATAATTCGTCCTCTTCATCAATTTCTACATCCAAAATAAATTCATAGCGCTTACCCTCAATAATATTTGTAGGGTCTAAAATTTCTTCCATTGTGAATTGTGTAATTTCCATTGTTCTAGCTCCTTTTTCTTTAGCTGTTCCTTTTTATATTAAATCAATTTCAGCATGGGTCAACTAGAAAAGCCGTATACACGTGTAAGTAATTATGCCAGAATAAAATGGAACTGTTTTAGAATTAAGAATCCCTACATAAAAAGGAGGCTTTTTCATGAAAGAGCTATTATATTATCAAGACGTTATGTTGCACGAGTTTAATGCTACTCTTGTAAGCAAAGGAATGGATGAAGCTGGTCGTCATTATGTTGTCCTATCCAATACCGCATTCTATCCAACTGGTGGCGGACAGCCTCACGATACAGGCACTTTGAATAATGTAGATGTCATAGATGTTGAAAAAGTTGATGATGAAATTCGTCACTATATTCAAGGAGATCCATCAACTTTAGACGGTGTAGTACGTGGCAAAATCAATTGGTCAAGACGGTTCGATCATATGCAGCAGCATGCTGGACAGCATATTTTAACAGCGGCATTTATAGAGCTTTTTAATGCACAGACTGTAAGCTTTCACCTAGGTAGTGAGCAGGTCACAATTGATATTGCTGTAGATACGCTGACTGAACAGCAGCTTGCAGCGGCGGAAGCAAGAGCCAATGACATCATTTTAGAAAATCGTCCAATTCAAACAACATGGATTACAGAAAATGAGCTTGTTAACTATAATCTTCGGAAAGAAGTTGCTGTGACGGGGGACATTCGACTAGTCATTATCCCTGATTTTGATTATAACGGCTGTGGTGGCACTCATCCAACATCCACAGGGCAGGTCAGTGCTATTAAAATACTAAGCACTGAAAAAATGAAAGGCAATGTGCGCGTTTCTTTTGTCTGTGGACAACGTGTTTTAGCCGAGCTTGCCATGCGGAAAAAAGTATTAGCAGATGTTGCTCGACAATTAAGTGTTCCAGAGATTGAGGCTGCTACAGCACTTACAAAAGTTTTATCTGTCCAAAAAACTACGGAGAAAGCACTTGCTACTGCGAAAGAGGAGTTACTAACTTACGAAGCAAAGGCACTGGTGGCTAATAGTGAAGGTGTAGTAACGGCTGCTTTTCATCAACGAACAATGCAGGAGCTACAAAAAATCGCTCGTCTGATTGTCTCTGAACAGTCAGATGCTATGACCTTACTAGTTTCTGAAAATGAAGGCAAACTACAATTTGTTGCAGCAAAAGGTAAAAATGTTACCAAAAGCATGAAAGATATTGCCGCGAAGGCATTACCTCTTATTAATGGTAAGGGCGGCGGAAGTGACCAAATGGTCCAAGGCGGTGGCGATTGTATGATTTCCAAAGAAGAACTACTGCTAGCTATGGAAAAAGCTTAATTCTACTATGAAAAAGGAGCCGTCATTATGAGACAGCTCCTCCTTTTTAATACTTAAATTTTTGAATGGCTCCATATAACCGTTTCGCCATTTCTGATAGTTTTTCAGTTTGACCGTTCATCGTTTCTACTGTATTCAACTGTTCTGTTGTTGCATCTGTTACCTCATGCACATAATCACTTGCTGCATGTGCGGTTGCTGCCATTTCTTCCATAGATGCTGAAACTTCCTCTGTATTTGCAGACATTTGTTCAGCTGAAGCGTTCATTTCTTCAATTTGACCTGCTATCTCACCTACCGCTCGAACCATTTCCTCAAAACGTTCACCAACTGCCTCAATAGAAGCTAATCCGCGTTCAACATGAACTTCGCCCGATTCTGCCGCCTTTACTACCTCTAATGTGTAGGATTGAACGCTTTCAATTAATACATTAATTTTGGTAGCTGACTCTGCCGTCTGCTCCGAAAGCTTGCGAACTTCATCCGCTACAACAGCAAATCCTTTACCTGCCTCTCCTGCACGAGCTGCTTCGATGGAGGCATTCAATGCTAATAAATTTGTTTGATCAGAAATATCTGTAATCATTTTAGAAATTAAACTAATTTCCTCTGACTCTCTTTCTAGCTTGTGAATAATTGTTAGCTCAGCTGTTGTCCCCTCCTGAATCTCATTCATACGGCGCATAGATTGCTGGACAGCTTCATTGCTCTCACTAATTTTCTGGGAAATAAAATCTGTATTGCAGGCAATAGCTGAGGCTACTTCGGCAACATTTTGTATACCCATAGCCATTTGTTCCATTGCAGAGGCACTTTCTTCTGCCATCACGGTTTGACTCTGTGCCCCCCTGTCTACTTCACTGATTGCACTAGCTATTTGCTTAGAATGCTTTGTCACAGCAGTGACATCTCCCATTAAATCACACGAGGCTTCATTCACTGCAGTTGCTTCCTGACTCACTTTCGCTACCATTTCTCGCATATTATCAATCATGCGATCTAATGCACGCGCCATTGTCCCCATCTCATCAATACGCTTTAAATACTTCTCAGGGATCTCCTGTGTAAAGTCACCTTCTGATAAGCCTTCACTAATACGAAGCACATGACGAAGTGGTCTACTGACCGAACGTGAAATAGCAAATGAGATGAATAGTCCTAGTATCGAAACAATGATGGTCGTGACAATAAAGTTCGTCTTAAGCTTAGAAAGTCCTGAGAACATCTCATTTTCTAATGCAATAACCCCCATTTTCCAACCATTATCAAGGGTATGGTAGCCCATTAAGTTCGTACCAGCATCCTCTGTTTCGAACGAAAAATAGCCACTTTCATTGGTAATCATTTCTTTTGCAGCTAATGCCCTGCCCGTCATAACACCTGTTTCTTCCGCTTCTTCGATTGGATTATTTTGCTCCTTCACATAGGAATGATTATTATGTCCAATAATCGTTCCTTGAGCATCCAGCATAAATGCATAGCCACTGTCTCCAACCTTAATGTCCTCGACAATATTAGATAAATAATAACCATCAATACGAGCCAATAATAGTGCTTTTTCACCTGTAGCTGTAGTAATTGGTGAAACAATTAAAATAACCGGCTCGCCGGTTACACGGCTAATCGTTATTTCAGACATGACAGACTTGCCAGTAAAACCTTCTTTTACATAATCACGATCGCCTAATTCAGCAGTTGTATCATCTAGATAATGGGCTACCCCATCAGCTTTTATAATGCCAAAACCTAAGTAGTTCTTATTATTAGCAAGGCGTTTTGACAAATATTGTTTTTGTTTTTCAAAGTCCATACTACGAACTGCCTCTTGCTCTGCGATTGCTTCTACCTCTACCAGTGTTAGTTGGAAGTGTTCTTCTATGTATTGTGAAACATCCTCTGCTCTAGATACTAAATTGGATTCCACTTGCTCATTCATTGCATTCGTACTATTGATCCAAGTAGATAGTCCAAGTGTGCCGCAAGTTACAAAAACAAGAGCAATAATTGCAATAATTAATTTACCACCAATACCTTTTATCCACATATCCCTTTTTCTCACTTCTTCCGTTTTTAGCTATATTATTCGAATATTTATGCATAACTTCAGAGTAAAGTCACAAAAAGTAGAAGTCAACAAAAGTTTTCCAATATGATTAATAAATGTATAATAATACCATTTTCACTATCTATATAGTGCTAACAATTTTCTACAAATTTTTTAATTCATAGATATAGTTTGCTATAGAAAGACAGAATACTCGCTACATTGGATGAAATTAAAACATTTTCCAATAAAAATTGATTATAATTCACAATTTTTGCTGATTATTAACAATAGGATCGGTTTAAAACATTTTGAGGGGAGGATTTCTATGAGTTCAGACAAAAACAATGTTTCTCGTCGAGACTTTTTGAAAACAACAGGTATTGCTGCTGGTACATTAGTCGGTGGTGGATTAATAGGAGGGCTAGTAGGCTACAACATCCAAGGTAAAGGGACTTCCACTCTGGAGCATGGTGGGCATGAAACGAATGAGGCTACTGGTTCGCCTAAGGCTAAGATGTTTTTTAGAAATGAAAAAGATTTTAGTATCTTATCAAAGGCTACAGAGCGTATCTTCCCAGAAGATGATTTAGGGCCCGGCGCTATAGGCTTAGATGTTCCCTATTTTATCGATCATCAACTGGCAGGAAATTATGGGAGTAACTCTAAAGAATATATGCAAGCTCCATTTGACGTAGGTGCCCCTACACAAGGCTATCAAAGTCGTTTAACACGAGCAGAAATTTTCAGGCAGGGCATTCAAAAATTAGAGGACGAAGCTCAAAAGCGTTATCAAAAGAGCTTTAATGATTTAGAAGGTAAACAGATGGATGAAATTTTAACAGCCTTTCAAAAGGGTGACATAGAAATGGTTGGGGTGACATCCGCATTCTTCTTTACACTGCTGCGTGCGGCTACATTAGAGGGTGCCTATTCTGACCCTATGTATGGCGGAAATCGTAATATGGATGGCTGGCGCATGAAAGGCTTCCCTGGCCACCAAATGGCTTATATTACACAAATAGAAGATGCGAAATTCCAAAAAATTGAGCCTAATCCATTAGGCAATCATTAAGGGGGGTTAGAAAATGGCTAAAACATTACCTAGTGTAGACGTTGTAACAGTTGGCGTAGGTTGGACAGGCGGTATCGTTGCTGCTGAATGTGCCAAAGTCGGCTTAAAGGTGGTCGGTTTAGAGCGTGGTCAAAAGCGTGGTACCGAAGATTATTTAAATGTTCACGATGAATACCGTTATGCCATTCGATATGATTTGATGCAAAATTTATCTAAAGAAACGGTAAGCTTTCGAAATGATCGCAATATGAAGGCATTGCCAATGCGACAGCTTGGCTCCTTCCTACTTGGAGAGGGTCTTGGAGGATCAGGGACGCACTGGAATGGTATGACTTATCGATTTTTACCCTATGATTTTCAAATAAAAACATTAACAGATAAACGTTATGGACCAAACAAGCTTGGACCAGATTATCTAATACAGGATTGGGGTTTAACATACGATCAACTAGAGCCCTATTTCGATAAATTTGAAAAAACAGCAGGTATTTCAGGTGATGATAAAAATCCATTTAGCGGCAAGCGTTCAAATCCCTATCCTACACCACCTATGAAAAAAACACCTATGCTTACGCAGTTTGAGAAAGCGGCACAAAGCTTAAAGCTTACACCTTATATGGTGCCATCTGCCAACGTATCCGAGGTTTATAAAAATCCTGATGGTGAAACGATCAATGCTTGTCAATATTGTGGTTTCTGTGAACGGTTTGGCTGTGAATATGGCGCAAAATCTTCTGCAGAAATTACAGTCGTCCCTACCGCTTTAAAGACAGGAAACTTTGATTTACGCTTCAATTCCAATGTTGTCGAAATTTTAAAGCAGGGCAATAAGGCTACTGGTGTAAGATATATCGATACTGTGTCGGGAGAAGAATTTATTCAGCCTGCTAATGCGGTTGTATTGACTAGCTATGTCTTTAATAATGCCAAGCTGTTAATGGTCTCAGACATCGGTGAACGATATGATCCTACTACTGGTAAAGGCACACTTGGCAGAAACTATTGCTATCAAATCTTACCTGGTGCTGCGGGGTTCTTCGATGAACAATACAATACATTTATGGGCGCAGGTTCATTAGGCATGTGTATAGACGACTTCAATGGGGATAATTTTGACCATAGTGATTTAGATTTTATTCACGGAGGAAATATTGCTCTTACACAGACAGGTACTCGACCAATCGGTTCCAATCCAACACCACCAGATACGCCTACTTGGGGACCTGAATTTAAAAAGCAGTCTATTTATTACTATACACGCTCATTCGGTATTGGTGCGCAAGGAGCATCTATGCCACATAAGCAAAACTATTTATCACTGGACCCTACCTATAAAGATGCTTATGGCTTGCCATTAATACAATTAACATACAATTTTACTGAGCAGGATCGGGCACTTCATAAATATATTTCCGCAAGAGCAGCTGACATTATGAAAGAGATGGGTGCAAAAACAATTGTTCCTAACGCTGAAATTACCGACTACAATATCGTACCTTACCAAACAACGCATAACACAGGTGGGACAGTCATGAGTTCAACGCCAGAGCAAGGTGTCGTGAATAATTACCTACAGCATTGGGATGTTGATAATCTGTTCGCGGTAAGTGCAGGCAACTTTGCACACAATAGCGGCTACAATCCAACAGGTACATTAGGAGCACTTGCTTATCGCTGTGCAGAGGGAGTTATTAAATATAGTCAATCAGGCGGTTCTTTAGTGTAAAAAACTTATATTTAAAGGAGGTAAGGCTTATGGGAGGTCTTGGAGCAATTGGAGTACCTGGATTAATCATTATTTTGGTCATTGTATTAATTGTATTTGGTCCGAAGAAATTGCCAGAAATCGGCGGAGCAGTTGGCAAAACGTTTGCAGAATTTAAAAAGTCCACTAAAGGGCTTATGGATGATGAGGACGATTCCGAGAAAAAGGTCGAAAAAAAATCTGATGCTTCGTAGGAGGGGTTCCTATGGATCCATATGAAGACGGAAAAAGAAAATATTTAAGCCCCCTTGATAAACCACAAGCTGAGCTTCCATCACCCATGGAGGCTTTAGCTGAAATACCTGTAGTAGCAATTGAAGAAGATCATGTAGCAGATGAACCTCTGATACCTGTTACCTCATTATTGGAACATCTTTCTGAGTTGCGTAAGCAAATTATAAAAGGGCTAACAATTTTCATTTTATTTTTTATTGTAGTCTTTTCGACTATAAATATTTGGTTTCCATTCATAACTCGAGGTCATTCTCTCGTTATTTTAGGGCCGCTTGAGGTTGTTAAATTTTATATGACTATTTCTACTACTTTAGCATTTGGTCTTGCAATGCCTTTTCTCGTTCATTTTCTGTGGAGCTTTGTAAAGCCTGGCTTAAAGGAAGAGGAAAGTCGATTTTTAGGTCTCTATGCACCGATTATGCTAGTTCTTTTTTTAATAGGAATAGCTTTTGGCTACTTTGTTGTCAATCCACTTAGCTATACCTTCTTAGTAAGTATCGGAGCTACCAATTTCGATGTTATGGTATCAGCTAGTGAATATATGCATTTTTTAATCATGACCACCGTACCGCTCGGTTTATTATTCGAGTTACCCATTGTTGCTCTCTTTTTATCAGCCATTGGTGTACTGACTGCTGAATCCATGAAAAAAATACGAGGCTGGTCTTATATCGCAATGGGCGTAGGTTCTGCTGTTATCACGCCACCCGATTTTATCAGTCAGCTACTCGTATTAATACCTATGATTATTTTGTATGAAATTAGTATCTATCTTGTGAGACGTACAGAACGTAAACAAATTGAAAGCACTGCGTAAAATTTAACGCAGTGCTTATTTTTTCTTTAATTCCATCACAATAATTTCCGGAAGATTAAAAATGCGATATGGTACTGAGCTATTTCCTAGCCCACGACTAACCACCATTTCAGTCGATCCTGCTTCGTAGACACCAGCTGTATATTTTGGAAACAGCCCCTGTCCTGGCGCAACAAGTCCACCAAGTCCAGGAATACGAACTTGCCCACCATGCGCATGTCCCGAAAATACTAAATCCATGTGATACTTTACATACGTATTAAACACCTCAGGTCGATGTGCCAGTAACAGCTTAAACATATCGTTTGGTAAATAAGCTGTTGCTATGTCTAGCATGTCTGCCGTGGATCTACCCATTAACGGATCCTCAATTCCAACAATCGCCAAGCGCTCCCCGTCGCGCTCTAGTACGGTCGATTCATTGGCCAGTATATGTACCCCTAACGATGACAGCGCCTCATAAATTTCATCAACCTTATTCGTCGCTACTTCATGGTTGCCCAGTACATAATAAACATCCGCTATTTCAACTAGTCCTTTTACTGCCTGTAGACTTTGCTTTAAATCGTAGCGATTGCTATCTATCACATCACCTGTGATAAAGATATAGTCAGGATTTGTATCCTTAACCTTTGCAATCAGTCTTTGCTGATTGTCACCAAAGAGGGCGTCATGTAAATCCGATACCTGTACAATGCGTAGCCCTTCAAAGCTGGCAGGCACTTTTTCTGATTCGAACACATGCTTACTTACGACTAGCCAGTGATTGTTTACGTACAAAAAAATGACTATAAACACAACAAAGCATACACTATATAATAATTTTTTCAATCGCAATCGCTCACTTTGCGGCTACTTTGTTCAGAGAAAACTCTGACTTCCTTATTATAAGCAAAAAACAGAGTGATTGTAAGCATATGCACTATAAATAAATAAAATGCACAAAATCCATCTAAAATGGACTCGTCACAATAGGCATTCACTCACATTTTAACTATTCTTAGTTTACTTTCACATGCTATACTGTAGGTATAATTACATATTATTTCCTTTAAATATAACAAGATTGAGAGAACCATAATGAGAAAGCTAATACTTATTTCTATGGTCATTATTAGTGTAGTGATTATTGGTGTGGCGTCACAGTTACTCAAACATGAAAGAACCGACGCTCCTAAAGCTGTTGCTGGCGTAATAGACCTAAAACAATACGATTTGCACCACAATACAGTAAGTTTAGATGGAGAATGGGATTTCGTCCCCGATAAATTGTTGAATTATTCCGATTTCGATAACCATCATTCCTATTTAGTAGAAGTCCCGTCACAATGGTCAAAGTATACGCTCAATAAAGAAAATTTCACCACTTTCGGCAGTGGTACTTATCGATTAAAAATTTTAATCAATAATCCCGATGATATTTTAGGTATCAAAACAGGGAATATTCGTATGTCCAATGCCATTTATATTGATGAAAAGCGTATTGGACAAAGCGGTGTACCTGCTGAAGAGTCAATATATGTACAAAAGAATGTACCCTATGTTGCTTACTTTCAACCTAATAAAAACGAGTTAGAGCTGCTTATACATGTGGCTAATTTTGATTATGCATCAGGTGGAGGAATTATTGGTTCAATTTTCATTGGAGATCAAGAAAGTATTGGAAAATTAAGAGAAAGCTCTCTTTTTTACGATTTGATAACGATTGCTGCTTTTTTTACAATGTTTATTTATTTTGCTGGTTCTTATCTCTATGCGAGACTCGATATCGAACAGCTTTATTTTTCCTTATTTTGTTTCATGGTCGGTTTATATAGCGTCTCCCATGGTGAAAAAATTTTAATGTCGTTACTCCCTGTTACCTATGAGTTCCTGATAAGAATTCAAATTATTTCGAGTATCGGTACAGGTATCTTCATGCTGTTGTATTTTTACTATGCCCTTCAACAATTTGCTTATGAAAAAATTGTAAAAATACTTTGTATAATTGGCGTTTTATTATTAGCTACGGTTATGCTCCCCATATCCATTAGCTCATACTTACAATTTGTGTACTCTATTTATATTTTTATGAATATCTTTTATATCCTTTATATTCAAATCATTGCTATCTTTAAACGATCAGTAGGAGCTATATATTTATCGCTTAGTTCGATGGCTATTCTCATCTATATGGTCGTAGCTACTTTAAATCTGAATATTAATCTAGAAATCTATTCATTACCACCTTTACTTCCTTTTATTTGTTTAACGATGCTTTCTCTTTATATTTCCCATCGTTTTACTGACTCTTATTTAGAGAAAGGACGAATAACAAGTGCTTTAATGCGAGTAGATAAATTAAAAGATGAGTTTCTCGCAAAAACTTCTCATGAATTTCGTACGCCCTTACATGGTGTAATTGCTATTTCTCAGTCCATGCTAGAGCCTCAGGAAAGCACCACATTAACGATGGAACAAAAAGAAAAAATATCGCTCATCTTTAATATCACAGAAAAGTTATCACATCTTGTTAATGATATATTAGATTTTTCAAAGATAAAAGAAGGTGAACTAAAACTACGTCTTACTAATGTTGATCTATATTCTGTAACCCATGTCATCGTTGAAATATTGTCGTACATCGGCAATAAAGACGTAAAAATTTATAATTATATTGAACGAGGTAAGTTTCTATTAGCTGACGAAGATAGGCTACGTCAAATTCTTTATAATCTAATTGAAAATGCTGTTAAATACACCAAGCAAGGAAAAGTTGAAATTTCATGCTACGAAGAACATAGATTCCTTGTTATTGAAGTAAGTGACACCGGGCGGGGTATTGCGCCAGAACATTTAGAGTCAATCTTTGAACCATTTCGGCAGTTAGAGGATGCAAGTAGAGGTGCAGGTCTAGGCCTAAATGTGACAAAAGAACTTGTGCAGTTGCATGGTGGAGAAATTACTGTTCATTCAGTTGTAGGTCAAGGAACAACTTTCTACGTTAAGCTACCTATTGAAGCAATAAAGAAAGAGCAGCAAGACAAGGAACATAGGAATAAAATTATACTAACTAAAGAATATTCTCCAGTAACCTTTCCTCATTTTGCGGGAAATAAAGTAGGGAAAAAAATTCTAATTGCTGATGATGACCATATTAACCTAAAAGTATTAATCGATATTCTAGAAAAGGAAAATTACTCTATCATTGCTGTAGACGATAGCCAGCAAGTCTTTGAACAATTAACACTGCATCCAGCTATCGATTTATTAATTTTAGATATTATGATGCCTAAGTTGTCTGGCTATGAGGTTTGCCAGCAAATTAGAAAAAGCTATTCTTCTGCGGAGCTACCAATACTAATGCTTACAGCCGCCATTCGTCCCGAGGATTTGATTGCTGCTTTCCAATCCGGAGCGAATGATTTTCTACATAAACCACTAGATACGGCTGAACTAAAGACAAGAGTTCGAAATCTTATTTTGTTAAAAGAATCTGCTGAAACAGCTATTAAAATGGAGACAGCTTTTTTACAAGCACAGATTAAACCTCACTTTATTTACAATGTGTTAAATTCGATTTTATCGCTCAGTTATTTAGATTTAGATAAAGCACGGACAATGATTACCGATTTTGCAGCATTTTTAAGAAGCAGCTTCTCATTCGAAAATACTAATAGCTTAATTGCCTTAGATCAGGAACTCCAGCTTATACAGGCCTATGTCAATATTCATCGAATGAGATATCCAGAGCAGCTCGATTGGGAAATTCAGATGGAGGAACCATTCAATATATTGATTCCTCCTCTACTACTACAGCCTTTAGTTGAAAATGCTCTTTTTCACGGTTTAAAAAACAAACGAAACAATGGTCGAGTGACAATGAAAATAGCAAAAGAACAGCAAATGATAAATATCCAGATTAGAGATAATGGTATTGGCATGACACAAGAAATGTTAGACAAAATTTTATCAGAAGAACCTTCAGTTCATCAGAGCGTTGGGATTCGAAATATTGCCAAACGTATAAAAAAATATGAGAATGCCACCTTCCGTATCGATAGTGTTGTCGATGAAGGAACAACTGTACAAATAAATTTCCCACTAATCCCGGATGAAAAGAGATGAAAGAATGTTAAAATCGATTATTGTGGACGATGAAATCTTAGCAATCCACTTATTAGAGGCTATGTTAAAGGACAATGAGACAGTTGAGATTATTGGCAAGTTTACAAGTCCTCTAGAGGCTATAGACCATATTCCTAGGTTGAAGCCAGATATTCTTTTTTTAGATATTGAAATGGCTGATATGAATGGCATTGAGGTTGCCAGTAAAGTAGAAGAATTAGCGCAATCAATGGATATTATCTTTATAACTGCCTACGAGCATTATGCTATTGAGGCGTTTGCAGTTCAAGCAGTAGACTATATTTTAAAACCGATTGAAAAAATGCGTTTACTGAAAACCATTGAAAGAATCGCTTTACGAAGGAAGCAAATACAATTACTAGATAGGAAAGATGAGGATATTAGCATCATCGATAATTTTCACTTTCATGTTCATTCAAGAAGAGTCTATATTGAAGATATAGCATTAACATTATCAACAAAGGAATTTCAAATTTTATTTTTTCTAGCACAACGCCCCGCGCAAATTTTCCATCCAACTGAATTGTACAAGCTGATTTGGGCTGAGGAAAGTATTGGACAAACACAGGCATTGAAAGTGCATATTAGTAATTTACGAAAAAAGCTGGAGTTCGCCTCGGGTCATCGAGCAAAAATTGTTACTGTGAGAGGATCTGGTTATCAGTTCCTTTTTGAATAAAGTCAAAAAACACGACGATTGGAATAAACTCGTCGTGTTTTTCATTCATTTTTTTGCCGCTTCTTGAATCTCATTAAATGCCCAATGATTACTCAGAACATCTTTAAATATTGGCGTTTGAAGCTCTGTTGTTACTTGACGCTCAAACAAGTCATTTAATACTTTGACCGCTTCAGCACGTGATAAATAACCATCTGGATTAAATATATCCACCGTCATACCGTTCATAATGCCCAATCCATTGACAGCATTAATTGCTTTAACAGCCCAATGATTGACGCTCACATCTTTGAAAATCATACCTTGTGAGGTAGATTTACAAAATTCTACATTTGGACTGTCTGCGCAATGCCTTTCCATCCACCGAACTGCTACTGTCGCCATTTGTGCTCGTGTAATAAAGCCGTCTGGATGGAAGTTTGTCTCAGTAATGCCTTTAAATAAACCTGCATCCTTCGCAAATTCTATTGCATCTTTTGCATCATGTTGTATTGTATCTGTATATGTCGCCCTCGCTTGGGGAATTGCATTACCTGTTAATTGACGAGCAAACATACTTGCCATTTGTGCTCTTGTAACAGGGGCATTCGGACGGAAGGTACCATCCGGATAGCCTTGAATATAAGGTGTATGTGTAACAGCGTCAGTAGTTGGTTCCTTTACATCTTCCTTTTCTGGTACATAGAGAATAGAGAAAGTAGAGAACTTATTTACCTCAAACTGTAAGCCTGCTATTCCTTTTTGATATTCTACAACCTTCCCACGTACAACCTCTTTTGAGCCATCACTATGCTCGATAAAGATTGCCAAATGAGCTAGTTGTTCATCTGTTAAATCTGTAGGCAACGGCAATGTTAAAATAACAGGACGGTTTTGCATATTTGTTTCAATTGTCATCGGGCGACCAAGCAACTCAACAACTGCACTTTCGACCAATTGCTGAACAACGATTTCCCTTTTGGCTCGTTCTTTGATCTCTAGTTGTTTATCTAGCTCTTTTATAGGAACAAGTCGGAAATAGAGGTCATCATTAAATATTTCCAATGAAGTTTTAGGCACTTCAATTCTAACGTTATCTGTGGCAATTTCAAGATGAACTGCACCAGTTTTTAGAAGTGTCACTACATTATTTGGTATGGAAACATGAACTTGATTTACTTGATCCTTCTGGTCTGGAATGATGACCCTTGCTGTATCATTTCCTTGTTCCTTTAATTTTTTAATCGTCTCTGTTGCGCTCTCTGCTGTTAATGTCACTTCATCCTTCATAGTGTTGTCTACATTTTTTGTTCGTTTTATTGTTGTTTTAGAAACTAGGTTTCCATCACCAGACTCAACATCTATTACAATTTCCTCTACTTTGGTTGAAGGTATTGCTGAACCTGGCTCAAGATTTGGTGATGGATCAGTATTGCCACCACCTGTATTATTACTAATCCATTTAGCATAGATCACTGTGTTCGCTGTAATTACATTATCAAAAGTATATGGTGTTGTGTAGGCACTACTCGTATACCAGCCACCAAATGTATAGCCAGCTTTCGTTGGCACTTGCGTCGGCTGACTTGCTTTTCCTCTATGTGCCACCACCTGATTTGAAACGACACTTCCTCCCGCTACATCGAAGCTCACAGTATAATGATTAATTGTCCATTGTGCAAAAAGTGTGACATTCTCTTTAGCCATTTTAAACGTCTCATTCGGCAAATAAGAAGTTCCTGTCCCATCCGCCTTTGTATTCCAGCCTATAAAAGAGTGCCCTATTTTAACGAGGTACCCACCATTTGCAGCTACAATAATATTGTCATTTTGACTATATGTTGCATTATCTTGGGGTGCAGTTCCACCCGTACTACCATTACCATTGTATAAAACCGTATAAGTTAAAGGTGTTATAATTTTTGCTGATGATGATACCCCTTGATCCCCATCTAAAATTAGTAATTCATCACCTTTTGGCTGAACAGTAAAAGTATAGCTTCCTATGCTATTTGTTTGGAACGCGGTAGTAAAATCAACACCTTCATTGATATTTCCAGCTAATACATTCGCTGCTGTTCCAACTGCCGTTCCTTCCTTATACAGAAGCACATCATAGCTCAACGCATTAGGAATAGTCTGCCATTTTGCAATATTTCCATCCCAGCTCAAGCCATTTGTAATGCTTGCTAGCTTAATAACCGTTTGTGTATTGGAATGGCTTGACGGAACTCCATCTAAATATACTAGCCCGTCTCCCTTGGCAGTTACGGTTACTGTATATGTCCCCACTCCAGCTGCACGCATTGCTGGTAAGAAATTATGCGTTGTTGTATCTGCTGATATGTCAACGATACTACCAATCGGAGAGCCATCTTTTAAGAGCTGCACAGCATAGCAAGATTCGCCTGTTATATCTGTCCATGTTGCAATACCACTAGGGCTTAAAGCAACATTGTCTACTTGTTCGAGAGTAGGTAATGCTCTTATCACCGTAAGGGTATATGTTTTGGTTGCTACTCCGTTTTCAGCAGTCACAACAATGGTAATTGTGTTACTGCCTACATTTAGAGGTATTGTGATCAATAGCCCACTTGCAATGGCGGAACCATTTACTGTAAGAGTTGCACTACTATTTGCAGTTGTTGGCATTATACCAATATTTTCAACATTATGAGCCACGTTGATCTGATAATCCAATATACTATCTGTAAAATTTGGACTTAAACTGCCTGGTGAAATAACTAAATTACTTAAATAGGCATTATTACTAGGAGGTAAAGTGGTAAAACTCCATATATTTTTTGCTGTTATGCCAGCTACACCTTGATTGGATGTATCAACGAAAGTTCCATCATCCATCAATACATAATAAGTTGTTGCTTTTATTAAATTATTTGTTAATTGAATTGACACGTTACTGCCATTCACTGTCACATTTGTTGCAGTGGCTTCTATTGTTTCTATTAAATTATTATCTTGATCATAGATACGAAGATGTTTTCCTGCAATACCACTCACACTCTTGCTAAAATTTAGCGTTAGCGTAGGATTAATAGAAGCATTTGTCATATTGTTAACTGGTACGGTTGATACCAGTGTGGGAATCGGAACTTCATTGACATCTGTCACCGAAATAGTAAACACTTTTTCAAAAGATAAGTCGCCTTGATCTGTCACCCTAATCCGTACACTGTAGCTATTTTTTGTTTCATAATCAAATGGACTATTCGTTTGTAGTTTATCCCCAGCTATACTAAAGCCACTATTATCTGTTGACCCAGCACCACCTACTAAACTATACGTAAAAGAGGAAACTGCATCAGGATCAGTGGCACTTAATGTACCCACTTTGGTTCCTGATGGTTGATTTTCTTCTACTGATGTTGGGCTTAATGAAATATCTGTTGGAGCTTCATTGACATCTGAAATATTTATAGTGAATGCTTTTTCATATAAATTATTGGCACTATCGGATACTTGAATCCGCACACTGTAATTATTCTTTGCTTCATAATCAAATATTCCTGCTGTTTTTAGCTGATTCCCATCGACGGTAAAGCTACTGTTATCTGTAGCTCCTGTGCCAGCCACTAAACTGTAAGTAAACGTTTCTCCAACATTTGGATCAGTTGCGCTAAATGTACCAACAACCGTTCCTACTGGCTGATTTTCTGCTACTGTCAGCGAGCTCAGCACAATATCAGTTGGACGCTCATTTAATTTTGTCACCGAAATGGTGAATATTTTTTCAAAGGTTAATCCTCCATTATCCATTACCTGAATTCGAACACTATAGCTGTTCTTTGCTTGATAATCAAATGAACTATTCGTTCGTAGTTCATTTCCTACTATGCTAAAACTACTATTATCTGTTGACCCGGATCCTCCTACTAGACTATACGTAAAAGAGGAAACTGCATCAGGGTCAGCGGCACTTAATGTCCCTACTTTGGTTCCTGATGGTTGACTTTCTATTACTGAAGTCGAACTTAATGTTATGTCGGTAGGTGCACTATTTTGCACATCACCATACGTAATCTCTAAGTATGGGCCCAATTCGGGTGCAATTGGATTTTCTGATTTTACAATTACCATATTTTTAGCGTCGCTGCTCAGTAAAAATGTAATCTGTTGTGTATCAATTGCAGAGGGATTTTTCAATAACTCTTTTACATCAATTGATACATTAATTGGCTCGCCTGACGTATCCTTCAAAACCGATACTTTTTCAGAAGGTATATCTAAATTATTTGGAAAACTACCATCGTTCCAGTTACTTGATCCAACTCTTATTACTAAATCGGAAACTGGCATATCATTAATATTATCATTATCATTTGTAACATTTAAAATAAGGTTAGCCGAAATAATGCTTTTAGTTGTATTAATATTATTAAATTTCACAGCAGCTACACGTGTTTTATTATCAGTAGTCTTTGAAACATCTAAATAAATCTCTTCGTTAATATATTTTTCGAAGTTGCCATTACTATCGTTTAGTGCATTCAACTGTGCTACTGGAAGTAACGGCGGTACTGTAGAACTAGCACTTGCAGGTTGTATTCCTAAGGTTGAGAAAACCATTGCCAAAATGGTTAAAATTATTAATATTTTATATACTGCTGTTTTTATAAAAGATACTAAATCCATTCTCACTCCTCCTTGTTAGGGCTTCTGAGGATATATTCCTTCTAAACAAATAATAAAATTCATTGCTACAAAAGGCTGCATATTATTATGTGGCTGATTTCCTCCTTGTGGCTTTACTATGTCCACTTTCATTGCAACTGGATTTTTCACATTAACATATGGCTTTGCCGAAAGTGCTGACTCACTTCCCCAAATGGCATTAGTGGGGTTGTCAATTCCACCTGCTACTACAGAGGAACCCTGTGCGCTATGTGTATGAATAGGCATTTGCATTTCATTAAGTGTTACTGTGCTCGATCCTATTGATTGTGCAAATGTCCTTGGCGTTAAATTAGGACCATCGCCATAATGCATAGGGGCATGTCCCCTTAAATCAGGTAATTTAAATGTTGTCTTGCCATCTCCACCATAAGTTATGCCGATAATGGAATATAGAGCATTATATTGAGCAATAGATAATAGACTGCCATCACATAATGCCCAATCCCTCGGAGCATAGTTTCCTGCGAAAATTCTAATTTCACCTAAATACGGATCCATTCTCTAATTCCTCCTTATACTCTACTTGGAAAGATGCCCATTATTGCGATACAAAAAGATACGCTTAAATAGGGTTGCATATTATTATGTCCTTTATTCTGCCCTGTCATTGACAAAGCAGCTTCATTCATGGCTGTATTATCTTTTTTAGCATAAATATTCTTTCCATTAACTGCACCCCATGTATTATCTTTGGGGGAGGGCTTATCTGTTGTTGATGAATCTGCTGTTATTTGATGTGTATGAGCAGGTATCTCGTTAACTGTCAATGTATGTGTTGCTTCTCCTCCTATTGATCCATAGGCAATCTGATTACCTGAATGTAATGGTACCTTCCCCTGTAAATTGGGAATTGCAAAAATTGTCTTACCATCCCCTCCATATGTAAATCCTAACAATGAAAAAAGTGCAGTATTTGTAGCTACCGGTAAAAGTTGACCATTACAAGGAAGCCACCCATTCGGTATTTTATTGAAACTAAAAAGACGTATTTCTCCTAAAAATGGCTCTGCCATTATACTCACTCCTTTTTATTGAAAATCGGGATAAAGACCATTCGTTGCAATAATAAAATTAATAACAAATGATGGCATAATGTTACTATGAGATTGAGTTCCACCTACATTAGAAACTAACTTGTTATTCATTTGTACAATATTACTGGAAACATTTGTTTGATAGTTGGTGAGGTTTGATACACCCCATGTATTATTAGCTGGTGAATTTTCTGTTGCTTCATTTGCTATATTATTGGCATAAACGCCATGAGTATGTGCAGGTAGATATTCCTCGGTTAACATAACTGTCTCCACTCCACCTTTACTTGCCCATGGATACTGAGAACAATTATGAATCGGTAATCTTCCACGTAAATCAGGTAAAGCAAAATTCGTTGCACCGTCTCCCCCGTATTTGACACCTATTAATGAAAAAAGTGCCTCATTACCTGTAATAGTTAATAATTGACCATTGCATAGTTCCCATCCTACTGGGGCATATTTACCGCTAAACATGCGAATTTCTCCTATATATTGATCTGACATTATGCAAACCCTCCCTTATTGTAATTTCAATGAGTGCTATAAAAACGCATTAAGCAATACTCGCTAACACATCTTTATGTGCTTCTTGAATAGACTCTACTTTCATATCTACTTCGATGCGAAATATTTAGAAAATGATAGGTACATAATCTTGAGCTTTTTGAAATTGAAAGGTTTCTTTCTCACTGCCATCTCATTTTCAAATATATTTCATCTGCTGACGATACTTGAAATCCTAATCTCTCATAAAGATTTCTCGCAGGATTTGTATGAAAAACTTGCAATATAACTGGCTTATTCCCTTCTCTTGCCTTCTGTAGAAGTTGAGTAATTAAAAATGTACCTATCCCTTTACCTTGGTAACTTGGTAAAATTGAAATATCAATAAGATGATGATAATCTGATAATTCTTCCGTTAGTAATCTCCCTACGTATTGTTCACCTACAGCAATGATAGAATGACTTGCCCCTGGAAATTGCTGATGATAGGAAGCTTGCTGTGCGCGCCATTGCATTTCTAAAAAAAGCTTCTTTTGTTCAGCTGACCATCCCCATGAATCTATTTCTTGATTTCTTGTAGATGCATAGATTTCGAAAAGAAATGCTTCATCTTCCTTTGTGATAGATTTAAGCTCTATTTTCATCACATTTGTTCCACTTTCTTTTAAACATACTTATTAGTCACAATGATAGATCTTACAAAGTTATGTCCTTTTTCAGGTAAGTCTTCCCAGCTATCTACATGCAATTGATGTTCAGTTAAGCATTCAGCTCGATTTTTACTTTTTTGAGGTACGTCTAGGACTAGCGAGATTGTGCCATAGGATTTTTCGCCTGATGGGACTTTATCTCGCCATGAACAAGAGCATTCATAACCATTCGGACCCGTTGAAGCTTTTACTCCTAATGCCTGCAATGTTGTATTTGGTGGAATACTAACTGGCTGCTTGTCCTCCTCATCATTGGTATTCCAGATTCCCCATTCCAACTGTGATTGAAAAACTTCAAGCTCACGGTCTGTTGCATTTGTAATCATTAATGAAAATGTCCAAGTCGCCATTTTAGTACTCTCCTCCTGTCGTCACTTTTTTCTTCGCGTTATCCATCACATCATATACATGTGTACGATGTAATACTGCATAATCCCATTCAGATGCGCCAATGAGCGTTGTGACATTATTATTGTCCGTTCGATAAAGAAGAATCATTTTACTAAAAATCCATGGCACAACGTCCATATCCTTATCGCTTGGGGCTTCAAAAACTCTTTCCTTTGATTTTTTTTCAGTTTGCTGTTGCTCTTTTGTAACAGCGTTTAATATATTAAATTTTGCCTTTAATTCCGCCTGTAGTTCCTGCGCTACGCTCGCCTTCACTACTTTTTCTTCAGATACGGAGATCTTTTCAGTAAATTTAAAGGCTGTTTCAATAGTGCTAACCTTCTCCTCTACCACCTTACTAGCAGTAGATAATCCATACTCATCTTTAACTGTAATTTTCCCCTTTTTAGTAACAGTTTCAATCTTAGTAGCATCCGCTCTTAAACAAGTCACCTCTACAGAAAAATACTGTTGCACTTCACGCTGCTTTAAATAAAGACTATCAAATTCTAAATCATTTACCCCGTCCCATAATATTTTAGAAATATTGAAGAGAGACGTTCGGAATAATGACATTTTTTCAAAATGAACACCACTCGGAATATATTGATTCAGATCTATATCTCTAACATCCTCAATTTCTTTCAATGTTTTGATTTTGGACCAGTCCGTAAACAAATTGTTACTTATTTCTTTTTGTCTCCATTTATCCAATTTGTTAGAAATTCGTATATTTCGAACAAAGTTATGACCATCATGTGTAATATCTTTCCACTCCGCTACTTCAAAATATCCATTTGCTCGACATCTAGCTTCATTAGGATCATTATAGGGAACATTTACATAAAGGCTTATTACTCCATACGGTGCTTGATATTCATTATTTTTATCTTTCCAGGAACAAGAAAATTCATAACCATTTGGTCCAAAAGCTGATTTGGCGCCAACAGCTTGAATCGTTTCCCCCGCTTTAATAGATTGAGGTTCTTTATCCTCTTCACCACCTGTATTCCAATAACCCCAATGCAACTGTGATTCTACCAGCTCTAAATCTCGATCTGTGTCATTCGTGACATTTAGATAGAAAGTCCATGTCATTGTTTGATTCTCCTGTTAATTGAATTTTCAGAATAATTTACATGTAATTTTTTACTATCTGTATCCCATGATGTCGATTATTGTATTTTTATGAGACTTTCTTACAGCTTTAATTATAGTATAGGTTCCATCTATTCTCTATAAAATAATTCCATTTTTTAGGTTAATTTTTCTTAACCTTCACTTCATTATTTAGTTCAATTCAATCAGATTGAAACTTTTCACCTTATCAAAACAACAAAAATCTGCAAAAGGTGCAGATTTTTATTGTTTCCTATTCATTTATTTGAAAGCGAGAGAATATCTTCCAGACTAATTCATTACGGTCTCCCACACCTACTTTTTGAAAGATTAGCTTTAAATGATCTTGTACAGTGTAGCTAGAAATGCCAAGATTATATGCAATCACCTTTGTTGGTATGCCCCTCATCATTTCCACTACTACCTCTTTTTCTCTAGGTGTGAGTTGATAAGCAGTTAGTAAAAAAGCCAACATCTCTTTAGGAGACGCCTCATTTAATAAAATGGCTATTTGCTGCTGTAAATCGGTTGTCATAAGAAAAGAAGCTTGGATTGTAATATATCCTTTGTCATGGATAGGCACTAGTAAGGAAATAGGTGTATTGTCTTCAGCCTGTAACTTAGCGCAGGATGCCTGTATGGGCTTGGGTAATTGCCCATCCGACAAGCCTTCATTACTTCTTAAAAATGCTAGTATTTGAGAAGCCTTCGTACTCATAGATAAAATATGATAATCCTTATCTAAAATAACGATGCCACTCTCTCCTGCTTCTGTTGACAGCCGCTCTTCAATAATTGAATGGTAGAACGCCTTTAATGCCTCTCCCATCACTGGCATGAGTATTTTTACTTGTTCCAGCTCATCATCTTGAAAGATGGGCTGTGCATTTTTCATCTTTTTAAAAAGAGTTAAAAAGCCATAACATTGCCCCTGAAACATTAATGCAGCTCGAATTTCGTCGCTAAAGCCATTGGGCACTAATATCTCCCTATAACGCAAGCTCTGACTACTTGCATCACTTAATCGTCCTATACATTGGCCACTTTCCACTAGCTTTCTATAGTTATTCACATCTTCAAATGCATATTCAAAAGTCATTATTTTTTGATGAACATCCTCAATCGATTGCTCTGTTACAGCACCGATCGAAAAAAGGGTTTGCGTATCTGTCACTGAACAGCAATAGGCATCAAAATCAATGAATTTCCGTAATTCTTCTACCATCATTTGTCGATATTGAAATGAATTTTGACTATTTTTTATACATCTCTCTGATATCCTTTGCCAATCATGACAATTTCTCATAAAACTCCTCCCCCCAGAATTATGGGATAGCACATTCCCCATAAGTATTTATAATTGAGAATAATTCTTAATTATATTGTACAACACGGAGGTATAAAAATGAAAAATCCACTACATGATTGGCACAGTCCCATTGTATCTACTTATCAAAATACCATTCGACAAAAAATTATAGGCTATGACCTCATCTATAACATGATGACAGATATACTTCGTGGTCACCCTGTCATTGATAACACTTTAGTAGTAGGTGCTGGCGGAGGTCAGGAACTTCTTACTCTAGGAGAAGCCTTCCCTTCCTCACATTTTACAGCCGTTGATACTTCAACAATCATGCGACAGGCTGCTGATCAGCGCATACAGCAGCTTGATCATGACCTTCATATTGATTGGTATGAGGATGATGTACTTTCCCTCAGATTCCACCATCCATATGATGTTACTACCTGCCATTTGGTTTTACATTTTATAAAGGATCTCGAACAAAAAAGGGCACTACTGCAAAAATTGGCAACAAGCCTACAGAATGGGGGCGTCTTATTCATTTCTTCTATTAATGCTGATATGACAGACACAATATGCCAACAGCAGCTCAAGTATTGGCGAAATTCCATGTACCAAAATGATATTTCCGAAGAAGATTGGTTACGTTTTGAGCAGTCCTTTGGCTCAACTATTTATCCAATTAAACTTGAATTATTGATTGACTTACTACATGAGGTCGGCTTCACAAAGATTGTTCCCTATTTTAAATCATATTTAGTCGATGCATTAGTAGCCACGAAGGAAGAGGTAAATAAATGAGCAGAGAAAATATTTTAATTGTCGGAGGCTATGGTGAAGTCGGTAGTAAAATGGCAACTATGCTACTCACAAGCTATCCAAACAAAATATGGATTGCAGGTCGAAGCTTTGAAAAGGCAAAACAATTTTGCGCACAACACCATCATCTTGCTAAGCCTATCCAAATGGATGTGTCCAAGACCGTAAACGCTCAGCAATTAGCCAATGTAGCACTTGTCATTATGTGTCTAGAGCAAAAAGATACTGCATTTGCACATCTCTGCTTGAAGGAAGGGATTATGTATATCGATATTACGGCAAGCTATGCCTTCCTAAAAAAATTAGAGGAACTCCATCCAATAGCTAAACAGAATAATGCAACAGCCGTTTTTAGTGTTGGTATGGCACCTGGATTGACTAATTTAATGGCTATGCATGCTGCACAGCAATTAGCCTCCATCGAGAAACTCCATATTTCTATCCTACTAGGAGCAGGCGATACACATGGAAACGCGGCTATTCTCTGGATATTACACCAACTAAACATTCCGTTTTATAGTTATAAAAATAAAAAAACCACTAATTTTACTAATAGGAGAAAAGTTCCGTTTAAAGAGCTTGGCAAACGTAGTGTGTACCAATTCAACTTCTCAGACCAACATACATTAGCAAAGCATTTCCCTACTATTCCAATCATGACAAGATTGGGCTTTGATGTAGAGTCACTCAATTGGTTCGTATCCTTTTTGCAAAAAAGCCGAATTGCAAAATTGTTAAAATTCAACAAAATACAAACAACACTCGCTTCTCTCATTCAAAAAATAAAAATTGGCTCAGAGGTATGTGGCATTCACGTAGAAGCCATTGGGAAAAAACATCATAAAGAAGCAGTCTTTACATTAGACTTTCTTGACCGTGATGAATCTCTCGTGACAGCAAAAGTTGCAACGGCGATTGCTAAAGAACTCCTGAACAACAAGCATCCTTTTGGAACTTATCATATTGAGGAACTGTTTACACTAGAAACATTACAAGCTCAATTCACATTTTCTTCCCAATAAAAAAAGCATTTAGCACTCGCCTATACGGGAGAGCTAAATGCCTCTGATTATTTATAAAACTTTTTCCAAAAAATCCTTTGCACGCTGTGTTGATGGTGCTGTAAAAAACAATTCTGGTGGAGCATCCTCAATGAGCTTACCACCATCAAGGAAAAGAATACGATCAGCAACCTCACGAGCAAAGCCCATCTCATGTGTCACAATCAACATGGTCATACCTGAATCTGCGAGGCTTTTCATAACTGCTAATACCTCTTTTACCATTTCAGGATCAAGTGCTGATGTAGGCTCATCGAATAATATAACTTTAGGGTCCATCGCAAGTGCTCGCGCAATGGCAACACGTTGCTTTTGTCCCCCAGATAATCGGTTTGGATATTCCTGGCGCTTCTCAAACAGTCCTACTTTCTTCAGTAGTTCTTCTGCTTTGTTGATAGCAGCTGTTTTATCTAACCCCTTCACATTGATTGGGGCATATGTTAAATTTTCTAGTACTGTTTTATGAGGGAAGAGATGGAAATGCTGAAATACCATTCCTACTTCTGCACGTATTTTCATAATATTTGTCCCTTTATCCGTAAGGACATCCCCTGCAATTGTTACCTTTCCACTCGTGGGGATTTCTAATAAGTTTAAGCAACGAAGGAATGTCGATTTACCAGATCCTGATGGTCCAATAATGGCGATTACTTCTTGTTCTTTGATTTCTGTAGAAATACCCTTTAGTACTTCATTTTGCCCATATGATTTGTGTAAATCTTCAATTTTAATCACTTTTTCTCATTCCTTTCTCGATTCGTTTACCAAGGAACGTTAAAACAAGCGTCATAAGGTAATAAATTACTCCCGCAAAAAGTAATGGCTCAAGATAACGGTATGTTGAACCTCCTACAATATAGGCACGACGCATAATATCTAATGCACTGATTACCGTCACAACGGCTGTTTCTTTATTTAATGTAATAAATTCATTAACTAAAGATGGTAAAATATTTTTTACTGCTTGTGGAATAATAATATCCTTCATCATTTTTGCATATGGAATTCCAAGTGCTTGTGCAGCTTCCATTTGCCCTTTATCCACTGCATTAATACCAGCACGGATAATTTCTGAAATATAAGCACCAGAGTTTAAACCAAATGCAATAATCGCTGTAGGAATTGGTTCAATTTGAATATCCAGTAATTGTGGTACTGCATAATAAATAATCAATAATTGTAATACAAGTGGTGTACCACGGAAAATCGACGTATAGAAATCAGCAAACCAACGTAAAACATTGACCTTACCAATTTTACATAATGCCAGTAGTATACCTACGATAAAACCGATGATGGATGCACCGATTGCAATTTGAAGTGTAACACCTATCCCTTTTAAAATATAAGGAATAGAGGGAACAATCGCCGTAAAATCTAAATTCACAGCGCTCCCTCCTTTCTTTTTCATCTTGATACAGCTATTGTTTTTTATACAGAAGGTGAAACGTCGAGCATAGAAAACTCTCCCCTCTATAGGGGAGAAGAAAAGCACAAGCGATAGCCCAAATAAGAGCTATCGCACGCTTTAATTATTCAACTTTTTCTAACCATTTTTCTTCTAACTCTTGAATTTTTCCTTCTTCTGCTAATTCTTTTAGTGCTTTGTTAATTTTATCTTTCAAATCGCTGCCCTTTGGAACTGCGATCGCTTTGAAATCTTCCGGTTGTTCTTCTACAGGAAAGGCTTCTAATTGGTCATTTGTTTTTAAATAACCTTTCGCAACGCCACCCTCTAAAATACCTGCGTCTAAGCGTTTAGACATCATATCTTGAATAATCTCAGGGATACGTGTACGTCCTTCTACTGCTACATCTACTTTTTTTGCAATATCATTACCTAAATTTTCTTGAATAGATGCTGTTTGTACACCAATCTTTTTTCCAGCCAAGTCAGCTTCTTTTTTAATGCCGCTATCCTTTTTAACAATGATTACTTGCTCTGTTTCATTGTATTGATCAGAGAAATCAACCACTTTTTCACGATCTGGGTTTGGTGTCATACCCGAAATAACTACATCAATTTTCCCTGCTTGTAATGCTGGTACTAAACTGTTGAAGTCCATATCTTGCACTTGCATGTCAACGCCTATTTTTTCTCCAACTAATTTGATTAAATCAATATCAAATCCAATAATTTCTTCACCTTTAGCTGCATCAACATATTCAAATGGAGCATAGTCAGCTGAAGTACCAACCTTTAATACTTGCTTGTTCCCTGTATCAGTATTAGATCCTGTATCGCTTGCATTATTATCTTTAGTGCCGCATGCTGCAAGTACACCTATAACAAGTACAAGCATTACCATGAATAACTTGTTCTTCATAATCATTGATCTCCTTTTATTTATAATTTATTGTGTATGAGAATTCATTTCTCGAAAATAGTTGATTGGATATTTATTCATACTTAAGAATAAAAAATCTATCTGCTAATTAAGATATACTCTTTTGAAATAATAATCAAGATAAACTAAAAATATTTTAGCGAATTATTATATACACAATTTTCAGATAAGTCAATTTATTTATATTTCAATTGCTCTTTACTATACTATTTTCCGAAAGCACAACAATTATCCCATAAATATTGAATTAAAAATAAATAAAAAAAGACCCCCAATGTAATGGAGGTCCTCCAATTTATTTTTCCTCAGGAAACAACTTTGTCTTTAGCTCGTCCTCCCCAGAGCCTTCTGCTAATGGAACATGCGAACGATAAGCTGCGCGGCAGATTAAATGTCCAGCAACTGGTGCTGTTACAAAGACGAAAAGAATACCTAAAATGAGGCGTACACTGACAAAACCATCATGCACCCAAAAATAGATAAACGTACCTAATAAACAAGTTAACACTGATAATGTAGAGCTTTTCGTAGCAGCATGTGATCGTGTATACACATCTGGTAAGCGAATCATGCCAAATGCGCTAATAACGCTCACTATTGAACCTATCAAAATAAGGATGACGGCCGCCCATTCAATCATTTGATTTACGTTCAACAATCACACCTCTTTCAATATATTTGGTAAAGGCAATTGTACCAATAAACGCTAAAATACCTAAAATAAGAATGGCCTCCAAATATGCCTTCGTCTTTAAAATAATCGAAACAATCGCAATGGCCGATAAAAGATTTACACCAATTGTATCGAGAGCTATGGCTCGATCAGGCATTGATGGACCACGGATGACTCTATACAGCGACAGCGCAATGGAAATACTAAAAAAAGCAAGCGCTAGCAGTAGAACATTGGTAATCATTAGCGTGTCACCTCCATTATTGCTTGTTCAAATTTCCCAATTGAGCGTATGACAGCATCCTTAGACTGCTCAATGTCCATGGCATGGATATAAAAGACATCGCCCTCTTCTGATACTTCCATCACTACAGAGCCAGGTGTTAACGTTAGCAGTAAGGCAAGAGCTGTAATCTCCCAATCGCCCTTAAGTACCGTTTTATACGTGAAAATACCAGGTGTAATGTTAAGCCTTGGAGTAGTTATTTGTCTTATAACGCTATAACTTGATAAAAATAGCTCCCAATTAAACAGCCATAATAATTTTAAGATTGAAAAGACGCGTCGCAAGTAAAATTGGGTGCCATAAAAGCGATGCATCGCATATAAAATACCCATACCTACAATAAAGCCCATTAAAAATGTCGAAAAATGTGGTGTCACTTCATCCTGTAAAAGTAACCAAAGTGTTGCGATAAATAAATTTAAGATAAACTGCATAGCCATTATTTATTCACCTCACCTTGCCATAAATCACCATCTAAAACAGCATCAATATAAATAGATGGTGTATAAAGTGTTTCCGCTGCATCTGTTACAAAAGGTGCCAATTTTTCAGCCCCAATACCTAAACCGAGTGTACATGCAGCCAATAGTGTTAATGGTAGCAGAATACGTTTTGGTAAAGGTTTTTCATCCTCTATACTAATGATGGTTTCTCCAAAAAAGGAAGAAAGAAATATTCGTAGCAGTGAATACAAAACAATTAAACTAGAGAAAAATCCTAGACCTAATAGAACAAAATTGCCACCTTCTATCGCACCTTGTCCAATTAAAACTTTTCCTAGAAAACCGCTTAATGGCGGTATACCAGCTAAAGAACACATAGCTACAAAGAATAACCATCCAAAAAAAGGATAATTTCGTATAAGTCCACTCATTTTATCTATTACCGTTTCCCCAGTGACATAAATCATCATACCAATTGCTAAAAACAGCATAGCCTTGGCTACCATATCATGCATTAAATAGTAGACAACGCCTTGCAAGGCTGATTCTGTACCAATCGCTAGACCAGCTACTATAAAGCCAACACCAATCAGCACATTGTAGGAGGCAATCGTTCTGACATCTCGTCCTGAAAGAGCGCCGATACAGCCTGCTATAATCGTGACTCCAGCCATTATGCCGAGTGCCATATGTGTGACTTCCGTATTGTTAGGGAAAAGCAATGTAAAAGTACGTACAAGTGCATAAATCCCTACCTTTGTTAATAAAGCAGCGAATAAAGCAGCAATAGCAGTTGGTGGTACACTATAGGAGCCTGGCAACCAGAAGAATAATAAAAGTCCAGCCTTCAAGCTGAAGACAATCAAGAAAATAAGCGCCACTGTTGTAATAAGAGGATTAGTCCCTGCCTCCATCACACGAACAGATATATGGGCCATGTTTAATGTACCCACTGTGCCATATAGGAAAGCTAACGCCACTAAGAAAATCCAAGAGGCCACAATATTGATGAGCACGTATTTCAATGCTTCACGCAGTTGAATTTTCTCGCCACCTAAGCTAATAAGTGCATAGGAAGCAAGCAGCATTACTTCAAAACATACAAATAAGTTAAAAATATCGCCCGTCAAAAATGAGCCGTTAACGCCCGCTACCATGAGTAAGGTAAATGGATAAAAATACATTTTTTCATACCTTAACTCCATCGTAAAAATTGCATATAGTATACAAATAACGGCCACAAGATTAGCAACTAACACTAATAATGTTGCAAATGAATCTGCCACAAATGAAATACCAAATGGCGGAGCCCAGCCACTAAAATCAATTCGCAATATACCTTGATGTTGAATCTCTAACAATAAAATAATGCTAATAATAACAATAAAGCTTAATGTCAATAAGCTGATGATACGTTGTAACATCACATGCTCTTTTAAAAAAACCAGTAAAATAGCTGTAATTACCGGTACAATTAATGGTAAGACAATTATATTACTCATCCGGCGTACCTCTCAATTCATCAAAATTCCCTGAACCATTTGTCTTGTACGCACGATAGCCTAAAACTAAAACAAATGCAGTAACAGCAAAGCTAATCACAATAGCTGTTAAAATTAACGCTTGTGGTAACGCATCTGTATAAGGGCCCTCTGATTCCCCTAATAATGGTACAGCTCCTTTTTTAAGACCTCCCATTGTCAGAATCAGTAAGTGGGCAGCATGTGATAAAACAGCAGTGCCTAATATAACACGCAATAACTGTTTCGAGAGGATTAAGTACGTTGCAACAGCTACTAATATACCTACTAAAACAAGTATTAAAGACTCCATTGGCTACTCATCCTCACTTATACTTAAAATAATTGTCACGACAACACCCACCACCGTTAAAGCTACACCCGCTTCAAAAATGGTTACGGTTGAAAAACCCATTTTCCCAAATATCGGCACATCAATATACGTATAGGCCTGTGTTAAAAACGGCACATCGAAAAACAACGAACCTATTGCAGTTCCAGTTGCAAGCAATACGCCTAATGCTGCAACCTTTTTAAAGTCAAATGGCATTCCTTTATGCACAGTCTCAATATCATAGGCTAAGTATAATAAAACAATGCCAGAAGCTAACACGAGGCCACCTATAAAGCCACCACCTGGCGCGTGATGTCCAGCAAAGAACAAATACACGCCAAGTGTTAAAATAATGAACACGACTGTCTTTGTGACCGTCCTTAATATCACATCATTAATTTTCACGATCTGCTTCCTCCTTTCGTGGCTTAAGCTTTGTCAACATATAGACCCCTAAGCCAGCAATCAGAAGAACAACAACCTCTAACATCGTATCAAAGGCACGGAAATCCCCTAGAATTGTATTGACAATATTGGAACCCCCAGCCAATTCATAGGAATCATTGAAGTAAGTGGACACTGGTTCAAAGCGATCGTAGTGTACGACTGCCAATCCAACCATTGTTACGGTTGCCCCAACAAAAATGGAGATCATCGCTTTTGACCATTGAATCCTTTTGCGAGGAGCTTCCGGCATTAGATCTGGTAAATATTTAAAGCACAACAGGAATAAAGCCGTTGTTACCGATTCAACAACCAATTGTGTTAAAGCTAGATCTGGTGCACGGAAAATGACAAAGAAGAAGGCAATGGAATAACCTAATACACCATTTAACAACATAGCTGTCACACGACCTTTTGCAAAAATCATCCAAACAGCTGCAAAAATCATGACAAATACAAGAATTAGCTCATAGTATTCAACAGCAGAGTCCATGTCAAAATGAAAGGTCATTGCGTCTGACCAAATAAAATAACCAGCAATAAGTGCAACGAAAAATACATATATATAGACAAAATAATGTGTTAAATTACCTGTCATATATTTACTAGTGAGCTTCTTAGAGCCGCTTTCACTCATCTCAATTATTCGATTGTAATACGTATTAAACGTATACTTTTGTGAAAATAGGCGATAAAGTGGCTTCCAGCTTTTTAATGTTTTGAATAAGATTATCCCAATAATAATGACACCTAGCGTCATTATTAATTCCGCATTGATGCCATGCCACGCATGGACATGTGGTGTTAATTCACTTGTTGTTGGGAATGTAGGATAAATACTTGCCATAGCAGGCTCTAAAATATAGTGACCTAGCACATTTGGGAAGAAAAAGATACCTATTACCAACAAGCATAAGATTATTGGTGAAATTAACATGCCAAACGGAGCTTCATGTGGTTTTCTATCCATCTTCTCTGGCTGTAGTTTACCCAAAAATGTACGGCTAATTAATATCAAACTGTAAACAAATGTAAAGACACTTGCCACCCATGCTACTAATGGGAAAAACAGCCCTACATCAGCAATTGAGAATGCCTCTACATCTCGAATAGCCAATACCGCAGCAAAAAACATTTCCTTACTTAAGAAACCATTAAATGGCGGTAATCCTGCCATCGAGAAGCTACCGATAACTGCGATTGTAAATGTTATAGGCATTAAAGACATTAGGCCACCTAAACGGCGAATATCGCGAGTTCCCACTTCATGATCGACAATTCCAACCATCATGAATAAGGCTCCCTTAAATGTCGAGTGATTCACAAGGTGAAATAACGCCGCAAAGCTTGCTTGTGTATAGAGAATAGAATTCTCTGCATAGCCATAATAATGACCAACAGATCCAAGACCAAATAGACTCATAATTAAGCCCAGCTGACTCACTGTTGAAAAAGCTAATAAAGCTTTTAAATCCGTTTGACGAACAGCATTAAAGGAACCCCAGAATAGTGTAATTAGACCAACGACACTGACTAGCCAGAACCAAATGGCTTCTCCTCCAAAGACTGGTGAAAAACGGGCAACTAAATAAATTCCTGCCTTAACCATTGTCGCTGAGTGTAAGTAAGCACTAACAGGTGTTGGTGCTTCCATAGCATCTGGTAACCAAATATGGAATGGAAATTGAGCAGACTTTGTAAAAGCTCCTAGTAAAATTAAAATTAGCGCTGGCGTAAACAGAGAATGATCACGTATTACTTCTACATTAGCTACAATTTCACGAATACTAAATGTTTGAGAGGCCACGTAAAGCATTAAGAAGCCTGCAAGCATCGATAGACCACCAAAGACTGTAATCATCATCGCCTTTTTAGCTCCTGCGCGAGATGCTTTTCTATGGTGCCAAAAAGCAATTAATAGGAATGATGACACACTTGTTAGTTCCCAAAATGTGTATAATACCATTAGGTTATCTGAAAAAACAACGCCAAGCATAGCGCCCATGAATAGTAATAAATAGCAGTAAAAATGATGAAGAGATTCTTTCGTTGATAAATAAAAAATAGAATATAAAATGACTAAACTACCTACTCCTGTAATCAGTAAACCAAAAATCATACTGAGTCCATCAAGGTAAGTTGTGAAATTTATATTAAAAGAGGGAATCCACTCATATGTATGGATAAATGTTTTACCCTCGGCAAGTTGAGGAATATAGCGCGCGAGTAAAAGAAACAAGATAAGTGGAACAGATAAAACAAACCAGCCAAGATGTGTGACACGCCTTAGTCGCCTATAAAGCAATGGGATTAGTGCAGCACAAACAATTGGCAAAAGTATTGCGATGAGAACAGTAACCAAATGAAAACCTCCTACTATCAAAATCATCTAGCAAATTTTTGTGGTGATTGGAATGGTAAGTGCTAAGACTCTAGAAATTTGTTCAAGCTAAGTAACATATCAGATCTATTCTTGAAATTTTTTAAATGGAATGTGGTGGGGTGTGAAAAAGTGCCTTGTCGTTTATCAAAAATGGTTATGTTAGTTATTTAGTCACTTCTAACCCGATGCAAGCCTAAATAACTTGTGGAAAATCAGATAATTTATACAGTTGTAACTTAGGTTATATCAGTACAATGAAGACACTTGACTATCTATTTAACACACTGCATAATAGTGTGGCATATGAAAGCAATTTTGCTCAGATGCACATAATGCATAAATTAAATAATTTTAAATTATTGATTTAAGCTTAATCCTTCAAGGGTTTTCCAATATATTTCCGTTAACTTTTATACGTTTTTAAGTATACAATATAAATGAGCATAATGCACTGTAACAGCATCAATTTTAGCTGTTTTAGGATAATTTTTTCGATACAACAGTGAAATTAACAAAATACCAACAGATAAGAGGTGTACATTTTTTATGAAGCATGTAAAAGGGCGTTTGGATGAAAGTATATTAGTTTGTGTTTACTACGGCTTAAATGGCGAACGTTTAATACGTCGTGGTCATAAGATGGCCACAATGCTAGATTGTCCACTCTATATTCTTTCAGTCGATTCGCAACCCCTTGATGCATTTGACGCAGAAAAATCTAGTTATATAGAGCAATGGAAGAAGCTATCAGATGAACTTGAGGTTGAAAAATTCATTTTGCAAGATAATGAAAAACGCCCCATTCAAAAAGTTATTGCAGAAGTCGCAAAGAGTTATGGTATTTCACAAATTATCGTAGGGCAAAGCGCACAAAGTCGTTGGGAGGAAATCACTAAAGGTTCTTTCCTAAACGTACTGTTAAAAGAAGTTCCTTTTGTAGACTTTCATATTGTGGCTGTTCAACGTCCAACAGACGATGATGCAAATGAAACATATGAAAAAGGAGTACGTGCTTACTTAATTAAAGAGCAGGATCACTTTAAAGTAGCATTTACTTGCCCTAAATATGTATCCATCGAAGGTATATTTTTCAAGGAAATTGGCACGGACTTTGACAATGGCATCTTTAAATTTACTTACAATGATAAAATGCATGAAGTTCATATTTCAGAGGGCTACGTGATCGATCAAGAGAAGTTGCCAGCAGAATTTTTAGCTCCATTAAGACAATAAAAAGACGCGTACCTCATAAAGAGGACGCGTTTTTTAAACTGCAGTGGATGCTGGTTTATCCTTCGGTAAAAAGAAGGCAATCAACAATAATAACGGTAATAAGGAAACGACCATCATAGTAAAATCAATCCCTTTATGATCCATTAAAATGCCGATAACCATCGCACCTATTGCTCCCATACCAAAGGCAAAGCCCGTTGTTAAGCCAGCCATTGTACCAATTTTTGTTGGTACTAGCTCTTGAGCATAGACTACCGTTACGGAGAAGCTAATCATGATCAATGTACCGATAATGACTAAAAATATCATAGCGGCCCATAATGGTACATAGGGCAATGCTAAACAAAATGGCATTGGCACTACCACAGAAAGAATAATGACATTCTTTCTACCAATACGATCTGATAAAGAGCCTCCGAAAAATGTACCTACTACCCCGAATGCCATGAAGGTGAATATTAATATTTGTCCTAGTCGCAGGCTGACATCATAGTGATCCATCAAATAAAACACATAAAAGCTTGTTATATTTGTTGTATAAAATGATCGTGCAAAAATAATTGTAAATAATAATGTTAACGCAATTCCTACTTGTTTCTTTGTTAAAGGAGGCAATGTTGAGATTAGTACACGTTTTTTCTTCGCTATACGCTCTTGCTCCAATTGTTTTTTATACCATGTAGCTATTTTACTCAATAAAATGATACCGAACGTTGCAACGACTAATACGATTGCAGCACCACGCTGCCCGAAAATATCAAAGATGTACGCACTAATTAACGGTGCAAGAGCTTGTCCTGAATTTCCTCCTACTTGATAGATAGACTGAGCAAGTCCTCTTTTAGAACCAGCTGCCATAAATGAAACTCGCGATCCCTCAGGGTGAAATATAGCTGAACCAAAGCCGATAAATAATACCGCAATAATAATAATCCAATACTGTGTTGTAAACGCGATAATGGCGATACCTATAAAAGAACTAATCATACCTATTGGTAAAGCATAGGGCATTGGTTTTTTATCACTGATAAAGCCTACAGCAGGCTGTAATGCAGAAGCAAATATGTTTAAAACAAAAGAAATCATACCAATTTGTGTAAAGGTCAAACCTAATTCACTCTTAAATATCGGAAACATCGCTGGGATAACAGCTTGCATCGTATCATTGATAAGGTGAGCAACACCGATTGCAACCATAATTGGATAGATTGGATTTGTTAAATTTAATTGTTTATTCATGTTGCCACCTCGCTCATATTTTGTTTATACAGGATTGTCGCATACTATCGACCATTTTGCACAAGCTATAGTTCGACAGCTGTAAAAGGAGTTGATATATGCATGGAAAGCTTTATTCATGCTCACTTTTGGGAAATGATTCTTCGAACAACACTTTCGTTTTTTGCATTACTCATTCTGGCACGTATACTTGGGAAAAAACAATTGGGCCAGTTAACATTCTTCCACTATATTACAGGTATTACATTTGGTTCGATTGCTTCAGAAATAGCCTCACAGGAAGAAACACCTTTTTTAGATGGTATGATATCCCTCGTTTGGTGGAGTGCTTTAACCTATTTGATGACCGTCATTACCATTAAATCTAAAAAGGCTCGTGTTCTCATCGATGATAAACCTACCATCGTTATTCAAAAGGGGCTTATATTAGAATCAGCTCTACAAAAAAATCGTCTTCATTTAGATGAGCTAACAATGATGCTACGTGAACAAGCCATTTTTTCTGTACAGGATGTTGAATATGCTATGTTAGAAACAAATGGTAAACTCAGTGTTTTACAAAAAACTTCTGAGCAAGTGGCTACGAAGCAAGATGTGAAAGCGGATGTATCACCACCTACTTATCTGCCTACAGAAGTCATTTCGGATGGTCAACTTATTACAGAAAATATAGTTGAGCTTGAGCTAACAGAAGATTGGGTATTGAAGAAATTAAAAAAACAAAATGTGCAATCAGTAGAAGAAGTTTATTTTGCTCAAGTTCAAACAAATGGATCCTTATACATTAGCCTAAAAGACAAATCGAGACATTCAAGCCCGTAATTGTTTGTCTCGTCTCTTTGTTAGTCGATCTTTACTATATCTAATGGTGTAATGATACCTAGTAATTTTTGATGTGGTTCGCCATGCTCTGTTATTAGTAAGGCCTCGAAGCGCCTTCCCCTTTCGACCCCTTGTTTAAAAATCTCCTCAGCCTCATAGATCGTTAAAGATCTGCTGACAAATTTGTAATTTACTCTATTTTTCTCATGCATTAAAATATCATGCAACGTAGGAATCCTTTTTGGTAGATGGTCACCACCCATTTTTGAAGCAAGCCAATTGGTAATTCCTACTGTCGTGATAAGCCCTTTAAATTGCTTATTATAATAAACTGGGAACTGCGTAAATTTGCGTTGGCGTATCACTTTTAGTACATGTTTCAATGAATCGTTTTCCTGAAAAACCAGTACTCTTTTACGGAACATTTGTCCCACAAGCGTTGGCTTAGCAAGGGTAGCATCTATGTATTCAATTCTTTCTACAACATCGGTATGTGGTTCTGCAATGACATAATGTAAGGAAGTACGGTGATGCACAATAGCATTACGTAAGTCGGCATATGAGCGTAAATCATCCTCATATTTCTTCACCAAGACATCCTTTTTCTTTGCTTGATCAATCAGTCTATAAAAAGCCATAAAATCCTTGGCTCCTACAATATCTCGTAATCTATGATCTATTCGATTAAACGCTGTCAGGAAACGATCGGAGTTTTCAGTCCCCACTTTTCTTGTACCTTCTTTCTCTATTCATCTATATATTTTCCGAGTTATTTGACAAATTTCGAGTTACACACCCATTATATTCCTAAGTTATAGAGATTCCAAGAATGTAGTTTTTAAATATAGAAATGAATTAACAATTCCCCCTTGAAAGTGACGTAATGTTATTTTATATACTGGCTGTAACAGAGAGGGGTATTAGTTATTCTGCTGACGATTCACCATGTTTCCAAGCAAACTGGCTTACTGTGAGGAGATTGGACTGTTACTTCCAACAGCAAAGACGGAGGATGGACAGAGGATTTACGGTGAAAATGCCCCAACAAATCGTATTTTTAAAGGCATCAGGATTCAAATTAAAAGAAATTCAAACTCTACTAAATAATTCATGGGCGTGGCAAACAAGTTAACTTTTATAGCAGAGGAACAAAAGAAATGACAACAGATGGAGAGTGCCATACTTGGATTAAAGAACGCTGCGGCTATTGAGAGAAGGCTAACAGAGTCCCTTATCCAGAAATTCATCCAGCTTTCGAATCAATAACAAGATAAAAAGCAAGCTTTCCGACAGCAAATTTTTGTAGCTGCCGAAATAGATCTCATTAACTTGGTGATGATTACACCAGGGATCATTCTACTTGTTTTACATCTTTTATTCTGTGGATTTATGAATCAACCGTTAAGAAAAATTCAAACACTTTTTGATCAAAGTACAAGTTCTGCTCTTTCTTGGATTATGTTCTTTATCGGGCTGATACTGCTTATAAATGGTGGGATGATTTAAAAATAAAAAACGGTAAAAACTCATCGTAAACTGTTTTTTACCGTTTTATCTTTTTTAGATTTTTGCCATAGACGCATTTCTTTTCATCATCGCAATCCCAATGCTAATACAGATAATTGTTAATGCCACAGTCATTATTAGGCTCCACCAATAGTCTGACATGTCCATTGCTCCTCGTACTAGCAAAATTCCATAGCTCGCTAGTTTCCAAGGAGATATTGTCCAAAAGATTCCCACTATCATATCTACGATTTGCCCTACAAAGATCACCGTAAATGCACATGTAGTAGCTATAACCGTTTTAAAACTAGCACTCATCAGTAATGAAACAGCTATTACAAATAACAGCCAAATATAGTACGTACAAAAACTAATTAGTAGTGCTCCAATGTCCAAAGTTCCATATAATATGCTTGTGTAATATACACTTGCAGCAAAGCCAGCTAAAATACTTACGAAACAAACTGTGCCTATAACAATAAACTTACTCATAAAGTAGGCGCCATATGAAATGGGCCGTGCATATAAGAGGGTAGCCATGCCACTTGCTCGTTCTTTACTAATAGCCCCTACAAATGAAGCCATCATCACCAGTAAGCCTATTGTTTGAAACTGTCCAATAGAAGCTTGGAGTAAATCAACTGGCACTAATTCTGGCATTAGCATTTCAAAGCCCTCAGGTACATTCCCAACAGCATTTAATATATCCATCATATAATAGTTTGTTAGTGGATCACTCATTCCAAGCAAAGCAAACACGAGAGGTATCCATAAAAATTTCCAGCTCCGCCATCCTTCTCTATATTCCTTTTGCAGAAGTACTTTGAATCCACTCATGCTTTTTTCGCCACCTTCATGAAAATTTCTTCCAGAGATGCTGTTTGTCGCTCCACTTTTCGGATGGTATAAGGACATGCACTTAAACGTTGTAGCAGCTCCTTCATCGTTGGCTCCTCATTCACAACCTCGATATACACATAACAACCGATTATAGTATAGGATGGATCCGCAAAAAGCTTCGCCTCTTCTTCACTGCCAAATTCAATTACATAGTTTTGCTCATCAAAACGTTGCCGTACCTCACGTAATGTACCCTGTTCTACTAGTTTTCCATTTTGCAAAAATAATAGCTGGTCTGTCATTTCTTCCGCATCATTTAAAATATGCGTTGAATATAAAATGGTTGTCTCTTGTTGTAAACCTTTTAATAAATCGAGCACTTCTCTGCGTCCAACGGGATCTAACGCTGAAACTGGTTCATCTAATAGCAGTAATTTAGGCTTATGCACAATTGCCTGGGAAATACCAAGACGTTGCTTCATTCCCCCAGAAAAAGTGGCTATTTTTTTATGTAGCGCATCCCCCAACCCTACGAACTCTAATGTTTTTTGTGCTTCTAATTTAGCTTTTTTGGCTGCTACACCATTCAACCTAGCAGCCATTTCTGTAAACTCTAATGCACTTAGCCAAGGATGAAACTGCGGATATTGAGGTAAAAACCCTATATTCGCACGTAAATCTCCATTTAACATCCTTACACTTCCAGCAGTCGGTTTTAAGAGCCCTGTTAACATAGATAAAGTTGTTGTCTTGCCAGCTCCATTTGGTCCAATTAAAGCCGTTGAAGTCTTTTCTTCTAACACGAAATGAATATTATCTACAACTGTGTGCTCTGCAAATTGCTTGGTCAAGCCTGTAACTTGAAGTAATGTTGTCATGACTGCTTTCTCCCTACTATAAAGTACGCAATGGACCCTAATAGATTGGCAAATAGAATGATAAATACCCATAAAATTTTAGGACCATTTGTGGCATGGATTTTACGCAGATCAATAAGCGCTACGATCATTAATATAATTTGAACGATGATGAGCGGTGCGATAACCGCCCATGGAACCTTTGCTAATTCCTCCATCATACAGATCACCTCATCATTTGTTATACATTAACTATAACAACTTTGTTCTAATATGTATAGAACAAAATAAAAATAAAAAAGATGCACCCTAATAGGTACATCTTTTTTTATTTATATAGTTGTTGCAATGCATCTTCCATTTTTGGGCGAATGGATACTTGTGGACGAGCTTTTTTAACTGCTGCTTCTGCTTCCTCTAATGAATTAATCATTCCCAGCTCCATTAATGCGGCTGCGGCGGCAACACCTGCACGTCCGCCACCACTTCCACAGTGAATATATACTTTTTGCCCGTCCTCGAAGGCTGATGCAATTTCTTTCGCTACTTGTTGAATAGATGATGCTACCTCAATCTCTTCATCTGCAATTGGCAAATGTTTATAAGAATAAGGAACTGTTTGCTGCTCTTGTGTGGAAAGCCCTTGAACACGAACATCTATCACAATATTTACGGATTCTTGTGCAAATGCAGTCTCAGCGTCTTTTGCGCCACCAAAGAATAGTCGATCTTCTACTAAAGCATCGTAGTTCTTTTCCATATTCTCCACATCCCACATGTTTATTTTAGTAAATGCTTAATGTCCTCATAATATGGTAGGGCAGTTAATGCACCTGCTTTTGTGGCAGCAAAAGCTCCTAATTTATTGCCGAAGCTTGTACAGCGCACGAGTTCTTCTTGCGTTGTAGGTAAGCCATTATAATGGACATCACGTAGTACGCCTGCCATAAATGCATCGCCCGCACCTGTCGTATCTACAGGTACTACCTTCTCCGTCGGCACATGGAGAACCTCACCATTAAGTACAGCATAAGTACCATTTTCTCCTACTGTGATTAAGATAATAGGCACTAAATAGCTATTGAGATGTGCAATGCCCTCTTCTAAGGTAGTTGTCTCTGTCAGGAAGAATAATTCATCATCCGTAACCTTTAAAATATCAACATCCTCAAAAAATGATGTAATCGTCTCTCGACAAATTTCCTCACTGCTCCAACGTAGCGGTCGAATATTGGCATCCATTGCAATAATTGCACCCTTATCCTTTGCCATTTCTACAGCTGCTCGCGTTGTGGCAAGTGCTGTTGGATGGAACATAGTACCTGAACATACTGTTAAAGCCGAAGCATGTTTAAAAGCTGCTTCATTTAGCTGTGATGGTTCCACTTGTAAATCGGGTGTTTCATCAACATAATCTTTAAAAATCCGCTCACACGCTTCTGTAAGATGCACATATACGCCACTTACTCGCTTTGCTGGATTAAATACGGCATAATCCAGTTGTACACCCTCTTGGGCAAGCCCATCTCGCACAAATTGAGAGCCTTCGTCATCCCCTGTAATAGTAATTAATGCCGACGGTGCCCCAATTCGGCTAATACCAGCTGCAACATTTACCGTTGCACCACCCATATATTTAGTAAATGATGTGTTTGTTACATCATCAGCAATATAGTCAATAAAAGCATCTCCATAGACTAATATAAAATCCTTCTCTTGCTTTGTCATGATTGTCCTCCAAAATGTCTAGTCATTATAGATTAACACGAAAATTGTCATTCTATCAATGACGCCGGGGCGTCATTGCGTCCAAATATTTTCGAGCTGACGGGTAGAAGTGAATCTATAACTGTCTGTCTATCCTGTGACAACGGTTGACTGATCTGCATCATACAAGCCTCTTTTCAAAATCTTTGATATCAGCTAGAGCCATTGTTTTAATTTAGTGTTTTGTTGAACACCTGCTGGATTAAGCTAATGGGTTTTACTTTTGTTAGTGGGCTATAAAATTTGAGTCAATCTCTATCTTTGTTATACTTGCCTATAGAAAGGTAGGGATTATCAAGATGAGTATTACAATTCGACAAGCGCAACCACATGATGCCCATGCCGTTGTGCCTCTTATTATCGATGCAATTGGTGAAATTGCTAATCGCTTAACTGGCGAGAAATCAGCTGAAGCTGTTATACAAGAACTGACAATTCTTTTTCAACGTGACGACAATCGACATTCTTATTTAAATACCTTTGTCGCTACTGAAGGAGAGCAAATATTAGGGATTCTCGTTTATTATCACGGTGCACAAGCCGTTCACATGGATGCTAACCTTGTTAAATGGCTAGAAGCAAAAAACGCTACATCCATTGTCATTGATCAAGAAGCACATGAAGATGAGGCCTATATCGATACTGTTTGCGTAGCACCAGAAGCACGAGGTAAAGGAATTGGAACATTGCTATTACAATTTGCCGAAGAGCTAACAAAGCAGCGCGGCTATACAAAATTATCATTAAATGTTGAAACCCAAAAAGAAGATGCTCGCCGACTTTATGAGCGTTTGGGCTTTGTTATTACAGAGCCATGGTCCATAATCGATGAGCCATTCCATCACATGGTGAAACAGTTTTAGGAAGTGAAATATTTATATATGAAAACAAATTTTATTTACCCTCTTTTGATTGTCATTGCTTCTAGTAGCTACGGTATATTGTCAACGATTGTCAAAGTAGCTATGCAGCATGGCTTTACAACATCAGAGGCAGTATCAAGTCAGTATATAATTGGCTTTTTACTCGTTGTAGCCATTTTTATTTTTACAGACAGAAAATTACCGAGTCCATCCAAAAAGGGCTTACTTATTTTAATTTGTGCTGGAATTTTTACTGGGACGACAGGAATAGTGTATGGAGAATCTTTAAAATATCTACCCGCTTCTCTTGCGGTAGTCATGCTATTCCAATTTACATGGATTGGTCTGCTAATTGATTGTGCCCTACACAAAAGATTACCCAGTCGACCTGAAGTAATTTCGATCATTATCTTATTTGCAGGAACTATTTTAGCTGCTGGTGTATTAAATGTAGATTTAAGTGGCATCCCTATCCAAGGGTGGCTATTTGGCTTTGCAGCAGCCTTTACCTTTGCTTGCTTCATTCAATTCAATTCGCGGCCTGTCGAGGGAGTTACTACGACTTCTCGGGTATTAATCGTTTCCTTCGTAGCCCTTATTATGATTAGTATTTTCCTTAGCCCTGAGGTTATTTGGAATGGCCAATTATTCATGCAAGGCTTATGGAAATTTGGACTAGCACTAGGTCTTTTCGGTATCATTTTACCAATTTACTTATTTTCAATCGCTATTCCTAAAGTCGGTGGCGCGCTAGCTTCCATTTTAAGTGCCATCGAATTACCAGTTGCCGTTACAGTTTCGGTTATTGTTCTGCATGAACCTTTAACCGCTGTACAAATCGTAGGGATTATTCTCGTTATTGCTGGTATGATGCTGCCAACCATTATTGCACAACGGCAACAAAAAGACAGCTTATTAGAAGCCCATTCATAAATCGACAAAAAACTCCTTAAAAATGGAATGATTCCTTTTTAAGGAGTTTTTTTGAATTTTGCTGAAATCGCATTGCTTACTGTTAAGTACTTAGCTATGATGAAGGCAAATGTAATTTTTTAATAATTCTAACATTAATCTTATCCTTTCGTATTATACTGCAATATGCAAGTACCTTACTTTATGAAAGGAGAAGATGATGAAAAAAACCCGCATTCTTGGTTTTTTCCTTGTGTTGATGTTTTTAGCTTTAGCTGCTTGTAACGGCAATAATCAGCAAAATTCTACAGATGGTGCAGCAAATAAAGACAAAACATCTGATGGTGATAAAACAGAAGTGGCAGCAACGACACCTTCAGGAAAGCTTGTCATTTACACAGGTCGTGATGAAGAAATGGTGCAAAATGTGATCGATCAGTTTAATGAAAAATACCCAGACATTGAGGTCGAGTTTTTAACGATGGGGGCACAGCAAATTTTAGAGCGCCTCCGCGGTGAAAAGGCCAATCCTCAAGCAGATTTTTGGTGGGGTGGAACGCAATCCGCTCTCATTGTTGGAGCAAATGAAGACTTATTGCATGCTTGGCAGCCTAGCTTTATCGGTGCCATTGATGCCTCACACAAAGATGCAGATGGACGTTGGTTTGGTGAGATGTTGCTACCAGAGGTCATTATGATTAATAGTGATTTACTGACAAAAGAAACAGGGCCTCAGGACTGGGATGACCTATTAGATCCTAAATGGAAGGATCAAATTCTAATTAGAGGTGTGCTTGCGTCAGGTACAATGCGCACAATTTATTCCTCTATGATTGTACGACAGGGAGACGATTCACCTGATAAAGGCTATGAATGGTTATTACAATTAGATGCTAATACAAAGGAGTATACACAAGATCCTAATGCCTTATATTTAAAGCTAACACGACAAGAAGGTAGTGTTTCTTTATGGAATTTGCAAGATATTTTATTAAAGAAATATACGACTGATTATCCTTTTGATTATATTTATCCAAAAAGTGGTGCACCTATTTTAGTAGATGGTGTAGCCGTTGTAAACAATGCGAAAAACTTAGACAATGCAAAACTATTTGTAGAGTTCTTATTTGAAAAAGAAATGGTGACACAATTGGCGAACGATTATTATCAAATTCCTACACGTTCTGATATCGATAAGGCTTCCATGCCAGAATGGTATCAGGAATTAGATTTAAAAACGTTCGATATTGATTGGCAGCTAATGTCTGACAAAGAAGCTGAATGGATGGAATATTGGGATAACAATGTAAAAGGGCGCGGCAAATAATAAAATAGGTAAAAATTCGACATGTGCTGCGAATTTTTACCTTCCTGTATCATCTGCATTCTTTGTTAGAGAGGAGTTTATGATTGAGAAGTGTCAAAATTGAAAATGTCTCAAAGCAATTTGGTCAAGTGTATGGCGTGAATGATATAAATCTTGAAATAAAAGCAGGGGAATTTTTTACTTTTCTCGGTCCTAGCGGCTGTGGCAAAACAACCACTTTAAGGATGATTGCAGGCTTTTATTACCCTTCTAAAGGTAAAATTCTTTTTGACGATCGAGATGTCACTCGACTTCAGCCCAATAAACGCAATATCGGTATGGTATTTCAAAATTATGCTCTTTTTCCTCATATGACGGTTGATGAAAATATTGCCTTTGGTTTACAAGTGCGGAAATTTTCAAAGACCGAAATTCAATACAAGGTTGACCGCATTAGAGGACAAGTACATCTAGCAGCTTATGGTAACAGAAAAATAAATGAACTATCTGGTGGACAACAACAACGGGTTGCTTTGGCTAGAGCGCTTGTAATTGAGCCAGATATTTTATTACTGGATGAACCTCTATCCAATCTAGATGCTAAATTGCGTGAGGAAACACGTATTGAAATCAAACGAATTCAATCTGAGCTTGGCGTTACAACGATTTACGTTACCCATGATCAGATGGAGGCAATGGCTATGTCGGATCGAATCATGGTCATGGAGAATGGTTTGATCAAGCAAATTGGGACTCCTCAAGAAATTTATCATCAGCCTGAAGATCGTTTTGTAGCTAACTTTATTGGTGAAACCAATTTAATCGAAGGCACTATACAAGCCATTAATGGTGAAAATGTACAAGTGAGAACCTTAAATGGACATCTTTTGACTGGGCGAAAGCAACAAAGCTCCCCCTCTTTAACGCATATGATTGGAGACAAAGTGTTTATTTCTATTCGACCGGAGTCTATTCAACTAGGTACTGGTGATAATACGTTAACAGGAAAAATTACATTTGTTGAATTTACAGGTATTAGCGTCAATTACATTGTAGATTTTACGGCATTTTCACTTAAAGTAATGATTATTAATTCTTATGACCAAATAAAGAAAATCGGTGAAGACATTACAATCAATATGGCTCATGATTCACTGTACTTATTAGGGGAATAGGAGGAAGCCAATATGGGAAAACAGTCTGTCAATGCCTCTCAGGAAAGCGCGTGGACACGAATTTTTCAATCCAATTGGTTTGTTTATATTTTAATATCGCCATTATTTTTAGTGTTGTTCGCCTATGTGGTTTACCCCTTCTATCAAACATTTATCCAAAGCTTTGCTGGTGATGAGGCTTTCTTTCACTATAAAAAATTTTTTGATCTGGCGAGCCCAGCAAACTTAGAAGCTTTATGGACCAGTATTTATATTTCGATCATCAGTGTTATTTGCTGTGCAGTCGTTGGGGTTACGATGGCCTTTTTACTGGAGCGCTATAATTTCCCAGGAAGGCGTACACTGTCTATTTTAGTATTAGTTCCTATGGCACTTCCTCCTCTAGTGGGTGTACTTTCTTTTTCATTTTTATATGGCGATAGCGGTATTTTCCCTCGAATCTTTCAGCATCTATTCGGATTAGACCATGTACCGTTTGCATTGAAAGGCATTTGGGGAGTTGTCGTCGTTCATACCTTCACGATGTATACGTACTTCTACTTAACAGCTTCAGCTGCTATTAAGGGGCTCGATCCTGCTTTAGAAGAGGCTGCAACCAGTCTAGGTGCAGGGCGTATTCGCGTATGGACAAAGGTTATTCTACCAATGCTGACACCTTCCATTGTCGCTTCGTCCTTATTAGTGTTTATGATCTCAATGGCTTCCTATACAGCACCTTTAATGTTTGGTGTAGAGCGCACCATGACGATGCAAATATATTTATCACGTACAAATGGCAATCTTGAGATGGCTGCAACACAGTCGATGATTTTATCCTTTGTATCTATTACCTTTTTAATCATCATGCGTTGGTATCAGAATCAGCGAAATTATCAAAATCTCAGTAAGGGTATCAGTGTTCATCGTTCTGAGGTATCCTCTAAAAAAATTAAAGTTATGGCAACAATCGCATCCTTTGTTGGGACATTCATATTAATATTGCCGATATTAGTTTTGATATTGATATCTTTTTCTGTTGATGGTGCTTGGAAAACGCAAATTCTCCCGACCGACTATACGATCGATCATTATATTGCTCTTTTTACTGATGAGCGTACATGGCGACCTATTTGGAATTCCATTCAAATGGGTGTCATAGCAACAATCGGCAATATCATTTTTGGTGTCGCTGCTGCTTATGCTATGGTTCGGTTAAACTTTAAAGGGAAAACATTGCTCGATATTTTGATTATGGTACCTTGGGCTTTACCTGGTACTGTTGTAGCGGTCAATTTAATCGCTGCCTTTAGTACAGAAAGTATTTTTAGTTTCAATCAAGTATTGATCGGTACATTTTGGATTTTGCCATTAGCGTATTTTATTCGACATTTACCACTTGTTTTTCGATCTACTTCCGCCTCTCTTGTACAACTAGATCAATCGATTGAAGAGGCTTCACGTGGCTTAGGCGCCAATTGGTGGTATACATTTAGGCGGATTGTCGTACCGTTAACATTCACCGGAATTTTAGCAGGGACACTCTTAGCTCTCGTGCAAAGCTTTGGTGAGTTTGTTGCATCCATTCTAATATACAGTACATCCACTATTCCATTGTCTGTAGCGATATTCCAAAAATTATATGCATTTAAATTTGGGACCGCCTGTGCTTATGGTGTCTTACAAATTTGCTTAATTTTAGTTGTTCTTATTATTTCTGAAAAACTATCAAAAGGCAGTGCTGGTACAGCCATCTAGCTGCCAATCTATTAGGGGGCCATTACAATGTTTGAAGATTTTCGCAACAAAACGCAGCGGGAAGATGGGATGATATTCCCTTCTAACATCTATCGGAAAATTGTCTTACAGCCAGCTTATGATGAGGCGAAGAAAAATTTTTTAACAATCATGCTACAAATTAATATTGCTCATTTAAAAATGTTAGAAGAACAAGGACTCGTAAAAAAAGATGAAGCGAAACAAATTGGGATAGCTCTAAAAAAAATAGATTTAAATTATTATCGTTTAGAGGATTACAGTCCCCAATATGAGGATTTATTTTTCCGCATTGAAAATAAACTAATCGAGCTTGCTGGTGATGTTGCAGGAAATCTTCACATTGGCAGAAGTAGGAATGATATGGGGATCGCCATCTATCGTATGACCTTAAGGAAAAAACTATTATTATTAATGAACGAGTTACTAACATTACGTGATGACTTAATCGCGGCTGCAGAGGAACATATAGATACCATCATGATTGGCTACACGCATACACAGCAGGCTCAGCCCACAACCTTTGCCCATTATTTAAAAGCTGTTATTGACCAGCTTGAGCGTGATTTTGAGCGGATGCAGCATGTCTATAAAACTGTCAATCGCAGTAGTATGGGGGCGGCTGCCTTAACAACGACAGGCTTTAATATTAGTAGAGAACGGATGCGTGATCTACTGGCATTTGATGATATTATCGAAAATGCGTGGGATGCTGTTGCAGGCGCAGATTATATTGCTGAAGCGGCAAGTATTGTACAGCTGGCTGCACTCAATCTCGGCCGTACATCTCAAGATTTTTTATTATGGGCTACCCAGGAATTTAATGCATTCACACTCGCAAGTCCATATGTCCAGATAAGTTCCATAATGCCTCAAAAACGTAACCCTGTTTCCGTAGAGCATACACGTTCATTACTATCTGCGGTTGTTGGAGATGCAAGTACAGTATTACAAATGGTACATAATACACCGTTCGGAGATATCGTCGACACTGAAGATGATATGCAGCCCTATTTATGGCGTGCCATTGACCGTTTAAATGGTATTTACAAGTTATTTGGTTCTCTTGTTGTCACAATGGATGTTAATAAAAAGAAATTAAGAAACCGTGCAGAGAATAGCTTTGCCAATGTTACAGAGCTTGCAGATACATTAGTGCGTTCAGAGGGGATTTCATTCCGCCAAGCACATAGTATTGTTAGCAAATGTATTAAAGTTCTACTTGCCCATGGCGAAGAATCACTAGCAAGCCTTACATGGGGCCTTGCCAATACACAATCTAAATTGATTACGGGAAAGGAATTAGCTATTTCAGAAGAAGGCTTTTATAAAACATTAAAGCCAGAATCTTTTGTTGGTGTGCGAACATTGCTAGGTGGCCCAGCTCCAGCCACAATGAAAGCAGCGCTCGAACGTTCAAAAATAAATGCTCAAAACCTTTATGAATGGGTCCGCTTAAAGGAAAATTCTATTATACAAGCAGAAAAGGAATTAACAGCCTTTCTTGAGGAATGGAATCAATGAAGGATTGGTTATTGATTATTGACGGTGGAGCAACAAAAACAGCATGTGCGGTCGTTCATGCTGAATCTGGTGACATTCACTATTCTACAACAATGCAAGGCTCGAATTATCAAGCCATTGGTGTCGAATCAGCTACAGCAAGATTACAAGGACTTTTAGCAAATGTAGAAACATTTTTGCAAAAGTACCCCCATTCTCAAATTGCTGTAGCTACCTTTGCGTTAGCTGGCATTGATTCTCCTAAGGATCATGCCACAGTAACGGCCATTGTTCAAAATGCCCTAAAGGCCACACAGCTACAAATCAAGACGCTAATTATTGAAAATGATGCGGAAGCTACACTACTTGGTGTGACTGCTGGACAGGCTGGTGCATTACTCATTGCCGGAACAGGAGCCATCGCCTATGCCTATGACGGGCAACGAATTGTACGTGCAGGAGGTTGGGGACATCGAGCTGGTGATGAGGGAAGTGGATATTGGCTAGGGCAGGAAGTAGTAAGAGCTGTATTTAAAATGGAGGATGGTCGTGGTGAACCAACAATCTTAAAAGAAGCCGTCTATCATTTTTTAAATATACAGGATGTAACAGAGCTTGCGGAATGGTTATTCCATCCATCCTATACGAATGCACAGCTGGCCAAGATGAGCTCATTTGTAGCAAAGGCAGTCGAGCAAGAAGATGCTTGCGCCATGCAAATATCACTACAGGCTGCCTACGAATTAGTTCTTCTAGCAAGCGCTGTATTGAAAAAAATGGGCTATCAGAATGGACCATTTACACTTTATTGTAATGGTGGTGCCATCAAGCACAATCCACTCATTTTAAAGACTTTTACGGAGGAAATCACCTTACTATATCCACAAATTGATATTAAACTTTGTCAGCATCAGCCTATTACTTATTTGATTGAACGTACAAAAAGGGCATATGACTATTTATAAGTCATTGCCCTTTTCATAGTGTAAAAAAACAAAACCATCTATTGTGTGAAAGATGAAGATGGATTTCCGTTGCAGGCTACTTGCTTTCCCGTGGGCTAGCGCCGAGCCGCTTCGTGTTTAGAGGCTCGCCAGTCTCGCGGGAATCGAGTAGCCTTCCGCTCCACCTCACAAAAGATTATCTTTTTAGAAAAAATTCCTAAGTAAAGTGAAGGTGTTCACTACTTATTTATTGAGAGGTGTGTAACTAATCACTTCTCCACATTGAAAATAAGAGCCTATCCTTTCTCTAATTATACAAATATTTTGATCGCTACGGCTAGTATAAAAGAGAAGGAAAAGACACCTTTGCCACATGGATTTAGTGAACTGCCCCCTGGAAAGGACGCTGGCGGAACGGAAATTACCCCCTCGCCTTTCAACATGGCTGTTTGTGCCGTTGACATCACCTTTTTTATGTTAAATTAGAGAGCCATTCTCTTCAATTCATTCGTTGTGAAATAGAGGAAGCCATCCTTCACAAATATATCCTTTGTATCTTCCCTATTTAGTACCTGTTCTCCACTACCGTCTGGACGAATTTTTGTTAAATACGCCCCCCGAGAGTAATTACTAAAGTATAGCCACCCATCCGAGTAAACGATGTATTGTGCACGAGTATTTGTGACACGCTTTATTTTACCTGTCTTTATATCAAGCACATACAACTTATTGTCATCAGAGATATTACTAAAATATAATTGATCGCCAGCCTGTGCTGGGAAGTCTATATCATGATAATAACTATACATTGTGCTTGTTGCCTTTGGATAATCCTCAGCAATCCACGTGTGATCTTTCGCCATTGTACGATCGTCTACTAAAAAGTATTGGTAACGAATGGCACCTTTGCGATCTGGTACTGGATCATTCCATGTCGTATCAAGGTGATACCACTGTCCATCCAGCTTGACCAAATTCCACGCATGTCCCTCTTGGCCGACATAGCCCACGATATATTTTGTTTCAATTCCCAGTTTTTGAAGCATCGAGTGAGCTAGTAAAGCATAGCCCTGACATACTCCCCCATGCTCGGCAAGTACGGTATAGGCACTATGTGGACTAGAATTTGTTTGATCTGTATAGGCAGTATTAGCGACAATATAGTCATTGACTGCTCGTACCTTTTCTACTTCTGTCATAGAGTCTTTACTGATTTTGCTGATGATTTCTTGGACATTCATCTCGACAAAAGCAGCCTGTTCTGGCGTCATTAAATAGCTCTGCTCTCCAAAAATAGTTGCCTTATTTCGCCCATATTCATAACGAATTGAATGCTTACTAACATGACCATAAACATAATCATCTCGTTCAATAGCATTGTTGTAGGCCTCTTCCACAATTTGTTCAATTCGTTGTGTATTACCTTTATATTGAATTTCAAACTTCGGTGAAAAACTACTATAATATGCATACATGGCATCAGCCATCTCTTTGGCATTTGTCACGACTAGCTTCGTTTCTGGTTTCTGAATTGGCGGCGCTTTAGGTGCTACCTCCGCTTCATGTATATCTTCTATAGGTATGGCTGTTTCTATGGAGGCATCGTCTGAAAGTCTAGCAGTAACATCTACGATTTTCTCCTTTGTTGAAAGAAGCATTGTTTCTATTTCGTCATTATTTGTCCAATCCAGCACCTGCTGAACGACTGCCTTACCAGCCATATAAATGGGATCAATAAAAATAATAATAATGGCAATAATAGCTAATTTCTTCCACAAATTCCTCACCTCCAACCGTCTTCTTTTCATTATATACAAAAAAAGCACAAAGAACTCACTTAAGGGTCCAATTGTGCTTGTTAATATTTGTTTGTTGACTTAATTAATTTTAAGTTTATATTCTTTAGTATTCATAGTATACAGCAAATCATTGTCATTGATCTTTAAATTCGTTACTGGCTGCTTAACTAGCACTTCAGCTTTTAATGTTTTCAAATTCAGCTTTGTCAAATACCCACCGTTACTGTAATCACTATAGTATAGATAATCATTAGTTCCAGTAATATACAATGCACGTTTATCTAATACTTTTGTCTTTTTCCCACTAGTCATATCCAGCTTATACAGTTTATCGTTATCTGCCGTATTGCTAAAATAAACAGCATTATTTAACTGATACGCAAAATGAACATTGTGCATATAACTGTATTTTGTGCTTGTAGCAGTAGGATAATCGGCTTTAACCCAAGTGTGATCTTTGTTAAGCTGACTGTCCGTCACTAAAAAATAGTCATATGAAGCAGCACCAACACGATTTGGCAAAGGATCATTCCATGTTGTATCTAAATGATACCATTTTCCATCTACCTTTACTAAATTCCAAGCATGTGCCTCGTTCCCATTCACAAAACCTATAACATATTTTGTCTCTATCCCCGATTGCTCTAACAAGGCTTGTGCAGCTAATGCATAACCTTGACACACAGCTTGTCCTTCAAAAAATAAAGCATAGGCACTATGTGGGCTTGCCTTTGTTTTTGTTCCATACATCGTATTCGATACAATATAATCGTTAATAGCCTTTACTTTTTGGAACTCTGTCATAGAAGGTTTGATAATATTTTTCAGTATTTGATTAATCTTTTTTTGTACAGCTACTTCTTGTGTTTGATTCGTCAGGTACTTCACTTTATACGTTACATTTCCGAGAGAATCTGCAGAAACCGTCATACTTTCGAAATGTCCACTTGCATAAACAGCTTGTTGTTTAGCCTTTTCAAATGCATCCATCATTTCTTTTTTGAAATCACCCATCGGGCCTGTATACGTAAATTTTATTTCCGTCTCGAAATTTCGCATTTGCTTAGCAAGCTCTTTTGTCAATTGATCCCAAGTAACTACTGTTGAGTCAGCTACCACAGGATAAATTGGGGAAGTAATTTCTGTTTGTTTTGCATAGGCAGCAGTTGGGCTTAACATCAATAAAGTTGCTCCACATAACAACCATTTTTTCATCACTAATCACCTTCCCTTTGAATCTTTTGTTACTATTTAGCATAACAAAGAAAGTACCTACTAAGCTATCATACAAGTTCACTAACTAAGACTTTCATCTAAAAATATATCAACACTTACATGATATAAAATACCTAAAAACCAAATATAATTCTCGAATATAACTATTTTTTTGCAAAAAAATAAAACTCACCCCATTTATAGTGAGTTTTATTTGGATTCAGCTACTATTTTTTGTTCCGAAAATCGAGGTAATTATCTACTTTTCACAACCAAATTAACGGCTTCCTGAATGGCTTCATTCATTTTTTCGTCATCACCTTCAGCATTTTGGACACATTCTAATAAGTTTGTACTGACAATAACACCAACTGTACGATCTACAGCAGAGCGTACAGCCGATAGCTGTGTAATGACTGCCTTACAGTCCTTACCTTCCTCCATCATCTTCAAAATACCACGTAGCTGGCCTTCCATCCGTTTCACACGATTTTTCACTTGATCTGAATATTCCATAAACATTGCTCCTTCTTTCTATACTCGCTACGTCCTCATGAGTAATCGTTATTCTTTATCCTAGCTCATTATTTCAAATTTAAACCTAGCCATTCCTTGGTTTTAAATAATTCATCAGCATTCTTGTGATTATAGTGCTTGCATTGGTTATTTCATCGTACTGGATAATTGTATTTTTCTTTAAACGTAATTGCCCAATCTCTACCTCAAAAATTGGACACTTTCTTTTCAGTGCCGCAACTAGCATATTTGTATCATAATCATAGCGTTCGCCTTTCACCTTCATCAGCCAAGGCAACTCATTTATCGATATATATCGCAAACCCGTTTGTGTATCCATTAATTTTCGATGATACAGTAACTCAAAAAATAGGCTTGTTGCACGATTTCCCCAATAAGAAAGAAATGAACTATCGGCAGAATGGAAATTACGTACCCCTAGCACAATACCTTCTGAAAACACCTTTGTCATCGTTAAGACAAGCTTAACATCTTGCAGTGCATGCTGCCCATGTGCCCCCACTGTAAGGACACCATGACACTTTCCTTTTTGCTCTCGGATAAATGCAAAGGCTGTCTTCAATGCACCACCTTTTCCAATATTGCGATCATGCTGCAATACTTGACAACGATCAATTTTATTTAGATCTTCAAAAATATCTTTATATCTTTGATCACTCCCATCATTGACAATGACAATTTGTGTAATGGTCGTTGCTAATAATTGATGTACATAGGTAATGAGTGATTGTTGTGGATTATATGCTGGAATAATAGCTGCAATATTTTTCATTTCGATCCCCCACCTATAGGCTGACGGGCTCTCCGTAGCTACGAATTTCCCTTATATCAAATAGTATCATGTCACAGCAACAATTCAACTGATGAATCCCATTAAAACTTATCAATAATATAGATTTTTCTCCGATATATGTACAAAGAGATTTAGAAGAGGGGCTTTCAACTGGCTCGAAGAAAATTAGACGCAATGATGCCGAGGCATCATTGATGAAAGAGGTGAGGGTGATTGTTATGCATTACGAAATTCTTGAAGAACAATGTCAGAAATTAACGCAGCTGTCCTTCACAAAATTAGCAAAAAACCTACAGGATGCAAGTTTGCTCGCTATTTCAAACCCAGCTACATCTTTACAAAAATCTCTTTTTGTATTGGAAGAAATTCTTTATGAGATTTATCGGCTGGAAATGCATACTGAACCTAAAACGAAAAATATCCGTACACTATTAAATAATCGAAGTTTTGTAGCGCAAATTCACCCTCGTCGGATTTATTTATTAATGAATTTAGTTCATAAAATGACAAGTCATAATAGTAACGACATTGTGGAAGCCAAAGCGGCAAAAATTGTTTTGGATTATCTTAGCGATATTGTGGAATGGTTTATGAAACGCTATGATCGTAGTTTCAAGTCAGCAAGTCTAACTCCTCACACTACAGAGCTTCCAACCATATTGGATAAGAACATACTTCAGCACAATCAATCGCCAGAGGCTTATACACATGCAGCCAAATGGTTTGAAAGGGCAGCGCAAAACGGTGATGCCAGTGCACAATATAATTTAGGAACTCTTTACAATCACGGGCGAGGGGTGAAAAGGGACTATAAACTTGCGAAAGTATGGTATGAACGAGCTGCCGCACAAAATGACGCAAATGCCCACTATAGTCTAGGCGTACTCTTTCATTTAGGGCATGGGGTTGGACAAGATTATAAGGAAGCCGCGCACCATTATCAAATTGCGGCAGATCTCGGAAATGCAGATGCGCAATATAATTTAGGTGTCCTTTATAATCAAGGTCTAGGCCTTTCGCAAAACTTTCATGAAGCGGCTAAATGGTATACTTTAGCAGCCAACCAAGGCAATACAAGTGCTCAAAACAATTTAGGCTTCCTTTATCATAATGGCACAGGTGTCGAGCAAAGCTACGCAGAGGCCATCGCTTATTTCGAAATGGCTGCCTTAGCGGGCGATGCCAGTGCACAGTATAATCTCGGCTATATGTACCTTAAAGGTCGTGGTATTGTTCAAAACCTTGAAGAAGCGGCGAGATGGTTTCATATGGCTGCTTTACAAGACCATGTGAACGCAGAGTTTCAATTGGCTATGCTCTACAATACGGGACAAGGAATGACGAAGGATCATCTAGAAGCCTTAAAATGGTTCAAGCTAGCAGCATATAAAGGACATTTAAATGCACAGTACTGTCTCGGCTTACTGTATGAAAAAGAACAGGATCTTGTTTCAGCAGAAAAATGGCTTCTACGAGCAGCTGACAATGGGCATATTAGCGCCGGCTTCGAGCTAGGTCGGCTTTATGTCTATCAGCAAAAACAGCCTGCTAAAGCTATGTCATACTTTAAAGTTGCTGCTAACAAAGGCTATGCTGATGCTCAGTATGAACTTGGTCTATTACTGACATCAGGGGTTGATGTACCTATAAACTATACAGAGGCTGTAAAATGGTGGCGAGCCGCAACGGATCAGTCACATATTCAAGCGGAGTATCAATTAGGCTTACTGTATGAGCAGGGATTAGGGGTTGCTATGGATCTTGAAGAAGCACGCAGATGTTATCGACTAGCTGCTATTCAGGGCCATGCAGGTGCTCAATATCAACTTGGTAATTTATTTGATAAAGGGAAAGGTGTTAAACAGGATTACACGGAGGCAGCTAAATGGATTGAACAAGCAACGTCACAAGGGCATATAAAGGCACAATATCAACTAGCTCAAATGCACATTCATGGACAGGGTGTACCGAAAGATTTTGCAAAGGCTGCCCAGCTTTATCGATTGGCTGCTAATCAAGGACATCAAAAGGCTCAATTTCAGCTTGGTATGCTCTACAAAAAAGGGCATGGGGTTGCACAAGATTATCAAGAGGCTGAAAAATGGCTGAAAAAATCGCTTGAAAATATTAAATAGACAGTTTAAAACCTACCGTATCATGAATTGTGATACGGTAGGTTTTTCTCTTGCTTCGGCATTCATCTCCTTTTTCTATAGTGGGAGATGAATATTTTTTCTCAACAGATTTTTACAGGCAAAATCGAAAAATTTTGGATACATTGTTTATCTGCGCGCTAGAAATGCGTAATGGATTAACTTTTTATATAGTCTTGTTGATGAATCATGAATGTTACTATAATAAATAAGGCAAAGCTGATTAATAGCGTAGTTCCACCTACAATAAAGAAGATTAATGTAAATGTACTACCAAAATTAAATGGATTTATATTGTAAAACCACATGCCAACTGTTAAACCCAAAACACCAAGAATAGCTGTCCAACCGTGAATGGCTACTAATTTTTGTGATTTCACTTTGAAGGCTCGATAAAAAATGCCCCATGCAAACATACTTAGCCAGCCGACAAGTAAAATATGTGCATGGATTGGTCTATATTCATAACTACCTGATCCTGACATATGTGAACCTAAATACGTACCGATGAAAGCAAAAATAGCCGCTAATCGAATAAGACGTATACTCCACTTCTGTTCCATACGAAAACTCCCCCTAAGCTTGTTTCAACTAAGTAGCAGTTTAACGTGTGAACATGAACTTTACATGAACTCCTTATGACAAGACTGGTAAATGAATATAAACCTTTGTACTGACATGCATCGTACTTTCCATCTGAATAGTACCTCCGTGTAGCTCTACAATCTGTTTGACAATTGCTAGTCCTAGACCTGTTCCTTGCTTTGTCCTGGAAGCATCTGCGCGATAAAAGCGGTCATATACTTTGGCTAATTGATCTGTCGTCATCCCCATCCCATTGTCCTCCACAAGGATTTCAAGTGAAGTAGATTTTTTCTGTAATTGTAGATGTATTTGTCCACCCTCTACATTATATTTAATAGCATTCGTCAGCAAATTATCCCACACATTTTGTAAAAGTCCTGCATCACCAGCATAACTAATTGGCTCTAGCTTGTAGGCTATTTGAAGCTGTGCCTCTTCTATTTGCCAGCGATATTTTCGCACAGTCTCCCTCAATTGTTCGTCTAATCGGTACGGCTCACGTTTTACGATTCTTGTCGATTGGTCGAGAGATGTTAGTAATAATAATTGCTTGGTTAATGTAGATAAGCGCTTTGTTTCCAACTCGATGATCGCTGCATACTCCTGTCTTTCCTGCTCAGTCAGCAGCGGATTTTTCAGGAGGTCAACATAGCCTTGAATATTTAACAAAGGCGACTGAAAATCATGCGATACATTACTAATAAATTCCTTTCGTATACGATCATTTTCTTGTAATTTCTCGGTCATCCTATTAAAGCTTACAGCTAATTGACCAATTTCATCTGCACTATCAATATCTAACACCGTATCAAACTTTTCATGCGCAAGCTGTTGAGTTGCCGCCGTTAGCTTTGTAATCGGACGAATTAATGCTTTAGCAAACAATAGCATTGCTAGTAAACTCAGTACTGTCATAACCAACATTAACCCTGCAAGTATCGTATGCACTTCCGAAAATAATAAGCGAATATCAGGTCTTATAAATAATGCATATGGCTTGTTTTCATACGTAAATGGCACACCAACTGTATTAATCAATTCATTAGCGAAAAATCCTGTCACAAAGGTTTCTTTAGGGAAGTCTCGCATACCATGATAGGTTTCTCCTTGTAAAACGCGGTCAACAACAGATGCTGACAATGTTTTATCACGATAGTCTCCACCAAAAAAATACCCTTCCTCGCCTGATGTTACATATATTTGATAGCCAATTTCACCCAGTGTCTTCAAATAATTATTTAAATCCTCTGGCTTCGCTGTTTCAATATAATGAACGATATCCTTTGCTATGTTTACGTTTTTTGCATCATTCTTTTCTTTTACCACTTGATGATAATACGTATTCGTTGCTAAAAAACCAATACATAGGCTACCAATCATCACTAGCATCGTCGTCACAACAAATTTACTGTATAAAGTTTTCATGTTGTCTCCTCTAGCTTATAGCCAACACCTCTTACGGTTGTGATTTCAACAGCCGTGTCATAGCGATTTAATCTTTCACGAATTCGCTTCACATGAGTATTCAACGTCTGTTCGTCTCCTTCATAGTCATAGCCCCATACTTGCTCCATAATATAGCTTCGCGTAAATACTTGGTGAGGGCGTGATGCCAATAAAGCAAGTAGTTCAAATTCCTTTAAAGGTAATATAAGTGTATCCTCTCCTATGACAACTTCAAAGCTTCGACGATCAATCACTAATTTGCCTACTTGGAAAGTTACTTGATTTTTCTTATCCAATCTCCGTAAAATAGCTGCTATACGAAACAATAATTCCTTTGGCTCAAAAGGCTTTACAACATAATCATCTGATCCTGCTAAAAAGCCACGCTCTTTATCCTCAAGCTCGCCTTTCGCTGTTAATAATAAAACAGGAATGTCATAATCTTGCGTTAAAGTCTCGGTTAATGTAAAACCATCCATCCCCGGCATCATCACATCGACAACAGCTAAATCAGGCAGATTCCCTTCTAGTAAGGCTAATGCCTGCTGTGCATTTTCTGCACATAGTACCTGATAGCCTTCCCTTGTGAGATAAATAGTAACTAGCTGTAAAATATGAGCATCGTCATCGACAACAAGAATTTGCATCTGCCTACCTCCAATCAATAAGAAAAAACTCGCTCATATGGAACGAATTTTTCATCACAAATTACTATTATTTTATAACGAGAATATGGAAATCAACAGTAATAAAAGAAAAGGCAAACCAATAACAATATAACCTCTTGGATTTGCAAGGTTCATGGTCCAACCTACTCCAAAACGTTTCTCTACAAAAACGGAAGGGTCCTGTCGATTCATATAAATTAAGCCGCCTTTCCAATAACGATCTTCATCTACATCCATTACCTGTGAATCAACATTATCTTCATAACGCACTCTATGTTTACGCTTTTTCAAAATATAAATAAATAGTGAACCTAACACAACAGCTAGAAATAAAATAAATACTGGTAATAGCTTATAGCCAACAATCATGGAAGGATAAATATTGCTTAGTTGTAAAACCGTTAATAGAATGGTTAAGGCATAGCTCATCAGCAATATTTGCCAACTCATGTATTTTCGAGTCTTTAGCTGATCTTCCAACGATTCAGCTTTGCGGTTTACAGCTAATTTAATAGCAGAACGTTTAATAGAATCGGTAATTCCCCACATCATACATTGCATCATTAGCATAACAAGCGGCAGCGAAATAGCCGTAAAATAAGTCTTGTTTCTCCAAGCATCTGCTTCTCCACTTGGTCCCCAATGTACGGCTATATCATTTGGCATTAGGTCGTAATGGAGCAATGTGTAAATGATTAAAAACACCGCTATCCCTATAGGTACAGCAAAAAATGTCCAAGGAATCATTGCATCACGGCTTCGAGCAGTTAAATCAACCGCTCGTACTTGTTTAATATTTACGCCCCACTGCTCCTGCCTTTTCAACGTTGATACCTTGTGATGATTTATCCAGTACAGCACCATACTTACGGTAAGCATACTAAACAAACAGCTTAGTAAAACGATACTTTGAGTGGATTCAGAAGAAGCTAGACGATTGTAGCACATCAACATAATGATTAGAAATACTATGCCTGAGCCTCCTACCAATTGAACATACTGTTTTTTCAGCTTAGCTAATGCGAGATGCTTAATATGCTGATCAGGTACAGTAACCCCAAAAACAATAGTCTCTCTTACAATATAAGGTACCACCATTTGCATAGCTAATGTCATGATGTAGATTGTTGTAAAAACACCCAGTAGCATCTTGCTACACTCCCTCTGCTGGAATTTGCAAATCAGCGAATACCTTTTTCATCATGTGCTCAATTTGTTCTACTGTTGCGCCGAGCACCATTCCTTCTGCTACAACAGGCTTTAAATTCTTTTCGATTTGTCGTAGCTGCTCAGGTGACAAAGCTCTCTCCTCAGTTGAACTAATAATAGCTCCTGATTTCGGTCGAATAACAATAATTCCTTTCGCTTCTAATTCATGATAGCTCTTATTAACAGTATGCATATTCACACCTAAATCAGCAGCTAACCCTCGCACAGATGGTAGGGTATCGCCTGGTTTCATTTCGCCTCTTGCAATACCTTCAATAATTTGACGTGTCACCTGCTCATAGATCGGTACGTCTGATTGTGGCTCTATTTGAATAAACATGTTTATCAGCTCCAAATTTGTTATATAACTAGTATAACAAATTTACTGCAATAATGCATGAGATACAAGCTTATTAAATTGGGGAATTTCTAATTGTTTCAATAAATTTTTGCACAAGCATATTTTGTTTCTCGTTATTTCTCGTACAAATAGCGATTTTATGTTTAATAGCATGTATATCCTTTACATAAACCCTTGCCAATTGGCCACTCTCTACATACTCTCGAACTGCAAGGGAAGAAATAAAGTTTGCACCATAGCCTGCCATGACCGAGCGAATTGTTTCATTGATGCCATTAAATTGGAGGGCAATTTTCGGTGGTTTCACTTGGTATGTTTGACATAACGAAAACAGATGCTCTCTCATCGAGCTCCCTTCTTCCCTCATAATAAAAGGCTCCTGAAACATTTCAACCAATGTAATGGATTGATGTGCAAAGCGATGATTTGGAGACACAACAAACCATAACTCATCCTCATATAATTCATCCCACTCGATTTCTTTCGGCCTTTCAGACATTCCTCCACCATATATCGCAATATCCGCCTTATAGTTTATTAGTTGTTCAAAAGCGTCCTTCGTATTGGTTGTTGTAATCATTAAATCCACCTGTTCATTTGCAGCCTTGAAAGTAGCTGCCCATTTTGGAATTAAAAAATTGGCAGGCAGATAGGTAGCCACAATATGTAAATTCCCTGCTTTCGCCAAACGGTAATTTTCGATAAATGTTTCAATATGCTGTTCAAGAGCAATGAAATTTTGAGCTTTCTCTGCTAGAGCTTCACCAACTTCTGTTAGTACTACACCACGCCCTTGTTGCTTAAATAATTGGACTCCTAGTTCATGTTCAAATCGCTTCATTTGACTTGAAACGGCAGGTTGGCTAATACACAAGATCTCTGCAGCTTTAGTGAAGCTACCTGTAGTAGCAACCTGATAAAATAATTTTAAGCTATGACTGTTGATGATTTCACCCCTATTCATAATATAAAGTTATGTATAAATAATAATAATATATTTTTATTATGATTTATTCTATCATACACTTTATTGGCAAGCTTGCACTTTAAAATATAGGGAAATGAGGACTGTATCATGACAGAGTTAAATGTTTGGAAAAATGTAGATGACTATTTTATGGATAAGCTTCTACCAGAAAACGAACACCTTGATGCTGTACTACAGGCTAATAAAGAAGCAGGTATTCCAGAGATAGATGTATCCCCTACTCAAGGGAAACTATTATATTTACTAGCTAAAATAAAAGGAGCAGCAACTATTTTAGAAATTGGCACACTTGGTGGCTATAGCAGTATTTGCTTAGCGCAGGCTCTTCCTAAAGAAGGGAAAGTAGTGACTTTAGAAATTAATGAAGAGTTTGCCTTAGTTGCTCAGCAAAATATAGAGAGGTCTGGCTATAAGGAACAGGTTGAGATCATTTTAGGAAACGCCTTAGATTCATTACCAAACTTGAAAAAAGCAGGCCATTTATTTGACTTTATTTTTATTGATGCCGATAAGCCTAATAACCCCGCTTACTTGAGGTGGGCGTTAAAACTAGCTCATCCAGGCGCCATCATCATCGCGGATAATGTAGTTCGTAATGGTGCGGTAACTGATGAAATTAGTGAAGATGAACGTGTCAGAGGCGTACAGCAATTTATAGATTTACTAAAAGAGGAACCTAGAATTGAAGCAACAGCTATACAAACAGTTGGTGTGAAGGGGTATGACGGCTTCGTACTAGCCATTGTAAACTAAGACGGGAAAAAATCCGCGTAAACTGCTGCAGCAGCTACGCGGATTTATTTCAAAAAAGATGCCCTACAGCTCCCCATCTAAGCTAATAAGACATCTTTTCCCCCTTAAAACCTCTTAACTTTTATTTAGACCCCTTTTAATTCGATCATGCTTATCTCTTTCATTTAACGGGGGAACAGACCCCGTCACGTTATGTTAGTAGAATTAGGAAAGTTGAATATGTTAATAGTAGATTTTATCTTATGCTAATTTTTCATACCCTGGAAGTGTCAAGAATTCCGCGAACTCATCTTGCTCAATTAAAGATTTAAACAGTTCAGCAGCTTCTTCATAGCGACCACTGTTATAGGCTTGTTCCCCAACAGCCTCTTTAATTTTCACAAGCTCTTCTTCCAATATCTCTAAGACAAACGCTAACGTAATGCCACGTCCATCATCTAAAATACCTTTAGGATGACGAATCCATTGCCATACTTGTGTTCGAGAGATTTCTGCTGTTGCAGCATCCTCCATCAAGTTATTTATAGGTGCAGCACCGTTACCACGAAGCCATGAAGCAATATACTGTACACCAACACTGCAGTTAATACGAAGACCTTCAAGCGTAATTGTCCCTTCTGGTACAGCTACTAAATCTTCTGCCTTTACATGTACATCTTCGCGTTTTTTATGAATTTGGTTAGGAGTTGTCATAATAGCATCAAATTGCTCCATTGCAGTTGCCACCATACCTGGATGTGCTACCCAAGTACCATCATGTCCCTCTGTTGCCTCACGACGTTTATCTTCTGCAACCTTTGCAAATGCCACCGCATTCGCCTCATCATCATTTTTAACAGGAATTTGTGCAGCCATACCGCCCATTGCTGGTGCATTTCGCTTATGACATGTCTGTATACATAAAGACGTATAAGCCTTCATGAAAGGTACAGTCATCGTTACTTGGCCACGATCTGGTAAAATAACGTCAGCTTGATTGCGAAGACGTTTAATATAACTGAAAATATAATCCCAACGGCCACAATTCAGACCAGCTGAATGTTCACGTAGCTCATATAAAATTTCATCCATCTCAAACGCTGCTAAAATCGTTTCAATCAAAACAGTAGCTTTTATAGTCCCTTGTGGGATGCCAATATAATCTTGGGCAAACACAAAGATATCATTCCATAGACGAGCCTCTAAATGACTTTCAAGCTTCGGTAAATAGAAGTATGGCCCAGTACCTTGTGCTAGTGCATTTTTCGCATTATGGAATAGATATAACCCAAAATCAAAGAAACTCCCTGAGATCGGCTCTCCATCAACAAGCACATGCTTCTCAAGCAGATGTAAGCCTCGCGGTCGAACTAACAGCACTGCTGTTTCAGTATTTAATGTATACGTTTTACCATTGGAGGCTTGCGTAAACTCAATCGTCTTATTAATAGCATCACGCATATTAATTTGACCACCAATCATATTTTCCCACGTTGGAGAGGATGCATCCTCAAAGCAAGCCATAAACATTTTTGCACCAGAGTTTAAAGCATTAATCACCATTTTTCGATCAACAGGACCTGTAATCTCGACACGGCGATCTTGCAAGTCCTTTGGAAGTGGTGCAATTGTCCAATCACCTTCACGAATACCTTTAGTCTCTGGTAAGAAATCCAGTTTCTCTCCTGCATCAAGACGATTTTGTCTTTCCTGGCGAGCGTTCAACAGCTCCTTACGACGAGCATCAAAATTTTTATGCAAGGCAAGAACAAACTCAAGAGCTTCAGGTGTTAAAACTTCCTTCGTTTGCTCGTTTTGTTCTCCAACAATTTTAAGCTTACCTGTCGTTGCCTGTTCCATTAGTTGTTTACCCACCTTTGCTATTTTAGTTTCGTCATCCTCCGCCTTAGGAGGAGCGGAGGAGACTACTCTATGATTATGAATTTAGGAAAACACGTAATTCAATCAAGACTTATACAAACTGTTCAGTTTCAGTTGAACCTGCCATTGCCGTTGTAGAAGAAGTACCTCCAGAGATAACTTGAGAAATTTCATCAAAGTATCCAGTACCTACCTCACGTTGGTGGCGTGTAGCTGTATAGCCTTTTGATTCTGAAGCAAACTCAGCTTGTTGCAGCTTAGAATATGCAGCCATACCATTATCTTTATAATCGTGTGCAAGCTCAAACATAGAGTGGTTTAGTGCATGGAAACCTGCTAATGTTACAAACTGGAATTTATAACCTAGCTTACCAAGCTCACGTTGATACTCTGCAATTTCCTCTTCTGAAAGGTTTGCTTTCCAGTTGAATGATGGTGAACAGTTGTATGCAAGCATTTTACCAGGGAACTCTGCATGAATGGCCTCAGCAAATTCACGAGCTTCTTCTAGTGATGGTTTAGAAGTCTCACACCAAATTAAGTCTGCATATGGTGCGTAAGCTAAACCACGAGCAATTGCTTGTTTAATACCTGCTTTTGTACGGAAGAAACCTTCAGGTGTACGTTCACCAGTGATGAACTCCGCATCACGTGGATCAATATCTGAAGTAACCATATCCGCAGCATCGGCATCTGTACGCGCAATTAAAATTGTATCTACGCCCATAACGTCTGTTGCTAAACGAGCAGCCACTAAGTTACGAACAGCGTTTTGCGTTGGCAGTAAAACTTTACCGCCTAGATGTCCACATTTCTTTTCTGAAGCTAATTGATCTTCTAAGTGCACACCAGCTGCACCAGCTTCAATCATGCCTTTTACAAGCTCAAATACGTTTAGAGGACCACCAAAACCTGCTTCAGCATCTGCTACGATTGGTGCAAACCAGTCAAATTGATCGACACGTCCTTCAGCATGATCAATTTGATCGGCACGTTGAAGTGCTTGGTTGATTCTTTTTACTACTGCTGGTACAGAGTTAGCAGGATATAACGATTGGTCAGGATACATTTGACCAGAAAGATTTGCATCCGCAGCCACTTGCCAGCCTGATAGATAGATAGCCTTTAATCCAGCCTTTACTTGTTGTACCGCCTGATTACCTGTTAATGCCCCCAATGCATTAATAAATGGTTCTTCACGTAACGAATTCCAAAGTCGAGTAGCACCTTTTTGCGCCAATGTTTGTTCAATTATCACAGTGCCCTGTAATTTAACAACCTCTTCAGCTGAATATGTGCGTTCAATACCAGCCCAGCGTGGGTTTTCAGCCCATTGTTTTTCTAAAGCTTCGATTCTTTCTTGACGAGTTGACATATTGAAATTCCACCTTCCCCTTTGTGTACAATATACTCTGTTAAAAAACTTTTAATTAACTGTTCCATAACAGGTTTATTTGTTGTAAATTAATATATAACAGAGTGTTTGAATTTTCATTATTTTTGGATAAAAGACCATTTTTTCGGGATGAAACTACTTTTTTGAGCGATAAAACTTGGAAGTTTGTTTACAAACAAGGGGGATATTCACAATGAACAATGAGTTAAAATCTTTTGGAAATGATATTTCACAACAATATATTTTAATGTTGCAGGACTGGGTTCCAGCGAATTCATCCATTGCAATTGCTGTTGAACATTCTTATATTTATTTTCACTCAGGTCATCCAGATATTCAGTTAAAGATAGGTCAACAAGTAATGTCTGGGAGTATTGCAGAGCAAGTGTTACGCACTCATAAAAAAACAGATGCCATATTAGATAATTCTTTAATCGATACGCCCTATTATGGCATTGGCTATCCCATATCCATTCAAGATAAGCCAGCTGCATTAGTTGTTATCTTACCATCCACATTCACTATGAAAAAAACAGAGCCATTCCAATTTTTAACGGGGAAACAAGAGGAGGAGTGGAATCCAGTAGCAATAAGTAAAATATCTCATATAGAAAGTCTGCAGAAAAAAACTTGGTTTTATGTAGACAAAGAACAGTTTAAAACGGGGATTACACTAAAAGAGCTGCAATTAAGGTTGCCACCATACTTTATTCGTATTCATAGATCCTATATTGTAAATATACATTTCATAAAAAAAATGGCCCGAGATCTAACATCAAATTTTATTATTACATTAACCGATGGAAGTGAATTGCCAGTGAGTCAATCCTATATCAATAATCTTCGAAGTGCTCTTGAATTTTAAGTGCGAAGACTGTCTTTTATCTGGATTTAACGATTATTTTTGTACCGAAAGCAAAGAATCACTCCTCTCTAGGGGATAATCATTGCTTACTTTGTTGCTATTTTCAGCAGATGTTCACATGTGATGAATCAAGCTAAATCATCAAGCGGATGTCACAGATTTTGAAGAAGAATTTTTCTAATGAGCTTGAAAAATCTAACTAGAAGAACCAAAAAAGACCAGAGAAATTATTCTCTGGTCTTTCACAATTGCCTAGCGACGTCCTACTCTCACAGGGGGAAGCCCCCAACTACCATCGGCGCTAAAGAGCTTAACTTCCGTGTTCGGTATGGGAACGGGTGTGACCTCTTTGCCATCATCACTAGACTATGGTCGGCTTTCAATATACATCGCATTTCTTCGTCAGCTTCTGTCGTTCAGTCAGTCACGTACTTGAGTACGCTCCTTTCCTCTCTCCATTGCTTCCTCGAACTACTCGTATCTTGAAACCCTTCATAAAAGAAATTATTCTTTCAAAACTGGATAAACGTGCATTGAATGGTTCAAACGTTTTGGTTAAGTCCTCGATCGATTAGTATTCGTCAGCTCCATGTGTCACCACACTTCCACCTCGAACCTATCTACCTCATCGTCTTTGAGGGATCTTACTTACTTGCGTAATGGGAAATCTCATCTTGAGGGGGGCTTCATGCTTAGATGCTTTCAGCACTTATCCCGTCCACACATAGCTACCCAGCGATGCCTTTGGCAAGACAACTGGTACACCAGCGGTGTGTCCATCCCGGTCCTCTCGTACTAAGGACAGCTCCTCTCAAATTTCCTACGCCCACGACGGATAGGGACCGAACTGTCTCACGACGTTCTGAACCCAGCTCGCGTACCGCTTTAATGGGCGAACAGCCCAACCCTTGGGACCGACTACAGCCCCAGGATGCGATGAGCCGACATCGAGGTGCCAAACCTCCCCGTCGATGTGGACTCTTGGGGGAGATAAGCCTGTTATCCCCGGGGTAGCTTTTATCCGTTGAGCGATGGCCCTTCCATGCGGAACCACCGGATCACTAAGCCCGTCTTTCGACCCTGCTCGACTTGTAGGTCTCGCAGTCAAGCTCCCTTGTGCCTTTACACTCTACGAATGATTTCCAACCATTCTGAGGGAACCTTTGGGCGCCTCCGTTACCTTTTAGGAGGCGACCGCCCCAGTCAAACTGTCCGCCTGACACTGTCTCCTGCCCCGCTAAGGGGCATGGGTTAGAATTTCAATACAACCAGGGTAGTATCCCACCGACGCCTCCTTCGAAGCTGGCGCTCCGAGATCTCTGGCTCCTACCTATCCTGTACAAGTTGTACCAAAATTCAATATCAGGCTACAGTAAAGCTCCACGGGGTCTTTCCGTCCTGTCGCGGGTAACCTGCATCTTCACAGGTACTATAATTTCACCGAGTCTCTCGTTGAGACAGTGCCCAGATCGTTACGCCTTTCGTGCGGGTCGGAACTTACCCGACAAGGAATTTCGCTACCTTAGGACCGTTATAGTTACGGCCGCCGTTTACTGGGGCTTCAATTCGCAGCTTCGCTTGCGCTAACCACTCCTCTTAACCTTCCAGCACCGGGCAGGCGTCAGCCCCTATACGTCACCTTACGGTTTTGCAGAGACCTGTGTTTTTGCTAAACAGTCGCCTGGGCCTATTCACTGCGGCTCTCATGCGCTTGCACGCTCAAGAGCACCCCTTCTCCCGAAGTTACGGGGTCATTTTGCCGAGTTCCTTAACGAGAGTTCTCTCGCACACCTTAGGATTCTCTCCTCGACTACCTGTGTCGGTTTGCGGTACGGGCACCTCTCACCTCGATAGAGGCTTTTCTTGGCAGTGTGAAATCAGGAACTTCGTCCATACGGACTCGCCATCACAGCTCAACGTTACAGTGTGCGGATTTGCCTACACACACGCCTTACTGCTTGGACGCGCATAACCAACAGCGCGCTTACCCTATCCTACTGCGTCCCCCCATTTCTCAAACGGTGAGGAGGTGGTACAGGAATATCAACCTGTTGTCCATCGCCTACGCCTATCGGCCTCGGCTTAGGTCCCGACTAACCCTGAGCGGACGAGCCTTCCTCAGGAAACCTTAGTCATACGGTGGACGGGATTCTCACCCGTCTTTCGCTACTCATACCGGCATTCTCACTTCTAAGCGCTCCACCAGTCCTTCCGGTCTGACTTCAACGCACTTAGAACGCTCTCCTACCACTGACATCGTAGATGTCAATCCACAGCTTCGGTGAATCGTTTAGCCCCGATACATTTTCGGCGCAGCGTCACTCGACCAGTGAGCTATTACGCACTCTTTAAATGATGGCTGCTTCTAAGCCAACATCCTGGTTGTCTGTGCAACGCCACATCCTTTTCCACTTAACGATTACTTTGGGACCTTAGCTGGTGGTCTGGGCTGTTTCCCTTTTGACTACGGATCTTATCACTCGCAGTCTGACTCCCGTGTATAAATATCTGGCATTCGGAGTTTGTCTGAATTCGGTAAACCGGGATGGCCCCCTAGTCCAAACAGTGCTCTACCTCCAGTATTCTCATCACGAGGCTAGCCCTAAAGCTATTTCGGAGAGAACCAGCTATCTCCAAGTTCGATTGGAATTTCTCCGCTACCCACACCTCATCCCCGCACTTTTCAACGTGCGTGGGTTCGGGCCTCCAGTAAGTGTTACCTTACCTTCACCCTGGACATGGGTAGATCACCTGGTTTCGGGTCTACGACCACGTACTATTTCGCCCTATTCAGACTCGCTTTCGCTGCGGCTCCGCCTTCTAAAGCTTAACCTCGCACGTAATCGTAACTCGCCGGTTCATTCTACAAAAGGCACGCTATCACCCATTAACGGGCTCTAACTACTTGTAGGCACACGGTTTCAGGATCTCTTTCACTCCCCTTCCGGGGTGCTTTTCACCTTTCCCTCACGGTACTGGTTCACTATCGGTCACTAGGTAGTATTTAGCCTTGGGAGATGGTCCTCCCGGATTCCGACGGAATTTCACGTGTTCCGCCGTACTCAGGATCCACTCAGGAGAGAACGAACTTTCGACTACAGGGCTTTTACCTGCTCTGGCGGACCTTTCCAAGTCGCTTCATCTAACTCGCTCTTTTGTAACTCCGTATTGAGTGTCCTACAACCCCAAGAGGCAAGCCTCTTGGTTTGGGCTCTTCCCGTTTCGCTCGCCGCTACTCAGGGAATCGATTTTTCTTTCTCTTCCTCCAGGTACTTAGATGTTTCAGTTCCCTGGGTCTGCCTTCAAGACGCTATGTATTCACGTCAAGATACTACGCGATTAAACGTAGTGGGTTCCCCCATTCGGAAATCTCCGGATCAAAGCTCACTTACAGCTCCCCGAAGCATATCGGTGTTAGTGCCGTCCTTCTTCGGCTCCTAGTGCCAAGGCATTCGCCGTGCGCCCTTAATAACTTAACCAAGTTATTAAGCCTATAAAAAAACTTAAAAAATAAATGTGTTTGTTACAATTTCAATGTCGTTTTATCCAGTTTTCAAAGAACAAAGCTACTGCCTGCTTCTACATCTCGCAGCTTTGCGACGAAAGCGTAGCGACAGGAGCACATAATTAGAAGTAATTCATTCAGAAGAATAAACCTTCAAAACTGAACGCAAAACGTAATCTTACAAACCCTAGGTTTGTATTCCGAAATAATCCTTAGAAAGGAGGTGATCCAGCCGCACCTTCCGATACGGCTACCTTGTTACGACTTCACCCCAATCATCTATCCCACCTTCGGCGGCTGGCTCCAAAAGGTTACCTCACCGACTTCGGGTGTTACAAACTCTCGTGGTGTGACGGGCGGTGTGTACAAGGCCCGGGAACGTATTCACCGCGGCATGCTGATCCGCGATTACTAGCGATTCCGGCTTCATGTAGGCGAGTTGCAGCCTACAATCCGAACTGAGAACGACTTTATCGGATTAGCTCCCTCTCGCGAGTTGGCAACCGTTTGTATCGTCCATTGTAGCACGTGTGTAGCCCAGGTCATAAGGGGCATGATGATTTGACGTCATCCCCACCTTCCTCCGGTTTGTCACCGGCAGTCACCTTAGAGTGCCCAACTAAATGATGGCAACTAAGATCAAGGGTTGCGCTCGTTGCGGGACTTAACCCAACATCTCACGACACGAGCTGACGACAACCATGCACCACCTGTCACCGTTGCCCCCGAAGGGGAAACTATATCTCTACAGTGGTCAACGGGATGTCAAGACCTGGTAAGGTTCTTCGCGTTGCTTCGAATTAAACCACATGCTCCACCGCTTGTGCGGGCCCCCGTCAATTCCTTTGAGTTTCAGTCTTGCGACCGTACTCCCCAGGCGGAGTGCTTAATGCGTTAGCTGCAGCACTAAGGGGCGGAAACCCCCTAACACTTAGCACTCATCGTTTACGGCGTGGACTACCAGGGTATCTAATCCTGTTTGCTCCCCACGCTTTCGCGCCTCAGTGTCAGTTACAGACCAGATAGTCGCCTTCGCCACTGGTGTTCCTCCAAATCTCTACGCATTTCACCGCTACACTTGGAATTCCACTATCCTCTTCTGCACTCAAGTCTCCCAGTTTCCAATGACCCTCCACGGTTGAGCCGTGGGCTTTCACATCAGACTTAAGAAACCACCTGCGCGCGCTTTACGCCCAATAATTCCGGACAACGCTTGCCACCTACGTATTACCGCGGCTGCTGGCACGTAGTTAGCCGTGGCTTTCTAATAAGGTACCGTCAAGGTACAGCCAGTTACTACTGTACTTGTTCTTCCCTTACAACAGAGTTTTACGAACCGAAATCCTTCTTCACTCACGCGGCGTTGCTCCATCAGGCTTTCGCCCATTGTGGAAGATTCCCTACTGCTGCCTCCCGTAGGAGTCTGGGCCGTGTCTCAGTCCCAGTGTGGCCGATCACCCTCTCAGGTCGGCTACGCATCGTCGCCTTGGTGAGCCGTTACCTCACCAACTAGCTAATGCGCCGCGGGCCCATCCTATAGCGACAGCCGAAACCGTCTTTTAGTGTTTCACCATGAGGTGAAACAGATTATTCGGTATTAGCCCCGGTTTCCCGGAGTTATCCCAAACTATAAGGTAGGTTGCCCACGTGTTACTCACCCGTCCGCCGCTAACGTCGAAGGAGCAAGCTCCTTCTCTGTTCGCTCGACTTGCATGTATTAGGCACGCCGCCAGCGTTCGTCCTGAGCCAGGATCAAACTCTCCATAAAAGAAATTTGAATAGCTCAAATTGTTTTGCTGGCATCATTTTGATGTCCAAAATTTTGTTTTGTTCACTAACCAAGGTTAGTTACTAAAAACTTTATTGATTACGTTTTGCTTGTTCAGTTTTCAAGGTTCATTTAATAAATCGAATTGGTGGAGCCTAGCGGGATCGAACCGCTGACCTCCTGCGTGCAAGGCAGGCGCTCTCCCAGCTGAGCTAAGGCCCCATATATTTTTAGGAAATGGTCGGGAAGACAGGATTCGAACCTGCGACCCCTTGGTCCCAAACCAAGTGCTCTACCAAGCTGAGCTACTTCCCGTTCTTTTTTGGCGCGCCCGACAGGAGTCGAACCCATAACCTTCTGATCCGTAGTCAGACGCTCTATCCAATTGAGCTACGGGCGCATTAAAAATGGTGCCGAGGACCGGAATCGAACCGGTACGGTAGTCACCTACCGCAGGATTTTAAGTCCTGTGCGTCTGCCAGTTCCGCCACCCCGGCACATTTGGAGCGGAAGACGAGGTTCGAACTCGCGACCCCCACCTTGGCAAGGTGGTGTTCTACCACTGAACTACTTCCGCATGTGCATAAGTTTTTTTATCTGGCAATGAAATAATGGTGCGGGTGAAGGGAGTCGAACCCCCACGCCTTGCGGCGCTAGATCCTAAGTCTAGTGCGTCTGCCAATTCCGCCACACCCGCTTATTATTATTTAAAAATGGTGAGCCATGAAGGACTCGAACCTTCGACCCTCTGATTAAAAGTCAGATGCTCTACCAACTGAGCTAATGGCTCTAAAAAAATGGTGCCGGCTATAGGAATCGAACCCACGACCTACTGATTACAAGTCAGTTGCTCTACCTGCTGAGCTAAACCGGCATATGGTGGAGGATGACGGGCTCGAACCGCCGACCCTCTGCTTGTAAGGCAGATGCTCTCCCAGCTGAGCTAATCCTCCTGGGTATTATGCCTAGCGACGTCCTACTCTCACAGGGGGAAGCCCCCAACTACCATCGGCGCTAAAGAGCTTAACTTCCGTGTTCGGTATGGGAACGGGTGTGACCTCTTTGCCATCATCACTAGACTTTTAAAAGACAAGATTTATTATAACTTATTTCGTTATAAATGCAAGCTTTTTTTAAACTTTCTTGTTCTTTCAAAACTGGATAAACGGTTCATTGAATGGTTCAAACATTTTTGGTTAAGTCCTCGATCGATTAGTATTCGTCAGCTCCATGTGTCACCACACTTCCACCTCGAACCTATCTACCTCATCGTCTTTGAGGGATCTTACTTACTTGCGTAATGGGAAATCTCATCTTGAGGGGGGCTTCATGCTTAGATGCTTTCAGCACTTATCCCGTCCACACATAGCTACCCAGCGATGCCTTTGGCAAGACAACTGGTACACCAGCGGTGTGTCCATCCCGGTCCTCTCGTACTAAGGACAGCTCCTCTCAAATTTCCTACGCCCACGACGGATAGGGACCGAACTGTCTCACGACGTTCTGAACCCAGCTCGCGTACCGCTTTAATGGGCGAACAGCCCAACCCTTGGGACCGACTACAGCCCCAGGATGCGATGAGCCGACATCGAGGTGCCAAACCTCCCCGTCGATGTGGACTCTTGGGGGAGATAAGCCTGTTATCCCCGGGGTAGCTTTTATCCGTTGAGCGATGGCCCTTCCATGCGGAACCACCGGATCACTAAGCCCGTCTTTCGACCCTGCTCGACTTGTAGGTCTCGCAGTCAAGCTCCCTTGTGCCTTTACACTCTACGAATGATTTCCAACCATTCTGAGGGAACCTTTGGGCGCCTCCGTTACCTTTTAGGAGGCGACCGCCCCAGTCAAACTGTCCGCCTGACACTGTCTCCTGCCCCGCTAAGGGGCATGGGTTAGAATTTCAATACAACCAGGGTAGTATCCCACCGACGCCTCCTTCGAAGCTGGCGCTCCGAGATCTCTGGCTCCTACCTATCCTGTACAAGTTGTACCAAAATTCAATATCAGGCTACAGTAAAGCTCCACGGGGTCTTTCCGTCCTGTCGCGGGTAACCTGCATCTTCACAGGTACTATAATTTCACCGAGTCTCTCGTTGAGACAGTGCCCAGATCGTTACGCCTTTCGTGCGGGTCGGAACTTACCCGACAAGGAATTTCGCTACCTTAGGACCGTTATAGTTACGGCCGCCGTTTACTGGGGCTTCAATTCGCAGCTTCGCTTGCGCTAACCACTCCTCTTAACCTTCCAGCACCGGGCAGGCGTCAGCCCCTATACGTCACCTTACGGTTTTGCAGAGACCTGTGTTTTTGCTAAACAGTCGCCTGGGCCTATTCACTGCGGCTCTCATGCGCTTGCACGCTCAAGAGCACCCCTTCTCCCGAAGTTACGGGGTCATTTTGCCGAGTTCCTTAACGAGAGTTCTCTCGCACACCTTAGGATTCTCTCCTCGACTACCTGTGTCGGTTTGCGGTACGGGCACCTCTCACCTCGATAGAGGCTTTTCTTGGCAGTGTGAAATCAGGAACTTCGTCCATACGGACTCGCCATCACAGCTCAACGTTACAGTGTGCGGATTTGCCTACACACACGCCTTACTGCTTGGACGCGCATAACCAACAGCGCGCTTACCCTATCCTACTGCGTCCCCCCATTTCTCAAACGGTGAGGAGGTGGTACAGGAATATCAACCTGTTGTCCATCGCCTACGCCTATCGGCCTCGGCTTAGGTCCCGACTAACCCTGAGCGGACGAGCCTTCCTCAGGAAACCTTAGTCATACGGTGGACGGGATTCTCACCCGTCTTTCGCTACTCATACCGGCATTCTCACTTCTAAGCGCTCCACCAGTCCTTCCGGTCTGACTTCAACGCACTTAGAACGCTCTCCTACCACTGACATCGTAGATGTCAATCCACAGCTTCGGTGAATCGTTTAGCCCCGATACATTTTCGGCGCAGCGTCACTCGACCAGTGAGCTATTACGCACTCTTTAAATGATGGCTGCTTCTAAGCCAACATCCTGGTTGTCTGTGCAACGCCACATCCTTTTCCACTTAACGATTACTTTGGGACCTTAGCTGGTGGTCTGGGCTGTTTCCCTTTTGACTACGGATCTTATCACTCGCAGTCTGACTCCCGTGTATAAATATCTGGCATTCGGAGTTTGTCTGAATTCGGTAAACCGGGATGGCCCCCTAGTCCAAACAGTGCTCTACCTCCAGTATTCTCATCACGAGGCTAGCCCTAAAGCTATTTCGGAGAGAACCAGCTATCTCCAAGTTCGATTGGAATTTCTCCGCTACCCACACCTCATCCCCGCACTTTTCAACGTGCGTGGGTTCGGGCCTCCAGTAAGTGTTACCTTACCTTCACCCTGGACATGGGTAGATCACCTGGTTTCGGGTCTACGACCACGTACTATTTCGCCCTATTCAGACTCGCTTTCGCTGCGGCTCCGCCTTCTAAAGCTTAACCTCGCACGTAATCGTAACTCGCCGGTTCATTCTACAAAAGGCACGCTATCACCCATTAACGGGCTCTAACTACTTGTAGGCACACGGTTTCAGGATCTCTTTCACTCCCCTTCCGGGGTGCTTTTCACCTTTCCCTCACGGTACTGGTTCACTATCGGTCACTAGGTAGTATTTAGCCTTGGGAGATGGTCCTCCCGGATTCCGACGGAATTTCACGTGTTCCGCCGTACTCAGGATCCACTCAGGAGAGAACGAACTTTCGACTACAGGGCTTTTACCTGCTCTGGCGGACCTTTCCAAGTCGCTTCATCTAACTCGCTCTTTTGTAACTCCGTATTGAGTGTCCTACAACCCCAAGAGGCAAGCCTCTTGGTTTGGGCTCTTCCCGTTTCGCTCGCCGCTACTCAGGGAATCGATTTTTCTTTCTCTTCCTCCAGGTACTTAGATGTTTCAGTTCCCTGGGTCTGCCTTCAAGACGCTATGTATTCACGTCAAGATACTACGCGATTAAACGTAGTGGGTTCCCCCATTCGGAAATCTCCGGATCAAAGCTCACTTACAGCTCCCCGAAGCATATCGGTGTTAGTGCCGTCCTTCTTCGGCTCCTAGTGCCAAGGCATTCGCCGTGCGCCCTTAATAACTTAACCTAACGGCTTTCAATACACATCACATTTCGTTGTCAGCTTCACTCGTTCAATCAGTCACGTACTCAAGTACGTTCCTTCATTCACTCGATTGCTTCCTAGAACTGCTCGTGTCTTGAAACCCTTTTAATGTTATTAAGCCTATAAAAAAACTTAAAAAATAAATGTGTTTGTTACAATTTCAATGTCGTTTTATCCAGTTTTCAAAGAACAAAGATTGGTGGAGCCTAGCGGGATCGAACCGCTGACCTCCTGCGTGCAAGGCAGGCGCTCTCCCAGCTGAGCTAAGGCCCCAAGAGGTATATATGGTGGGCCTAAATGGACTCGAACCATCGACCTCACGCTTATCAGGCGTGCGCTCTAACCAGCTGAGCTATAGGCCCTCTTGGAAGTTTTATATTATTTAATAAACCTTCAAAACTGAACGCAAAACGTAATCTTACAAACCCTAGGTTTGTATTCCGAAATAATCCTTAGAAAGGAGGTGATCCAGCCGCACCTTCCGATACGGCTACCTTGTTACGACTTCACCCCAATCATCTATCCCACCTTCGGCGGCTGGCTCCAAAAGGTTACCTCACCGACTTCGGGTGTTACAAACTCTCGTGGTGTGACGGGCGGTGTGTACAAGGCCCGGGAACGTATTCACCGCGGCATGCTGATCCGCGATTACTAGCGATTCCGGCTTCATGTAGGCGAGTTGCAGCCTACAATCCGAACTGAGAACGACTTTATCGGATTAGCTCCCTCTCGCGAGTTGGCAACCGTTTGTATCGTCCATTGTAGCACGTGTGTAGCCCAGGTCATAAGGGGCATGATGATTTGACGTCATCCCCACCTTCCTCCGGTTTGTCACCGGCAGTCACCTTAGAGTGCCCAACTAAATGATGGCAACTAAGATCAAGGGTTGCGCTCGTTGCGGGACTTAACCCAACATCTCACGACACGAGCTGACGACAACCATGCACCACCTGTCACCGTTGCCCCCGAAGGGGAAACTATATCTCTACAGTGGTCAACGGGATGTCAAGACCTGGTAAGGTTCTTCGCGTTGCTTCGAATTAAACCACATGCTCCACCGCTTGTGCGGGCCCCCGTCAATTCCTTTGAGTTTCAGTCTTGCGACCGTACTCCCCAGGCGGAGTGCTTAATGCGTTAGCTGCAGCACTAAGGGGCGGAAACCCCCTAACACTTAGCACTCATCGTTTACGGCGTGGACTACCAGGGTATCTAATCCTGTTTGCTCCCCACGCTTTCGCGCCTCAGTGTCAGTTACAGACCAGATAGTCGCCTTCGCCACTGGTGTTCCTCCAAATCTCTACGCATTTCACCGCTACACTTGGAATTCCACTATCCTCTTCTGCACTCAAGTCTCCCAGTTTCCAATGACCCTCCACGGTTGAGCCGTGGGCTTTCACATCAGACTTAAGAAACCACCTGCGCGCGCTTTACGCCCAATAATTCCGGACAACGCTTGCCACCTACGTATTACCGCGGCTGCTGGCACGTAGTTAGCCGTGGCTTTCTAATAAGGTACCGTCAAGGTACAGCCAGTTACTACTGTACTTGTTCTTCCCTTACAACAGAGTTTTACGAACCGAAATCCTTCTTCACTCACGCGGCGTTGCTCCATCAGGCTTTCGCCCATTGTGGAAGATTCCCTACTGCTGCCTCCCGTAGGAGTCTGGGCCGTGTCTCAGTCCCAGTGTGGCCGATCACCCTCTCAGGTCGGCTACGCATCGTCGCCTTGGTGAGCCGTTACCTCACCAACTAGCTAATGCGCCGCGGGCCCATCCTATAGCGACAGCCGAAACCGTCTTTCAGTATTTCACCATGAGGTGAAACAGATTATTCGGTATTAGCCCCGGTTTCCCGGAGTTATCCCAAACTATAAGGTAGGTTGCCCACGTGTTACTCACCCGTCCGCCGCTAACGTCAAAGGAGCAAGCTCCTTCTCTGTTCGCTCGACTTGCATGTATTAGGCACGCCGCCAGCGTTCGTCCTGAGCCAGGATCAAACTCTCCATAAAAGAAATTTGAATAGCTCAAATTGTTTTGCTGGCATCAATTTTGATGTCCAAAATTTTGTTTTGTTCACTAACCGAAGTTAGTTACTGAAAACTTTATTGATTACGTTTTGCTTGTTCAGTTTTCAAGGTTCATTTCGTCAACCATCTTTCGACAGCAACTTTTATATTATAACAACATCATTTCTAGTTGTCAACATCTTTTTTCAAGAAAACTTTCATTCCCAGAAGAGACAACTCTTAAATCTTATCATAACCACTTTACCAAGTCAACATCTTTTTATTCAAATTGTTTTTGAAGTTTGATGTTAGTTCTTACGTCGTCTTAACGACAAGTAATAATTTATCACGTTATGATAGACTTGGCAAGTGTTTTTTTAATAAAATCTATTGAATTAAAAAAACACAAATTTATAAGCATTTTTGTGCATTTACGAGAATACCAAATTGAGATATTCTCTTTGCTTACTTAATTATTTGTTTTACTATACATCTCTTTCTTTTAAATCTCAATGTTTTAAAATAAAAATACTTATTTATTCTCAAGATACCATTTGTTTAGGAAAGGAAATCTCAGTGGTATTTGTTTGTAAACATTACTCCTTCAGATTTATAAATCAAAGTCTTGTAAATTGTAATCAACATAGCAATATAATTTCATGCTATAACGCTACTATGAATAAATCCCGTTGCCTTCTGGATAGTTTGAATCTAAGCAACCTTTCGCACAAACCTACTTTTAATTTTATAACCGCCATAACAACATTTCCTATATAAGTCACTATAAAGCTCTATTTAGTTTTTCATTTCCTAACAAATAAGCAGGCGCTAAAGTGCTTCTACTGCACTTTAGCGCCTGCTTACTGCTATTTATGTCCCTATTTAAGGTCATCCGCTTGAGGATCCACAATATTTAAGCACCATAAGAAATTGTCCCACGCAGAATACCAGCCACTGAAAACTTCAGAAGAATCATCCCAACGAACGTCGAATTTCTTGTGGCCATCTATTTCTACTAAATATAAAGTAAGGTTCTCATCTTTTTTAGCAACCACTAATTTCATACCATTCTCAAGTTCTTCTTCAGTAAATGGCACATCAGAAACCGAACGTAGTTGTGCCTGTTCAAATACTTGTTTGTTAATAATTTTGTAATTCATTATAAGCCCCCAATAAAAATACTTCTTTTTATACTTTTTGAATTTGAAAAACATAGAACTATAAAAGTATAACCTAAATTTAATCCTCGTTTAAACAACTTAATTTTTTTATAGCTTAAAAAGAGGAGAACTCACCTATATTGTGAATTCTCCTCTTCATTCATTACTATTCTTTTATTGCTTCACGAAAAGACTTCATTACAATTTAACTATTTTGTAATATGACGCATTGTTGGGAATAATAATACATCACGAATTGATGGTGAATTTGTAAGAAGCATGATTAAACGGTCAATACCAATACCTAGTCCACCTGTTGGAGGCATACCGTATTCCAACGCTTCAATGAAATCGTTGTCCATTTCATGTGCTTCATCGTTACCAGCTGCTTTTTCTGCTAATTGCGCTTCAAAGCGTTGGCGTTGGTCGATTGGATCATTTAATTCTGTGAAGGCATTTGCATGCTCACGACGAACAATAAATAGCTCAAAACGATCTGTGAAACGCTCGTCCTCTGGATTCTTCTTCGCAAGAGGTGAAATTTCTACTGGATGACCATATACAAATGTTGGCTGCACAAGAGTCTCTTCTACTTTTTGTTCAAAGAATTCATTAATGATATGACCTACTTCATGAACATCTTTCACTTCTACTCCGTGCTTTTTTGCAAGTGCTTGCGCTTGTTCTTTTGTCATTGGCTGCCAGAAGTCTACACCTGTTGCCTCTTTTACAGCGTCTACCATGTGTACTCGTTTCCAACCTACTGCAAGGTTGATTTCATCTTCTCCATATTGAACTGTCGTTGTACCAAGAACTTCTTGCGCAACATGTGCAATAAGGTTTTCAGTTAGTGACATGATATCTTGATAATCAGCATATGCTTCATATAGCTCAATCATTGTAAATTCAGGGTTATGACGTGTAGAGATTCCTTCGTTACGGAATACACGACCGATTTCATAAACTTTCTCTAAACCACCAACTATTAAACGTTTTAAATGCAATTCGATTGCGATTCGCATATATAGTTCCATATCTAGTGCATTGTGGTGCGTAATAAATGGACGAGCAGCTGCACCACCAGCAATCGTATGAAGCATTGGTGTTTCTACTTCTAAATATCCAGAGTTATCTAGATAATTACGGATTGCACGGATGATTTTAGAACGAGTTATAAATGTTTTTTTACTATCTTCATTTGTCATTAAATCTAAGTAACGTTGGCGATAACGTTGCTCAACATCCTGTAGGCCGTGGAATTTCTCTGGCATAGGACGAAGTGCTTTTGTAAGGAACGTGAAGCCCTCCGCTTTTACTGAAAGCTCTCCAACTTGTGTACGGAATACGTTTCCACGCACTCCAACAATATCTCCTAAGTCTGCTTGCTTAAATAATTCATATGCTTCCTCGCCTACATGATCTTGACGAACATAAATTTGAATTTGGCCACCTAAATCTTGAATATGGGCAAAGCCAGCTTTTCCTTTACCACGTTTCGTCATAATACGACCCGCAATAACAACCTCTTGAAGGTTTTCTTCTAGCTGCTCTTTTGTTTGGTCTGCAAATTGCTCACGCACTTCTGTTGATAAATGTGTACGCTCAAAACGACTTCCGAAAGGGTCTTGTCCGTTTTCTAGTATTGTCGTCATTTTTTGGCGTCTCACCAAAAGTTGATCATTTAATTCTTCTATATTATTTGACACTTGTTTCACTCCTTAAGTAAATTGTCCGCGTTTACGTCCATAATATTTCTATTGTACACAATTTTAGTGCTGTAATCATCTGTTTCAATTTATTTTCAATCCAACAAAAGATGATTAATAATTCTAAAAATTAAAGTTAGCAACACAAAGGCGCCTCTTTTAAAAATACCGAGACGCCCTATACATATCACTATACAATTAATTCCTTAGCTTCTGGACCGACTAAATTAAATTCGCTCTCTTCATATTCCTGCACAAGGCCATTTAATAGCGCACGAAGGTCTGCCGCCGTTTCTGTTTGGTTAATAGCATTACGTGCTTTCCCATTACCACGAATTCCTTTTAAATACCATGACGCATGTTTACGCATTTCACGCACCGCAATTCCTTCTCCTTTTAATTGGAGAAGACGTTCAAAGTGTAGGAGACATACATCCATTTTTTCTCGAACACTTGGTTCTTCCTTTAACTCACCTGTTTCTAGGTATTGAACCGTGCGGTAAATCATCCATGGATTACCTAATGCAGCACGCCCAATCATGACTGCATCTACTCCTGTAGTTTCAAGCATACGTTTAGCATCTTGTGGTGTTTCCACGTCACCATTACCAAGCACAGGAATGTTTACATTCTCCTTCACTTGACGAATGAAATCCCAATTCGCTTTACCTTCATACATTTGTACACGTGTACGACCATGAACCGCCACCGCTGCTGCACCTGCACGCTCAACAGCTTGTGCATTTTCCACTGCAAAAATATGCTCGTCATCCCAGCCAATACGCATTTTTACGCTGACTGGTTTTTTGACAGCATCCACAACAGCCGCTACCATTTCATATACTTTATTTGGATCAAGTAACAAGCGGGCTCCTGCTTCACATTTAATGATTTTATTAACAGGGCACCCCATGTTGATATCAATAATATCAGCAGTTGTATTTTCATCCACATATTTCGCCGCTTCCACTAAAGTTGCTTTATCTCCACCAAAAATTTGCAATGACAGCGGATTTTCACGTTCATCGATATAAAGCATCCCTAATGTTTTTTCGTTTTTTTGGACAATACCCTTATCACTAATCATTTCAGCATACACGAGACCTGCTCCGAACTCTTTAACCGTTAATCGGAAAGCAGAGTTACAGATCCCAGCCATTGGCGCTAAAACCACTCGATTGTCCATGACGATATCGCCAATTTGAAACGGCTTCTCTGTTGTAAGACTCAACGTTGTCTTCCTCCTCTAAAAGCTTTTACCTATTATTTGCTATCTATTGTTAATGCTATGCATTAATCTTTCATCCACATACTATTCTTAATACACCGTTGAAAACTCTTCAAACGGACTCCATAGGGTGATACCTTCATTTTCGCAATCCATTTGCTGCAACAGATCGTGCGCTTGTTGTAGCTGTACATCAAAGGGTGATGCTGCAATCTCTACTAATGGTACTAAGACGAATGCTCTTTCGTACATTCTTGGATGGGGAACTGTTAAACTCTCCGTTTCAATATTCTCTTGATTGTAAAGTAAAATGTCAAGGTCAATGATTCGTGGGCCCCAGCGAAATTCTCGAACACGCCCTAATTCCTGTTCTATTGATTGGCAGATCTTCAACATATCAGCAGAAGAAACATCTGTTTTTAGATGAACAGCAATATTTAAAAAATCTGCCTGATCTGTATAACCCACTGCAGCAGTTTCATAAACGGACGATACACGAACAAGTTTAATACCTTCCGTTTCCTTTAAAAGGGCAACTGCATGCTGAAGATTTTCATATCTCTCTCCCATATTCGTTCCGATAGATAAATAGACATCCTTCATCAGAAATCACCTCTCGTTACCTCAACAGACACCTCTTTGTAATAGCCATGAATTGGTGGGTCTGGTTTAATTAGTTCTACACGAACTCCTTTTACTTTATCAGGGTAGGTTGTTAATATTGCATCCGCTACTCTCACGACCAGAGCCTCAATTAGCTTAAACGGTTCCCCCTCCACAATATCACGGCATAATGCATAGACCTCTGCATAGTTCACTGTATAAGAGAGATCATCTGTTTCTCCAGCCTTTGTCATATCTACAGCAAGGGAAACATTTGCTCGAAAGCGTTGACCTAGAGTTGTTTCTGCTGCTAATACACCATGGTAGCCATAAAACTGCATGTCCTTTAAATGAATGTAATCCATCACGCTTCCTCCTTAAACAAACGTTTTCCCACTAAGACATCAGCCATATACGTAGCACGCGTCATTTCCTTTACATCATGAACACGTATCATATGACAGCCCTTTTCAATTCCATAAACCACTGTCGCACTTGTCCCTTCAAGACGCTCTTCAACAGGTAGTTTTAAGACATTGCCAATCATTGATTTACGTGACGTTGCTAATAATACAGGGTAACCCATAGCTACTAAATCCTTTAAGTGTTGCATCATAACTATATTTTGGCCAGTATTTTTAGCAAAGCCGATACCTGGATCTAAGATGATATGATGTTCAGGAACCCCCGCTTGCTGAGCGATGGCAATACTTTTCTCTAAGTCCATTTTTGCTGTCGCCCAAAAATCAACACCATAATCCATATTTTCGCGATTATGCATTAAAATAATAGGCACATGTAAATCCGCAGCAACCTGAGCAATTTCTGGCTCAGCCTTCGCACCCCAAATATCATTAATCATATGTGCCCCTGCTTCAATAGCAGCACGGGCTACATTTGCTTTATACGTATCAACGGAAATAACGGCCCTTACTTCTTTCGCTAATGCTTGAATAACGGGCACAATGCGTGCAATTTCATCTTCATCTGAAATTCGTTCATACCCAGGGCGTGTAGATTCCCCACCTACATCAATTATTTTAGCCCCTTCAGCCACCATTTTTTTCGCTTGAGCAACAGCAGCTTCTACATTGTTGTATTTTCCACCATCTGAGAAGGAATCTGGTGTAACATTGAGAATCCCCATAACAAATGTTTCTTTTGTATAGTCTAATGTAATACCATTAAGCGTTAATGGTTTCTTATATTTTTCTAGCATGTAAACGCTCCCTCTATCCTTGCTCCACTTCTTGAACAAATGCCTCATGTAAACACAAATAAATCGGCCCATTATTACCTAAAAATTGCACATTCTCTAAGCTACTAATCGGCACAAGCTCTTGTACTGAATTGGTAATGAAGCATTCCGTACTTTGTAGTAAGTCTTCTTTTGTATAAAAACCTTCTTTAACTTCTAAATCGAGTTCAGAGGCCTTCTCTATAACCCACGCTCGAATAATACCCGGTAAAATACCTGTCTCTAAGGAAGGCGTATATAGTATATCATTTTTTACCCAAAAAACATTTGATGTCACACCTTCAGCCACATAGCCCTGTTCTGTTAAAAAGAACCCTTCTTGTTGTGCCAGTGATAGCATTTCAAAGCGGCCAAGCACGTTGTTACCATAATGATGTGATTTAACTCGCAATCCTTGTTCAGGTGTATTGCGTGGCGTTGAAAGCCATTGCGCAATTTTCTCCGTACCACGTTTTGTATTCTGAAGTTCTTTTCGAAAGATAATGACATTGGGTTGTTTATATTCTGTTGGCTGTAATCCAATATGATGTTCTCCAGCTGATACATTTAAACGGAAGTAGCCATCCTGACCGCCAGCCAGCTTGTTTAACTGTTGCACAACTTCAAGTAAAAATTTTTCAGGATAGGTTAAATGAATGTGATACTGAGATAAAGCAAGCTGTAATCTATCCATATGCTCTTCCCAGCGAAATACCTGACCTCTATATGTGCGGAATGTTTCAAAAAAGCCCAATCCATATAAAAAGCCATGATCAAATGGAGAAATCCGCAAATCCTGTGCGGCCATATAGTTTCCATTCATCCAGCACTGCATCTATTCCACTCCTTCTACATACTTCTCTATAAATTGACGCAATAGTTTTTTGCCTTGCTCTGTCATAATAGATTCTGGATGATATTGTACACCCTCTATCGAATATTCCGTGTGACGAAGCCCCATAATTTCCCCCTCTTCTGTCCAAGCGGTTACTTCTAGACATGCTGGTAACGTCTCTTTTTCTACAATAAGAGAGTGGTAACGTGTGGCCTGGAAGGGATTTGGCATACCTTTATGCAAACCCACTTCAGCATGTAGCACAGGTGATGTCTTACCATGCATAAGATGCTCAGCTCGTATGACATTGCCGCCAAACACCTGTGCAAGTGCCTGATGACCCAGGCAGACCCCTAAAATCGGAATATTTCCCGCGAAATATTTAATAATGTTCAGGCTTTCACCTGCCTCATTTGGACTACATGGTCCTGGAGAAATAACAATCATATCAGGTGCAAGTTGCTCAATCTCCTTTACTGTTATATCATCATTTCGTTTCACTACTATCTCATGACCAAATTCACCTAAATATTGTACGATGTTGTAGATAAATGAATCATAATTATCAATCATTAAAATCATTTTGCTCGCTCCTCTGCCATTGCCTTTGCCTGCCACATTGCCTTCGCCTTATTTAAGGATTCCTGATACTCCCTTTCTGGCACAGAGTCAATGACAATACCTGCTCCAGCTTGAATATGTGCAACCCCATCTTTTATAAATGCTGTACGGATCACAATATTAAACTCCATATCACCTGTATAGCCGAGCCAACCGATAGAACCAGTGTATAAACCTCGTCGTACAGGCTCCAGTTCTTCAATAATTTCCATGGTGCGGATCTTTGGCGCACCTGTAATCGTCCCACCTGGGAACATTGCACGGATAACATCTGCATTCGTTTTATCTTCCGCTATTTCTCCTCGTACATTTGAAACAATGTGCATGACATGTGAATAGCGCTCAATGACCATAAATTCGTCCACTTCCACTGTTCCATAGGCTGATACTCGTCCTAAATCATTGCGCTCTAAATCCACTAACATCACATGCTCAGCACGTTCTTTCTCATTATCAATCAACTCTTGTGCCAATGCTAAATCTTCCGCTTCGGATTTCCCTCTTGGTCGAGTACCTGCAATGGGTCTTGTCGATAATTCATTGCCATGACGTTTTACTAATAACTCGGGTGACCCAGAAACTACAGCAAAATCAGGTGCTTCAATATAAGCCATGTATGGCGACGGATTAAACGCTCGTAAAGCCTCGTAGACATCCATCGCAGTCGCATTTAAGTTCTTGGACTGACGAACAGATAAGTTTACCTGAAACACATCACCCTGTGCTATATAGGTTTGAATTTTCTTTACAGCTGCTTCAAAATCAGTTCCTGCAAATGAGACAAGCAATTCATGCTCATCATTAGCAACTTCTACAGCATTTGTTTTTTCAAATTTACGCGCCTCTAAACCAGACTGTGCTGCAACCTGCCAGTTGTTAGCCCATTCTTCCAAGTTAACGTCACTATCTTCTAGCTTCATAAGAGTAACTGTATTCGTTTTCACATCATGTACTGCCCAACTATCAAAAATATAAAAATAGATATCTGGTATTTGCAAGTCATCCTTTGCCATATTAGGAAGTACTTCAATTTTACGTGCATAATCATATGCAACAAATCCAATAGCCCCTCCTTGAAAAACAGGAAGGTCCACATTATAAGAAATTCGATATTCCGCTACAAGCTCTTCCAGTAAAGCTAGAGATTCACCTTGTAAAATTTCTTGTCTATCATTTCTCCAGTTTACTAAAAGCCCCTCCTCTACTGATTGTGCAGTAGCTAACGGATTCCAAGCAGCTATCGTAAAATGCCCTCCGCGTCCACTCTCTAAAAACACATGCGCTTGCTGTGTCTCTGTTTGCTTCTTATAGCTATAAAAAAATGAATCTGCATCCATTGTTAATGTTTTTGTAAGTATTGTTTTCAAGTTATTTTCCCCTTTAAACATGTGGTGTGATTCCATCTTAACTTGAATATTACATAGAAGCGAATATTTTTATAATTTTAATAGTGTCCGTTTTTATGCACTAAAAAGGACTCCTTTTAAAAAGGAGCCCTTACATAAAAATCTTTATTTAGTCTTCAAATTGGTATAAAGGGGTTGAAAGGTAACGCTCTCCGTTAGAAGGTACAATGGCAAGAACATTCGAACCTTTACCTAAACGTTTTGCCGCTTCAATCGCAGCATAGATGGCCGCACCAGATGAAATACCACATAGGATACCTTCTTCACGTGCTACTTTACGTGCTACTTCAAAAGCAACCTCATTTTCAACAGGGAATACAGCAGAATAAACATCTGTATCTAGTACTTCTGGTACAAATCCAGCTCCAATACCTTGAATTTTATGTGGCCCTGGTTGACCACCAGAAAGAACCGGTGAATCTTTTGGTTCAACAGCAATGATTTCAATGTTTGGATACTTTTCTTTTAATACAGCACCTGCACCTGTAATGGTACCACCTGTACCAACGCCAGCTACAAATGCATCAAGTGTTAGGCCATCAAATGCTTCTACAATTTCAGGACCTGTTGTCAGACGGTGAATAACAGCGTTCGCTGGATTTGTAAATTGTTGTGGGAGGAAGTAGCCATGCTCAGCAGATAGTTCTTCTGCTTTAGCAATTGCACCCTTCATGCCTGCTGGACCAGGTGTTAACACAAGCTCTGCACCATAAGCTCGTAATAAGTTACGACGCTCTAAACTCATTGTTTCTGGCATAACTAAAATCGCTTTGTATCCTTTAGCAGCAGCAATCATCGCAAGACCGATACCTGTATTACCAGAAGTCGGCTCAATGATTGTACCACCCGGCTTTAATGTCCCGTCTTTTTCTGCAGCTTCAATCATTGCTAGAGCTAGACGGTCTTTTACTGAGCTTCCTGGATTAAAATATTCTAATTTTACATACACAGTGCCTTCATTTTCATTTGTTGCATGATTTAATTTTACAATTGGTGTTTTACCAACTAATTCAGCCACTGAATTCGCTAATCTACTCATTTACTAATCCACTCCCAATCCCTACTATTTTTATAGGTTTTACTTATTTTGTATTTTATCAATTTTTCCATTCGATTGTCAATAAATAAAACTTATATTTTCAGAATATTTATCATTACTTAAAACGGAAAAGCCTTATCATCTGTCTACAAAAAAAGAATCTGCATCCATTGGGTATGTCACTACGAATGCCTGCAAGTTTGATCAGACTCATTTTACCCCGCAAAACCTGCAGACTCTTTTCATGTATTATTTTTCTTTTTTAGACTCTCCATAATACCAAGTAGCATTAAATTCAGACCAAAATGCTTCCGGTGTAACAGATTGCGTCAATTGCTCTAAAGCCAATTCACGCTCAATATGTTCTTTCACATCGTCATATGTAAAGGATTGTCCTTCTAATACCTCTTGCACTTGAACAATTCCATAATGACCATTATCTAACTTAAAGGCTTTACTTACCTCATTTGCCTTAAGAGATTTCACAGTATTAATAATGGTAGGGTCCACATTCTCCTGATTCTCTGTGAGGAAACCAATATCTCCTCCTAGACTGGCTGAAGCACTATCAACAGATATTTCTCGTGCCAGCACTGTAAAATCAGAACCATTTTTCAATTCACCTAGTGCCTCATCAGCAGCTTTTTTTGAATCGACTTCAATAAAATTCGTACGATAGCTTGTTTTTGTATTATATAACCCCTGATTTTCCTCATAATACTTTTCAACACTTTCTTCCTCTATCACTACGTCCTTCGTGAGTACTTTATCCAATATAAGCTGTGAACGAATTTTTTGGCGTAGTTGCTCTACTGATAGATTTTGCATGGCTGTATCAAACTTATCTTGAGCAGAACGCATTAACGCAAGTTCAAGATCTATTTCTTTATCGGTAACTTTAATTTTATATGTTTTTGCTGCCTTTTCCATTACCGATTCATTTACTAAATTTTGTAGTGTTTCTTTACCATATCGTTCTTCCATGGCAATCATCCACTCTTGGCGCGTGATCACATCCCCATCAATGGCAGCGACTTGTTCGTCGCTACCAATTTCCTGACCTTTGTTTGGGATTAACCAGCTGATGAACCATAAAATATTTCCTAATAACAGAATCGCTATGACAGCTAAAGCAGGCTTTGTCTTTAAACGACGTTGCAGTAAAGGCGTTTGGTTTGGTGTTACAGTGGTTGAAGGTCGTCGATTACGCGTTGAGCTCATCAATAAACCCTTCTAGCTCATCCTTAGAAAAACTGTATGTCTCTAGGCAGAAGTGACACTCTGCTTCCGCTCCGCCATCCTCTTCAATCATTTCTCTAATTTCCGCTGCTCCTAAACCTAAAATTGCTGCACCAAACCGCTCTTTTGTACATTGACATTTAAATTCAACTGGCATGGAATCTAAAATTTGTAGATGTCCATTTCCTAAAACAGCTTCTAAAATTTGCTCTGGTGTAAAGCCTTTTTCAATCATTTTTGAAACAGGCTCTATTGTAGCAAGATGTTGTTCAATTTCATTGATTGTTTCTTCCTCACAGCCCGGCATTAATTGAAGAATAAATCCGCCTGCTGCAAGAATAGTGTTGTCTGGATTGACTAATACACCTAATCCAACTGATGATGGTACTTGCTCAGATGTTGCGAAATAATAAGTAAAGTCTTCAGCGATTTCACCCGAAACAATTGGTGTTTGTCCAGAGAACATATCTCTCAATCCAAGATCTTTAACAATTGTAAGAAATCCTTCTGTACCAACGCCTGCTCGAACATCTAACTTCCCTTGCTCATTTAAATCAAAGTGAACATGGGGGTTTGTAACAAATCCGCGTACTTCCCCATGTGCATTACTATCAATTACCATAGGGCCAATTGGACCGTCACCCTCAATTTTAATCGTGATTTTCTCTTCACCTTTTAACATAGCTCCCATCATGACAGCTGCTGTCATTGAACGACCTAAAGCTGCTGACACAACTGGCCAAGTATCATGACGACGTTGCGCTTCACCTACTGTAGCAGTTGTACGAGCTGCAAACACACGAACTTGCCCATTAAATCCTAACCCTCTTACTAAATAATCATTCATAAATGGAATGTCCCTCATTTCCTATTGGTTACGTTTATATAGCTTATATAAACCCTTCAAAGTTAAAAACGGATCCACAACATCAATGATTTGTGTCTCCCCTGCGATTAAATTTGCTAGCCCACCTGTAGCAATAACTAATGGCTCCTCTTTACTTTGTGCTTTCATCCGGTTAACAATGCCCTCTACTTGTCCTACAAAGCCATAAAAAATACCTGCCTGCATGGCAGAAACGGTCGTTTTCCCGACAATATGTGAAGGCCGTACTATTTCAATACGCGGCAATCTTGCAGCCTGTGTATAAAGAGCCTCTGTAGAAATCGTTATACCCGGCGCGATAGCACCACCCATGTAATCGCCCTTCTCATTCAAATAACAATAGGTTGTCGCTGTACCAAAATCAACTATGATACAAGGGGCTTTATATAAATCTAGAGCTGCTATGGCATTCACAATGCGATCTGACCCAACCTCACGCGGATTTTCGTATTTAATATTTAAACCCGTTTTCACACCCGGGCCAACTACCAAAGGCTTTCTTCGAAAATATTTCTGACACATCGCGTCTAATGAAAACATAATTGGTGGCACAACTGAGGATATAATAATACCTGTAATTTGTTCAAATGAAATGCCTGCATGATTAAAAAATGAAAGAACTTGCATAGCATATTCATCCTCTGTTTTATGAAGGTCCGTCACCATACGCCAATGGAAAGCTAATTGTTCGTTGTCATCATAGACACCTAATACAATATTAGAATTCCCTGCATCTAAAACTAAAATCAAGGCTGACACCTCCCCTATCATCATTGCACCTTTCATAAACCTAACATGACAGCTACAATCTAATTGAAATGAAGATAAAATACTTTAGAAAATGATACCATACTTTTTACCTTGATTCAGCATTCATCTCCTTCCTCTAAAGGCGTGAGCGGAATGCTTACTTTATTTTTTCAGTGGATGTTCATCTATAACGATGAAAGCTTCTTTAAAAAGGAGCTCCCTAAACTAGGCAGCCCCTTTGAAAATCATTTAAAATTAAATTTTTCTGGATCTGGACCACAACGTAGACCATCATTCAATGCATCCAACTGTGTCATTTCTTGCTCAGATAACGCAAAGTCAAAAACATCAAGGTTTTCAGACATACGTGCCGGTGTCATCGTCTTTGGAATTGTGACAACATGATGCTGTACATCATAGCGTAACACAATCTGTGCAGGTGTCTTGCTGTATTTAGAGGCTAATTCTTGAATCAACGCTTCTTCAAGTAGAGAGCCATTCATCAATGGAGACCACGCCTCCACCTGTATACCCTTATCCTCACAATAGGCACGTACTTCCTCTTGTGTTAAATGTGGGTGAAATTCAATTTGATTAATAACAGGAATAACAGTCGTTTCCTTCAAAAGGCTTTCTAAATGATGCACATGGAAATTACTAACACCAATTGAGCGTACTCGACCATCTTGATAAATTTTTTCTAGTGCTTTGTAAACCTCAATATAATTTTGATCAATTCCTGGCCAGTGCACTAAATACAAATCTAAATAGTCTAATCCCATTTTCTCTAAACTGCTATCATATGCGGCAAGTGTTTTTTCATAGGAAAGACCATCGTTCCAAACTTTGGATGTGATAAATAGTTCTTCACGAGTTACTAAACCTTCTTCAATTGCGGCTTGTATTCCACGACCAACACTTTCTTCATTGCGATATACTTGTGCTGTATCAATGCTACGATAACCTTTAGCAATAGCTGTTTTTACGGCTTCTGCTAGGTCATCTCCTTCAGGTACTCGAAAAACACCATAACCAACCAAAGGCATCTTAAGTCCATTATTCAATGTTACATTTCCCACGTTAAACACTCCAATCTGTTTTCACTAACTTTACATCTTCTCTCCACCCTAAGAGCAGAGTTATATGTAACTGTCTTACATAAATATATCCTAATGCTTATTAGCAAGAAAAGGCAAAGGAAAAGACTGTTTACCTAATTTTAGTAAACAGTCTTTTCTACTTTAATCACGTTTCTCATCGATACCTTTAGGAGCATCATTTGGTTCTTTACTTTCTTTTGCCAGATTTAAAGTTGTTGGGTTAGGCTCTTTGCTAAGTAGCTCTTTTTCAACAGTTGGTTCACCAATAGTATCTAATGTTGGCTTCGCTTCAATTTTCGGAGTGCTCTCCTCAATACTTTCTACGACCTCTGGCTCTGGTAAAATACCATGATCACGTAAATGTTCGATTTCCTGTGCATTTAATGTTTCTTTCTCCATTAAAGTATTGGCAATTAAATCAAGCAAATCACGTTTCTCCGTTAGGATGCGTTTTGTACGCTCATATTGTGTATCAATAATTTTTTGCATTTCTTTATCAATTTCATAGGCTACTGAGTCAGAATAATTTTGATCTGAATTAAAGTCGCGACCAAGGAATACATTGCCACCCTGACTTGAACCAAATTGCATAGCACCAAGGTTTTCACTCATTCCGTATTCGGTAACCATAGCACGAGCAATGCTTGTAACTTTTTGGAAATCGTTATGTGCCCCAGTAGAAACTTCACCAAGAACAATTTCTTCAGCTACACGACCACCAAGAAGGCCTGCAATACGATCTAAGAGCTCTTGCTTTGTTGTAAAGAAACGTTCTTCCTTCGGTAACATAATCGCATATCCACCCGCTTGACCACGAGGAACAATTGTTACTTTGTGCACTGTATCCGCTTCATCAAGCTCAAGACCTACTACTACGTGACCAGCCTCATGGAAGGATACCAGTTTTTTCTCTTTGGCTGAGTATACTCGACTTGCTTTAGCTGGACCCGCAATTACTCGGTCAGAGGCTTCATCGATATCCGCCATACTAATCGTACGTTTACTTTTACGAGCTGCTACAAGTGCTGCTTCGTTTAGTAAGTTTTCTAAATCTGCACCGGAGAAACCTGGAGTACGTTGAGCAACTGCAGCTAAATCAACTGTATCTGCTAAAGGTTTATTACGTGCATGTACTTTAAGAATTGCTTCGCGCCCTTTTACATCAGGATGACCTACAGTAATTTGGCGGTCAAATCGACCTGGACGTAATAACGCTTTATCTAAAATATCTGGGCGGTTTGTTGCAGCAATGATAATAATACCTTCATTTGCTCCGAAACCATCCATTTCAACCAATAATTGGTTCAGTGTTTGTTCACGTTCGTCATGACCACCGCCAAGACCAGCGCCACGTTGACGACCAACCGCATCAATCTCATCGATAAAGATGATACATGGTGCGTTTTTCTTCGCGTTTTCAAATAAATCTCGAACACGTGATGCACCGACGCCGACAAACATTTCTACGAAGTCAGAACCTGAAATTGAGAAGAAAGGAACGCCTGCTTCGCCTGCCACTGCACGTGCAAGTAATGTTTTACCTGTACCTGGAGGACCGACAAGTAAGATACCTTTTGGAATGCGTGCACCGATTTCAGTGAACTTGCGATGGTCTTTTAAAAAATCTACAACCTCTACAAGCTCTGCTTTCTCTTCATCAGCACCTGCTACATCTGTAAAACGAACTTTTTTCTTTTGGTCATCATAAAGTTTAGCTTTACTTTTACCAAAGCTCATCACTTTATTACCGCCACCCTGAGATTGGCTCATTAGGAAGAAGAATAAGAAAATGATGATGATGAAAGGAATAATTCCTGTAAAGAATTGAATCCATCCACTTGTTTCTGGTGCTGCTAAAAAACTAATATTACTATCTTTATCCTTAGCAGCCTCATCGATACGGTCCATTAAAGATTGGTTTTCACGAGGGATATTCACTGTAAAGCTTTGACCCTTCTCATAACCTTTCAGTGTACCTTCAACGATGTAAACTGATTTATCAGGTTGAATTGTAGCACTTGTTATTTCTTTCTTATCTAGAGCTTGTTGAAACTCATGATAAGATAACTCTTTCGTTGGTGAATTTCCACTATTGAAAGTACCAAAAATACCGATAATCACTAGGAAAATCAGTAAATAAAATATGGTATATCGAAATATTCGATTCATCTCCAGCCTCCTCATTACAAACAGAAAAATTATAAGTAAAATCTTAACATATCATGATTTCATCATACAACGAAAAGCCCTACTTAAAAAATGTTTCGTTCACTTTTGCCGTTATCAAAACAGTTTTAGGCCATCTTTATATGTCCCAGCGTAATTGTACCTGTTCCTTGGACTCGATATAGCTGAACATTGTGTCAAGATTTTGAATTATGTTAAACATAACAAAAAATACATGACTTGCGCTGGAGGCCTTTGCATTTATAGCTGGTTTTTGTAACTTAGAAAGAATAAACTTCAGGCTTCAGTATACCAATATAAGGTAAATTACGATATTTTTCTGCGTAATCTAAGCCATACCCTACAACAAAGCCATCCGGCACTTCAAAACCAACATAGTCAGCAGATAAGTCCACTTTACGGCCTGATGGTTTATCTAATAATGTAACAATTTTGATGGACTTTGCTTTGCGGTATTTAAATAAATCTACTAAATAGCTTAACGTTAAACCACTATCGATAATATCCTCGATAATTAATACGTCACGTCCCTCAACGCTTGTGTTTAAATCTTTTAAAATTTTCACTTCACCCGATGACACAGTAGCATTACCATAACTAGAAACATCCATAAAATCCAATTCGATGAAAGAATCGAAGCGTTTCATTAGGTCTGTCATAAATGGCATTGCTCCTTTAAGCACACCAACAGCTAATGGGAATGCATCTTTGTATTCCTCTGTTAATTGTGCACCTAAATGTGCAATTCTTTCTTGCAGTTGTTCTTCTGTAATCATAATTTTTTCGATGTCGTTTTGTAACATATCGATTCCTCCTCGTGATGTATCAAAAAATTTTCAACCAATTACGGTGAAATATTTTACAAAGACCTTAGTCTACGATGAGCACTGTATCATCGTTTGGTTGCGGAGTGGTTGAAAAAAATATTCCCATACGCACACCAATTACCGCTACCACCTCATCAGATTGAGAAATCAGTAACGGCCAGCTATTTCGCTCATTTAAAGGAATCTTTTCATCTATAAAAAGGCGAGATAAGCGTTTTGGCTGATCCATTCCTTTTAACAGCATTCTGTCTCCGTCCTTGCGTGCTCGAATATAGAGCGGTAGTTGGAGTTTGCTAGCGTTAAAATAAAAAAGCTGTGCAGTATCCGTCAGCAATTCAGACGATAAATCATGCAAATTGACTACGCATAAGCGTTCACCATTTGTCAGTGTTGTCCATCCATCAGCAGCCGTAATCATTTGTTTCTCAGGAGATGTTTGGCCTTCTAATGGCTTATTCTTCTGAATCGTTAATTTCCCGTAAAGGCGAACTGCTAGAAAATCTTCAGGCAAGTGAATTTCAGCATACCCTGCTGTTGTATCACAAAGCTTTAAAATTGAAGTCAATAAAGCATAACTTTGTATCGTATTTGAATCTTTGTAAAGATAGTTTAATAGTATTAAAATGAGCCTCCTTTGTAAAGCAAGTGGTACCAATTGAAAAGCCTCAATTTCCATGCTATATGTATTTTCGTTACTTCTTATGATGGTTTGAGAAAATACATCTTGGGCTAATGTCATTAAAAAGGTATCGTCTTCTTGCAATTGCTTTGTGAAATGGGCCACCTGCTCAGTCACTCTCGGATTTTCTGCCTCCAGTAAAGGCACCACATGATGTCTAAAGCGATTGCGTACATAGGTGTCTTTGGAATTGCTAGCATCTTCTCGATAATCCAAACCTTTTCTAAGTAAATATTCCCTTATTTCAGACTTTGTAACCGTTAAAAACGGACGAATTAATGATTTGCCTTCAAAACATCGTTGAGGACGTATGCCTTGCATACTGTTCATTGTTGCATTTTTTGTAAGGGCCATTAATACTGACTCCAGTTGGTCATCCGCATGATGTGCAGTTACAAGCTTATTGGCATTTGTTTTTCTCAAGATTTCTTTGAAATATCGATACCTCTCCCTACGACAAATTAACTGTGTATTACCATTTTCCTGTGCCATAATTGCAGGTATTGGAATATCTGTAGCATGTAAGTAAACACCATTGTCGTCACAATACTTTTGGACAAATGCTCTATCTGCAGCAGAGTTTTGCCCTCTCAACATATGATCGACATGTACTGCTTCCACCTGAATGTTCCACTGCGCCTGTGTTTGGATAAAGTAATGGAGTAACGCCATAGAGTCTACCCCACCCGAAACGGCGATGAGAAGATGATCGCCTTGCTGTAATAATTGCTCTTCTTCAATAAATGTTTTGACCTTTAATTCAAATGACAAACGCTTCTCCTCCCCTTTTCGTTGTTATTTTAAGATGAATTACTCATAGAATACTGAGCTGGTCTAAAGACAGCCCATGTCGGTACAACATGCGTCACCTCTAACATTAATACTGTACAGTCATCTTCTATTTCAAAATACCCTTGGAATGATTGCATGATCGTTGTTAGCTTTTCTTGAATGGTTTTATTTGTACTGGCAACCTGCTGTGCAAAAGCTAAAAATGTTTCCTCTTGCTCATCCCAATCATCTACACTTGAAAACAGGCCATCTGAGTGCATTAAAATAACGTCTCCTGCCTTCAGTTTTCTTTTTTCAGCTTCTACTGTTGAAATAGATAAAAATCCTACAGGTGCTGCATTACTTTCAACTTTCAGCACCTCTTTTCCACGTAAAATATAGGTCGACATACCTCCAGCCTTCCACGACCACAAATCACCATGCTGTAAATCAACAAGTGCAAAATCAAGTGTTGCATACATATCATCCTGTTGCTTTAATGACATAACATAATGCAATGTATGCATCGCCGTTTCCGGATTCATATTGTAATTAAGACACTCTCGCATCAAGTGGATCAATTTTCTACTTTCATGTTGTGCTTCTTTATTTTGCCCCATACCATCAGACAGCAAAATGGCAAATAGTCCTGGATGCAATTGGAAGAGGGCATGAGAGTCTCCAGAATATAGTGTTGCATCTTTCGACATGCTATATATATCATACTCTACTTCAAAGCTAATAGCTGATCTAAAGCATATTTGAACATGACGAAACGGTATTTCACAGGCTATTACTTTTTCTATTTCAAAAGGTTCATCGAAAATCTCATAAAGAATTGGCAGAATCATGCGTTCAGCTAATGTTGTATCTTCCTCCCAGTTGACACGTGCTGGTGCTAAAGCACAAACAATCTTTCTTGCACCTGGCTTATTGCTAAGCACATCTAGTTGAAAACATTCAATATTGGCATCCTTTAAGCGTTCAGCAATATCCTTTTCTACACTAACAAATGAAATTGTATCCTCCTTCATCTCAGCGATTAACTGGTTTAAATGGTTACTCATATCACGAAGTTGCAGGGCAATCATTTTTTTACCATGAAAGTACTGCCCATTAATGCGTTCCCTATAAAGCTCTGTATCTAATTCCTCGAAAATCTTCGTCGATTTTACGCATTTATAGCGTATTTGTTCTTCTACACGATGAATAGCTGATTCCTTGCCTACTCCTTTCATATGAAACCAGTCTGTCACAAGCTTGTCCATACCGTTATTTTTAGCACCCCAGCAATGTTCATAGCGGAAACAGCTTAAACAAGTGTTCATTGGAGATACTTCCTTCGCAGCTTCAACTGGAGCCGTCATAAAGCGATCAAATACAAGCTCCTTCATGAATTGTACAAAATGCTGAAAATGCTCTAATTTATACGTTACATGTTCGGTTAACCAATTCTGTCGTGCCAGTAAAATCTCCTCACGTTGTGGGAAAAGCTTGTCCCTCACCCTATCTGAATATTTCTTTGGGATCGTTAGAAAAAGAATGCTCCCGATGGCAATGGAGGTAAAATACACGCTATCTAAAGGCAGTGTGGCGTCATAAAATAAAAAAAAGACACTTGGCAAAATACTACCGATCGCAACACCAAATCTACCACCTTTAGCTCCCATTCCTGCACACAGCCCCGTTAAGGTCGCAACTGAAAGCATCCCGGTAAATGAAAGCTTAGCAATACCGATAAGAGTTCCCAGCACTGCTCCGATTACTGTTGCTAATGGGACACTGCCAACCAATGCACCAAAACAGATAAAAAGCTGCAATAAAAAAATGGGGAGTGAGAAATAGCTAATCACAACTGCTTGCATCCCAGTAAGCATGGCAGCAAACACGACTAATCCAGAGCCTAGCTTCTCATATGTCCAATGACTCGTAAACCATTCATACGAGTTAACAAATAGCACTTGCATAAACAGCGTCATAATAAGAGCTAGAGCTGCCTCACAGCCTACATAAAATTGTACAAGCACTGGTGGCAAGCCTTGATACATCACCCCTTGCCACATTATTTGTACCAGTAATACAGCTAAAGACACCGCAATACTTTGGGGCAACTGCCAGTAACGGAAACGCATGATACATTCATACATAACAATTTGTAACGCTAGAATGAAGACTTGTCCAAAACCAAGGAAAAAACAACCTGCTAAACTACCGAATAAAACGAATTTGGCATACTCCCTATACTTTGTTCGAATAATGGCCCAAAAAGGAACTGAGAACGGTACAGCTGCTTCAAATACAACAGATTGAGCTAAGAAAAAGGCGGTTAAAAAAAAGAGAGAACCTATTAGGATCTGCTTCTTTTTCATACCGATCTTTTGGTCATCTACATTCGTTGTATTATACCATTCAATACTTGTCATTTGATTATCCCCTTTCCGCACTTTTGGTTATTATAAAAAATTATGTGCGGAAAGATTGTCTGACGTTGACAGAAAAAAATATAAATATTTCGACTAATAGCTATTCATAAATACGAGAATTGGCAACAATTTCTTTCGCAACAGCCTAACATTTATGAAAAACGTTGAAAAATCCACTTATAAAAACAAAATTGTAATGACTTGCTATTCATCATAAAGCTTAGTGCGAGGGCATTCTATGAGCTATCAATCACTTTATTCAACTGTTACCACGATACATTTCTACGTAAGAACAAAAAATCCGCTAAAATACTCTTCTATGCTAGTTTTTACGAAATATATTTTTTTAAAAAACCTACTTGACACTAGCACGTTTGGCTTGTATTATTTAACTTGTTGCTTAAACGACTGTGCGGAAGTAGTTCAGTGGTAGAACACCACCTTGCCAAGGTGGGGGTCGCGAGTTCGAACCTCGTCTTCCGCTCCATATAGTAATTGGCGGCCTAGCTCAGCTGGCTAGAGCGTACGGTTCATACCCGTAAGGTCGGGGGTTCGATCCCCTCGGCCGCCACCATAGTAGGCCCGTTGGTCAAGTGGTTAAGACACCGCCCTTTCACGGCGGTAACACGGGTTCGAATCCCGTACGGGTCATCTCAAATAGGCGCCTCAGAACTAAATTCTGAGGCGCCTATTTTTATTGTAATCTATTTTGTCACTATTCCCATCTATCCGTCTGTTCATTTATAACTATGTGACTGCGTATAAAAATATGGCATACTAAAGAAAAGAGTGTTTTTTAGGAGGTTAAATTCCCTTGAGTGCATTAACAAAAGCCGCGTTAATTTGCGGAAGTGGCTCGATGATTATTCTTATTTCAATTCTTATTAATTTACCTTTTTTTGTTCAAATAATCCTATTACTTTGTGGACTTACCGTGAGTGTATATGGTGTTTTCTTACTTGTCAAAATGGTTACTCATCCAGTGGAGAAAACATCCATAGCTTCTGCCGATGAAAAAACAATAAACCCCACAAAAAAGAAAAAGAAACCTTCTTCTACTTTGTAGGTAAATGAAAAAAAGGGATTAGCTTTATTAAAAAGCTAATCCCAACTCTATTTCATACACTTTTTCTACGATTAAAACAGTCAGCAAACTACCCTCTTCTAGCTCCGCGACCTCCGCGTTTTGATTCTGTAGCACGTTTAAGTGTTGCTAGACGTTCATCACTATCTTTTAAGAAGCGTGCCATTTTTTGCTCAAAATTTTCTTTTGGCTGGTGGCGTTCGTTACGATCATTAGAACGATTATCACGACGTGGACGTGCTGGACGTTCTGGTCTCTCAGCTTGAGGCTTTGCTTTACGGATTGAAAGACCGATCTTCCCGTCCGCTTCAACATTCATCACTTTTACTTCAACTTCATCTCCAACTTTTAGATGCTCATTGATATCTTTTACATAATTGTCAGCAACTTCACTAATGTGAACTAAGCCTGTTTTGCCATCTGGCAGCTCAACGAATGCTCCAAAATTTGTGATTCCTGTTACTTTACCTTGTACCTTGCTGCCTACTTCAATTGACATAAAAAAAATGCTCCTCCTTAAAAATTAAGCGACTCATTTGAGCCATGTAATCAATTTAATCAAACCTTTTATTGCATTAAGCTTCTCTTTTCATTATATATAACAATAAAAGAGTGTCAACAATACACAGCTTTTCAGTCGTCTTTTTTATCTTCCTTATCTGGAATGATAAAAATAATCTCACCTTCATCAGATAAGTAATACTCTTTTCTTAATAGCTTTGCGATATATTCATCATCCTGTAATTGTTTGATTTTAAGATTTAATGTATCTTGTTCTTCTTTCAATTCAGTGAGATGCTGATTCGCTTCTTTCTTTAATTTCTCTTTTGCTGCTAAAGTTTCATTTTGATGTGATAGCACATTTAAGAGAAGAGCGATAATAATGACTGGTACAATCGCAAAAAAGACAATACGACGCAATTTACGTTTACGAGCCTGCTGTTTGCGATTTATAGCTCTATCCGTGTTACGGACATAGTCATTATCAAGCTTCGTGAAATTTTGTTGTTCATCATCTGATGAATGACGTCTAGTCATGCCCGCACCTCCGAAAATTATTGTTGCTTTCTATTATACTTCAAATATCGTAATTTTTTAAAAAAAGTGTAGGACAAATAGGAATAAATTTTGACAAAAGGTCTTATAACAAACATTACTATATTTATGAATAGCTGCAAAATTTGTCGAATAACAGCGACTATGAAGCGTACAATGAACCAGAAGGGTCTCCAAGTTATATTCACCACAATTCTAGCAATGAAACGTAAAAAATTTTGAAATAACGATTGATACAAAAAAATTCCGGCTATTTGCGCTAGCGGGTCATAAGCCCGCCAAGCGCCGTCTTTTAGCCAAAATAATAAATAGTATGTCGCTCCCCCAAGTAGAATCCATGTTATTAATTCAACAATCATCATCCACTTTCGAAGGCTTGACCTTTTTGGAGTTGAAAAAACTACGAGCCTTACACTATCAATAATGAAACCAACTGCTATACCGCTCAAAACCATGACAATTAATTGATATAATTGTTCACTAACAATCATCCAAATAACTTATGAAGGAAACCTTTCGAGAAGCCACTTTCCTCCTCGTCGTACTGTAAGGTTTTTACAGTTCCTTCAAGTGTCAATAATCCTTTATCAACATCTAAATGAACGATATGCAGTTCTTCTCCGCGAATTAACAAGTGCCCTTGGGACGTCTTAATGAAAAACTCTTCCTGATCAAAGCGTTCAATTGATTTTACAGAAGTCATGTCCATTCTTTTACGATTACGAATCGTTAAAATATGCTCTCCAGATGGAATTGTGTAACGATTACTTTCTTGATGTAGCGTCATTTTTTTCCTCCTTTAGTCGTCCTAGCTTCTGTTCACTTTATGCGGACAACCTTCAAAGCATGACAACTTTATTTAAGTTGTGTAATACTTTCATCCACAAAAGAAAGGTGGGACAACATTAGGAGGTTTAAAAAATAAATTTAACTTTAATCCTCATCATCAATAAATTCAGGTTCAACCTTTTCTAGTCTTTCTTCCTTCAAAATGGTAAACATTTTTGCGGCATCTTCTTTTTTCACTGTATCACGTAATTCTTCTACACGTGCAGTCACTATTTTTTGACCGAAACGAATAGCTAGCTCATCTCCTGCTTTTACTGTACTACTAGCTTTCGCTACTTTATCATTGATTGTGATACGACCTTGGTCTGCCACCTCTTTTGCTAAAGTGCGGCGTTTTATTAAACGGGATACTTTTAAAAATTTATCTAGTCTCATCTTTTTACTCCTTTTCTAGTCGCTTTGCTTCATTCCAAAATGCATCTAATTGCTCTAATGTAAAATCGGAAAAAGACTTTCCACTGATCTTTACCTGTTCCTCTACATAACCGAAACGTCGTGCAAATTTTTCATTTGCATGTAGCATAGCCTCTTCTGGTGACAGTTTGTAGAAACGCGCTAAATTTACTAGTGTAAACAACACGTCACCAAATTCATCCAAACGGGATGCATTAGAGCCTTTCGTTACTTCCTGGCGAAATTCCTGCCACTCCTCATCAAATTTATCCCATGCCCCATCCACATCTGGCCAGTCAAAGCCCACTTTTGCAGCTCTTTTTTGGTAATTAAATGCTGTTTGTAATGCAGAAGAGGCTCTATACTCCTCGTCTAATAGTGGTTTATCGCTAGTACCCTTTTCTTCAGCCTTAATAGCCTCCCAATTGGCCACAACATCGTCCGCATCTTCCACTGCAACATCACCAAAAACATGTGGGTGGCGGCGAATCATTTTTTCACTAATGGAAGCTAACACATCTTCAAGTGTAAAGTAACCTTCATCTTCTCCAATTTGTGCATGTAAAAATACTTGTAATAGCACATCACCAAGTTCCTCGATCATTGCAAAATCGTCCTCAGCATCTATAGCAGCCAAATATTCATGTGCTTCTTCGAGTAAATATTTTTTTAACGACTCATGTGTTTGTTTTTGATCCCAAGGACAGCCATTCGGACCTCTTAGCGTTGCAATAATCTGACGGAATGTTGTCCAATCTTTTAATGCCTCTTCTTGCGATTTGACAGGTGGTACATAGACTGTTGTTAAATTATTAACTTCTACACTTTGATCGAGTTCATAGAGAGGTACCGTAACAATCTGTTCTTGTGCAGACCCTGCAGCCGTCACAACCGTCACAGGGTACTCGTCATCATATTTCTCCATCAACGTTAGCTTTACTTCCGAGGCACTAAATGTATCGTATACTTGCGCGATCAAAATATGTTGACGCATGTTAATGTCATGCATTGAAAAACTGGTACCATCAAGCAATTGAAAACCTTCTATTGGATCAATTTTTAATGCACCAAAAATAGGATCTAAGAAACTCTGACCGCCCTCAATAACTAACTTAATTTTGCCTTCATCCGCTGCTGCAATAAGCAGTTGCACTGTCTGTTCTGCAACTAATGGATGGCCTGGCACAGCATACATAATATCCTCAACAGCAGCAGCTTCAATAAGTGCATTTGCTATCTCCGCATAGACAGGCTGGAATGCATCATGTTTTTCATATACTTTATCAAAGCTTTCGAATTTCACACCCTCTGCTGCTAATTCCTCTAATACTGGGTGATCTATCGTACGTACATATAATTTTTTAGCAGCCTTTAATTTTCTATAAACACCCATTTGCAGCTGATTAAAATCCCCTGCACCTAAGCCAATAATTGTTAAATTTTTCAATATTCACACCTACTTCTTTGAATTGAGCCAAAGTTGGTAAACAGCCATTCTACGTCCAAACGGCAATAAATACCACTCTTTCTCCATTAATACTCGTTTCTTCGCAATGACAGTCAGCATAACAAATGCCCCTATGGATACAGCTGTTAAACCCGTCACCATAGCTACCATACGTGAAGACAGTGAATGGCTTAAGATTGCCGATACAAACTGTAACCAGACAAGTACAACGACTGCCATACTGAAAGATGCTGTCCCAACTTTTTTATAAAAATCGACAGATGCTAGCTGAATGCCAGTCAATGTTTTTAAATAAATAATTAGTAAAATCGCTGTTAATAATAATCCTATATCATTTACGATAGCCGCTCCTAATACACCTAACCAACCGATTAATCGTACATTCAGTATCATTTTTAGCAGAAAACCTAGCATTAAAAATAGAGCTGGCTTTTTTAATTTTCCATAGCCTTGTAAGATCGCTGTAAATGTAAGAATAATCGATAATGGTACAATTTGGAATACATAGACGATTAATACTTCGGATAACGTATTCGTTTTGAAAAGCATTTCATTTAAATACGGCATAACTAGCATTAAACCCAAGGCTGCAGACCAGCCGAATAGTATGGACGCTTTGTACGTTAATTGTATAAATGGAACTGCACTGCGCCCCTCTTGTTTTTTAGATAAATGAGCAACAAGTGGAACAATAGCAAGCGACAATGAGGATGCAATGACAACACCTAGTTGAACTAAAGGTTGTCCACGATCATAAATACCTTTTGTTTCCTTCGCCATTGTAGGATTCATGCCATTATCAATTAATGCTGAATATATCGTAAACGAATCGACAAGCTGATATCCAAGTAGTAGAAGACCGCTCATACTGACACTTAAGCTTAGCCATGTCACCTCTTTAACAATGGGCAAACTTGAAATAGGATGTAGTTGTAGTTTAGTTAGCTTTAGCCCAAAACGTTTATATGAGATATAGGCAAGTAATAACAAGGCCGTAATTTCACCAATTACAGTACCAATAACAGCCATTTCACCTGCACCATAAAGGGATTTAGTAGTCGTCATAATGATAAATGTTCCTGCTAAAATAACAGTAACTCTTACCGCTTGTTCGAGGACTTGGGCATAAGCAATCGGCTCCATAATGCCTCTAGATTGGAAGCCACCTTTTAAAATAGCCAATGCTGGCATAACCAGTACTACAAATGAGCCTGAGCGAATCAATGGTGCTAATTGAGCATCTCCCATCAATTGGGCAATTTTTTCAGCTCCTCCAAATAAAACAGCAAAAAACAGTAGCGATAACACCGTCAAATACCGGAAAACCACACGCATAATAGTGCTTCGTCTTTCATTACGTTCTATTGTATCAACAATGCAATCATTATCTGCAAGCATTTTAGAAATGGCTATAGCAAAGCCACTAGATGTCCAAACAACGAAAATCGATATAACTGGATATACCTGTTGATAGATATAAAAGCCTTCATCTCCAACTAGATTTTGAAAAGGTACACGATAAATTGCACTAAGAACCTTTACAATAAGAGCCGCTATTGTCAATAAGGCGGCACCTTTCATGTAGCTTTTCATGCCAAAACGTTGCGACATAAATTGCCCTCTTTCCTTCTTAACAATGCCAATAGTATAGCATATCTCAAAAGTTTGACGCGCTAAGGAGCTATACTGTTCCTATATTGACCAATCTTTATGTACGCAAAAAAAGTTATTGTTCAGCCTTAAAGGTCATCGCAATAACTTTTCCATGCATCAACTATTCATTTGTTTAGCTAAGAAGTTTGCAGCTGTTTCCACTACTTTTACCTCTACTTCACCGACAAAATGTACTTTAGATAAGGCAATAATGCAACCTATCGGATCACCGTTCACCATAATAGGTGTCGCACAATACGATTTCACTTGCTCATATTGCCCAGGGACAATTTCAATCGTTGTCTCCATTTTTTCTATTTTTGTTGAGCGCTCTTCCATGAAGCTCTCCGCAAAGGATGTAATGCGACGGTTAATATATTCCTTTTTACCAATCCCTGCAACTGCGATTACCTCATCGCGGTCAGTGACAAATGCTGGTGTTCCTAATGTTTCATAAAGTGTTTCAACATATTCTCTTGCAAATTCACCCAAATCATTGATGGGCGAATATTTTTTTAATATGACTTCACCTTCACGGTCCGTATAAATTTCAAGCGGGTCGCCTTCACGAATACGTAGCGTCCTACGAATTTCTTTCGGAATAACCACACGCCCTAAATCATCAATACGACGAACAATTCCTGTTGCCTTCATTCTAATGCCTCGCTTTCGCTACAATGAAATTTTTATTCAACTATAGTATGGTTTTTTTTTAAACAATCTATGCAAAAACTGAAGAAAAAGGATTTCACAACCATCAAATTTTTTCAAAAAACTTTATTACTTACATCAATCAACTCCTTATTAGATTACCCAAGGAACAAATTTCTATAATCAATTCATAAAAAAAACTGGAAAAATAAAAAGGCTATCTTATCTCTTCCATAAAAAGATAAGATTAGCCTTTTGCTATTTTTTTGCCTTATCGATAATTTGCATTAGCTCTTCCAAAATATCAAAGGGTTGATATTTTCCGCTCTTACGCTCATCGATTGTTAATTTCAACTGCATGCCATCCATACCAAAGCCAACAGCACGCTCAAACTTCATTGACGCTTCAATAATCTTACTGCCATCGACATTGGCTGTCCCCTGTTCGGATAATAGGATAGTAATAATTTTTTGCTTTTCCTTTACAGATACTACTCCAGCACCTAAGCCCCAAACCTTCATTCTTGCTATTCGTAGTAGACGCTCTGTTTCTATTGGAAGATCGCCAAATCGATCCTCCAATTCCTCCATGATTTCTTCGTACTCCTCCACCTGATCCATTGCCTTAATACGTTTATACATTTGGATTTTTTGATACCCATCTGGAATATAGGCATCAGGGATATAAGCATCAACACTTAGCAATATTTCTATATCTGGCTTTTCTTCTTTTTTCACACCTGTTTGACGTTCAGCAATGGCATCCTGAAGCATTTGTGAGTATAAATCAAAGCCGACTGAATCGATAAAGCCATGCTGCTGCGCACCAAGTAAGTTACCTGCTCCCCGAATAGATAAATCACGCATAGCAATTTTAAAGCCGGAGCCTAGCTCAGTAAATTCTTTAATTGCCTGCAATCGTTGTTCTGCTACATCTGTCAATACTTTGTCACGCTGGTACATAAAGTACGCATAGGCTACCCTGTTAGAGCGACCAACACGTCCACGTAATTGATAGAGCTGCGCTAAGCCCATGCGATCAGCATCATGAACAATTAATGTATTCACATTTGGTATATCGACGCCTGTCTCAATAATGGTTGTTGTAACAAGCACATCATAGTCACCCTCTAAAAAGGCTAAAATCACAGATTCCAGCTCTGACTCTGTCATTTTTCCATGCGCAAAGCCTATACGTGCTTCAGGGACAAGCACTTGAATCTCCTCAACCTTTCGAGCCATATCTTCTACTCGGTTATATAAATAAAACACTTGTCCGCCACGCGCCATTTCCCGCTCAATGGCTTCTCGCACTAATGCGCCACTGTGCTCCATCACATACGTTTGAACCGGGAATCGGTTAGCTGGTGGCGTTTCAATAACAGATAAATCTCGGACTCCTACCATTGACATGTGAAGTGTCCTCGGGATTGGAGTTGCCGTTAAAGTTAAAACATCAACATTTGTCTTTAGCTGTTTAATTTTTTCCTTATGTGTCACACCAAAGCGTTGTTCTTCGTCAACAATTAACAAACCAAGATCTTGGAAAATTAAATCTTTAGATAAAATTCGATGTGTTCCTATAACTATATCAACGCGCCCCTCTTTTAAGCCCTTTAATGTGGCAGACTGCTCCTTTTTCGTTCGGAAACGAGATAACAGGCCAACATTAATGGCAAAATCCTGAAAGCGCTCACGGATGGTTTCATAATGCTGCTGGGCTAAAATCGTTGTAGGAACGAGGAATGCAACCTGTTTACCATCTTGAATAGCTTTAAATGCTGCACGAATGGCTACCTCGGTTTTACCATAGCCTACATCACCGCACACTAAACGGTCCATAGGGCGTTCTCGCTCCATATCTCGTTTCACTTCTACAATAGAACGTAGCTGATCCTCTGTTTCCTCATAAGGGAACAATGACTCGAAATTACGCTGGTCATCATTATCAGGTGTAAAAGCATGCCCCTTCTCAGCTTCACGCTTCGCATATAGCTTAATTAAATCATCGGCAATATCCTGTACAGCAGAAGATACCTTCGCTTTAGCCTTTTTCCATTCAGCGCCACCTAATTTATGTAGCTTCGGTTCACGATCCTCTGACGCCACATATTTTTGGATTAAGTCTATTTGTTCTACAGGTACGTATAGTTTATCGTCTGCACGATAGCGAATATGCAAATAATCCTTATGTGTACCATTGACCTCTAATGTTTCTACACCAATATATTTACCAATCCCATGATGAACATGTACAACATAATCACCTGGTTTAATTTCCGTATAGCTTTTAATACGTTCAGCATTAGTCATTTTTTGTGTACGTGCTTTTTTCTTTGCCTGCTGTTTAAAAAGCTCGTCTTCTGTCACAATTGCTAAACGTTGCAGTGGCAACTCAAAGCCACTCGACAAGCCACCATCTACTATATAAATACCAGGTTCTGTTGGTTCACCAATAGCCGTATGAATATCGTATTCTCCAAGCATGTGCTGAACCCGTTTAACACGTTCTTTATCTCTTGCAACAATCAGTACGGTAAATTTACCAAGTAACCAACGTTCGACTTCAGTTTGAAGCAATGACATTTGTCCGTGAAATTGCTGCATTGGCTTACAAGAGAAATTAGTTGTCTTATTAAACGTTATTCCAGCAAATGTTCTTGAAAATAATGAAAATGATAGCTTCTGTTGTGACAACATTGCTTGTATTTCTTTTAATGTAAAGGCAGGTTTGACATCATGAACCATTTTTCCTTCTTCAATTAAAGATAAAAACCATTCATCCTCTTCACGTTCCCATGCATCCATCACTTCCTGAATGCGTCCAAGCTCGTCAAAGAGCACAATACCATCTTGTGCAAAATAATCTCCTAAATAAGCTGTTTTATCGTATAATAATGAGCCATATTTATTTACGTAGTCGGGTAAATTCCCTTGCTGTAACAATTCTATATCATATTGAATATATTGATACAGAAGTTCCTTTGTCTCCTGCTTTTTAACCTTCTTTAGGCTTGCAGCCAATGCCGCTTCTAAACGGCCTGCTAATGCCTGCCTTTCTAATTTAGTTAGAATGACCTCTGAAGCAGGAAGAATACGAATCTTTTGTAATTTATCAATCGAACGTTGATCATCTGCTGAAAATGTTCGTATGGAATCAACCTCAGTATCAAATAATTCAATTCGAATAGGTGCTTCCAAATAAGGTGGATAAATATCTAGTATGCCTCCGCGCAACGCAAATTCTCCAGGTGTCGTTACCATTGAATTACGCACATAGCCCATTTCAACTAATGTTTGTAACCAAGTATCTATTTCAATCTCATCGCCTACAGCTGTTTGTAAAAAATATTGTAGCCAATGTTCCTTAGGCTGCATTATTTTCCGTAAACCTGCCACTGGTATGACGTAGACAGCCTTCTCACCTCTAGCTAAGCAATCGAGTGTTGCGATTCGCTCCGCACGTAGTTCTGGTGAAGCAACAGAAAGGTCTGCTGCAATGAATTCATCCGCTGGATAATAATGAACATGCTCTTCACCTAATAATCCAGCAAGCTCATCAACCATCTTTTGTGCCTGCAGTAGATTAGGAGAAACAATGTAGATTGGCTTCTTCACATGCTCAAATAACGCATCGACCATTACGGGGCGTGCGCTTCCTGTTAAACCAGTAATAAGCTGTGATGCAGTTTGACCGCTCTGAATCTCCTGTAAAAATGATGTAATATGTTTATCCTGCGACACAAGCTGTCGTAAAACCTCCACAGTCAAAAGCTCCTTTCAGCATAAAATTCTAAATTTTCAATGCTATTATTCTAGTACTATTTTATTTATCTTTCTTATCAGCTATTTTATAAAATGGAAAAAGCCTTGAACACACATGAAGTGCGTCAAAGCATCCTTCCAATTATTGAATCCATTTATTGAGTGCGTGATAATCTGGATATTGTTTCAGCGAATCCTCACATTGCTCACAAATGCAGTGCACAGTCGTTTGTCCATGTTGATCTTTCTCAACATAATCATCTGCTTCTCCCAATTCAAAAATATGCAATTTTCGAATTGTATCATCTGCATCAAATGGTAGTGTCCCTATTTCTACTTCACAATGCCGACATCGGTAGCGAACTGACATCTCCAAATCATCCTCCTTTAAGCAGCTTTCTACTTAAAGTATAGACATTTATAAAACGGATTATGCACTTTCCAATGTCATCCGCATTGCAATAACTTGAAAATTAGAGAATTGATTTTTGCTTGTAGTGAAGACTAATCACTACAAACATCAGCTGTCATGATAGTAAAAGGTCTGTAGTCATTCACCTTAAACCAGTCCAATTATCCAAAGACTTTAACGGAAATTTATTAGTGGCATTCCATCTATTTGCTAGCGTTAAAGTGATTCATCACATCAAGAAATGGCTTTGAAAGAGATGCTTCAACAGCATTTACAGAATTTTCAATGGCTTCTTCAATAAGACCTTGATCGTCCTTTGAAAATCTTGCTAATACATAGTCTGCTACCTTCATACCAGCTGGTGGGCGGCTAATCCCTACTCGGATACGATTAAATTCCTGAGTACCAAGATGCTGAATTAAGGATTTAATGCCGTTATGACCACCTGCACTTCCTTTTTGTCGCAGACGTAATTTACCTGTTTCTAAATCTAAGTCATCATAAATAACAATCAAATCTTCTACATCAATATCAAAATAATCCATAAGGGGACCGACACATTCCCCTGATAAATTCATATATGTTAAAGGTTTAACAAGTAGAACCTTTCCCTCAGGTCGATGTACAGTTGTATACATCCCATTAAATTTCGAGTTTGTTAAAGGTGTCCCCCATTTTTCTGCTAATGCATCAATAACATCAAAGCCAATATTATGTCTTGTATGTTCATAAGGTTTACCTGGATTTCCTAATCCAACGATAATTTTCATAAGTACCTCTCTCTTCTTTCCAATCTAATAGTCATTATTTTACCATATAGCACACCTAGAAAGCATTTTGTACAATCCTACTGACATAAAAAAAGGCTAATAAGAAAGCCGTAGCCTCCTTATTAGCCTTACCTATTATTTACTTTTATACTTGCTCTTCCACACTTTCTGTAGTCTCTTCCCCTACAGAAGGAGGCGCCACAACGGTTACTAATATATAGTCATCTTCACTGATGATTTCAACAGGTATTTTTTCACGAATATCTGCTACCGTTAGGGTTTCCCCGATTTTCAATGCTGAAATATCAACATCAATTGATTCAGGTAACGCCGCAGGTTTTACTTTCACTTTCAATTCTAAGTTAGGCTGCATTAAAATACCGCCCTCACTTACTCCAACTGACTGACCAAGTAATTTAATCGGAACATCAGCTTCTAACTCTTCAGCCATATTAATAGCTAAAAAGTCGACATGATTTACTTCATCTTTCAATGAACATTGCTGTACCTCTGACACAACAGCATTCACTTTTTCCCCCTCTAACTCTAGTGAAAACACACTATTTTGCCCATTTTTTTGAATGGATTTTTTAAAATCTTTCGCAGCAATAGAAATTGGGGTTGAATCTAACTTATAGCCGTAAATAACTGCAGGAATGGCTCCCCCTTTTCTAAGTTGGGTTAATGTCGAACGATGCCCAGTTTCGCGCCTTGTAACACTTAATACTGTACTCATACCTCTTTATTCCCCTTCCAAGAAAATTATTTACGCCTTATCAACAATGTATTTGTTGAAGGCTATGATAATATTTAGCTCTATTTTTTAACTTAGAGTAAATATTATTAAGACACATTATCTATTATACCCCTTTGTGAGATGATTCACACCAAAAGCACTCATCTATTACGTCACCTTCACAAAAATGAATATAAAAAAGACAAATCCACCCAAAAAGGTAGATTTGTCTTTAACTCGCCATATTTATTAATCAAATAGAGTACTTACAGATTTGTTTTCATAAACACGAGAAATAGCATCAGCCATTAATTTAGCTACAGAAAGCTCCGTAATTTTAGGCGATTTTTTCTCTGCTGGCAACTGAATTGTATTTGTCACAACTAATTCTTTAATAGAAGAGTTTTCAATACGTTCAATCGCTGGGCCAGATAATACAGGGTGTGAGCAGCAAGCATAAACTTCTTTAGCGCCAGCAGCACGTAAAGCATCGGCACCAATTGTAATTGTACCTGCTGTATCAATAATATCATCAATCAAGATTGCCACTTTACCATCAACATTACCAACAATGTTCATAACTTCCGCAACATTTGGTTTCGGACGACGTTTGTCAATAATTGCAATCGGTGCTTTTAATCGTTCAGCCATTTTACGAGCACGTGTTACCCCACCATGGTCTGGTGAAACAATCACGATTTCATCATCTGGAATACCTTTAGATTTGAAGTAATCAGATAGTAATGGTACCGCCATTAAGTGGTCAATTAAGATATCGAAGAAACCTTGGATTTGAGGTGCGTGTAAATCTAATACGATAACACGTGTTGCACCAGCAGTCTCAAGTAGGTTAGCCACTAATTTAGCTGTAATTGGCTCACGCGCCTTTGCTTTACGGTCTTGGCGTGCATAACCATAATAAGGCATTACAACGTTTACTGTACGAGCAGACGCACGTTTAACTGCATCTACCATAATTAAAAGCTCCATTAAATGTTCGTTTACTGGTGCAGAAGTAGACTGCACGATAAACACATCACAACCACGAATACTTTCTTCAATGCTAATTTGAACTTCTCCATCGCTGAAGTGCTTAACAGAAGATTTACCTAATTCAACGCCCATTTCCTGCGCAATTTCTTGAGCTAATGGATTATTGGAATTAAGTGAAAATATTTTTAATTGTGAGTTTGCATAATGATACGGCATGATGGCCTCCTGTTTAGTTGATAATTATTTTGAATTTAATTTGCTTACATAATTCGGTTTGTTTTCTTGTCGTGCACGAGCTATTGCTAGTGCGTCTTCAGGAACTTCTTTAGTAATTGTAGAACCTGCTGCAATAAATGAACCTTTTCCAACTTTCACTGGTGCTACTAAGTTAGTATTACATCCTACAAATACATCATCTTCAATAATTGTTTTGAACTTGTTTTTTCCATCATAATTTACTGTAATGGAACCACAGCCAATATTGACGTTACTGCCTATTTCTGCATCACCAATATAGCTTAAATGTGATACTTTCGTGTCATTATCTAGCTTGCTTTTCTTCACTTCTACAAAGTTACCAATTTTCACATGGCTACCGATGTCTGAAAGTGGTCGAATATGAGCAAATGGCCCAATAGCTGTATCATCCGCAATAGCGCTTTCACGTACAACAGAAGAATGTACAGTTGTGCGGTCACCAATGCGACTATCTACAATTTGAGTATTTGGTCCAATTATGCAATCTTCACCGATAACAGTGGCACCTTCAATCATTGAGCCTGGTTGAATAACCGTATCGCGCCCAATAACTGCGTCTGCGCTAATATGCGTTGTTTCAGGATGTATAATTGTGACACCATTACGCATATGTTTTTCATTGATTCTCGTACGCATTAATGTCTCAGCTTGTGACAAAGCTACACGATCATTGACACCTAATGTTTCTTCAAAATCATCAGTGACATAAGCTTCAACAATATCACCTTGCTTTTGTAAAATTTCAATGACATCCGGTAAATAATATTCACCTTGTGCATTGTCATTTTTCACAAGCTTCAATGTTTCAAATAACAATTTGTTATCAAAGCAGTATGTGCCCGTGTTTATTTCTTTTACTAATTGCTGTTCTGCTGAAGCGTCCTTTTGCTCAACAATTTGCTCAACCTGTCCGTTATCGCCACGTAAAATACGACCATAGCCAGTTGGATTTTCCGCAATCGCTGTTAAAATAGTTGCTTTAGCATTCTTTGCTTGGTGATGTTCGAATAAAGCCTGCATTGTTTCAGGACGAATTAGTGGTGTATCCCCACATACAACTAATGTAGTTCCTTCTTCGTTACCTAAAATAGCCTCAGCTTGTTGAACAGCATGAGCTGTACCTAACTGTTCGGCCTGCAGAACATACTCGCTTTTATCTCCAAGCTGTTGTTGCACTTTCTCTGCACCATGTCCAACAACCGTTACAATGCGATTTACATCTAACGTTTGAATATGATCCACCACATGTTGCACCATTGGTTTCCCACATACTGGATGGAGCACTTTATATAATTTGGACTTCATACGTGTACCTTGACCTGCAGCCAAAATGACAGCAAAAATATTGCTCATCTGTAAGTCCTCCAATACGCTCATTTTCTCTTATGACTATATAGCAAAATTCATCTATTTTCAAGGCATGTAGAGTTGACAAAAAGATGAATTACAAAATCCATTGCACCTTATGCTCGATTGTCATGAAGTATATCCTAAAATTACTCATATTCTCTTTTTATCAAAATAAAAAGAACCCTTCCTACTAGAAGAGTTCTTCCTCATTTTCTACACATTAATTTGTAGCAAATCCTTTAATAGGTATTTATTCCCTTTTTATTACACACCAATACCCTCTAATTCTTCCTCTTTGCCCGTTTCCTCTATTTCGCTAGAGTTATGATAGGCGTTTAAAATGATCTCTTGAATTTTATTTCGAGTGTCAGAATTAATTGGATGGGCAATATCTCTAAACTCCCCATCCGGTGTTCGTTTACTTGGCATAGCTACGAATAAACCAGTATTTCCATCAATTACACGAATATCATGAACAACAAACTCATTGTCAAGTGTAATGGAAGCAATCGCACGCATGCGACCATCCGTCTGTACTCGACGTAATCTCACATCAGTAACTTCCATTTTCTCACCACCTCTCTTCTTAGATGCCTTCATGAAAATATCATATCCTCAATTACCGAATATTTTCCTTTTAATAGTCTATCAAATTTTCTAAAAAATTTGAATACTTATTAGAATAATATTTTTTCTTATATACGGAATTTTTGACAATTGTTTGTCAGCTTAAAAAAATTCCCTAAAAAGAAGAGCGTTTCTCTTTAGGGAACTTAACGAATTATTTTATTTTACGATTGCGATAACTTCGATTTCTACTTTTACATCTTTCGGAAGACGAGCTACCTCTACAGCTGAACGTGCTGGTTTATGGTCACCAAAATGGCCTGCATAAACCTCATTCATTGCGACAAAGTCGTTCATATCTTTCATAAAGACCGTTGTTTTCACAACATGATCTAAAGAAGTTCCAGCTTCCGCTAAAACTGCTTTTAAATTAGCGAACACTTGATTTGTTTGAGCAGTAATATCGCCTTCCACTAATTCACCTGTAGCTGTTAATGGAATTTGACCAGAGCTATAAAACATACCGTTAACAATAATCCCCTGTGAATATGGTCCGATGGCTGCTGGCGCATTTGTTGTTGCTACTACTTTCATTTGTCATGTCCCCTTTTAGAAAAATAGTTACCTTCACTTAATGCAATTGTACGATCTTTTTCGTTCACTTCATGAAGCTTTACAAGTGAATAATAATCATCTACTAAAGTTTCGTCGGCATGCTCAGCCTCCACAAGCACCGCGATGCCTGCTAGCTGACAGTCAAATTCCTCTAATAGATTTTTCATGCCGTTCATAGTACCACCGACCTTCATAAAGTCGTCAGTAATTAACACACGTTGTCCACTCTTCATGCTTCTTTTTGATAATACCATTGTCTGAATTCTTCTGGAAGAACCAGACACATAGTTAATGCTAACTGTAGAGCCCTCAGTTACTTTACTGTCTCTTCTCACAACTACTACTGGTACATTTAAATGTCTTGCAATGGCATGGGCAATGGATATCCCCTTAGTTGCTACAGTCATTATGACATCAATTTGTTGATCTGCAAAGGCAGAAGCAAAGACCTTCCCTACACGATTTATTAAATCTGGGTTTCCTAGCAAATCTGTCATAAATAAGTAACCGCCTGGTAACAATCGATCTGAATGTTCAAGCTCTGCCTTTAAATCCTGAATGACTAAACGTACTTCTGCCTCGGACATCTTCGGAATATACTTTACTCCTCCAGCAGCACCTGGCACTGTCATCAATAACCCGATTCCTTTTTCTTCGAATGTTTCCTTTACAATCGTTAAATCCTCACTAATGGATGACTTCGCAGATTGATATAGTTCTGAAAAATAAGTTAGCGGGATCAGCTGATGTGGATGTTCTAGTAAGTAGTACGTCATATCAACTAGTCGTTCACTACGCTTCCATTTCATGCGACCCTCTCCTAAACACGAATATTTATAGGTAAAATTAACACAAATTTGCGTTTCTAAGCAAGCGTATTCCGCTCACCTAAAATTCGCACTGCATAAACTTCCTCACAAAAACCACGTAAACCATTATAAATGCGACTAACACGAGCTTCACTATCAACTAGTCCAAACACAGTCGGGCCGCTTCCACTCATTAACGTAGCATCTGCACCAAAGCGTTTCATTTGTTCTTTTAACATCACAACTTCTGGATGTAAGTTAAATGTTACAGTTTCCAAAACATTTCCTAATGAAGAACATAATAGCTCATAATCTTTTGTTTCTATCGCTTGTATCATTTGCTTGGTATTTGGATGTTTCAACCCTTCAACCTTAAGACCCCCATATACCTCAGCCGTTGACACGCCAATTTTAGGCTTTGCTAATACAACCCAACAGTTTGGAGGGGCTGGTAATTCAGCTATTTTTTCTCCACGGCCTGTAGCGAGTGCTGTGCCACCATAGACACAAAACGAAACATCCGAGCCAATTTTAGCACCCAGCTCCGCTAATTCATCTATCGATAACCCTAAATCCCAAAGCTCATTTAGTCCCTTTAATGTAGCTGCTGCATCACTACTGCCACCTGCAAGTCCAGCCGCAATGGGTATTTCCTTTTCAATAGTAATGGATACACCTTGCCTAATGCCGTATGTATCTTTAATGAGACGCGCTGCCTGATACGCAAAATTACGATGATCATTTGGTACAAAATTATCTGTTGAAATAATTTGAATAACACCGTCTTCTCGAGATTCAAGACTGATACGATCAGCTAAATCGACAGTTGTCATAACCATCTCTACTTCGTGAAAATTATCTGGCCTTTTATAAAGTACATCTAATGTTAAATTGATTTTTGCAGGCGCCTTTACATAAAGCATCTTTCTTCCTCCCTTATAGCTACACGTATAAACAGTTCTTTTTTTCGCGCAAGATTATTCATTTTATTTTACCATAATGAGAATGCGAAAATGGAAAAAAAGAACCGTTTACCCTGTTCGGAGTAACGGCTCTCTCTCGTCAGTTGTATTTGTTGTGTCAGTAAGGATTTTCATCCTTGCTGAATGAAACTTTATAAGATGACTACTTTAATAAAAATAGCCTACTTATGCTCTTGCTCATTACTTGCCCGTTCAGCCATTTCTATGGCACGTTTGACCATATTACCAGCATCTCGAGCTTTTATGCCGCCCCAGCCTTCCTTTTGCACAACATCATAAAATCCAAGCTCTTTTGCGATCTCTTCTTTTAATCGAGGTGACATGATACCTTTTCTAGGCATATAAACTCCTCCTTTAACAACTGACGAATTTAGTATGCCCGTGAAAACGCAAAACACTCATGTAGTTTTTAACATACATGAGTGTTTCTAAAATATAGAAATAAGTACTAGAAACTATTTTGCGACAGCAGCTTTTGCTTCGTCTAAAAATGTAATCTCTACTGCTTCAGTTAAAATATCTGTGTAGCTATACGATACGCGCTTGCACGTATTGTCTTCTTGATCGAGCTCTACTACAAAGATAGCGCGATATGTCTCACGTAATATCCCTGCACACTCAACCGTTTTCTTGCGACCACCATTTGCTTTTAATTGCAAACGTTTACCCAAATGACAATCCAACGACTTTTTAATGTCCGCTAAAGTTTTTGGCATTTTCGCTTACACCTCACTACTAACTAGTATAAGCGAATCGCCCAAAAATGTCAACAAAATATAATATTTTATCAGCCCATTATAAATCTTGTCAACTTATTTTTTATAAAAAGCATATATTTTTTTACATCCATGAAAAAATGTTAACAAAAATTCTTACTTTGCAAACACAGGATATAGTGCATCGGCTAATTTTCCAAACTCTTGAATAGTAAGTGTTTCTCCTCGACGAGTTGGCTCAATTGTAGCTGCCTCTAATGCCTGTAAAATTTGTTCCTTTTGTGCCTTCCCATTTGGTAAACCAGCTTGCAGATTATTGTAGATTGTTTTTCTTCTTTGAACAAAAGATGCTCGAGTCACAACAAATAAAAAATCCTCATCTATTACTTTTACTGGTGGCTCGTCATGCTTGATGAGCCGAATAACCGCTGAATCGACATTTGGTTGTGGCATAAACACTGTTTTTGGTACAGTCATAGCAATATCAGCCTTAACATAATACTGAATCGCAATAGATAATGAACCATATTCCTTCGTTCCAGGCTTAGCCGTTATACGATCAGCCACCTCTTTTTGCATCATGACAACAAAACCTCGGATTGGTAATCGGTCATTTAGCAATTTCATTAAGATTGGGGTAGTAACATAATACGGTAGATTGGCAACGACCATAATATCTTCAATACCTGGCATTTCCTCCGCAATAATCTTTGCAACATCTGCCTTAAGAATGTCAGAGTGGATAATAGACACATTATTATATGGACTAAGTGTGTCTTCTAGCACAGGTAATAAACGTTGATCAATTTCAAAGGAAACAACCTTTTTGGCACTTCTCGCCAAATGCTCTGTTAGGGCACCAATACCAGGACCAACTTCAATTGCGCCACTATTTTCTGTTAAATTTGCGTGACTTACAATATTTCGTAAAATATTAGGATCAATTAAAAAGTTTTGTCCTAAGCTTTTTTTAAATGAAAATCCATACTTTTTTAAAATTTCCTGTGTACGAATTGGTGTTGCAATATCCTTATGCATCATTTTCCTCCTGATCTAACTGTGCGACCGCCGCACCAAATTGCTGTTCTGTAATCTGAAACATTTTTAACCTTTTATGAAGCTGTTTACCGTTTGTAGCACCGATATTTAAAATTTCTCCCAGTCGATCACGTCGCTGTTTTGATTGTGGATAGCCAATCAAACGCGCTGTCATTAAATCTTCCAGTGTAATATCATCTTCGTTTGGCACATCTTGTTTAGGGGTATAGACATGTCGTAATGCTTCACGTATATCATCGTCAGCTGCATGCTCAATCCCCAAGCCTTTACCATTCTTCGCAATTGTTTTGGCTTTTGGTAAAAAGGCATGTTTCACTCCTTGAACACGCTCTTCAATAATGGCACGTATTCGACGTCCTGGGTAGTCAGGATCCGTAAATACAATAACACCACGCTTTTCTTGAGCATGTTGGATTCGCTTCAATGTTTCTTCAGAGATAGCAGATCCATTTGTTTCTATAGTATCTGCTTGTACGGCACGCTTAATAGCTGTCGTATCATCTTTTCCTTCAACGACAATGATTTCTTTTATTTGCAAAAAGACTCCTCTTTTCTATCTACCTTATCTTCTGACCATTTTACAACTGCAAGATACCGTTTGTACAGAAATACAGGGTTTGAACGAGCCTTCTAGCGAACGTACCGTCAAACATTGCTAATAATTAGCATTCCAACGCCTTCTTTCAAGGGGCGTTTGTTGTACTTACTGTTTAAACAGTTGTTAAAACAAAAAAAAGCCTCCCTGCCAGTCAAAACAGGAAAGCTCCATTAGTGAAATAACATTTTGATTAATTTTACAATTTTTTTAATTTAATACTTTAATACGCACTTTCTTACGTCCCCAGTTACGTGCCTGAGCATCTGTTTGTACAAGTATATCGATCTTATTACCCTTAATTGAGCCACCAGTATCTCCAGCGATAGCTGTACCATAGCCTTCAACCCATACTTTTGAGCCTAATTTAATAACAGAAGGGTCAACTGCGATTACCTTCATACCAGAATTTGAACGCAAGTTTATACCAGTTGCTGATGTACCAGTACAACCGTTGCAATATGGTGTATAAGCTGTTGCCGTTACATAGAATTCTTTACCACTAGCTGGCTCTGCTGAACCACGTGACACAGTTGCTGCACTTGCAACGACTGTTTTTGTGCCAACTGCAACGACTTGTTTTTTTGGCTCTTTTAAAACTGCCTCTGCTTGTAGGTTTTTAGCTACAACCTTGCCATTTTCTTTGACAACTTCATACGTACGAGAAATTGAGCCCTTCTCGCCCGTTGCCACTACCTTTTGTTTCCCCTTTTGCAATGAAGCATCCTGCTTCTTTTCAACTGCGAAATCTAAAGAGTCTTCCACTACATCGATAACCTTTTCTACGCGAACTACTGCGATTTTACTCTGTGGAGTAATAACGTCCTCCAGGTTATTTTCGACACGATCGAATTCATTTAACTGAATTCCTTGTTGTTTTAAAAAGTTAGCGACCGTAGTCGAAGTGGACCATACTTGTCTTTTGTTTACGCCATCGACAAGCGCTACTTGAAACGCTTTTTGAATATCGATTTTGTTCTCTGCTCCTAGTTCAGTATCTAGACCTTGTGCTAAAGAGTCGTGTTCAGATACTTCAATATTTGCTTCCTTCAAAATGTCTTTCACTAGTGTTTCAGTTGTCCAAACTTTTGACTGATTTCCATCAACTGAAATAGTTACTTCTTTTGCCTGTTCCCATTGAATTGCTAATCCATTAACAATTTTGGTGTTCAGAGAGGGTGATATTTTATCATGCGCTGCTACATCTATATTTCGATCTTGTAATAATTGTTCTACAGTTTTGGCATGTGTTGAAACTTCGATTGTTTCTCCGTTTGCTTCAAGCGTTACGGCTTTTTTCGTACCTTGATAAAGTACGAAAGAGATTACAGATACAAACAGGACAAGTGAAATAATTCTTATCACTGCTTGCTTACTCCTCAATGATCCTAAGAACAAGTTTTTCATGGAATTATTTGACATGAAAAAACGCCTCCTTAATACAAGGTTGGATTATACGGACTAGTTTTGGCACTGTCAACCCGAAAGTATTTCTCTGAAAATTGACTTCTATGTTTTTGCCAACCACAAACCCTGTATTGGAGGCATCTAAGCTAGTTAATTGTCAATCCCAAAAAAAATTTTCGCATTGGCGGTAGTTGCTTGTGCAATTTCCTCAATTGTTAACCCCTTCAATCGCGCAATTTCCTCCGCAACTAAGGGCACAAAGCTTGGTTCATTACGCTTACCTCGATGTGGATGTGGCGCCAAATATGGTGCATCTGTTTCAATCATCAAGTGCTCTAGAGGTATTTCCGTAGCCACTTCCTTTGGCAGACGTGCATTTTTGAATGTCACTGGTCCACCAAGACTAATCATAAAATTCATAGCTATACATTCACGTGCTGTTTCTACACTCCCACTAAAGCAGTGCATAACACCCCCTACGGATGCTGCGTTTTCTTCACGCAAAATTTGTACAACATCCCCTGTTGCATCCCTGTTATGAATAATGATTGGCAAACCTAACTTTTGCGCTAATTGAATTTGTTTGCGGAAAAGTGCTTGTTGAACTTCTTTTGGTGACTTATCCCAATAATAGTCCAAACCTGTTTCACCAATGCCAACTATTTTTGGATGTGCAGCTAATTCCTCAATCCAATCTAAATCTTGTTGCGTACAATCAATAGCGTCTACTGGATGCCAGCCAATGACACCATAAACAAAATCATATTGCTCTATTAATTGCATTGTTCTATTAATGGTTTTACGGTCAAAACCAATAACAACCATTTTCTCTACTCTAGCTTCAAGGGCTCTATCAATTACCTCTTGAAGGTCTTCCTCATACTGATCTGCATTCAAATGTACATGTGTATCAATAAACATCTTCATTCTCCTAACATCGATTTTATTAAAATTTATTATTTCATATTTTTCGTAAGCATTACAATTTTGTTACAAACCATTCGGTATTGTGACATTCCACTTAATCGACAATACTTGCAATAATTCTATATACCCATAAAATCACATTTTTCACACCATATAAATTATTTCAAAATAACAATAACCTAATTTCTCTAACAGATTTGAAAAGCCTGCTGAATAATATGTATTCAGCAGGCCTTTCTTAGATTGTTACTTTACTTTTGCACCATTTTCTAGTTTTGGATCAACTGATGCTAATTTTAAAATTCCATCTTTTTCACCAGCTAGAATCATTCCTTGTGATAATTCACCACGTAGTTTAACTGGCTTCAAGTTTGCTACGACAATCACTTTTTGACCGATTAATTCATCAGGTGTATAGAATTTTGCAATACCTGAAACTACTTGGCGTTGCTCATATCCAAGATCCACTTGAAGCTTTAATAATTTATCTGCTTTTGGAACAGTTTCACATGCCGTAACAGTCGCCACACGCAAATCAATTTTCATAAAATCATCAATGGTAATTTCAGGAATTTCTGGGTTTTCATCAGTCTCTGGAGTCTTTTTAGTCTCTTCTTCTTGTGTTGTTTTCACAGAGCCACGCATTTCCTCACGAATATAAGCAATTTCAACTTCATTTTCCAAGCGTGGGAAAATTGGTATCCCTTTTTCTACCACTTTAATGTTTGTTGGAATAGTATTGCCGAATGTTTCAATTGTATCCCATGCTAAGAATTTGTCATCTAAACCTAACTGATCGATCATACGTTTCGGTGTTGTTGTCATAAATGGTTGTAACATGACAGCAATTTGGTGTAAGCTCTCTGCCAAATTTCGCATAACGGCTCCTAATTTTGGCTTATCTGACTCTTCTTTTGCTAACACCCAAGGCTGTGTCTCATCTATATATTTATTAGTACGCGACACCAGTGTCCATAAGTCAGCAAGAACAACACTAAATTGCATTTTTTCCATACTTTCTTCATATTTAATACGCACCGACTCAGCTTGCTCTTTTAATGCTGCATCAAATTCTGTCGATTGAAGATTTTCTGTAGGAATAATACCATCAAAATATTTATTAATCATTGAAATAGTTCGATTTAGTAAATTTCCTAAATCGTTCGCCAAATCAAAGTTTGTACGTTCAATAAATGATTCTGGCGAAAATACACCATCAGAGCCGAATGGTAATTCACGTAAAAGGAAGTAACGTGTTGCATCTAGGCCATAACGTTCGATTAACATTTCTGGATAAATGACATTGCCTTTTGATTTAGACATTTTACCGTCTTTCATCATAATAAAACCATGTGCAAATACTTTTTTCGGTAATGGTAAATCTAACGCCATTAAGAAAATTGGCCAATAAATTGTATGGAAGCGCACAATATCTTTCCCTACTACATGTACGTCTGCTGGCCAGTACTTGTTGAATAGTGTTTCATCGTCAGACAGGTACCCTAGAGCTGTAATATAATTCGTTAATGCATCCACCCATACATAAATGACATGCTTTGGATCCCCAGGTACTTTAATTCCCCAATCGAAGGACGTTCTTGATACTGATAAATCTTCTAGCCCTGGTTTAATGAAGTTATTAATCATTTCATTTTTTCGTGATTCTGGCTCAATGAATTCTAGGTTTTCTTCATAATAAGTTAATAAACGATCTGCGTACTTCTTCATATTAAAGAAGTACGATTCTTCTTTTACTTTGTGTACTGGTCGACCACAGTCGGGACAGTTCCCATCAACTAATTGAGTTTCTGTAAAGAATGACTCACATGGTGTACAATACCAGCCTTCATATTGGCCTTTATAAATATCACCATTATCTAAAAACTTTTGGAAAATCTTTTCGACAGCTTTCGTATGTCGCTCTTGCGTCGTCTGTATAAAATCATCATAAGAAATATCCATTAAAGACCAAAGCTTTTTCGCAGCATCTGCAATTTCATTTACATAATCTTGAGGGTGTTTCCCCGCTTCAGCTGCTTTTTCTTGTATTTTTTGCCCATGTTCGTCCATTCCTGTTAAAAAACGAACATCATAACCACGTAAACGTTTATAGCGTGCAATAGTATCAGATGCAACGGTTGTATATGCCGTACCAATATGAAATTTCCCACTTGGATAGTAAATGGGTGTTGTTATATAGAATGTTTTTTGTTTTTCACTCACAAGAACTGCCTCCATTGTTTTACAATATACTTTCTATTCTAACGAAGTACCAAATTCGTTTCAATGAAAGTTTATCATATGCGAAAATTGTCGAATAATATATTGAATCCATTAAATGACTTAAATAAGAATCTTTTTTACTATTGTTGAAAATATTTATTAAAAACCTTTTAAAATGAATAAAATAACTGCATTCTTCTCAAAAAAATTTTTTAGAAAGCATAATATTAGTGTATTAATTAATTGACGTTTATGGCATTACTTGGTATGATAACTATCAGACAAGGAAATTATGTCGAAATTTGACGAAATACCAATATAACTTTTAATAATTAGGAGGAAATCTATTATGAAATCAACAGGGATTGTTCGTAAAGTCGATGAGTTAGGTCGTGTAGTAATTCCTATCGAGTTACGCCGTACGCTAGGTATTGCTGAAAAGGACGCTTTAGAAATCTATGTGGATGACGATAAAATCATCTTAAAAAAATATATGCCTAATATGACATGTGCTGTTACTGGTGAAGTTTCCGATGATAACTTCCGTCTAGTTGGAGGCAAATTAATTTTAAGTCCAGAAGGCGCTGAAATGTTAGTAAAAGAAATCCAATCTAATTTAAAAAAATAATTGATTGCTCACCTAAATCAAATACAATGATTTAGGTGTTTCTATTTATATAATTTACTATACCCAATTTCTAAACCCCTTATAATGTCCATGTCAGACCTTTCTATTTAAGGGTACTATTATTTACAGTTATTATCAATTTAAAATCAAATAAAGAGCTACCTTAGTAAGGTAACTCTTTACTATTATTGACTATGATATTCATTATAAACATCTCTTTTAGCTACTTGTCTCAACTTGGCTACTTCCTTAATGGCTTCTTTTGATGTTATATTCGATTGATCCATGATGAAATCAACATGTTCAATAATGGACATTGTCTCCCAATAGGCTTTTGCATGTTCATCTTCCTCTTCGGCAGAGCTATTGCCTTCAAGAACAATACAAAACTCTCCACGAATCTCCTGGGTTTGCGACCATTCTACAGCTTCAGCCAATGTGCCGCGTAAAAATTCTTCAAATTTCTTTGTCAGCTCACGCGCGAGGACAACGCGACGGTTTCCGAGTATTGCTTCCATATCCTTTAATGTATCTTTTAAGCGATGAGGTGCCTCATATAATAAGATAGTTTCTTGACGTCTTTTTAATTGCTCTAACTGCTGGCGTCGATCTTTTTTTCCACGATTCAAAAACCCATAAAAGAAAAATGGCTGTGGTGTTAATCCAGAGGCAATTAATGCTGAAATCGCAGCATTGGGACCTGGCACTGGTACAACTGGAAAGTTTTGAGCAATTGCTTTTTCAACTATGTCCGCACCTGGATCAGAAATACAAGGTAAACCTGCATCACTTACTAATGCAATTGTTTTCCCTTCGTGAAGCATAGATAATAATTTTTCGCCACCTACTGCTAAATTATGTTCATGGTAACTGATTAATGGTGTTTCGATATCAAAGTAATTACATAGCTTCTTTGTATTTCTAGTATCTTCTGCCGCAATAATATCGGCTTCTTTTAAAATGCGAAGTGCACGTACACTCATATCCTCTAGATTTCCAATAGGCGTTCCTACCAGATATAAACAACCTGTCAGATCGTGTATTGTACTTTTTTGTGATTTCACGATTCACCCCTCCTTATATAGTTTATTTTCTGCATTCTTGTTAATTGCTTAAAAGCATATTCAGCACGCATTGCTTCTTGCTTTGTCTCAAACATTTCTTTATAAATACATTTCACTGGGCCTCTAGCTCTTGTATATTTTGCCCCTTTACCAGCGTTATGTACAGCAACACGCTTTTCTATATTATTTGTATACCCTGCATAAAGGGTTTGATCCGCACACTCTAGCACATAAAAGTAGTGATTACTGCTCTTTTCCATAAAGAATGTCTCTCACTTCTGCTGTATATTCGTTATTGCCATCATAGACATACAAGGGTGGCAAGATTTTTAAATCTGGTTTTCCATCTTTTATTCCTTCTATTAATAATGTATTGGCTTCTTTGCCTTCTTTCGGATAAATGAGTTGCATCCGTTTGGGCTCTAAGCGATTTGCTCGCATAGCTGTAACAATATCTAATAATCGACCTGGACGATGGACAAATGCCGCCTTGCCACCTTGCTTTAATAATTTACTTGCAGATTGGATGGCTTCTTCTAATGTTAAATATAATTCATGTCGTGCAATGGCATGATGTTCACTGAGATTTTTATCACTTGCTTCATGTGCTAAAAAATAGGGAGGATTGCAGGTAACAACATCATACTGTTCTATGCCTAAGTGTTTTGGTATTTCTTTTACATCACCAAGAATCATTTGAATTTGGTTTTCCAGTTGATTGTAATGGATGCTTCTCTCTGCCATATCAAATAAACGGGGCTGAATCTCAACTCCCGTAATTTCCCCTTTTGTACGTGCACTTAAAAAGAGAGGAATTACGCCATTTCCTGAGCATAAATCAACAATTTTTCCCTTATGATAGGGAATATTGACAAACTTTGAAAGCAACACTGCGTCTAACGAAAACGAAAAGACGGAGGGACTTTGAATAATACGCAAATTCTCCGCCAATAAATAGTCTAATCGCTCATCATCCTTTAACCATTTTTCCATGCTTATTCCTCCTACGCTACAAAACAAAAGACTGATACCACCGTAGTGGGAATCAGCCTTCTATTACACATTTTGTTTATTTAAAAATGATAGACAAAACAGACAATCTTCACCTTTACGTGAACTTCCAAAATGAACATGACAAACGTGGAAGCCTTCCTGGTATAAGCGAGCTAGGTTATCATAACCTTCACCTATATCTAGAGGACTCTCTTTCTTTACTTCAGCAGCTTGTACGGAGTTTGTATTAGAAAGTAGTTCTTCCAGACGTGTACGAAGATGATGATTTTCTGTTTCAAGCGCCTTATGCTCTTCCATCATTAACGCTACAAATTGTTTCAATGCACCAAATTGCTCCTGCATTGCTTCGAGCTGTTGTTCGAACTCCATAACGGTATCCAAGAAATTACGGTCCTTCACCCAAGCCACCTCGTTAAATTCTCTATCTTAAATAAGATTTTTTTCGCATGCTAGCAGTTCTTCTAGTGTATACTCAACTGTGCGTTCCTGCTCATGTAAATATACTTGAATAAGTCTTTCCAGCACATTTAACCCTACAACTTTCCCGCGACCATCTGGTGTCATCGCTACCTCACCTATATCTGGCATGCCCTCTTTTGCCTCTTCATATTCATCATTTTCATACTTTAAGCAGCACATTAAACGTCCGCAAAGACCTGATATTTTTGAAGGATTTAAAGATAAGTTTTGATCTTTAGCCATTTTAATAGAAACTGGCTCAAAATCACCTAAAAATGTGGAGCAACAAAGCATTCTTCCACATGGGCCGATACCACCTAATAATTTTGCTTCATCACGCACACCAATTTGGCGAAGTTCGATACGTGTTCTAAAAACCGAAGCTAAATCTTTTACAAGATCCCTGAAGTCAACACGTCCTTCAGCTGTAAAATAAAAAATAATTTTATTACGATCAAATGTATATTCAACATCTACAAGTTTCATTTCTAAATTATGCTCTATAATTTTAGTACTAGCGAGTTCAAATGCACGTTTCGACTCAGCTGCATTTTCCTCTACTTGTATACGATCACGATCATCTGCTGGTCTAAGTACTTGTTTTAGTGGTAATACAACATCATTATCACCTACTACTTTTTGAGGGACAACTACTTTTCCATACTCTACTCCGCGAGCTGTCTCTACAATAACATATTGACTATCTTCTAGTAGAAATGATGCCGGATCAAAATAATATATTTTACCCGCCTTTTTAAAGCGGACTCCTACTACATTATACAAATGTATATCCCTCCTGCAGATTTAGCATTAACTGCTCAATCAATAACGTCCTATTCATGTTACGTTGTAAAGAGGCGCGCGCTTGTAAAATAGATTCCATCTGACTTGATAGTCGCTCATAGGTGGAATGTAACGCAACTTCTTTAAATAGTGGTAACATGTCTGGATAAGTACAAGCTGCCTCGGGATTAGCTTTTATTGACACTATATCACGGTAAGCAAATAGTAGTAAATCCAATGCTTGCTCCATCTCGCCCTTTTCTTTAAAATGTGGTAACCACTCTTCATGTGCAATAAGCATTGCCTCATGTACGTTTTGCCGAATGGCCTCCACTAATTTTAACACTGTTTTTCGAGCGAGTGCAAACTGCTCATCATTTGCCAAAAATATAGCCATTTCGAGCTCGTTTGTCATCATGCTTACTGTTGAAGCCATCGAATCCGAAATATTATTGTCCTGTAAGTGCTTCAACAAAACATGACGTGGCATTTTTTGAAATTTGATATGTTGGCAACGAGAACGGATTGTTGGAAGTATTGACTGCATTTGCTCTGTTAATAATATGGCAGTTACTTCTCCATCCGGCTCCTCTAAAAATTTAAGTATCATATTGGCTGATGCTGTATTCAGACGGTCTGCATGATGAAGCACATAGATTTTACGCCCTTCTTCTACACCCATCATTTTCATCTCGCCAATAAGTTCTCGCATTTGATCAATTTTTATAAATTGACCATCTGGATAAATTTGATGAATATTTGGGTGATTTCCCGAATCCACACGTCTGCAATTTCGACATGTTTCACATGGAACATTTCCATTTGGTTGCTCACATAGCATTAATTTTACAAAAAAGGTCATAATATCTGCCTTGCCTGTCCCTTTTTCGCCATCAAAAATATATGCATGTGCTAATCTATTTTTGTCAAAAATCGTTTGAAGTTGCTTCATTACGACTGGCTGTAGCGTGAATAGCTCTTCAACATTCTTGGCCATACATTTTAATTCCTTCCTGTATCTACAACAAAAAGTGTAACTGTCTCCAATTTTTACTTTTTGAAAAGAAACATTACAGTGCTTCCTAGTTTAGTGGCAAGCTGCCAAATCAAAATTTGAAAAAAGCCCGCGCCTAAATGAGAATGAGACACGGGTTTTACATATATAAATTAATTAGTAAGCCTTTAATCTCACCGATTTTATCAAGGAGGTCTATCGCTTCTTTTTCCTCGTCTAAGAGATCTTGGGCAAGTTCGACAAGACGTGTATCAATAGTTTCAATGATTTTTAATCGTCTGCCTTCGCCAAAACGATTCCATGTATGTGATTGTTTTAAATCCATTCCATGTTCTACTGTCTCTTGTAGAAATCGTTTTACAAGCATTTTAAACTTAGCAAGTTCCCGTAAATTACGTGACCTTGCAACACGATCACCAGCACTCGAAATATCTCCTAATAAACGTGTTAGTTGCTCTGTTTGCAGCTTGTTACCTTGCTTAACGACCATATCTCCAAATCGGTTATTTTGATTATTATTTTGTAGTGGCTCATTGCGATTTGTATTTAACCCGACACGTATATCTTGATTAATCTTCAAGCTGGTTTCGCCCCACTATCTTTATCAATTTCTCCCTGCATTGGGATAAATATCAGGATCATTAGATAAGCCTAATATCAGTGACCTCTTACGAATGGAGGCTACTTATTAAAAATGATGGAATTGTTCAATTGGTAAAACAAATACAGTAGCTCCTCCTACCTCTACCTCCACAGGGTAAGGTATATAGGAATCGGCATTTCCTCCTAATGGAGAAACTGGCGCAACCATTTGCTCCCGTGCTCGACAATTATCCCGAATAATATCTAAAAGTTTGGGTATGAGAGAGTCTTCAGTTCCTATAAGAAATGTCGTATTTCCTGAACGTAAAAATCCTCCTGTGCTCGCTAATTTAGTTGCGCGAAACTGATTTTTCGTTAAAGCATTTGATAAGCGACTGCTATCCTGATCTTGCACTACAGCTACGACTAACTTCATTCGCACTCACCCCTTTTATAAAATTCACCTAAATAGGTTTTCATACTATTCCTAAGCATTTATAAACATTAATACTTCGACTATTATCCATGTGAAATTAATTACACCTCGGCATAATTACGTCCATATTTTATCAAGCTTGCTCGTAATTCAGTAGGTATCTGCTGAATTAGATAAAATAATGGATAGTATCATTATATCACAATGTTGTGGACAACTTCATGCTTTTAGTGCATTGCTTCCAATAATAATAACCATACATCTTCAACAACATGCTCAATATGTTGGTCTGCATTCACTACACGTATACGTTCTGGGTACCGATCGACTAGTTGTAAATATCCTTCACGTACCTTCTGATGAAACGGCAAACTTTCAACATCTAAACGATTTACTTCTCTCTTGTCAGTTGCATGAATACGTGCTAATCCAACCTCTGGTGGAAGATCAAATAATATAGTTACGTCAGGTAATTTCTTACCGATAGCAAATTCGTTAATAGAAAGTACCTCATCAACACCTATTCCTCTTGCATAACCTTGATAAGCTAAAGATGAGTCGATAAAACGATCACATATTACCAACTGACCAGCATCTAAAGCTGGTTGTACTTTTTCAAAATAATGCTGACTTCTTGCTGCAGCATATAACAATGCTTCTGTTCGCTCGTCCATAGCTGTATGTGCAGGATTTAAAATAATGGTTCTTATCTTTTCTGCAATTTCGATGCCGCCTGGTTCTCTTGTTGCTAGAACGTCAATATTTTTTTCTGCTAGTCGCTCAGCTATCATTTGAATGATTGTTGTTTTCCCTGCTCCCTCTGGGCCTTCGAATGTAATAAATATATTGCTTTTCATGCTGTTATTGCCTCCAACTATCTAATGACCTGAATCATTTTTTCTGCTAATCGATGATTTCCTTGGAATGTCGCTCCTGCTGCTAATAGCTCTTCCAGTTGACTTAATTTTGCTACGGTTATTCTTTCTCCTGGAACAAGTAATGGAATACCAGGCGGATAAGGAATAATCATACTTGCTGAAACCCTTCCCATTGTACGCATATATGGTAACCATTCTTTACTTAATGATGCAATTTCATTAAAGGTATAAATAGGTTCAGTAATAGGTACAAAATGATAGGCTGTTTGAGAAGCAGCTATGCTATCCGTTTTAGTTGTGTTTAATAGCATTGTTATAGCTTCTTTTATGCGGACTCTTATTTCAGCAAATGGGTAAGGATGTCCTTGCTTCAGCAAAGGTAACACAAATAATACTTGATTCGCATCAGCTAGCTCTCCATAGACATGCTTGGCCTCCAGTACCTCCTGTAATTGAAAACCACTATAACCATTGACACGTAACAATACCTTAAGTGGATCATCTACTTCAATTACTTCTAAGGAACCAATTGATCGTAATGCTTCAATCCATTGTTTCTTTTTTTCTATTATATATGCCCCATCACTCTCCATATATGTCTGTACATAATAGCGAGCATCATCTAATGAGGCTAATAATACATAGGATGGGCTACTAGATTGCAGCATACGTAGATAGTGATGTATTTTGTCAGCATCAATTAATTTCGACTTAACATGCATAAAGGATGCCATCGTCATTGCAGGTAATGTCTTATGTGCTGATTGTACAACGACATCTGCTCCTAATGACAAAGCGGATGGTTGAAATAATGTACACGCATTAAAATGAGCGCCATGTGCCTCATCCACTAAGACAGGGATTTCTTTTTCATGACAATAAGCAATTTGTTGCTGTATTTCATTCGATGTCATCCCATAATAAGTAGGATATGTTAAAACGACCGCTTTCGCCTCTGGATAATTTTTCACTGCTTCTTTAAGATCTTTATAAGTGACATGCGTTGCCGTTAACGTTCGCTCATCCCAGATTGGTGAGACAAAAATAGGCTTAGCCCCCACAAGTTCAATGGCGTGGAAAATTGATTTATGGGCATTACGTTGGACAATAATGGTATCACCTTTATCACATGTAGCATAAATCATCGTTAAATTCCCAACAGTAGAACCGCCCACTAGAAAGAAACTCTTCATTGCTCCATATGTATCTGCTAGTAAATTTTCTGCTTCTAATATCATTTCCTCAGGGTAATGCAAATCATCTAAACCTGTTAATTCAGTTACATCATAACGCATAACATCTTTAAATGCTTGCGGAAGATGGGACAGTTCGCCATGCTTATGACCTGGGACATGAAAAGAAATATTTTGTTGTTGTCTAAAACGTTCTAATCCCTCTATAATTGGCTTTTTCTTTTGCAAAACAAGCACCCATTTTCGTTAGATTCTTATTTAATTATACGAAATTATAACGAGATAAAAAAGCTATCCCTCAACAAGGTTCTCCATATTTATCTGTTGAACTATAATTTTTCAACAAAACGTCTTATTATCTCTGTTTCCATTGCATCTAGATTACTTTGAGTTTACTCCAAAGGAATCATCGTTTAGAGGCTATGTGACAACATAATTTAGTCACGCGGCATTCTATTTCAATAGATATTTGAATAGCTACTAAAAAGCAGACATTCTTTACCTCATTATCGAAGAGAGAACATTTAGTAAAAAAACATTGGCTCATTCCATATAAAAACCGATTATTGCCGTTATCTGCAATAACCGGTTCTCCCACCCTTTTCCACAAAACTACTCTTTCACCACTTTAACGGCCATTTCCTTTACTAATTGCTCCACTAGTCTTGGGACAAAATTATCTAAAACTGGATTCATCATTCCTGCTAAAAAGCCGCTAGCCTTCATTGTTAACTTACCAGTAAGTTGCAATGATTGATCTTGATTTTGTTTTATTTCAAATGAACCATCGCCATTTATCGGATCGGATAAGCCCTCCAAATCAAAAAGTATCTGATGAGCATCTGATTTTTTCACCTTCAGCTCCACTTTAACAGCTTTTTGAATAATGCCAAAATCTCCTTGAAAGACCCAAATCATATCATTTTCATTCAGTAATTCGTGGTGTAAGTAACCTGGTATTAAAACAGCCCATTGTTCTTTATTTTGAATAAATTCCTCTAACCTTTCTTTCTGCATACTGATATTCTTACTATATTGTCCAGTTGCCATTACATTGCACCCCTTTGTGTGTTTTAATCACTCCATTAAACTTTAACATTTTATAGGTCTCTAAATAAATAAAAAAAACCACTGATTTCTCAGTGGTTACTTTGTTGCCTAGCGACGTCCTACTCTCACAGGGGGAAGCCCCCAACTACCATCGGCGCTAAAGAGCTTAACTTCCGTGTTCGGTATGGGAACGGGTGTGACCTCTTTGCCATCATCACTAGACTATAGTCGGCTTTCAATATACATCGCATTTCTTCGTCAGCTTCTGTCGTTCAGTCAGTCACGTACTTGAGTACGCTCCTTCCCTCTCTCCATTGCTTCCTCGAACTACTCGTATCTTGAAACCCTTCATAAAAGAAATTATTCTTTCAAAACTGGATAAACGGTTCATTGAATGGTTCAAACATTTTTGGTTAAGTCCTCGATCGATTAGTATTCGTCAGCTCCATGTGTCACCACACTTCCACCTCGAACCTATCTACCTCATCGTCTTTGAGGGATCTTACTTACTTGCGTAATGGGAAATCTCATCTTGAGGGGGGCTTCATGCTTAGATGCTTTCAGCACTTATCCCGTCCACACATAGCTACCCAGCGATGCCTTTGGCAAGACAACTGGTACACCAGCGGTGTGTCCATCCCGGTCCTCTCGTACTAAGGACAGCTCCTCTCAAATTTCCTACGCCCACGACGGATAGGGACCGAACTGTCTCACGACGTTCTGAACCCAGCTCGCGTACCGCTTTAATGGGCGAACAGCCCAACCCTTGGGACCGACTACAGCCCCAGGATGCGATGAGCCGACATCGAGGTGCCAAACCTCCCCGTCGATGTGGACTCTTGGGGGAGATAAGCCTGTTATCCCCGGGGTAGCTTTTATCCGTTGAGCGATGGCCCTTCCATGCGGAACCACCGGATCACTAAGCCCGTCTTTCGACCCTGCTCGACTTGTAGGTCTCGCAGTCAAGCTCCCTTGTGCCTTTACACTCTACGAATGATTTCCAACCATTCTGAGGGAACCTTTGGGCGCCTCCGTTACCTTTTAGGAGGCGACCGCCCCAGTCAAACTGTCCGCCTGACACTGTCTCCTGCCCCGCTAAGGGGCATGGGTTAGAATTTCAATACAACCAGGGTAGTATCCCACCGACGCCTCCTTCGAAGCTGGCGCTCCGAGATCTCTGGCTCCTACCTATCCTGTACAAGTTGTACCAAAATTCAATATCAGGCTACAGTAAAGCTCCACGGGGTCTTTCCGTCCTGTCGCGGGTAACCTGCATCTTCACAGGTACTATAATTTCACCGAGTCTCTCGTTGAGACAGTGCCCAGATCGTTACGCCTTTCGTGCGGGTCGGAACTTACCCGACAAGGAATTTCGCTACCTTAGGACCGTTATAGTTACGGCCGCCGTTTACTGGGGCTTCAATTCGCAGCTTCGCTTGCGCTAACCACTCCTCTTAACCTTCCAGCACCGGGCAGGCGTCAGCCCCTATACGTCACCTTACGGTTTTGCAGAGACCTGTGTTTTTGCTAAACAGTCGCCTGGGCCTATTCACTGCGGCTCTCATGCGCTTGCACGCTCAAGAGCACCCCTTCTCCCGAAGTTACGGGGTCATTTTGCCGAGTTCCTTAACGAGAGTTCTCTCGCACACCTTAGGATTCTCTCCTCGACTACCTGTGTCGGTTTGCGGTACGGGCACCTCTCACCTCGATAGAGGCTTTTCTTGGCAGTGTGAAATCAGGAACTTCGTCCATACGGACTCGCCATCACAGCTCAACGTTACAGTGTGCGGATTTGCCTACACACACGCCTTACTGCTTGGACGCGCATAACCAACAGCGCGCTTACCCTATCCTACTGCGTCCCCCCATTTCTCAAACGGTGAGGAGGTGGTACAGGAATATCAACCTGTTGTCCATCGCCTACGCCTATCGGCCTCGGCTTAGGTCCCGACTAACCCTGAGCGGACGAGCCTTCCTCAGGAAACCTTAGTCATACGGTGGACGGGATTCTCACCCGTCTTTCGCTACTCATACCGGCATTCTCACTTCTAAGCGCTCCACCAGTCCTTCCGGTCTGACTTCAACGCACTTAGAACGCTCTCCTACCACTGACATCGTAGATGTCAATCCACAGCTTCGGTGAATCGTTTAGCCCCGATACATTTTCGGCGCAGCGTCACTCGACCAGTGAGCTATTACGCACTCTTTAAATGATGGCTGCTTCTAAGCCAACATCCTGGTTGTCTGTGCAACGCCACATCCTTTTCCACTTAACGATTACTTTGGGACCTTAGCTGGTGGTCTGGGCTGTTTCCCTTTTGACTACGGATCTTATCACTCGCAGTCTGACTCCCGTGTATAAATATCTGGCATTCGGAGTTTGTCTGAATTCGGTAAACCGGGATGGCCCCCTAGTCCAAACAGTGCTCTACCTCCAGTATTCTCATCACGAGGCTAGCCCTAAAGCTATTTCGGAGAGAACCAGCTATCTCCAAGTTCGATTGGAATTTCTCCGCTACCCACACCTCATCCCCGCACTTTTCAACGTGCGTGGGTTCGGGCCTCCAGTAAGTGTTACCTTACCTTCACCCTGGACATGGGTAGATCACCTGGTTTCGGGTCTACGACCACGTACTATTTCGCCCTATTCAGACTCGCTTTCGCTGCGGCTCCGCCTTCTAAAGCTTAACCTCGCACGTAATCGTAACTCGCCGGTTCATTCTACAAAAGGCACGCTATCACCCATTAACGGGCTCTAACTACTTGTAGGCACACGGTTTCAGGATCTCTTTCACTCCCCTTCCGGGGTGCTTTTCACCTTTCCCTCACGGTACTGGTTCACTATCGGTCACTAGGTAGTATTTAGCCTTGGGAGATGGTCCTCCCGGATTCCGACGGAATTTCACGTGTTCCGCCGTACTCAGGATCCACTCAGGAGAGAACGAACTTTCGACTACAGGGCTTTTACCTGCTCTGGCGGACCTTTCCAAGTCGCTTCATCTAACTCGCTCTTTTGTAACTCCGTATTGAGTGTCCTACAACCCCAAGAGGCAAGCCTCTTGGTTTGGGCTCTTCCCGTTTCGCTCGCCGCTACTCAGGGAATCGATTTTTCTTTCTCTTCCTCCAGGTACTTAGATGTTTCAGTTCCCTGGGTCTGCCTTCAAGACGCTATGTATTCACGTCAAGATACTACGCGATTAAACGTAGTGGGTTCCCCCATTCGGAAATCTCCGGATCAAAGCTCACTTACAGCTCCCCGAAGCATATCGGTGTTAGTGCCGTCCTTCTTCGGCTCCTAGTGCCAAGGCATTCGCCGTGCGCCCTTAATAACTTAACCTAACGGCTTTCAATACACATCACATTTCGTTGTCAGCTTCACTCGTTCAATCAGTCACGTACTCAAGTACGCTCCTTCATTCACTCGATTGCTTCCTAGAACTGCTCGTGTCTTGAAACCTTCTAATGTTATTAAGCCTATAAAAAAACTTAAAAAATAAATGTGTTTGTTACAATTTCAATGTCGTTTTATCCAGTTTTCAAAGAACAAGTTTTGAAGCTTTTCATTCAAGAAAGAATGAACCTTCAAAACTGAACGCAAAACGTAATCTTACAAACCCTAGGTTTGTATTCCGAAATAATCCTTAGAAAGGAGGTGATCCAGCCGCACCTTCCGATACGGCTACCTTGTTACGACTTCACCCCAATCATCTATCCCACCTTCGGCGGCTGGCTCCAAAAGGTTACCTCACCGACTTCGGGTGTTACAAACTCTCGTGGTGTGACGGGCGGTGTGTACAAGGCCCGGGAACGTATTCACCGCGGCATGCTGATCCGCGATTACTAGCGATTCCGGCTTCATGTAGGCGAGTTGCAGCCTACAATCCGAACTGAGAACGACTTTATCGGATTAGCTCCCTCTCGCGAGTTGGCAACCGTTTGTATCGTCCATTGTAGCACGTGTGTAGCCCAGGTCATAAGGGGCATGATGATTTGACGTCATCCCCACCTTCCTCCGGTTTGTCACCGGCAGTCACCTTAGAGTGCCCAACTAAATGATGGCAACTAAGATCAAGGGTTGCGCTCGTTGCGGGACTTAACCCAACATCTCACGACACGAGCTGACGACAACCATGCACCACCTGTCACCGTTGCCCCCGAAGGGGAAACTATATCTCTACAGTGGTCAACGGGATGTCAAGACCTGGTAAGGTTCTTCGCGTTGCTTCGAATTAAACCACATGCTCCACCGCTTGTGCGGGCCCCCGTCAATTCCTTTGAGTTTCAGTCTTGCGACCGTACTCCCCAGGCGGAGTGCTTAATGCGTTAGCTGCAGCACTAAGGGGCGGAAACCCCCTAACACTTAGCACTCATCGTTTACGGCGTGGACTACCAGGGTATCTAATCCTGTTTGCTCCCCACGCTTTCGCGCCTCAGTGTCAGTTACAGACCAGATAGTCGCCTTCGCCACTGGTGTTCCTCCAAATCTCTACGCATTTCACCGCTACACTTGGAATTCCACTATCCTCTTCTGCACTCAAGTCTCCCAGTTTCCAATGACCCTCCACGGTTGAGCCGTGGGCTTTCACATCAGACTTAAGAAACCACCTGCGCGCGCTTTACGCCCAATAATTCCGGACAACGCTTGCCACCTACGTATTACCGCGGCTGCTGGCACGTAGTTAGCCGTGGCTTTCTAATAAGGTACCGTCAAGGTACAGCCAGTTACTACTGTACTTGTTCTTCCCTTACAACAGAGTTTTACGAACCGAAATCCTTCTTCACTCACGCGGCGTTGCTCCATCAGGCTTTCGCCCATTGTGGAAGATTCCCTACTGCTGCCTCCCGTAGGAGTCTGGGCCGTGTCTCAGTCCCAGTGTGGCCGATCACCCTCTCAGGTCGGCTACGCATCGTCGCCTTGGTGAGCCGTTACCTCACCAACTAGCTAATGCGCCGCGGGCCCATCCTATAGCGACAGCCGAAACCGTCTTTTAGTGTTTCACCATGAGGTGAAACAGATTATTCGGTATTAGCCCCGGTTTCCCGGAGTTATCCCAAACTATAAGGTAGGTTGCCCACGTGTTACTCACCCGTCCGCCGCTAACGTCAAAGGAGCAAGCTCCTTCTCTGTTCGCTCGACTTGCATGTATTAGGCACGCCGCCAGCGTTCGTCCTGAGCCAGGATCAAACTCTCCATAAAAGAAATTTGAATAGCTCAAATTGTTTTGCTGGCATCAATTTTGATGTCCAAAATTTTGTTTCGTTCACTAACAGAAGTTAGTTACTGAAAACTTTATTGATTACGTTTTGCTTGTTCAGTTTTCAAGGTTCATTTCGTTAACTGCTGTTTTAGCAGCAACTCTTATATAATACCATGTCGTATATAATGTGTCAACATAAATTTTTAATTTATTTTCGTTTCAATCAGTTATATTAGCGACTTTTATAACTATATCATATTCTTTTCATATTGCAAGCTTTTTATAAAAAAAATATTAAAGCTGTTATTCCTAATACACCCGGAATACCTAAGACGGCAATAGTTAAGACTGAAAATAGATTGATGGGTACATTATATCCTATATAACCAATACCTAAATGGATTATAAATAATAATAGAAAAGCAAATGCAAATCTAAACCAAAACACCGATAACCCTTCTAAAATCTTACCTAGTTTAGCATGTCTTATTATTACATAAAGAAAAAGAAGCCCTACAGGAATACTAATACTCATAATTACTAACCAAGACAATATGGTTGCCCCCTCAATTAAATAATTATGAAAGTTTATGTTTCCTGTATCGCTTCTATGAATATTTAAATAAGAACTATTTTATTAATACCTTGCGAATTCTAGCTTCCTTAAATAAATAGAAATGAATACTTTCTGCTGTTTTGCGTTGAGCAATTACCCCGAGATCATAGTCATCCATTAATTCTTCTATTATCTTCGCCTGCTGTAAATCCTCTTTTGTTTCTTTTATAAGATTCACAAGCCTATCATCGAATTCTTTTTTTAACTTTCCTTTACTACGGAAGAACATATTAATCCCTCACTCATAATTCGCGTCGGCCTTCCATTGCCTTAGATAGCGTAACCTCATCTGCGTATTCTAAATCTCCCCCTACTGGCAATCCATGCGCAATACGAGTCGTACGAATCCCTGAAGGTTTGACAAGGCGAGATATGTACATAGCTGTTGCCTCACCTTCAATTGTTGAATTCGTAGCTAAAATAAGCTCTTGTACACTTTCATCTTGCAAACGCACTAACAAGGAAGCAACATTAATATCCTCTGGACCGATACCATCCATTGGAGAAATTGCACCTTGAAGTACATGATACATGCCGTTGTAGTCACGCATTTTTTCCATTGCAATAACATCCTTTGTATCTTGCACAACACAAATAATAGAATGATCTCGCTGCTTGTCTGCACAAATGTGACATGGGTCTACATCTGTTATATTGCCACAGACAGAACAGTAACTCAGGTTTCGTTTAGCATCAATCAATGCTTTAGAGAAAGATAATACATCGTCTTCTTTCATAGATAACACAAAAAACGCCAGACGAGCCGCGGTTTTCGGCCCGATACCTGGCAATTTCATAAAACTATCGATCAATTTAGATATTGGTTCTGGGTAGTACATATGATTACCTCCTAGAATGGAAGGTTTAAGCCTTGAGTGAATTTACCCATCGTTGAGTTTGTTTTTTCTTCTACCTTTTTCAACGCTTCGTTTGTTGCAATAACAATTAGGTCTTGTAACATTTCGATGTCTTCTGGGTCTACTACAGCTTCATCTAGATTTACTGACACTACTTCACGCTGACCAGAAACTGTTACTTTTACCATGCCGCCGCCTGCAACACCTTCAAATTGCTCAGCATTTAAAGCCTCTTGAGCCTCCATCATTTCCTTTTGCATTTTTTGCATCTTTTTCATCATACCTTGCATATTTCCCATTCCACGCATAAATGTCTTCCTCCTAAAAATTTAATCTTCAATAATTTCAACAAAATCTTTACCAAAGAGCTTTTCAGCCTCTGTCACAAGTGGATCTTGTGAAGCAAGAGGTTGGGCATCATCGATAAATGGTTCATCTGGCATTTCTGCCGGTGGTGGCTCTAATAATTCTTCTCCATGCTCTGAGACAGCCTGTGATTTCTTTTGCTGTAGACTGTGATCACGGATAAACTCTTCACGCATTTTCAACCAAGATTCTTCTGGTATACATAGCATCTCGTACATTGTACCAGTTTGCCCAGCAATTAATTGTGTAAAGTGAGCCTTTAAAGATTGGTTATCGGCAACCATCTGACAATGAATATCATACTTGAATTTTAACACAAAAGCACTCGAAGATGCCGCAACAGGTTCAGCCTCTGCTAAAAGAGCCGATTGAGATTTTTGCATTTGATTTAATGCTTGTGCCCAAACTGACTTGATACGTTGCACATCTTGCTTTGTAGCATCTTTCAACACTTCCTGAATACGACCAGTGGGTGCTTTATAGCCATTCGGGTTTTTAGCACGAGGTCTTTGCTCTTTTTGCGTTGACGGCGTTTGCACAGTAGTTCCTGTTTGCAGTTGCAAGGATAATTGTTGAATCATCTGCTCAAGCGCTACCACCTTTTGCGTGAGTTCTGAGCTTTGTACAGTTTCGTTCATAGCCACTGTTTGATGCGCTAACCCTCCCGAAAATTGTGCCATTTTAAGCAATGCTGTTTCTAAGTAAATTTTCGTATGGTGAGAGAAACGCATCTCCTGCTGTATTTTTGCGAGTATATCAATATAGCCATAAAGCATATCTGGAGCAAATTCGTGTGCTAAAGTAAATACACGCTCTTCAGGGGACACTAGTTCTAAAAGTTCAGCTAAATTATCACTTGTTTGAAGTAATAGTAAATCGCGGAAAAAAGTAATTAAATCTTCTGAAAGGCGCAAGGGATCCTTGCCATCAGCTATAAGTTGCTCTAAAAGAGCTAGCATTTGAGCAACATCTTTTACTTTCAATGCTTCAGCTAAGTCATAAAAAACATCCTGACTAATTGAACCTGTAACTAATAATGTGTCCTCAAGCTTTAATTTTTCCCCACTAAATGACACAACTTGGTCTAGCAAACTTAAAGCATCACGCATTCCTCCTGCGGCTGATTGTGCGATCACCTTTAAACCTTGTTCTTCATATGGTAAATCAATATCTTCTAGGACGACCTTCATACGTTCAATAATATCATTGGTAGAAAGTCGCTTAAAATCAAAGCGCTGACAACGAGAAATAATCGTTGCAGGCAATTTGTGAGGCTCTGTCGTTGCTAAAATAAATACAGCATGAGGAGGTGGCTCTTCCAAAGTTTTTAAAAGAGCGTTAAAGGCACTTGTAGAAAGCATATGCACTTCGTCTATGATGTACACCTTATATCTACTGCTTGCAGGAGCAAAGCGAACCTTTTCTATAATATCCCTAATCTCTTCAACACGTGAATTCGAAGCCGCGTCAAATTCAATGACATCAGGATGGGAGCCATCCGTAATACTTATGCATGTAGCGCATTCATTACACGGTTCTTTCGATGGTGCATGTTCACAATTTAAAGCCTTCGCAAAGATTTTGGCTGTACTTGTTTTCCCTGTACCACGCGGCCCAGAAAATAAGTAAGCATGCGTTGTTTTATTTGCTAGGAGAGCATTTTGTAGCGTTCTTTTGACATGTGCTTGGCCAGACATTTCTCGAAAAGATTGCGGTCGATACACACGATAAAATGCTTGATACGTCACTGATTTCCTCTCTCCTTCTCCATTTAATTGAATAGTTATATTATAGCATTTGCCTTCTTATATAGAAAATGAAGTTACTAAATTTAAAAATAAAAAAGCACCCGCCTTATAGTAGACGGATGCTTTGAATTGGCAAGTTAATGCCGTGCACCTTTCCTTGACAGCCGCACATAAGCGTTACTCTTGTCGTTAGCTCGGATTAGGCAACCCCGCGGCACATGGATAAGACCACTTAATGCTGCTTCCTTCCGGACCTGACATGGTTCATGGGTATCCATTGCGCAGGACCCAATCGTCAACACTACGTGCAAAAGGCAGACCAAACAATACGGACAGCCTCGAAAAAGGAATTCAGTCTCGCTAGAGCGGATTGCGAGTTACAGGACACCGCTACCTTCCCACCTAGCACGGCAATAACTAGTATACTGACAGTTTGTATAAATTGCAACTTAATGCACAAATTATTTATTTCCAAGCCCTGAATAAACTACTTAAATTTTTTTCAAAAAAAATATTGACGAGTGTTTCTAGTTATGATAAATTTATTTTTGTCGATAAGACAGCAGAGCAATATAACATGGAGGTATACCCAAGTCTGGCTGAAGGGATCGGTCTTGAAAACCGACAGGCGGGTAACACCGCGCGGGGGTTCGAATCCCTCTACCTCCTCCATTTTTAAAATTTCCGACTACAATTGTAGCCGTTTTTTTTTTGCCAAAATTGTATGTATTACTTGTTAGATACCACTTCCGCCTCGGTTGTGGTATTTTTTATTATATGAATGATGGGAGGTTGTAATATTGCAATCGAAATTATCTATGACACGTGCTTCCCTTACTTGGATTTTCATTATTGCTGTCCTGACCGCAATTGGTAGTGAAATTAAAATTATGCCATTTGCTAATACAACATTCCGTTTTGGTTTAGGTACGATCATCTTCTTTTTATGCACACTACTTAAACCTACACCGATTATTTTAGCTGGTATTGCAACAAGTATAGTGACAACAATTTTTCGTGTTATTAATTCCACGTTACACAACGTTCCAATTTCTGAGAGTCTATTTAACCATTTACCAGCCGCGTTATTTTATGTATTGTTTGCAGTGTGCCTACAAATTTTAGATATTCAACAATATAGAGAAAAACCTTTAAAACTTGGTTTACTCGTCGCCTTTAGTGAGGTCATTAGTAATTTAGCAGAACAAATTTTTCGATTTTTTGTCCAAAATTATACTTTTTTATTTCTTCATGACCTTCTGATCCTATTAGCCGTAGCTATATTACGTAGTTTTTTTGTAGTAGGTATTTATAGCTCCATTTTGATTGCTGAGCAAAAAAAACGAGTACAAGAAATGCTCAATATCGGTTCTGACCTCTATGTTGAGACCCTATACTTAAAAAAATCAATGAACCATATTGAAACTATTACAGCCAGCGGTTATGAATTATATCGACAGTTAAAAGTGCTAGGTTATCGAGCTGAAAGTTTACAGGCACTTCATATTGCCCAGGAAATCCATGAAGTGAAGAAAGATTCTCAACGTATATATGCTGGTATTTCGAAGATTGTGGGCGAAAGAAGCTTCGGCCCTTTCGTATTATCTGAATTATTGCATTATATTGAAGAAGGCAATAGGAAATACGCTGAATTACTTGGGAAGGATATACAATTTAATACATGTATAGACTTCGATTTTCAAACAAAGGAACATATTGCACTCCTTGCTCTTTTAAATAACTTATCTGCCAATGCTGTTGAGGCTATTGAAGAACAAGGTATCATTTCTATTGCTATTGGGCGCCAAGAAGATAATACTGTAATAACAGTATGTGATAATGGGCAAGGAATTTCACAAGCAGATATTTCTGTTATCTTTGAACCTGGATACACAACCAAGTTCAATATTGATGGTGTAGCGGCAACTGGCATTGGGCTTTCACACGTTGCTGAATTAGTAGAAAAATTAAAAGGCTCAATAACCGTTGATTCAGACGATCAATATACAACGTTTAAAATCATAATTCCTACGCAAACTATTCAAACGGGAGAGACTTAAATGAGGTATTTTATTGTAGACGATGATCGTGCAAGTCGTGTTATGTTAAAACAAATTATTGAAGATAGCGGGCTAGGTACAGTTATTGGTGAGGCACGTAATGGTGAGGATGCCATACCACAGATTTTAATGACGCAGCCAGAATTTGTGTTAATTGATTTACTGATGCCCAAGCTCGATGGTATAGCAACAGTTGAGCAACTTATGCAAAATCGTTTTGAGGGACAATTTATTATGATTTCACAAGTTGTGAATAAGGAAATGGTTGGTGAGGCCTATGAACAAGGAATTGATTTCTTCATTCATAAACCAATCAACCGTATCGAAGTAGAAAATGTTTTGAAAAAAACAACTGAACAATTTCGACTTAAAAATTCACTGTTAGTTATACGTCAATCACTTACAAACATTGAATTAACTGAACAAAAGGCTCATAAAGCAACATCACGAGATCATATTCAATCTATTTTAAATGATATGGGCATTGTCGGTGAAATTGGTAGTGAGGATATAATTGCCATTATAGAAACATTACTTGCTCATCAGCATAAGATTGCACCTCTTCCTCCATTAAAAGAGCTGTATGAAGAAATTGCAGCTGTGACAAAGGCTACACCCGATGACATATTAAAGGAAAGTAAAGCCATTGAACAGCGTGTGCGCCGAACAATATTAGCTGCAATGATTAATCTTGCTAATTTAGGGGTTGTTGATTATACAAACTCTGAATTCGAGTACTATGCCCCACGCTACTTTGATTTTAAAGAGATTCGCCAGCTCATGACACAAATTGAAGACCACGATAATCGTAAAGCAAAGGTTAATATTAAGAAGTTTATTCAAGTTTTATATTCAGACATTTTAACAAAAGTAAATTAATTTTCTCGGATTTTGTCGGATTCCGTAAGTCCTCTGTATTATTAAAGTAAGGCGTGTCCTGAAAATTTAATACTAGGGGAGGTACAAAGGATTTGAAAAAGAAATTTAAAATCAGTTTAGCCGCTCAAATTTTAATCGGTTTGATTTTAGGGATCATTATTGGTGGTATCTTTTACGGAAACCCCAAAATTGAGACATATTTACAACCATTAGGGGATATATTTTTACATCTAATTAAGATGATTGTTGTACCGATTATAATTTCGACTTTAATCGTTGGTGTTGCTGGTACTGGAGATATGAAGCAACTTGGACGATTAGGCGGGAAATCTATTATTTACTTTGAAATTATTACAACTGTTGCCATCGTAGTTGGATTACTTTCTGCGAACATTTTCCAACCTGGTGCAGGTATAAATATGAATGAACTATCTCAAGGTGATATTTCAAAGTATGTATCAACAACTGAAGAAGTACAGCATGAGGGGCCATTTGATATCATTGTAGGCATTGTCCCAACAAATATCATTCAGTCAATGGCTGAAGGTGATATGCTTGCGATTATCTTCTTCTCAGTTCTTTTTGGTTTAGGGGTTGCTGCAGTTGGTGATCGAGGAAAACCAGTCTTAGACTTCTTCCAAGGGGTAGCAGATGCTATGTTCTGGGTAACAAACCTCGTAATGAAATTCGCTCCACTTGGGGTATTTGGTTTAATTGGTGTAACCGTTTCCAAATATGGGTTTGCCTCCCTGGTTCCACTTGCCAAATTGGCCATTCTTGTATATGCAACAATGCTATTCTTTATCTTTGTCGTTCTTGGCCTTGTGGCAAAATTCGCAGGAATTAGCATCTTCTATTTAATTAAAGTATTAAAAGATGAACTAATTTTAGCGTTCTCTACAGCAAGTTCTGAAGCTGTATTACCACGTGTTATGATGAAAATGGAGAAATTAGGTGCGCCAAAGGATATTGTTTCCTTTGTTATACCAACTGGTTACTCCTTTAACTTAGATGGATCAACACTCTACCAAGCCATTGCAGCATTATTTATTGCTCAAATGTACGGTATTCACCTAAGCATTGGTGAACAAATTACGTTAATGCTTGTACTAATGGTTACATCTAAAGGGATTGCAGGTGTTCCAGGAGTATCATTCGTAGTACTTCTAGCAACTTTAGGTACTGTCGGTATTCCACTTGAAGGACTAGCATTTATCGCTGGTATTGACCGTATTCTTGATATGGGACGTACAGTTGTTAACGTAATTGGTAACTCATTAGCGTCATTAGTAATGGCAAAATGGGAAGGTCGTTTCGATCGCGAAAAGATGAAAAATTACTTTAATGATAATGAAAATCTAGCGTAAGTTAAAAAAATCCTCACGATGTTGGATGGCATCGTGAGGGTTTTTTTATTTTGCTAATATTTTATCTAAATAAGCTATAATGGATTCTTTTCCATTGACATGTGCTTCCTGTGCACGCTTTTCATCTTTTTCGAGTTTGGCTTCTGCTGCTGCTACAATTTTTTCAGCCTCTTGCTGTGGCACGACAATCACACCGTCTACATCCCCAATTATATAATCACCAGGGAGAACTGTTACTCCCCCTATGGCAATGGGCACATTTACTTGACCACCACCATTTTTATTGCCTGCAGCTACGGTAGTACCTAACGAGAATATAGGGAAATTTAGCTCCCGAATTGCTTCAATATCACGGATTACGCCATCTACAACAAAACCTTGTACACCAATGCCCTTTGCTAAGGAAATCACAAAATCTCCAGCTACCGCTCTATTCGTATTTCCTTTTGCATCAATTACTAAAATATCCCCTTCATTCGCTGCTCTAATTGCTTCCAATACTGCCCCGTTTTCACCATCTGGTAAACGTACAGTCACAGCTCGCCCTGCAATTTTAAAATGATCTGCTAACGGCTTGATATCACTACGCAAATTGGTATGCCCACCTGTCGCATCTGATATAGCTGTAGTTGGTAGATGCTGAAAGCTTACTTCCACTTTTGTCATACATAACACCCCTATTATGATTGATGAAAGCCTTACACTATTATTGTAAATAAAAAATATAGACTATTTCAATATATATCGAAAACAAGTGGAAAAAATGACAACAGTATTTCACCATTATTTTTTATGAAATATGTGTATTGATATTAAAATGGCATCATCTATTTAAAGGATAGTGCCATGTTTAAGATTAAATAATTTCGATAAACTGCTTGGATTGTTCATCTAATGCTTCAGCAGCAGATGCAATTTCACTAAAATCATTTGTAGTGACGGTAATTTGTTCATTCGTTTTATCCGCTTTTTCAGCTATCCTTGTAATACTGTCTGTCACCTGACTAATTTCTCGTTCAATCCCTTCAACATTATCTTTCACTTCTGAAATGGATTGCTCAACTCTTACAGAAAGCTTTCGAACCTCTTTGGCTACTACATCAAAACCTCTACCATATTCGCCAGCTCTAGCTGCTTCAATGGCCGCATTTAAAGCCAATAAATTAGTTTGTGAGGCAATCTCTTGAATCGTTTTGACAATGCCTTTTATAGAATCCGCTTGTTTTTGAAGCTGTGCAAGATTACTTACATTTTCATTTGATTCCTGTGACACTACTTGAATGGTTTCCAGTAGGTCCTGGCTATTTTGAATACCAGCTTCTGAACGCTGATAAAGCTCTTTAGACATACTCTTTAATTTGTCGGCTACGCTCATTATCTCATTTTGACGTTCAGTAATATTAGCAGCTATTTTAGAAACACCTATTACTTTTCTTGTATTATTTGCGAAAACAGGCATATATGTCGCTTCCAACCAAATTCTTTGACCGTTAGCATCGATTCGCTCAACTTTATCCTGATAGCTATTTCCAGCTGTTAGATTACGCCAAAATTTATCGTACTCGCTACTATTCGTAAAATCAGGCAAGCAAAGTTCTTTATGGTGCTTTCCTAACATCTCCTGTACGGTATAACCTAATGTTTGAGCAAATAGCTCATTGACGTATGCTACTCTTCTGTCCATATTAAAGCGGATAATTGCTATATTACGTTCAATGGCTTGTACTACTAAATCATCGGTTACTTGAGCATCTACACTGTGCATATACAACACCTCATTTATTTCTATTTTTTTACTTAAAATATAATTATTTAACTTTTATCTTACATAAAAAACATGGGAATGCTCACCCATGTTTTTTTAATAAACGTAAAACACCTTTCGAAGTCGTTGCCACATGAAAGAGCGCCTTTTGTTCTGCACGTATAAAGTCTTCCTCTAACATTATTTTAAAATGCTTCAAAATTGCATTATAGAATCCATTTACATTATATAAAATGACAGGTTTTTCATGCAGTCCAATCTGTGCCCAAGTAAATACCTCAAAATATTCATCTAAAGTTCCTGCGCCACCAGGAAGAGCAATAAAGGCATCGGCTAACTCTGCCATTTTAGCCTTACGAATATGCATAGAGTCTACAAAATGAATCTCTGTTAATGAGGCATGTGCCAATTCTCTCTTCTGTAAATGAGTGGGCATCACACCAATTACTTCTCCACCCGCTGCTAAAACAGCATCGGCCACCTTCCCCATTAACCCTGTTTTAGAACCACCATAGACCACACCATGACCGCTGTTAGCTAGTGCTGTACCTAGCTCCGCCGCCTTCTCAGCATAAATAGGATTTTTACCTAAACCAGATCCGCAATACACTGCAATTCTTATAGTAATCCCTCCTATTCAAAAAACGTGCAACAATCAGCTATATATTGTCCCACGTTTTTTGGTCATTTACTTTTACTTTCGTAAATGGCTTGTTTGTTTTAGCATATGACTGATGCGGCTCACAATTGATTCAATGGCATCAGGATTTTTTAATAAATCATAATCGTTAATATCTAAACGAAGAACTGGACAGGAATTAAAGTTATTAATCCAGTTTTCGTAGCGTTCATGCATTTCTACCCAATAATCATTCGGTGTCTGTTGCTCCATGGCACGTCCACGCTCTTGAATACGACCAATAACTGCATCAATTGGTCCTTCAAGATAGACAAGCAAATCTGGATGCGGGAAATAGGGTGTCATCACCATCGCATCAAACAAATTTGTATATGTTTCATAATCTGTCGGACTCATTGTTCCTTTATCATAGTGCATCTTAGCAAAAATCCCAGTATCTTCGTAAATGGATCGATCTTGTACAAATCCTCCGCCATATTCAAAAATACGCTTCTGTTCTTTAAATCGCTCTGCTAAAAAGTAAACCTGTAAATGAAAGCTCCATTTTTCAAAGTCATCATAAAATTTATCAAGGTATGGATTCGTATCTACTTTCTCGAATGATGTACGAAAGTTTAGTGCCTCTGCCAACGCCTTTGTCATCGTTGATTTTCCTACACCAACAGTTCCTGCAATAGTGATGACTGTTTGTGGTGGAATATCATACTTCTCTCTTAAATTCATTATTGCAAACTCCTTTGTTGTAACGTATCTTTAATTATTTTTAAAACATGTTCTAAATCATTTGGATTTTTTACAAAATCAAGCTGATCTCCATTAAATCGAATAACTGGAATTTCAGGATGCATGTTCTCAAAATGCTGGATAAAGGAATGATAATCAGCCACAAGCTGCTCCATGTAATCTCGTGAAATCATCTTTTCAAATTCTCGACCACGCATGGCGATACGCTTCATTAATGTTTCAACGCTGGCATGTAAATAAACCACTACATTTGGAACAGGCATATCCTTCGTTAAAATTCTATAGATTTCCTCGTACTTGTCGTACTCAGTTGGCGCCAATGTACGTTTCGCAAATATTAAATTTTTAAAAATATGATAGTCTGCTACAACCGGTTTGGCATGCGCTAATCGAAATTTTTTAATATCCGTTAATTGCTTATAGCGATTACAAAGGAAGAACATTTCCGTTTGGAAACTCCACTCCTCAATGTTTTCATAAAACTTATTTAAAAAAGGGTTTTCGTCTACAATTTCTTTTAATAGATGGTAATTAAATGTCGCTGCTATCTCTTTTGATAAAGAGGTTTTACCAACACCAATCGGACCTTCTACCGTAACAAATGGAACCGTCACCAGAAGTTCCTCCTTTTTGTTCGATGGATTATCACGTTGTGCCCTACTTTGGCACCTCATTCATTAAATAAATCAGTACTTTTCATTCTATCATAGTAGGAAAATGAAAAACAGAATCAACCTATTGATTGTTCTAGTAAATTTCTCTGCGCGATTTTTCTCTAATTCATAGAAAAAAGACATCGAGAATATACTTCCCAATGCCCTTACAATTCTTATAATTTCACTCGCTGTAATCGTAGTGCATTCAATACTACCGATACCGAACTGAAAGCCATTGCCGCCCCTGCCACCCACGGAGCAAGTAGACCGATTGCAGCAATAGGAATACCTAATGTATTATAGGCAAATGCCCAAAATAGATTTTGTTTAATATTACGCATTGTTTTTCGACTCATTAGAATGGCATCTGCGATACTATTTAAGTCACCACGAATTAGCGTAATGTCTGCCGCTTCCATCGCAACGTCTGTTCCTGTACCGATTGCCATACCAATATTTGCGGTTGCCAGTGCAGGTGCATCATTAATACCGTCACCTACCATCGCTACTTTTTTCCCTTGAGCTTGAAGCTTTTTCACTTCATCTGCTTTGCCTTCAGGTAATACTTCAGCAATTACATGATTTACGCCTACCTCTGTTCCTATGGCTTGAGCAGTCCGTTCATTATCACCAGTCATCATAATGACCGTAATGCCCATATCCTGTAAACGATGAATAGCCTCTTTTGATGTATCTTTCACTGTATCAGCGACCGCTACTAAGCCTGCATATCGACCATTAATGGCAGCAAGCATCGCTGTTTTGCCGTTGCGTTCTAGTTGCTCCATGGTTGGTAATATATCATCAATATAAATTCCATATTGTTGCATTAATTTACGTGTACCAATGACAATACCTTGACCTGAGACAGTTGCCTGCACACCATAACCAGGTATTGCTTCGAAGAATTGAACTTCACCTAAAGCGATACCACGATCTTCTATACCGTGTACAATGGCTTCTGCTAGAGGGTGCTCTGATTGTTTCTCAGCTGCCCCAATTAAAGATAAAAAGCGTACTTCATCCTGCTCTGATGCTAATAAAACATCTGTAAGCTCAGGTTTACCATGTGTCACTGTACCAGTTTTATCTACAACTACTGTATCAATACTTTGTGTTTGTTCTAAATGTTCTCCACCTTTAAATAAAATACCAAATTCAGCTGCACGTCCTGAGCCTGCCATTATTGACGTTGGCGTTGCTAATCCAAGAGCACATGGACAAGCAATGACAAGTACTGCAATTAAAACCTCTAAAGCAGGTGTAAATTCACCAGGTCGAACCCATATAATCCAAATTAAAAATGTGACAATTGCAATGCCAACAACGATTGGTACGAAAATCCCTGAAATTCGGTCTGCCAAACGTTGAATCGGTGCTTTTGATCCTTGAGCATCTTCTACCACTTTTATGATTTGCGCTAATGCTGTATCACGACCAACCTTTGTCGCTATCATTTTAATAAAACCATTTTTATTAATCGTAGAACCAAATAATGGATCGCCTTGTTTTTTATCAACTGGTAGACTTTCCCCTGTTAACATTGATTCGTCAACGGCTGTTATTCCCTCTATTACCTCGCCATCAACTGGAATCTTTTCCCCTGGTTTCACTAACATTACATCGCCAATGATCACTTCTTCTAAAGGAATCTCTTTTTCTACACCATCACGTACAACAATAGCAGTTTTGGCTTGAAGTCCCATTAGTTTTTTTATGGCTTCAGATGAGCGTCCTTTTGCTTTTGCTTCAAATAATTTACCTAATAAAATTAATGTAATTAAAACTGCACTCGTTTCAAAATAAAGATGTGGACCATGATGTAATCCTATCGTCACAATTGCTTGATAGACACTATAGAAATAAGCAGCTGATGTCCCCATGACCACAAGTACATCCATATTTGCACTGCCATTGCGTAATGCTTTATAGGCACCTACATAAAATTGCTTACCAATAATAAATTGCACAGGAGTAGCCAATAGCATTTGGACCCATGGATTCATAAGGAATTCTGGCACATATAAAAATGACGTAAAGGAAAAATGGCCGACCATCGTCCAAAGCAATGGTAAAGAAAGAATAGCCGAAAAAATAAATTTCCGTTGTTGCTGTTTAATGGCTTTTTCACGGTAATCCACTGTTTCCTGCTCATCTGCCTTTTGATGAGCACCATAGCCTAACTTCTCTACCTTTGCAATGATATCTGCCATGGACACTTCTGATGGATTAAACTCAATCACCGCTTTTTCCAGTGCTAGGTTAACATTGGCAGAAGAAATACCACTTAGCTTATTTAACCCTTTTTCAATGCGAGTCGCACAAGCTGCACATGTCATACCCGTAATATCAAGCTCAGTCTTTTGTTTAACAACACCATAACCTAGTGCTTCTATTTTCTTTTCAAAATCTTCTTCAGTTAGCTTTTTTGAGTCATACTTAATAGATGATTTTTCTAGCGCTAAATTAACCGTCGCTTGTTCTACCCCATCCATTTTATTTAAGCCTTTTTCTATACGAGTGGCACAGGCTGCACATGTCATGCCTGTAATTTGCAAATTCGCTTCTTTTATATCAGAACTCATTTACCTTTCACCTCTCCTTATACCAACAGGGGGTATATATTTTTGAAAATAAGAGAGTGCTACAGGAGCACTCTGCAACTACTATTTTACATCATAGCCTTGATCATCAATTGTCTCTTTAATTTGATCAATGGATACTTGTGCATCATCAAATGCAACATCAACTAAACCATCTGCTAAATTAACTTTTACTTGTTCAACACCAGCTAAAGCACCAACATTTTTTTCAACTGCACTTACACAATGACCACATGACATTCCTTGTACATTTAACGTTACGTTTTGCATAATAAAATCTCTCCTTTTAATATGGTTTATATTTATTTTTTCATTAACTTTTGAATCGTTACTACTAACTCATCTAAAACCGCTTCATCGCCCTCTGATAAACGATCTACAACACAACCCTTTAAGTGACCTTCTAATAATATTTTTGCCACACTATTTAATGCGGACTGTGTAGCAGATAGTTGCGTAATAATATCATCACAGTAAACGTCTTTATCAATCATTCCTTTAATGCCGCGAATCTGGCCTTCAATACGATTTAAGCGCGTTGTTAAATCCTTTTTCACACGCTCAGGGTGATGACTTTTTCGACAAGACGTAGCTCCCTCTGTATGACAAACATCATCTTTTACTGTGTCTTCCATTCTACCCCTCCTACCTCAACCTCATAATACTATACCCAAGAAGGGTATGCAAGCGATAAAAATTTTTTTATTCATGATGATGCTCATGATCATTTTTTAATTGGCATAAAATTGTATTTCCATGTTGATGTGATGCCGTTTCTAATTGAATGGTTACATGCTTAATACCCTTATGCTCAAGATTATGTTCAATTTTTCGTAGAATATGCTCACCATCAGCTATTTTTAACTGTTCATTGACAACTGCATGACAGGACAATGCATTCGTTCCACTAGTAATTGTCCAGATGTGTAGATCATGGATACTGTTTATTCCATCCGTCTGTTCTATTAGTTGAATAATCTCCTGAACATCTACATTTGAAGGTGTTCCTTCCATTAAAACATGGATTGAAGCCTTTGTGACATAGTAGCCACTTCTTACTACTAATAAAGCAACAATTACGCTCGCAAGTGGATCTGCCCAGCCCCAGCCAAAAAACATAATTAATAAAGCCGCAACAATTGCCCCTACAGACCCTAGCATATCGCTAAGTACATGTAAAAAAGCGCCACGCATATTTAAATTATCTTTTGTGTCACTGCCACGCAGCATAATCCAAGCCACTAAAATATTAATGAACAAACCAATCGTACTAATAATAAGCATTCCTGAAGTAGCTACTTCAGGCGGATTGGCAAAGCGTTTAAACGCTTCATAGAAAATAAATAATGCTATACCTATTAATGTAATACCATTTAATACAGCAGCTAAAATTTCAAATCGTTTATAACCATACGTTTTACTATAGCTAGCCGCCTTTTCTCCAAACATAAAGGCTAACATCGCAATACCTAAAGAGATAGAGTCACTTAACATATGACCTGCGTCTGATAAAAGAGCTAAGCTATTCGTTAAAAAACCACCAATTGCCTCTACTATCATATAGCCTGTAATAATAATAAACGACAGTAATAACACCTTTTTATTTGCACCATGTGTATGATCATGACCGTGATCGTGTTGATGTCCCATTTGTATTCCTCCATTTCATTTAATTATGTGTCGCATGCTCAATAGCTTGCTTCAATAAATTCATAATGTGATCGTCATCCTTAGAATAATACAAGGTTGTTCCCTCTCTTCGAAATTTCACTAAGCGTAAATTTTTTAAAAAACGTAATTGATGAGAAACAGTCGATTGGCCTAAATCTAAAATTTCAGCAATGTCGTTGACTGAATGTTCATCTGTACATAGTAAGTTTAAAATGCGAATTCGAGTCGGATCACTCAATGCCTTAAAGGTTTGAGATACTACAAATAATGTCTCTTCATCTAAATGCTGAATTGCAATTTTTTGTGTTTTTGAACTTTTTATTGTTTCATCCATAAAAGTTTACCCCATTCTTAAATATTTATATATGAGCATGTGTTCATGTATAAATATATATGGTTATTTTAGGAATGTCAATAATCAACTATACCGAAGCCTAGTTGCATTCAGATTTAGCTTTGTGCTTACACAAAGCGTTCCTTTCTGATTCCTTGACACCCGCTGAAAGAAAGTTAAAAGTAGCAATTACCAATTAAGCAGGATAAACTACTTTATAAGGAGAGATTTTTAGTGGATATTTTTGAAACAGATCGTCTATTTATGAAACAAGCATTAAAAGAAGCCAAAAAAGCAGCTATACTTGGGGAAGTGCCTATAGGTGCTGTACTTGTTTACAATGGGGAAATTATTGCAAAAGCTCATAATTTACGAGAAACAACACAAAATGCAACAACACATGCTGAGCTAATGGTTATTCAAGAGGCTTGTAAAAAAATCGGCAGCTGGCGTCTCGAAAAAACAACACTCTATGTTACGCTTGAACCTTGCCCAATGTGCGCAGGTGCAATTTTGCAATCTCGTGTACCACGTGTTGTCTATGGTGCAAGAGATATCAAAGCAGGCTGTGTAGATTCACTCTATCGTTTATTAAACGATGCACGCTTTAACCATGAATGTGAAGTATCTGAAGGAATCTTAGCAGATGAATGTGGACAAATTTTAACCGATTTTTTTAAAGCCTTACGAGAGCGTAAAAAAGCTGAGAAAAAAGCACGTATAGCTTCGAAAAATGAGACTATCAATTAAAGAAGGTGCCTCCTAATGAGACACCTTCTTTTTCATCCTCAGAGTAATAGCAATATATACGAACTGTGTCGTAGCAGCAACAGCATCTTCATAGGTAATGAACATTAAGGTTAAATAGTTAATCGTCTGAAAACACATTCACCTTCGATATAACTTTGCTTGTAAAGATACATCTGGTGGTCAATGAGTAACGTTCCACCATTAGCTTCCTGTAACTGTCCTTTTCTTTCTTCATTTACTTAGTATAGCGTCCACTTTCATTATGAAGAACTTGTGCTAGAAAATCTGTCTCTGTTCTAGTTTCCTCTGTTAATAAAATCGGAGCATTTTTCTTTGCGCTCAGACTGGCCTTTTCAAGTTGAGACTTCATTTCAGTGTTTATCGTAATGAAATCCTCTAGACGATTGGCCGTATGATTATCTCGAGATAGATTATGTCCCAGGAAATTATTTAAGCATTTTAATGCTTACTTTCATAAAAATGTTCTGAGAATTCAATTGCCTCCATAGCTTTCCATTGCTCCATAATGGGATAAGTTTAGCGATAAATAACTAAAACCATCTAATGTTGTAAGCTATTGCCCATAGGTTAAAACGGATTTCCCTGATTGCATGACTTCAAAAACGGTACTTGTTTCAGGTGTTAAGCCAATTTCTAATTAATATATTTAAATTTGCTAGATTATAAAAAATTACAAAACCTTTCATGGGAGATTTCAATTTTGGAAAAGCAAAAAAGCCATTTTAGATTCTCCCCTAAAGGATGGTCTAAAATAGCTTTTATTTGTTTTTTATTTTGGTGCGATTACCTCTTTACCACCCATATAAGGTCTTAAAACTTCAGGAATCACTACGCTTCCATCAGCTTGTTGATAGTTTTCCAGGATAGCCGCAACTGTACGACCAATGGCAAGACCTGAACCATTTAATGTGTGAACATACTCTGGTTTTGCATTTGGTTCACGACGGAAGCGGATATTTGCACGTCGTGCTTGGAAATCCTCAAAGTTAGAACAAGAAGAAATTTCACGGTACATGTTTTGTGCTGGAATCCACACTTCTAAATCATATTTCTTCGCTGCAGTAAAGCCTAAATCGGCTGTACACATTTTTAGTTTACGATATGGTAATCCTAATAATTGCAGTACTTTTTCAGCATGACCTGTTAATAGCTCTAACTGTTCGTATGATTCCTCTGGTTTTACAAAACGAACTAGTTCTACTTTATTGAATTGGTGTTGACGGATTAAACCACGTGTATCACGTCCTGCAGAACCTGCCTCTGAGCGGAAGCATGCACTGTATGCAGCAAAGCCTTGTGGTAAAGCCTCATCTGGTAATATTTCATCACGATAGAAGTTCGTTACTGGAACCTCTGCTGTTGGAATCATGAAATAATCAGTTTCTTCTAATTTGAATACATCTTCCTCGAATTTTGGAAGCTGTCCAGTACCTGTTAAGCTATCACGATTTACAATGACAGGTGGTAGCATTTCCTCATAGCCATGCTCTTCTGCATGTAAATCCATCATGAACGTCATTAATGCACGTTCTAAACGAGCTCCAAGACCACGGTAGAATAAGAAACGGCTACCTGTTACTTTTGCGCCACGTTCAAAATCCACAATTTTCAAATCTGTCGCTAGATCCCAGTGTGCTTTAATATCAAAATCAAATGCTGGAATTTCGCCCCAAGTATATTCCTCAACATTGTCGTCCTCTGTTGTACCTACTGGGACAGATTCATGAGGAATGTTTGGTAAACGCATCATCATATCTTTAAAGCGCTCTTCTACATCATTTAATTGATTGTCTAATTCTTTAATTTCATCGCCTACCTGACGCATACGAGCAATGACTTCATCTGCGTTTTCCTTATTGCGCTTCATAAGTGAAATTTGTTCAGATACTTTATTACGTTCTGCTTTTAATTCTTCCGTTTTAGCAATTAATTCACGACGCTTTGCATCTAAGCCTTCAAAGTCATCTAAGTTACCTAAATCTTCATTACGTGTTAATAGCATTTCTTTAATTTCCGCGAAATTATCGCGTACACGTTTAATATCTAACATATTCATACCTCCAATAGTTTCTTTAATGATGGGAAATTGTTGCACCAAAATAAACACAAAAAAGCCCTCATCCCTGGAAAGGGACGAGAGCTACCCGCGTTGCCACCCTAATTGACTAGGCGTATGCCTAATCCACTTATTTTATAACGGCATTTCAGCCGGCTACAGTCTACTTCAATCACTTCGACTGTGCAACTCCAGGACGGATTCACAAGTGCTTTTATCAGCTTCCACCAACCGCTGACTCTCTAAAAAAAACGTGCTTGTTACTACTTCCCATCATCGTGTTCAATTATTTAAATTTTAACCATACTGTACTATATGAAAACAAATTTTGCAAGTCATACCATAGAGGAGACAAAATATTCAAGAATTCGCTTATCTGCTGTTAATTCAGGATGAAACGAACAACCTAATAAATGACCATCTTGCGCCAAAATTATTTTTCCGTCATGCTGAGCGAGAACATCAACATCTTTACCTACCGCTTCAATATGAGGTGCACGAATAAAAACTGCTGGAATACGTGCACCTATTTTAGGAATATCCAGTTGAACTTCGAAGCTATCTATCTGACGTCCAAATGAATTTCTTGCTACCGTCACATCCATAACTGCTAAATGCGGTTCGTCATCCACTAATTGATTGGCTAATAAAATTAATCCTGCGCATGTCCCAAATACCGGTAAACCTTGCTGTGCAAGTTCACGGATTGGCTCTAGTAGGTCAAAACGGTCCAGCAATTTTCGCATTGTCGTACTTTCCCCACCAGGTAGTACAAGTCCATCGAGATTCACTAAATCCTTCTTCTGTTTTACTAAAATCGCTTCACAATCAAGCCCTTCTAACATTTGGACATGCTCACGGACTGCTCCTTGTAATGCTAAAACACCAATTCGTTTCATTTTACCAGCCTCGCTCTTGCATACGCTCGTTTTGCCCAAGCTGTGCAATATCAATACCCTTCATTGGTACACCGAGCTCTTTAGATATTTCAGCAATTAGCTTATAGTCTTTATAGTGGGTAGTCGCCTCCACAATAGCACGTGCAAATTTTTCTGGATTTTCGGATTTGAAAATACCAGAGCCCACGAAAACGCCATCAGCTCCAAGCTCCATCATTAATGCAGCATCGGCTGGCGTAGCAACACCACCTGCCGCAAAATTTACTACTGGTAAACGACCAAGACGTTTAATTTCTCTTAATAATTCGAAAGGAGCCCCCAGTAATTTTGCCTCCGTCATTAATTCATCTTCTGTCATACCCACTACTTTACGTACCTGAGCATTTACTTTGCGAATATGTCGAACTGCCTCCACTATATTCCCTGTTCCTGGTTCACCTTTTGTTCGTAGCATTGACGCGCCTTCTCCGATACGACGGGCTGCTTCACCTAAATCACGACAGCCGCACACAAACGGTACTGTGTAATCACTTTTTAATAAATGGTATTCTTCATCTGCTGGTGTTAAAACTTCACTTTCATCAATATAATCAACCCCCATTGCCTCTAAAACGCGTGCTTCAACGATATGCCCTATACGTGCCTTTGCCATAACAGGAATGGTTACAGCCGCCATTACTTCCTCCACAATACGAGGATCAGCCATACGTGCAACGCCACCTGCCTTACGAATATCTGAAGGTACCCTTTCTAATGCCATAACGGCTACAGCGCCTGCTGCTTCTGCTATTTTTGCTTGCTCTGCATTAATGACGTCCATAATAACGCCGCCCTTTTGCATTTCTGCCATTCCACGTTTTACTAACTCTGTACCTGTTTGTTTCATTTTCTAACCTCCACCTTTATGATGAAGTTTAGTATAATAGAAATTGACCATATAAAAATATCCAGTTTTTAAAATAATCATAAGGTCAGGAGGTTATACAACATGGATATGCTTTTATTTCAGCTTGAAAGAGATAGTGATAAACCGCTTTATGATCAGCTTTATAACGGTATTAAGGATGCTATTATTTCCAAGAAAATAATGGTAGGAGAAAAATTACCGTCAAAAAGAAAATTATCCGATTTTTTAAATATTTCTCAAACAACAATTGAAATTGCTTATGCACAGCTATTAGCTGAAGGTTATATTATGTCTAAAACACGGGTTGGCTACTTTGTTGAAGAAATAGATGAACTACCCTACATTCAGCAAGACAATGTAACCTCCGTCAATGAGCATCCTAAGAAAAAAACATACAAAATTGATTTTAATCCTGGTTCTATTGATATCGATGCCTTTCCGTTTCAAACATGGAGAAAGTATGCGAAAGAGCTTTTTGACGATACCTCAAAAGAATTATTATTAACAGGTGAACCTCAAGGTGAACTTTCTTTACGTACAGAGATTGCAAATTATCTATATCAATCACGCGGTGTTGTCTGTCATCCAGAGCAAATCGTAATTGGCTCTGGTACTGAACAGCTTCTGCCTATGATCCTACGTCTTTTTAACGACGATACCTGCTTTGCCCTAGAAAACCCAGGGTACCCAGCCGTGCATCGTATGTTTTCGCAGCATAAACGAAAAGTCTATCCGATTGCAGTGGATGAAGAGGGAATTATTATTCATGAGCTTGAAAAAACGAGCGCTAATGTCGTTTATATTACACCCTCACACCAATTTCCTACCGGTGCGGTATTATCTGCCACTAGACGGGCACAAGCTTTAAACTGGGCTGCTCAGAGCTCCTCACGTTATATTATTGAAGATGATTATGATTCGGAATTTCGTTATGCTGGAAAACCAATTCCTGCACTACATGCCTTAGATCGAAATGATACAGTGATTTACATGAGTACTTTTACAAAGTCATTAATGCCATCCTTGCGAGTAGCTTATTTTGTACTTCCACCTAAACTACTTGCCACATATAACGATGTCTTTAATTATTATTCATCTACTGTACCTCGCTTCGATCAGCATATCGTGGCAAATTTTATGCGAGACGGGCATTTTGCAAAGCACCTTAATCGAATGCGTAAAGTTTATCGAAAAAAACATGATAAGCTAACCTCCTTTTTAGAAAAATATTCTTCAGCGATTAAAATAACTGGTGAACAAGCTGGAATGCATATTTTATTAGAAGTACAGCACATTTTATCAGAAAAACAATTACAGCAACTTGCTTCTCAAGCGGAGATTGGTATTTATCCGTTATCTGCTTATAGACTAGACCATTATGAATCTTCACATGCTCAATTTTTACTTGGCTTTGGTGGAATACCTGTTCAAACAATTGAACAATCCATTGAACAGCTGATGGATTGTTGGGAAATAGAAAAAAATGACCCGTCTACTAGTTAGTAGATAGGTCATTTTCTTTTACGTTTCAATCAATTGAATCTGATAGTGTTCAAACCATGTATGAATTTGCCCTAAATATGCTAAAAGCTGAGGCCCTGCCATTAATTGCCCATACCATGGAATTTTAAAAGAGCTACCTCCCGATTCAATTAACTCTGCAAGCTTTTGTCGTTCAAATAGTTCATGTAAAATTGAATTTTTATCGTGAAGGATTTCTCTCAACCATTTTTGAACACCTGCTGTATAAACAGGGTGGTACGTTTTAGGATAAGGATTCTTTTTACGATACAACACTTCATCAGGTAATAAGTGTGCCATCGATTTTCGAAGTAATCCTTTTTCTATTCCATCCAAATTCTTCATTTCCCACGGAATATTCCAAGCATATTCCACAAGCCTATGATCTGCAAAAGGAACACGCACCTCTAAACTTGCCCCCATGCTCATACGATCTTTTCTTTCTAACAATGTTTGCATGAACCAGAGCATATTTAAATAAAACATTTCTCGATGTCTTGCTTCTGCCGGACTTTCTCCATCTAACAACGGTACTTCAGCCATTGTTTGTGTGTAGAGTTGATGTGCATAGGACTCAATTTTTAATTTTTTATCCCACTTCTCTTGAAGTAATCCACCTCTTTCAGACAATGAACGAATCCAAGGAAAACCTGAAGTTTTTTCTTGAAACCATGGGTATCCACCAAAAATTTCATCTGCACACTCTCCTGATAATGCTACAGTAAAATCTTTTTTTATTTCTCGACAAAACCATAATAACGATGAGTCGACATCTGCCATTCCAGGAGAATCCCGGACGATCACTGACTCTACTAATAAATCAATTAACTGCTGTTGCGTGATTTCCTCTGCATGATGTGTTGTCTGGAAAGTATCCGTCATTTTTTGAATCCAATACGTATCCGTTGATGTTTGGAAAGCATGTGGATTAAAGAAACGTTCATTATCTTCGTAATCGATAGAAAATGTATGCAATTTATGATTTTGTTGTTGAAATCTATTTGCTGCAATACCGGTAATGATACTGGAATCAAGTCCACCTGAAAGAAATGTACAAATAGGTACATCTGAAATAAGCTGACGTTCAATCGCATCCGTCAATAAAAAACGAACATGCTCAGTAGTTTCCTCTAATGTTTCTTCATGCCTTTGGCTTTGTAGCTGCCAATATGGCCACTTTTTCAAGCCTTCTCTGGAAAACCGCATAGCATATCCCGGTCTTAATTCCTCGATATTTTGAAAAAGTGTCTTGCCTGGTGCTCTAGAGGGCCCTACAGCCATCATACTTGCCAATCCTTCCACATTTACACTTGCTTGAACCATGGGATGTGCCAACAAGGCCTTCACTTCAGATGCAAAAAGCACACCGCCTTGTTGCTCTGTATAATACAAAGGTTTCACACCTAATCGATCTCGGCATAAAAATAGTGATTGTGTTTGCTCATCCCAAACACCGAAGGCAAAAATGCCATTTAAAAAATCTACACATTTTTCTTTCCATTCAATATAGGCAGTTAATAACACTTCCGTATCTGAATGTGTTGTAAAGCTGTGGCCTCTTTTTAAAAGTTCTTTACGTAACTCTTCCGTATTATAAAGTTCGCCATTGTATGTAATGACATAGTTTACGCCATCATGTATTTTTTTCATTGGCTGTTTGCCGCCAATTAGATCGATAACTGCCAATCGTCGATGGCCAAATGCAATATGCTCACTACACCAAATATTTTCATCATCCGGCCCTCTTTTATTTAATGTTTGTGTCATCGATTTTAAAATTGTGTCACTTGTTCTTAAATCCCTTTGAAAACTAGCCCATCCTGTAATTCCACACATTTAGCCACATCCTTTCGCCTATTAGCTTATGCAGGACTATGCTAAAATGTGAAAAAGCACATGAATGCTTTATAACATTCATGTGCTTATTAACTATAGATTAAAATAGTCCCCCAACAAAGTCTGTAATGCCTCCCCATAAATTGCCGAAGAAGTTACCTATACCTTGGAAGAACAATGAAATACCGCTAGCACGCTCTACAGCCTCTGTTGTGACAACATCGGATGAAATATCCTTGCCATCGATAAAGCCGTAATCAGTGCCTTCTGTGCGCTCAATAACGACCTTTCCTACAACAGTGTCTTTCTTAACATCTGCCTCTAAACTCTTTTTATCTAAAACCAATGTAGGTTTATATAAATCTTTATCAGAAGACTTAATCATAAATGAAATTGGTTCTTTTACTGCAATCGCTACTTTGTCTTCTTTACCTTTTGTCACTTTTACCGTTTTTTGATCTTTGAATGTATAGTTCGCTGGTAAAATTTCTTGTTTAGAGAATTGTGAAAAACCATAATTAAATAATTTTGCTGTGGCATCAAAGCGAGCTGCATATGATCCTTGTCCATTTGCATCAACAGCTTTCATAACCACCGCAATCAAACGAGTACCATTGCGCTCTGCAGTACCTGTGAAGCAGTGACCTGCAAAGTTTGTTGTACCTGTTTTTAATCCATCTACCCCTTGATATTCATACACTAATCCAGGTAACATAAAGTTCCAGTTAGACATTTCAATGGCATCATCTGTGCCTTCACGGAACGTTTTCTTTGTAATTTGAGATGTTTCTAAAACCTTCGGGTGGTCTTTTAATAGATGATACGCCAATTTAGCTACAGATTTAGCAGGCATTACATTTTCGTCTTCTGGACCTGTACCTGATGGATGCATACCAAATAAATCAGCGTTATTAAGACCCGTAGAATTGACAAATTTATAGCCCTCTAAGCCAAGTTCCTCTGCTTTTTTATTCATTAACTTTAAAAATTCAGTCTCAGAACCCGCAATCGTTTCGGCAATAGCTACGGTTGCCGCATTTGCCGAATAAATGGCCATGGCTTCGTATAACTCACGGATCGTGTAAGAGCCATCTCTACGTAAAGGTACATTACTTAATGCACGATTTTGAGACATACGATACGTATAATCTGTTACTTGATATTCCTGTTCCCACTTAACTGTCCCTGCATCAATCGCGTCCAGTAACAGGTATTCAGTCATCATTTTCGTCATACTTGCAATACCTAGTGAAGTATCTGCGTTTTGTTCATATAAAATTTTCCCTGAATCTGCGTCAATTAAAATCGCAGCATCCACTGTTAATCCCAAATCTGTTTCCGCATTTGCCTTTGCAGGAATACCCGCAAAAATACTAAATAATAAAACAGGGATTAGGAGTAAACGTAATACGGTGTTCATTTTCTTTTTCACCTTTAAAGCCCTCCAAAAAAATAATCTTGTCCTCGACATTTTATCATAGATAACAACAACCGTGTTGACTCTCTACCATAAAAAAAATGCTCTCGCGCCATCTTTGTAGACGATGCGAAAGCATAAAAGTTGCAAGTAATTTATTACATGGAATAGTTTGGTGATTCTTTTGTAATCTGTACATCATGTGGATGTGATTCCCGTAGACCAGCACCTGTCATTCTAACAAATTGTGCATTATCTCGTAGGTGCTCAAGATGTGGTGCTCCACAATAACCCATACCAGCGCGAATACCACCAATCAGTTGGTAAATTGTATCAGCTAATGGTCCCTTATATGGAAGGCGACCCTCAATACCCTCAGGTACTAATTTTTTCGCATCCTCTTGGAAGTAACGATCTTTAGAACCTTTTTCCATTGCTCCGATAGAACCCATACCACGGTAAACTTTGAAACGACGTCCTTGGAAGATTTCTGTTTCTCCAGGAGATTCAGATGTACCTGCAAGAAGTGAACCAAGCATTACAACATTACCTCCAGCTGCTAGAGCTTTTACGATATCACCAGAGTATTTAATACCACCATCAGCAATAATTGTTTTACCAAGCTCACGAGCTACTGTAGCACAATCATATACTGCTGTAATTTGTGGTACACCCACACCAGCTACAACACGTGTAGTACAAATAGAACCTGGACCAATACCTACTTTAACAACATCTGCACCAGCTTCAAATAATGCACGTGCACCTTCTCCTGTTGCTACGTTACCAGCAATGATCTCTAACTCTGGGTAGGTTTCTCGGATTGAACGGATTGTTTGTAAAACGCCTTCTGAATGCCCATGGGCTGTATCGATTACTACAATGTCAACTTGTGCTTCTACAAGTTTCTCAATACGCACCATTGTATCTTTTGATACACCGACTGCTGCTCCTACTAGTAAACGACCATGTGTATCTTTAGCAGCATTCGGGAACTCAATTACTTTCTCGATATCTTTAATTGTAATAAGGCCAGTTAATCTACCTTCTTCATCTACAATTGGAAGTTTTTCGATTTTATATTGTTGAAGAATTTTTTCAGCATCCTCTAAAGTCGTTCCTACAGGTGCTGTAATCAAATCTTCTTTTGTCATTACATCTTCAATTTTTAAAGAGTAATCAGAGATAAAACGTAAGTCACGGTTTGTAATAATCCCTACTAGCTTTTGATTTTCCATACTATCAACAATAGGTACACCAGAGATTCGGTATTTACCCATTAGATGCTCAGCATCGAAAACTTGATGTGTCGGAGTTAAGAAGAATGGGTTTGTAATAACACCATTTTCAGAACGTTTTACTTTTTCTACTTGTTCAGCTTGCTCATCGATCCCCATGTTTTTATGAATAATACCGATACCGCCTTGACGTGCCATAGCAATCGCCATTTTAGACTCTGTAACTGTATCCATACCTGCACTGACCATTGGAATGTTTAATTTAATCTTTGGTGTTAATTGAACAGATAGATCAACATCTTTCGGTAATACTTCGGAATGAGCTGGTACTAATAATACATCATCAAAAGTTAAACCTTCTTTGGCAAATTTAGTCTCCCACATTTTCGTAACTTCCTCCTATAGTTAAAAGAATATTAATTGTAAGATTAACAACGTGGACTGCTACTGTCAAGAAACTTATAAAAGAAAGACAATTCAGATTTTTAATGATAGCAAATTTTAATTAAAAATCCAAATAAATAGCTACAGTAAAAATATAGAATGAGTTAGAGATATTTAATTTTTTCATAATATTTCTTAGAAAGTAATTGTTTTTTGTAGAAAATCCTTTAAATTATTAAAGAATTTCATTAGGAAATAAAAAAACAGCCAGCACACAGCTGACTGTTTTTTTGCCTAGCGACGTCCTACTCTCACAGGGGGAAGCCCCCAACTACCATCGGCGCTAAAGAGCTTAACTTCCGTGTTCGGTATGGGAACGGGTGTGACCTCTTTGCCATCATCACTAGACTATAGTCGGCTTTCAATATACATCGCATTTCTTCGTCAGCTTCTGTCGTTCAGTCAGTCACGTACTTGAGTACGCTCCTTCCCTCTCTCCATTGCTTCCTCGAACTACTCGTATCTTGAAACCCTTCATAAAAGAAATTATTCTTTCAAAACTGGATAAACGGTTCATTGAATGGTTCAAACATTTTTGGTTAAGTCCTCGATCGATTAGTATTCGTCAGCTCCATGTGTCACCACACTTCCACCTCGAACCTATCTACCTCATCGTCTTTGAGGGATCTTACTTACTTGCGTAATGGGAAATCTCATCTTGAGGGGGGCTTCATGCTTAGATGCTTTCAGCACTTATCCCGTCCACACATAGCTACCCAGCGATGCCTTTGGCAAGACAACTGGTACACCAGCGGTGTGTCCATCCCGGTCCTCTCGTACTAAGGACAGCTCCTCTCAAATTTCCTACGCCCACGACGGATAGGGACCGAACTGTCTCACGACGTTCTGAACCCAGCTCGCGTACCGCTTTAATGGGCGAACAGCCCAACCCTTGGGACCGACTACAGCCCCAGGATGCGATGAGCCGACATCGAGGTGCCAAACCTCCCCGTCGATGTGGACTCTTGGGGGAGATAAGCCTGTTATCCCCGGGGTAGCTTTTATCCGTTGAGCGATGGCCCTTCCATGCGGAACCACCGGATCACTAAGCCCGTCTTTCGACCCTGCTCGACTTGTAGGTCTCGCAGTCAAGCTCCCTTGTGCCTTTACACTCTACGAATGATTTCCAACCATTCTGAGGGAACCTTTGGGCGCCTCCGTTACCTTTTAGGAGGCGACCGCCCCAGTCAAACTGTCCGCCTGACACTGTCTCCTGCCCCGCTAAGGGGCATGGGTTAGAATTTCAATACAACCAGGGTAGTATCCCACCGACGCCTCCTTCGAAGCTGGCGCTCCGAGATCTCTGGCTCCTACCTATCCTGTACAAGTTGTACCAAAATTCAATATCAGGCTACAGTAAAGCTCCACGGGGTCTTTCCGTCCTGTCGCGGGTAACCTGCATCTTCACAGGTACTATAATTTCACCGAGTCTCTCGTTGAGACAGTGCCCAGATCGTTACGCCTTTCGTGCGGGTCGGAACTTACCCGACAAGGAATTTCGCTACCTTAGGACCGTTATAGTTACGGCCGCCGTTTACTGGGGCTTCAATTCGCAGCTTCGCTTGCGCTAACCACTCCTCTTAACCTTCCAGCACCGGGCAGGCGTCAGCCCCTATACGTCACCTTACGGTTTTGCAGAGACCTGTGTTTTTGCTAAACAGTCGCCTGGGCCTATTCACTGCGGCTCTCATGCGCTTGCACGCTCAAGAGCACCCCTTCTCCCGAAGTTACGGGGTCATTTTGCCGAGTTCCTTAACGAGAGTTCTCTCGCACACCTTAGGATTCTCTCCTCGACTACCTGTGTCGGTTTGCGGTACGGGCACCTCTCACCTCGATAGAGGCTTTTCTTGGCAGTGTGAAATCAGGAACTTCGTCCATACGGACTCGCCATCACAGCTCAACGTTACAGTGTGCGGATTTGCCTACACACACGCCTTACTGCTTGGACGCGCATAACCAACAGCGCGCTTACCCTATCCTACTGCGTCCCCCCATTTCTCAAACGGTGAGGAGGTGGTACAGGAATATCAACCTGTTGTCCATCGCCTACGCCTATCGGCCTCGGCTTAGGTCCCGACTAACCCTGAGCGGACGAGCCTTCCTCAGGAAACCTTAGTCATACGGTGGACGGGATTCTCACCCGTCTTTCGCTACTCATACCGGCATTCTCACTTCTAAGCGCTCCACCAGTCCTTCCGGTCTGACTTCAACGCACTTAGAACGCTCTCCTACCACTGACATCGTAGATGTCAATCCACAGCTTCGGTGAATCGTTTAGCCCCGATACATTTTCGGCGCAGCGTCACTCGACCAGTGAGCTATTACGCACTCTTTAAATGATGGCTGCTTCTAAGCCAACATCCTGGTTGTCTGTGCAACGCCACATCCTTTTCCACTTAACGATTACTTTGGGACCTTAGCTGGTGGTCTGGGCTGTTTCCCTTTTGACTACGGATCTTATCACTCGCAGTCTGACTCCCGTGTATAAATATCTGGCATTCGGAGTTTGTCTGAATTCGGTAAACCGGGATGGCCCCCTAGTCCAAACAGTGCTCTACCTCCAGTATTCTCATCACGAGGCTAGCCCTAAAGCTATTTCGGAGAGAACCAGCTATCTCCAAGTTCGATTGGAATTTCTCCGCTACCCACACCTCATCCCCGCACTTTTCAACGTGCGTGGGTTCGGGCCTCCAGTAAGTGTTACCTTACCTTCACCCTGGACATGGGTAGATCACCTGGTTTCGGGTCTACGACCACGTACTATTTCGCCCTATTCAGACTCGCTTTCGCTGCGGCTCCGCCTTCTAAAGCTTAACCTCGCACGTAATCGTAACTCGCCGGTTCATTCTACAAAAGGCACGCTATCACCCATTAACGGGCTCTAACTACTTGTAGGCACACGGTTTCAGGATCTCTTTCACTCCCCTTCCGGGGTGCTTTTCACCTTTCCCTCACGGTACTGGTTCACTATCGGTCACTAGGTAGTATTTAGCCTTGGGAGATGGTCCTCCCGGATTCCGACGGAATTTCACGTGTTCCGCCGTACTCAGGATCCACTCAGGAGAGAACGAACTTTCGACTACAGGGCTTTTACCTGCTCTGGCGGACCTTTCCAAGTCGCTTCATCTAACTCGCTCTTTTGTAACTCCGTATTGAGTGTCCTACAACCCCAAGAGGCAAGCCTCTTGGTTTGGGCTCTTCCCGTTTCGCTCGCCGCTACTCAGGGAATCGATTTTTCTTTCTCTTCCTCCAGGTACTTAGATGTTTCAGTTCCCTGGGTCTGCCTTCAAGACGCTATGTATTCACGTCAAGATACTACGCGATTAAACGTAGTGGGTTCCCCCATTCGGAAATCTCCGGATCAAAGCTCACTTACAGCTCCCCGAAGCATATCGGTGTTAGTGCCGTCCTTCTTCGGCTCCTAGTGCCAAGGCATTCGCCGTGCGCCCTTAATAACTTAACCAAGTTATTAAGCCTATAAAAAACTTAAAAAATAAATGTGTTTGTTACAATTTCAATGTCGTTTTATCCAGTTTTCAAAGAACAAGTTTTGAAGATTTTCATTCAAGAAAGAATGAACCTTCAAAACTGAACGCAAAACGTAATCTTACAAACCCTAGGTTTGTATTCCGAAATAATCCTTAGAAAGGAGGTGATCCAGCCGCACCTTCCGATACGGCTACCTTGTTACGACTTCACCCCAATCATCTATCCCACCTTCGGCGGCTGGCTCCAAAAGGTTACCTCACCGACTTCGGGTGTTACAAACTCTCGTGGTGTGACGGGCGGTGTGTACAAGGCCCGGGAACGTATTCACCGCGGCATGCTGATCCGCGATTACTAGCGATTCCGGCTTCATGTAGGCGAGTTGCAGCCTACAATCCGAACTGAGAACGACTTTATCGGATTAGCTCCCTCTCGCGAGTTGGCAACCGTTTGTATCGTCCATTGTAGCACGTGTGTAGCCCAGGTCATAAGGGGCATGATGATTTGACGTCATCCCCACCTTCCTCCGGTTTGTCACCGGCAGTCACCTTAGAGTGCCCAACTAAATGATGGCAACTAAGATCAAGGGTTGCGCTCGTTGCGGGACTTAACCCAACATCTCACGACACGAGCTGACGACAACCATGCACCACCTGTCACCGTTGCCCCCGAAGGGGAAACTATATCTCTACAGTGGTCAACGGGATGTCAAGACCTGGTAAGGTTCTTCGCGTTGCTTCGAATTAAACCACATGCTCCACCGCTTGTGCGGGCCCCCGTCAATTCCTTTGAGTTTCAGTCTTGCGACCGTACTCCCCAGGCGGAGTGCTTAATGCGTTAGCTGCAGCACTAAGGGGCGGAAACCCCCTAACACTTAGCACTCATCGTTTACGGCGTGGACTACCAGGGTATCTAATCCTGTTTGCTCCCCACGCTTTCGCGCCTCAGTGTCAGTTACAGACCAGATAGTCGCCTTCGCCACTGGTGTTCCTCCAAATCTCTACGCATTTCACCGCTACACTTGGAATTCCACTATCCTCTTCTGCACTCAAGTCTCCCAGTTTCCAATGACCCTCCACGGTTGAGCCGTGGGCTTTCACATCAGACTTAAGAAACCACCTGCGCGCGCTTTACGCCCAATAATTCCGGACAACGCTTGCCACCTACGTATTACCGCGGCTGCTGGCACGTAGTTAGCCGTGGCTTTCTAATAAGGTACCGTCAAGGTACAGCCAGTTACTACTGTACTTGTTCTTCCCTTACAACAGAGTTTTACGAACCGAAATCCTTCTTCACTCACGCGGCGTTGCTCCATCAGGCTTTCGCCCATTGTGGAAGATTCCCTACTGCTGCCTCCCGTAGGAGTCTGGGCCGTGTCTCAGTCCCAGTGTGGCCGATCACCCTCTCAGGTCGGCTACGCATCGTCGCCTTGGTGAGCCGTTACCTCACCAACTAGCTAATGCGCCGCGGGCCCATCCTATAGCGACAGCCGAAACCGTCTTTCAGTATTTCACCATGAGGTGAAACAGATTATTCGGTATTAGCCCCGGTTTCCCGGAGTTATCCCAAACTATAAGGTAGGTTGCCCACGTGTTACTCACCCGTCCGCCGCTAACGTCAAAGGAGCAAGCTCCTTCTCTGTTCGCTCGACTTGCATGTATTAGGCACGCCGCCAGCGTTCGTCCTGAGCCAGGATCAAACTCTCCATAAAAGAAATTTGAATAGCTCAAATTGTTTTGCTGGCATCATTTTGATGTCCAAAATTTTGTTTTGTTCACTAACCAAGGTTAGTTACTAAAAACTTTATTGATTACGTTTTGCTTGTTCAGTTTTCAAGGTTCATTTTATGTTTTCTCTTTGTTAAGAGCTAACTTTTATATAATAACATGTTTAATATTTAATGTCAACAGTTATTTTATTTTTATATTTTAGTAGTTGCTTATCTCAACAGCAACTTTTATATAATAACACCTCATTTATTATTGGTCAATAGTTTTATATAAATAATTTTAAACGAACTAAAATTTCAACCTTGGCCAATTCCGTAAAAATTGAATTGTACGATTTCTTCCTATTTCTAAAAGAGTTTCTTTTGTCTCCTCATTTAAATCAAATTGAGTTGCACTATAATCTTCTACAGGAATAAAGATAATATCTCTTTCATGTCGCCTTGATATATACCTCTCATCATGTGCGTCTTTCATAGTTGAAAATAATGCTTCAAATAAGTTTAGGCCATTTTTAATTTCTTGCGGACATTGTTCTTCTCTCCTTCTGCTTAGCTTCAAACCCAAAATTGGTCGTACTTTTCGACCTTCTTTATCATCAAATATCCATAATGGGAAATTACTTAAAACCCCACCATCCACGATTACTGATTCTCCTTTGCCAGTTTTTAAGGTAACTGGTTCAAAGAAAAATGGTATACCACAACTCATACGTAGTGCACAAGCAACTGAAAAGTTCTTCGCATCAATCTGATATTTGTGTAGATCATCTGGTAAAACAATCATTCTACCATTGGTCAAATCTGAAGCTACTAATTTTAGTGAATCTTTAGGCAAATCTCCAAAAGTATATACACCTTTTGCAGCTAATTTTTGAAAAAACCATTTTTCTAATGCCTTTCCTTTATAAAGACCTAAATGATTATAAACATTTATCCATTTCATAAAAGGGAAAGGTAATATTGTTCTTCTAGGATCCAGTAATGAAGGTACATCCAATTCTTCTAGCATAGCTTCGATCTCTTTACCGCTATATCCCGCAGCAATAAACGCAGCTAAAATTGCACCTGCACTTGTACCAGCTACACGTTTAAAACGAAAATGTTCAGCTTCTAGTACTTGATATGCCCCAACCAGGGCAAATCCCTTCAAACCACCACCAGAAAAAACGCCATCAATCCACAAAATTTCCTCTCCTTTTTGATGTAATCTTTACAGTATAAGAGAGGGTAATGATGATTAGAACTAAAATTTATACTTTATTGTCGAAACCTAAAACATGGTTAACAACTTTTGTTTATGATCAAATTGGATTTTTTCTAATATACGGAATAAAAGGGATTTCACAAAAGGAAGGTAATTAGTACATACTGACCTATTAATTAAGAGAGACGTTTTTTCTATGGCTATTAAGAGTAAGTTACCCATTTGAAGTAAAATGAGGACAAATGAAATGAAGTTGCTTGTATACCAGTAAAACAAGTACTAGAGGAACTGAATATAAAACATACACAGTTAAAATGCTATTGAAACAATTCGTAGAGGAGAAAGAGGCGAAACAGTCAGGTAAGGTAAGGGCAGGCCATACATTTCGTTATGGTTAAGGTGAAATCACTACATTTTTCAGAAATCTACCAACAAAAAAATAGTGTAACGATTTATGCAAAAATATAATTGGTCTTATTATGTCATAGTAGAGAAAGGAAGCGCACAGGACATTCCATACATATAGCTGAAAATAAATTTAAATTAGTCAAGATTTTTATGCACGAACAACCCTTCATGATCATTTGATCCTCAAGAATACTGTTGTCATTGACTATATATTTCTGAATGTTTTTTGTTTCTTCCTACTGTATCTACATAATATCCACGACATCAAAACTCCCTGTTAATATATTTGTATTTCAGATTCGCCTGTCAATCAAATTTCATTAAACTACCTTTCCCTTTCAAATAACCCATATGAAACACTTAATTTTGGAGAATTACTCACCAACATATGAATATAATCAGGGCAGGCTGTTGCTTCGATAATTTCTGCTCCTTTTCTTTCACCTAACTAGCAAAGGATTCTCCCTATATTAACTTTAATTTGTACACAAATAATCTGCCTTCTATATTTTGGCGCAAAGACAATGTGATACTTACAATTCCATGTTGTGTGTGCTAAACTCTTGTTATCTATTTGGATCCCCTTTCGTACGAAGTCGGTTGACCAGACCAGAATTCATTATACGATTGGGGATTTTTTCTTGTCCATAGCTAGAAGCTCTTTAGAACCCCTCGCATAGCAAGGGGTTTTCAAAAGATACAAAAATAAAAAAACAGCCAGCACACAGCTGACTGTTTCTATTGCCTAGCGACGTCCTACTCTCACAGGGGGAAGCCCCCAACTACCATCGGCGCTAAAGAGCTTAACTTCCGTGTTCGGTATGGGAACGGGTGTGACCTCTTTGCCATCATCACTAGACTATGGTCGACCTTCAATACACGGCGTATTACTGCGTCAGCTGCTCTCGTTCAATCAGTCACGTACAGAAGTACGCTCCTTCAATCACTCGTTTGCTTCCTTGTTCTACTTGTGTCTTGAAGCTCTTTTTTTATTGAAAGTTTTGTTCTTTCAAAACTGGATAAACGGTTCATTGAATGGTTCAAACGTTTTTGGTTAAGTCCTCGATCGATTAGTATTCGTCAGCTCCATGTGTCACCACACTTCCACCTCGAACCTATCTACCTCATCGTCTTTGAGGGATCTTACTTACTTGCGTAATGGGAAATCTCATCTTGAGGGGGGCTTCATGCTTAGATGCTTTCAGCACTTATCCCGTCCACACATAGCTACCCAGCGATGCCTTTGGCAAGACAACTGGTACACCAGCGGTGTGTCCATCCCGGTCCTCTCGTACTAAGGACAGCTCCTCTCAAATTTCCTACGCCCACGACGGATAGGGACCGAACTGTCTCACGACGTTCTGAACCCAGCTCGCGTACCGCTTTAATGGGCGAACAGCCCAACCCTTGGGACCGACTACAGCCCCAGGATGCGATGAGCCGACATCGAGGTGCCAAACCTCCCCGTCGATGTGGACTCTTGGGGGAGATAAGCCTGTTATCCCCGGGGTAGCTTTTATCCGTTGAGCGATGGCCCTTCCATGCGGAACCACCGGATCACTAAGCCCGTCTTTCGACCCTGCTCGACTTGTAGGTCTCGCAGTCAAGCTCCCTTGTGCCTTTACACTCTACGAATGATTTCCAACCATTCTGAGGGAACCTTTGGGCGCCTCCGTTACCTTTTAGGAGGCGACCGCCCCAGTCAAACTGTCCGCCTGACACTGTCTCCTGCCCCGCTAAGGGGCATGGGTTAGAATTTCAATACAACCAGGGTAGTATCCCACCGACGCCTCCTTCGAAGCTGGCGCTCCGAGATCTCTGGCTCCTACCTATCCTGTACAAGTTGTACCAAAATTCAATATCAGGCTACAGTAAAGCTCCACGGGGTCTTTCCGTCCTGTCGCGGGTAACCTGCATCTTCACAGGTACTATAATTTCACCGAGTCTCTCGTTGAGACAGTGCCCAGATCGTTACGCCTTTCGTGCGGGTCGGAACTTACCCGACAAGGAATTTCGCTACCTTAGGACCGTTATAGTTACGGCCGCCGTTTACTGGGGCTTCAATTCGCAGCTTCGCTTGCGCTAACCACTCCTCTTAACCTTCCAGCACCGGGCAGGCGTCAGCCCCTATACGTCACCTTACGGTTTTGCAGAGACCTGTGTTTTTGCTAAACAGTCGCCTGGGCCTATTCACTGCGGCTCTCATGCGCTTGCACGCTCAAGAGCACCCCTTCTCCCGAAGTTACGGGGTCATTTTGCCGAGTTCCTTAACGAGAGTTCTCTCGCACACCTTAGGATTCTCTCCTCGACTACCTGTGTCGGTTTGCGGTACGGGCACCTCTCACCTCGATAGAGGCTTTTCTTGGCAGTGTGAAATCAGGAACTTCGTCCATACGGACTCGCCATCACAGCTCAACGTTACAGTGTGCGGATTTGCCTACACACACGCCTTACTGCTTGGACGCGCATAACCAACAGCGCGCTTACCCTATCCTACTGCGTCCCCCCATTTCTCAAACGGTGAGGAGGTGGTACAGGAATATCAACCTGTTGTCCATCGCCTACGCCTATCGGCCTCGGCTTAGGTCCCGACTAACCCTGAGCGGACGAGCCTTCCTCAGGAAACCTTAGTCATACGGTGGACGGGATTCTCACCCGTCTTTCGCTACTCATACCGGCATTCTCACTTCTAAGCGCTCCACCAGTCCTTCCGGTCTGACTTCAACGCACTTAGAACGCTCTCCTACCACTGACATCGTAGATGTCAATCCACAGCTTCGGTGAATCGTTTAGCCCCGATACATTTTCGGCGCAGCGTCACTCGACCAGTGAGCTATTACGCACTCTTTAAATGATGGCTGCTTCTAAGCCAACATCCTGGTTGTCTGTGCAACGCCACATCCTTTTCCACTTAACGATTACTTTGGGACCTTAGCTGGTGGTCTGGGCTGTTTCCCTTTTGACTACGGATCTTATCACTCGCAGTCTGACTCCCGTGTATAAATATCTGGCATTCGGAGTTTGTCTGAATTCGGTAAACCGGGATGGCCCCCTAGTCCAAACAGTGCTCTACCTCCAGTATTCTCATCACGAGGCTAGCCCTAAAGCTATTTCGGAGAGAACCAGCTATCTCCAAGTTCGATTGGAATTTCTCCGCTACCCACACCTCATCCCCGCACTTTTCAACGTGCGTGGGTTCGGGCCTCCAGTAAGTGTTACCTTACCTTCACCCTGGACATGGGTAGATCACCTGGTTTCGGGTCTACGACCACGTACTATTTCGCCCTATTCAGACTCGCTTTCGCTGCGGCTCCGCCTTCTAAAGCTTAACCTCGCACGTAATCGTAACTCGCCGGTTCATTCTACAAAAGGCACGCTATCACCCATTAACGGGCTCTAACTACTTGTAGGCACACGGTTTCAGGATCTCTTTCACTCCCCTTCCGGGGTGCTTTTCACCTTTCCCTCACGGTACTGGTTCACTATCGGTCACTAGGTAGTATTTAGCCTTGGGAGATGGTCCTCCCGGATTCCGACGGAATTTCACGTGTTCCGCCGTACTCAGGATCCACTCAGGAGAGAACGAACTTTCGACTACAGGGCTTTTACCTGCTCTGGCGGACCTTTCCAAGTCGCTTCATCTAACTCGCTCTTTTGTAACTCCGTATTGAGTGTCCTACAACCCCAAGAGGCAAGCCTCTTGGTTTGGGCTCTTCCCGTTTCGCTCGCCGCTACTCAGGGAATCGATTTTTCTTTCTCTTCCTCCAGGTACTTAGATGTTTCAGTTCCCTGGGTCTGCCTTCAAGACGCTATGTATTCACGTCAAGATACTACGCGATTAAACGTAGTGGGTTCCCCCATTCGGAAATCTCCGGATCAAAGCTCACTTACAGCTCCCCGAAGCATATCGGTGTTAGTGCCGTCCTTCTTCGGCTCCTAGTGCCAAGGCATTCGCCGTGCGCCCTTAATAACTTAACCAAGTTATTAAGCCTATAAAAAAACTTAAAAAATAAATGTGTTTGTTACAATTTCAATGTCGTTTTATCCAGTTTTCAAAGAACAAATTTTCAAAGAACAAAGATTGGTGGAGCCTAGCGGGATCGAACCGCTGACCTCCTGCGTGCAAGGCAGGCGCTCTCCCAGCTGAGCTAAGGCCCCAAGAGGTATATATGGTGGGCCTAAATGGACTCGAACCATCGACCTCACGCTTATCAGGCGTGCGCTCTAACCAGCTGAGCTATAGGCCCTCTTGGAAGTTTTATATTATTTAATAAACCTTCAAAACTGAACGCAAAACGTAATCTTACAAACCCTAGGTTTGTATTCCGAAATAATCCTTAGAAAGGAGGTGATCCAGCCGCACCTTCCGATACGGCTACCTTGTTACGACTTCACCCCAATCATCTATCCCACCTTCGGCGGCTGGCTCCAAAAGGTTACCTCACCGACTTCGGGTGTTACAAACTCTCGTGGTGTGACGGGCGGTGTGTACAAGGCCCGGGAACGTATTCACCGCGGCATGCTGATCCGCGATTACTAGCGATTCCGGCTTCATGTAGGCGAGTTGCAGCCTACAATCCGAACTGAGAACGACTTTATCGGATTAGCTCCCTCTCGCGAGTTGGCAACCGTTTGTATCGTCCATTGTAGCACGTGTGTAGCCCAGGTCATAAGGGGCATGATGATTTGACGTCATCCCCACCTTCCTCCGGTTTGTCACCGGCAGTCACCTTAGAGTGCCCAACTAAATGATGGCAACTAAGATCAAGGGTTGCGCTCGTTGCGGGACTTAACCCAACATCTCACGACACGAGCTGACGACAACCATGCACCACCTGTCACCGTTGCCCCCGAAGGGGAAACTATATCTCTACAGTGGTCAACGGGATGTCAAGACCTGGTAAGGTTCTTCGCGTTGCTTCGAATTAAACCACATGCTCCACCGCTTGTGCGGGCCCCCGTCAATTCCTTTGAGTTTCAGTCTTGCGACCGTACTCCCCAGGCGGAGTGCTTAATGCGTTAGCTGCAGCACTAAGGGGCGGAAACCCCCTAACACTTAGCACTCATCGTTTACGGCGTGGACTACCAGGGTATCTAATCCTGTTTGCTCCCCACGCTTTCGCGCCTCAGTGTCAGTTACAGACCAGATAGTCGCCTTCGCCACTGGTGTTCCTCCAAATCTCTACGCATTTCACCGCTACACTTGGAATTCCACTATCCTCTTCTGCACTCAAGTCTCCCAGTTTCCAATGACCCTCCACGGTTGAGCCGTGGGCTTTCACATCAGACTTAAGAAACCACCTGCGCGCGCTTTACGCCCAATAATTCCGGACAACGCTTGCCACCTACGTATTACCGCGGCTGCTGGCACGTAGTTAGCCGTGGCTTTCTAATAAGGTACCGTCAAGGTACAGCCAGTTACTACTGTACTTGTTCTTCCCTTACAACAGAGTTTTACGAACCGAAATCCTTCTTCACTCACGCGGCGTTGCTCCATCAGGCTTTCGCCCATTGTGGAAGATTCCCTACTGCTGCCTCCCGTAGGAGTCTGGGCCGTGTCTCAGTCCCAGTGTGGCCGATCACCCTCTCAGGTCGGCTACGCATCGTCGCCTTGGTGAGCCGTTACCTCACCAACTAGCTAATGCGCCGCGGGCCCATCCTATAGCGACAGCCGAAACCGTCTTTCAGTATTTCACCATGAGGTGAAACAGATTATTCGGTATTAGCCCCGGTTTCCCGGAGTTATCCCAAACTATAAGGTAGGTTGCCCACGTGTTACTCACCCGTCCGCCGCTAACGTCAAAGGAGCAAGCTCCTTCTCTGTTCGCTCGACTTGCATGTATTAGGCACGCCGCCAGCGTTCGTCCTGAGCCAGGATCAAACTCTCCATAAAAGAAATTTGAATAGCTCAAATTGTTTTGCTGGCATCATTTTGATGTCCAAAATTTTGTTTTGTTCACTAACCAAGGTTAGTTACTAAAAACTTTATTGATTACGTTTTGCTTGTTCAGTTTTCAAGGTTCATGTTCATTATTTCACTGTCACCTCTTGGCGACTCATTTATAATATCAAGATTCTAAAACTATGTCAACACTTTCTCCGAAAATATTTAAATGCAATATAATTAAATGCGTTTAAACACCATCATAGCAAATAAGACTACTACCTAATGGATTAATATTGTCTGTTATTTTATAGAAATATACTATCCAGACACTTAGTAAAGAAGATGCAAACTATACTCAACATGGACACATACTTTACTAATGGCATTAAGGGTCAAAAAATGGCAAGCCATAATATATGGTTTGCCCTAATATTTTTAAAGACTTGTTATAATTCGTGAAATATAAAAACTACGATTTTTTCCTAAATCGAAAATTTCTCCTGAATGGATTAATTTAATGAGTGGACGTGTTGGTGCAAATTTATTTACAAACATTACTTCACCACGTTCCAAATTAGACAGTTCAACAATCGTACCTATAGGAAGATCTGCAACAATATCGATTAAAGCACGTACTACTTTAATATCGAACTTCCCAAACTCAGATTCATTAATCATTTCTATAACTTTAAATGAAGATTGTTTTGATCTATATACTCGTTCACATGTCATAGCATGAAAGACATCTGCCACAGCTATAATTTGAGCAAAAATTGAGATATTAGCGATCTTTTCACCTTTCGGATAACCACTTCCATTTAAACGTTCATGGTGTTGGAAAATTGCCTCTTTCATTGTCTCCTTTAAAATCGTTAAATCTTTTACCATATTATAGCTATAAATTGGATGTTTATAAATTTCATCATACTCTTGCTCTGTTAAAGGTGTCTTCTTATCTCTAATACGTGGGTGTACTTTAGCCATACCACAATCAGCTAATAAACCACCTATTGCAACTTGAATGGTAATCCCTCTATCATAACCAAGCTTTTGAGCAATCACTGCGGAAATCAAACCAGTTGCAACACAATGGTGATACAAGTAGTCTTTCGCATTTGAATACTCATTTAAATCAAATATAATTGTACGATCATCTAGGACCATCTCTACTAGAGGTAAAATAATTGTCCTTGCCTTGGCAATATCTACTTTTGCTCCGGCTTCCCAATTTTTAAATTCTTTTTTGAATTGTTCAACAGAATTATTATAGACTTTTCTAAAAGTCGGTATTTCTTCTATCACAACCTCAACATCATTTTCTTTCTTCTCTACTCGAGTATCGTTTTCATTTTTATAAACGGGGACGTTGAAAATATTAAACGCATGAAATACTTGCAAATGTACGTAGGAAATCATCGTATCTTTAAAAATGATTGGATACTGTGTATTAGCAAAAATATCTTCAGAAATTACTTTACCAACGCCTAACTCTGAAATCGGAACATATATAGTTTCCACGAAATGAACACCTCTCCACTGTTTCTTGCTTCAAATAAGGTATCTTCATTTTATCATGGAATTCTAAATAATTACTTATTTTTCATTATTTACGTAAAAAAAACCGATGAACGACATGTAATTCTGTCGTCATCGGTTGAAATTATTCCTCTATTTCATCTTCTTCGTCTTCTGGAGACTCTTCAGCTTTTTCAACTTTAGCTACAGTCGCAACTAATTCGTCGTCTCCTAATCGAATTAAACGAACTCCTTGCGTACTACGTCCAATTAATGAAATATCATTGATATCCATACGGATCAACATACCGTTGATTGTAATAAGCATGAGATCTTCAGAACCATCAACTGTTTTCACAGCTACCATAGGTCCATTTTTATCTGTAATCTGGATGGTTTTCAGACCTACACCACCGCGACTTTGTAAACGATATTCATCTTCAGAAGTACGTTTACCGTAACCTTTTTCAGTAACTACTAAAATTTCTTGCCCTGGTTCAACAATCTCCATGCCTACTACTTCGTCACCATCACGTAGCTTAATGCCTCGCACTCCACCAGCTGTACGACCCATAGAACGAATGTCATCTTCTTGGAAACGAACGAGCATACCATCGCGTGTACCAATAATCACTTGCTTATCTCCATCTGTTAGACGTACAGAAATAAGATCATCATCTTCTCGTAAGCTAATAGCTATTAAACCATTTGTTCGAATGTTAGCAAATTGTGAGACAGGTGTACGTTTCGTAATACCTGTTTTCGTCGTAAAGATAAAGTAAGCATCTTCATCAAACGATCCAACGCGAATCATGGCTGTTACTTTTTCACCTTTATCTATGTTGAGTAGGTTTACAATTGGTAATCCTTTAGCGGTACGACCGAACTCTGGAATTTCATATCCTTTTGCTCTAAATACTTTACCTTTGGTCGTAAAGAATAAAATTGTATCATGGGTAGAGGTATTCATTAGATGCTCTACAAAATCATCTTCGTTTGTCCCCATTCCTTGTACACCACGACCACCACGCTTTTGACTACGATATGTATTCGCAGCTAAACGCTTGATATAGCCATTATGTGTTAAAGTAACAACTGAGTTTTCAACAGGAATTAAATCCTCATCCTCAATCATTTCTAGACCACCAGATGTAATCTCAGTACGGCGTATATCATTAAAACGTTCTTTCACCTCTAAAATTTCAGTACGAATAATATCCACAATTTTTTCTTCATCCGCTAAAATTGCTTTTAAATCCGCAATAAGAATTTGAAGCTCTTGGTATTCTGCTTCAATTTTTTCACGTTCTAATCCACTTAAGCGAACTAAACGCATATCTAAAATAGCTTGAGCCTGGCGCTCTGATAAGCTAAAACGCTCCATTAATTGCGGCTTTGCTTCTTCGCCGCTACGCGAACCACGAATGATGGCAATTATTTCATCAATATGATCGAGTGCAATTCGTAAGCCTTCTAAAATATGAGCACGATCTTCAGCCTTTCGAAGTTCGAATTCTGTACGACGACGAATAATTACCTTTTGATGCTCTAAATAATGGTAAAGCATTTCTTTTAAGCCCAATACTTTTGGTTGACCATTTACTAATGACAGCATATTGATACCAAAGCTTGATTGCATAGCTGTTTGTTTATATAAATTATTTAAAACTACATTAGCGTTGGCATCTTTACGAACTTCAATGACTACTCGCATACCACGACGGTCAGATTCATCACGTAAATTTGTAATACCATCTATTTTTTTATCACGTACAAGCTCTGCGATTTTTTCAATAAGCTTAGCCTTATTCACTTGGTAAGGTAATTCATGAATAAGAATGGTCTCCTTACCATTTGACTTTTGCTCAATTTCCACCTTCGCGCGAATAATGATGGAACCACGTCCAGTTTCATAAGCTCTGCGAATACCACTACGCCCTAAAATCAATCCTCCAGTAGGGAAATCAGGACCTGGAATAATATCCATTAACTCCTCAGTAGTAATGGCTGGATTTTCAGAAAGTGCTATAACAGCATCAATTGTTTCTCCTAACTGGTGAGGAGGAATATTCGTTGCCATACCAACGGCAATTCCCGCAGCACCGTTCACTAAAAGGTTTGGATAGCGACTTGGTAAAACAATTGGTTCTTTTTCTGATCCATCATAGTTATCAGTGTAGTCAATTGTATCTTTATTGATATCACGAAGCATTTCCATAGCTATTTTAGACATACGTGATTCTGTATAACGCATGGCTGCTGCTCCATCACCATCAACAGAGCCAAAGTTTCCGTGACCATCAACAAGCATATAACGATAACTAAAATCTTGCGCCATACGTACCATTGCATCATAAATGGATGAGTCACCATGTGGATGGTACTTACCCATTACATCCCCAACAATACGTGCTGATTTTTTGTAAGCTTTATCTGCGGTGTTACCTAATTCCTGCATCCCATATAAAATACGACGATGAACTGGTTTTAATCCATCACGTACATCAGGTAATGCACGCGATACAATTACACTCATTGCATAATCAAGAAAGGATGTTTCAATTTCTTCTGTGATATTAACTCCTTTAACACCGGAGCGTTCTTGTTCTGACAAAGTGTAGACCTCCTCTCAAGAAAAATTAGATATCTAAATTAGCGTATACGGCATTTTCCTCGATAAATTGACGACGAGGTTCAACTTCATCGCCCATTAAACGCTCAAATGCTTGGTTAGCTTTAATTGCATCATCTAATTCTACTTGTAATAATGTGCGGTACTCTGGATCCATTGTTGTTTCCCAAAGTTGCTCAGCGTTCATTTCACCAAGACCTTTATAACGCTGCACATTTGGTTTTGGCATTTTTGGTAGTCGTTCTATAATTTCTTTTAATGTTTCTTCATCGTAGCAGTACTCAATATGCTTACCTTGTTTCACTTGATAAAGTGGTGGCTGTGCAATATAAATATAGCCTGCTTCTATAAGTGGTCGAAGGAAACGGAAGAAGAATGTTAAAAGTAATGTACGAATATGTGCTCCATCGACATCGGCATCTGTCATGATAATGATTTTATGATAACGAGCTTTTTCTAAATTAAACTCTTCACCAATACCTGTGCCGAATGCTGTAATCATTGCACGAATTTCCGCATTCGATAAAATTTTATCTAGTCGAGCTTTCTCAACGTTAAGAATCTTACCACGTAAAGGCAAAATCGCTTGGAAGTGACGGTCACGTCCAGATTTAGCCGAACCGCCGGCTGAATCACCCTCAACAATATAAATTTCACAATCAGCGGGGATAGTAGAAGAACAGTCAGCTAATTTACCCGGTAAGCTTGATACTTCAAGTGCATTTTTACGACGAGTAAATTCACGTGCCTTTTTCGCTGCTACACGTGCACGGGCAGCCATTAAACCTTTTTCTACTACCTTACGAGCAACAGTTGGATTTTCTAACATAAAACGTTCAAAGCCATCTGAGAATAATGAATTAGTAATTTGACTTACTTCTGAATTCCCTAGCTTTGTTTTCGTTTGTCCTTCAAATTGTGGATCTGGATGTTTAACAGAAACAATAGCTGTTAACCCTTCACGTACATCCTCGCCTGTAAGATTGGCATCAGATTCTTTAAGCAATCCATTTTTTCGAGCATAGTCGTTAATAACACGTGTAAGGGCTGTTTTAAAACCAGACTCATGTGTACCGCCTTCATACGTATTAATATTATTAGCAAATGAAAAAATATTAGAGGAGAATCCAGCATTGTATTGCATAGCAATTTCCACTGAGATGCCATCCTTCTCTCCAAGAACATCAATTGGATCATGGATTGGCTCTTTAGATTGGTTTAAATGCTCAACATAAGATCGAATACCACCTTCATAGTGATATGTAGTTGAACGAACCTCTTCTTCTCGTTCATCAGCAATCGTAATCTTAATACCACGATTTAAATAAGCCAATTCTCTAATACGATGAGCTAAAATATCATATTCATAAACAGTCGTTTCTTTAAAAATTTCTGGATCAGCTTTAAATCGCGTTGTTGTACCATTGTGGTTTGTTTCACCGATCACCATTAATTCTTGAACAGTTTTCCCACGTTCAAACTTAATTTCATGAATATGACCTTCACGATGAACCTGAACAATTGTTTCAACAGAAAGTGCATTCACCACTGATGCCCCAACTCCATGAAGACCACCAGAAACTTTATAGCCTCCACCGCCAAATTTACCACCAGCATGTAAAACTGTCATAATAACTTCAACAGCTGGCTTACCCATTTTTTCTTGAATGCTAACTGGAATACCTCGACCGTTATCTTCTACGCGAATCCAGTTCTCTTTTTCAATTGTTACTTGTATATCTGTACAAAATCCTGCAAGAGCTTCATCGATACTATTATCAACAATTTCCCATACTAAATGGTGAAGCCCTTTAGAACTTGTTGAACCGATATACATCCCTGGTCTTTTACGTACTGCCTCTAAACCTTCTAGTACCTGTATCTGATCGGCTTCATAAGCTTGGTTTTGTAAACCTTCGTTCTCTATAGCCACGGCTTTCATCTACTCCTTCATAACATCATTGTGTGTAAATGAATGAACAGTCAACCGAGCTGACTATTACCATTCTTTTGTAATCTAAAAAACTACCCTGGCTAACTTTTTTCAATCGCACCTTGTTTCACGTGGAACAGTTGAGCCTGTTCCATCGTTTCATGATGAATTCCATCCACACTTGTAGTTGTTACAAAGGTTTGGACTTCACCTTGAATGGTATTTAATAAATGCGATTGACGATAATCATCGAGTTCCGACAAAACATCATCTAAAAGTAGTATGGGTGTTTCTTTTGTTTCTTGTTTAATTAATTCAATTTCAGCAAGCTTTAAAGACAATGCAGTTGTACGTTGTTGTCCTTGAGAGCCATAAGTTTGAACATCATAGCCATTTACTAAAAACTGCAAATCATCACGGTGTGGGCCAACAAGTGTCACACCCCTGTCAAATTCACGTTCTCTCGCTTCAATCAATTTTTGATGTAAAGTATTTTCAATTTCACTGGTAGAGTGTTCTTTTTCAATACCAGCTACCGTACGATATTTTATAACCAGTGTTTCCTTACCTTGTGATATGCCTGCGTGTATAGGTTCTGCCCACTCCTGCAATAAATCCATAAATTGAAATCTTTTACGAATAATTTGGGTAGCTGCATGAATATATTGTTCATTGTAGACCTCATACATCACATCATTTGACATGGACTTGCCTTGATTCATCTTTAAGAAATGATTACGTTGTTTTAAAACTTTTTGAAAGGTCAATAAATCATGTAAATAGACAGGCGAAATTTGCCCAATCTCCATATCAATAAAACGTCGGCGTATTTGAGGACTCCCCTTTACAACGTTCAAGTCTTCTGGCGCAAACATAACAACGTTCATTTGACCAATATAATGACTGAGGCGACTTTGCTCTATATGATTTATCTTGCCCTTTTTACCTTTCTTTGTAATCGTAAGTTCGATTGGTAAAATACCATGCCTTTTTTTAACGGCCCCTTCTATTTTACCATAGTCTGAATCCCAACGTATCAATTCTTTATCGTTCGTTGTTCGATGGGATTTAGCCATTGCTAAAACATAGATGGACTCCATAACATTTGTTTTTCCTTGAGCATTTTCACCAATAAAAACATTAATTTTTGGAGAAAAGTTTAAAGCTAAGGCATCATAGTTACGATAATTTGTAAGTTTTATTTGCTCAATATACATAATTTATTGTCCAGCTGGTCCTACGATTTGGAAGCGACCACATCCGGGAATATTTATAACGTCTCCGTCACGTAATTTTCGACCTCGACGATCGTCTACTTCTCCATTTACATATACAGCATTTTCTTGTAAAAACCACTTGGCCATGCCACCTGAACTAATGGCATCAGTGATTTTTAAAAGCTGCCCTAACGTGATGAACTCCTCATCAATTTTAATGTCCTGCATAGTGTGTTTCCCTCCGAATACAGACTGTCTATCTCTCTATCATACCTAAAATTACGCCATAAGTAAAAAAAGATAGTCACAATAGCGACTATCTTAGCAGTTATGAAATTTTTAATAAGTTCGTACAGGTAAAATCAATTGTAAAATAGCATCATCGTGAACGGAGCGTAAAATAAATGGTCTCATCGCTCCTGTAAATTGAATAACTACATCTTGGCCATCAATTGCTTTTAAAGCTTCCATCATATATTTTGCACTGAAGGAAATTTTCAAGCTTTCTCCTTCTAATGATTCAACAGGAATTTCTTCTTGCACTTTACCGATCTCAGGAGAATTAGAAGAAACTTCAACTGCTTGGTTATCTAATATTTCAAAACGTACAACATTGTTACGATCTCCTCGTGCAACAAGTGACGCACGATCGATAGCTTGTAATAAAGCTTTACCGTTAATCGTTACATTTGTTTGATATTCTTCAGGGATTAAACGCGTTGTATCTGGGTAATTGCCTTCCAGTAAACGAGAGAAGAATAATACATCACCAGTTTTAAATAATACTTGCTGGCTTGTAATAACAATTTGCACTAGATTTGTTGAATCTTCTAGTACTTTATTTAATTCATTTAAACTTTTCCCTGGAATAACTACGCTATGTTCAACTTCTGGTAAATTTTCCAATTGCACTTTACGTCTTGCTAATCGATGACTATCTGTTGCAACACAGATTAAAGTTTCGTTTTTGATCTGCCAGTTTACACCTGTCAACACTGGTCTACTTTCAGAAGTGGCAACAGCAAATACTGTTTCACGGATAATTGTTTTTAAAAGATCTGCCGGAATAGTAAATTTTTGATCTTCCGTTAATTCTGGTAATAATGGGTACTCTGCTGCATCAGAGCCAATTAGATGGAACTCAGATTTACCTGAACGAATATGCGTTTGGAAACCTGGTGTTACTTGGATTTCAACATCGTTTGTTGGTAATTTACGTACAATTTCATTAAACATACGTGCTTGTACAACAATAGATCCTGTTTCAGTAATGTGAATAATTTGTTGTCCATCTTCCTCTACTGGAATAAATGTTTGAATTGTAATATCAGCATCACTACCTGTTAAGCGGATACCTTCCTCTGTTACATCAATTTTAATCCCCGTTAAAATCGGAATAGTTGTTTTTGAACTTACTGCTTTCATGACATCATTTAAACCCTCTAATAAACGGTCACGTAAAATATCAAATTTCATTCTATTTCCCTCACATATTTATATTATTTATTTATATAAAATAAAAAGATATAGTAATAGGCCCTGTGGATTTGTGGATAAGTGTATTTTTATGAATAAAATCAGTCTATCCACATGTAGATAGACTGTGTATAAGTTTGTGTTTAAATAGTTGGTTTGTCCACAGTAATTACTTACCTAACATACTACGAATTTGTTTAACATCTTGTTGTAGTTGAACGTCATCTTTCAACATAGAAGATATTTTTTCGTGTGCATGGATGACAGTCGTATGGTCGCGACCACCAAATTCTTCGCCGATTTTCGGCAGCGAAAAATCTGTTAATTCGCGTGATAAATACATAGCGATTTGACGTGGGAAAGCAATTAATTTTGTACGTTTTTTGGCAGAGAAATCTTCTAAACGTATATTAAAATGTTCCCCTACTGCATTTTGAATATCTAGTATTGTCACTGCTCGCGGCTTTGAATTTGGGATTATATCTTTTAATGCCTCAGCTGCTAATGTTGCCGTAATATCTTTGTTCACCAGTGAAGAATAGGCGACGACGCGAATAAGCGCACCTTCAAGCTCCCTAATATTGGAGTCAATCTGGTTCGCAATATAAAGCATTACTTCATTTGGTACCTCTAGACCATCTGCTTTTGCTTTTTTGCGCAAGATAGCTATACGAGTTTCCAAATCAGGCGGCGCAATATCAGTTATTAACCCCCACTCAAAGCGTGAACGTAGCCGATCTTCCAATGTTGGAATTTCCTTAGGAGGACGGTCACTGGATATAACAATTTGTTTTGATTCTTCATGTAAAGTATTAAAAGTGTGGAAAAATTCTTCTTGAGTTGATTCTTTTCCAGCAAGGAATTGAATATCATCAATTAGCAGTACATCCACGTTGCGGTACTTATTGCGAAAATCAAGTGCTTTGTTATCACGAATAGAGTTAATAAATTCATTTGTAAATTTCTCGGATGATAAGTAGACTACTTTTGCATTTGGATTATGTTCTAAAACATAATGGCCAATCGCATGCATTAAGTGTGTTTTACCTAGCCCAACTCCCCCATAAATAAAGAAAGGATTATATGCCTTTGCAGGGGCTTCAGCGACAGCTAACGAGGCAGCGTGTGCAAAGCGGTTACCAGAGCCAATAACAAACGTATCAAAAGTATATTTCGGATTTAACATACCTGGTGAAATATCATGGTGATCGTTATTTTTCGCTTGGATAATCGGCGCCGGCAAATCGAAATCGTCCGAATCCTGGTTTTTTTGAACAACAAATTTAATAAGCAAGTCTTCGCCTGTAAGCTCCGTTAATATACCTGTAATCAAATGAATATAATGATTCTCAAGCCAGTCTCGAGCAAACGAATTAGGCGCAGCTATTGTCACAGTGGAACCACTACCATTATAAGATAGTAGTTTTGTAGACTTTAGCCACGTTTCGAAGCTTGGTTTAGAAATTTTTTGTTCAACTTGAGCCAGGACATTATTCCATAGTTCTTCTAAATGTTCCAAGCTGCTAATCTCCTTTACAGTGTTCAATACATAAAAAAAAATCGCATTTATAGAAATGGTAAATACGTTCATATTACAACTCGTCCACATAATCACAAGCTGTGGATAAAAGTTAACCAAAGGCTGTGATAAAAATTATCCACAGCATATTAACAGTTGTGGATAATTAAAATGTTCATTTCAGTTTTCAACAAAGTGAAGCACAGTAATCGTATCAGAAAAACAAAGCTATTTCAATAGTTTATGAAACTTATCCACATAGCTTGTAGTTATGCACTTTAGAGTTGTCCACAAGCACTGCTTATGTGAAAAAGCTGTAGATAATCGTTGTGGATAAAAAATAATGCAAAAAATACTATACACAACTCTGTGTAAAAAAAACAAGTACTCTGTGGATAAATATTTTATGTTCATGCAATAAATAATCTTTGAATTAGTAAAGATCCAAACGCCCAATGAGGGAAGATGCAATAGATTGATTTTGATACATAGATTAGCTGGTTAAAAGAAATTTATGAAATACATTGACAAAATAACTAGAAACTTTATATAATATTCGAGTCTGTATGTTGAAAAATTCAACTCATATCAGGAGGTGTCTATATAAATGAAACGTACTTACCAACCAAAGAAACGTAAGCACAGCAAAGTTCACGGTTTCCGCGCACGTATGAGCACGAAAAACGGTCGCAAAGTTCTTGCTGCTCGTCGTCGTAAAGGAAGAAAAGTTTTATCAGCATAAAATAAGTCCACTGAGCCACATCAGTGGTCTTTTTTTTCTTTATTTTTGGTAAACCTAGAAATGAGGATCAAAAGATATTATCTAATAGCAGGTGAAAGAAATGAAAAAACGCCAAAGAGTGAAAAAAAATGATGATTTTCAAAAGGTGTTTAAAAAAGGTAAATCTTTCGCTAATCGTCAGTTTGTTGTTTATTTTTTAGCAAAAGAAGGGCAAACAGAATTTCGTGTAGGTTTATCGGTTAGTAAAAAGCTTGGAAATGCGGTAACACGCAACAAAATAAAACGCTATATTCGACAAAGTATTCAAGAATTAAAGGATGATTTAAAGCCGAATATGGATTATGTTATTATCGCCAGACATCCGGCGGCCACTATGGATTTTCATGAAGTGAAACAAAGTTTGCAGCATGTACTACAAATCGCAAAGGTAATGAAGAAAGTGTAATGTATGCAAGCAAGTGGTGAAAATACGCCTGTACTGTTAGTAATGGAGTAGAAATAGAGCGGTTTTGCATACAATTATAAATAGAGGAATATACGCGTAGGGGTATTTGTAGCGTGCGATTTCATAAAAAAATATGTAAAATTCGCAACATAACTTAGGAATAAGTATATGTAGTTAGAATATTTAGTAGAGTGAACGTTATAGGCGTGATAAAATAACTGATAACTTTATCTTTATTGAGGACGTCCCAAACGCTGGCTAAATCATGATAAAGTAGCTGGCAGATCTTGAGGTAGGAAACTGCCAGTGAATGAAGAAATGCATATAGAATGAAGAAAAAGTGAATAGTAATTGTAGGGGGAAGAAGGTTGAAAAAACAACATTGGGTAATTTTGTCACTAGTATCAGTAGCCTTACTACTTTCTGGTTGTACAGAATTCAATGAACCAATTTCAAAAGACAGCACAGGCTTCTGGAATGAATTCATTGTTTGGCCGTTGGTATCAGCGATAAAATACTTTGCTGATTTGCTCGGTACGTATGCATGGGGGATCATTGCCGTAACGATTATTATTCGTTTAGCAATTTTACCTTTGATGATTAAACAAACAAAGAGCTCTAAAAAGATGCAAGAAATTCAACCAAAATTGAAGGAACTGCAGAAGAAGTATGCTTCTAAGGATGCTCAGACACAACAACAATATCAGCAAGAAATGATGAAGCTAATGAGTGAATCTGGAGTAAACCCACTAGCAGGGTGTTTACCAGTAATCATTCAAATGCCAATTTTAATTGGTTTTTATCATGCAATTAGTCGTATGAATGCTACATCTACATTTGATTTAGGAAATTTCTTTATCTTCCCGTTAGCAGATCCTGCACCTGCATTAGCAATCACGGCAGGTTTAATGCAATTTATCGTATTACGTACAGGACCAGCAATGGATAATCCTCAAATGAAAATCATGATGTATATTATGCCATTCATGATCATTGGTTTTGGTATGGCCTTACCAGCTGCATTATCACTATATTGGGTAATCGGGAATATTATTTCGATTTTCCAAAACCTGTATATTTATAAACCTTGGAATAAAGATAAAACACAACCTGCTCAAAATGGAGGGGCTAAAAAGTGAAACAACTTACGCAAATAGGCGCAACAACACAAGAAGCGATCTCATTGGCGTTACAGAAACTTGGCAAAACCCGTGAACAAGTAGATGTTGAAGTTTTACAAGAAGGTAAAAAAGGATTTTTAGGTTTTGGTGCACGTTCTGCAGAGGTACGTGTAACAGTAAAGGAAGTTCAGGTTCCGACAATTGAAAGTGACAAAGCCGAACCGCAAAATGCGACTAAATTAGACGAACCATTAGTAGTAGATGATGTTGAAACAATAAGTTCACAAGTTTCTGAACAACCAAGTGAAATCGAAGAAGTTCAACAAATCGTAAAAGAGCAAAATGAGGAAGAAGACACGGCAAACCCAATTGAAGAGGCAAAAGCTTATTTACAAAGTATTGCTGAACAGTTGGCTATTGATGATCTTGATATTGCTACGACTCGCGAGGGGAAATATGTATTATTTCAACTAAAAAGTGAGAAAGCTGCACTGCTTATAGGAAAACGTGGTCAAACACTAAATTCCTTACAGCAATTGACGCAACTCGTATTGAATAAAAGCGCTAAGCAGTTTTTAATGGTGAAATTGGATGTAGAAAACTATCGCGAACGTCGACAAGAAGCTTTAGAATTACTTGCAGATCGAATGGCGGATAAAGCATTACGCTTAAATCAACGTGTGGCATTTGAACCAATGCCGTCTTACGAGCGAAAAATAATTCATAATCAATTAGCAAATCGTCTAGATCTTGAAACGTACTCAGAAGGCACAGAGCCTAATCGTTATTTAGTGATTGAACCAGTAAATAATAATTAGTCTGCTGCTGTAAACATACAGACACTATATATTGAAAGGTCATTTTATCTTCGTGATAAAATGACCTTTTTTAGTGAGGCAAAGAATAGTGATTTTTGTCGAAAATAAGATAACCTAAAAAATTGATATTATCCACATTTGGAAATGATCCTTACTTTAGATTTTGTTGAAAATATGTTAGTCTAAGGTGTTAGTAAGTATTGGTCGGTTTCGATTATCCACATGTGGATAACGTTGAGGAGGTCATTAAATGGAGTTCGATACAATTGCTGCGATATCCACACCTATGGGTGAAGGTGCCATAGCTATCGTTCGTTTAAGTGGGGACGAGGCAGTGACAATTGCAGATAAAATATTCAAATCACCTGGTGGGAAAAGTTTAACAACGAAAGATTCGCACACCATTCATTATGGTCATTTAGTTGATCCTAAAACAAGTGAGGTAGTAGAGGAAGTAATGCTATCACTGATGCGTGGACCAAAAACATTTACACGTGAGGATGTAGTTGAAATAAATTGTCACGGTGGACTAGTTTCAGTGAATCGTGTATTGCAACTTGCGTTAACGAATGGAGCAAGATTAGCTGAGCCTGGCGAATTCACAAAACGAGCGTTTTTAAATGGACGTATTGATTTATCTCAGGCTGAAGCGGTTATGGATCTGATAAGAGCTAAAACAGATCGTGCGATGAATGTTGCTTTGGGTCAAATGGATGGAAAATTATCGAGACTTATTGGTGATTTACGCCAAGCTTTACTAGAGACATTGGCACAAGTAGAGGTTAATATAGATTATCCGGAGTATGATGATGTAGAAGAAATGACAGTACCTGTATTAGTAGAAAAATGTACATGGGTAAGAAATGAAATTAGTAAACTTCTGCAAACATCTTCTCAAGGAAAAATTTTACGCGAGGGCTTATCAACTGTTATTTTAGGTCGTCCAAATGTAGGGAAGTCTTCTCTTTTAAATAGCTTAGTACAAGAAAATAAGGCCATAGTGACAGATATTGCAGGGACTACTCGTGATATTATAGAAGAGTATGTCAATGTACGCGGTGTTCCACTTCGTTTAGTGGATACAGCAGGTATTCGGGAGACAGAAGATATTGTTGAACGAATTGGAGTAGAACGTTCTCGAGAAGCTCTTCGTGGAGCAGATTTAATTTTGTTTGTATTAAACTACGCAGATGAATTAACTGCTGAGGATGAGCGTCTATTCAAAACAATTGAAGCGATGGATTACATCGTTATTGTCAATAAAACAGATTTACCGCAAAAAATTGATTTAGCACGTGTCGAAGAATTAGCTGATGAGCATCGTATTGTAACGACTTCCTTGTTACAGGAAGAAGGCATTACAGAGCTAGAAGAAGCCATTGCTGCTTTATTCTTTGAAGGACAAATCGAAGCGGGCGATTTAACATATGTTTCAAATGCAAGACATATTGCACTTCTGCACCAAGCACAGGCAACGGTTGAAGATGCAATAGCAGCTGCACAGGAAGGTGTACCAGTTGATATGGTACAAATCGATGTAACAAGAACATGGGAAATACTTGGTGAAATCATTGGTGACACTGTACAAGAAAGCCTAATTAATCAGCTATTTTCACAGTTCTGCTTAGGAAAATAAATTGATAAGAGAAAGGAAGATACGAGCATGCCAACAAAATATGAGGCAGGCACGTTTGATGTTATTGTAATTGGCGCAGGTCATGCAGGTTCAGAAGCTGCACACGCTGCGGCTAAAATGGGCGCTAGCACATTAATGCTAACAATCAATTTAGATATGATTGCATTTATGCCATGTAATCCATCTATTGGTGGCCCTGCCAAAGGAATCGTCGTACGTGAAATTGACGCTTTAGGTGGCGTCATGGGGAAAGTTATCGATAAAACACATATACAAATGAGAATGTTAAATACAGGGAAAGGTCCAGCAGTACGTGCATTGCGCGCACAAGCGGATAAAGTTTTGTACCAACAAGAGATGAAACGTGTGTTGGAGGAAACTGAAAACTTAACAATCCATCAAGGAATGGTTGAAGAGCTGATTATTGAAGATGGGGAAGTTAAAGGAGTCATTACACAAATTGGTGCCGTTTATCGTGCTAAAACAGTCGTTGTGACAACAGGTACTTTCTTACGCGGTGAAATCATTATTGGTGATATGAAGTATTCAAGCGGTCCTAATAACCAACAACCTTCGATTCGCTTAGCCGATAATTTAAAAGAGCTTGGCTTTGACCTAGTTCGTTTCAAAACAGGTACTCCACCACGTGTAAATAATCGTACAATTGATTATGACAAAACAGAGATTCAACCAGGGGATGACGTTCCACGTGCATTTAGTTTTGAAACAACTGAGTTCATTATGGACCAGCTACCTTGCTGGTTAACCTATACAAGCCCTGAAACGCATGAAATTATTGAAGCAAATTTACATCTTTCACCGATGTATTCAGGAATGATTAAAGGGACAGGGCCACGCTATTGCCCGTCTATTGAGGATAAAGTTGTGCGTTTTAATGATAAGCCTCGACACCAAATTTTCTTAGAGCCAGAAGGCCGTAATACGCGTGAGGTGTATGTTCAAGGTTTGTCAACAAGCTTACCAGAACATGTCCAAACACGTTTACTAAAATCTATTCCTGGCTTAGAAAATGCGGAAATGATGCGCGCTGGTTATGCCATTGAATACGATTCAATTGTGCCAACCCAATTATGGCCGACATTAGAAACAAAACGCATTAAAGGCTTATATACAGCTGGTCAAATTAACGGTACATCTGGTTATGAAGAAGCAGCCGCACAAGGCTTAATGGCGGGAATGAATGCTGCTGCTAATGTACTTGGTAAAGAGGAGTTAATTTTAAGTCGCTCTGATGCCTATATTGGCGTTTTGATCGATGACTTGGTGACAAAAGGGACAAATGAGCCATATCGTTTATTAACATCCCGTGCAGAGTATCGTCTATTGTTACGTCACGATAATGCCGATTTACGTTTAATAGAGCTGGCTTACAAAATGGGCATGATTCCACAAGAAAGATATACAAAGTTCATTGAGAAAAAGGAACTGATTGAAACTGAAATTGCACGTCTTCGTGAAATCATTATTAAGCCAAATGAAGCAACCCAATCTGTTATTCGTTCTGTTGGCGGTAGTGAATTAAAGGATGGTATTCGTGGCGCAGATTTATTAAAACGTACTGAAATGCATTATGAGTTAATCGCATCTTTAATTCCTGCAGAAATAGAGTTTACGGATGAAGTAAAAGAACAAATTGAAATTCAGCTTAAATATGAAGGCTATATCGAAAAAGCATTGCAACAGGTAGAGAAGCTACACAAAATGGAAAACAAAAAAATTCCTGAGAATATTGATTACGATGCGATTTCAGGTTTAGCAACAGAAGCACGTCAAAAGTTAAAACAAGTTATACCACTTTCTATTGCACAAGCTTCTCGTATTTCGGGTGTTAACCCAGCTGATATTTCCATTCTGCTTGTTTATATTGAACAAGGTAAAATCGCGAAAGTAAGCAGCTAATCAACAGCGTAAAGTGAATAAGGGGCGGGCATACCTTTGTGCCCGCTTCCTATTTTTAAGGTTATACTGCTGAGTGAAGTAGTATAGTAAGATCGATAAAGGAGACTTTACATGAACGAACAACAATTTATTGAGGCTCTGAAAGAGAAAGGCATCGAACTTTCGGATAAGCAGATCGCTCAATTTAAAAAATATTTTGAATTACTTGTCGAGTGGAATGAAAAAATGAATTTAACCGCTATTACAGATTTAGAAGGCGTTTATTTAAAGCATTTCTTCGATTCGATCAGTGCCTCATTTTATTTTGATTTTTCAAAAGTAATTACTGTTTGTGATGTTGGAGCAGGTGCTGGTTTCCCTAGTATCCCTATTAAAATCTGTTTCCCGCATTTACATGTCACAATTGTCGACTCCTTAAATAAACGAATTACATTTTTAAATCATTTAAGTGATGAGCTACAATTAGAGAATATGCATTTTGTACATGCACGAGCAGAAGAGTTTGGTCAAAATACAAAATATCGTGAACAATTTGATGTGGTAACAGCACGCGCTGTAGCTCGTTTATCAGTGTTATCTGAGCTATGCGTACCTTTAGCAAAACAAGATGGTTATTTTGTTGCTTTAAAGGCTGCAGCAGGAGCAGAGGAATTAAAGGATGCTAAAAAAGCTTTAATAACATTAGGTGTTAAACTGAGAGAAGAATTTTCTTTCAAGCTACCTGTTGAAGAAAGTGACCGCACTTTATATATATTTGATAAAATAAAAGGAACACCGAAAAAATACCCGCGTAAGCCAGGTGTACCAAATAAAACACCAATTCAATAATTAGTGTTTCATGTGAAACTTCTCAAAGTAGAAAATATTTTTTCTATTTTGAGCATACATACTAGTTATGGATGGTTCACGCAAAAGACATCTATGAACTATATACATTTGATGAAATATAATAAATAATAATAGAATGACACTTAGCAAGATAGTTACTTAAAGGTGGTGCCACTTGGATGAAAAGTCCTTTTTCACGTTTTTTTGGAGGCGGGAGTAAAACGGAGCCTATTGTGAAAAATGAAGTAGAACAAGCAGAGGCGGTTCATGCAGCGGAAGAAGTCATAAAGTTGCCTATTGATCAAATTGTACCTAACCGTTTTCAGCCACGTACTATTTTTGATGATGAAAAAATTGAAGAATTATCAAGAACCATTCATACACATGGTGTGATTCAGCCAATTGTTGTACGTAAAACATCAGAAAATCAATATGAAATCATTGCCGGTGAGCGCCGTTACCGAGCGATGAAAAAGCTACAATGGACAGAGGTCCCTGCTATTGTACGTAATTTAACTGATAAGGAAACAGCTTCTATTGCGCTAATAGAGAACTTACAGCGTGAGGAGTTAACCGCAATTGAAGAAGCGGTAGCCTATCAAAAATTATTAGAGCTTCATGAGCTAACACAAGAAGCTCTGGCCCAAAGACTTGGAAAAGGACAATCCACTGTAGCCAATAAATTGCGTTTATTAAGGCTGCCGGATGAAGTGCAGCAAGCCATTTTGAAGCGTAAAATATCTGAACGACACGCACGTGCATTAATTGCTATTAAGGATCAACCATTACAATTAGAAATTTTACAGCTATCGATTGATAATGAATGGAATGTACGTCAGTTAGAGGAGCAAATTCAAGCCATATTAAACCCAGTCACAGACGAGCCAGAAGAAACAGTACCAAAGAAAGCAAAACCAAAACGTAAGGCTATAAGTAAAGATGTGCGCATTGCTTTAAATACCATTAAACAATCACTAACAATGGTAACGAAAAGTGGTATTACAGTAAAAACAGAAGAAGAAGATACAGAGGAATACTATCAAATTACAGTGAAGATACCTAAAAAGAAAAAGGTGCAATAAATTATTTTAAAAAAGTAATATATTGTTATGTCCAATACTGAACAGAGGAGATATCTCAGAAAAATAAATGAGATATCTCCTTTTTTGTATATATTCTTAATATTTTATACAACTCTCTTCAATTTTTTTGATAGAATGAAAGTTAGATAGCGTATTAAATAGTGATTTTACAAATGATTTGTCAAAGTTAAGTTTGATAGATGAAAGCAGGTGCTTTTAAATGGGTAGAATTATAGCAATCGCCAATCAAAAGGGTGGCGTAGGTAAAACAACAACTTCGGTCAATTTGAGCGCTTGCCTAGCATATTTAGGTAAGAAAGTGCTATTAATTGATACCGATCCTCAGGGGAATACAACAAGTGGACTTGGTATTAATAAAGGAGAAATACAAGCTTGTATTTATGATGTGCTTATTGATGATGAAGATGTTGAAAATGTCATTCAAAAAACAAACGTAGAGAATTTATCAATCGTGCCAGCAACCATCTCACTTGCAGGTGCAGAAATTGAATTGGTTTCGACTATTTCAAGAGAAGTGCGTTTAAAACATGCACTGCAAAATGTGAAAGAAGATTTCGATTATATAATTATTGACTGTCCTCCATCTTTAGGGCTTTTAACTATTAATGCTTTAACAGCTTCAGATGCGCTCATTATCCCTGTACAATGCGAATATTATGCGTTGGAAGGGCTAAGTCAATTGCTCTCAACTGTTCGCCTTGTTCAAAAGCATTTAAATCAGCAGCTCTATATTGATGGCGTTCTATTAACAATGCTAGATGCACGTACAAACTTAGGCTTGCAAGTTATTGATGAAGTAAAAAAATATTTCCAAGATAAAGTATACAAGACGATCATTCCTCGTAATGTGCGATTAAGTGAGGCACCAAGTCATGGTCAACCAATCATCACTTATGACGCAAAATCGAGAGGTGCAGAAGTTTATTTGGAGATGGCGAGGGAAGTGATTAAAAATGGCTAAAGGTTTAGGAAAGGGTATTGGTGCACTATTTCCAGGAGAGTCTTTAGAACAAAGTGGTCAAGTGGAAGAAATTCAATTAGATTTAATTGTGGCGAACCCCTTTCAACCTCGTAAAATTTTTGATGAAGAAAGTTTACAAGAGTTAGCAGATTCGATTAAAGAACATGGTATTTTGCAGCCAATTGCTGTGCGCAAAAAAGGACGCAAATTTGAAATTGTTGCAGGGGAACGTCGTTATAGAGCATGTCTGTTAGCTGAATTAGAGGTTATTCCTGTCATCATAAAAGAGCTATCAGATGCACAAATGATGGAGTTAGCTATTTTAGAAAATCTTCAACGTGAGGATTTAACCGTTATTGAAGAAGCGGAAGCCTATCAGAGTCTAATGGAAAACTTACATTTAACTCAAGAAGAATTATCGAAACGGTTAGGGAAAAGTAGACCACATATCGCTAATCATGTTCGGTTGCTTGCTTTACCAGAAGATGTACGTAAATTTATGAATGATGGTACCTTATCGATGGGGCAAGGACGAGCATTACTTGGCCTGAAAAATAAAAGAAGAATCTCAGAAGTGGCTAATAAGGTCATTAATTTAGGGTTGAATGTACGTCAAGTTGAAATGCTAGTACAAAACTTAAATGAAGAAGTTTCACGTGAAACAATTCCACCAAAGAAGAAAGATATATTTGTATCAGCCAAGGAATCCCAATTACGAGACTACTTTGGAACAAATGTTCAAATCAAAAAAACAAATAATAAGGGGAAAATTGAAATTGAATTTTATTCTGAAGATGATTTAGAACGTATTTTAGAAATACTAAATTTACAGGAAGAATAAAATACATTTCTATAACTTAATCAGAGCGCCAAGCAAACAGGCGCTCTCTATTTTTTAGAGAGAAGGAAGGCTTAAGTGTGGTATTACTAGGGGCATTGATTAATGCTGTGCTAATAGTAGCAGGTGCATTAGTAGGGCGCATTTTTAAAAATATTCCTGAATCTATGAAATCTACTGTACTATCTATTATTGGCTTAGCAGTCACATTATTAGGGATAAAAATGGGCTTTGAAAGTGATAATTTTATTATATTAGTAGTAAGTTTAGTAGTAGGTACTGTAATAGGTGAGTGGTTAGATTTAGATAGACAAATGAATCGTCTAGGGAAATGGGTAGAGAGTTTATTTCGTACAAAACGAAATGACCAAAATCAAATTAGCATAGCAGAGGGCTTTGTCACTGCCTCCTTAATTTTTGTTGTTGGGTCAATGGCTGTAATCGGTGCACTCGATAGTGGTCTTCGTAATGATCATAATGTATTAATTACAAAAGGATTAATAGATGGGTTTACATCCATTATTCTAGCATCCACTTTAGGCATTGGTGTATTGCTATCCGCCGTACCTGTTTTTGTTTATCAGGGATTAATCGCACTTTTTGCAGGCGTTATCAGTTCCTTTATACCTGATGCTGCACTACAAATGTACATTACAGAAATGACAGCTGTAGGCGGTGTTATGATTATGGCAATAGGGTTAAATATTGCAGGCTTAGCTAAGATCAAAGCTGCTAACTTGCTGCCAGGTATCGTCATTGTTGGTATTATGGTGGCTATCTTCTACACTTTTCAATGAATAGCGATGGGCAGCCAATAATAAAGCTCTTGAAAGCTTTTCAGCCATAGCATAAGAAATATGAAGTCTTGTATTTTGTAAAACAAGCATTTCCATAAAGCCTCCAATATTGACGATTCCTTTAACGGAAATGTCTCCGATTGGGGGTAATTCTTTTTTTACAGCCTTGCCAGGGAAGATGGGTCCGCTTTGCACTGAAATATGACCAACATTTTGTTCACTGCCTAGACAGGCATCAATCGCAATAATGAAAGGTTTTGTAGTATGATTGTGTAGCTGTTGCATTGTAGAATCAAGATTTAGAGCATGTAAAGGATCTTCTAAAGAACCTACAATTTCATAGGGAAAGCTGACAGATTTTTTTAAAAAGCTACCTGTTAATGGCCCAAGTGTATCACCCGTACAACGGTCACTGCCAATACAACAAAAAATTAGTCGTTCATGATGAAACGGTATATGTTCTAAAAATAATGTACTTAATTGCCAAACGGCATTTTTACTCTCGTGATGAAGGGAATAAGGTAGTAACAAATTTGGTATAGTATTCATAAAAAAACTCACTTTCTTTTTATTTTTAGAAGTGCTCAATTTTTATGCAGTATACGCAAATTTTTAGCAAGTTATTCAAGAGGTGGTAATTATGGAAGAGAATAAAAAATTAATGGAGAGATACTGGGATAAGCTCACATCTGAGGACCTTTGGGAATCGGTTATTAATGCATCTTTAGAGATATTGCTCATTTTATTAGCATCATGGATTGCAGTAAGATTAGGTAAAAAATTTATTAAAAAAGTGTTTTTAATACGAATGCGTTCCCCATTAAACCACTCAGAGCGACGCCAACGAACAATTGCAAGATTATTACAAAGTGTGATTTCCTATGTTGTTTATTTCTCTGCAATTATTGGGATTCTTTCTTCCTTAGAAATAAAGGTAGCAGGTTTATTGGCTGGTGCAGGGATTGTTGGTTTAGCAATTGGTTTTGGCGCTCAAAGCTTAGTGAAGGATGTTATTACTGGATTCTTTATTATCTTTGAAGATCAGTTTGGTGTAGGGGATTATATAAAAATTAACGCAGCAGAAGGTACGGTTGTAGAAATTGGTTTACGTACAACGAAAATTAATGGTGCTACAGGTGAGCAATTCATCATTCCGAATGGTGCAATTGGTGAGGTCGTCAATTATTCTGTTAACAACTCCAAAATTTTTATAGATTTACAAATGGCTACTGAGGCTGATTTTGAAAAAGCAGAGGCAATAATTAATAAGTATTTAGAAACATTACCAAAAATGCATAAGGAGCTAATAGCGACGCCAGTATTTTTAGGTGTGCAAAATGTTAAAGGGACAGAGGTAACGATACGAATAGCTGCTGAAACATTACCGCAGCAGCAATATGGAGTAGCACGTAGTATTCGCCGTGATGTTACCAAACTTTTTGAAGAAAATAATATACCAATGGCCTATCCAAAAATGATGTTCTATGGGAAAGAAGAAGGGAGAAGTGAATAATGGAAGCGAAAAAATTTGGTTTAAATGATATTGTTGAAATGAAAAAACAACATCCATGTGGTACTAATAAATGGAAAATCATTCGTATGGGGGCAGACGTACGTATCAAATGCGAAGGATGTCAGCATAGTGTAATGATTCCACGCCGTGACTTTGAGAAAAAAATGAAAAAGGTTTTAATTTCTGCTAATGAGGCGTAACATCAGGCATATTAGACTTTTTATGAGTGAATCAATATAATAGATAAGGTTATATGAGAGAAAAAATTTGAACTGAGTATAGAAAGGTTGTGTCCATTCATGGCATTAACAGCTGGAATCGTTGGTTTACCTAACGTTGGAAAATCAACATTATTTAACGCAATTACAAAAGCGGGCGCATTGGCTGCAAACTATCCATTCGCAACGATTGATCCAAACGTTGGTATCGTTGAAGTACCTGATGCACGTTTAGATAAATTAACAGAATTAGTTGTACCGAAAAAAACTGTACCAACTGCATTTGAGTTCACAGATATCGCAGGAATTGTAAAAGGTGCTTCCAAAGGTGAAGGATTAGGGAATAAATTCCTTGCTCATATTCGTGAAGTAGATGCAATTTGTCAGGTTGTACGTTGTTTTGTAGACGAAAACATTACGCACGTATCTGGTGCAGTAGACCCAATTGATGATATAGAGGTTATTAATCTGGAGCTTGCACTTGCTGACTTAGAATCTGTAGATAAACGTTTACAACGTGTTAGCAAAATGGCAAAACAAAAAGATAAAGAGGCTATGGTGGAAGAGCCAGTTCTTCTAAAAATTAAAGAGCAATTAGAAAACGGTAAACCGGCACGTGCGGCTGAGCTTTCTGATGATGAACTAAAGATAATTAAAGGTCTTCATTTACTAACAATTAAACCAATGCTATATGTAGCAAACGTTTCAGAAGATGAAGTAGCAGATGCTGACAATAATGAGTATGTGAAAAAAGTACGTGAGTATGCTTCAGCAGAAGGTGCTCAAGTTATTACAATTTGTGCAAAAATCGAAGAAGAAATTTCTGAGCTTGATGATGAAGAAAAAGCTATGTTCTTAGAAGAACTTGGAATTAAAGAATCAGGCTTAGATCAGTTAATCCGTACTTCTTATGATTTATTAGGATTAGCTACTTACTTCACTGCAGGCGTACAAGAGGTACGTGCATGGACATTCCGTAAAGGGATGAAGGCGCCACAATGTGCAGGTATCATCCATACGGATTTTGAACGTGGCTTTATTCGGGCAGAAACAGTTGCTTATGCTGATCTATTAGAGGCAGGTTCTCAAGCAGCAGCGAAGGAAGCTGGTAAAGTACGTCTTGAAGGTAAAGAATATGAAGTACAAGATGGCGATATTATGCTGTTCCGCTTTAATGTATAAAAACTGACAAGGGCAATCGAAAATGGTTGCCCTTTTTCGATTGTATCATTATCAGAATTTTTAACGTATGGAGGCGACTAACGCATGAATGCTTTGCAAATTAAGGAACGTGGTTTAGAGTTTGAGCAACTGGGGATGCTACCACAGGACGTCTTAGATTTTATTTATGAGCAACAATTATTTAAATTGTTCACGTCAAAAGAATTAGGTGGTAAGGATTTAGATTTAGTAGAGGGTGTAAAAGTATTTCAGCAAATGTCTGCACTCGATGGTAATGTCGGCTGGCTAATTACTATTGGTACAGGTGGAAATGCATTTATCCCAACATTCAGCCAGGATATTTGTGAGAAAATCTATATGCCTAAAGAAGCAGTCATAGCAGGCAGTGGTTATCCAACGGGAATAGCTGTAAAAACAGATGGAGGCTACTACATAACGGGGCAGTGGAAGTATTGTAGTGGCTCTAACTATGCGTCAACATTTACAATGAACTGCTATATTGAAGAAAATGGTGTCAAAACAGAAAAAATTATTAGCTGCTCAGTGAACCCGCAAGATGTTGAAATTTTGAACGATTGGTGTGCCATGGGCTTGAAGGCAACAGCAAGTCATACAATCCGTGTGAACAATGTTTGGGTACCACAGGAAGCTACTTTTCAATTAGGTACAATCAGAAATAATTATGGCGATTCAGTACATAGCTTTCCATTTACCACTTTTGCGGAAGCTTCCTTTTTAAGTGTTTGTCTTGGGATAACAGAGAATTTTTTAGAAGAAGCAACCGTTTTAATGAAGCAACGAAATCATGATAGAAGCTGGGCTGAGCATATTGGATCCCTTCAGTTTTTATTAATGCAACAGCAGAAACGTTACAAGCAATACGAGGAACAATTCTATACAACATTATCTAAATATTGGGAATTACATCAATGTGGTGATCAATTATCCGAAGAGGACTTATCACAATTTACACAAATGAGTAAGGATATTGCTGCAGCTTGCCTAGAGATAGCGAATAATTTAATACGCAGTCTTGGTATGGATGCTATTACAGAAACATCCACTATTAATCGTATTTGGAGAAATTTATACACAGCGGCCCAGCACGGATTTTTAACGCCTTAAATTAGAATCTGTAGCTAGTCATTTCTACGCTACAGATTCTTTGAATGATGAAGTGTTACTTTAGTGAGCTATCCTTTTCCAGTGGTAGATAGACATAAAGTTTCGGCAATTTGGGATCATCCCGTATCAAAGCATCTCTTGGATATTTTCGTAATTCTTTATACATGGCAAAATCACCTACTGCTCCTGCTATTAAAAAAGCCCCAATCAGGATCAAAACCGTACTATTGAGATAAAACCCAACGATGGTTGGAAGGATGCCGGTTGTCCAGAATGGCAGTAATAGAGCCTTTTTCATAGCATGATTGAAAAGAGGCTGTTCAGTCGTCGCATAGGCAATGCCAAGCTCTAAATTGATGCCGTATTTTAAAGCCTTAAAGGGCACTTTGCCAAAAAGCATAAAGCCAATTAAATGAAAAACCTCATGTAGGATAATAAAAATAATATACAACACCACGAACAGTGCTGTGCCACCAACCATGTTCCAAACAGAGAAATGAAAATCTTTAAAGCAAATATATTGAATAGCTGTAAATAATATGACAAGACCACTAGTGATCACAAAATTGTCGATCATTAATTTCTTTAAATCTAATTCGATAACAATAGGCTCTTTATTATTAGTTAGCATGAAGGCGCTCCTTTCAAATATACTGTCATTATATAATGAATTATTAGTTTGTGACTTGAAAGAAATATATCTATATGTTACAATTCATTGATGTGAGTAATAATTAATTACTTGCTCCTTGCTCCCTTCAATAGGAGAGCCTAAGTCCATAAGGAGGTGTAAACAGATGAGAAAATACGAATTAATGTACATCGTACGTCCGAACATTGAAGACGAAGCGAAGAAAGCTTTAGTTGAACGTTTCAACGAAATCTTAACTTCTAACGGTGCAGAAGTCATCGAATCAAAAGAGTGGGGCAAACGCCGCTTAGCTTATGAAATTAAAGACTTCCGCGAAGGTTACTACCAAATCGTAAAAGTAAACGCTTCTTCAGATGCAATCAACGAATATACACGTCTTGCTAACATCAGCGAAGACATCATTCGCCACATTGCAGTTCGCCAAGAAGCTTAATAATTAATTTTTAACAAAACGCTGAAAAGGAGGTTGCATTCTGATGATAAACCGTGTCGTATTAGTCGGAAGACTAACAAAAGATCCTGAGCTACGTTATACACCAAATGGAATTGCGTCTACAAGATTTACAGTTGCTGTAAACCGTGCATTCTCAAATCAACAAGGTGAACGCGAAGCTGATTTCATTAGCTGTGTTGCATGGCGAAAACAGGCTGAAAACCTAGCGAACTTCATGCGAAAAGGAAGTTTAATTGGGGTAGAAGGCCGTATTCAAACAGGCAGTTATGAAGGACAAGACGGTAAGCGAGTATACACAACAGATGTCGTGGCAGATAGCGTACAGTTTTTAGAACCCCGTAATGGTAGCGGTGCACCTGCTCCTCAATACGGTGGTGGACAAACTTACGGTAATAACCAACCGTCATATGGCGGTGGTCAACCACAACAACAGTTTGGTGGCGGCGCAATGCCAGGACAGGGTTCCTATGGCGGCGATGCTTATCAGCAAAATCAACCACCTATGAATCAGCCGAATTATACACGTGTAGATGAGGATCCATTTGCGAATAGCAAAGGGCCAATAGAAGTATCTGAGGATGATCTTCCATTCTAATGCTTCTAAAATTATAATAAGATAAGGAGGAGACATACTATGGCACCACGTCGCGGAGGCCGCAAACGCCGTAAAGTTTGCTACTTCACTTCAAACAATATTACGCACATCGACTACAAAGATGTAGATTTATTAAAAAAATTCATCTCTGAGCGCGGTAAAATTTTACCACGTCGCGTAACTGGCACAAGTGCAAAGTACCAACGTAAATTAACTTCAGCTATTAAAGTATCTCGTATCATGGGATTACTTCCATTCGTAGCAGAAGACAAATAATATTAAAAAAAGTACAACATTGGTTATTGAACCTTTGTTGTACTTTTTTTATGTACTTAATTTCAAATATATGTAAAAATATTATAGCAATAGCTACGGATTATTGTAGAGGCCTTAGATTTTATAAATACTTTAGAACAAAAAGGGTTATCATCAAATACTGTAAAAGGTTATTTAGAAGATTTAAAGGTTTTTTATTTATGGCTAAATAGGAGAGTTTGAAATTCTATGAAGTAAAACCAGCAGATATACCGAACTTCATTGAGTTTATTGATAATCGTCAAGCTAGTAAAAAGGTTTCTCCTGCAACATTAAATCGTTACTTAGCAACAACTAGTTCCTTTTATAGTTAAAACACTAAAAGTGTGAGTTAATCTGAATATGTATCTCGTATAAACTTTCTAAATATATTTTTCTATGAAAAGATATAGCTGGAGGACATATTTACTAAGCAGTTTTATAAACTGAAATTAGAAGGAACAAGTCGGAATTTATTTTCGAACGCTTAGACAAAATAAAATTGTATTCTTTTACCTCTTGTTTAAAATCATCCTCAGTAAAAAAGAGCAGTCAAAGTTGACTACTCCTTAATACCACGGCTTTATTCATTTGATAAATATATTACTCTCTTTTTGCATCTAATCGCCGACGAAATACTAAAGCCGAGACAGCGAAAATAACGAAAGCTAATGTTGAAGCAGCCGTAACCATCTGTAACACAATTCCTATTGGAGATTTGAACAACAAGGCGACCGAGATGATTAAAACGGCACCAGTTAAACCCATTCCTAAAATCGAGATTGCCAAAACCTTATTCATCTAATCACCTCACAGGTAGTTGAAACAAGCTACCGCTCCAGCAATACCCCCTGCACCAATAACAGCATATGCTCCAATACATGCAGCACAGATTGGAGCAGTTACTGGTGTCGGTGCTGCACACGAACCGCCACACGCAACCGCAATAATATAAGCCACCGTACCACCGACACCAAGTACTGCTCCAAGACAACTTGCCACTGCTCCTATACCCATCGGTTGAATCATAGATGGCTCTTCTGCAAGTAATTCTTCATCCGTCATATAAGCAATCCCAGTATCCTGAGATTTAACAAGTGTTCCATTCAAATACGTCGAAACCTGGAAGTTTCCTAGCTCATTCTGGGTAACCAGCATTTCATTTGTCTGCAATACATTATGATCCTCATCTAAGAATACCGTTATATTACTAGGAAGGCTATAATCCCCATGCAAAGGAACTGTAACCGCCGTAACTCCACCACCAACAGTGTACACACTCGAACCTTCCAAATCAAATGCAGACACAGGAGCTACATTCTCAACTTTCCCCTTCTCGACTGCACGAAGCGTTGTATTAACCAGTTCCTTAGCAAGTTTGCCGGTAACTACAACAATACTCGGAGCATCCTCAGCTTGCACAGAAACATCTTTAGCTGGAGACAAACCTAAACAAAAAACAGTAAAGATCATTAATACTGGCAAATACATTTTTTTTGCCATCGACATAATAAAACCTCCCATTTTTAGTATTTTGTTACAAATTATTGATTCTACACCAAATCTAAATTTCCTTCTTTTTGGTAATTAATATATTTATCTGCAACAAAAAAGTAGACATTATTTTTTTGAGTTGATAACTCGTGCAATTAACACTTAACAGCCCTTGAGATTGCATCAAATACAGGATAGCTCTGCCTAATTCTGTATCTAACATGATTCTATCCCTCAAGGGCTTTTTGTGTTTAAAATACAAAGAAGAAAGGAGGGATTGGTCTAGAATAATAAAACTCAGATTATACATGTTTTTTTGTTTGATAGTGTTATCAATTGAATACACAAGGATTACATACTGTATGGTAAGAAGGAGACATACTATGGCACCACGTCACGGAGGCCGCAAAGTTTGCTACTGCACTTCAAACAATATTACGCACATCGACTATAAAGATGTGGATTTATTAAAAAAATCCATCTCTGAGTGAGGTAAAATTTTACCACGTCGCGTAACTGGCACTAGCGCTAAGATTAACTTCAGCTATCAAAGTATCTCGTATCATGGGATTACTTTCATTCGTAGCAGAAGATAAATAAGATTGATGACGTTAAGGTAACGGACCTTACATCAACTTAAAAACCAGCATATTACGATATTCGAATCAGTATATGCTGGTTTTTTGTTATAGGTAAAAGTCATTTTTTCAAGCCTAATATACGTTTTCTCTTCATGGACCATTGAATTTGCACCAGTAATGTACCAAAGTATTTTATAAGCAAGCGCAATAATACTAAACAAGAATGATAAAATTAATGGCAATGCATATAGTGATCTAAGTGATTTTTGTTCAATACTATGAAAAAATGGTACAATAAAGGGTAGTAAGTTTGACTGAAAAAAAGGAAGGTTTTCAATGCCGAATAATCAAACAAAAGCGCTTGTACAAGGCTCAATGATGGTTGCACTTTTTACAATATTAATGCTGATTTCTGCATATGTACCATTCATCTTTATAGTAGCTTTATTATTCGCTCCTCTACCGATTGCTTGGTATAGTGCAAATTACAAGCGTTCCTCATCAATACTCGTCGCAATAGTAGGCTGTATCCTAACCACTATCACGAGTGGAATAACCATGCTACCGTTTGCCTTTATTTTAGGGCTATTAGGTGTCATTATGGGTAATGCAATTTATCTGAAGAAAAGTAAGCTCTATTTATTTATGTCAACAGGGATTGCTAATCTAATCTCCATGGCAATGGTTTATCTTGCCTATGTAAAACTTGCAGGAATTGACTTCATTAGCATGAGTTTAGAAATGGTTCGTAAAAATTATGAACAATCTAATGAATTTGCAAAAAGTGTAACGGGGCAAGTAGCTTTACAACCAGAACAGCTTGAGGCGATGCTTAAAACAATCGAGCTGACGATGCCTGCAACGATAACAATATCAGCATTTTTTGCTGCATTTATTATCATCACGTTAAATTTACCAGCTTTAAAACGACTAGGAGTAGATGTACCGAAGTTTGCTCCGTTCCAAAATATGAGATTACCACGCTCTATTTTATGGTATTACATGATTGTTTTATGCATTAATCTGTTTATGCGTCCAGAGGCTGGTTCCACGTTAGATATAATTGTATTAAATGTTTCTTATATTTTATGGATTTTACTCATTCTACAAGGGATATCTTTTATCCATTATTTCATTTCTAAAAAGGGCATGCCAACGGGAGTAAAATGGGTAGCTACCGTATTAGCTATTCCGTTATCATCCTTCATGATTTTACTTGGTATTGTTGATTTAGGTTTTGACGTACGTGCACTTGTAAAGGGGAAAACTAAAGAATAAGGGGCTGATTGTAATGGGGACTTTTAGAAAACGACCAATTCGCTATCCGCTTTTTGTTCTTTCCATATTTGGAATTGTGACGTTCGTGCTTCTATGTATTTGGAATATCGGGATAGGTATCGGTTATGGGGTAGGTTTTATTTTATTAATGGCCTACACATGGAAGGTAGAAAAGATTGCTTTTGAAGAAACTGAAAAGCATATTGAATCCATTTCCTTCCGAATGAAAAAAGTAGGCGAAGAGGCATTGCTTGAAATGCCTATCGGGATATTGCTCGTTAACGAGCAATATGAAATCGAATGGTCGAATCCATATATGCAAGGTATCTTAAATATGGAATCATTAGTGGGAGAAGGTATTGTCGATATATCTGACGACATCTATGTATTAATGAAGACCGAGGAAACAAACGAGGCTACGATTACACTAAGTGATCGGAAATATCGTGTGTATTATAAAAAAGAGGAACGATTACTATACTTCTTTGATATAACAGAACAGATTGCCATTGAAAAGCAATACTATGCAGATCGTACAGTTATTGCTATCTTATTTGTCGACAATTATGATGAAATCACACAAGCTATGGACGACCAACCACGAAGTTTAACAAATACGATGGTTACGTCAATTGTCAATGAATGGGCTGCTGAGCATGGTGTATTTGTCAAACGAATATCATCAGATCGTTTTTTAGCGGTACTAAACGAATCTATTTTAACAGAGCTTGAAAAGAAAAAATTTGCTATTTTAGATACTATTCGAGAAAAAACAGCTCAGAAAAATTTATCATTAACATTAAGTATTGGTGTAGGGGCTGGATCATCATCACTAGTAGAGCTTGGTGAATTGGCACAATCGAGTCTAGATCTTGTATTAGGACGTGGCGGTGACCAAGTGGCGATCAAACAACCTACTGGAAAGCTTAAATTTTACGGTGGGAAAACGAATCCAGTTGAAAAGCGTACACGAGTTAGAGCTCGCGTCATTTCACACGCATTGCGTGATTTAATTCAAGACAGTGACCAAGTGTTTGTTATGGGACATAAAAATCCTGATATGGATTCCATAGGTGCATCTGTCGGTGTACGAAAAATGGCTCAGATGAATGATGTAAAAGGCTATGTCATTATAAACTTTGATGAATTAAATGGTAGTGTGACACGACTCATGAATGAAATTGAGAGTAAATCCGATTTCTATGAAAATTTCCTAACACCTGAGGAAGCTGCTGGGAAAATGACAGAAAAATCATTGCTCGTGATCGTAGATACTCATAAACCGAATTTAGTCATCGATGAACACTTATTGAAGCTAGCTGAAAAGGTTGTCGTAATCGACCACCATCGTCGAAGTGAGGACTTTATAGAAAATCCTACACTTGTTTATATGGAACCATATGCATCATCGACGGCTGAGTTAGTGACAGAGTTACTAGAATATCAGCCGAAGCGTGCAAAGATCAATATGCTAGAGGCTACTGCGTTACTGGCAGGCATTATTGTCGATACCAAAAGCTTTACACTTCGAACAGGAGCACGTACATTTGAAGCGGCTTCTTATTTACGAACGAATGGTGCTGATACAATATTGGTGCAGCGTCTTTTAAAAGAAGATGTGGACACCTATATTGAGCGCTCCAAAATTGTGCAAACCGTGCAATTTGTAAAACCTGGAGTAGCTATTGCTGTAGGAGAGGAATCGAAAGTGTATGACTCTGTTTTAATTGCACAAACAGCAGATATTTTACTAACCATGAAGGATGTTAGTGCATCCTTTGTCATTGCACATCGAGCAGATGGAAAAATTGGTATAAGTGCACGATCTCTAGGGGAGGTCAATGTACAGCTCATCATGGAAAGGCTTGGCGGCGGTGGACATTTAACGAATGCTGCCTGTCAAATAGAGGCTAAATCCATTGATGGTGTGAAAAAACATTTAGAAGAGGCCATAAATGAGGTCTTTGAAGGGAGTTCTGACTAATGAAAGTAGTATTTTTAAAAGACGTTAAAGGAAAAGGAAAAAAAGGTGAAATTAAAAATGTAGCTGATGGCTATGCACAAAATTTCCTGATTAAAAATGGCTATGCTGCTGAAGCAAATGCTCAAGCACTGAGTCAATTAGATGGACAAAAAAAATTAGAAGCTAAAAATGCAGCAGCTGAATTAGCTGAAGCACAAGCATTAAAAGAGAAATTAGAAGCGTTAACAGTTGAGGTAAAAGCAAAATCAGGTGAAGGTGGCCGCTTATTCGGCTCAGTATCAACAAAGCAAATTGCTGATGCATTACAAAAAGTACATGGCATTAAAATTGATAAACGTAAAATGACTTTACCTGATGGCATTCGTGCTCTTGGCTTTACAAATGTTCCTGTAAAATTGCACCATGAAGTATCAGCAACGTTAAAAGTACATGTAACGGAAGAATAAGGAGCGACGATCCATGAGTGAACCGATGATGGACCGCGTTCCACCGCATAACCGGGAGGCGGAGCAATCGGTTATCGGTGCAATATTTCTTGAACCACAGGCGTTAATAACAGCATCCGAAATTTTATTGGTGGATGATTTTTATTTAAATGCCCATAAGAAAATTTTCGAAACGATGCTACGCTTGAGTGATCAAGGAAAAGCGATAGATGTTGTAACAGTTACAGAAGAGTTATCAGCTAAAAAAGAGATTGAAGATGTTGGCGGGCTATCTTATTTACTAGAGCTCGCCAATGCTGTCCCTACAGCTGCTAATGTCGCACATTACGCCAAAATCGTTGAGGAAAAGGCGCTATTACGTCGATTGATTCGTGTAGCTACGAAAATCGTTGAGGACGGCTACACACGTGAGGACGAGGTAGAGGCATTATTAGGCGAAGCAGAGAAGAAAATGATGGAGGTTGCCAATCGAAAGAATGCTGGTGACTTTAAGCATGTTAAAGATGTGCTAGTGGAAACATTCGATAATATTGAGAAACTTCAATCACAAAAGGGAGATGTAACGGGTATACCGACAGGCTTCCGTGATTTAGACAATATTACGGCGGGCTTCCAGCGCAATGATTTAATTATTGTAGCAGCACGTCCTTCTGTAGGGAAAACGGCCTTTGCGTTGAATGTGGCGCAAAGTGTCGCCGTACAAGCGCGTGAGAATGTGGCAATATTTTCTTTAGAGATGGGTGCAGAGCAACTTGTCATGCGTATGCTTTGCGCAGAAGGCAATATTGATGCACAAGTTTTACGTACAGGTGCTTTAACTACGGATGATTGGGGTAAACTAACTATGGCAATGGGTAGTTTATCGAATTCAGGAATTTTTATTGATGATACACCAGGTGTACGAATCAATGAAATTCGTGCGAAATGTCGACGTTTAGCACAGGAAAATGGACTCGGAATGATCTTAATCGATTATTTACAGTTAATTCAAGGTAGTGGCAAACCGGGAGAAAACCGTCAGCAAGAAGTATCGGAGATTTCACGTTCCTTAAAGGGACTAGCCCGTGAATTAAAGGTTCCTGTTATTGCACTATCACAGCTATCTCGTGGGGTTGAGCAGCGACAGGATAAACGACCAATGATGAGTGACTTACGTGAATCGGGAAGTATTGAGCAAGATGCTGATATTGTTGCCTTTTTATATCGTGATGACTATTACGATAAAGAATCTGAGAGTAAAAATATGATCGAAATTATTATTGCAAAACAGCGTAATGGTCCAACAGGAACCGTTACACTGGCCTTTAAAAAGGAATTCAATAAGTTCATTAATGTGGATTGGTCTCAAATGCCACCACCACCGCCACGTGATTAGTCGTTATTCAGATAAGTTGCCTCTTAAGTAATGCAATATTACCCATAGATTAAATTAATCTGAATGTTCGATAATATTCATATCATTCTGTTATTAAACACGAACGTTAAATCAGATTTTTTGATTTTATGTTCGTGTTTTTTCACTATTTTTTATTGACGGGGCGTTTCTATCATTGTTACAATGATTGAGGCTTGAAAATTGAGATACAAAGGTATCTAACGGAGGTGCTGATTATGACATCAGTAGTAGTTGTAGGAACACAGTGGGGAGACGAAGGGAAAGGTAAAATTACAGATTTCCTTTCGCAAAAAGCCGATGCAATCGCTCGCTTTGCAGGTGGAGATAATGCAGGACATACCATTAAAATTGATGGTGAAACATACAAACTACATTTAATTCCATCAGGGATCTTCTATAAAGAAAAAACTTCAGTAATTGGTAATGGATTAGTTGTCAATCCAAAGTCATTAGTAACAGAGCTTAAAGGTTTACAGGAGCGCGGCATTAATACAGATAATCTACGTATTTCTAATCGTGCACATGTTATTTTGCCTTATCATATTAAGCAAGATATTGCAGATGAAGAAAGTCGTGGCGATAATAAAATCGGCACAACTTGTAAAGGGATTGGACCTTGCTATCAAGATAAAGTAGCGCGTATTGGAATCCGTATGGCTGATTTACTTGATAAGGAAATCTTTGAAGAAAAACTACGTCATAATTTAGCCATTAAAAATAAATTATTTGAGAAATTCTATGAAGTTGAAGGCGTAACATTCGAAGAAATTTTCGAGGAATACTATGGCTATGGACAAGAAATCGCAAAATATGTAGCAGATACATCTAAAATCTTAAATGATGTCCTTGATGAAGGCGGCAAAGTGTTGTTTGAAGGTGCACAAGGAATTTTACTTGATGTCGATCAAGGTACGTATCCATATGTAACATCTTCAAATCCAGTTGCAGGTGGTGTAGCGATTGGAGCAGGTGTTGGTCCATCACGTGTGACAAGTGTTATTGGCGTATCGAAGGCCTATACATCTCGTGTAGGAGATGGTCCTTTCCCAACAGAATTATTTGATGAAGTGGGTCAACAAATTCGTGAGGTTGGTCGCGAATACGGTACAACAACAGGTCGTCCACGTCGTGTAGGTTGGTTCGATACAGTCGTTGTTCGTCATTCACGTCGTGTAAGTGGAATTACACATCTTGCACTTAACTCTATTGACGTTTTATCTGGTTTAGAAACAGTAAAAATCTGTACAGCATATAACTATAAAGGTGAAACAATTACGGAGTATCCAGCAAATCTTCATATTATTGAACAATGTGAGCCGATCTATGAAGAGCTTCCAGGCTGGTCAGAGGATGTAACGAGCTGCCGCACTTTAGAAGAGCTACCTGAAAACGCACGACGCTATGTAGAGCGCATCAGTGAGTTAACTGGCATTCAAATTGCTACTTTCTCAGTGGGACCTGCTCGTGAGCAAACAAATGTTTTAGTGGATGTTTGGGAAGCCTAATAAAGTAAAATAAATTGAAATGGGCGTGCCATATGAGGTACGCCCATTTTTAGTGAATATCCCTTTTCTTAAAGCGACCGCCTTTTACCTCGGCGATATTACCGATGGCTAAAAATGCATTGTCATCAATTTCTGCAACAATTGATTTTAACTTCGCTTCTTCTAAACGAGTAATAACGGTAAAGATAACTTTCTTATCGTTCCCCGTATAAGCCCCCTCCCCATGAAGGAAGGTAACACCACGACCAAGTCGATCCATAATCGTTTGTCCAATTTCATCAATTTCATCACTTATGATATAAACCGATTTTGATTCTTCTAATCCTTGAATAACAATATCAATCATTTTATAGGCAATATAGTATGCAATGATGGAGTACATGGCCTGCTCCCAATTAAAAACAAAACCTGCCACTGCAAAAATAATGACGTTGAAGATCATAATGATTTCCCCGACTGAAAACGGTGTCTTGCTATTAAATAAGATGGCTAATATTTCAGTTCCATCCAATGAACCACCATAACGAATGACAATACCGACACCAACGCCTAAAATCATTCCACCAAAAACTGTAGCCAATAGTGTGTCTTCCGTAAATGGATGTATGTTATGTAAGGCAAGTGTTGCTAACGAAAGTACAGTAATACCGAGCCCTGTAGAAATAGCAAAGGTTTTCCCAATTTGTTTATAGCCTAAAAAAATAAAAGGTAAGTTTAAAATGAAGATGAAAATACCAAGGGGTAAATTTAATAAATGAGATGTGATAATGGAAACGCCTACGATGCCTCCATCCATGATGTGGTTAGGTACTAAAAATAGCTCCAAGCCCAATGCCATTATTATTGCACCTAGCGGAACCATAATAATCCTAAGAAAAATTTTACGCATATTATTTTTCTGCATTCTCAACATTTTTGTTGAGATCTCAGAGGTTTGTGAATCACTCAATTTAATCGCTCCAATCAAATAATGTATTTTCTTTTATAGTTTATCGGAATATTAAAAAAGTAAAAAGTATTAAGTCGAAATTCACTTGAAAAAATTTAGAGATTAATATACCAATGGCTCAATATAGTTTATTTTATCCTTCTATAGGCAGGTGTTTTTTATAACCTAATATATGAATAAAAATACAGTAATTACTAACTATATAAAATTTATTCTATGTAACAATTAGTAGATAAATAATACATTTACATTACAAAAGGGTGAAATCATTCAAACGCCATTTTCTTTATGGTAAATTATAAGGGTGCAAAAAATCCTTGTGGGTAAATCATCCTACTATAGGGTAAAGTTGGAAGGGGCTTTATTGATGAATTCGTTTTGGAAAAGAAAAGAAGAAAACAATAGATTCACCTACAATTTTTCTTCTTTTAAAAAGGCTTCAATCGTTGCAGTTTTAATGACCAGCCTAACGATTAATATGGGTTTTGCTAAGGAATATAATAAAGAAAACTTAAATAAAATTTTCCACGTTTATGTGGGAAATGAATATATTGGTGCAGTATCTGATGAGAAAGCTATTCAAGAAATTATTGCCTCAAAGGAAAAAGTAGCGAGTCAGCAATTCAAAGGATTATCGATTGATGCTAGTTCAGCTGTTAAAATAATCCCAGAGCAAGTATTTGCGAATGAAACAAAAGATGCGGAAACGTTATCCAAACTTGAGCAATCTTTAGTAGCAAAATCCGATGCTTTTACATTATTAGTTGATCATAAACCAGTTGTATCATTAGAGAATACAGAGGCTTATGAAAAGACTGTCCAATTGTTAAAGCTACAATATGTTTCTCAGCAAGAATTAGATAAACTTGCTGAAACCCAGCAAGCTATTAACAATTTACCTGAATTACAAAATGGTGAATCTCGTCTATTAGATATTTCGTTTAAACAGGGAGTTTCGGGATTGTCGCAAAAAGTTACACCGACTGAAATTGTATCGCCTGAGCAAGCGGTAAAATATTTAATGACAGGCTATCTTGAGCAAGAGACATATAACATTCAATCAGGTGATGTGTTAGGGTCGGTTGCTAAAAAACACAATTTAACAACAAGCGAACTATTAGCATTGAATCCTGACATTACAGTGGATACAGTTTTACAAATTGGACAAGCACTAAATGTTACAGTGGCAAAACCGTTTGTAACACTTGAAGTGAAAAAAGAAAAGAAAGTTGCAGATGAAATTCCATTTAAAAAAGTGGTCAAAGAAGACCCTACAATGTATAAAGGCGAAAAAGTAATTAAACAAGAAGGCGCTAATGGAAAAAAAGAAACAACCTATGCATTAACGTCTGAAAATGGAGCACAAACTTCAAAAGTTGCATTAGCAGAAAAAGTTATTCAACAACCAGTAGATCAAATTGAAGTAGTTGGTACAAAGGTAATTTCTTCACGAGGAACTGGTGAATTTGCATGGCCAGCAGTAGGAGGCTATATTTCAAGTGGCATGGGTGAACGTTGGGGAGCCTTCCATCGAGGTATTGATATCGCTCGTCCAAGTAACTACAATATTTTAGCTGCTGATAATGGCGTAGTTGTTGCAGCTGGTACTTCAGGCAGCTATGGTAATCGCATTGTTATCAATCACAATAATGGCTATACGACACTTTATGGGCACCTATCTTCAATTAATGTTGAAGTGGGCCAAGTAGTGGAAAAGGGTTCTGTAATTGGAATAATGGGTTCTACTGGAAATTCGACAGGTACACATTTACACTTTGAAGTTGAAAAGAACGGTTCATTAGAGAATCCGTTATCTTATGTAGGTCGATAAACATGTGGAATAGAAGGCAGTCCAAATGGTGGGCTGTCTTTTTTCAATTATTTCCCGAGAAATAATTGTTGGAATATATCATTTTCTGTCACTGTATAAGATGGATTGAATATCGATTAATGCATAGAACTCGAAAGCATGATAGAGTTAAGAGTAGTGAATTTACAAATACACATTGTTTAAGAATAGATAAAAAGCGAAAGGGAGAGAATGAATGAACAAAACCATTTTAGTTGTTGACGATGAAAAACCAATCGCAGATATTTTGCAATTTAATTTGATAAAAGAAGGCTATAAAGTTATTTGTGCTTATGATGGTGATGAGGCATTAAAAAAAGTAGAGGAAGAGCAACCAGATTTAATGCTTTTAGATATCATGCTACCAAAGCGCGATGGAATGGAAGTGTGTAGAGAAGTACGTAAAAAATACGATTTCCCTATTATTATGCTAACTGCTAAGGGCTCTGAGATTGATAAAGTATTAGGATTAGAGATGGGCGCAGATGATTATGTCACAAAGCCATTTAGTACACGAGAGCTGATTGCACGTGTGAAGGCTAATATGCGCCGTCTACAAGTTGTTGCTCCTGCAGCAGAAGAGGCTGAGGAAGAGTCTAATGAGATTGTTGTGGGATCTCTTGTTATCCAACCAGATGCTTATTTAGTAATGAAGCGTGATGAAGCAATTGAACTGACACATCGTGAATTTGAATTACTTCATTATTTAGGAAAACATATTGGTCAGGTCATGACACGAGAGCACTTACTACAAACAGTATGGGGCTATGATTACTTTGGTGATGTACGAACAGTTGACGTAACAATTCGTCGTTTACGGGAAAAAATTGAGGATAATCCTAGTCATCCCGCTTGGATCGTTACACGACGTGGTGTAGGTTATTATTTACGAAATCCTGAACAGGAGTAATAGGAATGCAGAAAGTGAGCTTCTTTAAATCCATTCATGTCAAACTAGTGCTGATTTATATTTTATTAATATTGCTTGCCTTACAAATTATCGGTATCTATTTCGCTCGTGAATTAGAACGAAATTTGAAGAGCAACTTCCAAGATTCCATTTTTCAGCGTGTCGACTTGATGCAATATAGTATTCGTGAAGAAATATTAAAGGAACGCGATGAAAGCATGCCTAAATTAGAAGAAAGTCTAAAATCCATTGTGATGGAGTTTTCTACTGGTTTAAAGGATGTTTCGAATGGAGATATTTTAGAAATTCGTGTTATTGATGATAGACAAAGAATTCTTGCCACATCGGAGCTTGAAAATCAAAATTTAATCGGACAACGTTCTAATACGGATCTAGTGCGTCGAGCCATATCTGCTGAAACACTCTTTGACATCATTAAACTAGACAATAAAACGAGAAATCGAGTGTGGGTATTAGCGAATCCGATTAGAGCTGGTGCAGGACCAGACGATGAAATTATCGGTGTTCTCTATATTGAAGCTAATATTGAATCCGTTTTTGAACAAATGAATGACATTAACCGAATTTTCCTTGGTGGTACGGCTATGTCCTTAGTTATTACCATCTTCTTAGGTATTCTTGTTGCACGAACGATTACACAGCCAATTGCTGATATGCGAAAGCAGGCTCAGGCGATGGCAAAGGGGAACTATTCTCGGAAAGTACGAGTATACGGTACGGATGAAATAGGACAGCTAGCCATTACCTTTAATCATTTAACCAATCGTTTACAAGAAGCACAATCGACAACAGAAGCCGAACGTCGAAAGCTAGATTCGGTTCTGACTAATATGACAGATGGCGTTATCGCGACCGATCGCAAAGGACGTATAATTCTGATTAATGACCCTGCACTAGAATTACTGCATATTTCAAGAGATATTACATTAGGGCGTCCTATCGCCTCTGTATTGGGAATTGATCAGGAATATGGCTTTGAAGACTTAATTCATATGAATGATGCGATCAATTTAAACTTTAGTACAGCCGATGCACCTTATATACTTCGTGCTAATTTCTCTGTTATTCAAAAAGAGACTGGTTTTATTAACGGTCTAATTACTGTACTACACGATATAACAGAGCAGGAAAAGATTGAAATGGATCGTCGAGAATTTGTATCGAATGTATCACATGAGTTAAGAACGCCGTTAACAACGATGAATAGTTATTTAGAGGCACTAGCAGATGGGGCATGGAAAGATGAAAATATTGCTCCGACATTTTTAAATGTGACACAAACCGAAACAGAGCGAATGATTCGTCTAGTGAATGATTTATTACAATTATCAAGAATGGATAGTTCGGATTATGAGTTGAATAAAGATATTGTGTTATTCAATTCATTCTTTAACCGTATTATCGACCGATTTGAAATGTCTAAATCGGATAAAGTCCAGTTTGAACGATTATTCCCTGAAACATCCTTCTATGTAGAAATTGATACGGATAAGGTGACACAAGTCATCGATAATATCATTTCGAATGCCATTAAATATTCACCAGATGGCGGTAATATTCGCTTTGGCTTTACTGGACAAGAGGACATGCTGAAGGTCATGATTTCTGATGATGGCATGGGTATTCCTAAAGAAAATGTAGGGCGTATTTTCGATCGTTTCTATCGTGTGGATCGTGCACGTGCTCGTTCTATGGGAGGAACAGGTTTAGGATTAGCTATTGCGCGGGAAATGATTGAAGCTCACGGTGGGAAGATTTGGGCTGAAAGTGAGGAAGGACACGGTACAACGATTTTCTTCACATTACCATATGATGCAGATGAATTTGGTGAGGCAGGTGAGTGGGAATGAAATATATAGAGCCAGTTAAATCTGTTGTATTATTTCTACTTGTCATGTTAAGTGTGGTCTTAACTTTTTTGATTTGGACCTACACACCTGATTATAAATTTATTGAAAAAACAACAGGAGAGGAAATTCTCATTAAGCCACAAAAGGATATGGAGGATATTATTCGTCCGTATAAGGCTATTTTCCGTTCCGATGAAGAATTTACAGGTACAGTATCTAATGCTGCAATGAAAGATATGATGAAGACTTTTAAAGGCTGGAATATTCTTGACCTAGTACCTGTTAACAATAATCTATCTCCAAACTATGTGAATCAAATTATTAGTGCAGATAATCGGATGACCATCTTCTTTACTGGTGAAATTCCGTTTTCAGCCTTTAATACGATCTTTCAGTTTACGGACAAGGAATTACCCGAAACAACGTTCAATCGTATGATTATCGATTGGAGTAATTATAATAGCAAGGATCTAATGCTTTATTATATTAGCAGCAATAACCAATCATTATTCCGTTCACATGTCAGTGTGCCAAACGTAAATCAGTTTATCAAAGAAGTCATAGAGCCTGCGAAAAAATATGAAGCTTTTAAAGAAGTTGAGCGCGAAGGCCAGACATCTCTTTATGTAGCTAGTAATAAAATGGAATCTGTAAAATTTACGTACTATATTGAAGAAATCACACCAGAATTATTTAAAAATGTGTTATTCCCAGAACCAAATATTGTCCAGCGTAATGTTGAAAGTGCATCCTCTGAAAAATATACAGATGGTATGTCCTTAATGACATTAGATACAAATCTCAAATCATTAAACTATGTTTATCCAGCGGCAGAAAGCAGTATACGAATTGAGCCATCGAAGCTTCTTAAAGATAGCTTTGAATTTATCAATGAACATGGAGGATTTACAGCAGATTTTCGTTATGCTTCAACGAGCATCAATAAAAATCAAATGGATTATCAATTATACTTACAAGGTTTACCTGTCTATAGCAATCATGTCATTACTCGAATGACGACAATTTGGGGAGATAGCCGGATTTTCCATTATAAGCGTCCATACTTTTCATTAGATATGGATATTGAAGCAGAGAAGGAAATTAAAGAACTACCTTCTGGTACAGAGATTGCTGAGAGATTAAAAAATGCTAATAACATTGCCTTATCAGATATTGAGGAACTTGTATTGGGCTATTATTTAACGCAAAATCAAGAACTGAATATCTTTACATTTGAACCTTGTTGGTTTGTTATTCGTAATGGTACATGGATTAAACTGACGCCTGAAGTTTTAGGAGGTGTTAAAAATGGATTGGAATAGAACAAAATCTATTTTTATATTCGTTTTTTTAATTCTCAACATCTTCTTATATACACTTTATGTAAATCGCTATAATGAAGCAAAAGATATTGAAGTACCTGGTGAAAAAACGATCGAAGCTCGTTTAAAAGATGATAATATTACGTATGGCTCATTACCAAATAATATTGAATCGGCCTCTTATATTACAGCCCAAGTACATAAATTCACAAAGGCTGAATTTAAAGATACTAATCAACAGGTCACCCCTACGGATGACAATACAAAGGCTCGTGCTATTTTCATGAAGCCTGTTAAATTACGTAATGTGAATGATGATGCAAGCTTTACAGATTTTGTTCTAGCCAATGTCAATGAAGGAGCATCGTATGCTTTATGGAAAATAGATCGAGAAGAACGCGTCGCTGTTTTTTTCCAAAAGACGAATAATCGAATGTTCTATTATAATGGTTCATTAAAAATAAAATGGAATACAAATGACGAAGTAATAATGTATGAACAAACAATGATTGATAATATTGAAGAAATGGAGCAGCAGGAAACGGTTATTCCACCACTTCAAATTATTCAAACATTGTATGCAAAAGGACCGCTCAAACCAGACTCGCGCATTACACAAATGAAGTTAGGTTACTCCACGCTCGTTAAATTAACGCGTACACAGGTACTGGTGCCAACGTGGGAGGTTCAAGTGAAATTACCTGATGGAGGAAAAGAGGAGTACTTTGTCAATGCAGTAGAAGGTAAAGTCATTGAAATCCAGGAGGACAAGCAGGAGAGCGGAGAAGAAGACTGGGGAGTTGAATAATGCGATTTAGTGTTTTAGCAAGTGGCAGTACAGGAAATTCGATTTATGTAGAGAATGACGACCATGCTTTTATTGTCGATGCGGGACTTAGTGGGAAAAAGATGGAGCAGCTCTTTACAAAAATCGACCGTAATATGAAGCAGCTTAGTGGCATTTTTGTTACACATGAGCATAGTGATCATATTAAGGGAATTGGTGTACTGGCACGAAAATATAGTGTACCAATTTATGCAAACGCCAAAACATGGCAGGCAATGGATGGGCTAGTTGGTGATATTCCTGTAGAACAGCGTTTTGAATTTGAAATGGATACAGTGAAGTATTTTGGTTCTTTAGCTGTTGAGTCCTTTGCCGTTTCACATGATGCAGCAGATCCAATGTTCTACACTTTCCATGAGAATGATCGCAAGCTGGTCATTATTACAGATACCGGCTATGTCAGTGATCGTATGAAAGGGATTATCCGTGGAGCAGATTCCTTTGTTTTTGAAAGTAATCATGATGTCAACATGCTTCAAATGGGACGTTATCCTTGGTCCATTAAACGTCGTATATTAAGTGATGTAGGACATGTGTCTAATGAGGATGCAGCTATCGCAATGAGTGAAGTTGTATTTGATAAGACGACCAATATTTATCTTTCGCATTTAAGTAAAGATAATAATATGAAAGAGTTGGCACGCATGAGTGTCTCTCAAACTTTGCAATCTTGTGGCATCCTTGTCGGTGAGCATGTTCATCTCTTTGATACAGATGCAGAAGAACCAACAAAATTAGTCACGGTTTAATCATAAGCTATTTAGGCAAAACTTGGAGCTGTTCAAGGCATTTAAAAAAATGCTTTGGGCAGCTATTTTTATGCCCATTTTATTTGTTTTTCATCTGATTTTAATGTTTGAATTGTAAGATTAGGGTAACAATTAACAAATAGCACTAAAGGAAAGGATGAGGAACTTGAGTTATTTCCAAGATGATGATAAAAACAGTGATTTCTTAAAAAATGATGAAGTACCGAAATCACCTCTTCAAGAAAGATTAGAGCGTGAGGAGCAAGAAATGCAAGCCAAGCGGCATAAAAAGAAAGGCGGTGGCGGAGGAAAGGGAGGCTATTTCTTTAGTGGTCTTATCGGTGTGATTATAGGTGCTTTACTTGTATGGCTTATGTTACCTGGACTAGTCAATCAAATGCCTGGGACAACATCAAGTGGTACAGGAAAAAATAACACAACGATTAACCAAGTTGCGACAGAGATAACAACCGATGTGACATCCGCAGTAGATAAAGCTTCAGCAGCCGTTGTGGGTATTACGAATATTCAAGAAATAACGAGTGGAGGTTTTTGGAGTCCACCATCAACAACGACAAAAGAAGCAGGAAGCGGTTCAGGTGTTGTTTATAAAATTGAAGGAGATAAAGCCTTTATCGTCACAAACAACCATGTGATTGAAGGTGCAAAACAGTTAGAGGTCACAATGCCAGACGGAACGAAAGAACCAGCTCAATTAGTAGGTCATGATGTTTGGACAGACCTTGCTGTTATTTCTATTAGCGCTAAAAATGTAAAAACAGTTGCGACATTCGGTAATTCTGATGTATTAAAACAAGGCGAAACAGTTATTGCAATTGGGAATCCCCTTGGCTTAGATTTCTACGGCTCAGTTACAACAGGTGTAGTTTCTGGGAAAGACCGTTCTGTACCAGTAGACTTAAATGGTGATGGTACGGAAGATTGGCAACAAGAAGTATTACAAACAGATGCTGCAATTAACCCAGGAAATAGTGGGGGAGCCCTTGTCAACTTAGCTGGAGAATTAGTAGGGATTAACTCCATGAAAATCGCTCAATCCTCCGTGGAAGGTTTAGGATTCTCTATTCCCATTAATTCAGCTATTCCAATTATCGAGGAATTAGAGAAAAATGGTGAAATGAAACGTCCAACAATGGGAGTGTCACTAGCAGATCTAACAGATGTCCCATCATTCTATCAGCAACAAACATTAAAATTACCTGCAGAGGTGACAACAGGTGTTGTTGTAACAGATGTCATGAATAATTCAGCTGCATCAAAAGCAGGTGTTCAACAATATGATGTTATTGTGGAAATGGATGGTCAAAAGATCGAAACAACTATTGATTTACGCAAGCATTTATATAATGAGAAAAAAATTGGTGATAAACTAACATTAAAAGTTTACCGTCAAGGTAAATTAGTCGAGCTATCACTAACATTAACAAACGGTAATACATTGTAAAGAATCGGAAGAGCGATGGAGATATAACAATTCTCCATCGTTTTTTTTGCGAGGATGAAGAAAGGCTTTTATGAAATATTGTGGATAACTAGAAAATTGTGAATACTATTTCTGTACAAGTAAACGTGAGAAGAAGGCACTTCTTCCATACATGCCATTCCTTTGTTACAATAGGTTGTGGATAACATAGACTGATTTGTGAATAAGTTTGTGGAAATTTCGGAAAATAAGGAGACGTAAAATAATGGAAAAATACAGCTGTGAAAGCCATATAGAACACGCTTTAGACATGTTTGTAGCAGAGCAAAAAGTGTTCCCAATTATGGATAAAATCGAAGAGGATAAAAAGTTATCCACAAAGTGTAGCTACTGTGAACAGCCAGCAGAATATATTGTATCAAGTAAATAACTTTACACAATATATAGAAGTGACTTGTGGATATGTTGATAACTTTTGTGGATAATTTGTTTGTAAATGAATTGTAAAGGTGGATAACGTGTGAATATAACGATTGTATCAGTCGGCAAACTAAAAGAAAAGTACTTAAAAATGGGCATCGATGAGTACGTAAAGCGACTTGGCGGCTATGCAAAAATGGATTTGATTGAAGTACCAGACGAAAAGGCACCTGAACAACTAAGTGAAGCCGAAATGGACATCGTCAAGAAAAAGGAGGGCGAACGCATACTAGCCAAAATAAGCCCAGATGCCTACGTCATCGCCCTAGCCATCAACGGCAAAATGAAAACCTCCGAACAAATGGCAGCCGATATCGAATCCCTCATGACCTACGGCAAAAGCAAAATCACCTTCGTCATCGGCGGCTCCCTCGGCCTACATGATGACGTACTAAAACGTTCAGATGAACAACAATCTTTCGGTAAAATGACGCTCCCTCACCAGCTCATGAAGCTCGTGCTAGTCGAGCAGGTTTATCGGAGTTTTAGGATTATGAAGGGTGAACCGTACCATAAGTAAGTGCGGTTTTTAAATCCTGTCAAATGGTTTTTTTCCAGTTGACAGGATTTTTTATGTGGGTTACTCTAATATAAGAACATGTGTTCAAAGGAGGAGATTTAATTGTTAAAGAAAGATTTGGAAATTGAAACAGAATTATTTACTGTAGCAAATAAATTAAGAGGAAAAATAGCCCCAGCTGAATATAAGTATTATGTGTTACCAATGGTTTTTTTAAGACATTTGACACTTAAATATGAGTTACGCGTAAAACAAATTCGTGAAGAGTACCCAGAAAATGATTTAATATTAGAAGAGAAAGAGAAATATGCGGAAGTAGATGTTTTTTATGTCCCACTTGAGGCAAGATGGGAATATCTAAAATCGTTTGTTAAAACCGACATAATAAAAGATAAAATTGATAATGCCATGGAGTTATTAGAAAAGGAACATGAGAAATTAAAAGGAGTGCTTCCTAAAATATATGTTAATTCAAATATTCCAAGTGATGTAATATCAGATTTAATTTTATTATTCTCGCATGAAAAATTTAATAACTTAGAAGAGAATACTATTGATTCATTAGGTAGAATTTATGAGTATTTTATCGGCAATTTTGCTTCTACTGAAGGAAACAGAGGTGGAGAATTTTTTACTCCATCACCAATAGTGAGACTACTAGTCTCGATGTTGGAACCAATTGAAGGTTCAGTTTATGATCCGGCATGCGGAACAGGTGGAATGTTTATTCAATCTCATATGTATAAAGATAAAAAAATAAAGTATTTTGGTCAAGAACAAAATTCTTTAACAATTAATTTGGCAAAAATGAATAGTATTTTACATGGTATATATCCGGATATTCAGCAAGGAGATACATTATTAAACGATTTATTCCCAAATTTAAAAGCAGATTATATTATTACAAATCCTCCTTTTAATATGAAAGATTGGGGAGCTGAATATATTTCAGAAAATGATCCACGTTTAATTGGAGGCGTTAATAAAAATAACGCAAATTATATGTGGATCCAACATATTTTATATCATTTGAACGAAAATGGAACAGCAGGATTTGTAATTGCAAATGGTGCATTGACAAGTAGTCAAAGTTCAGATAAAGAAGTTAGGAAGTATTTAATAGAAAACGAACTGATAGATTGTGTCGTACAACTTCCAGACAAAATGTTTTTTGGGACAGCGATTCCAAGTGCATTAATATTCATTAGTAAATCTAGAAAAGGTGATAAGAATACTAGAATAAGAAATAACGAAATCTTATTTTTAGACGTCTCAAGTTTAGGTGAGTTTGTTAGTAAGAAACATAAAGTTTTAAAAGATGAAGAGATAAGTAAAATTAGTGAAATATATAAAACCTTTAAAGAGGATAACAAGGAATTATTAGAAGTAGGTTTGTTTAAGATCGTCTCTAATGAAGAAGTTATAAATAATGATTATAAATTAATTCCTAGTTTATATGTTGGTGTTCCTGAAGAAAACCTTTCAGTTAAAGATTATGAAGGAGAAATTTCTAGGTTGGCTAAGGATCTTGAAAAAAAATTTGCTGATGCAGATAAACTAAGTGGTTTAATTATAAAAAATTTAGGTGATTATTTATGAGAAAAATTTATAAGTTGAGTGAAATAGCATCAATTTATAGTGGAATAACGCCTTCTACTAAGAATGAAGATTATTATAAAGATGGTAGTATTTCCTGGATAACACCAAAGGACTTATCAAATTACACTTCAAAGTATATTGTTAAAGGTGAAAGAAGTGTTACAGAAAAAGCACTAAAAGAAACAACTTTGAAAGTGCTCCCTAAGGATACAGTCTTATTGTCATCAAGGGCTCCAATAGGTTACGTAGCGATAGCAGCTAATGAATTGACAACAAACCAAGGCTTTAAATGTTTTGTATGCAATGAAAAAATAATTAAACCAGATTATTTATATTATTTCTTGAAATCCAAAAAAGATTATATTGAAACTTTTGCTAATGGTACAACATTTAAGGAACTATCTTTAACAGCAGCAAAGAACTTAGAAATATTATTACCTTCTATTGAAGAGCAAGAAGAAATAATTAATAAATTGAATAATATTGATAAACTTTTGGAAATAAATAATAAGATAAAAAAAGACCTTATTTCAATGGGGGAAAATTATTACCAAATGTATATTCAAACAAAACAAACACAAGAGTTTGAAATTGGAAATGTAGTGGATATACTAGGTGGGGGTACTCCTAACACTCAAGTACAAGAGTATTGGATTAATGGTGATATCCTATGGTATACGCCAACAGATGTTTCAAGAGATGAAGGTATATTTTTAATTAATTCTAGTCGTAAAATAACGAAGTATGGGCTAGATAATAGTTCAGCAAAAATTATACCAGTTAAAAGTTTAATGATAACGAGTAGGGCAACTATAGGAGAAATAGGAATTAATCTTGAAGAAGCTACTACAAATCAAGGTTTTATAAATATCGTAGCAAATTCTAAAGTACCTTTATCATATTTGTATTTTTGGGCAAAAACCAACAAATGGAAGTTTATTTCTATTTCAAATGGAAGCACATTTAAAGAGATTAATAAAAAAGACTTCAAAAAAATACCGATAATGATTCCGGTAGAGTTTAATGAATTTATTAATTGGATGAATCCAATATTTGAAAAGGTTGAAAATATTGCATTACAAAATGCTCAATTAAAAGAGTTGAAGGATTTACTTATAAAAAAGTTAATAGTCTAATATTAAAATACCAAACTCAATAGCTTTATTGAGTTTGGTATTTGTTTATTCTTCAGCGTCAGAGATAGGTTCAGTGATATTTACCCAAGCTTCTCCATTTCTAGTCCGCATAAATGTACGAGTATTATCAACCCAGCCAAATAATTCAGGTTTGCCTGCTTCTCCTATTAAATGAATCTCCATCCCATTATTTTTTATTTCTTTTAAGGAAAGGCAACGTCTTTGACCTAATTTTGTGTTACAAATAGCGTGCCCCCAGGAAATTTGTTTAGGTTTATGTTCTAAAGTCTCATACACTAAGGGAATCATATGGAATAAATTCACTTTAGTGGATCTTGTAGAGCCTTCAACTTGTTCTTGAGAATTAGCAAGGGAAGAAGCACCTTCAAAGGATAGCATCTCATGTAACTCAGTATAGTAAATTTTATCTAAACAAAGAGGACATGAAGTAACAGAATCTTGTATTATTCCGGATTCATGAAGGTAAGTAGCATCTAATAAATTATTTTCTATCAAAATAGCCTCTAGCCATTCAAAATCAGCTTTATCATAAGGACTATCTTTGGAAATAATAATTAGCCATGCTAAAAATGCCTTGCATAAATAATTGGTTTCTTGGGTAGCGTATTCAGGAGCAAAAATACCTTGAGGAGCACCATTAACTACTTTTTTATTATTACTAATAGACGATAGTCGTAAAACATAATGCCCTTTTTCAATAACAGTTTTAGACCTTTTTTTCGCTGGAGCCCCTTCAGAAGTATATATGTCTCTGATTTCCCAGTGATCCAAGGGTGGGTATTTTTCCAACATGCTATGGGTTCTATATAAAACAAATGCATTGTCGCCAATAACAATATTTGAATAAGAGTTTTTAAAGATTTCTTTAATTTCCCCATCTTCTTCAAAATATTGATTTGGAAAAATTCTAATTATATAGCCATCTGAGTAATTATCTAAATTAACTGAATTAATTCTCTCAAAGGGTATTATTACTTTATTATTTCGATAGACGTGGTTTTGATAAGCTCCTTTATCCCCACCTCTAGGTGTAGCATATCCAGCTTTGCTAACTTTATCTTTATCTTTCTTGTGAAACTTTTCTTCCCATGCAGAAGTTGGATATGGATTATGTTTTCCTTTATGTCCAACTGGTAATCTGCAGTTTTCATGTGTACATAAATACAACAATAAAATCACCTCTATGTATATTTTACTTCAAATGTAAATAAATATCATTGACTATTGGTATCTAAAAATAATTTAAATATATATTATATTTTAGAATATTAAGGAGGGATACGAGTATGATTTCAGCAAAACGAATAAAAATCGTATCGGTAAAATTAGTTGAAGAAACAAGCATACCCTATAAGCACATAGAGTACGTAGCCCTTAAGACAAATACGATATTTTTCAACAATATTTAGGAGAAGTCGATCGTGGACTTAATATTTATGGTTGTATCGAACCAAAATGAAGAAGTTTCTTAAAAGGAGCATGAAATAATGAAAACACTTAAAGGTATTATAAAGACCGAAGTCACATACGATGACGAAATGAAAAATAAGCAAATCCCCAATGGCTATAAAGCCCCTTAGGTGATAACTGGTTGCTAAACTTCCAGAAACCACCTAAGGGGCTTTTGACGTAATAATTATGGTAGTTTAGCTGGGGAAGATATAAAATGGCAAATTCCTTGTTTAAAAAGCCCTTAACCATTTGAAACTAGGGATTGAGTTTGTCTTTAAATTACCAGGTTCCTTCGAAAGGAAAAAGATAGATAACGGCACTTAGTAGTTAAAGATTTTTATGTGCATTTTTATGTGTGATCGTGCTGTTAAGGATTACTGTATTTCCCACGCCTCGTTCTAAATCTATGTGGAAATATGAAACTATAAGTCGCTTTAAGGTGATAAAGCCCCACACGCCCACTTGTGTACTTTAGCGCTTTAATGCTTTAGATAAAATATAGGTGGATATTAAGAAGTAGAATGAAATTTACATCTGAATACTCTACTGAAATTTGAATGAACAGAAGCTAGAGCATATAAATGGATATAGAGAAACAGAGACACAGAAAATTGAAAAGGACTTAGTTGAAAGAAAGTGAAAAAAATAGCACTTCAGAAAGAGAATGAAATAACCAATTAATTTGCAAAAGAGTTCCCCATGATGTAAAATAGGAACAAACGTTCCTGTTTGTTTAGAGGAAAAGAAAAAATAGGGGGTATATAGTGAATAAAGAATCTAAAGGTAGTGTATTTCCAGTTACAACGTACTTAAATCAAAATGTAGTATTTGATTTATTGGCAGTTATTGAAGATGGATTTGCACAAGTAACAAATTTAAATGTCACGAACACTGATGGAAAAAATACTAATAGCAGCATTAATGGAGAGGCTGGATTTGGTTTATACGGGATAAAAACAAAAATTAAAGCAGCAATGGGTGTAGAGAAAAAATCGTTGGAAGAAAAGAATTCAAGTGAGGAAAAAGTACACACGCCAACGTCTTTATTCGCAAAATTACTTTCATATTTAGAAGAAAATCAATTAATTAACGATATTGAAGAGCAAGGAAATTTAGATAATTTAGCATCAGGGAGTTTTGTCAGATTTAATAGTAAATTGGAAAAAAACCCGTTGATTGCCCTTTTAGAATCAATTGAACAAATGATGGTCTTAGCAATGACGTTTCAACCTGCCAAAAAAAGTAACAAAAAGGATGGAAATCAAGAGATATTAAAACAAGTAAAAAGCATGAGAAATAGTTTAATGGAAAATGATAACATGGATTTAATTTGCACTATTAATGAAGAAGAATCATTAAAAGCAGTTCTTCCTGTTTATTTAAATTATTTCATTCATAAAAATACTAATGAAATCATTGATGGAAATTATACTGTTTTTGGAAAAGTTGTGAAGGTTGTTACTAATGATCAAGATGAAATTAATTTATTTAGAAATACAGCATTTAAATTATTCCAACAACAAGCTTTAGATAGCCTTCTTCAATCTATGAACACTGGATTAGATGAACAACTTGATTTTCCTAACATTGTTTCAAGAATCTCAAAACCTGCAATACTAGTAATTCCAATAGCAATTTATTCATAATCTATAAATTTGACAAAAGTTCCATATAGCTCCACTAAAGGTAATGTAAATAATGGTTCTAAACCCTTTGAATCAATTCTTTAGTAATGCTTTCAAACCACATTGCATATAGTAAAATTTTGAAAAAATCCATTTGACGTGCTGTATTATTTTTTGTACGATATTGAAGAAAAGAATGCCCGGACTAGAACGGGAGAGGTTCATAGCGGATACCCTCTATAAAAAACTATGGAAACATGACAATAATGCCATGTCCATATTGGACGTGGCTTTTTTTTATGTGTTTACTTATGTTTTAAATAGAATGCTTGGTGATGCCTCTCTTGAAAAGTGTTGGGAAACATTTTACAAGGAGGTTTTTTTATGTCTGGCCGAAGTCATGAAGAAGGATTAAAGGATTTAACCCTATTAGGTAATCAAGGTACAAAGTATTCCTATGATTATGCACCTGAGGTATTGGAGGCAGTAGATAATCTGCATGCCAATCGAGATTATTTCGTTAAATTTAATTGTCCAGAGTTCACTAGTTTATGCCCGCTTACAAATCAGCCTGATTTTGCAACGATGTACATCTCGTATATCCCAGATAAAAAAATTGTTGAAAGTAAATCACTAAAATTGTATTTATTCAGTTTTAGAAATCACGGTGATTTCCATGAAGATTGCGTTAATATCATTATGAATGACTTAATTGCATTGCTTGATCCTCGATATATCGAGGTTTGGGGGAAATTTACGCCACGTGGAGGTATCTCGATCGATCCATGGTGTAACTATGGGAAGCCAGGAACAAAATACGAAGAAATCGCCAATTATCGTTTAATGAACCACGACCTTAATCCAGAAAAAATTGATAATCGATAAATGGAGAATTAAATAGTTCCATCAAGAAAGAGGTTTTTAGCTACCCTCTTAAAAAAACTAAGAAGAAAGCAGCACTTTTTCTTAGAGTGCTGTTTTTTCGATATAAAGGAGTTTTATAGATGAAGCAGGAAAAAGCAATTGTTGTATTTAGTGGAGGTCAGGACAGTACAACTTGTTTGTTTTGGGCAAAGGAACGTTTTGAAGAGGTTGAGGCAGTCACTTTTGATTATGGTCAAAGGCATCGTCTTGAAATTGAATGTGCAAAAGAGATAGCGAGTGAACTTGGAATCAAGCATCATATTCTTGATATGTCACTCCTAAACCAACTTGCTCCAAATGCTTTGACACGACAAGATATTACAGTAGAAGACGGAAATAATGGTGAGCTTCCATCGACTTTTGTCCCTGGTCGAAATCTTCTCTTTCTTTCGTTTGCAGGTGTTTTAGCGAGTCAAGTAGGAGCGAAGCATATCGTGACTGGCGTTTGTGAAACAGATTTTAGCGGATATCCGGATTGCCGAGATGTTTTTATTAAATCCTTGAATGTAACGTTAAATTTATCGATGGATGATTCTTTTGTTATTGATACACCGTTGATGTGGCTGAATAAGGCACAGACATGGGAGCTTGCTGATCGTTTTGGGGCATTGGAATTTGTTCGAGAAAGAACGTTGACTTGCTATAACGGTGTTATAGCGGATGGTTGCGGTGAATGCCCAGCATGTAAACTGCGAAAAAAAGGGCTTGATGAGTATTTGCGTTATAGGAAGGAGTCTTAAGGGATGTTAGATTTTAAAATCGTCGATAAGCTCCAAAAAATAGATGAGGATATTCAAAGAGATCAATTGAACTATCATGCAAAGCGTGTTCTTGTAAGCAAAGAATTTACCTTTGATGCTGCTCATCATTTACATCATTATGAGGGAAAATGTAAAAACCTACATGGTCATACCTATCGTGTAGTATTGGGATTGAGTGGCTACACAGATGAACGCGGTTTGATGATTGATTTTGGCGATATAAAAAAAATATGGAAACAAAAAATAGAGATTCATTTGGATCATCGTTATTTAAATGAAACGCTTCCACCCATGAATACGACAGCAGAAAACATGGTAGTTTGGATTTATGAAAAGTTGGCAGAGGCATTGCTTGATGAACCAAGCTATAACGGTGCATGTGTAGAGTTTATTAGGTTATATGAAACTCCGACAAGCTATGCAGAAGCGAGACGGGAGTGGATGGAAGGTGAGTAAGGTACCTGTTATCGAGATTTTTGGACCGACGATTCAAGGTGAAGGGATGGTAGTTGGCCAGAAGACAATGTTTGTGAGAACTGCAGGTTGTGATTATTCCTGTTCTTGGTGTGATTCATCGTTTACTTGGGATGGCAGTGGAAAGCATCTGATTGTCCAAATGACAGCGGAAGAGATTTGGACTGAGTTGAAACGTCTTGGAGGCAATGGCTTCTCATTTGTCACGGTTTCAGGCGGCAATCCTGCACTCAATCCACATTTAGCTGAGCTCATTGCCATTTTAAAAGAAAACAACATAAAAATTGGGGTGGAAACACAGGGAAGTAGGTGGCAAAAATGGATGCATGAGATTGATGAACTGACCATTTCTCCAAAGCCACCTAGTTCTGGAATGACCACAGACTATTCGGTGCTCTCATATATCTTCGAAAAGCTTAAAAATCAAAACAGTAATCACCATATATCTCTCAAAATAGTCGTTTTTAATCAAGAGGATTACGATTATGCTAAACAAATTCACCATCGATATCCAATGATTCCTTTTTATCTTCAAGTCGGTAATGATGATCTCATGACAACTGACAATTCACAATTAATTATGCATTTATTGGATAAATATCATGCATTGATTGATAGAGTGATGAAGGATGAAGAATTAAGAGATGTTAAAGTACTACCACAGTTACATGCCCTTGTTTGGGGAAATAAAAGAGGCGTATAGTGTCCCATTACAAAAATGTTTTTAAATTGAGGAGTAGTAGTATGAGAATATTGTTTTATTTATTATCTATTGTCATCGCTAATGTAGTAACGGCAGCATTTGCACCATTGCACTTTGGTATGTTTATTGTTCCAATGGGGACGTTTTTAATTGGGGCAACCTTTATTTTTCGGGACCTTGTACAAAATAAATATGGTAGAGCAAAGACGTATTTATTTATTATTACAGCTTTAATTTTATCAGCAGTAGTGTCATTCCTACTGGGGGATACACTTTTGATTGTGGTAGCGTCAGCACTATCATTTGTTGTCGCTGAAACAGCTGATACAGAAATCTATACTCGATTAAAATTACCAATGGCTTGGCGTGTGTTCTACAGTGGTCTTGTTGGAGGATTTTTGGATTCTGCAATTTTCGTAGTAATCGGCTTGAGTCCACTTGGAGCTAATATATTACCTTGGGAAGCCGTACCATCCGCCATTTTCGGACAAATTATTGTGAAGACAATTATTCAAATGTTTGGCGCAATGATTTTAAATCAAGTTGGTACAATGAAAGAAAAACATCTAATTACAGGATAACTCGTTGAAAACATTGATTAGGCATATTCCACAAGAGATGCCGTTCATTTTGACGAGACAGAGCTATAAGTAAAACAGGCAGATTCGTTTTATAATGCGAATCTGCCTAGTTTAATTTTAAAGGTCTTATTGCATTTTCAATTGTTTCTATCATTTTTATGCTGATTTCTCTAGTTTTTGATCTAAATGGTGACTAAGAAAAGTTAGCAAACTTGCACAGACGGCAACAATCCCACCGACCCATGTAACATTCATTAAATTTCCCTGATGATAAACAATTCCACCTAATGCAGAACCAAAAGCGATACCTACGTTACTTGCTACAGGCATAAGTGAAGCAGCCAATCCTTTCGCACTGGGTTGGTAAATTTCAGCGAGGTCTATTAAATAAAGCTGAGTAGATGTTGTTAAGAGGATAGCCATTAATGACATTAAGCCAATATTGACCAGCCCTAAAATAAAATGATTTGTAGTCCAAAATAAACTTGTCAGAACAATAGCCTGCACAAGAAAAACAAAGCGAAGGCGACCGATAGCATTATGACTGGCAATTTTACTGGCGAGGATATTGCTGAAAATCGAAATAAACCCATAACCAAATAAGATTAGACTAATAGAATTATTTGGTGCTCCCATTCCCTTCAAAATAGGAACAAGGTACGTAAAGACAGCGTAAGTTGCCCCAAATCCTAGAGCAGGAATGAAAAAGGCCATTAAAATACGCGGCTTGATCATTAAAGAAAACTGATCCCGTATCGAACTACGTACTTGGCTGAGTTGATTAGGTAAGACAAAAAAGGATGCCAAAAACGCCAAACCACCTAGAAAGGTTGTTAACATGAAAGTGGCATTCCAACCATACCAGCCTGCGATTACAATACCAATTGGTACTCCTACGACATTTGCTAGTGTGAAACCACCAAAAACGAATGATATAGCAAGTCCGCGTTTGTTTATCGGCATGGTTTCGCTTGCAACAATCATGGCTAGAGAGATTAATACTCCTGTTACAATCGCTGTCATAATACGAAGTACAAGCAGCATGATGTAGCTCGTTGAAATGACGCAAAAAGCATTGAGGACGATGAAAGAAAGGATCAAAAACAACATCCATTTACGCTTTGGAAAATGACTTGTTGCTGACATCACTAGTGGTGTGGCAATAGCAAATGTAATGGCAAATGCAGAAACAAGTGTGCCTGCTTTTGCATTAGTCATTTGAAGGCTTGAGGAAATATCAGTTAAGATTCCGACTATAACAAATTCGCTTGTCCCTAGTACAAATGTCAATAACGTAAGTGTTAAAATGAGTAACCAATGTCGCTTGGATAATTGTGAGTTGTGCATAGATACCTCTTTCTAAGATGAATATAAATGTGTAGTAGATAAACAACCTAAACATCATATCATAAAATATTTTAGCGAGAAAAAATCTTTCTAGATTAAATCGGAATGAATGGATTCTCAAAATCGACAAAACTACAGAGAAATCACATTCTGTTGCTAATCCTAAAGGATATCAATAAAGATGCTTTTGTATTAAATATGTACATAAAAAATAATTCCTAGTACCTTCCACTTTTCCTTAAAGAAGGAATTTACTGATTTTGCTCGAACTCTATAAATAAGAAATTCCTGTTCAAAATCTAAAATACTCACTTAAAGATGCTCCCTTTTAAAAGGGGAAAAGGAAGGTTCATGATGATTCAATTCCAAAAAGATAATATTACTGTTTTTCAAAGTGCATTGTATATGACTACTTCGGCTATCATTCAAACGAATGAAGCGATAATTATGACAGATCCTAATTGGTTACCTAGCGAAATTGGAGAAATTCAGGCTTACATAAACAACATGAAAGGTGATAAGCAACTATATATTATTTACACTCATAGCGATTTTGACCATATTATTGGTTCAGGGGCCTTTCCAGGAGCAAAGGTAATTGCATCTAAACAATTTGATAAAAACCCGAACAAAGCAAAAAGCATTCAAAAAATCAAACAATTTGATCAAAGCTATTATATACAGAGGAGCTATTCTCCTGTATATCCAACAGTAGATATTGTCGTTTCAGAGGATGGGCAAACATTAGAGTTAGATTCGATAACTATGACATTTTATCAAGCACCTGGTCATACGAATGATGGTTTATTTACAGTGATAGAGCCGTATGGGCTATTTCTTTCGGGAGATTACTTGTCAGATATTGAGTTTCCTTTCATTTTTAGCAGTTATAAAGACTATGTCAATACTATTCGTAAAGCTGAAGATATTTTACTGCATCATCAAATAACAACCCATATACCAGGACACGGAACGACAACACAGAACCAACAAGAAATCCAAAATAGGATTCATTTTTCTAAACATTACTTAGCACAGCTTCCGCAGGATAACGAAGAGTTAGAGAAATGTTTAAGGGAAGAGTATTCGTTTTTTGAAGGAATGAAAAGCATTCATACTGACAATAAAAAGATGGTCAATAAAGAATGTTCAGAAGAGAATCTGTAGTCAATAATCTTTTGAGATGTATTACAAGTAAAACAAAAAGGAGATTGGTTTAGTACCCATAGAAAAAACACCTCCACGTTGAATGTTTTGTATTTAATACCCGTTTTTCAACGAAAGGTGTTTTTATTTGTCTCCTTTTTTTAGGTCAGTGCGAGATGGATACTCACTGGCTTTTTTCCTATTAAGGATATGACATTGAGGTTAACTTTAAGGTAAGAGTATTATCTACGTTCAGGCAAATGTGCCAACTCCTCGGTTATTTCAGCCCTCCCGTACAAAAGTTATAGAGGTTTTACTTTTGTGTCGGGCCTTTCAATGTCTAATAGAGGTGAGGGGCACAATTGCCCTTTAGTTCATGTGAAAATGTAATTACAGAAAATGAGGTTTTATTATAAAACTACTATTCTAAATAATATTGTAAAAGTTTAATATAAACATTTTACAAAAAATTTAGAATATTAATATTAAATAACAATATATTTATTATTTTTCTGTTAAAATTACTATGTTAAACAATATTTTGGCAATGTTTAATAATTACAATTAATTGTATTGATTGGATTCAAAATCATCCTTATTAAATAGGAATGGGAGGTATTACTCTAAGTATGCGTAAATGGGGAAAATCGAAGTATTTAAAAGCAATAACAGCAATGGCATTAACGGCTTCAGCGGTAGTAGTAGCACCGATTGCATCTGAAGCTAGTAGTTTCAAGGATGTACAACGAACGCATCCATTTTATGACGAGATTAAAAATTTAAATGATCGTGGCATTATTAATGGGTTCCAAGATGGGACATTTAAATCTGAGCAAAACGTAACACGTGGACAAGCTGCTAAAATTATTGCGGGTGTATTAGGACTGGATACATCGAATGTTAGCAATCCAAACTTTAAAGATATTCCTACTAATCATGTATATTTTGGTGCAATTGCTGCATTAAAGGAAAAGGGGATTATTAATGGTTATGAGGATGGAACATTCCGTCAGGATGAATTTATTCAACGTAACCATGTAGCAAAAATTTTAGCGAACGCTTTTAATTTAAAAGCTTCAAATACGAATTCATTACCGTTCACTGATGTGCGTGCAGATTATAAAGAAGCGATTGCTGCTTTATATGAAAACAACGTAACGACTGGTAAGACAGCTACATTATTTGATGGTTCTTCCAATGTAACACGAGGACAACTGGCTGCATTTATTACTCGTTCAGAAGCTGTTAGTAATCCGACTACTCAACCTTCTCAAAGTGTAACGTTTAAAGTTGAAAAATATACAGCGAATGAAATTGCTATTAATGGTAAAACTTATTTATTTGGTGATTCAGTAAAGTCAATTTTTACAACTAAAAATAAAACCGCACTAACAGGAGCAAAAATTACAGCAACTATTGAAAATGGGATTATAACAAAAGTAAATAACGTTGTTTTAAATAAGGCAGGTTCAGCAGAGATGGGCGTTGTATTCAATACAAATGCAACGCTCGATTCGATAACAATTAACGCAGATGGTGTGACTGTTAAAAATGTATCAGTTACAGGAAATGTAACCATTACCTCAAATGTTAAGAGGAAAATGGAATTTGATGGTACTACAATTACTGGCGATTTAATTATAGCTGATGCAATAGATGGTCAAAGTACACTTGTATTGAAAATCAAAAATTCGCACACAGAAAAAGTACAAGTCAAGCGTCAAAATATTTCGATTGTGACGGACACGGTGATTCCTGAAATTATCATAGCAGCTCCCATTGCTGCTATAAATATTGATGGATCAGCAACGAAGGTAACAATTGAATCTACGGCAAAACTGAATATGACTGGGAATGTAAAGTTTGAACGATTGTTGCTTCCTACGGCAGTGGAGTTAGAATTGAATGCTATTGGTTTAGTGAAATATTTAACGGTTCTAAACGCTGATGCTCGAATTACAATCGGTTCAGGTTTACTAATAAATGACTTGTCGATTCCAGCAGGTTCAACGGTAACAAAAATTATAACAAACTATGCCTCGGTTGCTTCCCAAATTAAAGCCATTATTGGAGGTTCTTCGCCAAGTACAGGGGTTCCAAATACAGGTGGAGGAAATGTGGCACCCGATCCGGTTATTCCACCAGAAAAAGTGAGTGAATTTAATGTAAAGAATGCGGAGGAATTAAAACAAGCATTAAATAAAGCTAAAGCAGGAGACTTGATTAGGTTAACAGCTCCAATGACTGCAGATGTAACGCTAACAGATTTAGTAATGATTGATTTGAATGGTCAAACCTTGAATGGGAATGTAACGCTAACAGCACCTACAGCTTCAGGGAGGTACTCTTTAATGCCATCTGGTAGTACTGGTACTATTGCAGGGGATTTAATCATTGCTGCACCAAATGTGAATATCAGTTTAGATGGGTTAACCGTTGAAGGGAACACAATAATTGAATAATAACTTCTAGTAAATTCCTTTGTAAGATAGGGAAAAAGTTGATTGTATAGATAAAAAATCATAAGGAGCTAAACGAATGAAGAAATATGAATGTAATGTCGTTTCCAAGATAGCTTTATCATTTTTACTTGTAATTTCTATGATTTTGCCTTACTTAACAATTGCAAAGGCGGAAACGACAGAAGCTATTGGAGTGGGGGAATCGGTCAGTCAATTGGATCCAACTTCTGAATTAACAATTGCTGAAGCTCGTGCAGCGGTTGGAACGGACCGCACAGTCCAAATTCAAGGGACGGTTACGACAACACCTGGTAGCTGGGGAAGTAAGGCCTTCTATGTACAGGATGATTCAGCAGGAGTATATGTTTTCTCCAGTTCTCCAGAAGCAGGGAGCTTAGCTGTTGGAGATATTGTCAAAATCACAGGGAAAACGAGTTTATATAGCGGAGAGGTTCAATTTAATTCACCGATAATTGAACGAATTTCAACTGGGACAGCACCAGCGCCACAAACAGTGAATCTACCGATTGATGACAGTATGCAAGGTGAATTAATTACACTTGAAAATATGAAGATTAAAGATTTAAAGCCATCTGGTACGTCTGGTACATTTGAATTTAAAGCAGTCGATGCAGCATATAACGAGCTGTTAATTCGCCATGATAACCGTACAGGCTATCAGTTCTCTCAATTTGAAGCAGATGGGTTCAATAACAATGATGTGATTACCGTGACAGGGATTGCTTCAATTTTTAACGGAACTTATCAATTAAAAACGTTAAGCTCGAAAAGCTTCCAATTAGTATTAAATTATGAGCCAACACAAGTAGCAAATATTAAAGCTGTTCCAGCAACAGGCGAAGTCTATGCAGGAACAAAAGTAACATTGTCTACAGATACGCCAAATGCAACAATCTATTACACGATAGATGGTTCTGAACCGTCTACAGCTAGTATGGTTTATGATGCGGCAGCTGGCATTGTTGTCAATGAAGCAATGACGATCAAAGCATTTGCTACAGCAACTGGCTTAAACGATAGCGTAATTACATCCTTAAATTTTACAGTTAAAGATGCGCCATCCACTATTTCAATTACGGAAGCTCGTCATAAAGAAATCGGACAAACTGTCATCGTATCAGGTATTGTAACAGCAAAATTAGAAACTGCTACAGCGCACATTCAAGATGAAGATGGTGCGGCGATAGCCATTTATCCTGTAGATAGTCTTACTGCTAATATCGGTGATCGGGTGACGGTGCAAGGTCAAGTAGCTGAATATAGCGGACTAAAGCAATTAACGAATATTTCGCTTGTTGGCAAGCCTATTCCTTCTACAATACCAGAGCCACACATTATTAAAAGTATTGAGGTTGCAGAGGATAATGAATCGAAATTAGTAACGATTAAAAATGTTGCCATTACTGGTTCAGGTCAAAACTTTACCGGAACAGATGATGTAGGTACATTTGCTATTTACGATAAAACACGTGACTCAGGTTTAGTGAGTGGAAAAACGTATGGGGAAATTACAGGAATTATTGGTCAATATACAAACCACCAACTGCTTCCGATACGCATTATTGAAGATGTAACAAAGGTTCAGGATATCAAAGCATCTCACGTTGGGGGCGTAACAGCGGGCACGAAAGTCTCACTTTCTACAATGACAGAAGGTGCAACCATTTATTACACAGTGGATGGCTCAACACCAACTACAGCCAGTACAAAGTATACAGGAGAAATTCTTGTTAATAAACCAATGACGATTAAAGCGATTGCGGTGAAAGAAGGTTTAACGAACAGTGCGATTGCTACATTTGTTTATGAAATTATTGATACTAAAAATGCAAAAATTAGCGATATTCAAGGGGCAAGCCATAAATCACCATATGTCGATTTAACAGTAAATGATGTAGAGGGAATTGTTACATTCGTTATCAATTCAACTAGCTTTATTATGCAAGAAAATGGGCCGACGTTCGATGGCGTAAAATCAACAGCAATCAAGGTAAATAAGTCGGCACATAATGTAAAAGTAGGGGAAGTTATTAAAGTAGCAGGAAATGTAATAGAAGCAGGTGGAAACTCTCGATTGACAGATACGCAAATTTCAGCAACAACTATGACAAAAACGGGTACGGCAGTAATTCCAGAAGCTCTTGTGATAGGGGAGGACCTTTTCCCACCTAATAAAATTATCGATAATGATGGCTTTGCCATTTTTGACCCACAAGAAGATGGCATCGACTTTTGGGAATCCATCGAGTATATGCGGGTATCATTCCCGGATGCGAGAGTAATTGGACCGATTTATAATAATGATTCACCAATTGTTGTACCGAGTACAACAAATAATACATTTAATGTGAATGGTGGTTTAAATATTGCTGCCGACGATTATAACCCTGAAAAAATTATGCTTGAAGGGGTTTCAGGGAAAAATTATGATTCAGGTGACCGTTTTAATGAAGCGCTTATCGGATTTGTAGAAAATTTTACAGATGGCTATCGACTGAACACGAATAAAGTCTTTCCTGATGTGATAAAAGCAAACCTTCAGCAAGAAGTCACACATCTTGAACCAGTTGTGGACAAGTTAAATGTCGCTTCTTATAATATCGAAAACTTTTCGAATAATCCTGCCAATACATCTAATGAAAAAGTGGACAGAATTGCAGCGACATTTGTGAAAAACATGAAGTCACCAGATATCATTACATTAGTCGAAGTACAAGATAATGATGGGCAAATTGATTCAGGAAATGCTGATGCATCGGAAAGCTACATGCGATTAATTCATGCAATTAAAGCTGCGGGTGGTCCTGCCTATGATTGGATTGATGTCATGCCAATTAACAATACAGTAGGTGGTGCACCTGGTGGTAATATTCGTGTAGGTTACTTATATAACCCGACGCGTGTTTCATTAGTGACAGGTATAAAGGGAGTAGGTGACCAAGCGAATACGTGGACAGCAGATGGAGGTCTTGCCTTAAATCCTGGCTTTGTTGATCCATCAAAATTTGTAGATACACGTAAACCAATTGCAGCAGAATTTGAATTCCAGGAAGAGCGTGTAGTCATTATTGGAGCTCACTTAAATTCTAAAGGTGGGGATGGTTCACTTTGGGGGCCAACACAGCCGCCAGTGTTAGAATCAGTAACGAAACGTCTTCAGCTAGCTCAAGCCATCAATGACTTTATCGATAAAGGTCTTGCAATGAATCCGAATTTAAATATCATTGTAGCAGGGGACATGAATGACTTTGAATTCACACCAGCACTTGAAACGTTAAAAGGTGATGTTTTAACGAATATGGTAGATAAAGCCCCAGAAAAAGACCGTTTTACGTACTTCTTCCAAGGGAATAATCAAGTGTTGGATCATATTTTAGTTTCGAATAATCTTGCTGATGTTACCGAAATTGACTTGATTCATATTAATGCGAACTTTACAGAGGCACAAGGTCGAGCATCGGATCATGACCCAGTATTAGTTCAAATTGATTTGAAGGCAGGGAAAGAAGAAATACCAACACCAATATTACCTGAAAATGTATATAGCTTTAATAACTACAAAACAGGTAAATTAATAGTGAATCGCCCAAGTGTTTCGTTAACGTTAGGGGAAAATACAAATATTAAAAATGGGATTGCGGTATTTAGTCAATATGCTGAATTCCATGGTGAAGGATTTGCGGACAAAACGGTAACGATTAGTCCCAAAAAAGGAAATGCGATTATTGACTTTAAAGGAACGAAAATGGGTGAAATTATTATTGAAGGGGAAAATGTAAAAGAAATTCGAAATTTACCTGTTGGAGCGAACATAACATATACTAAAGGAGCTTCGGAAGAGAAAATTAAGTTTAAATAAAAACTAAGGATGCTAAACACAAATTTTATTGGCATCATCATCTTCTGAAGCAAGTAATACATTTTTAATAGTTAGGCATATTCAGATTATATGAATATGCCTATTTTTTTATTGTAAAGCTAGTCCATACGTTTTAGAAAATTTTGATATGTATATCAACAAATAAATATCCTTATTTTTATAATTAAAAGGAAAAAATGTTGAAAAATACTTTATTTGTAATATAATCATTTAATAGGGTTTAATATAGTATTTATGAATTGATTGGAGGTGCTTATATGTCAGACAGAAATTTTGTAGCAACAGTATTACTTTGTTTCTTTTTAGGAAGTCTAGGGGCTCATCGTTTTTATGTTGGTAAAATTGGTACAGGTATTTTAATGTTTTTCACATTAGGTGGATTGGGTATTTGGACATTAATCGATTTGATTATGATTATCGTTGGTAAATTTACTGATAAAGATGGTCATCTTATAAAATCTTAATAGTTAAAATGATTGAAATAAAAAACGGCTGGCTCATACATACATACATACTTTTAAGCTTGTTGCTTTTTTTTATAGCCATACGATAAAAAGAAGGGAGACATATAAATGTCTACCCTTCTTTATTGTTTATGGTGGAATAAGCAGATTACCATACCAGACCACTGTGGCAGAATTATTTAATAATAATAGCTATCATTCATCATTTCTGCTACAACGCCTATTACAAATGCAATAATCATCATAATAACTGAAAGAGCTAGCCCACATAATGCAAAGATTAAAGCAGACTTTGCTGCTTTTGGTTGTGTGTCTTTCCATATAAAATAGAGGATAATGCCAAGTAGAGGGAAGCAGCATAAGCTGAGGACATTAACCCAAATATTTGGGTTATCATTTTTTGCTACATTTACTTGGTTGTTAAATTTTAATACGTTGACACCACAATGTAGACATATTTCGGCATTTTCGTCAACGCTAGAACCACAATTAGGACAAAACATATTAGAACCCCTTACATACTAAAAATTTCTTATTTATTAATCAACTTGCCTTGCTGTTTTTTCTTCGTTTAATGACATTAATAGGCGTAATAATTAAAGTAGATAAGCTCTTTTGACATATTTCCCATTATCATTGGCTTAAACAACTAGGAAAAACTTACAACTCCTCTAATTGCAACGTTATTAGAATCTGTAGCTTATACTAATTTTTCCTTTAAGTATAATATTACTGCTAATACACATTGCTTGATTAAAGCCTAATAAGAGACAGAATTTTGTCATATGTATACCTGATTTAATAACTCGATAATCCAATAATGAACATTATAATATAGAATAATATGGTAATTCCTATGTTAATAAAGAAGAACATTAAGGCTGATTTAGCCGCAACTGGTTTTTCGTTTTTCCAAACAAAGTACATAATTAACCCAACAAGTGGCACACAGCAAAGTGTAATTATATTAACAGCCCAGTTTGGTGTGTCTTCTCCACTTGCATTTTTTACGCGGACACCACAGTGGACACAAATTTCTGCGTATTCGGAAATATGTTCACCACAGTTTCTACAATACATAATTGTACCTCCGATATTTTGTTATAGTCTTCTTCCAACATATTGACCAAATAAAAAAAATTGGTAACCAATAGTGTAGAAAATATAAATAATGCCGATTCCACCAATTAATCCAGTAAGGAACCGTCTATTATTATTACTTGTCCATTTACCAAATAATTGACCTGTACCATCAATAGCCATTGGTAAAATTAATAAGGCTATTATCCATAAATCAAATATGCCTAAGAGTATGACTAATATGATGGATAAGAGGTAACCTACTGCCATACCAGTACATCTTGCACATAGAGGGAGTTTCCGCCCCTTATAATGGAAAGAACGGTCCGGTCTTTGATGGCAAAAGAAAAATACCCGCAGTATGAAATTAATATTATTTACCAAATTTGTAAACCCCTTTATTATTATAGCGTTTAGTATATAACATAAATAGAAATTATGGAATATACCTTATAATTTAGTTTTCACTCCCTTTTAAGGTTTAATATGTATTACAAGTAAAGTAAAAAGGAGATTGGCTTATAGCCAGTCTCCTTTAGCGTATGTCGTATCTTATCTGAAGATTTACTCAGCAGTGTAGGCTGCTAGAAGATCACGTACTTCATCGGTGGAATTTGCATTTAGTAATTGAACTCGTAATTGACTAGCGCCTTTAAAGCCGCGCACATATATTTTAAAGAAACGTTGCAATGCTTTAAATGAACGCATTTCGAATTCCTTAGAGTAGTGATCATGAAGGTTGAGGTGCAAGTATAGTAAGTTAAGGTATTCTTTGGCGTTATGCTCTGACGGCTCTTTTTCAAAAGCAAATGGGTTTGAAAATACGCCTCGGCCAATCATGACTCCATCGATGCCGTATTGCTCCACTAGTTTTAGACCTGTTAAACGGTCAGGGATATCTCCATTGATTGTCAGCAACGTTTTAGGAGCAATTTCATCGCGTAGCTTTTTGATGTCTGCAATTAATTCCCAGTGTGCTGCGACCTTGCTCATCTCTTCTCGTGTCCGAAGATGGATAGAAAGATTAGCTATATCCTGTTTAAAAATATGACTGAGCCACGCACGCCACTCTGCTACATCTGTAAAGCCAAGTCTTGTTTTTACACTAACAGGTAAGCCACCTGCTTTTGCTGCTTGAATTATTTCTGAGGCTAGTTCAGGGTGAAGAATTAAGCCGGCTCCTTTACCTCTCTCAGCCACATTATCGGCCGGGCACCCCATATTAATATCGATACCTTTAAAGCCTAGCTCTTTCATACCGATGCTCATTTGACGAAAATGCTCAGGGGTGTCTCCCCAAATATGGGCCACAATTGGCTGCTCATCTTCAGTGAAGGCTAAGCGGTTACGTACATTTTCGAAGCCGCCAGGTTGACAATAGCTTGTTGTATTGGTGAATTCTGTAAAAAATACATCAGGCCTCCCCGCTTCACTAATGACATGACGAAATACAACATCTGTCACATCCTCCATTGGTGCTAAAATGAAAAATGGCCGTGGTAAATCAAGCCAAAAATTATGTTGATGCATTGATGAAAATCCTCACTTTCGAAAATAATACCTTTGCAAAAAGATACCATATTTACTGTCCTTCTACATAGCTAGGGGCTTAGCTTGATACAAGAAACGGTATCTTATTTGAAAGTGGGAAATTTGATGAGAAGGAAAAGGGGAAAAACCTTGATAGATCCTCGCTGCCGTTTAGGGTCTTGAACATGGTAAAAGATATAATTAGTATTTCATAGAAATATTGACATTTATTTTTCAGACAACTAAGCTTAATGAAAAATAGAGCTGGGGAGGGACTGCCAGTGGAATTAATTCAACTAAATTGTCCGAATTGTAATGGGAAAATTGAATATAAAGAAGGGCAATCATTTAAATGTCCTTTTTGTGAAACTGAAATAATGCTGAAAGAAAATAAAGTCTATTATGTAGATCAAACGATTAATCATTATTATGGTACAGCTGCTCCTAATACAGCTACACGTCCCAAAACGAATTTAAAGGCACTTCTTATTGTACCGTTTGTCTTCTTGTGTGCCATTCTTGGGTATTTTCTTTTTAGTAGTAATCAAACAGAGCATGGAAACCGTGAAGAAATAGCTGTTCGAACAATGCCTGAAAGTGAAGTGCTTCTATTCTTTTTAAGGGACATTTTTGATAAGGGTGGAGCAATGCCAACTAAAGAAGAGATTGCAAGTATTCGATATTTGGCCCCCTACTATTCTGATGATCAATGGCATTTTGATTACAGTCTAGACGATCCATTTACAAATAAGGAAGCTGAAATTTCTACCTATATCATGATGGATAAGTTATTAAATACGCAAGAAATCGAACAAAAGGACTTTGAAGCCTTTACTGGACTAACTGTATTGAAGCTCATGAATGATTATGAAATAGCACAAAGTGAAAAGGTAAGCTTTCGACATCTGAAAAACTTAAAAAGCTATACAGGTAGCTTTAATGAATCATTTAGTAAAATTGCGGAATATTTTAGCGATAAGTCTAATATTGTAGAGCTCTCTATCCAAATTCGAAGTAATGAGGAACTTGCTTTATTATTAGAGTTTCCGAATCTCCAATCACTTGAAATATCTTATGTGACTGAAGAAGTTAAGGATTTTGAGCTTCTTAATAAATTGTCACTAAAATCATTGTCTTTAAAATTTTCCAATGATTTGAAGTGGTTGTCTACATTAACTGATTTAGAGTCGTTAGCGATAGACAATAGTGAAGCGACCGATTTTAGCTCCTTCTATTCACTGAATCAATTACAAGAATTGAAGCTTACATCGGTAAGAAATTTAAAAACGCTTGATTTTTTACAAAATATGCCTAACCTACAATCGCTTGATCTCGAAAATATGAACATTGCCAATTTAGAAAAGCTTAGAAATAAATCATCTTTGACAAAGCTACGTTTATCTTCTCCAGGTCAATTTGAATTGCTTGATATTGTGAACAGTCTGACATCACTCACTGAGTTATCATTAGCTGGTTATTATGGCGATACATCGCCGATTACAGCACCCAATTTGAAGAAGGCGGAGCTAAAGGGTTCTTTTATACAAAAGTTAGAGGCACCCACTTTAAAAGATTTGACTGTTTATATAAGTGGATCGGAATCGCAATTGAATGGTGCAGCATTTCTGAAATACCCACAGCTAGAAAAGCTTACAGTCAAGGAGTATGGGGTTTTCACGGGCGTTCGTTCCTTAAATGACCTACCTAGTTTGCAAACAATTCATTTTAACGAGACCATTTTTTATGAAGAAACAGGTGACTTATTCAATTTACAGCACGTAAAGACATTAAATTGTTCTGAATGCAATTTTCAATTTAATAGTCAACAACCATTAACAAACAACGTGCTGGAACATTTAACTTTGAATGATGTATCGATTCAAATAGGTAATAGTGATTGGATAGATGAGGTTGATAAGATCATGCCTTACTTTGCTGGTCTTTCAGCTTTACGTTCGTTCACATTACAGGATAGTTCACTTCAATCGTTACATTTCATGAAAAATTGGCAACAAATCGAGGTGCTTCATTTAGAAAATAACGCTATTTCAGATGTAGAGCCTTTGGTGAATATGCCTAACCTAAAAAGGCTATATATTTTAGGAAATCAGGTTCAAAATCAATCTGTTTTAGACAAAGGAATTCTCATTTATTAAAGTCAGGTGTATTTTTAACATGAACTCACTTAGTAATCAAATTAGGTACCAGTCATAAAGGAGGCTGGTACTTGTTTTTAATAGAATAAGGCTCGAGATGAGTATAGTATTACAAACTAAATATCGGGTCGATAAGGAAGAAACGATAGGAGTATTGGATTTATTTGTCTTAAGCAATCGGATAGTTTTATAATGAATAGATGGTTAAGTAGAGGAGCTGAAAAATATGTTCGCACGTAATAAAGGTGTTTATTTAGTGTTATCATTACTAGCAATCACTTTTGTTTTAACAGGCTGTGGTACCGCTAAAGACAAAGCAAAATCTGAAGGAGACACAGTGGATTATGCGGCGGAAGTGAAGGAAAATCCAATTGTGACGATTACGATGAGCAATGATGAAAAAATTGTCATTGAATTAGAACCTACTGTCGCCCCAAATACAGTCGCTAATTTTATTTCCTTAGTGAAAGAAGGATTTTATGATGGTCTTATTTTCCAACGTGTAATTCCTGATTTTATGATTCAAGGTGGAGATCCTTTAGGGAATGGTACTGGTGGACCTGATTATTCAATTGATGGTGAGTTTTCATCAAATGGATTTGACAATAATATGAAGCATGAACGTGGTGTTATTTCGATGGCTCGTTCGCAAGATCCTAATTCTGCAGGTTCACAATTTTTCATTATGGTAAAGGAAGCATCACATCTTGATGGGGATTATGCTGCTTTTGGGAAAGTGATCGAGGGTATGGAAACAGTCGATGCCATTGTTGCGGTTGAGCGAGATGCCACAGATAAGCCGCTAGAAGATCAGCAAATGAAAAAGGTAGAAGTGGATACAAAAGGCTTTGATTATCCAGCGCCTAAGGTCAATAAATAGTTAATCTAGAATTTATTGATAAAAACAATAATATAGACATAAAAGAGTATGTAAGAGGTGAAATCTTACATACTCTTTTTACTTGTCAATTTCCTTTGGTATTGAAATAAGCCATAAAAAATCGTCCTCTATCAGTATTTGGATGTCGTGCCCTTGAGTAACTAGCTGTTCAGCCTTATGCTGTTTGCTACTGATGCCACGACGTTTATCTCCAAGAATGACGAAATCCGTTTGCTGTGTAACAGCTCCCTGCAAGGACCCTCCACAGGCTTTTACTTGTTTGGCAGCCTCTGAACGGGTCATTGTAGAAAGAGCCCCTGTAAAAACGATTTGTTTTTTATAAAAGGGGTGTGTTAGGCTTTCGGCTGAATCAGGGTGGAAAATGATTTCTAGGTTGTTCTTATTCGTCATATGGGTACTCCTTAACATTCTCTTTTCATTTTAGATAATAAATAAATCCACAAAATTTTGCATGTATGCTACATTAAAAATAAAAAATTTAAAGAGGTACATACACATGAATTCGCAATTGACTGCTTTTATTACTCTTAGCTGTACATCGGGTTTTCTAAATTTGTATTTATGTTTATACGTATTTCTACAACGCTACAATTACGCAAAAATTGCGCAATTGTTTATAGGGTATACGGCGTTAATTACGGTATATTGTTTTGCCTCTGCTTTTGGTTTAATAGCTACAACACTGGACGCAATAAAGTTTTGGACAGCCATTCAATATGTAGGTATGGCTTTTTCAACACCGCTCGGTTTATTGTTTATCATGCAATATTTGGGCTTTCATTTGTCAAGGAAAAAGATAATGGCCCTTCTAGCTATCCCTTTTATTAGTTTAATAATGGTTGCTACAAATGATATGCACCATTTTCATTATAAGATATTTGAAGTTGATCCCGTGTTAGGGGCTCCTTATGTTTATCAGGAAATCGGTATATGGTACATCATTCATGGTATATTTACGTTTGGCTGTATGTTTGTATCCTTTTTACTAATAGTAAAGTATTGGAAAGAAACAAGTAAAACTTATCGCCAACAACTGATTGCCTTAATGTGTGGTCAGTTAATTCCTATGATCACTGCTTTTATATACTTATTGGGTCTAACACCTCAAGGGGTTGATCCTGTTCCAATGGTCTTATGGATTTCTTCTCTGTTGTATTTATGGTCTATTAATTCCTCCCGTTTATTTAGTGTAATGCCTGTTGCCAAAGATGCTATATTCCAAAGTATCAATGATGGGGTCATTGTGTTAGATGAGTCGTTTCGATTAATAGAGTTTAATCAAGCATGTAGCAAGGTGTTCCCTCAACTAACTCGGTCTATGTTTGGTGTGGATTTTAGGAAGCTATGGCTTGAAGTAACTGGGCAAACGATGCCATTTACATTAGAGACGACGATGAATACGCAAGAAATAGAGCTTGATCTTATGAGTCATACTTACCAGGTACGCATATCAGCGCTACGGCATGTTAATCATGGTAATGGGCATTTACTCATTTTTACCGATATTACAGAGTTAAAGAAGCTACAACGGATGTTAGAACAACAGGCTTATTATGATGAACTGACACAAATCTATAATCGTCGAGCATTTTTTCAACAATGTAATCAAGCCTTCAGCGAGATAAGAGCATCATCAACAGCATTTACAGTAGTATTAATGGACATTGATTATTTTAAAAGTGTCAATGATACGTATGGTCATGCTGTCGGCGATCAGCTACTTGTTCATGTTGTACAGGTTTGTCAGAGTCAATTGAAAAAAGGCGAGCTTTTTGCAAGATATGGTGGTGAGGAATTTGTTCTTGCACTCAAGGGCTATTCATTGTCTAAGGGGGAAGCATTAGCTAAGCAGCTCTGTCACTGTGTAGAAACACAACCTCTGATGACTATTGAGGGGGCTATTTATGCTACCATTAGCTGTGGAGTAGCTGAAGGAACAAATGAAGAAGAGACATTGTATCAGCTTTTAAATAAAGCGGATAAGGCACTGTATGGAGCAAAGCAAGCAGGGCGTAATCGAGTACATGTTTATTTAGAATAAAAAAGGCTAAAATATACGATCATTCATGGAAGGAATGATGTATATTTTAGCTTTTTAATTACCAATTTGTATGGAAAACACCTTCTGCATCAGTACGTTCATACGTATGGGCGCCAAAATAATCACGTTGTGCTTGTAACATGTTCGCATTAGATGAGCCTGTTCGATAACTATCGTAATATGTGAGAGAAGCACTTAGACATGGGAACGCATTACCTGCTTGAATGCCTTCACAAACTATTTTTCTTAAGCCGTTTTGATAGTCCTTTGTCTTTTCTGCAAAGTAAGAGTTAATTAGTAAATTATCAAGTGTAGGTTGCTGTTGGTAGGCTTCACTAATCACATTTAAAAATTCTGCACGAATAATACAGCCACTGCGGAAAATTAAGGCAATATCCTTTAATGGCAAGTTCCAGTTGTAAAGCTCAGATGTCATTTTATATTGTGTGAAGCCTTGTGCATATGCACAGATTTTACCCATATATAAGGCTTGACGTACGTTTTCTATCCACACATCTTTATCTTGATTTTGTGGATTGTAGTTCGGCCCTGACAGTATAGCTTCAGCTCGAACCCGCTCCTCTTTTAATGATGAAATATAGCGAGCGAATAAGGCTTCTGTAATAATCGATGTAGGGATACCGTTATCAATGGATTGCATACTAGTCCATTTTCCAGTACCTTTTTGACCTGCTTTATCAAGAATCATATCGATTAGTGGTAAACCTGTTACTTCATCCTTTTTTCTTAAAATTTCAGCTGTAATTTCAATCAAATAGCTTTTTAATTCGCCTTGATTCCATGTTTCAAAAGTATCAGCAATTTCCTCAACAGATAATCCTACATTTTTTCTTAAAAACGTATAGGCCTCAGCAATTAGCTGCATATCTGCATACTCGATCCCGTTATGCACCATTTTAACAAAGTGGCCTGCACCTTTAGGACCTATATACGTACAGCATGGTGTACCATCCACTTGTGCTGCGATTTTTGTAAGTATAGGTGCTACTTTGTCATAGACCTCCTGATCACCACCAGGCATGATAGATGGCCCTGTCAATGCGCCCACTTCACCGCCTGAAATCCCAATTCCTAAATAACCGATTTCTTGTGCTTTTAATTCATCATATCGACGCTCTGTATCTTGATAGTGAGAGTTACCACCGTCCATAATAATATCGCCTTTTTCAAGGAATGGCACTACAGATTGAATAACGGAATCAATAGCCTTCCCAGCTGTCACCATCAAAAATATCTTTCTTGGTTTTTCTAAAGATTGTACGAACTCTTCGATATCATAGTAAGGAGTAAGCGCTTGTCCTTCGACCTTTTGTAGTAGTTTGTCGGTTAAATCTCGTGTGTAATTATAAACGGCCACTTGCTCGCCCTTATTAGCCATGTTTAAAGCAATATTACTGCCCATAACACCTAAACCAATAACGCCTATTGTATTTAACATTGTGCTCGCTCCTTTTTTACATTTCTTAAACGAATAAACTAAGTAATAAAATAAATCCTAAACCAGCTACAGATACAATTGTTTCTAGCAACGTCCATGTAGCAAACGTTTCCTTCATGCTTAACCCAAAATATTCTTTAAACATCCAGAAACCAGCATCATTGACATGTGAAGCAATTAAGCTTCCTGCACCCGTTGCCAGCACAACCAAAGCGAGATTCACGTCACTTTGACCTAACATTGGAATGACTAGCCCTGCTGTTGTTAAAGCAGCCACTGTAGCAGACCCCAATGAAATACGTAAAATAGCGGCAATTATCCACGCAAGTAAAATCGGTGATAAGGTAGTTCCATGGAATAGCTCGGCAACGTAATCCCCAACACCCCCATCGATTAATACCTGTTTAAAGGCGCCACCGCCCCCAATGATTAAAAGCATCATACCGATATGTGAAATGGCTGTTGTACAGGATTCCATTACCTGCTTAATCGGAATTTTTCTGGCTATTCCCATTGTATAAACAGCTACTAATAAGGAGATTAGCATGGACGTACCAGCTTCACCGATGAAGCGGATACCTGCTAAGAGGCCATTATCTTCAAAGCCCATTGTTTTTTGTAGCAGTGTAATAATAGTGGCAAGGGACATTAAAATCACAGGTAATAGTGCAGTGAAGACACTTATGCCAAAGCTAGGGGTATCCTCTAATTCAAATGTTTTTTGTTCACCTAAAGAAGCAATATTCCCAGTTTTGTTGAATGATTCAGGCACTAATCTTTTCGCCAACTTTGTAAATAATGGCCCTGCTAAAATAACGGTTGGAATGGCGATGATAAAGCCATAAAGCAAGACCTCACCAATATTTGCCCCGAATTCACCAGCGATGACGGTTGGTCCTGGATGTGGTGGCAAAAATCCATGTGTGACGGATAAGGCTGCTGTCATAGGAATTCCTAAATATAAAATAGAAACTTTTAATTGTCTTGAAATGGCGAAGACAATAGGGATTAATAGCACAAGCCCTACTTCAAAGAAAAGAGCGATACCGATAATAAAGGATGCGGCTACAACGGCCCATTGGATGTTCTTTTCACCGAATTTGTTTACAAGGGTCATGGCAATGCGCTGGGCACCGCCTGAATCCGCAATTAACTTGCCAAGCATAGCTCCAAGTCCAAATATTAATGCTAAGTGACCTAGCGTACCACCTAATCCTGCTTCAATCGTTTTCACGATGACATCTAAAGGCATGTCGAGAGCCAATGCCACACCAAATGAAACAATGATTAATGAGATAAATGTATTTAATTTAAAGCCCATGATTAAAATTAATAGCGCAATAATACCAATACCTACAATAACTAATGGCATGTATTCTCCTCCTCTTTAGTCGGGCTTAATTAAGCTCCTTTGATAATGAGCAATTGACGCATAATCATCTGCTAACACTCTAGATAAACGAATGAAAATGGGGAGCAATTGTCTATATTCTTTGGCCGCCTCTTCGATTGGGGTATGTTTATAAGTGTCACCAACCATATCAGCGACAACATCAAAGGAATCAATTTTTCCAATCGCATATAAACCTAAAATACAAGCACCGAGACAGGAACTTTCATAGCTTTCAGGTACTACTACTTCCGATTCAAAAATATCAGCCATCATTTGTCTCCAAATCTCAGAGCGTGAAAAACCACCTGTTGCTTGGATACGTGTGACAGGGCTTTCCATACACTCGAGTAATGCTAAATAGACCGTATATAAATTGTAGATAACCCCTTCGAGAGCGGCTCGTATCATATGTTCTTTTTTATGTGACATTGTTAAACCGAAAAATGAACCACGTACATCTGGATTCCATAAAGGTGCACGTTCACCTGATAAATAAGGATGGAATAGCAGTCCATCAGCACCAGGTCTTACACGTTCTGCAATTTTTGTTAACACTTCATATGGATCAATACCTAGTCTTTTGGCTGTTTCGATCTCAGAAGAAGCAAACTCATCACGAATCCAGCGTAATACCATACCACCATTGTTTACGGGTCCGCCGATAACCCAATGATTTTCTGTTAAGACATAACAGAAAATTCTACCTTTCACATCTGTTTTGGGCTTATCGATAATAGTACGGATAGCACCACTTGTCCCAATTGTGACAGCAATTTCACCTTCTCTAATTGCGTTAACACCTAAATTGGACAGTACGCCATCACTTGCACCAATGATAAACGGTGTTTGAGGATCAATACCAATTTGTTTAGCTAAACGGACATTACAGTTAGAAAACGATTGCGTTGTAGGTACAAGAGTCGATAATTGTGCTTTCGTAATACCTGCAATGGCTAAAGCTTCTTCGTCCCAATCTAATGTATGGAGATTCATCATACCCATACATGAAGCTAAAGAATAATCCACAACGTATTGATCGAAAAACTTCTTAAAAATATATTCTTTAATGCCAATGTATTTCTTTGTTTTTTGAGCGATTTCAGGATGCTCGTTTACAAGCCAAGTAATTTTGCTTAATGGAGACATTGGATGAATAGGTGTACCAGTTCTTTTATAAACCTCATGTCCATTCCATTCATCTTTAATTTTATGTGCCCATGCCTCACTACGATTATCCGCCCAAGTGATAACAGGTGTTAAGGGTTGATCATCCTTGTCTACAGCAATAACACTATGCATAGCACTACTAAAGGAAACAAATAATAATGATTTGTCAGAATGGACTTTCATAATGTGGGTAATGGCTTGCAGCACAGCTTGAAAAATCTCTTCTGGATTTTGCTCAGCTGTTGAAATATCAGGTGTATATAATGGATACCCAATATTCTCTTGTTGAATAACCTTGCCTTGTTCACTAAATAATACGGCTTTGGTGCTAGTAGTCCCTATATCAACACCTAACATATAGTTAGTCATTTTGTGGCTCAACCCCTTTAGATAGCATTTGCTGTGACCGCCATAGATCTTCTACCTTGCCTTGAACATCATCAAAATTTTCATGTAAGGATTTAATCATGAGCTCTCGATCTTTTGCTCTGATCGCATCAATATACAGCTCATGGTTTTTCACAATACGAGTGAAATCCTCATATTTTTCTTGGAAGCGCATGCGCATAGATAACAAAATAAGGCCTTCCATTACTGGCTTTAAATTATTCCAAATCATCGTCATATAAGAATGATCGATGGAACGAATAATTGCCTCGTGGAACATAACATCCTGATAAGAAAATTCGTCGGCATCGTTATATTTAATGGCAACCTTCATCATTTCTAATGTTTTGCTCAGCTCTATTGCTAAGCTAGTTGTATCCATTTTTATGAGACGTTCAAACACGAATGTTTCAATCAACAGACGAACATCATAAATTTCTTCAATTTCTTTTTCTGATAAACCAATGACAACAGCGCCCATTTTCTCTAATCGAATGATATTTTCAGACGCTAGTATTCTTAAGGCTTCACGAATAGGTGAACGACTTACTTCAAAATCAGCTGCTAGTTTGTTTTCAGAAAGAATGGTACCGCTTTCAATTAAGCCTGAAATAATGCGCATTCTAAGTTCATAGGCTACACGATCGCCTGTTGAAGCTTTAGAAAGCCATTTTTGTGGGTATAAATAGTCCTTAGATTGGCTCATAAAATCACCCTTTTTGATTTTGAGTATACTTGTATACAAGTATTATAGTCAGAAAGAAAATAAGATTGCAAGCGACTTACTAACAATTAGAAATGGAAAAAAGCCTCAACACTATACTTAGCTAAATAAAAAATTTAATGCACATTGTTTTCTTGCTCTATGGACAAACTTGAGAATGAAAAGTTCATAAAACATTTAGTCGATGTTAGAGCTTTTCAAATACTCGATGGAGGATGGTTATGTCAAATATGAAAACAAATCGTAACAATGCAAAAGCAACTGGAACGAGTAGTGCAAACAAATCAAATAAACAGCGTCAAAAACTCCATCAGGAAGAGTTTGGAGCTGAATTTGAGCTTGATGCGTCTTCAGCACAGGTCAATAATTTTGCTGAAACACAAGGGAAAACAGGCATCAAGCAACCTGTCAGTGAACGGACTGCATGGCACTAATTGATATTTGACAACTATTCATGACATTGGGAAAAGAACTAAGGCAGCGGATGCCTTAGTTCTTTAAATATCGCCTGGGAAATATTGTGTTGGGAGGATTATTTACCATACATATTTTCGAATCAATTCATAATACTACATCTAGAACAATGAAATTTTTTAAGAAGGGAAGATGTATACATTGGCTAAACATTCCGATACAAGTTGGAAGCAAGATCATCCTAGTACATTGTTTAGTAACTCAGTGCTAAAGGCAGATCGTTTGTTGAAGCATGCTAAATTACATCCAGAGGAAATAGCGTTAGAGCATGCTTTCAATCAAATAAAGCATGCCGAAAATGCACGTTTCAATGCAGAGCAATATGGTGAACATTTAGATATTGTGCAGCAAAATAAAGAAAGCCTAGAGCAGATTAAACAGCAATTACATGAAATGAAAGATGATATGAATAGGTAATCACAGAGGAAAGCGGCTTAAATTCTCGTAATGAGGTTTAAGCCGTTGCTTATTTCAATGATGAGGTTAACACCAAACAATGATTTCGTATGGTGTGGTTTGGGCAGGAATGCTCCGAGTGGTAGGTCCATAAAAGACAATGAGGTTTCGATTGGCAGGGCTTTTAGAAAAGGGCTGCCCATTTTTAAGCGAGATAACAGTAGTAGGAGAAAGGTTTAATTGCAATAGGCCATCACTACTTAGCAATTGATGATTAAAAAAATCTACCTTTACATTTTGATAGTTGCTATCTTTAACAATAATTAAAGCACGATATTGGGGTGGATAAATCATTGGTACAGGTGCATCCCCATCATAATAGCCTGTGACCCATTCCCCTGTCGTAACGATTTCATGATGAACAAAATAAGTAGAAGGAGAAATAACAAAGTTGACGACCCCGCCAGCTCCATCTTCTAAGGTCATCATTTTATAACAACCTTCCTTATCCCCGTTTTGCCCTACTGGAAAATCACTGATTTGTGTGACGACACCACGAAAAGATTTAAAATTGACCATAGTCATTCCCTTCTTACATAATTCTAAATTGTACCGTATCATTTTAATGTATGTAGTATAGGAAATTTAGGTGACAGGCAGTAACTAGGGATTACTATTTTTTATGAACCCATCTATACTGAAAATGTTTACTATAAAGCTAGAGGAGTGGAATCTATTGAAGTGGATTTCTAAAAATAAGAAAATCTTTCTGTTTTTAATTTTTGCTGTCATTGTTATTGCTGGTGTACTCGATATTAAATATGAGGGATTATTCTTTCAGCTATTACCTACATCAATACAAACATTTTTAGCTGATTTATTTTAGCATGTTGAGAACCGTACCTAAAAGAGTGCGGTTTTTTCATTAGGATGATCTTTATCCTACATGTAACCAATTAAATTAAAACAGAAAACATCATAATGGATTTTCTGTTGTTTGAATAGTGTAGAATAAAAAATGACATAGTAAAAAGGAAGTCCATGATCAATGGACAAATGGACATTAGCACTTGAAACATTCTTGAAAGATTGGAAAGATCGAGGGGATGTCGTAGGAGCACTAGTTTGTGGGAGTTATGTTACAGGGTAACCCTCAAAACGCTCTGATATCGATATACATATTATTTTGGCAGATCATGTGGAGTGAAAAGAAAGAAGCAATCGAGTAGTGAATGGCTTTTTAATTGAATACTTTGCGAATCCACCAGCTCAAATTCGAAAGTATTACCAAGAGATTTTAATAGACGGAGAACCATGTCGATGTTGCAATTTAAAACAAGTAGAATAGTATTTAATTATACTAGAATAATAAAAAAACTAAAAATTTGAAGCAGAAGAGTGGCTCAAAAAAATATAAAGTAATGAATAAAACAGTAATAGAAATAAAAAAATATGGAGTATGGAATGCACTGGATAATTTAAAGGACTGTTATGAGCAAGAGAGAAAAGACTTTAACTTTACCTATCATAACGAATTAGCAAATTTGTTTATGGAGTACTGTCAGTTTTTGAATGTAAAAATAGTTCCTTCTTGTCAAATCTATGCCCTATCTTGAAGATCCAATCTATTTTCAAAAATATAGTAAGCTAGCATTTCTAGATGTGGCTTTTAAAAACATGTTTGTCCATGCAATGCAGGAGGACAATGCACAACAGATGATGACATTATATGAAGCATTAGTCGATTATGTGTTACTGCAAATGAGTGGTTTTCATAGTGATGGTTGGCATATTGAAAGCCCAATCGACAGTGTATCTTGAAGAATAGGGAGCTAGTTCAAAAACAAGACGGGCTGCCTATCGCTATGTTATTATAGAGATATAATAATAAAAAGAATCTATTTTTTATGAAAATGTCAATCATTTTTAGGGCGATTATTCCATAAAGCTTAAAAAAACCAAGTTTTAACTAGAATAAAAAGTGGTTTTTTTGCTTGAGTTATGAATGGAAAGGCTCGAAAAAAGCTGATAACTCTCATATAAATAGTTGATATTTTATTCTTGAACTAATTGTGATAAACTGCAATAAGGTAATAATTGATACAGAAATGGTGTGCTCCAAGGTTGCTCCATGGCTTACAGTACTTCTAAAGCGGGAGTGCTAACATCCTTTCTGCAAATCTTAACATATAAGGAAGGTAAAAATGAGTAACAGACAAATTAAATCAGATGTTATCTTAATTGGTGCCGGAATCATGAGTGCAACTTTGGGAACATTGCTCAAAGAATTAGCACCAGATTGGAAAATTACAGTGTTTGAAAAGCTTGAGAAAGCAGGCGAAGAAAGTTCTCACGAATTGAACAATGCGGGAACTGGACATGCTGCATTATGTGAGCTGAACTACACTTCAGAGAAAAAAGACGGATCAATCGATATCAAAAAAGCGATTAATGTTAATGAACAGTTCCAAGTTTCAAGACAATTTTGGTCGTATCTTGTAAACAATAAGCTGATCAATAATCCACAAGACTTCATTATGCCTTTACCACATATGAGTTTAGTACAAGGGAAAGAAAATGTTGAGTTTCTAAAGAAACGTCATGAAACGATGATAAAAAATCCTTTATTTGAAGGAATGGAATTTTCTAATGACCCTGAAACACTAAAAAAATGGATTCCACTTATTATGGAGAATCGTCCAGCGGGTGAAGACATTGCTGCAACAAAAATTGACACGGGTACGGATGTTAACTTTGGTGCTTTAACACGTATGTTAATTGACCACTTAAAATCCAAAGATGTGGATGTTAACTACAACCATAGTGTTGAAAGTTTAAAACAAGCTAGTGATGGTTCATGGGAAGTACGTGTGCATGATTTAGACGGCTGTAAAATGGAATATCATTCAGCAAAATTTGTCTTCCTTGGAGCTGGTGGAGGAAGCCTAGAATTATTACAAAAATCAGGTATTCCTGAAGGGAAACATATTGGTGGGTTCCCAATTAGCGGTCTATTCTTAGCATGTAATAATCCAGAAGTGGCTGAACAACATCATGCAAAAGTTTACGGAAAAGCAAAAGTTGGTGCTCCACCAATGTCAGTTCCGCATCTTGATACACGTTATATTGATAATAAGAAATCATTACTATTTGGACCATTCGCAGGTTTCTCACCTAAGTTTTTAAAAACGGGTTCCAATATGGATTTATTTGCTTCTGTAAAACCGCATAATATTACAACATTATTAGCGGCAGGCGTGAAAGAGATGGGATTAACAAAATATTTAATCCAACAGCTTATGCTTTCAAAAGAACAACGTATGGAAGAGTTACGTGATTTCATTCCAAATGCGAAGAGCGATGACTGGGATATTATCGTAGCTGGTCAACGTGTACAAGTTATTAAAGATACAGAAGCTGGCGGCAAAGGAACACTCCAATTTGGTACAGAAGTTGTAAGTGCTGCTGATGGATCGATTGCAGCTTTACTTGGAGCTTCACCAGGTGCGTCTACGGCTGTGCATGTTATGCTTGAAGTTCTTAATAAATGTTTCCCTCAACATATTAAAGAGTGGGAAACAAAAATTAAAGAAATGATTCCATCTTATGGTTTATCATTAGCAGAAAACCCAGAGCTTCTAAAAGAAATTAATGCAACAACAGATAAAGCTCTTTGTTTAAAATAAAGGCAATTCATATAAGCGTTTAAGACAGGCCCTCAATCTATTCAGGATTGAGGGCTCCTTTTATTTTGCAAATATCTTTTCCTGGGAAATGTCTAACCTAGTTGCTTTTTTAATAAATGAACCTTGAAAATGAATATAAATATCAGTTGTTATTGATTAAACTGTAGTCCTATTTCCTGTTGTTTTGTAAGTAGTTGTTTTCTATACTCTTTATAAATGTATGAAGGAGGCCAATCTAAAGATGATTAAGCTACAAGACATTGGAACATTTAGGGAAATCCCGGAGCTTGCAATGCATATCTATGCTGGAGATTTAACTGCGTTGCAAGAAGCCAAGGATAAAGGCTGGAATATTGAAGAGGAAATCCATTTAAGTAAGCATACATCATTAAGCCCATTGGATTTAGCATTAATTGCACAGCAATTTGATGTAGTAAAACTATTAGTTGCGTATAACGTAAATTTAAATGTTAAAAAGAATCCAGCTTTTTTACGAGCTGTTCGTTATTGTAAGGAGGAAATAGTGCGTTACCTTGTTGAACAAGGCGCAAAACTAGATGGACATAATCAAGTTGGCTCTGGAGCTTATTTACAGGCATACTATGGAAATAAAAGAAATATCCCGCTTATTCATGAACTCGGACTTGATGTGAAAGAGTATGGAGGGGCAGTATTACGACAAGCTGTATCTGATTTTGATAAGAAAACAGTCAATTATTTACTTGAACAAGGAGTAGATATTAATTACCAAAAGCCTGACATGGTCTATCCCTATGGAGCAACACCATTAACAGTTGCAACACGAATGGGCAATATCACTATGGTGAAATATTTAATTGAACGAGGTGCAAGTATCACTTTAACGGAGAAAGATGGGCAACGCCCTTATACTATTGCACTAGGTATGAAAAATAAGGAGCTTGCCAATTATTTAAAAGCACTCGAACCTATAGAGCTTCATTCGATAGAGAATAAAAGGTGTGCGTTACAAAAATATAAATTACCAAAGGAATTGCTTGATTTTCTGACAGGTGATCAATTGCATCTCAAACTTGCACCAAATGATTATGATATTCACTATATCGATTTTTTTAACCTAACGGATACAATTGAGATGAAGTTTGGTCAACAAAAGCTGCTTCTTCTTTCAGCCAATGTCGACAATTATTCTGATTTACAAGTAGTTTGGAACCCGGAAGGTGAGGGACAAGTTGGATGCTATGATGTGGAGCATGAGGAATATGCAGATTTATGCAATTTCACAGAGTTCCTAGCTAAGCCTGAGTTCTATCTTATCCAATTTCTTGAAGGGGAACTTTAGTAATATTGCGTCCATGGTTACTTTCTGAATGGGGATAGGACAGGAAAGATAATTTTCACATGTATTATCATACTGTTCATTATTTATATTTAACAGGTGAGGGCAAAATAAACGATTTTGGAGTATCTCTTTTCATTTTTATAATGAATGTCATATTCCCAATTGTACCTAATCAAGAAAATACGATGTATGGCTTTTATATAGGTTCATCTTGTGGTTGTCAGTATCATATTTGTGATTTTGCCCATTGGTGCTGTTTTCGCTGGATTGCATCTCCTAAGTTACTACTTACAAGTTTTGCTATTTTTCTCTATTTACTATGTCTTCTATTAAAAATGTAAAAAGGCATATTCCATTAAGAATACGCCTTTTTCTAAAACTAGTAACAAATATTAATTCATTACTTTTATTGTCAATCCTCGGAGTTCCAATTGTGCCTGAATACACTAGATTAACGAAAATGGAAGATTGTTTAATCATGTTATCTAAATTCGAAGCTTTGATAAACAAAATACCATAGAGCGTTTGATATAGGTGGCACAAAGGAATAGTAGTACAGCTACTAGCAGTGCTAGGGGGATGCTGAATAGAATTGGGAGGTCTACATCATACCAGATGCTCATTTTAATTTGATCTAGTCCGAATGTTCGTAACATGCCAGCGAGTATAGATAGAACAGCACTTACAAGTAAGCCAATGTAAAGAACGGATAAGACAACTAGGGCTAATGAGCAAAAAAAGGCTTGTAGCATTTTTAGGAATGTCATTCTTTTTCCCTCCGTATAATGTGGTATACCTTTGCGTTTGAAGCAATCGTATAATCATCTGTATAGTAAAGCGTCTCAATTAGACAGTTTTCTCCCACTCTAACTACTTCGCCGTCAACAATGTGTGCATCTGTATACGATAGTTGCAGTTGTTTTCCTTTGATTGTATGGCAACTTAACCTTTTCTTAAATAATGGAAGAAGTGTCACTCGATCTTTTTCTATCACTACACTGTCCGCTAGTAGCTTGCTAATTTCACTTTCCCCCGATAATTTCAACTGAAAATGATTAGCCACTATTTCTTCAGCTTTTACTACACCAATAGCGTCGAACCGTCTGCTCTGTAATTTCTCCTCAATTATGAATTTCCCAGAACTATTGATCTTGTGGACACATCCATTACGTATTTGAATGTTTCCAGCGTTTGTTAGTTCTTCGATCTCACAATAATCCTTTAATGTGCATGAGCCTGAACTGTTAAATACCTGGGCAGTAACAGAGCAATAAAAGGAGCTATGACCATGAGTGGACACCTTTTTTAAGTGTACTTCTTGATGTAAAGCTACAGCTCCTCGAATATTTAATTGCTCATACCCAGTATCCAGATGTTTAATGCGGCCATTCGTTAGTGTTAGTGTACGAAGTTTTTGAAACATAAAAAATCACCTCATTTTAATTTAATTAATATATATTTTAATTATTAAAATATATATTAATTAAATTATATGCATCTCCCTTTTGTCAAGAACAAAAGAATTCCCTAAAATTTGAGCAATAAAAAAAGGATTTCAATTTGTTGAAATCCTAAAAGATATTATTCATTAATTGATTTACTTCACGTAAGATATTAGCCATGTCTGCCAGTTTATCCTGAGAAAACTTTAAGAAAATTTCTTGGACCTTCTGATCACCATTATTGGTTAAAGCCATTTTGACAACACGACGATCATTATTTTCTCTAATTCGTTGAATCAGCTCTAGCTTTTCCAGCTTATCGCACATGGAAGTTACAGCTCCAGGTGTTACACTAAAGAAGTCAGCGATTTCTGTTGCCTTCATTCCATTATTTATTTTTAGTTGCAGAAGTAAAATCAATTGGTTTTGCGACAATGCTTCCCCTTTAGTTAAAAGTTCCACAAACATTTTTGATTTTTGCTGAATGTCCAGCATTTCTTTCATAATGATTTCTACATTGTGTAGATTATCTGCCATATAATCACGTCCATTAAAATATTTAATAATTAAATTATATAGCAATTAAATAAATCTTTCCAAGCATAGAATAGCTCTAAAAAAATTTATTGTTTAAAAGTCACACGCATCCATTCAAAAAATCTATCTTTTTCTTCGAACTGTGGGTAGTGTGCAGAGTTTTCGTATGCTATAAATTCTTTTTTCTCGGCATCTATTTGGTCGAAGTATTTTTTAGCGGTATTCGATGATGTTTGATAGTCGTAGTCACCCATTACAAAATAGAAGGGGAGGTCTAGTCTATTAACTTTAGTAGGTAATGGATGTTGCATGACCTCTTTTAATAATGCTTCTTGAGATAATGATAGGCCTTTGTTGTAGCGGATCATATCCAATAAATTATATTCTGCACTGAATAGCATTCCTAACATATTGCCGTCAGGGTTATCAATGTTTCTTGTGGCTCCTCCATATTTATTTACGTAATGGCGGGGTGTAAATGTCTTACCCTTATTTATGTCTTCCGTTAACCTTTGTAAATATACAACATCTTCTGTGTTCCCTTTGAGTTGAGCCTGTAGGATGGTGTACTGTAAACTATCCATTTCACTTTCAATGGTATTACTCATTTGACCAATACCAATGTAGGCTTCATATTTTTCAGGAGCTTTAGCAGCTGCTTGTGTGGCAATATATGTACCATAGGAATGACCGATTAAGATGATTTTTTCTTTGTCTAGGCGATTAGCTATATAATCAGTCAGTGCTAATAAATCCTCCACAAGCAGGTCAGATGAAAGATTAGAATAGTCCTCGAAAAAATGATAGGATTTCCCGCTAGCCCGTTGATCGTAATGGACCACGGTAAATTCGGTTTCCAACAAATCTTGATATTTTTTGGCATAGGGGATTTCAGAACAGCCAGGTCCACCGTGGACAAAGATGATCACAGGATTATCTTTGTTTTGCCCACGTATCATAATTTCATGGTCACTGTCGTTAATTGCTACCTGCTCTAATGTACTAATGCTATTAGTTCCCTTTATAGATGATGTCCATGTTGGGAATAGAAGTGCTAGTAAAAGTAAGGAGCTCATGATAATGACAAGATATTTGACGAATTTTTTAATAGCTTTCATAGAATCCCTTCTTTACATGCGTTTCGTAAAGGTAGCTTGATACATTTTTCTTTTATACACATAAAAATACATACTTAGCGGCCACCATAGCGTAACAAAAATAGGGTAGATCGCCCATATAACCGTAGGTGAAGAAACGACGTTAACAATAATGAAAAAGATACTAATTAGCAATGAAGCTGTCACGGAGAATGCTACAAACGTTTTCCGTTGAGCATGATATAAAGCTAGAGGCCACCACATAATTAAAAACGCGGGATAAATCGCCCAAGGATATTGAGGAGACAGCATGATATTCAGGAATGCATAATAAATAATTGTGGAAGCACAGCCGATGAGTGCTGTTTTTAAAGTTTTTGCTTTTTCACCTAAGTACATAAGAAGCGGCCACCAGATAATTGGATAAATAGCATAGATAAACCATAAATGATTTGGTGCATATAAATAATTTTCAACGATAAGAAATGCGATAATCATTGCACTACAAACGATAGAGTATTGTTTATACATTTTATTAGACATAAAAAATAGCGTAATTGGCCATAGCAAGAGCAGCAGGCAAGGATATATAAACCACATTGTTTGCGGTGATGTCGTGTAATTGACGATCCCTAAAAAAATCATGGTCATCAGGCTCCCGGCTAAAGAAAAGTTAATAAAGTTCCTCATGTTCATTCACCCCATTTCTTACGTGACCATACAAAGTACATTGATAAAGGCCACCAAAGTATTGCGAAGATTGGATAGATGGCCCAAACTGTATGTGGAGTGTAATAAAGATTAATAAAGATAAAAAATGCAATGATTAAGCCACTCCCCCAGATGGAAAACTCTAAATTTAGTTTTGCCATGTTTTTCTTAGCAGGCTCCTTAACACCCAATTCCTTTTTCAAATCTTCAATATCTCCGAATTCTACAATCGCCTTATTGATGGCATCTTCTTGTTCCTTTCCTTGATCCATCAAGTAAAATACTTTTTCTTCAAGATTTTCAATGATTTCTTGTTTGACCATTTCAGTCTCGTTATTACGAGGAATATCCTTAAAAAGCTCATCAATATGGTTTTTTATTCTTTTCATTCAAAGCCCTCCATAAATAAATCGATTATTTCCTTTACTTCTGACCATTCTTTCACTAACTCATTTAAATAGGCTTTACCTAATGAGGTAATACGGTAATACTTTCTTTTGCCTCCATGTGAAACATCGCCATAATAGGCTTCAATAATTTCCTTTTTCTCGAGACGTTGAAAAACGGCATACAAAGTTGCTTCCTTGATTTGAAATCGATTGTTTGTACGGAGACTTATTTCCTGAGAAATTTCATAGCCATAACGATCTTTTTCTGAAATTAGCCGTAAAATAATCGAATCCAAATGTCCTCGGATAATATCACTGCGAACCATAAGTCACCTACTTTATTTTATTGCTCTATCTGTCAGAGTAATAGTAGCAAACATTACTCTACCTGTCAAAGTAATTTATTTTTCCTTTTTGGCAATTATGTCCAATTCCTCTTCATGAAAAAACTCCATTCACTGAAATGCCGCAAAGGACAATTTCATAGCGAATGGAGCTCAAACAATACTTTTACATATATAATGCTGCAAGAAAAATTCCGAGGGCTTCCTCATAAATTTCGTCAAACTGACTGATTGGCAAAGGATTCGTACCGCTTCCTAGCTCAACGGTAAAGCCAGGTCTACGCCAATCTTGAATGAACCAATCTTTATAGCCTGCATAGCTTCCTGCAGATTGAATGGGTTCATAGCCGCTGACTCTACTAAATTCATTCACAAGTACCTCTGATTCTGGAGGCTCAAGATTTTCAAAGCCCCAATAAATAACACGCCCCTGTGTATGAAAGGCTAGTACTCTTGAAAAATCACGTAGTTTAGTCAAGTCAGCCATCGCAATAGCTTCAGGTTCAGATAAAGGTCTGTCACCACCATAATCTCTAGGCCCTGGTGTCTTAGGGTTACGGGCACTTTCTAACTCCCATTGTGCAGGAAATTGATCATTTAAATCGATGCCATGGATGTTTGCTTTCCAGCCAGAAAAATCAGAGCTATCATTATTCCATGTAATTAGTTGATTTCTTAATGTTGTATCATTTGGGGGACCTTGTATTACTAAATCCACTCCATCAGGATTCACCATGGGTACGATAGAAAGAGAGGTTTGCTGGTAAAGAGAGAATGGAGAGATGCCACGAATGCTACTTTGGTTGGTGAGGGCGAGCAAATAGTCGTTTAAAAATGTTAGAATAATAGGTGTAGTAATCCATTCATTTGCATGGAAGGAGCCGTTATAGTGAACACGTTTAGCTCCATTGCCAATCAACAACTCAGGTAGACCTTTCCCTAAAACGGAACTACCAATAGTTGAATTGTGAAGAAAAGGATAAGCATCAATTAGTTTATTAAGATCATTCATCATACGGGTATACGTATAATTTTGCTTACCATCAACTAAACGCCACGTAATACGTTGTGGTATACGAATCATCTGACCAATTTGTAAGCGATTTGGATTGAGACCTGGATTAACGAGTAATAGGGCGACTAGGGGGAGGTTTTGACTCTGTGCAATTTGCCAAAAAGAGTCCCCTTGTTTCAATTGATAGTCGATGGTCACAAAACCAGGAATACGAATGCGTTGTCCAACTCTTAAAAATTGGGGATTTATATTTTCATTGGAATCTAAAATTAGTTGAAGCGGTATTTTAAACACTTCACTGAAATGCCAAAGTGAATCTCCTGGTCTTACGATTATGTCCACATGTATTCTCTCCTTAATTTAGAAATGACTCAATATAAAATGTATATGAAAAATGCATAGACTTATTAATACGAAACAGCAAAATTTCTTTGTTGCTCATGTCAAAAGAAGAGATAATCAGTTATTTTTACATGTATACTAGTAATAAAATAGAGTGAAAGAAAGGTAAAGGTAGGAAAACCAAATGTTAAATAGATTGAAATTGGGTATACGCTCTAAGATTACATTAGGTTATATCGTAATCATTCTTTGCTTACTTGCAGCCGTTGTCATATTAAATAATCAAATTAATTCTTTGCAAAAGGAAAGAAATTATATTATTAAGTACGATTCCAATGTTCAAACACTAACCAATGAAATTGAAAAATATATATTGGATATGGAATCGAGTCAGCGAGCTTTCATTATTACAGGCAAGCAAAGCTATCTTGAGCCTTATAATAAGGCAGCTGATAATTGGAAAATAGATTTTAATGATCTCTATCAGCGAATGACAGATAAACCATCACAGCAGGAAAAACTAAAAGAGATAGAGGAAACGATTGAACATTGGATTGCCACTTCGGGAGAGCCAACGATTCAATATAAAAAAGATAATAATATAGAAGCGTTAAATGAGTTTTTTAAAGTAGATACTGGGCGCCAAGATTTGGAGAAAATGCGTAAGTTATTTGATTCGTTCCGTTCAACTGAAAATGTTTATACACAGGCGAAGGCAAGTCAATTAGATAAACAAAATAATAAATTAACTAGTGGTTTATTTGGGATTTTAATTTTAGTTTCTATTATAGCAATTGTCATAGCTAGTGGTATTTCACGTTCTATTGTAAAAACGATAACAGAAGTTACACAAACCATACAAGAAATCGCAGCTACAAAAGGTGATTTTACAAGAAGAATCTATGTGAATACCAATGATGAAGTGAATGATCTTGCTAATGCAACGAATATACTGCTAGAGTCAGTCGAAAAGAGAGAATGGCTACAAAGCAATATTGCGGAAATTGTGACAAAATATCAAGGAGTTTCAGCCATCACAAAATTGGCTGAGACCTTCCTGTCAGAAATCGCGCAGAAAACAGAGGCATCGCTTGGTGCATTTTATGTTCGTGAAGTAACAGAGGACCAAGTACAATTTGTGAAAAAGGCTGCATTTGCTGACGGAGATGATCGCGTCGGTATGGAAAGCTTTAAAATAGGACAAGGATTAATTGGGCAATGTGCATTAGAAAAACGAATGTTATTTTACGATAATATTCCAAAAGACTATCGTTTAATCAGAACAGGATTAGGCGAGGTAAGACCGCATAATATTTTATTGATTCCTGTCATTTTTGAAAATGAAGTGATAGCAGTTGCAGAAATAGCGACAATGACTAAATTTAGTAAGCTACAGCAAGAATTAGTAAAGCAGGTCACAGAAACTTTTGGGCTAACAGTGAATAGTGTTTTAGGACGCATGGAAATTGTTCGTCTATTGAATGAATCTAGAGCAATGACTGAGGAGTTACAAGTTCAATCAGAAGAGCTGCAGACACAATCAGAAGAATTACAAATGCAGACCGAAGAGCTGACAATGATTAATGAGCAGCTTGAAGAACGTACAAAAGAGGCAGAATCTAAATCAAGAGAGCTAGAAAAGGCGAAAAAGGAATTAGAAGAAAGTGCCGAGCAGCTTATCTTGAATTCAAACTACAAATCCGAGTTTTTAGCAAACATGTCACACGAATTAAGAACACCCTTAAACAGCATATTAATTTTATCGGAGATGCTAGCAGAAAATAGTCAACAAAATCTAACAGACGAGGAAATAGAGTATGCTCAAGTCATTCATTCTTCTGGAGAGGACTTACTTGCTTTAATTAATGATATTTTAGATTTATCAAAAGTCGAGGCAGGAAAGCTTGATATTATTTTTAATGAAGTGAACATGAGCGAAGTACCTGTACAAATTGAACATACCTTTGCACCTGTTGCGATGAAGAAGAATTTAGCATTCCATATTTCAAAGGCAGATCATGTTGTAGATGTATTCTATACAGATGAAAAGAGATTCCATCAAATCATAAAGAATTTATTATCCAATGCCTTTAAATTTACGGAACATGGTTCGGTAAATTTAGCTATTCATCAGCTTACACCACAGCAGTTAACAAATAATATGCAGGATATAAGTACAGATTGGCTTGAAATTACTGTATCAGATACGGGGATAGGTATTCCAAAAGACAAGCATCAGCTTATTTTTGAATCATTCCAGCAAGCCGATGGCGCTACGGTTCGAAAATATGGTGGGACTGGACTTGGTCTTTCTATTTGTAAGGAGTTTGCTAAATTGCTTGGTGGCTGGATTACGCTGCAAAGTGCTGAAGGACAGGGGAGTAGCTTTACGTTAACGATTCCAAGCTTACCAAATGGAATCGAAGAGGAGCATTGTCAAAAGCTTGCCATGAACGAAGTGGCCGTTACATTGGTAGAGGAGCCAATTGCAGAGCAGTCAAAGGAAATAGAGGGAGCCCTTCAACAAGAGGTAGAGGTTTTCCAAGGGAAAAATATTTTAATAGTAGATGATGATAACCGTAATATTTATGCATTAAAAACGGCATTAGAAAAAAGAGGTATGAGCATTCTAGTTGCTAAAGATGGGCTTGAATGCTTAGAGGTAATGCATGCGCATCCTGACATCGATCTCGTTCTGATGGATATAATGATGCCGAATATGGATGGCTATGAAGCGATGACTATTATTCGACAACAAATGAAACGAATAGACTTACCGATCATTGCATTGACGGCAAAGGCTATGAAAAATGACCGTGATAAATCATTGCAGGCTGGCGCATCTGATTATATTAGCAAGCCATTAAATTTAGATCAATTACTATCGGTCTTAAGAGTCTGGCTCGTTTCTAAAGGGAGTTAATGAACATGGAGCAATTTCAGCCTTTGGAGCAAAAAATACAATTAAATAAACAAACAAATTTAGAAATTGATTTATTACTAGAGGCTATTTATCGTTTATCAGGCTATGATTTTCGTCAATACAATCGTTCATCCATTTCACGTAGAATTTATAATAGGATGGGGATCAATAACATTCCAACGATTTCCCGGGTACTAGAAAAGGTCATTCATGATCAAGAATTTTTAGAGCAGATGTTGAATGATTTTTCGATAAATGTAACCGAGATGTTTCGTAATCCTAGCTTTTTTAAAGCTTTTCGTGAAAAAGTAATCCCCATTTTAAGAGAGTATCCAGAAATACGTATTTGGCATGCTGGGTGTGCGACAGGTGAGGAAGTATATTCTATGGCTATTTTACTTCAGGAAGAGGGGCTTATAGAGAGGTCTATTATTTATGCAACAGATATGAATGAGCAAGTATTAGAAAAAGCGAAGAAAGGAGCTTTCCCTATTCATAAAATGCAGGCATATACGAAAAACTATATGCTTGCTGGAGGAGCCCATGCGTTTTCAGAATACTATCAAACAGATTATCAATATGCTTACTTCCATCCAACACTATTGAAAAATATTATTTTTGCTCAGCATAATTTAGTAACGGATCATTCTTTTAATGAGTTTCATGTTGTCTTGTGCAGAAATGTCCTGATTTATTTTTCACCTAAGCTACAGAGCCAGGTACACCACTTGTTTTATGAGAGTCTAAGTGACAAAGGATTTTTATGCTTAGGGGATAAAGAAACATTGCGGTTTGAAGAGATTATTTCAAAATATCGAGAAATTGTAGGCTACGAAAGAATTTATCAAAAAATGTATTAATGAGTAAGAGGCTATCTTCATGTGATAGCCTCTGCTTTTTATTTATATGGAAGTAGTGCTAGCTTGAATCATTAATACACACATATCATCAGGCTGGTTTTCTTGTTTATCTTTAGGTAATAGGTTGTCAATGAGGCATTGTGAATAATCCCACTTAGTGGATGTTAGCGTTTGCAAATGCTTTTCTGATTCGATTTCACAGGGGCCCATTGCCTCTAAAACACCATCTGTAAATAACACAATTTGAATATCTTGTTCATATTGAATACATTGCTTTTGAACTTTCATTTCATCGAAAAAGCCGACCGCACAGCTACCTTGATTTAATGGAATACATGTTTTTTCATCTATTAGTGCGTATCCAGGAGGGTGACCAGCGTTTATGTATTCGACTGTTTTTTGCTCTGTATCAATGATGAAATAAATCGCTGTAAAATAATAAAGATTATTATCTTTTCCATCTTGTAAAAGAGTCATATAACGATTCAGTTCTTTGATGACAAGCTCTGGGTCGTTTAGTTGTTTAACGGCCTCTCTTAAAACAGAGGAGATAAACATACAAACAAGCGCTGCAGATATACCGTGACCCATCATATCCAATAAAATGATAGCATAGCGATGATCGTCTATTTTGTACCAATAATACATATCGCCTGCTAAATTAGAGGATGGTAGATAAGAAACTTCTATCCGGATATCCTTCTCGTTTAATGGTGGACTGAGCAGGCTTCGTTGTACATGAGTGGCTAGATCTAGTTCATATTGAATTTTCTTGTCATGCTGGGTGTGCCAGTCTAATTCAGCTTTTAAGCGTAAGGCAACACGAATTCTTGCAAGCAGCTCCGTTTTATTAATTGGTTTTGTAATATAATCTACGCCACCAATGTCTAGTGCTTCTGCTAGTTTGTTTTTATCTTCCAGTGCTGTGACAAATATGATTTGAATATCTTTCAATCTTTCATTTTGCTTAATGCGTTTGCAGGCCTCAATACCATCTACTTCCGGCATCATAATGTCTAACAATATTAAATCTACAGAATTTCCTGTTGGATTTGGTGCATCTAATTGTAAATAATCAAATAGCTCATAAGCAGATGAAAGAGAAACACAGTTATCATAACCTGCATTTTTTAGTATTTTTTCAATGACAAATAGATTGACTTGATTGTCATCTACTAGAAGAATGGTCATAGTTAATTCCCCTTACTCTGATTGAATTGTGCAGATTATTCATGTATATAAAATACTTTCAACTTTATCATTATACAAAACATCAGAGAATAAAGGTATTTTAGCGATTTGAAGAGGGGGATTTTATACTTTCGCTTTTTTAAATCCTTGATAAATATCAAATGCATTTGCTAAAACAGCAATAATTATACTGACGAGTAAGATTTTATCTATAGTATAGGCAACCTTAGCGGATGTTGTTTCTAGGATAGCAGCCATGTAGGGAATCGAGGCACTATGAATAAAATCTTGGTGTATCGCCATTAAAATAAAGACGATCGTTCCTACACTTTGAAGTAGTGCATTCGTGATGGCGATGAGCATTGTCCACTGACCAGCACGCCATTTTATAAAGGTTAATGCGAGACTAAGAACAATACATAATAAGACGATAGGAGCAAATGATTGTAAAACATTTTGATTAAAGATTGGCATAACAAATTTCAAGCTACCATTGTCATTCGTTGTATAAATCCCTAAAAGACGATAAGCATTCCAATAGACAAAAGAAAATATTAGAATTCCAGCTAGGCTAAAAATCGTATCACTTAAAGTAATGACTTTAACTTTGGGAATGGGTTGCATTTTAACTAAATCATCAGGAGACCATTGCTTGGCGTTTTTCAAAAAGGGTAAATGAATCTTTTCAGAACCAGAGCGCTCGATGATGATGAAAACAACGGTAATCCAAAACAATACGTGAAATATTACAGCAATAATCGCCACAATAATCATGGCAAATGCCGAAATAATGGTTGAAAGAAGCGCTTCTTCACCTGAATAGAGCACAATTTTTTGGATTACATGAATAATAATCGTAATGAAAATAGCCCAAGGCATAACTAGCTTGATTGTTCTTGTATATTGATCAAAAATCTCTGGGCCAATTAAAAAACGAGGTGTATCCTGAAAGCTTGCCGCAACTTCGGTAGGACTTCCAAGTTTTTGGAGTACATCCTTAACATCGGATTCAGAATAGGACTCAGGCAGCATATCCTCAATCGTAGCTTTTAGTTCAAGCTTTATGTCTTCACGCTTATTCTTATGTAGCCTTTTAGACACTTCGTGAATATACGAATCAATTAAAGACATTTATTTTCCTCCTTTAATCATTTTCATTGTTCATTATTTCGGTGTATAGGTTATTTGTGGGATATAAAAATTAATATGAAAAATGCACAAACAACATGCAACACTTTGAAAATGGAGGGGATATGATGAGAGTAATAGAGAAGTTATTAAAAGAACAAGATGTTTTAGACTTTCTGAATATCGTTGTAAAAGACTATCCAGGAAGAATGGGACAAAAGAGCAGCTGAAAAATCGCTTGATAATTTTTTCAGTATTATGGACTTTGGGAAGATGACAAACTCATTGGTGGTATGCAACTACATGACTTTCAATTGAACCTGTTTTCTAGTAATTGGTGGGGTAGGGCTTGTTGCAGTTGTTTTATTACATAAAAAGAGAAGGTTGCTAAAGAACTCATCTAACATCTCTTTCAAATTTTTTTAGCAAAAAACATTCATTTTGTTGTTTTGTTTCCGTTTATTTTTATAAGAAAATGGGTTTTGGCTCTGGATCGAGCTTTCTTCGCTGGTGATAGGTGTAGTAACGATCCAAGAGCTATATTTATAAGACTTATTGCAGTTTTTCTATGTGTTTGAAAAGCCTACATGTATTTCGACATTTTAGAATAGGAATAGCTCTTACTACCGGTCAGTGCTCCTTTTTTATAAAAATAGAAGATCGCGTTGGTCTTTCAAGTGGTGTGATATTAATAATAAAATAGCTTATGATTAATATCAGGATAATCAATGAATAAATTAAAGTGTTTAGAGGGTGATCATGCTCCACAATAATTAAACGAATCATCGCTGTGATACCTATATATATAAAGTAGCGCAGTGGAAAATGATAATCCTCTTTAAAATATTTAATAATCATTGTGATGAACTCAAAATATAAGAAGAAAATAAGAATATTGGCAAGGAATAATTTATAATCGCCACCTTCCTTGGCGAAGATTAATATTTTAAGAAATTCGATTAGCTCCTTAAAAAGCAAAAATGATAGGATAAGAGCTAGTAGCACAAGGCAAACGTTGAGAAATAGCTGTAGAGATTTCGGCACAGCTTTAATGAGCTGCGAATAAGTAAAATTTTTTTGATTCATACATTTCCTCCAATCGAGTGTTAGTATTAGGTTTGTTAAATACATCATCATATGGCTGAGCAGTGGCTTATTATGATATAAATATAACAATTTGCCGTAAATCTTGTCTTTATTTTTTGTAAAGTTTTGGTATATTTTCATGAAAGAAAGTTTTCAAAATAATTTAGTGGTATGCTAAAATAGATGTGCATGAATATAAAATATAAAAGGGGTTTTTAAAATGGCAAAAGCTGCAAAAACTGATGCGAAAATTACACCAGAACGTTTAGAAGAAGCGTTAAACGTTCGTGATCGTCTTATTATCGAGCTACTGGTACAAGTACTTGATGAAAAATTAGTAATTGAGCGCCCTGTATTACGTGAACGTCTAGGAAACCTTGTAGAACTTGCTGATCATGATGCAGAGCTTAAGGAAACAATCCACGCAGTAATTAACAAACTATAATGTTAAGAAGAATGCTACGCCTAAACCGTAGCATTCTTTTTTCTTGTCATGTAAAGCGTTCTACTAAGTCGTACATGCGCTCTGCCTCTGTATGAAGTTCCATAGAGGAGTGCATAATCGAGTTCACTGCTGATTTTTGTTCGTCTATGGAAGCATTAATTTGTTCCGTAGCTGCGGCAGATTGAGTAGCTACACTGGCTATTTCTTTGATAGCATTCATCACCACTATGCGATTTTCCGCCATGTCGTTCATTCCCTCATCTAGTGAAACGAGATGCTTTGTAATATCCTGAATGGAGTCTGCTAGGAATGTAAAAGCTCCTTTTACTTCAGTAATCGATATGGCTTGATTTTGTGAAAGTTGGAGCGTGTGTATCATCTTTGCATCAGAGTTTGCAGTACCCACCTCAATACGCTGTAATAGATTTCTGACACGCGTAGTAGCTTCGTTTGTATCCTCCGATAAATGCCGGACTTCCTCTGCCACAATGGCAAAACCTTTACCGTGTTCACCAGCACGCGCTGCCTCTATGCTAGCATTGAGTGCCAAGAGGTTTGTTTGTTCAGATATAGATGTAATTGTTTGTACCACTTGATGAATCTCTTTCATTTGATTCGTCAAACTGGAGAAATTAGTTCTTAACTCCTCAATCACCTGTGTGAATTCACTTGAATTTTGCAGTAAACCTTCTACTTTTTGTCTACCATTTTCTTGTGATGAATTGATGATATTCATATTTTCAGTGATCTCACTATATTTATTTGTAGCAAGTGAAATAAGTGAAGATAGTGTTTCAACCTTACTAATGGCCATCTCAGCTTCTTCTGCTTGCACAACAGCCCCTTTAGAGATGTCATTGATTGCTTGATGAATTTCGTCAGCAGAAGCGGTTGTTTCCTCTGTAATAGCACTAAGCATCTCTGAAGAAACTCTCATTTGAGAGGCGCTATCCTTCGTATTGTTGACCATTTCATATAAGCTATGTTTCATATTATTCACGTTATTAGCCAGTATACCTAGTTCATCTTTTGTGGTAACAGGTATGTCATCGCCAGTTAGCTTACCTTTAGCAATATCTGAAGTAATCACCATGATTTTGCGTATGTAGGTAGTCATTCGTCCAGAGAAGAACCAGAAGAGTGCCACACCAATAATCGTTGCAAGGATTGTCATACCAAGTGTGTAATAGAAAACATTTTTAGTGCCTGCATTGAAGTCCATTTCGTATGTACCAGCTGCAATAATCCACCCCCAATGTTCGTCCATTTCTACATAAGTAATTTTAGGTGCAACGATTTCAGGGGTGGAGGGTAGTGCCCAATCATAACGGACATATCCTCCGCCAGCCTTAGCTGCTTCAATCATTTCGCGTACAAAAAAGCGTCCATCCTCTGTTTGTAATTCAGCAATATTTTGCCCTTCAAGAGATGGATGCGTTTCGACTATGCCGCTATCTTGAAAGGCATAGAAATAAAAATTATCCCCATATTTAACAGGATTATCGATGGATCGTTTATTGTCTTCAACTCTTTTACCAACAATTTGTGTTCTTGCACTTTCCTGAGCTTCCTCTAACGTTATATTTCCCTTTTGGACTTGAGCATCTAATTGTGCAATTAATTCAAGAATGCCTAGTGTGCCATTTTTAAGACTTTGTCGACCTACTTGATCTAGTTCACCTTTCACTACGATGTAATTGACGGTTCCAACTAGTACTGTTGATATTAGAATAACTATGATGGCAAGACTAACAAGTTTATTACGTACTGATTTCATGAAACAAAACCTCCGTTCCTCCAATATAGTTATATTATAATATATAGTTTTCTAATAAAATAGAAAATTCTGATAATGAATGTCATATTTTAATATACTATGTATTCATGATGCTTATAGAACAATTGATGGGGAAGGTCTCATAAAAGAACCCCAATAAAGAACAAGTAGTTCTTTATCGGGGTTACTATGGATTAGTATACTTTATCTCCATTGAAGATAGAATTTTTTACGATAACATAATCAACATTTCGAATAGCCTCTAGTTTTGTGCCACCAGCATAAGAAATAGATGATTGTAAGTCTTGCTGCATCTCGATTAATGTATCTTTGATGCTACCTTTATGCTCAACATACATTTTCTTTCCTTCGACATTTTTGCGTTCGCCTTTTTGGAATTCAGAGGCAGAGCCGAAGTATTCCTTCACCGTTTTACCATCAACCTCAATTGTTTCACCTGGTGATTCTTCATGCCCAGCAAATAAAGAACCAATCATCACCATTGAAGCGCCGAAACGTACAGATTTAGCGATATCGCCATGTGTACGAATACCACCGTCAGCAATAATTGGCTTTGTAGCAGCCTTTGCACACCAACGTAGTGCAGCTAGCTGCCAGCCACCTGTACCAAAGCCTGTTTTGATTTTAGTAATACAAACTTTACCTGGTCCAATGCCTACTTTTGTAGCATCTGCACCAGCATTTTCTAGTTCACGTACGGCTTCAGGTGTTCCAACGTTTCCAGCAATGACAAAGCTGTTTGGTAAGTGCTTTTTAATATGCTGAATCATACGAATAACAGCATTTGAATGACCATGTGCAATATCAATTGTAATAAATTCAGGTACTAAATTAGCAGCTGCTAATTCTTCAATAAACGCATATTCATCTTCTTTTACACCAACACTGATCGAGGCAATTAAGCCCTTTCCTTGCATTTCTTGAATGAAGTTTATACGAGTTTCTGGTTGGAAACGGTGCATAATATAAAAGTAACCGTTTTCAGCAAGTTTCTTAGCAAGATTTTCGTCAATAATTGTTTGCATATTTGCAGGTACTACAGGAAGCTTAAAAGTATGCCCACCTAAAGTAACCGAAGTATCACACTCTGAACGACTTTCTACAATACATTTTGCGGGAATTAGTTGAATATCCTCATAGTCAAATACGTTATCCATTATATACACTCCTAAAATACGAATATTTTTAAAGATTTATTTTAAATTGTTCGCCATTTGGTAATTTACATGATTTTTGAGTAAATGTCAAAGCTTTTACGAAAATAAATGAAAAATTTAAAAATAAGGGGGAATAAATTTATTTGTAGATGAATGATTCCATTTATAATTTGTGCTATGTTTTGTAATCCATGTACAATAGAATTGTTTCAAAAAATGACAAGGGAGTGTTGGAAATGGCAGTAGAAGTGTATTTGATCTTTAATGGAAATTGTCGAGAGGCTGTTGCGTTTTACGAAAATGCTTTTAATACGGACAAGGCTGAAATTATGACGTTTGGAGATTCACCTCAAAATCCTGATTACCCACTACCAGAGGAAGCGAAAGATCTTGTGATGCATACAAGACTTTCTGTATTTGGTAGTAGAATTATGTTCTCAGATACATTTCCAGGCTCACCGTTCTCCGTTGGGAATAATGTTACATTAGCGGTTGTTTCCGATGACGAAGAGCAAATGCGAGCAGCATTTGATAAGCTGAAAGACGGCGGAAAAGTAACGATGGAGTTACAAGAAACATTTTGGAGTAAATGTTACGGTTCGCTGACAGATAAATTCGGTATTGAATGGCAATTTAGCCATGAGGCAAATGAATAAATAGCTAATTAAAAGCACGATGATCTTGGAAAGTCCAAAGATCATCGTGCTTTATTTTAATTCATCCATGTCTTTTGTCGAAAGCCAAGCGTTATGGATAATTAGTAATTAAATCGGTCTACATAGCCTTGTAATTCGTCCGCCATATCAAGTAAAGTTTTAGCCGAAGAAGCGATTTCCTGCATGGAGGACAATGTTTGTTCCGTTGAAGCGGCAACTTCTTCAGAAGCTGCTGCATTTAGTTTTGCATGGTCTGATAGCTCAATTGCTGTTGCGGATACTTCTTCTACAACGGCAGACATTTCTTGTGCCGAAGCTGATATATCTTCCATTTTCGGTGCAATCTCTCGAAGACTTTCAACGATACTTGTAAATTTCTTTTTCGTATCCTCAGATTGCTGTAACCCTTCTTGGACATCTGATGAAGCTTTCATCATCGTTTGCACAGATTTAGCCGTGTCCTGTTGTATGCCTGTAATAAGCGTAGAAATTTGTTCTGCTGATTGATGGGATTGTTCCGCTAATTTACGTACTTCATCTGCTACAACCGCAAAGCCTTTGCCTTGTTCACCAGCTCGGGCTGCTTCAATAGCGGCATTCAGAGCAAGAAGGTTCGTTTGGTCAGAAATGGCACTAATAATTTCTATAATGGAACCAATTTCTTTTGTTCGATCAAACAGTGATTTAATCATTGTGTCGGACTGTGTCACAGATTCATGGATGGAAACCATTTGATTCACAGTTTGTTCAACAGATTGTCCGCCTTCCTCTGCTAATTGGATAGCCTGACTGGACAGGTCTGAAACTTGTAGGGCACTATCTGCCACTTCTACAACACCTTTAGCAATTTCCTCAATGGAAACAGCATTTTGATCGATTCCAGTTGTTTGTTTTTCGGTGCTGATAGCTACCTGCTGCATAGCCTCTGTTACCTGTTCAGATGCAGCTATGTTTTGTTCAGCATTAGCTGAAAGTCCTTGGGCAGAGGTTTGAACATGCTGAGAGCTTTGGTCAACATTGCGTATCAGTTTTTTTAAGCTAACTTTCATCGAGACAAATGCCTCACCAAGCTGTCCAATTTCATCCTTTGTATGAATATCAATAAACTCCGTTAAATCGCCATCACTAATTTTTAATGCACTTTGTTGAAGTCGTTTAATAGGGTTCACAATAGATTTAATCATAGAGAGCATAAAAATAATTCCTACAATAATAGAAATACCAATGATGAGCAATGTGATAGTAAATGAAGCAGTAGCTGCCTCTGTAGCCTCTGCGATGAACATTGTACCAACTATTTTCCACCCTGTAAGTTCATTGGTTTCAAAACGTAACTGGCGATCATCTTCCGTAATCATACCTTCCTGTTGTTCGTAAACTTTTGCCATATATTCTTCTGTTGCTTGTGAGCCGCTTTCTTTATCTTTTTGCGCAATATATAGCTGATTACGATCTAGTAAGGATGCAAACCCAGTTTCTCCTATACGTGTTTCGTCTGTCAGTGCACTAAGAACCGAGATATTTACATCTAAGGCCATCACACCAGAATTATCTGGAAGAGCTTGCATGACAGTCACTACTACATTATTTGTTGATTTTGAGATATATGGTGAAGTAATGGATACTTGCCCTTTGTTCTCAATTGCTTCTACGTACCAAGGTCGTTTACGTGGATCATAATCACTTGCATAATCATGGACGGGTTCATCAATTATTTGACCATCTGCTGTTCCAATATATAACAGCTCTACCTCAGGATGAGTATTAATATATTCTTGAAAAAGTTTTTTTAATTCAATTTTTTTATCTTCTTGTAAATAAGATTGATTTATTTTTTTGGAAAAATATCCAATGTCATGAACTTTTGGCGCAATTGTATTTGTAATATTGCTGTTAAGCATACGCACACTTTCCTTAGCGCTTGCTTGTTGCTCTTCTAAAATCTGATTTTTAGTACTTTTAAAGGAGGTATACCCGATTAAAAGTGCGGGAATGAGGAGTATCATTAAAAATGCAAAAATGAGTTTCTTTCTTAAGCTAATCTGTTTCATATAGTATTCCTCCTTAAAATGACATTAGTTAATTGTCATAATTTGATAACTGGTTCAATAGACAAGTCATTCCAATGTTTAATCTGATTCTAAGAGGAAAATGAATAATAATCAACATAATTTTCTGAAAAATCTGGAAAATAAAGTTATACTATAGTACTTTTTGTAGAAAAATATTTTATTTTGTAATTTCCCCTGTTTTTATATGTCAAATTAGTACAGAAAAAATCTGAGCTCCATAATAGAACTCAGATTCTGAAAGGATAATTTAATATTCAAAACGATTTACGTAACCTTGCAATTCATCCGCCATATCAAGTAACGTTTTGGCAGAGGATGCCATGTCCTGCATAGAGGATAAAGTTTGCTCAGTAGAAGCAGCAACTTCCTCTGTAGCTGCAGCATTTAATTTGGCGTGATCTGATAATTCAATAGCTGTAGCGGAGACTTCTTCCACGACTGCAGACATTTCTTGTGCAGAGGCAGAGATATCCTCCATCTTTGGCGCAATGTTTCGTAGACTTTCAATAATGCTGGCGAATTTCTTACTTGCTGATTCTGTCAATTGTAAGCCATCCTGAACATCTGCTGAAGCCTTGACCATAGTCTGCACAGATTTAGCTGTATCCTGCTGAATACTCGTAATGAGCGCAGCAATTTGCTCTGCTGATTGGTGAGATTGCTCTGCTAATTTTCGTACTTCATCGGCTACTACGGCAAAGCCTTTGCCATGTTCTCCAGCTCTTGCTGCCTCGATAGCAGCATTGAGGGCTAGTAAATTTGTTTGGTCTGAAATGGCACTAATCATCTCTAAAATGGAACCGATTTCTTTCGTGCGATCATATAGAGTTTTAATCATTGTATCTGATTGTGTAACAGATTCATGAATAGAGTTCATTTGTTGTACAGTTTGCTCGACTGCTTGTCCACCTTCATCTGCCAGTTGGATAGCATGGCTAGAAAGGTCTAATACCTGCATAGAGCTGTCTGCGACCTCAACAACCCCTTTAGCAATTTCCTCAATGGAGATAGCGTTTTGGTCAATACCTGTTGTTTGCTTTTCCGTGCTGACTGCCATTTGTTGCATAGCATCCGCAACCTGTTCAGAGGCAGCAATATTTTGTTCTGCATTGGCAGATAAATCTTGAGCAGACTTTTGAACATGCTGGGAGCTTTGGTCCACGTTGCGAATTAGTTTTTTCAAGCTAACCTTCATGGAGATAAAAGCTTCCCCAAGTTGTCCAATTTCATCTTTAGAATGAATTTCAATAAACTCTGTTAAATTACCTTCACTAATTTTCAACGCGCTTTGCTTAAGTCGATTAATTGGATTAACTACAGACTTAATCATGAAGAGCATAAACATAATACCAACTAGAATGGACACAACAATAATGATCAAGTTGATATTTAAAGTGGAGGCAGCAGCCTTTGCAGCTTCTGCAGTAAACATTGTGCCTATTATCTTCCAGCCAGTAAGTTCATTTGTAGCAAACTGTAAATGACGGTCTCTTTCAATAATTGTGCCGCTTTCTTGCTCATAAATTTTAGTGATATAGTTTTCTGTTGCCTCAGTACCACTTTCTTTTTCAGGCTGTGCGATATAGAGCTTATTGCTATCTAGAAGAGATGCAAAACCAGTCTCTCCAATGCGGATATTATTCGTAATATCACTTAATGTAGAAATGTTAAGATCTAATCCTATGACTCCAGAACCATCTGGTAAAGCCTGCGTAATTGTAATGACAATGTCACCCGTTGATTGTGTAACATAAGGGGCAGTGATGGAGACCTCTCCATTATTATCTAAAGCTTGCTTATACCAAGGTCTTGTACGAGGATCGAAGCCATCAGGATAGTCTTGAGCAGGCTCGTCAAGTAGTTTGCCATCGGCAGTACCAATATAAATCAGCTCTACTTCAGGGTGCATATTAATGTATTCGCTTAGTAATGATTGAAGTTTCGGAATGTTATGATCTTGAAAGTAGGTTTTACTAAATTTTTTTGAAAAATATTGCACATCTTTTAGTTTGGGTTCAATGGTATTCGTAATATTAGTATTAAGAATACGTACACTTTCAGTTGCACTTGCATGTTGTTCTTCGGAAATTTGCTTTTCTGCACTTTGGTAGGAAACAATTCCAATCAACAGGGTTGGGATGAGAAGCATTGCTAAAAACGAAAAAATAAGCTTTTTTCTTAAACTTAGTTGTTTCACTTGTATTATCCTCACATAATTTTTTTAGTCTAAACTTTTCCCTAGAAGGTAAATAATTCTCATTCTATCAGAAATAAAATAAAAGTTAAGTACTTTGGAATAATAATTTACAAGTTATATATATTATGGTCAATTATTCGAAATTTCGCTAAATTGAAATCGTTAGAAGCTATATAAAGCTACAGTTTGATATATACTAATGCTCAAAAGAGGAGGGAAATAGGTTATGATTCATCAAATCGGGCAGGTAATGCTATATGTTAATGACCAAGAGGTAGCAGTAAAGTTTTGGACAGAAAAAGTGGGGTTTGTTGTCGTTGCTGATCAGGAAGAAGCAGGGATGCGCTGGATTGAAATTGCGCCAACGAAGGATGCACAAACATCATTTGTGTTGCACAATAAAGAGATCATAGCTAAAATGCAGCCGGAGCTAAACTTAGGAACTCCGTCTATCATGTTTTATGCTGATAAAATTGAAGAAATGTACCAAGATTTTCAGGCAAAGGGCATTAAAGTGGGCGATTTAGTTATGATGCCAATGGGTAGGGTATTTAATTTTGCTGATCCTGAAAATAACTATTTTGCCTTAGTTGAAAAACAAATATAAATGATGGAATCTGCTCGTATTTTGCTTTGTTTTTAAGCAAAAATGAACAGATTCCTGTTTTTCATCTTATTTAATAGAGAGAGTCTTCTATGATAAATCCTCTCCAAAAATACTAACCGTTTGTCGATCTATCATAAATTCATGACCATTCCATTTTAAAACATTTTCTACATAGCCTAGTCCATCGGCATGATACCTACCTGCAATTCCTTGATACCCTAAAATTTCATAGGTTCCATCTCGATCATAATCAATGGGATATAGTCCGCTAAAAGGGTCTACCCAGCCTTCTATAGGTTGCTTTAATGTACCGTCTGGATTATAAATTTCTGCTAAGTAGTCCGCTCCTTTATACTGTAAATCGATTGTGTATCTTTTAGCGGGATTCGAACTTTGAACTACAGCCTTGTAGTGATCTACATAATTAACGCTATATTTGAGTTTATTATTAAAAGACTCTGCGTCAAAAATAGAACGAACTTGATTGTTGATGGATGAAAATATTTCACCGTTTATAATTCCTCCGCTACCCCCAGTATCAGAGACAACCAGAATATCCTCAATATGATTACCAGTAAAATCGCCTAGAAAAATAGTCGGATTATAGCCCAAATTCTGTTTCAAGGGAAATTGTTGCATTTGTTGTGTTTGCACATAAAAAATAGTGAGTGTGATATTTTTCCACAGAGGGCTATCCGGTTGTTGAACGCCCACTAAAAAAATTGTTTCCAAAAAACCATCGCCATTAATATCTCCAAACTTAGTTTGAATTACTTGTGGAGCCAAATAGGATAAGGTGCCAGCACTTTGTGGCGAATTAAAATGATTAGTCATGTATACACCTCTTTCATTAGTCTTAGCATATGTTGTAAACAAAGCATGGTGCATAAATTAAAGGGTAAAATTGAAACATTGTAATTCATATTAAACTAACAAAAAAACTTGAGTTTCACCCATTGACATTTTCAAATGTGAAAAGTATTATAAATGTCAACGAATCAGAAAATTCAGTACCGAATAGTGTCTCACTACAATATGTAGGCAGAGATTTTTTTTCACTATTAATTCTTAGTAATTTTATATGATTTATATATATTAGGAAGAAGGAGATTTACTTGAAGGATTTATTTGTAAAAACAGAGCGACAACGGTTTTGGTTAGATCAGCTAGCAGCTATTGCAGAGCCAATTAAGGCTGAGGCTGTTGAGGTAGACGAACAATCTCGTTTCCCGTTTGAAGCACATCAATTGCTTTTGCAAATTGGCTATCCACAACTAACTTTACCGAAACAATATGGCGGAGAGGGTTTATCGGTCTATGATATGGTCCTTGTGCAAGAAACATTAGCAAGCTATGACGAAAATGCATCTCTTTCTCTTGGCTGGACATTAGGCGTTGTTGGTGAAATATATGAAACCCACTTATGGACTGAAGATGTATTAACAGCATTCGCTCAGGAAATAAAGAGCGGTGCCATCATTAATAGAGCAGTTAGTGAGGCAGCAACGGGTAGTCCAACACGCGGTGGTCGACCTGGAACATATGCTGTTTCGACAAAAGAGGGCTGGCTATTAAATGGACGCAAAATCTTTACGACTGCGTCACCGGTGCTCGATTATTTCCTTACTTCAGCTTGGATTGAAGAAAAGCAACAAATTGGTTTTTTCCTCATTCATAAAGATTCTGTAGGGCTAACGATTGAAGAAAATTGGGAAATGTCTGCGATGCGAGGTACTAGTAGCCATGATCTTGTGTTAAAAGATGTCATAGTGGCAACAGAGCATTTAGTAGAGTTACCAAGTCATCCTAGTGGTGGCAAGATAAATGGCTGGATACTCCATATCCCAGCAACATACTTAGGTATTGCACAGGCTGCCCGTGACTATGCGATCCATTTTGCCAATCATCATCAACCGAATAGCTTGAATGCTCCGATTAGTACGTTGCCAAATGTACAACAGCTTTTAGGAGATATTGAATTAAAGCTTCATCAAGCACGTTTTGTCTTGTATGGAGTGGCTGAGGCTTATGATGATCCAGCTAGACGTAGTTTATTAACAAATGAAATGGCTGTTGCTAAACATACAGTAACAAACATGGCAATAGATATAGTCGATAAGGCAATGCGTGTAGTGGGAGCGAAAAGCTTGCAGCTATCCAATCCATTACAACGCTATTATCGTAACGTCCGTGCAGGACTTCATAATCCGCCCATGGATGATATGACGATTATAAAGTTAGCGACTGCCGCTATTGAACAACAAAGATTAAATGGAAATTCATAATGATTACATGGAAATAAGGAGAAATGACAGATGAAAAAGAATAGATTATTTCAATTTGCCGCAATTGGTTTGGCTTCTATAGCACTTTTGACGGGGTGTAATTCAGGGGAATCAGCAGATAAGGATTCAGGTGATGGTGAACAGGTTCGTACAGTAAAGGTCGCCTACGATCAAGCCTCCAAGCCTATTAGCTATATCGACGATAATGGAAATCCAACAGGGTATGATGTAGAAGTAATGAAATTAGTAGATGAATTATTACCTGACTATCAATTTGAATACGTAGGTACAACAAGTGATGATTTGTTGATTGGTGTTGAGCAAGGGAAATATCAAGTAGGGGTTAAAAATGCCTTCTTTACACAGGAGCGTACAGAGAAATTTATTTTCCCGAAGGAATTTTTAGGGTTAAGTAGTGCGGGGCTCGTTTTACGTAAAGAGGATGAAGGTGTGAAAACATTAGCCGATTTTGCAAAAAAAGGTTATTCTTTAGCACCGATTGCTGCTAATAACGCGCAATATACAATTATCGATGAGTATAATACGGCAAATCCAGATAATAAAGTACAACTTCAAGCTGGTGATGCATTTACCGTAGACGTTGTGCAGTGGGTAAATGAAGGTCGTGTTGATGGTGGCGTCATGATTGAGGGACCATTTAAACAACAAGTGCTTGCTGAGGATGGCCCTTATTACAACTTAAAAGATGAGGTTGTCTATAACGAATTTGCTGTCATTAAAACATGGCCTCTGTTCAATAAAAAAGAGCAAGAATTTGCTAATGCCTACGATAAAGCGATAGCTCAAATTAAAGAGCAGAAAAAACCAAATGAATTAAGCACCAAGTTCTATGGTCGCGATTTATTTGAAGTGCTAGAAAATGTTAATCGTTAGTTTGAAACGGAACGAATAATAAGGCTGTTGAGTCTTTAATGCTCAGCAGTCTTTATTCATAAAAGGAAAAGTTGGTGAGGAAATGGATAAATATTTTGATGCAACCTACATTTGGAACGCAATCCCAATGTTATTACCATTTTTAAAAATGACGTTCTTAGTTGCAGGGTCCTCGATTATCTTAGGCACACTATTTGGTTTATTGTTGGCGGCAGCTAAGCTATCTTCAATAAAGTGGTTACAAAAATTCGCAAATTTATATACAACGATTATGCGTTGTACGCCATCCATCGTTTTGTTATTTCTTGTCTATTATGGTGTGCCAGCATTAGCAGAAAATGTTGGTCTTAACCTCCATTCAATTGAAACAGCTATATTCGTTGTCGTAACATTCACCTTACAATTTGCTGCAATCATGTCTGAGGTGATAAGATCAGCCTATTTAGCTATTCCAAAAGGTCAGTTTGAAGCAGCGGTTAGTGTGGGCTTAACACCATTTCAGGCATACTGTCGAATTATTTTCCCACAGGCACTTGTCGTTGCTTTGCCGAACTTTGGGAATGGTATGATTGCTTTGCTACAAGAAGGTGCACTAGCTTATACAATTGGTCTAATTGACATTGTGGGCAAGGCAAATTTAATTATTGCCAGTAACATCAATGCTCATGCCTTAGAAATTTATATTGCATTAGCCATTATTTATTGGGTGTTATCAATTATTATAGAAAAAATATTTACTATATTAGAAAAGATATTTGGGAAGGGTAAGAAAACTTTAGAAACAACTTAAGGAGGAGGCGTGAACGTGAATTATCCATTTTTACTTGAAACATTTTTCATTGCATTATCTGGTGTTCCCATTGCACTCCTTGTCACAGTTGTTGCTTTATTGATAGCTCTGCCACTTGGTTTTTTGTTGGCACTCACTAGAATTAATAAAATTCCAGTTATTCATCATCTAGCAAAAATTTACGTTTCATTCGTGCGAGGAACGCCAATCATTATACAAATCTTTATTATCTATAGTAGTATCCCGTTAATGTTAAAAATTATTTTTGAAAAATATAATATTGCGTATGATATTTATAAAATCAATCCAATTTGGTATGCGTTTATCGTGTTTGCATTCAGCTCAACAGCCATTTTAATAGAGGTCTTTCGTTCTGCGTTAAGCACTATTGAAAAGGGGCAATTAGAGGCTGCACACTCAGTAGGTTTGACAACATTCCAAGCTTATACTCGAATTATCATTCCACAAGCATTAGTAGTTGCGCTACCGAATATTTGTACAGCTACCGTCAATCTTATTAAAGCTACCTCGTTAGGCTACGCAATGTCACTTCCTGAAATTACACTGAAGGCAAAAGTAGCTGCAAATGTTGGCTACAATTACGTGGAAGCCTATCTGGATATCTTTATCGTGTACTTAATATTATGTAGTACGGTGGAGTACTTGTTTAAGCGCTATGAAAAATATTTAAGCAAATATAAAGTGGCAAATGCCTAAGGGGTGAATGAGCATGTTAGAAATTAAAAATATTCATAAATCATTTGGTGGTAATGAAATTTTAAAGGGTGTTGATTTAGCAATTGATAAAGGCGATGTTGTTGTTATTTTAGGCCCTAGTGGCTCGGGAAAAACAACATTATTACGTTGCATCAATTTTTTAGAAAAAGCGGATCAAGGACATGCGACATTTGGAGATATTCAAGTGGATTTTCAACATGTGAAGAAAAAAGACGTACATGCAATTCGCCAACGTGTCGCATTTGTCTTCCAAAATTATAATCTTTTCACTAATAAAACGGCATTAGAAAATGTGACGGAAGGTTTAATCATTGGACGTAAAATTCCTAAAGCACAGGCTGTGGACATTGGTAAAAAGGCACTTGATAAAGTAGGTTTATCGGAAAAGTATGATGCCTATCCAAGTCAACTGTCAGGCGGTCAGCAGCAGCGAGTAGGAATTGCACGTGCAGTAGCATTGAACCCAGATATTATTTTATTTGACGAACCAACGTCCGCACTTGATCCTGAATTAGTAGGTGAGGTCCTACAGGTCATGAAAAATATTGCAGCTGAAGGCACAACAATGCTTGTGGTGACACATGAAATGGGATTCGCCAAAGATGTTGCTAAACGTGTGATTTTCATGGATGGAGGCGTTGTCGTAGAAGAGGGTAGCCCTCATGATATTTTCGTAAGCCCAAAAGAGGAGCGCACAAAGAAATTTTTAAAACGTGTCATTCCAGAAGATTACACTTTCTATATATAAAAACACAGGAGGATCTGTCAGTAACAGATCCTCCTGTTATGTTGTTGAAGAAAGACGAAGTAAATAGCAGAAAAAGACTTTTTGGCAAGGCGAGAGGTTGATTTCCGTTCCGCCAGCATCCTTCTCAGGGCGCGTCCGATGAGCCGCTTCACGCATTCCGTTCGCTCTAGGGTCTCAGCTGTGACGCTGGCTCCACTCCAACCAACCATGTGCAAAAGTGTCTTTTCCTTCTCTTTCATACTGGACGTAGTGGGCTCGGCGCACGCCCACAGGAAAGCAAGTAGCCTGCAACGGAAATCCATTTTCACCTTTCACAAGAATTCTATTGATAGTTTTGTTTTTCAGCACTATGACAGGAGGATCTGTTAGCTATCATTGAAGGAAATGCGTTAATTTGTTGATGGAATAAATGTGTAGCTCATGCATAGCCCTCGTGCAGGCTGTATAAAAATAGTACCGTTCGTTTTCCTTTGCGTAATTAGCAGCAGATGCATTATAAATAAGCACAGCATCAAATTCGATACCTTTCGCCATATAAGCTGGAAGTAATAAAATACCCTTTTTAAACTGCTTCGTATTATGGTTAATCAATTGAATATCTACTTGATTACTTAATTGCCCATATACTGCGGAGCATTCAGCAGCAGTTTTACAAATGACAGCAATGGTTTCAAATTTAGCAGAGAGGTGATGGATGTTTTGGGTAATTTCATCTATCAGTTCCAATTCATTAGGAACGACAGTAATTGATGGTTCTGGACCAGTTCGGTTAAATGCCTCAACTTCGCTACCATCATTTAAAATTTTTGCAGTAAGTTGAATGATTTGTTTTGTCGAACGATAGCTTTTCGTTAAAATCATTTTTTCAGCCTGCTCACCATATAATTGAGGGTCGAGCAGGGAAGGGTTATCGAAGGTATGTGGATGAATCGTTTGATGTCCATCTCCTAAAATAGTCATACGTGCTTTTGGGAATAACTGCTGTAATACAGTTAGTTGGAATGGAGAATAATCTTGCGCTTCATCAATCAATACATGATGGATCATCGTATTAGTCTGCTGCCCTTCAATTTTGTCCTGTAAATATAAAAATGGTGCTGCATCTTCATAAGCTATAAAACGTTTTGCTAAATTTGGAAGTGTCTGCTGGCAAATATCCTCCCAATCGTTTGGCATAAGATGCTGTAAATCTTTAGTAATGGGATTATTCAAATCAAAGAGTTGGCGATACGTACCTAACATATGCACAAACTTTAATTGGTGAACGGAATTGCGTAACGGTTTAAAGTATTTTTTAACAATTTGTCTCGCTAATTTTTGTCGTTCTTGATCTAAATCATCGAATGAATTTTCAGTATAGCGCCCTTCGTATAAAAGCTCACTGTAAGACTTGGAGTAGTCCTCTTTATCTAATAGTTCAGTCGCTTCTTCTACCCATTCTTTTGTACGCTCAGCCTTTTCAAATTTCGTCAGTTGCTGCAATAACCATTCTTTTACGAATTGTAGGCGATTTGGTATCGACATAGTGGAAGGGAAAGAATAGAAGTATTCAGTAATTTCCTGTGCTGTAATAATTCGTTCCCCACGAAATACGATATTTTTAAATAATAAGCCCTTATTGGATAAATAGCTTACATATTGATCCATCAAATGCTTGTAAGCAAGGCTCGCTTTATAAGATATACTACTTAATTTTGTTTGATAATGAGCTTCATCTTTTTCTGTTAAAAGGCCCTCTAATTGCTCGTACGGATATTCCAATTTAAACTGTCGACCTAATCGCTTTTCTACATACTCTATAAACGTTAATTGCTGCATATTGTCCTCGCCTAAATCAGGTAAGACCGTATGGACATATTGGTTAAAAAGTTGATTAGGTGTAATCAGTAAAATTTGATCGGCCGTCATTTCATTGCGATAGCGATACAATAGATAAGCGACTCGTTGTAAAGCCACAGCTGTTTTACCACTACCCGCAACACCCTCTACAATAAGATAGCGTGATTGAACATGGCGAATAATTTTATTTTGCTCAGCTTGAATCGTTGCAACGATACTACGAATATGCTCGTTTGCATTTTGTGCAAGGATAGCAAGCAATAAATCATCCCCAATGGTAAGACCAGTATTAAACATCGATTGTAGCTGCCCGTTTTTAATAATAAATTGCCGTTTCAGTAGCATTTCACCATGAATCTCTTCTGCTGTTGTGTCGTAGGAGGCTTTACCTGGTGTGCAATCATAGTACATACTTGATATAGGTGCACGCCAATCATAAATAACTATATTTTCATCTTGTTCGTCCAATAAAGTGGCAACACCTATATAAATTTTTAATGGATCTTGCTGCCCATCTTGTAAAAAGTCAATACGAGCAAAATAGGGTGACTGTTGTAAACGTTCGTATACCTTTACATTCTGAATTGCACGCTGCTGTGCAAGCTCTGAGTCAGAGAGAAGCTCTACCTGTTGCTTAATCGCGAAAAAGGTTTCGTCAACATCTTCAGCAGTGTCTAAATTGACTCTGACATCGTTCCAAAAAGTTTTCTTCAGAGCGACAGCATTTTCCTTGAAGCTCTTTTCTTTTAGCAATAATTCGTTCTTTTTGTGATCAATGAGGTTTAAACTTTGCTCAAGATGATGTTTTTCTTCTAGCCAGTCATTTTGATTTTCCAACGTTTACTCACATTCCTCTCCATATTTTTCTCTTCTGTTAGTAGTAATCCTCACCTATAAATATGGTGAAAAGAAAATAATTGTGATTCTCCTTTAAATGGTTGTCCAAACACCTTTTTTAGTATATAAACGTATTTAACCTAAGAGGAAATGTAGGGTGATTGAATCAGGAAATTTATCATACATCTACTCCGCAATGAAGTATAGTCTAATAATTATTGTAAATTTATGCTATAATAAAATTATAAAGAAACCTGCGTTTAACGATAAAGGCTGTTCCACAAATAAGTGGAGCAGTCTTTTTTATATGTAGGAAAGTCTAACATTATGCCTGTTTTTTAAGAATTTGTTATTAATATTTAGTTTTTATTTGTCCTAGAAGTAAAAATAAATTTAACTGAATTGTCGAAATATATTGACATTTCATCTTCTGTTTTTTATTCTTGTGTATAAAGTTTCCGTTAATCGGAATGTTTTTCCGCTTGGTGGAAACTTGTAGGTGTGTAAGAAATGCTTAATGGATACGTTGTCTGTGCCTCAGTTCAAAGCTAAAGAAAAAATTATTAGGGGGAGACGGTTATGGTAAACCTACAGCAAGATAAAAAAGAAGATGAACCACGGATAAAGGGAATTAATGCATTTGTATTAATGTTTATTATTATTTTAGTCATGTCGTTACTGACCTATATTTTACCAGCTGGACAATATGAAAGAGTTGAGAGTAATGGCAGAATGATAGTAGATCCAGAATCCTTTCAGTATATCAAGTCAAATCCTATTGGCTTTCTAGAAATATTCAATAGTGTGCATCTGGGAATGCTTGAGGGTGCTTCTATTATTTTATTTGTCTTTTTATTTGGAGGCGCTTTAGGGGTAATGCAAAAGACTGGAGCTATTGATTCCTTTATTAAAGTTATGGCCTCGAAATTTGGAAAACAAGAGTACGTATTAATCCCTATTCTAGTTTTAATATTTGCTAGTTTAGGGACACTAATTGGCTCAGCAGAGGATACGCTTGTCTATATAGCGATTATTATCCCGTTAACGATGGCACTCGGAATGGATGCGATTACAGGCTTTGCGATCGTCATGCTAGGTACATTAGCAACTGGCTTTACTTCAGGCATTACGAACCCATTTAACATTGGTGTAGCTCAAACTATTGCAGAGCTTCCAATGTATTCAGGAATGTCATATCGAATCATTGTGTTCATCGTTTTTTATAGTTTGACAGTACTTTATATATACAGGCATGCAAAAAAAGTGAAGAGTGACCCATCGAAAGGGATTTACGGAAAGTTTAAAAGAGAAGAGAGCATCAAAATTGATTTAGACTTTAAGATGAGCCCACGTCATTTGATAGCACTATTCGTATTATTGGGAAATTTTGTTGCATTGATTGTAGGGGTAATAAAGTATCAATGGTATATAAGTGAAATTGCCGGTGTCTTTCTATTAAGCAGCATTATTATGTCTATTATTTGTAAGATTGGACCAAATAAAATGGCTGAAGGGTTTATTTCTGGTGCCCGGGATATGGTAGAAGGAGCATTAATTATCGGATTTGCCCAAACCATTTTAGTTATTACTACAAATGGAGGATTAATTGATACTATTCTTCATTTTGTTTCAAATACTGTAAGTGTATTACCTGCTTCTATCAATGCGATAGGAATGTTTTTGCTTCAGCTCTGCTTAAATTTCTTAGTACCTTCTGGAAGTGGACAAGCTGCGTTAACGATGCCGATCATGACGCCTTTAGCCGATTTAATTGGTGTAACTAGGCAAACAGCCGTACTGGCTTTCCAGTTTGGTGATGGTATTTCAAATATGGTCATTCCAACAAGTGGTGTTTTATTAGCGGGACTAGCAATAGCAGGTATTCCATTTTCAAAATGGTTCAGATGGGTATTTCCTTACTTCCTTATACAGACAGGCTTAGCGATTGTCTTATTAGTCATTGCGCATCTCATAAATTATGGACCATTTTAATAAAATAAATAATAAATTAGGAGTGATTAGATTGATAGAAACGGCTAATTTAAAACAACAGGTTGTTGAATGGCGTCGGCATTTGCATATGCATCCTGAATTATCACATCAAGAGCATAAGACAGCTCAATATATTTATGATCAATTAATAACGTTTCCTCATTTAGAAGTAAGACGTTTAACAGAAACAAGTGTATGTGCCTTTTTAAGAGGTACAAAAACAGAAGATAAAGGACATACCATTTTACTACGAGCTGATATTGACGCATTGCCGATTGAAGAAGAAACGGATCTACCATTCAAATCAATAAATCCAGGGGTCATGCATGCGTGTGGACATGATGCTCATCCAGCCATGTTACTTGGTGCAGCAAAGGCATTGGCTGAGCGTGGGACCAATTTTAATGGAGAAATTCGTTTTGTTTTTCAGCATGCTGAAGAGGTGACACCAGGGGGGGCTGCTCAACTAGTTGCACTAGGAATAGTAGAGAATGTCGATTATGCTTTCGCTTTACACGTGAGCCCTGATTATGAAGTAGGGCAATTTGCTATGAAAGATGGTAAATTTACTGCAGCAGCAGATGATTTTGAAATTAAAATTTATGGTCGTGGCGGTCATGCATCAACACCAGAGGTCGCTATAGATCCTTTAATAATTGGTTCTGAAATAGTTGTAGCTTTACAAACAATAGTGTCACGTAAAGTGCCAAGTACACATGCACCTGTTTTAACTGTTGCAAAATTTCACTGTGGAACGGCATTAAATATTATTGCAGATACAGCAGAGCTTGGAGGAACAATCCGTTCCCTAGATGCGAAAATTCGTGTGGATACACGAGAACATTTAGAAAAGATAGTGACAGGTATTGCAACTATGCACGGTGCAAAAGTAGACATTAATTGGGAGCTAGGTTGCCCTTCCGTCACAAATGATAAGGAATTAACGGCATTATCTCGTCGTATAGCTGGAGAGATTGTTGGTGCTACAGGTGTGAAGGTATTGCCTGAACCTATATTTGGCACAGAGGATTTTGCCGATTTTTCAGAAGTTGTTCCCTCATCTATGCAATTTATCGGGGTACATAACGTAGAGTTTGGTGAAGCGTACCCATTGCACCATCCTCGTTTTAAAGTAGATGAAGAAGCTCTTATATATGGTGTTCGTTACTTTGAAAATATAGCACGGACACTTTGCCCATAAGTGACGTAAGCTAAAAAATAATGAAGGCATGAGTATTGGTGTGGTAATGGCTCATGCCTTTTAAATTGCTTACAGTATGTATTGAAAACTAAAGGATTGTTCTTTTAATACGATATAGAAACTTGAAGGGAGGTGCAGAGGATGAAGGTAATCTTTACAGTGGGGTTGCCTGGAAGTGGAAAAAGTACATTTGTGAAACAGCTAGCGAAAAGTGAAAATGCGATTATTCTTTCCAGTGATGCAATACGTCAAGAATTGTTTGGTGATGCCACCAAGCAAAAATCACGAGTAGTCTTTCGCACGTTATATGAGCGTCTGAATGATTTAGTGGCAAAAGGTTATTCTGTCATTGTAGATGCCACCAATATAGAGCGGGAGCGCAGAATGTTTGCACTCCGCAAATTGTCGAGTGCGGTTAAGAAGGAATGCTATTACTTTGATACCCCTTATTCAATCTGTGTAGCCAGAAACCAACGGCGGAAGCGGCATGTACCATTATTGGTGATGGAAAAAATGAGAAAGCATCTAGAGTTTCCTACAGCAGGAGAAGGGTTTGATGAAGTGCATATTGTACATGAATCAAGTCCCTATGATATCTCTCGACAGCAATTTGTCTCACTTATACAAAGCCAACCCACTTATGAAGAACTGTTTCAAACACTTCGATCAGTCCCACTTTTTAAAGAAATTTATCATTTCAATCAAGAAAATCCATACCATCAATTTTTACTATGTCAGCATACGTATTTCGTGTTTGCCTATATCAATGAATACTACTTGGAAAGCGATAAACTGGCACTACAATTGGCTGCATTGTTCCATGATGTCGGCAAACCATTTTGCAAAAAATATAAACCATTGCAACAACGATATGGCTATTATGGGCATGAAAATGTATCTGCCCAATTGGTTTGTCATTTTCTCGTAGAGTTGGGCTTTGAAGAGGATTTTGTGTTGAAGGTTGTTCATTTAGTGCAATTTCATATGTTAATCCAGTATGGGGGCGATAAAGGCGGAAGCCAAATTTATCACTTATTAGATGGTGATTTATTAACAAGACTTTATTTCTTCCGAGAGGCAGATCAATTTGCTAAATAAAAAGGAAAGGAAGTGGAACTATGACGAAATTAATGAAATACCCAAGAAGCTTTCATTTACCCTGGAGCAGGGGCTATACCCATGATGATAAAGTTGCTAAAAATGTGAATCATTTTATAGGAAAAGAAGTGGTGGTCACTGAAAAACTAGATGGGGAAGGCACTACGCTTTACAAAGACTATATGCATGCCAGAAGCATCCATTCAGCCAATCATCCTTCTAGACATTGGATAAAAACATTTCATGCAAGTTTTGCGTATCGAATTCCTAATGAGTGGCGCTTATGTGGAGAAAATATGTATGCGAAGCATTCCATTTATTATCAAGCCTTAACAAGTTATTTTTATTTATTTAGTATTTGGAATGAAGATAATATTTGTTTAAGTTGGGATGAAACGGTCGCTTTTGCAGCTGAGTTAGGTATTGAAACAGTACCCGTTTTATATCGGGGTATTTTTGATGAAGAACAAATAAAACGGACATTTACTGGTAAATCCATTTTTGATGGTGAACAAGAGGGGTATGTGATTAGAAACGCTGCCTCATTCCATTATGATGATTTTCGCTATAATTTAGGAAAATTTGTGAGACCGCAACATGTTCAAACAAGCGATCATTGGCTACAGGAAGAAATGATTCCAAATGGCTTAAAATAAAATGGATCTAACAAAATTACTTTGATTAAAGATTAAATAAAAAGGACTGAGAAAAATGTAATACTAAATCAATTACTCCAAAAATATATAATATGAGGAAGTGTGCAAGGAATGCATATCCCTTTTGAAAAGGGCTTACAGGTTCGATTCCTGTCATCCTCACGCAAAGGTAAATAAAAATGAACTCTCATTTCTACACGAGAGTTCATTTTTTTTATTTAGTATAGTTATCGAAGTAACCTTGAATATAAATCATAGGTGTTCCTTTGTCACCTGAGCCAGATGTTAGATCAGATAGCGAACCGATTAGGTCTGTTAAGCGACGAGGTGTTGTTCCTTGTGCAGCCATTTGACCCGTTAAATCTTCATCTTTATTTTGAATGTATTCAGAAATAGCGGCTTTTAATTCTTCACCTCGAAGGTTAGCAAAGTCGTTATCTGCTAAGTATTTCAATTTAACCTCGTTTGGTGTTCCATGCAATCCAGCCGTAAACGCTGGTGAAACAACAGGGTCTGCAAGCTCCCAAATTTTACCCACTGGATCTTTAAATGCACCGTCACCATAAATCATGACTTCTACCGTTTTGCCTGTTGCCTCTTTAATTTTTGCTTGGATTCCATCAACAATTGGCTGACAAGTATGGGGGAATAGTTTTACACTATCCTCTGTCGCTTTGTTAGAGCCAAGAAGACCATATTCTGCATTGAAGCCAGACCCATTAATAGACTCAGCTAAAATATTATCAAGGCTGTAAACTTTTTCAGCACCATTTGCTGTTAAAATGCGCTTTGTACGGAAGCGTGTATGAACATCACATGTTAATACACTCTTTGTATAATTTAAAATTGTTTTTGGGTTATTAGAGAAGATGACTTCACATTTAGCGCCTTCTGCTTCAATTAACTCTTTATAGTATTCGATATAATCTACACCCGTGAATGTATGTTTTTGGTAGCCAAAATGTTCACGGAATTCAACCTCATTTAATGTATCTGTCCAAGGGTTAATGCCTTTTACATCTAACTCATCAATATCTACAAGGTGATTACCTACTTCATCGGATGGGTAGCTTAGCATTAGTACAACCTTTTTAACACCTTTGGCAATACCACGTAAACAGTTGGCAAAGCGGTTTCGACTTAAAATCGGGAAAATAACGCCGACAGTATCATCGCCGAACTTAGCTGCCACATCTACAGCGATATCATCTATTGATGCATAGTTACCTTGTGCACGTGCTACAACAGATTCAGTTACTGTGACAATATCACGATCCTCGATTGCATAGCCTTCAATTGTCGCAGCATTTAACACTGTATCTACAACGATTTGTTCAATATTATCGCCTTCGTTAATAATAGGACCACGAAGACCTCTTACAACTGTACCGATTACACGTTCCAACTTAATCTCTCCTCATTCTATCAATCGTAAAGTGAAATAAAATCCATATGATTTTACTATACGCTCCAGTAATGATATAAGTAAAATTAATAGTTCATATAATAGCTATAAGAGGTGCTTATATGATAGGGAAATTAGATTTATATCGTATTTTTAGTGTTGTAGCAAAAAATAATAGCTTTTCGAGTGCGGCTAAGGATTTATATATGACACAGCCTGCTGTTAGTCAGGCAATGATGCAATTGGAGAAGGAGCTTGGAACACGTCTTTTTAATCGAACTCCAAAAGGTGTGACGCTGACAACAGAGGGTAGTCTTCTCTTTGAATATACGAATTCAGCTTTAGGGCTTTTAGATGCCGGTGAAGAAAAGTTGCTAGAATTTAAAAATTTAACAACAGGGCAATTAAAACTAGGAGTAGGGGATACCATTTCACGCTTCTTTTTAATGCCTTATTTAGAAGCATTCCATACAATGTATCCGAATATCAAATTACAAATGTTAAATGGTACAACATCTGAAATATGTAATTTTATTAAATCGGGTGAGGTCGATATCGGATTTTGCAATTTTCCAATAGAAGATTCAACATTACAGTTAACCGTATGCACGAATATTCAAGATATCTTCGTGTGTGGGGAGAAATACAAGACACTTGCGTCTAAAAGTTTAAGCTATGAGGATCTTTTGAAATTTCCACTTATCTTTCTAGAGAAAAAATCGAATTCACGAAAGTATGTGGAAGACTATCTCTTTGCAAGAGGTATCCATATTGAACCCGAATTTGAGCTAGGTTCACATGATTTGGTGTTAGAGTTTGCTCGTAGTAATCTCGGTATTGCGTGTGTAACCAAGGAATTTTCAAAGGACTATCTCCAGCGAGGTCTTCTCTATGAATTAACCTTAATGGAAAGTATTCCAACAAGGAGTATTGGTATGTGTTATTTGAAAACAGTACCTCTTTCTAGAGCAGCGACAAAATTTGTGGAAATCATTGAAACTAAGCGTTTGAATACAAGAAGAACCATAAAGAAAGCCTAGCGACGAGAAAAAGTCAGCTAAGCTTTCTTTATTAATATATCTATGAGTATGTCGACATTGCGCTTATTTTTCATCGTTGGTGAGCAAAGATAAGAAAATGTCCGCAGAAAATGCTGTCCTTCAAGGGGCAAAATGGTCATATCTTCATTTTTTAATTCACGTTCAATAACACAAGCGGATAGTAAGGAAAGACCAAGTCCCTGCATAACGCTCTCTTTGACCCCCTGATTACTACTAATCGTCAAAAGTGATTGGATTTGTAGACCGTTAGCTCTGAATAAATGATCTAAATAATAACGTGTCCCAGAGCCTTCTTCACGGGCAACCCAGTTTTGCTGTTGAAGTTTATCGGGGGTAATGGGTTGTTGCTTTGTCAGTGGATGATTACTGGCACTGACAATAAATAGTTCATCCTGCATAAATGGCTTAATTACCAGTTCATTATCCTGTGCTTGCCCTTCTATCAGACCAATATCAACTTGCAATAATTTTGTATATTGAATGATTTCTTTCGTATTGCCAATAATAATTTGAAGCTCAAGTTGTGGGAACTGTTGCTGCAAGCTTGCTATGATGGGGGGCAATATATATTCGCCGATCGTAAAGCTTGCCCCAATGACTAGTGTTCCTTGTACCTCTTGATGATAGGCCGCAATATCTTCTTTCGCCGCTTCAGTTATAGCCATGATTTGCTTCGCTCGTTTATAAAGAATTTCACCAGTTGGTGTAATTTGCACGGATTTTGGTGAACGAATAAACAAGGTTGTTTGTAATTCCTGCTCTAGGTTTTTAATGTGTAAGCTAACACTTGGCTGTGAAATATGAAGTATTTCAGAGGTTTTCGTAAAATTATTGACCTCAACTAGTGTGACGAACGTTTTTAAAGCTTCGTATTGCATAGTTTCACCTCTATTATTAGAAATGTTAATGATAATGATTATATATATGTATTTTACTAATAGTTCGCTTTTTATTAAAGTAATAATCAACAAGGGAGAAAGAAGTGAACAACATGGTTAATAGACAGAATAAAGTGAAATCCACCCTTAATCCTAATTTCTTGAAAGGAGTATTGTTAACACTCCTTATTGCTTTAGTAGCGAAATATATTGCCACATTTCCTTTCTTTTCAATATTAGGTCAGTTGGTTATTGCCATTATATTAGGAATGGCTTGGAGAGCAGCTTTTAAAGTACAAGATTCATGGCAAGTGGGTATTGCCTTCTCTAGTAAGAAGCTATTACGGCTTGGCATTATTTTATTGGGCATGCGTTTAAATTTGGCAGACATTTATCATGCAGGGGCAAATGTTTTTTTGATTGCAGTCATTAATTTAGTATTTGCTTTACTAGTTGTGTACGGATTAACAAAAATGTTTAAAGTGGAACAGAAGCTAGGGATATTAACGGCTTGTGGGACAGCAATTTGTGGGGCTGCTGCTGTAGTGGCAATCGCACCTCAAATAAAAGCAAATGAAAAAGAAACGGCAGTAGGGGCAGCAATTGTTGCCTTATTAGGGACTATATTTACGCTTATTTATACGGTTATCTATTCCATCATCGACTTAACGCCAACGGAGTACGGTATTTTTGCAGGTGGTACATTACATGAAATTGCCCATGTTATTGCAGCAGCGTCTGCTGGTGGAAATGAAGCCATTGATATAGCGGTTATTGTGAAATTAACACGTGTTGCCCTACTTGTACCAGTAGCGATTATGATCGGTATTTTCTATCGAAGAATAGACAAAAATAAAGAGAAAAAGGCATTTTCCTTCTCCATCATTCCGTGGTTTATTTTAGGGTTTTTAGCGATGAGTGCTATTAATTCATTGGGGATTATACCAGCTAATGTAGCACAAGCATTTGTCAATATTGCGTATATTTTAATCGCTATGGCCATGGCTGGCCTTGGGTTAAATGTGGAGATTAAAACCTTTAAGGAGCTTGGTGTAAAGGCATTTATTGCTGGTTTAATTGGCTCTGTTTGTTTATCCGTTTTGGGTTATATACTAGTCATTATTTTATCTTAAAAAAAGACCCTGCATAGTCGTTCAACATGCAGGGCTTTTTAGATAGAATCAGAAGATAATGTATAAATAATTTAATTGTCGTTCATTAACGTAAAGCTTCGATGGAAGATGCTAATTCAGCCACCACAATTTTGCTGCCAATCATTGGGCTGTCCGCTTTTTCTCCCTCAGAACCCGAACTTGGACGCTGATGGGCTGCTGCGAATGCATCGCTATTACGCCATGCTTGGAAATGCTCTTTGGATTCCCAATACATATTAACACTCATCTCGTCATAAGTAGGATCGTCGGTCGAAATTAACACCTCTACTTTATGGAAGCCTTCAAATTGTTGTAGTGGACCTGGCTTTGTAAAGTTAGGTGCCATTTTCGCAGCAAAACCAGGTTTCACTTGAATACGATTAGTTACAATAATCATGCTTTTACCCCCCTTAATTTCATTTACTTAAATTTTGAATGAATTATCATTGATTATCATTCGCAATCAATGATAAGTGGCTTAGGAAGACATTGTCAATAGATGCCCCTCTATATATTATCTCATAGCAGTTTATGGGCTGTATATAGGCTGACATTTAACTGACATAATCTGGTGCTATAATGAATGTAAGAGCGAACTAGTATCGAGGTGAATGCCTATGGCAAATATTTTAGTAGTAGAAGATGAATATGCAATAAGTCAGGTGTTAAAGGTATATTTACAAAAAGTGGGTTATGATGTGACACAATGTTTCAATGGTGGTGAAGCCTTGGACATGTTTCGGGAAATACAGCCAGACCTAGTGTTATTAGATATTATGTTGCCAGAGAAAAACGGCTGGTCCATTTTAAAGGAAATTAGAGAGCTAAGTACTTGCCCTGTTATTATGTTGACAGCATTAGGTGAAGTAAACTACCGCTTAGAAGGGTTTGACCATGGGGCAGACGATTATATTGCTAAGCCTTTTATTGCAGATGAAGTTGTTGCAAGGGTGAGGGCTGTTTTAAGACGTGCTGAAGGAAGGACAAATTCATCCGTTATAAAACGTTATGGTTCTTTAACCATTGATAGTAAAGCACATAGGGTATTTCTTGGTGAAGAAGAAATTATATTAACGCCAAGAGATTTATCAGTGCTTATGTTTTTAGCAGACCATCCCAATCAAACATTTACCCGTGATCAGCTCATAGATCAAGTTTGGGGTTGGGAGTATGAAGGAAGTGATCGAGCAGTAGATTTAGCTATAAAGAGGCTTAGAAGGGCATTAAAGGAATGGGATGGGGCAGAAGGAGAAATAAAGACACTACGTGGATTGGGGTATCAGCTAAGTGTTCAAAAAAAATAAGCGAATATCTTTACTCCAATATTGGACGAGCCGTTATTTATTAACACTTTTTATTGGCTTAGCTATAATTTCCTTCATCTCGGCTGCGTGGATTCGTCATACAACATTTGAAAATCGATTAGAATTGATGGCGTTTTTAGCAGACGAGACGGTCTATCGTTTAACTGATACAACAAATCCTAATAATGGGCCGATAAAGGGTATTCCAGGCTTTATTGGGGATCGTGAGCGCTTCAATATGAGAGAGATTGATCCGATTTTGTATGTTGTTGACACAGAAGGCAATATACTGACGAGTAACCGCCCTGTGCCTCCTGGCAGTGCCAAAAATGTGACTGGTTTGTTGGATGGAGAAGAAGGGACGAAGGAAGTAACTGGGGGAAGAGAGCCCGAATATGTGGTTATAAGAAAGATAGAAAATAATGATCAGTTATTGGGCTGGGTTCTCGTGATGGAGAAGAAGGTAAATTTAACAAGGGTTAACCAAGCATATGGACAGCTTGCCTTATTGATTGGAGCATTGGCTTTATTAGGCTGGATAGCCATTTACTTTTTATCAAAGCGTTTAGCCCGTCCAATCAAGCAAGTAGCAGAGGCAGCCAAGCATGTTCAGGAAGGTCATTATGCTGTTGATTTACCTCAAGATAGTAAAGAAAAAGAGGTCTGTGAGCTTGTTACATCCTTTAAAAATATGGCGAGTAAGCTAGAACAACTGGAGAAAACGCGAACGGAATTATTAGCAGGTGTCACTCATGAGTTGAAAACACCTGTTACCTCGATAAGTGGTCTATTACAAGCTGTAAAAGATGGCGTTGTAACAGGGCAGGATGCGATAGAGTTCATTGAAATGGCGATGGTTGAAACAACAAAAATGAAAACAATGGTTGGTGATTTACTTGCCTTTAACCACTTTGCTGTGGATGCTATCCCCGTGAAGATCGAATCTGTAGATGTTAATCAGTTATTGCGTGATGCAGTGGCTCAGTGGGAAGTCATGCAGGATGATGAGCTTGTAAGTGTGAATTTGCACTTATTAGATCAACCTGTACTGGTAGAGGCTGATATTGTTCGTATCCAACAAATCATGACAAACCTTTTAACGAATGCCAAACAGGCGATGGACAAAGGAACAATCACCTTAACGCTGACAGATCAAGGGGATACGTTATCGATGATAGTCAAAGATACAGGGCGCGGTATCCCTCAGGAGGAACAGGCATTTATTTTTGAGCGTTTTTATAGAGGAGAAAATAAAAAATATACAGTTCGAGGCTTGGGTTTAGGACTACCACTTAGTAAAATGATGGCACAATCTGTCGGGGGTGATTTACGATTAATCGAAAGCAAGACCTCTGGTACATCCTTTGAATTAGTATTACAAAAGGCTACTACGCTGTAAGAGCGTGGTAGCTTTTTTATATTGATGCAGCCAATCATTGTACCGAGAGTAGAGGAAGACGATAGTTATTTTTTGCATGTCTCATAGAGATGGTGGTGAGCATTGAATTGTAAAAAATAGTTGAAGAATATGTAAAGCCGACATCTGCCTGACACAAAAGCTCTTTATAGTAAATGGTGTAGACGACGAGTACGAGCCTTATGAAGGTTTTGTCATCTTCATGTACTAGTTGGTAAACCATTCAAATGGGAAAGTAGCTGTCAGTATAACACTAAGACAAGGGAGCGTGATGAGATGCCGATAGTAACTTCATTTAATCCAAATGGTCGCCAAGAAATTAAACAAGCGATATCCTACCCAGATTATGCTTTATTAAAAGCTAAGCTTCAGCATGTTATGCAGCTAGACCAGCATGCGGGCAAGGACGGTAAATATTTGATCCGTAGTACGTATTTCGATAATTTGGCCAATAAAGTGCTAAATGAGAAAAAAGAGGGCTATATCAATCGGGATAAATATCGGGTACGCATATACGGGAAATCTAGTGCCATTATTAATTTAGAGCGAAAAAGTAAGCGTAACAATGTCACTTTTAAATCGAAGTGTAAGATATCTCAGGCTGAGTATGAACAAATGCGTGTCGGGGATATATCCTGGATGGAGAATGACGACCGAGTGCTAATTCGAGACTTATATCAAGAAATGAATTATAGCCAGCTTAGACCTACAACGGTAGTAGACTATGAGCGAGAGGCGTACATTTATCCGTTCGGAAATGTCCGCGTAACGTTTGATAGTAAGGTCCAATCGAGTCTACGCAACACAGATATGTTTAATCAAAACCTGCCGATGGTAGATGTACTGGAGCCGAACCTTGTGGTTTTAGAGGTAAAGTATGATGAATATTTACCAGACATTATCAAGTATTTACTACAATCTGTAGATACACGTGCAGAGGCCTATTCCAAATATCAGCTTAGTCGTATGTACGGCTAAATACAAAGGAGAATGAACAAATGGATACAATTAAATTTAGCGATATATTTAAATCCAACTTTTTAGAAAAAACAACATCATTTTCATTAATCGATTCTATTATTGGCTTAGTAGTGGCATTTTTTATAGGGCTTTTCATTTACGCCGTTTATAAGAAAACTTTTAATGGTGTCATTTACTCTCATTCATTCAATATCTCATTACTTATTATGACAATGGCAACTGCACTTGTAATTATGGGGATTAGTTCAAATGTTCTGTTATCACTTGGTATGGTTGGTGCTTTATCCATCGTACGTTTCAGAACACCTATTAAAGATCCAATGGATTTAGTCTATATTTTCTGGGCAATTGTTTCTGGTATTTTATGTGGAGCAGGGTTTATTCCATTAGTAATTATCGGTGCTGTGTTAATCGGTCTTGTACTACTAGTGTTCGTGAATAAAATTACGGTAGAGAATCCTTATTTATTGATTGTAAAGTTTGAAGAAGAGCTAGCAAATGCTGAGGTGGAGCGAATTATTGCTGCACAAACAAAAAAATTCGCACTCAAATCAAAATCCATTATGCATAATGATGAAATTGAAACAACTTACGAAATTCGTGTAAAGCAAAATGATGCGAAGCTGATGGATGAACTAACAAAAGTTGCTGGTGTTAAATCAGCCATTATGCTTAGCTACGATGGGAATTTCACAGCGTAATGACCTCATTAACAAAAAGGACTACGATGAGAGGTGATGGCTATGATTAAAACACGAATTGTCTACCTGTGCATGGCAATTTTACTCCTTCTCTTTGTCGTGATATATGCTGTGCTTCCAAATGCAGGAATTGAAACGAAAAATTCCGAGTTCTCCTATGAGGATATGGTATTTAATAGCAATAAAGTAACCACTGTCGATATCGAGATTGCTGAGGAAGATTGGACTGACATGCTTGAAAATGCAGCGGATGAGGAATTAAAACAGGCGGATATTACAGTAAACGGCAAGAAAATTGAGAATGTTGCTATTCGCACAAAAGGGAATTTATCATTACGATCAGTTGTCAATAGTGACTCGGATCGTTATAGTTTAAAAATCGATTTTGATTACTATGATGATACTCAAAGCTTATATGGTTTGAAAAAATTAAATTTAAATAATAATTATAGTGATGCTACATTGATGCGGGAATATATCTCCTATGAAATGATGGAGCAAATGGGCTTACCAACACCAGCACACTCCTATATGTATGTCACAGTAAATGGTGAGGAACGGGGCTTGTTTTTAGGAGTGGAAGCAGTAGATGAGACATTCCTAGCCAATAACTATGGTTCCAATGATGGCTTTTTATTTAAGCCAGACGGAACTGGCAGTGATTTGAAATATATTAGTGATGATATTGCAGACTATACAGGCATGGGATTAAAAACAAATGAAGGTCATATGGATCAATCCAAGCTTGTGGAGATGCTAAATGCTATTAATAACGGTGGAGACATCGAAAAATACCTTGATGTCGATGAAATGTTACGTTATTTCGCTGTCAATACAGCACTTGTCAATTTAGATAGTTACCAGGGGAATATGAAACATAACTATTATTTGTATGAACAGAATGGTGTGTTTTCAATTATTCCGTGGGATTACAATATGTCCTTCGGCGGCTTTGGTGTTGGCGGTGGAGGCGGTAGAATGGGTGGAGAAAACAGTCAAAACTCAGCTGATGCTCCGACAACTTTAGAAGAACCAGGAGCACAAAACAATGGACAACTTGATCAGGCAGGTTGGGGGAGGTTACAACAGCCAGATGGAGGCTTCAATAGGGGAATGGAAATGGGGATGTCAAGCAACCTGTTAGCCGAGAGCGCTATTAATTTTAGTGTGAAAACCCCTGTTTCTGGCACAACGTTAGAGGAGCGGCCACTGCTGAATGCCCTGCTTACTAATGAAGAGTACCGTGCTAAATATGAAGGTTATCTAGAAGAGCTAGCGACAACCTATTTAACAGAGGATTATGTACAAGCTATTACTAAAAACTTAGCACTATTAATAACGACCTATGTGGAGGCAGATCCCACAAAATTCTCTACTACAGAGCAATTCTTAGAGGCAGTTGAAGGTGAAAATAGCTTACCTGAATTCGCTAAACAGCGCTCCCAATCTATTTTAAAGCAGCTATCTGGAGAGCTGGTTGTAGAAGAGTCTACGACATCACAAGGAAATATGGGCGCACCAACTCCAAATGAAAATGGTGAGATGAATTCAATGCCAGAGAATTTTGACCCGAGTCAACTACCAGAGGATTTTGATCCATCACAGAGCCCACCGTTTAATAGAGAAGGCAATGGCCCACGAGAAGGACAAAATGGCGAATCAATGCAACGTCCTGATGGAAGCGGAGGCCCAATCAGTATGCCAGGTGAAAATGATGGAGCGTCTAATCAAGCAACTGTAATTGATAAAAATACAGTGTTTACAGCCGCAGCCTGCCTTGTATTGCTTCTCTTAGCACTTCTCTTTGTTGTTAAATTTAAACGCAGAGGTCGTTGAAAAATAACCATATCCAACATGTTTGGGTATGGTTTTTGCATTTTATCGTGTTAAAATAAAGCATTCTTTTCTGAGGAGTCTTTTCATATGAATGAACAGCAGTTTGATAAATATTTGCATATTAACACAGTGGGAGAACAATATGGTTTCCCAAAACTCGCACACTATCACCGATATGAGCCAACACCATATAGCGGGTTGGAACAATTGTTTGAAGCGTACGAGATGCCGGACAATCCAGTATTCATTGATATGGGATGTGGAAAAGGAAGAGTACCCATTTATGTGCATCATAAGTTCCGTATTCCGACTATTGGGATAGAAATGGATGCAGGATTTTATGCAGAGGCTGAAGAAAATAAACGTAGTTATCTCCAAAAAATGAAAGCACATGCACCCATTTCGTTTATTCATACAATAGCTGAGGCTTATGAAATAAAGTCACGTGATAATGTGTTCTTCTTCTTCAACCCTTTTTCGATTCATATTTTTCGTACAGTCATTCATAATATTTGGAAATCCTATGAACAGCGAATGCGAGATATTCATTTAATTTTATATTATCCGCCTTATGATTATTTACAATTTTTACATCATGGAACATCATTTGAATTACTTCATGAGGTTCATTTAGAAAATGAAACCAATATTAATGAACGTCTTTGTGTGTTTGTCTTAAAAAGAGCTTAGAGCTTGGGAAACCAACTCTAAGCTTTTCTAATTTAAATAAAGTAACATCGCAGTAATTATTTTCAGGGAAATAATGATATGAGAAAATGAACGCTCTTACTTAGACTTTATTGTAAAAAAGTAATTTCATCTAATAGTTTTGTACTAGTCTTTATGTAAAATTAAAAGATAATTCACAAATAACTAATTATACTGAAAAATCACTCTAGACTAAATATAAAGAATGTTTTACAATGTAAAAGGCTTATATGAATAATATTTTTCATTCGTTTTAGGATAGTTATAAATAATTATTTTTGCTATTGAGTAAATGAATTTAATTGTTTATAATTATCAGAAATATCTAATATTTTAGAAATTTTCAGGGGGAATTTAATTATGAGAGAGAGCAAAAAGCTTAAGAAGTTCGGTTCACTTTTAGTAGCATCTTCATTACTTGCTGGTGTTCTTGCAGGTTGTGGTAACGGAGACGATTCAAGTTCTGGCGGAGGCTCATCATCAGGCGGAGGTTCATCTGATGGCGATACAATTAAAATTGGTGCCAACTTAGAGCTTTCGGGGAATGTAGCATCTTATGGTTCCTCTATTGGGCTAGGTGCAGAACTGGCTGTAAAAGAAATTAATGATGCTGGCGGTATTGACGGCAAGAAAATTGAATTGATTAAAGTAGATAATAAATCAGAGAACTCTGAGGCAACCTCAGCTGCTATTAAACTAGCAACGCAAGATAAAGTAGTAGCAATGCTAGCGCCTGCAACTTCAGGAAATACAGTAGCAACGGTTCAAATAGCCAATGATAATAAAATTCCAATTGTAACTGGTTCTGGTACAGCGCCAAATATTACAGTAAACGAAGATGGCAGTGTGAATGAATATGCATTCCGTACATGCTTTATCGATCCATTCCAAGGAATTGTAGCGGCTAACTTTGCCTCAGGCGAGCTAGATGCGAAAAATGTAGCTATTTTCGCAGATAATGCATCAGACTATGCAAAAGGTTTGGCAAAATCCTTTAAAGAAACAATTACTAAGAGTGGCGGAAAAGTTGTGAAAGAAGAAGCTTATGTAGCGAAGGATACAGACTTCCGTACACAGTTAACAAATATTAAAGCATCAAATCCAGATTTCATCTTTATCCCAGGATACTATGAAGAAGTTGGTTTAATCGTTAAACAAGCACGTGAAATGGGTATTGATGTACCTTTAATGGGTGCTGATGGTTGGGATTCTCCAACTTTAATAGATTTAGCTGGTGCGGATGCATTGAATAACACATACATCACAAACCACTATTCTGCTGAAGACCCAGACCAAAAAATTCAAGATTTCGTAAAGGCATTTAAAGCGGCAAATGGTGACAAAGCACCTGACGCATTTAATGCACTTGGTTATGACTCAATTTACTACATTGCAGATGCGATTAAACGTGCAGGCTCTACGGATGGTGAAGCAATTAAAAATGAATTAGCTGCAACAAAAGATCTTTCTTTAGTAACAGGTACTTTCTCAGTTGACGAAAACCATAACCCAATTAAAACAGCAACAGTTCTTGAATTCAAAGACGGTAAACAAGTGTTCAACTCTAAAGTTAATCCTTAATGTTTTGTAAGCAAGGGGGAGGCGGGTAAACACGCCTTCCTTTTTATGTTTTAGATAACTAGAATGCTAACGTAATTCATAACTTTCTAGTATAGATGCATGTACAGATTTCTCATTTTTTCAGAAAATTCAAAGGAGTGAATGCGCATGGAATGGATACAGCAACTTGTGAACGGTATTTCACTTGGAAGTATCTACGCGTTAATAGCGTTAGGGTATACGATGGTATACGGTATTATCAAGCTGATTAACTTTGCTCATGGTGATGTTTTCATGATCGGGTCATTTATTGGCTTTTACGCAATTGCTAAATGGGAGCTTGGTTTCTTCCCGGCTCTATTATTGGCAATGACCGTTTGTGCGATCTTTGGTGTTTTAATTGAACGTATTGCCTATAAACGTTTACGAAATGCAACACGTATCGCAGCATTAATTACAGCGATTGGTGTGTCATTGTTAATTGAATACACTACTATTTTCTTCAGAGGTGCTCAACCAGCAGCTTATCCTGAAGTTTTCAAAAATAAATCATTTGATATTTTTGGTGTACAAATTAGCAGTACATCCATTTTAATTTTATCAGTCGCAGTTGTACTGATGATTCTTTTACAATTCATCGTACATAAAACAAAAATCGGTAAAGCGATGCGTGCCGTTTCTCACGATGCAGATGCGGCTCGCTTAATGGGTATAAACGTTGATAATACAATCTCTGCAACATTTGCTATTGGTTCAGCTTTAGCTGGTGCAGCGGGTGTTATCTTCGGTGTTTATTATACAAAGATTGATCCTTTAATGGGTGTTATTCCTGGCGTTAAAGCATTTATCGCAGCTGTTCTTGGTGGTATTGGTATCATTCCGGGCGCTATGGTTGGTGGTATGTTACTAGGCGTTGTAGAGTCCTTAGTAAGTGCGCTTGGCTTCTCATTATGGCGTGATGCAGCGGCATTCGTAATTTTAATTTTAATTTTAATCTTCAGACCATCGGGTATCTTTGGTAAAAATGCCCGTGAGAAAGTGTAGGTGAGCGGTTTTATGAAAAAGTCTAAAATTTTTTGGGGCTATGCCGTAATAGCGCTAGTCATCTATGCAGTTGTGCAATTATTGATTACAACAGAAGTAATTGATTTGTACTACAAAAATATGTTAATCACAATGTGTATTAACATCATGCTGGCTGTCAGCTTGCATATTGTTATTGGGGTTACTGGACAATTCTCAATTGGGCATGCTGGGTTCCTAGCAGTTGGTGCATATGTGTCCGCTATCATTACCACAAAATTAATGCTGCCATTCCCATTGGCTATCTTTTTAGGGGCAGTCGCAGCAGCGGTTGCTGGTCTAATAGTAGGGATTCCCACTCTTCGTTTAAAAGGAGATTATTTAGCAATTGCGACACTAGGCTTTGCTGAAATTATTCGTATTATCTTTTTAAATACGGATTATGTTGGTGGCGCAGCGGGGATGCAGGTTAAATATTTATCTAACTGGACATATGCATTCTTTGGTGTTGTGTTAACGATTCTCGTTATCTCGAACTTTACAAATTCTCGTCATGGTCGTGCGTGTATTTCCATTCGTGAGGATGAAATTGCAGCGGATGCTATGGGTATTAATACGACCTATTATAAAGTTGTTGCATTCGCGATTGGGTCTTTCTTTGCAGGTCTAGCTGGAGCTATTTTCGCACATAACTTTTATATTATCCAACCGACAACATTTGGTTTCTTAAAATCATTTGATATTTTAATTTATGTTGTACTCGGTGGCTTAGGGAGTCTTTCTGGTTCAGTGATTGCAGCGATTTTCTTAACTTTTGTATCAACTTATCTAGCAAACTTCCCTGAAACTCGTATGATTATTTATAGTTTAGTATTAATTATTGTCATGCTGTATCGTCCAACCGGCTTAATGGGAACAAAGGAAATTACGCAGTTATTTAAGTTTGGTAAAAAAGGAGGTACAAAATAATGACTGGAAACCTTCTTATAAAAGTTGAAAACATGGGGATTCAATTCGGTGGTTTAAAGGCGGTACAGGGTGTGAATATGTACCTTAATCAAGGTGAATTAGTAGGGCTAATTGGACCTAATGGTGCTGGGAAAACAACCAGCTTTAATATGCTGACAGGGGTTTATACCCCAACGGAAGGTATAATTACTTTTGATGGTATGAGATTAAATGGACTGGCACCATATCAGGTGACGCAAAAGGGTATTAGCCGTACGTTCCAAAATATTCGCTTATTTAAAGAGCTATCTGTTCTAGACAATGTTAAGGTAGCCAATCATTCTCTTGCTAAGCATTCCATGTGGTCTTCTATTTTCCGTTTGCCAACTCATTTCAAGGGTGAGGCAGCAATGGAGCATCAATCAATTGAATTCTTAAAAATCTTTGGCTTAGATGTCTATAAGGATGAACTAGCGAAAAATTTACCATATGGAATGCAGCGTCGTTTAGAAATTGCTCGTGCTTTAGCAGCGAATCCCAAGCTACTATTATTGGATGAGCCAGCAGCAGGGATGAACCCACAGGAAACACATGATTTAATGGAGTTAATTGCATTTATTCGTAAAGAATTTGGCTTAACCATTTTGTTAATTGAGCATGATATGAGCTTAGTTATGGGTATTTGTGAACGCATTTATGTACTCGATCATGGACAATTAATTGCTGACGGGACACCAGAAGAAATTCGCAACAATCCTAAGGTAATTGAAGCGTACCTTGGTGAGGAGGTTATCGGCTAATGCTAAAAGTACAAAATATCGATGTTTATTATGGCAACATCCAAGCATTAAAGGGCCTCTCTTTAGAAGTAAACGAGGGTGAAATTGTAACGTTAATCGGTGCAAATGGTGCTGGAAAAAGTACATTGTTAAAGACATTATCAGGTTTACTGAAGCCAAAAGGTGGCATTATTGAATACGAGGGCTTCTCTATTGCTGGGAAGGCAGCACAAACTATTGTTAAATCGGGGATCTCCCACGTTCCCGAGGGTCGTCGTGTTTTTGCCAATATGTCAGTAGAAGAAAACTTAGAGCTTGGTGCCTACCTACGTAATGATAAAGCTGGTATTAAAAAAGATATGGATCATGTTTTCGAGCTATTTCCGCGCTTATTAGAGCGTCGCAAGCAGCAGTCAGGCACATTATCTGGTGGGGAACAGCAGATGCTTGCGATGGGCCGTGCCTTAATGGCAAAACCAAAACTGTTATTAATGGATGAACCTTCGATGGGTCTTGCACCGCTAATGGTTAAAAACATCTTTAATATTATTGAAAAGGTCAATAAAGAAGGTACAACTGTATTGCTTGTTGAGCAAAATGCTAATATGGCTTTATCTGTTGCTAATCGTGCGTATGTACTTGAAACAGGACGTATTGTTTTAGCTGGTTCAGCAAAAGAGCTTCAAGAGAGCGAGCAAGTAAAAGCAGCTTATTTAGGCGGATTATAGAATTTGAAGGGCATCTCAACAAAGAGATGCCCTTTCAGTTGATCTTCGATATATCAAGATTACCTCTTGATAAAGCTGATCCCTTGAAAAATCAAAGGTAGCCTTTTTACTTTATTTTTTGGTAAGGTGGAAAAAAGGAGTGATACATGTTGAAGTTTTCAGCACAATATTTTATTAAACAATTAAATTTAGCCGAACATCCAGAAGGAGGCTATTACATTTCATCATTTCGTGCCACAGACGAGCTAGCAGTGAGAGATGTTCAGAGACCTATTTATACGAGTATTTATTTCTTATTACGCTCACAAGATATCTCACATTTACATCGATTGCAATCAGATGAGCTATGGTATTACCATGCGGGAAGTCCACTAACAGTTCATATGATTTTCCCCGATGGTACCTATGAGGCGAAAAAGCTTGGTTTGAATGTAGAAGCTGGTGAGGTACCACAAATTGCAGTTCCGAAAAATACCATTTTCGGCTCATCGGTGGAGGATTCCGAGTCGTTTAGTCTAGTCGGGTGTATGGTTGCACCAGGATTTGACTTTGCAGATTTTGAATTGTTTACACGGGAAGAGCTTTTAGCAGACTATCCTCAGCACGAGGGAGTTATTTGTAAAATGACTTACAAAACCATTAAATAGAAAAGTAGCCGTCTCAAAGTTTTTGAGACGGCATGATTTGTTCACCATAGTATTTCTTCAGGATAATTCAGTTGTATTTGGATATCATGTAATGCTTGCTTAGTCGTAATAGCTGCTTCCATTAGAGTTGATTTTAATGCCAAATATTCATGATCCTCTACCATTAATCGCACCGCAAATGCCGCTAAATGTGCTTTTCGCTCCTCTTTACTTAATTGAATATATTCTAGATTCAGAACATCAACATATTGCGTAGCAAAACGGAAAGTGAATGGATTTTTAGCATGTAGCATTCGGACAAACATAACATAATCCTCCTCATCAATCTCCTGTTCCAAACAATCGGCAATAGCCGCTTGAAACTTGCGTAAAATGGCAATTTCATAATTCCACATGGACGCATTGTTTAACTGCTGATGCAAATCAATAAAATCATTTAAAGCAATCGCACTAAATATTATTTCTGGCCAAAGAATTTCTGTGGCAAAATAAACATTTTTATTAGGAAAGATCAGTTCATGTTGTGTCAGGACATTTTTATTAAGTCCGTTACTCACAAAATCAAGGTGATGTTCCCCGAGCATAGCATGTCTTAGTTTATAGCATACGCTTAAAATACGTAGTCGAGGACCTTGATAATCATAGTATTTATTTTCATCACCAGTTACTTTATAGATCGCATTGATTAGTTCATCTAAATCCCAATAATCCCCGCTAACCCGTACCCCTGTTAGTTGCTCTGTGCTTTGAATAGATATCATAGTCCTCGCCCTCCTTTAAGTGCTTATTTAGGTGTGTAGTTGAGTAGTTTGAATAGTTCTGTTCGTTCCTTATCTGTTAAATCACGCCATTGGCCCACTTTTAAATTACCAAGCTTAATATTCATAATACGAATACGCTGTAGGCGCTTAACGGAATAACCTAGCGCTGAGCACATTCGGCGGATTTGACGATTTAAGCCTTGCTCTAAAATGATTTTAAAAACTTTGTCCGAAATCTTTTCTACACGACAAGGTAAGGTTGTTGTATCTAGAATATCAACACCGGCTCCCATTTTTTTAATAAATTGCGCTGTTATAGGCTGATCAACTTGAACGATGTATTCTTTTTCATGATGGTTTTCTGCACGCAGAATTTTATTGACGATATCGCCATCATTAGTTAATAACAATAATCCCTCTGATTCCTTATCGAGACGTCCGATATGAAAAATACGTAAGGGATGATTGACGAAATCAACGACATTGCCTTTTATATGACGCTCTGTTGTACTTGTAATGCCGACAGGTTTATTCAGAGCAATATAGACAAGCTGTTGTTCTTTCTTTACCTCTTTTCCATCAACGCAAACTATATCACCCGTTTCAACCTGACTACCGACAGTCGCCAACTGACCATTAATGGTTACTTTTCCTTCAGCAACCCATTTATCAGCACCACGACGGGATATGATGCCTGTTTCACTTAAATATTTATTAATACGCATATTGTTCTCCTATATTTTATATTATTTTTAAGTATACCTTAACGTGTACATGCCGTGAATTCTAGAAGCTTTTCTAGCAAAAATAAATTAAATGGAAAAGTTTTTGAAAAAGTTGAAATTATTTTACGTTTCTGACAATATAGTAGTTGAGAGGGTTTCTATGAAAATAGTGTTATTCCGATATAAAATAACGTTTTTTCTAGATAGTTCTCATTAAATTGTGTAAAGGGGAGAAGTAAAATGGTTTATGCATTTCCAAACACTGAAGGATCGGTAGTTCAATTCAAACAGAAATATGATAATTATATTGGTGGCGAATGGACACCCCCAGTGAAAGGTCAATACTTTGATAACGTCACTCCTGTTACTGGACAAGTTTTTACACAAGTAGCACGTTCCACAGCTGAGGATATTGAACATGCACTCGATGCAGCACATGCTGCTAAAGATGCATGGGGCAAAACATCACCAACAGAACGTGCAAACATTTTACTTAAAATTGCGGACCGTATTGAGGAAAATCTAGAAAAGCTAGCCGTTGCTGAAACATGGGATAACGGTAAAGCGGTGCGCGAAACATTAAATGCAGATATCCCTCTTGCAATTGATCATTTCCGTTATTTTGCTGGAGTCTTACGTGCTCAAGAAGGTTCCGTTAGCCAAATTGATAACGATACAGTTGCTTATCACTTCCATGAGCCGATTGGTGTAGTGGGTCAAATCATCCCTTGGAACTTCCCACTATTAATGGCAGTATGGAAGCTCGCACCAGCACTTGCAGCTGGGAACTGTGTCGTATTAAAACCTGCAGAGCAAACACCAGCATCTATTATGGTGCTTGTGGAATTAATAGAAGATTTATTACCACCAGGAGTCATTAATGTTGTGAATGGATTTGGCTTAGAAGCAGGGAAACCGCTTGCATCCAATCCTCGCATTGGTAAAATTGCCTTCACAGGTGAGACGACGACAGGTCGTTTAATTATGCAATATGCATCTCAAAATCTTATTCCCGTTACATTAGAATTGGGCGGTAAATCACCAAATATCTTCTTTGAAGATATTATGGATAAAGATGATGCCTTTTTAGATAAAGCCGTAGAGGGCTTCGTACTATTTGCTCTCAATCAAGGAGAAGTATGTACATGTCCTTCACGTGCACTGATCCAGGAATCTATATACGATAAATTTATGGAGCGTGTACTACAGCGTGTAGAAGCCATTAAAGTGGGCAATCCGCTTGATCCAAACACAATGATGGGTGCGCAGGCTTCAAGTGAGCAAATGGAAAAAATTCTTTCTTATTTAGATATTGGTAAGCAAGAGGGTGCACAATGCCTAATTGGTGGCGAGAAAAATAATGTAGGCGAGGGCTTCGAAAATGGCTACTACATTAAACCGACAGTCTTCAAGGGAAATAATAAAATGCGTATTTTCCAAGAGGAAATTTTCGGACCAGTTGTTGCTGTAACAACGTTTAAAACAAAAGAGGAAGCACTAGAAATTGCTAATGATACATTATATGGCTTAGGTTCTGGCGTTTGGACGAGAGATATTAATACAGCTTATCGCTTCGGTCGTGAAATTCAAGCAGGTCGTGTTTGGACAAACTGTTACCATGCTTATCCGGCACATGCTGCATTTGGCGGCTATAAAATGTCAGGTGTTGGTCGTGAAAATCACAAAATGATGTTAGCACATTACCAACAAACGAAAAACCTATTAGTTAGCTACAGCGAAAACAAACTTGGTTTCTTCTAATTCGTAGGGAGGTGCATGAGCGTGGTTGAACGTGTACTAGCTACAGAAGAAGCGCTGGCACTAATCAATCTATTAAAAGATAAACATGGACCTGTGATGTTTCATCAGTCCGGCGGATGCTGTGATGGCTCCTCGCCAATGTGCTATCCAGAAGGTGATTTGCTATTAGGAGATCAGGATGTGTGCCTTGGAGAGATTGGTGGTGCGCCTTTCTACATGCACAAAAATCAATATGATTACTGGAAGCATACACAAATCATATTGGATGTTGTTGCGGGCAGAGGAGGCATGTTCTCATTAGAGGGCGTAGAGGGAAAACGTTTCCTAACAAGGTCAAGAGCCTTCACATCTGAGGAGTTACGAGAACTAGGGTTAATTTAAATGAAGGATAGTACAGCGGCAGAAAAATTTGCCGCTGTTTTTTATATTAATTTTTGTGGAATAGAGTATGTAAAGCGATATTGGTTGATGAATTTCTTAAAAATAGGAATAAATTTAATCGATCCTTTAAGGTGACGGTAAATAATAGTTTTCTTGTGGTTTTTGCTATCATCCTCAAGACCTCCTTTTATAGTTGTTAATATTTCCTATTAAATCAGATAAATGAAGTAACATACATTAAATTAAGTTTACTTTTTATGTTAATTGTTACAAAGAGGATTGAATCTTTCTCACAGATTGTAACGTAAAATGGGTAAAGGAGTGTGCTAAATATGGATTACGCGCTGATTGAAAATGAACTTACAAATACAGTTGAGGATGTATCAAAGGCTGCTGGTTGGACAGTCGATCGTAAAATTGTTTTAGCGATTGCTAGTAAATTTGTAGCGTCAGGAAAAACTTTTGATGCAATAAGATATAAAAATGTTCTGCAAGAGATGAAGAAGCAATCCTCGTGGATGTCCCCTTTACGAACAACAGTTGGGTATAGTATTGCCGCCAATTTATTGGAGCAAGAAGATACTGAAAAGGCAGTCGAGAATTTACTTACAAACGTGAGTATCTTGAAGGAAGCAAAATTTAGAAGCGGCAATTTCAGCTATATCGGAGCACAGTTTTTGACTGAGGATGAACAAAATAAAAAAGCACATGCACAGGCAGCTAGAACTTTATTCGATGCTATTCGTAAACATCATCCATTTTTAACATCTTATGAGGACATTCCTTATGCAGTGTTATTGAGTAGTCCATCTGATGATGTTGAGCTACGGGCGGAAACAATGAATCAATATTATAAAGAATTACGAACATATAATTTTAATGCTGGTAATGAACTACAGTGGCTATCACAGGTATTAACATTTTTATCCCCACAATTTGATGTTAATCTAGCACCAAATGTTGTGGCACTCCGTGATACACTCAAAAACCAAAATGTAAAGGTCAAGGCTATGCATTATCCTTTACTCGGCTTTTTAGCCATACTAAGTCTTACTAAAGCACAGCTTCAAGATATTATTGATTTATATCATGAATTAAAGGACTTGAAATTATTAAAATGGCACCGTGAATTTGTTCTCTTTATGGCTGTACAAATCGCTATTTATGATATGGCGAAGGTGCAAAAATCTTTGTCCATGACCATTATGTCTTCCATTGAATTATTAATCCAAGCACAGCAAGCAGCGATGATAGCTGCGGTTAGTGCAGCTGCTATTGCATCAAGTTCAAGTTCTTCATGATAGAATAAAGGAGAACTTGATTATTTGGAGGTGCATTTGAAGGATGAAGGAAACAAAACTATGGATGAATGGTCAGTGGCAAGATGCCAAGGAAAGCTATGAGCTAACATCTCCGTATAGTGGTGAGGTTATTGCTCAGGTAGCAAAAGCATCGATACAAGATGTAGAGAGAGCTATCGAAGGTGCACAGCAGGCATTCCAATCGTTTAAAAAGACTACAGCCTACGAACGTGCCGAAATATTATATAAAGTTGTTGAGATTATGCGACAACGTAAAGAAGAATTTGCTGAAATTTTAGCATTAGAGGCAGGGAAGCCTATAGTAGCAGGATTAGCCGAAATGGATCGTACAATCGCAACCTATCAATTTGCGGCAGAGGGAGCTAAACAGTCTAAGGGTGAGACTGTTCCGATGGATGCAGCACCTGGAGCTGGAGATCGTATAGGCTGGACAAAACGAGAACCATTAGGTGTAATCTCAGCCATTACGCCGTTTAATTTTCCATTCAATTTAGTGGCACATAAATTAGGCCCAGCATTTGCAGTAGGTAATACGGTTGTATTAAAGCCAGCAACACAAACGCCGTTAAGTGCTATTGTGATGGCTGAAATTTTTCGTGAAGCAGGATTACCTGATGGCGCGTTGCAGATCGTAACAGGAAGTGGTGGCGAGCTTAGTGATACACTTGTTACGCATCCATACGTCAAAAAAGTAACCTTTACAGGCAGTAGTAAAGTTGGTTTGAGCATTAAAGAAAAGGTCGGTTTGCGTAAAATAACGTTAGAACTAGGTTCTAATGCAGCCGTAATTGTCGAACCATCGACGCCAATTCATAAAATTGTTAGTCGTTGCGTAAGCGGTGCTTTCAACTTTGCTGGACAAGTATGTATTTCGTTACAACGTATTTATGTGCATTCGTCCATCATTGATGAATTTACTGAAGCATTCGTTGAAGAAACGAAAAAACTTATAGTAGGAGACCCGTTAGATACAAAGACAGATGTCAGTGCCATGATTAATCCAAATGAGGTAGAACGTATCCGAGCGTGGGTTGAGGAAGCGCAAGAACAAGGGGCAGTTATTGCAACAGGTGGCGAATTTACAGAACGTACTCTAACACCAACAGTTATGACGAATGTAACAGCTGACATGAAAATTGTCTGTCAGGAAACATTCGCACCAATCGTCTCAATTGTTTCATATGAAACATTAGACGACGCGATTCGACTTGTGAACGAGTCGGACCTTGGTCTAAATGCGGGTATTTACACGAATATATTGTCAGATGCCTTATATGCAGCAGACGAATTACAGGCTGGTGCTGTCATTATTAATGATATTCCGACATTCAGGGTAGATAACATGCCATATGGTGGTGTGAAGATGAGTGGTTATGGACGAGAAGGAATTAAGTGGGCCATTGAGGAAATGAGCGATATGAAATTTATTTCGATGAAAAAATCATTCTAAATTTGCATCAGCTCTTCTTCTGCGATACGATGACGAAAGAACATTACATGAAGGGAAGTTGCAAGTATTATGCCAAACAACGCTGTACCAATGAGCCAATCACGTACGGTTCAATCGCGTCTCGTATTACCCCCAGACACAAATAATCACAATTCTATTTTCGGTGGAAGAGTGTTAGCTTATATTGATGAAATCGCTGCTATTACAGCAATGAAACATGCGAAGGGACTCGTAGTTACAGCATCTATTGATTCGGTTGATTTTTTATCGGCTGCACATGTAGGGGATATTCTTGAAATCGAGAGTATTGTTTCGTCTACAGGACGTTCTTCTATGGAAGTTTACGTTCGTGTTGTTTCTCGTAATATTGAGACTGGCGAGGAAAAATTAACGACAGAATCCTTTGTTACGATGGTTGCAGTAAATGAGGAAGGGAAACCAGTACCAGTTCCTGCGATTTATCCTGAAACAGATGAAGAAAAACGTTTGTTTGAAACAGGGCCAGCAAGACGAGAGCACCGTAAGCAAAAACGTGCATTACCACATTAAGGAGAAAGGGAAATTCGCTTTTAAAAGTGAATTTCCCTTTCATTTTACATATTTAGTTCATTAACTACATTAATAAGAGAGTCAGAAGAAGAAGAAACGAGCGTAGCTCCCTGTGATAATTCAGTAATTAGATTAGAGATGGCTGAAATATCTCTTGATGTGTTGACATATTGCTGTTGAATGCCAGAAACAGCATCGGCAATATCATTAAATGACTTGGATAAATTCTCTTGTGTATTGACACTGTGCTGAATTTTTTGATCCACATTAAGAACGGAATTGGCCATCGTTGTAATATTGCTTTCTGTTTCTTTAATGAGGTGTGAAACATTTTGTACGGCATTTTTTGTTTCCTCAGCAAGCTTGCGTACTTCCTCAGCCACCACCGCGAAACCTTTCCCATGTTCTCCAGCTCGAGCAGCCTCGATGGAAGCATTTAAGGCTAATAAATTGGTTTGATCAGCAATACCTGTAACAAGTCCAACAATCTCAGAAATTTTCTGAGAAGAGGTACGTAGCTGATTCATCGTTACCTCCAGACTGTTGACACTTTGTAAAATGACTTGGATTAAATCATTTTGTTCTTTAAGCTGCAGTTGACCACGTCTTGATTTTTCTTGGGTATCTGCTACGAAGCTTAATCCTTGCTTTGTCGCCACAGCAATATCATCTGTCTGCGAGGAAATAACCAATAGTGATGCTGCTGTTTCTTCACTAATAGAGTTGAGCTCCTCTGCTGTACTCTGAATGGTTGTAACAAGAGAGTTTTTTGTTGCATCAGCCACTGAGCGAATGCGTTCTTCTTCATTTTCATAGGCCTCAATCACAAGCTGTTGCTCGAAATTAATGATTTTACAAAAAGCATTTATGGCACGAATGGCATCTTGTTTTGAGATGTCCACCTCGCTCACAAAATTTGTAAATGTAGAAGTGAGTGATTGGAATGAGGCAATATACCATTTGGATTGTAAACCAATTCGCACGTGAGTCTCGGCAATTGCCTTTCTTTCGGCAATGTAGGCATCATTTATATGACTCTCAAAAATATCACTTAAATGTTTATGTAATGTAATTTTCAAACGGTCAATATGTGATGTTCTATTAATAATATCAATTAGATCTTGGCTTAAACTAATGGCAGCATAAAATTGCTCCACCATTGCAGGGATGAGATCCTTTGCAAGCGGTTGTAGTTGTTTAATGATTGCTAAATCGTCTACTGTTAAATTTAAAAGTTGCAATTGTTTTTGAAGATTTGGGTAGTTCGATACATCTAGTCGTACATCATTCTTAAAATTTTCAGGTGTTAATGTAATTGAATAGTTAGCACTACTGTTTTTGGAAAACCAACTCATTATTATTTGCTCCATTCCTAATATCCATAATAAATTGTAAGTAAAAAAGCCTTTTGAAATTTGTTAGGTTTGTAAATTTGATAAATAATTGGTATTAAATCTATTTTACTATTATTTGCTGAATATTTGGTTAAAAATTTGGTTATTTCTTTATTTTTTACTTTATTGTCAGTTCAATTAGTGAAACGAAGTAAATTTGAATTTAAAATAGGAAACCTGTAAAATACGAACTGTTTAGCAAGATAGAGACTGTACGTAAAAAGGGATTAGAGGAGGTATTATATGGAGAAAAAGCGTTTTAAATTTGTCATCCCAGTCATGGTTATTGTCGCAATTGGCTCTGTTTATATGTTACGAAACTATTATGCTGAGGTACCCTCTGTTGAGCGATTATTAATTACAATCTGTGCAACTTTGGGATCAGGCGTATTAGCATACTTTTTATTTCCGCAGCAAGGTGATAATAAAATTGATGATAGGGGACCCTATTAACTTCTTGAAAAAGGAGACTGCTCGTTTCATGACAAAACGAGCAGCTTTTTTTATGGTTTAAATAATTTAAACCAGCCTTTATGTTTAAAGATAGCTAGCATAAAGATCGCAATAATAATCATGGAGCCTAGTACAATAAAATAGCTGTAATGGCCATTAAGCTCAGGCATGTTATCAAAGTTCATGCCATATACACCAGCAATAAAAGTAAGTGGAATAAAGATAGTTGATACAATGGTTAAAGTCATCATAATGCCGTTCATGCGACTTGAGCTCATAGCCATATAGCTATCGCGCATATCCGCTGTCAATTCTCGATTGGATTCAACCATTTCAGTTAGTTTAATGAGATGGTCGTATATATCTCCGAAATAAGCTCTTTCTGATTTGTTTAAAGAAAAACGGTAAGAATTAAGAATTCGATATAAAAGATCTCGCATCGGTAAAATAGTGCGTCTAAGGTCAAGCAAATCGCTACGGAATTCGAAGACAATCTTCATGGCATTTACGTTGCTTTGGTATGTAAGTTCGCCTTCAAGTGCATTAAGATGATCTTCAATTTTGTAAACAAGAGGGAAATAGCTATCCACGATTTTATCAATTGTTTGATATGTTAAATAAACTGTCCCCCGTTCCCAATTCTTTGGTTGGCTTGCTAGTATCTTTTGTACCTTATCTATTTCAGGAACAGGGTTTTTATGGAACGTCACAATAAATTTATTGGAGGCAAAAATATTAACCTCTTCTGCAGCAAGGTTCTCTTCATTTACTCGATGAATAACAAAGAAATGAAAATCATCATAGAAATCGAGCTTTGGGCGCTGTAATCGCATTAAGCAATCTTCAATAGCAAGCGGATGGAAATGGAAAAATGTATCTAATAATGATTCTTCTTCGGCTGTAGGGCAATTAAAATCAACCCAATACCATTCAAATTCTTGCTGATGTATAACTTCCAATGGAAAATCTTTTAGTAATTGTTGTTGTTTTGTAATACCAATGGTGCTTATCACGGTTTTCACCTCAAATTATTTACTACAAAATATTTATTTAGTGCCCCTCTTTAAAGCATACCCAACCAGCAAATAAAGTAGTGGCAAAAAATCTAGAAGGTTTTGTAAAGCCCGCCTTTTGTAGCAGTGTTAAAATATCCTCTTCACGCATAAACGAAAGGGAGCGAATGGATTTTTCCATCTCTGCTACATCAGATGCAGGAAGCTTTGTATGTTGTAGCCAATAGGAACGCCATAAATCAAATTGTAGTTCAGTTTCTAAAGAGCCGGGCTGACCATATTTTGAGACAAGGACAAACGGTGCTCCAGGCTTTAAATGTCTTGCGATTTCTTCTAATGTAGATAGTTTTTCTTCATAACCCAGAATAAAATGCAGAACGAGAACACAACTTGCTGCATCGTATTTTATGGAGGGTAATTGAGTATCTAGTATTGTTCCTTGGTGGAAAGACAGCGTATTGGGTAGAGTGTGTAGACGTTCCTTTGCTATGCTGAGCATGGACTCTGATGGATCAATACCTGTGAATGACCAGTCGGGCCTTCCATCTGCAAGCTGTAAAATTTCATTGCCGCTTCCTGCACCCACAATTAACATATCAGCTTTATCTGGCAGTGTGGAATGATAAAAGGTTTGTATTAAACGTAGCATGGCATCATAGCTTGGCAATGTACGACGAATACCCTTTTCATATTCGTTTGCTAATGTGTTGTTAAATTCCATCTCTCATCACAGCCTTCCAAAAAAAATTTAATAAATCTTATTTAATGTGAAACTATTACGGGTATAGTTCCGTAAATAGTAGTACATAAAACATAGACAAAGTACAAAGAAAGGGTTGATATATATGGAGACTAAATGGTCTAAAGTAATCATACACGCAAGTGCATTTTTTGCGCCATGGTTAGTACCTATTATTTTCTTCTTAATTAGTTCGGATGAGGAAGTGAAGGCGATTTCTATTCAAGCATTGCTCTTCCAAATTGTTATGGGTATTTTAATCGCTATCTCAGTTGTTTTAAGTTTTGTTCTTATTGGGTTACCGTTTTTAATCATTTTCGGCATCATGTTATTTGTTGTACCAATTATCGGTATCGTAAAAGCATTGTCTGATGAGCCTTGGCGTTATCCAATTGTTGGTCGTTGGGTATAATTTTCATAGACGCAAGTATATGCTAGTTGCATATGCTTGCGTTTTTTCTATGACTAATAAGGGTACATTAGGTATATGAGCAAATTATAACCCGCGCAGTTTTAACTGAAAAAGTGCTGTTTTTCGTACTAAAATAGGCATTTTAAGACTTTTCACTTTTCTATGGGCGAAATCATTGCAATTTTTTTGAAGCGTTTTGTATAATATACTAAAAGAAAGTCAAAGATAGTCAAAGTCAGTGAAGCAAGCGAGGTGTATTCCTAAAATGCGTAATATATCAGACATCATAGAAGGTTACTTAAAGCAAGTACTTGAATTAGGTGGAGAAGGGCATATTGAAATTAAACGGAGTGAGATTGCTGATAAATTTCAATGTGTGCCATCACAAATAAATTATGTAATTAATACAAGATTTACTGCCGAGCGAGGTTACCTTGTTGAGAGCAAACGTGGTGGTGGTGGGTACATACGAATTTTACGTGTCCGCGCGCATTCACAGATTGATTTAATCGACGATGTTCTCAGACAAATAGAAGGTGGAGCATCTCAAACGATGGCAGAAGATTTAGTATATCGGCTCATCGATGAGCAGGTAATTTCAAAACGAGAAGCGAAATTAATGTTAGCAGCAATTGATCGCTCCACAATCGATTTACATCTCCCTTTAAGAGATACTATTCGAGCAAAGATCTTGCGAGCAATGCTGACAACAATCAAATATGAACAGCAAAAATAGTGAGGTGATGGAAATGATATGCGAACATTGTAAACAACGTAATGCGACAGTTACAGTAACACAAGTTCAAAATGGGCAAAAGGTGGAGCACCATTATTGTGACGTCTGCGCCTCACAGTTCCATCCATTTCATGCAGAGTTTAAACAAGAGCCAGTGTCTATTCAACAGCTATTGTCGAACTGGTTCGGCTCGCCTACATGGCAAAAGGTGGGGGAAAAACAACAAGTTCAACCACAACAGCAAACATGCCCACAATGTGGATTTTCGTATAAACAATTTTTAAAAGAAGGTAAATTTGGATGCCCGAGCTGTTATGACACCTTTAGTGAGCATTTGCCTAAGCTCTTTAATCGCATACAGGCAGGCCCTCAACACATTGGTAAAATGCCTGGTGCTCGCAGTAATGTGTATGTCATTAAAAAGCAAATAGAGGATATCCGCAAGCGTATGAAGGCCGCTGTAGCAGAAGAACAATTTGAGGAGGCGGCGAAGCTCCGTGATGAAGTTAAAGAGCTAGAGAAGCATCTACAATTTGAAGGTGGTGATGTGTCATGATGATTGATTCATTTTTAGAGCGTGCGACCCCAACGTGGATGCATATCAAGGATGATTATTCAGATATTGTCATTAGTACACGTATTCGCCTTGCTCGAAATTTAGATGGCTATCGATTTCCATTAGCTTTCTCAGAGAATGAGGCACTGCAGGTGGAACAGGCAGTTACACATGCACTTAGTGATAGCCCAACGCTTCAAAATGATTATGCTTATTTTGCTATTAAGGATTTAACGCCTCTACAGCGTCAAATTCTTGTAGAAAAGCATTTGATTAGTCCACAGCTGGCTAAAAAAGAGCAAGTAGGTTCTATACTTCTTTCTGAAGATGAATCCGTTAGCATTATGGTGAATGAAGAGGATCATTTACGCATTCAATGTATGACAGCAAGCTTTCAACTTCAAAGTGCCTATGAACAAGCAAATAAAATTGATCGTATCCTAGAGAAAGTATTACCGTATGCCTTTCGAGATACTTTTGGCTATTTAACAAGTTGTCCGACGAATATTGGCACGGGTCTTCGCGCATCGGTCATGATGCATCTACCCGCACTGACATTAACCGGGCAAATGAATCAAATTATTAATGCCATGACTCGCTTAGGAATGACTGTAAGAGGTATATATGGAGAAGGCAGCGAAAATTTAGGAAATGTTTATCAAGTGTCGAATCAAATTACACTTGGGAAGACAGAAGAAGACATTTTAGCAGACATACAAAGTGTCGCTGAAAAGATTATCCAAAAAGAGCGACACGCAAGAGGGAAGTTGATGGAAAAGGCAGAGCTTGCTCTAGAAGATAGAGTATATCGGGCTTTAGGTACCCTTACACATGCGAGAATTCTAACAAGTGAGGAAGCCGCTACCTGTCTATCTAATGTTCGTTTAGGAGTAGATCTACAGTTAATTGATGGGATTCAAGCAACAACCTTAAATGAATGTGTTGTTAGTATGCAACCAGGTTTTTTACAGCACTATGCAGGTGAGGCACTGCCCCCTGCTGAACGGGATCGTGTCCGAGCGGAAATGCTCCGTGAGGCATTATCTCAAGAATATGCGAATAAGCCTATAAATGGGGAAAAAGGAGAGGATTTATATGATGTTTAATCGTTTTACACAACGCGCGCAAAAAGTATTACAGCTTGCTCAGGAAGAGGCTATTCGTTGGAAGCACGAATCTATTGGAACAGAGCACATTCTATTAGGGCTTATACGTGAAGGCGGCGGTATTGCTGCGAAAGCGTTAGAAGCCATTGATATTAGTCCTCAAATGATTGAAGCTGGTATTGAAGAATTAGTTGGTAAAGGTAAAGAAGATGTCGGTCCAATTGTTCACTATACGCCAAGAGCTAAGAAAGTAATTGAACTATCTGTGGATGAATCACGTAAATTAGGTCACTCGTATATCGGCACAGAGCACTTATTATTAGCGCTTATTCGTGAAGGTGAAGGCGTGGCAGCTCGCGTCTTAAACAATGCGGGTGTCGGCTTAAATAAAGCACGTCAGCAAGTATTATTGCTATTAGGTAACAACGATAATGCACAATCTGGGCAACAAGCAGCTCAAGCTGCCAATACCCCAACTTTAGATAGCCTAGCACGTGATTTAACACAAATTGCACGTGAAGGCACATTGGACCCTGTTATTGGTCGAAGCAAGGAAATTACACGTGTGATTGAAGTGTTATCGCGTCGTACGAAAAATAACCCTGTATTGATTGGTGAGCCAGGTGTTGGTAAAACAGCGATTGCTGAAGGGTTAGCACAGCAAATTATCCATAATGAAGTACCAGAAATCCTACGTGACAAACGTGTCATGACTTTAGATATGGGGACGGTTGTTGCAGGTACTAAATATCGTGGTGAATTTGAAGATCGTTTGAAAAAGGTGATGGATGAAATTCGCCAAGCCGGCAACATCATTTTATTCATTGATGAATTGCATACATTAATCGGTGCAGGTGGTGCAGAAGGTGCGATTGATGCCTCCAATATTTTAAAACCATCTTTAGCACGCGGTGAGCTTCAATGTATTGGTGCAACAACATTAGACGAGTACCGCAAATATATTGAAAAGGATGCAGCATTAGAGCGTCGCTTCCAACCAATCCAAGTGGATGAACCAACAGTGGAAGAAGCGATTCTAATTATTCAAGGCTTACGTGACCGTTATGAAGCGCATCACCGTGTAAAAATTACAGATGAAGCGATTGAAGCAGCGGCTAAAATGAGTGACAGATATATTTCAGACCGATTCTTACCAGATAAAGCAATTGACTTAATCGACGAGGCAGGTTCTAAAGTTCGCTTACGTTCATTTGCAGTGCCACCAAACTTAAAGGCACTTGAAGATAAACTTGAAAATGTGCGCTCTGAAAAAAATGCAGCCGTATCAGGCCAAGAATTTGAAAAGGCAGCCTCTCTAAGAGACACAGAGCAAAAGCTGAAAGATGAAATTGAAGCTACACGAAAAAATTGGAAAGAAGAGCAAGGCAAAGCGGAATCTAAAGTGACTGTGGATGATGTTGCAGCAGTTGTATCAATGTGGACAGGAATCCCAGTAGCTAAAATTGCTTCCGAGGAATCTTCGAAGTTATTACAACTTGAAGAAGAGTTACACAAACGTGTAGTAGGGCAAGGAGAAGCGGTAGAAGCGATTTCTCGTGCGATCCGTCGTGCAAGAGCAGGCTTAAAAGATCCAAAACGACCAATCGGCTCATTCATTTTCTTAGGACCTACAGGTGTTGGTAAAACAGAGTTGGCAAGAGCACTTGCTGAAGTGATGTTTGGCGATGAAGATGCGATGATTCGTGTCGATATGTCTGAGTACATGGAGAAGCATTCGACTTCTCGTTTAGTAGGTTCACCTCCAGGCTATGTGGGCTTTGATGATGGTGGTCAATTGACTGAAAAGGTTCGCCGTAAACCATACTCGGTCGTATTATTAGATGAAATTGAAAAAGCACATCCAGATGTTTTCAATATTCTACTGCAAGTTCTTGAAGATGGCCGTTTAACAGATTCTAAGGGCCGTGTAGTAGACTTCCGTAATACAGTAGTCATTATGACTTCAAACGTTGGTGCCGATGCTTTAAAATATCAAAAGAGCCTTGGTTTCAATGTAGGTGGAGCAGAATCTAAGCATAAAGATATGAAGGGTACGATGCTAGAAGAATTGAAAAAGGCATTCCGTCCAGAGTTCTTAAACCGTATCGATGAAATGATTGTCTTCCACGCATTAGATAAAGAGCATTTAAAAGAAATCATTGCAATGATGGGCAATGCACTAACAAAACGCTTAAAAGAGCAAGATATTTCGTTGGAGCTAACTGATGCAGCACTTGAGAAAATTGCTGAGGAAGGCTATGACCCTCAATATGGTGCTCGTCCGTTACGCCGTGCATTACAAAAACAAGTAGAGGATCGATTATCAGAAGAATTACTGAAAGGTAATGTAGAGAAGGGTAATCAGGTAATCATTGATTATGTAGACGGTGAGTTTATTGTAAAGAAAAAAGAGGGAGTATCCATCTCTAAATAATTTTATGCAAAGACAGCGAGGCTTTAAGTGCCAAGCTGTCTTTTTTTCTGTACAATTAATGATAAGAACAAATATTCGAGGTGAAAGCAATTTGGCAAAGAAAAAAACAAAGTTTGTATGTTCAGGCTGTGGCTATGAAACTGCAAAATGGATGGGAAGATGTCCAGGGTGTGGAGAATGGAATAAGATGGTGGAAGAAGTTGAGATGGTCGCAAAGGGACCACGAGGAGCATTCCAGCATTCTGCTACAGTTACCCAAAAGGCTCTCCCAATTATTCAGGTCGAAGCGACTGAAGAATCCCGTGTAGCGACGGAAATGGGCGAACTGAATCGCGTATTGGGTGGTGGTATTGTACCCGGTTCGCTCGTATTAATCGGGGGAGATCCGGGGATTGGGAAATCTACACTATTACTACAAGTTTCAGCATTACTTTCGAATAAAGGGCATCGTGTGCTTTATATTTCTGGAGAGGAGTCCATTCGTCAAACAAAATTACGAGCAGAGCGTCTAGGAGTGGTTTCTCAAGAGCTTTACATATATTCCGAGACGAATCTCGAATTTTTAAACCAAACCATTGATGAAGTACAACCGAAATTTGTCATTGTCGATTCCATACAAACCGTCTTTCATCCAGAAGTAACAAGTGCACCAGGTAGTGTATCGCAAGTTCGTGAATGTACGGCAGAACTGATGCGAATCGCCAAGACAAAAGGCATTGCTATTTTCTTGGTCGGGCATGTAACAAAAGAGGGGCAAATTGCCGGACCTCGTATTTTAGAGCATATGGTTGATACAGTGTTATATTTTGAAGGAGAAAGACATCATAATCATCGTATTCTACGCAGCCAAAAAAACCGCTTCGGCTCTACCAATGAAATTGCGATATTTGAAATGCTTCAAGGGGGATTAAAGGAAGTGCTGAATCCTTCTGAATTATTTTTGCAGGAGCGGTCACAAGGAGCAGCGGGATCCACTATTGTTGCATCCATGGAGGGGACAAGACCCATCCTTGTTGAAATTCAATCTTTAGTAACACCTACAAGCTTTAATTACCCTAAACGTATGGCAACTGGTGTCGATCAAAACCGAGTGCAATTGCTAATGGCAGTGCTAGAAAAACGGATGGGCCTCATGCTACAAGCTCAGGACGCATATATTAAAGTTGCTGGTGGTGTCAAATTGGATGAGCCAGCAATTGATTTAGCGGTGTTGACAAGTATTGTCTCAAGCTTTAAAGATCAAGCTGTGCGAGCAACGGACTGCTTTATTGGTGAAGTAGGGCTGACAGGTGAGGTACGTCGAGTATCGCGGATTGAACAGCGTGTTATTGAAGCGGCAAAGCTTGGGTTTAAAAGAGCTTTCATACCTGCCTCCAATATTGGCGGTTGGGATTTTCCACAGGGAATAGAAATAGTTGGAGTAGAAACGATCAAAGATGCATTAAATGCATGCTTTAGAGAGTTGTAAAGGGAAATTGTGCATGTTGGATACCATTCTGACATGCATTTTCCGTCATTTTTTAACGTTAAAATCGGAAACTCAAGTAAGGGGATAGGCGTCCTAGATAATAGCAGGATAAAGTCATGCAAGAGTGTCATCGAAAACACAGTAAGATAGAGGTTGGAAAGAATGATGTCTAAATGATTTGTCCCTGTGAATGAACATCAAAAATAATGATAATTTGATGAGCTCATGAAGGATTTTCTACAGTAAACTATGTATAATCTTAACTAACAATAGGAGGTGACAGCTTGTGAAAAAATTTGTTCAAATTGCCTTTTTACTGATTGGAGGAGCATTGGGCCTTGTTTTCTTACCGCCATTATACGAATTGCTTCATTTATCATCTAATCCTTGGCTAGATAATCCTTACGTATCAGTAGCATTAGGCGCGCTTTTACTATTTACACTGTCTTTTGCATTTTCCGATTATTTTGTGAAGCTCATTAGCTGGATGGAAGAGGTCCTGTTTAAGGTGCCTATCGGTGATTTATTTTTTGGTACGCTTGGTTTAATCATGGGACTGATTGTAGCTTATTTTTTAGGCTTCGCCATCGATAGTGTGCAATTCCCTGTAATTACAGAAGTACTCCCTATTATTCTGTCATTTGTATTAGGTTATTTAGGGTTCCGTTTAGGTTTTAGAAAAAGAGATGAATTAATACAGCTTTTTACTTTACGTAGTAATAATACAAAGAAAAAGGCTGCTGAAGGTGCTGAAATTCAAGAAATACGTGGGAGTTATAAGCTGTTAGATACGAGCGTTATTATTGATGGTCGTATTGCTGATATTTCTGGAACTGGCTTCATAGAAGGAGTCTTAGTCGTACCTCAATTTGTCCTTACAGAGCTGCAGCATATTGCCGATTCTTCCGATACGTTAAAACGTACAAGAGGACGTCGTGGATTAGATATTTTAAGAAAATTACAAGATGAACGTAAGACCAAAGTGGAAATTACGGATGAAGATTTTGAGGATGTACAAGAGGTGGATTTAAAGCTTGTACGTCTTGCAAAGAAAATGGGGAATGACACACAGATTGTCACAAATGATTTTAACTTGAATAAAGTCTGTGAGCTCCATCATGTGAAAGTATTAAATATTAATGATTTAGCGAATGCGGTGAAGCCTGTTGTAATCCCAGGTGAAGATATGCAGGTTGTGGTCATCAAGGATGGTAAAGAGCATAATCAAGGGGTTGCCTATTTAGATGATGGAACAATGATTGTTGTTGAAGGTGGCCGTAGCTATATCGGACAGGCCATTACTGTGACAGTAACGAGTGTGCTGCAAACATCAGCGGGTCGAATGATATTTGCCAAGCCGAAGGACGATTAGGATGTGGAAAAATGCAATATGAAGTAGTACTACCTGCGGCAGGAAGCGGAAAACGCATGGGTGCGGGACAAAATAAATTGTTTTTAAAACTTTTAGAGAAGCCTATTCTGATCCACACGCTAGAAGTGTTTCAACAAGATCCTTTTTGCACTGGTATTTGGCTGGCTGTAAAACCAGAAGAACGTACTTATATTCAAGAATTGCTAGAGCAATTTGAGATTACAAAAGTGAAGGGCTTACCTGATGGCGGTGCTGAGCGACAGCATTCAGTCCATTCATGTATGAAAGAGATGCAGCAGGTAGATATTGTGCTTGTCCACGATGCAGCTCGGCCTTTTATTACACATGGTATTATCGCTAGCCTTGTACAAAGTGCTCATGAGTTTGGGGCAGCTATTGCAGGGGTTCGAGCGAAGGATACAATGAAAAAGGTTCGTAATGGTATTATCGAAGAAACAGTTGATCGTGATAGCTTATGGATGATTCAAACGCCACAAGCCTTCCAATTTGATTTAATTGTGGAGGCAGAGGATGTTGCTGAGAAGGTGGGCTTTCTTGGTACAGATGAAGCTATGCTAGTTGAACGCTTAGGTCATGCAGTGCATATTGTAGAAAGTAGCTATGAAAATGTCAAAATGACGACACAGGAAGATTTAATATTTGGTGAAGCTATTTTACGTAAACGAGCATTGCAAATAAACGAATAGTAATCTAAAAATCTCATTGGCAATTGTTGCTAATGGGATTTTATCTTGATTTAGCCAATGTTTATAGAGCCAGACGCAGGCTTATGCTGAGATGTAAGTGAGGGAAAATGCTCACTATTTGCTATCAGCTCAATTTCCTAGGAAATATGTTAAAATGTGAGGGTATAATAGTGAGTAAATATAAAAGTGAAAGAAGGTGAATGAGACTGCGATTACAGCAGGCAAGGAGCTGTTTTGATCCACATGTTTTGCTAAAGTAGTCTCTCTATCATATGTTTCGAATTGGACAAGGTTTTGATGTACATGCATTTGAAGAAGGTCGTCCATTAATTATTGGTGGTATTACGATTCCACATGAAAAAGGGCTAGTAGGGCATTCTGATGCAGATGTTCTTTTACACACGGTTACGGATGCAGCTCTAGGGGCAATTGGAGAAGGAGATATCGGTCGTCATTTTCCAGATACGGACCCAGCCTTTAAAGACGCTGATTCAGCAAAACTATTAGCGTATATTTGGAAAATTGTTGAGGACAAAGGCTATGTGCTAGGGAATGTAGATTGTACAATTATGGCACAGCGCCCCAAGATGGCGCCTTATATTGGACAGATGCAAAATCGCATCGCTGAATTGCTCCATGCAGAGCCGTCTCAAGTCAATGTAAAGGCAACGACAACTGAACGTTTAGGTTTTACAGGTCGTGAGGAAGGTATAGCGGCTATGGCCACAATTCTATTGATGAAGAAATAAATGCGGATTAACTCCGCTTTTATTTCCTGTAACAGAGTGGTAAAATGAACAAAGTCAATTTTTTGATCGAAAATTTAGGAGGCTTTTAATATGACGAAAGAAGTTCGCGTTCGATACGCGCCATCTCCAACAGGTTTTTTACATATAGGTGGAGCGCGTACAGCATTATTCAATTATTTATATGCAAAACATCATAACGGTAAATTCATTGTACGTATTGAAGATACGGATATTGAGCGTAATGTAGAGGGCGGAGAAGCATCTCAGCTAGATAACCTAAAATGGTTAGGTATTGAATATGATGAGTCCATTGATATTGGTGGACCTTATGCGCCTTATCGTCAAATGGAACGTCTTGATATTTATAAAGAGCACGCTGAGAAATTATTAGAACAAGGTGTCGCTTACAAATGTTTCTGCTCATCAGAAAAGCTTGAAGCATCACGTGAAGAACAAAAAGCAAGGGGTGTAGCGGCCCCTACTTATGATGGGACATGTCGTCACTTATCAGCAGAGGAAGTCGCAGCTAAAGAAGCAGCGGGCGAGCCATATACAATCCGTATGCGTGTTCCTGAAAATGTAACTTATGAGTTTGAAGATTTAGTTCGTGGACCAGTTACATTTGAATCTAAAGACATTGGTGATTGGGTACTTGTAAAAGCAAATGGTATTCCAACATATAACTATGCGGTTGTGCTAGACGATCACTTTATGGAAATCTCGCATGTTTTCCGTGGAGAAGAGCATTTATCGAATACGCCAAAGCAAATGATGATTTTTGATGCATTTGGCTGGGAATATCCACGCTTCGGTCATATGACATTAATTATTAATGAAAATCGTAAAAAGCTATCTAAACGTGATGAATCAATTATTCAATTTATCACGCAATATAAAGATTTAGGATATCTTCCTGAAGCAATGTTCAACTTCTTTGCGCTACTTGGATGGTCTCCAGAAGGGGAAGAAGAGATCTTCTCTAAAGAAGAGTTTATTAAAATCTTTGATGAAAAACGTCTTTCTAAATCACCATCTATGTTCGATAAGCAAAAGCTGACATGGATGAATAATCAATATATTAAAAAACTATCTTTAGAGGAAGTCGTAGCATTGTCTTTACCACACTTGCAAAAAGCAGAGCTATTACCTGAAGAACTTACGGCAGAGCAATATGCATGGGCGACGGATTTAATCGCACTTTATCACGATCAAATGAGCTTTGGGGCAGAGATTGTGGAGTTATCTAGCCTATTCTTTAACGACCATATTGAATATGATGAAGAAGCAAAAGAGGTTTTAGCGGGAGAGCAAGTGCCTGAAGTAATGGCAGCATTTAAAGCAGAGCTTGAGCAATTAGAAGAATTTACACCAGATGCAGTAAAAGCTGCTATTAAAGCTGTGCAAAAAGCAACAGGTCATAAAGGTAAAAATCTATTTATGCCAATTCGTGTTGTAACAACAGGTGAAACGCATGGACCAGAGTTACCAAATGCGATTTGTTTAATTGGTAAAGAGAAAACAATTGACCGCGTAGAAAAATTTGCCCAATAAAGAGAAATTTATTGACAATCCATTCTTTCGTTGTAAAATGTATTTACATTGAAAAAGCGTTGATAAGGAGAAGTAAGTGGCGCATGCTCTTAAGAGAGGACCATCACCGGCTGAAAGTGGTCTGAGCCCAGGCAAAACTGAAATGCACCTTTGAGCATAGAGCTGAACTATAGTAGGCTTTATCGAGTCGTTCCCGTTAAAGAACGTCCAGAGTGGAAGGCATCTTTGCCTTCAAACAGAGTGGAACCACGCATTTTAAGCGTCTCTGTCATTCCCTTTTGGGGATGATAGGGGCGCTTTTTATTTTTTAGAAAAAGGCAATGATGCAGGCTTCATTAATTTACAAGGAGGCGTCAATACCACATCATCTACGCAGGGAATCTGAAGGAAATTGGCAATTGCTATCGTTTTAGTGTGTAGGATTTCAAAGGATTTGAGCAAGACCAACATGAAAAGGGGGAGTTTTTGTGTTTAAAAGAATGAAGGAAGATGTGGAAACAATTTTTGAGAATGATCCAGCAGCGCGTAGTGTATTTGAAGTGGTGTTAACCTATTCTGGTTTGCATGCGACATGGGCGCATCGAGTGGCGCATTGGTTCTTTAAAAGACGTTTTTATTTTATAGCTCGTGCCATTTCGCAAATTAGCCGTTTCTTTACGGGGATTGAAATTCACCCAGGTGCAAAAATTGGTCGTCGTTTCTTTATAGACCATGGTATGGGTGTTGTCATTGGTGAAACATGTGAAATTGGTAATAATGTTACTTTGTATCAAGGTGTAACATTAGGTGGTACAGGGAAAGAAAAAGGAAAACGACACCCTACGTTAGAGGACAATGTGCTTGTTGCAACGGGCGCGAAAGTGTTAGGTTCTATCACAATTGGTGAGAATAGTAAAATTGGTGCGGGATCAGTTGTTTTAAAAGAAGTACCGCCAAACGCTACAGTTGTCGGTATTCCTGGTAAAATAGTAATTAAGGATGGAGTTCGTCTAGAGAAAAAACTAGATCATCAAAATATACCTGATCCTGTGGAAGAACGTTGTCAAGTTTTCGAGAAGCAAATCACTGAATTGCAGCAGGAAATCGAACGCTTACAAAAGGAGAGAGAAACACAATGAGTATTCAAATATTTAACTCATTAACAAGACAAAAGGAAACCTTCGTACCGCTAGAAGAAGGAAAAGTTAAAATGTATGTCTGCGGTCCGACTGTTTATAACTATATCCATATTGGAAATTCACGTCCTGTCATTGTGTATGATACAGTTCGCCGTTATTTTCAATATAAAGGCTATGATGTAAAATTCGTATCCAATTTTACGGATGTAGACGATAAAATCATTAAGGCAGCAAATGCGTTAGGCGAAGAAGTGCATGAATTAACAGAGCGCTTTATTGCTGCGTACTTCGAGGATGTTACAGCACTAGGGTGCAAAAAAGCGGATGTTCATCCACGTGTAACAGAGCATATGGACGATATCATTCAATTTATTCAAGTATTAATTGATAAAGGCTATGCTTATGAATCTGCTGGGGATGTGTATTATCGCACACGTAAGTTTGATGGCTATGGTAAATTATCGCATCAATCAGTAGACGATTTAAAAATCGGTGCTCGTATTGAAGCAGGCGAGAAAAAAGATGATGCATTAGATTTTGCTTTATGGAAAGCTGCGAAGCCGGGTGAGATCTTCTGGGAAAGTCCATGGGGAGATGGTCGTCCAGGCTGGCATATTGAATGTTCTGTAATGGCTCGTGAGCATTTAGGAGATACTATTGATATTCATGCTGGTGGGCAAGATTTAACTTTCCCTCACCATGAAAATGAAATTGCTCAATCAGAAGCACATAACGATAAAACATTTGCACGTTATTGGATGCATAACGGGTATATTAATATCGATAATGAAAAGATGTCTAAATCTCTTGGCAATTTCATTCTTGTTAATGATATTCGTAAACAAATTGATCCACAGATACTACGTTTCTTTATGCTATCGGTTCATTATCGTCACCCAATTAACTTTGCTAAAGATTTAGTAGAAGCTGCTGCAACGGGCTTAGAACGCATTCGTACAGCTTACAATAATGTGAAGCATCGTCTTACAACTACAGCAAGCTTAGGTGATCACTCGGAAGAATGGCTGAGCAAAATTGCTGAACAAAAAGCACAGTTTGAAGAGGCAATGGATGATGACTTTAATACTGCAAACGCTATTTCAGTATTATTCGAGGTAGCACGTATTGCTAATATTTACTTAAATGAAGCAAATACTTGCAAAAAAGTTTTAGAAACATTTATGGAAACTTTTGAAGTAGTAGGCGACGTCTTAGGTATTGAATTTGTAAAAGAAGAAGAGCTATTAGACGAAGAAATTGAAGCATTGCTACAAGAGCGCGTAGAGGCACGTAAAAACCGTAATTTTGCTCGTTCTGATGAGATCCGTGACCATTTGCAAGCCCAGGGTATCATTTTAGAAGATACACGACAAGGAACTAGATGGAAACGAGGGTAATAAAGTTGGATAAACTTCGCAATGAAGATGTTAGGCAATTAAATGCGCTGGCATTAGCCTATATGGGGGATGCCGTATTAGAACAAAAAATACGTGAGCATTTGCTACGTTCTGGCCGTGTTAAGCCGAATACGCTGCATCGAGAGGCAACTCGTTATGTTTCAGCAAAAGCGCAATCTATGATCGTTCATCGCATGATGGATGAAAATTATTTAACAGAGGAGGAATTGGCTGTGTTCCGTCGTGGACGCAATGCCAAATCCGGCTCTGTACCAAAAAATACAGATGTCCAAACCTATCGTAATAGCTCAGGCTTTGAGGCAGTGCTTGGTAGTTTATATTTATTAAATGAACTAGAACGCGTGTATGAAATCATTGCATATGCTATTCAAATAATCGAGGAATCAAAGGGAGTGTCTAAATAATGGCAGAACAGAATGGTGAAATTATTGCCGGTAAAAACCCAGTGTTAGAAGCACTTCGTTCAGGCCGCGATATGAATAAAGTATGGATTGCAGAAGGTGTCAAAAAATCTGGTGTGAATGAATTGCTAGATTTAGCCCGAGAACGTGGTGTAATAGTTCAGTTTGTCCCAAAAAAGAAAGTCGATCAATTATCGAGTGCTAATCATCAAGGAATTGTTGCATCTGTTGCCGCTTATAAGTATGCTGAACTTGAGGATTTATTTGCAGCTGCAGCCAATAAACAGGAAGATCCTTTTTTCCTAATTTTAGACGAGCTAGAGGATCCTCATAATCTAGGGTCTATTATGCGAACGGCTGATGCTATCGGAGCACATGGTATTATTATTCCAAAGCGTCGATCTGTTAGTTTAACAGCTGTAGTGGCAAAAGCATCCACAGGTGCTATTGAACATGTTCCAGTTGTACGTGTGAACAATCTTGCTCAAACGGTTGATGAACTAAAAGAACGAGGTGTATGGATCGCTGGTACAGATGCGAAGGGCTCGGTGGATTATCGAAAAATGGATGCCACATTACCGTTAGCCATCATTATTGGCAGTGAGGGCAAGGGAATGGGTCGTTTATTAAAAGAAAAATGCGATTTTTTATATCACTTACCAATGGTTGGGCATGTTACATCATTAAACGCATCAGTTGCTGCAGCGCTTTTAATGTATGAAGTGTATCGTAAACGTCAAGAAGCGAATGAGTAACAATGAAAAACATTTTGCTTGTTGATGGCTATAATATGATTGGATCTTGGAAAGAGCTGCGGCCATTGCGTGATACAAATTTTGAGGATGCGCGCAGAAAGCTGATAGAAGTTATGGCTGAATATAAAGCGGCTATGGACTGGCGCGTAATTATTGTTTTTGACGCACATCTTGTACCAGGAGTTGAGCAATCTTATATAGAAAATGGTGTAGAAGTCATTTATACCCGTAAAAATGAAACGGCAGATGAACGAATAGAAAAAATGACGCGTGAACTAAAGGCTAGAAATGTACAGATACATGTAGCAACGTCCGATATGGCAGAGCAAAGCGTTATCTTTGGTAATGGTGCTCTAAGGAAATCGGCTAGAGAGCTAGAAATTGATACAAGCATTATCCAACATAAAATTTCACATGACGTGAGGCGCAAACAAGAAAGCAAGCCGCCTTCTCGTATAGAATTAAAGCCAGATGTTGCACTTGCTTTTGAAAAATGGCGACGAGGATTGAAATGATAGATTGACGCATATTTTCCAATTCCGTTATACTGTTCCTAATTATCTGTTGTGGCTGAGGTGATACCATGTTTAAAAATAGCATTGTACAAGTGACACAAGATTTTGAACGATTCAATGATGAAGAACTTATTGAAATGGTGCATCAAGGTAATACAGATGCGTTGGATTACTTAATTACGAAATACCGTTTGTTAGTAAGAGCAAAGGCAAGGTCCTATTTCTTAATTGGAGCAGATAAGGAAGACATCGTGCAAGAGGGTATGATCGGTTTATATAAAGCGATTCGTGATTTTAAAGGCGATAAACTGGCTTCTTTTAGGGCTTTTGCAGAGCTGTGTATTACAAGGCAGATCATCACGGCGATTAAAACAGCTACTAGGCAAAAGCATATTCCACTAAACTCCTATATCTCTTTGGACAAGCCTATATTTGATGAAGAGTCAGACCGAACGTTAATGGATGTGCTAACAGGTGCTATTATGGACGATCCAGAAGAATTGATGATTCATAGAGAAGAGTTCGGCTATTTAGAAGAAAAAATGAGTGAGATTTTAAGTGAATTAGAACTACAAGTTTTAGCTTTATATTTAGATGGTCAGTCTTATCATGAAATTTCTGAGAAATTAAATCGCCATGTGAAATCGATTGATAATGCATTGCAGCGGGTCAAGCGTAAATTAGAGCGACATTTGGTCCTTGAGGAAATGTCTTAGTCCATATAGGCCTTTATTGACATTGACAAATATAGGTGTTAGTCTTAAAAAGACAAAGTGCCGAAAAAGGTGAGTATATGGCAAAAAAAGTCGTGCTAAATTGCGAGAAATGCGGGTCGAGAAATTACACGTTCCCAGCTAAAGAAGGTTCAACTGTACGTCTCGAATTAAAGAAATTTTGCTCGCATTGCAATGAACATACAATGCATAAACAAACGCTATAAAATGATATGTAAATAGACAGATATGATTGATTCGGAGGTTAAGCTAGAATGGGCAAGATCAAAGGCTTTTTAAGTGATGTAATGTCTGAAATGCGCAAAACAAGCTGGCCAAAAAGTAAAGAACTAACGAAATATACAGTCGTTGTAATTTCAACTGTTGTCATTATGGCTTTATTTTTTGTATTAGTTGACTTAGGTGTTTCATCATTATTCCGCTGGTACTTAGATTTATAATTTAGTAAATAGCATATTTTTGAAATAGCCCGTCCATTGTAATAACGGGTTTTTTCGTTTGTTTTATCTTCATTCAGCAGAAAACTTTATCTATTGGTTTGATGACATGGTGAAGTGAAGGTCAGTAAAATACGCTCATGATGATAAGGATGCTACTAGGAGAGTATGATAGTAGTGATTGATGACTATGCTAGTTTCGGTATATATCATCGGGCTTTCGCTGGCTATTAGCGAAAGCTATATTTTTCTAATGAGATGTTTGTGAAAAGAGTAAGAATGCGTTTAGCATATCGCGATTCATTTTCACTTTTATTTGTAAGGGAGGGACGGACGAGGAGTCCTAGTAGTTATGGAGAAAAATTGGTATGTTGTTCATACGTATTCAGGGTATGAAAACCGTGTAAAAGCAAACCTAGAAAAACGTGTAGAAACAATGGGAATGCAAGATAAAATCTTCCGTGTAATTGTTCCTGAGCACGAGGAAACAGAAATGAAAGATGGGAAAAAGCGCACGATGATGCGTAAAGTTTTCCCTGGTTATGTGTTAGTTGAGTTAATTATGACAGACGATTCTTGGTATGTAGTACGAAATACGCCAGGCGTTACTGGCTTTATCGGCTCATCAGGTGGAGGAGCAAAACCAACACCTTTACTACCAGAGGAAGCAGATCGTCTACTACAACAAATGGGTATGACTGATAAGGTTGTAGAAGTTGATATAACTGTTGGTGAGGCTGTTGAAGTATTAGAAGGGCCGTTTGCTCATTTCCAAGGGCGTGTTGAGGAAATTGACACGGAAAAAGGAAAAATAAAAGTGTCGGTTGATATGTTTGGTCGCGAAACAATTATGGAGCTAGATTTCGAACAAATTCAAAAATTATAGTTCCAGTAATTGATCTATGACATGTCAATTGGTAGATGTTTCGCAGATTTTGTTAATTACTACTTGCTTAAAAAAATTAAAAGTGGTATCATTTCATAGGTCAGACTGTCATACTTTTAGTTGACGTCTGTATTGATAATTTTAATGTTATCGGCACTTAGCTGACAGACAGATATTGAGTGGGAGGGGCAACCCAATTACCACATCACGGACTTAAGGAGGTGTGTCTCGTGGCTAAAAAAGTTATTAAAGTTGTAAAACTTCAAATCCCTGCTGGTAAAGCTAACCCAGCTCCACCGGTTGGTCCTGCATTAGGTCAAGCGGGTGTGAACATCATGGGATTCTGTAAAGAATTCAATGCGCGTACTGCTGATCAAGCTGGTCTTATTATTCCAGTTGAAATTTCAGTATTCGAGGACCGTTCTTTCACTTTCATTACAAAAACTCCACCTGCAGCAGTGTTACTTAAAGTAGCAGCTGGTATCCAATCAGGATCTGGTGAACCAAATCGTAAAAAGGTGGCAACGGTTAAGCGTGATAAAGTTCGCGAAATCGCTGAAACTAAAATGCCAGACCTTAACGCTGCTTCAGTGGAAGCTGCTATGTTAATGGTTGAAGGTACTGCACGAAGCATGGGTATTGTTATCGAAGACTAATCCCATTTACTTGATGTTTTGTTTTTTGGAAGGTTGCGAAGTTTCTTTGTGAACACGCAACCTTTATTCGTGGGAGGTAAAATCCGCTATAACCACAATCAAGGAGGAAATATATAATGGCTAAAAAAGGTAAAAAACTGCAAGATGCAGTAAAATTAATTGATCGTAACTCACTATATAGTGCACAAGAAGCAATCGAACTTGCTCAAAAAACTAGCACAGTTAACTTCGATGCTACTGTAGAAGTTGCTTTCCGTCTAGGTATTGATACTCGTAAAAACGACCAACAAATCCGTGGTGCAGTAGTGCTACCAAACGGTACTGGTAAAACTCAACGTGTATTAGTATTCGCAAAAGGTGAGAAACTTAAAGAAGCTGAAGCAGCTGGTGCTGACTATGTAGGCGATGCAGAATACATCCAAAAAATCCAACAAGGTTGGTTTGATTTCGATGTAATCGTAGCAACTCCTGACATGATGGGCGAAGTTGGTAAACTTGGTCGTGTATTAGGACCTAAAGGTTTAATGCCAAACCCTAAAACTGGTACAGTTACTTTCGATGTAACAAAAGCGATCGAAGAAATCAAAGCTGGTAAAGTAGAATACCGTGCTGATAAAGCTGGTATCATCCACGCTCCTATCGGTAAAGTTTCTTTCTCAGCAGAAAAATTAGTAGAAAACTTCTTAGCTGTTTTTGATGTAGTGCAAAAAGCAAAACCTGCTGCAGCTAAAGGTACTTACATGAAATCTGTAAATGTTACAACTACAATGGGCCCAGCTATTAAAGTTGACGCTTCTAACGTAGTAGTAAAATAATTTATATATATGTGTTGACGACAGTGAGTATACATGATATTATAGTTGCTGTTGTGAATTATCCATTTGTACCGTAGACAGTAGGGGTGACTTGTCACTTAATGATCCTACCGAGGACATCGGAATTCAGATTCTTATTTTAAAGATGATGACTTTCAGCCTCTGCGTCTATTTGACCCAGAGGCTTTTCTTTTGTCGGTATAAATGACCCATTCTAATAGGAGGTGTCATCATGAGCAAAGCAATCGAAAACAAACAAGTACAAGTTCAAGAGATTACTGAAAAATTCCAAGGCGCTGCTTCTGTAGTAGTTGTGGATTACCGTGGTCTTAATGTTGCACAAGTAACTGAGCTTCGTAAACAACTTCGTGAAGCTGGCGTTGAGTTCAAAGTTTACAAAAATACTTTAACTCGTCGTGCTGCTGAGGCTGCTGGTCTTGAAGGAATCAACGACGTATTAGTTGGTCCTAACGCAATTGCGTTCTCAAATGAAGATGTTGTAGCGCCTGCTAAAATCATCAACGAGTTCGCTAAGAAAAACGAAGCTTTAGAAATTAAAGCGGGTATTATTGAAGGTACAATCTCTTCTGTTGAAGATGTTAAAGCACTTGCAGAACTTCCATCACGCGAAGGTCTACTTTCTATGCTTTTATCTGTACTTCAAGCTCCAGTGCGTAACTTCGCACTTGCAACAAAAGCTGTTGCAGAACAAAAAGAAGAACAAGGCGCGTAATTTAATACGCACTCAGACTTCTGCGGCCTGATCGCAAAAAAATAAAACATTATCCAATTAGGAGGAAATTATAATGAATAAAGAGCAAATCTTAGAAGCTATCAAAGCTATGACAGTTCTTGAATTAAACGATTTAGTAAAAGCAATCGAAGAAGAATTCGGTGTAACAGCTGCTGCTCCTGTAGCAGTAGTTGCTGGCGGTGCTGCTGCAGCTGAAGAAAAAACTGAATTTGACGTAGTATTAGCATCTGCTGGTGCAGAAAAAATCAAAGTAATCAAAGTGGTTCGTGAAATCACTGGTTTAGGTCTTAAAGAAGCTAAAGAAGTAGTAGATAACGCTCCTAAAGCTCTTAAAGAAGGCGTTTCTAAAGATGAAGCTGAAGAAATCAAAGCTAAACTTGAAGAAGTTGGCGCATCTGTAGAAGTTAAGTAATCTCGTATTACTTTTTAACAAAAGGAAAGCTCGTCATTTTGGCGAGCTTTTTTCTTCATTCTGAGGAGGCATGAAAATGTCAGATCATTATTATACAAGTAAGCCTCAAACTGAGAGTAAACCTCGTCACTGGACATTCAAGTTACTAGGGCATTCGTTTTCGTTTGAAACGGATGCAGGTGTATTTAGTAAAAGCGAAGTAGATTTTGGATCCCGTGTTTTAATAGACGCTTTTAAAATGCCTAATATTAATGGTGCGATATTGGATGTAGGTTGTGGATATGGGCCGATAGGATTATCGATTGCCAAAGCGAATCCAGACCGTACCGTTTATATGATGGATATAAATGAACGCGCAGTTACACTTTCGCAGAAAAATGCGCAAGTGAACGGTGTTCAAAATGTGCGAATATTTGTGAGTGACGGCCTATCGATGGTTGATACAGATGTAGAAGCTGCAGCTATCTTAACGAATCCACCAATTCGTGCAGGGAAGGAAACGATTTTCCGCTTTTACGATGGAGCTTATGATCGACTAGTGCCTTCGGGTGAGCTTTGGGTAGTCATCCAGAAGAAACAAGGAGCACCATCGACAGTAAGTTACCTAGAAGAAAAATTTTCAGAAGTCGATATTGTCGAGAAGAAAAAAGGGTACTGGATAGTACGCGCAAAAAAATAAATGAAATATGTATAATTTATTGACTTGACAAATCGGCTATGATAATATGATACAATGCAAAAATATTATTTTGAGGTCGTATGCCCTTTTGTATAGAAATGTTTTTATATGGGTATACTTGCCAAGATAAGTTTAGTTAACCGAAAATGAGATCTTTTTGAAGACTCGTTTTCTTTTTGTCTTTCGAAATCATACACTATTTGTATGATTTTGCAAAGACCTAATATCGCTTTATTGAGGGGTGAATGAGTTGACAGGTCAACTAGTTCAGTACGGACAACACCGCCAGCGTAGAAGCTTTGCGCGTATTAAAGAGGTGCTTGAGCTTCCAAATCTGATTGAGATTCAAACGGCGTCTTACGAGTGGTTCCTTGAAGAAGGTTTACGTGAAATGTTCCGTGACATTTCGCCGATCGAGGACTTTACAGGTAATCTTTCATTAGAATTCATCGATTATTCATTAGGTGAGCCTAAGTATGATGTTGATGAATGTAAAGAGCGAGATGTTACTTACGCAGCTCCATTACGTGTGAAAGTACGTCTTTACAACAAAGAAACAGACGAAGTGAAAGAACAAGATGTCTTCATGGGTGACTTCCCATTAATGACAGAAACAGGTACGTTCATTATCAATGGTGCTGAACGTGTTATCGTTTCACAATTAGTTCGTTCACCAAGTGTGTATTTCCATGATAAAACTGATAAAAACGGTAAAAAAGGTTTCGGCGCAACAGTGATTCCAAACCGTGGTGCATGGTTAGAGTATGAAACTGATGCAAAAGACGTAGTTTATGTGCGTATCGATCGTACTCGTAAGCTACCAGTAACAGTGTTACTACGTGCACTAGGTTTCGGTTCAGACCAAGAAATTATCGATATTATCGGTGATAACGAGTATTTACGTAATACGTTAGAAAAAGATAACTCTGAAAGTACAGAAAAAGCACTTTTAGAAATCTATGAACGTTTACGTCCAGGTGAGCCTCCAACAGTAGAAAGTGCGAAGAGTTTATTGTATTCTCGTTTCTTCGATGCAAAACGTTATGATTTAGCGAATGTTGGTCGCTACAAAATGAATAAAAAGCTTCATATTAAAAATCGTTTATTTAACCAAACGATTGCTGAAACGCTTGTAGATCCTGAAACAGGCGAAATTTTAGTAGAAAAGGGTACAGTGCTTGACCGTCGTACTTTAGATAAAATTCTACCTTACCTAGAAGATTCATCAAAAGGTATTGGTTACCGTACTTTATCGCAAGTTGGTGGCGTGCTTGAGGACGATGTAACAATCCAATCTATTAAGATTTATGCACCGAAAGATGAAGCACAAAAAGAAATTAATATCATCAGTAATGCGTACATTGATGAAGAAGTGAAGAATATTACACCAGCTGACGTTTTATCTTCAGTAAGCTATTTCTTCAACTTACTTTACCAAGTAGGCGCAACAGATGATATTGACCATTTAGGTAACCGTCGTCTACGTTCAGTAGGTGAGTTACTACAAAACCAATTCCGTATCGGTTTATCTCGTATGGAACGTGTAGTACGTGAGCGTATGTCCATTAACGACACAGCTGCAATCGTACCGCAACAATTAATTAATATTCGTCCTGTAATTGCGTCTATTAAAGAGTTCTTCGGTAGCTCTCAATTATCTCAATTCATGGACCAAACAAACCCTCTAGCAGAGTTAACACATAAACGTCGTTTATCTGCATTAGGGCCTGGTGGTTTAACACGTGAGCGTGCTGGTTTTGAAGTGCGTGACGTTCACTACTCTCACTACGGTCGTATGTGTCCAATCGAGACACCTGAGGGTCCAAACATTGGTTTAATCAACTCATTATCTTCATTTGCCAAAGTCAATAAATTTGGATTCATCGAAACGCCTTATCGTCGTATTGATCACGAAACAGGCCGAGTAACGGATCAAATTGATTATTTAACAGCTGATGAAGAAGATAACTACTATGTAGCACAAGCAAACTCGCTATTAAATCCAGATGGTACATTTACTAATGAAGAAGTAGTAGGTCGTTTCCGTGGGGATAACACAGTATTCAATAAAGCTCAAATGGACTACATGGACGTATCTCCTAAACAAGTAGTTTCTGCTGCGACTGCCTGTATCCCGTTCTTAGAAAACGATGACTCTAACCGTGCACTTATGGGTGCCAACATGCAACGTCAAGCAGTTCCACTTCTTAACCCAGAAGCACCATTCGTTGGTACGGGTATGGAACATGTTGATGCGCGTGATTCAGGTGCAGCTGTTGTAGCGAAATACGATGGTATTGTTGAGCACGTAGAGGCTCGCTCTATCCATGTTCGTCGCATTGAAGTTGTAGACGGCAAAGAGGTTAAAGGCGATTTAACAAAATATAAATTACAAAAATTCATTCGTTCAAACCAAGGTACTTCATATAACCAACGTCCACTTGTAAAAGTTGGCGAGCGTGTGAAACCTCGTGATATTTTAGCAGACGGTCCATCAATGGAAAGAGGAGAACTGGCTCTTGGACGTAACGTACTTGTTGCATTCATGACTTGGAACGGCTTTAACTATGAGGATGCTGTTATTATGAGCGAGCGCCTTGTAAAAGACGATGTCTATACATCTGTTCATATTGAAGAATATGAATCAGAATCTCGTGATACAAAGCTTGGGCCTGAAGAAATCACTCGCGATATTCCGAACGTTGGGGAAGATGCACTTCGTAACCTAGACGAACGTGGTATTATCCGTATTGGTGCGGAAGTACGTGATGGCGATATTCTGGTAGGGAAAGTAACACCTAAAGGGGTTACAGAATTAACTGCGGAAGAGCGTTTATTACATGCAATCTTCGGTGAAAAGGCTCGTGAGGTTCGTGATACTTCATTACGTGTACCACACGGTGCTGGCGGTATCATTCTTGACGTTAAAGTATTTAACCGTGAAGATGGCGATGAATTACCACCAGGCGTTAACCAATTAGTTCGTGCTTATATTGTTCAAAAACGTAAAATTCGCGTTGGGGACAAAATGGCCGGACGTCATGGTAACAAAGGGGTTATCTCTCGTATCTTACCGGAAGAAGATATGCCATTCATGCCAGATGGCACGCCTGTTGATATCATGTTAAATCCACTTGGTGTACCTTCTCGTATGAATATCGGACAAGTTTTAGAGTTACACTTAGGTATGGCTTCTCGCTACCTAGGCGTCCACATGGCAACACCAGTATTTGATGGTGCTAATGAAGAAGACGTTTGGGAAACGATGGAAGAAGCAGGGATGAACCGTGACGGTAAAACAATCCTGTATGATGGACGTTCTGGTGAACCATTTGATAACCGTGTATCTGTTGGGATCATGTACATGATCAAACTTGCTCACATGGTTGATGATAAACTTCACGCACGTTCAACTGGTCCTTACTCACTTGTTACGCAGCAACCACTTGGTGGTAAAGCGCAATTTGGTGGACAACGTTTTGGTGAGATGGAGGTATGGGCACTTGAAGCATACGGTGCTGCATATACACTTCAAGAAATCTTAACGGTTAAATCCGATGACGTTGTTGGTCGTGTGAAAACATATGAAGCCATCGTTAAAGGTGAAAGTGTACCAGAGCCAGGTGTTCCTGAATCATTCAAAGTATTGATTAAAGAACTTCAATCTCTTGGTATGGATGTTAAGATGTTAACAGTTAATGATGAAGAAGTAGAGCTTCGCGATTTAGACGAAGAAGAAGATCTTCAACCAGCTGATGCACTTAACATTGCACCACAGCCAGATACAGAAGAAGAGCCAGTAGAGTCTTTTGAATAATGGAAACCCAAATTCACAATGGTGAATAAGGTCAAACTTATTTTTCAAATTAGCCGGGCAGGATTTAACGCCCTGCCTGGCTTTTTCTTTTAATAAATCATTCTATTTCTAATCCTTTGTCAAAGAGGCAATTCTTTGCAAGCGATTATCGAGCTGCGTAAAAGAGTCTTTATAAAGACCTATACTAGAGGGAGGTAGGCTCCTTGATAGACGTTAATGAATTTGAATATATGAAAATCGGTTTAGCATCCCCTGACAAGATTCGTTCTTGGTCATATGGTGAGGTTAAAAAGCCTGAAACAATTAACTACCGTACATTAAAACCAGAAAAAGATGGTTTATTCTGTGAACGTATCTTTGGTCCAACTAAAGATTGGGAATGTCATTGTGGTAAATATAAACGTGTACGCTATAAAGGCGTAGTTTGTGACCGTTGTGGCGTTGAAGTAACACGCGCTAAAGTTCGTCGTGAACGTATGGGACACATCGAATTAGCAGCACCAGTTTCTCATATCTGGTACTTCAAAGGTATTCCAAGCCGTATGGGTCTAATCCTAGATATGTCACCACGTGCATTAGAAGAAGTTATTTATTTTGCTTCATACGTTGTAATTGATGCGGGTGCTACTAACTTAGAAAGCAAACAATTACTTTCTGAAAAAGAGTACCGTGCATACCGTGAAAAATTTGGCAACACATTCGAAGCTGCAATGGGTGCAGAAGCAATCAAAAAACTATTAAGCAAAATTGACTTAGAGGATGAAACACATTCTTTAAAAGAAGAGTTAAAATCTGCACAAGGTCAAAGACGTACTCGTGCTATCAAACGTCTAGAAGTTGTTGAATCTTTCCGTAACTCAGGTAACTCACCTGAATGGATGATTCTAGATGTTCTACCTGTTATTCCACCAGAGCTTCGTCCAATGGTGCAATTAGATGGTGGTCGTTTTGCAACTTCCGATTTAAACGATTTATACCGTCGTGTAATCAACCGTAATAATCGTTTAAAACGTTTATTAGATTTAGGTGCGCCAAGCATCATCGTACAAAACGAAAAACGTATGCTACAAGAAGCTGTTGACGCATTAATTGATAATGGTCGTCGCGGACGTCCTGTAACAGGTCCTGGTAACCGTCCACTAAAATCACTTTCACATATGCTGAAAGGTAAACAAGGTCGTTTCCGTCAAAACTTACTTGGTAAACGTGTTGACTATTCTGGTCGTTCCGTTATCGTAGTAGGTCCAAACTTAAAAATGTACCAATGTGGTTTACCAAAAGAAATGGCTATCGAATTATTCAAGCCATTCGTAATGAAAGAGTTAGTAGAGCGTGGTCTTGCTCATAACATTAAATCTGCTAAGCGTAAAATTGAACGTTTAAACAATGACGTTTGGGACGTTTTAGAAGATGTTATTCGTGAGCATCCGGTATTACTAAACCGTGCACCAACGCTTCACCGTCTTGGTATTCAAGCATTTGAACCAACACTAGTTGAAGGTCGTGCTATTCGTCTTCACCCATTAGTATGTACAGCGTATAACGCTGACTTCGATGGTGACCAAATGGCGGTTCACGTACCGTTATCAGCAGAAGCTCAAGCAGAAGCTCGTCTTCTAATGCTTGCAGCACAAAACATCTTGAATCCAAAAGATGGTAAACCTGTTGTAACACCTTCTCAAGATATGGTATTAGGAAACTACTACCTAACACTTGAACGTGAAGATGCTCGTGGTGAAGGTACTGTTTTCTATGGTCCAAATGAAGTCTTAATTGCATATGATACAGGTCATGTACATTTGCATACACGTATCGCGATTAAAGCAAGTTCGTTAAATAACCCAACATTCACAGAAGAACAAAATAATATGTTCCTATTGACAACTGTTGGTAAAGTAATCTTTAACGAAATCTTGCCAAAATCATTCCCTTATATTAATGAGCCAACTGATTTCAACTTAGAGCAAGTAACACCAGAGAAATACTTCGCTAATTTAGTAATTGACGAAGATACTCTGAAAGAGCTTGAATCAGATAGCGCTTATAATAATTTAGATGAAAAAGGGAAAATTGATGCACAACGTACAGCTGTATTGCGTAAATATTTTGCATCAGTACCAGTTGTAAATCCATTCCGTAAAAAATTCTTAGGAAATATCATTGCTGAAGTGTTTAAACGTTTCCACATTACTGAAACATCTAAAATGCTTGACCGCATGAAAAACCTAGGATTTAAATATTCAACACGTGCTGGTATTACTGTAGGTGTATCTGACATCGTGGTATTACCTGATAAAGGTGAAATTTTAGCTGTAGCTCAAGAAAAAGTGGATAAAGTTCAAGCGCAATTCCGTCGTGGTTTCATTACAGAGGATGAACGTTATGATCGTGTTATCTCAAGCTGGAGTGCTGCGAAAGACGAAATTCAAGCGAAACTGATGAAGTCACTTGAGAAAACAAACCCAATTTTCATGATGTCTGATTCAGGTGCCCGTGGTAACGCATCTAACTTTACTCAGTTAGCTGGTATGCGTGGTCTGATGGCCAACCCGGCTGGTCGTATTATTGAACTTCCAATTAAATCTTCATTCCGTGAAGGTTTAACAGTATTAGAGTACTTCATCTCTACTCACGGTGCTCGTAAAGGTCTTGCCGATACAGCCCTTAAAACTGCCGATTCAGGTTACTTAACACGTCGTCTTGTTGACGTTGCACAGGATGTTATTGTACGTGAAGATGACTGTGGTACTGACCGTGGCTTAACAATTGGTGCATTAATGGAAGGCACAGAACTGATTGAAGCTCTAGATGAACGTATTGTTGGTCGTCATACGAAGAAAACAATCGTACATCCTGAAACGGGTGAAGTTATTTTAGGAAGAGATGGTTTAATCGACCAAGATGTTGCTCGTGCAATTATTGAAGCAGGTATCGAGGAAGTGACAATCCGTTCAGCATTTACATGTAATACAAAACATGGCGTATGTAAAAAATGTTACGGCATGAACTTGGCAACAGGTGAAAAGGTTGAGGTTGGAGAGGCAGTTGGTATTATTGCAGCTCAATCAATCGGTGAACCAGGTACACAATTAACAATGCGTACATTCCATACAGGTGGGGTTGCCGGAGATGATATTACACAAGGTCTTCCACGTATCCAAGAGATCTTTGAAGCACGTAATCCAAAAGGTCAATCTGTTATTTCAGAAATCACAGGTACTGTTTCAGATATCACAGAAATTCGTGAAGGCTTAAAAGAAATTACTATTCAAGGTGACGTAGAAACGCGTAAGTATCAAGCACCTTACAATGCACGTTTAAAAGTTATCGAAGGTGATAATGTAGAGCGTGGTCAAGTTTTAACAGAGGGTTCTATCGATCCAAAACAATTGTTAAAAGTCAAAGATGTTTCAACTGTTCAAGAATATTTATTAAAAGAAGTTCAAAAAGTATACCGTATGCAAGGGGTAGAAATTGGTGATAAACATATCGAGGTAATGGTTCGCCAAATGCTTCGTAAAGTACGTGTAATTGAAGCTGGAGATACAGATTTATTACCAGGTTCATTACTAGATATCCACCAATTTGCAGAGGCAAATGCAGATGCTGTTATGAATGGCAAAAATCCTGCAACTTGTCGTCCTGTTATCCTGGGTATTACAAAAGCTTCTCTTGAAACAGAATCATTCTTATCTGCAGCATCGTTCCAAGAAACAACACGTGTGTTAACAGATGCAGCAATTAAGGGTAAACGTGACGAGCTTCTTGGATTAAAAGAGAACGTAATTATCGGTAAACTTGTTCCAGCAGGTACTGGTATGCAACGTTACCGTCAAATCCGCATCGAAAAAGATGAGCTTGACACAGAAGTTGTTTCTGCCGAATAGACATTAAAATAGGACCGAAGAGATGGAATTTCACCGTCTCTTCGGACTTTTTAAAGATATTAGTTGACAGTGTAAATTGGTAATGATAATATATTGAAGGTTGATAGTTAACTGTCTGTACTTCGGAGGATATGAAAATGTCTTATGATAAAGTAAGGGCTAGTCAAACAATCATAGGTACAAAGCAAGCAGTAAAAGCAATGCGAGCCGGTTCAGTGAAAGAACTTCTTGTGGCACTTGATGCAGACAATTGGGTAACCGATTCGGCCATATCTTTCGCGAGAGAAATCGGTATACCAGTTATTCTTGTTGAGTCGAAAAAGGAACTGGGCAAGGCCTGTGGAATCCATGTTGGAGCTGCGGTAGTTGCGATTACTGTAGAGTAGTTTTTGTGTATTAAACACAAAGACTTTGTTTTTACCCAAAAAATGAACCACCTGGATGTGTGGTATTAACAAGGAATAAATGAAGGGAGGAAATATCGATGCCTACAATTAACCAATTAGTACGTAAGCCTCGTCAATCTAAAATCACGAAATCAAAATCACCAGCGTTAAACAAAGGATATAACTCATTTAAAAAATCTTTAACTGATGTTAAATCACCACAAAAACGCGGTGTTTGTACTCGTGTTGGTACAATGACACCTCGTAAACCGAACTCAGCGTTACGTAAATACGCTCGTGTACGTTTAACTAACCAAATTGAGGTTACAGCTTATATCCCAGGTGAAGGCCACAACTTACAAGAGCACAGTGTTGTTCTTATCCGTGGCGGACGCGTAAAAGACTTAGCGGGTGTTCGTTACCATATCGTACGTGGAGCTCTTGATACAGCTGGTGTAAACGGTCGTTTACAATCACGTTCTAAATACGGAACAAAACGCCCTAAAGAAAAAAAATAATTTAACGTTAAATAACGTTATTTAATACTGAGCCTCATACTAATTGTCACAAATATCGAATCTTGCTAGCAGATTTGATATTTGATCGACAAATACGAAAAGGCCAACTTTATAAAATAATCGATAACTATTCGAAAGGAGGAAAACACATGCCTCGTAAAGGTCCTGTTTCCAAACGTGACGTGTTACCAGATCCAATTTATAGTTCAAAACTAGTAACTCGTTTAATCAATAAAATGATGGTTGATGGTAAAAGAGGTACTTCTCAAAAGATTTTATACGGTGCGTTCGAACTTGTTAAAGAACGTTCTGGTGAAAATCCAATTGAAGTATTCGAAGCCGCTCTAAACAACGTAATGCCAGTTCTTGAAGTTCGTGCTCGCCGTGTTGGTGGTTCAAACTACCAAGTACCGGTTGAAGTACGTCCAGAACGTCGTACAACTTTAGGTCTTCGTTACCTAGTTAACTATGCTCGTCTTCGTGGTGAAAAAACTATGGAAGAACGTTTAGCTAACGAAATTCTTGATGCTTCTAACAACACTGGTGCATCAGTTAAGAAACGTGAAGACATGCACAAAATGGCAGAAGCGAACAAAGCATTCGCTCACTACCGTTGGTAATTTAACCTATGTGTTAGCCAGTTAGCTAACACAAGGTCTCTTATACAGTCTTTACCCCAATATGGAAGGAGAAATTTCCTATGAAACGCGAATTCTCACTTGAGAATACTCGTAATATTGGGATCATGGCTCACATTGATGCTGGTAAAACAACAACAACTGAGCGTATCCTTTATTACACTGGTAAGATTCACAAAATCGGTGAAACTCATGAAGGCGCTTCTCAAATGGACTGGATGGAGCAAGAGCAAGAGCGTGGTATTACAATCACTTCTGCTGCAACAACAGCCCAATGGGCAGGCCATCGTGTAAACATCATCGATACTCCTGGACACGTAGACTTCACTGTAGAAGTAGAACGTTCATTACGTGTACTTGACGGTGCTGTTACAGTACTAGATGCTCAATCTGGTGTTGAGCCTCAAACTGAAACTGTATGGCGTCAAGCTACAACTTATGGTGTTCCACGTATTGTATTCATTAACAAAATGGATAAAACAGGAGCAGATTTCTTATATTCTGTAGGAACTCTACATGATCGTTTACAAGCAAACGCTCACCCTATCCAATTACCTATCGGAGCTGAAGATCAATTCTCAGCAATCATCGACCTAGTTGAGATGAAAGCTACTTTCTATGGCGACGAAAAAGGTACAGCAGTAACTGAAGGAGAAATTCCTGAAGAATACCGCGCACAAGCTGAAGAATACCGTGAAAAACTAATCGACGCTGTTGCAAGTGTTGATGAAGAAATCATGGAAAAATATTTAGAAGGCGAAGAAATTACTGTTGCGGAACTTAAAGCGGCGATCCGTCGTGCTACAATCGCAGTAGAATTCTACCCAGTAATCTGTGGTACAGCATTCAAACACAAAGGCGTACGTCCAATGTTAAATGCCGTTATCGATTACTTACCATCTCCAGTTGATGTACCAGCAATCAAAGGTACTTCAGTAGATGGTGACGAAGAGTTAGAACGTAAATCTTCTGATGCAGAGCCATTCTCAGCTCTTGCATTCAAAGTTATGACTGACCCATTCGTAGGTAAATTAACTTTCTTCCGTGTGTACTCTGGAACATTAGATTCAGGTTCATACGTGCAAAACTCTTCTAAAGGTAAACGTGAGCGTGTAGGTCGTATCCTACAAATGCACGCTAACTCTCGTGAAGAGATCTCAAAAGTATTTGCTGGAGACATCGCAGCAGCAGTAGGTCTTAAAGACACTACTACTGGTGATACTCTTTGTGACGAGAAGAACCTAGTTATTCTTGAATCAATGGAGTTCCCTGAGCCAGTAATTTCTCTTTCTGTAGAACCAAAATCAAAAGCTGACCAAGATAAAATGGGTCAAGCTTTACAAAAACTTCAAGAAGAGGATCCAACTTTCCGTGCTCATACTGACACAGAAACTGGACAAACAATCATCTCAGGTATGGGTGAACTTCACCTTGATATCTTAGTTGACCGTATGCGCCGTGAATTTAAAGTAGAAGCTAACGTAGGTGCTCCAATGGTATCTTACCGTGAAACATTCCGTAGCTCTGCAAAAGTTCAAGGTAAATTCACTCGCCAATCTGGTGGTCGTGGACAATACGGAGACGTAACGATTGAGTTCTCTCCAAATGAAGAAGGTAAAGGATTTGAATTCGAAAACGCTATCGTTGGTGGTGTAATTCCTCGTGAATACATTCCTGCAGTTGAAGCAGGTCTTCGTGACTCTCTTGACCGCGGTGTAGTAGCTGGTTACCCTCTAATCGACATTAAAGCGAAATTAGTATTCGGTTCTTACCATGACGTTGACTCGAATGAGATGGCGTTCAAAATTGCTGCATCTATGGCTCTTAAAGAAGCTTCGAAACAATGTGACGCTGTTATCTTAGAACCAATGATGAAAGTAGAAGTTGTAATTCCAGAAGAATACCTTGGCGATATCATGGGTAACATTACTTCTCGTCGCGGACGCGTTGAGGGTATGGATGCTCGTGGTAACTCACAAGTTGTTCGTGCGATGGTTCCTTTAGCAGAAATGTTTGGTTATGCAACAACACTTCGTTCTGCAACACAAGGTCGTGGTGTATTCTCAATGACATTCGATCATTATGAAGAAGTACCAAAATCAATTGCTGCTGAAATCATCAAAAAAAATAAAGGTGAATAATTGAATTTTCATCTTGCATAAAGTATAACTAATTTGTAAGCTATGATTGCAGGATAGGGGATGGGCCCGTTCTCTATCGGCATTCATTCTATAAATTTCAAAAATAAAACATATAATTTTGAGGAGGCAATCTCTAATGGCTAAAGAAAAATTTGACCGTTCTAAAACGCATGCTAACATTGGTACAATCGGACACGTTGACCATGGTAAAACTACTTTAACTGCTGCAATCGCTACAGTTCTTTCTAAAAAAATGGGTGGTACAGCTAAATCATACGCTGACATCGATAACGCTCCAGAAGAAAAAGAGCGTGGTATCACAATCAACACTTCTCACGTAGAATATGAAACAGAAACTCGTCACTATGCACACGTTGACTGCCCAGGACACGCTGACTATGTTAAAAACATGATCACTGGTGCTGCACAAATGGACGGCGGTATCTTAGTAGTATCTGCTGCTGATGGCCCAATGCCACAAACTCGTGAACACATCCTTTTATCTCGTCAAGTAGGTGTTCCATACTTAGTAGTATTCATGAACAAATGTGATATGGTTGATGACGAAGAATTATTAGAATTAGTAGAAATGGAAATCCGTGATCTACTATCTGAATATGACTTCCCAGGTGACGATATTCCTGTAATCAAAGGTTCTGCTCTTAAAGCTCTTGAAGGTGAACCAGAATGGGAAGAAAAAATCGTTGAATTAATGGACGCTGTAGATTCTTACATCCCAACTCCAGAACGTCAAACTGACAAACCATTCATGATGCCAGTAGAGGACGTATTCTCTATCACTGGTCGTGGTACAGTTGCAACTGGCCGTGTTGAACGTGGTCAAGTTAAAGTTGGTGACGTAATTGAAATCATCGGTATCGCTGAAGAAGCTAAATCTACTACTGTAACTGGTGTAGAAATGTTCCGTAAATTATTAGACTATGCTGAAGCTGGTGACAACATTGGTGCTTTACTACGTGGTGTTGCTCGTGAAGAAATCCAACGTGGTCAAGTATTAGCTAAACCAGGTTCAATCACTCCACACACAAACTTCAAAGCTGAAGTTTACGTTTTATCAAAAGAAGAGGGTGGCCGTCATACTCCATTCTTCTCTAACTACCGTCCTCAGTTCTACTTCCGTACAACTGACGTAACAGGTATCTGTAACTTACCAGAAGGCGTTGAAATGGTAATGCCTGGTGATAACATCGAAATGACAGTTGAACTTATCGCTCCAATCGCTCTTGAAGAAGGTACTAAATTCTCTATCCGTGAGGGTGGCCGTACTGTAGGCGCTGGCGTAGTTGCTTCTATCCAAAAATAATTTTAGCTTTCGCTAATTATCAAACCAATCTGTAGGGACGCTTACAGATTGGTTTTTTGTGTTAAAATAAGGGAAATCAAATGATTTTAATTAGTGTATGTATACATAACAGCTAGCATGTCATCTAGGAGAAATAAAGAAAAGGGGAATTGAACATGGACATGAAAATCTTGCTCATTGAAGATGATCCATCCATTTTTAACATGATTCAAGAACGTTTTGCACATTGGTCATTACAAGTGGTTGGTCCTAAAAATTTTCAAAAGGTGATGGACAATTTTATAGAGGAGAAACCACACCTTGTGCTGATTGATATTCAATTACCTGCCTATGATGGCTTTCATTGGTGTCGAGAAATACGTCATTTATCCAAAGTACCCATCCTTTTTCTCTCGTCTCGAGATCATCCAATGGATATGGTGATGGCTATGCAAATGGGAGCAGATGATTTTATACAAAAGCCATTCCATATGGAAGTGCTACTCGCGAAAACACAGGCGATTTTACGAAGAACCTATGACTATGTTGAGGAGAAAATGGACGTTACTCGTTTTAATAATGCCGTTATTGATTATACAAGGAGTGAGATTGTGTTTAATGGGGCTACTGCTTCCTTAACGAAAAACGAGCTCTTCATTTTACGAATTTTAGTGGAACAGGTTAATCGGATTGTTTCAAGAGACGAATTAATGAGAAAGCTTTGGGATGATGAACGTTTTGTCAATGATAATACTTTGTCGGTAAATGTTAATCGATTACGTACAAAGCTAGAGGATATTGGTTTACCAGAAGTGATTCTAACTAAAAAAGGACTTGGATATATGGCAGTCAGCCAGAGGACGTGAAAAACATGCTATTATTATTTATAAGAGAACGCTTTGCATGGATTGGTTTTTTTATTTTCATTTTTACACTTCTAAATGTGCTATTTTCTTTAGATGTTGGTTTAAATAGTATTTCAATATGGTATGTAAACATTAGTTTGCTTGTTAGTTTTACACTCTTTTTTGTGTGGCGTTATGTCAATGAAGTTGGGAAATTAAAAGATTTCCTGGGAAATATGGACGGCTACCTTGATGAAGCACATAAAAACAGACTAGTTTTAACTCCTTTTCAGGAAGCATGCTTTCAAAAAATAGAAAGTGTCTTTTATGAGAAGAACATGGAGTTAAATCAAGCTAAAGTGCAACTACAAGAGTATTCAGATGAGCTGTTGGCTTGGGTTCATGAAGTAAAGGCCCCTTTAACAACGATTAATTTATTGTTAGAGCATATTGAGGATGTATCACTGCGCCGAAAATTAGAGAATGAATGGCTGAGACTACATCTTTTAGTCGATCAACAGCTACATCAAACAAGATTAGCCTCTATTGAAAAGGACAACTATTTAAATGAGGTCGAGCTGAAACCGATTGTCTATAAAGAAATCAGGGGTATGCAGGCTTGGTGTATTGAAAAAGGTATTGGCTTTGAAGTCGCTGAGCTTACAGATACGGTTCTGACTGATGGCAAGTGGCTGGCGTTTATTGTTCGGCAAATTCTCTCAAATGCCATAAAATATAGTCCAGTAAATTCTGAGGTCACAATTTTTACTGAACATGACCCAACAGGTGCGACATTATTACATATAAAAGATGTAGGTATAGGTATTCCTTTAGAGGATTTACCTCGAATTTTTCAAAAATCGTATACGGGAACAGCGGGAAGAGAATCCTCACAATCTACAGGAATGGGTCTTTATTTGGCATCCAATGCAGCCCGAAAAATCGGGATTCGCATCTATGTTCAATCGAATGTTGGAGACGGCTCATTATTTACACTGCGTTTTCCCTTACAAAATGAATATGTCAAACTAACAGGTAGATGACGAAATTGTCACCTACCTTTTTATATTGTCATGTAAAACGCACGAATGAATAGCTATGACAGGGTACACTTGGATTATAGAAAGGGGCGTTATCACGTGACAGTTTTAATTGGTCGTAAAATAAAGAAAGTATATGGCAAAAAATCAACGGCTCAAGAAGTGCTAAAGGGTATTGATTTAGAAGTAAATAAAGGTGAGTTTGTAGGCATTATGGGACCTTCAGGTTCAGGTAAAACAACACTTTTAAATGTCTTGTGTTCTATAGATTTCGCAACAGAAGGTGTAATTGAAATAAACGGTCATAATTTGCGTGATATGAAAGAAAAGGCATTAGCGAATTTTCGACGAGAGCAGCTAGGATTCATATTTCAAGATTATAATTTACTGGATACCCTCACAGTAAAGGAAAATATCCTTCTGCCATTAGCTATCAGTAAGTTACCAAAAGCTGTTGCGGAAAGTCGAGTGAAAGAGCTAACATTCCTATTGGGTATTACAGAAATTTTAAATAAATATCCCAATGAAATATCTGGTGGACAAAAGCAGCGTACCTCTGCTGCACGTGCACTTATTACGACCCCATCGTTGGTATTTGCAGATGAGCCTACTGGTGCATTGGATTCTAAATCGGCTACAGCCTTGCTCCAAAATCTCCAAAACATTAATGAGACGAAAGAAGCGACAATAATGATGGTTACACATGATGCAGTAGCTGCAAGCTTCTGCACACGTGTTTTATTTTTAAAGGATGGCCTGATCTATAGTGAACTTTATAAGGGTGATAAAACAAGGCAGGCATTTTTCCAAGAAATCATGCATACGCAAAGTGTGCTAGGCGGTGACGGGTATGAGTCTTAGTAAGCTAGTGATTAGAAGCATGAAGAAAAATATGAAGCACTACTATCTATATTTCTTTGCTCTTATTTTTAGTGTTACTTTGTATTTTTCCTTTGTTACATTGCAAAATAATTCTGAGGTATGGGATGCTGTTCAAATGAGTGGAACGGCTACGGCAGGATTTAAAGCAGCCACTTATATTCTCTATTTTATCGTTTTATTCTTCGTCCTATATGCAAATCATTTATTTATGAAACGTCGTAGTAAGGAAATAGGCTTGTACCAATTGATAGGCATGACAAAGGGGCTAATCGTGCGTTTACTAGCGATTGAAAACATTCTCTTATTTATTGGTGCTGTTATTCTAGGGATGCTGGTAGGTTTCTTTAGCTCACGCGTATTTGCTATGATTTTACTACGTGTCCTTGAAAAAGAAGCTCTTGTAACCATGACATTTAGTACACAGGCATTACAGCAGTCGATGATCGTGTTTGCTATTCTTTTGGTTATTGTTCTTGTACAGATGGCTTGGATGATTCATCGTGTTTCATTATTATCACTGTTTAGCGCGGCAAAACAAGCAGACGAGCGTGTGAGACGTTTTAGTGCATTACAAATGGCAATTGGCTTTATGGGTCTTGTGCTGATTGCTTACGGCTACTATGCGTCAACAAAGCTATTTGATATTGATTCAGCTGGTCATTTATTTATCAATATGATGATAATTTTAGCTACGACTATTGGTGGTACATTTCTTGTCTTTCGTTTCTCCGTAGCCTTTATTATGAATACTATTCGCTTGAAGAAAAAAGGGCATTTATCTATCAAGGATGTATTAGCATTAACACCGATTATGCATCGCATGAAGAGCAACGCAAAGTCATTAACACTTATCACTGTATTAACAGGTGTGTCTCTAGGTGTAACGACGCTATCCTATATCGCCTACTATTCCTCAGAGGCATCGGCTTATAGCCAAGTACCTGGTGATTTCATATTGCTAGAAGAGCAGGGTCAGACCTTCTTAGAGGAGTTAGAGAAAAATAACATTACGTATGATAAAGTAGATTATCGTTTACAAGGAGTAACAGCCTCTGTAGGTCAATTAATGTCTAAAAAGCAGCAGGACAATCCTTTATATGATATGGAAGGAACAATCTATACTATCCCGCTTTCTGATTATCAGCAAAGCGTTCCTGAAGCATCGCTATCAGGCAACGATGTTATCTTAACCAACTATGGCGGTTATATGGCTGAAATGTTTCCATTAGAAAAAGATCGTGATGTAGTGGTATCTGCAGGAGAGCTTGAAGAAACTTTCCATGTAGTAGATGTTCATGATAAAAGTGTTATAAGTGGTATTGTCACGGCTGGAGGTGGCGGACCTATCTTTGTTGTGACAGATGACATGTTTACAAGTTTAACTACGCAAGCAGCGCTTTATCCTTGGCATCAACAAACGACCATTACAATAACAGCAAAAGAAGAATTAGAAACAGCAGAGAAATTATATATTCAAACAAATGCAGGAGTTATTACGGCTGTAGAAGGTGATGGTAAGACACAGCAATATACACAATCTTCCTTTGAAGAAAAACGTAAAGATAATATTGAAACATTAGGTCTTACGATTTTTACAACAGCATTTTTAGGATTAGCATTTCTAATGACAACTGGTAGTATTCTATACTTTAAACAAATGTCTGAGGCAGAGGAAGAAAGAAGTTCCTATACAATACTCAGAAAAATTGGTTTTGCCGAGAAAGACATCATGAAAGGCATTTATATGAAACAGGCCTTTAATTTTGGTGTCCCATTAGTTATTGGATTATTGCATAGCTACTTTGCTGTTAAGTCAGGATGGTTCTTATTTGGTACAGAGTTAACGGCTCCCTTGTGGATTGCGATGTGCTGTTACGTAGCGTTATATACGATCTTTGGCATACTTTCGGTTGGCTATTATAAAAAAGTTGTTCGTGAATCGTTGTAACAATTAAATATGAAGAAACTCAAAAACAGTGTAATGATTAATCCTTTACACTGTTTTTTTATATAAACATATTGAAATTGTGAAAACTATTGACTTTCAAATATCAGAATAATAAAGTTTAACATGTTAGTAATTTAGTGTATGAAAGTGAAGTGTAACAATGAATGCAGTAATTGCGGCGGTAGCCGTTATGTTGATATTAAGCTTGCTTCGCATCAATGTCGTTCTTTCCTTAGTACTAGGAGCTTTTGTAGGTGGTCTTACAAGTGGAATGGGCATTGAGGCAACAGTACAATCATTTACAGAAGGGTTAGGCGCAGGGGCCACTATTGCATTGAGTTATGGTCTCCTTGGTGGCTTTGCTATTGCTATTGCCAAAACTGGAATACCAGAATTGATGATTGCAGGGATGTTAAAAATTTTAAATGGCGAAAGTAATAGAAAAGGCTTAGTGAAGGTTTTAATTTTTTTCCTTATTTTCGTGATGTCTATTTTATCTCAAAATGTTATTCCTATTCATATTGCCTTCATTCCATTATTGATTCCTCCTATTTTAAAAATATTAAATATGTTGGAGGTTGATCGACGTATCATTGCGGTCCTAATTGCAGTAGGCTTAATCGGTACTTATAGTTTCGTGCCAGCTGGTTTCGGAGCCATTTTTCAAGATATCGTTGCTACACAAGTGTCAGAGGCTGGAATGGCTGTATCTTCACGTGATGTACCGGCAGCAATGGCGATTCCGGTGCTAGGAATGCTGATTGGGCTGCTTGTCGCCTTTGTTGTATACCGCAAGCCAAGACACTATAAGCACAATGAAGTAGAGACTGAATCTTTAAACGTGAACGTCAGTAAGTTTGTGATGTTTTCTACAGCTCTTGCATTAGTCGCATCACTTTGTGCTCAAGTATTAACAGATTCAATGATTGTCGGTTCGTTTACAGGGATTATGTTGATGTATTTTACAGGTGTGCTTAAATGGAAAGAGGCAGATGACATTCTCTCTGAAGGGATGAAGATGATGGCCTTTATTGGCTTTGTCATGATTGCGGCCAATGGCTTCGCAGCCGTTATTAATGCTACTGGGGATGTGGATAGCTTAATTACAAGCTCAATCGCTGTACTGAAAGGTAATAGAAGTCTCGCTGTCTTTATCATGCTAGTCATTGGATTAGTTGTGACGATGGGTATTGGTTCATCTTTTGCTACAGTACCTATTATTGCTACGTTATTTGTTCCTCTTGCACAAGGGTTGGGATTGAGTCCATTAGCGATTCTTTGTTTAATTGGTACAGCAGGTGCTTTAGGCGATGCAGGCTCTCCAGCTTCAGATTCTACGTTAGGACCAACAGCAGGCTTAAATGTAGATGGACAACATCATCATATTTGGGATACTTGTGTACCGACATTTGTTTTTATTAATATCCCTTTGATCCTGTTTGGTTGGATGGCATGTGTATTCTTTCTATAGATAAGAAGTAGTTTCTTATCTATAGAAACTACTTTCTTAAAGAATTGTTTGAAAAGTACGGAAATGTTGATATGACAACCTTAACTATTGCAATATGTAATAAAATTTTATATACTAATAAACGGCTTAATAAAGCGAAGAAGTAGTAGTACTAAGAATATCTACAACATTTAAAAGAATTTAGCGAAAAGACTTGCTTATTCTTTTTTTATTGTATATAATGTTGAATGTTGGTCTTTGACTGCGATGAAGCGAGAGGTTGCCGACACACCCGGCCGCTTTGCCATGGCGGTGTGTGGGAAAATTTTCGTGGAGAATGTCTAGAAAATAGGCGAGAAGGAGGGAAAATAATGGCAAAACAAAAGATTCGTATTCGTTTAAAAGCGTATGATCACCGTATTTTAGATCAGTCTGCTGAGAAAATTGTGGAAACTGCAAAACGTTCAGGTGCAAGTGTATCAGGTCCGATTCCACTTCCAACTGAGAAGTCTGTGTACACAATTCTTCGTGCGGTTCACAAGTACAAAGATTCTCGTGAACAATTCGAGATGCGTACGCATAAACGTCTGATCGATATCGTTAACCCAACACCACAAACTGTTGATGCGTTAATGAAACTTGATTTACCATCTGGCGTTGATATCGAAATCAAACTTTAATGGTAAAAATAATATAACTTTTCAAAACTTACAGGAGGTGTGACAAATGGCTAAAGGAATCTTAGGTAGAAAAATTGGTATGACACAAGTTTTCGCTGAAAACGGCGATTTAATCCCGGTAACAGTTATCGAAGCTGCGCCAAACGTAGTTCTTCAAAAGAAAACTGTTGAAACAGACGGCTACGAAGCAATTCAAGTTGGTTTCGAAGACAAGCGCGTTAAGCTTTCTAACAAACCTGAACAAGGTCACGTAGCAAAAGCGAACACTGCTCCTAAGCGCTTCATTCGTGAATTCCGCAACGTGAACGTTGGAGAATACGAAGTTGGTCAAGAAGTCAAAGTAGAAATTTTCGCAGAAGGCGATGTAATTGATGTAACAGGTGTTACTAAAGGTAAAGGTTTCCAAGGTGTTATTAAACGCCACGGACAATCTCGTGGTCCTATGGCCCACGGTTCTCGTTACCACCGTCGTCCTGGTTCAATGGGTCCAGTTGCTCCGAACCGCGTATTTAAACAAAAGAAATTACCTGGTCAAATGGGTGGCAATGTAGTTACAATCCAAAACTTAGAAATCGTGAAAGTTGATGCTGATCGTAACTTACTACTTGTTAAAGGTAATGTTCCTGGTTCTAAAAAAGCTCTAGTTACAGTAAAAACTGCAATTAAAGCTAAGTAATCACTTCAAGAAAGGAGGAAACAGGAATGACAAAAGTATCTGTACTTAGTCAAACAGGTGCTTCAGTTGGTGAAATCGAATTAAACGATGCGATCTTCGGAATCGAGCCAAATGAAGCAGTATTATTCGACGCAGTAGTAGCTCAACGTGCTTCTCTTCGTCAAGGTAATCACAAGGTTAAAAACCGTTCTGAGGTTGCTGGTGGTGGTCGTAAACCATGGCGTCAAAAAGGAACTGGTCGTGCTCGTCAAGGTTCTATCCGTTCTCCACAATGGCGCGGCGGTGGTATCGTATTCGGTCCTACTCCACGTAGCTATTCTTATAAATTACCTAAAAAAGTTCGCCGCTTAGCTCTTAAATCTGCTTTATCAGCTAAAGTAGTAGAACAAAACTTCTTAGTTCTTGATGCTCTAACTCTAGCAGCACCAAAAACAAAAGAATTCACAAAAATTCTTAAAGATCTTTCTTTAGAGAAAAAATCTTTATTCGTAACTGCTGACCTAGATGAAAACGTAGCATTATCTGCTCGTAACATCCCAGGTGTAACAGTTTTAACTGCAAATGGAATCAACGTTCTTGATCTATTAGGTCACGACAAAGTTGTATTCACTAAATCTGCAGTAGAAAAAGTTGAGGAGGTGCTTGGATAATGGAAGCACGTGATATTTTAAAACGTCCGGTCATTACTGAGCGTTCTTCAGAACTTATGGCAGAGAAAAAGTATACTTTCGAAGTAGACACTCGCGCTAACAAAACTCAAGTAAAAGACGCTGTAGAAGAAATCTTTGGCGTAAAAGTTGAGAAAGTAAACGTTCTTAACTACAAAGGTAAATTCAAGCGTGTTGGCCGTTACGGTGGTTACACTAACAAACGTCGTAAAGCGATTGTTAAATTAACTGCTGATAGCAAAGAAATTGAATTATTCGAAGTGTAATCCTTAATGGATTTATGATTTGAACACTCAAGAAGGAGGGAAAACACAATGGCGATTAAAAAGTATAAACCTACCTCTAATGGTCGTCGTAACATGACGTCATTAGACTTTGCGGAAATTACAACTAACAAGCCTGAGAAATCATTGCTTGAACCAACTAAACGCAAAGCTGGTCGTAACAACCAAGGTAAAATCACTGTTCGTCATCATGGTGGTGGTCATAAGAAGCAATACCGTGTTATCGATTTCAAACGTGTTAAAGATGGCATTCCGGCAAAAGTTGCTACTATTGAATATGATCCAAACCGTTCTGCGAATATCGCATTAATCAACTACGCTGATGGAGCAAAAGCTTACATCTTAGCACCAAAAGGTCTAGAGGTTGGTCAAACAATCGTTTCTGGTCCAGATGCTGATATTAAAGTAGGTAATGCATTACCATTAGCAAACATTCCAATGGGTACTACAATCCATAACATCGAGTTAAAACCTGGAAAAGGTGGACAATTAGTACGTTCTGCTGGTACTTCTGCTCAAGTACTTGGTCGTGAAGATAAGTACGTAATCGTTCGTCTTCAATCTGGTGAAGTACGTTTAGTGTTAGCTACTTGCCGCGCTACAATCGGTCAAGTTGGTAACGAACAACACGAACTTGTACACATCGGTAAAGCAGGTCGTAGCCGTTGGTTAGGTAAACGCCCAGAAGTTCGTGGTTCTGTAATGAATCCTAACGATCACCCACACGGTGGTGGTGAAGGACGTTCTCCAATCGGACGTAAATCACCAATGACTCCTTGGGGTAAACCAGCACTTGGTTACAAAACTCGTAAGAAGAAAAACAAATCGGATAAATTTATCATCCGTAGTCGTAAAAAATAAAGTGGTTAAACTACGGTTCTATGTGAGAGCCGTGGTGGAATCACGGAGGGAGGTTCCTACATGGGTCGCAGCTTGAAAAAAGGACCTTTTGTTGATGACCACTTAATGAAAAAAGTGGAAGTACAAGAGGCTTCTGAGAAAAAACAAGTTATCAAAACTTGGTCACGCCGTTCTACAATCTTCCCGAACTTCATCGGTTTAACGATTGCTGTATATGATGGACGTAAACATGTTCCTGTATACGTAACAGAAGATATGGTAGGCCATAAACTTGGTGAGTTCGCACCGACACGTACTTACAAAGGTCACGGTGCAGACGACAAGAAAACAAGACGCTAATTTTGAGAGGAGGTAAATCCTAATGACACAAGCTAAAGCTATCGCTCGCACAGTACGTATTGCTCCTCGTAAAGTACGTCTAGTTGTAGACTTAATCCGAGGTAAGCAAGTTGGTGAAGCAGTTGCAATTTTACGTCATACTCCAAAAGCGGCGTCTCCAGTCGTTGAGAAAGTATTAAAATCTGCAGTTGCTAATGCTGAGCACAACTACGATCTTGACATCAACTCTTTAGTAGTTTCTGAAGTGTTCGTTGATGAAGGTCCAACTTTAAAACGTTTCCGTCCACGTGCGCAAGGACGTGCAAGCGCAATTAACAAACGCACAAGCCACATCACTCTAGTGGTATCTGAGAAGAAGGAGGGTTAATCCGTGGGTCAAAAAGTACATCCAATAGGACTGCGCGTTGGTATTATTCGTGACTGGGAGTCAAAATGGTACGCTGAAAAAGACTATGCAACTCTACTTCACGAAGACATCAAAGTGCGTAAATATATTGAAACGGCTCTTAAAGACGCTTCTGTTTCTAAAGTAGAAATCGAACGTGCTGCAAACCGTGTAAACATTACAATTCACACTGCGAAACCAGGTATGGTAATCGGTAAAGGTGGTACTGAAGTTGAAAACCTTCGTAAATACCTTAGCGAGTTAACTGGTAAACGCGTACACATCAACATCATTGAAATTAAACGTGCAGATCTTGACGCTCGTCTAGTAGCTGAAAACATCGCTCGTCAATTAGAAAACCGTGTATCATTCCGTCGTGCGCAAAAGCAAGCGATCCAACGCACAATCCGTGCTGGTGCAAAAGGAATTAAAACACAAGTATCTGGTCGTTTAGGTGGCGCTGATATCGCGCGTGCTGAACACTATAGTGAAGGAACTGTTCCACTTCATACTCTACGTGCTGACATTGACTATGCACACGCAGAAGCTGACACTACTTACGGTAAATTAGGCGTTAAAGTATGGATCTACCGTGGTGAAGTTCTTCCTACGAAGAAATCTGTGGAAGGAGGCAAATAATATGTTATTGCCTAAACGCGTAAAATACCGTCGTGAACACCGCGGCAACATGCGTGGCGAAGCGAAAGGCGGCAAAGAAGTATCATTCGGCGAGTGGGGCTTACAAGCTCAAACTGCTAGCTGGATTACTAACCGTCAAATCGAATCTGCACGTATCGCGATGACTCGTTACATGAAACGTGGCGGTAAAGTTTGGATTAAAATCTTCCCACACAAACCTTACACTAAAAAACCTCTAGAAGTCCGCATGGGTTCTGGTAAAGGTTCTCCTGAAGGTTGGGTAGCAGTAGTAAAACCAGGAAAAATTATGTTCGAAATTGCTGGTGTATCTGAAGAGATTGCACGTGAAGCACTTCGTTTAGCATCACATAAGCTTCCTGTTAAATGTAAGATCGTAAAACGTCAAGAAACTGGTGGTGAATCTAATGAAAGCTAATGAAATCCGTGACCTTGCCACTTCTGAAATTGAATTAAAAGTGAAATCACTGAAAGAAGAGCTTTTCAACCTTCGCTTCCAATTGGCGACTGGTCAATTAGAAAACACAGCTCGTATTCGTGAAGTGCGTAAAGCAATCGCGCGTATGAAAACTGTTATTCGTGAAAGAGAAATCAGTGCAAATAACTGATAAAGGAGGTTTTCAAGTATGACTGAGCGTAATCAACGCAAAGTTTACACGGGCCGCGTTGTTTCAGATAAAATGGACAAAACTGTTACTGTTTTAGTTGAAACTCACAAAAAGCACAAGCTTTACGGTAAACGTGTAAAATACTCTAAAAAGTTTAAAGCTCATGATGAGCAAAACCAAGCGAAAATCGGTGATATCGTACGTATCATGGAGACTCGCCCGCTATCAGCTACTAAACGTTTCCGTCTAGTTGAAGTTGTAGAAAAAGCGGTTATTATTTAATAACTATTTCGGAACAACCATTTCCGAAGGGAGGTAACCTAAGTGATCCAACAAGAAAGTCGTATGAAAGTTGCTGACAACTCAGGTGCACGTGAAGTTCTTACAATTAAAGTGCTTGGTGGCTCTGGCCGTAAAACTGCTAACATCGGTGATATCGTTGTTTGTACAGTTAAGAAAGCAACACCAGGTGGCGTTGTCAAGAAGGGTGACGTTGTTAAAGCTGTTATCGTTCGTACTAAATCAGGCGTACGTCGTAAAGACGGTACGTACATCAAATTTGATGAAAATGCTTGTGTAATTATTCGTGATGATAAATCACCACGCGGAACTCGTATTTTCGGACCTGTTGCACGTGAATTACGTGACAGCAACTTCATGAAAATCGTTTCTCTAGCTCCAGAAGTTCTTTAATTTCATGATAGTGCCAATCAAGGAGGTGCGACAGCATGCATGTAAAAAAAGGTGACAAGGTTAAGGTTATCACTGGTAAGGACAAAGGCAAAGAAGGAGTAATCCTAGCTGCTTTCCCTAAACAAGACCGCGTTCTTGTTGAAGGCGTTAATATCGTGAAAAAGCACGTTAAACCTAACCAATTGAATCCACAAGGTGGGATTGTAAGCCAAGAGGCTGCAATTCACGTTTCGAACGTAATGCTAATCGATCCTAAATCTGGCGAGCCGACTCGTGTAGGTTATAAAATCGAAAACGGTAAAAAAGTTCGTGTTGCAAAAAAATCAGGTGCAGTAATCGACTAACTAGTAAATAAAAGAAGGGAGGTACACACATGAGCCGCCTAAAAGAAAAATATTTAAATGAAGTTTCTCCTGCTCTTATGAGCAAGTTTGGATATAAATCAGTTATGCAGTTGCCGAAAGTTGACAAAATCGTTATCAACATGGGTGTTGGTGATGCTGTTCAAAACTCTAAAGCATTAGATGCAGCTGTAGAAGAATTAACAATTATCACTGGTCAAAAACCAGTTGTAACTAAAGCGAAAAAATCGATCGCAGGTTTCCGTTTACGTGAAGGTATGCCAATCGGTGCTAAAGTTACATTACGCGGTGAGCGTATGTATGAATTCTTGGACAAATTAATCTCAATCTCACTTCCTCGTGTACGTGACTTCCGTGGTGTTTCTAAAAAAGCATTCGATGGTCGCGGTAACTACACTCTAGGTGTTAAAGAGCAACTAATTTTCCCAGAAATCGATTACGATAAAGTTTCAAAAGTACGCGGTATGGACATCGTGATCGTAACGACAGCGAACTCTGACGAAGAAGCTCGCGAGTTATTGACACAATTCGGTATGCCGTTCCAAAAGTAATTTAAACAAGGAGGGCGAAAACGTGGCTAAAAAATCTATGATCGTTAAACAACAACGTAAGCAAAAGTTTAAAGTGCAAGAATATACACGTTGTGAACGCTGTGGCCGTCCACACTCTGTATATCGCAAATTCAAACTTTGCCGTATTTGTTTCCGAGAACTTGCATATAAGGGACAAATTCCTGGCGTGAAAAAAGCCAGCTGGTAATCCCCTAATTTGGGAAGGAGGTAAATGTAATGACAATGACTGATCCGATTGCAGATATGCTTACTCGCATTCGTAATGCGAACATGGTTCGTCACGAGAAGTTAGAAGTACCAGCTTCCAACGTGAAAAAAGAAATCGCTGAAATTTTAAAGCGTGAAGGTTTCGTACGTGACGTAGAATACGTGGAAGACAACAAGCAAGGTATTATCCGTATCTTCTTAAAATACGGTAAAGATAACGAGCGTGTTATCACTGGCTTAAAACGTATTTCTAAACCTGGTCTACGTGTATATGCTAAAACAAATGAAGTGCCTAAAGTACTGAACGGTCTTGGTATCGCTTTAGTGTCAACTTCACAAGGTTTATTAACAGATAAAGAAGCTCGCGCTAAACAAGTTGGCGGCGAAGTTCTAGCATACGTTTGGTAATTAGCAATAAATGAATGGAGGTGCAACTAAATGTCTCGTGTAGGTAAAAAAATTATCGAGGTACCAGCTAACGTAACTGTTACTGTTGCAGCTGACAACACTGTTACTGTTAAAGGTCCTAAAGGCGAACTTGTTCGTTCTTTCCACCAAGATATGAAAATTGAGCAAGAGGGTAACGTAATCTCTGTATCACGTCCTTCTGAATCAAAAGAACACCGCACAAACCACGGTACTACTCGTGCGCTTCTAGCGAACATGGTTACTGGTGTTTCTGCAGGTTTCGAAAAAGCTTTAGAACTTATCGGTGTTGGTTACCGTGCGCAATTACAAGGCAAAAAACTTGTACTTAACGTAGGTTACTCTCATCCAGTAGAGTTCACACCTGAAGATGGTCTTGAAATTGAAGTTCCTTCTAACACTAAAATCATCATTAAAGGTATTAGCAAAGAGCGCGTTGGTGCTCTTGCATCTAACATCCGTGACGTTCGTCCACCAGAGCCATATAAAGGTAAAGGTATCCGTTACGAAGGCGAATACGTTCGTCGTAAAGAAGGTAAAACAGGTAAATAATGCTGCCTAAGCATTAGAAAGGAGTGACCCTTGTGATTACGAAACAGGATAAAAATCAAGTTCGTAAAAAACGTCATGCGCGAGTTCGTTCTAAAATTTCGGGTACTGCTGAGCGTCCACGCTTAAATGTATTCCGTTCTAACAAGAACATCTACGCTCAACTTATCGATGACGTAGCAGGCGTAACAATTGTTAGCGCATCTTCTCAAGAAAAAGATTTTGAAGGCACTGGTAGCAATGTTGCAACTGCATCAAAAATCGGTGAAACAATCGCGAAACGCGCTGCGGAAAAAAATATTACTGCTGTAGTTTTTGACCGTGGTGGTTACTTATATCATGGACGCGTGAAAGCTTTAGCTGAAGCTGCACGTGAGAATGGTTTAGAATTTTAATAAGAAGGAGGGACACATTTCATGAGTCGAATTGACGCAAACAAACTTGGAGAACTTGAAGAACGCGTAGTTACTATTAACCGTGTTGCTAAAGTTGTTAAAGGTGGACGTCGCTTCCGCTTCACAGCACTAGTTGTTGTTGGCGATAGAAACGGTCATGTAGGTTTCGGTACTGGTAAAGCTCAAGAGGTTCCAGATGCTATCCGTAAAGCTGTTGAAGATGCGAAGAAAAACTTAGTAGAAGTGCCACGTGTTGGTGGAACAACTCCACACTTAGTGCTTGGTCGCTTCGGTGCAGGAGAAATCTTAATTAAACCTGCTGCTCCTGGTACAGGGGTTATCGCTGGTGGTCCAGTACGTGCTGTACTAGAACTTGCTGGTATTACTGATATTCTTTCAAAATCTCTTGGATCTAACACACCAATCAACATGGTGCGTGCAACTGTTCAAGGTTTAACTGAATTAAAACGCGTAGAGGACGTAGCTAAATTACGTGGTAAATCAGTGGAAGAAATATTAGGATAAGGGGGGAAAGATAATGGCTAACAAATTAGAAATCACCCTTACTAAATCTGTGATTGGTACTAAACCTGCACAACGCAAAACTGTTGAAGCTTTAGGTTTACGTAAATTACACCAAACTGTAGAGAAAGCTGATAATGCAGCTACTCGCGGTATGCTTGATAAAGTAGCACACTTAGTTACTGTAAAAGAAATTTAATTTTCAATAATTGAACAAGGAGGTGCCACCCACTATGAAACTGCATGAGTTAAAACCAGCAGAAGGTTCTCGTAAGCAACGCAATCGCGTTGGTCGTGGTATCGGTTCTGGTAACGGTAAAACAGCAGGTAAAGGTCATAAAGGTCAAAACGCTCGTTCTGGTGGCGGTGTACGCCCAGGATTTGAGGGCGGTCAAAACCCATTATTCCGTCGTTTACCAAAACGTGGATTTACGAACATTAATCGTAAAGAATACGCGATTGTTAACCTTGATGCTTTAAACCGTTTCGAAGACGGTGCAGAAGTTACTGCTGCATTATTACTTGAAACTGGTATAGTGAGCAACGAGAAAGCTGGAATTAAAGTTCTTGGCAACGGAGCTCTTAATAAAAAGCTTACTGTTAAAGCTCATAAATTCTCAGCTTCAGCGAAAGAAGCAATCGAGAATGCCGGCGGAACTACTGAGGTGATTTAATGTTTCAGACAATCTCTAACTTTATGCGTGTTCGAGATATAAGAAATAAAATCATTTTCACACTTTTAATGTTAATCGTTTTTCGTATTGGAACTTTCATTCCAGTACCAAACGTTGACGCTGATGTATTAAAGGCAACTGATGAGTTTAACCTCGTTGGTTTCCTGAATACTTTTGGCGGTGGTGCTTTAAAGAACTTCTCCATCTTCGCGATGGGAATTATGCCTTACATCACAGCCTCAATCATTGTTCAGTTATTGCAAATGGACGTAGTACCGAAATTTGCTGAGTGGGCAAAGCAAGGTGAAGTCGGAAGACGTAAACTTGCACAATTTACTCGCTACTTTACTATTATTCTTGCTTTTATCCAATCATTCGCAATGTCATTCGGTTTTAATAGAATGTATGGTGGATCTTTGATTAAAGAAGAGGGCGTTCTAACTTATGTTACAATTGCTATAGTATTGACAGCGGGAACAGCATTCCTAGTATGGCTTGCTGAGCAAATTACTGCTCACGGTGTTGGTAATGGTATTTCTGTTGTCATTTTCGCAGGTATCGTTGCAGCATTGCCTACAGGGATCAACCAAATTTTTGCACAGCAAATCGAGGGTGCTGGAGATAAATTATTTATCAACATCATTGTCCTTGCATTGCTTGTATTAATTTTATTAGCAGTTGTAGTTGGGGTTATATACGTGCAACAAGCACTTCGTAAAATTCCAATTCAATATGCGAAACGAGTTACTGGACGTAGTCAGCAAACTGGTGGTCAACAAACGCATCTACCGTTAAAAGTAAATGCTGCAGGGGTTATTCCGGTAATCTTTTCAGTAGCGTTTCTTGTAACACCTCAAACGCTTGCTGTGTTCTTTGGTGAAAATAGTGTTACAAATTGGATTACGAAAAATCTGCAGTATACGCAGCCTATCGGTATGACAATTTATATTATTTTGATCGTCGCGTTCACATATTTCTATGCATTCGTTCAAGTGAATCCAGAAAATGTGGCAGACAACTTGAAAAAACAAGGTGCTTACATTCCAGGTATTCGTCCTGGTGAAAACACTCAAACGTATTTAACAAGCGTGTTATATCGTCTAACTTTTGTTGGTGCGATATTCTTAACTGTTATTGCTGTAATGCCGATTTTATTCATTAATTTTATGAATTTACCTGCCTCAGTGCAGATCGGTGGTACTAGTATTATTATCGTAGTCGGTGTAGCGCTGGAAACGATGAAGCAGCTAGAATCTCAACTTGTTAAACGTCACTACAAAGGCTTTATGAAATAATGTTGGTTTTTAGGGAACGTTCCATCGTTTCCTTAAATCAGCAAACCTTTTGTGGGAGGAATATTTCCTAATGAATATCGTTTTAATGGGTCTGCCAGGTGCTGGTAAAGGTACTCAGGCAGATAAAATTGTTGAGAAGTACGCGATTCCTCATATTTCTACAGGCGATATGTTCCGTGCTGCAATTAAAGAAGGTACTGAACTAGGCTTACAAGCGAAATCGTTTATGGATCAAGGTGCACTAGTACCTGATGAAGTAACGATTGGTATTGTTCGTGAGCGACTGGCTAAACCTGATTGTGAAAAGGGCTTCTTATTAGATGGATTCCCACGTACTGTTCCTCAAGCTGAAGCATTGGATAGCATTCTTGCTGATCTAGGTAAAGCGATTGAGCATACATTAAACATTCAAGTTGAAAAGGATGAGTTAATTGCTCGTCTTTCAGGTCGACGTATTTGTAAAACTTGTGGTACATCATATCATTTAATTTTCAATCCTCCTACGGTGGAAGGAAAATGTGATAAAGATGGCGGCGAGCTTTATACACGTGCAGATGATAATCCTGAAACGGTTGCAAACCGTCTGGAAGTAAATATGAATCAAGCACAACCTCTACTTGATTTCTATCAAGCTAAAGGTGTGTTAACTAACATTGATGGACAGCAAGATATTAACAAAGTGTTTGCTGATCTTGATGCTCTATTACAGGGCAGCCGCAGCTGATACCCGGCTCCGGGCGCAGAGTACTGCTTCCGCGGGAGGCATGCGGGAGCAACAACGAAACATAATTTTTTTGAGAGTTGCAAAAGCATATTGTGCCCGGTATATATTTCTTCTAAAGAGTGCAACATACCTTTTGGAGGAGTATAATGGGTTTCGTGGAAGCATCTGTGTAACGGGTATGAATATCTCATCAAAGACATTCCGGTATTCGTGTAAACATGGGAGGTTCAGTGCCCTTATTGGTTCTGTAAATTCCGTGGATTGTGTGAAGCGAAACCAGACGAGCGTCTTTCAAACATCTCTCATACAATCCAAACATATGTTGAAACGAGGTTGCTTCTAAAGTTGCAGCAGATATCCGTTTGATGTAACGATGAGAACTTTAATTTGCATATAGAGAGGAGACAGAGTAGATGGCGAAAGATGATGTAATTGAAGTCGAAGGGACAGTTGTTGAGACTTTGCCAAACGCGATGTTTAAGGTAGAATTAGAAAATGGACATGTGATTCTAGCACACGTATCTGGTAAGATTCGTATGCACTTTATCCGTATTCTACCTGGAGATAAGGTTACTATCGAGTTATCTCCTTATGATTTAACTCGCGGTCGTATCACATACCGTTTTAAATAATCTTTTGCGCTCCGGACTACTAAGGAGGTTAGGTTAGATGAAAGTGAGACCATCTGTGAAACCGATCTGCGAAAAATGTAAAGTAATTCGCCGACGCGGTAAAGTAATGGTAATCTGTGAAAATCCTAAACATAAACAAAAACAAGGTTAATTCTAAAGGAGGTGCACAACGTACATGGCACGTATTGCTGGTGTTGATATTCCTCGCGACAAACGCGTGGTAATTTCATTAACGTACATTTTCGGTATTGGTAAAACTACAGCTCAGAAAGTACTAGCTGATGCAGGTATTTCAGAAGATACACGCGTACGCGACTTAACTGAAGATGAGTTAAACAAAATCCGTGAACAATTAGATTCATACAAACTTGAAGGTGACTTACGTCGCGAAACTTCATTAAATATTAAACGTCTGATGGAAATCGGTTCATTCCGTGGTATCCGTCACCGTCGTGGCTTACCTGTTCGTGGTCAAAATACGAAGAACAATGCGCGTACGCGTAAAGGTCCTCGTAAAACTGTTGCGAACAAGAAAAAATAATTGGTAAAGGAGGTTCCTTCTTAACATGGCTCGTAAACAACAAACTCGTAAACGTCGTGTGAAAAAGAATATCGAATCTGGTATTGCACACATTCGTTCTACATTTAACAATACAATTGTAACGATTACAGATATGCAAGGTAACGCTGTATCTTGGTCAAGTGCTGGTGCTCTTGGTTTCCGTGGTTCACGTAAATCTACACCATTCGCTGCTCAAATGGCTGCAGAAACTGCTGCTAAAACATCCCTTGAACATGGTCTGAAAACGTTGGAAGTAACTGTTAAAGGTCCTGGTGCTGGTCGTGAAGCTGCTATTCGTGCACTTCAAGCTGCTGGTTTAGAAGTAACTGCTATTAAAGACGTTACTCCAGTTCCTCATAATGGTTGCCGTCCGCCAAAACGTCGTCGCGTGTAATGGGTGCGTCTCATATTGTATGAGAACATCATTTTTTGTACAGACTGTCTTGTGCAGATAATAAACGATACGTCATTGACGATCGAATCTATGATGGAAAGAACCTATACATTCGATGTTTTGAAGGAGGGTAAATAAAATGATCGAAATTGAAAAACCAAAGATTGAAACGGTGGAGATCAGCGAAGATTCCAAATATGGAAAGTTTGTTGTAGAACCGCTTGAACGCGGATATGGAAACACTTTGGGTAATTCTTTACGTCGTATCCTTCTGTCTTCATTACCAGGAGCTGCTGTCACTTCAATTCAAATTGATGGTGTTCTTCACGAATTCTCGACTGTAGAAGGCGTAGTAGAAGATGTAGCTTCAATCATTTTGAACGTGAAAAAACTAGCTCTTAAAATCTACTCTGACGAAGAAAAAGTTATTGAGATTGATGTAAAAGGCGATGGTACAGTTACGGCTGCTGACATTACACATGACAGTGACGTAGAAATTTTAAACCCAGATCTATATATTGCAACAATCGCTAAAAACGGTCATTTACGTATGCGTATGTATGCACAACGCGGCCGTGGTTACACTCCTGCTGATCAAAACAAACGTGAGGATCTTCCTATCGGCGTGATCCCGATCGACTCTATTTACACTCCAGTATCACGCGTCAATTTCCAAGTGGAAAATACTCGTGTAGGTCAGTCTTCTGACTACGACAAACTTTCTCTTGATGTGTGGACAGATGGTAGCATCGGTCCGAAAGAGGCGATTTCGCTCGGAGCAAAAATTTTAACCGAGCATCTTAACATCTTCGTTGGCATGACGGATGAGGCACAGACTGCTGAAATCATGGTCGAAAAAGAAGAAGATCAAAAAGAAAAAGTTTTAGAGATGACTATCGAAGAACTTGATCTTTCTGTTCGTTCTTATAACTGTTTAAAACGCGCTGGTATTAATACAGTACTAGAACTTGCGAATAAATCAGAAGACGATATGATGAAAGTTCGTAACCTTGGACGTAAGTCACTAGAAGAAGTAAAAGCGAAGTTAGAAGAGCTTGGTTTAGGATTACGCAAAGAAGACTAAGCGATTTAAACAACACTAATAAGATCAGATTTTTTCTATAAAGGAGGGAAACATCCATGGGTTACAGAAAACTTGGTCGTACAAGTTCTCAACGTAAAGCGATGTTACGTGACTTAGCTACTGATTTAATCATCAACGAGCGTATCGAAACTACTGAGGCTCGCGCTAAAGAAGTACGTAAAGCTGTTGAAAAAATGATTACTTTAGGTAAACGCGGAGATTTACACGCACGCCGTCAAGCTGCTGCATTCATCCGTCGCGAACTAGTAACAACGACTGATGCTGAAGGTAACGAAACAACATCATTTGCACTTCAAAAGTTATTTGATGATGTTGCACCACGTTATGCAGAGCGTCAAGGTGGTTACACTCGTATTCTTAAAGTAGGTCCTCGTCGTGGTGACGGTGCACCTGTTGTTGTGATTGAACTAGTTTAATCATAAGAGAAGACTTGTGGTGAAGAGGGTGGGAATCACCACCCTCTTTCTTTATAAATGATTTATACGACAAATAATTAAGCTGAGCGTTATGATGAGCGGGCACTTTAGGGTGTGGCGTCTCGTTTAGCTCTCCGCACCTCATTCAGGAGAAATAAGGGCTTGAGCACCCGTATTTCTTGTAAATGTAACGACAAGCGCATTTCTATCGAATGAGGTGCGCGCTTTTTTATTATGTGGGATAGCGCCAATTTGTGGTGCTTTTTTTAATATATGGGTTTTCTTTAGACGCTCAAAAGTGCACCATCAAATTGAGTTGTTATAGTAGTATTTTTCTTTTATCGACATACGGATTGTAGTAGAATTCATACATAAAAAAGTGTAAGTTAGTTAGTAGAGCTGAGCATGTAGAGAGGAGTTCTAGAAATGCCTGAAATTTTATCTTTAAATAATGTGACTTTTTCATATACACCAGAAATTCAAGACAGTCGTAATGCTGTAGAACATGTTAGTTTCGCTGTTGAAGAAGGCGAATGGATTGCCATAGTTGGACATAATGGTTCAGGTAAATCCACTATTGCCAAGCTGATGAACGGCTTGTTATTCCCTCAGCAGGGGGATGTGCGAATATTACGAGAACCCTTAAGTGAAGAAAACCTTTGGGAATCTCGCTCCTTAATGGGTATGGTTTTTCAAAACCCTGATAATCAGTTTGTAGGTGCCACTGTACAGGATGATGTTGCATTTGCCTTAGAAAACAATGGTGTGCCTTTTGAAGAAATGGTGAAACGTGTACACGCGGCACTAGAGCAAGTAAAAATGGACACGTTTTTAGATCATGAGCCACATCACTTATCTGGAGGACAGAAACAACGCGTTGCCATTGCTGGTGCACTTGCACTAAAGCCAAAGCTTCTCATTTTAGATGAGGCTACATCGATGTTGGATCCTCAGGGCCGTGCAGAGGTGTTACAAACTGTCCAAACATTACGTGCAGAAACGGGATTAACAGTAATATCCATAACACATGATTTAGAAGAAGCCATGTTAGCAGATCGAGTTCTTTTTATGAATGATGGCAAGAAGTTTGCAGAAGGTACACCTGCTGAAATCTTTGCACTTGGGGACAAGCTAGTTGAGTTTGGACTAGATTTACCATTTGCCTTGAAGTTATCAAAGCTATTGCAAAAGGAAGGTGTTCCATTAATGGGACAACATATGACAGAAGAAGAGTTGGTGAATGATTTATGGACATCAAACTTCAACAAATAAGCTATGCCTATGCACAGGGGACACCTTTTGAAAAACGGGCATTATTCGATGTAGACTTTGACATTCCATCCCATACTTATCAGGCAATTATAGGTCATACGGGTTCTGGGAAATCAACCATACTTCAGCATTTTAATGCACTTCTAAGACCTACTTCAGGAGAAGTACATATAGGTGATCGCCTGATTGTAGCTGGGAAAAAAGCAAAGGATTTAAAAGCGGTAAGACAAAAGGTCGGTATTGTCTTTCAATTCCCTGAGCATCAACTATTTGAAGAAACAGTGTTAAAGGATATTATGTTTGGGCCAATGAACTTTGGTGTATCAGAGAAGGAGGCTGAAGCGCGTGCAAGAGAACTTGTTAGCTTAGTTGGATTACCGAACAACGTGCTTGAGAAGTCTCCGTTTGATTTATCGGGTGGTCAAATGCGCCGAGTGGCAATTGCGGGTGTTTTGGCGATGGATCCAGAGGTAATAGTGTTGGATGAACCAACAGCTGGACTTGATCCACGAGGTCAAAAAGAGATCATGGATATGTTTTATCAACTCCATCAAGATCGTCGTCTTACAACGATTCTTGTCACACATAGTATGGAGGATGCGGCTCGATATGCAGATAATATTGTAATCATGCATGAAGGAAAAAATGTCTTAAGTGGACCACCACAAACTATTTTTAAAGATGGTGAAACATTAAAGAGTTTCCGCTTAGAGCCACCACGTATTGTCCGCTTTCAACAGAAGATTGAGCACATGATGGGTCGGTCCTTGTCAAAGGTTTGCTTGACGGAAGAGGAACTCGCTGCTGAAATTGCTCAAACGCTTAGAGAGGAGCGTGCAGAGCCATGATGGAAAAAATGATCTTTGGACGCTTCCTACCAGGTGACTCACCTGTGCATAAACTAGATCCACGATCAAAACTAATCTTTGTGTTTGCCTTTATTATTATTGTGTTTTTGGCCAACAATACAGTGACCTATGCTATGCTACTAGCATTTACGCTCTTGATTGTATTAGTATCACGTATTCGTCTGTATTTTTTAATTAATGGTCTCAAACCGGTTCTCTTTTTAATGGCTTTCACATTTCTTCTTCATATATTTATGACGAAGGAAGGCGTCCCTGTTTTCGAGTCAAAGTTTATCACGATATACGATGAAGGAATTAGGCGAGGAATATTTATTTCAGTACGTTTTCTAGTATTAGTATTTATGACATCTATCTTAACGTTAACGACATCACCGATCTCCATTACAGATGGTATTGAGGTTCTTTTAAATCCATTAAAAGCAATAAAAGTACCAGTTCATGAATTGGCTTTGATGATGTCCATTTCCTTACGTTTCATACCAACTTTAATGGATGAAACAGATAAGATTATGAAGGCACAAATGGCCCGAGGCTCAGATTTATCCTCTGGACCAATAAAAGATCGTATAAAGGCAGTAGTGCCATTGTTAGTACCACTTTTTGTCAGTGCATTTAAAAGAGCTGAGGATCTAGCAACTGCGATGGAAGTAAGAGGCTATCGTGGTGGTGAAGGTCGTACAAGGTACCGTAGGCTAAAATGGGATATGGGTGACACATTTGCACTTGTGTTACTAGTAGCAATAGGCGTATTGCTATTCTTTTATAGAAGTTAAAAGGAGTAGGCTTGATGCGACGATTAAAAGTAATTATAAGCTATGATGGAACGCTTTTTTCTGGCTATCAAGTACAGCCTGGAGAGCGCACAGTACAGGCTGAGCTTGAGCGTGTACTGTCCATTATGCATAAAGGAGAAAAGATTAAGGTAACTGCAAGTGGACGTACAGATGCAAGAGTTCATGCTACAGGACAAACATTGCATTTCGATACACCTCTTGCCATTCCAGTTGACAAGTATAGCAAGGCTTTGAATGTGCAACTACCAAGAGATATTCGCGTACTATCGGTAGAGGAAGTGGCACATGACTTTCATGCACGCTATAGTGTGACAGGGAAGCGCTATCGCTATATTTGGTCTTGTGAGCCTATCCAAAGCCCATTTCGCAGATATTACACAGTCGAGACAAGTGGCATCAAACCTAATGTAGAGGCGATGCAAGAGGCAGCTAAGGCTATCGTTGGTACACATGACTTTTCATGCTTTTGTGCAGCGAATACAAGTGTGAAGGATAAAGTACGTACTGTCACGACACTGCAATTTGAATGGCATGGAGAAGAACTTCATATGGTGATTGAAGGCAATGGTTTCTTATATAATATGGTGCGTATTATTGCAGGTACACTTTGGGAGGTTGGCGTAGGTCGCCGCACGATTGACAATGTGGCACTTGTAGTTGCCTCTGAAGATCGCGATAAAGCAGGAAAAACCGCGCCACCACAAGGGTTATACTTAGAAAAAGTGTTCTATTAGTGACGTTTTAGAATTCTGAACAACTTTACCAGGCGTTTAATGAAATTGCTTGACTTTAAAAGTCATTCATTATATGATAACAGATGGTATTTTCATTACCACCACAAATAAGCCCCGAAACTTATAGTGTAGTCTAATGAAAAATAACGGTAATCGAATCGATTAGGAGGATATATACATGCGTACAACATTCATGGCTAAAGGTCACGAAGTAGACCGTAAATGGTTAGTAGTTGATGCAGAAGGCCAAACTCTTGGACGTTTAGCTTCTGAAGTAGCTGCAATCTTACGTGGTAAACATAAACCAACATTCACACCAAACGTTGACACAGGTGATCACGTAATCATCATCAACGCTGACAAAATCCATTTAACTGGTAACAAATTAGAGGGTAAACTTTACCGTCACCATACTCAATTTGCAGGTGGTTTAAAAACGCGTACTGCTGGTGAAATGCTAGATAAGTACCCAACAAGAATGATCGAATTAGCAGTTAAAGGAATGCTTCCTAAAAACTCTTTAGGTCGCAAAATGTTCACTAAACTTAACGTTTATACTGGAACAGAGCATCCACATGCTGCACAAAAACCAGAAGCATACGAGCTTCGCGGATAATATAAATTAAGAGGAGGATATTACTTTGGCACAAGTTCAATACATCGGCACTGGTCGCCGTAAAAGCTCTGTAGCTCGCGTACGTTTAGTACCAGGTACAGGTAAAATTGTTATCAATAAACGTGAAATCGAAGAATACGTACCATTCGCTGCATTACGCGAAGTAATTAAACAACCATTAGTAGCTACTGAAACTACAGGAAGCTATGATATCCACGTAAACGTTAACGGTGGTGGATACACTGGTCAAGCTGGTGCTGTTCGTCACGGTATCGCTCGTGCTCTACTTCAAGTAGACCCAGATTTCCGTGCTGCATTAAAATCAGCTGGATTACTTACTCGTGATTCACGCATGAAAGAACGTAAAAAACCAGGTCTACGCGGCGCTCGTCGTGCACCTCAGTTCTCAAAACGTTAATATCAGCGTTCTATACAAAGACTCTTTCTACTTTTGTGGAAAGAGTCTTTTTTGTTATTTAGTCATTAGATTAAAGGTTGCTTACTCTTATTTCTTATAAAGCGGATGATTGCAAATTCTAGATGCGATGTAACACTGCCAATGACTAGTGTGAACCAGTATGTAGCTGTCCCTTTTTACATAATCATTACTATTTCCGCACAGATTTAAGATATATTAAAAATATTTTCGCATAAGTTTATGTTTTTTTAAGAAATTATTTAGAGGGAGTTTAACATTCCACTTTAATATAGTTCTTGAAGGTACTACAAACCATTCATTTTCTTGAAATTTGTCATTAGGGGTTTGGCGTAACTCAAAAATAGAATGTAGCGATGGAGGTAAGTAGGTATGAAAAAATTATTGATAGTATCAGTTGCGGCAATGGCACTACTTGCAGCATGTCAAGATAAGGAGCCTGAGAAAGGCAACAATGCGAATAGTGAGGAAATAAAAACAGAAAGTGCTGCTACAACGAAGGATCAAACAAAGGAGCAATTAACGAAGGGTGAAGAAATGGCCAATATATTAAGTAGTACGAATTGGCAAGGCACCAAAGTATATGATAAAGACAACAATGATTTAACTGCGGAGAATTCTAACTTTATTGGCTTAGCAAAATATGATGCTGAGGCAGGTCATTATGAATTCTTTGACGTTGCTACTGGTGAAAGCCGTGATGATAAAGGGACGTTCTTTATCACAAATGATGGGACACAAAGAATTTTAATTTCTGAATCCAAGGATTATCAAGCTATTGTAGAAATTACAGAGCTAAACGATAGTATCTTTACTTATAAAAGAATGGGCAAAGATGCTGCTGGCAATGAGGTAGAAGTGTTCGTTGAGCATATTCCATATAAAGAAAATGAACTGGCATTTACCGATTCAAATAAAACGCTGAATGTTTCAACAGGTAATATTGTTACAGACGTTGACGGAGATAAGATTTTAGCTGATACATTATGGCACGGAACTGTTGTATTAGATGAAGCAGGTAATGATTTAACAGAGTTTAATTCAAATTTTATCAGCATTGCAAAATATGACGCAAATACAAATAAATATGAGTTCTTCAACCCTGAAACAGGTGAGAGTCGTGGCGACTATGGTTATTTTAATGTCATTCATGGCAATAAAATAAGAGCTCATGTTTCAATCGGTGATAATAAGTATGGCGTTGCCCTTGAAATTACTGAAATCAATGAGAAGAAATTCACGTATAAACGTACAGGTAAAGACAAAGACGGTAATAATATAACTGTATTTGTTGAGCATGAACCTTATGAAGGTGGATTAAATCCTGTATTTACAATGCAATAAAATGATACTTCCTCCCTTATTATAGAAGAAAATCAAAACTCTTAAGTTTATTACTTGGGAGTTTTTTTTACTTTCTGGCATAGTTCATCTACTAATTTCGTACACTAAATGTAAAAGGGTGGTGGATATGGGTGAAGCGCTGGCTTGCACTAGGAGTAATTATGCTTATGAGTATAGTGGTCGTGGCATATGAAACAAATGCTTCGGACCGTAACTTCTTCTTACCAGACCCACTTGGTGGCATCAAAATTGTCATTGATGCAGGGCATGGTGGTGAGGACGGAGGAGCTTCAAAGGGCGAAGTAATTGAAAAGGAAATTACACTTGCAATTGCTCAGCATGTGGAGAAGAAATTAAAGAAAAAAGGCGCAACAGTCGTAATGACGCGAACAAAAAATGGGGATGTGATTGATGAGCATGCGCCGTCGGAAAAATATGGAACTTTAAGAGAGCGGAAAAAGCAGGATATTTTCTTAAGAAAGGATATCGTTGAAAAAGAAAAGCCTGATGTATTTATTACAATTCATGCAAATGCTATACCCGAAACAAAATGGCGTGGTGCACAGGTGTTTTATCATAAGGAAGGACATGCCGATGGCGAAATTCTTGCCAAGAGTATTCAACAATCCATTCGCACTAATCTAAAAAATACAGACCGAGAAGCTTTGTCTATTAAGCAAATTTATTTACTGAAGAAAGTAGAAGTCCCTGCAGCATTAGTAGAGACTGGTTTTATCAGTAATGATGAAGAACGAGCATTATTAATCGATAAGAACTACCAGGAAAAAATGGCAGATGCCATAGTTGAAGGTATAGAAGAGTATTTATTAGCTAAGATTGAGTAGAGCAACATCTACAACGTAAACCATATCAGTATGATATACTAACATTGAGACAATATAAGGGGAGTGTTCGTCGTGATTACTGAACAACAAGTACGAGAAATACTAGGACAACTACAAGATCCATTTTTACATAAATCGCTTGCAGAAACAGATGGTATTACAAACGTAGCAATAAAAGAAGAAAAAAATCATGTTAGTGTAAAAATTGCGATCGCTAAATTAAATACACCTGAACAGCTACAGCTACAAATGAAGGTTGTTGAGGTGTTGAAAGAAGCGGGTGCTAATACGGTTGGCATTCGTTTTGAAGAACTATCAACAGAAAAATTACAAAGCTTCCGTGGCACTGCAACAGAGTCAGAAGCACAAGATATTTTATCTCCACTAAGCACAGTACAAGTGATTTCAATTGCTTCTGGTAAAGGGGGAGTAGGTAAATCTACAGTATCAGTTAACTTAGCTGTTGCTTTAGCTCGTCTAGGAAAGAAGGTCGGATTAATCGACGCCGATATTTATGGCTTTAGTGTGCCCGATATGATGGGTGTGACGGATATGCCTAAAGTAGTTGACAATCGTATTTTCCCCGTAGATCGCTTGGGTGTAAAAATGATTTCAATGGGCTTCTTTGTGGAAAACAACGCACCGATTGTATGGCGTGGTCCAATGCTAGGTAAAGTATTAGATCAGTTTTTCCGTGATGTTGAATGGGGAGAGCTAGACTATCTACTATTAGATTTACCTCCAGGCACAGGTGACGTAGCATTAGATATCCATCAAATGCTACCATCATCAAAAGAAATTGTTGTCACAACACCGCATCCGACAGCAGCATTTGTTGCAGCTCGTGCAGGAGCAATGGCTCTTCAAACAGACCATGAAATTTTAGGTGTTATCGAAAATATGGCTTGGTTTGAATCTAAATCAGGTGATCGAGAATTTGTCTTTGGACAAGGAGGCGGACCTAAGCTAGCTGATGAATTACGTACAGAGCTGCTTGGGCAGATCCCGCTTGGTCAACCCGATTGGACAGAAGAAGATTTTGCTCCGTCTGTTTATGCTGAGAAACATACGACAGGACAAATTTATTTAGACATCGCGACGAAAATCATTGATAAATTAAGTAAATAAATAAAAAACGGATTTCCACCTTTTATGGGGAAATCCGTTTTTAAATTGCTATGGTTACTCAGTACTTTTTTGCTCCTTATCCGATCCGCCATCACTTTCACCACTAGCTTCTTTCTTATCGCCACTTCCTGATGAACCTGTTTCGCCACTCTTTTTAATAAGTTCCTGCCATTTAGATTGCATTAAAGGGCTTTCGATCGTTTCCTTTACCACTTGCTCCATTTGCTTGCGCATATTGGATGATTTTAGGATGGTCTCTAGCTGCTTTTGCATATCGGGTTGCCCAAAAAAGGCCTCCATATCCTTTTGGAAAGTCGGATCTTTTATTAAGTCCTTCATAATATCCTGTTGCTGTTTTTGCATGCTTTTTGCAACAGTTTCTTTAAATTTTGGATCTTCAAAGGTTTTCTTCCAAAAGTCTTCTGCTTCCTTGGAAAGTAATGTTTCCTCAGTAGCCTTTTTCACTTCATCATGCTCTAAAATCAAAAGCTCACGGAAACTTGGCTCCTCCAAAAGCTGTCGCAATGCCTTTTTACCATCCTCTGTTTGCAAAGAGTCAATCATGATTTTTTTTATTTCATCATAGGACATGGTAGAGGTTTTATCTTGTGAACAGGCAGAAAGAAAAAGCATTAGAATCAATAATAAGGTGAATTTTCGCATCGACAATCAGTCCTTTCTCTAGATAGACTCTTTCAATTATTGTTCACATTTCTCGGGACTTTATGTATTGGTTAGGATGAGAAATAGCTTTTTTAACAAGGCATTGATAAAATAAGGACAGATATATTGAGAAATTGGGGGACTTTTAGTTGTGACGATACGAAATTGGGCAAAGTTTTTCTTCTTTGCAATGCTCGTTGGTGGTGCAGTCAACGGAGTTTTTAGTTTATTTATTCGCTGGGAATTTTTCCAACCATACATAGCAAATGGTCAATGGGGCGAATTTTTCGCTGGACTTTTATGGATGGTTTTCTTAGGGTTTACCATGAGTGTTATAGCACAAGCTGGTTTTTTTGCTTATTTAACACTTCATCAAGTAGGTGTTAATATTTTTAGAACACTGACATTATGGAATTGGGTACAGCTATTATTAATTGCCATAACGATTTTCGATATTATATTCTTCCGCTTTATTCCTGGTGTGAAGGATGGACAAAGCTGGTTGTTCTATGTTGGATTATTAATTGTTCTAATATTTGGTGCAATAGCAACAGCTGTTCAAAAAGTAAAATTAACGGGGAAAAAGCATGTAATGATTTCGGCTCTATTCTTTATGATTGTCATTACAACGCTGGAATGGACAATTGCATTAATGGGTCGTGATGAAAATATTAATGAATATGTTGCGCTTTTATTATTCCCATTATTGGCTGTTAATGCGTATCAACTATTAGTATTGCCTAAATATAATGCAAAATCCGATGAAGATCGTCAAAAATTAGAAGCACGCCGCAAAGCTCGTCGTGAACAGGCTAAAAATGCATAAGAAAAAATTGCCCCACTTTAGTGGAGGCAATTTTTTTATGGGGCTTTTTTAGTTTGAACTTTATAACCAAATATATTTTCTTCAATTGACATAAACTTATGTTGTTGTATTAGAGCGTTAAGCTCTTTAAAGGATATTTGATTATTTTGATGGAGTGGAAAAAATACAAAATCACCTTTTTGTAATTTAGGCGTTTTCTCACCCTGCCAAATAAGAGAAGGCGACAGTAAATTCATTTGTTGTTGGAATAAAGATTTCTGTAAATCCTGCGAATATTGATGATTTCGGGTAGCAAACCATAAAGGTTTTTCCTTTAAATACTTTTCATAGGTATTAATATCTTTTTGGATGAGCGTAATGTCAACGGGTTCTTCTATTGAATCATCTGGACCAAGTAGTCCTGTAGGCAATTTTCGTTGTTGTATAATTTTCAAATGTTGGGGTGAACGTTTAATCCAGTCGGTATCTAAAAGCAGAAGAGGATAAGGCTCTTTCACCGTTTGAAGCCATTCTAATAGAGAGTCATCAGAGAAAGAAATCTCTACAATAAGAGATGTGCCATAATGTCCTTTCGTGACCACTACTGGTGCATTCGCAATATTAAATACAGAAATCATCGTTGAGTTTATAGGCTTTAGAAAAGCAAAAAGGATTACGATTAAAAGCAGTGAAATCAACGTTTTGCGGACCATAATAATAACCTCATTTCTAAGATTTTAAATAAAAAATGAATCTCTTTAAAAAAACTTATGATTTAGTGTTGACTTTCATGAATAATCGATGTTATTATGTATAAGTCGCCAAGAGGTGACAGTGAAATAAAAAAACATGAACCTTGAAAACTGAACAAGCAAAACGTAATCAATAAAGTTTTTAGTAACTAACCTTGGTTAGTGAACAAAACAAAATTTTGGACATCAAAATGATGCCAGCAAAACAATTTGAGCTATTCAAATTTCTTTTATGGAGAGTTTGATCCTGGCTCAGGACGAACGCTGGCGGCGTGCCTAATACATGCAAGTCGAGCGAACAGAGAAGGAGCTTGCTCCTTCGACGTTAGCGGCGGACGGGTGAGTAACACGTGGGCAACCTACCTTATAGTTTGGGATAACTCCGGGAAACCGGGGCTAATACCGAATAATCTGTTTCACCTCATGGTGAAACACTGAAAGACGGTTTCGGCTGTCGCTATAGGATGGGCCCGCGGCGCATTAGCTAGTTGGTGAGGTAACGGCTCACCAAGGCGACGATGCGTAGCCGACCTGAGAGGGTGATCGGCCACACTGGGACTGAGACACGGCCCAGACTCCTACGGGAGGCAGCAGTAGGGAATCTTCCACAATGGGCGAAAGCCTGATGGAGCAACGCCGCGTGAGTGAAGAAGGATTTCGGTTCGTAAAACTCTGTTGTAAGGGAAGAACAAGTACAGTAGTAACTGGCTGTACCTTGACGGTACCTTATTAGAAAGCCACGGCTAACTACGTGCCAGCAGCCGCGGTAATACGTAGGTGGCAAGCGTTGTCCGGAATTATTGGGCGTAAAGCGCGCGCAGGTGGTTTCTTAAGTCTGATGTGAAAGCCCACGGCTCAACCGTGGAGGGTCATTGGAAACTGGGAGACTTGAGTGCAGAAGAGGATAGTGGAATTCCAAGTGTAGCGGTGAAATGCGTAGAGATTTGGAGGAACACCAGTGGCGAAGGCGACTATCTGGTCTGTAACTGACACTGAGGCGCGAAAGCGTGGGGAGCAAACAGGATTAGATACCCTGGTAGTCCACGCCGTAAACGATGAGTGCTAAGTGTTAGGGGGTTTCCGCCCCTTAGTGCTGCAGCTAACGCATTAAGCACTCCGCCTGGGGAGTACGGTCGCAAGACTGAAACTCAAAGGAATTGACGGGGGCCCGCACAAGCGGTGGAGCATGTGGTTTAATTCGAAGCAACGCGAAGAACCTTACCAGGTCTTGACATCCCGTTGACCACTGTAGAGATATAGTTTCCCCTTCGGGGGCAACGGTGACAGGTGGTGCATGGTTGTCGTCAGCTCGTGTCGTGAGATGTTGGGTTAAGTCCCGCAACGAGCGCAACCCTTGATCTTAGTTGCCATCATTTAGTTGGGCACTCTAAGGTGACTGCCGGTGACAAACCGGAGGAAGGTGGGGATGACGTCAAATCATCATGCCCCTTATGACCTGGGCTACACACGTGCTACAATGGACGATACAAACGGTTGCCAACTCGCGAGAGGGAGCTAATCCGATAAAGTCGTTCTCAGTTCGGATTGTAGGCTGCAACTCGCCTACATGAAGCCGGAATCGCTAGTAATCGCGGATCAGCATGCCGCGGTGAATACGTTCCCGGGCCTTGTACACACCGCCCGTCACACCACGAGAGTTTGTAACACCCGAAGTCGGTGAGGTAACCTTTTGGAGCCAGCCGCCGAAGGTGGGATAGATGATTGGGGTGAAGTCGTAACAAGGTAGCCGTATCGGAAGGTGCGGCTGGATCACCTCCTTTCTAAGGATATTTTCGGAATACAAACCTAGGGTTTGTAAGATTACGTTTTGCGTTCAGTTTTGAAGGTTCATTCTTCTGAATGAGTTACTTCTAATTATGTGCTCCTGTCGCTACGCTTTCGTCGCAAAGCTGCGAGATGTAGAAGCAGGCAGTAGCTTTGTTCTTTGAAAACTGGATAAAACGACATTGAAATTGTAACAAACACATTTATTTTTTTTAAGTTTTTTATAGGCTTAATAACATTAAGAGGTTTCCGATATTTTTATTGAAAGCCGTTAGGTTAAGTTATTAAGGGCGCACGGCGAATGCCTTGGCACTAGGAGCCGAAGAAGGACGGCACTAACACCGATATGCTTCGGGGAGCTGTAAGTGAGCTTTGATCCGGAGATTTCCGAATGGGGGAACCCACTACGTTTAATCGCGTAGTATCTTGACGTGAATACATAGCGTCTTGAAGGCAGACCCAGGGAACTGAAACATCTAAGTACCTGGAGGAAGAGAAAGAAAAATCGATTCCCTGAGTAGCGGCGAGCGAAACGGGAAGAGCCCAAACCAAGAGGCTTGCCTCTTGGGGTTGTAGGACACTCAATACGGAGTTACAAAAGAGCGAGTTAGATGAAGCGACTTGGAAAGGTCCGCCAGAGCAGGTAAAAGCCCTGTAGTCGAAAGTTCGTTCTCTCCTGAGTGGATCCTGAGTACGGCGGAACACGTGAAATTCCGTCGGAATCCGGGAGGACCATCTCCCAAGGCTAAATACTACCTAGTGACCGATAGTGAACCAGTACCGTGAGGGAAAGGTGAAAAGCACCCCGGAAGGGGAGTGAAAGAGATCCTGAAACCGTGTGCCTACAAGTAGTTAGAGCCCGTTAATGGGTGATAGCGTGCCTTTTGTAGAATGAACCGGCGAGTTACGATTACGTGCGAGGTTAAGCTTTAGAAGGCGGAGCCGCAGCGAAAGCGAGTCTGAATAGGGCGAAATAGTACGTGGTCGTAGACCCGAAACCAGGTGATCTACCCATGTCCAGGGTGAAGGTAAGGTAACACTTACTGGAGGCCCGAACCCACGCACGTTGAAAAGTGCGGGGATGAGGTGTGGGTAGCGGAGAAATTCCAATCGAACTTGGAGATAGCTGGTTCTCTCCGAAATAGCTTTAGGGCTAGCCTCGTGATGAGAATACTGGAGGTAGAGCACTGTTTGGACTAGGGGGCCATCCCGGTTTACCGAATTCAGACAAACTCCGAATGCCAGATATTTATACACGGGAGTCAGACTGCGAGTGATAAGATCCGTAGTCAAAAGGGAAACAGCCCAGACCACCAGCTAAGGTCCCAAAGTAATCGTTAAGTGGAAAAGGATGTGGCGTTGCACAGACAACCAGGATGTTGGCTTAGAAGCAGCCATCATTTAAAGAGTGCGTAATAGCTCACTGGTCGAGTGACGCTGCGCCGAAAATGTATCGGGGCTAAACGATTCACCGAAGCTGTGGATTGACATCTACGATGTCAGTGGTAGGAGAGCGTTCTAAGTGCGTTGAAGTCAGACCGGAAGGACTGGTGGAGCGCTTAGAAGTGAGAATGCCGGTATGAGTAGCGAAAGACGGGTGAGAATCCCGTCCACCGTATGACTAAGGTTTCCTGAGGAAGGCTCGTCCGCTCAGGGTTAGTCGGGACCTAAGCCGAGGCCGATAGGCGTAGGCGATGGACAACAGGTTGATATTCCTGTACCACCTCCTCACCGTTTGAGAAATGGGGGGACGCAGTAGGATAGGGTAAGCGCGCTGTTGGTTATGCGCGTCCAAGCAGTAAGGCGTGTGTGTAGGCAAATCCGCACACTGTAACGTTGAGCTGTGATGGCGAGTCCGTATGGACGAAGTTCCTGATTTCACACTGCCAAGAAAAGCCTCTATCGAGGTGAGAGGTGCCCGTACCGCAAACCGACACAGGTAGTCGAGGAGAGAATCCTAAGGTGTGCGAGAGAACTCTCGTTAAGGAACTCGGCAAAATGACCCCGTAACTTCGGGAGAAGGGGTGCTCTTGAGCGTGCAAGCGCATGAGAGCCGCAGTGAATAGGCCCAGGCGACTGTTTAGCAAAAACACAGGTCTCTGCAAAACCGTAAGGTGACGTATAGGGGCTGACGCCTGCCCGGTGCTGGAAGGTTAAGAGGAGTGGTTAGCGCAAGCGAAGCTGCGAATTGAAGCCCCAGTAAACGGCGGCCGTAACTATAACGGTCCTAAGGTAGCGAAATTCCTTGTCGGGTAAGTTCCGACCCGCACGAAAGGCGTAACGATCTGGGCACTGTCTCAACGAGAGACTCGGTGAAATTATAGTACCTGTGAAGATGCAGGTTACCCGCGACAGGACGGAAAGACCCCGTGGAGCTTTACTGTAGCCTGATATTGAATTTTGGTACAACTTGTACAGGATAGGTAGGAGCCAGAGATCTCGGAGCGCCAGCTTCGAAGGAGGCGTCGGTGGGATACTACCCTGGTTGTATTGAAATTCTAACCCATGCCCCTTAGCGGGGCAGGAGACAGTGTCAGGCGGACAGTTTGACTGGGGCGGTCGCCTCCTAAAAGGTAACGGAGGCGCCCAAAGGTTCCCTCAGAATGGTTGGAAATCATTCGTAGAGTGTAAAGGCACAAGGGAGCTTGACTGCGAGACCTACAAGTCGAGCAGGGTCGAAAGACGGGCTTAGTGATCCGGTGGTTCCGCATGGAAGGGCCATCGCTCAACGGATAAAAGCTACCCCGGGGATAACAGGCTTATCTCCCCCAAGAGTCCACATCGACGGGGAGGTTTGGCACCTCGATGTCGGCTCATCGCATCCTGGGGCTGTAGTCGGTCCCAAGGGTTGGGCTGTTCGCCCATTAAAGCGGTACGCGAGCTGGGTTCAGAACGTCGTGAGACAGTTCGGTCCCTATCCGTCGTGGGCGTAGGAAATTTGAGAGGAGCTGTCCTTAGTACGAGAGGACCGGGATGGACACACCGCTGGTGTACCAGTTGTCTTGCCAAAGGCATCGCTGGGTAGCTATGTGTGGACGGGATAAGTGCTGAAAGCATCTAAGCATGAAGCCCCCCTCAAGATGAGATTTCCCATTACGCAAGTAAGTAAGATCCCTCAAAGACGATGAGGTAGATAGGTTCGAGGTGGAAGTGTGGTGACACATGGAGCTGACGAATACTAATCGATCGAGGACTTAACCAAAACGTTTGAACCATTCAATGAACCGTTTATCCAGTTTTGAAAGAACAAAACTTTCAATAAAAAAAGAGCTTCAAGACACAAGTAGAACAAGGAAGCAAACGAGTGATTGAAGGAGCGTACTTCTGTACGTGACTGATTGAACGAGAGCAGCTGACGCAGTAATACGCCGTGTATTGAAGGTCGACCATAGTCTAGTGATGATGGCAAAGAGGTCACACCCGTTCCCATACCGAACACGGAAGTTAAGCTCTTTAGCGCCGATGGTAGTTGGGGGCTTCCCCCTGTGAGAGTAGGACGTCGCTAGGCGCAAAAAGTCGCTGCTGATACACTCAGTAGTGGCTTTTTTTACTTAAGCTAACTAATAAATTGAGATGATTTATAAAAATATAAAAAAGAAGGCATGCCTTAAGTGGAATGCCTTCTTTTTTGATATTTAATGTGTTTGAACAGTGGCAGCTCGTAGTTCAATGCGGCGAATTTTTCCGGATGTTGTTTTTGGTAACTCATCAATAAAAACAATACTACGAGGGTATTTATACGGTGCTGTTAACGCCTTTACATGCTCTTGTAACTCCTTTGTTAACTCGACTTCATCTCGCTCTTTGAAGCTCTCTCGTAAGATAACAAAGGCCTTCACAATATGGCCTCTAATTTCATCTGGTGCAGCAACAACTGCACATTCTTGTACAGCTTCATGTTTGTTTAATGCATCTTCAACTTCGAATGGACCAATCGTATAACCAGAAGATATAATAATGTCATCTCCACGACCTTCAAACCAGAAATACCCATCTTCATCACATTTAGCTTGATCGCCCGTAATATACCAATCACCGCGAAATGCAGCTTGCGTTCGTTCTGGCTCTTTGTAATACTCCTTAAATAGAGCTGGTGAGGATTTGTGGATGGCAATATCGCCAACCTCTCCTACAGGTGCTTCATTTCCTTCATTGTCGATAATACGTACAATATTACCTGGAGTTGGAACACCCATGGATCCAGGGCGTAATTCAGTGTTTTCGAGTGTACCAATTAATAATGTATTCTCTGTCTGTCCATAGCCATCACGTACTTTTAGCCTGAAACGATTCATAAATGTTTCAATGACTGGGCGATTTAACGGTTCACCAGCAGAGACTGCACTACGGAGGGATGAAAGATTATAGTCTTGCAAATTATCAATTTTCGCCATAATACGATATTCAGTTGGTGTGCAGCAAAGGACATTTATTTTTTCATCTTGTATGAGCTGAAGGTACGTTTTTGCATCGAATCCACCATGATAAACAAATGCAGTAGCACCGAGCATGATTGTAGATAAGAAAGGGCTCCAAATCCATTTTTGCCAGCCAGGAGCTGCTGTAGCCCATACTAAGTCGCCTTCACGTACGCAGAGCCATTTTGAAGCAGCTGTTCGAATATGCGCATATCCCCAGCCATGTGAATGTACTACACCTTTAGGTTTCCCAGTTGTCCCAGATGTATAGGAAAGGAACGCCATGTCATCACGTTTAGTAGCTACTGCTGTAAATGTAGTTGGCTGTGTGCTTGCCAGTACATCTAAAGAAGCCCAATCGCCTTTTGCAGTACCAATAACTAATTTGTTCTTTAATGTGTCTACAGTAGAAGAAATTTGGTCAACCTCACCTGTAAATGCTTCATAGGCAATAACTGCACTAGCAGAAGAGTGCTCCATGCGATATTCTAAGTCACTTGCACGTAGCATTTCTGAACATGAAATAGGCACGATGCCAGCCTTTAAACAGCCAAGAAAAACAAAATAGGCTTCTGGTAGGCGAGGAATAATAACTAGAACGCGATCTCCCTTTCGAAGTCCTGTCTCTGTAAAAGCATTTGCGTATTGATTCATTTTTTGGACAAGCTCTACATAGGAAACTGTTCGTCTCTCTTGTTGCGTATTTAACCAGCGTATTGCTTGGCGATCACTATCTTGTGAAAACTTTTCTAATTCCTCTGTGATATTATAAAATTCAGGTGCAATTAAATCATTTGTTACCATCCGAATATTCCTCCCCCAGGAAATTTGATAGAAAATTCTTAAAACTATTTTTATTTTAACAATTGCAATAATATACAGCAAGAATATTTAGCACGCAAAATAGAAATATTAGATTTAATAGAGAACTATTATGCTTTTGGATTAATTTTTAAACCTACTTCGACAAAAAATATAAAAATTTTCATAAAATATGTTGCATAATTTATAATGCTTGCTATAATAATAAATGTACTTAAGAGGTTGTTTAAACCCGAAGTGAATAGTATCGTTCCGAAGTAGCTCAGTTGGTAGTAGCACCTGACTGTTAATCAGGTTGTCGCAGGTTCGAGTCCTGCCTTCGGAGCCATTTTTTTGCCCATTTTTAAGAAGCTGTTATACATAAAAAAAGTTATAAAAAAGTATTGCAACTATTAAGAAATGATGTTATTATAAATCTTGTCTTGTTTGAGACGTGATACTGGCCCCTTGGTCAAGTGGTTAAGACACCGCCCTTTCACGGCGGTAACACGGGTTCGAATCCCGTAGGGGTCACCATTTAAAACATAGGCTTTATAAAGAAAAATAAACTGTGATATAACACCTGTTTCTATGGAGGATTAGCTCAGCTGGGAGAGCATCTGCCTTACAAGCAGAGGGTCGGCGGTTCGAGCCCGTCATCCTCCACCATTATTGTGTTATTTCGGAGGGGTAGCGAAGTGGCTAAACGCGGCGGACTGTAAATCCGCTCCTTAGGGTTCGGCGGTTCGAATCCGTCCCCCTCCACCAGTTTTATAAATGATTGGGGTATAGCCAAGCGGTAAGGCAACGGATTTTGATTCCGTCATGCCTAGGTTCGAATCCTAGTACCCCAGCCATTTTTCTTTTTTACGAGCCATTAGCTCAGTTGGTAGAGCATCTGACTTTTAATCAGAGGGTCGAAGGTTCGAGTCCTTCATGGCTCACTTTTTTAGAATAAAGTATATTCAAAAGTGTTATAATAACTATAGATAACTAATCTCTTACTGAAAACAGTAGGAGATTTTTTTATGTTATCAAAAATTGAATAAATATGCAATTTTTTGTCTAGTTGAGCCAAGTGGTATCTAGGCTTTACAATAATATTATAACTTTTAGGGGGTATAAAAACATGAATAAACTTAATATTTCTATTATTGGAGTACCAACAGATTATGGACAAACACGTCGTGGTGTAGATATGGGGCCAAGTGCAATTCGCTATGCAGGCGTTGTGGAACGTTTGGAGGCTATTGGACATGAAGTACAAGACCAAGGGGATATTCGTGTCAGTCAAAAACTTGCAGACGCACCTGTCGATGAGAAATTACTGAATTTAGAGGAAGTTGTAGATGTTAGCACGGCTTTAGCTAATAGCGTGCATGAAGTAATAGAACAAAATAAGTTCCCACTTGTATTTGGCGGAGACCATAGTATTGCTATTGGCACACTAGCTGGATTAGGTGAGCATTATAAAAATCTTGGCGTTATTTGGTATGATGCTCATGCAGATTTAAATACACCTGAAACAACACCATCTGGCAACATCCATGGGATGCCATTAGCAGTTAGTATTGGACTAGGTCATGAGCGATTAGTGCAAATTCGTAATTATGCACCGAAAATTAAACCAGAGAACGTTATTATTATCGGAGCTCGTTCAGTAGATCCTGGTGAGCGTGAGTTAATTCGTCAACAAGGGATTAAAGTATATACAATGCACGAGATTGATCGACTTGGTATGACGCGTGTCATGGAAGATGCACTTGCTTACTTGAAAGAACGTAATGTTGATGGATTACATCTATCACTTGATTTAGATGGCTTAGATCCGCTTTACACGCCAGGAGTTGGTACACCCGTTCCTGGAGGAATTACGTATCGAGAAAGTCATTTAGCAATGGAAATGTTACAAGAATCAGGGATGCTAACATCAGCAGAGTTTGTAGAAGTAAACCCAATTTTAGATGAGAAGAATACAACAGCAAATGTGGCTGTTGCATTAATGGGATCTTTATTCGGAGAGACACTAGTTTAAAGAAAATTTGACAAAAAATTGCCTGTTGCCACATTGCATAAAAATCTTTTGTTATAATTGAATTAAAACGAAACTTTTCTTATCGATGGGTCGTATAGTATAAGACAGTTGTAAAGGTGGAGAAGTCAACACAATGGATGCGTTAGTAAACAAGAGAATAAAACAAGTGCTTAAAGGCGATCAAAACGCATTTGCCGATATTGTGAGTCTCTATCAGCACAAACTGTACCAAGTATGCTATCGAATGTTAGGCAACAAACAAGAGTCTGAAGACATTGCTCAAGAAGCTTTTGTGCGTGCTTATATGAATTTGCATACTTTTGATCAGAAAAGAAAGTTTTCGACGTGGCTTTATCGCATAGCGACAAACCTCTGCATTGATCGTATTCGCAAAAAGAAACCGGATTATTATTTAGATGCAGAAGTAGCTGGTACAGAAGGGCTTGATATGTATTCGCAAATCGCAGCAGACGACCAGCTACCAGAGGAGCAGTTAGAGCAAATGGAGCTGCAAGATCGCATTCAATATGAAATTGGACGATTGCCGGATAAATACCGTTCGGTTATAGTATTGAAATATATAGAAGAGTTATCGTTACAAGAGATTAGCGAGATTTTAGATATGCCGCTTGGAACGGTGAAAACGAGGATTCACCGCGGACGTGAGGCATTACGTAAGCAATTAAACAATCTGTAGGAGGGGGAGCGTCATGAATACTTGTCCAGAGCATATTATAGACTATATGCATGATTATTTAGACGGTGACATTAGTCGTGAGCATGAGCAAGAGTTGAAACAACACTTGCATACATGTAATGATTGTAAACAGTTGATGCAAGAATTGAGTGAAACAATCGCCTTTGTGAAGAGTGCTTCCCATATTACAGCGCCTCCGGATTTTGAAGCAGCAGTGATGGCTCGTTTACCAAAACCAAAAAGTCGAGTAGGTATACAAAAATGGATACGCCGGCATCCGTTCTTTGTGGCAGCAGCAGTATTTTGCTTATTCATGAGTGCTACATTGATGGGTAGCTTTATGGATGACCAGCATTTTTCAGTGACCAAACAACCGAACTTAGTTGTTGATGGTCAAACGGTGATTGTACCTGAAGGAGAAGTAGTGAAGGGCGATATTGTTGTTAAAAATGGTGATTTGGTTGTTGAAGGTGAAGTTGATGGCAATGTCACAGTAATTAACGGTCAATATATGGCGTCTTCAGCGGTAGTTTCAGGCAAAATTGAGGAAATTGACGAAGTATTTGAATGGTTATGGTATACGATTAAAAATTCTGTAAAAACGGCCATGACATTTGAGGAAAAAGATGAAACTAAATAACACTCTATACGTCCTAAAAAATAGTGCACGTGAGAGGCTGAAAGGTCTACTCTTATGAGTAGACTTTTTATTTGAAAAAAGTTACATTTGTTAAGAATGTGATATACTTGAATGTGTATGGATTCGCAATGAAAAGTGGGGGATGCCACGTGCAAATTATCGAACATTTCACGGATTTAACACCTGTGAATATTGTTATTAACTTCATTGATGTACTGCTCGTGTGGTACGTTGTTTATAAAGTCTTAACCCTCATTAAAGGTACGAAGGCTGTCCAATTACTGAAGGGAATATTTGTCATTATTATTGCCCGACTTGCAACAGACCTTTTAGGGTTACAAACTCTAGGCTGGATGTTACAACAGGTCATTGAGTTTGGTTTCTTAGCGATTATTATCATATTCCAACCAGAAATCAGACGTGGTTTAGAACAAATTGGGCGAGGAAAGCTATTCCAGCGTTCATCAAGTCAAGAAGAAGAAGAACAAACAAGGCTCATTGAGGCGATGAAGAAGTCTGTTAGTTACATGGCTAAACGTCGAATCGGTGCGTTAATTTCTATTGAAAAAGAAACAGGCCTTAATGAATATATTGAAACGGGTATAGGACTAAATGCTGAAATCTCATCAGAACTGCTGATTAATATCTTTATACCGAATACACCACTTCATGATGGAGCGGTTATTATGCAAAAAGATAAAGTTACAGCAGCAGCTTGTTATTTACCCCTATCTGAAAGTCCATTTATTTCAAAGGAGTTAGGGACACGTCACCGTGCTGCACTTGGCTTAAGTGAAGTTACGGATGCTATTACAATTGTTGTCTCAGAAGAAACAGGTGCAATTAGTATTACGTTAAATGGTAATCTCCACCGTAATCTTTCTCTAGAGGAGTTTGAAACACTATTACGAAAAATGTGGTTCGGTTCAGCACAAGAGTCAAATGCTGCCTCTAAGTTGACTTGGAGGGGGAAAAAGAATGGATAAAATGATGGATAGCCCTTGGGTATTAAGAATCATAGCGCTATTTTTGGCATTTTTGCTTTTTTTCTCAGTTCGTACCGAGTTATCTCCAATCAATACAACAACAACGACTGAACAGACGGATATTATTCGTGATGTACCAGTAGATGTTTATTATGATAATGAAAATCTGATTGTAACAGGCTTACCTGAAACAGTAGATGTGAAGATAAAAGGGCCAATGCCTGTTGTTATAAAAACAAGAGCTACAAAAGATTTCTCTGTATTTGTCGATTTAAGTAATCTATTGATTGGGGAGCATGATGTAAAGCTACAATACGAAAATATTTCTGATAAGTTAAAGGTTACATTAGACCCTGCAACTATTCATGTGAATATTGAGGAAAAGGTCACGAAAGAGTTCCGAGTGGACCCTGAAATGAATAATAGACTAATCGAAGAAGGTTATATTTTAAAAGATATGACTGCTGATCCACCAACCGTTTACGTAACAGGTGCAAAAAGTGCTATTGAAAGCATTAGCTATGTAAAAGCTACTGTTGCAGGTGAGCAAGGCTTGAAGCAATCCTTCTCGCAGGATGCGGCAGTAAAAGTATTGGATCGAGATCTAAACAAGTTAGATGTGACGATAGAGCCTGAAACTGTGAAGGTTCAAGTTGATATAGCAGAATATAGTCGAGAAATTCCAGTGGTCCTGAAAGAAACAGGGCAAGCAGCACAAGACATTACGATCAATTCGTTAACATTTGCGCCAAGAATGATAAAAGTGTATGGTAGAAAATCAATTATTGACGGTTTGACAGAAATTCCAGTTATAGTTGACCTGTCAAAAATTACTGAGTCTCCAACTTATGAATTTGATGTAAAATTACCAGATGGTGTGACAAAAATATCTGACAAGAAAATAAAAGTGAAGGCAGATATTACAAAAGTAGAGCAAGAAGAACAACAGAAAACACCAGCTTCTACAGAGGAAACGCCACCTCCAACTGAAGAACCAGATGTGACGGATGATAGTACTACTACTGATAAAAATACATCATCTGAAGAAACGGAAGATATTGATTCTTAAACAATATCTGACTATAATTTTATTTTGATTCTAAATCAAAATCCAATCGTGGTTTGTGCTGGTGAGTAGTTAGGACAGGAGTCACCAACAAATCGATTGAGGGGATATTAATAATTACCGAATGAATGAATAAAAACAGACTTTTCCAAAAGTAAGCGGACAAGTGTCTTTTGGGCGATAGTAGCTCAAGAGACACAGTCTTGCATTGAAGGAGAGAATAAGTAGAATGGGTAAATATTTTGGAACAGATGGCGTCCGTGGAGTCGCGAATAGTGAATTAACACCAGAGTTTGCATTTAAACTAGGTCGTATCGGTGGCTATGTTTTAACAAAAGATGCAACTGATCGTCCAAAGGTTTTAATTGGTCGTGACACACGTATTTCAGGTGAGATGCTTGAAGGTGCACTTGTTGCTGGTCTTTTATCGATTGGGGTAGAAGTAATGCGTCTTGGTATTATTTCAACACCAGGTGTGGCATACCTTACTCGAATTATGAGCGCAGATGCAGGCGTTATGATTTCAGCTTCACATAACCCAGTTGCTGATAATGGCATTAAATTTTTTGGTCCCGATGGTTTTAAGTTAACGGATGCTCAAGAAGCGGAAATTGAAATGTTGCTTGATGCACAAGAGGATACACTACCACGCCCAATTGGAGCCGATTTAGGATCTGTAAGTGACTATTTCGAAGGTGGTCAAAAATATATTCAATACTTAAAGCAAACAGTGGATGAGGAATTTGATGGTATCCTGGTAGCACTAGACTGTGCTCATGGAGCTACATCAGCATTGGCTACACATTTATTTGCGGACCTAGAAGCTGATATTTCTACAATGGGAGCTTCTCCAACAGGCTTAAATATTAATGATGGTGTAGGTTCTACACATCCAGAAGGACTAGCTAAATTTGTTACTGAAAAAGGTGCAGATGTTGGTTTAGCATTTGATGGAGATGGTGACCGATTAATTGCTGTAGATGAGAACGGTAAGATTGTTGATGGCGATCAAATTATGTTTATCATTGGTAAGTATTTAAATGCGGTAGGACGCTTGAAAAAGCAAACGATTGTTTCAACAGTTATGAGCAATATGGGCTTCTACAAAGCTGTTGCTGACAACGGTATGCAAAGTGTACAAACTGCTGTTGGTGATCGTTATGTTGTAGAAGAAATGCGTGCCAAAGAATACAATTTAGGTGGCGAACAATCAGGGCATATTGTTTTTCTAGACTTTAATACAACAGGTGATGGATTACTTACTGGCATTCAGCTTGTCAACATTATGAAAGCGACTGGTAAAAAGCTTTCAGAGCTTGCTGCTGAAATGAAAATCTTCCCTCAGCGTCTTGTCAATGTACGTGTAACAGATAAGCATGCTGTGACTGACAATGCGAAGGTGGCTGCTGTCATTGCAGAGGTAGAAGCAGAAATGGCCGGCAATGGTCGTGTTCTAGTGCGCCCTTCAGGGACTGAACCACTTGTACGTGTAATGGTAGAAGCAGCAACAGAAACAGATTGTGAGCGTTTTGTTGAGCGTATTGCGGACGTAGTACGTGCAGAAATGGGCTTAGCAGAATAATATATAGAAACTCGATTTCCATAACAGGAAATCGAGTTTTTCTTGTTTAAAAAGAATGTTTGAAATGAATGAGATGGGGAACAGTAGTAAGGAGTCACAATAACAAGGAGTGTTTAATTGATATGGCTAAAATTGCTACAGTGATAACAGATATGTTTGAGGACATTGAGTTTACAAGCCCCAAAGAAGCTCTAGAAGCAGCTGGGCATCAGCTCGTAACAATTGATACCGAAGCAGGTAAGGAAGTTAAGGGGAAACATGGAGAGCCAGTGAAAATAGATAAAGGAATTGAGGAAGTAAACGCCTCAGAATTTGATGCGTTATTTATTCCTGGTGGTTTTTCACCTGATATATTACGAGCAGATGATCGTGTAGTGGCATTTGTAAAATCCTTTATGGATGACATGAAGCCGACCTTTGCTATTTGTCATGGACCACAGCTGCTAATTACAGCTAAGACACTGAATGGTCGTGATGCCACAGGCTATAAATCCATTCAAGTGGATTTAGAAAATGCAGGGGCAATATTCCATGATGAAGAAGTATTCGTCTGTCAAAAGCAGCTCGTAACAAGTAGAACGCCAGACGATCTTCCAGCCTTTAATAGAGAAATAGTTAAATTATTAGACAATAAATAAAAGATAGGCACAAGCAGTCAATTGCTTGTGCCTTTTTGTGGAATTTACTCCGCTTTATTTAGCATAGCAACTAATTATTTGTCTACATATTTGTCACGAAAAAGCATGGGGATTAGGTGTTTTTTATAACGAAAATTTGACGGATAGCATATGATTGAGTATGATGGAGAAGTTGAAGATGACGAGGTCCGACCTTATCCTTTAACGAGCGCTAAGGAGGAAAGAAAGCGCAAAATCGGAAAACAATTATAGCGCCTGAGCTGAAGAAATCGGACGACAAGATCTTCAGCAGACGAGGTGGAGGTTTATCGAAAATTCGGCGGATGCCTCCCAATCGACATACCCGATTGTCATTTTTCATTTTGAAAGCATTTAAGTGATTGAATGTACAGAAAATGGAGAAGGTATAGTAAAAGCAATAGATAAATCAAAGAAGCTTCACCTATCGAAAAAACTCTAATCAGTTGGCTGAATGAGTGGGTGGCTTGCATGTAAGGGAGTGCTTATTTTAAATATAAAATAAAGCATCGCTCGTACATTCAAAAAACTTCGATAGGATGAGGTCTAGTTTGTCATTGCATGAAATTGACAATATCGGAGGACGAGAATTTATGTGTGGAATTGTAGGATATATTGGTGAATCAGATGCAAAGGAAATTTTATTAAAGGGTTTAGAGAAGCTTGAATACCGCGGCTATGACTCAGCTGGTATTGCAGTACGTAATGAAGAAGGTGTAACAGTTTTTAAAGAAAAAGGACGTATTGCAGACTTACGTGAAGCGGTGGACGAGGAAGTTGCAGCAAAAATTGGAATTGGTCATACACGTTGGGCAACACACGGTGTACCCAATCGTTTAAATGCTCACCCACATCAAAGTGCATCAGGACGCTTTACACTTGTGCATAATGGGGTTATTGAAAACTATCATTTATTACAAAAAACATATTTAAAAGGCATTCCGATGAAATCTGATACAGATACAGAGGTTATCGTGCAATTAGTAGAGTTATTTGTGAAAGAAGGTCTTAGCACAGCAGAAGCTTTCCGTAAAACTTTATCTCTATTACATGGCTCATATGCCCTTGCATTATTAGATGCTGAAGCGACAGATACTATTTTTGTTGCAAAAAATAAATCACCACTTTTAGTAGGTATTGGTGAAGGCTTCAATGTTGTTGCTTCGGACGCAATGGCTATGCTACAAGTAACGGATCAATACGTGGAGCTTCATGACAAAGAGGTTGTAATTGTACACAAAGCAAGTGTCGAAATTACAAAATTAGATGGTTCTGTAGTAGAGCGTGCACCATATACAGCGGAGCTTGATATGAGCGATATTGAAAAAGGAACTTATCCTCACTATATGTTAAAAGAAATGGATGAGCAGCCAACTGTAATTCGTAAAATTATTCAAGCATATGAAGGCGACAATGGCGATTTAACAATTGACGCAGAGATTTTAGAGGCATTGAGAGCAGCGGATCGCTTATATATTATTGCGGCAGGCACGAGCTACCATGCAGGTCTCATCGGTAAACAATATTTCGAAAAAATGGCGGGTATCCCAGTAGAGGTTCATATTTCTAGTGAATTCGGCTACAACATGCCATTACTATCAGAAAAGCCTTTATTTATCTTTATTACACAATCAGGTGAAACAGCTGACAGCCGTCAAGTACTTGTAAAAATTAAAGAACTTGGCTATCCAACATTAACGATTACAAACGTACCTGGCTCAACGCTATCACGTGAAGCAGATCATACATTGTTATTACATGCAGGCCCGGAAATTGCAGTGGCTTCTACAAAAGCTTATGTTGCTCAAGTAGCAGTACTTGCGTTAGCAGCGTATGTAACGGCAAAGGCAAATGGCAAAGGCTTAGAATTTGATTTAAAACAAGAGCTTGCGATTGCCGCTAATGGAATCCAAACAATTATCGATTCAAAAGATGTGTTAGAAGATATTGCAGAAGACTACTTAAAAATCGCGCGTAACGCATTCTTCATTGGCCGTAATATGGACTTCTATGTCAGCCTAGAAGGGGCCTTAAAACTGAAAGAAATCTCGTACATTCAAGCAGAAGGCTTTGCTGGTGGCGAACTGAAGCACGGAACAATTGCCTTAATCGAAGAAGGTACACCAGTGTTTGCACTTGTCACTCAAGCATCAGTAGGATTAAATATCCGTGGTAATGTCAAAGAAGTAGCAGCTCGTGGCGCATATCCTTGTATCATTGCAATGGCAGGCATTGATGAAGATGGTGACCGTCTAGTCATTCCGCATGTTCACGAATTACTAACACCACTTGTATCTGTAGTGCCATTACAATTAATTAGCTACTATGCAGCACTTCACCGTCGTTGTGATGTGGATAAACCACGTAACTTGGCTAAATCGGTGACTGTTGAATAGGATTAGGTTTAAGCATTTATGCTAGTGTAGTCTAATAAAAAATATTGATTGTTTATAACAAAGTTTGACCATTTGAAATAAAGTTTGGTTAAAAATGACCTCTTCGGATTTGGTATCCAGAAGAGGTCATTTTTGATTCTTTGGAAAAAGGTAATTTTATAGGAATGAATTTAATTGGTTAGAACATTAATATGGAAAAGGTTCTTGGTGTAGTTTTATAAAAAAGATTGATCATTTATAACAAAGTTCGCTTATTTAAAATAAAGATTGATTAAAGAGCCTGTGTTGATACGTAGGATCTTTTCTTATTCCACAATCGGGCCAATATTGTTGCAGATATAAAAAGAGGCTGATATTACATCAACCTCTTTTTAATGATTTTTAGGATGCAGCGATTACTTCGCAAGATATATCAAAAAACGAATGAAGAACCTTGATATCCTATATTTAAAGGAGATGCCTTCGTTGTATAACCATGAAATTATAATTAAGAAAATCATTTTGTATGTGGAAGAAAACCTATATGAACCACTTACTTTGGAAAATATAGCAGCACAATCAAATTTTTCAAAGTATCACTTTCATCGAATATTCCAATCCACGATTGGCATGACAGTAACTGAATATATTCGGTTAAGAAGATTGGCTAATGCTTCTTCCGCCTTACTTTATACAAGTGAACGCATTCTTGATATCGCTTTATATTATCAGTTTGAATCACAAGAATCATTTACAAGAGCATTTAAAGAGATTTATAAGCTACCACCTGGCAAATATCGCAGAATGATGTCAGACGTGCTTAAAATTAAGGAGGAAACATATATGGATACAAAGGTGAAAGGTTGGTTTTTAAGTGGATCAAATCCATTTAATTACGAAATGGGAATTGACCATGAAGTTGTTCATCAGGGGAAAGCATCAGGTTATTTAAAATCCAAAACAGTGTTAGATTCAACTGAATTCGCTACCATGATGCAAACATTTAAGGCTAATCAGTTTGTTGGAAAGCGCATTAGACTCTCTTGTTTCATCCGTACGGAAGAGGTAGATACGTACGCTGGGATGTGGATGCGAGTAGACGACACAATGGAAGATGTTCTTCAATTTGATAATATGAGTAATCGTCCCATTAAAGGAACAACAAACTGGAACCATTATTCTATTATTTTAGATGTTCCAACCCAAAGTGCTGTTATTTCGTTTGGTATCATTCTGTCTGGACAAGGAACTGTATGGGCAGATCAATTTACTTTTGAAGAAGTGAATGAAAGTATTCCAACAACTAATTTAGAGGTGCATGGTGAACTGCTGGACGAGCCAATAAATTTATCGTTTGACGAGGAAATATGATTTAAGGAAGAGTGATAACATGGCTAATTCTGGTAAAAAAGATACCGGGGTAGTATTAAGTATTATAGTTATAATTGCAATTATGGCTGTAAAGTTTGTAGGAATTAACACACTTGTTCATTACTTAAAGTTTTGGTGAAAATATTGCTTAACTATACCGCAATCGGGCCATTTAATGGAGGAAGAATCACAAGTAATATTGAATATTTATGGTATCATTTAGTGAAAAAAATTAAGGAAAGGTGATGTATGTAATGAGTACATCTGAAATATTTATGAAAAGCACCATACCAATATTCCGTATTTTTAATGAGGAGAAAGCGAAAGAATTTTATTTAACATTTTTGGGGTTTGCATTGGATTGGGAACATCGATTTGAGGATGATCTACCTTTATACATGCAAATTTCTTATGGAAATTGTATTATTCATCTTTCAGAACATCATGGAGATTGCTGTCCAGGGGGTGCTATAAGAATTGAAGTAGAAAACCTAGAGTTACTCCATTCAAACCTTATATCAAAGAAATACAAATATACGCGTCCTGGCATCGAAACAACCCCTTGGAATTCTCAGGAAGTTTGCATTGGAGACCCATTTGGAAATAGAATTGTTTTTTTTGAGAACCTTCAAAAATAACATTGGGTAACTCATTTTGATGATACAAGTAGAAAAGTATTCAAAAATACATTAAATATGGATGAAGGCACTTGGAATCGAGCAAGAGGTTGGGCTTTGCATAGTGTTGAAAAACAAAACCATCCATAGAATTTATGTGAAAGGTGAAAAAGGATTTCCGTTGCAGGCTACTTGCTTTCCTGTGGGCGAGCGCCGAGCCACTTCCTCTGCTACCACTCCGTTTAGAGGCTCGCCTGTCTCGCTATTCCCACGGGAGTCAAGTAGCCTTCCACTCCAATCCATAAAAAAGTGAAGGTATTCACTACTCTTTTGTGGAGGGGTGTTGTCACGCATCACTTCTCCAAATTGAAAGTAAGAGGCTATCCTCTCTTATAATATAAATAATGGGCTATTTTGTTCAGGAAAAGACACTTTTGCAGAATGGTTGATTGGAGTGGAACCAGCGTCACTCCTAGGGGATTTAGTGAACTGACCCCAAAAATTTGAACTTTTAAGAAACTCTTCGAAACTCAACTGGACTTTTTCCGTTGAGTTTTATTTTTATCCGCTCATGATTGTAGTAGTGGATAAAGTCTACTAACGCTTTTTTGAATGCTTCGTAGTTCTTAAACGTTGTTGCGTATAGAAATTCTGATTTCATAATGCCAAAAAAGCTTTCTATCACGGCATTATCTAAACAATTTCCTTTCCGTGACATACTTTGCTTGATTTCATGTGTTGCCAATAACGCTTTAAAACGTGGTATTTGATATAACCATCCTTGATCAGAATGGACGATTAAGCCACTCTTTTTCGATAACTTTGTATACGTAAACGCCTTCTTAAAAGACTGTTGAACTAACTCAAAATTAGGTGATTTTGATACCTCATACCCAACGATTTCTCGATTGAATAAATCTAATACAGCGGATATATAGATTTTTTGACCGTTTATTTTAAACTCCGTTACATCGGTTACCCATTTCTGATTGGGTGCAGTGGCTTCAAAATCACGTTGGATGACATTCTCTGCGACATAGCCGACTGTCCCTTTATACGAACGGTATTTTTTAGGGCGTACCGTCCCTTTTAAGCCCAATTCTTGCATCAATCGTTGGACCGTTTTATGGTTGATGAAAAACCCTTCATTTCGGAGGGCTAAACAAATACGACGATAGCCATAACGCCCCTTATGGTAATGAAAAAGCGTCTGAATTCGTTCTTTGATCGTTTGATATTTATCTGGTTTTACCCATTTTTGGAGATGATAATAATACGTACTTTTCTTAAGTTTCGCGACTTTTAATAGAGCTTGAAGAGGAAAATCCAACCTTAGCTCATAGACAGCTCTTACTTTTTCTTGGATTTGAAGGCATCCTTTTCTTGAACTAAGGCTTTCAACTTTTTTAAATAGGCATTTTCCATCCGTAAATACTCAATTTCGGCTTTTAACTCATCCGTTGTTTTTCCATTTAAATCGGACGAAGGTGGTTGTTTTTTTGGCATTGATTGGCGCTCCTTTTCTACTTGATAGAGCACCTCACCAGCCGTTGACATCCATTGTTTTTTCCATCTCCGAACGGTTTCACGGGAAGGAATATTAAACTTCGCAGCAGTCTGAAGGAGCGAATCGCCCGTCTCTATCAGGTGTTGAATTACTTTTATTTTAAAAGAATCTTCGTAATTCGTGAACCCTTGAGGACGAATAATTCCTTCGATGCCATGATAGCGATATAATTCAATCCATAATCGAATGTACTGTCGATCCCTCTGTAATCGATTGGCAATCTGATACGTACTTTCTTTTTCTTCAAAGTAAGCTAGAACTGCGGCTAATTTTTGTTCATCAGAAATCACTACCTGCACCCCCTATAGTAGATTTTTAAGTCCAATATTTTGGGTGCAGCTCATAGCGTCACAGAGGAGACCCTGGAGCGAACGCAGTGAGTGAAGCGGCTCATCGGACGCCCCCTGGAAAGGACGCTGGCGGAACGGAAATCAACCCCTCGCCTTGCAAAATTGCTTATTATGCCGTTGACATTACCTTTTTTCAACAACATGAAAAGCATCGAATCATTTGATTCGATGCTTTGGTATTATAATCTATTATATGTTTCATCAAGAGTTCCAAAAACTATGGAATACCTTCAATACCTTATAAAGTTTGAAATCAGTTATCTTTTGTAGTCATTTTAAACCATATTCATAACATCGCTACCTTTTTATAAAGTATATCGCTCCATTAAAGAATTTAATTCACGATTTAATTCCGTTAGTTTTTCAGCAGCATTAGCAACATCAGCAATTGCTTTAATGTGCTCATCTATGGAAGCAGCAATTTCCTGTACGGAAGCGGCCGTCTGTTCTGATACGCTGGACGCACTTTCGATTCCTTCACTCATCAACTTATTATAGGAGGTCATAACGTCCATTTCTTTATTAACTGCTAATATCGATTCCACAATTTGCTTAACAGAATCAGACATTTGATTGAATTTACTTTGTGTTAGCACTACATCATCATTTAACTTTTTAGCAGTCTCCATTGTTCCTTCTACAGTTTCAACTGTTTTAGTTGTTTCTGAAACAATAGATGAAACCACTCCTTGTACTTGGTGAGTAGCATTTTTCGATTGTTCTGCTAGTTTCCTTATTTCATCGGCAACAACTGAAAAACCTCTACCATACTCACCAGCTCTTGCTGCTTCAATGCTTGCGTTTAAAGCGAGTAAATTCGTCTGTTCAGCGATTGTTTCAATTGTTTCCATTACCTGTGTGATTTGATTGATTTTACTATTTAAATTTTTAATCTCATAACTGACTTCTTCTGATGCTGCCAATGAATCAGTATTGGATTGTTGTAATTGATGAACTATTGCAATTCCCTCGGCTGATATTTTTTCAGCATGTTTTGTAATGTCGTACATCACTTTACTTTGTTTTTCCGTAGTTTCTATCGAACTTGATAATAGCTCTACTGTTCGGTTTATCTTGTCCAAATCATGGGCTTGTTCTTGTGTACCAGTAGCAATTTCGTTAACTGCTCTACCAACTTCATCACTACTAGCAGATGTTTCTTCTGAAATTGCTGATAAGTTGGTCGCTGAATCCAATAAATGTTCACTAGTATTTTTAGTCTTTTCGACGAGTGTACGTAATTGCTGTGACATTTTATTAAAAGCAGTCGCAAGTTGCCCAATTTCATCACTTGATTCAGGTAGATTGGTAACAATTATATGACCATCAGCAATTTTTGTTGATGCTTCAGCTACTTCTTTTAGTGTATTTAATTTCCTCCGAATACCTAAATAAAACACAATTGAACTTAAAATAATGAGTACAATTGTTGCACCAAAGATAATATATTGTAAGATGTTTAATCCTTCATAAAATTCATCTTGAAAAACAGCAATTCCAAGAGTCCAACCCCAAGGCTCAAAATATTCTGTATAGGCTGTTTTATCTTTAAAAGAACCATCTGGCTGTTTATCAGAATAAACGACATAGCGATCTGATTCATTTTCGGACTTGCCGCCTGCAACGATCTTTTCTCGATTACTTCTGTTGAGGTCATCGACAGGAGCTCCACCTATTTTAGAAGGATGGAGTTGTAACACTAAATCCTCGTCAAAAGCTAATATATAACCATTTTCTTTGTAAGTAAAATGAGACTTTTGATAATCATACTCTCCATTTTCATTTACTGGCCCATTTAGAATAATTCTCGCTTGTTCTTTACCTTCCTCTAGTGTTATTTTGCCAATTTCCACTTCTTCATTAATCAGTTCTAATGAAGTATAAGCCCCCTTGACGATGCTTTGTAGTTCTCTTTGACCGGATTCTAAGAGCTGATTTTTGGCAACAACATAACTTGTTGAGCCGATAATCACAACTGTTACAAGTATAATAATTGTGATTAGTAGCATTAACTTTCTTGAAATGCTTCGTAACTGTAAAATTCTCTTCATCATTTGCTTCCTCCCACAACTATATATAGGTATATTTCGACAGTAATCTACATAATTCAATGGTATCGGAATTATTTTTTATATTACGCTGTATATGAAAAGCTAGAAGCAAATTCTTCTTATTATTAGGGTGGGTATTATTACATGATTAACCAAATTAAAAACTGGATAAAGGATGTTAAGAAAAGAAATTCATATATAACATGTTTGGATTAATCATTCTTGTTTATCAAGTCTAATAGGTGAATATTATTGGAGCAAACTTTTTTACAGCTACAATAATTGAAAATGATTATCATTTTCAATATAATAGGTAACAATAGTATTTAAAGGAGAAGGATTATGAATAAATACATAAAAAAAGCCGTTCTAGTAATGTTGGTAATGAGTCTACTGCTAATAATAGCGGCTTGTAGTAGTAAAACAGAAGGTACAAAGGATGACAAGGAATCTACAACGACTGAAACAACACGTATTGTAACAGATTCGGTAGGACGTGAAGTAGAAGTTCCCATAGACCCACAACGTGTTATTGTGGATTGGGATTTAGGTCACGTATTAGCTGTAGGCATTGTACCAGTTGCTTCAACGACAAAGGTCATTGATTATGGTGAATTTTTAAAGGATTACTATCAGGGGCAGGACATTGTAGATCTTGGGAATGAAGATACTGTATCTTTAGAAACAGCTACTAGTCTAAAACCAGATTTAATTATTACGTTTGCAGAGGAAAATATAAAACAATATGAAAAAATTGCACCTACTATTGTGTTCAGTACGGATAGCTACGATAGTGTGGAAGCAGAAATTTTAGCAATTGGCGAAATGTTAAATCACCAAGAAGAGGCGAAGAAGTTTATGGCAGATTATACGGCGCGTGCAAAGGTAGCTGAAGAAAAAATCAAAGCCGTAATCCCAGAAGGCATAACATTCTCACTCTTTACGTTAACAGACAAAGAGATTGTTGTGATTCCTAGTGGTAACTCAGGTGGTGAAGCGATGTATGATTTGTTAAAACTTACAGCACCAACATCTATACAAAAGCTAATTGAAGATAGCAAGGGAGATTGGCAGAAGCAACGTATTTCATGGGAAACGGTAGGTGACTATGTAGGTGATTATGTAGGTGTTTTAGATTATGGTCAAAAATACGAAACGACTTCTACATGGGATAATTTAGAGGTTGTGAAAAATAATAAAGTGATTACATTCGATGGGAAGTACTTCTTCTCAGCAGATCCAATCTCTGTTATCCATCAAGCAGAGCACATGGCAGAACAAATTATTGAATTAGTACAAAAACAATAAAGTAAAACTTCAAGCAGTTGCGTTTTTCTTAAGCTCCACGAAGACCTTTCTTGCTTCAATAAAAAACCCCATTAGATAAACAGATGATTTGTTTATCTAATGGGGAAGGTATTAGCTGATTACTTATGTGTAGTTACAGCTTTATTCTTTTGTTGTAACGCTTCATTTTTTTCAGCGAAGCGGTCATTATGAGAAGAAACGCCTGCCATTTTTGATTCTGTAGGGTCAATGTATAATTTGGCGCTATTGACAGCGAGGACAGCATCGTTAAATGCGCCTGCAATCAGTCTTATTTTCCCTTCATTCGTTACAATATCGCCTGCGCCAAAGATGCCTGGCATGCTTGTACCCATTTTGGGAGTAACGGAAATGCCCCATTCTTCAGAGGCCAAGCCCCAATCTAAAATGGCGCCGCCAAAGTGTCGGTCAAATCCGTGATTGACAAGCACTTCATCTACTTCAATTTTTGTCATATCATTAGAATCAACATGCTGTAATATGACATGTTCAATTTTATTGCCATTGCCATGTAAACGAGAAACTGTATACGGAACATAGGTTGTTGCGATAGACTTCATGCGTGTTACAGATGATTCAAAGGCACTGAAGTCATCTCGTCTATGAACAACGTATACTTCTTTGGCAATAGGAGCCATTTCAATAGCCCAATCTACAGCTGAGTCGCCGCCACCAGAAATGAGTACACGTTTATCTTTAAACCTATTGATGTTCGTTACCGTATAGTGAAGGTTGTTTAGTTCATAACGGTCAGCGCCTTCAATCGTTAATTTTTGAATGCGTGTAATACCACGTCCTGTAGCTAAAATAATCGTTTTCGTATAATGTTTCTCGCCTGTTTTAGCTGTTAAGACGAAAATGCCATCGTCGCGTTTTTCCATGCCAACAACTTCTTGACCAAATACGATTGTTGGATTAAATGTCATAGCTTGCTTGATTAAGGAATGAATAATTTCTTCACAGCGAATAGGTTCAATACCACCGACATCCCATACCAATTTCTCGGGATAGGTGCGCATAAAACCACCTAATTCCTGTTTTACTTCGATAATTTTCGTTTTCATTTCACGCATGCCACTGTAAAAGGCAGCATACATGCCAGCCGGCCCACCACCGATTATAATTACATCATAAATCTCTTGTTCCATTTAAGGCACCAACTTTTCAACTAAATAATCAAGGAATAGTGGAGAGCCAATTAAACCTTCACCTACAACGTAATCTGCTGTTTTTAATGGATAAACATTGCCGATTTTCACAGCATCCATTGCTTGCCACATCGGGCTATTCTCTAAATCTTTCATAGATTGTTCACTACTATAATTTTGCATTTGACGTTGTTCGACAAAAATATGGTCTGCATCAATGTCAGGTAAAACCTCTAAGGAAATGGGCGTGAACCACTCATTATTATCTTTCAACATAGTTGGAATATTTAACCCAAGTTGTGTGTATAGCATATCACTACCAGGGCTACCTTTTTCAGTGCCTAGTACACGGTATTGATTTTGTTCTACCCGTAATACAAGAATTTTTTCGTCACCTATAGCATCGTGTAGTTTTTCTTTGGTTTCTTCTATTTTTTCCCTATACTTCTCGAGAGCAAGTGTAGCTTCTTTCTCTTTCTTGAACAGTTCACCAAGCACAGGAACATATTCATCTATTGCAACGCCTGCCTCAACAGCAACAGTAGGAGCAATTTTACTTAAAGCTTCGTATTTTTTAGCATCAATCGCTGCACCCTGAGCAATAATGACATCTGGTGCAGCTTCAAGAATAACTTCTAAATTATCTTCATATTGCACAGTCGGAATAATTTTAACATTGTTGTCATTGAATAATTTGAAGCGATACTCAGGTTCAATTTCTTCAACAACTGTCACCATTTGAGGCGTTACACCGATTTCAATTAAGTTTTCAGCATAGTTAGAACTAAGAACTAACATATTTTTAGGTTCAGTAGGGATCGTGACATCACCATAGGCATCTTTTACAACACTCGTTGTAGGCTCACTTTGTTCTTCTTGACCCTTTGTCTCATTTCCGCTCTCTTTATTAGTGCTTGAGCAAGCAACTAATGTTAAAGCTACTAACATAAAAAGTATATATTGCATCGTTTTTTTCATTGATTATAGCTCCTTTTTATTTGATAATGATTATCACTATCAAATAATAACAGGGAATGAGAGTGCCTACTATAGCGTAAAGTGCCTTAAAAATTGGATTATTGTGTTTTAGGGCAAACACCATCCAAAATCGACTGCTCAATCTGTTGCATAATTTTTCTTTTGCCAAACACACTGCAATTGTTTATCCATAAACCCGTATCCACATAAAACACACGTTTATTTTTCACAGCATCTAAATTTTTCCACTGCTCACTTTTTTGTAAAGTAGCTAAGCTAAGGTCGGCTGTATAATAATCCATTATGCGTTTTTCAATAAACAAATAAGTAGGATTGGCTACCACTAATTGTTGTAAAGAACATATGTTGAAACTATTTTTATTTGTGTGCAATGATTCAGGCATTTTTAAGCCAAGTTCCTGATATAAAAGGGTAGCGGAGTCACTAGAAGATTCACCGACATAGCGATAACCCAACTCCTCCACACGTAAGTAAAGTACAGTAGCATTCTTTACAAGATGGTGTTGTATTTTATTTTTTAGAACATCTACATGTGTCGTAAGTTCGTGAATAATTTGTGTAGCTTCATTCTCTTTATTAAACAATTCACCAAAGTAACGAATTGATGAATTTAAATCATAAGGTAGCCCGGTAATTACAGGTGCGATCGTTTGGAAGTGTTGTTTTGTCTCTTCCGTTAAGTCGACACCGATAATTAAATCGGGTTGCTGTTGTACAATGATGTCTTGTTGAATCACATATTGAGGCATTTCTAAGATGGTTGTACCAACTTCATGAAAAAGATTCTTTTGATATTTTGGAGTGAGGGAGCTCGTCACAGTAACACAATTTGGTATAACCCCTAATGCGATTGCAATTTCTGCGTGTGCAGGTGATAGAAAGCAAACACGATATTCACCAACGGTCTTTTTGAATTTCTTAGGTGGATGACCTACAATGCGTTTAAACTGTCGACTAAAGTGCTGCACATCATCAAAACCAACTTTTTTTGCGACATTTTGTGATAAATCATCTGTTGTTAATAGCATTTCTTGCGCACGGTAAATACGATAACTAATTAAATAAGCTATCGGTGTTTTATCATATAACTCAATGAACTTTCTCGAATAATACCATGGGCTATATCCAGCGATGGCTGCTAGTTCATTTCTTGTCATTGTTTGGTTATATTTTTTTTGCATATAAATAACTGTCTGTTCCATTCTTTCCTCAAGTGTGTATTCATCTGTTGATTGCTCTTGCTGTAATTCCTTCAACAAACTGTATAAAATAAATTGTTTAATGGTGTTATGGAGAGGGTCTATATTTTTAGCGAGCGACATCCGAATATCAGCTATGATCGTTTCAGGCACTCGCTGAATATAGTAACCATTCATTGTATTGATAGACCATTTACGGGTTAATTTCATTGCTGTATCATACAGTGCAAAGCTAATTAAATAGCCTGAAAAATCAAGACGGTTTGTATTTGTAAGTTGGATAACCGCATCACTTTCGAGGGCAATCAAATGCCCAAAAACAATATGCTCTTTGTGCCCATTAATGGACAGGGTGGTTTGGCCATCCGTAATCAATAAGAGAGCCGCACTTTCAAGATGTATCGTAGACTTTTGAAATAAGGATTTGGCTAAATCTTTTATTTCTGTGCAATGTGCCAGCCAATTAGGATTAGAATCAAGCATTTATGTACTCCTTTAGTTTGTTGTGATAAAAGTATACTACGGAATATCACAGCAGACGGCATAAAAAAGACAAGTTCAAACATAGGAAATAAAAAATCCTTACAGAACATCAAAATGTATGGCCTCCCTTTGATAAGGGAGGTATTTTTAATGTGTACAATAGGCATCTTAAGAAGCTATTGAAATGGAAGGTATTACTTTTAGTGAACAAAATGTACGTAATAGATATAAAGAAATTAATAAACATTAATTTGAAAACGATTACATTTGCTCGATGTTGTTTTACTATAAGGTTTAATATTCGGAAAATTAGTTATTTATAGAATTGATAAATAACTTAAAAGGGTCATTGGGGGGATTAGAATGCTAGCAATTTTAGGTTTTTTAATGATAATAGTATTTATGATTTTGATTATGACTGGTCGTCTTACAGCGATGATTGCATTAATGGTAGTTCCCATTACGTTTGCAGTTATTGGTGGATTCGGAAGTGAAATGGGTCCTATGATGTTGGATGGGATTAAAAGTGTGGCTCCAACCGGGATTATGATTTTATTTGCCATTCTTTTCTTTGGTATTTTGATTGATGCTGGAGTATTTGATCCAATCATTCAAACAATTCTTAGGTTAGTAAAAGGTGATCCTGTAAAAATTGCCATCGGAACAGCCGTATTAGCCCTTCTGATTTCTTTAGATGGTGATGGTACAACAACCTACATGATTACTATTTCAGCATTTTTACCGCTTTATAAAAGAATTGGCATGCGACCAATTGTATTAGCCGGTATTGCCGTTTCAGCCTCAGGTGTTATGAACCTCCTACCTTGGGGAGGGCCAACTGCAAGGGTTATGACAGCATTGAATCTTGAAATGTCTGAAGTTTTTACACCCGTGATTCCCGCGATGATTGGCGGCGCTATCTTTGTTCTGCTCATGGCATTTATGTTCGGAAGACAGGAGAGGAAGCGAATTGGTGTTATAGAATATGATTATGAAACTGCAGTTCAGCCTGCTGCTACAGTCGAGGATGACTCTTTGAAACGTCCAAAACTAATTATCTTTAACTATGCACTAACAATCATTCTTTTAATAGCGTTAATTATGGAGCTATTACCACCTGTTACATTATTTATGCTTGGTTTTGCGATTGCGATTACTGTAAACTATCCAAAATTGAAAGACCAAAAGGAACGTATTGCGAATTATGCTGACAATGCATTATCAGTTGTTTCAATGGTTTTTGCAGCTGGGATTTTTACAGGGATTCTTTCAGGAACAGCAATGGTAGATGCGATGGCAAACTCAGTAATTCATTATATTCCAGATGCAATGGGTTCTCATTTTGCAGTAGTTACAGCCATCCTTAGCGCACCTTTTACATTTTTTATGTCCAACGATGCCTTTTACTATGGAGTGCTGCCATTACTTGCCAAGGCAGGAGCGGTATATGGCATCGACCCCGCCTTAATTGGTAGAGCTTCTCTATTAGGGATGCCAGTCCATCTTCTAAGTCCACTTGTTCCATCTACTTATTTATTAGTAGGTATGGTTGGAGAGGATTTCGGCACATTACAACGTATCTTCTTAAAGTGGGCTTTCGGTTCTACCATTGTCATGATGATCGTCTGTGTAGTATTAGGGATTTTCCCTCTTTAAATTAACATAATAAGTTTAAAATCTATTGTTCACAGGGTTGAAGAGATGACCAAGTAAAAAAATGTTTATCTGTATTAAATCTACAAAAGTAATGGGCTTCTTTTGTAGATTGTTATTGGAGGAAATGAAAAGAGTCTAAAACCACCCTTAATCAAAAATTAGATGTTTAAGGTCTATGGAGTTGTTTCAGAAAAACGTTTTTGTTCGTAAAAAGGACTATCATAAATATACGATCAAAAAGATTAAGACTTAGGATTATTAGTTCATGTTAGTTATAGATATTTGCCAATGGTGGATAGTTTGTTGAGTATAGGGGAAAAGCTATTCAACAATCAAAAAGAAATTATTAAAATTAGGAGAAAGGTGGTATGAAATATGAAAATCCGTAAGATCGATCATGTGGGGATAATCGTCAATGATCTTCCAGCAGCAAAAGCATTTTTCCTTGAATTTGGCCTTGAGATGCTAGGGGAAGGAAAAGTGGAGGGTGAGTGGGTAAAGAGGATGGAGCGGATAATAGGGCTTCAAGACGTTAAAGAGGAAACGGCAATATGGCGACTATCGGATAGTGACGCAAATTTAGAAATAGTAATGTTGCGAACGCCAGATGGTGATACAAATATTGAACTAGTAAAATTTAACGCGCCAACAAATGAAATAGGGATACGGCATCCTTTAGCAAATACGCTGGGTATCCAGCATATTGCCTTTGCTGTTGAAGATATTGAAGCCCTTGTTACCAAATTGACAAAGAAAGGCGCAGAACTAATTGGTGAGATATCTAACTATGAAAATGCTTATAAATTATGCTACGTTCGCGGACCAGAAGGAATTATTTTGGAGCTGGCTGAGGAAATTAAATAGAAAACCCAAGATTTTTTATCAAATTTGAATTGAATAATCTTATTGCTGTTTGCGCATTAGTATCTAACTTTATTGAAACTCTTCTGGGTTATTGTCATTAAACACGGCTGTGTAGAGATAATTAAATAAATGTAAAACTTCTTTCTGTTACTTAATAAGTGAAATAAGAGAACGTGCTTATTTGGGAGAAGCTATTGACATTTATCCAAATAAATCATTGCGTTTTTTCCATTGTTTACCCTTTTCATACAAACTATAATAGTGCTGTAAATGATAATCATTTTCAATTAAAGATAAAAAGGAAAGGGGTAATAAATGTGAAAAAGCTTCTACGAAAGCAATTTATACTATGGGGAGGGAGTTTCCTTCTGTTACTGTTGATGCTATCGGCATGCAGTAATTCTAATGACAGTGCGTCTGATGCGCAGGGTAAGGAAAATGGGAAAACAGCTCAATCTGATGTGCAAGCAGAGGAAAGTGAGACAACGGTTCAATATACAACGATTACAGGCGAACAAGTTGAAATACCCGCAGATCCAAAACGAGTAGTTTATATTGGTCAGACGACGGGTGATTTCTTGGCGATGGATATTCCCCTTGTTGGTAATAATCTTCCTCAAGATCCTGCAAGTTACTATGGAGATAAACTTGAAGGCATCGTTGATATTGGAAATCCTGCTAACTTAGAGACGATTCTGACTTTAAAACCTGATCTGATTATTAATGGTTATTACAAGTCCGATCCAAATCTTAACGAGGAATTGTCAAAAATCGCAACGACTATTCCCTTTAACCCAGCTCTTCCTTATACAGAACGTGTAAAGGAGATGGGCAATATCTCGGGTAAACAGGAAGAAGTGGGTAAAATGATTGCTAAGTTTGAAACGCAATCTAAAGAAATGTTTGATAAGCTTCAATTAGCAAAAGGGGAGACCGCAACGGTATTCTACCAGTTAGGTAAAATACTTTATGTTATGGGCGATCGTAACTTTGGCGCCATTATATATGGAGAAAACGGTTTTGCCGTCCCACCAGCTGTACAGAAGAATATTATTGATGTAGAAGGGGTATCTTTCCTTGAGGTTTCCGAAGAGGTGCTTCCAGAGTTTGCTGGTGATCATTTGTTTGTCATTGTACAAGAGGATGGTGAAAGTGAAGCAGAGGCGGATCGACTACTACAAAGCCCAATATGGGGAACTTTACCTGCAGTCAAAAAGGGAAATGTTTATGTTGTTCCTAATGAATGGAATACAGATAATTTATTAGCTTTGGAGCAATTGTATAAAAAGTTACCAGAATGGATGCACAAACAGTAAAAATTGTATTTACCTAATCAATTTTTTAAACTGTTTGTATTTTAAAATAGTACATACTCGAACAATAGTTGATAGAGGGTCATTATATGTTACAATAACGATAATGAGAATCATTTTCAATGGTTGGAGAGTTGCTTATGAATCTAGCACCCCTATATATTAGGCTACAACATTATGAACGATTTCAAGTTGATCAAATAATGCTAGCTAGTAGCTACAATGAGGGAATAAAGGATAATGAAATAAATGTATGCGCATTATTAATAGCACTGAGTCATGGCATACGGCTGTATGTAGACAAAATGGCTATTGATCTACGACAAGGAAGCTGCGTTCTAATTTTACCTACACAAAGCTACACTGTAGAATCAAGTAACAAAGAGGCACAGCTGGCACACTTTACCTTTGAAACTTTTAAAGTGGAAGGGATGACGTTGAATCAGGTTGCCCATCCACCCCTACTTTGTGGTTATCCCTATAATCTGTTATTTTCTCAAGTCAAGCAAGTATTAGGAAATGAAGCATGGATAAATAATCAGTTTTGTTCCTCTCTATCCACATCAGGAATGGCGATGATGCAAGGTAGACTTCAGCAGATACTAGCTATGATGGTCCAGTTAGATGAGCAAGCTAACGAGTTGTTGAATGAAGAAAAGATACAATTGGTTCAAAAAACTGTACAGTACATAGAACAGCACTATGATGAGGACTTGACAGTAGAACAACTGGCTAACATGGCTGGAATGGTGAGATGGCAATATAGTCAAAAGTTTAAAACGTTGACTGGCAAAAAGCCGACTGATTATGTGGCTCATTTACGTATAAATCAGGCAAAAGAACTTCTACGTAATACGACCGATCCATTGAGCAAAATAGCTCGACAAATTGGTTTTAAAGATGAATACTATTTCAGTCGGTGCTTTCATAAATTAACTGGAAACACCCCACGTGAATATGCAAACATTCATCTTCATACGCCAGAAAGAACAGTTATTGATTCACTGGGTAGAAGGGTTCTTGTTCCTACAAGTGCAACACGTATTGTGACTGATGGAAAATTTACACTTGGGGAATTACTCGTTCTAGGCATACCCCCTATAGGAGCAGCCATCTCCATCATGAGAGATAACGTGGTTTATCACAATAAATTGCGAAATATTCATAGTATCGGGGATTGGGCAGATCCAGATAAAATAGCACAGCTGCAACCAGAGTTCATATTGCTTAGCTATTATCCGCAAGACTTGCAGGAACTGGATGCGCTTGCTCCAACTGTTGTACTAGACAAGAAGTTTAGATTGTTTGAGCGGTTACGATATATCGCTAAACTAGTTGAGCGGAGTAAAGCGGCGGAGAAGTGGATTACTACATATGAGGACAAAGTAAGAATGGTACGTAGGCAATTAGTGGATGCTTATGTTGCTGGAGAGACGGCTACGGTTTATCTCAAGCTTGGTGTAAAATTTTACGTTATGTGTCAGACAGGATTGGCTGCTAGCTTGTATGAATCACTTGGCTTCCGTCCCACTCCCAAAGTAATGCACCTAATTGAGCAAGGGCAAGCATGGATAGAAATCCAGCAGCATCAAATAAATCACTATGCTGGAGAACGTAATTTTATCTTGGCTTCTCCTCAAGAACTACAAACGATTACTCAATGTCCACAGATTGTCACTTTAGCCAAGTTAACTCCTGGTAAGACTCATTTCGTAGATTTTACATGGAATCATTGTGACCCTATCACACGTGAACGGTTGTTAGATGTGCTACCATCTATTTTCAAAAAGAACATTATTTGATAAGCAGAAGAAATAAAATTGCTGTAAAACTCGATCCATTAGCTATGGTTCGAGTTTTTTCCATTAATATTCAAATAGCGTACAAATAAACTAGTACAGAAAAAATAATTCTACTAGAAAAAAAGTTTGTTTAAAAATATCCTGGTATAAAATTTATATGAAATTTCTGGTATAATTACATATATCTATATTAATTTTAAGGAGTGATTTTGTGAAGAAGTTATTGATAATAACAAGTTATTTAGGATTTTTTATATTAGGAGGTTTGACGTTTACGTACTTCTCAACTACGGAAGCGGCAAGCGACTTGAAAAAGATCAGCGTGTATCAGGATCCAATCAATTACTATGTCAATAAGGTTGAAAAAGTGCCGCAAAAAGGTCAATCTGGATTTAATTATCAAGGTACAATATATGTTCCAATGCGCTTTGTTGCGGAATCTTTAGGTGAAAAGGTAACATGGGACGGAAAAACAAAATCCGTTTATATTGGTGAGGTTCCCCAATTCACCTCTTTGAAAGATATAAAACCTATTGGGCGTGATGAGGACCCATTGTTCCATAATCCAAGTTCTATCGTAATTCATACGGGTGAAAAGTTTGAGCGTTCTTATCAACTTGGTGGTTACCATGGGGGCGGTGCTGTTCAAGACCATACAGCGGAATACTTAGCCAATGGAAATTACAAAGGATTCGAAACCAATTTGGCACCAATTAAAAAGTTAGCAGCTAACTCTTTCGGAGTAGGTTTCTTGAAAATTTACGCAGATGGTAAATTGATTTATGATAGTGGAGCAATCAAAGACAAGGTAAAGGTTCATGTTAATTTAGATGGAGCTTCAAAAGTGAAATTTGAACTTGAAGGTAGTGGTTTAGGTATATTAGATCCTAAATTTATTCAATAAACTATACACAAGTAAGACGATGACATAAATAGCTGTTATCGTCTTATTTATTTGCGTGAACGGCATTAACTACGTCGCATTACGTAGCTTATAGATAACTATTTCGACATAACTTTAATGGTAATACAATTTTGTTAATTTTTTCACATTTAAGTATAATATAGTTGTTATTTATATGGTATAATTTCAAGCGGTGTTGATACATAAAATAGGAGATAGGAGAGAAAAGAGTATGATGAAAAAGATGATGAAACGAACAAGTGCAGTATTGCTTGGTGCTTCGTTAATGCTGACAACGGTTGTACCTGTGATTCATGCTGAAGAGCAATTACAGCCTCAAGTTCCATCGATTAGTCCGTGGGCTATTGAAACATTAAATGAGGGAGAAAAATATGGTATTTTCCCTATGGAATGGTATTACGATGGTTTCCTTGAAGAAATTTCGGTGGATAAAGTAAATGAATTACTAGCTTTGACAGAAAAGAAAATTGCTACTCTAGGTTTAGCTGAAAATAAACAATACAAGCCAGTGAGTGTAAAGAACGATAATACACGTGGTGATATTGTGAAGCGCATGTACAATATCGTAGCACGCTATGATTTACCTGTTGGCAAAGATGCCATTCAATTTATGAAAGAACAAAATATATTACAAGGTTCTCCAAACGGACTGCATTTAGAAAAAAAAGCAACAACACAGCAGGCTGTTATACTAGCTGTTCGTTTCATTAAAAGTACATATGCCCTTGCAGAACAAGGATCGAAGGGGGTGGCCTGGGTTGTAGAGGATGAGGATACGACTGTGTACTTATTAGGATCCATCCATCTAGGCACACCAGACTTATATCCTTTCGATAAAAAATTAGTAACAGCGTTCAATGAATCGGATGCGCTATTAGTTGAGGCAAATATTTTGGATACAAAAGCACTTGAATATTATTCAGAAAAGGCACTGTATACAGAAGGTAAAACATTGAAAGATGCTGTGGCACCAGAAACATATGCAAAGCTTGAGCAAGTTGCAAAGCTTTACGATCTTCCGATGGATCAGCTGACAATGCAAAAGCCTTGGATGCTATCTAGTGCATTATCAATGCTGGCAATGGACGATTCCTTTGGATTGACGCCACAAGAGATGACGATGCATGGTATTGATGTATACTTCTTATTGAATGCACAGTTGCAACAAAAGCCAGTCATTGAATTAGAAGGAGTAAAAGCACAAGTTGATATGTTTGATGCATTATCACCAGAAGCACAGGAGCAGTCATTAGTCGCAGTGTTGGATAGTATCATCAGTCCTTCTGATGAAAATCAATCAAAAATTCTTAAAGAGTGGTTTACAAGCTGGAATAAAGGGAATGTTGAGGAGTTCGCAAAAAGCTTCCAAGCAATGGAAGGTACATCATCAGAATTCAATAAAATGCTATTTGGTTTACGTGATGAACAAATGGCAAAGAAAATCATGAATGTACTTGAAGAAAAAGAAGGTAAGTACTTTGTTGTAGTTGGTTCTGGTCACTTCCTAGTCGATAAAAATATTCGCTATCACTTGGAGAAAAGCGGATACAATGTAAAACCATTTTATCAATAAAGAAAAACTAAAAAGGCAACCCAAAGCTATGGACCTAGCTAAGGGTTGCTATTTTTAGTTGCACCAAAATCCCTCAATAGATATGATTGTCTAAAAGAGTACTTTTATGTAAAAAATGACCAAAAATCTATTTTTGAGAGCTAGAAGGGAGACCTATGCGCATTATTAGGAAATATCGTCTCATTCTGTTTGGCTTTGGTTTTTCATATTTAGGGAATTGGGTAAATCTTGTTGCGCTCAATTTATTAGTTTGGCATTTGACAGAGTCACCTACTGCCATGGCTAGTATATTTATTGTAGGGCCAATCGCTCGTATTTTAACCAGCTTTTTTGCAGGCTCTATTATTGATCGATCCAATAAACAAAAATTAATGATCTATAGTGACATCATTCGTGGGATACTGATTTTATTGTTACCATTTACGTCTTCTATTTGGCTTATTTATGGCGTATTATTTTTATCTAATATAGCGAGTAGCTTTTTTGGACCAAGTAGTACCTATTATATTTCAAAATATGTGCCAGACAAAGATAAACAATCCTTTAATGCCATTCTAGGAATATTTAGCTCAGGTTCATTTTTAATTGGGCCTGCACTGGCTGGGTTTATCATTGCTTTATCAGATGTATCCGTAGCAATTTGGTTTAATGCTTTAACGTTCTTTGTATGTGCATTGGCCATTTTCAAGCTTCCAGTAGTAGACGGTCGTCAGGACATGCACCGACAACGGCTTACCTGGCAGATGCTAAAGGAGGATTATGGTATTGTCTATGCCTATATTAAAAAGGAGCGAGCCTTTGCCAAAGTTTTTCTCTATTTTCAAGGTGCTTTAATGATTGCTTTTGCATTAGATTCACAGGAAGCTACATTTATTAAACAGAACTTACAAGCCTCAGATAGTCTATATGGTGTAATGGTTAGTATTGCAGGGATTGGGGCGATTATCGGTGGAGCAATGGCTGCTCGGTATGCTAAAAGGTTTTCAACTAGACAATATATTATTTATGGTCTGCTTTTGACAACGATTTGCTACACCTTATTTTATTTATCACCGAATGTAGCAATGGCGATTATTAGTTTTATTGCCTTAGGGATATGTATGTCATTTTGTAATGCGGGATACAGTACATTTTATCAATTGAGTGTGCCATCAGCCATTATGGGTCGCTTCGGCAGTGTTTCCACAATGGGCGTGAATATGCTACAGATTGTCTTTACGTTAGCTTTAGGCATGTTAGCCGACTGGCTTTCGCTACAGTTAGTATGTATTGTATTTGGTATCTTAGCTATTTTTATTTCTCTAGTTTTATATGTATTTATGCATTCAAAATCTGCCTATGAAGGTTTGAAGGAAGAGATTGTTTAGAATGTAATCCCTGCGTTTTAATGATAGATGAACCGAACTTTGAATAGGAGCACTTTTGATAGTACTTACTATAGAGAGTTCGGTTCAACTAATAGCTTTAGTTAAAGATACTCATTATAGAATGTGGCTAATTTTTCAACAGCAATTTGAACAGGTTCTGGTTGATCGTATAAATCATAGTGACTTGCCCCTTCAACGACAAGTAAATCTTTATTTCTGTTATATAGCTCATGACCATCTTTATATGACCCGAATGCCCCTTGTACACTACCAATAATAATTTGTAACGGCTGAGTTAGTAATTCCTCAACTAAATGAAAAGCATCAAAACCAATGACAGATCCCATACTTGTAAAGTTTAACTTATTCGGAGAGTTTGGACTTTGACCTCTTGGGGTTGTGTAATAATCAACTGCTTCTATAATATCAATATCAGTAATCCCAGCTTGCTCTAGCGTTGCTTGGTTTTTAGGAATCCAATTTGTTATCATGGACTCGGCGCCCCGAGCTTCAGCAGTACGCTGTTGACCGATTGCCTCTAACGCTTTAATAGGATCACTTTCACGATTTAATCGACCAATATTTGCACCAACGACTGTACCAACCGCTTTAATGCGGCGTTCTGTCATTGCTGCATTCACTGCATAACCTCCTCCAGCACAAACCCCTAAGACACCAATACGGTTTTTATCTACATACGCAAGTGTAGTCAAGTAATCTACCGCACAACGAATATCTTCAACACGTGCAGCTGGTTCTTCTATATATCGAGGCTCTCCTTCACTTTCTCCTTGATAGGAGGCATCAAATACAATTGTGACATAGCCTAACTCTGCTAGCTTCTCAGCATAGAGACCTGCTGTTTGATCTTTACAGCTACTACCTGGATGTACACAAACGATGGCAGGGTTTGATTCCTTTTCGTTAGCTTTCCCCGGTAAGTATAAAATACCAGCAAGCTTTATTCCCCTTGCATTGAATCTTACATTATTCTTTGTAACTGTCATATGAAGACCACCTTTATACGTTTTATATACACTTGTGAGTTTTATTACACTCGTGTATATTTATAATAATAAAGACAGGTAGTCACAACAATGACCATATTCAAGCAATTGTGTGTTATGACACATAAAATGAAAACTGTGTATTAAAACGTGGAGGTTTTAACGTGGAAAAAATGGATAGAAGAAAAACGAAATCTCAACAGGCGATACAATCCTCATTTTTAGCAATGTTGATAAATGAAGGTTTTGATGATATTACTGTAAAAAATATAAGTGAAAAAGCGGACATCGGAAGAAAAACATTTTATCTTCATTACACAGATAAATATGATTTATTAGACAAAATTGTTGAGGATCATTTAGCATGTCTGAGAGAAATATGTGATCAGAAGAAAGAGAAGGGCTTTATAGAAGGAACCGTTATATGGTTTACCTACTTTCAGCAGCACAAGCTTTTTTTTGCATCGTTATTTAGAAGTGAAAGTACACTCTCATTTCGAAAAAAATTATTAGTCTTTATTATGGGAGAAATCGATAAGAAATTAGATGTAAATGCTCCTTCAAATCAGGGGATTGATAAACATATTATCTTAAAGTTTTTAGGAACAGCTGTCTTAGGTGTTTTAGAGTCTTATGTTTTAGAAGAGGTCGATGGTGATATCGAATTAGTAGCAAAACAAGTAGGAAGATTAGTGAAAAGAAATTTATAAATGCCTGTTTCACTGTTCAAAAAAGAAACAATGCAAGTAGATAAACCCTGCTCTTTCATTAGAGCAGGGTTATCGTGTTGGATCTTTAAAGTGAAGTAACGACTTTTTCCAAAAAGATGAACCTTTTCTAGTAGTCATTTGTTTATAAAGTAGAACAATCAGAAAGGAGTGCCTTAGATTGACAGAACGTGAATTATTCGATGCATACAACAAAGATGTCTACCGTACCTGCTATTACATGCTACGGAACACCCAAGATGCAGAGGACCTCTGCCATGACGTATTTGTCACCGTTTTTCGTCAAGATTGGAGGGATGTTGAGCATACGCGTGCTTGGATTTTACGAATTGCAATGAATCAATGCTTAAATATGCTTAAAAGAAAACAGGCACAGTTAAAAAAACAAAGTCAGATTCTATTGCTTCATGAGCAAACTACAGAATCAGTTAAATCTGTAGACACCATTGTATTGGAAAAGGTAGCGGAGGAAGAATGGGAGGGGCTATTTAAGCAATTACCTGAAAAATTAATGGCTGTCGTCACCCTTCGCTATATCGGTGAGCTATCGTTAGCTGAAATTGCTGAAGCTCTAGGGATTCCAGTGGGTACAGTGAAATCGAGACTTCATAAGGCATTGAAAATAATGCGCAAAAAGTTGGAACAAAATCAAAACCTATCGTTGAAGGGAGAGAAACAATTTGGAACGCATTGAAAAGAAGCTTAACAATGAAATGAAGGCAGACCATAACATGTCGTATCCTGACTTTGATCAAATGTGGAATAGTATCCAGCAGGATAAGTTAAAGATTGCAGATGAACCCATCGAACTTCGACCTCGTAAAAGAAAAAGATTTGTTTTGGTTGCGGGACTAGCTGTCGCTTTAATGGCTACACCCGTCTATGCAGCACTGAATTATGATTGGTCCAATATTCTTTCTTATAGAGCTGGTATTCAGTCTGCATTAGAACAAGGCTTAGGGCAGACGATTGAACAATCTGTTACGAAGGAAGGGTTCACGCTAACTGTACATACAGCGTTTATCGATGATAACAGAACATTTCTGCTATATAGTTTGAAACCTGAAGCATCTTGGGATGGAAATAATGTGAGCTTTGATCAAATTGGACTTCAAGATTCTAATGGCGATTTTATTAAAGGGAATTACTCACATCGATGGAATGAAGATCTTGGTCTTTTCCAAGGGTATTTTGAGACAGACTGGGTAGCAGATGATCAGAAATCGGACATTAAATTTTTAATGAAGAACATTCATTCCATAGGTGATGAAGAACTGCCTATTCCTTACAACCCTAATGACTCTCATACGCAGAATTTCGCTATTCAAAAGGATGGAATCGGCAATGTAATTCTACAAACCTTTGAACAATCAGAAGGGAAAGTAATGCTTCAGTCAGCGGTTAAATTTACAGATTCTGAAATGAAGAACAAATGGGTACGTATCAAGGCTATTGATGATAAAAATCAGCCTATTAAAGAAGAGGAAACACCTGTATTTGGAACTCCTGGTGCAACAGGTGAATACTTTAGTCAGCAAATTTTCACATCACACAACTTACGAGCGAAAGGTACAAAGTTCCAACTAACTTATGAACATACATTAAATATTGCAAAGGATAGTTGGAATATAGAGATGAAGTTATCCAAAGAAGAATTGAAGAAGGGGTCATTTAAAAAAGTAGTCAATATTCCTTTAGAAAATGCATCTGAGGGGATAAAAATTCATGAAATGAAAGTTACTCCAACACAAGTACGTTTAATACTGACACATAAGGAGAAATATGCATATATTCCTTACATTGATTATCAGCTGGATATTGGAGGAGTATTTTTGGATGGAGGGAGATGGGATATAGAAAAAGATCCGTATAAAACAGAGCTTCGTTTTGAATTGACGGGAGTGGATGTGTCCTCGTTGTCGAATCAATCTGTGACATTGGTAGCTAAACATCGTGTTGATGTAAAAGACGGTGATCAACAACCGATTCGGTTAACTGACATATCAGAGAAACCTCAAAGTAAGACATCTACGATTGGAGAGTATTCAATAACGTGGACTTACTATAAGAAAGATAGCAACCTCTACGTTGAATCCTTTAGCACTGATCCTACATTTGGTGGTGTCTCTCAAACCTATTATCTAGATCATAAAGATCGTAACTATGGAATGCCTCTGATTGCTAAAATACTTGGTAATGGGAATAATAAGCACGTGGATGAGTATAAGAACTTCAAGGATAAAGAGCTCGATATTTATATTTGGAAATATACTACGAATGATCCAGATGCAGAGCTACGTGTGCCGCTTACATCTGGGAAATAATAAATACTTAAAGTATGATAGTCTAACCCCATCTATTTGGCTCATCAGTATTCAAATAGATAGGGGTTTTTATTTTCTTGTAAAGATAAAACGGCTTTACATAAAAATAAATTTATCATATAGTTTAGTTAACTTAAATAAATTATTGTACAGGAGAAGACATATGACCTCTAATGAAAAAACACAAAAATCCTTTGCTTATAAGCTTGGAATAGGCATTATTATTTTTTCCCTTTCACTGTGGTTAATCCCAATCATTACACCATTCACACCGATACCTACAAAAGTAAAAGCAGGTATAATACCAGGAAGTATTATAGTTGCTGAAATCATGTTTTGGCTGGGTGCTTTACTTGTTGGGAAAGAAGTAGCGAACAAATTTAAAAGCTATCTAAATCCTAAAAAATGGCGTGAAAAAGGTGATACTCAAAAAAATGAAGACTAACAATGTAGCGGAGCAAATTAATCAAACCATAGAAGATATTTGGATCATCCTTGAGAAAATGGAAAGGGCCTATACTAAATTCTCCTTAAATAATCAGCAATATGTTCTTTTAACATTAGTGATTCGACATCCATCCTGCTCACCTTCGGAACTAGCTGAAAAAATGGCAATTACGAAAAGTGCAGTGAGTCAGCAGTTAGCAAAGCTTGAAAAGGATGGCTACATTACAAAAAAGCAGCATGTTGAAGATAAGCGAGCATTTTCTATAGAATTAGGTGAAAAGGGATTACTTTATCAACAAGAAGTGGAAGCATTTAACCAACAGATTACTGAAAAATACCATGCCTATTTATCATCTGACGAGCTAGCCGAAATGTTAGACACTCTTGAAAAATTAAACATAATACTGCATAAATTTTAGTGAAATGTTACATTTTAACACCCGTGTTTATAGTAACCCTTAATATTAAAGGGGGAATAAACATGACCATTAGTCTTCATGAAATCTTTTTAGCAGATGAGAAGACGAGGAAGAAATGAAAGCATTTATATTTTAAGTTTTAGGGCATATAGTCATTCATTAGGCTATATGCTTTTTTGGTGTTTGCAGGTAACTATCTTCTCAGGTTAACTAAAAGGAAATTTTCACTTGCAAATAACTGTAAATGTGTATATATTGTATATAAAGTATATATACAATATTTCAAAAGAGGTATTTGCATGCAAATTATTATTTCTAACAGTTCAAAAGAGCCTATTTATGAACAAATATATGCACAAATCAAAAAACGAATCTTAACGGGTGAATTACAAGAGGGCCAACCATTACCCTCCATGCGTCAACTAGCAAAAGATTTGGAAATTAGTGTCATCACAACAAAGCGTGCTTATGAAGAACTTGAAAAAAACGGCTTTATTTACTCTATTGTTGGGAAAGGCTCGTTCATCTCTGAACAAAATACAGAAATGATGAAGGAAAGAAAAATGAAGGCCATTGAGGAAAAGTTGTTGGTGGCGATTCAAAATGCGAAGGAAATGAATATTAGCTTAATAGAGTTAAAGGAAATGCTTACTTTATTGTATACGGAGGATGAGTGATGGAAAATGTTATTGAATTACAGCATATACAAAAATCCTTTAATGGGTTTGAAATAAAGGATCTTTCGATCAAAGTTAAAAAGGGTTTTGTGACAGGGTTTATTGGTGGAAATGGGGCAGGAAAATCGACGACGATTAAAATGATTATGAATTTAATGCAGCAGGATAGCGGGACTATCTCTATTTTTGGTAAGCCCTATAAGGGAAACGAAAAGGAAATAAAAGAACGCATCGGTTTTGTCTATGATGACAATATTTTTTATGAAAATATTACGCTAAAGGATATGAAAAGGATCATTAAACCAGCTTATAAAAACTGGGATGAAAAAACATTTCAACATTATATTAATCAGTTTGAACTGCCATTGAACAAAAATATGAAGACATTCTCAAAGGGGATGAAGATGAAGGCATCATTAGCCATGGCTTTAGCTCATCATGCTGAATTAATCATTATGGATGAGCCAACATCAGGTCTTGATCCTATATTTCGTAGAGAGCTTCTAAATATTTTACATGAGTTAATGCAAGATGAACACAAAACTATATTTTTCTCTACACATATTACAACAGATTTAGATCGTATTGCAGATTATATTACCTTTATTCATAATGGCGAGCATATCTTCACGAAGGAGTTTTATAAAATTGAAGAGGATTACGCTATCGTCAAGGGAACGCTTGAGCTATTAGATCGTGAAACAGAGCAGGAGTTCTTGGCCATTCGCAAAACAAACAGAGGTTTTGAAGCACTGACAGCTCATAAACATAGAGTGGCCACAATATTTGGAGATGCCGTTGTCGTCGAAAAACCTACGCTTGAAGACATTATGTATTATACAAAAAAGGGGAGATAAGGATATGGTGAACCTTATTCTGAAGGATATTTTAATTCAAAAAAACATGCTTATCATCTACATAGCTACTATTATACTTTACTTATTGGTCAGTGTTTCTCCAGTATTTATCGTATTTGTTTATAGTATTGTTTTTATTATGAATGCATTTTCCAGTGATGAAAAAGATAATGCTAATATTTTACTGAATTCATTACCCTATACAAGGAAGGAAATTGTTAGTTCAAAATATATTGGGGCATTCATTTTTACAGGGTTATTTATGTGCTATACGTATCTGCTCGACTTTCTTTTGAACGGGCAAGAAGTATTAGTACTGTGGAAAGAAATACTACTAATTATGGGATTAGTCATGATTGCGATGTCATTTATTCTGCCGATATCCTATCAATTTAAAACAAAGCACTTAGCTATTGTTAGTGTAACTTTATTTGGAATTTATATGGTGATGGTAAATTATTTTGTTCCGGACTTTAATAATCAAGTAAGAGCCCTTGTACAAAAATTTATGGCGGTACAGGAACTACAACTATATCTCATTGCAACAGTCATCATTATTATCTTATATACGGGGTCATGGTTACTGTCTATACGTATTTATGAGCGAAAGGCTTTTTAATGAAAAAACGGCTGAATCCTATTAAGGGACTCAAGCCGTTTTGTAGTTATTTTTCCGATTTAAAAACCAGCTTCCATATCACGATATTGATGAGGAGAAGCACAATGAAATATACAGTAGAGCCGAATGGTACCTGACTAGCAATTAAATAATGTAGACCTGCCAGCATACCTAAAGGGATGAATAACAACATAGTTTTCCAGCCTTGAGCATCTCCAACTTCATCATATGGTTTAATAAAAGGTATTTTATTGCTCATCGTGACGAAACAAATAATAGTATACAACCAGCTTGTTACTAAAACTACTAGTAAATCTGGGATAATTCGAATGCCGTAAATATAGCTAAAGATTACACTTAGTACTAAAAATAACGGAATATACAATTTGATTAAAAATGCCTTCAAGCTACCTTTTTGTAAGTCTGTATAATCTTTAAGCGGGAGTGTTTTATAAATCCACGCCGCTTTATATTTAGCAGAGTGACCAAGAAAAAGCACAGCAGAAGGAATAATGAGCATACTAAAGTAAATATTTAAGTAACTCATACTAAGAGCATAATCAACTTCTTCGGACCTATTAAACGTAAACATGAAAATAAAAGGAATAATAAATGAAAAACCTAAAGACGGATAGACCTTTAGCTTAAACTCTCGCTCCTGCTTCATCATAAGAGTGGCAAAGCGATAGAAAGCTCGTTCTTCATGTGTGCTACACACGAGTGTTAATAGAAAGGACTTAAGTCGGTTGTTCTTCTCTTTTTTTGATTTACTTGTACTAAGTAGCTTTTGAAGATTGCGTTCAAAGGTTGGAATGAGCTTGATGTAGATTCCTATTGAGATTATAGGAATAATCAGTGCTAAAATACTGTAGATGACTGTTAATAAAGATGTATCACCATGTAGTATTAATTCATATGGAGCGGCAAACCACATCGGTACAAGGAAGAGGCTCCACCAATGAAATGTTACGGTCATATTTAAATCGACGAATTCAAAGGATCGAATAAGAACCTGATAGCCAATCATCAGCATGAGTGACAAAGCAATTTGTACATAGTTAATCATATCCTTCAGTTTTTCGCCATCAAAGAAGCGTAAAATAGCAATATATAAAATGGCTGTGAATGCCACAATCAGTAAATTCATGAGTAGAATCTCAAGACCCGTTAAAATAAAAAATACAATTCCTTGAGTAAAAAGGCTGACTATCAGTGGGATAGCTGTTAAGGCAAGTGTTAAATAAGATAAGTAAATAAAAATATGCATAAATTTAGCTGCATTGATTGTTTTAGCTGAAATAGGCTTGGTTGAAAGTATGCTTTTATCCCGTACATCTAAAAGTACAGAAGAAAAATCAGAAATCAGGGATGTCATAATTAAAAATATGATCATGGCATAGGCAATACTCAGTTGAAAAAGAAAGTTTTCACCAAATCCCATAAGTGGGATGAGTACAAGTCCAAATAAAACATAAATCCACAATGATTTAATATAGCCGTATTTTTGGTTCTCTTTCTTTTTATTCTGATTAAATATTGTTGGTACTTTACGTTCATCCATCGTTAATTTAATATGAAGGATTTTTCTCATCACGTCATAATCAATGCCCATTTTTACAAAGAGCAGTCGGAATTTATCAAGCAATTGTAGCGTTTTGAAATCTGTCATGATTGAACTCCTCGGACGATGGACACAAATTTCTCTCCGATTTCCTGATGCTCATGAAATCCAGTTAACTGGTTAAAAATTCTTTCTAATGTTCCTTCGGTATTATCTGCTTGTAGTTGGGCAAATGTTCCGTCTGCTGCAATTTTTCCATCATACAGAAGAATGATACGGCTACTGATTTTTTCAACCACATCCATAATATGAGATGAGTAAAATATGGTTTTTCCGTTGGCAGCCAGCTGCGTTAAAATTTCTTTAAAAATCATGACACTGTTTGCATCTAAACCATTGATAGGTTCGTCTAAAAATAGTAGGTCTGGATTATGTATAAGGCTTGCAATGATGAGTAGTTTTTGGCGCATACCCTTTGAATAGGAGGAAATTCTAGAATGGTATGCTTCACCAACCCCGAATAATTCCATTAGTGATTTGGATTTGTCAGCTGCCTCTTCTAGCTCTAAACCATAAAGCTGTCCAATAAAGGTTAAATACTCATAGCCTGTTAAATTGTCATAAACATCAGCGATTTCGGGAACGTAGCCAATTTTTCGTTTATAATCAATATGATCTTGCCCTATGCTTTTTCCAAAGAGCTTAATTTCTCCGCCATAATCACCTTCTAGCCCTAGAATAAGTTTTACAGTCGTACTTTTACCAGCGCCATTAGGACCAATGTAACCGATGATTTCCCCTCTAGCTGCATGAAGGTCAATCCCCTTCAAGATTTCCTTGTTTCCATAACTCTTCGTTAAATTCGTAATCGTTAAAATTTCATCCATTTCATAGCTCCTTTCTAATTTTTGAAAAATTACCCATAAATACACTATAGCATAATAAACAGGAGGTTATTCCTCTTGTTAAAATGAAAACAGTTCGTTTCTAGCTTTGTCTAACTGTATATGATAAATTTTAAACTCCTATATTTCATGCTACATAGCGTAGGGCTTTTTTGATATACACACCATACTATTGAAATATGATAGAAAGAGGAACAACCACTCTAACTGGAAATTACATATTAGGTGGACCTTTTAGGTTGGCAAGGGTTATGAAAAAATGAAGCAAGGGGGTTAGGAAGTGTTTAGTGATTTTAAGCTTATGGATGAACGTCCGGTTTATGTGCAATTGAAGGATTATGTTCAAGATATGATTGTCAAAGGGCATCTGTTAGAACATCAAAAGCTTCCATCTACCCGTGAACTTAGTAAGCTATTATCAATCAGTAGAAATACGGTCTTGAACGCATATGCCGAATTAGAGCTAGATGGCATCATCTATGCAAAGAAGGGAATAGGGCATTTTGTAGGGAAGGTCACGCCATTGAAAACAGCGTCTATTGAAATGGACTGGAAGCAAAGGCTGAATGCAACCACTTTATTAGCAGATGAAATTGATTTATTACGACAAGATATACAGTGGCAAAAAGGAATGATCTCCTTCACTAGTATTGCCCCGGAAGAAAAGCTTTTTGATGTTGAAAATTTCAAAAGGGCGTTTCTTACAAGAATGTCGATTGAAGGAGATGTTGTCTTAAACTATGGCTATGCAAAGGGCTATAAGCCTTTAATTGACTATCTTCTCAGTTATATGGAATTGAAGGGTGTAGACATTTCTAATAAAGATATTGTCATTACAAATGGTTTTACAGAGGGGCTAGATATTTTATTGTCCTCTTTAGCTAAAAAATCAGGGCGTGTGCTATGTGAAAATCCTACACACCACGCAGCATTAAAGCTTTTCCGTTTGCATGGGTTAGAGATACATGGCATTGATATGAAAGATGATGGCATTGATATGGATCAGGTGGAAAAAGCCTTAGCAGCAAAAGAATTTGATTTTGCCTATCTCATTCCGTCTTATCATAATCCTACTGGAATTGTTACTTCCTCAGAAAAACGGAATGCTATTTTTCAGCTTTTTGCAAAATATCAAATTCCCGTCGTAGAGGATGGCTTTAATGAGGAATTAAGGTATTTAAGCGCTCATTTGGCGCCGCTGATCGCTTTTAGTGGTAAAGGTAATAACATTGTCTATATTGGCAGCTTTTCTAAAATACTTTTCCCAGGCTTACGTGTTGGCTGGATTTTAGCAGATAAGGCGTTAATCGACTGCTTAGAAAGCATGAAAAGAGCTCGAACGATTCATACGTCAACACTCGATCAGGCGGTATTATATCAATATTTGCAGGATGGCTATTTTGAAAAATATTTAAAGAAGGCAAGGTCTGTCTATAAAAAAAAATATGAGCTTGCTCGTCAAGCCTGTATGCAATTCATTCCGTTTAGTAGAATCACAGGAGATGGTGGGCTCCATCTTTTTATAGAGCTAGAAGAGGGAATTGATGCACGTCTGCTACTGGAGAAGTGCTATGACAAGGGCGTAGTGTTTTACCCAGGAGATGTATTTTTCACAAATGGGAAAGGCAGTAATACATTTCGTTTAGGTTTTTCTCGTTTAGCAGATGACGATATTGTTCGTGGTATTCAAATCATAGGTGATACATTGAAAAATGATATGAGGGGTTGAGAAAATGAAGGTTGGCGTAATTATGGGAGGTACTTCCTCTGAAAAGGAGGTTTCCATTATGACAGGTAAAGAAATGGTCGCTCAATTAGATAAGCAAAAATATGAGGTTGTTGCCATTACATTAGATGACAACAAAGAGGTAATTGACAGGCTAGGTGGCATTGATGTCGCTTTGTTAGCACTGCATGGAAAGTTTGGGGAGGATGGTACGATTCAAGGGGTACTAGAAACATTGGGTATTCCTTATACAGGAAGTGGTCTTCTAGCAAGTAGCTTGTGCATGGATAAAAATATGGCTAAAAAAATACTTCGTTATGAGGGTGTCGCAACACCAGATTGGATACATCTCATCAAAGGAGAGGAGCTGCCCTTACAGGATATAGAACTTATTGGTTATCCGCTTGTAGTGAAACCAAATGCTGGTGGCTCTAGTGTAGGTGTTCAAATTGTCCATAATCAGAGTGCCCTATTGACTGCTGTAGCAGAGGTATTTAGGTGGGATAACGAAATCATTATTGAGCAGTACTTGATTGGTGACGAAATAACATGCCCAATCCTCAATGAGAAGCTTTTGCCAGTCCTTTCAATCAAACATACGGCAGTATTTTTTGACTACCAGGCGAAATATGATGATGCTTCTACAATAGAGGAGCCTGTGGAACTCCCACTTGCGATTCATGATCGTGTGGCAAAAGCTGCGATGCTAAGCTACAAGACTTTAAGATGCAGTGTTTATGCTAGAGTAGATATGTTAATTAAGGATGGCGTCCCTTATGTGTTAGAGGTTAATACATTGCCTGGGATGACGCAAAATAGCCTTCTACCAAAAAGTGCACTGGCTGCTGGCATCAGTTATCCAGCACTATTGGACAGTATTATTGAAAGCTCCTTACAGATCGATAGAAATAGGTAAATAGAAAAAACACCTTTTTGTTGTAACTTACAAAAGGTGTTTTGACTGTCTTAAGATTTTGCTAGTTCAATAAAGCCTTCTCCAAAAACGTCCCTTACATCATGAATGGCAATAAAGGCATCTTTATCGACTTCTTTGACAATTTTTTTGAGCTTCACAACTTCTTGTTTACTAATGACGATATACAGAATTTCTTTTTGTTCCTTTGTATAATAGCCATGACCTGAAAGAACTGTAACTCCACGGTTCATATAAGCAGTCACCTGTCCAGCAATGTCTTCTGGTTTCTTTGAGATAATGGTAACAGCTTTTTTAGGGTTAACGCCCTCAATCACAAATTCCATCACCTTTGTACCAACATAGAGCATAATAATCGTTAGCATTAAAGCCTCTGCACCGATGATAAAATAAGATGAAAAAGCAACAATTAAATCAAAGAATAAAAGTCCATAGCTAATACTCCAACCAAGATATTTGTTGGTAATTCTAGCTAAAATCGTAGAACCTGCTGTTGTACCACCAACTCTAATAATTAAGCCGATACCAACCCCGGCAAATACGCCACCAAAAATCGTATTTACGATAATCTCATCTGAGGAAATAGACCAAGATTCTGTTAAATGTAAGAATAAAGAATGGAAAGAGACCGCAATGATAGTATAGATTGTTGTTTGTCTATTTAGGAATTTATAGCCAACCATTAGTAAAGCTGCATTCATGATAAAGCTGACAATACTCGGAGACCATCCGAAAAGATAATAGGCAATAATCGTTAAGCCTGTTACGCCGCCTTCACCCAAATCATTCGGAATGACAAATAAGTTAACTGCAAGGGCAAAGAGCAGTGATCCAAGCATAATCATTAAAATATCCATTACGTATTTTTTCATTCACATAACACCACCATATCAATTTAGATTTTTTCTTAAATCCATACTATATCAGGTTTTCACCAAATGATATACTTTTTGTAATGTTCATTTATGATATATCGACCTTTTTTTGTATGTCTTTAGTCTGGGAGACCTTGACTAATTGGGAAAAATATTTATAATAATCATAACACTTTTAAGGAGGATTAAAAAAATGGGCTATTCAATGAGACTACGTTTTACCGTTTTGAACCAATAACTGAATAGGGTCAATAACTCTGTTTGTGAAACCAGAGTATACGGGATAGTCTGTCCTTTTTTAATCATCTTTCATAACACAACAAAGGGAGCTCACGCCTTTATTTAGTGAGACAACTTTCCTAATATATCTCAGTTACTTAGATCACAGGCACATTGTCTGTGTTTTTTATTTACCCAATAAGGGGGAAGATATAATGCATATGCTATTATTCTTTTGATACGGGCTTTAACTAAAAGCTCGTATCGATACCATAGCTATCGATACGAAATGATTTATTTTCGGGAGGTAGCAATATGGAGAAAATTTGCTTTGAATTAGAGCATGTAATCGTAAATTATTTAGATAAAGAAATTTTAAACATTGAAAAATTAGCTATTCACCAATTCGATCGGATCGGCATCGTTGGGAAAAATGGTGCTGGAAAAAGTACATTAATGAAGTTACTTGCTAGCAAAATTCAGCCGACGAGTGGGATGTTAAAGAGTCATGTTCATTTTGGATATTTTGAACAAATGGAAGCACCAATGTTCGTAGAGGTAGAGGCACAGTTATTAGGAAAATTAGCTGTTCCTCCATATTCTGAAGGACTAAGTGGTGGGGAGCAAACGAGATTGAAGTTAGCACAATTACTTTCTTCTTATGAGGAAGCACTGCTCATTGATGAACCAACAACACATTTAGATCAAGAGGGTATTTCGTTTTTACTGGATGAATTGCGTTATTATTATGGAGCGCTTGTACTAATTAGCCATGATCGTGCTGTACTAGATGAATTGGTCACAACGATCTGGGAGGTTGATGGGGGCAGAATAAATATTTATTCTGGAAATTATAGTAATTATGCTCAGCAAAAGCAGGTAGAGCGAGATCAACAAAGTCAGGCGCATGACTTATACTTGAAGGAAAGAAGTCGTCTTGAACAAGCTGTTGATAAAAAAATGAGAAAAGCTGAAAAAATTACCCAAGCAGGGAGCATGTCAAAAAGAGAAGCTCATGCAAAACCGAATCGTATGTTTATGACAAAGTCCAAAGGTACGAGTCAAAAAAGCGTACAACGTGCAGCCAAAGCGATAGAACATCGAATAGAGAAGCTTCAGAAAGTAGATGCGGTACAGGTAGAGAGAAAAATAGTTTTTCGACAATCGAAAGCTTTGGAACTACACAATAAATTTCCGATTATGGCAGAGCAATTCACTTTACACGTACCAGGGAAACTACTATTGAATAAAGTGAACTTCCAAATACCATTAGGTAAAAAGATTGCGCTTGCAGGTAGTAACGGTTGTGGAAAAAGTACATTACTACAACATATTGCAAACTATGGGGATGGGTTAACCATTTCCCCTAAGGCCAAAATAGGCTATTTTCATCAGATGAGCTACCAATTTAAAAGTGAGGAAACGGTCCTCCAATTTTTAAAAAATCGCTCTGATTACGATGAGGGTTTTCTACGAAGTGTTCTAAATTCCATGCAGTTTGTAGGAAATGATATACAAAAAAGTGTGAAGTTATTAAGCGGTGGTGAAGCGATACGACTCCAGCTTTGTTATCTGTTTTTGGGGAACTTTAATATACTGTTACTGGATGAGCCAACCAACTTCTTAGATATTCAAGCATTAGAGGCGCTAGAGCAATTTATAATGGCTTATGAGGGAACAATCATCTTCGTGACACATGATAAGAATTTTATCGCAAATGTAGCAGATTTACAGTTTACTATAGAAAGTAATAAAATATTTTAAATGGGAAGGTGCGATTCTATCAGTAGGAGAATCGCACCTTTTTTTATTGAATTTATATTCATAAGAAGAGTATATAAAACGTCAATACACTATAAAAAGGAATGATGATCGATATTCAAAACAAATGTGTCAGCGAAATTTTGAACATTATAGGAATGTAAAAGAAATCATCGATTATTATAAAATCTAACCTTCCTCTAACCTAGCAATCAATATACTTGGTCTGTAACCATTGTTACAAATCATTTTCTTGGAGGGATATTTATGAAATTAAGAGCATTAGGGGTAGGAACACTAGCATTAGGTTTATTAACAGGTGGTTTTTCATTTTCTGCATTAGCTTCTTCAAATGATGAGAATGAAAAAGGGGCACAATCAATCAAGGCTGATGTGAAGATACTTAAGCCTGGAGAGAAAAAGGAGGTTCCTAAAGGCTTGTTAATGAAAAAAACAAAAGTAGATGAAAAAGAATCAGTAAAAGTGAGCGTAAAAACCTTTGAACCTGGTGAAATGCCAGCTATTCCTGAGGGTGCTGTGATGATGACAACTACAATAGTTGATGGCGGGGAAAAGGAAAAGTAATGAAAGGAAGCTTGTTTTGATCTTTCAAAACAAGCTTCTTACTATGTAAAGGTAAAAGAGACAAGTGTTAGTTGACTTAAATTATTTTAAAAGCTCATTCAAGTAGGCTATTCTAGTACAAAGGGGTAGGACTTGTTTGTTAGCAAAATTTATGAAACTAACGGGTCGTTAAAAAAGTCTGATTTTTAAAGGTGGATAGAACGAATGAAACTTTTATTGGTCGAAGATGAGGCTGTCTTATCCAGGATCATCTCTAAAGGGTTAAAGAAATCTGGCTATGCCGTTGATACAGCTTTTGATGGTAAGGAAGCATTAGAATTATTCGAAATCAATGAATATGACCTTATTATATTGGACTTAAACCTACCCAAAATGGATGGCATAGAGGTGTTAGAGCAGATTCGAGTTCAGAGCGAGGATGTGAAAATACTTATCCTTTCAGCACGTTCAGCTATTCATGATAAAATATTGGGTCTTGATTGTGGAGCCAATGATTATTTAATAAAGCCCTTTGATTTTCAAGAGTTGGATGCGCGTATACGCAACTTATTAAGGCGGTCTTTTAGTCAAAAAAGCGCCATTATATCTTTTGAAAATATAACACTTGATAGCTCAAAGAAAATAGTTTTAGTGGATGGTGAGATGATACATGTTACCAAAAAGGAATATGCTATTCTAGAATATCTCATGCTACATCAAAATAAAGTCATTAGCTCAGAGGAGTTGATAGAGCATGTATGGGACAGTGAAACGGATTTATTTTCAAATTCACTCAAGTTCCATATCCATTCATTACGAAAAAAAATGGCAGATGTTTTGGGGGAAATAGAAGTGATTCAGACAATCCGAGGACAAGGTTATATCATTGCAGAAAATGATAGAGGTTCATATGAATAACTTAACATTAAGAATGAGGCTGACCCTTTTAACTGGCTGTATTTTTGTAGTGGTTACAATTTTGTTAACGTTCCTATCCATTTATAGTGCCGAGGAAAAAATTGTTCAACCTATTACGACAACGATACTCAATCAAGAAAATAGGCTTCACAAAGAAATCATAGATGAGGCGACAGTAGAAACCAAGATGAATCATGATATCGTTGCTCAAATAAAGATTACGGATGTAAGAGAAGCGAAAAAGAAATTTATCAATCAGAGTGTCATATGGATGTTAATTATTATTGTAGCAGGGATAGCTACCATTTATGTAGTGGCTGGTCGAGCTTTAAAGCCAGTTCATGATCTTAGTCAAAAAATCGGAAATATAAGCGAACATAATTTAGCTCAACGTATCGAACATATTTCTACAAAAGATGAAATAGGGGATCTTACAGCTTCATTTAATCACATGCTAGATCGACTAGAAAAATCGTTTCTGTACCAAAAGAGCTTTGCCGCAAATGCAGCACATGAATTGAAAACACCACTAACAACCATGAAGGCAGGTATCCAGGTTTTAAAACTGGAAAAATCACCAACAGTAGAAGATTATAAGGAAAATTTAGAGGTGACAGAGCAAGGCACACAAAGGCTCATCCAGGTTGTGAACGATCTGTTAACATTAGCTTATGAGCAAACGGAACATTTTTCTGATGATATTGAGCTCAAAGCAATGTTAGACACGATTACACAAGAATTACAGCCTTTATGTATAGAAAAAAATATCGCTATTTCTGTAGATATTGACGTGAAAACGATAACGGGAAATCAAACATTACTCTATAGAGTTTTTTCTAATATGATTGAAAATGCGATTAAGTACAACCACAAGAATGGAATGGTTGAAGTTCGTGGACAGGTTAAGAATGGAGCTACTCATATTACAATTACAGATTCAGGAATTGGGATACCAAATGATCAGCTACACTATATTTTTGAGCCGTTTTACCGTGTCGATCACTCCCGAGCCCGTGAGTTGGGTGGCTCTGGGTTAGGTTTATCTATTGTCAGAACCATCGTTGAAAAGCATCATGGGAAAGTAAACGTCCAAAGTACATTAAATGTCGGTACAACATTTGAGATCATTTTACCAATATAAAAGTGTGATTTTACCATTAGGGGAATCACACTTTTTTAGTTAATTTTTATTATTAGAGAGGTAAAAGGGAAAATTTGGCGAAGAATGTGTAGATAAATATTACAAAAAGGATGATGATCGATGATGAATACGGATGTGACGACGAAATTAAAAATCAGGCAGCCAGTCCATAAAGTTTTTGAAGCCATTATTTCTCCTACTGAAATTGGGCATTATTGGTTCTCTGATAGCTCTGAAAGATGGGGAGCGGGTAAAAGGATTACGCTTAGATATGATGAGTATCATGCTGAGGGTGTAATCACTGTGCTGGAAATGGAGGCTAATGAAAAAATTATGTTTGTATGGGGTGAAGAGCATGGTGAAGTGACGATGGTTACCATCACTCTTGAAGAATTACAAGGCGAAACCATTATTACTGTAGTAGAGTCAGGGTTTAATGCCCATGACCCAGAGATTATGGCAAAAATGATGGGGCAAAAAGAGGGTTGGGTTTATATGTTAACATGCCTCAAAGGATATTTAGAAAATGGCATTAGCAGTTTAAGAGCTTCGTTAATTCATTAGTGTATGTAGCTTACAATGCAATGACCTTAAACTTTATTAAATGCTGCTACCACTATAGGAGAGATGAGTCTTGGGAGTGGAGTTGCAGGAAAACTAGTGGGAGCATCTTATTCAAAAACCTATAGATACTTCTGAACAGAATTGGTAGGTGATTTTTTGGATAAGAAAATGTTTTCAAGTTGTATAATTGTTATCGCTGTTATTTCGTTATTTAGTCCAACAATTATTTCTACTTTAATGCGACAACAAAGTACAATACTTAATACTCATTATTACATTCAATACATTGCTAATTTGGTGAGTTTCCATCTAAGTTTATTCTTTTTGGCTTCATTAGCATTAGTCTTATTTCTCAAGAAGGGTCGATGACTAAATTGAAACATTTAAAACCACCTAAATGAAGATTAGAGATGGTTTTTTGTGTCTTACTATCAAATTGAAAAAGGTGCTATCCGTCGATAACACGTTCTATATACCTAAAGCAAGTTAAAGGAGATATTCATAGTTATGATGCCTACCGGAGACTTTAGTAGAGGAAATTGTTAATGCTGCAAGAAAATCATTTCTGAATTTATTTAAAAATGGTGAGCGGGACTATTACTGTACGCTATATACAACTGGCGAAGGGCATGCTCCGAACGTTTCAGCTTGGTCGTGGGAAGCATTGGGGCGGGAAGCTACTAAATAGGCAAGAAATAGCAACAACTCTCAATCTGAAAAGGCTGCTCTTATCAAATGGTCTTATGCAGATTCTCCTTATTGTTGCTTCGGTGAAGAGTATTTTACAAATGTATGTCAGTACTTGAATGACCGACCTAATATCAATGTCCTTGGGGGTGAAAAATGGCAGCAAGAATTGACATTCCGGCTAACAGCAATGGAATTAGCCATGAAAAAGCTTGATGAGGAGGGACTATTTGCCTTGAATCAAACAAGAGACGCTATTTGTATACTCGTGGAAGTGATGCCCCCAGATGAAGTAAACATAGAAATAGCGTTGCAATTAAACCAGTCGTCTACAGCATTGCAGCAATGGTTGGTGGAAGCAGACGAGTGATGGAGGGATGAAAGTGAAAAAATTATATTGGATGATGGGTGGCATTTTAATTTGTGCAGGGTTAGTAATAGGTATTGTCTTTTGGAAGTTTCAAAAAGAGATTAAGAAGGACGACCCAGAATATATTGTTCAATTTATAAAGGAACATAGAGCTGATAAAAATGTTTCCGTAGCCATTCAACGCAATCAACAATATTGGGTGGAATTAAACACTAAGGAACAGCTGCCATTAGCAAGTACAGTTAAAATCATCGTCGCTATAGCCTATGCACAGCAAGCAGCAGAGGGTCGCATTAATCCTCAGCAACAGGTCGATCTAAAGGAGTTAGAGGTATTTTATATTCCTAAAACGGATGGAGGTGCACATGAAGCATGGTTAGCGCAGTTAAACCTTCAGGGTGTGGATCATGTACCTTTAAGTGAAGTCGCAAGTGGTATGATTGCTTATAGTTCCAATGCGAATACGGAATATTTAATGCATGTATTAGGTTTTCAAGCGATTAATGATGTGCTTACACAGCTACATGTAGAGGATCATGAACCATTATATCCAATCGTCAGTGCACTCCATATCCCGGTTCAAGTCTTGAAAGAAAAAAATTTAACGAAAAAAGAAACATTAGCGGCTTTGCAAGAAATGGATATGGCTGAATATCGTGAGCGTGCATCGTCTATTCACGCCAGTTGGATAGAGCAACCTTTGACTTACGAGGAGAAAGCAGAGGCACAAAAACTGCTCAATATGGATTTTCAAAAGATATGGTCTGACCGTTTAATAAGGGCCACTACAAACGATTACATCTCTATTTTAGAAAAATTGAATAATAAAAATTTCTTCAGTGCAGAGGTACATAAATACTTAGATCCCGTAATGGAACAGTTGATGCAGAATCCTAAAAATCAAGAATGGCTAACACATGCAGGTCAAAAGGGTGGATCGACTGCATTTGTCTTAACACTAGCAGCCTATGCGGAAGATAAAGAAGGGAATCAAACGGAAATTGCCCTTTTTGCTAACGACTTAAATACAATGGAACAAATTAAACTATCTAATAGTATGAATAGTTTTCAATTGAAATTTCTGACAGATGATAAGTTTCGCAAGCGTCTTAAAAGGGAGTTTTCTGAGTTGTGAGTTGCCTCTATAGATATGGCAACTCACACTATTAGCTCCGTTCATCCATTAATTTTTCGAGAAACTTTGAGAAAGTAGAAGCATATTCATAAATCATGTCATTCAATAAGTCAAAGCACATAACTGAAAACTCACCATGTTCATCTTTTGATGATGTATTAAAAAAATATAGTTCGTCTGCGTCTGGAACAAATAAATCTAACCTATTCGGATATTGTTTACACCAATCCTTGTCAGCCAAGTTAAGACGATGTATATAAAGAATATCTGTATGATCGATGTCTCTGTATGCTGGTTGACCGATTGTGAGAATAGATCCACCATTCAGTTGCCCATTGCCATAATTTTTTAACCACCAGCAATAGGATGGTGGTAAGCTGAACCCTAATTCAACTTCAGCTTCTACAATCCAATCATCTTCAACATCATGTCCAGGAAACCATTTAATCGCCGTAGTACTTGCTAGCATTTCTGCTAATCTAGCGTACATGGCAGCTACCTCCAATCTGTTTATAAATAGCACTCCATTAATAATTCAACGTGCAAACGGAGTACCTTCTTTCATTCAACTGCATAATATAGCGTTATCATGTATGAGAGGATTGAGTTACATGTACCACCCTTATTACGGTAATTATCTACTGTATAATTACGGTTATCAACCTGTTTATTGGGCCTATCCAAATCAGGAAGAACGAGTGCCAAGAAGTAATGTCCAGAATGATTTTGGATCAGGACCATTCGTTGTCAACATTGAAGAGACTACAAAGCACAACAAAAATTATCGAACAGTACTATGGACAGGGCCACACTTACAAGTAACTGTGATGAGCCTTAACGTTGGGGAAGATATTGGCTTAGAAGTACACCCTCACGTCGATCAATTTATTTGTATTGAGGAAGGGCATGGCGTTACACAGATGGGACCAAGTAAAGATTATTTAAACTTCCAAAGACACGTGTCTGAAGATATGGCCATTATGGTGCCAGCAGGGACATGGCATAATGTTACGAATATAGGCAATAAACCGCTAAAGCTTTACACAATTTATGCACCACCAAACCATCCATTTGGAACTGTTCATACGACAAAGGCTGATGCCATGGCTGAAGAAGAAGGCTATGGGCAGCGTGAATAAGAAATCATAAAGCGTGTTTTTCTGCAAAACATGCTTTTTTCTTGATATATGGTAGAATGTGTTTTAATTACAGATAGTAATAGTCCTGAATGGAGGTGATTAATGATGAAATATTCAAAAGCAACAAATTATGCGTTACATACGATGGTGTTTTTAACGCTCAATCCTAAAGGGAAATCAATGAGCGTAGAGTCTCTAGCAGAAATGCAGAAATTATCACCAACCTATCTTTCGAAAATATTAACAAAGCTTGTGAAGGCAGGTTTAATTGAGTCGAATCCAGGTGTCAACGGTGGTTACCGTATTTCTAAGCGTCCACAAGAAATTTCTTTCTTAGATGTGATTTATGCGATTGAAGGACAAACCTCATTATTTAGTTGTGCTTCAGACCATGAAGATGTCTTTCATCATCAAGGCTGTCTCATTGAACAAGTGATGGTGGATGCTGAGAATAATATGAAAGAGGAGCTTAGTAAGCAATTTATTATAGATATAGCTAATAAAATCGATTTAGATGGATAGCATGCATAAAGCGGTGGATACAGCACTAAATGTGATGGATAGAACGTTCAAATTGGTGGATAGGAACTAGGGAAGACCCCTAGTTCCGTTATTTTAATTGCATAAGAGCACCAAAATATTGCTGTGCTGTCGCGAAGCAAATAAATGCTAGTAGCTCGCTAATCTCGGCTGCTGTTAAATAATCCTTTAATACAGCTGTGACATTGGCCGCAGTGTGACCTTTTGAAGCTAAGAATGCTTCTGCAAAACCTGTACATACGGCTGTTTTCTCATCATAGTATTGTGGATCTGGTTTGCCTTTTGCCTTACAATACTGACAGCCATTTTTTTGAGCTAATGTTTTTCGAACCTCTTCTTTTAATGAAGCGGATAGATGCCCGTCTTTTTCGAGTACCTCCCCCAACTGTTGCCAGTGCAGCTGAATTCCCTCGTTATAGCCTAATAGTTGTTGAAATGGCGTTAAGCCCTTGTCGTGTAAATGAATAAGTGTCATCAAACATCCCTCCTTTCATTAGTGTAAAATATGAATAACGAAGTTAATATGCGAATTCGAAGGAAATTATAATCGTTTCCTTTTAAAAAGAAGGGGTATTGCCATAATGGATTTCATTAATGAAAGGATACTGAAAGAATTAAAGGAGGATAGTCGTATTTCTATGAGTGAATTAGGGAGACGAGTACATTTATCGGCACCAGCTGTTCGTGAAAGAGTACGGCAATTAGAGGAACAGGAAGTCATAAAAAAATATACTTTGGCTATTAATAAAAAGGCATTAGGCTATCCAGTTGAGGCTATCATTGAGGCGACAATAAAAAACAACCGCTATGCAGATTTTAAAGATCTTATTAAGACGTATACAACGATAGATTTTTGTTATCGAATATCAGGTGAGGCATGTTTTTTATTAAAAGGGCATTTTCAAACTTTTTCTGATGTTGAGCAGTTTATTGATGTATTACAGCCATATGCACATACAAAAACCAATTTTATTTTTTCTGATATATGTGAGGACATTTAAGAAAGGAGCTATTAATGGAATTCAAATTATTTGAAGAAGAAATTGATGATTTAGTACAGTTACTCACTCAAAATAAATGGTTGTATCACACGAATCCACTGGTAAAAGAAGAGTCCATTCGAGCTGCATATGTGGAGGGTTACTATAAGAACGATCGTGAAACACATTGGCTACTTGAGGAAGGGGAAAAAGTCGGGATTCTTTTTATTCATGTGGAAGTAAGGATATGGTGTTAAAGCACTTCATTGATCTATTTGGCGAAAAAGGTAAGATTCGTATTGAGGGCTATACTAGAGCCGATAATATGGGGATGCGAAAATGCTTTAGTAAGGCTGGCTTTGTGAACGAGGGCTATTTAAGAAATGCTTGGGAAAATGAGGACGGTACCGTGACAGATAGTATTGTCTATAGTGCTATTAAAGATGATTGGATTACAGGGAACTCAACACCAATAAAAATGGATGAAGTCCCATTTTAAAGTGTTTGAGAGGAGTTATAGCATGAAAAAAGACATTTTAAACGCTTTAAGAAAATTATGGTCAAGCCAATCAAGTTCTAAATGGAGCTTGGATAACCTTGCAAAAGGGCAATGTGGCGTTACTTCATTAGTGGTGCAGGATATTCTTGGCGGAGAAATTAGAAAGACATTTCTCAAGGAGGGCTGGCACTTTTATAATGTCATTAATGGCGTAAGAATGGATTTTACGGAGGAGCAATTTTCATACATAATCGACTATCAGGATATTGATTCAAATAGGACAGAGGCTTTTCATGATACCAATGATGGGCAATATAGCTATTTAAAATCACAGGTTTATAAGCTTTTAGGGAAGGTAGAGAGTTAATTTTCTCTGCCTTTTTAAATTTAAAAACAAAGTTGTTGACGTTGATAAAAATATCGTGTTATTATTATCTCGAATTCAAGATAAACAATTTCGAGATAAATGAATTCGAACCTTTAGCTTTCGTCAGGAGGTACAATTATGGGTTTTTTGAATAAATTATTTAGTTCAAAAAAAGAGGAGGAACAAACAATGGCAGAATTAAATATCGGTATTATTATTGGATCGACACGTGAGGGACGTGTAAGCCCTCAAGTAGCACAATGGGTAAAGGAAATTGCAGATCTACGTGGTGACGCAAACTATACAGTGATCGATATTGCTGATTATAAATTGCCATTATTAGGCGAACCAGGGCAAGATGCTTCGGGTGCACAGGCTTGGTCAGAAATTATTGCTAAACAAGATGGATTTGTGTTTATCGTACAAGAATATAATCACTCTATTACAGGGGCCTTAAAAAATGCACTAGACTATTTACGTGTTGAGTGGAATAACAAGGCAGCAGGAATCGTGTCATATGGTTCTGTAGGTGGAGCTCGTGCAGCAGAACATCTACGTGGCATTATGGGAGAGCTATTAATTGCAGATGTACGTGTTCACCCAGCATTATCCTTATTCACAGATTTTGAAAATGGAACAGACTTTAAACCAAAGGAAGTACAATCAGATTCAGTGAACCAAATGTTAGATCAATTAATCCCATGGTCTAAAGCTTTATATACAATTCGCTAAGCTTATCCAGTTTGAGGTAGGACGTAGTTGGGCACAGTAAAGGTGAGAAAAATAGTCGAAAGGGCTTGTTAACATGAAAAAACATACAGCAGGTATTCACCATATCACAGCCATCGTAGGGCATCCACAAGAGAATATTGATTTTTACGCAGGTGTGTTGGGCTTACGTTTAGTGAAGCAAACTGTAAACTTTGATGATCCTGGCACATATCATTTATATTTTGGCGATAAAGGTGGAAAACCAGGCACAATCATTACCTTCTTCCCTTGGGCAGATGCTTATCAAGGACGTATTGGTGATGGCCAAGTTGGCGTTACAACGTATGTTGTACCAGAAGGGGCACTTCCATTTTGGATTAATCGCTTAGCAAAATTCTCGATTCCCTTCCAAAAAGCTGAACGCTTTGGTGAGCAAGTCATTCAATTGGACGACCCACATGGTTTGCATATTGAACTAGTTGCACGTGCGGAAGGCGAGCTCAATGAATGGACATTTGGTGAGGTAACACCCGAGGTTGCTATTAAAGGTTTTGGTGGAGCTACACTATACTCAAGTCATCCTGAAGAAACGGCAAAAGTTTTAACAGAAGTGATGGGCCTTGAACAGGTAGCGACAGAGGGTGACTATACTCGTTATAAATCAAGTGCAGCTATTGGTAATACTGTAGATTTAAAAACAGTAGCAGGTGTACGTGGTCAAATGGGTGTAGGAACGGTTCACCATATTGCGTGGAGAGCTCAAGATAATACGGATCATTTAGAATGGCAAGAGTATGTGATGAACCATGGACAGCATGTAACGGAAGTCAAAGATCGTAATTATTTCAATGCGATTTATTTCCGTGAGCCTGGCGAAATTCTATTTGAAATCGCTACAGATCCTCCTGGATTTGCTCATGACGAAACACCTGAGACAATGGGTAGCCAATTAATGTTGCCACTTCAGTACGAACAGCATCGTGAACAATTAGAAAGAACATTAATCCCGATTAAAGTGCGTAAATTGGATTAAGAAGAGGAGTCGCTTAATTTCCAATAATCCAAGAAAATGACAGGCTGTTAGCAGAATTGCACAGTCAAACTACGCTAAAATTGCGATAGAGCACAAAGCTAAAATATAATAAAAATGAGAAAAGAGCGAATTTGCAAAAATCCTCTCTTTTCTCATTTTTTATTATAAAATTCCTTCTATTTTCATTAAATCTTCATTTGTTAACAGGACATCCGTTGCTTCCACATTGATAGCTACTTGGCTTTTATGCTTTCCTCCTGGGATAACGGCATCAACACCGTCTTGGGCTAATAACCAAGCAAGAGCCAGATTTGGTAATGTTGTTTGTTTTTCTGCTGCTACTTCCTTTAACGCCTCTACTTTAACTAATGTTTGTTCAAACAGTTCACCGTGGAATAAAGGGTTTGAAACTCGCCAGTCCCCTGCGCCTAGTTTAAAATCTTTTGTATACTTGCCACCAAGTAGACCATATGAGAGTGGTCCATAAGGAATAAATGAAATATCATTTTTTATACAATATGGCAGTAAATCTTGTTCGGCTGAACGGTTTAACATATTATAAGGAGATTGTAAGACTGAAATATCATTATGCATATTTGCTTCGATTAATTGATCTAATGTTACGTTAGAAATTCCTATTGCTCCGATTTTACCTTCTTCTTTTAAGCGCGATAATTCTCCAATCGATTCAACAAGAGGTGTTTCGTTATCAGGGAAGTGCAAATAGTATAGATCTACATAATCCAATTGGAGGCGATTTAAGCTATTTTCAAAAGCTTGTCGTAGATATTTTGGATGATTATCTACTGTTACTGTACCATCTTCAAACCAACGTTTAGCTGCCTTTGTTGCCAAAACGAAATCTTCCCTACGATAGTTTTTCAAAACATCCCCAACGATTTCCTCTGAACGCCCTTTACCATAAATGTCTGCTGTATCAATAAAAGTTATTCCAAGATCTAGGGCTGTTGTCACTAGCTCCTTTCCATCTTGTTCATTTAAGCTTTCAAATAAATTATGACCACCAACAGCATTTGTTCCAAGACCAATTTCTGAAATACGGATATTAGTTTTCTTTAATGTATGGAATTTCATCTTCTTACCTCCTCGTTTTTCTATAACAAGAATAGGATAAAAACCTATTTTTACAAACATCTATACTAATAGTTTCATATATAGAAACAAAAGCATTTTTATTGCAAAGGAGCATAGCTTATTAATCTTCTAAGATACAAAACTATGTTAAAAGATAATCAATTTCCGCTGTTAATTTTTTACTTGCCTCGACTAATTTTTTTACAAAAGAACGAATGGCCGCTTTCTTTATTTGCTCCGTCGAACCGTGTAGGGCAATGGCACCTATTACTTCTTTATTGACATAGATAGGTACTGCAATACAACATTTACCTAGATTGGTTTCTTCATTATCAACAGCGTATCCTTGTGCTTTAATAACCTGTAAGTGAGGAATTAATAAACCATAATCATAGAAGGTTTTTGATGTAAGTGGATGAAGTCTTATACTATTTAACATGTCATGTTGCGTTTCTATGGGTAGGTGAGCTAAGACTACTTTTCCAAGTGCACTTGAATGCATGGGTGTTCGAGTATCGATTGCTTGAAAAAAAGGTTGTTCAAATGGCTCCCTGATGACATTTTTTATCACCATTTCACAATCTTCTAAAATACCAATATAAGTAGTTATTTCTTCTTGTCGGGCTAATTGATAAGGTGCTACAAGGGAAGTCCATTCAATATCTTGATGCCAATATAGATGTTCATCTCTAAAAATATGAGGATTTAATTGATAGTATTTATTATATTTATTAACATAATTCATTTTTTCCAAAGTATAAAGCATGCGAAAAACCGATGTCTTATTCAGTGATAACTCTTCCATAATTTCAGTCAATGTAAGAGCATGCTTTTGTCGTAATACATCCAATATCAAAAGGCCCTTTTTTAATGTCGATACTTCATAGGAATCCATTTCTGTCCTCTCCTAACTTCTAAAATAATTTAACCTGTACCTGTGAAATATTCATAGTTCTTTATTGATATTATAAAGACAATTTTTTATAACTGCTCAATTTTTATTTTAATAATATACAACCTTAAATTTGTAAAATGGTGGACAATTATAAAAAATGTCAGTGTTTTTTTGTATTGATTGTTGATTCTCCTCTTACTGGAGGTAATACACTTTGATTTGAATCAGCAAGATCAAAAAAACAAGGAGGTTTTTATTATGAGGTCTATTGAATTGTTTTATGTCATCTTTAATATTGTTTTACTAGGTTGGTTAGTTTTTGGTAGAAACAAGTCACAGCGAGGAATACTGATAGCTGGTGGTATGTCTATGCTATTTCTACTTGTCCATGGAATCATTGAAGGGATGCGGTGGCAAATGATACCGACTTATTTGATGACATTATTTTTTCTCGTTGTTGTTGTGATAAGGCACTTTTTTAACCCAAAAGTTCAAAAAGAACAACAATCAAGTATGCGCCGATTACGTGTTGTTCTGAATTCAACATTAGCTGTACTTTATTCTGCCATAGCAGTTAGTCTGCCTATCGTTCTTCCGGTATTTACCTTTGAAAAGCCAGCGGGTCCGTACCAAATTGGAACAGTCACCTACGATTGGGAAGATACTAAGAGGGAAGAGACTCTCACACCAGAGCTTGGCGACAAACGCGAATTAATGGTACAGATCTGGTATCCTGCTGATACGAATGCTAAAGGTAATACGGCTCCTTATATTTCCGATTCTGCTGTTTTTGCAGAGGGGTATAGTAAAATTCTAAATTTACCGAAGTTTTTATTCACAAATTTTGGTTATGTCAAGACACATGCTATTGAGAACGCTGAGATTTCTAATCAGGAAACAACCTATCCAGTACTCCTTTTCTCTCATGGCTTTAGTGGGCATAAAAATCAGAACACTTTTCAAATTGAGCAACTAGTCAGTCAAGGCTACATTGTGGTAGGTATAGATCATACTTATAGTAGCACTACTTCCGTTTTTTCTGATGGTCGTATAGCAAATTACGTCCCACAAAAAACGGAATCAATCGCATATTTAGATAAAGCAAATGAGGGTTGGGTTGAAGATGCTAAATTTGTGCTGGATCAAGTAGAGCAGTTGGCTCAAAACGATCCTGAAAACCGCTTTACAGGTCGAATGGATATGGAGAATATAGGTATGTTTGGCCATTCCTTTGGTGGGGCAACGAGCACCCAAATGCTAATGACAGATTCAAGAATAAAAGCAGCTCTTAATATGGACGGCGTTCTATATGGAAAACTCCGAGTTCCTGCAGATGGGCTGAAGAAGCCATTTATGATGATGAGTGCTGATGACTCAATCAGAGAAGCGAAGGAAACGGATGGTAAGGAGTTCATTGAGTTTGTAAACGAAACTCTACCACGGTATGAGTATGTAACTGTGGGTGGGAACTATTGGATGAAGATTAAAAATATGAAGCATATGGGCTTCTCTGATTTATATCTGTTTTCACCACTTTATGAACGGATGGAAGGGGTCGACATCCAAAAGGCTTACCGTTTGATTAACGACTATTCATTGGATTTCTTTAATCATTATTTAAAGCATCAGCCATTTAAACTATTAGAGCAAAATATTGGGGATTATCCAGAGTTTACGTTGCAGAAAGGTTGACTGCTAAAGAGAATAGTTGAGGGTGTTTAGCCCTCAATTATTCTCGTTCTGAGTTTTCCATATGTTCAAGTCGCCATTCTATTCCTTGAAATAGTAATTGATTAGCTTTTGAGAGTTGGTAGTATTGTGGGCTTAGAATGGCACATAACGTTTCACATCGTTCGAGTCGTTTGGTTTTGGTTCTTTGAATATATTTTACAAAGTAATGGAAGTAATCTTCTTTATTGTCCAAATGCTCTGAGTTCGTATACAGCCTAGCAGTATCATCGACAATGGCCTGTACAACCGGACTGCTGGCAGGCGATTTTTGTTTCAACGCCTTATTCAATCGATCATGGATGTTTTCGAGCTTTCTGACCAATGTTGTAGCATTGTATTTTGGCTGATGAACAATATTCATGTACAGAAATTCAGTATTTTTCAGGTCTTTTATAAACTGCGGATCATTTATGAGCTCCTGCAACTCATGCCAAGCAGCGGTTTGTTTGGCGGAGCCTTTCACCTGATTAATAATGTATTTGTCAAAATAATAAAAAAACGAATCTTTCCACTCTTTTGGAATGCCATTTAAGAATTGTATTTCTTGCACTTTTTTATCGATAAATTGTTTTTTATTTTCAGCTTTAATTGTTCGTGCATTCACTAAATCATGAATACACTGCAATGAATCCCCATTATGTTCCTTTGCTTGACGCAAAATTGATATCATATCCATAAGCGTATTAACCTGTGTTTCCATCGATTCAATCTGCCAATCAAGTATTCTAGTGACTGATAGCTCCTCAGATATCATTTTGCTTATATCATCAATTCCAAAATCCAAATAACGCAGGTTTGTAATCATTTCAAGACGCCATATATCTTTCACTGTGTATAATCGATGTCCACCATCAGTATAACTTGTAGGTTTTAGCAACCCAATTTCATCATAGTAACGAACTGTTTTTATAGTAGAACCTATTATTTTAGCTGTTTCACCTATAGTATATTTTTCTTCCAAATGATTACACCTCCTGATTGGATCACTTTATAGTAATTTTAACATCATAGTTCATTTGATGATAAAAAAAGTCATTATTTTATTTTACGATAAACTTGCCATAAATTGAGGAATTGGACTTGCATAGCTGTGAAGTTTTTATCAACAAAGTCATCATAACTAAATTGTTATAATTATAAAATGCGAAAATACCGTCAAAGCATTTTCGCATTTTAAATTTTCATATTCAAACATTCCAAGAGCAGCAACTTTCATTTAGAAAATTATGCTCCTGCCAATTATGATTGCAACTGAACTACTTAACGACTATGATAAGGGCTATTTCACATTCTCAGTAAGGTAGATTAAGGGTGAAGAGCGCGAGCCATTGCATCTAAATAGTTCTGACTTGCACGCTGACTTACCTCGGCTTCAGGTACAAAGACTTCAAAGCAATGAAAGCTACCAGGGTAGAGATTTATTTCAACATCTACTCCTGCTTGGGCAAGACGTGTTACATAATCAAAGGTTTCATCTCGAAATAAATCAAGTTGACCTATACATGTATAGGTTGGTGGTAATCCTGCTAAATTATCTGCTCTTGAAGGAACCGCATACGGAGAAAGTTCGTTGGTGTCCTTTTCTTCTCCTAAGTACATACGCCAAGCGGTCAAATTATTTGATCTACTCCATGTTGCATGAGCATCGGTAATCTCATAGCTAGATGGCGTTTCATTTCGGTTATCAAGCATTGGATATAATGGCATTTGAAATATAATTGAAGGCCCTCCCTTATCGCGAGCCATTAATGCTAGTGCTGCTGTTAGCCCTCCGCCACCACTTGCACCAGCAATTGCCACTCGTTTAACATCAATGCCTAGTGATGGAGCCTCAGCTGTCATCCATACTAACCCTGCATAACAATCTTCAATCGCGGCTGGATAAGGATGCTCAGGAGCAAGTCGATAATCAACAGAAACGACAACGCAGTTAGCGGTCTGAACAAAACGTTCACATAGAAGATCATCCATATCGGGGTGTCCCATAACGAAACCACCACCATGAATCCAAAGCATAGCTGGAAGTTTATCGTTGCTCCGTTTAACGGGTTCATATATTTTAACTAGCATTTCACCTCCATCACCTCTAGGAATCATGCAATTCGTCGTGTGCACAAGTTTTGACTTTTCTAATGGTGGCTGGACTAAGAGGCTGCGACTCCACGCTAAATCTTCCTGCAGACGAAAGCCCGGAAACTGTGAGTAAGCCTGTCTTAATTCTGGTAGTACACGATTATTAATCGTCATATAAATTCCCCTTTAAAATATAATGAAATCCTAAAGAAATGGATGTCCTTCTAGTACCATTTCCGCCTCCCATTTAGCAACTTCCTCACGCACACGGGGTGCCACTTCTGTTCCTAGAAGTTCTATCGCTTGCATGACTTGATCATGTGGCATTGTACTTAAAGGTACGTATAACATAAATCGTGTGATCCCTACATGTTTACGAAGATGAATGATTTTCTGAGCAACTGTCTCTGAATCACCGACATATAATGCCCCTTCAAAACTACGTGCAGCATCATAGCTAGAACGATCATAATACGACCAACCCCGTTCTTTGCCCAGTTTATTCATGCCCGCCTGTGTAGATGGGAAAAATGTATCTGCTGCCCACTCGTTATTCGGGCCAACGAAACCTATCGAATGGGAGCCTACCCGAAGCTTAGATAAATCATGACCTGCATGAGCAGCAGCTTTTTTATAAAGTTGTACGATTGGAGCAAACTGCATAGGACTGCCACCAATGATTGCTAGCATAAGGGGTAATCCTAAAAGTCCGGCCCGAATGGCTGATTGTTGATTTCCTCCACTACCAACCCAAATGGGTAAAGACTTTTGAACAGGTCTTGGATACACACCTAAATTATTGATCGCTGGTCGATGCTTCCCTTCCCATACTACTTTTTCTGACTCGCGAATTTTGAGTAATAAGTCCAAATGTTCTTCAAACAGTTCATCATAATCATTTAAATTGTAGCCAAATAGGGGGAAAGATTCGATAAAGGATCCACGGCCAGCCATAATCTCCGCACGCCCATTTGATAGTCCGTCTAAAGTAGAAAAATCCTGAAAGACACGTACGGGATCGGCAGAAGAAAGAACTGTCACGGCACTTGTTAATCGAATTTTTTTCGTTTGTGGAGCGGCAGCTGATAACACCATTGCTGGGGAGGAAGCAGCATAATCTTCTCGATGGTGCTCGCCAACGCCAAACACATCCAATCCTACTTGATCTGCAAGAATGATTTCCTCCACTACTTCACGTAAACGCTGTGCATGACTAATTACCTCGCCACTATGAACATCTGGTTTTGTTTCTACGAAAGAAGTAATTCCTATTTCCATTTGTTATCTCTCCTAAGTTAAATCAATATTTTGTGAATCGTCTAGTCATTACCCAAAAAATAAGGGCAATTGTACTGATAGAAGCTCCAAGTAAGCAAACCCCTTCCCAGCCAAAGTGTGCATATGTCTGTGTAGAAGCGATTGAACCGCCAGCGCTGCCGATGGAGTAGAACACCATGTAACCAGCGGTAAGTCGACTTCGCGCTTCTGCACGCAATGGAAGAATCATCGTCTGATTAGTGACATGAATTGCCTGTACGGCCAAATCCAGCAAGATAATACCAACAACTAATGCAAATAACGACTTTTCTAGATAATTTATAAACAACCATGAAATGAGTAGTAGCACTAAAGCAATCCCTGTTGTTTTTTGTCCATAACCCCGGTCAGCAAATTTTCCTGCCTGTGCGGCAGCTAATGCACCAGCCACTCCAATAAGACCAAAAGCACCAATGACACTGTGTGACAGTGTTAACGGTGGGGCACTAAGTGGCAGAACAATTGGCGTCCATAAAATACTGAAATCAGCAAAAATTAGCATGGCTAAAACCGAGCGGATACGTAAAGTTCTTTCTTGAATGAACAACATAAATACGGATTTAATTAGCTGAAAGTAGGATAGGGCTTTTACTTCACGCTCCACTTTAGGTAACACTTTTAGAAATATACAGACCATTAAAAACATAAGAGTGGCAGAGACTAGATAAACGGACCGCCAGCCAGCCAGATCAGTTAAGAGACCAGCGAAGGTCCGAGCGAGCAGTATGCCAATGACGATTCCGCTCGTGACAATACCAACAACACGACCTCGTTCTGTAGGGGAAGCCATAGTAGCCGCAAATGCCACAAGTGTCTGCGTCACAACTGCAAGTAGACCTACCAAAGCCATACCTGTGAAAAGTACTGCGCTATAGGACGCAGTGCCTACTATAACCAAAGCCGTTATGGACAGTAGCATCTGTCCAATAATCAATCGGCGCTGATTGAGTAAATCTCCTAGAGGCACTAAGAGTAATAAACCTAAGCCATAAAAGATTTGCGTGATGGTAATAACAACACCAATAATCGAGTGATCAATAGTAAACTCATTTGACAATTGATCGAGCAGCGGCTGTGCAAAATAAATATTGGCTACAGACATTCCACAGGCTGTTGCGAATAATAATGTTATAGCTCGAGACATGGAAGACTGTTGATTTATAGTAGGCACATCGTTTTCTCGCTTCAGATCATTGTCCACACGGTATCCTCCATTCATAATTGAATTGTCATCATAACTTACCGTTTGGTATGAAATAATTATTGGTAAATATATCTTAGTTTTATTTGCTGTGTCAATGTATTTTTTGAATTTATTTTTATAAATAAAACGGAAATTGACAATATAAAGAGCAGGTTGTACAATTATTACATACTGTTTGGTATTTAAATTGTAGTGACCAGCTTATTAATCCTTACATAAAGGAGGTGGGTTTTTTATGGCAAGAACCCGTGAATTTGATGAAGAAAAAGTATTAGAGGCTGCCATGCAGTTATTTTGGGAGAAGGGATATGAAGCTACTTCTTTAAGTGATCTCACTGCTAGAATGGGCATTCAACGTCCTAGTATTTATTCAACCTTTGGTGACAAAAAAGAGCTTTTCGAAGCAGCACTTCGAAGATATACGACATCTCGTGCAGCTGATATACGAGCAAGACTCCAAAGCCATACGTCTGTAAAGCAGGCATTTGCTACTTTTTTTGAAGAAGTGATTGCAGCTGAATATACGAAAGATCTTAGTAACGGCTGTTTTTGTATCAATACAATGGTTGAATTAGCTCCTCATGACGAGAGATTTGAAATTTTAACGAGAGAGCATCAACTTTATTTAGCTGTTATTTTTCAGGAGACGATTGAGCGAGGAATCCAATCAGGCGAGTTAGATGCTGACACGGATGCGAAATCTTTAGCACAAGCACTACTTGTGGCACTAATCGGATTAACGGTCATGCTGAAATCACAGCCGCAACAAGCCTTTGTTGATAATGCAATTGCAACAACGCTCACATTACTTAAATAATACTTTACTATCTATGTAAAAGTAGATGAAACTGTACCCCTTTAGAAGGGTTAAAGGGGTACTAGAAAAATACATAATTACAGCACATCTTGATTATATATAACATAGTATGATTTATAATTTCTTACAAGCCCATGCGTCTATCTCAACCTTTAAGGCAGGAGTAGCGAGTGCAACCACATATATCAATGTTGTGCATGGAAGATGTCCCCCAAAAAAGTTATGGATGATTTGCTGTCGTTGACTTGCATCCATTTCTCCTACCAAATAGAAAACGATCTTCGTCAGATCTTGAACCTCCATATTGGCGCTTTCTAAATTTTTTTTTATATTTTCTAGTGCTACATTCAATTGTACTGCTGCATCTTCAGGGATAGTCCCATCTGCCATCATACCGATTTGACCTGATAGGGTTAACCACCTATGGGGGCCAGTGACTTCAATTTGATGTACATAAGGAGCAACAGGTGGGTGAATGTTCTCAGGATTCCTCGCAATTTTCATAGAATCAGTCCTTGTCTATTTTTAATTTGTTTCTGTAATCAAAATAGCATAATGTACCATCTGATAAAAGTTCTATGCAAATACCATTATAAAAGAACTTTCAAATTGGATATGCTGGTTTTATAGGGTTATAATAGATTCATAGAATTTAGGCTTATACGCTGATAAAGCTTTCAAAAAGGATAAAAGTATTGATTTTTTAATTTGACAAGACATACAATTCACTTCACCCACGCCTAAGGTTTTATACAGACACTTCTAAAGAAACATGAATTTCGTCTTATTTTGAAGGTAGATGGCTATACTCATTAAATGAGAGGGAAATTTTTACATAAGAATGATGCGTATTGTTGTAAATCAATTTTATACTGCTTATGTTTAGTTGATAGTGTAGCCCTAGGTAGCAGAGGCAGCGAGGCCGTTTTGTAGAAGGAGTGAATAAATGAGTAATTTCTTTCGGAGTAATGGATTTAAACGTATTATTCTTCTAGTTGGGATTGCAGTTGCATTGTATTTAATGCGTAGTATGATCAACTTAATTTTGCTGACGTTTATTATTACCTATTTGATGAATCAGCTTACTACGAAGACAACGAAAAGCATAAGAAAATATACACCGATGAATGAAAAGGCTGTTACAGTAACATTGTACCTTTTACTTGTCGCAGGTATTGTTGCGGTAATTTACAAGTATTTGCCGATTGTAACCCAGCAAATTACCCAGCTTTTCGATCTTATTGCCAGCTTTAATCTCGATCCAGATGACAATGAGATTGCCAGATATTTAGCGCCAACTTTTGAGAAAATCGAACTTGGAAAATATTTAGAGCAGGGTGTGGATTTAACTCTTAAAAATATTACGAATATTGGTAAAATCATTATGCAAATTCTGATTTCTCTAATATTGAGCTTGTTCATCTTGTTGGAAAAGAAACGCATTATTGAGTTTACAGCCAAGTTTAAGGATAGTAAAGTTGGACCACTTTATGATGAACTTCATTATTTTTCAAGAATTTTCATCCGCTCATTTGGTAAAGTAATTGAGGCTCAATTTATTATTGCTGCTGTCAACTGTGTGTTATCAGTGATTGCCCTTTCTATAATGGGCTTTCCACATCTGATTGCTCTTGGGATTATGCTCTTTATTTTAGGTTTAGTGCCAGTCGCAGGAGTTATTATTTCACTAATTCCACTAAGTATTATCGCATATAGTATCGGTGGCTTAATGTACATTGTCTATATTTTAGTCATTGTCATGGTATTACATGCCATTGAAGCTTATTTCTTAAATCCAAAGCTGATGTCCGCAAAGACAGATTTACCGATTTTCTATACGTTTATGGTCATCCTCTTCTCAGAGCATTTCCTTGGTGTATGGGGGTTAATCATTGGTATTCCGCTGTTTATGTTCCTGCTCGATATTCTAGGTGTAACCTCCTCGGAAGAGCCTGTAAAGAAATCGGTACCAATACCCAATGAAAAGTAAATGGAATAGTTTTGACAAAGGAATCATCTACGTACAAGATGGTTCCTTATTTCATGTGAAAGAGGAGTCTATCATGATAAAAGGTCAAAGAGTCTATTTAAGAGCCATTCGTGAGGATGATATCGATCGTATTGCAAGGTGCTTTCAAAATGAAGAAATCATGTATATGACAGGAACGCGTAACATATTTACAAAAGAACACATTAAAGAGGCGATTCAACGTTTTAAAGAAGATGCCTCGCGCTATGATTTTGCTATTTGTTCAATTGACAACGATCAAGTAATTGGCGATTATCGAGATCGACTTAACTAATAAAAAAGCAATGTTTCATTATAGCCTTACATAGTATCGAGGAGTGCGGTAGAGGATATGGCTCTGAAGCCGTACAACTTGCTCAAAAATTTATATTTGAGGAGCTAAACCTGAACCGCTTAGAATTACAGGTGTATTTCCATAATAGTAGAGCCATTAAATCCTATGAGAAGGTCGGTTTCAAATACAGAAGTTATTTTAAGACAGGCTTTGTTTATGAACAATGCATTTTCGGATGGGATTATTATGAGTATGTTGCGTGATGAATATTTGAATAAAAAGTAAGAAAGGGGCCATGATGAGGCCCCTTTCTATTTAAGCATTTTTTAGAGAGGAAATGGTTCTTGGATTTTTTTTAATATACAAGTAAATGAGCAATGCTGTAATGCCCTCTGCTACCGGGAAGGTCCACCAAATGGCCTGAGAGCCAAGTAGTTTGGGTAGTACGATGAGGGTAGGGATAAATAAAATAATACTGCGTAGTAACATAATGGTTGTGGCAATACGAATTTTTTCAATGGATTGAAAAAATTCTGCGAACACCATATTGATTCCTAAAAATACATAGCCAATGGCAAAGTGAACAAAGCCCTGTGCTGCCAAACTACGAATTTCAAAGGAGCTATCTCCAAATAATGCCATTAATTGAGAAGGGAAAAGCATTGCGATAAGTGCCGTCGTTAACCCTAAAATAAATGCAGTAGCTAGCCCTATTTTTAATAATGCTGTTAATCGTTCTAGTAATCTCGCCCCATGGTGATAGCTCACTAATGGTTGTAGTGCCATACCGATGCCAAGGAAAATCGTTAACAATACAGTATGGATATAGTTGACCATTGCATAGGCTGTTACGCCATTTGCCCCTAAGTAGTGCAAGAAGGTAACATTATACAAAATAACGATAACTGCTACGGAAGCTTCAACGATAAAGCTAGGTAGTCCAATAGCAAATATTTTTCTGAGATCTGATAGATTAAAAAATGAAGAGACAAACTTTAACTCAGATTGTGGACGGAAAAAATGAAGACAAAGTACAGACGTACCTATAATAGTGGCGATTGCTGTTGCTAAGGCACAGCCAGTCACACCATAATCTAGTACGAAGATAAAGATATAATTTAAGAGTATATTCAATACTGATGTTGTAATTAAGCCCAGCATAGCAAGCTTTGGGTTACCATCATTTCGAATAAAAATACTTAGTAGATTTTCTAGTGTGTAAAACACGCCAAACAGTAAAATAACATGTAGGTATTCCTGTACATAGGGATACGTATCATCGCTTGCCCCAAATATATAAGAAATATCTTTTAAATTGAATGCAAGGAATCCGATAATCGTTAGCACGACTAGTAACATCATTATAAATGCTAATGTAAAGAGCTGATGGGCTCGTTGCCTATTGCCCTCCCCAAGAGAAATTGAGAAAAGCGTAGCTCCTCCCATACCAATCCATAGAGAAATAGAAAGCAAAATAGAGAAAATGGGAACGGCTATATTAACCCCAGCTAACGCTGTAGGACCCACGCCATGACTAACGAAAATACCATCTACCAAAATATTGACGGACATCAAAAGCATACCGATCATTGCGGGGAATAAGTATGAAAGAAATAATGGTTTCAGTGGTCTTGTTTCAATAGGATTAATGGTTGTCATGTCCATGCACCTCCAACACCATTACTTTTTCCCCTTTGTCGTCTAGTTCACCATTAAATATAAAACCAAATCGTTTATACAGCTGAATAGCTACTGCGTTATTGTCATAAACACTTAAATATATTTGTGAACAGTTGAACTTTACTGTTAAGTAATGAATAAGTTGCTGTAAAAAGTGTTTACCTAAACCTTGCCCTTGGTATTGTTCATCAATTAGATAGCGATCGAGCCAAACGCGTTGACTGTAATCTTCATGAGGGAATAATCCATACATAGCGAAGCCTATAACGGTGTTATCTTTATACAGACCTAAAGGAGTAAAGCGTCGATCCATTTCTGCCTCTGTTAAGCATTGGTCTGTCGTTTCAATAAAATGTTGCTGATTGTCTGCGATGCGTAAAGCTAAAATTTCTTTCTTGTTGAAAGCTGTAATGTCACGAATCTCCGTGAACATAATGTCAAAACCTTTCTATTTTTATTGTGAATAGGTACAATTTAAAGTATATAGTTACTATATAGTCAAGGGAGGAAGCTCAAAAAATGCTTAATAAAAATGTAAAATATTTTACAACTGGGGAATTTGCTAAAATTTGTAAGGTTAATAAGCAAACACTCATTTATTACGATCAAATTGGATTATTATCTCCCATCATGAAGGATAGTAAAGATTATCGGTATTATTCACTTGCTCAATATGATTTTTTTAGTGTTATTGAGTTATTAAAAGCAGTTGGAATGTCCTTGAAGGATATTCAGCAGTATATGGCAGAGAAATCACCAGAGAATTTTTTAGAATTGATGCATCAACAAAAAGAAATTGTTGCGAAGAAACGTCGAGAGCTCGAAATGATTGAAAATATTATTGATGTCAAAATCAAAACGACTGAGGAAGCTCTACATCTACATTTTGATGACATCACGATTGAGTACTTTCCTGAAGATACATTATACCTAAGTAAAAATATCGAAGATTCTACTGAAGAGCAGTTTGTGAAGGCTGTATCGGATTTTATCGAGGAATTAGATCGCTCTCAATTAGATACAGGTTATCCAATCGGAGGGATTACGAGGAGAGAACAAGTATTAGCAGGCAATTACGATAATTACAGCTATTTATATATTGAGCAGCCTAATCCAAGAGAAGGTCATCCTTACTTTAAAGCAATAGAGGGGGAATTCGTTATTGGTTATCATGTTGGGCCCTCTGCGAAGCTTGGAGAGACCTATACACGTTTATTTAATGTCATGCATGAAAAAGGCTATGAGCTTGGTCAATACGTTTATGAGGAATACGTTTATGATGCTGTTATAAAAAATCGAGAAGAAGAGTATGTGACAAAAATTATGATGGAAGTAAAGAAAGTCAAATAATTCACTGTTACTTACTAAAAAAGACCGTATAGAGTTAAGTAATTTAGCATATTTGAAGGCTTATATATCAGTAAAATAATAGCATTTTTTATTGTGTTGGAAATGAACCTAATCAGTAGATGATTTTCTGACGATAAAAATAAGACGAAAGAAATCATTTTAGCCTATGTGGAGGTGAGCTGCAATGTGGATTGAGCGTTGGCAACATTTAATAAAGCGATTGAAGTGGCAAGGAGCTTATGTACATCCGATTGAAATACGAGCAGTCGCTACTGAACATGATTTACAGCAGGTAGAGGCACGACTTGGCGTACAAATCCCTAATGAGTTCCGTCATCTCTTACTAAATTGCTCGCAGCAAGTAACTATTTATTGGTCTCTCCCTGACGAAGCTATCTTGCCTACAGAATTGCTGGATACGCCTTCTGGAGATTTTGGCTGGAGCTTAAATGATTTGGATTTCCCCTATTTTGGAGGGGATGATGAATTGCATGAACAGCAATACTTACAATTTTTTACGGCAGGTAACGGAGATGCCCTTCTCCTCAAGCTTGAGGACGAATCGATTTGGTATTGGAGTCATGAAGAAGATGAATTTAATTTGCTTGCCTTAAGCTTTCCTGCGTATGTCGACATTGCGACCACTCTAGGCTGTATTGGTGTAGACTGTGGACAGCATCAACAATTTTGTAGTGGGGAGGGATTGGATGTTAATCTGACTAGGTCACAAATATGGTTAACGTGGCTGGAACAATATTTAAGCTCTAATTTACAGCAGGCTAAATCAAGCTTAGAATTTTTACTTCATTATGTTTCCATGCATGGCGTAAGAGAAACAAGCATTCAAGAGGCTTTTTGGCAATTTGATAAGGTAAGGATATATGAGGCACTTCAACAAAGAGTTGAACAAGCACAGACTCCAGCACAACAAAAAGCTTGGGGTGAAGTTCTAGTAACGGTGTGTGCTGACGAGGCTGAAAGATGGGTAAAGGAACTTTGGCAAGGGAATGCTGAACTTCCAGCCTGGCTACGTGATTATTTAACGGCGCATTGTTTACCAGTAGACGAAGGGCTGGCCCTTATCCTACAGGATATTGAAAAAGATAACATGGATGCCTATACGGCATTACATCGATTACGCCATTTCCAGCACCCAAACATTATTACATGGATGAAGCCCTATGTTGCATTTCCGATCGATGGCTGGGACTCGCTTTTAGCAGTATCACAGCCAAGTGCAGGGACACTATTTGAGTGGTTAGATGGTAGTGAAGTAGAGAGACTGACAGCTATCCGAGCTGTTTGCTATATGATGCAGCAGGGAATCACACCAACAACAATGATAAATGAGGAAGAATGGCGCTCTTTGCTGGCTTATTGGATGGAACATGAGGTATTACGAAAAAATAAACAATTATTTAGCCAAGTACTGAATGGTTTGGAAAATTGGATACTGAAATGCTATATGTTACAAAGGAGAGAGTAGTTTGAATCATTTTACGATATTTGCTTCCAAAAATGATCTAGATGATATGCATGCTAAAATAGCCGACGTATTTGCCAAAGGCTTTGCTATTGAAAAACAAGATAGCGGATATTTATTGAAATCTAAAGGGCTTTTTAAAAAATGTAGATGCTCGATGAACATTTTAACTGAAGATATGAACCCTGATTATTTTGCAAAAAATATCCCTGGGATGATGGGCTATTACGATACTATTCCCTTTAAAGATGAACAGCTAAAAGAACGAGTAATGATTCAAATAGCTGTGCTCAATACAGTCATTGCAATCGAGATGGATAGGGCTATGACAGACGAGCATATGCAGCTATTTACAAGACTACTAACAAGGATAGGCGGTATTGGTTTTCTACCAGACGGTACTTTGCTGGATCAAAACGGTAGCGTGATTGTTTATCCTAACGGGGAATCAGGTCCATCTGACTTTAGACCCCATGCTTGTACAAGAAAAATAAATACGCATGAGGTAGCATCAGCACAGGGAGAAGTGCGAAAAAATAAAACGATCGCTTTTTTAACAGAACGAGAGATTCCTTACGCTGCTTCTCTTCCTCAGCTATCACCATTAGAAAATCTCCACTTTAAAAGTCAAGAGGATATCGCAAGAAGAGCAGTTGCCCTATTGATTGTTATTCAATTCGCCTGTGACGTAGCACAAAATGGCGATATTGAAGGGTCTAGGGAATTCTTTACCGATATGCTACATAAATATAAAGTACAACCATTCTTAACGGAGCAAGAAAGGCTCTTTCTGGGGGCGCAGCATCCTAGTACGCAAGAGGCTGTCAATATTTCATGGCAATATGAAGCCTATTGGACACTCATTTGGGCATTAGGTATGGTGGAAGAGTTAGATTTTCCGGAAGATGTTTGTGATTGTGAATATGCGATTCAAGCTGTTTCAAGCTGCGAAACGTTTGAACAGTTTTACCAACAAACAATTATGCGCAGTAAGGAAGAAATTTTAGACGAGGCTGATAAAATTTATAGATTGCATTGGGCTTGTGTAGATAGTCGAATTAATGGACAGACAGCTCCTTTAGCGTTAAATGAAAGTGTTGTGATGGAAAGGCGTAGAGGCTTATTTTGGATGATTGGGTATCAAGACGAGGAATGGGATACGATATCCATGGATACATAAAGTAATCGCAAACTAGGGAATCTAGTTTGCGATTATTTTATAAGAGAGGTTATTTTACATAATGGGGTTTACTTACTTTATCGATCAAGAGAATACCATCGTATTGATCGCGTGGAACAAAGCTTTCCTGCATAACGCCCCAGCTATAGCCTATGCGAGGCTCAAACATCCATGAGTTGCCTCGCTCATTTTGACGATTGCGCATATCGATGAATGTATATGGTTTATTTTTTGTAGACAGAATATCCTCAATAGATCCCTTGATAGGTGGTAATACAGCCATCGGTTCACCCATATTATTTGCTGTCTCGCCACTTCCCATGTATAGGCCTAGTACATAGCTATATTTCTTGTAGATGTCTGGTAAACGTTCGCCCATTAATTTGACTGGATAAGGGGAACCCATTACATCCGATTGTGCTTTACGAATATGGTCATTATGTGCCCACACGATAAACTTTTCTGTTGGATAAACCTTTTCAGCTAACCAAAGTAAGTTTTCACCCATTGCCTGATCTCGCCATTCCATTGTTTGTAAAAATGACTCTATATTATTTTGTTCAAGGTCAATATTGGCCTGAATAGTTAGTTCAACATATTCATTTGCTAAACGAATACGATCTGCTAAAGTACGCTCCATCAGTTTTACAATGTGGGGTTCATTTGGATATGCTGCTTGCAACTCTTTTTCTTTTAACTGTACTTGTGCCTTTACTTGTTTATACACATTGATAATTGTTGCCTTTTCTTTTTGATAGCCCTTTAAATCTTTTCCTGAGCTCCATTCAGCGAGTTGTTTCTCTGCTTCACTGAATTGTTGAGCTAATTGAGGATTGTGCAGCCAATCTCCATTCGTGAATGCCCCTTGTTGTTGAATATCAAAGCCCGTGAGAACAAGGGGTTGCTTTGTTGTATAAGTTGTTTTGGCGTATTCAAACAGAGGAAGGGTTTCTTTTGTCCACCATACACCGAAAATACCATCCTTCATTGTTTGTAGAGCCGCTTGTTTGTCAATTTTTCCTTGGGCGTTCATCACATTCCCCATGCCACTTTCAAAAGCGAGAACATTATAGCCCATTTCTTGATGTAAAAATTGTATTAAACGTGTTTTAGCTAGATTAAATTGTGCAACACCATGAGAGCTCTCTCCTAAAAAGACAATGCGCTTATCATGTAATAATGGCTTTAGCATCTCTAAATCCTCAAATTCACTAGATGGAATTTTTTGTCCATTAAATGTTTCAGGTTGAATGGAGGACAGGCTATAGGCATGATCGTTTACCCATTTTTTCCAATCTAATAACGTTTCATTAGAAGACCTAACCTGTTTGACTGTTGAATTAAGTTCAATATTGAGCTGTTCTTCATTTGCAGTGACATCCGCAGAGACACTAGTTACTCCGTTTAGTGCCATTAAACTTGTCAGTGCAATACTTAATAAAACCTTACGTTTCCTATCTTTTTTCATTAATAATCAGCCCTTCTTCTTATATTGATACTTATTATAAGGAACGAAGTTTAAAGCTTAGGAAGAGTTTGTTTAAATTTTGTTTAAATTTGCCTATATTGGCAAAAAAACATCCCCGTTTGTAAAGTGGAGTTGCTCCATAGCGTTGGAAACAAAACTACCTTGCCAAGGGTTCTTTTTCTGCTAGTGAATCACCTTTTTTCAACAACATAAAACATCTCCATTTGTAAAGTGGAGATGTTTATCATTATTTATAGTGATAGGTGCTTGCTCTAACATGGTTACGTTGAATTTGATTGAACCATGCACGATCCTTTTCTTCTTGCTTTAATGTACCAACAATGGAGGAGGAGCAGCTCACACAAATTTTAGCTTGTGTAATTTGTCCACATCGTTCACAGGGCGCTCCTAAATTAGGGAAAATGGACTTTTTTAACTTTCCTGCTTTTACCCATTTGTAAAGGAGTTCAGGTGATACTCCTGTTAAAGCGACTATCTCATCGTTTGTTAAGTAGCGATTATTTTTTCTTAATAAAAAATGATGTAACTCTGAAAATATATCCTCTTCTCTCACATCAATTCTTTTATGGAATAGCAACATAACTAGTCCTCTCCTCGTCAAATCAATTAATGATTTCATTAACTGTTATAGGTTGTTCGTCATATTTATAATTTTCCCAACGATTACGCGCAAGCTTTCGATATTTTGGTGATACATTTCGATCGGCAATTAAACGTGAGAATCCTTTTTTAGCTTCTACAATATCACCGAGTCGAAGGCTTAATTCAGCATGTAAAAACTGGATTCTTTCTCCACCCTCCTGATTGGATGCAAAGGATTTACTATAAAAGTCTCTAGCTGCAAAAAGGTAACGCTTTTCGGATTCCTCATCGGTTTTTAAACGATAAAGCCAAGCAATTTTCAAGGCGAAATTCGCCATTAAAAGGGATTCTTCCATGGAAGCACGTGATACCAAATAAGCAAGCTTAAAACTGACAATGGCATCATCGATTGTACGTTCCTGACAAATATCCATCGGCTTCTGGAGCTCTTTAATGTAAATTTCATCAATGAGTTGCATGAAAGGTCCATATGTCCGTGTCATAGACTTATGGTAGGCATAGCCGCAATGGGGACAAACAGCAACCTCATACAGCAAAGGATTTAAGCCATCATAAACAGGCATGAAATCTGTTTGCTCCTCGATGATTTTATATCGATTAGGGCGTACTTTATAAGTTGTAAAATGCTTTTTGCAAAATTTACAATCTACACTACTTTCATAGTAGTAAATGTTAAATGCCATAAGAATCAACTCCTTTGCAGGCTCTAAAATTTTGTTTCTTTTGCTCTATTTATACGTAAATGTTTATCGTTCAATGTATTTAAGTAGATATCTTTTATTTTAACAATTCTGTGTTCTTTGGTATACTCCTTTAGAATTATTAAAATAAAAATATTCATCTGTTTTATAGTTAATTGTCATTAAATCTATGCTTGTAATAGTATTTATCGGTGCTGTTAATGTAAGTTATAGAGTTTGCTGAAAGTTTGTCAAAATACTTTCATACTTTTCATTAAGTATAAGGAATGAATTAAATGTTTGTGATTCTAAAGTACTGTTTTATAAAGGCGGCTTAAGATGAATTATAATATCATATTTTTTGATATGGATGGAACACTGATTAATTACGAGGATGGCTGTGTGGAAGAAAGCACAAAGAAGGCCATTCAACTTTTGCAGGAGAGAGGAATTCACCTTGTAGCGGCTACAGGAAGACCTTTATCGATGTGTCAGGAGATACAAGCGCTAGGGATTGAAACCTTTATTACAGCAAATGGGGCATATGTGAAACACAAGGATTTAATCATACATAAAACACCTATTGCTAAAGATATTGTTCAAAATGTACAAGCTTTTGCACGTGAACAGCAGCATAGCCTCACATTTTTTACAGAGCAACTATCGATGAATGGCATTCAGCATCCAGCTGCTTTCAATGCGATGCAGGCAACTCTATCTTTACGAAATTTTCCGGTTGTGAATGAAAAAATTGTGGATGAAGAAGTTTTTCTCATGTGTCTATATGCAGATGAGGAGGCTGAAAAAAGATATGCTAGCCAATTTCCGCATATATTTTGGCAGCGATGGCATCCTTATATTGTGAATGTATTACAGCAGGATGTTGCCAAATCGATAGCTGTTAAAGCGGTACTAGACCATTTTAACATTGATCCTGAAAATGCTATTGCTTTTGGAGATGGGGATAATGATATTGATATGTTAGAGCATGTAGGGCTAGGTATTGCTATGGGAAATGGTAGTGCAGCTCTAAAAGCAGTTGCGAATTTTGTTACAAAGAGTTCCACTGAAGGTGGTATTGACTTTGCTTTACGGCAGTTTCAAATGATATAAAGCTGCTGAAGGTCTTAAAGTCGATGCCTCAGGTTCTCTTAGATCTATTGAAGGAACTTGTTAATCAATGCGTTTTAATAAATTTTGGGTGGGATGTTATATGGCACATCATGTGCAATCTCTAATTGAACATTACGGGTATTTGGGTATTATCGTGATCCTAATTGGAGGCATTGTTGGGTTGCCACTTCCTGATGAGGTCTTTCTAACATATGTTGGCTACAGCGTTTATATAGAAAGCCTTGAACACATTCCCGCTTTAGTAAGTGCAATGATTGGTGCAGTTGGCGGTATTACCTTAAGCTACTATATCGGCTATCGTTTTGGCTTACCATTATTGCAGAAATATGGACCCAAAATTCATATTACGGAGCAAAAAATTGATTTTACAAAACAACTGTTTACTAAAATTGGGCCAACTTTATTATTAATAGGCTATTTTATACCTGGTGTACGACATCTGACAGCCTATATTGCGGCAATTAATAATTATCCATATAGAAAGTTTGCTTTTTTTGCCTATACAGGGGCATTTATCTGGACTTTCACATTTATAACGTTAGGGAGGATGCTTGGGGAGAAGTGGCGGTTTGTTGGTTATTATTTATCCCATTATAGTATTTATCTCATCCTATTGTTTGGCCTCGTAATGCTCATCGTTTACTATCTATTCAAAAAAAGAAATATACGAAAATAAAGGTCTGTATGATTCAACATATGAATCGTACAGACCTTTGTGTTATGGCAAAATAGCAAATGAGCGTACAGGGAATCCAGATGCCTTTTCAGGCTTAGGGACGATATTGAAGATAATTGCCCCCTTCGCAGGTAGCTTGTCCAAGTTAGTCATCAACTCAATTTGATAGATGTTTTGTTCAAGCACGAAGTATTCGCCATCTAGCTTACCATTTTTGTGAAAATCAGCGGCTGAATCAGTATCAAATGTTTCATGGCCAAGTGCACTTATTTGACGTTCCTTCAATAAAAATTGTAATGCCTCTAAGCCCCAGCCTGGTATATGGTTATGTCCATCCATATCTTGGTTACTAAATGCCTCTTTATCTGGCCAGCGCTTACTCCAATCCGTACGTAGCGCTACAAAGGTACCTGCTTCAATTACTCCATGTTGTGCTTCAAAATCAAAAATATCTTGCACACTTAGCGAGAAGTCATGATTGCTAGCAGCTTCTCGTGATTTATCAATAACGACAAGAGGAAGAACTAGTTCTTTTAGTTCTAATTCTTCTAGATAGCGGGAGTCTCGCACAAAATGAATGGGTGGGTCGATATGTGTGCCATATTGTCCTGGGAACGTGAATTGTTGTGCGAAGAACCCGTCATCATGAGAGAATAATGTTTCAAATTTAGCATCTTCAAACATAAAAAAATGTGGGGAATTAGGGCCGAATGTATGTGTTAAATCAACCCATTGTTTTGATTTTAATAATTGTAATGCTTGTAAAAGTTGGTTTGACATTGATTTCACTGCTTTCTGTTAAAATTAGTAGAACATAAAAAAGAGTCCCCTTAGAAGAGGACTCCAGAATAAGCAACGGTAGTTCTTCTTCTCATCTTTCAGGCTTAAAATTTTGCCAATTGGAATTAGCACCATACTGTTGAGCTGGTTGCTGAGACTTCATCGGGCCAATCCCTCCGTCTCTCTTGATAAGAAAAGTGATATAAGAATTTTCAGAAATAATAATAAAACACTTTAGCATAGAATTTTATAGTTTACAAGTTCGATAGAGATATAAGGGTAAATTTTTTTACCAACTTAAATTTATGGTTATGCCACAACAACCATTATCCATAAGACGTATTCTGAAATTGTCTGGTGTATAATTTGCATCAAATTTCATCGTAATGCCTGTTGATGTGATTAATTTATCAACCTCTGTTTTATTTGAAAGCTGTGCAGCATTCATTAGATCATGTGCAAATTGTTGAGAGCTATCAATTTTATCCGTAAGCAATTGAGCCTGTTGCATGATCGCCTTTATCCGTGTAGCTGACATTTTTAATTTATGTGTGTCGACAGGTGGAAAGGGGGTAGTGTTCGGCATTGCTAAATGTTGAGGAATAGGTCTAACGGCAAGCTGCTGGGCAAGTGGCGACGTTGGGTAATGATAAGGATGAACAAAGTACGGATAAGGATTGTAATACAATGTAATTCCTCCTATCCTATAGCTGATATCTTATCTTATGTAGCTAAACGTCTTTAGGTGTTATTTTGCAGTGCAATGTCTGTCCTAATCATTTAAAAAGGAAGCCAAAGTGAGCTTCCTCTTTTAGCCGAGAACATGTAAGACATCATCAATTTTTTTACTATGAGACAGAATACCGTAATTCATCCATGTTAAAAAATCCACTTCATATACACAGTTGGTTTTAACTGCAGCTAGATTTTTCCACATAGAAGTTTTTAAAATCGTACGCTCCTCGTTCTCGTAAATGGAATGTTGTTTATCAAAAGTAATAAATAAATGATCCGCATCTAATTGCAGCAATTGATCAAATGTCAGTGGTGCTTTACGTTGATTGTGCGGAATACTCCAGACAAGTGGATGTGGCATTAAACCGAGGTCACGATATAAAATTGGCCCCGTATAGCCACATTCAGGACCCGCATATAGAGTAATGCCAATGGCTGAAATGCGAAGAAATGCCACACTTTGCCCATAAACGGATTTACTAAGAATTCCTTTTGCTTGCTGTACCTTATCCTCATATTGTAGGATCACGTCTTGCATCAAGGCGGTTTTTCCTGTTAAATCAGCAATCTTAAACAAAGTAGACTGCCAGTTCTCTCCAGGATGTGAGATATGACAGATGGGAGCTACTTCATTTAAATGATGACAGGATTCCCATCGCTCTATACCTGCATCTAGCATAATTAATGTTGGTTTATAGTGAAGGAGTCGATCCATTTCTCCATTTTGTACATCGATATCAGGCACTTCTTGAAGACCTAAATAGTCTTGTTTTCCCCATTTTGGATGACTGAATTGAGCAATTGGTGTAATCCCAAGGGCGACAAAGAAGTCTTCTAAGAATGGTGCAAATACACGTAGATTGCTGCTTTGGTTTCTTCTATATTGTCCTGGAGAGATGCCGACATGTTCTTTAAAACGACGATTGAAATAATATTCATTATTAAATCCGATAGACTGACTAATTTCAAATACCCGATCATTTGTTGTCATTAATAATTGCTTGGCTTTTTCAATGCGAATGTTATTTAAATAGTGAAGAGGGATTTGCCCTGTAATCTCTTTGAACATACGGGTATAATTCCATCTTGGAACATCAGCTAGCTCTGCCAACTGCTCGACAGTCCACTCTTTTTCAAAATGTTTATGCAAATAGTTAATGGATTGCTCAACAGATTGACGATCATTTTTTTGCACCAGCTTGGGTATTGTTTGATGTAAGAGCAATAACATCAGCTCTTGAAAGTGTACATGCTGCTCAAAGATGGTGTGCTCATCCTCCGCTAGACGGTTCTGATAAATGGCTTCTAGCAGTCTACGACATTGCGAAAAGGGGAGGAGACGTTGCTCTTTGACACGCTTAAAAGAGCTAGTAGTCTGTTTATTGCTAAGATGGACAATGTTGAACTGTAATTGATAAAAACAAAGGTGCTCGTTTTGAATGCGTATATTAGCCGTGTTATTAGGAGGAATCGATATGCACTTTTCTTCACTAAGATGAATGGTGTTATGATCTATTTCTAGCTTTCCGCTGCCACTCATTACGATGAAAAGTGTATAGAAATCACTATTAAACTGCTGCTTGTTCGTTGATTGAGTCGCATAAGAAATAGTTTGTAACGTATAGACATGTGTTAAGTTACCCATTGATGATTCACCCCTTTATAATTGAATTTGGAGAACAATACAAAGAAAGCTCTCTGAAGAGCTTTCTTTCATGTTGTTGAAAAAAGATGATGTCAACGGCAGAAAAAGCAAATTTGCAAGGTGAGAGGTTGATTTCCGTTCCGCCAGCGCCCTTTCCAGGGGGCGTCCGATGAGCCGCTTCACTCACTTACGCTCGCTCCAGGGTCTCATCTGTGACGCTAAATCCCCTAGGAGTGACGCTGGCTCCACTCCAATCAACCATTCTGCAAAGTGTCTTTACTTTTTTTCATAGTAGTATAGCGATCAAATAGCCCATTATCTGTATTCTTAGAGGGGATAGGCTCTTATTTTCAATATGGAGAAGTGATGAATGACAATCATCCTCCATAAAATAAGTAGCAAAAACCTTCACTTTATTTGAAAACCTTTGCTAAAAAGGTACCATTTTTGTGGGTTGGAGTGGAAGGCTACTTGACTCCCATGGGATAGCGAGACAGGCGAGCCCCTGCACGGAGGAAGCGGCTCAGCGCTCGCCCACAGGAAAGCAAGTAGCCTGCAACGGAAATCCATTTTCATCTTTCACAAAAATTTTATGGATGGTTTTGTTTTTCAACGCTATGCAAAGAAAGCCCTCATAAAGAGCTTTCTTTTGAAAATTATTTCACGAACCATTTTTCAAGATCATCATATTTCAGCAGGTTAGCTGTGATAGCTCCAGACTGCCAATATGTTCGATCCGCAATATAGACATGCCCATTTTTAACAGCAGGTACTGTTTTCCATAGTGTACTATCTAACCATTTAATCGCTTCTTGATTTTCTTTCGAATCCCAAGTGCCATTTGAAGGGAAAAGGATGATATGATCTGCATCTAGCTCTGGAATAGCCTCTTCAGATAAGACTTCATGAAACTCTGTCATATCACGTGCTAACGGATGTGGTGTCAAGCCCGTTTCTGTGTAAATATAGCCAGTGTAGCGATTTTGAATGCCAAATAAAGCTAATGTATTATCTGCGACATTTAGACGTACAACAGCAACTGTTTCGTCTCCAATTGATTCATCTAATTTTGCTTTTAAATCGGATACACGTTGCTCATATTTGTCAACGATTTCCTTTGCTTTATCAGGAATATTTAAAACATCAGCTATTGTTTTTACAATTTCACGTGGATTTTGTAGAATATCTTCTTTTAAGCGGTAAGTAGGTGCAATCTTTGAGTATTCTTCATATTTTGCCTTATCCGCGGCGCCATCCACAATGATTAAATCAGGCTTAGCTTGTAGTAATGTTTCCATACTACCAGTAATGTCGAACTCAGGAACATCTAATCCTAAATAGTCCTGTTTACCCCATGATGGGTGATACCATTGCACAACAGGTTTTACATCCAAGGCAGTTAAATAATCCTCCATATAGATAGCAGCTACACGCTGTGGGTTTGTAGGAATTTCTACTTTTCCAAACTCATCTTCTACAATTCTTGTATCTTTAGTTGATTGATCTTCTTTCGCTGTATCCTCTTTTACTTCATTTGAGCCACAGGCACCTAACACGAACATTAGTGCAAGTAAAAGGACAAATGAAAAATATCGACCTCTACGCATTGCTATTCACTCCTATTAATTTACTAAAACAGCAAGAATGTCATCTTAACCTAGAATGATAATCATTCTCGTTTGATTCAAGTAAATTATAGGACACAACATATCAACAAACAATACACATTCTCTACTACTTTTTTATACAAAATGAAATTTGACTTCCTATTGTTTTTTATTATCGAAAATGTACCAGACTAATGTAACAATTGCTGCCAGCATAACCATTAAAAATCCATACAAGGGAGTATGCGCTAATGATTGATGGTGAATAATAAAGCCCCCAATATAGGACCCTAAAAATATACCAATGTTGAAGGCAGAAATATTTAATGCTGAGGCCATAGAAATAGCTGATGGTACATATTTTTCAGACAGTAGAACAGCATATAGCTGCAATCCTGGGACATTCATAAACATAAATAAGCCCATTACTAATACCATGATTAATCCGATAATAGGTGATTCGAGCATGAAGCCAATGCCGAGCAACGCCAAGGCAAGTCCTACAAAAATAATAAAGATAGAACGTAGCGGATTATGATTAGCAAAATGACCACCTAATGTATTACCGATCGCAACGCAAATACCATAGACCACTAAAATAATGACTACTGCATGAGGAGAATACCCCATATATTGCTCTAAAATAGGTGAAATATATGTGTAGACAACAAAGGCACCACCGTATCCAATTGCGGTAATGAACAATATTAAAATCATGCGAATATTGCCTAATACTTTGCCAATATCACGAATAGAGATAGGATTGCCTTTCGACAATTGGTTAGGTACTAAGATCGCATTACTAATTAAACCGATAATCCCAATGACGACGATAAAGATGAACGACATCCGCCAGTCTGTTACTTGACCAATAAATGTACCAAGTGGAACACCTGTTACAGTAGCCAAAGTTAAGCCTGTAAACATAAAGGCAATAGCACTGGCTCGTTTATTTGGTTCCACTACATCAGCCGCTATAACGGAAGCGATGGACATAAACACACCGTGTGCTAATGCTGAAATAATACGTCCGATTAATAATAAAGAGAAATTAGGTGCTAAAGCGACTGCTAAGTTACCTACTATAAAGATGGTCATGACAAGCAATAATACGGTTTTTCGACTAAGGCGTGATGTTAAGGCTGTTAATAATGGAGCTCCAACAGTTACCCCTAGTGCATATATAGAAACGGTTAAGCCAGCTGTGCTTAGAGAGATACCAAAGTCATCTGTAATTAATGGTAGAAGTCCAACGCTGATAAATTCAGTGGAACCTATACCGAATGCACTGATTGCAAGAGCTAGTAAGGTTAATTTAGCACTTGACTCTTTTGATTTTGACATACTATTAAAATCTCCTTTGATTTTTTTTATTGTGTGTAGTACTATTCATACATACCTAAAAGATATGTACGGTACTTTTAGTTACTTTTGAATATTACAGGGGGTCACAATGCAAAAAGTTTATAATATTGGTGTTGAAGCTACGCTTGAAGTTATCGGCGGTAAATGGAAACCAGTCATTCTTTGTCATTTAAACCACCATGGTAAAATTCGAACAAATGAGTTTCGCCGATTAATTCCGGGTATTTCTCAAAAAATGCTTACAAGTCAATTAAGAGAGTTAGAGCAGGCTGGATTAATTCATCGAAAGGTCTTCAATCAAGTACCACCAAAAGTCGAATATTCATTAACGACCTATGGACAAGGGATGGAACCTATTCTGAACATGCTTTGCACTTGGGGCGAAAAGCATGTTGAATTATTACAGGATAAAGGTGAAGATGTACTGTTAAAACAACGTGATGAAGATATCGCAATGCAGCAAACATCGTAATGAGGGGAGAAAGAGACTGTCACATGTAAGACAGTCTCTTTTCCTCTTTTTATGCTTATAGAGCAAAGTCGAATTCATTTGGATTCGGTCCGACACGCTGTTCAAGATTCATCGCATTGATTGTAGCCATTTCTTCGTCTGTTAGAAGGAAGTCGAAGATATCAGCATTTTGTAGCATGCGTTCTCGACGCACAGATTTTGGAATCGCAATAATGCCGTTTTGTACATCCCAGCGCAAAATAACTTGAGCATTAGATTTTCCATATTTTATTGCGATTTTCGAAATCGTTTCATCTTCAAGAAGCCCACCTTGCATTAAAGGTGCCCAAGCCTCCAGTTGAATTTGGTGGTTATTACAGAATGAATGAAGCTCAGCTTGCTGTAAGCGTGGATGAAATTCCACTTGATTGATAACAGGCTTAATGCGAGCAAATGATAGTAAGTTTTGCAAGTGTGAGGCTGTGAAATTACATACGCCAATTGCTTTTATCTTACCTTGATCATATAAGTCTTCTAGAGCCTTCCAAGAGTCAGTATATTTATCTTTACCTGGCCAATGAATAAGATAAAGATCTAGATAATCTAAACCCAGTTTTTCTAAACTCTTTTCATAGGCTGTAATAGTTTCCTCATAGCTTAATCCATCGTTCCACACTTTTGATGTAATAAACAGGTCTTCACGTTGTAAACTAGTGGATGTTAGTGCCTGTTTAATACCTTCTCCTACACCTTCTTCATTGCCATAAATAGCAGCTGTATCGATGCTTCGATAGCCGACCTCGATGGCGTTTTTGACCATTTCTGCAGTAGCGCCATTCGCTACTTGGAAAACACCTAAACCCATACCAGGCATTTGTAAGCCATTATTTAATGTGATTGTATCTTGTAAATGAGTAATCATTTTTATTCCTCCAATATGTGAGTTTGCTTGATTGCTTTTTCATTATGATGTTTCGATAAGGTGAAAAAAAGTACGCACATTTTTGTTTCATAGAAACGTCGAGGTAACTTTTGTGAGCTGACAATGGTTAGAGGAATAAAAAATTTTGCTATTAAACAAAATGGTAAGCCCCTAATTGGTCACGCATCTTCTAATCAGAAAAATATGGGGCGCTATGGAATGACAATTGCCTGTACAAAGAGTATTTGGACTGAAGTAAACGAATGACTTTTTTTCTGTAATAAAGGGAATTTTTGTTGGATAGCGAATTTAAATTAAAAATAGTAAAACTTTATAAAGGGGAATTGGAAGATGAATCGGTTAAATTTAATCACATTAGGTGTTATAGATATGGTGAAATCACTAGCATTTTATCGAGAGGGGCTTGGCTTTGAGGTAGTCGTGTACGGAGACGAAACGAATCCAGATGTGATGTTCTTTAATAATGGAGGAACGAAAATATCGCTTTTTCCAATTGAACGCTTAGTCAAAGATATCAATGAAGCCAACCCACCAGAAATTAGCCGTGGCTTTGGCGGAATTACACTTGCCTATAATGGTAAAACAAAAGAAGAAGTAGATCGTGTATTTGCATTAGCAAAAGAGGCTGGAGCGACAATTGTGAAAGAGCCAGAAACTGTGTTTTGGGGAGGCTATAGTGGCTATTTCCAAGATCCAAATGGCTACTACTGGGAAGTAGCCTATGGTGACATGTGGCAGTTTGATGAAAATGATATGCTGATTATTCAATAATAATCCAAAAAGAGAGCAAACTAGAAACATTAGTTTGCTCTCTTTTGCATGAACTGTTAAATAACCTAAGTTTTGAGCAGCTTTAGACAAGTAAAGAATCTTTTCATCCACAGGGCAGTAGGATTTTGTATGTATACCTGCCTATTCCCACAATTAATAAGATTTTACCCTATAATAACCATGTATGGGATTTATATTGTTTTTAATTTCTAATTAAATGTATAATGCAAAATATGGTATTTTAATATAATTTTTAATTAGTAATAAGGAGGGTGACCATTGATTCGTATATTGTACATAGAAGATGAAAAAGAAATAGGGCAATGGGTCAGTAAGGAATTAACTGAAAGAGGCTATGAAGTAACCTGGTTAGAGTCTGGAGAAGATCTTGAGCAACATATTGTCTCAAAGGATATTGCTATATTGGATGTGATGCTACCTGGCTTAGATGGTTTCTCCATTGGCAAAAGAATTAAACGAGAAAATAAGGACTTACCAATATTAATGTTATCAGCTCGAACGGCTATTGAGGATAAAATTGAAGGGCTCCACTTCGCTGATGATTATGTAACAAAGCCATTCCACCCCGATGAACTAGTAGCAAGGCTTGAAGTATTACTGAGAAGATATCAAAAAAATGATGATGTCCTAGCATTGCAGCACCTAAAAATTTATACGAAAGATATGCGAATTATCAATACATTGGATGAAGAAGAAATTCTTTTGACTGGTAAACAATTTTATTTATTGCAGTATTTTATACGTCACCTCAATCAAATTTTAACGAAGGAACAACTCTATGAGGGTGTTTGGGGTGAGAGTTATATAGAAGGTGATAAAACATTGATGGTACATATCCGTTACTTAAGAGAAAAGATTGAAGTAAATCCTGCAAAGCCTCTGATTATCGAAACAATTCGAGGTATAGGCTATAGGGTGAAACTATGAAATTTTTCCGATCACTATTAGCAAAATATATGCTAATTATTTTATTAGCCATATCAATTGTGCAAATATCCTATCTGGGTGTTGCGATTTTCGTGTTAGGCATTACAAAAACAGCGTCTGGAGAATTTTCAAGTGATGTTCTTCTGGAAAGTGAAATCGAGGAGCAATGGCATACAGAGGCCAACAGCATAAAACAAGCTTCAGATCATACTGTTGCCGAGTTTTTTCAAAAATGGCAAGAGCAATATCCTACAGCCTCTATGTTTTGGGTAAGTGAAGAGGGCAATCTCCTGACTTCTGTCAATGTGAAGGAGCAGTTACCAACAAAATGGACACCAGCCTATACAACTCAATTTATAAAGGAACGCTATGGAGGTAATCCATTTACTGTTATGGCTTTCGTAGGCGGTGATGTATCAAATGGCTTTATTGTATTAGAGATTTCAAGGGAAGCCTTTAATCCACCGCTTATTAAGGTCTATGATAACTATGGTAGCTTCTTACTTTTTGGTGTAATTGCCGTTATTTTATTTTTTATTGTCGTTTCGCTTTTATTTTTCAAAGGAATCCGAAAAAGATTATTACATCTCCAAGAGGCCATGGAGATACGTGATGTAGACGGTCTACCTATTGAGATTCATGTGAAAAAGCGGGATGAAATTGGGCAATTAGAGCATAGCTTTAACAGAATGGTTTGCGAGCTGAGAGATAGTAAACAGCGTCAACAGAAGGAAGAACAGCTAAGACGGGAACTGATTGCCAATTTATCACATGATTTACGGACACCGTTAACAAAAGTAAGAGCCCAGTCCTATACGATTAGCAAAGAAACCTTGTCAGAGGAAGGCAAACAAGCTTTGAAGGCAATGGAAACATCGATAGTGAATATTGATGCTTTAATCGAAAATCTAATGTCCTATACATTGTTAATGGCAAGTAAATATAATTTCGAACCGAAAAACATCAATGTTATTCGGTTTGTGCGGGAACATCTAACAACCTGGTATCCAGTTTTTGAGCGAGAAGGTTTTACGATCGACATTGAACTGCAAGCATTTGAACCTAATGAATGGCGTGTTGATCCATTATGGTTAGGACGAATATTTGATAATATATTCCAAAATGTATTGCGTCACGCTAACAGTGGGAAATATATAAAGGTGACAACGGAATCAACGGAGAGCTACAGAGCATTTCTGATTGAGGACCATGGTCAAGGGATGAAAAATGAATCGAATGCTAAGGGGGCAGGAATTGGTTTATCCATTGTTGATGTAATGGTAAAGGGTATGGGTTTAGAATGGGACATAAACTCCAATCACTCGGGCACAAAAATTATTATAAAAAATGTGATTCAATCTGCGAAGCTTGGGAAGTAAAAGCTCGCAGATTTTTTTATGTTGATGCAACAATTTTTTGTATCGAAAGCATAGCAGCAGAAAAAGAAAGGCTCTTATAAAAAGAGTAGAAGTTTTTTAAACAAAATTTAAACTTGGTCCATACCTGTTTTTAACCTTTTCTTCTTATGATAGTAAATGAGGTGAGAACATTGGAATATATCGTACAAACACAAAACTTATCAAAACACTTTGGGAAAGAGCAAGCTGTATCAAATATGAATTTACAAATACAAAAAGGTGAAATATACGGATTTTTAGGGCCAAATGGAGCAGGGAAAACGACTACGATTCGTATGCTTCTTGGTTTAATGAAGCCTTCCACAGGTACCATTAAAATTTTTCAAAAAGACATTACGAAGGAGCGTATTCAAATCTTAGCCAATGTAGGTTCATTAGTAGAGAATCCTTCCTACTACCCACATTTAACAGCATACGAGAATTTGGAGGCACTAAGAAAAATAGTAGGTGTACCGAAATCTCGAATCGATGAAGTTCTCGAAATTGTCCGTTTGAAGGAAGCTGCTAATAAAAAGGTAAAGGGCTTTTCGTTAGGGATGAAGCAACGTCTAGGTATTGCTGCTTCTCTACTGCATAATCCTGAATTACTTATTTTAGATGAACCAACGAATGGTCTGGATCCTTCAGGAATTATTGAAATTCGTAATTTAATTAAAAGGCTACCAAAGGAATACGGCATGACTATTATTATTTCCAGCCATTTATTATCAGAGATCGATCAAATGGCGACTCAAGTAGGGATTGTTTCTAAGGGGAAATTGATTTTCCAAGATTCTATTGAGGCGATGCGTAGGTTTGCTCAACCAAAGATTCTATTTAAAGTGAACAATGGTGAAAAAGGATGGCGCTCTCTATTAGCCCATGGCATTAAAGCAGATTATCAAGATGGGGTTATTTTATTAGAGGAATGCTCAGATGAAAAAGTTGCTCATATTGTCCATGTTCTTGTTCAGGAGGGTATTTCAGTATTCCGAGTGGAGGAAGAGAAACGCTCATTGGAGGATATATTCCTGCAAATGACGATGGGAGAGCAGGCGATATGATGGGCAAGCTGTTAACTGCTGATTTTTTAAAAATCAAACGCAAAGGATTATGGTTTTTAACGCTCTTAGGTCCCTTAGGTGTTGTCGCTCTACAAATGGTCAATTATGGAGTAAGAAAGGATTACCTCTTACAGCAAAGTGAAGATGATTGGGGCTATTATTTACTAAATGTTCATTCATTTACACCGCTTGCCATTGTGTTGGGCATTGCCATTTTAACGTCCTTCATGGCGAGTATTGAAAACGAGACTAACGCTTGGAAGCAGCTTATCGCATTACCTGTATCCAAATTAACTGTGTATTTATCTAAATATACTGTGTTAGCTATTCTACTATTTTTGTCTTCAACACTACTCATGATTTTTACGCTGAGTTATGGGCTGTTTTTAAATCTAGGTGAATCTATTCCTTATATGGAGTTAGTTAAATTTAGTTACTTCCCTGCGCTTGCAGCATTGCCTATTTTGGCACTTCAATTGTGGATTGCGAGTGTAAGCCATAATCAAGGAATTCCTATTACAGTAGGCATTTTTGGGGTGATATTTGCTTATTCCTCCTATGTTCTACCTGACTGGATGATATGGAAATGGCCATCATTGATGAACCACTGGGATGAGCCGATAATCAATGTCATGCTAGGTGTAGGGATTGGTATTTTACTCTATATTGCTGGCATGGTCGATTTTGCAAGAAGGGACGTGAAATAATGAACGCTTTACTGCAAGCTGAATGGTTTAAATTGCGTAAATCAAAAATGGTACCTATTATTTTGGCGGGGCCCATGATTGGGCTTTTCATTGGACTATCAGCAAATTTAGAGGACAATATGCAGGGACTGGAAATAAATGAATGGTATATTGCCTTATTTTCAATGAATTTAACATACGCATTATTATTTTTACCTCTTATTACGGGCGTTTTTGCGAGTCTCATCTGTAGATATGAACATCAGTCTGGCGGATGGAAGCAGCTTTTAGCATTACCGGTAACGAGAGGGAAAGTATTTGTAGCAAAATATGTGTTAATTATGCTGCTTGTTCTAGCGATGCAGCTCTTGTATTTAGGCTCCATCTTTGCTGTAGGTATGCTGAAGGGCTATACAGATCCTTTTCCAATGGGAATCGTATGGAAAAGTATTGTTGGAGGATGGGTAGCAACATTGCCTTTAGTGGCCCTTCAATTATGGTTATCCATAATGTTTAAAAGCTTTGCTGCTCCATTTGCTGTCAATGTCATATTTACGTTGCCATCAATTTTAGCGGTGAACTCTGAACGAATTGGTCCATATTATCCCTGGGCACAGCCTTTTTCAATGATGTACATAGGTGGCAAGACAGACGATGTATTCTTTGTGCCATGGGAGCAATTATTAACAGTAGTAGGTGGTGGGTTCATCCTATTTTTCCTCGGAGGATATTACTATTTCCAACGAAAAGCCATTTAACACCTTAAAGGAGAATTGACATGAGAATAGTGAAACGAAGCTTCCGATTTTTAACTGCATCAATGCTATTAGTAGCTTTAGCTGGATGTGGGCAGGGGGAGTCTATAAAAGATGTCTCGCAGTATACTAGTGAAATAAAAGATATCAATATCCCTGATGATGTAAAAATTATTGGGTTTGGAGAAGCAACACATGGCAATATCGAATTTCAAACATTAAAAAAAGACCTATTTAAAGCGATGATTAAGAATGAAAATGTCCATGTTTTTGTCTTAGAAGGAGATTTTGGTGGAGCCCAGCAGATTAATCAATTTATTTTAAACGGTGTTGGAACGGCGGAGGAAGCTATAAAGGCTCTTGATTATGGCATTTATAAAACAGAACAAATGATTGAACTTGTTCAATGGATGCATGATTATAACTTAACAGTCGATGAACAAGATAAAATTTATTTTTACGGAAATGATATGCAACGCTATGATTATAGCAAAAAGGGATTGCTTGATTATTATGCACAGGTACATGCTGACAATGCTAAGAAATTTACGACTGAGCTAGAGCATGTTTCCAACAAAACGATGAGAGATTTATCGAATAATCAGCTAATAGAGCTTGATAAAACGATTGATACAATCATCAACGATTTACAATCAAACAAGGCGATATATGAGAAAAAATCATCAAAGGATGCCTTCTCCTTTGCTGCTCAATATGCACAAATTATGAAGCAACGTACGCAATTATTTGTAAATGATGGAAACTATATGAATTTACGGGATGAATATTTGGCTGAAAATTTACAATGGATTGTGGAGTACGAAGCAACGCAAGGGCATGATAAAGTGTTAATGTCTGCTCATAACGGTCATATTGAGAAAACCTCTGCTTCGATGGCAGGCTATCAATCAATGGGACAATACTTAAATGAGCAATATAAAGAACACTATTTTGCGATTGGCACAGACTTTGTCAATAATACATTTCAAGCACAAAACGGCTCTGGTGAACGAAAGGAATATTCAATTGAACATCATAATGTGTTAGTGGATGCTTTTAGTGACATCGATAGCAACATCTTTTATGTGGATTTTGAAACTGCCAAACAATCGAAGGAGCTGGCAGATATCCTTTCCCAAAAGCAAAGAATGGGCAATATCGGTGATGATTTCCGTCCGTGGTATAAGCTAACACAAATGCTGTATACCATTAAAATGACACCTGAAGAGGCTTATGATGGTCTCATTGTTGTGCAAGAAGCAACACCAACAAAAATAATTGATTAAGTTAAATTTAGCAACTTCCATCAAAAAATCTCTTTCCTTCTTCAATATAATAAAGATGAGGTGAGTAACATGGAGTATAGTCAGGCAACACAAAGAACGATTGCCTATATCGAGGAGCAATTGATGGAAGAAATTTCACTTGAACGTCTTCCTAATAATGCTGGCTACTCGAAGTTCCATCTAAGTCGTATTTTTAAGCAGGAAACGGGGATTACGATTGGTGAATATATTCGTATACGTCGACTAGCCATGGCTGCGAGTTATTTGATGTACTCTAATGTATCGATATTAACCATTGCATTTACACTCCAGTTTCAATCACAAGAAGCTTTTACAAGAGCCTTTAAAGAAGTTTATGCATTACCACCAGGGAAGTATCGAAAATTGATGCAATCACTTAATATGTTGGAGGAGGAAAATTACATGGAAACAGTTGAACAGGTTAAAGGTTGGATGTTGAGTGGAGCGAATCCAGAATTATATAAATTTCATACAGATGACAAGGTGTTTCATTCAGGGAAGCGTTCAGGCGTATTGTATTCCACAGCTGCATCAGCAAATCAGGGACAATTTGCTACGATGATGCAGGGCTTTCAGGCTACTGACTATAAAGGAAAGCGCTTGAAAATGTCTTGCTATTTAAAGACGGCAGATGCCACAAAGTGTGGTGCATGGATGCGTATTGACAATGGTACGGGTGATACTATTCAATTTGATAATATGGATCAGCGTTCTGTGACAGGTTCTACTGAATGGAATCATTATTCTATTGTCTTAGACGTACCTGAAGAAGGTGACTCCATTTATTTTGGTGTGTTATTAATTGGTTCTGGGAAAGTATGGGCAGATGGTTTCCGATTTGAAGAGGTAGATGACAAAGTTCCAACAACGAATATGCTTTCACAGGAGCATTTACCAACCCATCCAGCTAATCTAGACTTTAGTATGGCTTAATGGAGGCAATGTAATCATCGATTGACTTTGTTTAACAACGTATTGTTTACCTCTAATTTGTTAAAACTAACAAAGAGGAGGTGTGAGACAATGGCACAAGAAATTCTTTGTGAAGTCAATAACTGCACATTTTGGGATTCTGGTAACAAATGTACAGCCGAAAAAATTTATGTTGTCAGCCAAAAGGGACAACATGCTTCCAACAGCGAGGAAACAGACTGTAAAACATTCGAACCTGAAACGCATTAATGCCAAAAGGGTAGCCATGTATATGGTTACCCTTTTTCCCTGTCTTTATTAATAAAAAATATCCACCTTTTCTTTACTAAATAAAAGTGCATGTGCATTGCTCACTTTTTCTTCCACATAATCTAACGAGTATTTACCAACGGAATCTGTTAAATCACCAATGGCCCGAGATAAATTATCGATAATTGGAATGAGTTTGTGTAATTCAGTACGGTCTTTGTCTTTGTGCATCTCATCCATGATTTCATATGCAAGACGCTGAATTTTCCTTAATCGCAATTTTTCAGATTGCATTGAATCCTCCTTATTAAGCAATTTAAGATGTCTCATTATATGAGCTACAATAAGGTTTCATGAATTTTTTTCTTTAGAAGTAATTGCTAGGACTTTGAAGGGCTGATGCAATTTCCCTTATGCCAACGTTGATTTTAGATTCCTCCACATTGGACACATTTAGCTTTAATATTCGCTCATGATCAAATGCATCTAAATAATTGCGGTTAATCGTATCTAGATAAATTTTGTGTTGCATCAAATGCTGAATAAGCTTTTGAGTATTGACCTGTCTTGGTAGAACGATATGGCTATGCATACAGACTTCTATTGATGCCTGATATTGGGCTAAATGCGTTGCTATGGATTGCTGAAGGCTATTCGCTCGGCTTGCATAAGCTTCGGTGACTTTCTTTTGATAACGTTCAAACATACCACTTTTCAAGTAAAGCTCTAAGGCAGCCTGTGAAATCATGGAGCTATCAATATCAGTGGTATTTTTGTACTGCTGAAATGTGTCAGTAAAGACATCTGGTAAAACGGCAAGTCCAATACGTAAGCCAGGAAACATGATTTTAGAAAAGCTTTTTAAATAGATAACATATTGCTGTGTACCATCTGTATAAATGGGATCTATTTTCGAATTTTGCTCGAAATCTGCCAAATAATCATCTTCAACAATGTAAACATTATATTGATAAGCAAGTTTACGGATTAGATCTTTTGTCTTTTTACTATAAGAAGTACCTAGAGGATTGTGCAGACGTGGCATCGTGTAAAAAAACTTTATGTCATGTTTACTAAAAATGCTTTCTAATTCATGTAAATCAATGCCATCCGTTGTTCTTTTGATGCCGATTGCCGAAACTCCATAGGTTTTTAAATAATCCATATATAAATGGTAACTAGGTTGTTCCACTAAAATGGTTGAACGACCATTTGGAAATGGCATAATACTTAGCAAAGTCAGGGATTGCTGGACGCCAGAAGTAATAAAAATATTTTCTTCTTTTGCGAATACTTGATAGTTTGCTAATAATTTTTTCGCTTCTGTTATTAAAGATGGTAAGCCTTTTGGTGTTCCATATCTAAATAGATCTGTTTGGTATGTATCAATAGCTTTGTTTATACAATGTTGAAAATCCTGATATGGGAAAGCATGCCAACTGGGTGAAGATGTAGCAAAATCTATGTGATCTCTTTCCTGTGGTTGTAAGGGTAACTGATGGTCAACAACATAGTAGCCGCTTTTCGGTAATACATAGATAAGATGCTGATCCTCAAGTTTTTTTAAAGCAGTTAAAATAGTACTTTTACTACAGGAAAATTGCTGTGATAACTGGCGGATAGAAGGTAGCTTTGCCCCTGATTGAAGAGTACCTGCTTGTATTTGAGTCAGCAGCTGAGAATAAATCCATTCATATTTAAGCATAGACAGCCTCCAGCACATCTGTATCGGTACAGATGTGTTTTTTTCATATCGTCTATAGGTTCTCTTTTTAATACGATAACTATACCGGCCGGAATGATTTGAGAAGGAGCATTATCGTATGTCAGAAAAAAGAAAAGCCTATATAGCAGCGATTTCGTATGCATGTATCATTGGCCTTTCATTCATGTTTGTGAAAGTTACATTAACGGTGGCGAGTCCAACTGATATTTTAGCCCATCGCTTTACGTTTGCCTTCATCGGTATTGTTATTTTAATGGTATTTACGAAAAATAAGCTAACAATAAAAAAATATGATTTACTAAAAATTTTACCGTTAGCCATATTGTATCCCATTGTTTTTTTCACTTTTCAAGTGCTTGGGCTTGCTAAAATTTCCTCTTCAGAGGCTGGAATTATTCAAGCAACGATTCCTATTTTTACATTAGCACTAGCAGGTTTATTATTAAAGGAAAAAGCTACTCGTGGACAGCTCGTCTTCATTAGTTTATCTGTACTTGGAGTTATCTACATGCTAATTATGAATGGGGCCAATGCAACTACAGGAAATGTCATCGGCAGTGGACTTATTTTACTTTCAGCCCTTGCTGCGTCGCTTTATAACGTGTTTGCACGAAGGCTTACAAAGCAATATTCATTACTGATTTTAACGTATGTAATGACATTATGTGGATTTGTCATTTTTAATGGGGTGGCTCTTGGAAATCATCTGATGAATGGTACAATCGATGAATTTTTTCAGCCATTAACACATGTTGATTTTGTCATCGCGATTTTATATTTAGGGCTATTATCCTCGCTCGGTACGTCCTATTTATCCAATTATGCGTTATCTAAATTAGAGGCTTCTAAAATGAGTGTTTTTAGTAACTTTGCTACGCTCATTACAATACTTGCAGGCGTTTTGTTTTTACAGGAAGTCTTTCACCTTTATCACTTTATTGGTGGAATCATCATCATTATTGGCGTCATAGGAACAAATTATTTTGGGCAGAGGCAGGTAGTGTAATGAGAAAATACAGCCTTTTGCTATTAATAAGTTGTATATGGGGCTCTCAGTTTTTCTTCGTAGCATTAGTTACGAATGATGTGGGAGCTGTCACTTTATCTTTGTTAAAAGCTTTAATCGGTGCAATCTGCTTAAGTATTATGGGCTTATTTTTGAAAAAAGAAAACTACTTAGCAAATAGTAAATTATACATTGGGATTGCCATTTTTGAAGTAGTGATTCCCTTCGTCCTCATTGCGCAAGGTCAAAAATATGTATCCAGTAGTATTGCGTCTATGCTCATAGCAATGGTCCCGATTATCACGTCAGTTCTCTTTGTTTTTTTCTTTAATAAAAAAGTTAGTTCGTTTCAAACGATTAGCATTCTATTAGGCTTTTTGGGGATCATCATTCTTTCTTGGCCAATACAAGGGGTGAGTGGTTCAGGGACAGTATTAGGGAATGTGCTGCTACTATTAGCAGCACTGAGCTTTGCATTTTCGTTAATTTTAATGGAGAAGTTAGAGGGTGGTTCACCAATCGTTCATATGAGAAATGTTTTAGGAATTGCCACTGTGATTTTATTACCAATGGCATTTATCCTTGAACAACCATTACGATTAAGCATAAATGGGATTCAGGTCGTCTCCATTGTTATATTAGGCATTTTCCACGCAGGGATTGTGTATATGCTTTATAATCTTTTAATTAAAAGTGAGGGTGCTTTATTTGCCTCTTTTAGTAATTATATCGTTCCTGTAGTAGGTGTTCTACTTGGATATTTGATATTGAAAGAACCGTTATTAATCAAACATTTCATAGGGATATGTATTATTCTTTGTGCTCTTTTGTTGTCGAAAAGAAACAAGAAGTGAACGTTGGTTATAAAAAATCACCTCGATAGTGTACGAGGTGATTTCAGACTGTAGACAAGCTCGAAATAATGAAGAGCTTGTCATACATTATTTGAAAAATCTATAAATCAAAATAGTAATTTATTGTTGCTTTATTTTTATTCTTAAAATCATTTTATGATAAAGTGACAAAATCATATAGGCTATCATAGAAAACAGTCCAATGACAATTAAACTTATAGTAAAAGCATGTATATAATTTAACAAAGAAGCGCTCTCTAAACTTGTTCCTAAATAATAAGAAAATAGTATACTAATACCTGCGACTGCTAAGGAATTTGCTAAGTACATAAAGGTTGTAAATAGACCAGCAGCAACCCCCATATGAATCTTTGGAATGTTACCCAATATGGCATTTGCTAAAGGTGTTGTAGCAAGACCAAGTCCAAGGCCATAGACGAATAAAAGGATTATTGCATCAGTTCTGAGTAAATTATATTGCTCCATCCATAAAAAGAAGACAAGTAAAAAAGTACACATACTCATACATAATGCACCCATTTTTAAAACAATAAAACCATACTTATTAATAATTTTTGAAGAAATAATAGACGTTACAAAAAATCCAATTCCTATTGGTAGAAAAACTAAACTCGTTTCTCCTGTATCATACTTTAGGCCATATTGTAAAAAGTAACTAAGGATAAAGAAAAAGGCAAACATACTTAAGTAAATAGCTAGCACAGAACAAATGCCAAATACAAAAGGGCGATGCTTAAATAAACTTAGGTCTACGAGAGGTGATTGTTGAAGTTTTTGCTTAAATCGCTCAAGATAAATGAACAGAATAAGTACAACAAATGAAAGCAGTAGACAGCTAAAAATCCATGTTTGCCATCCTTGTTGTTGGACTTCGGATAAAGGATAAATAAGTAGAAATATACTAACCATTAATAAAATTGAACCCATCCAATCAATATGATTGGATTTCTTATCCGTTGACTCCGGTATAAAAGGGAGCAAAAGGAGTACTAGCATGCCAATTGGAACATTGAAAAAAAATACAGTTCGCCAACCGCCGTTAAATATATTCCATTGAACTAATAATCCCCCTAATATTAAGCCAAAGGTAAAGGCTACTCCAATGACAGCACCATACAAGCCGAAAGCTAAATTTTTTTCTCTAGGCGGAAAAATTTCCTGGATTGTTGATAAAACTTGAGGCTGAATAAGGGCTGCGGCTAAGCCTTGAACAAATCGAATCCCAACTAATAACAATGGGCTTGAAAGTATTCCTCCTAAGAAAGCAGTAAGGGTAAAGAACAATACGCCAATCCATAATATTTTTTTTCTACCGTAAATATCGCCTAGTTTACCTCCAATTATTAGAGCAGTTGCAAGCCCAACCGAATATCCTGAAAATAGTAATTGAGCGTGAGAAAAGGATATATGCAAGTCGTTTTGAATGGAAGGTAATGCAATTTGTATCATGTAAGTATTTAAGGAGATTAATAATGTTGGAAGTAATATCACCGCTAATGCCAACCATCTATATGAATAGAACGTACTTGATTTTTCTGATGAAATTGGATTCATAGATACTCCTCCTTATATTGATTGGTTGTCAGTCAAAAATAGCTTTAGTGATTAGGTAAAGCTGGATGATACGCAACGACTATATTATTCGTATCATTATTTTGATAGATACAACAGTCAACTTCATAAACCTCTTTTACTAATGAAGGTGTTAGTAGCTTCTCAGGCTTGCCATGTGTTAGTATGCGACCATTTTTTAGTACATATAAATATTCACAATACATGGCAGCAATAGATAGATCATGCAATGCGGCTAGTGTACCAATCTGTAATGATTGCACTAGTGATAAAATTTGAATTTGATATTTAATATCCAGGTGATTTGTAGGTTCATCTAAAATTAAAAACTGTGGTTCTTGAGCTAAGGCACGTGCGAGAATGACACGTTGCTTTTCACCACCAGAAAGATAAGAGAAATGTTTTGAAGCATAATACTCTAAGTTTACTTTTCGTAATATGTTATCCACAAGTTCAATATCATTTTTTGTATCTGATTCTAATATTCCTTTATGTGGTGTTCTTCCCATCATCACCATATCACGGACAGTAAAGTCAAAATTCGAGTTGTTAAATTGTCCAACAACCCCCATTTTTTTCGCGATTTCTTTGGCAGAGGATTTAACAATATCTATATCATCTAAAAAAATCTTGCCACTAGTGGGTTTTATGACTTTATAAATGTTTTTTAATAGTGTTGATTTTCCACAGCCATTCGGTCCAATAATGCCAACAAATTGTCCTTCTTTCACCTTTAGCGAAATACTTTTGATAATTTCAACATCTGATACTGCGAATGAAACATTTTCTACATCTAATTCCATATTAGTTACCCCCAAAACCATATTTCTTTTTTATTAACATGTGCATAAATACTGGGGCACCTAATAATGAGGTTACGATGCCAATTGGTAATTCGCTGTTAGGAATGATTGACCTTGCTAATAAATCTGTCCAGATTAAAAAGATAGCCCCTACTAAAATAACAATAGGTAGTAGTTGTTGATGATTTGACCCTGTAAAGATGCGTACAATATGTGGAATGATAAGCCCAACAAAGCCAATAATTCCACATGTTGAAACTATAATGCCTGTCAAAGCGGCAGAAATAACTAAAAATACTTTCCGATAAGTATTTATATTAATACCTAATGTCATAGCAGCATCATCTCCCATAAGCATTGCATTCATAATGCGCCATTGGGAGAGGAAAAATACAGCTATAATAATAATAGTAGTAGCGATTAAAGGCAGGTCATCCCAATCAGCAGTGGACAAACTCCCCATTGTCCAAAATGATACTGAACGTACACCTTCCGCATCTTTAGCAAAATATATAAATAGATTAGATAGAGCTGTAAATAGTGCATTGACAACAGTTCCGGCTAGAATAAGTTTAATAACAGACATTTTTTCCCCAATACTTGATAGCAGCAATACTAGAAATGTTGCCAATAACGCACCTAGAAACGCCCAAATCATTAAATTTGATTCTCCAAAAAGGCTGAGCTGATACCCTAATATGATAGAGAATGTTGCACCTAGTGAAGCACCTGAGGAGATACCAAGTAAATAAGGATCTGCAAGTGGATTCTGAATGGTTGCTTGCATCACACTACCGCAAAGTGCCAAACCACTCCCGACGAATAGTGCTAATAAAACTCTGGGAAAACGAATTTGCCATATGATTTCAAGTGTCATGTTAGAAATAGTTGTATCTATATGACCTATGTTTATTCCTGTAATTTGATATAAAACAATTTTGCAAGAATCAAGAAATGGTATACTGACTTGTCCTATGGAAACAGAAGCAATTATAGAAATGAAAACTAGCACTATCAAAAATAGAAGTAGGGTAAAAAAAGAAAATTTACTTTTGAGCATTTTTTTTCACTCCATTAACTATTTCAGGGTTGATAAATGCAGCTACTTCCTCATATAAATCAGCAATCTCAATACCACCATTTATAGCTCCTGTATATTCTACGGCCATAACCTCATTATTTTGAATGGCTTTTACAGTTCGAAGCTTTTTATCATTCATTAAATTATTTTTTGTTTTTTCTTGATCAGGCTCTTGGAATTCTGTGATGATAATTTTATCTGGATTTGCTGCAATAATTGCCTCTGTTGAAAGCTCAATATAGTCTTCTTTCGAAAGTTCTAAATATGTAGCGCCTGCACCTTCAATCATCTCGTCAATCATGGCCCATTTTGGTGAGAAGTAGAAATACTTACCTCTAGCGCCACTTATCAATAGGACAGTAGGCTTTTCTTTAGAATCCTTAACTTTAGAAGTAATGGCATCTATGCGTGTTTGTTGTTCAGTTAGATATTTGTTCGTTTTATCTTCTATATTAAAAACCTTCCCAAATGTTTGAATTTCCTCAAAGTAAATATCTATGCTACGTCCTATTGTAAAGTTGGTGGAAGAAACAACAGGCAGTCCACGGTTGTTCCAAGAAGGGATACTTCCAATTAATTCTTCTCTAAATGCAGAAGCAATAGAGTAGATTAAATCAGGTTCTAGAGCCATGATAGCCTCCTTAGCTGGCCACATTTCACTAACTAAAGGTAGTTTGTCAATGTCATCTTTGTAGTCTGAATTTGTTAAATCACTATATGCAAATCCAACGACTTTTTCTTGCTGTCCAAACTTAACTATTAACTCTGCGACAGCTGAACCGATGACCATCACTTTCTCGGGAGCATTGGGGATAGTCTGAGAGATTTTCTGTCCTTCATAAGTGTAGGTATCTAGTGTTAATGGATAGTTTCCATTAATAGTTGTATTGTCTTTTTTCTCAGAAATAGTTTCCTGTGATTGTGCACAACCTAAAATCAGCAATATAAGTGTGAAACCTAATAGAGAAAGGGTTTTTTTTAACATTTAAATCCTCCTAAAAATTAGTATTTGACTGACAGTCACTCAATAATGTTTCACAATATTTCTTCTCACTCTGATCATTTGACTAGTTATTAGTCAAATGCTTAAATGAAAAAAGGGGGTAGTTCAGAAAATGATTAGAGTAACAAAAAGTGCATCAGAACGACGAAATGAGATTTTAGATACAGCAGAGTCTCTTTTTAGTGAAAAAGGTTATGAAAAAACCTCAACTACTGATATAACTAAAAGGATGGGAGTAGCACAGGGAACGCTGTACTATTACTTTAAATCCAAAGAAGCATTGGCAAATGCATTAATTGATAGGCAACTTAAAGGAATAAAGCAAGAATTTACAGAAGTCATCTATAATGAGACACTTACGGCGTATGAGAAAATTGCATGGATTTTTGTTTATGAGCTTGATGATCCAACAGGCCATGTCGAAATCTTTAAATATTTACAACATGATAGTAATGCTACTCTGCGTCAAATATTACATGTACAAACCATTTGTCAGTTTACGCCACTGCTAACAGATTTAAATATACAAGGCAATAAAGAGGGGCTCTTTCACATTGAAAATCCAACGCTAGTGGCAGAATTTTTCCTATCGACAATCCACCATTGGGTAGATTCATCGTTATTTAAATGGAATAAAGATGAACGTATTGCTAGAATTAAAGCCATTCAATCTACGTTCGAACATTTATTCGGAGTCCCTCATGGAAAATTTGATTTATCCCTCCTAAGACAAACTGTGAAAGTTAAATTTAATTATTGAGTGAAAGCATCTTAAATGATAATCAATATCAATTAAGATGCTTTTATTATAATTATTGACTGACAACCTGTCAAATTGTTTTTATTAGATCGAAGCTAGAAATGATATGGAGTTAACGCATAAAAATTTGGAAAACGAACTTCTATGTATTGTAACTGTTTGTTATTATTTTTAAAGTACAGCGAGTATGGTGCAAATTTTCCATCATACCTTTTTAATTAGGGAGGACAACAATACTATGGAGAAGATTTTTCAAGAAATATTGGAATCGATCAGATTTGCTGATAAAAGGATTATTATTGGCATTTCAGGTCATGGAGCTGCAGGAAAAACAACATTTGCTGAAAAGCTTTTAAAAGTTTTAAATCAAGCTGAAGTGAATTATTTGAATACTGATCCTTATATTGTTAGTTCAGATATTCGCAAACAGACAATGATTAATTATACATATCAAAATGTAAATCATCGTTTTAAAATGACCGCTTGTCATCCCGCTGCCCATCACCTTCCTTCATTGGAAAGAGATGTTCAGATGATAAGAGCAGGGCTGGATTTATTGACAATCGGTACACATTATATGAAAAGCACATTAATTTCTTCAAAAAAACAGATCACGATAGTAGAAGGAATGAGTGTAGCATTTATAGATCCAGAGTTATTGGATTTCAAAATTTATTTTTATACAGATGGGGCTACAGAGCTTAAGCGAAGATCAGATCGTGATGTACTTGATAGAGGGACAGATATAAATTATTTAAAACAATCACATGATGAACGACGTATTCAATATGAATTATTTATGCATCCATATTGCCAACATTTTGATATGGTTATTAAAACAGAGGATGATGAAATCCTTATTGAAAAAAATACACTTGTAAAATAAATGAGAGCCTTCTACTAATCAATTAGTGGAAGGCGCCTGTCTTTAGTATTGGAATTTTACGCGGACAGTAGCATCAATAGCAATTTGTCCCTGTTCTATAGGCGTAACTCCTGAGGAAACAGCCATAGAGCGGTAAAGGATCGGTGTGTTAGCTTGCTCTTCCACAATTTCTATAGGGAGTGGCTGTAAAGGAAGGTGCATGGTTTCTGCTATTGTTTTCGCCTTCAGCTGTGCATTCTGAAGAGCAAAATTTAATGCTTGCTGATAGTAAGCGTCTGTATGGTCCAATTTGAACTGAATGTTGGCAATACGATTTGCTCCATTTTCTATGGCTGTATCAATGACTAAGCCCAAATTATCGATGTTTGATACATTGACGGTAATGGCATTGACCACTTCATAGCCATTAAAAATTTGTTTGCCCTCTTCAAAATGATACTGTGGTGTAACCGTATAACTAGCTGTTTGTATTTGTTCTCTTGGAATACCGAGGGCTACTAGTGACTGAATGACTTGATTCATGATCCTTGCATTTTCCTGCTGAGGGCCTTGTACATTATTGCCTTGTGTTTGGACTTCTATTTGTATTTGTACAGAGCTTGGAGTAGCCATTACCTGGCCATTGCCAGTTACCGTAATAACGCGTGATAGATGGGGTACTTGTTGATTGACTTGTGCATAGTACATACAAAACCACCTTTCGTAAGGTATATAATAATGCTATGCAAAGAAATTTATTCCTTGTTTAGTCTTTTTAAATATTTATCATGAAGCTTTGTGAAGAAAAGTAAAGTTAAAATAGTTCCCAACAAGGCTAAAAACATGTCCCATTGTGCATCCCAGCGATCTCCCTGCATGCCTAAAAAATCTTTCGTCCCTTTACTGCCCTTCGAGATTCTTGTACTTAACCATTCGATGATTTCATAAAAAGCAGCAATTGCGAGCAAAATACTAATTGTAATACCTGTTAGCCAAGCTCCTTTAGTAAGCTGCGTCTTTCGAAGTAATATTTCCCTTATCACGATGGCTAATAAACCTTTTAAAAAATGACCGAAACGATCATAGTGATTGCGTTGGAAATGAAATTCTTCTTTTAGCCAATTAAAAAGAGGAACCTCTGAATAGGTATAATGTCCACCTATAAAAGTAAGGATCGACAATAGGGCAATGATGATATAAGAAAATGTGGTGAAGCGAAATTTATGATAGATACAAACTACGACTGTTATTGCCACAACCCCTGGGCTAACCTCAGCCAGCCAATCTAAATAGGAGGATGGTTTAATGACTGACCAGGTAAATACAATTAAGACGATAGCAAGTAAGGTTAGGTGTATCTTAAAATGTTGACCATTATTCATAACAACAACTCCCTTTGTCCCACAGTATGTGGAAGGGGATATTTGCTTATTCAACTATCGGTTGGCAAACAAAAAAGAAAAGCGTCTAGTTGACGCTTTTTTATAGCCAATTAGATCATTTTTAAAAGTGCCTCTACGCCAGTCATTCCTTCAGTAATGCCAAGTTGTTCTGCTTCATACGTTACCGATTCTAATGGGGCTGTTAATAGCTCATCAATTGTTTTAACACCTACTGCACGACCAGCAACGATTTTTCGATCAACTAAGCGACTATTTAATAGGCCAACATCTAAAGCTCCACACATAATGTAGCCTGTCGTATTAGAAATGGTCAGTAGCGTTGTTTTAGGTAATTGAACAACTACTGCAGTGAAGAAATGCCCTTTAATCATAATAGGTTCAATTGTCACCATCGAAATCACTCCTTTTCTCTATATACATATGGTGATGACTAGCAAGGTGTTCAACATTTCCTTGAAAAAAGTCATCAGATGAATAATGCTGAAAACGAATGAGATGATGGATGAAGTTAATGGAGGCAATTAAAAAGGGAATCTACTCCTGATGAATAGATTCCTTGTATCTCTTTACCTTGTATAGGAAAGCAGAGCAGTTTGTTTAAATATATGTAATGCAGTTGTTGCCTCACTTTTAGAACGATATTCAAACATTCGATAAGTGTTTTCTTCAAATACTGTAATAACCCACATATATGTCATCCCTTCCATTGTGTTACACAACATAGTGTATATTTATCGACTTGTTATATATCACTTATAATTTTATTTTACATCAATAAAGAAAAAATAAAGCACTAACCCTTGTTTTTCACATATCGTTCAAAATTGTTATGAAATAATTAAAAGGAGAAAACAGACAATCCTTCATAAGTATATTTCATTGCAATTCGTAAATAGTAAGTTGACGGAGTTCTGTGAATTCGGACTTGGGAGGTGATGCTATGACACGTATACATGTATTGGTTTTTACAGTTTGCTTTTTAATCATCTCGGGATTTTTAGGAGAGAAAGGCTATGCTGATAAGGGTCGCCCTTATTATGAGGAAACAGGAGAAGTGGTATGGGATATCAACACAGAGGATAAAATTGTCGCCCTCACCTTTGATGATGGCCCACATCCCAAGTACACTGCGGCAGTGCTTGATTTATTAGCAAAATATGATGCCAAAGCAACCTTTTTTATTATTGGAAAGAATGCAGAAAAATATCCAGAGCTTGTTTTACGTTCTTATACAGAAGGCCATGAATTAGCCAATCATACGTATACACATCCGTTTAAAGTTTCCATCAAAAAATTGCAAGAGGAGCTTCAAAAGACAAATGACACGATTTATAGTATTACTGGTTTTTCCCCAGTTTTATTCCGTCCTGTAGGTGGAAATTATACGGATGCTATGATTAATGCTGCTGTAAAGGATGGCTACAAGGTTGTGATGTGGTCTTGGCATCAGGATACGCAAGATTGGAAAGAGCCTGGTGTAAAGAAAATTGTGCAAAAGGTGATGAAGGGAACGAGGCCTGGAGATGTCATTTTATTTCATGATGGTGGTGGGAATCGTACACAAACCATTAAGGCATTAGAAGAAATCCTCCCTGCATTAAAAAAACAGGGCTACACATTTGTCACAATATCCGAGATGATTGAAAGTAAACAACAGCAACAGGAGCAAGTTCAATAATGAAAAATGAGCCATCTCAACAAGGTTTGAAATGGCTTATTTTTCACATATATTAAAAGTTTGAGTTAGAAGAATATGATTGGAGCTAGTGCAATCCCTAAGATTGTTCCTAAAGCAATTCCATAGCCAAAACCTTCCCCACCAAATCCTCCAAATCCCCAAAAACCTAAACCATAACCACTATGTCTTCTATCAGGTAGAATCCATACCTGTCTTCTGTCTACCTTAGTGATTTCCCCAACATGTACCCTACCAGATGAATCCGAGATTCGAACGCGTTTGCCATGATATTTACAGCAAAGATTATAAGCATCAGCTGGATTCAATATCATCCCTCCTTTCGATGTCATTACAAGCTAATATATGCGATCCGAAGCATTTATCACTAGCCGATTGTCTATTCACGACATATGCTGAGAAGAGGTGATGACATGGCAGTTGTGCCAACAGATAAGTGGTTAGATGAATTTGTTTATGCCAGAAAATCCACAAAAAAAGATGAGTTACATAGTTTGCAATGCTCCATTCTTTGTGATCATTTAGTCGAATTATTTCAAGACGGCTTGTCAGAAGAAATACACTATTCTTTACAGCAACAGGGACTTTTTCTACCAGATGAGACAGTCGATGTAGAGCAATTAAAGCAGCATAATGTGTGGGATTGCGTACAGCAAGAATTTATATACTTGCAAAAGAAATGGAATGGTCCGACTATACCGATTTATATTTTCCCAATTACCCAACAGCAAACGATGACCAATAAAAACGGTGTGGCTTATCCTCAGGCTCTTTTTTTATTTATTGGAGAAGTAGAGACACAGGAACTGCAAGCATTGTTCGCACATGAATATAATCATGTCTGCCGTTTACACAATTTAAAAAAATCCCTCGATGAGATGACTTTGTTGGATGCTCTTATTTTAGAGGGCTTAGCAGAAAGTGCAGTGAAAGATTTATACGGAGAAAAGTGGCTTGCACCATGGTTAAAAAAATATTCAGCTACAGAGCTTTTAGTTTTATGGAAAAGTCATTTTTTGCAGAATTTACAGGTTGAAGGGGTAGAAAAGCATAGGCCGTTTTTATACGGTGGTGAGCTGCCACCTTGGATAGGCTACTGTATAGGCTATAAAATTGTTCAGTCGTATAGTAAGAAGCATTCATCCCGACATCTCCTATTTACGTCAAGCAAAGATATACTTGCTGGTTCAGATTTTCCGCTACAATAGAGGAAAGGAGTGATTGTTGTGTCCAGTGAAATAAAAAATGTATTATTACCAGTCGTAGATTCAGCAACAAAGGTGCTCATTGTAGGCTCAATGCCAGGAAAGCAATCATTAGAAAAGCAACAGTATTATGGCAATCCACGCAATCACTTTTGGCCCATTATGAGTGAGCTGTTAGAGACGGAGGTTCCTGACGATTATGTAAAGAGAATCGCATTGTTAAAACACAATGCAATCGGTCTTTGGGACACGATTGAAACTTGTGAGCGTGAAGGAAGCTTAGACGCAGCAATTCGCAATGAAAAACCAAATGATTTTCAAACCTTATTTGAAGAATATCCTAATATCCAGTTAGTACTCTTTAATGGAGCGAAAGCATTTGAGGTTTTTAAAAAGCATATAGGTCTAGAGCTTTTAGAAGAACGTGCTTATAAAAAAATGCCATCAACCAGTCCGATCCCAGGAAAAAATATAAAATCTTTTGCTGAAAAGCTAGAGGACTGGCGGATTATTCAATCCTATTTATCCTCTTAAGTCAGAGGTAGAATTAGCGTGATGAAATGGTTGTCTTTGTGTGAATAGCATTTCTTGTGCTTTTAAACCATTGATAAAAAAGGATATAAACAAGGATGATTTCAATTGCATCGCCACCATAGTACATGATCTTGGCACCTAGCTCTGCCTGTGTGACAGGTACATACTGAGGAGGATTTGCATAAATATATTTTGCCAATATAGAATGAGCTGCTAGTGCTACTACTAATATAAGTGATCGAAAGACATAAGGGTATGGATGGGGTGTAGGATCAATATAAATAAAGGCAATGGTAAATACATAGCCTGCTAGAAAAATGTGAAGGTGAATGAAAATATATAGAAGTATATGTTCATGCATAAGATTGAAAAGTGATGTCGTATAGAGTAACCATAAGCCACCTACATTTAAAATAGACGCATTAATTGGGTGAGAAATAAAACGAACATAAGGATTCCTCATTGTACGAGAAAGAGTACGAGCCGTGTTCACTGATAATGTCCTTAAAAGGAGTGCCATGGGAGCTGCTAATGCCATAAGTAGGGGGGCAAGCATGCCAAGCAATAGATGCCCTATCATATGTGCTGCGAAGTGGACATGACTAAGAGAAGCCAATGGACCGATTAGTGTCACGATGGCACTTACATTTCCCACAAGCCAACAGATAGTACGAAAATGCGGCCATTGTTTTTTATGTTGATTCGAAACAATGACAGCTACGATATAAAAAATAATGGCTATAAAAAATGGTAAAGCTATTAGTAGCTGTACTATAATGGGAAAGCTTTGAGCATGAGCAGAATGCAAAACGGGCAACCTCCTAACGTCCCTTTTGATTGGTTTGGAGTAACAAGACCACACCAATAACAATTAATAGAGCCGCTAATATGTTCCAAACCACATCATATGGGAGAATATCAACATGATAACGAATTTGATGCAGTTTCATGAATTTATGTTGAATAATCCCGTCGTATAATTGAAATATGCCAGCTCCTAGAAAAATACCACCAAGCCATCTTTTTAGCCAAAATCCATGCTTTCTATGTAGGTCAGCCAATAAAAAAGCAGAACCAATCGTCGCGAAAAAGCTGAATGCATGAAATAAACCATCTGACACTAACCCAATAGCAGCTGTAGATTTATCATAAAAATGATGCCAATGTAATAATTGATGGAAAATGACCTCATCTATAAATGCCACAACCCCAAGGCCGAATAATATGCCTGTCCACATATTACGTTGTTTATATTGAAAGCGGTTTTCGTGTTTATGATTTTGTTCCTCGTACATCTTTGTCATACCCAATCATATCACCTCAAGCTGAATTTCTTTTAGTCTACCCATGAGGTGAGCACTTAAACAAAATATCCCCCACAAAAACAGTAGTCTTTTTGTGGGGGGATATCGTCACTGCCAGGTGTTATAGTCTGAACCAGCAGGGCTATAAAAGAATTTAAAATCAAACTTCTCAGCTAATGCACGACTTTTTGTTGCATCTTCAAAACTAATTGCCATAACCTGTGTACCAAATTCATCTCGTATATGGACGAGTTTTTGCATCATATCGAGTGACCATTCGTCTTTTCCTACCACTGGGTAAGAAAAGTCTTCCCACATAATAAAGTCAACATAGGGTGCTGTATAATCAGCTAGTGTTTGAAACCCCCAATTCTGAGCAACAGATAGTTCAGGATTGTGTTTTTTAATTTGTTGGAGAAATGATAACATGGCTTCATTTTGCCATGTTTGCTCGTCTTGGGGTAAATAAGAATTAATATTACCAACCGTATCTAAAAACACACCGTCTAAGCCTTTCTGTACAATTTGCTTCTGGATTTCCGTTAGTAAAAGTTCTTGATAATGACTCGAAGTCATATCCATTAAATAGGAATCCCATTCAGCAAAATACACTTTTTCACCTTGTTTATTTCGATAAAAGTCTTCTTCGTTTAATTGATGGTAGAGGGCTTTGTTCCATTTATCTGCCTCCATTGCATTAATATAGCCATACACTAAAGTACCGCTTTTTTGGGCACTGTCAATATACTTCTGCTGCATTTCAATAGGTTCTACAATCACTAGATCAAGCTTAGTCATGTCCTTACCAATGGCAGCATTGCCTTTATCTAAGTAGTATTTGTAATCTTTCACGTCAGCAATTTTTGCTTGGATACTAGTGGAAGAAGATACTGGATTTTGAGCAAGTAGCAACCACATACTTCCTGCGATAAGAATGGCTAGTAAGAGTAACAGTAATTTTCTCATAAGGACTCCTTTTAGAAAAATATCCCTTTCATTATACATTAATAGGTAACGGATTACCTTCGATAGATGGGCAATGGCTCAACGGTTAATCGCCCTTTTACATATATTGAGTAATGTAAAAGGAGGGTTTGTGTGTACAATAATCCATTTAGAGAAGATAATTTTAGAAGACCTGGCTGGGGAGATTATGATGATTTTGAAACAACGTCATTTGGGCCAACTCATTTCGGACCTCCTCCGGCAGGACAAATGCCCATGAGCACACCACCAGGTTTTTCGCCACCGATTCCTGCATGGCGAGTAGGATCAAGTGGTATACGTTCTTGTTTGTTTAGAAATACGTATATTTGGATGAACACTGGTCGGAGTTTTTGGTTTTTCCCAACTGCTATAGGAAGGGAAATCATTGCGGGTTTCCGCTGGAGCCGCAGATATGGCTGGTATTTCCGTACCATTTCAAGAAATCAAATTCGCTCCTATGAATGTTTTAGATAAACCTACTCTAGAGTAGAGATTTTTATTTTTTAATAAAAGGTGTTACAATGACGGTAACTAAAAATGAAGGGAAGATGGGTGGCTAATGAATAACTAATCTTATTTTTTGCACATGAAATTTATATTTCACGAAAAACAAAAATAGGATTAGTCTGCCCATTTTCCATAATAATAGCTAAATATTGGCCCATAGTTGCTAATATTTAGCTCATCCAAAACTTGCTTTTGGAGTGATAAATATAGCTATTACAATAGCTTATTTGTGCATGATATTGTAGCGACTAATCCTTCCAAAATAATTGGAGGGATTTTTTTTGTCCCTCCAACTGGAGAGGGTGGATAGTATGAAGGAACTTTTAAAATTACAGGATGTACGTTATGAAATAAAGGATACTTTACTATTTGAACATGTGACAGGCACCGTAAAACAAGGTGAGGTTATCGGCATTATTGGAAGAAATGGTGCTGGGAAATCGACATTGTTACAGTTGATTCAAGGTGCATTATTGCCAACTGCGGGAGTAATACAAGGGTTATCAGCTGTAAAAATCACAATCGTTGAACAGGAGCTAGCTCATTTTGACAAACCAGCAATATCTGCAAGAGAGGCTGATTTGCTGGCAAAATGGCAGGTACCCAATAGATCATTTGCAGCTTTAAGCGGTGGAGAGAAACTTAAAATGCGTCTTGCAGAAGGTTTTGCTCAGAATGCTCAAATTCTATTGCTTGATGAACCGACGAATCATTTAGATGAGCAAAGTACCGCTTTTCTTATAAAACAAGTACAAAACTATAAGGGAACGATTATTGTGGTCTCACATGACCGTTATTTTTTAGATAGGGTTGCTACAAAAATTTGGTCTATTGAGGAACAGAGCTTAATTGAACATTATGGCAATTATACAAGCTATATGGCTGAAAGAGAGCACCGAAGATTGACGCAGCAACGTGCCTACGAGAAACAGCAAAAAAACATTGATCGGATTGAGGCCCAAATGCAGGAACTCACATCTTGGTCACAAAAGGGTCATGCACAGTCAACAAAACTAGAAGGCTTTAAGGAGTATCATCGTGTGAAGGCAAAGCGGCTAGACGCACAAGTGAAATCTAAGAAGAGGCGATTAGAGGCAGAGCTTGCGAAGGCAAGGGTGGAAGCGGTGGAGCCTGAAGCAGACATTCGTTTTTCTTTAAACACGAATCAACGTGTTGGCAAGCGATTATTGGAGAGCAAGCATTTATCTTTATCTTTTGGTGATCGTACGTTATTGAAAGATGTCAGCATCACTGCTCAATTTGGAGATAAAATTGCTATTACAGGAAAGAATGGTAGCGGAAAAACAAGCTTTTTAAAAGTTCTTTTAGGGAAGCTAGAAGCTGAGGGAGAGGTGTGGCTATCCCCTGCAGCAACCATAGGTTATTTAACACAGGAAGTATTTGATTTACCACTAGATCAGACACCAGAGCAATATTTTTATCAAGAAACATTTGAAGAGCGTGGGAAAGTCCGCAATCTGATGAAGAATCTAGGATTTACACCAACACATTGGACATCTGCTATAGGCAAGATGAGCATGGGCGAGCGTGTCAAGTGTAAACTGATGGCTTATATTTTAGAGGACAAAAACGTTCTTCTTTTAGATGAACCAACGAATCATCTTGACCTACCTTCGCGTGAACAGTTAGAGCGAACACTTGCGCAATATAATGGGACATTACTTGTCGTCTCTCATGATCGATACTTTCTAGAAAAAGTAACGAATAGCGTTTGGGAGATTGACAATCAGCACATCAAGAAAAAATGGAGAAAAGATGCTCCGAAGCAAGTAGACGACACAGTCGCACTTCGTTTAAAGCTTGAAACAGAACGACAAGAGATATTAGGTAAACTGAGCTTTTTGACAGCTAAGGATAAGGATTACCCAATGCTTGACCAAAAGTTTAACGAGCTGACGAAGCAAATCAATGAGCTTAAATAGCTAAGCGTTTAAATAAACTGTTGCCAGGGAAAAATATGGATTATAGGTAAACTGGTAAATGGAGGTTTAAGCGATGAAAAAAATAATATTTCTCTTTTTGTTGTTAAGTATGACTATAGCAGGTGCTTGTGCTGATCAAGCTACTAATCATCAAGCACATGACAATAAGAACGATACATCTGTAAGACAATCTAATACTGATACATCGATGACACAGACTGAGGCTCTTCAACAAATAAAGGAGCAAATACATGTGAATGTACCAATAAAAATGCCAACCGCTTTACCCATTGCTAAAGGAAGCTTTTTAACAGCTACAACAAGGACTGATGATGACCTAGTTGAAATTATCTTTTATGAAAGCAAAGAGAATATGCCAATTAATGATATTCGATTAAAGAATTCAGCGACTGTCATTGGAAGATTGTTGGTCAAACAATATAAAAGCGCAGAAGGGGCAAGCACACAGATTGCATTTGATAACTTTAGTCAAAATGGTGGGCAAGAAATTGACCTTGGGTATAATATAAAAGGTTATCAAGATGCGGGTGCTGGCTCATTATGGACTGGTTGGAATGAGGGACGATGGTCCATTGCCTCGCATACACGAACTGATAATCCTGAAGCAGGAGTAAAACTTGCTAAGCAGGCAGTAGAATATTTAGAGAGTCATATGCTGCCTATTCCTAAGCAATATGGCATGGCTCAGCTGGATGTTTATCAATCAGGCAATTTAATCGTGTGGCAGGATGAAAAGCTTGTCTACACACTCGATTCGATCAAAGATCCTTTAAAAGCATTGGAAATAGCCACTGCCTTTTATCCATAATAGTGATCCTAGAGTAATGGTTACTCTAGGATTTTTTATAGCTATCCAGCAGTTCTTTGTATTCGTTGAATCGTTGTTGCCACTCCTCCATTGGAAAGCTATGATGTTCAATGCCATCCAACAAATCTGTTAACAGATCAAGACATATATGCCACCCTGCTAAATCCCTTGAAGTGTGCTGCGTTAGCTCGTGCAAAGTCTCTGCAAAAAGCAATAATGAGCCATTGTCTGTAGAAGACAATTCAAATCTCACTGAATCTGTTCCCCAATCAAATTCGAGTACCTTTTTCTCTATATAATCTGTTATAGCTATTTCCTCATAGGTATTTGTTCCATCGTTCATATTAAAACGCATTTTACCATTCTTACGTAGATCAATGATTTCAAGATTACTCATCCATTTTTGCAATTTTTCATTGGTAGTAATCACTTCCCAAACGGCGTTTACTGAATGTGGTAACGGTCGTTTGTACTTTACGACATGACGATTAGATTGTTTTTCAATAGTTGCTAACATCAGCTTCCTCCTCAATTCTTCGCCTTTAGAGTTTTATCTTCATTATAGGCTGTTAGAGCAAAAAATCACACGACAATCATGAAATTTTAGGATAATATTGTTAAAAAAGGGGAGAAATAATGACACATCAACAGGCATTAGAACGTTATATACAAGCAACAAATACGCATGATTTTAAAGAAGTAAAGGCAATTTTGCATCCACAAGCGGTTTATTGGTTTTCTGATAAAACATGCACAACTATAGAAGAGATTGAGGCATACTTCAAGCATGCGTGGCATGTCATTAAAGAAGAGGTTTACTCGGCTAGTAATGTAAAATGGTTAACAATTGATGAAAAGACGGCTACCTGTCTTTATACATATCACTATGAAGGTTATCATAACGAAAAATTTGTATCAGGTAGTGGTAGAGCAACAAATATTTTTACTTGGGTGAACGATGAATGGAAGTTAATTCATGAACATTTGAGTGGTGCCTATTAAATTATTTTCAATGCGACTTGGACAAACAACAATGAAATAATGAGTGTTAGTAGTATTTTAGCTACTTTTAACGGAATATTTGGCAGTGCTAGGAAACCTAACTGGGAGCCAATAAATGCACCTGTACAGCTTCCAAAGATGAGGACACATGTGAGCTGAACAGCCCTTATATAACTGTGGTATATAAATTGGAGGCTAATGAAGTGAGATTACTACAAACGGAGGAAGAACTAAGAAATTTAATAGTAGCAGATGATTGGATGATGAATATTTTATCAACAATCAATACATTGCAACTCCCCGATTGGTGGGTATGTGCTGGGGTCATTCGTTCCATGGTATGGGATTATCTTCATGAAAAAGAAGAAAGAACACCAATTGCTGATATTGATGTGATATATTTTGATAAAATCAATTTAGCAGAAGACATAGAAAAACAGTATGAACAGAAACTTAGAAAGATATCTCCAAATGAGCCGTGGTCTGTGAAAAATCAGGCAAGAATGCATGTGCTAAATGGTAGTAAGCCGTATCAATCTGCTGTCGATGGAATCGCTCATTTTCCTGAAATCCCAACGGCAATTGGGATAAAATTAATAGATGATTCACTAGAAATTGCTGCACCATATGGCATTAGGCATTTAGGAGCTGTCATTGTAGAGCCGACACCATTCTTCCTCGAAAATAAGGATTGTTATACAATTTATCGCCAAAGAATTCTTCAAAAGAAATGGCATGTAAGTTGGCCAAAATTAGAAATTAATCTTCAGTAAAAAAAGGAGGGGAGTCCATTGCAACGAGATAAAATCTATATCATCAAACATGATGAAAGATCAATTGACTGGATAAATGATTTGAGGAGACTATCGGAGAATCAATGGCGTATGGCGATCGAACCTGAAAAATGGTCAGTTGCTGAGGTCATCGGACATCTTCCGTCATGGGATGAATTTGTCTTGAATCATCGACTTCCTTTTCTTTTTACAGAGGAACCTTTACCAACAGGACCTGATGCAGCACAGTTGAATAAGATGGCAGCTAAAAAAAGTCGTGAACAGCCTATGCTTGCAACATTGACAGATTTTATTTTCCACGAGGAGTCCTTTACTTCAGGCCATACAACAATTGACAGATGAGCAATGGCAGCAGTCGTTTACAATTGGGCAGTCGGAGCTGACAATTGTGGACTATTTTGTAGGATTAATCAATCACGATGTACATCATTTTTCACAGCTTCAGAAAGCTATACAGGTATAGGAGTTTGCCTATGGATATCAAATATTTAATTGATTATTTTGCACATGCTTCTGTAAAATTTACAGATGTGTTTACTAAAAAAATGGAACCTGGTGAAGTTGATAGAGGCAGAACAACAGCACCAGAAAAGTGTGGATTAGTTGTTCCCCTTGCAGGTAGTGCAATCTTTAGCTTTAATGGAACTCCCTATGTGATGGAGCCTGGAATGATTGTCCACGCAGGGCCTCAAATGCCAATCGAAGTGAAAGCGACGGGCCACAAGGGTTGGGAGTATGCAGTCGTTCACTACAGTCTACCAACAGAGGAAGTAGCTCTTTTTCCACTTTCAGAGCAACATTTTTTAATTAATACAGGGTTTAATACGCAAATTATTAGTCATGTTCAGCAATTGATAGAAAGCTATTCCTTTCCGGGGAATATGGCTATATTTAAGTCTAAGACTTTATTTATGAATTTGCTGGAGAATATTCTTTTAGCGGCAAAAATGAAGGTTCTAGATAGTGCCAGTGAGTTAATGGAACAGGCATTACAGTATATACATGAAAATTATGTGGAGCAACTTTCCGTATCAAATATTTCTAAGGAATTTGGTATTGAGCGTCGCCGCTTTGCTTATTTGTTTGAGCAGCATACAGGCATGAATCCGAGCACATATATAACAGAATATCGTATACGACGTGCAAAGGAATTGCTCGAGTATGATGTGATTCCTGTAGCAGAAGTAGCTGAATGTGTCGGATATGTAGATTGTTTTTATTTCAGCCGAGTTTTTAAAAAATGTACGGGCTTGTCACCTTCAGCATACCGAAAGGAAAAAATGGAGGAAGCTAACTATATATAAAAACTGTTTCTTCATAAAAAAGAAGCAGTTTTTTTTTGATGAAATCGGCAAAAATCCATGTCATTTTCGAAATCGTCCATTCACAATCTTTTTTCACTTTGTTAGGATAGTATCCGTAAATGATAATGAGTATCAATTATGTATTGACATACATATGAAAACGATTATCATTATCAATATGAGCTCGTTAGGAGAGAATATCTATGAATAAATATTTTAAAATGTGTGCTCCAGCACTTTTAGCATTATCTTTGGCTGCATGTGGAACAGATAAGGCAGAGGAGTCTACGTCAACTACTAATACAGCAGAAACAAGTGCAACGGAATCACAAACTGAACAATCTAAAACACAGACAATCACGTACTTAGGTGAGAAATATGAGCTTCCAGCAGAAGTGAACAATATTATCGCTGCAAGTCTTGAATCTATGGAAGATGCTGCAATGCTTGGTATTAAGCCAGCCGGTGTACTTGAAGTTGGTGGCAAAATTCCTGCTTATCTAGCATCAGATTTTGAAGGTGCTACACTTGTAGGAAATAAAATGGAGCCAAATGCAGAAGCCATTCTTAATCTGGACCCTGATGTAATCGTGGGTACTTCGAAATTCCCTGAAGAAACGGCTGAAAAGTTGAATAAAATTCAAACAATGATTCCATACTCACATATTTCAACAAACTGGAAGGAAAATTTAACATTGCTTGCACAGTTAGCTGATAAAGAAGAGGATGCTAAGAAAATCATCTCAGACTATGAAGCAAAAGTTGCTGATGCACAAGTGAAATCCAAAGAGCAATTAGCAGATAAGCAAGTGTTAATCATTCGTGTTCGCGGTGGCGTAATGTACATCTATCCAGCAGGTGTGTATTTAAACCCTGTACTATATGAAGATTTAGGAGCACCAGTTCCAGAAATTTTAACAACTGCAAAAGCACAAGCTGAATTATCACTTGAAACATTAGCGCAAGTAAACCCAGATGCCATTTTCCTTCAATTTGAGGAATCAGAAAATACGGATTCTCCAAAAGCGTTAGAGGAGTTACAAAAGAATCCAATTTTCACTAGCTTAAAGGCAGCACAAAATAATCAAGTTTTCGTCAACACAATTGAGCCATTAGCACAAGGTGGTACTGCTTGGTCTAAGGTGAAATTTTTAGATGCCGCAGCTGAAAAATTACTTAAATAAGATAAACAGGCTGGTAGTAGATTTGGTGATATCACCGGGCTATTACCAGCCTTTTGTAAGATATCGTATTTTTTCATTGAAGGTAGTTGTTTTCCAAAGGGTATATCACCTGAGTAATCGACATTGTGTTTCGCGAAATGGATAAAGAAAAAGGTGTGAAAGTTGAAAAAAACAAACATCGTGTCATTTTCAATATTAGCGGTATCTCCTTTCCTGATTGCCCTTATAGCACTCGTTTCCGTTCTGTATGGAACTAAAGATATTAGTGCAATGACAGTGTGGCAGTCAATGACAGCATTCGATCCATCTAATGTTGATCATCAAATTATACGGACAGGACGTATTCCTAGAGTAGCCGCTGTATTGCTAGTTGGAGGATTTTTAGCAGTAGCTGGAGCAGTCATGCAGGGGATTACACGAAATTATTTAGCATCTCCTTCGTTAATGGGGGTCAATGATGGCTCTGCATTTGTCATCACATTAGCTATCGTCTTTTTTCCAGGGCTACCAAATTATCAAATGATTTTATTGTCAATGCTAGGCTCTGCATTAGGGGCAGGGATTGTCTTTGGTTTTGGCTCGTTAATTCGCAATGGTCTATCACCAGTAAGGCTAGCCATTATAGGAACGGTCATTGGTACATTTTTAAGTAGTATTGCTACAGCGATTGCTATGTATTTCCAAGTATCACAAACAGTAAGTGCTTGGTATAACACAAAGGTACATATGGTAGATATGGATATGCTCGTCCTTTCTATTCCGTTTGGTTTGACAGGATTAGTCTTGGCTCTATTATCTGCAAAAGCAATTACCATTACTTCACTAGGTGAAGATATTGCCATGGGACTAGGGCAGAAAACAAAAGCAGTGCGTATTATTAGCATGCTAGCTGTAGTATGTTTGACAGGGACAGCAGTAGCCCTAGTAGGAAAAATTGCCTTTGTAGGGTTAGTCATACCACATATTACACGCTTCCTTGTTGGTGTTGATTATCGCTATATTATTCCTTGCGCGGCTGTCATTGGTGCCTTTTTCTTAGCGCTCTGTGACGTTTTAAGTCGTGTTGTCAATTATCCATTTGAAACGCCAATTGGTGTCCTAACAGCATTGGTTGGTGTACCATTCTTCTTATATCTAGTTCGTAAGCACGGAGGTGAAAAACGTGCGTAAAAATACCTCAAGTGTATTCTTTTTGACTATGTCGATGCTTGTTTTACTGATTTTAGTTGCGAGCTATCTACATATTACAAATGGTGTTTTCGATATGTCTGTAATGGATGTTATCAAAACACTATTGCGTATTGAGCCAAATTCTAAATTTGACCTTGTTATTTTTGAATTTCGCTTACCTCGAATCGTCATTGCCGGACTCGTTGGCATTGGCTTAGGAATGGCAGGAGTAGTTTTACAAGGTATTACACGTAATGGACTAGCAGACCCAGGTATTTTAGGGATAAATGCAGGAGCAGGTGCGGCAGTCGTCATATTTATGTTCTTCTTTCAATTAAAGCTAGTGAGTGCAGATATGAGCAGCTGGCTGTCTATTTTAATGATGCCATTGTTCGGTTTTATCGGTGGAACGATTGCGGCTATCCTGATTTTTTCTTTTGCTTTGAAAAATGGTCATCTCGATATGCAACGATTAATATTAACGGGTATAGCCATTAACAGTGGGTTCGGAGCTTTATCCCTGTTCTTATCCTTAAAAATGAGTGCACAAGATTTTGAATCAGCAGCCATTTGGATGGCAGGTTCAATTTATAATGCGAATTGGATTTTTGTACTAACGATGATTCCTTGGCTTGTCATCTTAGGCATTTATGTGCATAGGAAATCGTATTTACTGGATTATTTTCAGCTTGAAGAGGATAGCATCACGAGTTTAGGGATTGCGGTTGAAAAGGAGAAAATGAAGCTTTTATTAGCCAGTGTCGGTCTTGTTAGTGCTTGTGTATCCGTATCAGGAAGTATTGGTTTCATCGGTTTAATGGCACCACATATTGCGAAGCAACTTGTTGGTATTCAGCATCGTTATGTCATGCCCGTGAGTGCGTTAATTGGTGCAGGTTTGTTAATTTTAGCTGATTTTATCGGCAAAACCGTATTTGCACCATCGGAGCTAGCTGTTGGAATTGTTGTTTCAATTATTGGGATTCCATATTTCTTGTATTTACTGGTGAAATCTAAGGCATAGGAGGAAAAGATGTGCAAACTGCATTTAGAATGGAAAACTTGGCTTCTGGTTATGAGCAGGTTCGTGTCTTTGAGGGATTAAATTTAACGATAGAGGAGGGCAAAGTGACAACAATCATTGGCCCGAATGGCTGCGGTAAATCAACCCTCCTTAAGACGATTGGACGTATTTTAAAAAAGCAACAAGGGACGGTTTATTTGCAGGAGCAAAACATGCAAAATTTATCGACGAAAGATATAGCCAAGAAATTAGCCATATTATCTCAAACACCTGTTGCTCCAGGTCAGTTAAAAGTGGAGGAGTTAATTGCGTATGGTCGCTATCCACATCGAAACAACGTCAATCGTTTAACGAATAAGGATGAGGAAATGATTGAGTGGGCGTTAACGGTCACGAATACGATGGAGTATCGCAATCGGGAGCTTGCACAGCTTTCTGGGGGACAGCGTCAGCGTGTATGGCTAGCGATGGCATTAGCACAAGAAACAAATATTTTGTTGTTGGACGAACCTACTACTTATTTAGATATGGCACATCAGTTAGAAGTATTGGATATTGTCAAAAGTTTAAATGAGCAGCACAACTGTACAATTGTGATGGTTCTACATGATATTAACCACGCTGCCAGATATTCAGATCATCTTATTGCGATGCGCAAAGGTGTTATTATGCAATCTGGAACGCCACAGGAAATTTTAAGTGCAGAGGTGATGCGCAAAGTATTTAATATTGATGCTCGCATTATGGAAGATCCTGTAACGAATACACCTGTGTGCTATGGCTATGACATTTTGAAGGAGGACAACAAATGAGTACAGCTAAAATAGAGTATGCTACACAACAAATAACTTCAAAATTGACAGATTATACGTATACGATTAATATCTTTGTACCAAATGAGGAAGCACCAGAAGAAGGTTTTCCAGTGTTGTATGTACTAGATGGCTCATCTTATTTTAATCTTGTAAAGGAAGCCGTGCGTCTACAAAGTCGTAATGCACCGAAAACAGGAGTTCAACCAGCCATTGTTGTGGGCATTGAACATGGTGATGATATGCGTGAAAGAAGGTTTTACGATTTTACAGCGCCAGCAGAGACGTATATCTATCCCGCACGATTTAAAGGAAAAGGTCATGAAAAGCTTGGAGGAGCAGTAGATTTTAGCCGCTTTATAGAGGAAGAGTTAAAGCCAATAATTGAGGCTCATTATCCAGTAAATAAAACTCAGCAAGCATTATTTGGTCACTCCTTAGGCGGTTATTTTACGCTTTGGCAACTATTTCACCATCAATCTAGCTTCCAACGCTATCTAGCTATTAGCCCTTCTATTTGGTGGAATGAGCACGAATTAGTACAATGTGCGTCAGTATTTTTGAACGAGCATCAAGATATGAATGAAACATTGTTTATTAGCGCAGGTGAACTTGAAACCTTTATGGTGGATGATGCACGACAAATGGCAACGGTGTTAGAAAAAATAATGGAAGTTGATTTTTATGAGGCCTTAGATGAAAATCATGCCTCTATCGTACCAACTGTTATGAGTAGAGCAATTCGTTTTATGCAGAAAACACAATAATAGGTAGACCGCATTGTCTTTTGATAATGCGGTTTCTTTTTTCATTAATAAAATACTTGAATTGTACGCATAATAAAGGAAATTTGGTCATCTGTCTGGGATAAATGGAGGCGCTGTATGCAAAATAAAATTTTAAAGAACCCAGTATTTCTTATTTCTAGTGGGGCAATTTTACTCTTAGTCATTATCGGAGCAACGATACCGGAAAAATTTAAGAACGTAGCAAACAGCGTATTTCATATGACAACGGATTATTTTGGTTGGTTTTATTTAATGGCAGTCTTTATTATCGTTATTTTTCTATTTAGCTTGGCGATTAGCAAATATGGCACCATTCGCTTAGGATCTGAAGATGGTCGTCCAGAATTTAGTTTTCTAACATGGATTTCCATGCTCTTTTCAGCTGGACTAGGTGTCGGACTGGTTTTTTGGGGCGTGGCTGAGCCTATGAGTCATTACTTTTCACCACCCTTTAGTGACACAGAACCTCTTTCAACGGATGCAGCCAGATTGGCAATGGGTTATTCCTTCTTTCATTGGGGATTAAGCCAATGGTCTGTTTATGCCATATTGGGGCTTGTTATGGCCTATGTTCAATTCAATAAAAAAAGAAATATGCTCATCTCTACCGCTTTAGAGCCTATAACGGGAACAAATCGAGTTGTTAAAGGAACGATCGATATTCTTGCGGTCATTGCTACAGTTATGGGGGTAGCCACATCCATAGGGCTTGGCGTGCTACAAACGAACGGAGGTTTGACTTTCGTCTTTGGTTTGCCGGATACATTTATCTTGCAAGTAGCCATTATTCTTATCATGTTTATTGGCTATATGTTGTCTGCAACGACAGGACTTCAAAAGGGCATGAAGATTCTGAGTAATGTCAATATGACCTTAGCGATTGTCTTACTGTTATTCGTTTTTATTACAGGTCCAACGATTTTCATACTTGAGACGTTTACATTAGCGATAGGTGATTACATTTCTAACTTTATTCAATACAGTTTAAGAATGCAGCCATATGTTGGGGGAACTTGGGTGAAGGATTGGACAATCTTTTACTGGGCATGGGCAATCGCTTGGTCACCCTTTGTTGGCTCCTTTATTGCTCGTGTATCCAAGGGGAGAACCATTCGAGAATTCATTATAGGGGTATTAATTATTCCGCCTATTATTGCTTGCTTTTGGATTGCCACATTCGGTGGAACAGCTATGTGGTTTGATTTACATCAAGATGCAGAAATCGCTCAATCTGTTCATAATGATGTAACTGTTGCCCTATTCCAGTTGTTAGAACACTTGCCAGTTTCAACGCTTGCCTCTGTAATTGGAATACTGTTAATCGTTATATTTTTAATTACCTCTGCCGATTCCGCCACATTCATTATGGCAAGTATGACAACAAAAGGTTCTTTAAATCCGACAATATTATCGAAGCTAGTATGGGGTATTTTAATGGCTGCAATTTCAGGTGTTTTATTGTACACAGGAGGGCTTGAAGCATTGCAAACCGCCTCGTTAATTGCCGCATTGCCCTTTACCGTGATTTTACTGTTACTCATGTTTTCATACATTAAAATGATGAAGGATGAAGTTATTCCTCTGAAGAAAAAGGACATTCAACGTTTAAAAATAGCAAGAAAGCATATTGAAAAGGAAACAAAAAAATAAAGAAAAAAATTAAAGCAGTAAACCGTATTCGTGCATAATACGGTTTCTTTTTGTTTAAATATATGAAGAAAGGTGATTGAAGAGTTGTTGAGCTATGAAGGTAATTTTAGCAGAGATAAAGGATGCACCAATGAATATATAAGTTGATGCTACAGGCTTTGCAAGAGTACGAAAAAGCTCTAGTACACTGAGTGCAACGACAGAGTCAATTGAATATGCACTAATATAATCAAAAAAAGAATTTAGTGTAAAGTATGTATAAGTGTTCTACGAAATATTGAATTATACTGCTCGTTGGGTAATGTTGTAACGAATGAAGAAATGGGAGAGCAGCTAGCTATAGCTGCAATGGAAAGAGGGGGGACAATTGATGAAAAAACTTGGCTGCTTGCATGCTCATCATTCAAATATAGAGTACATAGAGCAAGCTTTTCAAAGTGAGGAAGATTTAGAGCTGCTTCATTTTGTAGATCCTGGCGTTTTACAGCATGTGTCGAAAGGTAGTGATGGTGTAGCATATAAGGTTAAGGAGCAAATAGAATGGATTATTAGCTGTGATGTGGATGCGATGTTAATAACGTGTACAAATTATATTGCTTTATTAGAGAATGAGGCTGTGTTCAATGCCTCGATACCCATTATAAAGATTGACGAGCCTTTTTTTGAAAGCATATGTAATGTGCAACAGCCTCAAATTATTCTTTTTACAAATCCTGCGACAGTAGAAGGAACGATGGCAAGACTTCACCAATATGCTAGGCAGCAGGGGAAATCAGTAAATGTTGAGGCAAAAATCATCAAGGGGACATTTGATCTCATTATGCAAGGGAAAAAGAAAGCTTATAATGATGCTATTTCACAAGCTCTACATAAGTTAATGAGTGAGCAAAAGGCCATCTCCGTAGCTCAGCTCTCAATGATGGATGCGGCAAGACAATTTGAAGAGCAGACCGCTCAAACAATTATTCATCCACTAAGGGCTTTGGTTGAGGTCGTAAAGAAGCAAATGGAAGTAACGTTATAAAACAATTTCTATTTTAATAGGCAATACTGTTAATGGTACCATGGAAAAGTAAGAGAATAGAAACGGAGGAGATAGCACTATGACAGATCTACGATACCCTATTGGACAATTTCAATTCCCAAAAGAAATGACTCCACAGCGAGTACAGGAATGGATTGTAGACATTCGTTTATTACCAAAACAACTGGCGGAAGCATTAAGTGGTGCAAGCGAGCATGCATTGGCTAAATCCTATCGTGAAAATGGCTGGACAGTTACACAGCTAGTCCATCATATTGCCGATAGTCATATGAATAGCTATATCCGTTTTAAGCTAGCGCTAACAGAGGATGTCCCAACCATTAAGCCATATAATGAAGCGGAATGGGCACAATTACCAGATTCTGAAATGCCAGTAGCAACTTCTTTTAATTTAATTGAAAATTTACATGAACGTTGGGTTTATTTACTGACAAGCTTAACGGAGGAACAATTACAAAGAGCCTTTCATCATCCTGATTCAGGGCTAACAACATTGGAACATGCAATTGGTCTCTATGCATGGCACGGTAAGCATCATTTGGCTCATATTCAGCATGCTTTGACGAACTAAAGAATAGTATTTTGTGAAAGAAATAAGTGATTTCCTAGTTACTGGAAATCACTTATTTGCTTGCTTAACTTTATAGTATATTTTATACGATAGTAATGCCTGCACTAGCGTTACCAGTAAGAGTTGCAATTACTCCTGTCGAAGTAGCGGAGAACACCATTAATAAACGGTCACCTGCAGATACTGGTACTGGAGTAACATTTGCTGTACCACTTGCTAGAGTACCTAGAACTACTGTTGAAAGAGCTGGTGCTAAGTCAACAAATGCTGTTGTAGGAGTGAAGACATTGCTTCCTGCTACCGCGTGATAAACTTGTGCTCTAACTGTTGCCGAGCCTATTATAGTTACACCAATAGTTGCAGAGAATGTAGCTGAAATAGATGTAATGGAACCTGCTCTAGAAACAGAAAAAGCTTCTGTTCCAACTAATGCTGATAAATCGATATTAGTACCTGCAAGGGATACGCCTGGAATAGATGTACCGAATCCCACAAGGCTTACTGTATCCACTAAACCTGTAGCAAGTGATACTAGTATAACCGGAACTGTTCCAGAAGCGAATGGGATGAGTGAGCCTGTTGCTACTGGTGGAGTAATACATGCTGCATCAATCGCTACAAAAGGTCCAAGTGCACTACATTCACCATTTCCATGACCGTTACCTGAACAGCCACACATTGAGTTATTAAAACACATTTTTACACCCCCTTTCTTCATTATTCTATTCAGTTCAGATTGGGGGTTAAGGGCAATTATCTTCTAAACCTACAAATTCGATGAATTCTTAAAAGACAGTTTTTATTGGAAACAAAAAGACATCCACTATGTGTGTAAATACATAGTGGATGTAAAAAATAAATAAGTTAACTCCATCTTTTAAAGAAATCGAAAAATGAGTTCTTTCCCTTCTTATTTTCTTCAATCGGCTTATTTACAGATTCAGGATGCGTATTCTCCTCTTCAAGGGACGAATGAACCTCATAAGCTGCTCCGGTTTGATACACTTCAACAAACTCCTCTGTTTCTAAAGAAGGAGAATGATAAATGTCAGCAGGGTCAGCTATTGTTTCTGAAATGACTTGGTCGAGAGGTTCGCTAACTATTGCTGTAATATCTTGACTAACAGGCTCGCTAGGCAATTCCGAAATAACTTGTTCAAACGATTCTTTAGATATTTGGGAAAACTCAAGATTGTTATCCTCTTTTTCAGAATGCATAACCTCGCTAGGATCGTCTACTATTTCCGTTCCAATGCTAACCGATTCATGAACAATAGAAGAATTATTCTCGATGTTTTCATCACTTGAAGTAGGCTGTACAGCAGATGGGTCATAAATACTTACTGGAACTTCCTTTGCATCCGTGGCATTTTTAAAATGGAAGGTGGATTCAACTGTCGTGTTTCTGTATAAACCATTGTATATTTGGCTTGGGTGCGTATTAATTGATTGAAAATATTGTTGATTAAAATGTCGCTCTTCAGGCTTAGTTGCCTGTAGATCATTGCCAGGAGAAGGAGCGCTATTATTTACATTTAGTTGGTGGTTTGTAGCTTTACCTGCCAAACTTTGCAGTAGTCTATAAGAGGGCTGTGCTGATGTAATCGTCGTTTGATCTGTTGTCTGAGCCATTCTAGGTTGTCTAGGTAAAAGAGTAGCCGAAGTTTGAGAAGGCAATTCAATGGAGGAAGGAATGGTTGTTGTATCATTTTCTTCAACTGTTAATAATTTGTTTAAAACCGCTAAAATCTCTTGATTCATCCCTTCAATGGTTTGATTCAAAGATTCAATCTGTGTTGAAAGAAGCTTTATTTGGTCATCATAGCCTTTTATATACGAATTTTGTTTACTATCTAATGTCTCTGTGATCCCTTCTAAATGGGCCATTTGTGTTTTCAGTCCATCAAACTCCTGCTGCATATAAAGGAAATCTTCAATTGACGTTCCCATCTTTAATGAAGTTAACGATTCTCTGTAGGTTTCAATTTTTTGCTTTAATTTTTCAATTTCTTGAGTGGTATACAATTTTGACTCTTCCATTGTAGTTCACCCCTTTCAGTCCATTATTAGTTTATTAAAAATATTGACTTTCTGTTACAAATATACCGGTCCTTTCAACATTTTAGTCTTCCTATAAAGAAGAAAGTGTGTGAAAAAATGATCCTTTGCTGATTTTAACAAATATCATAAGGAACTATTTGTTAGCCCATGCACTTATAGCTGAAAAACATATGCTACAAACGAAAGATAAAAATTTTATGGAGGTGTCAAAAGGATGCAAGAGCATATGCCATCCCAGGCGCAGGAACTAATTTGTATAAATGTCGATAAGGTATATGACTGGATTGTAAAAGAAATGTCATTTGATATTTCTCCTACTGGAGCAATTACATTCCCAGGCGTAACACCAACGACTGACTTAACTGGTGCAATTGTTACATGTAGAGTAATTCCAGCTGCTACAAACCCAATTGTGATCCTGAACCGTGAGAATCGTCAATTCTCTATTGATGGATCAACTGTTTGTCTGCAACATTTAAATATTCAAAAGAACTTCATTCTAACGATTGTCGTTACTTTACCTAATGGTACTGTTTTCACAAGTGCTGAAATTCCAGTTTCTCGCTGTGAGCAAGTGACATTATGTGCTCCTAAAGGTACAGATGTTGAAATCTTATACACAGATTTAGATTGCTTCGTATGTACAACTGGAACACTTGCAGCTGGAACAGGTACAATTACGTTTTCTGCGTTAACAATTACTGTTGCCGTTTGTCAAAGCATTCAGTCTACATTCCCAGTTACTGTGGAATTCTTAGCAACTTTCTGCGAACCAAGAGCAGACTTACCATTCTCATGTCCAACTGCAGTTCGTCCACAACAGTGCCCTATTATTTTCCCAACTTTAGGTTAACGGTGCTAACAAATAGAGGAAAGTCATATCATGAAGAGAGGATAATCCTCTCTTTTTTTTATTTTAAGTCAGCGGATGTCGCAGATTTCCAAAATAATCTGGATACCATTACGCCTAGGCACAATTGATGGAAAATAGTAAGGAGGTACGGAGTGAAAAATCGTGTAGAAGACAAGATACAGGAATTAAAAGAACAAACAAACGCTTATGTTTATGAAATTAAACAGCTGGTCGAGGGGCTGACCATTCCAAACAGAGTCAACCTCATTAGTTATTTTACAACCTCGTTCAATATTTCTTATGACCCTGAACAAGAAAGTTTATGTTTAGGCTCCTATCATATTCACAATATCGGTAGTACAGCCATTACAAACCCCTATCTGTGTATAACATTACCGAAGGAATCGCCATTTTACTTTTCTGGGAGATATGTTCATGAAAATTTTACGCCAAATTTTAAGACACAGGGACAGAGCAACTGGGAACGTTTTAACGATAAATTAAGCAAAGAGGAGTACTGGCTGAAACCCGTAGGAAAATCAATAATCGAACCGAATGAAACCATTTCATTTACTAATTTTCAAATAAAATGGTCACATAATTTACCATATTCAGGCACTATTATGGGTTTTACATATTGCGATCAGCTTACAGATGGTATTGTCGTTTTAAATCCGATTAATCTCAATGGAATGGGCCAAACACAGGAGGAAGACAATGAGTGAAAATGAAAAACAAGAGTTTGGTAGTGTGCTCCATCAATTATTGAAGGAGCAACTAAGTCGCCGTAATGAACAGGATAATAGCTTTGCATTTCTTGAAAAAAGTACATTACATTTATTAATCGCCTCTCTTGTCTTAGACGAAAAGAGTGATGCTGAACAATCACAACATCCACAACAAGAAGCGGAGTGGATAAAGCAGTTGGATGAAATACTAGAGGAAAGTAGAATGCAGTTTGAAGAGGTGGTTGATTTACTAAAAAGGTATTCTGGCTAGGGGGTGTGATGATGGACAATGATATTGTAAAAAACAATGATCCGATACAGCTCCAACAAATGATTATTTTTTTAAGGGCCGAATTAGCCAAGTATAAAAATGAAGTGAAAAGGCTTAGAGATAGTGATTATTATGCTTTAGTTCTGCGGCTCGAACGAGAAAATATACAATTAACAAGACTAAGAAAAGATCTTTCGATGGAGCTATTAAAGTTGAAAAGAGACTTTGACAAAGAGCTTCAAGCCTACGATGAAGAAATTCAAAAACGAGAAGGACAAAGAAAAAAACAAATTGCATCCATAGAAGCATTATTAAAGGAAGTTGCCGAATTGCGAGCTGAAAATAAGTCATTGAAGAACAGTGTTCAAGTCTCACATAAAGCTTCGATTGAGACAAATGATAAAGCTATTATTGAAGGTCTAGATAAAAAAATAAGCGACTATACAACAGTAACAGGTAAACAAATGAAGCATATTATAGAGGCGCTAGAAACATATCATAGGGATAAAGTAGAAGCGGACAGCCTTCAACAGCAACTATTAAGAGAGTTGGAGATGAAAAATTTAGAAATTGAAAGATTAACCCATGAATTAGTTGAATTCAAAAATCAAACTGATGATAGTAGCTCATCGATAAAGCAACAAGTCCAGATAGATGAACAAATAAATTTCAGATTAAGGGTGCTCGATGAATTAGATCAAAAATTGAACGAGCTAGCTTTAGAAATCAATAGAAAGCAAGTATAGCTGAAAATTTTATAATGACTGTTTCAAAATGTATACCTTTGAAACAGTCATTTTTTAGTTGCTCGATTGGAAGGGATGTTGGAGGTGCTACGTTTGATGGAAGGGAAAGCTGCTTGAGCTCCGCTCGAGAAGAGCTAAACTTCGTTCTCAAAATAGAGTAGGTCGCTCAAAGGTTTGCCAACAGCGCTCTCAAAGTGTGGAAACTGGTGTTAAAGAAAGCCCCATCTGCTCCAAGATTAGATAACCTCGCACATACGATGTTGCCCCTGCTCCAACAATAGAGAAATCCACTCAATAAATGCATCAGCACTACTCCAAATTTATCCCATTGCAAAATTATTTTGTTTCTCTATGGACTGTTACGCGTTTCAGGCGAGGGGAGTATTTTTTAAGCTCCAATCTTTCTGGGTGATTGCGTTTATTTTTAGTCGTTATATAGTTTTTATCACCTGTTTCAGTGCAGGCTAGTGTTATTTGAACACGCATGTATGACCCTCCTTTTAAATAGTAATCGTTACGATTTAAACGATATATTTCTCACCGAATATTGTCAAGTTTATTTTTGTAAGTAATAAAAAGCTTTGCATTTTCCAATATTGTATGATTTAATTACAAATTGTAAATAGTAATGATTACGATTTAAGGAGTTGTAATAATGACAAAGAGAATTCCCGTTACAGTATTGAGTGGTTATTTAGGTTCTGGTAAAACAACTATGATGAATCATGTATTGCAAAACAACAAGGATTTACGTGTCGCGGTTATTGTGAATGATATGAGTGAAATTAATATTGATGCGGAGCTGATTGCTAATGGCAGCGGTATATCGCGTACAGAGGAAAAATTTGTAGAGCTATCCAATGGCTGTATTTGTTGTACATTAAGAGAGGATTTATTGCAGGAGGTGGAACGTCTTGCGAAGCTTGGCAATATTGATTATATTTTGATTGAATCGACGGGGATTAGTGAGCCAATTCCAGTTGCACAAACATTTAGTTATTTAGATGAGGAGCTTGGCATCGATTTAACGAAGTTTTGCCAATTAGATACAATGGTTACTGTCGTGGATGCACATCGCTTTTGGCATGATTTTCAGTCGGGAGAAAGCTTATTAGAGCGTAAGGAAGCGGTTGGTGAATTAGATGAACGTGATGTTGCGGATCTGCTCATTGATCAAATTGAATTTTGTGACGTCCTGGTCTTAAATAAGTGTGATTTAGTATCGGCAGAGGAGCTTGAACGGTTAGAACGTATTTTGCGTGCATTGCAACCAGAAGCGAAACTTATTCGTACAACAAACGGTGTGATTGATCCAGCAGATATTTTAAATACAGGTCGCTTTGACTTTGAACGGGTTTCAGAGTCGGCTGGTTGGCTAAAGGAATTAGAGCTTGGTCATGAAAATCATACACCAGAGACAGAAGAGTATGGAATATCTTCATTCACCTATAAAAGCAAAAGACCCTTCCATCCGATGCGTTTTGTTGAGTGGTGTGATCAAATGCCAGAATCGATTGTACGAGCAAAGGGAATTGTTTGGAGTGCAAGACATCAGGATGTTGCACTATTATTATCTCAGGCTGGGTCATCTGCAAAAATTGAACCTGTTTCTTATTGGATAGCAGCCCTACCTAAAGCACAGCAGCAGGATGTATTTCAGCAAAGTCCTGAAGTATTGGAGGATTGGGATGAGGAATTTGGAGATCGAATGACACAGCTTGTTATTATTGGGATTGATTTAAATCGAGAAGATATAATCAAACAATTGGACAGCTGTTTATTAACGGATGAAGAGTTCCATAATCCTTGGGAGCGTCTACAGGACCCATTCAACTGGGAATGGCATTAAGAAGAAAAGAAGATTTCGGTTAAGACTCCGAAATCTTCTTTTGAAATACACGATTATAATTAGTAGCATCTCGTAATGCTTTTTCTTCTATAGGAATTCGTACAGAAAGCATTGTAATATTTAATAATGTAAAACAAAATGCTGTAAAGTAAGCCTGAAACATGAGAGGTAGTAAAAGGATTTCCAAACAAACTACCGCATAATTGGGATGACGCATATATTCATATGGCCCTTTACGGACAACTTGAGCATCAGGTAATATAAGAATTTTTGTATTCCAAAAGGAGCCCAAAGAGCGAATACACCAAATCCTTAAGGCTTGCACAGCTATAAATAATATAAAAAATAATGGGAATAAGGGCGAGATACCATTGTTATTAGTGACGATTTCTACAATTAAAAACAGAAAAAAACTAACATGCATTGTGACCATATAGGGATAATGAGAGGCACCTACTTCATAGGCCCCTTGTGAAAACATCCATTTCTCATTGCGTTTGGCAATGACAACCTCTGTCAGTCTTTGTAGAATGACAATAGTTAAAATAAGATAGAAGATCATGTTACTCCCTCCAGTTTAATAATACAGCTTCTGCACAAAAACCAGGGCCAAGAGCGACGAGTAAACCTGTATCCTCCACTTGTCCTTCATGTAGCATAAATTGCTCTAATACATATAACACAGTTGGTGATGACATATTGCCATGTTGGCGCAATATTTCCCGAGAAATGTCGGTTTTTTGGGGAGACAAATAAAGTGTATCTTCATAAGCTTTTAAAACCTTTTTTCCTCCAGGATGAGCGATGAAATGAGTAAGTTGCTCACTATACAGTCCTTGTTCCATTAAAAATTTTTCAATGAATGGTCCGAGCCAATTAGTAATAATGGCAGGAATACTTTTTTGAAAAATAACATGAAGTCCATTGTTTTTTACATTCCAACCCATCACATTTTCTGAATCTGGCATCCATTTAGAGCCTGTTGCCAAAATAGAAGGTGTTGTTTTTTTTGTATCGATGGTTAAATCGTCTCCGCAAACGAGAATACAAGCAGCACCATCTGCAAAAAGAGAAGCACCGATTAAATTACTTTTAGAAAAATCATTTGGCTGAAAAGTGAGGCTACATAACTCGACACAAACGACAAGCACCTTCGCATGTGGATGGGCTTTACAAAAATCAAAGGCTCTACTTACACCTGCTGCTCCGCCAGCACATCCTAACCCCCATAGTGGAATACGTTTCAGTCGATCTGAAAAGGGAAGTTTATTCATCACACGCGCATCAATGCTTGGTGTTGAAATGCCAGTACTACTGACAAAAATGATAGCATCAATCTCTTCGGGAGAAATGGGTGAAGATAAAAAAGCATCATTTTCTAAACATGCCTGGATGACGTTCACGCTGTATTGTGTAGCTAATTCAATATATAAATCATTGCGTTCCTCAAAGGAGTGATTCGTACGATGCCATTCTGATGGAACACAAAAATGGCGGGTGTCGATGCCACCATTTTCAAAAACCTTTAAGTAGCGCTCTAGTTTTGGGATTTTTGCATAGAAAAGCTCTTTCGTTAGTTCCTCTGCATTTGATTGCTGTAATGTGTAAGGTGGTTGATGTGTGCTAATAGAAATGATTTTAGGCAATTCAACATCTCCTCGCATTTAGTGGTCTTGTTCATTCTATGCGTCAAGGATTAGAATAAATGCTTATAAGATTATAATTGACAATTTCTGAAAATTTAGCTATATTGATAACAACTAAATGGAAAGAAGGTGATGTGACATGATGAATAGATCTATTTTTAGCGAACTGCAATTCGGTTTGTTCCATTTCACACGCCTAAAATATACAAAGTGACGCCGTGCTATAACTCGGGGTATTTGTGTATCTTTTAAACGTGCCTGTGAAACCTTGTAACTGCCGAATTGCAGCTACAAGGTTTTTTTCGTGGTTCAAAAAATGCTGAATGACGATAGAGTCTCTGGCGGATATTACAGACATTGCGCTGAGGCGTCAAGGATATGTACGTTTAGGAGGAAAATAAATTGAATTTAACAACAGTAGGTTTTACAACGTATTTTGAAGAGCAAATGATGGAAATGAAAAAACAGCCTAAATTGAAGAATTGTGTGCCAGCGAGGGTTACATTGGAGCATAAGCATTCTTACCGAGTGTTAGCTGAAGAGGGCGAATGGCTTGCGACAATTGCTGGTCATTATGCGTATACGTCTTTAGCTCGGGAGGACTATCCAGCAGTTGGTGATTGGGTGCTAGTAGAGAAAATGCCCGGTGAGGAACGAGCAATTATTCATCAGCTATTCCAACGAAAATCTGTCTTTTCACGCAAAGTTGCAGGTCTGGAAATTCAAGAACAAATTGTGGCATCGAATGTGGATATTGTGTTACTTGTTATGAGCTTGAACGCTGATTTTAATATTCGACGTTTGGAGCGATATTTAGTAGCTGCCTGGGATTCAGGGGCAAGGCCAGTGATTGTCCTGACGAAGGCAGATTTATGTGAGGATACTGCAAGCTTGGTACAAGAAGTTGAGTCTGTAGCATTTGGTGTAGATATTTTTGTGACGAGTGCTTTATCGGGCGAAGGCTTAATGGAAATTAAGACATTGTTCACGGAGGGAGTGACAGGGGCATTGCTAGGCTCTTCAGGGGCAGGGAAGTCGACCTTAACAAATGCTTTGTGTGGGGAGATGCTGATGAAGGTTGCTGGTATTCGTGAGGAAGATGCTAAGGGTCGTCATACAACTACTCATCGAGAGTTAGTCATATTACCAGATGGGGGCTGTTTAATCGATACACCAGGGATGCGTGAGCTTCAATTATGGGATCAAGGTGATAGTTTAGCTTCAAGCTTTCAAGATATTGAGGAACTAGCAACAGCTTGTCGTTATCGTGATTGTACTCATCAAAAAGAGCCTTATTGTGCTGTCCAGCAAGCTATTGTTGATGGAGAGTTGGATCAATATCGCCTCCAAAGCTACTTTAAGCTCCAAAGAGAATTAGCTTATATGGAACGCAAAACCAATGCACAGGCGAAACTTGAGGAGCAACGTAAATGGAAGCAGATTTCTAAAGGAATAAAAAAAGGTAAAAAATAAGCATTAGGAGCTTAGTTATGACCATTCAACATATTAATCATTTACTATTTTCTGTATCCAATTTAGAGGAATCCATCGCATTCTATGAAAATGTTTTCGATGCTAAATTGCTAGTAAAGGGGAAAAGCACAGCCTATTTTGATGTAAATGGGCTGTGGCTCGCCCTGAATGTAGAGAGGGATATACCACGGAATGAAATCCATCATTCCTATACCCACATCGCCTTTACTATTTGTGAGGATGACTATAATAAAATGTATGATAAATTGCTACAATTAAAGGTCAATATTTTAACAGGGCGTCAAAGAGATGAGAAGGACAAAAAATCGATTTACTTTACAGACCCAGATGGTCATAAATTTGAATTTCATACAGGAACTTTGCAAGATCGTTTGGCTTATTATCAGCAGGAAAAGCCTCACATGACGTTTTTTGATAATTAATCAGGGAGTGATTCTATGAATAAAGCTTTTATTTTTGATATGGATGGCACGTTATTTCAAACAAATCTTATATTAGAGCCTGCGCTCGACGCAACATTTGATGTGCTACGGACAAGTGGCTTGTGGCAAGGAGAAACACCGATAGAAAAATACAGAGAAATAATGGGCGTTCCTTTACCTGTTGTGTGGGAAACATTATGTCCTATGCATACAATAGAGATACGTGAAGAGAGCAATGTTTTATTCCATGTAAAGCTGATTGAGCAAATACGCAATCATCAGGGAGCTTTATATCCATATGCTGAACAAACTCTTGCAGCATTATCAGAGAATTATCCGTTATACATAGCGAGTAATGGACAGGTTGACTATTTACAGGCGATTGTTGAAACCTATCAATTAGAGCGTTTTATAAAGGGAATCTACAGCATTCAATCTATTGTAAGTGGGCATAAATCAGATCTAGTAAAACGAGTTGTAGAAGAAAATGAAATCCAGAACGGGGTAGTGGTGGGAGATCGTTCGTCGGATATTCAGGCTGCACATGACAATCAACTACAGTCGATAGGCGTTCGTTTTGGCTTTGCACAGGATAACGAATTGCAAAAGGCAGACATTATAATAGATGATTTAACAGCGTTATTAAACATCACATTCAATTAATTGCTTAAATTTTAATCTTTATCGAAAAATAGAGTTGATTTAACGACAATCATTGCATTTCATCACTAGAAAGCGTAAAATAGTGCCAATCCTATAGGAAAAGCATTGAAAAGGAAAAGTAAATTGGATCAGCATTTTGTAGAGAGCCTCTGTTGGTGGAAATGAGGTAAATGAACCCTTTTGAAAATGACCTTTGAGCTTCGTACCGAAAGCTTTTTAGCAAGTAGATTACGACGAGATGGGCACTCGTTACAACAGCGGCAGTATCTCTCATTTTGAATGGAGACGTACTGATGGAGACAAATAGTGTGAGCTATTTGTAAATATAGGTGGTAACACGGGTATACTCGTCCTAATCAGATTTGATTAGGACGATTTTTTTTTTACCATTTTTTTAGTGAGGGGAGCAAACTAGAATGACAATTGTTATTGGAGGCGCTTGGCCATATGCAAATGGTTCTTTGCATTTAGGGCATGTTGCCGCACTATTACCAGGTGATATTTTGGCTAGATATTACCGACAAAAAGGTGAGCAGGTTTTATATGTATCAGGCAGTGATTGTAATGGTACACCTATTTCTATTCGTGCAGCACAAGAAAATACAACAACAGAGGCCATTGCCAATCACTATCATGCTGAATTTACGCAGTGCTTTCGTGATTTAGGATTTACCTATGATTTATACACTAGAACAGATGCAGAACACCATCATGAATCCGTAAAGGGCCTATTTTTACAGCTACTAGCTAACAATCTTTTATACAAAAAGAAAATTGAACAGGCTTACTGTGAGACAGATCAACAATTTCTACCCGATCGATTTGTTGAGGGAATTTGCCCAAATTGTGGTGCAAAGGCAAGGGGAGATCAATGTGATAACTGCTCAGAAATCTTAGACCCACTGGATTTAATAGATAAACGTTGCAAAATATGTGGCAATGAGCCTGTTATTCGTGAGACAGAGCATTTTTATTTTACCTTTAGTCAATTTCAAGGTAGATTGGAGTCTTATGTGGCAGAAGCGAAGGCCCATAAACGTTGGCGAGATAATGCTTTAGGTTTAACGGAGCGTTACTTGGCAGAAGGGGTTCCTGACCGAGCAGTAACAAGAGATTTACCAAACGGCATAGATGTCCCAGTGCCAGGCTTTGAAGGGAAAAAAATATATGTATGGATTGAAGCAGTAGCTGGTTATCTATCAGCAAGTCTAGAGTGGGCAAAAGAGCATCAAATAGCGATTGAAGATTTATGGAATGAAGAGACCATTTCGTATTATGTCCATGGGAAGGATAATATTCCTTTCCATACGGTTATTTGGCCAGCTATTTTAATGGGAATCGGGGCGCAAGCATTACCAACACATATCGTATCGAACGAATATTTAACATTAGAAAAACGAAAATTATCAACTAGTCAAAATTGGGCTGTGTGGGTTCCGTATATTTTAAGTCGTTATGACGCAGACGCCATTCGCTACTTCTTAACGATGAATGCGCCAGAAAACCGTGATACTGATTTTTCATGGCGAGAATTTATTTACAGTCATAATAGTGAATTACTCGGTGCCTATGGTAATTTTGTCAATCGTACATTGAAGTTTATTGAGAAATCCTTTGCCAGCCAGGTGCCACAGGCTGAAGTAGATAGCAATATTCGTAAACAAACCATTCAACTGTTTAATGAAGCGGGCAGGCTGATTGAAGGAGGGCATTTTAAACAAGCGTTAGAAGCCATTTTTGAGTATATTCGAGGGGCTAATCGCTATTTTGACGTACAACAGCCATGGCAACAAGTAAAAGAAAATGTGGAGGCTAGTAATCGTACACTAGCAACCTGTGTCTATATTATTGCTAATTTAGGACAGCTACTGCATCCTTTCTTACCATTTTCAGCAGAGAAGGTAAGGAATATGTTAGGCATACAGGAAATGATGTGGCATGAACAAGTAGAATTGCCTCAAATGATTCAAGCAGTAGCTCCTTTGTTTGAACGTCTTGACATTGAACGAATTGAAGAAGAGTATCAAAAATTAGTGAGGGACAGTCGTTAGATTTGAAAAAGCAGTATGACTCATATGATCTAACCCCAAAAAGATAGATTGATGTCTAATTTTTACGGGGTAGTTCACATACGACATACTGCTTTTTTCAATTCAATTTAATTCATCACAGGTGTTAATTTTGCTACAACAATGCTATTGATAGCATTAATATAGGCTAAGGCACTGGCCTTTAGAATATCTGTATCAGCTGCTTTGGCAATATACTTTTCGCCATCATACTCAATCGTAATTTTCACCTTACCTAAAGCCTCTTTGCCTCGTGAAACACTATTGATATTGTATTCCACTAGTTTTATATCTATGTTTGTAATTTCTGCAATGGCTGAATATAAGGCATCGATTGGGCCAGAGCCTACTGCACTTGCTTTAAATACTTCGCCGCCTTTACGAACTTTCACACTTGCAGAAGGGAAGCTAGTATTGCTGACGACTTGTAGATCGTCGATATCAAAGAATTGGTCACTATAATGTGTGGCATTTTTATTATTGGCATCATGTTTTTCATAATAGCTTTCCACAATAACGTATAAGTCGTGATCATATACTTCCTTTTTCGCATCCGCTAGCTTTAAGAAGCCTTCAAAAATGCCTTCAAATTCATCTGTAGAAAGATTAGTAAACCCTAATTTTTCAAGGGCATTTTTTACTGCATGGCGACCAGAGCGAGCTGTTAGTACTAGCTCCATATCATCAAGACCTACGTCTTCAGGGTGAACAATTTCATAAGCATCACGAGATTTTAGCAAACCATCCTGATGAATACCAGAAGAATGCGCAAACGCATTATCTCCCGTAATAGCTTTATTGACCTGGACATCTAGACCCATAAAGCTAGAAACAAGGCGTGAAGTATTCATAATCTCTTTTGTATTGATACGTGTCTCAGCGTTGTAGACGGAGCTACGAGTTTTTAGCGCCATGACAACTTCCTCTAATGCAGCATTACCTGCACGTTCACCGATACCATTGATTGTACATTCCACTTTATCCGCCCCATTTTTAATGGCAGCAAGTGTATTAGCCGTTGCCATCCCTAGGTCATTGTGACAATGAACGCTTAGAAGAACGCTATCGTTTAAATTTTTCATACGGTCATTTAATTTAAAAATCATCTCTCCAAATTCTTCTGGTTCTGCAAAGCCAACCGTATCAGGAACATTAATCATAGTTGCGCCAGCTTTCATAACAGCTTCGATTGTTTTCCAAAGATATTCAAAATCTGAACGAGACGCATCCTCTGTGGAATATTGAACTTGCGGCAATAATGATTTAGCGTACTTCACAGCATCTACACCAATTTGTAGAATTTGATCCTTTGATTTGCTGAATTTTTTCTCCACATGAATGTCGGATGTTCCAAGTACCATGTGAATCATTGGATTTTCTGCATATTTTACAGCGTTATAGACGGCATTAATATCTGCCTTCACTGCACGTGCTAATGCTGTAATCATGATGTCGTTCGTGTTGCCGACCTTTTCAGCTACGGCCCTGACAGCATCAAAATCACCTTGTGATGAAGCGGGGAATCCAGCTTCGATAATATCGACCCCTAGTTTTTTCAGTTGCTGTGCAATCTCTACTTTTTCATATAGATTTAGCTTTGCACCAGGCACTTGCTCGCCATCACGTAAAGTTGTATCAAACACCCAAATTTTTCTTCCCATTCTCAAACACTCCTTTTGTCGTAATTAGTATCTAAAATCTACACGTAGGCCAAAGTCATTAAAAAAATAAAAAAACCCATCTCTATATAAAAATAGAGACGAGTTTATGCTCGCGGTACCACTCTAATTGACCTTCTCATTACAGAAAAAGTCCACTTATCGACAGCTATCACTGTCTATCCTGTTAACGGGGGAAACCGACATCCCTTACTACTATGTTCAGGGAGTAGCTCATGGACGAGTTCAAAATGTGTGTCTACCGATTTACACCAACCATCGGCTCTCTACAAGTACACAATCACTTTTACTATTTCCAATCTTGGCCTGCAATGTGTTGTTGAAAGCAATAATACTTGGATATTAACTTCCTGTCAATAATATTCTAAAAATTTTTTTAATTCTGTCTTAAACGATGTGTATCTTATTAATCATTTGATATTTAGTGAAATGTATAGGAAACCACTAAAAATAGTAATTTCTGTGAGATAATAATGGAGTAATTGAACACCATGAAAGGAAGGAAACACCATGAAATTTGTCTTTGATTTAGATGGGACTATTTGTTTTAAAGGGAAACCGTTAAGTGAAAGAATCATCAATGCTTTAGAAGCATGTAGACGGCATGGACATGAAGTGATGTTTGCCTCTGCAAGACCAATACGTGATCTATTACCGGTATTACCAGAATCAATGAGAGTATATCCAATGGTAGGTGGTAACGGGGCATTTGTTGCTCGTGATGGAGAAACAATTGAGGTGACAGCTTTTGCTTCAAAAATAGTGGAGGGTATTCGGCAGATTATTACCGCTTTTCAATTACCATATCTAGTAGATAGTCATTGGGATTATGCTTATACAGGAAGTGAGGATCATCCAATTTATCGAAATCTAGATCCTTTAAAAGCGGCAAAAAAAGTAGCATTGCAGGATATTCATGACATTGTAAAGGTAGTGTTATTTCCAGGGGAACAGCGAGAAGCTGTATTGTCTGAACTACAAAAGCTTCCGGTGAGTCTGTATGAGCATGCTTCAGAAAATATTGTGGATATAAGTCCTAATGGTATTGATAAATGGAACGGCTTATCTAAATTGGGTGTTGCTGCAGGAGAGTTTATTGCATTTGGAAATGATGCAAATGATGCTTCTATGTTTTTGAAGGCGAAGGAAAGTATCTGTGTAGGAGAGCACCAGGTACGTGAAATGGCTACATTACAAGTTCCTAGCGAGGAAGCTGCCGTCATTGAAATGCTTCTTATGCTAAGTGTAAAGTACAGTACATAGAAATATATAACTAAAAAACTGCTCATTTTCTAGAGGCAATAAGGTGCTGCACCCCAAAAGTTAGAGTAAAAAACTTTTGGGGTGTTTTTTTATGGCAAAATATAGCGATGAATTTAAGTTAAAGGTTGTGAAAGAGTATTTAACAGGAAAAATAGGTCTTAAACGATTAGCTAAAAAATATTCCATTCCATCTAATACAGCAATTAGAACATGGGTAGCTGCCTACAAAGCATATGGGAATAATGGTATTAAACGAAAAAGAAGTAAGGAAGTCTATTCTGTTCAATTTAAAGTAGATGTATTACACTTTATGAAACAAACAGGTGCTTCCTATCAAGAGACAGCGATTCAATTTAAGATGAACAATCCACGTTTAATCGCTAAATGGAACCAAAAATTTCTGGAAGAAGGGATAGAGGGCCTGCAAGAAAAAGCAAAGGGGCGCCCATCTATGTCGAAAAAATCAAAACCAACTAAACAAGAAAAAGAAATGTCACGTGAGGAGCAGTTAGAACGTGAAAATGAACTGCTTCGTCTAGAGGTGGCATACTTAAAAAAGTTGAAGGCTTTTCGAGAGAACCCGGAAGCATTCCTCGGAAAGCACAAGCAGTCATTGCCTTTGAACTCAAAGAAGAAGGATTCCGATTAAAAGACATTTTAATGCGTGTAGATATTCCAGAAGCTACGTATCATTATCACATCAAGCAACTGCATCAGGAAGATCCAGATAAGGGATGGCAAACGTTGATTTTAGAGACGTTTAAGAAACATGAAGGACGATATGGCTATCGTCGTATACATACGGAGTTAAAAGCGCAAGGCTACATCATTAATCACAAAAAAGTACAGCGCATTATGCAGGAATTAGATTTGAAATGTGAGAAATTCGTCCGCAAGTCGCGCTATAAATCGTATAAAGGTACGGTTGGAAAAGTGGCGAAAAATCGTTTAAATCGCCGTTTCTATACGCATTACGCCGTACAAAAAGTGGTGACAGACGTAACTGAATTCAAATGTACAGATGATGAAAAACTATATCTGAGCCCAATTATGGACTTATATAACGGAGAGGTTATTGGGTTCAGTATGTCTAAACGGCCTACAATGGATTTTGTGCTGGACTCATTGAAACAAGCCCTTCCAGTCATTCGAGAACGTGCAGAATATCGAACAACAATCCATTCAGATCAAGGCTGGCACTATCAACATAATAAATGGGTGAAAACATTAAAGCAGAACAAGATTTTCCAAAGCATGTCTCGCAAAGCAACGTGTGCAGACAATGCAGCAATGGAAAACTTCTTTGGCTTACTCAAACAAGAAATGTATCACGGGGAAGAATTAGTCTCATATGACGTGTTAAAAAAGAAAATTGAAAAATATATCCACTACTATAACAACGAACGTATTAAACAAAAATTGGCCGGCATGAGTCCGGTAAAATACCGAACTCATGCCAGCCAATTAGCTGCATAAATAAAAACTCTAACTTTAAGGGGTCACTACCTAAACCTTCAGAAAATGAGCAGTTTTTATTTAATCTAATTTAAAACGAGAAACTTGCGTGTGAAGCTCTTCTGCCATATTTGAAAGGGTAGCTGCTGAAGCTGCCACTTCTTCAATAGTAGCCAATTGTTCTTCTGAGGCAGAAGCGACATTTTGTAAATTAGATGAGGACATTTGTGCAATCGTTGCTATTTCATCAAAGGAAGCATAAATTTGCTCTGCACTAGATGACATCTCCTCCGACACGGTTGTAGCTTCTTGGATTTGCATGGAAACTTGTTCAATAAGCTCGACAATTTTAGAGAAGCCTTCTTCTGCTACTTTTACAACTTTCATACCAATTTGAACCTCTTGCGTACCGGTATCCATCACGGTCACAGCACGATTTGTATCTTGCTGAATTTCAGAAATTAAAGTAGCAATTTGCTCCGCGGATTTTTTCGATTGCTCTGCTAACTTTTTCACTTCATCAGCAACAACGGCAAAACCACGCCCATGATCGCCTGCACGAGCCGCTTCAATTGCAGCATTAAGTGCTAATAAATTTGTTTGTTCAGCAATATCCGTAATAATCCCAATAATATTGCCAATTTCAATAGAATGTTCATCTAAATTTTTCACAACACTTGCCGACTCTAAGACGGCTGTATTAATTGTTGTCATCTGAGAAATGACACGATGTAATGAATCATTGCCTTTCTTAGCTTCTGAATTCGTTTCGATTGCCAGTTCAGAAACCGCAGCCGTCGTAGAAGCTAATTGCTGTATGCCCTTTGTCATATTTTTCATCGCTTCAGAGCTTTCTGAGGCATTTTTTCCTTGGGCTTCAGAGCCACTAGCAACCTCTTGAATAGAAGAAGTGATTTGTTCTGTAGCCTGTATAGTTTGGTCTGCACTTGCTGTTAACTCAGCAGCAGAGCCACTAACTTGCACTGTGTTTTGACGGACATTTGTAATTAAATCCTTTAAATTTGCAGCCATTTGATTAAAGGCAAGGGCTAAGTCACCCACCTCATCACGGTTTTTAATACGAATTTGTTCGGCTGTTAAGTCGCCTTCCGCTATTTTTTTAGCAGCTTTAGCCATGCCATTAATAGGGCGGGCCATTAGGCTTCCTACAACCATTGCAATTATCAGACTTATGACAACAGCAAAGACCCCAAGTAGAAGCATTTGGAGTTTAATATCTTGAATTTGTTTTGATGTAGCAGCCATTTTTTTATCAATATAGTCACTTTGATAATTTGAAAGGTTTTCAACGCGTTCATCAAACTGTTTAATGATTAGGCGTCCTTGAGTACTATCAAGTTTTTCATACTTTTCAGTTTCTCCTTCAGCCTTTAACGCAAACATACGGTCAGCGAATTGTTGGACACTTTGCTCACTTTTGTTAATAGCCTCTAAGAATTTTATTGATTCATCAGAATCTAAAGTAGCCATCAACTCTTCAGATTTTTGCTTAAATTCCTCGCGAGAGTCCTGATTGCTTTGATAATTTTGCTTGTCTCCAAGCAGTAAATAGCCACGCATACTAACAATTTCTTGTTTTGCAATAACTCGTAATTCCTGAATACTGATTGATTTAGTTGTTTGTTCCTCCAGTAATGTACGATAGGTCTTATTTACAGAATCTAGCTGTTTTATATTTAAACCAATTGTCGTAACAAGCACTAAAATCACTATAAAAAAACCGAGTAATAATTTCTTGTAGATAGTAAATCGCATAGTTGAAATGTCCTTTCTCAGTAATTAGTAGAAATGTTACAAAATAATGAAATATGTATATATATCATTTATATCAGATTATACGGATTTTACAAAGTATTATGAGTATTTTTACTGTAATTAATAGTTTGAAGATAATATCAATTTATATGTGATGTGATAAAAAAAGGAGATTTTATAGATAAAATATTAATAATAATAGAGATGGTTAATGATATCTATTGAATATTAAGCCAATTTTCATAAATTTTGAAACTTTATTTATAGTAGTTACGTAGAAGGAGTAATGGAAATGAATAGGGGTGAAGGAAATGTATAGACCAATTTTAAAATTACCCAAAACAAAATCAGAGAAAATATGGAATTATATTGGCGGAGGTATATTTGTTGTATCCATCATCTATATTATATTTGCATGGTTCGAATTACCTAATGAAATTCCTGCGCACTTTAATGGTGTAGGCGAGGTAGATCGATGGGGCTCAAAGGTAGAGTTATTTATTCTTCCATTCATTGGTTTATTTTTATGGATTGTCATGGGACTACTAGAAAGGGCCCCACATATGCATAACTATCCAGCACGCTTGAATGAAAACAATGTAGAAGCATTCTATTTAAATAGCAGAAAAATACTAAATGAAGTGAAAAACCTCTGTCTTATTTTCTTCGCATTTATATCATTCCAAATGGTTCGTATTGGTCTTGGTGAAACAAATTCGTTAGGTTGGTGGGTCTTACCTGTCATCCTATTAGGAACTGCTATTCCGATTATTAAAGGGATAATTGCGACTGCCAAAATAAAATAATAGGTAATAACGTAAACGCTTGAAATTTTTCAGGCGTTTATTTTTTATACCCAAGTTTTCAATAATTCAGTATACTAACAAAACTAAGATGAAAATGTATCAGTACATTATTAGCTGCCAAAAAGGAGATAAAGGTACAGTAAAATGGTGTTAAAGCTAGGCAAAAGGAATTTAAACTGAAGGCTGAATTAGCAGTTGTTATAATCAATAAACCTCGTGATTTGTTAGTTAGAAGTTCTGGTAAAGCACCATTTAATCGAATTATTTCATTTGTGTTCTCTAGTGATGAGATGGTAAATTATTTACAAAAAGTGTTAAAGAGGACTACGCTAGGAGTGAAGGTAGTAAACTACATGATAAAAGTGAGGCAAAATATGAAAAATGTATATATGGAGCAAGTCGAAGAAAAATGGCGTGATGCTTTTAGTGAGCTTGTTGCTGCCGTAGAAACGAATGTACCAGATGGATTTGAACAAACAATGCAATATGGAATGGTCAGTTATGTGGTACCATTAACATCCTATCCTGAGGGTTACCATGTGACACCGAATACGCCATTACCTTTTATTAGCCTAGCTGTACAGAAGCGTCATATTGCACTCTACCACATGGGTATTTATGCAGATCCAGCATTGCTTTCTTGGTTCCAAGAGGAGTATGCAAAGCGAGTGCCCACAAAATTAAATATGGGGAAAAGCTGTATTCGATTTACAAATGCCAAAAATATTCCATTTGATTTAATCAGTGAGCTTGTGTCAAAAATAACCCCTGCGCAATGGATTTCACATTATGAAGGAGTGAAAAAATAGATGAAAAGCGCGACTCCATTTTTAATGTTTCAAGGGCAGGCCAATGAGGCGATTGAACAATATAAGAAGTGGTTTCCAGATTTAGAAGTTGTTAGCTTAGCGTATATGGATAATTCACAACAGGTAGCAATGGCAGTCCTCCATTTAAAGGGATTAAAATTGCTGGTGAATGATAGTGCCATTCAACACGAGTTTACGTTTACTCCATCAACATCAGTCTTTATAGAGTGTGATTCGGAGGAGGAAATAAACTGTTTTGTTGCCCAAATGCTAGAAGGCGGCCAAGCATTAATGCCACTTAATCATTATGGTTTTTCTAAACAGTTTGCATGGATTCAAGATCGTTTTGGCATGTCCTGGCAATTATCGTATGATTGATGAATTAGGAATATAAATAATGAAAAGAAAACAAAAAATAGTAGTAAAAGGGGAATTGAGGATGGCGGTAACTTTAGTGAAGCATGATATTAAATATGCTGAGGCGATGCATGAGTTATCTTCTATGCCGCAGGTGCGAGATGCCCTCGGGTTACCTGCTGGTAAGGTAGAAGATACCATTAATTTTATCAAACGTGAATGTGTGGACGAGGAAGAGGGGAAGACGGTTCCTCGTGTAGTTTTGAATGAGGAAGGGCAACTGATTGGTGTAACATCCCTAATGTTTATAGATCATGATAAAAAGAGCTGTCATATTGGCTCTTGGCTAGGTCACCAATTTTGGGGGAAAGACTATAATCTTGAAGCCAAAACAGCTATCTTAGACATTGCATTTTTCGAGCTAGGACTAGCACGGGTTTTTGCTGGGGCTCGGAAGGTAAATATCCGATCACAAAAAGCACAAGAAAAACTGCCTTTTATTCGATTAGGTGTGGAAAGTAAATATCCAGAGGAGCATTCATGGTTGGAGGTGAAGGAAAAACAACCGTGTGTGTTAAATGTCTTTGAACGTGAAGATTTTGTCCGTTATCGAATATCCCTACAGAAGGTAGATGGCAATCGTGAAGATTTTTTACCACAATTAATGCTAGCTGATGAAAGTGAAATGGTAGTTCGAGAATACTTAGATAAAGGCACTTTATTTGAAATTAAGTGTGGGGAGCTGCTGGTGGGGGTGGCGTTAGTCATTGCGCAATCTGATACAACGATCGAGTTGAAGAATATTGCTATTGTGCCAAAGTACCAGGGGAAGGGAATGGGCAAAGAGGTATTACGACAACTCACTGAAATATGCCAGAAGGAAGGCTATCAAACAGTGCTTGTTGGAACAGCCAACTCAAGTATTGATAATATTGCCTTTTATCAAAAAGCAGGCTTTCGCATGGAGGCTATTGAAAAAGATTTCTTCCGCCATTATCCAGAGCCTATTTATGAAAACGGCATTCGCGCATTAGATATGATTTTCTTTTCAAAGGCATTATAAGTATCTTCATAAAGAAATACCCGTTCAACAAAGGTTGAGCGGGTATTTTTATTTCCCAAGCAGAAGAGCCATTAACTTTTCTTTGGAATGTAAGAAATCGTCTAATGTATAGCGATCTAATACGTTCAAATAGGCTTGTAAAGCTTCATACAGAACACCTTTCAGCTGACATTCTGGGGCTATTTTACATAGATTATTTTCTTTATCGAAACATTCTACAAGATGAAAATCTTCTTCTGTATGACGAACAATTTCACCGATAGTAATGGTTTTTGGATCGATGGCTAAGCGAATGCCACCACCACGTCCACGAATCGTTTCGATATACCCTAATAATCCAAGCTGATGTGTCACCTTCATTAAATGGTTTTTCGATATATTATAAGCATCTGAAATCTCTTGAATAGTTGATAATTGACCATCTTCCTTCGCACCTAGATAAATAAGAGTACGCAGAGAGTAGTCTGTGTATAAAGTTAAGCGCATCAGAACACCCTACTTTCTATAATTCAAAATAATTATAGCATTTTTACATTGAAGTATAATATTTTCAAACCATTTTTAAAGATGTATTTAAAATACATTAATTATGTCCATTTTGTTAAAGATGTATTTAAAATATTGCTTTAAGAAAATGAAAGGGTTATATTGTAATCACGAAAGGATGGTAAGCGATATGTTAAAACAAGAAACAATTCAAATTATTAAAGCAACAGTACCTGTATTAGAAGTTCACGGTGTTGAGATCACGAAGACGTTTTACAAAAATATGTTTCAAGCTCATCCAGAATTATTAAATATTTTTAATCACACGAACCAAGAACAAGGTCGTCAGCAAACAGCATTAGCTAACACTGTTTATGCTGCTGCAGTTCATATTGAAAATTTAGAAGCAATTTTACCAGCAGTAATGCTTATAGCACATAAACACCGTAGTTTAGGTATTTTACCTGAACATTACCCAATCGTTGGGGAAAACTTATTAAAAGCTATTAAGGAAGTACTTGGTGACGCAGCAACCGATGACATTATTAATGCATGGGCTGAGGCATATGGCGTTATAGCAGATATTTTCATTCAAGTAGAAGAAGAGTTATACCAGAAAACTGAGAATAACGGTGGATGGCGTTTATTTAAACCATTAAAAGTGGCGAAGAAAGTTGTTGAAAGTGACTTAGTTACATCCGTTTACTTTGTGAATGAAGATGGCTCACCACTGCCAGCTTATGAACCAGGTCAATATATTAGCATCCGTGTGAAAGTGCCAGGCGAAGAGTATTTGATGAACCGTCAATACACACTTTCACAAGCGAATGCAGAAGACGGCTATCGTATTTCTGTAAAACGAGAAAGCGATCATACGCCAAATGGTAAAGTTTCAAACTATATTCATGATGACTTACAAGTAGGAGATTTAGTTGATGTAAGTGCTCCAGCTGGGTTATTTGTTTTAGAAGAAACGGCTGCACCAATTACATTTGTAAGTGGTGGTATCGGTGTAACACCTTTAAACAGTATGTTGCAATCTTTACATGATGATGCAGTGAATGAAGTAAACTTTATCCAATGTGCTCGTAATGAGAAAGTTGTAGCGTTCAGCGATGACATTCAGGAGAAAGTAAAGGTACTACCGAATGCATCCTATACAGCTTTATTCTCTGAAGAAGATAAGCTTATTACAAAAGAGTTATTAGCAGAAAAAGTTGCTAATAATGCAGATGTTTATGTATGTGGGCCTGTAGGCTTTATGGAAGCTGTTATTAAAAACTTACAGGAAATTGGCGTGAAAGATGAAAAAATTCACTATGAATTCTTCGGACCAGCCATGCAATTAGCTAAATAATATAATGTGTAGGTCCCTGTTATGAGTTACAACTCGTAACAGGGATTTTTTGCGGACAATCCTGAGAGATGGATTAAATCTGAAACGAGATGAGTGAAGCGGTATGACGGAAAGAGCGAAACTATGAAAAAAAGTAGGGACTTTCCCGTTGACAATATACCTTATGGGGTATATTATAAATCACGTAAGCAAGTTCAATCAATCGTTATGGAGGGGGGCGCAAACAGCATGGCTTATGGTTCTAACACAGCAAATCGTGTGAAACGTATGGAAGGCCAATTACGGGGTATTTTACGTATGATGGAAGACGGTCAAAACTGTAAGGATGTGATAACGCAGCTATCTGCCGTACGTTCCGCGGTTGATAAGACGATAGGTGTTATTGTTAGTGAAAATTTATTGGAATGTGTATCAACAGCTAAAGGTGATACAGAAAAAATGAATTTCGCTATTCAAGAGGCAATGGATTTAGTTGTGAAAAGTCGATAGTTTTGATATACCCCAAAATGTATAAAGAAGGAGAGTGATCACATGGAAACATGGATTGTTATTGCGCTTATCGCAGCGTTTTTCATTTGGCGAATGAAGCCTACTAAAGGTGTTCATTCAATTTCTGCTGCACAATTAAAAAATATGCTTAATGATAAAGATAAGGTATTTATTGATGTGCGTACACCAGCTGAGTATAAGGGACGTAACATTCCGCAATTTAAAAATGTTCCGCTTGGATCAAGCTTTGACAAACTACCAAAGGACAAAGAAATTATTGTCATTTGTCAAAGTGGAATGCGAAGTAGCCAGGCTTGTAAGAAACTAAAAAAACAAGGCTTTAAGCATGTTACCAATGTTCGTGGCGGAATGAGTGCATACTAGGAGGAGGAAAAATGAAGGAAATTACAGCAAAAGAAGTTCAACAAGCTATGGAGCAGGGAAGCAAGTTGAATCTTATTGATGTACGAGAGGTAGATGAGGTAGAGACTGGTCATATTCCAGGTGTTATTCATATCCCGCTCGGATTATTAGAGTTTCGACTACATGAATTAAATAAGAATGAGCCGTATATTATGGTTTGTCGATCAGGTGGACGTAGTGGTCGTGCTACTCAAATACTAGAAAGTAATGGCTTTATTGTATCCAACATGGCTGGTGGTATGCTTGCTTGGGAGGGTGCAGTAAAAATATAGAGCATAGCTATATTTTTTTAGTAAAAATAATACCCATGTAGGTATATGGAGGTTGTTAGGTGTATGAAGTCTGATTTTCAGCTAGATGCTAAAGGACTATCTTGTCCAATGCCGATAGTGAAAACGAAGAAGATGATGGCTGATTTACTGGATGGTCAAATTTTAGAAGTTTCTGCGACAGATAAAGGATTAAAAGCGGATATTGCTGCATGGGCTGAAACGGTCGGTCATCAATACATTGGTACGTTAGAGGCAGATGGTGTGCTAAAGCATTATATTCGCAAATGTACAAATGAACAAATAGTAGAGATGACATTTGGTCAAATAATTGATCTAGAGCAGATTACCAATCGTGAGGGATTGATTCTTGATGTACGTGAGGAGGCAGAATTCGCTTTTGGACATATTGAGGGAGCAAAATCTATTCCGATGGGTGAACTAATGGCACGACTTACGGAGCTTGATAAAGAGCAGGAGATTTATGTCATCTGTCGTACAGGAACACGCAGTGATATGGCTGCACAAAAGCTTGCTTCACATGGTTTTACAAAGGTATTTAATGTCTTGCCGGGGATGACATCCTGGACGGGCAATTTAACAAAAAGCATTTAATTAGGAGGAATTTAAGATGTCAAACAAGGTAGCAATCATTGCAAGTAATGGTGGTTTATTTGATGCATATAAAGTGTTTAATATCGCAACGGCTGCGGCAGCTTCTGAGAAGGAGGTAGCCATCTTCTTTACGTTTGAAGGGCTGAATCTCATTCATAAACAAGGGATGCATGTACTACCGATGCCTGCTGGCGCGGAGCATTATGCAAAAGGTTTTTCAAAAGCAAATGTACCAGCCATCCCACAACTGGTGGAAATGGCACAAGAACTAGGGGTGAAATTTATTGCTTGTCAAATGACTATGGATGTCATGGGTTTATCAACAGATGATTTTATTGACGGTATTGAAGTAGGTGGAGCTGTAACTTTCCTTGAGTTTGCCAAAGATGCAGCGCCATCACTAACTTTCTAGTAATTTGTTCTTGAGAGTGGGGAGTGACTATAGCTCTCCGCTATAAAAAACATTGAAATCATACCTATGGGGGTAAAATGTATGTCTATTCAAAAGTGGAGTGCATCACAAGTTGCTAAAAAGGTCATTAATAATGAAGCGCTGTTTATTTTAGATGTTCGTAATGCAGAGGCATTTGAAGATTGGAAAATGGAGGGACATCGATTTGAGTACCTAAATATCCCGTACTTTGAGTTGTTAGATGGGATTGAAGATATTTTACCTAAAATTCCGGCTGAACAAACAGTATTAGTTGTCTGTGCCAAAGAAGGCTCATCATTGATGGTCGCTGAAATGTTGTCTGAGGCAGGTCGTGATGTTGCCTATTTAGCAGGAGGCATGAAATCTTGGAGTGAATATTTAGAGCCGATTAAAGTTGGTGATTTAACAGGTGGTGGAGAGCTGTATCAATTCGTCCGTTTAGGAAAGGGCTGCCTTTCATATATGGTCATTTCTGAAGGTGAGGCAGCGATTATTGATGCTGTGAGATTTACAGATGTATTTACAAGCTTCGCTGAACAGAAGAACGTTACAATTAAATATGTTTTTGATACACATTTACATGCCGACCATATTTCAGGTGGACGCCATATAGCAGAAGAAACTGGTGCAGCTTACTACTTACCACCAAAAGATGCTGAAGAGGTTGTCTTTCCTTATACACCTCTAGTTGATGGAGCCACTGTTCAAATCGGTGCTTCTAAAATAGATGTAGGTGCTATCTATTCACCTGGTCATACAATTGGCTCTACATCTTTTGTCATCGACGGCAGCTATTTATTAACGGGTGATATTTTATTTATTGATTCAATTGGTCGACCTGATTTAGCTGGACTTGCTGAAGATTGGGTTGGAGATTTACGAGAAACACTTTATAAGCGTTATCGCAAATTGTCTGAAGAATTAATAGTGCTACCAGCACATTTCATGATTATTGATGAGCTTAATGCAGATGGAACGGTTGCGAAACGATTAGGAGAGTTATTGGCGCAGAACCATGGTTTAAATATTCAAAGTGACGAGGAATTTAGACGTGTTGTCACGGATCAATTACCTCCACAGCCAAATGCATATCAAGAGATTCGTCAGGTAAATATGGGGAAAATAACACCTGCACCAGATGAACAGACAGAAATGGAAATTGGACCAAATCGCTGTGCTGTCCGATAGCGTATGCTAAAGTGCAATGAGTACGCATGCATGCTTGTAGCGTGTAAATTCCGTGAATGGAAGGCACTCTTCCTTCCTGAAGTTAATAAAGTGGAACCGGCAAAATCGCTTACACCCTTTGTCGGATCAAAGGAGATTACTATGATGTCAAATTTACAACTAGATGCAAAAGGCTTGTCATGTCCCATGCCTATTGTGAAAACAAAGAAGGCAATGGATACATTAGTTACGGGGGAAATCTTAGAAGTTCAAGTAACAGATAAAGGAGCTTTAGCGGATATTCCTGCTTGGGCTAAAGCGGGAGGGCATGTGATTTTAGATCAATCCGAGGTTGCTGGTGTCATTACATTTTTAATTCAGAAAGCATAGAGCTTATTGAGGGTTGTCTATTAACGTAGCACAACCTTCTTTCTCTTTATCTTGATAGATGGGAGCTAGAAAGAAGGAAAAATAAATGGATATTGCATGGATTTTCACCATATTTTTGATTGGTTTTGTCGGTTCGTTTGTTTCGGGGATGCTCGGCATTGGTGGTGCTATTATTAATTTCCCGATGCTACTGTATGTTCCGTCATTATTAGGCTTTGTGGCTTTTTCAGCGCATGCAGTTTCAGGAATTAGCGCAATTCAAGTGCTTTTTGCTTCCTTTGCTGGTGTATGGGTATATCGGAAAGGTGGGTATTTAAATAAATCACTTATTATCTACATGGGTAGTGCTATTTTAATCGGTAGCTTTGTAGGGAGCTTCGGTTCAAAGTTCTTATCAGAATCAGGCATTAACATTGTCTATGGTATCCTGGCATTGATTGCAGCTGTCATGATGTTTATCCCGAAAAAGCAAATTGATGATAAGCCGATGGAGGAAGTGACATTTCGTAAACCACTGGCGATCATTTTGGCCTGGATTGTTGGTATTGGTTCAGGAATTGTGGGGGCAGCAGGTGGCTTTTTATTAGTACCGATTATGCTAGTTGTCTTAGGAATTCCAACACGTATGACCATAGCGACAAGCCTTGCCATTACTTTTCTCTCTTCAATAGGAGGCACCATTGGGAAATTAATAACGGGACAAGTTGAATATTATCCAGCTTTCATCTTAATTGTAGCTAGTCTGCTAGCGGCTCCTCTTGGTGCAAGAGCGGGGAAAAAATTGAATACAAAAGTGTTACAAGCCATTTTAGCGGTGCTGATCGTTGCAACGGCTATTAAAATTTGGGCGGATATAATAGGGGGAGTGTAGCGATGAAAATTGAAGTTTTTTCTGATTTCACATGTCCATTTTGTTATATTGGTAAGCGTGAATTGGAGCGAGCTATTGATGTTGCGGGCTATACAGAGCAAGTAGAAATAGAATATAAAGCATACCAAATAGGGCCAGATACGCCGAAAGTGAATGCCCCCTCTTTTTACGAGGGGATGGCTAAAAAATATGATATCTCGCTAGAAGCTGCGAAAGACATGACGAAGGGCATCGCCGTGAGAGCAGCAGAGATTGGATTGCATTATGATTTTGATAAGATGACAACAGCCCATACAGAAAAGGCTCATCGTTTAGCGAAGTGGACTCAGCAGTTTGGCAAGGCGGCGGCTTATACTGAAGCTCTCATGGCAGGGTATTTTACAGCTGGAGAAGATGTCAACGAAGATGCTTTTTTATTAAAAGTGATAGCACAATTAGATTTAGATATAGAAGAGGCAAAGGTTATTTTAGCAACGAATGATTTTAGCGAGGCCTTAGATCGAGATCGTTATGATGCACAGCAACTTGGTGTGCAAAGTGTCCCGTTCTTCGTGTTTGAAAACCGTTATGGCATTAAAGGGGCAGAGCCAAATGAAGTGTTTGTGCGAACTTTACATCAGGCGGCAGCATTAGCAGGAAATCAACCGACGATAAAGTTGGTGGGAAATGATGGAGCTGCCTGTAATGATGACGTATGTAAACTATAAAAAAGTGTCGAGTACTTGGGTGCTCGACATTTTTTTATTCAGAATGAGCAATATACTACAAGAGGTATTAAGTCTAGTTTTTTGTGTTATAGAACAAAAATAAATGTATAATATATCCATTTTTATCATCTTAACGGTGCTATTTTAAAGAGATGTGAGAAAAATCACATCCAATTAATTGCTATGTTGCTAAAATATAAGAGAGGATACAAAGGGGGGTATTATAGATGAAACCTATAGTAGCAGGAGTAGCAGGGACAGTACTGTTAGCAGGCGCAATTTTTGTTGGAACAATTGTCAGCGATAAAATATCAGTTGATTCGAATGTTGGCGAGCAAGAAGCGACAGTGCAGACGCAATTACCAACAACAGCAGCTGCTCAGTCAGTGGTCTATGCTCCGCCAAGTATTGAAGAAGTACCAGATGGACCTATGAAAGAGGCAATCTTATACGGTTATGAGCTTGTCAATAACACGCATGTAGCGGCAGATGAATATGTAGGAAACCAATTATCTTGCACAAGTTGCCACGCAGGTGCAGGCTATGATGAGCAAACATCGTCGTTAGTGGGAGTAATGGCAAATTATCCACAATATATCGGGCGCTCAGGTAGTATAGTTACGATTGAAGAACGTATTAATGGTTGTATGGTTCGTAGTATGAATGGTAAAAAATTTGAAATGAATAGTGATGAGCTAGAGGCTATGGTGGCGTATTTTGCTTATATTTCTGAAGGTGTACCTATCGGTGCAAAACGTGAATGGGCAGGCACTAGTGATATGAAGAATGTTCCGATTCCAAATGTTGCTGATGGCGAGGAGCTTTATGCACAGTCTTGTATTGCTTGTCATGCTGCTGACGGATCTGGTACTGATGCCAATACTGGTCCAGCGTTATGGGGGGGAAATTCCTTTAATGATGGAGCTGGCATGGCGCGTATGTCGAAGATGGCAGGTTATATTCAAAATAATATGCCGATAGGTGCGGCGGGTACTTTAACTGACCAGGAAGCTTCTGATTTAGCTGCCTTTATTTTGTCGCAAGATCGTCCAGAATGGGCAAACCATGATAAAGACTGGCCAAAAGGCGGACGTCCAAATGACATTATGGATAAAGAAAAACGTGAACAAATTAAAAACGGTACGATTGATTGGGAAAAAGTACTGTCAACAAATTAACAATAAGGGATGCTGTTAAACAGCATCCCTTATTGTGTTGTAAAACAAAACCATCCATAGAATTTTTGCGAAAGGTGAAAATGGATTTCCGTTGCAGGCTACTTGCTTTCCTGTGGGCGAGCGCCGAGCCGCTTCCTCTTTTAGAGGCTCGCCTGTCTCGCTATCCCACGGGAGTCAAGTAGCCTTCCACTCCAACCCATAAATTTAGTAAAGGTTTTCCAATAAAGTGAAGGGTATTCACTACTCTTTATGGAGAGGTGTTGTCACTCATCACTTCTCTATATTGAAAATAGGAGTCTTTCCTTTCTCTAATCAGACAAATAATGGGTTAATTTGTTCACTACGGCTCGTATGAAAGATAAGGAAAAGACACTTTTGCACATGGTTGATTGGAGTGGAGCCAGCGTCACAGATGAGACCTTGGAGCGAATGCAGTGAGTGAAGCGGCTCATCGGACGCCCCCCTTGGAAAGGACACTGACGGAACGGAAATCAACCCCTTACCTTTCAAAATAGCTGCTTCTCCCATTGACATCACCGCATCCCTTTTAGATTAGTTAAAGTTATAGGTAGTTACAATTTTTTCCCTGTTAGTTGTTATATCTGTAAAGTATTCATATAAGCAAATACCAAGGAATGATCCACTGACATTCATGACATTAGAATAGCCATTATTTTGTAGAGTCATAACCGCGTTATAACTTCGTTGACCAGATCGGCAATGTACATAAACAGGCTGATCCTTTGGTATCTCATTCATTCGTTCTCGAAGTTCGCTTAAAGGTATATGGTGGGCGCCAATGAGATGACCAGATTCGAATTCGTTCTTTTCACGTACATCTAAGAAAAAGGCTTGCTTTTCAATGAGTGGCCTAACTTCATCCACTTTTATTTGTTTGAAGTTCCCGTGTAATTGGTTTTGTGCTACAAGTGCTGCCAAATTTACAATATCACGTGCAGTGCTAAACATTGGAGAATAGGATAATTCTAGTTCCTTCAAATCTTCTAAAGTACCGCCCATTGTGATAAGAGTGGCTATAACGTCTATTCGTTTATCTGCATTCCCTTTACCAACCGCCTGTGCACCAAGAACCTTTCCAGTTGGTGTTTCGTAAATGAGTTTAAAGTGAAGCGGATTACTATTTGGCATTAATCCTACTTTGTCTGGTGCAATTAAATAAACACTTTTTGCTTGAAAGCCATTTGCTAGAGCTGTTTTTTCGTTCAAACCTGTTGCAGCACATACAAGGTCGAAGATTTGTACGCTCGAAGAACCAATAACCCCTTTGTTATGCTGTGGGATACTATACATATGGTTAGCTGCGGCGCGTGCTTGTCGTTGAGCAGGACCAGCTAAAGCTAGACGCGTTTGTTTATGAGTAAGCTGATGGAATACTTCAATAGCATCTCCTACAGCATAGATGGAAGGGTCAGATGTCACATAATTAGCGTCCACTCGGATACCCCCTAGTTCACCAATAGCTAGCCCAGCTTCTTTAGCTAATTTGGTTTCAGGGCGAACACCAATGGCTAATACAACTGCTTGTGCTTTTAATTGCTTGCCTGAATTTAATACCACATAATCGGGTGCAACTTGTGCGAGGCCGTCGTTCACAATGACTTGAACCCCTTTGTCAGCCATTTCCTTGTGTAATATTTGAGCCATGTCATAATCGAACGGTGCCATAATTTGTTGACCGAATTCGACTAGTGATACATTAAAGCCTGCAAGCTTTAGATTTTCTGCTACCTCTACACCAATGAAGCCTCCGCCAATTACAGCAATATCTTGCACATTATCCGTTTGTAGATAACGGTTTAAACGGTCAATATCCACCACATTTCGAATAGTAAAGACATGTTCAGAATGAATACCTTCTAAGTTTGGAACGATAGGACTTGCACCAGGCGACAGAACTAACGTATCGTAACTTTCCTCATAATCAGCACCAGTTTTCAAATCCGTAATCGTGACGGTTTTTTGCATGCGGTTAATACGTATAACTTCTTGTTGAACACGAGCTTCAATATTGTATTTTGTTTGAAAGGCTTGAGGTGTCATTAAGATTAATTTATCGCTATTGTCAACAATCCCGCTCAAATGGAACGGTAGGGAACAATTAGAGAAAGAAACATTCGGACCTTTCTCAAACATAATAATTTCTGCTTTTTCATCAAGACGACGTATACGTGCCGCTGTTGATGCACCACCTGCAACGCCACCAACTACTATAAATTTTTTACTCAAAGTAAACACTCCTTTTCAAAATACATATTAGGGTATTTGGATACTATTAAATAAGGGTTTAATTTCTAATGATTGATAATTTATATAGGATGAATACTATAAATCAATAATATACCTATAAGGGTATATTATCAAGCAGTACATATTATAAAATTTCAGAGATATTCCTTGTAAAAGAAAGTTAGGGCATAAATTTGCTATACTAGCGGTAGTAGGAATTGGAAATGACACAGGGGGTGACACTGTTGATTTTTTTGAAATTTTTAATTCAAATCCTCATTGTATCGGGTTTGATTTATATTGTGAGCGGACGATTAATTGGTTCAAATATTAATTTTGTTCGCAGAGTGCTATCGGTCGTCATTAGTGTGACACTAACCTCTTTTGTTTACTGGTATTCTTATTTACGCCATACAGATTTTTTGTCTGAAACGATGATGCAGACAGTGACAGAGGTTAGCACACTTATTTGGATTGGTAGTATGCTACTTATCTCGATGTTGCTTTATTTGGTTTTTGAGTTATTTGATCCAAGCGGTATTACGGCTGGAGATCGTCGTAACGGTCAAAAGTCCTTGCTATTGCGTCTGCGAAGCTATTGGCGACAGCAGAAACGTTTGCGACAGGTGTTAAAAATTGCTGTTACAAACGGTGTTGTGCAAACAATTAAATATGCAAGGCAGCGGGAAAATGAAAAAGAGCTTGCGATTGCACTACGAGCAACTTTAGAGCAGTGTGGTGGGATTTTTATTAAATTTGGACAGGTCCTCTCTACACGTAAAGAATTATTTTCACCTATTTTTATTGATGAGTTAGAAAGATTGCAACATAGTGTGAAGCCTTTACCAGCAGAGCAAGTTACACAAATTTTAGAGAGTTCACTTCCACAACCTATGGATGAAATCTTTAGTCATTTTCAAATGGAGCCCATTGCAGCAGCGTCAATTGGCCAAGTGCATAAGGCACGACTCAAAAATTATGAAGAGGTTGTCGTCAAGCTATTGCGCCCAGAAGTAAAAGGGATTATGCGTGATGATCTTGAAATTTTAGAGGAATTTGCTAATTGGCTTTCAACAAAATCGACTTGGGCAGAGTCATTAGGCTTTCGGGAGTTAGCGGGTGGGTTTGCCGATGGACTACGTGAGGAAATTCATTTAGATATTGAAGTGCGTAACACATTACAGGTAAAGAATGCGCTAGCCAAAAGTGATTATAAGGTGCGAATTCCTAAAATTTATACAGCGTATAGTAATGAGAATATCATTGTGATGGAATATATTCGTGGACAAAGTGTGGCGGATGGGGCATCAGAATTCAAACGTTTATCTATTGATCGTAGGCACTTTGCCAAAACGGTATTATATTCTTTCTTTGAGCAAATGCTATTCTCAGGTATTTTTCATGCAGACCCACATCCAGGTAATATTCATATCGATGAATCGGATGGCACACCCGTTTTGCTCGATTTTGGAGCCGTTGGACGATTAGGAGCTACACAGCAAGAAGGCTTAAAGCTATTTTTGATGGGCATTCAGCTTAATGATTCAAGCGTGTTATATGATGGCCTAACATTATTAGTGGAAAATGCTGATCATGCAGAACGCGCAAGAATGGAGCAGGCCATCGATCAAATTTTATTAAAAATCTCCTATGTTGATCGCATACCAACTGAAGAATTGATCCATGCGCTCTTTACAGTGGTAAGAGATTTTGGACTTGCATTTTATCCTGCTGTAGGATTGGCTCTCCGGTCCTTGGTGACGCTAGATGGCACATTACGGGTCATTGATCAACGTTTCGATATATTTACAGAGGCAAAGGATTTTTCTGCTACATATATGCGTGCGTCTTTCCTAAAGCCATTTAAAGAACCGATGGCAACAAAAGAGCGACTGCAGGAGGAACTATCCATGCTGATTCCCACTTTGCGAAAAATGCCAAGAAGGGTAGATCAACTCATTCAACGGGTTGAAAGTGGGAAAATCATTTTACATCATGATATATTCTCGGATGAACATAATGCACGTTTTATCACACATCTGTTTTCTCGATTTGTTCTGCTTCTAGTAGGGATAACATTTGGCATTATATCTGTCGCTCTTTTAGCCATCTCACAATTTATTCATGATTCGTATGCGGTATATTTAAACACAGCCGCTTATTTAGGTTTATTTTTATGTGCAATTTTGTTAGTGAGATTATCTATACAAGCACTGAGATCGATGAAGCAGTAGGTAGGGATTGATTCCCTACCTCATGTTGTTGAAAAAGGTGATGTCAACGGCAGAGACGGGTGGGGGGTTCCGCCAGCGCCTTTTCCAGGGGGCGTCTTATGAGCCGCTTTACTCACTGCGTTCGCTCTAATTAACCATGTTCAAAAGTTTCTTTTCCTTATCTTTCATACGAGCCGTAGTGAACAAATTAGCCCATTATTTGTCTTCTTAGAGAAAGGAGAGGCTCTTATTTTCAATGTGGAGAAGTGCTGAGTGACAACACCCCTCCATAAAGAGTAGTGAATACCCTTCACTTTATTGGAAAACCTTTACTAAATTTATGGGTTGGAGTGGAAGGCTACTTGACTCCCGTGGGATAGCGAGTCAGGCGAGCCCCTGCACAGAGTGATAGCGGAGGAAGCGGCTCGGCGCTCGCCCACAGGAAAGCAAGTAGCCTGCAACGGAAATCCATTTTCACTTTTCGCGAAAATTCTATTGGTGGTTTTGTTTTTCAAACATTAGTAGGTAGGGATTGATTCCCTACCTTTTTCATTGAAATATTTGAATAAAATATTACAAAAACATTACAAAGTGATGTGTAGGTCTAATGTCGAATCAGCTAATAGTAGCGATAGGCAGAATAAAGTGGCGTTTTGTAGAATAAAGTAGCTTTCTTGCAAATATTACAGAAATATTTCGAGTTTTACTAATGTATTAAATAGACATGAAATAGTATAAAAGTTATGCTGAAAATGCTAAACTTTAAAAGGCTAAAATAAATATAAGAACATTTGATTAAAATAGAATCGTTCAAGTGATTACATAGAATATCTAGAGCGAAATTGACAGATGAAGGGGAATGAAGATCAGTGGGTAAGCGCAATAAATGGCGTAAGTCGATGGTGCTAGCATTAGCACTAGCTGGCGGCTTATTATTTAATACAATTCAACCAACAGAAGTACATGCCGAAGAAACTTCTCAACAAATGATTGAGAAAAAGGCTGAAATTGATGCACAAGTTAAAAAATTACAAGAAGAATTAACAAAGTTACAACAAGAGATCGACGCAAAGGTGAAAATATTTAAACAGGTACAAGCTGATATTAAAGAAGTGGATGCTAGTATTGTTGAAACACAAAAACGTATCGAGCAACGTTCTAAAATTTTAAGTGAGCGTATGGCTGCATACCAAGCACAAGATAATACTGTAGGCGTTTATTTAAATGTCGTTCTTGAAGCAAAAAGCTTTGCCGATTTAATGGATCGTGTCGTAGCGGTCAAAACATTAATGGATGCTGACCAAGAATTGGTAGATCAACAGGAAGCAGATAAAGCAAGCTTAGAGCAACAAAAAGCTACATTAGATGAAAAACAAAAAGAGCTTCAAAAGCAATTCCAAGAGCTTCAACAAAAGGAAAGCGAAATGGAAGTGAAAAAGGCTGAAAATGAAGCGAAATCACTTGCATTAAAAGCTCAAATTGCAACGAAACAAGAAGAAGAACGTTTAGAGGCAGAGCGTAAAGCAGCTGAAGAAGAAGCAGCCCGTTTACGTGCGCTACAAGCAGCAACTCCAGTTGTACAAGCAACTCAAAATAATGATGGCGGCGTGCCACAAAAAATTGTTATGGGCTCAGGAGCTGGTACGGCTTCTTCAGGAGATGCTATTTCAACAGCTAAACAATTCCTAGGACGTCCATATGTCTGGGGTGGTAGTAACCCATCGACAGGCTTTGACTGTTCAGGTCTTGTACAGTGGTCATACAAACAAGCAGGTGTTTCTTTACCACGTACAGCATCACAGCAGTATTTAGCAACTCAACGTATCTCAGCAAGTGAAGCACGTGTTGGAGACTTAGTATTCTTCAGCTATGGTTCTGGTGTAGCTCACGTAGGTATTTACTTAGGGAACAACACAATGATCGATGCTCAAAACAATGGTATCGTAATTGAATCACTTGATTGGTGGAATCAATACTTAGTAGGCTTTGGTCGTATTCAATAAGCCTCTATATTTAATAGACGATTGACATGATGAAAAGGTCATCTTTGTAGAGAAAAAATATACAAAGATGACCTTTTTTATTTTGCTTTAGTGTTCATCTACCTCCTTTGTCGAGGAGAGATGAACACTTATTTTGCATTTCCAGTGGTTTAAGAGGAGCATTAGAGGTAAGCTCGAAGCGTAATGACTTTGCATTAAATTTTAAAATTTAGCTTAATGACACCTGTCTCTTTTAAGGCAATAAAGAAAATGATAACAAATGGGCCAACGAGTAAACCGATGATACCAAATAACTGTAGACCAATGAACATGGCAATTAATGTTGGCAAAGTGGATAAGCCAATGTGGTCGCCCATTAGTTTAGGCTCGACGACACGACGAATAATAAGTAAAATAGCAGCTAAGATGAATAATTTTACAGCGATAGCTGTGTTTCCCATTAATAGATGGTATAGTCCCCATGGGGCTAATATAATAATGGACCCTAGGAAAGGAACGATATCTATTAACCAAATAATAATGGTCATCGTAACTGCATATTTCGGTTGGATTAATAGTAATCCAATAAGTGTGACGCCACCTATGATAAAGCTTACAAATAAGTGTGCCTTCATATAACCGAATGTTGCATCTTTTAAACGATTTAAGATGATTTTTATTTTCTTTGCTGTGTTAGGCTTTAAATATTTATAAGTGATTTCCTTTAATTTGGGCAAATCAAGCATAAATAGGAATAAAGCAATCATATAAACGAGAAGACTGATAAATAGGCTTGGAATCTCTGAAAAGAATGCTGAAACTTTGTTATAATTAAAGAAGCTTAAAAAGGATTCTTCAACTTTCTTTATGAAATCCATAGTGGTTTTTTGAAGCGAAGCACTTACTTCAGGTGGAAAGTCCTCTGTGTATTTAGAAATATTTTCTTGCATATGAAGCCACATATCTGATAGCTTGGAAATATAATAGGGAGCTTGCTTTGACAATATAATTATTTGCGACATAATTTGTGTAATGGATATATAGCAAATAATAGAGATAACAATAACACTCACTATGTATATAAAAGCAACTACAATTTTCCTTGACATTTTCCATCGCCTTTTAAAGAACATAACAATGGGTTCTAAGAAAAATGCACTGACACCAGCAAGTATTATAGGCATGGATACAGGGATTACAAAATAGGCAGCTACAAGTAGAGAAAGAATCACAATCAATCGGAAAATCATTTTCCTAGCATTAAATTTATTCATAAACTCACCTTCTTTGAGAAAAAAATTAAGTTAAGTGTACCATAAATCAAATTTTATTACGTTCTGAAACAATAAAGGTAGGGATAAATTATGGAGAAAGAGATTTTGCAACTTTTTAATAATCTAACAGAGCATGACCGCGATATTGAATCTTACGAGGAACTAATAAAAATTCTGCAGGAACCCGTAGATTGGACATATGCAGTCTGGGAACAGCTTGTACAAGCACTTACATACAAAGATGGTCATGCACGTGCACGTGCTGCACAAATTTTATGCGCCTTAGCCGCAAAAAGTGACCCAGAAGAAAGGGTATTGGAGGATTTTTTAAAGATTTGGGCTGTGACTTATGATGAACGATCCGTTACAGCTCGAAATGCATTACAAGCTATTTGGAAAATTGGGCTAGCAGGTCAAGTACAAAGTGACTTAGTGGTGTCTTATTTAGCAAAGAGATTTCAAACTTGTTTAGATGAGAAGCATCCGACTCACATTCGCCATGATATTATTGTATCTTTTAAAAAGCTATATGACGAGACAAGTGACATAAAGTTATTAGACATTGCCCATCGTTTAATTAATGAAGAGCAGGACGTTAAATCTAAACAGAAGTATAAGTCAGCCATCCGTTCAACGTAACGAGATGGTGTTTTTTGTGCAAATTATTTGGTAAATTATTGAATAGTCAACTATAATAAATGAAAAAATAAAAGGGGTTAAGACATGAGCATTTATAATTATTTAGTACGAAAACCTAATGGTGAAATTTTATCCATGGAAACATATCGTGGAAAAACGATGCTAATTGTCAATACGGCGAATCAATGCCGATTTACATATCAATTTGATGACTTACAAAAAATGTATGATAAATATGGGAAAGATAATTTTGTCGTTCTAGGATTTCCTTGCGATCAATTTGGTCATCAAAATCCTGAAGATGGCGAGGAGACTACGCATCTTTGTAAAGTGAATTATGGCGTTACCTTCCCAATTTTTGAGCTTGTACAAGTAAATGGAGAGACTACCCACCCATTATTCAATTATTTAAAACATGAAGTGGATTTTCGAGAGTTTGGCAAGGCGAGCATGCAGGAAAAAATGCTTGCTGAGGCAATTGTTCAACTTGCCCCTAACTTTTTAGATGGTCGTAATATTCGCTGGAACTTTACAAAGTTTTTAGTAGATGCTAACGGCAAGACCGTTGCACGCTTTGAACCAACAGATTCACAACTTGATATTGAACAGGCAATTGAAACTATACTATAAAATAGTTTTGTTTATCTTATTCTTTAGAAATGGTGACGATCCATTCAAAGCACAGCTATTTTTTCCTATTAATATATGATAAACTGCTTTACAAGTGAATTATTCTTGCAGAATAAAGGTGCTAACAAGCATAATCGGGAATTCGGTGAAAAACCGAAGCTGTTTCCGCAACTGTAAGTACAGCTAGTATAAAGGTTTACCACTGTCTTAACAGAGATGGGAAGGTACTTTATCACACATTCGTTTTTTATGTAATGAACTGTACAAGCCAGGAGACCGACCTTTGTTTGAACGTATAAAAACTTCTCGGAAGCTAGGAGGATATACGGCAAATACATAGGCTATGTCATGTTAATTTGGCCATTATTATGTTATTTTCGTCGTTCCTTTGCGTAAAGGAGCGGCGTTTTTTTATGCAAGAATTTTCATAATGAAAAGTGGGGGGATCGCAAGTGAAAAAAGATGCACGTTATTCTTGTTATCCATTTATGCGTGAAAAAGCTTCGACGGTTGATTTTGAGATTCGAACAGACAGTCTGACTACGCATTTGGGAGTTGCTTTAGCTGCAGTTAAGAAAGAGGATGTACAAGCTGTTGTAGAAGATTTAATAATTATTTTACCTATGGCCTACCATGTCAATGGCTCGGTTCGTGGAAAACTAGCTGTAACAGAAGAGGATCTTGCTTGGTTAAGTGAGCGCTATGATTTTTATGTTCGTCATGTGAAGGAAGAGATACAAAACTTTGTCTTACCTCAAGGTACAGAGGCTGCCGCTGCTCTACATCTTTGCCGTAGTGAAGCAAAAAAATCATATCGTACATTACACAAAGTATCGGATGAACGAGAGGTTCCAGCTATTCTTTTTGATTATTTAGGCCTATTAGCCAATGTCTGCTTCGTTATGGCTGTCTTTATGAATCAACAAGCAGGGATAGCTGAAATACCATTTATTAGTAAATCATATCCGATGAAAAAGAAAAAGGAGAATAATAATGAAGAAATTATTTAATGTTCAATGGCTAACAGTACTCTTCCTTGCAATGATTTTAGCAGGTTGTGGTACTTCGGTAGATACTAAAAATAAAGACGCTTCACAGGATACACAACAAACAGAGCAAACAAACTACAAAGTGACAGATGATCGCGGTGTAGAAATAGAGTTTAAAGAAGTACCAAAAACAGTTGTATCATTGCAACCAAGTAATACAGAAATTTTATTTGCTCTAGGTGTTGGTGATAAAATCGTAGGAGCAACTGAGTATGATACTTACCCAGAGGAAGCACAGAAAATTGAACGGGTTTCTGATTCTGTGAATTTTAACAGTGAACGAATCATAGCGTTGAAGCCAGATGTTGTTATAGCTTATACGATTGGTGATAAGGAAGCAATGAAACCACTTGAAGATGCTGGAATCAAAGTGTTTGTTATTCAATCAGCAGCTACATTCGATGATGTTTATGGTGACATCGAACAGATCGCAGCTGTAATGGGTGTTGCAGATAAAGGAAGTGAAGTAAACGAAGAGATTAAAGCGAAATTAGCTGACGTTAAAGCAAAGGTGAAGGAAGTAAAAGCACCGAAAAATGTTTATTTAGAAATTAGTCCTAAACCCGATATTTATACAGCAGGCTCTGGTACTTTCCAGCAAGAAATACTAGATGCAGCCAATGTTAAGAATGTTTTTTCTGACTTGAGCAGCTGGGCACAAGTTTCTGAGGAAGATGTCATAGTGAAAAACCCAGATGTTATTTTAACGACAGTAAACTACACAGAGGATCCAATAGGTGAAATACTTGCACGTGATGGATGGAATACAGTGACAGCAGTTCAAAATAAAGCAGTACAGACTCTTGATACAGATATCTCTAATCGACCTGGCCCACGTATTGGGGAAGCCGTAGAACTAGTAGCAAAGGCTGTCTATCCAGAGTTATTTAAATAAGAAACCATTCAAGGCTAGCTGTATACTGACAGCTAGCCATTTTTATGTGGGTTGTTATTTCCTAGTGTGAAAATTGGAATTAATTGAGTTAGTTCTATAAAATAAAAGTAAGAGTGCTCGATAATTTTAGGAGGTGTAGTAATTGGAACAGTTAGAGACAAAGATAATTCCATTTGAGGCAGTTTATAATTTTCGAGATATGGGGGGATATAGGACAAGGGATGGGCGCATTGTCAAGAACGGTTTATTTTACCGCTCAGCGGCTCTTGGGAAAATGACGTTGGCGGATAAAGAGCTATTTGAAACATTAGGGATTAAAACCATTTTTGATTATCGTGATAATAATGAGGCACACCATAATCCTAACCCTATGTTCTCACACGCTCAATATATTCAAATACCAGCGAAGGGCAATCATACATTTGAAATGCCTACAAATGCTGGTGGTAGAGATTTTTATAAAGCAGTAAGCCCCGAAATGTTCCGAGATTTTTATGCACAGATGCCGTTTAATAATCCTTCTTTTAAAGAGTTAATGAAAACCATACAAAATCCTGACAATTTGGGTCTTGTCCACCATTGTGCAGTTGGTAAGGATCGCACAGGTATAGGGGGAGCTCTTATTTTGCTAGCCTTAGATGTACCTGAGGAGACGATTATGGAAGACTATTTAAACACGAATATCCATTTACGTCCAATGGTAGACAGAATGGCACAGGCTATTCAACATCAATATAATGAGCAAGAATTACAGCAATTCTATGCATTAATGTCTGCTCGAGAAGACTATTTACAAGCAGCATTGGATGCTATGGATTACCATTATGGCTCAAAGACTAAGTTTTTAGAGCAGGAGTTTGGCCTAACTATTGCTAGACGAGAGCAATTGCAAGCTTATTGCTTAACATAACAATGACCCCTTTCACATATCTGTGTGAGAGGGATTTTTTATGTGGAAGCGCTGTCTTCCTATAAACCTCTTTACAGTCTGAAAATTTATGATAAGATACAATAGATTTTTAAGAAAAATATAGGAGAAGTGAAAGTATTGGCAGAGACAATGAAAGAGACAAATAAGTTAAGTCTATTCCATTTAACATGGCCTATTTTCTTAGAAGTATTTCTATTTATGTTAATGGGATTAGCCGATACTTTTATGCTCAGTGCTTTATCAGATAATGCTGTATCCGGAGTAGGTGCAGCCAATCAATATATCCATATTGCGATCTTGATTCTTGAAGTGGTAGGGAATGGTGCATCCATTGTCGTTTCACAGTATTTAGGTTCAAGACGTTTTTTTGAAGCAGCGAAAATATCTGCTTTAGCTGTCACAATGAATTTGGTTGTTGGACTGTTAATGAGTATTCTATTTTTCTTCTTTGCAAAACATTTAATGACTATGATGAACTTGCAGGGAGAAGTACTTCACTATGCACAAAGTTATTTAGTTATCATCGGGAGTTTTATTTTTCTACAGGCTATTATTAATGCACTTGCTGCAATTATTCGTGTACATGGTTGGACGAAGCAAACGATGTATGTATCACTTGGCATGAATATCTTGCATGTTGTGCTAAACTATGGTCTGATTTTTGGGAATTTAGGTTTACCAGAGCTTGGTGTAAAAGGAGCGGCTATTTCTTCGGTCATTAGTCGAGGATTAGCAGTACTAGTGTTTTTCTGGTTGCTCTATCAAGTGATGGAAGTACGCGTGAAGCTACACTATTATTTTGATTATTCTAAGGAATATGTAAGGAAAATATTAAACATTGGTTTACCTTCTGCCTTTGAACAGGTACTTTATCAGTTTTGTCAGATTGTCTTTTTATATTATGCGACATATTTAGGAGCAGAAACACTGGCAGCACGACAATATGCTATGAATATTTCGATGTTTACGTATTTATTTGCGATTGCCATTGGTACAGGAACAGCTATTATTATCGGACGTCATGTGGGGGCAGGGAAGAAGGATGAGGCATACCATCAACTATGGATAAGTGTCCGTGCGGCATTTGTTTTTACGATTATTATGGTTGCAGTCGTTACGATTTTCCGCAAACCACTCATGCATGTTTTTACCGATAATCCAGATGTCATTACTATTGGAGCATCCGTGTTAGCCCTCAGTATTTTGCTAGAGACTGGCCGTACAATGAATATCGTTGTCATTAACTCTTTACGTGCTTCTGGAGATGCCAGATTTCCTGTGAAGATTGGTTTTCTATCGATGGTTTGTATGAGTCTTCCGCTTGGTTATTTATTTGTATTTATATTGGATTGGGGCTTGGTTGGAATATGGCTAGCTATTTCAGCAGATGAATGGGTACGTGCAATTATCGTATACTTTAGATGGAAAAGCCGTAAATGGGAGCGATTTGCCCTCGTTTCACCGAATGAACAGAAGGAGGCATAGAAATGGGAGCATTATCTAAACGTGCGATAGCGGCAGCATTAATGGAGCAATCTATCACACTTTTTGCTTGTCCTGTATGTCAGCAATCGATGCATGTCTATGAGCAGGGAAGATTGGTTTGTCCTGCTAACCATTCTTTTGATATAGCTAAGCAGGGCTATGTCAACATGCTGACACATAGCGCTGCTTCTAAATATAGCAAAAGTCTTTTTGAATCTCGTAAGGCAGTGATTGATAGTGGGATTTATGATGCTGTAGAAGAAAAAATTAGTAAGCTTATAGCCTCTGCAAAAACAGTGCTTGATACTGGCTGTGGAGAAGGATCACATTTAGCTCGTATTATGACAGACATAGACAATGGCATCGGTGTTGGTATCGATATAGCAAAAGAGGGCATATTGGCAGCAACACGTCATTATCCACAACAAATTTGGTGTGTAGGTGATTTAGCCAAAAGTCCATTTGCGCAAGAAAGCTTTGATGCAATATTAAATATTTTATCGCCCGCAAATTATGAGGAATTTAAGCGTCTTCTTGCCCCAGATGGCTGTCTTGTAAAGGTTGTACCACAAAGCGGCTATTTACAGGAACTGCGTGCCCAATTATATGCAGATTCGAGCAAGGAAACATACTCTAATGAACAAATTGTTGCCCGTTTTAAAGATAGCTTTAGTGAAGTTATAGTAGAACGTGTAACCTATACTTTACCGCTTGCAGAAGAGCTTGTGCCGGCGTTATTAGAGATGACACCGATGGGCTGGCATAAAAAAGAGGAAACGGCCATTGTATTAAATGAAATTACGATTGATGTAGATCTATTAGTAGGGAAAGTTTAAGAGGGCCACCTGCAATTGCAGTATACTGGTCTTTTCGATTACAATGGGAATAACTATTGAATAAGGTAGGAATGTAACAGTGTATAAATTAGCAGCTAATGTTGTCAAAGTAATATTAAAATTAATGGGTTCAAAGGCTCGTGTATATGGAGAAGAAAACTTGCCAAAAGATGGTGGGTATATTATAGCTTGTACACATACAGGCTACGTCGATATTTTAAACCTTGGTGTAGCCATGTACCCTCGTGAAATTCACTTTATGGCGAAGAAGCAATTATTTGAAATGAAAGGGCTTGGCTGGCTTATTGAGCGTTTAAATGCCTTTCCGGTGGATCGTGATAATCCTGGACCAAGCGTGATTAAAATTCCTTCACAGTTATTGAAAGAAGGTAAAATTGTAGGGATTTTTCCCTCTGGTACTCGTAGCTCAGAAGGAACGGATTTGAAGCAAGGAGCGATTACGATTGCACAGCTAGCAAAGGCGCAAATTGTTCCAGCTGCATATGTTGGCGCGCGTAATGCTGGCGATGTAATGAAGCGTGGCAAAGGCTACTTAATCTATGGTGAGCCATTTTATGTAACAGGGAAAGGGAAAGAAGGTCGTGAGCAATTTACACAACATCTTGAACATGAGCTAATTTCTTTAACGGAAGAATTACAAAAACGTATTGCAGTCAAATAAAGAGAAGCGGCACTCAGAGTCACATAGATTTTGAGTGCTTTGTTGTAGGAGGAGAAACATGATTCGAGTACTTTTCGTTTGCTTAGGTAATATTTGTCGCTCTCCCATGGCAGAAGCCGTCATGCGAGAGTTAGTAGAAAAAGAGCATTTAGGAGATAAAATTGAAGTGGATTCTGCTGCCACAAGTTCATGGCATATTGGTGAACCTCCACATCAAGGTACATTGGATAAGCTTAGAGAAAATGGTATTTCCACAACAGGCATGCAAGGTCGACAATTACAACGGGCTGATTTTGAAAAATTCGCTTATATTATCGGTATGGATGAAAGCAATATTCGCAATATCCGAACGATGCTAGGCGATCCGCGCTCACCAAAGATTTTTCGTTTTCTAGATTTAACGGAACATCGCAAAGACGTCCCTGATCCATATTATACGGGTGATTTTCAAGAAACCTATGATTTAGTGCAAGAAGGCTGTCAGGCATTACTAGCAAAAATAAAACAAGAGCTGTTGTAAAGTGACACTAAAAAACGAAAATTTTAACAGCTATTTCTTCAGAAAATATTAGCTTAAACATTGGTATATATAGCTTTGTAAGCATCATTGTGTTATTATTTGCAGAGTAAAGATACGATAAGTATTTAATTACCATTTACAGATGTGCAACTGCGTATCTATCATTTTTATAAACTTATATTTGAAAGAGAGTGGAAACAATGGGTCGTAAGTGGAACAACATTAAAGAAAAGAAAGCGTCTAAAGATCAAAGCACAAGCCGTATTAATGCAAAATTCGGGCGAGAAATTTATGTGGCAGCTAAATCAGGCGAACCAGATCCAGAGTCAAACCGTGCACTTAAAGTAGTGCTCGAACGCGCGAAAACATACAGTGTTCCAAAACATATTATAGAAAAAGCCATCGATAAAGCAAAAGGTGGCGGCGATGAAAACTTTGATGAATTACGTTATGAAGGCTTTGGACCAGCCGGCACAATGATTATTGTGGATGCTTTAACAAACAATGTGAATCGTACAGCATCAGATGTTCGTGCGGCATTTGGTAAAAATAACGGGAACATGGGTGTCAGTGGATCTGTCGCTTATATGTTCGATTCAACTGCAGTTATTGGCTTAGAAGGTAAAACGGCTGATGAAGTACTTGAAATTTTAATGGAAGCAGATCTTGATGCTCGCGATATTTTAGAAGAGGATGACGCGGTTATTATTTATGCGGAGCCAGATCAATTCTTTGCGACACAAGAAGCGTTAAAGGCTGCAGGGGTTGCAGAATTTACAGTAGCAGAGCTTTCTATGCTACCTCAAACAGAAGTTGCCTTAACTGGCGATGATGTAGCTAAGTTTGAAAAACTAATCGATGCATTAGAAGATTTAGAGGATGTACAAAATGTCTTCCACAATGCAGATTTGGGCGAATAAATCGATAAATGAAGTGAGTAAACCAGTAGCAAATTAGCTACTGGTTTTTAATTAGGGAGGAAAACGATGCAGAGTATTTTAGCCATTAGTTTATTTTTAGTCACATTATTTTTTGTCATAGTGCAACCACGTAAACTATCTATCGGCTGGTCAGCCTGTATAGGGGCGGCGATTGCCTTACTAATGGGTGTAGTTACCTGGCATGATGTGTTAGAAGTAACTGGAATTGTTTGGAATGCGACGTTATCATTTATTGGCATTATTTTAATTTCGCTAATCTTAGATGAAATTGGTTTTTTCGAATGGGCAGCTCTGCACATGGCACGACTTGCGAAGGGAAGCGGAATTCGGTTATTTGTTTATATTGCTTGCCTAGGGGCAGTTGTGTCGGCCCTATTTGCTAATGATGGAGCGGCTTTAATACTCACTCCCATTGTGTTAGCAATGGTAAGAAAACTGAATTTAACTGAAAAAATGATTTTTCCGTTTATCATGGCAAGTGGTTTTATAGCAGATACAACTTCCTTACCATTTGTAATAAGTAATTTAACTAATATTGTATCAGCTGATTTTTTTGAAATCGGCTTTATAGAGTATGCAATTCATATGGTTGTACCGAATTTCTTTTCTTTAGTGGCCAGTATTGTTGTACTGTATATTGTTTTTCGACGGTCCATTCCACAGCATTATTCTCTTGAGGCGGTTGAGCATCCAAAGCAGGCAATTCGAGATCCTCGCTTATTTTCGATAGCTTGGTATGTGATCGCCATCCTATTAGTAGGGTTCGTGGTCGGTGAAGTTCTACACATTCCTGTATCCTTCGTTTTATGCGGTGTTGCTTCTATTTTCTTATCGCTTGCACAGCGTAGTAAGGTTGTAGATACGAAGAGGGTCATAAAAGGAGCGCCGTGGAATATAGTGTTCTTTTCCATTGGTATGTATGTGGTGGTCTATGGATTAAAAAATGTAGGGATGACAGGATTGCTAGCCAGTTTACTAGAGCAAGCGGTACAGCATGGTTTTGTAGTGGCAACCATGACGATGGGATTTGTTGCGGCAATTTTGTCTGCAGTGATGAATAATTTACCTACTGTTATGATTGATGCCTTAGCCATTTCTGAAACAAGTGCAACTGGTATGATGAAGGAAGGGCTCATTTATGCAAATGTTATTGGCACAAATTTAGGTCCGAAAATGACACCGATTGGCTCGCTTGCGACATTATTATGGCTTCATATATTGGCTCAAAAGGGCATTAAAATTAGCTGGGGACAGTATTTTAGAATCGGCATCATTCTTACAATTCCAACACTGCTCGCTACTTTACTAGCATTAGTTTTTTGGATAAGTATAATAGCATAGTTATATTGTCGAAATAGTGAAATAAATAGTACAATAAGTAATAGTAAGATATTAATATATCAGCGTATTAAAGGAGGAAAGTATGCGAGCGACAGGTAAATTAAGTAATAAAATTGTGCTAATGTCATTTGTTATGCTATTAGCTTTGTTAGCCTTTTTCATTGTAACAACGATCTATACAGCGAAATCATCTGTTAATAAAACAATGGGAACACAGGCAGTTGCAGTTGCTGAGAATATTGCAAAACGTTTGAACGCAGATGAATATGAACAACTCTCACAGGACCCAAAGGAATCTGAATTATATTGGCAGCTAAGGCAAGAACTCAATGAATTGCGTGAAATAAATGGGGTTCTGTATGCCTATACTTTCGCAGTCCCAAAGGAAGATAAAAAGGTTCGATTTTTAGTGGATGGTATGCCAGTAGATGATCAAGAAAATGCTGGCGTTATAGGAGATGAATCTGCTTCCACCTATTATAAAGATTTAAAAAAGGTAATGGATACGGGGAACTACTACTCCGATATTTTACATAGCGATTTTGGCGATTATTTATCAGGTACTGTGCCATTGAAAGATGCCTCAGGAAATATTGTTGCCTTTGTAGGGGTAGATATAGAGGCAACAGAGGTAAGTGGTGTGACAAATGCTGTGCTAACAGCCATTTTACCTGCTTTAATTGTCGTTATATTAGCTTTAATAGGACTTGTTATGTTTATTATGTATCGTTATATCAATCGAGCGTTGAAGCCTTTAACAAATTTAGGTGTTGCCGCACAAAACTTTGCACAAGGAGATATTGCTAAGGCATCTATGGCAGTAGAGGAAATTCAATTGACAGGAGAAAATGAGATTACTATTTTTGCTCAATCCTTTAAGGAGTCTCTACAAAGATTAAAAGAAACATTCCACACGATTCAACAACGAACATTAGCTTTACAAAGTGTCGTTCAAAAGATTGATGAGACAACTCATCATGTGGAAACATCAAACGCTCAAATTGCGGATCGTATTATCGAAATTGCTGCGGGGAGTGAGCAGCAGCAGCAAAACAATCAAGAGGTTGTCTTAACGATGAACGAAATGTCGATTGGTATTCAACGTCTAGCTGATACTACGTCTGAAATTGCCGAGTCATCTTCAGCTATGACGGGTCTAGTTGAAACAAGTGTTGGTCATTCACAAGAAGTTGTATCACAAATTCAAAATGTAGAAGCCTCCGTTTTACGTACAGCTAATCATGTCGAGGAGATGGGCGAGAAGTTCCGTTCTATTGAAGAGATGGTGACGATCATTACGAGTATTGCCGATCAAACAAACTTACTTGCTTTGAATGCGGCGATTGAAGCAGCGAGGGCTGGGGAAGCAGGTAAAGGATTTGCGGTTGTGGCGGACGAAGTACATAAACTTGCAGAGATGTCTAAATCATCAGCTGACGAAATACACATGCATTTAGAAAGCTTTAAGAAAATAACAGATCGAGCATTGCAAGAGATGTCGAGCAGTACAGTAGACGTACAAGCAGGCAATAAAGCGGTGCAATATATTGGTGTAAGCTTAGAGCAAATATTGCAATCAGTCATTGAGGTAAATAACAAAATTCAAGATGATTCAGCTGTGATCGAGGAAATGTCAGCTGGCTCTGAGGAAATATTAGCTACTATAGAGCAAATGAATGATATTGCGAAGCATAGTGTGCTAGGAACAAAGGAAGTTGCAACTTCCTCTGACTTACAAGTAGCAATGGTTTCGGAATTAAATGAAGTTGTAACCATTTTAGATCAGACATCTAAAGAAGTTATCGATACGATTAATACATTCAAATTATGATGACCTTGAAACTATTTTTCTATAAGCATAGGTCTTGTAGAAAAATAGTTTTTTAATAGGAGATAGTAGTGTGTAAATGTCTAAATAAACCATATTAAGGGAAATTAGAAAATAATTTGTGTTTTACCCATTGTGAAAACTTTCAAACCATAACATAATATAAAGTAATATTTGTTGAACGAAATAGGGGGGCTAAAGTATGAGGTTTTTACGTTCAATACAGGGGAAATTGATTATTATTTCATTAGCAATACTGATTATTCCAAGTTTAATAATTGGTATAGTTAGCTACGGTAAGGCTAAGAATGGCATGGAGGAAATTGGTGAGCAAGTACTTTACAATAGCGTAGAATCAGCTTTGCAAATAATTGAGCTTGCCAATGAGAGTGTTGAAAAAGGTGACATTCCTTTAGAAGTTGCACAGGAGCGAGTACGTGAGGCGTTTCTTGGACCTAAAGATAGCGAAGGGAAACGCCCTATTAATTATCCTGGTGATTTAGGAGAATATGGCTATATTTATGTATTGGATGATAAGGGGACATTAACAACACATCCAACGCGAGAAGGGGATAATCTTTGGAATGACCAGGATAGTAGCGGAAATTATTTTATTCGGGAAGTGACTGAAAAAGCTCTTGCTGGTGGTGGTTTTACAGTATATGAATTTGAGCTACCAGGTCAGGATGTCTTAGCAGATAAAATTATTTATTCGGAGAAAGATCCACATTGGGGATGGGTAATCGCATCAGGTACATATATGCAAGATTTTAACGAAGGGGCAAATTCTTTATTGTTAGTGATTGGTGTGACATTAGTGGGTGCGATTATTATCGGGACAATCGTAGTCATTTTAGTATCTAGACATCTGGCATTACCAGTTAAAAAATTATCGATGCGTGTGCGAGAAGTAGCGCAAGGGAATTTAACTGTAGAGATTGAGCATTTACAGCGTTCAGATGAAATTGGACAATTAAATGAGGGCTTTAATGAAATGGTAAATCAACTCAAAACGCTTATTTCAGATGTGGAGGAAGCGATTGTAGAAATACAATCGACATCAGCGAACCTAACAGCAGTGGCTGAAGAGACGGATGCCTATGGTGACGAAATCGTCAAAGCCATCAATGAAGTATCTAAAGGTGCAGTCAAGCAAGCATCAGATGCGGAGGATACAAATCGAACAGCTATTGAGTTTGCTCAGCAAATTGAAGGATTGCACGATAAAAATGATTTAATGTTGGATGCATCACAGCATATGAAAAAATCAAATGAAGAAGGTCTCGTTAATCTAGATAGTTTAAAAGAGACATCACAGGAATCTTCCGATATTATTCAGAACATTCAATCTGTTTTTGGCAGTTTAATAGTCAAAGTGCATGAAATTGAAGGTATTGTAGAGACAATTACGCAAATTTCCGACCAAACAAACCTACTGGCTCTTAATGCCTCTATTGAAGCCGCAAGAGCGGGAGAACATGGTAAAGGATTTGCAGTTGTTGCAGAAGAAGTACGTAAGCTTGCGGATCAAACATCAGTCGCGACAGAGCTCGTCCGCACCACTATAAAGGGGATTGAAAGTGAAACGAAGTTAGTCAATGATGAGATGCAGAAAACGCATGCTATTGTGCATCAGCAAAATGATTCGGTTCAGGTGACAGCGTTATCTTTTAAAGAAATTAAATTGGCTGTTGAAAAAATAATAGCCATTATAGGAGATATGGCAGAGGGTGTAGAATATTTAAATAGCTCCAAGAATGTTATTATGCAGTCGATTGAAAGCATTGCAATGATTAGTGAAAAGAATGCTGCTGCATCTGAAGAGGTAACAGCGTCTGTAGATGAGCAGCAACGAGCAATCCAGCTTGTTAGTGAGTCTTCCAATGATCTAACTGATGAAATATCAGCCTTACAGGAGTCTATTAAACGCTTTATATTGAGATAATTATGCAGGATGCTTGGTCAACAAGCATCCCATGTTGTTGAAAAAAGGTAATGTCAACGGCATAATAAGCAATTTTGTAAGGCGAGGGGGTGATTTCCGTTCCGCCAGCGTCCTTTCCAGGGGGCGTCTGATGAGCCGCTTCACTCACTGCGTTCGCTCCAGGGTCTCCTCTGTGACGCTAAATCCCCTAGGAGTGACGCTGGCTCCACTCCAATCAGCCATTCTGCAAAAGTGTCTTTTCCTGAACAAAATAGCCCATTATTTATATTATAAGAGAGGATAGCCTCTTACTTTCAATGTGGAGAAGTGATGTGTGACAACACCCCTCCATAAAAGAGTAGTGAATACCTTCACTTTTTTATGGATTGGAGTGGAAGGCTACTTGACTCCCGTGGGATAGCGAGACAGGCGAGCCTCTAAACGGAGTGGTAGCGGAGGAAGCGGCTCGGCGCTCGCCCACAGGAAAGCAAGTAGCCTGCAACGGAGATCCTTTTTCACCTTTCACATAAATTCTATGGATGGTTTTGTTTTTCAACACTATGGGATGCTTGGTCAACAAGCATCCTTTTTTCTTTAGCTGCGTTAATAAAAGGTAAAGGAGGGGTGATTTGTGAAAAAATGGGTAATTGGAGGAAGTGTACTTCTAGTAAGCATTGGAATGGTTCTTTATATTTGGTTGGGAAAACAAATAGAGCAGGGTGTTGAACCAAGTGCAAAAGGCTCTGCTGACTATATGATTATACTAGGGGCAAAAGTAAAGGCGGGTGGTGTACCATCACTTTCATTAAAGAGTAGATTAGAGGTGGCAGTTCCATACTTAACAAAATACCCTCATGTTAAGGTCATTGTGTCAGGGGGGCAAGGACCTGATGAAGATCAAACAGAGGCATCTGTTATGCAAGAATATTTAGAACAGAACGGTATCAAGGCTACAAGGATTATCGTCGAGGACAAGTCTACGTCCACTTATGAAAATTTAGTATTTTCCAAAGAACTATTACCGAAAGATACAAAGAAAATCACCATCGTTTCAAATGACTTTCATTTGAAACGCGCCAAGTATTTAGCAGAAACTTTAGATTTCGAAGTGGATGTCGTCGCAGCCGAAACACCAAAGTCAGTAGAAGCTAAACTAAGATTGAGAGAAAGAGCCGCTTTATTAAAAACGTATATTGTTGGCTATTAAAGTACTTTCATTGAGGCGTAATCATTTCTAGTGCTTTCTCGTAAAAAACACCACTACAAAAATAGATAATTGTTTCTTAATAGGTTCCATTTGGCATATAATAGAAATATCACGGGGTATAGGACAGAAAGAGGGGACTTCAATGACAACGTTTAAAGATTATCAGTATAGCCGTCCAAATGTGGCAGCGATGAAAGAACAGCAATTAGCACTTATCGAGCAATTTAAACATGCACAATCAATAGATGAGCAAAGTGGTGTAATTGAGAAGCTAAATGCCATCAGTAATGACTTTGCGACAATGGCTAACTTAGTATACATTCGCGCTTCAATCGATACGAATGATGAATTTTATCAAGCAGAACGCGATTATTTCGATGAAGTAGGCCCAGAGCTAGAAGAAGTAACGACTGAATATTATAAAGCATTAATTGATTCACCATTCCGTGAGCAATTAGAAGAGAAGTGGGGTCAACAATTATTTGACCTTGCAAGCTATCAAATTAAGGGTTTTTCACCAGCAGTTATTGATTTAATGCAAAAAGAAAACAAGCTTGTTTCTGAGTATAATAAGCTTGTAGCTTCTGCACAAATTGACTTTAATGGGGAGACATTAACACTTGCTCAGCTTGGTCCGTTTGCAGAATCAACTGATCGAGAAACACGTAAGGCAGCAACTGATGCCCGTTTCGGTTTCTTTGCGAAGCATGAAGATGATTTCGATCGTTTATATGATGAGCTTGTAAAAGTACGTCATGAAATTGCGATTAAACTAGGCTATAACAACTATGTTGAGCTAGGATATGTTCGTATGAATCGTATTGATTATAATGCGGAAATGGTTCAAAAATTCCGTGATCAGGTTCGTGATTTAATTGTACCTGTGGCAACGAAGCTATATGAGCGTCAGGCAAAGCGTATTGGAATTGAAGATTTTAAATTCTATGATGAAGCATTCAACTTCTTATCAGGTAATGCTGCTCCAAAAGGAGATCCAGAGTGGATCGTGGCGAATGGTAAGAAAATGTATGAGGAATTATCACCTGAAACAGGAGAATTCTTCAATTTCATGATTGACCATGACTTAATGGACCTAGTAGCGAAGAAAGGGAAAGAGAGTGGTGGTTATTGTACATTTATTGAAAACTATCATTCTCCATTTATTTTCTCGAATTTTAACGGTACGTCAGGTGATATCGATGTATTAACACATGAAGCAGGACATGCCTTCCAAGTTTATTCAAGCCGTAACATTGGCATTCCAGAGTATCTATGGCCGACCTATGAATCTTGTGAAATTCACTCGATGAGTATGGAATTCTTCACATGGCCTTGGATGGAGTTGTTCTTTAAAGAGGATACAGAGAAATATAAATTTACGCATTTAAGTAGTGGTCTTTTATTCTTACCATATGGTGTTGCAGTAGATGAGTTCCAACATGTTATTTATGAAAATCCAACAATGACGCCGGCTGAACGTAAAGCAGCATGGAAAAAAATTGAGGAAACATATTTACCACACCGCGACTATGATCATAACAGCTACCTAGAGGCTGGAGGCATATGGCAACGTCAGGGTCATATTTATGCAAGTCCATTTTATTATATTGATTACACGTTAGCCCAAATTTGTGCATTCCAGTTCTGGAAACGCTCACGTGAAGAATTTGAATCGGCTTGGAAAGACTATATTCATCTATGTGGCTTAGGTGGTTCTATGTCCTTTACAAAGCTGGTAAAAGAGGCAGGTTTAATTTCACCATTTGAAGATGGCTGTGTTGAATCGGTTATCGGGGAAATTGAGGAATACTTAAATTCAGTAGACGATTCTTCACTATAATTGATTACGTAAATTCGCTACACTTCCATGCTAAGCGTTGTGGAAGTGAGCGAATTTTTTAGTTTGTCAAAGTTGATTTTTCAAGCAAATTCGAAAAATCTGGACGCATGGCTTAGCTGTGCGCATGTAGCAATGTCGTCCAGTAGTATCATTGATTTTGTTTAAAAATACTAGGATACTTGCGAAATGGGTAATATATCAGTAGTATTTTCAGTAACTGTGAAAAAAGGAAGTGAATAAAAGTGACGAGGAAAGTTTGGTTTCAAGTAGGTGTAGGGATATTAATTACACTACTAATCATTAAATATTTTATAGAGATTCATTGGATTTTTTCACCATTAGTCATCATATTAAAAGCTATTTTTGTCCCTTTACTACTTGGCGGTGTCCTCTATTATGTGACAGAACCGATCCAGAGATTTTTAGAAAAACGTAGATTTCCTAGATGGGGAAGTATTTTGACGATTGTATTTGGGCTAATAGCCATTGTAGGGATTTTTGGTTGGATTATTGGTAATCCGATTGCTGAGCAGATCAATAAATTAGTGAAGAATGCCCCTATGATTAGTACGAGCATTAGCACAAGCATTCAGCAACTAACAGACTATGTAACGCAAAATAAAGATAACTTCCCACAGCAATTAAATGATGTTATTGAAAAAATGGCGAATTCAGTACAAGATGTTGCAGTAGTGGCGAGTAAAGGATTTATGTCTTTTTTACAATCCATAGTGTCCGTATCGTTATTAGCTATATTAATTCCGTTTTTCTTTATTTTTATGCTGAAGGATCATGAGAAATTTGCACCATCCATCTATAAGTATTTCAGTGGTGAACGTCAGCAATGGGTAAAGAAAACGTTAAGTGAAATTGATGATGTATTACGTACTTATATTCAGGGCCAACTGCAAATTAGTTTTTTATTAGCACTTATTATGTATGTCGGCTATTTAATTATTGGATTAGACTATTCGTTGCTGCTAGTAATCTTCGCGTTCTTTATGAACATGATTCCATTTATCGGACCTTGGATCGCCTTTGCGCCAGCGCTGATCGTAGCAGTTATTCAGGATCCTATTTTAGTTGTGTGGGTATCCGTTGTGACGCTTGTTGCTCAGCAAATTGATAGCAACTTTATCACACCTAATGTTATGGGGAAATCCCTTGATATCCATCCACTAACCGTGATTACAATTATTCTAGCAGCAGGTAATATAGCAGGTTTTATTGGAATTATTATCGCTGTACCATTTTATGCAGTATTAAAGGTTATCGTATCCAATATTTATGATCAACGTAATGCGATTAAGAAAAAAGCGACGAAGTCAGTATAGGAGTCGAAACAATGGAACAAGAAATTGTAAAGGTATTTAATGAGCAGCATGAGCAAATAGGGACAGCTACGAGAGCAGAAGTACATGAAAAAGGGCTTTGGCATGAGACTTTTCATTGCTGGCTTGTCAATGAAGACTATATTTATTTTCAAATACGTAGCTCACAGAAAAAGGATTATCCAGGCTTACTCGATATTACAGCAGCAGGACATCTTTTAGCGATTGAGACTGTGGAGTCAGGTATCAGAGAAGTAAAAGAAGAATTAGGGCTCCAGATAGATGTCCATGAAGTTGTCAAAATGGGCATGACCTCTTGTAGTATCGTTTCCGAAAATATGATTGACAATGAATTTTGCCATGTCTACATATACCCTTTCGAGCACGATTGGGATTCCTTTGATTTACAGTACGAGGAAGTATCAGGTGTAGTGAGAGCAAGGCTAAATGAGGCTGAGGCTTTCTTCTTGGGAGAAACAACAACACTTAATATTGAAGGGTACGAGTATTTCCCTGATGGTCAACGAGTGAAAATTGTCAGACCAGTTGGCACCACGCAATTTGTTCCTTATCGAGAATTGTATGTAGCACAAGTGATAAAATTTACACGCGAAAAGATATTTAATCAAACATCATAAGAGGGAAAGTAGGACAAGCTATCAATGTAAGCTTGTCCTACTTTTTGGGCAAAAATGATTTAGAAACTACACGATATAACAGTAAAAAATACGTTATACTGTAAGATAGATTGTAAAGAAAAGGAGCATTTTTAATATGCTAACATTTGAACAAAAACAAGCGATTATTGAATCGTTTTCTGGACTAACAAAAAAGGAGATTTCATTAAAACGCTTAAATTATCACTATATGGATAGTCTTTATGAAAAGACAATTGTAGTGGAAAAGCTTCACCCAAATGGCAATGGCTTTGTCTTTGTTGGGGATTTATTACGCTATGAGCAAGAGGCTACTGATAAAGGATTAGTGAATATCCGTGATTACGATGAGCAACAGCTACGTGAGATTATTGAGGATTCTATTCAGTATTTATCAGAAGAAGTAGAAGAGCAGGAGCCGATTGTAGAGATTTGGCATAGCCGAGATGGTGTGAAATTACAGCTAGCGTTTGAGCAACGTTCTTGGAATGTGTATCATGGAGAAAATCTTGAAGAGGCATTTGGTACGTATGACGCGGCAAAGGAATATTTACTAGAAGAAGGCTTTCGTACAAAGAAATAAACATACGGGGGATCATCATAAATGAACGGAAAAAAATTAGTGGGAATTGTAATTGTTGTTTTAATCGTGGCATGTTTATTTTCAGTTTTTACCATTACTAATTTTTATAAAAACCATGAGGAACAGCCGAATCGAGAAAATCGAGAAATTAATAAGTCAAAGAGCTTGAATTTAATTTTGCCACAGGCTACAATTATCTCGAATTCAAGATAATCGAGAGGTGATTGTTAGTGCAACACATTTTTTATAAAGGTACAGATGAAACAAAACCGACGTTGCTATTGTTACATGGCACGGGTGGTAATGAAGAAAGTTTAATTGGGTTGGCAAAAGAAATAGATGAAACAGCCAATATTTTAAGTGTACGTGGAAATGTTCTTGAGCATGGGATGCCGCGATTTTTCCGTCGATTAGCAGAAGGTGTCTTTGATATAGAGGATTTAATCTTTCGAACTAAAGAGCTTCATGACTTTTTACAGGAGGCGGCACAGCAATATGGCTTTGATCGCCAACGAATTGTAGCGATTGGCTATTCAAATGGCGCTAATATTGCAGCAAGCTTATTATTCCACTATGCTGATGCATTAGCAGGAGCTATTTTACATCATCCAATGGTACCAAGACGTGGAATAGAATTACCTCAACTTTCTTCTACGCCTGTTTTTATCGGTGCTGGAACGAATGATCCGATGTGTACAGCACAGGAGTCTGAGGATTTAGAAGCGCTTTTAACGTCTTCAGGTGCAATGGTCACGACAGCTTGGTTTAATTTTGGTCATCAGCTAACAATGCCGGAAGTACAAGCAGCAAAAGAATGGTATAACAGTATCTATGTTTAATTGAAAAATCCGCCTCTTTTCCTAAAGGAGGCGGATTTTAATGATTTTATTTACTTTTCTTTGAAAAAGGTAGCCACCAGTTCCAATCACCAAATAATTTCATGAGACTTGGCACAAGCATAAGACGAATAATCGTCGCATCAATAGCAACGGCAATGGCTATACCAACACCAATTTGTTTTACAGGCATCACGTCTGTGAAGGCAAATGCCCCTGTAATAACAATCATAATAAGCGCTGCCGATGTAATAATACGGCTAGTGGATGTTAACCCATCAATTGTTGCGTGTGTATTATCTGCCCCTTTTAAATATTCTTCTTGGATACGAGAGATTAAGAAGACTTCGTAGTCCATACTTAAGCCGAACACCAGACAGAAAACAATGACTGGAATAATTAGTACAATCGGACCTGCTTCAATACCAAAATGTCCATATTGGAAAATATAAACGAGTATACCGAACGCAGATGAAAGCCCAATAATGTTCATAATAATCGCTTTTAACGGTATTAAAATCGAACGGAATGCCAGCATTAAAATAAAGAATGTGGAAACGATGATAATGGCTATAGCCAAAACTATTTTATTCGCAATTTCATCAAAAATCTCTTGGTTGAATTTAGCGGGTCCTCCAAGCGCGAAATCTACACCTAAATCTTGATCCATCCAAGATCGGGCAAATTTTTGAGCAGTAGTGGAAGAGCCCGCTGCATCGATGGTAATAGGGATAAATAATTGAGTATCTTTTGAAAAAGTATTCATTACAGACTTTAACTGTTCCGCAATCTGTGGAATTGCTAAAGAAGTGGAAAGCTCCTCAGGTGTTTGAATGTTAGCAGCTGTATAGACTGTTGAAACATTTGTTACTAGGGAGTCCTTTAATAGCTTTTCTTGAATAGCATAAATGAGCTCTCTTCCTTCAGCATCCTCCCAGCCTTCTTTTCGTTCAGCTAATAAATATAACGTAGATGATTCACCCAGTCCAAACGTTTCATCTAATTTATCATATGCTGCACGTGCATCATATTTAGTTGGCAAGGAGTCAACCTGTGGAATCGTTAGTTGTATGTCCTTTAATGGGAGCATACCAATGCCAAGTAATAATAAAGCAGAGATTACAATGGCTATTGGATGTTTCATGACAAAGCCTGCAAAGCCACGCCAACGATTGGCACCACCTGGTTTAATGCGTATTAGACGCCATTTATTGAGTTTATCTCCTAATAGCATCATAGTGGCAGGGAGTAGTGTCAAGCCAGAAAGAACGGCTAACAGGACGACTATGGTACCTCCTAGAGCGATATTGTGAAAAATCTCTACATCAATAACGATCATAGCGCCTAAGCCTATCATGACACAAACAGCAGAGAAAATGATGGAACGCCCTGCTGTTTGTATAGCAGTTTGAATAGCTTGGACTATAGAGGTGTGCGCACGCTCTTCTCGGTAACGATTAATAAACAACAATGCAAAATCAATGCTTAAAGCAAGCCCGAGCATTGGGACAATATTTAAGACGAAAATGGATAGATTCACACTACCACTAAGGAGCGTCATTATACCGAACGCAGTAACAACTGTTACAACACCAATGATGATTGGCAAAATAGAAGCAATCACTGTACCAAAAGCCAATAAGAGAACAACGATGGCAATGGGTAACCCAATGGCTTCAGCGGAAGCTAAATCTTTTTGACTGGCTGTATTAATGTCAGCAGAAATAACGGGTCCTCCCGTAATGCTAACGCCGTCTACTTCAATTAATGATCGAACATTTTCTACAATGTCAGAAAGATTCTCCACATCATTTTTTAAATGAACCATTGCATAGGCAATGTCATCTTTACGTAAAGAGGAGTCTTCTAAAGGTGATTGGATTGAATGTATGTCTTTTATGCTATCTAGTTTTTTTAAAGTGTCTTTGATTTGTTGATCTTCAGCTGGATCAAAGACAATTAAAATCGTATCAGATGGTAGATCAAAGTTTTCTGCTAGCTCATTAGTCACATAGGTATGGTCGGCTTCAACAAAAAAGCCATCACCCTGAAGTTTACCTGGAAGCTGTAGAGCAAAATAAGCCATTGCTAGAAAAATAATAAGCCATATCGCTACGATTGCTTTTGCATGTGCTGTAATAAATGCCGAAAAAGTTTTCATGGTTGTTAATGCATCCCCCTTCTCAAATAGTGTAAAGGATGTGTCACATTTTGTCGTGTGACAAAGTAAAGATATTGGACAGGAGTCTTTCATAGTGTTGAAAAACAAAACCATCCATAGAATTTATGTGAAAGGTGAAAAAGGATTTCCGTTGCAGGCTACTTGCTTTCCTGTGGGCGAGCGCCGAGCCGCTTCCTCTGCTACCGCTCCGTTTAGAGGCTCGCCTGTCTCGCTATTCCCACGGGAGTCAAGTAGCCTTCCACTCCAATCCATAAAAAAGTGAAGGCATTCACTACTCTTTTATGGAGGGGTGTTGTCACACATCACTTCTCCACATTGAAAATAAGAGGCTATCCTCTCTTATAATATAAATAATGGGCTATTTTGTTCAGGAAAAGACACTTTTGCAGAAAGGTTGATTGGAGTGGAGCCAGCGTCACTCCTAGGGGAATTTAGCGTCATAGAGGAGACCCTGGAGCGAACGCAGTGAGTGAAGCGGCTCATCGGACGCCCCCTGGAAAGGACGCTGGCGGAACGGAAATCAACCCCTCGCCTTACAAAATTGCTTATTATGCCGTTGACATTACCTTTTTTCAACAACATGAAAGACTCCTGTCCATCTATTGGACAGGAGCCTTTTATTAAAAGAATAATGATAAGAGGAAATAAATAACAGATGCCATAACGGCTGAAATTGGCATTGTAATAATCCAAGTAGTGACAATCTTGCGGGCCATACCCCAGTTTACACCACGTACACGCTGTGCAGAACCAACACCCATTATAGATGAAGAAATAACATGTGTGGTTGATACTGGTAAGTGGACTAACGTAGCCCCAAAAATGACAGTAGCGGAAGCTAAATCTGCTGCTACACCGTTAACAGGGCGGATTTTCATAATTTTACCGCCAACGGTTTTGATGATTTTATAACCACCTATCGATGTACCTAGACCCATTGCTGCTGCTGCTGCTGCACGCACCCAGAACGGTATTTCATCTCCTGTATGCAAACCACCAGCAATTAACGCCATTGTCATAATCCCCATTGCTTTTTGTGCATCGTTTGTCCCGTGGGTAAATGATTGAATGGCCGCAGTGAAAATTTGCATAGTACGGAAACCTTTATTTGTTCGATATAAGTTTAAATTTTTAAACCATATTTTAAATAGCGTCATCATAATAAAACCTGCGCAAATAGCAAGTATTGGAGAAAAAACTAACGCCATAATAATTTTAGTAAAGCCACCATAGTTTAGTACATTAAAGCCAGCAGAAGCGATAGCAGCGCCGGCAATAGAGCCAATCAATGTGTGAGAAGAACTAGATGGAATACCAAAATACCATGTCAATAAATTCCAAATTATAGCTGAAATTAATGCAGCTAAAATAACGACTGAACCGGTTGTGTCACCTTCAAAAGCATTTAAAGAGAAAGGGTCTACAATATCTTTTGTTAGAGCTTTTGCAACCCCTACAAAGGTAATAGCACCGATAAAGTTCATGGTTGCTGCCATGATGATTGCTACTCGAGGTGGCAATGCTCTAGTGGAAACCGAAGTTGCGATAGCATTTGCTGTATCATGGAAGCCATTGATAAAGTCAAATGTAAGGGCAAAGATGACGACCAGTACGGTTAGTATAATGATTGTGTTCATTGTAAAGTGCCCATCTCCTAATTATGCGTTGCGCATGATAATTGTTTCCATAGTATTTGCTACGTTTTGACAATGATCAGCGATATCTTCAAGTTGTTCATATATATCTTTAAATTTAATGAGGCGAATTGGATCTTTTTCATTTAAAAATAATTTCTTAATGGAAGAACGCTGTACCTCATCACATTCACGTTCATAGTCTTTAATAAGAATTGCGTGTGGACGCATGCCAATTAGATTCTTTTTCTTTAACTCTTCAGTCGCTTTAACAATTTCATCAGCACTTTTAGAAATAAACCCTAAGAACGTACGCATGGATTCATCGATTTCTGTCAGGGAAAACATTTCAAAGTGTGCAATACAGTGTTCTGTTCCATCTAAAATATCATCCATACGAATGGCAAACTCTAAAATATCCTCACGTTCAATAGGTGTCATAAATGATTTGTTTAGCATTACGATCAGTTCATGAATGAGCTTATCGCCAGCAGTTTCGTAATTTTTCATTGTAATGCTAATCTCTTTTAGGTCAGCTACACTGTTAATACGAAAATCATTTGCGTAATGTACAGCCTCTCTCATATTTTCAGCAATTTTATGCAATGCAATAAAGAAAGGGTCTTGTTTTTTTGAGTTAAGCATGTAAATCGAATCCTCCTGGATGTAAATAAAATTAATCGACCTCTAAACTTTATTATCATAACAAAATCTTTAATTTATCTACATAAAAACTTTATATTCGACATGAAAATTTACATTCCTGTAATATTTATTTCGTTCACAAAATGAAAGGGGAACAAACTGTATTTACTTTTATAGATACAGGAAAAGTCTTTATTTAATAAGGAATTATCTTATAGTTTTTTCTGTTTGGTACAGATTTCAACGGAAAATAGGATGAATAACAAGAGAAATAGCATGATGAATTGTAAAGCTAATGTAAATACGTTTGTACTATGAGGAAGTCTTCTTATTCTTAAGAATTTCTTCATTTTTATCCTTCCTCTTTATTAAGAATTGTTTTCTACAATGGGAAATGAATGAGAAAGGAGCGTTTATAAACAAATGATTCAAGTTGAAAACTTACAACATACATTTTTAATTGGTAAAAGAGGGAAGGAAAAACAGGTTCCAGTATTGAAAGGTGTGAACTTTGAAGTTAATAAAGGAGAGATTGTTGCCATTGTAGGAAAAAGCGGCTCTGGCAAATCGACCTTATTACAAGTTCTTGCTGGTTTTATGAAAGCTGAACAGGGGTCTATTAAAGTAAATGGTAAGGAAACAGCCCATCTGACTGAAACAGAAAGTGCTGCTTTTCGCTTACGTCAATTTGGCTTTATTTTTCAAAACTTTCAGTTGATGCCGGGTTTAACGGCTTTCGAAAATATTGAATTACCTTTAAAACTACAGGGCTTACGTAAGGCTGTACGGAAAGAAAGGGTAAAGAAATTAATGGACAAAGTTGGTCTGACAGAAGTGGCAGATCATTATCCTAATGAATTATCTGGTGGACAACAACAGCGTGTCAGTATTGCGCGTGCCCTTATCACAAATCCTCCGATATTGCTTGCTGATGAGCCTACAGGAAGTCTTGATTCAGAAACCGAGCAAGATATTTTATTGCTTATCCAGAGCCTAAACCGTGAGCTAGGGCTAACCTTTGTCATTATTACGCATGATGAAGAAGTGGCCACGATAGCACATAGACGTTTTCGCATGTATGATGGCGAACTTGTAAAGGAGGAGGCTTAACATGTTATTTAAAGATCAACTAGATTTTGTAACACAACATATTAAGAAAAATAAGCTGCGCGTGTTTATGACGATATTAGCTGCAACGATGGGCTGTGCTTTTCTGATTGTGCTAGCATCCGTTGGTTTTGGATTACAGGAATCTTTACGCAATGAAATTCTTTCGAATGAAACAGTTACGAAAATTCAAGTATATGGCGATAAGCAATTGACAGAAGAGCAAGTACAAGAAATTAAAAATTTGAACCATGTAGAAACGGTGCTTGAAACGATAAGTGTGAATGCTTCTGCACATTCCTTTTTAGGTGATCGTGATACAACCTCTAATTTAATTTTGTCGGATATGCAGGACTTTGAGCAGGTGAACGGCAAGCTTGCAAAAGGACACTATCCAACAAAGCCAAATGAAATTGTTGTAGGCTATCATTTTGGTCAAACATTATTGAATGCGGCAGAACGCAATATTATTGAAGAAAAGAGTAAAAAGGCTGAAGCAGAAGGAACATACTATGATGGTAGTGAAGAAGGCTATAAAGAATCATTAATTGGAAAAAATATAGAGCTTTCCTTAGTGCCTCATACTGGCACAAATGATGAAACGCAAAAAATGGCCTATACAATTGTTGGTGTGATGGAGAAGCCTTCTTATGATTGGATGGTTGATAACGCCATTCACATGGATAAAGCACAAAAGTCAGTGTTAGCTGAAAATATACCTGCCAATAGTGATATCAAAGAAGATGAGCTATTTTACTCAGAATTTAATATTTATGCGGATACTTTAGAAAATGTAAAGCCGATTTTGGAGAAGTTAAAGGGTAAAGGCTATAGTGTCTATTCAGTGACCGAACAATTAGATCAAATGAATGTATTTTTCCTTGTACTAAAAATTGGCTTAATCTTTGTAGGGACGATTGCGGTGCTGATTGCTTCTATTGGTATTTTTAATACAATGACAATGGCTGTCACAGAGCGTACACGTGAAATCGGTGTGTTAAAGGCGATTGGTGCAAGTCCGAAGCTTATTCAACGATTATTCTTAATGGAGAGCACGTTTATTGGTATTTTTGGAACGTTTATTGCGGTTGTTATTTCGTATGCCATCAGCTTTGCGGCTAACGCAGCATTACCATTGATTCTTAAGGCAGCGACAGGAGAGGAGGCTTTTGCAACAAATGATATAATATTCTCTCTTATACCATGGCAATTAGTCATTATTGCAGCCGCCATTAGTATCGGAGTAGCGATGATTTCAGGCTATCGTCCAGCACGCAAAGCGACTAAAATAGATGTGATTCAAGCTTTACGACAAGAGCTATAATAAAAGGCGGTCCATTTCAAAGATGGATCGCCTTTCTATTAGGGAAGGAGTACCCCGTAGATTATAAATAATCTTTTAACTCTTTAGCTAAAAATGGTGTGGCATTGAGCAATTTTAAGAAGGCATCATAGCTGGCGCGTTGCTCTTCACTAGGTTTTTTACCTGTTTGATATGCTCGGATTAAAATGTTTTTAGGGGTATTTTCCATATCAATAAACTCTAAAAGCTGTGCCTCATAGCCAACCAAGGATAATATTTCAGCACGAATAGCATCTGTGGCTAGTGCTGCAAAACGTTCTCGAACAAGACCGTGTTGCAACATAATATCAAGAGCTGGCGTATTTAATTGACGATTTAACTCATGCTGACAACAAGGGACACTTAATATTACACTGGCCCCCCATTTCACAGCACGAGCTAGTGCCATGTCTGTCGCAACATCACATGCATGTAGTGTTACCACCATGTCCACAGCAGATTCATCATTATAATCATTAATATCTCCTACAAGAAATTCGAGCTGGTCATAGCCTAGATCCTGTGCGATTCTTGAACATTCTTCAATAACCTCTTTTTTTAAATCTAAACCAGTAACACGAATGTCTAAGCCCTTTTCGATTTTTAAATAATGATACAAAGCGAAGGTTAAGTAAGATTTACCCGAACCAAAATCTAAAATACGCACTTGTCGATCCTGAGGTAAGTAAGTTAAAGCATCATCAATAAATTCAATGAAACGATTAATTTGCTTAAACTTATCGTATTTTTGTTTCTTTACTTTCCCTTCCTCTGTTTGTACCCCAAGCCGAATTAAAAATGGATAGGGCTGGTCATCAGATAGTAAATAATTTTTTTTTCGATTATGGGCTAAATTGACTTGTTTAGGGGAGGTCGCTTTATCAGATTTCCAAAGGACCTTATTCTTTTTGGATAATTGCACATGTACTTTTTCATCTACAAAATCGATATGTGCTTGACGATAATCCTCAAAAATGGCTTCAAGCTTGTAAGGGAAATCGGCCACTTCAATATTTTCATGTTTTAAAATGCGTTCATATTGGTATTCAATTTGTATATGATAATGATTTTTTAACATTAATGGCTTTAATTTTATACGTTTGATTTCGTTCGATTTCATGCGTGGTTGACTGATTGTAGCAGTCACAAGCTGTTGCTGTAAAATTTGCTCAATGAGCAGAGCTTTCATTTCTTCAAATGTCATACATTTTCGCCTACTTTATTGTGTAATAGATGGCACTAGTTTAACACATTTTATAATAGACAATGGCTACTTTGACATTCGGAAAAATTTTAATAAAAATTCTGAGTATTTATAGGTGGAATTGTATATTCATGGTATCTTAAATATAGTAATTCTTTTTGAATTGGAGATACTAAAGAGGAAAAAAGGAGGAGAAAATATGTCAGATAACATGTATCAATTATTAGCAATTATTATTTACATGGTCGCCATGCTAGCAATAGGTTGGTATGCATTTGTGAAAACATCCAATTTAACAGACTATATGCTTGGCGGTCGTTCCTTAGGTCCAGCGGTTACTGCGCTAAGTGCAGGTGCTGCGGATATGTCTGGCTGGCTCCTTATGGGCTTACCAGGTGCGATATTTTTATCAGGTCTTGTGGAAGCTTGGATTGCGATTGGACTTACAATAGGGGCTTATTTAAACTGGCTGCTTGTTGCACCACGTTTACGGGTTTACACACAGGTTACGAATGATTCCATTACCATTCCAAGTTATTTGGATAATCGATTACGTGATAATACTAAGCTTATTAGGATTGCTTCAGGTATTATCATCCTATTATTTTTCACGTTTTATGTATCGTCAGGAATGGTAGCAGGAGGCAAGTTTTTCGAGAGTTCATTTGGTTATGATTATCACACAGGGTTATTAATCGTTTCAGGCGTAACAGTTGCCTATACCCTATTCGGTGGGTTTTTAGCGGTTAGTTATACAGATTTTTTACAAGGGCTTATTATGTTTTTAGCACTTATTATGGTACCGTTATTCGGGCTATTTGTAACAGGTGGGATAGGAGATACAATTACCTCTATTAAAGCGGTTAGTCCAGATCTTCTAAATTTATTACCAGCCACTGCGACAGCGGCAGGAATTATTTCTTCAGTTGCTTGGGGATTAGGTTATTTTGGACAGCCACATATCATTGTTCGCTTTATGGCAATTAGCTCTGTGAAAGAAACAAAGCAGGCTCGACGTATTGGTATTGGCTGGATGATGTTAAGTTTATTCGGTGCTATTGGGACAGCTTTGGTAGGGGTAGCCTATTATGAGCAAAACGCTGGTGAGCTGAAAGACGCTGAAACAGTATTTATTGTCCTAGGACAAGTTTTATTCCATCCATTTATAGCCGGTATTATGCTGGCGGCTATTTTAGCAGCTGTTATGAGTACCATTTCCTCACAGCTTATTGTGACTTCCTCAGCGCTTGTAGAGGATATTTATAAAGCTTTATTTAATAAAACAGCAGATGATAAACATTATGTGTTTGTTGGGCGTATGGCTGTATTAGTTGTTGCAATTATTGCAGCAATCCTAGGGTGGAATCCAGATAGTTCCATTTTAAGCTTAGTTGGCTTTGCTTGGGCAGGATTTGGTGCAGCGTTTGGACCTATTATTTTACTCTCTTTATATTGGAGAAAGCTCACGAATTATGGGGCACTTAGCGGAATGATAACAGGGGCTGCAACTGCGTTTGTTTGGGGTAAAGTGGATGTTTTATCAAGTGCTCTATATGAAATTGTTCCTGGCTTCTTTGTTTGTTTAATTGTTGCGATTGTTGTCAGTATGCTGACATATAGACCAAATAAAGAAATTGAAGAAGAGTTCACTCGCTCAGAGACAATACTAAAAGAAGAAAGAAAATAGTTAAAATGCGCCTTTTCTTAAGAGGCGCATTTTTTAGAAAAATAGCTGAATATCAAGAGATACGAAAAAGAGTTATATATGGTAAAATGAAGAAAATTTGTCGTAGAGACACCAAGCTTTGGTGGGAGGTTTCTAATGGATAGAATTAAGGAAGTCGATGTATTACTTGAAAAGGCCATATTAGTTGGCGTAAATTTACGAAATGATGAGCATTTTGATTATTCTATGGAAGAGCTAAAAAATTTAGCAGAGGCCTTGCATGTGGAAGTAGTAGGCGTTGTCACGCAAAATTTGGAGCGTGTTACACCGTCTCATTATGTGGGGACAGGTAAAATAGAAGAAATCAAAAATTTTTATGAAGAAGCGCAAGCAAATCTTGTTATTTTTAATGATGAATTGTCGCCTTCTCAAATTCGTAATTTAGAGCGTGATTTAGCAACGAAGGTTATTGATCGAACAATGCTTATTTTAGATATTTTTGGAAGACGGGCAAAAACACGAGAAGCACAAATGCAGGTGGAATTAGCTCAGTTACAATACATGCTACCTCGCTTAGTGGGCTTACATGCCTCTCTAAGTCGTCAGGGCGGTGGTACTGGAGGCGGCTTTAAAAACCGTGGTGCTGGTGAAACGAAGCTTGAATTGGATCGACGAAAAATTGAAGATCAAATTGCTAAAATTAAAAAGGATCTTGAGCACGTTAAAGAGCAACGAGAAACACAACGTAAACAGCGTCGAAAAAATGCACTCCCAGTTGTATCAATCGTCGGCTATACAAATGCGGGTAAATCAACCATTATGAATCAGTTGCTTGCCCAAATAGGGCAAGAAGAACATAAACAGGTTTTTGAAAAGGATATGCTTTTTGCTACACTTGAAACTTCAGTTCGTCAAATTGAACTACCCGATAAAAAGACATTTTTACTGACAGATACAGTTGGTTTTGTTAGTAAATTACCCCACCATTTAGTAAAAGCGTTCCGATCCACATTAGAAGAAGCGCGAGATGCTGATCTTTTACTCCATATTGTTGATGTTTCAAATGCAGAGCATGGATTTATGATGGATGTGACAAATGAAACGCTGAAGGCGGTTGGAGTAGAAGACATTCCAACAATCTATGTTTACAATAAGGCTGATATAGCAGATGTTCCTTACCCTGTAGTCAGCGGTGATAATATGTGGATTTCAGCAAAACAAGGGATCGGTTTAGAGGAATTAATACAATTGATTCGTCAGCATATCTTCTCTCATTATGTGACGTGTGACATGTTAATTCCTTATGACCAAGGCAACGTTGTTTCTTATTTAAATGAATATGCCTCTGTTTTTAATACAGCCTATGAAGAGGGCGGTACATTATTATCGCTTGAAGTAAAGGCAGCAGATTATGCCAAGTACCAACAATATGTTGTCAATTAAAAAAATGTAGATCACCCAAAGCATGCCAAAGGATTTTTGGCATGCTTTTTGCGATTAGTGGGAATAGTAGAATCTAGAACTACATGACAGGACTTCGTAAATTTTATAGACAAAATAGTGTGAATTTGTATAATAAGTAAAAAATCCGAATGTTAAATATTTTAGAATAATTTAAAGCTTTTATGTCAGTTTTCTGAAAACAAAGAATGAGAAAACTTAGATATATCAAAGGATTTAATATTTTGTGCTATAACCAATCAGAATTTATAGAAAAATGACAAATTTTCAACATTTTTTAAAACTCTTGCTAAAGATAATAAAACGCTTTAGTATGATGAAACAAAGTTTTTTTATCCTTAAATTAGGGTAGTAATGTTTTTGGAGAATAATTTTTATTTGGGAGAGGGTATTGTATGTCTAGTAAAGATGAAGTTGTAAAATCTGTCCCTCAAAATGGCTTTGTTGGACACCCTAAAGGGCTCTTTACTTTGTTTTTCACGGAATTTTGGGAACGTTTCTCGTATTATGGAATGCGAGCAATTCTCATCTTCTTTATGTATTATGAATTGAATGAGGGTGGCTTAGGTCTAGACCGCGGAACAGCGAACTCTATTATGGCCATCTATGGCTCACTTGTTTATATGTCTGGTATTATAGGTGGCTGGATTGCCGACCGAGTTTTAGGAACACGTAGAACCATTTTTTATGGTGGCGTGTTAATTATGATCGGTCACTTACTGCTAGCATTGCCTGGCGGAGTGACTATGTTATTTGCTTCAATGGCATTTATCGTCATGGGTACAGGTTTATTAAAGCCAAACGTTTCAAGTATTGTTGGGGACATTTATGCTGAAACAGATAGCCGCCGTGATGCAGGTTTTTCTATTTTCTATATGGGTATTAATATGGGGGCATTCATTGCGCCATTTATTGTCGGAACAATTGGACAAAAATATAGCTTCCATCTAGGCTTTGGTTTAGCTGGTCTTGGAATGTTTGTTGGTTTAATTGTTTACAAATTAACAGAGAAAAAGTATTTAGGCTTAGCAGGATTACAAGTTAATAATCCATTAAAGCCTGAAGAACGTAAAAAAGTCTTTACACAATTCGGAATTGTAGCCTTACTTATCATCATTTTAGGTGCTATTGGTATTAAAACGGGTACATTAACAATGAATGTATTCAGTTTTATTATTACGGCACTAGGTGTATTAATTCCAACTGTGTTCTTCATTTATATGTATCGCAGTGAAAAAACTACGAAAGATGAGAAGTCTCGCCTACTTGCTTATATTCCATTATTTTTATCAGCGGTAATGTTCTGGGCTATACAAGAACAAGGGGCAACAATTTTAGCTACGTATGCAGATGAGCGTACTCAGTTAAGTATTGGAGGCATTCAGCTTCAATCTTCATGGTTCCAGTCGTTGAATCCTTTATTTGTCATAACATTGGCACCATTATTTGCGATGCTATGGCTTAAATGGGGGGACAAGCAACCAACTACACCACGTAAGTTTTCATATGCATTGTTTTTTGCAGGTCTCTCATTCTTAGTAATGATGATTCCAGCATACTTATCTGGTGGGGAAACGTTAGTAAGCCCTTTATGGCTAGTCCTGTCATTCTTCCTAGTAGTGGTTGGTGAGTTATTATTATCACCAGTTGGTCTATCTGCTACAACAAAGTTGGCACCGCAAGCCTTTGCAGCACAAACTATGTCATTATGGTTTTTAACAAGTGCCGCAGCACAAGCAATTAATGCGCAATTAGTAAAGGTTTATGAAGTTGTAAGCGAATTCACATACTTCGGCTTCTTAGGTTCATTATCTATTGTGGTCGGAATTATTATATTAGTACTTTCACCGATTATTTCAAAAGCGATGAAGGGTATTAATTAAAAGAAAGATGCAAGTACAGTTTGATTAGTAACTGTACTTGCATCTTTTTTTGCTATCTAAATAAAAGTCTATCTAAGAAATTTAGAGTGAAATATATTATCGTAAGTAGTTAATTTATTGAATGTGGGTATAAGTTTCTATGTAGATAATAATCATTTTCGTTATAATAGTCTTAATAATATGAAAATTTAAGGGGTTGGAAGCCATGAAAGAAGAGTTAGATTATTTGAGGCCAAGGTTAATGGAGATTTTTACGTATTTACATGCAAATCCTGAAATTAGCTGGCATGAAGTAGAAACCACCAATTATATAGTTGAGCTATTAACACAGGAAGGATTTTCTCCTATACGGTTTAAAAATTCCACAGGTCTATACGTCGATGTTGGCCATGGATATCCAAAAGTGGGGTTAAGAACAGATATAGATGCCTTATGGCAGGAGGTCGATGGTCATTTCCGTGCAAATCATTCCTGCGGTCATGACGGACATATGACGATGGCCATTGGTACGCTATTACTTTTAAAAGACTTACAGCAATCATTTAATGGTACAATTCGTGTTATTTTCCAACCGGCAGAAGAAAAGGGAACTGGAGCGTTATCTGTTTTAGAGGAAGGTGTTATTGATGACTTAGATTATTTATTTGGTGTTCATGTACGACCTGTCCATGAGCTAGAGGATGGTACGTATTGTGCTGCGCTCTATCACGGTGCCTCTCGCTTGCTTGAGGGGGAGATTATAGGGGAGGATGCCCATGCTGCAAGACCTCACCTAGGCATTAATGCCATTGAAGTAGGCGCAACGATCATTGAAGATTTAAGAACTATTCATACTGATCCTATGGTGCCAGTGTCTGTTAAGATGACGAAATTTCATGCTGGTGGAGATTCAGGCAATATTATTCCTGGTAATGCATCGTTTACGATTGATATTCGTGCCCAGCAAAATAATGTAATGGATGATTTAGTACAAGGGGTAAAGCGCGTTATAGATTCCTCTAAAATCTTGCATAAGGTGCAGATTGAATTACGCACTGTTGCGAATATTGTAGCTGCTGAAGTCGACACAAGTGCACAATACATGATGGAGCAGGCCATTATACAGGCTGTGGGATTATCGAATTTAAGAAAGCCAGTTCATACACCTGGTGGAGAAGATTTTCATCACTATGCTGTGCAACGACCACATTTAAAAACAACGATGCTTGGCTTGGGCTGTGGTCTTACACCGGGATTGCATCATCCAAAAATGAAATTTAAACAAGCAAGACTTGTCACGGGAGTTGAAATTCTAACGAGGGCAGTACTGCTAGCATTGGATTCAGGGCAGACAAAGGAGGCGTCAGCATAATGTTAGAGCAAGTGCGTATACAGAAAGTAATGACACCGGTAGAAATTGCAGAGGTCCAAAAATTGAATGCAGAAATATGGGGTAGCCAAGCAATTCCCTCCCATCAATTACTAGCAGCTGTACAAAATGGTGGGTTAATAGTAGGGGCATTTTTAGGAGAAAAGCTAATTGGCTTTAACTATTGCTTCGTGGGTTATCAAGATGGCGAAATGTACTTACATTCGCACATGATTGGTGTAGAAAAAGCATATCGTGAACAAGGTGTAGCTGAATTATTGAAGCACGCGCAACAAGAATATGCAAAAGAACATGGTTTTCAGCTTGTCCGTTGGTTAATTGAACCGTTAGAAGTACGTTTAGCTAATCTAGCGTTTCTAAAACTAAATGCCACTAGCTATCAATATGAAAATGATTACTATGGCCCGCTCCAGGATGATTTTAATGAAGGACTACCTTCAGATAGGTTAGTCGTTGAATGGTGGATCGAGCGTGACCAAATGACAGATAGCCTTGATGAATTAGAAGAAATAGCGGGGGAGATTGTACCGTGGACATTAACCGTCGATGGCTTACCTGCGCTTGATGTGGAAAATGCATTTCAGATGGAGCAGTCCTTTTACAAGGATGCCTATCTCTTACCAATTCCACAATCTTTACAGAAAATGAAAGTAGAGAGTCCAAAACTTGCAGAGGATTGGCGTTATAAAATACGCACAATCTTAACTACATTATTTAATCAAGATTATGCCATTGTACGTATGAAGAAGCACACAGAATATGTTCATAGCTATCTGTTAGTCAGACGCTCCTTATTAGCCTTATAATAAGGATAAGGAGTGAATATCGTGAGAGTAGAAAAGATAACGTTAAGGCACTTAAAAATGCCCATGAAAACACCATTTACAACGAGCTTTGGCACAGTCGATGAAAAAGAGCTGTTATTAGTAGAAGCAAGAGATGAGTCAGGAATTACAGGATGGGGAGAAACCGTTGCTTTTGTAGCACCTTGGTATACAGAAGAGACATTAAAGACCACATGGCATATGCTACAGGATTTTTTGATACCCATCTTGTTACATAAAGAGATTGGGCATCCAGATGAGGTCAATTCCTTATTTGCCCCTATTCGTCGAAATTGTATGGCGAAGGCTTCGATAGAGGGTGCTGTCTGGGACATCTATGCTCAACTAACGAAGCAATCACTTGCACAGGCATTAGGTGGCCAAAAGCAGCGTATTGAAGTCGGAGTCAGTGTAGGTATCCAGCCTTCCACTGCGCAATTAATAGAGGTAATAAAAAGTCATATTGCAAAGGGTTACAAAAGGGTGAAAATAAAAATAAAGCCTGGCTATGATGTTGAGGTAGTACGAGCAATCCGTGCGGAACTACCAGACTTACCTTTGATGGTGGATGCAAACTCTGCTTATACATTAGAGGATATAAATATACTTCAGCAGCTGGATGACTTTCGTTTATTAATGATTGAACAACCATTAGCTACGGATGATATTGTCGATCATGCAACATTACAGAAAAAGTTAAAAACGCCTATTTGTTTAGATGAAAGTATCACATCTTTTGAGGATGCCAGACGAGCGATTGAGCTTGGGAGCTGTGGTGTTATTAACATCAAGATTGGACGAGTAGGTGGTTTAACAGAAGCGAAACGAATCCATGATTTATGTAAAGTGAAACGAATTCCAGTTTGGTGTGGTGGTATGTTAGAAGCAGGGATCGGACGAGCACATAATATTGCCTTAACATCGCTTAGTCATTTTATTTTACCTGGTGATACTGCAGGTTCTAGTCATTATTGGTATGAAGATATAATTGATCCTGAAGTAGTAGTGAAAGATGGTTATATTGAGGTGTCGCAGTCAGTTGGTATTGGGTATGCGCCTAATATGACTATTATTGATAAGTTAACGATTAGTACAGAGGTCTATCAATAAAGCATTAGTAAGTCAATAAAGGAAAAACGAGGAGAGAACTGATTGAAAAAAAGCTTGCAAGTCGGTGGGGCCTATGTAGGAATCATCGTTGGAGCTGGATTTGCATCAGGACAGGAAATTGTCCTCTATTTTACAAGCTATGGCTTTCAAGGCGTATATGGTGCGCTGTTAGCCATGGTTGGCTTCTCTATTGTTGGCATGTGTATTGCTCAAGTGAGCTCAAGACTCCGCACAGCCTCACATAAGGATTTGATTTATCAAATTTCAGGGAATACGATTGGCTTTGTGTTGGATTTTGTATTATCTCTCTTTTTATTTGGTGTAGCCGTGATTATGTTTGCTGGTGCGGGTGCAACATTTCAGCAAATGTTTGGACTACCTATTTGGCTAGGGAGTATTTGTATGATTTTACTTACAGTAGCTACGGTCATGATGGATGTCAAAAGCATTATTAATATCATTGCCCTTGCCACACCCTATCTACTAACAATTGTCTCTATTATCGCAATCTATGCTATAGCAACGATGGACCTTACCTTTGTAGAGCAGGCAGTTATTGCCCAACAGGTTCAAGTAAGTGCAAACAGTTGGTGGGTGACGGCCTTACTGTATATGTCATTCAATGTAGGGGTTAGCTTTTCTTTACTAACGGTTATGTGTGGTTCTATACGCAATGCCAAAGTTGCTGGCATGGGTGGCATAATTGGTGGCATTTTGTTAGGCGCTTTAATTTTACTTGTTAATTTTTCCCTTCTAGCAAAAATGAATATCATTGTTGGATTAGATATTCCAATGCTAGCCTTAGCAAATGAAATCCATCCTATAGTGGGCCTTTTAATGGCAATTTCCCTTTTGGGGATGATTTATAATACGGCCGTAGGAATGCTCTATTCTTTCATGGTAAGGTTTTTCGAGCCTAGTAAAGCTAGCTTTAGAGTAGCAGTTATTTTTATAGGTGGTCTCGGATTTCTAGCGAGTCTTGTAGGATTCACGACACTAGTGGCAAAGCTGTATGCAGTAATGGGCTATGTAGGTTTGGTGTTAATTATATTTATTGTTTCTGCGTGGTTAAGAGGTACGAGGAAGATTATTTAATATAAAAATGGTAATTGAGAGATAGCTTTTGTTCTCAATTACCTTTTTGTTTGGATAAAAAATTTGTAGAAATAGTGAATTATTTCAGTTGTAGAGTTTAGCGAACTTACTGATATTTTGTTTATTAGACACGTTTTTTAGTTAATACTCAATAAAACGAGAATAATTCTCAATTGTTGGTTGACTGAGAATAAAATCATGCTTATAATGGGAAACGTGAGTAATGATAATCATTTTCACTAGAAAGTGAATTACACACAAAAATGAAATCTACCGGGGATTACTATGAAAATAAGATATCTTTTAACAGCAACGATTGTGCTGTCTATTGTGTCGCTATTTATCGGAGTAATAGATATTAAGCCTAGCGACCTATTAGACTTTCAATCAGAAGAAGCTAGACTATTTTTAATTAGTCGTGTACCTAGACTTGTTGCTATTTTGCTAGCAGGTGCAGGTATGAGTATTGCTGGTTTAATTATGCAAAGCTTAAGTAGGAATAAGTTCGTATCGCCAACAACAGCTGGTACATTAGATGCCACGCGGTTGGGTGTATTGATTTCCATGATGTTCTTTACGAATGTCACGTATTTTCAAAAAATTTCCTTCGCTTTCATATTTGCTTTAGCCGGCACATTACTATTTATGCAAATATTAAACCGAATTAAGTTTAAAGATGCGATTTTTATACCGCTTATTGGCTTAATGTATGGAAATATTTTGTCCTCCGTTACAACATTCTTTGCGTACAAGGCGAATATTATCCAGAACATTTCTGCATGGTTACAAGGAGATTTCTCATTAATCATGAAAGGCCGTTATGAACTGTTATACATAAGTGTGCCAGTACTTATTTTAGCTTACATTTACGCAAATCGTTTTACTGTAGCTGGGATGGGAGAGGATTTTGCAAAAAATCTTGGTCTATCCTATAAATTTGTGGTGAATTTAGGCTTAGTGTTGGTAGCCCTTATCTCCACAACAGTGGTGTTAACAGTCGGTGTCATTCCTTTCCTTGGTTTGATCATTCCAAACATAATTTCACTGTTTAAAGGTGATAATTTGGCAAAAACCTTGCCACATACAGCATTACTTGGTATGTCATTTTTATTATTCTGCGATATTTTGGGACGTGTACTGATTTTCCCTTATGAAATACCAATTAGTATGACTGTTGGTGTAATTGGAAGTGCCATCTTCCTATTCATGTTGTTTAGGGGGAGAGCATATGCGTAATCGTACAAAGATGTTCATTTTACTAGGTCTTGCCGTAATAGCCATTTTATTGTATTTATTTTGGGCACTAAATGGTAACTATCATTATGCTTTTCCACGTCGTGTCATAAAGGTAGTAGCGATGTCGTTAACAGGTATAGCTATTGCCTATTCAACAGTAGTTTTCCAGACAATTACCCATAATCGTATTTTAACGCCAAGTGTCATGGGATTAGATGCTTTATATATGTTGATTCAAACATTCATCTACTTTTTCTTTGGCTCTACATCTATATTAGTCATTAATATTTACTATAATTTCACGCTTGCTATTGTAGTGATGATTATATTCGCTTTAATTTTTTACCGAGTATTATTTAAAGAAGGAAAGCGACCGATTTATTTTTTACTGCTTGTCGGAATGATTGTTGGTACGTTTTTAGGAAGTATTACGACGTTCTTCCAAGTATTAATCGATCCTAATGAGTTTTTAGGTTTACAAAGTAAAATGTTTGCAAGCTTTAATAATGTCAATTCAGATTTAGTTTGGCTAGCAGGTGTTATCATTTTAATAACGTTTGCATATGGTGCTCGCCACATGAATCAATTAGACGTGATGTCCTTGGGACGAGATACAGCGATTAATTTAGGTGTACCTTACGATAAGTTGGTACAACGTATGTTGATTTTAGCTTCGATCTTGATTGCCGTTTCGACGGCGCTCGTTGGGCCGATCACATTCTTTGGTTTAATTGTTGCAAATTTATCGTATCAGTATTTCAAAACATACAAGCATTCTATTTTGATTACTGGCTCCTGTGTCATGAGTATTATTGCTTTAATCGGTGGACAGTGGATGGTTGAACGTGTATTTGGTTTCAGTACTACACTTAGTGTCATTATTAATTTTGTGGGTGGGGTTTACTTCATCTACTTATTATTAAGAGAAAGTAGGTCAGCAGGATGATTCAAGTCAAAGAAATTACGAAGTTTTTTGGGAAAAAGCCTGTCGTTCAAGATGTAAGTGTTGACATTGTTTCAGGAAAAATCACATCTTTTATTGGACCGAATGGTGCAGGGAAGTCCACGCTACTTTCAATGGTAAGCCGTTTACTGAATGCAGATACTGGCGAAGTACTACTCGATAAAGCAGATGTACGTCGTTGGAAATCAGATGATTTTGCCAAGCGTGTCTCGATATTAAAGCAATCAAACTTTATGAATGTCCGTCTAACCATTCGTGAGCTTGTATCCTTTGGTCGTTTCCCTTATTCAAAAGGAAACCTAAAGCCTGAAGATGAAGAAAAAGTGGACGAAGCTATTCGCTACATGAATTTAGAAGATATGCAACAAAGTTATTTAGATGAACTATCAGGCGGTCAACGTCAGCGTGCTTTTATTGCAATGGTTATTGCGCAGGATACAGAGTATATCTTACTGGACGAGCCATTGAATAATTTAGATATGAAGCATTCTGTCCAGATTATGAAGATTTTACGTAAACTTGTTGATGAGTTAGGGAAAACAGTGGTCATCGTATTACATGATATTAATTTTGCCTCTGTTTATTCTGATAATATCGTGGCATTGAAAGATGGCCGTGTAGTTAAAAACGGTCCTACAAATGACATTATTAACTCAGATGCATTGAAGGAAATCTATGATATGGATATCCCTGTTCAAGAACAGGATGGCTGTCGAATTTGTGTTTATTTTAATTCGTAAAAATAGTTATCGATGGATCAACCATCAATTGACTATCAAATAAATTATTTAAAGGAGAATTTTACAATGAAAAAATGGAAATTACTTACGGTATTAATGGCAATGATGCTATTAGTATTAGCTGCTTGTGGTTCAAAAGACGAAGCAAAAGAAGAAGATAAAGGGACTTCAACTGACAAACCGGCTGAAGAACAAAATGAAGAATCATCAGTATACCCACTAACAATTCCTGGAAGCACAGTTGAAGGTCGTGATAGCACTACTACATTTGAAGAAGTAAAACTTGATAAAATGCCAGAAAAAGTTGTCGTTTTTGATAATGGTTTCCTAGATACATTAGATGCCTTAGGTGTTAATCCTACTGCTGTAGTACAAGATTCATTACCAGCTTACTTAAGCAAATATAAAGATAGCACTTATGTAAATGCAGGTACATTATTCGAACCTGATTATGAAAAACTATCTGAAATCAACCCTGATATTATTTTCATCTCTGGTCGTGCATCAGCAGCTTATGCTGAATTATCTAAAATTGCACCTACTGTATATGTTGGTGTAGATAACAATAACTTCTTAGAGTCATTCAAAGCTAATACAGAATTAGCAGGTAAAATCTTTGGTAAAGAAAAAGAAGCAGCAGATGCAATTGCTGCCTATGAAGCAAAAGTAGAAGAAGTAAAAGCAAAAGCAACTGCAACAGAAGAAAAAGCATTAATCGTTTTAGGTAGTGAAGGTTCATTATCTGTATTTGGTCCTGGTTCACGTTTCGGTGTGATTCATGATGTATATGGTGTAAAAGCTGTAGCTGAAGCTGGCGGATTTAAAATTGAGTCTCATGGTGATAATGCAAGCTTTGAGTTCGTACGTGAGAAAAACCCAGATATTTTATTCGTTATTGACCGTGACGCTGTTGTAAATGAAAACGGTGAGTCAGGTACAAAAGCAGCAATTGAAAACGAAATCGTAAGTGCAACAAATGCTGTGAAAAACAGTAAAGTATTCTACTTGGATCCGGAAGTTTGGTACCTTTCAGGTGGCGGTTTACAATCAGAAACACAAAAAGCTGAAGATGTGTTAAAGGCGTTTAACTAATATGTTTGTACAAATTAAACGTATCGTTGTGACGGAAGGTAATTCGGATAAGGTTGTGGAACGCTTTGGTGCTAAGCCAAACAGTCCATCATTACTTGAACAACAACCTGGTTATATTGATAAACAGGTTCTTGTAAAGAAAGTTCGCCGCGGTGATGAGGAAGTGCTAGTGATGGTTCGCTGGGAATCAGAAGAAGCATGGAAAAATTGGGAGAAGAGCCCTGAGCATATTGCCGGCCACAAGGCAAGCGCAGGAAAGCCAAAGCCTGATCATATCATTGAAAGTGGACAAGAAGTTTATTATGTAAAAGGTTAATAGCCTTAAGGTGTCTCAAGAGATTGAGGCACCTTTTTTAATACATATAAAAGCAGGTCACGTTGATGATGGTGACCTGCTTAACTATATTTTAATGTTTGATTGATGTTTTTCGCCACCCACTAAATGTTGAATCCATATTAAAGGATATCGTGCTTTCATTGATGGACAATCCTGAAATGCTTGTATTTCCTTGCTCATCAAAATGATCTTGAGTCGTCGTCTCCATTTCTAGCCCTCTAGCATTGATGATGGTGTATTGTGGTGTCATATAGACAGAAGGTGAATCTAGGTTTAATCCAAAGGTAAAAGGATTGACAGATGCCATACTGGATAAACTTTCGGTCGAAACTCTTATAATGCCATGCTGCTCCATATAAAGATCCCTTTTTTGTTGGAATGTATCCTCAAATCCAGGAATATCACTAATAAGATTTGATACGGTTGAAATGCCTTGATATGCTGCTAAAGTTTCTTGATAAGCTTTTAACTCGGATTGAATAATGACTTGCTCCATTCGATGTTGATCAATTGTAGGCTGTTTAATTGTAATTTCTTCAGCTGAGACAGAGATATTACATGAAAAAGTAGCCGTAAGTATGAAAATAGTTTCATTTAATGCATTTTTCAATATTAAATCACTCCCAGTACAAAAGAATTTATTGTTCACTAATGTTTAATTTATTGCTATAAAATCTTTTGTTCTAATAATACAGATATTGTAGTAATATCAAATTCCGTTAATTGGTATATTAGGTAATTAGGACAGAAATAAACATACAGAAAATAATATTTATTTCAAACCGTAAGTCCTGATCCCCTTATTTGTAAATTAAATATGTATAAGACAGTACAGATAGTCATTTACCAGTACTTTCATTTGTTTTACATAGCAGTAGTATATTGAGCAGGATAAAAATCTTGCTATAGCTAAAATTACTAATCCTCGAGTTACTATAAGCGTAACATCTGTTAGAACGCCATTTCAAGGGTAAGTTTACGCCACTTTAGTGGCGGTGCTTAGTTCTCTACCGCCATTTTTTTAGTAATTATTAGCAAAAATCTGGCGTGGTTTGCATGAATAACGCCATTTTTTGGCGGTCTCTATCTCTAAAAAAGAATTAATGCTTTTATATGGCTTACCTAATTATGTTACTAGTATTAATTCCCACTAATCTATATAATATCTAGTAATATGCTAGAGAGGAGAGAGGACTATTGAACGGTTTAGATGAACGTATTAATGAATCATTAGACATTCTTATAGAAAATGAGACATTACTGGGACATGAGCTACAATTACTGTTAAAAAGCTTTAAAGAAGAAAAAACAACCAGAGGTTTTTCCTTTGGTAAGTTATGCTTTTGGCATTACGAAGCATTTTCTGACGGAGTAAATGAAGATATCTATAAAGTAGCTGCGGCAATTGAACTTTTAATACTTTCCTTTGATATTATTGATGATATACAGGATAAGGATTCAGACTATATTTGGAGTAAAACACCTGAGTTATCATTAAACGTTGCCTTAGCAATGCTGATCATGGCTTCTAAAGCAATCGATGACACTTCCTTTGAGCATAAACAAGTTGCTATAAGACTACTTGAGAAATACGCGTTACAAAGTATAAATGGTCAACAACTAGATTTACTAAATAATTGCCGCGATGAAGAATCCTATGTACAAATGATAACTCAGAAATCTGGCTCTTTAACAGCAATGGGCTGTTTGATCGGCGAAGTACTTGCAAAAGGGGAAGTTTCTAAAGAAGTAGAGGAGTATGGGAAATACATAGGTATTATCCAGCAAATTAAAAATGATATACAAGGCTTGAAAGTGTGGGGCCCTAAAAATGACCTGCTAAACAAAAAATATTCATTGCCTATTATATACCTTTTAACCAAGAAAAATGATATTTCAAATTCTGTTGCCAGCTATTATAATGATGATATAGTTACAGTTTTAGATCAAAATGCAACAGAAAATGAGTTGACAAATAGTGGGGCAATACGCTATGCCATCACAATAAAAAATGTTTACAAGTTTAAAGCCTTGAATTACCTTGAAAATGTAGAGATAAACGAATTAGGTAAAATATATCTGCAAGAATTAATGAAATGAGGAGAGATTAGTATGATTAATGTAATCCAGTATTTAGAACAAAATCCTAGCCTAGTTGGACTATTAAAAGAACAAAAAGCCTCATTAATTGGAGTTTCACCTGTTGAACAAAAAGCAATTCTAGAAGCATTTAGCGGAGAGATGATTGCAGAAAGTGATGTTTGGAACTAAAAACATTGCGTAGTAAATTATTTTGGCCAGCTATAATTCTCTATTTAATGATTGGCTTTTATTTAAATTATGTGAATTATAGCGCGCCATATATTGATATTGAGGTAGAAAAAGAAAATGGTCAGTGGGTAGTAACTCAACTTGATTATAAAGACTGGGCGGACAGTCAAAATATAGCCATTGGTGATGTTATTGTAAAGGTAGATGAACGTCCAATTGACCATTTAAATCAGCTGAAGTATAAATCCAAAATATTATCAGCTAATGATTTAACAGTTATGAAGCCAAGTGGAAGTTTAATAAACATACATATTAGACACTTAGATATTCCTCAGCAATTTTTATATATATTTTTTGTTCCGGCGTGTTATTATTTTTTGACGTTATTCATTGCGTTTTATTTACATTCCAAGCAAAGGAATTCAAAGTTAGCAGACTTACTTATTCTTTTTATGTTAAATGTTTCATTAGCATATGTGAGCAGTGGTGTCTCTGGTAGGTTAGATGCGATCGGTATTATCGTCAATCGTAGTAGTATGGTGTTATGTTTAGTCCTATTATTACATTTTTTAAGAAATTACTTTTTATTTGTGAAAGCGAATTGGGTATTTATGGATAATATCAAACTCTTTTATGTTTTCCCCATAATCGCTTTTATACTAGGTTTTACAGGCACTATTTATCCTGCTGCTAACGATATTCTTTCCAATATAGTATTAGCCATGTTTCTTCTTCTCCTTGTGATTATCCTTAGTATTTTACTAATAAGCTATTTCAAATACAGCTCACCACAGTTGAAAATTTTATTAAATAGTATATTAATACCGTTTCTACCATTTCTTTTTTTGTATGCACTTCCACAAATTCTTTTTCATACGTACATTCTTTCAGCTGAAATTTGCTCATTATTTTTATTGCTTATACCTTTTAGCTTTATCTTTACACAACTAACGGAAAGGCTATTTGATATTGAGTATCATATTACAAGATTACGCTATTATGTCATATTCTCTTTAAGCTTTACGTTATGGATTACTATGGGACTGTATTTTATTGCAGGACAGTATTTAACTATGACTGTCATGTCAGGAGTAGCACTTTTTACATTTTCATCATTAGTAATTCTCTTTTACGTAAAAGAAAAGGTTGATTATCGAAAACGGAAAATACTATTTTCTACAAAAGGTGACTATATTCATCAACTATATACTGCTGTAGATAAAATTGGTAAAACCATTAAAATCGACGAGCTTTTAGAGAAATTTGCTTATGAAGTTTCTATGCATCTTGAGTTAGAGGATGTTTTTGTCATAACATATAACTATGTTACGAATGAATTCTTAACGATGGCTGGAGAAAGTTTTACGATTCATCCTGATACTGTGGAAGAGTTGAGATTAGGAGAAATAAGAAAGATAGACAAAGTTTATGTAGCCTTTCTCCATCAAGACGCACATTATAAAAGAGCATTAGTGTTGGGGCATAATAATACGATCCATTTAAAAGATGAGGAGCTTTTATGGCTTGAATTGCTCCTATTGTATGTAAATAATTTTATTGAAAATACAAAGATGGTGGAAGAACTGATAGAGGAACTAAAGCATATGAAACAGGCTGACGATGGTCAGTTACCATGGCTAAATAAGCTATTATGGTTAAGGTTTGAAGAAGAAAAATACCAGTTAGCTCAAGAGTTACATGACACCAATTTACAAGAGCAACTCCATATTGCACGAGAAGTGGATGTCCTTGTTAATGCAAAGAATACATCGGATATTCAAGAGCAACTTGCTAAAATTCATAAACAAATGCTTATCTCTTTATATGAATTGCGGAGCTATTGTGAAAATCTAAAGCCTCCTTTATTGGATACTTTAGGTTTAAATGCTGCATTAGAAAAGTTAATTCGAAAAGTTCAAGAAAGAGCTAACTTTGTGCTCATTTATACAATCGATCGTCTTTATTTAGAGGATGAGCGCATGAATTTAATGATTTATCGATTGTTTCAAGAACTACTGAATAATGCGTTAAAGCATTCCTATGCCGCATCCGTTGAAATCCATTTAAATGAGATGAATGATGGCTTTGAAATCATTTATAATGATGATGGTGTAGGCTGTAACGTGGAGGATATTATTGTAGCAGAGTCTATGGGTATTCGAGGTATGCAGGAGCGTGTAAAAGCATTTAATGGGCAATTTTATATTGACGCTCACATAAACAAAGGGATGTCTATTAGAATAATAGTGAAAGAAGGGAGTGAAACACTTGATTACGATGCTCATAGTGGATGATCACCCAATAGTATTAGAGGGAACTAAAAACTTATTTCAAGAGAATGATGATATTATCATTGATACGGAAAGCGATGCTACTTGTGTTATTCAAAGAATAAAAAATAAGCCATATGATATCTATTTGATTGATATCAATATGCCACTCGAAAATGGCATTAACTTAGCCCGTAATATTAAAGCTTTTCAGTCAAATGCTGCAGTTATCCTCTATACAGGTGATGATATCACGGATTATTACCCGCTTATTTTGGAAAGAAAAATAGAAGGCATTTTAGCTAAAACGGCCTCTAAAGAGCAAATTTTACGAACGGTGAGAGCCATTGCAAACGGAGAAATTGTTTTACCTAAAAATTTCTTGGATTTTTTGGATGATAAATTTAAACTGCAAGATGCAAAAGATATTCATTTAAATGAAAAGGAAAAGAAAATTTTAAGATTGATTGCGGAGGGCCATACAAATAAAGCCATCGCGATTGAATTAAACATTCCTCAGCGAACAACTGAGAGATATTTGACACAACTCTTTTCTCTGCTCAATGTAGATTCACGAACAGAGGCTGTAAATCTAGCTGAAAGAATGAATTTACTCTAAACTATTTCTATGCTATACTCTTGGTATATTTTTCAATAAAAAGGGAGCTTTCTGGGAGTTTACTATCCTAAATATTACCTTAGTAAAATAAAACCATATTTATATGAGAAATAACCTATAAAATACTAGGAACACCGCCAAAAAAGTGGCGGTGTTTTTTATGACCGCCAAATCACGCCAGATTTTCACTTGAATCACGCCAAAAAATTGGCGTAAACCCGAAGTTGAAAAGACGGTGTAAGTACTGGTACGCTTAAATTAACGGTGGTTAAGTAGATTTGCTTTAGTGAGTAATAGACAATAGATTTTATTAGAATAAGCAGCCTGACTATCTATGAATAAAGTAGCGTTAGTAGATTGTAGAATGTTACTAGCTAGTCAATATACTTCACCATAAAACTTTATAAAGGTAGGCGTGTATTGTGAAAGTAGAACTTGAAAATTTGTTTTCCGTAGATGAAACTAGTCAAGATCAAGTTATTAACGTTTATAATCGTCATGGTATTGCGATTGGTGCGCCTGAAATTAGAAAAAGAAATTTAAAAACAAAGTTTAATCCTATTTTTACATTAAATGAAGATGTAACATACGAACAGGTAACAGCTTTATATAAATCATTAGAACGCGAATTTGGTATTGTTTCAATAGGAGAACGTTTTTACTTTGAATTTTCAGATATGGAATATGAACGGGCACCATTATTTACTTTAAATTCAACAGGTAATTCACCAGAAATGTTCTTAGAGGACAAAGGGACATTATTTTCTTTAAGCACACACTGTAAATACTGTGGTCTAATGGATAAAGAGCAGTTATCACCTATAGTCATTGATACTACACAAATGAAGGATCGCCATTTAGTCCATGTAAATGGTTATTGGGTTGCTTCTGAGGCACTAGCATCACTCATGAAAAAGGAAAATTTAGAAGGCTTTGAACTTTTAGAGGTTATCCATCAAGGACCTGAAGAAGGAAAGCAACTAGCTTATCAAATTATTCCTGTGCAAGTGCTGCCTGAATGTAGCAAGGATAGAGTAAATTTATATTTTGCAACGGAACAACCTCCATGTAGCTGCGGCTTAAATGGCGTGATTAATGGTCCTGATACCTATGAGCATGAAGATTTAAAGCACTTAAAAGGCGATGTATTTTACTCAGCTGAATGTAGTCACGATGGAAGATATCTTTATAGAAAGACTTTGTTCAGTAAAAGATTTAGAGAAACGATTATAAAAAATGGTATTTCTCGTGAAGTTAGAGGAGAAAAGGATTCAAACTTTGGCCCAAAAGATTGGCTATTTGATCCTGTGTTAATCAAGTAAACGAAGTGGAACAAAAAAGGATAAGGGAGTGTTTAGGATGTTTAGAAAAATACTACCTATAGTAGCCATTTTGTTTATTATTGCATTGGCTATTTCCGATTATTTTAACAAACCTGAAGAAGCATCCATCCATGTTTATCAAGAATACGAACGTGCTTACCTTTCTTAAAACGAGAGTCTATATTTCGCTCAGAATAGACTTATTTATGTTATGATGTGAAGATCATAGCATGAATGTTTTTGAGGTGAAAGAATGAAAAAATGGGCATATCCATTAGCAATTTTAACGCTAATTGTATTTTTCGTAGTAAGAGCTACTTATCAAAGCGAGTTCATGAATACATTTGACGCAAAGATGGCGGAGATCTTTTTTGGTAATCGATTTATAGAGATCTTTCATTATATAGGAGAGCCTAAATTTGTTGTCGCTGTCGCAGTAGTCTTAATGGTGTATTTAGCTTGGAAGGTAAAAAATTATCGAGCCATGCTATTTGTAGTGTTAACTTTTGCAGCGGGCAATGTTTTGAATCAATTACTAAAAAAATGGATCCAAAGACCACGTCCTGAATTGGAGAACCAACTGACATCCTTTAGCTTTCCATCTGGACATGCTATGACGGGTATTCTGTACTTATTCACAATCGCTTATATTTTCGCCGAGAATAATAGTAAAGGTCGTAAAATTGTGCTGTGGCTAGGTGCAATAATTCTAATGGTACTCATTGGATTATCACGTATTGCAGGAGCTCGACACTTTGCTACGGATGTGCTTGCAGGTTGGAGTATGGGATATACTTGGTTTATCATCTGTGTCATCTGGTATGAACGTCGTAAAAAATCATTTCAATCAAACCATAAATAAAAAAATATAAATAGTATCAGGATGAACTGATACTGTCTACAAAAGGAATCGAGAAATTTAATCTCGATTCCTTTTTACATGTTTCGGTCCTTTTTATAAGCATTTCTTTAAATTCCCCACAACATCACAGTCGTGACAGCAAGATAAGCAAAATGTCTCTGTCTTTGCTATATTTGATTATCTTCTATGTAGAAGTAGATGAAACGGGAGGCAGTGACTCTCTCAGAAAGAATGTGCTCACGGTTTTTTATATACTAATGAATGAGCATGATTTCCCTATTGTAAAGAATGATATTTACCTTATAAAAAAGAATTGCGTATAGGAAACTTCTAAGTTAAGATGAGTACAATAATAAAAAGAGAAAAGGAAGAAGGGAATGGACGGAAATGTTTTACTGGCACTAGGGTTGACTCTTTTTGCCGGACTTGCAACGGGTGTAGGTAGTTTAATCGCCTTTTTTACATCAAGAACAAATACAAAATTTTTATCATTCGCATTGGGCTTTTCAGCAGGGGTCATGATATATGTATCCCTTGTAGAAATTTTTGTTAAAGCGAAAGATGCTTTAACCGACGCATTAGGCACAACAAATGGCTATTGGATGACAATTCTCGGATTTTTTGGCGGGATGTTATTTATTGCTTTAATAGATAAATTTATTCCTAAGGCTACTAATCCTCACGAAGTAAAGCTAGTTGAAGATGTGAATGCAGTGAAGCCTCAGGTCAATGAAGAGCATTTGATGAAGATGGGTATTTTTACAGCTCTCGCTATTGGCATTCATAATTTTCCTGAGGGCATTGCTACATTTATGTCAGCTATTAATGACCCAAATGTGGGGATTGCTATTGCTATTGCAGTAGCCATTCATAATATTCCAGAAGGCATTGCTGTATCAGTCCCTATTTTCTTTGCAACGGGCAATCGTCGAAAAGCTTTTAAGTTATCTTTTTTATCAGGATTAGCAGAGCCTGTCGGTGCACTAGTAGCATTTTTGCTCCTTATGCCCTTTTTAACAGATGTAATGTTTGGCATCGTGTTTGCTGGTGTTGCAGGCATTATGGTTTTTATTTCATTAGATGAATTATTACCTGCAGCGCAAAGATACGATGAAACACATTTATCCATGTATGGTCTAGTAGGGGGAATGGCTGTCATGGCCATTAGCTTAGTATTATTAGCATAATTAAAATAGGAAAAGGGAGTCATTTAAAGTGGCTCCCTTGTTATTTTTCTATATTGTAGGAACAGCCTTTTTTTATTCCACAAGCTCTTGTACACTATTTAGACAATCATGAAATGTAGTAAAAGGTTTATATGGAATATGAAGCTCCTCACAGCGCTGAACAAGATGATCTCTAGCAAGAACAATATTTGCTAGTTTAGCTGCCTCAAAATCAGAAAGAGAGTCACCAATCACAATTTTAAAATGATCCTCCTCTGCAACCTTCCGCATCACGCTAGGTTTACAGCAACCGCAACCTTGTGTGCTATATTTAACACATTCCTCGTCACAGTTATTTGGATAGATTAGTTCTATTTGTTCACCTGAAAAATCGGCTTTATTACAGTAGATGCCCGAAAAAGGACCATATTTTTCAACTAGAGGCTCAATGAAAAAATCAACGCCACCGCTTACAATATAAAATGGTATGTTATGGTCTTGAGCATAGCGAACAAAATCCCCAAAGCCCTCACGAATTACTGCTGAATCCATAAGATATTGAATTACTTCATCTTTTTGTTGAGTAGAAAGTAGATGAAACATAGCAGAAAGCCCATCTTTAAATGAAATGGTTTGTTCCATCATGGCTTTAGCAATTTTTTCAGAATCCTCTCGTACAAATTCAGTCATTAATGAAAAGATATTATCAGTTTCTGTTATCGTGCCATCGAAATCACAGAATATAATTGGTTTCAAGATAGTCCCTCCTTAGAAAAGCACGTATAAAATATCCTTTTCTATACTTCTATCATATTAGTTTTATAAGTACTTGCTTTCAAAAAAACGCCTACTAGGGTAGTAGACGTTTCAAACATTTATTGCTTATGGACTTGCACACCATGTTCATCCGCTTTTGTTAAAATTACTTGATGCTCTGGGAATTGCTTTGTCATTAACTGAACAAAGTCAGTAGCAATAGCAGAAGGAATAATGGAAATCAACGTTGGCCCAGCGCCACTTAGAGCGGTACCGTATGCACCGTTAGCTTTTGCAGCAGTACGAATTTCTGCATAGGCAGGAATTAGCTTTGCACGAAACGGTTCATGGAATAAATCAGCCTCCATATAATGACCAGCACGCTCGAAATCACGTGCCATTAAGGAAGCTGCCAACATATTCGCATTTGCAGAAGCACAAACAGCATAGGCGCGATTTAGTTGTTCTGGTAAAACAGAACGAGATTCGCTCGTTTTGAGCTCAACATCTGGTACGTATACCACAAATGATGCCTCGATATCATTGATATGAAATGTATCGACAATTCCGTTGTCATCCATTGAGGAAATGGTTAATCCCCCTAAAACAGAAGCGGTTGCATTGTCTGGATGTCCTTCAATCTGTGAGGAGAGATTGAGCTTATCTTGAACAGTTAAACCAAGTTCACATACTTGGTTAGCAAGTTCAATACCTGCCACAATCACAGCTGCACTGCTTCCAAGGCCACGTGCTAATGGAAGTTCACTAGTCATCTCGACACGACAAGCAGGTAGTTGCTGATCATATTGATCTGCAATTTTTTTAGCAATGACGTATAGTAAGTGTTCTTCAAGCTCAAACTCTTTAGGACCATTATCATCGAGATGGATAATATTCCATTGATCTTGTAAAGTAACGGTAAGCTTTAAGTAAAGGGACAAGCCGAGTCCTATCGAATCAAAGCCTGGCCCTAGGTTGGCCGTGCTTCCAGGAACTGAGATTTGCCACACTTTACTCATAGTACACCCTCGATATATGCACGAATTTCTTCTTCATCATTTTTAAGGGACACTACTTCTACAGTAGAAACGTTCATAGCTGTATCAGGATCTTTTAGTCCGTTCCCAGTGAAGATTGTGACAACTTTTGCACCCTGTGGTATTTTTCCGTTTTCAACTGACTTAATAACACCTGCTAAAGAAGCAGCAGAGCCAGGCTCAACGAAAATACCTTCTGTACTTGCGATTAATTTATAGGCAGCTACAATTTCTTCATCTGTAACAGAATCAATGATACCGCCAGATTCATCACGAGCTGCTTCTGCCAATTTCCAACTAGCAGGGTTACCAATTCGGATGGCTGTTGCCACTGTCTCAGGATTAGCAATAGGTTCTCCTTTGACGATAGCTGCGGCACCTTCAGCCTCAAAGCCATACATTTTTGGTAGACCGCAATTTTTCGCTGCATGGTATTCTTTAAAGCCTTTCCAGTATGCAGTAATATTTCCTGCGTTACCTACTGGAATACACAAATAATCAGGTGCTGTACCTAAGCCATCTACAATCTCAAAGGATGCCGTTTTTTGACCTTCAATACGGTATGGGTTCACAGAGTTTACAAGTGCGACAGGAGTCGTTTCACTTACTTGGCGAACAATATTAAGGGCATCATCAAAGTTACCGTCAATTTCGATGATTTTTGCACCATACATGGTAGCTTGAGCAAGTTTACCAAGAGCGACTTTTCCTTTCGGAATAACAACGATGGATTGAATACCAGCGCGTGTTGCATAAGCTGCCGCAGCTGCAGAAGTATTTCCTGTAGAGGCACAAATAACGCATTGACTCCCATCTTCAATAGCCTTTGCAACGGCAAATACCATCCCTCGGTCTTTAAATGAGCCTGTCGGGTTTGCACCTTCAATTTTTCCGTAAAGCTCAATGCCTAGTTTCTTAGATAAATTCACTAAATGTATAAGAGGCGTATTGCCTTCGTTTAAAGTTAAAGCAGGTGTGTTTTCAGTTACGGGTAAAAATTGTTTATATTCTTCAATAAGGCCTTTCCACATAACGATACGATCTCCTTTTGTTCTTATAGGAAGAACAGTTGTTTTTGTATAAAAGACATTTTAACGCAAATCGTACTATTATTTCAATAGCATTTCATTAATTGTCGAAACAATTCGGTAATTTGAATTTTACTTGTCACTTTCTTGAAACAACTGTATAGTAATCTTGTAATGTAAAGTCAAGTGTAAAGACAGGTGGTTGGGATGACAACAAATACAGTAGTAACAAATAAACCTCAGCAATCCATTTCTAGAAATAAACTTTTAGGTGTAGCGGGGGTAGGTTGGCTTTTCGATGCCATGGATGTTGGTATATTATCCTTTGTCATTGCGGCATTGGCAGCTGAATGGGGACTATCACCAAGTCAATCTGGCTGGATAGGTAGTGTTAATTCAATCGGGATGGCTGTAGGAGCACTTTTCTTTGGTGTTTTTGCTGATAAAGTAGGGCGAAAGCAAATTTTTATGTGGACTCTGGTCCTATTTTCTATTGCAAGTGGACTATCCGCTTTTACAACTACATTAACTGCATTTTTAATTTTACGCTTTTTAGTAGGTATGGGGCTAGGGGGAGAATTACCTGTAGCTTCAACATTAGTATCTGAAAGTGTAGCGGCCAAGGAAAGAGGGCGTGTAGTTGTCTTATTAGAAAGCTTTTGGGCGGCAGGATGGTTAATTGCTGCACTTATTTCATATTTCGTTATCCCTACTTGGGGATGGAGAGTGGCCCTTATATTAACAGCACTTCCAGCCTTTTATGCTATTTATCTTCGTTGGCATTTGCCAGACTCACCACAATTTACGGTGAAGGAAGAATCCAAAAAACGCAGTATTGGCCAAAATATGAAAGAAGTTTGGTCGAAGAAGTACGCACGTTCTACGTTTATGTTGTGGCTATTATGGTTTACAGTTGTATTCTCCTATTATGGCATGTTTTTATGGCTGCCAAGTGTAATGGTTGGAAAGGGCTTTGATATGATTACAAGCTTTAAATATGTTCTAATCATGACATTAGCTCAATTGCCAGGTTATTTTACAGCAGCTTGGTTTATAGAAAAGTTCGGCCGTAAATTTGTCCTTGTTTCCTATCTAATTGGTACTGCTGGAAGTGCTTTCGTTTTTGGGAATGCAGATACACTTGCCGTATTGTTAATTTCAGGGATGTTTTTATCCTTCTTTAACTTAGGGGCATGGGGTGCATTATATGCCTATACACCTGAGCAATATCCAGCTATTATTCGCGGCACAGGTGCTGGCATGGCGGCAGCTGTTGGGCGAATCGGAGGTATTTTTGGTCCATTGCTCGTTGGTTTTTTATTAACGGCAGGCTATGATATAGGCTTTATCTTTGCCATTTTCTGTGGTGCTATCATTATAGGCGTGGTGGGTGTCATCTTCCTTGGAAGGGAAACAAAGCAGCTTGAATTAGAATAAAAATAAAAAGTTCTGGATCAGAGTAATGAATCCAGGACTTTTTTGTTTATATTCGCTAGTGAAATACATAAAAATAAGTATTTATTAATTTTTATTCAATTTTAAGAATTTATTTGTTAAAATGACAAATCAATATAAAAAGGTAAATCAAATTGTTCTATTAGCAGGTTAATGTGTTAAAGATTTTTCAGAAAAGTCATTGTATTCAAATTGTAATCGTGATACTGTATTTTTAATCGAATTTTGAGTCAGTAGGAAACAATCTCCCGTTCGTGATAAGGTCATTGAAAGAAAGGTTGTTAGGAATGAGTATTCATGAGGATATAAAGAAAAGGTTTGTAAGGCTGTCAAAGGGGCAGCGTAAAGTAGCACAATTTGTGATGGATAATCCCACTACAGTTATTGCTAATGGAGCAGCAGAGGTTGGCAGGCTGGCGAATGTAAGTGAATCTACAGTAATTCGTTTTTGTTATGCCATGGATTTATCAGGATATGTAGAATTGCAAGAGGAAATTAGAGAATATATGATGTCTCAAAATGAAGGGGTAAATCTACAACCTACATATACAGTAAAAAAATTAACTAATTCTAGCTTTGGTAAGATCATGCAACAAGATAGCCAAAATATTCAAGAAACGATTCAATTGATTAACGATCAGCAAATTCAAAAAAGCTCGAAATGGATGCATGAGGCAGATCATATCTATATTCTTGGTACTCGTCACAATGCATATGTCGCCAATTGGTTAGCCAACACATTAAAAACATTACGTTCTAATATTAAGCAGCTTCGCTTAGACTCGGATGATCTCGTTAATCAAATGAATAGTATGGGCGAACATACGACATTCATTGTGCTATCCTTTGATAAACAGATGAAGGATATGAAGACGATTGTTGAAATTGCCAAGATGAAGAAAGTAAAGATTATTGCGATTACAGGGTCTGCATTTTCCCCTATCCGAGAATATGCCAGTGCATTATTTGCTCTTGGCACAAAAAAGCATTCTTCACTAAACATTGCACCAGTCTTATTTTCCTTTTTGCATGCCTTGTTAGAGGAAATGATGAGTCAAGATAAGGGACAATATGAAAAATATCAGCAATCCTATGAGCAAGTTGAAAGTAATGTGTTATTCTTAGATGCTGCTAGAGAGAAGCAGGTTTTTTAATGTAGGCAACGCATAGATGGTGTGTACTCATACACAGGTCTATGCGTGTTTTTATGAAATTCACTATAAAAAAAGATGTCCAAATATGATTTAGACATCTAGGAAAAATGAATTATAGAATTTTACTTAAGCTATATTCATTCACATACGTATCATTTAATTTAATGGCATTTTGTCGGATGCCTTCTTGTTGAAACCCTAGTTTTGTAAAAAGGTGTAACGCTACATTATTATGTTCCATCACCGTTAACTCTAGACGAGAAATGTCTCGCTGTTTAGACCAATTTTCAACAGCGTTCATCAGTGCAGAGCCAATGCCCTTTTGTTGATGTTCTTCCTTTACTGCTAAGCGAACAGAAGCAACATGTCTAGCTTTCGATTGTTTATACCCATGAATGACTGCATAGCCTGCAAAAATGCCATTTAATACACAGAGTAGTATTGTGCGGTTTTTTAGCTGTTTCCAATAGGCTAAATTTTTACGAAGTTGTTGGACCGTTAGATCTACTTCATTTTGAACATTATACATGAAGTCAGTTTGCTGAAAGATTTCCTCTTGTAAATGAATGAATGATCTAGCATCGGATGCTTCAATCCCTCGAATTATGTATGCAGATGGGCTTTCCTCATTGTTAGAAGTACTGCTTTCAGTTGGCTTCATTTGCGAACGTGAGAAAGTTACGCTTGTCCCTAATTTAACATCAATAACATAATAACCTGCATTGGTCCAAGATAAATAGTGTGAGAGAGGGGGCTTAGTTTTTTTCCACCAGCTCTTATTTAAGTAGGCGGCGTTTGGTAATACTTGTCCCATAATGTTTTCTAATTCACTAAAGGATAAAGTGATCTCTTGTTGTAAAGCTACTTCAAAATAGTTTGCTAAAGGAATGTACTTTTTTTCCATCTTCTTTGTCATCGTAATCCCCATTTCCTGAATATCCAAAAATATAGACTATCTGATGATAGCATAAAATTACGATGACTTAAATATGAAAACCCAACTAAATATCTATATAAACTAATTATTTTTTTAAAAAGATGCATTTTTACTATTAAATGTTAAAAATAGGTTGGTAAAAATAGAGAGTATTATAGGAGTGTGTAGACCCAATAGAAGTTATATAGCAACATAAGGTAGTTATAATATATATCTTATTTGCAAAGTATGTATTTAAAGATTAATTATTCTTTTATATAATAAATGATAGGCAGTAAGATTTTATCTGGATTCAGCAAATGCTTTTAGGAGCAAATTTTCGAGTGAGTTTGATGAGGCTTCGTTGATTCAAAGTTACACTTTATCACTTATTAGGCTATAAGATATGATAAAATAAAATACAAATGTAAGTGCTATTTTAGGAGGAATTGATTGAATGAGTAAAGTATTAGTTTTTGGACATAAAAACCCAGACACAGACACAATCACGTCTGCTATTGTATATGCCTATTTAAAACACCAAATTGGTGAAGAAGCTGAGGCAGTACGTCTTGGAGATATTAATAATGAAACTCAGTTTGCATTAGATAAATTTGGTTTTGAAGCACCTCGTTTAATTTCTTCTGTAGTAGGGGAAGCGGACAAGGTAATTCTTGTTGACCACAATGAATTCCAACAATCAGCGGATGGTATTGAGGAAGTACAAATTACAGAGGTAATCGACCACCATCGTATTGCAAACTTCCAAACAGCAGATCCACTATACTATCGTGCTGAGCCAGTAGGTTGTACAGCAACAATTCTAAACAAAATCTTTAAGGAAAATGGTGTAGCAATACCAGCTAATATTGCTGGCTTAATGTTATCAGCAATTGTTTCTGATACATTACTTTTTAAATCACCAACTTGTACAGAGCAAGACGTAAAAGCTGGTGAAGAGCTAGCAAAAATTGCAGGTGTGGACGTTGCAGACTATGGATTAGCTATGCTAAAAGCAGGGGCTGACCTATCTGATAAATCACTAGAAGATCTTTTATCATTAGATGCGAAAGAATTCCAATTTGGTGAGTACAAATCAGTTGTAGCCCAAGTTAATGCAGTTGATATTAATGATGTACTTAATCGTCAAGAAGAACTAGAAATCCTATTAAATAAAAACGTTGCAGAAAACGGCTTAGATTTATTCTTCTTCGTTGTGACAGACATTTTAAATAATGATTCAACTGCTGTTGCAATTGGACAAGTAGCAGAAGCGGCAGCAAAAGGATTCGGTGCGGAACTCATTAACAACCGTGTTGTACTACCAGGTGTTGTTTCTCGTAAAAAACAAATTGTACCAGTATTAACGGAAGCACTAAAATAATAGGCAGAGGCTGGGACAAAAGAATTTTAGCCAAAGAAAACCCCGAACTACGAAATGTTCATTAATATTTCGTAATAGTTCGGGGTTTCTGTTTAAATTGCTTAGTTCATTCGAAAATTATCCAGCTTTCATATTAATCGAGTTTTAATGGTTGTACTGCTGGGCCTTCAAGTACCTCACCCTTAGCGTTAAAGCGTGAACCGTGGCAAGGACAATCCCATGTCTCATCTGCTTCATTCCATTTCGTTTTACAGCCTAAATGGGTGCAAGTCGGTGCTTTGGCGTTCTTCATATAACCAGCTATATATTCCTTTGCAACAAAGCCCCCTACTTTAAGCATCTGCATGAATTGCGCGCCGAATTTTGTACGTGACGGTGAATAAAGGGCAATGGCACCATCCTCACTCTGTGCGCCTGTAATCAGGGTGGACAAGATGTCACCAGCGACAAAGGAATTGGAAATCCCCCATTTACGGTAGCCAGTAGCAATCAGTACATTAGGTAAGGAGTTTGTAATTCTTCCAACGTAAGGAACAATGTCAGGTGTTTCAATATCTTGAGCTGACCATCGATAAAGTGGCTGTTGTTCAAAGTGTTCCTTCATTTCATTGGAAATCGCTTCATAATACGGCTCCGTATGAACGGTTTCGCCAGCTATATGATTCGCTCCACCCATTACTAAATAATGTTCCTTGTCTATCGTGGCAGTCCGAATCGAACGGGAAGGGAAATCAACGGATAGATATTGCCCCTGCATCGTTTCGGAAATCTTACTAGCAATCATATAAGAGCGACTATTGGACAGTTTAAAAAGTTTGAGTCCTTTAAACGCCTCAATGGGATAATGCGAACACAAAATAAGCTTATTGTATTGAACCGACATATTTTTTTCGGTATGTAAGTTATTTTGTGATATGTTTAATTGCTGAACACGAGTATTGCTGTAAAGTCTTGCCCCCATTGCCTGTGCCTCTTTGACAAGGAAATTACTCACCTCTAAAGGATTTATTTGAGCTTGCTGTGACATACATAATGCTTTGGTGATAGGAAACGGTAGCTCTGTCTCAGAGGTAATTTTAGATTTAATATTTAAAACCTTATAGGCATTCCATTCTTTTAATAATTGTGCATAGCCTTCTTTTGTTTGACAGTATAACAGTGAGTCCACTGATCGAACACTGTGTGTCGGAAGTAATTGCCTAGCTTTCTCGATGGCTTGTTGGTTGAGCTGATAATAAAGCTGCGCCTCTTCTATAGATAGTTTTTCTAACAGATTCGCATAGACAATACTATGCTGTGCTGTTAATTTTCCTGTGGAATGCCCTGTCGTTCCGTGACCAAAATGGGTATTCGCCTCAAGTAGAACTACATCCACACCTGCTTTTGCTAAAGTATAGGCTGTATACAAACCTGTTAAGCCCCCACCGATAATACATACATCACAAGTTGTTGAGGAAGTAAGAGAAGCTAGCGAGACTGACTCGGTTGATGCGAGCCACAGAGATTGTGTCATATTGAAACCTCACATTGTTTTTATGTTCAGTATGTAGAAGGGCTTGAAAATTTATGCAGTGAAGCATAAATATTGCCTTGTGATTTGTTCTATCGCTACAATGAAGCAAAAGGAGTGAGTGTAATGAAAATTGAAATTTGGTCTGACTATGTATGTCCATTTTGTTATATTGGTAAAAAGCAATTAGAGAAAGCAATTGAAGATACTGGCTTTGGAGGGCAAGTGGAGTTTGTTTATAAAAGCTATCAATTAGATCCAACTACACCAGTAGAATCGACTAGTACTGTATATGAATCATTAGCCAAGAAATATGGAATGTCTTTAGAAAAGGCTAAGGAAATGACATTGGGCGTAACGGCACGTGCAAAAGAAGTGGGCTTAAACTACGACTTTAGCAATTTGATGGAAGAAAATACGCTAAAAGCACACCGACTTGTGAAATGGGCTGAACAACAGGGAGATGTTACAGCACTTGTGGAATTACTTTTACACAGCCATTTTATTGAAGGAAAGCGTATTGGCCAAGAAGACATTTTATTAGAGATAGCTGAGCAAGTAGGGCTACAGCGTGAAGCGGTTGCAAAGGTTCTTGCAAGTGACGATTATAAAAACGAAGTAGAAGTAGATATTCAAGAAGGTCTACAACTTGGTGTTCGTGGGGTACCATTTTTTGTCTTAAATCGTAAATATGGTATTTCAGGTGCTCAGCCACAGGAGGTATTTGAAGATACACTACGTAAAGTTGCTGAGGAAGAGGGTTTGCAACCAAAGTTAAAGATGGCTGGCTCTGATGATGAGGGTATATGTACAGATGATAACTGTAAATTGTAGTTTACACAGAGGGGAGTAAAGCTTTATACCCCCTCTTGTTAGATGAATGAAAGAATCTTAACATAATATTTCAGTCAAAAGTCTGAGGAAAGTAACGTTGACATTTTAGGTGAAATTTTTTAAGATTAATATATATCTTGAATTCGAGATATTAGATTATGATGTTTAAGGGAGAATTTATATAATGAACGTTTTAGTAGTAAAAGCTAACAACCGTCCAGACGGTATTTCAACAAAAATGTATGATACATTCATGGAGAATGTACAAGGCCTCAACGTTACAACTTTTGACGTATTTGCTGAAGATATGCCTTATTTTGGACAAGACCTTTTCAATGCATTTGGTAAAGTTCAAAATGGCGGTGAGCTAACAGACATCGAATCACGTCTTTTAGCTGCAAAACAAAAAGCAATGGACGCATTAACTGCAGCTGATATCGTTGTATTTGCATTCCCACTTTGGAACCTAACAATTCCAGCACCTTTACAAACATTTATCGACTATGTATACCAAGCTGGATTTACATTCAAGTATGGTGAAAATGGTCAATTAATTAGCTTAATGACTGACAAAAAAGCAATCATTTTAAATGCTCGTGGTGGCTACTACTCATCACCAGAAGCACAACCAATGGAAATGTCAGTAAATTACATTAAAAATGTAGCAGGTGGCGTATTCGGTATGGAAATTATCGAAGAAGTTATTATTGAAGGTCACAATGCTTCACCTGATAAAGCACAAGAAATTATTGCAAATGGCCTAGAAGAAGTGAAAAAAGTAGCTCAATCACTTCAAACTGTGAATGCATAAAAAATATTTTTTAATAAAAGTCCTCTCAAATTCGGGAGGATTTTTTTTATTTTGTGAACAGATGTATGGTGTGGTATGGAGGTCGGATATATTGATATTAATTAATTATTTAGAATTTACATTTACTAACATCCTGTTTGCGACGCAAGAATTAAAATGATAGTAATCTATGATTTTGGAGAAAAGTAATTAACCATTCTTTTAAAAATACATATAATCAGGACTATTTATTCAGTAAAAAATAGAATTAGTTTAATATAATAGGATTTGTAGGAAAATACTAGATTATTAAGGAGGTTGTTGTATGAATAAGAAATTAATAACTAATTTCTTGGCAATGTTACTCGTTCTATTCGCGTTTATACCATTTGGATTTTCTGCAGATGCTGCTTCCAATGATGTAACACGTGCAGATTATGTAAAAGAACTAGTAAAGAGCTTAGATGTAGAGATAGGTGATGGTTCTTCTCTTGCCTTTACCGATGTCTCTAAGGATTTAGCACCTTATGTAGAAAAGGCTGTGGAATTAAAACTTATTAAAGGTAAAACAGCAACTACATTTGGACCAAACGATAAACTAACACGTCAACAAGCATTTGTTATATCTGCTCGTGGACTAGTTAGTGAAAACGCTTCCCTTTCTATTTTAGAGCAATTTAAAGATGCAGACCAAATTGCAGAGGCATATAAACAAGATTTAGCTAACGCAGTTGCTGCAAACATTTTGCAAGCATTTGAGGATAATACCATTCGCCCTCGTGATTATGTGACGAAGGAGCAAATGGAAAGTATTGTGGAGCGCTTTGTAGCAGAATATAAAGCACCTTCAGCTGGAGCATCAGTAGACCTTCAGATTTTAGGGACAACAGATATCCATACAAATTTAGCTAATTATAATTACTATTTAGATGCTCCCTCAACGGAGGTTGGTTTAGCTAATACGGCTACATTAATTGAACAAGCGCGCGCTAAAAATCCAAATACATTGTTATTCGATAATGGGGATTTAATTCAAGGTACACCACTTGGCTCTTATAAAGCGTTAGAAAGTGTATTAAAGCCAGGGGAAGTGCATCCAGCTATCGCAGCACTTAATGCATTAAAATATGATGGTGGAACTTTAGGAAACCATGAATTCAACTATGGCCTAGACTTTTTAGATGAAGTATTAAACGATGCTAAATATCCAGTCGTAAATGCTAATACTTACGATGCAAAAACGAAAAAGCGTATGTATACACCGTATGTCATTCTTGATAAAGAAGTGGTCGATAGCTCAGGTAAAAAGCATACACTAAAAGTTGGTGTAACGGGAATCGTTCCAACAAAGATTGTTGAATGGGATGCCATTCATTTAGCAGGTAAAGTGGAAATGCAGGAGCCTGTTGAAGCAGTAAAAGAGGTAGTACCAGACATGCAGAAAGCTGGTGCAGATGTAATTGTTGTTCTTTCGCATTCAGGTATTGGTGGGGACACTTATGTGAAGGGTGCTGAAAATGTTGGTTACCAACTAGCAGAAATTGAAGGCATCGATGCTTTAATTACAGGGCATTCTCATTTAACATTCCCTGGTGACTATAAGGACTTGAAAGATGTAGATCAAGAAAAGGGTACGATTCACGGTGTACCGACTGTTATGGCGGGTAGCTATGGTAGTCACCTTGGTGTCATTGATTTAAAATTGGAACAACAAGGATCAGAGTGGGTAGTGGTAGACGGTAAAGGTTCATTGCAATCAATTAAGCAAGAAGGCTTAAAACCATCTGCAACAGTGCTAAAGGCTATTAAAGAAGCACATGAAGGTACATTAACATATATCCGTCAGCCTGTTGGAGAAACAACTGCACCAATCCATAGCTATTTCTCAATGGTACAAGATGATCCTTCTATTCAAATCGTAACACAAGCACAAAAATGGTTTATTGAACAGGAGTTAAAAGGTACTGCTGATGAAAAGACACCTCTTCTTTCTGCTGGAGCACCTTTCAAAGCAGGCTCTCGAAATAACCCACTAGATTACACAAACATTCCTGTGGGACCACTTGCCATTAAAAATATGGCGGACATCTATCATTATGATAATACTGTTGCTACTATTAAAGTGACAGGTGCTCAAGCAATTGAATGGTTAGAAATGGCTGCGGGTATTTTTGCAACAATTGATTCGAATAAAACAGAAGAGCAAAATATTATCGATTCAGAAGCACGTTCTTATAATTTTGACGTGTTGGATGGCTTAACGTATCAAATTGATGTATCATCACCAGCAAAATATGATCGCCGTGGTATCCTTGTTGATGAGAAGGCAAACCGTATTAAAAATGTACAATATAATGGTAAGCCAATCGATCTAAAACAAGAATTCATCATTATTACAAACAATTATCGTGTTGGTGGATCATATGGGGCAACATTTAAAAATGCTGATGGCTCTAATATTACTAACTATGCGTATGAAAATCGCCAAGCTGTAGTTGATTATATTATGGCGAATAAAACAATTAATCCTGCTGCGGATAATAACTGGTCATTTGTGCCGTTCCCAGCTAATACAAAGGTTATTTACCTATCTGCAAAAGATGCACAAAAGTTCATTCCTGCAGGTAGTAGCATCGAATATTTAGCAGAAACAGAAGCTGGATTCGCTAAATATTTAATTAAATAACGGTTTATGAAAAGGAGAGTACGATTTAATCGCTACTCTCCTTTTTATGTCTGTTAAATGAATGGTACCGTGTGCCCTGATAAGTTAAAATGCCGAAATCCCCGTCTACTAGCAGTCCATAGTCGTGCCCATTCATTTTTAGTTCATGACGCTCTCCGTTTAGTTCTTCAAACGTTACATAATAGGACGTAGATGCTCCAGTATTATTAGAGCCTCCACGTATATTTGTACGTTTTGTCACAACCTTAGCGGGTACCGTTAAAATGGGAGAACTGTTGTTTTTAGACCAGCTGATAATGCCTTTCACAACTATGAAGGCAATGCTGCCGAAAACAATGAAAAAGATAATCGTTATAAAAACGGAACCAAATAAAAATTGATCGTCAAACCAGAGCATCTAAATTACTCCTTTCCTTTGGTGTTGAGGTGATTCTTACAGAAGATTTAACTCTAGATCAACAACAATATCTATTTCATCACTGATTAAAACGCCGCCTGTTTCTAGAAACGTATTATAGACTAGATTAAAATCGCGACGATCAATTTGTGTCTTTGCTTGAAAGCCAAATACTTCTTGTGCCCATGGATTGACACCTTTTCCTGTATATACTGTTGTAAATACAATGGGCCTTGTTATGTTTTTGATAGTTAAATCCCCATGAATTGCAAATTTTCTTTCATGAAGTTGATCAATGTATGTAGAAGTAAATATGATTTTTGGATAGACGTCTGCATCAAAAAAATCGGGAGAAACGAGATGGACATCACGATCATGATTTTTGGTGGAGACACTAGCCACGGCAATAGTAAATGAAATGTTTGCCTTCTGCATTTGTTCAATATCTGCTGCAACTATCTCAGCATTGTACGCTTCGAATGTTCCGTGAATACGGGAAATCATCATATGTCGCACAGAAAAGCCAATTGTTGAATGACTGAAATCAATAGTGTATTTTTTCATTTGAAAACCCCCTAAAACAGCATTCTACAACGAATGATAAAGTAAATAATTTGCTTATTCAATGAGTTTTTCATAAATGTGGAAATGTAGACACTTTTATAAAAGTGTAATCTGTGAGCATGTTAGTCATATTCTTATAAAGATGGGCATTTTATTGTTAGCAGGTGATCTAAAAAATTCCCTCTATAAATTGAAAAAAATGAGATTAAAGTTACTTTTAGTAATTTAATATAAAAAAGTTAATTGATTATTTTATGTAAATAAGTTACTTCAAATTTACATTTACTACATTAATCGTTACAATAGTTACATAGAGGTGAAAAATTATGAATGAGACAACTTTATGTCCTCGTTTAGCAAAAGCAATGGATTTAATCGGAAAACGATGGACGGGGTTAATATTATATCAATTACTAGATGGACCACAGCGTTTTAATGAAATCGAGTCTGCCTTACCTGTCAGTGGGCGCTTATTATCAGAACGCTTAAAGGAACTTGAGAAAGAAGGGCTTGTTGAACGCAAAGTATATTCCGAAGTTCCTGTACGCGTAGAGTATTCTTTAACAGATAAAGGTCGAGCATTAGAAGGCGCTATCCGCAATATAGAAACATGGGCAAGTAGTTGGCTCTAACATGAACAGATTGTTCTACTAGTAAATAAACTGGTTTTAATATTGTGCCAAAAACGACACTTGGAATGACTGTCAATTTTCTTTATAATATTCATCATCTCTGCACAGGTCTTACCTGTCATATAATATGAGATAAAAATACCCTTCATTTTACTTGTCAAATTGGGGTTCTAAATCCATACTGGTGTAGAGTAAGAAGGACGTTAGAAAGGAATTAGCTCTCATGACAAAAGAACAATGGGCGAAGGATTTAGCAAAAAATATTAATCCTGCCAATATTAAGTTAGATGAATCTTTACAGCAATATACAATGACAAAATTAGGTGGCAAAGCAGATGTTTTTGTTCTTCCTGAAACAGAAGAAGAGGCAGCATCAGTTATTCGCTATGCATATATAAATAATATTCCTTTATTAATGTTAGGCAACGGCTCAAATATGGTTGTTCGTGATGGCGGTCATAGAGGAATCGTTGTAACATTCTCAAGTCTGGATGAGATTCGTATTAATGGTGAGCATGTTTACGCACAAAGTGGTGCACTAATCAAAGATGTATCGAAGCTATCAGCGCAAGCCTCTTTAACTGGTTTCGAATTTGCTTGTGGTATTCCTGGATCAATTGGCGGAGCAATGGCTATGAATGCAGGTGCTTATGGCGGTGAGATTAAGGATATTATCGTTTCATCTAAGGTGTTAACGAGAGAAGGAAACATTTTAATATTATCCAAAGAAGAGCTTGAGCTCGGCTATCGACAAAGCATAATTGCCAAAAAAGGCTATTATGTGTTATCCTCTGAATTTCAATTGGCGGTAGGGGTGCAAGAAGAAATTGATGCGAAGATTGCTGATTTAACGTTCCAACGTGAATCAAAGCAGCCTTTAGAATACCCATCTGCTGGAAGTGTCTTCAAACGCCCACCAGGTCATTTTGCAGGTAAACTTATTCAAGATAGTGGCTTGCAAGGCCAAGGTGTAGGTGATGCAGAAGTCTCTACCAAGCATGCAGGTTTTATTGTCAATAAAGGTAATGCCACTGCTACTGACTATATTGAAACAATCCGAATGGTCCAACGCGTCGTGAAGGAAAAATTTGGTGTTGAATTAGAGACAGAAGTTAAAATTGTTGGTGACGATCTATAATATCACGCCCTTCGTTTAAGTCGAAGGGCGTTTTTTTAGGAGTGAGGATGAAATGAAATTTATATCATGGAATGTTAATGGAATACGAGCATGCTTAGGTAAAGGCTTTTTAGAATTCTTTCATCAAATGAAAGCAGATTTCTTTTGTATCCAAGAAACAAAATGTCAGGCTGGACAAGTAGAGCTTGCTCTTGAAGGATATGAGCAGTATTGGAATTATGCACAGAAGAAAGGGTATTCAGGAACCGCTATATTCACTAAGCATACCCCGTTGTCTGTTAAGTATGGAGTGGGGGAGGAAGACACTCAGGATGAAGGTAGAATTATTACATTAGAATATGAAAACTTCTATTTAGTGAATGTCTATACTCCGAATGCACAGCGCGATTTAGCCAGATTACCTCTCCGCTTAGATTGGGAGGACCGTTTAGCAAGCTATCTACAAAAACTGAATAGTAAGAAGCCCGTAGTCTATTGTGGTGACCTAAATGTTGCACACACTGAAATTGATTTAAAAAATGCAAAGTCTAATATAGGAAATTCAGGATTTACATATGAAGAGCGAGCGAAATTCTCAGAGTTATTAGCAAGTGGTTTTGTAGATTCTTTTCGCTATAAGCATCCTGATGAAACTGATCATTACACATGGTGGTCTTATATGAATAAAGTACGTGAACGCAATATTGGTTGGCGTATTGATTACTTTGTTGTTTCTGATCTATTAAAGAATCAAATTGATATTGCAACAATCCACCCACACATTATGGGCAGCGATCACTGCCCAATTGAATTACAATTACATGTCTAGTGCTAAAAAAACGTATTTTCATAGAGAAAATACGACAGACTGTAGACAAACTCAATGAATTTTGAGTTTGCTTACAGTCTTTTTTCTTTTACAATAAAATAAAGTAAAAAAGTAAAGCCGTTGATTTCCACTACGGGCGGACGCTTTCCGCGGGCGGGGTCGAGCTGCTTCCCTCGCTTCGCTCAGTCCAGGATCTCGACTTTCCCGCTTTTCCCGCAGGAGTCGCCGCCCTTCGTTCCAATCAACTTCTACATAAAGAATTCCTTATTCATCTATTGATAAAAAGTAAACTTTTGAGGTGATCAACCATGATGACGAAAAATCATACCAATGAACGTGAACAATTAGAAATGTTAACGATTGATCAATTAGTTCCCAACGATCATTTAGTGCGAAAACTAGAGGCTGCTATTGATTTTTCATTTATCTATCCTTTAGTAGAACATCTCTATTCACCTAATGGGCGTCCAAGTATTGATCCTGTTGTTCTCTTTAAAATGACGTTTATTCAATATGTTTTTGGCATTCGCTCCATGCGTCAAACGATCAAAGAAATTGAAACGAATATGGCGTATCGTTGGTTTTTAGGATTTGGCTTCCATACAGAAGTCCCGCATTTCTCTACCTTCGGTAAAAATTATGCCCGTCGCTTTCATGACACCGATATATTTGAACAGATTTTCTATCGTATATTAAAAGAGATTATGCATCAGGGACTCCTCCATGCAGACCATTTATTTATCGATTCCACGCATGTGAAAGCGAGTGCGAATAAACGGAAGTATGATAAAAAGGTCGTGCGAAAAGAAACACGGGCTTATGAAGAGAAACTTCAATTAGAGTTAAATATGGATCGTGAAGAACACGGAAAAAAGCCCTTTCCCCCGGAGAAATTTGAAAAAGAAGAATGGAAAGAAATAAAGGAAAGCACGACAGATCCTGAAAGTGGCTATTACGTGAAGGATGAACGTACGAAACAGTTTGCGTATTCTTTCCATGCAGCCACAGACGAAAAAGGCTTTGTCTTAGGTACCATTGTGACTCCGGGAAATGTGCACGATAGCCATGTATTACAGCCACTTGTGGAAAGGGTCATTCAAAACGTTCAAAAACCAATCGCCGTTGCGGCAGATGCAGCCTATAAAACACCAGCGATTACGAACTTTTTGTTAGAGAATCAAATGTTGCCTGTTCTTCCGTATACACGTCCTAAAACGAAAGATGGATTCTTCCGAAAGCACGAGTATACATATGACGAGCACTATAATTGTTATCTTTGCCCACAAGGGCAGATATTGAAGTATGCGACAACGACGAAGGAAGGATATCGCCAATATAAATCGAATCCTTTGATTTGTGCGAAGTGTCCAAGCCTTTCCCAATGTACAGAAAGTAAGCATCATCAAAAACTCATTCAACGCCATATTTGGGAGTCGTATGTGGAGGAAGCTGAACATTTACGCCATTCCTATGACATCAAACAGATTTATGCAAAGCGCAAAGAAACGATTGAGCGTGTCTTTGCCGATGCAAAAGAAAAGCATGGTATGCGATGGACAACCTTAAGAGGTCTAAAAAAATTGTCCATGCAGGCGATGCTTACTTTTGCTGCCATGAATTTGAAGAAACTGGCTACTTGGACGTGGCAAGTAGCTTAAGAGAGCAACTAAGCTCGAAGAGTATGTTGAATTTGGTAGTATATTACCAAATGTTAAAAATAAAATAGGAAGAAAAATGACAAAAGCCCATCGAGAGTGAACTTCTCGATGGGCTTTTGTCTACAGTCTGACGTATTTTCATAGAGAAAATACGATTTTTTTATGGTTGTTCTAGAAAATTAATAGGGGTTGCTTCGCTCAAAAGTGAAAGCAAAGAGTTGAGGGAACCACTAAAGGGTAGCATCGAAGCGCTCATAAAATAGGAGACTGTAAGCCGAAATCTATGAAACCAACACAAGATAACCTTCTCATATAAAGTCATATCTTCCTCTATAGGAAAATATGATTTTTCAAAACGGTTCAGTAGCCTTCAAAATTCTTATTGTTTATACTATTTTAATAGCGAATTGATATAAAATTTTGTATTTAAAGAAGATTTTTTATACATAACATACGGAAATTCGCTAAAAAATTTGCTCGTTAAAACGGGTTTGGGAAGGTAAAACGTGAATATAGTGCAAAGAGGGGGTTATGCAGTGGGAAAGAGAAAGTTTAGGTGGAAAAAGTGGCTCATTGTTTTTGCTGGGGTATTAGCTGCTTTGGCTGTTGTGACTTTTATTGGATTTACATGGTTTATGAATAAATCCAAGCCAGTAGTTGATGGTGAGCTAGTTGTTAGTATTCTGGATCAGGATGTGACGGTTACAAGGGATGATAAAGGGGTTCCGCATATTTTGGCTGAAACAGATGCCGATCTGTATCGTGCACAAGGTTATGTCCAAGCGCAAGATCGACTGTTTCAAATGGATTTAGCACGAAGACAGGCAAGTGGTCGATTATCTGAAATCATTGGGGAAGCAACCGTTAATACGGACAAGCACTTCCGTACGTTCAGTTTACGTGATGCGGCGGAGAAATCATTAGCAGCTTATGATGAAGAAAGTAAGCAAGTACTAGAATGGTATGCTGAAGGGGTAAATGCTTTTATAGCACAGGCGAAGGAAAACAATACCTTAAGCTATGAATTTGCTTTGTTAGGCTATGAACCTGAGGAATGGACGGTTGTTGATTCCTTAACGATAGGTAAATATATGGCTTATGATTTGGGCGGGAATTGGAATACATTAGCCTTCCGTCACTGGGCATTACAAAACTTTGATGAAGCAAAGGCGAAGGAATTATTTATTAAATATCCTGAAAATGCTTCGTCCATTATCGAGGCCAATATCCAAACTCCTGTAGCAGTGGCAGGGCAGTTTAGTGCAGATTTATTACCAAATGAATTTAATGGTAGTAATAACTGGGTTGTTTCTGGGGATAAAACGAAATCTGGAAAACCGATTTTAGCAGATGACCCACATTTAGGGTTAAGTACACCTTCTATTTGGTATCAAATGCACCTACAATCCCCACAACAAAATGTCAGTGGTGTTATTTTTGCAGGAATTCCAGGTATTATTTTAGGTCATAATGATGAAATTGCCTGGGGTGTTACGAATGTGGGGCCAGATGTACAGGATCTATATATTGAAATACCAAATCCGGATGACCCAACACAATTCCGCTATGATGGTCAGTGGGAGCAAGCGGAGGTACGTGATGAGCCAATCAAGGTGAAGGATGGTGAAACGGTAGATTTTGACGTCGTTGTCACGCGTCACGGCCCTATTATGACAGATTTAGCTTTTAAGGATACTGAGCCCACAGCACAATTTTCGATGCAATGGACAGCGCTTCAACCTACAGCGGAATTGAGAGCGGTGCTTGGGTTTAATAAGGCAAAATCTTGGGAGGACTTTGAAAAAGCATTAGAAGATTTTAAGGCACCAGCTCAAAACTTTGTTTTTGCCTCAAAGGATGGCACAATTGCCTATAAAGCTAATGGTCAAATACCTATTCGTAAGCAAGGTGATGGACAATTACCAGTGCCAGGTGATTCTAGTGACTATGGCTGGGAAGATTTTATTCCTTGGGATAAACTACCGACTGTAGTGAATCCAAAGGAAGGCTTTATTGCAACGGCGAATAACCAAGTCATTGGAGAGGACTATCCTTATCACATCACGGATTTCTGGGCGCAGCCTTATCGTTTCGAGAGAATTAAAGAAGTGCTAGAGGCAAATGATGAAATTACAGTAGAAGATATGATGGATTTGCAAATGGATCAGCATAATCTTTATGCAAGAGAGTTTCTACCCGATTTATTAACATCTATAAAAGCGAAAGAGCAGGATGGTCAGTACACAGAGATTATTGCTATGTTAGAGGATTGGGATATGGTAGATGCAAAGGAATCAGGTGTACCCCTTGTCTTCCATACACTTATGATTAAGTTACAGGAAGTGTTGTTTAAGGATCAAATGCCTGAAGATATGTATGACATCATGTATGGGAAGTTTAATATTACAGACCAACTCTTACGTACAGCGTATGCAGGAGAGAAAAGCATTTGGATTGAGGAGCAGGGTGGTGTGGATGAGACAGTTTATAAGGCATTTGAGCTGACAATTGCACAATTACAAGATCAATTCGGCAAAAATGCAGCGAAGTGGCAATGGGGTGATTACCATCAGCTTACGTTTGATCATACATTGGGTAGTGCCTCACCAATTCTTGCCGCTTACTTTAATGCTGAAAAGGTTCCAATCGGGGGATCGAAGGTTACTGTACAAGCAGCAGATAATGATTTAGCTGGTAATGTAAATCATGGTGCATCTTGGCGTTTTGTGGTAGATGTAGGGGATTTAAGCTCAGCCTATCATATTGTTGGTCCTGGTCAGAGCGGGCACGTAAAGTCTGATTGGTACCAGGATCAAGTGCTTGATTGGGCGAATGGTGATTATCATCAAACGTTTGTGAAACAAGAAGATATAAAAGGAAAAACATTACAATTAAAGGCGCAGTAATAAAAAGGTTAGCGTACATAATAAGTGCGCTAACTTTTTTTATTAAAAATTACAATGATATAGATCATTAACATTCAAATATTCGTTTGAATATGATGGAATAATATGTTATATTGATTACAATCAAACGAATATTTGAATGAGGTGAGAAAATGCCAAAAGAAATATGTGAGGTGACGCATGTACATGAAGAAGCGGTCACGAAGGTACAACAACAAATGCCTGATTTGTCAGGTGTAGCAAAATTTTTAAAAGCATTATCTGATGAAACAAGACTTAAAATTGCCTATGCCTTAACAGTAGAAGATGAATTATGTGTTTGTGATGTTGCAACTATTATTGGGTCATCAGTAGCGACAGCATCCCATCATTTACGATATTTAAAAGAAAATAATTTAGCCAGATCACACCGTATAGGAAAGCAAATGTATTATTCTTTAGCAGATGAGCATATATACCAAATTGTAACAATTGCCTATGAACATGCGAAAGAGGGGATTGCCAATGGCAGCGACACCAACTAAACAAGAATACAGGCTACAAAATCTATCCTGCGCCAGCTGTGCGGCGAAATTTGAGAAGAATGTAAAGGCTATACCTGCTGTACAGGATGCACAAGTTAATTTTGGCGCTTCTAAAATTACTGTAATCGGCCCTATTAGTGTCGATCAAATTGAAGAAGCAGGTGCCTTTGATGGCATTAAGGTTACCCAATCAGCAGCAAGAACACTTGACAATGCTACCCCTTTTTACCGTAAAAAAGAGAATGTTCTAGCTGGTATATCTTTGCTTTTTGTTATTTTAGGTTATCTATTTGTTAGTATGCTAGAGGAATCACATCCGCTACCGATAGCGATGTTCATATTAGCGATCCTTGTGGGTGGAGTTGGCATTTTTAAAATAGGCTTCCGAAATCTAGCTCGCTTTGAATTTGATATGAAAACGCTTATGACGATTGCCATTATTGGCGCTGCTATTATTGGCGAATGGGAAGAAGCGGCTGTTGTCGTCTTTTTATTCGCTGTGAGTGAGGCGCTTGAAGCGTATTCAATGGATAAAGCTCGTCAGTCCATCCGTCAGTTAATGGATATAGCTCCACCAACAGCTATTATTAAAAGAGCTCACGGAGAACACTTCCATGAGATGGAACTACCAACAGAAGACATTGAGATAGGTGATATTTTAATTGTCAAGCCAGGGCAAAAGATTGCGATGGATGGGATTGTGATTAGCGGGTTGTCTGCAGTCAACCAAGCAGCCATTACAGGTGAATCGATTCCTGTTAATAAAACAGTAAATGATGAAGTATTTGCTGGGACTCTTAATGAAGAGGGTGCGCTCGAAGTACGTGTGACAAAGCGTGTGGAAGACACAACCATTGCCAAAATTATTCATCTGGTAGAAGAAGCACAGGCAGAAAAAGCACCTTCTCAGCAATTTGTTGATCGCTTTGCAAAATATTACACACCAGCCATCATGATTATTGCTTTTCTAGTAGCTGTTATTCCACCATTATTAGTAGGTGACTGGCAGCACTGGATTTACCAAGGTTTAGCTGTTTTAGTTGTAGGATGTCCTTGTGCACTTGTTGTCTCTACACCAGTTGCCATTGTAACTGCAATTGGGAATGCTGCAAGGCAAGGTGTACTTATTAAAGGCGGTGTTCATTTAGAACAATTAGGACATATTGAAGCTGTAGCCTTTGATAAAACAGGTACATTAACTGAGGGACAACCAGCAGTAACGGATATTGTGACAACAGATAATTGCTCAGAGGACTATGTATTACAACTAGTTGCAGCAGTAGAAAAGCAGTCTCAGCATCCTTTGGCTAAAGCTATTTTAAAAAAATCGCATGATAAAAATTTACCAGAGTTAGTACCAACAGATTTCCAATCAGTAACAGGTAAGGGTGCGTATGCTACAGTAGACAATCAGATTATTTATGTAGGCAGTATGAAATGGATAGTGACATTAACTACTGTAGATAAAAAAATTGAAAATCAAGTTAAAAAATTGCAAGAACAGGGTAAAACAGTAATAGCAGCTGTTTCGAATAGCCAATTTATTGGGCTTATTGGAATTGCTGATCAATTGCGCCATGAAAGTAAGGACGTATTACAAAAATTAAATGCCTTGAAAGTAAAGCATATGGTGATGTTAACAGGTGATGCAGAACCCACAGCACAAGCTATTGCTACTTCATTAAAGATGACAGATGTGCGCGCTGGTTTATTACCAGAGGAAAAATTAATGGCGATTAAGGATTTACGTGCACAATTTGGTGCTGTAGCGATGGTTGGGGACGGGGTAAACGATGCACCAGCATTAGCAACTGCAAATGTAGGAATTGCCATGGGTGGAGCAGGAACAGATGCAGCTCTTGAGACGGCGGATATTGCCTTAATGGGTGACGATCTAACCAAACTTCCGTATACCATTGGCTTGAGCAGAAAAACATTACGCATCATTAAAGAGAATATTATATTTGCCCTAGTTTTAAAATTAATTGCGTTGTTGCTTGTCATTCCAGGATGGCTGACATTATGGATAGCAATTTTTGCGGATATGGGTGCTACGCTATTAGTTGTATTTAATTCTTTAAGACTAATTAGAGCAAAAAAATAGTATGTAAGGTGTAGTTATGTAAAATAAGGTAGGAAATTAATCTCACTCTAACGCTATGAATTTTATGCGAATAGATGCTACTAGGGATTCTTGAAAAAGCATTTTTAAAAGGCTATTATAGTTTCAGGAGTAATGTAACAATTAAATATAAATGAGGCGAAAGTTTGAATATGTCAGATCCTATTTTAGTAAATGTTACAGAAGAGATTGTGCGTGGTTTAGTAAGCTTTTTACTACGAGGACCAGAATATCAAACATTTTGTAAATGCGAAATCTGTGAATTCGACACGGTGGCACTTACACTAAATGCATTGCCAAGTAAGTATGTTACATCTATGGAAGCCAGAGATGAGGCATTTAAAGAAATGAATACTCCTGAAAGTATTGAGCGCATCAACAAAGAGATTATTCATGCGTTACATGTGGTAAATAAGTATCCTCGACACAAAGTAGAGCCTACTTCTTAATAGAAGAGGCTCTTTTTAAGTTGGAGAAGAAGTGTTTTTCTGACATATGTATTTTCAGTTAACTTTTAAGCCAAGCTTGTAGTAAACTAGAGAGTAAGAAAAGGAAAGAGAGGGAAAAGGATATGCCAACACCTAGTATGGAAGACCATATCGAACAAATATATTTATTAATCGCCAACAAAGGATATGCGCGTGTGTCTGACATTGCTGAAGCATTATCTGTACTTCCTTCTTCTGTTACAAAAATGGTTCAAAAATTAGATAAAGATGGTTATTTAGTTTATGAAAAATACCGTGGACTGACATTGACGCCTAAAGGAGAAAAGCTTGGCAAGCGTCTTGTGCAGCGCCATGAATTGCTCGAGCAGTTTTTACGAATGATTGGTGTGGATGAAGAGCGTATTTATGATGATGTTGAGGGAATTGAACATCATTTAAGTTGGAATTCAATCGATCGTATTGCAGATCTTGTGCAAGTAATGGAAGAGAATCCAGACATCGTGAAAAAATTAGAGGCATCTAAGACACAGCATAATCTTTAAAATGATGGTGTGAAGGAAAGGAAGACAATATGAACGCATTACAATCAGGTGAAGTTGTTACATTAACGGTATTAGAGCAACAAGCATCGAAATGGATTTTAACAAATGGAGTGGAAGAACTCCCTTTAAATGCTTCAGAGGTAACAGAGCCACTAGCAGTAGGTGATCGCCTTGAAGTATTTTTATTTGTAGATCGTCGTGGTGATTTGGCTGCTACAACGGCTATTCCAGCTTTTACTCAAGGAGAATATGGCTGGGCTCGTGTCTTGAAAGTAGTTGAACGTGAAGGTGCTTTTGTAGATATTGGTACATCTCGTGAGGTTTTAGTAAGAGCAGAGGATTTACCAGCAGTAAAAGAGTTGTGGCCAGAACCAGGTGACCATGTATTTATGACTTTGCGCACGGATCGAAATGGTGATTTATTTGGACGTTTGGCAACGGAAGAAAAAGTGACAGAACTATATGAAGGTGCACTAGAAGATATGCACAATAAAAACATTCAGGCACGTCCATATCGTTTGTTACCAGTTGGCACATTTTTACTAGGGGTAGAAGCGCCTTACCGTATTTTTGTTCATGAATCAGAGCGCAATGCAGAGCCTCGATTAGGACAAGATGTAGTTGTACGGATTATCGACGTAAAAGAGGATGGTTCGATGAATGGCTCCCTTTTACCAAGAAAGCATGAACGACTTTCAAATGATGCACAGCAAATATTGACTTATCTACAAGATGTGGGCGGCAAAATGCCATTTGGTGATAAATCATCTCCTGAAGAGGTTCAAGAAATGTTCAATATGAGTAAAGGGGCATTTAAACGTGCACTAGGAACACTCATGAAGGCTGGTAAAATAAAGCAACAAGACGGTTGGACTGAAGAAGTTTAGTGGAAAATTCACTTGCTAGAATTGCATTACCACAGAAAAAGTGACGAGAGACATCTGAAACCTTCTCGTCTTTTTTTCGTACTAATAATTGTATAGTGGCATACATTATACAGGCTAATAGATGTTTTAGCGAAAGGGGTCACATGATTTGAAAAAAACATGGATTAAAATACTAACAGCTACAATGTTGGTATTTGGAGTGATGGCACCAGCAACAGGGTTTGCATCTGATAATACGCCTCCAAAAGCAATTGATGAAAAATTGGGCGTACCTATCGTCGTATATGGAGCAAATTTATCTGAGGCTGAAAAAGAATCCGTCAAAAAATCATTAAAAGTAAGTGAAGAACCTGAAATCGAAGAAATTACTGTGTCTGGTGAGGATCTAGTAAAATACATTAAAGATAGTAATTCAAGCTCTCGTATGTATTCTTCTGCGAAAATTACACGTAGAGATACGGGGAAAGGTTTAGTTATAGAGATTGTAACGCCATCTAATATTACGCAGGTAACTTCTGAAATGTACGCGAATGCGATGCTTACGGCAGGAATTCAAGATGCAACGGTACAAGTAGCTGCGCCAAAAGCTGTTACGGGACATTCAGCGCTAGTAGGTATTTACAAGGCATATGAAGTTACAACAGGCGAAACGCTTGATATTGAGCGTACCGATGTTGCCAACGAAGAATTATCAGTGGCTACATCTATTGCAGAATCTGCAGGGGTAGATGATGCTAAGGTTGCAGAATTACTGACAGAAATTAAAAAGCAAATTGCGGAATTGAAGCCAGCAACACGTGAAGAAGTAGAAAAAATTGTACAAGAGCAATTAAACAAACTTGAAATTAATTTAAGTGAAAAGGACCGTCAATTGCTAGTAGATTTAATGAATAAAATCAGTAAGCTAGACATTGATTTTAGTAAATGGTCTGAACAGTTAAATGATATTAGTAACACAATCCAAGAAAAATTCGGCTCACTCATGGAAGATAAAGGTTTCTGGGAAAGTGTGAAAAGTTTCTTCGCAAATCTAAAAGATACCATTTCTTCATGGTTTAGCTAAAGTTTTATAGTCGTTAAAAAAATCTGTAATACCTACTCAGTATGCTAGAGTGGGTGTTCAGATTTTTTTGCATAACACAAAGAGTACACAAATTTTGTGAAAATATAAAAAGCTATGGTACTATGAAAAAAAGGAGTGGTGAGAAATGGAATTCCAATTACAGCAACTAGCGGAAAATCAATATGCATTTTTGAATGAGCAAGAAGGGGAAAAACTCGCAGAAATTACTTGGCAGCAAAATGGCTCAGTAATGGTAATGGATCACACATATGTATCAGATAAGCTCCGTGGTCAAGGTGTGGCCAAACAATTACTCGATCAAGCAGCATCGTATGCACGTGAAAAGGGTTATAAAATGGAGGCCGTTTGTTCCTATGTTGTAGCCGCATTTGAAAAATCAGATGCATATAATGACGTGAAACAATAAAAATAAGGCAATCTGCTTTTGATTAAGCGGATTGCCTTTTAATTGCCAGAGCAAATCATGTAAGCAGCTCCTTACAGTAGAGTGACACTATAAATTAATACCGTTAAGAAGCTAGCTCCACCTAGTAATGCAGCCATATCTATCCAATCATAAGCTAAATCGAATTCTTTCATCCTAACCACTCTCCTATTTTTAGTATTAATTCATTAATTCCCTTTACTTGCCTTTTATAATCATAAATAGTTACAAAATTATGTTGAATGAAAAAATAGAAGGTTTTCAAGTTGAGTTTTGGTAGGAGATGGAGTGTGATTGTCCGCAATAAAAACGAGACGAATTGTATTGAATAGCAGTATCATTACTAGATAAAAAAGCAAGTATAAGTCTTACATTTATATATATGCTAGAAGTTATAAAAAAATAATGTTTATTCTTCTAAGATTAGGGAAAAACTATATTACAGAGCTAGTTTTTATATTTTTAGGAGGTCATAGATCATGGCAAAACGAAAAGGAACAGGTGTTGTCCTTGCAGGTTTAGCGGGATTAGCAGCATCTTACTTAAGTAAAAAAGAGAATCGTGATAAAGCACTAACGATGTTTAATAGTATGAAAGCTAAATTCGAAACGTATCTCACATCTGGACCTAATATGGATGACAGAATTACAGAACGAGTTTCAACAGAGGTAGCAACAGAGGCGGGCACATCTCCAACTAAAATTGCTTCGAATGAAATGGTAGCAGAGGGTGGAGGACATACAGGTGTCCATTTCTATAACGAAGAAATTCAAGAAAAAGAAAAATAAAAACAAAACCTTCTCATTTAAGCATGAGAAGGTCTTTTGTGTGAAATAAGGATCGCTCCTGCAAAGAGCAAAAGGACGATTCCAGTAAATATAAAGCCGCTAATTGTACCAAGTGACAGCCAGCCTAATAAAGAAGAGCCTAAAACGACGCCAAGAGAGAAAAATGCATAAAAATAACCATACGCTTTTCCTCGTACTTCAGCAGTTGTAGAGTCAATTAGTAAGGAATTGACTGAAGGGAATAGGAAACCGAAACCGACGCCATAACAAGCCATCGCTATATAAAGTAAAGTGTTAGAATCAGCTTGACTAATTAATAATTGACTTATGCCCATTAACCCTATACCAACAGACAATGTTTTCAGAGGATCAACCTTATCAAAAATGCGGTTCGTTGGTAAAAGAAAAACAAGAACAGCAATTATACCAAATGTGCTCATTAAAGTACCGCTTAAACGAGAGTCATAGCCTAAAGATTGGACTTTGAGCGGAAGTAGATAAGCAATGACACCTTGAGAAAACATTAAGAAGAAGGCTCCTAAAAAGGCTTTTAATGTTCCCGTGTTCTTAAAAAAGACCCTTATCGGAATATATGTATTCGGTTCTGCTTTCTCTTTTTTTACTTGGTTTGCTTTCAGTAGAAAGAACGCAAGAATGCCTAATAGCAGCATAAAGCTTGCCGTGATATTGAAAACAAATGGGACACTTGTTCGACTTGCTAAAATACCACTAAAAGCAGGGCCTATAATGGCAGCAATACCAACAAATGCACCAGAAATAGCACTGCCCTTACCTCTTTTTTCTTGCTCAGTAGCATTTGCTAAAAATGTGAAGGCAGCAGGAACAATGAAGCCTGCAACAAGTCCATGGATAAAACGTACAATTAATAGTGCGATTGGCTCCTCTATTAAATTATATAGTGTTAACGATAAACCTGTTGTGAAAAGACCAACAATTAGTATGATAAAAGGTCCTTTACGATCTGTTAAAAAGCCTGAAATGATATTACCAAATGTATTGGAAAGTGAATACATACCCACTGCTAGACCAGTTAGAAATGCTGATGCTCCTAAAGATTCAGCATATGTACTCATAACAGGAAGCTGGGTAAAAAGGTCGAAAAACGAAAAGAAAATAATTACATAGATAAATTTCTTCATAGCTCCTCCGATGAAATAGAACATTATAGTAAGTTAGATTCGTAGTTCTATTATAACATTTCCAATACAAAAGGACGCCCAATAAGTTTTGACTTATTAGACGTCCAAAAATTAAGAAATTAAGCTTTTACAACTTCTTTTTTCATTGTTTTGTTTTTAGCAAGATTTACATGCCAAGAAAGTGCTTCCTCTAAAAGATGAGGCGTTTGGTGGTTACCTGTTGCCTCAACTGCACGGTTGTAGTAATCCCATAATTGTTCTTTGTAATCTGGATGTGCACAGTTTTCAATAATTAAAGGTACACGCTCTTTTGGTGCAAGACCACGTAAGTCAGCAATACCTTGCTCTGTTACAATTACATCCACATCATGCTCAGTGTGGTCAACATGAGAAACCATTGGCACAATCGATGAAATAGCTCCACCTTTTGCATATGATTTTGTAACAAAAATACCAAGACGTGCGTTACGTGCAAAGTCTCCTGAACCACCGATACCGTTCATCATACGTGTTCCAGATACATGTGTAGAGTTAACGTTACCATAGATATCTAACTCTAAAGCCGTATTAATTGAGATTAGTCCCAAACGACGTATAAGTTCTGGGTGGTTAGAAATTTCTTGTGAACGTAAGCAAATTTTATCGGCATATTTTTCTAAATTGCCGTATACTTTCTTCTGTAATTCCTCAGTCAGTGTAATGGAAGTAGCAGCAGCAAATTTAACTTTGCCTGCATCAATCAGGTTAAATACTGCATCTTGCAGTACTTCTGATGCCACAATGAGATCTTCGAATTCAGAATCTGCGAAACCATCTAGTACAGCGTTTGCTACAGAACCGACACCAGATTGTAAAGGCATTAATTGTTTTGTTAGACGACCTGCTTTAATTTCATCACTGAAGAAGTTTAATAAAATGTTAGCCATTGTTTGTGTTTCTTCATCTGGTGGAACGATTAATGAAGGGGCATCTGGCTCTTCAGAAATAACAATTGCTTTAATTTTAGCTGGATCAACTTTGATACCGATTTCACCAATGCGTTGCATAGCATTGGTCATTGGAATTGCTTCACGATTACCTTGTTCACCTGGAACATAAATATCGTGGATACCAATTAAAGCTTCTGGGTGAGAAATGTTTAACTCGATAATAATATTTTCTGCATATTCTGCAAAAATTGGTGAGTTACCTACAGAGTTTGTTGGAATGATTAATCCATCTTCAGTAATTGCAACAGCTTCAAGAATTAGATATTTAATTGGCCCGATAATTCCTTGACGTACTAGCTCAGCGTTATGAGAAAGATGAGCATCTACATATAAGACATCTCCAGAATTAATTAAATTACGGATACCTGCGTCCCCTTGGAATGGTCCACGTTTACGAATTGCACCAGCTTCTGCTAAGTACTTATCTACTTCTGGTCCTAATGATGCACCTGTATATACATCAATCTTGAATTCTTCATTTTTCGCGCGCTCAACTAATGCCATTGGCACAACTTTTGCGTCCCCAGCACGAGTAAAACCGCTCATCCCAACTACATCACCGTTAGAAATAAGTGCTGCTGCTTCTTCAGCAGTAACAATTTTACTCTCAAGTTCTTTTAAACCTAGGCGTTTTTGAACATTTGCATCCATAAAAAAATCCTCCCCTAAATAATTTTGATGGAAACCGATTACAAAACTAGAAAAAACATTTGAGAATTTTCTGTTTATTCAGTTGTAGTATGACTCCAACCATTTGAATAATACTATCACCAAATTGTCACAAAAACTTTAGAATTAGCATTAAATTGAGTAAAAAAAGGAAAATCGAGCATTAAGATGATTTTTCGACAGAGAAAACGTTTTATTGTAGAGTTGTATAAAATTAGAAAATTTCTACATTAAAAACTGTGTCAAAATTGTTAATGGAGGGGAGAGAAGTGGTCTCTTTTAACGCAAAAAAGAACAGCGAACAATTCATAAAATTGCTCGCTGTCTGTCCATATTAAAAACCTAGAGAACGACGGAAGTAGCTTGCATAGCGTTGGCTAACCGGAATGCGCGTACCATCTTTCATAATTAATAAAAACGTTGAGTGTGAATCTGGTTGAATTTCATCGATGAAGTCAATGTTAACGATATAAGAGCGGTGACAACGAATAAATGAGTCAGGTGCTAAAAATAGCTCTAGATCACTTAGGTTCAAACGGTGATAACCTTCACGAGTCATTGTTTTAACAAATGTTTTACGGAGTTGAGTTTCTAAATAAATCACTTGATCATGTTTGATTGGGTACCAGCAATCATCAATTTTGATGGTAATATAATTTGTTAAGAATGCTGATGGTTTTTGCGGGAAGATAGCAGTAATAGCTCCTTTAGTTTCGCCTTCCTCCATTAAAGGAATACTCATTCCATAGTAAGCGACACCAAAAACATCAGGTTCGATGTATGAGCTGATTTTTTGACCATAGCTAAGTGCTTTGTGTGCGGCTGAACCTTCTTTAATCGGATCACCCGGCTTAATTTTTAAATCAACTTTTTTGCTTGGCTGGTAATACAAATATTCATTTGTATCAGAGATAGCAATGGATGTATTCTCAGGGAAGAACTCCTTAATTATCTCCATTATTTCTTCTATTTGTTTTGGATCCACTTTAAACACCTCGTCTAAACTTTTAAAAATAGTATTATCATCTATTTTACTACATATCCATATAAATTATATAGAGAAGATTTAGGAATAAAATAGAAAAATGTCGATTGACTCATTAAAATGGTGTAAGATGTCTTGTATAATTTGTAAATAAATTTATATAATGACTAATTTTTTTTAATAGGTATATGGTAAAATCTAATTGTTAGGAATAAGTTTACGAGGTTTCTACTATGCGTATGTGATAAATTAGAACTAGAGTAGCAAGTAAAATGTGGTTGAAAGGAAATCGCAGAATATGGTAAAATCCACTGTATAGTCTATTTTTTTTAGATTTGGTGTTTTAGTTGGGTTATTTTTGAGTTATTTTTAATAAAAAATTGTGAAATAGGACTCAGTTCTTATATTGAATAAGCAAATACTATTTTCTTATTTTTAATTCGTTGGGATTGGTGTCAGATTTTGTCATGCAATTCGTGCACTCTGAGGAAAGATGGGGAAGATTATGCAACTACATCAACATTCTATGTCAGAAACGATATCCAAAAGATACTTCCAAGAAATCGATAATATTAATCAATATATCGGTGTCGAAGAATTTTTTAATATTGAGTCGAAATTAATATTTGAAATTTACCATTTAGAATCTACCAAAGCGAAAAAGTCTTTGCATGAGTTAATTGATATTCTTTCAATCCGTTTTGGTAAGCAGGTCATTAAAATTGTTCGAAGTTATTTTTCCGTTTTATCATCAATTGTTGCCCGTAAACTGCTGGACAATCAAGTACCTTCGAAAAAAGCCTTTGCTTTTAATATTGCTTGTAACGATATGATAGAAAATCAGATGAAAGACGCAGAGTTTTTACAATTTGCGGATGATTTAATTGATTTCTTTGTTTACTTTATTGCAGATCGCAAACAACCGACTTTCCGACATCAGACGGTCAACAAAGTAATTATGTATATAAATGATGAACTTGAGAATGATTTAACTGTAGAAAGTATCGCTAATAACTTTCATATCAGTACTAGTCACTTATCACGTATTTTCAGAGAACATGTAGGTATTACATTAGTTGAGTATTTAAATGTTCGACGTGTAGAAGAATCACAATACTACTTACGACATACAAATAAAAGTATTACATCTATCTCAGATCAGTTCCATTTCTGTAACCAAAGTTATTTCACTCGTATTTTTAAAAAATATACAGGTGTTACACCAAAGCATTTCAGAGATGAACTTCATCATGAATTTTATCGTTTTGAAATGGCAGAGACTGAATTACAGAATGTTTAAATTTTGAGCATAAGATGTGAAAAGGTGCGAACGTTTAGCATGGCTAAAGCTCGCACCTTTTTTACGAACAACTGCGGTCTAAATTAGTAGCACTTGCTATTTGATAAAGGTAGAGCCTATAAGGTATACTTCACAGTAGTTGATAAATTATAGTAGGTGGAAAAATGAAAAATTTGAAACTCTTTTCAATGCTTGGTCTAGCAGTTTTTGTGCTTAGTGGCTGTCAAGCAGTGCAAAACAAAGAAGGTTTTTTCTATAGTATCTTTGTAAAACCTATGGAATTTTTACTGGAGTTTTTCGGGAATGATATCTTTTCAGGAAGCTATGGTTTAGCAATCATTGCGATCACGGTTCTAATTCGTTTAGTTCTAATGCCGATTATGTTAAAAAACTATCGTCAGCAGCAATTGATGAAAACGAAAATGGATGCGTTCAAGCCTGAAATGGAAGCCGTTCAGAAAAAAATGAAGGAAGCTAAGACAAAAGAAGAGCAAACACAATATCAACAAGAAATGATGGCTCTCTATCAAAAGCATGGCATTAATCCACTTAACATGGGTTGCTTACCGATGTTAATTCAAATGCCAATTATTATGGGACTTTATTTCTCGATTTTGTATTCTGCGGATGTAAAATCACATGAGTTTTTATGGTTTAGTTTAGGGTCACCTGATATCGTTATGACCATTATTGCAGGGATTGTTTACTTAGTCCAAGCGCGTGTATCATTATGGACTGTACCTGAGCAACAAAAGGCTCAAATGAAAATGTTTATTTATATTTCACCAATTATGATTGTCTTTATCTCAATGTCTTCTATGGCAGCGCTACCTCTGTATTGGTCTGTCAGCGGTGCATTATTGATTATTCAAACATATATTGGGCGTAAATATTATTCGGAGCATCCCGAAAAAGCAAAAAAATAAATTAAACAATGTCGAGGCGCCTCTGTTGCCTCGACTTTTTTAGGAGGTCAGCAAGATGAACAGAAAGTGGCTAGCATCTATTCTTGTTGCAATTTTTAGTATTGCGGCACTCGTATTTATTATTATAGGGAAATTTAATTTTGCCGTACTTGCGATGACGATTATGTTCGCTTTATCAAATGGGTTTAGAGCTAAAAGTTTTGCAGAGCAGGGCTATGTAAAAGAAGCAAAGTGGATGAAGTATATGGCAATCTTTTTTGCTATTGCTTCAATAGCAGTATTTGTCATTGTTCTAACAGACTAAATAAATATTTACATGGGAAATTCACACCTGAAAATGTGAACAGTGCTAAAATAAGATTATAACGAGTAATACAAAAAAATGGGTATTTTCAGGATGGCATGTTTTCAGAGCAATATCCTTGTTGTACCTGATATTTTAAAAGGGGCATAAATAGTGAAAAACAATCGTCTTCCGCTCATCATAGGTGCTTTGATTTCTATCGCGTTAATCGCAGCTATTTTTGTAGTCTATAACTATAAAAATGATCAAGTAAATAGTGCGACTGATGAGCAACCAAAAACAACAGAAACAAACGACTCTACAGAGAAAGACTCTTCTGTAACAGAGGAGCCAGACAATACACCTGAAACACCTGCAGAATCAGAGCAGCAACCTGACGAAAACGGTTATCTACCAAATCAAACATTACCTACTGAACCAACCTACATAAATGGTATTTTGCTAGCAAATAAAATATATCCACTTCCTTCTACCTTTGCACCTGAAGAAAATCCAGAGGCACGACAAGCTCTAAATCAGATGTTAGCTGCCGCCAAGCAACAAGGATTTGATTTAGTTGCATTTAGTGGGTATCGTTCTTTTGAATATCAAACAAAACTTTATGATAACTATGTAAAACGTGATGGACAAGCAGCAGCAGATCGATACAGTGCTCGACCAGGCTATTCCGAACACCAAACAGGCTTAGCGTTTGATATAGGAGAGCGTGGAAAAGAGGATGTATGGCTGACAGCAGAATTTGGAGAAACGCCAGCAGGACAATGGCTATTTGCGCATGCTCAAGAGTATGGTTTTATTTTACGTTTCCCACAAAATAAAGAAGATATTACAGGTTATATGTATGAATCTTGGCATTATCGTTATGTAGGCAAAGATATTGCAAAAGAGATTACAAAGCAAAATATTACGTTGGAAGAATATTTAGGAGTGAAATAAAAAGGGAAGAGATGCGGTTCACTATGAACAGGCTCTCTTCCTTTTTATTTTTATAAAATAGGCGTTAATAAACGTGAAATGGATTCTTTAAATTTAATAAGTGCTGAGCGGTTTTTATACATTTCCCATGTTAATTCCGTACAATCAAAAATATCCTTTTCAAATAGCTCTGCAAGTTGGTGCGATATGTTTGCATCATAGATGAAGGCATTGACTTCAAAATTCAGACTGAAACTTCGGACATCGATATTAGCTGTTCCGACAGTCGATGCCTCGTCATCAATAATAATGGTTTTGGCATGGATAAAGCCTTTTTCATAAATGTAGACTTTCGCTCCTGCACGTAATAACTGACCGGCATAGGAATAAGTAGCCCAATAAACGAACATATGGTCAGGTTTGTTAGGAATCATAATGCGCACATCAATGCCCGACAATGTTGCGATTTTAATGGCGTCTAAGAAGCTTACATCTGGGATAAAATAAGGTGTTTGAATATAAATATATTTTTTCGCCATATTAATAAGTTTTAAATAACCAATCTTAATTTGTTCCCAGTCTGAGTCTGGTCCACTTGAAACAATCTGTAAGCCAACATCACCCTTTTGCGGGATAGCAGGGAAGTAGCGATCAGAGTAGCCCATTTTCTGCTGTGCACTTGCTTGATTCCAATCGAGTAAAAAGCGAGTTTGCAGTGGATGCACCGCACTTCCTTCAATTCGCAAGTGAGTGTCTCTCCAATAACCGAATTTTTTTTGTAGCCCAAGATATTCATCACCGACATTAAAGCCACCAATATAGCCAATTCGACCATCAATGACAACAATTTTACGGTGATTCCTAAAATTTAGACGGGGATTGAGAAGTGGCAAAATGGATGGGAAGAAAACCTCTACTTCACCTCCAGCATTCAGCAATTCTTTAAAATGACGCTTTTTTACATTACGTGAGCCCATCTCATCATAGAGTAGACGTACCTTGACACCTTGTTTTGCTTTTTTAATCAGTGCATTCACGATACGTGTACCTAAGTCATCTAGACGGAAAATATAATACTGAATGTGGATATGATCTTTAGCTGCTTCAATATCTTTTAGGAGTTGTTCAAATTTATTGGCACCATCATCGAAAATATCTAAATGGTTGTCCTGTGTTAATACCGCATTGTTTGTTCTAAGGTGCATATAAATCATTTCTTGATAATTTTCTGCGTTTGCAATGCGAAACTCAAATGTTTCACTGCGAATGGCTTCCATTTGATAGCTAATGAGGTTATCTATCCCGATATCCTTACGCCCTTCCCAACGAAATAAATGCTTTCTTCGTAACTGCCTTCCAAGTAATAAGTACAAAATAAATCCAACTAATGGCAAGAAAAATAATACAAGAATCCATGCCCATGTAGAGGTAGCATCTTTACGTTCTAAAAAAATGATGGTCATGGCTAATAAAATATTAAAAAACAAGGTTAAAGGGACTAAATATTCTATGTCTGTAAAAATGCTCATTCCTACACCTGCCTTTACTATTGTTAACAACATACATAAGTATAGCCTACTTCAAAAGAAGAAAGAAGATATGAAATCTAGCTAGGTAGGAAAAGGATTATCTCTTCGATTCGTAAGGGATAATCCGCATGTTTTCGTTAGTAATTTTCCCATTGAAATAAAATATCGGAAAAATCCTTTCGAAGAAGCTTTTCTCGGTTAATAAAAAACTTGCCAACACCACAATCTGCCCACATAATTCCTAATTCATCATGAGAGTCAATTTGTAATAATAAGACATTATAGCGCTGAAGTAGCAAGGACTCTTGATGAATATCCTCATTTAAATAATAAGCATAGCCACCAATTTTAGCTCCCGCTCCTAGGAAGTGTTGCAAATAAATCTCTTGCACATCATCCATCTGGGAGGATAGGAGGAAGGGAAGGTGACGTTGTGCTCGATAATCTAGTGCAGAAATGGGTTCCTGTGTTAGCTGAAATTGTAAAGCTAATTCCTGACGAATAGGGAAGCCATCTAATGTAGTCGGTATAGAAAAGTGTGCCTGTTGGGAGTGGGCTGTACTGTCATTAACAGTTGGATAAAATCTTACTTTATAAAATTGCTGAAAAATGTCTTCGTAATAATTGACAGTAGTAGTTTTAAAAGTATTGGCTGAAATAAAAAACTGCAGTAATCCCCTTGAAGGAAAACCTAGTAGTGGTGGGATTTCGGCAAAATTAATTTGAGCTAATAATCTCATTGGCTCCCCTGTTAAATCTTTTGGATAGGTTTGAAAAGAGGGGAGATAGGGTTCGCCAGCAAATTTACTTTCAGTTAACGTAGTTGAACGTTGGTATGGCTGAATAATGATTGTTGAAAGTAGCGTGTCTTCGATTTCTGAGCGAAAAGCTTCTAGCTCTTTAGGAAGTAAAAAATTTGTTGCTTTGTTCATGCAAACCCTCCGAATATCTCTCTAGGTCTTTAAAGTATAACAAGTTACGGTATAGTGAGAATCTATTCAAAACGCAATGATTTACTGGAAGCCTTATAGATAAAAATCAAACTTATCGAAAGAATGGCTATTGCTGCCGATATATAGTACCCGAGACTTGCTTGCATCGTAAATAACCAAGTGAAAAATAGTGGACCAAGAATACGTCCTAAGTTATCCATTGAATAGGAAAGACCTGCGGCAGTTCCATATTGTCCTCCAGATTCTTTCGAGGAGAGCGATACCACACACGTTCTAGCAAGTGCATTACCAGCTGTAAAGACACATAGGGCTAGACCAGCGATAAAAAGATTAGCTGTGAGTGTGAATAATAGCATACCGATTGCTGTTACAATTTGAGCACCGATTAACCATGTTGTTTCGCTGCCATTTTTTATACGTCGAACAACGCCACCTTGAATGGCTGCATCAACGAAACCACTAAACATAAATAAATATCCAATTTGTAATGGTGTAATATGAATCTTTTCGATTTGGAATAGTTGGAAAGTAGCCTCAACACCCGCTAGCATAAAGGTTACTAAAAATGAAAACATAAATAAGTAACGCACACGGTACTGTAGCATCTTGCTAGCGCCTTTTGGTACAATAGCACGTTTAGTTGAATCTTTCCGTTTTTCAGGTTCTTTTAAGACGAAACTTGCATAAATAAATAATAGTGCAATTAATGATGCGGATGCGATAAATGGTAATTGCAAACTATAATGGCCTAGCACCCCACCGATTGCTGGACCAAAAATAAAGCCAAGACCAATGGACATGCCCATAAAGCCCATATATTTATTACGATCCTCTTCACTGGACATATCTGCGATAAATCCTGTTACTGCTGTATACAATGCTCCTGAGAATAAACCACCTACAATGCGTGAGACATACAAAATAGCTAGGTTATCTATAAATAATGAAAAAATAACAAAACTAAGGCTAAAACCAACCAGACCTGTTAAGATTAGTTGTTTACGACCTATCTTATCTGATAGCATGCCCCAAAATGGTGCTGTAAAGAAACTTGCAAGTGAATATACGGTTAGTAAACCACCGACGTGGAGATCATTCCAATTTTGCTGCACAATCACCTCAGGTAAGACAGGAATAATAATGCCAAATCCTAGGTAAACGAGAAATTGAACAGACATCAATAATAAAATTGCCTTTTTCATACAGTTCCCTGCTTTCATACAATATTTCACTATGTACATTCTACCCTTCTTGCTCTTACGATGACAAGAATACGGATGGAGAAACATGGTGGAGATAGTTATTAATTGAAGATGAATAAAATATAGTGATTGTGGTTATTTTATAAGTGTTTGGTGGTATAAATAATTTACAATGTAACAAAAATGAAAAATTTTATATGTAAGTTAAATGGTATGATAAATTTGTCAGACATCTTACTCGTAGAAAAATGAAACTTTTTTGTTCCCTAAAACGTTATATAAAATCGAGGAAAGATTGAGGTGGAATGTATGAGGAAAGAAGTAGATTTGAAAAAGATTGTTTCGAATTTATCTAAGTTGGGTGTAACAGCCACTGTAACAAAGTCTCGACTAGAACTTTTAAAAGTGCTAACACCACCAACGCAGACTCCGCAAGTTCAAGCTTAACTCGTTTACAATAGGAAAAGGGAAGTCTCAATGCGCGAGACTTCCCTTTTTCTATATTTATTCATCTTCATCATGTGTCGTAAACATGTACGTTCGATAATGGAACCGCATACTAAAGACTAGCCCAATGGCTAAAGCATTGCCCATTAAAGAACTTCCTCCGTAACTAATGAACGGAAGCGGAATACCTGTAATTGGTAATAACTGAATAGTCATGCCTATATTTTCGAAGACGTGGAAAGTAATCATGGCAATAATACCTGCACAAACATATGTTGAGAATGGATCTTTCAATAAGAGCGTTGTCTTTGTTAAGTGATAAATTAATAAGAAGAAAACACAAATAACAATACTAGCGCCAATAAAGCCCCATTCTTCACCGATAACAGTAAAAATGAAATCGGTATGGTTTTCTGCTACATATACCTCTCGATTTCGGAACCCCTTACCAAAGATCTCTCCTGACCCAATAGCATTTAACGATGTTATTAAATGATAGCCTTCGCTAGATGAATAGGAATAGGGGTCTAGCCAAGAATAAATTCGAGCAAATTGATAAGCCTTTAAGCCGAACGTTTTTTCTAGGAAATCCTGCATATAAAGTGCCATCCACAGTAGGGTGCCACCTGCTACCACTCCACCTAAAAAGGTCGGCAGAATGATTTTCCAAGAAATTCCGGCTACGATGATAAGAGCAGCAGTAATCGCAAAGAATACAAGAGCAGAACCAAGGTCAGGCTGCTTCATAATGATAGCCAATGGTATGATGAGTGTGATACCAATTTTCCCTAGTAGTAGGAAGTCCGTTTTTACTGATTTTAACGAATAAACTTCATGATGCTTACTGATTAGTCGTGCTAGTGCTAAAATGTAAAAAGTTTTCATAAACTCAGAAGGCTGAATATTTCCAATCGGCGTATGATACCAGCTTTTAGCACCATTAACGGGTGCACCGATTTGACCTTCTCCTTCAGGCATAAAAATAAGCAGTACCAATAAGGCAATCCCTGCTCCATACATATACCATGACATTTTTTTATATTGATCTGGCTCAAAAAACATGACGATGCCAATAATTACTGCACCAATAACATACCATTGCATTTGTTTAGGTACGTAGTTAATGCCATATTGACCCGATGTCTGGGCAGATGCAATAGCTAACAAACTGATGACTAGAAAAGTGAAAAGAATAAAAGCGAGGGTCCAGTCAAAACGGTTTGCGAAATTTCGTTTATTTTCCATAAAAGCCACCTAAATTAAAATAGTATCTCAATATGAGTAAATATGATGCGAATCTTCCAATTTCGTTTATAATTGTTCAAAGAAGAGAGCTATTGACCAGTAGAGTGTATGAGATAACTCATATCTATTGATAAGCTTGCAACTTGCTTTGAACATTGTCAATGGAATTTTCAGCAATACTTGTACTCATTGAGTAATCTTAAATTAATATGCAAATGCATGTTTAACATTCCTATTATAACGCAAAAAATACTTTTATGCCTGTGCATATAGTTGGGACGACAATTAACATAAAATGTTTCAAAAAAATCATGTTTAGACTTATAATGTAGTGAAGAATGGGGTGATGGTTGTGGCTAAAAAATTAAAGTCAGCTGATGATTTTATGTATCATATTTATGTTCATATGAATGATGTAGATAAATTTGTCATTTTTAGCGGGTTAAAATTCCCGCAATTTGTGGCTGCACTTGAACCACTGCATCACTTACTGTTATTAAAACATTCCTATGAAGACGGTTCTTTTAATATGCATACACAATTTGAATATGTCTTGGAAGATGAAGTTCCTCGTTTTGTGAAAAAATCAGCAGAGTCAAAGGAATTGTGTTGGGTTGATTTTATGGACGAAAAGAGGCTAGATCATCTGACACCAATGGAACAAGGAGAATTGCTTTACATAAGTCATAAAAAAGAACCGATTACGTCTGCATTTTTTAACAAATTACAAAATAGATTTGTCTATTATTCTTCAGATCAAGAGAAGATGACAAAAATTTATTTTCGTCATTTAAGTGATTCGGATTTATTGGTTGCCAATGTATTTAATAGTTTAATTCGTGAAAAGGAACGGAGTACTGGTTTTTGGCGTCGAAAAGTAAAGGCGAGTATTCCATCTATATCGCCCGATTTTTTACGATCTTACCGATCCTTTGCTAAGGACGGAGCGTTATTATCTTTGTACAGAATTGAAAAACCAAAGGTAGCCTATGGTATAGAAGTTCGCAACCTATCAGAGTATTCATTTCCTGATGAAGTTTGGGATGACTTAAATACGATCCTGAAAACGGAACATGATGAATTGATTTATATTATTTAATCTTCATAACAGTAATGATTTTTGCGAAAAAGCGACTATCAAATGAAGATCAGTTGTTGGCAGATATTCCGAATTTTGAATTGAGCCTAGACAATTTAAAAATTAGATGCAACTAAGGCATAATCAATGAAATGTCAAAATCTCACCGTCAAAAATTACGGTGAGATTTTTATGTCATTTGTCAAGACGTTTCATGATAAACTAATAGTACTCAAGAAGTATGTGGAGGGCACAAAAATGAAAAAAAGAATCGGTTTATTATACGGCGGAAAGTCAGCGGAGCATGAGGTGTCATTATCGACAGCTCGTGCAGTCACTGGAGCTTTGAATTTCGAGGAGTATGAAGTATATCCGATTTTCATTACATCTGACGGGGAATGGCGACGTGGAGAACGTTTAGAAAAACCTGTAAGTGCAATAGAAGAATTACAATTTGGTGATAATGCCACAATTTTAGAAAATAATATTACTGATTTTTTAATCGATGAAAAAGGCAATACGGTGCAGTTTGATGTTATTTTCCCATTGTTACATGGAACAAATGGTGAGGATGGAACTGTGCAAGGATTACTGGAAGTACTGAATTTACCGTATGTAGGAAACGGTGTATTAGCATCTTCAGCTGGTATGGATAAAGTGGTGATGAAGCAATTATTTGAAATTGCAGGCTTACCACAAGTGCCCTATACGTACTTTATTCGTAGTGAGTGGAAAAACGAGCAACAGACCATCATTGAACGATGTGAACAGGGCTTGAGTTGGCCGATGTTTGTGAAGCCTGCAAACTTAGGTTCAAGCGTTGGGATTAGCAAAGCAACTAATCGTGAGGAATTAATAAAAGCAATTGAGATTGCTCTGCAATATGATCGTAAAATTGTTGTAGAACAAGGTATTATGGCTCGCGAAGTTGAACTAGCCGTGTTAGGTAATGATTATCCTGAAGTTTCGGTGCCAGGCGAAATTAAACCAGTCACTGAATTTTATGATTATGACTCGAAGTATAAGGACGGTTCTACAGCCCTTATTATTCCAGCGGAGCTGCCAGTGGAAACTGTGACAAGCTTAAAGGAATTAGCAAAACGTGCATTTAAAGCAATAGATGGTAGCGGTTTAGTTCGTGCCGACTTTTTTGTAACGGCTGAAAATAGCGTTTACATCAATGAAGTGAATACAATGCCTGGTTTCACGCCTGTAAGTATGTACCCATTATTATGGCAACATACAAATGTGAGCTATCCAGAGCTGATTGACCGTCTCATTAAGCTAGCAATCGAACGTTACGAAGAAAAACAACAGCTTCACTATAAAAAAGACTGAGTGGGATTATTGTGAAAAAAACATTAAAACAATTAGCTGCATGGTTAAATGAGGATATGGCTGCTTTTGGCGATACCGTTGTATCAGGAATTTCTATCGATACAAGAACAATTCAACAAGGAGATCTATTTGTGCCATTTCGTGGCGAGCAAACAAATGGGCATCAGTTTGTTGTTCAAGCATTTGAGAAAGGTGCGGGAGCTTCACTCTGGCAAAAAGATGAACCAAATCCTCCAGAAGGTTATCCTTTACTATTTGTGGATGACTCAGAAGTAGCTTTACAGGAAATGGCAAGAGCCTATCGTAATGAACATAAGGCGAAATTTATCGGCATTACAGGTTCAAATGGTAAGACATCCACAAAGGATATTTTAGCGGGTACACTTGCGCCATTTTTTAAAGTACAAAAGACTATTGGGAACTTTAATAATCAATTAGGGTTACCTATTACAATTTTACAGCTTGATGAAAATACAGATGTTGCTGTTCTTGAAATGGGTATGAGTGGTTTTGGTGAAATTGAATTTTTAACGAAGCTTGCTCGTCCACATATGACGGTTATTACTAATATCGGCGAGGCTCATATGCAGGATTTAGGGTCACGAGCAGGTATAGCAAAAGCAAAATTTGAAATTATTCAAGGGATGCAGCCTGATGGTCTATTATTCTATGATGGTGATGAACCGCTGCTCCAAGAATTGGTGGCCAAGGAACAGCACTTACAAGCAGTGCCGTTCGGATTAGAGCCAGGTAATCTTTTATACGCTGAAAATATTCATGCTAATGCGGATGGCAGTCACTTTACTACGCATGGAATCATTGAAGGCGACTTCTTTATTTCAGTTCTTGGTAAGCATCAAGTAAAAAATACATTAGTGGCGATGTTAATTTCTCATAAGCTAGGTTTAAACAATGAACAAATTCGTACATCCTTAGAGCATGTAGTCTTAACAGATATGAGGATGCAACAAGTACAAGGAACAAATGGAGCACTATTTATCAACGATGCCTATAATGCAGCACCAACCTCGGTGAAGGCTGCTATTCAATTTATGGCTTCCTCTACAATTCGACCTGAAAAATGGCTTGTGTTAGGAGATATGCTGGAGCTTGGACCGAATGAGCAAAGTTTTCACGAAGGGCTAGCAGCATATATAAATGAGCATGAAATTGATTATCTCTGCTTATTTGGCCCTCGGATGGCATATCTTTATCAAGTATTAAAAGAGCGCTTTGAGAAAGAACGTTTACTGTATGTAGCAGATGATTATACGGCTATTATTGAAAAGCTAAAACTAGCGAATGAATCATCTATTGTTTTACTTAAAGGCTCGCGTGGTATGAAATTAGAGACGATCTTAAATGCATTTACGTCACAGTAACCAATGAATCGGTGGGATTAGGCTCACCGATTTATTCATTGTTAAACGAGGTGAGGACGTTGTCAGTAGGTGTACTATGTATTCATGGATTTTCAGGTGGACCTTATGAAGTGGAGCCATTCACAACATACTTACGGGCACAGACAAATTGGCTAATTGTAGAGCCGACGTTGTCAGGGCATGGAGAAGAATTACAAATGAGTGGTTTTACAGCGAAGCATTGGTTAATGGATGCCGAGCTTGCCTTTCGATCATTAGCTAAAAAAGTAGATGAGGTAATCGTCGTTGGTTTTTCAATGGGGGGAATCATAGCATTATATTTAGCTAAACGTTATAAAGTAAAAAAACTCGTATTATTAAGTGCTGCTGCAAAGTATGTCAGTCCCAAACAGTTAGTCAATGATTTTAAAGTGCTTGCTACAGAGGCTTACCACCGTAATTTGACGAATAACGAACTTTTTTTACGATACCATCATAAATTTAACAATGTGCCTTTAGCATCCACAATAGAATTTATGAAGCTGGTTAGAATGGTGGAACCTTATTATCAACATATTCAAATTCCTGTTTATATCGTGCAAGGGAAATTGGACGGAATAGTGCCCTATCATACGGCGCAATTCCTTTTTGATAAATTAGCCTCGAAAGATAAAAATTTGTATTTTTCTGATAATGGCAAGCATCATATATGTTTTGAGGAAGATTGTTCTGAATGGTTTCCAAGGGTTTTAACGTTTTTAAGGGATAAATAAAGTAGTCAGATTATTACGACTCATGCGTTATCGTTGCATAGGATTTAAAGCCATGTTAGACTAGTGTAAGCAATGGATACATTTTGTGCGAAGACTCTTCATATTTGGTTGAAGGGTACTTTTTTTTGAACACAACGGTTTTATTCTAAAGTGAATAATTACGACAGAATCGAACCGCTCGGTAAAGACCGGGCTTTCCTTTTCATATAAGAGAGCTCTATATGGACTATCATGTAGAGAAAATTTTTAAGTAACGGAAACGTTCCACTACACAGGCTCGAATTTGCCGACAACTTCATCTGAAAATGTAACCATTTGTCAACTTAAAAGGAAAAAAAGGAGATTGAGAAGTTTGACAAATTTTTCAGAATTAAATATTAGCGAATCTACATTACGCTCAGTAAAGCGTATGGGATTTGAAGAAGCAACACCAATCCAAGAAGGTACTATTCGTTTTGCGATTGAAGGCCGTGATGTATTAGGTCAAGCACAAACAGGTACTGGTAAAACTGCCGCTTTCGGGATTCCACTAATTGAGAAAATTGATCCAAAAAACCCTAATATTCAGGCGTTAGTTATTGCTCCAACTCGTGAGTTAGCGATTCAAGTTTCAGAAGAGCTATATAAAATTGGCTATGACAAGCGCGTAAAATTATTATCAGTATACGGAGGTCAAGAAATTGGCCGTCAAATTCGTGCACTGAAAAATAGACCTCAAATCATTGTTGGTACACCAGGACGTATTATTGATCATATTAATCGTCGTACGTTAAAATTAGAAGATGTTCAAACATTAGTATTGGATGAAGCAGATGAAATGTTAAACATGGGCTTTATCGATGATATTAATTCAATCTTAGAAAACGTGCCTTCTGAACGTCAAACATTACTGTTCTCAGCAACAATGCCACCAGCAATCCGTAAAATTGCAGAAACATTTATGCGTGATCCAGAAATTGTGAAAATTAAAGCAAAAGAATTAACAGTTGATAATATCGATCAATATTTTGTTAAGTCTGCTGAACGTGAAAAATTTGATGTTTTATCTCGTTTATTAAACGTTCACCAACCAGAGCTTGCTATTATTTTTGGTCGTACAAAACGTCGTGTAGATGAGCTTGCACAGGCCCTATCTATTCGTGGCTATTTAGCTGAGGGTATTCATGGTGATTTAAGCCAGGCGAAGCGTATCTCCGTATTACGCCAGTTTAAAGAAAATAAAATCGATATCCTTGTTGCGACGGACGTTGCCGCTCGTGGACTTGATATTTCTGGTGTAACACACGTTTATAACTTTGATATTCCTCAAGATCCTGAATCTTATGTTCACCGTATTGGACGTACAGGTCGTGCGGGTAAATCAGGTCTTGCCATAACATTTGTAACACCTCGTGAAATGGGTTACTTACGTATTGTGGAAGAAACAACGAAAAAACGTATGACACCTCTTCGCCCACCAACAACTGATGAAGCATTAGAGGGTCAACAACGTTTAGCTGTGGAAACACTGGAAAATCTTATTGCTAATAACAATTTAGGTGATTACCGCACACTTGCAGCGGAAGTACTAGATAATCATGAAGCAATTGACGTTGTTGCAGCTGCTCTACGTTCATTAACGAGAGAGCCAGACGATACACCAGTAACAATCACAGAAGAGCGTCCATTACCAATGCGACGTGAGCGTTCTAGCAGTAACCGTAGTGGCGGTGATCGTGGCCGAGGTAACCGTAGCTTTGGTGGCGGACGTCGTGACGGCGCTCGCAGTGGAGATCGTCGCAATAGCAGTAGTAGCAGTAGCCGTCGAGAAGGCGGACGCCGTGAGGGAGGTCGTAGAGAAGCTGGACAAGGTCGTTCCCGCTCTCCACGACGTCACGAAGGTTAATTTTAACCGAATATACTAATTCTTTATGATAAACCTTACAGTCATAGTGGCTGTAAGGTTTTTTTTCGGCTATAGTTGAAACAAAAAGGTGAGTAAATCCGTATACACCTAATGAAGAAAGAGAGGGGAACGATATTGAGAGCACAGCCGATTCATCAAATATCCCGAAAAGGGTTAACTGTGTGGCGTTTATATGGTGTCATACAAACATTGGTGTTATTCATTGTAGCGGGGCTAGTAAGCTACGGTACATATTATTTTGAATGGCCGTCATTTATTTACTTCATAGCTGGGGCAATTGTAGTTCTAAGTGCAATACTATCCATTTTTGTATTCCCGAAAATAAGATGGGAACGATGGCGTTATGAGGTTCGTGAGCATGAAATCGAAGTACAACATGGTTTATTTGTTGTGAAACGTACATTAATACCAATGGTACGTGTTCAACATGTTGATACAACACAAGGACCGATTTTGAAAAAATACGACTTAGGTAATATTTCAATTTCAACAGCAGCAACTGTACATACGATTCCTGCGCTTGTTATGGACGAAGCAGATATACTTCGTGCTCGCATCTCTGATTTAGCAAGGGTGGCGGAAGATGATGTCTAAAGAAATTAATCGTTTACATCCAGTATCTGCAGTTATTACGAGCGTTAAAGCATTAAAAAGTATGATATTACCAATTGCCATTATTATCATAGGAAACGGCTTTAATTTTTCTTTGAATTTTCATAGCGATCATTTTTTTGATACCATTTTACTTTTTGGTGTCTGGGGAGGTGCGGCACTTCTTGCACTTATTGGGGGCATTATAAAATGGCGGACATTTGTTTATTGGTTTGAAGACGGGGAGTTACGCATAAAGTATGGATTGTTTGTTAAAAAGAAGCGTTATATTCCTTTTGAACGTATACAAAGCTTAAATTATAACGAGGGGATTTTTCATCGCATCTTTGGTTTAGTGAAAGTTCAGGTTGAAACAGCAGGTAGTAAGGGAGGTAAGCCTGAGGTCGAACTGACAGCAATCCGTAAAGCGGCAGCAGATGTTATTGAATTAGAAATGCGTCGGGCTAAAAATGGGGTAGATCAACAACAAGATCAGGAAGAAATCCAAGTGATAGAGGAAGCGGCCTTAATTCCAACGATTTACCATATGTCCATACGTGATTTACTCGTTTTAGCAACAACATCTGGTGGAATCGGTGTCGTACTATCAGGTCTTGCAGCAATTGCTTCACAGTTTTCCGATATTATTCCTTATGAAACAGTATTTCACGAACTAGCTGATTTTGTGAAAGTCGGGGCATTTTTAGTCGCTCTAACAGCGATGTTCGTTTTAATTGTAGCTTGGGTTGTATCAGTTGTCATCACACTGATTAATTACTATGATTATACAGTCCGAATTGAAGAAGAAAAATTGATTATCACCAAGGGACTTTTAGAGAAAAAGCGTATTACTTTACCGCTGAATCGAATTCAAGCCATTCGTATTGTTGAAAACCCTTTGCGTCAATTAACTGGCTTTGCAACGGTGGTCGTTGAAAGCGCTGGAGGCAACGGTGAAGATGGGAATGATAAAAAGATTACTTTGTTTCCACTCATTAAGAAGCAGGATTGTTTGCACACATTAGAGCAGCTTTTCCCAGATATGAATTGGCATCCTTCGTTTATTCGATCACCAAAAAGAGCAAGACCATTCTTCTATCGAATAGATTTTATTTGGCTAATTCCAATTATGGGTGCATGTAGTTATTACTTTTATCCGTATGGACTGTTGTCATTACTGTTAATTCCGTTAACAATCCTAATCGGAATATGGCAGCATAAAACAGCAGGCTATCAAATTGATGGAAAGCAACTGGCCATGCAGTATCGAGTATTTAGTCGTATTACATTGATTGTGGAGAAAAAGCGAATTCAATCCATTCAAAGTACACAATCTTACTTTCAAAAAAGAAAAAATGTTATGTCTATAAAAGCAACAGTCATGTCTGGAGCAACTGGTACAACGGGAAGTGTATCAAGCATAGAGCAACAGGATGCAGAAACAATCTTAACTTGGTATGAACATTAATGAACTAAAAAGCTAATCCTTTCAATTTTATGGGAGGATTAGCTTCATAGTGTTGAAAAACAAAAACATTTATATAGAATTTTTTCGAAAGGTGAAAATGGATTACTGTTGCAGGCTACTTGCTTTCCTGTGGGCGAGCGCCGAGCCGCTTCCTCCGTGCAGGGGCTCGCCTGTCTCGCTATCCCACGGGAGTCAAGTAGCCTTCCACTCCAATCCATGAAAATGGTACCTTTTTAGAAAGGTTTTCTAATAAAGTGAAGTATTCATTCTTCTTTATGGAGGGGTGTTGCCACTCATTACTTCTCCACATCGAACATAAGAGGCCATCCTTTCTCCAATCATACAAATAATGAGCTATTTTATTTACTACGGCTCATCGGACGCTCCCTGGAAAGAACGCTAACGGAAGGGAAATTAACTCCTAGCCTTTCGAAATGGCTGTTTCTGCCATTGACATCACCTTTTTTCAACAACATGAAGCTAATCCTTTCAATTTTATGGAAGGATTAGCTTTTTTAACTATAAATATATGTGAATGCTGTTTATAATAAAATAAATAGAACAAAAGGGGTGGGGGACTTTGTTTAAATATGATATTAATGAAAGCGCTTATTTAAAGCTATTAGACTTGAGTGATGTAGATGAATTATTTGCTTTAACTGACCGTTCAAGGGATACATTACGTGAATGGCTGCCATTTGTAGAGAGTGTTAAAACTGTAGAAGATACAGAGCAATTCGTCAAAAAGGCTATGCAACAATATGCTGATCATAATGGTATACAAGCAGGGATTTACTATGATGGAGAGCTTGCAGGCGTAATTGGCTATCATCAAATCAACTGGCAGCATAAATGGACAAGCATTGGCTACTGGCTAGGAAATGAGTTTGTGGGGAAGGGGCTCGTAACAAATTCAATGAAAGCATTGATTGATTATGCTTTTAATTATTTAATGTTAAATCGTATTGAAGTACGTGTAGCGGTAGGGAATATTCGCAGTCGTACAATTCCCAAAGTATTGGGCTTCCATGAAGAAGGGCGTTTAAGGGATGCAGAGTGGCTTTATGATCATCATGTTGACCAAGTTGTTTATGGCTTAACCGCCGCTGAATGGAAAAAGGTTAAGATGGCAAATGAGGCCACTGTGATTTTATAGTATGTATTCGTTCTAATGAAAAAGGAGCAACTCCATGATTGAGCTGCTCCTCTTTTAAGTTTTATGGTCTACCCGACATCTTTTGTTTACGCCAGCTTAAAATTCTTTTTGGGTGTAAATAGACAAGTCCAAGAATGAAACCTGTTACTAAACCGCCTAAATGTGCATAAACATTCACATTTGGTTGAAGAAATGTCATGATGACACTTATGATGATGATTGGTAAGATGAGCTTACGAAGCATTGGCATTGTACGACGTGTATAGTAAACTAATGCCCCAAAAGCACCAAAAATTCCAAAAATAGCCCCACTTGCACCAAGACTCGCATAACTACTATCATAGAAGATATAGGTTGCCATGTTGCCTACAATACCTGAAACCAAATAAATTGTGATGAAGCGTGCTTTACCTGCGATTTTTTCAAGCTCTGGACCAAAGAGATATAAGGAAAACATATTAAAAAACATATGCATAAATCCTGCATGTAAAAACATTGCAGAAAAGACACGCCACCATTCACCATTTTGAATCAGGAAATTTGCTTGGATTCCGTAATTCCACAAGAGTGTTCCGACGCCGGGTATAAGAGACAATACATAAAGCGTTAAGTTAATTGCTATTAAAGTTGAAACAATAGGGTAATACTTTGTATATTGCTTAAAATTTTCTGTTCTACTAAACATGGCTCCACCTCAATTTACAATTATTATACATGCCTTGTTGGAAATAGGTAAAGGAGAAGGTCACATGATTAAGGGAATTGGTCTCGATATTGTAGAAATAGATCGTATTGAAAAAGCCATGAAACGTACAGATAAATTTAAAGATCGCATTTTAACAGTTAAGGAAAAAAAATTATTTGATGGTCATTCAGAAACTCGTAAAATAGAATTTTTGGCAGGGCGATTTGCTGCTAAAGAAGCATTTTCGAAAGCGCTAGGAACAGGCCTTGGGGAACAATGTAAGCTTCATGATATGGAGATATTAAGAGGAGAGGCTGGCAATCCCGTCTTATATTTTAAGGAAGAGCTTGTCAATGGATTTGTTAGTATTACGCATTCTAAACAATATGCGGCTGCTCAAGTAATCTTATTAGAATAGTACTGAACTTGTCTAAAAGGTTGGCTTATAAATTTAAATATATTGCCCTTTCTTCAAATGACATAACTGACAAATACGGTTCATATATTGTCGTAGTGGATTTGAAAGAAGAAAGGGTGAAAGCGTGGGCAACCGTATAGTTAAATGGCTCGTCTTACTTTGTACGATATTACTTCTGTCGGCATGTGGTGCAGCCTCACAGGAAAAAGTGTTGAAGAAAGTGAATGGTAAATGGGCAGAAACAAATGGTTATGAGTTAAATGCATCGATGGAGATTAAATCTGGTGGTGAGCCAAGAAATTATGATGTGACAGTATGGCATACAAAACCTGATTTCTATCGAGTAGAAGTAGTCGAAAGTGGGAAAGATGTTTCTCAAATGATTGTGCGTAATGCTGATGGCGTTTTTGTAGTAACACCGACATTAAACAAAATGTATAAATTCCAAAGTGACTGGCCAAAGAAAAATAGTCAGGCTTACTTAATTGGAGCGCTAGCAGAAGATTTAGCAGAAGATAAAAATCTTGTCATGAAAGAAGAAGAAAAAGCATATATATTTGAAGCGGCTACTAGAAATAGCTATAAAAATAGTATGCCTCATCAAGTCATTACGGTAGATAAGAAAACTTTATTGCCAACCTCTGTAGCGATTATGAATGATGTGAAGGAAGAGCAAATTCGTATCACCTTTAAGAAAATAAAATTAGGTGTGCAACATGCTGCAAAAGAGTATGCTGTTGAACAATTCACTGATAAAGATAGCACGAAAGGTGAACAAGCTACACCTGCTGACAAAGAGGGGCAAGAAGGAAAAGATGAAAAAGAAGCAGTTGGTGCAGAAGTTGAATATCAAGAATTCCAAACACATTATCCTGTTCTAAATTGGGCACAATTAGCGAATGAAAAAGTTGTGCAAGAAAATGGTATGGAACGTGTTATCCTAACTTTCGATGGTGAAAAGGCATTTACAGTTATGCAGCAACCAGTAACAAAGGAAAATTCAATGTTACCAGTATCGTCACCTGGTGATCCAGTTGACTTAGGCTATACAATAGGAGCTATTACAGATACATCGATTAGTTGGGAAAAAGATGGTGTTGAATTCTTTGTAGCTTCAAGCAAGTTGACGCGAGAAGAGATGATTGAAGTTGCTACATCTATGACGATAAGTAGTATGAAGTAACTTTGCTAGCTACAGCTTTCAGAAATATGAAAGCTGTAGCTTATTGACAATATGAAATAAGATCTCACTGTTTAGAAAATGTTAAGTTATTTCCTTTAAAGTGAGAGTTCTGGAGAATGGAACAATAACATTGTGTGGACAAGCTAAATAGACGTACTAGAACAAATGTATGTCATACATAGTGTTTTAATTAAAAATAAAGAGGGTATTCTTATGAAGACACAGCAGTATTTTCGACCAACCAAAGCAATGATAGACTTGCAAGCAATCCAACAGAACGTTAAAAATTTAAAAGAATTTTTACAACCTAATGTTCAAATTATTGCTGTAGTAAAGGCAAATGCGTACGGCCATGGAGATGTAGCCGTTGCACGGGCGGCACTTGAGGCTGGTGCCACAATACTTGCAGTGGCAACGCCCGACGAAGCATTACATATACGAGCACATTTTGAAGAACCAGACATACTAATATTAGGTGCATCTCCTGTTTCCTTTGCTCCTTATGCAGCACAACAGCGTATTATTCTTACAGCATTTGCTAGTGATTGGATTCAACAAGCAGCTCCTCTTTTAGTGAATGAAGAACTTCCTTTGCGTCTACATATAAAAGTAGATAGTGGAATGGGGAGACTAGGCATTCGCTCAGAGCAAGAGCTAGTAGAACTATACGAAACCATACAGTCTACAGCTAATGTGGAGCTAGATGGCATATTCACTCACTTTGCGACAGCGGATGAAGAAAATTCGACACATTTTAATCAGCAAGTGCAGTTTTTTGAGAAGTGTTTATCAGTCATGCCTTTAAAGCCGCGACTTGTTCATGCATCTAATACGGCAGCTTCATTAGTGAAAAATTCACACCTACAGTATGATGCTGTTCGATATGGGATATCGCTGTATGGATTATCTCCTTCTCCCTATGTGGAAAGCATTTTACCATTCCCACTAAAGCCTGCCTTCTCGCTTGAGAGTGAACTTGTTCATGTGAAGCAAATCAAAGCAGGTGAATCAGTTGGCTATGGCGCTACGTTTACTGCTCAGACGGAGACGTGGATAGGAACTATTCCGATTGGCTATGCAGATGGCGTAATTCGTAAGTTAGGTGGACAAGAAGTATTGGTTGATGGACAGAAAGTGCCGATTGTTGGACGAATTTGTATGGACCAATGTATGGTTGCGCTACCAAAAGCATATGCTATAGGTGAGAAGGTAACACTCATTGGTCAACAAGGACAGCATGTGATTTCCATCGATGAGTGGGCTACAAAGCTTGAAACAATTAATTATGAAATACCATGCATTATAACAGCAAGAGTTCCTAGAATATACTTTTAATGAACCTTCATTAGAATTAGTTACTGATACACAGTACACATTCTCTCAATAGCATTCACTGTAATGTGTAATGAACAACATTCCAATGTAAAAGTTGAATTTGGTAAATAAATTAGCACTGGAGAACTTATTTCTTTTCCAAACATAAAGTAACTCATATTTGGAAGAACATTGCAATAATAATTATTCAGCATATACCTTCGACAACCAACATATTTTTACAATTTGTACTTCAAATTGTCAGATATTTTGTCATTTCATGTCTTTTCAACAATATCTTTCAATGATAGAATGAGAAGTAATGAAAAAGTGTATGGTTCCGTTGGAGGTGCTTGCTGTGTACGAGAAAAAGTTAAGAGAAGCTACAATTGCTGTTCAAGACAGACTATTTCTACAAACAAAGGAAGTAATTGAAGGTGAATCTTTTGTGCGTACTTTGGCGCGCAAAAATTTAATGCAGGAGCAACCAAATCAAATACGGGAAGCTATGATTAAAGGATATGTTGAAATGTCTCATATTAATTTAATGATTGCAAGTGAATGCTTGCATGCAGAATATGAAGCACAGCATATGGTGGAGCGTCTCGTTAGCGGGGGATGACACTTTGAATGTAAAACGTGGTGACGTTTTTTTTGCAGACTTATCACCGGTAATAGGTTCTGAACAAGGAGGCACTAGACCGGTGCTGATTATTCAAAATGATATTGGCAATCGATTTAGTCCGACTGTCATCATCGCAGCTATCACTGCACAGATTCAAAAGGCAAAGTTACCGACACACGTTGAAATCAATGCTGAAAAGTATGGTTTTGAACGTGATTCGGTTATTTTGCTAGAACAGGTGCGGACAATTGATAAGTCAAGATTGACGGATCGTATTACGCAACTTGATCATGCTGTGATGGAAAAAGTTGATGGAGCGTTGATGATTAGTTTAGGTCTAGTTAAATTTTGATATACATATGTGTATAGAAGCATCGAGATAATAAAATCTCGGTGCTTTTTTTGTTCTCTATCGATAATTTGAATTTACTATTTATCTTGATTCAGCTGGCCAACTCTCCATAAAAGTTCAATTTTGTTAGATAAAACCTCTGGCAGAAGTCACAAATTTTGAAGAAAAGTTTTTCGAGCAGCTTCAATAAATCGGAGCTAAATTCCGTTGAGGCGTAATTGATAAATAGTACAAAAAGCTTTAAGATATATTCAAGATTTTTAATAAAAATAGATTTTTGAAAAAATTCTTAAAAGGTATATGAAAATTTACATAGAATATTCCATTAATAGAGGTTATGAAGTTTAATTTAAGTCCAGCAGGTCGAACTATAGTGTAAGAGTATAACACTGTAAGGAAATGGAGGGACAGCAGTGACATGTAAGTCTTCGGTTGAAATTATTACAGAGTGGGATATTGTGGCAGCAAGACAACTGGGGCGTAATGAAGCAAGAGCACTTGGATTTGGCACTGTTGATCAAGCTCGTATAACCACAGCAATTAGTGAATTAGCACGAAATATATATTTATATGCGAATATAGGGACGATTGAAATTGAAAGGGTTGAGATAGATCATGAAAAGAAAATAGTCGTTATTGCAACAGATAAAGGACCTGGGATTCAAAATGTTCGCAAAGTAATGGAGGATGGTTATTCTACTTCAGGAGGGCTAGGAGCTGGTTTACCAGGTGTTAAACGATTGATGGACAGTTTAGATATTCAATCTGTCATGGGAGTGGGTACAACAATAAGGGCGGAAAAATGGTTGCGTTAGGACGTGAAGAAATTGAAACAATTAGAAGCTCAGTATAAAAAAATATTATCAGATTATATGGTCAGCCAAACTGAAAGAAATTTATATATTGCTCAAAATTTCACGCGTCAGTTAATTCAAAAAAATATATCTCCAGAGGATGTTGTTAGTATTCATAAAAATGCTGTTGAACAAATATTTCCTGATCAAATGAGTGAATCACAGCCAGCCTATGATTTTCTTATTGAAGTGATGGTTCATTATGGGATGGCACATAGAGAGCATCAAAGCTTACTTCAAAAGCAAGCTGAATACGAGATGGAAATGAAAATTGCGACAAACATTCAAAAAACGCTATTAAAAACATATGTGCCGCAGCTAGAAAGTATTGATATAGGAATGATTTCAGTTCCTATTCGTAGAATGAATGGTGATTATGTACATTTTTTTCATGATGGTGAAGAATATTTAAGTGTGGCAGTGACAGATGTTGTCGGCAAGGGAGTTCCTGCTGCGTTATGTATGTCGATGGTGAAATATGGGCTTGAAACATTAGGATATGCATATAAAGATCCTTCCTATGTTTTAGAAGTCATTAACAGGGTAATTGAAAAAGGTGTGGACGACAGTATGTTTGTTTCTATGTTTTATGGATGCTTAGATGTACAACACAATATCTTTTCTTATGCCTCGGCAGGTCATGAGCCAGCGTTACACTATATTGCCAAGGACGATCGATTCTATTCTTTGGAGGCTAAAGGCTTATTACTCGGTGTTTTACCTGAAACAAAATATTCGTTTCATGACATTGTTTTAGAGGACAATGATTTAATTATTATGATGACCGATGGTGTGACTGAATTTAGAGCACAGGAAGACTTGAATTCTAGAGAGGTTATTACAACTTTAATAAAACAAAATAGACATTTAACAGCCCAGCAGTTGTGCCAACTTCTTTATAAGGAAATAGAGAAAGCTCAGAATTTTAAACTATCGGATGATTTTACTGTCGTTATTTTAAAAAAATAGGTTTAATTATTAATAAAATAGGGAATAGACAATAGTCTAACAAATATGGTGGAGGTGTGCTATATGGACGTAACGATATATTTTAAAGAGATTGATCATAAATTATTTGGTTTTGTTGAAGGGGAAATCGATACATTTACCGCGTCTGGTTTAAGAGAGGAATTAGAAGCGGTAAAGATTACAGACGGATTAGAAATTGAACTTGATTTATCAAAAGTAAATTACATGGACAGTACAGGTCTTGGGATATTTGTTGCCTTTTATAAAAGAGCATTACGTGAAAATGGCAAAGTGAAGCTAGTTGGTTTATCGAATAGATTGCAAAGATTGTTTGAAATTACGGGTCTAAGTGATTTGATGGATATTGAAACTGATAAAAAGGTGGAATTAAAATAATGAAGGAATTTGACTATATTGAAATTAGAGTTCCTGCTAAACCGCAATTTGTCAGTGTCATTCGATTAACTGTCTCGGGCTTAGCTAGTAGGATTGGCTTTAGTTATGATGATATCGAAGATTTAAAAATTGCTGCAAGTGAGGCTGTGACAAATGTTGTTCACCATGCTTATAAGGATGAAGAAGAAGGTGAAATTGTCATCGGGTGTGCTTTGTATGACAATAAAATGGAAATGATGATTGCGGATTATGGCAACAGCTTTAATTTCGAAGAGATCAAGTCTAAGATTGGACCGTATCATCCTGAGGAAAGTATTGCAGGGCTAAGAGAAGGTGGCTTAGGACTTTATTTAATGGAAACTTTGATGGATGAGGTGATGATCAATAACGATGGTGGCGTAACTGTCTTCATGACAAAGTATGTCGCTAGAGAGCAGGTGGAAAAAAATGTCGAAAGAATCACTACATAAATCTTCATCCAAGGAAGATATACTAAAGTGGATTGAATTGTACCAGTCAACGGAGGATGATGAAGCGCAAACAAAATTAGTGATTCATTATCGATATCTAGTTGAGTCAATAGCTCGTAAATATTCGAATGGTAAATCTTATTATGATGATATTGTTCAAGTAGGGATGCTGGGATTGTTAGGTGCAATCAGACGTTTTGATCCGAATGTTGGTCGTAGTTTTGAAGCATTTGCTGTGCCAACGATTGTTGGAGAAATCAAGCGTTTTTTACGTGATAAAACATGGGATGTTCATGTGCCTAGACGAATAAAAGAATTAGGACCGAGAATCAAATCAACAGTGGAGGCGCTGACGATTGAATTGCAGCGTTCTCCTTCTATTCAAGATATTGCTGAGCGATTAGAAGTAGCCGAGGAAGAGGTATTGGAAGCGATGGAAATGAGCCGTAGCTATCAGGCTCTTTCTATGGATCATTCGATAGAGTCAGATTCAGATGGCAGTACAGTCACCTTATTTGATATTTTGGGTAGGGAAGACGATGGTTATGAAATGACTAATAAACGCATGATTGTTTCAGAGGCGCTTGTTGTGTTAAATGAAAGGGAAAAACAAATTATTCAGCTTACATATTTAGAGCAACTTAGTCAAAAAGAAGCTGGAGAACGATTAGGAATTTCTCAAATGCATGTATCTCGAATACAAAGGAAAGCAATAAAGAAATTACAAGAGGCTATTCTAGCAAGTGGCGGTGTTTCGCTCTAATCTTTCTTTGGGTGTTTTATGTGTTAAACACTTATAAATGGATGAAGATAGTCTACTCATATTCGTCTGAGTAGACTATCTTTTTGCATTTTTAGTAAGGTGTAATGGTAAAATGAAAAGAAAAAGGTAGTGATGATGTGGAACAAAAGCAAATGTTACAGCTCATTGCAAAGGATGTTGTAGTCAAACCAGGGCAAGTAGATGCTGTTATTAAGTTATTAGAAGAGGGAAATACGGTACCATTTATTGCACGTTATCGAAAGGAAGCAACGGGCTCTCTCGACGAGGTGCAAATTAAAGCTGTGGAGGATCGTTATCACTACATACAGCAACTTGAACAACGGAAAGAAGAGGTTATTCGATTAATCCGAGAGCAAGAAAAACTTACACCAGAATTAGAAAAAGCCATACTTGCTGCAACCGTCTTACAGCGGGTAGAGGATTTATATAGACCTTACAAGCAAAAAAGACGTACAAAGGCGACGATTGCCAAAGAAAAAGGATTAGAACCTCTTGCAGAACTTCTCTTGGCGTTTAGTAATGACGCATTAGAGCAGCTAGCGGTTGGTTTTGTGGATAATGAACAGGTTGCCAATACAGAAGAAGCACTAATGGGCGCACGAGATATTTTAGCAGAACGTTTTGCGGATGATGCTGCGATTCGTGAAAAAATCCGCGCCTATTCATGGAAAGATGGAGTCCTTGTAACGACTGTAAAAAATGCTGAGATCGATGAAAAAAATGTTTTTGAAATGTATTACGAGTATGAAGAACCTGTTAATCGCATCGTTCCGCATCGCATCTTAGCGATCAACCGTGGAGAAAAAGAGGAAGTTTTAAAGGTTTCAATCCAAGTGCCAGTAGACAGAGTTTTGATGATTATGTGGAAGGAATGGATACCTGCAATTGGCTCATCTCCTGCAATTGCAGAAGTAAAACTGGCAATTGAAGATTCGTACAAACGTTTAATTCAGCCTTCGATTGAAAGAGAATTACGAAACGAATTGACAGAGAAAGCTGAAACACAAGCAATTCATATTTTCTCTGAGAATTTACGTAATTTATTACTGCAGCCACCTATGAAAGGGAAATATGTATTGGGGGTTGACCCAGCTTACCGCACAGGTTGTAAGTTAGCAGTTGTAGATGAAACGGGGAAAATGTTAGAGGTTACAGCTATTTATCCACATCCTCCTAAACCAGATGTAGCAAAAGCGAAAGCTACTGTGAAAGGAATTTTAGAAAAATATCCAATAAGCATAATTGCAATTGGTAATGGTACAGCATCGCGTGAAACAGAACAATTTATTGCAGATGTACTAAATGAACTTACTACTGATGTTGCGTATGTTATTGTCAACGAAGCGGGAGCATCTGTTTATTCAGCGTCAGATATTGCACGGGCTGAATTTCCCGATTTACAGGTTGAGCAGCGTAGTGCTGTGTCCATTGCACGCCGCTTACAAGATCCTTTATCGGAGTTAGTGAAAATTGAACCTAAAGCGGTTGGTGTAGGTCAGTATCAGCATGATGTTTCTCAAAAAAAATTAAATGAATCACTAACTTTTATAGTAGAAACTGCTGTTAACAAAGTAGGGGTTGATGTAAACACGGCTTCTTCTTCACTCTTACAATACGTTTCTGGTTTATCCAAAACAGTTGCAGAGAATATCGTGAAGATGCGAGAAGAAAATGGTCAATTTTCTACACGTGCACAATTAAAGAAGATTCCAAGGCTAGGTGCTAAAACGTATGAACAAGCTATCGGCTTCTTACGTGTCCCTGAAGCAAAAAATCCGTTCGATGCTACAGGTATTCACCCAGAGAGCTATGATTTAGCTGAACAAATATTAGCAGAAGCTCAAATTGATAAAAAAGAGCTAGGGACGCCGAAAGCCGAAGAAGCTATTGCAGCTTTAGATATTCAAAATTTAAGTAGCGTGCTGGGCATAGGTGTTGTGACTATTCAAGATATTGTGGATACTTTAATGAAACCAAGTCGTGACCCACGTGATGCTTTCCCACAGCCTTTGCTTAAAACAGATGTATTAAAAATGGAAGATTTAAAAGTAGGTATGGAACTGCAAGGCACAGTGAGAAATGTGGTGGACTTTGGAGCGTTTGTTGATATTGGCGTAAAGCAAGACGGGTTGGTGCATATATCTAAATTACAAAACAAACGCATTAAACATCCATTAGAAGTTGTTGCATTAGGTGATATTGTCACAGTATGGGTAGAACAAATAGATGTCAATAAAGGGCGTATTTCTTTAACAATGCTTCCGCCTAAAAATCAAACATTATAATTTAAGTAATAAATATTTACCACACTGTCTATACTACACAGTGTGGTATTCTTGTTGTTAGAGGTGATTAATATATGAACAATGAGGAGTTACAACAACTTGTTCACAGCTTATCCTTGGAAAGCTTTCAAAAACCTTTTCAGCATCAGGCCTACTTTAATGCTAGATTACGTTCAACTGGTGGACGATATCTTTTACAATCTCATAATATTGAGATAAACCCGAAAGCCTATGAGTTATATGGCTATAGAGAGATTGAAGGTATTGTACTCCATGAATTATGTCATTATCATTTACATATTGAAGGTAAAGGGTATCAACATCGAGATAAAGATTTTCGAGAGCTATTAAGAAAAGTAAATGCACCTCGATTTTGCTCAGTTTTACAACCCCCTAAAGCTACAACTAAAAGACATCATCGTCATACTTATACTTGTGTCAATTGCCAACAACTATATGTACGGAAAATAAAAATGAATGTTGAGAAGTATTGCTGTAGTAAGTGTTTGGGTAGGCTAATACTAGTGGAATAAAAAATTATAAAAAAATAGTTGACGTTTTGTTGAGTTGTCCCTATAATAGTAAAAGTCGACAAGATAACGACGACAGCAAAACATAGTATTCCGAAGTAGCTCAGTTGGTAGTAGCACCTGACTGTTAATCAGGTTGTCGCAGGTTCGAGTCCTGCCTTCGGAGCCATGGCCCCTTGGTCAAGTGGTTAAGACACCGCCCTTTCACGGCGGTAACACGGGTTCGAATCCCGTAGGGGTCATTTCTTCATAATTTAATTAATACTATTTATTGGTCCCGTGGTGTAGCGGTTAACATGCCTGCCTGTCACGCAGGAGATCGCCGGTTCGATCCCGGTCGGGACCGCCACTTTTTGGGGTATAGCCAAGCGGTAAGGCAACGGATTTTGATTCCGTCATGCCTAGGTTCGAATCCTAGTACCCCAGCCATTCATTTCTTAATTTGAGCCATTAGCTCAGTTGGTAGAGCATCTGACTTTTAATCAGAGGGTCGAAGGTTCGAGTCCTTCATGGCTCATCTTTTTAGGAAAAAACATTGACTTCTCAGATCCTTGTAGTATAATGAGAAAGTTACTGATTGAATGCGGTCGTGGCGGAACGGCAGACGCGCTAGGTTGAGGGCCTAGTGGGGGCAACCCCGTGGAGGTTCAAGTCCTCTCGGCCGCACCAAGTCAATTAATTTTATATTCTTATATGCGCCCGTAGCTCAATTGGATAGAGCGTCTGACTACGGATCAGAAGGTTGTGGGTTCGACTCCTGCCGGGCGCGCCAATTTATAAATCATATTATGCGGGTGTAGTTTAATGGTAAAACCTCAGCCTTCCAAGCTGATGTCGTGAGTTCGATTCTCATCACCCGCTCCAAAAAAGTGTTGACAACTTTCCGGTTGTCTGATAGACTAAAGAAGTTGTCCGAAGAGACAATGATATGAACCTTGAAAACTGAACAAGCAAAACGTAATCAATAAAGTTTTCAGTAACTAGCTTTGGTTAGTGAACGAAACAAAATTTTGGACATCAAAATTGATGCCAGCAAAACAATTTGAGCTATTCAAATTTCTTTTATGGAGAGTTTGATCCTGGCTCAGGACGAACGCTGGCGGCGTGCCTAATACATGCAAGTCGAGCGAACAGAGAAGGAGCTTGCTCCTTCGACGTTAGCGGCGGACGGGTGAGTAACACGTGGGCAACCTACCTTATAGTTTGGGATAACTCCGGGAAACCGGGGCTAATACCGAATAATCTGTTTCACCTCATGGTGAAACACTAAAAGACGGTTTCGGCTGTCGCTATAGGATGGGCCCGCGGCGCATTAGCTAGTTGGTGAGGTAACGGCTCACCAAGGCGACGATGCGTAGCCGACCTGAGAGGGTGATCGGCCACACTGGGACTGAGACACGGCCCAGACTCCTACGGGAGGCAGCAGTAGGGAATCTTCCACAATGGGCGAAAGCCTGATGGAGCAACGCCGCGTGAGTGAAGAAGGATTTCGGTTCGTAAAACTCTGTTGTAAGGGAAGAACAAGTACAGTAGTAACTGGCTGTACCTTGACGGTACCTTATTAGAAAGCCACGGCTAACTACGTGCCAGCAGCCGCGGTAATACGTAGGTGGCAAGCGTTGTCCGGAATTATTGGGCGTAAAGCGCGCGCAGGTGGTTTCTTAAGTCTGATGTGAAAGCCCACGGCTCAACCGTGGAGGGTCATTGGAAACTGGGAGACTTGAGTGCAGAAGAGGATAGTGGAATTCCAAGTGTAGCGGTGAAATGCGTAGAGATTTGGAGGAACACCAGTGGCGAAGGCGACTATCTGGTCTGTAACTGACACTGAGGCGCGAAAGCGTGGGGAGCAAACAGGATTAGATACCCTGGTAGTCCACGCCGTAAACGATGAGTGCTAAGTGTTAGGGGGTTTCCGCCCCTTAGTGCTGCAGCTAACGCATTAAGCACTCCGCCTGGGGAGTACGGTCGCAAGACTGAAACTCAAAGGAATTGACGGGGGCCCGCACAAGCGGTGGAGCATGTGGTTTAATTCGAAGCAACGCGAAGAACCTTACCAGGTCTTGACATCCCGTTGACCACTGTAGAGATATAGTTTCCCCTTCGGGGGCAACGGTGACAGGTGGTGCATGGTTGTCGTCAGCTCGTGTCGTGAGATGTTGGGTTAAGTCCCGCAACGAGCGCAACCCTTGATCTTAGTTGCCATCATTTAGTTGGGCACTCTAAGGTGACTGCCGGTGACAAACCGGAGGAAGGTGGGGATGACGTCAAATCATCATGCCCCTTATGACCTGGGCTACACACGTGCTACAATGGACGATACAAACGGTTGCCAACTCGCGAGAGGGAGCTAATCCGATAAAGTCGTTCTCAGTTCGGATTGTAGGCTGCAACTCGCCTACATGAAGCCGGAATCGCTAGTAATCGCGGATCAGCATGCCGCGGTGAATACGTTCCCGGGCCTTGTACACACCGCCCGTCACACCACGAGAGTTTGTAACACCCGAAGTCGGTGAGGTAACCTTTTGGAGCCAGCCGCCGAAGGTGGGATAGATGATTGGGGTGAAGTCGTAACAAGGTAGCCGTATCGGAAGGTGCGGCTGGATCACCTCCTTTCTAAGGATTATTTCGGAATACAAACCTAGGGTTTGTAAGATTACGTTTTGCGTTCAGTTTTGAAGGTTCATTCTTCTTGAATGAAAAGCTTCAAAACTTGTTCTTTGAAAACTGGATAAAACGACATTGAAATTGTAACAAACACATTTATTTTTTAAGTTTTTTTATAGGCTTAATAACTTGGTTAAGTTATTAAGGGCGCACGGCGAATGCCTTGGCACTAGGAGCCGAAGAAGGACGGCACTAACACCGATATGCTTCGGGGAGCTGTAAGTGAGCTTTGATCCGGAGATTTCCGAATGGGGGAACCCACTACGTTTAATCGCGTAGTATCTTGACGTGAATACATAGCGTCTTGAAGGCAGACCCAGGGAACTGAAACATCTAAGTACCTGGAGGAAGAGAAAGAAAAATCGATTCCCTGAGTAGCGGCGAGCGAAACGGGAAGAGCCCAAACCAAGAGGCTTGCCTCTTGGGGTTGTAGGACACTCAATACGGAGTTACAAAAGAGCGAGTTAGATGAAGCGACTTGGAAAGGTCCGCCAGAGCAGGTAAAAGCCCTGTAGTCGAAAGTTCGTTCTCTCCTGAGTGGATCCTGAGTACGGCGGAACACGTGAAATTCCGTCGGAATCCGGGAGGACCATCTCCCAAGGCTAAATACTACCTAGTGACCGATAGTGAACCAGTACCGTGAGGGAAAGGTGAAAAGCACCCCGGAAGGGGAGTGAAAGAGATCCTGAAACCGTGTGCCTACAAGTAGTTAGAGCCCGTTAATGGGTGATAGCGTGCCTTTTGTAGAATGAACCGGCGAGTTACGATTACGTGCGAGGTTAAGCTTTAGAAGGCGGAGCCGCAGCGAAAGCGAGTCTGAATAGGGCGAAATAGTACGTGGTCGTAGACCCGAAACCAGGTGATCTACCCATGTCCAGGGTGAAGGTAAGGTAACACTTACTGGAGGCCCGAACCCACGCACGTTGAAAAGTGCGGGGATGAGGTGTGGGTAGCGGAGAAATTCCAATCGAACTTGGAGATAGCTGGTTCTCTCCGAAATAGCTTTAGGGCTAGCCTCGTGATGAGAATACTGGAGGTAGAGCACTGTTTGGACTAGGGGGCCATCCCGGTTTACCGAATTCAGACAAACTCCGAATGCCAGATATTTATACACGGGAGTCAGACTGCGAGTGATAAGATCCGTAGTCAAAAGGGAAACAGCCCAGACCACCAGCTAAGGTCCCAAAGTAATCGTTAAGTGGAAAAGGATGTGGCGTTGCACAGACAACCAGGATGTTGGCTTAGAAGCAGCCATCATTTAAAGAGTGCGTAATAGCTCACTGGTCGAGTGACGCTGCGCCGAAAATGTATCGGGGCTAAACGATTCACCGAAGCTGTGGATTGACATCTACGATGTCAGTGGTAGGAGAGCGTTCTAAGTGCGTTGAAGTCAGACCGGAAGGACTGGTGGAGCGCTTAGAAGTGAGAATGCCGGTATGAGTAGCGAAAGACGGGTGAGAATCCCGTCCACCGTATGACTAAGGTTTCCTGAGGAAGGCTCGTCCGCTCAGGGTTAGTCGGGACCTAAGCCGAGGCCGATAGGCGTAGGCGATGGACAACAGGTTGATATTCCTGTACCACCTCCTCACCGTTTGAGAAATGGGGGGACGCAGTAGGATAGGGTAAGCGCGCTGTTGGTTATGCGCGTCCAAGCAGTAAGGCGTGTGTGTAGGCAAATCCGCACACTGTAACGTTGAGCTGTGATGGCGAGTCCGTATGGACGAAGTTCCTGATTTCACACTGCCAAGAAAAGCCTCTATCGAGGTGAGAGGTGCCCGTACCGCAAACCGACACAGGTAGTCGAGGAGAGAATCCTAAGGTGTGCGAGAGAACTCTCGTTAAGGAACTCGGCAAAATGACCCCGTAACTTCGGGAGAAGGGGTGCTCTTGAGCGTGCAAGCGCATGAGAGCCGCAGTGAATAGGCCCAGGCGACTGTTTAGCAAAAACACAGGTCTCTGCAAAACCGTAAGGTGACGTATAGGGGCTGACGCCTGCCCGGTGCTGGAAGGTTAAGAGGAGTGGTTAGCGCAAGCGAAGCTGCGAATTGAAGCCCCAGTAAACGGCGGCCGTAACTATAACGGTCCTAAGGTAGCGAAATTCCTTGTCGGGTAAGTTCCGACCCGCACGAAAGGCGTAACGATCTGGGCACTGTCTCAACGAGAGACTCGGTGAAATTATAGTACCTGTGAAGATGCAGGTTACCCGCGACAGGACGGAAAGACCCCGTGGAGCTTTACTGTAGCCTGATATTGAATTTTGGTACAACTTGTACAGGATAGGTAGGAGCCAGAGATCTCGGAGCGCCAGCTTCGAAGGAGGCGTCGGTGGGATACTACCCTGGTTGTATTGAAATTCTAACCCATGCCCCTTAGCGGGGCAGGAGACAGTGTCAGGCGGACAGTTTGACTGGGGCGGTCGCCTCCTAAAAGGTAACGGAGGCGCCCAAAGGTTCCCTCAGAATGGTTGGAAATCATTCGTAGAGTGTAAAGGCACAAGGGAGCTTGACTGCGAGACCTACAAGTCGAGCAGGGTCGAAAGACGGGCTTAGTGATCCGGTGGTTCCGCATGGAAGGGCCATCGCTCAACGGATAAAAGCTACCCCGGGGATAACAGGCTTATCTCCCCCAAGAGTCCACATCGACGGGGAGGTTTGGCACCTCGATGTCGGCTCATCGCATCCTGGGGCTGTAGTCGGTCCCAAGGGTTGGGCTGTTCGCCCATTAAAGCGGTACGCGAGCTGGGTTCAGAACGTCGTGAGACAGTTCGGTCCCTATCCGTCGTGGGCGTAGGAAATTTGAGAGGAGCTGTCCTTAGTACGAGAGGACCGGGATGGACACACCGCTGGTGTACCAGTTGTCTTGCCAAAGGCATCGCTGGGTAGCTATGTGTGGACGGGATAAGTGCTGAAAGCATCTAAGCATGAAGCCCCCCTCAAGATGAGATTTCCCATTACGCAAGTAAGTAAGATCCCTCAAAGACGATGAGGTAGATAGGTTCGAGGTGGAAGTGTGGTGACACATGGAGCTGACGAATACTAATCGATCGAGGACTTAACCAAAAATGTTTGAACCATTCAATGAACCGTTTATCCAGTTTTGAAAGAATAATTTCTTTTATGAAGGGTTTCAAGATACGAGTAGTTCGAGGAAGCAATGGAGAGAGGGAAGGAGCGTACTCAAGTACGTGACTGACTGAACGACAGAAGCTGACGAAGAAATGCGATGTATATTGAAAGCCGACCATAGTCTAGTGATGATGGCAAAGAGGTCACACCCGTTCCCATACCGAACACGGAAGTTAAGCTCTTTAGCGCCGATGGTAGTTGGGGGCTTCCCCCTGTGAGAGTAGGACGTCGCTAGGCAATAGAAACAGTCAGCTGTATGCTGACTGTTTTTTTATTTCCGTTTATGACTGTTGCTATATTCTATCCAGAAATCAGCATTTTTAATTCCAACTTCTCTTGGATCAAAAATAGGATCGAGACCAGCCTTTTTTTGTCGATCATAATCTCGCAAAACTTGAATGGCTGGTTTGGTTAATAATACAATCGCAATAAAGTTTAAATAACTCATACTTCCGAATCCAATATCTCCAAGCCCCCACATAAGACTGACCGATTGTACACTTCCGACATAAACAACGAGTAAGAAGATTATTTTTAATACTAATTTCAAAATGGGGAAGCGTAGCTTATTATCTAAATAAACAATTGTTGTCTCTGCAATATAGTAGTATGCCATTAGAGTGGTGAATGCGAAGAGGAAGATGGCAATAGCCACGAATCCACTTCCAAAATCATGGAATACTGTAGATACTGCTGCTTGTGTATAAGCAGTACCTGCCACGACGCCTGGGATATTTTCAACTAACGGTGCCGTTGTTCCTGAAGGGGTAACGTTATACATACCTGTAATGAGAATCATTAATGCTGTAGCAGTACATACAATGATTGTATCAATATAGATTGAGAAACCCTGAACTAAGCCTTGTTTAGCAGGATGAGATACTTCAGCAGCAGCAGAACTAAATGTTGCTTCTCCAGCTCCAGCTACATTTGAAAATACGGAGCGTCTTACACCCCAGGCGATTGCAGTACCAACTATACCCCCAAAGATTTCATTAGTACCAAAAGCACTTGTAATAATAAGTTTAAACATACCTGGAATTTCACTCACATTAGCCCCTAATATGATAAGTGTTAAAATGACGTAGGCAAGTGCCATGATAGGAACAATTTTGTCAGCAACACGAGCTATACGTTTAACACCACCAAATATGATTAATCCCAAAAGAACAACAATCACCGCGCCTGTTATAAATGGTGGAATATGAAAAGCAGTATTAAATGAAGTGGCAATTGTGTTTGCCTGGATCCCAGGCACTAGAACACCATATGAAAGACAGATAACAAACGCAACAAATATAGCAAAGCCTTTTAGTTTTAAACCCTTTTCGATATAGTATGGTGAACCACCACGATACTGACCATCAGCCTTTTCTTTATATAATTGGGCAAGGGTAGATTCTATAAATGCACTTGCACCCCCTAGAAATGCCATAACACCCATCCAAAATACTGCGCCTGGTCCACCAGCAGCAATGGCCGTAGCCACACCTGCGATATTACCAACACCAACTCGTCCAGACAATGCCATACAAAAAGCTTGGAACGACGAGATTCCTTCTTTTGATTCTTTACGTTCACGTAATAAACGAATCATCTCAGGAATATAACGAAATTGAACAGCTTTTGTCAGGATGGTAAAGTAAAGACCCACACCTAATGCTAAGTATACGAGTGCATTCCCCCAAATATAATCGACCAATGTATTAACGATTGTCTCCATAGATTTTCCCCCTTGTTTTCTTCAATCAAAACCCGAAATTCCCACCCAAGAAATTGTGTACTATACAGCAGCATCCATTTTGTCACACAAATCAGTAATTCAATATTATGGAAGGTACATATATGGCATATTGTTTAAGAATCAAAACCTCCTTTCACGATTTTTAATCACATCATATGTATTGCATGTTTTATGCCATAAAGCAAAAAAGCCTTTTACTCATGAAGATGAGAAAAAGACTTTTATTCTTTAATAGGCATTTTTAATGAATCGTAAGCGGTCCAACAGATTCATCCCAAATTTGTTTCATCTGTTGACGACCGGCTGAAATTTCAGGATGAAATTGAATATGTGCAGTAGCTCTTGTTTTTTCAACATCTTGGATAGCAAGCTTAATATCATACTTTGAGGCTCCTGCATTGAGACGTTGAGCAATTGTAAGGCCAGCAACTTTTCCTTGTGCTAATGCTACCTTGGCTCCTTCAATGCCCGTAATATTTCCAGCGACATACAACCCCTCTAAATTAGTTTCCATTTGTTCATTATGTAAAGGAATGAACCCACCTAATTCTTCGATATAATGGAATGGACAACCAGCTAAAGAGGCAAGTTCTGCTAAAGGGTATAGGCCGCCAGCGATACAAATAAAATCTGCTTTGATTCGTTGTTCGCTACCTTTAACAAGAGAGCCATCTGTATTCACTGTTGCTAAAACGACCCCTTCAACTTGATCTTTACCGACGATTTCAATAACAGCTTTACGCAACATAATAGGTATATCCCACATTTTCACACCATTTTTGGGATAAAAGGAAATACCGAGCTTTTTCATAAAGTCATTTTTCATCAATTTGCTGCCCATTTTAACAAGAGGGGAGGGAGCCATATGAGCTACATGTAATAAGGAGTTCATAACTTCTAAAGGATTACTATTCTTCTTCGCTAACAAGTTAGAGGGAGGTAATGTGATAGCTGCTACTTGAACCCCTGCTAATTGTAATTCCATCGCAATAGCAGAAGATAGTACATTGACCCCGACAATGACTCCCCGTTTACCAGGCTTCACACGATGCACATTTGTCATTACTTGTGCTGCTCCAACAGACATTACACCCGGTAGAGTCCAGCCTGGAATTGGGAAAGGTGATTCGGCAGCTCCAGTAGCTAATAGCAGATGTTGGGTACGAAATATACCTTTGGTTGTGTGGATGATCCACGTTTGATCCACTTTTTCTAAATCGGATACACTTGTTTGTAGTAAAAATTCAACATTGACTGCTTTAGCTCGTTTTAATAAACGTTCAGATTCCACAATACCATTCCACCATGTTCCTGGCTTCTCTTCATATAATTGTCCAAGTAATCGCCCGCCAGCATATAAATATTCATCGATAACAAGGACAGCAATATTTTTTTCCGCCAATGTAATGGCCGCCGCAAGCCCAGCAGGACCAGCTCCAATTATAATTACTTTATTATTCATGGTTCTTCCTCCAGTCCCTTACTGTCGTAGGAAGTGGCTGCCCACTTTTTACAACCATCCCATCTGAAATAGGGGTTAAGCATGCTCGCTCGCCGTCCAAGCCGTTTATATTGACACGGCATTCAAAGCAGTGACCAATATTACAATAAATGCCTCGAGGCTGCCCTGTTTCTTCGTGCAAACGTAAAGTGCGGATTCCTTGTACTAGCAATGCAGCAGCTAGGGATTCACCTTTGTAACCTTCAATTACCTGATCGTCAAAAGTAAAAGTTATTTTTTCTTTTTGGATTAAATTCCCTAAAACGGGGTGGGTAATTATACGTTCTGTCATGATTTAACCTCCCCTAAATCGGAGAATCGCACTGGTCGAATGGGTGCCTGATGTTTTAATGAAATTTCATCATTTGTACGTGGATGATGAAGATGAGCAATATTATCTACCATAGTACGGCATGTACGGCCACCGCAATAGCCCATTCCTGCACGTGTTCGTAACTTCAGTTCTCGTGCAGAGCACTTATATTTTGATGCGCTTTCTATTAATTCATCGTAACTAATTTCTTCACAACGACATACAATCATCGATTTATTTTGCATAGTTCCACCTCTACTATATGAAATACTTTCCATACTAGATAATGCAAAAACTATGCCAGAAAAAAGAAAGTCGCTAAGAAAATGATTTTATAGACATATGTGAAAGTAGTGTATAGAAACATTGACATTTATTTTAAAAAGTTAGACATCTATGTTTAATTTTTTTAATCGATTGTATAAAGTGGCACGAGTAATGCCTAAGTTTTTAGCACATATTTTTTTATTACCATTTACTTTGGCAAGCTGTTCTAAAATAATTTCTCGTTCATAATGTTCAAGTTGATTGTTAAGCTCTGTCCCTAGAGGAAAATCCCTCTTAACTTCCAACTTTTCATCTTTTGGCATAGCTGCTAAAATATCCGTAGGTAAGTCTTCCATATGAATGGCTCCCTCATCAGAAAATACAACAAGTCGCTCGATAACGTTAGATAATTCTCGTACATTGCCTGGCCATTGGTATTTTAAAAGAACATTGGCTATTTCAGTTGGGATTCCTTGAATAGGTCGATTATATTTAATCGATTTTTCATATAAGAAATAATTGCTAATTTCTAAAATATCTGATGCTCGCTCTCGAAGCGGGGGAACTGTGAAATTCACCACATTCAGTCGATAATATAAATCCTCTCTGAATTTTCCTTCTGCCACTAATTGCTTTAAATCTCTATTAGTAGCAGCTACTAAATTAAATTCAACGTCCATTTCCTTTGTACCGCCAACTGTATAAAACGTTTTTTCCTGTAGCAATCGCAAAATCTTTACTTGCATTTCTAGCGGCATTTCACCAATTTCATCTAAAAATAAAGTACCTCCACGTGCAAGCTCTACTTTACCTTTTTTTCCTTTTTGATGGGCTCCAGAAAAAGCTCCTTTTTCATAACCAAATATCTCACTTTCAAATAAGCCACTAGGAATGGCTCCACAATTGATAGCGACAAATGGTGCTTCAGGCTTTTCTCGAATGGCATGAACTGCACGTGCAAACAGTTCTTTACCAACTCCACTCTCTCCGTAAATTAAAATATTTGCCTCGGTTTCTGCTACCTTTTTTACTTTTTCTAATACTTCTTTAAGCTTTGGACTATTGCCACGAATAAGTGTAAATGGATCATAGGCTAAGCCATTAGTATTCATCTGTTTCTCTAAATTCAATAATTTTTCAGATGTAAGATGAAGCTCTTCGTTTAATTTTTTGACATGGGTAATATCAGTTTCAGCAACGACTGCCCCAATTGTCTTATCATGCAGCATAACAGGGTTTGAATTGATCATGACGACGAGATCTTCCCGAGGAAAATGCTGCTGTTGATAAACAGATTTTCTATGCTGTAAAGTATGTAAAATTTCTAGTTGATCTTCTTTGAAAAATTGAGTGATGGGCTTTCCAATAATATTTTCTCCAGACACAGAAAAAATGCTTTCTGCTCCCTTCGTCCAATAAACAACATTTTGTTCAGCATCAATGACAGTACATGATTCATTTATTGTGTCTAAAATGGTTTGTAAATAAGCATTGCCACATTCTAATTCATAGGCAAGATCGTATACTAAGGACTCTCTCCATAAATATCCTAAATATTGTTTTTCCTCACTACAAACTAGTAAAAATTCATATTCCTTCATATATTCAATAGCTATGTTGAGTGGGCAATCCAACTGGATGGTATGACAAGCAACATAGTGAACATCATTTTTTCTTTTACCGCGCATTGTTGCATAGGGTTTATTATTTTCAAGCACAAAATATTGTTTGCTGTCATCGTTTATTTTGGACACTATATCGTCAGTAGAAATAATAGCAAAGTTACGTTTTAATATTTTATTCATTATTAAATGATATGGATGCAATGTAAGTCCCCCCTCATTATTTATTTGTCAAATTATTTTGAATAATATAAATAATTTTGACACATAGTGACTAGTTTATCAAACAAATTCCAATAAGATAGATTGGCATGTTTTTTGCATCATACAGTCATGAATAGAAAAGGAGGGGAGAGACATGAAGAAATCCCATCATGATATCGTCATTATTGGCGGTGGCATTATTGGTGGAGCAATTGCTTATTATTGTGCAAAAGCGGGCCTTGATATCACAATACTTGAAAAAAATGAACTTGCGAGTGGTACTTCTTCTCGCTGTGATGGCAATATTTTAGCTATTGATAAAGATCCTGGCTTTGACAGTCAAATGTCTTTAGTCAGTCAAAGATTAGTACATGAGTTAAATCGAGAGTTAGATATGAGCTTTGAATATCGGAATCCTGGCAGCATTCTTGTTTGTGAAAGTGAGCTAGAGATGGAGGCTGCTCAGCAGTGGGTTAATCGTCAACGGGAGGCGGGTTTAGATTTTACAATGTTAGATCGTGAGGACTTGCGGAATGAGTCAAAATACTTTGCAGATGACTTATACGGTGGATTGGAATGTAAAACCGATTCAACAGTGAACCCATATATGCTGACATTTTCTATGTTCCACTCAGCTGAAAAGTTAGGGGCAAAGATAAAAAAACATACAGAAGTCAAAAATATTACGAAACAGCCAGATGGTACATTTTTACTTGAAACGAATGAGGGATGGATAACAGCAAATAAAGTAATTAATGCTTGTGGAATTTGGGCACCGTTTATTGGGCAAATGCTGGGTGTTGATATTCCAATTAAACCTCGCAAAGGACATATTCTTGTCGCATCACGTCAGCAACTAGTAGGGCTAAGAAAAGTGATGGAATTTGGTTATTTAATTTCAAAATTTGGTGGAGAACGTAAAGTGGATGTGGATATTGAAAAATACGGAGTAGCGTTAGTGTTTGAGCCGACAGAGGCACAAAATTTTTTAATAGGAAGTAGTCGCGAATTTGTAGGCTTTGACACGAAGGTGAATCATGATGTGGTGAAAATGATTGCTAGACGTGCTGTACGTTTTTATCCAAAAATCGCTGATATGTCGATTATTCGTACATATGCAGGGTTAAGACCATGGACGGAAGATCATTTACCTATTATTTGTGAAGTAGAAGAAGTGCCTGGTTTCTATATTGCGGCAGGTCATGAAGGAGATGGAATTAGCTTGGCTGCAGTTACTGGGAAGCTTATCCAAGAATTACTACAGTACAAAGATACATGCATTCCTACTGAACCAGTTCATCTTAGTCGTTTCCAGAAAGGAGTACTTCACAAATGAAATTTCAAAAGCTCTTTACAACAATTGATACCCATACAGGCGGGAATCCAACACGTTCATTAATAAGCGGTATGCCTAAGCTTGAAGGCAAAACAATGTCTGAAAAAATGTTATTTATGCAAGAGAATTTTGACTGGATTCGAAAATTTCTTATGAATGAACCACGAGGACATAGTGTGATGTCAGGTGTTATCATTACAGATCCTTGCCATCCCGAAGCAGATTTTGGAGTGATTTATATAGAAACAGGTGGTTACTTGCCGATGTGTGGACATGACACAATAGGCGTTTGTACAGCACTTATTGAAGCAAATTTAATAGAGGTTAATACACCTTATACAAACATAAAATTGGACACACCTGCAGGTTTAATTGATGTAAAGATTAAAGTAGTGGATGGCGTAGCGAAGGAAGTGACATTTAAAAATGTACCATCCTTTCTATTAAAAACGATTGAAATAAATGATTCTGAATTAGGTGTAGTGGAATGTGAAATAGCTTATGGAGGGAACTTTTACGGCATTATAGATGCTAGAAAAATCAATCTAAACTTAGCTGTAGACAATTCAACGAAAATTATTAACACAGCTATTCGTCTCCGCAATGCTGTGAATGCTAAGGAAGATATTGTCCATCCAGAATTCCCATTTATCCATGGACTTACACATATTGAGTTTTATACAGACCCAGTCAATCCATTAGCAGATTTAAAAAATACAGTTGTTGTTCCGCCAGGAGGGATTGACCGTTCCCCTTGTGGCACTGGTACATCCGCAAAAATTGCTACACTCTATTCAAAAAATGAGCTTGCTCTCAATGAGTCCTTCGTCTATGAAAGTATTGTGGGGACAATGTTTAAAGCACGTGTACTAGAAGAAGTAGCTATTAGTGGCCTAACCGCTGTTATTCCAGAGGTAACAGGATCTGCCTGGGTTATGGGTATGCATCGATTCTTTTACAATAATCAGGATCCACTGAAAGAGGGCTATTTGATGATTCCGCCAATGGATCACTAAGGGAGGATAAGCATGAATTTTCATAAGTCTTTTCAAACGATCGATACACAAGTAGTGGGAGAAGCCTTTCGTATTATTGTGCAATCACCAATCATACTTGCGCATGAAAATATTACGGAAGCGGCTCATGCTTTAAATACGCAATTCGAAGATACAAAACAATTGCTTCTGAATGAACCTAGAGGACACCGTGGAATGAATGGCTGTCTTGTTTTACCATCAGCTATTGCATCCTATCGACTATTATTTTTCCAACATTCGGCTTCTACAAATTTTAAGTATGAAGCACTTGTAGCCACAATGACAGCGTTGATTGAGCAAGGAATAATAGAGCTTTCAAGAGATAATATTTACTCTATTGAAACAGTAAAAGGTGTTTATGAAGCCTATGTAAAACTTTCTGAACCGAAAGATACTGTTTTATCAGTTCATTTGACATTGAAGCCAGCGCATATAGAAGGTGACGAAGTAATTATCGATAATGAGCGCCGCTACTTTGTTGTAGAAAAACCACATCAATTAAAGGCAATTGTTCTAGATGAATTAGCAGAAATCAGTACGTGGGGATTACTAGAAAGTGAGAAATATAGTACAGCGGATGGTGTCATTATGTATGAACAGCTGGACAGTTCAGTACGGTCAGTTACCTTTGAGCGAGATGGCTATATATTACGTTCACCTGGTGTGGACAGTACATTGGCGTTACTAGCAGTTTTAGGGGAAGAAGCTGTCAAAAAAAATGACAGTATTTTTGGTAGCAGCATTGAAATTAGTCAAAAGCATGAAGCTGGCTATGAAATTGCATTAACAGGATATATCACAGGAATCCATCAATTTGTAGTGGACCGTGAAGATCCTTTGCAGCATGGATTTATCATAGTGTAATAAAAGAGGATAGAGGAGGAAAAAAAGATGAAAAAATTAGAAGGTGTATTTCCGGTATTAGTAACACCAATGAAAAACCAAACGGACATTGATTGGGATGGTTTCCGTCAAAATATTGAACATTTTATTGAAGCAGGGGTAACAGGTATTGCTATTAACGGTAGTACAGGCGAATTTGTAAGTTTAACGAAAGAAGAACGGTTTAAAGCAGTAGAAGTAGCTGTAGATCAAATTAAAGGGCGAATTACATTGATTGTTGGTACAGCTGCTGAGACAACTGCAGAGGCTATCACCTATACACAGCAGGCTGAACTGGCCGGCGCAGACGCAGCATTATTGATTAATTCCTATTATGCACACCCAAAAGATGAGGAAATATATGTTCATTTTAAATCAGTAGCCGAATCTGTAAGCTTCCCTATTATGATCTATAATAATCCGTTTACTTCGGGGGTAGATATTGGTTTAGAAACGATTTTAAAAGTAGGTAGAGATGTTCCAAATATTACACACATTAAGGAATCGAGCGGCAGTATTGGAAAAGCGCGTGATATCGTACGTCAAGGCCAAGATAATATTAAAGTATTTTGTGGTTCAGAGGACTTAGCCATAGAATCATTTTTAGTTGGGGCTGTTGGGTGGATTTCTGTATCTGGAAATATTGTGCCAGAGCTTGTCACAAAGTTATATAGTCAAGTAAAAGAAGGAAATTTAGAGGCAGCTTGGGCAATTTATGATCGTTTATTACCTTTATGTGCATTTTTAGAGGGATCAGGTAAATATGTACAAATCACTAAACGTGCAATGGAACTAAAAGGATGGGCAGGGGGACCATGTCGTCTACCACGACTCCCACTAACAGAGGAAGAAGATGCCCAACTTAAAGCAATTATGACTAATTTAGACGTACTGGCAATTGAACATTATTAATGCAAAGGGGGATGAATGATGGAGGCAGTGTTGACATTAAAACCACAAGTAAAGGAATTTCTACAGTCCACAATCGGCTTGTATATCGACGGTGAATACATGCAAGCTCAATCAGGTAAAACATTGAATGTTCTAAATCCTGCTAATGAAGAGGTCATCGCTGTAGTAAGCGAAGCACAGGCAGAAGATATTGATCTTGCAGTAGAAGCTGCTCAAAAAGCATTTGATGGTGCATGGTCAACGATGGAGGCAGCTGAACGCTCACGAATTATTTATAAATTGGCAGATTTACTAGAAGAACATCGTGAAGAGCTAGCACAGCTTGAATCAATAGACAATGGTAAACCATATCAAACTGCTCTCGCAGATGATGTGGATGGCACTGTTCAGCATTTCCGTTATTATGCAGGGTGGGCGACAAAAATTACAGGACAGACTGTACAAGTATCCAAGGATTACTTAAATTATATTGTACATGAGCCTGTTGGTGTTGTAGGTCAAATTATTCCTTGGAATTTCCCTCTTGCAATGGCGGCATGGAAGCTAGGCGCAGCGTTAGCTGTAGGGTGTACGATTGTCATCAAACCAGCGGCTGAAACGCCATTATCATTATTATATGTAGGGCAATTAATGAAACAAGCTGGTTTTCCAAATGGTGTAGTAAATATTGTACCGGGTACGGGAGAAGCTGGAGAAGCTATTGTTACACATAAAGGTGTAGCTAAAGTAGCCTTCACTGGATCAACAAAAACTGGAATCCACGTGATGAAAAAGGCAGCTGATGAAGTGAAAAGTGTAACATTAGAGCTTGGAGGGAAATCTCCTGCTATTGTGTTACCAGATGCAGATGTACAGGAAGCAATAGAGGGAACTTTTGCTGGAACGATGTACAATCACGGCCAAAACTGTAGCGCATGTACACGAGTATTTGTGCATAGTAGTCTATACAATCAATTTGTTGAACGACTTGCAGAAAAGGCTAAGGCATTGAAGGTAGGACCAGGACTAGATCCGGAAACAGAAATGGGCCCGTTAGTGTCACAAAAACAATTAAATACAGTCCTTGGTTTTATTGAAAAAGGAAAAGAAGAGGGTGCTCGCTTAGTAGCTGGTGGTAATCGAGCACTCCAAAAGGGATTTTTTGTACAACCAACTATCTTTGCTGATGTACAGGACACGATGACGATTGCTCAGGAGGAGATTTTCGGACCTGTTATGTCTATTCTATCGTTTGAAACAATAGAAGAAGTGATCGTGCGTGCTAATAATAGTAAGTATGGACTTGCTGCAAGCATTTGGACAGAAAATGTAAAAAAAGCACATTATATTGCTAGTAAACTACAGGCAGGAACAGTATGGATTAATGATTTTGGCTTAGAATGGGAAACGATGCCATTTGGTGGCTATAAACAGTCAGGTATTGGTCGTGAAATGGGCGGCGAATATGGTTTGTCCAATTATACTGAGGTGAAAAGTGTATTTGTCAATATGAAGCAATAATAAGTGAGTCTGCTTTAAATTTGTTTAGATGGAAAAGGAGCTACCCCCAATAGATAGCTCCTTTTCTCATTATTTAAACTGGTTTATTTTACGTCTAGCAGAGGAAGGTATGTTCATGTCCTCGCGATATTTTGCTATGGTACGACGAGATATTTCAATTCCCAACGCAGAGTTAAAATACTCAGCTATTTTTTGATCAGAGAAGGGCTTTACTTTATTTTCAGATTTTATATAGTCTGACAGCAATGACTTCACCTTTATTTGCGACACACTATGACCATTTGCTGTTGACAATTTAGAGGTGAATAATTCTTTTAATTCAAATGTGCCAAAAGCAGTTTGTACATATTTATTCGTTGTAATGCGGCTAACCGTTGATTCATGAACATCTATTTGGTCAGCAATTTCACGCAACGTAAGTGGTTGCATGGCATCAAAGCCATATAGAAAAAACTTCTTTTGTTTTTCAATAAGTGCCTTCATGATATTGATCATTGTATTTCGACGTTGTTCAATGCTGTTAACTAACCAGTGGTAGTCAGTTAAGTGTTTTTTAAAATAACTCTTCTCTGAGGAATGCGTTTTTATATAAGGAAAGTAGTCAGCGTGAATATTAACTTTTGGTAAATAATAATCATTTAACGAAAAGGTAATCCCACCATCAACGATATCAACAATGATATCTGGTATCGTCATATGTACCAACTCTTGATAAAATAATGAGCTCAGCTTTGGCTGTAGTGATTGTATAAAAAGATAGATCATTTGTAAGTCACTTAGCGATATATCCAGCTCTTTTGAGATTTGTTTCCACTTCTTATTGGCAAGCTCTTCTAGATAATTAGAAATAACGGTTTCAGCATGAGCAGGGCTGTTATGACAATAAATGGTTTGCAATAGTAAACATTCCTTCAAATTGCGTGCACCAATTCCTAAGGGACCAATTGTTTGTAATAAATGAATGCCCTTTTCAATTTCTAGGTCATTATAAGACGTTTGTGTTGAATGCTCATAATAACCATTGTCATCTAAATGATAAATAATATGTTTTAAGAGTTGAATGTCCTTTTCGTTAGAAAATGTTAGCCTGACCTGTTGGAATAGTTCATCACGAACATTTTTTTCACATTTTGTGGCAAGATGCATAATATCAAGATGTCTGCTACTCATTTTTGGAATCTGTAGATGGTCTTTAAGTGTTGGTTCACTTAATTCAATTAAAGGATTAACGAGTTCTTGTTCACGTATATATTGTTCTAATTCCTGAGTTGAATATTGGAGTAGCTCGATTGCCTGACGAAGTTGGGCAGACATAACTATTTGTAATTCTTGTGTTTGCTTAATAGAAAGTTGCATAATAAAACCTCGATTCTCTATCAATCTATCTAACCTTAGAAAATATAGTGACAAGAAATTTTGACATGTGCAACGAAATATATTATAAGCTTCCAATAAAAAGCTCAAAATGTTGAAATGAAAGGTTTTTAAACAGTGTAAAAAAAGTAAACATCTATAGGATAAGTGTAAAGAAATTATAAAATAATGAGTTCTTTTGGTGAGTGTGTGATCACTTCTACACCGTCTTTTGTAATGATGACATCATCTTCTATGCGAACACCGCCAACTTGTGGAACGTAAATGCCTGGCTCAACTGTAAGTACCATATTCTCTTCTAAGATGTCTTCACAAACTGACGACATGAATATATTTTCATGGATATCTAACCCGATGCCATGTCCTGCTCCATGTCCGTAATTGTCCCCATAGCCTTTAGCTGTAATGTAGTCACGTGTATAGCTATCTGCATTTTGCCCTGTCATACCAGCTTTCATATTAGAAAGAGCATGTTGCAAGGAATCATAAACAATTTGATATATTTCTTTTAATTGTTCAGGTGGCTCACCAACAGCAATAGTTCTTGTCATGTCAGAACGATAGCCTTGATAATAAGCACCAAAATCAAGTGTTAGCATGTCACCTTGCTCAATTATTTTTGAAGATGCTACACCATGTGGTAGAGCAGAGCGATGACCTGAAGCGATAATCATATCAAATGCAGCACTAGTTGCACCGTTTTTTCGCATATGGGATTCCAATTCATTGGCAATTTCGATTTCTGAAACACCCGGTTTAATGAATGTTAAAATATGCTTAAATGCCTCATCTGAAATCCAAGCTGCCTTCTTAATTATTTCAATTTCTTCTGGTGTCTTAATCATACGTAAATTTTCCACAATATTAGATAAAGGCTTTAATGTTGCTGTCAATTTATTAGCCATTAATTGATAGGCGTAATAAGTTACGTGATGTTGTTCAAAGCCAACTGATTGGATTGAATCTTGATCTAAAATCTCTTGAATCGTTTCATATATACGGTTGCGATCAATCTCATGAACCTCGAAAGTTTTACTTTGCTCCGTTGCTTGTTGTGTGTAGCGGAAGTCCACTAATAAAAGTGCGCGCCTATTAGTTACTACAACCGTTCCTGCACTTCCAGTAAATCCTGTTAGATAACGTCGGTTTTGTGCATTTGTGATAATCATTGCGCTTGTATCTTGTGCTTGTAAAGCATTTCGTAATTGTTCTAATTTTGACATGTTGTCATTCCCCCTTTAGTGAAATTATAATGCAAAATCTGTGCCAATTTTAAAAATATTTGGCGTCGGCATGAAAATTGCATAGATTTTTATAGTGCGATTTCATTCGTGCAATAAAATCAAAGGGGTTTTGAGGATGGCTAAAAAAACAAAATGGCTTGTCGTATTGTTAGGATTAATGCTCATTGTATTGGTCGGTTGTTACGGGAAAGAAAACAATACTTCTGGAAATACTACAAATAGTAATGAATCAGACAATGCATCTACTGATGAAGGCGACAATACTGCTGCACAAGAGCTTCATTTAGTTGCAACAGGTGATTTAACGACAATGAGCTCATTGGGGAGTGTAGATGCACTTGCTGTGACGGCAATGAACTCTGTGTTCGAGGGGTTATATCGTATAGGGCCTGAAAATACACCAGTTCCGGGTATGGCAGAGTCACATGAAGTTTCTGAGGATGGTACAGTTTATACATTTAAAATACGCAAGGATGCAGTGTGGAGTAATGGGTCTCCAGTTACAGCACATGATTTTGAATATGCTTGGAAAAGAGCTATAAACCCAGAAACACAAGCAATTTATTCTTACTTAATGTTGGATATAAAAAATGCGGCCAATGTTCAAACAGAAGAGGACCCACTTTATGGAAAGGTAGAGGAAATAGGTATTACGGCGTTAAACGATGAAACATTAGAAGTGCAACTAAATGCGCCTATTCCGTATTTTATTAGCTTAACGACTTATGCACCGTTCTTCCCATTAAATGAAGAATTTACAGAATCCCAAGGCGATCAATATGCGCTAGAAGCGGCTAATATGATCTATAATGGTCCTTTCCAGATGGAATCTTGGCAACATGGGCAAGGATGGACGTTCGTCAAAAATGAAAGTTATTGGGATAAAGACACTGTCAAGCTTACTAAAATCACACAAAAAATTGTCAAAGATACAGCAACGGCTGTCAATCTCTATGAGGCTGGTGAAATAGACACTGCCGAGTTATCGAGTGAGTATGTCGCTCAATATAAAGACAGTCCAGAGTATTCAACGTTTTTAAAGCCAAATACGTATTTTATTCGTATAAATCACGAAAATCAATATTTAGCTAATCAAAACATTCGTAAAGCCATTGATTTGGCATGGGATAAACAAGGCTTTGCTGATGTGATATTACAGGATGGTTCTATTCCTGCTTATTATTTAGTACCACAGGGATTATCAACAGATGACAAGGGGAATGACTTCCGCGATGGAAACGGTGATATGAATAAAACAGATATCGAATTAGCGAAGGAACTATGGGCTACTGGCAAAAAGGAACTTGGTGTAGACCAAGTAAAGCTGGAGTTTTTAACATATGACCGTGCAGAATCTAAGAAAGCTGCTGAATTTATTAAAAATCAATTAGAGACGAATTTAGAAGGCTTAGAGCTAACAATTAATATGCAGCCTAATAAGCAAAAACTTGCATTAGAGGGGGCTGTTGATTTTGACTTAGACTATGGCGGTTGGGGTCCTGACTATCAAGATCCTATGACTTACATTGAATTATTTGAATCAACAGCTTATTATAATCAATCCAACTATAAAAATGAAAAAGTGGATGCATTAATAAAACAAGCGAAAACTACCTCTGATGTTATAGAGCGCTGGGAACTTATGCAGCAAGCTGAAAAATTAATGATGGAAGACGTAGCATTCGCTCCAACATTTCAAAAAGGGTTAAGTCGTTTGACAAAACCATACGTGAAAAATTTATATGAGCATCCATTCTCAGCTGACATAAGCTATAAATGGGTAGAAATTGTAAACTAAAAAATGCTGTCCTCTACTTTCGGAGGACAGCATTTTTTCATGTTGTTGAAAAAGGGCGATGTCAACGGCAGAAAAAGCTATTTTGAAAGGCGAGGGGGGTGATTTCCGTTCCGCCAGCGTCCGATGAGCTGCTTCACTCACTGCGTTTGCTCCAGAGTCTCGCCATATGCAAAAGCGTCTTTCCTTATCTTTCATACGAGGCGTAGCGAGCAAAATAGCCCATTATTTGTAGATAGCCTCTTATTTTCAATGTGGAGAAGTGATGAGTGACAACACCCCTCTACCAGACTTTATTTAAAAAACTTTGCTAAAAAGAAACATTTGAGCGAAGCGGCTCGGCGCTCAACCACAGGAAAGCAATTAACCTGCAACGGAAATCCTTTTTCACCTTTCACAAAATTCTATTGATGGTTTTGTTTTTCATTTATAGATAGAAAACTATCGATAAAATGGCTGTTGCGGAACAGCCAAGTATACCCGCTAGTAATAGTGGATAAGTGAAGGTGTAGGAAGGTGCATGAACAAATTCTAAATCTCCATCTAATTCAAAGGCATAGGCACCATTTTTAGTGACACGTGCAAAAAAACGTTTAAAACTATAGGCGATACCATTAAAAAGCCCACCTTGCACAACAAATAATGATGCACCTACAATAGTGAATGAAAGTGAAATAAGGAAAATATTGTTGATCAATGTTAAAAAAGTTATTGGTTGATGGAGGAGCCAAGTATAGCTAAGGGAACTTATGACAATACAGCTAGCAAGTAGGGCTGTGACCTTTATATTCAAAGTGATATACCTCCTTCTTGTGCTAGACGGTATTGGACAAGCTCTTCTTCTGTCAGCATAACAAAGTGACCAGGCCGTATCTCTACAAAGCTTTCACTCTCATAATTTCTGCTAGCTTGATAGGTAGCTTCATTAAAAATAATGCGTTTGCGTTCTCGCTCTAACTTAGGATCTGGCAATGGAATGGCTGATAATAATGACTTCGTATAAGGGTGTACTGGGTGATCATAGAGCTCTTGACTGTCTGCTAGCTCAACGATTTTTCCTCGATACATCACACCAATACGATCACTAATATATTTCACCATCGACAAGTCATGTGCAATAAAAAGATAGGTCAATCCACGTTCCTTTTGTAACTTTTTCAGTAGATTCACTATTTGTGCCTGGATGGACACGTCCAACGCAGAAATAGGTTCATCTGCAATGATGAGCTCAGGTTCTACAGCAAGAGCACGTGCAATACCAATCCTCTGACGTTGTCCACCACTAAGCTCGTGAGGATAACGGTTTGCATACTCCTTTGTTAATCCTACTATTTTTAATAGCTCATATATTTTGGGCTTCCATTCACTTTTTGGTACTTCATGGATGGCCAATCCTTCTGCAATAATATCCGCTATTTTCATACGCGGATTAAGGGAAGAATAGGGATCTTGGAAAATCATTTGCACCTTGCTATTGAAAGTTAGTTTGTCTTTTTTTGTTTGATTGTCATTGATATTACGACCATCAACGTGAATTTCTCCGCTAGTAATCGAATTGAGTCCAATTATGGAACGTCCAGTTGTAGATTTACCACATCCTGATTCTCCCACTAGACCAAAAATTTCTCCTTTATAAATATCGAACGTAATGCCATCAACAGCTTTATTAACAGTGTTTTTTCCTAAAGAAAAGTGCTGCTTGACCTCCTTTAATGATAAATATGGATGTTCTTTATCGAATACAGTGGGTGCTTTACTTTTCTCTTGCTGTACCTGTGTAGGTTGTTGATGAATCGGTACTATTTTAGGTGCGTGTTTATGCAATAACCAAGTTGCTGCGAAATGAGTGTCGCTTATTTGAAACATCGGTGGCTCCTCTATAAAGTCAATTTTCAATGCATGTTTATTACGAGCTGCAAAGGCATCTCCAGTAGGTGGCTGAAGCAGGTTTGGTGGTGTTCCTGGAATGGCATACAATGAATTGGTATCAATATCTGGATTAGGCATGGCTGCAAGTAGGCCTTGTGTATAAGGATGTTGACAATGATAAAAAATTTCATCAACTAAGCCAATTTCAATTATTTTTCCAGCATACATAACAGCAACACGATCAGCCATTTTGGCGACAACACCTAAATCATGGGTAATAAAGATAATCGATAAATTCATTTTTTGTTGTATGTTTTTTAGTAATTCTAAAATTTGTGCTTGGATCGAAACATCTAGTGCTGTAGTAGGCTCATCGGCAATAATGATGCGCGGCTCACAAGCTAGCGCCATGGCAATCACTATTCGTTGGCGCATCCCTCCAGAAAATTGGTGTGGGTACTGTTTATATCGTTTATCAGCTTCTTTAATACCGACTAGTTGCAATAGTTCTATAACACGGTTAGTAATTTGTTGGCCACGTAAAGTTGTATGTTTCTTTATACTTTCTGCTATTTGGCGACCAATCGTCATCGTAGGGTTTAAAGCAGTCATTGGATCTTGAAATATCATGGCTATTTCAGCTCCACGAATTGCTCGGATTTTTTGCTCACTGCAAGTAAAAATATTATGTCCGTTATATAAAATGTGTCCACTTTTTAATATCGTTGTCTCAGTTGGATTGAGGCGAAGAAGGCTTTTAGAAGTAACTGATTTTCCTGAGCCAGACTCGCCTACAATGGCTAAGGTTTCACCTTCAAATAAATCAAATGAAATGTTGCGTACTGCTTGTACCTCACCGTTGTATGTGTTGAATGAGACACTTAAATTTTTCACTTCTAATATTTTTTTCATTTAGAGCATCTCCTTATTTACGAGTTTTTGGATCGAATGCATCACGCAGTCCATCCCCGAGTAAATTAAAGCTAATCATAATCAAGCTAATGACAATAGATGAAACAATCATGCCATGTGGATAAATTCGTAGTAATTTATACGAATCATTGACAATTGTTCCTAAAGAAGCTGTTGGAGGCTGTAGCCCTAATCCGATGAAGCTTAATAATGCTTCCGTGAAAATGGCTCCTGGAATAGTAAACGTAGTTGCAACAATAATTGGCCCAAGCGTGTTGGGAATTAAATGCTTCCAAATGAGACGTTGGTTACTAGCACCAAGTGTCCGTGAAGCAAGCACATATTCATATGATTTTAACTTCAATATTTGTGCTCGAACAATTCGAGCCATACTGATCCAGCCTACAATCACCATTGCAATCGTAATCGAAATAATCCCTGGCTTTAAAATAAGAATCAAAAGTATGTTCACAATTAGGCCAGGGATACCAACTAACACTTCAATAATACGTTGCATGATATTATCTGTCCGACCACCATAAAATGCTGAGACAGCCCCATAGGCAACCCCTATAATGAGATCGATGGTTGCTGCTAAAAAAGCAATATAAAGAGAAATTCGTGTTCCTTCCCATATACGCGTCCAAAGATCTCGACCTAATTCATCTGTACCAAACCAAAAATATTCTGCAATCCCTTTTGCTTCATATTGGTCTACGCCTCGGCTATCAACACCATTCAAGCCTAGGAAAGAAATATTCTCAAGGACAGGAATTTTTGGAGGTAAATTAGTGCGCGCAATATTTTGTTCATCATAACCGTGGCTATTCATAAAAGGGCCGAAAATGGCAAGTAATATAACGACGATAATAGTACATAACCCAACAATAGCTGCTTTATTTTTCCGCAAACCACGCCATGCATCTTGCCAAAATGATTGCTCAGGACGATAGGTGATATCATCCGTAATATCAGTTTGCGATGCATATTCAAATAACTCCTTTGAATAGCTCTTAGTTATACCTTCTGTCAATTTTATAGTCATGCCTTATCGCCTCCTGTCACACGGATTCGGGGATCAATCAACCCGTATAAAATATCGATGATTAAAATAACGGTTACAAATAGCACCGCATAAAAAATAGTTGTTCCCATAATTAGCTGATAATCGTTGGTAATAATAGAATTAACAAACTGCTCACCTAAACCTGGAATACTGAATATCTTTTCAATAACAAGTGAACCAGTAATAGTGTTAACAGTTAACGGACCAATAATAGTCACGATTGGAATCATGGCATTTCGAATACCATGTTTTGTAATGATAAAAGGGTTTGATAAACCTTTGGCTTTTGCGGTTAAGATGTATTCTTGACTAAGTACTTCTAGCATTTCAATGCGCGTGAAACGGGCAATTGTAGCAACTACTCCAACTGCTAAAGCAATCGTTGGTAAAATAGAATATTCAAAGCCATTCCAAAAGGCAATGGGTAGCCAGCCTAGTTTAACGCCAACCCAATATTGTAGAAAGCCTGCAAAGACAAACGATGGAATCGATATACCTAGTACGGCTAGTATTGTGGCTCCATAATCAATAATAGTGTTATGTTTTAGAGCCGCTATAATTCCTAATAAAAGCCCAATAATTGTTCCCACTATAATGGCTTGAAAGCCCAAAATTGCCGATGCACCGATACGTTCCTGAATAATTTTAGTCACTGGTCGATTATCAAAGACAAAAGAAACTCCTAAATCTCCTTGTACAAGATTCGTTAAATAAATGCCAAATTGCACAGGAACAGGCTTGTCTAACCCATATTTTTTGTAAAGTAGCTCTTTTTGAGGCTCCGGAAGACGCTCATCATTAAATGGTGAACCTGGCAAAGCTTTCATTAATAAAAATGACAGTAGAATAATAATAAAAAGGGTAATGATCATATAACCAATTCGTGTAAATATGTACCGAACCATGGCACCAACCTCCTACTAAATAGTGTTGTTAAAACTATTAATTTATTTGCAAGATCGATGCCAATTGCAGAAATTATGAGAAGAAAAAATATGAAAATATATATTGCATAGCTTTTTACTATATGATATATTTATAAATGTCTTAAAGAGGTCCCGTGGTGTAGCGGTTAACATGCCTGCCTGTCACGCAGGAGATCGCCGGTTCGATCCCGGTCGGGACCGCCATTTAAAATTGATATGATCGCTCTTATGTACTGCTACAGTCATAAGAGCTTTTTTTATTTAATAATGATTTTCTTTCAACTTAGCATTTGAGCATGAAATGCATTCAAGCTTATGTTGAAATTGTGAAAGCATCATTTTATAAAGACCCAGTTCATAGGGTAGAAACATAGAGGCTAAAAGCTTTACAATTTCTGAAGCCTTTATGACCAACCTCCCATTGGTTTTAATAAAATAACATCTATTGCCCTAAATAACGCCTCTACTGCTACTAAAAAATCACCCAATCCCAGTGAAGTTAATTGAATTATTGACATGAGCCTAACTTATTGCATATTTTTAACATTATCTAAAAATAGTAAAAATTACCGATAAATGAGGGCGTTTTTATAAGGTAAAATGAGATATGTTTCTAAAATAAAAATTAGGGGTAAAAATTTAGAAGTAATCGGATTGGCTACGGAGGTGTTTATATGAGCAAAGACCATTTCTTAAAACGTCTTTATTTACCTTTGCTTATTGGTTCCATGATTATGATGGTAGGCTGTGGAGATCCTATTATAGAGATTGAAGAAGCAAATACGTATCACTGGCAAAAAAATATGAACGAAGTAGAATTTGAGAAATTAAAAAATGATATGTCATATATTGAGGTAGTAGAGACAGCAGGCGGCGCAGGTAAAAAGGTTAAAAATAATGAATATCGTTGGAATGATGAAACCCTGTTGACTCAGGCTTATATAGTGAAATTTAAGGATGATAAATTAATTGCTAAAGAGATCATAGCTGTAAAAGGTCATTCCAATAGATAGTTGACACGTCTTCATAAGAGAAGACGTGTTTTTGTTTGCATTTAGGTTACCTAACTATTGTCATCACAGAACAGGGCTTTTTAACAAGCACAATCAAAGCAGGTATAATTGATATTGGATGCTTTGAACATTTTCGTTAGTTTAGGTAAACTAGAGGTAATGTAGTGATGAGAGGAAAAAAGAATATGTATGAAATAATCATGAATTCAGTTGATGATACAGAACGTTTCGCCATTAAACTTGCCAATATACTAGAAGCTCAAGATACGATTACATTAGAAGGGGATCTAGGTGCTGGCAAGACAACATTTACGAAAGCCTTGGCAAAGGGACTTGGGGTCAAACGAACAGTCAACAGTCCAACATTTACGATTGTTAAGCAGTATGAGGGGAGATTACCGTTTAATCATTTAGATGTGTATAGGTTAGCAGAAAGTGATGAAGACCTAGGCTGGGATGAGCTGTTTTATGGAGATGCAGTTTCAGTGGTCGAATGGGCGCATTTAATTGAACAGGATTTGCCACAGGATCGCTTAGCGATAGAGATTTACCGAATCGGAGAAAATGAACGACGCTTTGTGTTAATACCTCGTGGAGAACGCTATGAGGCACTATGTGAGGAGCTAATGAAATGATTTGGTTAGGAATAGAAACAGCAAATACACCACTCTCCATTGCAGTTGTGAAGGATGGCAAAGTGGTGGCCGAGATGGTACAAAACATAAAATTAACGCATTCTGCAGGTGCAATGCCGGCGATTGAAGAAATCTTGGCACGAATAGGTTTAAAACCGAATGACTTGGATGTGATTGCAGTGTCTGAAGGGCCAGGTTCTTATACAGGTGTTCGTATAGGCGTGACATTAGCAAAAACCCTAGCATGGACATTACAGAAGCCTTTAGTTGGTGTATCTAGCTTAAAGACATTGGCTGCTAATGCTGCTCTTTACAACGGATTGATTTGCCCAATTATTGATGCTAGAAGAGGCAATGTCTACACAGCTGTTTATCAGGGCGAGACATTAGAGGCCCTTGTGGAGGATCATCATGTACATATTGATGATTTATTAGTGCGTTTAAAGGCATTAGAGGCGCCTATTCTATTTGTAGGAACAGATGTTGATATATTTTGGAAGAATATTGAACAGGTGCTTGGTGATACAGCAGTACGTGCACCATTTAGTTTTGACTTGCCACGCGCAACGGAAGTCATTCGTGTAGCAACGAAATTAGAGTTACCTAGAGTCGAAGCTATCCATCACTTTGTTCCACAATATAAACGGATTGCAGAAGCTGAGGCGAACTGGCTGAAAGAACAGAAGGAGAAGGAACATGAGTAGGAATGTAACTTATCGTAAAATGGTTTCTGACGATGTGCCAACGGTTTATGAAATTGAAGTGACTTCATTTCCAGTGCCATGGACGTTAGATTCCTTTTACTACGAAGTGCATGAAAATCAGTATGCGCATTATGTGCTGGCTATAGATGAAAATGACAGTATTATTGGTTTTTGTGGGATGTGGATGGTCATAGATGCAGCTCAAATTACAAATGTAGCTGTTATTGAGGAGGCACGTGGCCGAGGGATAGGCGAGGGGTTAATGCGTGAGGCGATGCAAATAGCTCGTTTACATGGAATGGAGGTCATGACGTTAGAGGTACGTGTAACAAATATGGTTGCACAAAATCTCTATCGCAAGCTTCAATTCCAAGATGGTGGCATACGGAAAGGCTATTATACTGATAACGGGGAGGATGCCCTTGTCATGTGGGTGAATTTATAATGAATAATGTATTGATATTAGCAATAGAATCAAGTTGTGATGAAACAGCTGCAGCGATTATTCGAAATGGTCATGAAATTGTGTCGAATGTTGTGGCTTCTCAAATAGAAAGTCATAAGCGATTTGGTGGGGTTGTACCTGAAATTGCATCACGTCATCATGTTGAACAAATTACAGTAGTAATAGAAGAAGCACTGGCACAAGCTAATTTAAAGCCAGCCGATTTAGATGCAGTTGCTGTTACAGAGGGCCCAGGTCTTGTAGGGGCATTATTGATTGGCATTAACGCAGCTAAGGCTTTTGCTTTTGCTAACAGCTTGCCGATTGTTGGCGTCCACCATATTGCAGGACATATTTATGCCAATGCACTTGTTCAGCCAATGGAATTTCCTTTGTTGGCACTTGTCGTATCAGGTGGTCATACAGAGCTTGTTTATATGAAGGAACATGGCTCCTTTGAGGTCATTGGTGAAACACGAGATGATGCAGCTGGTGAAGCCTATGATAAAGTGGCACGCGTTTTAAACTTACCTTATCCAGGTGGACCACGTATTGATCAGCTTGCTCATGAGGGTGAAGAGGCTGTCCCTTTTCCAAGAGTTTGGTTAGAGGAGGGTTCTTATGATTTTAGCTTTAGTGGCTTAAAATCAGCAGTTATCAATTATAAACACAATATGGATCAACGAGGCGAAGCTATTTCGCCAGCAGCCGTTGCTAAAGGTTTTCAGGAAAGTGTTGTCGAAGTACTGACAGCGAAAACATTGCGTGCTGCTCGCGAATATCAGGTGAAGCAAGTCATAGCAGCTGGTGGTGTAGCAGCGAATAAAGGTCTGCGAAGCGCTTTAGAGGCTGTATTTGCCGAGGAAGGTATCCCATTTTTTGTACCACCACTCAAATTGTGTACAGATAATGCGGCAATGATTGGAGCAGCAGCCATGCCAATGTTTGAGGCGGGGGTTCGAGGAAACTTAATGATGAATGGACGTCCCGGAATGGAGTTAAAATCTTGGGTGTAGCAGTAAATGAAGGAGGTATCTTATTGAAGATATCTCTTTTTTTGATTGTCGAAAATTTGTTGATAAAAAATGAACGTTGCGAAGAGAATAATAATATTCAACACGTTAATTGACAAATTTTTCAGAAAATTATCCACAGGTAATGGAGCGAACTAAGTACCGAACACGCGTACTTATGCACAATATGTTGATAACTTGTGCATAACTTGTGATTATTCAATATATAGTAGCATGTTTTACAAGGGATGATGTGGATAAAATAATTTTTGATTGTGGACAATGTGGAAAACTCTGTTGATATGTTGGTATTACTAGATTTATAGTGTGTATAAAACTGTGGGCACTTTTTGTCGAAAAATAGCACTTGACCAATATATATGAAAAATAAAGGTGTGTAAAGAAAAAAGCCATGCGGCGAGGCACATGGCTTAAAATCAGTAACTACATATTCATATTTTCAAGTTCCTCATTTAGCTCTAACCATTCTAATTCCAATCGCTCATGCTGTTCTTTAGCAATAGCTAATTCGTCTTGAAGCTGTGAAATTTTTTCGTGATCCGTGAAAATTGCAGGGTCACAGAGAGCTTCCTCGAGCCTATCAATGCTAGCTGTCGTTTCTTGCATCTTCACTTCTAGTTCTTCAATAGTACGTCTAATTTGACGTTCGCGTTTTTTTGCCTCTTTATCAATTTTAGAGGTAGAAGTCTTATCAGGTAGGTCTTGCTGTACTTGTAGTTGGGAGGCAGCCTTCATTTGCGCTAGCTCCAACAGTTCCTGTTTTTTCTCTACATAATAATCATAGTCACCTAAATATTCAAATGATCCAGTTCCAGACAACTCCACCACTTTCGTTGTGATACGATTAATGAAGTAGCGGTCATGGGAGACAAATAGAAGCGTTCCAGGATAATCAATCAGTGCATTTTCCAGAACCTCTTTACTATCTAAGTCTAGATGGTTTGTAGGTTCGTCGAGAATTAAAAAATTGGCCTTTTGCATCATTAATTTTGAGAGTGCAAGGCGTGCTTTTTCACCGCCTGATAAAGAGGATACGGTTTTATCCACATCTTCTCCACTAAATAGGAAGCGTCCTAAGACAGTGCGAATATCTTTTTCATTCATGAGCGGCCATTCATCCCATAGCTCTTTCAAGACACTTTTATTGCTTGAAAGCTTTGCTTGCTCTTGATCATAATAGCCAATTTGTACATTAGTACCATAACGAATAGCACCTGCAAGAGGTGTTAAATCTTTCACAATTGTTTTTAATAATGTTGATTTACCAACCCCATTTGGTCCAACAAGGGCTATCCGATCCTCGCGAAAAGTGCGCAGGTTAATACCACTAGATATTAGCTGATCATCATAGCCGATTGTTAAATCATCGACGGATAAAACATCATTACCACTTTGACGTTCGATAGTAAAACCAAAACTAGCGGATTTCTCATCACCATCTGGCGATTCCATCCACTCAGTTCGTTCAAGCATTTTACGTCGACTTTGTGCCATTTTTGTTGTAGAGGCACGTGCAATATTCTTTTGGATAAAATCCTCTAGCTTGGCCTTTTCATCTTGCTGACGCTCAAAAAGTTTGACATCGCGTTCATAGGTTTTAGCCTTTTCATCTAAATAAGCACTGTAATTGCCTGTATATTTTGTAACACGATGACGTGACACCTCGTAGACAATGGAAACGACTTGGTCTAAGAAGTAGCGGTCATGGGAAACAATTAAAATAGCTCCTTCATAGCTCTTTAAATAAGATTCCAACCAAGATAATGTTTCGATATCTAAATGGTTCGTAGGCTCATCGAGAATTAAAAGGTCTGGTTTACTAAGTAAAAGCTTAGCCAGTGCTAAACGTGTGCGTTGTCCACCAGATAGTGAGCTGATGGGTTTATCATAGTCTTCGGGATAGAACTGCATTCCATGAAGCACTGAACGTATGTCCGATTCATATTGATAGCCGCCAGCATCCTTAAAAGTATGCTGTAGTTGATCGTATTCCGACATAACTTTCGCATACAGAGTGGAATTTTCGTAAACGGTAGGATCAGCCATCTGCTGTTCGAGCGAGCGGAGCGTTTGTTCTTGAGCTAAAAGCGGTTCGAAAATGGTCATCATTTCATCCCAAATAGTTAACGTAGAATTTAATCCAGCATGTTGCTCTAAATAGCCAACCTGAACGCCCTTTGGGATAATGATATCCCCAGAGTCATAGGACATTTGACCAGCGATTATTTTTAATAAAGTCGATTTACCTGCACCGTTTCGCCCTACTAAGGCAACGCGATCACGGTGTTGAACCTCTAATTTAACACCACTTAAAATTTCATCTGCAAGAAAGGATTTAGTTAGTTGATTGACCTGTAAAACAATCATTCTTGACACCTCAATTCTACCTTAGTGTAATGGATGAACGATTTGCATGCAATGTAGGTGCTTTACTTATTCCTAGCAGTCATGTAAGATTGAAACGATTTCTTTTTAGTTAGTTGCGTACAAAGCGCCATTAACTAAAGAGAAATACGCTAGTGGATTGCAAAAATGTTGTATATAGTTAAGGATAAATGTATTAAAATTAGTAGTTAAATACAGTAAAATTGATTGAGGTTCATCATAAGGAGGAGAAAGTTTGAAACAAGAATTAAAAATTCCACAAGCCACTACAAAAAGACTTCCTCTTTACTATCGATTTATTCAAAACTTTGCACAAGAAGGTATGGAACGTATTTCGTCGAAGGAACTGAGTGAAGCGATGAAAATAGATTCTGCAACGATTCGCCGTGATTTTTCTTATTTTGGCGCTCTTGGTAAAAAGGGCTATGGCTATGATGTGCAGCATTTATTACAATTTTTTAGCCAGACGCTTGATCAACATGAAGCGACAAAAGTAGCGTTAATTGGCGTGGGGAATTTGGGCAGTGCATTATTAAAATATAATTTTCAAAAAAACCATAATACACATATTGTCGTAGCATTCGATTCTAAAGCACCGAAGGATGGCAAAATGATTAGTAATATTCCTGTTTTTCATCCAGATTTGCTGGAGGAGAAGTATGCTGAATACGGTGCAGAGCTTGCGATTTTAACCGTTTCACCACGCTCCGCACAAAAAATGGCGGATCGTTTAGCAGCAATGAATGCAAAAGGTATTTTAAACTTTACACCAGAACGGTTAACAGTACCAGATAGAATGCAGCTCTTAACCATTGATTTATCGGTAGAATTGCAAGCGCTTATCTATTTAATTCGTAATCAGGAAGTGTGAAAATAATACATATTTTTAAGTGTAATTCACCATTTCTGTCAAATAATATTTTTTAATAAAATGCGGGTAAACCTATGAGAGAGACGAAAAACTTTCACATATAATTAGTTAGCAAAATGGCGAAATATGCGTTAAAATGATGGATATAAAGAGGAGGTGGCTGTAATGGGTGGAATTGGTCCTATGAGCCTCATTATTATCGGAATTGTCGCGTTATTAATTTTTGGCCCTAAGAAGTTACCAGAGCTTGGTAAGGCATTTGGTTCAACACTACGTGAATTCAAAAATGCTACTAAAGGTTTAGCCGACGAAGATGATGATGACAAGAAAAAGAAAGAACTAGATAAGTAAGTTAGGATGTTTGAGGAATGAATCCAAAAGATCTAACTGTCATTGAGCATATAGAAGAATTAAGAAAACGGCTGTTCATTGTTGCCGTTTTCTTTGTTCTCGCTATGGCTGGCGGCTTTTTCGTCGCAAAGCCGCTTGTTAAATACCTTCAAATGACTGGAGCAAAATATAATATTGAGCTTCATGCATTTGACGTAGTCACACCACTTGCAATTTATATCCAAGTTGTTTTTATAATTGCCTTTATTCTTTCATCGCCAGTGTTGATGTATCAATTGTGGTCGTTTATTAGCCCTGGATTAAGAGAAGTAGAACGTAAAGCCACTCTAAGCTATATACCATATTCATTTCTATTGTTTATTGCAGGGTTATCTTTTTCGTACTTTTTACTCTTCCCGTATGTCATAAAATTCATGATGAATTTATCGAATGATTTGGAGATACAGCAAACCATTGGTATACATGAGTATTTTACATTTTTGTTTAAGCTTACAATACCTTTTGGTTTTCTATTCCAGTTACCGATTGTTGTTTTATTCTTTTCGCGAATTGGTATATTAAGTCCAGATTTACTAATTCGAATTCGTAAATATTCATACTTTGGTTTATTTGTATGTGCAGCGATTATTGCACCGCCTGAGTTGGCGTCACATTTAATGGTTTCTGTGCCATTGTTTATCTTGTATGAAATTAGTATTATGATTTCTCGGATTGGTTATAAGAAATATCTTAAATCAGAGGAAATTCGTTTAAAAGAAGAACAGGAAGCGGAGCAAAAGCGTCAGATTGAAGAGGCGCTTGAGCAGCAACGACGACAAATAGAAGAATTGAATCAACAGTAATAGATAAAGCTCGGTGCCCTCAATGGGACACCGAGCTTTTGTGTTCTAATTCCGCTTTACGATGACTTTACAAAAAATTATTGCATTTTTTCTAGTTCTTGAAGAAACTTTTGCAATGGCTCTGCATAGAATTGTACAAGTGTCACAAATCCATTAAGCATAACGTGTGCGATAATAGAAGTCCAAATGCGTTTTGTTTTGTGATATAAAAAGGCAAATATTAAGCCACAAATGGTATAAAGCAAGATATGCGAGAAGTCGAAGTGGATAATCGCAAAGAATATGGCACTTACTATAGCCGCCACCCAGAAATTTGTTGTTTGGACAAGCGAGCCAAATATGACTCTGCGGAAGACGAATTCTTCTAAAATAGGCCCAAATACAACAATCGCTAATATAGCAACGGGAGCACCTTGAGCTATAGCGACGATATCTGCGGTATTTTGGGAACCTCCTTCGATACCGAAAACAGCCATCTCAATAGCGGCACCAATCATTTGACCAAAGAACACGAGGAAGAAACCGAAGATTCCCCAAACAATTGTAAGAGGGATCGTTTCCTTTTTTCCTTGATAAATGTTCCAAAAGGCTTTATCACGAGATGTTAGGATTAAGCTTAAAATGAGCGCAATAGCAAAACTAAGGGCAATATACCAGCCTTGAGTAATGGGAGCCGCTTGTTCAGAAGCTAGACCAGTTATCTTCATAACGAGCTTATGAAACGGTAAGAGCAGCCATCTGCTTGAAATCTGCATCAAGATATAAATTAATAAGACATACAGGGCTGTTTTTTTATGTTTCGTTATTTTTTGAGAATTAGTCACAGTCAAAATCCTTTCCATTCATATGCTTCCTTTCTATTGTAGAGGAATATGGAAAGAAAACAAAATTTTTCGAAGTTCTGGCTTGCAAAAAAAAGTGTGATTGATTATCATAATAATTGTGTTAGCACTCATTAATATAGAGTGCTAATAAATTTTAACAATTATTTAATTATTAGGAGGTTGTTTCACTTGTTAAGACCACTAGGAGATCGTATTGTAATTGAACTAATCGAGGTAGAAGAGAAATCTGCATTCGGTATTGTACTACCTGACTCTGCAAAAGAAAAACCACAAGAGGGTAAAGTAGTAGCAGTTGGGACAGGTCGTGTATTAGAGAACGGGCAACGTGTAGAGCTTGACGTTAAAGTTGACGACCGCATTATTTTCTCTAAATACGCTGGAACAGAAGTTAAATTTGAAGGTAATGAATACCTAATTTTACGCGAAAGCGATATTCTTGCAATTATTGAATAAGTACATTATTCACACCTTAAATAAAGGTGAAGGCTTATTGTTTGTTTAACGAAAATGACAATAAGATGAAATTGATATAAATATATTGAAGAAGCTTAACGAATATTCCATTTCAGGAGGGTAAATTCTCATGGCAAAAGATATTAAATTCTCAGAAGACGCTCGTTCATTAATGTTACAAGGTGTAGATAAATTAGCGAATACAGTAAAAGTAACATTAGGACCAAAAGGGCGTAATGTTGTTTTAGAAAAAAAATTCGGTTCACCACTTATTACAAATGATGGTGTAACAATCGCTAAAGAAATCGAGCTAGAAAACCCATATGAAAACATGGGGGCAAAATTAGTAGCAGAGGTTGCTTCTAAGACAAATGAAATCGCTGGTGACGGTACAACAACAGCAACAGTATTAGCACAAGCAATTATTCGTGAAGGCTTGAAAAACGTTACGGCTGGTGCAAATCCTGTAGGTATCCGCAAAGGTATTGATAAAGCAGTTGCTGCTGCACTTACAGAATTACACGCTATTTCTCGTCCAGTAAGCAATAAAGAAGAAATTGCACAAGTTGCTGCTATTTCTGCTGCAGATGATGAAGTTGGACAACTGATCGCTGAAGCAATGGAGCGTGTTGGTAACGACGGCGTTATTACAATCGAAGAATCTAAAGGCTTCACAACAGAACTTGATGTAGTAGAAGGTATGCAGTTTGACCGTGGCTATGCTTCACACTACATGGTAACTGACACAGATAAAATGGAAGCGGTTCTTGATAACCCATACATTTTAATTACTGATAAAAAAATTACAAACATTCAAGAAGTATTACCATTATTAGAACAAGTGGTACAACAAGGTCGTCCATTAGTAATCATTGCTGAAGACGTGGAAGGTGAAGCACTTGCAACGCTTGTTGTGAACAAGCTTCGTGGTACATTCAATGCTGTAGCAGTAAAAGCACCAGGCTTCGGTGATCGTCGTAAAGCAATGCTTGAAGATATCGCTATCCTAACTGGTGGTCAAGTAATTACTGAAGAATTAGGCTTAGACCTAAAATCAGCGGATATTTCTTCACTTGGACGTGCAGCAAAAGTTGTTGTAACAAAAGACAACACAACAATCGTTGAAGGTGTTGGCGGTGCAGACGCAATCGAAGGACGCATTGGTCAAATCCGTGCACAACTTGCTGAAACAACATCAGAATTCGATAAAGAAAAATTACAAGAACGTCTTGCAAAATTAGCAGGTGGCGTAGCAGTTATCAAAGTTGGTGCTGCAACAGAAACTGAGCTTAAAGAACGTAAACTGCGTATTGAAGATGCCCTAAACTCTACTCGTGCCGCTGTTGAAGAAGGTATCGTATCAGGTGGTGGTACAGCCCTTCTTAACGTCTATGCAGCAGTGGAAAAAGCAGCTGAATCAGTAGACGGCGACGTAGCTACAGGTGTGAAAATCGTTTTACGTGCTTTAGAAGAACCAGTTCGCCAAATCGCTAATAACGCTGGTCTTGAAGGTTCAATCATCGTGGATCGCCTAAAACGTGAAGAAGTTGGCATTGGTTTCAATGCAGCTACTGGCGAATGGGTAAACATGATGGAAGCAGGCGTAGTGGACCCAGCAAAAGTAACTCGTTCAGCTTTACAAAACGCAGCATCAGTTGCAGCGCTATTCTTAACAACAGAAGCAGTTGTAGCAGATATTCCAGAAGCAGCACCAGCAATGCCAGATATGAGTGGCATGGGCGGTATGCCAGGCATGATGTAAGTTTTAGTTTCAGCTAAAATTTTTGACTAAACATAACCACTTTCCATAACTTTATGGGAAGTGGTTTTTATAATGAATACCTTAAATGTACAGCGCTTGTAACAAGTATATCGTTCTATATTTGTCCCATTCAGTCCCCTTTTTCCAATGAGCTCTATTTATAGTCGATGATCCATTTAACAGCAGGGTGATTTCATCATAGCTCCAATAAATTGTTTAAATTTACCTCCATCATCGATTGCTGATTTTCCTGTTGCCTAACCTTTAGTCAAGGTAGTTAGGCGAGGGGGATTCCAATAGCAATTCTCCTATAGCTAATTCCTCTAGTTCCCAATGAGATAATCATAAACCAAATAAAACAGACCCATAGTCAAAAATAAAAGCGAGCATTTTCGCATTCAATTGTTGATTATATTTAGTTAATTAGAAATTCCTAAATTTTCTCTTCTATATAATAAATGGGATTTCTAAACTTATTGTTGTGATGCTCAACGAAAAAATAATTTTAGTGAATGAAAGCGCCATTAGTGGATTATTCATCTACTAAATGTATGAATAATCTATAATTAAAAATTTTCCTGTTGTTTTTCAAAAGATTATCACTTACAATACAAAATGAAAATGATAATCGTTATCATTAACTAATAGTTTGTTAGATAGAGGTGAAATCTTGGATAATCAGGAAGCTAACAGAATAGGAATGGGCAATATTTATTATGTTATTATCTTGCTTTTAATAGGCGCCATTTTAATATCTGCCGTTTTTTCTGTATCAATAGGACAAGTCAGCATACCTTTTAAGCAATCAATGGATATTTTGCTACATACTATATCCAACGGGAAGCTTGGCTCGCTTGATAGTGTGGATAGTGAATCCTACTTGAATATTATTTTACAGGTCAGAATGCCTCGTGTGGTTTTTGCATTATTGATTGGCGTTGGACTTGCACTATGCGGGACTGTCATGCAGGCGGTTGTACAAAACCCCCTTGCTGATCCATACATACTTGGTATTTCTTCAGGGGCGTCATTGGGTGCAACCTTTGCCATTCTAGTTGGTTTTGGAAGTAGTGCATTGTTGGCACAGTTTGGGGTAGCCTTTGGAGCATTTGCAGGGGCAATGATTACCTCTATGGCAGTGCTGATCTTATCCAGCATTGGTGGTAAAGCGACATCAGTCAAACTTGTTTTATCAGGTGTTGTCATTGGAGCATTATGTAGTTCTTTTTCAAGTCTTATTATCTTTTTTGCGAATAATGCTGAGGGCATTAAAACCGTTACGTTTTGGTCTATGGGAAGCTTGGCCTCTGCTAGCTGGGATAAAACACCGATTTTAACAATTGTGATTGTGCTAGGGGCTGCGTTATTCCTTTTCCAACATCGTGTGCTAAATACAATGCTACTTGGAGATGAATCAGCTATCACATTAGGTATCAATCTAAGTGCTTATCGCAAATTGTACATGATCCTTACTTCGCTCATTACAGGAACAATGGTTGCTTATGCGGGTATGATCGGTTTTGTTGGTTTAATTATTCCACATATCACGAGAGGCATTTTTGGAGCAGACCATAAACGATTAATGTTAGGAACATTGCTCTTAGGTGGTCTTTTCATGATTTGGGCGGATATTCTGTCTCGAACATTAATCCAAAATGTTGAATTACCAATTGGTATCATTACTTCTGTCATTGGATCGCCATTATTTATCTATATGATTGTAAAAAAAGGTTACAACTTCGGAGGGTAGAACAATGGAATTAGTAGCAAAGGAAATAGAGGTAAAGATCGGCAAAAAGGAAATAGTAAAAAACATATCCATTCATGTGAATAAGCAACAATTTGTGGGCTTAATCGGACCAAACGGATGCGGAAAGTCAACTTTATTGAAAAGTATTTATAAAAGCCTTGTGCCTCAAAAAGGGATGGTTTTTTTAGATGATTTAGATGTTTTGAAGAGTCCTGAAAAAAAGATTTCTCAGCACTTAGGTGTAGTAGGGCAATTCAATGAAATGCATTTTGATTTAACGGTACAGCAAATGGTGATGTTAGGCAGAACACCTCATAAAAAAATGCTAGAGTCAGATAACCAAAAGGATTTTGACATAGTGGAAGAGGCGTTAACGCGTACGAACTTACAATCCTATAGAGGGCGTAGTTTTCTTTCACTATCTGGTGGCGAAAAGCAACGAGTTATTTTAGCAAGAACGATTGCTCAGCAGCCTAAATTTATGATTTTGGATGAGCCAACAAACCATTTAGATATTCGTTATCAAATCGAAATACTATCCTGTGTTAGAAGTTTAAACATCGGTGTTTTAGCAGCGCTTCACGATTTAGAAATGGCAGCCCATTACTGTGATTATCTCTATGCGGTCAAAGATGGTGAAATCTATGCGCATGGCACACCAGCAGAGGTTTTAACACCGGAAACAATAGAAGCTTTATATCATATTAAATGTCAAACGTTTACTAATCCCGTGACAAACGGATTAGGCTTTGCATATGGACTATAGGAGGAACACCATGAAGAAAAAACTATTATTAGGAATTGGTTTAGCAGCTTTATTAACATTAACAGCTTGTGGTAACACATCAAAAAATACAGCTGAGGAAACACAAACAAAAGATTATTATCCACTGACAGTTGCTAACTTTGCAAAGGCTGAGGGAGGCTCAACGTGGGAAAAGAAAGATCAAGTATTCGATAAAGCACCTGAAAGAATTATGGCTAATACACGCCCAGCAGCAGAATTATTATTACATTTAGGATTAGGTGATAAAATCGTTGGTGTCGGTGCAAACTTTGGTGCAGTCGATAAATCTGTAGAAGAAGAATACGCTAAGTTAAATATTTTAAGTGATGAGTATGTAGGGAAAGAGGTTACATTAGGAACTGATCCTGATCTTGTATTTGGTCGCGGTGGCTTATTTGATAATGCTGAATGGGGCGTAGGGACAGTAGACTCACTTAATGAAATGGGCGTTAAAACATATGTTTTAGAATCATCTGTAACAGGTGGCACATATGATTCTATTTACAAAGATATCGAAAATATCGGTAAAATTTTCAAAGTGCAAGACAAAGCGGATAGCTTTATTAAAGAATTAAAAGGGCGACAACAAAACATTTCTTCAAAATTAGAAAGTATTAAAGAAGAAAAAACTTTTGCTTATTTGCATACAAATGATCCAAAAGAGCTTTTTGTATACCCAGCTCACGATGAAACATTCTTCAATGACGCATTCAAAATGGTTAAATTAGATAACATTTTCAAAGATGAAACAGGCGATGTAAGTGTTGAAACATTAATTGCAGCAGATCCAGATGTATTAATTCTTCCTAACTGGGATGGTTCTGATCTAACAAAAGTACGCGAAGAAATTTATGCAAATCCTAAACTTTCAAGCATGAAAGCTATTAAAAATAAACAAATTTATATCGTAGATTATAATTACATGTTTGGTTATGGCTACAACACAATAGATGGAATGGAAGCATTAGCAAAAGAGATGTATCCAGACTTATTTAAATAAGAGAGTCGATTAGACAGCTTAAAAAAGGGGGAGAAATTATTAATTTCTCCTCCTTTTTGTTATAGCAATGGAAGCAGCTCTCTATTAAACATTGTAATTGTTTCAGCAGATGGATAAAGGATGTTGTGAATCGAGAACGAGCTAGAAAGTTCTTTCTTGGCTCGCTTAATATTAATGGTATCAAACAAATGAGGTTTATAGCACATGCCCAACCAAGCAATGCTCATTGCTGATCCTGCAAAAGCCTGTATTTCTTAAATTTTCGTTAAACACCAGAAGGGAGTACTTAAAAAAAGTATCCCACTCTGTTAGTGTTAACGATATGCAAATAGCTGTATATCCTGTTTGATTATCTTATGTTGACTTGACTTGGAGCAGGGAAGTAGCCTGTATCTATTCCATATTGAATCATTCTGTGAATAAAGGCTGTATTAGGTACTGCACATTCAATTTTCGTGTTGACTAAAAATTCTAGTGTTTTTTTGCAATTGAAAATAAACGGGGAATCACCAGCTCCATCACCTTCAAGCTGAGCAATGGCTAACGATAAATATTCCTGTGCTTCTTTTGTATGCTCACTATGCAATAGCCAATTTGTATATTCCTGTGCTGAAACGATTGATAGATCATAGCCAAATTCCTTAATCATGTCGATTAATTCTAAATAAGGAAGCGATACAGGATTACATAAATGGAAGACATGACCGTTTGCTGCTGGCTGACTCGCCAGAGAAACGAGTGCTTGGCTCGCATAATTAATAGGAGTAAAGTCAACATGCCATTGTGCAGTAGGTGTTTTACCTAAATAAAGCATCGATTTAATCATACGGTAAAAGGCATTGTCATCAATATTACGTTGGAATTTGCCTGTTTCAGAGTGACAACTTAAATTTCCTACACGATAAATGGAAATAGGAATGGCATCATTTACAGCATTTCGAACAAGATTTTCCGCCTCTAGCTTACTTTGGGTATACACATTATTAAGCTTCACATCGTAATTAAAATTACCTTTTGCCTCATTTGAGCCCCATTGAATGGCAGCTAACTCCTCTGGAATACCAATTGTTGATACATAATGGAAATGCATACCCGGTTTTCGTTTAGCTATTTCAAGCAAATGGCGAGTACCATTCACATTGACATTATTGAAATGGTCAGCCGCACCAAAATGACGTACATCTGCACCACAATGAATGATTGCATTGATTTTTTCCAGCAACATTTGTTCAGCTTCATCAGATAAATCAAGTTGTTGCTTTCCTAAGTCGCCTGGGATAACTGTGACACGCTCTTTCATAGGATGAACAAGATCGTTGCCAAAGTAAAATTGCATACTATCCATTAGCTTGTCCTCAATCGTTGCATGGGCACCTGGTCGAATAAGACAGTAAATATGTGCATTTGTTGCTGTTAACAGCTCGTATAATATATGGCTTCCTAAATAACCTGTAGCTCCTGTTAATAATACCGACGTCATTGGCAAGGGTCTTACAGTTTGAGAGACTTGCAGCGGACTTGGCTCCATTAAATCCTTAAAAACAAGATTAGCTGGTTGCTCTTGATTGTCATTAGCTTCCGGCTGATAATGACGAATATATTGATCTAGCTCTGCAATCGTTTGGTAGTGGAAGAAATCTTGTATTTTTAAGAATGGTATATGCTTTTTCACTTGTACAAGAATTTCAAGCACTTTTAATGAATGACCTCCAATATGGAAGAAATTATCGTAAATGCCTATTGGCTCGATACCAAGTGCATTTTCCCATGCGGTAGCTAGCAGCTGCTGTATATTATTTTGGGGTGCGCTGTATGCATGGCTACGCGATAAAACCACTTCCAGTGATGCTAGTTGTTTTCGATCGATTTTTCCTGTAGGAGAAAGCGGCATTTCAGGCAATTCTATAAAACGCTCAGGCACCATATAATCTGGTAGAAGAGTTGACAGGTAGTCTCTTAAAATATCTTCCTCAAGTTGTATACCACTAGTCACTGTATAGTAGGCAAATAAATGATTGTTACCATCGGACTTTTTCTTCGCAATGATTACGACTTCCTGAATGTTAGGATGATTGCTTAACACCGTTTCAATTTCTCCAAGCTCAATACGGAAGCCCCTTACTTTGATTTGTGAATCCTTGCGCCCAACAAATTCAATAATACCACTAGGTAATAGGCGAACTAAATCACCTGTACGATACATTTTTTGTTCTGGCTTCAATAGATGAGGTACAAATACCTCAGCCGTTTTTTCTGGCTGATGTAAATAGCCTGCTGCTAAACCAGCACCTGCAATACATAATTCTCCAGTTTCATGAACTGGGCAAAGCTGCTCATCGTCATTAACAACATACATCTCATAATTAGCGATTGGTCTGCCAATAGGAATACTGGATTGTTTATCTATTATAGAATCCTTTATCTTGAAGTAAGAGGACAATACTGTACATTCAGTTGGTCCGTAAAGATTAATAATCTCTGTAGTTAATCCAAATTTTTCATGCCATTTTTGAACGACAGCAGGTAATAGAGCTTCGCCACCAACAGATAGGTAGTTTAGTGTTGTCAGTTTTTCTCGGTATTCTACAGGTAAATGTGTTGCTAGCTGTGTAAAGAAAGCATTGGGTACAGTGGCAGCGGTTACTTGCTCACGACCAATCATATCAGCAAATGCTTCAATCGATAGACGTTCCACACTTGTTAGCATATGAAGCCTTGCTCCAGAAAAGAAAGCGGTAAAAGTCTCTGTTACTGATGGGTCAAAACTATAGGAGATAAACTGAGAATATACATCGTCTTGTGTTGAATGGTAGATTCTTTGATTATCTGTAATCAAATTAATAACAGATTCATGTTTAAGCATAACCCCTTTTGGTTTGCCCGTAGAACCAGAAGTATAAATAATATAGGCTAGGTCGGATGGATGTATTTCACAAGTTAGATTTTCCTGTGAGTAGCCTTTTTCTGATTGGTTGATCGTTAACACTGTACGTGTTTGGGAATCATTATGTATGAAATCATTCAGTAATGCTGTATGTTCGTTTTTCGTTAGAATAAACGGGGCACCTGTATCGTTTAATAGATACTGACACCGTTCTTTCGGGTAGCTTGGATCAATAGGAACATATACACCACCAGCTTTCAGGACACCTAAAAGGCTGATGATTGTTTCTTTACTTCGTTCCATAACGATTGCCACATAGTTTCCTTTTTGCAGACCGTTTGCTATTAGCATGTGAGCAACTTGATTGGATTGTTCATTTAGCTGATGGTAGGTCATCTTACCATTTTCAAAGGACAATGCAATGCGTTCAGCAAACTGTTGTGCTGCCTGATAAAATACGTCAGGTATTGTGGTGTTTTGATCGTAGTCAGCTAATGTTTGGTTTAAAGTTTGATAGGCTAGTAAATCTTCTTCGTTCAACAGTTGTGTACGATTGGATGGTAGAGTTTGTGGCTCATAAGAATGCGTATTATTCTCTAATGGGTATACATCAAATTCTCGTTTATTATTCAATCATGACAACTCCTATTTTAGAAAAGGGCAGACACTTATGAAGGAGTGTTTATGCCATTAGTTCCACAGAAAATGAATCATTCTCAGAATTCTAACGGACATACATCTCCTGATAAGAGCAGCCCTTTCGCTTTTTTATTTCACTACAAAGGTATTAACAACATTTAATAGTTCATCAGATAACTCGGATAATACTTGAGCTTCTTCAGAAACTCGTTGTACGGTATTCAGCTGAGAGGCAGAAGTTGCGGCAACTGCTCTCGTATTGTCTTTTGAATTGATAGAGAAGTCTTCCATATCTTTAACAGCAGATGTTACTTCTTCCATACCAGCTGCCATTTCTTCAATCGTAGCAGAAAGCTCTTGAATTTGTCCTGTTACATGATGAATGGAAGTTAGAATCTGGCTAAATGATTTTTCTGAATCATTAATCATAACAATTCCATGATCGACCTCTTCTACAGCGTGAACCATGATATTGACAGATTCGTTTGTATCATGCTGGATATGAGAAATAAGTGTAGAAATTTCCCGTGCAGATGCCTCAGACTGTTCAGCAAGCTTACGTACCTCGTCAGCAACCACTGCAAACCCACTACCAGCTTCTCCAGCACGGGCAGCTTCGATGGCTGCATTCAATGCCAGTAAATTTGTTTGGGAAGCGATTCCCGTAATAATGCCCACAATTTCTTCAATTTTATTGGAGTGATCGCCAAGTAATTTAACAGAAGCAGCAGACTGATTTACAGCTTTACTAATCGCATTCATTTGTGCAACTGATTTATTTGTCGATTCATTACCTCTTTCAGCTTCCTCTGATGCTAAGATAGAGGATTCTGAAATTTGATTGGATGTCATCGCAATGCGTTGGATACCAATACTCATTTCTTCAATAGTAATCGTACTCTCTTTTGCCTTTTGAACTTGGAGATCCGCACCACTCGCAATTTCTTGCATGGAAGAAGCTACATTATTATAAGAATCGGAAGCTTCCTGCATATTTGCCGATAAAACGTTGGCTGTGTTTGACACACGAGCAGAAACGTTTGTTGTACTTTTAATGACAGTTTTTAGATTTTCAATCATTAAGTTAAAGTTTTGTGTGAGCGTTCCTATTTCATCTGTAGAAGTAACGGATAATGGTTCAAGCTCTAAATTACCTTCTGCTACTTTTTTAGATTGTAAGGAAAGCTGTTGAATTGGTGTTAATTTTTTTCTCAAAAGAGTGTATACAGCAATAGATGAACCAATTAAGAAAATAACAGTGACTAATAATGTCCATAGAGCTTCAGACATGGCTTTTCCAGTTACCATCGATACGTCATAGTCAATGGCATATGCAGCCAACATATCACCATTTTCATCTAAAATGGGTGTGAGGCCCGTTTTGTAGCTACCAAACTCATCGCTATAAATATCTGTTGCTGTTGCTTTTTTTGTGTTAAAAACCTCTTTGATTCTTGCTAGGAAATCGGGAGATAAACCCATAGCAATCATATCTTGATTATATTCAGCACCTAGTTCTAGTATACTAGATGAAAGAACAGGTGCATTAATATTTTCTCCATTAACCGTAATTAAAAATAGATTGGTAATGCTATCAGAATTGTCATTGATCGCATCCATTTCTCTTGTTAATTTTAAGGCGTCGGAGTTACTGTTTGTTGGATTATCTAGTATTGATTTCAACGTATTGATATCAATCGTTTTTGCTAAGATCATGCCTTTGTCAGAGAGCGATTGATCCATATCTGTTAAATTACTATTTCTGACAATATAATAAGAAAGGCCTAAAGTAACTAAACCAAATAATAATAAAATACTTACCATTATTACGGTTAGTTTTTTGCTAATGGACATATGCTGCTTCTTGCGTTTTTTCATACTTTTCCTCCTAATATGATATAACAAATATTTCAAGCTAAGGATAAGAAATGGATAATTTAGTCAATGTACTGCACATTGAAGATTGTGATGTTATTCGTAGAAGTCCAGATGCATATTAAATATTTATGAATGCAAAGTAATCTATTTATCCCCTAACATTAAACTACTATACTGCCAAAAAAATTGATTCACAACCCAGAAAACTTACTATTTAAAGTCTAGATTTATAAAATTAAAGAATGGAATTTAGTTTTTTAGTCTGTCTATTTTGTATTTTAGTCTGTATTTTTACAAAAACTCGAACGATTACTAGTATAAAAAAGAAGTTTGCTTGGAACTAGTCGATTTCAATTGAATTAAAAATTTGGTGGATATCCTATTTTTCAACTCCTTGTTAGGGCTTTTTACTTATTTTGTAATGTCTGATATGCATTGAGAATGCTATGGTTTTCTGTCATTTTTATTATGGGAATAAAATGAAAAAAAGGTTATTTCTTTATTCAAAGATGAACAAAGAAATAACCTTTTCTAATTGGCTATGGTCGAGGATTACCAAAGATACCTGGTAAAATATTAGGCAATCCTGGTATTAATGGTGGTGGGAAACCGGGATATTGCCCTCCTGGACGTGGTGGATAAGGTTGCGGCGGATAGGGCTGTGGTGGATATGGACGTGGAGGATAGGGTTGCGGTGGATAAGGTTGTGGCGGATATGGACGTGGAGGGTATGGTTGCGGCGGATAAGGTGGTGGATAGGGTGGTGGATATGGCGGAGGATAGGAACTACCAGGTGGTGTACCTGTACCTGCGGCAGTAATTTGACTAACATCCACAGTCACTATTTGACCGTTATCTAGCTGGATTTCAGCTGTTCTTCCTCCAGTGCCAAATGTTCGAATCAATGTACCTGCATAAGTACCTGTGGGGAGTGTTACCCATATTTTCATACCTGGGCGAAATTGACTGTTAAAATCATCAGGAGCTAATCTAGGATAAACCAATGAAACACACCTTTCTTCATTTTTTCTAACATATGCCTATTGCGATAATTGCCATAGGCTTTAGGCTAGTCGATACTTAAGGTTGAAATTGTTATAAAATATAACGATTTTTATTATAATAAGGAAAAAGGTTAAAAGGATGTTTAGCAAATGGCGATTATTAAAATAAAAAAGATGAACATACAAAATTTACGAAATGTAAGACAAGGCGAAATTGTACTAGGAGTAAATTTTGAGACATTTCTACAAGCAAATGTTGTAGGGCTGTATGGACAGAATGGCTCTGGAAAGACAACCATTGTGGATGCATTTGAAATATTAAAGACACTTATATCGGGTTGGCTTGCTGAAGTGAAACTACCCTCACAAGAAAAACGACTTATCTTAGCAGGTGAGCAAACAGCCTGCATAGATGTCGAATTTTTAGTTGAAAATCAATTTGGGACGTTTTATGTAAATTACTATGTGGAGCTACAGGAGGATCAGCATCGGTTATATACAACGCTGGAACGTCTTAGCTATCGAGAAAATGCTAAAGGGAAGCGTTCAAAGATATTAGTAGCTGTAACAGAGAAGGACGTCCGAATTCGTCAATCAAAACTGGCTGATTTAAGTGAGCAGGCACGTATCCAATTACTTGTTATTCAACAGTTAGCAAGAAAGCAATATATGTCATTTCTATTCCATAAAGATGTAAAGCCATTGTTACAGGAACGACTTTCGGAGCAAGAAATGCAACTACTTCAAAATATTGCGGTTGATTTTAATAGAGACTTACATGTTGTTAATAATCAAAATATAGCACCATTATTTGAAGAACGGATCATGCCGTTTAGTATTCATTTAGAGAAAACGAGAGGTCTAATACCTTACGATTTAAAGGGACCAGCCATATTACGAGAGGATGCATTCTATGCATTATGTGAAGTAATTGAGCAAAGTAACCGTGTGTTAACGGCTATTATTCCAGGTCTAACTATTAAAATTAATGTGATTACAAAGCAAATGATGGATAATGGTGAGCCGGGAATTCGTTTTGAATTTTTATCACAGCGTGGAGAGAGGGAATTACCGCTGCGAACAGAGTCTGAGGGGATTTTAAAGATCATTTCTGTTCTTAGTGTATTGATAGCTGTCTACAATAATCCGAATGCCTGTGTGGTTATTGATGAATTAGATTCGGGAGTATTTGAATATTTGTTGGGTGAGTTGTTAACAGTGATAGATGAGGATGGAAAAGGACAACTTATTTTTACATCCCATAATCTACGTGTGTTAGAGGTGCTAGCTATTAAAAACTTATGGTTTACAACGACAAATGAAAATCACCGCTATATGCAGCTAAAAGGCATTAAAGAAGTAAATAATGCTAGAGATGTCTACTTACGTGCTATTCAACTTGGTGGACAGGATGAAGATGTCTATAAGGAAACCAAAACATTTAAAATTAAACGTGCTTTTCGTAAAGCGGGTGTTCAGTATGACTAAAAAGGTACTCTTAATCATTGTGGAAGGACAAACGGAGCAAATCATTTTAGAGGATTATTTAGATGCTCACTTTGCGAATTCAACCATACGTTTTGATGTACAACGTGAAGATATTTTGACAAAATGGGATGCCCATAAACGTATCCCGAATATTAAAAATAGTGTGGTACGAGTAATCCAAAGCTATCTTGAAAAATATAAATTTTTAGCAAATGATTTAACTGCTGTCGTTCATATTACAGATACGGATGGTTGCTTTATTGCACCGGAATGTGTCAAGGTAGATGAGAAAATTGAGCAAAATTTATTTTATACTGAGGATGCTATTTTAGTGAAGTCAGCTAAGCGTAAAGAACAAATTGAACAACGTAATGACATGAAAGCGAAGAATGCTAAAATTTTAATTGCCAACGACCATTTTAGCATTAATCGTATGAAAGTACCTTATCAATTGTTTTATTTCTCTACGAATTTAGAGCATGTTTTATGGGATGAGCGCAATGAAATCCCAACAGAAAAAATACAAAAAGCAGATGCGTTTATGGACAATCTATCTGGCACAATTGAAGAATATTTGAGAGCCTATCTCCCGGTTAGTTCAGAGCTACCTTATAGGGAAAAAATAAAGAAAAGTTGGTCGTTTTTAATGGAAGGTTGCCATTCATTGCAACGAGGTACGAATGTACCACTATTATTTGAAATGATTAAAACGGATGTACAATAAAAACAGGTGACTTGTTTTGTCACCTGTTTTTACTTGGCTTACATTAGCGCATTTGTTCATAGCTACGAATATGAGTTAAAATGGCAGGATCTTTAATTTTAGTATCTTCACTTAGTAATAACAGTTTTGACATGATTTCGGCTGTGCGTGGATCATCATCCACCATTGGTAAGAAAATTCGTCCACGATGCTGTGATGGAACAGCAATAATCGGAATCATCGAACCACCTACTTGATGCACCACACCACTTCCTAAATGTAAGGAGTAGCTTGCTAGCTTACCTTCAATCAGGGCATGCTGTTTTTTCACTTCCACATTGTTTAGCTTCAATAATTTAGCTAATTCTTCTACAATAATACTGCGCATATCAACAGTAGAATGACTTGCCTCAGGATCTACACCACCAATATGAGCAACGCTGACAACAAGGTCAATATCTCGCATAACCTCAGAGAATATCGTAGCAGGAATAACATCTAACACGATATTTTTGCCGGTTAGACGATCATAGAAGTAAACCCCTTCGATTGCAGGTGCTTCAATTTCTGCTGGGGTAAACCAATCTGCCTGTGCATACAAGGATGCCACAATATTTTCCTTGTAATACACTTTACGAGGCCCTGTTTCATAACTCATTTGCCAGCCTCGTGTTTTCAGCAAAGCTATCGTTTGTGATGGATTTACCTGATGTCCTGCATAGCGCAATGATTGTTTTTGTGCTTTTTCATCTGCATTGATGAGATATAACTCACGGAACACTTGCTTAAATGGTTGTTGTATTTTGTGCTCAAACATATAGGCTTGCCACTGTCTCCATTGACCACTTTCTAAAAGGTGATAAGGGTGGGCAATCTTGATGGCGGACGTTGGTGCCAGTGCCACAATGTCAGCAGATAAAAGCTGTAAGCCATCTGGTGTAAGCATGCCAACATGTTCATCACTGATAAAGATGAGCTTTTGTAAAAGGGGAGCTAGAATCGGATGAGCTAATAAATGGATAAGCTCATCAGCTGAAAATACGGTTTCTAATTCCATAGCCTGCTCCAGTGCTGGACGCGCCCGTTTATATTGTTCTTGTAAATCTTTTCGAGCTTCCTGCAAGGTTACAATAGCAGCATGTTTTTTTAATGCAGCAGGAATATTCTTTAGACGTTTACCATCCTTTTCAACGACAATGGCTACAGACGCATCTTCTTCAATTTGCAAATGAGCTGTAATTTGCTCGATTTGTTGTGCTTTAAATAAATGCTTGATGTCGTTAAAGGCTGATAATTCCATACGCCATGTAAAGCGTGTGGCTTCTCCATCACCAGCATTACGTGCTAAGTTTTCTAGTGCAATACTGGCTGCGCGTGCTTCACTAGCCCGGCGTTGCGCACCAAATTGCTTACTTTCCTTTAAAAATTGTTGAATAAATTGATAGCGTGTTAGGGCATCTTTATCATCAGATTTATTTAAAGGAATCAGGCCAAGTGCGCGTAATTTATCTTTATTACGCTTGTCTTGAATTTCTTGCATAAATGGTTTGGGACTGAGCTTACCGATAGCCGTATCTGCATAAAGCTGTGCCCGACGATGGTTGGCTCCTTCAGAAGCATATTTTGCTGCATCATAGACGAGTTTGAATTTTTTTGCACCAAGTGTTTCGTAGGCACTTTGGAACCAAGCTAAATCGAATGCACCATCACGAAAATCCTCAGCAGTTATGCTAGAGAAGAGGGCAATCTGATCTTTGGCAAAGTCTGATAAAGAATCAGTTGTATGGGCGATAAAATACCAGGCTGATTCCTTTAATCCATCCCAGTCAATGACCTCACTGACAAGGTCTATCCAATGCTGGTTGTACATCATGGCTTCGATTAAACGTTCTTTTGAAATATCTGTTTGTTCCCACGCCTCTTTTAATTGCTGTGCCGTTTCTTCTTTTTTAGGGTAGCAGCTAGTTAGCAATCGAGAGAATACATCCTTTTTCGTTTCGGCTTGCCAAATATAACCTCGTGCAAGCTTTTCTCCATCAAGTGCCTGTAGAATTTGTAAGAAATAATGAATACCCTCAAAATAAGAAATATTACTAGCAAGCTTGGTTACAGTGGTAGGTGTATCACCACGCTTTAGCTCTATGGCTAAAATACGATCAATCGCTTGTTCGCGAATAGCCAAGAAATCTGTTAAATCATCAAATGACTGTTGATAACGTTCTAGTAATTTAGTTGGCTCGTTAAATATTTCTGAAGCGAGCGTATTGGTAAATATGGCTTCAAATAAGTGATCTTGCGTAAATAAACCAACCTTCATGGCGTCTAAATATTGGAATAAAGATAAATTGTAGACGTTCGGGCTATAGCTTTCATTTTTCATACGCTTTGTTAGCTCTTCATTGACAGCTAGCATTTTGACATATTCACCATATGTTGAGTAATCAGATCCGCATCGATCCACGAATGTCTCCACAACATCTAAATCGATAATGGTAGATGTGGAACGATAGTAATAATAACCTTTTTCTCGAACATCAAGTTGCCACTGATCCACAGGGATTTGATCGAATAGCTGTAACATAATGCCTATTGCCTGTTCAAAGCGATTAAATTCGGGTGCATGCTTTTCTAATAATGAAAGTGCTTCCTGATGCAGCACTGTCTCACCTGAGATTTTATCGATATCTTGGGATAGCACTGAGAAAATCTGTTGAATTGTATGGTCATATTTCAAGGAATTAAATTGAGCAACACGTGCTTTTAATTCTTTGTATTGGAAGAACGGTTTAATTAGTGTATGAGCTGCTTCGGAAAGATCATGTGCAGAAGGGTATTCTGATAGACTATGATAAAAATTAAAATAGGCTAAGTCTTCATTACTAAATAATGATGTCTTCATCCATTGGATAATTTCTTCAGGAATAGGATAAGCATCAAGACTAGCATGTCGTTGATTATCCGATTTAGTTGCTATAACACTATATTTTTGCCCTAATGTAGTGGTGATGGGCGTATCATTCCATTGGTACGTCTCATACTCAAGTTCAGCATGTTCATCAAGTACTTGGATAAGTTGCTCAAGCTTCGACAGCAATTTTTCAATATCATATTGAAAAAATTGTTCAAATGGTGTCGGTGTCTGTACATAGAAAGGAACAAGCTGCTGCCAAGGTTCTTCACCATTCATTTGAATGGCCCCATCGGCAATACGATCATATTGAATAGGGGAATGCGGCGTATATAAGCCAAAGCCATTGCGCTCGTTATACTGTGGTACATCCCTTGCTACTAATTGTTCTAACAGAACTTGTTCACTTTTTGTTATTTTTGGTAATAAGGAACATAAAGTGGTAATTTGCTCACTCGTTAAATTGTCGTCCTTAGAAGCTTCTAACAGTAATTCAAGTCCTCCAAGCCTTTTTAACTGCTTACTATCTTTTATCAGTCGTTCAGCACTTTGCAATAACGGGTCCTGTGGTTGAGCTTTTAACAAGGAGATAGCCTCTTTACGAAGTGCCCCTGATTTATTAGCTAAAAGATCTTCAATTTTTACGATTTCTTCTTCGGTTGGTGTCAGAGCATGTATTTTTTTCAATGCAAGAGAACGATTGATGGAGCTGCGATCTCGTAAAGAATTAAATAAAAATTCACGTTGACCTTGTGTTTTAGGATCAAGACAATAAATATTAAGTAAGCCGATTCTACTTGATGGTGAGTAGGAATCTGCCTGTGCAATAATTCGTTGGAATAATACCTCATCTTGTACATGATGGGCCAAAATAATTTGGGTTGAAATTAAATCTTCTAATGATAAATGGACATGGACAAAGGATAAAGGTTTACCTGTAATATTCAGCCCTTCTTTTGTAACTTCATTCTTAGCCCATTCCAGTTGTTTGAATAATAGATATTCAATGCCTTGCAACTGTGCATTTTCTTGCATGAATTTTTGAAGGTTTTGATCCCATTCATGATCTCTTGCATACTCGCTATTAATATAGTGGTTAGCATAGAGGAAATTGCCCCATGCAAAGGCAAATAACTCGATATCTTTCGTCGTTAAAATTAAATCCTTCACAAATGGCGCTGTAAAGGAGGTCTTAGATAAATTTTTTAAAAAGGCAAGCGTTGTAAGCTGGATATGTTTGTTACGCTTTAAGAGCGTTGTCACGACAGCATCTAGCCTTGTATAGTCCCTTGTAGCAGTTGCCCATAATGCGACATAAATATCAATTGTACGATCACTCTTTAGTAGCTGTTCAATAAAGTTATCCTGTTCGATGGCTTGGACAGCTAAAGCTAAAACTTCCTCCGTCACTTTTTGATTTTCAAAGCTATTATAGCCAAGCCCCATCCAAGTATCGACTGCTCGAATCACAGAGGAGAAGCGTGTTAGTTGATGTTCTTGAATAAGTTTCATCATTTTTAGCTGTGCATCAAGATTGCCATGGTCAATATTTTCAACGATTGCTTGTCGTAGCCCTTCTTGACGGGCAGCTGCTACTAATAATTTGCCAAGAGCTTCATGCATACGGTGGTTATTGGACTTAAAAATACCCCGAATGAACGGATGACCGAAAAAGCTACTGTGATGCTCATCAAATAAAATACTTTCCACTACCTCTTCAATAGAAGGATTTTCTAAAGAGAGTTCGTCAGCAAGCAACTGTTCAAAGACGTTAAAGCCCATTACTTTTATATTTTCATTCTTCAAAACGTAAGAGCTGTAATTGGGATAGGTACCATGTTCGTATTGATGATGATTCGCTAGTAACTCCTCCAAAGTAATTTCCTCAAAGGTCAGCATTTCTTCTATTAATTGTAAACAGTGGAAAAGATGATCCTGCACGGGTTGAGATGAACGAAATGATCGACGTAAAACATCGGTTTGGAACATTGTAGCATCAAAACGTAATGCTAGTTTCTTAATCTTTAGTGCACGTTCTTGTGAAGAAAATAGCGTAAGCACGTCAAATAGTGGACCACTAAATAGCTCTTCAAGTGTTGAATTTTGTTGAGCAGCAATCAGCTGTTCTATTTCATAATCTCTGTTGTCCATATATTTTAGTAATGCTGCAGCTAATGGCTGTATAGCTATAGGTGCGGAATCGACTATACCTTGAAAATATGTTTTTTGTTCATGTGAAAGTGTCATGAAATATCCCTCCTTACCAAATGCGTCCTGCAAGCATAGTTAATTTAATGAATGTAAAAACATCGTCTTCCTGTATGGTTAAAGGTGTAGTAAGAGAATCTAGCGACTCCTCATTGTGAAGGACCAAGAACAGCTCATCTTGAAATGCTTGAAGCATATTGGACATGGCTTGGTCAACGGACTGTAAAGAATCATTTTTCTTCTCTCCAAAATGTACTTTCCCATACTGGGTTGCGTCATCTAATTGCTGATCCGTTAAGTAAAGATGAAGTGGTGTATCGACCATTTTTTCATTAAATTGTTGTACCTGCTGTGTCACAAGTTGAACAAGTAAATCTTGTAAAGTTGTAACAGGCTCATCAATAGAAAATGGAATTTTTTGAAGCTTACGAGATTTCTTGCCGATTACTTTTTGCTGGTAAAATAAACGCAATCTAACACCTCCTTACAATAATTTCATTATACAAGAGTGGTGATAGTGAAAAGAATAAGGCATATGATACTAGTTGCGTTAAATATTTCGGGAAAAGTGCGACAAAAACTAGCGTACAGAGACTTATGTATAAGGTAGAAAGAGGGGGAATTTATACAGAAGGATATGTCATATATAGAACGTTTGTACGATAAATATTTTAGGGTTGTGTATCATTTTGCGTTTTCTTATACAAATAGTAGAGAAGAAGCAGAAGATAGGACACTAGATATATTGAAAACATTAAAATGAAGGGAAAGTAAAAACATGGATATTATCGAGTACATGGCATACAGCAGTAGAATACATAGCAAACAAAAAATCAGGTGAATGGGGGTTCCGAAGCCTTAGGAAATTATTATTCATACACTAATAAAAAAACTATTTTAAAAAGGATGACAAAATTCATCCACTATTCGAAGTAATAGATTTTTGTGGTGTTGTAGCAAGACATCTTTTCTTATCGGGTTTCATAAGATTTATAGGTATGATTTTATCAAGCGAGAAGGAGGCAAAATCATTCAAATACATGTTGTACGGGCTGGCGAGTCTTTATGGGGTATTGCGCAGGCGTATGGGACTACGGTTCAGAGTATTGTAGAGGCCAATCAAATTCCCGATCCAAATCGTTTAGTGGTGGGGCAAGCTCTTGTGATCCCAATTGTCGGAAGTTTTTATTATGTACAGCCAGGCGATAGCTTATGGTCAATCGGGCAACGCTTTGGTATTAATTATGTAACGCTTGCTCAAGTAAATGGTATTAATCCCAATCAACCATTAGCTATTGGAACGAGATTATATATTCCACAACCGCCAAAAACCAGGGCAGAAACATTGGCGTATTTAGAGCCCAGAGGAACATCTGTTAGCGAGGCCCTCTTGAATCAGGCTAGGGAAGCGGGTCCCTATTTAACATATTTAGCTTTATTCAGTTATGAGGCAAGAAGGGATGGAACCCTACAGAGACCACCGAGTCAAGGTGTGACACAAATTGCGGATGATACGGGAGCATCTCTGGCTATGGTTATTTCCAATCTGGAGAATTTTAGTTTTAGTGGCGAGTTAGCGAGAGATATTTTTCAAAGTACGGCTGTTCAAGATTTATTATTTGATAATATTCTTGCAGAAGCAAAGCGACTTGGGGAAGTGAAAGATATCCACTTTGACTTTGAAAATTTGCCAGCAGATCAACGACAAGCTTATAACAATTTTTTAAGAAGAGCTGTCGAAAAATTCCATGCTCAAGGATATACAGTGTCTACCGCACTAGCTCCAAAAACAAGTGATAGTGAACGAGGTCCATGGACAGCAGCACATGATTATAGGGCGCATGGAGAAATAGTCGACTTTGTTTTACTCATGACCTATGAATGGGGATATTCTGCAGGACCGCCAATGGCCGTTTCGCCTCTCCCTGAGGTAGAAGCTGTTGTAAAATATGCGATTAGTGAAATACCTGCAAGTAAAATTATGCTTGGACAAAATTTATATGGCTATGACTGGACGTTACCTTTTGTACAGGGTGGACCGTACGCGGAAGCACTTAGCCCACAAAGAGCCATTGAAATTGCCAAACGTTATAATGCAGCAATTCAGTTTGATTGGCGAGCCCAAGCACCATTCTTTGAATACTATGATGAGCAAGGTAGGGCACATATGGTGTGGTTTGAAGATGCTAGATCTATTCAAGCAAAATTCAATCTTATTAAACAATATAATCTCCGTGGTATTGGTTATTGGAAGTTGGGGCTACCATTCCCTCAAAATTGGGTATTAATTGGAGCCAATTTTGATGTGGTGAAGAAATAACATGAGGAAGGAAAATAGGGTTTACCCAATGTATTTTCTTCTAAGTGGAAATTATCTGTAAAAAACATTTCTAAATATCGGAAAATACATTATAATTATGGTAAATAGTATTTTAGGAGGGATATTTTGGGTAAATTTAAAAAGTTAGGTATTATTTTGACGTCAACAGCATTTTCTGTTGGTATTTTAGCACCAATTTCGCATGTATCTGCAAATGTAAAGGAATCATCGGAGCGTATCGAAATTCAGGTAGCTTCAACTGAAACAAAAGTTACAAAAAACATGCTGATAAAAAAATTACGTTCACTATTCCCAGAAGAGTTCAAATTTGTAGCAGATAATGACTTTAATTCTGGACCAGGTCATTTTTATAGAGATGATACAACGGTTCGATATGAACTAAACTTCTATAAGACAATTAATGGTAAAGATGCACATGGTAGTTTTGTATTTAAGGGCGATGATTTAGAACTAGAAAGTTTTTATTATCAGCCTGCAAATATAGCAGAAGCAATCTATCCAGCAAAGTATTTAGAGAATGAGGCGCAAAAAATTGCACAAAAATTCCTGGGTAAATTTGTTGATTCGGATAATTACAAACTTCGTGATGATTATAACGAATATGGTTTTAATATTACTAGACCGTTATCAGAACCAATTACTTACTCCTTTGTCTATTCACCAATTTATAATGGGGTTCTTATTGGAGATCAAAGTATTACTATTCATGTTCTGGCAAATGGTGAAATTACGGGGATGTCTAGTAATGCAGAATCTATTAGTAAAGCTTCCTTTGATCGTTTAGATCAAAAAAAGAATGAGGAAGATATGCTGGCACAAGTTCGTGATAATTTAGCTGTCGAGCTTCGTTATTATATTGATTACGACTACAGATCTAATCAACGTAATGTGAAGCTTGTGTATACGCCTGCCACAGGGTTCAATGGTGTACATGCTCTAAATGGGCAATGGCAGACAGCAAATGGTTTTACTGAGCAATTGCCGAAGACAAAGAGTGTTGAGAAAATTTCAGCACAGCCATTACCACCAAGAAAGAACGGTATGACGGCAGCAGAGGCTGAAGAGTTCGCGAAAAATTTCTTAAAGGTTGATGAGAGTAAAGCGAAGCTCAATATAGAATTAGTAGATGAAAGAGAAAATGACAATGGTGAGACGATATACTCTGTAAACTATACGTATATGTATGGCAATGGTGGATCTGGTAGCTCTTTAGAAATCAATAAGGCGACAGGTGAACTAGTTCAGTATCATGACCTATCGAGAGATTTTTTAGTAGATAACAAAGTAAATGCTATTTCGAAGGACGCTGCATTGAAGAAGGCAACTGATTACTTGAAGGAATGGGCACCTTCATATCTACATGAGTATTCAATGCCAATCGAGGATGCTGTATTTGATCAATATAGTAAGGAATATTACTTCACCTTCCCACGCATTATGAATGGAATTGCAGTTGTAGGAGATGGCTTATATGTAGGTATTGGCTCTGATGGATCTTTACGCTCACTAAGTGTATATAAGCAAAAGATAGATAGCTGGCCATCTATCAATAAGGTCATTTCAGCTGACAAAGCAAAAGAAGCCTATAGCAAGGCACTTACATTGCAACTACAATATGTAAAACAAGATATGGAGAATAAACAACATTATGATTTAGTGTATGCTCCTACGTACAATGGTAGTTTATTTAACCAGATTGATGCTATTTCTGGTGAATGGTTAAATAATGTAGATGACTCTAAAGAGAAGCCTGTTATTTCTCACCCAACGGCTGCCAAAGAGTTAAATTATTTATTAAATCAAAATGTGTTAGAGGTAAAAGATCTAGCAAACTTTAATGCGGATGTTGCTGTGACAAAAGGAGAAGCATTGAAAATTTTATTACATTCCTTAACATATGGTTACTATGGTAATGGAGATGGTGAAAAGCAATCCTTTAACAATATTGATAAAAAGCATCCACTCTATGGAGTAGTAGAACAAGCTGTTAAAATGGGGATCATACAGCCTGCAAATCAATTTGCATTGGATGCGACTCTGACTCGTCAAGAGTTCGCAGAGTGGTCAATCAAACTATTACAATTAGATAATGTTGCTAAATATAAAGATATTTATAAATTAAACTTTGCTGATGCAACTTCAATTGATCCAGCGTATACAGGCTATATTGCTTTAGCACATGGTATGGGTCTAATTGATGCACAGCAAAACAACTTTAATGCTACGAAGAGTGTGTCATATGCTGACTTGGCTATCTCAACAGTCCGTTTAGCAAAGGCTATTCAAGAAAATAAAGTTGATCGCAACTTCTATTATTAATTAGCGTGTCATTAAAAGGACATTTCCTCATCAAAGGAGATGTCTTTTTTGGGTTAGTTTATAGCTGGATGGGGAAATAATATGGAAAGAAGGGAGTGTATAATTTGAAATTGAAATTTTTATTAACGATTTCTTTCATGACTGTTATTCTTTATGGCTGTAATAAGGATGAGGTAAAGGACGTACCTACTAACGCACCAGCAAATCAAAATGGTACACAGCAGACTGGTGATACGCCAACAGACCAAATGACCTTTAATTTTTTAGAGTTTTCATTAGATGTTGATTATTCTGCAACAGAGTCATATGAGGTAGAATATGAAGACAAAAAATCAGGTATAGAAGCGAAGTTACAGGATGACCGTAAGAATGAAAGACTGCAAGGGGATGAAGCTTATACAAAATTAGAGCCATTATTTAAGCAGTTAAATTTCGATTCGACAACACCTAATGATGAGGTAATCGATCAAGTAATTAAAGTATTTAATATTGAAGCCAACTACCAATCCATTGAAGTCGATGTTGAATTTGTTGACGGAAATGAAAAGGAATTTACACGAATTAAATAAAAGAAATACGCCAGCTAACAGATTCAATACGTTAGCTGGCTTTTCCATTCATTATCGTACCCAATGTCGATGCTTAGCAAGGAAACGAATAAAAGAATTCAGATTGTTTGCCACACCATTTTTATTGGCAAGATGCTGTAAAAACGAAACATTTTCCGTATAGCCTATTGTTTTACAGTGCTGATAGGCCTGTTCAATGAATTGTAGTGCTTTAGATTGCTGATCAGAATGCTGGAAAGCTCCAGTCACATAAACCCCATCATAAAGAACGGAGGAGGTAGTAGCTAATGTTTCTTGAATTTCAAAGCCATTTAGGATGCCTTGCTTAGTACTCACAAGTTCAACCACTATATTTTTACTTAACAATGTAGCCATTAGTTCGTTTAAGTTTTCACTACTATTGTCTGTTACAATCAGAGCTACTTTAAAAGATTTAACACTTTCGACTGCATTGATCATTTGGCTAACAGCAGGTGAGATTTGTTGAGTATGTGGTACTTCTACTTGGATTGGTGGTACTATACCAATTTGATCAGCAATAGCTGATGCAAGTGTGTAGCTGACATGAGCAAACATATCTACAACTTGTTTTCGAATGTCTTTATTTTTTACTTTTCCAAGTTCGAAGCTAAAGGCATTAATAATATGCTTTTTCTCCACATCGGTCATACTGAGCCAGAATAATCTTGCTTGTGAAAAATGGTCTTTAAAGCTATCGCTACGTGCACGTACTTTGTGTCCTTCCAATTTTTCTTCATAATGTTTATATCCTCCGTCGCTTTCAGAGACAGGAGAGGGTGAGTTATTGGCTAAGGAGTTTTTATGGTAGCTAACTTGCCCGACATTAATGGTTTGTCGGCCATAGCCATCTCGTTGGTTATTATGGAAGGGACAGATTGGTTTATTAATAGGGATTTCATGGAAGTTCGGTCCTCCAAGTCTTATTAACTGAGTATCTGTATAGGAGAACAAGCGACCTTGTAGTAAAGGATCATTTGAAAAATCAATACCAGGTACAACATGTCCAACATGAAATGCAGCTTGTTCCGTTTCAGCAAAAAAGTTATCAACGTTTTTGTTCAGTGTCATTTTCCCAAGGATACGTACTGGAACTTCTTCCTCTGGCCATATTTTTGTTGCATCGAGAATATCGAAGCTAAAATTAAATTCATCCTCAACGGGAATAAGTTGGACACCAAGCTCCCACTCTGGGAAATCGCCTCGTTCGATGGATTCCCATAAATCTCTACGGTGAAAATCGGGGTCTTTTCCAGCGATGATTTGCGCCTCATCCCATACTAATGATTTAACCCCAAGTATAGGTTTCCAATGAAATTTAACAAAGTGTGCTTTTCCTTCAGCGTTGACAAGGCGATAGGTATTAACACCAAAGCCCTCCATCATTCGATAGCTTCGTGGGATGGATCTATCGGACATATGCCACATGACCATATGGGCAGATTCCTGATTATTTGCAATGAAATCCCAAAACGTATCATGGGCACTTTGAGCTTGAGGAATTTCGTTATTCGGTTCAGGCTTTACAGCGTGTACAAAATCGGGGAATTTAATGGCATCTTGAATAAAGAAAACAGGTATATTATTACCAACTAAATCATAATTACCTTCCTGTGTATAAAATTTTGTAGCAAAGCCGCGTACATCACGGACAGTATCAGCAGATCCTTTTGAGCCTGCAACGGTAGAGAAACGAACAAAGACAGGTGTTTTAGTTCCTTGTCCATTTAAAAATTGAGCCTTTGTAATGTCACTCGCGCATTTATAGGTTTCAAAGATTCCATGAGCTGCAGACCCGCGTGCGTGTACCACTCGTTCAGGAATTCGTTCATGATCAAAATGAGTCATTTTTTCACGAAAATGAAAATCCTCCAATAAAGTGGGTCCTCGTTCACCGGCTTTTAGTGAATGTTCATCTTCCGATATTTTTAATCCTTGGTTGGTTGTTAGAGGTTGATCTTTATCACTTACTCGGAATGCTTTTAGCTGTTGTTGTTTTTGATTGACGTCTTTTTTCATGTAAAATCCTCCTTTATAAGTTACAACTACATTCTACCCGTAGAAGAAGATGGCAAACGTGAGAAACAAAATGATTGCTGATTAAAAATGAATATGTTATTATTATCTCGAATTAAAGATAAATGAATTCGAAGTAAAAGAGGGAGTCGTATGAAGGAAGACAATCGTAACTTAAAAGCATTTACGGTCTTGTTCCGAGCATATCAAACGATTCAGGATGCCACTAAAAGAGATTTACTTCAATATGATTTAAATCAAACCGAATTTTCGGTTCTTGAATTTTTGTACCATCATGGAGAGCAGCCTATTCAAGCGATTGGTAAAAAAATATTAATTGCAAGCAGTAGTATTACTTATGTAATTGATAAGCTCGAGCAAAAAGGCTATGTATATCGAAAGGCATGTCCGAAAGATCGACGTGTTACGTATGTGTTATTAACGTATGAGGGACAGGCTTTAATGGAAAGGATTTTCCCTAGGCATGAACAAAAAATAAACGAGATTTTTGAAGTATTGGAATCGCAGGAGCTGGACACAATGATTTTGTCTCTTAAAAAAGTAGGTAAAAACGCTACTAATTATTAAAAAATTTTACACATATATCTCGAAGTCGAGATAAATGGGAGGAATATTGTATGAATCATTTAAAAGGTGTACACCATGTAACGGCTATTACAAGTAGTGCTGAAGAGAATTATAAATTTTTTACATTCGTTTTAGGTATGCGTTTAGTAAAGAAAACAGTGAATCAAGATGATATTCAAACATACCATTTATTCTTTGCAGATGATAAAGGTAGTGCAGGGACAGATATGACATTCTTTGATTTCCCCAACATCCCAAAAGGGGTACATGGAACAAATGAAATATCAAAAACTTCTTTCCGTGTACCGACGGATGCAGCTTTAGATTATTGGGTAAAGCGCTTTGATCGATTGACTGTAAAACATACAGGTATTAAAGAACAGTTTGGTAAAAAAACATTGTCCTTTGTTGATTTTGACGATCAGCACTATCAGCTTATTTCTGATGAGCATAATACAGGAGTTGCTTCAGGCACGCCTTGGCAAGATGGTCCCATCCCAGTAGAATTTGCAATTACAGGTTTAGGGCCAGTATTTGTTCGTGTAGCTAATGTGAAATATTTTAAAGATATGCTAGAAAAAGTGATGCTTTTTAAAGAAATTGCAGAAGAAGGGAATTTCCATCTATTTGAAGTAGGTGAGGGTGGAAATGGCGCTCAAATTATTGTAGAGCATAACACTGTGTTACCTGTTGCTCGACAAGGCTTTGGTACGGTTCACCATGCAGCCTTTCGTGTAGAGAATCGTGCAGTATTAGATGAATGGACTGCACGTTTTGAAAGCTTTGGCTTCCATACATCTGGCTATGTAAATCGTCATTTCTTTGAATCATTGTATGCACGGGTAGCACCTCGAATTTTATTTGAATTGGCTACAGATGGTCCTGGGTTTATGGGTGATGAGCCATATGAAACGCTAGGTGAGAAACTGTCATTACCACCGTTTTTAGAACCAAAGCGTGAGCAGATTGAAGGCCTCGTTCGTCCAATAGATACTGTAAGAAGCTCCATTACGTTCGATAAAGAATATGAGTAATATTATTTCATTCAGTAGGGTTACTACTGGATGAATACATAATTATATTGGGGGTTTAATAAGTGGAATTTTCCAAGCTGATTGATAAGCGTCGCTCTGCTAATAATTTTATCAAGGGCGTTAAGATGACTGAGGAAGATATTCGTCCTATTTTGGAGGATGTTAAGCTCGCCCCATCAGCATTTAACTTACAGCATGCAAGCTATATCGTTGTGCTGGATGAGGATATGAAGGAAAAGGTGCGAGAGGCGGCATTTGGTCAATATAAAGTGCATTCAGCTTCAGGGGTAATCCTTGTCTTAGGTGATAAAGAAGCTTATAAAGATACTGCTGAACTAAGTCAAGGTATGGTTGATTTGGGTATAATAACAGCTAGTGAACTAGTAGAAATTGTTGCAGAGAATACTAAATTTTATGAAGAACGTGGTGAGACATTTATGAAGGATGAAGCTATTCGAAATGCGTCTTTGTCTGCCATGCTATTTATGCTTGCTGCAAAAAATCGCGGCTGGGACACTTGTCCAATGATTGGCTTTGATCATCAGAAATTGCGAGAACTATTTCATGTGCCAGAAACCAAAGAGATAGCACTGATGATTACAATTGGGAAAGAAAAAGAAGACAGTCGTCGCTTACGAGGCTATCGCAAGCCAGTTGAAGAATTTGCCACTTATTATTAATGTGGTATAAAATAGAATTGCTATACAAATACTATGAATAATGTACATTTAGGAGGAAACATCATGAAAGTGGTAGCTATCGTTGGTAGTATCCGTAAAGAATCTTATAATATGCAATTAGCTCAATTTATTCAAAAACGTTATACAGAAAAGTTAGATCTTGAAGTTTTAAGCTTAAAGGATCTACCAATGTATAATCAAGATATCGAAAATGAAGCACCGCAAGAGGTTCTTGATTTTAAAGCAAAAGTAAAGGCGGCAGATGCTGTACTATGGGTGACACCAGAATATAATGGTACAGTACCAGGCGTTATGGTCAATGCCATTGATTGGCTATCTCGTGTAGATAAAGTAATGATTGGTAAACCATCTATCATTATGGGTGCATCTATGGGGAACTTAGGTACTGTAAAAGCGCAATTACATTTACGCGATATTTTATTCTCTCCTGGCATTAACTCACCATTACTAAGCGGCAATGATGTTTACATTGGTGCTGTTCACACTAAATTCGATGCAGAAGGCAATTTAACTGATGAAGGTACAGTAAAATTCCTTGATGTAGTCATCGATAACTTTTTAAACTGGGCAAAAAAATACATTTAATTAAAATCTGACCCATAAGTATACTTTACTTATGGGTCATCTTATTAGAAAAATAAGAATGGCAGTTGAGCAAAGCAAAGTTGATTTCCTTTGTGAACGATCACTTTGTTCTTTGCATAGAGCTAAGCTTTCAAGGATCATCCGATAAACTGTTTCACCCACATTATTCTCTCCAAAACTACTTCTGTGACGCTAATCCCCAAGGAGTCGCTTGTTTTTCTTCAATCAATCCACTACTCATCAACTAATTTTATAGCAAGTCAGGTTAACGAGGATAGCTTAAGCAATATTAAGTACTAAATTAATTAACTGTTGCTGACGTACATGGGTTGTGACAATCGTTTTATAAAGTTGTGAACTGACCCCAAAAATTTGAACTTTTAAGAAACTCTTCGAAACTCAACTGGACTTTTTCCGTTGAGTTTTATTTTTATCCGCTCATGATTGTAGTAGTGGATAAAGTCTACTAACGCTTTTTTGAATGCTTCGTAGTTCTTAAACGTTGTTGCGTATAGAAATTCTGATTTCATAATGCCAAAAAAGCTTTCTATCACGGCATTATCTAAACAATTTCCTTTCCGTGACATACTTTGCTTGATTTCATGTGTTGCCAATAACGCTTTAAAACGTGGTATTTGATATAACCATCCTTGATCAGAATGGACGATTAAGCCACTCTTTTTCGATAACTTTGTATACGTAAACGCCTTCTTAAAAGACTGTTGAACTAACTCAAAATTAGGTGATTTTGATACCTCATACCCAACGATTTCTCGATTGAATAAATCTAATACAGCGGATATATAGATTTTTTGACCGTTTATTTTAAACTCCGTTACATCGGTTACCCATTTCTGATTGGGTGCAGTGGCTTCAAAATCACGTTGGATGACATTCTCTGCGACATAGCCGACTGTCCCTTTATACGAACGGTATTTTTTAGGGCGTACCGTCCCTTTTAAGCCCAATTCTTGCATCAATCGTTGGACCGTTTTATGGTTGATGAAAAACCCTTCATTTCGGAGGGCTAAACAAATACGACGATAGCCATAACGCCCCTTATGGTAATGAAAAAGCGTCTGAATTCGTTCTTTGATCGTTTGATATTTATCTGGTTTTACCCATTTTTGGAGATGATAATAATACGTACTTTTCTTAAGTTTCGCGACTTTTAATAGAGCTTGAAGAGGAAAATCCAACCTTAGCTCATAGACAGCTCTTACTTTTTCTTGGATTTGAAGGCATCCTTTTCTTGAACTAAGGCTTTCAACTTTTTTAAATAGGCATTTTCCATCCGTAAATACTCAATTTCGGCTTTTAACTCATCCGTTGTTTTTCCATTTAAATCGGACGAAGGTGGTTGTTTTTTTGGCATTGATTGGCGCTCCTTTTCTACTTGATAGAGCACCTCACCAGCCGTTGACATCCATTGTTTTTTCCATCTCCGAACGGTTTCACGGGAAGGAATATTAAACTTCGCAGCAGTCTGAAGGAGCGAATCGCCCGTCTCTATCAGGTGTTGAATTACTTTTATTTTAAAAGAATCTTCGTAATTCGTGAACCCTTGAGGACGAATAATTCCTTCGATGCCATGATAGCGATATAATTCAATCCATAATCGAATGTACTGTCGATCCCTCTGTAATCGATTGGCAATCTGATACGTACTTTCTTTTTCTTCAAAGTAAGCTAGAACTGCGGCTAATTTTTGTTCATCAGAAATCACTACCTGCACCCCCTATAGTAGATTTTTAAGTCCAATATTTTGGGTGCAGCTCATTGTGCCGAATCCAAGACCCTGCACAAGAAGAAGCATTAGCATCAAGAAATTTCCCTTAGTGGAGGTCCATTTCGTTATAGACATTTTTTTAATGTTGTTTCTGCATGAAATCTTCATACTTTCACGCTATACTTTTAAGAAATTCTAAAATGGTGGTTACAGATGAGAAAATTATCACTAAAGCTGGGCATCATCTTTTTTATTACATTATTTTGTATCGAAACATTTATGATGTTTTTTTTACATGTCTCCTTAACCAATTCTAGAGTTGAGGAAGAGCTAGCAAGTTTGCAAGCAAGGGGAAATTCACATCGTACGGTATTAGAACAGAACTTCAACGAGGAAACGCTAGCACATGTGGTACTTATGGAATCTAATGAAAGTACGGATGTAGTAGTGACTGATTATGAGGGAACAATACTGGTTTCTTCGCAGCCTGATTTAGAAATTAGTGATATGATCCATAAGATTGAGGGAAAAATACCGTATGAGGGAAGGATCTTACAAGATGATTGGCAAGAGGTTCAAGCGATTGCCACTATTAGTCCTATTCAAAATCAGCAAAGAACGATTGGCTATGTCTTTATGTTTCAAAATACAGACTCCATTCATGCGTTAATGAAACGCTTAAATAAACATTTTCTCATCGTTGGTATAGTATCTGGTCTTGTCACTATAGCAGTCATTATCGTTCTATCTCGAAAGCTTGCTAAACCATTAATTCAAATGAAAGAGGCCACATTGAAAATGAGCAAAGGTGATTTTACAGTCGCCCTTTCTACCAATGGAAAGGATGAGCTTGGGGATTTATCGAATGCTATACAGCTGTTGTCTAACGATCTGAATCATTTAAGGCATGAGCGTAAGGAATTTTTATCGAGCATTGCACATGAGCTTCGCACACCTCTAACCTTTATTAAAGGCTATACCGACATTCTTTCGAAACGGGATTTAACAGAGCAGGATCGCCAAAAGTATTTAGCCATTATAATAGAAGAAACAAATAGACTTTCTCGATTAATTAAAGATTTATTTGATTTAGCTAAAATGGATGAAAACTCGTTTGTGATTGAACAACAAAACGTACATTTAAATTCATTTTTTACAAACATTGAAAAAAAGCTAAGCCCTGCTTTTCAAGAGAAGGGTATACATTTTATTGTACGTTATGAAGAGGGCTTGACAGTATGGGCAGATGAAGCAAGGCTAGAGCAAATCCTAATAAATCTATTAAATAACGCATTAATCTATTGTGCGTCAGGAGATACGACTTCAGTCACCGCAAAGAAACACAATGATGTTTTAAGCATTATCGTTCAAGATACAGGGAAGGGGATTCCAAAGAAGGATTTACCCTATATTTTTGAACGATTTTATCGAGTGGAAAAATCTCGTAGTCGTGCTTTAGGTGGTTCTGGACTGGGGCTTGCTATTGTCAAGGAACTTGTACAGGCGCATGGGGGCGAAGTGAAGGTTAGCAGTGAAATAAATAAAGGAACTACTTTTGAATTATCTTTTAAAGGGGTAGAAACAGATGAAAACCATTTTATGCATTGATGATGAGCCAAGAATGTTAGATTTATTAACCCTTTATTTAGAGCCGAATTTTTATTGTAGAGCTATGTCTTCCGTTCAAGAGGCTTTCGATTTTTTAGAAGATGGGCATGCAGATTTAATTCTTTTGGATGTTATGATGCCAGAGATGGATGGGTGGCAGGCGTGCCAAGAAATTAGGAAGTTTTGGGATGTACCCATCATTATGCTTACTGCAAAAGGAGAGCATGCGGATATTGTCAAAGGCTTAAACCTCGGTGCTGATGACTACATATTAAAACCCTTCGATGAGGAAGAGTTATTAGCACGTATATATGCGGTATTAAGAAGATCGAAAATAGAGGAAAAGGTTATTAGCTTTGAGGGTCTTCGCTTAGATAAGGAATCCTTTGAATTATATTTTCAACATGAGGCAATTCCCCTAACACCAAAGGAATTTTCCATGCTTGTTTTATTTTTAGATCATCAAAATAAAGTATTTTCTAGAGAACATCTAATCACCACAGTCTGGGGATATAATGTGACAATTGAAGATCGTACCATTGATTCTCATGTGCGTAATTTACGAGAAAAATTAAGAAAAAGTGGGTTCCCTGCGGATGATTACTTGCAAACAGTATGGGGTATCGGCTATAAATGGCATAAGTCAATTGATAGAAAACCGTTACAACACAAAAGCTAGAAAACAACCTCTGCCAGAAATGCTGGAGAGGTTGTTCATATTATTTTGAGGTTAATTCTTCTTCTGTCACCCATTTATGATTTTTAACAGCTTCACCATTTGTGGTCGAAGTGTAATCAACCATATAAACAGTCGTTTGGATAGCCTCCTCAATACGGACAGTCGCATTTTCCATACCTTCCATATGCGCTGCGTCCGTTTTTACTTCTGTGCCAGGGGCTAGTGGTGCTTCTTCTGGATCAATCAATTCTTCATGAATCACCCACTTATGATTTTCTACACGCTTTCCACCGGAAGTTGGCTCATAGGAAATAACATAGGCAGTCGTGTTATAGGCACCTATTATTGTTGCTTCGGCATCTCTCATACCGTCCATATGTCCATCCGTAATAATCACGTTACTTCCAACAGAAAACTTCGGATTATCCGCGTTCTTTAATGTGGATGGTACTTCACCTGAGCTTGAGTGGTTCATCGTAGAATGATCCATTTCTTCAGCAGTGTTATTGGAAGTAGATGCAGGCTTCGTTTGCTCCTCCGCACAAGCTGTTAAACTAATGAAGGCCGTTACTGCTAGAAGTCCAGTAGACCATTTTCTTTTAAATATCATGTAATATCCTCCTCACTATTTTCCCTTACTGTAGCAAACAAATGTGCAGAAATGATGGATGTCAATTGCTTTTTGACATGAATGAAGAGAGCGAAATGTTATTGATGTATGTGATAGGAAAAGTGGCTAAGATGTGGTGGAGTATCCTCCCATGCCAAAACTATTAAGTAATAGATAGCCAATTTATAACGAGCAAATAGCTATTGTGCTCAAAACTGCGAAGATACAGCTTATATATTGTTCTTCCTTAGAAATAAAATTCCATGTAGACTAACAATCTATAAAAATGTATGATAGAATCGTCACAATTTTATAAATTCAAATACTATTGGTGTGCCATTTTATAATGTCACTTAAAAGGGAAGTCGGTGTAAGTCCGACGCTGTCCCGCAACTGTAACGAGGAGTCCTATAATATTATTTGCCACTGTGGAAGAATGGGAAGGCAATTATAGGGTGTTGAATCGAAGCCAGGAGACCTGCCAGTTAGTAATACCTGTAATGCCCACGAGGATGCAAGCAATTACGGACAATAGCTGGATTTTTTCTGACTTTGTTTATTCTAGGGTATTTCTATGCGTCGTTGCGTATGGAATACCTTTTTTTATTGCTTCATTCATCACTATTCAGTAGGAGTTTGAAACAGATGAATAAAAAATTTATGTTATTTTCCTTCGTACTTTTTATGGTATTAATTGTTTCAATGACCTTTGCTGTAATGGTTGGCTCAGTTTCAGTTACACCATTATATGTATGGAAAGTTATTCTTTCTAAAATCCCCTTTATACAAAATGCCATAGAGCAGGATTGGAGTCGCTCACAGGAGATCATCATCTGGCAAATAAGAGCACCTCGTGTTTTGCTAGCTGCTATTGTTGGAGCGGGGTTAGCCATTGCGGGGGCAGCGATTCAGGCGCTTGTACGAAATTCCATTGCTGACCCGTATATTTTAGGGATTTCTTCAGGGGCAGCCGTCGGAGCGACATCTGTGATTATTTTAGGAGCCTTTTCATTTTTAGGTATTTACGCGCTTTCAATATCAGCCTTTCTAGGATCATTACTTGCCATTGCACTGGTGTTTTTCTTATCTCGTGTTGGGGGACGGGTTTCTATTTTTCGTCTGTTATTGGCAGGTATGGCTGTTTCCTTTATTTTAACGGCCATTTCTAATTTTATTTTAATGATGTCAAAGCAAGAGGGGGCTTTAAAAGCTGTTATGTTTTGGATGCTAGGTAGTCTAGCAGGAGCTAAATGGAATAATATTATCATTCCAGCTTCCATATTTTTCGTCGTATTTGGGCTTCTCTGGCTACACTATCGAAATTTAAATTTACTTTTACTTGGGGAAGAAGCGGCAGTGACGTTAGGCGTTAATCTTCAGCAATTTCGGATTCAGCTTATATTACTTGTCTCCCTGTTAACAGGTGTACTGGTGGCAGTCAGTGGCTCTATTGGTTTTGTAGGTCTAATTATCCCTCATATAGTACGTTTAATTGTGGGATCTAACTATAAATATGTGATACCGATTAGTGCTTTAATAGGGGGGATTTTCTTAGTGTGGGCTGATGCCTTTGCTCGAATTATCATTGCTCCTCAGGAAATGCCAATTGGTATTATTACAGCCTTTTGCGGAGGTCCATTTTTCATTTGGCTACTCCGTCGCAATAATTATTCTTTCGGTGAAGGAGATTAACTTATATGACATTAGAAGCAAAGCAAGTATCATTCTCCATTAACGATCAACGTATACTACATGAAGTAAGTATTCAAATAAAGAAAAAGCAGTTTGTTGGGTTAATTGGTCCTAATGGTAGTGGCAAATCAACATTGCTAAAAAATATGTATCGTCTTCTAAAACCTGAAAGCGGGACGGTATTATTAAATGAGCATGATATTTTAAAGCAATCTAGTAAAGCAATTGCGAAGAATTTAGCTGTTGTTAGTCAAGATACACCTGTTTTATTTGATTTCACTGTACATGATTTAGTTAGCATGGGGAGAACGCCACATAAAAAACTGTTAGAGCTAGATCAAGAGCAAGATTTTCAAATTGTTAAAGATGCTTTGAAGCAAACAGGTATAGCTCATTTAGAAAAACGAAGCTTTAGCTCCCTTTCAGGTGGAGAGAAAAAACGTGTAATGGTTGCACGAGCACTAGCACAGCAAGCACAAGTGCTTATATTAGATGAGCCAACGAATCATTTAGATATCCAACATCAACTTCAGCTTATGGACTTAATTCAAACCTTACATTTAACAGTAGTTGCGGCTTTACATGACTTGAATATTGCGGCAATGTACTGTGATCAAATTTACGTGTTGCAGCAAGGTCGAATCGTGTGTCATGGGACACCGGAGGAAGTGCTAACACCAGCATTGTTACAAGAAGTATTTGGTGTTTTTGCTGATATTCAAACACATTCCTTGACTGGTAAACCATACCTCACGTATGTTCCTGATCAATTCGCAAAGAAGGTCAGTCAAGTTTAAAAAAGTAAGGACAACTAATTTACATAATATATTCATTATGAAAGTAGCATTTACGAAAATACATGGCATAGGAAACAGTCATATCAGGAAGAGTTCTTATGTTTCTTAGTTAGAAAAATAGTCAATGTTTATACAGGAGACGGATTTTTCATTAGCTAGAGTAATGACCATCTGTTTTTAATTATAAAAATGTAACAGGTTCAAAGATATACTCAATGGTTTAAATGACAAAGGACATTCCTCGATATAAGAAGGATGTCCTTTGATTGTAATTTAATTAAGATACGGCCTTTAACCCTGCTACACCTATGATAATAGCGATGATACTGATAATTCGTGGTAGATTTTTGGATTCACCAAAGAAAATGATATTGACAAGCACTGCACCGACAGTACCAATACCTACCCAGACAACATAGGCAATGCTTAGCTGTAAATAATTGAAGGAAGCATATAAAAGGGCAAATGATAATCCAAAGCCACCGACATATAATAATAAATTTCGTATCGTTTTATTTTGACTATAAAAGCGTAATCCAATAACACCTATAATTTCGGCTATTGCTGCTAATAAAATATATACCCAACCCATTATGCATTCACTCCTTTCTTTTCATCGTGATCTGTTGGTGCGTTATCTGCTAATTTTAATCCAATAACGCCCGATATTAAAATAAACATGAAAATACCTTTAATCGCATTAAACTCTCCATCGAAAATAAAAATGTCCATTAACGTAGTGCCAATTGCACCTGCACCAGCGAAAATAGCGTATACGGTACCAGTAGGTAGGTTTTCACAAGCTTTTGATAAGAAGTGAAAATCGATAGCAATTATAGACACAATAATAATCCAATGCCACCAGGAACTTGCTACATTAAAACCAAATATCCAAAACAATTCAAATAAACTTGTTAGACCGACATATAACCATTCTTTTTGCATAATTAAAATCCTTTCATTAATAGAATTAATGACTGACGTTCAGTCATTTTGTAGATAAAAGAGAACGTCACTTACGCGTGACGTAGGCCAAGTGCATGATATAAAAAGTCTAGAAGTTCAAGCTTAAGCAGTGTCATCGTTTCATCCTTGCTGTCATCAAACAAATAAACTTGTTCTGCGGCAGATTCAATTAGACCAATAATAAGCTTTGCTGACCGTGATGGATTAATTGAATCTCGAATGATGCCTTGTTGTTGAGCCGTTAATAAGAAATTACTCATCCAATCATAGTATGGTGCATAAATGCTTTCCCATTCTTTTAAATGCTCTGTTTGTGCAATTCCAGCATAAATGAGTGCAACGATATCACCATATTCCTTTGTGATCGAGAAAATGATTTCAACAACCTCTTCAAGTTGCTGATCAAAAGGCTTATGATCTGAAACACCTTCATCTACGGTAGTAATAATTCTTTCTACCATATTTTTTGCAATAGCTGGCATGACAGAAAGGCGTGATGGGAAGTAGAGATAAAATGTTCCTTGAGCAATCCCAGCAGCTTTGACGATATCTGAAACCTTCGTCTTTTCAATTCCTTTTTCGCGAAAAACTTCAATTGCAGCTTGAATAATTTTTTCTTCCTTTGACATGCAATCCCTCACTTTTGCCTTACTTGTTTAGTATGTTACAGGATGAGAAAAACAATGTCAATAAAAAATGACTGAATATCAGTCATTTTCATTCAACAAACGTTTGGAAATTAGCTAAATCACAAAGCTTTAAGCAATTAAGTTGAGGTGGAATGAAGTATACTTTTTTTATTTCAGGGAACTTTATGAGTGAAAGGATTGATGATAATGGAAGACATTAAATTTGCTCAATTAGATCCACAGCAACTTGCGAAAATTAACGAGCTTGAAAAAAAGATTGGTGTGACATTAGTTGCCTATGATTCATCGTCAGGGTCATCACATAGTTCAGGTGCTTATGAGACAAATAATAGCACTACCACCAATCATCCATCATAATAAAGTGAGAAATACCTTGCTGTGATGTAAGGTATTTTTATCTTGAGTCCGCTTGAACAAAAAAATTTACGTACTTGAAATACTAAAGGGAGCGATTGAAATGCAAACATTTTATGCAGATTTACATATTCATATTGGGCGTACTTCTAGTGGGCGAGCAGTGAAAATTACTGGCAGTAAAACATTAACATTAGCAAAAATTTTAGAGACTGCTAGTGCTAGAAAGGGATTAGATATTATTGGGATTATTGATTGTCATTCACCCGAAGTAATCGAAGAAATGATGGAGATGATTGAACAAGGTGAACTACAGGAATTAAAAGAGGGCGGCCTACGCTTTCAGGAAACAACGTTGATTCCAGGGTCGGAAATCGAAATTTACGATCAATATTGTCATGGACCTATTCATGTGCTTGCTTACTTTCCAACACTGATGCTAATGAAGCAGTTCTCTGATTGGATGTCCCAACATATGAAAAATATCCACTTGAGTTCACAGCGAATTTATTGTGACGGTCTCATATTACAGCAAAAGGTGCATGAATTGGGAGGTCTGTTTATTCCTGCCCATGTTTTTACACCATTTAAAAGTTTGTTTGGTAGAGGGGTTGAGCGTAGCTTAACAGAAGTCTTTGATCCGCAGCTTATCGATGCCATTGAATTAGGGTTAAGCTCTGATACCAATATGGTAAGTCGTATCAAAGAATTACAAGCATATACGTTCGTTAGTAATTCTGATGCCCATTCGCTTGGAAAACTGGCACGTGAGTATCAAAAGTTACAATTAGCAGAAGCAAATTTTGCAGAATTAAAAATGGCTCTACATGAACAACAAGGTCGAGCAGTAACAGCGAATTATGGTTTAAATCCTTTGCTTGGCAAGTATCATCAAACGGTCTGTGCTAAATGTGGAGAACGACTAGGTAACGAAGCTACCATATGTACAAACTGTGGAAGTATGCAAATCGTAAAGGGTGTAGCTACACGTATTCAGGAACTATCAGAGGATTTTCTGAATGAACGAAATAGACCGCCTTATATTCATCAAGTACCACTTGATTTCATCCCTGGTATTGGCCCTAAAATGATGGAACGTCTAATAGAAGCATTTGGTACTGAAATGAATATTTTACATGTGGTAACGCTCAACCAGCTTGAACAAGTTGTGCCACATAAAATCGCCCATTTAATTGATTTAGCTAGAACGGGTCAATTAGCGATCGAGGTTGGTGGTGGTGGAATATATGGAAAAATACAGTCTGAGTAGAGAAAAGTTTAAAAAGATTGCTGTAATTTAACCTATTTTTAACTCGCCTCTAGTAAAATAGTGAAAACAATGACTATTTTACAAGTGGAGGAGAGAGTAAATGCGATTATCAAAGAAATTTCGTTATTTAGCAGCGAGTGTACTGGCTTTGCAATTAACCATCCCTGTAGTAGCTAATGCACAAGAACAAGACGACTACATAGCACCAAGCTGGGTTATTCAATCTGATTATGTGGCACTAGGCGACTCATTAGCACATGGAATGAATGAGGTAGGTGTTATTGGGTTAGGCTACACGGATTTTATTGCACAGGCCTTACAGCAGGGTGGCTTCCTTACTTCTTATAATAAGGGCTTTGCTATGTCAGGCTACACTACGAAAAATGTTTTAGCAGATTTACAAAATGATGTAGAAAAAACAGTCACAGGTTTTGGATACACAAAGGAACAAGTAAAGTTACGAGCTTCTATTAAAGAGGCAGAAATCATTACATTAACGGCTGGAGCAAATGATTTATTACCATTATTAAAAGAGTCCCAAACAACGGGAATTGATACGATGGCCCTTGTTAAAGCTACTAAAGAAGCTGTATCGAATATTGCTACAATCCTATCTGAAATCAAAAAGATAAATCCACAAGCAGAAATATATGTGATGGGCTATTATAATTCTTTCCCATACTATAGTGAGAATCTACAAAATCAATTTAAACTGTTATTGGCTACAGTGAATTCAACAATTAAAACAACCGCTGAAAAAGCAGGCGCCATTTTTGTGCCGACATACGATGTTGTTGCAAAGGATGTTGCAAGCTATTTACCAAACCCTGATAACATTCATTTAAGTGAAGCTGGTTATTTAGCAGTCGCAAATGAAGCATTTTTACCAATCATTAAAACTAGCTCGTTATGGGATATAACGAAGGCTATTCAAGTAGATGTGAAAGATCGTACAACTGTAGAGGTTAAATGGCAGGACGCGACAGATAATGTAGGTGTGGCAAATTACAATGTCTATGTGAATGGAAAATTAATCTCAACATTGGATGCAGATACGACAACATTTACACTTGAAGATTTAACAGAAAATACAACCTACAATGTTTCCATCAAAGCAATCGATGCAGCTCGTAATGAAAGTATTCAAAATCCAACGATTACTTTCACTACAAAGGGAACAGTAAGCTTTACAGATACAGCACAGCACTGGGCGAAAGAATACATTCAAAAAGCTGCGGATGCTGGGCTAATGAATGGTTATACGGATGGGACATTTAGACCTGATAGTAGTGTAACGCGTGCGCAGGCCGCTGCTATTCTTGTGAGAAGTTTAGAGTTATCTACAGATGAGAAGGCACCATTTACTGACATTGCAAATTATGACGCAGTAACACAATCAGAAATTGCAGCAGCATATGTTCATGGGCTTATTAAAGGAACGGATGGGAAATTTAACCCTGGACAGTTTGTTACACGTGCTCAACTAGCATTAATGATAAGTCGTGCCTATGAACAGCAATTTAATCAACCATATAGTGCAAAGGGCGATGTGCCATTTACAGATGTAACCTCTTATAATGCAGAAACAAAACGTGCCATTACCATGTTGTATGAGTTGGGGATTGTGACAGGAAATGAAGGGGAATTCTCACCAGAAGCTGTCACAACAAGAGGTCAAGCCGCTAAAATATTTACAAACCTTAGTCAAATATTCATTAAATAATGCTGAAAAGGTAGGGGGACATCACCTCTACCTTTTGACGTTTTTAATAAAAACGAAGTATAGTCTAACTATGTTGTAGAACGTATTTAAAGAGGAGAATGGGGATGCTGTCATTTATATTATCTGCGAAAAGATTAGTAAAAGGGTTGTGGAAGTCATTTAAACGTCCTCAATTTATCTCATTATTTACTACATTGTTTTTAATCATTTTATCAGGAACACTGTTTTACAAGGGAACTGAAGGATGGTACTGGTTAGATGCTATGTATTTTGCTGTAGTGAGTTTGATACCAACAGGCGTAGAAACAGGGTTATATCCAACAACGACTTATTCTAAAGTATTTACAATGATTTATTTAATAGTTGGTACGGGAGTAATGTTTATTATGTTGCTAATGCTAGGGCGTTCTATCGTAGATTTTTCTCTGAATGAGGAAGAAAAAGAAGAGATGAAGAAACGTTTGAAAAAGTAAAAAGCAGTACGATGAATTTTTGAACAATTCATTGTACTGCTTTTTTTATGATAGTTTGGCAATAATGCCTTCCTCGTCGTCTAAAACAAGCTCAATCCCAGTTGAGAATGGGTCACTATGTAGAACATCTTTAATCCAAACACGTAATGCACCAATCATAGCTGCTGTATTAAGCACTTCGATTTGACCGTTTACTTCAACCTCTGCACCAAAGCCAGCGTCATCTTCGTAAGTCAATTCGACAAGAACTGCCTCGGGACGAATGTTTTTATAATAAGCTTGAGATAAACAAATAGCATTAATAATATCTTGTTCGTTGATTATTTGTGCCATTGTGCTTCCTCTTTGCGCTTCTTCTCTTTAAACATATTCATAATCTTAACCACAAGCATCACGATAACGGCAATTGCAGCTACATTAATGAGTAGACCTAAAATATTGCCAAGAATCCCCATGCCACTAAATAGACTGCCGAATAATAAACCAGCTAGACCACCAAGCATTAAGCCTTTCATTAGACCGCCAGAGAAAAAGCCACCTTTTTTAGTAGTATCTACTTTATTAGTAGAGGATGAGTTGTTTTTATTTGTTGTTGCATTATTTTGATCTTTAGAAGTATCCTTAGATTTTTGGATATTCGAGCTATTATTGTTGTTGTTGTTGTTAGTGAAGCCTTTTTTACCTGATTTATAGGATTTAGCTTCTGCCGTTGGCGTATCCGAAATGAATAATGTTGCACCAACAGTCGAAAATATCAGTGTCGCTGCAAAAAGAGCGGCAAGAATTTTTTTCATTACTTACATTCCTCCAATATAATTTTGAATTTGGTCATAAACTAGTTCTTATATAGTAATATTACATGAACTATATTAAAAAATAAAACAAACGCCTTCAATAATTGAGCTATATCATCAAATTTGAACAAGTAGTGACAAATGCCATGATTGTGAAAATTCTGCAATAGAAAGGAGTGAAACGATGCTACTAACTTTAACACTTTTCACCACATTATTTCTCGTGTTGTACTTAACAGAAAAAAGGCGCTTTCTCAATGCGGTAGCACTAGGTTTAATAGGGATATATATGATAAGAGCGTTCATTATGCACTATCCATTATTGCTGCCAAATGATCAGGGGATTATTTCAGAAATGGGGATATTTATTATATTGGGAAGCTTTCCAAGCATTATGTTTATTTTATCAATCGCAATGTTTTTCAATAGTAAAGTATTATTAGAGAAGGAAGGGCGTAAAGTACGTAATTTAATGTTAGCCATTCTCGGACTAAGTTTTGTTATTATGATGATATGGTATGTTTTCGTCATTTTTATCCAAATAGAAAATATACTTTGGCATATTCTTTTCTTCTATGCGTTTTTGGTTTTTGGCTATACAATGTTTTTATACACAAGTGTCCTTGCCTATGCAATACTGTATCATTTTACACCCATACGCTATGAACCAAATTATATTATTGTATTGGGCTCAGGGTTAATTGGGGATAAAGTGCCCCCACTTTTAGCAAGTCGTTTAGATGAGGCAGTAAAGCAGTATAAAAAGTATGGGGAGAGAGCTTTTGTTATTGTCTCTGGTGGTCAAGGCAATGACGAAAAGCTAACCGAGGCATATGCCATGAAACAATACTTAATAGATGTACATCATCTTCCCACTGACAAGATATTGCTCGAAGATCAATCGACCAATACAGAACAAAATATGGTCTTTTCCAAAAAAATAATGGACCATCATGCGCAGGGAGAAAAATATCGTTCGCTATTTGTGACCAATAATTTCCATGTATTTCGTGCAAGTATTTATGCTAAGAAAGCAAAGCTAGATGCAGAAGGAATTGGCTCAAAGACAGCCTTTTACTATGTTCCCAATGCATTTACACGAGAATTTATAGGCTTATTAGATATGTATAAATGGGCCCATATTACAGTCTTTTTAATCATTACGCTATTCGTTGGCTTATTATTGAGAGCATATGTGTAACCAAATTTCAACTGTCTTCCATATAATAGTGGCAAGGCAGTTTTTTTACATAGTGTGCAAGGGAGGAAAATAATGTACGAGCAAATGTTAGCCAAGCGAAATAAAGAAAGAATTGATTCCCTACAAAATCTGACACAGTCAGAAAATACATGGTTTGCTCAAAATATAAAATTACTTACATTCACGGAAGTTACCCTAACAGCCTTGCAAAAAATATTGTATCAAATAGTGCGAGGGCTATTGAAAGAACAGCAACAACGGCATTTACAAATTATCCATTCAGAACAATCTCAGTCCATACAGGAGAATGTTTTAACATTGTTAGCGGAATATGACGATGTCTTGCGTGATGCCATTCCCGAATCTATCTATATCCTTGTTTGGCAAATTTCTTCGTTAGAAAAGCTAGCAAGCCGTATAGCAGTAGTTGATGATGTACTTGATATTGTGGAGTGGTACTTCCGTCATCAAGATGAACAGCTCCCTATTTTAGATGAAGAGGATTTAGATCATGAAGTCATTATTGATTTATATAAAGAAGCAGTTGAAGAACAAGACGCAGATGCACAATATCAATTGGGAGAATACTACAACGCTAGAGAAGGTGAACATTTTCAACCTGAAAAATCATTGAAATGGTTTGAATTAGCAGCGCTTCAGAATCATGCAGATGCTCAATACGTACTAGGGAATTTTTACTTTGAGGGGATTGGTGTGGAAGAAAATGATTCCCTTGCTTTTTCATACTATGAAAAAGCAGCTTTACAGGGGCATGCGGATGCCGCCAATAATTTAGCGGATATGTATTTCAATGGGGAAGGCGTACCGCAAGATTTTATATTAGCAAAACAATGGTTTGATTATGCTGCTGAAAAAAATGTGGCAGAGGCGATGTTTACGTTAGGAATTATATACGAGCAGGGACTGGGTGTCGAAGCAGATGTAGAAGCAGCCTTTAATGCCTACAAAAAATCAGCAGAGCTAGGTTATGTCGAAGCGCAATATCGGCTTGGTGGAATATATTTAGAGGGACGCTTGGGTCAAACAAAGGAGGTAAACCGCGGCCTCTTTTGGTATGAAAGAGCGGCTGAACAATATCATGTAGATGCCTTTTATGATTTGGGCTATATATGGAGTAATGGACTAACTGGTATACGCAATATCGAAAAAGGTATTCATTGGTTTAAACAGGCTGCAATTCAAGGAGACGCGGATGCTAAGCTACAACTAGGGCATATTTACAATAAAGGTGAAGGAATTGCTAGAAATCTGAAAGAAGCCATCAAGTGGTATGGCCTCGCAGCAGATGCTGGTGTTGCAGAAGCTTCTAAAATATTACAGGAACTTAAAGGATTGTAAATTTTGTGTGAAAAAATATAGTTTATTTGAATTATTTATTTGCCATACATTTATAAAACTTTTGATTTAAAACGGGCTGTGTTTTTAGGTATATAGATTCTCTTGTGGAGAGGGTAAAAAATATTGATATAGTGATATTTAAAGAAGATTAATAAAAAAGGATAAGAAAAATAAAAAAAATAGGCATAATAAACAAGAAAACGGGTAAAAAAGCTACCAAATAATATTGTGGTAGCTTTTTTCTTATGCATTACCATTAATTTTAAGATAGGGACTTTTGGTGTGGTATATGTAAAAAAACGGAATCGATAAGATTGACAGCAATTTATAAAATGATTAATGTAAATGAGTGATTTTGAAATAAAGCATACGTAAATAAGTCTACTGTTAGTCATGTACTGACTAGGTCTGCTTGCTGAGCGGGAATATTTTTTATGTGATTGTACAAAGAGGTACTCGACATGCTTTTGGAGGAAGTGTGCCAGACAGAAAGAGTATTAGCCCATAGCATAATAGCTAATCTGTTTTTATCGGTATTTTTTCTTGTATCAATCAATATGTTAAAAAAGGGATTTGGTGTTTCTCAGCCTGCTGAAAGTAAACGGAATGAAAGAGGGAAGATGTGTGATTTTTCAAAAACAGAGAAAGACGAAGGTATTGGATTTACAGCAATATACAGTAAAAATGGATTTGTCTACTCGCCAATCAATGGTGAAACAAATTGAAATGCTGAATCTAACGAAGCAAGACTTACAATATTTAAAAGCTTTCCAGCCATATGTTATGGACAATGTAGATCACATCGTAAACCGTTTTTACAACATGATAGGAACAGAGCATCATTTGGTAGATATTATAAGTCATCATAGTTCTGTAGACAGACTTAAAGTAACACTACGGCAGCATATTATTGAAATGTTTAACGGAACCATTGATGAGGTGTATTACCAAAGACGAGTAAAAATTGCAAAGGTACATGTTCATATTGGGCTTAGAACCCAATGGTATATTTGCGCATTCCAAGATTTATCCATATCATTTATTGATTTAGTCGAAAAAAATATAGAGCACCCCCAAGATCAATTTAATACGATCAGGGCCATATCGAAAATTTGTAATTTCGAGCAGCAGCTGGTTTTGGAGGCTTTTGAAAACACTGTAGAACAAATGAAAGAAAAAATGATGCATGAGAAAGAAGCTATTGAACGACAAATTGTTGATTCTTCCGAAGCACTTGCCACAATTTCTCAGGAAACAAATAATTCATTTTGCTGCTTAAGCAAGCAATCTGACGAAATTAAACAATTGGCTAAAAAATCACTTGATGTCTCAACACTGGCTGAAAATCAAGCACTTGAAGGTCGTGAACGTTTAAAAAATCAATCACAAAATATGCTTAATATTATTCATTCACTTCATGATATAGAAGAAAATATTGAACAATTATCGGATATGTCTAGGGAAATGGAGACAATCATGAATGTTGTTACTAATATTGCTAATCAAACCAATCTGTTGGCATTGAATGCTGCAATTGAAGCGGCGCGTGCTGGAGAAGCGGGCAAAGGCTTTAGTGTAGTGGCTGATGAGGTGCGTAAATTATCTATTCAAACGAAGGATTCGGTTACTTCGGTGGCATTGTTATTGAAAAAAACGAGTGAACGGACAGAGAAATTAGAGCATTCTCTGGCAAATATTCAAGATGAAGTGGCGTCAGGTGAGGAAAACATGTTACAAACTGAAGGTCAATTTACAAGCATATTGGGAGCCATGACAGAAGCAAAGGATCAAAACGACTGTATGGCAACGAAAATACAAGCAATCGTCGGGATATTAAACGAGTTAGGGACATCATTTACAGAAGTAACGAATTCAGCAGAAAACTTAGCAAGCTTTTCCCAAAATCTAAAAGGATAGACTACTAAATTAACGTTTATGTTTCCGTATTTTTTAGACATATTAAACACTATAGTACCTATAAATATGTGTATTTTTGTAAATCTTGAAATGGAAATTCCATATGATTAAGCTAGAGCTATCTCACAGATGAGGTAGCTCTATTTTTGCTAAATTTGTAAAGGGTTTAACGTAATTTTCAATGAAAATAAGTTTATACTGTAGGAAGAACTAAAAATAGGGGCGGTTACTATGAAAACAGTTGTTGTATTAGGTGGCGGTATTACAGGATTATGCACAATGCATTATTTACAACGTCAAGTGAAGGAAAATAATGTAGATGTGCGTCTAGTGCTTGTAGAAAAAAATACATATTTAGGGGGCAAATTATATTCAACACATGAGCAAGGTTTTATTATGGAAACAGGTGCTGACTCGATTGTAGCTCGTCATAAAGGTGTTATGGAGCTTGTACAGGAGCTTGATTTTGAGGAGAATCTAGTTTACAACGAAACAGGTATTTCCTATATTTATACGAATAATGAATTACATGCCATTCCGGCAGATTCTACTTTTGGAATACCAATGAGTTTGGCATCCTTGGAGCAAAGCACATTGATTACAGAGCAAGGTAAACAAGATGCATTAAAAGATTTGACTTTACCAAACAAAGACTTCACAAAGGAAAGTTCAATTGGAGAGTTTTTAACCTATTATTTAGGGGAAGAGCTTGTGAAAAATCAAATTGCACCCGTTCTTGCAGGTGTTTATTCAGGGGATTTACACCAGCTTTCGATTGCCTCTACTTTACCGTACTTGATTGACTATAAGAACGAGTATGGAAGTATCATAAAAGGCTTTGATGCGAATCGTGAGCAATTTGCTAAAGCAGCCAATAAAAAGTTTATATCGTTCAAAAACGGTTTATCTTCTCTAATTGATCGTCTCGAACAAACATTAACTGATGTAGAGATCATCAAGGGTGTCGCAACTGTCAATGTTCAAAAGCAAGAAAACCACTATTCAATTGCCTTAGCTAATGGTGAAAGCATCGAGACAGATTATGTCGTTTTAGCACTGCCGAATGAGGCTGTTCAAGGCCTACTACAGGATGAATCATTAAACCGTTATTTTGACCAATTTACGACAGCTTCAGCAATTACGATCTATTTAGGTTTTGATGTACCAGACTCTAGATTGCCAGCAGATGGAACGGGCTATATTGTCTCACATAATTCTGACGTTACATGTAATGCTGCAACTTGGACAAGTCGTAAATGGAGGCATACATCAAGAGATCATAAATTACTTGTGCGACTCTTTTATAAAAGCATCAATCCAGCATATGAGCAACTCCGTGCCATGTCTGACGAAGAATTAGCAGCGGTTGCTTTAGAGGATGTGCGCAAGAGCCTAGGAATAGAGGAACAGCCAACAGTTATTAATGTCACAAAATGGATTGATCAAATGCCAAAATATGATCTAGCTCACCGTGAAGCATTACAAGGTTTAGTTCAAGAATTACAAGAAAACTATCCTAATCTATCCATCGCAGGTTGTTCATACTTTGGGGTAGGGATTGGTGCTTGTATTCAAAATGGGAAAAAAATCGGTGAGGAGCTTGCAAAGGAACTAGCCAATTTCTAAGCTTTTAAGTGAAAAATATCTTTGTTATGTGAAATAGTCTTGACTCATTCGTCAGTAAACGATATGATTCTTTTAATTATTTAAAAAATTCATACTACATTCTTATCAAGAGAAGCAGAGGGACTGGCCCATTGAAGCTTCAGCAACCAACTTTTTTGTCAGGTGCTAAATCCAGAAGACCATTGAGTCGAAGATGAGAAGGAAAAAACAATGATGAGTCATTAAAGCCTTCTTTTTTTTATAAAAGAAGGCTTTTTATTATACAGAGATATAGGAAGAGAGGCTAGTTTAATGAGATTGCTTGAAAGGTTAAAAACGCATGTATTGACGGCAGATGGCGCAATAGGCACAGTACTTTATGGCTATGGTTTGGAGTATTGTCATGAGGAAATGAATGTACAGAAACCTGAGTTAATTGAAAAGATTCATAGAGAATATATTGCAGCTGGTGCTGATATCATCCAAACGAATACGTATGGTGCAAATGCCATTAAATTAGCTCGCTATGGATTAGAATCGCGTGTCCAACAATTTAATGAAGCAGCGATTACAATCGCAAAGCGAGCTGCGGCAGATGGAGGTCAGTTTGTCTTAGGGACAATTGGTGGTATTCGTGGTATTCGTAAAAGTGATGCAACGTTAGATGAAATCTTAGCAACTATTGAGGAGCAAGCGAGTGTTTTACTTGCTGGGAATCCAGACGGCCTTTTACTCGAAACCTATTATGATTTTGAAGAATTAACAGCTACCTTAAAGATGCTACGGACAAAGACAAAATTACCGATTATTGCGCAAGTTTCCATGCACGAACCTGGTGTTTTACAAAACGGTATGTCTTTAAATAACGCCCTGCATGAGCTAGAAAAACTTGGTGCGGATATTGTGGGTGTCAATTGTCGTCTAGGTCCACACCATACTATTCAGGCGTTTGAAGGTGTAGAACTTCCTGATAAGGCATTTATGTCGGCTTATCCGAATGCTTCACTCCTTGACTTAGAAGATGGACGTGTCGTTTATGAGTCAGAAGCTGAATATTTTGGTCGAGCGGCTGTAGAATTACGTGATCAAGGGGTACGCTTAATTGGGGGCTGTTGTGGTACGACACCGAAGCATATAGCAGCAGCGAAGAAGTATTTAGAAGAGTTATCACCAGTTCATGAAAAGTATGCCAAACCCGAGAAGATTCAAATTGTTCGTGAAGCAGAGCCAACGAAGTATGAACCTCTTCATGAAAAAGTAAAGCGCGAACGCTCTGTCATTGTAGAGCTAGATACACCTAGACATCTGGAAATTGATGGTTTTCTGGAAGGGGCAAAACAATTGTATGATGCAGGAGCAGATGTCGTCATGATGGCAGACAATTCTCTGGCTTCTCCACGTATTAGCAATATTGCTATGGGTGCATTGTTGAAGAGTACTAATGGTGTACGTCCTCTAACACATATTACATGCCGAGATCGTAATTTAATCGGTCTGCAATCACATTTAATGGGGTTAAATGCATTAGGAATTCATGATGTGTTAGCTGTTACTGGTGATCCAACAAAAGTTGGGGACTTCCCAGGTGCCACAAGTGTTTATGATGTCTCATCAATGGAGCTGATCCAATTAATTAAGCAGTTAAATCAAGGCATTTCCTTCTCAGGTAAACCACTTCGTAAAAAAGCAAATTTTTCAGTAGCTGCTGCATTTAATCCAAATGTCCGTGTATTAGATCGTGCTGTGGCACGCTTAGAGAAGAAAATTGAGTATGGAGCAGACTACTTTATTTCACAGCCAGTATATACGAAGGAAAAAATTGTGGAAATTTATGAGGCAACCAAGCATTTGCAAGCACCTATTTATATTGGTATTATGCCCGTTACAAGTTATAAAAGTGCTGAATTCTTACATCATGAGGTGCCAGGCATAAAATTATCTGAAGATGCCTTAGCAAGAATGAAGGCCTGTGGTGAAGATAAAGAACGTGCAACATTTGAGGGGATTGCCATTGCGAAGGAATTAGTTGAGGTGGCTGCACAGTATTTCAATGGCATTTACCTTATCACTCCATTTTTACGTTATGATGTGACATTAGAGTTGATGAAATATATTGAGCAATTGGATGAACAGAAAAAAGGGGTAAGTATACATGGCTAAGCACTTGATTGAAAAGCAACTAGAGAAACGTATTTTAATTCTTGATGGCGCAATGGGAACAATGCTACAAAACGAAAACTTATCCGCTGAGGATTTTGGCGGGGAGGAGCTTGATGGCTGTAATGAAAATCTTGTGCTTACTAGACCTGATGTAATTAAGGAAATTCACCATAAATATTTAGAGGCAGGCGCAGATATTATTTGTACGAATACTTTTGGCGGGACACCTCTTGTGTTAAATGAATATGATCTTGGCGCAAAAGCGGAAGAAATTAATAAACGTGCCGTCGAAATTGCTCGTCAAGCAGTGGATAACTTTTCAACATCAGATTGGCCACGCTTTGTTGCTGGCGCAATGGGTCCAACAACAAAAACATTATCCGTAACTGGCGGTATTACATTTGATGAGCTAGAGGAAAACTTTTATGTACAGGCGAAGGCGTTAATTGAGGCAGGAGCAGACGTCCTTTTACTAGAAACTAGTCAGGATATGTTAAACGTAAAAGCAGGTACTCTAGGTGTAGCACGTGCTTTCGCGGCAACTGGCAAAGAACTACCCGTCATGATTTCAGGAACAATTGAACCGATGGGTACAACACTCGCAGGGCAAACGATTGATGCTTTTTATATTTCTATTGAACATATTAAACCACTATCCGTTGGCTTAAACTGTGCGACTGGACCAGAGTTTATGACGGATCATATTCGTTCATTAGCAGAGCTTTCCACAGGCTATATTAGCTGTTATCCGAATGCAGGCTTGCCGGATGAAGAAGGTTGCTATCATGAATCACCAGAATCTTTATCACAAAAATTAAAAGGCTTTGCAGAAAAGGGCTGGCTTAATATTGTAGGTGGATGTTGTGGGACGACTCCAGCTCATATCACAGCTATCCGTGAGGTTTTAAAAGATGAAAAACCACGCCAAATACCAGAGAAAACACATGGTCATGCGGTATCAGGAATCGAACCATTATTGTATGACGATTCTATGCGTCCATTATTTATTGGTGAAAGAACGAATGTTATAGGCTCTCGTAAATTTAAGAATTTAATCATTGATGGGAAGTTTGAAGAAGCTGCAGAAATTGCACGTGCGCAAGTAAAAAATGGTGCACACGTTATTGATATTTGTTTAGCCAACCCTGATCGTGATGAATTAGCTGATATGCGTGGTTTTATGCAGGAGGTTGTGAAAAAGGTTAAGGTTCCTCTTGTAATCGACTCGACAGATGAAAAGGTCATTGAGGAAGCATTAAAATTTTCTCAAGGAAAAGCCATCATTAACTCTATAAATCTAGAAGATGGTGAAGAACGATTTGATGCAGTAATGCCACTCGTAAAGAAGTATGGAGCCTCATTGGTAGTTGGAACCATTGATGAAATAGGAATGGCCGTTGATCGTCATCGCAAGCTTGAAATTGCCGAACGTTCCTATAAATTATTAACTGAAAAATGGGGACTTGCACCGGAGGATATCATTTTCGACCCGTTGATGTTCCCTGTAGGGACTGGTGATGAGCAGTATATTGGATCGGCTCTAGAAACAATTGAAGGAATTCGACTAATCAAAGAAAAGATGCCACAGACATTAACTGTACTGGGTGTAAGTAATATTTCATTTGGCTTACCACCAGTTGGCCGTGAAGTACTGAATGCTGTGTATCTTTATCATTGTACACAGGCCGGCTTAGATTATGCCATTGTCAATACAGAGAAACTAGAACGTTATGCATCCATTCCAGAGGCAGAAATTAAACTTGCAAATGACTTACTGTTTAATACGAATGATGAAACATTAGCAGTATTCACAGACTTTTATCGTGATAAAAAGAAAGAAAAAACCGAAGCGGATATACCAAAAACGGTTGAAGGTCGTTTAGCTTATTATATTTTAGAAGGTACAAAAGAAGGGCTGATTGAGGATTTAGATGCTGCACGCGAAATCTTTGAGGCGCCACTTGATATTATTAATGGTCCTTTAATGGCTGGTATGGCTGAGGTAGGTCGATTGTTTAATGATAACCAACTCATTGTAGCGGAGGTTTTACAATCAGCAGGCGTGATGAAGGCTGCTGTTGCCCATTTAGAGCAATTCATGGAAAAGGATGAAGAGAGTGCTGGAAAAGGGAAAATGGTTTTGGCTACCGTTAAAGGAGATGTGCACGATATTGGGAAAAACCTTGTTGATATTATTTTAAGTAATAATGGCTATAAGGTTGTCGATTTAGGCATTAAAGTAACACCAGCACAATTGATTGAAGCGATTCGCAAGGAAAAACCAGATTTTATCGGGCTATCAGGCTTACTGGTAAAATCAGCGCAACAGATGGTCATTACTGCTCAGGATTTCAAAGAGGCTGGCATTGATGTACCGATTTTAGTTGGTGGAGCTGCACTTTCTCGACGCTTTACAGAAACAAAAATTGCAGATGAATACAATGGTCCAGTTATTTATTCAAAGGATGCTATGCAGGGATTAGAGCAAGCAAATCTATTAATGGGTAAGGAAACGCGTGCGAATTTCTTAGCTGAAATCCAGGAATCTCGTCAAAAACGTCTAGAGGCAGATGTAAAAAGAGCTGCACGTCCAGCTAAAGAGATAACAATAAAGCCAGTACGTACTGTAAAGGGAGCGTCAGTATTTTTACCAGCTGATTTACGTCGTCATGTGAAGAAAGACTATGCAGTATCGCATTTATATCCATACGTCAATATGCGTACATTGCTGGGACATCATTTAGGCTTGAAAGGGCAGGTTCAGCAATTGCTAGATGCCGGTGATTCACGAGCAACAGAACTAAAGGATTTAGTAGATGATTATTTAAAAAGTGATTTATTAAAGCCTTCAGGTTTATATCAATTTTTCCCTGCTCAAGCGGATGGGGATGATGTCGTTGTTTATGATCCTGCCGATAGTAAAACAGAAATTGAACGTTTTACTTTCCCGCGCCAGCAAGTAGAACCATTTTTATGTCTTGCCGATTTCTTAAAAACGGTAGAGAGTGGAGAAATGGATTATATTGCGCTCATGGTGGTAACAGCAGGGCAAGGGGTTATGGCAACAGCTCGTCAGTTAAAAGAGGCTGGCAAATTCCTTGAAAGCCATGCACTGCAATCGACTGCACTAGAATTAGCAGAGGGCTTTGCTGAACGTATGCATCAAGAAATACGTGACCAATGGGGCTTCCCAGATGCCACTGATTTTACAATGAGAGATCGTTTTGCAGCTAAATATCAAGGGCAACGTTTTTCTTTCGGTTATCCTGCGTGTCCTAACTTGGAGGATCAGGAAAAACTATTCGGCTTATTAAAGCCTGAGGATATTGGCGTTCACCTTACAGAAGGTTTTATGATGGAGCCTGAAGCATCTGTTTCAGCGATTGTTTTTGCTCATCCCGATGCTCGCTACTTCAATGTTTAAGGCGTAAAATAGGAGGATATAGATAGTCAATGAATTGACTATCTATATCCATTCCATTGAATCATTGAAGAGTGTGAGGACAATTTCATTAAGGAAGTGAGCAGGATGATTCGATTCATGGAAGAAAAAGATATACCTGAGGTTTTAGACATCTATAATGATATTATTTTAACAAGTAAGGCTGTCTACCGATATGATATACAAACTTTAGATGAAAAAATGCGATGGTATAAGGAGCAGCAAGCATTCGGCAATCCACTGCTTGTATTTGTGGAAAATGGGATTGTTGCTGGCTTTGCTACTTATAGTCAATTCCGTCCTTACCCTGGTTATCAATATACAATGGAGCATTCCGTCTACGTGCATAATGAGCATTATCAAAAGGGAATTGCAACGAAGCTCATGCATAAGCTTATAGCGATTGCAGAGGAGCGGGGTGTCAAAACACTCGTTGCTGGCATTGATGGAGAAAACATTGCTAGCATTAAAGTACATGAAAAATTAGGTTTTGAATATGCAGGTACAATTAAAAATGCAGGCTATAAATTTGAACAATGGCTAGACCTTGTGTTCTATCAGTTGCATTTGAATGGACCAACATCATAAAAAGGATATGACAAATGTCATATCCTTTTTATGATGTTTGCGTCTGTTACTGACTTGTACTCTTGTTTTATGATGAGGTCATAAGAAAAAAAGAAACGAGGGAGTAAAGGATGGCAACTATTAAAGAAAAAACAAAAAAGTTACGCCAAGATGTAGCGCCATTTGCTAAATCTAATACGGGTAAAAGTGTTTTTCAAATGATAAATACACTTGTACCGTTAATTGCATTGTGGGTGGCTGGTTACTTATTAGTAGATGTTTCACCTTGGCTAACAGTTGGCTTAAGTGCCATTTCAGCGGGGTTTGTCGTACGAACTTTTATTATTTTTCACGATTGCACACACGGATCATTTTTCAAAAGTAAAAAGGCAAACGACTGGGTTGGATTTTTTACTGGAGTGCTAACATCATTCCCATATGAAAAATGGAAACGTGAACATACAATTCACCATGCAACAAGCTCAAACCTAGACAAGCGTGGTATTGGTGATATTGATATGATGACAGTGGAAGAATATATGCAAGCTTCAAAGGGACAACGATTATGGTATCGCTTTTATCGTAACCCATTCGTTATGTTTGGGTTAGGACCATTATATATGGTGCTTATCTTAAATCGTTTTAATCGTAAGGATGCAAGAAAGAAAGAACGCTTGAACACAATTTTAACGAATATCGTTATGGTCGGAATTTGTGCTGCTTTAATTTTCTTCATGGGCTGGCAAGCATTTTTATTAGTCCAAGGCGTTACCTTATTTATTGCTGGTTCTTTAGGAATTTGGCTGTTTTATATTCAGCACACATATGAAGATTCTTATTTTGAACATGAATCAGAATGGGATTATGTTAAAGCCGCAGTGGAAGGTAGCTCGTATTATAAATTGCCAAAGATTTTACAATGGGTTACAGGGAATATTGGTTTCCACCATGTCCATCACTTAGCTCCTCGAGTACCTAACTATAATCTTGAAAAAGCACATAATGAAACGCCGCCTTTACACATGGCAACAACGATTACGTTACGTACAAGTTTAGAATCATTACGTTACAAGTTATATGATGAAGATCAAGGCAAATTTGTATCGTTTAAAGAAGTAAATGAAATCATAAAACGCAAAGCAAGAGGCAGTATTGCCGCTTAGTTGAAAACAGCCATCTCTGCAAACGAGATGGCTGTTTTATGTAAAAGGATGGGTTTTGTCTAAAGCGTGTGCAGGCATAAATTAAATTTTCTTGTTATAATAAGGGAAAAGTAGGAAAGAGCGTGAGATTATGTTGAGGAAATGGCATAGTATTATTCCGAATAGTCCAATGCTCAGTGTATATTTATGGATTATTTTTTGTTTCCTACCGTTTTTCTTCATTTTTAGGAAATCATCTTATATCGAAATCTCGATTGGCATTACGTTTTTAATGCTTTATTTTATTTTCTATCGATTTTCCATGAATTCGAAAAGCGGTTTAGTTTATATGTGGATCAGCTTTGAAATGGCCATCAATATTGTCATGACCATCTTATATGGCTATGTGTATCTATCTATTTTCACAGCATTTTTTATTGGCAACATACGAAGACCTGTCGGCTTTTATATTATGTACGGTCTACATATTGGGTTTACAGTTATATCTACCGGTGTCGGCTTCTTTGTGGAGCTTCACTTATTTTTATCGCAGCTACCTTTTGTTGTGCTAACCATTCTAGCTGTTGTTCTTTTACCATTAACGATTTATTCCAAAAATAAACGTGAAAACTTAGAGGGGCAGTTAGAAACAGCTAATGAACGTATTGCCGAGTTAATTGTTTTTGAGGAACGACAACGAATTGCTCGTGATTTGCATGATACTTTGGGGCAAAAATTGTCCATGATTGGCTTAAAAAGTGATCTAGCTTCTAGGTTGATTGAACGTGATCCACAGCAGGCTTTGATTGAGATTAAGGATATACGCCAGACGGCAAGCATTGCCTTAAAAGAGGTTCGTGAATTGGTGTCAGACATGCGGACGGCAAAATTTGAGGATGAGCTAATGCGTATTTCTCAAATACTAAAGGCAGCAGAAATGGAGTTTGTTTTTGAAGGAGATAAAAATGCATTGCAAGTTCCGCCACTTGTCGAAAATGTTTTATGCATGTGCCTAAAAGAGGCGGTTAATAATGTTGTCAAACATAGTGGAGCAACAAAATGTGAAATTGCTTTCCATCAAAACTTTAAGGAAGTTTACTTAATCGTTCGGGATAACGGACAAGGTATTACGAAAAAACAAGCATGGAAAACGGGGAACGGATTGAAGGGAATGCGGGAACGCTTAGAGTTTATTAATGGGTCCTTTAAGATTGAAAGTGTTGAGGGTACTACATTAACGGTAACTATACCAGTGGCTATTACGCATCAAAATGTCAAAGAAAATCTGAAGAACATATAGAATAGAAAAGAGGCTTGTGACATGATACGAATTGTGATCGCTGAAGATCAGGGGATGCTATTAGGGGCTCTTCGCTCTTTACTTAGTATGGAAGAGGATATGGAGGTCGTCGGCTTAGCAAAAAATGGTGAGGAAGCATTGACGCTGGTGGCAGAGCATCAGCCTGATATTTGTATTATGGATATTGAAATGCCAGTGAAAACGGGACTAGACGCAGCAGAAGAAATGCATAGTATTGGCTCAGATTGTAAGGTCATTATTTTAACTACATTTGCCAGACCAGGTTATTTCGAGCGTGCTAGGAAAGCGAGCGTAAGAGGCTATTTATTAAAGGATAGCCCTATTGAGGAATTAGTAAGTGGGATTCGTACAATAATGGACGGTAAACGTATTTATGCACCAGAGCTTGTTGATTTTGTCTATGAGGATGATAGTGAAAATCCTTTAACAGAGCGTGAAAGCCAGGTGCTGACACTTGTGGCAGAGGGCAAGACGACAAAGGAAATTGCGGCAGAGCTATTTTTATCTGCTGGAACGGTACGTAATTATATTTCAACCATTTTAGAAAAACTAAATGTTGGTAATCGTATTGAGGCCATTGCACGCTTTAAAGAAAAAGGATGGAACAAATAAAGAGAACCTTATCGCATGAGCGCGATAAGGTTCGTTTTTTTACTTTTTGCGTTTTGTTATACGTCCAAGAACGAATGCACCTGCTGCTACAGCAAGAACAGTATTCGTTTTTTTCGTAAACACTTGTTTTGTTACAAGGTTAAGGTTTTGAGGACGCTCAGCTAAACGGCGCATAAAGTAGCCGTACCAATCTTCACCGAATGGAACGTACACACAGAAGTTATAGCCTTCTTTTGCAAGCTCTTTTTGCATATCAGTGCGGAAACCGTATAGCATTTGGAATTCAAATTTATCAAGTGGAATATTATGATCTGCAACAAAGCGTTTTACGTGTGCGATGATATTATGATCATGTGTTGCAATTGACGTAAATTTGCCGTGTAGCAAGTGATATTCAATCAACTCAATAAAGTTTAAATCAATATCTAATTTATCTTGATAGGCGACTTCTACAGGCTCTTTATAAGCACCTTTTACAATACGTAAACGGTAGTCCTTGAATTTTTCGATATCGTCTTTTGCACGGTAAAAGTAGGATTGAATAACTGTACCAACATTATTAAATGTTTTAGATAACTCTTCTACCATATCAAAGGATGTTTGAAGACGGCCGTAGTCTTCCATATCAAAGTTAACAAATATATCATAAGAAGCGGCTTTTTCTACTATTTCATACAGGTTGTCATAACAAAAATCAACATCAATGTCTAAACCTAATTGAGATGGTTTTAATGAAATATGTGCAGCAACACCGTTCTCATGGATGGCTTCGATTACAGTAAGGATTTTTTCTTTTGCAGCCGTTGCTTCTTCTTTACTTGAAACAAATTCACCTAGGTTGTCTACCGTACAAGAAATATTATGTGCATTTAGTTCTTTGATGCTTGCAATTGTTTCTTCAATATTTGTACCAGCTACTACACTCTGTGCTCCTAATTTTAGGCCATATTTCTTTGCAGCACTATTTAATAGTTGGTTTTCAGATAACTGGATGAAAAAATCGCGTAATAACATGGTCATTCTCCTAACTGCATTTTCTTTTTAGTATAACATAAATGTTTTAAACTATATTCATTTCAGCTTAACAATTATTTCATATCAAGTATTTGCATACGTTCATTAAATAGCACAGGATAACTTAAAAAACCAATCATGATGCTGGATAATGTTGCTGTTGTTAAGAGCGCAAAGATGATTAAAAGTTGAAATTGGACAGCATGGATAGGGTCAGCCCCACCAATAATTTGCCCACTCATCATACCTGGTAGCTGTACTAAACCGATTGTTTTTTGGCTTTCTATCGTAGGAATCATACTAGCTTTTACGGCATTGATCAGTTGGCGATGAACGGCTTGTTTTGGCGTGCCACCTAGCGATAAAATTAATTCCATTTGATCTTTATGGCTACTAATTTCAGCTGTAAAACGATTTAAAAATAAAATGGACAGCACCATCGAATTGCCAATTAACATCCCACTAATCGGAATGATATACTGGGCAGTAGCTGGAACAATATGAAATCCTAGCAAGACACCTTGTGTAACAATTTCTATGACGACAAGTGTCAGTGCTATTTTCCAAGTAATTCCTTTAATACCCACCCCTTTTTTTCGTGCATTTAATGTTGCGACGACAATCATTAGCGCTACCATGAGAAGTATATAACCATAACTATTGGCGTCAAAAACAAATTTTAAAATATAGCCGACAGCAAGCAATTGAACAATGGAACGTAACGTTGCAATGAGCGTATCTTTTTCAAGATCCAACTTTAATGTTTTAGATAATATGAGAGGAATACAGACAAAGATTAGGGTTAAGGATAAGGCTGTAAATGTCATTGATTAACCCCCTGAACAAACGCTGCAACACGTGGATTCGTTGGGGCTTCAAGTAAAGCACTTTTACCAGTTTCAATTAACTCACCATCCATCATAACCCATGTATAGTGACCAATTGTCAATGCTTGTTGCAAATTATGTGTAATCCAAATTATCGTGACATTGTATTTTTTGTTAATAGTAGCAATCAATTTTTCAATTTCTTGTACGGATTGACGATCCAGCGCAGATGTAATTTCATCTAATAATAAAATAGAGGATTGATTGATCAGGGTTCGTGCAATGGATACCTTTTGACGTTGTCCACCAGACAATTCACTTGTTGATTGGTGTAAGAAGCTTTCGTTTAATCCAACATCCTCTAAATATTGGACAGCCTCCTGCTGCGAGAGTTTTTGCCCCTGTAGTGTACGGGGAAGGGCGAGATTATCTAGCACTGTACCTGCTATCATCGGAGCTGCCTGTAAAGCAATACCAACATGTCTCCTTAAAGCGGTGGGCTCATATGTAGAAATAGGCTGATTTTCAACGAGTATATGCCCGTTTGTTGGTGACAGAAGACCATTACATAATTTAAGTAGCGTTGTTTTACCAGCACCAGAAGGACCAACAAGAGTCGTAATTTGCCCTTTTGGAAATGACCCAGTAATTGACTTTAATATCATTTTGTCATTTACTGAAAAATGAACTTGTTGAAAGTGAATGGCAGGCTCATATAACGTATTCATTTATTGAAACTCCTTTGTTATAGTCGGTAAAATAACTGTAGCATGAAATGACTGGAAGATGCAGTTTAAATAGTAGAAAGTAGGGGATTTGGAAATGCAAATATTGTATGTCGATACATTAACGTATACACAAGGGGATATGTATCTAGTGGCTTCAGATAAAGGTATTGTCTATATAGGAACACCAAATGCATCATTTGAGGAAGTAGAAGAGTGGGCTAAAAAACCTTTTAAAGGGTATGGCTTTGAAGAAAATCCAGAAAAATTACAGCCATATAAGGCTCAGTTAACTGCTTATTTTAACAAGGAGCTTACTGAGTTTGACCTACCTGTCCATGTAAAGGGAACACCTTTTCAATTAGCCGTTTGGGATGCCCTAAAAGAATTGCCTTATGGTACAACAACATCCTATGGTAATATCGCACAACGCATTGGTAATCCGAAAGCAGTTAGAGCTGTAGGGACTGCAATTGGTGCAAATCCAATACTAGCGATTATTCCATGCCATCGAGTCATTGGCAAAAATGGTCAATTAACAGGCTTCCGAAGTGGCCTCGCTATGAAACAGTTTTTACTTGAGTTAGAGCAAGTTTAAATTAAGTGAAGGTTGATGAAGGGTGGTTTGAGCAATGGGAAGAGCGTTTTGAGCGAAAGAATTGGAAATAATTACCTAACTAAAAAAGAAAAATCTGCCCCATCATCTAGAGATACAGGAGCAGATTTTCCACTAGCTATACATGTTGTTCTTCTTGGACATTGCTTTGTGATTTACCGAAATGTGTTAAGCGATGAGCAAAGGTTTCTCCTCGTACAGCAGAGCTTTTGAAAATGTCTTGGAATTCGTAAGCAGGAGCGCCATGTTCCATTACATCTAAACCAGCAATCTCTTCTTCAGCTGTTACACGTAATGGGATAAATGCTTTGATAATCAATAAGCCTGCTGACACAGATACGCTAACCCAGGCAACTGTTGCGATGACACCGATTGCTTGAATCCCTAGTAGACCAAAACCACCGCCATACAATAAACCTTGACCACCAATGTCAAATAAACCAACTGCCAATGTTCCCCAAATACCACAAATACCATGAACCGCAATCGCTCCAACAGGATCATCTACTTTTAGCTTCCATTCAAGGAAACGTACACCTTCTACAAGTAATGGCGCGGCGATTAAGCCGATGATGAGGGAGCCCATGATACTGACATTCGCAGCACCAGCCGTAATCCCTACAAGCCCGGCTAATGCACCGTTTAATGTAAGGGAGCCATCAATATGACCGTAACGGAATTTCGTATAGAAAGCGGTAGCAACTACACCAGCAGCTGCTGCAAAGAATGTATTGGAAATAACACTAGGAACAAGTTCAGGATCGGCAGCTAACGTTGAAGCTCCATTAAAGCCAAACCAACCAAACCAAAGTAAAAATACGCCTAAAGCTCCTAATGGGATACTGTGTCCTGTAATTACATTTACTCGACCATTTTCATATTTACCAAGTCGAGGTCCAACCATAACAGCTGCGACAAATGCTGCGACAGCCCCCGTTAAGTGAACAACTGTAGAGCCGGCAAAATCAACAAAGCCTAGATCTGTTAACCAGCCTTGCCCACTCCAAACCCAGTGACCAACAACAGGATAAACAACTAAAGACATAAGTATAATGACGCCGATATAAGCAAAAATATTAGTACGTTCTGCGACAGCGCCAGACAAAATCGTTGCTCCAGTTGCAGCAAACATTGTTTGGAAGATAAAGAAGGAAAGATCATCTACTCCTTTTAAAGCAAAACCGCTAGTGCCGAAAATACCACCTACTGTGTCGCCGAACATAATGGCGTAACCACATAAAAAATAGACAATGCCACCAAGGGAAATCGTTAGGAAATTCTTCATGATGATATTGACGGCATTTTTTGAGCGGGTAAATCCAGCCTCGACCATAGCAAAACCAGCGTGCATAAAGAATACTAAAATAGTGCCAAGCATCACCCAAATTAAATTAACCGATAATAATACTGCATCCATCTATATCTTCCCCCTTTACTCTACTGCAATCGATCCGACTTCTTTTGTTCGGATACGAATTGCTTGTTCTACTGGATAAATGAAAATCTTTCCGTCCCCGACCTTGCCAGTTGCTGCTTCACGCAATAAAATCTCTACGATGGCATCGATTTTCCCATCGTCCACAATCATTTCCAATTTCAATTTAGGTAAAAATTCAATTTCATACGTATTGCCGCGAAAGAGTCCTGTTCTACCTAACTGACGACCACAGCCGGCAATTTCAGAGACGCTTAAACCTGCAATTCCTTCCTTTGCAAGTCCGTCCCGAACGGCCCCAAAAACTTCAGGACGAATGATTGCTTCAATTTTTTTCATGTGTACCAGCTCCTTGCGTAAATTTAATTTACATGTTAAAGCGGAATAAAAATCAATGCAATTGTTTTTTTAGAATGCATGTTATATTACCTTACATCTTATATTTCTATTCTCGAAATAGTTTGCAGAAAATGTTTTTATAAAAGGAATGAAAGCGGTACTAAAAAATGTGTCTAAAATGTGAACAGTTCTAAATTTTCTGACTATTTATGTTAGAAAACCTAACATCAAATAGAAGATATGTAAAACGCAAGAATTTGGGTATATAGTGTATACTAGGACTAATTATCAAAGCGGAAGAAGGGGTTTCTTTTGAGATCAAACTATGCAGATGATAGCTTAGCGCTACACACAGACTTATATCAAATTAATATGGCAGAATCCTACTGGGCGGATGGCATACATAATAAAAAAGCAGTTTTTGAATTATATTTTAGGAAATTACCTTTTGGTAATGGCTATGCCATATTTGCTGGGTTAGAGCGAATGCTTGATTATCTACGTGATTTTCATTTTAGCGAATCCGATATTACCTATTTACGTGAGGAAGTGGGCTACAAGGAGGACTTTATCGAGTACTTGAAAAATATTCGATTCACAGGGGATATGTATTCTATGGTAGAAGGGGAGCTTGTTTTTGCCAATGAACCGATTGTTCGAATTGAAGCTCCATTAGTAGAAGCGCAGCTTATTGAAACGGCATTGCTTAATATTGTTAATTACCAAACATTAATTGCCACAAAGGCAAGCCGTATTAAACAAATTACTAAAAATGAAGTGGCGATGGAATTTGGGACAAGGCGTGCACAGGAAATGGATGCAGCTATTTGGGGAACTCGTGCTGCGTTTATAGGGGGCTTTGCTTCTACTAGTAATGTTCGTGCAGGTAAACTTTTTAATATTCCTGTCTCTGGTACACACGCACATGCGTTAGTACAAGCTTATAAAAATGATTATGATGCATTCCATGCTTATGCTAAACGTCATCGTGATTGTGTTTTTTTAGTAGATACTTACAATACATTGAAATCAGGTGTGCCAACTGCTATTAAAGTAGCTAAAGAGCTAGGAGACAAAATTAACTTTATTGGCATACGTTTAGATAGCGGTGATATCGCGTTTTTATCAAAAGAAGCTCGTCGTATGTTGGATGCTGCAGGCTTCCAGGATGCCAAAATCATTGTCTCGAATGATTTAGATGAATACACAATCTTAAATTTAAAATCTCAAGGTGCAAAAGTAGATGTTTGGGGAATTGGTACAAAGCTTATTACAGCTTACGATCAGCCTGCATTAGGTGCAGTTTATAAAATGGTGGCTATCGAAAATAGCGAAGGGCAACTTGAAGATACAATCAAAATTTCGGCTAATGCGGAAAAGGTATCAACGCCAGGATTAAAAAATGTCTATCGTATTATCGATAAAAAAAATGGGAAGGCAGAGGGCGATTATATTACGATGCAAGAAGAAAACCCTCAAGCTGAGGAACGCATAAAAATGTTCCATCCAATCCATACATTTGTATCAAAGTTTGTCACAAATTTTGAAGCAAAAAATTTACATCAACATGTCATTAAAAATGGAGTAATCAATTATCAAAATCCTACTTTGGTGGAAATGCGTGATTATGCTGCGGAAAATTTAGAATTGCTGTGGGATGAATATAAACGTGCGATGAATCCTGAAGAGTATCCAGTCGATCTCAGCCAAAAATGCTGGGATAATAAAATGCGTAATATTGAAGAAGTGCACAATATGGTTAAGCGAATGTAAATAAGAGGAGTGACGGGTACAATGACTTTACAACAACAAATTATTGAAGAATTACGTGTATTGCCTACTATTAATGTACAGGAAGAAATACGTAAATCCATTGATTTTTTAAAGGAATATGCACAACACTATAGCTTTGTAAAAGGATTCGTTCTTGGTATTTCTGGTGGTCAAGATTCGACGTTAACAGGAAAACTAGCACAGTTGGCAATTGATGAACTGAATGCAGAGGCTGGGGAAATGAAGTATTCTTTTTTGGCTGTACGTTTACCATATGGCGTGCAGGCTGATGAACAAGATTGTCAGGATGCCATTGATTATATAAAACCAACGAAAATTTACACTGTGAATATAAAAAATGCTGTAGATGCTAGTGTGTTGGCTTTAGCAAATGCAGGCGTTGAGCTGAATGATTTTGTGAAAGGGAATGAAAAAGCTCGTGAGCGTATGAAGGTGCAATATTCAATTGCCGCGATGAATGGGGCAGTTGTGTTAGGAACGGATCATGCTGCGGAGGCTATTACGGGGTTTTATACAAAATTTGGTGATGGTGGAGCGGACTTAATGCCGATTTTTCGTCTAAATAAACGACAAGGTAAACAACTGTTAGCAGAACTTAAATGTCCTGAGCATCTTTATAAAAAGGTGCCAACAGCGGATTTAGAGGAGAATCGTCCATCATTGCCAGACGAAGTGGCACTTGGTGTATCATATGATCAAATCGATGATTATTTAGAGGGAAAAGAAATTCCTGAAGAACCACGCCGAATCTTAGAAGGATATTATTTGCGTTCTCAACATAAACGTCATATGCCAATTACGATATTTGATGATTTTTGGAAGTAAGATGAGTGAAAAGAGTTATGAAAAAGTGAACTTCGCTTTTGAAAATAGCTCTTTTCTCTCTTTTTTTATGCCATTTGGTTCTATGTTGTTAATGATCAGCATATAATGTCGATATAATTACCTATAAGGATAATAAAATGTAGGGGAGGGTAACTTTTTATGAGGACTTCTAGAGTGAGTGCAACGACAAGCAGTGTTTTTCGGCAAGAAAATCAGTATTTGCATGCTGGGGATATTAGCCATAACTTTGGGCAAAATCCACAAAAGCTATTTAAAAATAGTTTGCAAAAAAATAAAGAGAAGAAGCACAGTTCAATAAATGCACCAAATCAACAGCAGCAACATCAACATACAGCGCCTATTCATATGGATAGTGCTAGTGATTTACAAATTCGTCGGGAATTAAATGAAACTGCGTTAAAGCTAAGCCGTTTAAGCAAACAAAAGAAGCGACTCAATAGTTACCGTTCTTCCATATAAATAACGAGCTCTCCACATTCATAGTGTGGGGAGTTTTTATATAAGAGTGGAAAAAGAATTGCTCTAAATTCAAAATATTTGAAGTGAAGATGTTCATTGAATGTTCAAGATAATTTTTCCAATTCTTCACTCCGATTTTTAACTAATTTCACAACTAATCTGTAATGTAGAGTATAGCAACAGAAAACTAAATTTGGAGGAAATAGTTGTGAAAAAATTATGGTTACCTGCACTAATATTATTATTTGTACTTGCAGCATGTGGCAGTGAAAAAGCCCAAGTGAAAGAGAAGGAAACGGAGCAAGAGGCTACGAAAAATGAAACAGCAACATTGAAAGAAGATTCTGTCCAGGTTGCTTCGCTAGTAGACCCACGGTTACAAGAGCCAAAGGAAGATACAGTTTGTGAAATGTGTAATATGAAGGTTTACATGAAAGATCACGAGATGGGAGTATTTTCAACACAAGCTATAAAAGAAGATGGGTCCATTGCTTTTTATGACGATATTGGCTGTTTGTTGAACGCGGAGGTTGCCAATGAAGAAAAAAATGAAAAATTTGTCCGTGATTTTGTGACAAAGGATTGGGCAAAGGTTGAAGATGTAACTATTGTGAAAACAGAGCTGAAATCTCCAATGAACTGGGGCTATATTTATTTTGTGAACAAGGCTGAAGCAGATAAATATATCCAAGAAAATTCGAAAGCTTACGTTGAAGATCTACAAAAAATTAAAGATGATGCATTGGAGAGACGTAAGAAGAAAATGATGCAAAAAAAGGCTGAGGAAGAAAATGGCGAATCTGGTTCCATGCATTCGAATGGAATGAATCATGAACAAGAGGGACACAGTCATTAAAGCGTTAGACTAGGGGGCATTCCTCTAGTCTTTTCATGCTGAATGGGGAGGTGAAGAGTGATGAAACAAATCAGTTTTTTCTTTTTGTTTTTTCTATTTACAAGTCAAACGGCATATGCGGAATTTGATATTCAATTTGCTATTGATCAAGCGAAAACTGGAGAGATTATTCATATTCCTGCTGGTCGTTACCAAGGGAATTTTACGGTGAAGAAACCAATTATACTACGAGGAGAAGAGGGGGTTGAGTTGTATTCTTTAAATAATAACCCTGCACTAAAAATTGAACATGTAGCTAATGTCTCTGTAGAAAATATAATGATAAGTGCAAAAAACAAAGGCATTGTAGCCAATGAGGCAGAGAATCTAGAGTTGAGAGAGATAGAGGTAAAAGATGTTCAAGTAGGTATCCATATTCAACGTTCAAAGCATGTTCGAATTTTAGAAAATAGGATTATTGGTAATCAGTCACATTATGCTGAAAAAGGCAATGGGATTGCTGTGTTTAAAAGCGAGGACATTGCCATCGAACAAAATACTATTGAACAAGTGCAAGATGGTATATACGTAGAAGAAGTGAAGCAAATCGATGTTCAACGAAACAAGGTGACGAATAGCCGTTACGGAACACACTTTATGTATTCGAGTGGTGTGGAGGTGCTTTTCAATAAGTATTTACATAATGTTACAGGTCTAATGATCATGATGACTACTGACTTAGAAATAGCTAATAATACAGTCAGTAGCCATAACGATTTCAATAGCTATGGTCTTTTAATGTATGACACTCAGCAAGCAATGATAAGAAAAAATAGCTTTCATAATAATCGAGTAGGTGTAGCATTGCAAAAAAGTTCAGACATTCAAATACAAGAAAATCGCTTTCGAATGAATCAGACCGCATTAGAAGGTACAAAGGTAGAGGATGACTCAATCATAAATGATAATCAGTTTACGGGAAATATATTAACAGCAAGATCAGACCACCAAGGTTTGCGTCTCATTGGCAATTTTTATGATGATTATACTGGGATAGATGTTGCGGGCGATGGTTTCGGGGATGTTCCCTACGTAGCTGTATCGAGCTTTGGACAGTGGATGGTGAGACAACCAGTTTATCAATTTTTTGTAGCATCACCAAGCGTCATGATCTTGACGTCACTAGATCAGCAAATTAATAAAACAGAACAAAATCTACTCGTAGATAATGAACCAAAATTACTTAGCGATATGAGAAAGACGGAGTTTTCGATAAATATCATACAATTGTTAATTGGTCTAGTGGTATCTATGTGTGGTTTATGGTTTTGGAAAAGAGGGATGCGAATATGACTAGATGGATAACTATTTTGATTTTATGCAGTGCACTATTGGTAGGATGTAGCGATAAAACATATAAACCACGTGAGATTATCAGTGAAACAGATGTTTGTGAAATTTGTAATATGAGTATTGTTCATAATGAATATGCTGGACAGATTGTTTTGAAAAATGGAGACTATGAGATTTTTGATGATATTGGGTGTCTGATGGAATATCTTGAGCTAAATGGTGAGGATGAAGTTGGCGCAGCCTATATTAAAAATAAGGCAAACAATGAATGGATTGACATTTATAAAGCGACATTTGTATACAACAAAGAGTATTGGACTCCGATGAACTATGGAGTTCTAGCATTTGCGACAAAAGATGAAGCGCAAAAATGGATGACTAATGAAGGAGATGGTCAACTATTGGCTTATCAGGATTTGCTAACGTTTAATTGGGGGATACATGAGTGATGTTTGTGAAAATAGAGCTGAAGCAAATTTTAAGAAGTCGTTGGATGCAACTAGTAGCCTTTCTTTTTACATTTGTTTTTGTAGCAATTATTGTCATTCAACAAATGGCTTTACCTGATATCGAGGGTTTTACACGTCAAACAGCATCATTTTTAAATGTATTATTGTTTCTATTACCATTATTTATTGTAAGCATTGGAAGTATGAGTATAGCTGGTGATATAGAATCTGGTTGGTATTCGTTACTAAAAACCTATCCGATGAAACGACGACAATATATTATAGGCAAATATGTAGCAACATCACTTGCCTTTTTACTGGTTGTGTTAGTGGCATTTGGTGTTGTCTTAGCATTAGGTGGTTTTTTAGGCGGCGTACGATTACCGTTTGTTTTAGTTATCCTTACGCTATTAAGTATCTTTATTTTTGTCTCAATAGGTATTGCACTGGGGGCATTTGCCCAAACAAGGTTATTTGCACTAGCATTATCACTTGTTGTATGGTCCTTTTTTTTATTGCTTATATCTTATGCTTTAATGGCTCTAGGTGCAGTTGTAGCTGGTCATGTTTTACAAAAGCTTACCATCATAACGATACATATAAATCCTGTGGAATGGCTGCGCTTTGGTTATTTTATATTCAGCAATCAAGCTAGTGTGCTTGGTCCAGCGTTTTATGGAGTAACGAAGTTTTATTTGTCGCCATTGGGTCACGTGGTATATGGGATTGTGACGACTTGTTGGATTGTTTTGCCGCTTATGCTTGCTACGAAGTTATTAAAGGGGGACCAGCAACGATGATTCTTTTAGAAGCGAAAAATGTAGCTAATGTCTATGATAATGATAGAGGTTTAAAAGAAGCAACCTTTACATTGCATTCAGGTCGAATTTTAGCGCTGGTTGGAGGCAATGGAGCAGGAAAGAGTACGTTGATTCGACTATTAACGGGTCAAGAAAAGCAAAAATCTGGGGAAATGATATGGCATAAACCACAGGCAATTCGTTATATGCCTGACGATGTAGATTTCCCTACTATGCTAACTGCCGCTGAAATTTTAGAGTTGTTGGCATCTTTAAAACAAGTAGATAAATATGAACAAGAGCACGTTTTGAAGCGCGTTTCCTTGTGGGACGTTCGCAGGCAACAGGCTAAACAGTTTTCTAAGGGAATGCTACAACGATTAAATCTTGCGCAAAGCTTACTTGGCAGCGGTTCTTTGTTGATCTTAGATGAACCGACTAATGGCCTTGATCCGTTTTGGATAGCGCAGCTGAAAAATATGATGTTGGAGGAAAAGGAGAAAGGGAATACGGTCATATTTTCTACACACTTGCTGTCTTTTGCTGAAGAAATAGCAGATGATATATTAGTTTTACATGAAGGGAAAATTATTGTTTCTGGGACGATAACTAATATTTTTTTACAAGAAGATGCTACATCGTTGGAAGAAATATGGTTAAAAAGAATAAATTTGTAACATTCTATTACGGAATGACGTTATATAATAAGGACTAGGCTTGTTTGATAACATTCAAACAAGCCTTCTTTATGAGGATCAATAGTATGTAGCGGTTTCAGATAATTGTTTTAGAAGACAGATTTCGCTATGCTTAGGATAAGTTATCGTGCAATTCACACAATTGCCTGATGGAATGGGAGGCTTTTTTGATTTATGAATTCTCAAATACAGGATGTTTTAGAAAATATAGAAAAAGTAATGATTGGTAAAAGAGAGGTTGCTGAGCTTAGTCTTGTCGCATTATTAGCGAGAGGGCATGTCTTGTTAGAGGATGTACCTGGAGTAGGAAAGACGATGATGGTACGAGCGCTTGCGAAATCCTTTGACGCTCAGTTTAAACGCATTCAATTTACGCCAGATTTATTGCCTTCAGATGTAGTTGGTATATCTATTTATAATCCAAAAACAATGGAGTTTGAATTTCGCCCAGGACCAATTATGGGGGATGTTGTATTAGCAGACGAAATAAACCGTACGTCGCCAAAAACACAATCTGCCTTATTAGAGGGCATGGAGGAGGCATCTGTCACAATTGACGGAAAAACACTGCTAATTAACCAGCCATTTTTTGTTATGGCCACACAAAATCCGATTGAACATGAGGGTACCTATCCTTTACCAGAGGCACAACTGGATCGCTTTTTATTGAAGATAAAAATGGGTTACCCATCTAGAGGGCAAGAAGTAGAAATTTTGCGAAGAGCTGAAAATGGTAAACCAATTGAAAAAATCGAATCAGTGTTATCTGTAACGCAATTAATTGAATTGCAGGAGCTTGTTCAGGGCGTGTATGTGGAAGATTCAGTTAAAAATTATATGGTGGAGCTTGCTGCCCAAACAAGGGAAAATAGCTATGTTTATTTAGGGGTGAGTCCGCGGGCAACATTAGCGCTAATGAAAGCTTCTCAAGCTTATGCATTTATGAAAGGGCGCAGCTATGTGACACCCGATGATGTTCAATATCTTGTGCCATTTGTCTTTAACCATCGTTTAGTTTTAAAACCAGATGCACGCTACGATAACGTAGCCGCAGACGAAATAATCAAGCGCATTATTGCGAGTATACCTGTTCCGACTAAAAGGTTTGCAGAACAATGAAGAAATGGAAAGGCTTTTTAGAAAAAAGCAAACATTTTTTATTGATTACCTTTTTGATGGTCGTAACATTTAGTTACGCTATGTTCCAAGGAGGATTCGTCAGCTGGTTTGTATTTTTTACGGTTAGTCCATTTTTAGTGTACGCACTCTTGTTCCTTGTAGTGAGAGAAGATATTTTACTTGTAGAGCGTAAAATTGAACCAAATCATATAGAACGAGGGCAATCGGCAAAGGTGTTTATTACGATAGAAAGAAGAACACGTTTCCCATTTGCCTATATCATGATGGAGGAACTTGTAGATAGTGAAGGGTTAGTACAGGCTAAAATAGAAAATTCAAATGCCATTAAGTTTGTTGGCTTTAGGAAAAAATTTAGCTGGCATTATGACTTGGAAAAGATGCCTCGTGGAGAGCATCGCTACTTAGGGGTTACAATGGTTTTCTATGATTTCTTTGGCTGGGCAAAAAAGCCTGTCATAGCAGAAAAGGAACAAACTATTTTAATTTATCCGAGAATCAGGGAGATGAAATACGCTACCCTTCAAACGAAATATGATGTTGGCTCTATGATGTCACCCTATTCCATTGTAAAGGACACATCTATGGCTGTTGGGTTAAGAGAGTATGTTCCAGGAGATCGCTTTTCATGGATTCATTGGAAATCATTTGCGAGAACGCAAACCTTACAATCGAAGGAGTTTGAGGATCGACAATCTTCAGAGTTATTGCTCGTATTAGACGCTAAAAAATCTCCAATGTTTGAAGAAAAAGTGGAGTTAGTAGCATCCATGCTACAGATGATTGTTCAAGAACGAGGAGATTTATCTTTTATTTCTGCTGGAGAAATGACGAAAGTATTCCCGGTTATACAAGGTGAAAAGCAATTAGATCAGATTATGTATCATTTAGCTGCTATAAAGCCTACAGAGAATGTCAAATTCAGATTTTATGATCAGCAATCTTTTAAGCAAGTTGCAACATTGCTTTATGTGACAAGTGATGTATCAGAAGAATTACTACATACTCTTGCGAATTTAGTGAAAAGCTGTATTTGTTTTGTAGTGGCAAAACAGCCACCTGTGCAATCTGAGCTTATGATGCGCTATAAACATATACAAATCGTTTATGTAGACCCAACAGATTTTTATCATTTATTCACGGAGGTGATGAAACCGTGAAACGACCATTAGGGGAATTTATAGAATTAACCATTGCGTATATTATTATATTCTTCATTTTGCGTGAATGGCTTATTCCTATTATGCAATTAACGAATACTGGCGGGATGCAACTCTTCCTTGTGTTTATTGGTTTATCCCTAGCGTTAAGTTTATGCCGAGTACACCCAATATTATCTGGATTAGTGAAGTTAGGCTATATTACTTGGCTTATTGTCTTCACTTATAGTACAAGCCCCGTTTTTTCAGGAGAAACTTTACCGTTTTTATTGTCTGAATGGACAGGGAATATGGCCTCTATACTATCGGGGGATTTTGGACAAGTATCAAATGCCTTTAGGACAGTGCTATTTCTTGTATTAATTTGGATGCTTGTTTATTTAATTCACCATTGGGTTTCAGTGCGGAAAAATATATTTTACTTTTTTGCTATGACTGTCTTCTTTATTGCCACATTAGATACGTTTAGTGATTATGATGGTAAAGCGGCTATTGTAAAAGTTATTGTACTTGGATTAATTATGACAGGAGTACTCTTTGTTAAACGTCTATGGCTTCAAGTTGAGACAACAAGTACTATACTGGAGAAATGGAAAATTGTTATTCCGATGCTTGTCTCAGTATTGCTTGTTAGCTCTGTCGCATTCTTTTTACCAAAGACAGGACCAACATGGGCAGATCCTGTGCCATTCATCCAAGAAATTACTGGCCAAGCTGGAAGCGGAACTGGGGAAAAATCAGTTGGCTATGGCCAAGATGATAGTCAGCTCGGAGGCCCATTCCAAGGGGATAATACATTAATTTTCACGGCTTCTTCTCGTGATCGGCATTATTGGCGTATTGAAACAAAAGATACGTATACATCAAAAGGCTGGATTATTTCGGATGGAAACTTTGGCAAAAATGTCTATGAAACAAATACACCCATTCATACTTCTTTACAAGTAGGATTACCAGAAAATGAGCGACAAATTCAATTAGATATTGCTGTTCCAATGCCATTTTTGATTCAAACTTATGGTTTATTATCTGTTTCAGCTCAAGACGCCACTTTATTTATTCAGGATGAGCAGACTGAAAAAATGACGATAGAGCAGCAGGCGGGTGAATCAAAATCGTTATCAAACTACTCATTGTCTTATAGTGAACCAGTTTATAGTATGGAGCAGCTTCAATTGTCATATCCTACTACACTTGAAACATTAGATCCTTCATATAATCGTTTTCTACAATTACCAAACCAGCTGCCGCAGCGTGTAAGAGATTTAGCTTCTGATATAACGCAAGGTAAAGCTACGATATACGATCAAATTAAAGCTGTGGAAAGTTACTTTAGAACCAATGGCTTTAGATACGATAAAAATGAAGCGGCAATTCCTGCTGAAAATCAAGATTATGTCGATCAATTTTTATTCGATACTAAAGTAGGCTATTGTGATAATTTCTCCACTTCGATGGTTGTGCTTTTACGTTCACTAGGCATACCAGCAAGATGGGTTAAAGGCTTTGCACCTGGCACAGTAGGACCGATAACAGACGGACTGCGCGAATATCGAATCACGAATGACAATGCGCACTCTTGGGTGGAAGCATATATACCTGGCACGGGTTGGATGGAGTTTGAACCTACCATCGGCTTTACAGGTAATGTGAATATTGATTATGATATCCCACTAGATACAGCTGATCAGGAAGAGGTATTGCAGCCAGAAAAAAAACCAGAGCAGCCCCAACCACAAGAAAAGGTATCTGAAAAGGAACAGTCTCCATCAACATTTAATTTAGATGCAGTATGGACATGGCTGAAAAAATTCACTTATGTGTGGATTGCCATCGTGGTTTTACTGATCATTATTAGTATTACGTTATACTTACAACGTAAAACATGGATTCCTAAGATGCATGTGCGTGTATATCGCAAAAAGGTAGCGGATTGGTCAAACTTCGATTCTTCTTACCATGTATTGTTGAAGCAATTATCCCGTATTGGATTGCGTAGAAGAGATGGGGAAACATTGCGTGCGTTTGCTGAGCGAGTAGATGCTGCGCTAGAGACAGATGAAATGCAAAAGCTGACAGAAGTATATGAACAACATGTTTATGGAAAAGATAAGGAAGAAGTCGATTTTAGAGAGCTGAAAGAAAGTTGGGAATATTTAATCAATCGCACTATCAGTTGATTTTAATGTGTACAAAGAGTAAAATGAAAAAAATTAAATGCAAGGATTGCTTTCATATAAGTTCGATAATAGGGTTCGGATGTTTCTACGAAATCACCTTAAATGATTTCTCTATGAAGGCGGATGTTTTCGTTAGGTGAAAAGTATAGTAAATCACTTTACTTTGCTACGCATTCGCCTTTATCACTATTCTAGAGCTTATGAACGCGTAGAAAGTTTTTTTACTTTCTTCGCGTTTTTCTTTGAACAAATGAAAATATCCTTTAAAAATAGTAGAAGAGGTGGAAATTTTGACAGCTAGCCCTTTATTAAAAGAGCAAGAAAAAATCGTTGTACTGGACTTCGGTAGCCAATTTAACCAGTTAATTACGCGTCGTATCCGTGAATTTGGTGTTTTCAGTGAATTGCACCCACATACGGTAACTGCGGAAGAAATTAAAGATATGAACGCAACGGGTATTATTTTTTCAGGTGGCCCAAACTCTGTTTATGATGAAAATGCCTTCCATGTGGATCCAGCTATTTTTGAATTAGGTTTACCAATATTAGGTATTTGCTATGGGATGCAATTAATGGCACATACAAATGGCGGTAAAGTTGAAGGTGCTGAAACGCGTGAATATGGTAAAGCGGAAATCAAAGTCACTACTTCAAATAAGTTATTTGGAGACTTACCAACTGAGCAAATCGTGTGGATGAGCCATGGTGACCATGTAACAGAAGTTCCAGCTGGATTTGAAGTAATTGCTACAAGTGCATCTTGTCCGATTGCTGCAATGGCAGATGTAGAACGCAAATTATATGCTGTACAATTCCATCCAGAAGTACGTCACTCTGTTTATGGTAATGACTTACTACGTCAATTCGTATTCGATATTTGTGAGGCAAAAGGCGACTGGTCAATGGCTAACTTCATTGAGCTTGAAATCGCAAAAATTCGTGAAATAGTTGGCGATAAAAAAGTATTATGTGCTCTTTCTGGCGGTGTAGATTCATCAGTTGTAGCAGTTTTAATTCATAAAGCAATCGGCGATCAATTGACTTGTATGTTCGTAGACCACAACTTAAACCGTAAAGGTGAAGTTGAACAAGTAATGAAAACATTCACAGAAGACTTTGATATGAATCTTATTAAAATTGATGCTCGCAAACGTTTCATGGACAAACTTGCAGGTGTATCAGATCCGGAGAAAAAACGTAAAATTATCGGTAATGAATTTATTTACGTATTTGATGAAGAGGCATCGAAGCTTGAAGGTATGGATTTCTTAGCACAAGGTACTCTATACACAGATATCATTGAATCTGGTACTTCAACGGCGCAAACAATCAAATCACACCATAATGTTGGTGGTCTTCCAGAAGATATGCAATTCCAATTAATCGAGCCACTGAAAACGTTATTTAAAGATGAAGTTCGTGCGCTAGGTTTAGAACTTGGTCTTGATGAAAAAATCGTTTGGCGTCAACCATTCCCAGGTCCTGGATTAGGTATTCGTGTACTTGGTGAAGTTACAGAAGAAAAATTAGAAATCGTTCGCGAAGCAGATTTCATTTTACGTGAAGAAATCGCAAATGCTGGTCTTGACCGTGACATCTGGCAATACTTCACGGTATTACCTGATATCCGTTCAGTTGGTGTAATGGGCGATGCACGTACGTATGATTACGCAATCGGTATCCGTGCTGTAACATCTATCGACGGCATGACTTCTGACTGGGCACGTATCCCTTGGGACGTACTAGAGAAAATCTCTGTCCGCATGGTAAACGAAGTAAAACACGTGAACCGCGTGCTGTATGATATTACATCTAAGCCACCAGCAACGATTGAGTGGGAATAACAGTAACTGCCCTAAAAGCCTTGAGAGGTTTTTAGGGTTTTTTGATTTGATCATTTTTAGTCTATTCATAGATTGTATAATTCGAATTATATCAAGGTTAAAGCAGTAATTGCTGGTAAAGTGCTGTATGTAGTAAACTAAATGAATGCAAAAGAATTGTACTATTCAGATTAGGGGGGGATTTAAATGGAGAAAAATAGGCCAATAATTCACACACTTGCTGTTGGAATGCCGAAAGAATTGCTTGATAGTAAAGGACGTTCGATGATTACAGGAATTGAAAAGCAACAAATGCAAGAGGTTTATTTGTCATCGCGTGGCTTCGAAGGGGATGATGTGGCAGATAAAAAACATCATGGTGGCCCAGACCGTGCAGTTTGTTTATACCCTGCAGAGCATTACATACAATGGGAACATGAACTTGGAAAACCGTTGCCTACTGCTGCATTTGGTGAAAATTTAACAGTAACGAATATGTTAGAAGCGGATGTTTGTATTGGGGATATTTATAAAATAGGTAATGCCGTCATACAAATCACACAAGGACGTATTCCATGTAGTACGATTGATAGATATACTGAGGCAACCACATTACTTAAACGTTTAATTGAAACAGGTTATACAGGTTATCTTGCACGCGTACTGGAGGAGGGGTCAATTTGTGCAGATTCAACAATAGAAGTTGTGGAAAAGCATCCTGCGCGTATCACAGTTTTGTACGGCAATGAAGTGTACTTTAAAAATAAAGATGCGATAGCTATGAAACAAATACAAGCAGTGGATGCATTAGCGGAAGATTGGAAAGAAAAACTAGAAAAAAGGATTCAAATCTTACAAAGTAAAGTGATGAATTAAGTCATAACGTTCAAGGGACGATCCTCTAGAATTCGAAAGAGTTCCAGGGGGTTTTTGCTTTTTATTGATTACAGAAATGTTCAGTACTACGTTTATTTAGCGGTGAATTAGTTGAATATGAACATTAAATAAGAATTTTACACGAACTTTCGTATTTATTTTTGTAAAAATGTTCGGAAATGGGGTTGAAATCTAAAAAGTGAAATGATATATTACGAATGTAAATTAAATACGTCGTCGTATAATGTCGGGAATAAGGCCCGTGAGTTTCTACCAAGTTACCGTAAATAACTTGACTACGATTTGGGTTTATCTATGTATAAACACTAATTTATTTCACACACTATGGTGATGAAATATATCGTAGACATGCGACTAGTAGAGTAGTCAGCGTGTCTTTTTTGTTTTCGATATTGAAGACGACCATACGGAGGATTTTTTGATAATGAAAAAATATTTCATGTTCGATGAATTAGGAACTAATTATCGCCGAGAAATAATTGGTGGTATTACAACCTTCCTTGCAATGGCATACATTCTAGCTGTTAACCCAAGTATTCTAGAAAATGCAGGGATGGATAAAGGTGCTGTTTTCGTAGCAACAGCATTAGCAGCAGCAGTCGGTTCTTTGATTATGGGGATTTTCGCTAAGTTCCCAATTTCACTTGCTCCTGGGATGGGATTAAATGCATTCTTCGCATTTACTGTAGTCGGAGCTTATGGTATTCCATGGCAAACTGGTTTAACAGGTGTATTCTTTTCTGGAATTATCTTTATCATTTTATCTTTAACGGGTATTCGTGAAACTGTTATTAACGCCATTCCAGTACAACTTAAATATGCTGTTTCAGCAGGTATTGGTTTATTTATCACATTTGTAGGTTTACAAGGTGCAGGGATTATAGTTGATAGTCCAGCGACATTGGTAACTTTAGGAACTTTTACTGGAGCTACATTACTAGCAGTATTCGGAATCATTCTTTCTGTTATTCTTATCATTAAATTCCGTAGTATTGGTATTTTCTTAGGGATGGTCATTACTGCGGTTATTGGGATGATCACAGGTATCATTGATCCCCCAACAGCAGTTGTTTCGGCTATTCCAAGTGTAGACTCTACATTTATGGTAGCATTGGAACCACTTGGTGACATTGGAACGTTATTTAATGTGAAGTTTTTAGTAGTAGTGTTAACATTCCTGTTTGTAGATTTCTTTGATACAGCAGGTACTTTAATGGCTGTAGCGACACAGGCTGGCTTAGTAAAAGATAATAAATTACCACGTGCAGGACGTGCCTTAATGGCGGATGCGCTAGCAACGACAATCGGTTCTTTATTTGGTACATCAACAACAACAGCGTATGTAGAGTCAACTTCTGGGGTAGCAGCGGGTGCTCGCTCAGGGTTCTCAGCAGTCGTAACTGCAGTACTATTCTTAGTAGCTTTATTCTTCTCACCATTACTAGCTGTTGTAACACCAGCAGTAACTGCACCAGCTCTAGTAATCGTAGGGGTACTGATGGTATCATCATTACGTCTAATTGATTGGGATAAATTCGAAATAGCAGTACCTGCATTCTTTACAGTATTAATGATGCCACTTGGTTATTCAATTGCTACTGGTATTGCAATCGGTTTTGTATTCTATCCAATTACAATGTTATTAGCGGGTCGTAAAAAAGAAATTCATCCTATGATGTATGGCTTATTCTTTGTCTTCCTTGCGTACTTTATCTGGGTAAGATAGTTAAATATATTTTGAAAGGCACCTCAATTGTTAGGTAAGAAACTAATAATTAGAGGTGCTTTTTCATTGACAACAAAAATAACACGAAACTATTTTGGGGTTTAAGACATTCAAAATAGAGCATAGCCTAAACAAATCAAGTTATTAATTTTCTACATTATATAGAAGAAACTTGATTTCGAATAAATAAGAATAGTTTTACTTCAATGAAACTCTTGCAAACTTATTTTTAAGATGATATATTTAAACACGTTGTTACGAGATAAACGAACAACTAAAAAAATATTAACATAAACGGTTGACATGAAGTTAACATTATGTTAAATTATAAAAAGTTACTTGATGTAACTATTAAATGAACCTTGAAAACTGAACAAGCAAAACGTAATCAATAAAGTTTCAAATAACTAGCTTTGCTTAGTGAACGAAACAAAATTTTGGACATCAAAATTGATGCCAGCAAAACAATTTGAGCTATTCAAATTTCTTTTATGGAGAGTTTGATCCTGGCTCAGGACGAACGCTGGCGGCGTGCCTAATACATGCAAGTCGAGCGAACAGAGAAGGAGCTTGCTCCTTCGACGTTAGCGGCGGACGGGTGAGTAACACGTGGGCAACCTACCTTATAGTTTGGGATAACTCCGGGAAACCGGGGCTAATACCGAATAATCTGTTTCACCTCATGGTGAAACACTGAAAGACGGTTTCGGCTGTCGCTATAGGATGGGCCCGCGGCGCATTAGCTAGTTGGTGAGGTAACGGCTCACCAAGGCGACGATGCGTAGCCGACCTGAGAGGGTGATCGGCCACACTGGGACTGAGACACGGCCCAGACTCCTACGGGAGGCAGCAGTAGGGAATCTTCCACAATGGGCGAAAGCCTGATGGAGCAACGCCGCGTGAGTGAAGAAGGATTTCGGTTCGTAAAACTCTGTTGTAAGGGAAGAACAAGTACAGTAGTAACTGGCTGTACCTTGACGGTACCTTATTAGAAAGCCACGGCTAACTACGTGCCAGCAGCCGCGGTAATACGTAGGTGGCAAGCGTTGTCCGGAATTATTGGGCGTAAAGCGCGCGCAGGTGGTTTCTTAAGTCTGATGTGAAAGCCCACGGCTCAACCGTGGAGGGTCATTGGAAACTGGGAGACTTGAGTGCAGAAGAGGATAGTGGAATTCCAAGTGTAGCGGTGAAATGCGTAGAGATTTGGAGGAACACCAGTGGCGAAGGCGACTATCTGGTCTGTAACTGACACTGAGGCGCGAAAGCGTGGGGAGCAAACAGGATTAGATACCCTGGTAGTCCACGCCGTAAACGATGAGTGCTAAGTGTTAGGGGGTTTCCGCCCCTTAGTGCTGCAGCTAACGCATTAAGCACTCCGCCTGGGGAGTACGGTCGCAAGACTGAAACTCAAAGGAATTGACGGGGGCCCGCACAAGCGGTGGAGCATGTGGTTTAATTCGAAGCAACGCGAAGAACCTTACCAGGTCTTGACATCCCGTTGACCACTGTAGAGATATAGTTTCCCCTTCGGGGGCAACGGTGACAGGTGGTGCATGGTTGTCGTCAGCTCGTGTCGTGAGATGTTGGGTTAAGTCCCGCAACGAGCGCAACCCTTGATCTTAGTTGCCATCATTTAGTTGGGCACTCTAAGGTGACTGCCGGTGACAAACCGGAGGAAGGTGGGGATGACGTCAAATCATCATGCCCCTTATGACCTGGGCTACACACGTGCTACAATGGACGATACAAACGGTTGCCAACTCGCGAGAGGGAGCTAATCCGATAAAGTCGTTCTCAGTTCGGATTGTAGGCTGCAACTCGCCTACATGAAGCCGGAATCGCTAGTAATCGCGGATCAGCATGCCGCGGTGAATACGTTCCCGGGCCTTGTACACACCGCCCGTCACACCACGAGAGTTTGTAACACCCGAAGTCGGTGAGGTAACCTTTTGGAGCCAGCCGCCGAAGGTGGGATAGATGATTGGGGTGAAGTCGTAACAAGGTAGCCGTATCGGAAGGTGCGGCTGGATCACCTCCTTTCTAAGGATTATTTCGGAATACAAACCTAGGGTTTGTAAGATTACGTTTTGCGTTCAGTTTTGAAGGTTCATTCTTCTTGAATGAATTACTTCTAATTATGTGCTCCTGTCGCTACGCTTTCGTCGCAAAGCTGCGAGATGTAGAAGCAGGCAGTAGCTTTGTTCTTTGAAAACTGGATAAAACGACATTGAAATTGTAACAAACACATTTATTTTTTTTAAGTTTTTTATAGGCTTAATAACATTAAAAGGGTTTCAAGACACGAGCAGTTCTAGGAAGCAATCGAGTGAATGAAGGAGCGTACTTGAGTACGTGACTGATTGAACGAGTGAAGCTGACAACGAAATGTGATGTGTATTGAAAGCCGTTAGGTTAAGTTATTAAGGGCGCACGGCGAATGCCTTGGCACTAGGAGCCGAAGAAGGACGGCACTAACACCGATATGCTTCGGGGAGCTGTAAGTGAGCTTTGATCCGGAGATTTCCGAATGGGGGAACCCACTACGTTTAATCGCGTAGTATCTTGACGTGAATACATAGCGTCTTGAAGGCAGACCCAGGGAACTGAAACATCTAAGTACCTGGAGGAAGAGAAAGAAAAATCGATTCCCTGAGTAGCGGCGAGCGAAACGGGAAGAGCCCAAACCAAGAGGCTTGCCTCTTGGGGTTGTAGGACACTCAATACGGAGTTACAAAAGAGCGAGTTAGATGAAGCGACTTGGAAAGGTCCGCCAGAGCAGGTAAAAGCCCTGTAGTCGAAAGTTCGTTCTCTCCTGAGTGGATCCTGAGTACGGCGGAACACGTGAAATTCCGTCGGAATCCGGGAGGACCATCTCCCAAGGCTAAATACTACCTAGTGACCGATAGTGAACCAGTACCGTGAGGGAAAGGTGAAAAGCACCCCGGAAGGGGAGTGAAAGAGATCCTGAAACCGTGTGCCTACAAGTAGTTAGAGCCCGTTAATGGGTGATAGCGTGCCTTTTGTAGAATGAACCGGCGAGTTACGATTACGTGCGAGGTTAAGCTTTAGAAGGCGGAGCCGCAGCGAAAGCGAGTCTGAATAGGGCGAAATAGTACGTGGTCGTAGACCCGAAACCAGGTGATCTACCCATGTCCAGGGTGAAGGTAAGGTAACACTTACTGGAGGCCCGAACCCACGCACGTTGAAAAGTGCGGGGATGAGGTGTGGGTAGCGGAGAAATTCCAATCGAACTTGGAGATAGCTGGTTCTCTCCGAAATAGCTTTAGGGCTAGCCTCGTGATGAGAATACTGGAGGTAGAGCACTGTTTGGACTAGGGGGCCATCCCGGTTTACCGAATTCAGACAAACTCCGAATGCCAGATATTTATACACGGGAGTCAGACTGCGAGTGATAAGATCCGTAGTCAAAAGGGAAACAGCCCAGACCACCAGCTAAGGTCCCAAAGTAATCGTTAAGTGGAAAAGGATGTGGCGTTGCACAGACAACCAGGATGTTGGCTTAGAAGCAGCCATCATTTAAAGAGTGCGTAATAGCTCACTGGTCGAGTGACGCTGCGCCGAAAATGTATCGGGGCTAAACGATTCACCGAAGCTGTGGATTGACATCTACGATGTCAGTGGTAGGAGAGCGTTCTAAGTGCGTTGAAGTCAGACCGGAAGGACTGGTGGAGCGCTTAGAAGTGAGAATGCCGGTATGAGTAGCGAAAGACGGGTGAGAATCCCGTCCACCGTATGACTAAGGTTTCCTGAGGAAGGCTCGTCCGCTCAGGGTTAGTCGGGACCTAAGCCGAGGCCGATAGGCGTAGGCGATGGACAACAGGTTGATATTCCTGTACCACCTCCTCACCGTTTGAGAAATGGGGGGACGCAGTAGGATAGGGTAAGCGCGCTGTTGGTTATGCGCGTCCAAGCAGTAAGGCGTGTGTGTAGGCAAATCCGCACACTGTAACGTTGAGCTGTGATGGCGAGTCCGTATGGACGAAGTTCCTGATTTCACACTGCCAAGAAAAGCCTCTATCGAGGTGAGAGGTGCCCGTACCGCAAACCGACACAGGTAGTCGAGGAGAGAATCCTAAGGTGTGCGAGAGAACTCTCGTTAAGGAACTCGGCAAAATGACCCCGTAACTTCGGGAGAAGGGGTGCTCTTGAGCGTGCAAGCGCATGAGAGCCGCAGTGAATAGGCCCAGGCGACTGTTTAGCAAAAACACAGGTCTCTGCAAAACCGTAAGGTGACGTATAGGGGCTGACGCCTGCCCGGTGCTGGAAGGTTAAGAGGAGTGGTTAGCGCAAGCGAAGCTGCGAATTGAAGCCCCAGTAAACGGCGGCCGTAACTATAACGGTCCTAAGGTAGCGAAATTCCTTGTCGGGTAAGTTCCGACCCGCACGAAAGGCGTAACGATCTGGGCACTGTCTCAACGAGAGACTCGGTGAAATTATAGTACCTGTGAAGATGCAGGTTACCCGCGACAGGACGGAAAGACCCCGTGGAGCTTTACTGTAGCCTGATATTGAATTTTGGTACAACTTGTACAGGATAGGTAGGAGCCAGAGATCTCGGAGCGCCAGCTTCGAAGGAGGCGTCGGTGGGATACTACCCTGGTTGTATTGAAATTCTAACCCATGCCCCTTAGCGGGGCAGGAGACAGTGTCAGGCGGACAGTTTGACTGGGGCGGTCGCCTCCTAAAAGGTAACGGAGGCGCCCAAAGGTTCCCTCAGAATGGTTGGAAATCATTCGTAGAGTGTAAAGGCACAAGGGAGCTTGACTGCGAGACCTACAAGTCGAGCAGGGTCGAAAGACGGGCTTAGTGATCCGGTGGTTCCGCATGGAAGGGCCATCGCTCAACGGATAAAAGCTACCCCGGGGATAACAGGCTTATCTCCCCCAAGAGTCCACATCGACGGGGAGGTTTGGCACCTCGATGTCGGCTCATCGCATCCTGGGGCTGTAGTCGGTCCCAAGGGTTGGGCTGTTCGCCCATTAAAGCGGTACGCGAGCTGGGTTCAGAACGTCGTGAGACAGTTCGGTCCCTATCCGTCGTGGGCGTAGGAAATTTGAGAGGAGCTGTCCTTAGTACGAGAGGACCGGGATGGACACACCGCTGGTGTACCAGTTGTCTTGCCAAAGGCATCGCTGGGTAGCTATGTGTGGACGGGATAAGTGCTGAAAGCATCTAAGCATGAAGCCCCCCTCAAGATGAGATTTCCCATTACGCAAGTAAGTAAGATCCCTCAAAGACGATGAGGTAGATAGGTTCGAGGTGGAAGTGTGGTGACACATGGAGCTGACGAATACTAATCGATCGAGGACTTAACCAAAAATGTTTGAACCATTCAATGAACCGTTTATCCAGTTTTGAAAGAACAATTTCTTTTATAAAGGGTTTCAAGATACGAGTAGTTCGAGGAAGCAATGGAGAGAGGGAAGGAGCGTACTCAAGTACGTGACTGACTGAACGACAGAAGCTGACGAAGAAATGCGATGTATATTGAAAGCCGACCATAGTCTAGTGATGATGGCAAAGAGGTCACACCCGTTCCCATACCGAACACGGAAGTTAAGCTCTTTAGCGCCGATGGTAGTTGGGGGGCTTCCCCCTGTGAGAGTAGGACGTCGCTAGGCAATTTAAAAAGTCATGGATATATTCCATGGCTTTTTTTTGTTTTATGAAATATTCATAAAATGCTATAATAAATTATGTACATATTGATTGATCTTGATTCACAGGAGGAATCAAAATGAGGCGTAACCTTTTTACGGCTATTTCGATCTTGAGTCTACTACTTATATTCTTTCTGTTTGGTTATGATTCAACGAAATGGTATGGAGGCTTTTTTACATTTCTCTATCAAGTCAATATGTTTATGCCCTTTATTTTAGGTGGTTTAGGCATTGTTAGTGCTCTCTTAGGCATTAAAGGCTATCGCATGGTTCTTGTTGTCCTTCATTCATTCCTACTATTATTATTTTTAGGTATCTATTTTAAAGCTTTTTATGGATTTAATGAACCTTAATTGAAACTGCGGATATGAATCTGCAGTTTTTTCTATTGAAAGAACTTCATTATATGTTCTTACATACTTCTTTAAGCAACAAAAGGTATAATGTAATACAAGTAGTAAATATGTAAAACGTGAAGTGGAGAGGAAGAAAAAGTTGGGGAAAAAGCAAATTTGGTATGAGGTACAAGAAAATGAGTCGATCGAGGATTGTTTAGCAAGAATGCAGCAGGATGGTTTCATGGCCATAGGGCGAAAAGAAGAGCCGCTTTTTCATATAGTAGATGGTGAACCAGCCTTTTTGCGTCAAAAAATTCAATTTAAAGCTATACCTACTCAAGATACTGAATAAATTTGACCAAAAACCGAACGTTTTTTTTACACTTATAAAAAACGTTCGCATTTTTGCATTGACGATAAGGCAATCCCTTGTTAAAATGTGATAAGGAAAAACAAATAAATCCCCCATATATGCTAGAGGATTGGCTCTAGTGTCTCTACCCGGCACCGTAAATGCTGGACTATGCGGGAAAGCACTTTTGGCATATTACGAGAAGATCCTTGTGCAGTTATGTACATGGAGATATTCTTGTCTTACTAAGTCCTCAAGTAAACTGCTTTCACGTGTAATAGTAGAGAGTAGTTTATTTGGGGATTTTCTTTGTAAATAGATAAAAATTGCAGTAGCTATTAATAATAGAGGCTTGCACAATAATTGATCATTTTTCTATCGTTTAAAAGGAGCGACAATTTATGAATCCGAAAATCGGTGTCATTATGGGTAGTTCAAGTGACTGGGAAACAATGAAACATGCATGTGATATTTTAGATGAATTACAAGTACCGTATGAAAAAAAGGTTGTATCTGCACATCGTACACCTGATTTAATGTTTGACTATGCAGAGACAGCTCGTGAGCGAGGACTACAAGTAATTATCGCTGGGGCAGGTGGAGCTGCACATTTACCTGGAATGGTAGCAGCTAAAACAACATTACCTGTCATTGGTGTACCAGTTCAATCACGTGCACTTAACGGACTCGATTCATTATTATCTATCGTTCAAATGCCTGGTGGTGTACCTGTAGCAACTGTAGCGATTGGCAAAGCGGGAGCAACAAACGCAGGATTACTAGCAGCTCAAATTTTGTCAACAACAGATGCTGTACTTGCTAATAAATTAGATGCTAGACGTGAAGCAACGAAGCAGCAAGTATTAGAAAGCACAGGTGACTTAGTGTGACGAAGATTATTTATCCTGGACAAACGATAGGTATTATAGGCGGAGGACAACTTGGTCGAATGATGGCGCTTGCTGCAAAGGAGTCAGGTTTTAAAGTGGCTGTTCTTGAACCTGCAATGGACTCGCCGTGTGGGCAGGTAGCTGATATTCGTATTGTAGCTCCATATGATGATGAAGCTGCTTTAGAAGAACTTGCAGAAGTAAGTGATGTTATCACTTATGAATTTGAAAATATTGATTATGAAGGCTTAAAGCGCTTATCACAAATGGCTTATGTTCCTCAAGGAGCAGAGTTGGTACGTATTACACAAAACCGTATAACAGAGAAAGACGCTATTGTGAAGGCTAGTTGCCCAGTAGCACCATATATTGTTGCAAAAACTTATGAAGAATTAGTAGCCAATATTGATTCGATTGGTTATCCTTGTATAGTCAAAACAGCAAGAGGTGGTTATGATGGCAAGGGACAGCAGCTTTTAAAGTCAACTGAAGATTTACCTTTAGCGAAAGAACTATTCACACATTCTCAATGTATTGCAGAAGGTTTTGTTCCTTTCCTAAAGGAAGTATCGGTCATTGTTCAAAGAAATGGTCATGGTGAATCGTATTGTCAGCCAGTTGGAGAGAACATTCATGTTCATCATATTCTGCATGAAACAATTGTGCCTGCTCGCATATCTGAAAGCACAGCTCAAGCTGCGGAACGAGAAGCTTTAAAAATTGCAGATTACTTACATTTAGTAGGAACGCTAGCAGTAGAAATGTTTGTGTTAGAAGATGGTAGCATTGTTATTAATGAATTAGCACCAAGACCTCATAATTCTGGTCATTATTCAATAGAAGCGTGTAATGTTTCACAATTCCATCAGCATATTCGTGCTGTTTGTGGTTGGCCATTACGTAAGCCAGAACTTTGGGCGCCATCCATTATGGTCAATGTATTAGGGCAGCATGTCGTGCCACTCAGTAACTCAATTGCTAAATATCCTGAATGGTCCATCCATCTTTATGGGAAAGCTGAAGCTAAGGTAAACCGTAAAATGGGCCATGTAACGATTATGACAAAAAGCTTAGAGGAAACACTACAACAAATCGAGAGTTCTGGCATTTGGTCAGAATAGAAGGAGAAACGCGATGATTGAACGTTACACAAGACCCGAAATGGGCGCAATTTGGACAGAACAAAATAAGTACCAAGCTTGGCTAGAGGTTGAAATTTTAGCATGTGAGGCTTGGGCAGAGATAGGCGATATTCCAAAAGAGGATGTTGCTAAAATTCGTGAAAATGCTTCATTTGATGTGAATCGCATTTTAGAAATTGAACAAGAAACACGTCATGATGTTGTAGCCTTTACGCGTGCCGTTTCGGAAACACTTGGGGAAGAGCGTAAATGGGTACATTATGGTTTAACTTCTACAGACGTAGTAGACACAGCACTTTCTTATTTAATCAAACAAGCAAATGATATTTTGCGCAAGGACATCGTGAATTTCATTGATATTATTGCGGCTAAGGCAAAAGAGCATAAACATACGGTGATGATGGGACGTACACATGGTGTTCATGCAGAACCAACAACTTTTGGTTTAAAACTTGGTTTATGGTATGAGGAAATGAAGCGTAACCTTGAACGTTTTGAAGCAGCAGCCAAAGTAATTGAAACAGGAAAAATGTCTGGAGCTGTTGGAACATATGCCAATATCGATCCTCGTGTTGAGCAATATGTTTGTGATCAACTAGGTCTTGCTGCATCACCGATTTCAACACAAACTTTACAGCGTGATCGCCATGCGCAGTATTTAGGTGCATTAGCTTTAGTTGCTACATCAATTGAAAAATTCGCAACAGAAATTCGCGGCTTACAGAAATCTGAAACGCGTGAAGTAGAAGAAGCTTTTGCAAAAGGGCAAAAGGGCTCATCCGCAATGCCACATAAACGTAATCCAATCGGTTCTGAAAACATGGTTGGGATGTCTCGTTTAATGCGTGGATACATGGTGACAGCTTATGAAAATGTAGCTTTATGGCATGAACGTGATATTTCTCATTCATCTGCAGAGCGCGTTATTTTACCGGATGCAACAATTACTCTTAACTATATGCTTAATCGCTTCGGTAATATTGTGAAAAACTTAACAGTATTCCCTGAGAACATGAAACGTAACATGGAACGCACATATGGTCTTATTTATTCTCAACGCATCTTATTAGCATTAATCGATAAGGGATTAGTACGTGAGGAAGCTTATGATACAGTACAACCTTTAGCAATGCAGGCATGGGACGAGCAAGTTCAGTTCCGTACATTGGTCGATGCAAGTGAAAAAATCACATCTTATTTAACACAAGAAGAGCTGGATGAGTGCTTTGATTATAACTACCACTTACAGCATGTTGATATGATTTTTGAACGACTAGGACTTAACTAATATTTATTTAGCCATCTAAAAGTAAATGTTAGAGCCACCAGTAAATGTTTCAGAGTTGAATCGTGGAGACACGATTCAATTCTGATCATTCATAACAAGCGTATCTCATAATATCAGGGGGAAAAACGACATGACTAAAGGTCAACTTTTGTATGAAGGTAAAGCAAAAAAATTGTTCACAACAGAGGAGCCAAATGTGCTACTAGTTGAGTACAAGGATAGTGCAACAGCATTCAATGGCGAAAAAAAAGAAGAAATTGACGGCAAGGGCATTTTAAATAATCGCATTACTTCATTAATTTTCGAAAAATTACAAGCAAACGGAATTGCGTCACATTTCGTAAAACAATTATCAGATACACAACAACTTGTAAAAAAAGTAGAAATTATTCCGATTGAAGTTGTTGTTCGTAATATTGCCGCAGGAAGTTTAGCAAAACGTCTTGGTCTTGAAGAGGGAACAGCCTTAAAACGACCAATCGTAGAATTTTACTATAAAGACGATGCGTTAGGCGACCCACTCATTACGACAGAACATATTGACGTTCTGGATCTTGCGACACCTACTGAAGTAACAGCCATTTATGATGGAGCACTAGCTGTTAACAAAGTTCTACAGCCAATCTTTGCAGATATCAATGTAACATTAATTGATTTTAAATTAGAGTTTGGCCGTGATATGGATGGCAATGTATTATTGGCAGATGAAATTTCACCAGACACATGCAGACTTTGGGATGCAACTACAAAGCAAAAGTTAGACAAAGATGTTTTTCGTCGAGACCTTGGTAATTTAACTGAAGTTTATACTATTATACTTTCTAGACTCGGAGGCAAATAACAATGAAAAAAGTAAAAATCTATGTAACATTACGTGAGAGCATTCTTGATCCACAAGGCTCTGCAGTACAAGGTTCTTTAGCTAAAATGGGCTACGGTGAGGTAGAAGATTTACGTATCGGTAAATATCTTGAGCTAACTCTTAAAGACTCAGAACGTGACATTGATACTCTAGTAAAAGAAATGTGTGAAAAGGTTTTAACGAACGTTGTAATTGAAGACTACCGTTTTGAAGTCGAGGAGGCTAACTAATCATGAAATTCGCAGTACTCGTATTCCCTGGGTCAAACTGTGACATCGATATGTATCATGCGATTAAAGACGAGCTAGGTGAAGAAGTAGAATATGTATGGCATACAGCAACAGATCTAAGTGGCTTTGATGGCGTATTAGTACCTGGAGGATTCTCCTATGGGGACTACCTTCGTTGTGGTGCAATGGCTAATCAATCTAACATTATGGCAGAGGTTAAGAAAGCAGCAGATGCTGGTAAACCTGTATTAGGTGTATGTAATGGCTTCCAAATTCTGACGGAAGCTGGTTTATTACCAGGGGCTTTACTACGCAATAAAAACTTAAAATTTATGTGCCGTACAGTACAGCTAAAAGTGGAAAACAACAATACATTATTCACAAATCAATATGAGCAAGGTCAAATCATCAATATTCCAATCGCACATGGTGAAGGTAATTACTACTGTGACGAAGAAACTTTACAATCACTAAAAGATAATAATCAAATCGTATTCACATACTCAGGTGACAATCCAAACGGTTCTTTAGAAGATATCGCAGGGATTATAAACGAGCGCGGCAATGTATTAGGGATGATGCCACACCCAGAGCGAGCTGTTGATGCATTGGTGGGCGGCGCAGACGGTCTAGCAGTATTCAAATCAATTGTGAAGCAGTGGAGGGAAAATCATGTCAACAACTAAGTTTGAGCCAACAGCACAGCAAATTAAGGATGAAAAGCTATACGCTGGTATGGGGATGTCAGACGAAGAATTTGCAATGGTAGAAGGTATTTTAGGACGTCTACCTAACTGGACAGAGACAGGTCTTTTCTCAGTAATGTGGTCTGAGCACTGCTCTTACAAAAATTCAAAGCCAGTACTACGTAAGTTCCCGACAAAAGGGCCACAAGTATTACAAGGTCCAGGTGAAGGTGCGGGTATTGTCGATATTGGTGATGAACAGGCAGTAGTATTTAAAATGGAATCACATAACCATCCATCTGCAATTGAACCTTATCAAGGAGCTGCAACAGGTGTTGGCGGTATTATCCGTGACGTTTTCTCCATGGGTGCACGTCCAATCGCCATGCTAAATTCATTACGTTTTGGTGAATTAAAATCAGCACGTGGTAAATATCTTTTTGAAGAAGTTGTTGCGGGTATCGCAGGTTATGGTAACTGTATCGGAATTCCGACCGTTGGTGGCGAGATTCAATTTGATCCTTGCTATGAAGGTAATCCACTTGTTAATGCAATGTGTGTCGGTTTAATCGACCATCAAGATATTCAACGTGGTATTGCTGCGGGTGTCGGCAATACAGTTATGTATGTCGGTGCGAAAACAGGTCGTGACGGAATTCATGGTGCAACATTTGCCTCTGAGGAATTAACAGAGGAATCAGATAACCAACGTCCAGCAGTACAAGTAGGGGACCCATTCATGGAGAAACTTTTACTTGAAGCATGTTTAGAAGTTGTAAAATCTGATGCTCTAGTTGGTATTCAAGATATGGGTGCAGCTGGTCTTACTTCTTCATCAGCAGAAATGGCTTCAAAAGCGGGTTCTGGCGTAGAAATGAATTTAGACTTAGTGCCTCAACGTGAGACAGGTATGACAGCGTACGAAATGATGTTATCTGAGTCTCAAGAACGTATGTTATTAGTGGTGAAAAAAGGTCGTGAAGATGAAATTAAAGCGATCTTTGATAAATATGATTTAGATGCTGTAGCAATCGGCCGAGTAACGGATGATAAAATGCTTCGCCTTTTACACAAAGGACAAGTAGTGGCAGAAGTACCTGCTGATGCGTTAGCAGAAGATGCTCCTGTTTATCATAAACCATCTGCTGAACCTGCATACTATGCTGAGTTCCAAGCAATCGAGAACGTAGAACCAGTTGTGACGGATTATAAAGAAACTTTAAATGCTTTACTACAAGCACCAACAATTGCTTCTAAAGAGTGGGTGTACGATCAATACGATTATCAAGTACGTACATCGACAGTTGTGAAGCCTGGGTCTGATGCTGCCGTTATTCGTGTACGTGGGACAAATAAAGGTTTAGCGATGACAACGGACTGTAACTCTCGCTATATCTATTTAGATCCAGAAGTGGGTGGAGCTATCGCAGTAGCTGAAGCAGCACGTAATATCGTGGCAACGGGTGGTACGCCACTTGCGATTACAGACTGCTTAAACTTTGGTAATCCAGAGAAACCAGAAATCTTCTGGCAAATTGAAAAATCTGCGGATGGTATTTCGGCTGCTTGTACGGCATTAAATGCTCCAGTAATCGGTGGTAACGTTTCTCTTTATAATGAGCGTTCAGGCGAAGCCGTTTATCCAACACCAACAATTGGTATGGTTGGTCTTATCGAAGATTTAGCTCATGTAACTACACAGGATGTAAAAGCTGCAGGAGATCTTGTCTTTGTCATTGGTGAGACAAAAACTGAATTCGGTGGTTCAGAGCTACAAAAACTATTAAATAATGGCGTTATTTCAGGAAAAGCGCCAGCTATAGATTTAGAAGTGGAAGCGGTATGTCAGCAAGCTTTATTAAAGGCGATTAAAGCTGGTCTTGTACAATCTGCCCATGACGTTGCAGAGGGTGGTCTTGCAGTCGCTATTACTGAGACAACATTCGGTGCAAACGGTCTTGGTGTTGAAGTAACATTAGCAGGATCTGCTACAACTGCATTATTCAGCGAAAGTCAATCTCGTTTTGTTGTAACTGTCAAAGAAGAAAATGCTGCTGCATTTGTAGAAATCATCAAAGATGCTCACCAAATTGGTGTCGTAACAAATGATGCACTTGTTAAAATCAACGGGGACAAAGGTGTGCTTGTAGAAGGTACAGTGGAGGAATTCCGTTCTAATTGGAAAGGAGCAATCCCATGCTTGCTGAACTCAGAGGCTTAAACGAAGAATGTGGGGTGTTTGGTATTTGGGGTAACCCAAGTCCAGCACACCTTAGCTATTACGGGCTACATGCTCTTCAACACCGTGGACAAGAAGGGGCTGGAATTGTCGTTTCAGATGGACAGCATCTTCGCGCGGTGAAAGGCGAAGGACTAGTTAATGATGTTTTCAACGAAGATAAATTAAAAGCAGTCAACGGCAAAGCGGCTATTGCTCATGTTCGTTACACGACTGCTGGTGGCGGCGGTATTGAAAACGTACAGCCACTATTATTCCACTCCTCAACTGGTAGCCTTTCAATTGCCCATAACGGTAACTTAGTCAATGCGACACATTTAAAACAGTATCTAGAACGACAAGGAAGTATTTTCCATTCTAGCTCTGATACAGAAGTGCTGGCGCATCTTATTAAGAAAAGCTCGCATTCACCATTCCGTGCAAAGGTGAAAAATGCCCTTTCTCTATTAAAGGGTGCGTATTCTTTCTTAATTATGACAAAGGATGAAATGCTTGTTGCACGTGATCCACATGGTTTACGTCCATTATCTCTTGGAAAGCTTGGAGATGGCTGGGTGGTAGCTTCTGAAACTTGTGCATTTGATTTAATTGGTGCAGAATTCGTTCGTTCTGTGGAGCCAGGAGAGCTCATCATTATTAATGATGAGGGTGTAAAATCGGATCGCTTTGCTGATATGGAAAAGCGTTCGATGTGTGCGATGGAATATGTTTATTTAGCTCGTCCTGATTCAGATATTGATGGCATTAATGTTCATATGGCGCGTAAGCGTATGGGGAAACAACTTGCCCGTGAATGTGCGCATATTGAGGCTGATGTAGTAACGGGTGTACCTGATTCAAGTATTTCAGCAGCGATTGGTTTTGCAGAAGAAAGTGGCATCCCTTATGAATTAGGTCTTATTAAAAACCGCTATGTTGGTCGTACGTTTATTCAGCCAACACAGGAATTACGTGAACGTGGTGTAAAAATGAAACTGTCACCAGTTGTTCAAGTTGTAAAGGGTAAACGTGTAGTAATGGTGGACGATTCAATTGTGCGTGGTACAACATCACGTCGTATTGTCAAAATGTTAAAAGATGCTGGTGCAGCAGAAGTTCATGTTGTGATCTCTTCACCGCCAATGACAAATCCTTGTTATTATGGCATTGATACTTCCACACATGAAGAGCTGATTGCCTCTAGTCATAAAGTAGATGAAATTCGTGATGCAATCGGTGCAGATTCTCTTACGTTCCTTTCTGTTGAGGGCATGGTAGAGACAATTGCACGACCATATGAAGATGACAATCGTGGGCTATGCTTAGCATGCTTTACAGGCAAATATCCAACAGAGATTTTCCCGGATACCATCTTACCACATGAAAAAGAACTATTACGTTAAGAAAAACATCGCAACGGATTGGTGATCGGTAGAAGGCTATACAAAGACTTCTAGGGTACTGAGGCGATTTGGATGATAAGGAGGAACTCTGCGTGTCAAAGGCATATGAACAAGCAGGTGTAAATATTGAAGCGGGTTATGAAGCTGTAAAACGAATGAAGTCTCATGTTGAACGTACGAACCGTTTAGGTGTAATGGGAACGTTCGGTGGCTTTGGTGGCATGTTTGACTTGTCAAAACTAAATCTTAAAGAACCTGTTCTTATTTCAGGGACAGATGGTGTTGGAACAAAGCTAAAACTAGCGTTCATGGTAGATAAGCACGATACAATTGGTGTGGATTGTGTAGCAATGTGTGTCAATGATATTGTTGCTCAAGGAGCAGAGCCACTGTACTTTTTAGATTACGTAGCGCTTGGAAAAGCAGAGCCTGCAAAAATTGAACAAATTGTTAAAGGTGTTGCAGATGGCTGTGTGCAATCTGGTGCAGCACTAATTGGTGGCGAAACTGCGGAAATGCCTGGTCTTTATGAAGAAGACGAATATGATTTAGCAGGGTTTGCAGTAGGTGCTTGTGAAAAGTCTGCCATTGTGACAGGTGAAAAAATCGTTGAAGGCGATGTGCTTATTGGGATTGCATCAAGTGGTGTACATTCAAACGGTTATTCTTTAGTGCGAAAAATTGTTTTTGCAGATCAGCAATATGCGGTGGATGCCATTGTTGAAGGCTATGAAGATTTAGGACCGATCGGGGAGGCTCTTCTCGTGCCAACAAAGCTATATGCTAAGCCAGTATTAGCAGCTTTAAAGGCAGCAGATGTACATGGTTGTGCTCATGTTACTGGTGGAGGTTTCTATGAAAATCTACCGCGTATGATGCCAGAAGGATTAGCAACGGAAATCGACTTAGGTTCTTGGCCAGTATTACGTATCTTTGAATTCCTAAAAGATAAAGGCCAGTTAGAAGATAAAGATCTATATAATGTCTTTAACATGGGGATTGGTTTTGTAATAGCTGTGCCAGTAGCTGAAGCTGAGAAAGTAATGGCAGCAGTAGAAGCAAATGGTGAAAAGGCTTATCCAATCGGACGTGTTATCAAAGGCGACGGAGTAGTGTTTAATGGCTCGCATGATGGGAGTTTAGTGTAATGACTGCACCAACAAAAATCGCCGTGTTCGCATCAGGCAGCGGGAGTAATTTTCAAGCCATTCAAGAGGCGATCGGAAGTGGAGAACTGCATGCAAAGATTGAACTAGTGGTGACAGATAAGCCCGGTGCGTTTGTAGTGACACGTGCTGAAAATTTGGGGATTCCAGTGTTAGCATTAAATCCAAAAGAGTTTGCATCAAAAGCAGCTTATGAGACAGCCATTATCGATGCTTTACATGAATGCGATGTGAAATGGATTGTGCTTGCAGGGTATATGCGTTTAATTAGTGACGTATTATTAGCAGCCTTTCCGCAACGAATTGTTAATATCCATCCTTCCTTATTGCCAGCATTCCCCGGGAAGGACGCCATTGGTCAGGCAATCAATCATGGTGTAAAGATTACAGGGGTAACGGTGCATTTTGTTGATGAAGGAATGGATACTGGTCCGATTATCGCGCAGGCTGCTGTACCTGTCATTGAAGGAAATCGAGAGGCAACAGAAGCTGAAATTCATAAGCAAGAGCATCTATTATATACAAAGGCTTTACAGCAATTATTACAATAACTGAAGAGGAGTTAGGTCGAGAACCTTACTCAACAAGTAAGACCTAACTCTATTAATCTTATAGAAGCAAGTCAGTTCGTGGTAAGCACGATAAAAATTAGGAGGATATTGTTGTGACAAAACGTGCATTAATCAGTGTTTCCAATAAAGATGGTATTTTAGAATTTGCAAAGGAATTAGTAGCATTAGGTTATGAAATTTTATCAACTGGCGGTACGAAAAAAATGTTACAGGATAATGCGGTGGCTGTAACGGCAGTAGATGAAGTAACGAAGTTCCCAGAAATTTTAGATGGTCGTGTGAAAACATTAAATCCAATGATCCACGGTGGTCTATTAGGAAAGTTTGACGATGCTTCTCATCAAGCACAAATGAACGAGCATGGAATTGAGCCAATTGAGATTGTTTGTGTTAATCTATATCCATTTGTTGAAACAATTTCAAAGCCTAATGTAACATGGGATGATGCAATTGAAAACATTGATATCGGTGGCCCAACAATGTTACGCTCTGCTGCAAAAAACCATCAATATGTAACAGTAATCGTGGATAGCAATGACTATGCAACAGTATTAGAAGAACTAAAAGCAAACGGCGCAACTACAATTGAAACACGTCGTCAATTAGCTGCGAAAGTTTTCCGTCACACAGCCGCTTATGATTCTTATATTTCGAACTACCTGACAGAAGAAGAATTCCCAGAGAGCTTAACGATGACATATGAGTTAAAGCAAAATTTACGCTATGGAGAAAACCCGCACCAAAAAGCGGCTTTCTACCAAAAACGTCTTGGCTCAGACTTCTCATTGGCCTATGCTACACAATTACATGGGAAAGAGTTATCCTACAACAATATTCAAGATGGTAATGCAGCACTACAAATCGTCAAAGAATTTGAAATGCCAGCTGCTGTAGCAGTAAAGCATATGAATCCATGTGGCGTTGGTACAGGTATTACATTAGAGGCAGCATTCGATAAAGCTTATGAAGCAGATTCAACATCTATTTTTGGTGGTATTATCGCGTTAAATATGGAAGTAGATGCAGCAACTGCTGAAAAGTTAAGTCACATTTTCTTAGAAATCATCATTGCACCTGCATTCTCACAAGAAGCGTTGGACATTTTAACGCAAAAGAAAAATATTCGCTTACTAACTATTCCATTTGAGCAAGCAAAACAAGATCAATTCAACGTAGTATCTGTTGAAGGTGGCCTTCTTGTACAAGAGCCGGATCGCTATGGTTTTGGCAATGCAGATATTAAAGTAGTGACAGATCGTGAACCAACAAAACAGGAATGGGAAGCATTACAGCTTGGTTGGTCAGTTGTCAAACATGTTAAATCGAATGCGATTGTTGTAACAGATTCCCAAATGACACTTGGTGTTGGTGCAGGTCAAATGAACCGCGTAGGTGCTGCTAAAATTGCCTTTGAGCAAGCTGGAGAAAAAGCAAAAGGTGCTGCACTAGCATCAGACGCATTTTTCCCAATGAGTGATACTGTTGAAGCAGCAGCAGCGGCAGGAATTACTGCTATTATTCAACCAGGTGGCTCGATTAAAGATCAAGATTCCATTGATAAAGCAAATGAATATGGAATTGCTATGGTATTCACAGGCGTACGCCATTTTAAACACTAATTAATAAAACATATAAGAAACAAAACAGACCGAGATGCTGGTTCATCTCGGTCTTACTTACAAATAGGAGGATTCTCTAAAATGAATGTATTAGTAATCGGAAGCGGCGGTCGTGAGCATGCAATCGCTAAACAATTTAGCATTTCTCCATCGGTTCACAAAGTATTTGTAGCGCCAGGCAATGATGGAATGGGAGGCGAAATAGAAGTTGTAGCTATTGATACAATGGATTTCGCAGGTCTTGCTCAATTTGCAAAGGAAAATGATATTGCGTTAACATTTGTTGGCCCAGAACAGCCACTTGCTGAAGGCATTGTTGATTTCTTTACAGCTAGAGGTTTACGTATTTTTGGCCCTTCAAAGGTTGCAGCTCAAATCGAAAGTAGCAAATCCTATGCGAAAGAAATGATGAATAAATATAATATTCCTACAGCCTCACATGAAACGTTTACTGAAGCAGAAAAAGCGATCGCTTATATTCAAGAACAAGGGGCGCCTATTGTCATTAAAGCAGATGGTTTAGCGGCTGGTAAGGGTGTTGTTGTGGCCATGACAGAGGAAGAAGCAATTGAAGCTGTCGAGGATATGATTGGCAATCAACGCTTTGGTGATTCCTCTTCACGTGTTGTCATTGAAGAATTTTTAGACGGAGAAGAGTTCTCCTTTATGTCCTTTGTACATAAAGGACAAATTTATCCAATGGTTATTGCACAAGACCATAAACGTGCCTATGACGGTGATAAAGGACCAAACACTGGAGGCATGGGTGCATACTCGCCTGTACCACAAATCTCTCAAGAAGTAGTTGATCTTGCATATCATACAATTGTAGAACCTACTGTTAGAGGGATGGATGCTGATGGTGCTTCCTTTACAGGTATTTTATATGCTGGGTTAATTTTAACAAAGAAAGGTCCTCAGGTTATAGAATTTAATGCTCGTTTTGGTGATCCAGAAACGCAAGTAGTGTTACCGCGTATGGTTTCTGATTTTGGGGCATTTATGATGGCTTTAATGGATGAACAGCCATTTGATTTACAATGGTCAGAAGAAGCGATGCTTGGTGTTGTCATTGCAGCAGAAGGCTATCCTGGTGACGTTGAAAAAGGCAAAGCATTACCGAATTTAGAGGCACTTTCCACATCCCATGCAGTATTCCATGCAGGTACAAAATTAGTGGATGGCCAATTTGTTGGTAATGGTGGCCGTGTCCTGTTAGTTGCTGCCAAAGCTCCTACTTTGCAGGAAGCACAGGAAAAGGTATACGCTGGAATTGCTACAGAAACATGGGATCACTTTTTCTTCCGTCAAGATATTGGCTGGCGTACATTTAAGTAATTGTTATTTTCACTAAATTTTAAAATATTTTTAATCATCTTTTGAAACCTCTTGTTGTTTCAAACGTAAGAGGTAAGAGCCGTCTCAATAATAGATTGGGACGGCTCCTTTGACTAAGAAGGATTTTGAGCTTTATTCGTTGAAGAATCGCTACTATTTGAGGAATTTTGAGTTGAAGTGCTGGTGTCAGATTGTTTTGAAGCGGTAGCTTGTGAACCTGAAGAATTACCAGATATAGCAGAGGAAAAATCCTTCATGAGTTTATCGATTTGTTCAGAAGACATAGAATTTTGCCCGCTGAACATACTTTGCATAGAGGTGTTCATGGCATTTTGCATATTGGAGCTTAAGAGCGCCTTTGTTGGACAATATTTAAAGAGTCCCTCAGCCATTTTCATGGCACCTAATGCAATCATTAATCGACCTTTTGTACAATTAGGATCTCTAGAAACTTTAGCGATACCAAATGCTGTCAAACTTGTACCCATTGCAAAACGACAAAATGCATTTTTTTCGCTTAAATTTGCTTGCTGCATCATCATACTTCCTCCTTTAGTCATTGTGGAAAAATTAAGCGAGGTGCACTTTGCTTTATGAAAGTGCTGTGTTACGATTGAAACAAGATGATTGCATAAAGCATAATTTTTATGAAAGTATGCGATTATGCAGTAGTAGTATGTGATTTCAAGTTGGATTTACACAATGAAAAATTACGTAAATTAGGAAGGAGCGAATAGCATGGATCCAGTATGGAAAATAACAAAGTTACGACAGCAATTAGCAGTAATCGATGGGAAAAAGGCACCAGATATCGTGTTGAAAAATGCACGTTATTTGCATAGTATGCTGAAACAATTTGTAGTAGGAAACATTTGGATTTTAGGAGATCGCATTGTCTATGCTGGTGACAGAATGCCTCCTTTATTAGAAGGAACAGAAGTGGTGGATTGTACAGGGAAAACAATTGTACCAGGCTATATTGAACCACACGTCCATCCGTTCCAGCTTTATCATCCACAGTCATTTGCAGATTTTTGTGGTCAGCTTGGAACAACAGCTTTTATTTCCGATAATTTAAGTTTTGTTTTAAATTTAGAAAATAAGAAAGCGTTTTCAATTTTGGATAACTTGAAAAAGCTACCGTTTTCTTTTTATTGGTGGACTCGCTTTGATTCACAAACTGAACTGGAGCAAGAGGAAGAAGTTTTCTCTAATACGTCCATATTGGAATGGCTAGAGCGAAGTGATGTCTTGCTTGGTGGAGAGTTGACAGGCTGGCCTAAGCTGCTGCATGGCGACGATCAAATGCTTTATCGTATGCAAATGGCAAAGGGGCTTGGGAAAAAAATTGAAGGACATTTCCCAGGAGCTTCAGAAAGAACTTTAGCACGCATGAAACTGCTTGGTGCTGATGGGGACCATGAGGCAATGACAGTGGAGGAAGTAGAGCGTCGTATTATGCAGGGCTATGCAGTAACATTACGTTATTCTTCCATTCGTCCAGATTTACCACATCTGCTAAAAGGAATAGTAGAAAAAGAACTTCCTATTTTTGATCATTTAATGATGACAACAGATGGCTCACCACCTTCATTCCATGAGGATGGTGTGATGGATAAATGTATTCAGGCAGCCTTAGATGCAGGAGTATCCCCAATCGATGCCTATCAAATGGCTTCTTATAATGTGGCACGCTATTATAATATGTCTAATTTACATGGGTTTATCGCGACAGGTCGCTTCGCTTCCCTGAATATTTTACAAGATGAATATCATCCTATTCCTGAAAGTGTCTTATCGAAGGGTGTTTGGTTGAAGCGTGATGGAGAACGTGTGCATAAATTTGCATCAGTTGATTATTCTGCAATCCCAGCATTAGATTTAGATTTTTCATTAGATTCACAAGATTTTCAGTTTTCAATGCCCTTTGGTATTCAGTTAGTCAATGATGTTATTACAAAGCCTTATAACTCTTTCATAACTAGAGAAGGGCAACTGGCGAATCATGACGAGTGCTATTTAATGCTCCTTAACCGGGAAGGTAACTGGCATGTGAATACGATGATTAAAGGATTTGCGACAGATGTTCAAGGCTTTGCATCCTCCTATTCAAACACAGGCGATATTTTGCTAATTGGAAAAAACAAAGAAGATATGATCAAAGCTTTCGAAGAAATGAAGGCTAGAAATGGTGGAATTGTCCTAGTCGAAAAAGGAGAAGTGATAGCGGACATCCCATTAACAATCGGTGGACTTTTATATGATGGAGACGTACTTGCATTAACGGAGAAAGAAAATGCTTTAAAACAAGCTTTAGCAGATCGAGGTTATCAATTAGGAGATGCTATTTACACGTTATTATTTTTACAATCCACTCATTTACCATATATTCGTATAACACCAAAAGGGATTTTCGATGTGATGAAGAATAAGTTATTATTACCTGCTGTTATGCGCTAATTAATGAAAGTGTTTCAGCTGTTTAAACAATTGCCGTCATGTGTAAGTGTTCAAAGGAGAGGTATGCTTGTGTTCAAATCAAAGAAATTATGGATTGCAATGGCATTTAGTGCTTTGTTGATCGGTGGATGTTCAAAGGATACACCAAAAGTAAAAGAAGACGATGACTCTATAGTGGAGGAGGAAACGGTTGGGGAGGAGCCTGTTCAACAACCCAAATTCGTGGCTCCACTCACTGGGGAGGCTGTGCTAGAAGAAATTACACAGCGGCCTATTATGGTCACAATTAATAATCATCCAGCAGCACGTCCACAATCTGGATTGGCTGATGCAGATGTCATTTATGAAATGCTTGCGGAAGGCAATGTGACACGCTTTTTAGCAATATACCAAAGTGAGCTACCTGAAAATATTGGTCCAGTTCGAAGTGCACGCTCCTATTTCATTGATATGGCAAAGGGATTTGATGCTTTTTATGTAGCACATGGCTATAGTCCAGAGGCAAAAACGATGCTCGATCATCGTATCGTCGATCATATCAATGGAATGGCTTATGATGGTATACTTTTTAGTCGTTCCAGGGACCGTGTGGCTCCGCATAATTCATATATTACATCCGAAAACATCCTAAAAGGTGCTGAAATGGTAGGCGCTTCAATGAATTACAGTGAAAAAGTACTTCAGACTTTTTATGAACCCGATGAACGTGGTAAAATAGGCATTGAAACAAGTCAAGTTGATATTTACTATGGAAAGAATGAAGATTTCCACAACTCGTATGTGTATGATCATCAAAGTAATCACTATGAACGACAATCGGCTGGCGTGGACACAAAGGATATGTTAACAGGCGAAACAGTATCATTGGCAAATGTACTATTTTTTGAAATGGACCATCAAACCATTGATGATGTTGGTCGCCAAGCAATTGATTTAACGTCTGGTGGAAATGCGTATGTATTTCAAAATGGCTATTTGAGGGAAGTCGAATGGACGAACGTTAATGGAATACCAATGGCTGTAGAGCAATCAGGGGAGCCTGTAAAGCTTGTACCAGGAAAGTCGTGGGTTCATTTCGTACCATCTTCACCAGGGTTACAAGCAATGGTGAAAACGCAGCCTTAAAGGGAGGAAAATTGCATGCAAATCGAAAAAATTCGGGGGCATCAAACAGATCAATTATTTAAAGCCGTGTTAGAGTTGAAAGACATTGAAGAATGCTATAAGTTTTTTGATGATTTATGTACGATTAGTGAAATTCAATCGTTGGCACAACGCTTTGAGGTTGCACATTTATTGCGTTTGAAGAAAACCTATGAATCCATTAAAAAGGAAACAGGAGCAAGTACAGCAACAATTTCACGTGTGCGTCGCTGCTTCGATTATGGGAATGATACATATGATGAAATGTTAGGTCGTTTGTATCCTGATGAAAAACCGTTTCAAGCACCAAAAGAATAGTAGGGAAAGAGGCTGGGTAGAAGTTCTGCTCAGTCTTTTTCATTTTTTTGTCGTGAATCATAAGCTATACTTGTAAACGAATAGATAGAAAATGATAGGTGGTCAATTAAATGGATTATTTAGAATGGAGACATGTGTTCAAGCTAGATCCAGCTAAGGACATTTCAGATGAGGCACTAGAAAAAATTTGTGAGTCAGGCACAGATGTCATTTTAGTAGGTGGTACGGATGATGTGACATTAGATGGCGTATTAGATTTGCTTGTTCGTGTACGTCGTTTTGAGGTACCAATAGCGCTTGAAATTTCTACAATTGATGCGGTAACTCCAGGATATGATTATTATTTTATTCCAACGGTATTAAATAGTGATGATCCAAAATGGATTAAAAATTTACATCATGAGGCCATAAAAGAGTACGGAGATATCATGGTGTGGGAAGAGTTGGTAGCAGAAGGATATTGTATTTTAAATCCTGATTGTAAAGTAGCACAAGTAACAGGTGCGAAAACGGATTTAACGATTGACGATGTAGTGGCCTATGCACGCATGGCGGAAAATTTCTTTAAATTGCCTGTATTTTATGTCGAGTACAGCGGGATGTATGGGGATCTAGAGGTAGTTCGCGCAGTGAAAAACGAGCTGAAACATACGAAGCTCTTTTATGGTGGAGGCATAACATCTGCAAAGCAAGCGAAGGAAATGGCACAGTTTGCAGATACGGTAGTAGTTGGAAATATTATATATGATGATTTAAAAGCTGCACTTGCGACTGTTAAGGCTGTTAAAAATACGTTATAATTTTAGAACAAATGTTTGTAAGGCGGTGCAAAATGGAACAGTTAACAAAAAATTTACTAGCAGGAATGAATCCTGAACAGGAAAGAGCGGTCAAAACAACTGATGGACCGTTACTTATTATGGCAGGTGCTGGGTCAGGAAAAACACGTGTTTTAACACATCGTATTGCTTATTTAGTGATAGAAAAGGAAGTATATCCATCAAAGATTTTGGCGATTACGTTTACGAATAAAGCAGCACGAGAAATGCGCGAGCGTATTGATGGCGTTCTAGGGAATGGTACCGGCGATAGTATGTGGGTTTCTACTTTCCACTCAATGTGTGTAAGAATTTTACGTCGTAATATCGATCAACTAGGCATATCTCGTAATTTCTCCATTTTAGATTCCACTGATCAGCTATCAGTCATCAAAAATGTGATGAAGGATGAGAATATTGACCCTAAACGTTTTGAGCCGAGAGCGATTTTAAATGCGATTAGTGCAGCGAAAAATGAATGTATTACTGCTGACGATTACGCTGGACAAATGAACGATAAAAACCCTTATGAACAAACCGTTGCACGTGTCTATAAAGGCTATGAAAAAAGACTACGTCGCAATCAATCGCTCGATTTTGATGATTTGATTATGACGACGATTACATTGTTTAAACGTGTGCCTGAAGTGCTCGAATACTATCAAAATAAATTTCAATATATTCATGTAGATGAGTACCAAGATACGAATAAATCTCAATATTTACTTGTACAGTTACTGGCAAAGAAATTTAAAAATATTTGTGTTGTAGGGGACTCCGATCAGTCCATCTATCGATGGCGTGGTGCTGACATTGGCAATATCCTATCTTTTGAAAAGGATTATCCTAACGCCAAGGTCATAATGCTTGAGCAGAATTATCGTTCTACTAAACGCATCCTACAGGCGGCAAATGACGTCATTCAAAATAATACAACACGTTACCCAAAAGAACTGCGCACAGAAAATGCAGAGGGTGAAAAAATTGCCTTATATAAAGCTTATAATGAGCAAGAAGAAGCGCAATTTGTTGTACAAACGATTCAGCAATTAATTGAAAAAGAAAATCGTTCATTTGATGACTTTGCTATTTTATATCGTACGAATGCTCAATCACGTGTGATGGAGGAAGTACTTGTTAAATCCAATATGGCCTATCAAATAGTGGGCGGAACAAAGTTCTATGATCGAAAAGAGATTAAAGACTTACTAGCTTATTTACGACTGATTGCCAATAATGATGATGATTTATCACTGGCACGTATTATTAATGAGCCGAAGCGTAGTATTGGAGCTACATCCTTTGAAAAAATGGCACGCTATGCGATTGATCAGGATCGTTCCATTTTTGATGCGATGAATGATCTTGTATTCATGGGTCTAACTGGGAAAGCAGCAAATTCAGCTGAGCAATTTTATGCAATGATTAAAGGCTTTACAGAGATGCAGGATTATTTATCTGTTACTGAAATTGTGGAGCAAGTCATCGATAAATCAGGCTACCGTACAATGCTGCAAAATGAAAAAACAATTGAAGCAGAAAGTCGTCTAGAGAATATTGAAGAGTTTTTATCTGTCACAAAGGCTTTTGAGGAGCGCAGTGATGATAAAAGCTTAATTGCTTTTTTAACAGATTTAGCTCTTATTGCTGATATTGATGCACTAGATAAAGAAGATGCTTCTAAGGGCAATATTATTTTAATGACGATGCATGCCGCTAAAGGCTTAGAATTCCCTATTGTCTTTATTATCGGTATGGAGGAAAATATATTCCCACATTCACGCTCTTTAGACGATCAAGATGAGATGGAAGAGGAACGCCGTCTTATGTATGTTGGCGTGACACGAGCTGAGGAACGTCTCTATTTAACATGTGCACAAAGCCGAACAATTTTTGGTCGTTCAAGCTTTAATAACGCCTCCCGATTCTTAGGTGAAATTTCAGAAGACATTACAGAGTCCATTTCTAAGGCAGGTGCAGAATCAAAGCTACCGTTTGCCACTAATAATCGTTCAACAGCTGGCTATCAAAAGCGCACGCTTGGTGCTATTCAACAAACACAGCCTGCTACAGCTCGTTTACAAGCAACGGGTGGAGATCAATTTGGCTGGAAGGCTGGAGATAAGGCGATTCATAAAAAATGGGGAACGGGTATGGTAGTCAGTGTAAAAGGTGAAGGTGATAGTACAGAGCTTGATATCGCCTTTCCACAACCAATTGGCATAAAACGATTACTAGCTCAATTTGCACCGATTGAAAAAGCGTAAGCGGAGGAACATAAATGAACGAAATAGAACAGCGTGTAGCGGAGTTAAATAAAATATTGCATGAATATGGTCACGCCTATTATGTGTTAGATAATCCTGTTGTAGCTGATAGTGTATACGATCAATTATTACATGAACTGATCGCATTAGAGGAAGCAAATCCATCACTCATTTATCCCGATTCTCCTACACAGCGTGTTGGTGGAGCAGTGGTTGAGGGCTTTAAAAAAGTAACACATGATTATCCAATGCTTAGTCTTTCAAATGCTTTTAATGAAGCAGATTTACGAGAGTTCGATCGTAAAGTACGTCAGGCAATTGGAGACCAATTTTCTTATGTATGTGAGCTGAAAATAGATGGTTTGGCTATTTCATTGAAATATGAAAATGGCGTGTTTGTACAAGGGGCAACAAGAGGAGATGGTGTTGTAGGCGAAGATATTACAGCCAATTTAAAGACAATCCGAGCGATCCCACTACGTTTAAAAGATCCTGTGACAATCGAAGTACGTGGTGAGGCGTACATGCCAAAAAAATCATTTGAAAAATTAAATACGCAACGTGCTGACAATGGAGAAGAATTATTTGCTAACCCGCGTAATGCGGCTGCTGGCTCACTACGTCAGTTAGACCCAAAAATTGCGGCAAGTCGTCAATTATCAACTTTTATCTATGCTATTGGTGGAGATGGTGAGTTATATGGTATTGATGGGCATGCGGAAATGCTTGATTATTTAGAGGGTCTTGGTTTCCCTTCGAACAAAGAGCGTCAGCGTTGCTCGACAATTGAAGAGGTCATGGCCTTTATAGAGCATTGGACAGAAAACCGTCCGAATTTAGCTTACGAAATTGATGGTATCGTTATCAAAGTAGATCGGTATGCTCAACAAGATGAGCTAGGCTACACTGCCAAAAGTCCACGCTGGGCCATTGCCTACAAATTTCCAGCAGAGGAAGTTGTCACAACATTACTTACTATTGATTTAACAGTAGGACGTACAGGTGTAGTAACACCAACGGCTATTTTAACGCCAGTACAAGTAGCAGGGACGACGGTACAACGTGCATCATTGCACAATGAAGATTTAATTCGAGAGAAGGATATTCGCCTTGGAGATACAGTCATTATTCGAAAAGCTGGTGATATCATTCCTCAAGTGGTAGGTGTGCTAATAGAGCAACGTCCAGAGGATTCAGTCCCTTATGTCATGCCAAAAAATTGCCCTGTTTGTGATAGTGAATTGATTCGTATTGAAGGTGAAGTAGCTCTACGCTGTGTAAATCCTGCCTGCTTTGCTCAAATTGCGGAAAGCATAAAATACTTTGTTTCTCGCAATGCGATGAATATTGATGGACTTGGAGATAAAGTAGTAGAGCAATTATTGCGTGCAGATTTAATACATGATGTATCTGATTTATATCATTTAACAGTTGAGCAACTTGTAGAACTAGAACGTATGGGCGAAAAATCTGCAACTAATTTAGTGAATGCCATTCAAGCCTCAAAGGAAAACTCAATGGAACGTTTATTAATAGGTTTAGGTATACGTCATGTTGGTGAAAAGGCAGCTAAAATCGTATCAGAGCAATTTGGTTCGATGGAAGCAGTAATGGCAGCAACAGAGGAACAGCTAGTAGCGATTTATGAAATTGGCGATAAAATGGCTTCTTCGTTAGTAGAGTATTTCTCCAATGAAGATGCACGTGCAGTCATTGAGCGTCTTGCTGAGGCAGGTGTGAATATGACGTATAAAGGTAAAAAAGTAGAAGTGGCTATAGGTGATAGTCCCTTTGCAGGTAAAACAATTGTTTTAACTGGTAAACTTGAGCAATTGACACGCAACGAAGCAAAGGCGAAAATAGAAGAGTTAGGTGGTACTGTCACAGGCAGTGTCAGCAAAAAAACAGACCTTGTGATCGCAGGAGCAGATGCAGGCTCTAAACTGACAAAGGCTGAGCAATTAGGTATCGAAGTTTGGAATGAAGACAACTTAATTGAACAACTTAACCTCATCTAATAAGTGCATGACAGCATATCTTTCTCACAGGGAGAATGCGAAACGATTACATCATGGCGTCGAGTGATTCTTCGACCTAAAACTGACTATTAGTAAAGGAGCACTAAATAATGAAGTCTTTTCGACTCATTCCAGCAATCGTAGCTGCTGCAATGCTAGTCGGCTGTGTACCTTCTGACAAGAAGGAAACAGAGCTTACACAGGAAACGCAACAGAAAGAAAAAGCTGAAACAACAATTATCCCAAGCATACAAATTGATGAATCCTATTATAAGACGCTTATTCCTTATAAAGAGAGTGCAAGCAGAGGTCTTGTTGTGTCTAATATTTATACGAAATATGATATGAAGGAAGTTGAATCTGGTTTAATGCGTCTATCTCAAAATGAGTTTGACACGGAAAACTATTACTTCCAAGAAGGTCAATATTTAGCTGAAAGTACGGTGAGCTCTTGGCTTGCCCGTAGTTCACAAACAGAAGATGGTTTAAATCCGCCGACCACAGACACAATGACACCAGAAGAACGGGCAACGAAGGCTCCCGTTTATTTATCCCACATTGTAGAGCAAAATTACTTAATAAAAACGAATGATAATAAAGTGAAATTAGGCGGAATTTCAATAGGTCTTGCCTTAAACTCTATTTATTATTACCAAAAAGAACAGTATGGCGAATATTACGAAAAACCAATTTCAGAAGCTGAACTTGTTGAGCAAGGCAAAAAAATGGCCGCTGAAATTGTTTCCCGTTTACGTACACGTGAAGAGTTAAAAGATGTACCAATTGTTGTTGGTTTGTTTAAGCAGCAAGCTCGCAATCAAATTATTCCAGGGTCATATTTTAGCTATGGTATAGCAAAAGCTGGACAGAACAGTATTGCAGAGTGGGAAGGTATCGATGAAAATTATGTCTTGTTCCCAACTGATGATTCACAGGATGTTTACCGAGATGTCAGCAATAACTTCAAAATTTTTAAGCAAGACGTTGATAAATATTTCTCGAATTATACAAGTGTGATTGGAACAGGCTTCTATCGTAATAAGCAAATACAAAATCTTTCGATTGAAATTCCAATCCAATTTTTCGGTAAAGCAGAAATAATAGGCTTTACGCAATATTTGACGGGTATTCTAATCAATCAATTTGATAATATTCATGTTGAGGTGAGCGTTACTTCTATAAATGGCCCAGAGGCATTAATCATTAAGAAGGCCAATGATAAGGACCCTTACGTGCATGTCTATGATTAATATAGTCAGCCTTTGTGCTGGCTATATTTTTATGTAGATGGCTAGAATTAGAGGGACACAATAGGTAGATAGAGACAACACTTTGTTATAGTAGTGAAAGTTTCTATATTTTTAGTGAAAGTTGTGATTTTTAATATGAAAAATGTTATGATTATTGGCATGGTTAACTTTATTCAACCCTATTGTTATCAATAAAAACAATGAATTGAACCAGTATTCGGAGGTGTGAAAAATGGCTAAATTAACAAAAGAAGAAGTAAAGCACGTGGCAAATTTAGCACGTCTTGCTATTACAGAAGAAGAAGCAGAGAAATTTGCTGAACAGCTTGGAAAAATTACAGACTTTGCGGAGCAGTTAAATGAGCTAGATACAACGAATGTTGAACCAACAACTCACGTTTTACCACTAGTGAATGTAATGCGTGAAGACGTAGCTGTAAAAGGTTTAGACCGTGAAGTAATGATGTTAAACGTAAAAGAACAAGAAGATGGTCAAGTAAAAGTACCAGCTATCATGTAATACTAAAACATAGGAGGATTCCTCATGACGTTATTTGAACGTTCAGCTAAGGAGTTACAAGCGGAAATGAAAGCAGGTAACTTATCAATCGCTGACTTAACGAAAGAAGCATACGAGCGTATTGCAAAGCTTGACAGCGATGTACAAGCATTCCTTGCTTCAAACGAAGAAAAAGCAACTGCACAAGCTGCTGAAATGGATAAAGTCCCATTTGAAGAGCGTGGACCACTGTTTGGTCTTCCAATCGGTGTGAAAGACAACATCGTAACAGAAGGTTTAGAAACAACTTGTGCCTCTAAAATTCTAGAAGGCTTTATGCCAATTTATGATGCCACTGTTGTCAATAAGTTACGTGAAGCTGGCATGATTACAGTTGGTAAATTAAACATGGACGAGTTTGCAATGGGTTCTTCTAACGAAAACTCATACTATAAAACAACAAAAAATCCATGGAACTTAAACCACGTACCAGGGGGATCTTCAGGTGCATCTGCAGCAGCAGTAGCAGCAGGTGAAGTACCATTCTCTCTTGGTTCAGATACAGGTGGTTCAATCCGTCAACCAGCAGCTTACTGTGGTGTTGTAGGGATGAAGCCTACATATGGTCGTGTATCTCGTTTTGGTCTAGTTGCATTTGCCTCTTCTTTAGATCAAATTGGACCAATTACACGCAACGTTGAAGATAATGCGCTATTATTAGAAGCCATCGCAGGCTTAGATCCAAATGATTCTACATCGGCAAACGTAGAGGTACCAAATTACGCTGCAGCGCTTACTGGTGATGTAAAAGGCTTACGTATTGCTGTACCAAAGGAATTCCTTGGTGAAGGTGTTGGCGAGGCAGCACGTCAATCAGTGCTTACTGCATTAGAGGTATTAAAAGGCCTAGGTGCTACTGTAGAAGAAGTATCACTTCCTCATTCAAAATATGCACTTGCTGCATACTATATCCTTTCTTCATCTGAAGCGTCTTCTAACTTATCTCGTTTCGATGGTATCCGTTATGGTTTCCGTGCAGAAAATGTTACAAATTTGATGGACCTTTATAAAGAAACACGTGCACAAGGTTTTGGTGATGAAGTAAAACGCCGCATCATGCTTGGAACTTACTCACTAAGTGCCGGCACGTATGATGCGTATTATAAAAAAGCGCAACAAGCACGTACACTTATCAAAGCAGACTACGACAAAGTATTTGAAGACTTTGATGTTATCATTGGGCCTACATCCCCAACACCAGCATTTAAAATTGGTGAAAACGTCGATGATCCGATGACAATGTATGCGAACGATATTTTAACAATCCCGATGAACTTAGCTGGAGTACCTGCTATTTCAATTCCATGTGGCTTTGAAAACGGACTACCACTTGGTTTACAAATTATTGGTAAATACTTCGATGAAGCAACTATTTACCGTGTAGCTCATGCTTTTGAACAAGCAACAGAGTTCCATAAACAAGTTCCTCAAATGTGGGAGGGAAAATAACATGAACTTTGAAACAGTCATTGGTTTAGAAGTACACGTTGAGTTGAAAACAAACTCAAAAATCTTCTCACCAGCACCAGCTCATTTTGGTGCTGAACCAAATACAAATACAACAGTAATTGATTTAGGGTACCCTGGTGTCCTACCAGTCCTTAACAAAAATGTAGTAGATTTCGCAATGCGTGCTGCACTTGCACTTAATATGGAAATCGAACAAGAAACAAAATTTGACCGTAAAAACTACTTCTATCCAGATAATCCGAAAGCTTATCAAATTTCACAATTTGATAAACCAATCGGTAAAAACGGCTGGATCGATATTGAAGTAGACGGCTATACAAAACGTATCGGTATTACACGTCTTCATATGGAAGAAGATGCTGGTAAACTTTCACATGCTGGGGATCACTCATTAGTTGACTTTAACCGTCAAGGTACACCACTTGTTGAGATTGTTTCTGAGCCAGACATTCGTACACCAAACGAAGCATATGCTTACCTAGAAAAATTAAAATCAATTATTCAATATACAGACGTATCTGATTGTAAGATGGAAGAAGGCTCATTACGTTGTGATGCCAACATTTCTCTTCGTCCGTATGGTCAAGAAGAATTTGGCACAAAAACGGAGCTTAAAAACCTGAACTCCTTCAACTATGTTCGTCGTGGTTTAGAGCATGAGGAATTACGTCAAGCAGATGTATTATTATCAGGCGGTATTATTGAGCAAGAAACACGTCGTTTCGATGAAAAAACAGGTAAAACAATTTTAATGCGTGTGAAAGAGGGAACAGATGATTACCGTTACTTCCCAGAGCCAGACTTAGTTCGTCTTTCGATTGATGATGCATGGCTAGAGAGAGTGAAATCAGAAATTCCTGAGCTTCCAGATGCTCGTAAAAAACGTTATGTAGAAGAATTAGGCTTAACACCATATGATGCAGGAGTTCTTGTTATTTCTAAAGAAATCTCAGACTTCTTCGAGGCAATGATTGTGAACGGTGCAGATGCGAAACTTTCTGCTAACTGGCTAATGGGTGATGTTTCAGCTTACTTAAATGCGGAACAAAAAGACCTTAAAGATACTGCACTAACACCAGAAAACCTTGCTGAGATGGTGAAATTGATCACTGACGGAACAATTTCTTCTAAGATCGGTAAAAAAGTATTTGCTGAATTAGTAGAAAACGGTGGTTCTGCACAGGATATTGTGAAGGCGAAAGGTTTAGTTCAAATTTCCGATGAAGGTGCACTACTAGCCATCGTAACAGAAGTTTTAGATAACAATGCACAATCTATCGAAGACTTTAAAAATGGTAAAGATCGTGCGATTGGCTTCTTAGTTGGTCAAATTATGAAGGCAACAAAAGGTCAAGCCAACCCTCCAATGGTTAATAAATTATTACAACAAGAAATTGCCAAACGATAATACTCGTTGTAACATAATAGCCGAGAGAGCTTTATTGCTCCCTCGGCTATTAATTTTCAAAAATGTAACTAATTTGCAATTTATAACACTTAATAGTTGTTTAAAAAGAGTATTCATAGCAAAATATAGAATAGACAATAATAAGGGGGACGAGCCAATGAAAACTGAACAACAATATTTTCAAGAAGCTATTTCGATACAACAATATATGGAGAACATGACGACGTTGAAAGAAGAGAGCTTCCGTATTTATGATGGTTTTGAAGTGCCAACAAACGATGGCTTCATCGAATTACTAAAAGATAAGCAGCCAAAAATTTTAACTATTACAGAAGATTGGTGCGGAGACGCTATGTTAAACAATCCTATTATTCGTCGTGTTGCTGAAGCGGCAGGGTTAGAAATGCGTACCGTTTTTCGCGATGCTGATACAGAGTTAATTGATCGTTATTTAACAAACGGTGGTCGTGCTATCCCGATTTATCTGTTGTTAGATGATGCAGGTGAGGTTGTAGGAAAATGGGGACCACGTGCGCCTGAATTACAAGAGTTAGTCGTAACGAAACGAGCGAGTTTACCAGATAAAGAAGATCCAACATTTGAAGAAGCTCAAAAAGCTCTTTATGCAGAAATTCGAGAGGAAAATATCTCGAACTCAACTTACTGGACGTATGTCTATGAGGACTTCAAAAAACAGGTAACAAACGCATTACAAAAATAACAAGAGCATTGCAACATTTCAACGTAGAATTTCGTTGAATGAAATAGAATCTTATGAAGCAGGAAGGTATGTTATGAAACGAGCAAGAATCATTTATAATCCTACATCTGGACGCGAAGTATTTAAGAAACATCTACCAGAGGTGTTGGAAAAACTAGAGGTAGCAGGCTATGAGACATCCTGTCATGCAACAACATGTGAGGGAGATGCAACGCTTGCAGCAAAAAATGCGGTAGAGCGTGGTTTTGATATCATCATCGCAGTTGGTGGAGATGGCACATTAAATGAAGTTGTTTCAGGTGTAAGTCCATTTGAAAACCGTCCGAAAGTTGGTCTAATTCCGATGGGCACTACAAATGATTTTGCCCGTGCTGTGCATATTCCTCGAAATATTGATGAGGCTGTAGACATTATAATTCAAGGCGACACATTACCAGTGGACGTGGGTCTCTTAAATGGCGAACGCTATTTCATTAATATTGCTGCTGGGGGACGCATTACAGAACTCACTTATGAAGTACCAAGTAAAATGAAAACAATGCTTGGTCAGTTAGCCTATTATGTAAAGGCAGTAGAAATGATTCCATCCATCAAAGCTTCCCATATGCGTATTGAATATGATGGCGAAGTATTTGATGGGGACGCCATGATGTTCCTATGTGGTTTAACGAATTCAGTAGGTGGCTTTGAAAAACTTGCCCCTGATGCGAGTATTAATGATGGTTACTTTACAGTAATAGTACTGAAAAAAGTAAGCCTTCCAGAGTTTATTCAACTAGCTGCTATGGCATTACGAGGCGAACATTTAAATGACGATCGTGTCATTTATAAAAAAGCCAGCGTTGTCAAAGTCACGACTGAAAACGAAGTCCATCTTAACCTAGATGGCGAATATGGCGGAGACGCACCGGCTACATTTGAAAATCTGAAGCGTCACATTGAAATCTTTGTCCCACTTGCAGATATTCGAGAAGAAGACCGTATTTAATCAATCCAAAAAGCTCATCCTATTTTAGTTGGATGAGCTTTTTGGATTCTATCTGATCGTACTTATAAAAGTAAGGGATCTGCATATTAGGAAGTCCCCTAAAGAGAAAAGCTTCACCACTCCCAAAAATATCTACCCCCCCCACACTCCCAAAGTTAACCTTCCCAATAGAAGCCGAAAACCAGAACTGTGCCACATAAGAATCTCTGAAAACCTACTTAATCCGATTGCTTGCTTTATTAAATTGGAATGGACTAAATTATACAATTTCATCTTTAGAACTTAGATTGTGAATGAATTTAGAAAAATGTTTGGCAAATGTGCGTATATTAGTTGAACAAAATTTGAAACCTTAATAATAGCCTGAAATTTCGGTCCGTTATTAAGGTTTTATTCGTTGTAATAGTGGAAAATGGGGGTATGGATAAGGGAAAGGAAGTGTTGCCTTTGTATAAGTCACAAGAAAAGAAACTTATATGGATAAGTTTTGGTGTTGCAATTATTATGCTACTTTCCATTCTTGGAAGAATATTTGGAAGTTAGGGGGGCAATGAGATGATTAATGAATCAGCAGTCTTTTGGAGTCGAGCATTAACGGAGTTAACATTATCGTTCCATATTATTTATGCAACGATTGGTGTAGGTGTCCCGTTGATGATTATGATTGCTCAATGGACTGGGTATAAAAAGAATGATGAGCATTATATCTTAATGGCGAGACGTTGGGCGCGTGGTTTTGTTATTACTGTGGCCGTAGGTGTTGTAACAGGAACTGCCATTGGCTTACAGCTTTCATTATTGTGGCCTAACTTTATGCAACTTGCTGGTCAAACGATTGCATTACCATTGTTTATGGAAACGTTTGCATTTTTCTTTGAAGCTATATTTTTAGGGATCTATTTATATACATGGGACCGCTTTGATAGTCAGAAAAAACATATGCTACTATTAATTCCTGTCGCTGTTGGAGCGTCGATGTCAGCGGTCTTCATTACAATTGTTAATGCTTTTATGAATGCACCACAAGGATTTGATATTGTAGACGGAGAACTTGTCAATATTCAACCTTTTTTAGCGATGTTTAACCCAGCCATGCCGACAAAGGTAGCGCATGTACTTGTGACAGCGTATATGACATCAGCATTTGTACTAGCAGCTATTGCGGGATACAGAATGTTAAAAGGCTCTAAGCATGTATACCATAAAAAATCCTTGCTTTTACTTATGAAAATTGGCTTAATTTTCTCCATAGCTGCTGCTGTAATTGGAGATTTTTCAGGAAAATACTTAGCTGAATATCAACCCGAAAAACTAGCCGCTGCAGAATGGCATTTTGAAACAGAGGGTAAAGCATCGCTTGTATTATTTGGTGTATTAGATGGAGAAGAAGTAAAATACGCCATTAAAATTCCGTATGCTTTGAGCATTCTTGCACATTTTAATCCTAACGCAGAGGTAATTGGCTTAGATCAATTTGCGGAGGAGGATTTACCACCACTCTATATTCATTATCTCTTTGATATTATGGTGTCCATTGGTATGTTTATGGTGCTAGTTTCATTACTTTATGTTGTAGGGAAAGCACGGGGCTGGCAATTTATTCATTCGCGATGGTATAGATGGATTATTGTTGCGGGAGGACCTCTGTCAATCATTGCCATCGAAGCAGGTTGGTGGCTTGCGGAAGTTGGACGTCAACCATGGATACTGTATGGTCTAATGCGCACACCGGAGGGAGCTACTACGAGTGACCATGTGGATTTAATGATGCTATTGTTCGCAGGTGTTTATGCAGTTTTAGCAGTAGGAAGTATTGTCGTCTTGGTTCGAATGTTTAAAAAGAATCCAATCGAGCGTGAAATTGAAGATCGCCACTCTGAAAAAGGCGGTGACATCCTATGACGTTAGAGGTATTAGGTATTTCCGTATTATGGATTTTTCTATTTGGCTATGTCATTGTCGCATCCATTGATTTTGGTGCAGGCTTCTTCAACGCTTATAGCCTACTAATTGGTAAAAATCATATTTTAACAAATATTATCAAACGTTATTTATCGCCTGTCTGGGAAGTAACCAATGTCTTTTTAGTATTCTTCTTCGTAGGGATCGTTGGATTTTTCCCACAAACTGCTTTTTATTACGGAACGATTTTACTTGTGCCAGTCAGTATTTCGCTTGTACTGTTAGCAATTCGTGGCTCCTACTATGCCTTTGAATCGTACGGCACGCGAGGACATATAGGGTATACGCTGACATACGGTGTGGCAGGTTTATTAATTCCCGCTTCCTTATCTGTTGTTTTTGCCATTGCTGGTGGAGGCTATGTTGATCTGATTGATGGGCAACCTGTGCTAAACTACTGGACTTTATATACAAGTCCATTTGCTTGGAGCATTGTGGTACTGAGCATCGCTGCTGTGCTGTATATTTCAGCCGTATTTTTAACGTGGTATGCTCATAAAGCAAATGACGTAGAAGCGACTAAACTGATGCGAAAATATGCACTTGTTTGGGCAGCACCGTTAATGATTAGTGCACTGGGCATTATGTATGAAATGAAATCCATTAACCCAGAAAGTTATAGTCACATGGTGAATTTATGGTGGATGTTTGCGATTTCAGCTGTCTTATTTATTATTACAGTCATGCTCATTGCCATGCGTAAAAAGTACGGACTTGCAGTTGGGCTTCTTATTGCTCAATTTGCTGTAGCCTTCTTTGCATATGGGATAGCACAATATCCATACTTACTGTATCCGTATTTAACAATTTATGATAGTTTTACAAGCACACAAATGGCGGTTGCTTTAGTCATCGCATTTATTTTAGGGCTGTGCCTTCTTCTTCCTTCACTCTATTTATTGATGAAACTATTCTTGTTCAATAAAAACTATGTGACAGGAAAAGAAGACAATCACGCATAGGAGGAAATCAAGGTATGCAAAGTTTCTTAATTTTTTATGCACCTTTTATTGTCGTCATTCTTGGGATCTTGTGTGCATTTTGGTGGGCACCAAGGGATTATCATATTACAAAAGAGCAAGAAAAGAGTCGCGAATAGCGGCTCTTTTTTCAAGTTAGTGAGGAGAACAATATAACGGGCAAGTCTTGTTCTTTTTTCATTCGCCAACACATGCTACAATAAGGAGATTGAAATGGAGGATGTACGAATGTCAGCACCCGTGAAAAAAAATGATCGACTTTCAGTTTATATAGAAGATTTAACACATGATGGCAATGGCGTCGCAAAGGTTGATGGCTACCCACTATTTATACAAGGCGCACTTCCGAACGAAACAGCTGAAATACATGTGATGAAAACCTTGAAAAATTATGGCTTTGCAAAAGTTGTAGATATTATTAAGCCATCTTCAGATCGAGTAGTAGCACCCTGTGATTATTTCAAGCAATGTGGCGGCTGTCAACTACAGCATTTATCCTATGAGGGGCAGTTAAAGTGGAAAGAAAATATGGTGCGCAATGTGATGCAGCGCATTGGTAAAATTAATGCACCTGTTCTTCCTGTAAAAGGAATGGAAGAGCCTTGGCATTACCGTAATAAAGCGCAAATCCCCTTCTCTGTAAATGAAGAAGGACAAGCGATTGCAGGTTTTTATAAAACAAAAACGCATAGCATTGTAGATATGGATCGTTGCTTAATTCAAACAGGAGAAGCGGACGCCATTCTTGCAGGCTTGAAAAAGGAATTAACGGCGATAGGAATTCGCCCTTACAATGAGCATACACACGAAGGAATGCTGCGACACGTTGTCATTCGTAAAGCACGAGCAACAGGTGAGGTCATGGTTGTCCTTGTAACAAAAAAGAAAAAGTTCCCACAAAAAGAGGCAGCCGTTGCAGTGATTCAAAGATTAGTTCCGAACGTTACGTCGATTATGCAAAATGTGAATAATGAAAAAACCAATGTGATTTTTGGTGATGATACCATCAATCTTTGGGGCAAGGACATCATTATTGATACAATTGGCAATGTACGTTTTGAGATTTCAGCTCGTTCCTTCTATCAAGTCAACCCAGAGCAAACAGAGGTCCTCTATAAACAAGCATTGGATTATGCTGACTTGCAGGGGGATGAACGCGTCATTGATGCGTATTGTGGCATTGGTACCATCTCTTTATTCCTGGCACAAAAAGCAAAGGCAGTCATGGGCGTGGAGATTGTCCCACAAGCAATTGAAGATGCTAAACGCAACGCAGTACTCAATGGTTTTACCAATACTTATTTTGAGGCTGGCCCAGCAGAGGAAGTTATACCGAGATGGTATAAGGAGGGCAAGGAAGCAGACGTACTAGTAGTCGATCCACCACGCAAAGGCTGCGACGAAGCACTTCTAACTACCATTTTAGAGCAACAACCAAAGCGAGTGGTCTATGTCTCCTGCAACCCAGCTACACTAGCACGCGACCTTCGTATTTTGGAGGATGGCGGCTATCAAACACAGGAAATTCAGCCAGTAGACATGTTCCCGCATTCGACGCATTGTGAAGCAGTTGCTTGGCTAACGTTAGTAGAGTAGAAAAGCAGATGGTGTAGAGAAATCTATACTATCTGCTTTCTATTTAGACAATTACCATTTAAGAACGATTTTCGATATAATAAACGTGACTGATTTTCAAAAAGTTATTGGGCATGATATAAATGTAAAATTGAGCTTTATATTTTGGACTGAAAGTATAGAGTTTTATTCATAGTGAGAGGATTTGGGTTTAACATGATAGATAATTTTTGGCGTGATTTACCACGACCATTTTTTGTGCTGGCACCAATGGAAGATGTGACAGATGTTGTTTTTCGACATGTAGTAAATGAAGCGGGTCGGCCGGATGTATTTTTTACAGAGTTTACAAATTCGGATAGCTATTGTCATCCAGAGGGACAGAAAAGTGTACGTGGCCGTTTGACTTTTACAGAAGATGAGCAGCCAATGGTGGCACATATTTGGGGGGATAATCCCGACTATTTCCGTCAAATGAGTATTGGTATGGCAGAGCTCGGTTTTAAAGGCATTGATATTAATATGGGTTGCCCTGTACCGAATGTGGCATCAAGAGGAAAAGGGAGTGGCCTTATTCTCCGTCCAGATGTCGCGGCAGAATTGATTCAAGCAGCAAAAGCGGGTGGATTGCCTGTCAGTGTGAAAACCCGTCTTGGCTACAAGGAGATAAATGAGTGGGAGGAGTGGCTAACACATATTTTACAACAAGATATAGCGAACCTTTCGATTCATCTACGAACAAGAAAGGAAATGAGCTTAGTAGATGCGCATTGGGAGCTTATTCCGGAAATCAAAAAATTACGTGACCGTATTGCACCAAATACGCTACTAACAATCAATGGAGATATTCCTGACCGTCAAACGGGACTGCAGCTAGCTGAACAATATGGTATTGATGGCGTGATGATTGGGCGAGGTATTTTTAAAAATCCGTTTGCTTTTGAAAAAGAGCCAAAAGAGCATAGCAGTAAAGAGTATCTTGATCTTTTAAGACTGCAGCTCGATCTGCAAGATCAATATGCGGAAGTACTACCACGTTCCATCACAGGGCTTCACCGCTTTTTCAAAATTTATGTCAAAGGATTCCGTGGGGCTGGTGAATTAAGAAGCCAATTGATGAACACGAAATCAACAGATGAAGTGCGTGTATTGCTAGATAACTTTGAAGCAAATAATATGGAGTGACCTGTAAGCTGGTAAGAATGGAGCATAATTCATAAAAAGCAAGAGTAAGCAATATCCACTCCTTACTCTTGCTTTTTTTCTGGTATAAAGGCTACAAATGAATCTTCCTATTTATTTAAACCTTTATAAGCAAACAGCATTTTTTAGACAAAATCAAATACATCACCAATCAATCTCCCTATGCCTCTAAGTAACCAGAAAAGGACTCTAAAAGGCAAGAGAATGAGTTCAGGTATCCAAACGAGTATATCAAAAATGAAATCTAAAAATGTATAACCGCTGTGGTACTTCTTGCCTTTTCTTCTTTGCCACCAATCCTTCATAAATTCTCAATCCTTTTTAACCGTTACAATTTTTTAATATATTTACGATCAAATGTTTATTAAGTTTCAAATGAACAGTAGAGGCTATCATCTTTTGCTAAAAAACGTTTTTGTTTAGGCATGTGTAGCTACTTTCGTAGCGCATATTTCTTCACATAACAGTATACTGCTAAAACATAAACTTGCCTTTTTCGAATGTGCATATTACAATAAAAAGTAAGTTAATAGCAGGTTTGAGTAACTGAGAGACCATTGAAAACGTATGTACCTAGCGTACATATGCTTTTGATGGTCTTTTTTTATCTTTAAAATGATGAGGGAGGAAATAAAATATGAGTACAGCTTCTGCGATACAACGACAACAAACAATGGAGGAACTACAAGGCAGGGAGTATGATTTATTAGTAATTGGTGGGGGCATTACAGGATGTGGTATTGCACTAGATGCTATTGCTCGCGGTCTTTCTGTAGCATTAGTGGAAATGCAGGATTTTGCAGCAGGTACCTCTAGCCGTTCGACAAAATTAGTACATGGGGGTTTACGCTATTTAAAGCAATTTGAAATAAAAGAGGTAGCAGAGTTAGGAAAGGAACGTGCCATTGTTTATGAAAATGGTCCACATGTGACAACACCTGTTTGGATGCTGTTACCTTTTCATAAGGGCGGGACATTTGGAAAATACTCTACAAATCTTGGCTTGCGTGTCTATGATTTTTTAGCAGGAGTCAGACGTGCTGAGCGTCGTTATATGTTAAATGCAGTTGAAACCGTTGAGAAGGAGCCATTAGTGAAGACAAAGGGATTACTTGGTGGTGGTATGTATGTGGAATACCGTACGGATGATGCTCGTTTAACGATTGAGGTAGCGAAGGCAGCGATTGAAAAAGGTGCAACATTAATTAATTATATGAAAGCCGAAAACTTCTTATATAATGAACAGCGAAAAATCAATGGCATTGTAGCAAAGGATATAATAACAGATCGTACAATCGATATTCGTGCAAAGGCAGTGGTTAATGCTGCTGGTCCGTGGGTGGATGATGTGCGCACAATTGAAGGGAAGCAGGCAGGTAAGCATTTAATTTTATCAAAAGGTGTGCATATTGTTTTTGATGAATCAAAATTCCCATTAAAACAAGCTGTTTATTTTGATACACCTGATGGTCGCATGGTGTTTGCCATTCCTCGTCAAGGTAAGACCTATGTAGGAACAACAGATACATTTTATGAGGGCGATGCTCGTAATATGGATATTTATCAAGAGGATCGCGATTATATAATGAACGCGATTCGTTATATGTTCCCAAATGTAAAGGTGACAGATGCGGATATTGAATCAAGCTGGGCAGGTGTGCGTCCGTTGATTCATGAGGACGGAAAAAATCCGTCTGAAATTTCTCGTAAGGATGAAGTGTGGGTATCACCATCAGGACTTGTAACAATTGCAGGTGGGAAATTAACAGGCTACCGTAAAATGGCTGAAACGGTATTAAATACGATTGCACAGGAACTAGAGCAACAATTTGGCATTCAATCTTCTCCATGTACAACAAAAAAAATACCAATTTCTGGTGGTGACATTGGCGGTTCAAAGAAATTATATGCCTTCTTACATGACCATACAAGATTAGGCAAAAAATTAGGCTTATCCGAAGAAGAGGCTAAATTTTTAACACAGCATTATGGTAGCAATGTAGATATTGTCTTTAACTATGTTACGGAAGGACATCCAGTTTTACCATCATGGCTGTATGCACAATTAATGTATGGTATTCATCATGAATTGGTCGTTCATCCGAATGACTTTATGGTTCGCCGTACAGGATATATGTTCTTCCAAATGGCCATTGTTAAACAATATAAAGAGGCTATTTTAGATGAAATGGCTAAGCAACTCAACTGGACAGCACAGCAACGTACACAATATGAAGAAGATGTTAAGAAAGAAATAAAACGAGCGACAATTGCGCTATAATGAGGTAGTTACTCTCATAATATAAGGTGAGCATTTACCCTGTATTATAAGGGAAGGAGAGAATGGTATGCATTTTGATAATCAACAGGTAATTCCTGCAGCGCGTACTGTTAAGCAGTTTGACGAAATAATAGCAAGTCCATTCACTTATATTGTCCTCTTGGAGGTGCATATTAGCTTATTGATGTCTTTAAAGCGTGAGGCACATCGGCATGGAAAAAAATTAATTATTCATGCTGATTTAATTCATGGCTTAAAAACGGATAATTTTGCAGCGGACTTTTTATGTAATGATGTTCGTCCCGCTGGTATTATTTCAACTCGTTCCAATATGCTAATGAAAGCCAAAGCTCGTGGAATTATGGCTATTCAACGTGTGTTTTTGATTGATACGATTGCTCTTGAAAAAAGTTATTCGATGATTGAAACAGCACAGCCTGATTATATTGAGCTATTACCAGGCATTATTCCGTCTATGATTCAAGAAATCTATGAGCGGACACAAATCCCTGTTATTACAGGTGGCTTAGTGCGTACAGTGGACAATATTGAAGAAGCGTTAACTGGGGGCGCTATCGCCGTTACAACATCTAATAAGAAATTATGGGAAAATTTCAATAAATAGTTGACTCTGTATGTTTTTTTCTCTAAAATGAACTTAAGTTCATAAGCGCGTGGTTAGGAAAAGGAACCCACATTTGTTCATCTACATGTTTTAATGTAGTTTGATTAAATGTGGGTTCCTTTTTGTTTTCTATGGGCTATTATCACAAAGGGGGACTTCACTATGTCTACGTTTACAGCTGAGCTGGTCGGCACAATGATTCTTATTTTATTTGGTGGCGGCGTTGTAGCTGGTACTGTGCTAAACAAATCGAAAGGCTTTGGTGGTGGATGGATTGTTATTACCTTTGCATGGGGACTTGCTGTTGCAATGGCAGCCTATGCAGTAGGGGGAATTAGCGGTGCTCATCTAAATCCTGCACTAACCATTGCTCTTGCCACGATTGGCAATTTCCCATGGGGAGATGTACCAGCATATATTGCAGCACAAATGATTGGTGCATTTTTAGGAGCAACGCTTGTTTACTTTATGTATTTACCACATTGGCAGGCAACAGCAGATGCAGATACAAAATTAGCGCCATTTTCCACAATGCCAGCTATTAAGCATCCTTTATCAAATCTACTATCTGAAATGATAGGAACATTTATTTTAGTATTAGGCATTTTAGCGTTAGGTACAAATACGATTACAGATGGTTTAAATCCATTTTTAGTTGGTCTATTAATTATTGTGATTGGGATGGCTTTAGGTGGCCCAACAGGCTATGCGATTAACCCTGCCCGCGATTTGGGTCCACGTATTGCCCATTTTATTTTGCCGATTTCAGGAAAAGGTGATTCTGGTTGGGGATATGCATGGATACCAGTTGTAGGTCCAATTATTGGTGGTACATTTGGTGCATTGTTTTTCCAACAAATATTTGAAGGGAAAAATAGTATAGCATTTTGGATTGTTGCAGTGATTGTTGTTACTATTTTCATAGGGGCACAATTAACTGTCAAGAATGTTCAAGTTGAAGACTAATTTATTTGGAGGGATTTCTATGTCAGAAAAAAAATATATTTTAGCGTTAGACCAAGGCACAACAAGTTCAAGAGCTATTCTATTTGATGAAAAGGGTAAAATTGTACACACTGCCCAACAAGAATTCCAACAACATTTTCCACAAGCAGGCTGGGTAGAGCATCATGCAGAGGAAATTTGGTCATCTATCCTATCTTGTATTGCAACCGTGTTATCAGAAAAAGGAGTGGATTCAAGCCAAATTGCAGGGATTGGGATTACAAACCAACGCGAAACAACCGTAGTGTGGGATAAAAATACTGGTAAACCTGTTTATAACGCAATTGTTTGGCAATCACGTCAAACGAATGATATTTGTGAGCAACTAAAGGAAAGCGGTTACAATGATTTATTCCGTGATAAAACAGGCTTATTAATCGATGCTTACTTCTCTGGCACAAAAGTGAAGTGGATTTTAGATCATGTTGAGGGAGCACGTGAAAAAGCTGAGGCAGGAGAATTGCTATTCGGTACAATTGATACATGGCTCATTTGGAAGTTATCGGGTGGGAAAGTACATGTAACAGATTATTCAAATGCTTCTCGTACATTGATGTATAATATCCATGAGTTACAGTGGGATGAAGAACTTTTAGAAATTTTAACTGTTCCTGCCTCTATGCTGCCAGAAGTACGTCCTTCTTCTGAAATTTATGGCTATACAGAGGAGGCTTTATTCTTTGGCTCTGCTGTCCCAATTGCGGGTGCTGCTGGTGACCAACAAGCAGCATTATTCGGTCAGGCATGTTTTGAAGAAGGAATGGTCAAGAACACATATGGCACAGGCTGCTTTATGTTAATGAACACAGGCGAAAAGGCAGTGAAGTCAAATAATGGATTATTGACAACATTAGCTTGGGGCTTAGATGGTAAAGTAACGTATGCTTTAGAGGGCAGTATTTTTGTAGCAGGCTCAGCGATTCAATGGCTACGTGATGGTTTGCGTATGTTCCGTAATGCGAGTGAATCAGAGCAATATGCGACGCGTGTGGAGTCAACAGATGGAGTTTATGTTGTCCCAGCATTTGTTGGTTTAGGCACACCGTATTGGGATTCTGATGTACGAGGAGCTGTCTTTGGCTTAACACGTGGGACATCGAAGGAACATTTTGTACGTGCGACACTAGAATCATTAGCTTATCAAACAAAGGATGTATTAGCAGCGATGGAAGCAGATGCTAATATTCCGTTAGCAAAATTGCGTGTAGATGGCGGAGCTGTGGCAAATAATTTCTTAATGCAATTCCAAGCAGATTTATTAAATGTCCCTGTTGATCGCCCAGTTATCAATGAAACAACAGCTTTAGGTGCTGCCTATTTAGCAGGCTTAGCAGTTGGCTATTGGCATTCAACAGAGGAGATCGGTAAGTATTGGAATTTAGATCGTCAATTTACACCAAATATGAGTGACGAGTATCGTGACAATATTTATGCAGGCTGGAAAAAGGCTGTTGCCGCAGCGCAAGTATTTAAGTAAGCAAACCATTTGAGAGGCTGGGGTATAACTAGCTTCAATTAATGAGAAATCCGAATTCGGATTTCTCTATTTTTTATGTTGTCTCCAGATAGCTCGTAACGAATGTCCAATGAGTCCTCAAATTTTCGATCATTTGAGCGAGGACTTTCAATGCTAATTGCTTTTCATTTTCTTATATGATTTCTTTTTTAAGTCTGTTTTGCCATTTGCATGAGCTATTGGTGCTCTAGCTATAGATGCTGGTGGCAGGGTTCTTGTTTTAGACAAGCCCTACCATTAGTCATATTTCTGTCGATTTTTATTTGAGAAAGGTGAAGAAAACGTCCAATTCTTTATAGAGTTGGGCTTTTTTGTTCGTAAGGAATAGAGGATTTAGAGAGAAATCAGAGAATTGTATATAAGTACCATTATATGTAATGACGTTTTATAGGAGTTGTATGAAGATGGTTGTGACAACGAGACCGTTAAAAATTAAGTATAAAAAGTTAGCCAATCCTTTTCAGGAGTTTATGCAGATCAATCCTCACAATAATGCCCTTACGAAGGAAGTGGTCTTTCTACGTTATATTGGTATACCTGATTCTGTAGATCTTTATAAAGAAGATATTTTAAAAATGGATGAGTATTTCACAAAGCAAAGCGTATTTTATTTACGACTACATAGGCTTGAGGTCATCAATAATAAGAAAGATGCAGATAGACTGTCGGAGCTTTGGGGAGATTGGCAGGCTGCTGCTGATAGTATGCAGTTACTGTATGAGACATCTTTATGCGGTAAATTACCGAATGATCAACTTGAATGGACAAAAAAGCTTAGCTTTAAAAAAATTCTCCATCTTTTTAAAGAACATCAGCCGCATGCTAATGACACGTTACTAAAAAACTTTGCAGTTAAATTTTTATATTGGATGGATTATTATTTACCACAAATTTTTTCTAAGGAAAATCAAGCATCCTTTAAAATTGTTTTTATAGGAGACATTACGCAGCATGAATCATTATTCTTATATTTTTTATCGACACTTGGCTGCGATATATGTTATATGAACCCTAAAGGGGATATCACTAATTTGTATCCTATCATAGCAGCATCATCTACTTTGCAGAGTTGTCGTAATTGCTATGAAAAAGAATTCATAATCCCTAAAATGCTCTCGATGAAAAGCATACCACCACAACAACCGACGATTCTCCCAGTTCATAGTACTAGCATGGTTACTACAGAAGAGTGTAGTTATGAACAGTTGGCTTCTTTAGCGACATCTGTTGTGATGATAAAGACATTTGGTGCAGATGGTAAGGTGTTATGTTTTGGTTCTGGAGTTGTTCTCCATCGCGATGGCTATATTTTGACGAACTTGCATGTTGTAGGTGGTGGGAACTATTATTCAGTGCTATATGAAAATGATCCAAACGAATATATTACCCATCAATTTGTGAAATATCATGACATGCATGATTTGGCTATTTTGAAGGTAGACAGAACAAGTCTACCTTTGCCTGTTAAAATAGAGAGTCAATTAGTTCGCGGGCAAAAAATTGTGGCGATTGGCAGTCCCTTAGGATTATTTAATTCAGTTTCTGATGGAATTGTTTCAGGCTTTCGAGATCTTCGAAAAATGTCCATGATTCAATTTACGGCTGCTATTTCCAATGGCAGTTCTGGTGGTGCTTTATTGGATATGCATGGACGATTGGTCGGTTTGATAACAGCAGGCTTTGATGATGGTCAGAATCTGAACTTAGCTGTACCAGCTCATTTGATTTATCAATTTGCCCAAAACTTTATTGAAGTATCAGGCTAATTTCCACTATTCAACCATTGCTTTTTCATTCGTAATCTTATAGAATGTAGAACGGTATAAATGAACGATATATAAATCCTTTAATACGGTCCAGAGAGGCTGAAAAGGGCTATGTGATATTTTTAAGCTAATATCTTTGCTTTGTCATGCCCTTTTGTCCTCTGTGACGGAAGGGCTTTTATTATTGTTCCATACTCCTCTTTTAAAGGAAGTCCCGTGAGGCTTCAAAAGAGAATGGACAAGACAGCTATAATCCATTCACTAAAAGAGATCGACAACTAGAAAATTGGAGGCTACAAAGAATGGATTATCGTAAAAAAACCGTGGTCGCTTCAGTGGCAGGGTTAACGCTAGAGGGAATGGACATTATGTTTATTTCTTTTGCTATGACAATGATTATTGCAGAATTTAATATTGATCTTGCAACTGGTGGATTGATTTCATCCATCACGAATATTGGAATGCTAATGGGTGGTATTATTTTTGGTGTGTTGGCCGACAAATATGGTCGCGTAAAAGTGTTTACGTATACCGTCATATTATTTGCCATCGGAACAGCCTTAACAGGCGTAGCAACAAGTATTGAGCAAGTTTATGTTTATAGATTTATCGCTGGCTTAGGAGCTGGTGGGGAATATGGTATTGGTATGGCACTTGTGGCGGAGGCTTGGCCGAAGAATAAACAAGGAAGAGCTTCTTCGTATGTAAGTGTAGGGGCACAGTATGGGGTGATCTTAGCGGCATTACTAAGTGCCATCATTTTACCAACTTTAGGATGGAGAGCTTTATTCTTCGTCGGTTTATTACCAGTCATTTTTGCCTTTATCGTACGTAAAAATCTTGATGAATCACCAGAATGGGTGGCGTCACAGAATAAACAAAACAATAAGCAAGAGAAAGGGAAACTGGCCCAATTATTTGCTTCACCACGAATCACGATGACGACTCTTTCGCTGATTTTAATGGCTACTGTTCAAATCGCAGGCTATAATGGCCTCATGATCTGGCTACCATCTATGCTACAAAAATCGCAAGGATTATCAGTTTCCAGCTCAGCCTTGTGGACAATTAGTACCGCTGTCGGCATGATTATTGGAATGCTGACATTTGGTAGATTTATGGATCGTTTTGGTGCAAAGCGTACATTCGGTATCTTTTTATTAGCCTCAGCCTGTGCAGTATTCCTTTATTCCTTTGCAACAGGTGCAATAGCCATATTATTAGGCGGTGCAGTTGTAGGATTTTTCTCTAACGGAATGTTTGCAGGGTATGGTGCATTAATTAGTAGCTTCTATCCAGTCCAAATTCGCAGTACAGCAACAAATACTATTTTTAACTTTGGTCGAGCAATAGGAGGATTTTCACCAATCTTTGTCGGCTATATTTTACAAAGTTACGATATGACAGTCGTTATGATTTACTTAGCAGCATTGTATTGCATTTCCTTTATCGTCATGCTGACACTTCAGGGAACAGGCAAGGGTTTGCAAACGGCTTAATCCTATACATCACGAAAGAACGAATTCCACTTCTTCAAATGGGATTCGTTCTTTTTTTATTAGTTTTTATTTAATTATAATAAACCTTTTGAACGTTTCTCAGCGATTTCAACAAGGCGTTTTGTAATTTCTCCTCCAACGGAACCATTTGCGCGAGAAGATGCTTCTGGCCCAAGCTGAACGCCAAATTCTTGTGCAATTTCATATTTCATTTGATTGACAGCTTCGTGTACGCCAGGTACTAGAAGCTTATTTGAACTACGGTTATTGTTAGCCATTGTTCTCACCTCCTTGAGCTTAGAATGGTTGCTTACCAACTTTTCATACATTTAAAAAGAAGGAAACGCACACGCTAAATGCTAATAACAACAACTTGTGGAAAGCCAGCAATAATCAGCAAACTCTCTGTTATAATTAAGCCTGGCTCTTTACTATAGAAGGTTGATTAAAGGAGGAACAACAGAATGACGAATAATGATATTTTAATTCGTTTACGCTATGCATTCGATATAAAAAATGTAGATATGGTGGAAATTTTTAAGCTAGGTGGTATGAACTATACGAAAGAAGAAGTATTAAATATGCTCATTAAGATTAATGATGAGGAAGAAGCACCAGAAACATACATTAGTTGTAATAATAAAATGTTGGAAGCTTTTTTAAATGGACTCATTACCTTTAAACGTGGGCCACAGAAGCCAAAGGAAGGACAGGCTGAGGGACCACTACCTGTGTCTGGAAAAGAAAGTCCGAACAATATGCTATTAAAGAAAGTGAAAATTGCCTTATCCTTAACAACTGAGGAGATGCTTGAAATTTTATATGATGGTGGAATTAAGGTGACAAAAGGTGAATTAGGTGCCATTTTAAGAAATCCAAGTCACCGTAATTATAAAGAGTGCGGTGATTCGTTCGTACGTAATTTTTTAAGGGGCTTAACATATAAATATAGAGGGTAACAGACAGATGTTTTAAATCATAAAGTACCATTTTTTTCTTTAAAATTCGTTGACAATTTGTGACGAAATTGTGTACAATAAATTTATCACAAATTGTTCACAAAAAAGATGAAAAATGTTCACAAACAAAGGGGTGCTTGTATGATTTATTTTGACATCTTATTAGTAGCTATTGCATGCGTTACAATGCCTTTTATTGTTGCAGTTATGTTAGATATTTTTTATGCAGAACGAAAAAAAGTTCGTTTTTCATTACGTCGTACTTCATTATGGTATATCGCTATGTTTGCACTATCGTTTATACCATCCGTTTTACTTGTCACACAAAACGTATAATGCAATCAAACACTTAGGGGTAAGTGGAATGAAATAGGCAGCTACAACTCGCATTGAGGTCGTAGCTGTTTTTTTATGTTGATATGACAAAATGATTTTATACCGAAATGGAAAGGTTCAATAAATGACATGGTGAATGAAAACTTCACAATGATGTATTCTCAAGTAAATAAACACTAATTAAAGATGCATTCAATAGTCTAAAATACGCAGTATGATTATTGCTGGTATGATTGTTATTGGGATTAGCCGGATTCCGGGAATGTTAGGGGAAGCTTTCAAGTCAATTTATAATGGGTATCACAATTGTCGTGGTGAGCTTACTTGTACTACCATCACAACATGTCCTTGGTGCAAGCAGTAAAGAAAAATTAAACTATGGAGAGCACGAGGTCATTGAATTTCAATGGATTCGTGTTTTTTATTAGAATGAAAAGCTAGAGTCGAGAATAAAATTGCTAGTACATCAACCTATTTTTTCTAGCAATTATCTTGATAAAGGCGGGGTCTGAATGAAAAATATTTTCTTCATTTTATTAGGGATTGTCTATCTTTTTCTAGCAAATGCAATTGAATTAGCCATCATTAAGCCATTATTTTTTTTAATAGGACTTGCTTTAGTCAGTATTGGTAGCATTCGATATATAAAAGAACGTTATATTGCTGCACAAACTTTGGTACAAATGACGGAAGCTAGTGAAGAAGAGATAATGGCTATTCCTCATACCCAATGTACATTATCCAATGATGCTTTAAATGCTTTATTGTTAAATGAACAGACAAATACGCTTATTTTTGCACGAAGAGAATCGCTAGATGAAGAGTTGACAATAATAGAGATTCCATTTAACAAAATATATGAAGTGGCCATCATGGAAGACGAAGAGTTTATGATTAGAACAAAGAATCACCTTATGAGTGGGTCTTTACTTGGGGAAGCGGATGAAATAGAGGAAGTGGAGGTGGAGGAAGATACAATTTCACAGCTTTCTTTAAAATTAGTGGTGGATCATTTATCAGAGCCAATTCAAGAATATATGTTTATGGATAATGGTGAAGAGCCAATTTCAAAAGAGGAAGAGGACTACAAGGAAGCTATGGAGCTTTGTGAGAAATGGTTTCAAAAGATAAGCGTAATTATCAAACGTCATGAATTGGAAAGAGTTCCGATCAATCATTGGCAATAATCGAAAAAGCTATCTCGAATTAGAAAAATTTGAGATAGCTTTTGTTGTGTAGTTCGTTAAATTTTAAATTGCTGTAGTTGGGTGTTTAGTTCTTCAGCCATTCCTGCGAGTTGATTTGCACTTCTAGCGATTTCATCCATTGTAGCGGCGGTTTCCTCTACAGTTGCTGTTGTTTGTTCAACACCGGCGGCGGATTCCTGTGAAATAGAAGCCATGTCATCTATAGAGACATTAATGGTCTCCGAATTTTGAGCAAGATGATGTAAATTAGTAGAAATGGTCGTAATATTCTCGATCATATCCTCTACTGCATTTGATATTTGATCAAATGTTTCGTTTGTTTGATCGAGCTGTGCGGTTCCTCTTTTAACTTCTTCATAGCCTGATTGTAGGGCAGAAGTGACATTGTCTGTCTCACCTTGAATACGATGGACGATTGTTGAAATATCCGTGACAGAGAATTGTACTTGTTCAGCGAGCTTGCGGACTTCATCTGCGACAACGGCAAAGCCTTTTCCGTGTTCACCTGCTCGTGCTGCTTCAATCGCTGCATTGAGTGCGAGTAAATTTGTTTGATTTGAAATCTCGTCTATAACTGACACAAGCTTGGAAATTTCGGCGGACTGTTCATTCAAACTTTCAACCTTTTTCACAGAATCTAGCATAATATCATTAATCGCAGCCATTTGTTTAGTCGATTGAACCATTAAGCCTTTACCAGAAACCGTTAAATTTTGGACATGGCTAGAATGTTCTTTTAATTCAACGCCTTCTTGTGTCGTGTCATGAATACTGCGCTTAAAGGCTGTCATTGTTTCTGCTAAATCACCCGTTGTGGACGCTTGTGTTTCTGTACCTGAAGCAAGCTCTTGCATGGTTACTGTAATTTGCTCTGTACCTGCTTGTACTTCATTCGATGATTGAGCCAGCTCTTCACTACTTGCGGCCACTGTTTCTGAAACGGTGTAGATGGAATGAATCGTTTGTTTTAATTTATTGTTCATTTCATTAGCAGCAAGCATTAACGTGCCGATTTCATCTCGTGTTTTCACTGCTAATGGCTCCAGTTGCAAATTACCATCTGCTAATTCTTTCATACGATTCGCTACAACTTTAACCGGTCTGGAAATGGTACTAGCAGTGATAATAGCAATTAGAATACCAGCTATAGTTAAAATTAAACTGAAAGCAATCCCGATTGTTCGGTTTTGAGAGCTTGTTGAAACAACATCATTACCAACGGACGTAATCGCATCGGCACGTTCATCCGCAAGTTCCTCATAACCATTGCGTACTTTTGTCACGAGGGCATGTGTATCCATTAAATTTTCTAAAGCTAACTCTTTATTGCCCTTTTCGTAGATATCAAACACCTCAGTGTTGACAAGATTACTCCAATCACGTGCTATTTCTACTAGCAGAGTACGTTCATCTGATGTTTCATATTCGTCTAGAATAGCATTGTTTTCCTCAGCCATTTGACGATATTCATTAAACGTTTCCTTATATTTTTCATCACCAGTCATTACATAGTTTAAAGCTGCTGATAGTCGCACACTCATAGATAATGCTAAATTTTTACTGGCATTTAAAACAACTAGATCTTCCTTTACTAAACCTTTTGCCTGTCTCTCCATATTTGTATTGGAATTGTAAGTATAGGTTGTAAAGCTCACTACTAAAACTAACAAAAAAATAAATGCACTTAAAATTCGAGCTTTAAGTGTTTTAAACTGTAAAATGCCTTTCATTTCCCCATCCCTTTACTATCTCATTGAGAATTTTATTCAATCATAATTATTATTTTATAACTATTTGTGTAGATTAATAAGGCTTTCGGTAAAAATAGTTAAAAATAGTTTTTTAGTACAACCGTATAATAGGTTCTGGGTTGCCTGTAGTTAAATATATATAGATGTCTAACGACTAATGAATATATTTGCGTATAATTTTCCTATATAATAAGAAAAAAGCACCTGTAGCAAAATGCTTCAAGTGCCATGTATTATAAAAGATCTATTGTTTTTGTTTTTTTGCTTGCCGCTCCCATTGCAATAATGAAGGGTATGGATCAAAAGCCCATTCGGTTCTTCCATTAAATTTGTAAATACCATAATGAAGATGAGGAGGGAATTTTCCTGATGTACCTTCTTTCCCATATCCAGAGCTTCCCACATAGCCAAGCACCGTGCCAGGCTCTACAACAGAGCCTACCTCAATGTCCTTATGATAGCTACCAAGGTGGGCATAATAGTGATAGGAGTTATGATTATCACGAATACCAATACGCCAGCCACCAAATTGATTCCAGCCTTTTACCTCAACAATTCCATAGGAGGTAGATAAGACAGGGGTTCCATAACTTGCAAAAATATCGGTTCCTTCATGAATCCGACGTCCACCCCAGCCTCTATTGGCACCCCAAGTACCCCTGTAACTGTAATTCGAGCGAATATTGAGAGGGAAGGTATGTGCATCCAGTTCAATTGTTTTAAAATGTCTGTACAGTGTGGAAATCGTAAAAATTTGATTGACTGCTTCTTCACTTCCATAATATTCCCATAATGCTAATTTAAAATCCTCATCAGTCGTGCCGAATTTTCCTAAATAACTAGCCATTGAAAAAATGACATCCTCATCATCCTTTGGACTAGCGATTCCATCATGATTCCCATCAAGGCCCATACCACCGAAATAGCTAATCGTCTCAGGTGAGGTATCTTCCTTTACAGGATTTAATGCGCCTGACCAATATTCATCAGAAAATTGGATAGCCAAATAGCCTTCTCGTTTAGGGATATCTTTACGAACAGATTGGAGATTTCTTTCATACTGATCGATAGCCGCTAAAAAATGCCAAGGAATGAGTAATTCATCAAATTGTACATAATAGGACATACGCTGTTGTAAAGCTTCTTCTTCTGTTAGCTCCTCTTTTGCAAAAGAGGCAGTAGGGTACAGCATCATTCCTAAAAATAAAAATGTGAAAAGAAAAATAAAATGGCGATGCAATGATGGACCTCCTTTCTAACGTTAGAATAACCGAAATTTTTATCTTCATTCAGTAAGCTTAAACAGCCAATAAATCCGCAATCTTTTTATCCCTAAAAAAGAAATAATAAGAAGAAACGTCGTCAAAGAAAAAGTAATGGGTATCATCATGCGATTAACTTCATACTATGTTATAAATCAAGCCCTGAATGGAGGGAAGGCTATTAACATTTTAGATAAAGTGAAAAACTATCGCGAAGAAGAAAATAGGCTGAAGTGGGAAGGGACATTTGCAGATTATTTAAACATCATTAGGGAAAGACCTGAAGTTGCTCAAACAGCCCATTCACGCGTCTACAATATGATAAAAAGTTCTGGTGTAGAGGAACGCGATGGGCAAAAAATGTACAAATTTTTCGGACAAGAAATTTTTGGGCTTGAAACAGCAATTGAAAGACTGGTGGAGGAATATTTCCATCCAGCAGCGCGCAGGTTAGATGTTAGAAAACGTATTTTATTATTAATGGGACCTGTTAGTGGTGGTAAATCAACAATCGTTACTTTACTGAAGCGTGGATTAGAACAATATTCGCGCACAGATGAGGGTGCGGTTTACGCAATTAAGGGATGTCCTATGCATGAAGATCCATTACATTTAATTCCACATCATTTGCGTAATGAATTTTTTGAAGAGTATGGTATAAGAATTGAAGGAAGTTTATCGCCTTTAAATACGATGCGTCTTGAAAAGGAATACGATGGGCGTATTGAAAACGTGATGATTGAACGTATTACCTTTTCGGAAGATAAACGTGTGGGCATCGGAACATTTACACCATCAGATCCTAAATCACAGGATATTGCTGATTTAACAGGAAGTATTGATTTTTCTACTATTGGTGAGTTTGGTTCAGAATCAGATCCCCGAGCATATCGCTTCGATGGGGAACTCAATAAAGCCAATAGGGGTATGATGGAATTCCAGGAGATGCTGAAACTCGATGAGAAATTCTTGTGGAACTTATTATCTCTAACACAGGAAGGAAATTTCAAAGCGGGGAGATTCGCTTTAATTAGTGCAGATGAATTAATCGTTGCTCATACAAACGAAACGGAGTATCGATCCTTTATTTCGAACAAGAAGAATGAGGCATTACATTCTCGAATTATCGTTATGCCGATACCGTATAACTTAAAAGTTAGTCAGGAAGAGCATATATATCAAAAGATGATAAAAGAGAGTGATATGTCCCACGTCCATATTGCACCGCATGCTTTAAAGGCCGCAGCAATCTTTTCGGTTCTCACTAGATTAGAAGTGCCGAAAAAACAAGGTGTGGATCTGATTAAGAAAATGCGCTTGTACGACGGAGAAAATGTGGAGGGATTTAATTCCGTTGACTTGGAGGAGCTGAAAAAAGAGTTTCCGAGCGAAGGGATGAACGGTATTGATCCACGCTATATCATTAACCGTATTTCTTCTGCTATTATTCGTAAAGAGGTGCCATCGATTAATGCATTAGATGTTTTACGGGCACTGAAGGATGGATTAGATCAGCATGCTTCTATTTCTCAAGAGGATCGCGAAAAATATATGAATTACATTGCGGTTGCACGTAAGGAATATGATGAAATTGCTAAAAATGAAGTACAAAAGGCTTTTGTGTACTCCTATGAAGAATCGGCAAAATCATTGATGAACAATTACCTTGATAATGTAGAGGCATTTTGTAATAAAAATAAGCTATACGATCGACTAACTGGTGAGGAAATGAATCCTGACGAAAAATTAATGCGCTCGATTGAGGAGCAAATTGGTATTTCAGAAAATGCTAAAAAGGCATTTCGTGAGGAAATTCTCATTCGTATTTCTGCTTATGCACGAAAAGGTAAACGATTTGACTACAACTCTCATGAAAGATTGCGAGAAGCGATTCAAAAGAAATTATTTGCGGACTTGAAAGATGTTGTGAAAATTACTACTTCTTCTAAAATGCCAGATGAATCTCAACTGAAGAAAATTAATGAGGTTGTTGCAAGACTAGTTGATGAACATGGCTATAACACAACATCGGCAAATGAGCTGCTGCAATATGTAGGAAGTCTACTCAATCGGTAATTAATTTTCACCTTGATTTGGATTGTTACAAGTCAGATAGGAGTGTCCCAATTTTAGGGCACTCCTTTTACTATCAGGACAAGGGATTAATATAGATGCACAATTCATTTTACGAAAAAAGTTCAAGAATTTGGCTCACAAGCATAGTATAGAAAAAGCGAATTTGATAGATGGGTGAGGATAAAAATGACTGAACACGAAAATAAACGCTTTGTCATCTCTCAGGAAAATTGGTCTCTCCATCGTAAAGGGCACCAGGACCAGCAACGCCATATGGAAAAAGTGAAGGATGCGATTAAAAATAATTTACCCGATTTAGTTAGTGAAGAGAGTATTGTGATGTCTAATGGTCGCGAGGTTATTAAAATACCGATTCGTTCACTTGATGAATATAAAATTCGATATAACTATGATAACTCTAAGCATGTAGGGCAAGGACAAGGGGATAGTAGTGTTGGAGATGTAGTAGCTCGAGATGGCAGTAAAGCAAATCAGGCTCAAGGTAAAGGAAAAGAGGCGGGTGACAAGCCTGGCCAAGATTATTATGAAGCGGAAGTCAGTATTGAGGAAATTCAGAACGTCTTATTTCATGAACTTGAGTTACCTAATTTACAACAAAAAGAAAAAGCAGATATTAAAACCGAAAAAATAGAGTTTAATGATATTCGAAAAAAAGGGCTAATGGGCAATGTTGATAAAAAACGTACGATTTTAAATGCAATAAAGCGCAATGCCATGAAAGGGAAAGCTGAAATTACGCCAATCCATAATGATGATTTACGTTTCAAGACGTGGGATGAGATTGAAAAGCCCGAATCCAAAGCAGTAGTACTTGCCATGATGGATACGAGTGGTTCGATGGGAGCTTTTGAAAAATATTGTGCACGGAGCTTCTTCTTTTGGATGACGAAGTTTTTACGCTCCAAGTATGAAACAGTGGAAATAGAATTTATTGCCCATCATACAGAGGCGAAGGTGGTCACGGAGGAGGAATTTTTCACAAAGGGAGAAAGTGGAGGAACTATTTGTTCGTCAGCTTATAAAAAGGCACTGGAATTGATTGAAGGTAAATATCATCCTTCTCGCTATAATATTTATCCTGTACATTTCTCAGATGGTGAAAATATTTCAATGGATAATGAAAAGTGTTTGAAACTGGTGGGAGAGTTAATGGATGTCTCCAGTATGTTTGGCTATGGTGAGGTGAACCAACATAACCGTTTTTCAACACTTATGTATACTTACAAGAAAATTGATGATCCCAAATTTAGATACCATGTTTTGAGAAAAAAGGGCGATGTATACGATGCCTTAAAGAGCTTTTTCAAAAAAAATGAAGAGTGAGCTCAGCACCACGTTCAAAGGAGGCGGCGTAAAATGGACACGAAAGAGCTTCACCGAGCAATAGATGAAATTACCGAAATTGCCTCAAGCTTTGGCTTAGATTTCTATCCAATGCGTTATGAAATTTGTCCAGCAGATATTATTTATACATTTGGCGCCTATGGTATGCCTACGCGTTTTTCCCATTGGAGCTTTGGAAAACAATTTCATAAAATGAAGCTTCAATATGACTTAGGGCTTAGTCAGATTTATGAGCTTGTGATCAATTCTAATCCATGCTATGCATTTTTATTGGATACCAATACGTTAACTCAAAATAAATTGATTATCGCTCACGTATTAGCACACTGTGATTTCTTTAAAAATAATGTGCGTTTTTCCAATACTAGAAAAGACATGGTAGAGAGCATGACGGCAACGGCCGAACGAATAGCTGGCTATGAAAGAGAATATGGCAAGGATGAGGTTGAGCAGTTTTTAGATGCAGTGTTAGCTATTCAAGAGCATATTGATCCCTCCATTATACGTCCTAAGCTATCTTGGAGTGAGGATGAGGAGCTTGAAGATGAAAAAACACCAGCAAAATCACCATACGATGATTTGTGGAGCATCGAAGAAAAAGAAAAAGTGTATAAACCTATTAGACGAAGATTAAAGCAATTTCCACCAAAGCCAGAAAAGGATATCCTGTTATTCCTAGAGGAGTATAGCCGTGAGTTGGAAGACTGGCAACGAGATATATTAACAATGATGCGGGAGGAAATGCTTTATTTTTGGCCACAATTGGAAACGAAAATAATGAATGAGGGATGGGCTTCCTTCTGGCATCAACGAATCATGCGAGAATTAAAATTAACAACCGCTGAGACAATCGAATTCGCCAAGTTAAATGCAGGGGTTGTCCAGCCGTCCAAAACATCAATTAATCCATATTACCTTGGGATAAAGATTTTTGAGGATATTGAAAATCGCTATAATAACCCTACAGAGGAAATGAAGCGGTTAGGCGTGCAGCCAAACACCGGACGTGAAAAAATCTTTGAGGTAAGAGAGATAGAATCAGATATTTCCTTTATTCGAAACTACCTAACCAAAGATTTGGCAAAGCGAGAAGATTTATATTTGTTCCAAAAGAAAGGGAATGAATATCGTATCACTGATAAAGATCATGAGATGGTACGAGATCAGCTTGTATCGATGCGTGTAAACGGCGGCTTCCCATATATTGTGGTGAAAAATGGCGATTATTTACGTAATGGTGAGCTCTACTTAGTACATGGTTACGAAGGGATGGAGTTAGATCCGCAGTATTTAGAAAATGTATTACCTTATATTTATCAACTATGGGGTCGCCCGGTACATTTAGAAACATACGTGGATAATAAGCCAATGCTCTATTCATATGATGGTACAAAAAATTATAAACGTAATGTCTAATAAAAAACTTCTATCTGTTGACAGCTTGCTCAAACAGATAGAAGTTTTTTAGATCCTACTGCTCACTATCTTCAGTTAACACATCCATGTCCTCTTCATTACTTTCACTATGATTTGAAGATGAATGGATATCGCTATCAATTACTAAGCTATCCCGTACTTTTATTCCTTGCTGGCCACCTGCCTCGTCATTATGATTACCAGCTATACCACTTCTGCCATTTCCATCAGCAAATTGAGAATGAACATTGCGTGTATGACTACCGTTACTAGCATTTTGTCCACCTTGGTTGGCATTTGTACCTACATCATGATTGATTTGACCTCCACCTTCTGCTCGCTGTTCAAAGTGAAAGTCTGTATTTCCTATATTGAATGTAAAATTAATCGTTATATGATTTTTCCCTTGCTTATTAGAGGATTCCCGCTCAGGTTCGTCAGGTCCAAAAAAATTTTTAGAACTAAAACCAGACATTATTTCTCCTCCTTTCGTTTAATATACTATTAACATATTAGCGCTTCGTAAACCCACTTGTACGTGTAGCCATGTTATCTAGAGAAAAGGTAGGAGTGTCCAGAGGTAAACTCAACGATTTTTGCTATCTATCCAATAAATTTGTTAAAATGAATGAGATTTGATTATTTAGTGAATGGGAACGGAGAAGCAACGTTGAGAACATTTAAAAAGGTTTATATAGAAATAACGAGTGTTTGTAATTTAGCATGTAGTTTTTGTCCACCTACAGCTCGTGCAAAAGGACTTATAAAAGTCGAACAATTTAATAAAATATTAGACGAAATTCGCCCACATACCAAATATATTTATTTGCATGTCAAAGGAGAGCCACTTTTACACCCAAGGATCGACCAGCTATTAGATGCCGCCCATGCAAAGGGATTTAAAGTCAATATCACAACAAATGGGACACTTATCAAAAAGAATCGGGAAAAAATATTAGGAAAACCGGCATTACGTCAAATTAATTTCTCATTGCATAGTTTTGATGGGCATGAAGGTTCTGAAAACCGTGAAAAGTATTTGGGGGATATTTTGGATTTTGTGCGGGATGCTAGAGAATATAAGACCATCATTTCCTATCGTTTATGGAATTTACAACAGGATCATGTTTCGGATGTTGCAGCACGTCGAAATCGTGAGACATTAGAAATATTAGAAAACGAGTATAATCTTGACTATCACATTGAAGAAAGAGTAGAGCCTGGTAAAGGGGTAAAAATTGCTCCTCATGTTTATTTGAATCAGGATCATGAATTTAAATGGCCGAGCTTGCTTGAACAAGAGGACGAGGGTAAAGGTTTTTGTCATGCATTGCGTAGTCAAGCAGCTATTCTTGTGGATGGAACAGTTGTACCTTGCTGCTTAGATGGTGAAGGTGTCATTAATTTAGGAAATGTTCATGAGAAATCCTTCTCAGAAATTGTGGAGGGAGAACGTGCCAATAAGATTGTAGATGGCTTCTCACGAAGAGAGGCTGTTGAGGAACTATGCAGAAAATGTGGCTATCGTCAAAAGTTTGGTATGTAGCTATTATTGAAAAGAAGCAGCTCCAATGTGTCATTGACCATTGGAGCTGTTTTTCTTCGATTGGGAATCAATCGTATCTAAAAAATCCTTCGTAATACGAACTACGTATTTTACCTCGTCTAAGTTACGTTCTCTTAATAATGATCGATGAATGTCTAGCATGAGGTTCTTTTCCTCAATATCAGTAACGCCAGATAATTTTTGAAAATTAAAAAGCTCCTCAGGGGTAATATCCAATGCCTTCATAATTGTTTCCAATGTACTAAGGGTAATATTAGATTGTCCGTGTTCGATATTGGAAACGCGTCCTTTACTGAAACCTAACTTCCCTGTTCTTTCAGCCACTTCTTCTTGGCTTAGCCCTTTGGATAATCTAATAATACGGAGTTGTTCACCTACTAGCTTTAAAAAATCTGACATATGATTCACCTCTATGTTAAAAGCTAGTGAAAAATAGTGGAAATGACTATACTATTATAGTGGTATAATAGAGAAAAAGTACCGTTAAAATGGTACAATGTTTAATGATAAATCATTTATTAGACAAATAGCCTAAATAAGTTACTAGGTAAAAGGCGTTAGTGAAGGTTGCTTTAAGGGTATAAAATGGGACAGGGGATTGGAGGATCAAACATGGTGAAGCAGTTTTTTATAGAAGAAGTAGCAAAAATCCAAATGGGTAATAGCATGATGAATGATACAAGTTTTGCGAGAGAAGGCACTCCTTTCATAACCGAAAAAACGCTAATGAAATTAATAATAGAAGATGATTTTAGTCAAGTACCGAGAGTTGATCATACAATGGATTCGCTGACTATGTCACAAGTGCCTGCTAAAAGTATCCTTCTTAACAAAATCAATTTGAAAGAATCCTCAATTTATCAGTGTAAAAAGGCTGTATGTATTGGTCAGGATATTATTGCCATCATCCCTAATGAATCGATAATTGTCAGTGATTATTTATTGCACTTTTTAAAATGGTATCAAGTAAATAATAACGTGTGTAATGTCTATCATATAATGATTGAATTACCACCGATTGATATTCAACTTCACATAGCACAGTTATTAAACGCTATCCAACATTTATTAGTTAATAAAGATTCTTTAGTAAAGGCGATAGAGGGGCTCCCACAGTATTTTAATCATATTTCAAGGCAAGTCAAACAGCATTCAAATGACCTACATTATGGCTTTGAACAGCTCCAACGGCAATATATTGATATGTTACATATATTTTTTAATGGTGATTTTTTGAATGATCATTTTAATGTTAAGTGATTGAACAAAACAAAAATCGGTGCAAGATGGACATTCAATCCTTGCACCGATCAGTTATATTTCAATAATAATTGGTAAAACCATAGGCTTTCGTTTAGTTTGGTTAAATAAATATTGTCCTACTGCTCTTTTGATTTCACGTCGTAGAACATGGATTTGCTGTCTGTTTTCTTCTTGTAGTTCTACAACGATTTCTTTGGTAAGCACATTGACCTTATTCAACAGCTCCTCGAAATCCTTCGCATAAACAAAACCACGGGATATGGTATCAGGTTCTGAAATAAAAGCACCATCTACTTTATTGAGTGTTAAGACGATGACAAGCATTCCGTCTTCTGAAAGCTGCTTGCGATCACGAAGGACAATGCCTTCAACTTCACCTATGCCGATTCCATCAACATACGTATCACCTGCTGGAATTTTACGAGTTTGTCGTGCCTTCGAGTTTTCAATATCAACGACATCGCCGTTTTTCATAATAAAGGTATTCCCTTTTTGGACTCCAACCGCTTCTGCTAATAAGCGATGCTGGTGTAGCATGCGGAATTCACCATGAATAGGGATGAAAAATTGTGGCTTCATAAATGTTAGCATAAGCTTCAGATCTTCTTGATGACCATGTCCTGAAACATGCATGCCTGTATGGCTGGAAGATCCATAAATAACTTTTGCACCAAGCTGAAACAAATTATCCACAATCCGCGATACACCCTTCTCATTGCCTGGAATTGGGGAGGCCGCTAAAATAACCGTATCATCTGGAAGAATTTTCACTTCACGATGGTTGCCATTTGCTAAACGGGCAAGCGCAGCTAGAGGCTCGCCTTGGCTACCTGTGCAAAGTACCACGACCTCCTCTGGTGGAAGGTATTTCACTTCTCGTGCATCAATTAACATATCTTCTGGAACAAATAAATAGCCCCGTTCTATCGCTACATCAACAACATTGACCATGCTGCGTCCCAATAAAGCTAACTTCCTATTGGTAGCAATAGCTGCATGTACGATTTGTTGGATACGATTAACGTTTGAAGCAAAGGTCGAAATGATTACTTTCCGTTCAGCATGTAAAAAAGCATCCTCAATATGGTGACCAACAAGCTGTTCAGAAGGTGTCAAACCTGGCCTCTCTGCATTCGTACTTTCCGAGATAAGAACGAGCACTCCTTTTGAACCAATTTCAGCCATTTTATGAATATCGGCAAATTGATTATTAACGGGTGTTAAATCAAATTTAAAATCGCCAGTATGGACTACGTTCCCTTCAGGAGTGCCCATTACGATTCCTAAACAATCAGGTATACTATGATTAGTTCTAAAGAAACTAATATCCATTTGTCCTAAATGTAGAGCGGAGTCAGCGTGAATTTCAATTAAATCGGTTTCTCTTAACAGCTTATGTTCTTTGAGCTTTAATTCGATAAGCCCTAGAGTAAAACGAGTAGCATACACAGGCACATTCAATTTTTTTAATAAATAGGGGATACCACCGATGTGATCTTCATGACCATGCGTAACAATTAGAGCCTTTACTTTTCCTTTATTTTCCAGTAAATAAGTAATATCAGGAATAATTAAATCAATACCAAGTAAGGTTTCATCTGGAAATTTTGCTCCGCAATCAATAATGATGATGTCATCTGCATATTGTACTACATACATATTTTTTCCAATTTCATTAATGCCTCCTAAGGCAAATATGGATAATAACTGTTTACTTGTGGACAACGTATTCCCTCCTATAGCTCTCCTTTAACTATAGGTAGTATAGCTTTTAGCATTTCATCCTATACGAAAACAATAATGCTACTAATTGTATTTCACGAAATGGGGTAAATCATTGTCTAATTTTGTGGCATATACATAGGGATTGGTTAGAAATCATGCTCAATTTATTCATGATGCACTTTATCCCTCAAAAAAAGGTGATATGCAATTTGCCCAGACAAGCGAACAGGATTAAACATAACAAGAGGCTATCTATTTTGGTTTACAACTATAGATAGTCTCTTTCGTTAGGGATGAATCACTACTTCTGTACCAATAGGGACGATGCTGGCAAGCTCTTCAACATCTTGATTTTGCATTCGAATACAACCATGTGAAACAGCATGCCCAATAGAGCTAGGATCATTTGTGCCATGAATTCCATAATGTTCTTTAGAGAGACTCATCCACATCGTTCCAAAAGGACCACCAGGGTTTGGAGCTTTATTGATGATAATAAAACTGCCTACTGGTGTTTCATGAAGCATGCGTCCGACTGCGATAGGGTATTGTTTTTGAAGGATATTATTTCTATATAAACGTAGCCAGCGATTATTGGTAGATATTTCGATACGGTAAGGAATTGTATCGGGATTTGGCAAGCCCGGGATGACAATTTGTTGACCAATAAAAAGATGATCAGGCTGGATTCCTGGGTTAGCAGCAATAATGGATGCCAACGGAGTACGATAATCCTGAGCAATTTGAGTCAGTGTTTCTCCAGCTTTAACTGAATGAATCAATCATTATTCCCTCCTCTGCAAAGGTTTATGATTTTACTATATGCTTCAAATGATTTGATATTGAATCACAACAAGAAGCAGAGAAATTAGTGAAAAGTGAACGCGATCAAAATATCTCCTTTACGGATAGTAGGGGCATCTACCATGAATTGCACACAAAGCATGTACGAGTGATTCAAATAGCTGAATATCATCGAATGGATAAAGGTGCAAAAGGGAGTGACACATAATCTGTCCAGCTTTACACACATTATAGAGAAAGGAGTGTGACAGAAATGGACATGAGTAAAGTACCACATGAAAAGAAAATGTTTATGAATTTAAATAGCAAGGACAAACCTGACATGGTTGAATCAGATACAATTAGTCTTTTCGATTTGCATGAAGATATGCAGACTGTCGACGCCATTCCAGTAGAGGAGCTCAATAAACGAGTAAAAAGAGAAGGCGATGAATTAATTGAAATGCAGCCAGATGAATTGTAGGAGGTAAAAACGCAATGAATCATGAAAAAGAAGCCCATTTTACATCTGTGGGCACGAATATTAATGAAGTAAAGCAAAAAAATGCAGATGCAGGATTATCCTATAATGAGGTAAAGGCATTGTTAGCTAAAAGTGGAGGGCAGGGGACGGCCATTTATAGTGACACAGATATAGAAGAAGTAAAGCAAGATATACACAAGCACCAACAATAAGCGTAGTGGGAGGAGTAAGTATTAAATGCTCTTCCTTTTTTTATTTTACAATGGTAGGTAAAGGAGGTGCAGGAACATGTCAACTGGAGAAGAGAGCTGTCCATTATGTGGGGGAGAAAATCATTGTGGGGTAGCAAAAGGTGAAAAAGAGTGCTGGTGTATGACGGTGCGCTTTCCAGAAAAGCTATTAGATGCAGTGCAAACGGAGCAAAGGACATGTATTTGTCCAACATGCTTAGATACATATAAGAAAGAACAAGGATAATGATTACGATGAATGAGGCTGTAAATATGGAGTCATTGGTACAATTGTCTATCGCACAACAACCTAGCGGGCATACATTACTCTGAAAGGAGTGTGTCTTATGGCTAAACCAATTGAACTCAGTAATGTAACAAAGGCATATTTAGAGGAATATCAGCGAATCCTCAAAAAAATGATGCAGGGCATGACCTATGTAACGATTACTTGTAGTATTTCTGAAAATTTTATTAAGCAAATTATCCCTCATCAAGTTGCAGCAATTCAAATGTCCGAAAACGTTTTACGCTATACAACGAATATCCCTGTACAAAATCTTGCATTAGAAATTATTCGAACTCACACAGAAATGGTTGAGAGTCTTGAAGCGATACAAAATCGATGTTGTGTCGTGCAAAATTCAGAGTATGAATTATACGAGTATATGTGTGCTTATAAAGAAATTACAGAAGCTATGTTCAATGCAATGTGTGCACCACCAGTATCGAATAGCATTAATATCAATTATCTACGAGAAATGATTGTCCATCATCAGGGTGGTATCCGTCTGGCACAAAATGTGCTGAGATTCTGTATTTGCCAAGAATTAATCCCTATTTTACGTTGTATGATTCAAACACTTTGTGAGCAACTAGAAGTTATGGAAAAGTTACTGGATAGCTTACAAAATTGTGATTGCGAATGCTAACACTTTATGTGAAACGCTAAAGTCAGACATGATTTTAGCGTTTTTTCTGTGTAAAAATAGTGTTTAACAGGGAAAATGAGAAATTGTCAATAAAGTGGACAAAAGAATAAGACGGTGTAAAGAATTTTTTGAAAATCTATTTTTGTATTAGTGTTGTTGGTAAAATATATATGTTTTATTAGTTGAAGGTAATGAAGAAAGATCTATAATTCGTTTTAAAATATTGGTAATTTTTATTTACTTTATTACAAAAGGAGTGGTAACAATGTTCAAAAGGAAGAAAATAAATCAAAATTATGATTATTTCTCAGCTGCGAAAAATTCAGATATTGAGGCTAATGAACGCTTTAAAGAAAAGCTAGATTTTCTTGCTTTATCTAGAATTAGAAGAGAATCTGTTGGATTTTTACGCAAAATCTATGAAAATAATCGCCAACAAATACTCGACAATTTTTATGATCGTTTATTGGAAATTCCAGAATTTAACCAAGTTATCAATACGCATTCATCAGTAGAGCGTTTAAAAGGGCTTTTTGATTCACATTTTATAAGCCTATTTGATGATGAATTAGATTTAGATTATGTATTTAAACGACGTAAAATCGCTTATGTACATGCCCGAATCGGTGTACTGCCGAACTGGATGATTTCTGCCTATACGCTCATTAACCAATTAATCATACCGCTGATTGTCAAAGAGCTATCACGCGATCAAGAAAAAATGCTGGATGTCCTATTGTCTTATGATAGTCTAGTAACGATCGACCAACAGATTATTTTAGAAACCTATATTGAAATTCAGGCTGGCTCTGTTGTAAATGGTTTAGGTGAAATTATTACTTATAATACCCAGTTAGATACGATTAAGGAATTGATTGAATTTCAAGATATTCAGCAACAGGAGATTGTTGCAGCAGATCGATTGATGCACGAGCTAGATGAGAGTATTGAAGAAATCGCCGCATCTGTTGGTGATATTTCAGCCCAAACAAAGCATGCCTTTAAAAAATTAAATCAGGATTTAGAATCGTTACAACAAGTATCATCCATTTTACAAACAACCGATGAAGGTCATAAATCCATGCAGGAGGATATAAAGCGTTTAGTGGAACGTGTCAATAGTGTAGCGAAGCTGATGGAATTAATTAAGCGAATTGCAGATCAAACAAATTTATTGGCTTTAAATGCTTCTATTGAGGCGGCTCGTGCTGGAGAAGCGGGTAAAGGCTTTGCAGTTGTTGCGGAGGAAGTTCGAAAGCTTGCTGATGATACAAGTACATCTGTCAAATCTATACATACAGATATACAGGAGCTACTACATATTACGCATAATATTAGTTCACTAACAACTCAATTTTCACAGGATTTACATCAAGGCGTCACGGATACCTTACATATTTCACAGACGCTTGCAGAGATAAATAAAAGTTTACAGCAGCAAGGAGCTCGCTTTGAGGAAATTGCCACAACGACAAAGGTACAAGCACAATCTGCTACAACTATTTCTGAACGTAACCATACTATCACGGAGAGTATGCAAAAAAGTAAGATCATCGTTTTTGATATGGGCTCGGCTATCTACAAGTTAAGTAAAATGATTGACGGATACCGATCAACAACAATTTCTAAAAATTTTATTATTAGTCAGGAGGATATTATTGAATTAGCTATTACAGACCATTTATTATGGCGCTGGAAAATCTATAATCTACTGCTTGGCTTTGAAACAATGACAGAGCAGGATGTTGGCTCACCACAGGAGTCGCGCCTTGGTGAATGGTATTATGGTACAGGGAAAAAGCTACTAGGTGAAGAGCGTGTCTATGTAGAGTTAGAACAACCATTTATTCATGTCCATGATATAGCTAAAAAGGCGGTACGAGAATATAATATAGGCAATAAAAGGGAGGCTGAAAAATATCTGAAGGAAATTACAGAAGAATCATATATTGTAATTGAAAAACTAAAGGCCTTAAAGGAAATTTTATTGAACGGGAAAAAACAATATATTCACTAAAAATTTGAGAGCAAGCTAATGCTGGGATTAGCTTGCTCTTTTTTTATATTTCTATTGACGAATCAATAGATGGGACACACATAAATGTTACGGTGCGCTGTGTGCTATCATAAAGACACCATTCACGGTGGTCGACAACAGAACCAACATTGACACCATACTGTTTATTTTGTAAGGCAATTGGTTGGCCATAGCGAATACGAATGGGTAGTTTCTTTTGCTGATGATAAAGGCCTGATTCATGACTATGACCAAAGAAAAACAGTGGCTTATGAAAAGGAAGGAATGTTGGCTGCCAGCTTACACTCCATTTAAATTGATGTCCGTGTATTAGTGTCGCACCATCTATCTCTATCGTCTCAGGTAAAGCCTGAAAACGTTCGATGCCAGTGACCTGCGTAATGCGTTCCTCTTGATTACCTCTTATAGAGGGGAAGGTTAGTAATTCTTCAAATTCGCTTTCTACTATGGCTGCCTTTTGTAAAGGTAAGCCAGATAAGGTTTGCGCTTTTTTCTTACTGACGGTGCATTCATATAAATCACCTAAACCAATGATTTTTGCTTCCTCTGCTGTTTGTTGAATATGAGCTAGAACAGCTTTAGTATCTTCTATATTAGAATGTAAATCTCCTAAAAGTGCATAAAGCATGTCAATCCGGCCTTTCCTAAAAATAATCGTACAAATATCATACACCCAATAGAAATTGATAGAAAAGTAAAACGTCTAAGAATATTTCGTTACTTCTACTTCATATTTTGAATGTGTAGAAAAATTGCCATGAAACGCATTGCTTGTTAAAATATAATCATAATTTTCTGAATTTTTAGTAGTTTCAGACACTATCCAGCATTAAAAAATGAATTTTTGGAGGGTTTATAATGACGATGTACATGACAGATATTCTTGAAAACTATGCTGTGCAACAACCGAATGCAATTGCAACCTTGTATGATGGAAAAAAGTTGAGCTATCGCGATTTTTATCAACGTGTAGAAAGATTTGCAGCATACCTACAAGAACAGGATTTTGAAAAAGATGATGTGATTGCATTATATACGCTCAATTCAGATTTGTTTTTAATCGCTTATTTAGGTGTCCAACTAGCAGGTTTTATTGTGATGCCTATTAACACTAAATTAGCAGCACCTGAGGTTGATTTTATTTTTAATCATTCACAAGCAAAGGGTCTCATTTATGATGAAAGGCTAGCAGAAGCATTGGAGGATGTTGCCTATACATTCCAACATACGATTGGATTTAAAGAAATGAGAAACATTTTTGAAAATGAGGGATGTGAAAGAAAGCTTGTACAATTAGAGGCCCATGATACAGCAGTGGTCATGTATACTTCTGGGACAACAGGTAAACCAAAGGGCGTCATGCTAACACATCAAAATATCGTGGCTACTGCCGATATTTGGTCTTCTTCAATGAAAATGTCTAGCAAGGACAAGATGTTTATTTGTACACCTTTATTCCATTGTGCTGGCCTGCACGTCTTTGCTATGCCAATGTTCTATCAAGGAGGAACAGTTGTTATCGAAGAAGCATTTTCACCAACAAAAACGTTAGCGCAAATTGCCGCAACTGAAGCGACTATTTTCTTTGGTGTTCCATCCATGTATACCATCATTTTAAATACGCCTGGATTTAAGGAACATAGCTTTCATCATTTACGTTTATTATGTTACGGGGCTGCTCCAATGCCTTATGAGCTCGTAAAGCAAGTGAAAGAGGCATTTTCAAATGTAAAGGTTCAAAATCTCTATGGTCAAACCGAAAATTCACCTGCAGCTACCTCTTTATTAGATAGGGATGCATTAACGAAAATTGGCTCTGTTGGGAAGCCATTAGCTCAGACGGAGGTATGCGTGGTTGATAGTGAAGGAAAGTCAGTACCAGCTGGCGAGGTTGGCGAAATTTGTGTTAAAGGGCCACAAGTAATGAAAGGTTATTTGCGCAATCCAGAGGAAACAGCTAGAACGATAAGAGATGGCTGGCTCTATTCAGGAGATTTAGGACGCTTTGATGAGGAAGGTTATTTATATATTGTAGATCGGAAAAAAGATATGATCATCCGTGGAGGGGAAAATATTTACCCAATTGAAGTGGAAGAAGTGCTATATCAAATGCCAGAAATTTTAGAGGCAGCAGTGATAGGATTACCACATGAAGTATATGGAGAGGTGCCAAAAGCATTTATTGTATTAAAGGAAGGGCAGTCACTCGATGAAAAGGCAATATTATCTTACTGCCAAACAAGACTTGCCAAATATAAAGTACCGTATGAAATTGCATTTTTAGTAGAACTGCCGCGCAATGCTTCAGGTAAGGTGTTAAAGCATACATTACGACCTAAAGTGACGACGATTTAAGTACTATCCACGATGCATAGGCATAATTGTTAGCCAGTTTTTTCAAGCTTACTCGCAAGTTTCTGTGTACCTGCCGCTTCGCTTTCCATACAAAAAATTATGTCCTGAAATAAGATAAAATAGGAACGATTATAAAAGTATCGTATAATAGAGTCTACGACAAATTGAATAAATAGAATGGCGAAGGGATTACTCTTCCAATTAGAATAGGAGCGGAATTTGTCTTGTGGACGGGGTATAAACGCCTTTTACTTATAGGCATTTTGATTATTATGTTACTTTCGAGCTGTCAGCCATTTTCACAGCAAGAAGCAGAACAAAAAAATCCATTAACTGTTTTAACGGTAGAATTTAATAGCGGGGCACCTATCCCCAATCTCTATGTCACAGTAACAGATGTACAAACAGGTGATGTAGTAGAGGAAGCGATTGGTTCAGAAGAGGGAGAAGCCGTATTCGCGAAGCTCAAGGCAGGGCGAGAATATACCATTGCAGCAACAACACTGGAAAATAGTACAACAAACGATGGATATACAACAATCGAGAATTTTACGTATGATACAACGAAGCCATACTATCGATTGCAAACACACTTCTCTAGAGACGAGCAGGAATTAGATGTACCTGTTGTCATGCAAAAGCCAGAGCTTCCACATGGCTGTGAAATAACATCACTCACAGCTGTCTTAAATTATTTTGGAATGAATGTTTCAAAGCTTGAAATGGCTGATAACTATTTACCAAAGCAAAATATACGTACTGTAAACAACCAACGTTTTGGGCCAAATCCACATGAGGCTTTTGCAGGGAATCCGCGTGATAAAGCTCATGGTATGTATGTTTTTGCTGAACCTATTGTTAAGGCGGCAGAGGCAGTCATTGCAGATAAGCAAGCTGATTTACGCGTGTCAAATATGAGTAATGCCTCACAGGACGAGATTTTACAGCTTGTTCGCGAGGGAGTTCCTGTTGTAACATGGGTGACGCTTGATTTATCGTCACCTAAACGAAATGCAAATAGAGGCTGGATTTTTGAAGGTGAGACAACATCACATGAAGCCTATATGAACTTACATGCAGTTGTCTTGACAGGGCATTTAGGGGATAAAGTAGTAGTAATGGATCCATTAAAAGGTTATGTTACATACAATGTCGATCAATTTTTCAAAAGTTATCGGGAATTAGATCAGCAAGCCGTAGCTATTCATAAATAAATTAGCCATAAATCTTTAGTATGTTACACTAATAAAAAAGCAGAAGTGAGTTGAGTAGAATGGCCATTGAGCACGCTTTTTTACCGGTTTTACTTGGGGATGAGATGAATGCTTATGGCATGGCCAGAGCATTTTACGAAGCCTATGGTGTGAAGCCACTTGCATTAAACCATACGAATATGGAAAAAATTCATCAAAGTGATTTACTGACTTTTCGTGAGGTACCGAGACTTCATATAGACGAAAGATTTGTTACGGCACTTCAGGCTATTGCGCAGGAATTCGTTGATAAAAAATTACTGCTACTAGCCTGTGATGAATTTTATGTCAAAAAAATAATAGAACATAAAGCGGAATTAGCAGAGGATTTCATTATTCCTTATGTAGATGCCACACTTGCTCAGCAGTTATTAACTCGTGAAAAGATGTATGAGCTTTGTGCACAATATGGTTTTCAATTTCCTGCCATGCATGTCTGCACGGTGAATGATTACGAGGACTACGACATGCCATTTGAGTATCCAATTGTCATAAAGCCCATGAATATGACAAAATATGCTACATGTATTTTTCCTGGTAAGAAAAAAGTATATATTGCGTATGATAAGGATGAAAAGGACAGTATATTCCATGCTATTTATAAGGAATCGGCCTATCGAGATGATCTTATGATTCAACAATATATTCCAGGGGAAGATGCGAATATGCTTGTTGTTAATGCCTATATAGGGCAGGATGGCAAGGCAAAACTTCTTGCGGTGGGTAATCCCATTTTAGAAGAGCATTCTCCAGAAGGGATTGGTCGTTATGTAGCCATCATGACAACCTATCATCAGGAATTAATGGACAATGTAAAGACGTTCCTTGAAGCCATACAATTCCAAGGTTATGCTACATTTGATATGAAATATGACGATCGTGATGGTCAATATAAATTGTTGAGTATTGAATTACATAATGAACTTTCCAATTATTATGTGACAGCTAGTGGCTATAACTTCATGCAGTATGTGGCGGATGATTATGTTCGAGGTAGTAAACAGTCGCTAACATACGTGCAAAACAAGCATCTTTGGACCATTGTACCAAATGGTGTACTTTTCAAATACGTACAAAATGAACAGTTAGTCATTGAAGCGAAAAGTTTGATTCGCCAAGGGATGGCTACAGATTCTATTTTTAGTTATAAGGATATGAATGCGAAACGTTGGTTGAACGTTACGCTTGATAATTTAAGCTTTTATCGCAAATATAAGAAATATTTTAATAACAAAGGTCTGTCAAATATATGAAAAAACAAACTTTAGGTATTATCGGTGGCGTAGGGCCACTTGCAACAATGTTTATTGGAGAAATGATTGTAAGACGTACGAAGGCACAAAAGGATCAGGAGCATTTGCATACGATCATTGATAATGATACAAATATTCCTGACCGTACGGCTTTTATTTTAGATAATAAAAAGGATAATCCAGTTCCAGTCATCATTGAGGATGCTAAAAAGTTAGCTTCTGTAGGGGCAAATATGATTGCAATCCCATGCAATACAGCCCATACGTTCTATCATGAAATTGATGAGGGCTCTCCCATTCCTGTATTGAATATGATTCGTGAAACGGCGAAGCGTGCTGCTGATTTAGGAGCAGAGCGTGTTGGAATTTTGGCAACAACAGGAACATTAACATCACGTATGTACCAGGAAGCCTTAGAGGAATATGGCATTACACCAGTTGTTCCAGATAATGAGATGAGAGCCTATGTGATGACCATCATTTATGATTATGTCAAGGCTGGCAAGGATGTTACGTTGGAGGATTGGCAACCAATAGAAGAGGCGATGCTAGCATTAAATTGTGACCGCATTGTCTTAGGCTGTACAGAGCTATCTATTGTTAATAGGGATTTGAAATTAAATGAAATTTATATTGATTCATTAATCGTTTTAGCTGAATGTGCCATTTTGGCTTGTGGCTATGAGCTAGTCGATTAGTCGTTAAATAAATTGAAAAGGATCTGCTTGCTTTTCACGGGTAAGCTACAAGTCTTTAAAGAGTTGTGGTCAAGCTTACTTTTTTCCGTGTTGGGTTAGGCAGATTTTTTATGGAAGGAATCAATGGTTTCCTGAAACGATTGGACAATAGCTTCGTACATATAAAGTAGGAAACGGCGGAGTGTGTTAAACTAGTGTCAAGTAGATAGAAGGTGGGAAATAACATGTCAGTCATTAATTTATTAAAAGAAGAAATACAAGCAAAATGGAATTTTGAAACACCCATGAAAATTCAAGATGAAATGATACCAGCTATGCTTGAAGGCAAAGATATTGTAGCGGAATCGCCAACAGGATCAGGTAAAACATTAGCGTATGTTTTACCATTATTGAATAAAGTGAATGGGGCAAAAAAGCAAACACAAGGACTGATTGTAGCTCCTTCACAAGAGCTTGCGATGCAGATTGTAGAAGTTATCCGTGAATGGACGGCAGGCACAGATATTACAGTTCAACAACTGATTGGTGGTGCCAATTCTGCTCGTCAAATTGAAAAGCTAAAGAAAAAACCAACGATTGTCGTTGGCACACCTGGTCGTTTAAATGAATTAGCACGGGCAGGGAAATTAAAACTAAAAGAAATTGAAACGGTTATTTTAGATGAGTGCGATCAATTACTGAGTCGTGAATACCGTGTTGTCGTCAAATCCTTTATCGAAGGCTCGGCTTTTGGCCGACAAGTCGTTGTTGTTTCGGCTACGATAACGGAGGAAATTGAATTAGTAGCAAGTCGTATGATGTTTGAACCTTTACGTTTTAAAATTAAACCTGAGGATATGTTAAAGGTCGGTAAAGTAGTACATTCGTTTGTGAAAGTAGAAGAACGTGATAAAACAGATTTCCTACGTCGACTCTCACATACAGAAGGCTTAAGAGCACTAGCTTTTGTCAATAATATCGATCAATTATTAATGAAGGAAACAAAACTGCAGTACCGCTCAGCACCAATTGTCACTCTTCATTCCGACATGAAAAAAGAAGAACGAAAAAAAGCGTTAGATGCATTCCGTAAAGGAGATGCCCGTATTTTAATTGCCACAGATATTGCGGCTCGTGGTTTAGATATTGCTGGTTTAACACATGTTATTCATGTTGATGTACCACGAACAATTGAGCAGTATTTACATCGTTCAGGTCGTACAGGTCGTGCGGGCGCAGATGGTGAAGTATTAACGTTATTATCGTATCATGATGAAAAAACGTATAAAAAGTGGACAAGGGAAGTACCAGGCAAGCCTGTGCAAAAAATATGGCATGATGGCAAGCTGATGGAAGGTAATTCTAAAACAATTGGACAAAAGCGAGGGAATTAATATGACGTTTGAAGAAAAATTACAGGCATATGCAGAGCTTGCGGTAAAAGTGGGTGTCAACATCCAGCCAGGTCAGTACCTATTAGTCAATACATCGGTAGATGCTTTGGATTTTGTTCGTTTAGTTGTTAAAGAGGCTTATAAGGCTGGCGCAGGACGTGTACATGTGAATTTTTCAGATGACGAAATGGATCGTGCCTATTTTGAATATGCTTCTGACGAGGAGTTTAGTCGCTTCCCTGAATGGGTCGTAAAAATGCGTGATGAGCTTATTGAACGTAAAGGGGCTCTATTATGGATTGATGCAGCAGATCCTGATAATTTGACAGGCATTCCAGCAGACAGATTAGCAACCCACCAAAAAGTATCTGGTGCAGCATTGAAAAATTATCGTAATGCCGTCATGAAGGATTTAATTGCTTGGTCCATTGTTGCGGTCCCTTCACCTAAATGGGCAGCAAAGGTATTCCCTCATTTAACAGAAGAGCAGCAAGTACCTGCCTTATGGGAGGCAATCTTTAAAACAGTGCATATTGGGGAAGGCAATGCAGTGGACAATTGGCGTCAGCATATAGCCAATTTAGAATCGCGTGCACAGCTTCTAAATAATAAAAAGTATGCAAAGCTTCACTATACAGCACCGGGTACAGATTTAACAATTGCTTTAGCACCACAACATAAATGGGTTACGGGTGGCAGTAAAACGCCAGAGGATAATGTCTTTGTTGCCAATATGCCAACTGAAGAAGTGTATACTCTTCCAATGAAGCAAGGTGTAAACGGTTATGTCAGTAATTCAAAGCCATTAGTTTATCAAGGCAATATGATTGATGGCTTTAAATTAACATTTGAAGAGGGCAAAATTATTAAGGCAGAGGCTGAAGTTGGTCATGATTTATTACAAGAACTAATTCAAGTGGATGAAGGCTCAAGCTATTTAGGTGAAGTAGCACTTGTCCCTCACGAATCACCTATTTCAGCGTCAGAGATTTTATATTTCAATACATTATTCGATGAAAATGCTTCAAACCATTTAGCTATTGGTGAAGCATATCCGACTTGCTTAGAAGGTGGTAGAGACTTAGAAAATGGTCAGCTTGAAGCATTAGGAGCTAATATTTCTGTGACACATGAAGATTTTATGATTGGCAGCGGAGAAATGGACATTGATGGTATTTTACCAGATGGTACGGTAGAGCCTATTTTCCGTAAGGGTAGCTGGGCTTTTTAATCTTTAGTCAGAAAGAAAAGGAGGAGAGCAGATGAGACGATTATGGAGCTTAATCGGTGTGACGATATTATCCATGACATATTGGACTCCATCTGCTTTTGCTCAAACGGAAAGCTACGTGGCGATTGGAGATTCATTAGCTGCAGGTCAAACACCTTATCAAGAAATTGATGTAGGGTATAGTGATTTAATTGCCATGAAATTAAGTTCGATTGGACAATTATCGTTTTATACAAAAGAGCTTGCTTTTCCAGGCTTTACAACAGCGAATGTGTTAGACCGAATTCAATCGGAGGAAGCGCAACATTTATTAGCAAACGCCACACTGATTACGGTGTCAGCAGGTGCCAATGATTTATTGCGTCTTGTTCAGGTGAACCCAAGTGCTGGAACTTTAGCTTTTTCACAGTTGCAGACAGATTACGCTTTAAACTTGGCGAGAAAAAATATGACAACGATTTTAGATGAGTTAGTAGAACGTGCACCAAAAGCAAAGGTATATGTCATGGGCTATTATTTTGCCTATCCAACTGTCCATCCGTCACAAAAAGAAGGAACCAATGCACAGCTAGTTAAATTAAATGCGATTTTACAGCAACAGGCAGAGCATGCAGGAGCAGTTTATGTAGATGTCTATGATGCCTTTGGATTGAATGGAACAAGCTATTTACCAAATAGTGCTGACGTCCACCCGAATGCTGAAGGCTATCGTCAAATGGCTAACTCATTTTTACAGGCTTATAGTGGTAGTGATGCTTTACAGATTTCTTCATCAGAATTACCTAAGGCAAATCCTTTGTCATTTGAGGAAATTGTCAAGCAACAATCATCAGCGAAGCCCCAGAAAGAGAAAGTGACACAACAACAGCCTGCTCGTGTTGCTTACGTTATTCAGGGATTCCCAGGTTATCAAGCTTTTATCAAAAACATCTAAATAATCGTTAGCAAAGGCATCTTACCCAATAAGATGCTTTTTCTCTATGAAAGCCAATATTGGATAGAACTACTAAACTGCTAGAGAGCACTAGAGAGGGAATAGTCATGCTAAAATAGAAAGAAGACTAGGAGGTACAACAATGAAAATATTTCATACAGCAGATTGGCACTTAGGAAAACTTGTTCAAGGTGTCTATATGACAGAAGATCAACAGTATATTCTCGAACAATTTATACAAGCGATAGATGAGGAAAAACCAGATGTAATTGTCATAGCAGGTGATCTATATGACCGTTCGATGCCTCCTATAGAGGCAGTCAATTTACTAAATGATGTAGTAGCGAAAATTGTATTAGAGAAGAAGATTCCTGTTTTAGCGGTGGCGGGAAATCATGATAGTGCAGGTCGACTGAATTTCGGTAGTCGTTTAATGAGTGATAGCGGTTTATATATCAAGGGTCAATTTACAAAAAATCATGCACCTATTGTTTTGAATGATGAGCATGGCGAAGTGCATTTCCATCTTGTACCGTATGCAGAGCCGGCTTCTATTCGCAGCATCTTTGAAGAAGAGGCAATCCGCTCTCATCAAGATGCCATGCAAAAAATAATTGAGTATATCACGCCAGACATGGATTCAAGCAAACGTCATGTTTTTGTTGGACATGCTTTTGTAACGAAGTATGGTGAGGAAGAAGCGAATACAAGTGATTCAGAGCGACCGCTTTCCATAGGAGGCTCAGATTGTGTGAGTGCAGCTTTATTTAAACCCTTTCATTATACAGCACTTGGGCATCTACATAAGGCACATTTTGTCTTAAATGAAACCATTCGCTATGCAGGCTCTCCATTAAAATATTCGTTATCTGAGCATTTACATGAAAAAGGCTTTTTAATCATTGATTTAGATGAGCATGGTAATAGCACAGTAACTAAAAGAAAGCTTGTGCCAAGAAGAGATTTACGAGTAGTAGAAGGTCAATTAGAGGATTTATTAAAGCTCACACCAAGTGATGATTATGTATTTGTCAGATTGACGGATACAACTTCGGTGTCTTCGCCGATGGAACGCATTCGCAGTGTGTTTCCGCACGCTATGCATGTGGAACGTAAGGTATTACGACAAGAGGTGTCGCGTGAGCTACAAGTTGTAGAAACGGAAAAACTAGAGGATATTGATTTATTCCGTTCTTTCTTTACCGATATTATCGGTATTCAGCCAGATGAAGATACGGAACGCCTTTTCACAGAGATGTTACAGGAATTATTAGATGAGGAGCGAGAGACAGTAAAATGAAGCCATTAAAGTTAACGATTACTGCATTTGGTCCCTATAAAGACACTGAAGTAATTGATTTTCAAGAACTAGGGGAACATCGATTGTTTGCTATTTCTGGTAAAACCGGTGCTGGAAAAACAACCATTTTTGATGCCATTTGTTATGCCCTTTACGGATCAGGCAGTGGTGAGGATCGTCAGGATACGGCTTTACTGCGAAGTGGCTTTGCTCATGATGATATTTATACAGCTGTAGAGCTCATGTTTGAAATGCATGGAAGGGTCTATCAAATAATACGACAGCCCGGTCATATTAAAGAAAAAAATAAAACGATTACTGGGAAGAAAATAGAGTTAGCTGAAGTAAAAGAGGGAAAGCTTGATTATAGCATTGTAGAGAAGCAGCAAACGCTTGAAGTCGATAAAAAATTGCAGGAAATAATAGGTCTCACAAAAGATCAATTTAGCCAAATTGTGATGCTACCTCAAGGTGAATTTCGCAAGCTATTAACCTCAGATTCTACAAACAAAGAAGTTATTTTGCGGAAAATCTTTAAAACAGACCGCTTTGGTGTCATGACGAAAAAGCTTGATGCTAAACGAAAAGAGGCAGAGAGTGATCTACAACGTGCCAAACAATTAAAAGAACATTTACTTGGTCAAATTGACGGTGTCTTACCACAACGTTCATCAGCGTTATTCACATTAATTGCTGACAAAACGGAAAATTTACATCAACTAAAGCAGGCACTTGATGAGGAGATTATTTACTATACAAAATGTATTGAGGATGAACAGCTACAATATGAAGAAGCTTATAGCCTTCATCAAAAAGAACAAGAATATTATCGATTAGCTAAAACACTGAATGAGCAATTTGATGAGCAAGCGAATCGACAGCAGCGACTACAAATGCTGTTACAAGAGCAGGACGCATATAGCGCGAAGGAGCAGGAGATTGTTTTAGCAGAACAAGCAGAGCGACTTGTGCTACTTGAACAACAATGCATTGATTTACGTGCTGAACTTAATGTAAAGGAACAAGCTTTTCAGCAAGCACAAGTTAAGCATCAGCAAACAGAAGAGCAACTGCAGCGAGCCCAAGAAAAATATAGGGTAGAAGAGGCGAAAGAGCCTGAGCGTCAACAAATTTTGCAGCAGGAATTGCAATTATTAGCGTCATTGCCTAAATGCGAGGCCTATGAAAACAACGTGCAGCAGCTGCAAATAGCTGAGCAGTATGTTGAAACAGCAAAAATGGCGGTGGCTGATAACCTGACGTTATTGGAAAAAGAACAAGAGCAATTGCAGCAATTTTCTCAAACGATGGAAGGCTATGAAAAACAGGTTGAGCCATATGAAAGCTACTTAGAACAGTTACCGAAACTACGTGAACAGGTAGCTTTAGTCAAACAAGCTGAGAAATATAAAAGTGCCGTAGAGTTAGCACAGCAGGACGTAGCTGCCTCAGACATTCACTATCAAGAAAGTAAAAAGGCCCTTCTATTATTGCAGCAACGGTGGCTGACAAGTCAGGCTAGTATTTTAGCGGAACAGCTAAAGGAAGGGGAGCCTTGCCCTGTTTGTGGCAGTATGACTCACGAGAAAACACATAAAGAGCAACTGGAAGTTATTGAACTTGCTCAAGTGGAAACGTTAAGAGTGAAGGCTTCTTCAGACGAGCGTATGTATCTAAAGAAGGCAGCACTTTTGTCATCTACGCAACAGCTTCTTCAAGATACATATCAGCAGCTAGAAGCACAGCATATTAAACAAGAAGACCAAGCACAGCTCATCGCTACTTTACACAAGACGGAGCAAGAGATTGCGAGCTTAAAAGTTGTCCATCATCAACTAGCAGATATGCGATTAAAGCTAAAGCATCAACGTGATAGAATAGAGCAGCTTAGAAATAAACAGATGGAATTAGAGCAATATTTAGCTGAGCACATGAAAGAATGGACAAGATTACAAGCGGTTGTAGAAGAACAGCTCAAGCAGATGCCAGCCAATTTACCAACATTACAGCAATTAAAGCAACAACTTACGGATGTTAGTAAACAGAAAATGGATTTGCAAAAAACATGGCAAGAGAGTCAAGAAAATTTGCATGTCGTAAAAGAAGCGACAAGTAATGCAAAACTAACTGTAGAAATCGCCAAACAATCTTTTGAGGAATTACAGCTCAAAATGAATGAAAAGCGGCAGCAATTTTCAGCAAGCATGCAGGAAATCGGCTTTGACAGCTATGAGGAATACGCAGCTGCCAAACGGAGTGCGAGCCAATTGGAGGCACTTCGCAAAGTATGCAGTGACTATGCTTTACAGGTACATACCCTGAAAATCCAAATAACTGAAGGGGCTATGTATCTTCAAGGGAAAGAGAAGCAAGATTTAGTGATGATGGAAGCAAAAGTAGAACAACTTCGTACAGCGTATGAGGAAGCATTTAAACGTTTGCAACAGATGAATGGTTTTGCACAAGCATGCCAGGGCTTTATAAAAAAAGTAGAAGAAACAGCGAGAGAGCTTCAGTTACTTGAACAAGAAGCTGGTCGAGTAAAGGAACTCTATGGATTATTAAACGGACAAAATTCGAAAAAGCTGTCCTTTGAGCGATACATTCAAATTAATTACTTAGACCAAATTACCGATGCCGCTAATATTCGTCTTTATCACTTATCAAATGGTCAATTTGAGCTTAGACGTTCTGATAGACTAGAAAAGCATGCGAAGCAAAGTGGGCTTGGGCTTGATGTATATGATGCCTATACGGATCAATTACGTGATGTGAAAACATTATCCGGTGGCGAAAAATTTAATGCTTCCTTAAGTCTTGCTTTAGGAATGGCAGATGTCATTCAAAGCTTCCAAGGGAATATTCATATTGAAACCATGTTTATTGATGAGGGCTTTGGCTCGCTTGATGAGGAATCTTTGAATAAAGCAATTGATACATTAATTGCTTTACAGGATTCTGGTCGTATGATTGGCGTGATTTCTCATGTGCCTGAATTAAAATCAGCGATGCCAGCGGTCTTACATGTAGAAAAAACATTGAATGGACATAGTCAAACCCACTTTGAAGTGAAATAAATAAAAGGCGTATTTCCAAAACAAGGGAATACGCCTGCTGTTTATTTTTTTCGAGGAATGGCTGTAGGTGTTGTCCCTTTTTTTGCAGCCATTACTTTTTTCACGATAGGAATAACAATAGGTGCTAATTTTACGGCGGTTTTCACAACATTTGATAATTTCATTCAAAAACAGCTCCTTTTACAATTACTACTACCTGTTTCGCTTAAAAATGAAACATTAACGAATAACACGAACAGCTTGAATAATATTCCATATTACAATTCCTAGTGAGACGATGGCATAAATGGCAAACGAAACGAACCAAATAATCAACATCGTATTATTGCCTGACGTTGGATCCAAATTAAATGTAGAAAAAACAAAGACAATAAAGAACAGAATGCCGAAAACAAAAGGAATTAAATGAGAGATAAGTGCACGAATTGAATGTCTTTTTACGTCACTATCTTTCGTAATAATGTACACAATTAATGGGACGATAAAAGGGGCGAAGAAAATACTTAAATAACTAAAGGCAGATAAAATTTTTTGGTTCTCCATAGTTGTACCTCCTTTTTTAATATTTACGCATGAAAAACAGCAAAGTTTCAAAAAAATAATATATGGAAGAGGTTGTAATCCTTCTATCCTTTGCGTACAATGAGAATGTTCGAATAAATTCAGATGTAACGACCACAAGGGGAGCTGATGATGTCAGCTGAGACTGGGCACGTAATGCCTTGACTCTTTGAACCTGTAAGTTAACGCTTGCGTAGGGATGTGGATAGAAACCGACACTAGTACGATGTGAGGCTCTGTCCTGGCATCGTTTTTTCATTCTTGAGGGAATAAAAAGGTGTCAGAAAGAGACATATCAGCGCATTTCTATTCCTGCTCTTGTATCCTACATCGGAACAAAGGAGAGAATATATATGGACAAAAAAAGACTATTAATGCTTGTGGAGATTGCGATATTTGCAGCAATCGGTCTTGTGCTTGATCAGGTTTCCTTTAAAGTATGGGCACAAGGTGGCTCTGTTAGTCTAGTCATGGTACCTATTATGTTAATAGCATTTCGCTGGGGCTTAGTAGCTGGGCTAACAACTGGATTACTCGTGGGTGTAATGCAAACCATGTTTGGTGCTACGATTGTGCACTGGCTACAAGGATTCCTTGATTATGGTGTTGCTTTCACAGTTGTAGGATTAGCGGCGGTTGTGCGTGGACCCGTGTTGGCGGCTGCCAAAAATGCCAACAAAACAAAAATGGCACTTTACATTATATTAGGTACGGTACTTGCGGGCTTTTTACGATATGCAGCCCACACGATGGCTGGCGCTGTATTTTTTGCAGAATATGCTGGCGATCAAAATGCATGGATCTATTCCATCATCTATAATGGTACATATATGCTACCAGCAACTATTTTAACGGCAATTGTAGGCGTTCTTTTATTCGCAGCTGCTCCACAATTAATGCAAAGAAAAGCATAAAACATGCCCCTCACATTTGTGAAGGGGCTTTTTTGTCGCAAATAACTCTTTGCGCACTTCGCAAAGTAAGGAAGCATACAATATTTAAAGCGTTTATCGTTATACGCATAACAAGTTATGTTATATTAAAGTATAGATATTAGATGAAAGGGACGTTATACATGATTGTAAAAACGCAAGAAGAGATTGAAGCTTTTAAAAAAATAGGACGCATTTGTGCTGAAATTCGTGAAGCGATGAAAGCTGCCACAAAACCAGGTGTTACAACATTGGAGCTAGATGAAATTGCTGGCCGTATGTTTGCAGAGGCTGGCGCGATATCTGGTCCAAAGGGAGAATATGATTTCCCAGGGTATACATGTATTAGTGTCAATGAAGAAGTGGCGCATGGTATCCCCGGAAAACGTGTTATTCAAGAGGGGGATATTGTAAATATCGATGTTTCTGGTTCATTAAATGGCTACTTTGCTGACACTGGTATTTCATTTGTGGTTGGTGATGGCTATGAGGACAAAGAAAAGCTATGTCGCGTTGCCAAAAGCGCCTTTGATCGAGCAATGACAAAGGTAAAGGCTGGGTCTAAATTAAATCAAATTGGTAAGGCAGTTGAACGTGAGGCGAATGCTAATGGCTTAACTGTTATTATGAATTTAACTGGTCATGGCTTAGGTCAATCTTTACATGATGAGCCGAATCACATTTTAAATTACTATGATGCATGGGATTCTACAATTATGAAAGAAGGTATGGTGCTTGCGGTTGAGCCGTTTATCTCAGCGAAGGCAGAGCATATTGTAGAAGCTGGTGATGGTTGGACATTCATTACACCTGATAAATCACTTGTAGCTCAAATTGAACATTCAGTCATTGTAACAAAAGATAAACCGATTATCCTAACATCATTAGACGAAGAATAGAATGCAATGAAATGAAAAATCCTGCTTACCAATTTATTTTTGGTAGGCAGGATTTTTTTTAATAAATAAAATACCAACAAAGAGAACACCACATAAAAAGAAGGCGGCGGTAGTGACAAGTAGCTCATCAAAACCATTATGTAAGGCGATTCCTATATAAGCCCAAATAAAAACACTAGGAAACAAAATATCAAAGTGATGGAAACGGATATGTAGCGCAAGTGCTCCACCTAATGTCAGCAAAATTACTGCCCAAAGAGGCGTACTAAGACCAAAGCCGTTCCAACCATAAGCCGTTAACGTAAAACTGATATTCGTAATAAAAATAAATGTCATCCATGCAAAATAAATGGAGAAAGGAATACGACCCGACATTGCTTTGTCATGAAGAGGGTACGTATTATACAACATAAATAAATACAAGACTAAGAGTAATGTAATGCCAAGTGAAACAATAAATAACTCATGATGCCATACGTATATCATCAATGCTTGCAATATATTTATGCAGCTAAAAAGCGCAGACTGTTTCATAGTTGTCTTTTTGATATTCATAACTAACCAATAACCGAGTAAAAAATAAATAAGAATCCAAATTACATGACTTACACTAACTGGTGCAAATACTACAGAAAAGCGATTAGCGATTTCTAGCATAGATTGACCGTTGATATTCACGAAAAAGGATGAAAAGGTTAGGATGAGTGAGACAAGATAAGAAATTGTCATCAAGATAAACCGAGGCATGTTTTCCTCTCCCTTCGTGTTAGATTTTATAGGGAAAAGACAAATAAGTATAGTACTGTCACTATTTTTATTATAACGGAAACTTTCAACAATGTATCGTGTTGTTTTGCTCGTAATATCTACAATTTACCATCTCAATAGGCATCCATATATTTCTTTAGTACAATAAGAATATCCAACCAAAAGGAGTGAAGTTTCATGGCACAAAATTTGAAAAACCTAGACCTATCCATTGAACTAGATAAAAAGATGTATAAAAAGAAATTAAAAGTACTCCAATATGAAATGTTGAATGCACAGCAGTTTTTACTAAAAAACAAAATAGGTTTAATCTTAGTATTTGAAGGAATGGATGCTGCTGGCAAAGGTGGCGCAATCAAACGATTGATTGAACGTGTAGATCCGCGCGGTTATGTGGTACACCCTATCTCAGCTCCACAGCCACATGAATTACGCTATAACTATTTACAAAGATTCTGGAGAAAATTACCGCAGCATGGACAAATCGCTATTTTCGACCGCTCATGGTATGGACGTGTACTAGTAGAGCGTATCGAAGGCTTTGCAACAAAGGATGAATGGTCTCGTGCGTATGAAGAAATTAATAATTTCGAGAAAATTTTAACTGCGGGAGATTACATAATTATTAAGTTCTGGCTACATGTTTCAGATGAAGAGCAATTAAAACGCTTTAAAGAACGTGAAGAAAACCCTTATAAATCTTGGAAGCTAACAGACGAGGATTGGCGGAATCGAGAAAAATCACCACAATATATTGAAGCGGCGAATGCAATGTTTGACAAGACAGATAAAAAGGATGCTCCATGGATTTTAGTTGCTGGAGACGATAAAAAACATGCGCGTGTTCAGGTGCTTCAAGAAACAATTGCACATATTGAACGTGAGGCTCAAAAACGTGGTCTTCATCTAACAAATGTATTAGCTAATGGACAGCTAGAGGATGCTGATTCATCCAGTTTAGAAATAATAAATGAGAAAAAGCAAGAACAAAAAACAAAATAATAAAATGGTGCTGCTGTAACAATAAGACATGAGCTGTTTTAGTTGTAGCAGCATCTTTTTTTACATACAATGAAATAAAACTAGGGTTTACAATCATTAGATTGTAGCCAATGTGAACAGAGAATGAGAAATGTACTGATATTTATTGGAAGGCTAGTGTGGAGAAATGGTGCTTAAAATTTGGAATTTATTAAGAAAAAAGGGTGGGAATGTGGTAACGATAAAGGGGGAAAAATGCTACATCCGCACATTCCAAGAAAAAGATGCACGAAGTTTATCGGGTCTCGTAAGCCGCAATAAATACTTTTGGTCTGTATACGAGCCACTACAAAAACCTGAATATTATACAGTTGATGCTCAATATAAAAAAATTCAAGAGAGTCTCTATTTAATGGAGTCAAAACGAGAATTTACTTTTGGTATTTTTGAGCATGGAACAAATAATCTAATAGGGCATATTGCACTTTATGCTGTAAAACGCTTACCGTACTCAAGTGCATTTGTTGGCTATGCGATGGATGAAATCTATGTAGGCAAGGGAATCGTCACAGAGGCTGTAAATATGGTGGTGAGATTCGCATTCGATCAAATTGGTTTACACCGTGTAGAGGCATATGTCTCTACACAAAATAACCCCTCTATGCGCGTATTAGAGAAGGCTGGATTTCAACAAGAGGGTCTGCTAAGGAGGCTACTGTATATTAATGGCCGATGGGTAGATCACTATATGTATGCGCGTTTAGAGGATGAATAGAAAAACAAGTGCCTATCCTTCACGAGAGATGGGCACTTGTTTTTTATTAGCTATTATTTGCTACCGTCTTCAATTAAATCAAGATGACCTGTATTCGGATCAATGATTAAACCATGAACAGGAACGTCTTTCACCATTAATGGGTGATTACGAATCGTATCGACACTTTTCTTAACACTTGTTGCTACGTCACCGAAACCACGTAAAAATTCTTTTAAATCAAAACCAGAATATTCCAACATTTTGATTGTTTCTGGATCAATACCCCTTGTCACCATTTCACTAAGCATAGCATCAGGGTCAACTGCACTCATTCCGCAGTCATAATGTCCAACGACATACACTTCATCAGCTTGTAGGCCATAGACAGCCACTAATAAACTACGCATAACTGCACCGAAAGGATGGCTCACTAATGCGCCAGCACTTTTCACTATTTTTACATCGCCATTCCGCAAATTCATAGCTTTTGGTAAAAGCTCTACAAGACGAGTATCCATACAAGATAAAACAACAATACGTTTATCAGGATATTTTGTAGTGATGAATGGTTCATATTTCTTTTCTTGTACAAACTCTTTATTAAACTCTAAAATATCTTGTAACATTGTCATGAATATTGCTCCCTTCCTTACAAAAAATATTTTAGAGCAAAACGTTCAATATGCAAACAATAAAGACTTTTTTCAGATGATTTTTACAATAAAGAAGCAGTTTCCTACGCTTTAATAGATGAAAATAACTTGTAAGTGATAAAAAAACAGCTACCATTGCAGTAGCTGTTTTTTTATACATTAATATTCTTCGTTTGGCTTTGGATCTACAGTTACTGAAGACTTGCTATCTAAACCAACTTGTAGGTAGTGGATGAAGAATCCCGTTGAAATTAATAAAACTGCTGAAAAGCCAAGAACAGTTGTAATGAACATTATTAGAGCTCCTCTCTACTTAAATGATCTACTAAACTTCCCTAAAACAATTATACAATAGGTTACTAGGAAAATCTAAGGATAATTTATGACAACCTTAACATACTTAGCCTAGAATACTATTAGTAGGAATGGATTATTTAGATTGCCCAATTTCCATCGCGGAATATTGGGTCTATTTGATCATCATGAGTAATTCCATCTATATTCATCTTATCCGATCCAATCATAAAGTCTACATGTGTCAAGCTTTGGTTAAGACCATGTGCACTTAATTCCTCAGAAGTCATTTCTTTACCACCCTCAATGCAAAATGCGTAGGCACTGCCAATGGCTAAATGATTCGAGGCATTTTCATCGAATAATGTATTGTAAAATAATAAATTAGATTGTGAAATAGGTGATTGATGTGGAACTAATGCTATTTCACCAAGATAATGAGCACCCTCATCTGTTTCAATAAGGGAAGCTAAAATTTCTTGTCCTTGCTCTGCCTTCACGTCAATGATACGACCATCCTTAAATGTTAAAGTGAAATGATCGATAATATTGCCTCCGTAGCTTAATGGCTTAGTACTGGAAACATACCCATTAACACCTGTTTTTAAAGGGGCTGTAAAAATTTCTTCTGTAGGCATATTGGCCATAAATGCTTGGCCCTGTGTATTAATACTACTGCCACCTGTCCACACATGATGTGTAGGTAACTCAATAGTTAGGTCAGTGCCTGGAGCAGTATAGTGGAGCGACTTATATTGCTTCCCATTTAAATAATCAGCTTTGCTATGTAATTCCTGATCGTGAGCATGCCAAGCTTCTATAGAATGTTCAACGTCAATACGTGTCGCTGCAAAGATGGCTCCCCATAATGCATCCATTTGTTGTTCCTCTTGTAAGTGAGGGAATACTTTTGCTGCCCAGGCTTTAGATGGAGCAGCGATAACTGACCAACTAAATTTATCAGACTGTAGCGATTGATAATAGTTTGCTAATGCTTTACCAGATGCTTTTTGGAAGGCCATGATTCTGTCACGCTCTATACCTTTTAGTAAATCTGGATTTTGTGAGCTAATGCTTAAGAAAGCGGCTCCGTGTTCAACCAACCATTCACGCTCTTGCACTTTCCATGGCGGGAAGAAATCAAATGAGTCTTTTGGTGCTCCCTCATAACGAGCACGTACAAGCTCGTCATCCGATAAATCGACAAATACCTGTTTTGCACCATTTTTATAAGCTATTTTGGTAATTATTTGCGCCAATTTTAGGTTATCAGTCGAACAGCTTATATAAAGATACTGACCTTTTTGGATATTTACTCCTACTTTCACAGCTAATTCGGCATATTTTAGTAATTTTGTGTTAAATGATAATAACAAATTCATATCCCCTTTCGATATAAGACAGTTTAGTGTAATATTCTTAATTCAATATAATCAAAAATGGTCGAAATGTGAATAAAAAGCATTAATTACATCGAAAAATAAGTGAAATACATTTATACTAGGAATATATATATTTAAAATATGGAAAAACAGACGAAAATAACAGTAATAGTAGATTTGGAGGTTCTAGGATGGATAAATCGTCGATTATAGGGTTAATACTTGCCTTAGTAGCACTATTAACGGGGATGGTGATGAAGGGTGTAAGCTTAAGTGCATTTTATAACCCTGCAGCCATTCTAATTATCATTTTTGGTACTATTTCAGCAGTAACAATTGCCTTTCCAATGCAAGAGTTAAAGCGCGTACCGAAGCTATTTAAAATTCTTTTTAAAGAAACGAAATTAGCGAATGATATAGAAATTATTAAAATGTTTTCACAATGGGCTGACTTAGCTCGTCGTGAAGGACTATTAGCACTTGAAAGCAAGGCTTCTGAAATTGAAGATCCATTTTTAAAAAATGGTCTTACATTAGCAATTGATGGTCAAAATGCTGACTACATCCGTGATGTACTAACGGAAGAAGTGGAAGCAATGGAAGAGCGTCATGCTAGTGGGTCTGCTATTTTTACGCAAGCAGGTACATATGCACCAACTTTAGGGGTTCTTGGTGCAGTAGTAGGGTTAATCGCCGCATTGGCTGATATGAACGATATCGAAAAGCTTGGACATGCTATTTCGGCTGCTTTCATGGCTACATTACTCGGTATCTTTACAGGTTATGTTTTATGGCACCCATTTGCGAACAAGTTAAAGCGTAAGTCTGCTTTAGAAGTAAAACAAAAGAGAATGATGATTGAGGGTATCCTTTCAGTATTAGAAGGGGAGGCTCCACGTGTAATTGAACAGAAACTATCATCATACTTAACGATGGAAGAACGTCGTCAAATTTCTGGTGAAAGCGGGGCGGGTGGCCTTGGCAAAGAAAGCTAAGAAAAAAAAGCATGATGAACATATTGATGAATCTTGGTTAGTTCCATACGCAGATATTTTAACTTTGCTCTTAGCTGTGTTTATTATTTTATTTGCCTCAAGTTCAGTTGATCAAGAAAAGTTAGAGAGAATGTCGGCGGTATTTAGTCAAGTATTTGACGGGGGAACAAGCTTTCTAGAGCAGCCTGCACCAGTACCAAGCCCGAATGCAGATAGCGACCAAACGCCACAGCAAAATTCGGCCTATTTAAAGGATCAACAAGAGCTAGCAGCTATTAAAGATAGTGTGGACAACTTTATTGCAGTTAATGAGATGGAAGGTCAATTTGCAACTGAAATGACAGATGAGGGATTGCTTGTAACTATCCGTGATAGTATTTTATTTGATCCTGGTAAAGCAACGATTAAACCAGAATATATTCCAATTGCAAAAGAGCTTGCGGATGTATTAGTGTCTAATCCACCTCGTAATATTGTTATTACAGGTCATACAGATAATGTGCCAGCTGGCCCTAACTTCTCATCAAACTTGGAGTTATCATTAATGCGTGCGTCTAATTTTTACATGGTATTATTAGATAGTAATTCACAATTAAAGTCTGAGAACTTTAGTGCGAAAGGCTATGGTGAAAACCGAGCGATTGCTCCAAACGATACAGCAGAAGGTCGTGCACAAAACCGACGTGTAGAAGTGCTTATTCAGCCATTGGTTACCGAAGATGGTTCAGAAGCAAAAAATACACAATAATAAAAAGCTATTAGCGGCTGACCAATCGTCATATGCTAATAGCTTTTATTTACTTTACTTACGTAAAGACCCCAATTCAGCAACAATCGCTTGCATTTCACTTGGGCTAAATGTTTCTCTTTTCATCACCATCTCATATAAATACACTAAATCTTCATAATTAGCTTCATCGAAATGTTCTGATTTCATTGCATCAACATTCACCATGCGTAGCTTGTCCTTCATTTGATCCACCATATACACTACGTTTTCCTTAGACGGAACTGATAAATCCATTTTTTACCCTACCTTTCATAATCCTCGCACATATCATTTCATTGAATAAAAAAAATGTCAACTCCGTATTTGAGCATTGCTTTAAAAATAGACTGTTATTGGGTAGAATAAGTGCAGGAAGCTGTTTATTTATGAAATAATAGGGAATATGCAAATACACAAGCAGGGGGTTATAAATATGGGCCAGAGTAAATTATTAGCTTCAATCGTAGCAGGAGCAGCAGTTGGTGCTGCATTAAGTATGCTCGATCGTACAACGCGTGAAACAACAATTGCTACAACTAAAAAAATGAAGGAAGCCATCACATATTATGCATCAAATCGTGAAGAACTACAGGTGCTAGTGGAGGAAAAAGTGCTGGCAGCAAAAGTGCTTTGTGAAAGCGTGTCTGATAATGTTAACACGATTGCTGAGAAGGTTGATGAATTTAAAGAATTACCTTCCACAATACAAGGGATGATTGAGGACACGAAATCAGCCTTTACTTTACCTGAAAAAGAGTAAAGGAAGCTTTAGGAGGAATTATATGGAAGGAAAAAAAGCAACAATGCAAAATGCTTTTGGGTTCGTAAAGTCGTTTGTCTCTCCTGAGGAGGAATCGATTGACGTGATGACATCCAAAGGCTTTGTTCAAGATTTAATAAGTCGGCTAAAGCGAGTTGAAATATCTGCGCTTGCTGCACAATTGGCTTATTTCTTTTTACTATCGTTCTTCCCCTTACTTATTTTCTTAGTGACGCTATTACCGTATCTAAATTTAGAAACGACACAGGTCTATTCATTTTTAGTGAATATCTTACCAGATGAAGTGTATAAGCTGATTGAAAATACGCTGAATGAGATTTTGACAAATCGAAATAGTAGTTTATTGTCCATCGGGGTTCTCGGTACAATTTGGTCTGCATCGAAAGGTATTAATGCGCTTATTCGAGCTTTAAATAAAGCCTATGATACAGAGGGGAGAGCTGGCATATTGGATAGAGGGTTGTCACTGGTTTTTACAATCGCTCTTGTAATTGTGATGGCTGTCGCTCTCTTACTACCAGTTTTTGGTCAGCAAATAGGGCATTTCCTATTTTCAATCGTTGGAATTGAGGAGCAATTTGAATCTATTTGGCACAAATTAAGATGGTCAATACCACCTTTACTTATTTTTATCGTTTTAATGGGAATCTACTGGGTCGTTCCAAATACAAGCCCGCGTTTAAAAATAATGGGTGTATGGCCAGGGGCGATGTTTGCGACACTTGCCTGGTTAGCAGTCACATATGGTTTCTCTTTCTATATTAATAATTTTGCAAATTATTCTGCTACATATGGTAGTATCGGTGGTGTCATTATTTTAATGCTCTGGTTATACTTTACGGGGATTATTATCATCTTTGGTGGGGTATTAAATGCTACCATGCAAAAAAGGGCACTACAAAAAGAACTTCATGAGTAAGGAAATAACAATAAAACAAAATGAGCCTCGCTTTTCTTTATGAGAAAGGCGAGGCTTTGTCATTAGATATTTTTATTGAGCATGCGTAAACCGTTTAAAATAACTAGAATTGTACTACCTTCATGTCCGATTACACCTAAAGGTAGGTCGACTACTTGTAAAAAGTTAGAGGCGATTAATAAAACAATAACACCGATAGAGAAGAAGATATTTTGTTTTACAATACGCTGCATTTTACGAGATAGGCGCACAGCATAAGCAATTTTGGATAAATCATTTTTCATTAACACAACATCCGCTGTTTCTAATGCAACGTCTGTTCCTTCACCCATCGCAATGCCAGTAGTTGCCGTAGCTAATGCAGGGGCATCGTTAATACCGTCGCCGACCATTCCAACAAATTGATGTTGTGTAAGTAGGCGTTTCATTTCAGTAACTTTTGTTTCAGGTAGACATTCTGCTACATATTCGGTAACGCCAGCTTCCTTTGCAATGACTTTGGCTGTTTTTTCATTGTCACCTGTGAGCATTACTACTTGAATACCGAGATCTTTTAATAGAGCTACAGCCTTTTTAGCTTCGCTGCGTACAGTATCTTTTAGAGCTGTTAAGGCAACAATACCATGCTGATCCCGAATAAAAATAACTGTTTTCCCTTCTGCGGCAAGTTTTGTAGCTGCACTATTTGCAAAGTCATTGGCAAGCTGAGTACCAACAAACTCAGGTTTCCCTACTTGATACTCCTCATTGTGGATCGTCCCTTTTATACCCCAACCAGGAATATCCTCGATTGTTGCCTGTGGTAATGTGTTAATTCCTTCTGCTTTAGCGTATGTGGTAATGGCTTGAGCTAGTGGGTGATTGGATTGCGATTCAATCCCTGCAAGCTTTGCTAAAGCTAGATTACGATCTACGCCTTCTCGGACAATAAAATCTGTAACAACTGGTTTACCCTGTGTTAAAGTACCTGTTTTATCGACAGCTAAAGCACGTAAAACACTGAGATGCTCTAAATGTAAGCCGCCTTTAAAAAGCACACCATTTTTTGCACCATTTGAGATGGCTGCTAGTGTTGCAGGCATAATTGATGCTACGAGTGCACAAGGGGATGCAACCACCAATAACACCATTGCTCGATAAAATGTCGTTGTCCAATCCCAGCCGAGTAAAAAGTGGGGAAGGAACATCATTAAGGCAACACCTAATAACACAAATTTTACATAAGACCCCTCAAATTTTTCGATGAATTGTTGTGAGGGAGATTTTTCACTTTGCGCACTTTGGACAAGTTGTATAATTTTTTGGAAAAGTGTTTCTGAATTTGCTTTGGTCATTTCCATTGTAATAGCACCATTTAAATTTACTGTGCCTGCAAATACTTCGTCACCTTCGATTTTTGAGACAGGCAGCGGCTCGCCACTAATAGCCGATTCATCAATAGAAGACTGTCCTTTGAAAATAATACCATCTGCTGGAATGCGTTCACCTGGTTTAATTAATAAATGATCGCCGATATTTAACGTGGACACAGACACTTTCATAGGTTCAAATCCGCCACGCACTAACCAAGCTTCTTCTGGCTGTAAATTCATAAGTGCTGATATTTCACGATGACTTTTATTCATTGCATATGTTTCAAGTGCACCACTTACTGCGAAAATGAAAATAAGAATAGCTCCCTCTGTCCAATAGCCGATTGCTGCAGAACCAATGGCGGCTAATACCATCAATAGCTCTACATTTAATTTTCGATCTTCAATCGTTTCTTCAATGCCCTCTTTTGCTTTTGCGAATCCACCTACAAAAAATGCAATTAAATATAGTAGAACTGAAGCAGTTGTTTGTCCGCTCGTATCTAAACGCCATGCAAGTAAGATGAAAATGCCCGCCATCAATGCAGCGATCAATTCAGCATGTTCTTTTGTTTTCTCAATTAAATTTATATTTTCTCGATTAGAGTATTCCATCTATATCCCTCCTGATAATGAAAATCAATATCAAAACCTTTATAAATTAATATTTACTAAAGTTTTTAATTGAAAATGGATTTCAATTACCATCTCTTTTATTTAGAATTATTATAACAAAGGAATTTATAAAAATAAAGTAGGAAGTTTGAAGGATATTTACTTTGACCATAGGGTGATGATGATAGGGGATTTTAAATAAAAAAAGCACAGTCTATTCACTAGGAATATTCTGTGCCTTACAAAATGGTGCAATCAAATGGATGACTACTACCGTTTATTTAATTAGAAAACTCTTTCTGCATGCAAAGCAAGTTTATCTAATGATGATTTATCGACATCTGCATGTAGAGAGTTACCATGTGAGTCCATTGTTACAACTGCTGTAAAGTTTTCTACATTTAAGTGCCACATAGCTTCTGGAATACCAAATTCCATTAAATCAACGCCGTCAACACCTTTAATGCAGTCTGCATAGTATTGGGCTGCTCCACCGATTGCATTTAAGTAAACGCCACCATGTTCATTTAGAGCTTTTAATGTTTTTGGTCCCATTCCACCTTTACCAATCACAGCACGGATACCGAATTTTTTCATAATATCACCTTGGTAAGGCTCCTCACGAATAGAAGTAGTTGGTCCAGCTGCTTTTACTGTCCAGTGGCCTTCCTCATCTTTTGCCATTACAGGTCCGCAGTGATAAATAACTTGTCCATTTAAGTCCACTGGTGCATCGTGGCTCATTAAATGGTGGTGGATAGCGTCACGGCCAGTATACATACGACCAGTAATAGAAACGACATCTCCCACTTTTAGTGAGCGAATTTGTTCTTCCGTAATTGGTGCAGTAAGCTCTACTAGATTTGTAGTTGTATCTTCTGTTGTAGCAGCTACTTCATCTTCTTTGAACGTGATTTTTTCACCTTCTTGGTAGTGCCAATTCATAATTTCACCTGTTTGTGGATCGATGTCCACAGCCATACGACGGTAAGCCCAGCAGTTATAAGCTACAGATACATAGAAGGAAGCAGGGATACGGTGCATCACTCCAATTTTACAGCCTAGTAATGTTGCTTCACCACCGAAGCCCATTGTACCAATACCAAATGTATTAGCTGTTTTGACAACATACTCTTCTAATTTTGCAAGATCTGAATTTGGGTTTGTATCTTCAACATGGCGGAATAATTGTTCTTTTGCTAAATCGTAGCCAGAAGAACGATCTCCACCAATGCCTACACCGATGAAACCAGCTGAACAGCCCTGACCTTGTGCTTGGTAGACAGAGTGTAAAATACATTTACGAATACCGTCTAAGTCACGACCTGCACGACCAAGACCTTCTAATTCGCATGGTAAGCTGTACTGAATGTTTTTATTTTCACAGCCGCCACCTTTTAGAATTAATTTAATTGTAATGTAATCTTTTTCCCATTGTTCGAATTTCATAACTGGTAAACCATCACCAAGGTTATTCCCACTGTTTGCACCAGTTAAAGAATCTACCGCGTTTGGACGTAATTTAGCATCTGCTGTTGTATCATTGATTGCTTTTTTGATTGCAGCTTTAATTTCTAATTGGTTTACACCAACAGGTGTATAAATTTTGAAAGTTGGTAGCCCTGTATCCTGACAAATTGGTGACACATTATCTTCTGCCATAATAATATTATTTGCAATTGTGTCTAAACTCATTGCAGCACGTGTACCAGCATTCTCAGCTTCTTTTGCTTTTTTAATAGCACGACGTACATCCTTAGGTAAATTCGTAGATGTTTCAGTAATTAAATCATAAAGACTTTTCTCCAAAGTTTGTAGATTCATTGGTATTGCCCCCCATAGAAAAATTGATTATTTCCACGTTACATTATACTCTTTTCAACTAATGAAAAAAAGAGTCCTTATCTGAGAGCCCTAAATTAAAGCTTGTTTTCATAGTATTTTGAGAAGGGGTTGATTTAATAGAACATTTGTTCTAAAATAGAAGTGAATCCACATTTAGGAGGAATTTGAATGGCTGCTAAAACTTTACTTGAATTACCGGAAGAATTTGAAAAATATAGACCATTAATAGAAGAAACGATGAAGCCTGTTGTATTGGTTGATACGAAGGTAAGCAAAACATCTTTATTTCAAAGTAAGTTTGCAGGGGATCCCTATTTTCCACTGTCGATGGAATATCCAACAAATAACAATGGACAACCTTTGAAGCTATTAGCTCAAATTAATTTTACAGAAGTACCAAAGCATCTAGCGAATTTTCCAGAAGAGGGAATATTACAGTTTTATATTGATGGTTATGACGATGTGTTAGGAATGGATTTTGATAATGGACAAAATCAAGAAGGATTTCGTGTTATCTTCCATGAATCGATCGTGCATGATGAAACAAAGCTCGTTCAAGATTTTTCATTTGTCAAATTAGTGGATGAGGAGATGTATTTTCCTGTAGAGCGTGAAATGGCACTATCCTTTCAAGCAGGCTTTGAACCATTGTCCATTGATGATTTTAGAAGTAATGACATGTACGCCAGTATCTTAACATCAATAGAGGATGATGATACATTAGAAGATGCTTTCTATGATGCTTTGACTGGTGATGGACATAAAATAGGTGGGTATCCGTACTTTACACAGGAAGATCCACGAGCATACGGTGATTATACGGACTCTACAATCATGTTATTACAGATTGATAGTGTAGGTGATGATATCCTTTGGGGCGATTGTGGTGTCGGCAACTTCTTCATTACAGCAGAAGAGCTAAACAATAAAGATTTTAGCAAGGTACTTTATAATTGGGACTGCCACTAAAAAAACAAGCGAGCGCATAATGTGCTCGCTTGTTTTTGACTCATTATTGTTCACGAGCATTAAACTGCTCCATTTTATCTTCTAAATCATCCATCATTTGAATTAAGCGATCGATATCCTCTAATTCAGCAGTTTCGGGATCAAGGGCATCTAATACTTCTAAAAAAATTTCAAGACGCTCTTTTAAGTAGGTTACTTGCTGTTTTTTATCAGTGATTGGCTTTGACATTCGTACACCTCATTTCATCCCTTTTATGGTAGCTGATTTGGGCTTAAATTTCAATGTTTAGGTAAACACCTAGGACTAAGAGATTAATTTTAAAAATCAATAGGCAGAATATTTACAATATTGAGGTTGTATGTTAAAGTTGTTTTAAGATAAAGTAAAGGAGCTGATTGGAAAAAGTATCATTGCAAAGCTAACTCGAAAAGGAGGGAGTTTAAACAAGTATCCGGTAATAATCAAAAGCCGAATTTCGTGTTTATACAATTAAATGAATATAAGGATTAGTTAGGCCTTAGCGTAAAATCACATGTGGTGAGCGCTAAGGCTTTTTGATATGCTGTTCTTTGGAAGAATGACGATATTGGAGGAAAAGATGACATACTTCTCAGATTACAGCAAAAAACGATTTACCATTTTAGTATTAATTGTATCCATATCAGGCTTTTCACAAGGGATGCTGTTACCGCTTATTTCGATCATATTTGAACGGGATGGCGTATCCTCGGCGTTGAATGGCTTGAATGCAACAGGCTTATACATAGGAACACTATTAATCTCACCATTTATCGAGCAGCCTTTACGAAAATGGGGCTACAAACCAATTATTTTAGTTGGAGGAGCACTTGTTTTTGCATCTTTGCTAGCATTTCCCTTCTGGAAAAGTGTGACCTTCTGGTTTGTCCTTCGTTTGCTCATTGGAGTAGGGGACCATGCCTTGCATTATGCGACCCAAACATGGATTACAAGCACAGCAGATCATAAAAGTTTGGGAAAAGGAATGGCCATCTATGGCTTGTCATTTAGTATAGGCTTTGCCGTAGGGCCACTTATGGTGAAGCTGATTGAGATTGCTGAAGCGTTACCGTTTATCATATCATCCATCATGTGCTTGTTTGCATGGTCTTTTGTATTTTTCTTACAAAATGAAAAACCTGAGCGACTAACAGGCGACTTAAATGCAAGAGGATGGCAACGCTACAAAATGGCTATTTTATTTGGATGGATGGCGTTTTTAGGACCTTTCGTTTATGGATTCCTTGAGTCTTCATTAAATGCTTTATTCCCAGTTTATGCTTTACGCAAAGGCTACGAAGTAGGTATGATCCCTATTATTCTATCTGTCTTTACATTTGGTGGGATTTTAACACAAGTACCACTTGGTGCATTAGGGGATAAAGTAGGAAGACGGAATATCTTGATGGTAGGCTCGTTTGGAGGCGCTATGCTTTTTGCAATCGCCAGCTTTTTAGAGCACTCTCAATTAGCTGTGGCTATAGCATTTTTCTTAACAGGCACTTTAGTTGGCTCCATGTTTTCTTTAGGGATTACATACATGGCTGATCTAACACCAAAGGAGTTACTGCCTACAGGAAATTTACTTTGTGGAATTGCTTTAAGTATTGGTAGTTTAACAGGGCCTTTTTTAGGTGGCGTTTATATAGAATATGTAAAAAATTATAGCTTCCTTTTACTTGTAGCAATGTTGTTGCTAGCTGTTGCTATGGTGCTACTTGTATTTGGACGCCAAAAGCATAAACAAACATTAATGGCAAAATAAAAAGAGCGGGGCTCATCTCCCGCTCAAAAACAAAAAACGCCCAGCAAATCCGTGCTGTTATGGCGTTTTTTTGCGTAACAAGGATGTTCCGTCCAAGTTACATAGGTTTGGCACCTAGAAATGTATTATACAGGCATGTTCTTATGAAAGCAATAAAAAATAAAATGGGTAATTTTGGACTTTATACATCTTTCTCTTTATAATGAAAGAACACTTGCTTAAGAAGGAGGTTTTATCATGACTGAAATGAAAAAACTATCTATTCATCGTGCCTTAACAGAATTAAAGATGCTGAACCTACGAATTGAGACAGCAACGAATGAGGTTAGTGCAGTAGTAGCTAATCGAAAAAGTAATCGTAAAATGAATGGTGTAGACATTCAAGAATATGAAAAGCAAATGCAAGCGTCCTATGATAAGGTGGTAGGCTTGATTAGCTATCGAAATAAAATAAAAGCTCTAGTTGTACAGTCTAACGCTAGCACAAAGGTGATAGTTGGTAAGGAAGAAATGACTGTAGCAGAGGCAATCGAACGGAAACAATCTATTCAATATGAAAAGAATTTGCTAGAAATCATGCAGCATCAATATCGTTCAACCATTAATACCGTTGCCAAAGAAAATGATGCATTACCTGCAAAACTGGAAACCTATTTAATTAACATATTAGGTAATAAAGATAAACAGTCTCCAGATGAAGTCAAATTACATACTGAAACATTTATGAAGAGAAATGAGTATGAAATCATTGATCCTTTAAATGTCAAAAAACAAATTGAGTCATTGAGCACTCGTATTGAAGAATTTGAATCAGAGGTTGATGCTGTCCTATCGGAATCAAATGCTACGACATTTATTGAAGTGGAAGCTTAACGAAATAAATAGGCATGGTCTAGCGAAAACGGAAAACGAAAAGTCGCTCGCGCTTAAAGGCATGTGTGCGAGTTAAAACGTAAAACATGTCTTACTCAAAGGAAACTTTCAACTAAACTGATATGAAAGCTTAAAGGTTAAAGGTGAAAGATCAAAACTTACGTGTCAAAGTTCTTTTGATAAAAGCTAAAAGTTTAACATTTAAAAATCTTTTAAATCCTGGGGTATTGGTTAAGGTATCGACTTTTCTGGACCGTCCATCACCCACCAGGCAGCCTGTGCTGTGCATGACATAAAAAGGACATCTCAATTTATTTTGAGATGTCCTTTCAGACTGTAATTACAGTCTCACACATCAATTAATTTTGATGTGTTTTTTATTTATTCATTCATATAAAAAGGAAAACAAGGAAAAAAGATGCAGCCTGTAATATACAGACTGCATCTAAAAAGTCGCCAAACTATTTCTGATACTCAGGTTTTAAAACCATGCTACAAACGCATTCCACCTGTGCCGTCTGTGCGAACATATCGACAGGCTGGATATACTCAACATGATAAAGCTTTGATAATTGTTGTAAATCCTTCGCCAAAGTGGATGGATTACAGGACGTATAAACAAAACGCTTAGGTTTTAGCTTAAGCACTGTTCGAATAAATTCTGGTGCTAGTCCAGTTCGTGGTGGGTCTACTGTAATGACATCTGGAGTAAAACCTTCCTTGCGCCATTTGGCAAGGACACTTTCGGCTGTGCCGACTGCGTATTTTGTATGCTTGAAGCCATGGTTGCGCGCATTTTTACGCGCATCTTGAATGCTCTCTGGAATGACATCCATCCCACGTACTTCTTTCGCCTGATCTGCTAGCCATAGTCCAATTGTTCCAACACCGCAATAGGCGTCAACAACTGTTTCTTTCCCCGTTAATGCAGCGGCCTTTTTTATTTCATCATAAAGATGAACAGTTTGCGTTGGATTTAGCTGGAAAAAGGCACGAGCTGATAAATCAAAGGCTAGTTCACCAAGCTCTTCATGAATCGTTTCCTTGCCATCCAGTACAATGGTTTCATCACCAAATATTAATGATGTTTTTTCACGATTAATATTTTGTGCTATCGATACGATACTCGGATCGATTTTTTTTATACGTGTGATAAGTTCAGTTAAATGAGGGATTTCTTTTCGTGTTGTGACAAGAACTACTTGTGTCTCACCAGTACGAATCCCTGTACGTACAACAATCGTACGCACTAAACCATCTAGCGTACGACCGTCGTATATAGTGATATTTAGTTTTTGCAAAATCTTTCTTGTGGCTACGGTAATTTTAGAAGTGACTGGGTGCTGTACGAGACAATCATTAATATTCAAGAGCTTATTGCTTCCTTCAGCAAATAAACCTGCGTATACACGCTTACCCTCTTTACGTACTTGGAATTGGCTTTTATTACGATAGTGCCAAGGATTATCCATACCAAGTGTTTTACGTACTTCGATCGTTTCAGTTAAAGGTTTGGCATAACGTTCTAATGCTTGAATGACAATGTCTCGCTTTTCAATTAGCTGTTTATTATATGTCATATGTTGAAGCTGACAGCCGCCACATTCGTTATAAACTGGGCAAGGTGCCTCCTGACGATGCTTCGAAGCTTTACGAATGTCTAAAACTTCTGCTTCAGCAAAATTACGCTGTGTTTTTGTCACCTGAGCTGTAATTTCTTCTCCGGGAATAGCTCCTTTTACAAAAACTACATTACGTTTATAAAACCCTACACCCTCACCATTAATACCAAGCCTTTTTATTGTTAGTGGGAATTTTTGTCCCACGGTCATTGTTGTTTGCTGCGTCAAACATTCCACGTCCCTGCTCTATAATGTCATCTCCCCATTATAACGAAGGAGCAGGCGATTGCAAAGCGACAGGAAAATCTTCATATTCCAATACTAAATCGTCAAGCGATAAGAAGGTATAGCCCTGCTTTTTAGCTTCCGCAATAAACATTGGTAAAGCTTCGGCATTATCCTGTGCTACAGTATGCATTAAAATAACAGCACCAGGATGTAATTGTTCCATAAGTGCGTTATAGGCATAATCCGCACCACGACGTTCATCCTTCATCCAATCCTTGAAAGCCACAGACCAGAAAATATGGCGATAACCTTCAGCATTTCCGACTTCTAAAAGTTTTGCATTGAAAGAACCTTCAGGTGGCCGAGCATATGTTGTACGATCGATTCCAGTTAATTCACGTAACTTCCCATCAAATTTCCGCCATTCCGCACGCATTCCATCTGGAGAAAGTCGCGCCATATTGGGATGACCATATGAATGATTCCCAATAATATGACCATCTTCCACCATGCGTTTCACTAAATCGCTGGCACTGTCTAAATAATGCCCTGTTAAAAAGAAAGTTGCTGGTACATTTTCTTTTTTCAATGTATCCAAAATACTTTCAGTAAAGCCGTTTTCATAGCCATTATCAAATGTTAAATAGGCAATTTTTTTATCTGGCTTTCCTTTGTAAATCGCACCATATTGGTCAAGTAGCTGATCAAGCTGCGCTCCTGCTTCCGCCTGCTCACCATTTTTAGCACGCTTAAAGCCCCAATGGTGCTCATCAGAACCAGCAGCGAAATAAGGATTAATACTAATTCCTGCGGCAATAATAAAAGTAGCAATTACCGCACCTACAATATGTTGTTTCCACATAAAAAACGCATCCTTTCTTTTTCATTAGAATGCGTAGTTTATAAAAAAATTATCCAACTTAATTTTTGCTAATTCTGAGCTTTTAGCAAATCTTCAAGTGCTTGCTTTAAAACAGGATATTTAAATGTAAAATGATGTTGTTGTAAAACAGTGGGCAGCACATGTTGTCCTTCTAAAACAAGCGAACTTTGTTCACCAAGAGCTAAACGCATCGCAAAACTTGGGACAGGCATCCAATGGCGTCTGCCCATGACTTCTGCGATTGTTTGTCCGAACTCTTTCATTCGCATAGCATTTGGAGCTGTTACATTAAATGGACCACGAATATTTTCATTTATAATCGCGAAATAAATTGCGCGTACTACATCATCAATATGTACCCAAGAGAGCCATTGTTCACCAGAACCAATTGTTCCACCTATATACATTTGATAGGGCAATAGCATAGGTGGTAGTGCACCGCTATTTCGGCCTAAGATGACACCAAAGCGTGCAAAAGCCACGCGAATCCCTAATGATTCTGCTCGTTTCGCATGTCGTTCCCAATCATGGACGGTTGTACCCAAAAAATCATGGGCATAGTCCATAAAATCCTCATGATAGACAGCTTCTGTAGAAGTAGGATAAATCCCCACGGCACTAGCATTGATAAGAACTTTAGGCTTTGACGTTAGCAAGTCCATTATCTTCACTAATTCAAGCGTTGCATTCATTCGGCTCCAATAAATAGCCTTCTTCTGTTTTTTCGTCCAGCGCCCATCATTTAATGAAACACCTGCTAAATTAACAAAGGCATCAGCACCCTCTAAAAAAGGCAAAGGCTGCTCGTGCTGCTGTAGCCATTGTACATAGTGAATACCATTTTCTAGTCTTGAGTGATGACGTGTTAAGACAAAAACATCATGTCCATTATCCTGTAATAGCTTTATGAGTGCACTCCCGACAAAGCCAGTGCCACCTGCAATAACGATTTTCATAACAAGCACCTCTTCTCTGATCGAATAAAAACACTTACTAGTAAGTTTAACACTTAACTCAAAAGCGAACATCTTCAGTGCATTCCAGAATAAGCGTAAATACTCGCGGAGGGAAGAGAAATACTCGCGGAGGGAAGAGAAATACTCGCGGAGGGAAGAGAAATACTCGCGGAGGGAAGAGAAATACTCGCGGAGGGAAGAGAAATACTCGCGGAGGGAAGAGAAATACTCGCGGAGTGAAGAGGAATACTTGCGGAAGGAAGAGAAATACTCGCGGAGGGAAGAGAAATACTCGCGGAGGGAAGAGAAATACTCGCGGAGGGAAGAGAAATGAAGAGGAATACTCGCGGAGTGAAGAGGAATACTCGCGGAGGGAAGAAGAATACTCGCGGAGGGAAGAGAAATACTCGCGGAGTGAAGAGGAATACTTGCGGAAGGAAGAGGAATACTCACGAATGAAAGCAAAACCCTCTTGTCAGATCACTGCTCCCTTAAAAAAGAAATGCTATAATATGCAATAGTGAGGTGTTTGCTATGCGTATAATTACGAAAATTGCACGTCAAAAAAACAATCCTGAACGATATAATATCTATATAAATGAGGAATATGCTTTTCCAGTTGATGAAGCCATACTTATTCAATTCGGTTTAACAAAGGGAAAGGTGCTTGATGAATTTGAAATCCAAGAGATTGCCTATGAGGATGAAATACGTAAGGCCTTTAATAAGGGGTTAAACTTTCTTTCTTATCAAATGCGAAGCGAGCATGAGGTGAAGAAAAAACTGCTCGCATTAGATTTTGGAGAAGCCGTAATATTGGAGGCAATTCAGAAGTTAAAGTCTTATGGCTTTATCAATGATGAAAACTATTCAAAGGCATTGCTTGATACCAAGAAGGCTACGATGAAAAAAGGGCCGAGAGCCATTAGACAAGATCTTATTAAAAAGGGCATTGAGAAAAATTTGCAGGATGAAGTGCTTGCTACATATAGTTTTGAGGAACAATTAAAACTGGCAATGCAGTTAGCGGAGAAAATTATTCGCTCACAGAATAAGAAAACGCCAACACAAATAAAGACCAAGATCCAGGACTTTCTTTTAAGAAAAGGTTATGCATTTCCGATCGTGGAAGAGGTGCTTAGCCAAGTTGAGATAGTGCAGGATGATGATAACTGGCAGCAGTTATTAAATACTCAAGGCGAAAAAGTTTGGAAAAAGTATGTATCGAAGTATACTGGTTATGAGCTAAAGATGAAAGTTAAACAGGCGCTCTATCAAAAGGGTTTTCCTATAGAAATAATAGATCGTTTTATAGAAGAGAAGGAGAATGAAGAATGAACGAAAAAAATTATGCTGCGATGACCGAGCACGAACTGCGAGAAGAAATTGCTTTTCTAAAAGAGAAAGCTCGAAAGGCAGAACAGCTAGGAATTCTCAATGAGTTTGCTGTTTATGAGCGCAAAGCTTTAATGGCAGCAGCGTATTTAGTAGATCTGGATACGATTGTTCCTGGAGAAATGTATCGTATTGATGGTTCAGATAATGAGTTTTTCCAAGTAGATTATTTAAAGGGTCGCTTTGCTTGGGGACATCGTTTAGGCGGGGACAAGTACCAAGAGGCATTACCTGTATCGATATTATCCCCTGTAAAGGCGGGTAAGTAAATGGAAGAAAAACTTGAAAAATTAACAGCAGAGTTACTAGCAAAAAATCCACAAATGTCTGTTGGACGGGCACGAGTTTGGGTGGAATTATTATGGAGTGATTTTGAATCAACAGCTGCGAAAGCAGGATATGCTTATCGTGGGGCAGAGTACACAGAAAATCTTGTGCGTCAATTAATTGCAAGCTATGGTGATAAATTACATGTTTTTGCAGGACGCAATCCGAAATATGCTCATTTCTTAGATGCCAGTGATGATATGTTACAATAATAAAACCCTGACCACTATTGGTCAGGGTTTACTGCTTAATTACTTGCGCCAATTTGTAGCTTTTTCTGTAGTTTATCTTCTGTAAAAATCCACCCTGTATAAGACGTAACAATTTCATAATCATCGTTTAAATGTGCAACAGCTACGAAAGGATAGCGATTATCACTACGATAACGTAAATCGATTAACCTTACTTCTGTTAAGCCATTTTCAAGTTCTGAAATTTCCCATCTGTACATTGGAGAGAAGGACACAAATGCAGCTAGATTAGAATCTTTCATTGCCGCATCTATAACTGGAGTTTTAGGTAAAGGCTTGATTTCGAATTTATCGTAAATATTAACAGTCCTTCCATAAGCACGCCCAACATAATAATGAGTCTTAGACTTGGCTGCGATTCGCCAGTGGAAGAAGCGCATTGTAGGTGCTACAATAACATATTCCTCGTCCTGAATGGTATGATGCACAGCTTTTTTTACAGCTCTTTGAACAGCAAATCGTAAAATATAATAAATCACAATTACGATATACATGATACTAAATGTCCAAACTGGATTTGTGCCAAATGCCCATAACACTATACCGAGGCAATGTAAGGAAAAGATAATTGGATCGAATGTATTGATGACACCTAATGCTACCCATTTTTTAGAGAATGGCCGAATTGCTTGCGTACCATAGGCGTTAAAAATATCAACAAAGACATGAAGGCCAACAGCTAAAAAGGTCCAAAGCCATAAATGAAACACATTTACGTCTTGCAAAATAAGCGATAAAACAACTGTAATTAAAATAGGCCAAATAGCCACAGCTGGTAGTGAATGTGTAATTCCTCGATGATGTCGAATATAGATAGCGTTATTACGTAGCTTTAACACAGTGTCGACATCTGGAGCTTGTGAGCCAATAATTGTCCCTGCCATTACTGCTGTAAAAGTCATTGAATGATTGGCTACTACAGGGTCGGCTAATGCAAGACCGCCAAGGGCAATACCCATAACGAAATGTGTACCTGAATCCAAAAATATCCACTCCTAGTATGCGGTAAAATCGAGTACAATGTGCATACATCTTTATTTCAATAATAATAAAAGATCTATTAAATTTTATGACATTCAAGCAAAGGAGACGATTTTTGTCGACTAAACCCGAATGTTCTTTTCTTAATTGTATACCCTTTTCATCATAAATTAAATCGTAAAAACAACGGAGGTCACTGTGAATTACCCATATGTAACAGAATTTCGACAATCTTTAGTCGACTGGTTTAACGCTGAGAAACGCGACTTACCGTGGAGACATACAACTGACCCTTATAAAATTTGGGTATCAGAAGTGATGCTACAGCAGACACGTGTCGACACAGTTATTCCTTATTACAATCGTTTTATGGAAAGTTTTCCAACATTAGATTTGCTCGCAGAAGCACCACAAGAATACTTACTGAAGCATTGGGAAGGTCTTGGGTATTATTCTCGAGCTCGCAACTTACAAGCAGGTGCTCGTGAGGTTTTAGAAAATTACGGAGGCGTAGTACCAGACAATCGCCACGAAATATCAAAATTAAAAGGTGTTGGTCCCTATACTGCAGGTGCTATTTTAAGTATTGCCTACAACAAGCCTGAACATGCAGTAGACGGTAATGTTATGCGAGTTTTAAGTAGGGTACTTGATATACATGATGACATCGCTATGCCAAAAACGAAGAAAGTTTTCGAAGTAGCGGTGGAGAAACTCATTGATCCTGAGCATGCTTCCTCTTTTAACCAAGGTTTAATGGAACTCGGCGCGCTTATTTGTACACCTACCTCGCCCAAATGTTTATTATGCCCAGTACGAGAATATTGTACGGCGTTTAATGAAGGGGAACCAGACAAATTACCTGTCAAATCAAAAAAAATAAAAATGAAGCACCTTACATATGATGTCCTTGTATGTGAAGATGAAAACGGACGATTTTTAATGCAGCAGCGTCCTGAGAAAGGTCTACTTGCTAATCTATGGCAATTTCCGATGATTGACACAAGCCAATCTACAGTAGAAAACTTTAAAAAAGAATTTACAGTAAATGTTCATGCCGAACATGAGTTGCTTACATTTAAACATGTTTTTTCACATTTAACTTGGCATATAAATAGCTATTATATGAAATGTGAGTCTTTTGCGCAGGGCGACTGGCTAAGCCGAGAGCAAATAGAACGTTTGCCGATGCCTGTCCCGATGCTAAAAATTTGGGAAGAAGTCAAAAAGTAAATCGCAGGAAATTAAATCCATCTTAAAATAATCAATTCATGAGCATAAAAGTCATCACCTCAGTACACAATAACTAGCGTGGAGGTGAATGAAGGATGAAAAAACAAAACAACCAAAATTTCCAACCGAATAAAAACATGCAACGTCAAAGTGAAGAGTTTGGTTATGAAACGGACGTAAATGAAGTGCAAAAGCAAAATGCAAAAGCAGAGCAAAAGAAAGCTCCAGCTTCAGGCCGTTTCTCTAAAACTAACCAAGATTTAGGTGAGTAACACTTTGTAACTGCATAACTGCATTTACCTCTAAGGGGCTGTCTAAAATCCGAAAAGATGAAAAAGACAGCCCCTTTCTAATTGCTAAGAAAATCCTCTAAAAGTGGTATAGCGTTGCAATTAATTAAATAATCCCACTGAGGCTGACAAGCTTATAAAAATCGCTTTAATTGACTAAATTTTATACTAATTCAAAATGGCGTAGTGAAATTTGTGGTTTTCTAACTACACCTTTCGCGTACACATTGCTATAATATACTAGAGACTGCTAGATTTAGGTAGCATAGACGAAAAGGTGGGCTTCAAAATGGCATTACCGGTAGAAGGAGAAACGATACAAATACATAGTTATAAGCACAATGGCCGTATCCACCGTGTTTGGCAAGAAACGATGGTTTTAAAAGGAACAAAGAATATCGTTATCGGTGCGAATGAACGGACCCTTGTGACAGAATCCGATGGTCGGACATGGCTAACGAGAGAGCCTTCTATTTGTTACTTTCATGCGGAACACTGGTTTAACATCATCTGTATGCTACGTGAAGACGGTGTGTATTATTATTGTAATCTAAGCTCACCATTTGTTTTCGATAATAATGCCATTAAATATATCGACTATGATTTAGACATTAAAGTTTATCCTGACATGTCTTATACCCTCTTAGATGAGGATGAATATGAGCTTCATCGTAAGGAAATGTCTTATCCTGAAGTCATTGATAAAATTTTAAAGCGCAATGTCGATAAATTAATAAGCTGGATTCAACAAAAAAGAGGACCATTTGCACCCGACTTCATCGATGTCTGGACAAATCGTTACAAGTTCCAGCTTGATATGCAGTCAGATGATTGTTAGTGACACCTATTAGTTTACCTAATAGGTGTTTTTTTGTTGGATACAGCCAACTGTAAAGAGAGAAGTAAAATAGTTCGCTGTAAAGTCAATATAACTGTATTTTAATCAAAATATTGCTATAATACGTAGGGCATTCATAATCGAATGTCTGTTTCTTTTTGTAAGGATGTGATGAAAAGTTGGGAAGCATAAAGCGGTATATGCGCTTTGTAAAACCATATACATGGGAAATTATTTTAACGATTATCATTGGTATAGTGAAATTTGCTATTCCCCTGTTTATTCCACTACTCATTAAAATTGTGTTAGATGATATTATTGCAGCAGAAGACCTAACAGATGTAGATAAAACAAAAGAGCTGTTATATTGGTTAGGCGGAACCATTATTGTGTTCTTTATTATCCGTCCACCAATCGAGTATTATCGTCAATATTTTGCACAACACGTTAGTAATAAGGTGTTGTTTGATATTCGTAAGGAAATCTACGCACATTTACAGCGATTAAGTTTAAAATATTATGCCAATACACGTGCTGGAGATGTTATATCAAGGGTCATTAATGATGTTGAGCAAACGAAGAACTTTGTTATGACGGGGTTAATGAATGTTTGGCTGGACCTAGCGACGATTATTATTGCGATTGTCATTATGCTAACAATGGATGTAAAGCTGACATTAGTCGCATTAGTCGCTTTCCCATTTTATGCATTAAGTGTGAAATACTTTTTTGGCAAACTGCGAGCTTTAACACGTAAACGTTCTCAAGCACTTGCGGGTGTACAAAGTTATTTACATGAACGTGTAGCTGGTATGAGCATTATTAAGAGTTTCACACTAGAAAAGCATGAACAAAAATTATTTGATACAGCAAATGGGGAATTTTTAGAAAAGGCACTCGACCAAACAAAGTGGAATGCTAAGTCATTTGCAGTAGTTAATACAATCACGGATGTAGCGCCATTGTTGGTCATAGCCTATGCGGGCTACCAAGTCATAAATGGATCACTTTCAGTTGGAACAATGGTTGCTTTTATTGCTTATATTGAACGATTGTATGGTCCACTTCGCCGCCTTGTAAGTGCCTCGACTACTTTGACGCAGTCGATCGCCTCAATGGATCGGATGTTTGAATTAATAGATGAGCCTTATGAAGTGAAAAACAAGGACAATGCTCGTGAACTACTACGTGCAAATGGGGAAGTTTGCTTTCACAACGTGTCCTTCCAATATGAAAAAGTTGGCGCATCTATTTTAAATGCTATCGATTTTACGATTAATCCTGGAGAAACTGTTGCATTTGTTGGGATGAGTGGTGGTGGTAAATCCACGATTATCAGTTTGATTCCTCGTTTTTACGATACAACAAGTGGTAAGGTGACGATTGATGGACACGATGTACGAGATGTCACTATACATTCGTTACGCTCACAGATTGGTATTGTTCTGCAAGATAATATACTTTTTAGTGATTCTGTTAAAGAAAATATTTTAATGGGACGACCAGGTGCAACAGATGAACAAGTCATTGAGGCAGCTAAAGCTGCAAATGCACATGACTTTATTATGGGTTTGCCTAATGGCTATGATACAAAGGTTGGAGAACGAGGCGTAAAGCTATCTGGCGGGCAAAAACAACGGGTTGCTATTGCGCGAGTATTTTTAAAAAATCCACCGATTTTAATCCTTGATGAAGCTACTTCTGCGTTAGATTTAGAAAGTGAAGCATTGATTCAAGAATCACTCGATAAACTTGCTCATGAACGGACGACCATTATCATCGCACATCGTCTGTCTACTATTACCCATGCGGATAAGATTTTCGTCATAGATCATGGGCAATTAATAGAAAATGGTACACATGAACAATTAATGGACAGACAAGGAACGTATTATAATTTATTCCAAGTACAGCATTTAGATTAAAAATTATATGATATATGGAATTTTTTCAAAATAGCCTTTCATTTAATGAAGGCTATTTTTTTGTTATAAAGGCTAAAAAACTATCTCTTTATAAGATTTAGTTATTATGAAATGAGATTAATGTAGAAATACTATGTAATTTGGAGAATATTAGTGATTGAAAGAGCAAAGATTTTTAGGTAGAATTATCTGAAAATAGGGAATTTAACGAAAGTTATAGTATGCTATTAATAACATTATACAACTAAGTAAAATATAGGTAGGGTGGGACGTTGCGCATGAGGAAGAAGCTACTAGAAATAAAAGGTTTAAAAACAACCTTTTTCACAGATAATGGACAAATTCCTGCTGTAGATGATATCGATTTTTCTGTCCATGAAGGAGAAATTTTAGGAATTGTAGGAGAATCGGGAAGCGGAAAAAGCGTTACGTCGTTGTCCATCATGGGATTGATCCCATCACCACCAGGGAAAATAACAGGTGGCGAAATTTTGCTAGATGGCAAAAATCTCGCAAAATGTACGGATAAACAAATGCAAAAAATTCGTGGAAAAGACATTGCGATGATATTCCAGGAACCAATGACTTCTCTCAACCCCTTGTTTACGATTGGTGACCAGCTTAAAGAAGCGATTCAAATTCATAATCCTAAATGGTCGAAAAAGGAAGCGTTTGCAAGAGCGGTTGAAATTATGAAACTTGTCGGTTTACCACGGGCTGAGGAATTGTTAAAGGATTACCCCCACCAGCTATCTGGTGGAATGCGTCAAAGGGTTATGATTGCCATGGCACTTGTTTGTGATCCTCAAGTATTAATTGCAGACGAGCCTACAACCGCATTAGATGTGACGATTCAGGCTCAAATATTACAGCTCATGAAAGACTTAAATAAACGGTTGAATACAGCTGTGTTGTTAATTACACATGATTTGGGCGTTGTAGCGGAGACTTGTGAGCGAGTGATTGTAATGTATGCTGGACAAATCGTGGAAGAGGCACCGATTCAAGAAGTTTTTACTAATCCGAAACATCCTTATACACAAGGACTTATTCAATCAGTACCTGATATGCGTTATAAAAAAGACAATCTATATTCTATTCCTGGTAGTGTACCAAAACCTGGGAGCATCCAGGTCGGCTGTCGATTTGCGGCACGCTGTGAACATGCGATGGAACGTTGTTTACAAGAAACACCACCTTTATTTGAGGCAGCAGAGAACCATAAATCGAGATGTTTTTTACTAGAGAAGCAGGGGGTGGAACAGCGTGTCGAAAGCGTTATTAAAGGTTGATGGTTTAAAAAAATATTTTCCTATTCGAAAGGGTGTCCTGAATTCACATGCTGGGGATGTGAAGGCGGTGGATGATGTTTCATTTGAGGTATTTGAGGGAGAAACATTAGGCATTGTAGGAGAGTCAGGCTGTGGTAAATCCACAACAGGCCGCTTATTAATGCGTTTATTGGAGCCAACGGAAGGTAAAATAGAATTCGCAGGTAAAGTAATTTCAGAATTATCCAATAATGAAATGAGGAAGGCACGTAGAGATATTCAAATGATTTTTCAGGATCCCTATGCCTCATTAAATCCGCGCCATAACATCGGCAAAATTTTAGAGGAGCCCCTTATTGTTCATGGCATAGGAAATGCCAAAGAGCGGAAACAAAAGGTGTTGGAGCTACTTGAGATTGTTGGATTGAATGAATATCATATCAAGCGTTATCCGCACCAGTTTAGCGGAGGGCAAAGGCAGCGTATCGGAATTGCTAGAGCCTTGATGACCAACCCGCGCTTAATTATTGCGGACGAGCCAGTATCTGCGCTAGATGTGTCCATACAGGCACAAGTATTAAATTTATTGCAAAAGCTGCAAAAGGATTTAAAGCTGACTTATATTTTTATTTCCCATGATTTAGGGGTAGTGCGCCACATCAGCAATCGTGTTGGCGTAATGTACCTAGGTAAATTAGTAGAGTTGACAGCGAGTGAGGACTTATATGCTGAACCGCTTCATCCATATACACAGGCACTCTTATCTTCAGTCCCTGTTCCTGATCCGATGTTTGAACGGGAACAGATCATTATTTCTGGAGATATTCCGAGTGCATCAAACCCGCCAAGCGGTTGTACTTTCCATACGAGATGTCCTTTTAAAAAGGAGCAATGCTCACAAGTAGTACCTAAAATGCAAGAAGTAAAACCGGGTCATTATGTTGCTTGCCATCTTTATGAGGCACTTCAACATTCAATGATATAAAAACTCATAGGGGGAAATTTAATGAAGAAAAAGAAGCTTTGGACTTTAGGTGTAATGCTACTCCTTATTCTCTCGACAATCTTAGCAGCTTGTGGCGGCTCAGATACTAAGGATACGGGTAGTAAAGATACATCAACTGGTGGCGATACAGCTGGCAGTGGTGAACCAAAAATATTAGTGTATGGTCGTGGTGGAGATTCAGTAGCACTAGACCCTGCTGTTGTTACAGATGGTGAATCTTTTACGGTAACAGCTAATATTTATGAAACATTAGTAAACTTTGGCGAACAAGATGTAACGATTCAACCTGGGTTAGCAAAATCATGGGAGGCTTCAGAAGATGGATTAACTTATACTTTTGAGCTACAAGAAGGTGTGAAGTTCCATGATGGTACAGATTTTAATGCCGAGGCAGTTGTGAAAAATATTGAACGTTGGAAGTCAAGTACTGATAAATATCCTTATTTTAGCTCCCAATTTGTCGTTGGAGACAAACAAGTAATCGAATCAGTTACTGCTGAAGGTGACTATAAGGTTGTATTTAAGTTAAGTCAACCACAAGCACCATTCCTAAAGAATTTAGCCATGTCCCCATTTGCGATTGCTTCGCCTACAGCATTTGAGGCAGATGAAGAAGGCTTATCTGCAAATCCAGTAGGAACAGGCCCATTCAAATTTGTTAGCTGGGTACGTAATGATTCTGTAACGATCGAGAAAAACCCAGACTACTATATTGATGGCTATCCAAAATTAGATAAAGTTATTTATCGTTCTATTCCAGATAACTCTGCGCGTTTAAATGATTTGTTAGCAGGCAATATTGATGTGGCTGATGGTTTAAGTCCATCTGATAAAGCAACAATCGAAGGCGATGCTAAATTACAATTAATCGAACGTCCATCTATGAACGTTGGTTATCTAGGTTTAACAGTGACTCGACCACCATTCGATAATGTCAAAGTGCGTCAAGCAGTCAACTATGCAATTGATAAGCAAGCATTGGTGGATGCATTTTATGAAGGACTAGCAGAGCCAGCGAAAAACCCAATGCCACCAGTAATTTCAGGTTATAACGATGATGTTACAGGCTATACGTATGATCCTGAAAAGGCGAAGGCATTACTTGCTGAAGCAGGCTATGATGGTAAAGAAATTGAACTATGGGCAATGCCAGTACCACGTCCATACATGCCAGACGGACAAAAAGTAGCAGAAGCGATTCAAAAGAACTTAGAAGATGTAGGCATTAAATCTAAAATTGTATCATTTGAATGGGCTACTTATTTAGAAAAAGCACAAAATGGTGAAGCGGATGCATTCTTACTTGGCTGGACAGGTGATAATGGAGATGCGGATAACTTCCTATACACGTTATTAGACGGCGATAATATCGGTTCTAATAACTATACATTCTATGACAATCCAGAATTACACAAAATATTGACAGCTGCTCAAACTGAAATTGATGAGGACAAGCGTAATGAACTTTATAAGCAAGCTCAAGTCATGATTTCTGAGGATGCTCCATGGGTTCCACTTGCTCACTCTATTCCAATTTTAGCTGCTAATGCGAAAGTGACGAATTATATTGCGCATCCTACAGGTTCTGACCGTTTAGATGCAGTAGATATTCAATAGTAAACTTCATTTTCTAATTGAATAGAGGAGTTTAAAAGAATCTGCTTGCTTTTCTGCGGGTAAGCCGTGGAAATCTCGCAGATTCTTTTCTAGTAATAGACAATCATTTTCTCCTGTGTGAAAGATCACTCATCTAAACATTCAAAATCGTTTGGTGAAGGTTCAACCTTTCAACAGTATATAAAGACTTCAAAGTAGATTATGAAAATCATAGAGAGGTGATGAAGATGCTTCACTATATGGGGAGACGTTTACTCCAGCTAATCCCAGTTTTGCTTGGAATGACTTTTATCGTCTTTATGTTGATACGCGCAATACCTGGTAATCCAGCACAAGTTATTTTAGGACAACAGGCGACAAAAGAGGCGGTCGAGGCATTAAACGCAAGTTTAGGATTAGATAAGCCTTGGTATACACAATATTTTAGTTATTTAGCAGGCATTTTTCAGGGAGATTTAGGTGTTTCCTTACGTACAAAATTACCTGTATCAGAAGAAATTTTTCCATACTTAGCAGCAACAGCTGAACTTGCATTTTTCGCGATGATTATTGCTATTGTTATTGGGGTGAATGCGGGTATTATTTCTGCATGGTTCCAAAATTCTTGGTTCGATTATACAGCGATGGTGGTGGCATTAGTTGGTGTATCTGTACCTGTATTCTGGCTAGGCTTGATGGAACAGTGGACATTTAGTAGTCAGCTTGGCTGGTTACCTACTTCTGGTCGAGAGGATGTTCGAAATCCAATAACCTCTATAACCCATTTTTATTTATTGGATACGCTCATTCAAGGGCGCTTCGATCAATTTATTGAAGTTGTAAAGAGGTTAATATTACCGGGAGTTGCACTGGCAACCATTCCTATGGCTATTATTGCAAGAATCACAAGATCTTCTATGTTAGAAGTTATGCGCTCAGATTATGTACGTACTGCAAGAGCAAAAGGCCAAAAAATGTTTATTGTTGTGTATAAGCATGCTTTAAAGAACGCTATTATTCCTGTAATAACGGTAATCGGGTTACAGACGGGGTTATTACTAGGGGGAGCCATTCTAACAGAGACGATTTTTAGTTGGCCAGGAATTGGTCGTTATATTTATGATGCGATTGGCTTCAGGGATTATCCTGTCATTCAATCAGGTATTCTAATCGTTGCATTTATTTTCATCATGATTAACTTAATCGTGGACTTACTGTATACAGTGATTGATCCACGTATTAAATACAAATAGAAGGGAGCTGCAATGATGACTGGAGCAATTGACATAAAAAAAGAAGCAGCACCAGTTCAAGAACGAGCGGTCGGTCCATGGTTAGAGGGCTGGCGAAGCTTTAAAAAGAGCAAAATCTCTTTAATAGGTGCAGGGATTGTTATATTTTTTATATTACTTGCTGTAGTAGGACCGCTCGTTGCACCACAAGGGATAAATGAACAAGATTTATCGAAGCGTTTACTAGCACCATCAGGTGATCATTGGTTTGGAACAGATGATTTTGGGCGAGATATTTTTTCTAGAATCATTCATGGTGCACGAATTTCGCTATGGGTAGGCTTTTTTTCAGTTGTTTTATCGGTAATTGTTGGTAGTTTGCTTGGTATTATCGCCGGTTATTATGGTAAATGGATTGATACAATTATTTCACGTATTTTTGATATTATGCTCGCTTTCCCTAGTATGCTATTAGCGATTGCTGTTGTGTCGGTACTAGGACCATCCTTACAAAATGCATTAATTGCCATTGCCATTATTAACATACCGAATTTTGGACGTTTAATTCGTTCCAAAGTGTTGAGCGTCAAAGAAGAAGAGTATATTGTCTCAGCAAAAGCAATCGGCATGCGTGATTCACGAATTTTATTTTCACATATTTTGCCGAATTCTATGACGCCTATTATTGTACAAGGAACGCTTGCAATTGCGACTGCCATCATCGAAGCAGCAGCATTAGGCTTCCTCGGACTGGGCGCTCAAGCACCAGCACCTGAGTGGGGAAAAATGTTAGCAGATGCTCGAAAGTTTTTATTAAATGCTCCTTGGACTATGATTTTCCCAGGATTAGCAATTATGCTAACGGTTCTTGGCTTTAACCTGATGGGAGATGGCCTAAGAGATGCACTCGATCCAAAGATGAAAAGTTAGTTAAATACTATAGCCTTCTACTAGTTAGAAGGTTTTTTTAGCTATTTTGCCCATCTATACGAAAGGGAATAAAAGGAACTCTTTTACAGCAAAGTCGTTTTAAAGAGTAGTAGGTAACAGGAGGAATTTTCTAAAAATAAGCGAAAATATCTTTTAGGAGCCATTAATTGAATTTTTTGTCACGTTATTTTAGACTTAAAAAGTAGAAAAATTTTATTTTAGTAGATTATTACTTACCATATAATCTTTCAGTTGAAATACATATTTGAGGAGGGTGTTAAAATTGGGGATTAATTTACAAAAAGGGCAACGAGTTGATTTAACAAAAGGTAACGCAGGTTTAAATAAAATTAAAGTAGGTTTAGGGTGGGACCCTGTAGCGCAAGAGAAAAGTGGCGGCTTTTTAGGTGGTTTATTTTCTAGTAGAAATAGTGGCAGTGGCAGAAGCATAGACTGTGATGCTTCAGTCTTAATGCTGCAAGATGATAAGGTGATAGCGGGAGACGATGTTGTTTACTTTGGAAAATTAACAAGTAATTGCGGCTCTGTTCGACATTCTGGTGATAATTTAACAGGAGACGGCGATGGCGATGATGAAGTAATTACAATTGAGCTATCGTCTGTACCAACGCAATATAACAAGCTTGTGTTTGTTGTAAACATTTATGATGCAGCAGGTCGTAATCAACATTTCGGTATGATTCAAAATGCATATATTCGTGTGTATGATGACAGGACAGGAAGCGAACTAATTCGCTATAATTTAACTGATAATTATTCGAATTTAACGACGTTAGTCTGTGGAGAAATTTACCGTCATAATAGTGACTGGAAATTTGCTGCAGTTGGTACGGGAACGAATGATATAAAACTTGGCGATGTTGTTCGAAGATATCAATAAATAAATGACTATATAGGAGGAATAAAGAGTATGGGAATTTCACTACAAAAAGGTCAAAAGGTAGATTTAACAAAAACAAATCCAGGATTAACAAATGTTGTTGTAGGTTTAGGCTGGGATACAAATAAATATGACGGTGGTAATGATTTTGATTTAGATTCTTCTGTATTTTTACTGGCTGATACAGGCAAAGTAGCTGATCAAAATGACTTTATTTTCTACAACAATACAACAGGTGGCAACGGTTCAGTTGAACATTCGGGCGATAATTTAACGGGTGTTGGTGAAGGTGACGATGAAGTGGTAAAAGTTGCATTAACGCAAGTGCCTGCTCATGTTCAACGACTAGCCTTCACTGTAACAATCCATGATGCAGAGTCTCGTAGTCAAAATTTCGGAATGGTGTCTAATGCGTATATTCGTATTGTTAATGCTGCTTCCAACGAGGAAATTATCCGTTATGATTTAGGCGAGGATTTCAGTATTGAAACAGCTATCGTAGTAGGGGAATTATACCGCCATAATGGAGAATGGAAATTTAATGCAATTGGTGCTGGCTACCAAGGTGGCTTAGCTGCTTTATGTAATGATTACGGCTTAAGTGTAAACTAAAATTTCATCTTTGGACAGAAAGGGAGATTTTGAATGGCTATTCAATTAAGTAAAGGGCAACGTATTGATTTAACCAAGCAAGACCCAGGATTAAATAGCATTGGCATTGGCTTAGGCTGGGATGTTAAGCAATTTGATGGTGGGCAAGACTTTGACCTCGATGCATCTGTATTTTTACTAGATGCATCAGGTAAATGTCGTAATGAACAAGATTTTATCTTCTATAATAATTTAGCGAGTCTAGACCAATCTGTTGTTCATACAGGTGATAATCGTACGGGTGAAGGTGATGGGGATGATGAAAAGATTCTTGTCAACTTAAAGCAAGTATCACCTCAAATTGAAAAGATTGTGGTAACGGTTACTATCTATGATGCTGAGGGTCGTCATCAAAACTTCGGACAAGTACTAAATGCTTATGTGCGATTGACAAATGAAGATTCGGGATCAGAGGTATTACGCTATGATTTAGGCGAAGATTTCAGTATTGAAACTGCCGTTGTATTTTGTGAGCTTTACCGTCATAATGGCGAGTGGAAATTTGCCGCAGTAGGCTCAGGCTATCAGGGTGGACTAGCAGCATTAATCAACGCATATGGCCTACAGTAACGAGTAGGGTATAGGTACATGACGGGGGATCTTCGGTGGATGTAATAAACGAGATATTAAATACATATGCACAGTTTTTTAACTGGCAGATGTGGGGACAAGTTTTAACAGATCCAGTATCATGGGGCCTTATTTTTTCATTAATTATTATGGAAGGGCTATTGTCTGCAGACAATGCGCTTGTTTTAGCAGTACTTGTTAAACATCTTCCACAGCATCAGCGGAAAAAAGCGCTAATGTATGGGATGTTTGGGGCTTATTTTTTCCGATTTCTCTTCATCGGTATTGGCGTTTACCTCGTAAAATTCTCTATTGTTAAAGTGATCGGTGCAACTTATTTAATGTGGTTAGTCATATTACATTTTAAAAATAAAAGCACTGATGAAGGAGACGCACACGAGTTTAAGAAGACAGGTTGGATGGTTCGAGTCTTTGGTACTTTCTGGGCGACTGTTATTTCAGTTGAATTAATGGATATCGCCTTTTCAGTAGACTCTATATTAGCGGCATTTGCCATATCCGATCAAGTATGGGTTCTTTTATTAGGTGGAGTTTTAGGCATTATTATGATGCGTACCATCGCTGGTGTATTTCTTTCATTGATTGAACGTGTACCAGAACTTGAAACGACTGCCTATATTTTAATTGCCATTATTGCATTGAAAATGTTTGCTAGTATTTTTGGATTCCATCTTTCACATGAAGTATTCTTTATTATTTTAATTGCTGCATTCTTATTGACGTTTATTGTTCACAAGATGAATAAGAAAACAGCAGTGTAAACAAGGCACTGTATTGGTCTGTATAGAACAGGCTGATACAGTGCTTTTTTCACAAAAGGCATAGTTATCGGGGAGAGGATTAGATGCAACACTTTGCAACAGAAGCAGAGACGATTTTTTTTAAGAAGCCACAGCCTTTTACTAAGTGGGAAACGCCAGATATTTTATCATATGCTCTAGGTGCGACTCTGTATATGCCAGCTTCTATGCCTGCGATTGTGAGTTTGATTCAATCACAAAAATATCAAGAACTCACATCACTCGTCATTGATCTGGAGGATGCAGTAGGCGATATAGAATTACGAGATTGTGAAGCGAAGTTGATGGAGGATATTAGTGAGCTATATGCACTCTATCAACAAAAAAAATTATTACTTCAGGATCTACCATTACTTTTTATTCGTGTACGTCATGTTGAGCAATTTCAAAGGTTAACAACTATTTTAGGGAAAAAGCAAGAAATACTAACGGGCTATGTATTTCCAAAGTTTACAGCAGCACAGGGCGCCCGTTATTTTGAGCTTCTTGAACAAACAATTTTAGAAAATGACTTAATTCTATATGGTATGCCGATTTTAGAGAGCCGTGAGGTGCTATATAAGGAATCTCGCATGGAAGCATTATTAGACATTAAGGCAGTGCTACATCAATACAGAGCTCGTGTATTAAATGTACGTATTGGTGCCACTGATTTCTGTGGCATTTATGGAATTCGTCGTCGTATGGACTCGACCATTTATGATATCAGTGTAATCCGTGATTGTATTGCAGATATTGTCAACGTCCTTGGTCGTGAGGAAGACGGGTTTGTTATCTCCGGGCCTGTGTGGGAGTATTTTAGTAATCAGCGTGTATTAAAGCCTGCATTAAGAGAAACACCATTTAGTGAAAAGGGAGCTCTTGATACGAGGAAAGCATTATTAGACGATTGTTTAGATGGATTAATGAAAGAAGTGTTAATGGATAAACAAAATGGTATTGTGGGAAAAACAATTATTCATCCTAGTCATATCCGTGTTGTTCATGCCCTCTATGCCATTTCCTATGAAGAATATTTAGATGCGCTAAGTATTGTAGAGAATAATGATGGTCACAAAGGTGTGATGAAAAGTCACTATGCGAACAAGATGAATGAAATCAAACCACATATGAGATGGGCACAGCGAATATTAAAACAGGCACAAGTCTATGGTGTCTATCATGAATCTGTCGATTTTGCCTCACTCTTATTAAATTCAGAAATAGGTGGTAGTGTTTATGCAACAACAAATGAGTAAATTAAGCATTTTACCGGATTATTCAATCGATATTGAAATTACCCACAATCCGCATAATTTTGCGCTAACCGACTTGTTTAAAATGGCAGCTCGTATTAATAAGAAAAGGCAATTTTTGTTTGTAAGCACCGTACTTGGTAAACATTTAGCTGTGCGCCCGCAAGTGCCCTTACTGACAGGGACTCTGCTAGCCATGATGTATCATAAGCATCTTACTGGACAAAAAGTAGCAGCTTCATCAGCAGTCGTTAAAGCTTTAAAAGAGGGTGCGGGTTTGTCAGAAGTACAAAATTCTACAGAGGGTAGCCTCGAGTTAGCACAAGAAACATTGTTCGTTGGATTTGCCGAGACAGCTACTGCACTAGGACATGCGGTATTTAACGCATACGATTCGAATGCAATGTATATTCACACAACACGTGAAGTGCTTCCCGATTTTGAACCATTTGTTACATTTGAGGAAGAACACTCCCATGCGACAAGCCATAGAATTTATACTGAGGAGCCAGAAGTGTTACTACAAGCTAAACGCATTGTGTTAATTGATGATGAGATTACTACTGGTAATACGGTTATTAATATCATTCAAACATTGAGACGGAAATTTCCGTTAGTTAAGCAGTATGCTGTGCTCTCTATTTTAGATTGGCGTTCTGAACAGCAACAAAAGATTTTTCAGCAATTAGAAGAGCAATGGGGTATTTCCATTGTGTTCATCTCAATCATGTGTGGACACTTTAACTGTTCGGGTATACCAAGCTTAACGAGCACACAGCCTAATATACTAACACAACCTACAAATAATCTAACACTATGGCCAATTCAAGAATCTATTGATCGTAAGTTTTATCGATCTATTGCTGAGAATAAATTCGTAAATAGTCAACCCTATCTAGTAGCAACAGGGAGATTTATGCTCACGTCAAAACAGCATTTTCAACAAAAGAAAATGTTACAGACCATCGCCAAGCAATTACAAAAGCTTCGTACACATGGTCCGGCATTAGTTATTGGAACAGGTGAGTTTATGTATGTCCCTATGCAAATTGCCTCTTATTTAGGAAACGACGTTTATTTTCAATCAACTACTCGTAGTCCAATCTATTGTACGGATGATTTAGGATACACGATTACTGAAAAAATAGCCTTTGAAAGTCCAGAGAATAATGGCGTTGATAATTATTTATATAATATACAAAGCCAGTCCTACACGGAACTTTTCTTTATGGTGGAACGTATAGCAAGTAAAGAGGTTGTTGCTCGTGTGGTAAATGAGTTACAAATATTAAGTAACGCCAAGGTCTACGTGATTTGTATGCATGAATGGGAGGTAGAACAATGATTTCAACTTTGCAGCCAGACAAAATGGGGAGCTATGCACCAGAGGATGTTCTATTTTTATTGCGTGATATTGGGCAAGTTTATCTTGAACTGGATAATGAAAAACGTGAACAGCTTATTCAATCAGGCACACATTATTCTGAAATGCTACCAATGGAAAGGCAACCATCTAACACCTATATGAATCTTTTTTATAAAACGTTAGATGCGCATGTAGAGAGAGTAGCCATCGCTGTTGGAGTGGTGGCAGAGCAAATCATTGAAAATAGAGGGCTAGAAAACTTAGTGCTTGTTAGTTTAGCAAGGGCAGGTACACCCATTGGCATTTTAATCAAACGGTATATAGCCATGCGATATAGGGTGAATATTCCACATTACTCTATTTCTATACTACGTGGTCGAGGGTTTGATGAGGTAGCGATCCGTTACATTTTGACAGAGCATCCCCTAGGAAATCTTCAATTTATTGATGGCTGGACAGGAAAAGGGGCAATTACCAATGAATTAATCCATTCCTGTCAAAAATTTAATGCGCAACAGCCCGGACAATTAAATGCCAATTTAGCTGTATTGGCTGATCCTGGGCATTGTGCTACCATCTATGGAACTCGTCAAGACTTTTTAATCCCGTCTGCTTGTTTAAATTCGACTGTATCTGGATTGGTGAGTAGAACGGTGTTAAATTTACAGTTCATGGATGCAAATGACTTTCATGGTGCTAAATACTACAAAGAGTTAGAAGATATGGATGTCTCTAACCTGTACATAGAACGTATCGTCACATGTTTTGAACATGTACAGAGTACGATATTGCAACAATTTCAAGAGCAGGTCATCGCTCCCATTACTTGGGAGGGCATGAAGTCTGTGCAAAAGATTCAACGCGATTTTGGCATTGAGAATATTCATTTTATCAAACCAGGTGTAGGTGAGACGACTAGAGTGTTGCTTCGACGGTTACCTTGGAAAATTTTAATTAATCCACAGTACTTGCATGAATTGGGACATATTTTATTATTAGCCAAAGAAAAAAATGTACAGGTAGAAGAATATTCGAATATGTCCTATGCATGTTGTGGCTTAATCAAAGCATTATAGAGGAGATTATGATGATACTATTTACATCGGATTTAGATAGAACGCTTATTTATTCTCAACGTATGATGGAGAGTTTTCCGCCGATTACAGAGACAGTGGTCGTTGAACACAAGGCGGAGAAAGCAATGAGCATGATGACGCAGGCAACAGCATCTCTATTGCAACAGATACACCAACAAACAATATTTGTACCTGTTACGACTAGGGCATTACATCAATATAAAAGAATTCATTTTATTAGTGATATGTGTCCTGCTTTTGCAATTACAAGCAATGGGGGTACAATATTAGAAAAGGGCCAGCCCTCTGAAAAATGGACGAAAACACTATGTAGACGTATTGCAGATTCTTCAATCCCACGAGAGGATCTGTTAAAGCATTTTCAATCAATTAAATCCGATACATGGCTACAACGTTCTTTGTATATAGATGATCTGTTTTATGTACACCATGTGGATCTTGAAACTTTACCACACGTGGAATTACAAGCTATGATTCAAGAGTTTGATACGTATGGCTGGTATGTTCTTTTACAAGGTAAAAAATTGTATTTTATGCCCAAGGTACTGACGAAGGAAGCGGCTATCGAATATATGAAAGAGTTCTGTACATACGATGTGCATATAGCGGCAGGGGATTCTATTATGGATTATGGAATGCTGGCGATGGCTGATTTAGCTTTTACACCGAATCATGGAGATTTAAAGGATAAACAGCCAAAAGTTTTACAAAATACAACTTACTCGGCTTATAATGGTGAAGCATTTACTAAAGATTTGCTAGATACGGTTTTACAGATGACTTCACAACAGACAATAGTATAAGCTTTCAATTATTTTTGTCATAAGATAGAGTCGTCCTATGACAAATGAATGCTTCAGCATATGCTGAGGATGATTTTAGGAGGTGCGTTTGTATGCAAACAATCACAATTAAATCAGTGTTGGAGCGTCATCCTGATGATTGGCTACAGGCGTTTCAAGATTCACCAAAGGATCGTGCATTTTATGAGGAAACAGCACAACAAGTTAGTTTTAGTAGGATTGCTGTTCGTGTATTAGGTGTACCAATCGAAGAAGATGATTATTTCAATTCGTTATTTACATTGTCACAAAACGCTAATATCCATATTTTAAGTGAAGAATTAAATAAGCATATTGAACAAAAGGATTTTCAAGCCATACAAACAATTTTATCGCAGCATCAACAAACACCAAAAGGGCTATCTATTAATCGTCTAGTGGCGATGATGTATGGTCATCAGTTAATACCAAAGCATGATGATGGTGTTATGAATCGCCATTTACAATTAGCGACCATTAAAGTAGTAGAACTATTTCAACAACAACAATCGTTAGGTCTGCTAGCAAATGATTTTCGCCGATTTTTAATTGATATAGTGAAGTGGCTAAAAAACCACTGGATTATATGGACAAAATCCATGAAACCAACGGATGATTTTCCTAAAGTTGTTTGGTATGGGGAAACCACTATAAGTCAGCGTTACTTCTTATTACTATTAATGGAGCTTGGCTGTGACGTCTTAATTTTCCATCCAGCTAAAATAGATGAATTGGCAGAGATTGACCCTACTGATACATTCTCTATCACGTACGCATATGCTAATCAAACAACTTTACAGCCATTTCCTGATAAGCTTCGTGATCGGCAGGCAACGGTAGGTTATCGCTCTAGTCAGCATTTCGAACAATTAATGCATGATCAACAATCAGGTGTCTATAAGCCTTGGCAGTTTAAAGATTTTATGCCACGTTCATTAACATTACGGATGACATATGATGATATTTTTATTTATGCAAAAGAGAAGGCTTTGGTTCGACCGCAGTTTGAAGTGATTGGAGATGAGGTAGTCATCCCAGTTATATTTGCAAAAATTAGTGGTGTTTCAAGCCAAAGAGAAGAATACTGGCATCAAATGCATCAATTACTGGTAAGTTCGCAAACGGTTTTTGTACAGGAATTTCCTTATGCAGCAACAAGCAGAGCCAATTTTCATTTTCATTATAAGCATTGCTTAGTGAATGGGGAGCTGTCAGTAGAGCGTATTATGCAAAGTGATTGGTGGCAATATGGTGAGTTAACATTGGAGCTACAGCGTGCAATCGCCCACACGATAAAAACTTCCTGTGAGCAGCCCATGTTGAAACAACAGCCAAATGAGACTTTATATGATTTACAGTTATTTTTATTCAAACAAATGACCATGATTCCTCAGGATATCCTGCGATTAATGCAAAGCTTTGATTATTCACAAGATGTACCCAAACTGGTATTATATCAAGCACCTCAGCAACCAGCTTTATCACGTGAGGACATGGCATTATTGGCATTTCTAAATCGTTTTGGTATGGATATTATATTTTATAATCCGACAGGCCAACTTGACTTAGAAAAGCATTTGCAAGAGGATACATTCGATGTACATCGTTTAGAACATATGCTATTTGACTTGCCCTATGAAGAACCCAAACAGCAAAAAACTGCACCCGATAAAATCATTAAAAAACTCTTTAATCGTTTTTTCTAATGGCAGGAAGGAGGCGGCACGAATGTCAAATATCTCGAAGACGTTGGAGCAGCTGACCTTAGAAACCGCTGACGCCGTCAAAGAACAGTTGCGAGACCATGCAGAGGTTCAGCAAATTGCTAATCGAATCAATATAAAAAATCAGTTAGAACTATTGGCGCTCGGAAAAGAGCCAGCGACAAAATTAGCTACATTTGCAGATCAGATTTTAGCTATTATTACCCGCTCAACATCCTTTGAATCAAATGAATTATTTAAGCAGCTTGAAGCTCTAATGCAGACATTTGATAAAAAAGATTTTACTGAGCAAAAGGGCTTTTTTAAAAAGCTATTTGCACGTAAAACCAAAAATGATGAAGATTTATTTGCCAAATACAATGTACTGGGTAGAGATATTGAGAAAATTCATTATCATTTTGTGTTGATGGAAGAGGAATTAGCGAAGGATAATCGAATACTTGCACGATTATATAACGAGGACTTGATGTACTATCTTGAACTAGAAAAATATATCGTAGCTACTGATATAAAATTACATGAAGTACAAACAACATTGATTCCGATGTATGAAAAGCAGAGCGAGGCTGGTAATCAGGTGGCGAAAATGGAGCTGAATAGTTTGCAAGCAATTGCTGAAATGCTCCGACAAAAAATAGATGAATTAGAAAAATCACGTATGGTCGCCATTTTAACAGCTCCGCAAATCGAAATGCTACGTCATGGCAATAGTGAACTGATGGAACAAATTAATGGCGCTTTTGTTAAGACCATCCCTGTTTTTAAAATGGGATTAATGAATGCAGTGAATGATAGGCGACAACAATTACAAAATCAATCTGCATCAGCCTTTGAAAATCGTATGAAGCAATTCGGAGGAGCTAGCGATGAAGCGGTGCAATTAAGCACTGCTATGGCTCAGCAATCAGGCCCAACACAGAGCCTTGAAGAAATGTGGGACATTATTGTTTCAGGTATTGAAAATTATCAGCATTTACGTGATGAGCAAACGGTAAAACGTCAGCAAGCAGAGCAACAGCTGCTAACATTGCGAAACTAACACCCTTCCTCTAAAGTAGGTCACTACTTGGAGGATTTTTTTGTATAGTAAAAGCGACAGATTAATCTTGATTTAGCGGGTGTTCAAACTCCCTTGATTTAAGATCATCTGTCGCTTAAAACGCTAGTTAAATAAATTCTTCTTCAAATTCTACATTGATTTCATGTCCATGATGACTTTGATAGGATACGATGAGTGTATCTAGATGCTCTAGATTTTCCTCATAATCTAAAATACGCGATAGTATATAAAGTAGGTGATAGCTAGAAAATTCCATATCGCCTTCTTCACGAGCAAAGTTGACTTGCTTGATGAAAATTTCCATCAGTTCATTGCGTTGGACATAGTCGATGCTTTTACTCCACTGTGAATGCTCAGGCTTTAATTTCCCTGTATATTTCAAGAGCAATTGTTCATGGTATGTTAATAAGGAATCAAGTCGCTCCTGTATCATCAAGTGAAATTGTGTAGGTAGCTGCGCCAATTCGTTTTCATGCTTATGCAAACGCTGTAGTAATTCTAAGCTTTTTTTGGAAGTTAAAATCATTTGACGATAGACTACAAGTTTACGTGCTTTCACATACTTTTTATTTTTGAAGTAATTACGTTCTTCCTTGAATAAATCATACAGCGTATCCACGCGCAACATACGGCTTTTAAATTTACTTAATGCTCCCTTTGTGGATGTATGCTCAGAAGCCTGACGTACAGCAAGTCGTGTCCAACGAATAATATCGTCCTGTAAAATATAGATTTTACGGAATAGCTTTACCTCGTATTTCGGTGGTAGGAAAACAAGGTTAACAACAAATGCTGCTAACACTCCAACTAATATAGTAACAAAGCGTATCAATCCAAACGTTAAGAAGTCATCGCCTTGAAATTCCATAATAGCCACAACTGACACCAACGCCAACGAAAGCGATTTTTCAAGTTTAAACTTCAACATTAAACCAATAGCTATTATGACGGCTATGCCAATGGCAACAACATGATGGCCAAAGAGTAAGCCAAACATAACGGCGATAGTCGCACCTATAATATTTGCCTGCACTTGCTCTACAATAGTTTGATATGAACGATAAATAGAAGGCTGAATCGCAAAAATGGCTGCAATTCCAGCAAAAACAGGTGAAGGGAGCTTTAATAACTCTGCGATAAACAGTGCTAAGACAATAGCGACACCAGTTTTAAATACACGGGCACCTAATTTCATAAAGATGTCCTTTCTGTCTAATATTTTTTAGTTTCTTTACATTATAGAAGGAAGTGCACATAAAATACATAGATTTGTATGCTTGAATATGAAAAAGGCGACTTTTACTAACAAGTCGCCTTTGTATTGTCACATGCTTACAATTGAGAAAACGCAGTATCTACGGCTTTAATAGTTTCAAGAATATCTGCTTCCGTATGCTCAGTTGTTAAGAACCACGCTTCATATTTAGAAGGAGCTAGATTGATACCTTGCTCAAGCATCAATTTAAAGAAACGACCAAAGATTTCACCGTCAGAGTTTTCAGCTTGGTCGTAGTTTTCTACTTTCACATCTGTAAAGTAAATCGTTAGTGCCCCTTTGAGTCGATTTAATGTGATGGTTACGCCATGCTTCTTGGCAGCAGCTAAAATACCCTCTTCTAGAATTCCACCTAATCGATCCATTTCATCGTAAATACCTGGTGTTTGTAGCACTTCTAGGCAGGCAATCCCTGCTTGCATAGAGGCAGGGTTTCCAGCCATCGTACCTGCTTGATATGCAGGGCCGAGGGGGGCAACTGTATCCATAATTTCTTTACGGCCACCGTATGCTCCGATTGGTAAGCCACCGCCAATAACTTTACCCAGTGCTGTTAGATCAGGTGTTAGATCGAGTAAATTTTGAGCACCACCATAGTGGAAGCGGAAGGCTGTGATGACTTCATCGTAAATCGTTAAAGCACCTTTTTCTTTTGCTGTCGCATGTACTAATTCAAGGAAACCTGGGTTTGGTTCCACAATACCGAAGTTGCCTACGATTGGTTCAATTAAGATCGCTGCAATTTCCTCGCCCCATTTATTCATAGCTTCTGTAAAGGCTTCAGGGCTATTGAAAGGTACCGTAATAACTTCTTCAGCAGTCGAAGTTGTTACACCTGCTGAATCAGGCGTTCCTAATGTTGCTGGGCCAGAACCGGCAGCTACTAATACTAAATCGAAGTGACCGTGGTAGCAACCAGCAAATTTCATGATTTTTGTTCGGCCTGTATAGGCGCGTGCAACACGAATAGTTGTCATAACAGCCTCAGTACCAGAGTTGTTAAAACGCACTTTGTCCATAGATGGGATGGCTTCTTTTAGCATTTTTGCGAAAGTAACCTCATATTCAGTCGGCGTTCCAAACAATGTACCATTTTCAGCTGCATGTGTAATGGCCTTTGCAATATGAGGATGGCCATGACCAGTAACGATTGGTCCATATGCTGCTAGATAGTCGATATAACGATTGCCATCTACATCCCAAAAATAAGCGCCTTTTCCTCGAGCCATTGCCACAGGAGAACCGCCACCTACTGCTTTATATGAACGAGAAGGGCTGTTTACACCACCCACGATATGCTGTATAGCTTCTGCATGTATTGCTTCAGATTTTGCGTGATTCATAGAATTGCCTCCTAACTTTTTATACGTAATCTATTGTAGACCTATCGTTGTAAGAAATCCAAAGAAATTAAGGAATATGACTTGATTTGTTACTTAGAGTAAAATAGAACCTACAGAGGAGGAGATTGTTATGACTTTACTAGAAGGACAAAAGGCGCCAGATTTTTCTCTAATGAATGAAAAGGGAGAAATGGTGCAGTTAGCTAATTTGAAAGGACAGAATGTTATTTTATACTTCTATCCCAAAGATATGACACCAGGCTGCACGACGGAGGCTTGTGATTTTCGTGATAAGTTCGAGGACTTCAGTCATTTAAATGCTGTTGTTCTGGGTGTTAGTCCAGATAACGCAAACAAACATACAAAATTTATTGATAAGCATGGTTTACCGTTTTCATTATTAGTTGATGACGATCATACCGTTGCTGAAGCATATGGTGTGTGGGTTTTAAAGAAAATGTATGGACGTGAATATATGGGCATAGAGCGTTCAACGTTTTTAATTGATACTGAGGGTAAGCTTGTAAAAGCTTGGCGTAAAGTACGTGTAAAAAATCATATTGAAGAAGTGTATACCTATTTAGCAGATCAGGAGGCAGCAAAGTGAAAATCTATTTTACATTTGAACCTAGACCAGATTTACGAGAGCCGTTATTAGCAGAATTTCCACAGGTTGATTTTATCTTCAAAAGTGGCTTATCGAATGAAGTTCTTCAACAAGCGGATGTTTTAGTTACATATGGTGAAGATTTAACAGAAGAAAGTATCCAATATGCGACAAAGCTAAAATGGATTTTCGTTGCCTCAGCAGGTATAGAAAAAATGCCAGCTCAAGCGATTATTGAACGTGGGATTTTAGTTTCGAATGTCCGTGGTATTCATAAAACACCAATGGCTGAATCGATGCTTGCCCATATTTTAGCGATTAAACGTGCGTTACCTTGGATGTATGAGCAGCAAAAGAAAAGTGAATGGTCGAAAAAAGCGCAGCAAACGGAATTACGAGATAGTACGGCGCTTATTTTAGGCCCAGGAGCGATTGGTTCAGAAGTTGGGCGTTTATTGCAGGCTTTTGGCGTGACGACGATTGGCTGCAACCGCTCTGGAAAAGAAGCGGCGTATATGGATACGATGATTAGCTTTGCTCAATTAAAAGAGGCCTTACCTAATGCGGATATCGTTATTTCGGTGTTACCAAAAACAAAAGAAACGACCCATTTATTAAAAGAAGAGCATTTTGCTGCTATGAAAAATAGCGCCATCTTCATGAATTTTGGTCGAGGCAATTTAGTGGAAGAAAGGGTACTCATTCAAGCAATCAAAAAAGAGCAAATTGGTTACGCCGTTTTAGATGTCTTTGAAGAAGAGCCTCTGTCAACGGACAATCCATTATGGACGTTACCGAATGTCATTGTATCACCACATGTATCTAGCCATTCTTCTCGTTATGTTGAACGAAGCTTAGAAATTTTCAAGCCAAGCCTAACAAAATGGCTGAAGGGTGACACGGATTTAGAAAATACGATGGATTTATCTAGAGGATATTAAGGGCCAGCCATTGATTTATTGAGAATAAGCAATGTGTGATTGTTGACGAAGTAGTGCGAATTGGATACACTATTTATAACAATTATAAATTAATAATACTTATGGAAGAGGTGCATGACGATGTCTGCAACGCATTTACAGGATGCACTGGACACGTTAAAAACAACTGGTGTTCGTATTACTCCTCAGCGTCATGCTATTTTGGAATATCTTATTCAATCAATGGCACATCCTACTGCCGATGAAATTTATAAAGCACTTGAGGGAAAGTTCCCTAATATGAGTGTAGCGACTGTCTATAACAACCTGCGCGTATTTCGTGAAGTGGGTCTTGTGAAAGAACTGACTTATGGAGATGCTTCAAGTCGCTTTGATTTCGTGACAAATGACCATTACCATATGATTTGTGAATGCTGTGGTAAGATCGTCGATTTCCATTATCCAGGACTCGACGAAATAGAGCATTTTGCATCACAGGTAACTGGTTTTGATGTGCACTCGCATCGTTTAGAGATATACGGCACTTGTCCATCATGTAAAGTTGCTACTGCTAAAGTACAATAAAAATCCTAGCTCTTACAAGGGCTAGGATTTTTTTGTTTTATTATTATAGGATTGATCGAACTCTTTACCTTCTAAAGTTGGATCAAGCGTTAGTGGTTCATTACAGTACATGCACATATCAACACGCCCTAAAACCTTTGTATGTTTATGACAATTAGGACATTCCACTTGAATAGCTCTTGTTGAAAGCAACCCGATCCAAGCATATACGACTGTGCTACCGATAATACATAAAACACCTAATGACATGAAAATTAAAACTAATATCGGGCTATTTTTAAAGAAAATTCCTCCGTACATGACAATAAAACCGAAGAAGATTAGTGCTAATGCGAATGAACGAATTTTATTAATTTTACTTTTGTAAGGTTTCATATTTCATCTTGCCTCCCAATCTAAAATCTACTATAACATATAAGGGCGAAGTATTTTAGCTTTGAGATGAATGAAAGAAGGAATACTTTTAGAGTATGTCGAATTTTTAACGGAACAAGAGAACCTATATGAATAAAGGGGGGCTGAACATGGAGCAGGTATTGCGTCCAATCTACCAAGAACGTGCGAGTCAGTCGAATACATTAGGCGTAATTTTAGTGGAGAAGCGTGAGGAACATAGTAACGTTACAGATACATTTGATACAGTTTTATTAATTATCGTAAAAGAAGCAGAGCAGCCAGTCTTTTCGAAACATTACTTATATGAAGGAAATAAAGTAGCTCTACATACAGTTACAGAGAAGTTAATACGAAAATGGTTGCTCATCGGTTCTAATAAGAAGGTAGTCGATTGGATTTTCTTTGGAAGGGTGTTATTTGATCGTAATGAATTTTTGCATAAATTAAAAATAGAATTGCAAGAATTCCCGTATAGCGGTCGTAAAATTAAAACAGGCATCCAATTCTCAAAGTTAATTCGCAGATATCTGGAGGGGAAAGAATACTTCGATAAAGGAAGTTACTTGGATGCTTATAATCACGTAGTCGATTCATTACATCATTTGGGTCGTCTTTCTATTATAGATAGCGGACTATACCCTGAAGTTACTGTTTGGGCACAAGTGAAAAAAATAGAGCCTGCTATCTACAAGCTGTATGAAGAGCTAGTGACGAGTAATGAGCCAATAGAAAAGCGCTTAGAATTATTGTTTTTAGCAAGTGAGTTTTTAATTCATTCTCGTACACGTGATGGTGCACAGCATATATTAGAAGTTATGCAAACGAAAGACATGTGGACGATTCAGGAATTGCATGACCATCATGAGCTCATGAATTACTCAGTAGATTTAGAAGTGTTTGTCGAATATTTAGTGGATAAAGGCTATATTCAAATAGAACCAATTGCTGCAAAAAATGAGATGATATTTCACCGTCATTACAAGGTCAATAAAGAGGCACTAGAAATGGGGCAATGACTGTAGTATGCTTGTAATCGAGGTATTTAAAAATACCTCGATATTTTTTTAGAAAAGTAGTTGACGAATGATATCTTGGTATTGTATTATATTAATTGTCGCTAAGACATAACGAAATGCTCGATGAAAAACATAAAAAACTTTTTCAAAAAAGTAGTTGACATGATTTGAGCGAGATGTTAATATTAAGAAGTTGCTGAAAAACGACTCGAATAATGAACCTTGAAAACTGAACAAGCAAAACGTAATCAATAAAGTTTTTAGTAACTAACTTCGGTTAATGAACAAAACAAAATTTTGGACATCAAAATGATGCCAGCAAAACAATTTGAGCTATTCAAATTTCTTTTATGGAGAGTTTGATCCTGGCTCAGGACGAACGCTGGCGGCGTGCCTAATACATGCAAGTCGAGCGAACAGAGAAGGAGCTTGCTCCTTCGACGTTAGCGGCGGACGGGTGAGTAACACGTGGGCAACCTACCTTATAGTTTGGGATAACTCCGGGAAACCGGGGCTAATACCGAATAATCTGTTTCACCTCATGGTGAAACACTGAAAGACGGTTTCGGCTGTCGCTATAGGATGGGCCCGCGGCGCATTAGCTAGTTGGTGAGGTAACGGCTCACCAAGGCGACGATGCGTAGCCGACCTGAGAGGGTGATCGGCCACACTGGGACTGAGACACGGCCCAGACTCCTACGGGAGGCAGCAGTAGGGAATCTTCCACAATGGGCGAAAGCCTGATGGAGCAACGCCGCGTGAGTGAAGAAGGATTTCGGTTCGTAAAACTCTGTTGTAAGGGAAGAACAAGTACAGTAGTAACTGGCTGTACCTTGACGGTACCTTATTAGAAAGCCACGGCTAACTACGTGCCAGCAGCCGCGGTAATACGTAGGTGGCAAGCGTTGTCCGGAATTATTGGGCGTAAAGCGCGCGCAGGTGGTTTCTTAAGTCTGATGTGAAAGCCCACGGCTCAACCGTGGAGGGTCATTGGAAACTGGGAGACTTGAGTGCAGAAGAGGATAGTGGAATTCCAAGTGTAGCGGTGAAATGCGTAGAGATTTGGAGGAACACCAGTGGCGAAGGCGACTATCTGGTCTGTAACTGACACTGAGGCGCGAAAGCGTGGGGAGCAAACAGGATTAGATACCCTGGTAGTCCACGCCGTAAACGATGAGTGCTAAGTGTTAGGGGGTTTCCGCCCCTTAGTGCTGCAGCTAACGCATTAAGCACTCCGCCTGGGGAGTACGGTCGCAAGACTGAAACTCAAAGGAATTGACGGGGGCCCGCACAAGCGGTGGAGCATGTGGTTTAATTCGAAGCAACGCGAAGAACCTTACCAGGTCTTGACATCCCGTTGACCACTGTAGAGATATAGTTTCCCCTTCGGGGGCAACGGTGACAGGTGGTGCATGGTTGTCGTCAGCTCGTGTCGTGAGATGTTGGGTTAAGTCCCGCAACGAGCGCAACCCTTGATCTTAGTTGCCATCATTTAGTTGGGCACTCTAAGGTGACTGCCGGTGACAAACCGGAGGAAGGTGGGGATGACGTCAAATCATCATGCCCCTTATGACCTGGGCTACACACGTGCTACAATGGACGATACAAACGGTTGCCAACTCGCGAGAGGGAGCTAATCCGATAAAGTCGTTCTCAGTTCGGATTGTAGGCTGCAACTCGCCTACATGAAGCCGGAATCGCTAGTAATCGCGGATCAGCATGCCGCGGTGAATACGTTCCCGGGCCTTGTACACACCGCCCGTCACACCACGAGAGTTTGTAACACCCGAAGTCGGTGAGGTAACCTTTTGGAGCCAGCCGCCGAAGGTGGGATAGATGATTGGGGTGAAGTCGTAACAAGGTAGCCGTATCGGAAGGTGCGGCTGGATCACCTCCTTTCTAAGGATATTTTCGGAATACAAACCTAGGGTTTGTAAGATTACGTTTTGCGTTCAGTTTTGAAGGTTCATTCTTCTGAATGAATTACTTCTAATTATGTGCTCCTGTCGCTACGCTTTCGTCGCAAAGCTGCGAGATGTAGAAGCAGGCAGTAGCTTTGTTCTTTGAAAACTGGATAAAACGACATTGAAATTGTAACAAACACATTTATTTTTTTTAAGTTTTTTATAGGCTTAATAACATTAAAAGGGTTTCAAGACACGAGCAGTTCTAGGAAGCAATCGAGTGAATGAAGGAGCGTACTTGAGTACGTGACTGATTGAACGAGTGAAGCTGACAACGAAATGTGATGTGTATTGAAAGCCGTTAGGTTAAGTTATTAAGGGCGCACGGCGAATGCCTTGGCACTAGGAGCCGAAGAAGGACGGCACTAACACCGATATGCTTCGGGGAGCTGTAAGTGAGCTTTGATCCGGAGATTTCCGAATGGGGGAACCCACTACGTTTAATCGCGTAGTATCTTGACGTGAATACATAGCGTCTTGAAGGCAGACCCAGGGAACTGAAACATCTAAGTACCTGGAGGAAGAGAAAGAAAAATCGATTCCCTGAGTAGCGGCGAGCGAAACGGGAAGAGCCCAAACCAAGAGGCTTGCCTCTTGGGGTTGTAGGACACTCAATACGGAGTTACAAAAGAGCGAGTTAGATGAAGCGACTTGGAAAGGTCCGCCAGAGCAGGTAAAAGCCCTGTAGTCGAAAGTTCGTTCTCTCCTGAGTGGATCCTGAGTACGGCGGAACACGTGAAATTCCGTCGGAATCCGGGAGGACCATCTCCCAAGGCTAAATACTACCTAGTGACCGATAGTGAACCAGTACCGTGAGGGAAAGGTGAAAAGCACCCCGGAAGGGGAGTGAAAGAGATCCTGAAACCGTGTGCCTACAAGTAGTTAGAGCCCGTTAATGGGTGATAGCGTGCCTTTTGTAGAATGAACCGGCGAGTTACGATTACGTGCGAGGTTAAGCTTTAGAAGGCGGAGCCGCAGCGAAAGCGAGTCTGAATAGGGCGAAATAGTACGTGGTCGTAGACCCGAAACCAGGTGATCTACCCATGTCCAGGGTGAAGGTAAGGTAACACTTACTGGAGGCCCGAACCCACGCACGTTGAAAAGTGCGGGGATGAGGTGTGGGTAGCGGAGAAATTCCAATCGAACTTGGAGATAGCTGGTTCTCTCCGAAATAGCTTTAGGGCTAGCCTCGTGATGAGAATACTGGAGGTAGAGCACTGTTTGGACTAGGGGGCCATCCCGGTTTACCGAATTCAGACAAACTCCGAATGCCAGATATTTATACACGGGAGTCAGACTGCGAGTGATAAGATCCGTAGTCAAAAGGGAAACAGCCCAGACCACCAGCTAAGGTCCCAAAGTAATCGTTAAGTGGAAAAGGATGTGGCGTTGCACAGACAACCAGGATGTTGGCTTAGAAGCAGCCATCATTTAAAGAGTGCGTAATAGCTCACTGGTCGAGTGACGCTGCGCCGAAAATGTATCGGGGCTAAACGATTCACCGAAGCTGTGGATTGACATCTACGATGTCAGTGGTAGGAGAGCGTTCTAAGTGCGTTGAAGTCAGACCGGAAGGACTGGTGGAGCGCTTAGAAGTGAGAATGCCGGTATGAGTAGCGAAAGACGGGTGAGAATCCCGTCCACCGTATGACTAAGGTTTCCTGAGGAAGGCTCGTCCGCTCAGGGTTAGTCGGGACCTAAGCCGAGGCCGATAGGCGTAGGCGATGGACAACAGGTTGATATTCCTGTACCACCTCCTCACCGTTTGAGAAATGGGGGGACGCAGTAGGATAGGGTAAGCGCGCTGTTGGTTATGCGCGTCCAAGCAGTAAGGCGTGTGTGTAGGCAAATCCGCACACTGTAACGTTGAGCTGTGATGGCGAGTCCGTATGGACGAAGTTCCTGATTTCACACTGCCAAGAAAAGCCTCTATCGAGGTGAGAGGTGCCCGTACCGCAAACCGACACAGGTAGTCGAGGAGAGAATCCTAAGGTGTGCGAGAGAACTCTCGTTAAGGAACTCGGCAAAATGACCCCGTAACTTCGGGAGAAGGGGTGCTCTTGAGCGTGCAAGCGCATGAGAGCCGCAGTGAATAGGCCCAGGCGACTGTTTAGCAAAAACACAGGTCTCTGCAAAACCGTAAGGTGACGTATAGGGGCTGACGCCTGCCCGGTGCTGGAAGGTTAAGAGGAGTGGTTAGCGCAAGCGAAGCTGCGAATTGAAGCCCCAGTAAACGGCGGCCGTAACTATAACGGTCCTAAGGTAGCGAAATTCCTTGTCGGGTAAGTTCCGACCCGCACGAAAGGCGTAACGATCTGGGCACTGTCTCAACGAGAGACTCGGTGAAATTATAGTACCTGTGAAGATGCAGGTTACCCGCGACAGGACGGAAAGACCCCGTGGAGCTTTACTGTAGCCTGATATTGAATTTTGGTACAACTTGTACAGGATAGGTAGGAGCCAGAGATCTCGGAGCGCCAGCTTCGAAGGAGGCGTCGGTGGGATACTACCCTGGTTGTATTGAAATTCTAACCCATGCCCCTTAGCGGGGCAGGAGACAGTGTCAGGCGGACAGTTTGACTGGGGCGGTCGCCTCCTAAAAGGTAACGGAGGCGCCCAAAGGTTCCCTCAGAATGGTTGGAAATCATTCGTAGAGTGTAAAGGCACAAGGGAGCTTGACTGCGAGACCTACAAGTCGAGCAGGGTCGAAAGACGGGCTTAGTGATCCGGTGGTTCCGCATGGAAGGGCCATCGCTCAACGGATAAAAGCTACCCCGGGGATAACAGGCTTATCTCCCCCAAGAGTCCACATCGACGGGGAGGTTTGGCACCTCGATGTCGGCTCATCGCATCCTGGGGCTGTAGTCGGTCCCAAGGGTTGGGCTGTTCGCCCATTAAAGCGGTACGCGAGCTGGGTTCAGAACGTCGTGAGACAGTTCGGTCCCTATCCGTCGTGGGCGTAGGAAATTTGAGAGGAGCTGTCCTTAGTACGAGAGGACCGGGATGGACACACCGCTGGTGTACCAGTTGTCTTGCCAAAGGCATCGCTGGGTAGCTATGTGTGGACGGGATAAGTGCTGAAAGCATCTAAGCATGAAGCCCCCCTCAAGATGAGATTTCCCATTACGCAAGTAAGTAAGATCCCTCAAAGACGATGAGGTAGATAGGTTCGAGGTGGAAGTGTGGTGACACATGGAGCTGACGAATACTAATCGATCGAGGACTTAACCAAAACGTTTGAACCATTCAATGTACGTTTATCCAGTTTTGAAAGAATAAAAAATATTATAATATACTTGTAATTTTGATAAAATATGTTATAATAAGTATTGTCTTTCAAATAGTCTAGTGATGATGGCAAAGAGGTCACACCCGTTCCCATACCGAACACGGAAGTTAAGCTCTTTAGCGCCGATGGTAGTTGGGGGTTTCCCCCTGTGAGAGTAGGACGTCGCTAGGCTATATACTAAAATTATTCCGAAGTAGCTCAGTTGGTAGTAGCACCTGACTGTTAATCAGGTTGTCGCAGGTTCGAGTCCTGCCTTCGGAGCCATTCTTGGAGAGTTGTCCGAGTGGCCGAAGGAGCACGATTGGAAATCGTGTAGGCGGTTAACACTGTCTCAAGGGTTCAAATCCCTTACTCTCCGCCAGCACTTTGATTTATTCCAAAAGTTGGCCCCTTGGTCAAGTGGTTAAGACACCGCCCTTTCACGGCGGTAACACGGGTTCGAATCCCGTAGGGGTCACCATTTAAATACCCAGATGGAGGATTAGCTCAGCTGGGAGAGCATCTGCCTTACAAGCAGAGGGTCGGCGGTTCGAGCCCGTCATCCTCCACCATTATTTTTACAATAGTATATGATTATCGCGGGGTGGAGCAGTGGTAGCTCGTCGGGCTCATAACCCGAAGGTCGTTGGTTCAAATCCGGCCCCCGCAACCAAATGGTCCCGTGGTGTAGCGGTTAACATGCCTGCCTGTCACGCAGGAGATCGCCGGTTCGATCCCGGTCGGGACCGCCATTTATTTTAATAACAAGGGTCAGTAGCTCAGTTGGTAGAGCATTAGATTGAAGCTCTAAGTGTCGGCGGTTCGATTCCGTCCTGACCCATCATGTTTTTTTGCCGGTGTAGCTCAGTTGGTAGAGCAACTGACTTGTAATCAGTAGGTCGTGGGTTCGACTCCTATCGCCGGCACCATGTATTCCCGGAGGGGTAGCGAAGTGGCTAAACGCGGCGGACTGTAAATCCGCTCCTTAGGGTTCGGCGGTTCGAATCCGTCCCCCTCCACCAGTTTTATTATTATAGGGGCATAGTTCAACGGTAGAATAGAGGTCTCCAAAACCTTTGGTGTGGGTTCGATTCCTACTGCCCCTGCCAATTAATTTTATGGCGATTGTGGCGAAGTGGTTAACGCACCGGATTGTGGTTCCGGCATTCGTGGGTTCGATTCCCATCAGTCGCCCCATTTAAAGTAAAATTAATAAAAATTATAATATAATGGCGATTGTGGCGAAGTGGTTAACGCACCGGATTGTGGTTCCGGCACTCGTGGGTTCGATTCCCATCAGTCGCCCCATTTATATAATTATCTTTTGGGGTATAGCCAAGCGGTAAGGCAACGGATTTTGATTCCGTCATGCCCTGGTTCGAATCCAGGTACCCCAGCCATTTTGCGGAAGTAGTTCAGTGGTAGAACACCACCTTGCCAAGGTGGGGGTCGCGAGTTCGAACCTCGTCTTCCGCTCCAACTTCGATGGCGGCATAGCCAAGTGGTAAGGCACAGGTCTGCAACACCTTTATCACCGGTTCAAATCCGGTTGCCGCCTCCATATTTTAACTCTAATCGGTGTATCCGATTTTTTTTATCTCCATTATGCCGGTGTGGCGGAATTGGCAGACGCGCACGACTCAAAATCGTGTTCCTTTGGAGTGTCGGTTCGACCCCGACCACCGGTATCCTAGACAGTATGTTAAAACTGTCTATAGAAACGTTTCTTACTTAGTGTAAGAAGCGTTTTTTTATTTGTCATCAATAATAATATTGCATTCTAAACCTCGCGTGAATGATTAAAATTTTTTATGCCAAAAGAGGATATAAATACATACATATTGAATAAACAGTAAATACGAAGGTAGGTGTGGAACATGATTATAAGGGAAGCAAAATTGTCGGATGCTAAAGGCATAGCAAAAGTTCATGTAGATAGTTGGAAGAATACTTATAAAAATATTCTTCCTACCGAGTATTTAGAAAAATTGTCTTATGAGCAAAGAACAGAATTATGGGTAAGGAACATCTCTAAAGTTGATCATTATGTCTTTGTTGCAGAAAACAATAATGGGGAAATTATTGGATTTACTGATGGTGGTAAGAGAGCTGAAAATGAAATTGAAGGGTCTGGGGATTTAACATCCATCTACATTTTAGATCAATTTCAGGGTCAAGGAATAGGCAGTAAACTAGTCAATAAATTGTTTACTAAGTTGAAAGCATTAGGCTATGAAAAAATATTTGTTGAGGTTTTAGAGGATAATCAGTCGAAGCGTTTTTATAAGAGATTGGGTGCTAGATTAGAAAAAACGGAAAAGATTAATATAGGAAATCAAGACTTAGACTTATTAATTTATGTGTGGAGTAATATAGATCCTGTTCTTTATCAAACTAGAGGAAAAAGAAAGGCTGATTAAAATAAGTAGCATTGGTGGTGAAAATTTTGCATCCCATACAACGAAATGAAATACCTAAAGACATAATTGAGTATGTTGGAGGAGTTATCCATATTTATTTTCCAAGACAAGGACATACATCGGATGTAGGAATTCTTAATTCTAAAAGAGGAATATTCGTTTTAAAAAGAACAAAAGGAACACAATTTTGTTCCTGGTTAACGAAAGAAGCAACTGTCCTTAAACATTTATCAAAATCTACATTACCAGTTCCAACGTTGCATTATTTTATTGAACAACCATTAGAAAATCAGTCATGGGCTTTAATGGCATATTTAGAAGGCGACACCGTTAGAAGTGCACTAGAAAATGAGATTAAAGAGGAAAACAGACATGAAATAATATTTAACTTTGGGAAGATCCTTTCTGCCATTCATTCAACCCGATGTCCACAAGAGTTAGTAAAAGACACACCATGGATAGACGATATGTTGGGACAAGCTGAGTTTAATTTGAAAAATTTTAAAGTAGATGGCACTCCAAAATTATTAGATAAATTGAAAAGGAAAAAACCAAAAATCATTCAGCAAACATTTATACACGGTGATTTCACAATTGACAATGTTCTTGTACAGAATAGAAAAATTTCAGGAGTTATCGATTGGAGTGCTGGAGCATTAGGTGATCCACGATATGATGTTGCTCTGGCGGTACGCCCTAAACCACATGTATTTGAAACAGAACAAGACGAACAGATATTCTATGAAGGGTACGGCGTTAAGTTAATAGACCAAAATGAATACAATTACTTTAAAAATGGATTATATGAATTTTTTTAAATTAAAAATATTTTAAACCGTTCTATAGGATAAAAACTTCCTTTATAGATCGGTTTTTTATTTTCCCGGTCATTTTTAATGATTAGTTCATGCTCTGTTCATGTAAACATTTTAAGCTATGAGTAATCAAAGAAATGGAGGGGTTAGTAATGAACCTTGCGTGGAAAGAGATAAAGAAGAATAAAGTACGGTTTTTAATCTTGGGCTCCATTATCTTCCTAGTTAGTTTTTTAACGTTTATTATTTCGGGTTTGGCAAATGGTCTATCGCAGGATAATGCAGCTTTAATTAAAGATTTACCGAAAGGACAAATTTACATGGCTGAAGATGCAGAGGGGGCGTTTAATCTTTCGAGAATTGATAGCGACCTTCAACAGGAAGTCATGGGGAAAGAGAAAGAAGCAGTAGCTTTTTCGATTCAAATGGGCTTTTTAAATGATCAAGACGATAAACAGCAGAGTGTTGCCTTTGTTACATCTACCGAGTCCAGATTGTTTCAAAATGTGCATCAAGGGGAGGTACTGTTAGATAGCTCGTTACAGGATAAAGGAATCAAAGTCGGAGATACATTAAAGAATAATCAATACAATGGTGAGTTCATCGTTAAAGGCTTTGTGGAGCAAAAGAAATATAGCCACGCACCTGTCGCTTACATTAGTGAAGAGGCCTATCACGAGATGTATCGTGTAAAGGACAAACAGTTAATTTATGTACCAAATAGCGAGCCAAAAGAGTTTAAAGGGCTACAAGCATACAACAATAAAGAATTTCTCAATACAATTCCCAGCTATAGTGCGGAACAGCTATCTTTAAATATGATTATATGGTTCTTAGTTGTCATTAGTGGCATGTTATTCGCCATTTTCTTCTATATGATGAATGTGCAAAAAATTGGTTTGTATGGCATCTTAAAAGCAATTGGTTTAAAAACAAGTAAGTTGTTTAAAATGATCTGGACACAGATGGCTATTATTACAATGATCTCACTTGTCATATCCATTAGCCTTAGCCAGTTATTTCATGTTGTTGCACCTAAGGGAATGCCCTTCACCTTAGCAATTGGCACTACAACACAGTTATCCATAGTGTTTCTTATCATTGGCTTTATCGGAGCTACATTGTCGGGTCTACAAATTAAAAAAATTGAACCGTTACAAGCCATACAACAAGGGGAGGGATAATCATGACATTGTTTACAATTGATGAAGTGCGAAAAACGTTTAAAAATGGTGAAGTGGAGGAGGAAATTTTAAAAGGTATCAATCTTTCGTTAAAAGAGGGGGAGATTACTGCATTGGTAGGTGCGTCTGGTTCAGGGAAAAGTACACTGTTAACGATAGCTGCGGGACTACAGCCAGCAACAGATGGGCAAGTGTTTTTCGAAGAACAAAATCTTACAACGATGAGCACTGAGCAGGTACGGAAATTACGTGCAAGTAAATTTGGCTTTGTCTTTCAGTTTGCGCATCTCGTACCATTTCTGACAGTGGAGGAGCAGCTGCTGTTAATGCTAGATGTTGCTGAGTCTCGGTTAAAGAAGTACGAACAGCAGCATGAAGTGAATCATCTACTACAATTAATTGGAATGGCTCATCGTAAAACGGCTTATCCTTCCTCCTTATCAGGTGGAGAAAAGCAGCGTGTAGCAATCGCACGTGCCATCATTCATCAACCAAAAGTATTGTTTGCTGATGAACCAACAGCTAGTTTAGACTCCCAGCGTTCTAAAGAAATTATGCTGTTGCTAAGAGAATTAACGAAAACATTAAAGATTACAACATTAATGGTGACACATGATGAAGAAATGCTCGCCTATGCTGATCGTATTATTAAAATGAGCGATGGGCTTGTGTTACCAAATGCTATGTACTAATTGGAAATACCACAATCATATCTTTTATGGTTGTGGTATTTTCATATGAAGAGTAAAAATTGACTTAGATGGGTAAAGAATCGAAGGAGGAGGGATAATGTGAAGAACCTATTGAAAATTATATGTTTAATCCTGATAACTGTTTGTCTATTACCTAAGGAAGTACGGGCAGCAAGCTTTAAAGATTTAACTGATGAGACATTATCAACAGAAATTGATTATTTAGTAGAGCAGGATATTGTGAGGGGTTATTCAAATACTCTGTTCAAGCCGAACGAAAAAGTTACGAAAGCACAGGTTGCTGTGATGTTAACTCGTGCTCTAGGATTAAATACAATCAATATAAAAAATCCTAATTTTCAGGATGTAACGACTGCACATAAGTATTATAAAGAAATTGCTGCGGTACAAAATGCGGGCATTTTTAATGCAGTCGATAAATTCCATCCAGATGCAATGATTACAAGAGGACAAATGGCTATTGTACTGCACAGAGCCTTTCAATTAAAGGGCTCAGATCCTTATTATTTTTCGGATGTAACGGAGCAGACACCAGGCTATAAAGAGATTTTAACATTGGCTCATAATCATTTAATAAGAGGTTATGAGGATGGAGCATTTAAACCAAATGAGCCTGTTACACGTGCTCACTTTTCAGCATTTTTGGCACGAGCGATGACTCTGACTAAGCCTGATTTGCTAAAAGATCCTGCTTTTGTTTATACGTATGCTCATTATTCTTTAAGTGATAATCAACGCTATACGTTAAACTATCAATATGACCATCATGACGGTAAAAATGATGTATGGACAGTCCAAAATGTAAGTACAGCACAAACATTTCCTAATGAACTGTTATATGGACATGACCGTATATATGGTCAAGCTATTGCTAGTGATGCTACCACACATTATGATTTGTATTTGGAACTACCACTTAGAATAGGTGTCATTTTACATGAGGATGACGAGGGAGTGACGTCTGGTGTACGAGTGACAGTTAAAACGACTAACGGTACTGTGCGAGCTGGTGAGGTTCAATATACAGGTGTCGTGATACTTGAGGAAAGATCCATCTATAGTGATGTGGTGAAAACTTATTATTTTGTAGATGGAATTGGTTTAGTGAAAGAGCTACACAATGACATTGTTGTGTTAGAGTTATTAAATCGTACAATGAAATAAATTGAAAGCAAGCCTCTTTTTGAAGTGGGCTTGCTTTGTTGTTAGTTTTGTAATGTAATATGAAAAAAACGCTGAAGAGCTTGCAGCCATTCTTTGTCATTGTGTGTAGTATAAATTGTTAAGGATGAACCTTCATAGATTCTAAATTCGTTGTTCATCATGGTATGACGTCCACGAGTAGTGCGAATCATAGCAATTTTATTTTTTTGCTGCGAGAGTCGAGGTGCAAATTTTGCCTCATTTGCATCATCATGAAAACTATAAAGCAAACGCCAATTTTGTTTTGTTTGTTCAAACAGCATCCAACCATTTGCTTCATCTCGTTCTATTTTATATAACTCTTGGCCTTCACGATGTTGATGTCCTGCAATCAATGGTACTGGCTTACAGGGTGCTAAAGCACCTACTCCTACATCTGAGATATAGGTCTGTCCACCCTCATTTATTAATAAAAGCTGGTGCATAGGAATCTCCTCTGTAGGTGTATCTTCTGCCACGTTACGCCAAAACTGCGCATATCGATTCGTAACAGAGAATCCAAGTTCCCGCAAGAGCCAGCTAAATAAGATATTGAGTTCAAAGCAATTGCCACCACGTCGTTCAACCATTATTTTTTGATATAAATCAGGGATAGCGAAGGAGATACCACGGTTCAAGGCAACATCTAAATTTTCATAGGGAATGGTCAATAGATGTTTCGTTTGTAGTTGTCCAAGTAGTTGTATAGTTGGCTCTAAAGATCCTTGAAATTGAATATGCTGTAAATAGTGATGAATCTGAGAATTCATAAAATCGCCTCACTTCCTTATTAATAACATAACCGAAATAGTCTAAGATTACACGCATAAACTGAAGGAGGAAATGATAGAAAAATAGCTAAATAACTAGTAAGATTAATATATTAGCTACTATAAAGTGGAATATTTTACATATTAGTTAATAATATTGAGGGTAAGGTAGGTATCGTAATTACTATGAAGTGGATAGAAGTAAATACATATGAGGAAATGAGCGAAGTTGCAGCTCATATTTTCTCCAAGCAAATACAAGAGAAACCTAATAGTATTTTAGGGTTAGCAACGGGTGGATCACCTGTTGGTATGTATAAGAAATTAGTGGCAAGACATCAGGCAGGTCATCTATCTTTTAAGGATGTTCAAACTTTTAACTTGGATGAGTATGTAGGTCTTGAGCAAACAAGCCCAGCAAGCTATTGGACTTTCATGCATAAGAATTTATTTAATTTTGTAGATATACAAGAAGAAAATATACATTTGCCAAATGGCAAGGCAGCCGACTTAGCTACCGAATGTCTTGCATATGATAGACGTATTGAGGAAGCAGGAGGCATTGATCTACAGCTGCTTGGAATCGGTGTGAATGGTCACATAGGTTTTAACGAACCCGGCACTTCGTTTGATTCTATGACTAATATAGTTAAGTTAACAGAGTCCACAAGAACAGAAAACGCTATTTACTTTGATGACCCTTCTGAAGTGCCCACACATGCGATTACGATGGGCATTCAATCCATTATGAAGGCAAAGGAAATCGTCCTTATTGCCTTTGGAGAGAAGAAGTTGGATGCAATGGAAAAATTGAAGAGTGGTCATGTGACGGAAGATTTCCCAGCAAGTCAATTATTAAACCATCCTAATGTTACGATTATTTATGGTGGAACAAACTAACAAGAATAAGCAAGGACTTCTTATAGTGGAAGTCTTTGCTTATTTGTTTTTCCGGTAGGATAATTTTCATCGAAAAAAATAAATATTCACCTTGTCCGCACCAAACAGTATGACACTGTTATTCCAGCAAAAAAGCAACGATAGAAGCAAAAATACCAGCAATCGTTGCTGTCTATTTCCAATGAATAAAGTTTGTGCTAGATAGTGTGTCTGGAAGGTAAGCTCTATGGCGAGATTATCATAAAGCGATAACTTCTAATATTATGGTTTATTTTAGGCATGAAGCATCGCAATAATCAATGCTCCCATAGTATGGCTATGCTAAAATAAGGAAAAGAGGAGTGATTGCGTTGAAAAGTACAGTACCATATCTACAAAAAGGTGATTTAGTTGGTGTTATTGCCCTTTCAAGTCTTGTAGAGCCTGAAAAGCTAGGAGATGCATTAGCTTTTTTGGACGAATTGGGGCTTCGCTATATTGTAGGTGATACGATTCATGCTAAACATGATTATTTAGCTGGAGATGACGAGACCAGGTTAGCTGATCTGCATGAAATGGTGAAAAACCCTGAAGTGAAAGCGATCTTTTGTGCCAAGGGAGGCTATGGCTCTGCACGAATTGCTGAAAAAGTTGATTATACTTTATTAGAGGAAAACCCTAAAATTTTTTGGGGCTTTTCAGATCTGACATATTTACATTGTGCCATCAATGAATATGCCAACCTAGTGACATTTCATGGCCCTCTGCTTATGGCAGCTAGTAAGATGGATGACTTATCAAAGAAAATGTTTTTACAATTATTTTCCCCTATGGAAATTCAGTATACAGAGGCGATTTCTCCTTTAACAACAATTGCTGGGGGTGTTGCAAGAGGTGAAATTATCGGAGGCAATCTCTATCGTCTTGTCAGCACATTAGGAACTAAATTTGAAGTGCGTACTGAAGGTCGAATTTTATTGATAGAAGAACTAGGTGAAACGATTCCGGGAATTGATTCGATGCTTCAGCAATTAAAACAGGCTAGGAAGTTAGAACAGTTAGCAGGTGTAATCATTGGCTCATTTACACAGACAGGAGCTGATGAAGCGGCATTGCATCTGTTGATGAAGGAGTATTTTGCTGAATTGGGCATTCCGGTTGTGGCTGGCTTTAAGATTGGGCATGAAACGACGAATATTGCCATTCCACTAGGAGTGGATGCTATTTTAGACGCCGAGGAAAAGGTATTGAAAATATTACCTGGCGTACATAAATGATGTAGGATGGATATTGAAAAAACACTATATGAATCGGCAGTAGCATTAGCAGAAAAAGGATATCCCTCTGGCTGGGGAGGAGCTGCAACTTTGTATACTGAAGATGGGCGGATTTTAACAAGTATCGCACCAGAGGTCATGAATGCCAGCTACTGAATTATGTATGGGAACGGGAGCCATTCTAGAGGCCCATCAATTCAATACAAAGGTTACACATTCAATTTGTGTTGCTCGAGAAAGTGAAAAATCAGAACTTACACCATGCGGGGTCTGTCAGGAAAGACTTTTCTATTGAGGAGAGAATGTGAAAGCTGCGATTACGAATGCAAATGGTGAATTAGTATTTAAGTTATTAAAAGAAATTCAACCCTATCATTGGTATAAGGCTTATGAGCAATAATGCAAAAAGAGGCTTATACATAATTAATTTGGCTATTATGAAAGCCAGATAATTTTAAGACGAAAAGCAAACCCGAGCTACTACAAAACACTAAAGGAGTGTTTCGTAAAATAGATCGGGTTTTTCATTGGTTTGTCCCAGCCTATTTTTAACTTAGTTAATATGGCTCGGCATCATGACCTTTATTGATAGCATCTTGAGGTGCTTGATCGCCATCGATATTGCCAAGTGGTTTAGAAGCGGAGGCGTTTTTTCGTGCCTTATGCAAACCTTCTTTGAGTAAACGACCATATTCTTCATCCGCTTCCTCTGCTAGCGCAATCATTGCATTTTGAATATCCTCGTGACAGACTGATAAATCGCGTATTAAGTTTTCAAGAAGTTCATTTCGCTCCCACTGCTCAAAGCTACGGTAAGTTTCGCCAGCTTGCTTAGTATTGCTTTGACGATCGATTGATTCACGAACAAGATTTCCCTCTACATAGGGTGTATGTTCTTTCCCAGCTTGTGTCGCTTCCTTTAAACCATTGAGCATAGATGGCTCATAATTTATATGTGGATTTTGACCGGGTGCTAAATCACGTTTATACATCATTTGCCCACCATGTTGATTGGTAGCAACACGCTTTTTAGGCGCATTAATCGGTAGCTGTAAGTAGTTAGCCCCTACACGATGACGCTGTGTATCGGAGTAAGAGAAAGTACGACCTTGTAGCATTTTATCATCAGAAAAATCTAAGCCATCAACCAGTACCCCTGTGCCGAATGCGGCCTGTTCCACCTCAGCAAAATAATCCTCAGGATTTTTGTTTAATACCATTTTGCCAACTGCATACCATGGGAATTGATCGTTTGGCCAAAGCTTTGTATCATCCAATGGATCAAAATCAAGCTCAGGATGTGGACCATCCTCCATTATTTGAACATGTAGCTCCCATTCAGGATATTCACCACGATCGATGGCATCATATAAATCTTGAGTGGCATGATTGAAATTTTTCTGTTGGATTTCTTCTGCTTCTTTTTGTGTTAAATTTTTAATGCCTTGTAGTGGTTCCCAGTGATATTTGACAAGAACCGCATTCCCTTCATCATTAACCCATTTATACGTATTGACCCCAGAGCCTTGCATCATACGATAATTAGCTGGAATCCCCCAAGGTGAGTAGACAAAAGTGACCATATGGAAGGTTTCTGGAGAGCTAGCACAAAAGTCAAAGAAACGTTCGACGCTCTGAATATTAGTAATAGGATCTGGCTTAAAAGCATGGATCATGTCTGGGAATTTCATGGCATCACGAATAAAGAAGATTTTTAAATTATTACCCACTAAATCCCAGTTGCCATCCTCTGTATAAAATTTGACTGCAAAGCCTCGTGGATCACGTAAAGTTTCAGGGGAGTGACCGCCGTGTATCACAGTTGAAAAACGCACCAAGACAGGCGTTTTCTTCCCTTTATCCTGAAAGACTTTTGCACGTGTATACTTTGAAATTGGATCATTACCCACAACACCATAAGTTTCAAAATAACCATGTGCACCAGCACCACGAGCATGGACCACTCGTTCAGGAACTCTCTCTCGGTCAAAGTGACTCATCTTTTCTAGAAAATCATAATTTTCAAGTGTTGCAGGACCACGATTACTGATTGTTCGTAAATTTTGATTGTTGGTAATCGGATGGCCCTGTCGATTTGTTAAGGTTGTATCTTGCTCATGTGTTGAATCATTTTGCTGTGTCATAGTATGACCCCTTTCCTATAGATACTTCCATTTTGTCCTTGAATGGGGCAAACTAGACATTCGAATTCATCGACATTTAAACTTGGCATCAATATTCCATAATTCACCATTTACGTCCTTAAAAAAATGCTGAATCTACATAAAAAGGCTCTCCATACATAAATGTAGGAGAGCCATGGATGGCGTTTTCAAACGGAATCAAGTTGGTTGAGTATGGCTTTTGCCTATAGTTGGTCATTAGTCATCGGTCATACAGTAACAGGTAACTTGTTATTGGTTTGAGGCAAGTTAGCTCAAAAGCTGAATTTGAAAACAGCACATCCAACTCGGTTTGGAGTCTCACCGCCCCGAGATTAGAAATAACGAGAATCGTCAAAGTTAATTTGTATACTATAATTTTTTGAATTAATAAGATTGGATAGTTTATGTGCATCTTTTTCGAGTTGAATTGCTCGTTCTCGATATGCATCAGGCTCATACAAAGTGATTTCGTATAACATTGCATTTTCACCATAGCCAAATCGGACACTTTCTTTTTCACGCATACTAAATTCTTTACACAATTCAGCCTCGGCACGGAGCTGTGTCGCCAATTCGATGGCTTCTACTAGTGCTAACTTTTCACCTTTAAAATCGACGGAGTTTTGAATGTTCGCTTCATATACTAAACGGTCTAGCGTACGTGCATCGAGACGAATTTGTGCTAGGTCAGCCTCAATAAGGGGGAGAGCACGATTACTTGTTTTAGGAGCTTGTCCTTTTTCTACTGTCACAACAGCACTACGATGTAGTTCACTAACAAGCTCTTGAGTTTTCTTCCCTAAAATACTTTTTAGTTTAACTGCTTCTGCAAGATTAATCATGAAAACACGTCCTTTTTATAGTGTTGTAGATGGCGCATTATTTGACAAAAGTGCGGTTTGATAATGACCGCCATGGATTTGATTAAACATTTTTCCTGCTGACGCAAGAAGTTCGTTTGCTGCTTCAGTTGTTAACGATGGTCGGAGATAAAATATATGTAATGCCTCAGTCGTTTCCTCTGTAACAGCTGTGCGTTTAGAATCGACAAAAGGTGAGCCAAATGCTCCTACTTCATCACGACTATATAGAATATTTGTTAATGTATTCAATCGCCCATTTAAACCTTCGTAACTAATTTCATCATGACCAAGAGCAATTTCCACAGACCCTTTGATTGGAGCGACATCATACAGCCCAATTGGCATTTCGTATTGGAGAGAAAAGAAATTATTTAAATCAACACCTGAATGAAGTGGTGTTAAATAGTTTTGCTTACTAATTCGACGCATTAGGCTTTCTGCTGAATGACGGTAACGGTTTGGATCAGCACCAAGCTTTTTCCATAGCTGTCTCCATTCTGCGATACCCTCACGCTGTGTCACGGGTTGTTCTTGCATTTCTAGAAAGAGATTTTCCTGATACAATTGCATACGTCCTTTAATCATTTGAGGGGATTCTGCTACGACAATTTTGGTATAATGAATAATGCCGATTTTTAGCTCGGGATGTTGTGCTAATAGAGATTGGTTAATGGAAATTTCCAATGAACATCACCTACTTTATCTATTTCTATTATTGTACCATGTAAGGAGTTGGAAATAAAATGAACATACATGACCTACAACGTGACTTTGTGGCATATGCGATGTCCATTGGCGTTGATAAAATAGGTTTTACAACAGCAGCTCCCTTTACAGAACTAAAGAACAGATTGCGTCGCCAGCAGGAGCTAGGCTACCAGTCTGGTTTTGAAGAAAGTAATATTGAAAAACGTACCGAACCCCTTCAATTATTAAATGAAGCAGAGAGCATTGTAGCGATAGCTGTTGCCTATCCTTCGCGTATGCAAAATGCACCAGTTGGTAAAAAAGGTGCAAGGCGTGGAATTTTTTGTCGAGCTTCATGGGGTGTCGATTATCATACAGCAATACGTGAACGTTTGAAGTTATTATCTGCTTGGCTTGAGGAACACGTCGAGGGTGTGCGAATTGAATCGATGGTAGATACGGGAGCACTTGTAGATCGAGCTGTAGCAGAACGTGCAGGCATTGGCTGGAGTGGGAAAAATTGTTCCATTATAACGCCTGAATTTGGCTCTTATGTGTATTTGGGAGAGCTCATCACAAATATCCCTTTTGCGCCAGATAAGCCAATGGAGGATGAATGTGGAGATTGTCGATTGTGCTTGGATGTTTGTCCGACTGGCGCCTTAATCCAAGGAGGACAACTGAATGCGCAGCGCTGTATTGCCTTTCTGACCCAAACAAAGGGATTACTGCCTGATGAGTTCCGAAATCATATCGGCAATCGTCTTTATGGCTGTGATACATGCCAGACAGTATGTCCTAAAAATAAAGGGAAAATTAATTGGATGCATGAAGAATTTATGCCAGATCCAGAACTTGCCAAGCCATTATTGACTCCTCTTTTAACGATTTCTAATCGAGAATTTAAGGCCAAGTTTGGTCATGTCTCAGGCTCTTGGCGTGGGAAAAAGCCTATCCAGCGTAATGCCATTTTAGCACTCGCTCATTTTAAAGAAGAAGCCGCCATACCAGATTTAATTGATGTTCTTCAAAAAGATGAACGTCCTGTCATTCGTGGCACAGCTGCATGGGCTTTAGGCAAGATAGGTGGAGAAATAGCCCAATCTGCTTTACATGAAGCGGAAGTTACAGAACAGGATGAAGAAGTACTCAGTGAAATTCATAAAGGGTTGCAGTTTTTCCAATAAGTTGAGTCAGGGCAATTGGTTTACTTGCTTTCTATTAGAGGGTGAAATCAGTCACTGGAATTGTCGGAGAAGCGGCTCTAGTTTGAGCGGAGGGTGCTCCAAAAGGTTGGGGTTTCGTTCATAAAGGAAGTCGGTTCGCTCTAAAAGAGCCGTGCCTGCTCATAATATGTGGAAAAGTCGCTCCCAAAGAACTATGGCCCGCTTACCGAGAGGGAAAACCGACTCAAAAGAACTGAGTCTCATTTTATCCGAGGGGCTACTCATTCTAAAAAAATCTGGCTCTGTTCAAGAGCCTGCTGAAAGAAATTTTGAATAAGGAAGTGTGTCGTTATGCCATTGCATATCGTTTTATATCAACCAGAAATTCCAGCTAATACAGGGAATATTGCTCGTACTTGTGCTGGTACGAATACATCGTTACATTTAATTCGTCCACTAGGTTTTTCGACGGACGATAAAATGTTGAAACGAGCAGGCTTAGATTATTGGCATAGTGTGAATATTGTCTATCATGATTCACTGGATGATTTTATAGAGCATTCTAAAAATGGAGATGTTTATTTAATCGAAACGTATAGTGATGAGCCGTTTACGACGCATGATTTTAGTGATCAAGATCGAGATATTTATTTTATGTTTGGAAAAGAAACGACAGGGTTGCCAAAGGACTTTGCATATGATCGACGAGATATGTGCTTGCGTATTCCGCAAAGTGATCATATACGTTCACTCAATTTGTCTAATACGGCTGCCATTGTCATTTATGAGGCATTACGACAACAAGGCTATCCAGGTTTACATTAAAAAGGCAGTTCTCCGCATGTGAGAACTGCCTTTTTAATACTAAAACTTCAATAACACAACATTACCAGCAGGGTCTTCTGTTTGGAATCCACCAGCAATTTCTATGACTAGTGCACCCATTACACGAAGGTTTCCTTTCATAGTGGCTGCTTGTTCTTCGTTATCTAGTCGCAAGGAGAATGTTTTCAAACCCACTTGATTTTGGCCAAGCTTTGGAGCATTTTCTGAGTGCCACGTGTTTAAACCGATATGATGATGATAACGACCTGTTGAAATGAATAGTGCTTGGGAACCATAGCGTGTGACAATCTCAAAACCTAAGCCTTTAGTATAAAAATGCTCAGCTTCTGCTAAGTTGGAGACAGATAAATGAATATGACCCATCACTGTACCAGCAGGAAGTCCATTCCAGTTTCCATCTCCTTCTTCTAAAATAGAACGGATATTGAGTGGTTCTGTCACCATATGCACGTAATCATTATGCCATGTCCATTCGCTTTCATCACGATCCACATACACCTCAATACCGTTATGGTCAGGATCATTTAAATAGAGTGCTTCACTGACAGCGTGATCAGAAGCCCCAAGGTGTACACCTTTGTCGTGAAAATGAGTAATGACATTGGCTAGGTCACGGCGAGTTGGCAATAATAAGGCGAAGTGATAAAGCCCTGTCGTCATGCTTCGCTTTTCTTCCACTGCTTCAGGCTGAACAATGGTTAAAAGAGCAGTTTCTCCATCGGTAGTCAACGTAGCTTTATGTGATTCTTGCTGTAAAATTTTAAAGCCTATTATTTCTTGATAAAAGGTTAAAGAGCGTTGGAGATCGCTTACTTTTATTTCAACATTCGTTACATATGTGTTAGGTTTTTCATGGAAATGCATAGAGGATACCTCCAAATAGTTATCTTTTTTTATTAAGTTACTTTATGTAAGTTAGTTTATTTTAAAAACAAATGAAAGTCAAGTATTTCTATTGTTCTACAAAAAAAGAAAATCACTAAGCCTTGCAAAATGCTTAGTGATTTTCTTGAGCTATTATTTGTCTGCTTTGTAGTCGCCTTCGTATCCAGCGGTAAAAATAGCTGTTAAGAAAGCAACTGTTACACCAATGATTAATAATAATTTCATGGAAGTACCCTCCTCATGTTCTAAAGACATCTCTTTTTAGTATAGCCTATCTATTATAAAAATGAAACGACATAGCGGAATAAAATATGTCAGAAATGGTTCAAACATCTCGATATCGGGAAAACTATAAATGAGGTGATCATTATGGAAAAAAAAGTGCCAAACATTGAAAATGGTTCAATGGCTAGAGATATGAAAGAATTAAAAGATTTGGGAAAACAGATGGAGCATTTACGAGATGGTCTTGAACTGGCAGAGGATGAACGTATTGCTGACCCTATACAATTGGAGGAGGATACGGAAATCGAGAAAAAGTAAGGTTTAAAACAGCTGCTTTATTTTTCTTAAATCCAATTTTTTGTATAATGGTACTAGGAAAAGAAAGGGGTTGTGCTTCTTGCATTTACAATCAACGAAAACATTATCAAATGGTGTAGAAATGCCTTGCTTTGGTTTAGGTGTTTATAAAATGACTGAACGTGAAGAAACATTACAGGCTATTGATAAAGCACTTAAATTTGGTTATCGAGCTATTGATACAGCGTCCTTATATGGCAATGAGGTAGAGGTAGGGGAAGCGATTCGTCATTCAGGCATTCAACGTGAAGATATATTTGTTACGGCAAAAGTGTGGAATAATGACCAAGGGTATGATGCCACATTACGTGCTTTTGAGGTTTCATTAAAGAAATTAAATATAGATTACCTAGATTTATATTTAACCCATTGGGCTGTCCCAGAAACTTTTGAAGAAACCTATCGAGCAATTGAACGTCTATACGATGAAAAATTAATTCGTGCGACAGGTGTATCGAATCACCATGAGCATCATTTAGAAAAAATACTGGCAAAGGCAAATACGGCTCCGATGGTCAATCAAGTGGAGTTACATCCTTATTTACAGCAGCTCCCATTACGCGCATTTTGCAGTGAACACCAAATTGCTGTTACTGCATGGTCACCGCTAGGGCGCGGAGGCGTACTTACTGACCCTACAATAGTGGAAATAGGGCAAGAAATCGGAAAGACGGCTGCTCAAGTAGTGTTACGTTGGCATTTACAAAACAATACATTGGTTATTCCTAAATCAGTAACACCAAGTCGAATCGAGGAAAACGCACAGATTTTTGACTTTGAATTAACACAAGCCCAGATGGAGAAAATGGCTACATTAAATCGAAATCAACGATTTGGGCAAGATCCTGATCATTTCAAATTTGATTTTTAGGAAATAAGTAAATCCCGCTCTCAAATAGAGGGCGGGATTTCATGTTGTTGAAAAAAGGTAATGTCAACGGCATAATAAGCAATTTTGTAAGGCGAGGGGTTGATTTCCGTTCCGCCAGCGTCCTTTCCAGGGGGCGTCTGATGAGCCGCTTCACTCACTGCGTTCGCTCCAGGGTCTCCTCTGTGACGCTAAATCCCCTAGGAGTGACGCTGGCTCCACTCCAATCAACCATTCTGCAAAAGTGTCTTTTCCTGAACAAAATAGCCCATGATTTATATTATAAGAGAGGATAGCCTCTTACTTTCAATGTGGAGAAGTGATGTGTGCCAACACCCCACCATAAAAGAGTAGTGAATACCTTCACTTTTTTGCTAAAAAGTGAACATTTTTATTTTATGGATTGGAGTGGAAGGCTACTTGACTCCCGTGGGAATAGCGAGACAGGCGAGCCCCTGCACGGAGGAAGCGGCTCGGCGCTCGCCCACAGGAAAGCAAGTAGCCTGCAACGGAAATCCTTTTTCACCTTTCACATAAATTCTATGGATGGTTTTGTTTTTCAACACTATGAAATCCCGCTCTCAAATAGAGGGCGGGATTTTTTTACTTACTGCTCGTCCTTGACGGTAATTCGTTTATTTAAAAATGGATGTTCAAATTCTAATTGAATCGCATGGAGCTCGTAGTCATCATTTGCTGTTTCTCGTGCGCCATACATTGTATCACCAATAATTGGATGGCCGATATAGGCTAAATGAACACGAATTTGATGCGTTCGTCCAGTTTCAAGAATGAGGTGGACAACACAGGAATTTTTGTAGCGGGCCACCACTTCATAGTGAGTTACGGCATGCTGTCCCGTGTTGGATACAACCCGTCTTGTCGCATGATGGCGGTCCTTTCCAATTGGTTCAGCAATCGTCCCTGATGATGAACGTAAATTACCCTGTACCTCTGCGGCGTACGTACGAATAATGGATTTTTCTTCAATCATTCGATCAAAAATAGACTTTGCTAATGGGTGTTTTGCTACAAGTAATAAACCTTGTGTCCCTTTATCAAGACGATGAACATGCTCGGCGTATACACCACCTTGTTCTTTAATATGTGCCATAACATGGTTCATACAAGTATGTGTATCACGAGCATCATTCGGATGTGTTGCCATGCCCTTTGGCTTGGAGACGATTAAACAATGTTCATCTTCATAGACTACATCAATAGCACAAACAGGTGTTGGTTTGTAGTTAGATGTCGGAATAGGAAATGTAAATTTTATAATTGTCCCTGCCTGTAAAGGTGTATTCCATTGAATCAGCTCATCATTTGTCAAAGTGATTGCTTTAGCCATACGTAATTCATGGACTAGCTTTTTGCCAAGTCGCCATTGATTGCGTAACAGCTCTTCAACATGTAAGTTATCTTCAGTTATTTCATAATGAAACATAGATCTTCCTCCGTAGAAAAGACCGCATTCCATTGGTAGAACACGGTCTCTCGATTATTTTGCAGCTTTTGAAGCTTTTATTAAATAGAAGCTTGCCCCTGCGATTAAAATAAATGCAGTTAATGCTAAAAACGGAATAGTAATAAAGCCTAGCCAGTTAATATATTGTCCTGTGCAAGAAACCGCGCCGCAGGAAGGGGCATTGTCAGCTAAAAAACTTAGCTTTTGAATTCCGTAATGGTAAAGTGATATACAGCCTCCAATCACAGAAAACACAGCTGTTGTGACAGCGATACGCGCATTTTTTTGGATCAATGCTACTGTCGTCATAATGACGATTGGGTACATAAAAATACGTTGAATCCAACACAATTTACAAGGTTCATAGTGACGAATTTCAGAAAAGTATAATGAACCTAGTGTCGCTACAGCAGACACTATCCATATAAATAATAAGCCATTTTCCTCTTTTTTAGACATATCCATTCTTCCCTTCATAAAACCATGTACTTGTTCGATTATAGTTGTTCTAGTTTTATATGTAAATCAACTTACACAAAATAAGGTATGTTATGAATTTCAGTCTAAAGTATGAACGACTCAAGCAGACGTCTCCAATCCCTTAATGGTATCATTAACAGTAGTAATGCTAAAGAAGAGGTGTTTTCGTGAGGGAGAATGAGCATTCCAATATTAGTATTTTAAAGGAAATTGCTGAACTATTAAATGAAGAAACTGAAATTGTCACAATGCTAAAAGGTGCACTCATCAAATTTTTAAATGGCACTAAATTTGAAACAGGCTGGATTTTTTTTATTGATGCAAAAGGACGCTCAGAGCTTGTTGTCCATGAAAATCTACCAGAGGCATTGGAATTTAATAATTGTCATTATTTAAACAAGGGTGGCTGTTGGTGCGTCTCCCGTTATCGCAATGAAGAGCTAAAAAAAGCCTCCAATATAATTGAGTGTCAGCGAATTGAAAGTGCCATTGCAGCAAATGTTGGCGATCATGAAGGAATTACACATCATGCCACGGTACCCCTTCAATCTGGACAAGAACGTTTTGGTGTATTAAATGTTGCATCCAAGGACACGGTACGCTTTTCAGAGGAGGATCTAGCTTTATTAGAATCCGTTGCTTTTCAGATGGGTTCAGCTATTAAGCGAATTTTACTGACAAAGCAGGAGCAAGAAATGGCACTTGTGAAGGAGCGTAACCGTCTAGCACGTGACCTACATGATTCCGTTAATCAACTACTATTTTCTGTTACGTTGACAGCGAGAGCTGGTATTGAGATGACGGATGATTGTGATGTGAAAGAAACATTTAAAGAGATCCAGCATTTAACACAAGATGCACTAACAGAAATGCGTGCGCTGATTTGGCAATTGCGACCGAAGGGATTAGAAAATGGTTTACTTGAAGCCATTAAAGTATACGCTGAAATGCTTGGCTTAAAGCTACATGTTATGGTTTCAGGTGTACTGCAATTCCCCTCTCGTATTGAAGAAACATTATTTCGTGTAGCACAAGAGGCGCTCAATAATGTGCGTCGTCATGCAGGGGTGCTAGAAGCAGCCTTGTATATTACGGTTACATCAACAGATATTTTATTGGTGATTCGAGATGAGGGACGAGGCTTTGTCATCGACAATAATACAAAGCTGCTTTCAATGGGCTTACAATCCATCAAGGATCGTGCAAAATCAGTAGGTGGCACTGCTGACTGGGTAAGTGAAATTGGCAAAGGTACGGAGCTGCTCATCCGCTTGCCATATTAAGGGGGAGAGAACATGATACGTGTATTAATTGCAGACGATCATCATGTGGTGCGTCGAGGACTATTGTTTTTTTTAAAGACACAAAAGGATATTGAGGTTGTGGGAGAGGCGAAAAATGGGCATGAAGCTGTATCATTAGCAGAAAGCATTCAACCAGATATTATCTTAATGGATTTAGTGATGCCTGAGATGGACGGCATTCAGGCAACAAAACGCATCAAAGCAAAATTTCCACAAATAGAAATTCTAATGCTGACTAGTTTTTCGGATCGAGATCATGTAGTTCCAGCAATGGAGGCGGGAGCAGCAGGCTATCAGTTAAAAGATATTGAGCCAGATGAATTGGTCTTATCCATTCGTCGTATTATGCGTGGCGAAAATACATTGCATCCAGAAGCAACGACAACGCTTGAAATGGATCGTCAAGAGTCACAAAATGCACCACATTTATTAAATCCACTAACACCTCGTGAACAAGATGTGCTTGCAGAGCTGACAAAAGGAAAGAGTAATCGAGAAATTGCATCCTCACTTTTTGTCACAGAAAAAACAGTGAAAACGCATATTTCCAATATCTTTACAAAGCTACAAGTGCAAGACCGTACACAAGCAGCACTATATGCGGTGAAGCATGGTCTAACAGAGGGTAGCGGTATTTAAACATGTTTCAAAATACGTACAAAAATATAAGGCGAGCTACTACAAAACAAAGTAGTACTCGCCGTTTTTACATTATTTATATTGAACAAATAATTTTTGGGAAATCTCTAATAAGGTAGCACTTGGTGTCAGTGCTAAATCTTCCTGAAGCTTTTGTTTATATGTTTGAAAAATTTTATAAGCTTGTTCGTGAAGCCCTGCCTGAGTCAACGTGTATAAATAATGTTCAAGCTTTTGTTCATTGTAAGGGTCATACTCAAATAAAGCATGTAGAAATTCAAGAGCCTTCTCAGTATCAGAAAGAAACGTTGTTTGAAACCCCTTCTCTAATAACTCTATGTATGATTTCGTTAATCTATCTTTAGCGGCAGTTGACCACTCATAATCATCGAATACAAAGAGGCCATTTTTATAAATAGAAAGACATTGATTAATCAAAGATATGGAGGGAAACTCCAAGCGTGAAAAATCTTCATGAAGTTTTTGAAAATCATATAGATCACACACAATAGTTGGTTTCTCAAAGATATAGTATTTATTTGAAAAGACGATACAGTTTTCATAGCCGATCATATTCAAAGTCTTTCTTAAATAAGAAAGAGCGGTATGGAGATTAGATTTAGCTCGTACATAGTCTAAATCTGGCCATAGGATTTCAATTAAGTAATCCCGATGAATCGGTATGTTTGGGTGCAAAATAAAGTAAGCAAATAATTCCTTCGTCTTTTCTGTTTTAAAAGCGACTAAGCTATTATTGCTATAGACTGCGAATTGATCAAAGCATTGTACGTTTAACACAGTTTGCGTAGCTTGCTGAAGCATTTGCTGGATAGAATATTCATGCTCAATGCGAGCTACCGTTTTTTCTAAACGAGCAGGACTGATAGGCTTTAATAAATAGTCCAGACCACCAATCTCATAGGCTTGTAACGCAAATTCATGATAGGAGGTAATAAAAATTACGCTCACTTGTGGACGTTCCGTTTTGATAATATCAGCTACTTCAAGTCCAGATAATTCTTGGAGTTTTACCTCTAAAAAGATAACCTCAAACTCTAAATTAGGCAGCTCATTCAGAAAAATTTCGACACTTGTAAAGGTTTGAATAACCTGTATTTGTTGAAAGGCATGTAGTTTATTTTGAAAATAGTGTAAAGCTAAAGGTTCATTGTCTATTAAAACGGCTCGAATCATATCAAACTCTCCTTTTTACAATTAAATTGATAACGATTAAACTCTAGTTCATTTTTGGTGAAAGGCTTCCTATATAGAGTGAAGGGCAAGAAAAGTGAACATCACGTAACTTTTCTATTAAAAATTTGATACTAGAAAAAAGCAATCAATGTTGTAGGATTTTCACAGGCGAGAGTCAAAGAATCCTGTAGTATATTGTCACACACCACGTCAAATCCCTTCATAGAAAGTATTCGCCGTTCATTATATAGAAGATAAAAGTTTTTTATGTTGTGTAAGAGAATTGAAATAATTGTTTAGGCGTTTATTATTAAACTATTCTTATAAAAAAATGAAATAGCATCGTATTGGGAAATAAAAGCTGGACATGTAGCCAAAGCATTGTATTTTCTTATATTGTAAAAATAGTATAATCATTGTAATAATTAATCAGGCGTTATTATAGTACATTTGTCTTAAATAAAACTCAAAAAGTACTTAAAAAATACTTAAAAAGATAGGTTGTTAGTAATTGAAACGAAAAGTTGTATAGGAATTATGGGATATGGATGGAGGAGGATTTCGCTATGAAATTAGAACGTCTGCTAACAATGACGATGATTTTAATCAATCGAAAAAAAGTTAAGGCACAAGAACTAGCGGAGCTATTTAATGTATCCGTTCGGACGATTTATCGAGATATTGAAACACTTAGCTGTGCAGGTATCCCTGTTATTAGTCAACAAGGTGTGAATGGTGGCATTCATTTAATGGAGGGTTACCGTGTTGATAAACAAGTGTTGACGAAGGATGAGCTTATTTCACTTTCTACAGCTATTAAAAGTGCCTTGACTACCTATGAGGATTCGCACGCTGAAGCAGTTCTTGAAAAATTAACATGTATTGCTGATGACCAGGTCAAACAATCTATGGATCACCTTTTTGTAGATTTTAGTCCTTGGGGGCCGAACGTTCTTTTTAAAGAGCATATGACGACATTAAAGAATGCAATAGAGAGCATGCATTGTGTAAGCTTTTACTATTCTACTACGCATGGTGAACAAACAAGTCGGATAGTTGAACCTCATACAATTGTTCAGAAAGGAAAGACCTGGTATTTATATGCCTATTGCACATTAAGAAAGGACTTTCGTTTATTTAAACTTGCGAGAATCAAGAATTTATTGCAAGAGGAGACTATCTTTGAGCGTAAGGAAGTGAATTTAAGTGAGCTGCCATGGGGGAAAAAATGGCATCAACCACAAAACGTCGTCAATTTAGTTATTTTTTTTGATAAAGCCATCACAACATTGGTGGAGGAATCTTTTGGAGCAGAGTATATAGATCATGAGCAGTCTATCATTAATATTGCCATACCAGAGGATGAATGGCTTTATGGCTTCTTGCTTAGCTTTGGTCATCGTATAAAAATCATAGAACCGCTATATATAAGAGATATTATCCAAAAACGCGCACAAGAAATTGTCCTTTTATATAAAAATCAAGACAATTGATGACATACAGCTGTCAGGTTTCCTTTGCTATAGTAAGAACAAATAAAGCGAAAGGTGGAATGACGATGCAAAGCTATTGTCAAAGCTGTGGTATGCCATTAGTAGATGAGGCATTATTAGGTAGTGAAAAAGAAGGGCACAAAAGTCAGGAGTATTGTACATATTGTTATGAGGGAGGAGAGTTTAAACAACCTCAATTAACAGTGAAAGAAATGATCGAAATATGCGTACCACATCTTCAGGAAGATGGTATGCCTGAAAATGAGGCACGTCATATGCTGACATCCTTTTTACCAAGTTTAAAACGATGGAGAAAAGATGAATGGAAAGAGCCAAAAATGGTGGAATTGGAGTCCTTTCAAATCATAGGAATTTCAGCTCAAACAAGTAATGCAAATGAAATGACAGCACAAGCTAAAATCCCACAATTATGGGATCACTTTTACCAACAAAATATTTCAGGCCAAATAGCTGAACGTAAAAATAACAATATTTATGGTTTGTATTCAGACTATGAGACGGATGTGAATGGAGATTACGCCGTTACACTAGGTGTAGAAGTGTCAAGCAATGATGATGAAACACCAGCTGGTTTAGTCGTTAAAACGATGCCAACAGCTAAATATTTAGTTTTTACATCTGAGAAAGGAAGCTTGCCAGAGGTTGTTATCCAAGCTTGGCAAGAGATTTGGGCATGGTTTGCAAATGCTACAGTTGAACGAACATATACAGGGGATTTTGAATTGTATGATGAACGATGCGCTAATCCACAAGAAGCACAGGTAGATATTTATATCGCCATTAAATAAAAACAAGTCTCCTACCAATTAATTGGTAGGAGACTTGTCGTCGTTTTGTGGAGGAATCAATTCTACATGGGGCTCGATATGCACAAGAACCTGACAAAAACGATTTTCGCGCATAATGGTATGCTCAATTTCTTCAGTAATGCGGTGACTTTCAAAAACATTTAAATAAGGGTCAACGGTAACCGTTATGTCGATGAAGTACATATTTCCATGTGCACGCCCTTTAAAGTCCAAGAGCTCGATTACACCATCCACATTACGGATTAAGACCGATAATGTCTCCACTTCATCAATATCAAATGCATCTGTCAGACTTTGAACAGCTTCCCAGAAGATTTCTACTGCTGTTTTAATAATTAAAAAGGCAACAATGAGGGCTGTCAGAGAATCGATGATCGGAAAGCCAAAAATAGCTCCAAAAATACCGATGGCTGTGCCGATACTGACAAGGGTATCCGAGCGATTATCAAATGCTGCTGCCTTAACAGCGGCACTTTTAATTTTTTTAGATAGTGCCAAATTATAGCGATAAACGACATACATGACAACGGCACTACCGATTGCTACATAAGCAGTTAACAGGGAAGGTGTTGTACCAGTTGGCTGCCATAAATTTTGTAAAGAATTAATAAGTACTTGGAGACCGACTACAAGCATAATGAATGATGCAACTAAAGAGGCAACCGTTTCAGCACGTAAATGTCCGTATTGGTGGTTAGAATCAGGCGGTCTTTGAGCAATGCGTAATCCAATCAGTACGGCGATGGAGGCGATGATATCCGTGGTATTGTTTAAACCATCTGCTTTTAATGCTTCTGATGTACCAATGTAGCCAATAGTAAGTTTGGCAGAGCTTAGGATTAGATATGTACCAATGGATAGCCAAGCACCTTTTTCCCCTTGCCGTAAATTTGTATAGAGCTCCATTTTGTTTCCCCCTCGCAAAACTTTCGGACATTAGAAAACGACTCCCTCTTAAAAAGGGAGTCGTTCGATCTATTTATTACGGTATTTGCTCCCATCTATAAGATGTGAAGGAAAGACCATATTTATAGCCCGGATTATACAAGCGTGATTTCAATAATACCATGACAAGTACAACGAGGCAATTCAATTTCAGTCCATGACTGCGTCAAATTCATTTGATAAATCACTTTCAGGTAATTTCAGAACTTCTAAGTATAAAATATGGTGCCCATCTAATTCTTTTGCGATAAATTCAAAACCTTGCTCCTGAATACTGTCTCCTTCGACTGCATCAAAACGCTTCGTCATGAACCAACCGCCGATCGTATCAATATCATCATCTTCTATGTCAGTACCTAGTATATCATTTACATTTTCAAGAAGCATCTTAGCATTTAAAATAAAATGATTTTCTGCAATTTCCTGTACTTCTGGGATTTCATCTTCATCGAATTCGTCTTGAATATCGCCGACAATTTCCTCAATAATATCTTCAATCGTCACTAGACCAGATGTTCCGCCATATTCATCCATTAAAATGGCCATATGAATACGTTCACGTTGAATTTTTAGTAACAAATCGTTAATTTGCGTTGTTTCCATCACTCGAATAATCGGTTGCATATAGTCTATAACAGGCTTATCACCATTTTTGGAGTCTTTAATGTAAGCGGTTAACAAATGCTTCATGTTGACTAAGCCGATAATATGGTCTTTATCTCCATCAAGAATTGGATAACGAGTATACTGCTCGACACCCATTAAATCGAACACTTCTTTAATTGTTAGCTCTTTTTCAATGCCGACAATTTCAGTCCGAGGAACCATAATTTCTTTTGCAAGACGATCTGAGAACTCAAAAATACTGTTAACATATTCATATTCTGAGTTATTAATTTCTCCACCTTTTAAACTATCCGACAAAATCATTCGCAGCTCTTCCTCTGTATGGGCTACTTCTGATTCTGACATCATTTTTAAGCCGAAAAGACCAGTTAAACCACGGGCAGATCCGTTTAATAACTTAATGATTGGATACGTAATATTGTGGAATAAAATTAATGGGCCAGACAAGTTTAATGTGACAAATTCTGCTTTTTGGATGGCTAATGTTTTTGGCGCCAACTCCCCAATAACAACATGCATAAACGTTACGATTGAGAATGCAAGTATGAATGAAAGGATAGATGTAATACTACCATTCAAATTTAGAAATTCAAACACTGGGTGCAAAATGATTTCGAATGTAGGTTCACCTAACCAACCTAAACCAAGTGCAGTGATGGTAATACCTAACTGACACGCAGATAAATACTCATCTAAATCTGAAACAACTCGTTTTGCATTTTTCGCTTTCTTATGCCCTTCTGCGAGCAATTGATCAATGCGGGTAGATCTCACTTTTACGATTGCAAATTCAGTTGCAACGAAAAATCCTGTCATTATAATTAGTAGGGCGAATGCCGCCAACCTAATGGTTATCTCCAATATGTCTCCGTCCAAATAATTCCTTTGTTCCCGCCCGAATGAGGGAAGTAAACAAAGTGTACACCTCCTATGATTTAAAAAATTGTTGGATGTCTCAATAATAAATTATTTAAAAGAAAAACACAAATATTGACAACGATTTTTTCGCTAGTTTTTCCAGTACCTTTTTGAAAAAAGTAACTAGATTCAAATACCAAAAGATTGTAATTGCCATAGCTATATGCTAACTTTAAAAAGAGCAAAGATAGTTTGTTTAGGGAAAGAAGCATTTTGCATCTCATATATTACGACACGTCAAAAAATCTCAAGAGTGCTTTAGCTTGCGGATTTTTTTAAATGAATTATTTTTTATAGCTAAAAGGGGAGTCTCGATTATTTGAGACTCCCCTTTTCTATGCAAAAAAAATGTTGCCATTTTTTACTCGGTTATTCTTGTTGGAACCGTAATTTTAAACATGCCTTTTCAACATCATGAACGGTTTCCTTACTAGGTATTACGCCTGTGAAGGGAGCAATAGATACAGGTGCTTTTTCTGTAATGCCCTGCTGTGTTAATACATAATTTTTTCCATTATACGTTAAATAGAACATTTTACTTGATTTCTTCCCGAAAGAGCTAGTAGAAGAATCAAAAAAGCCCTTTAATTGACTGCAATATTCATTGTAGAAGTCGCTTTTATAGCCAGAAAGTTCTTCGAATTTTTTACTATTCATAGTACCCGCTTCATCGGTTAGTTCGAATATTTTGGTTGAAAATTCTGAAAAAAATTCTTTTACTTTTGTACGAATTAATGCTTTTGAATTATAGCTGTTTAAGTCATCCGAAAGTGTGACTTTACTCATTGAAATGGCCCCCTGCATAAAAAACATTTACTATTAAGCTGATACCATAAATGTATAAGAAAAATATACAAATTTCAACATGAATCAACATAATTAGCTTAAAGGACGTGCTATTAGTTAGTAAATATAGGTAGTTTTATGCGGAATTATTACGAAAAAATGACTACTTTTTTAGTCGTATACGTGGAACAGCATGAGTTCATGTATCATTTTTTTAACATCCTCTTCGTTTGGTGGAATTGGTCCTATCCATTGAATTGTCCCATCCTTTATATATTCAGCCTGATATCGTTGTCGTTGATAAAAAAATGAAATAGCCCACCCAGGAATTTGGGCATTGTCAAATAATGGTTTAAAACTGAAATGCTGAATCATCATCTAAACCTCGTTTCTATTGTATGTAGTTCATATTATTCAAGGATAATGGTAATTTTGCAACTATTCGCTTTTAGGATAGAAGTTAATAGCATAAGATTGGAAATTCTAAAGAGGATATTTCTTTCGTAGAAAATCATTGCTCTGCTATAATGAGTGCAGAAGGCGACAAAATACGCCAATCGTGAATACAATTGAAATGAGAGGATACTAATGGATAATTTTATCGTGACATTACTTTTTATGGCAATTATTGGGGCGGCAATTGGTGGCGTAACAAATCATCTGGCCATTAAAATGCTTTTTCGTCCACATAAAGCAATATATATTAAAAACTGGCGATTACCGTTTACGCCAGGTCTTATTCCAAAACGACGTGATGAATTAGCAAAACAGCTTGGTCTCACAGTAGTAAATTACTTATTAACGCCTGAAACATTTAGAAAGAAATTTTTCTCAAAAGATATTCAGGACAAAGTAGAACAATTTGTGCAAGCAAAGGTTGAAGAGACAGTCTTTACAAACGATAAAACCATTCAGGATTGGCTAAACTTAGCAGGATTTTCACAACTGTCAGCTACCATTGAGCAGAAGGTTGAAGCGATAGTTGAGGGACAATTTTCGGCAGTAAAGAATACACTATCAACAAAATCAATTCGTTCTCTGCTATCTGATGATATTCAAAATACGATTGATGCTAAAATTCCTGTAGCGGTTCATCATATTTTAGAAAAAGGTGAGGATTACTTTTTATCACCAGAAGGCGAAATGACAATCAAGGCGATGATTGATGATTTTTTATCATCAAAAGGCTCTCTTGGTGGCATGATCAATATGTTTTTAGGTGATTCCTCCTCACTTGTTGGTAAAGTTCAACGTGAGCTTGTGAAGTTTTTACAAGCGCCAGGAACGTCAACATTACTAACAAAAATATTTACACAGGAATTGGAAAAATTAAAAGATCGACCAGCAATGGACTTTTTACAAGACGTTCAATTTGAACCAATTTTATCGAAATTACAAGTGTACGTGAAAGAGCAATTAGCAATCGCTGAACGTTTAAATCAACCGATTTCTTATTACTGGCCTGAAGGAAATGAGTGGGCGAAGTATACGGTGATTCCACAAGCTATAGAAAAAGCTTTTGTGAAAGCTGAGGAAAAACTTGAGGATGTACTAAAACGTTTAAACTTACAAGAGGTTGTTAGAGAGCAGGTAGACTCTTTCCCAGTAGAAAAATTAGAGGAGCTTGTATTAGGTATTTCAAAACGTGAGTTTAAAATGATTACCGTATTAGGTGCAGTTCTTGGTGGATTGATTGGGATTGTGCAAGGTTTAATTGTTTACTTTATTTAAAAGGAGAATGTATGAATGATTAATATTTATAATGACATTAATGCGTTAGAGGCAACTTTTCGGAAGATTCCTGAGTTTGAAGCTTTAAAAGCTGCAGTTGAAGTTGTAAAGAATGATGAAGAGGCATTAAATGTCTTTAAAAACTTCCGTAAAATCCAAATTGATTTACAGAAAAAACAATTAGCAGGTGAGGATATACTGGAAGATGAGCTTGTCTATGCACAAAAAGCAGCACAGCTTGCACAGCAAAATGAAAAAATCTCAACGATGCTTGAGGCAGAAATGAAGTTAAGTAAAGTAATCGAAGAAGTGAATCGCATTTTAATAAAACCTATTCAAGGTTTATACGAAGGAATTCAATAAATAAAAATGTGATAAATCGCAATTTAAAAAGGAATAATTGTCCTCGGAATTGCACATATAACAAGTAAGAAGAAAACGTGTATCCGCAAGTGGTCGGTACACGTTTTTACTTTATGTATAAGTCAGGGAGTATCGGAGGTTATGATTATGCATGTCATCATTGAATGGACTTATAAAACACCAAAAGGAGCAACAACTGTTTTACGTTCAGCTGAAATGCCTGCTGCTCAAGCATTATTACTAGCAGAGGATATGGAAAGAACGGGAAGAGTAAAATCGTTACATTGCATAGATCGGCAAGATACCAATTGGTCACTGAAAGAGCTAAAAGCCTATTTAAAGGAAATAGAGACGGAGCCGCATAATATTACTGTCTATTTTGATGGTGGGTTTGACCTTGGGACAAGGCAGGCAGGGTTAGGATGTGCCATTTATTATGAACAAAATGGTAAACCTTTCCGATTAAGAAAAAATGCCTTTTCGTCTGAACTAAAATCAAACAATGAAGCAGAGTATGCGGCACTTTATTTAGGTTTAGTGGAGCTGGAATTGTTAAATGTTCACCATTTGCCTGTGAAAATTATAGGAGATTCGCAAGTAGTCATCAATCAGTTAAATGGGGAATGGCCTGCTTTAGAAAAGGAGTTAGCAAGCTGGGCAGATAAAATCGATGCCAAGCTAGAGCAGTTTAACATTCAACCGGAATATCAGCTGGTCTCCCGTAAAGATAATGCTGAAGCGGATCGTCTTGCTACACAAGCGTTAAATGGTATAAATATTACGGGCTTGAGAGAGATTGTAAAAGACTAACGAAGAAGAGGAGGCAGTAGTGACTGTTACCTCTTCATAGTGTTGAAAAACAAAACCATCCATAGAATTTTTGCAAAAGGTGAACATGGATTTCCGTTGCAGGCTACTTGCTTTCCTGTGGGTGAGCGGGAGTGAAGTAGCCTTCCACTTCAATTCATAAAAATGTTTCTTATTAGTAAAGGTTTTGAAATAAAGTGAAGTATTCACTTTAGCAAAGGTTTTCAAATAAAGTTAAGGTATTCACTACTCTTTCTGGAGGGGGTGTCACTCATCGCTTCTCCACATTGACAATAAGAGACTATCCTTTCTCTACTCATAAAAAATAATGAGTTATTTTCACTACGGCTCGTATGAAAGATAAGGAAAGGACACTTTTGTACATGGTTGATTGGAGTGAACGCAGTGAGTGAAGCTTGCTCATCGAATGCCCCCTGGAAAGAACACTGGCAGAACGGACATCAACCATCGCCTTTCAAAATGACTGTTTCTGCTGATGACATCACCTTTTTTCATAAATTTCTCTGCTTATGATGAAACTTTTCCCATTTTAAAACTACTACTCCTTTGAACTCAAACAATAAGGAGAGATTTTTATGAACATGAAAAAGATAGCACCAGTGGCAATGACTGCATTATTATTTGGAAGTGCCATGGTGCCAGTAGCTTCAGCAAATGAGCAGCATGCTACAGAAGCAGAAGTACCACAAATTCAAATAGATCCAGTACACATTTTCAATAATACGCGTGGTACTGTGGAAGATGTTCGTGTTGGAGAAAACATTACATACTACACTGTAAAAGACGGCGAGCAAATAAATGTATTAGAAATGACGAAAGATACTCTTGTGTTTGACAATACAGGTAAGAAAGTGGATCTTCAAAAAGGAGATAAAGTAATCGCTTATACATTTGCCAACAAGCCTCAAAAATATATTTATCCACCACAATTCAATCCTGAGGTTGTCATTGTAGAATCAGAAGAAGTTGGCTTTGTTGAAGTTGATTATTTCTTTGAGGATTTAACGAATACGTATGATATGTTAAAACTAAATATCGGTAATGAAACAGAGCTATTAAATGCAAAAAGTGAAAAAGTAGAGGCTAAAGATTTAACAGAGAAGCACCTAGTTGTTTTCTATACAGCCTCTACTAAAAGTATTCCAGCACAAACAACACCATCTAAAGTGATTGTACTGGATGATTATCCCGCAACTACGACGAATCCAGTAAATGAAGAAATTGATAAAATTATCACATCAGACTCTTACGAAGTAGCTGGTACAAAAATGGTGCCATTACGTATAATTGCTGAAAAGCTTGGCTTCAAAGTGGACTCAACTGGTAAAGGGGCTATTCTTACAAAGGGAAATATGTCTTACACATTGACGCGTGGAGAAACAACATTTGGCTATAATAAAGCATTACGCACACTAAAAGTAGCACCAACACTGAAAGACACAAAAACCTATGTACCGGTTGAATTTGTTGAAGAATATTTAAAATAAAAGATTAAAGATCATATCAATAGCTGAAAAAGTCTTTTTGACCAAGGCAAAAGGTTGATTTTCGCTCCGCCAACGTCCTTTCCATGGACGTCCGACTCTGGGAGGATAGCGAGACGGCGAAACTGATTTTGTTCGGCGTAAAAGCAGGCAAGTAAGTGGCCTAAAACGAAAAGCCTTTTTCGAAAGTTTATTGTTTGTTTTTTAACACTAGGAGAGTATGCCGAAAGTTTTTGGCATACTCTTTTCATTTGTGGTCATTATGCTATTGCTATGGGATAGTAGTTTTTCAAGGAAGCATAGGTAGGATACCTTTTTGCAAATTGTTGAAGACATTGCTTAAAAGACACTGTATTCATAAAATTTTTGGCTAATGTCATTTCATCTGAATACAGTAAAAATTGCTGGGAGTGTTGTTGAATAAATTCTCTTGCTTTTTCATAGTGCTCATTGATAGAGATGGCACCATAAATGTCTTGTTGGTTGATTATATAGATAAAATCACAAAGAACATGATGTGTGCCATATCTAAATAAAACCGTTACATATAATGTTTTTTCATCACAACGTTCTAAGTCAAACTGGTGAAATGTTATTTCTATTTGATGTATAAAGCGAGAAATGTCTATTCGGTTGCTATTTTTTAAAATAAACACTATCAACACCACCTTTTTAAAAATTATAATGATAAAGAAATAGTTTGTCTATTTCAAAACAGAATATTCTGTTATTTTAGGATTGTAATTGTTACTTTGCTTAAAGACATAGAAATTTGTTAAACTTAAATCTGCACTATATCTGGAATAAGAAAAGAAGAGAGCGAAATAAGATGAAAATTATTCACATAGATCAAAAATATCCTGAGGATTGGATAAGGGTATTAAATCATATAGCGAATTTATTTTTTGAGGACTCCAAGCTGAAGGTAGAACCAGAGGGAGCAGATATGTCTGCATCATTTGATTATCAGACTGGGGACGATTTTTCCATTTCTACAAAAGCCGTATTGACTGTAGATGGGCAGCAATATACAAATGAATATAGCATTCAATATGAATCAGCAGCGACTGATCGTGAGCTAAATATTCGTATGAAACGTGCATTATCACATGTATTTTTAAATGTGCTTGAGCAGCATACGAGGATGCATCAGCAATGGGGGATTTTAACAGGTGTGCGCCCAACAAAGCTTTATCATAAATTTAGAAAAGGAGGGAAAAGTGAACAAGAGATTGCTGATCTTTTGATTCGAGATTTCCGTTTATCAGAGGACAAGGTGGCACTATTAAAGGAAATTGTGGAACGACAATTAGTAACCATTCCTGATATAGATGAGATTGGGCAAGAGATTAGTGTTTATATTGGCATTCCATTCTGTCCGACGAAGTGCGCGTATTGTACTTTCCCAGCCTATGCGATTGGTAGTAACCGTAAGCAAGGTCGTGTGGCAACCTTTTTAGATGGCTTGCATATTGAGTTGCGCGAAATGGGCAAATGGTTAAAGGACAATAATATGAAAATCACCTCTATCTATTGGGGCGGCGGCACACCAACTTCAATTGAGGCAGATGAAATGGACGCCTTATATCAAACAATGTATGAGTCTTTCCCGAATCCCGAAACAATTCGAGAGGTGACTGTTGAAGCCGGCAGACCAGATACAATCACACCTGAAAAATTAGAGGTACTAAAAAAATGGGGCATTGATCGTATTAGCGTTAACCCGCAATCATATACAGATGAAACATTAAAAGCAATTGGTCGTCATCATACGGTTCAGGAAACCATTGATAAATTTTGGCTTGCACGAGAATCAGGTATGAACAATATTAATATGGATCTCATTATTGGATTACCGAATGAAGGGGTAGACGAGTTCCAGCATTCTTTAGAAGAATCTGCTAAGATGCAGCCAGAATCATTAACGGTTCATACGCTATCATTTAAACGAGCGTCAGAGATGACACGTAATAAGGATAAATACAAAGTAGCGGATCGCGATACAGTGGCCGAAATGATGGAAATGGCACAGGTTTGGACTAAAGAAAATGACTATGTTCCATATTATTTATACCGTCAAAAAAATATTTTAGGTAATTTAGAAAATGTCGGCTATAGTAAGGCTGGTGAAGAAAGTATCTACAATATTGTGATTATGGAAGAGGTGCAGACAATCTTAGGGATTGGCTGTGGAGCATCCTCTAAATTTGTTCATCCTGAGACAGGAAGAATTACGCAATTCCACAATCCGAAAGATCCAGCAGCCTATATTATGACCTTTGAAGAGGCTATTGGGAAAAAAATAGAGTTTTTAGATGAATTATATAAAGCATAAAGGTAAAGGCAATCTGCGTTGTTCAGGTTGCCTTCATTATTTGTAGTGTTCGCAATGTACAGGCCATTTTTAAAATAACGGCATCCTCGAAATATTGTGGGTCATAGCCTGTCATTTCTCTTATTTTATTTAATCGGTAGGAAAGCGTATGACGATGAATAGCCAGTTGTTGTGCACAAAGCTTTAATTGTAAATTACAGTCAAAAAATGATTGTAATGTTTCCAACTGTTTAGCGTCCATATTTTTCAGTATACGATGATGAAATGCTTGTACTTCTTCTGATTCTCGAGGCTTAAAAAGAGAAAATAACTCGACATCTTCAAAAAAGGTTAATTCATTCTGGACTGTTGCAAATTCTAGGGCTGTTCTAGCGCCTTGGTAGCTATAGGGAAGCTGTGATACATGTTGCACAACAGGACCAACACCTATTTGAAGAGAAGGCAGCTTCTGTTTCTGTTTGCGTAGCGCTTTGATAATGGGACGACAACTCTGTTCTTCACAATTTGTCAGCAGAATATAGTATTCTTGCAATTGGCTATGGCCGGCAAGAATAGGCTGTTTATAAAATAAATCCTCAAAAAAGAGGGGAATTGAATTTTCTACGTAAGATGTCTCATTAAAGCTCACTAAAATCACTTGAAAGGGAGCTTTTAGAGCAAAGGGTAATTTTTGAATTCGTTCATTTAAGGCTGCATCTAACTTACTACCATGAACAAGTGCTTCAAATATATAATCATTATTTTTTCGTTGCCATTCACTTTTAGATTCAACAATGGCTTGGTGTGTCATAATTTCTGTTGTGAGTTGTACAAGATTGGCAATTTCAAACATATCCTCAGACTTTCCTGTGATGCCAATAACCCCTACTACTTCATCCTGATACATGATTGGCATATTAATGCCTGGTTTTGTGTTCGGATACTGCTCGATATTTTCTTCGTTAATAATTAATGTCTCTTTTGTTTGTGTCACATGAAGGGCACCTTCATGAATATTTTCCACCCTCATTTTATCGCCAGAGGCTAAAATCACGCCACTTGGGCTAATGACGTTAATATTGTGGCGCAAACGTAGCATCGTTTGATGTACGATTTCTTCTGCTAATTTTTTCGTCAACATGTTTATACACCTCGCATAAAAAACAGCCTGTTATAGGACAGTTAAATTATACACCCATTATAATGTTTTCTGAATTTATTGTCATTATAATAAATTGTAAGCGCTTAACTTAGGATATGAAAATTTACGTAAATGTCAATGGACGACATAAGTGGAGGTATAGCATGAAGGTCATCATTAGTCCAGATTCCTACAAGGGTACTCTGTCAGCAGTTGAAGTAGCAAAATCAATGCAGGAAGGAATCCTGGATGCGGATCAATCGATTGAAACAATCGTATTACCAGTTGCAGATGGGGGAGAAGGCACGCTACAATCACTGATTGCCTCTACAGAAGGTCAATATTTTTCTGTAAACGTCCTAGATCCATTGGGAAGGGCAATTCAGGCTCAATATGGAGTGTTGGGGGATCAAGTAACATGTGTTATAGAAATGGCCCAAGCATCTGGCATTATGCTGCTACAAGATAATGAGAAAAATCCAGAGCTAGCTACATCTTATGGCACTGGCCAGTTAATTAAAGCCGCACTCGATCAAGGCTATAGAAAGTTTATTATCGGCATTGGTGGAAGTGCCACGAATGATGCTGGGATTGGAATGTTACAGGCATTAGGCGTTCGATTAATGACGGAGGATGGTTCAGAGCTAGAGGCTGGAGTTTCTAATTTAGTGAAATTAAATGTTATAGATATTAGCCAGCTAGATGCTAGATTAGCCGAGGCGACATTTACAATAGCCTGTGATGTTGATAATCCGCTCATTGGTGAACGAGGGGCAACAGCCATTTTTGGTCCACAAAAAGGTGTCCGAAAACAGCAGATTGCCGAATTTGATCGCTGTTTAAAGCATTTTGCAGATATTGTTGAAGCCCAATTTTCCATTCGGCTGCATGATTATAAAGGTGCGGGAGCTGCTGGGGGAATGGGTGGTGCTTTAATCGCATTTTTAAATGGAACATTTTATGCAGGGATTGATATTGTATTAGATGCTGTACAGCTTCAGGCACATTTAGTAGAGGCACAGTTTGTGATAACAGGAGAAGGTAAATCCGATCTACAAACATTACATGGTAAGGCACCATTGGGTGTGGCAAAGGCTGCTAGACTTGCTAAGGTAGAGGCATTGTTATTATCAGGAGGAATCGATGGAAAGGCAAAAGCAGCTCTGCAAGAGTATTTTTCAGTTGTCGAATCTTTAGTAGATGAGGAGACTAGTGTGCAGCAGGCGATGCAAGATCCTACTCACTATATTCGCTTAAAAACTAAGAGATTGATTGAGCGTACCATACAAAAGGGGGATGACTAGATGTTGTTCATCATTATTTTAATAGGGGTATTATTTGTTGTACTGGGGACGGCTAAGTTAAAGCTTCACCCGTTTTTAGCGCTATTAATTAGTGCTTTCTTTGTTGGAATGGCATCAGGGATGCCATTATTATCAGTCGTTGATAGCATTAATACTGGATTTGGTGGCTTGATGACAAGCATTGGCTTAGTTATTATCGCTGGTACGATTATAGGCTTAATATTAGAAAAGTCAGGTGCTGCCTATCGAATGGCGGAAGTCGTGTTAAGAATTGTAGGGCCAAAGCGTCCTCAATTAGCGATGTCTTTAATTGGCTATATCGTGTCCATTCCAGTGTTTTGTGATTCAGGCTTTATTATTTTATCCAGCTTACAAAAATCATTGGCAAAGCGAGCAAATGTCACAATTGCTTCAATGGCAGTAGCTTTAGCAACAGGCTTATTTGCTACACATGTATTAGTGCCACCAACTCCAGGACCTATTGCAGCAGCAGGGAATATTGGTGCTGCGGATTATTTAGGAACGGTCATTGTCATTGGTTTATTAGTAGCGATACCAGCGACATTTGTAGGTTATCTATGGTCGGTGAAAGTGGCGACAAAGATTCGAGTACCCGAAGATGAGGTAGAGGCATTAGATTATGAGGAAGTGATTAAATCTTTTGGCAAAATGCCGTCAACATTTAAAGCCTTTTTGCCAATCGTTTTACCAATTGTGTTAATTGGTCTAGGTTCTATAGCAGCATTAGTTGGTGATACAGAATCGACATTCAATACAATCTTTAAATTTTTAGGTTCACCAACAGTAGCTTTATTTTTAGGTGTAGCATCGGCATTTTTATTATTACCTGAAATTAGTGAAACGACATTAACGGGCTGGATTGGTGAAAGCTTAAAAGAAGCGGCTCCTATTTTACTTATTACAGGAGCTGGCGGTTCATTTGGAACTGTTATTAAAAATGCTGGTGTTGGAGAAATGCTTCAGGAAATGGATTTAGGCATGTTTGCATCAGGTACATTATTCCTTCTTGTGCCATTTATTGTAGCAGCAGCATTGAAAACAGCTCAAGGTTCTTCCACAACGGCACTTGTGATCACCTCTACTTTAGTAGCGCCAATGCTTGTAACATTAGGAATTGAGGGAGCGGTACCGTTAGCATTAGTGGTGATGGCAATTGGTGCTGGAGCAATGACAGTTAGTCATGTGAACGACAGCTTTTTCTGGGTAATTACACAGTATAGTGGCATGGAAGTCACACAGGCCTATAAAGCACAAACGGTCGCAACTTTATTGCAGGGTCTTGTCACAATTACAATTACGATGATTTTATGGTGGATATTCGTTTAAAGAAGAAGGAGAGCGGCCCATGGCTAGCTCTCTTTTTGTATAATAGAAAAAGAGAAAGGAAGTTAGTTGATGAAAAAGATAATAGTATTGCTCCTTTGTATTTTTTTAATAGCAGGCTGTACTGAGGCAATCAAGCCAGAGAAAATGGCTGTAACGGCTGGTCATGATATGCGCGTTCATTTTATTGATGTGGGTCAAGGGGATTCTATATTGATTGAATCACCAAATGGTAAAACAATGCTTGTGGATGGAGGAGTGAAAGGTGCAGGGCAGCAGATTGTCTCTTATTTAAAGGAACTTGGAGTGAGCAAGCTCGATGTAGTTGTAGCGACACACCCAGATGCAGATCATATTGGCGGTCTCATTCCTGTGTTAAATTCACTTACGATTGAGCAATTTTATGATTCGGGTAAAGTACATACATCCCAAACCTTTGAAGAAATGCTGACACTAATTGATGAAAAAAATATCCCTTATTATGTGCCAAAAACAGGTGAAACTATTGAGTTTGATAAGGATGTAACTGTGAAAGTATTGAATGCGAATGAGCAGGCATCAGATAATAATGATGCTTCCATTGTTTTAAAAATGACTTATAGCAATGTCTCTTTTTTATTAACAGGAGATGCTGAAGTAGCATTAGAAAAAGAAATGCTGCAGTATGATGTAACAGCAACTGTTCTGAAGGCAGGGCATCATGGCTCTAACACAAGTAGCTCACAGGAATTCATTCGGGCTGTAAAACCAGAAGTCACGATATTAAGTTACGGGGAAGATAATAAATATGGCCATCCACATGCAGAAGTAGTAGATCGTTTGCAGGCTATTGGTAGTAAAATCTATGCCACAGCGGATTTAGGAACGATTACGGTATCCACAGATGGGGTAAACTATATAGTGAATGGGAAGGAAACTTCTAAAGTGGAAACTAGCAAAAAAACTACCGAAATAGAAGTATCCGCTCCAGCTATTGAGATCGTCAGCAAGGATTTAGTTACTGAAATTGTAGGCATTAAAAATAATGGACAACAAGCTGTTTCTTTAAAGGATTGGCAGCTTGTTTCAATTGAAGGGAATCAAGTGTTTAATTTTCCAAATCTCACTTTACAGCCAGGGAAAATAATTTATATTACAAGTGGAGCTAATGCAAGAGAAGGGCAAAATTATTTGAAATGGACAACTAAACAGATTTGGTTAAATGATGGAGATGCTGCGCAATTACGCAATGAGAAAGGGGAACTTGTCAGTGAGCTCGAGTAAATACACATTAGACCGTATTGAAGATGGCTATGCGATTTTCTTAATGTTTCCAAAGGAAGAGGAACAACTCATTATTTCACAGTCAGCCATGAACAAGCCAGTGCAAGTAGGTGATCGTGTGCAGATAGAAGAAAAAGATGGCATTTACTATATTGAAATTTTACAAGATGAAACACAACAAAAAAGAGCAGACATTCAAAGTTTAATGAACCGTTTGCGTAATAAACATAATTAATAAATGACAAGCTGTGAAGATTTGACGCACAGCTTGTTTTTAGATAGAGGAATTGTACATAATTTGTTATCCTAAATATTTTGAAAATATGCTAAAATAGTAGTATTAATCGTGAGCTAGGAGCGGACAAAATGTCGATAAATACAATTATTTTTGATTTAGATGATACATTACTATGGGATAAAAAATCGGTCAAAACAGCATTTGAAAAAACATGTGACTATGCTGCAACAGTACATCATGTGAACCCTGCTGAGCTAGAGGAAGCGGTTCGTCGAGAGGCACGTGCTTTATATGAAGGTTATGAAACATATGATTATACCGTTTTAATTGGTATTAATCCGTTTGAAGGTCTTTGGGGAACTTTTGATGACGCTACAGATTCTTTCAAAAAAATGAAAGAAATTGTTCCTAGTTATCGTGCAGCGGCTTGGACAAAAGGGTTAGCTGCTCTTGGTATTGAGGATACAGCGTTTGGAGCCGAGCTAGGAGAGCGCTTTGTAGCCGAGCGTAAAGTAGCGCCATTTTTATACGAAGATACTTTTGCGGTGTTAGATGAATTAAAAGGAAAATATCAGCTTGTCTTGCTAACAAATGGTGCACCAAGTCTGCAAAACTTAAAACTAGAAATCACTCCAGAAATTGCCCCCTATTTTGATCACATTATTATTTCGGGAGACTTTGGTAAAGGGAAGCCGGATGCGTCCATTTTTGAATATGTTATGGAAAAAGTAGGAATTACCGCTGATGAGGCCATTATGGTTGGCGATAATTTGAATACCGATATTTTAGGCTCATCACGTGTGGGTATGCGCAATGTATGGATTAATCGTGAAAACCATATTGCTGATGGTGCTGTGATACCTTCCTATGAGGTAGACTCTTTGACAGCATTGATGGAGCTTGTAAATAAGCTATAATATAAAAATGTACTGATCCCTCATGGAGTCAGTACATTTTTTGTTAAAAATAGACATTTAGTCCAAGATATAAACATGTAAAAGCTATAGCTATACAAAGCTGGACAAGAGCGCTAGCTATTAAGTAACCCTGAGGTTCACCAGCCTTTTTACGATAATAGATTTGCATAAAGGAGTAGAGTGAGAAAAGGCCATAAATAATTACTGCATGAATAGTATGGTGTACAAGATAGATAACAAATGAAATACCTCCAAACAACACGAGCATGATGGCATTGGCAATGGCATGCTCAACTGTCGCAGCAAAAAAGCGACGTTCTGTATAAGGCATTCTTTTTTTAGCAATCCACAGTATGAAATGCATAAGTAGGATGAAAATGTTCCCAATAATAAGTTTCGTCGACCGCTTCTCATCATAAAAATAGCGTAGTGAGTCAAATGACTCTTCAATCAGAAAGGCTTGCTGTGTTTCAACATTGAAGAAAATCTTGTTATTGAGTACCTTCCATTTCTCTTGTGTACGGTCATTATAGAGAATCAAAATATCATAGATAGTACCACTTTTCCACTGACTAGCGGATATTGTTACAGGAGAAGCGTTGTCCCAATTTTGTTGTAGCTGTGTGATAGCCTTTGCATGAGCATAGCATTGCTGAGGAACATAAAGGCAAGAATCCTGTGCTATAAAGGTTTCCTTGTTCATATTCTCCTTTAAATAGATTCGTTGGATTGCTTTGGAGGAATCCATTGTTGTAGGAGAATTAGTAGGACTTTGAACAAAAGATAATAGTAATATAGAAAGAACTACTATAAATAGCAATGACACAGAAGGAATTTTCCATCTATTTTTAGTCTTTTGTTTATTAATTACTGAGGGCTCTGTCATATTGCGTAATAATTTTTTTTGCTGCTGATCAGATAACATTAAATCATCTAAGTGTTGCCATGTCTTCTTATCATTCTTCATCCATCTCACCTCCTAACTGTTTTTTTAATGCGATGAGTGCTCGTTTTAATGTGTTTTTTACTTTTCCCTCATTCCAGCCAAGGATAGTGCAGGTTTCCTCGATGGATAGTCCCTCTATTTTGCGCAGAATGATTACATCACGATAGGTGATTTTTAGTTTACGAATAGCAAGATATAGCATCTTGGCATCTTCTTGTTGCATCAGCCATTGATGAGGAGAAGGTGACGCTTGTTCTTCATGCTGTTGTAAAAAAGGGACAAACTGAATTATCCTTTTTCGACGATAATGATCATAGGCAAGGTTACGTGCAGTGCACCGCAACCAAGCGAGATCGGCTCCTTCTTTTATTGTTTGGTGATGTTTCAAATAACGGACAAAGGTTTCCTGTGTATAATCCTCCGCTAATTTTTCATCATTTAGTAAGTAATATAAGTATTTAAAAATGGTGTGGTTATGTAAGTAAAATATTTCTTCTATCTTCAAGCTGTACACCTCCTTTTCTTTAAAGACGAAGAACCCTTAGAAAAGTATCATTTTACCAAAATAAAAAGCAGAGAGTAGAGACTCCCTGCTTCTTGTTATGATTAATTATAGGTTAATGGCTTTTACCTCATCAATGTTTTCAAGCTGTGCTACAAAAACTAAATCTTCTTCAGTTACAACATTATCAACCGTTAGCATCATAACCGCTGTACCACCAACCTGTGCACGGCCAACTTGCATTGTTGCGATATTGATTTCTTTTTCTGCAAGCTTTGTTGCTACACGGCCAATTGCACCTGGTTTGTCCGTATTTTTAATGTAAAGAAGGTGACCTTGTGGAATGACGTCCACAACATAGTCTTCTACTTTTACGATACGTGCACCTAAACCGTTTAATAATGTACCAGCTACTGTATGCGTTTCATTAGCAGTAATAATTTCAATTGTAATTAAGCTTGTAAAGCCTTTAGCAGTTGTTGTTTTGTGCTCATTAATTTTCATGCCGATACGTTCAGATAAGTAACGGGCATTGACATCATTTACATGATTACCATGATTTTTTGCTAATAAGCCTTTTAGTGCATTTGAAGTTAATGGACGTACATCATAGTTTGCTACTTCACCAGCATAAGATAGGTTGATTTCTTTTACAGGCTCTGTTGTTAATTGTGATAGGAATGAACCAAGCTTTTCAGCTAATTCAAAGAAAGGCTCAACTTGTGCAAGAAGCTCTTTCGGAATAGATGGCATGTTTACAGGGTTTGTTACGGTACCTGTTTTATAAAATTTAATGATGTCATTTGATACATCAACCGCAACAGATTCTTGTGCTTCAATTGTCGATGCACCTAAGTGAGGCGTTGCGATTACCTGTGGTAATGTCAGTAGCTTATGATCTGTTGCTGGTTCAGAAACAAATACATCTAGGGCAGCACCAGCTACTTTTCCTGCTACGATTGCATCATATAAATCATCTTCATTGATAATTCCACCACGTGCACAGTTAATGATACGCACGCCATCTTTCATCATCGCAAATTTTTCTTTATTAATAAGATTACGTGTTTCAGGAAGAAGTGGTGTATGAACTGTAATGAAATCTGCTACTTCGCAAATTTCTTCAACTGTTGCTTTTGTTACACCTAATTCTTTTGCACGTTCATCTGTTAGGAAAGGATCGTATGCCATAACATTCATACGTTGACCTTTTGCACGATAAGCTACTTCAACACCGATTCGTCCAAAGCCTACAACACCCAACGTTTTATTTTTTAGCTCAACACCAACATAAGATTTGCGATCCCATTTTCCATTTTTTAATGTATTAAAAGCTTGTGGAATATGACGGGCAAGTGAAGTCATCATTGCGATTGTATGCTCAGCAGCTGAGTTTGTGTTACCATCTGGTGCGTTGACAACGATAATGCCATGTTCAGTAGCAGCAGCAAGGTCAATATTATCGACACCCACACCAGCACGACCAATTAATTTTAAGTTTTTAGCTGCTTCGATCACTTCACGTGTCACAGTTGTTTGAGAACGAACAAGTAATACATCCACATCTGCAATTTTAGCGATTAATTGTTCTGGTGCAAGACCAGTGTCTACAATAATGTTTAAATCTAAATCTTGCTCCTGACGTAATGGGAAAATACCATCCTCACTTAGTGGATCAGCGATAAATACGTTAATGTTTTTTGTTGCAGTAGTCATTATAATTATCTCCTTTTTAATAAATATGGGTTGTGGATTTATCTACGACAGTCTGAAATTTGTAAAATTCGAACATCTTACAGCATGCAAACGATCTCCTTTCTAAATCGAAAACAATATAAAAAGCCTTCCACGCCTTACAGACACAGTTATTGTGTTGTAAGGGGCGAAAGGCTGAATAAACATTGGTTCGCGGTACCACCCTTAATCACTGCTGGAAAATTTATTCTGGCAGTCTTAGCTATATGCGTAACGCGCATGGGACGGATAAGCTTACTGTTAAGTTGTTCGGCTTATCTATTCTGGAGTGGAACTATTATCGTAGAAATCACTGATTTACACCAACCATCAGCTCTCTTTGGATTTTCTTGTGACTAGTATGTCTCCGTCGTTATATTTTGTGTGATTAAATTTGTTAACATCATAATCCCTATTGTTCACCTTTGTCAACGATATTTCTGAAAAACTTAAAAAATATAGACTTCAAAAGTCTGAATAATAACTAAAAACGAACGTTGTTTGTTTTCTTAGTGTTTAATATTCGTCTTTTTGGAGGATACAATGAAAGCGTTAACGATATTTGAAAAGTGCGATAGTATCAGTGTTCCATGTAGTTTACGGTTAAAAAATTATATGGTAATTAAATGGAATAAATTAGATGATTTATGCTATTCCTTGATGATTTTAGTGTGAGAAAGCGAACATTTTCGCTTGTCACATTTTAGACAAAAAATTAGATTTTAGAAGGTAAACAGGCTGTGAGAGAAGAATGTTAGTTAAGGATGATTTGATTTGGGGGTGTAAAAATGCAGTACGATGTTGCAATAGTTGGTGCTGGACTTGCGGGTTTAGTTGCTGCTTGTGAGTTAATCGATGCAAAGAAAAAAGTTCTTTTAGTAGATCAAGAGCCTGAAAATTCAATAGGGGGACAGGCATATTGGTCTTTTGGTGGGATATTTTTAGTAAATTCTCCAGAGCAGCGAAGGCTTGGAATTAAAGATAGTAAAGAACTGGCGTGGCAAGATTGGCAAGGAACTGCAGGCTTTGATCGTTTAGAAGATGAGGATTCGTGGGCTTATAAATGGGCCAGAGCCTATGTTGATTTTGCTGCAGGTGAAAAATATGACTGGTTAAAGTCAAAAGGTATCAAATTTTTCCCTGTGGTTGGATGGGTAGAACGGGGAGGCTCTTTAGCGGGAGGACATGGCAATTCTGTACCAAGATTTCATATTGTATGGGGAACTGGTCCTGGCATAGTAAAGCCATTTGTAAATAAAGTAAAGCAAGCTATGAAAGATGGATTTATCGATTTTAGACCAAGACATCGTGTGGATGAATTTATACAACATGATGGAACAATTACAGGAATCAGTGGAACAGTGCTAGCAGAAACCTTTATTAATCGAGGTGAAAAAAGTTCGAGATTGGGGATTGGAGAATTTTCCTACGAAGCCGATGCCGTGATTGTAGCAAGTGGCGGTATTGGGGCTAATTTTGATTTAGTAAGAAAAAATTGGCCTGCACGACTTGGGACTCCTCCTAAAAATATGGTATGTGGTGTGCCAGCTTACGTTGATGGGAGAATGCTAGAAATCACAGAACATGCTGGAGGACGTATTGTAAACCGTGATCGCATGTGGCATTACACAGAGGGATTAAGAAATTGGGATCCAATTTGGCCCAACCATGGCATTCGTATTTTACCAGGGCCTTCCTCCTTATGGTTTGATGCAGAAGGTAATCGATTCCATGCACCCAACTTCCCAGGCTTTGATACGCTCAGTACGTTAGAGGCAATTCAAAAAACAGGTTATGATTACTCTTGGTTTATTTTAACGGAAAAAATTATTGAGAAGGAATTTGCACTATCTGGTTCAGAACAAAACCCAGATTTAACAAACAAAAGCATTAGTGATGTGCTTAAGCGTATAATGCCAGGTCCACCAGCCCCTATCCAAGCTTTTAAAAATCATGGCGAAGATTTTGTGATTGCACATGATTTAAAAGAACTAGTAGAAGGCATGAATAAACTAGCAGGGAATGAGCTACTGGATTTCATGAAAGTGAAAGAGCAAATCTTGGCAAGGGATCGAGAAATGGACAATAAGTTTACGAAGGATTTACAGGTTAACGCTATTCATGGGGCAAGGCATTATATTGGAGATAAATTAGTGCGTGTTGCCAAACCACATAAAATTCTAGATACTAAAAATTGGCCATTAATTGCCGTACGTTTAAACATTCTAACTAGGAAAACCTTGGGTGGCTTACAAACAAATTTAAATGGTGCGGTGTTGGGTATGGATGGTCAACCTATACCAGGTTTATTTGCTGCTGGTGAAGTAAGTGGCTTCGGTGGCGGGGGTGTTCATGGCTATCGTGCTTTAGAAGGGACATTTGTCGGAGGCTGTTTATTTAGTGGACGGCAGGTTGGGCGCTATTTAGCGCAGGAATAATAAGAAAAAGAGCATCGTTCATCAGGACGATGCTCTTTTTGGATGGGCTAGTAGATGGCTTACTATTTTAAGGTTTAGACCATTTACGCACACGGCTAAACCCTATCTCACCAAGTATTAACGATTTGCGTTTTGAATCTCTGCAATCTTAGCAATTTGCTCCTCAACCTGCTCCTTCGTCCAACCATTCTCTTCGACAAAGAAATTGCGTTCTGCACGGCGGCAATCATCTGAACAGCTACGCATATAAAATGCTTCGTGTTTTTCCTCACATAACATTAATTTATGACATTCAGGGTTTGCACAGTTTGTATAACGTTCAGAAGGTTCACCTGTGAAGTAATCCTTCCCAACGATGACATGCTCAACCTGATTAATCGGTACACTTCGACGACGGTCAAAAACAAACATCTGACCATCCCATAGCTGGCCCTTTACTTCAGGATCTTTTGCATAGGTTGCAATACCACCGTGTAATTGACCAACACTTTTACCATAGCCTTCACGTTTTAGCCAACCAGAGAATTTTTCACAGCGAATACCACCTGTGCAGTAAGTTAAAATCTTTTTATCTGCAAAATCTTCTTTATGTGCTTCCATCCAAGCTGGAAGGTCACGGAAGGTTTCAATATCAGGTCGTACAGCACCTTTGAAATGACCAATATCATATTCATAGTCATTTCGGGCGTCGATAATCACAGTGTTCTCTTCTTGCATTTGTTCCATAAATTCTTTAGGCGATAAATAATCGCCTGTGATTTCCAAAGGATTAATATCATGCTCCAAACCTAAATGGACAATTTCCTGACGAGGACGTACATGCATTTTCTTAAAGGTATGTCCTTCCACCTCATCGATTTTCCACATAATATCACTAAAACGAGCATCTGCCTTCATATGATTCCTATAAGCATCTGTTTGCTCAACGGTACCAGAAACGGTGCCATTAATGCCTTCAGAGCCTACTAAAATACGTCCAAGAAGTCCAATTTCTTTACATAATGCTAAATGTTCTTCTGCAAATGCTACAGGGTCTTCAATTGTAATATATTTATAATAAAGTAATACACGATAGTCCTTCTGTATCAAAATACGTTACCACCTTTAACTCAATATTCGTCCTTTAATATAGCATAACAAGAGCAATTTTGCTTAGAGTAGAAGGAGTTTTCTAAAAAAACACGAATAGTACATAGTGAATGACTATTCATATTTGGGGGTAATAGAGATGGAATTTTCAACGATTACTTTAGAAAAATTAGAACGTCGTGCAACGTTAACATTGAATCGTCCGCAGGCGATGAATGCTATGGATGATGTTATGATGCGAGAACTCGCAGAATGCTTTGAGGCTCTCCAACAGGAACAAAATATACAGGTGCTTGTTATTCGTGGAGAAGGAAAAGTCTTTTCTGCGGGTGGCGATATCAAGGCTATGTTAGATGAAAATAAACCATTAAATATTGATGAGGCAATGGTCTATCTTTCACGTATTGTGAAAGCGTATTATCAGTTACCAATGATTGTGATTGCGGCTGTTCATGGTGCATCGGCAGGTCTAGGGTTTAGTCTAACACTTGGGGCAGATATAGTTGTGGCTTGTGAAAATAGTAAGCTAGCTATGAATTTCATTGGAATAGGACTAATCCCAGATGGAGGTGGTCATTTCTTCATGAAGGAACGTGTGGGGACTGTTAAAGCGAAACAGATGATTTGGGAGGGGAAGGTATTAACAGCAAAAGAAGCATTAGATGAAGGGCTTATTGACTTTATTGCACCAGAGGATACTGTATTTGCCATGGCAGATCAGCTTGTTGGTAAAATGCTTGCGTCACCTATTTCTTCCATGATTACAACGAAAAAAATTCTACATGCTCAAAATTTGCCTCAGCTAGAAAATATCCTAGCTTTAGAAGCAGAGGGGCAATCCGCTATGCGTAAAACAACAGATCATCTAGAAGGCATTCATGCATTTGTAGAGAAAAGAATGCCTGTCTTTGTAGGAAAATAACAATCATAAAAGGCGCGTAGCAACATTGACTACGTGCCTTTTAGCCACTAAACATGGAATAAAATTAATTTACCCGAAGCGTTTACAAGACGATGAGTTTTGTCGGCAACACCTTTTTCCTCAATTTGTTGTTGTCCGTTTAGTTTAGCAGCCTCATCATTTTCAAATGTCCAAGTTTCATCAAATAATGTTTCCCCTGTTTTTTCAAAAGCTGTAAAACGATAATTCTCCATACAAACCCCACCCTTTTACTTAAATATATTTCTATTATACATAGAAGATTTATAAACTTCACGGTAAAACTAGTGAATTTTTTGATAAATTACGAAAATTGTGGAAAAAGTAAGGCAATGCTGTTTTTTATGTAATACCATTTTTCATAAAACGTGAACTATGATAAAATAGAACAAATATTCGGTTTTGTTTAGTGAACATATTACGGTACAGAGGCGATAATTATCTACTATTTGAGGTGATTGGATGACAGCAATTCGTTTTTTTCATTTGGCAGATTTACATTTAGATAGTCCATTTAAAGGTTTATTTGGATTACCTGAGCACATTTTAAAGAACATTAGGTCGAGTACTTTTGAAGCATTCGATAAAATGATCCATAAAGCAATTCAAGAGAAACCTGATTTTATATTAATTGTTGGAGATATTTATGATGGTGAAAATCGTAGCTTGCAAGCACAACGAAGATTTCAGGATGCAATGGAAAAGCTCTTCCAACACAACATCCCTGTAATTGTGAGCTATGGTAACCACGATCATTTAAATGGCACTTGGACACGCTTTGCTTTGCCAAGCAATGTCTATGAACTACCAGCGGAAACGACCGTGGTTCAATTAAAAATCCGAGGCCAGCAAGTAAATATATATGGTTTCAGCTATCATGAACGCCATTTAAAGGAATCAGTTATTGAAAGTTATCCAATTGCACAGGATCAGCATGCCATTCATATTGGTATGCTACACGGCAGTGAGGCAGGCAACACGACCCATGATGTTTACGCCCCCTTCACTAAGCAGCAGTTGATAGAAAAGAACTATCATTATTGGGCTTTGGGACATATTCATAAACGACAGCTTTTACATCAAAACCCTCCCATTGTTTATCCAGGCAATATTCAAAGTCGACATCGTAAAGAACAAGGACTGAAAGGCTTTTATGACGTGACGTTATCCCAAACATCGAATGAGCTAGATTTTATCCCTACATCTACTGTCGTTTATAACACGATAGAAGTGGATTGTACGAATGTTGTACATGCCAATGAATTACTAAAAAGATGTTCGGAAGCGATCACAACGAATAGGACGAAGTACGGGGCATCAGTAGTTGAGCTTCACCTGCAAAACATTGATGAACAAACGGAAGCTTTATTTGAACACGCAACTGTAGATGCATGGTTAGATACTGTGCGAGAGACGGAGGAAGGCATTGAGCCGATGTGTTGGGTACAAAAGTTGGTATTGCAGAAGACAGCAAGTCTTTATGAGCAGACAGCAGCAACTCAATCCGTTGTCAGCTTAATGGAGCAGTGGGACAGTAATGAATGGAAAGATATTCTAAAAGATTTATACCAATATGCTGGTGGTGCAAGGCTGATAGAGCCACTAAATGACAAGGATATTGAAAACTTAACGCAAAATGCACAGGCATTATTGGCAGAAGAAATTCAAAGGGCGTGATCACATGCTGACTATACAAAAAATCCAAATATATGGCTTTGGTAAGCATGAAAACATCACCATTTCCTTAAATGAGGGTGTCACTATTTTTTATGGATTAAATGAAGCAGGAAAGACGACGATTCAGCAGTTTATACTACAAATGCTCTTTGGTTTCCCTATACGGCAGCAGGCACAGCGCAAATATGAACCAAAAGTTTCGACGAAATATGGTGGTCAGCTCACACTCGTGCATCCTATTTATGGCCAGTGCACTATTGAACGTGTGAAAGGAAAGGCAGCAGGCGATGTTTCTGTTTATCTAGAGGATGGGACAACGGGACACGAGGAACTATTAACTAAGCTTTTATATGGGTATTCTAGAACGTCCTTTGAATCCATTTTTTCATTTTCATTGCACGAGCTACAGGGCATTGAAAAAATGTCAGAGGAGGAGCTAACCCATTTGCTACTAGCTTCTGGCACAACGGGGGTTCAACATTTATCAGCTCTTGAAAAGAAGATGGAGAAAGAGGCAAATGAGCTGTTTAAAAAAACAGGTAAAGTACCCGTAATTAATCAAAAGGTTGAGCAATTAAAGCAGCTTGAGCGTACGATTAAACAGGAGCAGGGAAAGATTCTAACATTTGAGGACAAATTAAAGCAATTACAACTACTTGAGCATAATCTAGAAAAGCTTTATAGTACGCAAAAACTGCTGCAACAACAATGGCAGCAGTTAACGATTCAAAAGCAGGCACTTCCTCTCCTCAAACAGCAACAGATTTTACAGCAGACACTGGTCAATTATCAACATGTACAGTTTCCGCCAGAAGGTATAAGACGCTATGAGCAATTAAAGGATCGTCTATTACACGAAAGTCAGCAGCTAATGCAATTAAAGGAGCAATATCAAACATTACAAGATCAAGTACTTACCATAGCGGATGAGCATACGGTCAATGAAATGGCTCGTCTTATGCAAAAAGAGGCAACGTGGCATCAGCTGATGGTGAAGGAGCAAAATTTACATGATGATCTCTTTATGTTTGAGCAAGAAATAAAAGCACAGTTTCGTTTATTAGGCGTACTCGAGACAGAGGCACAGGAGAATCTTCTCGAAGAAACGGTTTCACTCCAGCAGGAACAACAATTTCAGCTTCAATTAAGTAAATTGGAGGAGGCAGAGGGGGAGCTAAAGTTTCATCTACGCTCACTAGAGCAAGTCCATCTAGAATTAGAGACAATTGCCAAACAAAAGCAACGGCTCATGCAAGAGTCATTAACAAATGAAGAAGAACATATTTTAGCACAGTGGCCCCAACAAAAGCGTAAGCTTGAGCAATTACGTGCGGCCAAATCGCAACGTAGTAAACAAAAGCAACCTCATTATTTTAGCTGGCTTGTACTGCTAATCGGTTTATTGTCATTGATTTATGGTGTATTTGAAAAAAACATAGTTGCGACCATTATCGGAGCTGTTTTATCATTGCTGACTCTGTTATTTATCCGATATGTTAAACAAGCGGATGAGCCTACTAGTAAAGAGCATAGTTCCCTTCTTCGAGAGTTAGAGCAGGAGGAAATGACGGTACAAGCAGTGCTATTAAAGAAGCAAAGATATGAAGATCGTTGGGTACACGTCAATGAACAGCAAAAGGAGAAGGAGCAGCAATACGCTTCTCTTGAATATAAAATTCAACAGGCTGAGATAGAGAGTGAAGAAGCCACTCACACACTCCAGCATTTTTTAAAACGTTATCGATTACAGGGAACAATCGCCAGAACGTTAATGCCCGAATTATTTATGCGTATTCGGAGTGTGCAAGAGCTAGCAGCTAAAAAAAATAGTACCCTAAGCCTTATGCAAGAAGTTCAAAAAGAAAAGCAGTATATTTATAAACAGCTTCAACAGGTTTTAGAGGGAGCCTATGATGAACAGGAAATATATATGTATTTACGGACAGCCTACCTTGAAGCACAACAACATCAACAGCAAGTACAGCAAACAAAAGAACAGCTAGCTGGCCTGAAGATAAAAATGGATGGTGGGCAATCAAAACTGGACCGTTATACAACTGAAATGGCTGAGCTATTGAATGAAGCACAAGTTCCAAACGAGCAGGCTTATTATGAAATGTATGAGCAATTTGAGCAGCAAAAAAACATCATGACAGAGTTACAAACGGTTCAGGCTCAACTCGCCTCACTCAATCTTCCACAGCGAGAGAGTCTAGTGGAGGATACTGTTAACGAGGATATACATGCTTTAGAACAAGAGCAAAATTCAACGCAGCTAGCGATCGACCAATGTCTTGCGCAACGTGCTGCTTTGCTCATTGAAAAAGATCAGCTATTAAATGATGAAAAGTATGGGCAATTGCTACAACAGTTTGAGCAGGAGAAAGCAGAATTGCAGCAGCTGATTGAGCAATGGGCAACTAAAAAAGCTGTTGCGACAGCCATTCACGAAACATTATTCCGCCTACGTGAAGAAAAATTACCTCATGTCCTTGTGGAGGTGAATGCGATTTTCCGTTTACTAACAGGGGGAAGATACGATAAACTTTCGATTCATGATGAAGGTTATTTTGTTGCACAAGATGTAGCAGGATTACGTTATCAAATGGCTGAATTATCTCAGGCTACCAAAGAACAAGCCTATATTGCATTACGTCTGGCCCTTGCAAAAACACTAGTGAGCACTGCTCCATTTCCAATTATTATGGACGATCCATTTGTCCATTTTGATCGAAACCGTACAAACAAAATGGTACAATTAATGAAAGAAGTAGGATATGAACGTCAAATTTTATATTTTACTTGTCATGATACAATGCTCAAACATTGGCAGAAAGAGCAAATTGTCGATATAGGAGCATTAGCAAATGAAAGGGGAGTGGCGTCAACATGAAAGGGATTACGACGCTCCAAGTTGGAGAAGCAGTTGATCAATTTTTATTAATAAAACAAGCGACAAAAGGTGTTACAACCGTTGGAAAGCCATTTATGTCGCTATTACTACAAGATAAAAGTGGAGATATTGAGGCAAAGCTCTGGGATACAAATGAGGATCATGAAAAAATGTATCATGCTGAGGCCATTGTACGTGTAGGTGGAGAGATTCACGACTATAGAGGAAAGAATCAATTGCGTATCAAATCTATTCGTGTTGCCAAGCCAGAGGAAGGTATTGCGATCGATGATTTAGTACCATCCTCTGCAACACCAAAAGAACAATTGTATGAAGAATTGACACAATTTTTCTTTGATATTAAAAATCCAAATATCTCACGTATTACAAGAGCGGCTATTAAAAAACATTATGATGCCATCTTAGTTTTTCCGGCAGCAACTAAAAACCATCATGACTATGCGTCTGGTTTATTAGATCATATGGTGTCCATGCTCAAACTAGGAAAAGCCATTGCTGATTTATATCCAACACTTAATCGTGACCTGTTATATGCAGGCATTATTTTGCATGATATTGGCAAGGTTGTGGAGTTGTCTGGGCCTGTTGCCACGATGTATACAGTGGAGGGCAATTTATTAGGTCACATTACCATTATGGTGAATGAAATTGCCAAAATTGCAAGTGAGCTAGAAATTGAAGGCGAAGAAGTCATGCTGTTGCAGCATATGGTATTGTCTCACCATGGGAAAGAAGAGTGGGGGAGTCCGAAAAAACCGATGCTTCAAGAAGCGGAAATCTTACATTATATTGATAATATAGACGCGAAGATGAACATGCTAACAAGAGCATTAGGGAAAACGACACCAGGTGAATTTACTGAGCGGCTTTTCCCACTTGATAATCGTTCATTCTATAAGCCTTCTATTTAAAAAGTAATATGATTAAGCCCCTAACCTGTTGAGAAATTGATAATTGATGTTGCTTATTGACTAACCTATACTGATTTCGATAAGTCTAAATATGCATATGTGTAATTTTAGTACCTAACTATTGTACCAATGCTAGTATTTATTTTAGAATAAAGAGAGAAATGATAGGAATGGGGAAGAGCAATGGAAACAGAGGGACTTTTTTCACGGGAAATTAAGTTTTGGAAAAGTTTAATTTTCAAAATGATACTAGCTATAGGTATAAGTTTATTTATTAGCTCGCATATCTCAGAATTTGTTAGTCATCAATTTGAAAAAGTAGTACATTTAAACGGCAGTGCAGGTGTTGCCATTAATACGTTTATTTCGTTATTTATTGGTACAGTCATTATTTCGTTATGTACGAGATATATCGTCCTAAAACGTGTAAAGCGTGTATTAAAGGCTATGACACAGGCGGCTGATGGTGATTTAACGGTACGCATTGACGACCGTTTCAAAGATGAAATTGGACAATTATCCACTGAATTTAATCATATGTTAGAGCAAATTGGCACGGTTATTGAAAAGACGAATAAAGCATCTGCGGATGTCTCGACTTATACAAAGGAATTTACAACGATTACAGAGCAAAGTAGTCACACGGTTGAAACCATTTCTGATGCTATTGGAGATATTGTTTCCAGTGCGGAAGGACAATTGAAGCAAATGGACCTTTTATCTGAATCCGCTAATCTAATTTCCAAAGATATGGACCATGCATCTTCTGCTGTACAGGCTGTTGCAGATATAGCGAATGAAACAAATCAAAAGGCTGATTTAGGTTTACAGCTAATTGAGCAAACGATTGATAAAATGAATACGATTAATGATTCTGTTCACCAATCAACAGAAGTTGTGAATGCTTTAGGTGAAAAATCAAAGGAAATTAGTACGATTGTCTCGTTAATTACAAGCATTACCGATCAAACAAACCTGCTTGCATTGAATGCATCTATTGAGGCGGCTCGAGCAGGAGAGGCTGGAAAAGGCTTCGCGGTTGTTGCGGATGAAGTTAGAAAGTTGGCAGAGGAATCTGGGAAGGCTGCTGACAATATTCGAACACTAGTGGATGATATATTAAACCAAACTTCCGGTGCTGTTTTCGCTATTAATAGTGGCACACAATATGTAGATGAAGGGCGAGAGGCTGTTGAACAGACAGGTGATGCCTTTAAAAATATTGTGGAATATGTACAACAGATTAGCCAACGTACAACGGAAGTTACGGATATCGTATGGCGCGTTAATGAGAAGGCAAGCCAAACAGATTCTGCTGTAAAAGAAATTGTAGGTATGGCGAATGGCACATCTTCAGGTATGCAGCATATTGCTTTATCCATAGAGCAACAAAGTACTTCTAATGAGGAAATTGCGAGCGCGGCAAATGTCCTTCAAACGATGTCAAATGACTTACAAGCTGAAATTAGCCAATTTAAAGTGAAATAGAGAAGGAAAAAGGAGCATCTGATTTGTCAGATGCCCCTTTTTGTTGTGGATATTGTTCAATTGATAAACAATATTCCCTCGATTATTTAGATTCCTTGTCCGTATCTTCTGCTTTGTCTTCAGAATCTTCTTTAGCAGCTTTGTCTTCTGCTTTTTTAGCTGCTTCTTCAGCTGCTTTTGCCTGTTCTTCACTTGTTGTTGTGAAGAATTCTAGTGAATCTTTTAAATCTTTATCAGATGTTTTAACATTCGCATCTTTAGCCATTTTTGCAATGATATCTTTTAGAATAGCTTGAGCTTCACCTGTTTGGTTTAGTTTATTTAACATTGTTGAACGAATGTTTTCTTCTTCATCTTTAAATGCACCGACACCTTTTACATCACGCTTCTCCGTAATTTCAATTACATGATAACCAAAGCTAGATTTTACTGGCTCACTCAATGTATTTAATTCAAGAGCGTAAGCAGCATCGTTAAATTCATCTACCATTGCACCAACAGAGAACCATCCAAGCTCTCCACCTTTTTGAGCAGAACCTGTATCTGTTGAGTACTCTTTTGCTACATCCTCAAACTTAGCGCCGCCCTTAATTTTTTCAATGACTTCTTTAGCTGTTTTTTCATCTGCTACTAAAATATGACGACCATTAAGTTCTGTTTTCATTTGCTCGTAGTATTTTTTCACATCTTCTTCTTTAATTGCTTGATCTTTTAAAGCTTTCTCTTGAAGAAGTTGAACACGTAAAGAATCTTTAAAGCCCTGTTCTGTTAAGCCACTTTCAGCAAGTGCTTGTGTAAAGCCTTCACCAAATTGTGAAGCTGTTGTGTCATAAGCTTCTTTAATTTCTTTATCTGTTACTTCATATTTGTCAGCTAAAACTTTTTCAGTCACCAATTGTTGCATTACATATGAGCCTGTTAAAGCTTTTGCCTTTTCATTAAAATCAGCTACTGAAATATCGCCCACTTTAGAAGTAACGATGGCTTTGCTGTCTCCGCCGCTACAAGCACCAAGCGCTAATACAGATGCAGCTAGAGTTAAAGATAAAACTGTCTTTTTCATAGTGGATATTCTCTCCTAACATGGTTTCGTCCATTTTTTACTATAACATAAACGTTTTAAAAACAAAATGGTTCCCCCTTGAGTATTGCCTATATTTCAAATTTTGAAGCGCATAGGATATAGAAAAGAAAGGGGGTGAAGTTATGGGCAACGGAGGATACGGTGGCGGTGGCTACGGCTCAGGCTTTGCTTTATTAGTTGTGTTATTTATTTTATTAATTATCGTTGGTGCAGCGTTCCTATACTAATTAATAAAACAGCGAAAAGCTAAGAGCTCTAACTCTTAGCTTTTCTTAACAATGTTAGACATTCGCGCCGCATGCCTTAGATACTACCAATCTTCTTGGTTAGAAAAAGTTGTTGCATGGGGGGCTCGACTTATTCTTCGAGCGTGCGGACGGGCGCGGATGTACTGTTATACTGCATATAAAATTTCAATATAGAATGAGACAAGTAATATGGTAATAAGTATATTTATAGTTCGGAATATTTTTGGTTGGTTTTCTTCGGGAATTTCACGTCGCATGCATAGAGCATATGTCATGCGGTTAATTTGAAATAAATAGAATACCGAGAATAGAACTACAATCATTAATAGCAAGTCTATTCCTCCCCTCTTTCAATAGTAATAGCATAACAAAGAACGTCATTAAAAAACAAGTACAAGCATTTAGTGAACGGTTGGTGGAACTAAAATTTCATAACCTTTAGGAGTTTCCTCTATTTGCGAATTTTTAGGTGAGTGCAAAAGGTATTTCACGTAAAGGATATCAATCAAACATAGACTACAATGATAGGCTAGCAGCAATGTACCATAATGTGTGTATGCCGGTAAAAGCCAAGTTCCTATTATAATACTTGTGTTTAGAATGATAAAAGGCGTAAGTAATGCTAAGATGTAACGATTTTTTGATAAAGGCTCACGAATACGCATGTGTAAAACTGGAATTATATAAAATTGAGTACGTACACGCAATTTTAAATGCTGGCGTAAATCGTATAGTGCCAGAAAATGTAAAAATTTATGAACTGGATAAAGTGTTAAGGCTGCTATGACAAAGAGCCAGAATAAACGATCTGTATAATGCTCCTCGTTGAATAAATTAAACAATACATACGAAACAGAAAAGACCGACAAAAAGGTAATAACACTCATTATAATAATACGCGTAGTACCGTAATGATGTTCTAGATTTAAAATTTTCCAACAATGCATGGCTTAGTATCAACTCCGAAATAGGAAGTGTCCTATTTAATGTAAATTGAATGATGTTAGAATGCAAGAAAAAGGAGGTATTTCAGAAATATTTCTGAAATACCTCCTTTCACATGATTTATTCCTGAATGAACAGTAGTATACCTCATTATGTTCAACTAATAAATAAGGGCAGGAAAAATTTTGTGCAGTTTGAAGCTTCGTCTTATCCTTTTACAGGTGTGCGTTCTTCTAGTGTGTCAAAGGAATCGCGGAAATGTTGGAAGGAACGTTCGAAAATATCGATGAAATCCTCACCATAAATATTACGAATAACAGCCATCACATCTAAAAAATCTGGGAAACGGCCATATAGATCTTTTAATGCTAGTGATCCTTCTAATACGGAATGATACGTATTATGGTAGTTTTTATTCATCTCTATAATGAGCTCTGTCCCAGTTTCAGTTAGCTCCACGTAAGTATTACGTTTGTCGTCATCACGCTTCGAAAATTTAAGGAAGCCACGCTCTTCTAACTTTTTGGAGAAATTAAATGCGGTAGAAACGTGCATCACGCCAAATTTTGCTACATCTGAAATGGATGCTCCTTTTAAATGATATGAAATCCATAAAATATGGTGTTCATTAATATTTAGATCATAAGGTTTAATCCATTGTTGCCAATCTTTTTCTACCGCTTTCCATAGCGCTTTAGATAACTGTGCGATTCTTTGACTATAAAGCATCGCTTCTTTTTGTGTATATAATTCCTCTGACAAAGCCATCACCTACTGCTTTCTTTCACATTTTTAAAAATATTATAGCAGTAAAGAAAAAAAGTTTAAAGTTAGAAAAATTAAAAAATTGAAAAGTGGTTAAAAAATAATATTATAGTAATGATTTTTGATAAAAAAATAGATTTTTTACCATTCGGAAAGGACTTTAGTCGCTAACTTTTTCTTGTGGTTTTTTCTTATTTTCTGTAATTTGTGCAATGTTTTTCTCGATTTCGCTAATCGAATTCTGTAATGCATCTAATTCTTGTTGCAAATTATTTTTAGTTGGTTCGATTTCTTCAGTGAAAGTTGTAATTGTTTGTTTTAAATCATTTATTATTTGTGGGATATTATTTTTTACTTCAATTGTTAAAGTGTTGACAGATTGTTTAACAGTCCCTACTTGTTGTTTGACATCAAGGAGCATTCCTTTTGTCTGATCGACATTTTGTTTGACAGAAGCACGTAGCTGTTGTCCTGATTGTGGCGTTGAAAAAAGTACAGCGACTGTCCCACCGATAATGCCTGTTGTTAGTCCAAGTAAAAATGGTTTTGCTTTCATATTGATACCTCATTTCTAGTCATGTTTATCTACTATTAAACCATGAATTGTACAAATACAAAAAGAAAAAAGAAACTAGACGAGTGATTTACCACCACCGTTTAGTTTCTTTTAATTATTTTAAGTAAGTGTTTATGATATTTGAGAAATGGCTGTATTGAATTTAGAACGCTTCACTAATTTTGTGACAATGGGATAAATGACGGCAAAAGCAACGACATTAAATGCGACAGCTGGCAGGACAACGCCAATAAATAACATCGCAAACGTTGCACCAACATTTGCATTGAACACAAAAAGTGCTACGGCTAAAAAGACAGTTCCTGAAAGAATAGTTCCTAATCCAACTAAGATAGCTGATACAGCGAAATGATTTGCTAGTTTTTTGAGAATCAATAAAGCGGCTAAAAAGACAAAGCCTGTTACTGCTTTATCAATAATATTTGGGACAAGACCTGCTGGGAATGTTGTAAATAAACCTGAAAGTACGCCTGTTGAAAGCGAAAGTAAGAACGTTTCTTTCACAGTGGGGAACAATAAAATGCCAATAAACATCATTGTTAACATGAAATCAGGTTTCATGCCATTCACCATACCTGGTGTCACCACATAAAGGGCTGCACCAACACCTACTAATAATGCCATTAATACTAAATTTTTTGTATTCATCTGTATCTCTCCTCGACTAAGCTAATCTATTTGTCTCCTAACGTATCCTCTTGATCGTTAGCGAAACTTATTTGTGATTGTACGCCAAAATTTTTCAATTTGCAATACAGTTTTCTGAACATTTTAATGTTAATATATTACAAATGACTTATAGATTGGCTTTAATACTTTCTGCAACTTCGGCTAACTGCTCTGGTGAATATTTTTGAGTCTGCCAAATTAAGCCTAGTCCTTCTTTTTCATCGTAACGCGGAATAAAATGTAAGTGGTAGTGGAAAACAGTTTGTCCAGCGGCAGCACCATTGTTATTAATCGTATTCATACCTATTGGCTGAAATGCTGCTTTAATAGCATTAGCGATTTTTGGTGCAACTGCATATAGATTACGTGCTACATCCTCTGGCATTTCAAATAGATCTTGACAGTGATGCTTTGGAATTAATAATGTATGACCTTTTGCAACAGGTGAGATGTCTGTAAATGCATAGACATGATCGTCCTCGTAAACTTTGGTACTTGGAATAGATCCGTCAATAATTTTGCAAAATAGGCAATCGCTCATGAGAATTTCCCCCTTAACGTATATGTAAGTACATTCTATCATACTCAAACCTGTATCATTTGCTAATTTTTGATAAAATATAAAACAAGAAGAGGAGTGAGGATATGTCAGTATTAGAGGTACAGCATGTGACAGGTGGTTATACAAGAAAGCCTGTGATTAAAGATTTATCTTTTACAATTGGAAAAGGAGAATTAGTTGGCTTAATCGGCTTAAATGGAGCTGGTAAAAGTACAACGATTAAACATATTATCGGAACGATGTTGCCAAAGGAAGGGGACATTCGTTTAAATGGTGTGACATTGAAGGAAGATACGGACAAATATCGGACAGCATTTTCCTATATTCCTGAAACTCCTGTATTATACGATGAATTAACATTAAGAGAGCATCTAGAATTGACAGCGATGGCTTATGGGATTAATAGGGCAACCCTCGATGCTCGTTCTGAGGTGCTATTAAAAGAGTTTCGCATGGAGAAAAGATTAAATTGGTTCCCTTCACACTTTTCAAAGGGGATGCGTCAAAAAGTCATGATTATGTGTGCTTTTTTAGTGAATCCAAGTCTATATATTATTGATGAGCCTTTTGTGGGGTTAGATCCACTAGGTATTCAATCATTACTAGATCAGATGGATGAAAAGAAAAAAGAAGGTGCTTCTATATTAATGTCTACGCATATTCTATCGACGGCTGAAAAGCATTGCGATCGAATTATTTTATTGCACGAAGGAAGAGTGCGAGCACAGGGGACGATGGCGGAATTGCGTCAATCATTTGCTATGCCGAATGCGACATTAGATGATCTTTATATTGCCATGACAAAGGAGCGGGACCATGAAGAATTTGCGTGATGTATGGTCCTCTCGCTTCATGCATTATATAGGAGAAGTACAAAAGTATATGCAATTTATTTTTACAGGGCATATTGCAATTGTACTTGTATTTCTTATTGGAGCAGGGGGCTACCAATATAGCGAATGGCTGAAAGTTGTCCAAACAGACTTTCCAGCAGAAATCGTCATAGCTGTTATGATAGGGATTTTATTGGCCTTTAGCCGTCCTACTACGCTGTTGAGAGAACCAGATCAAGTATACTTATTACCTTTAGAATCAAAAATGTCTCAATATTTTAGCAAAGCATTGGCTTGGACGTTCTGGTCCCAAGTATGGATTGTAGCGATTGTTTATATTGTATGTATTCCATTATTGAAAGCCGTAACGGCATTAACAACAACTGAAATATGGACGATCTTTTTACTTATCATTGTATTGAAATATATAAGTGTGCAAGGAGAATTCAGCTACCGATACAGTGAGCGAGGTCAAATGGTTTGGGTGGACAGGCTTATTCGAGCTGTCATATTCGGGGCTGTTTTATACATGGGGCTTCATGCTCAGCTAATACTAGCGGTAATAGCGACAGTTATTAGTGTGGTTTATATCATTATCTTTAGGAAAAAATCAGTTGGCGAACCTGTGCCTTATGAACATTTTGTCAAAATTGAACAGAATCGTATGATGAGCTTTTACCGTTTTGCTAATTATTTTACAGATGTACCTCATCTACACGGAAGTATCCGACGTCGACGCTGGATGGACTGGCTGTATAGATTTGTGCCATATGGTAAAGAGAATGCTCAAAAATATTTGGTGTTTCGTACCTTTGTCCGTACAGATGACCATTTCTATTTATGGCTTCGTCTTACGGCCATTTCGGGAGTCATCGCAGTTTTTGTTGATATTCCTGTAGTGACATGGATTGTTGCTGGTGCACTCAGCTTTGCGACCACAATTCAGTTAAAACAAGCCTTACTATCAAGTGGTGAATTTCGAATGGACATGCTCTATCCTTTACCAGAGCATGCCCGCCAATTAGCTGTAAAGCAAACTGTCCGTTTAGCAATGGTTACACAAGCTATTATTGTTGGTTTATGTGCTATCACACAGCCAATGTTTTATTTAGCCATTGTCATTGTTATTGTAATTAGCGAATTAACAGCAAAAATTTCCAAATAAATAGATTGTAGCTGATAAATTGAAAAGCTCATTTTCCAATGCTAGTATTCGGAAAATGAGCTTTTATTTTATCTACTATTCTGTATCCTCATTTGGCATAGCACTATAAGTTGTTACATAAGAAGCTGCTGAAAAGATATTTTGCTGGCTTACACCTGATGAATCATCTCTTTTAGCATGTGCAGATTCAAAGGCTCTAGAGCTCTTCCATGCTTCAAATGAATGTGGTCCATTCCACTGCGTCATGACAATGTAAGTATCACTCTTGATCGGACGTAATAAACGGAACGCCACAAAGCCAGGCTCATTTTCAATGGCGCGTGAACGCTCTAAAAAGCGGTGTTCGAAAACAGGTCGTCCTTCATCTGTCACAGGAATATTATTAAATACAAAGAAGCCTCGTTCCTCTAATTCATTTACTGAATCCAGTACCTCAAATTTACGTGGTGTCGCAAAAACTGTCTTTCCTTCTGTCTCATGAATCAGTACAGAGTTTCCATCCCCATGAATTAAAATCATATGCTCATTTGGATACTTATTTTTTACCTGTTCTAAAAAATCACCAGTGCCAGAAGTTAAATAAATATACATCAATTTATCCTCCTTACGATCTTACTAATTATAGCGTGATTATACCCTTTTCAGCGTAAGTCTAACGCTCTGTTCAAAAAGAATCTGCCGAGAAAGAACAATTTTATGACATTTCACTAGGAAAACTATACAATTACGGAGGAAGCGTTTACTATTGGAAACGGATATCAATAATAAAGGAATAAACAAAACATTTTTTAAGACAATTTTATAGTATGAATTTATCGAGGGGAAGGAACTATTCATGACAACTTTTAATGATACACTCCTGCGTGCTGCACGTGGAGAAAGGACAGCACACACGCCAGTATGGTATATGCGTCAGGCAGGACGTTCTCAGCCAGAATACCGTGCCATTAAAGAAAAATATTCCTTAGAGGAAATTACACATCAACCTGAGCTATGTGCATATGTCACTCGTCTACCTGTAGAAAATTATAATGTCGATGCAGCCATTTTATACAAAGATATTGTGACACCTCTTCCGGGGATTGGGGTAGATGTAAAGATCAAAGCAGGCGTTGGTCCTGTTATTTCAAACCCTATCCAATCAGTAGCAGATGTAGAAAAATTAGGTGAATTCAATGCTAATGAGCATACACCGTTTGTATTAGAAACAATCAAGATATTGGCAGAAGAGCAATTGAATGTTCCTTTAATCGGTTTTGCTGGAGCACCATTTACACTTGCAAGCTACATGATTGAAGGCGGCCCTTCAAGAAACTATAATAAAACAAAATCATTTATGGTATCAGAGCCACAAGCTTGGTTTGCATTAATGGATAAACTAGCTGACATGATTATTGCAGATGTAACTGCTCAAATTAAAGCTGGTGCAAAGGCAATCCAAGTATTTGATTCTTGGGTAGGAGCCTTAAATGTTGAGGATTATCGTGTATTTATTAAACCAATTATGACTCGTATTTTTGCAGAGCTGCAAAAAGAAAATGTGCCACTCATTCAATTCGGTGTCGGTGCGAGCCATTTAGCAAAGGAATGGAATGATTTACCGATTGATGTTGTAGGCTTAGACTGGCGTTTGCCAATAAAAGAAGCGCGTGCGAATGGTATTACAAAACCGGTACAGGGTAACTTAGATCCATCCCTTTTATTAGCAGATTGGTCAGTCATTGAGAAACGAACAAAAGATATTATTGAACAAGGTTTAGAAATGCCAGGTCATATCTTTAACCTAGGACATGGTGTTTTCCCAGAGGTTAACCCAGATATCTTAAAACGTCTCACTACACTTATTCATGAATACAGTGCACAACAAATTCAAGCTCGTTCTTAATAGAAGTGAATCAAATGTGAAAAATATGTCCCTTTCTACATAGGAAATTTTATTTTCCATATAGAAAGGGAGCTGTCCAATATTAAAGATTGGGCAGCTTCTTTTTGTCACATAATGTATGAAAACATAAAACAATTTTAGAGGTGAAAAGGGTAATGAAAGAAGTTAAAGGCTTATTGGTAATGGCATACGGAACACCTTATAAAGAAGAAGATATCGAACCTTACTATACGCATATTCGTCATGGACGTAAACCTTCGGCAGAGCACTTAGAGGATTTACGTAGCCGCTATGAAGCTATCGGTGGTTTATCTCCATTAGCTGCGGCGACACAAGCACAAGCTGAAGCCCTATGTGCACGTTTAAATGAGGTGCAGGATGCTGTAGAATATAAATTGTTTATTGGCTTAAAACATATTCATCCATTTATTGAAGATGCAGTAGAGCAAATGGTGGCAGAGGGCATAAAAGAATCGGTTTCTATTGTTCTAGCCCCTCACTTCTCTACGTTCTCTATTAAGTCTTATAACGGTCGTGCGGAAGAGGCAGCAGGAGGTCGCTTAACGATTACTTCTGTAGAATCTTGGTATGATGAGCCGAAATTCATTGAGTATTGGGAACAACAAGTAAATGATACATTTAATGCAATGCCACAAGAAGAACGTGAAACAGCTTGTTTAATTGTGTCAGCACATTCATTGCCTGAAAAAATTAAAAACTTGGGCGATCCGTATGAAGATCAATTAATTGAAACAGCACGTCTTATTCAAGCTGCGACAGGTCTAAAAAATGTAGAGGTTGGCTGGCAATCAGCAGGCCAAACACCAGAGCCTTGGATTGGCCCAGATGTTCAAGATTTAACACGTGAGCTATTTGAAGAAAAAGGCTTCCGTTCATTTGTTTATACACCAGTAGGTTTTGTAACAGAACATTTAGAAGTGTTATATGACAACGATTTTGAATGTAAAGTTGTTTGTGATGAACTTGGCGCAAAATACTATCGCCCAGCGATGCCAAATACACACCCATTATTTATTGATGCGATGGTAGATGCGATTCATAAAAAATTAAGCTAAGCGAAAAGAAAGTGATGATGTTGGTGACTCAGAAAAGACGAAAGGTAGTTGTCGTAGGCGGTGGCATTACAGGCCTTACAGCCGCATTCTATATGCAAAAAGAAGCAGGCGCAAAAGGATTGCCATTAGATATCGTACTTGTCGAGTCGTCATTACGTCTTGGCGGAAAAATTCAGACCTTAAGAAAAGATGGTTTTATTATTGAGCGTGGGCCAGAATCTTTTTTTGATCGTGAAAATTATGTTAATGATTTAGCAAAGGACCTCGGGATTGAGCAGAAATTATTGACAAGCAATGCAGGGCCTACTTATGTTGCTGTTGGTAGTCAGTTATATCCAATACCTAGTCATCTCTTGTCAGGAGAGACACCACATATCTCATCCTTTATAGCATCAGGTCTGTTTTCACTTAGCGGTAAAGTTCGTGCGGCTGGGGATTTTTTCATCCCTCGTTCTGCACAAGATGACGATCAGCCGTTAGGCGCGTTTTTTAGAAGAAGATTTGGTTCTGAAATAGTAGAAAATCTAGTAGAACCATTACTAGCGGGAACATTTGCAGGGGATATTGAGCAATTAAGTATGAGCTCGACTTTCCCGCAGCTTTATAGTTTAGAGCAAAAATATCGGAGTTTGTTGATTGGCATGAAAAAGTCAGGAACAAATTTCTTAAGCAATCATCATATTGATGAAAACAAAGGGATTTTTCAAACCTTTAGTAATGGTCTTGAAACACTCATTGAAAGTATAGAAGAATCACTACTTCCAGGGACAGTCATGAAGGGTGTCAAAGTAGAAGAAATAGAGCATGGCAAAGATGGATCAGTTCAAGTAATGCTCAATAATTTCTCACATATAAAAGCAGATGCTGTTATTATTGCTACTCCCTTTAATATGGCAGAAAAAATGTTTAGTAAGCATAATCTGTTACATGAATTGGGAACAATGAAGGCTGCAACGATTGCAACCGTTACAATGGCCTTTAAAAAGGATCAACTTGGTGATCTAGATGCCCTTTCATTTTATGTCTCTCGAAATAGTGATTTTTCAATCACTTCTTGTACATGGATGAACAGAAAATGGCTAGCTACCACACCAGACGATTATGTACTATTACGTAGTTATATTGGGCGAGTGGGAGATGAAGCGATTGTGGCACTATCTGATACTGAAATCGAAAAAACGGTGCTACAGGATTTAAAGAAAACGATTGGCATAGATGGGGACCCTCTAACGACAGTGGTTACACGTTGGAAAAATGCGATGCCTCAATATACAGTTGGACATGAGGCGAAAGTTCAACGTATAAAGCAGGAATTACAAGAACATTTTCCAAATGTCAAGCTTGCAGGAAGCTCATTTGAGGGAATATCAATTCCAGAATGTGTGCAGCAAGGTAAACATGTTGCAGATGAAGTATTAATGGAAATGTTTAAATAATAGATGAAAAATAGTACAAACATGCATAACAAATGTTTGTGCTATTTTTTGTTTTTTGAAAAAGAAAAAGCAAACCACGATTTCGTAGTTTGCTTTTTCCACTTGCTTCAAATAGTGATGACCATCTAAATCTAAGAAATTCGATGACATGACCAAACGATACCACCAGAGTTAGCACCACCTAGTGTAAGACCGATTGTCAAACCATTGGCTTCATAGAACAGATCGATAGTGTCTCCAGCGTTTAATTGTACTTCTCCTGCCAAAGTTACCGTTCCATTTCCAAGAACCGCACGCAATGTTAATATGAGCGCGACGTTTACGTTTAATACAGGGAATAAGCCACTGATTAAATTCGTAGTAGTATTTTGTCGTATTGCAAATGAAGGGTTTATTCCACCCCCTAAAGTGACACTAATAGCCGCTGTAGTAGAGTAGTTAATGGTCGCTTCAAAGGAATATCTACCTGTAGTTGGTACAGTGAATATTCCAGTTGTTGGATTGAAAGCAGGCGTTGTAAAGTAAGGTGATGCTACACTCCAGTTAGTGATGGAGGTAGAAGCATTAACAGCTAAAGTATTTTTAAATGCAGAGAATCCTTCTGTAAACGCTGGTCCAGTAGTTCCAGTAACCCCAGTAGGTCCGGTAACCCCAGTAGCGCCAGTAACCCCAGTAGGTCCGGTAACCCCAGTAACGCCAGTAACGCCCGTAGCTCCGGTAACCCCAGTAACCCCAGTAGGTCCAGTTACACCGGTAGGTCCAATATCTCCAGTAGCTCCAGTAGGTCCAGTAACGCCAGTAGGCCCTGTAACCCCAGTAGGTCCAGTAACGCCAGCAGTACCAGTAGCGCCAGTAACCCCGGTAGGCCCGATATCTCCAGTAGGCCCTGTAACCCCAGTAGCGCCAGTAACCCCAGTAGGCCCGATATCCCCAGTAGCTCCAGTTATACCAGTAGGCCCGATATCCCCAGTAGCTCCAGTTATACCAGTAGGTCCGACATCCCCAGTAGCGCCAGTAACCCCAGTAGGCCCGATATCCCCAGTAGCGCCGGTAACCCCGGTAGGTCCGATATCCCCAGTAGCGCCAGTAACCCCAGTAGGCCCGATATCCCCAGTAGCTCCAGTAGAGCCAGTAACCCCAGTAGAACCAGTAACGCCAGTAGGTCCGATATCCCCAGTAGAGCCAGTAGCACCAGTAGGTCCAGTAACGCCGGTAACGCCAGTAGCGCCAGTAGAGCCAGTAACCCCAGTAACGCCCGTAGCTCCGGTAACCCCAGTAGCTCCAGTAACACCAGTAGCACCAGTAGGTCCAGTAACACCGGTAGGTCCAATATCTCCAGTAGCACCAGTAGGTCCAGTAACGCCAGCAGTACCAGTAGCGCCGGTAACCCCGGTAACCCCGGTAACCCCGGTAACCCCGGTAACCCCGGTAGGCCCGATATCTCCAGTAGGCCCTGTAACGCCAGTAGCGCCGGTAACCCCGGTAGGTCCGATATCTCCAGTAGGCCCTGTAACCCCAGTAGAGCCAGTAACCCCGGTAGGTCCGACATCCCCAGTAGCACCAGTAACCCCGGTAGGTCCAATATCCCCAGTAGCTCCAGTAACGCCAGTAGGCCCGATATCCCCAGTAGCACCAGTTATACCAGTAGGCCCGATATCCCCAGTAGCGCCAGTAGGTCCAGTAACCCCGGTAGGTCCGATATCCCCAGTAGCACCAGTAGGTCCAGTAACCCCGGTAGGTCCGATATCTCCAGTAGAGCCAGTAGCCCCAGTAAGGCCCGTAGCTCCGGTAACGCCAGTAGCCCCGGTAACGCCAGTAGAGCCAGTAACCCCGGTAGGTCCGATATCTCCAGTAGAGCCAGTAAGGCCCGTAGCTCCGGTCACCCCGGTAGCCCCGGTAACGCCAGTAGCCCCGGTAACGCCAGTAGAGCCGGTAACGCCAGTAGAGCCGGTAACGCCAGTAGGTCCAGTAACCCCGGTAGGCCCGATATCTCCAGTAGGGCCAGTAACCCCAGTAGAACCAGTAGCGCCAGTAATGCCCGTAGCTCCAGTAGGTCCAACATCTCCAGTAGGGCCAGTAACTCCAGTAGCACCCGTAACACCAGTAGATCCAATATCCCCAGTATCCCCAGTAGCCCCAGTAACCCCGGTAGGCCCGGTAACGCCAGTAGCCCCAGTAACGCCAGTAGCGCCAGTAGCCCCAGTAACGCCAGTAGCCCCGGTAACGCCAGTAGGGCCAGTAACCCCAGTACTACCTGTAGGTCCAGTTATCCCCCCAGTAGGTCCTGTAGGTTTTACAGGCCAAATTGGACAACTGGGAATAGGTCCAGTTTTGCAACAACAAGGGTAGGAATGACACTTAGTGCAAACTCTATCTATAAATTTTCCAAAATGCATAATCTCACCTCCTCTCTCAAATATCGTATTCTGCACAATGATAGAGGAGGTAGACACATATCTACTTATTAAAGTTATTTATAGATTCGTTGCAACTACGCTTAAAATAGTAGAAGGTTTTCTATATCGATAGGGGCTAAATCCTTTTTATTTAGTTATTGATATTTTCTAAGAGTCATTTTGATCGATTGTTAAAATACGATTGAAATATTCTTTATTGTGTAAAATTTTTGGATCATTTGGAATGAAGGAGCTGGCTAGCTCATTATGGGTATTTGCTAGTTCGTATTGCTGTAAACGGTCGAAAAGTACGCACAGCTGCAAGTGTGGGAGCCATGTTGAAAAGCTTTTATTTTGAAAAGGAGCGTTTGGATTTTGTTTAATTACCAGTGCTTGTTCGTACCAAAAAATAGCTTCGTAATTCCTGAATTGTTCCATGAAGTGGTAGCCAAGGCGACAGCAGGCTTCGGGGCGGGGGACATCGTATTCAAAGCTTCGTAAAATAGCACTGAAGTTGTTTTCTCTATCGTCTAAATTGGAATAGCAATCTGCTAATTTAAAACAGGCGCGAATATTATCTTCTACCCAGCCTAACTTTGAGGTTAAAAATAATTCGTAATAGTAAATGGCATCCTCAAACTGACCATGATCTAGTAATTCATTAGCAAAATAAAATGTATCTCGCGGTGTTAGTGTTTCTCCTGCTTCAATAAGTTGCTTATAAATCGTAATATTACGTGAGTGATCATGTGTTAATGGTAAATGGCTAACGGCTATATCACTATCAAACAGCACGCCCCCTACTTCTAAATATTCATGAACTGCACCGATCCATTGAAAATGCTTTTCTCTTTTTACAAGGCGATATCTCCTTATTAAGGCGTCCACATTTCCCTCATGATCATAGCTTAGATGATAATTCATGGACACGGCATCTATATCAGAGGTTAGAGAGGCTTTGAGCGACTTCAATTTTTCTTGATCTTCCTCTAAAAAAACATCATCTGCGTCTAGCCAGAGGATGTATTGCTTTGTTGCTTGTTGAAAGGAAAAGTTTCGTGCCGCTGCAAAATGATGTATCCATTTAAAATCAAAAATTCGGTCTGTAAATTGTGCAACCACTTGTTTTGTACTATCGGTTGAACCAGTGTCAATAATATTAATTTCATCCACTATATCTTTGACGGACTCAAGACATCGACCAATAACATCTTCTTCATTTTTTACAATCATACATAAGCTAATGGAAATCACGCTATATTCCTCCTTACCAGTATCTTTGTAGTATATGTAACGCTGACAGTATGGGTTGGATGATTGAACTGAGAGGTGGTTCGTGAGTTTGAAATGTGAAAAGTATTTTTATGGTTTGTCATAAATTTACCTTCCAAGTTTCACCCGAATTTCACAATTGTGAAGTATAGTAAAGGGGCAGAGGTGATAAAGTTGAAAAAATGGGCATTCTTCATTTTTTCGTTACTACAAATTATATGGTTAGCAGGTTGTACTGAAAAATCATATGAACCCATTGAAAGGGATCGGAATTTTATAGCTTCGTTAAACATACAAGAACCATCATTAGATTTTATTGATGAAGATGGCAATGTATTTGCTACTTGGTCATTTGATAAAGCTTATTCTGGGGCAATACTGTTAGGGAATGACCAAATCTTATTGTATGGACACCAATTAAATAATATCGACGTCTATACATTATCGACCGGAGAAAAGAGCTATTCCAAAAAAGTAGAGATCGGTACAACGAATGTGTACTATGATGACAACATTAAGCAATTTTTTATAACGAATAGTAAAACGAATACGGTGACAAGCTTTGATCAAAAGGGAGATGAACTAGTCAGACAACAACTTGGCAATTATCCTATGTCAATGGCATCGTATAAAGATAAACTGTATGTTATTAATTTTAAAGATACAAAATTATCAGTGTTAAACATGAAGGATTTGACCATTGAACAAGAGTGGCCAATTCAAAAATCCGCACATGGCATAGCTATTTTAGAAGAGACACATGAGCTATGGGTAGGTGGGCATGGGGAAGGAAGTAAGCCCAACAGCTCCGTTAAAAAATATGATTTGACTACTGGCCATCTGAACGGAGAGATTGATATGCCTTTAATGCCAGTAGGGTTAAAAAAGACCAAGGATGCCGTTCTTGTTGTAAGTCATGGTCACAATGAGTTGTATGTTGCTGATTTTGATGGCCATATTAAATGGCACCAAGAGGTTGGTGCAAATCCCTTTGTAGTGAACCAGTTTAAAGACTATATTGTTGTCGCTGGTTATGACGATCACACATTGTACTTTATAAAGGGTGATCAGAAGGAAAAAACAGTTGATGTAGGGAAAGGTGCTTTTCAACTGTTAGTAAGGGAGGAACAATGATGACAACTGTGTTAATAGTTGATGATGAGCAGGATATGCGTAATTTAATTGAGATGATGCTAAATAATTCGGATATAGAGACATTTACTGCCGCAAGTGGTACTGAGGCTTATGATGTGATAGTACGTGAAAATATTGATTTAGTATTACTTGATGTGATGATGCCCCATGAAGATGGCTTTGTCGTTTGTCAAAGTATTCGTGCTATGTCCAATGTACCGATTATTTTCCTGACAGCACGTGATGCCAATGAGGACAAGGTGAAAGGTCTTACACTTGGTGGAGATGACTATATTGTTAAGCCTTTTACACATGACGAACTAGTGGCGAGAATTTATGCTGTATTAAGAAGAAGTGGCGCGAATATTACAGAGCTACAGCAAAAGTACGTGATTATTGGTCCTATTAAAATAGACGAAATTGCACGTAAAGTATCTGTTGATGGAAAGAGTATTCCGCTTACCTTAAAGGAATTTGAGCTATTGCACTTATTTATGAAAAATCCGGGAAATGCCTATACGAGAGAGCAATTACTAGAGCGTATTTGGGATATTGATTATGTAGGAGGCACACGCACGGTCGATACACATATTAAAACTTTACGAATTAAGCTTGGAAAGGATGCGGCTGCGCATATTCAAACCGTTTGGGGAGTGGGCTATCGCTTTGATCCTGGCGAATGAAAAAGATTGCCACTCGCATTTGGTTGTTAATTTTTGCATTTTTAATCATTACCGTTGTCTTTATGTATGTTCTCACAAACTTTTTGTATCAACGTTTATATGTACAAGATACAGAAGAGACAATGGTCGAAGTTGGCTTGAAGCTACAGACCATGTATGACAATGGGAAGGTGACGGATGAATTTATTGCAGATATTGAACAATTTAATGATTACTCAAATTTAAATATATTTGCGGTAAGGAATCCACGTGAGTTAAGTGCCTGTGTGCCATTTGATATAGATTATGAGACCCTGATTGGCCCTGAGGAAAGACAGAAATTATTAGCAGGAAAATATGTGCAAAAAATTGGATATGAGCCACGGTTTGATCGACAACTTATTTCCGTAGTTATACCGCTCGTTGATCAAAATCGATTAGAGGGTATCATTTATATTTATTTCCCATTAGCCAAAATTAGTGAGTTAGCTAATAGTGGCGTGATTTTGTTGTTTATTAGTGCTTTCATATTTTTAGTAGTGGCTAGCTATTTGATTTATAAAGGTATCCGGCACATTATGCGACCATTAAACGATTTACAACTTGCAGTGGAACAGATGTCCTATGGGAATTATGAGACACGTGTGCCTGTCAATTCACGAGATGAAATTGGTAAATTATCTAGTACCTTTAATAAAATGGCAGAGGCCATTCAGCAGGAGGATGAAGCACAAAAAACGTTTCTAGCAACCGTTTCGCATGAATTACGCACACCTATAAGCTATGTAAAAGGCTATAGCGAGGCTATGCAAAATGGCATCATTACAGAAAGTCAAAAAGAAGATACCATACAGTTGATCGTCCGTGAGGCGAATCGAATGGAGCGGTTAACAAACGAATTACTTCAACTGGCAAGAACAGAAAATGAACAAACCAATTTAGTTTTATACCCTATTCCACTAGGGGAGACATTGCGAGAGGTTCAAAAAATCCTAACGCATCAAGCAGATAAAAAGAACATAACATTACATGTAGATGTAGATGATGCGCTCATTATTGAAGCGGATGAAGTAAAGCTAAAGCAAATCTTTATTAATATTATTGAAAATGCAATTAATTACTCGTATGAAAATTCTAAGGTGGAAATTGTTGCTGTTGAAAAGACTGGCAGTGCACAAATTACAATCAAGGATTATGGAATCGGTATTCCATCCGAGGATTTATCACATGTCACAGAGCGATTTTATCGTGTTAACAAAGCACGGAGTCGTGCAGACGGTGGTAGTGGATTAGGGTTATCCATTGTTGAACAGTTATTAAAGCAGTTACAGGGATCGTTAGAAATTGAAAGTGTTGTTGAAAAAGGCACAACCGTTAAAATCCGGTTGCCATTAATGGAGGATTAAAAGATGAAAAAGTGGTTATTCGCGCTAATTGCAGTGCCTACATTATTAGTAGGATGTGGAGAAAAAAAAGAGGCTTTACCAGAACCAGTTGTACCTCAAATTCCAGAGGTAGAGATTTTAACACCAAAAGAGGTAGTACTCAATGAAACAATTGAGCTGGCGGCACACGTTGAACAAGGTGGAGAAAACGTTGATGATGCTGTAGTAGAATTCGAAGTTTGGGAATCAGGGAAACGTGATGAAGGACAAATGATTGATGGGAAATTAGAAAAAGACGGCGTCTATAAAGCAACGACTACATTCGATCATGACGGTGTTTACTATATGTATGCACATACTACAGCTAATGGTGTTCATAATATGCCAAAGCAGCAAATTATTGCTGGTAGCCCAGATATGACACAGGTTTTACCAGAGGATGAGAAATCTAATAACAGCATGGATAACAATATGATGAATCATGGTAATGGTACGTCAAATGATGCTGATCATGATGACGAAGAAAAAGATGAAAAAAATCATCATTAAATGCTTGCATTTTTTTTAAAATAGGAATATGATAATGACCAGATGACCGAAATGGTTTTCTGGTCATTTTTATTGAAGTGTACATTAGAGGTACATAACCTAACAAGAAAGGATGTTACTAATGGATCGTAGGCAGGAAATTCTTGAAGCAGCTGCAAAATCTTTTACATTGTTTGGCTACAAAGCAACAACGATGGAGCAAGTGGCGAAAATCGCTAATGTCGGTAAAGGTACGATTTATACATTCTTTGCAAATAAAGAAATTTTATTTCAAGAGATTGCTATGTCACTTGTACGAGAGATGAAGGCGGAAGCAGATGCAGTGTTGGATGCATCAGCAAGCTTTATGGATAATGCGCATAATGCTTTAATGAAAATGCTACAGTTCCGTGAAAAACATCTTTTATTTGCAAAGCTAATCGAGGAAGAAAAAGAATTACGAACACCAGCTGTTAAACAGGTGCTACTTCGCATCGAAACAGAAATCTTATCGTATGTTTCAGAGTTAATACAGCGTCGTATTAAAAAAGGTGAAATTAGAGATTGCGATGCAGAACTGGTCGGTTACTTATTGTTAAAGGCATATCTTGCTTTTGTTGTCGATTGGCATGAGTTACACGGTGATGTAATCCCTGAAGAAAAGATTCTTAATCTTTTCAAGGAAACAATCTTTCGAGGTTTGATTCTAACTTGATTCGGTAAAAGACAGATATAAAAGTGTCGAATCAAGTGTCTTTTTGCAAAATTGCCGAGGTTGACTATTTTTTTTGAATGAAAATGACCAAATGACGTTTTCGGTCAAATAGTTTAGGAGTGAGGATATTATATGATTAAAGCTGAGTGGCTGAAGATCTTTAAAACAAGAAAAATGCTTGTTTCAATCATTGCTGTATTATTTATTCCAGTAATGTATGCAGGTATGTTTTTATGGGCGTTTTGGGATCCTTATGCAGGGCTTCCTAATCTCCCAGTAGCTGTAGTTAATGAGGATACTGGTGCTGAGATGGATGGCGTTAAATTAGACTTGGGGGATACCTTAGTTGATAAATTGATAGATAGCGAACAATTTAACTTTATAGAGGTTTCAAAAGATGAAGCTGAAAAAGGCTTAAATAGTCGTGATTATTATATGATTTTAGAAATTCCAACAAATTTCTCTGAGCATGCTACAACATTATTAGATGACAAACCTTCGAAATTAGTGATGAACTACATTCCAAATGAAGGTCTTAACTTCCTTGGTGCTCAAATTGGTGAGACTGCAATGGATCGTGTCCGTGCTGAAGTAAATTCACAAGTATCAGCAACGTATGCTGAAAAATTATTTGATTCCATTGCAACACTTGGAGATGGCTTTACAGAGGCAGCTGATGGCTCGAATAAGTTAGATGAGGGTGCACAAAAAGTAGCAAATGGTGCAAAAGATTTAAAAGGCTATCTAGAGCAATTAGCTTCAAGCACAGTTGAACTGTCGAATGGGACAGATAAACTGACAAAAGGTGCTGGAGATGCTGCGAAAGGTGCGAATGATTTATCAAGCGGTTTAGTCAAACTACAAGATGGTACTGTCCAATTACAACAAGGTGCACAGCAAGCAGCAAATGGTGCAACTAGTCTTGAACAAGGGTTATCACAATATACTCAAGGTGTTGCAAAAGTTGGGGCAGGTTTAAACACTTTAAACGATAAACAACAACAAATTAGTGCAGGTGCAGCTTCTATAGCTGAAAATGCAGGTGCATTAAATGGTGCAGCCAACCAATTAACAGCTGGTTCTGCGAAAGTGGAGGCAGGTATTACAGCCTTATCTAGCCAACTACAAACGATGATGGCTTCAATGCCTGAGGAACAAGCAGCAGCATTAAAGCAAACATTAGCAGAGCTGCAAGCTGGTAGTGCTAGCGTGCATAACGGCTTAACATCTTTATCTGCTGGTACAGAAAAATTACAGGCTGGTGCTAATCAAGTAAGCTCTGGTGCAAGTCAAATTGCAGCAGGTCAGGCAGAAGTATTAGCTGGTGCAAATGCATTAACGGCTAAAAGTAATGCTTTAATGGAAGGTGCAAAAGGTCTACAAGCAGGTAATGCGACATTAGCTGCAAAATTAGGTGAACTACATGCAGGTGTGAATACAGCTGTAACAGGTTCGAAAACATTAGCATCTGGATTAAATGAATTAGCAAATGGTACAACAACATTAAATCAAGGTACTTCTACGCTTGCTTCGAAATCTGGTGAGCTAGCACAAGGTTCCGCAACACTTGCAGATGGTTCTACAGAGCTTGCAGATGGTACGACAACGTTATCTAGCAAACTAGGTGAGGCTAGTGAAAAAGCAAATGAGGTCAAAGCAAATCAAGACACGTATGATATGGTAGGTAGTCCAGTAGAGGTTGAAAAAGAGTCTGTAAACCATGTTCCAAACTATGGTACAGGTTTTGCACCATACTTCATTTCTCTTGGCTTATTCGTAGGGGCATTATTAATTTCGATTGTGTTCCCATTTGTTGAACCAGCTATCCGACCAAAAAATGGTGCAGCTTGGTTTACAAGTAAAGTGACTGTATTAGCCGTTGTAGGTTTAGTGCAAACATTACTAACAGTAGGTATTGTAAAATGGGGTCTAGGACTTGAAGTAAATAACATGGGCTACTTTATCATAACGGCATTATTAACAAGCTATGTATTTTTAGCCTTAATTCAAATGCTTGTTTCGATCTTTGGTGATCCAGGACGTTTCATCGCAATTGTTGTGTTAATTTTACAATTAACAACAAGTGCAGGTACGTTCCCACTAGAATTAATTCCATCACCATTACAAGTATTTAACAAGCTTTTACCAATGACATATACGGTTCAAGCATTTAAATCAAGTATTTCAACTGGCGATATGACATTCTTAATGCAAAACTATGGTGTTCTAGCTGGATTCTTAGTAGCATTCTTAGCCATTACATTCGGTTACTTCATGCTACTTCACAACAAACGTTACTCTAAAGTAGCAGAAGAAAACTAATAATACACTTGAAGCACTCATCGACTATTCGGTGAGTGCTTCTTTTGGTAAAAGGATATATAGGCAACTATTGGTTTTCTCTATGAATTGGCGTTTTCCTTGCACGCTAGCCCTATTGGAGTCTCCACTAAATGCACAATATCTCTCTATATAAATAAAAACAAAACCATCAATAGCATAGTTGTGAAAGGTGAAAATAGATTTCCGTTGGCTTTCCTGTGGGCGAGCTGCTTCCTCCGCAACCGCTCCGTTTAGAGGCTCGCCTGTCTCGCTATCCCACGGGAGTCAAGTAGCCTTCCACGCCAATCTATAAAAATGTTAACTTTTTAGCAAAGGTTCAAGGGAAGATGTTCACTACTCATTTTATAGAGGGGTGTTGTCACGCAGCACTTCTCCACATGCTTGATTGGAGCGAACGCAGTGAGTGAAGCGGCTCATCGGACACCCCTTGGAAAGGACGCTGACGGAACGGAAAGTAATCCCTCGCCCTTGACACCACCTTTTTTCAATAACATAAAACAACAGCTGATGTGAGCGTATCAGCTGTTGTTTTTGTAAGTGTAAGAGATTTAATTAAGGGTTCATCAAAATGTGATGAAGTGTGTCATGATTGCTACGTGTGGGGCACGTATATGACAAATTACAGTATAGGCAAATGCTTATAGGTGGTTACATTTTTCACAAGTGTTGCTGTAGCATTCGCTTTGTTCTTCCATTTTTTCACCGCACTCAGTACATTGCTTTGCAGGTAAATTCTTGAAAAATTCAACTACGTTTTCTAACATTGTGGACTCCTCCTTTAAGTTCATCTGTACTATTACTGTTTTGATATTTCCTAGTGTATTATAACAGATGCTTTTCGTCAACACAAAATGCCTAATTTACGTTAAAATAAATATGGATAATTTGTGAAGGAGGAAATGTGAACTATGATTTTCGTTGATAATAAAGGGATCCATGATCCACGTATTAACCTTGCTATTGAGGAGTATTTATTAAAAACAATGGACGTTGAGAAAGAGCCAGTGCTTCTTTTTTATATTAACCAACCGTCCATTATTATCGGTAAAAACCAAAATACAGTTGAAGAAATCAATACAGACTACGTAGAGGACAATGGCATTATTGTTGTGCGTCGTTTATCAGGTGGTGGTGCTGTCTATCATGATTTAGGGAATCTTAACTTCAGCTTTATTACAAATGATGATGGTAATAGCTTTATGAATTATAAAAAATTCACACAGCCAGTAGTAGATGCTCTAGCTAAAATGGGTGTCAATGCTGAGCTTTCAGGGCGTAATGATATTCTAGCAGAAGGGCGAAAGGTTTCTGGAAATGCTCAGTTCTCTACAAAAGGACGTATGTTCAGTCACGGCACATTAATGTTTGATACAGAAATTGATGCAGTAGTGTCAGCTTTGAAAGTCAAAAAAGATAAGATTGAATCAAAAGGTATCAAATCCATCCGTTCACGAGTAGCAAATATTTCGGAGTTTTTAAAAGAACAAATGACAGTAGAAGAATTCCGTCTTGAAGTTTTGAAATCCATTTTCGGTGGGGAAGAAAATATTCGCTATTATGAGTTAACAGAGGAAGATTGGGCAAATATACACAAGTTATCCGCAGAGCGTTATCAAACATGGGAGTGGAATTTTGGGAAATCACCACGCTTTAATATTCAAAAAACACATCGTTTCCCAACAGGTGGCATTGATATCCGCCTAGAAGTTAATCATGGTGTGATTGAAGAGGCACATATTTTTGGTGACTTCTTTGGTGTAGGGGATATGGCTGATATAGAACAGCTTTTAGTTGGGACAAACTATGATAGAGCTGCCATTGCTAAGGCATTAGCAGATATCGATATTCCTACATATTTTGGTGGAATTTCAACTGAGGACTTTTTACAATTAATTTATTAAGGAAAATACGGTTTCGTGTAATGTTTTAGCCTAAAGGTTCGCTGACAATTATGTCGTCGAACCTTTTTTTGATACAATATAGAAAGAAAGGAGTGTTGATATGGAAAAGCATCGAATATTCATAGTAGAAGATGATGTCAAGATTGCATCATTACTAGCGGAAACGCTTAGAAAATATCAATACGAAGTTGCAACAATTCAAGAATTTGATCATCTCATCGAAGAATTTACAGCATTTAATCCACATATGGTGCTGCTTGATATAAATTTACCTGCTTATGACGGCTATTATTGGTGTCGCCAGCTACGCCAGCTTACAACATGCCCGATTATTTTCATTTCTGCTCGCTCTGGAGAAATGGACCAAATTTTTGCGCTTGAAAATGGGGGCGACGATTTCATTACCAAGCCATTTAACTATGAAATTGTTTTGGCTAAAATCCGTAGTCATCTACGCCGTACATATGGTGAGTATGCAGCAAGGCAAGAGGAACGGACAATCAAGCAAGGACAGCTTGTACTTCATTTAGAAAGAATGGAGCTACATAAAAATGATTTAGAAATTCCACTTCAGAAAAAAGAATGCATCATTTTAGAGCTGCTTATGGGAAATGCACCGAAAGTCGTGACGCGTGAACAGCTACTAGAGGAACTCTGGGACGATCAGGCATTTGTCGATGAGAACACGTTGAATGTTAATATGACGCGCGTACGAAAAAAGTTAGCAGATTATCACATAGCATCAACAATTGAAACCGTACGTGGTGCGGGCTATCGGTTCATATTAAGCGCAGGTGAGCTATAGTGGGCTGGAAATTATTCTTACGTGACTATGCATCATTTATTGTGTTCCAGCTCTTATTAGTTGGCTTCATTATGGTCATTTATATGCTAGATGGCTTTCGAAATATTGATACAGCTATTTATTCCTTCTGTATTAGCCTTGTCTTATTAGCTTCATTTTTACTTGTGCGTTATTTAATGCGCCAACGTTATTTGATGAAAATCACTCATCTCCCAACAGCAATGGAGGATGTGCTACAAAAAAACGCAAAAACGCCAGAAGCTATGCAAACCGAAAAGTACATGCACGAGTTGTATCGCCTTTATCAGCATGAGCTGCATGCGCTATATGCAAGTCAAAAAAGACATGATCAGTTTATGAACCAATGGGTGCATCAAATGAAAACACCTATTTCAGTCATTGAATTATTATTACAGGATGACCGACCTCTTGATAAAAAGAACGTACAGGAGGAAATTGATCGTTTACGTAGAGGCTTGGACATGGTGCTTGTTAATGCACGTTTAGAAAATTTTGAGGATGATATGCAAGTGGAACAGGTTGCGTTGAAAGCAATTGTCACTGCAACTGTTAATGAAAATAAACGTTTATTTATTACGAAAAGAGTTTTCCCAGAAATTCATATTGAGGATGATCTTATTGTTGCCAGTGATTCGAAATGGCTTCGCTTCATTCTTGGCCAATTTATTACAAATGCGGTGAAATACACGTTTGAAAGCAATAAAAAAATTGTGATTTCTGCCATTGAAAAGGATGACTATGTACAGCTAGCCATTTGCGATGAGGGAATTGGGATTCCAGCTTCCGATCTTTCACGTGTTACAAAAGCCTTTTTTACTGGTGAAAATGGGCGGAAAACAGGGGAATCTACTGGGATGGGCCTTTATTTAGCCAAAGAAATCTGTGAAAAGCTAGGACATGAATTGGCTATTACATCAGAGGTAGGAAAAGGGACAATTGTGACAGTGACATTTACAAATTAGGGGGCGCTAGGATGGGAGAAGTACGTATAGAAGATTGGGTATTAACTATTGATAAGGAGAAAACAAAAGCTCTTTATATGACACAAATGCAAGAGGGGGATCATTTTGCTTATCAAAATTTCTTGAAGGCAAATGAGAGGCTCGATGAAGAACTATTGCATTTTTCAAATAAGCTTGGGTTAAACTTACAGCAACCTACATTATTGAATGCATTTCCTATCGAAGGTCAACAGATGATGTACAGTGGGTATTATACTGTGTGCGGTGAGATCCTAGAGGGAGAAATAGATGCTTGGGATGTGATTGTTGGGGAGCATTGCTTTAGTTTAGTAGAGGAAGAGTCCGTTCTGACATTAACAGAGCCTCATTTTCAAATCGGCTTTGAGGTCGTATTACAGTGGCTTTTACCACAATCCTTAGAATTAATGAAGAAATAAGGTGAATGACGTATGCCTATTTTACAAATTAAAGATGTGACAAAAGTATATGAAGGTAAAGTGACACATAGGGCATTAAATCAGTTGAGCTTTGATGTAGAAGAAGGGGAGTTTTTAGCTGTTATGGGACCTTCCGGAAGTGGCAAAACGACCTTGCTGAATATTATCTCGACAATTGATGAGCCTACTAGCGGTGAAATCATACTGGATGGCATGAATCCACATAAATTAAATGCAACTGAGCTTGCTTACTTCAGAAGAAGACAGCTCGGTTTTGTGTTTCAGGATTTCAATCTTTTGCACATGCTAACGGTCGAGGAAAATATCGTGCTGCCACTAACATTAGACCAACAGCCTTTAGAAGTAATGGAGGAACGTCTAGCTAGTATTGTAGAAAAGCTCGACTTAACTTCTTTCCTTCATAGACGTCCAAATGAAATATCTGGTGGACAGGCACAAAGAACGGCTATTGGTCGAGCACTTATCCATAATCCGAGTCTGATTTTAGCGGATGAGCCTACGGGTAATTTAGATTCGAATTCTTCACGTGATGTGCTCGAACTGCTAACAAAAGTCAATCAGGATAAACAAACGACGATTGTAATGGTCACACATGATCCGATTGCAGCTAGCTATTGTGATCGGGTGTTGTTCATTAAAGACGGTGAATTTTTCAATGAAATTTATCGAGATGATCGTCGTCAAATGTTTTTCCAACGTATATTAAATGTTTTGAGCTTACTAGGAGGAGGGCAAGTAGGTGACCTTTCGACAATTCGCTTACCGTAATGTCGTGCGGAACAGCCGGATATATGGTGCCTTTTTCATGGCAAGCTTTTTTTCTGTGGCTGTATTTTTTATCTATTCAATGCTAATGTTTCATCCTGATATTGAGCGCGGGATATTAGGAGAGGTATCACTTATCGGGATGGTGGGTGCTGAAATTGTTCTCGTCCTCTTTACATTATTCTTTTTGTATTATTCCATGAGTGCCTTTTTAGAGGCAAGATCCCATGAATTCGCCATTTTATTGCATTTAGGAATGGAAAAGCGCCAGATGAATAGACTTGTCTTTTTAGAGACAATGATTATTGGGTCAGGCTCTATTATTGTAGGTATCGTGTTTGGCTTCTCGTTTTCAAAATTCTTTTTTATGATCGTACGAGAAATTTTGCATTTAGATGAATTACCATTATATGTTTCCTGGCAGCCGTTTTTACTAACAATTGGTGTTTTTACAAGTGCGTTTGTCGTCATTTCATTTATTAGTGTGTATTTTACACGAGAGAGAAAATTACGAGATCTTATTAAAGGCAGTGATTATGTAAATAGCTTAACAACCTATTCCAAAATCCGAGCTATTTACGGTATTGCTTTAATTTTAACGACGTATATTTTAGCGTTTGTTGTAGGACATACGGCATTCATCTGGCTAACTTTATTAATACCATTTTCAGCAACATTCGGCACATATTATTTTTTCAGTGATTCCGTCCCGTGCTTTTTAGATTTAGCACGTGGAAAACGCAAGTTTCATTGGCAACGTTACCGTCTTCTCTCACTAGCTGAACAAACCCATATTATGATGGATAATGTGAAAATGTTTTTCGTTGTTACGATGGTATCAACACTTGCCTTTTTGTCTGTGGGCGTTTTAGCGACTATGTCCTCCTATACAACTCAATATGATCGCTTAAATCCATTAGGGCTGGTTTATAAAGGAGATGTGGATAATCCATTTGAGCGAGAGCATATCAATTCATTGCGACTGCAATTAGAGGAGAAAGGTTTATCTTATCAGCTGTCCCGTTTTATTGTAGTGAAGCAAACCTCTTCTTTCACTCGAAATGAAGTGGAGGTATTTCGAGAGTCCGATATGAATGTTTTGCTTTCTTCGTATAGTTATCCATTACTGAACCTGGGAGCTGGTGAGGCAGTATTTATCCCTTATTCAGAGGATTCGTTAAAAAAATTAAAAAATAGAATTGTGCACACCGTTTTAGAAGAGAATAATATTCCGATTACCATCGATAGTGTCTATCCAAAAATAGTGTTTCCAGGTTCAATTGTAAGTGTCAATTCAATTGTCATTAGTGATGAGGACTTCGCAAAGCTGATTCATCCGATCTCTGATCAAGATATTATTCAACCTAGTTATCATCTATTTACATTCGTTATACCACAATGGATGGAAACAAAAGATATCGGGAGGGCTATAGACCATCTAGAATCCAATTTATATTTTCTTAAAAAGGATAAATTTAGTCCATTTTACTTTGAAAATGCAGGATTAAATTATTCTTATATACTAGCTACCTACTCATTATTTACTTTAGTGGGTGTATTGGTTGCCACTGTATTTTTACTTGCGGCTGGGAGCTTTATCTATTTTAAATTGCATACATCACTTGAACGTGAAAAGCGTAAATTTGATGTGTTAAAGCGCATGGGCTTAACTGATGCGGAGCTGAAAAAGCTTGTTAATCGTCATTTATTTCCTCAATTCTTTTTGCCTTGGGGTGTTGCAATGATGCATAGTGCCTTTGCTTTTCTAATGGTACAAGGTATTTTGAGAGACATAGCAAATATTTCGATTGTAAAAGAAGTATTCTTTGCTTTTGGCTTCTTTGTGTTAATACAAGTAGTTTACTTTTATTTAATTCGTTGGCGTTACATCTCACATATCCGCTCATGATGTCTTTGTTTAAAAGAGAAAAAAATGAATTATTTAACGTAATTTATGACATGAAATAAAAAGATTCATTGTCTTTTAGATACATTTCTTATATAATATTACTGAATAACGATTCATTTTATACGATAAGGGGATGGTGTAATTGAATTTAGTTTCACGTGTTCGCCAACAGGCAACAGAGCAGCCGGAAAAAGTTGCGTATCATTTTATGGGGAAAGATACAACTTACGGGGAATTTGAGCATACAGTTGGTCGTTTTGCAAAGGGATTACAAGATTTAGGTGTTGAAAAAGGGGACCATGTGGCGTTTTTACTCGGCAATACGCCACACTATTTAATTGCCTTGTATGCAACAATGCGTTTAGGGGCAACAGCAATACCAGTTAACCCAATCTATACACCAGATGAAATTTCTTATATTTTGCATAACGGGGATGTAAAAGCAGTCATTGCACTCGACGCTTTGCTTCCATTAGTTGAAAGGGGTGTACAAGCATTTCCACAAGTAAGCACATTTATAGTTTGTGAAACCACGCCAGATATAGCGGAAAAAATGGCAGCGTTATCACCGCAAGCACAAGAAAAAACGCATTTATTTACACAGGTCATTGCCACTGCTGCTGAATCTTTAGAGCCTGTGGAAGTTGCAGATAATGACAATGCTATTATTTTATACACTTCAGGAACTACAGGTAGTCCAAAGGGTGCTATGCTGACACATGGCAATGTGTATTCAAATGCTCGTGATGTTGCCCATTATTTAGGAATCAAGGCAGATGATCGCGTCATTGCTACATTACCAGTGTTTCATGTATTTGCCTTAACGGTTGTGGTCAATGCGCCTTTATTAAGCGGAGCAACAGTTTTACTTACACCTCGCTTTAGCCCTACTGAAATTTTTGCTTTAGCGAGAGAGCAAAAAGCAACGGTATTTGCTGGTGTTCCAACCATGTATAATTTCTTGTATCAATTACCTGAAGGTGATCCTGAAGATTTCTCGACAATACGTTTGGCCATTTCAGGTGGGGCATCTTTACCTGTTGCACTCTTACATAATTTCGAACAGAAATTTAATGTGCGTGTGTCAGAGGGATACGGCTTATCGGAAGCTTCGCCTGTTACATGCTTTAATCCACTTGATCGTGATCGAAAAGCTGGCTCTATCGGTACATCGATAAGCAATGTGGAGAATAGAGTGGTTGATGTGAACGGTCAGGAAGTACCTGTTGGCGAAGTTGGCGAGCTGATTGTACGTGGCCCTAATGTGATGAAGGGATACTATAAAATGCCTGAAGAAACGGCCATGGCCATTCGCGACGGCTGGCTCTATACAGGGGATTTAGCTAGGGTAGATGAAGAAGGCTATTTTTACATTGTCGATCGCAAAAAAGATATGATTATTGTAGGTGGCTTTAATGTTTATCCTCGTGAGGTTGAGGAAGTGCTGTTTGCCCATAATAATATTGTAGAGGCGGCGGTGGTAGGCTTTCCAGATCCTAACTTAGGGGAAGCTGTACATGCATATGTTGTGTTAAAAGAAGTAGCAGCCACTACGACAGAAGATCTGCTATCTTATTGTGCCAAGCATATGGTGAAATACAAGGTGCCAAAGATGATTGAGATACTGGATGAACTTCCGAAAAACACGACAGGGAAAATATTACGACGTTCATTAAAAGAAAAAGTTTAAACGAGTATAGCTACTATTGAAAAATGGTAGCTTTTTTTTATGTACATTATTCGTATAATAGTAAAATCAGTTGAGAGTAGTTGTCTGTAAGTGATAAAATCAAACATGTGAAATCTTCTACATACTTTTCAAGAGCTTGTCATATAGTGAGGAAGTAATGTAAAAAGACGTACAAAACTGGAACCCTTTGATGTGAAGCTACGTCAAAGCTTTTAGGTAAAAATACTATTGAAAGAGAGCATACAAAAACATGTTAGAACTCATTAAGGAGTTAATAAGCTTTATTGTGCATATCGATGTGCATTTAGAAGAAATTATTCGTGATTTTGGCAATTGGAGTTATCTGATTTTATTTGCGATTGTTTTTGTAGAGACAGGCGTTGTCATTTTCCCATTCCTACCTGGTGATTCATTGCTATTTGCAAGTGGAACATTAGCAGCTGCAATGGGTGCCTTTGATATGTGGATTTTAATTCCTGTATTTTTAGCAGCAGCTATTTTAGGAGATACGATGAACTATCATATTGGTCATAAGGTAGGAACATCAATCCCTCCAAAGAGCCTCCTCGGAAGAGTTGTTAAAAAAGAACGTATGGAGGCAGCTGAAAGATTCTTTAATACACATGGTGGGAAAACGATTGTTATAGCTCGTTTCATGCCATTTATTCGTACATTTATCCCGTTTGTGGCGGGTGCAAGTAAAATGAAATATAGCTATTTCTTATTTTATAATATCTTTGGTGCAATATTATGGGTATTCAGCTGTACATTACTAGGTTATTTCTTTGGTAATATTCCTATTATTAAAGATAACTTCTCGGTTGTCCTTATTTTGATTATCTTTATATCAGTTGTGCCTGCAGTTATTGGTGCTATCAAATCTAGAGTAGGTAAATAATGAGGACAGTCCTAAAGTGGTCAATGGATCATCACTAGGACTGTCCTTTCTTGTGTTATATGTCTAATAGTGACCATACTAAATTAGTGTGAAGTATAAACAATAGGTCGTAAAAATGATATACTATATATTACTAGAATATGAAGAAATGGGGGCAGCGAAATGGAAGTATTTATTGGCAGACAGCCTATTTTTAATCTTCATGAGCAGGTAGTTGCTTATGAATTATTATATCGTGGCAAAAACGTCAATGCCTTTCCAATGGTCGATTCAGATGCAGCAACGATTGACGTACTTGTGAACTCATTTCTTTCAATTGGTTTTGAAGAGGTAACAAAAGGTAAACCGGGTTTTGTTAATTTTACTGAAAACTTATTGATGAGCTCCATTCATGAATTTTTAAATCCTTCACAGGTTGTGATTGAGATACTAGAAGATGTTCCGCTTACTCCTCAGTTAGTGGAACGTGTAATTGAGCTAAAAAAACATGGGTTCCAAATTGCTTTAGACGATTTTATTATGGATGAGCATGTGGAAATTTATGATGAATTATTTGAGCAGATTGATTATATTAAGGTTGATTTTTTAGCATCATCTATCGTTAAACGAATGGAAATTGAAGTTAAAGTAAAGGATAAGTTTCCAAACATTCAATTACTCGCTGAGAAAGTAGAAACGCGTCATCAGTTTGAAGTAGCTAAATCTTCTGGCTATGTGTTATTTCAAGGTTATTTTTTTGAACAACCTCAAATAATACGAGCAACAGACATTCCAGCGAATACAATTCAATATATTCACATCATCTCTTTATTAAAAGAAGAAGAGCCAAATATCCAATTATTAGCGGAAAATATCGAACGTGATATTTCATTGACGTATAAATTATTACAAATGATTAATAATTCATCTAAACGATCTAAATCGAAGGTACGCTCCATTAAACAAGCCATTGTGTTACTGGGCGTATCAAATTTACGAAAATGGATCTATTTATTGGCCATGCGAGAAATCGATATAGACGCCAATTCTGATCTTTTTAAAGAAGTGCTGTGTACATCTTTATTCCGAGCAAAGGTTTGTGAAAAGCTAGCGAAGCTTTCTTACAAAAAGAATTTCTCAGAATATTTCTTAGTAGGCATGTTTTCACTCATTGATACGTTGCTTCAAAGACCTATAGAGGTCATTTTACAACAATTACCGTTCTCAGAGGATATTACGAGCACCATTTTGGGCATTGAAACGGATATGACACCCTATCTAGAGTTTAGTATCGCACTAGGGAAGTTAGATTGGCCACGTCTAGAAGAGCTAGCGACACAGTTGAATATTCCACTAGTTGATATTGATCATTTATATTATGAAGCCATGGAATGGGCTGAAAAATCATTTTAAACTGTGCAAAAGCTATCTTAACGTTTCATTTAAGATAGCTTTTTTTATATTTCCACAATGGCATATTCCCTTCATCAAGATGAAGTTCTCAATATGAAGAGTATTTGCTATAATCATTTCGTCTTTAAAAAATTCTGATAGTTGAAGTGGGCGTGGGGAAATGAGACATGATGTGAGAGATAACATTGTGGAGTATGTGTATGTGATTGTTGGAGCGGCAGTAATTGCTATTGGTTTTAATGTTTTTTTATTACCAAATCAAGTCGCTTCAGGTGGGGTAAGTGGCATTAGTACGATTTTGCATGGTTTGTTTGGATGGAATCCGGGAATTGTTCAATATGCATTTAATGTACCATTATTTATTGCTGGTGTATTATTGCTAGGCAAAAAATTTGGGATTAAATCATTTATCGGTACCATTACGTTACCTTTTATTGTCTTGTTAACGAATAGCTGGGAGCCTTGGACTGATAATGCTTTACTGGGAGCTCTTTTTGGTGGAATTGTTGTTGGCTTAGGAATAGGACTGGTCTTTAAAGGGAATGCTTCAACTGGTGGCACTGATTTACTAGCGCAAATCATAACGAAGTTTACTGGGTTGTCGCTTGGAACAAGTGTACTGTTAATTGATGGAATCATCGCAATTAGTGCAGCAGTTGTTTTTGATTTAGAAAAAGGTTTGTATGCTCTGATTGGACTTTATGTTACAACAAAAACGATTGATATCATTCAGTTAGGTTTTAGCCAATCTAAAATGGTCTATATTATTACATTGAAACAAGATGAGGTAAGAGAAGCCATTTATGCTGAAATCAATCGTGGTATAACTAAGTTACCAGCAATCGGTGGCTATACAGGAGAAGCACGACCAGTTCTCATGGTTGTTGTTTATCAAACAGAATTCACAAAGCTGAAACAACTCATTAAAAGCGTTGACCCATCAGCGTTTGTCATCGTTTCTGATGCTTATGAGGTATTAGGAGAAGGTTTCAAACGTGCATAATTTTGGTATAATGGCGGCGTAAGGTATTTATTATGAGGAGGGGTACTAATGAAAAAAGCAATGTTAACATTAGTGTTCGGATCAGCAATCTTCTTAGCTGCATGTGGTGGCGGAGATAAAACTGCAAGTAATAATGAAGGTGCTACAGAGCCAGATGGTGAAGCGATTGCCATGAAATCTTGTGTTTCTTGCCATGGTGGCGAGTTACAAGGTGCAAGTGGTCCAGCATTAAATGACGTAGGTGCTCGTTTATCTGAATCAGAAATTTTAGATATTATCAATAACGGTAAAAACGGTATGCCTCCAGGGGTTGTAAAAGGGGCAGATGCTGAGGCAGTAGCCAAATGGTTGGCAACTCAAAAATAGTATTTATAAAACTAGCGGGCTGGAGAGCCGCTAGTTTTTTTATGGAGGTAAACGCTGTGTTGAGAGTAAATACATTCCTTTTAGACATAGACATGCTAAAATAAGAAGAACCTTATCCATTGATTGGAGGCTTTTTCATTGGTCGTAGTATTAACAAGAGATGTTATGGAGAAATTTAAGTTAGAGTTATTAGCTGGCGAGGAAGGAATTGGAAGAACGATCGTCACTAGTGATATTTCAAGACCAGGACTTGAAATGGCAGGATACTTTACACATTATCCGGCAAATCGCGTCCAATTGCTTGGCAAAACGGAACTGTCTTTTTTCGAAATGCTGCCAGCAGATGTCAAGCTTGAGCGTATGCGTTTACTTTGTTCGCAAGATACACCTGCTATTATTATTTCTCGAGATTTAGAAGTCCCCGAGGAGCTGATTCAGGCTTCCAACGAAAAGCATGTTCCTGTCTTTAAAACACATATGACGACAACCAAATTTTCGAGTAGATTAACAAACTATTTAGAGGGACGCTTAGCACCAATGACAGCAGCGCATGGCGTGCTTGTCGATGTGTATGGAATTGGTGTGCTTATTATTGGTAAAAGTGGCGTTGGGAAGAGTGAAACAGCACTTGAGCTTGTTAAAAAGGGTCATCGTTTAGTAGCGGACGATTGTGTAGAAATTCGTCAAGAATCAGAAAACCTTTTAATTGGTAGTCCCCCACCTTTACTAGAGCATTTATTGGAAATACGCGGAATCGGCATTATTGACATTATGACGCTATTTGGTGCAAGTGCAGTGCGTCCGTATAAACGGATTACACTCATTATTGAGCTGGAAATTTGGGACCCGCAAAAAGTTTATGATCGATTAGGCTTAGAAGAAGAGAAAATGAAAATAATTGATACGGAACTAACCAAACTAACGATTCCTGTAAGACCAGGACGGAATGTTTCCGTTATTATTGAAGTGGCTGCGATGAATTACCGCTTAAAGAGAATGGGCGTAAACGCAGCAGAGGAGTTTTCAAGACGTTTAGATGAAGTAATTTCATCTAATGATGAGTTAGATGATTAAACAGTTGTGAACTAAATTATGTGAATGACATATTGAGAGGAGCAGAAGATGGATTTACTACTATTACAGATTGACCCGATTGCCTTTCATTTAGGGCCTATTCCGGTTCGTTGGTATGGATTGTTAATTGTGTCGGGAATCATTTTAGCATATATTGTCGGGCAGAGAGAGGCCGTTAAGCGAGGATTGCCTGAAGACTTCCTGGCAGATTTATTGTTATGGGCAGTTCCTATATCCATCATCTGTGCACGTATTTACTATGTGACCATGCGGTGGGATTACTATAGTGAAAATCCAGGTAAAATCATTGAGATTTGGAATGGCGGTATTGCCATCCATGGTGCACTTATTGGAGCATTTGTCACAGCTTACATATTTACTCGTATAAAAAATGTAAGCTTTTTACGAGTAGCAGATATTGCAGCACCTAGTATTTTAATTGGACAAATTATTGGTCGATGGGGCAACTTTATGAACCAAGAGGCTTATGGTGGGGAAGTATCAAAAGCCTTTTTAGAAAATCTAATGCTACCAGATTGGATTATCAATCAAATGTATATCGAAGAATTAGGTTCTTATGTACATCCGACATTTTTATATGAATCCGTTTGGAACCTGATTGGGCTTATCATTTTATTAGTCTTACGTAAAGTAAACTTAAATCGTGGGGAAATTTTCTTTAGCTATCTAGTTTGGTATTCTATTGGTCGCTTCTATATCGAAGGTATGCGTACAGATAGTCTCTACCTAGTAGGCGATTTACGCTCAGCACAGGTAGTGTCCATTATTGGTATTGTAGTTGGACTAGGTGCCATTATTTATCGCAGAATAAAGGTAAAGCCAGCCGTAAAATACTTGGATAATAAATAAGGGGATGTAAAATATGGCTGTTAAAGCACTATTGTTTGATTTTGATGGCACGTTACTTAATACGAATGATTTAATCATTCAAACATTTATGCATGTATTAAATGAGCGATTTCCCGGGCAATATTCGCCAAAAGATTGCTTGAAATTCATTGGTCCATCACTCAAACAGACATTTAATGACATTGCACCAGATGAAGAGGAAGCTTTGATCGCAAATTATCGCGCTTGGAATATAGAGCATCATGATGAACTAGTTAGCGAATATCCTGATGTTGTGTCAACACTAGAGCAATTAAAAGCACAGGGTATTCGATTGGCTATCGTTTCAACAAAACGTAATGAGACTATTGATCGTGGGCTTTCTATTATGGGTGCGACACATTTATTTGATGTGCGTATTGGCACAGATGATGTAAAAAATGTGAAGCCTGACCCAGAGCCAGTACTACTTGCTTTACAACGTTTAGGAATAGACAAAGAAGATGCCATTATGATTGGTGATAATTCGCACGATATTGAAGCAGGGCATCGTGCAGGTGTAAGAGCAGCAGGTGTTGCTTGGGCAATTAAAGGTGAGGCATACTTACAGCAATATCAACCAGAATATATGCTACAGCATATGACAGATTTATTGGATATTGTGAAAGAGGGGTAAGGGCAGATGGCGCGTAAAACAGAACGTTATCGTGTCGAAGGAGCCAATTCGCTTTGGAATATATATGACACGGTGTCCTTTTGGAAGGTGATGAAGTGTTTCATTGTCATTCAAATTGGACGCTTCACACCATTTTTACGTGTGAAAAACTGGCTTTATCGTACATTTTTAAACATGACTATTGGCGAGCGAACTTCATTAGCCTTAATGGTCATGCCAGATACCATGTTTCCCGAACGTATTTTCATTGGTGAAAATACAGTGATTGGTTTTAATACGACAATTTTAGCGCATGAGTATTTAATAGAGGAATATCGCTTAGGTGATGTTTATATTGGAAATGAAGTAATGATTGGCGCAAATTCAACAATTCTACCAGGTGTAACAATCGGAGACGGTGCCATTGTTTCAGCCGCCACCCTTGTACATAAGGATGTGCCGGCAGGGTGTTTGGCAGGGGGCAATCCTATGCGGATTATTTATACGGCTGAACAAATGGCTGAGCGTAAGCGCAATGAGGTTGTAGAATGGTGTACACCAAAAAAATAATAAAAACTCACGTTGTATGACTACATACTTCGTGAGTTTTTTCATATTAAAAAGCTACTCCGGTTTTGGAGTAGCTTTTAATATTTATGCAAGCGCTGCGTCATAGTCTGATTTGAATTCACAATTGTCGTGATCACCTAAGCAAGTTGATTCAACAAAGGTTGATTTAATTGCAGTCCCATCTATGTCTTCTGTTGTATGAAGTGTTACTTTGTCGCCAGGGTAAAACTCACCTTTACAAATACTTACGATCATTTGCTCACTTAGTTGTACGAATGGACATGCCATAATAAATCCCTCCAATGTGTAGTTTATATGGTGCTTTTTGTTATTAATGCTATTCTATATTAAGCTTTTAAAAAAGTAAAAGAAAAAATAGAATGAGAGTAATAATCAATAAAAGTATTGATATTAAGGTATTCTTATTGATAATGAGATTGAGAATCATTTTTAATATTTCATTCGTTAATATTATATTTATATAATTTATTCGTGACTGTATTGAGAATAGGTTGTTGATAAAACTTAATTTTTTCCAACAATTGTATAAGAGAGAATCATTCTCAATTTTTTAGTGAATACTTTAGTTGATTTATAATCATCATGTCACATTTTAGACATATTCTCATTCTCAGTAAAACATTTTGTCAAAATTTAAGAGAAATGATGTCTTGTTTTTATACCGTTGTTCACTAAGTAATAGGTATAATTAACAGAATAATAAGTATTTAAAGATTTCGTTAATTAAAGAAGAAAAGTTGACTGCTTAAAAGAAATAAGTTAGAATTCTTTCATAATCTAATTCTCTAATACTCTAGTGAATTAAAGTGAAATGTAAGGAAGTGTTCATATGTCGTCGATAAAAATGTTTGAAAAACCACTTGGAATGCGCGATACATTTCCGCAAATCTATGAGAAGGTTGAAGCCGTTAGGCATGCTGGCAGAGACTTTTTATATAAAAGGGGTTATGAGTTCATTAAAACACCCGCTGTAGAGTATTTCGATACAGTGGGGAAAGCTTCAGCTATTGCTGATGCTCATTTATTTAAGCTAGTGGATAGCCAAGGAAATACATTAGTATTACGACCTGATATGACAACACCGATTGCTCGAGTAGCTACAGCGAAATTATTAAAAGAAATGATTCCTTTACGTCTTGCTTATTTCGCAAGTGTTTTTCGAGCTCAAGAAACGGAAGGTGGAAGACCAGCGGAGTTCGATCAAATGGGGATTGAGTTAATAGGGGATCAATCTGTATTTGCCGATGCAGAAGTTATTGTGACAGCAATGGAGCTATTAAAACATTTTAAATTAGAAGAGTTTAAAGTCACGATTGGTCATGCGGGTATACTAAATTGCATTTTACAAGATTACACAGAGAGTATTGAACAGCAAGAGACACTTCGAACATTGTTGGTTCAACGAAATTATGTAGGGTTTGAAGAAGCAGTAGAATCATTTGATCTACCCAAAGCTAAATCTGATGCCCTCCTACAATTTATTGGGGAGGCAATGAATGTTAAAGACATCCGGGATATTGAAAAATATGTGCGTAAAAATGATGCATTAGAATACATGCAACAACTTGCTCAACTGTTGGAATTGGCTGACTTAGCTGAGTATATAGCTTTTGATTTCACCCTTTCGAGTCATATGAGTTATTACACTGGTATGCTTTTTGAAGTTTTTGCGGTAGGAAGTGGCTTTCCATTAGGAAATGGTGGTCGCTATGATGGTTTATTAGAAGTATTTGGCTCAAAAGTTGGTGCAACAGGTTTTAGTATTCGAGTGGATCGTTTATTAGAAACGTTCAATGGCCAGTCAGAGAAACGACAGGAAGCAACAGTTGTGCTTTTTGAAGAAGAACAATTCGAGGCAGCATTATTAAAGGTGAAAACATTACGGGCAGCAGGAAAATTAGCTACTTTACAGTTGCGTAGTAGCCTAGTTGATGAGGCAGCCTTTTTAGCATACTTTACAGAAGTGGTGGTTGTTGGACAGGGGGAAGTAGGCGGTGAATGAATTAACAATTGCAATGCCAAAGGGACGAATCTTTGAAGAGGCATATCAAATGCTGTTAGAGGCAGGTTTTAATTTACCAGAAGAGGTAGAAATGTCACGAAAATTAATGATTGAGATACCAGAGGAAAAAATTCGCTTTATTTTATCCAAGCCAATGGATGTCCCTGTCTATGTTGAACATGGTGTTGCTGATATTGGCATTGCTGGGAAGGATGTTTTGTTAGAACAACAGCGTGAAGTGCATGAGTTATTAGATTTAAAAATTAGTCATTGCTATATCGCATCTGCGGGATTACCGAACACACCAATGAATGAAATTGCGCCTCGAATCGCTACGAAATATCCGAATATCGCAATGAAGTACTACAAGGGCATTGGAGAGCAGGTTGAAATCATCGAGCTGAACGGTTCTATTGAATTAGCACCAATGATTGGTTTAGCTGATCGTATTGTCGATATCGTTTCAACAGGGCGTACCTTAAAAGAAAATGGCTTAGTAGAATATGAGTTTATTACAGCTGTTTCATCACGATTAATTGCAAATCCCGTAAGTTATCGTATGAAGGGTGAGCGTATTATTGATCTTGTGAAGCGATTAAAAAAATGTGTGAATGAGCAAAAAAGGAATCATATTTAGCTACATATGAAGGACTAAAGGGGATTAATCCTATGAAAATAACAAAGCTTGAAAAAGGCATTTCCTTAAAAAGACCACTTGAAGGGGGAAATGAGGAACAATTAAAAGTTGTGCGACAAGTGCTAGCAGATGTTAGGACACAAGGAGATATAGCGCTCCGTACTTATACTGAAAAATGGGACGGCTATGCCCCTGAGAGCTTACGTGTTACAGGGGCAGAAATCGAGGAAGCAGTAAATACGCTAGACCAGCAACTTCATAAGGATTTAGCAGAAGCAGCCGAAAATATTCGTCTGTATCACGAGCAACAAATACGTTCAGGCTATCGCTTAGAGCTAGGACAAGGTTCTTGGCTAGGTCAACGCGTAACAGCACTAGACGCAGTAGGATTGTATGTTCCAGGTGGTACAGCAGCATATCCTTCATCTGTATTAATGAATGTGATTCCAGCTCAGGTTGCAGGTGTGAAGCGTATCGTCATTACTTCTCCGGCAGGTCAGAATGGGAAACTGCCAGCAGGTGTCCTTGTGGCAGCTCATCTTTTAGGGGTGGATGAAATTTATAAAATTGGTGGTGCACAAGCGATTGCTGCACTTGCATATGGTACAGAAACAATTGCTCCAGTTGATAAAATTACAGGTCCAGGGAATATTTTTGTGGCTCTCGCCAAACGTGAGGTATTTGGAGAAGTAGCAATTGATATGATCGCGGGGCCAAGTGAAATTGCGGTTTTGGCAGATGATACAGCATATCCTGATGAAATAGCTGCAGATCTGTTATCACAGGCAGAGCATGATGCATTGGCTTGTGCCATCCTTGTCACTACCTCAGAGCCATTAGCTCAAAGGGTAGCTGAGGAAGTAGAGAAGCAATTGCTGGAATTGCCACGTCAGGCAGTAGCTCGTGCCTCCATAGAAACCTTCGGGGTCATTTATGTAGCTGAAACGATGTCACATGCGGTGGAAGCCATTAATTCATTAGCGCCTGAGCATTTAGAAATTGTGACAGAAAATGCTGAAACGATTGTTGAACAGATAAGACATGCTGGCGGTATTTTTATAGGTCGGTATAGCTCGGAGCCTGTGGGAGATTACTTTGCAGGAACCAATCATGTATTACCAACGAATAGCACGGCTCGTTTTGCAAGTGGCTTAAACGTAGATGATTTTGTAAAGAAATCAAGCATTGTTTATTACAGTGAAAAAACATGGCAAGAAAATGCACCAAAAATTGCACGTCTAGCACGTATGGAAGGCTTAGAGGGGCATGCACGTGCAGTGGAATCACGCGGATGGGAGAAGGAATAGGGCGATGACAGTAAAGAAGAGATATGCAAAGGTAGAGCGTACAACAAATGAAACGCAAATTTCAGTAGCAATCGATTTAGATGGTGAAGGGCAAGCAAATATTCAAACTGGTGTGGGATTTATGGACCATATGCTCGATTTATTTATGAAGCATGGATTATTTAATGGGACCATACAAGCAAATGGTGATACCTATATCGACGATCACCATACAACAGAGGATCTTGGCATTGTCTTAGGGCAGGCTGTTCGTGAAGCACTTGGTGATAAGAAGGGCATAAAACGCTATGGCACAGCATTTGTGCCGATGGATGATGCACTAGCACAGGTAGTTGTAGATTGCTCCAATCGTCCGCATTTAGAGTATCGTGTGCCAACTTTAAAGGAAAAAGTGGGAACGTTTGATACAGAATTAGTGCATGAATTTTTATGGAAATTTGCGCTAGAGGCACGCATGAATGTTCACGTGATTGTACCTTATGGCCATAATACACATCATATTATTGAGGCGATTTTCAAAGCATTAGCACGTGCGATTGATGCGGCAGTTGAAATTGACCCACGTGTTAAAGGAGTACCATCGACTAAGGGGCTGTTAACGTGAAGATAGGTGTTATTGATTATGGAATGGGCAATTTATTTAGTGTAGAACAAGCATTAAAACGACTAGACTGTGAGGTCGTTGTGACGGCTGATGAGAGCGTGTTAGATGCAACAGATGCACTACTATTACCGGGGGTTGGCGCATTTCCTGATGCTCGCAAGCGTTTAGCAGAAACTAAAATAGACCGTTATTTACAAAAGGCACAAAGTGAAAATCGCCCTCTATTGGGAATTTGTCTAGGCATGCAATTATTGTTTGAGCAAAGTGAAGAAGTAACCCCAACACAAGGGCTAGGTTTTTTCAAGGGACATATTCAACGCTTTAGTGGTATCGAAGGAGATCAAGCATATCGTGTGCCACATATGGGCTGGAATGAACTGATCTTGACGAATCGCCCTGCATGGTTGGACGGTGAAGTATCAGCGAAGCATGTCTATTTTGTTCACTCATTTTATGCGACACATATTCAGGAATCTGAGCTTGTTGCCTATGCAGACTATTGTGGCATAAAAGTACCTGGTATTGTAACGAATGGTTCCGTGACAGGCATGCAATTTCACCCTGAAAAATCGGGAGAACTAGGCATTTATTTATTAGAGCAATGGCTGAAAGGTGTGAAGGCATGCTAACAAAACGTATTATCCCATGTCTTGATGTCAAGGAAGGTCGCGTTGTAAAAGGTATCCAATTTGTATCTATCCGTGATGCAGGTGATCCAGTGGAGCTTGCAAAGTTCTATGATGAGCAGGGCGCAGATGAGCTTGTATTTTTAGATATCTCTGCTTCACATGAAGGTCGAGAAACGATGATAGATGTTGTTCGTCAAACAGCTGCTACACTTGCAATACCTTTTACAGTTGGTGGTGGTATTCGTACGTTGGAAGATATGAAGCGTATTTTACGTGCAGGTGCTGATAAAGTATCCGTGAATACATCTGCTTTGGAGCGACCAGCTCTTATTCAAGAGGGCGCTGATTTCTTTGGTGCACAATGTATCGTTGTTGCAATCGATGCTCGCTATAGTGAAGAAGATGATACATGGATGGTTTATACACATGGTGGACGCAATAAAACAACTTGGTCAGCCGTTGAGTGGGCACAAGAAGCTGTGCGCTTAGGAGCAGGGGAAATTTTATTAACAAGTATGAATCAAGATGGTGAAAAATCTGGCTTTGATTTGGCCTTAACTAAAGCGGTAAGAGAGGCAGTGACAGTTCCTGTTATCGCTAGTGGTGGAGCGGGACATGCCGAACATTTTTACGAAGTATTAGCACAAGAGGTAGATGCAGATGCTGCATTGGCGGCTTCAATCTTCCATTACAAAGAAACGAACGTATTACAAGTAAAAGAATACTTACGTGACAAAGGAGTGGCAGTAAGATGATAGAGAATATTCGGTTCGATGAGAAAGGTCTTGTTACAGCTGTTGTACAAGATGCCAACACAAAAGAAGTGCTAACAGTGGCCTATATGAATAAAGAATCATTAGCTAAAACAATTGAATCAGGAGAAACTTGGTTTTATTCTCGTTCTCGTCAAGAGCTGTGGCATAAAGGAGCAACAAGTGGTCATAGACAACAAGTGGTGTCCATAAAAGCAGACTGTGATCAGGATGCATTAGTGGTGGAAGTGCTACCCGCTGGCCCAGCTTGTCATAATGGTACAACTTCTTGCTTTACAGAGGTGATTCAACAAAATGAGCAGATTGGCTCTGTAGACATCATCGCTAAACTTGTGCGTGTGATTGCAAAGCGTGAGCAGGAAATGCCAGAAGGAGCCTATACTACATATTTATTTGACAAGGGTATCGATAAAATTTGTAAAAAGGTTGGGGAGGAGGCAACTGAGGTTGTCATTGGGGCTAAAAACCGCGATGCCGAAGAAGTAAAATGGGAGGCAGCTGATTTAATCTATCACCTCCTAGTATTGCTACAAGAACAAAAAGTAAGCATTTATGATGTTCTACATGTGTTGGAAAAACGTCACGAGGAGAAATAACGGCATATTATTGATTGTATGGTATAATAGAAATTACTGTGTAAAGGAACGTAAAATGCGTTCCTTATTTCTTGTTTCGGAGGAAATATATTGGAAAAGAAACGTCAAAATGAGACTCAATCGAATATAGTGTCGTTCATTCCAACAGGCGACTATTATTATAAAAAATCAATTCAAGCAATGAATAGTGGACAAATGAATAAAGCTTATAAATATTTACAACGTGCGGTAGATTTAAGCCCTGATGATCCTATGATTATCTTGCAGCTAGCCATCGTAGAGTTAGAAGGTCAACGTTTTGAGGAAGCGTATGATCTGCTTCGTCATGCCTATCAAATTGATCCAGATAATCCAGAAATCATTTTCTATATGGCAGAAGTATCAGGATGTGTGGGCATCATGCATGATGCGAAACGTTTTGCAGAAGAGTATTTGCGGCTAGAACCAGAGGGTGCTTATGCAGATGAAGCAGCAGAAATACTAGAATTTGTCGCTTTTGAGCAGGATGATTTGGAAGACCCTGAAGAATCTGGTGAGGATTTGTATCGTCAGGAGCAAGCTCGTCGTTGTATGGAAAAAGGGGATTTTCCAGAAGCTATTACTATTTTAGAAGATTTAATTGAAGATCGACCAGCCTTTTGGTCAGCCTATAATAATTTAGCACTTGCTTATTTTTATGTAGGAGAAGAAGAGCAGGCGAAGGCTCTCTTACATACCGTGCTACGTGAAAATAAGGGGAACTTACATGCACTATGTAATTTAACGGTGATTGCTTATTATGAAAAAAATGAAGAGGATTTACAAGAACTACTAAATATACTTGTCAAAATTCAGCCATACACATGGGAGCACCGTTATAAATTAGGGGCTACATTAGCCTTAATAGGACAGTATGAATTAGCCTATAAATGGTTGCGTAGTATGCAAAAGAGAGGCTATGTTGGAGATGCTGGTTTTTACTTTTGGTTGTCACATGCGGCCTATTTCTCAGGTCATGAGGAAGTATCGAAAAGTGCATGGGATCAGCTACTAGAGCTAGACCCTGACAAAGAGGGCTTTGAGCCATGGCGCCAACAAGAAAATGAATTTGCACTTGATGCATTGGAGCATGACCGTGATTTTATTGTTGAAAAATTAGAAAGTACTTATACGAGTGAGCGCATTTTTGGTTTGTTTTTACTGAAGGGTACTGCACATAAGCAAGAAATTATCGCTCATCCGAAATTGGTTAATGTTGAACAATTAGACACATTTGAGAAATTGTTTTTAGCTTATTCACTCGGCCACGAATTTGATAAGAAGAACAAAGTAGAAGCGAGCTTTTTACGTGCTGTCAACGTACCAGAAATTTTATTAGAACAGTATGGGAAGCTCTCATCACTCATTGTACCAATGTTTCAAATGTGGTTTGTACTATGTGAACAAGCGCTAATACAAAACTATCGTTTTACAAACCCAACAGCAATTGCAGGAGCCAATGATTATTTATTTAGATCTTCACAGATGCTCAAAGTGACAAAAAAGGAAATTGCCCAACAATATGGAGTATCTGTATCAACGTTATCGAAGTATATTGATGAAATTCTAACGTTTTTACCTAATAGTCATAATTAACGTGTGAGCAACATAGTTGAATAACTTTATACTTTCACATACGATGAACATACTAACGTTATCACCAATGTTCCTTGGCGACATTATCCTATCCGTCAAGGGCTTTATCTTCTGCTGTAGGTGACGTTACACTTATTGGTTGAATGAAGATAAAAAGTATTCTGTTTAGGGGGAAGTATTGATGTCAGAAGAAAAAATTTATGATGTAGTAATAATTGGTGCAGGTCCTGCTGGGATGACTGCTGCTGTTTATACATCTCGTGCAAATTTATCAACATTAATGATTGAACGTGGGATTCCTGGTGGGCAAATGGCAAACACAGAGGAAGTAGAAAATTACCCAGGTTTTGATACCATTTTAGGGCCTGAGCTATCTACAAAAATGTTTGAGCACGCTAAAAAATTTGGTGCAGAATATGCCTATGGTGATGTATCAGAAATCATTGATGGTGAAGAATATAAAACAATTAAATCTGGTGCAAAAGAATATAAAACACGTGCCATTATTATTACAACAGGTGCGGAGTATAAAAAAATGGGTGTGCCAGGTGAAAAAGAGCTAGGCGGTCGTGGTGTCAGCTACTGTGCAGTATGTGATGGGGCATTCTTTAAACAAAAAAATCTAGTAGTTGTAGGCGGTGGCGATTCAGCTGTTGAAGAGGGCGTTTATTTAACTCGCTTTGCTGATAAAGTAACGATTGTCCACCGTCGTGACAAATTACGTGCCCAAAAAATTCTACAAGATCGTGCCTTTGCCAATGACAAAATTGATTTCATTTGGAATGCAACTGTAAAAGAAATTAATGAAGCTAATGGTAAAGTTGGTAGTGTCACATTACAATCAACTGTTGATGGTACAGAATCTGAATTTGCAGCAGATGGTGTCTTTATCTATATTGGTATGTTGCCTTTAACTAAACCATTTGAATCATTAGGCATTTTAAATGATGCTGGCTATATTTTGACAAATGCCAATATGGAAACTAAAATCCCAGGTATCTTTGCAGCTGGAGATGTTCGTGAAAAAACACTTCGCCAAATTGTGACAGCGACAGGTGACGGTAGTATTGCCGCACAAGCTGTACAGCATTATGTGGAAGAGCTATTAGAGAAAATTAATGCCTAACATGGCTATTTAAAGGAAAAAAATACAATTTTAATGTGGTTTTAATATTGCTGTAACTTGAATGACATATAAAAGGTGTATGATAAAAAATGTAATTAGCAATCCCCCTTTTATTTTGTTTAGTAGGTTGTTTCCGCCTCAATTAGGTGGGAGCAACCTACTTTTTTATTTGTACAAATTAAAAAAATAAACGTATTTTTCGCCTAACATAAAAGCATTACACATGAATAAACCTAAATTGTTAATTGTCTTTACTAGAGAGTTGTAAATGAGGACAAATCTTGCAAGGTCTTGCTATAATGGGGAGTAGAATGCAAAAGTGATTAGAGGTGTGCCTATGCAAAGAATTGCAAATTTAATTGCCGTAAAAGACGGTAAAGTATTATTACTTCAGAAACCAAGAAGAGGCTGGTACGTTGCTCCAGGAGGGAAAATGGAGAGCGGTGAATCCATTTTTGAGGCTGCTGTACGTGAGTTTCAAGAAGAAACGAATGTCACACCTTTAAATGTTCATTTAAAGGGTGTTTATACGATGATTATTAAAGAAAATAATGATGTAGTGGATGAGTGGATGCTCTATACATTTGTTGCTAAGGATGTAGAAGGTATACCATTCGAAGAAACGAGAGAAGGCAAGCTTGCATGGCACCCAGTAGAGGATTTAGCACATTTGCCAATGGCTGAAGGAGATCGAACTAATTTACAATTTGCGGTTTCGCAATCAGGCATTCAATATGGCACGTTTGACTATACAACGAATTTTGAATTACTTCATCAAAAAATACAAATATCAAAAGAACAATAAAGGAGTTGCATGACAGTGGTGGTTGAAGGCCAACAATGTACACACGAATTGGTTATTATTACAGGAATGTCTGGGGCTGGGAAGACCGTAGCTATTCAAAGCTTTGAGGATTTAGGGTATTACTGTATTGATAATTTACCACCAGCGTTACTTACAACTTTTTTAACTCTGCTAAGAGATTCTGGTAAAAATAGTACGCGTATTGCAGCCGTAATGGATATGCGTGGTGGCGACTTTTTTGATGCTCTTATTGGCGCGTTAGACCATATACTAAAAGAAGGCGATATTGATACTCGTATGTTATTTTTAGATGCAGACGATGCCACATTAGTTAGACGCTATAAAGAAACAAGACGTGCCCATCCACTAGCAGTCAATGGTTTACCTTTAGATGGCATTAAACAGGAACGTGCACTTTTATCTGAAGTAAAGGGCCGTGCTAATTTTGTGTATAACACATCGAACATGAAACCGAAGCAATTACGTGAAAGAATTGTCAATGAATTCGCTAGTGAGGCAGATACTATTTTTACTGTGAACATTATGTCCTTTGGCTTTAAGCATGGGATGCCTATTGATGCAGACTTAGTGTTTGATGTTCGTTTTCTTAAAAACCCTTATTATGTAGAGGAGCTACGTCCCAAAACAGGATTACAAACAGAGGTATCCTCTTATGTTTTAGCTTTGGAAGATACGCAAATACTCATAAAAAAACTAACGGATTTATTAGATTTTATGATTCCTCTTTATCGACAAGAAGGTAAGTCACAGCTTGTCATTGCTTTTGGTTGTACTGGCGGTCAGCATCGCTCAGTGACATTAGCAGAATTTTTTGGGGCATATTTAGCAGGCAAGGAAAATACGGTTATTACGCATCGTGATATTAATCGTAGAAAGGAATGAGTGAATGGGGAAAAAGCAAACAAGGCTTGTCGTAATAGGTGGTGGTACAGGGCTTTCCACATTACTACGCGGGCTGAAGCATCACCCATTTGATATTACTGCCATTGTGACAGTGGCAGATGATGGGGGTTCTTCAGGCCGTTTACGTGATGACTACGATATTCCGCCACCTGGTGATGTACGTAATGTGATTGCGGCATTATCAGATATTGAACCACTTGTAGAGCAAATGTTTCAATATCGCTTTTCAGCATCAGAGGATTTAAAAGGTCACTCCTTAGGAAATTTAATGCTTACGGCACTTACTGATATTACTGGAGATTTTAATCATGCTATAAGTGAAATGGGCAAGGTTTTAAAAGTTCATGGTCGTGTCATACCAGCTGCAAATAAAAAAATAAACTTACATGCTGTGCTAGAGGATGGTTCAATTATTGAAGGAGAATCAAAAATTCCAACAGCATCAAAGCGCATTGATCGTGTTTTTTTAGTACCCGAAAATGTGCAACCGTTACCAGAAGCCATTCGTGCGATTCAGCGTGCAGACTATATTTTAATAGGTCCAGGAAGCTTATATACAAGTATTATTCCAAATCTGCTTGTGAAGGAGATAGGGGAAGCTGTTGTGAAAGCGAAAGGCAGAAAAATATATGTTTGTAATTTAATGACGCAAAAAGGTGAAACGATTTCTTATACAGCAGGTGATCATGTAACAGCCATACATAAGCATGTTGGCGGCGATTTTATTGATTCTATTTTAGTAAACGACGAAGAACTCCCTAACCCTGTAAAAGAACTATATAAAGAAGAAAGAGCAGAGCCAGTGACATTTGATGTGGCAAAGCTTGAAAGTATGGGCTTAGAGGTTATACAACGTGATATTGCTACAATTCGGTCAGATGGGACTGTTCGACATAATGCTATCAATGTTGCAGAATGGCTGGTAGATTATGCTGATATTTACCAGCAAAAAGTAAGAAGACCCATTATAGAAACATAATGGATTGATTGTATATGGTAAGATGAACATATACATAGAAATCATGATTGAAAGGGGGGCATGATATGTCTTTTGCTTCTGAAACAAAAAAGGAATTAACGCAAATAGAAGCGGACAATCATTGTATGAAAGCAGAAGTTTCTGCCCTAATTCGTATGAATGGTTCATTATCCTTTGCAAATAAACAACTAAGTTTAGACGTGCAAACTGAAAACGCTGCAATTGCTAGAAGACTATATACGATTATGAAAAAATTGTATCCGTACAATGTAGAATTGCTTGTTCGTAAGAAGATGCGACTAAAAAAAAATAACGTGTATATTTGCCGTGTAAGAGAAGGTGCGCGCGAGCTGCTAATTGATTTAGAAATCATCTCAGACGACTTTCAATTTAACCATACAATCTCAAGAAAGCTCATCAAAAAGAGTGGTCAAAAAAGAGCTTATTTAAGAGGAGCATTTTTAGCAGGAGGTTCTGTCAACAATCCAGAAACATCAGCCTACCATTTAGAGATTTATTCTTTGTATAAAGAGCATGGTGAGGCATTGATGGATTTGATGAATGAATTTGAACTTAATGCCAAAACAATTGAACGAAAAAAAGGTTTTGTCACCTATTTAAAGGAAGCAGAGAAAATTTCAGATTTCCTTAATATTGTTGGCGCACATCAGGCCATGATGAAGTTTGAGGATGTGCGCATATTGCGAGATATGCGAAATAGCGTCAACCGTATTGTGAACTGTGAAACAGCCAACTTAAACAAAACTATTGGTGCAGCATTACGACAGGTAGAGAATATTCGATTTATTGAAAATTCAATTGGTCTGGATCAGCTACCAGAAAAGCTACGTGAAATAGCACGTCTACGGGTAGAATATCAGGATGTGACATTAAAAGAGCTTGGTGAAATGGTATCAAGTGGAACGGTTAGTAAATCAGGTGTTAACCATCGATTGAGAAAAATTGATGAGATTGCTGATGCATTAAGACGCGGTGAAAAAATAGGTGGTTAAGTTTTCATACTTTTCAGGTATGAATGTCATGCGTAATCGCTTATTGTTCTTTTGCTAGTAAGTGAGGTAAGATAAAACTAATAGATGAACGGTAGTGAAGGGGAGTTTTGAGTATGATTGAGAGAAGAGTCCAGGTCAAATTAAAATTAGGACTACAAGCTAGACAAGCAGCACTATTTGTGCAGGAAGCAAATCGTTTTAGTGCGGATATCTTTCTGGAAAAAGACGAGAAAAAAGTAAATGCCAAATCCATTATGGGTGTCATGAGCTTAGCAGTCGCTAAAGGCACTGAAGTTACTTTAAGTAGTGACGGCAGCGATGCGGAGCAAGCGGTTACAGCATTGGCTACAATTATCGAAAATGAAGACTAACATTCATTGAACACAAAAGGCATCACAGAGCAAATCTGTGATGCCTTCATAGTGTTGAAAAACAAAACCATCCATAGCGTTTTTGTGAAAGGTGAAAATGGATTTCCATTGCAGGCTACTTGCTTTCCAGTGGGCGAGCGCCGAGCAGCTTCCTCCGCTACCGCTCCGTTTAGAGGCTCGCCTGTCTCGCTATCCCACGGGAGTCAAGTAGCCTTCCACCCCAATCCATAAAAATGTTTCTTTTTAGAAAGGTTTTCAAATAAAGTGAAGGTATTCACTACGCTTTATGGAGAAGTGTTGTCATCCATCACTTCTCCGCATTGAAAATAAGAGCCTATCCTCTTTCTAATTTTGTTCAGGAAAAGACACTTTTGCAGAATGGTTGATGGGAGTGGAGCCAGCGTCACTCCTAGGGGATTAGTGAGCTGCACCCAAAATATTGGACTTAAAAATCTACTATAGGGGGTGCAGGTAGTGATTTCTGATGAACAAAAATTAGCCGCAGTTCTAGCTTACTTTGAAGAAAAAGAAAGTACGTATCAGATTGCCAATCGATTACAGAGGGATCGACAGTACATTCGATTATGGATTGAATTATATCGCTATCATGGCATCGAAGGAATTATTCGTCCTCAAGGGTTCACGAATTACGAAGATTCTTTTAAAATAAAAGTAATTCAACACCTGATAGAGACGGGCGATTCGCTCCTTCAGACTGCTGCGAAGTTTAATATTCCTTCCCGTGAAACCGTTCGGAGATGGAAAAAACAATGGATGTCAACGGCTGGTGAGGTGCTCTATCAAGTAGAAAAGGAGCGCCAATCAATGCCAAAAAAACAACCACCTTCGTCCGATTTAAATGGAAAAACAACGGATGAGTTAAAAGCCGAAATTGAGTATTTACGGATGGAAAATGCCTATTTAAAAAAGTTGAAAGCCTTAGTTCAAGAAAAGGATGCCTTCAAATCCAAGAAAAAGTAAGAGCTGTCTATGAGCTAAGGTTGGATTTTCCTCTTCAAGCTCTATTAAAAGTCGCGAAACTTAAGAAAAGTACGTATTATTATCATCTCCAAAAATGGGTAAAACCAGATAAATATCAAGCGATCAAAGAACGAATTCAGACGCTTTTTCATTACCATAAGGGGCGTTATGGCTATCGTCGTATTTGTTTAGCCCTCCGAAATGAAGGGTTTTTCATCAACCATAAAACGGTCCAACGATTGATGCAAGAATTGGGCTTAAAAGGGACGGTACGCCCTAAAAAATACCGTTCGTATAAAGGGACAGTCGGCTATGTCGCAGAGAATGTCATCCAACGTGATTTTGAAGCCACTGCACCCAATCAGAAATGGGTAACCGATGTAACGGAGTTTAAAATAAACGGTCAAAAAATCTATATATCCGCTGTATTAGATTTATTCAATCGAGAAATCGTTGGGTATGAGGTATCAAAATCACCTAATTTTGAGTTAGTTCAACAGTCTTTTAAGAAGGCGTTTACGTATACAAAGTTATCGAAAAAGAGTGGCTTAATCGTCCATTCTGATCAAGGATGGTTATATCAAATACCACGTTTTAAAGCGTTATTGGCAACACATGAAATCAAGCAAAGTATGTCACGGAAAGGAAATTGTTTAGATAATGCCGTGATAGAAAGCTTTTTTGGCATTATGAAATCAGAATTTCTATACGCAACAACGTTTAAGAACTACGAAGCATTCAAAAAAGCGTTAGTAGACTTTATCCACTACTACAATCATGAGCGGATAAAAATAAAACTCAACGGAAAAAGTCCAGTTGAGTTTCGAAGAGTTTCTTAAAAGTTCAAATTTTTGGGGTCAGTTCATAGCGTCCTAGAGGAGCCCCTGGAGCGAATGCAGTGATCAGCGGACGCCCACTGGAAAGGACGCTGGCGGAACGGAAATCAACCCCTCGCCTTTCAAAATGGCTGTTTCTGTCGTTGACATCACCTTTTTCAACAACACGAAAGGCATCACAGAGCGAGTCTGTGATGCCTTCTCATTTTTATTTATTATCGCTACGGTGCATAATGTGATCGATTAAACCATATTCTTTAGCACGTTCAGCAGTCATGAAATTATCACGATCTGTGTCTCTAGCAATGACTTCAAGTGGTTGGCCTGTGCGTTCAGATAAAATGCCATTTAATTTTTCACGTAAGAATAAAATACGTTTAGCAGCAATTTCAATTTCTGTCGCTTGACCTTGTGCGCCACCTAGTGGTTGGTGAATCATTACTTCTGCATTTGGTAATGCAAAACGTTTACCAGGCTCACCAGCAGCTAGTAAGAAAGCACCCATTGATGCAGCCATACCAATACAAATTGTTTGAACTTGTGGTTTAATGATTTGCATTGTGTCATAAATAGCCATACCAGCCGTAATTGATCCACCTGGTGAATTAATGTAAAGAGAGATATCTTTATCTGGATCTTCCGCTTGTAGGAAAAGAAGTTGTGCAACAATGGAGTTAGCCACATTGTCATCAATAGCGCTTCCTAAAAGAATAATACGGTCTTTAAGTAGACGTGAATAAATGTCATATGCACGTTCACCGCGACTTGTTTGTTCAATAACTGTAGGAATTAAATTCATGTTAAATCCTCCTTAAAAAACTAAATTCGAATACCTTTGCTGAAAATTTCCATTGTTATTTCAGCTGTATCCTTATCATACACATTATAGTCAGGGAAGGTCAAATATTAACCCTGCTAAAGTGAAATAAAAAAAATAAAATGTTTTTGCATTCTATGGTTGAATTATATGTGATAGGCTTGTATAATAATTGAGGTTATAAGTTTAAAGTACAGTACACTATTTTGCAGGTATGCTTCAAAAAATGAGGGTTATCTACATCATGCTTTTCGTAAGCCTAGAGTGAGTACTTTTTTTTTGTGCCTTTGCCCTCGTGGTGTAATGGATAACACGTAAGATTCCGGTTCTTGCACTGGGGGTTCGATTCCCTCCGAGGGCGCCATTTTACTGAATATAGATAGACTTGTTATAGCTCATCTCCTAATAAGTAGTTTAGCAGCCTGCTTAGCGGAGATCGAGAGGGAGATATAGGTGCAATACTGTCCTAGTTGGCATTATCCCCCTATTTATTCCTTTCAAACCTTCAAAAAAGCAATAACTCCAAATTATTTTTTAGTGGACATACTGTACGTGAAGACTAGAAATAGTCGAAAAAAAGAATCCTATCTGAGGGGATTCTTTTTTTTTGCCTAAATTTATCGAAATTTGGTGTGGATTGTAGTGTATATATATTAATTTTAGATTATATTTCTTGTTATTTATACATGTTTCTTCTAATTATATAAGTTTATTATAAATTAATATGAAAAAATATTTAGTTTTATGCGAAAAGTTGTTGTCTAAATACTATAATATTAATATAATTGACCTAATAGTCTAACATTTCCGAATTGCGAAAAATAATACGCATTTCGGAAAATTATCGAAATAGGGGGAAATACAATGAAGAAAACAGGTTGGATGCTACTGATGATGGTTGCAGCATTAACATTAGCACTTGCAGGATGTGGTACAAAGGATGGTGCATCTTCAGGAAGCTCATCTTCAGAAGATGGTAAGAAAATATATAAAGTTGGTACAGAGGCAACTTTCGCACCATTTGAATCTGTTGACGATTCAGGGAAAATTGTGGGGATTGATGTCGATGTTTTAAAAGCTATTGCTGATGAAATGGACTTTGAAGTTGACTGGAATAACATTGGTTGGGAGCCAGTTTTCCAAACAATTAAAAACGGTGAAACAGATATTGGTGCTTCAGGAATCACAATTACTGAAGAGCGTAAAGAATCATTTGATTTTACAGAGCCTTATTATGAGTCTCAATTATTGATTGTTGTAAAAGAAGATTCAAAAATTAAATCTCTAGCTGAACTAAAAGATAAAAAGGTATCAGTACAAATTAATGCTACAGGTCATATGGCGGCGAAAAAGCTACAAGGGGAAGCAAGTACAAATATTATGGCGTTTGAAAGTCAACCAATCGCAATTCAAGAGATGTTAAACGGTAACGTTGATGCAGCTATTGGAGACAATGCGGTAGTTTACGAATACATTAAAGCGCATCCAGATCAAAAACTAAAAGTAATCGAAGATGATGCATTTGAAAAAGAATATTATGGCTTTATGGTTCAAAAAGGAAACAAAGAGCTATTAGATAAATTAAATGAAGGTCTTAAAAAGATTAAAGAAAACGGTAAATTAAAAGAAATTACAGGTTCTGATTTCAAGTAATAAATGAATGATGACGCCCCTAGTATGCTAGCGGCTCATTCACTTTAAAGGGGAAATGGGGTTTTCGGATGGACATCTTTGACTTACGCTGGGACATTGTCTGGAACTACCGAGATATGTTTATACGGGGTATTGGCGTAACAATTATTTTGACACTTAGTGGTTATTTTGGAGGTATTCTATTAGGACTATTTTTAGGCCTAGGAAAATTATCGAGTAAAAAATGGATTTATTGGCCATCAAAATTATATATCGATTTATTCCGTGGAACACCAATGCTTGTGCAAATTTTATTAATTCACTTAGCAGTTATTCCAACAATTTTTGGTCATTCTTTAGGATATATGGTGTCAGGGATTACAGCGCTCGTATTAAACTGTGCTGCTTACAATGCGGAAATTTTCCGTGCAGGTATTCAAAGTATTGCAAAGGGGCAAATGGAGGCAGCTCGTTCTTTAGGGTTAACACATAACCAAGCGATGCGTAAGGTCATTTTACCACAGGCATTTAGACGTATGATTCCACCATTAGGGAACGAATTTATCGCATTATTAAAAGATTCTTCATTAGTAACAGTTATTGCAGCACCAGATATTTTATACGCAAGTAAGGTAGTAGCAGGTGCAAGCTTCCGCTTCTGGGAACCGTACATCGTTGCTGCACTACTCTATTTAGTTTTAACATATGGTGTAACGAAGATCGTGGCATTTATCGAGAAACGATTTAGCAATAGTTATGTCCCTCGTAAAGCTAAGGCAGAAGGGCGGGAAGCAAGATGATAAAAATTGAAAACCTACACAAATATTTCGGAAAGCTTGAAGTATTAAAAGGCATTGATTATGAAATCCAAGAGAAACAAGTTGTTTGTGTGATTGGACCATCTGGCTCAGGCAAAAGTACATTTTTACGATGCATCAATATGCTAGAAGATGTAACAGATGGTGCTATTTATATTGAAAATGTGAAAATTAATGCGCCAAAAACGAATATCAACGAGATTCGGGCAGAAGTTGGCATGGTGTTTCAACAATTTAATCTATTCCCGCATATGACAGTTATCGATAATGTCACGATGGCCCCTATGCAAATTCGCAAAATGAGTCGTCCAGAAGCTGAAGAATTAGGGCATGAGCTGTTAAAAAAGGTTGGACTCGACAGCAAGGCATATAACTATCCTGAGCAGCTATCGGGTGGTCAACAGCAGCGTGTAGCCATTGCACGTGCCTTAGCCATGAAGCCAAAAGCCATTTTATTTGATGAGCCCACTTCAGCACTTGATCCTGAAATGGTCAAAGAGGTGCTAGATGTTATGAAAAATCTAGCAGCTGAAGGGATGACCATGGTTGTTGTTACGCACGAAATGGGCTTTGCTCGTGAAGTAGGGGATCGAGTAGTCTTTATGGACGGTGGCTATATTGTAGAAGAAGGCTCTCCAGAGGAACTCTTTGGCAATCCACAAAGTGACCGTACAAAGGCGTTTTTAGGGAAGGTATTATAATCTTAATGAATAAAGAGCAGTTTCTGGTGTTTACCACCAGAGACTGCTCTTTCGTGTTAATGAAGGGGATTAGTTGTTGTGTCATATGCATTCAGCATCGTTTGCATATCCTGTTGTGAGTATTGAGGTACCTGATAATAGCCATGTTTATTTTGATAGATGGATAATTCGTAGCCCATTTCAATGCAGTTAGGAATACTATCAGCAACAACGCGACGAACAACTGGGTTTGTTGTCTCTAAAGCAGCCGTTGTCATACATTTTGCTGAACCTTTTTGAGCACCAAGTAAGAACCCTGAAATAGTTTCATCATTAATTTCATTGGCATTTTGCATTGGCTTTTTTGGTTGACCAGGATTTACGCCATATTTAAAGTCATTTCCTGTCTCCATTTGGTAACGTCCTGTTGGAACAGATGGATCATGTCCTGTTTTGAAGGACTCTACAATTGTATTGTACATACCTAGGGTAAAATTATACTGGCGATCCAAAATATTCAATAATTCAGGATCTTGTACATGTGGGCGTAAAATTATGGCTTGGTTCATACCTGCGATAATTTCGCCAATTGTTTCATGCATGTCCATCATTTCATGGCCACCATGATTTAGACTATGTTGTTGATTGAAATTGGTTTGATTTGATGATTCATTGTAAAACGATTGTGACAAAAAAAACGCCTCCTCAATGATTTTTTGATGCAGTAATTAGTATGTCAAGTCAAATGAAATTCATACGGTATAAATGTAAAGACAAAAATGTAGACTATTGAAGAAAGGAAAAGTAGGTCGAGGAGGTTCTATAAATTGAAAAAGTTGCTTGGACCAATTGGGATAATTGTTCTTATTCTTGTTCTATTCGCCTTATTATTCATTCCTAAATATAATAGCCTGGTGACTGCAGAGGAAAATGTAGATTCGAAATGGGCACAAGTGGAAAATCAGCTCCAACGTCGTTATGATTTGATTCCAAATTTAGTCGAATCAGTGAAAGGCTATGCGAACCATGAGCAAGAGGTGATTGCAAGTATTACACAAGCACGTGCACAAATGGGTAGTGCAAACACTCCAGAGGAGCAAGCTGCTGCAAATGATGCTTTAACTGGAGCACTTAGTCGTTTACTTGTAGTTGTTGAAAATTATCCAAACTTAAAGGCAGATACAAACTTTCGTCAGTTAATGGATGAGCTAGCAGGCACTGAAAATCGCCTGGCGGTAGCACGTGAGGATTACAATAATGAAGTTCAGCAATTTAATAAGCAAGTTAAACGTTTCCCAGGTAATTTGATGGCAGGAATGTTTGGCTTTGAACAAAAAGAATACTTTAAAGCCGCAGCAGGAGCTGACAAAGCACCATCAATCGATTTTAGTCAATCAGGTACACACTAATGAAGCGTAGCCTTGTACAGATAATCATCGTTTGTTCGGTGTTTCTTTTATTTACGAACATGGCAAAGGCAACTATGCCGTCACCGATGAAAAATACGTATATACATGATTTTGCCAATGTATTATCTGCAAGTATCAAAGAACAATTAAATCATTACTCCGCGCAATTGGATCAAGGCACAGGCGCTGAAATCATGATTGTAACCATTGATAGTCTAGATGGACAGGAGCCAAAGATGTATGCTACAAAAATGATTCGTTCTTGGGGAATAGGTGACGAACAGAAAAATAACGGTGTTTTAATTTTAGCTACATTTGGACAGGGTGAAGGGAATAATGACGTAGTAATAGCTGTTGGTCAAGGATTAGAGGGGCCATTACCAGATGGAAAATTAGGACGTATTTTAGATGAGGCATTTTATCCTTCTGCAAGTACGGGTGACATAGATCAAGCCTTCCAATCGACATATGCTGAAATATTTCGCACTGTTGCCAAGGAGTATAATTGGAATGGTGAATTACCAGCGGCAGCAGACGAAGGTGAAGACATGCCAACTTGGTTAATTATATTGATCGTTCTCGTTGTTCTTATTATTTATACGTTCTTTTCGAAAGGTGGTGGAGGTCCTCGTGCTGGAGGCTATGGTGGTTATCCAGGTGGCTTTGGTGGAGGGCGTTCAGGCGGAGGCGGCTTTGGAGGATTCGGTGGAGGATCTTCCGCAGGCGGAGGAGCGAGCAGAAAATTTTAATCGTAATACCTAGCGAACTAATTATTTAGTTCGCTTTCATTATGAGTGAAGAAAAAGTAATGATCATAAAAAATATCAAACATTGACAATAATACAAAAATTGGTATAATTTGAATATATCGACTTTCGATATAACGTAAACTGATATAGGGAGGAATCATTTTGAAAAAAAGATTTTTATCTGCATCATTAGCGATCATTTTAACAACATCTGTAGCTATTCCTGCAACCATGCAAGAAGTACGTGCTGCCAATGAAACAAATAGCTTTGTAATAGCGCAGGAGCAGCGCATTTCAGTGCAGGAATTTTTGAATTTAGCTGTAACAGCATTAACTTTCCAACACGGATCAGATTCAATGCGGCAACAAATTATTGATACATGGGTAAAGGCTGAGGAGTTCGCGGATTTAAATTTATCGATTAAACGTGATGAAGCCGCTCGTATTTTAGTAAGAGCTTTAAATAAAGAAGAAAAAGAAGCATCGCTTGCTGAGTATTTAGAGAAAGCCAATAAGCTTGGTATATTTAAAAATGTGTCAGTAAGCACGGATGCTATTGCTAAACAAGATGCAGTTAAAATGTTAAACAATGCAAAACAAATTAAAAATGGTTCTAATAATAAAGGTGTAAAGGAAATTTCTGTAGAAGATTTCATGAAGAATCCTGGGAATTTCGGCTATGAACTTTCACCTGATGGTAATTACATCACATTTGCCTCTGCATGGAACAACAGATCCAATGTTTTCGTAAAAAAAATGAATGATGATAGTGAGCCTGTTCGCGTCTCGAACTCTAAAGATCGTGATATTGCAGGATTTTTCTGGAAGGAAAATAGTTTATTATATTTAAAGGATAAAGGTGGAGATGAAAACTTCCATATTTATTCTACTACATTTAATGGGTCAAAGGAAAAAGATTTAACGCCATATCCAAATGTAACAGTAGGAATATTAAGTGGCCTACAGGGTGTTAAAGATGAAATTCTTATAATGATGAATAAAGAGGATGCCACTGTCTTTGATGTGTACAAGCTGAATGTCAAGACAGGTAAAACAAAGCATGTTGCTAAAAATCCAGGTAATATTACAAACTGGTTAGCAGATCGGAATGGAAATGTGCGTGTTGCCGTAGCAACAGATGGTGTGGCAGGAACAATCCTTTATCGAGATTCTGAAAAGGATGAATTTAAACCGTTTATTGAAGTGGAAGCAGGGGATGAAGTAGTGCCACTGGCTTTCTCTAAAGACAATCAAACAATTTATGCAACTTCCAACAAAGGTAGAGATAAAGTAGAAGTTGTAAAATATGATTTAGAAGGCAATGAAAAAGTTATAATGTCCAATGATGAAGTAGATGTTTCGGGTGTTTTATATAGCGCTGAACAAGATAAATTATTATATGGTGCTTATGTTACTGATAAGCTGCATTATCAATTCTTTGATAAAAAGTTTGAAAAGCTGTTCCGTAAAATACAAAATAAGCTTGGGGTGCATGAAAGTGAATTAGGTATCAATGATTACAATAAAGAGATGACAAAATTTATTGTGAGCGTTTCAAGTGATACCGTGTATGGAAAATATTATTACTATGATTCCATAACAGGTGACTTAACAGAGTTGGCTACTTTAAGCCCTTGGTTAAAACCAGAAGGACTTGCTGAAATGCATCCAATTTCTTATAAGAGTCGAGACGGTTTGACAATTAACGGCTATTTAACTTTACCGAAAAATCAAGAAGCTAAAGATCTTCCTCTTATCGTCAATCCACATGGAGGACCTTGGGCACGCGATATGTGGGGCTTCAATCCAGAAGTACAATTATTAGCTAATCGAGGCTATGCCGTACTGCAAGTGAATTTCCGTTCGTCAACTGGCTATGGGAAGGAATTCCTTCAAGCTGGTAATAAGCAATGGGGTCTTAAAATTCAGGACGATATTACAGATGGTGTGCAATGGGCGATTGATCAAGGTATTGCAGACCCTGAGCGTATCGGCATTTATGGTGCATCCTTTGGTGGTTATGCAACATTAGCTGGTATTACGTATACACCTGATTTATATGCTGCAGCAGTTGATTATGTAGGAGTATCTAATATTTTCACTTTATTAAATACCATTCCTCCATACTGGGAAACGATGCGTAACTTGTTTTATGAACGCGTAGGTCATCCAGAAAAGGACAAAGACTTATTAACAGCTGTTTCACCTATTTTCCACGCAGATAAAATCAAAACACCATTATTTGTCGCTCAAGGTGCAAATGATCCACGTGTTAATAAGGCAGAATCCGATCAAATTGTGGAAGCCTTACGTGCTAGAGGTGTGGATGTTGAGTACATGCTAAAGGATAACGAAGGACATGGCTTCGCTAATGAAGAAAACAGAATTGAATTCTACAATGCCATGGTGAAATTCTTCGACAGTCATTTAAAATAATTATAACTGAAAGGCATTGATGTGCGGCTTCCGCACAGTCAATGCCTTTTTTATTACAATAGTCCATTATATGGATGCGAAAAGGGAAGCTAAGACAGTTCAATCAAAAGTTATCAAAGAATAGAAAACATTCCTTCATCACACTTTCGTTTATAATAAGATGAGGAGGTGCTATCGATGATTGTTAAATTTTTTAGTCGAGCAAATTGCCCATTATGTGTGGAAGGCTTGCAGACATTAAAGCTTGTACAGGAGGATCTACCATTCGATATTGATATCGTTGATATCGAACAGGATGATGATATACATGAAAAATATATGCTAATGATTCCGGTAGTCGAAAAGGATGGTGCTGTGATTCAGTATGGCAATCTAGATTATGCTACATTGCTGGAGCAATTAAGTAGTTGATGCACCAGACTAATAAAGAATTAATAACGGTATAAATGACACTATTGTTAGCTGTATTCCACACAATTCACAAATTGTTCAATGAAAGCGTTTTGAATTTGAACAGTTTGTGAAGACCTTCACATTTGACTTCCTTTTCAGAAAAAACGGAGTAGAATAGGTATCAAGTAAGAAGTTGTTATAAAACAGATTATCAGATGTATCACAGAGTTTCGTGATTGTTATATTACAAAAATAAATGATGTGAAGGGAGATTTTACAATGTGGGTTATTACAGTATTTGAGAAAAAGGATGTTCGTATTTTTGAATTTACAAATAAAAGTGAAGCAACAAAAGCTTTAGAAGGATTTAAGAAGAACGCAATTTTATCTTTCACAAAATAAACGCAACAAAGTCTCGTAGCTGTTTTCAAAGCTATGAGGCTTTTTTTTAGCCAAAACTATACATTTACTTGCGCTTTAAAACAATGCATATTATAATAAAACCATAAGTGGGACACAAAATAATGTTGTGGGATAAAAAATAACCCGCATCTATTAATAAGGGAGTAGATAAATATGTTCACTGTTCCAGAGGCACAACAAAGGCTACTTCCTGAATTGTATCCGCTTCTGCAATCAAGATATCGAATTTTACAAGCTGTTCAGCTCTTGCAGCCAATCGGACGACGTACACTTGCCGATTCACTGAAAATGACAGAAAGAGAAATTCGTAAAGAAACTGATATTTTACGCGAGCAAGGGTTATTAGATTCACAAAAGTCGGGTATGGTATGTACAGATGATGGTGAAATAGTTATTGAAAAACTAAGAGCTATCGTTTACGAATGGTCTGGCTTAACTCAGCTTGCGAAAAAGCTGGAACAGCATTTTGGTATTGAGCGTGTAGTTGTAGTTCCTGGTGATTACAATGAAGACGATACGATTTTAACCTTACTTGGCAAAGAAGCGGCACTACAATTTATGTCTTCAGCCTTTGATGGGCAGGTAGTAGCTGTCACAGGTGGAAAATCCGTTGCGTCTCTTGCACAATTTTTACATCCTGGCGATATACAAAAGGATATTACATTTGTTGCTGCACGTGGAGGTATTGGACATGAAATGCAAATGCAAGCCAATACACTTGTTGCAACATTTGCCATGCAGATGGAGACACAGTACCGTACTTTATTTTTACCAGAGCATTTAAGTGAGCAAGCTTATCAAGCCATGTTAACAGAGCCTATGGTTACAGAAATGATGGCATTTTATGATCAAGCAGATTGTGTCATTCATGGAATTGGCTCCGCAGAGGAAATGGCGATTCGTCGTAATTCATCTCCTGAGGATTTACGAATTCTTGAGGAGAAAGGTGCTGTAAGTGAAGCTTTTGGCTATTATTTTAATGCAGAAGGTGAAATTGTCCATCGTATACGCACGATTGGTATTCAACTGGAGCAAGTACAAAATAGTGAGCAAGTTATTGCAGTGGCAGCGGGGAAACAAAAGGTTAATGCTATGCTTTCTTATTTTAAAGTAGCACCCAAGCAAACAATATTTATAACAGATGAAGCAGCTGCAAAAGCCATTGCGGCGAATTTATCTTCTATAGAAAACAACCATCTTAAATGATGGGGTAGTACCAAACTTGTCACTCGATCTCAGAAAGTGGTGAAACACTTTTTGAATGAGCATAAAGCAAATTTAAAGTTTCTATTCATTAGAAACAGACATTACACATTATTGGAGGAATTAACAATGGCATTAAAATTAGCGATTAATGGATTTGGACGTATTGGACGTTTAGTATTTCGTGAGGCAATGAAGCATGATGAATTTGAAGTAGTAGCTGTAAACGACTTAACAGATGCTGGTCAGCTTGCACACTTATTGAAATATGATTCAGTCCACGGTATCTATGATGCTGAAGTCAATGCAGATGAAGATTCTTTCGTAGTAAATGGTCAACGCATAAAAGTTTATGCTGAAAAAGACCCTGCACAGTTACCATGGGGTGAGCTAGGTGTAGACGTAGTTCTTGAATGTACTGGACATTTCCGTTCAATGGAAGAAGTAGGCAAGCATATTGAAGCAGGTGCGAAGAAAGCTATTCTATCTGCACCAGCCAAAGGGGCAATGCCAACATTTGTTATGGGTGTAAACCACGAGGATTATAACCCAGCAACTGATGACGTAATCTCAAATGCTTCTTGTACAACAAACTGTCTAGCACCAGTAGCTAAAGTGCTTGATGAAAAATTTGGCATTGAACGCGGTATGATGACAACAATTCACTCTTACACAAATGACCAACGAATTTTAGACTTCCCACACTCTGACCCACGTCGTGCTCGTGCAGGTGCGGTATCTATGATTCCAACAACAACTGGTGCAGCAGTAGCTGTATCAAAAGTATTACCACAATTAAAAGGTAAGCTAGATGGCTTCTCTATGCGTGTGCCAACACCTAACGTATCATGTGTTGACTTAGTAGTAGAGCTAAAAGCAGACGTAACAAAAGAAACAATTAATGCTGTATTAAAAGAGGCTTCTGAAAATGAATTAAAAGGCATTTTAGATTACAATGAGCTACCATTAGTATCGATTGATTATAACGGTAACCATCATTCTTCTACTGTTGATGGCCTTTCAACAATGGTATTAGAAAACAAAATGGTGAAAGTTCTAGCTTGGTATGATAACGAAATTGGTTACTCTACTCGTTTAATGGATTTAGCTTTATACATTGCTGAACAAGGATTAAACCATAAATAAGTATCATATTTCGACATTTTGAGTAAAAAGTGTGACATATTACTGCTTTTTATGCACAAAAAGTATAGCCTTTATAATATCGAATAGATATAATATACAAGGGTAAAGAGAGTAAGGGATTTTACCCTTGCTCTCTTTTTATACAGGACAAGCAATTGCAAGACATAACACTTAACTTTTGCTACTATAAAAACAAGTATTAGGGTGCATTATCAAAAGTTGGAGATTGAAATTCTTTTAGCTGATGTGCCAAAAAAGTACCAAAGTGCCTTTTCAATTTAGCAAGCATGGTGTCGCGCCAAGATGGGTAAAACACAAGAATGTAAGACTAAAACAGCTTTGAAGGGAGTTTCTTCATGTTAAATAAGAAGACGATGAAAGATATTGATGTAAAGGGTAAACGCGTATTTGTACGTGTAGATTTTAATGTTCCAATGGCAGATGGTGCCATTACAGACGAAACGCGAATTCGTGCAGCTATTCCTACAATTGAGTATTTAGTAGAGCAAGGTGCGAAAGTTATTTTAGCCTCTCACTTAGGTCGTCCAAAGGGTGAAGTAAAAGAAGATATGCGTTTAACAGCAGTTGGTGTTCGCTTAGCACAATTAATGGGCAAGCCTGTTACGAAGCTGGATGAATCTATTGGTCAAGTGGTGGAAGAGGCTGTTGCTAGCATGCATGATGGGGATCTTCTTCTTCTGGAAAATGTGCGTTTCCATGCAGGTGAAGAGAAAAATGATCCAACATTAGCACAGCAATTTGCACAGCTAGCTGATATCTATGTCAATGATGCTTTCGGCGCAGCTCATCGTGCACATGCTTCTACAGAAGGAATTGCTAAGCATATTCCAGCTGTATCTGGTTTCCTTATGCAAAAGGAATTAGATGTACTCGGTAAAGCATTGTCGAACCCAGAGCATCCCTTTACAGCGATTATTGGTGGTGCCAAAGTAAAAGATAAAATTGGTGTTATTGAAAGCCTATTAGAGAAAGTAGATCACTTAATTATCGGTGGTGGTTTATCCTTTACATTCATCAAGGCGCAGGGCTACGATATCGGTAAATCATTGTTAGAAGAAGATAAAATTGAGCTAGCAAAGTCCTTTATTGAAAAGGCAAAAGCAAAAGGCGTGCAATTACATATGCCAGTCGATGCTGTTGTGGCAAATGAATTTTCACAAGATGCTGAAACACAAATCGTTGATGTGGATGCTATTCCAGCTGATTGGATGGGTCTAGATATTGGACCAAAAACAGCTGCAAACTATGCGGAAGTTATTAAAAACTCTAAATTAATCATTTGGAATGGACCAATGGGCGTCTTTGAAATGGATAAATTTGCTAACGGCACAAAAACGGTTGCTGATGCAATGGCAACAACAGCAGGCTATACAGTAATCGGTGGCGGTGATTCAGCAGCTGCTGTTGAAAAATTTGAAGTAGCAGATAAGATGGATCATATTTCTACAGGTGGCGGTGCTTCTCTAGAATTAATGGAAGGTAAAGAACTTCCAGGAATTGTAGCACTAAACGATAAATAAACTAACTAAACAATCGGAGGCAACATGATGCGTAAACCAATTATTGCGGGTAACTGGAAAATGTTTAAAACATTTGAAGAAGCTATTCAGTTTGTAGATGCAGTACAGGATAAACTTCCTACCAATGACAAAGTAGATGCTGTTGTTTGCGCACCAGCTCTTTACCTACCTACACTTGTGCAGGTTGCTAGTGAGTCAGAGTTGGCGATTGGTGCACAAACAATGCACTTTGAAAATGAAGGTGCCTTTACTGGTGAAATTAGCCCAGCCCAGCTAGCAAGTGTAGATGTTGGCTATGTCATTTTAGGGCACTCAGAACGTCGTGAATACTACAATGAAACAGATGAAGCGATTAATAAAAAGGTAGCAGCAGCGCTTGCACATAATATCGTGCCAATTATTTGCTGTGGTGAAACACTAGAGGAACGTGAGGCTGGCACGACAGAGCAAAAGGTGGCTGGACAAATTAAAGCGGCACTTGCTGGTTTTGATGCACAGCAAGTTGAGCATATGGTCATTGCCTATGAACCGATTTGGGCGATTGGTACTGGTAAAACTGCTACAGCAGACGATGCAAATCAAGTATGTGGAGCGATTCGTGCAGTTATCGAAGAGCTATATAATGCTGAAACGGCGAATGCTGTACGCATTCAATATGGCGGCAGTGTGAAGCCTGATAACATTCAGGAGCTTTTAACGAAAGAGCATATTGATGGTGCTTTAGTTGGTGGAGCAAGCTTACAGCCAGAATCTTACTTAACATTATTGGAGGCGGCAGCAAATGCCTAAAAAGCCAGTAGCATTAATTATTTTAGATGGCTTTGCATTTCGAGATGAAACATTTGGGAATGCAGTAGCACAAGCCAACAAGCCAAATTTTGATCGATATTGGAGTCAATATCCTCACGCTACATTAACTGCGGCGGGAGAAGCCGTTGGATTACCTGACGGCCAAATGGGGAATTCTGAGGTAGGGCACTTAAATATCGGTGCTGGACGAATTGTTTATCAAAGCTTAACACGCTTAAATAAATCGATTCGTGAAGGGGATTTCTTTACGAATCAAGCGTTTTTAGATGCAGTAGCATATGTAAAAGCTCATCACTCCAAGCTCCATGTTATGGGATTATTATCAGATGGTGGTGTTCATAGTCATTATGAGCATATGTTTGCGCTATTAAAGCTAGCTAAACAGCAAGGATTAGATGAAGTTTATGTACATGGTTTCTTAGATGGACGTGATGTTGGTCCAACAACGGCATTAGACTATATCGAAGAAACAGAAAAACAAATGGCTGAAATGGGTATTGGTCAGTTTGCTTCGATTCACGGACGTTATTATGCAATGGATCGGGATAAGCGCTGGGATCGTGTCGCCCTCACATACAATGTACTTGTTGATGGTGTTGGTCAAACAGCAGAAAGTGCAAAAAGTGGTGTAGCAGCATCCTATGAGCGTGAAGTAACCGATGAATTTGTGATTCCCTTCAGCATTCAAGAGCATGGTGAGCCAGTAGCAACAATTAGCGATCATGATGCAGTGATTTTCTTTAACTTCCGTCCTGATCGTGCTATTCAGCTATCCACAGTGTTCACAAATGAAGAATTTGATGGTTTTGCTGTATCTGCAAAGCATCCAAAGAATTTAAAATTTGTATCCTTCACACACTATAGTGATAACGTCAATGCACAAGTTGCTTATGAAAATGACAACTTAAAAAATACGATTGGTGAAGTACTAGCAACGAATGGGAAAACACAGTTACGCATTGCTGAAACTGAAAAATACCCACATGTTACATTCTTTATGAGTGGTGGACGTGAGGAAAAATTCCCAGGTGAAGAACGTATTTTAATTGCCTCTCCAAAAGTGGCAACATATGATTTAAAACCTGAAATGTCTGCCTATGAGGTAACAGAAGCCTTGCTTGCAGAAATTGCTGCTGAGAAATTTGATGGCATTATTCTCAACTTTGCCAACCCTGATATGGTGGGTCATAGTGGAATGCTTGAGCCAACGATTAAAGCGATTGAAGCGGTAGATGAATGTTTAGGCAAAGTAGTAGATGCTCTTCTTGCAAAAGGAGGCGCAGCTATTATTACAGCTGACCATGGTAATTCTGATGAAGTATTGACTTTAGCAGGTGAGCCTATGACAGCTCATACAACAAATCCTGTTCCAGTAATTGTGACAAAAGCAAATATAATGTTAAGAAATGGTGGTATTTTAGCCGATTTAGCACCAACCATGTTAGAATTATTAAAGGTGTCACAGCCTACTGAAATGACAGGACAATCATTAATTGAAAAAGAGGAGAATTAATTATGCCATTTATTACACAAGTTTATGCGCGCGAAGTTTTAGATTCACGTGGGAACCCAACAGTAGAGGTTGAAGTATTTACAGAATCAGGCGCATTTGGACGCGCAATCGTACCATCAGGTGCATCAACAGGTGAATACGAAGCGGTGGAATTACGCGATGGTGACAAATCTCGTTACCTAGGCAAAGGTGTATTAAAAGCAGTTGAAAATGTAAACACAATTATTGCGCAAGAATTAGAGGGTAACTATTCAGTTCTTGACCAAGTTGTCATCGACAAAGCTTTAATCGAGCTAGATGGCACAGAAAACAAAGGCAAGCTAGGTGCCAACGCAATTCTAGGTGTATCGATGGCAGTTGCACATGCTGCGGCAGATTATTTAGATGTACCTCTTTATCAATATCTTGGTGGGTTTAATTCTAAACAATTACCAGTACCAATGATGAACATTTTAAATGGTGGAGCTCACGCAGATAACAATGTAGACATTCAAGAATTCATGGTTATGCCTGTTGGGGCTGAATCTTTCCGTCATGCATTACGCATTGGCGCTGAGATTTTCCATAGCCTAAAAGCGGTTCTAAAAGCAAAAGGCTACAACACGGCAGTAGGTGATGAGGGTGGTTTCGCACCAAACCTTGGCTCTAACGAAGAAGCGATTACAGTTATCTTAGAAGCGATTGAAAAAGCAGGCTACAAACCAGGTGAAGAAGTTCGACTTGCTATGGACGTAGCATCATCTGAACTATTCAACAAAGAAGATGGCAAATATCACTTAGATGGTGAAGGTGTTGTGAAAACTTCTGAAGAAATGGTTGATTGGTACGAAGAGTTAACAAACAAATACCCAATCATTTCAATTGAAGATGGCTTAGACGAAAACGACTGGGCTGGCCACAAGCTATTAACAGATCGCATCGGTAGTCGTGTGCAATTAGTAGGTGATGACCTATTTGTAACAAATACGAAAAAATTATCGGCTGGTATTGAGCAAGGCGTAGGAAATGCAATCCTAATCAAAGTAAACCAAATCGGTACATTAACTGAAACATTTGAAGCAATCGAAATGGCGAAACGTGCTGGTTACACAGCTGTTATCTCTCACCGTTCTGGTGAATCAGAAGATGCAACAATTGCAGATATCGCCGTTGCTACAAATGCTGGTCAAATTAAAACAGGTGCTCCTTCACGTACAGACCGTGTAGCAAAATATAACCAACTTCTTCGCATTGAAGATCAACTTGGTTCAACAGCAGAGTTCCTTGGATTACAATCTTTCTACAACCTTAAATAATAGACAAAAAATGCCTCAAAGTTTATTGATACTTTGGGGCATTTCTTTTTGTGCCTATTGAAGTGGAAATCAACGGCTTTACTTTATGTCATTATAAAAGAAAAAAACTGTAGACAAACTCTCAATTTTTTTGAGTTTGTCTACAGTTCCTTTTTATGGCTGTGCCCAATGTTGGTCTAGTTCTTGATCGAGATAGACCCAGCCCTTCCAGGCAATATGAATCGTATCCATTATAAAATAAGGGTCATATTCATGGTCTGTAAAATCAACGTAGTCAACATTGGCAGCCTTTAATACTTGCTGCATCTTATCATAGTACTGCTGACGACGTTCCTCTGGATAGCCATTATAATCATACCAGTAGCCATTAACCGGAATGGATACGAATAATGGCTTGGCACCAGCATCTTTTAACACATCCATGACCAATTGAAAATCTTTATATTCCGGAGACTTCGTGTAATCCTCTTTCTTTCGCATTCCTTTAAACTTTGAAAAATTAGCATTAACAAGTCGCTGGTAAGCGCGATTTTCAATCATGTAGTCATTGGAAACCCGTTTCTTTCCGTACGCCTCAGCATGCTGTAATTGCTGTTCAAAGCTTTGATTAGCAATGAGCTTGTCATTGCTTTTTAAGTGATGACCTTTACGTGGGAAAAGGGAATAATATAAATCCTTCTTTTCTAGCAATTCCTTATGGAAGCGCCCTGCCACCATCGCCAAACGTCCCGTAATCGGCTTTTCCTTACCGTTTGACATTTGATATTGATACATTGTTTTTAAGAGACGATCCCGCTCAACGGTATCAAATTCTAGCAGTCGTTCCATGGCGCGTTTACGAAGGTCGGCATCCATCTCTTGATTAAAAGCTAAATCATAGGCATGTAACATCGAATAATTCGGTGAAAAGTGAAATTCACCCATGCCCTTTTCTGTAAACCATTGTGGGGAGATGATGAAAACTAATTTTTTATCCTTTAAATTTCCCTCTTGAGCAGCAAAATTTAAAAAATGAGTAATGGACTGCATTCCCCCACGCCCAATCATAAATGTTGAATACGGCGCTTCAGATGCTCGCGCATAATTATAGGGATGGAAAGGGTCAAAACGATTTAATTCAGAGGAGCCATACAAAGGCATGGAATGAGGCTCCTGTAACATGCGTTCCTGTAAATACGTACCTTGAAAGACAAGTGGAGACATGTTTGTTTTGGCTTGCTCCACATCCTCATCGGAAATCCACGCCTTGATCCATGCATTCGGAAAGAAGACAAAGCCAGTAAAAAGAGCAAAGGCGATAAATAGAGAGAGAAAGCCTTTCTTCATCATTGTCTTTCAGCTAATTTCCCTACAATTCGATTCGGTGTATTCCATTCTTCACGATTAAAATCAGTTATAGGTACAGAAATATTAAAGCGGTTTTCAATTTCTACTAATAAATTAATTGTCCCAAACGAATCTAGCAAACCTTCTTCAAATAAATCAATATCTGGGTTCTCTACAATAATTTCATCTTCACATAACTCGACTAGCATTTCTAAAACTTGTTGTTGATCCATTAATAATTCTCCTTTATTGAACAGGCTCTTTCAGCCCTTGGTTAAAATAATTTGCCAGAAAAAATATAGAAGCCAAAGCATACGGCATTAAACGTAATGAAGACGCCAATAGCATGGGTCCACTTATTTTTAGGCCAGCGCTTATGCTTTTTATTCCAGCGTTCAAACTTATCAAAGCTAATAATTAATAGGGCATGATAGAGTCCGTAGACCACAAAGTGCCATTCTAGGCCATGCCAAATACCCATTAAAAAGAATAGTAAAAAGAAGCCTATATACGAAATAGCGAATTTATTTTTCAGCCACTTTTTCTTCGTCATCCAAAGCACAAAGCGCATATAGACGTAATCTCTAAACCAAAAGGAAAGACTCATATGCCAACGGTTCCAAAAGTCTTTAATATTGCGACTTGCGAATGGACGATTAAAGTTAATAGGCGTTTGTATGCCCATTATTCGGCTCACACCAACAGCAAATGCACTATAGCCAGCAAAATCAAAGAATAAGTAAAAGCTATACATATACATATACGCTAATTGCCCCTGGAAAGGTGTCAAATAGTTATACGTATGATTTGGCAAATAAATGAGGGTGTAGTTGTAAATTAAATACGCCAAAATAAATTTATATAAAAAGCCGACAAAGATATAGTTGAGCCCACTTAACAGCAGCTTTTGATAATCCTCCGAGGAAGGTACAGTATGAAAATCCTTTGTAAAACGTCGCCAGCGATCAATCGGCCCTGATGATACTGTAGGGAAGAATAGTAAGAAATACGCTAGCTCTATGACAGGAATTTTCTCTTTCATTAAGCCGTCACGGGTTTCTAAAATCATTTGCACTGCTTTAAATGTAATGTAGGACACACCAAGGAAGCCAAATAAATGATGTAATCCAAGAATCGGTAGTACCTTCACAAGGACAAGTGGTAATATCGACAAGAGTACAGCTATTATAAAGATTGTTCCACTATTTTGCTGAAGGCGGTAACGCTGATAAGCCACAATAAGGACTATCTGAAAGACCGTAAATAGAATGAGCGAAATGGACCCATTCAATGAATGTCCAAAGATAAGAGCTAAGACAATCAATGACACAAATAGATTATAGTATTTAGAAGATTTGCCTTGTAAACCCAATAGGATTGTTGGTAGTAATAAAAGTCCGATGATCACAAAGAATGCTATATTTCCATAAGGCGTCATACTATTTCCATAACCGCCAATCCTTTACGATCAACCTTACCGTTCGGATTTAATGGTAAAGCGTCCATATATTTAAACGTTTTTGGTACCATATAAGCAGGCAAATACTCTGATAGAAGTGTTTTTAACTGCTTTGTCATTTTGAAGGGAGAGTCTGTTAATGGCTCACGCAAAACAACATGTGCACTAAGCGAGATGATCTCCTTTTCTTTATAAATTGGTACAACGACACAGCTTGAAACGGGTGGTAGGTTGCTAATTTGTTTTTCAATTTCCTCAATTTCCAAACGATAACCATGTAGTTTAACCTGGAAATCCTTGCGCCCAGAAAAGAATAAATAACCATCCTGCTCATAGCCTAAATCGCCTGTTAAATAGATGCGTTGTTCAGCTACTGTTGGAAAAACCTTCGCTGTTAAATCAGGCGCTCCCAAGTACCCTGCACTGACAGTTGGGCCTGAAATAACAATTTCACCATCTTCTAATAAAGCGACGTTCGGCTCCGTTATAGGGGCAATCGGTAATTGTTCAAAGCGTTCCACTAATGCTTTGGACACCTCTACATAGGATACCGCGACCGTTGTTTCCGTAGGACCGTATAAATTATAAATGGTAGCCTGTGGAAAGCGTGACATTAACTCTTTACATACCGCTATTGGTAAAACCTCGCCGCAAAATAAAAAAGTATCTAATGTCGGTATGAGCTGCTGGTTCCACTCTTTGTTCATTAAACACATCTTGGCGAAGGAAGGTGTAGAAGTCCAAACACGAGTATTCGACGTAACTAAAGAATCAAATAATGCTTTAGGATTGGCGATTTCTTGCTGTGTAATCGCGTAAAGTGTGTGACCTCCAACAAGAGCCGGGTACAGATCCATGACAGATAAATCAAAGGAATAAGGCGCTTGATTTAAAAATACACCGTCGTCCTGTAAAGGGAAGTTTTCGTGCATCCAAGAGACAAAATGTGCTAAATTACTAGCTGTTATTTGGACACCTTTTGGTTGACCAGTTGAACCAGAAGTGTAAATAATATAATGGATTTCCTCGTTTTGCACCCATGTCGCTGATGATAGGGTAACATCCTTTGAGGAACTCGCTAAGACATCACTCACCGCCATAACAGGGATATTCGTGAGCATGTGTAATGGCTCTGTTGTCAATAATAAACCTGCTCCAGATGCTTCTAAAATAAGCTGTAATCTTTCTATTGGCGTTGAAGAGTCAACAGGTACGTATGAGTGACCAGCTTTTACAGCACCTAAAAAGGCGACAATTTGTAGAGGGGACATATGTCCATAAACGACAATAGGTTGTTGTCTCCGCAAGTTAAGCTTCATCAGATAATCAGCTACATTATCCGATAAGTGCCAAAGCTCACCGTATGTTAAGGAAGCATGGTGCGTTTGATAAGCAGTTTTTTGTGGCTGCTGGAGGGCCACGCGTTCAATAGCTGCTAAAATACTTAACATTATAAAATCTCCTTTATTTAAAATTCCGTATATATAAATGGTCCAGCGTTCATATCATGGAAACCATGTATAAGAAACAGCAGTACCAAAACGATCAAATAAAATAGCGTCAAGGCAATAAAGCGCAAAGGCTCGTTATTTTTGATGGATTGCATTTGTCCACCTCCAATGAAAAAAGTATAGGATTAAATTTTCAAAAAATAGTAATTTACTAGTGAAAAATCCTTACCTTATGTTTTTAACACTGATTTGACGGAATGTGGAGAAAAATGTTGCTGAATTAAGGTGAATTCAGTAAATCATAAGATTAATTTAAGGTAAATTTAAGGTTATGGGGGAAAGTGTAGATTTTACAAACTATTGGTTGGTCTTTTTATGTAAAAAAGCACGAACATAAGGGAATAATCTCAACTTATGTTCGCGCTATTGTTTTTATTTCACGGCATTCAAAACTTTTTTTGATACATAAAATTCAGAGCCATTATAGATATTTATTGTGTCAAATGTATGGGTCTTTACAGTGTTTGTTGAAGTTTGCTCATACAGCATTGTGTTTTTATTGACTGGGATTTTCACCATCACATCTGCCTTTTGTGCAATAAATGTTGGGTTTTCTTTATCGGATAAGTCAATTTTTGTTGTAAAGCCTTTTTCCGTAAATGCCTTTGTTGCTGGCACATATAAATCATTTGTAAGTGTATTTAAGTCAAAGCCCATGAATTGCGCCATTGTATGAGCTAAATCAGTGTTTTCTACTAGCCCTGTCAGCTTAGATGGACCGAATGAATATAAAAACACATCCTCACCGGTATGACCACCTGTCGTATAGCCAATGTTCGCACGATTTGCCAGCATTTTGACCATTTCACTGCCTAAGTCTTTAGAAAGTTTTAGTTTAGTCAATTCAGTCTTTGTTAATTGATCTAAGCCATAAAGGGCAGCCACTTCTTTTAAATTAGAACGGTCTTCTTTTAATTGACTTAATGCTCCCTCAACGGTCATGGACGCTTTTTTCAACGGATCAATGTAAGCAGAGACTGGAATACTGGAGTAGGTATTAGTCGTGTTGGCATTCCCCATCGTAATCCCGCTATTTCCATGATCTGTTACGGCAATAACTAATGTATTGCCATCTTCCTTCGCAAAATTAACCGCTTCTTTTACAGCATCATCAAACGATAAAATATCGCTAATGATACCGATTGTATCGTTGGCATGTGCTGCCCAGTCGACCTTGCTACCTTCAACAAAGAGGAAGAAGCCGTCCTCATCCTTTTTTAGCGTATTGATTGCCTTGTTTGTCATTTCAGCAAGCGTAGGCTCGGATGCTCTTGTTTTAGCGCGATCTAAATCATAGGCAAGTGCACTTGGTGCAAAGCTTCCCCAAATTTTTGAAGACTGACTTTTGAATAGTTCATCACGTGTTTGAACTAAATCATAATTTTTTTCTTTCAGAACCTGGATTAAATCCTCGCCATCTTGACGGGCATTTTTTGTAGTTCCTGGTGACAGCGACTCTAAGCCACCACCTAAAACGACGTCAATATTTTGGTAAACTTGCTGTTCAGCAATATCACCATATTGACTTCTATTGTTAACATGCGCTGAAAAACCAGCTGGCGTTGCATGTTGAATTTCAGAAGTAGAAATCAGTCCAGTCGCCTTGCCCTTTTGTTTAGCTCCTTCTAGCACATTGGCTACAGGTCGGAAGGCATCTTGTTGAGCAATTTGTGCTAAACCAGGGGAATTAATCACGGATGGTAAAACGCCTACATATTTATCATTCGATTTATGACCAGTTGCTAAAGCCGTAGCAGCAGGCGCAGAATCTGTAATGGCTGATTCAGCAGAATACGTGCGCATAGCACCAGATAAAATCTCATCCATTGCTAAGCCCTCACCCTTATACCAACGAGAAAGGGTAACCGCATTATTACTGCTCCCATCCATTACAAGCATAATGACATTTGTCGGTTTCTTTACTTCGGCTGCTTCTACCTCTTGTTGTGGGATACTAACTGCGGATAACGTTACAGCACTTGCTAAAAACAATGAAGTCCATTTTTTTGCGTATTTCATGATTTTCCTCCTTTAAATGATTTCAATTGTAAGTGTAAAGGAAGGGTGTAAAGCTACTGTTAAATATTTGTTAATAAAATATGGTAATACTGTAAATGAAGAGATAAGAATGGAAGGAATCTGTGCGTTTATCACATGGATTCGATTGAGGCAGTATAAACTTTGGTGATGCTGTGAGCCGTCTAATTTAAGAACTTCATCCTCGATTAATACTTCTTCAACCGTTTAAATTTCAATTTTTGTTAAATAGCCAGCATTGTCATAGTCACTACAATAAATGGAGTCTTTGCATAAGTATAGTTGGCACTAGTCGCAGCAAAATAAATATCAGTAGTCCATAAATGACTTAACTTAGTTTTTCATCACAAACTAAAAAATATTCGTAGGAAACTGCAGAGGGTAGGGCTAAATGAAGATGATACCAATGACCATCAACACTAACTTGCCAAATACACTTAACTTCTGCGCATTTAAAATCATTTGGTTCAACAGTGGGTTTGCTTAGTTTGAAAGCCATAGCTAATGATGCCGCCAATAGGTAATTTTCATTGCCGATTAGTTCACTAAATATATGTTGCCTCAGAAGTATGTAAAAATGCTTTGGAGGCAACTTTTTATTACCGTGTATAGTACAAGTTCTATTAAATGGCAAGTCGTCACCATGCCATAGTTCAATTATTAATAAACAATGGCATGAAGCAATCTATATAGATTTTTCCCTTTTTAGCTTATAAACAGGCGATAAATAGAAAAAATTAGATTTTTCAGTTAATTCCAGTGTGAATCGATAAAAATATTGATATAGTTTTAGATAAAGAGAGTTCAAACGAAGAATAACATATTAAACTAGCAGATTATCAAATCTAACAAGAATATCATTTTGTTGAAATAGATAAAAATGATTTTTTATAGAAAAAATAGGTTTAAAGTAGAAAAATAATTTTATTTGATTTCACTATTTGAAATATAATGCATTTCAAGGGGAAGAGAAGTTGTTATGATACTGATAATAAATTAAAGGGGGGTGCTATAAATGGATACAAAATTACTTAGACAAACATTTGGAAAATTTCCTACAGGTGTGACGGTCGTTACTTGGTTTGATGGTGTGGGGATTAATGGGATTACAGTGAACTCATTTACTTCAGTTTCGTTAGAGCCTGCTCTAGCACTAGTATCTATTGATAAAAAAGCAAATGCATTATCTCAAATGAAAAACAATGCATTTACAATTAATATTTTATCAGATCAACAGGAGTCTATAGCATGGCAGTTTGCAGGACGTAAACAAGAGGGGCTTGAAATTACATGGATTAAAGATGGTATAGCTCCAAAAATTGAAGATGTTTGTGCTTTTATCGAATGTAAGCCATGGAAAGAAGTGGATGCAGGAGACCATGTTTTATTTATAGGAGAAATCCTTAATTTTGGACGCACTAATAGTGAAGCGCTTACATTTTTTGAAGGCAAGATGGGCTCGACAAAACAGTTCATACAACAATAGTTATTTAGTAGAGGGGATTATTAATTATGGGAATTAGAACAGGGCAACAATTTATGGATGCATTAAAGTCAAGAAACCCGGAAGTATGGCTAAATGGTCGTTTAGTAGAGAGTGTTTACGATGAACCCTATTTTCAACAACCAATTAAAGAAATCGCAAAGTTATATGATTTACAACATGATCCAAAATATCAAGAAGATTTAACGCATGTATGTGATGAAACAGGGGAGCGTGTAGCCACTTCATTCCTTTTTGCAAAATCCTACGAAGATATTATGAAACGTAGTAAAGCTTTTGAAGTAGTAGCTCGCCAAACTTTTGGCTTGATGGGGAGAACACCAGATTTTTTAAATACAGTGGTAACTTCTTTAGCACAAAATTCTTGGTTCTTGGCGAAATACAACCAAGATTGGGCTAAGAATATTGAAGCTTATTATCGCTATATACGAGATAATGATGTGTTCTTAACTCATGCCATTGTGAATCCACAAAATGACCGAAGTAAAGCATCACATGAACAGACAGATAAGTTTACGCACTTAGGTGTAGTAGAAGAACGTCCAGATGGATTAGTTGTCCGCGGAGCAAAAATGCTAGCAACATTAGCGGCGTTTACGGATGAAGTCATTATCTATTCATACCCAGGATTTGTACCAGGAGACGAGCGTTATGCATTAGCTTTTGCTGTACCGATTGATGTGAAAGGATTAAAAATTATTTGTCGTGAACCCGTTCAAGATGGTACACGTTCAACATTCGATCATCCACTGGCTTCTCGCTATGAGGAAATGGATGCACTACTTATTTTTGAAGATGTATTAGTACCATGGGATCGTGTGTTTTTATATAACAACGTTGAGGCTGCGAACTTGCTGTATCCAATGACAGGTATTGCTGAACAGCCCGCACATCAGTCAGGGGTTAGAGGATACATTAAACTGGCATTTGCTGTAGAGGTAGCTTGTAAGGTTGCTGATTCGATTGGTGTAGATCAATATTTAAATGTGCAACGTGATCTCGGCGAATTAGTGCAATATGTAGAAGTCATTCGTGCATTGATTCGAACAGCGGAGCATGAATTTACGGTAACAGAGCATGGTGAAGCGCGATTAAATCCAGATGCTTTAGAGACCATTCGCGGCATGATGCCAGAAATATATCCGAGAGCCATTGAAGTCATGCAAACAATTGGGGCAGGCGGTTTACTAATGATGCCAACTGAAGCTGATTTCTTAAATCCAGAGCTTCGCCCAAGCATTGATCGTCATTATGGTGGACGAGAAGGTGTAGATGCAGAACTAAGAATGAAAATCTTTAAGCTAGCCTGGGATTTATGTGGTGAAGGGTTTGGTATGAGAGCGCTTCAATACGAACGCTATTATACAGGAGATCCAATACGGAAACGTGCTATTTACTACAATAAATTTAAGAAACGGTACTCCTTTGATTTAGTTGAATCCATTCTTGCGAAAGAAGATGTAGGCGAGAAACAAACAGTATAAATTGAACTTGGAGGTGAAGCATTTGATTTCATCGGTAAAAAAAATCTCACGCATTATCGATTTATTTTTGGATGGCGAACCATCTTTAAGTAATAAAGAAATCGCAGATAAGCTAAATTTACCTCCGAGTTCAGTCCATCATTTCTTAAAAACAATGTGTCAAGAAAGTATTCTCTTGCAAGGCAGTGATAAGCGTTACCGATTAGGCTGGAAAATTCTTGAGTGGAGTAACAAAGTTATGTATTACCAAGAAATTAATTTTGAAGCAGGCCCTATAATAAGTAATTTGGTTGCGCGTTTTAAAGGTACTTCACATATTGGGATGTTTGATAATGGGGAAGTTCGATTTGTATACAAGGCTATGTCTCCACATGCGGATATAGTACCAACATTTGTCGGTATGACTCGTTATCCTGCTTATTCAACAAGCATTGGGAAAGTATTATTAACGTATAATCCAGCATTTATGTTGCCGATGTTGGAAAAAGGCATGTTTAAGCAAACTGCCAATACTATCACCTCTGTAGAGGATTTGAAAAAGGAGCTTGAAGTAGTTTATAAAAACGGCTATGCCATTAGCGATCAGGAAAATGCGTCCAATACTTATGGGGTTGCAGCACCTATTAAAACCTATAATGGTCAAGTTGTAGCGGCCCTTAACTTAGTAGGTGAAAAAAATTATATGAACGGTAAGGATAAACAGGCAATTGTTCGTGAGGTAATTCGTTCAGCAGAACTAATTTCGAGACAACTAGGCTATATGACAATAAATTATTAAATTTAAAATTAGGAGGAATTCAATTATGTCCAATTCAACGCAAGTAAGTAAATTACAAGCCCGTTCTCAAAACATTTTTAAAATCATTGAGGAGAACAAGCATTTACTAAAACCGCCAGTGAATAATAAAGTGCTATGGGAAGACTCTGAGTTTTTAATTATGTTGCTTGGTGGTCCAAATGCTCGTCGTGAATTCCATGTTGACCCATCAGATGAACTATTCTATCAAATTAAAGGTTCTTGTTTTGTAGAGGTTATTAATGATGAAGGTAAACGTGAAGTAATTGAAGTGAAGGAAGGCGAAATGTTTATGCTACCAGCAAACGTCCCTCATTCACCACACCGCGTTGCAGACACATATGGAATTGTCGTGGAGAGAAAACGTAAAGAAGGCGAGTTAGAGGATTTAGTATGGCTATGCAGTGAATGTGACCATGAATTGTATCGTCTACGCGTACAAGTAACAAACATTGGGAAACAAATTTCAGATGGTATTGATTACTTCAACGCTTCTAAAGATTTACGTCAATGTGATAGTTGTGGACATGTAATGCCTGAGACTGTAAGTGAATGGCAATGAGAATCGATTTTCATACACATATTTATCCGAGAGATTTACCGAATTTTGCTAGTAAGTATGATAATGATAAGTGGCCTGTCTTAGAGCAAAAATGTTCTTGTGGAGCGGATATTATGGTAAGTGGTGAAGTATTTAGGGAAGTGACCAATCAAGTGTGGGACACAAAAAAACGCATTGAGGATATGGATCATGAGGGTGTAGATATGCAGGTTATTTCACCCGTACCTGTCACATTTTCTTATTGGGCACCTATTGAACAAGCGGTAGAGCTTGCACAATTCCAAAATAACTTTATTGCAGATGTTGTTAAAGCACATCCAGATCGTTTTATCGGCCTAGGAACTGTACCGTTGCAAGATGCAAAAGCGGCTGTTGTGGAGTTAAAACGGTGCAAAGAAATAGGTCTAGCCGGAATTGAAATTGGCACTAATATCAATGGAGAAAATTTGGACAGCGAGTATTTACTGCCATTTTTTGAAGCGGCAGAACAATATGAAATGCCGCTCTTTATTCATCCTTGGGAAACCTTAGCACAAGAGAGAACACCAAGACATAACTTTTTATATACAATTGGCATGCCGAGTGAAACAGCTTTAGCGGCAGCGAGCTTGGTGTGGAGTGGTGTAATGGAAAAGTGTCCGAATTTAAAGGTTTGTTTTGCCCATGGTGGCGGATCATTCCCTTATATTCTTCCACGTCTAGACCAAGGTTGGGATGTTTGGCCAAGCCTTAGACGTACAAAATATCCTCCAAGCCACTACACGAAAAATTTTTACTTTGATTCATTAGTATATGAATCACAAAATCTACATTACTTAATTGAACGTTTTGGCCATGAGAAAATTATGATGGGATCAGACTATCCATTTTTACTAAGAGAAATTAACCCTGGAAAAATCATAGATGAAACCTTGGACTTATCAGAAGAAGTACGTAAAGCCATTCTAGGTGAAAACGCTATGTCATTTTTAAATGTAGAAAGGAGCAGGGTTCTAAATGGTAAATCAAGTGAAAACGCCTGAAGAACGCTTGCAAGAGCTTGGAATAGAACTTGCTGAGCCAAGGGAAGCAGTTGGAAATTACGTTGGTTGTGTACGAACAGGTAATTTAATTTTTACATCAGGTCAAGGTATCGATCAGTATCATGGCAAATTAGGTGAAGATTTAACAGTAAATGATGGCTATGCAGCTTGTCGCCAATCGATGATTAACCTGTTATCTGTATTGAAATCTGAATTAGGTGATTTATCGAAGGTGAAGCGTATTGTAAAAATTTTGGGGATGGTCAATTCTACGCCTGATTTTACACAACAGCCAAAAGTTATGAATGGTGCATCAGATTTACTAGTGGATGTTTTTGGAGAACGAGGCAAACATGCCCGTTCAGCAGTTGGGATGGCCCAACTTCCTAATAATACAGCCATTGAAATAGAAATGGTTGTGGAAATTTCAGAATAATCAAAAAGCGACTTTGAGAAAAAGGTAAAACACTCTTTTTCTTAAAGTCGCTCCATAATTGAGGGAGTGAAAAGTGATGCAACATGCAACGTTTAAAACGAAAAGTATTAATTGTCGTAATTTCATAAACGGTGAATTCATTGACGCTATAGATGGGAAAGTGTTTGAAAATATAAATCCTGCTACAGAAGAAGTCATTGGATGGGTAGCAGAAGCGACTAGGGAAGAAGTCGATGCAGCAGTACAATCTGCAAAAGCTGCTTTGAAAGGACCGTGGGGAAAATTCACTGTCAAAGAGCGCTCTCTACTGTTACGACGTATTGGCGACCTCATTTTAGAAAATGTTGAAGAACTTGCTGCTTTAGAAACGATAGATACAGGCAAACCGTATCATTTAGCGATAGAAATGGATATTAAACGTGCAGCACATAATTTCCACTTCTTTGCGGATTACGTTACTTCACTTGGCAATGAATCTTATAACCAAGACAATATGGCACTTCATTATTCAGTGACACGACCAGTAGGTGTCGTGGCTATGATTAATCCTTGGAATTTACCATTACTACTTTTAACTTGGAAATTAGCCCCTTGCTTAGCAGCAGGTAGTACTGCTGTCATGAAACCGGCGGAGCTTACACCAATGACAGCTACTCGCTTGGTTGAATTATGTCAAGAAGCGGGGATACCAGATGGTGTTGTAAATTTAGTTCACGGTTTTGGTGGGAATTCAGCAGGTGCTTTTCTATCAGAACACCCTGATGTAGATGCTATTACATTTACAGGGGAAACTAAAACAGGCACTACTATTATGAAGGCTGCTGCCCCTACATTGAAAAAAGTTTCATTTGAATTAGGGGGCAAAAATCCTACTATTATTTTTAAAGATTCGGACCTAGATGAAGTTCTTGCAACAACGTTAAAATCAAGCTTTACAAACCAAGGGCAAGTGTGTCTCTGTGGTTCTCGTATATATGTAGAACGTGATATTTATAAAGAATTTGTGGAGAAATTTGTAGCTCGTACAAAAGAATTAAAAATTGGAGATCCATTTGATGCAACGACAGATATCGGCTCTGTCGTAGGGAAAGAGCATTATGAAAAAGTAATGGGTTACATTCAAATTGCCAGAGAAGAGGGTGGCAATATTCTTACAGGCGGTGGTCGCCCAGCTACTATCGATAAAGGCTACTATATTGAGCCAACAATTATTACCGATTTAACGGATCAGGACCGTTGTGTACGCGAAGAAATTTTTGGCCCAGTTGTTACAGTATTACCTTTTGATACAGAAGACGACGTGATTTCCCGTGCAAATGATACAAATTACGGCTTAGGTGCAACTATTTGGACAAATGATTTAAGACGTGCACATCGTGTTGCAGGTCAAATTGAGTCAGGCATCGTTTGGGTAAATACATGGTATTTAAGAGATCTTCGAACACCATTTGGTGGGATGAAACATAGCGGAATCGGGCGTGAAGGTGGCGCACACAGCTTTGAATTCTACTGCGAGGTCTCAAACGTAACAATTAAATTATAACTTGGGGGGAAAGCATGGTAGTGAATCTAATTGAATGGTCTAACAAATTATTAGAAGCAGAAAGAACACGCATTGGCATTGAGCCGATTACTCAATCAGCTAAAGATATTTCATTGAAAGATGCTTACTCCATTCAACTTGAAATCGTTAATAGGAAGTTACTGAACGGCCATAAAATTACAGGTAAAAAAATTGGTTTGACATCTTTAGCAATGCAAAATCTATTAAACGTGGATGAACCAGATTATGGGCATCTTTTATCGAATATGGAAATTACAGAAGGAAAAACAGAGCGATCAAGTTATTTAAAGCCGAAAGTCGAAGGCGAAATTGCGTTTGTACTGAAGTCTCCTTTAAAGGGACCTAATGTCACTGTTAAGGAGGTACTTGAAGCAACAGATTATATTGTAGCTAGTCTTGAAATCGTAGATAGTCGCATTGCCAATTGGCAAATAAAATTGCTCGATACCATTGCAGATAATGCTTCCTCTGCAAAATACGTACTAGGTCAAGTGAAACGTGAGGTCTTCAATGTTGACTTACCAGCAATCGAAATGCAGCTTTATAAAAATGGAGCGTTTATGAATGAAGGAAAGGGAGAAGATGTTTTAGGCAATCCAGCAAGTTGTGTCGCTTGGCTTGTAAACCGTCTAGCAGATTTCGATATTGGTGTTGAAGCAGGAGAAGTTATATTATCAGGTGCTTTATCGGCAGCATTGGATGCTGAACAAGGTGATAAGTTCACAGCCGACTTCGGTGAACTATTAGGTACAGTCGAACTAGAGTTTGTGTAAAGGGAGGAAGCTACCATGACAAAAATGAAAGTGGGCATTATTGGTTCAGGTAATATTGGTACGGATTTAATGATGAAAATTCAAAGATCTCCGTACTTAGAGATGTCAGTACTTATTGGCATTGATCCTGAATCAGATGGCTTAAGACGTGCACAAGAGGCAGGTTTTCAGACGATTTCCAATGGGATTGAAGGATTTTTAGAGCAACCACATTTGGCGGATATTTTATTTGATGCAACATCAGCAAAGGCACATATTGCTCATGTGAAAGCTTTACAAGGTTTAAACAAAAGACTAATAGATTTAACGCCAGCCGCTGTAGGTCCATTTGTTGTACCGACGGTGAATTTGACAGAGCATATGGAAAAGCCTGTTGTAAACATGATTACGTGTGGAGGTCAGGCGACGATACCAATCATCTACGCCATTAGCCGTGTACAAAGTGTTGATTACGCTGAAATTGTTGCAACAATTGCTTCGAAAAGTGCAGGTCCAGGAACACGAGCTAATATCGATGAATTTACAGAAACAACATCCAATGCAATTGAGCTGATTGGCGGTGCAAAAAAAGGAAAGGCAATTATTATTTTAAACCCAGCAGAGCCACCTTTATTGATGCGTGATACGGTGTTATGTCTCCTTGAAGAAGAAGCGAATACGGAAGAGATTATTAAATCCGTAAAAAATATGGTCGCAAAAGTAAATGAATATGTACCAGGTTATCGCTTGAAGCTAGATCCGATTGTAGATGGAAAGAAAGTTACCGTATTTATTGAAGTAGAGGGATTGGGAGATTATTTACCGATCTATGCTGGAAATTTGGATATTATGACGGCCGCTGGATTGAAGGTGGCTGAAGAAATGGCAAAAACAATGAGCGTTAGGGAGGTGGAAGTGCGATGAGTCAAATCTATTTAACAGAGGTTGCACTTCGTGATGGTAGCCATGTGGTTGCCCATCAATTTTCTTCTGAGCAAGTTCGTTATGTAACGAAGCAATTAAGTGAAGCCGGTGTACCGTATATTGAAGTCACGCATGGAGATGGTTTAGGAGGCTCGTCCCTTCAATATGGTTTTTCTAAAGAGCATGATATTGCGTTAATTAGAGCGGCAGCAGAAGTTGCTGGAGATTCTAAAATAACAGTTTTGCTTATTCCTGGAATTGGCACAATACATCATTTGAAAGAGGCTTATGAGGCAGGTGCTCGAGTTGTTCGTGTTGCTACACATGTAACGGAGGCAGATGTATCAAAGCAACATATTGAAACAGCGAAAGCACTAGGGATGGAGGCATTTGGGTTTTTAATGATGTCACATTCTGCATCACCTGAAAAAGTATTAGAGCAGGCGTTGTTAATGGAATCATATGGGGCTGATGCCGTGTATGTTACGGACTCAGCAGGGGCTATGCTACCGTCTGATGTACAGAATCGTATTCGTTTATTGCGTGCTCATTTAAACATTGAGATTGGTTTTCATGCGCATAATAATTTGTCTCTGGCTGTTGCCAATACACTTGTAGCGATTCAAGAAGGTGCTACACGTATCGATGGCAGTATTTGTTGTTTAGGTGCAGGAGCAGGCAATACACAAACTGAGGTATTGGTCGCAGTATTAAATCGCATGGGTATTGAAACAGGCATAGATTTATACCAAATACTCGATCTGGCTGATTATGTTCGTGCCAATATTTTGCCACATCCACAAGATATTACGACAGGTAGTTTAGTAATGGGCTATGCAGGCGTATATTCGAGCTTTTTACGTCATGCCCATATAGCTGCTGAAAAAGTGGGTGTTGATGCTAGAGATATTTTAGTAGAGTTAGGCAAATTAAATGTTGTAGGTGGACAAGAGGATACGATCATTGAAGTAGCACAAAAAATTGCACAACAGAAAGTGGGGAGTGCATAGTGTCTTTATTTGAATATGCTGAGCGGGTGGCGGAAGCACAAGCAACAAAAGAGGCAGTTGAAAAGATTACTAACTCAAAACCAAATTTGACAGTAGAAGAAGCCTATGAGATTCAAAAAATTAGTATGGAAAAAACGATGACAGCTGACAATCGGTTTATCGGTTGGAAAATGGGCCTAACAAGCATTGCTAAACAGCAACAAGTAGGAGTGGATTCTCCAATTTATGGGCGTTTAACCTCACAAATGAATCTTAGGACAAATGAAATTATAGCTGCTGAATATATTCATCCACGTGTGGAAGCAGAGGTAGCCTTTGTTTTTAAAAAAGAGCTACAAGGTGCGGATTTAACACCATTAGAAGTATGGGATGCGATTGAAAACGTATTTCTAGCACTTGAAGTCATTGACAGTCGCTATAAAAACTTTTCATTTACTTTACCTGATGTAATAGCTGATAATGCTTCTTCATCGAAAATTTGGCTGAGTGCGCAAGCATTTTCACCTTATACATGTGATTGGGCTTCTATAGAAGTCATTTTGAAACAAAATGGAGAAGAGAAACTACATGGTACAGGAGCTGCGGTACTTGGTCATCCCATTTATTCGGTCATTGAATTATTAACGATGTTAGCAAAAGAAGGTAGAGGTATTTTGCCTGGTCAACTCGTTTTAACAGGTGGCATAACAGATGCAATTCCAGTAAAAGCTGGTGATGAAATAGAAGCAGACTATGGGACACTTGGCAAGCTAACATTAGTTGTGAAGTAGCGGGGACTAAATATGCCAATTGTTCAAATTCAGTTATTAGAAGGACGGTCTGTGGAGCAAAAGAAAAAAATTATACAAGAAGTTACAACTACCATTGTTCAAACGGCACGAGTTCCAATTGATAGTGTAAGAGTTATTTTAATAGAAGTGCCACCCGTTCATTGGGGAATTAGTGGAAAGACGAAGGCGGAGCCATAACCAATGCAACATATTAAATCAAAAATAGAGGGGATATTTTATGATAAAAAAACCGCTAAAGTTTATGCTAGTTAGTTGTTTATTCGCACTTTTATTCGTTTTGGCAGCTTGTGGTAACTCAAACACAACAAATGAAACAGATGCAAAGACGGACAATAAATCAGCTGTGTCAGCAACTAGTTCGGATGAAGATATTCCAAAGAAGAAATTTAAGCTTGCCCATATTACATCAACAGATCATATGTGGCATAAAGCTGCTGAAAAATTTAATGAAGAATTAAAGGCACGCTCAGATGGCAAAATGGAGCTTGAAATTTACCCTGCAAGTCAATTAGGGACTGAAGCGGATATGGCACAACAAGTAGAGGCAGGCTCGATAGACTTTGCTTTTATTACAGCCGCTTTTTTAAGTACGCGTACACCTGAGATGGCCGCGTGGTTCGCACCATACATGTTTGAAAATTTACAAGAAGCTTCAGATGCAAGTCATACTGATATTGCACGTGAGATTTTAGGAGAAATAGAAGGAACGGGCTTAAAAGGGTTAGATTATCTATTCGCTGGTCAACGTACGATGGTATTGAAATCAAAAGAAGTTAAAAAGGCTTCGGATTTAGCAGGTTTAAAAATGCGAGTAACACCAAGTCCGCCGCTCCAAAAATTTTATAAAGATGCGGGAGCTGCACCAGAAGGATTACCATTACCAGAAGTATATTCAGCATTACAAACAGGCGTTATTGACGGAATGGATATGGACTTAGATGCGACAATCACAAATAAATACTCCGAAGTAGCCAAATATGTAGCTGTAACAAATCACATGGTATGGCCATCAATTGTCGTAGCAAATGAGGGAATGTTTGATGGATTATCTGAAAATGCTCAAAAAATCATTATTGATTCCTTACAAGCAACAATAGCTTATGCAGTAGAAACACGAACTGGACAAGAAGAAGAATTCAAAAAAGAACTTGCCAGTCAAGGAGTGACTGTTTATGAGTTAGGGGCAGATGTATTTAAAGAGCAAATCGAAGCATTTGACGCCGAGTATAGTGCAAAATCTGCTTTAATTAAACAGTTTATTAATGAATTCCGTAAGTAAATGGGGGAATGGCTAGATGGCGAAAATTAGTCAAGTTATTACTAAAATCGAAGAACTACTGATGATCATTTTAATGGCTGCGCTTGCTATCTTAATGATATTTGCGGTTATTTTTCGTTATTTCTTTAAAGATCCCATCCCTTGGGCTGGTGAAGTTTCGATTTTCTTATTAATATGGACTTCGTTTATTGGAGGAAGCTGGGGTCTGAAATATGGTACTCAGGCTTCAGTTACATTTTTATATGATGCTGTATCTAAGCGTAGTAAAAGGATTTTTAAAATTGTTCAGGATTGCATGATGATTGCGTTCTTATTTATATTAATCTATTACGCTTACAAATGGATGATGAATCCTGCCATGTTGCTACAAAAATCGAGCTCCTTACAATTACCAATGTGGATTCCTTATAGTGCAGTATTTATAGGATTAATTTTTGCAGCAATTCATCTTCTTTCACATTTAATTGACACACTTAAAAATAGAGAAGGAGAAAATACATGACTTATATTGTACTCGTTATTTTCTTTCTTTTACTTATCATTGGTATTCCCATCTCAATGGTGCTTGGTATTACGACAGTTATTTATTTCATCTTAAATGGTCAGGTGACATTATTAGAATCTACACCATTACGTATGTATTCAGGGCTTGAAAATTTTGGCCTATTAGCGATTCCGTTATTCATGTTAATGGGTGAAATTATGAATGAGGGCGGTATTACAACGAGGCTTGTTCAATTTGCTCGTGTCCTTTTTGGGCATTTTAGGGGAGGGCTGGCCTATGTGACAGTTATTGCTAATATGTTTTTAGCATCGATTCTAGGTTCAGCAAATGCTCAAGCTGCAATGATGAGTAAAGTAATGGTACCGCAAATGGAGAAGGAAGGCTATAAACGTGAATTCGCAGCGTCTATAACATTAGCATCTTCTATTATCGCACCTATTATTCCACCAAGTATGATTTTCATTATTTACGGTACGTTATCAAGTACATCTGTTGGCGCTCTATTTATGGCTGGGATTCTCCCAGGGATTATTTATGGTCTTGTTTTTATTTTAGTTATTTCTTATATGGGCTATAAACAACAATTCCCGAAAAGTGAACGGGCTTCGTGGGCAGATATTCGAAGCAAGTCATTAAAAGTAATCCCAGCACTATTAATACCCATTACAATTGTTGTAGGTATTCTAACAGGTGTATTTACAGCAACAGAATCTGCTGCTATCGCTTGTTTACTAGCAGTAATTGTCGGTTTATTTGTCTATAGAGAGTTAAATATCAAAAAGCTCCCTAAAATGCTAATCAATACGGTGACAAATACAGCTACAGTAACATATTTAATTATTATGGCCAATATTTTTGGATGGATGATTGCTTTTGAACGAATTCCACAATTGTTAGTAGAAAATATGTTAAACATTACAGAAAGTCCATGGGTATTCTTATTATTAGTGAATTTAGCATTGTTACTAATCGGCATGATACTAGATGGAATTGCCGCATTAATTATTCTAGTACCTGTCATGATGCCACTCGTAATAGCATTTAATATTGACCCGGTGCATTTTGGAGTCATCATTTGTATTAACTTAACGTTAGGCTTATTAACACCGCCAGTAGGGACAGGACTTTTCATCGTATCATCGATGGCAAAAGTGAAGTTTGAAACGCTAGTAAAGAGTGTTTTTCCTTTTATTGTTATTTCCTTTATCGTGCTACTATTCCTAACATATATTCCAGACCTTGTATTATTCGTACCAAGATGGTTGGGGATGTAGGGAGTAGCAGGTACGTTAATTAGGAGAATATTAGGTTATCTTATGGTTGCTTTTATAGTCAATTAATATATGATACTACATTTTTTTAGTTATTTGTGGAGGAGGATGCACGACTTCTGCTTGCCCTGAAAACGAGCATCCCGTAGCGGAAACCAACCACAACTTTAATAGTAATAGTTAAAGTAGGCTAATCACAACACACTTGAAAAAATCGACCACTGTATTAGGTGGAAATGAATTGGCTCATCGAGCGTAAAAGGTGGTTTTGATGGATTATGCAACAGATGAAACTTATTGCAATGTGGATCATCATTGCTCAATTTTTAACTGCCTTTGTTGGGAGAAGCATTAGTCCTCTAATGTTCTATATTAGTGCAGACTTATCATTGAATAAAGGGCAGTTAGGATTTCTTCCAACTGCTCTTTTTATTGGTCAATTTATAGCAACATTGCTAGTTGGCTATTTAGCAGATCGATTGAGTACCCGTAAAATAATGGTTTGTTTGATGATTATTGTTGGAACAGGCTTTTTAAGCTTTGCTTGGATAGACAATTATACGTTGGCCTTAGTATTTGTTGTACTAGCAGGGATGGGTTATGGAGGAATGCATCCTGTTACAAATCGTTTCCTTATGAACATACTTCCAGTAAATCAAGTTTCATTGCTAATGGGGTTAAAACAGATGTCTATTACGCTAGGTTCAGCAGGCTCGAGTGTTGTCCTGATTCCATTAGTAGCTTTCATTGGTTGGCGTTATACATTGTCTGTAGCGGCAGTAGTATTATTAATGTTTAGTTTCATAATGCCTTTTGTATTAAAAACAAAAGAAGATTCACAAACTGAGATAGCTACTAAATGGCCTTTACGTCAGCAGTTACGCATTTTCCTTCATTCAAAATGGCTCTTTTTTACGAATAGCTCTGCATTCATCTTAATGGGTATTCAAATGACATTTAACACCTACATTATATTATTTTTGTATGAAATAAAGGACTGGCCCATTTATAGTGCTGGCATATGCTTGGCTATTGCTGAAATTAGTGGGGCAAGTGGGCGAGTGTTGTGGGGGATTATTAGTGATAAATTTTTTAATAAAAATCGATGGGCTGTATTATTAATCATTACTATACTAAGCGCAAATGGGATAATCCTTATGTATTTTACCTATTCCACCTTTTTTATAGTGATGTGTATAGCAATTATAGGTTTTTCTCTTGCGGGCTTTAATGGTATATGGATGACGCTAGCTGTTGAAAGTGTAGAAAAATCGATGAGTGGTTTTGCAAGTGGGTTTAGTATAATGGTGGCATCCATAGGTGTATTTTTAATTCCACCGGTTTTTGGTTCACTTGTGGAATATTGGGGTTATTTGGTAGGTGGGATTTTTTTAATTAGTCTATTTGCCTGCTGTGCCATATTCATGGTAATAGCACTATTTACTGTCAAGAAAGTCCAACCATCATAGCTGATAGTCACCACGTTGAATACAGTACCACAAGAGCATGTATACTAACTGCGACCTCAGGAAGAATTTTTCTAGAATGAACGCTAGCCCTAATCATACGAGGAAATTGATAAAATTCAAGATTCTAGTAAATTTTCAATAGAGCTTGTAAATGATTTCATCATGAAAGTTGTCACATAATCCACTTTTTGTTATACTAAAAGGTGTTGTGATGTTTCAAAGTTCGGGAGGTGCAGTGAATGCATACAGTAGTATTAGTTTCATTAGTTATCGTATCATTAGCGTTGATCGTTGTGGTATTACTTCAATCTAGTAAAAGTGCAGGCTTATCAGGTGCCATCTCGGGTGGAGCTGAGCAACTATTTGGAAAGCAAAAAGCACGTGGTATGGATTTAATCCTTCACCGTGCAACAATTGTGTTAGCTATACTATTTTTCATTTTAGCAGTTGCTATTACAAAAATCTAATAGTTGAAGATATATCGCCTAACCAAATTGGTTGGGCGTTTTCTTTTATTAAAACTAAATGGTAAATTCTCTCTCCATAGCAAAAATTGAATTGTAATTTACAATCCAGCTTGTTATTCGCTAGACATAATCGAGATGGCTATAATGGGTATAGTATGGATGAGTGTTTTAGGATGAAGGAGTGCTTACAATGAACAAATCATTATCACAGCCATTTTTCTTTCAAGCAGGATCACGTGCTGTATTATTATTACACGGCTTTACTGGTAGCTCTGCAGATGTACGAATGCTTGGTAGATTTTTAGAGAAAAAAGGGTATACTACTTTGGCACCTCACTATAAAGGTCACGGTGTGGAACCAGAAGAACTAATCACAACAGGTCCAGCAGACTGGTGGCAGGATGTCGTTGCCGCCTACAAACAGTTACAGGATGCTGGCTATCAAGAAATTGCTGTCGCTGGTCTTTCATTAGGCGGTGTGATGGCACTAAACGTGGCATTAAATAATCCTGTTAAAGGAATTGTCACAATGTGCGCCCCTATGACAATGCGTACAACAGACGTTATGTTTGAGGGTGTCTTGAAATATGCAAGGGATTATAAAAAATTCTTAGGAAAACAAGATGAGCAAATTGAAGCAGAAGTAGCACTCATTGCTGAAAAAGGGATGCCATCTCTACAGGAGCTTCGTGAATTTATTGCCCGTACACGACAAGAAATTGACATGATTTATGCGCCTATTTTTGTCATACAAGCTACAAATGATGAAGTAATAGAGACAGAATCTGCCAACATTATATATAATCAAACTGAGTCACTTGAAAAGCATATCAAGTGGTATGAAAACTCAAAACATGTTATTACATTGGATCAAGAAAAAGATCAATTACATGAAGATATTTATCGCTTTTTAGAAAGCCTAAATTGGGCACAATAATTATAAATAGGATTTTCTCATGAAGGAGGGAATATGTATGAAAGACCAAAAAGATACACTACAAAGTCGTTTACTCGATTTTTTCAGCAAAGATGATTATAAACCATTAACTGTCGGTGAAATCGAGGATGAATTCGGTTTTGAGGATGCTGAGGAGTTCAAGGAGCTTGTCAAAACCCTTGTCCGTATGGAAGGGCAAGGCTTAGTTGTGCGTTCTCGCTCCAATCGTTATGGCCTACCAGAGCGTATGAATTTGCTAAGAGGTAAATTTATCGGACATGCGAAGGGCTTCGGTTTTGTGACACCTGATGTCGAGGGCATGGATGATGTATTCATTCCACCGCATGAAATTAATGGTGCGATTAATGGAGACATCGTTTTAATTCGTGTCTTAAAAGAATCATTTGGGGACCGACGAGAAGGGACTGTCACAAAGGTCGTCGAGCGCGGTCAAACAAGCTTTGTCGGCACATTCCAGGCTAATCGAGGCTTTGGCTTTGTTGTCTTAGACGATAAAAAGCTACCGATGGATATCTTTATCGCAAAGGGAGACACATTAGGGGCTGTTGACGGTCATAAGGTTGTTGTTGAGGTTGCGACATGGCCAGAGGATTTAAAATCCGCAACAGGCTATATTACCAAAATTTTAGGGCATAAAAATGATCCAGGTGTGGATATTTTATCGATCTTATATAAGCACGACATTCCACCTGAATTCCCAGACGAAGTCATCGCAGCTGCTCAACGCGTACCAGATGAAATTACAGAGGCAGATTTAGTAGGTCGTCGTGATTTGCGACATGAAACGATCGTAACCATTGATGGTGCAGATGCAAAAGACTTGGATGATGCGGTAACCGTAACGAAAAATGTAGATGGTACTTACAAGCTTGGCGTACATATTGCAGACGTTAGTTATTATGTTACGCAAGGCTCTGTCATTGACATCGAAGCTTATGACCGTGCAACAAGTGTTTATTTAACAGACCGTGTAATCCCTATGATTCCACATCGTCTATCAAATGGTATTTGTTCATTAAATCCACAGGTTGACCGTTTAACACTATCTTGTGAAATGATTATTGATGGAAATGGTAATGTCATTTCACACGAAATTTTCCAAAGTGTCATTAAAACGACAGAGCGTATGACATATAAGGACGTTTACATGATTTTAGAGGAGCAGGATGAGGCACTAATCGAACGCTACGAGCCACTTGTGCCAATGTTTAAAAATATGGCTGAGCTATCAGGTATTTTACGTCGTAAACGTGAAACACGAGGAGCGATTGACTTTGACTTTAAAGAATCCAAAGTCCTTGTCAATGACGAAGGTTGGCCAGTTGATATTGAATTACGTGAACGTACAGTAGCGGAGAAGCTAATTGAGGATTTCATGCTTGCTGCCAATGAAACAGTTGCAGAGCACTTCCACTGGATGAATGTACCGTTCCTATACCGTATTCATGAAGATCCAAAGCCTGAAAAGCTCCAACGCTTCTTTGAATTTGTTACGAACTTCGGTATTTTAATTAAAGGTACTGGTAATACAGTGCATCCGAAGGCACTGCAAGATGTTTTGAAAGCCATTGATGGTATGCCAGAGGAGCCCGTTATTTCAACAATGCTACTACGCTCGATGCAACAGGCAAAATATTATCCTGAAAGCCTTGGTCACTTTGGCTTATCAACGGATTTCTATACACACTTCACATCACCAATTCGTCGTTATCCAGACTTAATCGTACATCGTTTAATTCGTACGTATATAATTAATAAGGATACTTCTAGAGAAACGATTGCACAGTGGAGTATGGCAATGGATGAAATTGCTGACCATACTTCTGAGCGTGAACGTCGTGCTGTTGATGCCGAACGTGATACGGACGCTCTGAAAAAAGCACAGTACATGTCTGATAAAATTGGCGAGGAATTCGAAGGGATCGTTTCATCTATTACAAACTTCGGTATTTTCGTGGAGCTGCCAAACACAATCGAAGGGCTTGTTCACATCAGTAATATGACAGATGATTACTATCGCTTCGATGATCGTCAAATGATTATGATCGGTGAACGAACAAATCGTCAATTCCGTATTGGTGATGAAGTGACAGTCCGTGTTGCCAATGTCATTATTGAGGAGTCATCCATTGACTTTGAAATCGTTGGAATGGTAACTTCATATGGACGAACACGTAAAGCAGCTCCTACTGTCATCCACGCACGTAAAAATTATAGTGATAACAAGGATGGACGCAGTCAACGAAGTACACGCAGCGACGAAGAAAAAGGCGGACGTGGTGGCAACCGTAGAGGCGGTCGCCAAGAGGATGACCGTGGAAGTCGTAGCGCCAAGCAAGGTGAACGTCGTGAAAGCGACCGTGACCCGCGTGGTCGCCGCAAAGATGACTCAAGCCCAGGTCCTAAAAAACGCGTGAAACAAAAGCAAAAGTTTTACGAGGGCATTGCAAAGAAAAACAAAAAGAAAAAATCAAAACGTAAATAAGCATTAGCGAAAGTGTCCTAAGTAAGGATGCTTTCGCTAATGCTCAACCTTTAAGTAGAGGGTGAAGAATATGGCAAAAGGTTCTGGAAAAGTATTAGCACAAAACAAAAAAGCTGGACATGATTACTTTATTGAGGAAACAATCGAAGCAGGCATGGTCCTAACCGGCACAGAAATCAAATCCATCCGTGCAGGCAAGGCCCAACTAAAGGACTCATATGTCCGAATCACCAATGGCGAAGCATGGATTAGCAACATGCATGTCAGCCCCTTCGATCAAGGCAACCGTTTCAATCACGACCCACTACGTGCCCGCAAGCTGCTACTCCATAAAAAGCAAATCGGCGAGCTAGTCGGTGCCGTAAAACGTGACGGCTACACAATTGTTCCATTGAAAATGTACATCAAAGACGGCTATGCCAAGCTTTTAATCGGCGTCGGCAAAGGGAAAAAAGACTACGATAAACGTAACGACATGCGCAAAAAAGAAGCCAAACGCGAAATGGAACGTACCTTCAAATCAAAAAATCAATATTAATAGATTTCGAGAAAGCTCACCTTGTTGTTGGTGAGCTTTTTTAGGTGTTGATGCTGGGCGAGGCGGATAGAATGGCGAAAGTGACGGATAGAGATTGAAATGTGGTGGATAGCAAAGCGAAAGCGATGGATAGAGATTGAAATGTGGTGGATAGAACAACAAAAGTGATGGATAGAAAGCCCAATCTAGCGGATATAATAGGTATTTAAGCCAATTTTTTATACAATAGCGGGATACTTGAACTATCGCTAGTTTTGTTTTATAATATGTATTACTGATTGCCAGATTTCATGGAAGCGTACTTTAAGCTCCCACCGTACTAGAAGCAATTCTAGCTCTTTGTTTGAACGAAGCCCAACCGCTTCGATTCATATATCAAGGGGACGTTACGGATTCGACAGGGATGGTTCAAGCTTTAGTCGCGCGTCGGAGGGCTCGGCTCCGTCATCAACGACAGTTATATAATAACTGGCAAACAACAAAACTTAGCTTTCGCAGCGTAAGCTCGTAAGCGCTCTGCCTCTCTATCGCCCATGTAGAGAACGTGGGGCCCAACTTTAGTGGGATACGGTCGATGGTACCACCTGAGTCATCGGCAAGAGATTTCCAGGTTAGCGTACAGGACGCCTGTTTGTCGGCATAATGTTACGTGAATCCTAAATAGGCAAACTACACGCGTAGAAGCTGAAGTATTGGAGTCTTTGGACGCGGGTTCGACTCCCGCCGTCTCCATACTTAGTATTTAGCAGTAGAAATGCTGTTAAATCAACGTTTATAAGAGTTAGGGTAACTTGATGAAGGTGTTAAACTTTCAAAAAGACTCCCTAACTTTTTTCGTTTTTAAGGGTACATTTAATTGAATACTTGCGTTTATAAACCTTCTAATTCACACAATGAATAGGGGTTTTTTTGTTTGGATAAAAGCAGAAAGCATGGTGTGTTTTCGATGGGAAATGCACGTCAAGTTAATCCTAAAGCTAGTAACAATCATTGGATACCAATTGATTACGCATTAGAAATAGTATTTAAGCAAATGAACATCGCTGGCAATAGACCTCGTACTATTGATAGCTATGATTATATTTTTCGGGGATTTTGTGAAGCTAACAAGATTCTCTATGTAGAAGAAATTACGATTGGTACAATTTATAGCTATTTAGAAGGTCTAGATGTTTCACAGCAAACGAAGAAAATACGTTTAAAGACCATTAAAGCCGTGTTAGGAAAATTCTATTTCAATGATTGGCTGAAAGATAAGTTCTGGCTAAAGATTCAAATTAAGGTTGATACAGAGGTAAAAGCAGCAGCTAAAGAAGGCGATATTCTCAAACTGGTTCACTTCATAGATAAATCGACCTTTATCGGATTTAGAGACGTTACTGCTATTTTGCTGATGTACAGAACTGGAATCCGTATCCATACACTTTGTGAGTTGAAGGAAAGGCATATTGACTTTGAACACCAGTGCCTAAATTTAGATGGTTCAACATTAAAAAATCACAAGTTTTTAAAGCTGCCATTAGATGATGAATTAACTGAAATGCTGCAACTGCTGATTAAGCAAAATAAAAAGATACGTCAGCATTACAAGATTAACAATCAAAGTGTGTTTATCACACAGAATGGCTTGTCTATGAGTACATCAAAATCATCAAACTGTGCAATTTCTAAACAGCTTAATAAGTATTCAAAGCGTTTTGGCTTAGAAAATATTAACCCACATGCGATTAGAAGGGGTTATGCGAAAAATCTATTGGATAAGGGGGCTAGTGTGCCTTTAATCAGTAAGGCATTAGGTCATTCTGATTTAGCAGTAACAACGCAGTATTTAGATCTTAACGTGGAAGAAGTAGCACGTAGCTTAAAGGATTATTTATAGACAAATAAAAAAGAGAGTGCTGGAAACACCCTCTTAAAGAAATGCACTATATGTTTGGCGGCATAATAGTGCGAAACCCATAAAAAAATCGACCAACAATCGATAACTGAATATGAGTTACATTGCCTTCATTTTACTTCAAAAAAAGCTAAAGTGCAAAGGTCTGGTTTCCTATTGTCTTTTTTAGGAAAAACTCTTTCGAGGTTGCCCACTAACTCGAATCAAAACAAAACTGGAAAGGTTATGACTTAGCCGCCGCATTAAATAAGTCTAGGACGCTATTAAACGAGTTCCTTGTTTCTCGTAGTGTCTGAATGGTGTTAGCGACCATTAACAGCTAGGAGTGGAAGGTCTGAATGATTACGGTCATGCAGAATACACGATACATTGTAATTGTTGCCGAGTTCCTCATATCAGTAGGATAAGCATTTACGATACATACAAGAGGTGTGTAAACAGGATTACAAGACGTTTCGGGGCAGAAGTAGAAACTACGTGTATTGATTCGAGAGGGTCACATTTAAACAAGGGCATACAATACTGGATAACCTCAAATGACGGATTCATGAAGTAATGCGAATGTCTGTCTATGTCATTGATTCAATTTTTAGTTTCAGTGATATAGGCAGTCATGTTCAGCACCACCTGTTGTCCTCAACTCAGGCTTCATGGTGGGAGGGAAAACGAAGTTTGTCAATAATAAAGGAGATGAAAATGATGTCTGATGAAACTAGAATTATTCGCTATTTATTGGGGGAGGTAGTGCGAGAATATCAAGGTAAGTTAAAACTTGAAATTGCATTAAGTGTATTTGGTGTAGAACCTAAATTATCCGATAACCCAAAAAGAATATTAAAGTATGTACTAGATGGTGATGGAGAATTTAGATTACCAGAAATCAATGAATCGGTTGAAGAATATTTAAATGCTGCATGGTGTCAAATCCAACAGATTTATACTATTTCTGATAAAGATAGTTAAGCTTTGTTTGTCCTAAGATTAAAGTTAAAAGTGGAAACTACTATTAAAGATGGTAATTAGGGTCTTCAAATATAGAGGTGAACTAAATTGGAAAACGAAATGAAAATGATTATGGAAATGATTCAAAACCTCACTACAGGCATGGACGACATGAAAGCCGAACTTAAAGCTGAAATGGCTGAAATGAAAACTGATATGGTTCAAATGAAATCAGAAATGTTTCAAATGAAAGGCGAAATGGCTGAAATGAAGCAAGAATTGAACCAACGCTTTGACAAGGTAGACGGTGATATTGAAGAATTAAAAGTTCAACTAGAAAGCAATAAGAATTGCCTTTACAGAATAGATGATAAAATATCTGATTTTATGGAGGTAACCCAACATACAGCGGAATTGCAAGGTAATTCAATAAAGGACATCCGAATAATACAAGAATATCACAAATACAAAATAGCCGATTTAGAAGAAGATGTATATTTGCTGAAAAATAAACAGTAAAATAAGGCACTCGAAAGTGTACTTTTTTCTTCAATTACAAAGGAGAACCGAAAAATGGATGACAAAGATGCAAAAATAATTATGGACATGCTGAAGGACATTCACGGCAAAATGATTGAAGCTAACAACAATTTGATAGGGTTAGATAGTGACAGAGTAAAGAACATAGGAGTGGTCAAAATGGATAACAACATGGCAAACGAAATTATGGAAATGCTGAAACAAATGAAAACTGAAATGAACCAACGCTTTGACAGAATGGAACAGCGTCTTGATAAAGTAGAAGAACGCCTTGAATCAGTCGAAAACAAACATAATGGCATTGGTCAACAATTTGAAGAAACTGAAAAAGCTATACAGTCACAAGCAAGAACACAACGAGAATCTGAAAATGCAGTTCAAAGAACACAAGATTTCTTTAAGATCACTTTAATGGACATGAAGCAAGAAATGCTTTCATTAAAGATGGAACAAGTATCACACAAAGAACTGCATGAATCTGTAAGGTATCTTACACATAAATTACAGGAAGTGGATATGGAACTTCACGTTATGCGAAAAAAGTAGTAAGAGAGTAGTAAGAAACCAGCTAAAGAAGAAGCAAAGGTTGTTGGTATTGGTGAAACAATTAAACTTGGTGACGTTGAATTTACAGTAAATGAAATCACTACTACAAAGAATGTTGTTGAGGAATTTGGAAGCAATACACAGGGTACATACCTTCTAGCTAACGTGACAGTAACTAACAAGGGTAATGAAACCATTACAACTGATACTTCTTTCTAAAGAAAAAAGAAAATAATTTATTTTAAAGTCGTTCGGATAGTCTGACGGCTTTTTTTTATTTTTTATGTCCTACATTGATTCCAATTTGCAAGTGTATTTATGCAAGGGTATTTATTAAAAGCAAATGGAGGATATATGGTGACGAATTTATTTATTAAAAGGAAAGAAGTATCAATAACGGTTGTCGATTCGATTATGGGAAGTGGTAAAACAAGCTGGGCTATTCAATATATCAATGAAAGCCCTATGGCAACAAAATTTATCTTTATTACACCTTATTTAACAGAAATTGAACGAATTATTGAACATACAAAGAAATCTTTTGTTCAACCAGAACAGAATGGTAAACGAAATAAACTTGATTCACTAAAACAAGCAATTGCAAACGGTGAAAATATTGTTTCTACTCATGCGTTATTTAAAAAATGTGATTCCGAACTTATTCAGCTTATTGAAGCGGAAAACTATGTACTCATCTTAGACGAGGTATTAGATACCATTGATGAAATTGTTATGACAAAAGATGATATTAAAATTCTATTAAATTCTACTGATGATAACGGCAATCCAATTATATCAATCGGAACAAAAGGTGAAGTGAAATGGAATACCAGTGAATATGATTCAGGTAACTATCAAACAATTCGTAACTTGGCTAATGCGGGTAATTTAGTTTTATTTGATGAAAGTAAAATGTATTGGTTATTCCCTACAGAAATATTTAAAGCGTTCAGCGAGGTATTTATTTTAACGTATATGTTTGAGGGGCAAATTCAGTGTTACTATTACCGTTTATTTAACATGAAGTTTACGTGCCAATCCGTGGGATACGATACTAAACTCGGGTATTATTTAACAGAATATAAGGGGAGAATAGGGGAAGACCGTCAGCGTTTTAAATCACTAATAAACATTTACTATTCCTCTCCAAGTGATAATCGAGATATAAACAAAGTGGGTGAAAAACATAATGCTTTTAGTAAAAGCTATTTAAACGATAATCTTAAAAATAAGTACTATAAAGATATGATTAAGAAGAATAGCTATAACTTTTACCGTCACAAAATGAACTGTTCTACAAAATATGTTATTTGGACAACATTTAAAGATCATCAAAAGGTATTAACACCAAGGGGACTAAAGAAAAGGTTTGTTCCTATAAATGCTAGGGCTACAAATGAGTATGCAGCGGCAACTACTTGTATTTATTTAGCGAATAGATATATGAATCCAATGATAAAAAGATTCTTTCATTCACATGATATAAAAGTAAATGAGGAATTATTTGCACTGTCTGAATTACTTCAATGGTTGTTCCGTAGTGCTATTCGTAATGATGAACCTATCGATGTTTATATTCCATCTGAAAGAATGCGAATTTTATTAGAAATGTACTTAAATAACGAGATTTAGTTTGCATAAAAAAAGTAGCAAATAACTCTACAAACGTTGATATACCAAGGTTTTAAAAACATTCTCTTAAAGTAAGAAAAAAAGTAATAAGTAATTTGCTAAATAACTTAGGGTAGATAAACCACCCCAGTTATTCAGCGAAGTCCACTAGCGTGTCCTTCTCGTACTAGATAAAAAATAACTAATATTATTAGCTTTATTACTGTGTGGGCGTGAAACGTCCACATACGTAGCGAAGCGAAGTACAGAGAAAGGGGGTAATTGAATGGCATACAATAGTAGTGTATTTGATAATACGATTAAATTGGCAATGAGAAATCAATTAGTTATCGAAGGTAAGCGAGTAACTAGTGATGAAGTAATAGCAGTAGCCTTGCATGATTTGATGGTAAAACATGAAAAGATAATCAATCATTTTCAACACCAAGCCGTTGTCCTAAACTCTTGCCTCATGTTAAAATTAGAAAAATATGTATTTTTAGTATAAAGAATATCTTTATCGAGGAGGAGAGAGAAATGAGTTTTCAAAATGAAATAAATTTGGAGGATTTATTTGAAAATGCTTATTGTGATTCATGGCAGTTTTACGTGAATGTTTTAAAAAATTTAGAGACAGCTAAATATTGCAAGGATGTTATTTCTAATCTAGTAGGTACGCTTGAAGCAAGGAATTTTGAATATCACGATAATGTTCAAAAAACGCTTATAGAAACTGGGGCATATACAATTAAAAATAACGATTTAGATTTCGGTCTTAAGGTTTTTGATATAGAAACGGATATCTATTTTTTACTAGATAAATATTTAAAAGATTTTATTCAATATAACAGAAATTCATTTGATTCATTAGCACAATTTGTGAATAAAACCGTCTTAGCTTTAAAACAATTGGATGTTGAACAAGTAGATTTTTCGAAAGTATTAAGAAAACTTGATAATAGCACAGATATTTACAAGAAGATGAATGAAATCAAAGAAAGCAATGAATTTAAATATTTAACGGAATTTAATAATAAAATTAAACATATCTCTGATGCGAAATTTGCTATAAAAATGAGTTTGTTTGAAAAAGGTATTGTAGGTGAAATTGGTTCTTTTAAAAAGAGAGGGGAACAATTTGAAGAAAAAGATATTAAAGATTTAGTGAGTACTTTAGAAACCTATATAGAAGAAAGACTAGACGAAGTAATAGGATTGGTAAAAGATTTTATTAGTAATAACTCTTTGAAATCTAATAGATATCATAATGTTAGATTTACTGGACAAATAATAAAAGAGGATTCACGAAATTCTTTTATAAACGTTTATATTGATTCTGATGAAATAAGCACAATGCCTGATGAAATAGAATTTTTATTCTGTAAGAATGATGATGATGGATTTGAGAGTATGAATTTCCCTTACGATGAGATCTTTGTTAGAGATTCTGAAGGTTTTTACTTGGGAAAATATAAAGCTAATGAAACTTATGAAGACAGAAAAGATATCAAACTATATAGGAAATTTACAAAAGAAACTTTTAGAGAGAAAAAACAATTTATTTTCAAATCTGAAAGAACATGTGAAGTTAGAAATGTTTATCCTTTTTATATGAGTGGCGATTATATAGAAGCTTAAACTTCGTTATGCAAAATTGTTCAAATCTATTTTAATTGATTCCTCACAACCCGCATATGTACTAGATAGAAAAGATCTTAAAAATTTTTATGCACAATAAAAGAGGGGGCATTATACCTCCTCTTTTTGTTGTCTATATTCCTTTATTCGACGCTTAAATGTTGCGATACTACATTTAGCAAAATCTGCGGCTTCTGGCTGTGACATTTCCCCACGCTCAACTTTTTCAATAGCGTGTAATAAAGCACCTTCAATTTTATATGTTTTACTTTTACGACCAAACTTAACACCTTTGTCTTTAGCGTCTTTAATTCCTTCTTGTGTTCTTTCTATAATCATAGATCTTTCAAACTCTGCAAATGCCCCTAATACGTTAAATAATAGCTTAGTCATAGGATTATCCATGCTTTCAGCCGTAAACATTCCCATATTGATTATATGTACAGCTACACCTCTATTGGTTAAATCAGTGACCACCTTTTCTAGTTGTGAAAGAGAACGTGCTATACGATCCGCCTTAGTTACTAAAAGAGTGTCACCAGCCTTAATTTCGGATAACAGCGTGTTTAATTCTTTTCTGTCCGTTTTAGCCCCACTGATCTTTTCTTTATAAATCTTAGTAGCCCCAGCCTCTTTAAGTACCTTTATTTGAATGTCTAATTCCTGTCTATTAGTTGATACCCTTGCATAGCCATATATCATTATGTATTGCCCCTTTTTGTGTTTTCTATTTGATGCGACTTTTTGATACTATCTAAATCCTATAGTACAGGGCTTTTTTTGTCGTGTCAACAAGTGTAGATATTTTGATACGACCTTATTATAAAAAATGGCATGCCCTGAAAAATGGCACACCGCTTAAAAGTAATGTTATTTTACTTCTTTTTTATGCCTTCTATGGAGTAAGTAGCAAAACAACGACAATCCTTGTAGAAAGGTGGGTGATTAACTCCTATAATCGCATCTTCAACACTTGCTTTAGATCCTTCAAACTTTGCACATTCAGGACGCACTCTTTCATCTAGCATTGTATTTACCGAAAAAGACATTAAAACACCTTCTGAGTTAGCTTTTTGGGCTTTTTGAAGTTTTTCTTTTGCTACTTGCTGTCTATCAAATGTCATATGTACACCTCGCTTTTTTTACTTAATTACATTATAAACCCAATTCTTAATAAAAGGGCTTTTCTTTAGGGGCAATTTCTTTATACAACTACTGAAAGTCAAGACATTCGGGAGTTACCCAACAGCGATGTAACAATGCGTGTTCATCCACTGCCAAAAGTGACTGTCAAAAGTCTAAGTAAAAATTCCGTGAAAATGGTGTATCTACTTAAGGTTTTTGTTACAGAATTGAATGGTGAAACTACTAATTCGTGGAAGGTATAATTGATAGTAAGAATAATGGAATAGAGGTGAAAGTTGTGAAACGTGAAATAATAACCCTTGAACATGTAGCAACAACTGACCTTGAAGGGAAAGGGGGAACTATAGCCGCTTGACCTCTCAAACAGGAAGTCACGCTACACAAGGATTGCAATCAACCAACATCAAGACAGAGAAGACGACACAGCCGCCAACAGACAGGATAGAGGAAGAATAGACATAGCGACACCACAACTAAACATCACAAACGTCACCAGTGACCTGAGAACACAAGTAAAGTCAACCTTATCCTACCCAATAGGAGAACGGTAAGAATAAGCTGAGAAGCCCTTATACCGTCCCCTGTGGCTGTATAGGAAAGTGGATTTCAGTAAGGATACTCAGCTGTAACTGGTAAGCCTACCCATAGGAGGCGATCTAGTATATGTACGCCATCTGGTCTGTAATGTATTTATCCAGTAGTTTTAGAACCTTTCCATGCACAATTAGCTAGAAAGCTAAAAATACCAACGGTTAGACTGACCTGAGAGGGATCGGAATATAGTAATTTATCACCTCGATTACTCTCACAGAGTGGAAGGTTAGGGTTTTTTGCTATAATGGAAAGCATTTCTCAGAAATAAAATTTTGTGGGGTTTTTTTAAACATTTTGGGGGTACTACTACATGACTGAAAAAGAATTTGTAGAAATACCAACAAATGATTTCACTGATTAAAGTTATGAAAAATGGAGAACATAATAAATTTTTAGAATACCTATTCCATGCCCAATTTGATTCAAGGATTACAGAAGATTATGACTTAGCAACCAAACATGAAATTGAAGATGTTTTAAACCGTGATCTAACAGAAGATGAAAGATTGGTTATGAAAATAGCCTACGGGAATGGTTACTTTAGAGGCGGAAAAGATGGTATGGAGAAAGTGTTGAAAGGCGAAGGTAAAAAGAGATGAAGTAATTTACCTTAATCATACTAAGACTGGTATGTGAGTGTTGGAACTTTCTGCAGTGGAACAGAATATAACTGAAATAATAGGTGGGGCATAGCCTCGCCTTTTTTGATAAAGTTTGTGGTTATCCCAGTATTTAAGTTGAAATAAAATATTTTTTAAATAGATGTCCTAAAACTTGTCCTTATTGCAAGTACGTATATGTAAGGGTAATTAACCTTGCCCCAAAACTTATAAAAAGGACGGATGAAAAATGATGAAAACTGAACAATCAAACACAACTGTGTCAATAAAGAAGTATGAGGAAGCAATGAAGGCATGGGATAGTATTCCATCTATACAAGAAGCAGTAGATTTATTAAAACATGAGGAACTAGAACAACTTTCAAAAATGCCGAATGTAAGAAATTATTTATATGCATTAGTCAAAGAGAATGATGAAACTAAACGAAAATTAACGAAAGAATTGCAAAATCAATGTGAGACATTGAAAGAACTGGTTAAGGTAAGAACGGAACTAAATGAAGTCGAAGAATATATAGGGACTATTGAAGGGGTAATAACTGTGATGGGATATTATGAAGGAGATTGTGTTATCAATTAAGCTAGGATGTTTTAGTCATAAATGAGTTCAAGTGAGGTAGTCCTGTAACAAGGACTAGCATATTTAATATACGTAGAACTCTTTTTAACAGTTCAAGTAAAAATAAAGATTGCAAACGTTGTTCGTAGCGTGAAAAAGAAAACCGTCTAGCAGTGAATAGCTAGGCGGTTTATTTGTTGTAAAATAAATCTATTACAAAACAACGTACCTATAAATGCGGTAACGAGTTCCTCTAATTTAACTTTCATTTTATATCTATACTTCGAGAAAACCTCATGACAATCCTGTCGAGACTTTCCATTCACGATATTTCTGATTGTAGCTTTAGTTACATTAAAAGCTAATGCAAGGTAGCGTAGCGAAACATTCTTCTCATGGTACAAATAAAAAATCTGATAAACCTATTGATCTGTTAACTTTGCTACATATGGATTAATTTTAATTTTCATAATGTAGACCTCCGAAATTATTGTTCATAGTAACACTTGTGATAAGGAGGTGGATTAGGACATGTGAAATAAATATGGAATGAATGAAAAGGGGACTCGGGTTTACGGTATAGAGTTTGATAGATGTAATAAAAATGGCGGTATTGAAAACTTTTCATTCACAATAACAAATACGTACAAAAATAAAAGTAACAGATAATGGTACAATTGTATTAGACATTTTTATAAAGAGGTGACCATATGTATAAATCAGTTGATTGGTTAGACGAGGTTAAAGAAAAATTGGTTAAGGAATATGAAGGCTATGAAGAAAACAGATTTTCGAAAGATTATAATTTTAATACTCATTTAAGTAATGAAGAATATCGTGAGATGCGAATTTGCTTTGCGAAAATATACAAAGAGGAGGCATCGTTAAATTCTTTTGAGGAACTTATAAATTCTAGAAGTGTGAGAGAATTTTGTGAAACTTTAGCATACTCTAATCAAATGAACAACTATGATGGTATTAGTGATATATATAATAAGTGTAATCAAGTCTGCAATTTCATCGAAGAAAATTATTATGAATTTCAACTGTCGAAAATAGATGTATATATCCCAGAAACTTTAACTATTGAATATATAAAAAAGTCATTGGGAAACTGTGATAAAAGAATATCAAATGGAGATTATGATGCAGCGGTAGCAGATGCCAAAACATTATTAGAGTCGGTCTTTAAAGAATTATTAACGATTTATAAAGTAGAGTATAACGAGTATTCTAAATTATTTCCTTTACTCAAAAAAGAAGTATTAGGGCAATTAAATATTAAAGTAGATGCTAGTTATGATAAATCTATAATTAAGGTTGCTTCAGGGTTGAATACAATAATTGATTCTGTTGGTGAAATTAGAAATTCTGGAAGTAACAGTCATTTACCTAAAGTTGATATTCCAAAGCATCATGCTATTTTAGCAGTAAATTCAGCTAAAAGTCTCGTAAGTTTTTTATTCCAAAGTTATTTATATCAACAAAGTAAAAAGCAAGAATTAGTTAAGTAGGAAGGACACCAAGAATGAAGAGAAAGTTGATTTTATTTTCAATACTAATGTATTGTTTTTTAGGAATACAGGACACCAATGCGGCTGTTCGAAATCAGGAACAACCAAATAAAAGTGAAAACTATATTACTAATGATCAATTAGATGAGAAACTTAAAGAAAGGGAATATGAAATAGATAAGAATATTTCGGAAAATAAGATAGAACAATTAGAAGAAAGAAATAAAATTCTAGAAGGAAATATTGCATCTATATTATCTTTGATAGGGATAATAATTGCAATTATAACTGTTTTATTTGCTATCGGTGGTGGTTTATTAAAAATGTGGATTGAGAAATCTATTAAAGAGAATCTAACTTTAATGGGAAATCACCTTACAAGTGTAACAAATATGCATACGGATGTTAACAGAACAAAGGGTTCAGTTGAAGAAGAATTTGAGAAAATAAAAAGTCTAGAAAAAGATGTTACAAATTCACATAACAATTATTTAAATGTTAAGGCTGAAGTTGAAAATTTAAAAACTTTAAATAATGCTAATATTGATTATCAAAATTATTTGGAGTATAGGATTCAAAAAGAAGAAATTATATCTAAATTTTATAAAAATTTAATAAAGAAAAGATCAGTTGTTGAGAAAATGGAAAAATATGAAGACGTGAACCTTGAAAATCAAAAAATCATATTAGAAAAGGTGCATAATGAAAATGGTAAATATATTGTTTCAGAGGATGAAACAGTTATAGATATTTATCATTATTATTTAGACTGTTTAGAAAAAGAAGAGACAGCTATTATTAAACAAATAGGTTTAGCTAAATTAACATTTGATAAATTTATAAGGTTAGATGATGGAGATGGTGATGTTTTGAATAGTATGGATATAGAAACTAATTATGGAGATTGGAAAGGTTATTTAGAAACAATAGAATTAATCTTGAATACAATCGAAGAAACTTTGGAAGTATAGTTATTAGGACCTCAATTATGGGTGGTTTGAATGGGCACTTATCCCTTGTGATGTATAAGAGAAAATCTCTGTACGCTTAGTATCGAGTGAAAATATTTATATTAAGATACACTTGAAAAGTATGTTTTAAAAATTTTATTATTGTAATCTTTAGAGTCATTTAGAAAAATTCTAGATGACTTTTTTTATGGGAATTTTAGATAGGATAAATATCTTATATTTTGAATTTAAAATATAAATTTGAAATATTATCCTAGAAATGAGATAGTTAAAATTGGAGACACCTTTTTGAATTTATATTCAAAAGATTCCTTTTAAGGAGTACTCTAATTAAAGATACATAAGTATCATATAAGCCACCCCCTAGGTGGAAATCTAATCTAATCATTGGTGTCTCCAATTTACAAGTTGGGAGTTTGAAATGTTAAAAAATTTATGGGATTTATATAGAAAAACTGTAAATAAAAACTCAGGCACTGAGATTGATACTACAACAAATGAAAATACCGCAGTACCTGCTAATAAAAATAAGATAAATGAAGAAATCGAAAAGTTTAGAGACAATAGGGTATGGACTACTAAGAAAGTAAGAATGATTGCTGAAGAAAGAATGAATAGAAATAATTTGAACTCAATAATTTTAGTAAATTACTATACATTTTTTATTTTATGCTATTCAATTATTGGTTTGAAGTATGGAAGTAGTGATATTTTATCAATTGCTAGTGTGATAATTTCTATTGGGTTATTTGGAGTATCCCTATTTGTTAGTTTATATGGTTATAGAGAAAAGGCTTTAGCATATAAACAATCACACTTAGAACTGGATAAGATTGAATCTAAATTAGGGATACTTATTTTAGATGAGGGGATTGAACATAATGATTTATTAAAAACATTTGATAAATATAAAATGGAATATAACGAAGTCATTTCTAAGACAGAAAATCATTCAAACTTAGATTTTCTGAAATTTAAAGTAAATAGTAATAATTCTTCGAAAAAGGAAAAGTTTAATTACTATTTCTTGTATAAGATACCTTTAATTTTATTTATGATCGTCGTATATGCTTGCCCAATAATAGGAATAATTTTGATATTTATGAATATGAGTGGTGCTGAAAATGAAATTACAGGCTAATAAACTGTTTAAAAGTAAGTATAGAATGACATATTTAAAAGGTGAATATGAAAATATTATTCGTTATAACAGTGCTGCTGGAATTGATAAAATGACTAAAGCACATTTTGATAAAAATTTAGATGGACATTTAAATGTAATAAATAGAAAAGTTCTTTCTGGTAATTATAAATTTACATACTATAAAGAAAAGCTGTTTATAAAAAATAGAAATAGTAAACCTAGAATGATTTCAATCCCTACATTAAGAGATCGGGTGGTTCTTAAAATACTTCATGGTATTCTTCAAGATGTATTTGATATAAAAACACCTCTTGTTCAAAGTGTAATTCATTCAATAAAAACATCAATAGTAAACTATGATTCTTTTATAAAAATAGATGTGACCAATTTTTTTGGAAGTCTAGATCATGAAATCCTATTTAAAAAATTACATAAATCTATTAGAAAAAAGGAGATTAAAAATATTATCCATGAAGCCATTACTAATCCTACAGTCAGTGACAATCATTCTAGGGCTGAAAAACCGATAAGAAATAAGATAGGGGTTCCCCAAGGCATTCCAATTGCTAATGTACTTGCTGAAATATATTTAAAGGATTTTGATGAAAAATATAAAAAAAGAAGAAATATAAGATTTTTTAGGTATGTTGACGACATTTTGATTTTATGTAATAAAACTGAGATAGAAGAAATAAAGAGAGAGATTATTTCAGAAATTGAAGACGTCTATAAGCTAAATGTTAACAGTGATAAAAGTATTTCAGGTGAACTTGAATATGGTTTCTCGTTTTTGGGGTATAGTTTATCTAAAGAATCAGCTAACAAAGTATTATGTACAGTAAAGAAAAGTTCAAAAATAAAATTTGAAAAATCTATTGTAGATATTTTTTCAAAGTATAGTAAATTAGTATTGAAAATGTCTCCAAAAGAATTTGTATTTTATTTAAATCTAAAAATTACTGGATCAATTGTTAAGAAAGAATTAAATAATTTTGAAACGAATAAAAAATACGGTTGGCTATTTTTTTACTCGCAAATTGAAGATATGAAACTTTTATATCATCTAGATAATTTGGTTAAAAAATTTATCGAGAAATACGGGTTAGAAAAGAATTTGAAAGACCTTGAAATAAAATCTTTTGTAAAGTCTTTCTACGAAATAACTCAAAGAAGATCTAGTTCTAAATATATATTTAAACCAGATGAATTATCTTTAGAAGAAAAGAAGTTTTTACTTATTGAAACATTTAATATTCCTATAAGAAAACTGAATACAGAAGAAGATATAGAAAGATTTTTTGGATATAAAGTAAGGAAGCAGATTAAAAAGTTAGAAGAAGATATTCAAAATATCTCCTAAGAATCATACATAATAATTTTAATAAAAATGTTTAAATGGTATAATATCGAAATGAAGGTTTCTTAAACCAAGTTCAAATTAAATGTAATACACCTTAACTATATAAGTAATGTATGGAGTGCCACCTGAGTCACCGACAAGAGATTTCCAGGTTAGCGTACAGGACGCCTGTTTGTCGGCATAATGTTACGTGAATCGTAAATAGGCAAACTACACGCGTAGAAGCTGAAGTATTGGAGTTTCTGGACGCGGGTTCGACTCCCGCCGTCTCCATAATTAATGTGGCTACAAACGTAGTCATATCAACGATTTAACAGACTAGGGATATTGAACGGGAGTTGAACTCTTGGGCAATATCCCTTTTCTTATCCCTATGGAAAAATGACATAATTGAACTGTTCGTAGACCTTCTAATAATACAATTAGGAGGATTTTTTTATGTCTAGTAGGAAGCGTAAGCATGGTATTTTTTCCGTAGCTAATGAAGTGGTGGAAATGATTCAAACAGGAGAACAGGAAAGACATAAGGGAAAACCAATAGCAGAAGCGCTTGAAATAATTTTTAATCAAATGCGTGTAGCAGGGAATAGACCGCGTACTATTGACAGCTACGAATATATCTTTAAGCAGTTTGTAGAGATTAATGATCTTGAGCATGTTGATGAAATCAATATTGATAGTATCTATAACTACTTAGGCTCAATAGATGTGAGTCAACGTACCAAATTAATTCGTTTAAAATCAACAAAAGCAGTCCTTAGCAAGTTTCATAACAATGGTTGGCTCAAAGAACGCTTTTGGAGCAACATTCAAATAAAGGTTGATAAAGAGGTTAAGAAGGCTGCAAAAGAAACAGATATAGATCGTTTGCTACAATTGATTGATAAGACAACGTTCATTGGATTTAGAGATGCTTGCGCGGTCAAACTAATGTATAAAACAGGTATTCGTATTCGCACGCTAGGAGAGCTAAGAGAGCGCCATATAGACTTTGAAAACCCTATGTATGAACCTAGATGGCTCTGGTGGGCTAACAGCATTGAGAGGGAAATTAGAAAGTGATAAAGCTTCAGCAGAATTTTATAATTTGAATTCTATAGAGGCGAAAGTATATGAAAGTTTGTTGAACTCTAGTTGATTTATGCAGGAAGAAACTTTGAATGCTATTATCGACTATTATGGATTAGATGAATCTATTACATCAAATTAAACCGCCTTTAGCACTCACCACAAATAGTAACTTTATGATACTTGTTATATTTAGCTATATGTAATGTTTTTACGATTGTTTTATTCTTCAATGACCACGTTTTTTTGAATAGAAATACTTTTGTATTAGCAGACCCGAATTAAAAACTATTGCTAAAGTGATAAACACAAATATATTTGCTATTAGGTTACTGATGCTATTAGAAGTGTGAATTCTGAAAACAGGTATTATTATCGAATCTACATAGCCAGATAAAAGATAAAAGTATAGACGAAAGTTGGAGAATTCACCCACTCGTCTAATATTTTACCTTTTAAATCCCCACGGTGATATGTACCACACAAAAACCTATCGAATAAAAAGAGAATTCACACCACTACATCTCGTTTTTTAATAATATCACCTACGGTCAGCACTCTACACATGTGGAGTGTGTGGCGTTGCTGACTAGGGAATAAATACATCAATAATTTAAGCATTGTTATAGCAAGGTTTATAGGGTTTCGCCTAAGTTTATTTTATGTGAATAAACAGGCGAAACCTTTTTGTTGTTGGGGTTGGAACAGTTGGAATTCCGGACTGAGTTGATAGAATGGATTTTGGATAGGGGGGTTGATAGGTTAGATGAATAGAATCAAATGTGTTATATTTAGACTAATTAACATATCGGAAAACACATTATTTATGATTAGTCTAAACGTAATTATCGGAGTATAGGAAAATATCTGAGAATCGAAGCGTCCATTTCATTCGACCAAGACCTGTACAACGTGAAAGACGAGTGGGAATATATTACCAGGTAAGCTCAAATAGCATGGAACAATTAAATAGTTTAACAAACCAGGTATCTGCTTACGCGATTAACAGTAGCCAAACTAAACTAGTTACTTGTCCATGTATATATAGATATTACCTCCGGAAAAACCGGATCTAGACGAAAAGAATTTATTCACATGTTGAAAGATTTCGAATCGAAAAATCTAGAATTTATTATAACCAAAAATATCAGCAGATACGGTTGGGGTTCTTTAGGCACTAAAAAAATTAAGAGAATCAGGAGTTCACTTTGAACAAAGGGGTTAGATACCGCAGATACAGATAGTGAATTAATGATTTCAATTATAGAGTCCGTCGCTCAAACAGAGAATGAATCTCTAAGTGACAATATTAGATGGGGATATAAAAGTTCTGCAGCACAGGGAACATCAAAACTATATAATCGAAAATGTTATGGCTATAAAAATAACGAAGATGGTTAATTAGTCATTAAGAAAGATGAAGCTAAAATGTCCGATTAATTTTCGACTTGTATTTGCAAGGACACAGTATTATAAGTATAAAAAGAGAATTAGAAAAACTAGGAATAAAAACACCAACAGGAAAAGAGAAGTGGAGTAAAAGAACAATTGACGTCCATGTTAAGCAATGAGTAGTATATCGGTGTCGTAAGGTTGCTTAATTCCAGTGAACATGAAGAACATTATGTTTCTGGGAATAATCATTTAGCAATAATTTCAAAAGAGCAATTTGAAGCGGTGCAAGAGGAAAAGAAAAATAGAAGTAATGTTGTGAAAGGCGAAAATAGTAATCGCAGGAAGAATGAGAAGTATATTTCGAAGTAAAAGCAAAGTAAAGTAAAGAAAGGAGGAATAACTATGTCAGAGACGATGGTAATAGCCCTTATTAGTGCAGGTGCAACATTAATAGTTACTGTAGTAACATCGATTTTAAATGTGCGTACAGAAGTGTTTAGAAATAAATTTAACACACATCAAAAAAGACTAGAAACTAAGAAGGAAAACCTAAATAATGTATATAGACAGTTAATCTATATAATAAATCTTTATCCAAGTTCATCACCAAACGATATTTTGAAACATATCAAGTATGCACCTGGTTATTCAATGGAATACTATGATGCGGTTTTAAGAAGTCTTGATTATCAAATTGAAGATTATAAAAAGCAATTAAATACTAATAATATAGATTATGAACAGAAATATGACATGGAAATTGAAATATCAAATCGTGAATATGCTAAAAGCAAAATATTAGAAAATAAAAAAAGATACAATATTGCTAAAGAAGAGTATGAGAAATTTCGTAAAGGTGACAAGGTAGCATTTGATCTTTATGCAGGACAGGAAGTACGAAATTCTCTTGTCGCATTTGAAGTAGTTATTCATAACGTGTTTATTTCAGGTGAAAATGCAGGTGAAGAGAGCGATCCGATAAATAATTTAATCCATACATCTCGTAGAAATTTAATAAATAGTATGCGGAGTGATTTAGGGATAACTGATTAAATTTCAACTTAAATAGTCTTATTAAAAACTGGTATGTTGAGTTGAATTTCTTATAGGTTTTTACATCGATAAAAGAGAAAGCCTCTAATCAAGGAATTAATTATAATTCTTGTCTCCGTAAGCAATTTTTATAAACATAGTCAAAACCATAGTCAAAGAATTTTTTTAGGGGAAAAAAGTCCTGCAAAACCTTGAGACGATAGCATTTCTACAAAAATGGGTTTCGACTCCCGCCGTCTCCATACATAAAGGTGAGCAATATTATAGCGGTATATAAGAATAAAGGTATCATCATCGCAGATACAGATATTTTTAATACATTTGGTTATGATTTATTTACTAAGCTTTTACTGAAATTAAGGTTAAGCGGTACACTACTATAGGAAAAAGGTTTACATCAACAAAATAAGGTATACTATATTTGTTGAATAGATTTCTTTAAAGGCAGGAAAAGTAGGTGAACCAAAGTGGGGAAATATCAATTGGATACTAAAGGTAAGGTGGCTGTGGCAAAGTATCATGAAAAACACAAGCCAGCCAAATTTGATAAAAAGCAGCAACTTGAGAAAATACGTGCTGAGTATTTGAAAAAGAAGCAAGAACAAACAGATTAATAATTTGAATGAAAACATAGGAAGACTAAAATCTCCCTATGTTTTTCTTTGATATTGACGGTAGAATTCATTATTTTCCTAAATTGTAGATTCGGTGACAGAAAACTTGTCATCAGTTATCCATTCTACATTATTCGATTTTGACATTTCTTGTCCCACCTAGCATTTTTTATTTGTTGTCATAGGGAAGACATCTTCATTCGAAAAACAAATAAAAGATTTGGTATGGGAAAGTGATGACATTTGGAGGGAATCATTATTTATATCATACTAAAGCAAAAGAAATCATTAAAAGTTTTAGAGAATTTATGAATGAAGTAAAATGAATTAACCCACCTCAATTGCAAAGATGAGAACGAGCCAACTAGATGGATCAGTATATGTGCGAGACAACCTCAACCAGCAGTAAAATATAGCTAGAATTTACATAGTGTAGATTTGGTGTGTTCAAACTATAAACAAAATCAGTGAAATTTTTACAAAATGCCCCCCTTTTTTACTAAGCTCCTATTATGATACAAAATCCTCTTATGTAGAAAATATAATTATTGTAATTTAGTATAAATATGATTGTTTTTGAAAACAGAGGAGCGTTATATGAGGAAAAAGTTACTATTACTAATGATTGTTTTAACTATTGCGATTAATAATCTTTATTTTGCATCGAATGTTTATGCATCTGAAATGATTTTTAAAGATGTAGATCAAAAGCATTGGGCAGCAAAGGAAATCCAATACTTATCTCAACAAAATATTATTCAAGGAAATCCAGATGGGAGTTTTGCACCTAATGATCAATTAACGCGTTTACAAATTGCGTTAATGGTTACGAGAGCGAAGGGATATAGTATGATCGATCGACCTGACCCACAGTTGGTTGATGTAAAAAATGAAGATGCTCATTTCGATATCATTTCTGCAGTCATGGCTGAAGGGATTTTTGATGATATTGTAAAGGGGCAAGAATTTAAACCGAACGCCTTTGTGACAAGGGCGGAAATGTCATCGATTCTATCAAGAGCTTTTGAATTAAGTGGTCTTTCTTCAGTTCAATTTAAGGATGTTACACCCAACGATCGGGCTTATTTGTCTATTCAGGCATTAGTGAAAAATGAAATTGTTTTTGGTTTTGCGGATGGGACGTTTCAACCAGAACGCTTTTTAACGAGAGCAGAATTTGCCGTGATGATGGCGAGGGTATTAGATGAAACCTATCGTGTAGCACCAGAGCCTCCAAAAGTGCAAGCTCCTGTAGAAGAACCTCAGCTAAATAAAATGTACATAACGGTTCCAATTGTTAAGCAAAATCCAGAATTGCCAAATGGCTGTGAAATAACCTCTTTAACAGCTGTCTTAAATTATTATGGATTTTCAACAAACAAAATGGAAATGGCCAATAATTATTTACCGAAGGAATCATTTACCTATCAGAATAATAAAAGATACGGTCCGAATCCTTATAAAGCCTATGCAGGTGACCCTCGTTTAGGGACAGGCTTCTTTTCTTATGCTCCTCCCATTGTTGCCGCTGCTGAAAAATTTTTCGTCGGAAGAACGACTAAATACACAGCAACTGATGTAAGTGGCAAGGAAAAAGAGTTTTTCTATGAGAAAATTAATCATAATGTTCCAGTAGTCATTTGGGTAACCTTGGATTTAAGTACGCCAAAAGTATCGTCTTCTTGGTATTTCAGTGATACAAAGGAATATTTTAAAGCACCGATTAATCTACATGCTGTTGTGTTAGTTGGATATAATGAGCTCAATAATACCGTTCATGTGATGAACCCGCTAAAAGGAAGAGTCTCACATAATGCCGATAAGTTTTTCAAAAGCTATAAAGAACTGGGAAGCCAGGCGATGATTGTTGAGAGAAATAAATAGAGGGGTAAAATTAAGTTTGCGAAAGTAATGGATAGTAAGGTTGTATAGTTACATAGGAATTATTTTGATGCTAATATGAAAATTATTTTGTAAACGATATCGATATGCCCATTGTAAAAATGGATTGAAATAATTCACATATCAATCGCTCTTAATGTTGGTAGGCAATCCAAAGTTGAGAGGAACTATAAAAAATGATGATTTATTACAAAAGTAGCTATAAATTAAATAATGGCAAGTTGAAGAACAAGAAAAGAGTAAAAAAATATAGCAAATGGTTATTGAGTAGTGAAGAAAACCATTATCATCGATAAAAATTAAAGAGGAGAAGATAGCCATATCATGAAGAGGAAACGAGAGTCTGTTTAACAGGCTCTTTTTTTATATTCTTTTGAAAGCCTCTTACAATACGAGTAGTTCCAATGAGCTTTTAGCTATGAAGAAGAAACTTGAACATGTAGAAAATATATAAAAGTTAAATATAAATATAGAGGACTGGTAAAAAGCGATTATTTATTCGTCAATTAAGCCAGTCCTCTCGCTTTGTGAGGATCTTATTCGGGAATATAAATTTTTTTTAATGGCAATAAAGCTCGAGTTTCATTTGGCATCTTGTCATACCACTGAATAATTAATTCAACAAGTTCTTCTAAATCAAGAGTTTTAACTCCTTCTTGTTTGGCCACTGCTAAAGCTTGATTTGAAAACCCACCAGTTGATACAAAAAGAGAATTACCTTCCCTTGGATTTGCCCCAAGTAGCTGTTGTACTTCGGGGGATCCTGCAGTAGATTTTCTATGTTTAACTTGAACCTTAATGATAGGTTTTTCAAAACCGAACGAATCTTTATATGCTAAAACATCTACTCCACCGTCAGGCCCTTTTGGACTTACTCGTACATTGTAATTCATCGCTTGTAAAAGACCGCCAATAACCTCTTGAATTTGCCACGGGTCTAGTAAATCTATTTTATCGGAGATCATTGATATAGCTTTTCCTTCAAATTCCTCCAAAAAAGAATCGTCATTAGTTATAGGCGTAATATTTTGCTGTACTCCAGAAATTTTTTGAGTAAATTCATTTGCTACAGAATCTGCTCTGAAAATAGTAAGAGTGGATCCCAATGTGTTTTTGGAAGAAGGTGTTAATTGATCACGGGAAACTTTTTCTTTTTGCCAGTCTACAGAGATATGATTCGGATAATTTAAATTACCTATAGTAGTATCATTAAAATGAGTTTTTGTAACTGTACCAATAATATATTCGCGTTTTTCTTTTGAATAGGAAAGCACCTTATCCCCTACTTCTATCTCGTTAATAAATCGCCATAACTGACTCATCTGACTTAAGCGTGTAGCAGGCTTGCGCTCCTCATATTTTTCGTCAGCATATCTAATCATTTCTTCTTTGCTCTTAAAACGCTGTGGATTTCCTAATGCAGGCCATCCAATTGATGCAATTCCGTTATTTAAATAAGTATCAATTAATTCATTACTATCTCCCGCACGTACCATCCACCACTTAACCATAAAAAAACCTCCTACATTTAATTTATAAAAATTATACATTAATTAATAGTATAATTTTAGTAGATTATAAATAATTAGTGAGATAATTAGATGCTATGAATTATTAATGTTTTACAGTGAGTAATTAAATTTTGTAACCAATTTAAGATTGGAATGACTACATTAGATAACTTTGTACAGAGAGGGCTGTAAACATTTCATTATAATCCTTCCAGAATAAATTTTGCTTTTTTCTTTCTCTTAATAGCCAATCTTCTGCCGTCTACTTTAATTAAACAAAAAAGGTCTTCCCCCCAACCTAAAATTCATATACATAAAATAAAAGCTAATGGGAGTAGTGATTATTGGACAAACAACATCATAAGTACAGATGGGTTGTGTTTGTTGCTGTATTGTTTACCTATTTGTTAATGGCAAGTCAGCGAACTGCTCCAGGGTTAATTACGGATCAATTGATGAAGGATTTTGGTGTGACAGCATCGACAATCGGGTTATTGACGAGTATACAATTTTTTGTGTATACGGGTTTGCAGATTCCGATGGGGATTTTAGCGGATCGGTTTGGGCCGAATTTTTTTCTTATCGTTGGTGCTGCCCTTACAGGATTAGGTACAATTCTTTATAGTTTAGGTACACATGAATTCGTACTGTTTTTCTCTAGAATGCTTACTGGGGTAGGAGATGCGACCATATGGGTGAATATGGTGCTCATTTTGGCGCAATGGTTTCAGAAAAAGGAGTTTGTCCGATTAATTGGTTTTACTGGGATGACTGGGAGTCTTGGTTTCTTATTGGCGACAGTCCCTTTTGCGACCTTGATCCTGTTATTTGGTTGGCGGATCACATTTTTTTCAACGGGGCTCTTATTATGCTTATGTGGAGTGCTTCTTTATTTTGTGCTTGTGAAAACTACAAAACGAATTTTTGCAGAAGAATTAGTAGTAGTAACTGAGGAAGTACAACGTGAAAAAACCTCTGTTTTATTACGCAGAATATGTTTGAGTCGACAAGCGTGGGCTTTATTTTTTTGTCATTTTGGCGTTGTGGGAGGCTATGTTGGCTTTATCAGCTCGTGGGCTGTTCCGTATGGGATCAATATGTATGAGATGACACGTGCTGAGGCAAGCCAGCTCATTATGATTGGATTGATTGGGGCACTGATGGGAGCTCCGTTAACGAGTTGGGTTGCAGGTTGGTTAGGAACGATTAAAAAGCCTTATATTGTTGTTCATATTGCAGTTTTAGTGAGTTGGTTTGCCTTTCTTTTATTGAAAGGGCATCCATCCATTTTCATGCTCATTGTCCTGTTCTTTATCATCGGCTTTGGATATGGTGCAAGTGCCTTGACTTTTGCAGCTGTTCGCCAAACTTTCCCTTTAGCTGAATCAGGTATCGTTTCGGGGTTTGCCAATACAGGGGGCTTTCTAAGTGCAGCATTATTACCCATTATGTTTGGCTATATTTTGGATTATTTTCAGTCTGCCTCAGGTAACATCAGTGATGGATATTACTATGGTTTCATCTCGCCAGTCGCATTCTCTGTTATGGGCTTAATTGGGGTGATGTTGTTTAAGGAAAGGCGTGTGGAAACAGGAGGTTGAGAACATCCTTTTATCCTACTTATAAACAGAGCATGGATTTTGAAGGTGACTATTTAAATAAAACTGCGCCATAATGTAATGACGAAAGGGAATACCTGTATTAAAGGTAATTCCCTTTTATTGTACAAAACGAATCCATATTACTCCTTCAACGTAATCATTACAGTATAAATTTACTATCTTATTGATTAAAATTACATAGAAATATAAAATGTATATATTGAGCTTTTTGTAACATATTTCATAATTAGGTATTTAAAAAGATGTTTCCCCTGAGTAGGATTTATTTTTTATGAAAAGATTGATAAATAAGAATAGTACCAATGGATCGTTATTATTTTTTGCATTCAAGAACAAAAGATTTTCTATAGCAATATTACATAATGGGGAAAGCGTAAAGGGGTAATGAACAGTGTTAAAAGTTAAACATGTTGCAATCGGTGTTGGTCTAATTTTAATGTTGTCTGCTTGTAATGATGAAAAAGTTATAAAAGAAAAAAATATGGAAAGCGGTATTGAGGCAGAGATTTTAACATTAGAAACACTTATAAAAGAAAGGAAATATGAGGATCTTTTAGTTGAAATGGAAACTTTAGATGTATCAGAATCAGAAATTGATAAAGTTAGAGCAGTTGGGACAAAATTTGTAGATCAATTAATACAGGAAAAAAATGTACAATTCTTGGGATCTAAATATAACAGAATGAGAATCGTTTTGAATCGTGAAGATTGGAATAAGGTTGTAAAAATTATAGAAGAAGAGAAAAAGTTAAAATTAGATGAGATGGAACAAGCAGTCAGAACAAAAGATTTCCTAAAAGTTCAAGAACTATATGAGAATACAAAAGTACTAGAAGACAATGAAGAATTTTTAGCAATGTATAATTATGCTTTATATTTACAAACCGATCAGAATTCCTATAAGGCTTCAGGAGCACTAGCACTTGCTGTAAATCCTAAATACTTTGGAAGAATGAGGGATGAAATTGTAGCAGGAATAACAAATACGTCTTATGCCAATCCATCATCGTTTGGGCCAATAACTCTAAATGATTGGGGATGGATAGAACATGAATATCGAAGTAATTTATATACAATGGAGAGAAGAGCTGAAGAAAAAAAAGTAATGAATGAAAAAATTGAAAATGCAAGGGGGATGAATCCTACACTTGGAATGACATATGACGAAGTATTAGCATCACTATGGGGCGCACCTTATGATATTAATAGAACAGTAACAGAATACGGGTCTTATGAACAATGGGTTTATGGAAACGGGCAATATCTTTATTTTGAAGATGGTATATTAACTAGTTTCCAAGATTAAATAATTCTTTTAGGAGTTTAAATCAATTTCACAAATGCATTTTATTATTTACTGTTCGTAAATGTATAAAAATCGTTTGAACGTTGGTGCTCCATCTTCTGAATGATCCTAACTCAATTTCAAAAAGGGAACATCTAAGTTTTAGATTGTTCCCCTTTATTTCATTGGTCAATAATATGTTTTTCCTTATTTAATATAGGAATAACTAAAAATGCGTAGCGAACTCAAATATTACCCTATCCCATATAAACACTCTCACAAGTATCTGGAGCAGGTTCATAGAAGCAATGATTTTTGAATTGACCAGTAAACGGCTGGCCGTACCATGTTGGGGGACATGGGGCATATGGATTGAAGTACCAGAGTGCATATTTTGCTGGATGATCTCGCCAGAAGTCTAAATTTTGTTTCGCTAATCTTTTTTCGGTTTCTCTCGCTCTTTGGTAAAACATATTGCCTTTTTGAACGGCTTCAAAAGAATAATTTCCACCTTGTACCTGGTAAATAACTTGTTCAATGGTTCTAACATCGTTGAAGTCTAAACAAGATGCTACTGCACGATTGACAATGACGTTGCCAACGTATAGCATACCCTGTTGTCCTTCACCCTCAGCCTCAGCTCTCATCATCCTTGCCATTAAAGCAACGTCTGCATCGCGGTATTTTACTCTTGGCATTTTTACACCTCCACCCTATAGTATGAAAAAGATCAAGGCTAGTTTCGCTTTATCTAGAAATTCGTTGTTTTTCATACTACTCAATAAAAAAACGCCATCATTGCAGTGTATAAAACAGCAAGATGGCGTCTTTAGATTAAAAATTCTTTTTAAAATAAGGTGTTTTTTTCAGTACAACACATACTGGAATGGCGATCATTAAGCCTACAAAGTTTTGAATGACGTCTCCTGGAATGGATGCCATCGGTGCAATCCAGCTATTGAACATAATGGCTTGCCCCACATAGTAAACGGCAATCATCACAGGCATGGATACGACGGCCCCTAAAATATTCAGCCCAAGATTATCACCTGTATGTCCTTTTGACCAGGCGATTTTACCAACGATGAAGCCTTGTAATGCACGTGAAATAATAGTAGTCGGTGCCCAGATTAACCAGCCGCCTACGATATCGAATAAACCCATTCCGATGGCTCCAGCAAGTGCCCCTTTTTTAGGTCCGAATAAAATGGCTGAAATGAAAAGCATGGATGTCCCTAAATGAATAAGTCCACCTTGCCCGATCGGTAGCTTAAGATTGATGAACATGGTAGCTACGAAAACAAGTGCTGCTAAAATAGCTGTAATGACTAAATCAAATGTTTTCGTGCGTGATTTTGTAAAGGATGATGGCCTTTGTATATTTTGCATTTATCTCTTCCTCACTATGATGAATATTTTGATGATTTTTACTTTAGCAAAGGACTGACTGTTGTGAAAGTGTCAATTTTATAAAAAAATTAGAGGTCAGATTGAGGTTATTTTCGCATCTTTCTAATTGTGATACGATGAGGTAAGTATAAGCAGGATGAGTTAGGTGGAATGAATGATGAAAAAAGTTGCTGTAATTCAAGATATGTCATCCTTTGGGAAGTGCTCGTTAACGGCTGCGATACCTGTACTGTCTGTAATGGGCGTACAAGCAGTACCGCTTCCAACAGCTATTTTAACGGCGCAAACAGGGTATTCGAGTTTTTATTGTGAGGATTTAACGTCAAAGATGGACTATTTTGTAGATGAGTGGAGCAAGCTTGGAACTACCTTTGATGGCATTCACACAGGATTTGTCACAGGGAAGGAGCAAATCGATAATATCTTTCGTTTTTTGGACGTGTTTCACGCCAATGAAACGACATTGCTTGTTGACCCAGTGATGGGCGATCATGGCGAGGTTTATAAAATGTTTACGGGTGAGTTACTTGATCGAATGAAAGAGTTAGTGAAGTGTGCTGACATTATTACACCAAATGTTACGGAATGCTGCTTGCTTACAGGTTTGTCGTATGAGAAGCTACAGCGCTATCAAAACGATATCGAGTATATTCAGACTCTTGAAGAGGCAGGACAACAGCTACAACAGGCGACTGGAGCGAACGTCATTATTACTGGATTGAATCCACCAACAGCAGCTGCGGGCAAGCGTTATGTTGGCAATATGTTTGTCGATGCGGAGCGGTCTTTCCATAGTATTCGCAACTATAACGGTGAGAGCTATTCAGGTACAGGTGATCTATTTGCATCCGTTGTGATGGGCGGCATGATGCGTGGGCAAGATTTAGTGGAGTCTATGAAGCTGGCAGAGACATTTTTAGCCGCCGCGATCGAAGCTACATCGAAGGAGCAAGTTCCACGCGAGGCAGGCGTACATTTTGAACAGTTTTTACGCATGCTACTTTAGATTATTATTGATTTCCTCTATTGGATATTTGAAAAAGGGTCATTTGATTTTCTTGAAGGATTGATAAATTTATGAGTGGCGAGGGGGCTAATATGAGCTTACACGCCGCTTTTATTTTAGGGCACTATTTGTGACTAAATAATGTGCGTAGAATTTAAAGTTAAATATTAAAAAATACAATTGAGGTTATAAGTTTGATATGGGAAGCCTTTTTAATTTCTATTAGCTAAGTTTATTACTTAACCGTGTGCAAGCAGCGTATCTTTCTCTTTTCACTTTGTATTAAAATATTTTGAACAAGCGATTGTGAGCTTACTCGTTTTGGGAAGTTAAGTGTTGTTAGGGTGCAGAAAAAACGTAGTGTGCTGTAATAAAAGGTTTCTTCTTATTTCGTCATAATAAAAATGTTATAATGAAAAGGAAAGCCAGTTTTGATTGAAGTACAATCAAAATTGGCTTTGGTTCTGTTCAACCTCATGTAATACCTTGTTATTTTTTATCACTGTATAATGAGAAAGTGGAAGTTGGTGTAATATGAAGAATCGTAGTCAAATTAAACAAGACCGTGCTCATGAAACGCGTAGGACATTAATTGAGGCTGGGAAAAAAGTATTTTTCGAACTGGGCTTTCAGAAATCAACGATGAAGCAAATTATTAAGGAAGCTGGTGTTGGGCATGGCACAGCTTATGTTTATTTTTCCAATAAAGATGCACTTTTAATAGAAATAATCGATTCGCTTCTTGAAAAAATGTACAATATTGCGAAGTTAAGCTTTGTTCCGAAATCAAAGGAAGAAGCAAGAGAGCAAATTACATTCCAGGTAAAGGCATTCAATAAGCAAGGTATAGAAAACGAGAAGCTCATGAAGCTGGTTCTTGAGGCAATAGGGAGCTCAGAGGAAATTCGTCAAAAATGGTCTCTTGTTCAGCAACACTTTATTGATCATATTGAGAAAGATATTTTATATGTGCAAAATAATAATATTGCATACGCCCATCTAAATGCCAAAGATGTTGCAAATATGTGGTATCACATTAATGAGAGTTTCCTTTGGCGTTGCTTGCAAGACCCAAATGTCTCAATCGAGCAAAATGTAGAATTAATGGTACATTTTTATATGAAAGGCCTCTATACTGATTAACCTCCCCCTGTTGGAGGTTTTTTCTGTTTTATGTATTAAAAATCAATTTTAAAACATAAAAATTCTTTTTTTAAAAATATTGACACTGTGTCACTTTTTGATAAGATGAATATAAGGTGGTTAAAAGATGACCATGCTACCATTATTTTAGAAAGGTGAGGTGTTTAATATGGAGTTTAATCCTACAAGAGAATACGCAGCTTTTTTAGACAAAAATGATGATTTACAAGGATTTAGAGAACAATTTTATCTTCAGCCAGAGACCATTTATTTTGATGGGAATTCATTAGGGCTTTTATCAAAGAAAGCTGAGGCAAGTCTGTTGACGCTTTTAGATTCTTGGAAACAGTACGGCATTGATGGGTGGACGCAAGGGGAATATCCTTGGTTTTATTTATCTGAGCAAGTGGGTGCTCAGCTGGCCAAGATTGTAGGCGCGAAACCAGAGGAGGTCATTGCAACAGGTTCTACTACTGTGAATATGCATCAAATGATTGCAACATTTTATAAGCCAACAGGTAATAAAACAAAAATTGTTATTGATGAATTAAATTTCCCAACTGACTTATATGCAGTACAAAGTCAATTAGGTTTGCATTATGAAAATATTGAGGAGCATATTCAATATGTTCGTAGTAAGGACGGGCACTTTTATGCGCATGATGATATTGTATCTGCGATGACAGATGATGTGGCATTGATTATCCTTCCTGGTGTGTTATATCGAAGTGGCCAGATTCTTGATATGGAAGCGCTAACAAAGGAAGCGCATCAGCGTGGTATTCTAATTGGCTTTGATCTTTGTCATTCAGTGGGTTCTATAGAGCACTCACTACATGACTGGGATGTGGACTTTGCCTTCTGGTGTAATTATAAACATTTAAACGGAGGTCCTGGTGCTGTCGCTGGATTATTCGTCAATGAGAAGCATTTTAATACAAAGCCAGGCTTGGCAGGTTGGTTTAGCTCGGCTAAAGAAAAGCAATTTGATATGGAAACAAGCCTTATACAGGCACCAGATGCAGGTGCTTATCAAATGGGCTCACCACATTTATTAAACCTTGCGCCACTGCTAGGTGCGTTGGAACTCTTTAATGAAGCAGGCATTCAACGTATTCGTAAGAAATCAATTCAGCTAACAGAGTATTTCATTGCACTATACTATCAATATTTGGGCGAATATGGTTTCGAAGTTAATTGCCCAGTAATCAATGAGCAACGAGGTGGACATATCTTTTTAACACATACAGAAGCGGCTCGTATTTGTAAGGCATTAAAAGCGAAGGGAGTTATTCCTGATTTTAGAGCACCAAATGGTATTCGTATCGCACCTGTGGCACTTTATAACACCTTTGAAGAGGTGTATGAAGTCGTTCAAATACTAAAAACAATTATGGATGAAAAATTGTATGAGCAATTCAAAAATGAACGGGAAATCGTTGCATAATAAAGGAGTAATGGAATGATTATTGGTGTACCTAAAGAAATAAAAGTAATGGAAAACCGTGTTGCTTTAACGCCTGCAAGTGCAAGTGTTTTAATAGCTGCAGGTAATATAGTACTTGTTGAATCGAACGCAGGTCTTGGCTCGAATTTTACAGATGAGCACTATATGGAAGCTGGTGCAACCATCGTTCCAACGGCGAAGGACGTATGGACTGCCGAAATGGTCCTAAAGGTAAAAGAGCCAATCGCTTCAGAATATGATTATTTTTACAAAGGACAAATCTTATTTACCTACTTACATTTAGCAGCAGATGAAGCATTAACGAAGGCACTTTTAGAAAAAGAAGTAGTAGCCATTGCTTATGAAACGGTCCAATTAGCCGATGGAAGCCTGCCACTTCTTGCTCCGATGTCAGAAGTGGCTGGTCGAATGGCTGCGCAAATCGGTGCACATTATTTAGAAAAAACAAATGGTGGTAAAGGTATTTTACTAAGCGGTGTGCCAGGTGTGGCAAAAGGTAATGTAACCATTATAGGTGGTGGGGTTGTCGGCTATAATGCAGCAAAGACTGCTGTAGGCTTAGGTGCAAATGTAACGATTTTAGATGTCAATCCTGCTCGACTTCGCCAGCTTGAAGAGATATTTGGGGATCGTATTCAAACGTTGCTATCCAATAGCTTCAACATTGCAGAACAATTAAAAACAGCAGATTTGGTTATTGGTGCAGTACTTATTCCTGGTGCCAAGGCGCCCCGACTTGTGACAGAGATGATGGTGAAAGCCATGCAGCCAGCCTCTGTTATCGTAGATGTGGCCATTGATCAAGGCGGAATTGTGGAAACAGCAGACCGTGTAACAACACACGATAATCCAACATACGAAAAACACGGTGTTGTGCATTATGCAGTCGGTAATATGCCAGGTGCAGTGCCGAAAACATCGTCAATGGCTTTAACGAATGTGACATTACCATATGCTATACAAATTGCAGCAAAGGGCTATAAGGAAGCACTATTACAAAACGAATCATTGCGAAAAGGTTTGAATGTTTATCAAGGTATAATTACAATGCGTAAGGTTGCTGAAGCTTTACAGCTACCATATGAAAGCGCAGAGGATATATTAAAAGGTCAAATTGTGTAATTGTACTCGAAGAACTGAGATTATATGAATGTAAAAAGAAATTGAAAAGGTCTGAGTTCAGTATAGTATAGGAACTCAGGCCTTTTATATAGTAGCATCTTTATCTGGCTGTTAGCTATGTGTACGATCAATAGACTTTTAGAACTGAATGGCTTTGCTTTCTAATAGTATTAAGATCAAGTATACATCTGGTTTTCTAGGAGCTATTTTTCCATTTCATTCATCTAAAAAATACCTCCAAGACGGATAGAGAATTTCCTATCCTTTATCAGTCTTGGAGGTATCTTATTAGTTTTAGCGCTTTAACAACTATGCTATATGGTTTCTACTTGCTCTTCCTCAAGATCATTTGTGATGACACGATTTTTTGCTATGTTTATTCGTTTCCAAATATAATAGCAGATGGAAATGAAGATAAGCCAAGGGAAGCCGACAAGTAATGTTGCTTTAAAATCAGGAGAGAACCATGTTGATAATACGACAGAAGCTAATAGAACGGCTCCTAAAATGGTTAAATAAGGATAACCAATCATACGTACAGGTAGTTTTTCTCCATCTATCGGTTTGTATTTTTTACGGAAAAATAGATGCGTAATGAAAATCATAAACCACGCAAACATAGCGCCAAAGCTTGAAATTGAAATCATAAGCGATAAAGCTGATTCTGGCTTGAAAATCGAAAATGCTGTAGCAATGATAATACCGATAACAGATGCGAGCAATGCCCTCGTCGGAACTTGTCTTTTGTTAAGCTTACCCAATTGCTTCGGAGCAAAGCCACCCCGTGAAAGTGAGAACATCATACGAGTAGAAATATAAAGCTGGCTATTCATAGCCGAAAGCGCTGCGATTAGAACAACAAAGTTCATCATGGATGCGCCACCAGGAATATTTAATATTTCCATTACTTTAACGAATGGGCTCTTGTCTGCACCTGCCATTCCCCAAGGGACAATCATCAGCATTAGTACAAGTGTTACAATATAAAATAAAATTAAACGAATCACAGCTGATTTTAATGCAATTGGGACAGCTTTCCTTGGGTTCTCTGCTTCCCCAGCACTTACAGCAATCATTTCAATACTTAGATAACTAAATAATGAAATAAATATACCCATCCACATTCCCCAAAAACCATGTGGGAAAAAGCCGCCATCATTGAAGTAGTTTTGGATGCCAATATTGGAGGAGCTATCTGCCCCGAAAATAACAATACTAGCTAAAATAATAAAGCCGACAATCGCAGTGATTTTAATAACGGAGAACCAATATTCTACAGCGCCAAATAATTTCACTGTGGTAGCGTTTACATAAAGCAGTATAGCAGCAAATAATATTATCCATACAGCATTGGGTACACTTGGGAACCAATACCGCATATAAAGGGCAACAGCGGTCACCTCTGTACCAATTGAACAGATTAATGAGAACCAATAGGAATACCGAATAGCAAATCCTGCCCAGGAATTTACGTATTTTTCAGCATAAGCACCAAATGATCCAGTTGTAGGGTGCGCAACCGTCATTTCTGCGAGACAACCCATTAGTAATAGTGCAATGAGAGCTCCTATAGCGTAACTCACAATAACACTTGGACCAGCTAGACCGATGGCTAAGCTACTGCCGAGAAATAACCCTGTCCCAATGGCACCTCCAATGGCAATCATCGTAATTTGATTTGTCTTTAATCCCTTGTTTAAACCTTGCTCACGTTCCATAATGTCTTCCATACTGTGGTTATGTTTAACCATTCTTTCATCCCCTTTGTGTAAATTTCATCTTTCATAGATCAACTTCTTTCTATCATTTCTAAAAAATCTGGTGAATCTATGCATATACTAAATTAAAAATGACACAGTGTCAATGTAATATGTCGTAATTTTCTGAATATATATCTTTTTTTCTCTTTAATGTATGTAATTTGGTTTGTTTATTTTATCAACAACGGATTATAATCACTAAAAGTAAGGTGTTTCATATATAATTATCCTTTATGCTTAATAAAATCATTTCCGTAAATAATTGATACTATATCACTTATTTAGTAGAGGTTATGCTTGATAAGAAAACAAATCTTCTGAAAAATCCCTAGTGTTATACGAAAATGATGTCTTCTATAAATAACCAGCAACTGTATAGCTTGAAAATATGCATTGGGTTTGCCTAGCAAAATCTTTTAAGAACGCTTGCAAAACGATTGTTTCGTTAAGGTTGCTCTATGTCTTGATTACTTAGTACAAAGTGTATTTTTCTTGTACTGCTAATAGTGTTCACCGACAGTATAAGAGTGTGTTTCGCGATACTGCTAGACATCTATTTTAACCTCCTTCATTTTCTTGAAAAAATACATCAAATGCTATTCGCTAGGGTCGATAAAAATGAAAAGTGTTATAGGAGGGGAAGAATGGAAATTAGGCTTTTAACAGCAGCAGATGCTGCGGTATATCGTCAATTGAGATTAGAGGGACTCCAAATGAATCCGGAGGCATTTGGTTCTAGCTTTGAAGAGGAAAAGGATATGGGGCTTGCCTTATTTGCAAGTAGACTCGAGGGTCAGGAATCGTTTACATTCGGGGCATTTGAACAGAATGATTTGCTGGGCGTTGCGACATTGGTACAGGAAAATAAAATGAAGCTAAAGCATAAAGCGAACATTTTTGCCGTTTATGTTTCTCCAAAAAAGCGAGGGCTTGGCTTAGGTAAACATTTAATGTTAGCCGTCATTAATCAAGCAAAGGTATTAGCGGTCGTTGAGCAGATCAATTTAACGGTTGTGTCTTCCAATGATTCAGCAAAAGGGCTATATAAATCGCTAGGCTTTCAGGTGTTTGGAACAGAAAAGCGTGCGTTAAAAATAGGACAGCAATATGTTGATGAAGATTATATGGTGCTGTACATCTAGTAAAAAAAGAAATGCCTTTGAAGTCAGCCTTCAAAGGCTATAAATTTTTATGGTGAACTCCAATGGAACAATGAAAATAATGCAATGACTAAAGTAATACCAGCCATAACAAGTATAAGTAAAGTGCTAACAATGGGCACTTTCTTTTTAAGTAGCCATATACTCAACACAATAATAATAATTGATAAGGGGAGTGTTAGCCAAAATCCTAGATTACCTAAGTATTCGATTTGAATGGCGAATGAATCGTAAAAGTAATTATAGGAAATGCCAAGCATGATAAAAAGGGTCATGACAATATTCGGTGACAGCATGTTATTGTGATTCATAAAATCCCCTCCCATCTAAAAAGTATTTGTTCTTACACATATTGTATGAATTTGCACAGTTAAGTCACACGGCAGCATTCCTTTTAAAGAGTGCTGCCGTAAATTTTTTTAGGCTGATTATTGCTCCATTTTATCTAATAATCTCAAGATGACCGCTTCTAAAACCTCTATTTTCTTTTCGAATCGCACAAAGAGATAGATGGTAATGGCAATAGGGAAACCAGAGTTTCCAATTAAGCTAACCCATATTTGAATCGTTTCAGGTGTAATCATGACATCTTCCTCCTTCAATATTGTTGTGCCTTACAATGACTAAAGTGAATTGCTGCACCATAAAATCAATATAAATTAATCTTAAATAGAACATTTGTTCTGTTTTTGGTTTATAATAGAGAGAGGATATTCACTTTATTTAGCAAGAAGACGGATAGATAGGAGTGATAATAATGTGTAATGAGTATCAAAAAATAGAGGCGTTTTTTCGCAGGAATATAGAGCAGATTAAAAATCCAATTATTAGAAGTTTTTTAGCTGATGCTAAAAATCTTTATTTGGTTCAAAATGCCATTTTATATCCAACCGATTGTAATAGGAAAATGGTTGATGAAATTTTTCAAACTCACTATATAAGGATTCGAAAAATAACATATGTCAGCAGTTTAATTTATTTCTTCAGCTTGGATTTTGATAAAAAAAGGAGAAGATTGCAAAACCGCTTCTTATTAATCGTAGATAATGACCTATTTGAGACTGAGTGTACTAGAGGAGACGTAAGAATTGAGGGAGGCTTATTGGACATGGTTGAAAACGAACAGCTCTTTAAAGCTTTAAAAACATTAACGGGCAAGCAACTTCAAATTTTAGAGCTGATTTATGTCAAAGATTGTACGATTAAAGTAATAGCAGAAACATTACACACATCACCTCAAAATATATCCAATCTACATCGAAAGGCATTAAAGAAACTTCAGCAGATGCTTAAAAAAGGGGAGAGATAATCAATGGAAAACAACTACAATGAGGAGACGCTAATAATCATTGAGAACTTCATGCCAAAAATTAAGCAGTGTCTTCATCAAACAAGTTATCAGGAAAGAGAGGATCTGGAACAGGAGATCAAATTAAAAATTATTGAAAAAATGGCGACAAAAGAATTTAAGGACACACCTGGATTTTGGGATTTCTTTACATGAAACAAAAGAAAAGAGCAATTTTCCTTTTTAATGGGATAATTGCTCTTTTGAAGCATTAACCTTTTAAGAAGTCTGGTTTAGCAAAGCTTGGGTTTGGATATGTGTAGAAGCCTTCGCCAGTTGCACGACCAAGTTTACCTTTTTCAATGTACTCTGTTTTTAATAGGTTAGCTAATTTTTTCATGTTTTCATCGTCAGTAGCACTTGCTTTCGCTTCCACAATGTTATAGGCTGTGTTAATGCCGACGATGTCTAGGATAGCAAATGGCCCAAGTGGAGCACCAGTACCAATCATCCATGTTTTATCAATCGTTTCTGGATCAGCTACTTCCTTTACAAGCAAAGATTCAGCTGCATCTAAAAATGGCACAAGCAATGAGTTTAAAATATAGCCAGGTTGTTCTTTATATAATGGTAGAGGTACCATGCCGATTGCACGTGCAAATTCTACAACCTCATCAAATACTGTCATATCTGTACCAGGGTGTTTCATAATTTCAGCTGTATTGTTTTTCCAAATAGTATTTGCAAAGTGGAGAGCTAAAAATTTCTCAGGGCGTCCAGTTGCCTCAGCAAATTGACTAGGTAATAAAGTAGACGAGTTTGTTGCAAAGATTGTTTTTGCTGGTGCTACTTTGCCTAGATTTGTGTAAAACTCAGTTTTGATGCTCACAACCTCAGGAATGGCTTCAATTACAAGGTCTGCATTCGCAACAGCTTGAGCTAAGTCACTATTAAAAGTAAGACGTGCATAAGCAGCATCTACTTCTTCTTGTGTCGCACCTAGGTCTTGTTGATACAAGGGTTTTAAATTTGTAATGCGATCCTGTGCATTTTTTAGAGCCTCGTCATTAATGTCGTAAACGGTTACATTAAAACCTTTGAAAGCAGATTGGTAAGCAATTTGACTTCCTAATACACCGCTACCTGCAACCGTAATGTTTTGATAATTCATCGAAATTCCTCCTTTGAAATTGTTACATTAATATAATAGTGTGGATAGGTAGATAATCCTTCGTTACAATTCCATACTACTTCTAACCTTCAATAAAAATCAAATGATAGACTCTAATATTATAGAGATATAAAGCTTTATGTGATGTTCCTTATCAAGTATGTACCCAATAATAAAGAAATATAACGTTAAAAAGAACAGCTTTTAAGCTGTCCTCCATGTTAAAGATAATTCACTGTAGTAAACATGCCCCCAACACCAGGTGCGCCATTGTTTGTAACATGATGGGGCATATGACAATGGATGGGCCAGATACCAGGGTTATTAGCCGTAAAGCTTATATCCCATGTTTCACCAGAGGCAACAAGAATGGTGTTTTTAGCAATTTGTGTGTGGCTAGAGATAGGAAAACCATCTGCCCCAACGACGTGGAATTGGTGACCATGTAAATGGATGGGATGGTGATGCATTTGGATGTTGCCAAAACGAATTTTTACAGTATCACCTAAATGTACGGCTAATGGCTTTGTGAAAGGATAGCATTTGCCATTGATCGTGAAAAAATTAAATTCAGGCTTAATAAAGTTTAAAGGATACGTACCTTTTGTAAGCTTCCCCCAGGATAATTGATCGACAGCCCATTCTTGTAATAGGCATAGATAATCCTTGTGCTGAGAAATGTTTTGTAAGCATGGGTCTTCAACGATAAATCCGCCTAAAAGACCAGCATTATCTTGCACAGCGACATTCACATGCGAATGATACATATATGTTCCAGGAGGGTTTTTAATTGTAAAATGATAATCGAAATAATGCCCTGGCTCGATAAAAGGTGACGGTTCAATGGGAGGAACACCATCCATTGTGTTCGGGACAAGTAAGCCGTGCCAATGTACACTAGTTTTTTCAGGTAGTCGATTAATGACACGAATACATATATGATCCCCCGGATAAACACGAATGGTTGGCCCAGGTGTGGAACCGTTGTAGCCCCACGCCTGAATGAAGATTCCATCGACAAGCTCCCACGTTATTTCTTCTGCAATCAAAGTGAAAAACTTCGTACCATTTACTTGCATGACATACGGTAAATCTTTAATACCAGGGGTGATAACCATAAAGAAGCCTCCTGTAAGCATGATTTTCTATTGTATGTTTGTCGTTGTTAAATTTAGGACATGTGAGGCGGATGGTTTCAATAGCATCTATGACTAGAAACGCACATAAAAATCATGCTAGTAATTAATATAAGGCGGTAATATTATTAAATTTTTTTAGAAATAATAAAAAATTACCTTATCGCTTAATTGAATACATGCCAAAATAAAAAGGGAAGTAGTAAAATTTTAGTATGTAATAAATAGGTCTTTCTTATAATTATTGAATTATTTACATATTTTTATAGATTTACTAAGTCCTGTTTTAGTACACTTGATGTATGAATTGAAGGAGGAAGAACGATGAAAAAAGTAATGTTAGCTGGTGCACTAAGTATTGCATGTTTAACAGGAGGATTTGGTGGACAGGCACAGGCACAGGAAACTGTAAATGTGGCAAATATTATCCATCCAAAACAGGCTGTTGCAGCTACTAGTCAATTACAGGCAATGTCCTATCAAGATATTTATAAAATGCTATTGCTATCTAAAATAGGCTTTGAGAATGATGAAGTCTCGATTGTTACAACGAAAAATAGTATTACAGTAAAAATTTCGTTAGAGTCGATTCTTCAATCCTACAAGGATGGTACAAACCTATATCCAGAGGGAGAAAAAGAATTTAAAGAAAACTACGAAGAGCTTAAAAAGTTATTCGGTAATGCGATTCAAATAAAAATTACGCAAACTGGCAATGGTTTTAAGAGTGAAGTTTATACAGCAGGGAAATGGGAAGCTGTTAGCGCAGAGGATTTAAATGATATGGTTCAAGTATTTGCTCGTGCAGATGTTGAGTTAAAGCCAGGTGGTTATTTTAAGGATGCCATTGGTCATTGGGCTGAGAGCTATATCCAATTGCTATATCAAGCTGATATTATCACGGGTACATCTGCCACAACTTTTAATCCGAATGGACAAGTAACTAGAGGAGAATTAGCGGCCATTATTTTCCGAGCATCTGGCTTAAATGTAAATGAAGATTATGAGGGACCAGCTACTTATACGGACCTGAATGGATTCTGGGGTGCAAAGGAAGTAGCAATTCTAGAAGAGTATGGCTTAATTGATATTTTTAATGGTGAAAAATTTGAGCCGAAAAAGCCTGTTACACGCGAGGAAATGGCATACATTACTGCTAGGTATTTAGAAAGTATGGAAGTTAATGTCTCACAAGTGAGCACAACTAATACTTTCACAGATAAAAATCAAATGCGTAAAGAAACAGTAGAAGCTATTGGTCTCTTGCAACATTTAGGAATTTTAAATGGCACGAATGGGAAGTTTAACCCGAAAGGAAATCTGACTCGTGCAGAGGTTTCTAAAATTTTAACGCTTACTTTAATGCTACTAAGTGAAGAAGAATAATGAAAAAGGATGTCTCTAATATTAGAGACACCCTTTTTTTACTCCACAAGTATATGGAAAATATAGCTGAGGAAATAGCCTAAAAAGAGGTAGATAAAAAATGATTTAAATGAGACTTTCTGTAGCTGATGCAAAATAAATTCAGAAATACTAGCCGTGGCAATTAATCCTATCGATATCCCCATTAAGACCCCTTGTGCTTTCTCCGGTAAAGACCAGTATTGTCCAAACCAAATAAAGATACTAAAGAAAATAGAGAAGATAAAGAAATAAATGAAAAGTCTCCATAGCTTTTCCCCCTGAGAAATAAGTGCGGTTGAAAGAGCAAAGCCTTCTGGAACATGATGAAGAATAATAGAGGCTGTGAGCGAAATACTTAAGGCAGCATTTCCAAGTAAGTTTCCAACAGTGAGACTAATAGGGATTGTATGGATAATCATAGCAAGAGTTAGGAGAGAAACCGATGGATTTTGTGTATGTGAAGCATGAAATAGGGTGTCTAGTAGTTGAAAGATGAAATAACCGATAAAAATGCCTAGTATAATACCGAATGATTGATAGATTTGAAATGAAGAAGGGATGATATCTAGCACAAGTATGCCTACTAGAAAGCCCCCACATAATAATGATAATCCCTGTGTCGTATGCTGAAATAGCTTAGAGAAAATCCAGGCAATCGCACCCCCAATGCTCACACTGAAAAATAGAAATCCGCCAAGTATCATTGCACTCACCTGTAAAGTTCCTCCGCCCTATCATAAACTTGAATGTCATTTTTCCAAATATATGCTAATTGGACATGAATATGCTTGCAAGAATGTATCTAGAAAGCGGTGGATAATTTCATAATGTAGGAAAATAGCGAATTCATTCAATTGACTGAATATTAGTTTAATTTTATACTTTTTAATAGAAAGACCAGATTCATCGATTAAGCTCATATAGGGAGGAATGGTTGAATGAAATGGGATGCAAGTTATGATGTAGTTGTAGTAGGATCAGGTGCAGCAGGATTGACAGCAGGTTTAACAGCAAAATTACAAGGATTGAAATCATTAGTGATTGAAAAAACAGCTCGCTACGGCGGTGCTTCTGCTATTTCAGGCGGTGCCTTATGGATTCCGAATAATCATGTCATTAAAGGCGCAGGTGTTCCAGATACACATGAGCTTGCACGCCAATATTTAGATTCAACAATCGGTGATCGTGTGCCAGAAGCGTTAAAGGAAGCTTATATTACGAGAGGACCTGAAATGTTACGCTTTTTATACAATAAAACTAAGCATATGCGCTTCCAGTATGCAAAAGGCTACTCGGATTATTATCCTGAAAAACCCGGTGGCTTGTCACAGGGACGTTCCATTGAACCACTGATTTTCGATTTAACGAAAATGGGTTCTTTAGCGAATACTATGCGTCGGGCAACACTATCAACAAAAGGCTTTACGATGAATAGTTACGAGTTTCATAAGGTGAATATGATTACACGGACGTTGCAAGGAAAAACGACTGCACTGAAATTAGGGGCGCGTTTAGTAAAATCAAAGGTGACAAAGAGTGACCCAGTAGCTTTAGGTGAGGCTTTAGTGGCACGTTTACGGCTCTCTCTTGCGGAGGCAAATGGCGAGCTTTGGCTATCGACTGTCTTTAAAGATTTCATTATGGACAAGGGACGAGTGATTGGCATCGTTGTGGAACGTGATGGGCAAGAGCAGCGCATTGAGGCAAAGAAGGGTGTTGTTCTTTCATCAGGTGGCTTTTCACATAATCAGGCACTCCGCGAAAAGTATTTACCTAGCCCAACGAATGCTGCGTGGACTTCTTCACCAGAAGGGCAGACAGGTGACATCATTGAACCTGGCGTGAAAATTGGCGCTACGTTAGATTTAATGGATAAAGTGTGGGGAGCGCCTTCTGTTATTGATCCGCAAGGGCAACCATTCTTCCTAGTGGCAGATCGCGGTGTACCGAATATGATGGTAGTGGATAGCACAGGGCAACGTTTTGTTAATGAAGCGGCACCCTACCATGAATTTGTAGAGAAAGTGTACAAGCATCAAGAAGCAACAGAGCAGGCTGTTCCTTCCTGGATATTGATTGATGCCTCTGCTAAAAGCCGTTATATTTTTACAGGGCTGTTTCCAGGACAAGCCTTCCCGAAAAGTTGGTATGATCATGGCATCGTGAAAAGTGCGGAGACGATTGAAGAGCTTGCCAGAGAAATGGATGTGCCAGCTGAGAGGCTAGTAGCGACGGTAGATCGTTTTAATGACTTTGCACGAAACGGTCATGATGATGATTTTTATCGAGGAGATAGCGCCTATGATAATTACTATGGGGACCCGACATTACCAAATCCAAATTTGGCAGAGATAAAGAAAGCCCCGTTCTATGCATTGCGTTTATTTCCAGGAGATATTGGTACAAAAGGTGGTTTAGTTGTGGACGAATATGCTCGGGTGATTAAGAAAGATGGTGAACCAATTGAAGGTTTATATGCTTCTGGCAATTGTTCAGCGTCTATTATGGGAGAAACGTATCCCGGACCAGGAGCGACCATTGGACCTGGTATGACTTTAAGCTATGTGGCGACAACATATATGGCCAAAGGAGTAGCAAAAGAAGAGGCATCACTTGTGAATGTATAAATTGGATGGAACCCTTCCAGCACGCTGATGAGGAAGGGTTTTTACATTGGGGAAATGTTCTAACACTTTCTTGCTAGGAATATAGTGGCTACTAAATGTATGGCGATGAAAACGGAAAAAGGAGCGATTTAGTACGTTGCTAGCTTATAAACTCATCACGGACATTGAAACATTAGAGCCCTATAGAAGTACTTGGTCAGGAATACTTGAACGAGAGCATAATAATAATCCTTTTATTGAATACGAATGGATCTCAACGTGGTGGACAACACTAGGGGCTCATGACAATGTAGAGATTTATGTAGTCGAAAATGAAGGCATGGCCATTGCTTTTTTTCCGTTCATTCATTCTGTGAGGTATGGAATCCATCATTTTAGCTTTATAGGACAAGGATTTGCGACCTATATGGAAGTCATAGCAGAAAAGCGATGGCTAGAGCAGGCAATTGCTTATTTAATAAAGGAATTTAGCCAAAAATATAAGCGTTATTTGTTAGTATTTCATGGCTTGTTAGAAAGTAAAATTACCTCGCAAGCGCTTGAAAAGTATGCCATAGAATACCAGATGCCTTATTCTATATTTCGAACAGTAACATCCTATATAGATTTTCAATCGATCTCATTGGATGAGTTTTTGAAAAAGCACCGGAAAAAATTCAAAGGCTTGAAGCGTCGTGAACATAAATTAAGGTCACTTGGTCAAGTAGTCTTTCAAAGTGTGAAGCACAATCATATACAGGATATGTTTACGTTATTTACAAGAAGATGGCAAAAGAAAATTGATAAAAGTGGTTTTACAGCAAAGCAAACTCGCTTATTTTATGAACGATTAGCCAAAACGAACAGCAAGGTATTACGAGTAGAAGTAGATCATTTGCAATTTGAAGGGCAGTGGATTGCTTTTACCATTGATCTATGCTGTAGAGAGCGTAACTTCTGTCAGGCAATGGGACATGAGCCTGATTTCAATCTATTTGGTCCTGGTCGCATCATAGAAAAAGAAAATATGTTAAAAGCCCATGACTCTGGCTATCGTTATTATGACTTAGGAAGTGGCTATGAGCCATATAAGTTTGAATGGTATACACATATTGATTTCACAAGGAAGTTTGTCATGAGTACAAAAGGGGTCAAAGAGCGTGTTATTCGAACATGGATGGTATTTCGTGATCGCCTGAAAAGTCTATTAACGAATAATCATCAGCTAGTGAAATTGAAGAGAGATCGACTAGGGGAACTGCGTTATTTTGTGAAGAATGCCAGTGCAAAAAATTGGTTAAAGGCTTTAACAAGCAGACTCCAACGAATTCTAGCCATTCATATATTAGACGTTTATATCGCAGAGCAAAATCAAGCAAAAGAATTAGTAAACTTTCAAGAGATAACAATGAAGGATATCATGACGCTGAATGAGCGAGCACATTATGTTGCAAGTTTCTATAAGGGCTATCGGCTGTTTGGGGAAAACAATCAAGTTTTATATAGGAGACACGATAAAATAGCAATTGAAGAAATGCTTGACTATTCTTATGAGCTGCCAGAAAATATGTCCTTTATCAGGGAATATGATAGCCAGCGACTAGCTGACATTGTTGCTGATGTGCAGCGTGAAGGGAGAGCGGTTTGTACAATCGCTTCATGGTATGATGGACACAGGCGGCGCAAGCTTCAGTATGCTGGGTTCCATAAGGTAGCCAAAATTCACATTGTGAAGTTGTTCAAATGGCGAAAAATATATTAATTCTAAAAAATAACACCCTCAGCTTTTTTGCTGAGGGTGTTTCATTAAAAATGGATACCAGGTTTATCGATTAGTTTACAGCCTGTACCATATTTTGCTTTTAACGCACCTTTGAAATGAGTGTGCTCAAGTTCAGGGAATGTTTGCTTCCAAAGCTCAAAGACATTATGACTGGATGCTTTGCCATCCTTCGTTAGACGTGCAATATGGAAGCCGTATTCGTCATTACAACGAGCTAAAGGACGATTTTCACGGACCGTTAAAATGCGACCACTCACTGTCATTTCATATAGCCCTTCATAGCCAGCAATAGCACGGCTTTCTTCTGTTCCTTCAGCTACAGTTTCTTCTTTTTCTACCGCTGGTGCTCCTTTTTCTTCTGTTGCTGCCTGTTGATTAGATGTTTGGGATTCCTCATTGCTGCTTGCTGCTGGAAGTTGTTCAACAATGACAAAATCTTTATTAGAAGCTTTATCGCTCATGGTCGCCATAACGTTCATAATAGAACCAACATAACGTAAAGGTTTATCTCGCCCTTCTTCAAAGACAAAAATATTATATTCGGTTTTATTGATCTTTTTCATAATAATATTGCCTGTTGTAATTGTAAAACCGATAAACTTATTCTTTTTAAGTGCTTGTATTGCTTCTTGCTTTGTTAAAATCATTTGAAAATCTCCTAAATAATTATTTATTCTATTCTACCATAAAAATTATCATCTTGTTTTTCGTAAAATTATGGATTATTTTGTTCGTTAAAGGAAAACATCCCTATTTTCTCAAATTCAATAATGGTACGATGAAGAAATAAAATGTCTCCAAAGAGGAGTCGAGCATCAATAGAGATTATTTAGTAGGGAGTGTTGATAGGTTGATCAATGTGCTAGGGGGCATCGGTTTATTTTTACTTGGGATGACGATGCTAACTAACGGTTTGAAGGAATTGGCAGGAGATGCCTTGAAAAAATGGCTAAATCGTTTTACAGGTGGGACCATTAGCTCGGTATTATCAGGAACATTGATGACGATGCTAGTGCAATCCTCCACCGCCACTACCTTGATTACCATTGGTTTTGTCAGTGCTGGTCTCCTCACGTTTGTCCAATCAATTGGTGTCATTATTGGCGCCAATATTGGGAGTACAAGTACTGGTTGGATTATTTCACTAATCGGCTTCAAAATTAATATGCAGACAATGTCACTGCCTTTCATTGCTCTTGGTGTGTTTGTGCAATTGCTTGCTCCTCGTGACTACAAAGCAGTTGGTGGGCTAGTTACTGGTTTTGGATTATTATTCTTAGGTATTGATGTCCTGCAGGGAGGAATGGCAGCTGTACAGGATAAAATTCCATTCGATGCATTTAGTGCAAATTCTATTAGTGGAATACTAATTTTAATTGTATTAGGTCTTATTATGACGGTTATTATGCAGGCTTCTAGTGCCGCAATCGCCGCCACTTTAACAGCTTTATATGCAGGCGCTATTGATTTTGAACAGGCAGCTTATTTAGTTATTGGCCAAAATATTGGTACGACTGCTACAGCATTATTTGCTGCAATTGGTGCATCAACAGCTGCTAAACGAACAGCCGTGACACATGTACTGTTCAACGTAGTAACGGCTATTCTAGTAACATTTGGTGCAACGTTTATGTTCACTCTAACCGAATTTGTCACGAAATCCATCAATGGTAGCTTCGATGAAACATTAGGCATTGCTGTTTTCCATACATTATTTAGTGTCATCGGAGCCATTCTTTTTGTGCCTTTTGTACGCCCTTTCGCAAAGGCTATTGAAAAAATGATTCCTGAAAAAGGAAATCATTTAACACGGAATTTAGATGATAGTGTAGCTAAATTACCAGGGGTAGCTGTAGAAGTATCCTTCAATACGTTACAGGACATTACCAAGGAATTGACGACTGTCATTGTTATCCTTATACAAGGGAAAAAACGAACAGCCGAAATAGACAGTCAATTAGCTCAAATTGATGAGGCGATTGAAAAAACACGTTTATTTATGGATGCTATACAATCTTCTTCGCAAAAGGAACGTTCTAAGCATATAGCACTTTTACATGCTTTAGATCATTTGTACCGTCTATCTAAGGCATTACGTGAGCAGAACCCTAATGCCTTCCAATTACAGGTGACGTTAACTCAAAAATGGTTAGAGGTATTGGAAAAAGTTCTATTGATTATCGATGAGGATGAGCGTTTACCTGAGATTGCAACTCTGCTTGAGGTTACATCCTCCGAAATGGCGGCAGTTCGACGTGACAAACGAAATGCGTACTTCGAGCATACTGTTGAAAATGTGGTAGAGTTAGAGACAGCCGTATCGAAAGTGGAGGCTTTACTGTGGCTTGATCGCCTTATTTATCACTATTGGCGTACAACGGCTCGCCTTGCTGAGTATCAAACTGTAACTAAAAAAGGTCGTCATGTTGAGGCAGAAAAAAACACAGCAATAGTTGAATAAAAGGAATACTCATCTCCAGAAGGAGGATATAGAATGGTTCAGCATCAATTTACAATGGATTTAACATGGGCAGAGGGAAGAAATGGTACAGGGAACATCAAAGCAAGCAATTTGCAAACAGAAATTTCTATTCCTCAGGAAATGAATGGACCTGGCATTGGGACAAATCCTGATGAAATGCTGTTAGGGGCAGCGGCAACGTGTTATTTAATTACATTAGCAGCCCTCCTTGAAAGATCAGAAATTGAGGTGCAGCAATTATCCATGCAAGCGCATGGATTTGTCAGTGTAGAAAATGGTGTATTTACTTATGAGAAAATTGTGCATAACCCAACGATTGTTGTCCAAGCATTATCAGAACAACTTGCAAAAAGAGTGGAACGTTTAGCACAAAAGGCGGAACAAACGTGTATGATTAGTAAAGCGTTAAAAGGTAACGTTATGATTGAATGTGATGTTCAAATTTTGGAAGCAAGCATATAATAAGGCAAAAAGAGTTATTCAGCATAGGTCGCTGATATAACTCTTTTTTTTATAAAAGGAGGCACTTTTTTTTAATAGTTCTAGAAATGTTCAAAATGAATATATAGTGATAAGTGCTAAAAAAATGCAAAGGATGATGTATTGCACGTTCAGACAGCTCAGAATCTCACATTCTATGGTCAGTACGGCAAAAGAATATTTGATATAGTTGGAGCATTATTTTTACTTTTCATGACAATCCCTCTTATGCTAATAGTATTCCTCATTTTACTCATGACGACAGGTCGCCCTATTTTCTTTAAACAAATAAGAACTGGCCTCGATCATCACCGCTTTGTGATTTGGAAGCTACGAACCATGTGTATTCAAGCAATTCCAGTGAATATGCCTGCTATTTGTGCTGACGGTATCCCTGATAATTATTATTTTAAAACAGAGCAAGATACACGGATTACAAAAGTGGGTGCTATCCTTCGAAAGCTCAGTATTGATGAAATTCCACAACTTTTAAATGTGTTAAAGGGTGAGATGAGCATTGTCGGACCACGCCCAGAGGTTCCCACCATTACAAATGCGTATAACCCGCTACAGGCCAGGCGTCTGAAGGTAAAACCCGGCTTAACGGGTCTTGCCCAAATTAACGGTAGGTCGAATATTTCACATGGGCAAAAAATTTCTTATGATGTTGAATACGTTGAAAATTATTCCTTTTGGATGGATGTTCAAATTGTGTTGAAGACACTTTATGTCGTAGTAGCAAGAACAGGTGCCTATTAAAGAAATAAGGAGTGGCTAGACTGAAGATTGTTCAGCTTATTACACGAATGGATAAAGTGGGAGGAGCACAAAAGCATGTGGAGGCACTTGCTATCCAGCTCAAACAAGATGGGCATGAAGTCACTGTCGTGACAGGTTCCTATCAGCCCTCATTATGGTGCTTACAAGAACAACAAATTCCAGTGATCACCATCCCTACCTTGCAAAGAGCTATTAATGTAACGAAAGACTTTCAAACATTTTGGCAATTAAGAGCAATCTTCAAACGAATACAACCTGATGTTGTAGCCACCCATTCATCTAAGGCAGGTGTAATAGGTCGTGTCGTTGGCAGTTTACTACGTATCCCAACTGTTTTTACTGCACATAGCTGGAGTTTTACAGAAGGTGTTCCCCGCAAGAAAAAGCTACTCTATCATCGGGTGGAAAAATCGGTTCAGCCATTCACAACAAAAATAATTACAGTATCTGAATATGATCGGGAACTAGCCCTCTTGGAAAAGGTTGCGCCCGCTCATAAATTGCTGACCATCCATAATGGAATTGATCGAATTGAGAGAAGCAAGGCAACTGAAAAGACATTCGTGGAGCAGCCAATCATTATCATGGTTGCTCGTTTTGAAGTGCCAAAAAGACAGGATATTTTACTAAAGGCATTAGCAGAGCTGACTGATCTATCTTGGCATCTTCAATTAATTGGGGATGGCTCTTTACGTCCAGCTCTTGAGGATTTCGTTGTTCAGCATGGTTTAACGAATCGTGTAACCTTTTTAGGCAATCAATTAGACGTTCATTCATATCTAGAGAAGAGCCATGTATTTGTATTGTTGTCAGATTGGGAAGGCTTGCCGATTTCTATCATTGAAGCAATGCGTGTAGGTCTTCCAATTGTTGCAACAAATGTAGGTGGTGTGAATGAACTTATTGCAGATAAGGATAATGGATTTTTAGTAGGGCGAGAAGAATATGAATTATTGAAGAAGAGGCTTCGTACATTGTTAATGGATACTATTTTAAGGCAACAAATGGGGAATGCAAGTGAACGTCGTTACTTGCAGGATTTCACGTTTATCCCCATGTATCAAAAAACAGTAACAGTTTATCAACAGGCTGTTTCAGAACTTGTGAAGAAAGGGGATTAAATTGCAATTAATTCGCATTAGAACAGATGATGAGCTTATGTGGTACAAGGAAATTTGGGATGCCATTTTAGAAGCAGAGGACAATGATAACCCGTTTATAGAATTTGCTTGGTTTTATAATTGGTGGCAAATTGTAGGGCGTAAAGAACGAGTTGAGCTTTACGCCATTGAACATGACGGGACAATCATTGCGTTTTTCCCCTTTAAGGTATCTGTTCGATGGGGGATAAGAGTGTATGCCTTTGCAGGTGAAAATATTGCTAACTATACAGGGGTTGTTGCCAAACATCAATGGTTACCACAAGCAACGACCTTCGTATTTGATGAACTGATTAAGAAGCATCGGCATATTGTTTTTTCACTGCATGGCTTATTAGAAAGTAAAATGTCTACAAAAGTCGTGGAGCAATACTTTGTAGAGCGACAATTACGTACAAGTATTTTCCGTGTTGTGACACCCTATCTCGCCTTTTCAGAAGTAGATTTTCAGCATCATTTCCAGCAACGGCGAAAAATGCATGGTGTTGATCGGCGCGAACGAAAGCTCCGAAATTTAGGCTCCTTAACAAGGCGTGAGCCATCACAGGACGAGCTTTGGCAAATGTTTCGGTTGTTTGATAGACGCTGGGCAAAGAAGCTAGATACAAGTGATTTTACAAAGGGCAAGAAAAGAGATTTTTTTGAGCGTCTTACAATGCTAAAAGGAGAGGCATTACAGGTGGAGGTCGATGCACTTGTTTTTGAAAACCAGTGGATTGCTTTCACCTATGGTCTTGGCTGTCGTGGTCGTTATGTAACTTATGCTCTGGCACATGAGCCAACCTTCAATTTATTTGGTGCAGGTCGTATAGTCAATCAGGAAACCATTCAGCGAACGTTTGCAGCAAACTATAACTTATTTGATATGAGCATTGGCTATGAGCCTTATAAATTTGATTGGCGTTCTAGCATTGATTTTACGAGGCATATGCTTGCTAGCAGTGGTACGAAACGTACAAATCTATTGGCAGGCTTTTTGACGCTAAAGGAACGGCTCAAAGAACACGTAAAGGGCAATCAACGAATTGTGGACTGGAAGCGTAATACACTGGGCTATTTACGTTATTTAGTAAAGTATGGAAAGATAAAAGATTGGCTAGAATATGGACAACAATTCGTAGAAAAATGTATTCGTTTGAAACAAGTGGAGCTGTATGAATTATCCCCATTAGAGGACGTATCGCCACAGCAGCCTGTAGGTAATTTATTTGAAGAAATGTCCATTCAGGAAGCGATGCAGCTTGATCAGGAAGAAGTCATTGCTCTTTATTATAAGGGCTATAAGATCTATAAAGACTCCTTTGCGGAAACGAATAAGCCAGCCTTTGCGTTACATGCCTCCAATTGGCGTGTAGATTCAATGAAAATTGTAGAAGCCTTACCGAAGGAAACCTATTTTTTAGCCTATGATGTTTTCAAACAAATCGATATTATTACAGCGTATTTCCGAAAAATAAAACCAGCACAAACATTGTGGGTAACAGCAAGCTTTTGGCAATGGCGGAAACGTAAACGTTTAGTACAGCTAGGCTATAAACCTATTTCTCGAATGAAACATTATAAAATCGCTCGTTTTGAGCGACAGCGTGTAGAAAAATATACAGAGAGTGGAGGCGATGTTCATTCTGTCCATTAAAAGTAAGCGATGGAATATCGCAATGCAGCATTTTTATTTTTTAGAAAAACCAGCGAATTTTCGAAAATCAATGAAAGTCGTAGGGTATACACATTCATTGGTACCTAGTCGAAAGCTTGTAAAAAGTGAAACGATTCACATTCATTTGCAAGAACATGAGCTATCATTGTATTTAGCGCTTTCTGAAGGCAATCGCAAAATTTTACGACGTGCCCAAAAGGAATCTTATCAAGTCATTTTGTATAAAGAGCCATCCCTGGAGAACTTACGAGCCTTTCAGCAATTTTATAATCATTTTGCAAAAAGAAAAAAGCTTGAAGCGATTGGCAAGTCGCAAATGGAAACTATTATGCTCCTCAACGAACAGGGGGCATTATTATTATCTGAGATCCAAAGTATTTGTGGACAAACATTGTGCTATCGATTAGATATTGTACATGAGAAAAAAGCGATGTCCTATTATGTGGCAACTTGTCATGCATCAGCTATGCCTGCTCATTTAAAACGCCCAATCCGTTATGCTAATCGTTTTTTAATCTGGCATAACCTACTGCATCTAAAAGCACAAGGGTTTGTTTTATATGATATGGGTGAGTTAACGGACAATCGAAATGTACGAGCCTTTAAATTAAGCTTTGGAGGCAAGCTTGTCCATGTTTACTCAGGCTATATTACTCAATCCAAAATACGTGCACTGTTACTAGGTGTGCAAAAATGGAGGAAGTAGTTACATGAATGGTGGGGGTCTCGTTATTTCATTAGATTTTGAGCTGAATTGGGGTGTCCATGATGTATTTCGATATGGACAATATAATAAGAACCTTTATGGTGTACGGAAAGCCTTGCCCAGGATACTAGCGTTATTTGAGCAATATGACATACATGCGACTTGGGCTACAGTCGGATTATTGTTTGCAGAATCAAAGGCAGAAATGGCTCATTATTTACGAGGTATCCCTGTGAAATATGATAACATGCGCTTTGCGGCGCATAGCCAGCTAGCAAAAGTAGGCGAAAATGAACAAGAGGATCTCTTGCATTTTGGGAAATCATTAATTGAGGAGATTAAACGTACACCACATCAGGAAATAGGAAGTCATACCTTTTCTCATTTCTATTGCTTAGAGAATGGTCAAACAGAAGCAGCCTTTTGCGCAGACTTACATGCGACAAAAACGATTAGTGAGGGGTATGTTGCTCCGATGAAATCCATAGTCTTTCCCCGTAATCAAGTAAACAAAGATTATTTAGCAGCATGTTTAGAAGCGGGCTATGTTTGCTACAGAGGTACCGAAAATCATGTTCTGTATGATGCCCAAAAGTTTACGAAAAAGGGGAGACTTTTGGGTGCCAAAAAGTGGCTAGATAGCTATTGGAATCTAACTGGTCATCATATGGCTACACTGGAGGATATGCAAGAGGACCAACTAATTAATATTCGATCAAGTGCCTTTTTAAGACCTTATTGTAGTCCGTTACGTGTATTCGAGGGTTTAAAAGTAAATCGCATAAAGGAAGGCATGCTCAAAGCTGCTCAGGCACAAGCATTTTATCATTTATGGTGGCATCCTCATAATTTTGGCAAACATCTTGATAAAAATTTAGCTATGCTAGAAGAGCTATTAAGTTATTTTCAGACCTTGCGCAGTCAATACGATTTTCAAAGTTACTCCATGTATGAAGTAGCAGAACTTTGTGAAAGCCGTTCTAAACAGCAGAAGTAGAGGATTCGAATGCTTTTATTAAAAGTGGAGAATTTTTGGAAACAGGGTTGGGGGTTCACATCTTCTTTACCACGGTGGCTTGCTCATGAAAGTGGTCCAATAGCTCTCGAGGTGAGAAAGCCGCTTATAAAGAAGAGCAAGCGTTCTAAAATAGTGGTAACTCTCGTGAAAGACACCAACTCAGGACGAAAAACAAATATTTATTCCTATAAAATGGGCAGAGCAAACTGATTTCTAGTTTGCTCTTTTGTTGTATAAGGAGAAAATTTAAAAGAAAAGAGGAAAAAAGAAAAACAGTGACGAAGTTGAATGTACGAATGGTACTATTACTATAGAGGATATATGTTAAGACTTTTTAGGGAGAGCGTAAGTTCGTATAGGTCAATTTAACTTGAATAGAAAAGATATAAAGGTGGTAGATGAATATGTTTATACAACCAGAATGCCAATGGAAGCAAGAAAATGGATCAGCGATGCATCAATGGATAAAGCAGCAGCTAAATCCGAACCCGAATGATGTGGATATTGTCGTATATGGTGCTCTTTTATCGTATGCCAGTGGAGCCTCAACAAAAGCGCAATACCCAACAGCATTTCGGAAAGCTTGGCCAAGCTTTCAATCGTATAATTTAGATGAGCAGATAAATTTACGTGCGCTATCAGTCGTTGATATAGGAGATGTGGCGATTCATGAACAAGATAGAATGCTTTCAGAATCGGCCATCGAGGCGGCGGCGGAAAATTTAAGTATCGCCTTTCAAAAAAGCTTTACTTGTTTGATTGGAGGCGATCATGCCATTACAGCATGCTCACTAAAAGGCATAAAGAATGCTTTTCCACAAGATCGGATTGGCATTATTCAAATTGATACGCATCTAGATGCAAGAAATCAAGAGGAGGTTGGTTTAGCGCAAGATTCGCCAATCCATCAGTTAATGGCAGCAGGGGTTGTGGAGGGGAAACATGTGTATAATGTCGGTCTGCATGGCTTTTTTAATTCTCCTGAAATGATTCATTATGCAAGAGAGCAAGGGATTCATATGATTACGTTAAAGCAAATGCGACGTGATGGTATTCAGCTCACAATCCGCGAAATGCTACGTCAGCTTATGTATGAGGTAGATCGCATTTATGTTTCCGTTGATTTAGATGCTCTTGATATTATGTTTGCGCGCGATGTTCCGGCAGCAACACCAGGTGGTTTAACGGCCTATGAATTGTTTGATATTCTTAAACTAATTGGTGAAAATGAAGGGGTTCGTCATATTGATTTTGTTTACGCCGACCCGAAGGAAGGAGTGCTGCGTCCAGAAACTGTTAAGATTGGAGTGACAGCTTTTTTACAATGGTTAACAGGGATTCAACTGGATCACCGCAATCGCATCTCGAAAAAAGGGAAGGTTATGTTGTAAAGTAAGCGTATTTCCGTGTATTAACAATGCTGATTATTGAAAGTTTGCTATAATGTTTAAGTAGAAAACAATAATAGATACAAACTTTGTATTGTAATAGAGAGGAAATATAGCATGACAACAAAACCAAAACTATTGATTATTGACGGGATGGCCCTGTTATTCCGGTCATTTTTCGCTTCCGCTGCAATGGGGCATTTTATTCGTCTGGCAGATGGAACACCGACTAATGGAGCCCAAGGATTTGTGCGACATGTGTTAACGGCACAATCGATCATGAAGCCAACGCATATGGCTGTTTGCTGGGATATGGGGGCACATACATTCCGCAATGATTTATATGATGGCTATAAAGCGAATCGCCCAGCACCACCAGAGGAAATGCTCCCTCAATTTGATATGGCGAAAAATTTATCACAGCAAATTGGCTGGCAAAATTTCGGAGTGAAGGGCATGGAGGCTGATGATTTAATTGGCTCGATGATTACCAAATGGCAGGAACAGGCAGATATTACTGTCATTAGTGGTGATAAAGACTTGCTTCAGCTTTTAAGACCATCTACAGAAATTGCTTTTATGAAAAAAGGCTACACAGAATACGATATTTATACACATGCTCGCTTTAAAGAAGAATATAGTATTGAACCAACACAGTTTGCACAGGTTAAAGCCTTTATGGGTGATACAAGTGATGGCTATCCAGGTGTGAAGGGGATTGGTCCTAAGCAAGCACTAACGTTAATCCAAACATATGGCTCGATTGACAAAATTTTAGCGTCGCTCGGTGAATTAAAGCCAGGGCAACGGACAAAAATTCAAGAGAATTTGGACATGCTGAAATTATCCCATGAGCTTGCAACAATTCAAACGAATGTTCCAATTGATGCCGATTTTACAAGCCTTATGTTACCAAACTATGAACCGCAAATTTTTAAAGAGATAGAAGAGAGTGGCTACACGCTAATTGCAAAGCATGCACGCTCATTATATTCCCTTATTTAATGGATCATCACAGAGTATAGCAATATGCTCTGTTTTTTTATGAGAAATGAGTGGAGAGAGCAAATAAGGACGTTTCATTATTTGCCCTACTGAGGTGTTATTTTAACGAACGATAATACTTTGTCATTGTCTTTGTAGAGAGCCTGCCGAATTTGACTGTCACGTTGTGGCCCACCATTATCATGAAATATTAACGATAACGTATCATTTTTTATGGTATAGCCAATAAGCGGTACCCAATGGTAGGCAAATGTTGATTTTTTATTCTGCCACTGTAGGCTAAAATAGCGGTCAAAACGCATAGCAACAGGGCGACCTGCGTCAATTTCTTGTAAAGCTTCTTTTAGTGAACAAGTTCGAATATCCCAGGTGGGTTGCAGTTCGCGGAGGTTGTGAATCAGTCGCCATTTGAACAAACCAATTTTTGTGCCACCAAGCTGTCGATAAAGCTTATTAATAGAAGGAGCTGAACTGTTCAAATAGTTTAAAATGACGTAAATCGTAGTGGGCCCACAGGCAGAATTTCGATAGCTTGGTGCAATGGATGCATCATATTGTGATGTTCCATATAAGGCCAATTGTTGGTGCATCATGTTTCCCTTCCAAAAAGAGCTGCATTTCAAGAAGAAATGCAGCTCTTTATTCATTATTATTGTGCAGCTAAAAATTCTGTTACTTGCTGAGGTGTTTTGGCATTGGCACTGTGTAAGTGTGCAAGTTTTTCACCGTTTTGGAAAATCAATAAGCTTGGGATTCCCATAACATCATATTTGTCAGCGATTTCTGGAAGCTCATCACGATTTAGCTCATACCAATCATATTGGTTGTACTCTTCAATGATTGGATCGATGAACATATTCATGCGTGTGCAATCTGGGCACCAGCCAGCGTAAAATTTCACTAGCACCTTTTGGTCACCAGCGATTAGTTCATTAAATTGTTCTGCAGTAGTAATTGTTTTCATCAGTATTCACTCTCCTTGCTTTTCATTCTACACATTTTTCTCTCAACCTGAAAGTTTTCTGTTTGGCTGTTTTGAGCGCTACATATTGTCTGCTTTTAGCTCGTAAAGAACAAAAAAAGATGTATATTGCAAAAATAATTCTTGAAAAAAGATTGCTAAATTAGACAAAATAATCTACACTAAAAACAGAAAAGTAGTTTTATCTTCATTCATTAAGAGTTGTAATGAGAACGGAGATAAACCTTAGTAGTGCTTGGTTGAATGGAGTGAATCTCATCCAACAACAAGACAAAAATCCACTAAGGTACACTTGATATTTTTTTGGCCAAAAAATGAATGGCTATTCATTCAATGGGAGAATAAGGGGGAATTGCTTGTGACTTACAACATTAAAAAAGCAGCTGTTCTAGGTTCTGGGGTGATGGGCTCTGGAATTGCAGCACATTTAGCAAACATCGGTATACCAACATTACTATTGGATATCGCACCGAAGGAACTGACGCAAGAGGAAGAAGCAAAGGGTCTTTCTTTAGCGCATCCAGCTGTAAGAAATCGTATTGTAAACGGAGCTTTGCAAAAGTTATTAAAGCAAAAGCCAGCACCACTTACTTCTAAGAAAAATTTATCACTACTAACGGTTGGCAACTTTGAAGATGATCTAGGGAAACTAAAAGATGTAGATTGGATTATCGAAGTTGTTGTGGAAAATTTACCAATTAAACAAAGTCTCTATGAAAAAATTGATGCTGTTCGTACACCGGGAACAATCATTAGTTCAAACACATCTGGTATTAGTATTGATGCTATGGCAGAGGGACGTTCAGATGATTTTAAAAAGCATTTCCTTGGCACACACTTTTTCAACCCACCTCGCTATTTAAAATTACTAGAGGTGATTCCTGCTAATACAACTGCTCCTGAAGTAGTTAGTTTCATGAAAACATTTGGGGAAGATGTGCTTGGTAAAGGTGTTGTACTGGCGAAGGACACACCAAACTTTATTGCAAACCGCATTGGAACATATGGTTTACTGATCACATTACAGGAAATGTTAAAAGGTGGTTATTCAGTTGGTGAAGTAGACTCTGTAACAGGTCCACTTATTGGTCGTCCAAAATCTGCAACTTTCCGTACACTAGACGTTGTTGGTTTAGATACATTTATTCATGTAGCAAAAAATGTTTACGACCAAACAACAGGTGAGGAACAGCAAGTATTTGCAGTACCCGAGTTTTTACAAAAAATGGTTGAAAACGGCTGGTTAGGTGCAAAATCGGGTCAAGGTTTCTTCTTAAAACAAGGAAAAGAGATACTTGAGATTGATCCAACAACATTATCGTATAGTCCAGCGAAAAAGTTAAAAACAGCTTCTATTGAAATGGCGAAACAAACACGTGGGTTAGCTAATAAAGTGAAGGCATTAACCTATGCAAAGGATCGTACAGGTGAGTTATTGTGGGGGATCTTTGCTCCAACATTAATTTACTCAGCACAGCTACACGGTGAAATTGCAGATGATGTTGTAGCCATTGATAATGCTATGAAATGGGGCTTCGGCTGGCAACAAGGACCATTTGAAATTTGGGATGCTATTGGTGTACAAGAATCTGTAGCAAAAATGGAGGCTGAAGGTCGAGAAGTCCCTGCATTTGTCAAAGAGATGTTAGCGAATGGCTTTGAGACATTTTATTCTGAATTAGATGGCGATTTAGCTTACTATGATGGTTCGCAATATGTGAAAGTTCCAGTCAATGAAAAAGAGATTAACTTAAAGCGCTATAAGAAAAAGCATGGCGTTATTAAATCAAACACAGGTGCTAGTTTAATAGATTTAGGTGATGGAGTTGCACTGCTTGAGTTCCATTCACAATCGAACGCAATCGGTTTAGATATTATCCAAATGATTAACTTTGCGGTTGATGAAGTAGAGGCTAACTATAAGGGCTTAGTAATCGGCAATCAAGGGAAAAACTTCTGTGTAGGTGCAAATCTAGGGATGATTTTAGTAGAAGCACAGGATGATAATATTTTTGAGCTAGATTTCGTGATTAAGGCATTCCAAGATGCTATGCAAAAAATCAAATATTCACGTAAGCCTGTTGTGGCAGCACCTTTTGCCATGACATTGGGTGGAGGAGCAGAGGTTTGCTTACCAGCTGCACATATTCAAGCAACGATGGAAACGTATATGGGCTTAGTGGAAGTTGGCGTTGGTTTAATTCCAGGCGGCGGTGGTAATAAAGCGCTTTATCAAAAATTCCTAAAGGGCTTACCGAACGGCGTAGATGTAGACTATCAACATATTGCTAATAAAGTATTTGAAACAATTGCAATGGCGAAGGTTTCAACTTCTGGTGAGGAAGCACGTGAAAATAACTTCTTAAACTTTGCAGATGGTATTTCTGTTAACCCAGACCATCAATTATATGATGCGAAGCAAGCTGCATTAGCGCTTTACGAAGCGGGCTATCAACCACCTGTACCAACAAAAGTGCCAGTGGTCGGTGCATCAGGCTACGGAACATTACTCATCGGTGCGCAAGGCATGTTTGAGTCAGGCTTTATTAGCGAACATGATTTAAAAATTGCTAAAAAATTAGCTTATGTCATTGCGGGTGGTAAGGTTCCGTACGGTACATTAGTTGACGAACAGTATCTATTGAACTTAGAGCGTGAGGCTTTCCTTAGCCTTGTTGCTGATCCACTTTCTCAGCAAAGAATGCAACACATGCTGTTAAAAGGTAAACCACTTCGTAACTAATTGACAAAATAGATCAATCTTGCATATGAAACAAAGGGGGATTAATACGATGCGTGAAGCCGTTATTGTAGCAGGAGCACGAACTCCAATTGGAAAAGCAAAAAAAGGTTCTTTAGCAACAGTAAGACCAGATGATTTTGGTGCTGTTGTAGTCAAAGAAACATTGAAAAGAGCGGGCTATGAAGGACCGATTGATGATTTAATTTTAGGCTGTGCGATGCCTGAAGCAGAGCAAGGGATGAATGTAGCACGTAGTATTGGGGCACTAGCAGGATTACCAGATACAACTCCTGCGCTAACGATTAATAGATTTTGTTCATCAGGTTTACAGGCAATTGCGTATGCAGCAGAGCGAATTATGCTAGGTCATTCAAAGGTGATTCTAGCTGGCGGTGTCGAGTCTATGAGTATGGTGCCGATGGTGGGGAATACACCACGCTTAAATCCGACATTAGCTGAAACGGCTCCGCAATATTATATGGGTATGGGACATACGGCTGAGGAAGTGGCTCGCCAGTACAATGTTAGTCGTGAAGATCAAGATGCTTTTGCAGTTCGCTCGCATGTTCTTGCTGAAAAGGCGATTAAAGAAGGCAAATTCAATGATGAAATTGTACCAATCGAAGTGGAACAGCATTACGTAGACGATCACAATAAACCACAAGTAAAAAAATTTACATTTAGTATGGATGAAGGTGTACGACCAGGTACATCAGTTGAAGGCTTAGCAAAATTGCGTCCAGCTTTCCATGTAAAGGGCAGTGTAACGGCTGGTAATGCCTCTCAAACTTCTGATGGTGCAGCAACTGTACTAGTGATGGATCGTGAGGAGGCCGAACAGCAAGGACTGACACCAATGGCAAAATTCCTAGGCTTTGCAGTTGGTGGTGTGCCTCCTGAAGTAATGGGAATTGGTCCGATTGTGGCAGTACCTAAAGCGTTAGAAATTGCAGGTTTATCCATAGATGACATTGATTTATGGGAAATCAATGAAGCATTTGCTTCTCAATCATTACAGGTAGTACGTCATTTAGGCATCGACCAAGAAAAAGTCAATGTCAATGGTGGAGCAATTGCATTAGGTCACCCTCTAGGTGCTACAGGAGCTATTTTAACGTTAAAGCTTATTCATGAATTGAAGCGTCAAGGGAAGAAATATGGCGTGGTGACAATGTGTATTGGCGGCGGCATGGGTGCTGCTGGTGTATTTGAAATTTTATAAAATTTTCTAGATCAGCTTGAGGTGTACGGTTTACGGTTGCCTCCGAACATGTTCACATCAAGCTTTTCTATACATGTTCATTTGGGGATTAAACAATCAAAATAGATATATTGGGAGGAATTTATCATGACTGAAAAAACAACTGATTTCATTAAAGGCGGCGGATTTCTAATTGAAGATGTGGAATTAAATCGTGTATTTACACCAGAAGATTTCACTGACGAGCATAAGATGATTGCTAAAACAACAGAGGAATATGTAGCAAATGAAGTTTTACCAGTAGTTGAAAATTTAGAGCACCATGAATTTGAGCATTCAGTGCGTCTCCTAAAAAGTGCAGGCGAATTAGGTTTGCTTGGAGCAGATGTGCCAGAAGAATATGAAGGGCTTGGACTAGACAAAGTTTCTTCAGCTTTAATTGCTGAGAAAATGTCTGTTGCAGGTGGTTTTTCCATCACACATGGTGCACATGTTGGGATTGGTTCACTACCAATCGTTCTATTTGGTAATGAAGATCAAAAGAAAAAATATTTACCTAAGCTTGCTTCAGGTGAATTAATCGCAGCATATGCATTAACAGAGCCAGGCTCAGGTTCAGATGCTCTAGGGGCAAAAACGACTGCGAAATTAAATGAGGCAGGCACACATTATATTTTAAATGGTGAGAAGCAATGGATTACAAATGCAGGCTTTGCTGACGTATTTGTTGTTTATGCAAAAATTGATGGTGATAAATTCTCTGCCTTTATCGTAGAACGTGCCTACAATGGCGTTTCAGTAGGCCCGGAAGAGAAGAAAATGGGGATTAAATCATCGTCAACTCGTACATTAGTATTAGAAGATGCGGAAGTACCTGTAGAAAATCTATTAGGTGAAATTGGTCGTGGGCATGTCATTGCCTTCAACATTTTAAATATTGGTCGTTATAAGCTTGGTGTGGGCACAATTGGTGGCTCTAAACGTGCATTGGAGTTAGCTATCCAGTATACAAACCAACGTCAGCAATTTAAAACAAAGCTTTCTGATTTCAATCTAACAAAAGAGAAATTGTCAACAATGGCTTCTCAATTGTACGCGTCCGAATCATTAAACTATCGTACTGTTGGTCTATTTGAGGATCGTTTAAGCCAGTTAAGCCTTGAAGAGCAAAAGCAAGGAAAAGTAATTGCAGGTGCTATTGCTGAGTATGCAATTGAATGCTCTATTGCGAAAGTATTTGGGTCGGAAACATTAGATTATATTGCAGATGAAGCCGTACAATTACATGGCGGTTATGGCTTTATGGCTGAATATGAGGTAGAGCGTATTTACCGTGATTCTCGTATTAATCGAATTTTTGAAGGTACAAATGAAATTAACCGCATGATTGTCCCTGGCACATTTATGAAAAAGGCGCTAAAAGGCGAACTTCCTTTATTACAAGTTGCTCAAAATTTACAGCAAGAGCTGCTAATGTTAATGCCAGAAGACATCGGTACAGAGCCACTAGCACAAGAAAAATATTTAGTGAAAAATGCTAAGAAGATTGCTGTATTAGCTGCAGGCTTAGCAGCACAACGCTTTGGTGCGAAGCTTGATCAGGAGCAAGAGGTATTAGTGAATATTGCCAATATCGCTAACCAATTATTTGCAATGGAGTCAGCTGTCTTACGTACAGAAAAGGCAATTGCTCGTGATGGCGCTGAAAAAGCACAGCAGAAATTGCTATACACGCAAATCTTCTGCCAAGAAGCATTCACAGAAATCGAAAAGGAAGCAAAAGACACAATTCTTGCTTCAGCAGATGGCGATGCAGCACGTATGACATTATCTGCACTTCGTAAATTAACACGCAATAATCCTTATAACTTAATTGCGAAGAAACGTGAAGCTTCTGTTAAACTAATCGAAGCTGAAAAATATATTGTTTAATAGCATACACTTTCACTTAGCTATCTGTAAGAGGATAGCTAGGTTTTTTTATGAGAGATGGATAGAAGCGTGAAACTGACGGATAGAACAGCTAGATTGACGGATAAAATGGAGAAAGTGATGAATAGAACAGCAAAACGGATGGATAGGCTTACGAAAATGAGAGAAGTTCCACCATTCGAAACAATTATGATGGTATACTACAGAAAAAGACAGTAGAGGAGCATTTTAATGACGATTCAATTTATCCATTATCCGAAATGTACGACATGTAAAAAAGCACAAAAGTGGTTAAATGATCATGAGGTTTCCTATGAAGAGGTACACATTGTAGAGCAATCGCCAACAAAGGATGAAATAAAAGCCATTTGGCAAGCCAGTGGACTGCCTTTGAAGAAATTTTTTAATACATCGGGTATGAAATATCGTGAGCTTGGTTTAAAGGACAAGCTAGCGGAAATGACTGAAGATGAGCAGCTGGAGCTACTTGCTTCTGATGGGATGTTAATCAAACGTCCAATCGTAACGGATGGCCAAAAAGTAACGCTAGGGTTTAAAGAATCAGATTTTGAGCAAACTTGGAAATAGCCGTATTTAAACAGGATCGAACGACTCTTCTAACCGAGATAAAGTCACCGGCAGATGTCACAAATTTTTAACAGAGATGTATTTCAAGTAACTTGAAAAAATTGTGGACTGCAATTAAGCTCGCACGTAATTGAATCTTGTTTTTATAGGAGAAGTATGGCACACTGAAAGTGAATATATTACATATTTATGGAGGGGTTTTTTGCATGAGCACACCTAAAGACTTACGTTATTCTGAAGAACATGAATGGGTAAAAACAGAAGATGGAAAAGTACGTATTGGTATTACTCACTTCGCACAATCTGAATTAGGAGATATCGTTTTCGTTGAGCTTCCACAAGTTGGCGACGAAATCAAAACAGATGATCCATTCGGTAGCGTAGAATCAGTTAAAACTGTTTCTGAATTGTATGCACCAATCTCAGGTACTGTAGTTGAAGTAAATGCAGATTTAGAAGATAGCCCAGAATTCGTTAATGAATCACCATATGAAAAAGCATGGATGATCGTTGTGGAGCCTGCTGATGCATCAGAAGTTGAAAAACTAATGACAGCAGAGCAATACGAAGAAATGATCGCTGAATAAGACAAGCTATAATCGAAAAACGTCGGAAACTACCGGCGTTTTTTGTTATATAATGACTTATAATGGGGATGTCTAAATGGAGGTGGCGTAATGTTCGAGGGAAAATGCTTAATAGTAGAAGGACGCTCAGATAAGCTACAAATTGAGCCAATTTTAAATGAGAATGTTACAATACTATGTACGAATGGTACAATTGGTGTGCATCAATTAGAAGAGCTGCTCGATCCCTATGAGAGCTGTGAGCTATTTACTTTTTTTGATGCAGATACTTCAGGCGATAAGCTGCGTGCATTAATGGACAGACATTATCCAGAGGCAGAGCATTTACGTACAATGCCAACCTATAAGGAAGTAGAGACGACACCAAGAAAAGTGTTAGCGATGATATTACTGCGTGCACATTTTTCAATCCATAATGAATATATTTTGTAAGGTTGAGTGAGGAAATGGAAGAATGGTCAAAAGAGCAGTGGGAAACGGCTAAACAGTCGGGACAGAAAGCTGCATTTTATTTATATACACCGATGTGTGGAACGTGTGCAGTGGCATCTAAAATGATGGCCATTATTGAACAATTACTGCCACAGCTACCAATAGGTAAAGCGAATATAAATTTTTTAGAGCATGTTGCTGTTGAGCATCAAATTGAAAGTGTTCCGTGTTTACTTGTTAGTGATGGCGGAAAAGTGACAGATAAGATTTATGCTTTTCAATCCGTACCATTTTTATACGAATTGTTAAAAAAATCAATTGACTGAACTTTACTAGCGTGGTAAAGTATCAAATATATTACTAAAACATTAAATATATCGAACTCTTATAAAGAGTGGCGGAGGGAAGTGCCCTATGAAGCCCGGCAACCATCACAAAGTGAAAAGGTGCCAAATCACTCAAAGATTTTTCTTTGAAAGATGAGAGAACGGTTTAACGTTATTATACGTGACCCCTTCTACTTGTCTGTGAGTGAAGGGGTTTTCTATATGAGAAAAGGAGTATTCGCTATGATCCAGCTTCAAAATATTACGAAGAAGTACAAAACAGCAAATGGCGAATTAACGGCAGTCAAAGACGTCAACCTTACCATCAATAAAGGTGAAATTTTTGGCATTATCGGCTATAGTGGCGCTGGTAAGAGTACCATGATTCGTTTATTAAACGGTTTAGAGAAACCGACAACAGGAACAGTAACGGTGAACAGTCAAGAATTTTCATCGATTAAAGGGCAAAAGCTTAGAGCAGCTAGACAAAAGGTAAGTATGATTTTCCAACATTTCAATTTACTTTGGTCTAGAACAGTTGCCGAAAATATTGCATTTCCTCTAGAAATAGCAGGTGTTTCAAAGGCTCAACGTGAAGCACGAGTAAAGGAATTAATTGCACTTGTTGGTCTAGAGGGACGTGACAGGGCATATCCATCCCAGCTTTCTGGTGGACAAAAGCAGCGTGTAGGGATTGCCCGTGCACTAGCGAATAATCCAGAGGTTTTACTATGTGATGAGGCGACTTCCGCACTCGATCCTGAAACGACGGATGCCATTCTTGATTTACTCGTTGATATCAATGAACGTTTAGGCTTAACAATCGTTTTGATTACCCATGAAATGCATGTCATCCGCAAAATTTGTCATCGTGTAGCGGTCATGGAGGCAGGCGAAATAGTGGAACGTGGTGAGGTATTGCAAGTTTTCCAAGCACCACAAGCGGCTATTACTAAAAAATTCGTATCTCAGATTACGGATACAAAGGAAACACAGGATACGGTGGCACAAATCAAAACAAATTATCCAACTGGACAACTTGTCAAACTGATTTTTGTTGGTGAAAAGACCGAGCAGCCGGTTATCTCACATCTTGTGAAACAATTTGATGTAGAAGTAAGCATTGTTCATGGTAATATTTCGCAAACGAAAAACGGTGCATACGGTACACTGATTGTGCAAATTGATGGCTCGAAAACAAATGTGGCTGAAGCCCTTCGTTATTTAAATACAGTCGAAGTACAAACGGAGGTGATCGCAAATGCTAACTAATCTTTTTCCAAACGTAGACTGGGAAAATATGTGGCAAGCTATGTATGAAACATTGTACATGACGGCAATTTCTACAGTTGTCACATTTATTCTTGGGTTAGTCATTGGGATCGTTCTATTTTTAACAAGCCCTAATCAGCTATGGGCTAATAAAATGGTTAACTTTTTAACGGGTTCAATCGTTAATATTTTCCGCTCCATCCCATTTATCGTGTTAATTATTTTATTAATTCCATTTACGAAATTCTTACTTGGTACGATTCGGGGAGCAAATGCGGCATTACCTGCTCTAATTATTGGTGCAGCCCCGTTCTACGCTCGTATGGTATTGATTGCGTTACGTGAAATAGATAAAGGTGTCATTGAAGCAGCCCGTTCAATGGGGGCAAAAACATCCACAATTATTTGGAAAGTACTGATCCCTGAATCTTTACCAGCACTAATTTCAGGAATTACTGTAACGGCTGTTGCCCTCGTTGGTTATACTGCAATGGCAGGGATTATCGGTGCAGGTGGTCTTGGTAACTTAGCTTTCCTAGACGGCTTCCAACGAAATCGCCAAGATGTGACATTAATGGCAACTATTTTGATCTTAGTAGTTGTATTTATCATTCAATGGATTGGTGATCTCATAACGGTGAAGATCGATAAACGTTAGTAAGACTAAAAGAGGTTAATCCGGTTCTAACCGCTAACATATTTGAAACAAATAAAAGGGAGTGTCATAAATGAAAAAGTTATTAGCAGGATTATTTTTATCTATACTTGTACTAGCATTAGCAGCTTGTGGTACAGATAAAAAAGAAGATGCCAATTCAGCATCTGATCAAACAGATAGTAAAGACAATGTAACATTAAAAGTAGGTGCTTCTAATACACCACACGCAGTCATCCTAGATAAAGCAAAACCAATTTTAGCTAAAGAAGGCATCGACCTTGAAATTGAAACTTATACAGATTATGTTCTTCCAAACCAAGATCTAGATTCAAAAACACTTGATGCAAACTACTTCCAACATATTCCATACTTGGAGTTACAAATTAAAGATAATGGCTATGATTTCGTGAATGCTGGTGGCGTTCATATTGAACCAATCGGTATTTACTCAAAAAAATATAAAACTTTAGAAGATCTGCCTGAAGGCGCAACAATCTTACTTTCTAACTCAGTATCAGACCACGGTCGTATGCTATCATTACTGGAAGCTAAAGGCTTAATTAAATTAAAAGAAGGTATTGATAAAACGGCAGCAGAAATAAAGGATATTGAAGAAAATCCTAAAAACTTTAAATTCGATGCGAATACTGCACCAGAAATGCTTGTACAAATGTATGAAAATGATGAGGGCGATGCAGTACTTATCAACTCTAACTTTGCGATCGATAATGGTTTAAATCCAATCGAAGATGCTATTTCTCTTGAAGACAAAGAATCTCCATATGTGAATATCATCGCAGTACGTGCAGGCGACGAAACAAGACCAGAAATTAAAAAATTATTAGAAGTATTAACTTCTAAAGAAATCCAAGACTTCATTTTAGAAGAATGGAAAGGTGCAGTAGTACCAGTACAATAATTCAAAGGGTAAGTGAGTGATCTAACTCACTTACTTTTTTATTAGCCCCCTCAAGTATTGCTCATTAATGATACTTGAGGGGGTTATTTTTATTGCAATTATTAAAAAATGTTGATTTACCAATAATTAATATAATTTAGTGTTGATTTTTTTAGAGTTAGAAAGTAATTCTGAAATTATTTGTTAAATAGGATGAACATTATTGCACAAATATTATTAAATTACATAAAATGTAGGTGTTTATGAGTATATTTTATAATTGTTTAGAAATTGTTTAGTTATAATTAGTACTATATAAATGTTGATGAAGTTTTTTTGAGTTAAATTTATTTTTTTAATCTATTTTGACTAGAAAAATCATACGTAAGTATGTAGCGATGAAAGGAGTCTGTACAGTACGATGATGAGAAGTGATAAATTACTTTGCAGAATGCTTGCCATGAATAACTATGGTCAAACGAAGCTGTAACGAAAAGAACGATGACAATGGACTACTAGATTAGATAAAGGAGTAATTTTTTATGACAATTGAAACGACATCATTAAGCAAAGCTTTATCAAAAAAAATCCACACAAAAAAAGCTACAATTGGGGTTATTGGGCTTGGCTATGTAGGGTTACCATTTGCAGTGGAAATGGTTCAAAGTGGGTTTCAGGTAATAGGCTTTGATAAAAACCAAGATAAAATCATGCAGTTACAAAATGGTCATAGTTATATCGCTGATCTACCTAAAGAAAATATACAGCAAATGCTAAAGAGTAATCAATTTGAGCCAACGAATGATTTTTCTAAGCTTTCACAAGTGGATGTCGTTATGATTTGTGTGCCTACACCTACTACTGCAGAAGGAACTCCCGATATTTCATATATAAAAGAAGCAACACATACCATCGGACAATATATCAAGACGAATGGGTTAGTTATTCTTGAAAGCACAACGTATCCTGGGACAACAGAAGAAATTGTCCAGCCTATTTTAGAAAACTATGGTTTTGTGATTGGTCAAAATTTATTTTTAGCCTATTCACCAGAACGTGTGGATCCAGGAAATATCAACTTTTCCGTATCAAATACGCCTAAAGTGGTTGGTGGAATAACTGCAGCATGCTTAGAAGTATCAAAGATCTTTTATGAAACAGTCATTCATACCAATGTTTGTCCTGTTTCAAGCCCAAGAGTGGCTGAGATGGAGAAATTGCTGGAAAATACATTTCGTCAAATTAATATTGCCCTTGTCAACGAGTTAAGTCAGATTTGCTACAAAATGGATATCGATATTTGGGAAGTCATTCATGCAGCTTCTACAAAGCCATATGGTTTTATGCCATTTACACCTGGACCAGGAGTAGGAGGGCATTGTATTCCAGTCGATCCTAAATACTTATTGTGGGCAGGACAACAACACGGGATCTCGGCAACGCTAATTGAAGCGGCAGATAAAGTCAATGATTCCATGCCTCATTTTGTGGTGAACAGATTAGAAAACTACTTACGTCTACAAAGTAAAGAGCTGTGTAAGGCAAACATTGTTGTCATTGGCGTTACTTATAAGCCCAATATAAATGATTCACGTGAATCTCCAGCACTTCGTGTTATTCAACAACTACTAGATAATCAGTGTCAGTTAAAGATTATCGATCCTTTTATTGAAACCTTTTCTGTAGAGCAAGCTCTTGTCAAGACGGACCTACTAACAGTAGAAATAATCCAACAGGCAGACGCAGTATTAATTTTAACGAATCATTCAGATATTGATTACTCTTTAATTGACCAACAGGCTTCTTTAATTTTTGATACACGAAATACCCATTTTCTGTTTAAAAATAAAAATTATTACAAATTATAAGGAGAATTCATGGGAAATGAAACAACTTAAACTATGTGGTCTGCTCATTCTAATGTTGTTAGCAGGCTGTCAATCTACTCCTAAAGAAACGATTCACCCAGTTGATTCTACCATAGACGTCAAAAAATCTGATGGTACTATGAGTGACTTAATCAGTCATGCCAATATAGTTGTGCCAAAGGTTGCCTTAACATTTAATGGCTTCGCAGATAATGAAACGATGGAGTTACTACTGACAAAATTAGATGAATCGAATATGAAAGCAACCTTTTTTCTAGAGGGGATGCGTGTTGCTCAGGAGCCAGAGCTTGTTAAAGAAATATTAAAAAGGGGACATGAGGTGCAAAATGGTACATTGACATTTCCAGATGTATCAACTTTAGATTATGACCAAACGTATGAAGAAATCGTTTTAACCAATCAAATTTTTAAAGAGCATTTAGGTTATACACCACAATTTGTTCGCAGTCGCTCAGGTGATGTTACCGATAATATGCGCTTAGCAGCAGCAGCACTAAATATGAAGGCCGTTATTGGATTATCTATTAATCCACTTGATCGAAAAATGCAAAGTGCTCAGGAATTGATCGACTATATCGGCCAATATATTGATAGGGGCTCTATTATTCATCTCAACACATACATTAACCCTGCTATTATGGATGCCATTCCTTTATTAGCCCAATTAGCGAATGAACGGGAGTATACCTTTACTACTTTAAGTGATTTATTAGATGAGCGCTATTTAACAAAGTCTGTAGAAGAGATAGCTGGTTATGATGCTGTTAGCCCCAATTTAAATTATGAGCAGGTCAAGCCGAATTTATATTATCGGAAAGAGACGACTAAAAAGGAGATTGCGATTACTTTTGATGACTGGGCACATGAAAAAAGAGTAAAAGAAGTGTTGGATATTTTACGTAAATATGAAATCAAAAGCACCTTTTTCTTGATCGGTAGTGGCGTGGAGAAAAATCCACAATTAGCAAAGATGATTGTAGAGGAAGGTCATGAGGTAGCTAGTCACTCCTATTACCATCTAGATGTTACGAAAATGACACCCGAAGATTTACAGGACGATTTAGTAAAAGCACATAGGGCTTTGACCTATGCGCTACAAGAGCCACCTCTACTCTATTTTAGACCAGCACAAGGCATAATGGATGAGCGAACAGCCAAAATCATCACTGCTGCGGGCATTAAAACGATTGCTATGTATGATATAGCTTCTTTTGATTGGAATTTAGAGTATACAGCACAAGACATTTATGATCGAGTGATGTCTAGGGTCGGGCCAGGAAAGGTCATTGTCATGCACATTTTAGATGGAACTAATACGGTAGAAGCACTGCCACTCATCATTGAAAAGCTGCAACAAGATGGTTACAGCTTTAGTAAAATGTCGACTTGGATTGAAGAAGATTCAAATAGGGATGTGAATGAATGATGAAAACGAAAAAAGAGGTTTTAACCATACCACGCTCTGATCGTCGGATTTTATCAAATATTCCTGATCCCGAAAATGTACGGAGCCTTGTCAATCGGCGTGGCGCATCTTACCAGAAAGATGAAATTGATCCTGCCGATGTGAATGAAATTTATCGGCTCCAACAACTAAGCTTGCGCTATGAAACTCATTTTGAGGTGCAAATTAAACGAGCACGACGTCAAGTGAGTTCAGACAAATACTATGCGGAGGATATTTCAGTAACAGGTATCCTTGTTTACACGAATCAGCCCCATCATTTACTCATCGATGAAATTTTAACAATGAATTTTACAATACCAGGTGGAGCGATGCCTGAGGGCTATGAAGCTAAAGTAAAGTTAAAGGCTAAGGTTAAACGTTTTTTTACGAAAGAGATAGATGGACAAATCCGGTATTACGTTGCCTGTGAATTTTTACAGCCTTTGAATGAATATATGACAAAAAAACGTTGGGGCATTTCTATTTTTATGGCCAGTTTATTTTTATTGGTTGTATCACTTATTGTCATGTTAATGCGAGCCGAAAGTGTGATTTACTTTAGGTTTAATAAATTTTTATATTTATATAGTATTATTGCGGCTACGTTTCTACTAAGTAGATATATATTTGGTATTTTCTATAAGAATGTACCAATCAATCCGAAGTTTGAACCAGGTGTATCGATTATTATCCCCGTGTTTAATGAGGAAGAATGGATTCATCGCACAATTTCAAGCTGTATCAATCAATATTATCCAGTAGATAAATTAGAAGTCATTGTTGTGGATGATTGTTCAACAGATCGTACGGAAGAAAAGGCAAAGGACATGATTGACCTTATTCATCAAGAGGGCCAGCGTTTTAGGACAAATGATCGCTTACAGTTTTATAAGCTGCCACAAAATGGAGGGAAACGGGAAGCGTTAGTAGCTGGTGTTCATCAAGCAAAGCATGATTTAGTTGTTTTTGTGGATTCAGATAGCTTTTTAGAGCCACATGCAATCCGCAATTTAGTACAGCCATTTCAAGATCCTAAAATGGGCGGTGTAGCTGGCCGAACTGAGGTTGAAAATAAATTTACGAATGCTCTAACGAAATTACAAACGGTCCGTTATTATATCGCCTTCCGCATTATGAAAGCGGCTGAATCATGGTTTGATACGGTTACTTGCTTATCTGGGCCATTAGCATGTTATCGAAAAGAGCTTATTTTAAAAAATGAAAAGGCCTGGCTCAATCAAAAATTTCTTGGTCAGCCAGCGACATTTGGTGATGATCGCAGTATGACTAACTATATTTTGAAAACGCATCGAACAGGTTATCAGGACAATGCCATTTGCTCAACGATCGTACCCTCTGACACAAAAGTTTTTTTATCACAGCAAATGAGATGGAAACGCTCTTGGCTAAGAGAATCATTACGAGCATTTTTATTTATGTGGAAAAAAGAACCGTTTATGTTCCTTTTCTTCATTATTGGTTTAATTGTGCCGATTGCTGCACCAATTGTCGTTGTTTATAACTTAATTTATGTACCACTGATGTATGGTATTTTTCCAACCACTTTTTTAATTGGCTTACTACTAATGGCCATGTTAATGAGTTTGGCTCATTTATTCTTTAGAAAAAGTAAATTATGGGGATTTGGCTTTATCTTTGTTCTCTATTATGAATTTATTTTGCTTTGGCAGATGCCAGTTGCTTGGGTGACGTTTTGGAAATCTACATGGGGGACAAGGGAGACACCTCAGGACATTCTCGCGAAAGAAAAGAAAATGGAAAAGCAAAAATTACGAAAATCCCGATTTTCGATGTTAAAAATTAGAAAAATGGGTGAGAAGGAATGAATGAGAGAAATATAGAACTCCAGCCAGCAAAAAAAAATCGTCGAAAAATCATCCGTTCAATCGTGCAATTAATCATTGTAGTTTTGTTAGCTGTTATTTTAATAAAAGCTGTATTTTTAACAGAGAAACGAACAGCTGAAACGGTACCATTAAACAATAAAGAGGGCTTTATTGCCCTTTCCTATTTCGGTGTGAGTAGAAATGATTCACCTAAATATGTGTCCAAAAAGAATTTAGAAGAACAATTAACATTGCTAGAAAAGCAAGGTTATCAAACCATTACGCAACAGGATATTTTAGATTTTTATCAAAAAGATAAACCATTGCCAGAAAAAGCATTGTATTTATCGTTTGAGGATGGACGAACAGACTCCAGTATTTTTGCTCAAAATATTATGGAAAAATTAAATTATAAGGCGACGATGTTTACGTATGCTAATAAAATGGATACGCGAGACAATAAATTTTTAAAGCCTAAAGATTTAAAGCTAATGGAACGAAGCGGTTATTGGGAGCTAGGATCTAATGGATATAGGCTAACCTATATTAATATTTTTAATGATAAGGGACAGTCTCTTGGTGTGATTGATGAAAATAATGTACCAAATAAAACAACGATAGAATACTATAACCACTATTTAATGGACTTTATTCGAAATCAATATATGATTCCAAGTGAAACACGATTAGAGATGGAAAAACGCATTCGCAAGGATTACACATTGATGGAGGAAATCTATCAACAGGAGTTTGGCGAAGTGCCGAAAGCCTATGCAATTATGCATGCCAACTCACTGTATAACAATATGGACCCACTTGTTCAGCATGTCAATGATAAGGAAATTAAAGACAAGTTTCGTATGCACTTCAATTTAGAGTTAGGTGCCTATAATGATCGAGAGGCAGATTTGTATAATTTAAATCGCTTGCAAGTCTCCCCCTATTGGTCAACCAATCATGTCATGATGAAAATCCGTCAAGCTAGTAAACAAAATGTTGAATTCAAAATAGGGGATCTTTCATTAGCACAGAAGTGGGATGTAATGAACGGTGCTGCTGAATTTGAAAACAATGAAGTTACGTTAACATCAGCACCATCAAGTGAAGGGAGAATTCTCTTTAAGGAAGCCTTACCCGAAAACTATCAGGCGCATTTTACTTTTAAGGGAAATGTTGTGGGTCAGCAAGCCTTCTATATTAATTACGATGAAAAAACGAATAGCTATTTGCGAGTTGCATTAGTAGATAATGAGATTGTGATTAGCGAAAAATTACCAGGAGCAGGAATTGTTGAAAAGCAGCGTTTTCAGTTAAATGAAATAAAATGGAATGAAGAGGAATATGCCTTTAACAAAGCGACCGTTTATTCCTATCAAGATACACAAAATGGGTCACGGATTAATGACAAAGAATACCCAAGAAACTTAACGAAAAAAAGAGTATTTAACATTACCGTGAATAAGGATAAAATAGAAATAGATGTTGATAATGTATTATCCGGGACCGTTCAAATAAATCCATTGTTACAAGGGTCACAAATTGGATTTGGTGCATTGTACAGTAAAAAGGATACTTCACATGAACAGTATGCAGATGATATTTACGATACATTGATAGAGGATATATTAATTACAGACAGTAAAGATCAAACCATATTTACGAACCAATATACGAATTTTGAGAAGGTGAAGCATAAAACCATCACCATGTTTAATCATGTTGTGGATTTCTTTATTGAAACCTTCTAAATCGGGGTGAAATTTGATTCAAGTGAAGAACTTTGTATTGTTTATATGTATAGCACTACTATTTATCACTGCTTGTAGTAATAGTAAAGAGCCACCAGCTGAAGCAAAGGTAGGAATAAAGGACAAGGAGAAGCTTCGATTGTCCATCTGGTTACCAGAATGGCAAAATAAATCTGCGATGGAGGATGTGAAAAATTCTCTAGATGGATTACAAGATATACGGGTTTTTGGTGCTTATTTTAATAGCAAAGATGAACTATTATTAACTGAAAATGCGATTGACATGCTACAACAAACGCAGCAACAATTTAATGATTCCCATCCTGTAATCCTAACGCTTATCAATGATTATGTAACAGATAATGCCCCTTCTGTTCAAAAGGACAGTACGCTTTTGCATAGACTCGTGCAGGATTCTTCTGCGAGGCAAAAGCATATCAATAATATTTTGCAAGTAGTCGATCAATACCAAGTGAGTGGCATTGAGATTGATTATGAAAAGGTAGCACAGAAAGACCTTCGAAACTACATTCTTTTTTTAAAAGAGCTGTACAAAGCTCTTTCAAAAAAGGATGTGACATTACATGTCGTTCTAGAGCCAAGTTTTCCATTTAATATGAAATTGCCAAATGGACCAATCTATACTGTCATGGCCTATAATGTTCATGGCTATCATAGTGGTCCAGGTGCGAAGGCCACTTACTCTTTTCTCAATGATTTAGTGAGAAAAGTGAAGAAGTCCAATCAGGATTTAGCGATTGCCTTTGCTACAGGAGGCTTTGATTGGGTAGCCGAAGGTCAAATTGTTGCTTTAACAGAGCTTGAGGCTGAACAACTATTAGCTGAAACGAATGCAGTGAAGCAGCGTGATAAGGGGAGTGGGGCCGTTTATTTTACGTATGTAGATGATGACAATGTCAGTCATGAGGTTTGGTATGCAGATCAAGAAACACTTGAGAAATGGGTAAACTATATACAAAAAAGAAGCTATCATGACGTGGTGCTATGGCGTGCTGGAGGCTTAGGTGCAAGAACTTTACAATGGATCAGTGAGCAATCAATTGAATAGCAATCATGCAAAAAAATCGCCTTTTCAGGCGATTTTTTTCATAGTATTGAAAGTGAAAGGTGAAAAGGGCTTTTCGTTTTAGGAAACTTGCTTTCCGCTTGTTGTGCAGAATAAAAGCAGTTGCCCCCTGTCACGCTATCCTACGGGAGTCAAGTAGTCTGCCACTCTCATCTGCAAAGTGATAAAGGTTGCACAAATAAAATGATGGTGTTCATTACTCATTTAATCGATGGCTGTTGGGACCAATACTTCTTCACATTGAAAATAATAGCCTATCCTTTCTCTAATAATAGGCTATGTTCCTTAAGTTAGTAAGAAAGACAAAATGCAGTATGGTTGATTAGAGTAGAGCCAGCGTCACTCTTAGGGATTAGCGTCACAGCGGAGACCTGGAGCGAACGCGGTGAGTGAAGCGGCTCATCGGATGCCCCTTGGAAAGGATGCTGGCGGAACGGAAATCAACCTCTCGCCTTGTCAAAAAGTCTTTCTCTGCTATTGACATCGCCTTTTTATTGGAATTGGGAAAGACGAGAAAAGAAATGTTTCACAAAATCTAAAAAGATTGCTTCAGATGGTGCGATTTCTCGATTTACGGGTGAGATAATGCCAACAGTTCTAGGTATTGTGGGTGATTCAATTGGAACCTTGACGGTAAATCGAGCGGCTGAATCATATAAGGAGCTTTCAGGTAATAGACTAACACCTATACCAGCAGCTACTAAACCTTTCAGTGCATCCAAATCCTCACCTTCTGAAATAACATTTGGTAAGAAGCCTGCAGCACGGCAAGCATCCATAGCTACTTTATGTAATATATAGCCATCTGGAAATAAGACAAATAAATCGTTTTTCAACTCTGCTAGCTGAATACTTTCCCTTTTAGCTAATGGGTGATTAGCAGGTAGTAGTGCGGCGATGTTCTCAGTGAACAGAATTGTGGACTGAATGGATTCGTCCTTAGGGGGTAATGGTCCCAAAAAGGCTAGGTTTAACTCCCGGTTTTTGACCGCATCAATTAAAAATCGATAAGATCCTTGACGTAGTTGGAATTGTAAATCGGGATATTCTCGTTTAAAGGCGGATATAACAGTAGGCAGAACATAGCTAGCCAAACTTGTTGGAAAGCCAATTTTAATAGAACCTTTGGCAGGATCCAAATATTCTTCTACTTGCTTTGCCGCAAAATCAATGGCCTTTAAGGCTGTAATGGTATGCTCAAGAAATGTTTTCCCAATGGGAGTTAATTTCACATTTCGACCAACGCGCTCGAACAACGGCGTGCCTAATTCATCTTCAAGGTTTGCGATTTGCCGACTGATGGCAGATTGGGCTACATGGAGATGCTCCGCGGCCTCTGAAATATGCTCCCGTTCAGCAACCTCTACAAAATAGCGTAATTGACGTAACTCCACAAACATTCACCTCTATTAATCTAAAAATAAGATTGATTTTACCTTAATTATATATTATTTAAGATGAAAAATGATTGTAAATGCCAAAATAATAATTAGAATATTATGTTATCTTGCGAGATGGATTTGGTTATTGAAGTCTAGAAGAAACTTTGCCTAAAATATCTTGTTTTTAATTGATTCCATTTTAATGAAATAGGTTATAGTATAGTTATGGTTGTTTATGCAAATTTGTCATAAAACCGCTACAATTAACACTTTCCAAGGGGTTTTCACTATGTAGCTAGATGAAATCTATTCTCAATTAGGGATATTTCATTGAAAATGAAGAAAGTCTATTCTCATTGTCTAGCTGAACTAGTAATAATCTGAAAATGCTTATAAATCCTTTGTTTTTCAATATTTTATTTGAGAAATGGGAAAGTAATTGAAATGGTTTGCATAGAGAACGATTTTCAGTTAAGATTAGAATGATAATAATTAAGGAATGGTTGACCCATTCACTGAACACTATGGAGGTATTTTCATGTCAACTTTAGTTATTAAAGATCTTCACGTTGCGATCGACGGGAAAGAGATTTTAAAAGGCGTAAATCTTACAATTAATACAAATGAAATTCACGCAATCATGGGACCAAACGGAACTGGTAAATCGACACTAGCTTCTGCAATTATGGGTCATCCTAAATATGAAGTCACTTCAGGTACTGTAGAGCTTGATGGCGAAGATGTACTTGAAATGGAAGTGGACGAGCGTGCTCAAGCTGGTTTATTCCTAGCAATGCAATATCCATCAGAAATTGCTGGTGTAACAAATGCTGATTTCTTACGTTCGGCGATTAATGCACGTCGTGAAGAAGGCGATGAAATTTCATTAATGAAATTTATTCGTGAATTAGATAAAAATATGGATTTCCTAGAAATGCATGAAGATATGGCTCAACGTTATTTAAATGAAGGTTTCTCTGGCGGTGAGAAAAAACGTAATGAGATTCTTCAATTAATGATGATTAAACCAACATTTGCCATTTTAGACGAAATTGACTCTGGACTTGATATTGATGCATTAAAAGTAGTATCAAAAGGCATTAACGCAATGCGCGGTGAAGGCTTTGGCTGCTTAATGATCACACACTATCAACGTCTATTAAACTACATTACTCCAGATCATGTACACGTAATGATGCAAGGACGTGTTGTAAAATCTGGTGGTGCAGAGCTTGCACAACGCTTAGAAGCAGAAGGCTATGATTGGATTAAAAAAGAATTAGGTATCGAAGAAGAAGCAGAAGAACAAGAAGCATAAGAAGGAGGACGAACTAGCATGACAGAGGAACTTAACTTGCCTGTAACAGTACAGGACGTGCGCTCGTTCTCAGAAGCAAATGGTGAACCAACTTGGTTTACAGAACTTCGCGCGGCAGCACTAGACAAAGTAACTGGTTTAGATTTGCCAAAACCAGATAGAACGAATATTACAAAATGGGATTTCATGGAATTCCCGCAATTGGCGGTTCATAGTGAGGCATTCTCTTCATTGGATGCTCTACCTGAAGAAGCAAAAGGGTTAATTGACCTTGAATCACAAGAAAACCTATATATCCAACGTAATAATACACCAGCGTACATTAAGACATCGCAAGAACTTATTGATAAAGGTGTTATTTTTACTGATATTTTCACAGCAGTCCGTGAACATGGTGAACTTGTTCAAAAATACTTTATGACAGAAGCTGTTAAAGTGGAGGAGCATAAGTTAACAGCACTTCATACAGCGCTTGTTAATGGTGGTGTGTTTGTATACGTACCAAAGAACGTAATCATTGAGCAACCACTTCAAGTTGTTTTCCTAAACGACAATGCAGAAGCTTCATTATACAACCACGTTTTAGTAGTAGCGGAAGTTAATTCTGCTGTAACTTATGTAGAAACATATATTTCAACAATTGAAGAGGCAAAAGGTCAAGCAAATATTATTGCTGAAGTCGTTGTCCAAGATAATGCACAAGTAACATATGGTGCAGTAGATGTACTTGCAAAAGGCTTTACGACATACGTAAATCGTCGTGCACGATTAGCACGTGATGCAAAAGTTGACTGGGCTCTTGGTTTGATGAATGACTCAGATACAATCTCTGAAAACATTACACATTTAATTGGTGACGGTTCTCATGCAGATACAAAAACAGTAGTAGTTGGTCGTGGAGAACAAAAACTTAACTTCACTACGGAGGTTCGTCACTGGGGTAAAAACTCTAACGGGCATATCTTAAAGCATGGTGTAATGAAAGATGCAGCTCAATCAATCTTTAACGGTATTGGCTATATCGAGCATGGTGCGACAAAAGCAGATGCACAACAAGAATCACGTGTATTAATGCTGTCAGAAAAAGCTCGTGGGGATGCAAACCCAATTTTATTAATTGATGAAGATGATGTAACAGCAGGACACGCAGCGTCTGTTGGTCGAGTAGATCCATTACAGCTTTATTATTTAATGAGCCGTGGTATCTCAAAAGCAGAGGCAGAGCGCCTTGTTATCCATGGATTCCTTGCGCCAGTTGTTACGCAATTACCAATTGAGGGCGTTCAAAAGCAACTGACGGAGGTTATTGAAAGGAAAGTTCGCTAATGATGAATAAAGACATTAAAAGCTATTTCCCAATTTTAAATCAGGATGTCAACGGTCATAGACTTGTTTATCTTGATAGTGCTGCAACGTCTCAAAAACCTGTTCAAGTGATTGAAGCTATTAAAGCATATTATGAATTTGATAATTCTAATGTTCACCGTGGCGTGCATACATTAGGAAATCGTGCAACAGATAAATATGAAGGTGCACGTGAAAAAGTTCGTAAGTTTATCAATGCACAATCAACGCAGGAAATTATATTTACACGTGGCACAACAACGGCTTTAAATACTGTGGCGTCAAGTTATGGGCGTGCTAATGTCGTGGAGGGTGATGAAATTGTTATTACCCATATGGAGCACCACTCCAATATTATTCCTTGGCAACAGCTGGCTAAAGAGAAAAATGCAACATTGAAATACATTGAGCTAGAAGCAGATGGTACTATTAGTCTGGAGAAAGTTCGTGCAACAGTCACACCTAAAACGAAAATCGTTTCTGTTTCTATGGCGTCAAACGTCCTTGGAACAATAAATCCAATTAAAGAAATTGCTCAAATTGCACATGCTAATGGTGCGGTTATGGTGGCCGATGGTGCACAAGCTGCCCCACATATGAAAATCGATGTGCAAGATTTGGATGTGGATTTCCTCGGATTCTCAGGGCATAAAATGTGCGGACCAACTGGAATAGGTGTACTATATAGTAAAAAGGAACACCTTGAAAAGATGGAGCCAATTGAGTTTGGTGGCGAAATGATTGATTTTGTCGGGCTTTATGATTCAACGTGGAAGGAATTACCGTGGAAATTTGAAGGTGGAACGCCTATTATTGCAGGTGCAATAGGTTTAGGTGCCGCTATTGATTTCTTAACTGACATTGGGCTAGATAATATTGCAGCACATGAGCATAAGCTTGTAGGCTACGCAATGGATCAGCTTGAGACAATTGACGGTTTGAAAATTTTCGGCCCACGTGATCCAATGAAGCGTTGTGGATTGGTGACATTTAACTTAGATGATGTACATCCACATGATGTTGCAACGGTGCTTGACATGAATGGGATTGCTGTTCGTGCAGGACATCATTGTGCACAGCCACTAATGAAATGTCTTCAGCAAGTAGCAACAGCGCGTGCAAGCTTCTATCTGTACAATACAGAGGAGGATATTGACCGTTTAGTTGCAGGGTTACGTTCTGCGAAGGAGTATTTTGGAGATGTCTTTTAATAATTTAGATCAACTATATCGTTCGGTCATTATGGATCACTATAAAAATCCTCGTAATAAAGGATCTTTAGAAGAGGATGCTGTAACGATTGATATGAACAATCCAACATGTGGCGACCGCATTCACTTAACATTAAAAGTGACTGACGGTATCGTAGAGGATGCAAAATTTGACGGCGAAGGCTGCTCTATTTCCATGTCCTCTGCATCGATGATGACACAGCTCATCAAAGGGAAAAAGGTTGAAGAAGCAATAGAGCTTTCAGATATTTTTTCTAAGATGATGATGGGGGAAGAGTATAGCGATAAATACGACCTTGAGGATGTAGAAGCACTGCAAGGTGTTTCACAATTTCCTGCACGAATTAAATGTGCGACATTAGCTTGGAAAGCAATGGAAAAAGGCGTGAAATAAATCTTACATCCTTGTTGCTTGGATGAAAGCAACATGGCTTTCATCCAAGACAAGGGTTGAATACCTGGAGAAAATACATCTCAGTGAACGGAGGAGAAACGATGGCTAAAAAAATGCCTGATATCGGCGATTACAAATACGGATTCCATGACAAGGACGTATCAATTTTCCGTTCAAAACGTGGTTTAACTGAAGAAATCGTCCGTGAAATTTCAAATATGAAACAAGAGCCAGAGTGGATGCTTGAGTACCGCTTAAAAGCACTTGAAACATTTTATACAAAACCAATGCCACAATGGGGTGGCGATCTTGGAGATTTAGATTTTGATGAAATTACGTACTATGTAAAACCATCAGAAGCTACACAACGATCATGGGATGAAGTACCTGAGGAAATCAAAGCTACATTTGATAAATTAGGTATTCCAGAAGCAGAACAAAAATATCTTGCTGGTGTATCAGCACAATATGAGTCTGAGGTAGTTTATCACAACATGAAAAAAGATCTTGAGGATCTTGGTATTGTGTTCAAAGATACTGACTCAGCTTTACGTGAAAACGAAGATATTTTCAAACAATATTGGGGCAAAGTAATTCCTTACACGGACAATAAATTTGCTGCATTAAACTCAGCTGTATGGTCAGGTGGATCATTTATCTATGTACCACCAGGTGTAAAAGTAGAAACACCATTACAAGCTTACTTCCGTATTAACTCTGAAAACATGGGTCAATTCGAACGTACATTAATTATCGTGGACGAGGGTGCACACGTACATTATGTTGAGGGTTGTACAGCACCTGTTTATACAACAAACTCTTTACACTCTGCAGTTGTAGAAATTGTTGTACGTAAAGATGCTTATTGCCGTTATACAACGATTCAAAACTGGGCGAATAACGTTTACAATCTTGTAACGAAACGTACAGTTGTTGAAGAAAACGGTACAATGGAATGGATTGATGGTAACATCGGTTCTAAGTTAACAATGAAATACCCAGCATGTATCCTTAAAGGTGAAGGTGCTCGTGGTATGACATTATCCATTGCATTAGCAGGTAAAGGACAGCACCAACATGCTGGCGCAAAAATGATCCATATGGCACCAAACACATCTTCAACAATCGTATCGAAATCGATTGCTAAACAAGGTGGTAAGGTAACTTATATGGGACAAGTTCGTTTTGGTCCTAAAGCTAGTGGTGCACGTGCGAACATCGAATGTGACACACTAATCATGGACAATCAATCGACTTCTGATACAATTCCGTACAACGAGATCTTAAATGATAATGTTTCTTTAGAGCATGAAGCAAAAGTTTCAAAAGTATCTGAAGAGCAATTATTCTACTTAATGTCTCGCGGAATTTCTGAAGAAGAAGCGACAGAAATGATTGTAATGGGCTTCATCGAGCCATTCACAAAAGAACTACCAATGGAATACGCAGTAGAAATGAACCGTCTGATTAAATTCGAGATGGAAGGGTCTATCGGGTAATTAACTTACCACCCCTAGTCACAGTAAAACTTGTGACTAGGGGTTTTTTTATGATCTGATATATCAGATCGAAAATGGATTTTTGTAATATATTAAAATAATACTGGATTTTTGGATGAATACATACTAAAATGATAATGAGAATCAATATCAATTGAAAAGTAGGAGCTGATAAAATAATTTCATGTTCAATGCTTCAATATGCCAGATGACATAGCTGTTTGTCATAACGATAACAATTTAAAGGAGATTATTGTCAATGAAAAAGAAGTTTCTATTTATTAGTGTCATCGCATTATTTATGCTGATCCTAGCAGCATGTGGTGAGAAAAAGACTACGGAAGAGGAAACATCCACAGATACGCCAAAAGAAGAAGCAACGCAAACAAAAGATGAATCTACAAATGAAGATGGTACGAGAACAATTGAATATCTTGGTGAAAGCTATGAAGTACCAGAAAAGGTCGAAAGAATTGTTGTAACAGGTGCTATGGAAGCGATGGAGGATATGGTTGTTCTTGATGTTCATCCAGTAGGAGCTATTGCTATTGGTGGCAAGTTCCCTGAGCTATATGCTTCTGTAACAGACAAAGCAGAATCAATTGGTGAGAAAATCAAACCAAATTTTGAAAAAATATTAGAATTAGATCCTGATGTCATTTTAGGTTCAACAAAGTTCCCAGAAGAAGTACAAAGTAAATTAGAGAAAATCGCTCCTACTATTTTAGTGTCACATATATCGACGAACTGGGAGTCTAATTTAAACTTATTAGCTGAATTAACAGGTAAGCAAGCAGATGCAGAGAAAATCTTAGCTACATATAAGGCAGATATTGAAGCTGCTAAAACGACGTTAACTGAGAAACTACAAGATAAAAAAGTAGCTGCTGTTCGTATTCGTGGTGGACAGGCTTATGTTTATCCAAAAGAAGTATTTTTAAATGCTGTTCTTTATGGAGAACTCGGTTTAGCAGTGCCTGATGAAGTTGCGAAAGCAAAAGCACAAGAAGCCATTTCTGTGGAACAACTGGCAGATATGAACCCTGATTATTTATTTGTACAGTTTTCAACAGATGAAAATGCGGATGCACCAAATGCTTTAGAAGACTTTAAAAACAATCCAATCATCCAAAATATTAATGCCTTTAAAAATGACCAAGTGTTTGTCAATGTACTTGATCCATTAATGGAAGGTGGCCCAGCTTATAGCCGAATTAAGTTTTTAGAGGCTATCCAACAAAATCTTGTGAAATAATAGGTAGCCGAATTAAGTAGCATGAGTTCAAGGGTATATGGACTCATGCTTTTTCTTTTGCATATAAGAGACAAACCTTCATTTTGAATGTACAAAAGAATGCGATATTTTTTACATGATGTTTATTTCTAGTATCATACTGTGTGCTATGATTATGTACATAGAGGAGGGTGTCACATGATTGTAGTTGGATTAACTGGTTGGGGCGATCACCCTTCACTTTCTAGTGGAGTGACTACCTCAAAAGATAAATTATTTGATTATACAGGTCATTTTTTAACGGTCGAAGTCGATACGTCTTTTTACGCCATCCCGTCCAAGGAGCATGTTCGTAAATGGTGTGAGGATACACCCGAAAATTTTCGTTTTGTTGTAAAGGCGTACCAAGGTATGACTGGCCATTTGCGTGGTGATATACCTTTTGAAACAAAAAATGATATGTTCAATGCTTTTATCGAATGTGCGAATGAATTTAAACGTTATGGAAAGCTAGCGATGGTATTAGCACAATTTCCACCGTGGTTTGATTGCCAGGCAAAAAATGTACAATATTTATTGTATATACGGCAGCAGCTCAAGGATTTTGAAGTAGCTATTGAGTTTCGAAATCAAACATGGTATGCAGAAAATGTCGTACAGCAGACGATGGATTTTTTACGTGAACATCAATTTATTCATACGATTTGTGATGAACCACAGGCTGGTGTAGGTTCAGTCCCCTTCTATCCTGTAGTGACGGCGAGTAAAGCACTTATCCGTATCCATGGGCGCAATATCCATGGGTGGCGCAACACAGGGAATGCTGAAAATTGGCGTAAAGTTCGCTTTTTATATGATTATAATAAAGAAGAATTACAACAGCTTGGGCATAGCATGCAAAAGCTTGAAAAAGAGGTCAATGAACTCTTCGTATTATTTAATAATAATTCAGGTAATCATGCAGCGAAAAATGCAAAGGAGCTACAAGACATGTTGAATATTAAAGATGTTGGACTAGCGCCTAAACAATTAAACATGTTTGAAGGGGAACTATAATGGAATTTATTTTATTAGTTATCATTGCACTATTGGCGGGTCTAATTGGCTCATTGGTTGGGCTAGGTGGTGGTATCGTTTTAGTACCAGCAACCTTATATATTGGTTTAAATCTAGGAATGATTCCAGATATTACGCCTCAAAAAGTAGTGGGTTTATCAGTTGTTATGATGATCTTTACAGGGCTAGCCTCCACATTAAGCTATATGAAATCCAAAACGGTGGATTATAAAAGTGGCTTTATATTTTTTCTTGGAAGTATTCCAGGAACGATTCTTGGAGCTTGGGTCAATAAAGGATTAGACTTACCATCCTTCAATTTATATTTTGGTATTCTGCTTATTATTTTATCAATCATTTTGCTTGTCCGTGACAAGTTGAAGCCAGTAAAATGGTTTGTGAAAAATGGTACGCAACAAGAATTTACAGACTCTGAGGGCAATACCTTTGTATATGGCTATCCTATTTGGTTTGCCTTTATATTAACATTTTGTATTGGCTTTGCTTCTGGGTTGTTCGGCATTGGTGGTGGCTCGATGATTGTACCAGCAATGATTATTTTGTTTTTATTTCCACCACATGTCGCAGTGGCAACATCGATGTTTATGGTGTTTTTAACGTCCATTGTAAATTCCTCAAGCCATATTTACTTCGGACATGTGCCGTGGCTCTATACAATCCCTGTTATTCCAGGGGCCTATATTGGGGCAAAATTGGGGGCGGCATTAAATAAAAGAATTAAATCAGATACGCTTGTACTCGCCCTAAGGATTATTTTATTATTATTAGGAATTCGTTCCATTATAGAAGGCATATTAGCTTAATTTGAAATGAGGTGGCTTTAATGCTTGAAAAAATCCATATTTTTCACACAAATGATTTGCATAGTCATTTTAAGTATTGGCCACGTATGCAAAGCTATGTGAAAGAGATGCGTAACAATCTAGCGGCAATAGGGGAAACAAGCTATTTATTTGATGTTGGAGATCACTTAGACCGTTCTAATATTTATACAGAGGCGACGGTTGGGAGAGGCAATGTACAATTACTTAATGAGGCAGGTTATGATGTAGTGACAATCGGTAACAACGAAGGCATTACATTGTCACATGAAGAGCTCTTCCATTTATATGATGATGCCAATTTTGAAGTTGTGGTGGCGAATGTCTATGCCTCTCAAGGGGAAAAGCCATCTTGGATGAAGCCCTATGTTATTTTAACAACAGAAACAGGTACAAAAATAGGTGTAATTGCTGCTACAGCCATGTTTGAAGTGTATTATCAAGAATTAAATTGGCATATGGACGATGCCCGCAGTACATTGCTACGTCTAGCACATCAACTACGTAAAGAGGTTGACATTGTTGTGTGCTTGTCACATTTAGGCATTACAGAGGATGAGCTCTTAGCGGAAGAATGTCCCGAAATTGATGTGATATTCGGGTCCCATACACATCATGTCTTGCCAACTGGCAAACATATCAATGGTGTTTTACTGACAGGTGGAGGGAAATTTGGCCAATATACAGGTCATCTTGTCATAGAATATGATAAAAAAATGAGGAAAATTGTTGAAAAAGAGGATACTTTAATTCATAATAAGGATTTGCCAATTGTTAATAATGAACAGAAAATGGTACAGTTTTGGGAGGATGAAGGTAACAGAATACTGGATACACCAGTCTTTACAACAAATAAATCCTATAACAAGGAATGGTTCCATTACTCACAGCTATCAGATTTATTTGCACATGCCATTTTGGAAAAAAGCGGTGCCGACTGTGCATTGTTCAATGCAGGTATCTTTTTAGATGGTTTACCGAAGGGCACTGTAACTGCGCTAGATTTGCATCGAATTTTTCCACATCCTATTAATTTATGTACAATTGAATTATCCGTTGCAGAAATGAAAGAAATTTATATGCAATCCAAAAATGAAGAGTGGCCCTATATCGAATTAAAAGGTTTAGGGTTTAGAGGCGTTATTTTTGGGAAAATGTTGACATACGGATTTTCAATGAATGACAATCGCCAATTATTGATTAATGGCAAGCTAGCGGATCACGATCATATTTATAAACTTGTGACGTTAGATTTATTTACATTTGGTTATTTTTATCCAAGCTTTAAATATGCGAAGAAACAATATATTTTACCTGAATTTTTACGAAACATTATGATAGATTATGGTCAAAGATTCTTTAAACAATAGAGAGAGTTTAAAGAATGGATTGGGGAAGAAATCATGCGATTAATTTCAATCGATGTATTAAAAGAAGGAATGGTATTAGGTAGAACCATTTGGAATGAGGCAGGTCATCCACTTTTAAAGAAAGATGTTGTTATTAATGACCGGATTATTCAACGACTTCAACAGTTAAATATGCATTATCTATATATTAACGATGATATTTCTGAAGGTATAGAAGTAGAAGAGACCGTTCCACCTGCTATGCGAAATAAAGTGATTACAACTATAAAGGATTCATTCCAATCCATTGATGGTTGTAATCCCGTAAATGCCTCTTATATATTAGATCAGCAATCAAAGACAATTGTCTCAATTGTAGATGAACTACTTTCTGCAGTTACTGGAAATGATGAAATTTTAACTATTTTAACAGATGCTTATTTATTTGATGAATATTTATATCAACACTCCTTCCAAGTGACCTTGTACTCCATTGCGATTGCCAAAGAGCTTGGTTATTCGGCTGAGGATTTACGCTTAATCGGTATTGGTGCTTTACTGCATGATGTTGGTAAACTCATGGTACCTAAAGATATATTAACAAAGCCTGATCGTCTCACTAATGATGAGTTTGAAACAATGAAAATGCATGCTCGTTATGGTTTCGATTTATTGCGCAATCTACATTCTATCTCATTACTTGTGGCACATTGTGCTTTTCAGCATCATGAGCGAATTGACGGAAGCGGCTATCCAAGAGGGCTTGTTGATTTTGAAATTCATCCTTTTGCCAAGATTATTGGCGTGGCAGATGTTTTTGACGCAGTTACAACCAATCGTGTTTACCGTGAAAAGATGCTACCCTCACAAGGGTTAGCAATTGTTGAAGCAGGCTCTGGTACTCTTTATGATGCTCGTGTTGTAAAAGCGTTAAAAAGGGCAGTGGTCCACTATCCAAATGGCGTTATTTTAAAATTATCGGATGGACGACGCGGTATTGTATCCAGACAAAATACATTGGATGCAGCATTACCGTGGATTCGTATTTTTGAAGAGCAAAATCAATTGCTCGCAGCTACATATGAAATCAATTTAGTGGATTATCCTAGTGTTTCAATTGAAAGTGTTGAGACCGATTACGTGGCTTCCGCAAAAGTAGAATAAATTGCTCCCCCTGTTCATACGTTATGGAACAGGAGGAGATTTTTTTGTTTTTCCCTCGAAAAAGGATGAAATTACGCTCATATAATCAAAGGGGAATACGTCTTAATCGATTAACAATTTTAATTGTGAGTACGGTTATTTGCCTTATATTATTTATTTATTATTTAAACGAACGGCTCATGCCAACCTATTTGCAGTATGCCGAGGTACAAACCACTAAGATTGCGTCATACGTTGTGAGCAAAGCCATTAATTCACGTACCTCAAATGTATTAGATGTCAATGATATCATTCAAGATATTCCTCCCGGTACATCTGAAATGATGACGACTAAGTTTAATACAGAAATTATTAATCGTGTTCGAGCAGAGACATTAGAGCTTGTTAAAATGTATTTAGAGCAAGCTGAACAAGGAGAATTATCGCATTTACCTGAATTAGATAATGTTGAATATGATATTAACAGAATTCAGGAAGGTGATGGTATTGTCTTCTTTGTACCTCTTGGTCAAGCGGCCAATATACCTTTGCTCGGAAATTTAGGGCCAAAGATTCCGATACGCTTCCACGTGATTGGAAATGTTCATAGCAATGTGACGTCCTCCATTCAGGAATTTGGGATCAACAGTGCTTATGTGGAGGTAGGTATTCATTTAGAAGTCAATGTACAGATTATTGTCCCGTTCGCTAGTAAATCTTCAACCGTTGCACAAGATATCCCTGTAGCAATGGGCTTAACGAGAGGTCCTGTTCCAAACATTTATACAAATAGTAGTGATGCACCGCAACCCTCCATCGAAATACCTGTCCCTTATAAGTAGAAATGTTATTGTGATAGTTGTTGGAGCTCCTTTAATATGTTACATTGACAACAGTGAAGATAGTTAATATTAAAAAATGCATATTTTTGATAGGGGCGATATTCGTATGACATCTTGTAAACCTACAAGTAAAGAAGAACATGTAAGAAAACCAGACTGGCTAAAAATAAAACTAAACACGAACGACGAATATAAAGGGCTTAAAAAGCTGATGCGTGAGAAAAATCTGCATACAGTATGTGAAGAAGCTCGCTGTCCAAATATCCATGAATGCTGGGGAGAAAGACGTACTGCTACCATGATGATTCTTGGTTCCGTTTGTACACGTGCTTGTCGTTTCTGTGCAGTCAAAACAGGGTTACCCAATGAACTAGATTTGGCTGAACCAGAGCGCGTTGCAGATTCAGTAGCAATTATGAACTTAAAGCACGTTGTAATCACAATGGTAGCGCGTGACGATTTAAAGGATGGCGGTGCGCAAGTATTAGCCGAAACAGTTCGTGCTATTCGCCGTAAAAGTCCTTTCACATCTGTTGAGGTGCTGCCATCAGATTTAGGTGGTATAAAAGAAAACCTTCAACTGCTAATGGATTCGAAACCAGATATTTTAAACCATAATATTGAAACGGTACGCCGTTTAACACCAAGAGTACGTGCTCGTGCAAAATACGAACGCTCATTAGAGTTCCTTCGCTTGGCTAAAGAGATGCAGCCAGAAATTCCAACGAAATCATCGTTAATGATTGGCTTAGGCGAAACACACGAAGAAATTTTAGAAGTAATGGACGATTTACGTGCGAATAATGTAGATATTATGACAATCGGTCAATATTTACAGCCAACGAAAAAGCATTTACCAGTTAAAAAATATTATTCACCAATTGAATTTGGTAAACTGCGTAAGATTGCCATGGAAAAAGGCTTTAAACATTGTGAAGCAGGCCCACTTGTACGTAGTAGTTATCATGCAGATGAACAAGTAAATGCTGCAACAAAAGAACGTCAATTACAAGCAGAACTCTAAACGTCAAGGCTGAACGAAAAGGGTGGTGTCACTTTGATCATAATTGAAGGATTAGAATATGAACTAATAAAGGATTATCGAGAAGCCTTTCAGGAGGAAGTTTTTCAGGAAAGGTATTCAGATATTTTAGCCAGATATGATTATATTGTAGGGGATTGGGGCTATAATCAATTACGTTTAAAGGGTTTTTTTGATGATAAAAATCAAAAATCAACTTTTGATACGAAAATAAGTACGCTTCAAGACTATCTATATGAGTATTGTAATTTTGGCTGTGCTTATTTTGTGTTACGTAAAACGGGCAAAGTCATGAAACAGCCCGAAGTGTTGGATACAAGTGTGGTAACAAAGCCAACAGACCAAGAACCTTTAGCGGAATAAAAAAGATAAGAGAAACCTGATGTGATAGGCATCAGGTTTTTTCTTGTGTCCTTGTTTTCTTTTGCAGTAATGGGGGAAAACTAAAGCACAAAACAGCTTATTAAAGGTGTGTTGCATATGAAAAGAGCCGTATTTTTAGATCGCGATGGTGTCATCAATGAGGTACTAACGAGTCGTGTGAAATTTGTCAATAAGCCTAAGGATTTATACTTTTTACCACAGGTGCCTGAGGCGATCAAGAAGTTAAATAAACATTTTGATTATGTGTTTGTTGTGACAAATCAAGGTGGTGTCGGTTTAGGTTTCATGAAGGAAACGAGCTTACAGAAAATACATGAGCATATGGTGAAGGAGCTCAAGAAAAAAGGCGCCACTATCCATGAGGTCGTTTATTGTCCACATAAGCCTAGGTCGGGCTGTGCTTGCCGAAAGCCCAATAGTAAATTAATTGTGGATTTAGCGAGGAAATATAACATTGATGTATCTAAATCCTATATGGTTGGTGATACGGACACGGATATAATTGCAGGCAAACAAGCAGGAACAAAGGGTGTATTTTTAGGAGACCAAGATCCATTAGCAGATGCCGTTTTCCCAGATTTAATAAGTGCTGCACATTGGATTATTGAGGATTCAACGACTTAATTAGTGTGAAAAAAAGAAGTATAAAACATTAAAAAAAGGATAATTTATGAGTGGAGGTGATGATATTGGCAAAGAACAAGCGCGATAAAAAGCCATTAGATCGTGAGGAATACGGATATGGTTTTGATATAAGTGTAGATGATTTAGCGGTTATTGGTCAAAATCAGCAAGCAAAAAAACAAAATGATGAAGAAAACAAAGACAATAAGCCCCATAATAAAAATAATCCATCTACTTTAAATAAATAACAATACGTAAAAAGATTTCGCAATCGCCTACAGGTAACGCGGAATTTTTTTATGCCCTAAAAAAAACACCCAATAAAAAGGGTGTTAGTTCAATAATTCACGTAAATATTCTCGTAATTCTATCGTTTCTTCCTCTGTGCGATTGTACACATGTTCTAAGTAACCAGGTTCTTCTATATCATCAGGGCCGATGATAGCAAAGCGACCAAATTGAATATCCATGACAAGCACTTTTCCAAAGAAGCGGCCTGATTGTAAAATAGCTAAATCATAACGTAGCTTTTTCCCAGCAAAACTAACAAAGCGTGTTTTTGTATCTTCTACATCATCATATAAAAAAAAACGTTCCATCTTTTAATCTCCTTCCAGTCCTATAGTTATGGTACTATAGAAGAGAAAAGACTATCAACTTTTAATGATTTGAATGGGGGCTTTCCTTGTGTATTTTGTAGATCGTAATAAAATCACAAAAAATTTACAGTACTTAGATGGGCTATTAACTATTTTGGAGACAGAGGATAATGATAACTGGCTTCAAAATGATATAAAGAAATTAGCTATCGAGCGAATTGGACACAACATTATGGAGTCAATGATGGATGTAGGCAATTTAATGATTGACGGTTTCATTATGCGTGATCCAGGAAGCTACGAGGATATCATCGATATTTTAGTCGATGAAAAAGTTGTAGCTGCTGAAATGGAAGCACCATATAAAGCAGTTGTTGGCTTGCGTAAAATGCTTGTACGCGAGTTTATAGATGTAGATATCCCAGAGGTTATTCAGGTACTAACAGCCAATTTAGAGGCTTTAAAGCAATTCTCGCCAGCAGTCCACCATTATTTAACAAATGAATTAGGTCCAGTTTCTGCTTTTTTACCAGAGGACCATCAATGAAACAATATAAAGCCTATTGCTTTGATTTAGATGGCACTGTCTATCGCGGGAAGGAAGGAATTCCTTCAGCGGTTGCGTTTATTCATCGTTTACAGCAAGCAGGAATTGAGCCATTTTATGTAACGAATAATTCTTCGAAGACGCGAGAACAACTGCAGGAAGCTTTAATGTCTATTGGTGTAAGCGCACCATTAGAGCATATTTATTCAAGTGCATTGGTAACAGCAAAATATGTGGCACTCCATTTCGCAGGCAAAAAAGTAGCCATGATGGGCACAGATGGAATACGTCAGGCATTACTCAATGAAAATATTGAGCCTGTTGAAGATGAGCCGGAAGTATTTGTTATGGGGATTGATCGTACGCTTGATTATATGGCACTTGCTAGAGCAACGATTTTTGTCCAAAAAGGGGCAACCTTTATTGCGACTAATCAAGATATTAAATTCCCGACAGAGTACGGCTTTTTACCAGGCAATGGTTCTTTTGCTCGCTTAGTAGGAGAGGTTGCAGATGTTGAACCAATCTATATTGGTAAACCATCACCAGCCATGCTGGAAGTAATCGCTACAGAACATGGAATGGCTAAAGAAGACATGGTGATGATTGGTGATAACTATGACACGGACATTATGTGTGGTATTCATTTTGGCTGTGACACCATTCATGTGAATACAGGTGTTACTCCTACAAAGGTTGTACTAGAAAAAGAATGTCAACCTACATATGTAGTGGATGTATTAAAATAATAAAAGGATGTTTATGCTGATTTTTAGCATAACATCCTTTTTATTTGTTCAAATTTATTTCATATAGGCATTTTAGAAAACTACCATAATGGATTTTCTTCAATAAATTGATAAATGGCTTTCGTTAATGCATCAGGAGAATCGGCTTCTACTAATTCACCATTTACAATTGCATAAAAAGATTCCGAGCACTTTGTACAATAACTGAGGCAGCCATATTCCAAAACGTCGATGTTTGGATCGCGTTCGAGTACTTCATAAGTTGCTTGAGAGCCATTTGCTAAATTACTTATACAAAATTCAACCATTGGATTCATTCATGTCACCTCACCAAAGTAATGCTACTCGGTTTTACGATTTTCGTCAATTATTTATGTTTAAGGTAAAAGAAACGTTTTTTGATAAAAGATAAAGGGAATTCGTTATTAATAGCTCTAAAATCAATCGAAATGAACAAGTTCTCATTTATTATGTGAAATCTTTCACAAAATTTCATTCTGATATTGTGAAACTTCTCACAATCGGTTATACTCGTTTGTGGATACTTTGTGAACAATTATTAAAAGAGATATAAAAGGAGACTATTATGGGTAAATTAGTACTTTTAGGTGGCGGCTACGGCAATATGCGTGTCATGCTTCGTCTATTAAATAGCTTACCATTAGACAGAGAGGTAGTTATAGTAGATAGAGCCCCTTTCCATAGTTTAAAAACAGAATTTTATGCATTGGCGGCAGGGACTGCAACAGATAAAGAAATTCGTGTAAGCTTCCCAGAGCATGAACGTTTAACGGCTGTATATGGAGAAGTCGTTGAAATTAATCGTGCAGAAAAAGTAGTCCTTTTAGAAGATGGGCAACGTATTGAATATGATGATTTAGTCATTGGGCTTGGCTGTGAAGATAAATATCATGGTGTACCAGGTGCGGAAGAGCACACATATAGCATTCAAACGATGGGACAATCGCGCGCAACATTCCAAGCACTTTGTGGTTTACCAGCTGGGTCTACAGTGGGAATTGTAGGGGCTGGCTTGAGTGGAATTGAGCTTGCAAGTGAGCTACGTGAAAGTCGATCAGATTTAAAAATAAAGTTATTTGACCGTGGTCAACGTATTCTTAAGGATTTTCCAGAAAAACTAAGTAAGTATGTAAAGGATTGGTTTGTTAAGCATAATGTTGATGTTATAGCCAACTCCAATATTACAAAAGTAGAACCAGGTAAAATTTTTAATCACGAAGATGAAATTTTACTCGATGCTGTCGTTTGGACTGCAGGTGTACAGCCTGTCAAAATCGTTCGTGATATGGATGTTGAGAAAGATAAACATGACCGTCCACTTGTCACTCAGTATTTTAATGTATTTGATGATGAACATGTCTATATTGTAGGGGATTGTGCTTCATCAGATTTACCTCCAACAGCACAGTTAGCTGAGGAACAAGCGGAGCAAATCGTAAAAGTACTTCGTATGCGTTGGAAAGGTGAACATTTACCAGAGAAGATGCCGGACATTAAATTAAAAGGCTTCATGGGGGCTCTTGGTAAAAAACAAGGCTTTGTGTACTTAGCTGATACAACAGTCACTGGACGTATCGCGCGCTTAATGAAATCAGGATTATTATGGTATTACAAACGTCAAAATGATTAATTAGCTACTGTCTTTCATAGAGAGAAAAGGGATTGCTCTAACATCATGTTGAAGCAATCCCTTAGCTTTGTTTAAACAGTTTCGTCTGGAACAAAGCCTAAATTTTCAAGTGCTGTAAATACAGGCTTTAATTGCACATAGCCTTCACCAACAACTTCATTATTTATGAGGACAAGAGGGTAAAAAAACTCATCTTCTTGAATACGTTTGGCATACTCTTGGTCGCGATCATTCTCAATTGGACCTTCAATATCAATATAGCGAATATCGTAGGTTTGATCTGGGTACTTACGGTCGATGGCTGCTTGAAGCCACTCATATGTATCTTTTGAAGATGGAGCATTGACACAGCTAGCACAGATAACAGCTGTTCCATAAATTTCAATCATCGGTTTTGTTGATGGCATAGTATTTTCTCTCCTTGTGATTCAATATTGGATTTTTTCTGTTGCTAACATTATAATCATTATAAGGAAAGGAGTCGAGATAAATGGCAGAAGCAACAATTAACGACCAAGTACAAGAGGTATTAGATAAATTACGTCCATTCTTACTACGTGACGGTGGAGACTGTGAATTAGTAGATGTTGAGGATGGCGTTGTTAAATTACGTTTATTAGGTGCATGTGGCAGTTGCCCAAGTTCTACGATTACATTAAAAGCTGGTATTGAACGTGCTTTACTAGAAGAAGTACCAGGTATTGTGGAAGTAGAGCAAGTATTCTAAGCTATCATAAAAAGTTCTAGCTGTCAGCACAGCTAGAACTTTTTTCAGCTATACATGGCGTGCATGTTCTTTCTCTTCACGTATAATGGCCCATTGCTCTTTCGCCATATCCACAATTTTTGCTTCGCCCCCAGCACTTTGTTTTTCAATGACTCTTGAAAAGAAACGTGTGGCATTTTCAATATCTCCAATGCGTCTGGATAATTCAGCAATCATATACATGATGCGGACAGCTGACATTTGTGTGGAGCTGTAATCCTCGGTAGAATAAGATTCCATATAATAATCACGTGCTAATTTCATAAAGCGCTCCTCTTGTCCACTATTGTTCAACGAACGATAGAGCCAAGCAAGACGTAAAGTTAATCCGGCAATCGCTACATTTTTTTCTTTTTTAATTGTGCCACAAAGAAAAGCTAACTTATAGGCTTGAATCGCTTGAAATACGGTACGTTCACCCTTGAAATCATGGTGCACCCATTTTTCCGTGATGTGTGTACGAATTTCATCTTGAATACCTGGTGCAAAATATTTTGTAAAGTCTTCTGTAAAGGAGAAGCCGCAATGCTCGCAAACAAAGACGTTGTAATAAAGAGCATTGACATCATCTGCATAGATCGGTTGAAAATCTGTTTCGGTATGGTCTACTTTAATAAATTTTGAGCGTACCTTTAATGTTGGAAATTCTTTTTTGCAATTCAAACATTGAATTTTTTTTTCGTAATATGGTGAAATCTCCATATATATTCCCCCCTACAAAGAAGTCGTTGTAACTATTATACCAATAGAGTTTTTATTAACATGAATAAAAAATACTAAAAATGTGAAAAATATTAGAATTATGACTAAAAATCGACTTGAAGCTGAATGTTTGTCATACAATGGTCAAAATTGATATGATAATACGTAAGAAGGAAGGTGATTGGGATGACAAGTACAAAAAAAGTAATTGAAGTTACACAAGCTGCTGGCTTTCATATTAATGAAATGATGGAGCATAATGAAGAACAAGGTTCTTTTTTACGTGTAGTGGTGAACGGTGGCGGCTGTAGCGGACTATCCTATGGCATGCACTTTGATCAAGAGAAAAAAGAGGATGACTTTGAAGATGTACAGCATGGTTTAACAATTCTTGTTTCCCGTGAAGATGCGCCGATTTTGATGGGAACAAAAATTGACTATAAACAATCGCTAATGGGCGGTGGCTTCACAATTGATAATCCAAATGCTATTGCATCATGTGGCTGTGGTACTTCATTTAAAACAGCTAAACGTGAAGGTACACCTGAGGTTTGTGAATAAAAACTTGTATCAGGAAGTTGATAGATAAGTGTACACAATCCTTAAAATAAGAACACAACCCTAAAATAGCGGTTTAGGGTTATAGATACCAAGCCTTTTTGATTTGTATGTTGGGATAACAACAAATTGAAGAGGCTTTTACTATGGTTTGCAAACATAAAAATTTAAAACGAAAGCCCCGTTTATATAATGAAACAGGGCATTCTAATAATCTAAAATTTATAATACCAAAAAATCGCTATTTCATTTGCTGTTGGAAAGTTTGCATAAAGCATTGTATCCACTGCACCTATTATAAAGTGATTTTTGGCATAAAAATGACAAGCTGAAACATTGATATCCTGTGTTTAAAGCGTGACACCACAAAAGCTCCTTTCTTTTGCCCACTCAATTGCTTTATTTAGTAAGGCAGTACCAACACCCTTTTTTCTATAATCCTTTGCAACAGCAATATCTTCAATAAGTGCATATCCATTCCAATTGGAGCACATCTTAATCTGCCCAACACAGTTGTTTTCAATATAATAAAAAAATACAGCTTTCTCAACTTCCTCTATGTAACGAAGGTCCATTTCATCATCATCATATTTCTTGAAGTAAGGATCAACAAATATTTCCTCTGTGAATGTCCAAATATTATTTGCATATGTCGGTACAATCCTTCCTGAAACCATAAAACCGTCGTTTGTTTTATTAAAATCCTTTATATTATCTTGAGTCATTTTAATAATCATTTTCATCTCCCTTTCTCCATTGAGGTAGGATTTCTACCTATCTTAAGCCAAACTAACATCTACCTTCTTTAATGGAATTCCCGACAGCAGGAAATTGGAATTTACATGTTTACATTGGTGGGACCCTCTTTGATGAAATAATAGTTAATGTACAGTCAGTTCTAAGAAAAGGGCTTCTTTCATGGGCTAATCAGATTTTTCACGCTCAATAAACTTTGCCTCATTTAAAATAGCTAGCTGGTAAATGGCCCTTTTTTCATCGAGACCAAATTGTCCGTTTTCCTCGATAACAAATTGTTCATTGTTTGTTGTTTGAAAGTAATACGTTCCTACAGAGCCTATTTCATATTCGTAGATAACCTCATTTATATCTTGCCATTTATAAATAATTTGTTTGTGATAATGTTGAAAAACGATTTGATCCTTTTGTATGGCGCTATAGCTTAAAAAAGAATAATAACCTAATACGAAGCTGCTTAAGATGATTGCAGAAGAAATGGCGTAAATATATGGATTTCTTTTTAATCCGAGGACAATCAAAGCTAATACTATCAATCCGATGGCTATTAAAAGCATAATAAAGTTGCTAGGAGGTGTAATCAGTACGACATTATCCCTATTAAAATAAAATGTATGCGATATAGTTAAGGGCATAAAAAAGGCAAGAAAAGGAGTTAATATTGCTAACATAAGTGCTGTTATAAAGTACTTTGCTCGCACTGAGAGTGCATTTAACATAAGGTCTCCTCCTAAATCAAACTTCCTTGTTATTGAAAGTGTAACATATTTACAAATAAGGTATGTATACGCATTTTTATAGTATATAAAGATTGGTCTTAAAATTCTGAATAAAAGCTTCATTCCATTGAAAGCAAGCAGGTATAATAGTTAGATAGAGGTGAAGGTTATGAAAAAAGATCGAGGAAAAATATGGTTGGGTGTATCAGGTGTTACGGTCAATGAGCTTGGACAATGGTTAGTTGTGAAAAAGGCTTATAGCGGCTTGAAAGGACGTTGGTCATTGCCAGCAGGGTTTGTCAACGCAGGTGAAACAGTGGATGAGGCGGTCATTCGTGAAATCAAAGAAGAAACAGGAATTGATTGCAGTGTATCAGGCTTAATTGGATTTAGAACGGGTGTCATCCGTGATGACATTAGTGATAATATGGCGATTTTTTATTGTCATATGCTAGATGAGCAGCAACAGGTATGCATTCAGGAAAAAGAAATACTAGAAGCCAAATGGTTGTATCCTCATGAGCTAGCACAGGATGAAACAACCTCGGTTATGTTAAAAGAAATGGCATCCAATCAATTCGAAAAACATCAATTAGAAGCGATAGAGGGGATTAATCCTGGCGATATTTTTGGTTATACCTCTTATCGACTGTTCTTTAAAAAATGATATGACTTCAGGAGGAAGGCTATGATGGAGTTATTTTTATTTATGCTGGAGCGAGTCGGTTTGATCATTGTGTTTGCCTTTTTAATGTCCAGATGGAGACTTTTTCGAGAGAAGCTGTTTCAGGAGCAAGGAAAGAAGGAGAAAATATGGCTTATCATTATCTTTAGTAGCTTATGTATTATTAGTAGCTATACAGGTATTAAAATTGAAAGCGGTACGATTCATCCTTTAAATCAGATGATACATAGTACGATCAATGCTGAGGAGGCTATTGCTAATACGAGGTTAATCGGCGTAGCCATTGCAGGTATTTTTGGTGGGCCCCTTGTAGGTGTTTGTGTAGGGATTATTGCAGGTGTTCACCGAATTACACTTGGGGGCTTTACAGCGATAGCCTGTGGTGTTTCGACGATTCTTGCTGGCTTTATGACAGGTGGATTAAGCAAACGTTTCAAAATACGTCAAACTTTTTCCTATAAGAAAGCTGTCATTATTGGAATCTGTGCGGAAACGATTCAGATGATTGTCATTTTAGTAGTCGCGAAGCCATTCGAGCAAGCTTTGCAGTTAGTATCGTTAATTGCGCTGCCAATGATTTTGATGAATGCCTTTGGGATATTTTTATTTTTCATGATTATTAAAACATTTATTGATGAGGAAGAACGGACAAAAGCTTTACAAACACATCAAGCTTTTTCGATTGCCCAACAAACGATTGAGCATTTTCGTAAGGGTTTGAATGAAGAATCATGCCAAACGGTTGCTGAAATTATTAAAAGGGAAATAAAAGTAGAGGCGGTCGCTATTACTGATAAAAAGGGCATATTGGCACATGTCGGTGTTGGTGAGGATCATCATTTAATTCATCGTGAAATTATGACAGCTCTAACGAAACGTGTATTAAAGGAAGGCGAAATTTTAATGGCTACTTCGGCAAAGGAGATTCAATGTCCACATGATGGTTGCCCATTAAGCGCTGCCATTGTTCTGCCTTTAATGGTACAGCAGCGCACTGTTGGAAGCTTAAAGCTCTATTTCACGAAAGCAGAATCTTTAACAGGAGTGAAGAAGGAGCTTGCGGAGGGCTTAAGTAGACTATTCTCCTCACAGCTCGAATATGCTGAAATTGAACAACAGCGAAAGTTATTAAAAGACGCTGAAATTAAAGCATTACAGGCACAAGTTCATCCTCATTTCTTCTTTAATAGTCTGAACACGATTTCGAGCTTGATCCGAACAGATGCAGATGCGGCAAGAGCACTATTGATCAAACTAAGCACATTTTTTAGAAGCAATTTGCAAGGAGCACGGCAAATGCTCATTCCATTAAAAAATGAAATTGATCATGTTGAGGCTTATTTATCCATTGAGCAAACAAGATTTCCTAATCGTTACGAAGTCGAATTTATGATGGATGAAACACTCTTTGATGTGCAAATTCCTCCATTTACATTACAGCCTCTTGTTGAAAATGCTATTTATCATGCCTTTAAAAACCGCAAGGAAGGCAAGATTTTTGTCAAAGTACAACGAGTGAACGATAAGCTAGTACTAGTAACGGAAGATAATGGCTGTGGTATGAGAAAAGAACAGGTGAAACAGCTCGGTAAACATATTATGCAATCGGAGCAAGGAACAGGAACGGCGTTATGGAATATTTACCAACGCATTCATGAAATTTACGGCACAGAGGCAGATTTTCATATAGCGAGTACATTGGATGTAGGAACGAAAATAATGATTCAACTGCCGCTAAAGGCGACTAGATGGGAGTAGAAAAGATTGAATGTATATATTGTGGATGATGAACCGTTGGCACGCGCTGAGTTGAGGTATTTATTAGAGCAAACAGCGTTAGTAAATGTTTGTGGCGAATCTGAAAATCTAGAGGACTTTTGCAAACAGTATGAACAGATAGATTGTGTATTTTTAGATATTGAGTTAGGAATGAATAATGGACTCGATTTAGCTAAGCAACTACTGTTAGATGCACAAAGACCCGAAATTATTTTTGCTACAGCCTATGATGAATATGCATTACAGGCATTTGAGGTCAGTGCCTTTGATTATATTTTGAAACCATTTGAGGCACAAAGAGTACAAGCTACTGTGGAAAAGCTATTAGCTAAAAAAAGAGCTGCCCAGGTAAAAACAATGGAAGAAATAAAGTTTTCACAGTTGGACAAGCTCGATAAATTAACGGTTTATGTAAACGATCGAATTTTATTAATGAAAATACAGGATATTTTATATTGTACATCTGAGGACAGTAAAACGGTGGTTGTGACAGAGCGAGGGAGATTTTTCGCTTCGGAGTCATTGGCAGCGTTAGAGAAGAAGCTGGCTTTAAAAGGTTTTGTGCGTGTCCATCGTGCGTTCATTGTTAATTTAGAGCATATTGTGGAACTAGAGCCTTGGAGTAGTTCTAAATATAATTTAATATTGCACAACAGACATTCAATTCCGGTTAGTAGGCTGTATATGAAGGATGTACGGAAAATTTTTGACCTATCAAAATAGTTGCATTTCAATAGAAGAATACGACATTTCAACTCTGATTTCTGACATTTCAGTTAATTTTATGAATATGGGGGACATTCCTTTGCTATGATGTGAAAAAAGTAAAAGGGGTGTTTGCATGAATGCGATTACAATTGTGATAGGATCTATTTGTGTTTTGGTGATTAGCTATCGTTTGTATGGCATATTCTTTACAAAAAAGGTACTCAAAATAAAAGATGATACGCCCACGCCAGCGCATGCTTTGGAAGATGGTAAGGACTATGTTCCGACGAATAAATGGGTAACCTTTGGGCATCATTTTGCAGCGATTGCCGCCGCAGGGCCGTTAGTTGGACCGATTTTAGCTGCACAGTTCGGGTATTTACCTGGACTTCTATGGTTATTAATAGGAGCGGTAATTGGTGGGGCTGTCCATGATGCTGTTGTGTTATTTGCTTCCATGCGTCATGGGGGGAAATCCTTATCAGAAGTGATGAAGGAGGAGCTTGGTCCTATTGCTGGCTTCTGTACAGGCCTTGCGATGCTATTTATTATTACGATTACTATGGCAGGTCTTTCAATGGTGGTGTTAGGAGCTTTAGAACGTAATCCATGGGGAACGTTTGCGGTAGGAATTACTATTCCAATCGCGATACTAGTAGGGATTGCTTATCGAAAAACAGGCAATTTAATTTTAACATCCACAGTAGGCTTTATTTTATTGATGATTGGCGTATTTATCGGGCCACTTATTCAAGGTACAGCATTTGGTGAATTTTTAACGTTTGACCGTGATACATTAGCTATTATCTTACCGATTTATGCCTTTTTCGCCGCTGCTTTGCCTGTATGGCTATTACTAGCCCCACGTGATTATTTAAGTAGTTTCATGAAGATTGGTGTATTTATTGCATTAATTATTGGCGTTTTCTTTGTCAATCCTGCTATTCAGTTCCCGCCGTTAACAGAATTTATTCATGGCGGTGGCCCAGTAATTGCAGGTCCTGTATGGCCATTTGTGTCTATTACGATTGCCTGCGGAGCTATTTCAGGCTTCCATGCTTTTGTAGGCTCAGGAACGACGCCTAAAATGATTGATCGTTGGGAAGATATTCGTATTGTTGGCTTTGGCGCAATGTTAGTAGAGTCATTAGTAGGCGTGATGGCCTTGATTGCAGCTACAGCCCTTCATCCAGCAGACTATTTTGCGATTAATTCAGCACCAGCTGTATTTGCCACATTAGGGATGGAGCCTGTTCATTTACAAGCCTTGTCTCAAAGCATTGGCATGGATTTAGAGGGACGAACAGGAGGCGCTGTAACCTTGGCTGTTGGAATGACAGATATCTTTACAGGCATTCCTTGGTTCGCAGAGTTATCTTCTTATTTCTATCAATTTGTAATAATGTTTGAGGCTGTCTTTATTCTAACAGCTATTGACGCAGGAACGAGAGTAGCTCGCTATTTGATTCAAGACTTTGGTGGCAATGTTTATAAACCATTGAAGCGTACCAATTGGGTACCGGGTACAATTTTTGCCAGTGCACTCGCCTGCTTTATGTGGGGCTATTTATTGTATTCGGGGGATATTAGCTCCATTTGGGTATTATTTGGTGTATCCAATCAACTGATGGCAGCTATTGGTTTAGTATGTGGAGTGACGATGGTATTGAAGGTGGCAGATAAGCGAGTTTATGCGTTAACATGCTTTATTCCATTGGCTTATTTATACGTCACTGTCAATGTTGCAGGCTATTGGATGATTAAAAATGTGTATTGGAATCCAGCAGCTGCAGGCTTCAATATGTTAAATGGCATCTTATCCGTTATTATGCTGATGCTCGGTTTATTAATCGTCATCACAGCCTTTAAAAAATGGGCACAGCTTTGGAAATCACCGAAGTTCTTGCTAGCTCAAACAGCTTCATAAAGAAACAGTAAAACTATTGAAGATTAGAAGTCCTATCTTCAATAGTTTTTTGATGATAAAAGCGGGAAAATACTCGCGATGAAGGAAGGAATACTCGCGGAAGACAGGGAAATACTCTCGATAGGAGGAGGAATACTCGCGGAAGACAAAGAAATACTCTCGGTAAGAGAAAGAATACCTGCAAAAAAAACAGGGGAATACCCGCGATAACTGAAAGATTAACTAAATATGTCGAACAAGCGAAAACAAGGATATGTTCATTGAAAGCGTTGTCGTAATCATGTAAACTAATGAGAGGAAAACGGAGGTTATACATACATGGATGGTCCAGTTTCATTAGTACAGTTAATCATTTCAATATTGTTATTTTTCGTCATGTTCTTTGGTATCGGATTTTTGTTAAATATGCTGTTACGTATGACATGGTTAATGTCGATTGTGTATCCAATCGTTGTCATCTTTATTGTAGATGAAGTAAGCTTCTTAGATTATATTTTTAAGCCAGGTTCTGCATTCCCAGCACTAATCGATAAATTACAGGCGCTACAGTTTGTAGATATTGCTATTTTATCAGGTGGTTTTGCGGGTTCCATTGTGGCAGGTATCGTGATGATTTATTTACGAAAAAGTGGATATCGAATGTTCTAACTTGCTGAGTATTCTTCTTTCAATCGAAGGAAGAATACTTTTTTTATACAAAAAAACACAACCTCCCTCTAGAGGATGTGTTTTTATTGCTTATAATATGAAAAACTCGTAGGTTATGATGGCGATAAAAATACCTGTGAGAGCCCCAAAAAATACTTCGCTTCGTTTATGACCTAATAATGTTTTTAATTCCTCCATTTTCTCCTGCCCATCCATCTGAGGCCATTTTTTTAAATCATGGAGCAATGTTTGGAAGTCCTTGCGCAGCTGATTTAATATAGCGGCATGCTGTCCTGCTTGGTAACGAACACCACTGGCATCGTACATCACAATAATGGAAAACATAGCGGCTACTGCAAAAATAGGGGATTCCAACCCCGTCTCATAAGCAATCGAGGTTGCCAGTCCAGTGACTGAGGCAGAGTGAGAGCTAGGCATACCACCCGTCGAGGTAAACAGGCTCCAATTCACTTGTCTAGTCATTAAAAAATGGATGGGGATTTTGACAAACTGTGCAAAGAGAACGGCAAAGAGGGCAATTAGTAATGGGGTATTTTGAAGTAAACTCAATTCATCACAACCTTCGCAAATAATTGCTTTTATTATAACATTCATTATTTTCTAAAAGAAGATACAGGCAAATATTACGTACTTTTCAGAAACTTCGTTATAATAGTATATGGAATGGAGGAATTTACATGCATATTGTAAAAGAAGCAAAAACATTTGAAACGATTTCTACAGAACTATTAGTGGTGGGAGTCACAAAACATCGTGAACAAATGCAGGATTGGACAAGCTTTTCATCTTTTTACGGTGAATCACTTGATACGTGGATTAGTGCTGGGGATGTATCAACAGAATTAAAGAAACTAACGAAATTGCCATTTGTGAAAGACCATGCGAACCTTAAACGTATTTTATTTGTAGGCCTGGACGAGCGTAAAAACTTAACAGAAGGTGATATTCGCGCAGCATTTGGTTTAGTAGGAAAAGAATTAAAAGCTTTAAAGGCAAAAGAGTATTCCATTTGGCTTGAATCATTTACAACAGATTCAATTGCAACTACAGATGTAGCGTTTTTAGCAGGAGAAGGAATTGGACTTGGCTATTATGCTATTCCTCATTACAAAACAACTTCAAACGAAGTAGATAAACGTATTAATGCTGTTCATCTTGTGACAATGTCAGAGGATATAGATGAGGTTGTGGCTAGCTTTGAAGTAGGTGTAATTTATGCGGATGCTGTCAATGAAGCTCGTAGTTTAATTAATCTACCACCAAATCTACTAACAGCAACTGATTTAGCCAATTATGCACAATCACTTGCAGTAGAGTATGATTTTGAAGTAGAGATTTTAGGTAAAGCTCAATTAGAGGAACTAGGTATGGGCGGTATTTTAAGTGTTAACCAAGGCTCATATGAAGAACCACGATTAATTACTTTAAAATATAAAGCGACTGAAGATTTTGAAGATCCAATTGGCCTTGTCGGTAAAGGGGTAACGTATGATACAGGTGGATATTCTTTAAAGCCAAAAGACTCAATGGTCGGTATGAAAGGCGATATGGGCGGCGCAGCAGCTGTGCTTGGAGCGATGAAAATTATCGGTGAATTACGTCCAAATAAAAATGTTGTAGCTGTTATCGGTTCTACAGATAACATGGTATCTGATACAGCATTTAAACCAGATGATGTGATTACTACGTATAGTGGGAAAACGGTTGAAGTCTTAAACACGGATGCAGAAGGACGTTTAGTTCTGGCAGATGCAACTACATATGCTAAACAGCAAGGTGCTACATCACTGATTGATGTTGCTACTTTAACTGGAGGCGTCATTACTGCGCTAGGTATGGATAAAACAGGTGCTCTTGCGAATGATGATGCATTTTTCGCAGCATTTATGGAAGCTGCAAATGAGACAGATGAATTTGTTTGGCGTATGCCTTTAACAGAGAATGATAAAAAACGAATTCGTAAATCAGATGTAGCTGATTTAAACAACTCTCCAGGTCGTGATGGTCATATGATTTTCGGTGGAGGCTTTGTAGGCGAATTTGTTGGCGATACGCCATGGATTCATTTAGATATTGCTGGCACATCTGATGCAGTGGCTATACATGATTTAGGGCCTAAAGGCGGTACTGGGGTTATGGTACGTACGCTTGCGAATTTTGTTCAACGTTTAGGGGAAGAAAAGTAAGAGAGAATGGCAATCAGCGGGAATTTGTTCTCGCTGATTTTTTGTGATTTAAGCACTAATCCCGATAGAATAGGCATTCTACATATGATAGATGTATCTTCCTTCATACGATAGAGTAAAAAGGGAGGTAGCATATGCGCAATTTCGGAGGTTACCCAGGAGGAGGATTTGGAGGCTTTATTTGGCCATTTGGTGCACCGTTTTTCGGTGGTTTTTTAGGAAGTTTCCTTGGCTCTCAATTTAATCAATATCCTTATAATCCATATTATCCAAACTATCGACCATATCAGCCAGGTCCATATTTTCGACCAGGTCCACGGTATCGCAGACCTTGGTAAGCACATAAAACGATCAACCAGTTGCCCTATAATCGGCAACTGGTTTTTGTTGTGCCTTACGAAGTAGCAAATTGGGTGTTGACAGAATATACTAAATTATTTATTATTCTTATTATATTACTAAGAATTAAATAGGTGGCTGACTAGCAAACTAGAGGCTTTTATTGTTCATAGGCATTGTTGTGCCTAAGGATAATATTGGCCTCTTTTATTATCTTGATTCAATAAGTGTTTTTTGAACCACCAAGTACAGAAGACTCCCTCCACTATAAATAGAGGATAGAAGGAGTGAAACGGAATGGGGAAAGTTTATATCGTAGGTGCAGGTCCTGGAGATGTTGACCTCATTACGGTCAAAGGATTACGTTGTATTGAATGTGCTGACATTATTTTATATGACAGACTCATTAATAAAGAGCTATTGGATTATGCCAAGCAAGACGCTAAATTGATTTTTTGTGAGAAATTACCACAACAGCATGCAATGATTCAAGAGCAGATCAACCAGACTCTTGTCAATTATGCACAGCAAGGGTATGTCGTGACAAGATTAAAAGGAGGAGACCCGTTTGTCTTTGGTAGAGGGGCTGAGGAAGCTGAGGTACTAGCTAAGCATCAGATTCCATTTGAAATTGTACCTGGCATTACTTCAGGTATAGCAGCGCCAGCGTATGCAGGCATTCCTGTTACACATCGGGCATTAGGTTCAAGTTTTGCCATGGTTACGGGGCATATGCAGGATGGGAAAGAAGATGCGATACGTTGGGAAAGTCTTGCGAAGGGAATTGACACGATTGCCATTTATATGGGGGTTGGTAATCTGCCATACATTCGTCAGCAATTACTCAAATATGGCCGTGATGAAAATACGCCTGTGGCTGTTATTCATTGGGGCACATTAGCCACAAAGCAACAAACCGTTACGGGTACTTTAGCTACAATTGAAGAAATTGTGTGTACGGAAACTATTCAAAACCCTAGCATCATATTAGTAGGGAAAGTTGTGACACTAAGAGAAACAATTCAATGGTTTGAGCATAACACGCCACAGCCAGCCCAAATAACGAGGTAAGGATGTGGAATGATGCAAGCAATTTTATATATTGCACACGGCAGCCGAGTCAAGGCAGGCGTAGAGCAGGCCGTAACGTTTCTTCAACGCGTGCAACAGGAAGTTCATGTATCCATTCAAGAAGTCTGCTTTTTGGAGCTTGCAACACCGACCATTGCTGAAGGAATTGAGAGCTGTATTCGAAAAGGTGCAACAGCGATTGCAGTGATGCCCATTTTACTACTAGCTGCCCAACACGCCAAACAAGATATTCCGAAAGAAGTGGCAAAAGCTCAAAAGCAATATCCATCTGTAAAGTTTACTTATGGTGAGCCTCTTGGAATCCATGAACGATTAATTGACTCATTACAAGCTAGGATAATAGAAAAACAGCAACCTAAGTTTGATGCAAGTGTTTTACTCATAGGGCGTGGGAGTAGTGATCCAGCCGTCAAAAGAGATCTAGCAAAAATTGCAGCAAAGTTACGTACTAAATATCACTATAAAGTTGTTGATACATGCTTTTTATATGGGATGGGACCGACTTTTGAAGACTGGCTCCAACAAGAAAAAGGGAAGCAACGGCAAGTCTTTATTGTACCGTATTTATTATTTACAGGTATTTTAAGGAAAAGTATTGCCAAGCGAATACAGAGTTTTGACAGCCAAGATATCGTGCTTTGTGAAAGCTTAGGCTACGATGACAATGTGAAAAAGGTGTTAGTGGAACGTATTGATGAATTATTACATTTTAAAGAGGAAGGTGTTTCGTAATGGTAGATAAAAGAGCTGAAAACGTAAATCTAGCATTAGAGAATGTCCGCCAAATGTTAAATACTGTGAACCACGGATCAATTACATTAATTGTACAAAATGCTTACGTGGTTCAAATTGAAAAAAAGGAAAAAATCAGGCTTCGATAATCTAAAAAATGAAATGATGATGATTCGTGAGGTGGCAAAGATTGAAATTGCAAGTAATAAACAGTCCATTTAATGAAGAGCAGGTGAAGTTATTAAATGAGCTTCTTCCTAAATTAACAACCGAACAAAAAATTTGGCTTAACGGTTATTTAAGTGCACCACTAGCAATGTTGGAGGCAAGTGAGGAACAGCCAACACCAGCAGCCCAACCCATTACCCAAACAATGACCATTTTATATGGCTCTCAAACAGGCAATAGTCAAGGGTTAGCTGAAAAATATGCAGCTGCTTTAAAAGCTCAACATGTAGAGGTTACTATCTCATCATTAGGAAAATTTAAAGCAACTAATTTAAAAAAGATAACAAATCTTTTACTGATTGTTAGTACACATGGGGAAGGTGATCCACCAGATCAAGCGATACAATTCTATGAGTTTTTGCACAGTAAGCGCGCACCTAAGCTAGAGCATCTACAGTATTCGGTCCTTGCTTTAGGGGATAGCTCCTATGAATTTTTCTGTAAAACGGGGAAGGATTTCGATGAGCAATTCGCTAAATTAGGTGCAACAAGAATGGTTCCCCGAACTGATTGTGATGTGGATTATGACGACGCAGCTGCACAGTGGTTCTCAGCAGTTCAACAAAAATTTCTGCAGCAAGCAACTGCTGTGGGGTCTACTTCAACATCAAACGAAGACACGCAACTACTAGAAGAATCTACATATTCAAGAAAAAATCCATTTTACGCTGAAGTACTTGAAAATCTGAATTTAAATGGTCGTGGCTCGAATAAAGAGACACGTCATCTTGAATTATCAATTGAGGGAGCCCATTTTCATTTTGAACCTGGAGATAGCATTGGCATTCTGCCAGAGAATGATGAGCAATTAGTCCATACATTGCTGGCAGCCCTTCAATTCAATCCAGAAACGGAAGTGACTGTTTTTGAGGAAACGGTAGCATTGAAGGATGCGTTACAGAAAAAATTAGAGATTACGGTGTTATCTAGGCCTTTACTCGAAAAAATAGGTGCTTATACAGAGCATCAACAATTTTTAAAGCTATTTGAGGAACCGAATGCTTGGAAGGGCTATGCAAAAGGTAGAGATTTACTTGATGTGGTAAAGGATTTTGCACCATTTACATGGAGTGCTCAGCAATTTGTAGAGATGCTACGTAAAATTCCAGCACGACTTTATTCCATCGCTAGTAGCCAAAAGGCCAATAACGAAGAAGTTCATTTAACCATTGGAAAGGTTAGCTACGAGACAGCTGGCAGAAAACGTTTGGGTGTTTGTTCTGGCAGTGTAGCAGAACACGTTCAAATTGGTGATACATTACCAATCTATGTTCATAAAAACCCGAACTTCAGATTACCAGAGAATGAAGATACGCCAATTATTATGATTGGAGCAGGTACAGGAGTTGCCCCGTATCGAGCTTTCCTAGAGGAGCGAGAAGAGTTAGGGATTGAGGGGAAAGCGTGGCTTATTTTTGGCGACCAGCATTTTGTTACGGACTTTCTTTATCAAACGGATTGGCAACGTTGGCTTGCATCGGGCACATTAAGCCAAATGCATGTAGCCTTTTCACGAGATACCGACCAAAAAGTATATGTTCAGCATAAATTACAAGAAAATGCGGCGAGCTTTTATGAATGGCTTGAGCAGGGTGCTGTCATTTATGTGTGTGGTGATAAGCAGTCGATGGCAGCTGATGTGGATGCAACCATTCATCACATCATTGAGCAGCAAGGGCAGAAAACACCAGAGGAAGCAAAAATCATTGTGAATGAATTAAAACAGCAGAAACGCTACCAACGTGACGTTTACTAACTGTATTTAGCATGAGTTCTTTAGCAAATGATTCCTCTAGTGAGGCTCGTACCTTAGCTAAAAAGCACAGCCCCAGATGGAAGCCAAAACGCCAAGGTGAAGGATTAAAGGAGCGATCAAGAATGACAGAAAAGATAGTTTTACCTCCACAGCCTGGAGAACCAAGTGATGTAGAGCGCATTAAGACTGACAGTAATTACCTACGTGGTACGCTTGAACGTACCATGAATGATCCATTAAGCTCTGGTATTCCAGAGGATGATAACCGTCTCATGAAATTCCATGGTAGTTATTTACAGGATGATCGAGATCTGCGCAATGAACGTCAACGTCAAAAGCTGGAGCCTGCTTATCAATTTATGGTGCGTGTACGAACACCAGGTGGCGCAGCTACACCAGCACAATGGCTAGTCATGGATGAAATGGCTAGAACGTATGGTAATGGCTCTTTAAAGTTAACAACACGTCAAGCATTTCAAGTACATGGTATTTTAAAATGGAATGTCAAAAAATATATGCAGGAAATCAATGAGGTACTATTGGATTCTCTGGCAGCTTGTGGAGATGTAAACCGCAATGTGATGTGTAATGTGAATCCAAACCAATCGGCATTGCATGAAGAGGTTTACAACTGGTCTGCCAAACTAAGTGAGCATTTATTACCTCGAACACGGGCTTACCATGAATTGTGGTTGGATGGGGAAAAGGTGATAGATAGTCAGGATGAAGAAATTGAACCGATTTACGGAGCACAATATTTGCCTCGTAAATTTAAAATAGGGATTGCGATTCCACCAAGTAATGACGTGGATGTTTTTTCACAAGATATTGGACTTATTGCCATCGTTGAAAAAAATCAGCTTATTGGCTTTAATGTAGCTGTTGGTGGAGGAATGGGCATGACCCATGGTGACCATGAAACCTATCCACAGCTTGCTCGTTTAATTGGCTTTATTACGCCAGATAAATTATTGGAAACAGCAGAGAAAATTATTACGATACAGCGTGATTATGGGAATCGTTCTGTGCGCAAAAATGCACGTTTTAAATACACGATCGATGCAAGAGGGCTTGCCTGGTTCCAAGAAGAATTAACACGTCGGCTAGGCTGGGAAATTCAGCAGGCTCGTCCCTATACATTTGAGCGTACTGGTGATGAATTTGGCTGGATTAAAGGGGCAGATGGTCATTGGCATTACACGTTATTTATTCAAAATGGTCGTATAAAAGACTTTGAAGATTATCAGCTGTTAACAGGATTACGCGAAATAGCTAAAGTACACACAGGTGATTTTCGCCTAACACCGAACCAAAATTTAATGATTAGCAATGTGACTCCAGAAAAAAAGAAAAAAATTAATACGATTATTGAACAATACAAACTAACAGATGGTGCGCATTATTCTGCCTTACGTCGCAATTCCATTGCCTGTGTTTCTTTACCAACCTGTGGTTTAGCAATGGCGGAAGCAGAACGCTATTTACCTTCGCTCATTACGAAGCTTGATGCCATTATCGATGAGGCAGGATTAAATGAAACAGAAATTGTTATACGCATGTCTGGCTGTCCAAACGGCTGTTCACGTGCAGCTATGGCTGAAATCGGCTTTATCGGTAAAGGACCAGGGAAATATAATATGTATTTAGGGGCAAGTTTTACAGGCAACCGATTGAATAAAATCTATCGTGAAAATATTGGCGAAGAAGAAATATTAGCAGAGCTTCGACCAATTCTTCTGCATTTTGCGAAGGAGCGTTTAGAGGGGGAGCATTTTGGTGACTTTGTTATTCGTGCTGGATATGTGACAGCTGTTAATGATGGGAGAGAATTTCACTAATGATTAAAGCCATGTAGCAAATTGCTTTGCTACATGGCTTGTTGTTGAAAAAAGGTGATGTCAATAGCAAAAAAAGAACCTTTAGCAAGGCGAGAGGTTGATTTCCGTTCCGCCAGCGTCCTTTCCAGGGGGCGTCCGATGAGCCGCTTCACTCACTGCGTTTCGCTCCAGGGTCTCACCTGTGGACGCTAAATCCCCTAGGAGTGACGCTGGCTCCACTCCAACCAACCATGTGGTAAAAGTGTCTTTTCCTTCTCTTTCATACGAGCCGTAGTGAACAAAATAGCCCATTATTTGTAGAGAAAGGATAGCCTCTTATTTTCAATGTAGAGAAGTGATGAGTGACAACATCCCTCCATAAAGAGTAGTGAATACCTTCACTTTAGTTGAAAGCCTTTGCTAACAAGAAACATTTTTATGGATTGGAGCGGTAGCGGAGGAAGCGGCTCGGCTCTCGCCCACAGGAAAGCAAGTAGTCTGCAATGGAAATCTATTTTCACATTTCACAAAAATACTATTAATGGTTTTGTTTTTTCAACACTGAGCCATGTAGCAAATTGCTCTGCTACATGGCTTTTTAAATGGAGTAATCTTCGGGGGTAAATACTTTTAATTGTTTTGGCTTTACAAATACTTGATCGCCAACTTTAAGCTGTAGGTGGAAAAATTGTTCTTTTGATAACTCCGCCTCTAAAAATTCATCAAGATCCTCACGGCGTAGCTCAATTTGGACAATAGGTCCTAGCAAATGAATATGACTGATTTTAACAGGAACTGTCCCTGGAATACTTGTTTTTTCGATATGAATGTCATGAGGGCGTACATAGCCAATTACGTTATCATTCGTATGTGTGAGGGCATCTGGTACATCCAGTGCAACTTCGCCTTGCATGAGCTTACCATTATGTAAGCGACCTTTAAAAAGATTGACATTGCCCAAGAAGTCATAAACAAATGGACTATTTGGGTTCGTATACACCTCATCTGGGCTGCCAATTTGTTCGATTTTGCCATTATTCATTACGACAATGCGATCCGCTACATCTAGTGCTTCCTCCTGGTCGTGTGTCACAAATATACTGGTAATATGAAATTCATCATGCAACTTTCTTAGCCAGCGACGTAATTCCTTGCGAACTTTTGCATCAAGTGCTCCGAACGGTTCATCCAATAAAAGAACCTTAGGCTCTACAGCAAGGGCTCTTGCCAGTGCTACACGTTGCCGTTGCCCCCCTGAAAGCTGTGTTGGATATCGATTAGCGTAATTTTCGAGTTTGACTAGTTGCAATAATTCCATCACTTTATTTGTTATTTCTTGTTTTGAGGGTCTGCTTTTTCGCGGGCGAACCTTTAGCCCATATGCGACATTATCAAAGACTGTCATATGACGAAAAAGGGCATAATGCTGAAAGACAAAGCCCACATTGCGCTCCTTTGGATGTCGATTGGTTATGGACTGACCATCAAATAAGATGTCACCAACATCAGTGGTTTCCAGCCCCGCAATCACACGTAATAAAGAGGTTTTTCCCGAACCAGAAGGGCCGAGCAGTGCTACTAGCTCCCCTGACTGAATATGAACTGATATATCCTCTAAGGCTTGGAAAGCACCATATTTTTTGGATATGTTTTGAATTTGTATACTCAACGTGACCATCTCCTTTTAACTAGATTTTGATTTCCATGCGATTATATCTTTCACAACTAATGTAAAGATGGCCATAACACTCATTAAGGAGGCAACAGCAAAGGCTGCTGAAAATTGATATTCATTATAGAGAATTTCAATATGAAGTGGCATCGTATTGGTCATGCCACGGATATGACCTGATACAACAGAGACCGCCCCAAATTCCCCGATGGCTCGTGCATTACATAAAATCAAACCATAGAACAATCCCCATTTAATATTGGGCAATGTAACATACCAAAATGTTTTAAAGCCGTTGGCACCAAGTGAAATGGACGCTTCCTCCTCAGATGTGCCCTGTGTTTGCATGAGTGGTATTAACTCACGTGCAACAAAGGGTAAAGTGACGAAAATAGTGGCGAGGACAATGCCAGGCAAGGCAAAAACAATTTTAATATCATGTGCGAACAGCCAATCACCGAAAAGTCCCTGTGAACCAAACAATAAAATAAATACTAGTCCTGCGATAACAGGGGAGACGGCAAATGGTAAATCAACGATGGTAAGTAATAGATTTTTCCCTTTAAAATTAAACTTTGTAAGGGCCCATGCAGCCATTACGCCAAAAAGAGCATTAAGTGGTACAGCAATAGCTACAACCGTTAACGTAAGCTTAATAGCAGCTAACGCATCTGGATGTGTAATAGCAGCAAAATAAACGTCGGCTCCCTTTTGAAAGGCTGTAATAAAAATAGATAGTAAAGGTAGTACGATAAAGAAAGCTAAAAAAGCTAAGGCAATGAACGTTAACGAATAGCGAACAATACGGGGCTCCTGTAATGCAGCAGACTTTGGGGCTGCTTTATTTTTCTCACTACTAGCCTGCTGAATAAATGTTGATTGTTCCATGTGGTACCTCCTACTGTACAAAACGACGATTGGCTAGCCATTGGATTAAGTTGATGGTGAACAACAGAATAAAGGATGTCACAAGCATGACAACTGCTATTGCGGTAGCACCTGCATAATCATATTGTTCTAGCTTCGTCATAATAATTAACGGTGTAATTTCTGTTTTCATCGGCATATTTCCTGCAATGAAAACAACGGAGCCATATTCACCAAGTGCACGGGCAAAGGCTAATGAAAAGCCAGTTAAAATGGCAGGTAATAGCTCTGGCAGAATGACTTTACTGAAGGTTTGTAAACGATTGGCACCAAGACTTGCCGAAGCTTCCTCGACCTCAGCGCTAATATTTTGTAATACGGGTTGGACTGTACGTACTACAAAAGGTAGCCCGATAAATGTTAACGCGATCATAATACCAAGAGGTGTAAAGGCAATTTTAAAATCAAAAAATTGACCGATCCAGCCATTTGGCGCATAGAGTGATGTTAAAGCAATACCAGCAACAGCAGTAGGCAAGGCAAAGGGTAAATCTACTAGCCCATCAATGATTCGTTTAAATGGAAATTGATAGCGAACGAGAACCCATGCGATAATGGTGCCGAAAAGTACATTTAGTAAGCCCGCAATCAATGCTGTGCTGAAGCTCACTTTATAAGAGGCAACAGCACGAGGCTCTGTAATGATAGCGATAAACTCAGTCCAGCTTAAGGACATGGTATGAATGAAAATCATTGAAAGTGGTAGTAACACTAGTAAACTAACATAGAGCATTGTATAACCAAGAGACAGATGAAAGCCTGGAATTATTCGCCGTGATTTTTTAGGAAGGATTAACTGACTCATCAAAACGCTCCTTATTGTGGTACATATATTTCATCAAAGGTACCACCATCTTTAAAATGGGTAGCTTGTGCTTGTGACCAACCGTCAAAATCATCAATGGACACAAGTTCAAGCTGAGGAAATTGCTCTTTATATTTTGCTAGAATGGTTTCATTACGTGGTCGATAATAGTTTTTTGCCGCAATTTCTTGCCCGATATCACTATATAAATGTTGTAAGTAAGCTTCCGCAACTTCACGTGTCCCTTTTTTATCAACGATTTTGTCAACAACTGCAACTGGTGGCTCTGCCAAAATACTTAATGATGGTGTGATGATTTCAAATTCGTCCTTCCCTAATTCATTTAAAGATAAGTAGGCTTCATTTTCCCATGCAATTAAGACGTCTCCAATCTTTCGTTCTACGAATGTCGTTGTAGCACCACGAGCGCCAGAATCTAATACTTCAACATTGCTATAGAGTGATTTCATAAATTTTTTTATTTTTGTTTCATCATTGTTATATAACTTTCCAGCATAAGCCCAAGCCGCTAAGTAGTTCCAACGTGCACCACCAGATGTTTTGGGGTTGGGTGTAATGACCGACACATCTTCTTTAATTAGATCATCCCAGTCTTGAATGTTTTTTGGATTCCCTTTGCGTACTAAAAACACAATAGTCGATGTATAGGGGGTCGAGTTATAATCAAATTCTGTCTGCCAATCTTTATTCAATAGCTCGCGTGTTTGAGCAATTTCGTCTATATCGTAAGCTAGTGCAAGGGTGACAACGTCAGCTTCGAGACCATCGATCACAGCTCGACCTTGTTTGCCAGATCCACCATGTGATTGATTGATTTTGACATCTTGACCTGTTTCGTCTTTCCATTTTTTTATAAAATCCTTGTTAAATTCATCGTAAAGCTCGCGTGTTGGGTCATAGGAAACATTGAGTAGTTCTACAGACTTCTTTGCTTCCTGACCACTTGCTTTTTCATCTGAATTAGCACTTCCACAGCCAGTTAAACTTAACGTTACTGCAGCTAATAGTGCTAACGTTTGGAGAACATAGCTCCTTTTTTTCATATCATTTCGCTCCTTTTCCATCTAAAGAATGCAAAAAGCCATCCCCCATAATGTTATGACTTCATGGGTAGATGGCCTTCAGATTCTCTGATCAGCAACTTATTATTTATGTCAAAGCTTTAATAATACATTAAACATATATTTCCTATTAGTCAACAAGGAATTAAATAAAAAATTAATTATTTTGAAAATGAATATAACGGTCACTAGATACCACTCATTCTATGCAGGAAGGAACTGAAAAAATGGGTGGATGAAAAAGATATGTCAAAAAACCTAGTTGACTACTTGGTGTATTTTAGTATATATTTGGTAATAAGAAGAATGATTGTGGTACGAGGTAGCAAATACTAGTGAACAATCATTAAATAAAGAGCTGGCTAGTCAAACTAGAGGCGTTTTAACAAAGACCTGTTTTACTGTGTCTATTGTTAAAATGCCTTTTTTGCTATGAGGGGGATTTGATGTTAACGTACGAAAATTGGCAAGAACCGATTATTGATTTTCAAGTCGATGATCTGTATAAGGGTGCACTGGAAGTTTTACAGTGGGGCTATCGAGAATATGGAGAGGAAATCGTCTATGCATGTAGCTTTGGCATTGAGGGTATTGTCTTAATTGATCTCATTTCAAAGGTAAAACCAGATGCTACAATTGTTTTTTTAGATACAGATGTCCATTTTAAAGAAACCTATGAAACGATTAATAGAGTCAAAGAAAAATATCCACAACTAAACATTGTCATGAAGAAGCCTATCCTTACATTAGAACAACAAGCTGCTCAATATGGTGATGAGCTTTGGAAGTCCAATCCAAATAAATGCTGTGACATTCGCAAGATAAAACCTTTGCATGAAGCCTTGTCAGGTAACAAGGCTTGGATATCTGGCTTGCGGCGTGAACAATCGCCAACACGTCAACAGACAAACTTTCTAAATCGGGACGATAAATTTAAATCGATTAAAGTTTGTCCACTGATTCATTGGACATGGAAGGATGTCTGGCGCTATGTTTCTAAGCACAATCTGCCATACAACCCATTGCATGATCAAGGTTATCCGAGTATCGGCTGTGAGCATTGTACAAAGCCAGCATTTACGATGGATGATTTACGTTCAGGACGATGGCAAGGTTCTGGTAAAACGGAGTGTGGTTTACATGAATAAAGGAGTTTTGCCATGCTTGAATATTTTGCAATAGCTATTAGTTTATTTTTTGCGATGAATATAGGGGCAAGCGGAGCAGCAGCCTCAATGGGCGTTGCTTACGGTGCAGGTGCCATCAAAAAAGCTTGGCAAGCATTACTATTATGTGCAATAGGTGTCTATAGTGGAGCTGTATTAGGCGGAGGAGAGGTTGTCAAAACGATTAGCTCAGGCATTATGCCGCAGGACTATATTACGGTAAAGGTTGTCATCATTATCCTAATTTCGGCGACAAGCTCCTTATTTTTCGCCAATCTTTTAGGTATCCCCTTATCAACGAGCGAAGTAACGGTTGGCGCTGTTGTTGGAGTAGGAATAGCCTATAAAGTATTATTCGTGCGTTCATTGCTAGTTATCATATCATTTTGGATCATTGTACCGCTTGTCGCCTTTGTCATTGCACTTGTCTTTGGAAAATTATTATATAAATTACAAAACAGAGGGCTGCTAAAAGATCGTCCGATTTTAACGGTTCTGCTCGTATTAGCTGGATTTTTCGAAGCCTTTTCAGCTGGCATGAACAATGTCGCCAATGCTGTTGGACCACTTGTTGGTGCAGGGATGATAGATGTTACGATGGGCATTGTCCTAGGTGGGGCATTTGTGGCACTAGGTGCTATGCTACTTGGCAAACGGGTGCTTGAAACCAATGGTAAAAAAATTGTGCGCTTTCAAAAGGCAGAAGGAATCTTAATTTCTAGTACAGGTGCCCTTCTTGTTGGCGTAAGCTCGCTTTTTGGGCTTCCAGTTCCTTTAACACAAGTAACATCTTCATCCATCATCGGGATGGGCATGGCGAAGAATGGAAAACAAATTTTCCATCAGCATATTGTCAAAAAAATCATTCGGATTTGGATTGTATCGCCTATCTTTTCGTTAGCTATTTCGTACTTTTTAGTGCAGCTATTTTTAGAAAAGGACCTCTATGCCATTATTTTGATTGGCACTATTATTGTTGGGACACTAGGTGTCATTAGCCTAATGCGGACGATGCGAGAAGAAGAGCAGTCCATTTATGACGCAGGTGAAGGCATATAAATTGAATCATGCTAGAACTACTATTTTGACTATAAAACTTAGTATTTAACTAGAAGTAGGAGGAGATTTTCATGAGTTTACAACCACATGGTGGGCTTCTTGTGCAAGCGTTTAACCCAGAAAAGGAGATAGCAACCATTCACAAGGAAATTGAGCTGGATGCTATTTCTTTAAGTGATTTAGAGTTAATTGCGATAGGTGGCTATAGCCCAATTGAAGGCTTTTTAACACAAGAAGATTATGAGTCAGTTGTGGAACAAAGTCGCTTAGCATCAGGCGTAGTATGGAGTATTCCGATTACATTACCTGTTACACAAGAAAAAGCAGCTACGATACAGCCTGGTGATGAGGTGAAACTGGTCTATCAAGATGAAGTTTATGGCGTTATTGAAGTAGTTGATATTTATGAGCCGAATAAACAAAAAGAGGCTTTGCTTGTATATGGGACAGAGGATTTAGCACATCCAGGAGTTCAAAAGCTTCATGACCGACCTGCTATTTATGTCGGTGGAAAAATTACCTTAATCAAACGTATCGCACAACAATTTCCTGCGTATTCGTTTGATCCCGTAGAAACACGTCAATTATTTGCCGACAAGGGATGGAAAACAATTGTTGGCTTCCAAACTCGTAATCCAGTTCATAGGGCGCATGAATATATTCAAAAGGCAGCGCTTGAAACGATTGATGGGTTATTTTTAAATCCACTTATTGGTGAAACAAAATCGGATGATGTGTCAGCTACAATACGTATGGAGAGCTATGAGGTTTTATTGAAAAGCTACTATCCTGAAAGCCGTGTACAATTAGGCGTTTTTCCTGCCGCAATGCGTTATGCTGGGCCAAAGGAGGCCATTTTCCATGCGCTTGTAAGGAAAAATTATGGCTGTACCCATTTTATTGTTGGTCGTGACCATGCAGGTGTAGGTGATTATTATGGTACGTACGATGCACAAAAGATTTTTGAACAGTTTACGGAAGATGAATTAGGAATAGTGCCATTAAAATTCGAACATAGTTTTTATTGCCAGCGATGTGAGGGGATGGCTACTACCAAAACGTGTCCGCATGATGGCTCTGCCCATGTTATTCTATCAGGAACGAAAGTACGTGAAATGCTTCGTAATGGAGAAGTACCACCTAGTACATTTAGCCGCAAAGAAGTTGTAGATGTATTAATCAAAGGCATGCGTAAGGAGGTAGTTAAATGAGTTCAAATATTGTTTGGCATGAAGCCTCCATTACGAAAGAGGAACGTCGTTCAAAAAACAAACATCAAAGCTTTATTTTATGGTTTACGGGATTATCTGCTTCAGGGAAATCATCCGTGGCCAATGCTTTTGCCCGTCGATTATTTGAACGGGGCAATCAAGCCTTCGTTTTAGATGGTGATAATGTACGCCATGGCTTGAATAAGGATTTAGGATTTGATGAGTTCGGACGAAAGGAAAATATTCGCCGAATAGGGGAAGTTTCTAAGCTATTTATTGAAAGTGGTCAAATAGTGCTAACCGCTTTTATTTCACCTTATCGAGAAGATCGTCAAGTAGTACGTGGACTTGTAGACGACGGTGAATTTTTAGAGGTCTATGTAAAGTGTTCAGTAGAAACATGTGAAAAAAGAGATCCGAAAGGTTTATATAAAAAGGCAAGGAATGCTGAAATTACGAATTTTACAGGTATTAGTGCCCCATATGAAGAACCAGAGAATCCAGAAATTATTTTGAACACAGAACAGCATTCCATCGAGGAGTGTGTTGAACAACTGACGAAGATTTTAACTTTGAAGGGATACATTTAAAGAAATTAAAAGAACTGCTCGACAGTAGTACGAACGAGCAGTTCTTTTATGTTTATTTTACATTTTGTTCCTTTTTCATTCTGTCAATTTCAGGACCTAACTCATCACGTACTGTACCTTTCCAAGGCTTTACACCAGCGATATAGGAAGAACGAGTCATAATGTGTCCCCCTACAGGACCAGTGATGAAGAGGAACAGTATCCCTAGTAAAATTCGGGGATTGAAATGATCTTCTATTAGCCAAAAGTGAAAGAATACCCCAATCAATACACACATGACACCCAGTGTTGCACTTTTAGAAGCGGCATGGGCACGCGTATACAAATCAGGTAAGCGGACAAGTCCGATAGCTGTGACGACGATAAACAGTACGCCAACAGAAATGAAAAAGATAACTAAGCTATTAGCGAGAATTGTCACGTTTAATGATATCTCCTTTCTCTATGAATTTAGAGAAAGCCATTGTCCCGATAAACGATAAAATCGCAAGCAATAAAATAATTTCTAGAAAGAAGCTTGTTTCCACTAAAATCGAAAATAGTCCAATAAGAGAAATAAGTGAAACACCAAGTGAATCCAAAGCGACAACACGATCAGATGCAGAAGGGCCTTTTACCATTCGGTAAATAACTGCAATCATCGATAAGCAAATCACTACGATCACAGCAATAATAAATGTTGTCATGATTTACTCACCTCCAAAATCGCTTTCTCAAATGAATCTCGAATGGAAGCAACAGCTTCATCCACATCATTAATATCAATCGCATGTACATACAATGTTTTCGCATCATCTGATACATGCACTACCACTGTTCCGGGTGTTAACGTAATAAGACTTGATAATAAAGTGATTTCCCAGTCTTCGGTTAAAACAGTAGGATAGGCAAAAAAGGCAGGTTGCATGTCCAATTTAGGCTTTAACACGACCTTTAAAACTTGCACATTGGCTAATATTAACTCTTTAAAAAACAGCAAAGTCAGTTTAATAAGGGCCCATAAGCGGTAGACATAAAGACGTGATTTGAAAAATCTTCGCATGATGATAAGTAAAATGATCCCCATGATGAACCCTATGATAAAGCCAGCTGCTGTGTAACTAGAGGAGAGGAACATCCAGACGAAGGCAAGTACAAAATTTAAAATCATTTGAAATGCCATTGTGTTAATCCCCCTTCATGACAGCATCTATATAGATAGATGGATCCGTTAATAATTTTGCTGCATCGTCCATGAATGGCGTAATCCATTCTGAACCAACACCATATGCTACAGTAATGAGTACTAAAAGGGCAGTAGGCATAAACAGCATCTTATAGACAGATTTATCGACAGACCCGTGTGTTTCTTTCTCCTCACCCCAAAAAGCATAAAGGAAAATACGAATCACGGATAAGAGGACAAGCAGTGAAGATGCTAAGATAAAAATACTACTCCACATACTACCAGCCTCAAAGCCTCCCTGTACAATAAGCAGCTTTCCAACAAATCCACTAAGTGGCGGAATGCCGGCTAAACCAAAAGCTGCAATCAAATAACACCAGCCTAGGGCAGGATATTTCTTCATGAGACCACCCATCTTACGCAAATCAGATGTACCAGTAATGTAGATGACAATGCCGATTAACATAAAGAGTGCTGCCTTTATAAGCATATCGTGAATTAAATAAAACATAGCACCCTTTAAGGAAACCTCATTCATTTGAGAAACACCAAATAAAATGACACCTACTGCAATAACAATATTGTAGATAATAATGAGTTTGACATCAAAATAAGCTAGTGCCCCAATACATCCAGCTACGATAGTAGCAATGGCTAGTACCATTAATAAATCGTGCGTATAGGATAAATCATGTACAAAAAATAGCGTATAGGTACGTGTAATGGCATAGACACCCACCTTTGTAAGCAAAGCACCAAATAGAGTTAGGACAGGAATTGGCGCTGCCGCATAAGAAGTAGGAAGCCAAAAGTATAATGGGAAAATGGCTGCTTTTAGTCCAAATACCATTAAAAACAGGACGGCAATAACTGTAATAATTCCCGGCTGATTAATTTCAGCAATTTTGACAGCAATATCCGCCATGTTTAATGTACCGACTACGGAATATAAAAAGGCAACGGTAATAACGAATAAGGCCGAAGAAATAACATTAATTAAAATATATTTAATAGACCCTTTCAGTTGTCCCTTCTCACCACCTAGAACGATGAGTAAGTAGGAAGCCATTAACAATACCTCAAAGAAAACAAACAAGTTGAAAATATCGCCAGTCGTAAAGGCCCCATTGACCCCCGTTAAAATAAACATAATACCAGGGTAATAAAAGAAGCGTTCACGTTCCTTCGTAATGGAACCGAAACCATACCAAACAACAAAAAATGCAATAAGCAATGTCGTTGTAACGAGTAATACAGATACCATATCAGATACCATTGTAATACCGTAAGGAACAGGCCAATTTCCGAATGTTACCTTTTGAATATCATCCTGTTTCACTTTTAAAAGAAGTGAAATAGCAGAGATGAAGGCGAGTCCAATACCAAGTAATGAAAATGACCGTTGATAGGTTAGATTTTTTTGCCCAAACATTAAAATCATACCGAAGAAAAACGGGATGATAATGGGCAATAATAGGAAGTTATTCATCCTCATCACTTCCTCTCATTAAGCTAATATCATCTGTGTTAAGCTCCTGATAGGAACGATAAGCAAGTACAAGGAAGAATGCTGTAACCCCAAAGCTAATAACAATAGCTGTTAAAATAAGCGCCTGGGGTAAAGGGTCCGCAAAAGTTTTGGCTCCTTCGTTTAAAACGGGTGGTGCTTCGCCACCAAGGCCCCCCATTGTTAAGATGAGCAGGTGGGCACCATGACTTAAAAGACCTGTTCCAATAATAATGCGTAATAAGCTTTTCGATAAAATTAAATAGACAGCTGCCATAAAGAGAAAGCCGATGACAAAGGCCATAATTATTTCCATTATTCATCCTCCCCAATCGTTTGAATAATGGTCATCGTAACGCCGACAACAACCAAATAGACACCGCTATCAAAAAGCATGGCCGTGTGTAATGACTGTTTGCCCAGAAGCGGTAAATCGAAATAATCAAAGTAATGCGTAAAAAACGGTTTGCCCACAAACATTGGGAATGCCGCAGTAGCAAGGGCTAATAGTAAGCCAATAGCTGTTACATACGTATAATTGATAGGTAAGATATGGCGCACTGTATTGATATCAAAAGCTAACACTAAGAGAACAAGTGCACTTGATGTTAACAGTCCTCCAACAAAGCCGCCCCCAGGCGTGTAGTGACCAGCTAAAAATATATGAATGGAGAAGAAGAAAATAATGAAAAACACAATTTTAGCTGTAAATTGTATTATCACATCATTTGTTTTCATGTGTTTTCTCCTTTCTATTCATACGTAACTTAATCATGGCTAAAATCGCCATGCCCGCAATGCCTAGTACTGTAATTTCAAATAATGTATCGAAACCACGATAATCTACTAAAATTACGTTTACAATATTTCCTCCACCAGCTAATGAGTACACGGTTTCCTCGTAGTACTTAGCAATAGAAGGAATCAGTTTTTGTGAATGCGCAGATAGTGCCACAAGTGTTACCATAACACCAACTGCAATTGAAACAATGGCACGATTTAATTGGAATCTCATTCTTTCCTCGCGCTTACCAAGCTTCGGGAGGTGATAAAATGCTAATAAAAATAGTGCTACTGAAATCGTTTCAATAACGAGCTGTGTTAACGCTAAATCCGGCGCGTTAAAAATAACAAAGAATAATGCAACAGTGTAGCCAACAGCACCCAGTCCAATAATGGCTGTTAAACGTGACTTGGCCAAGATAGTAATGGTTGTACCAATTAATAAAACCACAATCAATATAATTTCATATGGTCTAATTGGTGAGGCCCCTTGGAATGAAAGACTAAAAGCATCCTTCACGAAAAGAGAGCCAATGACGATAATAGCGATTCCACTAAACATATAGAGTAAATAGTGACGCATCGAGCCAGTCATATAGCGTCGTGATAAACGATTTAAGCCAACACCCAACCCCTGCATGATTTTGTCATAGGCATTGTTTAATGTGAATGCTTGTGGGAATCGTTGGTATATTCCTTGCCATTTTGGTAAGGCAACAAATAATAATACCCCAATGATAATTATTCCGATTGTCATCAGTAGCTCAGGGTTAATGCCATGCCAAGCTGATACATGTATATCAACAGCTTGTGGCGTATCATATAAAAATGGCTGAATGGCTTGAACAGCAGGCTTGACAAAGGTATTGCCTATCAAATTCGGGATGAAGAAAATAATTACGACTAATGCTGCTAAAAGTATCGGCGAAATAAGCATCCCTATTGGTGCCTCATGTGGTTTATGAGGTAATTGTTCCGGCTTGTAATTGCCATTAAATGTTCGGAAAACAAAATAAAAGCTATAGATAAATGTGAAAATACTAGCGATCCAAGCAATAATAGGGAAGAGTGCTCCCCATGTTTCAAAGCCGAAAAATTCAAACTTTTGAAGGGCAAGCATAGCTGTTAAAAACATTTCTTTACTTAAGAAGCCATTAAACGGTGGAAGACCAGCCATTGATAAGCTGCCAATTGCTGCCACAGTAAAGCTAATCGGCATGATACTCATTAAACCACCAAGTTTTCGAATATCACGAGTTCCTGTTTCATGATCCACAATCCCTGCAATCATGAATAGACTGCCTTTAAATGTTGCATGGTTGATAAGGTGGAAAATAGCTGCATATGCCGCAAATTTAATCGTATCGACTGTGTCGTTAGCATGAAAGGCAACGGCGCTCGCCCCAAGCAGTGACATAATCAGTCCCAGTTGACTGACTGTAGAAAATGCAAGAATGCCTTTTAAGTCTGTTTGCTTCACTGCAAAGAAGGAACCCCAGAATAATGTTAAGAGACCTACTCCTGTTACAAGCCATACCCAAAGCTCTGAGGCAGCAAAAATAGGTGTAAAGCGTGCCACTAAATAGATACCTGCTTTGACCATTGTTGCGGAGTGAAGATAGGCACTTACTGGTGTCGGTGCTTCCATTGCATCTGGTAGCCAAATATAGAATGGGAATTGTGCGGACTTTGTAAATGCGCCTAAAAGTAATAAAACGAGCGACCAAGTGAATAAAGGTTGGTCTACTAAATTAGGTGCCATCACAATCAGTTCACGGATGGAATAGGTTCCTCCCATTAAATAAAGAAGAACGAAACCACCTAGCATCATTAAGCCGCCACCGACTGTTATCATCATGGACTTCAGTGCACCGAAGCGTGAGGCATCACGGTTATACCAATAGCCAATGAGTAAAAATGACGAAATAGATGTTAGTTCCCAAAAGAAATAAAGTGTTATTAAATGATCTGACTGTACTACTCCCAGCATGGCTGACATAAATAGCAATAAGTAAACATAAAAATTATGTAATTTTTCTTTATGCTTATCTAAGTAAAAGATAGAGTAAAGTACAACCAATGAACCAATTCCGGTAATGAGTAGTGAGAATAATAAGCTAAGTCCATCCAAATACGAAACGATGGAAATATCAAGTGATGGAATCCAAGGTAGCTCTGCAATAAATACTTCTCCTTCAGCTACTTGTGCAATATATGTTGCATAGATAACTGCGAGTGTAGCAGGTACAGCAAGAACAAACCAGCCTGTGTGAATATTTTTCATGCGTTTATATAAAAAAGGCACTAATATTGCAGCAAGCATTGGAATGAAAATATAAAGTACTTGTAACAAAAAAACCCTCCTTTATGCAGGTAAGTATACCAATTATAACGTACTTTAATTGCGAATGCATATGGACGAATGGGATTTAGCTTGCGGTAGTGGAAGAATTTTCGTTATATTATAAATAGGAAGTTATCAATAAAAATAGAGGAAAAAATTTTTTATGAGGAATCCTTATATCTATGGTTATCTACCATTAATTACAATTTTATTGTTTAGTTTGACATTTGGCATGTATGCTGTTGGCGAATCCTTACAGATTTTTCAAGCAATCGGTGTTTATTCAGGTATGCGAGAATTTTTATCTGATTTTGAGTTACGCGTATTTTTGCTCATTGTTTTTGCTATTGTTTTTTTTATGTTATTCTCTGCACTCAAACTAGTAGGGGAAACGATTCATGAGCTAGGAATGCTGTTTTTCTCAAAAGATAATGATGGAGCTACTGTTAGTCAGGCTCGAGGTGGCTACATTATCTTGTTTATCGGCGCCATGTGTTCCGCATTTGCCATCCAATTTATTTATGTTTTGATTGGTATCTTTATCATAACAGTGTTTACCTATTTTATTTATCTGATTTATAAAATGAGTCATTTTATGTCGATGGGCGGCACAATTGGTCTATTAATCTTTGAGCTTTTTATGTGGACCATTCTTTTAACACTCATTATTTATGTTGTGCTGAAGCTATATAATGGCATTTTGGCAAGTTTGCCGTTTGCCAATTAGTTACATTACATACTAGTGAAAAGAGGTAGCAGTCATGTAAGACTGCTACCTCTTGGCTGTTTCACTACTCTAATAAAACATTAAATAATTGATGATGAATTTTGTATGCCTCTAATTTTTGCATGGATTGAGGCTTATCATAGCCTAGCCATACAGCCGCAGTATAACCATCATTAAGTCCGGCAAGCCAGTAGTCCCGATAGTCATTAGTTGTGCCTGTTTTTGCTCCTATATAGTCGCTGTTACTGTAAACCCCTTGTCCTGTCCCATTTGCCACAACATCAGCAAGAAGCTCACGCATATATTTCACCGTTTTCGGAGACCAGATTTGATTACGCTGTGTATCCCAACTATAAAGCTCAGTTCCATCTAAAGCTGTCACTTTACGAATACCATGTGCTAAAACATAGGAGCCATCGATAAAGCTTGTATAGGCATCTGCTAGCTCTAAGGCTGTCACACCGTAAGTTAGCCCACCCAATGAAGCGGCATAATTATGATCTTTCGCTACAATCGAACGGAAGTGAAAGCGATTAAGGTATTGAAAGGCCGTTTCAACGCCAATAGTTTCAAAGAGACGCAGTGCAGATGTGTTGTAGCTGTGTCGAAAAGCTGTACGGAGGGACACATCACCATACGTATAGCCCCCATAGTTTTGCGGACAGAACGAGCCAACACAGTATCTACCTCCATTGACAATAGAATCAGGTGTATGTGCTGACGTTTCAAAGAAAGGGGCATAGACTGCTAAAGGTTTAAAGGCTGATCCAGGCTGACGTGTTCCTTGGAATGCACGATGATAATCAAATTTTTCATAGTTTTTTCCTGCATACAAGCTGACAATTTCTCTTGATTGGTTTTCAATGACTGCACCAGCTGCTTGCAACGAACCTGTACCGAGAATAGCTGACATTTTAACCTCATCATGTTGCTGTTTATTTGGATCAAGTGCAGTTTGAATGATGAGTCCATTTTGAAATAGTGTATCTAGTCGATTATCTAATTGTGCTTTAATTTTTTTCTTTTCTTCCTCATTCTCTGTATTGCTCAGTCGATCCGCATAACCCTCTTTTTCAGCAACTAACCACTTTAGCTCTTGAAGAACGTAAGTGCTATACATTGGATAACTTTGAATTTTATCTTTCACATTTAATGTAATCGGCTCAGCTTTGTAGGTAGCTGCATTTTCCTTTGTAATAGCGCCATTAACTGCTAGCGTATCTAACAAACGCTCCTGCCTCGCTTTAGTTTGATCGAAATTTTTCAAAGGATTATAAAGTGAGGGGTTATTTGGGATAGCCGCAATAAAAGCAATTTCAGCAATGCTTAATTCTTGAAGTGGCTTTTGAAAATAATAGGTCGCTGCTCCACCGATACCATAAACTTGGTTGCTAAAATAGGATTCATTAAGATACATTGTTAAAATAGTTTCTTTATCAAATTCTTTTTCTAATTCATGCGCATAAAAAAGCTCTGTTAATTTCCGCTCATATGTTTTTTCATCAGATAAATAACGCATTCGAACGAGCTGCTGTGTAATCGTACTACCACCTTGAGAGGCTGTGTTGCTATTCGAATTGGCTACAACTGCACGAATGATTGCACTTAAATCAAAACCGATATGCTCATAAAAATCAGCATCTTCACTTGTAATGAATATTTCCTGGGCAATTTGTGGAATTTCTTGTAAGGTTAACGGCTGTCGCCATTCGACATATTCCTCGCTAAATGTTTGCCCATTTCGATCAATTAGAGTGACAGGAAGTTGGGTTTGTACCTCAGGTAAATGAATAGCACTCGATATTTGTTCCTCATGTGCTTGAGCGATATTGATTTCTGTCCTAATGTTTGTACTAATCCACCATAAAGCAGGTAGGGATAGTAATATAATAAAAAAACCAAAAGCCTTTTTCATGTGTGCCTCCACTCTTTCGATAAATCCTTCATCAGAATAACATATTTTGGATTGATTCCAAATACTCGCTCAGACCTATTTCCTTGGTTTTGATTATGAAAGTTAAAATTGCAAAAATCGTCAATACTTTGATGAAGAAAACCAATAAGAAGTATGTTAGACTAAAATGAGGTCGGAAAGGATGCATTAGTCATTTTTTTCATTGAAACTGAAATTTATCATTAAAGGAGAGACTTCCATGTTTCCACAATTAACAACAGACGTACAAGCAGGCGAAGTGCTTGTAGAAATGAACACAACATTAGGTGCTATCAAAATTAAGTTGTTCCCTGAGCATGCACCCAAAACGGTTGAGAACTTTTTAGGCCATGCTAAATCAGGTTACTATAATGGCATTATTTTCCACCGTGTTATTCAAGACTTCATGGTTCAAGGTGGAGACCCAACTGGTACTGGTATGGGTGGAGAATCGATTTGGGGTAATTCTTTTGAAGATGAATTCTCAGATAACTTATTTAACCTGCGCGGTGCGCTATCAATGGCAAATGCGGGTCCAAACACAAATGGCTCTCAATTCTTTATCGTACAAATGAAGCATCTGCCAAGTGATATGCTTCGCCAATTACAAGGAGCTGGTTTCCCAGAGGAGATCATTGAAGCTTATGCACAAAATGGTGGTACACCTTGGTTAGACCATAAACACACAGTATTCGGTCATGTTGTGGAAGGTATGGACATTGTGGACAAAATTGCGGATGTTGAAAAAGATTTCCGCGATAAACCATTAGAAGATGTGAAAATTGAGTCAATTACAGTTTTTGAATAATACTTATAAGGACGTGTAGAGTATGCAAAACTTTATGTACCAATTTTTATATATCCCTGAAGACAAATCAGGTTATATTCCAGCGGCTTTTGAGTTTTTAATCATGCTTATTCTATGTATTATCGTGTTTATGCTTTTTAGAAAAATTTCTAAGAAACAGGAAATGAAATCAAAAGAAATCGAAGCACGTATTCTAGCAGATAAGAAAAATACAAACAATCAACAAAACATTTAGCTAAAAAAGAATCTGCTTCCCACATTAGATGTTAAGGGTAAGCAGATTCTTTTTTATAGATCATTTTTTATAACGACGAATCATATTTTGCACCGTCTTGAAGCCAGTGAAACAAACGAGTACAAGCGATAAACCAATCCCACTTAATGCGGTAATAAACGCTAGCCATTCGAATAGTGTATAACTCCAAATACTCTCGAAATCACTGCTATCCTTCCACCCCTCAATAACTAAGTTCATACCGTAAATACCAGATACCACAGTAAATACAGTTAAAATAAAAAGTAAATTATTACTTCTATTATCTGATTGATCCTCTTGTGTGCGATACAAACTGTCCAATGTCGCTTTGGTTTCTACATAATGCTCATTAATACGGAACAGCTTTCGTAGCATTTGGGAAATTTCTCTTCCTTCCGTTCGAACAATCACTTCTTCAAAATAATAGCGTGCCGAAAATTTTGTAATTAATTCAATTAATTCATTCACAACGAGCTTATCCTTGCCCCATTTGATTTCACTATATTCATAGGACAACTTTAAGAGCATCATTTTGTAAAAATAATGAATGAAAAGATTATAATAGTGTGTTCCCATAAACTCTTGAATGCTATGTGTACACTTTTCAAAGGGCAAATTCGTAAGGGTCATTTGTGCCTGTGCCGAAGTAATAATATAGCTATTGGGTGCCCAACGTGTATGTGCATGGTCTTGCACATATTGCGCAATATATTGAGCGTTTGTGCTGGAAATAAAGGGCTTGCCTGCAGGTGTTCTACCATCTACTTGTCCTAATCGAAATAAATGCTCAGGTAATATGTCTGCTTCTTTCTCAGCAATTAAATAGGCAGAAGCATACATCCGCTCATCCTCGAAAAACGGTAATCCTTCGTAGCTAGTGTCTTGTTGATGCTGTAAAAAAGGCTGTAAATAGGGGATAAAATAGTTAAATAATAGTTCACTGGTTGAAGAACAATGGCCAAAGGAAAAATGATGACTCGCCCCTTTTTCTTCTCGAAGCTTAGCCTCCAGTACTCTAAAATAGTGAATAAAATTTAAAATGTCACTTATATCATGTGGGGTATCTGTTATATTTGTTCTCACGGTTATAATACCGTTTCCAAAAGGACATAGTGTTACATCAATACTCGTGATTTCATAATGAATACGACTGTCTAGATGATGTAAGGAGCCTTGGGTATAGAATGCTTTTGAAAACCGAATAAAGTCAGGGCTATTCATATCGTATGGGAATAATTTATCCTCTAAAAAGGGATAGAAAAACTGGGCAAGCTCCTCATGGATGATTGTCGTATCACCATAAAAGGCATTTTCAAGAGCTGTATTATTTAGGGTGAAAAAAGTAAAACCTTCCTTTAGTAGTACCTCTCCAATTTTTTGACGGTTTTTCGTGGAATAGGCAAAGGGAAATAAGAATGTCATATATGCACGTTTAATCATTAATGGCGCTAAGTCCATGAAAACACCTCTTTTTACATCCGATTGATAAGAAACTTTTCCACAAAATCATTATTTTAAACATATAAAAGGATATCTCCAAAAGTTGAGATATCCTTTTTACTGTCATTTTCTATTCAAACACTTTTTTAAAGCGTTTTACACCATCTTGAACGGTTTCAAATGAACAAGCGACATTCATACGTAGGAAGCCATGACCTTCTTCCCCATATTTTGTCCCTGGCTCTAATGCAAGCTTTCCGATTTTTAATAAGCGATTCATGATGTCCTTTTCTTCAAGCTCTAGCTCGCGGTAATCAATCCAGATTAAATAAGTGGATTGTGGTATTGTGACACGAATGCCTGGAAGCTGCTCTAACTCGGCTTTTACATATTCCATATTTGTAGAAATATATGGAAGTAACTCGTCTAACCAAGGAGCTCCTTCTGTATAAGCGGCATGAAGTGCAACAGAGGCAAATGTATTTAACGAGCCTTGTCCACTTGCCATATTTATTGCCTCTAGCTGTAGACGTTTTTTCCTATCTGTTACGATCATATAAGAAACTTGAATTCCTGCTAAATTAAATGTTTTGGTAGGAGCCATGCAAGTAATAATACGATTGATCTCATCACCTGCAACCTTTGCTAGAGGAATATGCTTATCCCCGTTTAACATTAAATCAGCATGTATTTCATCAGAAATAATGATGACATCGTATTTAGCACAAAGTCGTACAATCTCCTTTAAAGTAGCTTCATCCCATACATAGCCTCCTGGATTGTGAGGGTTACATAATATGTAGGCTTTCACATCTTGCGCTAATGCCTGTTCAAAGGCTTCGAAATCATAGCCAATCACACCATCTTTTTCAACTAATGGGCAGCTTACAACTTCACGCCCATTACTTTTGGGGATGTTATAGAATGGTGGGTAGACTGGTGGCGAAATGAGTACTTTGTCACCAGGGTTTGTTAGGGCTACAATGCTATTGGCTAATGCCGCTACAACACCATTACAAAATAGGATAGATTCTTTATCAATATGCCAGGCATGGCGAGTATTTTGCCAGTCTACGATTGACTGAATCGCTTCTTCACCCATAAAACTATAGCCAAAAATAGTTTGTTCAGCGTGTTTCTGTAATGCCTTTGAAACGGCTATTGGTGCTGCAAAATCCATATCGGCTACCCACATTGGCAAGATATCTGACGCATCATCTAGGCCATATACCTTTTCCATTGCGTCCCATTTTACAGAGTTTGTACATCGACGTTTGAAAGTTTGATCAAAAATAGACAAGCAAATCACTCTTTTCTTTTTTATTTAATATGGTATCATACGGGTATGATCAAAGGATAACAGGTGAGTATTTTGGAAAATATAAAAATGAATCAAGCAGCTGTACATCTGCTAGAGGAGTGGGATCCATTCCACTTAGGTCCAGACCATTATGATACAGAAACGGCAGATGTAGTAGCAGCATTGCAAGGGATAGATGATCCATCGACACTTGCAAAAATTATTCAAGAAACATATGAGCATTCGTTTGAACAATGGATACCATTTGAAGATTGTGTAGCCATTTCTTACAAACTAATTGCTATTAAATTTGAAGCAAAATGTATTATTTAAAATATTTTGCATATTTCTTATAAAAAAAGGGGGCTGTCATTCGACAACCTCTTTTTTAATGTGCACGTTTGAGGCTAGTTCTTATTTAAATAAAGGTAAAATCCCCTGAATGAAAATAATGAAAATGGCAATTGGAGAAACGAAACGAACTAAAATATACCAGATATTAAACATTAAGCTAGATGCGGCTAATTCCTTACGTGAAATATCCTTCGTATAATAATAACCTGCAAATATAGAAATAAGGAAAGCTCCTATCGGCATGCCGATGCTGTTCGTCAGAAAATCAACAAAGTCAAAAATAGAGCGATCTAATATTTTTACATCTGATAATATACCAAACGACAGCGCACTTGGGATACCGAAAATAAAAATGATGATTCCACCAATCCAAGCAATCTTTCTACGTTTTTCTGGATGGTCTCCAATCGCAATGGCTACAACAATTTCTAACATAGAAATGGAGGAAGTGACGGTAGCAAATAGCAACAGGATGAAAAAAATGGTTAAGAATAGACCACCAAGTGGCAACTGCTCGAAAACAGCTGGCAAAATAATGAAAACAAGGCCAGGCCCTTGGTCAGGCGTATAGCCTAGAGCGAATACTGCGGGGAAAATAACAAGACCCGCAAGTAAAGAAATAATAATATTCATGGAAGCTACATTGATTGCTGAATTACCAATCTTCTCTGTTTTAGACAAATAGGAAGCATATGTAATCATAACGGCAATACCTACACTTAAAGAGAAGAAGGCTTGTCCTAAAGCCATTAAAAATGTTTCAGCGTTAAAGTAAGACCAATCAGGCACAAACATAAATTTAACGCCTTCCATTGCGCCATCTAAAGTTAAAGAGCGTATAACTAAGACAATGAAGAAAATAAAGAGCAAGGGCATCATCCATGTGCTGGCTTTTTCGATTCCACCCTTAATACCTGCCGATACAATCACTACTGTTAATAGCATGAATAGTCCCTGTACTAGAATGGCTTCGGAGGGGCTTGAAATAATATTGGTAAATAAATCTGCGTAATTCATCTCAGAACTAGCATTTGTTAGCTTAAATGTAATGGCACGACCCAAATAGCTTAAAATCCATCCACCAACAACACTATAAAACGATAAGATAAGGCCCGCAATCACCATGCCACCCCAGCCAATCAAATACCACGGCTTTCCTGGCGCTTGTTCCTTAAAGGAAGTGACAGCGTCTTTTTGCCCTCGACGACCAATCATAAACTCAGCAATAAGCACTGGTAAGCCGATAAAAAATGTACATAAAATGAATAATAAAATAAAGACACTACCGCCATTAGTACCTGCCATATAGGGGAATTTCCAAATGGCTCCTAACCCTATAGCACTTCCAGCAGCAGCTAAAATAAAACCAATTTTAGTTGTAAACTGATCTCTCGATGACACGAAAATAAATCCTCCTTATACTAAAGTTTTATTTTACCTCAATATTCTCATAACACAAGCAGATATCAGAAAATTGACGATGGATATTCCTATATCAGCAGCTGTTTAGAAATGAAATAATAACATATTAGGAGGGGTCTTCTTTTTGAGTAAAAGGTATATTATTTTTGTAACAATTGGGTATAATATTTCGTTTCACTAACAAAAGGGGGGATCGCTTTGATGGAGTCGGACTTAATAGCAAGGGCCCAACAAGGAGATAAGGAGGCCTATACCGAGCTTATTCGTATCCATCAACGAACTGTTGAAAAATTTGCCTTTCAATGTGGTGTACATAGGAATGATTTAGCTGATGTTTCACAGGAGGTATTTGTCAAGTTGTATCGCTTTTTACATCAATTTAAGCAGAATCGTCTTACAACGTGGCTCTATAAAATCACCTTAAATGCTACTCGTGATTACTATCGCAAGGAACAACGACAGCAGGAAAAAGAGGACAAGCTACACGCTCAACAACAAAATAACTATTCATCTGCAGAAGATAATGTTCTTCTATTTGAGGAGGACAGGCTGTTACATAGTGCCATGCAACCTCTGGATGAAAAGTATCGCTATGCAACAGATCCATCCCAAACAACAATTAAAGTGGGCGTTAAACTAGAATCAATGCAGAAGATTGGTCAGCATTTAACCTTCCAGCTAAGTACAATGTCTACAGAAAAAGGCGGAGAACGTTGCATCATTACGGCCATTTCCGAGTAAGGAGATTTTTTGCCCCGTTTTTACACGTATGTTATAATTTAAGCGATATATACGTAGCAAACAAAAAGAAAGTGGGCAAAGGTTATGGTAAAAAAATATGAATTAGGAGACGTGTTGACCGGAAAAGTTACAGGTATTCAACCATACGGTGCATTCGTAGCACTAGATGACAATACGCAAGGCCTTGTGCATATTTCGGAAATAACATACGGCTTTGTTAAAGACGTTAGTGAGTTTTTAGCTGTTGGGCAGGAAGTAGAAGTAAAAATTCTTGAAATCGATGAAGAGGCCGAAAAAATTAGTTTATCGATGAGAGCGCTACAGGAACGCCCCACATCAGTACGAAAAAAAGATGCACCGCCGCGTAAAACATTGCAGGACCGTGTAGATGAATCGGATGCAAATGGTTTTAATTCCTTAAAAGATAAGTTGCAAGACTGGATCGAACAATCAGGACACTAAAAAAACGAGGATACTTTCGACTGAAGGGATCCTCGTTTTTTTGCTATTGTTTTTTTATTTTTCGGATTCGATATTGCAGGTTTTGGCGACTCATGCCAAGTGCATTCGCTGCTTTTGTAATATTGCCCTCATATAAATTTAAGACATTTTGCACATAATATGATTCGGCTTCACGCAAATAAGCATCGAGTGGCATGACTTCATGATTTTGATGAAACATAAAAAATTCTGGCTCACGATTGTTTGTGTCTTGCTGTTGTACCTTGAAGCGGAAATGGAGTGGCAATAAATCTGAAGTAACCGTTGACTCTGTTGTCATGAATGAAACGATTTCATCCAACAGCAGCTCAAGTTCCTTAAGATTTCCTGGCCAATCATATTGTAAGAATAATTCCTGTACATCTGGTGCAAGTTCAGTGACTTGGGAGGCAAAGCGTTCTCGATGTCGAGTAAAATAATCATCGACAAATGGAAGAATATCTTCTTTTCGATCCGTTAAATTAGGAATGGTAATAGCCATTGTTGCAAAGAAATAATAAAGTGACTTAGACAGCTTTTTTTCAGCGATCAATGTAATGGGGTCACTGCCCACACTTCCAATCAGCATATATTTGGACTGTGGAAGGGATTGTAGTATAGCTAAAAGTTGTTCCTGAATGTCTAAGCTCAAAAAATCTATGCGTTCAAAGAAAAAGGTATAGTCCGTATCTTCTTCTAACAGTTGCTGTAATTTATCCAGCACGGATTGAGCAGAACGGCGGCTGACAAGCGTCACAAAAGCTTCAGGATCTGGAGAGGCTGCATGGTGGATTCCTTCAGCCACTAAATCTTTCCCTGTGCCAGATTCACCAATTAATAATACAGGTAATTTTACGGCTGCTGCTTTTTTAGCATTCTCGATAACCTGCTTCATTGATTCTGAATCAGCTTTAATCATATCAAATGTTAATGGTTCATCATAACGACGAAGGGGTTGATAAACAAGCTTTTCAAGTGAGGTAATATCTCGAGCAAATTCTATTGCCCCGATGAGTTTACCTTCCACAAAAAGTGGAAAAGTATCATTGATTGTTGTAATTTCATGACCATTTTTATTCCAATAGGATTGTTTAACATTAATTTCCTTTTTTCCTGTTTGTAAAACACGCATTAATGTACTTTCGTGTTGACGGAACGAAAACATTTCAATAATGGAACGGTCCGCAAGTTCATCAAAATGAAATCCTTCAATTTCTTTCATTTTTGTATTGTAAATAATTGTTTTACCAGATAGGTCTACTGCATGGATACCAACGGATACATTTGTTGCAATAAACTCATAAAAAGGCAGTAAAGGTTCAGAATTTTTCATAAAAATGTGCACCTCAAAAATTTTTTACTTGAAATATGCAACGAAATTTTGCATTATAATAAGTGTAAGAATATTTTATACGCAAAGATATTTTGCGTCAATGTTTTTTGCATACCCAAATACATCTCACAAGGGAGGATTAAGTATGATTCCATACAAACACGAACCATTCACAGATTTTTCACAAGAGGCAAACTACAATGCTTATGTGGAGGCTTTAAATAAAGTTGAAGGTTACTTAGGTCAAGACTACCCACTAATTATTGGTGGCGAGCGCATTACAACAGAAGACAAAATCGTTTCGTACAATCCTGCAAAGAAAACAGAAGTGATTGGCCGTGTGTCAAAAGCAAGCAAAGAGTTAGCTGAAAAAGCGATGCAAGCAGCGGATGAAACATTTAAAACATGGAAAAAAGTTGACCCTGCGATTCGTGCTGACGTTTTATTCAAAGCTGCAGCTATTATTCGTCGTCGTAAACATGAATTCTCTGCATTATTAACAAAAGAAGCAGGGAAACCATGGGCAGAGGCAGATGCAGATACAGCGGAAGCAATCGACTTCTTGGAGTACTATGGTCGCCAAATGCTACGCATTAAAGGCGGTCAACCAGTAGAAAGCCGTCCAGGCGAATACAACCGTTATGACTATATTCCATTAGGAATCGGTATCGTTATTTCTCCTTGGAACTTCCCATTTGCTATCATGGCTGGTACAACAGTGGCCGCTTTAGTAACAGGGAACACAGTCTTATTAAAACCAGCTTCTACAACACCAGTAGTGGCGTATAAATTTATCGAAGTATTAGAAGAAGCAGGTCTTCCAGCAGGTGCCGTGAACTTCGTACCAGGTTCTGGTGCTGAAGTAGGCGACTACTTAGTTGATCATCCAAAAACACGCTTCATCAGCTTCACAGGTTCACGTGATGTTGGTTTACGTATCAACCAACGTGCTTCTGTATTAAATGATGGTCAAATTTGGATTAAACGTGTCATCGCTGAAATGGGCGGAAAAGATACAATCGTGGTTGATAAAGAAGCAGACTTAGAATTAGCTGCACAATCAATCGTCAAATCAGCATTTGGCTTCTCAGGTCAAAAATGTTCAGCATGTTCTCGTGCAGTCATCGTAGAAGATGTATATGAGCAAGTTGTTAATCGTGTAGAAGAATTAACAAATGCTTTAACAGTTGGAGATCCAACAGATTTCAGCAACTTCATGGCAACAGTTATTGACCAAGCGGCATTCAACAAAATTACGGAATACATCGAAATCGGTAAAGGCGAAGGTCGTCTAGTGGCTGGTGGTACAGCAGATGATTCAGTTGGTTACTTTGTACAGCCAACTGTGTTCGCAGACGTAGAACCTTCTGCACGTATTATGAAAGAAGAAATCTTCGGGCCAGTGGTAGCGATCGCAAAAGCAAAAGATTTCGATCACGCTATTGAAATTGCGAACGATACAGAATACGGTTTAACAGGTGCAGTCATCACGAAAAACCGTGTGAACTTAGAAAAAGCACGTGAAGAATTCCATGTAGGAAATCTTTACTTCAACCGTGGCTGTACAGGTGCCATCGTTGGCTACCAACCATTTGGTGGCTTCAACATGTCAGGTACAGACTCAAAAGCAGGTGGACCAGACTACCTACAACTGCATATGCAAGCAAAAACAACTTCAGAAATGCTTTAATTTTATATTGACGTTAGGGCTACTCTAATAAGTAGAAATTAAAGCATTATGACAAGATTTGCAAAACTTCTCCAGGTAATACTATCCCTGGCTCAAACCGTAGACACTCATGACGAGGTAGTTTATTTTGGAGAAGTGAGCAAATTTATGGTTGAATTGTTGCTGAATTCTTAATTATTCTACTCATAGAGATACATAGTCCCTATCTTCCATAGATTTTTCATCATGATTTAGTAAGGAGAGAATAGGATATGACAAAAACTCAACAAGTTATTGAACAAACACAAAATTATGGTGCAGCAAACTATCATCCACTGCCAATCGTAATTTCAGAGGCTGAGGGTGCTTGGGTTAAAGATCCAGAGGGCAACAAATATTTAGATATGCTATCAGCTTATTCAGCTGTAAACCAAGGACACCGTCACCCAAAAATTATTGCTGCTTTAAAAGAACAAGCTGATAAAGTAACGTTAACTTCACGTGCATTTTACAGCGAAAATCTTGGTGAATGGTATGAGCTAGTAGGAAAATTAACAAATAAAGAAATGGTCTTACCAATGAATACTGGTGCTGAAGCAGTAGAGACTGCCTTTAAAGCAGCTCGTCGTTGGGCATATGATGTAAAAGGCGTAGAAGATGGCAAGGCTGAAGTTATTGCATGTAATGGTAACTTCCACGGTCGTACAATGCTTGCTGTATCTTTATCTTCTGACGAAGAATACCGTCGTGGCTTCGGTCCAATGTTACCAAACGTTAAATTAGTAGACTATGGTAATCTTGAAGCATTAAAAGCAGCTATTACACCAAACACTGCAGCATTCTTAATCGAACCAATTCAAGGCGAAGCTGGTATTGTTATTCCAACAGAAGGCTTCTTAAAAGCTGCTCGTGAACTTTGCCGTGAAAACAACGTATTATTCATTGCTGACGAAATTCAAGCAGGTCTAGCACGTACTGGTAAAATGTTTGCTTGTGATTGGGAAGAAGTAGAACCAGATATGTACATCTTAGGTAAAGCACTAGGTGGCGGTGTATTCCCTATTTCTTGTGTGGCTGCAAACCGTAATATCCTAGGCGTATTCAACCCAGGTTCTCATGGTTCAACTTTCGGTGGAAATCCTTTAGCTTGTGCAGTTTCAATTGCATCAATTAAAGTGTTATTAGATGAAAAATTAGCAGAACGTTCACATGACCTTGGTGAATATTTCAAAGGTAAATTAAGAGAAATTAACAACCCGGTTATTAAAGAAGTACGTGGTCGTGGCTTATTTATCGGTATGGAATTAACAGAGGCAGCGCGTCCATACTGTGAAAAACTAAAAGAATTAGGTCTATTATGTAAAGAAACACATGATACAGTTATTCGTTTTGCACCACCACTTGTTATTTCTCAAGAGGATTTAGATTGGTCAATTGAACAAATTGAAAAAGTATTTAAACTTTAACAAAATGTTCACATTTTAATTCGGAAGTATGTTACAATGATGCCGATATACTATCATTAAAAAAAACAAAGAGGCGATTTAATATGTCTGAAAACTTAAATCTTTTCACATCAACACAAGATGTCATTCAAGATGCTCTAAATAAACTTGGCTATGATGAAGCAATGTATGAATTACTAAAAGAACCACTTCGCATGCTACAAGTACGCATTCCAGTGAAAATGGATGATGGTACAACAAAAGTATTTACTGGTTACCGTGCACAGCATAATGATGCTGTAGGACCAACTAAAGGTGGGGTTCGTTTCCACCCACAAGTGTCTGAGGAGGAAGTTAAAGCGCTTTCAATGTGGATGACATTGAAATGTGGTATTGTCGATCTACCATACGGTGGTGGTAAAGGCGGTGTCATTTGTGATCCTCGTCAAATGTCTATGGGCGAAATCGAACGTTTAAGCCGTGGTTATGTACGTGCAGTAAGTCAAATCGTAGGACCAACAAAAGATATTCCTGCGCCAGACGTATTTACAAATGCACAAATTATGGCATGGATGATGGATGAATATAGCCGCATGGATGAATTCAACTCTCCAGGCTTCATCACTGGTAAGCCACTAGTACTTGGTGGTTCTCAAGGTCGTGATCGTGCGACTGCACAAGGTGTTACAATCGTAATCGAAGAAGCAGCAAAAAAACGTGGCATTGACATTAAAGGTGCTCGCGTTGTAATTCAAGGATTTGGTAACGCAGGTAGCTTCCTTGCGAAATTCATGCATGATTTAGGTGCAAAAGTAATCGGTATTTCAGATGCTTATGGTGCACTGCATGATCCTGAAGGTTTAGATATCGACTATTTGTTAGATCGTCGTGATAGCTTCGGAACAGTAACAACTTTATTTGAAAACACGATTTCAAACAAAGAATTATTAGAGCTTGATTGTGATATTTTAGTGCCAGCTGCTATTGAAAACCAAATTACTGCTGACAATGCACACAATATTAAAGCCACTATCGTAGTAGAAGCAGCAAACGGTCCAACAACATCTGAAGCAACTAAAATCTTAACAGAACGTGGCATTTTACTTGTACCAGACGTATTAGCCTCTGCTGGTGGTGTGACAGTTTCTTACTTTGAATGGGTACAAAATAACCAAGGTTATTATTGGACAGAAGAAGAAGTTGAAGAGCGTCTATACAAAAAAATGGTTGAAGCATTTGACAATGTTTATACAACAGCAACAACACGTAACATCAACATGCGCTTAGCGGCTTACATGGTAGGTGTTCGCCGTACTGCTGAAGCTTCACGCTTCCGTGGATGGGTTTAAGTAGAAGATAAATGAAATGAAACGAGTCATTCCTATAATAATGGGGTGACTCGTTTTTTCTTGTTTATTTGTTTGAATAAGGTGCTCGAGGCGCTGTTGTACTAATCTAAGTAGAAATGACGCTAATGAGTATACGCAATATTCCATTCATTTATATAGAGGGTGACTCAACAAAATCTGAACAATCACTAGTATTATGATTGCAAAGTCGGCGTTTAATCTTTGCTTTCTCCAATATAAATATGAGAAAATCCAACTAGAAAGGGGCGAATTAAATGGATTCATTTACATTTTTTAACCCAGTGAAGCTCCATTTTGGTGAAGATGCACTGGAAAAATTACCGAACGAATTAGCGCATTATGGCGAGAAGGTACTAGTTGTCTATGGTGGCGGAAGCATCAAAGCGAACGGTGTTTACAATGCTGTTATAGAGAAATTACAACAGGCAAATAAAACAATAGTTGAATTAAGTGGTGTTGAACCAAATCCACGTGTGGAAACAGCGAGACGTGGTATTGAAATTTGTAAAACTGAAGGCATTGATTTAGTGCTAGCTGTTGGTGGCGGCTCTGTTATTGATTGTTCCAAATTAATTGCTGCCGGTGCAAAATATAATGGTGATGCTTGGGATATCGTAAAACGTAAGGTAATTGTAGAGCAAGCCATACCGTTAGGAACGGTATTAACGCTTGCAGCTACTGGTTCTGAAATGAACTCAGGATCTGTTATTACCAATGCAGCTACCGAAGAAAAACTAAGCTGGGGTAGCCCAGCGACATTCCCGAAATTTTCAATACTGAATCCAGTCTATACGGTGACGGTACCTAAAAACCACACCGTTTATGGAATCGTTGATATGATGTCACATGTTTTCGAACAATATTTCCATAACACAACGAATACCCCGATTACAGATGAAATGTGTGAAGGAGTATTACGAACGGTTATTACGACAGCGCCCAAATTACTTGAGGATTTAGAGAATACGACATTACGTGAAACGATTTTATTGGCGGGGACAATTGGTTTAAATGGATTCTTATCAATCGGCTCTCGTGGTGATTGGGCATCTCATAATATTGAGCATGCTGTATCCGCTGTATACGATATTCCACATGCAGGGGGATTAGCTATCCTCCAGCCATATTGGATGCGTTTAAATGTGCCTGTGAATCCTGAGCGTTTTGCGGGTATAGCAACACGTGTATTTGGGGTCGACGCAACAGGCAAGACAGTAGAAGAAGTTGCTTACGAAGGAATCGATCGTCTATCAGCATTTTGGACGTCATTAGGGGCGCCTAATCGCTTGGCTGATTATGATATTGATGATTCGAAATTCCAACAGATTGTGGAGCATGCTATGCAGAACGGTCCTTTTGGAAACTTTAATAAACTGCAAGAGGAAGATGTAAGAACCATTTTACAAAATTCTCTTTAAAACAATGAGTGTGAGGCTATGATTTATGGTCTTGCACGCATTGTTTTTTTTAGGTTTCATGAATCGAAATGTTAAGAAAAATTAACGATTTATGTTGAATTTTGTCGTAGAAGTTTCTTAAGTCCTGCGATATAGTGAAATAGATAGATGAATAAGATGGTAGAAATATAATTTTCATTGTTTTTAGGTGAGAAAAGTCATGTGAAAATTGAATTGTTGGTTAATTGTTGAAAACAATATTACTTTTGAATAAGAAGAAAAGTATTTTTGTCGTAATTGCTCGAATGATGTAAAGATGTTCAGAAATTGTTCAGCCATCTTTATTAAAATAATGACAATTTAAAACAAAGGGGAGAGGGATCAAATGTTGAAACGATTGTTAGAGAAGCGCATTGTTACATTAAATTGTGTGGAGATACCATTTCAACAGCATGTTTATAAAATGCAAAATTGTGTAGAAGTATTGGGAATTGAAGCGAAATCTCTACAAATTGAAAATAATAAAATTATCACAGGATACATTGATGATCAAAGTATATTTTTCAAAAGCTTACGTTTTGGACAAACGATTATTCATTTTTCGGATGGTGTAAATAAAGCAATTGTACAATTATTTGTTCGTCCTTCTGGAGAAATTGTTGTAGAAGTAAAGCCTTATTTAGGAGAAGCTGAAATTGTCACTGTGTATTATCGAACAATTTTAGCGGATACATTTATCGCAATTGATTTAAAAGGTGCTTTAAAACATTATCTGGTGGCCCATCAATTCATGAACAGAGAAGATTCGATTGCAGAGGTGCACTATCAATCCATGCATCCAAATGTTTTAAAGGATTCTTTTGCTGGACATTTTGTATTAGGTTGTCATATGGATGGCAGAGAAATTCAAAATGCTAATGAATATGCTTTAGCTAACCGTCAAGCTTCATTACAATTTTCGAAAATCATCATTCTACAAAGGGGGAAGAGAAAGGCGATAGCCTGTGACAGACTGCTTACTTTTATGATTACCAACCATGTCTTTGTTGGGTACGAGGATATACCTGATTATCAAAATGGAGTTGAAAATTATGTAAAACGAGATTGTTTAATACCAGTATAACAAATAGCCAACTGCCTGAAATATGGCAATTGGCTATTTGTTTTCTTTAAATGATTATATGGTGTCTTTTGGTTTTTCGTTAACATGTACCCAATTTGTTTTTCCATCATCTTCATCAAATAAAATCGCTACTTTCGATACCCCTTTTTGGCTTAAGATGACCTCTGTTAAATGGTCACGTACGTCATCTAAAAAAGCCAGCGATAAATGAGGATCCGCTTCAGCTACTAATTCGACATGCAAAAATTCTCCTTCTTTAATTACTTCAAGGCGGAAGATATCTTTAATATTGGGATCATCCATTACAATATGGGCGATGTGATTTAACATTTCCTCGTCAGTCTCCCCAATGACGCCACGAGCGTTATCTAGAAATACTTTACCGACAACATAAAACATCATCGCGCCAATAATCATCGAAACAAGACCTTCTATTCGGCCCCAACCAGTAAAGTAGGCAATTAAAATGGCAGCAAAGGCTAAAAAGTTTCCGCTAGTAGCAACTAAATCTTCCATAAAGACTAATTTGGTTGCAGGCTTTGCACGATTTAAATAAGAAAACGCTTTTGGAATTGTGGAGAGACCTGCTTTTTCTTGACCCGCTTCATGCAGCACTTCAGCAGCTGCTTTGGCAAGCACTGTACCCTCTAAAACAATCCCTATGAATAATACCCCGAGTGCAATTAGTATTCCACTAGACTCTCCTGTAGGATGAATAAAATGATGCCAACCTTCTTTTATCGTTTCATAAGAAAGGATAGCTACAATAATGACAGCAAATAAGCAGACTAAATTGACAATTCGACCGAAACCACCGGGAAATTGTTTTGTAGGTGCCTTTTTTGAAAGTGCTGAGCCTATATACACAAATAATTGGTTTGCTGCATCACCGAGAGAGTGCATCATTTCTGCAAACATGGCAACATTACCAGTTAAGAAAAAGGCGACTCCTTTGATGATTCCTAAAAAGGTGTTGACACATGCTGCCAATAGGGAGGGTTTGTTGCCATCCTTTAGTAATTTTAATAGTTCTGCCATAAAAAATCCTCCAACTAGTTTAAAATTTCCATTTCGATTTTTTCTATATAAGATAGTGCTCGTAATGAACGATAAAATGATAATAGGTTATCAGAGACAATTAAGGATAGCCGCAAGTCCAATTCATGTAAAACATTATCATTTTTTAAAGGTACATCTTTAATGCGGATATTTTCGACGATAATGTTGTTGTCCTTTAAAAATAATAGAAATGATTCCGTATGGTTGTCATCATCAATTTGGACTTTTAATAAAATTTCTCGCATTCGAATTCGCTTAGGTCCAATTTTCATCAGGAAAGGCGATAGTATTTCAATGCCGAATACAATAATTACGACAGCTAGCGTTGCATCCATATAAAATCCTGCACCAACTGCAATACCGATACCAGCGGCTCCCCATATCATGGCTGCAGTTGTTAATCCCGTAATGCTATCATTGCCACGTCTTAAAATGACACCTGCTCCAAGAAACCCAATCCCGCTGACAATTTGTGCAGCTAAACGGAGAGGATCCATCGTAATATTAATATCTTCTCTGGAAGGAGTTGAGTATGCTGTTTCAATGGAGATGATGGTTAATAGGCAGCTGAAAGTAGCAATAACTAAACTGGTTTTTAATCCAACTGGCTTCTTCTTTAATTCCCTTTCGATACCGATCACTAAACTTAATGTGGCTGCAATAATTAATTTTATGCCAACTTCATATGTAATCATATTTTCCAATAATGTTTCCATACACAACCCTCCATAGATATTTCGTATTGCTAAGAGATATGCAAGCTGTCATTATTATATGTGCATTACTTTTTTGTATTGTACATCATGGAAGTAAGGAAATATAATTATTTTTTTCTTGATTAAGCAGATGTTTTTTTGGAAATGAAAGAGAAGCATCAGACGTAGAAAATCTCCTTCTTGTAATGAATGGAGTGGAGCTTGTTTTTTCAGCGGGGATTCAAACACCTGGTGAAATAGGGGAACCTATGTGCTAAGGTAATGTGTTTGCATGAGGCAGATCAATTAACTGTTGTTACAAGACGTAATAGCTTCTGGGGATTCAGTTTGAATATTACGCGCGAGGCATCAATGATGGAGGTGAGATTTTTGGAGCAACCTAAAATTCATCCATACATCCCAATCGTAATTGGTGTTATTTCAGTATCCATGTCCGCTATTTTTGTGAAATTAGCATCAGCGGAAGCTGGCATCATAGCTTTTTATCGTATGCTATTTTCTGTTTTAATAATGGCACCGTTATTTTTGAGGAAGTATACAAAGGAGTTAACAGCTTTAAGGAGACGTGATTGGTTATTTTCTTCAGTTGCGGGAATCTTTTTAGCTTTCCATTTTATTTTATGGTTTGAATCACTCAACTATACTTCAGTAGCAAGCTCTACAGTTTTGGTGACATTACAGCCGTTGTTTGCATTTGTGGGAACATACTTTTTCTTTAAAGAGAAGATAACAAAGAAAACGATCGTTGCAGGTACCATCGCCGTAGTAGGCAGTGTGTTAATCAGTTGGGGAGATTTTAAAGTAAGTGGAACAGCTTTTTATGGGGATATACTCGCGCTCATTGCTTGTGCGCTTGCTACGGCTTATTTTCTATTAGGACAGGATGTGCGTAAAAGATTATCTTTAATGACGTATACGATGGTTGTGTATGTTGTGTGTACCATTACTTTACTTTTTTATGTATTGATTAAAGGAGAATCTTTTGGTCCATACTCTTCGATGGATTGGTTATGGTTTTTCTTATTAGCGTTAGTCCCTAATTTATTGGGTCATACTCTATTTAATTGGTCTATTAAATATGTTAGTACGAATGTTGTTTCAATTGCTATATTATTTGAACCTGTAGGGGCAGCTCTTTTAGCCTTGCTGATATTTAAAGAGTATTTGATTATGACACAAATCATTGGTGGATTGATTGTATTAGCAGGGATTCTATTGTTTGTCATCGATGTTAAAAAGATTTTTAATTTTTTTACGAAAAATGCTTGATTTTTATAATGCTATATTATATATTATTACTTGTCCTTAACAAGAAGGAACGCTTGAAAATAAAGTTTTAAAAAGTTGTTGACTTCTTGTTGTGAACAAGATATGATAATAAAGTCGCTGAAAACGACTTGAATAAAATGAACCTTGAAAACTGAACAAGCAAAACGTAATCAATAAAGTTTTCAGTAACTAACTTCGGTTAGTGAACGAAACGAAATTTTGGACATCAAAATGATGCCAGCAAAACAATTTGAGCTATTCAAATTTCTTTTATGGAGAGTTTGATCCTGGCTCAGGACGAACGCTGGCGGCGTGCCTAATACATGCAAGTCGAGCGAACAGAGAAGGAGCTTGCTCCTTCGACGTTAGCGGCGGACGGGTGAGTAACACGTGGGCAACCTACCTTATAGTTTGGGATAACTCCGGGAAACCGGGGCTAATACCGAATAATCTGTTTCACCTCATGGTGAAACACTAAAAGACGGTTTCGGCTGTCGCTATAGGATGGGCCCGCGGCGCATTAGCTAGTTGGTGAGGTAACGGCTCACCAAGGCGACGATGCGTAGCCGACCTGAGAGGGTGATCGGCCACACTGGGACTGAGACACGGCCCAGACTCCTACGGGAGGCAGCAGTAGGGAATCTTCCACAATGGGCGAAAGCCTGATGGAGCAACGCCGCGTGAGTGAAGAAGGATTTCGGTTCGTAAAACTCTGTTGTAAGGGAAGAACAAGTACAGTAGTAACTGGCTGTACCTTGACGGTACCTTATTAGAAAGCCACGGCTAACTACGTGCCAGCAGCCGCGGTAATACGTAGGTGGCAAGCGTTGTCCGGAATTATTGGGCGTAAAGCGCGCGCAGGTGGTTTCTTAAGTCTGATGTGAAAGCCCACGGCTCAACCGTGGAGGGTCATTGGAAACTGGGAGACTTGAGTGCAGAAGAGGATAGTGGAATTCCAAGTGTAGCGGTGAAATGCGTAGAGATTTGGAGGAACACCAGTGGCGAAGGCGACTATCTGGTCTGTAACTGACACTGAGGCGCGAAAGCGTGGGGAGCAAACAGGATTAGATACCCTGGTAGTCCACGCCGTAAACGATGAGTGCTAAGTGTTAGGGGGTTTCCGCCCCTTAGTGCTGCAGCTAACGCATTAAGCACTCCGCCTGGGGAGTACGGTCGCAAGACTGAAACTCAAAGGAATTGACGGGGGCCCGCACAAGCGGTGGAGCATGTGGTTTAATTCGAAGCAACGCGAAGAACCTTACCAGGTCTTGACATCCCGTTGACCACTGTAGAGATATAGTTTCCCCTTCGGGGGCAACGGTGACAGGTGGTGCATGGTTGTCGTCAGCTCGTGTCGTGAGATGTTGGGTTAAGTCCCGCAACGAGCGCAACCCTTGATCTTAGTTGCCATCATTTAGTTGGGCACTCTAAGGTGACTGCCGGTGACAAACCGGAGGAAGGTGGGGATGACGTCAAATCATCATGCCCCTTATGACCTGGGCTACACACGTGCTACAATGGACGATACAAACGGTTGCCAACTCGCGAGAGGGAGCTAATCCGATAAAGTCGTTCTCAGTTCGGATTGTAGGCTGCAACTCGCCTACATGAAGCCGGAATCGCTAGTAATCGCGGATCAGCATGCCGCGGTGAATACGTTCCCGGGCCTTGTACACACCGCCCGTCACACCACGAGAGTTTGTAACACCCGAAGTCGGTGAGGTAACCTTTTGGAGCCAGCCGCCGAAGGTGGGATAGATGATTGGGGTGAAGTCGTAACAAGGTAGCCGTATCGGAAGGTGCGGCTGGATCACCTCCTTTCTAAGGATTATTTCGGAATACAAACCTAGGGTTTGTAAGATTACGTTTTGCGTTCAGTTTTGAAGGTTCATTCTTCTTGAATGAATTACTTCTAATTATGTGCTCCTGTCGCTACGCTTTCGTCGCAAAGCTGCGAGATGTAGAAGCAGGCAGTAGCTTTGTTCTTTGAAAACTGGATAAAACGACATTGAAATTGTAACAAACACATTTATTTTTTAAGTTTTTTATAGGCTTAATAACATTAGAAGGTTTCAAGACACGAGCAGTTCTAGGAAGCAATCGAGTGAATGAAGGAGCGTACTTGAGTACGTGACTGATTGAACGAGTGAAGCTGACAACGAAATGTGATGTGTATTGAAAGCCGTTAGGTTAAGTTATTAAGGGCGCACGGCGAATGCCTTGGCACTAGGAGCCGAAGAAGGACGGCACTAACACCGATATGCTTCGGGGAGCTGTAAGTGAGCTTTGATCCGGAGATTTCCGAATGGGGGAACCCACTACGTTTAATCGCGTAGTATCTTGACGTGAATACATAGCGTCTTGAAGGCAGACCCAGGGAACTGAAACATCTAAGTACCTGGAGGAAGAGAAAGAAAAATCGATTCCCTGAGTAGCGGCGAGCGAAACGGGAAGAGCCCAAACCAAGAGGCTTGCCTCTTGGGGTTGTAGGACACTCAATACGGAGTTACAAAAGAGCGAGTTAGATGAAGCGACTTGGAAAGGTCCGCCAGAGCAGGTAAAAGCCCTGTAGTCGAAAGTTCGTTCTCTCCTGAGTGGATCCTGAGTACGGCGGAACACGTGAAATTCCGTCGGAATCCGGGAGGACCATCTCCCAAGGCTAAATACTACCTAGTGACCGATAGTGAACCAGTACCGTGAGGGAAAGGTGAAAAGCACCCCGGAAGGGGAGTGAAAGAGATCCTGAAACCGTGTGCCTACAAGTAGTTAGAGCCCGTTAATGGGTGATAGCGTGCCTTTTGTAGAATGAACCGGCGAGTTACGATTACGTGCGAGGTTAAGCTTTAGAAGGCGGAGCCGCAGCGAAAGCGAGTCTGAATAGGGCGAAATAGTACGTGGTCGTAGACCCGAAACCAGGTGATCTACCCATGTCCAGGGTGAAGGTAAGGTAACACTTACTGGAGGCCCGAACCCACGCACGTTGAAAAGTGCGGGGATGAGGTGTGGGTAGCGGAGAAATTCCAATCGAACTTGGAGATAGCTGGTTCTCTCCGAAATAGCTTTAGGGCTAGCCTCGTGATGAGAATACTGGAGGTAGAGCACTGTTTGGACTAGGGGGCCATCCCGGTTTACCGAATTCAGACAAACTCCGAATGCCAGATATTTATACACGGGAGTCAGACTGCGAGTGATAAGATCCGTAGTCAAAAGGGAAACAGCCCAGACCACCAGCTAAGGTCCCAAAGTAATCGTTAAGTGGAAAAGGATGTGGCGTTGCACAGACAACCAGGATGTTGGCTTAGAAGCAGCCATCATTTAAAGAGTGCGTAATAGCTCACTGGTCGAGTGACGCTGCGCCGAAAATGTATCGGGGCTAAACGATTCACCGAAGCTGTGGATTGACATCTACGATGTCAGTGGTAGGAGAGCGTTCTAAGTGCGTTGAAGTCAGACCGGAAGGACTGGTGGAGCGCTTAGAAGTGAGAATGCCGGTATGAGTAGCGAAAGACGGGTGAGAATCCCGTCCACCGTATGACTAAGGTTTCCTGAGGAAGGCTCGTCCGCTCAGGGTTAGTCGGGACCTAAGCCGAGGCCGATAGGCGTAGGCGATGGACAACAGGTTGATATTCCTGTACCACCTCCTCACCGTTTGAGAAATGGGGGGACGCAGTAGGATAGGGTAAGCGCGCTGTTGGTTATGCGCGTCCAAGCAGTAAGGCGTGTGTGTAGGCAAATCCGCACACTGTAACGTTGAGCTGTGATGGCGAGTCCGTATGGACGAAGTTCCTGATTTCACACTGCCAAGAAAAGCCTCTATCGAGGTGAGAGGTGCCCGTACCGCAAACCGACACAGGTAGTCGAGGAGAGAATCCTAAGGTGTGCGAGAGAACTCTCGTTAAGGAACTCGGCAAAATGACCCCGTAACTTCGGGAGAAGGGGTGCTCTTGAGCGTGCAAGCGCATGAGAGCCGCAGTGAATAGGCCCAGGCGACTGTTTAGCAAAAACACAGGTCTCTGCAAAACCGTAAGGTGACGTATAGGGGCTGACGCCTGCCCGGTGCTGGAAGGTTAAGAGGAGTGGTTAGCGCAAGCGAAGCTGCGAATTGAAGCCCCAGTAAACGGCGGCCGTAACTATAACGGTCCTAAGGTAGCGAAATTCCTTGTCGGGTAAGTTCCGACCCGCACGAAAGGCGTAACGATCTGGGCACTGTCTCAACGAGAGACTCGGTGAAATTATAGTACCTGTGAAGATGCAGGTTACCCGCGACAGGACGGAAAGACCCCGTGGAGCTTTACTGTAGCCTGATATTGAATTTTGGTACAACTTGTACAGGATAGGTAGGAGCCAGAGATCTCGGAGCGCCAGCTTCGAAGGAGGCGTCGGTGGGATACTACCCTGGTTGTATTGAAATTCTAACCCATGCCCCTTAGCGGGGCAGGAGACAGTGTCAGGCGGACAGTTTGACTGGGGCGGTCGCCTCCTAAAAGGTAACGGAGGCGCCCAAAGGTTCCCTCAGAATGGTTGGAAATCATTCGTAGAGTGTAAAGGCACAAGGGAGCTTGACTGCGAGACCTACAAGTCGAGCAGGGTCGAAAGACGGGCTTAGTGATCCGGTGGTTCCGCATGGAAGGGCCATCGCTCAACGGATAAAAGCTACCCCGGGGATAACAGGCTTATCTCCCCCAAGAGTCCACATCGACGGGGAGGTTTGGCACCTCGATGTCGGCTCATCGCATCCTGGGGCTGTAGTCGGTCCCAAGGGTTGGGCTGTTCGCCCATTAAAGCGGTACGCGAGCTGGGTTCAGAACGTCGTGAGACAGTTCGGTCCCTATCCGTCGTGGGCGTAGGAAATTTGAGAGGAGCTGTCCTTAGTACGAGAGGACCGGGATGGACACACCGCTGGTGTACCAGTTGTCTTGCCAAAGGCATCGCTGGGTAGCTATGTGTGGACGGGATAAGTGCTGAAAGCATCTAAGCATGAAGCCCCCCTCAAGATGAGATTTCCCATTACGCAAGTAAGTAAGATCCCTCAAAGACGATGAGGTAGATAGGTTCGAGGTGGAAGTGTGGTGACACATGGAGCTGACGAATACTAATCGATCGAGGACTTAACCAAAATGTTTGAACCATTCAATGAACCGTTTATCCAGTTTTGAAAGAACAAAACTTTCAATAAAAAAAGAGCTTCAAGACACAAGTAGAACAAGGAAGCAAACGAGTGATTGAAGGAGCGTACTTCTGTACGTGACTGATTGAACGAGAGCAGCTGACGCAGTAATACGCCGTGTATTGAAGGTCGACCATAGTCTAGTGATGATGGCAAAGAGGTCACACCCGTTCCCATACCGAACACGGAAGTTAAGCTCTTTAGCGCCGATGGTAGTTGGGGGCTTCCCCCTGTGAGAGTAGGACGTCGCTAGGCATAATACCCAGGAGGATTAGCTCAGCTGGGAGAGCATCTGCCTTACAAGCAGAGGGTCGGCGGTTCGAGCCCGTCATCCTCCACCATATGCCGGTTTAGCTCAGCAGGTAGAGCAACTGACTTGTAATCAGTAGGTCGTGGGTTCGATTCCTATAGCCGGCACCATTTTTTTAGAGCCATTAGCTCAGTTGGTAGAGCATCTGACTTTTAATCAGAGGGTCGAAGGTTCGAGTCCTTCATGGCTCACCATTTTTAAATAATAATAAGCGGGTGTGGCGGAATTGGCAGACGCACTAGACTTAGGATCTAGCGCCGCAAGGCGTGGGGGTTCGACTCCCTTCACCCGCACCATTATTTCATTGCCAGATAAAAAAACTTATGCACATGCGGAAGTAGTTCAGTGGTAGAACACCACCTTGCCAAGGTGGGGGTCGCGAGTTCGAACCTCGTCTTCCGCTCCAAATGTGCCGGGGTGGCGGAACTGGCAGACGCACAGGACTTAAAATCCTGCGGTAGGTGACTACCGTACCGGTTCGATTCCGGTCCTCGGCACCATTTTTAATGCGCCCGTAGCTCAATTGGATAGAGCGTCTGACTACGGATCAGAAGGTTATGGGTTCGACTCCTGTCGGGCGCGCCAAAAAGAACGGGAAGTAGCTCAGCTTGGTAGAGCACTTGGTTTGGGACCAAGGGGTCGCAGGTTCGAATCCTGTCTTCCCGACCATTTCCAAAGAAATTATGGGGCCTTAGCTCAGCTGGGAGAGCGCCTGCCTTGCACGCAGGAGGTCAGCGGTTCGATCCCGCTAGGCTCCACCATAATAAATTAACCAGTATAAAGATCCTGGCGGCGTAGCTCAGCTGGCTAGAGCGTACGGTTCATACCCGTAAGGTCGGGGGTTCGATCCCCTCTGCCGCCATCTTAAAGGACCTTTAGCTCAGTTGGTTAGAGCAGACGGCTCATAACCGTCCGGTCGCAGGTTCGAGTCCTGCAAGGTCCACCATTTATATATTGCAACGGAGGTATACCCAAGTCTGGCTGAAGGGATCGGTCTTGAAAACCGACAGGCGGGTAACACCGCGCGGGGGTTCGAATCCCTCTACCTCCTCCAGTTTTAAATCTTTATAAATGGTGCTTTAAAAACTCGAAACCGTATAAAATTATCGCGGGGTGGAGCAGTGGTAGCTCGTCGGGCTCATAACCCGAAGGTCGTTGGTTCAAATCCGGCCCCCGCAACCAAATGGTCCCGTGGTGTAGCGGTTAACATGCCTGCCTGTCACGCAGGAGATCGCCGGTTCGATCCCGGTCGGGACCGCCATTATTTTCATAAGAAGATATGAAAAGCAAAAGAAAATAAGCTTAGCATGGACGAAATGGGTCAGTAGCTCAGTTGGTAGAGCATTAGATTGAAGCTCTAAGTGTCGGCGGTTCGATTCCGTCCTGACCCACCATTTATGCGGGTGTAGTTTAATGGTAAAACCTCAGCCTTCCAAGCTGATGTCGTGGGTTCGATTCCCATCACCCGCTCCAAGGGCCTATAGCTCAGCTGGTTAGAGCGCACGCCTGATAAGCGTGAGGTCGATGGTTCGAGTCCATTTAGGCCCATCATTATTCCGAAGTAGCTCAGTTGGTAGTAGCACCTGACTGTTAATCAGGTTGTCGCAGGTTCGAGTCCTGCCTTCGGAGCCATTTTTATGTGGGGAAGTACTCAAGAGGCTGAAGAGGCGCCCCTGCTAAGGGTGTAGGTCGGGTAACCGGCGCGAGGGTTCAAATCCCTCCTTCTCCGCCATTGGCCCGTTGGTCAAGTGGTTAAGACACCGCCCTTTCACGGCGGTAACACGGGTTCGAATCCCGTACGGGTCATACTAAAAAACAGTAGATGCACACGCATCTACTGTTTTTTCATATTCATAGATATAAATATTACTCTTGATTCAATGCATTTTCATCCATATAAACTACTTCCCAGATATGCCCATCTACATCCTGAAATCCCCAGCCATACATAAACCCATGATCTTGGGGTTCACTATAAGATTTACCACCGGAGACCAGTGCCTTATTTACTAATTGATCTACTTGCTCTCGATTTTCAGCAGATAGACATAAAATTGCTTCTGCAGACGTAGCAGTATTTGTAATTTCCTTCTTACTAAACCCTTTGAATCGTTCTTCCACCATCATTAATGCGAAGATATTTTCACTAATAATCATTGAGGCTGTAGTCTCATCGCTAAATTGTTGATTGAACTCAAAGCCTAGTTCCTTAAAGAAGTTGATGGATTTGTTTAGATCTTTCACTGGTAAATTGATAAAAATATTTTTCGATTGAAAAGCCATTTATTTTCACCTCCAAATCGACAGTAGCATAGAGCATAAAGCCATGTCAATTTTAGCAATAGATGGATATTCTTTGATTGGATCGATGATGATGCATTTGAAAATGGCAGTTGTTTAAGCTATTCAAAATAGATGTTATATGAACATAAAAAGCAGAGACGTTTTTTTACACCATCTCTGCTTTTAAAGCAACCTAATTATCCTCGTGCTAGCATTCTTTCGAGAGAGCTAAGTGCTTCAGCTGTAGTATATTCATCTACTTGGATACGGTTATGTGGTTGCCCCTGCTCAATACTTTCTAAGCTCCACAACAGATGGGGAAGGTCAATGCGATTCATTGTTAAGCAAGGACAAAAATTTTCATTTAAAGAGATAATATGTTTATCTGGATGCTGCTTCATTATGCGATTGACAAGATTCATTTCTGTTCCAATAGCCCATGCCGATCCGCTTGGTGCACGATTGATTGTCTCAATGATGTATTTTGTGGAACCTGCATCATCAGCAGCTGCTACAACTTCACGACTGCATTCAGGGTGAACAATAATTTGCATAGTTGGATGTTCTTTGCGAACGACCTCCGTATGGTGAACCGTAAATCCTTCATGTACAGAGCAATGACCTTTCCATAGAATAACCTGAATGTTCTCAAGCGGCTCATTTGTTTCAAGTATATTCTTATGGGGATTCCAAACAGCCATATTTTTAAGTGGAATACCTAAATCATAGGCAGTATTTCTTCCTAAATGTTGGTCAGGTAAAAAGAAAATACGCTGTTTTTGTGTAAATGCCCATTGAACAAGCTCCTTAGCATTCGATGAAGTGACACAGGCACCACCATGTCTTCCCGTAAAGGCTTTAATGGCAGCAGTTGAATTGACATAAGTTAGCGGGATAATTGTATCACCAAAGAGTTGCTGAAGAATCGGCCATGCTTGTTCTGTTTGATAAATATCAGCCATATCAGCCATTGAACAACCTGCACGCATATCTGGTAAATAGACATGTTGCTGCTTCGTTGTCAGCATATCAGCAGTTTCAGCCATAAAATGCACACCGCAAAATACGATATGCTCAGCTTCCTTGTTTGCGGCAGATAATTGAGCTAACTGTAGGGAATCACCAGTTGCATCTGCAAATTGAATGACTTCATCTTTTTGATAATGATGTCCTGGTATAAATAGTTTAGATCCTAATTTTTGCTTTATTGATAAAATACGAGATTCCATTTCCTTTACGGATAATGCCCGGTAATGCTCTGGAAGTAGTGTCGTTTGTTGTAATAAACTAGTTATGGACAAGGGAATGATCTCCTTTCATTTGAACGAGTGCACTAATGTCAAAGGCTTTAACGGAATGCGTTAATGAACCAAGTGAAATAAACTGAACACCTGATTGTGCATAGGCCTTTAAATTTTCAAGTGTGATGCCTCCTGATGCCTCTGTCACAATAGAAGAAGGGACAGTGGGAAGCCATGCTCGTATTTCTTCTGGACTACGGTTATCAAACATAATAATATCTGCTCCAGCAATGATGGCTTCTTCTAGCTGGTCCTTTGTTTCAATTTCCACTTCGATTTTTACAGTATGACCGACTTTTGCTCTAGCAGCCTGAACAGCTTTTGTAATGCTACCAGCAAAGGCAATGTGGTTATCCTTTAGCATGATGGCATCATACAGGCCATTACGATGATTAAAGCCACCACCGATTCTAACAGCATATTTATCCAACATACGCAATCCAGGCATGGTTTTACGCGTATCACATATTTTCGCATGCGTACCAGCTGTTTCTCGAACGGCATGATGGGTCGCTGTCGCAATAGCGGACATACGCTGAATAAGATTTAATATAACGCGCTCACCTATTAATAATTTTTGTAAGGGTCCCTTTACCACAGCAAGCACATCACCGGTCTTTACTGTCTCTCCATCTTTTTTTAGAAGTTGGATTTTTATTGATCGATCGAGTAAGTGAAAGCCATACTCAATAATGAGCGCCCCGCAGAAAACCCCATTTTCTTTAGCATAAAAAGAAAATGATCCCTGCTGTTCAGCTGAAAAGATATATTCACTCGATAAATCCCCATCACCTAAATCCTCATTAAAAAATTGCTTGAGCATTTCCTCGAGTTTGATGATATTCATACAATGAGTTCCTCACTTTCATTTGGCCTTGCGAAAAAATAATCCAACGACTTGCCCAGTGTGCGTCCATTTCTAATTTATCCGTACGAATGTGAGCACCACGCGTTTCCGTTCGTGTAATTGCAGCATGTGCCATTAATGTTGCAACAACATGCATCATAAATAGTTCCAATTCAGCTTGTTCTAGACCCTTTAGATTCGTATAAAGAAGTGATTGCAAGGAGGGTAATTGCTGAATAAAATGCTGCAAGTCATTAACGTTTCGCACGATGCCTAAAAACTGCATCATGTATTGCTGTAACTGCTGTTTGCTAAATAAAGATGGCATTATTTCAGCACATTGATGGTGGTCATGTGTGAAATTTTTTTGATGGCAACCATGTTGAATGATGAACTGAGCCATTCTTTGCCCAAACGTAATACCTTCCAATAGGGAGTTACTTGCTAAACGGTTCGCACCATGGACACCTGTACAGGCAACTTCCCCCACTGCATATAGATTAGGTATAGTGGTTCTTCCTTTGTCATCAGCAATAACGCCCCCCATTAAGAAATGACTTCCTGGAGCTACAGGAATTAAGCCATCTTGTAAATAAACTTGATTGTCATAGCAAAGCTGAGCAATTGTTGGGAATTTCACTTCAAAATTTTGAATGTTAGTAATATCAATAAACGTCTCCTCACCAGCAGCACGTTTTTTAAAAAGTGCAAGTGCCGTAATATGTCTTGGTGCTAAGTCAAGTTGGGCATGTAAGCCTGTCATAATGGGCTGACGCTGTGCATCGACAAAGATGCCACCAGCACCTCGAACAGCTTCGGAAACTAATCCCTTCGCCTCATTTTCACACCAAAGCAGACTAGGGTGGAACTGCATAAATTCCATATCACTGATGGCAGCACCTGCGCGAAATGCTAACGCGATGCCGTCACCTGTATTGGTTGGATAATTAGATGTGCTTGAATAGAGTGCACCTGCACCACCTGTCGCTAAAATGACATGATGGGCCAAATAGCGTGTAATGCCTTTTTGTCCTTTGGTAAGTGCGCCTATGCAGTCACCATCTGTATTCCGTAAAAGCTCATAAGCCATTTCATAGCAATTCACCTTTGTTTTAGGCGAAAGTTTATGAAGTAAGTAATCTATGAAAATTTGACCAGTACGATCACCACCTGCATGTAGAATACGATGATGACTATGTGCCCCTTCGAGTCCTAGAGCCGGTTTTCCATCAACATGACGATCGATAGGGAGACCAGTCTTTAAATATTTCTGCATGATTTTAGTGCCATCTTCTATGAGTGTAGTAACATGTTTTTTCTCGTGATGATATTCTCCAGCTTTCAATGTATCAGCAATGTGGTGTTCAATATGATCTTTCTCACTTGTAACAGCAGCGATGCCACCTTGTGCACGATAAGAACTACTCATATAAAGAGATGATTTTGTAACAATTTGTACTTGAAAATGTTCTTCGAGCAGTAAAGCAGCTTGAAGTGCAGCAATTCCACTGCCGATTATAAGGACATCTGCCTTTACATCCATAGTTATACCCTCTTTACAGTTGTCTTGACACTTATCTTTACATAAAATAAAAAAGAAAACAAGACTTGATGAACTAGAGAGGGAGAAGACAATGATTTATATGGATTATGCTGCGACATCACCGATGACGAAGGAGGCTCTTGCAGCTTATGTAGAGGTAGCACAGCGGTATTATGGAAATAGTGCAAGTCTTCATGATTTAGGAGGACAAGCCTATTATTTTGTCCAGCAATCAAGAGAGGTTGTAGCCAATGCTTTAGGCGTAAATAGTGACGGTATTATTTTTACAGGGAGCGGGACAGAAGGAAATATCCTGGCTATCTTGTCATTAGCGCTGGCCTCTAAAAAAGGAAAACACATTATTTCATCTCAAGCTGAGCATACGTCTGTGCATGCAGCGTTGAATACGCTTGAGAAAATGGGTTTTATAGTGACAAAATTGCCTTTACAGATGGATGGATGGATTGACCTTGAACAATTACAGCAAGCAATCCGCAAAGATACGGCTTTGATTACAATTCAACATGTCAATTCTGAAATTGGTGCTATTCAGCCTGTAGAGAAAATAATAGAGATGGCTAAAAAATCTGATGTTTTCAGCCATATTGACTGTGTACAATCATTTGGGAAGCTTGCTATACCAAGTGGAGTAGATGCCATCACAATCTCAGCTCATAAAATAGGTGGACCAAAGGGGTGTGGTGCTGTCTATCTGAATCCTGCGCTCCGAGTACCTGCCTTAACACCGGGTGTGACTCATGAGAGGGGTTTAAGAGGCGGCACATTAGATACACCAGCAATTGTAGCCTTTGCGGCAGCAATTGAAAACTATCAATATGAAAGACAACATTATGAGACTTTAAGAAGATTTTTGAAAAACAATTTGCCTGAAACATGCCAATTAATAGAATGTAACCAACAATTGCCTACTATTTGTGGCGTAATGATGGATAAAATAGAGGGACAATATGTTCTTTTAAAGTTAAATGAGGCAGGAATCTGTATTTCGACGGGTAGTGCATGTGATATTCATAGTGAATCTGGAACGAAAGCCATTTTATCAATGGGTTACTCTTTGGAAGCAGCACGCCAATTTTTTAGACTATCTTTTGGAGCTTCCACTACATTTGAAGAAATTCTAAGATTGAAACAAGAGCTTTTAACTATTTAATGAAACAACAAGTGAAGGGTTTTCTATACCCTTTCCTTGTTTAGAAATAGATTATAAGCTAAGAAAATAGGTGAAATAAAATAATTGTTTTCTTTTGAAACAACAATTGTTATAATATTTTGCAGGGCAATATTTTCTCTTACTTAGCAAAAATAACTTCAAAAAGTAATAATTTCTTTTTTTTATAAAAAAGTATTGCACAATGTGAGAAAACGTTATACAATAATTCTTGTCTTGAAGGACAGGTAAACAACTTCAAAACAAGATACATAAAGAAACTTCTGCTAAGAACGCAGAAGCCAGCACATCCATGTGCAAGTCTAGTGATGATGGCAAAGAGGTCACACCCGTTCCCATACCGAACACGGAAGTTAAGCTCTTTAGCGCCGATGGTAGTTGGGGGCTTCCCCCTGTGAGAGTAGGACGTCGCTAGGCATAATACCCAGGAGGATTAGCTCAGCTGGGAGAGCATCTGCCTTACAAGCAGAGGGTCGGCGGTTCGAGCCCGTCATCCTCCACCATATGCCGGTTTAGCTCAGCAGGTAGAGCAACTGACTTGTAATCAGTAGGTCGTGGGTTCGATTCCTATAGCCGGCACCATTTTTTTAGAGCCATTAGCTCAGTTGGTAGAGCATCTGACTTTTAATCAGAGGGTCGAAGGTTCGAGTCCTTCATGGCTCACCATTTTTAAATAATAATAAGCGGGTGTGGCGGAATTGGCAGACGCACTAGACTTAGGATCTAGCGCCGCAAGGCGTGGGGGTTCGACTCCCTTCACCCGCACCATTATTTCATTGCCAGATAAAAAAACTTATGCACATGCGGAAGTAGTTCAGTGGTAGAACACCACCTTGCCAAGGTGGGGGTCGCGAGTTCGAACCTCGTCTTCCGCTCCAAATGTGCCGGGGTGGCGGAACTGGCAGACGCACAGGACTTAAAATCCTGCGGTAGGTGACTACCGTACCGGTTCGATTCCGGTCCTCGGCACCATTTTTAATGCGCCCGTAGCTCAATTGGATAGAGCGTCTGACTACGGATCAGAAGGTTATGGGTTCGACTCCTGTCGGGCGCGCCAAAAAGAACGGGAAGTAGCTCAGCTTGGTAGAGCACTTGGTTTGGGACCAAGGGGTCGCAGGTTCGAATCCTGTCTTCCCGACCATTTCCAAAGAAATTATGGGGCCTTAGCTCAGCTGGGAGAGCGCCTGCCTTGCACGCAGGAGGTCAGCGGTTCGATCCCGCTAGGCTCCACCATAATAAATTAACCAGTATAAAGATCCTGGCGGCGTAGCTCAGCTGGCTAGAGCGTACGGTTCATACCCGTAAGGTCGGGGGTTCGATCCCCTCTGCCGCCATCTTAAAGGACCTTTAGCTCAGTTGGTTAGAGCAGACGGCTCATAACCGTCCGGTCGCAGGTTCGAGTCCTGCAAGGTCCACCATTTATATATTGCAACGGAGGTATACCCAAGTCTGGCTGAAGGGATCGGTCTTGAAAACCGACAGGCGGGTAACACCGCGCGGGGGTTCGAATCCCTCTACCTCCTCCAGTTTTAAATCTTTATAAATGGTGCTTTAAAAACTCGAAACCGTATAAAATTATCGCGGGGTGGAGCAGTGGTAGCTCGTCGGGCTCATAACCCGAAGGTCGTTGGTTCAAATCCGGCCCCCGCAACCAAATGGTCCCGTGGTGTAGCGGTTAACATGCCTGCCTGTCACGCAGGAGATCGCCGGTTCGATCCCGGTCGGGACCGCCATTATTTTCATAAGAAGATATGAAAAGCAAAAGAAAATAAGCTTAGCATGGACGAAATGGGTCAGTAGCTCAGTTGGTAGAGCATTAGATTGAAGCTCTAAGTGTCGGCGGTTCGATTCCGTCCTGACCCACCATTTATGCGGGTGTAGTTTAATGGTAAAACCTCAGCCTTCCAAGCTGATGTCGTGGGTTCGATTCCCATCACCCGCTCCAAGGGCCTATAGCTCAGCTGGTTAGAGCGCACGCCTGATAAGCGTGAGGTCGATGGTTCGAGTCCATTTAGGCCCATCATTATTCCGAAGTAGCTCAGTTGGTAGTAGCACCTGACTGTTAATCAGGTTGTCGCAGGTTCGAGTCCTGCCTTCGGAGCCATTTTTATGTGGGGAAGTACTCAAGAGGCTGAAGAGGCGCCCCTGCTAAGGGTGTAGGTCGGGTAACCGGCGCGAGGGTTCAAATCCCTCCTTCTCCGCCATTGGCCCGTTGGTCAAGTGGTTAAGACACCGCCCTTTCACGGCGGTAACACGGGTTCGAATCCCGTACGGGTCATACTAAGTGCAGTAGATGAATTACATCTACTGCACTTTTTAATTGATTTGATAACATAGTTACTATAAAAATGAAGCCTTCACAGAACATCGAATCTGTGAAGGCTTGTTAATTATATAGGAAGTTAAGAAATTTTTCTCCCTTTTCCGTAGGGGATCATAAACGCATAACAAGGAACTTAGACAAATGTAAGTTCTGTATTGTATAATTTTGTATTTTGAAGCTAGATGGACTAAGCTAATGATAAAGGAGGGATAGGAATGAATGAAAAATTAAAGTGGGTGCACAATCAGCTGGATAAAGCAAATGACGGAACAGCTTTACTGCCATATTTTACATTGGAACAAGTAAAGAAAGTGGGGCAATTTCTACGTACATATGAGCAATTTGAAAAGACACCTCTCCATCATCTTGATTCACTTGCTTCATGGATGGGTGTAGAAAAAATTTTGGTAAAAGACGAATCCTATCGATTTGGCTTAAACGCATTTAAAGTATTAGGCGGAGTTTATGCAATTGCGCAGTATGTTGCCAATAGACTCCAGAAAAATATAGAGGAACTATCGTTTGAACAATTAAAATCATCAGAAGTAAAAGCGCAGGTAGGAAATTTAACCTTTATTTCAACAACAGATGGTAACCATGGTCGTGGTGTGGCATGGGCGGCTCGTGAACTAGGGTATCAAGCGCGAATATATATGCCAGCTGGCAGTGCCGATGAACGTTTACAGCATATTAAAAAAGAAGGAGCCTATGCTGAAATAACGACAATGAATTATGATGAAACCGTGCGTTATTCCTCGCAGCTAGCACAAGAAAATGGCTGGGTCCTGATTCAGGATACGATGTGGGATGGCTACGAAGAAATACCATTATGGATTATGCAAGGCTACACAACACTTGTACATGAAATCGTTGAACAGATGCAGCAAGCTCCGACACATGTATTTTTACAAGCTGGTGTTGGGTCATTTGCAGGGGCAGTAGTAGCTTTTTTACAACAATATTATGAGCAGGATATTACATTTGTGTTAGTTGAGCCACATGTTGCTAATTGTTATTATGAGAGCTTTAAGGCAGGTACTGAGCAATATGTAACTGTTGGTGGAGAGATGAAAACCATAATGGCGGGCCTTGCTTGCGGTGAACCTAATCCACAGGCTTGGCGACTCTTAAAAGCCCATATAAAAATAAGCATCTCCTGTGAAGAAGAAATAGCAGCAACAGGAATGCGCGTTCTTGCAAATCCATTGGCTTCAGACTCACGTATTATAGCAGGAGAATCAGGAGCGGCTCCGTTTGGTTGCTTTTATGAATTAATGACTAATGAACACTACAAAGATTTAATACTCGACCTACAGCTAGACGAACATGCGAGGGTGTTGTTTATTAATACAGAGGGTGACACAGATAAAAAGAATTATCATCACATAGTGTGGCATGGGAAATATGCGAATCAATGAACAGTAAGATAGCTGGATCATTTTTAAACTACCAAAACAATGCAGAAGAAACGAACTATTGCGAAATAAGAGTATCTCGCGATAGTTTATTTTTTCCTTGCTTATTTTACGATTGTAAAAGACCTTATTAGTGAATAGTAATATGGGCAATTTTAAAAGCACCATAATCATCTATTGTAACAGTATAGGTCTTATAGCAATCATAGAATTGATAATTTTCTTGTGCATCATAAAAATCACACGTTTCGTTCATATCCACATAGTATTGACCATTTGAAAATTGTACATCTAATACCCCATTGTTTTAAATAGAAGTAATATGTAATTTCATTACTATATTTCTCTAATTTTTGATAAGCTGAACTGCCAAGTGCAAGCATATCAGCAATCCAATAAAAATCACCCTCATTGAGTGCCATCTCATAATACAAACGGAATGCTTACACGAATTGACCAGCTAGTATAGCGTCTGCTTCGTTAGTGGATTCTGTTTCAATAATAGATAGTTGACTGTTTTCATAAACATTCGCAACAGCACGAACTTCATTTGCTGAAAGTGGCTTAGCAATCCATCCAAATTGGTCAAGCATACTGTAAAGAGGGATGGAGAAGGCAAAGTTAGTACTTGTTTTGTATGACTCTCATGGTGACAATTTGGACACTTCATCCTATCACGTTCCTGTGAAATATTTATTATTCATATCGGTGTATAAAAACTCAGATTATAGATTTTTATGGAATTATATATTCTGAAAGGATGATTATAGTTCGATTAATATTTTTTATTTTGTCTTGACCTTAACGTTGCGTCAAAGTTTACAGTAGCATTAGAGGAGGTGAGCACATGGAATATTCCATTCAGGAGCTTGCTCAATTGTCGGGTGTTAGCACGAGAACATTGCGTTATTATGATGAAATTGGGTTGTTGAAGCCAGCCAGAACAAATGAGGCAGGGTATCGATTCTATGGCCAATTGGAGGTCGATATGCTACAGCAGATTTTATTTTATCGTGCATTAGATATGAAACTTGCGACGATTCAAGCGATTATTAAGGCGCCAAATTTTCAACATGCAGAGGCGCTAAAAACACATAGAGCAGCTTTGCTTCAACGCCAGGAACAACTTGTAACAATCTTACAGACGGTAGAAAAAACAATACAATCCATTGAGGGGGAACAACCGATGTCCAATGAAGAAAAATTTAAAGGTTTTAAAGAAAGGTTAATCGAAGATAATGAAAAGCAATACGGACAAGAAATTCGTGCGAAATATGGAGAAGGCACAGTGGATGCTTCGAATGCTAAGCTTATGAATATGACAGAGCAACAATATCAGGCGATGCAAGAGCTAGAACAGCAAATGTTTGAGCGGTTAGCAGAGGCTATGGAGCTCGGGAATCCTACAAGTGACATTGCGATGGAAGTGGCAGAATTGCATAAACGCTGGCTAAGCTTTACATGGAATGAATATTCTCAAGAGGCCCATGCAGGACTTGCACAAATGTATATAGCTGACGAACGATTTACGGCTTATTATGATGAGCGAGGTGCAATGGGAACTGCACAATTTTTACACGATGCAATCATAGCTTACACGAGTAAATAAATAGGTCTTCCTTATGCTGACATGTTTTAGAAATCGTAAATTAGGAAAAAATGAAGGCGTGAGGAGGAGATTTTTTTGGATCAACAAATAATGCAACAATTAAAAAGACAACTAGAGCAAGAATTGCAAGAAATTGAACGACGATTAGAGGAATCAGAGCGTCCCCAAGCGACAGAGCTATCTAATTATGATAATCATCCTGCTGATAATGCGAGTGATTTAACGGATCAGCTAACAGAAATGGCTATGGATGAGCATCTTGGCGACAATGCGGAGGAAATTAAAAAAGCTCTTCAAGCAATGGCAGACGGAACATATGGTAAATGTGTGGTCTGTGGTGAAGACATTCCATTAGGACGTTTAGAGGCTATGCCGCAAGCTCTGACATGCGTGGAGCATGCAGAACAGAAAGAAGAAAATTTACGACCGGTGGAAGAAGATGTACTATCTTCAACACCAAGATCTGATGATTTTATTGAACTTGAGGAATTTGGCTCTTCCGATACACCGCAAGATAAAATTTAGTAAGTTTTTCCTCGTGAAAGCAGTATAATAGCTGTAGAGGTGAGGATATGAAGATTATTGATTTACATTGTGATGCGCTTTTAAAATTAACAACTCTTGAAACGGCAAATTTTGCAGAGGATGAGCGTCTTCATACCAATCAAAAAAGACTGCAATTAGGGCAAATAGAGGCTCAAGTATTCGCCATCTTTATTGACCCAGAAATCCCACAAAATCTGCAATTTCTTGAGGTCATGCGCCAAATTGAAGCATTTCATACCCATGTTTTACAAACAGAGGGCATGGTGCATATAACAGATTGGGCGCAGTTAGACCGAATAGCTCCACATGAGATAGGAGCTATTTTAAGCTTAGAGGGCTGCAATGCCATTGGTGATGATTTAGCAAAACTGACAGCCGTACTAGATGCTGGTGTAAAATTAGTAGGCTTAACATGGAATGAAGAAAATGCTGTTGCACATGGAGCTGAACAGGATGCAAGTTTAGGATTGAAGCCGTTTGGTCAAGAAGTTATACAATTACTAAATGAGCGAGATATTATTATTGATGTCTCTCATCTGAATGAACAAAGCTTTTGGGACGTGTTGCCTTTAGCGAAGCATATTCTTGCAAGTCATAGTAATGCACGTACACTATGTGACCACCCACGTAATTTAACGGATGCTCAAGCAAAGGCGCTTGTAGAACATGGGGGACATATCCATGTAGTTTACTTCCCACCCTTCATTGGTAAAGATGCAACACTAGAACATTTAGTGGATCATGTGGAGCATTTAGCAAAATTAGTAGGTGTCGAGCACATAGGATTAGGTTCAGATTTCGATGGGATTGATAGGACTGTCAAAGGCTTAGCGCATGCAGGAGAAGCACAAAATTTAGTAGAGGCACTACGCTCACGTTTTTCAGCCGAAGAAGTGCATGGTATCGCAAGTCAAAATTTCAGACGTTATATAAAAAAAGCAGCAACCCGTTAAGGCTGCCGCATTTTTAATAAAAGAAATAATAAATTAATAAACCGATTCCTAATAGGAAGCCGAAGAATGTATTCGTTTGTGCTGTATATTTCATCGCAGGCATTACTTCTTTAGCTTCTTTTTTGTCTCGGAAAATTTGAATAGCACGTAATGGTTTTGGAATACTTAGGAAAATAATTAATGCCCAAAAAGTAATGCCATCAACTGCTACAAGGGCGATTACCCATAAATACGAGACGATAAAAAAGCCAGATAACACAGAAATCGCATTATCGCGTCCTACTAAAATAGCCAATGTTTTTCGTCCACCTTCTGTATCGCCAACAATATCACGGATATTGTTCGATAACATAATAGCACCGACTAAAATCATGCTTGGCACAGACAGCAATACAGCATCGAGTGTCACTGTAAGCGTTTGAATATAGAAGGCGATTAACACAATGCCCATGCCCATTACTGCCCCAGAAACAATTTCTCCAAATGGGGAATAGGCGATTGGATAAGGTCCACCTGTATATAAGAAACCAATAAGCATACAAACAAGCCCTACAGCTGCTAACCACCAAGATGTTGAGGCACATATGTAAATGCCAAGAAGCATAGCAATGGCATAGAAGCTTAACGCAATCAACATAATTGTTTTCGGCTGTACACCATGACGGACAATCGTTCCGCCAATTCCCACAGAATGCTCGTTATCTAATCCTAATTTGTAATCATAATATTCATTGAACATATTCGTTGCTGCTTGAATAAGCATACTTGCAATGAGCATAGCAAAAAATAGTCCAAAATCAATTGTTTCTTTTTCAATTGCTAGAGCAATTGCTGTCCCAAGAAATACGGGAACAAATGAAGCGGTTAAAGTATGTGGACGTGTTAAATGCCACCAAACTTTCAAACCCCTATCAGCTTCAATGACTTTGGTCATAAGGTCTTTCTCTCCTTCAAATGTTGTCGACTCTTCTTATTTTAAACGAAGAATGAGAAAATGGGTAGGTTCACAGCTTATTACATACTGTTTAATGAAAAAAAATGATACAATAGAACATGCATTTATGAACTGAAAATAAATAAGAATGATTAGCAACAGTACGAATAACAGTGTTGCCAACCAAAAAAATGATGTATTTTAATCATCATTGATTATGAACATTGCAGCAACGGAGGTAATTTTCATGCAACAGAAGTGGTACCAATCCACAGAGGTAGAAGTGGACTCTTTGGGCCAAAGCCTTCATTTTTATATGGAAACAATTGAAGTAAGTCGCTTATCTGCACTGGCGTTCTATGCAGCAGGCGAAGAGTGTTATAAAGGTGAACGATTTTATTGGCAAAATAGAGAAAAAACAATGACATTAGTTGGGCTAGGACATGCTCATACTATTCAAAACAATGCTCAACATGAACGTTTCGATGCTGTGGAAGCAGAATGGAAAAACTTAACGAAAAACTGTCCAAAAGGACAAAGTGAGTTACAGCCTATTTTGTTTGGTGGTTTTACATTTGATCCGCAAAATAATGTTGATGGAGAATGGACGGATTTTCCTGAGGCTTATTTTGCATTAGCAACATTTCAACTTGTGATTCGTGATGATAAAGCATACGTGAGTATTCATCTGTTGACACAAAATCATCAGGCTGAAGATCAGCTAGAAGTATTGAGAAAAGAGCGAGATCATTTAATTCATGCAGCCCAGGTTAAAGAAGTGAAAACGTATACAAAACCTGATATCACAAATTATTTCGAACCCTATAAGGAACCTTATTTAGCCTCGATTGACCAAGTGACAGCATTAATCAAACAGAAAAAAGCGGATAAAGTAGTTATTGCACGCTCACTTGCATTGCAATTTAAAGAGGATGTATCTGCACCACAAGTACTCTCTCAAATTATTCATGAGCAGCCAGAAAGCTATTTATTCGGTTTAGAGCATAAAGATTTATTGTTTTTTGGTGCATCACCTGAACGCCTTGTAAAAGTAGAAAAGGGTCGTGCGTTTTCTTCTTGCATTGCTGGCTCGATTAAACGAGGCAAGACGGCAGAGGAAGATGAGACTTATGGACAAAGTTTATTAAATGATCCGAAAAATAGTGGTGAACATCAATATGTTGTCGATATGATTGTGGATACTTTCCGTAAAAATTGCGTGGACATGACAGTGCCAGATAGACCACGCCTATTAAAAATTCGTGATATTCAACATCTATATACACCTGTAGAAGGTCAATTAAATCAGAATGCTACAATTTTACAATTGACAAAATCATTACATCCTACACCAGCTTTAGGTGGTGTACCACGCAAAGAAGCATTGGCAGCCATTCGTAAGTATGAGCCGATGAATCGTGGTCTATATGCCGCGCCAATTGGATGGCTAGACGCTGAAGGGAATGGTGAATTTGCAGTTGCGATACGTTCAGCTGCGTTACTAAGTGATAAAGCTTATTTATATGCAGGTGGAGGGATCGTAGCAGATTCAGAACCACAATCTGAATATGAAGAAACATTAGTGAAATTCCGTCCAATGCTTCGTGCGCTAGGGGGACGATTACATGAGTGAACGAAAAAGATTAACAGATTATGTTTATAAAATGGTTGCATCGTTAGTACAAGCCGGTGTAGAAAATGTTGTCGTCAGTCCAGGCTCACGTTCCACTCCTCTTGCCTATGCAGTTGCTTCAACGAAAGAAGTAAACATGTATCGTCAAGTAGATGAACGCTCAGCTGCATTTTTTGCGTTAGGCCTGGCTAAGGCTACTGCAAAGCCTGTTGTCCTCTTATGTACATCTGGTACAGCAGCAGCAAACTATTTTCCTGCAATTGTAGAGGCAAGCTATGCACGAGTTCCATTGATTGTCTTAACGGCAGATCGCCCTCATGAATTACGTGAGGTAGGTGCACCACAGGCTATCAATCAGCTTAATTTATATGGTTCACATGTGAAATGGAGTGTAGATTTTCCGTTAGCAGATGGGGCTGATCCGACATTACCTTTGATTGAGCGTCACCTTGCTCGTGCGGTAGCGATTGCCACAAGTGCACCATTTGGACCAGTACATATTAATGTACCTTTCCGCGAACCATTATTAATTGATTTACAGCATGAACTGCCAACAGTAACATTCAAACATAGCAGCATGGGACAACTAACCCCAACGTTGGCTAATCAGCAGGAGCTTTCCTCTATACTACAATTGACTAAAAGAGGCTTTATTATAATTGGGGAATTAGCGCTTGGCACGGACTTATCCATCGTTTGGGAATTTGTCCGTCAGCTCAAGTGGCCAGTCCTTGTTGAAAGCTTATCGAATATGCGTGCATCTGTACCAGAGGATTGTTTACCATATATCGTAACAACCTATGATGCCATTATGAAAAGCGAGGATTTTAAAGCACTTGTTCAACCAGATACAGTATTACGTATTGGGGCCCAACCTGTCTCAAAATTTATTATGCAATTCATCACAAAATCACAGCCAAACGCTTATGTGATTATTGATGAAGATCCTATGTTTAGAGATGCTACGGGCGTATCTACGCATTTTATTCATGCTACTATCGGTCAGTGGCTGACACAATTAGCTATCAATGATACAGCCCTTGAAGAAACATACTTAGCCAAATGGCAAAATGCGAATGAGCTGGCATCCATTTCTATTGAGCAGTATTCAGAAGTAGAGAAAGATGAAGGCGCTATAGTTAGCCGTTTACTTAAAATGATTCCTGACGGTAGTGATATCTTCGTTAGTAGCAGTATGCCAGTGCGTGATATCGATACATTTTTATTGGCCACACCGAAAGATTTGCGTATTTTTGCCAATCGAGGCACGAATGGAATCGATGGCGTAGTATCAACCGCGATGGGCTTCAGTCAAGGAAATAAACGAGCAACCTATTTGCTGATTGGGGATTTAGCCTTTTTACATGATGTAAATGGATTGATTGCCTCCAGATATCAGAAGTGTAACTTAACCATTCTTGTCATGAATAATGATGGTGGCGGTATTTTTTCTTATTTACCACAGTCAACTGTCGAAGATCATTATGAAGATTTATTTGGCACACCGACTGCACTTGAATTCCGTGACATTGCCCATATGTATGAGATGGACTATGTGCGTGTGGAAACAATCTCCGAGCTTTCAGAGAAATTTTCAACAAAGCAACATCATCCTTTACGTTTGGTTGAAATATTTACCGATAGAACCGAAAATGTTAATGCTCATCGAGCGCTATGGAATCGAATTAATGCGGAGCTAAAAGCATGACAAAATGCATGATTCGAGGACTTGAAACACATATTGAAATATGGAATGACAATAGTGAACATACACTTGTTGCGTTACATGGATTTACAGGCAGCACGGCTACATGGCACGATCTAGCGCAAGCTCTACCTAATGTTCGTGTTATTGCCATTGATTTAATTGGTCATGGTCAAACAGCTATTCCAGAGGATATACAGCGTTTCTCCATGGAGGAACAATTACAAGATTTAGAAGAATTATTTTGCCAGCTTCATCTAGAGAAATTTACGTTGTTAGGTTACTCAATGGGAGGAAGAATTGCCTTATCGTATGCTATTGCACACCCAGGCCATATTCAACAGCTTATCTTAGAAAGTGCTTCTCCAGGTTTACGAACAGCAGAAGAACGAAAGGAACGCTGTGAGCGAGATGAAGTACTGGCACAAAAAATAATGGCAAATGGGTTACAATCATTTGTCCATGCTTGGGAGAACATACCTCTTTTTGCAACACAGCATCGTCTTCCTAGAAGCGTACGAGAAACCATTCGAGCAGAAAGACTTTCTCAGAAAGAAGAGGGACTGGCTGGAAGCCTGAGAGGTATTGGAACAGGTGTTCAGCCTTCAAATTGGGAGAGCCTAGCGCAAGTGGAAATACCTGTACTACTCATTACTGGTTCATTGGATGAGAAATTTTGTAAAATTGCACTAGAAATGAAAGCGCTATTAAATACTGTTAGCCATCTTACAGTAAATGACGCTGGACATGCAATTCATGTGGAAAATCCCGCTGAATTTGCTACAATAGTAGAGGAGTATTTAACGTAATATACTGTTACGTTAGCGCCTCGCTAGTAACGAGACGAATTTATTGATATAGGAGGCAATTCAATGACACGTCAATGGACTACATTACATACTTATGAAGACATTAAGTATGAATTCTATAACGGTATCGCAAAAATTACGATTAACCGTCCAGAAGTGCGCAATGCATTCCGCCCGAAAACGGTAATGGAAATGATTGACGCATTCTCACGTGCACGCGATGACAAAAATATCGGTGTGATTATTTTAACTGGTGAAGGTGAACATGCTTTCTGCTCAGGCGGAGATCAAAAAGTTCGCGGTCATGGTGGCTACGTAGGCGATGATGAAATCCCACGTCTAAACGTTCTTGATTTACAACGTTTAATTCGTGTAATTCCAAAACCTGTAGTGGCAATGGTTGCAGGCTATGCAATTGGTGGAGGACATGTTTTACATGTTGTCTGTGACTTAACAATTGCTGCTGACAATGCCCGTTTTGGACAAACTGGACCAAAAGTAGGTTCATTTGATGCTGGTTACGGCTCAGGCTATCTTGCTCGTATTATTGGACATAAAAAGGCACGTGAAATTTGGTACCTTTGCCGTCAATACGATGCACAACAAGCACTTGATATGGGCTTAGTCAATACAGTTGTTCCTTATGAGCAATTAGAAGATGAAACCGTTCAATGGTGTGAAGAAATGCTACAAATGTCACCAACTGCACTACGCTTCTTAAAAGCAGCGATGAATGCAGATACTGACGGCTTAGCAGGTCTTCAACAAATGGCTGGTGACGCTACACTTCTTTATTACACTACAGATGAAGCAAAAGAAGGTCGCGACGCATTCAAAGAAAAACGTCAACCAGACTTTGGTCAATTCCCAAGATTCCCTTGATGATGAAAGGGTGTAAAGCTCGTATCTTTTTGGAGATACGAGCTTTTTGTATGCATGCAGGAGGAGTGTGGTGGATAGAACGCTCAAATTGGATGATAAAATGCCAAAAGTGTTGGATAAAGCTCAAAATGTGAGGGATAGAGTAGTACTTTGAAAAAGAGAGATGGATAGAACAACGCTCAAAATTGGTGGATAAAATGCACAAAGTGTTGGATAGAACTCAAAATGTGAGGGATAGAGTAGTACTTTGAAAAAGAGAGGTGGATAGAACGCTCAAAATGGTGGATAAAATGCACAAAGTGTTGGATAGAACTCAAAATGTGAGGGATAGAGTAGTACTTTGAAAAAGAGAGGTGGATAGAACGCTCAAAATGGTGGATAAAATGCACAAAGTGTTGGATAGAACTCAAAATGTGGGGGATAGAGTAGTACTTTGAAAAAGAGATGGATAGAACGCTCAAATTGGAGGATAAAATACAAAAAGAGGTTGATAAAACATCAAAAGTGTTGGATAGAACTCAAGGTGTGAGGGATAGAGTAGTACTTTGAAAAAGAGAGAAGGATAGAGCGCTCAAAATTGGATGATAAAATGCAAAAAGAGGTTGATAAAACATCAAAAGTGTTGGATAGAACTCAAGGTGTGGGGGATAGAGCAGTACTTTGAAAAAGAGAGAAGGATAGAGCGCTCAAATTGGAGGATAAAATGCAAAAAGAGGTTGATAAAACATCAAAAGTGGTGGATAGAATTCAAGATGTGAGGGATAGAGTAGTACTTTGAAAAAGAGAGAAGGATAGAGCGATTAGCGGAACAGATAGACATACAAAAGGGCGAGAAAGACCATCGACTAATAGACAAAGTTGATGGGAAAGCGTTAAGATGTAGGGTGATTGGAGTGACAAAGATGTATCCAAATTGGATTTTACAACGAGCCTATTTAACACCATTACGGAAGGCATTGGCTTATAAAAAACAAAGCTGGACTTTTCAGGAACTACAGGATTTATCTATAAAACGTGCCCGACAATTAGTGGCACTCGGTATTCAACGGGGAGACCGAATTGCGATTATGGGACCAAGTAAGCCTGAACTAGTTATTGTGATGTATGCTTGTATGCATTTACAATGTGAGATGGTGATGCTTAATCGTAGACTATCACAGGATGAACTGGCTTATCAGCTAGAGGATTCAGGAGCGGTGTGCGTGTTGATTGCAGATGAGGATATAGAAAAGTTGCCACCTGAAACAGGTCATCATTTATTTTCAACGATTGAAGAGGGGGTTGAGCGCACCGTAGATATTGAAAAGGAGTGGCCTTTACATCAAACTACAACGATCATGTATACATCGGGTACTACTGGCTTTCCAAAGGGAGTTCGCCAAACGGTTGGGAATCATCAGACGAGTGCGACTGCCTCTGTTTTAAACATTGGACTACAGGCTCATGATGTTTGGTTATGTGCTGTACCATTATTCCATATTAGTGGATTTTCAATATTAGTACGTTCACTGCTGTATGGCAATCAGGTTGTTTTATACGATCAATTTGATGTAGAGGCTATCTCACAACATATTATAGCTGGGGAAGTAACTCATATGTCTGTTGTAGCAGTGACATTGGAACGGATTCTACATACGTTAGAGCAGCATAATGCGAAAGCTTCGCCGCACTTTAAGTTGATGTTAGCTGGAGGTGGGCCAGTGCCCGTTGATTATTTAGTGAGAGCACATGCGTTAAACTTAGCTGTCGCGCAAACCTATGGCATGACAGAAACTTCCTCACAAACAGCTACATTGGCAAGTGAAGATGCCATGCGAAAAATTGGTTCTGCTGGCAAGCCTTTATTTTTTAATCAAATAAAGATTGCGCAGCCCAATGCGAAAGGTGAGGGAGAAATTTGTATTCGAGGGCCTCATGTTACTCCTGGCTATATTGGACGTTTTGCACAAAAAGATGCAACGATGGATGGCTGGTTGCATACGGGTGATATTGGTTATATGGATAAGGAAGGTTATTTATTCGTCATTGATCGTAGAGCAGATTTAATTATTTCAGGGGGAGAAAATATTTATCCTGCAGAAATAGAAAATGTGTTACTCACACATCCTGCTGTCAAAGAAGCGGGGGTATGTGGTGTGGCAGATGAGCAATGGGGACAGGTTCCGATTGCCTTTATCGTGTTACATGAGCAGGCATCTGTTGAGCAGCTCCAAGCCTTTTGTTTACAGAAACTTGCTAAATATAAAGTACCTAAAGAAATTATTATTACAGACAGTCTTCCGCGAAATGGTGCGGATAAATTGCTGAGACGAAAATTATTACAATAAAAAATTTGTGAAAGAAGTCTTCTTAAAATGAAGGCTTCTTTTTTATTCGCACTTTTAGCATGAAATTAATCATTCATTAACATAATAAAAAATGAGAGGCATAAACTAGTTAGTAAAGGAGAATGACTCATATGAGGAAATATATATATAATGTTGTCATTATAGTATTTGTTCTACAAATGAGTCATGTGCAAGTATTTGCAAACGATGAAAAAGATAATGTAGCAACTGCTCATTCAATTGAAACACTACAATCTCTCATTAATAAAGAAGTTACGCAGCTATCTTCGGAATTTTCCATTCGCTATACTGGTGACATAACTGAAATAAAAGATGGACTAACAGACATTACAAAAACTGCGATTCAAAACTCTTATATTTATACTAATATTTCTAGCTTTAAATGGAAGTACGATGGTTATAACAATAATATTGTCATTGCATTTGCCTTTACCTATCATATTTCCCCAGCAGAGGAAGCATTTGTAGGGCAAACTTTGGCGAATATTATTGCACCCATGCATGGATTAAGTGACATAGAAAAACTGCAGGCTGCACATGATTTTATTGTTTTAACTGCTGAATACTCCAAAGAAACAGAAGGAAGTCAATATTCCCCTTACACGTTACTAACAGAAAATAAGGGAGTTTGTCAGGCATATGCTTTAGTGCTTTATCGAATGTTAGAAATGTTGGGCTTTGAGGTACAATATGTGCCAGGAAAAGTGGGTGAACAGCTCCATGCCTGGGTATTAGTAAAGTTGGATCGTGATTGGTATCATATTGATGTCACTTGGGATGATCCATTGCCGGATCGTAAGGGAGAAGTACGCTATCAATATTTTTTAGTGTCGGATCGTCAATTAGCACAGGATCATACTTGGGACTACGCAAGTTTTCCTGCTGCAACAAGCGAGAAGTATACGGAGATGCTAGAAGAAACGAAAATACAGAGTGTAACAATGCCTTTACAAGCTAGCTTTACTGAAAATAAAGGAATCTCTATTATTGGAGAAAATAAGCTTTCAGTACAACAATTAGTGGAACAGCCGACAAAGCTTATTGCACAAAAAACAAATGATCCAAACACTTTAGTTCAGTTTGACTTTACTGAATGGACACCAATGTTAGTGGGAAGTATGTCCGTTTTTATTGCGATTCAGCCAAAAGTGATGCAGGATAAGGAACTAAAAACAACAAAATGCCGACCATCTTTTTATCGAACGGGGAAACGCATGCCACAAGAAAAATACGTCATAATAAAGGAGGTGTCCCATTCGTCGGGGCACCTCCTTACTCATAATATGTTGGTTTACACTGGCTTAATCTCTACTTATTGGCTCTTACTTGATTAATGTGCGTTTAACGCTTTTTCTAGTGTTTGAATATTTTTTTGCATCAAGGTGAAGTAGGTTTCTTTATTTTTTTCATCGTCAGCTGTTAATACACTTAAATTATGCAGGACAAGAGATTCTGCGCCAACTTCTTTTTGAATAACCTCTGCTAATTTAGAAGAAACATTTTGTTCAAATAAAATATAGTGAATATGCAATTCATTTGCTTTATCAACGATTTTTGTTAATTCTTTTTGAGATGGCTCATTTTGTGAATTTAAGCCGGCAATTGGCACTTGTGTAAAACCATATTGACCTGCAATATAGCCAAAGGCAGCATGTGATACAAAGAATGTTTTATTTGGTGCTTTGTCAGCCATTGCTTTGAAGTCATTATCCAAATCCTGCAGTTCTTTTACTAGTGCTTCATAATTCTCATTAAAAGTCGATTCTTGAGCAGGCATTTTTTCAACTAGTGTATTTTTAATAGCAAGTGCTAAATCCTGACTAATTGTAGGAGATAACCAAACATGTGGGTCGATATCGCCATGTTCATGCTCATCATGTCCGTGCTCATCAGCTTCATGATCGTGCTCTCCCTCTGTGGCAGCGTGATCGTGCTCATGATCGTGCTCTTCCTCTGTGGCAGCGTGATTATGCTCGTCATGCTCATCTTCTGCATGAACATGACCTGTGCTGATAGCTAATTTTTCATCTGAAACTGTGTCAGCAGTTGCCACCATCGTGACATCTTCGTTTGCTAAAGTCTTTTTAGCGTTTTCGACAAAGCCTTCCAGTCCTAAGCCAATATAGAAGAAGATATTTGCATCTGCTAATTTCATCATATCTTTTTGAGTGGGTTCAAATGTATGCTCGTTCGCACCAGCTGGGTAAATAGAAGATACTTCAACAAAATCGCCACCAATGCGCTGTGCAAAATAGCTTAACGGATAAACCGTTGTATAGATGCTTAACGTATCCTTGTCATCAGACTTTTGGGAAGTGGAAGATTTGTCTCCACAAGCAGCAGTGAATAAGGCAAGGACTGCGACTAACAATAATAAATACAATTTTTTCATATAATCAGATACCTCTCTTAAATAGTAATCATTACGATTTATTTTTTAGAACAGTTATTATAATAACGCACAACTTAAAAAAGTACAAGAAAAAAATGCCCTCCGAAAGTTAATTCTTTTTCGAAGGCCATTTTTCAGGCACAGGATCAAAGCCACCAGGATGAAACGGATGACACTTCGATATACGTGTAATGGTTAAGATGGAGCCTTTCAATGCTCCATGCTTTTGAAAAGCTTCCAGCCCGTAAGAAGAACAAGTAGGATGGAAACGGCAAGTTGGTGGCGTCATAGGTGAAATGAATTTTCTATAAAACTGAATGAGCCAAATAAAGGGGTATTTCATCGTTGTTCTTCCTCTTGCTGAGACGTCATTTGTTCAGGCTTCGGATCAATAGTTTGTGTAAAGATATGATTTTTTTTCTTCAAAATAATAATGACAGAAAGACCAAACATTAGCATCATCATGGCAATCATAATGATAATTGGTAAAGGTACACCCATTGCTTTCACTCCAAATTCAATAAATTATGATTAGTTATCCTCTTGATGATAGCTTTGCTGTGGTTTTTCATCAATAGTATGTTTAAAGGCATAGGCACGGTTGACACTGATAATCGTCGCAATAGTGATAAAGATAACAATGATAACTGCGACTATTAAGAGCGTAGTTAAACTCATAGTATTCACTCCGTTCTTTGTTCATCATACCTATTATAAATTATGTGGTTCTATTAATTGTGAAGGAAGTTTGACATTAAAGCGAATAAAACAACTCCGTTCTCTCCATACTATGGAAAAAGGAGTGAATCATAAAGATGGATCGTCAGCGCGTATATTTTTCACTTGCCAATAGAACCTATTATACAAATCCTTATGCTGGGCCGTGGAATTTTGAACTGAATGTAGATCGACAGGCATTAGATGTATTTGAGAGAATCTTTCAGCAAATGCAGCTGCTAGAAATTTCAAATGCTTGGCGTGCACAATTACCGTATATACAGTATCACTTAGACAGGGAAAATGATGAAATCGATAAGCGATTAATGAAAATTTATGCACTCGTTCATGAATATGGGGATGATGACACAAAGGCATTTGTTGAGCAGCTTCCTTATTTCAATAAACGTGTCTAGTGGAACGGGAAAAGGGCACTGCATCGGCAGTGCCCTTTTTCATAGTGTTGAAAAACAAAACCATCCATAGAATTTATGTTAAAGGTGAAAATGGATTTCCATGGGCTTTCCTGTTGGCGAGCCGCTTCGTGTAGGGACGCTCGCCCACAGGAGTCTACTAGCCTTCCAATCCATAAAAATATTTCTTTTTAGCAAGGTTTTCAAATAAAGTGAGGGTATTCACTACTCTTTATGGAGGGGTGCTGTCACTCATCACTTCTCCACATGGTTGATGAGACCCTGTGAGTGAAGCGGCTCATCGGGCATTCCCTGGAAGGGACGCTGGCGGAACGGAAATCAACCCTCGCCTTTCAAAATGGTTGTTTCTACTGTTGACATCACCTTTTTTACCATTAACAAATGGCCTTTAAAACCGTAAATACTGCTTCTCTAGGAACAATGACGGGAATAGTGAGTTGATCTTTAATCATGTTTTTCATTGTTGTGGAATAACCCATACAATCAAGAATGAGCAAATCAGCTCCTTGATATTCTAATAGCTGTGCTTTTGCTAATAAATGTTGTGCATTGAACTGATAGGGTGAGCTAGCTGAAAAGGTGACAACGAACTGTGCACTTTGCCATTTCTCCGCAACAGTTTGTTGTTGCTCAGGCTCAGGGCCTATTAAACCAAGTGCTAATTCTGTTTGTAACCCTTTCACTAAATTTGTCATCATGCGATCAGGTAGTAACAGGTTTTTACATGACAGCTTATTCGTAAAATCTCCTGTACACATAAGCAAAACCCAAGTGAATTCATGTAAATCATCAATGCATGTCTGAATATAGGGCATCAGCTTTTGTTTACTTAGCTTGACTTGTTGTCCATTTGTCAAAAGTGTCACTAAAACATCTGTGTCTTCACTAGAGGGTGAAAGGGAAGCGATTTCGGCTGGAGAGAGTGAATCCAGTACGCCAAACTCATGAACATGTAAACCAGATGCTCTTAATTGCTGAATATCCTCCGCCATATCTTTGCGAGGCGCTTGACCAATTGTGACTACGGCAATTTTTGAATGTTTCAATAAGCTCACTCCGCTTCGTAATATTTTTGTCCATTGACATACGTTTGTAAGACCTTTGCTTCTGTTTCAAAAATAGGGTGTGACCAAACAACAAAATCAGCATCCTTGCCTTCCTCAAGGCTGCCAATGCGGTGATCTAGCTGTACGAGCTTAGCAGCATTTATTGTAATACTTTTTAAGGCGGTGTCCTCATCTAAACCATAGCGAATAGCTTCAGTAGCACAATATTTTAAGTACTGAATTGGTACGAATGGATGGTCTGTCATGATGGCAAATGGGATATTATGCTCTTTAAAAATGGCTGCAATCGCTGGTGTAGAATTACGTGTTTCATATTTAGATGGCGTTAACATATAGGGCCCAAGTGTCGCATGAAAGCCACTGTTTTTTACCGCATCGACTATTAAATAGCCTTCTGTGCAATGCTCTAAATGGAGCTTCACATTAAATTCTTTAGCAATTCTTATAGCTGTCATAATGTCATCTGCTCTGTGACAATGAAGGCGAAGGGGCATGTCACCTCGTAGCACTTCAATGAATGGACGCAACTCTGAATTTTGTTTAATTTGCTCAGCCCGTTGTTGTTCATTCAGTTGACTTGCACGTTGGAAACCATCACGTAAAAGCTGGGCAATGGCCATGCGAGTCATTGGCTTTCGTTTGTATTGATTGCCAAAAACATTCTTTGGATTTTCTCCTAACGCGCCCTTTAAGCCGCTTCGTTCTACTAAAACACGAGAGGGAAGAGTGGGCCCTGCTGTTTTAAGAATACTCCAAATGCCCCCAATGACATTGGCACTACCTGGACCAGTTTGTACAGTCGTCACACCGCCTTCTAACGCATGTTGGAAGGAAAAGTGTCGGATATCTACACTATCTAGAGCATGCATAAGAGGTGTAAAGGGCTCGCTATATTCATTAGCATCATTAATGTCTTCAGTAACCTCTGCCCATGTCCCAACATGGGCGTGAATATCAATTAAGCCTGGTGTGACATAAGCTCCCTGAAGATCGACTAACTCTGCTTGAGGAGGATAATCTTTGGCTGGACCGACATAGACTATACGCCCATCTTCGATCCATAACTGTTCAAAAATATCATTTTGTTCATTGACTGTGAGAAACTTTGCATGATGATAAATAATCATTCTGAGAACCCTTCTTCCCTTGCATAAACTTTTGTTCCTTTAATAAAAGTAGCTACAACCTGTGCATCTAAATTTAATGGATGCTTATCCCATATGACAAAATCAGCTAGAAGGCCATCACGAATAGTGCCAGTTTTATGAGCGATTCCAAGGAAATTAGCAGCTCCTGTTGTTAGTGCATACAGAACATCCTGACGTGTCAGCCCTTCTCTTACAGCTAAGCAACCTTCTAATGTTAGGTGAGAGGTGCTACTAACAGGATGATCCGTACAAAAAACAAACGGAGTATGTTGTTGGGACAACTGGCGGTATAGTTTTGGTGATAATGCCATCATCTCGTTATGCTCGATATATCGAAACGTTGGGCCAGCAATGACCGTATTGAAGGATGTCCCTTGAAGCAGTGAAACTTCAGTGCCGTGAATAATATGAAAATCAAAAGTAGACTTAAACTCTTGTTGAAGACGGTCAATGAATTCAAGATCCACAGCTTTATGTGCCCGTATGACAATTTTCTTAATTAAAGGTTCTTGTTGCTGAATCTGTTGCAATGTTTCTCTTAAAATTTTGGCAATCCCCATACGGGTTAGTGGCTTTCTCCTTTCAGCGAAAAAAGTGCTTTTTGCTTGGTGTCCAATGGAGAAGGAATAAGCAATATCTTTGGCAATGACCATTTCATCAACCGTTGTATGTGTATGATGAATAATAGCTGTTTTTGCACCGACCAAGCTTTTAGGGGAGGGAACGATATGAGAGGCTGTCACCCCATGGGAGATAGCTTTTTGAAAGGCAGCATCGAATGGATAAATGCCATCAACTACAGAATAGTCCAGATGTGAGTCAAATTCATAGCTATCATCTCCCTCCCAACGAATCCCTATTTCAGCTAAGCCAATTTGTGAACAACTGTCGATAAGGCCAGGTGTAATATAATAGCCATCTAAATCGATGTCTATTTCAGACGTTGTAGAAGATGGAGCAAAGTATTGCCCCTGTACTTGAAATGACTGTTTGTTAAAGCTACGTGTCTCAGAGTTAAAAACAAGTCCATTTATATATCGAGTCATGGAATTAGATCTCTCCTTATGAAGAGAAAAGCGGAGACAAGCATCTCCACTTTTCCAGTTAATTATTTAGAAATGGATACGTTCGTACCGTTTGGATGTACAATTTGTACGGAGTTGTCAGTAGAAACCTCAAAGCCCTGTACTTTTTTGTTTACACCTGCAACGGTTTGTGTTGCTTCTAATTCAATACGCGGAACATCTGCTAAAATCAGTTTTAATGCTTCTTGGTATAATTTAGCACGTTCTTCCTGTACCACTGTTTCAGATACGGCACGTTCTAATAATTTATCTACCTCTGGGTTGCTATAGCCTTTACCATTACCTAACGCACCGATTTGATTTGTGTGGAATAATTGATATAGGAAGAAATAAGGATCTGGATACCAAGTCCAGCCACCAATATTCATTGGAGCGTTCCCTTTTGCAACAGTATCACTGTAAGTACCCCATTCAAGCACTTTAATTTCCACATCAATGTTTAAGTTTTTCTTTAATTGACTTTGGAAAATCGTTGCGTAAGGCACACGTGCTTCTGATACATAAATCTCTGTTTTGAAGCCATCAGGATAACCAGCCTCTGCTAGCAATTTTTTTGCTTCTTCTGGATTATATTTTGGTACTAAATCAACTAATGATTTATCATATCCCCATGAACCTGGTGGTAATGGTAAATAAGAAACATCACCGCCACCCCATTGGTTAACACCAGAAATGATTTCCTCAACATTTGTTGCCATATAAAGTGCCTCGCGAACACGTTTGTCAGCAGTCGGACCAACTTTGTTGTTAAGGTCAAGATAAACAATAGATAAACCTGGATTCGTTAAAAGCTCAAGGTTGCTATCTTGGTTAATAATTTCTCTGTTTTGGCCTTTGACATCCATAGCAATATCTATGTCACCAGAACGTAATGCATTTGTCATCATATTTTGATCGGAGATAAACTTCATGGATAAATTATCAACGTGAGGTTTTTCACCCCAATAATTGTCATGGCGAACTAGTTTTACTTCTTGGTCTTTTTTCCATTCTGTTAACTGGAATGGGCCTGTACCAATGAAGTGTTCTGAGAAGTTATCGCCCCAGCCTTCAACCTCTTCTTTTGGAATAATGATATTTCCTGCATCCGTTAGCATAGCAAGAAGGGCAGCATTCGGTGTAGTTAAGTGAATTTCTATTTCATAATCTGACAACACTTTAACTTCTGTCACACCACTTAAACGATTCATAGCGGATTCTTTGGCGGAGCGCTCTAAAGAATATTTCACATCTTCCGCTGTCATTTCACGGCCATCCTGGTATTGCCCCTTTTGGAATTTCACACCCTCACGTAATTTGAACGTATAGACTAACATATCATCTGACACTTTCCATTCTGTTGCTAAAGAGGGGATGATATCTGATAGATCTTTGTTATAAACAACTAAAGTATCACCCATTTGACGCATAACTTGCGATTCATAAACCCCTGTATATTTGATAGGGTCAAATGTTTTGGCATTGGCTGAAAGACCAATATTTAATTTGCCACCTGAAGTGACTTCTCCATCTTTTTCATTTGAAGAATTACTTTTTTCTGTGTTCCCACCACAAGCTGCTAAAACACCAATTAATAAAGTTAAAAAGAGTAGTAGTAAAGGTTTTTTTACGTTTATCTTCTTCATCTGCATAAGCCTCCTTTATTTTGTTTCACAATATGAACCGTTGATTCAAAAATGATAGGTTCGAATTAAAATTAGCACATTTGTAAACAGAAAGTAAATATAAAATTAAAAAAATTCAGAAAAATATATTTACAAATAATTATCACATGGTGTAGTATGTGGTTATTCACAATATGAACCACTGATTCTAATAATGAAAAGGAGGTCTTAATAAGATGGGCTCATTTATTTTAAAAAGGTTAGTCAACCTTATCCCGACACTGCTAGTAGTAGGAATCATCGTCTTCATTATTACGCGAATGATTCCAGGTGACCCAGCTTCAGTAATGCTTGGGCCACAAGCCAGTGTGGAAGATGTAGAGAATTTAAGAGAAGAGCTAGGATTAAATAAATCAATGCCTTCGCAATTTATTTCATATGTAGGAGACTTAGCACAGTTAAATTTAGGATATTCCTATTCTTATAGTGAGTCTGTCATCGGGCTTATTATAGAAAGATTCCCTAACACAGTGATACTAGCATTGGCAGCCTTGTTTATAGCGGTTGTGGTCGGTATCCCAGCAGGAATATTAGCTGCTAGAAAGCAAAATACAATCATTGATTATATTGTCATGCTTGTATCATTAGTTGGTGTATCTATGCCTATTTTTTGGTTGGGGATCATGCTTGTTTTATTCTTTAGTGTCAATCTTGGTTGGTTCCCAGCCACTGGAATGGGCAACATCAGTGATGGTCTATGGACCTATTTGAAACATTTAATTTTGCCAGCATTTGCATTAGCAACGATTCCAATGGCGACATTTGCACGGATTACCCGTTCAAGCATGTTAGAGGTTATTTCGCAAGATTATATTAAAACAGCTCGTTCTAAAGGCATTAAAGAATATTTAGTGATTGGTAAACATGCCTTTAAAAATGCGCTAACACCTATTTTAACGGTATTAGGGATGCAGATATCCAATTTACTGGGGGGAGCGGTTTTAACAGAAACGATTTTTAGTTGGCCTGGAATGGGGCGACTAATTGTAGATGCCATTGATAAACGTGATTTTGTTGTTGTACAAGGTACTGTTATTTTCATCGCATTTATCTTTGTACTTGTTAACTTAGTAGTGGACGTGCTTTATAAAGTTGTCAATCCTAAGGTCAATTTAGAATCGGATGGAGGGAAAAAATAACAATGACTCAAGCAATCGTCAATGAAACAAGAAAAAGAAATACGTTGTTGCGCAAGTTGCTAAAAAATAAATTAGCGACAATTGGGTTAGTCATTGTCACCTTGATGGCCATTGTTGCAATTTTTGCACCATTGATTGCTACCCATCCACCAAATGAAATGATCGTTGGCAAATCATTTTTACCAATGAACACAGAAGGGCATTTGCTAGGAACGGATAATTATGGACGTGATTTGTTTAGTCGTTTAGTTTACGGTACACAAATATCGATGATTGTCGGCATTGCAGCGGTGCTATTTGGAGCTGTGTTTGGAACATTATTAGGGTTAGTGGCAGGGTATTTCGGTGGTCGCATTGATTCGATCATTATGCGTACGATGGATGGTCTTTTTGCATTCCCATTCATTTTACTTGCTATTACACTAATGACGGTATTAGGGCAAGGACTTGTCAACGTTATTGTTGCTATTGGTGTTGCCAACATTCCAGGGTTCGCAAGACTTGTTCGTGGTCAGGTTTTAAGTGTAAAAGAAGAAGAATTCATCGAAGTGACGCATTCTCTAGGTGCTACACATAGTCGAATTATTTTTAGCCATATATTACCGAACTGTTTAGCTCCTTTAATTGTTTATGGAACGATGAGTACAGCGGGCGCTATTATTTCGGAGGCGGCACTGAGCTTTTTAGGATTAGGAGTTCAACCGCCAACAGCTTCGTGGGGTAGTATTTTAAAAGATGGTAAAGATTTTTTAGTATTAAATCCTCAAATGGCGACATTTTCAGGAATCTGTATTTTATTAACAGTTCTTGGTATTAACCTTTTAGGAGATGGATTACGTGATGCGTTAGATCCAAAAATGAAAGTTTAATGGAAGGGGGTGGAGTCATGACTGAACGTTTACTAGATGTAGAAAATTTAACAGTAGAATTTAAAAGTGGCGGCTCTACAATGAAAGCTGTCAATGGAGTAAATTTACAATTAAATAAGAAGGAAACACTAGGGATTGTTGGAGAATCAGGGTCGGGAAAAAGTGTTACAGCCACTGCTCTCATGCGTTTAATTCCATCTCCGCCAGGAAAAATAACGAATGGAAAAATTGACTTTAATGGTCGTGATTTAATTGGCATTTCTGAAAAAGAAATGCGCAATGTGCGAGGTAATGATATTTCAATGATTTTCCAAGATCCTATTACAAGTTTGAATCCTGTATTAACAGTGGGCAATCAAATTATTGAAGTCATCCAAGCACATGAAAAGATCTCGAAGAAAGATGCCGCTATCAAAGCCGTCGATATGTTAAAAATGGTTGGTATTCCCGAGCCAGAGAAACGATTAAAAATGTATCCTCACGAATTTTCAGGAGGAATGCGTCAGCGTGTCATGATTGCTATTGCTCTTGCTTGTAACCCGAAACTACTCATTGCCGATGAGCCAACAACTGCACTGGATGTAACTGTACAAGCTCAAATTCTTGATTTAATGAAAAAATTACAACAAGACCATGATACAGCCATCATTATGATTACACACGATTTAGGTGTGGTTTGGGAGTTATGTGACAAAGTAAATGTTATGTATGCAGGTCGAACAGTTGAGTCGACTACAACAAGACAGCTCTATGAAAAACCTTTACATCCTTATACGTGGGGATTATTAGAGTCTCAAATTACAATGGGCACACAGGAGCAACAAAGATTGCCAGCCATTCCAGGTAGTCCACCGGATTTAACAATGCCACATAGCGGCTGTCACTTTTCATCACGTTGCCCTTTAGCAACAGATATTTGTCGTCATACAGTACCCGACTTAGTGGAAGTGCAGGACAACCATTTTGTAGCCTGCCATTTACAAGCGAAAAATCAAATTGTCGCAAGGAAGGAGGGAATTTTTAATGCAACAGCACAATGAACTTGTTTTAAAGGTAAGTAATTTAAAAAAGCATTTTCCCATTAAAAGTTCAATCCCTTTTAAAAAATCAACACAATTTGTGAAAGCAGTAGATGGCGTCAGTTTTGAATTATATAAGGGCGAAACACTTGGGATTGTAGGTGAATCAGGTTGTGGGAAATCGACGGTTGCTCGTTTAATCAACCAGCTGATTTCTCCAACAGAGGGAATCGTAGAGTTTAAGGGTACGGATTTAGCAAGCTTAAATACAAAGGATATTCGCTCTGCTCGAAAGTCGATACAAATGGTTTTCCAAAATCCATATGCATCACTCGATCCTCGAAAAACGATTGAATATCTCATTGCCGAGCCATTAGTCATCCATGGTATTGGTGATGAAGCATCACGTAAAAAGCGTGTTATTGAATTACTTGAAACAGTAGGATTAAGTGCTTATCATGCAAAGCGCCATCCACATGAATTTTCTGGGGGACAAAGACAACGTATCAATATTGCTCGTGCCCTTGCGCTTAATCCAGATATTGTTGTATGCGATGAACCTGTTTCAGCATTAGATGTTTCTGTACAAGCACAGGTAATCAATCTATTAAAAGACTTACAGAGAGACTTCGGTTTAACATATATTTTTATTTCACATGATTTAAATGTTGTGAATTATATGTGTGATCGGATTGCCGTCATGTACTTGGGTAAAATTGTGGAAATCGGGACATATAAGGAAATTTATGAGAACCCTCAACATCCCTACACACAAGCCTTATTATCGGCAATTCCTAAGGAAAATCCCTTTGATAAAAAGGACCGTATTATTTTATCTGGAGATGTTCCAAGTCCAGTAAATCCACCGAGTGGCTGTGCATTCCACAAGCGTTGTCGTTTTGCTACAGACAAATGTGCAGACGTCCAACCGACACTCGATACTGTGACAGCTACACATCAAGTTTCTTGTCATTTATTTTCGTCGATACAGCAAGAAGTGTCGACGACTTAGAGCAGAAAGTAATTGAATAAATTATAGAAGTAAAAAGGAGCGGACTGATTATGTCATTGAAGCATGTTATTGAATTATACGAGGTAATGGATAATTTCCATGTTAACGGAGAAACGATTAAAGCCTATTTACACAGCATTGATCCAACAGCAGATGTGAAGATCAAAACGATTAAAGGTGAAAGTGGCTCAACGGATTTTGTGCGTGTACTAGTGAAAGGAAAGCAAGGAAAATCCTCTGGTGGTCAGGCACCGACGTTAGGCATTATTGGTCGTCTCGGTGGTATTGGAGCACGTCCTGAAATGACAGGCTTTGTATCAGATGGAGATGGAGCACTAGCATGTATGGCAGGTGCAGCCAAAGCCATTGATATGGCGTTAAAGGGTGATCAGTTAGAAGGAGATGTTATTTTCTCAACGCATATTTGTCCAACAGCACCCACTTTGCCACATGAGCCAGTGCCATTTATGAACTCTCCAGTGGATATTAGTGTCATGAACGAAAATGAAGTGGAAGAAACAATGGATGCCATTCTATCAATCGATACAACGAAAGGCAATCAAGTATGTAACCATAAAGGGTTTGCCATTACGCCAACCGTCAAAGAAGGTTACATATTAAAAATCAGTGATGATTTATTGCATGTTTACACACAAGCAGCAGGAATTTCTCCAGTTGTACTACCGATTACCATGCAAGACATTACACCATATGGCAATGGTTTATTCCATATTAATAGTATTTTACAACCAGCTGTGGCAACAACAAGCCCTGTTGTAGGTGTGGCTATCACAACAGAATCTGTCGTGGCAGGCTGTGCAACAGGCGCCACACATGTAACAGATGTAGAAAATGTAGTTCGATTTGTGTTAGAAGTAGCAAAAACGTATGGAGCTCATAAATGTTCCTTCTTTGACGAAAAGCAGTTTACACATATGAAAAATTTATATGGAAGCATGCATCATCTACAAACGAAAGGAAAAGAGGTATATACACATGAATGATTTACAAGCACTCAAAGCGCAATTATTAGAGGCAGTTGAAAAGCATCAAGATGAACTGATTGCATTTTGTTCGAAACTCATTCAAATTCCTAGTGTCAATCCTCCAGGAGATACGACTGAAATAACAGCTTTTATCGAAAACTATTTACAGGATGTTGGCATTACTTATCAAAAATACGAAGCTGCAGATAAAATGTTTAATTTAGTAGCTTCTATTGGCAGTGGTGAGGGCAAGGAACTCATTTATTGTGGTCATACAGATGTTGTTCCTGTTGGTGATTTATCAAAGTGGGAATTCAATCCATTTTCAGGGGAGGTGAAGGATGGCTGGATGCTGGGCCGTGGTGCAAGTGATATGAAAGCTGGTTTAGCTGGTATTATTTTTGCAACAAAGCTACTAAAGAAATTGAATATTGAATTACCAGGGAAACTAACATTGGCGATTGTGCCAGATGAAGAAACAGGCGGCGAATTTGGTGTTCCGTGGTTGTTAGAGCGAGGTTTTGTGCAAGGAGATGGTTGCTTAATCGCTGAGCCTTCTTCACCGCTAAATCCAACCATTGGGCAAAAGGGTTCTTATTGGTTTGAATTAGAGGTTCGTGGGGAACCTGGACATGGAAGCCTATCACCTTTAGCTGGGAGAAATGCTATTGTCGATGCCATTCGAGCTATTCAAGAGATTCGTACACTATGGGATTTGGAAATTACGATCCCAGAAGAGGTACTGCCACTTATCGAGGTATCTAAAAAATACATGCGAGAGGTGGAAAAAGATCGTTTGAAATATCAAGAAGTTTTAGAGAAAATTACTGTAAATATTGGTACAATTGAGGGAGGTACGAAGTCCAACGTAATCCCAGATTATTGCAAGGTTCAGGTCGATTGTCGCTTACCATTCGGTATTACACAAGAAGAAGTAACAGAAATTTTGAAACATAAACTAGATGGTTTGGCTATTGATTATTCAATCAAACGTTTTGGCTTCAAAAGTGTAGCAAATTATACGCCTGCCGAAAATCCTGTATGCCAATCCATTGTGGAAAATATTTCATTTGTAACAGGGCAAGAGGCATATGGCGTTATGCAATGGGCAAGTAGTGATGCTCGACATTTCAGACAATATAATATTCCTGTATTGCAGTACGGCCCAGCCTATTTACCAAGTATTCATGGTTACAATGAAAAAGTGCGTGTTGAGGATATAGTACGCTGTGCAAAAGTATATATTACTGCTGCTGTTGATTTCCTATATCAAAAGTAAGAGATTAGCTACTCTCTTACTTTTGATAAAGTGATATCAGGTGCTGACGGCTGCTAAATCTGTCGCTTATTTCCCCCTTTAAGAGAAAGATTTGCAGCCGTTTGTACAGATAAATAGATCAAAAGGATGAGAGATATGCTAAAGACGTTAAATTTATCAATTGCGGTTTTAAAAATGTTTACAAAAGAAAAGCCCATATGGGGTGGAAGAGAGTTAGCAATGGCGATGAATATGAATCATACAAATTTATATCGCATTCTTGAAACCTTTGAAAATAATGGGTTTATTACAAAAGATCCTGTAACAAAAAAATACTCACTCGGTATTGCTTTATGGGAGATTGGTATGAATATGTATGATTCATTAAACATAGATCAGCTATGTATGCCAGTTCTTGAGAAATTAAAGGATGTCACAGGCGAAACAGCTATTTTTACTGTTCTGAATGGACTGGAAGCGTTAACATTACTAAAAGCCGAACCTGTTAATAAGGTGAAATTTACTGTTTCAAGAGGAAGTAGATCCCCACTTTATGTAGGGGCATCCTATCGTTCGATGCTTGCTTTTCTAAATGAAGAGCAAATTGCCAAGGTGATTGACGAGCCTTTAACAGCTTATACGAATAATACGATGACAGATGCTAATGAAATACGAGCAGAGCTGGAAAAAATTCGTGCGTGTGGTTATGCACTCAGTAACAGTGAATATTCTGTTGATGTACTGGCACTTGCCATGCCCATATTCAATAGTGAAGATCAGGTCGTAGCCTCCATTACTGTTTCTGGACCAATCTATCGTTTTACGGAACAACGTGTTCCAGAAGTTTTAGAACCATTAAAAGAGGCGAGAAATGAAATAGAAGGAATTATTCGTAGATATCATTTGAATTTTAATTAAGGAGTTTTATTATGCAACATTTACATGATATTGCACTTACTATACTAAAAGGTAATCTAAATGTTCAATCATCTGAAACACTGTTAATCTTAACAGATATTCATAAGCAAGATATTGCGCAAATCTTTTATAAAGCTGGGCAATCTATTACAGCGAAGACAATGTTGATGGTAATGCCGCTATTAGATAAATCTGGACAGGAGCCAATCCAAGCTGTTTCGATGCTGATGACGAATGTCGATGTCACGCTTTGTATTACCTCGCACTCATTAACACATACAGCTGCTCGTAAAAACGCCTGTGAACAGGGTGGCCGAGTGGCGACAATGCCAGGTGTTACAATGGATATGCTAGAGCAAGGTGCGCTACATGCAGATGCACAGGAAATAGAAGATATGGTAGAAAAATATGTTCATTTACTTGATGCAGCAAAAAATATTCGCATTGACAAAGACGGGCATACATTAACGTTTAGTGTAGAAAATCGTTTGGGAATTCGTTCTACAGGTGTTATACGCCAAGCTGGAGAGCATGGAAATATCCCTTCTGGAGAATCTTATATTGCACCACTAGAAACATCTGCGAATGGAGAGATTTTAGTGGATGGTTCGATTGCTAATATAGGTGTTTTAAAGGAGCCATTATTATTAAAAATCACGAATGGTCGTTTAGAGGAGGCAATCGGTCCTGATGGTCCTCAATTACTTGCTTTACTTGGTGAAGGAAATGGTAGAATCATTGCAGAGTTTGGCATCGGAGCGAATAAAAGTGCCATCCTATGTGGTAATGTACTAGAGGATGAGAAGGTGTATGGGACAATCCATATTGCATTTGGTAGTAATAAGCCATTCGGTGGAGCAAATATGGCTGATGTCCATATTGATTGCGTTGTGAAAAACCCCACTGTCTATTTCGATGGTCAGCAAGTCATCTAAGGAAAAGCGTGTCTTCATATGAAGCACGCTTTTTTGCTTTACCTCACTATAGTTTACAGTTGCTTGTCTTTGTAGGATTACACTATAGTTAACATAGATAAGCTAGAGGAAAGGAAACATTTTGCATCTAGCATTCCGTTAAACTAGGAACCAACATTAGATCCTGTCCATAAAATAGGAGCAAAGAATAGGTATAGCTTCTATTGGTCATCAAGAAAGAACGTGAGGTTGAAAATATGCTAACATTTACAGATTTACATGGTCTACAAGTAGATTTGAGTTTTTCAAGAGGGGAATTTGAAGTCGAGCCAAAGCACGTCCTTGTTTTGTTAAAGCATGAAAATAAATGGCTATGTACTATTCATAAACGACGTGGTGTAGAGGTGCCAGGGGGCAAATTAGAGCAAGGTGAAACTTTAGAGGAGGCGGCTATTCGGGAAGTTTTCGAAGAGACGGGTGTCCGTGTGAAAAATCTCCAATGGTTCGCAGAATATGCCGTTCATGATGCCATTGTGTTTTGTAAATCTGTTTTTACTGCACAATTTTTAACGCAGGAGGACATTGAATTTGATTTAGAAACATCGGGTATGCTTTGGCTAACGGATGAAGAATTTGCTCATCATCCTAATTTAAGCTTTCATATGAAGGATGAGGGTATGAAGAAAATGCTGGAGGAGTTGAAAGACCGTGACATACAATGGTGAAATTGTGGAAAAACGTGCCTATCCCTCACCGAATCCAGCCATACGACTAACAGAAATAACCTATCTATCACAAGGCTTACGTATAAAAGGATTATTAGCAGAGCCAAAGGCAGAAGGTACATATGATGGTTTTTTATATTTAAGAGGGGGCATGCAAAGCATTGGGATGGTAAGACCTTCACGTATTGCCCAATTTGCTGCACAGGGCTTTATCGTTTTTGCCCCATACTATCGTGGAAATCGTGGTGGAGAAGGCCGTGATGAGTTTGCAGGAGCAGACCGTTATGATGCTGTTTATGCCGTAGATGTTCTCAAGCAATATTGTAATGACAATATACATGTTTTTGGTTTTTCTCGTGGGGGAATTATGGCTCTTTGGACAGCCATTTTAAGAAAGGATATTACCTCGGTCGTCACATGGGCAGGTGTTTCGGACGCAACAGCCACTTATTGGGAACGTACGGATATGCGCAGAATGATGAAGCGTGTAATTGGCGGAACACCGAATCGTGTACCAGAAGCATATGATGCGCGAACCCCACTTTTCGAGATAGAGCAGATCACTGCGCCTGTATTAATCATACATGGCTATCGTGATGAAAATGTAGATATCGAACATGCCAGACAACTAGCCTTTTTTTTAGAAGATGCGAATAAATCATACGAAACCTGGTATGATCCAGACCATGCACATCAATACCCACCAGCAAAAAATCGTGAAACCGTCCGTGCACTTTGTGAATGGATGAAACAGCAATGAATGATAAAAAAATACCCCCTTCCTTAGAATAGCTATCCGCTTCAGGCAAGATAGCTATTCTAAGGAGTAGGGGGCAATAAAGGGGTGATGATTATTTCATGTTACTTTCTAAAAATTGTTGTATGGTAGCCCAGTAAAGCTCGCTTGCAACACTTTCTGCGCCACCATGCCCAGCTCCCTCAACAATCAACTTTTGCTTTGGTACATTTGCCGCTTCATATACTTCATTCAACATGGTAGATGGAACGAACGTATCGTTGTCTCCATGAATAAACAACATGGGTGTCTTCGATTTTGCCACTTGTTCAACTGCACTCGCTTCACCTAATGTATAGCCTGCTTTTAGTTTCGTCACTACAGAAGAGAAATGCATGATTGGAAATGCAGGTAAGTGAAAGATTGCTTTCAACTGATAGGAAAATTCATCCCATACTGAAGAATAGCCACAATCCTCAATGATTGCTTTAACGTTTGTTGGTAAATTCTCTCCTGAAGCCATCATGACAGTGGCTCCACCCATCGAAACACCATAAAGTACAATTTCAGCGCTCTCATTTAAGCTGACAATGTGATTGACCCATGAAACAACATCAAAACGATCATGCCAGCCCATGCCAATATAATCTCCTTCACTTTTACCATGGCCTCTCGCATCTGGAATAAGTACATGATAGCCCATATCATAAAAATGTTTAGCATACTTTGTCATTTGTGCGCCTTCGCTTGAATAGCCATGAAAGATGATAGCCCATTTGTCAGTGGGGTGATCATTTTGGATGGAGTAAGCATGGAGCTTTAGCGAATCATAGGATTGAAGCGAAGCATCTTCATATTGCTTATGAAACCATTGCTCAGTTGTTTCTTTCTCTTTAGCTTCCACAGGATTGACAGCTATTACATTATGAGGTGCATCTAGCACTGCTGTTTTATCAGTGTCAGGATTTAATGCCAGATTATAAAAGTAATTTCCTGCAAAAAAACCAGCGCCAACAAATAAAGCTAACAACATTATAAGAATAGAAAATAGTATTTTATATTTTTTTGTCATATGTATCTCCCTAATACTAGCTACCTTCAAAGTAAAGAAAAAGAGAACGAATGAATTCGTTCCCTTTGATTCTTGTGTCTAGTCGTTATTTTAATGGGCCACCAAGTGTAGTAATGGCATCAGAAACGTTTGAGAATTTCTTGAAGTTTTCGTTGAATAAGCCTGCAAGTTCAGCAGCTTTCGCATCATATGCAGCTTTATCTGCCCATGCTTCACGAGGATTTAACACTTCTGACGGTACACCTTCAACTGCTGTTGGAATGTGTAAACCGAAGACAGCATCTTGTGTCGTTTCAACATTTGTTAATTTTCCGTCGATTGCTGCACGTACCATTGTGCGTGTGTAAGACAGCTTCATACGGCTACCTGTACCATATTCGCCACCAGTCCAACCAGTGTTCACTAGGAATACTTGTGCACCATGCTCGTCAATTTTTTGACCTAACATTTCTGCGTACACTGTTGCTGGAAGTGGAAGGAATGGAGAACCGAAGCAAGTAGAGAATACTGGTTCTGGCTCTGTTACACCGCGTTCAGTTCCAGCAAGCTTAGAAGTGAAACCGCTTAGGAAGTGATACATTGCTTGCTCTTTTGTTAATTTACTGATTGGAGGTAATACGCCAAACGCATCAGCTGTTAGGAAGATGATTGTTTTTGGATGACCTGCAACAGAAGGATCAACAATATTTTCGATGTATTGGATTGGATAAGCTACACGTGTATTTTCTGTTAATGAACCATCATCATAGTCACAAATACGAGTTTCTGGATCAACAGCTACGTTTTCTAAAACAGAACCGAAGCGGATTGCATTGTAGATTTCTGGTTCTTTCTCAGCAGAAAGGTTGATTGTTTTTGCATAGCAGCCACCCTCAATGTTGAATACACCATTATCAGACCAGCCGTGTTCATCGTCACCAATTAGCTTACGATCTGGATCAGCGGATAATGTCGTTTTACCAGTACCAGATAGACCGAAGAATAATGCCACATCGCCAGCTTCACCAACGTTTGCTGAACAGTGCATTGAAAGGATACCTTGCTGTGGTAATAAGTAGTTCATGATACCAAAAATAGATTTTTTCATTTCACCAGCATATTCAGTACCACCGATTAAGATCATTTTCTTTTCAAGTGATACAATGATGAAAGTTTCAGAAGCAGTACCATCAACTGCAGGGTCTGCTTTAAAGTTAGGAGCAGAGATGACAGTGAAGTCTGCAACATGAGAAGCTAATTCTTCTTCAGTTGGACGGATAAATAATTGATGAGCAAAAAGGTTGTGCCAAGCGTATTCATTAATTACTTGGATGCTTAATTGTGAATCTTTGTCAGCACCTGCGAAGCCTTTAAATACGAATAACTCGTCACGTTCTTTTAAATATTTTATTACTTTTACATATAAGTTATCGAACACTTCAGAAGAAATCGGTTGGTTGACTTTACCCCAGTCAATTTGATCTTTTGTGCTTTCTTCTTCTACCGTATATTTATCTTTAGGTGAACGACCAGTGTATTTGCCAGTTTCTGCACGAACTGCGCCATCTACTGTTAACATTGCTTCACCACGAGATGTAGCTTTTTCTGCTAATTGTGGTACTGAAAGTTGAACATTAATGTTACCGCCGTTTAATAATTCCTTCAGTTCGTTTGCAATTTCTACTGAATTCATCGATTAAATACCATCCTTTTTTATAGTATTCCCTTGATTTAGAGGGATTTTTTCTTAATTTCAAAAATAGTATAACACAATTGCTTAAATAATCTATACTAATTAAGAAATTATTTTAGAGTTTTTATCACTTTTCAATAAACTGACAAAAAATAATGTTTTTCGAGTAGAATCCGATCAATCCTACTGTAATTAGGCGCAAAAATTGAGCCACACATATGTTACCACAAGTAGCTAGGTATGTTGTAGGGATTAATTTGCTTCTATTTACATCATCATCCAAGTATGAAAAGTTTTTGTGTAATCAGTTCCTTCCTTTCTATACAGTAATACATAAGAAAATATTTGACAACGTTCAACCTTTTCAGTAACATGAAAATGAACGGATACTCTTATCCCGAGCTGGTGGAGGGTCAGGCCCTGTGAAACCCGGCAACCTGCATGTTTTATTTCACAGCATGCGTTGGTGCCAACCTGATGCAAGGGAACATCCCTTGAACGATAAGAGTGAAAGGTTACGAAGTCATTATTCCTTTCCTCATGTGCAGTAACGTGAGTAAAGGATTTTTTTATTGCTAAAAAAGAATGTAAAGGTAAGTATATGTAGTTCTTTCCTTATTATAATGACAGATCTTTCGAAATCCTCGTGTTAAAAGCAGCAGTAACGGCTTGAGAGTTCAATCCTTAGGAGCGGACTTGACATGGGTAATGAGTACCGTATTCATACACAACTACTTTTTGTAAGAGTAATAGGAGGAAAACCAAATGACAAACCGTCGACTGTTTACATCAGAGAGTGTAACAGAAGGACATCCAGATAAGATTTGTGACCAAATCTCGGATGCCATTTTAGATGCTATTTTAGCAGAAGATCCAAATGCACGTGTAGCGTGTGAAACAACTGTCACAACAGGATTAGTATTAGTAGCAGGAGAAATAACTACTTCTACTTACGTTGATATTAAAGGTATCGTTCGTGATACTGTAGCAGAAATTGGCTATACACGTGGTAAATATGGCTTTGATGCTGAAAATCTAGCGGTGCTTGTAGCTATTGGCGAACAATCGCCTGATATTGCACAAGGTGTTGACCAAGCTTTAGAGGCTCGTGAAGGCTCTATGACAGATGCTGATATTGAAGCAATTGGTGCTGGTGACCAAGGTCTAATGTTTGGTTATGCATGTAATGAAACACCTGAACTAATGCCATTGCCAATCAGCTTAGCACATAAATTAGCACGCCGATTAACAGAAGTTCGTAAATCAGGTGAATTAGCGTATTTACGTCCTGATGGAAAAACACAAGTAACGATTGAATATGATGACAATAATGTACCTGTGCGAGTGGATACAATTGTTATTTCAACACAACATGATGAAGAAGCAACACTTGAACAAATTCAAGCTGATCTGAAAGAATTTGTTATTGCACCCGTTGTGCCAAGTGAATTATTAGATGCAAACACGAAATACTTTATTAACCCGACTGGCCGTTTTGTTATCGGTGGACCTAAAGGGGACGCTGGTTTAACAGGACGTAAAATCATTGTTGATACATACGGTGGTTATGCACGTCACGGTGGTGGCGCATTCTCTGGTAAGGATGCAACAAAGGTAGACCGTTCAGCGGCTTATGCGGCACGTTATGTAGCAAAAAACATTGTAGCAGCTGGCTTGGCAGAACGCGCTGAGGTACAACTTGCCTATGCGATTGGTGTGGCTCAACCAGTTTCCATTGCGGTTGACACATTTGGTACAGGTAAAGTGAAAGAAAGCGCAATCGTAGAGTGGGTACGTGAGCTATTTGATTTACGTCCAGCAGGTATTATTAAAATGCTAGATTTACGTCGTCCGATTTATAAACAAACGGCAGCTTATGGTCATTTTGGTCGTACAGATTTAAATGTACCATGGGAACAAATCGATAAAGCAGATGCTCTACGAGAAAAGGCACATCTATAAACTATTGAGCTAAAGTAATGAATACATTAGAAAATTATTCTAATGTATTAAAAAGGAAAGGGGCAATATTGTCCCCTTTGTTTTACAAAAAATCCCTCGCTACGATCCGTGAACATTTTGGTTACACGGAAATGCGAGGTATTTTTTTCGTTAATATTGAATTTTTGTGTATATTGTTTACTTCTGAAGGGATTTATAATATTGTCCTTTTTCTGCATATTCGCGCACGATACGTTCCATATCCTCTTTATCTTCTGCATTTAATTCACGGACTACTTTTGCCGGACGACCTAATGCTAAACTATTCGGAGGAATGACTTTACCAGGAGGTACTAGGCTACCTGCCCCAATAAATGCACCCTCTCCAATCTCTGCCCCGTCTAATATAATGGAGCCCATACCAATTAAAGCATTTTTGCGAATTGTACAGCTATGTAAAGTGACTTGGTGTCCAACTGTTACCTCATCTTCAATAATTAGCGGAAATTTTGGGCTTTGATGTAAGCAACAAAGATCTTGGATACTGACACGTTTCCCAATAATGGTTGGGGAAACATCACCACGAATGACCGTATTAAACCAAATGGTTGTTTCAGCACCAATTGTTACGTCGCCCGTAACAGTTGCGTAATCAGCAATGAAGACAGATGGATCGATCTTTGGCATTTTATCTTTAAATGGATAAATCATGAAAATCGCCTCAATTCTTTCTATAATGTAGTATTATCGTATCAAATACGCAACTTTATGGAAATATAAAATTAAAATGAGCTATTTATTTCGATATAATCAATGTGTAATTATTTTTTAGGAGGACTATGTGAATGTGGAAATGGGAAGCTGAAGGACAAGCAAAGGCTGTGATTGCTATAGTTCATGGTGCATATGAAAATCACCGATGGTATGCATGGCTGATAGAGAAATTAAGATTGGAAGGCTTCCACATAGTCATGGGAGATTTACCTAATCATGGCGTGAATGCAAGGTTTGCTCGTGTCCATGATGAGGACTTCAAATTGTACAATAAATATACAAGAAATCTGATTGAGAATGCTTTTTCATATAATTTACCAACTTTTGTAATAGGACATGGGCTTGGAGCAACGTTAGTTCTTCACACAATGCAAAAGAAGCAATATGAATGTGCAGGCATTATTTTGACATCACCGTGGCTGCAATTAAAGCTTTTACCAGGTAAATTATCAAATGCTTTAACGAGTCTAAGTGCATTGACTGCAAATGTTAAAATGACTCACAATATTTCATATGAGAACCTTACACGCAATGTTGAAGGTAGGGACGAAATGAAAGATGAGGTACCATTCATGTCAGTCGTTTCAGTGAAATGGTATCGAGAGCTTCAGCAGATGATGAAAAATTTAGTGATGCTTCCAAAAGGTGAATTTCCGAATATGCCTATGCTCATTATGACAGCTGAGAAAGATAAAATTACGGAAACACGACAAACTCGAAATTGGCTCCATCAACAAGAGTTTACAGAGTTTCAATTTAAAGAATGGGCAAATTGCTATCACAATTTATTTCACGAAGTAGAACGAGAAGAGATTTTTATGTATATTCGTGATTTTATTAATAATGCTCTTCGAAGAATCGGTTATATCATTAAATAGGTTTTATCCCTTCCATTTACTAGAAGACTTACTTAAATATTGTTACTTAAATATAATGTTGTAATTTTCAGAAAAGTGTAATACTATAATGACTTAAAGTATGGTATTTTCAAATTGGAGGGGTAAAATGGAGGTAATCGTTGGTAAGTTGAATGGTATTTTATGGGGACCGTGGTTTATTTATGGTATTTTATTGATTGGACTTTTTTTCTCAATCATCACAAGGTTTCTGCAAGTAAGACACATTAAAGACATGTTTGTTTTAATGTTTAAAGGGGAGAAATCGGAAAAGGGGATTTCATCTTTCCAAGCAATGTCGATTGCATTATCAGGCCGTGTAGGTACTGGTAATATTGCTGGTACTGCAACTGCAATTGGGATGGGGGGACCTGGTGCTGTCTTTTGGATGTGGGCAATCGCTTTCATTGGTGCGGCTACCGCATATGTAGAGTCAACATTAGCACAAATCTATAAAGAAGAAAAAGATACGGAATATCGTGGTGGACCAGCCTTTTACATAGAAAAGGGAATGGGTCAAAAATGGTTTGCAGTTATTTTTGCTGTAGCTGCGTTGATTGCAATGCTAATTTTAATGCCAGGTGTGCAGTCTAACGCCATTGCAGGAGCTGTTGAAAACGCTTTTGGTCTGGATACATGGATTACAGGACTGATTATTGTAGTGTTGTTAGGTGCTATTATTATTGGGGGAGTTAAATCTATCGCGAATGCTGCCCAAATCATTGTACCGTTCATGGCATTAGCATACATTATTATGGCTATTATCATTATTGCTATGAATATTTCTGAGGTACCTACAGTCTTTGCTTTAATTTTCTCAAGTGCCTTTGGTGCACAAGAGATTTTTGGTGGTATCATTGGTTCTGCGATAGCTTGGGGAGTGAAGCGTGGCATCTATTCCAATGAAGCTGGTCAAGGAACAGGGGCGCACCCTGCTGCTGCTGCGGAAGTATCACATCCTGCTAAACAAGGGATAGTACAAGCGGCGTCTGTGTACATTGATACATTATTAATTTGTTCTGCTACTGCATTTATGATTTTATTTACAGGTATGTACAATGTACATGATGAAAAGGCCGCTGAAGGAGCAGATCCATTTATCCATATTGGGGAATTCAATAGTGGCGGATTAGCAGGCGATGAGCAAATGACATTTGCGAAAAGTATTGAAGCAGGTGCTGCTTATACACAATATGCAGTTGATTCATCATTACCTGGTTTTGGAGCTCCATTCGTAGCAATCGCGTTATTCTTCTTTGCCTTTACAACAATTATGGCCTATTACTATATTGCTGAAACGAATGTCGCCTATTTATTCAGAGGTAGCACGGAGAAGATTTTCATTTGGATTGCGAAAATTGCCATTTTAGTTGCTGCCTTTTATGGTACAGTCCGTACGTCTGACCTAGCTTGGGCAATGGGAGATGTGGGTCTTGGACTAATGGTTTGGATTAACGTTCTTGCTATTTTAATTATTATGAAACCAGCTATCGTAGCATTAAAAGATTACGAGAAACAGAAAAAAGAGGGGAAAGACCCTGTCTTTGATCCTCGTAAACTAGGCATTAAGGGTGCAGATTTCTGGGTTGATTATAATGAGCAACGTAAAAATAAATAGTAAATGACGAAGGCTATCTACTAGTTTCTATTAAACTAGTAGATAGCCTTTTGCATGTCATGTATTAAATAGGAAATTCTTTCATTTTCTCTAACGCAATAACGAAAGGTGGATCATTTTGTTGATTGAGAAACTCGTATTTTAAGACATGTACATGTTTTTGTGGAAGCCTACTAACATAGTCCATGACCGTATCTCGTTCTTCCCTACCACCAGGATGACCATGATAAATAACAAGAATGATTAGGCCGCCAACCTTCAAAAGCTTTAGTAAATCCTCAATAGCTTGTGTCGTTGTAGCGGGCTTTGTAATAATGTCATGATTGCTGCCAGGTAAATAGCCAAGGTTGAAAATGGCTGCAGCTACAGGTTTGTGTACATACTGTGCTACGTCTTCATGCCCTTTATTAAGGACCAGTGCACGATGTTCTAAACCGTGATCTAAAAGGCGAAGGAGTGTTGCATCAACCGCTTCTTTTTGAATATCAAAGGCATAAACTTGTCCATTATCCCCCACAAGCTGTGCTAGAAACAATGTATCATGACCGTTTCCAGCAGTAGCATCGACGACCGTATCTCCCTCATCTATACTGTCCTTTAAAAGCTGCTGTGCATATTGTAAAACACGTTGTAGTTTCATTTTGTAACCTCAGCCTTATAAAACTTCCCTTGCCAGCTGCCACGACGTTCAAGCTCGGCATCAATACCATTCAATACTTCCCATTTATTGACGCTCCACATTGGTCCAATCATTAAATCAATCGGTCCATCGCCGGTAATACGATGAATGACCATTTCAGGTGGGAGAAGTTCTAATTGATCTGCTACTAGTTTTGTATAGACATCCTGATCTAAAAATTCTAACATGCCTTTTTCATATTGCTTCACCATTGGCGTCCCTTTTAGTAGATGTAGTAAGTGGATTTTTATGCCTTGGACATCTAGCTGTGCTACTGCTCGAGCAGTTTCCATCATCATGTCATAGTCTTCAAGAGGCAGGCCATTAATGATATGTGAGCAAACACGTATGCCGTGCTTGCGCAATTTTTCAACGCCTTCCACATAGGTTGCATAATCATGGGCACGATTAATCAGATTCGCTGTTTTTTCATGCACGGTTTGAAGACCAAGCTCAATCCATAAATACGTACGCTCGTTTAACTCTGCTAAGTATTCCACGACATCATCTGGCAAACAATCAGGGCGAGTAGCAATGGAAAGACCAACAACACCTTCTTGTGCTAAAGCAGCTTCAAATTTTTCCTTTAAAACTGGCAGTGGGGCATGTGTATTTGTATAGGCTTGGAAGTACGCCATATATTTGCCGTCCTTCCATTTCTGATGCATTTTGTCTCGGATTTCAGCAAATTGTACATCGATTGGATCTACCTTATTACCGGCAAAATCACCAGAGCCTGCAGCACTGCAAAATGTACAGCCACCAAAAGCGACTGTGCCATCACGGTTTGGACAATCAAAGCCTGCGTCTAATGCGACTTTAAATACTTTATGTCCGAATTGATCACGTAAATAGCGATTCCATGTATAATACCTTTTTCCTTCTGAAGGAAAAGGAAAATTCGTTTCTGTCATTTATTTCACTCCTCTAACGCTTTATTCTATCATGTGCTTTTCGTTCCGTCATGGGGGAAGGGCTTGATCGTTACATCAATGAAGAAAAATTGTAATGAAAACAAGAAAAAGACTTTTAAAACTTAGTTAAAGTATGATGGCATACTTGTAAAAAGGGTAAAATTATTTTTCTTGTGCTTTTAAGGTTTTCAGCATAAACTAGCTATTTAGAGAGGCGAAATAATGGAGGTCATCATATGCCAAAACGTGTTTGGTTTTTACTTATTGGAATGCTTGTGAACACAACAGGTAACTCTTTTTTATGGCCTTTAAATGCCATATATATGCATGATTATTTAGGGAAAACTTTAGCGATGGCTGGTTTTGTCTTAATGCTCAACTCTGCTGCTGGAGTATTGGGCAATCTATTAGGTGGTTACTTATTTGATAGAATCGGTGGCTATAAGGCGATTATGTTTGGCATCCTGCTAACGATTGCTTCATTAATAGGCTTAACAATTTGGCATGGTTGGCCACATTATGTGTGGTTTTTAACGATACTAGGCTTTAGTGGGGGCATCGTTTTTCCAAGTATGTTCGCATTAGCAGGGGCTGCATGGCCTGAGGGCGGACGAAAAGCCTTTAATGCGATCTATTTGGCACAGAATGTTGGTGTTGCAGTTGGCCCTGCTCTTGCGGGTATAGTGGCTGATTATCAATTTGATTATGTTTTTAAAGTGAATTTAGGCATGTATATTTTATTCTTTTTTATTGCTTTATTTACATTTAAACGTTTAGAGGCAGGCAGTATTGCCCCTAAAAATGTCGTCAGTGAAAGTAAACGAATTGTTAACAAAGCACCATTCTATGCTTTGTTAATTATTAGCGCATCCTCAGTGTTATGTTGGCTTGCATATTCTCAATGGAGTGCTACTATTTCATCCTATACTCAAGATTTAGGCTTAGGGTTAAAGCAATATAGTTTACTTTGGACAATAAATGGTTTGCTTATAGTTGTAGGTCAGCCACTCATTGCACCGCTTGTGAAAAGATGGGAAAACAATTTAAAGCGTCAGCTCGTATTTGGTGTAATTCTGATTGCCCTATCGTTTGGAATCATCGCCTTTGCGAGTGATTTTAAAATGTTTGGAGCCGCGATGCTTGTTTTAACGTTTGGTGAAATGTTCTATACCCCAGCATTACCAACCATCGCGAATCAGCTCGCACCAAAAGGTCGACAAGGATTCTATCAGGGCATTATCAATAGTGCAGCGACAGGTGGTCGGATGATTGGGCCATTATTCGGTGGGATAATGGTGGATCAATTTGGCATGATACCTCTTGTATTAACTTTAGTGGTCGTTGTGCTGTTGGCTATTATTCCATGTTTAACTTATGATTATCCTTTAAAAAAGAATAATATCGTTGCAGATTAATAGTGGGCAAGGAAAAGAGCAAAAACGAGTGATCAGCACTTGGTTTTGCTCTTTTTTTATTGAAGCTATTGAAAAATAATCGATACAGGCTTACAATCATACATATTCAAATATTTGAATATGTAGTAATGTGGAGGGTGTTTTTTATGGAAGAGGGTTTACAACAATTTAAGGCGGATTTTTTTAAAGCATTAGCACATCCGTTACGCATTAGAATACTGGAACTCCTTGTAGAAGGTCAGAAAAGTGTCAATGAGATTCAAGATTGCTTAGAGAAAGAGGGTTCTGCTGTTTCTCAGCAATTAAGTGTATTACGCGCCAAAAATATCGTTTATGGTGTGAAGGAAGGTAAAAAAGTCTACTATTCTTTAAGTGATCCGATGATTGGTGAATTACTTGGGGTGGCAAAGGATATTTTCAATAACCATTTAGTTAACACCATTTCGAGATTAGAGGAAATGACGAGCAATGAAGGTGACGAAGGCAATAAGTAAATCAAAGAAGTTGAAAAATTATGCTTTGCTTATTATTTCGAAGGGAAGATTTATCTATGAAGTCACTGTTTACAGGACGCTTTGAAGGGTATTCTGTTCATCACGTCAAGAAGGATCTATTATCCGGAATTATAGTTGGGATCGTCGCTATTCCACTTGCCATGTCTTTTGCCATTGCATCGGGGGTGAAACCCGAATATGGGATTTATACCGCCTGTATTGCGGGTATTCTTATTTCTCTTTTTGGTGGATCGAAATATCAAATTGGTGGGCCAACTGGGGCGTTTGTACCGATTTTATTAGGAATTGTCATTACCTATGGCTATGAGGATTTATTACTTGCAGGATTAATGGCTGGGATTATGCTTTGCTTAATGGGCATTTTTAAGTTAGGATCTTTAATTAAATTTATTCCTCGCCCTGTAACAGTTGGCTTTACAGCAGGTATAGCAGTTATTATTTTTACAGGTCAAATTGCCAACTTTTTAGGGTTAACAAATGTTAAAAGACATGAGTATTTTATTGCCAATATACAAGAAATTATGAAGCAGCTTGGAACGACCAATATGTATAGTATTTTGACGGCTGTTATCTGTTTTGTGACAATACTGATGACGCCGAAGTTTTTTCCAAAGGTTCCTGGAGCATTAGCAGGTATTGTTGTTTCTACACTTGTGGCCACTTTCCTCTTTACAGGACATGTTGCTACGATCGCGACAGCTTATGGGCAAATTCCGAATTCATTGCCTCATTTTGCTATACCTGATATCACCTTTGAACGCCTACAACTGCTTATTGGACCAGCGTTTGTCATCGCCATGCTAGGGGGCATAGAGTCACTACTATCGGCAGTCGTTGCAGATGGGATGACGAATAGTAAGCATAACAGTAATCGAGAGCTGATTGGTCAAGGAATTGCTAATATCGTGACGCCTTTGTTCGGGGGGATTCCAGCTACAGGTGCTATTGCACGGACTGCAACTAATATTAAAACAGGTGCAGTATCGCCTATGTCAGGTATCATACACGGAGTATTTGTTTTAGTTACATTATTGCTATTAGCACCATATGCGTCTCATATTCCATTAGCAAGTATGGCTCCTGTATTGATGGTTGTAGCCTGGAATATGAGCGAACGACACCATTTCTCACATATTGTGAAATTAAAATCGGGTGACTCGCTAGTGTTATTGATTACCTTTTTATTAACGGTGTTTACAAGTCTCACATTAGCAGTGGAAGTAGGGCTTGTATTAGCTGTGCTATTATTTGCAAAACGCATGAGTGAAAAGCTTGTTGTGACAAAGGTACTCCCAGACCATTCAAACAAAAGTGGGAAGGTACAGCCCCATGTCGTTCACCAGCAGCATGATTGTCCGCAAATTAGCATGTATACAATTGAAGGACCATTGTTCTTTGGAGCTGCTCAAATGTTTGAACAAAAAATTGAAAGCACTTTGCATCAGCAACCAAGAGTTTTGATATTGCGAATGGGGAAAGTGCCCTTTATGGATTCCACTGGTGAAGCATATTTTAGCAATATTATTGAAAACTTTACAGCACAGGGTGGTAAAATCCTGGTAACAGGTGTGCAAGGTGATTTAAAAGTAGCTCTTCAGCACAATGGTATTTACGATAAGATTGGAGCGCATCATTTTTATCAGCATACTGGAGAAGCGATTACTAAGGCTCTCGGCTATTTGGACACAAAGAAATGCATCGGATGCCAGCATTTTGCTTTTCATGAATGTAAGGATTTATCAAAATCTAAGGAAGAAAAGGAATTAATTCTTCAGTAATGGGTTAGTCTGTAAACAAAGGCTTGTGCTTTTCAATACTTTCCATTAGAATAAATGCAATATCATGTAAAGACTGTGATGAGGAATAGTAAATTTGTCGTTCTTTTTAGAGAGCTAGCGGCTGGTGGGAGCTAGTAAGAAAGCAAGTTGAACTCGCCTTCTGAGTCTGCCCGCGTGAAACAGCGTGTGTCGTTTCTTCCGCGTTAAGGAAGCTTGAGCCGAGTGTAATCACTAATTTGGGTGGTACCGCGGGAGTACAAATTCTCTCGTCCCTTCTATAAGAAAGGGACGAGTTTTTTTATTTTTTAAATATTTTGTCAATTATGATGAAGAGCAACATGATTCAATCGAAGGAGGAAAAAGAATGAGTTTTAATCATCTACAAATTGAAAAAAAGTGGCAGCAATATTGGGCTAATAACAAAACATTCAAAACTGAAAATGAAACAGCGAAGCCTAAATTTTTTGCATTAGATATGTTTCCATACCCATCTGGCGCTGGACTACATGTAGGACATCCAGAAGGATATACAGCGACAGATATTTTATCACGCTTTAAACGTATGCAAGGCTACAATGTATTACATCCAATGGGCTGGGATGCTTTTGGTTTACCAGCTGAGCAATATGCACTCGATACAGGAAATGACCCAGCAGAATTTACAGCTAAAAATATTGCAACTTTTAAACGCCAAATTCAAGAGCTAGGATTCAGTTATGATTGGGATCGCGAAATTAACACGACGGATCCAGAGTATTATAAATGGACACAATGGATTTTTATCCAGCTTTATAAAAAAGGTTTAGCCTATGTGGATGAAGTAGCTGTTAACTGGTGTCCAGCGCTTGGTACGGTATTGGCTAACGAAGAAGTAATTGATGGGAAATCAGAGCGTGGTGGGCATCCAGTAGAACGTCGACCAATGAAACAATGGATGCTTAAAATTACTGCGTATGCTGATCGTTTAATCGACGACCTAGAAGAAGTTGATTGGCCAGAATCTATTAAAGATATGCAGCGCAACTGGATTGGTCGTTCAGAAGGGGCAGAAGTAACATTTGCTATTGATGGTTCAGATCAAAACTTCACGGTCTTCACAACACGTCCAGATACATTATTTGGTGCTACATATTGTGTACTTGCGCCTGAACATAAATTGGTAGAACAAATAACGACAGCTGAGCAACGTCAAGCTGTTGAGGCATATTTAGAGAAAGTGAAAATGAAATCGGATCTTGAGCGCACAGATTTAGCAAAAGAAAAAACAGGCGTATTCACAGGTGCTTATGCCGTGAATCCGATTAACGGGAAAAAAGCGCCGATTTGGATTGCTGACTATGTGTTAGTGTCTTACGGTACAGGTGCTATTATGGCGGTGCCAGCACATGATGAACGTGACTATGAATTTGCGACTGCATTTGGTTTAGACATCGTTCCTGTACTTGAGGGTGGGGACATTAGCAAAGAAGCATTTACAGGTGATGGTCAACATATTAATTCTGAATTCCTTAATGGTTTAAATAAAGAAGATGGCATTGCGAAAGCAATTGAATGGTTAGAGCAAAAAGGCGTTGGAGAGAAGAAAATTTCTTATCGACTACGTGATTGGCTATTCTCACGTCAGCGTTACTGGGGTGAACCAATTCCAATGATTCATTGGGAAGATGGCACGATCACACCTGTTCCAGAATCAGAATTACCATTAGTGCTTCCAAAAACAGATAATATCCGTCCATCGGGTACTGGTGAATCACCATTAGCTAATATCGCTGAATGGGTGAATGTTGTAGATCCAGAGACAGGCAAAAAGGGTCGCCGTGAAACAAATACAATGCCACAGTGGGCTGGGTCTAGCTGGTACTTCTTACGCTATATCGACCCTACAAATACAGAGGCGATTGCAGATCCAGAGTTACTAAAACGTTGGTTACCAGTAGATATTTATATTGGAGGAGCGGAGCATGCAGTACTGCACTTACTTTACGCTCGCTTCTGGCATAAAGTTCTTTATGATCTAGGTGTTGTTCACACGAAAGAGCCATTCCATAAATTATTTAACCAAGGTATGATTCTTGGTGAAGGTAATGAAAAAATGTCTAAATCGAAAGGTAATGTTGTAAACCCAGATGAAATCATTTCATCACATGGTGCCGATACATTACGTTTGTATGAAATGTTCATGGGACCACTAGAGGCATCTGTTGCATGGTCAACAAATGGTTTAGACGGGGCACGTCGTTTCTTAGATCGTATTTGGCGTCTATTTGTTAATGAAGAAGATGGTGCTATTTCATCAAAAATTCAAGTGTCTAACGATCAAACACTTGAAAAAGCATACCACCAAACAGTGAAAAAAGTGACAGAGGATTACGAAGGTATCCGCTTTAACACAGCTATTTCACAGATGATGGTATTTATTAATGATTGCTATAAAGCTGACGTTATTCCAGCAGAGTATGCGGAAGGCTTTGTTAAAATGCTAGCACCAATGGCGCCGCATATTGCAGAAGAGCTATGGCAGCTATTAGGCCACGATTCAACACTTTCTTACGAGCAATGGCCAACATACGATGAAACGAAGCTTGTGGATGATGAAGTGGAGATTGCCGTGCAAGTGGCTGGTAAAGTCCGTGCAAAAATCGTCGTAGCGAAAGATGCTTCAAAAGAGGATATCGAAAAAGTAGCGCTTGCTGATGAAAAAGTACAAGAATATATGGCAGGAAAAAACCTAGTGAAAATTATCGTTATTCCAAGCAAACTTGTCAATATTGTCGTTAAATAAAGAGACATAAATTAAAATGTACATTACTAAATGAAATTTTAGTGATGTACATTTTTTATTTTTCGTGAAGAGTTTATAGTGGATAATTTAAAAAACTACACTCCATAACTATCGGAGTGCAGTTCAAATGATGATGTTTAAATAATCAATCCAACAATAATAGCTGTTAGGATACTGACAAGTGTGGCTCCGTACAATAACTTTAAGCCAAAACGAGCAACGACATTACCTTGTCTTTCATTCAACCCTTTAACTGCTCCGGAAATAATACCGATGGATGAAAAGTTGGCAAAGGATACAAGGAATACCGAAATAATGCCCAGTGTACGTTCACTCATGGACTCTGAGACGTCGCCAAGGTTGATCATAGCAACAAATTCATTCGTTACTAATTTAGTGGCCATTATTCCACCAGCTGAAACAGCGTCTGCCCATGGGATACCCATTAGGAAAGCTATTGGTGCAAAAATATAGCCTAATATTTCTTGGAAAGAAACACCGATAATCATATCAAACAATGAATTGATTAAATCCATTAATGCTACGAAACCAATTAGCATGGCTCCAACAATGATGGCTACCTTAAAGCCATCCATAATATATTCACCAAGCATTTGGAAGAAAGCTTGCTTCTGCTCATCTTCAATGGTTAAGATATCTTCCTCTTCTTTTACGGTATACGGATTAATGATGGAAACAATTATAAAACCACCAAATAAGTTTAAAACAATCGCCGTTACGACATACTTTGGTTCAATCATCGTCATGTACGCGCCAACAACTGACATCGAGACGGTCGACATCGCGGATGCACATAATGTATACATACGCTGTGGCGCAATCTTATCTAATTGTTTTTTGACTGTAATGAATACTTCCGATTGTCCAACCATTGCGGAAGCAACAGCATTATAGGATTCCAATTTTCCCATTCCACTTACTTTACTCAACAGTAATCCTATCCATTTCATGAAGAAAGGGAGAATTTTAAAATGCTGCAAAATCCCAATTAAGACTGATATAAAGACAATCGGTAATAATACAGCTAGGAAGAACGGAGACTCTCCTTCATTTGCTAATCCACCAAAAACAAATGATATCCCTGCATTTGCGTAAGACAATAAATGATCAAATACTTTGGTGATTCCTTTGATTAAAACAAAACCAATTGTCGTATTGAGTAGTAGAGCTGCCAATAAAAATTGGATGATTAACATCACCACTATATATTTATATTTTATTTCTTTTTTGTTTTTACTCATTAATAAAGCTAGGGCAAAAACAAGTAACAATCCACAAAAGGATATTAAGTATCTCATAAGTTCCTCCATAAGTATGTGTAATAGTTTGTCCTGATGTTCCAAATTCAGAAGAACAGCTAAAGATCTTAATTAGTCAGACGTCAGACAAACAATCTCACTATAACAGTTTTTTTGCTAGTTATTCAATAGATAATAGAAAAAAAGTATGCAACAGGGCATACGAATACGATAAATACAGCTCTATAACAAGAAAAGCTCATGTTAAAACACTTTTTTATTGTGTGAAGTTTTTAAAATTTTATGACCAATGTGTAAATGAAAACGTAGGAAACCAACTAGGGAAGTGAAAGTGTATAGGCGTGTTTGGGAAGTTCTGACCATTGTGGCAAACGTACGAGTGGTGTTATTTAAAGATGTAGAAGAAGGTATTCAGGATGTATTTTTTTACCTAATCATTATTTACGAAAACATAAAAGACATATATTTAGTTAACTACAGCCTAATGCCTGACCTCCATATATTTTAGGGTTCAGGCATTTTTTCTATAGTATCGGTCTGAAGCATTAATTGATAAATGCTAGAGATCATAAAGCTAGTTGCTAATCCGTAAAGTGCATTGAAGCTTAGGGCAACGCCAATTCCTATGAGGATAGATAGCAGTATGACAAACCAACTATGTTTATGAATACGGCGATTCGTAAATAAAAGAATTAACATAAACGGCAGTATGGTAATGTGCAGGAACGCGAAAGAATAAATAACCCCTAAAATCGTTAAATCGATAGATAAGAAAAAGGTAAGTAAAATGACCATAAGTCCAGTTAAGTAAAAATAATAGGGTCTTTTCTTCATAAAAAATCGTTTTGTTGCACGCATATCTACAAGCAAGGACGTCACAACGGCTAACAGGACAATGACAAGGAAAGCGAATGTCAGAAACCCTGGCTGTACTTCATATAAGAACGTAAAAATTAGCACTTGAAACTGACCAAAGGAGCCACTGTATAAAGCAATCATTAAAATAGCTGTAAAGGATAATGTTAATAATGCTAAAATCACGCCTGATGAAAATAGGCTTCGACGTATTTTTTTGGGCTTGATAAATGCAATTAAATACCATGTTGATTTATCGAAAAGTACTTGTCCTAAAACGGCTAATTGAATAATGACATAGAACAGGAGGATTTCGCTATTTTTAAAATAAAATAAATAAGGGTGGTATAAGCGAATGCCTTCATAAACGGTGCTTGCTCCATTTTGTACAAAGTAGTAAATAGGGATAAAAATAAGTAATGAAAACAGGGCGATGATAAATAAAATTTCTAGCCAAAGTATACTTTTCACAGACATGATGCGATCAAGCAGTAACATACCGGTTAGAAATAAAAAAAGCGTAATGGGTATCGGGATATTTAACATGATTTCAGACAAGACACTAATGCTAATTAATTGAATTAACCAAAGTTCAATGCTTGTCAAAAGGTAAAACAGTCGTATCACTTTTAAATTCATACCACTCAATTTTTGTTGTATGGTAAAGAGTAAAAAGCTTTGTGTATGCTGGTTTTGCTTGTAATTCCTTTTATTTAACAAGGAGCTCACTACAATAAACGAAATAGCTGTTGCTAATGTATAACAAATGCCTGCCATAAAGCCATAAGAAATAAGAGCTGAGGGAGAGGACAATAATAAATTACCGTTAATCCATCTTGCTAAAAGAATGATGACGCCTGCTGCTGTGCTTAAACTTGCAAATGGTACGAGCAATGAATAATTTTTTAACATACTATCAAATACCTTTACTCATTTTAGCGGATTTATATTGACGTGGCGATTGATTATACTTTTTCTTAAAGGCCACACTAAAATAGTGTTGGCTATTAAATCCACAGCTCTCCGCAATTGCAGACATGCTTGCGTCCAGGTTTTCATTTATTTTCTTCACGGCCATTTCGAGGCGGTAATTATTTATATACTCATTAATGCCAATAGACTGCTCCTCCAAAAATTTACGACTTAAGTAGCTTGGATTCAAATGGATCTTTTCTGCAATAATATTTAAACCGAGCTTTTCATAATAGTTTTCATGGATATAGGAAAGCGCACTTTGAATCGCATCATGGTTGGAGCTCCATACTTTATATTTCTCCACAATCGCATCTAATTCACTAGCAATAACAGGTTTTGTAAGATAATCTTTTACCCCGATACGCAATGCTTGCTGGGCATATTCGAAGGTCTGATAAGCAGTTACCATAATGATGTCTATTTCATACATTTCTTTTAATTCCTTGCTTAAAGTGATACCATCTTTCCCAGGCATTTGGATATCCAAAAAGGCGATAGTCATACGGTGTTTTTTAGCTAATTGCAGAGCTTGTGAGGCATCCTGAGCAGTATGGAATGTCCAATTAGGGAAATGCGGTTTTAATAAATAAATCATTTGCTCTAGCTCTAACGGCTCATCATCTGCGATTAAAATATGCATGGTGAGATTCTCCTTTCACATTCAAATTGATAGAAGGGCTAAGCGGGAACGTGAATTGTAACTGTGTAAAACTGTTCATTATTTTGAATCGAAAATAAAACATTTTCGAGACCATAAATAAGCTCAAGCCGTTGTCTAATATTTTCAAGACCATAACCTTGCTGTAATTCATCTTCTAGCTGTTCAATAGCAGTTTCTATCTTTTCTAAGGGCTGTGTATTTTTTATTTCTATTAATAAGATCTTGTCCATTTTTTTAATCGTAATGGATAACTCAGCAGGTCCTATATGCTTTTCAAAGCTATGTTTATATGCATTTTCAATAATGGTCTGCAAAATAAATGGAGGTATTTGTACAGATAGAGCTTCATCATCCATATCCTTATGAATCGTCAAACGATGTCCAAAGCGTAACTGTTGAATATTTAAATAGCTATCCATAAATTGTATCTCGTTCTTTAACGTGATTAAAACCTCATGATTATTGTATTTAAATTTAAAAAACGTTGCTAAGGCCTCAATACCCGCAACCAAATCTTCCTTACGATTGATGCGGGCTAGGCTTAGCAATGAATTTAATGCGTTAAAAAAGAAATGTGGTTGTATTTGCTGATTTAACTGAAGAATATTCGCTCGTTGTAAATCCTGCTTGAGCTCTAAACTTCTCTTTTCTTCCTCAAGGCTATCGATTTGTTTTTCGAAAATAAATATAAAAGTAAGCAGAAAAGCTCCAATAATTGGAGCAATTACACATAGGAGAATATATATGTTGAAGGTTTCTAGTTGTAACATAATGATCTCTCCATTTATTTTATAAGTGTAAGATACATTAAACTAAATTTTCTGCAAAATGGCAAGCTACCTTATGTGTTGCGGTGATTTCTCGTAATGCTGGAACTTCTGCTTTACATTTCTCTGTGGCGAATGGACAACGTGTGTGAAAGCTACAGCCAGTAGGAGGATTAAGAGGTGACGGTAGGTCTCCTTTTAAAATAATGCGCTCCTTGCGATGTTGTTTGTCGATTACTGGAATAGAAGAAAATAATGCTTTTGTATAAGGATGATATGGCTGTGTGAAAAGGGAATGCTTATCAGCAATTTCGACAACCTTTCCAAGATACATGACCATGATACGATCTGAAATATGTCGAACAACACTTAAATCGTGCGAGATAAATAAAAATGTTAAATCTAAATCCCGTTGTAGCTGCTTTAATAAATTTAAAATTTGTGCTTGAATAGAAACGTCTAGCGCAGAAACCGATTCATCACAAATAATAATTTTAGGGTTGACTGCAAGAGCTCTTGCAATTCCGATACGTTGACGCTGACCACCAGAAAATTCATGTGGATAGCGCTCTAAGTATTCAGGACGTAATCCAACAAGCGACATTAATTCAATCATGCGTGCCTCTTGTTGTTCAGGTGGTACTATTTTTTGAATAGACATGGCCTCTGTTAACATTTTACGAATGGTTCTTCGTGGGTTAAGGGATGCATACGGATCTTGGAAAATAATTTGGATGTCCTTGCGTGCAGCACGTAGCTCTTTTTTGTTCATATTCACTAAGTTTTTACCAAATAACATTACTTCTCCAGAAGTAGGTTCATCTAATCTTAAAATAGAACGCCCCGTCGTTGATTTTCCGCAGCCAGATTCTCCAACAATGCTAAGTGTTTCACCAGGCATAATGTCAAAGGAAACACCATCCACAGCTTTTACAATTTGCTGAGGACCGAAGAGCTTTTCTTTTTTTAAGGAAAAATGTTGTTTTAAATTATTTACTTGTAATAGTGGCTGTGCTTGCTGCTCTTTTATCATATGGTCATCTCCTCCATAAGTGTTGCTCCCTGCCATTCCTTACTGTACATCCAGCATCTTACTTTTTTCTCGTGCTCCACAGTCATAAGCTCAGGTTGTTGTTCATGACATAAATCTGTAGCAAATGGGCAACGTTCTGCATAACGACAGCCAACCGGATAATTGTATGGACTTGGAACAGTTCCGTGAATAGTAGATAATTCTTCTTGCTCTTCATAGAGCTTTGGTAATGATTGTATTAATCCATTTGTATAGGGGTGTAACGGTTTTTCAAAAAGACTTTCTGTTGTGCCTTCTTCTACAATCTGCCCCGCATACATCACAGCAATTTTATCGCAAATTTCTGCTACAACACCTAGATCGTGAGTAATGAAAATAATGCTCATGCCTAATTGCTTTTGCAGATTTTGTATAATTTCAATAATTTGAGCCTGAATGGTTACATCAAGTGCCGTTGTAGGTTCGTCTGCAATTAAAACATCTGGTGTACACGCTAATGCCATTGCGATCATAATGCGCTGACGCATCCCACCGCTTAACTGGTACGGCTCCTGCTTCGCTCTTTTTTCTGGTGCAGGAATTCCCACTAGACGGATCATATCGACGGCCTTTTGCCATGCCTCTTTACGTGATAAACCTTGGTGTAAGCGAATAGATTCAGCAATTTGCTCCCCAACGGATAACACAGGATTTAGACTTGTCATAGGCTCTTGGAAAATCATTGATATTTTATTGCCTCGAATTTTGCGTAATTCCTCATCTGATAATTTTAAGATATCTGTATTATTTAAGAAAATCTCACCGTTGATGATTTTACCAGGAGGTGACGGTACTAAACGAAGTAACGATAGGGAGGTCATTGATTTCCCACAACCAGATTCACCAACAATGCCTAGCGTTTCTCCCTTTTGAAGTATAAAGGAAACACCATCCACAGCTTTGGCAACGCCTTCACTCGAATAAAAATAAGTTTGTAAATTTTTTACTTCTAACACGGTATTTTGTTTCATCGCTTTTTCCCTCCCTAGTTTAAATCCATTCGTTTATTAAAAATTCGATATAATATGTCTACGAAAAGATTAATGAAAACAAATATTAATGAGGCTACGAGAACGCCGCCTTGAACAACAGGTATATCTCGTGTACGAATAGCATCTACAATCATTCGTCCTAAGCCGTTGACAGCGAACACAGATTCTACTAATACTGTTCCCCCAAGTAAACTACCAAACTGTAAGCCTACAACTGTAATAACTGGAATTAAGGCATTGCGTAGTGCGTGTTTTAAAATGATAATATAGCCTTTTAAACCTTTCGCCTTCGCTGTTCGAATATAGTCTTGGTTCACAACCTCTAGCATACTAGAGCGAGTCATACGCGCAACGATTGCAGCGCCACCAGCACCTAGTGTGACCGCTGGTAGAATAATATGTTTGGCACTATCCCAACCTGCTACAGGAAGCCAGTGTAGCTGTACAGAGAAAACATACATCAATAAAATACCTAACCAAAAACTTGGTAGGGAAATCCCTAATAAGGCGACAATCATTAGTCCAACATCCATAAACGAATATGGACGGATTGCTGAGATGATGCCGGCAATCAACCCCAAAATAATAGTGATTAAAATACTATAAAAGGCTAGCTCAATTGTAATTGGTAAACGTGCAGTAATTTCCTCAAATACAGGTTGTTTATTTTTTAACGAATGCCCCATATCTCCCTGTACAAGATTTTTAATATAATCTGTATATTGGATAGCTAATGGTTTATTAAGCCCTAAATTTTCACGTAATTCTTCAACCGTTTCTTGAGAAGCTCCTTCTCCTGCTAAAATAATGGCGGGATCACCGGGGATCATTTGCATAATTAAAAAAACAACAAGCGTTACACCAAGGGTCACAGGAATAATTTGAGCGAGCCGTTTTATGATAAATAATGTCATGTGTCTTCTCTCCTTTAATTTTTCATTCTTGGGTCTAGCGCATCGCGTAAACCATCGCCAAATAAGTTAAATCCTAAAACAAGGATGGAAATCATAATACCAGGGAATAGCGCCATATAAGGAGCAGTAAATAAGAAATCTCTTCCGTTTGATAGCATGGCACCCCATTCAGGAGATGGTGGCTGTGCCCCTAATCCTAAAAAGGATAGACCTGCCGCAGATAGAATAGCCGTTGCTAAACGCATAGATGCTTGTACAATAATCGGTGATAAAATGTTCGGGAAAATATGTTTAATTAAAATCGTCATATCATTTGCTCCGAGTGTTTTGACAGCATCGATATATTCTAGTTTTTTAACTTCCATTGTCGAGCCACGTACGATACGAGCAAACATGGGAATAGAGAAAAAACCTACTGCAATTGTGACGTTAATTAGACTTGGCCCTAATGCACTGACAATAGCTAGAGCTAATAAAATACCTGGAAAGGCAAGCATGATATCTAAAATTCGACTAATAATAGAATCAACCCATTTACCATAATAACCAGCGATAAGTCCTAGGAATGTGCCAATCGATCCACCAAATAACACAGCTGAAATACCAACTCCAATGGATAAGCGTGAACCATATAAAATTCGACTTAAAATATCTCGTCCTTTGTCATCGGTGCCCATTAGATGATCTAAACTTGGCCCTTGTAATTTTTGATCTAACTGTACGTCGTAAGGATCATAAGGTGCTAGAATAGGTCCGATAAGAAACATCAATATATATAGAAGAATGATGATGCCCCCAGCGACCGCCGCTTTATTTTTTTTTATTTTGTTTAGGAAAGAGACAAGATTCTTTTTTCTAGAGGCCTTGCGTGCATTCACTAAAACAGAATAATCGATAGTAGTAGTTACTTTATCCATATCGAATCTCCTTTTCTATTTGATTTGTTTTCAATTTAGTGAAAAGCGTAAAGAATGTAAATGATTAATGGAGTATTAGTCAGAAAATTAAAAAAACATGTAAAGATTTTAAAAAACAAGTGAATTTTATTTCTTTATAATTCGAAATGTAAGGATCAAATCATATAAGGAGGAAATGTTTATGAAGAAAATGAAGTTGATTTTATTTATGACACTCATTACCGTACTTGTTTTACAGGCATGTTCAACTGCAAGTAATCAAAGTTCAGAAGGTTCTAAGGAGGGATCAAAAAGTGTAGGAGGAGAATTAGTTGTTTTAAGAGCATCGGATGCGACAAGCCTTGATCCTCATTTTATTACAGATATTCCGTCAGCGAATATTATCCATGGCAAAATATATGAAACACTTGTTGCTTTTGATAGAGATCGCAAAATTGTTCCATTACTTGCAAAAGAGTGGGAGCAAAAAGATGATGTCACTTGGACATTTACATTAAATGAGGGCATTAAATTCCATGATGGAGCAGATTTTAATGCAGAGGCTGTTAAAGCTACATTTGATCGTATTTTAGATCCTGCAACTGGTTCACCACAACGTGATAAATTATCAATGATTAATGAAGCAGTGGTAGATGATACGTATGTTGTCACGTTGAAGTTAAAAGAACCATATGCACCGCTTTTATCTATTTTAGCAAGTCAAGAAGGTAGTATGATCAGCCCGAAAGCTATTGCGGAAGCGGCTGATGAATTAGCAACACATCCAGTAGGGACAGGTCCATTTGTATTCGAGGATTGGAAATCTGGTCAAGAAATTACATTAAATACAAACAAAGATTACTGGGGCACTGTACCGAAAGTAGATAAAGTAACATTTAAAGTCGTACCAGAGGACTCTACTCGTTTAGCAATGATTGAAAGTGGAGAAGCACATATCGCTGAACAAGTACCCGTAACAGAGATTGACCGCATAGAAAATTCTTCAACGATGAATTTATTCCGTGCCGAAGGACTTGCAGTAGAATTTATCGGTTTCAATGTGAAAGATGCACTATTATCAGGTGTAAAAGTACGTCAGGCAATTAGTTATGCAGTTGACCGCGAAGCAATTATTAGTGGTATTTATGATAATGTAGGTACACTTGCAAATTCGGCAATGAGTCCTAAAATTATTGGTTATTCTAGTGAAACAAAACCATATGACTATGATGTAGTAAAGGCAAAAGAGTTACTAAAAGAAGCTGGCGTTAAAGAAGGAACAAAAGTTAAATTACTGACAAGTGACCGTAAAGAGCGTATCAATATGGCTGAGGTTATTCAATCTCAATTAAAAGGTATTGGATTAGATGTTGAAATTCAAGTAATGGAGTATGGTGCATTTATTTCTGAAATCACGAAAGAACAGCACCAAATATTTATTAGTGGTTGGGGTAATGCTACTGGGGATGCTGATTATAATCAATTTAATTTATTCCACACGGCTTCTATGGGACCTCCAGGCAACCATTTCTACTATTCAAATCCAGAGGTAGACAAGCTAATTGAGCAAGGGCGTTCTGAGTCAAATCAAGAAGCACGTAATGAAATCTACAAAAAGGCAATGCAAATAGAGTTAGATGAAGCTGTATACATTCCAGTTCGTAACTATGAGCATTTAGCAGTCTACAGCAATGCTGTAAAAGGTTTCTGGTTAGACGCATCTAACTACACAATAATCGGTGGCGTTGAAATTGTAGAATAATCGAATTTGGTGAAAGATAAAAAATACCAATTGGGAGGAAACTATGAGTAAACTATTGCTGAAAAATGTAAGATTAGAAGAAGCATATGAGCACGAAAATGAACATATTGTTGCAACTCGTACAGGTATTTATGATGTCCTAATCGTAGATGGACATGTTCAACAAGTGGATAACAATATAGTGGCCGATGGAGACGTAGAAGTAGTGGATGCTCAAAAGCAACTATTAGTCCCTTCTTTCCGAGAAATGCATATCCATATTGATAAAACGTATTTTGGTGGGGAATGGCAAGCGCCAAGACCCATTACTAAAGGGATATTAACGCGTATTGAAGAAGAAAGAACGCTATTACCAAAGCAATTACCAACGGCTGCTTATCGAGCAGAGGAAATGGTGAGGTGGCTTATTTCCCAAGGACATACACATATTCGTTCACATTGTAATGTGGACCCACAAATTGGGACAAAACACATTGACATCACAAAGCAAGTATTAGAAAAATATCAAGATCAAATCACCTATGAGATTGTGGCTTTTCCACAACATGGCTTATTACGCTCCAATGTGGAAGAATTGATCCGTGAAGCAATGGCAATGGGTGCAACGCTCGTTGGGGGCGTTGACCCATCCATTGTAGATCGCAATATTGAGAAATCACTGCACACAACGATGGGTATTGCCCAAGACTATAATGCAGGAATAGATATTCATATTCATACAGCTAACACACTTGGTGAATTTGAATTTTATAAGCTAATCGAGTTAACGAAACAGGCGAAAAAAGAAGGACAAGTGACAATTAGCCATGCGATGGCACTTGCGGATTTAGAACAGTCACGATTAGAAGATTTAGTACAGGCGATGGCTGCTGTACAAATGGATGTCACAACAACTGTACCAACAGACCTGAATCGTTCAACAATACCAATGCCTTATCTTTATAACAATGGTGTAAAGGTTTCTGTAGGACATGATAGTTTAACAGACCATTGGTCACCATACGGTACGGGCAATACGATTATGAAATTAAATGTGATGGCACAGAGATTCCGTTTTATCGACGAATATTCATTAAGTCGTGCTTGGAGATACGCTTCTGGTGGTATCACACCTTTGAACGACGTGGGAGAACGTGTTTGGCCACAAGCTGGTGATAAAGCCAATATGCTGTTAGTAGATGGCGTTAGCACTGCTCATGTTATAGCAAGAAGATGCCCAATTTCTACTGTTATTTCACAGGGCAAAATTATTCACCAACAGGAAGTAGGAGAGTTGAAAGGAGAATTCAGATGAAGCACTGGCTTACAAATGTTCTACTTGAAACAGGAGAATATGTAAAAGAAAATGATACAGTTGGTACGAAAGTGGAGCTTTTTAACCTTAAAATTACAGATGGCTATATTTCTCAAATTGTACCAGCAACGCAGGTAATCGATTCTCCAAATGAAGTAACAAATATGAACGGGAAGCTGCTATTACCTGCCTTTAAGGAAATGCATAATCATTTAGATAAAACATACTTAACTTTACCATGGAAGGCTTGTGTACCCGTAAAAAATTTAAAGGAACGACTTGATCGTGAAGCACAAGAGTTATCCGTTCTTGCTACAACAGGTAAACAACGTGCAGCTGCAATGATTGAGAAAATCGTTAAGAATGGCGCCAACCATATTCGTACCCATGTTAATATTGATCCTTACATTGGCTTGAAAAATTTAGAAGGTGTACTAGCGGCATTGGATGAATATAAAGATGTCGTGACGTCAGAAGTCATTGCCTTCCCACAGCATGGCTTACTAAGAGATGATGTCCCTAAATTATTGCGTGAAGCCTTACGCAATGGGGCAACGATGATTGGCGGCTTAGATCCAGCAGGGATTGATAATTCAATTGAGCCTTCTCTTTATGAAGTGATGGATATCGCACAGGAGTTTAATGTAGATGTTGATATTCACCTCCATGATGGTGGTCATGTTGGGTATTATACAATCGATAAATGGATAGATATCGTTGAGGATGCACAATATCAAGGTAGAACGGCGATTAGTCATGCATTTTCACTTGGGGATGTATCCGTTATGGAACAGCATAAAATCGCTGATCGTCTCGCACAACAGCAAGTGAAAATTATGTCTACTGTGCCATTCGATTTAAGACGTTTAATTCCACCAATTGATTTACTAACAGAGCACGGAGTAGATGTCCACTTTGGGTGCGATGGCTTTTATGATTCTTGGAGTCCTAATGGCTCTGGAGATATTTTAGAAAAAGCGACTACTTTTGCTGATATTTCTCGTAAGCTAGATGAACGCTCTATTCGACAAACATTAAAATATATTACAAATGGTGTAACACCATTAGATGCAAATGGTCAAAAGGTTTGGCCGAATGTGAAAGACGAAGCAAGCTTTGTATTCTTTGACGCAGTATCAAGTGCTGAGGTCATTGCACGTAAACTATCTAACCGAGTGGTTATGTCAAATGGTAAGTTTATCAACTAAGTATAAATCTAAATCCCCCTTATTTAGATATGATAGCAAACTAGAAGATTTCTAGTTTGCTATACTTATGTTTTAATAGAAAAGATTAATAAAGGAAAGGGAAGTAGATTTTTAATAGTTGACCCAGAACTTATGTAGAAGTCTCTTTACATGCAGGTACGATTAATATGAAGCAATTCACTATCTATATGATTTTATTTAGCTGTGTATTTTTTTGGGCCAGTAACTTCATTATTGGCTCGATTTTAATTGAACACTGGGCTCCTATAACAGTCGCCATTTTTAGGCTAATTATCATTGTTTTATTTTTGGGATGTATTAGTTGGAAAGCTATTACCCGAACAATATTTACGCGCAAGAATTTACTATTGTTGGTCATTGCAGGAATACTGGGCGTTTCCATTAATCACTATAGTTTTTATGCCAGCCTTCAGCATACTTCTCCTATCACTGCGGCTTTAATATTAGCCTGTGCACCGATTGTCACATCATTATTGAATAAATTGATTTATCATGAATCACGGAACGGCATATTTTGGCTAGGTGCGATCATTTCATTTGTAGGAGTGGGTCTCATCATTACAAAAGGAGCCCTCATCACCATTTCTATTGGTAAGGGAGAGGTGCTAAGTTTAATTACAATGCTAAGCTTTTCCTTATTTCTTATTATTGTGAATCATCTTAGTCTAAAAATGTCAGCTCAGTCCATCACCTTTTATACAAATCTAATTGGCTTACTGATGCTTATACCATTTTCTTTTACTATATTGCCGCAAACAAATTGGCAAGTAACATACCCCTATTGGATTTTGCTAGTTTTATCAGCAATCGTTATTCATGGGGTTAGTAATTTAATGTGGAATCAAAAAATGAAGGAAATAGGCTCGACGAATGCTTCGCTGTTATTGAATTTTGAGCCAGCTATTGCCATGCTGTTGAGTGCGATTTTTTTAAAGCAATTTCCTACCAGTGTCCAAATTTATGGCTCCTTACTGATTTTACTAGGGATTTTGCTATGTATTTATTATAAAGAAATAAAAGTTATGCTTTTTATGAAAGGAAAAACAAATTAAAAAATGTATTTTTCTGTACAGTATGTTAGAGGTAGCTTCTAACATGCTGTTTTTTGTAGCGCTTGTTTTATTTTTTTACAAAAACAATATGACTTCGAAAATCGTCTTGTTCCAGATTAATTGTATTCTATAAGAAGCAATTGATTTTGTTTAGTTGCCATTAATATTCAATTTCCTGAAATAAAAATGTATATTTGAATAATAAAAATAGGGAGCGATTGAAAGCTATTTATAAAATATGCATACTCTGTATTGTAAATAAATTATTTTTTTGAAAATTTAAGTAAAAACAGAATTGATTTTTAATTTTTATTGCTACTTCTAAAAATTAAAATTTCGTACATTTATATGGTGAAATTCTCTTTTGTTCTAAAAATTTCTATTATTCATTGATTTGATCTGCTTCCTTTTTAGAGAAATGAGCATAAAAATATCGTTGGTAAAATAAGACGTATACAACATCAGAATGTGAAGTTATGCACAAAAATAATTATATCAATATAAATAATGATACCTAGGATAATAGAGTAGAAAAGTAATATTAGCTAAAAGCTGTCATGTTTTTTGTAGGAAAAACGAATTTATACTTAGAGACTGTAAGGTTTATGTGATAAAAATCATTGATAAAAAAACAAAATACTTTTTGGAGAAATAATATTTTTTAGAAAAACATCTTGCATTTGAATAATTCTAAGTGGTAAATTGTTTTACATGGACGTTCATAGAATTTTCACAGGTAGCAAAAGAGGGGAGAAATGAGAATTTATGAATAAAAATAGATGGTTAATTGCATTATCTGCAATCGCTATTCACCTTTCAATCGGTGGAGCCTATGCATACAGTGTATATAAGCTACCGATTGTCACAGAAATGGGATGGAGTGAAACAAAGGTAACGGTTGCCTTTACCATTATGATGGGGCTTGCAGGTTTCTCTGCCGCATTATTTGGTAGCTTAGTAGAAAAAATGGGGCCACGTAAATCGGCGATGGTAGCAGCTGTCTTATTTGGAGCAGGACAAGCTGGTGCGGGTGTAGCGATTTCAATGGATTCTGTTGTCATGTACTGGTTAACATATGGTGTTCTTAGTGGATTAGGTATGGGGATTGGTTATATAGCCCCTGTATCAACACTTGTAAAATGGTTCCCAGATCGCCGTGGTCTAGCAACAGGTATGGCCGTACTTGGATTTGGATCTGGTGCATTAATTACAGCGCCAGTCGCAGCCAACTTAATGGAGGCAGTTGGCATTTCTACAACGTATTTTATTTTAGGGGCAAGTTATTTCACGTTAATGATTTTAGGGGCTTCATATATAGCGCCGCCTAAGCCTGGTTATATGCCAGCGAATATGAAGGCAGCTGCCGATAAAGGCAAAGAAGTAGTAAAGAAAGATTTAGCAGTGATGTCAGCGCGTGAGGCTGTCAAAACAAAGCATTTCTGGATGTTATGGTCCATGCATTTAGTCAATGTAACTGCGGGGATTATGATGATATCTGTTGCCTCTCCGATGGCACAGGAGATTGTTGGTCTATCAGTTGCAGGTGCTGCTGCAATGGTAGGAATAATGGGGCTATTTAATGGTGGTGGTCGTTTAATTTGGGCCGCTGTGTCTGATTATATTGGTCGTTCAAACGTTTTTGTTATTTTCTTTACAGCACAATTAATTACATTTATTGTTCTACCACATACAACAAACGTAATTATTTTCCAAGCACTTATTTTCTTAGTTGTTAGTTGCTACGGTGGTGGATTCTCGAATTTACCTGCATTTGCTAGTGATCTATTTGGTACAAAGCAACTTGGCGTTATTCATGGCTATTTATTAACAACTTGGTCATTAGGTGGTATTTTCGGACCGTTGTTAGTAAGTACAATTAAAAATGCTTACGGAAGCTATATTCCTGTGTTCTATGTATTTGCTGGGTTAATCGCAGCTTCATTAATTATTTCGTTAACACTACGTGCAGATGTACGTAAACAAACTGCTTTAAAAGCAGCACAAAATGTTGGAGATGTCTCCGCTACTCAATAAAGTGAACTTTCAATTGAGACAGGAACTATATAAGTGTCATTTCGCACATGGCACTTATATAGTTATTTTTTTGTAGCAATTGTTATATAACAATCATCGTTTCTTCGTTTAATGTATAACAGTATATATTTGATGTCAATAACATGACTGGAAATGAAGTGATTTTGTTATTAAGAGAGAAATTTTGTAACGAAATGCACAATCAGGGACAATCCGCTAAAATTTGAATCTTTTCTCAACTGTAAACGTATATAAGGTAATTAGGAGGGATGAATCTTGGGGAAATTTTCTTTAGATGAATTTGTTCATAAAACACAGCAAGATGACAATGAGAATGATTATTTTGAATTGGAAACTGAACGAGTATTAGAAGTGAATCTAAACGGTGAAGTATGGTCAAAAATGGGTGCAATGATTTCCTATACGGGTGATATTAAATTTGAACGTGAGCGTGTGCTGGAGCATGGTCTTGGTAAGATGTTTAAGAAGGCTTTAACAGGTGAAGGCACGCAATTGATGAAAGCAAGTGGAAAGGGAAGACTTTATTTAGCAGACCAAGGAAAGAAAGTAACGGTTTTTGATTTGAAAAATGATAGTATTTGTGTAAACGGAAATGATTTACTTGCCTTTGAGCCTAGTATTGAATGGGATATACGCTTAATGCGTAAAATGGCTGGCATCATGTCAGGTGGTCTATTCAATGTGACACTACAAGGAACAGGGAAAGTGGCCATTACAACACATTTTGAACCATTGACATTATTAGTGAAACCAGGTGAAACAGTTTATACTGATCCACATGCTACCGTTGCATGGTCAGGAAATTTAACACCTGAGTTTAAAACAGATATCAGCTTCCGTACATTTATCGGTCGTGGCAGTGGCGAATCCATTCAGATGGCATTTTCAGGTGAAGGCTTTGTCATTATCCAGCCGTTTGAAGAAGTTTATATGTCTAGTGAAAGCTAAAAAGAGCGTGTCCGTTTTTCTTGGACACGCTTTTTCATAGTGTTGAAAAACAAAGCAATCAATAGCATTTTTGTGAAAGATGAAAATGGATTTCCGTTGCTGGCTACTTACTTTCCTGTAGGCGAGCGCCGAGCCGCTTACTCCGCTACCGCTCGGTGTAGGGTTTCAACTGTCTCGCTATCCCATGGGAGTCAAGTAGCCTGCCCTCAACCCACAAATATTTAACTTTTTAGCAAAGGTTTTTAAATAAAGTGAAGGTGTTCACTACGCATTTATGAAAGCGTGTTGTAACTAAACACTTCTCCACATTGAAAGTAAGAGCCTGTTCTTTCTCTCATTATACAAATAAAGGGCTATTCGATTGCAACAGCTAAATGAAAGATAAAGAAACATGGTGGAGAAGGCTTATCGGACGCCCCTTGAACGGAAATCAACCCCTTGCCTTGCCAAAAGGTCTTTCTCTTCTATTATAATGCAGCATGCATTCCTGCAATACGTCCCGTTACGAGCGCAGAGGTAATATTATAGCCCCCTGTATAGCCATGAATATCAAGAATTTCTCCACAGAAGAATAAACCTTCTTTTTTCTTTGATGCCATTGTTTTTGGCTCGATTTCTTTTACAGAGACACCACCGCCCGTAACAAACGCTTTGTCAAGTGACTGTGTGCCGCTCACTTTTAATGTGAAATTGACTAGTAAATGTGCTAATTGACGAATTTTCTCTTGGGATAACTCAGCACCTGTTGATTGGACATCGATATTTGCTCGCTCACATAAGAATAAGAGCCACCGTTCTGGTGCAATGCCTTTCCAGACATTTTTCACAGCCTTTTTTGGATCTTCCTTGATTAGTTTATTTAAATATTGCAGACATGTTTCTTCATTATAATGAGGCAGTGTCTGAATACGTATTGTCACTGGTTCATAGCCTGTTTTCATTAATTCTTTCACAACGAACTGACTACAGCGTAAAACAGCGGGACCACTCAAGCCAAAATGGGTAAAGAGCATATCCATTTGATGTGTGACAAGTGTCTTGCCTTTTTTGTTGAGCACAGAGACAGCGACATCACGCAATGCTAGCCCTTGAAGCTCACGCGCTTGGATAAAGTCCTCTTTTGATAGAACAGGCACCTCTGTTGGGAAGAGCGTCGTGATTGTATGACCAGCACGCTCTGCCCAAGGATAGCCATCACCTGTTGAACCGGTTTGTGGGACCGCCTTGCCACCAACAGCTACAATGACTGCTTGACTACGGACTTCGGAGCCATCCGCAAGACGTACACCCAAAATTTTATTTTCGTCCATCAGAAGCTTACTGACGGCTGTGTGTAAACGAACTTCAATATGTAGTCGTTGAAGCTGACGAATTAGTGTATCAACTACATCTTGTGCCCGATTGGATACAGGGAACATTCTGCCGTGATCCTCTTCTTTTAGGGCGACACCAAGCCCTTCAAAAAATGCGATAATATCTTCGTTATTATAAACTGTAAATGGACTATAAAGAAAACGACCATTGCCAGGTATATGCTTAACTATTTCTTCGACAGGTAAACGATTAGTAACATTACAACGTCCACCGCCAGAGATGGCTAATTTCTTGCCAAGTTTTGCGCCTTTTTCTAACAATAACACTTTCTTTTTACGCTCTCCGGCAGCAATCGCCGCCATTAAACCAGATGGGCCACCACCGATCACGATTACATCATACATAGTTAGAAACTCACTTTCTGTTCAAATTAGGAATCTTTCCTATTATACATGAAGTCTATATAGAGAGGGGTTTTCTTGGACATTGAAAATAATAGAAAAGTGTTTTATAATTCCTTATCTCATCTTTCGTGATGAAGAGTGTTTATAGTAGAATGAAACACATGAATCTTTGTTATACAATTGTTTCGATGAAAGTTTTCCTTTATTAGCATTGTCAGCATGAAATGAACGTCTTTTCATGCTATTATGGTAAAGGTTATGCACTAAATTATGAGGTGAAAAATAGAATGTGCGGATTTATTGGTTATATTAATGGAACAAATGTGATTGATCATCATCAAACAATAGAAAATATGATGAATACAATTATTCACCGCGGACCAGATAGCGGCGGTATTCATAGTGACGATAAAGTAACGTTAGGTTTCCGTCGATTAAGTATTATTGACTTATCAGAAGTAGCAAATCAACCATTATATAGTGAAGACGGCAATATTGTGCTTGTATTTAATGGGGAAATTTTCAACTTCCAAGAGTTACGTGCAGATCTTATTGAAAAAGGTCATACGTTTAAAACACAGTCAGATAGTGAAGTCATTATTTATGGCTATGTAGAATATGGCGTAGATTTTGTGAAAAAACTACGTGGGATGTTTGCCTTCTGTATTTGGGATAAAAAGAATGATTTACAATTTATTGCACGTGACGGTTTTGGTATTAAACCATTGTACTATTCTGAGCATACAACAGATGGTACATTTATTTTCGGTTCTGAAATAAAATCGTTTTTACCACATCCTTCATTTATTAAAGAATTAAATAAACAGGCGATACGCCCATACTTAACATTCCAATATTCTTCAATGGATGAAACCTTCTTTAAAGGTGTCTTTAAATTACCACCTGCACACTATATGCTGATTCAAAATGGACAAAAGCAAATTGTGCAATATTGGGATAAAAAATTCCATGCAAAAGACGCACCGATTGAAAAATATATCGAAGAAATTCAGTCAACGGTTAAAGAGTCTGTAGAAGCTCATAAAATTAGTGATGTAAAAGTTGGTTCATTCTTATCTGGTGGTATTGACTCTAGTTATATTACTTCTTTATTACGCCCAGATAAATCCTTCTCAGTAGGATTTGCTGACTATGAAGATATGTTCAATGAGACAAATCTTGCAAAAGATTTATCAGATACGTTGAATATTCAAAATGAACGTAGATATATTACAGCGGATGAGTGCTTTGAAGCTCTTCCTAAAATTCAATGGCATATGGATGAGCCACAGTCCAATCCATCTTCAGTGCCACTTTACTTCCTTTCAGAGCTTGCATCAAAAGATGTAACAGTTGTGCTATCAGGTGAAGGCGCAGATGAAATTTTTGGTGGCTATGCTTGGTATCAAAACTCAGGGAAAATGCAAAAATACGAAAAACTACCATTAGGTCTTCGTAAAACATTACGAGGAATGGCAGAAGCCCTACCGAAAAATCAATATACGAACTTCCTTATTAAAGGTGCTCAAACGGTAGAAGAGCGTTTTATTGGAGAAGCAGTCGTGTGGGATGAAGTAGATGCCATTAATGTTTTAAAACCAGCTTATAAAAATGCGCCATCTGTAAAATCGATTACAAAACGAATTTATGATGAAGTGCCTGGTGATGACGATGTGACAAAAATGCAATACCTGGATCTAAACCTTTGGATGCCTGGTGACATTTTATTAAAAGCAGATAAAATGAGTATGGCTCACTCAATTGAATTACGTGTACCATTTTTAGATAAAGAAGTTATGGAATTAGCGAAAAATATTCCATCCAGATATCGTGTCAACGACATTGATACAAAATATGTTTTACGTCAAGCGGCACATCAAGAATTACCAGAGGAATGGGCGAAACGGCCAAAACTTGGTTTCCCAGTGCCAATTCGTCACTGGTTACGTGAAGAAAAGTATTACAGCATGGTCAAAGAAATGTTTACAACGGACTTTGCGAATGAATTCTTTGATACAAAACAATTAGTGGGCTATCTAGATGAGCACTATGAAGGGAAAGCAAATCGCGGTCGATATATTTGGACGGTTTATGTATTCCTAGTGTGGTATAAAAAGTTCTTTGTGGACATGGTATAAGAAATACGGTTAATCGGTGGGGATGTTCCATTCCTCACCGATTATTTTAAGGTCTTTTTTCATCAGGTATTTTTGAATGAACTTTTTGGTGTATTTATGCGTCTCATTTCCTATAAATATGTTAAGATTACAGTTGGTTTACTTATGCTATTCACAAGGTGATAGCGCTTGCATGTTGGTTTCTTTGAAGTAACAGAAACGAAAATGTTTTATAAGTATCCTTGAAGTGTTACGATATTAATATTGATTTTACAATGAATGGATGGGTATGATGTCCAATTTAATGAAAGGTACTGCGATATTAACACTGGGGATGTTTTTATCGAAGGTACTCGGATTAATTTATATTTTTCCGTTTTATGCAATTGTTGGCGAAAAGAACATTGCGCTTTATCAGTATGCATATATTCCCTATTCTATTATGTTGGCAATAGCTATTTCAGGTGCGCCAATAGCCGTCTCTAAATTTGTCTCCAAGTATAATGCAATGGGAGACTATCAATCAGGTCGCAAGCTGATGAAATCGGGCATACTCATTATGATGGTAACAGGCTTCGGGGCATTTATCGCACTCTTCCTGCTTGCAACGCCGATAGCAGGGCTAGTTATTAAAAGTGAGGAACAAGTCTTTACGGTTGAACAAATTGCTTCGGTGATTCGCTGGGTCAGCTTTGCCTTAATCGTCGTACCATTTATGAGTCTATGGCGCGGCTTCTTCCAAGGCTATGACAAAATGGAGCCTACGGCAGTTTCTCAATTGGTAGAACAAATTGTGCGAATTGTTGTGTTACTTGGTGGTTCTTTCTTAGTCGTTGTGGTGTTCAAAGGGAAGCCAGAGACAGCGATTTCGTTTGCTGTGTTTGCTGCCTTTATTGGGGCAATCGGTGGATTAGGTGTTCTTTATTACTACTGGAAAAAATATCAGCCTGAATTCAACTTATTACGTAGCCAAAGTGTGACGTCTACACAGCTACCGATGTCCAATATTTATAAAGAAGTGATTACCTATTCCATACCAATGGTGTTTGTTGGAGTAGCCAACCCGTTATTCCAATTAGTTGACATGCTTACATTTAATGGGGCGATGACTTCCATTGGTTTAGCAGAAGTGACAGATACTTATTTATCGATGATAAACTTTATGACACATAAGGTTGTCATCATTCCGGTCATGCTAGCGACAGGCTTTTCAATGGCATTAGTACCGACGATTACAAAATATTACACACAGGGTGAGTATTTATCGCTACGCCATGCGATGGATAAAACCTATCAAATTTTAATTTTTATTACATTGCCAGCTGTAGTAGGTATTTCTCTTTTAGCTAATGAAATCTACTTCATGCTTTATTCAGAAAGTGAAATGGGTGCTACTATATTAGCGCATTATGCACCAGTTGCGATTTTATTTGCATTATTCCAAGTAACAGCAGCGTTGTTACAAGGAATTGATTTTCAAAAGTGGATTGTCTTCAGCTTATTATCAGGGATATTCGTTAAGCTAGCGTTAAATATTCCATTCATTCGTTGGCTGGAGGCAGATGGTGCCATTGTGGCAACTGCAATTGGCTATAGTGTATCGATTCTTATCAATATCCTTGTGCTACGAAAAACATTGAATTATCGATCAGAAATGGTTGTTCGTCGTGTTATGTTGATTGCTTTATTGACAATGGCAATGGCAATTAGCGTGCTCGTTGTGCATAAATTATTGGAATTGCTTATGGGCCCAGTAGATAGTAAATTCTCAGCATTACTATTCTCTATTATTTGTGCGGGTGTTGGTGTGGCTGTTTACGGCTTTTTATCACTGCGCTTAGGTTTGGCACAAAAGTTATTGGGTGAACGATTAACGCGCATTATGAGCAAACTGGGAATGAAATAGGAGTGGTACTATGCGTTTAGATAAATTACTAGCGAATATGGGGTATGGTTCCCGTAAAGAAGTGAAGCAGCTATTAAAGCAAAAGGCTGTCACAGTGGATGGTGCTTATGTTAAAGACGCAGCGCTACATGTAGACCCAGAACAGCAGATTGTATCAGTGTTTGGAGAGCGCGTTGTTTATACAGAGTTTGTCTATTTTATGATGAATAAGCCACCTGATGTTATTTCTGCAACAGAAGATTTAAGAGACGAAACGGTGATTGAATTATTAGAGCCATTGCATCAGCATTTTCAACCTTTCCCAGTTGGACGGCTGGACAAAGATACAGAAGGGTTACTGTTATTAACCAATGACGGTTTGCTGGCCCATAATTTATTGTCTCCGAAAAAACATGTGCCAAAGGTTTATTTTGCACAGATTGAGGGCGTTGTGACGGAAGAAGATGTCGAGAAATTTGCGCATGGCGTGGAATTAGATGATGGCTACGTTACAAAGCCTGGAAAGCTTGTGATTCTACAATCTGCACAGCAATCAGAAATAGAGCTGACAATTCAGGAAGGCAAATTTCATCAGGTGAAACGAATGTTTGAGGCTGTGGGTAAACGTGTAACGTATTTAAAGCGGTTGTCTATGGGGAATCTTCACCTAGATGATAAGCTGGCATTAGGTGAATATCGTGAACTAACTGCAGAAGAGCTAGCCAGCTTACAAAACAATCATTAACACAATCCTCGGTGCTACTATAGCATCGGGGATTTTTTATATACAGTATGATGACAGTAACGGTATAATATGAATGAGTTACTGTGATGTACTCATGTAGCTTATCATTATCTAAAGTTTTTAAAATATGATGGTGAAAATAGGTAGAGGACAAATATATGAAGAACCTGCGTATAAAATTATTACTATCTTTAATAGCTTTTGCAGTCATACTCGTTGCTGTCATTTCATATGTCAACAGACAAATACTAGTGGCAGATATCGAGAAGCAAGTGGCCATGAATAAAGTATTAATTGAAAATCATATTCTGACAGATATGCAAACGATCGATAATGCTCATTTTTATTTTGATAAAAATATGTCAGATAATATGGAACAGGAACTTAGAAAATTACAAAACGATTATCGCAAAAATCCTGCTATTGAAACTTGGGATTTGCAACAGAAGAAACAGAAGCATGGTATGGATATTTACATAGTAGATCAATCCAACAAGGTGATTTACACGACATTTGAGAAAGATATTGGTTTGGATTTTTCGAGCTGCTGTCAGCGTTTTTCGGCATTATTGGATGAGCGGCGTGCTAGTGGTGAGTTTTATACAGATGGAATAGATATTTCGACAACGACAGGAGAATACCGAAAGTTCGGCTATTTGGCAACGCATGATAAGAAATATCTGCTTGAGTTAGGCATAGACTTACTGAATGATCCAGTCTTTCAAACCTTTAATTTTGAGAAAACCGCAGAATCCTTAATTGCTAAATACGAGGATTTAGTAGAAGTGCAAATCATTAACGCCGGTGGAGTTTTTTTTGATGATTCTAGATTGAAGAAGATCACCGTGCGAGATCAATCCAAACAATTTCAGCAATATTTTGAGCTAGCGAAGAAAAAAATGGAGCCAGTTGAATTTCAAAAAGCATTACATCATGGTTATATAGAAACGCATCTTTTTTTGCCTTATGAAGCAGAGACAGTGAGAGGGGAGTCTTCAAAAAGGCTTGTTTATGTGAAATTTGTCAATTCTACTAAAATAGAAGCGCTCCAAAAAAATACAAAACAATTTTGGATTTTACTATCCATTGCCTTGCTAACAGCATTTATTATGCTATTAGTCATCAATAAAATTTTATCTAAAACAATCTATCTTGCCACATTCGATCCGTTAACGGGTGTCTATAATCGTGCTACCTATATTCGGAAGTTTGACAATTTATTAAAAAAACGAAAAATGAATGTGCCTGGTTTGTTGTTAATCGACTTGGATAATTTTAAGCAAGTAAATGATCAATTTGGGCATGTGGAAGGGGATCGTATCCTGATTGAAACAGCCATGATTTTAAAGCATGTAGTGAAAAACAATGGCTTTGTCGTGAGATTCGGTGGAGATGAATTTGCTATTGTCTTGTACGATACGACAGAACAACAGATGCAACAAATTGCAGAGGCCATTTTGACTCAAATCAGAACCGTAAAATATGAGGGATATGCTAGTGAAAAATGGTCCGTATTATCTGTCAGCATGGGTGGCGCCATTTATCATCATGTTGAAGAGACAGAAATGAGCTTATTTGAACGGGCGGATAAGGCACTATATCAATCTAAAAATGCAGGTAAAGATCAATATTCTAGTTATGCTGAGGTCGCTGCTGACGAAGACTATAGTATTTAAAAAAACGCTCCATTCTATCATTAGCCAATGATAGCAATGGAGCGTTTTTTAATGCGTTGTCGTTTTGGATCTATAAAAGAAACAACTACATAATACAAGAATGGCGATGACAGCAAACATAGCATTCATATAATGAGTCAATAACCAACCACCTATTATGGGTCCAATAAAGCCGCCTAAATTTTTAAATTGCGCAGCGCCCAAATAAGTTGCTTTTTGTGTATCTGGTGCAATTTCATCAATCATAACATTCATTGTTGGGAAGGCAAAAATCTCACCTATTGTAAAAATAATCATGGCGATGATATAGAGCGTATAATTATTGGAGAATCCGAATAAAAATAGACCAATTGCAAAGAACAGTATACCTACCAATAATGTTGCGGACGATGAAAACCGCTCTGATACAATGCTTATTGGTAATTGTAATAATAAGACAACCGCTGCATTGAGAGAGATTAATAGCGAATAAAGTTTCGCACCTTCCTCGATTTTTAATTCAATGATTTGTGGTAATGTAGAATCAAATTGAGAGTATCCTATATTGATTAGGATGGCACCTAAAATAAAGCTAAGTAGTACACGATTTGTTAATAAAATTGTGAATGTACTTAGTATTTTTGTTTGAGTGACAGCTTTAGGTTGTTGCATTTGATAACGGTTTAACACGAAAAATAAAAATACAGCATAAATGATATACATAATACCTGTCAGCATAAAGGGGATACTTGGACTTGATAGCTGTGAGATGTACACACCGATAATAGGGCCGATGACCGCTGCAATATTAATGGCTGTATAACGTAACGAAAATAGTCTTTTTCGTTTATCAGCAGGTGTAAAATCAATCATTAATGCCTGTGTGGAAGGTTCAAAAAATGAACGACAAAGACCATTCAAGGCATTGAATAGGACAAAGAGCCATACGGTATGAACAGTTGCAAAGCCGAAAAATACAAGGCTCCAAACAATAATCGTTAGTAAAATAACACTTTTTCGACCAAAGCGATCTGTTAGATAACCACCAAAAAATCCACCAATAGTGGAAATAAGTGGCGCAATTCCAATCGTCAACCCAATTTGTAAAGGGGAGGCTTGAATTTCATTATGTAGATAAATAGCTAAAAAAGGCATTGCCATAAAGCTTGCAATACGTGTAAATATTGTTCCGCCTAAGATAATCCAAACTAATGGATGAAAGTACGTTGACAATTTCAAATAAAATCCTCCTCTCAACATTTAGAATGTTTCGAGTTTAACGGATTGTTAAGCAACTGTAAATAGTCAAAATAATCTTGAAGGAGCACATAGGGAAATTTTTCTGTAAGTATGGAGCATAAAGGGTATGTTTTGAATGCACAATAGTGAAATGACTGGCCCTTCCAATAAGCCATAAAAAAATCTAATACGCTTATAACGACAAAAAAGAATGACCCCGACGAAAGGTCATTCTTTTTCCATACACAATGCTTTACGTACAAAACGTAAAACTAAGACGTCATTTTTACTTTTTTCTTCGTCGTTGTCCATTTGCCTCGACTTGGACTCATTACCAAATCGTTAAAGGCTAACACGTTCAAATCTCTTTGAACGGTGCGAGGAGTGATACTAAACTCTTCGACTAAATCCTGTGTAGACACGGTTCCTTTGTCTAAAATAAACATGTACACGTCTTTAATACGATTAAGCATTCGATCAGTAGTTGGTTTCATTAAATGAACCACTCCTTCATCTTAATTCTCTTGGCAAAGACTAGCGGACGACAATATGTGCGGAGTGCACTTAGGCTAATAAGTAGCTGCCTTAGACATCCCCTTTTCTAATTTTATAGTCAGAACAATTATTCTGATAACTTCATTATATAGAAAAACTACTTAATTTTCTAGTGAATGCAAGAGAAATTTACATTTGAAATATAAATTTTATACTGTATTTTGTGGGAATACGTGAAAAACATGCTATATGTGGTAGTGTCAGTAGAAGTTACTGAAAATAGTTGTCAGAAAGCTGATTGTCATATATGTTGTAAGGTGTAGAATAATGTTGATACTTTGAAGGAGGTATATGGTATGGATTGGTTACAGGCTGCAAAAGAAAGGCAAGATGAATTGATACAAGAGTTACAGGAGCTTGTGCAAATTAATAGTGTTCTTGATGAGGATACAATAACTACTGAAGTACCATTTGGAGATGGTCCACTTCAAGCGCTTGAATGGTTACTAGCAAAAGGTCAGAACGAAGGCTTACAAACGAAAAATGTTGATAATTATGCTGGGCATATTGAAATGGGTTCAGGTGAAGAACTACTTGGTATTTTATGTCATGTTGATGTTGTACCGATTGGAGACGAAGCTGACTGGACATACCCACCATTCAGCGGTACAGTAGCAGACGGTAAGTTATATGCACGTGGTGCGATTGACGATAAAGGTCCTACGATTGCGGCATGGATGGCTATGAAGCTTGTGAAAGAAGCGGGTATTCCATTAGAAAAAAGAGTACGAATGATTATTGGTACGGATGAAGAAACAGGATTCCGCTGTGTCGACCACTATTTTAAACAAGAGGAAATGCCGACAATTGGTTTTGCACCAGATGCGGATTTCCCGCTCATCAATGCGGAAAAAGGCATTGCCGAGCTTGTGTTCTCTCAAAATAAAATAGGTGATGCAACGAAAGAACAACTACTACTATTTAATGCAGGAAAGCGCCCAAATATGGTACCAGATTTTGCGAAAGCAACAATTCAGCATGTCTCCGAGTCATTCGAACAGAATTTTCAAACATTTTTAAGCAAAAATCAGCTAGATGGCTCTTTATTAATGGAGGACTCTCGCTATATAATAACTATCAAAGGTAAAGCAGCCCATGCAATGGAACCAGAAAAAGGTGTTAATGCAGCTGTTTATCTTGCAGCATTTTTACAACAAGAGTTGACGACAGAGGCAAGTAAACAATTTGTTGACTTTATCGCACATGTTTTTTATCAGGATCATTACGGCCATCAGCTTGCGCTACAGTTTGAGGATGCAATGTCAGGAAAAACTACATTAAATCCAGGTATCGTCAGCTATGATGTTCATAAAGGTGGCAGTTTAGTAATTAGTATGCGCTATTCTGTGTCCTACCCATTCGATGAAAAAATAACGGCGGCTCAACGCTTAACGGTGGAAAAAGGGTTCTCACTAGATATTCAAGACGACTCCAAACCGCATTATGTCAGTGAAGATGATCCATTTATCCAAACATTAGCAGCTATTTATAGACGTCAAACGGGTGATAGAGAAACACCTCTATTATCGACAGGTGGTGGGACGTATGCACGTGTGATGAAAAAAGGTGTGGCATTTGGCATGCTGTTTCCGGGAGAGCCAGATGTAGCGCATCGTGCAGATGAGTTTGTTGTCGTTGAAAATCTCGTTAAAGCTGCAGCAATTTATGCTGAAGCAATTGTTGAACTTGCAGGAAAAAAATAACTCAAAGACGAAAAGGATGAACAAAACATGGCATATTCATTATGGAATGATCAAATTGTTGAAGAAGGATCGATTGTGATATCTCCAGAAGACCGAGGTTATCAATTCGGTGACGGCATTTATGAGGTAATCAAAGTTTATAACGGAAATATGTTTACAGCACAAGAGCATATTGATCGTTTCTATGCAAGCGCCGAAAAAATTCGTCTTGTTATTCCTTATACAAAGGACGTTTTACACAAATTATTACATGAGCTAATTGAAAAAAATAACCTAGATACAGGGCATGTATACTTCCAAATTACACGTGGTGCTAATGCCCGTAATCATGTTTTCCCAGATGCGAGTGTTCCAGCTGTATTAACTGGTAATGTTAAAGAGGGTGAACGTGCATATGAAAACTTTGAAAAAGGGGTAAAGGCTACTTTTGTTGAGGATATTCGTTGGTTACGCTGTGATATCAAATCTTTAAACCTACTTGGTGCCGTATTAGCAAAGCAAGAGGCTGCTGAAAAAGGTTGCTATGAAGCGATATTACATCGTGGGGATATCGTGACAGAATGCTCATCAGCGAATGTTTATGGTATTAAAGACGGCAAGCTTTATACACATCCAGCGAATAACTTCATTTTAAATGGCATTACCCGTCAAGTCATTTTAAAATGTGCAGAGGAAATTAATTTACCTGTCGTGGAAGAGCCGATGACAAAAGCGGATTTATTAACGATGGATGAAATCATTGTTTCGTCTGTATCTTCTGAAGTGACGCCTGTAGTGGATGTTGATGGAAACCAAATTGGTGCTGGTGTACCAGGGGACTGGACACGTCAATTGCAACAAGCTTTTGAAGCGAAATTACCACTTTCTTCAAATACAAAATAAAAAACATTTTAGAGAACTACCAATAAGGATAGTTCTCTTTTTTATGGATGTAATGTTGAGTGTCGTCATGTAAAATAAAAAGGATAGGAAAGAATAATTTTACAGATTGAAATTCGTAGAACAAATGTCGATGTAATGTATACAATTGCCTCTTTTTCTACTAAAGCAATCGTAATCCATGATGCCTCGGTGTAATAGTGTCTAAATTTTTTCAAGCCTGCAAGTAAGAAGTTAACCTCAAGCCATCCTGTGCTGTGATAGCAGTTAACTATCTTCTCTTAAAGGTTGTAACATTCGTCGGGGAATTCGGGACAACATGGAGTAGATCACGTCGTCATTGCTTCAGGGCATGATGCTTTTTGACAGTGTTCTCCCTATTTCAGCGAGCGTTTGAACACACGCTTTTAGTACAAAAAACAATTGCTGAATCAAGATAAAAAGAAATATAGATATGGTGAGTAAGAATGGAGTGACCTTTACATGGCACAATTGGTGAAATTACAAGATTATATTTCACGCTATCAAATTGATTTAGCGAGATATCCAACTCAATTTGTGCGCTTAAAGAAAAGTCAGTGGGAGCGCATTAAGCGTCAGTGGGAATTGGGAGAGGATATAAGCGAATGGCAACATGACGACAATGAGGCAGAAACAAATGCCTTCGAAGAAAAGGAACGGTTTTCCTTCTTCAAAAAAATCTTTGCTGGCCGCCAAAAGGAAGCAACTGAGGATGTTGAAAAACTAGAAATATCCAACGAGCTTGTCAGTGATGAAGATACCATTCCAGAAGAAGAAACGACGCTCACATTTGAACCTAAAATTGTGTTTGCACCACAATCCATCCATGAGCTGAAACGAATGTTTATCGATCAATTTTTCCATTTTCAAATGAAATGGGCTAGTTCAACATTACGTGAAAAATCATATGTAGATCCTCGTTTCATGCGTGACTCTTTACTACGTACATTATTGCAAACGTTACCAGATAACTATTTGTTGTTTTATTATCCTATTCTACAAATAAGAAAAGCCCCTATTGAGCTTGATGTAGTACTCATGTCACCAACAGAATGTATTTGTATTACGGTGTTAGAAGCTGAAAATCAAGCTGTCTATGTAGGTGGGAGTGATCGCTTCTGGATGAAGAAAGTGGGAACTAAGGACGTTAAAGTACTGAATCCAACAATTAATTTAGGGCGGATGGAATCGGTGCTATCGCAATTATTTAAACAAGAGAATATAGATATGCCTATCCGTAAAGTTGTGCTAACTCGGAATGGTTATTTTGATTATCCTGGTGCACCATTTGGGATTCGCTTTGTTGATCGTCGAAATTACCACGAATGGATAGAGCAGTTGAGAAAAGTTTCCTCTCCTATGAAGCATATGCAAATACGGGCTGCTCAAACAATTTTAAATACTGTCCAAACAACCTCCTTTAATCGAGACATTTGGCAGCAAGCGCCACAACCAACAGAGGACTGATATATGCAGGTATTATTTATTGTCAATGAGGCAGCAGGAAACGGGAAAGGCAAGAGGGTTTGGCTTCAGCTGCAACAGCAACTAACGATCACCTATCAAGTAGCTTTTACGGAATATGAAGGACATGGAAAGGAAATAGCCAAACAATGGGCTCAGCAACAGCAAGAACACATGTTACTTGTCGTTGTTGGTGGTGATGGCACCATCCATGAGGTAGTTAGTGGTGTTGTACATAATAAATACGTCATTATAGGTGTCGTTCGAGCAGGCTCTGGCAATGATTTTGCCCGCTTTTTCCCAAGCTTTCAACATGCGAGGCAAATAGAGGCCTATGTAAGGACCACTATGGCCAATACACAGATGGATGCTGGAATTATTCAGCTCGGTGATAAATGGAATGAAATTTTCGTTAATAATGCGGGTATAGGCTTCGATGCCTATGTGACAAAATCAATTAATACATCTCGTCTTAAATTTTATCTCAATAAAATTGGGCTAGGAAAGCTTTCCTATGCTGTAGCTGTTATGAGAGGATTATTTCGCTTTGAGCGTTTTGATGTAACGATTCGTTCAGGTGAACAAGAATGGCAATTCCAGCAGGCATGGTTTGTAGCGATGAGTAATCAGCCTTATTTCGGGGGAGGCATGAAAATATCACCAGCTGCAAAAGCAGATGATGGCCTTGTGGATATAACGATTGTCCATGGAATATCACGTATCAAATTATTACTTGTTTTTATCACTGTTTTTTTTGAAAAGCATACAAAATTTAAGGAAATTACTTTTTTACAGGGCCAACACTTTGATATGAGTGTACGCGCTCATCAGGTTGATTGTCATACGGATGGCAATTACGTGGGCGTTGTGAATCAAGGGATCCCTATACACTGTACAGTACAGCAAAATGCATGGCAGGTTATTGCTAAAGATGCCTAAAAATATCATTGTGCAATAATTTCATGCGAATTGTAGGGGAATACGTTATACTATAAAACATCAATAACTTCACAAGAAAGAAATGAGGAACAACATTGAGATTAAGAAATAAGCCTTGGGCAGAGGAAATGATTACAGATCACCCAGAGGTGATTATTCCAAATCCTGAAGACTTTAAAGGAAAGTGGCAGTCTGTTTTCGGAAATGACAATCCTATCCATATTGAAGTAGGTTCTGGAAAAGGGCAATTTGTTACAGGTATGGCTTTGCAAAACCCAACGATTAATTATATTGGCATTGAGCTTTATGATAGTGTGATTGTTTGTGCACTAGAAAAAGTGCTAGAGGCAAAATCTCCAGCGAATTTACGCTTACTAAAAGTAAATGGCGCAGATTTATATAAATTCTTTGATAAAAATGATGTATCACGTGTATACCTGAATTTCTCAGATCCTTGGCCAAAAACACGTCATGCAAAAAGACGTTTAACGCACGAGGGTTTTTTGAAATTATATGAGTCGATTTTAGTGGATAATGGGGAAGTCCATTTTAAAACGGATAACCGTGGTCTGTTCGAGTATTCTTTAATCAGTATGTCTGAATATGGTATGTTACTAAAGTATGTATCTCTCGACCTACATGCAAATATGCCAGAGGATAATGTGATGACGGAATATGAGGAGAAATTTTCTGCGAAAGGGCAGCCGATTTATCGCTTAGAATCACAATTTATCACTAAATTGTAGGGGGAATATGGATGGATCAGTTACAGTTTCACAAAATGTCATTAACATGGCTTAACGGGGGTGTTACGTGCCTAGATGGCGGGGCAATGTTTGGTGTTGTACCGAAGCCGCTTTGGTCACGTAAATATCCAGTCAATGAAAAAAATCAAATTGAATTACCAACAGAACCCATCCTCATTCAATATGAGGGCAAAAACTACCTGATTGATACAGGAGTTGGTTTTAATAAATTAAACGAAAAACAATTACGAAACTTTGGTGTAACCGAGGAATCCTCATTAACGGAAAGCTTACAGGAACTGGGATTAACAACAGCGGATATTGATGCAGTGTTAATGACTCATTTACATTTTGATCATGCTGGTGGCTTAACACAATGGGAAGAGGATGTACTTGTACCAACTTTTCCGAATGCCAAAATTTTTGTTACGAAAATTGAATGGGATGAAATGCGTAATCCTAATATCCGCTCTAAAAATACGTATTGGAAAGAGAATTGGGAGCCAGTGCAGCACTTAGTTGAAACCTATGAAGATACGTTGGAAGTGGTACCAGGGATCGAAATGATTCATACAGGTGGACATAGTGAGGGACATGCCGTTATTAAGCTAACGCAAAATGGTGAAGTATTATTGCATATGGCGGATATTATGCCAACACATGCTCACCAGAATCCATTATGGGTATTAGCGTATGATGATTACCCAATGACAAGTGTATTTGCCAAAGAGCGACTTATGAAAGAGGCGCTTACTAATAGCTATAGCTTTATTTTCTATCACGATGCATATTACCGTATGATTAAATGGGATGAAACGGGCAAAGAAATTGTCAATAAGCTTGAGCGTAGTAGACAAGCTGTTATTACATTTTAATAGCGCCAGCAAAGGCCGAGGTAATTGACATATAAAATGTCAATTACCTCGCTTTTTTGTTCGTGAACAGGATAGAAAATATGATACACTTAACACGATACTAAAATACAAAAGAGAGTTGAAATAAACATGGCAACTGAACAACCATTTTTACCAGTTTTACTAGGATCAGATATGAATGCATATGGTATGGCACGCGCGTTTTATGAAGCATATGGTATTAAACCACTTGTCTTAGGACGTTCTCATTTAACAGCGACTCAAGATAGCCATATCCTACAATTTCAAGAAATAGACCGTTTAAATGAACAAGATGTTTTTGCACCTGCACTTGCAGAAGTTGCAAAAAAATATGCTGATAAAAAACTATTACTTTTAGCATGTGGAGACGATTATGCTAAGCTGATTATTAAAAATAAGCCAGCGTTACAAGAGCATTTTACTGTACCGTACATCGATGAATCGTTGATGGATGAAATTTTATTGAAAGAAAACTTCTATAAAATGTGTGATCAATATAATTTTAAATATCCAGGTACAACAACGGTGACAGCCGATAACTATGAAAACTTTACACCACCATTTGATTACCCTATTATTTTAAAAGCTTCAAACTCTGTAGAATATTGGGCATGTAAATTCCCAGGTAAGAAAAAAGTATTTGTTGCGCATGATGATGCGGAAAAAACGGCCATATTAAAAGCGATTTATAGCTCAACATATCAGGATACTATGATTATCCAAGAATTTATTCCTGGTGATGATTCTTATATGCGTGTGTTAAATGCTTACGTAGGGAAAGATGGAAAAGTAAAGCTGATGTGTCTAGGTAATCCTATTCTAGAAGAACATTCTCCTGAAGGAATCGGAAGTTATGCAGCCATCGTTACAACCTATGATAAAGAATTAATGGATCAAGTACGATTCTTCTTAGAGGATATCGGTTATACAGGCTTTGCAAATTTCGATATGAAATATGATATTCGAGACAAGCAGTATAAGCTATTTGAAATTAATTTACGTAATGGTCGCTCTAGCTACTATGTAACAGCCAGTGGTCATAATTTAATGAAGTATGTCGCTGATGACCATATGTTAAATATCGAGCAAGATGTCACATATGTGCAGGACAAACATTTATGGATGATTATCCCTAAGGGCGTATTATTCAAATATGCATCAAATGAAAAGCTTAAACTAGAAGCAAAAAAATTAATTAGTGAGGGCAAATATACAAACTCTCTTTACTTTAATGAGGATATGAATACGAAGCGTTGGGTGAAGTTAACGCTCAATAACTTGAATTATTATCGTAAGTATAAAAAGTACTTTAATAATAAAGGTTTATCCGAATAACAATAAGAAGCCATCTCATTCATTGGAGATGGCTTCTTATTGTCTATACATGATTAAACTTCTGTTAGTTCCACGACAACACCAGAGCGTGCGTCGGCAGCAAACTCGAAAGTCTGCATTTCCCCTTCATTCATACGAGAGATTCCTCCGCGATATACTGGGATAGTCATAATACCGTTTGTGAAATCTTCTGTTTTCATAAAAATCCAAGAACCGTCAATCGGTGCATCCTTTTTAAACTCTCTTTTTATGTTTTCAAGTACTTGTCCTGCAGGTACGAACGGAGAAACTTTTTCACTAGCTTCTTTAATAATGACTGCGGCAGCTAAGCCAGTTGCAACACCAATTAAAAAATCACGTAATTTCATACATCTTTCCTCCTTTTTCTATACCTATATTTTAGCATAGCCTATGGAGTGAATGCACGTTCACACTTTAACAGTTTTAGGAAATGTATCAATATTTCGAATTCGGAAATAAATGTGTTACAATAGGCAAGGAAGAATATTCTACTTCGTGGGGAGAGAGTCATCATGAATGAGGAAACATTACAATTATTTAAAACATTAACAGAACTACCAGGCGCTCCGGGGAATGAACATGCTGTACGTGCGTTCATGCGTTCTGAGTTAGAAAAGTACTCGGATGAAATCGTTCAAGATAATTTAGGGGGCATCTTTGGTGTTAAGCGCAGTGGGGTTGCTGACGCGCCGAAAGTGTTGGTTGCTGGACATATGGATGAAGTAGCATTTATGGTTACTTCTATTACAGATAATGGCATGATCCGTTTCCAAACATTAGGTGGCTGGTGGAACCAGGTTATGCTTGCACAGCGTGTAGAAGTTTATACAAAAAATGGCGCAATACCTGGCGTTGTTTCATCTATTCCACCGCATTTATTAACAGATGCAGAACGTGCTAAGCCGATGGATATAAAAAATATGCTTATCGATGTTGGCGCTGACAACAAAGAAGATGCAATGGGTATGGGTGTTCGTCCAGGACAATCTATCATTCCTATTTGTCCATTTACACCAATGGCCAATCCGAAAAAAATTATGGCTAAGGCTTGGGATAACCGTTATGGCTGTGGTCTAGCGATTGAGTTAATGAAAGAAGTACAAAATGAAAAACTAGGATCGCATTTATATTCAGGCGCAAATGTTATGGAGGAAGTAGGTTTACGTGGTGCTCAAGTATCAGCAAATATGATTAAACCAGATTTATTCTTCGCATTAGATGCTTCTCCTGCCAACGATACGTCAGGAGAAAAAAATCAATTTGGACAGCTTGGCAAAGGTACATTACTTCGTATTTTAGACCGCACAATGGTCACACATCGTGGTATGCGAGAATTTATTTTAGATACTGCCGAATCAAATCATATTCCTTACCAGTACTTTGTATCTCAGGGAGGAACTGACGCAGGGCGAGTACATACAGCAAATGATGGTGTTCCAAGCGCTGTTATTGGTGTTTGCTCACGCTATATTCACACGTCAGCGTCCATTATTCATATTGATGATTACGCAGCTGCCAAGGCATTAATTGTTGAATTAGTGAAAAAAGCAGATCGTTCGACATTAGAGACAATTCGCGCTAATGTATAAGAAGTTAACAAGATGCCTTTTAGAGGCATCTTTTTCTATGGAAAGAAAGTGGGGATTAGATGAATATAGCCATTGGGACAATGAATAAAGCGAAGACAGAGGCAGTTGAAGTAATTGCTCGACAATATTTTGAAGATGCCATCTTTACGCATGTGAAAGCTGCTTCTGAAGTGTCAGATCAACCAATAAGTAATGAAGAAACGAGACTAGGGGCGATTAATCGTGCAAAAAACGCCATGAACACAACAGGTGCACAATTCGCATTTGGCTTAGAGGGTGGCGTAACTGAAATAGATGATGAAATGTATGTTTGTAATTGGGGTGCATTAACAGTTTCTGATGGAACAATTTTCACAGCTGCTGGTGCACAAATTATATTACCAAAAGAAATTGCCCAGGAAATAAGAGGTGGTGGAGAGCTTGGCCCTATTATGGAGCAATACACAAAACGTCGAGATATTCGTCAAGGTGCAGGTGCTGTAGGTATTTTTACGCAAGGTTTAGTGAGTCGACAGATGATGTTTGAGCATATTGTATCACTATTGGTTGGTCAATATTTGTTCACATTTTCACAAAAATAGTTAAATAGAATTAGTATTCAGCATGCAGTTAGGTTGCATCTGATGAATAATTTTTTTAAAATAGAAAAAAGTTAGCAGAGAAAGGAAGAGGAACATGTCGTTTACCTGGCTAAAAACTATCGGCCTGATGCTTTTACTTCTGGTCCTTTCTGGCTGTAATCAATCGATTGATGACCAAATTGCGAATGGGCTCCAATTAACGGAGACGGTTTTTGCTGAAGAGCCAGAAGAACATACGGAGAAAATTGGAGATATCAAATTATACTTACCTTCAAACTTTAAAGTTGAAGACAGTTCAGATGCTTATAATATTGTGATTTCAAAAGGAAAAGAAAGCTATATTCTTTTTATTAATGATGAAGAAGCACAAGACAGTAAACTTTATTATAATCTTTTAAAAGAAAATGAAGCGGACAAAATTATCGAAGAGTTAACTTATGACAAGAATGGTCGTTTTGGCTTCACTGCGGTTCTAAAGACGGAAGATAAAAATGAGATGGAGCTCATTGTTAGTAGCGGCGGCGTGAAAATGACAACGATTTCTCAGACCAAACATATTGAAACTAATTTGCGTGAGATGACGAAAATTGTACATTCGGTTAAAATGAAGTAAATAGATTGGATTGAACAGACGGTTCACAAACATGTGAGCCGTTTCATTTTGAAGTCAGGATGTGAGAGAAATGAAGCAATTGAAATCAGAACAACTGATAGAGCTATTAAAAAAACGATTGAATGAAGAGAAATACGAATTTCATTTTGATAAAAAGCATGATAAATTACGATTGAATCATAAGACGATTGACAAAGGAATGGAGCTCTCATTACCTGGTATCTTAGCAAAATACAATGATAAGCAAGAGGCAGCGATTGAGGAAGTTGTCTATACGATTGAGCAGACTTTTAATGCGATGGAGCAAGAAAAAGAACAAGGCTTTCAAACGACTACACAAATTTATCCTATTATACGTGCGACTTCTTATCCCCAAGCATCTAAAGAAGGACATGCGTTTATTACAACTGAGCATACAGCGGAGACACGTATTTTTTATGCGCTCGATTTGGGTAAAACCTATCGTTTTATTGATGAATCCATGCTAGAAGCATTACAATTAACGGTAGAGCAAATTCGAGAAATGGCACGCTTTTCAGTAAAGCAATTACCAACCGCATATAAAAAAGATGAGGTAGCAGGTAATCTATTTTATTTTGTCAATGTGAATGATGGCTACGATGCTAGCCGTATTTTAAATGAGAGTTTTTTGACAGACATGCGAGCACTGGTGGAAGGCGATATGACATTGTCTGTGCCACATCAAGATGTGTTAATTATAGGTGATATTCGCAATGAAACAGGGTATGATGTATTAGCACAGATGACGATGCATTTCTTTACTGTCGGTATAGTACCGATCACATCATTATCTTTTATTTATGAAGATGGGGAACTAGAACCAATCTTTATTTTAGCCAAAAACAGAGTGAAAAAGGAGCAAGAAAAACAATGAACGTATTTTACAACAAAGAGCATGTAGGAGATGTCTTACTAGTTCAATTAGCAACTGAGTCTATTGTGAAAACAGTAGTAGAACGAGCTGGAGATATCGCTATTTTAAAAGAAGCACAAACAGGAGAAATAAAGGCGTTTAATTTATTTAATGCAAGCAGCTACATCCAAACAGATGCAAGAGGCTTAGTGGAAGTGACACCAGAACTAGTAGCACAACTAACTGCAGCCATCGAGAAAAATGGAGCTACAATCAACCTTGATGTTGACTTTTCTCCAAAATTTGTGGTGGGTTATGTGGAAACAAAGGACAAGCATCCGAACGCTGATAAATTAAGTATCTGTTCCGTAAATGTAGGCGATGAGACATTGCAAATTGTTTGTGGTGCTCCTAATGTAGAAGCAGGTCAGAAGGTAGTTGTTGCAAAAATTGGTGCAGTAATGCCTTCAGGTATGCTCATTAAAGCAGGAAATTTACGTGGTGTTGAGTCTTACGGCATGCTTTGCTCAGCTCGTGAATTAGCCATTCCTAACGCTCCTTCTGAAAAAGGAATTTTAGTATTACCGGGAGATGCCACTATTGGTAGTGCTTTTGAAACACCAACTAAATAGAAATGCCTTTATTTGAAAAGGAATTTATTAAAATGTAAATGTTTTATCATGATATTATTCCTTGTATCAAGGTGAAATGCCCTAAATCGTTATGTTACTAATATGCTAGTAGCGTAACGATTTTTTTGTTTAGAATGAGCCTCTAAATGCAAGTTTCAAGAGCGTTTTTATGGTATGCTTTTTGATATAGACATTGAGCTATTAATTATATGAATCAAGCCAATGCTATAAATGAAGTGTAAGAGAAATGAGTGAAACGAAGTGAACTGGTTTAAAAAACAAATTAGTAAATTTATAAATAAAGAAGATGAATATTACGAGTATGAAGAATATTATGATGGCTACGAAGAAGAGCAGACCGAGCAACTACATACGCAAAATGAAGTACCGATGGCTAAGCAGAAGACTTTCCGTTTTCCATTGATTGACGATGATGAAAGCGGGACATCCTACACACCACAAAAAGAAATGTTTGATCAAATGGGTAATGATGATTATGGACAGATTGGTGATTTATCTTTACCGAAGCATTTAAACCACCATATTGTTGACTCCAGTGTTTATGATGTGGAGGTTTCAGGGATTCGTGATTTATTAGCAAATCGTTCAAAACGCACTGGTCGAAAAACAACGATGAAAAGTCAGCCTGTAGAACAGCAATATCGTTCACGAGCAAGCTTAGTGTTTCGGGATGCACAACATGAGACAGTCAATGTTAAGTCTGCGTCTGCACCAGCATCTGTTTCGAAAGAGAAAAAGCAGTGGAAGGAACAAAAAGTTGAAAGCATTTTACCTGAGAATCGTAAACGCTTTGTGCCAACAGATGTACCTTCACCCGTCTATGGATTTGCAAAACCAAGTCCCATCAAAGAATTATTAGATAAAAGAAAAGAAGAATACGAGGAGCAAGAAACCTCGGTACATGATACCGAAATGGTGACGGTTACGAACTCTATAAAAGAAACGACAACAAATGAGGCTAATGAAAATATACTAGAAGAAAAAGAGCCGGCTAGCATAGGTCAAATGGTTGAAGTAGAGCAGCATGAAATCATTGAACCTGATGAGCTACCTTTAGCAAATGAGCCTATTCATTTTGATGATGATGTATCGGTAGAGGCTAATGGTGAGCAGGAGAGTATGTTATCTAATATGGCTATACCTCAAACAACATCATTTGCCATGGCCTTTGAAGATCAAGTGAAGGAAGCTGTTCTGCAAGACCAAACAGTTCAACAACTTTCTGCCGATCAATCTGAAATTCACGTGAAAGAAATGATAGTAGAGCAAGTACAAATCGAAAATTCCACGATTCATATCGGAGAGGTAACAGTTGTACAGCCATCGAAGGATGACCCATTACTTGTTGACGACCAATCTGTTGATACGGTGCAGAAGGAAGAAACAAGTCGTATTCCTTTTAATGTCCTCATGTTAAAAACGGATAAAGAAAAATGGAGAATCCAACAGCAAATGAAAAAGGCACAGCCTCTTCATGTAGAAAGTACTCAGAAAGCAATGGAAAACGAACCAGTGGATGTGGCGGTTGCCTATGAAGAGGAAGAATCATGTTCTCTAGACAGCGTTGTAATAATAGATCGTCCCCAACCAGCTGATTCGCTAACAGAAGAGGATCTTGTTGAGTCAATGACAGAGCATATGCCATTGCAAGATGAGTTAGCATCCCATCAATATGCCAAGGACGATACGCGAAATGCTACTACTCCACATAGCTCTGAAGACAATGTAGCAGTCATTACAATGACACCTGTGACAACAATGTCTGGTGTATTAACGCAAGAAAGAACAGAAATTGAAAAAGCCGCTAATGATGAAATTTCAGCTACTACTGAGCCAGAGCTAGAATCAGAACTAGAACGAGGTTTAGAGTCAGAGCTAGAATCAGAACTAGAACCAGAACCAGAACCAGATTTAGAGCCAGAGCTAGAACCAGAACCAGAACCAGAACCAGAACTAACTACCAACACTGATGAAATTTCAGAAATTGTAGCGTATGGTCCTGTACAGTCTGTTGACAAGCAAGAGGAACCACCAGTATTTGAAGTGGAAGCACAGGAAGCTGAAAAACCTGCAAAGCCAGTTCATGTCTATCAAAAGCCTACAGATGAGTATTTAGAGCCACCAGAGGAGAAAACACAGGATACGGATTGGATGGAACAACAGGGAGATACATTGGTCGAGGCACTTTCTTATTTCCAGGTTTCCGCTCAAATTGAATCGATTATGCAGGGGCCAGCTGTTACGCAATTCGAAATAACGGTGAGCCATGGTACAAAGGTTAGTAAAATCCGAAACTTAGCCGATGATTTAAAACTGGCCTTAGCAGCAAAAGATATTCGTATTCAGGCACCAATCCCTGGAAAAAGTTCAATAGGTATTGAGATTCCAAACCGCGTATCTCGTGCTGTTCGCTTGTCAGAGGTGACAAATAGTGCCTCTTTCCTTGAATCGGATTCTCCATTAGAGGCAGCGTTAGGTCTTGATTTAACAGGAAAGCCTGTTACATTAGATTTGCGAAAAATGCCTCATGGCTTAATTGCTGGTGCAACGGGTTCGGGTAAATCTGTTTGTATTAATTCTATTTTGGTTAGTTTATTATATAAAGCTGCACCACATGAGTTAAAACTCATGCTGATCGACCCTAAAATGGTAGAGCTTGCACCATTTAACCATATTCCGCATTTAGTTAGCCCTGTTATTACAGATGTGAAGGCAGCAACGGCTGCACTGAAATGGGCAGTGGAGGAAATGGAGCGTCGCTATCAGCTATTTGCTCATGCAGGTGCACGTGATATTACACGTTATAATGCAATAGCAGATAAAAATAATGAGCATAGCTTGAAGCTACCCTATATTTTAATTGTCATTGATGAGTTAGCTGATTTAATGATGATGTCTCCGGCTGATGTAGAGGAGGCCATTTGTCGAATTGCTCAAAAGGCACGTGCTTGTGGTATTCATTTAATTGTTGCGACGCAAAGACCTTCTGTGGATGTTATTACAGGGTTAATCAAATCAAATATCCCTACACGTATTGCCTTTGCTGTTTCCTCACAAATTGATTCTCGTACCATTTTAGATGGGCAGGGAGCAGAAAGATTACTTGGGCGAGGGGATATGCTATATTTAGGTAATGGTATGTCAGCGCCAGTGCGACTACAGGGAACATTTGTGACAGATGATGAAATTGAAGCCATTATTGAGCATGTTCGTGAGCAGGGAGAGCCTGATTATATTTTCGATCAAGAGGAGTTATTGAAGAAAACAGAGGTGTCCGCAGAACAGGATGATCTGTTTGAAGATGTTTGCCGATTTGTCTATGAGCAAGGTGGTGCCTCAACCTCATTGATTCAACGAAAGTATCATATTGGCTATAATCGTGCTGCTCGTTTAATTGATATGTTAGAATCACATGGCTTTGTTTCGGAGGCAAGAGGAAGTAAGCCGCGTGAAAGTTACATTACAGAAGAAGATTTAATTACTATGTTTGAATAAGAATTGCATTGTTTTCGTCTAGATTATCTAATTTACGTCGATTTTAGTTTTTTTAGAAAAGTTACACATCTATCCTTATGCATAAAAAGTGCTATAATAGACAGGATGTGTTGAATAGTACGTATTTTTTAACACTTGTGAAGGTATTAATACCTAACGATTCGTGAAATAATACGTTACACCTAATAGATGATAGATGGGATATTGAAATTCCCGGGGGGTTTAATTAATGACAGTTTTTCATTTCACAGGCATTAAAGGTTCTGGCATGAGTTCGCTTGCACAAATCTTATTTGATGCTGGTGAACAAGTACAGGGCTCAGATGTCGATAAATATTTCTTCACGGAGCAGCCGTTACGTGAACGTAATATTCCAATTTTTACATTTAATGCAGATAATATTAAAGAAGGCATGACAGTAATTGCAGGAAATGCGTTTCCAGATGATCATCCTGAATTAGTACGTGCCCAAGAAATCGGTGTAGAAATCATTCGTTACCATAAATTTTTAGGTGAATATATTGGCAACTATACATCCATTGCAATCACAGGTGCGCATGGTAAAACATCTACAACAGGCTTGATGGCACATGTTGTAGGCGGTTATAAGCCAACATCTTATTTAATTGGTGATGGTACAGGTGCAGGGCATGAAAATGCTGATTTCTTTGTGATGGAAGCATGTGAATATCGCCGTCACTTCTTAGCCTACAATCCAGATTATGCTGTGATGACTAATATCGATTTTGATCATCCAGACTACTTTGCCAACATAGAGGATGTATATTCTGCATTTCAATCATTAGCGTTACAAGTGAAAAAAGCGATCATCGCATGTGGTGATGATGAACAGCTTCAGCGTATTCAAGCAAAAGTACCAGTTGTCTATTATGGATTTGGTGCTGAAAATGACTTCGAAGCGCGTAATGTAGAAAAAACAACTAAAGGTACAAAATTTGATGTATTTGTTCGCAATGAATTTTATAGTACTTTCTTTATCCCGTTATTTGGGGATCATGCTGTTTTAAATACATTGGCTGTCATTACGCTATGCGAATATGAAGGCATTTCACCTGATATTATTCAGGAGCGTCTACACACATATAAAGGTGTTAAGAGACGTTTTACTGAAACCGATATAGGGGATACTGTTTTAATAGACGACTATGCACACCATCCAACGGAAATTCGTGCAACAATTCAATCGGCACGACAAAAGTTCCCTGAACGTGAGCTAGTTGCTATTTTCCAACCACATACATTTACACGTACCCAAGCTTTTTTACAAGATTTTGCGGATAGTTTGAGCCTTGCAGATACAGCCTATTTATGTGATATATTTGGCTCTGCAAGAGAAACGCAAGGTGCACTATCTATTCATGATTTAGCGTCTCTTATCGAAGGCAGTGCAGTGATTACCACTGAAGGAATTGATATATTAACAAAACATAAAGGCGCAGTATTTTTATTTATGGGCGCTGGTGATGTTCACAAGTTCCAAGATGCTTTTGAAGACGTGCTTACAAACAATGAAACAGCTTAGTCCGTAGGGGTTAAGCTGTTTTTTCTCAAATTTGAGAAGGAATTCCGTTTTTTTTGTCGAAGATAGGGAAAGTAATAGTAAAGACAATTTACTAGCAGGAGGTTATCTTATGGAAGTGATTTTGTATATTGCAGCCATTATTGCTGCAATCGGATTTTTAATTTTATGTGTGAGCGTTGGTATGACATTATTTTCGCTCAAGTCCATTTTAAACAGTTTAGCTGGGACATTATCTGGGATTGAAGGACAAATGGAAGGCATTACGCGTGAAACAACGTCCTTATTAACAAAAACAAATAGCTTAGCAGATGATATTCAACATAAATCGGAACAATTAAATTCAGTTGTTCAAGCTGTTAAAGGTATTGGTGATTCCGTTAATGGTTTAAATAATTCTGTACATCAAATCACTTCTTCTGTTTCTAAAAGCGTAGAACAAAACGAAGAAAAAATTGCACAGGTTGTACAATGGAGTAATGTGGCGATGGGTATTGCGGATAAGTGGAAAAAACGCAAAATCATTGAGCAAGAGTCAGTTTCTGAGGATGCCTATGCATTTGAAACGGTACAGGTAGAAGAAAAGCCAAAAAGAAAATGGGGTCGTAAAAAATGATAATTATTCAGTGAGTATTACATGCTGACTGAATAAAAATAAAGTCTTAGACATAAGTTGTAGATGCATCTGTGAAAGTAGATGGACAACCAGTCTAGACAAATTTGATAATAAGATGGGGAGGAATTGTTGTATGACAACTCAAAAGCCAAATTTTAACGAAGTAAAGGAACAACAGCTTGAAAGTTCTTTACCTCAGCTTTATCATTCACAAGACTCGATTTATGAAGAGGAGCGTGTAAACATGAAAGATTTTGTGATTGGCGCATTAGTCGGAGGAATCGTAGGTGCTGCGGCAGGTCTACTGTTAGCCCCAAAATCAGGAAAAGATTTACGTAGTGATGTGGCGGTACAAGCTGTTCAGTTAAAAGATAAGAGTGCAGACTTCTCGACAACTGCAAAAGATAAAACGGTTCAACTTTCTAAACAACTTCAAGAACAATCTACACAATTAGTGGAAAAAGTAAAAACATTGAAAACGGCAAAAGCACCAGCTGTTTTTGATGATGGTACGGTTTCCTTTGAGGGTGAAGAACCGCTAGAGGAATTTATTCCTAGTGAGGAACCTAAAGCTCAAGAAATAAAGGAACAAACAGAAGAGACAAATAAAGAAGTACGCGCATAATGCATAATAAAAAGGGATACGTTACATGATAATGATGTAACGTATCCCTTTTTTAAGTGATGGGTGAAGCTTCTAATAGTATTTCTAGTTGATCGCCACCAAATATTTCTGTATCAAAGCTTGCTGGTTGACCATTTCTTAAAATCGTGAAATTCCCTTTAAATGTACCTGGTAACTGCCAATTAGAGAAACGGAATACATCCTGATAAATCCAACGACTGCGATCCTTTTCTCTAAATTCGATAGTTGCTCCATTCGGCACAGTGGACAGTGGTGATACAACGTTTTGATTGACGAGCGCCTCATTTGCTGTTTTCTTAAGTTCTAAAACTTCCTGTTGGAAATGAATAATGATTTTATCCTCTAGCAAAAGGTTCATTTGGTCTGCTATACGTTGTACGGTTGGTAAAGATGGTTGGTGAAAGCTAATGATATCGCCATCTTGAACCGCATAGCTCATTTTAGCTATTTTTCCATTAATCATTAGCTGTGAAGAGAATTCTGGTAAATACAAAGGTTGACTGTCCACTTGAATAGAATAGGATTCAAATTGTTTGACTAAATTCCAGTTGTTCGTGACTTTAAATACATCTTCAATTGTATCAGCTATATCAAAAACTACTCTATCACGATCATTTAAAATTGTATCAAGTGATGCAGGTGATTGATTGACAGTAATTTTTGGCTCAATCACATATTTGGTTTGTTGTATTGTAATTGTTTTTATCGCTGCATCATCAACAAGATCTCTCACTGTAGCTGTTGCAGTTTGCCCATCTTGCCCTTCAATTAGCTGAATAGCATCACCCGATTTAATCAATGTTTTGGTAGATGCCTGTTGGCCATTGACCAATATTTCTGCTGGTTGCCCATGACCACCTGGGATAAAAATATCTTGTCCATTGACACTGACAGATAGCCCAAGTCCAGGTTTTCCATATAATTGCTTTGCTCGTATATTTGCCGCTAAAAAAGCATCCGCCACAGTCATTTCCTTTAATTCAAAAAGGCGAACCACTTGATTATTAACCGTTAAACTCATATATTGAATCGGCATTTTTTTAGCAGCAATCGCAATTCCAATCGGCGTGACTAACTCAGGTGATGCTTTTATATGTTCTTCCTTTGTAAGGTTTTGAATAGCATCAATACCTCGAACAGCGATACGATTTGCTGGTAAGTCAAGGACTTGTCCAAGTTCTGTAGTCAGATTGGGTGTTAAGCTACCACCACCAACTAACATAACGGCTTTCGGTGCGACACGATTATTGAGTCGTAAGATTTCCTCACCAATAGACTTTGCCAGTTGCTTCACTGCAGGCTCAATTGCTAATAACACCTCATTCTTTGGATAAAACTGATCAAATCCTAGGATATCTTGAATTAATATTTCTTCTGCTGTTTGGAGCTGACGTTTTGCCTCTTCTGCTACAGGGAAGTCTAGTAAATAGTGGTCGCTTAATGCTTCTGTAATTTCGTCGCCAGCTGTTGGCACCATACCATAGGCCACAACTGTACTTTTATCAGTGATCGCGATATCAGATGTTCCTGCCCCTATATCAACAAGTGCCACATTTAAGCGACGCATCGTTGGCGGAATGAGCACATTAATGGCAGCAATAGGTTCTAATGTCAGTGCTTCCATTTCTAAATCTGCCCGTTTAAGAGCAGCAATAAGTGATTCCACAACAACGCGAGGTAGGAAAGTGGCAATCACTTCAATTTGTGCTTCATCACCTTGTTGATCGAGCAGACTGCCGATTTCCTCGCCATCCAAGCGATAATAGAGGACTGAATAGCCTACACAATAATAGTGGCTAATCTTTGCATCCTCCTTTTGTTGTAAAAGTTGTTGCTGTGCTTGTTGAACGGCCTGAAGTTCCAAGCGACTAATATCTTCTTCAGTAAAAATAGGCCGATTACGTATATTAATGGTCACACTAGCTTGTTCAGTTTTCAAAGATCGACCTGCGGCAGCCACACTTACCTTTGTAAGAGGACCATGTTTTTCTTCGAGTTCACGTTTTATTTCATTTATTAAATCTGCCACATACATGACATTATGTATTTGACCATCTACCATGGCACGTTCTTTATGCTCTTTCACTAAAATATCTTCCACATGAAAATGGTCATTTTCTTCTTGTAGAATAATCCCGACCACTGAGCGTGTACCAATATCAAGTGCGAATAATTTAGAACTCAATGTAATCGCTTCCTTTCGCGTCATACTTGAAAAATAATTTAGCGAGTTGAAGCGCTAAATTAAAAATGCGTGACATTCTGAACAACATTGATTATAATAATGCTATTATCTAAAAATGTAACATACATTTCAGAGTTCTGAAAGTGTCTGTCATGAGGAGAGGAGCAAGTAAGCATGAGCCAAAAAGATTTAGAAAGCTTACGTAGTCAAATTGACGGTTTAAACTTAGAAATTCTTCGTCTAATTAACGAACGTGCAGCTGTAGTTGATGAAATCGGTAAGATTAAAGAAAAGCAAGGTGTGAATCGCTATGATCCACTACGTGAAAGACACATGCTCGATCTTATTAAAGAACACAATCAAGGACCATTAAACCAAATGACGGTTGATTATATATTTAAGCAAATCTTTAAAACAGCTTTAAAACAATTAGAAGCTGATAAGAAGAAGGAATTGCTTGTATCTCGTAAAAAGAAATCCGAAGATACAGTTGTTAATATCAATGGTGAATTAATTGGACAAGGGAAGCCATCTTTCGTATTTGGTCCTTGTGCAGTTGAGTCGTATGAGCAAGTAGCAGCTGTTGCCGCTTCTATTAAAGCAAAAGGCGAAAAGTTAATTCGCGGTGGTGCTTATAAACCACGTACTTCTCCATATGACTTCCAAGGTCTTGGGCTAGAAGGACTTAAAATTTTAAAACGTGTGTCAGAGGAATATGGTTTAGGTGTGATTACAGAAATCGTAACACCAGGTCATTTAGAGGAAGCATTAGACTATATAGATGTTATCCAAATTGGTGCACGTAATATGCAAAACTTTGAATTATTAAAGGCAGCAGGTGCAACAAATAAACCTGTCCTATTAAAACGAGGCTTAGCTGCTACAATTGATGAGTTCATTCATGCTGCTGAGTATATTATGTCTAAAGGCAATGAAAACATTATCCTTTGTGAGCGTGGTATTCGTACTTATGAAAAAGCAACACGTAATACATTAGATATTTCAGCTGTACCAATTTTAAAACAAGAAACGCATTTGCCAGTATTCGTAGATGTAACGCATTCAACAGGTCGTCGTGATTTATTATTACCATGTGCTAAAGCAGCCATCGCAATTGGCGCTGATGGCGTTATGGCAGAAGTGCATCCAGATCCATCTGTAGCATTGTCTGATTCACAACAACAAATGGACATTCCAACATTTGACGCATTCTATGAAACACTACAAAAATTCATGAAGAATCATGAAATTCATGCTTAATTGTTAACAGCGAACACCGCTTGCTTACTTCGGCAGGCGGTGTTTGTTATATCGTGACAAAATAATGTCTAGAATAGGACTATTAGTACTTGGTTTTTACGTAGTTCTTCTTGAAAATAATATGAAAATTATCGTATGATAAGGCTATAATAGGAAAAAAGGGAGGCACGTACGATGACTGTTACAATTTATGATGTTGCAAGAGAAGCGAATGTTTCCATGGCAACGGTCTCTCGTGTAGTCAATGGTAATCAAAATGTAAAACCAGCAACACGAAAAAAAGTATTAGAAGTAATTGAGCGATTAGAATACCGTCCAAACGCAGTAGCGCGAGGTTTAGCAAGTAAGAAAACAACAACAGTTGGCGTGATTATCCCAGATATTGCAAACAATGTTTATGCGGAGCTGGCTCGTGGTGTAGAGGATATTGCCACGATGTATCGTTATAATATTATTTTAGCCAACTCAGATCAACATGAAGATAAAGAGTTACAGCTACTGGATACGATGCTTGGAAAACAAGTAGATGGAATTGTTATGATGAGTGATGAGGTCACAGAAAAAATGCAACAAACGATGGATCATTCTCCAGTACCGATTGTGCTAGCTGGCTCGGTTGATGAATCGCAGACAATTGCCACTGTGAATATCGATTATTTCCAAGCGGCCTATGAAGCAATTTCATTACTTATTCAAAATGGACATACACGTATTGGTTTCGTAACTGGTCCACTTTCGTATACAATTAACGGAAAATTCAAGCTAGCAGCCTATAAGAAAGCATTGCAGGATGCTGGTTTACCAATAGATGAGGCATTAATTGCCGCAGAAGAGTCTAGCTATGACATGGGCTTAGAGGCTTGGGAAATATTATCTACTCTCGAACATCCACCAACAGCTTATTTTGCAGGCAGTGATGAGCTGGCAATAGGCTTAATTCATGGCGCACAAGACGCAGGCAAAAATGTTCCAGAGGATATTGAAGTCATCAGCTTTGAGAACTCAAAGCTAGCGCGAATGGTACGCCCACAGCTAACAAGTGTAGCATTACCGCTATATGATATTGGAGCAGTTGCCATGCGCTTGCTGACAAAATTAATGAGCAAGGAGCCTGTCGAGGACGAGGCAGTTATTCTACCCCACCGTATTGAGCATCGACAATCGGTCAAAAGTAAATAATGATTGTAACACGTAAACTTGTGAAGAGTTTGCGTGTTTTTTTATATGGATGGATAGAACTGCAAAAGTGGTGGATAGGACTATAAAAATGAAGGATAGAATTCTAAAAGTAGTGGATAAAACTATAAAAGTGGTGGATAGAACTCCAAAATGATGGAGAATAGAACTATAGAAGCGATGGATTAAATGCGGCGGCCATTATCGCTCCAATGAAAAAGCCTCACGTTGATCGTGAGGCAAAAAAAGTTAATCTCTTTTTTCATTTCGAATAATATGTAGCGCTTTGGCTAACATTTGAGCATTCTTCTCTTCGATTTCAGCTTTTCGAGGAATGGGCTCATATAAAGGAATTGGGTCCTCCCAAGTTGGTATAAAAGGAACAGGTGCTTCTGGCTGCCAGCGATCAAGCCATGCCTGAGGGAGTGATCCTGTTGGACATACTTGATCAGTCATTTCCAACCATAACATGGACCAGGCGCGAGGCACCACTCGCCAAATATCATAGCCACCACCACCAACAGCAATCCATTTCCCCTGACAATACTCATGTGCTAATTGATGGGCGAGCCTTGGAATTTCACGATAAATATTCATCGTTCCGTGTAAATGTGTTAACGGATCAAAAAAATGGGCATCAGCACCATTTTGTGTTAACACAACATCGGGCTTGAAAAATTCAAAGACCTCTCGCATGGACTGTTCATAAATATCTAGGAAACTTTCATCCTCTGTGAAAGCATCCATTGGAAAATTAAACGAGGTTCCATAGCCTTGACCATTGCCGCGCTCTGTGATGTTTCCTGTTCCTGGAAAGAGATAGCGGCCAGTTTCGTGAATAGACAATGTACAAACATTTGGATCCTCATAAAAGCTCCATTGGACACCGTCTCCATGATGAGCATCTGTGTCTACGTAAAGTACACGAGCATTGTATTTTTCCTGCAAGTAACGAATAGCAACCGTACTATCATTGTAAATACAAAATCCTGATGCACGACCACGGAAACCATGATGTAGCCCTCCGCCAAGGTTGAGGGCATGTTCGGCTTTACCTTCCATTACATAATCAACAGCGGTTAACGTTCCACCAACGAGCTGTGCACTTGCTTCATGCATATTGGCAAAAATAGGTGTATCTTCAGTGCCAATACCATAGCTTTCACATTGTGCTTCCGATAATTCACCATGTCCAGCTCTTTTCACGATGTCTATATATTTTGGATCATGTGCAAGCAATAACTCTTCTTCCGTTGCAACACGAGCAGGCACAATATCCACATCATCAAGAGCATTGATATTTTTTAATAAATCCATAGTTAGCGTCAAGCGTTTATGATTGAAAGGATGTGTATCTGAAAATTTATATCCGAGTTGTTCAGGCGAGTAAACGAATACGGCCTTTTTCATTATAATGAAACACCTGGTAAATTGGGCCAGAGAACATCAAAGCCCTCTTTGCGAAGGTCTTCAATCATGGCTAAAGGATTCAGTGTTTTTACTCGGACACTTAAAATTTTATTTTGTGTATTTTCAGAATCATGATAAACTAAGACGCTTTGGACATTGGCATGATGTTGATGAAATATTTTGGTGATTTCAAATAAAACCCCTGGCGTATCTGATACTCGGATTTCGATTTTTGAGCCAGGCTCCGTAGCACCGGTCAGCTCTATATATGTATAGAGTAAGTCTGTTGTTGTCACAATCCCTACTAATTTTCCACCAGAGACAATCGGTAAACAGCCTATTTTCGTTTCATAAAATGTAAGAGCTACCTCTTCAACGAAATCTAGTGGATGACCGATAAGCGGGTCTTTCACCATAATTTCCTCTACTTTTGCATTAAAAACAGGAGAGTGAGGTTCATCCTGTAATGATGACGGTAAGACCTCTTTAATATCTCGTTCAGTAATTACACCTAAAACATGACGTTCCTCATCTATAACTGGTAAATGACGAACTTTTTTTTCACGCATTAGCTTTAGTGCTTCATGCACGGTATTAGTAGGCGCTAATGTGTAAGGCTCATCATTCATAATTTCTTCTACGATCATATACGCATCCCCTTTGTGTTGGTTTTAATACATGAAACGATTTCTAAAACGAAGCCTATCAAATCTTTCCATTGTCTCAGGAGGCACACGTTTTCCTTCACGTGCCATAAGGCAATTTGCTGGATGTGAAGTAATTTCGGGATCATCCGTAGCGAAATATTCAAAGCCGACGGAGCTCATCATTTTCTCCATCATTTTGCGGTAGTCCCAAACATTTAAACCCGTTCCTTTTAAATCCCAATGCCAATAATACTCGGTAGTAATCACCAGATAGTCTTCCATTTCATCTCCCATAAATGAAACGGCTAGCAGAGCCTTACCTGAACCCGTTCCACGATAGTCTGGAATGACTTCAATGGCTCCCAATTCAATCATGTCATCGATTCGATCTTCTGCCCATCGTTCAAGTGGATCAGGATAAAGATAGGTAACATAGCCTACGATAATATCTTCGTTTCGAATAATAATAATACGACCTTCTGGGAGCCCTGCAATTTCGATGATGGCCTGCTGCTGCTGTTTTGGAGGTCTGAAGGCAACCAAGCCCTCATGGAATGAATATGTAGCTAATTTTTCTGGAGGTACAGGTCCTTCCACATACACAGTACCATGCTTAGTTTCCTTTGTGACAGAAAAAAAAGTTTTTTTATGTTCCATAATTACACCACCTGAGTTTAATAATTCCATTATAGCTGATTTCTTGCGGAAAAACGCTTATTTTTGCAAAATATACCTGTATTTTTTGAAAAGTGAAAATATTAAGACAATCCATCAAAATTCGTGTAAAATAAAAATATAATGCTTCTGTTATTTAACAGATGAAAGTAGTGTGATTAAGAATTCTATCATTATTACAGTAGTAAACTGTTATATAACAAAGGCTGTATATCAAATTTGCTTTTACGATTATTTCTACATTTCAACAGGGGGGATTGTTGAAATTTAGACAAATGCAAAAGCAAAGAAAGGGGTAGTTTTATGGGGATGAAAATGAAGGAGAAGCTAATGGCTTTACCTGGTCAACACCATTTAACGAATTACGAAGAAGTAGCAAAGTCTCATAATTGGACGAATACGGAAAAGGCATTTAGCTGGTACGAAACAGGTTTAGTAAATATGGCGTATGAGGCAATTGATCGTCATACAGAAACACAACGTAAAAATAAGGTGGCACTTTATTTTAATGATGGTAAACGAAAAGAGGCTTACTCTTTTAATGAAATGAAGAGATTAACAAATAAAGCGGCAAACGTTTTTAAATCAGCTACTAGCCTGCAAAAGGGTGATCGTTTATTTATTTTTATGCCACGTTCACCTGAGCTTTACTTTTCATTGTTAGGTGCACTGAAAATGGGTGTTATTGTTGGACCATTGTTTGAAGCTTTTATGGAAGGAGCTGTGTATGATCGTCTGGCAGATAGTGAGGCGAAAGTATTAGTCACAACACCAGCGTTGCTTGAACGTGTGCCATTAGCCAAATTGCCTCAGCTAGAACATGTTTTTTTAGTTGGGGAGGATATTGAGGAAACAGCTCAAATTCTAGACTTTAATAAACATTTAAAAGAGGCTTCGGCACGATTTGAAGTGGAGTGGGTTGAGAGAGAAGATGGGATGATTCTTCATTATACTTCAGGTTCAACAGGTGCTCCAAAGGGTGTGTTGCATGTCCATAATGCAATGATTCAGCAATATCAATCAACACAGTGGGTGCTTGATTTACGGGAAGACGATATCTATTGGTGTACAGCCGATCCTGGATGGGTTACTGGAACAGCCTATGGTATTTTTGGGCCTTGGTTAAACGGTGTGACAATGCTAATTGTTGGCGGAAGATTTTCACCGCAAGCATGGTATCAAGCCATTGAGGATTATGGTGTAACAGTTTGGTATAGTGCGCCAACTGCGTTCCGTATGCTCATGGGGGCAGGTAGTGGTTTACTCGAAAGCTATGATTTATCCTCTTTACGACATGTGTTATCTGTCGGTGAGCCTTTGAATCCAGAAGTTATTCGTTGGGGAATGGAGGAATTAGGACATCGTATACATGACACATGGTGGATGACCGAGACAGGAGCTCATATGATTTGTAATTATCCTTCGATGGATATTAAGCCGGGTTCGATGGGGAAACCTCTTCCAGGTATTCATGCAACGATTGTTGATGATGCTGGCAATGAAGTGCCACCCTTTACAATGGGTAATCTAGCTATTCAACGTGGTTGGCCAGCCATGATGCGCCAAATTTGGGGCAACCCAGAGCGCTATGAATCTTATTTCCTAAAAGGACAATGGTATGTATCCGGTGATTCGGCTTATATGGATGATGATGGTTACTTCTGGTTTCAAGGACGTGTGGATGATGTCATCATGACAGCTGGTGAACGTGTAGGACCGTTTGAAGTAGAAAGCAAGCTACTTGAGCATCCAGATGTAATCGAAGCAGGTGTTATCGGGAAGCCAGATCCAGTGCGGGGGGAAATCATTAAAGCCTTTGTATCTTTACGAGAAGGGGTTGAACCTTCTGATGCATTGATTGAAGATATCCGTGATTTTGTTAAGAAAGGTTTATCTGCACATGCAGCACCGCGTGAAATTGAATTTAAGGATAAATTGCCAAAAACACGTAGTGGTAAAATTATGCGTCGTGTATTGAAAGCATGGGAATTAAATTTGCCAACTGGTGATTTATCGACGATGGAAGATTAAACAAGTAAGCTAACAACAATTGATATTTATACAACATATGCATAAAAGGAAGGCAAGGATTCATTCGATGAACGAAAGGATTCTTGCCTTCTTTTTTCTGACTTTACAATGTTACATAAGCATTCTAAAGATGAAGTAAAGTCTACAGAGAAAATATATAATTTTATAAAAATTCAGTTGATTTAATAAATATGCAGACGTATACTATTTTTAACTTATTTCAGAGGTGAGTGCATTGAAAGTAGGTATTGTTGGAGCAACTGGATATGGTGGACTAGAGCTTATTCGATTTTTACATAACCATCCGGCTGTGGATCAGATTGATTTATTTACCTCATCAGAAGAGGGTGTACTTTTTTCTTCAAAATTTGGTCATCTTATTACGATAGTAGATACGCCATTACAAAAAATAGAGTATGACACTTTAGAAAAATTTGATGTTTTGTTTACGAGTACACCATCTGGCGTGACTAGTGAGCTTTTACCGCCATTGATTGGAAAAGGACCAAGATTAATCGATTTATCTGGTGATTATCGCTTAAAAAATCTCGCAAGCTATGAAGCATGGTATGGCAAAAAAGCGGCACCATCCCATAGTGTGCAACAGAGTGTGTATGGCTTAACGGAATGGAATACAGAACTTATCCAGCAAGCAACACTTATTGCTAATCCAGGCTGTTACCCAACAGCGGTTTTGTTATCCTTATTGCCACTTGTAAAGGAGCGGTTGATTGATCCGAGCTTTTTAGTGATTGATGCTAAGAGCGGTATTTCGGGAGCTGGCAATAAGCCATCACAAACGACCCACTTTAGTGAGGCGAATGAGAGCTTTTTAATCTATAAAGTAAATACACATCAGCATATACCAGAAATCGAACAGGCACTTTCCATGTTTGCTCATGTAGATACAACGATTACTTTTAATACGCATTTGGTGCCAATGACACGGGGGATTTTGGCGACATCCTATGCACCTGTTATGCCTGGCATTACAGAGGCACAATTGATCACTTGTTTACAGACAACCTATGAAAAGCATCCATTTGTTCGAGTAGTTACGGATGCAAACGGTTTAGGGACAAATCGTGTGAAAGGATCAAACTATTGTGATATTTTGGTAAAAGTTGATTCCCGTACGAATCGTGCCACGATTGTCAGTGTAATTGACAATCTTGTCAAAGGGGCAGCAGGGCAAGCCATTCAAAATATGAATGTGCAATTTGATTTACCACAAACGACAGGGCTAGATGTTGTACCGTTCTTTATTTAACAGCATGCAGGGAACTGTATGCTTGTCTTATTTTATCCATCAAAGGAGGAATTTCGAATGACAGTCACTACGTTAACAACTGTAATGAAGAAATTATCAAGTAAAAATATCGTTTCACCAAAAGGCTTTAAAGCGGCAGGATTACATTGCGGTTTAAAGCATAAGAAAAAAGACTTAGCACTTTTAGTAAGCGAAGTACCCGCAAGTGTAGCTGGTGTTTTTACAACAAACGCTGTCCAAGCAGCACCATTAAAAGTCACGAAAGAAGTTGTCTATACAACAAAGAAAATGCAAGCAATCGTTGTGAATTCTGGCAATGCGAATGCCTGCACTGGTAAACAAGGGGTTAAGGATGCCCAAACGATGCAGGCGTTAGCTGCTGAAAAGCTAGGAATTGCACCGAATTTGATAGGTGTTTGTTCAACGGGTGTTATTGGCGAAATAATGAAATTGGAGCCAGTTGCTAATGGTATTCAACAGCTAGAGCCAAAGGATAATTTAGAAAGTGCCATTGACTTTGCACAAGCTATTTTGACGACAGATACGGTTATGAAAAACACAAGCTATAGTACAACGGTGGATGGCAAGGAAGTCATTATCGCTGGTGTTGCAAAAGGTTCAGGCATGATCGAACCGAATATGGCAACAATGCTTGGGTTTATTACAACTGATGCCAACATTGAATCTGATGTGTTACAAGCGGCTTTTTCAGCTATTACAAATTTGACATTTAACGCTATTACAGTGGATGGGGATACATCCACTAATGACACAGTGGTTGTATTGGCAAACGGTTTAGCGGGAAATGATACTCTAACGCCTGAGCATCCAGACTGGCAAAATTTTTATTACACGTTGCAAACAGTGGCGGAAGATTTAGCAAAAATGATTGCCAAAGATGGAGAAGGGGCAACAAAGCTCATAGAAGTGGAAGTTGTTGGGGCAATTTCAGATGAAGAGGCACGAAAAATTGCTAAAACTGTCGTGGGTTCACCACTTGTGAAGACGGCCGTTTTTGGCTGTGATGCTAACTGGGGGCGTATTATTGCTGCGGTAGGGTATAGTGGTGCAACTATAGATGCAGATAAAATTACTATAAAAATTGGTGGTGCCACAATGGTTGAAAACGGTGAGCCAATTGCTTTCTCCGAAGATGCGTTAATTCAAATATTAAAAATGCATGAAGTAAAAATCTATGTGTCTCTTGGTCTGGGTGAAGGTAAGGGGCATGCTTGGGGATGTGACTTAACATATGACTACGTCCAAATCAATGCCTCATACCGCTCGTAAACGTATGGTGATTAAGCTTGGAGGCAGTACACTGGAAGGGTTAAATGAAGCTTTCTTTGATAATTTTAAAAGGTTACAAGAAAGTGGGGTAGAACTGATTATCACCCATGGTGGTGGTCCAGCCATTAATCGCGAACTGGCTGCTCGAGGTATACAATCACATACATTAAATGGCATACGTGTTACGAATGAGGCAGCTATGAAAGTTGTCCAATCGACTTTAATCGGTCAAGTGAATCCTGCGCTAGTTCATGAATTAACACATGCAGGTATAGCTGCTCTTGGGTTAAATGGCTTTGATGGTCAATTGATGGTCGCAGACTTTTTAGATCAAGCTATTTATGGCTATGTTGGAGCTATCAAAACCATCAATACATCATTATTGGAAATGTTAATGAGTGGGGGGATTGTTCCAGTTATTGCTTGTGTAGGTGCTAACGAAGCAGGTCAGGCTCTCAATATAAATGGTGATACAGTGGCAAGTGAAATTGCGCTAGCGATAGGGGCAGATAGCTTATTACTCGTAACGGATGTGAGTGGTATTCGTATTCAGGATGAATATCAATCAATAGCTACACCTGCTCTCATCGATCAGTGGACAGAGCAGGGGCATATATACGGAGGAATGATTCCGAAAGTACAAGGGGCTATTGACGGTTTACGTGCAGGTATTCCTTCTGTGCAAATTGTGGGAGAAACATTAATAGGGACAACGATTATCGCTTCGAGTAAACTTCATTCGCCCTAGAGTTCTAATAAGATAATGTGATAAGTATAGTTGTTGAAAGAAGACTATTTCTAATGATAGTGGAGATGATAACATGAGTGCTTTATTTGGGAACTACGGTAAGCGCCGCGCACAAATTGTCAAAGGACATGGGACCGTTGTGGAAGATTCTACAGGGAAACAATATTTAGATTTTACTAGTGGAATTGCTGTAGTGAGCCTTGGTCATGCCCATCCAGCCATTGTGCAGGCACTGCAAGAGCAAAGTGAAAAGCTATGGCATATATCAAACCTTTTTGATATACCGGGTCAGGAGAAGGTAGCACAAAAATTAATCGCCCATACGCACTTTGCTCATGCCTTTTTCTGTAATAGTGGAGCAGAGGCTAATGAGGCGGCTATTAAATTAGCGCGGAAGCATACAGGAAAACATCATATTATTACATTTGAAAAATCCTTTCATGGTCGTACCTTTGGCGCCATGTCTGCAACAGGTCAAGGCAAAGTACATAATGGCTTTGGACCACTCGTAGAAAAGTTTACGATTTTGCCATTCAATGACGTGGCCGCACTTGAAGCAACCATTGATGATTCGGTAGCAGCTATTATGCTGGAAATGATTCAGGGAGAGGGCGGTGTCAATAGCGTATCAGCAGAATTTGCAGCAGCTATTACAAAAGCTTGTGATGACAAAGGGATACTGCTAATTATTGATGAAGTACAAACAGGTATTGGACGAACGGGCACACGCTATGCCTTTGAACAAACGGTATTAAAACCACATATTATGACATTGGCAAAAGGATTAGGCGGTGGTTTCCCTGTTGGCGCCATGCTAGGAACTGCCGAGCTTCATGCGACATTTAGCCCTGGAACACATGGTACAACATTTGGTGGAAACCCTCTTGCAATGAATGTAGCACAAGCTGTTTTGAGCCATGTATTTGAGCCGGAATTTTTACAGCAGGTACGAGAAGTATCGGCTTATTTTGTGGCTCAGCTAAAAGCAAATTTACCTTCTAGCTATACCATTCAGGGACAGGGTCTGTTGTTAGGGATTGGTTGTGGTAATACAGAGGTAGCACCTTATATTGCCGCAGCAGAAGAGCGTGGTCTTTTATTAGTGGGGGCAGGACCAACTGTTATTCGCCTCTTGCCACCATTAACGGTCACAAAGGAAGAGATAGACAAAGCAGTAGCTATTTTAAAGACGATTTTACATTGAACGAATAGAGGATGGGTTATAATTAATTGTCCATGATGAAGGCTAGACATTTTCTTATATAAATAGATAACCCGAACTATTACGAAACACTAGATGAGCGTTTCGTTAAATAGTTTGGGTTTTTCATTGGATAAAATCCTCTTGTACCAGCCGTCTTGTGTTGTTAAAAAGTTATTGGAGCTGTTTTACTAAAGTGCTCACTAATTCGGGTAGCCACTTTTCAAGCTGACTAAATGTAAATCCTGCTTTCTCTGCTTTCTCATTCGACATATACCAGTCTGCAGGAACTCCGTAGGGTGACTGTGATTCCTCATTTCCGCCAATAAGTGAAATTTTTGCACGCTTACCACTTATCTCTTCAATCATAGCTATTAGATCCTTAAGTGATATAGTACCAGACGCAGTAGCGTTGTATGGACCTTCTATAGGAGTAACACCAGTAAAATATAAAAATGCAGCTGCTTCCTCATCTGTAATATAGCTCATTTTTGCATCTATGTTTGGTAGAGTGATCGGTTGATCCTGTAAAATACGTTCAACATGGAAATGTAAACGATGTGTATAGTCATGTTCCCCCATCACAATCGGAAAACGTACAGCGACAACTGGGAACGAAGCCTCTTTAAATAAGACAGCCTCTGCTTGTCGTTTGCCCTCGCCATAAGAAAATTCCTCTTGTTGACCCATGCGAATTTGATACTGTAATGGGTCAAAGTCTTCTTCCTTTTTCATCTTTCCATCTACTTCATAGGTTGAAAGAGTAGAGGTGAAAACCAGTTTTTTAGTTTTCCCCTTTAATAGCTCACAAATTGCTTGTGCCTCGTTGGGAGAATAGCAAATATTATCATAAACAATATCCCATGTAGTATTAGCTAGTGCCTGTGCTAAAGCGTCACGATCATTACGATTGGCCACTAATTGCTTAACATTTGTACCAAAGGGATTACCGCTTTGACCACGTGTTAAAATCGTTACATCATGTCCATTTTGAATACAAAGTTCCACCAGCTTTTTACCAAAAAAACGTGTGCCTCCTAAAACTAATATGTTCATATTTTTCCACCCCTTCAAAATAGTAGTCCTCTTTATAATGACAAAAAAACAGACTTACTACAATTCATAAGTAATGATGTAGTAAGTCTGTTTAGCTAGATTGTTTTATGCTAAGCAACATAGATTAGCGTCTTGTTGTTGATGTGTCAGGAGGGGGGGTGTTGCCATTGTCTCCTCCATTTGAGCCATCTTCCGGGTTTTCAGTTCCATTGCCATTGTTACCAGAGCCCTCGCCGTTATTAGAGCCGTTGCCGTTATTACCAGAGCCGTTGCCATTATTAGAGCCATTCCCATTATTAGAACCATTACCGTTACTACCAGAGCCATTGCCATTTGTAGGTGGCGTTGTTGGTGGAATTGGTTCTTGCTCGTTTTCCTCTGGGTCAGGTTCATTTTCGCTACCACCAGTAGAAACAACATTAGACTGTGGTGATGTTAGACCTGTAATGTCTACAGCGACCACAACATATGCTTGTCCACTAGCAACAGAGATACTTTGTGTTGACTCTAGCACAGACGTTACAAGTGTGTTACCACCATTCGTAACGTTGTAGATACGATAACCAACAACATCATTTGATGACTCTGACCATGATAATGTCGAGCCATTTACTGTAGCTGTTACAGCTGCTGGTGGGCTATCGTCCGCTGGGAAATCAACTGCTGATACAGATGAATTCGACAATGTTGAATTCTTTGGTAATAGACTAGCTGGGTTACCACCAAGTCTTCCTAGCATTCGTTTGATAAATGCTTGATTAATGCCTGCACCACCTGATTTAACAAATTCTGCTGGTGTATTTGGCAGAGCATTATAGGTTTTTCCTTTAATCGTTACAACACTTGAAGATGCTAAGCTATCATCAGGCTGTGACGGTAAAAATACTTTCGCATTAAATAAATCTGAACGTACAAGACCTGCGTTTGCACAAGCGGCAGAAGGTGCCATACCTGAAATACCACAGAATGAAGCAGTCACAACATTTTTAGGCGCCTTAAAGCTTGTCGGCGGATCAATTAATTGAGGGTCTGCATCATAAACAGCATTCATTAAAGTGCCCCATAGCTTATTGACACGAACACTTGGCTGTAAATACGTATTGTTAAATGCATAAAGTGTACGAGGCTGATCGTACCCCATCCAAACACCAAGGGATACATTTGGATTATAGCCAACTAACCAAACATCTTTATACTCTTGAGAAGTCCCTGTTTTTGCAGCGAAATCAGAAGAGAATTTTAACGTATTTCGTGCCATTGTCCCTGTTCCCTTCGTTAGAACATCACGTAACATATCTGTCACGATATAAGATGTTTCGGGACTGAACACTTGGACAGGTTCCACTTCATGTTGATAAACAATATTTCCTTCTTGGTCTTCAATTCGATCAATCATATAAGCATCAATGAATTGTCCACCATTTGCAAAAGTTGCAAAGGCATTTGTGTTTTCTTCAACAGTAGTCCCTTCACTTAAAGCACCGATACCCGTTGCTAAGTTTGTAAAATCATCAGGATGTAATTTTGTGAATCCCATTTTTACTAATAAATCAGCAGGGCGTCTATTAATAATGTCATTATATAAACGGAGCGCTGAAATATTTTGAGAGTCTGCTAATGCCTCACGAGCTGGAATAAGACCTCGTTCATCACTCGTAATATAGTTACTTGGACTCCAGGAACCAATCGAGAATTTCACATCAACGAGTGGGCTACCTGCACCGATTACCCCATATTCTATAGCAGGAGCGTAAACAAGTAATGGTTTCATAGTAGAACCGTTAGAGCGAAAAGCCTGTGTAGCGTGGTTTACTTGTGTTGTTTTAAAGTCTCGACCACCGACAAAGCTTAAAATTTTCCCTGTAGTATTTTCTATTAAAATACTGCCCACTTGTACAGGCATCTCAATATCTATTTCTTCACCAGTGACAGGATCTTTTCCTTTACCAGTATACGTATGACCGTAATACTGGAAGTCCTTCGCGGCCTTTTGCATGGAATCATACATATCTTTATTAATGGTTGAGTAAATACGATAGCCCTTTGAACGAACATCACGATCTGCTAAAATTGTGTATTTATCCTTTAGTTTTTTTTCTGCTTTTAATCGTTCTGGGTCAACCCCATCTTCTTTTGCTAGTTTCTCTGCAATAATTTCTTTTGCACGAGCTTCAAGCTCATATGTTAGCCATGGGTAACGATCCTCCGCACGCATTTCTGGTCCGCGGAAATCTGCCGCTATATCATAATCTAAAGCTTCTTTGTATTGCGCGTCGTCAATATAACCAGCTTCTTTCATACGATATAGTACCGTTTTCATACGATCAATACCCGGCTTTAAAGCTTCTTCACTTTTCAGTTCACCTGTATTCGTAAAAGGTGTGTAGGCAAATGGTGCCTGTGGAATACCAGCTATGTAAGCAGCTTGTGGAAGAGATAATTCTTTAGCTTTCACACCAAAAATCCCTTCAGCGGCTGTTTCAACACCAGCAATATTTCGACCTGAAGAGTTACGACCGTACGGAATAATATTTAAGTAAGCCTCTAATATTTCTTCCTTCGTCATAAAATGTTCTAAACGCATTGCCAGTAAGATTTCCTTAGCTTTACGTTCATAGGATACTTCGTTTGTTAGTACTTGGTTTTTAATAAGCTGTTGAGTAAGGGTAGATCCACCTGTTTGCGTAGCAGAGTTAGTGACATCTTGTAATAAACCACGAACAACCGCCTTTGGTACTATGCCGTTATGATCGCGGAAATATTCGTCTTCTGTTGCTAGAACAGCATTCACAACATCTGGTGCTACATTGCTAAGTGATGTTTCACGGCGATCCAAATCTGTCCGTAACTTCCCAATATAAATATCGTTGGCAAAATAAATTTCACTGGTTTCTTCATAACTAAAAATTTGATTGCGCAACTCTTCTTTTGAGCGTAATGGCTCTTCTTTTACGAGAGAAGCGAAATACCCAGCTCCAACTGATCCGACAAATACAGTGCCCACCAATGCAAAGACTAAAAATAGTAAAAATAAGTTCCAGGTAACACTACCTGAAATACGTAATTTCTTCATCCATTTTTGTTCAAGTAATTCATCGATCTTCGCATTGATTTTTTCAATCCAATCTTTCAATGTATCGACCTCCTAAAATCTTGTCTATTATAGCACATAATGTTTTAGCTCGAACATAGTTATTGACTTTGAAATAGATTCGTATAGAATTATGTTTATAGTTTTCTAGTGATGAAAAGTTTGCAGTAGTATCTATATTCCCTGTTTAGAGAGCCAGTGGTTGGTGAAAACTGGTCATAGTGTAGAGACGAATTACGTGCTTGGAGCTTAGACGTGCGCGCCTGCGATAAAGGCGGTTGAATGAAGTGGAAGATGGATGACATCTTCAAGCCGGGTGGTACCGCGTTAGTTTGTAACTTAACGTCCCTGCATGCAATTATTTGCGTGTAGGGACTTTTTTATTTAAATAAGCCCATACACGTAACGCATTTCAACCATTTTTAGGAGGAATTAATATGACAAACGAATTATTACAAGATTTAGAATGGCGTGGTTTGCTATACCAACAAACAGATGCGGAAGGTATGGCAAAATTATTAGATAATCAATCGGTATCTTTATACTGTGGTGTCGATCCAACAGCAGACTCCATGCATATAGGACATATTGTTCCATTGTTAACACTTCGTCGATTCCAAAAAGCTGGTCACCGTCCAATTTTACTTGTTGGTGGTGCAACAGGGATGATAGGTGATCCATCTGGTCGTTCAGAAGAGCGCCAATTACAAACAGTAGAGCAAATCGATAAAAATGTCCAAGGAATCCGTAGCCAATTAGAACGTATTTTTGATTTTGCAGAAGATGGCAACGGTGCACAGCTTGTGAACAACCGCGACTGGATTGGCAATATCAATACAATTGAATTTTTACGTGATTACGGTAAATTAATTAACGTAAACTACATGTTAGCAAAGGATACGATTGCTTCTCGTCTAGACACAGGGATTTCGTTTACAGAGTTTGCATACACGTTAATCCAAGGTATTGATTACAATCATTTATACAATCACTACAATTGTCGTATACAAGTAGGTGGCTCTGACCAATGGGGTAATATTACAACAGGCTTAGAAGTTATTCGTAAAACACATGAGGAAGAAACGAAAGCATTCGGGATTACGATTCCTTTAGTAACGAAAGCAGACGGCACAAAATTCGGTAAAACAGCAGGTGGTGCTGTATGGTTAGATAGTAAGAAAACATCTCCATATGAGTTCTACCAATTCTGGATCAATGCTGCTGATGCAGATGTGATCAAATACTTAAAAATCTTTACGTTCCTTTCTCGTGAAGAAATTGAAGCATTAGCAGTCTCTGTAGAAGAAGAACCACATTTACGTAAGGCTCAAAAAGCACTTGCAGAAGAAATGACTCGTTTAATTCATGGTCAAGAGGCATTAGAGCAAGCCATTCGTATTACAGCAGCTTTATTCTCAGGGGATTTAAAAGCACTTTCAGCTGAAGAAATGAAGGATGCATTTAAAGATGTTCCTTCTATTGAAATGGCTAAAGAGGCCAAAAATATTGTAGACCTTCTTGTGGAAGCAGGGATCTCATCCTCAAAACGTCAAGCCCGTGAGGACGTATCGAATGGTGCGATTAGTGTAAATGGTGAGAAGGTGACGGACTTAGAATATGTATTCGATGCCAAGGACCGTTTAGAGGATGCATTCAGCATTGTGCGTCGTGGGAAGAAAAAATATCATATGGTGAAGTTCGTTTAATTTCTATAAATGAAAAAGCAACATCCTCTTGTTTTGGGGGATATTGCTTTTTTTCATTTATAAGAAACTTGGAGGTTTTATCTGTTTATATTCTTTAGGATGCAATAGGTTCGCAAGCTTTATGGCACCTTCGATCAGCCGTGGAGAGGGGCGGCAATACAGCCATTCTTCCATTACGTGAAGCTGTTTCATTTGAACGGCATGTAGCTCTTTAGCATGTGGACGTTTTAATAAATTAGCAGGCTGTATACGCTCAAATGCTACACCTACCCAAGCCATCATAATGTAGTCGGGCTTTCGCTCAACGACATCTGCCCAATCCGTTTGAACACTGGCAAGATCTACATCTTGAAATAAATTAACCCCACCTGCAATAGTACTAATTTCCGTAAGCCAGTTTATTTTTCCTGGTGTAAAAATAGGATTGGGCCACCATTCCCAATAAAGAGTAGGTTTCTTTTGGATAGTCTGTGCAATGGAACGCATCTTTTTGATAGAATCCATGTATTGTTCGGCGATGGCCTGTGCATGTTTTTCCACATGACAAGCTCTTCCAAGTGTCAGAAGGTCCTGGGCAATCTCCTCTAGTGAGTTTGCATTAAAAATGATGTGGGGAATATTTCTTTCTTTCAATGCTTCAATATTTCTTTCCATCCCAGGCACACTTAAGGAAGCTAGGACAAGATCAGGCTGTAATGCCTCTAGTGCATCCATATTAATCGATAAATCTGGTCCAAGCTGTGGTAAATCTTTAACCGTAGCTGGCCAATCAGAAAAATCATCGACACCAACGAGCTGGTCTGTCAGCCCTAAATAAGCGACTAATTCTGTATTGCTAGGACAAATTGAAATTAAACGCATATCGTTTTTCTCCTATTCTTTTTAAGAAAAGTATAGCGAGAGTTTCTAGTATAGACAATGTATGTATACTGAACCTATAAAAAAGTGGAGAAAACAAGCGTTTTCTCCATCTATTGTCATGGTAGGCTTATATGAATTCCTCGATTAAGAAAGGACAACCGCTTCGAGTGACTCCTCTTTTTTCGCAAGAGGCCCCATTGCATTAGTAATGATTTGTTTAATATCCTCTAGTGTTGCTTTACGAGGGTTAGTCTCAGCACAAACATCCAACATTGCATTTTTCGCTAAGATTTCGATATCCTCATCTTTTGCACCCAATGCACGGAAGCCGCTAGGAATATTTAAATCTTGTGATAGCTTTTCAATAGCTGTAATAGCCTTTTCAGCGGCATCACGTTTACTTAATCCTTCCACATTCTCTCCTAATAATTCAGCGATACGAGCAAAGCGTTCTGTACGTGCTGTTACATTGTAGCGGCAAACATGTGGCAATAAAATAGCATTGCACACGCCATGTGGTAAATTATAGTAGCCACCTAATTGATGAGCAATCGCATGCACGTAGCCAAGCGATGCATTATTAAAGGCCATTCCTGCTAAAAATTGAGCATACACCATTTGCTCCCGCGCTTCTAAATCAGCACCGTTCGCATAAGCACGCGGTAAAAATTCAGGAACGAGTTGAAGTACCTTTTCAGCACATGCATCTGTAATTGGCGTAGCATTAGTAGAAACAAAGGATTCAATCGCATGTGTTAATGCATCTACGCCAGTAGCCGCAGTTAGAGCCGGTGGTAAGCCAATCATAAGCTCGGGGTCATTAATGGACAATAACGGTGTTACATGTTTGTCAACAATGGCCATTTTCACTTTACGTGCTGTATCTGTAATAATTGTGAATCGAGTCATTTCACTTGCTGTCCCAGCAGTTGTATTGATCGCAATTAATGGCACCAATGGATTTTGTGATTTGTCAACGCCTTCATAGTCATGAATGCGTCCACCATTCGAAGCAATAAGTCCGATACCTTTTGCTGCATCGTGTGCGCTGCCTCCTCCAAGAGAAACAATGGAATCGCAGTTTTCAGCATGATATACTGTTACACCATCTTCAATATTCTGATCTGTTGGATTTGGTTCTGCTTTAGGGAAAATTGCTACATCGATTCCAGCAGCTGTAATGATGTTTGCAATTTGTTCTGAGAGACCTAATTTGTGTAATCCCTCATCTGTTACGATTAATGTCTTTTTCACTTCTAAATCATTTAAGCGTTTACCAACTTCTTGAATTGCTCCAGGTCCAAATAAGTTTGTTTTCGGCATAACAAATTGCTTTAGAACGTCTGACATATTTCCAACCCCTTTTTAAAAATTATTATTGCTTGAATGATGGTGAACCACCTTTCGGAATTCATCGTATTCTATTTTTTGTAAAAGTTCAACTCGTATTTTTATTAAAATTGTTCATTTTATTCATGTTATTATTTCACAAAAAAGTTAAGGTGTTGAAAGGGCGTTTAGAAAGTAGTTTTGTATAAGAATATTGAATTTAATGTGGTTTGAAAAATATTTTACTATGAAAGTAAAATATATTTTTTAGAAAATGGTTCTATTTTTATGAGTAGTTGAATAGTAAATAACTGATATTTTGTTTTTATTATTAAGGTAGTGATTATGTTATTTTGAAACGGTGTAATTACTATTTTAAAGTACATAAGATTGTCATCATATGAGAGGGGAATAATTATTGTTCGTTATAATGAAATACGTCTGCGCTAAAAAATAGTGGCTTTATTTTGAAGAAATTTGTGGAAATAAAAGTTCTTGCATTAGATTAATTTTATAGTTAGAATGGTTAATAGTTAGATAATCTAATTAAAAGGTGATTCAATGACAAAACTTAAGAAAACGTACACAAATGAAGATGATTTACCAGTGTTAGGGGTAGAGCCATATATTGAACTGATTCAGGCGTCCTCTTCAAGTGAGACAAATCAAGAAGATGCAAAATTGGGATTAATGTTGTTATGGTTAAGTGATCATGTTTTAGATGTAACAGACAATGAGTTAGCTCCTTTTGGAATTACAGAAAGTAAATTGGACTTATTACTATTGCTGACACTACATGAAGAGAGACGTGCGACTCCGTCTGCTTTAGCTAAACGATTGGGAATTACGAGGGCATCAGCAACATCAATGCTGGATTGGCTAGAAAAGAGAAATCTTGTTGTACGGAATCATAGTAAAGAAGATCGGAGGAAGATCTATGTAAGTTTAACTGATGAAGGGCATACTTTTATCGCTGAGGTTTTACCGACTTATTGGTCGTCATGTGCTTCTAATTTAATCGATTTGGAACCTGATGAACGAAAAGTATTCGAGAAATTAGTGAGTAAATTATTAAAATCTATACAAAGAAAACTAAAGGTGGAACGTTAAACTGTAGCTATATTGATACAGTTTAATTTTTAGTTGTTTAATTAGATTATCTAACTATAAGCTAATCAAACTAAAAGGGTGATTTATTTAATGAACATTGTAATTTCAGGAAATCGCGCAAATTATACTTTAATGACAACTATTCTAGCCTGGACAGGTATGGTGGTGATGTCGAGCCTCTATTTAACAATACCTCTTATTAGTTTATTCAGTGATTATTTTCATATTTCATTGTCTAAAGCAGGTTTTACATCAAGTGTTTTTTCACTTGGCTTTGCGCTAGGGTGTTTTTTCTATGGTGCAATATCAGAAAAATATGGACGTAAAAATGTCATCGTATTTGGGCTTTTTTCATTAAGTGTGATAACGTTACTTCTAGGTTTAGTTAATGATTTTTCTTTTATTCTTCTAATGAGAGGATTACAAGGGCTTGCGGCAGCTACATTTTCACCAGTAGCGCTTGCTTATACTCTTGAGGTTTTTCCAAATGATCGAAAAGTTGGGGCAGTTGGTTTTATTAGTACGGGATTTCTTGTAGCGGGTATAGTTGGTCAGGTATTTAGTGGATATGTAAGTGAACATAGTCATTGGCACGTCATCTTTTATGTGCTTGCAGTAGTGTATGCTATGACTGCTTTGTTAGTCGTGTGGATCTTACCGAAGGGAATACTTCAGAACCAATCTAAAAATATATGGGCTCCTCTGAAGAAAATCGGTATTATTTTTACCAATAGAAATTTGATATTCAGTTATATCATTGCGTTTGTATTATTAATGTCATTTGTCAGTATGTATATTATTTTAGGTGCATATTTAACGAGTGATTCCTTCGGTATGAATAGTCAAAACCTCATTTACATTCGTGCCTTTGGGATAGTAGGAATGGTGATGTCACCATTTGCAGGTAAATTAGCGAAGCGTTTTAATGTACTATTTGTATTAAAATTGGCCTTATGTCTTTCGATTATCTCACTAACGGTGATGAGCTTTGTTTCAACCATAGCTGGTTTAACGATTATTAGTATTTTATTTGTCGGTGGGATTGCACTGGCGGTTCCTTCATTAGTAACACTTGTTAGTCAGTTAGGCTGGAATATGGGAGGGATTGCGGTCTCTATGTATACAGTCATTTTATTTGCTGGAACAAGTGTTGCACCATTCATATCTGTTTATTTGATACAATCTGGTAGCTTTGCTGTAGCCTTTCTTCTTCTAGCTATCACACTTAGTATCGGATTCGTTTCCGCACTAATGATTACAATTGGAAACAACAAAAGTTTAAATTGATTGTTTAGGGGTGTTAGGATGAAGCTCTAAGTAAAAATTATTATTACAATTATATGGTGAAGACAATAAAAAGGCCCTGAAACCTTGATATATAAGGGATTTCAGGGCTTTTATTGTCATTAACGAGAGTAGTACTCTACGATGAATGATTCGTTGATTTCAGCTGATAATTCAGAACGCTCAGGAAGGCGAGTGAATGTACCTTCTTTTTTGTCAGCGTCGAATGTTAAGTAGTCAGGTACGAAGTTGTTTACTTCGATAGCTTCTGCTACAACAGCAAGGTTTTGAGATTTTTCACGAAGAGAAATCGTTTGACCTGGTTTTACGCTGTATGATGGGATATCAACGCGTTTGCCATCTACTAAAATGTGACCATGGTTAACTAATTGACGAGAACCACGACGAGTACGAGCTAAACCTAAACGGTAAACTAAGTTGTCAAGGCGAGTTTCAAGAAGGATCATGAAGTTTTCACCGTGAACACCTTTCATTTTACCAGCGCGGTCAAATAGTGTACGGAATTGACGTTCGTTCATACCATACATATGACGAAGTTTTTGCTTCTCTTGAAGTTGTAAACCGTATTCTGATAATTTTTTACGTTGGTTTGGACCGTGTTGACCTGGTGCGTAAGGGCGTTTTTCGATTTCTTTACCTGTACCGCTTAGTGAGATACCAAGACGACGTGATAATTTCCAAGATGGACCTGTATAACGAGACATATTGTTGTCTCCTCCTTTAAATTTGGTTTTTTTGTTGTAAAACAAAAACCAGTAGTACCCATTCTTACACGCATTTTATTTTCATGTATTTTCGCCTATGCAGCCGTTAGGTTACGCAATACACCATCTAATTTCCGTTGCTAGAAGAATCTAAGTAGTTGTACATATGAAAATAGAGGAATAAAATACAGTTATAAGCTTATACCACTGCTGCGTTTATTTTACACAAACTCCATTGTAACTGCTCAGGACAAGGACGTCAATTATTAACATATAAAATTTCATCATGAGTTTTCATAGTAGGAAATTCCTTAAGACCTATTTCAAATGATGTGAAAATAGTTAATGATACGCTGTGTAATGTAAAATGTAAAAGTAAGGGATAATTACATAGTCAAAATGACACAAATTATGTATAATATATTATAAGTTAATAGTAATTGATTTGGACGTTATATAGAAAAGGTGATTTCATGACAGACCATTTACAAACGCTAAAATATATAAAATCTGATGTTTTGAGCTTTTGGGTGAGTTCTAATGAAGAACAAGCTAGTTTTAATGGGTATTTTTATTCATTAAAACAGTGTCTAAAGAAGCACTTGAAAATTGATAATGCAGCTTTTCTCAGCTTTGAAGGTAATTCATTAATACCTATTGAGGAGATGGCTTCATTAACAATTGAAACAAAGCTAAATGCTGTGTCATGGCTGATGATCGAAGCTAGTTTTTATCAACAAAAAGTAGTGAAAATTCCTTATATAATAAAAGCAAGACAGGCCTATTCAATGATGACAGATATGGTGCTTTTCCAAGCAGAGGGCAAACATCCCATTGGTGTATTACTTGTGGAGGCATCAGAGTCTTGGAATGACTTTATGACCTCGGATTATGGTGAAGAGTGTATAGAAATACTTTCGAAGGTTCTTCAAATGATGAGGGACAATTTAGATGTCAAAATAAACGAAGATCAATATAGAAAACTCTATAATATGACTGATTTATTTCATTCAACAATGGATATTGATTTAATTTTAGAAAATGTATTGAAAAATATAAGGGATAATTTCCCTGAGTTTAATGTAGAGCTTATATTATCGAATGATCAAGATCGACATACGACCATCGATATTAAGCTTTTTGATTATTTATCAGAAAGACCTGCTACAATTGAGGCTTTTGTATCAGGAGAGTTAACAACAGAACTAGCGAGTGATTTAAATTGTCGATTGTTAAATGCGCCGATAAAGGGCAGGCAAGCTATCTATGGCATCTTGCAAGTAAGTGCACCAACGACTTATCTTTTTTCAACGACTGAAAAAGACTTCGTACGAATGCTTGCACAAGCGTCAGGAAATGCACTTGAAAATGCAAAATTATATCATCAATCGCATCGTCTTGTAAGCGATTTACAACTCATCAATGAAACATCACATCGTTTAAATATGCGGATTGACATTCATGAAATGTTACTTTTCCTACAAAAGCAGTTACTGAAATCTTTTCAACCAATGGAAGTTTGTTTTGCATTTAAAAAAAATGATACGTTTGAAGTGACGGGCGCAAGTACATCTTTGTTCAATGCAGAAGAGGGGCAGACCTATATAAAACATGTTGAGCAGCATTTTGCTCAAACGAATGATCCACTGTTTATTGCCGATTTCAGTCGTTTAACAGCGAATCAAATTGAGTACCGTTCCATTATGGCGATCCCTATATTAATGGAAGAAAAGATCAATGGTTTTAGTATTGTCTTACATAAAGAGCCATATTTCTTTTCGTTCGATAGTTTTAAATTAATGCAATCGTTAATTCATCACTCCTCTTTAGCCATTGCAAATTCAATTTTACGAACACAACTTCAGGAAATGGTCGATTTGGATCATTTAACAAAACTATATGCACGCAGTTATCTCGATCAATTTGTAGAAAAGTCGCTTGAATACGACCAATCTGGGATGTTCTTGTTAATTGATATTGATAATTTTAAGCGCATCAATGACACGTACGGTCACCAAGTAGGGGATAAAATTCTTGTGCAAATAGCGCTCCAATTGAAAGAGACGATTGGTAGTCGTGGGATTTGTGCAAGATGGGGCGGAGAAGAGATGTCTGTTTATGTACCAAATATTAAGGAGCAGGAAGCATTAGAATTAGCATCCGCCATTGTGGAGGTTATTCCGAGTACTACAGATCCACAAGTAACTATTTCTGCGGGCCTCATAACATGGGATGAACGAGACCGACCAGCATTCCAATCTGTTTTTTTACATGCTGATACAGCCTTATATGAAGCGAAAAATAGTGGGAAAAATCGTTTTTGCATTCATGACGGCTCTTATCAAACTAATGTATAGGCGAATAAGGCGAAATGTCTATGGCTGTACAAATAATTTGCCCTGAAATGACAATATAAAACATTTCAGGGCAATTTTTTAATATTTTATAAATGAAGAAGTAATGTTTGGACAAATTGTTCTAAGCCATTGCGGTCTTCCTCTGAAAAACGGCTCACAATGGGGCTATCAATGTCAAGGACACCAATGATCTTGCCTTGTTTTATCAATGGAATCACAATTTCGGACTGTGAAGCAGCATCACAGGCAATATGTCCTGGAAATTCGTGCACATCTTTGACAACAATCGTTTCTTTCGTTGCCACGGATGTTCCACAAACGCCACGACCAATGGGGATTCTCACGCAGGCTGGAAGACCTTGAAATGGTCCGAGTACAAGCTCATTTTCTTGTAGGATATAAAAGCCAACCCAGTTAATGTCAGTTAAAAACTGATTTAAAAGTGCTGAGGCATTACTTAAATTGGCGATCAAATCTGTTTCGCCAGTCAGTAGTGCATCTAATTGTTTGGATAATGTCAGATATTGGCCAGCAATTGATCCTTCGTAATTAATTTTTGTAAACATATAAGCACCTCGTTTAAAAATTATTTATATTGGTAATATAACATTATGATGTTGATGTAAGTCCGTTGTGCTATGTGCATCCGAACCAAATACATATGGCAGTTCAATAGCTTGACTATACTTGATAAAAGTAAATGGAGGGTAAGGCTCCTGACAATATTGTTTGCTTAAACCAGCACTATTTATATCTAGCTCATAGCCCCCACATTTCATGCTGTCTAATACTTCTTTGATGCGTGAGGCATCATTGATTTTTTCATTATGCACTAGCTGAAATTTATGAACAAGAGATGGATGCCCAATCCGCTTCGGCTTGTATGGACCAAGATCGGCCTTAATGGATTGTAGGACAGTATCATAATATAAATCATAAACCTGTTTAACAGAGCCAACTTTTTTTGAAAAATCAATAAAGCACTCAGGAGAAAAGTCGATACAGACAAAGGAATCTTGCCATTGCAAAAAATGGACAGACAAGATCGCATCATCTAAAAAATGTCCATATGTATCAAGGAATTGCCGAGTTTCTTGTTCAAAACCTTGGATATAGTCAACTTCTAACCCAATTCGGATGCGAATATCTTGTGCATACTGTTTTTGTAGGTGTTGCAATTCCTCAAAGTAGGGCATGAGATCATGTGGATTCATTCCGCTATCTTTTTGCGGGGTAGGATCGACAAAATTTTTTGGTAATGGGGCATGTTCAGTAAAGGTGATATCAGTGAAATGGTGAGAAATTGCTTTTTCAATATATTGCACGAAAGAGTCTGAACTGCCATGTGGACAAAAAGGACTATGTATATGCCCATCACGTTTCATAATTTACCACTCCTTTAGCTCTATAGATGCGCTATTTAAGTATTTCACAATAGCGAAAATACAGTTTTCTGAAAAACACTTAAATTTTAGTACAAAAGGCGAAAACATAGTATATAATAAAGACAACTAGCCAATTCGTTTATTGTAGAATAGGAGGCTTACGATGGAGTATATCATCATTCCGATTATCCTACTATTAATTTTAGCCATAGTAGGATTTATGATGCGAAGAAAACATGTTGCAATCATTGCAAAACTTGAAAATGAAAAATTACAAATTCAACATAATCCTATAAATGAAGAAATTTCAAAAGTAAAATCTTTAAACATGAACGGTGAAACGGAAGAAATGTTTGAACGATGGCGCAATACTTGGGATGAGGTCATCGATGTACATATGACTAAAATTGATTCATTGCTATTTGATGCTGAGGATCAAATTAATCGACTTCGTTTTAAAAAAGCGACGTTTATAGAACGTGAAATTGAAGATTATATTGAGAAATGCGAACAAGATAAAGATAAAATTTTAGAAGAACTGAATGAATTAATTGGCAGCGAAGAAAAAAATCGAATTGAAATTGAACAATTAAAGGAATATTATCGCTCAGCAAGAAAGACTTTGCTTGCTCACCAACATTCATTTGGTGTAGCGTTACCTGCACTTGAGAAAAAGCTAGAAACATTTGTACAAAAGTTTGAAGAGTTTGATGTATTGACAAATGATGGGAATTATTTGCAAGCACGCGAAATTGTCATTAGTTTAAATCAAGAATCACAGCAGACCTTTGAATTTATTAATGATGTCCCAACTATTTTAACGGAATTACAAGTGAAGCTACCAGGAGCGGTTCAGGAATTGCGGAATGGTCAGCGTGAAATGGAAGATCAATCTTACTATTTACAGCATTTAGAATTGACTGAGGCATTAAATAAGTATGAAAAAGAGTTTGATGAATTAAAAAAAGACTTAGCAGCGCTTAATTTAACAGTAGTTAAACCTCGTGTGACAGAAATAAATGAAGAAATCGATCATTTTTATGATTTACTTGAAAAAGAGGTTATTGCTAAAAATTACGTTGATCAAAATTGTGAGCGTTTATTAAGCTCCATCACTAATGTTATTTCTTCAACAAAATTAGTGAATGATGAAGCGACCTATGTGCAACAAAGTTATCATTTGAACGAAAAGGATGCAGAAATTCCGAAAGCTGCATTAAAGCAATTAGAAGCATTACAACGTCGCTACGACTTATTAGCTATGCGTGTGAGAGAAGAAAAATCGGCTTATTCTAGTTTACAGGAAGAATTAATCGAAATTAGTGAAGAGCTTGAACGAATTCATGAGGAGCAAGGACATTTATCAAATACAATGAAGAAACTTCGAATTGATGAAAATAAAGCCCGCGCTCAAGTTGAAAATTTAAAGAAAATATTACAAGATACAGATCGCTTATTGAACAAGGCCAATATCCCAGGAATCCCTGAGGAAATGGATGCACGTCTTGATGAGGCTGCAGAGCACATCTACATTGTTATGCAAAGCCTGCAAGAAGTACCGCTAAATATGGGGACTGTTCATAATAATTTAAATGCTGCCACACTGTGCGTAGAGGATGTAAAAGTCAAAGCACATGAGTTAATAGAAAATGTTATGCTTATTGAACGTATTATTCAGTATGGAAATCGTCATCGTGCTTCGAATCCAACATTGAACGCGCGTTTAAAAGAAGCTGAAGAGGCATTCCATCAATTCCGTTATGCGAAAGCATTAGAAGAAGCAGGAACAGCTGTTGAAGAGATGGAGCCAGGTGCTTTAAAACGTATTCAAGAAATGGTTGCAGAAGAGTCTATGTCAAATTAATTCAAATAACTGTTAGCTGTCTAAAAAGTATAGCGATTACTTTTTAGACAGCTTTCTTTATTAAATAGAGGGAAAGGTGTGATACGGTTGAAGCTGTCGCTACGAGAAATGAATGAGAAGTATGCGAGTGAAATTTTACAATGGCATTATGCAGCACCATACGATTTTTATAATAATGATTTATCAGATGAAACCTTACAAGAAATGCTCGAAAATCCCTACTATGCTATCTTTAATGAGCGGGAGGAGTTAATCGGCTATTATTGCACAGGCACAGCCGCACAAGTACCGAAAGGACATGACATTGGGGCATATGCAGAATGCTATGTAGATATCGGCATCGGTATGAAGCCCAATCTAACTGGTCAAGGCTTAGGGACGGCATTTTTTTCGTTTATTGTCAAAACAATTCAACAAGAGCATCAACTACCGCTTCGTTTAACTGTGGCCCGATTTAATAAGAGAGCCATTTGTCTTTATGAAAAATTCGGCTTTGTCAAAGATAGTGAATTTAGTACACCAACAGTTTTTATTACAATGTTGAAAAAAGTGTAATATGCTATTTAAAATTTGAAGAATCGTGAAAGTTAGTGGTCAATCGCCAAAGATTGCGTTATGATAAATACCGTTAAATCAACGTTTTGAAAGTGTGTGAAAAGTGATGGTTAAGACAATTTATTTAGATAATAGTGCAACAACAAAACCTTTAACAGAGGTTATGCAGACATTTATGGTAGTGAATGAGCAGTATTATGCCAATCCTGCATCCATCCATGCCATGGGAGTTGAAGCAAATGATTTATTAATGCGTGCACGTGAGCAAGTAGCAGATATTTTGCAGACAGAGGCAAAAAATGTGCTATTTACTTCAGGTGGGACCGAGTCAAATAATGCAGCTATTTTTGGTATAGCACGTAGTAATACACATATAGGAAAGCATATTTTAACGACTGAAATAGAACATCCATCGGTTTTAGAAACAGTTAAACAGCTTACAAAAGAGGGCTATGAGGTTGACTATCTTCGAGTTGATCAACATGGAGTCATTTCTTTAGAGGAGCTGCGTGCTAAAATACGTAAAGATACAATTTTAGTTAGCATTATGCATGTGAATAATGAAATGGGTGCTATCCAGCCTATTAAGGAAGCAGCAGCAATGATTCATGAAATGAGTAGAGCAGCTCTTCATGTTGATGCTGTTCAAAGCTTTGGGAAATTAGCTGTGTCCTTTAATGGAGAAGAAGGTCCAGACAGTATTGCTATTTCTGGTCATAAAATTCATGGCTTTAAAGGCTCAGGTGTATTAGCTTTTCGTAAAAGCATGAGATGGCAGCCTTATGCACTTGGTGGAGGTCAGGAATTTGGTTTGCGAAGTGGTACTGTAGCGGTACCGCAAGCAGCTGCATTAGCAAAAGCGGCTCGATTAGCAGTAGAAACATTGAATGACCGTGCAATGAAATACCGTCAATGGCAAGATGAAATTCGTACGCAACTAAAAGGATACGGAGAGGCAGTGCATATTTTATCGACTCCACAAGGAGCTGCACATATTTTATCGTTCAGTGTTCGTGATTTAAAAGGGGAAGTCATTATTAATGCTATGCAAAAACGTGGCATCATTGTGTCAACATCAAGTGCTTGTTCATCGAAGCAAACGAAAGCAAGCCATGTTGTCGAGGCTCTGCACCTCGATGAGCATTATAAAAAAGGTGTAATTCGTATGAGCTTTGGTGCGCATAACACAGCACAAGATATAGAAAAGTTTAAACAAGTACTAGCAGAAGTCATACTGGAACTCAAAGGAGAAATTAAGTAATGATTTGGAAAGAAATTTTAATTCGATATGGTGAGCTTTCTACAAAAGGTCGCAACAAAATGGATTTTATCCGTCGCTTACGTGAAAATATTCGTCATGCTTTTGCCGATCTAGGACAGCTGCATATTCGTACAGAGCGTGATCGTATGTTTATTGCTATAGAAAACGAAACACAAATGCGGGCACTCGTAACAGGCTTACCTAAAATTTTTGGTATTCAATCTTTTAGCCCTGTGGCTGCATGTGAAAAAGATATAGAAAGTATGAAGAAACTTGCCATCACTATAATGGAGACATTTAAAGATGAGCAGCATACATTTAAAGTAGAAGTGAAACGTACCGATAAAACATTTCCTTTAGAATCTCATGCCATCCAACGTGAGATTGGTGGCTATGTTTTACCGCAATTTCAAAATTTATCAGTCAAAGTGAAGCAGCCTGATATTGAACTACGTGTAGAAGTTCGTCATGATGCAACATATATGATGGCACAAGTTATTCCTGGCGCAGGTGGAATGCCTGTAGGGTCTAATGGAAAATCTTTATTAATGTTATCTGGTGGTATTGATAGCCCTGTTGCAGGTTATTTAATGATGAAGCGAGGCGTGCGATTAGAAGCGATTCACTTCTTTAGTCCACCATATACAAGCGAAAATTCATTAGAAAAAGTAAAGGTACTTGCCAATGAACTAACGAAATTTGGTGCTAGTATTCGTTTACATGTCATTCCATTTACTGAAATACAAGTTCTTATTAAAGAGAAAGTGCCTTCTAATGTATCGATGACAACAACACGCCGTATGATGTTGAAAGTAGCTGATCAGGTGCGTGAGGAAATTGGGGCACTTGCCATTGTAACAGGTGAAAGTCTTGGGCAGGTAGCGAGTCAAACGCTTGAAAGTTTAACAGCGATTAATGCTGTAACGAATACACCTATTTTGCGTCCGTTAATTTCATCAGATAAACTCGAAATCATTGATATTGCAGAAAAAATCGGCACATACGAAACATCTATTCAGCCATTTGAAGATTGCTGTACGATTTTTACACCTACAAGTCCAAAAACAAAGCCGAAGCTTGAAAAGGTCGAGCATTATGAAAGCTTCTCTGATTTTGATGAGCTAATCGAGCGAGCAGTAAAAAATCGAGAGGTCTATATTTTCCCTAAGAAAGAAGAGCAACAACAAGATAAGTTTGCAGAACTATTATAAGGATTCAAAGCCGTCTCAAAGTCCATTTTGAGACGGCTTTTTTATATTACTGGCTAGATGCCATTAGAGGTACAATTTACCTTTAAAATTTTCGTATTAAAAATCGAATATCGCACATTCTATATTCACAAGGAGGTGAGACACATGACTTCAAACAACAACCGCAGTTCAAACAAGCTTGCAGTACCTGGTGTACAACAAGCACTAGATCAAATGAAATACGAAATTGCACAAGAATTTGGTGTTCAATTAGGAGCTGAAGCTTCAGCTCGTGCTAACGGTTCCGTTGGTGGTGAAATCACTAAACGTCTTGTACAAATGGCAGAATCTCAATTAAAAGGTATGCCAAACAACCAATAAATGCTGACTAAGCATTTATAAACTTAAAACCAGTGACCATAAAAGGCACTGGTTTTAGTTTGTTTATAGATCATTTTTTTATGCGAGATAATGACGTAAATGTAGATACAGTGTGTGCAATGTCTTGACTTTCACAGATAGCAGAAATAACGGCAACACCATCAGCACCTGCTTGAAAAACAGAATGTGCATTTGTACAAGTAATCCCACCAATCGCTACAATCGGTAATTCAGGATAAAGATGATAAGCTTGCTGTAAAAAATTTGTACCGCATGGTGGTTGTGCATCACTTTTAGATGTTGTTGCAAAGATTGGACCAATTCCTACATAATCAGCATGATGGTCTATAGCTGTTTGTAATTCTTCCTGTGAATGTACAGAAACACCAAGTATCATGTTCCCGATTTTTTTACGTGCTATTTCAACATCTAAATCATCTTGTCCAATATGAACGCCATCGGCACCAATTCGCAAAGCGAGCTCTATATCATCGTTAACGATAAACGGTACATTATACTGCTGACAAAGTTTTTGACATTGGCGTGCAAATTGTTCATAGGCTAATCCAGTTAAGGCAAGAGACCCTTTCTCGCGAAATTGAAACATCGTAATGCCAGCTTGCAATGCCTTTTCGAGGAGATGGATGGGATTTTGTTGAAAAACATTGCCTGTCCCCATAATAAAATAAAGCTGTAAATCCTCACGTTTCATGAATAATTACCTCACAGGCTTCCTTATGCTGTTGATAAGCGAAATGATTTGTAGGTCCGTGCCCGTTGCCGATGGCTAAATCATGCATAATCGCTAATTGAATAAATTTTTTAGCTTCGATAATAGCCTCTTCCATCGCTAAACCTCGTCCAAGAAAAGCAGTGAGTGCTGCTGAAAATGTACAGCCAGTACCATGTGTATTTTTGGTTTGGATTCGTGGAGACTGCATCGAAAAAGATTGTCCATTTTTGAAAAATACATAATCAATGGCATAAAGTGGTTCTGCTAAATGCCCACCCTTTACAATGACGCATTGTACACCTAGCTGTAAAAAGCTTTGAGCCACTTGTTTCATATCCTCAAAATGGCGAATGGTTCTCCCCGTGAGAGCCTCTGCTTCGGGTATATTTGGCGTAACAATCGTAGCTAGTGGTAGTAAAGATGAGCGTAACGCCTCAATAGCTTCTTGCTGTAATAAGCTTTCTCCACCTTTTGCAATCATCACGGGATCCACAATTAGTGGTATGTTTAATTCACCGATCATGCGTGCGATGGCTTGGATAATACCAGAGGAATAAAGCATGCCTGTTTTCATTGCAGCAATCGGAAAATCTTCGACTAACGCTTGAAATTGTTTTTCCACAAACGAAATGTCAATGGGGAAAACACCTGTCACGCCTGTTGTATTTTGTGCAGTTAAAGCTGTAATAACGGAAGTGCCGAACACCTCTAATTCCTGAAATGTTTTTAAATCAGCCTGTATACCAGCACCGCCACCACTATCTGATCCAGCAATCGTCGTTACAATATGCATGATGCTTCACCATCCTTTGATAAACGATGTATAGCATTAAGCAAAGCTATTTGAAAATCACCGATATCTGCAGTGAATGCAGAAGCTAGTACTGCTGCCTTTTTATAGTAAGTGAGTGTTTCTGCTAATTGGTTGTATGGCTTGTTACCTGCGACATAGGCAGCACCACAAAGCGCACTAAGTAAACAGCCAGTACCAGTGACCTCTGTCATTTGTGGGTGGCCACCAGCTATCCACTGGCTATGCTCACCATTTGTTATAAGATCACGTTCACCTGTTACAATAACGATACAATTATATCGTTGTGCCACTAGTAATGCTTCCGTCTCCAGTGACATGGAGCCATGACCACTATCTACACCTTTCTGTTGCCAATCTACATTGGCTATAGCCGCAAGCTCACCGATATTACAGCGAATTACGGCAAATTGTATGTTTTCAAGTAAGTATTGAACGGTTTCCTTGCGATAAGTTGTAGCCCCTGCCCCAACTGGATCTAATATAACTGGAATGCCAAGTGCATTAGCTTTTTTTCCTGCTAACAGCATGGCGTTTTTGGTGCGAGTATTGAGTGTCCCGATATTAATTAATAATGCTTGTGCCATTGCTACCATTTCCTCAACCTCTTGGCTATCGTCAGCCATAACGGGCGAAGCACCTAATGCTAATAAACCATTTGCTTGGAAATTTGCCACCACATAGTTTGTGATGCAATGAATAAGTGGTTGCTGTTGACGAATTGTTTGAAATATCATTTTAATTTTAGTCCTCCTTTGTGGATGGACGTAAGCATGCAAAAAGGCTCTTTTTATGTGAAAATACACGAAAAAGAGCCTTTCATCTGAAAAAATCGATGTCTGTTGCTCCCTACGTCAGTATTAACTAACAGGTTCAAAGGGTCAGGTTTTACCTTCTCAACTCTTTCGAGTCCCCCTGCAATTTTGCTTTTAGTTGACCAAAATGTACCATACTTTTCATTTGTATTCAATAGCTAGTTTTCCTATCGACAAAACGTGACTGATGCCATATAGCTAGGTATGATAGTTGTCATGACTTTACCTAAATTAAGCGCAAACCATTGAAAATACTGAAAAAGGAGTTTTATAATGTGTCATAGCAAAAGGGGGCATTTGCCATGAAAAGACAAGATTTAGTTGCACCAGAATGGTATAACATAACAGAGGAAATTGAAAAATATGCTCAGGATGCAACGAAAAATGCTTTAATTATTTATGAAGAAAATCAAGCTGTACAATTTATTACATATGCACATTTGATGGAAAAAGCGAATCAAGCAGCACATGTTTTCACCTTACAAGGTTTAACGAAGGGTGATGTGATTTTAGTGATGGTACCACGCTTAGTGGAAGCATATATTGTTTATATTGCAGCATTAAAAGCAGGTTTAACCATCATTCCAAGCTCAGAAATGTTAAGAACAAAAGATATTGAGTATCGCATTCATCACGCCAATGCTAAAGGGGTTGTTGCCTATGAGCCCTATATTGAACAATTTGATGAAGTTGGAAATTTACAGGGCATACAGCAATTTGTCATAGGGAAAGCACATGAGCCTTGGCAGCCTTTACTAGAAAAAATGCACCATCAACCTACAACTTACATAAATCCGACTCCGACAAAAAGTACTGATAATGCATTTTTAGCCTATACAAGCGGCACAACAGGTAACCCGAAGGCAGCGGTACATACACACAGCTGGGGCTATGCTCATTTACGAACAACAGCACCACATTGGTTAGGTGTACAAGAAAATGATATTGTTTGGGCAACAGCAGCACCTGGATGGCAAAAATGGATATGGAGTCCCTTTCTCGCTACATTAGGCAGTGGTGCTACTGCATTTGTTTACAAAGGTAAATTTGATGCTGCTTCCTATTTGGCAATGCTTGAAAAATTCAAAATCAATGTATTATGCTGTACACCAACTGAATATCGTTTTATGGCATCACTTGAAAATTTACACGCATATGATTTACATGCAATTCGCCAAGCTGTATCAGCAGGTGAACCGTTAAATAGTGAGGTTATCAACGTATTTTCAGAAACATTCCATTTACAAGTGCGAGATGGCTATGGTCAAACGGAAAATACATTACTTGTTGGTACAATGGTAGGGATGGAGGCGCGAGTTGGCTCAATGGGAAAACCTACTCCTGGCAACACTGTTAATATTATTAACGATTTCGGCAATCCTGTTGCAGTGGGAGAGGTGGGTGATATTGCTGTTCATCGTGAAACACCAGCTCTCTTTAAAAAATATTTAAATGATCCTGAACGTACAAATTTACAATTCCGTGGTGATTGGTATATAACAGGAGATCGTGCCTACAAAGATGAAGATGGCTACTTTTGGTTTGAGGGTCGAGGAGATGATGTCATTATCTCCTCGGGTTATACAATTGGTCCCTTTGAAGTAGAGGATGCTTTGATGAAGCATCCAACTGTGAAAGAAGCTGCTGTCATTGCCAGTCCAGATAAAGTTCGAGGAAATATTGTAAAGGCATTTATTGTTCTTCGTAATGGTGAAATTGGTGATGAAACACTTATTCAAACACTTCAAAGTCATGTGAAATCATTGACTGCCCCATATAAATATCCACGTGCTATTGAATTTGTCGAAGAGCTACCCAAAACATCCTCTGGAAAAATTCGACGAGTTGAATTACGACAACAAGAAACAAAGCAATGCCATTCATCATCATTTCCTAGGAAATAATGTCGAAAATCAAAGTTCATGCAAAGGTATGGACTTTGATTTTTTTTATTTTTTTAGGTAAGGTAATATGAGGAAATAAATAGCAACAAGCTTTTTGCATATTATTGCAAAAAAATGAAACAAATAAGCAAGTCATTCGTATTACGTGTTGAGGAGGCGGAAAGACATGAATGTAAAAAGGTGGGTTGCTTTAGTAGTCGCAGGTGTTCTTTTACTATTTTCATTAGGAATTAATACCATTTTTGCCCTATTTAAAGCAGATTTCCTAGGTAATTTTGATAGTTTGATGGCTGGGAATAATTTAGATGTATATGAAAATGTCATTGAAGGGGACAATTTTGATAAGCGAATTGCTTATTTAAAGGTAGATGGAGCGATTCAAGATATCGGCTCAAGTACATTATGGCAACCAGTTGCCTATGATCATACATTTTTCTTAGAGCAATTGGATAATATTTTGTATGATGATTCGATACAGGGCGTTGTTTTAAGCGTCAATTCACCAGGTGGTGGTGTGAAAGAATCTGCAGAAATCTATAAAAAGCTGCTAAAAATTAAAGAAGAACGACAAATTCCAATTTATGTATCGATGGATTCGATGGCAGCATCAGGTGGTTATTATATTTCAGCACCTGCAGATAAAATCTTTGCCCATCGTGATACAATAACAGGCTCAATTGGCGTCATTATGCAATCCATTAACTACCAAGCATTGGCTGAAAAAGTAGGAGTTAAATTTGAAACGTTTAAATCAGGGGAGCATAAGGATATGCTAAGCCCAATGCGTGAAGTGACACCAGAAGAACGTGCAATGATGCAGGATATGATTAATGAAACGTATGAAGAATTTGTAGACATTGTAGAGCAGGGACGTAATATGTCTGAAGCAGAAGTGAAGAAGGTTGCAGATGGTCGTATTCTTGGTGGCACAAAAGCGCTTGAAGCAGGTTTAATCGATGAAATTGGTGATGAAGAAGCAGCCATCGCTGCTCTACGTGCAGATTATGGACTGGAAGATGCTGCTTTATTTGAGTATGCGTACGATATGGGAGGCTGGCAATCATACGTTGGGATGAAAATTGGCTCCATGTTTGGTCCATCTGCAGAAGAAAAAATGCTAATGAAAATTATGACCGACTACAGTGCACCGAAAATGATGTATTTATACGGGGAATACTAAGGAGGGAGTACAATGACAAACAATGAATTTGTTATGCAAGGTTCACCCTCTATGGAAAATGGCTTTCTTATGAACGCTCCAGATGAGTCAGTAAAGCATAAAAACTATGCTTTAAAAACGGCTGGTTTTTGGATTCGGTTTTGGGCATTTTTATTAGATGGATTCATTATTTCTGCTGTAGTTGGAATACTTATCAATCCTATCTTTTATCTAATGGATTGGTCCTTATCAGAATCTGTTTGGTATGCACCGATTTCAATCATCACAGCGAGCCTCTATTATAGCTATTTTGTACTGATGACAAAGTTCTTTGGGCAAACACTTGGAAAAATGGTTTTTGGCTTACGTGTTATTTCATTAAAGCATGATAAGCTTACTTGGTCAGATGTGTTATTCCGTGATTGGATTGGCCGCATTATCAATAATATTTTTATGCCTCTGTATATTTTGGTAGTCATTTTACCAGAAAATCAAGGGTTACATGATTATTTTGCAGATACAGCAGTGGTGCACGAAAAAGTCTTTGTTGAAAAGGATCCAGCACCAGCCGCTTTGCCAAAACAGCAAGAGCAGATAGAAACGACTGTGCAAGAGGAAAAAATAGAACTAGCCAAGCTAGAGGAAAAAAATGAACAATAAACAAAAGGCTGTCTCCTAATTCGAGACAGTCTTTCCTATTTCTAAGCTAGTTCTTCTAAAGTAAGCTATCTTAGTTGCAATTAATTCCCTTCATTTAGTAATATTATGTACATATGAAATAAGGAGGCGTTTATATGGCACAAGTAACATTTAAAAATGGTCCAGTAACACTAGTAGGAAATGAAGTAAAGGTGGGCGATCAAGCTCCAGATTTTACGGTATTAGCGAATGACCTATCACCTGTAACATTAAATGATTCAGAAGGTAAAATTCGTCTATTTAGTGTTGTACCATCATTAGATACTGGTGTATGTGATGCACAAACACGCCGTTTTAATGAAGAAGCAGCTAACCTGGGTGACAATGTAGTTATTTATACAGTATCTGTCGATCTTCCATTCGCTCAAAAGCGTTGGTGTGGTGCAGCAGGTATTGATGCAGTGCAAACTGTATCAGATCACCGCGATCTTTCATTTGGTGAAGCGTATGGCGTGTACATTCAAGAATTACGTCTTCTGACACGTGCAGTATTCGTTGTGGATGCAAATAATAAAGTAACATATGTTGAATATGTACCTGAAGCTACAGATCATCCAAACTATGAAGCGGCCATTGCAGCTGTTAAAGCACTAGCATAATGAGCTGCTTTTAGGCTAAGATAATACTAGACAAAGGGGCTGTGACGAGAGTTTGTCACGGCTCTTTTCTGCGTGAAAGGAAGTTTAAATATGGAAAACATCGAGAAATTATTTGGTCTGCTAAATGAGCATGCTGAAAAGATCGAAAAAGAACAAGATTTAACATTGTTAGAAGGGTTGCTAGATGGTCTTGAGGCATGGCTTGATGGCGAAGTGAATTTTTCACAAAAGGATGCAACAAAAGAGGATATTCGCAAAGCTATTCAAATCGCTATTTTAAAAGGAATGCGCAAAGGGTCGCAGCCAAACCATCAAATGACACCTGATACGTTAGGGTTACTAGTTGGCTATTTTGTGGAGCAAATATTTGAAGAGCGCCTTGCAAACGAAAAAATGTCAATTATGGACCCAGCCGTAGGTACGGGGAATTTACTACTAACAGTCATGAATTTATTAGATGGAAAAGTGGAAGCGACAGGCGTAGAGGTTGACGAGCTATTAATTCGTCTTGCTGCTGCTACTGCTGATTTAACAGAACAGCCTATTTCCTTATACCGTCAAGATGCCTTAGAAGATTTATTGGTAAACCCAGTGGATGCCGTTGTTTGTGATTTACCTGTAGGCTATTATCCTAATGAAGAAGTAGCACTCGATTATGAATTATGCGCAGCAGAGGGGATGAGTTATGCTCATCATCTATTCATTGAGCAATCGATGAATTATACGAAGGATGGCGGCTATTTATTTTTCCTTGCGCCATCACATCTTTTTGACTCCGAGCAGTCTAAGCAACTACACAAGTACATTCAAAAGCATGCTTGGATTCAAGCCATTATTCAATTACCTGAGGCTATGTTTGCCAATAAGGCATTAGAAAAAAGTATTGTGATTTTGCAAAAGCAAGCAAAGGAATTGAAAGCACCTAAAGAAGTACTATTAGCAAAAGTACCGAATATGCAGAATAAGCAAGCTCTTGCGCTGTTCTTTGAAAAAGTGAGGATGTGGAAAGAGGGCAAATAATTGCTCTGGAAGCCGACATAAGTAAAAAGATGATGTTACTACTAGCAGAAAAAGACCTTTTGGTAAGGTGAGGGTGATTTCTGTTGGACCAGCGTCCTTTAGAATGAAAAGCCTTTTTCACCCTTCATAGAAATTCTAGTGATCGTTTTGTTTTTCAACACAATGTAAAAAGGTATCCTATGGAAGGATACCTTTTTATGTATTGCGAATTAGTTTTCTGGTGTACGGATAACAAGTACGTCACATTTAGCTGAACGTACAATTGCTTCAGATACTGAACCGATTAGGAAGCGTTCAACTGCATTTAGACCAGTTGCACCACAAATGATTAGATCTGCGTCTACGACTTTAGAAAGCTCTTTTGTAATGATATTTTTAGGAGAGCCGTACTCAATGATAAGATTAACGTTTGTTAAGCCTTCATCTTCAGCTTGTTTTTTGTAACCATTTAATAGCTCTTCAGAGAATGCTTGAGCACGTTCTGCAATGGAACGGTCATATGCTTCGATTGCAGCGAATGAACGTGTATCAATAACATTTACTAGATTTAAGACAGCACCTTCGTTTCGTTTTGCAACATCAATTGACTTACGAAATGCATATTCAGCTTCTTTTGAGCCGTCTACTGCAACAACAATGCTTTTATAATGATTAGCCATTTTGAAAAACCTCCCTAATTTGTATATGTTGATTATACCAAATGATTTTCTAAAGGAAATACTTTCCGAAAGAAAAATATGAAAAAGTGAAGACATTTCATTTCAAAATGTCAATTATATACACTTACTTAATTCCCACTATTTACAGCGTGTAAACGCCTTTTGATCGGTAGAACTTGTGGAAGTATTTACTTCGTTAGCAACTGTTATAGCCGTCTTTTTAGTTTTCAAATATAATAATTTATACCATTATTCATCGTTTAAATATTTAGTATTTTATAAATGTTAGAAATTTTATTTGTATTTGCTTTAGTTAAAGCTTTTTTTGCATTTGTTTGGTAATATGGAATGGCAAGGGGTGCATCAATTCTTAGTTACATAATAATGATGCTTATTTTTTATGCTATGGAAGGGGATAGGAAACAATGAAGATTGGTATTCCAAAGGAAATTAAAAACAATGAGAATCGTGTAGCCATGACACCAGCAGGAGTTGTAACTTTAACACACGCAGGTCATGAGGTATACATTGAAACTGGAGCAGGCTTAGGGTCAAGCTTTACGGATGCTGATTACATTGCAGCAGGAGCTCATATTGTTCAAACTGCTAAAGAAGCATGGTCACAAGAAATGATCATGAAGGTAAAAGAACCTGTAGCTTCTGAATATGATTATTTCTATGAAGGTCAAATTTTATTTACGTATTTACACTTAGCGCCAGAGGTTGAACTAACTCAGGCACTTTTAAATAAAAAGGTTGTAGGTATTGCCTACGAAACAGTGCAATTAGCAAACGGTTCATTACCATTGTTAACGCCTATGAGTGAAGTAGCTGGTAAAATGGCTACGCAAATCGGTGCACAGTTCTTAGAAAGAAACCATGCTGGTAAAGGTATTTTATTAGGTGGCGTTTCAGGTGTGCAGCGTGGCAAGGTGACAATAATCGGTGGTGGTATCGCAGGAACAAATGCTGCAAAAATCGCTGTTGGCATGGGTGCGGATGTGACAGTAATCGATTTAAGCCCAGAACGTTTACGTCAATTAGAAGATCTGTTTGGTCGTGATGTTCAAACATTAATTTCAAATCCTTATAATATTGCAGAATCAGTGAAAGATTCAGATTTAGTCATTGGTGCGGTGTTAATACCAGGCGCAAAAGCACCGAAACTTGTATCTGAAGAAATGATTCAGTCAATGCAAGCTGGCTCTGTTGTAGTCGATATTGCGATTGACCAAGGCGGTATTTTTGCTTCGTCTGATCGTGTGACAACTCATGATGACCCAACATACGTGAAACATGGCGTAGTACATTATGCAGTAGCAAATATGCCAGGAGCAGTACCGCGCACATCAACAATTGCTTTAACAAATAATACAATTCCATATGCACTTCAAATTGCAAACAAAGGCTATAAACAAGCTTGCCTAGATAATGCGGCACTGAAAAAAGGTGTGAATACATTAGATGGACAACTAGTCTATAAAGCAGTGGCAGATTCACAAGGTCTTCCATTTGTCGAAGTGGATGAGTTAATTCAATAAATCAAAAAAGGAAGCACTACACTAGTTGCTTCCTTTTTTTGTGTGTAATTATAGAACAATTAAATCTTTCGGGAATTTTGTTAATACTTCAACGCCATCTTTCGTTACAACTACATCATCCTCAATGCGTACGCCTGTCACATCTGATTTATAAATCCCTGGCTCAATTGTAAAGACCATGCCTTCTTCCATCGTCATTTCATTTGCACCTGTAACGGATGGGAATTCATGCACAGAAATTCCAAGGCCATGACCAAGACGGTGAGTGAAATATTCACCATAGCCAGCTTCTGTGATAGTATCACGTGCAATTTTATCTAAGTCCATCGCACGAATACCTGGTTTTACAGCTGCGACAGCATTTGTATTGGCAGCTAAAACAGCGTGATAAATTTCCTTCTGTGCTTCACTAGGCTCCCCAAAGGCAACAGTACGCGTAATATCTGAGCAATAGCCATCGTAAATAACCCCAAGGTCAAATAATACCATATCCCCTTTTTCAATTTTACGTGCACCTGGCTTGCCGTGAGGAGAGGCCGTTTTTGGACCACTTAATACCATTGTTTCAAAGGACATTTTGCAACCTTTATCTTGAATAGCACTTTCAATCGCTGTTAGAATTTCCATTTCTGTTTTCCCTTCAGCGATCTCCTTACAACCGATTTCAATTGCATAGTCTGCTAGCTCCGCAGCTTTACGTAATTTTTCTAATTCAGTCCCATCTTTGATGACGCGCATAGCATTAATCTTTTCATCAAGGCGAACAAAGTTAGCCTGTGGGAATGATTGCTGTAAAGCTTCTAAACGCTCGACGATTAGTTGCGCTTTTTCAATAGCAAACGTAGTCGGATTAACTTGGCGTGAAATGATTGCTTGCGCAAGAACGTCCATTGAGTTTTCAGTATCCTGATGGCCGATTACCTCATAAGACCAACCTGCTGCCTTCGCATCTGGAATCTCCATTTGTGGACAAATTAGAAAAGGCTCGGCATCTTTAAAAATCATGACTCCTAGTAATCTTTCATGTGGATCACTTTTAAAGCCTGAAACGTAAAAAACATTGTCAGGTGTTGTTACGAATGCTGCATCGATGTGATGTTGCTGTAAATAACTTTGGATTTCTTCGACCTTTGACATCAATATGTCCTCCTTTTAGTACATGGGAAATTTTACGTAAAAAAGCGTCGACTCTATAAAGCAATGTCGATGTTCCTTTTCTAGTACTGAATAATTGTGCGCTAACAGGGTATAAGGCTGTTAGAGAACACTACGATTATTCTCTGTACAAGCATATCAAAAAAAGGGAAAAAGCGCATGAGTAGCGAATTAAAATGATGAACTGTAATTTGGTTTTCGAGGAGGATTTTAAAATGGAAATTAGTTATCATGGACATTCAGTTGTCAAAATTCAAACAAACGGGAAAACAATTTTAATTGACCCTTTTATTAATGGCAATGGGCAAACAGACTTAACGGTGGCAGGAGAAGCACCAGATATTATTGTACTTACACATGGACATAATGATCATGTTGGGGACACAGTGGAGCTAGCGAAGAAAAAAGATGCGTTAGTCATTGCCCCAAATGAATTAGCTAATTGGATCTCTTGGCAAGGTGTAAAAGCGCATCCAATGCATATTGGAGGTGCTAAGGAGTTTGACTTTGGTAAGGTGAAGTTTACACAAGCCTTTCACGGTTCATCTTATGTAACAGAGAATAATGAGATAATTTATATGGGTATGCCAGCAGGGGTTTTATTATTTGTTGAGGGATTAACGATTTATCATGCAGGTGATACAGCTCTATTTAGTGATATGAAATTAATTGGCGAACGACACCCTATTGATATTGCATTTTTACCGATTGGGGATAATTTTACAATGGGACCAGAGGATGCAGCTTGCGCGGTTTCATTCTTAAAGCCGAAAATTGTCGTACCAATTCATTACAATACATTCCCACCAATCGAGCAGGATCCACAAATTTTTGCAGATTTAGTGCAAAATACAGAGGTTCAAATTTTGAAAGCTGGCGAAAAAGTAAACTGTTTCTAATCGTTGACAGGGCTGTACTATATGAATTGACACCACGCTAGTAGTTGAAATGATGGGGAAAGTTAAACAATTTGATCACTTTATATTAAATATTTTTATAAAAAATATGGTACACTAAGAGCAGAATAGAAGCTTAGGAAATAGGTGATATTTTGTCTACAAAACATGAGAAAATTTTACAATACATCGAATCACTACCCGTGGGTGATAAAATTTCAGTACGTCAAATAGCGAAAGAAATGCAAGTGAGTGAAGGGACGGCTTATCGTGCCATAAAGGAAGCGGAAAATCGTCGCTTAGTAAGTTCGATTGAGCGTGTTGGAACAATTCGCATTGAGAAAAAAAAGAAAGAAAATATTGAACGCTTAACTTTTGCAGAAATTGTCAATATTGTCGATGGCCAAGTTTTAGGTGGAAAATCGGGTCTACATAAAACGTTAACGAAATTTGTCATTGGTGCAATGCAATTAGAAGACATGATGCGTTATACAGATGCAGGTAGCTTATTGATTGTTGGTAACCGGATTAAGGCACATGAAAATGCACTTCGAGCGGGTGCAGCTGTTTTAATCACTGGCGGTTTTGATACAACGGAAGATAATAAAATACTTGCGGATTCATTAGATTTACCCATTATTTCAACAAGCTATGATACGTTTACAGTAGCAACAATGATTAACCGAGCAATTTATGACCAATTAATCAAAAAAGATATTTTATTTATTGAAGATATTTATGTCCCAATGACTGACACGGCTGCCTTAAAAAATGATGAAACGATCCATCATTTTCATAAGTTAAATGAACGCACAACACATGGTGCATTTCCTGTTGTCACACATCAAAATAAATTAGTCGGGATGATTACCGTAAAAGACGTTATTGGTCGTGAAGAGAACGAGCTAGTTGAAAAAGTAATGACAAAAAATCCGATTGCTGGTTCCATGAAAATGAGTGTAGCTTCTGCTGGGCATCGTATGATTTGGGAAGGGATTGATCTCTTACCAATTGTTGATGATGACAATATTTTGCAAGGTGTTATTAGTCGTCAGGATGTACTTAAGGCGCTGCAATTAGCACAAAGACAGCCTCAGCATGGTGAAACGATTGATGATTTAGTGAAAAATGAGATGAAGGTACTGGGTGATGAAGAACTAATAGTAGAGTTTAAAGTCACACCACAAATGACCAATCAATATGGGGCCATTTCATATGGTGCTTTTACAACTTTACTAGCTGAAGTTGGTTCATTTGCCTTAAAACGCCGTAAACGTGGTGATGCAGTGGCTGAGAATATGACTATTTATTTTATTAAGCCGGTTCAAATGGAAAGTACGCTTACGGTTAAGCCTCGCATTTTAGACATGAGTCGTAAGTTTGTGAAAATGGACTTCGAAGTGTATAATCAACAAATGCTTGTCGGTAAGGCAATGATGATGTTCCAACTATTAGAACGTTAAGTATTGAAAAAGGGATGGCCTAGCGCAATTGCTTGGTCATCCCTTTGTACATATATTATTGATTAATGCGGAATTCTTCCTCAACAAATTGCCCATAATGGCGTGCTTTTTTTATATTTTCTATAACAACTAAGATGCCTAGTGCGACAAGAATTGCTACAATAATAAATGTAAATAAGCCTGGGAATAAATAAGCTTGATTTAAAGCGAAGGATAAAATTAAGGAACCTAAGCCGATATTCGCCTTACTTTTATACCAATTTTTAGCAATTGGTAGTGGAGAACGGAATTGTTTTGTTTTAAAATAGAAATAAAAAACAAAAGATATGATAATCGCAAATACAAATATTAAATTGAGCATAGTAAACCTCCTAGCATAACTAGACATTATTGTAACGATAATTATAAAAAAATGCTAACGGTTCTTACTATCATTTTGGAGGAATGTAAGGTGAAAAGACAAATCATCGACACAATTAAGGCCTTTGAAACAATCATTATTCATCGTCATGTACGTCCAGATCCGGATGCTTATGGTTCTCAGCAAGGTTTAAAAGAGATTATTTTAGCCAACTACCCTGAGAAAAAGGTCTTTGCTGTTGGTGAACATGATGCTTCCTTATCATTTATGGCACAGCCTGATGAAATAGCAGATGATATGTACGACAATGCTTTAGTAATTGTCACAGACACGGCCAATACAGAGCGGGTTGACGATCAACGCTATACAAAAGGAAAAATGGTGATAAAAATTGATCACCACCCAAATGACGATGCATATGGTGACTTATTATGGGTAGATACGACAGCAAGCTCATGCAGTGAAATGATTTATGCGTTGTATGAAGAAGGCAAGGCAGTTGCTAGCTGGCAACTTACAGATGCTGCTGCACGCCTATTATTTGCAGGAATTGTAGGGGATACAGGAAGATTCCAGTTCCCGAGCACGACAGCGAAAACATTTAAAGTGGCTTCAGAGCTGATTACATATGATTTTGATCGAAATCAAATTTTTGATGGTATGTATGAAATGGAGCAAAAGCTACTTAATTTACAAGGCTATATATATCAAAACTTTACAATGGATGAGCATGGAGCTGCCTATGTAAAGCTAACAAAGGAATTGTTAGCGGAATATAATACAGTGCCATCTGAGGCCTCTTTATTAGTAGGCTGCCTTGGCAGTGTTAAAGGGATATGCGCGTGGGTTGTTTTCATTGAAGAAGTAGATCAAATACGAGTACGTCTACGTTCGAAGGGACCTGTTATTAATACATTAGCAAAAGAATTTAATGGTGGAGGACATCCGCTTGCATCTGGTGCGACAGCTTATTCATGGGAGGAAGCTGACCACGTTATTTCAAGATTACAAGAAATGTGTAAGGCGTATCATTAACAGAGAAAAGGAAGGGATTCATTTGACACATGTATATACGAAAATGTATACGAGCGCGGATTTATTGAAAAGCACAATTCGGCTTGAGCAATTGATTCCTTTTTTACAAGAGCAAAAGACACAGGCCTGTGCAATCGTTAATACGAAATTGTACGGGCTTTTGCCTTTTTGTAAAGCATTGCAGCAAGCAAGTATCCACGCTGTCATTGGGCTTTCCGTTAACGTACAGTGGCATGAGAAAACCATCCCTCTTGTTCTGTATGCACAAACGCAGGAGGGCTATCAACAGCTATTAAAGATTAGTAGTGCTATATCCATTAGACAAGACGAAGTGTTGCCTTGGAAGTGGCTTGAGGGATACGCAGCGGGTTGTATAGCTCTGCTTTCCACAAATGATTTTGCAGATTTAGAGGATTGGCATACTGCGGTCACTGCTTTAATTCAGCTATTTCAACAGCAATTATATGTGGGCATCGCTAGACCAGATGGAGTAAAAACAGCGAATGAAGAAGAAATAGTGATTTGGTGCGAAGAACAGTCTATTCCGCTTGTTGCCACTCAAAGCTGTTATTTTTTACGTCCAGAAGATCATTTTGCTTATGAAGTAGCAAGAGCAATTGATACAGGTGATAAGCTAGGAAACACTATGCTAACGGCCGATGTGCAAGGCTATTTTGCACCGACAGCAGATGAATGGCAAAATTGGTTTGCTGATCATCCACAGTGGCTTGAAGCAAGTGTACAAATGCTCGCTAGCTGTAAAGCTGTTGTACCTGAAATGTCTGTGCAAATGCCTAAATTTCCTGTACCTGTAGATGAAACAGCTGAAAGCTTGCTGATGAAGGAAGCATTTACAGGATTAGAAGAAAGATTTCAGCAAATGACGATACCTACAGCCTATCGGGAACGGCTACAATATGAGCTTGAAATTATTTGTTCCATGGGCTTTGCTGACTATTTTTTAGTTGTCGCGGATTTTATGCGCTATGCGAAAGAAAATCGCATTTTGACTGGACCTGGTCGTGGTTCGTCCGCAGGTTCCCTTGTGGCATATAGCCTCGCCATTACACAAGTAGATCCACTTGCCTATGGTTTATTATTTGAACGTTTTTTAAACCCTGAAAGAATTACTTTACCTGATATTGATATTGATTTTGTTGATAGTAAAAGACATCAAGTGATTCAGTATGTTGCCCAAAAATATGGCAAAGCCAATGTTGCGCAAATTATTACATTTGGCACACTGTCTGCAAAGGCAGTTGCGAGGGATGTTGCAAGGGTTTTTGGTTTTGAGGCAGAGACATTAGAAAAAATTTCGAAGATGATTCCAAATAAGCCTGGTATTACATTGCAAAGAGCTATGGCAGAATCACATGACTTTCAAAACTGGCTTGCAGACAATGAAAAGCATCAGCGATGGTTCGAGGTAGCGCTAAAATTAGAAGGTCTGCCTAGAAATTCCTCTACACATGCAGCTGGTATTGTCATCGCCCCTTCGCCATTAGTGAATACGGTACCAATTGAAGAAGGGCATGATGGTATTTATAGTACGCAATGGCCGATGGGAGATATTGAAGCGTGCGGTCTCGTCAAAATGGATTTTTTAGGCTTGCGTAATCTCACCATTTTAGAGCAAATACGTTGGTCTATTTATAAAGTGGGAGGACCTTGGATAGAATTTGAACGAATCCCTATGCATGATGAAAAGACGTTTCAACTTTTACAAAAAGGGGATACGCTAGGGATTTTTCAATTAGAATCAGACGGAATGAAACAAGCTTTACGTGATATCCATCCTACGAACTTTTTAGATATTGTAGCTATAAATGCACTTTATCGTCCTGGTCCAATGGATTTTATTCCGGTCTATGCAAGAAGAAAAGCTGGCAAAGAAATGGTTACGATGCCCCATCCAGTGTTAGAGCCTATTTTACAAGAGACATTTGGTGTAATTGTCTATCAAGAGCAGATTATTAAAATTGCCTCAGTTCTCGCAGGATTTACAATGGGACAAGCCGATTTACTGCGCCGTGCAGTGAGTAAAAAAGATCGTCAAGTTTTAGAGGAGCAACGTGCTGCATTTATTCAAGGGGCATTACAGCAAGGCTTTGATCAGCAAGTAGCGGAAGAAGTCTATGAACTGATTGTGCGTTTTGCGGATTATGGTTTCCCTAAAAGTCATGCGGTTGCCTATAGTGTCATTTCCTATCAAATGGCCTATTTAAAGGCGCATTTCCCTCGAAGCTTTTATGCAGCGTTATTATCTAATGCAACAGGTAATGTCGATAAGATTCAACAACTTGTCCATGAGGCAAAGGATAAAGGCATCCCATTTTATCCACCTTCTTTAAAAAACAGTACAAAGTATTTTACAGTAGAAAATGAAGGTATTCGCTATAGCTTATCTGGCATCAAAGGTGTGCCCCATACACTGATAGAGAAAGTGAATACGCTACGTCAAACAAGTCCAGAAGTACTGAATAATATGTTTGATTTGGCTGTTGCCTTAAGTGCACAGCATTTTAAAGCTAAAGTGATGGAAGCATTAATCTATGCTGGAGCGCTTGATTATCTTGAGAAGGACAGGGCTGTTCTTCTCATGACAGTAGACGCAGCCTTAAAACATGCGGAGTTATTAAGACCTACTGAAGATATAGATCTCGCATCAGCTATGACACTTAGTTTTGGTAAGCCAAAATATATGCAGGCAGAAGAGATGTCTCAAAAGGAAAAATTAGTACATGAGAAGGAAAGCTTAGGCTTTTATATTTCTACCCATCCAGTAGCACAAGAAAGACTACACTGGCATGATGTCAATAGTACTTGTCGCGAGTTAAAGCAACTTCGTGATGGTAGTTATGTAAAAATGATTGGTATGATTGAAGAAGTGAAAAAAATTCGTACAAAAAAAGGGGAGCAAATGGCTTTCGTTCAGCTACAGGATGAGTATGGAGCTGTTTCGATTACATTATTCCCTCAAGTTTTTCAACTTGTCCAAGATTTATTGCTAGAGGATGAGATGCTAGTAATTGATGGTGTGTTGGAGAGGCGTTTTGGTAAGCTACAAATCAAAGTAAAACATGCACAAGCGACAAAAAAGATATGAAATGAAACAAGAATATAGAAACTGCATAAATTTTATGCAGTTTTTCCTTTACTTTTGAACGGTTCTTTTGTAAGCTAGAATCAACGTTAAAAAGTGGTCAGACCACTTTTTTGATAAGGGGAGTTAGTCGTATGGATAAAAAAACCGAACAAAAAAAAGTGTTTTTAGAAATCGTCCAACAACTACGTCAACTCATTAAAATGGAAAAAATCCAAGCAGGTGAAAAACTACCCTCCGAACGAGTTCTATCAGAGCGTCTAGGTGTCGGGCGATCCTCTGTGAGAGAGGCTTTGCGAAGCTTAGAATTGCTAGGGCTTATTGAAACAAGACACGGTGGTGGTACTTTTCTTGCGTCCACACATAAGCATCAGCTCGTAGAAATACTGTCGATGTTTATATTAGAAGATGAAAAATCGAAGAAAGATGTCGCATTAACGCGACAAATTCATGAAATGGAAGCAATCCGCGTAATAAGTTGTACAGAGATTCTTCGCACACTACCTGTGTGGGATAGTTTTTTTGTGAAACTAGAAATAGAGGGAGCGGTTAATTGTCGAGATATTTTACGAGAGTTATTGATTACGACAGGGAATCGTCTTTCTTTAAAAATCTGGTTTCAATTAGCAGCTTATGATGGCGACCGTTTAAATCGAAACTCAACAGAAGATGAAAAATTAATCATTCAAACGATGTTAAAATCGATGCAGCTTGGGTACGAAAAAGAAGCATTGAAAGCTTATGAACAGTGGATGAGTACTGTACAAAGCATTTAGCTAACAACAAAGGGGGAGTCGAACATGGCAATACGCAGCTTATTTAGTGGTAATCGAAAAAAGAAAGAGGACGGACAAGAAAAGACATTTCCAGAAGGGTTAATGACGAAATGTCCTGAATGTCGTCACATTCAACTGACAAAGGAATTAGAAAAAAACGATAAAGTATGTACAAAATGTAGTCACCATTTCAAAATGACAGCACAAGAGCGTGTGGACTATTTTTTAGATGAAGGCTCATTCGAATCAATGGATGATCATTTACAAACAAGTAATCCCCTTAATTTCCCAGCCTATGTAGAAAAAATTTCAGCCGACCAAGAGAAAACAGGTTTAAATGAGGCTGTCCTAACGGGTGTCGGAACGTTAGATGGTGAAGAAATCGTCGTAGCAATTATGGATTCTCATTTCCGCATGGGTTCAATGGGCTCCGTTGTGGGTGAAAAAATCACGCGAGCAATAGAAAAGGCAACAGCATTAGGTGTGCCATTTATCATCTTTACTGCTAGTGGTGGTGCTCGTATGCAAGAGGGCGTATTGTCATTAATGCAGATGGCTAAAACAAGTGTGGCTTTAAAGCGTCACAGTGATCATGGTTTATTGTTCATTTCTATTTTAACGCATCCAACAACGGGTGGAGTTTCCGCAAGCTTTGCTTCTGTTGGTGATATAAATATTGCCGAGCCACAAGCATTAATTGGCTTTGCAGGTCGTCGTGTTATTGAAGAAACAGTAAGAGAAAAATTGCCAAGCGATTTCCAAACAGCAGAATTTTTATTAGAGCATGGTCAGCTTGATGCTATCTTCCCTCGCAAGGATTTACGTAAACAAGTTTCATTACTTGTAAAAATGCATACGAAAGGTGGCGTCCAACATGCCTAAAAATTTAGCATTTGAAGAACCAGTCGTACAATTACGAGAGAAAATTGATGAATTAAAAACAATTGCTGCTGAAGCAGATGTAGATATGTCAGGAGAAATCGAAAAGCTTGAAACACGTTTATCGCAATTAGAGCAATCGATTTATGCCAATATGAAGCCTTGGGATCGTGTGCAGGTAGCAAGACACCCAGAAAGACCAACAACTTTACAATATATTGAAGCGATGTGTGAAGACTTTATTGAACTGCATGGTGACCGTACGTTTGGTGACGATGCAGCTATTCTAGGTGGGATTGCCATTTTTGAAGGGCAGCCAGTAACGATTATTGGTCATCAGCGTGGTAAATCGACAAAAGAAAATATACGCCGTAATTTTGGTATGCCGCATCCAGAGGGCTATCGTAAAGCGCTACGTTTGATGAAGCAAGCTGAAAAATTTAAGCGACCGATTATTTGTTTTATTGATACAAAAGGTGCTTACCCAGGTAAAGCTGCTGAAGAACGAGGACAAAGTGAAGCAATTGCTAGAAATCTTGTTGAAATGGCAGGCTTAACTGTACCTGTTATTAGTATCGTCATTGGTGAAGGAGGAAGTGGTGGTGCACTAGCACTAGGTGTAGCAAACCGTGTCTTTATGCTAGAGAACTCAACATATTCCGTTATTTCTCCTGAAGGCGCAGCTTCAATTCTATGGCGTGATGGTAGCCTTGCTAAGCAAGCGGCAGAAGCTATGCGCATTACAGCACCAGATTTAAAAGAACTTGGTGTAATAGATGGCATTATCCCTGAAATAATCGGTGGTGCCCATCGCAATGTGGCAAAACAGGCTCTTTCTATTAAAGAATGCATTAGCGACACACTTCATACATTAAATTCTCTAAATGGAGAACAATTAATTGAAGATCGTTATGAAAAATTCAAAAAAATAGGACAATATACAGAAGCGTAAACATAGTTGTTCATAACAAATGAATGCTCTTATCTGATCGTGTATAAAAAATCTAAGCGTATAAATTTGCTCGTAAAGAGACAAAATTTGTATCTTAACATATTAAAAGGCTATAAAAATTAAAGAAGATAATAGCGCATGATAAACGCCAGACTTCTTGAAGAAATGTTAGATTTAGGATGTTTTGGAATGGAAAGAGTGTGTGAAAGCGCATTCTTTTCATTTTTTATGTAAAAGTTATGTTTTTGTATCCTCAGAGCCCTTACATAGTTTGTTTTTTCATGTTAATGTGAATAATAATAGTAACTGCAGGAGGTTCGACAATGAAAAAAATTGCTGTATTAACTAGTGGTGGAGATGCGCCTGGAATGAACGCGGCTATTCGAGCGGTCGTTCGTAAGGCAGCGTTTCATGGGATTGATGTTGTCGGAATTAAGCATGGTTATGAAGGCTTAATAAAAGGATATATGGAAGAACTTGATTTAGGTGCAGTTGGTGGTATTATTCAGCGTGGTGGTACGCATTTAAATTCGGCCAGATGTCCAGAGTTTAAAGAGGATGCTATCCAACAACAAGGTATTGACAATTTAAGAGCTGCTGGAATTGAAGGACTTGTTGTCATTGGTGGTGACGGGTCTTATCGAGGTGCAATGGATTTAGTAAAAAAAGGTTTCCCTGTTGTAGGGGTGCCAGGAACAATCGACAACGATATTCCAGGAACGGAATATACAATCGGTTTTGATACGGCTCTTAATACAGTCGTAGAATCCATCGATAAAATCCGAGATACAGCTACATCTCATGAAAATTCTTTCATTGTTGAGGTCATGGGGCGTGATGCAGGTGATATCGCCTTGTGGGCAGGCCTTGCTGCTGGTGCTGAAACAGTGTTAATTCCAGAGGAAGATTATAATTTAGATGATATTGTAGCACGCTTAGACCGTGGAGCTGCACGTGGTAAAAAACATAGCATTATTATTGTAGCAGAAGGGGTCATGTCTGGCAGTGAGCTGGCAAAGTTGTTAAATGAAAAAACAGGAAAAGAAACACGCGTTTCAGTGCTAGGTCATATTCAACGAGGCGGTTCACCGACCGCACGAGATCGAGTATTGGCAAGTCAATTTGGTGCACATGCAGTTGAATTGCTAATGGAAGGCAAGGCTGGTCGAGCAGTAGGTATTCGTAATCACCAAGTCATTGATTATGATATGCCAGAAGCTTTTGAAAAAAATCATGAGGCAGATGTAAGCCTTTATACACTAATGAAAGAACTATCAATATAATTTGTTATAAAACGGAGTGGGCAAAAATGAGAAAAACAAAAATCGTATGTACAATCGGACCTGCAAGTGAGTCGGCAGAAACTTTAGAAAAATTAATGGAAGCAGGTATGAATGTAGCCCGCTTGAATTTTTCACACGGATCTCATGAAGAACATGCAGGGCGTATTCAATTAATTCGTGAAGTGGCACAAAAGTTAAACAAACCAGTAGGAATTTTACTTGATACAAAAGGACCTGAAATTCGTACACATAATATGAAAAATGGTGAGCTACATTTAGCAGCAGGCCAAGTGATTGATATTTCAATGACTGAAGTAGAAGGTACTGAGACAAGCTTCTCTGTCACATATGAGCGTTTAATTGAAGATGTTGAGCAAAACTCAATTATTTTACTTGATGATGGTCTTATTCAGTTACGCGTATTAGCAACTGATCTGGAAAAAGGTTTAATTCATACGATTGTTGAAAATGCTGGCGTCCTAAAAAATAAAAAAGGTGTAAATGTACCAGGTGTTTCTGTACAGCTACCAGGGATCACAGAAAAAGACGCGCAAGATATTCTATTCGGTATTGAGCAAGGTGTAGACTTTATTGCTGCTTCATTTGTTCGTCGTGCAAAGGATGTGCTTGAAATCCGTGAATTGCTTGAACAAAATGGTGGTAGTCATATTCAAATTATCCCGAAAATCGAGAACCAAGAGGGTGTCGATAATATCGACGAAATCATCCTAGTATCTGATGGATTAATGGTTGCTCGTGGAGATCTTGGTGTTGAAATTCCAGCAGAAGAAGTACCACTTGTTCAAAAGAAATTGATTTTAAAATGTAATCAAGTAGGTAAACCGGTTATTACGGCAACACAAATGTTAGATTCTATGCAGCGTAACCCACGTCCAACACGTGCAGAAGCAAGTGATGTAGCGAACGCAATCATCGATGGAACAGATGCCATCATGCTATCAGGTGAAACTGCTGCGGGTCTTTATCCAGTAGAATCAGTTCAAACAATGAATAAAATTGCACAGCATACTGAAAATTCTTTAGACTATCGAAAAATTGTTTCTGCCCGTAGTCGTGAAAAAGAAGCGAATATGACGGAGGCTATCTCTCAAGCAGTAGCATATACATCTATCAATTTAGGGGTAAAAGCCGTATTAGCACCAACTGAAAGTGGTAATACAGCAAGAATGATCGCCAAGTATCGACCAGGTGTGCAAATTGTTGCAGTGACAGGCTCTCCAAATACAGCCAATACTTTAACATTAGTATGGGGTGTGTATCCAATTGTTTGTCAACGAGTGACAACAACAGATGAAATTTTAGAGCTAGCTGTAGATGAAAGCTTGAAACATGGTTTCGTTACGCACGGAGATGCTGTTGTCATTACAGCAGGTGTGCCAGTAGGTGAAGCAGGTACAACAAACTTAATGAAAGTACACATTATCGGAGATTTACTAGCTCGTGGTCAAGGGATTGGCAAAGCCTCTGTTGTAGGGAAGACAGTCGTTGCCAAAAATGCTGCTGAGGCACTTGCTTACGATACAGAAGGATGCATTCTTGTAACAGTTGGATCTGATCGAGATATGATGCCAGCTATAGAAAATTGTATTGGTCTGATTACTGAAGAAGGTGGTCTAACGAGTCATGCAGCAGTTGTTGGTCTAAGCCTTGGTATTCCAGTAATTGTGGGCGTAAAAGAAGCCACAACATTAATACGTCATGATCAAGAGATTACAATGGACGCTGAAACAGGAGTTATTTACAAAGGACATGCGAGTGTTCTTTAACAAGTAACGAAAAGCTCTAGTGCGATTTTTTGTACTAGAGCTTTTAAATAAGGTTGTACACATTTTGTGGTAACTTCTTTTCTCTATCAATACTAAGGAATAGACATTCTCTTTGAATGAGGGTATTCATTTTTTTATGAAACTAAATGGGCTATAATAACGTATAAAAGGTATAGCTTTTCATGTAGAAAGGAGAAAAATATGCGTAAAATTTTTCTTGGTTTCGTTGTCTACGCTTTAGCCGAATTGGCGTTATTAATAGTCATTGGACAAAATATTGGTGTTTTAAGTACTTTATTGCTCATTATTGCAACGAGCGTTATTGGTATTTATGTCATGAAGAATAAGGGTATGAATTCTGTCCAAAATGTAAAAAATACGTTGGCACGCGGAGAGGCACCAGGTGCTGCTTTAGTGGATGCATTACTAACGTTTAGTGGTGGTTTGCTTTTAGCATTACCAGGATTTTTAACAGATCTGATTGGTCTACTATTGCTCATGCCATTTTCTCGAAAAATGTTCCAACCAGTTGTCTATTACTGGATGCGTAAAAAAATGAAAAAAGGCCAATTCATTATCGTTCAAAGATAGAGTTTTCCTTTAGCTTTACTGCTAAAAATAAAAAGATAGGGCTAAGCAAGATCCCATAAAAGCCAAACAATAGAATAGAGGCAGCACTGATAAAAAATGTATGGAATGTACGTAATTGTAGCGTATTGGACCAAAGCATTGAATCAGCTAGCTGCCTTGTTAATTGAACAAATAAATACAGTAGTAAAATGGCTACACATAAAAAGGTGTTGCCGTTGAAATAAAAATAAATGCTCATTGGTACAAGAAAAACACCGATTCCGAAAAATGGTAATACATCTGCAAATGCTACAATAAAAGCTTTAATGATGGCTTGTTCAAACTGGAGGATCATAAACCCTGCACAAAGGATTAGTAGGGTAATGGTGAATAATTGAAACTCCACGAATAAGAAGTAATGAAAGAGTTGCATGATTTTTGCAAAATGAGATTGCCACTCATGGCGATATTTCTTAGGGACATATTGAAAAAACCAATAGCGTGATTTCCGTGTTTCTAATAAAGCGAAATAATAAGCGACTAAAAAAATAAACACCTCGATAACATGCTTCATTAATACTTGGAAAAGATCTGCTGTGTAAATGATGATAGAATCAAATATGGACAGTGACTTTTCTTTTAATACTTGTACAAACATGGATTCATATTCACTAAAAAGCGGGAAATTTTGTAATGTCTCTCGAATTTCTGGAAAGATAACAATGATACTGTTAATGGATATGACGACAAGAAGAAAAATACAAGTTAATATGAGTACTTCCACAATAATTGCTGCGATCCAATAGGCAATCCTACAATATTTATGTAAGAAATTTATAACAGGATACGTCGAAAAGGATAAAAAAATTGCAAGTGAAACAGGTAATACAAACCAAAGTATTACTAAATAAAAAATAAAAAGTAAAACACTTGTAGTTCTTTCATATGAAAAATACTTTAAATTCCTCATTTTTACAAATTCACCTCAAATCAATTGATAATACGATTGTCAAAATATACAAAAAAATCTCTTTGGAACAAATATATAGTCGTTCGGACGTCTTTTTCTTTATTTGGAGGATTTTCATTCACAAAGCTGTCAAAAATGATTATAATAGCAATGTAAGCGATTTACTTAATGGTTCATATGAGCAAAAACCGTAAATGCAACAAAAAAACGCATTTATAACAAAGTTTAAATATGAGGGAGCGATAATTTATGTCAGCAACTAAAGGTTTAGAAGGTATCGTAGCAGCGGAATCTAAAATCAGTTCAATTATCGATGACACACTTACATATGTTGGTTACAACATTGATGATTTAGCAGAAAATGCGTCATTCGAAGAGGTAATTTACTTGTTATGGCATACTCGTTTACCAAAAGAGGACGAGCTAGCTGAATTAAAACAACAATTGGCAGACAATATGTCAATTCCGCAAGCGATTGTCGACCAATTCAAAACATACCCACTTTCAACTGTACATCCAATGGCTGCATTGCGTACTGCAGTATCTTTACTTGGTGTATTCGATGAAGAAGCGGATGTTATGGATCCAGAAGCAAACTACCGTAAAGCAATTCGTCTACAAGCTAAAATTGCTACAGCAGTAACTGCATTTGCACGTGTTCGTAAAGGTTTAGAGCCAGTTGAGCCAAAACCTGAATTAGGATATGCTGCAAACTTCTTATACATGCTAAAAGGCGAAGAGCCAGCAGCTATTGAAATTGAAGCATTTGACAAAGCATTAGTATTACATGCTGACCATGAATTAAACGCATCTACATTTACAGCACGTGTATGTGTAGCTACTTTATCAGACGTTTATTCAGGTGTAACAGCAGCAATCGGTGCATTAAAAGGACCACTTCATGGTGGAGCAAATGAGCAAGTGATGAAAATGTTATCTGAAATCGGCTCACTTGAAAATGTTGAATCTTACATTCAAAATAAATTAGACAACAAAGAAAAAATCATGGGCTTCGGTCACCGCGTATATCGTAAAGGCGACCCTCGTGCACCACATTTACGTGTAATGTCTAAAAAATTAACTGAGCTAACTGGTAAACCAGAGCTATATGAGATGTCAGTTAAAATCCATGACATGATCGTGGAACAAAAGAAATTACCTGCAAACGTAGATTTCTTCTCTGCGTCAGTGTATGATTCTTTAGGTATTGATCATGACCTGTTCACACCAATTTTCGCAGTATCTCGTACTTCAGGTTGGGTGGCACACATCCTTGAGCAATATGCAAACAACCGCCTAATCCGTCCACGTGCTGAATATGTTGGACCAGGCATGCAAAAATATATTCCAATCAGCGAGCGCTAATTTGGAAAATATGCTAGAATGTTTGGGACTGTGTTATCACTAACACAGTCCTATGATTATGAATTTAGGAGGCAACAGAATGTCAAACAAAATTGTAGTTGAAAATGGCGTACTTAATGTACCAAATAATCCAGTAATTCCTTTCATCGAAGGTGATGGAATTGGTCCAGATATCTGGGCAGCAGCATCACGCGTAATCGACGCAGCTGTAGAAAAAGCTTATAACGGTGAAAAGAAAATTGAATGGTTAGAAGTTTTAGCTGGTGAAAAAGCATTTAACCAAACTGGTGAATGGTTACCACAAGAAACTTTAGACAAAATTAACGAATACTTAATTGCAATCAAAGGTCCTCTTACTACGCCAATCGGTGGTGGTATCCGCTCTCTAAACGTAGCATTACGTCAACAACTTGACTTATATGTATGCTTACGTCCAGTACGTCACTTTGATGGAGTGCCTTCTCCAGTTAAACGCCCAGAAGACGTTGACATGGTTATCTTCCGCGAAAACACAGAAGACATCTATGCTGGTATTGAATTCGAATCTGGCTCTGAACAAGCTCAAAAAATCATCAACTTCCTACAAACTGAATTTGGTGTAAACCAAATCCGTTTCCCAGAAACTTCTGGTATTGGTGTAAAACCTGTATCTAAAGAAGGTACTGAGCGTTTAGTACGTTCTGCTATCGAATATGCAATTAAACATAAACGCCCATCTGTTACTTTAGTTCATAAAGGTAACATCATGAAATTCACTGAAGGTGGATTCAAAAAATGGGGTTATGAATTAGCTGAAAAAGAATTTGCTGATCAAACATTCACTTGGAATCAATATGATGCAATCAAAGCTGAACAAGGTGAAGAAGCAGCAAACAAAGCGCAAGCTGACGCTTTAGCAGCTGGTAAAATCTTAGTGAAAGATTCTATCGCTGATATCTTCTTACAACAAATTTTAACTCGTCCAACTGAGTTCGATGTAGTAGCTACAATGAACTTAAACGGTGACTATATTTCTGATGCTCTAGCTGCACAAGTTGGTGGTATCGGTATCGCTCCAGGAGCAAACATCAACTATGTAACTGGACATGCAATCTTCGAAGCTACTCACGGTACAGCTCCAAAATATGCTGGCCAAGATAAAGTAAACCCATCATCAGTTTTACTTTCAGGTGTATTAATGCTTGAACACTTAGGATGGCAAGAAGCTGCTGACATGATCACTAAATCTGTTGAGAAAACAATTTCTTCTAAAGTTGTAACTTATGACTTCGCACGTTTAATGGACGGCGCTACAGAAGTGAAATGTTCAGAATTCGCGAACGAGTTAATCAAAAACCTATAATTTCTATTCTAAAATAGGAATTATCACTAAAGCGGATAGTTTATTCTGCCGATATAATTAGGGTGAAAGTAAATTTAAATTGAATATTTACGATAAACTTGTTTAAACGAGGGAGTGAGATGTATGTCTCCTCCCTCTTTTAAAATATATAACCTAATTTTAAAGGAGCGTATTCAAAATGTCTCTGAAACGTAAAAAAATCTCAGTAATCGGTGGCGGCTTTACAGGCGCTACGGCAGCATTTTTAGCAGCTCAGAAAGAACTTGGTGATGTCGTATTAGTGGATATTCCACAAGCAGAAAATCCAACAAAGGGAAAGGCACTAGATATGTGGGAAGCAGCACCAATACAAGGGTTTGATTCTTATGTACAAGGCACTTCCAATTATGCAGATACGGCTGATTCGGATGTAGTCATCATTACTGCTGGTGTTGCGCGTAAACCAGGTATGAGTCGTGATGATCTCGTTCAAATCAATCAAGGTGTCATGAAAACTGTTTCAAAAGAAATTGCTACGCATTCACCAAATGCTACAATCCTTGTACTGACAAATCCAGTTGATGCCATGACTTATACAGTATACAAAGAAACTGGCTTCCCGAAAAATCGTGTTATCGGTCAATCGGGTGTTCTTGATACAGCTCGTTTCTGTGCATTTGTAGCACAAGAGCTCAATATTTCAGTGAAAGACATTACTGGCTTTGTATTGGGTGGTCATGGTGACACAATGGTGCCATTAACACGCTATTCATTTGCAGGTGGCATTCCGTTAGAAACATTAATTTCTGCCGAACGTTTGGAAGAGATTGTTGATCGTACACGCAATGGTGGAGCAGAAATTGTCAACTTACTTGGCAATGGTTCTGCCTATTATGCGCCAGCTGCGGCACTGATTGAAATGGCTGAAGCCATTATTAAAGATCAGAAACGTATTTTGCCATCTATCGCTTATTTAGAAGGTGAATATGGCTACCATGATTTATACTTAGGCGTTCCTACTTTACTTGGAGCCAATGGTATTGAAAAAATCTTTGAGCTTGAGTTAACGGACAAAGAAAAGGCAGCTTTAGACCAATCGGCAGATGCAGTCCGTAATGTGATGAAAATTTTAGTGTAAATGAATAATGCATCAGCGTTATTAAACAGATTTTTTCGAGCTTACTCGAAAACGAGCAGGATAATTCCTGCTCGTTTTTTTATGTTCAAGTGTTAGGAAGCTTAAGGTCCTTCTGCTTTTCATTGTACTTTTAGCATAAAATTGATACTATGAATGTAGTATGATAGAAAAGGGGTTGGCGTATCTTTGCTTCAAAAAAATAGTAAACTTGGTCTCACAATTGATGAAATTACAGTTGGCGAGAAGATCCATATAACAGAAAAAATCGAGGATAGGGATTTATTGCTGTATTTAGGGCTGACAAACGATAGTAATCCGCTTTATATTCAACATGATTATGCGGCGATGACACCTTTTCAAAAACCAATTGTGCCGACAATTATGTTAAATGGAATTATTACATCAGCTGTGTCCAAGTATATTCCGGGGCCAGGTGCGCGAATTATTGAGCAACATTTAAAATATTTAGGTCCTCTCTATCATTATGAATTATTTGATACGCTTTTAGAGGTAACGGCAGTCAATAAATACGACAATACGATTACGGTATCTGTACACTCATATAATGAGCAAAAGGAGCTTGTGATTGAAGGGATGCTGTTGGTGACACCACCGCTTATATTATAGACGTCTTGAGATTTGAAATGGGGGTTTCAAATCACTTACGGAGGCATTATACATGACAAAAACAATTTTAGTTATTGAAGATGAATTTTCGATTGCAACATTATTGAAATATAATTTAGAACAGGCTGGCTATGTCGTTGAAACGGCTGCTGATGGTCAGGAAGGACTTGAAAAAGCAATCGACCTACAGCCCAATTTAATTCTTTTGGATTTGATGCTTCCAAAACTAGATGGTATGGAGGTATGTAAACAAATCCGACAGCAACGTATGAATACGCCTATCATTATGTTAACTGCAAAAGATGACGAATTTGATAAAGTTCTTGGTCTTGAGCTAGGCGCAGATGATTATATGACAAAGCCTTTTAGTCCACGTGAAGTATTGGCACGTGTCAAGGCTGTGTTAAGACGTTTCACACAAAATGTTGTGGTAGATGATAAGGATGAGCCTAAAGAAAAAATGTATGAGTTTGGACAATTGAGAGTGTTTCCAGAGCGTTTTGAAGTTTTTTTACAAGACGAAGCATTGGAATTTACACCAAAAGAGTTTGAGCTACTTATTTACTTACTTGAAAATAAAAATCGAGTTTTAACACGTGATCAGCTATTAAGTGCTGTATGGAAATATGATTTTGCTGGCGATACTCGAATTGTGGATGTACACATTAGCCACCTTCGCGATAAAATCGAGGAAAATAGCCGTAAGCCAATGTTCATTAAAACAATCAGAGGCCTAGGTTATAAATTTGAGGAGCCGAAAACGACATGAAATCAATGAGCAACCGCTTATTCTTGACATTCATGCTTTTACTTGGAACGATACTAGCTGTCCTAATGATTGTTATAGGTCAGCTTTTTCCTGTTTATATCAAGCAATACAATGAACAAGCAACCACGCAATTACAGGCGTCGATGGATCAAGTAATCGATGAACGCAAGATGGAATTATCAAAGGAAGATCAGGAAGCATTGTATGCAGTACAGAGCATGAAACAAGAGGAATCCTTGTTGTCCTATGTGCATGCCCGACTCTACTTAGTACTAGCTGTTCTTTTCACCATCACATTAATTTTAATCGCCATTGTAAGCCGTTATATGATTCGCAATTTTACGGCACCTATTGATAACGTGACAGAAACGGCTCTTGAGCTTGCCAAGGGAAACTACCGTGCACGTGCCCATGAAAATGAACATGAACGCATGATACCACTCAGTCATTCCATAAATATTTTAGCACGTAATTTACAGGATATTACGACGATACGTGAAGTAGAGGAAGAACGACTGAAGACCCTAATTGAAAATATGGGAAGCTCTCTCATGATGATTGGCCGTGAAGGAAATATTTCCATCGTGAATCGGGTATTTCTAGAGCGCTTTGATATGCAGCTTGATGATGTACAAGGAAAGGTATTTCGTACAATAGGTTTACCAAAATCATTAGAGCAATTTATCGATCATGTCTTTCTAACAGAGATGCCTTATCGACAACAAATCAAAATGGAAATACAGCAGGAGCTCTATAATAAAGAAGTCTACGGGGCACCTGTCATCGGGGATCATGGACGATGGCTAGGCGTTGTTATCGTTATGCACGATATAACGGAACTTGTTCGATTGGAGCAAATTCGAAAAGACTTTGTTGCTAATGTATCACATGAATTACGTACACCTATTACTTCTATTAAAGGCTTTTCGGAAACATTATTGGATGGGGCCTATAAGGATGAAAAAATGCTGATCTCCTTTTTAGAGATCATTTATAAAGAAAGTAATCGACTTCAAATGCTCATTCAAGATTTATTAGAGCTGTCAAAAATTGAGCAGCATGGCTTTACTGTTAATATTATGCCGATGGGCTTACAAGATGTTTTAATCCGTGGAGCAGAGCTGACTGCACCGCGGTTAGATGAGAAAAATATGAGCTTCCAAGTAGATTTCGAACGAGATGTCCAAGTAATGGGAGATGCCAACCGTATTATTCAAATCGTGACGAATTTAATTACCAATGCTATTACATATTCTCCTGAAAACACGACTGTTTCCATTCGTTTAAAGGAAAATGAAACACATGGCATTATCGAAATAGAAGACCAAGGAATCGGTATTGAAAAGCATGAAATTGCCCGTGTTTTTGAGCGTTTTTATCGTGTGGACCGAGCAAGAAGTCGTAATTCTGGCGGAACAGGATTAGGGTTAGCGATTGTGAAGCATCTTGTAGAGGCCCATCATGGTCGTATTCAAGTAGAAAGCGAAGTCGGAATGGGGACTAAAATGATTGTCATGATTCCGAAAGATTAACAATTCCTTTACATGAACAACATGTTATATTCATATTTGGGTACTATACTAATTACTAGAAACCCCCTATATGATTGTTAAGACGATAACCATAAAAAATCTACTATCTAGTTGGAGATTTTTTAATAAGGATTTTATTTTCACCACAGAAAGAATGTAGTGTCTTTTTTAGGCACTACATTCTTTTTCTGTTTTACAGGGAGGAAAAATAGGTGTAAAGTATAGTAGCATAAAGTTTAACAACAATTTTTTTGGCAATTGTTTGTTAAACCATCGCTTTGACAGTCAGTGAATCAACCTTCTTTTCATTTTGAATTGTGTTTTTCTGACTGTTGAGGCAGAGAAAAAAATGAGAGAAGGATGACCATGAAAATCGTCAAAAGTATCGTGCAGATCGGCTATCTTTACATCTTATTATTTATCGGAAATACTATTGCACGCCTACTTCACTTGCCGATTCCAGGGAGCATAATAGGGCTCGTCCTATTATTTTTACTTTTACAGTTTCATATAATCAAGCTTGAATGGATTGAATTAGGAGCAGCTGTATTACTAAGTGAACTCTTACTATTCTTTATCCCATCTGCCATCGGTGTAATTGATTATCATGCCTTATTCGGTGTGCAAGGAATGAAGGTTGTGCTGGTCATTGCTGTAAGTGCAATTGTCGTGATGTTTGTAACGGGCTATACAGCACAATGGCTAGAGCAACGAAAGAAGAGTGATACAGTATGAGTCTATTTATTGCTATCATCAGCTTATTAGGAACTATTGCTATTTTCTATATTTGTAAAATGTTCTATAAGAAATATAAAAAAGAATGGTTATCACCCATGCTGATGACGCCTTTAGTGATTATAGGTATTTTATTGCTGACAGGCATACCTTATAAAACCTATAATACTGGAGCGAATGTTTTAACAAATTTACTAGGGCCAGCAACCGTTGCGTTTGCGATTCCGATTTATAAAAATGTGAATCTATTAAAAAAACACGCATTCGAAATTTTCGTCAGTATTGCGGTTGGCTCTGCAGTTGCTATCGTATCATCCTTTATCATGGCTCTAGTGGTAGGGCTAAATGATGAGTTGGTGCATAGCTTAGTGCCACGTTCAGTAACAACACCGATAGCGATGGACATTTCAAATATGATTGGAGGTTCCCCTACTCTTACAGCCGTATTTGTTATGACGACTGGTATTTTAGGGAGCTTGTTGGCACCCATCGTTATTAAAATATGCCGTTTCCACAGACCTTCATCTAGAGGCCTAATGCTTGGGATGGGTGCTCATGGAACTGGTACTTCTAAAGCATTTGAACTTGGCGAGCTAGAAGGAACATTTGCTAGCCTGGCAATGATCGTTGCCGCCTTAATCAGCATTGTATTATCTACAACCATTTTCCCAGTATTTGAACATCTGGTTATCAATATCCTGTTGCCATAAAAGGTAACAGGATTTTTTTATCTTGCTTCAGAAATGTTTTTACAAAGCGTCACGTAAAAATAATTATATGAAAATATTTTGAAACTTTTTCTTAAGGTCTCCCGTAAACAATAGTACTAAGCAAAAGGGAGGAATAGACATGAGTGTGAAAAGGACACTAATGATAGTTGGACTTGGAATATTTGGTATTATTGCACTTATTACAGTTTTTACATCATGGTACACGGTGGATGAATCAGAACAAGCTGTTGTCATTACATTTGGTCGTGCCGATGATATGGTTACAAATCCAGGTCTTCACTTTAAATTACCTTGGCCAGTGCAGTCGGTCGAAATTTTATCAAAAGAAACATTTAGTTTACAATTTGGCTATAAGCAAAATAAAGAGGGAGATCTAGAGGCCTACGATGCTGAAACAAAGATGATTACAGGGGATGAAAATATTGTTTTAACAGACCTTGTTGTTCAATGGAAAATTACTGAGCCTAATAAGTTTCTATTTAATTCACAAGATCCTGAAAGAATATTACATAGCGCGACATCGAGTGCCATTCGTTCTATTATCGGAAGTTCTTCTATCGATGCAGCGTTAACAGAAGGTAAAGCTGATATCGAAGCAAAAACGCGTCAATTATTAGTATCTCTTATAGAAAAGTACGATATTGGAATTAGTGTTTTAGGTGTAAAATTACAAGATGTAGAATTGCCAAATAAAGATGTGCGTGCAGCATTCACAGCTGTTACAGATGCACGTGAAATGAAAAATACGAAAATAAATGAAGCTGAAAAATATGAAAACCAACGCATTAATGAAGCCCAGGGTGAACGAGATGCGATTATGTCAAAGGCAAAAGGTGCTAAAACAGCTCGTATTGAGCAAGCACAAGGGGATGTAGCTGTCTTTAATAAAATGTATGAGCAGTATAAAGGCAATCAACAAATTACACGTGAGCGTTTAATTTTAGAGACGCTAGAAAATGTCTTACCAAAAGCACAAATTTACATTATGAATGATGATGGTAGTACGATGAAGTACTTGCCGCTACAGTCACTACAACCTCAGCAGACACAAACAGAGAAAAAAGAAGGGAGCGGTAACTAATGGACCAAAAAAATAAGGATCTTGACAAATTCCTCAATTTTTTATCGGGCAAAAGTAAAAAAGCTGCTCCATCAGAAGGCGACTCAGGGGACAATGTAGTGAAAATGTCAAAAAAAGGTCCTAATAATCCAAAGAAGTATATCTCTCTAGCTGTAACATTAACAGCTGTATTTGCTCTAGTGATTATTTTATTAACGAATATTTATATAGTGAAGGAATCGGAATATGCAGTTGTTCGACAGTTCGGAGAGGTTGTTAAGTTCGAGCGCGAACCCGGTTTAAATATGAAAATTCCATTTATTCAAAGTGTCACTAAGTTACCAAAAAACCAAATGACATATGAAATTTCAGAAGAAGAGATTAATACAAAGGATAAGAAGCGAATAATTATCGATAATTATGCTGTATGGCGTATTACAGATCCAAAATTATTAATTTCTAATGCTGGGACGATTGAAAAAGTGGAATCACGAATGGAAGAATTTATTTATTCTGTTATTCGATCTGAGCTTGGACGAATTGATTATAATCAAATAATTAATGATGAGGATTCTTCGAGAGGCAGCATTAATGATACGGTGACTGAACGTGTTAATGAACTGCTTTCAAACGATAAATACGGCATTGAAGTAGTAGATGTACGTATTCGTCGCATTGATTTGCCAACTGAAAATGAGCAATCTGTTTTTACGAATATGATTTCAGATCGTGAATCCATTGCCCAAAAATATCTTTCTGAGGGAGATGCTCAGAAACGTCGTATTGAAGCCAAAACAGATCAAGAAGTACAAGAAATGCTAGCTACAGCCAATAAAAAAGCTGCCATTATTCAAGCTGAAGGTGAAGCAGAAGCTGCAAAAATTTATAATAAATCATTCTCTCAAGATCCTGAATTTTATTCTTTATACCGCACGCTAGAATCATATAAGAAAACGGTTGGAGAAGATACGGTCATCATTTTACCTTCTACTTCACCATATGCCAATATTTTGTCTGGTTATATAAAATAAACAGTCAATTAAAGTCGTCTCTTATGAAAGAGGCGTCTTTTTTATTGCTACAGAATTATAATTATCTATTTATTTGGATTGTTATTTTATGAAAATAATAGAAATTTATAATTTTATATTCCCCAATCTACTATAATTTGATAGAATGAAAATGTTTAAAATGAATAGTTGGGGGTAAGAGCTTTGAAATTAAAAATTAGCACATGGCTCCAAAATTTAGGGATCGCTTGTAGTATAGCATCGTTATTGACACTCTTCTTTCGCCTATCTGAATTTTCCTGGGTGACGAAAAGTGTTTATCATATACCAGTCTTTTTTGTTTGTATCTTTTTAATGAGTATTATTATTGCAGCGGATGTAAGAAATTTGTTTAAAAAATTGTTTTGGTATGAAAAACGTAAGATTCAGCGTCCTATTTGGCAAGTAGGGATCGGCTTTATTTTCTTTTTGGCACAAATCAGTATGGTAATGGTATTTAGTCAAGAGTTGACACAGCCACAATTAGGTGGTATGCCATTATTTCTAGTGATTGCCTTTATGAATGCATTTATATTAACCGTCATATATGAAGAAATTTTTTATCGTACATCCAATCAATAACAGCTATCGAATATTGAAATTTCAGATGGACCCAGATTATAACCTTTTAACGGTTTGATGATGTATTAATAAAGCCAATCGCATTGAGCGGTTGGCTTTTTGCTATGGATCGAGATGCAGAAGTGATGGATAGCATGTTAGAAGTGATGGATAAAACCACAAATGTGATGGATAGCGTGCCGAAAGTGACGGTTAGCACCTCGAAGGTAGCGGATAATCTTGCGGATGACCGTCTGCTTTTTTTACTTGAAATGCATTGTTATGATAAAGTAGAGGGAAGTAGAAGACAACGCAGGAGGATAAAATCATGACCAAAGAAAAATTACTATTATTGGACGGTAATAGTTTAGCGTATCGCGCGTTTTTTGCGTTGCCATTGTTAACGAATGATAGTGGCATTCATACTAATGCTGTATACGGCTTTACAACAATGCTACAAAGAATATTAGAGGAAGAACAGCCAACGAAAATATTGGTGGCCTTTGATGCAGGAAAAACTACGTTTCGCCATGAAACTTTCACGGAATATAAAGGTGGACGACAAAAGACACCACCAGAACTATCAGAGCAGTTCCCTTATTTACGAAAGCTTATAGATGCCTATGGTATTAAGCAATATGAGCAAGAATTATATGAAGCGGATGATATTATTGGGACGCTTGCTAAAGAGGCTTCGTCACAAGATATGGATGTCATCATCGTAACGGGAGACCGCGATTTAACGCAGCTGGCGACAGAGCAAGTAACCGTTTATATTACGAAAAAAGGCATAACAGAAATTGAGAAAAATACACCTGCCTTTATTGCAGAAAAATACGGTTTATCACCGCTACAAATTATCGATATGAAAGGTTTAATGGGGGATGCCTCCGATAATATTCCTGGTGTGCCAGGTGTTGGTGAAAAGACCGCTGTTAAATTATTGAAAGAGCATGGCTCCGTTGAGGCACTTTATGAGGCGATGGATACATTGAAAGCTTCTAAAATGAAGGAAAAGCTGGTGGCTAATGAAGAGCAGGCTATCATGAGTAAGAAGCTGGCAACGATCTATACAGAAGCCCCTATTACGATTTCACTTGCTGACCTCGCCTATAACGGACCAAATGAAGAAGAATTAATCAATGTCTGGCGTGAGCTTGGCTTTAAATCACTCCTTGATAAAAGTGATTTTACAATGCAGGAAGAAGAGCAAGCACCTTTCGATTATGTACTAGCCGAAGAAGTGCAACCAGAGGATTTACTAGATGTAATGGCTGTCCATGTTGAACTGGAAAATGAGCATTATCACACTTGTCAGCTACTAGGAATTGCGTTGTCAGATGGAACAAAGACGCAATATATTCCATTTGATATTGCAGCAAAATCGGATGCGCTCCGTCGCTGGCTAGAAGATGCTACAAAAATAAAATATATGTCCGATTCAAAGGCAGCTCAAGCGGCATTAAAGCGAGTAGGTATTCAATTGGCAGGCGTTGACTTTGATCTGCTACTAGCCTCTTATATTAATAATCCTGGATTAAGTGGGGATGATGTAGCAACACTTGCGAAGGAATTAGGTTACTATGATGTTCAAGCAGATGAGACGGTTTATGGAAAGGGAGCTAAGCGTGCAATTCCTGACATGGATCAACTTGCACAGCATGTTAGCCGTAAAGCCTTTGCTGTGTGGTCATTACAGCCAAAGTTAGCAACCTTATTAAAAGAGAATGAACAATTTGAACTTTATAAAAACCTAGAGCTACCATTGGCAGGGATTTTGGGCGAGATGGAAAGTGAAGGGATTACTGTTAACCGTGCTACGTTAGAGAAAATGGGTCAAGAGCTTAATGATAAGCTGATAGTGATTGAGCAAGAAATTTATGCGGAAGCTGGAGAAACCTTTAATATTAATTCCCCTAAACAATTAGGTGTTATTTTATTCGATAAGCTAGGGTTACCTGTCATTAAAAAGACCAAAACGGGCTATTCAACAGCGGCTGATGTACTGGAAAAATTACAGTCAGAGCATGCTATCATCAAACATATTCTGTTGTATCGCCAGCTTGGAAAATTACAATCCACATATATTGAAGGCTTATTAAAGGAAATCCATGAATCAGATAGCAAGGTCCATACACGCTTCCAACAAGCATTAACGGCGACAGGGCGTTTAAGCTCCACTGATCCAAATTTGCAGAATATCCCGATTCGTTTAGAAGAGGGTCGCAAAATCCGTCAAGCATTTGTCCCATCAAAAGAGGGGTGGATTCTGTTTTCTGCTGACTACTCACAAATTGAATTGCGAGTGCTTGCACATATGTCGGAAGATAAAAACCTTGTAGAGGCCTTCCGTGAAGGGATGGATGTTCATACACGTACTGCTATGGATGTATTCCATGTAGCCGAAGAAGAGGTTGATAGCAATATGCGTCGTGCAGCGAAGGCTGTTAACTTTGGTATTGTCTATGGTATTAGTGATTATGGCCTTTCACAAAACTTAGATATTACACGTAAGGAAGCAGCCACGTTTATTGAAAAGTATTTCGCAAGTTTCCCAGGTGTGAAACAGTATATGGATGATATTGTGCAAAATGCGAAATTTAATGGTTATGTCACAACGATTTTAAATAGACGTCGCTATTTACCAGACATTACAAGCTCCAACTTTAATTTAAGAAGCTTTGCAGAGCGTACTGCGATGAATACGCCGATTCAGGGAAGTGCTGCGGATATTATAAAAAAAGCGATGATCGATATGGATGCTCGATTGAAAAAAGAAAAAATGCAGGCAAAGCTACTTCTTCAAGTGCATGATGAATTGATCTTTGAAGCACCTCAGGAAGAAATTGCATTGCTAGAAAAAATTGTACCAGAGGTAATGGAAAATGCTATTGAGCTTTCAGTACCGCTCAAAGTAGATTTTAACCATGGCTCGACATGGTACGAGGCAAAATAAGGAGGGATTCAAATGCCTGAATTACCAGAGGTGGAAGGTGTCGTCCAGGCATTGAAACCAAAGATTGAAGGACGCACCATTCAACAGGTTCAACTATCTGAAAGAGTACATTTCTCTTTTAGTGAAGGGAAACAATGTATTGTAAAACAAGCAGAGCCTGATGCTTTTGAAATAACGATGTCCCAGATGACCATTACCAAAATTGAACGCCGAGCGAAATACATTTTCTTTCATTTGCTGAGGGATGATGTTCCATATGTCCTTGTCAGTCATTTAGGCATGACAGGTGCCTGGTTTGTTGTCAATTCACCAGAAGAAATCCATGAGGCAAAATTCCAAAAGCATATTCATGCCACATTTAAAATGGCTGATGGAGGATACTTGATTTATTCGGATATTCGCCGCTTTGGCGAACTTCGCTTTCTAACAAAAATTGAAGATCATGCGCCATTAACAAAAATGGCCCCAGAGCCATTTGATGAGCATGCATGTGACTTTTTTATAGCAAAATCTAAATTACCGAAATATGAAAATAAGGCGGTAAAAGAAGTGATTATGGATGGGCAAGTTATATCGGGCTGTGGCAATATTTATGCTACAGAGGCATTGTTTGCTCAGAAAATTCACCCAGCACGCAAAATGAACCGCATCAGTGAAAAGCGGAAGCGGGCATTATTCAAGGAAATTGTTACTGTCCTACGTCAAAGCATTGAAGCAGGCGGTTCAACAATATCTGACTATCGAAACATTAATGGGGAAGCTGGGAGTATGCAAAATCGACTGCAAATGTATGGGAAAAAGCTATGTCCAGTATGTGAAACGGCAACAAGTCAAATGACGATTGGTGGGCGTACCTCAGTTTATTGCCCAAATTGTCAACATTAAAGGGGATTTAACGATGATTATCGGACTTACAGGGAGTATTGCAAGCGGAAAAAGTACAGTAGCAAAAATGATGATCGAACTGGGGTTACCGATTGTCGATGCAGATGTTGTAGCACGAGATGTTGTAGAACCAGGAACAGAGACTTTAGCATTCATTGCTGAAAGCTTTGGACAAGCCATTTTGCTTGAGGATGGCCATTTAAATCGAACAATGCTTGGGGATATCATTTTCCATGAGCCTGCTAAGCGCAAAATATTAAATGATATTATGCATCCAGCTATTCGCAAAGAAATGCTACGTCAGCGCGATGCCTATTTAGAGGCAGGACATGAGCATGTGGTAATGGACATTCCATTGTTATTTGAAAGTAAGCTGCAGCATTTTGTAGAGCGTATCATTGTGGTATCAGTCAGTGAAGAAGTTCAGCTCCGTCGCTTAATGGAACGCAATCATTTATCGAAAGAGGATGCATTGGCGCGTATGCACTCGCAGCTACCGATGTCTGTCAAAGAAAAAGGTGCACATGCGGTCATTTATAATAATGAGAATATAGAAAACACAGAGGAACAATTAATAAAAATCCTGCGCTATTGGGGTGTTATTTAATTGGTCAATCAGGTGCGTAGCAAGCCAATCTTGCTGCGCATTTTTTTATGGGAAAATGCCATAATAAAGAATAATTTTTCAGAAAATAAGAACTTTTATATTCTCAATATATAATGTTCATCTTTTTTAAAATTGTGTTATACTAATCACCATAAAGTATATAATTAATTAATTTGAGTTTGTACTCACGGGAGGATATTATAAATGACAGTATCAATTGCTATTAATGGTTTCGGGCGTATCGGACGTATGGTTTTCCGCCAGGCTATCGTACAACAAGGTTTAAACATCGTTGCAATTAATGCAAGCTATCCAGCAGAAACGTTAGCACATTTGATTAAGTATGACACAAATCACGGAACATTTGAGGGTACGGTAGAACCAGCAGGCGATGCTTTAGTTGTAAATGGTAAACGTGTTCAAATTATTAGTGAACGTGATCCATTAAAATTACCTTGGGCTGAAATGGGTGTAGATATTGTTATTGAAGCTACTGGTAAATTTAATGAGCGTGATAAAGCAGCTATGCACTTAGAGGCTGGGGCAAAAAAAGTAATCCTAACAGCACCTGGTAAAAACGAAGATGTCACAATTGTTTTAGGTGTAAATGATGACAAACTCGATATTGCGAAACATGATGTTATTTCAAATGCTTCTTGTACAACAAACTGCTTAGCGCCAGTTGCAAAAGTATTGAATGACACATTTGGCATTGAAAATGGCTTAATGACAACGGTTCATGCATATACAAACGACCAAAAGAACTTAGACAATCCACATAAAGATTTACGTCGTGCACGCGGCTGCGCACAATCTATTATTCCAACATCTACAGGTGCTGCAAAAGCATTGAAATTAGTTTTACCTGAATTAGAAGGTAAAATTCATGGTATGGCACTTCGCGTTCCTACACCAAACGTATCTTTAGTAGACCTTGTAGTAGATTTAAATACGGATGTCACAGTTGACTCTGTCAATGCAGCATTCGTAAAAGCTGCAACAGAGGGGCCAATGAAGGGCATTCTCAACTTCTCAGTAGAACCATTAGTATCTGCTGATTACAATACAACTACTTACTCTTCAACAGTTGATGGACTTTCTACAATGGTTTTAGGCAATCGCAAAGTGAAAGTACTTGCTTGGTATGACAACGAGTGGGGCTACTCTGCACGTGTTGTAGACCTTGTGAAAAAAGTGGCGAATGCTTTAGAGACAGTAAACGCGTAATAATTTTTTATAGAGAGCACATTGAAATCGACATGGTTTCAATGTGCTCTTTTTTTGGAGAAACTTTCCTTGTGCTTTAGGTTCTTTAGGTTTATCATGAGCACACAAACATGAATGCACTTTTCTTACATGTAGGAAATTTGTTATAATAGAAATATTAAAATGTTGTAAATCAGGAGAGTAATTATATGAGATGTCCATCTTGCCAATTTAACGGAACGCGTGTTGTGGATTCGAGGCCAGTAGATGATAACAAAGAAATTCGTAGACGTCGTGAATGTGAGTCATGTGGCTTCCGTTTTACAACGTTTGAAAAGATTGAAGAAACACCATTAGTTGTAGTGAAAAAGGAAGGTTCACGAGAGGAGTTTAGCCGTGAGAAGGTACTTCGTGGGCTTATTCGTGCTTGTGAAAAACGTCCAGTGGCGCTTGATGTACTGGAGGAGCTTGTCCTGTCAATTGAAAAGGATCTTCGCCGTATTGGAAATTCAGAAGTACGTTCAGAAGATGTTGGTGAAATGGTAATGGACCGCCTAGCCAAAATCGATGAGGTCGCTTATGTGCGTTTTGCATCGGTTTACCGTCAGTTTAAAGATATCAATGTCTTTATTGAGGAAATAAAGGACATTATTCAACGTCAGACGGAGAAGAAATTATAGCAAACAGAGAGGATGAATGACGTTGATTCATTTATATAAGGAATTGCAGCCTGGCGATCCTTTCGACATTCGTCTACCTCATGCATTTTCTACACAGGAGCGTCAATTAGTTACATTATTTTATCAACCATTAACGGGTTCAGAGCCAATCAGCCTTTATTTAACATTATGGGCGGAAGCAGAGCAAATGCCAAAACAACAAATGACACATTATTATTTAATGAATGTGCTTGGATTGCCCATTGGTAAAGTGTTTGAAGCTCGTATTGCACTAGAGGCAATTGGTTTGCTGCGTACATGGAAAAAGGAAAATGCTGGTGAGCGTAGTTTTTTATATGAGCTACAGCGCCCACTAGATGCAGATAGCTTTATGAAAGACCCGTTGCTGTCGATGTTTTTGTTTAGCAAAATTGGCGAACAGGCCTATCGAAATTTACGTCAGCGCTTTATGTCACCAATAAAGGATACGGAGCTTAAGGATGTGTCCCGTGCCTTTATTGATGTCTTTAAGCCTGTTCACGCTAATATTCCAGCAGATATACAAGTAGATACGAGTCATAAGGATAAACAACCGAAAGTATATCCTTTTTATTTGGAGCAATTTGATTTTGAGCTATTACAAGCAGGTTTGTCAGAGCAATTGGTACCTTCCAATTTGCTGACATTAGAAGTACGTGAAGCGATAGCAAAACTGGCGTTTTTATATCATTTAACGGCCCTTGATATGCAAAAAGTTGTGATTCTTGCTTTGGATGATGATTTAGGAATTTCCCAGGAACGTTTACGTAAGGCCGCTGCCGATTTTTATAAATTAACCGTGTCAAAGGAGCCGCCAAAATTAGCACGGGTAACTGAACCATTACCAGCAGCAGAAGCAGGGCAAAAAACGAAGGATCAAGAGCTCCAACACTATTTAGAAACGACAGCACCTGTACAAGTGTTACGTGATATTAATAATGGAAAAGAGCCTTTGCAAACTTCTGTCCAGCTAGCGGAAAATTTAATCGTTCAGCATGGTATGCCTATTGGAGTGGTCAATGCTTTGTTAGAATACGTTATGCTAACGACAGATATGAAGCTGCCAAAAAAATATGTGGAAACGATTGCGGATCACTGGGTACGTAAAAATGTTCAAACAGCCAAGGAAGCTATGGAGCTTGCACGTCAAGAGCATGATAAATATACGGCTTGGAAAAATAAGCCACAGACTACAAGTAAAACGAATCAGCAAAACAAAAGACGTTCAGGACAGCAACGTGAAGAAAAAGTGCCTGAATGGTTCTATAAACGGAATGAAAAACAAGAGGAATCTACTTCTAGCACAATAGATTTTGAAAAAGAGCGACAGAAAATATTAGAGATGCTAGGAAAAAGTGAATAGTAAAGAAGGTGAACAACTATCGAACCTATAAATGGACCATTAAAACGAGCAATTAATGTACCCTCGTTTCAAGAACGCTATGAAGCAATGCGACGTGAAATTTTAGAACATCCACGTGTGCAGGAATTCTTAGCTCAGCATGCAGATGAATTAAACTATGACAATATAGAGCGAAATTTACCTAAGCTTCATGAGTTTATTAGTCAATCTACTGAGTGCTGTGGCTGTGACAATACGGAACATTGTACAAACTATTTAAAAGGCTTCCTTCCTACATTAAGGGTAGTACGGAATTCTATTGAAATGGACTATGTACGCTGTGAGCAAAAAATCAGAGAAGAAGAACGTCGAGATGTTGCGAATATGATTGCCAGTATGCACATGCCAAAAGACGTGCTTCAAGCAACTATTCAAGATTTAAGTATTGATGATGAATCACGTGTGACAATTGCACAAAAGGCAGCTCAATTTGTAAAAATGACAAAAGAAACAGGTCAATTACCTTCAAAAGGTTTTTACTTATACGGTAAATTTGGTGTAGGGAAATCTTTTGTACTTGGAGCACTAGCTAATGAATTAGCGTCCACTAAAATTCGCTCTGTTGTGGTTTTTGTTCCAGAGTTTTTACGAGAAATGAAAAACGCCATTGGCGACAATACCTTGAACGAGAAAATTGATTATATAAAAAAAGCTCCTGTTTTAATGCTAGACGATTTAGGCGCAGAAACGATGACGGCTTGGACACGAGATGAAATATTAGGAACTATTTTCCATTATCGTATGGCAGAGCAATTGCCAACGTTTATTACATCTAATTTTAATTACGATGAATTAGAGCATCATTTAGCACAGTCACAAAAAGGTGATATCGAGGTTGTAAAGGCAGGACGTATTATGGAACGAATAAAAGCCTTGACTGAGCCCATTGAAATGCGAGGTAATAATCGTAGAATGTAACATGACATTGATAGTTGCATTTTTCGACAATCGAGCGTATACTGACTCATATACTTAATATCAATATGCATTGATGAGGACATGAATTTTGTGTATCGGCTTATAGAGAGGGAAGTCATTGGCTGAAAACTTCCTAGTGTGAGCACATCATTTACTACCTACTGAGCAGCGAAAGGGATAATCTTTCGCCGGTCCCTAGCCCGTTAGCTAGCCTTGAGCTTCGTCTGACTTTGGATAAGTCGGAAGGAAGAAGGGTGGAACCACGAGCATACGCTTCGTCCCTTTCGTAGGGACGGGGCTTTTTTATTTGTCTCAGATTTCATTGAAATCGTTGTGTGAAATGGTGGCTCCGCTCATAAAAGGAAAGAAGTAGCTCATGAAAGTAATGTCTCCACTCTAACCGAGTAGGACCCCGCTCAATTCAAGCCGAAGTCACACAAACAATGACTCAAGCTAATCATCAAGCATTATGTATTCAACAAAATGAAGGAGTGCAAAGAATATGTCAGAAATGATTAAATTAACTTTCCCAGATGGCGCTGTAAAGGAATTTGCAAAAGGTACATCAACTGATGATGTAGCATTATCTATTAGCCCTGGCTTACGTAAAAAAGCTTATGCCGGTAAAATCAATGGTGTGTTAGTAGATTTAAAAGCACCAATTGAAGAGGATGCAACAATTGCGATTATTACACAAGATGATGTGGAAGCACTTGAAATTTTACGTCACTCTACTGCCCATTTAACAGCACAAGCTATTAAACGTCTATTCCCAGATGTGAAGCTTGGTATTGGCCCAGTCATTGAAGGTGGTTTCTACTATGATATTGACTCACCAACACCAATTACTGCTGAAGATTTGCCAACAATTGAAAAAGAAATGAAAAAAATTATTGCTGAAAACCTAGAGGTAGAACGTAAAAATGTAAGCCGTGCCGAAGCACAAGCAATCTATGAGGAGATTGGCGATGAATACAAATTAGAATTACTTGAGGCCATTCCAGCAGATGAGCAAGTATCTATTTATTATCAAGGCGAGTTTTTCGATCTTTGCCGTGGTATTCACGTACCATCAACTGGGAAACTACGTGAATTCAAGCTGTTATCATTAGCAGGTGCATATTGGAGAGGGAACTCTGATAACAAAATGCTACAACGTATTTATGGTACAGCGTTCTTCAAAAAAGAAGAATTAAAACATCACCTACAAATGCTAGAAGAAGCAAAAGAACGTGATCACCGTAAAATCGGAAAAGAGTTAGAACTGTTTACAACTTCTCAAAAAGTAGGTCAAGGTTTACCACTTTGGTTACCAAATGGTGCAACAATCCGTCGTGTTATTGAACGTTATATTGTCGATAAAGAATTATCACTAGGTTATAAACATGTTTATACACCTGTACTAGGTTCGAAAGAGCTTTATCAAACTTCGGGTCACTGGGATCATTACCAAGATTCTATTTTCCCACCAATGGAGATGGATAACGAGACATTAATTATGCGTCCGATGAACTGTCCTCACCATATGATGGTATACAAAAACAGCATGCATTCTTATCGTAACCTACCATTACGTATTGCAGAGCTTGGTACAATGCACCGTTATGAAATGTCAGGAGCGGTTTCAGGTTTACAACGTGTACGAGGAATGACTTTAAACGATGCACATATTTTTGTTCGTCCAGATCAAATTAAAGCGGAGTTCCAAAAAGTAGTACAGTTAATTTTAGAGGTTTATAAAGATTTCGATTTAAATGATTACTCATTCCGTTTATCTTATCGCGACCCAGCAGATACTGAAAAATACTTCGATGATGATGCAATGTGGGAAAGAGCACAAAGCATGTTAAAAGAAGCAATGGATGAGCTTGGCTTAGATTACTTCGAAGCAGAAGGTGAAGCGGCATTTTATGGTCCTAAACTTGACGTTCAAGTAAAAACAGCGATTGGTAAAGAAGAAACTTTATCTACAGTTCAATTAGACTTCTTATTACCAGAGCGATTTGACTTAACGTATGTTGGGGAAGATGGAAAACCACACCGTCCAGTTGTTATTCACCGTGGAGTTGTATCAACAATGGAACGTTTCGTTGCCTTCTTAATTGAAGAATACAAAGGGGCATTCCCAACTTGGTTAGCACCAGTACAAGTAGAAGTTATTCCAGTATCGAATGAAGCACACTTCGACTATGCAAAACAAATTGAAGAGCAATTAACAGCAGCTGGCTTGCGTGTGGAAATGGATGATCGTGAAGAGAAATTAGGCTATAAAATCCGTGAAGCACAAATGAAAAAGATTCCGTATATGCTAGTAATTGGTGACAAGGAAGTAGAGGCGAATGGCGTAAATGTTCGACGCTATGGCTCAAAAGATTCAGAAACAATTAGCTTTGAGGATTTCCTAGCAACTATAAAAGCCGAAATTACAAAATAAGCTTTCATAATAAAGTACGCTTGCCAAAGTGAGGGTTTCTGTGTAAAATGAATCTTGTTTTTGTATAGAACATTTGCATTTAGGCTAAGCTAGTAGTGATAAGAAAATAAACATTTGACAGCTTATCATATACATGCTAATATAGTTAAGGTTAATGAATACAAAGTTTGTGGTTGAAGTAGAGGCTGCCCGCTTCTCACCTGATACAACGCTTTAAAGGCTGTGAACAGGTATGACACGTTGAATTGTTTTGCGTAGACTTGCGCATGCACATATAGCGGGCGGACATCTTCAAAAATGTCCGTCCTTTTTTTATGGACATGACAAGAGGATGTACCGTTCAACCGGGCAAGACTTTGCCCAAACCATGTATTCGCGACAACTACTTGGAGGTGGATTACTATTAGCAAAGACATGTATGTAAACGAAGGCATTCGCGCACGTGAACTTCGATTAATCGATCACAATGGTGACCAGCTTGGTGTAAAGACACGTAATGAAGCGCTAGAAATCGCCACTCGTGTAAACTTGGATCTTGTCCTTGTGGCCCCTCAAGCCAAGCCGCCAGTCGCTCGTATCATGGACTATGGTAAATTTAAGTTTGAACAGCAAAAGAAAGACCGTGAAATTCGTAAAAATCAAAAGGTCATCGTCATGAAAGAGGTTCGTTTGAGCCCATCAATCGATGAGCATGATTTCCAAACGAAGTTACGTAATGCGATTAAATTCCTTGAAAAAGGCGATAAAGTAAAATGTAGCTTACGTTTCAAAGGTCGTGCGATTACACATAAAGACATTGGTCAACGTGTGTTAGATCGTTTTGCTGAAGCTTGTGCTGAAGTATCAACGGTAGAACAAAAACCGAAGATGGAAGGCCGAAGCATGTTCTTAGTTCTTCAACCAAAGAACGAGAAATAATATTAGACGAACAGTTTAGGAGGAATTCGACATGCCAAAAATGAAAACTCACCGTGGAGCTGCGAAACGTTTCAAAAAAACGGGTTCAGGTAAATTAAAATATGACCGTGCTTATGGAAGCCACTTATTCGCAAACAAATCTACGAAACAAAAACGTCACTTACGTAAAGCAAACATCGTTTCATCTGGTGACTTCAAACGCATCAAATCTTTACTTGTTTACATGAAATAATTGACTACAAAAATACTAACATTCATTTTTAAATGAAAAGCAGGAGGTAATTCATATGCCACGCGTAAAAGGCGGAACAGTGACGCGCAAACGTCGTAAAAAAGTATTAAAATTAGCTAAAGGTTACTATGGTTCAAAACATACATTATATAAAGTTGCTAACCAAGCGGTAATGAAGTCAGGTCAATATGCATACCGTGACCGTCGTCAGAAAAAACGTGATTTCCGTAAATTATGGATCACTCGTATCAATGCAGCTGCTCGTATGAACGGTCTTTCTTACAGCCGTTTAATGCACGGTTTAAAAGTTGCTGGTATCGAAGTTAACCGTAAAATGTTAGCTGACCTTGCTGTAACAGATGCTGCAGCATTCACTCAACTAGCAGACGCTGCTAAAAAAGCAGTAGCTAAATAATAGTTGACGTAGTCAACTATTATTTCTGCACCGAAAGCGCAGCGGCAGGTGCAAAATAGGAATTTTCTGCACCGAAAGCATAAGCGACAGGTGTTAAAAAAGACTGATGGATTTTTCCATCAGTCTTTTTTGTGTTAGATTAGTAGTATAACGTTTTCTAGATAAAGGAGTAAGAAATGGGACAAGCATTATTAGCGTATATGAGCATTGTATCGATTGTGCTGCTCATTTTAATGGGTATGGATAAATCACGTGCTAAAAAACATGAATGGCGTATTGCGGAGCGCACGTTGTTTACGCTTGCCATAGCAGGAGGGGCAGGAGGTGGCGTGCTAGGTATGTATTTATTCCGCCATAAAACACGCCACAATCGTTTTGCATTTGGTTTTCCACTATTAGCAGCCATTCAAATTTTTATCATCGTACAATTGTGGTCATAATTGACATGAATTAAAAACACATCCTCATGATGGGGATGTGTTCCGCATAAGCTGTTCAATGGGCTGCTTCCAATTAATTTTTGCGTTTGGATAGTTCAATAAAATTTCCTGCTGTAAATATTCAAAGTCGCTTTTGGAGAGGCCTTGCAGCGTCGCAGCGTCACGCGCACCGACAAAAATAGTCACAACCTCGAAAGCATCCTCTGTCGTGCCTAGGTATTTTTCACCTTCAAAAAGAGCACCCTTATAGGAAATGAAGAAATTCTTTCGCACATTTTTAACGTCATCGTAAAAATAATATTGGCCTTTTTCATAGGCTTCATCAAGTTTGCGTTTAGGATCGGTTATATAACGAATCGCTTTATAAAATACATAGATAATAAGCGCTATCACAGCAAGTCGAATTAGTAACGGCAACATTTTTAAATTTTCCCCCTTGAAGAAAGGTTATTCTTTCCTATACGATTAGAGAGGTCAAATAGTTTCATTTTATTTAAAATATTTTTTTAGAAATTTAGGAGATAAAAATGAATTTACAACAATTGTTTACAATGCAACAAGAGCTGGATGATTTTATCGAGCAAACACAAAATATTCAGCAAGATGTGTTTCAGGAAAAGGGCTTAGCCTTAATGGTAGAGTTAGCAGAGCTTGCGAATGAAACGCGCTGCTTTAAGTTTTGGAGCACAAAGGGGCCTTCAGCACGTGAGGTTATTTTAGAAGAATATGTGGATTCTATTCACTTTATCTTATCGCTTGGCTTATTAAAGGGCTATACATCGATTGAAAAGTGGCCTGTGGTAGAAGAAAATCGAGATTTAACAGCCATTTTTTTAGAGACACAAAGTGCTATTTTAACATTTATTCAGCAACCTACCAAGGAGCGCTACTTAGCCATTTGGCAATGCTACGGGGTACTCGCGTATAACCTCAGTTTTACATTTGAGGACGTGGTTGGCGCTTATATTGAGAAAAACCAAGAAAATTACCAGCGTCAGCGTTCAGGATATTAAAGTAAGAAATACACTAATTTTCAGACGATTAAGCTAGGAATATTTCGGTAAACGAAGTATAATAAAGTAGATACGAGAAGTAGGAGGCAAAAGGATGACACAACTAGATTCAACATTGCAAATGTTTAAAGATTTAACAGATGCGAATGGTATTGCAGGTAATGAGCGTGCACCTCGTGAGGTCATGAAAAAATACATTGCACCATATGCAGACACTGTAGAAACAGATAACTTAGGTAGTGTAATTGCTAAAAAAGTAGGCGATGAAAACGGTCCTAAAATTGTCGTAGCAGGACATTTAGATGAAGTAGGTTTCATGGTAACGCAAATCGATGACAAAGGCTTTATTAAATTCCAAACTGTAGGTGGCTGGTGGAGTCAAGTAATGCTTGCACAGCGTGTAACGATTACTACTCGTAAGGGTGATGAAGTGATTGGGGTTATTGGTTCAAAACCACCTCATATTTTACCTGCAGATGTACGTAATAAAGTAGTAGACATTAAAGATATGTTTATTGATATTGGTGCTGCTTCTAAAGATGAAGTACTTGAGTGGGGCGTGCGTCCTGGCGATATGGTAACACCATACTTTGAATTTAATGTTATGAAAAATGATAAGTATCTATTAGCAAAAGCTTGGGATAACCGTATCGGTTGTGCTATTGCGATTGATGTTATGAAAGCGTTACAAAATGAAAAGCATCCTAACATTCTTTATTCAGTAGGGAATGTACAAGAAGAAGTGGGGCTTCGCGGTGCTAAAACAGCAACACATAAAATCCAACCAGATATTGGATTTGCAGTAGATGTAGGTGTAGCAGGAGACACGCCAGGTGTTACAGCTAAAGAATCAACTAGTAAGATGGGTGCTGGCCCACAAATCGTTGTGTATGATGCATCTATGGTATCACATCGTGGCTTACGTGAATTCGTATTAGATGTAGCAGATGAGCACAATATTCCATATCAATTTGAAGCGATGGCTGGCGGTGGGACAGACGCTGGCTCCATCCACGTAACAGCAAATGGCGTACCAGCACTATCCATCGGTATTGCGACACGCTACATCCATTCACATGCAGGTATCCTACATCGTGATGATTATGATAACGCTGTTAAATTAATGGTAGAAGTTATTAAAAAATTAGACCGTGATGCAGTCAATAAAATTACATTTGATTGATTGAATGATAAGAACTAAATAGAATTCCCATAGTTTTGCCTTCTAACGACAATGTTAGGAGGCTTTTTTCGTTGCTTAAACCAATATAGCTTACTTAAGAGGGAATAGTTAGGATATCATAGCAAATATTACACAATAGTCATTAGTACATACTAGATAGCAAGTTGAAAATGAAACCAAAATACTATTTTTGAAAATTAATTTTGTATGGTATAATTTCCTATAAAAGGAGTGGATTTATTTGGGAATTCAAAAAGTAATCAAGTTTTTATTATGTTTATCTCTTAGTTTATGTATCATAAATTATCCTAGTATTTCTTTTGCTGAAACACTTGATATGAATACATCTAGTGAAAAAAGCATATCTGACATTGATACAGGTATAGCAAACTTGAACTACAATAACAAGGAAGTATTAGCAGTGAATGGTGACAAGGTTGATAGCTTTGTTCCAAAAGAAGGTATTAACTCAAATAATAAATTTATAGTGGTTGAACGTAATAAAAAATCACTTACAACTTCACCGGTGGATATTTCAATTATTGATTCTATGGTGAATCGTACATATCCAGGAGCATTACAACTTGCAAACCGAGCTTTTGTAGACAATCAACCTAGTTTATTGGTAGCTAAAAGAAAACCCCTAAATATTAGCATTGATTTACCTGGCATGAAAAGGGAAAATACTATAACGGTGGATAATCCAACATATGGTAATGTGTCTGGTGCAGTAGATGAGTTAGTATCTACTTGGAGTGAGAAATATTCCACAACACATACTTTACCTGCAAGACTACAATATTCTGAATCTATGGTTTATAGCAAATCTCAAATAGCGAGTGCTCTGAATGTCAACGCTCAAGTTCTTGACAATTCACTAGGGATTGACTTTAATGCGATTGCGAACGGCGAGAAAAAAGTGATGGTTGCAGCATACAAACAAATATTTTATACCGTAAGTGCTGAACTACCTAACAATCCATCAGACCTTTTTGATGATAGTGTCCATTTTGAAGAATTAACGCGTAAAGGGGTAAGTAATGATGCTCCTCCCGTTATGGTATCAAATGTAGCTTATGGTAGAACAATTTATGTGAAATTAGAAACAAGCTCTAAGAGCAAGGATGTACAAGCTGCTTTTAAAGCCTTACTGAAGAATGTCAATACGAATGTAGAAACTAGTGCACAGTACAAGGATATTTTTGAAGAAAGCTCCTTTACGGCTGTAGTATTAGGAGGAGATTCACAAAAGCATAATCAAATTGTCTCAAAGGACTTTAATGATATTCGAGGAATAATTAAAGATAATGCAGAATTTAGTCTTAAAAATCCAGCATATCCAATTTCGTATACAAGTGTTTTCTTAAAGGATCATTCAATTGCTGCTGTTCATAATAATACAGATTATATTGAGACGACATCTACAGAATATTCTAAAGGAAAGATCATCCTTGATCATTATGGTGCATATGTTGCTCAATTTGAAGTAGCCTGGGACGAATTTTCCTATGATGAAAATGGAAATGAAGTATTAACCCATAAAACTTGGGATGGAAATTGGAAGGACAAAACAGCTCATTTCTCTACAGTAATACCACTTCCTGCTAATTCAAAAAATATAAGAATTTATGCAAGAGAGTGTACAGGTCTTGCCTGGGAATGGTGGAGAACGGTTATTGATGAATATAATGTTCCAATGTCTAATGAAATCAAAGTCTCCATTGGAGGAACGACATTATACCCAACAGGTAGTATTAATTAACATCAAAATTCATCATAATGATGTGAAAAATGATATTCAATTTCGATAATAGCGTTTTACCTCCTAACAAATTATTGTTAGGAGGTTTTTTGCGTTGGTTAGAACCTGTACAAGTCCGATTGGTGAAAGCAATTAATCCGTGGGAGATGAAAGCCCCCCACGGATTGCATTCAAGATTCATAAACCATCTTATTGTTGAAAGAGGTGATGATAGTCTGTAAAGATAATAATTCAATAGCATTTGCTTCAATAGCTTCAGTAGAGCAGCAAGCAAGCGAATATTGTCCTTCGAGATGGGTGGATAAAAAAGAAAGAATGTCACAATGGTTACCATGGAAATGAATAGTGCCATCCATTATTTTAAAAGAAAAAGATTGAAGTGGCGTTGATAAGCCAATGCCTAAGTATTTGATGTAGGCTTCCTTTAATGTCCAAAGCTTAAAAAAATAATCTAATTGATCCTTGTCCGATAACGTGATGAGATCCTTATATTCCTCAGAGGAGAATATATGCTGGGCAAGATTGAGATCCAATAAATGATGCTTTTCAATGTCAACGCCAATTTCTGTATTACTGACACCACAAAAAACATAATTTCCTGAATGAGAAACATTGAAAAAGGCATTTGGTAAATTTTTAATAAAAGGTTTGCCATACGAATTATTAGCAAATTCAATAGTACAGGGGGCTATATTAAAATTTGTTGAAATTAAATATCTAGCTAATATATCCCCTAATAGCCCTCGCTTGTAGTCTTCTTTATAGTGAAATTTTTGAAGTCTATTTTTTTTCTCATTGGAAATAAAAGCTGTAAGTTTCGAATGGTACATGTCAAAGTGTACATCTGTAATTGAAAGTAAAGCCAGTTTTATAATAATTATACCCTCCTATTCGTTTAGCCTTTCGATAATTGCTGTCTATATTCTTTAGGTGTGAGGTCTAGATAACGTTTAAATAGTTCTGAAAACCTTCCGGCACTTTGATAGCCTACTTTCCGAGCAATCTCATTAATAGGAAGCTCTGTATGAGCTAGTAGTTTCTCAGCCTGATGGACTCGTTGCTTTTGGATATATTCAGTAATTGTACAATGATACACTTCTTTAAATAGCTTTTTTAATTTTGTAGCACCCATACATGAAATTTTCGTTAAATGATCTAATGTTAGTTGAAGCGTATAGTAATTTTCGATATGAGCGGCTACATGCTCAATATGGTGAATATCTTCTTTAGAAATTTGTGAGCAATGACATGTTTTATCAGAAAGGGCTCGTTCCATAATGAGAGCCAATGCTTCATATACTTTTCCTTCATAAAAAAGGGCAGAAGTTAGGTCGGAACCTCGATAAGCAGCTATTTGTCGAAGGAGAATAACCATCTCTGAAAAAGTAGATGTCGCTTTTAATGTTGTTAACGCTTGTCGTGGATTCACATATTTTTCACCATATTTATATGCTAAAAATTGATCACAAAATGTAGCAGTAAACTCAATGCCAATTGATTGTACTGGAATATTTTTATGAATAATAGCACTATATTTTTCACCTTTGCTCCAATAGCTTCTTATATAGCCAGACTTTAATGGTTGATAAGGATGAAGCTCCTCGCCTGAAATAGATTCGTAGTATGTGATTGTTAGTAGCTCAGGCATCGTTAATTCTAATCGATGATCCTCAAAAAAATAAAAATCATGAATAAGAATAGAAAACATATCTTTGGCATGATATATCCAATAATACCCGTTACCTAAAGCTGGATCAATTGTGAAAGTAGTTCCTATGGCGTTATATTTACTCTTCTGATCATCTTGTGAAAATCCATTTTTTAATAATAGAGGTTCAAAATGTTGTAAAGTCATTTGCTTTCCCCTTCCCTCAATTAGACATTCCTTTTCCTTGATTAGACGTAAACACAGTGTGGGCATATTTTTATGTACTGTTATTCATTATAATAGATAATGATAATCGTTATCAATTAAAGATGCTAATTATAGTAAAAATTACAATAGAAAGGGATTGTGATGTAAATATGTATACACAAACGATGCAACAAAAAACGCTTACGATGAAAGATTTAATAACAGTCGGTATTTTCTCAGCGCTTTTCTTTATATTTATGATGATTGGGTCAGCCTTTTTCGCACCCAACCCTGTATTGACTTTTTTAATGCCAGCGGGTGCAGCCCTATTAACGGGCCCTATTTATTTATTAATGCTAGCGAAAGTACCGAAATTTGGTCCAATACTAATTTTGGGGATATTGATAGCGATTATTACGTTCGTAACAGGGATGTACTGGTTATGGTCATTAGCATGTATAGTACTAGCTTTGCTAGGCGAATTCATTGCATCAATTGGCAAGTATAAAAATAATACGATTAATATGATGAGTTATATTGTTTTTTCACTTCATCCTATGGGGTCTTACATAATGCTATGGTTCAATCAACAAGCATATAAGGAGTATTTAGTAGGTCAAGGAACAGAACAAGCTTATATGGATACGATGCTAACAACGGCCCAAAACTGGATGCTACCAGCAATGATTATTGGTACAATGCTCTGCGCACTCATTAGTGGTTTTTTAGGGAAAAAATTATTGAAAAAACAGTTTGAGAAATCTGGGGTACTGGCATAGCTAGAGTGGTGAAACTTTAAGATTAAGGGAGAAGATTTATATGTATGAGCAGAGCAATGTGCATATGCAAGTTTCCACCGTCAAGCTTGATCCAAGAACAAAAATATACCTGCTACTGTTAGTGAATGTTGCGGTGTTTTTGTCACCTTCTTTTCAATACGAACTGCTATTAATGGTCATCATATTTAGTCTTTGTCTATTGATGGGTATGTTGTCATTTTCAATAAAAATGATGCTAGGATATGGATTTATTCTAGGTATTCACTTTATAAGTGAAAGATTTTTATCTGGTACATGGGAGCTAATGTTTGTCTCGTTTGCTATGTTTATTAGAAAAATTTTTCCATGTGTTGTCATGGGAGGGTTACTAGTTGGGACTACCAAAATCAATGAATTTATGACGGCCTTAGGAAAACTACGACTTTCAAAAAAAGTAATTATTCCATTAGCCGTCATGTTACGCTATTTTCCTATGATTGGGGAAGATTGGCGCTATATAAAGGATGCGATGAAATTAAGGGGCATTTCTCCCTCCATCATAGGCTTTCTAACAAAACCTATGCAAACGGTTGAATGCATATATGTTCCTTTAATGATGGCAGCATCCAAAATTGCTGATGAATTATCTGCTGCAAGTATAGCGAGAGGAATTGAAAACCCGAAAGAGCGCTCTTGCTTTCAACATGTACATTTTCAACTAAGCGATAGTATTGTCGTTTTTGTATTGACGTTTTTTGTATTTGGAGGGCTGTTCATATGTTGAAAATCGAGCAATATTCATTCCATTATACAGATGAGAAAAGTGAAGGTATCGAAAATATAAATTTTCATGTGAAAAGAGGACAGTGCATTTTATTATGTGGTAAAAGTGGCTGTGGGAAAACAACGATTATCAGAGCAATTAACGGTTTAATTCCTTATTTTTATTTCGGCCAACTTAAAGGGCAAGTGATGTTAAATAATCTACCTGTAGAAAATAGAAAGATGTATGAATTAAGTGAACAGGTAGGGACAGTTTTTCAAAATCCACGATCACAGTTTTTTAACGTTGATACAGATAGTGAGATTGTATTTGGAATGGAAAACATGGCATATCCAAAAGAAATGATGGAAGAAAGAATGCAAGAGATTACATTGGAACTTCGTTTAGAAAAGCTTCGTCGTCGTAATATTTTTCATTTATCAGGTGGTGAGAAGCAGAAGATTGCCTTTGCGAGTGTCTATGCTGTTGCACCAGATGTTTTTGTGCTAGATGAGCCTTCGTCTAATTTAGATGCGGCTGCTATTGAAGAATTAAAGGAGATGATTGCCTTACTAAAAAGGCAAGGTAAGACGATTATTATATCTGAACATCGACTTTATTATTTAAGAGATTTAATTGATACTGCCATTGTGTTAAATAAGGGACAAATTGTATCAACTTATACACAAAAGGAATTTTTACAGCTTTCGAATCAACAGCTGGAACAATTGGGGCTACGCACGCTTTATTTAAGCAATGTACAGTTTCAACATCGACAGCAGCCTGCTAAACATAAAGTCCATGAACTTGTTGTGAAGGATGTTACGATTTCACATAAAAAGAGAAATATACTGGAAAATATACACTTTGCAGCAAAAAGCGGCGAAATTATTGCCATCACAGGACATAATGGGGCAGGGAAAACGACCTTTGCTAGATCGCTATGTGGTCTACATAAAATAACATCTGGAAATATTTATTTTAATAATCAAAAACTAACTTCGAAAAAACAAGCACAGCTCTCCTATCTGGTGATGCAAGATGTTAATTATCAGTTATTTGCTGAAACAGTCGAAAAGGAATGTGTCTTTGGGGTGAAAAATCCTGATTCAAATTTAGTACAACAGGTATTGGAGGAGATGGATTTATTAGAGTTGACAGACCGACACCCTAATACATTATCAGGTGGACAAAAACAAAGGCTTGCAGTAGCGGCTAGTTTAATAAGTGAAAAGGAAATTTTAGTATTTGATGAACCGACAAGTGGACTAGATTATGACAGTATGCAAAAGGTGGCAAGTATTTTAAAAAGTTTAGCGGAGGCTAATAAAATTGTTTTTGTTATAACACATGACCTGGAATTTATAGCGACCTGCTGTCACCGTATTCTTCGTTTTGAAGATGGAAAGAAGCAAGACGATTATATACTGAATAAAGAAAATCAGCAGTATACAATTGATGCTTTCACTCTACAGCAAGGTTAGCGGCTGCTGAGTAAAGTACAATGTAAAATTACACAGATGATTGTGTAGGAAGGGGCTGAATAACAATGGAAAAAGCACTACAAAATAAAAATCCGATCTTCATGCTTCTTTCTTGGGCAGGAAAAGATAAAAAATATTTATATTTATCGGTTTTATGTTCTTTAATTAGTGGTCTTTCTACAATTGTACCTTATTTCGTTATTTATCAAATTATTGAGCAAGTCTATCACAATACCTTAACGGAAGCCTTATTAATTCAAAATTTATTACTTTTGATTACATCGATTATTGTTCGATTTGGGCTCTTTGCTATTTCTGGTACTCTCTCGCATAAAGGAGCCTATCGAACGTTATTTAAAGTGCGTTGTCAAGTAACAGAGCATATGGCACAAGTACCATTAGGCTCTTTAAATGAACGAAATACAGGGGAAATTAAAACATTATTAAATGAAGAAATCGAAAAATTAGAATTATTTTTAGCCCATCATTTACCAGAGCTCATCTTTTATATGAGTGGTCCAATAGCTGTCTTTATCTATTTATGTACGGTAAATGTACCGTTAGCGCTTATTTCGTTTATTCCATTAATCATTGCAGTAGCAGTTATGGCCATCATGTTTCGTGGTACGAATCAAATGATGGATCGTGCAGCACGTTCTATAGCTAATTTAAATGCAATCATTATCGAATATATTCAAGGCATGCGTTTAATTAAGGCATTTAACATGAGCAGTTCATCTTTTCAAAAGTTTGCTAAAGCTGTAGATGATGAATTTAAGACATGGAAAGAAATATCTTTGAAAATGGGCCCACCATATGCGAGCTATATCATTATTATAGAGTGCGGTTTATTGCTAATGGTGCCCATAGGTGGCATGTGGTTCTTAAATGGTAGCTTAACAGGAAGTGTCTTTATTCTTTTTGCATTTGTAGGTTCATTGTATTTAACAGAACTACGCCCTCTACAAGAATTAGGCATGAACTTTGCACAAGTATTAAATGCTGTAAAGAAATGTGTAACTTTTTTAGAAACACCTGTTTTTGAACAAGGGCAAGCATTTCCAAAGAATTATACTATTGAATTGAAAAATGTTAACTACTCTTATGATGGGCAGAAAGAACATTTAAAAAATGTGAATCTAACGATTGCTGAAAATGAAAAAATAGCTATTGTCGGTGCTTCAGGTTCAGGGAAAAGTACAATTGTCCAGTTGATTTCACGCTTTAATGACGTTCAACAAGGGGAAGTGTTAATCGGTCATCAAAACGTGAAGGCTATTGAGTATGAGGAATTATTAAAAAATATAACGATAGTATTCCAAAAGACATTTTTAACGAGTGGGACCGTTTTCGAAAATATTGTTATGGGCTCTAGCGCCACACTTGATGAAGTAAGAGAAGCAGCAAAAAAGGCCCAAATTGATGATTTTATCATTTCATTACCAGATGGTTATGATACGAAGGTAGGGAGCTTTGGCATTAGATTTTCTGGTGGTGAAAAGCAGCGTATTGCGATTGCACGTGCCATTTTAAAAAATGCGCCTATACTAATATTGGATGAAGCCACATCCGCAGCCGACCCAGAAAATCAAGCCGAAATTGATCAGGCCATTGCTGAGCTTTGTATAGGTAAAACGGTTATTATCATTGCACATCGTCTTGGAATGATTAAGCATTGTGATCGAGTGGCCATTGTCGAAAATGAAACAATTCAAGCGTGTGGAACACATCAAGATATGCTAGAAGAATGCCCTTCATATAAAAAAGTTTGGCAGGATTATAGCAAAGCTAGAGAAATTACGTATGAATTGTAAGATATTTATCTTGGTTCAGCAGATATCACATATTTGGAAGAAAATTACCTACGTGGCGACGGGTACAATTACGCCAAGGCGTAATTAATGGATGAAGGAGAATTTAGTATGGACAAAAAACATGCATTTAGAAAAAATATTTCTTTTTATCTTTCTGTTGTTTTCAATGTCATCGAAGGGATGCTAGCTGGTTTTAATTTTATCGTTTTATACTACACGATCAAAGCCTTAATTACAGAGCAATTAACGATGAGCATGTTAACTCAAACTATATTATTATTAGGTGCTGTTTTTGTTATTCGCTTAATTGTCTATGCATTTGGTTATACGAGAGGGCAAATTGGTGGTGCGCAAGTGAGTAGAATTCTTCGCTTGTCGCTGGGCGATAAAATGAAAAAAATACCACTTTCCTCCTTTACGAAGGCACAAATTGGCGAGTACATTAATGCAACGACAACAAGTGTTAATAATTATGAAAATATTTTGACTCATAAAATTGGTGATATTATAAAAAATACTTCGTTTAGCTTACTGTTAATTGGCTTCGTTGCAACGCATTCGATATCTGCTGGAATAGTTCTTTTATGTTCAGGCTTATTATTATTACCATCACTTTACTTGTCCTTTTTAATGGTAAAAAAATACGGGAACGAGAAGAAAAATATTATGACAAAAAATACAAGTGATGTAGTGGAGTATATTAATGGTATTCAAACGCTACGATCATTTGGTTTAGGTGGTGTTAAAAATAAAGCAACAACTGATTCTATGAAAGCCTATAGTGATATTAGTTATGTATATGAGATCAAAGTAATTCCAATTGGTACGATATTTAGTATTCTCTGTTGGTTCAGTTTACCGATTGTTCTTTATTTAGCAGGTCATCAATGGTTGGCAGGAAATCTAGAGGCTTCTTCCTTCTTTCTAATTAGCATCAGCCCTTTATTTACATGTAAATTGTTTGGCACACTTTTTATTGACCTTACCTCTTATAAAAATTTTATGATTGCCAAACGCCAAATTGAAGCTGTATTAGATGCAGAGGAAGAGCCATCAAGTGATGCCTTTTTTGAACCTGAACAATATAGTATAGCTTTTCACAATGTGAATTTCGCCTATAGCCAAGAAGAACCTGTATTGCGTGATATTAATTTTGAAATTGGGTCTTCCCAGTTTGTAGCAATTGTCGGGCCATCGGGTTCGGGAAAATCAACTATTTTAAATTTAATCACAAAATATTATGAGCCTAATCGTGGTGATATTTTAATTGGTCAGCAAACGATTCAATCGATCGCTACTGAAAAAGTAATGCAAAAAATTTCAATGGTTGATCAAGATACTTTTTTGTTTAATGACACGATATTAAATAATATTCGCTATACAAAGCCAGAAGCAACAAAACAAGAAATTATTAATGCTGCAAAAGAGGCCAACTGCCATGATTTTATTGAGAAGTTGGAGTATGGCTATGACACAATCATTGGGGAAAATGGTAATAAGTTATCTGGTGGTGAAAGGCAGCGTATATCCATTGCACGTGCCATTTTAAAGGACAGTCCTATACTTTTATTAGATGAAGCGACCGCTTCGTTAGATATCGAAAATGAGTTAGCTGTAAAAGAAGCGATTAAAAATCTTTTGAAAAAGAAAAAAACAGTTGTGATGATTGCCCATACACTTTCCATTATTAAAAATGCAGACAATATATTAGTTGTGGATGGAGGACAAATCGTTGAAGAAGGGTCACATCAAAGTCTTATCGCTAAGGAGGGCAAATATGCAGCTATGTGGAAAAAAGAACATCAATTAAGTATCGTCTAACAAATAGATGTTAACAGAGAGAATGGAGGCGAAAAGGATGTCTCAGCAAATGGATTGGTATTTACAAGAAGTAGAACGATATGAAGAATTGGGCTTTTTAAGAAAGAAAACATTAATGGAAGAGCTTGACATCATTGCTCAACGATTTCCGCATCATCTGGCAGTAGTGGAAGGGAATCGACGCTTAACTTATGAAGAGCTGCTTCAAGAAATTGAGCAATTATCGACAGGCTTTTTATCTTTAGGTTGGCAGCAGGGTGATCGGGTTTTAATGCAGTTACCAAATACAATTGAATTTATTACTGTTTTATTTGGTCTGTTAAAAATAGGTGTGCAGCCTGTTTTGATGTTGCCATCCCATAGAGAAGTAGAAATCGATACAGTTGCCAAAATGGTTCAGCCAATAGCTTATATATGTTGCAGTAGTTATCTAGGTTTCCAGTATGAATGTATGGCCGCACAGGTAATTCCTCAGCATAAAAGTATTCGATATATTGTGACGGTTGGGGAATCCACCATACAGTGGCCAGCATCCTATACACATGTAACAGTAGATCAGCTGAAAGAAAGGAACTATTCATTAGCAATTAGCGCTTCACCTCACTATAGAGATACTGCATTATACTTATTGTCTGGTGGCACAACAGGCATTCCCAAAATAATTCCGAAAATACATGAAGCTTATGCCTATAATGCATTCGCCTCTGCTGAAAAATGTGGAATGACTCCTGAAACGGCATACATGGCTGTACTATCGATTTCACATGATTATCCGTTATGCTCACCAGGTATATTAGGTACTCTTTTTACAGGTGGAAAAGTGGTATTATGTCAAACCTCTAGCTTTGATGAAGCATTTCATGAAATCGAAAAAGAACAGGTGACACATACCGCCATTGTACCAACAATTGCTAGCCTTTGGTTAGAAGCATTTGAATGGTATGAAGATTTGAATATGTCGAGCTTAGAGGTGGTCTTAATTGGCGCTGCTCATATAGAGCAGGAAATGGCTGTTCAATTTATGAATACATTTCACTGTAAAATACAACAAGGATACGGACTCGGCGAAGGGATTACTTGTTTCACAGCATTAAATGATCCTGTGGAAATTGTTACAAGCTGTCAAGGGCAGGCAATTTCGATAGGTGATGAAATAAAGATTATAGATGAGCTAGGAAGAGAAGTTCCTCAGGGTCAGCTTGGAGAATTGGTGGCAAAAGGTCCGTATACATTTGGCGGATACTATCAAGCATCTGCTTTAAATGCGGAAATTTTTACCAAGGATTACTTTTTACGTACTGGTGATAAGGCTCGTATTACATCAGATGGAAATATACAAATTGTCGGTCGAGTAAGGGAGCAAATTAATCGTGCAGGTGAAAATGTTATACCATCTGAAATTGAAAGTTTTTTACGTACACAGCCAATGATAAAAGATGCTGCTGTTGTTGGTTTACCAGATAAGGATCTAGGAGAAAGCATTTGTGCATTTATAGTGACCGATGGACAAAGAATGGAACGAGATGAGATATGTAGTTATTTATTTCATATAGGTGTTGCTCCATATAAACTTCCAGATCGAATCATATATGTTGAGCGATTACCGTTTATAAATGTAGGGAAAGTGGATAAAAAAAAATTAAAACAGATGGCTATGGAAAGTGAGGCGTCTATGCATTGAAATTAGAAAGTGATTTAGACATCATCCGAAATCTAGCATTAGAAGTCAATCAACTCCTCGGTATAAAGAAAGAAATACGCGCGGATCAAAATTTATTGGAGTTAGGCTTAAACTCCTTACAAGTCATGAAATTAGTCAGCAAACTAAAAAAAGCTGGCATTACCATTACTTTCAAAGAATTAATATCGGAACCTTATTTGAGCGCTTGGTACGAATTATTAAAGAGAGAGGCTGTCCATTCAATAAATAGTGATAACTCCCTATTAGAAAATCAAGATAAAACAATACCTAATATGTATGAGCCATTTCCATTAACAGATGTACAATATGCCTATTGGGTTGGGCGACAAAGCAGTCAATATTTAGGTGGAAATGGCTGTCATGGTTATATGGAAATTAACGGTCAACATATTGATATAGAGCGGCTTGAATCGGCATGGGCCATCATTGTTCAGCATCATCCTATGCTCCGTGTTAAGTATACGGAGGATGGCCAACAGCAAGTTTTAACAGCATCCCCTTTTACAGCTATTGCTGTTCACGATTTAACAGCATGTTCACAAGACGAGGTTAATCAACAATTAGAAGCTATTCGTGCGAATACTTCACATCGGCTATTGGCAATTGATCAAGGGGAAGTAGCTCGATTACAGCTATCTCTATTGCCTGATGGTAAAACGCGACTTCATTTCGATATCGACTTACTTGTAGCTGATGTGCAAAGTTTCCAAATCATTTTACATGATTTAGCGGCCGCTTATACTAGACAACAAAAACCAAAAGCACCTGAAAATTGGAACTTTGCGAAATATCTTTATGATAAAAAATTAGCAAATGCTGATGAAGAACGTCATGCCGAAGCCTATTGGAAAAACAGGTTAGCCACTTTACCATTAGGTCCTAAACTACCGTTGTCAAACAATGCTGCGTTGATACAACACGAACCTAAATTTACAAGAAGAGAGTACTTTTTAGAAGATACTGCTTGGAGCAAGCTGCAATTGATTGCGTCTCGTTATAAAGTTACTCCTGCGATGGTATTGTTAGCAGCTTATGCTTACACATTAAATAAGTGGAGCGGTGAATCCCGTTTTCTTATGAATATACCATTGTTCAATCGAGATACTTTGTCTGAAGAGCTAGAGCATGTTGTAGCTGATTTTACTACCTTGTTATTATTGGAGGTTGATAGTGAAACACAACAGTCTTTTTTAGCCTTTACAAAAAGTTTACAACAGCAATTTCATCAAGATATGAACTATACGGCTTATTCAGGGGTTAAAATTCAACGAGATTTAGCTAAATATCACCCAGATGAAAAAGTCTTTGCTCCAATCGTTTTTTCATGTAATTTAGGTGTACCACTTATTAATGAAGAATTTAAAGATGCATTTGGCAAGATTCATTACATGATTTCTCAAACACCTCAAGTTTGGTTAGACTTTCAAATGTTTGATATGGATGGTGGTTTATTATGTATTTGGGATGGTTTGGATGACATATTTCCATCAGGCTTATTGGATGACATGTTTGATCTGTTTATCAAAACCATTCATTGGTTAATTGAAGACGAACAGCATTGGCTCCAACATCCAGCTATCGAAACGAAAGCACAAATAGCAAGACGTCAAGTAATAGAAGATTTCATAGTAACAGATTCTGCACAGTGCTTGCATACGTCTTTCTTTGAAATAGCAAAGCAACAACCATATGCTATAGCGCTAATAGATGGGATAGACCATCATGAAATAACTTATAAACAACTAACCTTACAGGCGGAACAGGTGGCTGCCACATTGTTACATAACGGCTTTAAAAAAGGTGATCGAGTAGCGATTTCATTGCCGAGAGGATTAGAGCAAATTCAAGCAATTTTAGGGGTTTTGGCTATTGGGGGATGCTTTGTTCCAGTACATGTGACACAGCCAAGTGAGCGCTATAAAAAAATTATGGAAAAGGCTAATGTAAGCTTTATCTTAACAGCTGCTCCCTATGAGGCAAAATATAAAAATATTGATCAAGTACAAGTTATTAAAATAGAACAAACACAACAATTTGGTCATGTGACATTGCCTAAAGTGGATGTAAACAGCTCAGCTTATATTATTTTTACATCAGGCTCAACGGGAGAACCAAAAGGTGTGGAAATTAGTCATAAAGCAGCTTGGAATACAATTGCAGATATCAATCAAAAATATAACATAAGCATGGAAGATCGTATTTTAGCAGTATCCTCATTAGATTTTGATTTGTCTATATACGATATATTTGGTCTTTTGAGTGTTGGTGGCAGCATTGTTCTTCTTTCAGACGATACGGCTCGAAACGCTGATATTTGGTTAAAGTTGGTTCGTCATTATCATGTTACACTATGGAATTCTGTACCCGCTTTATTGAAAATGTTTTTAATAGAGGCAGAAAGTGCAAAATTAATTTGTTTAGATTTACGTATCGTCATGCTGTCAGGTGATTGGATTAACTTAGATATTCCTGACCGATTGTTAAAAGTAGCACCGAGAGGTTTATTAGTAGCGATGGGTGGTGCGACAGAAGCGGCAATCTGGTCCAATTACTATAATGTTGATCACCCGTTACCAGCAAGTTGGCGATCTATCCCTTATGGAAGACCATTGAGAAATCAGTTTTATAGAGTGATTGATGTAAATGGAGAAGATTGTCCGAATTGGAAAGCAGGAGAATTGTGGATAGGCGGAGCTGGTATAGCCAAAGGGTATGTAGGAGAACCACAATTAACTGCTGAGCGTTTTATAGAAGAAAAAGGTATTCGCTGGTATAAGACAGGGGATAATGGGCGATTTTGGCATAATGGGCTTATTGAATTTTTAGGAAGAAATGATTCCCAGGTAAAGGTACGGGGTCATCGTATTGAATTAGGTGAAATCGAAAGTGTTATGCGAAGCTATGAGAAAGTGGAGGATGCCGTTGTCACTGTCAGAGGAGAGGAAAGCCAATATTTAGCTGCTTATATTGTAAGTTGTTCAGAAAAAGAGCAGGTACAATCTATAAAGAACAATAAACCCATGATTGATTGGTCTAACATAGATCAATTAAAAGCGTCAGGGTATTTTTTAAAAAATGTAAATGAGAATGAATATCGTTATCGATTGTTTAAAAATTATTGTACCCACCTCACTACGGAAACGATTTGTAAAATACTTGTCAGATGTGGTTTTCCAATAGAAAAAGATGCAAGCTACAATAGGATAACGATCATAGAGCGAGAAAAGATCAACAGTCGATATCAAAGCTTAATCGATCAATGGTTTAGATTTTTAGAAAAAAACAATATCGTTTCATGTGATGGGCCGATTATTCATAATAAACAATGCTTAATTGTCCAAAATGAAGAATCGTTTCATCGTTTAAATAAAAAACAAACAACATATATAAATGAATTTATTTCTACCTTTTTTGAAAAAAGCTATGCACTTTTAACTGGTGAAATAGAGCCTTTAGAATTATTGCTTCCTCATAATGTACACACTTTAGAGCAATTGACAGATAACCTATCTGATGGAAACAAACAGCAAGAAGTATTCATAAACTTGATTCAAACGGTATTAAATCATCGAATAGAACGTCAAGCACCACTCAAAATATTAGAGATTGGGACGCGTCATATCAACACGCTTCAAATAGTAATGGAAGCATTTTCGACAGATGAGCTACATTATACGGCTACAGATGAATCCAACTATTTTTTAAATCGTGCTCAACAAATTGTAGGGTCACAACCGAATATCCATTACAAAATGCTTGATATAAATAAGTGCCCGATTTCTCAAGGCTTTGTAGATGGTGACTATGATGTGATTGTGGCTTCTCATTCTTTACATAGAGCAGCCCATATTAGAAATTCACTTAAACATTTAAAAAAGCTATTAAAGCATGGCGGTTTATTCATTCAATTAGAAATGACGGAAAATAATCCTCTGCAATTAGTCAGTACAGCATTTTTAGAGGATGGCTTTATACATTATGAGGATGAAAGGGCAAAGACATGCCTTCCCTTATTATCAGAAAATGATTGGCTTTCAGTATTGACAGACGAGGGCTTCACCAATATGACGACGCAGTCTATTGATACCGCGTTTACACAGTATTTATTTGTAGCGCAAGTTGAACGACAATCAACATTAGATTTCCAATTAGAACCACTTCACCGTTACTTAGAACAACGATTACCAAACTATATGATTCCACAAGTCATTATTCAATTAGAGCAGTTGCCTATTACTGCTAATGGAAAAGTAGATCGAGCAGCATTACCAATCCCTCAACAAGAGCAAGCTGATCTAGCTAAAAAGGATTTTATTGCACCAACAACCTCAATCGAATTGAGATTAGCACAAATATGGAAAGAAGTATTAGGGCAAGAAGCCATTAGCATAGACGATCATTATTTTGAGCTTGGTGGAGATTCATTATTAGCTACTCAGCTTAGTGCAAAAATAAAAGAGCAATTTGCTGTCAAAATGAGTTTAGAAGCCATCTTTAATCAACCAGTGTTTCAACAAATGGCCTTGTTATTAGAGGAACTAGTGTGCCAAAAGTCAAATGAGGACTCGGAGAAAAGGTTACCAAGTATAGAGCCTAATGAGCAGGATCGTTTTAAGCCGTTCCCATTAACAGACGTTCAGCAAGCCTATTGGTTAGGCCGTAGCGGCATTTATGCGTACGGGGATGTATCTACTCATTGCTATTTTGAAATGGATTGTTCTTCCCTCGATCATGCAAGGGTGGAGCAAACATGGAATCGTCTTATCCAACATCATGATATGATGAGAGCCATTATTTTAAATGATGGACAACAGCAACAAGTCCAAGAATTTGTAGCGTATTATTCCATTGCTTCCTATAATCTTACGAATCTTTCAGCAGAACAACGTAAAGAACAGCTTACGTTAGTGCGCAGTGAGATGGAACATCAAACTTTTATTCCGAGTGAGTGGCCATTATTTGATATTCGTATGTCGGCCATTAATGAACAAAAAACAAGAATCCATATTAGTTTTGACAATATCATTTTTGATGGCTTTAGTATGTTCTATTTATTTAAAGAATGGAAGCGGCTATATGATGATTCTTCAGCAAAACTACAAACACTTCAAATGACATTTAGAGATTATATACTGGCTTATCAAAAAATTCGAGAGACCGAAATGTATAAGCGGGATATTCAATATTGGCATCAGCGAATTGACAATATGTATCCAGCACCTGATTTACCACTGCTTGATTATAAAGAAGATTTATCTAACTGTAAATTTACAAGATACGAGGAAAAGCTATCGACAGAAGAATGGCTAGTATTAAAGCAATTGGCTGCCAAAATGAACTTGTCACCAGCCTCGTTGTTAATAGCTGCTTATGCTGAAACGTTAGCGAGATGGAGTAGCCAACCGAAATTTACGATTAATCTTACTCGTTTCCATCGTGTGTTGTTCGAACCAGATGTTGACCAGCTCATAGGTGATTTTACATCTCTTAATCTGTTATCTATTGATATGTCAAAAGGAGAATCTTTTTTAGAGCGTGCAAGAACTGTTCAAAAGCAATTATTACAGGATTTAGAACATCCTTATGTAAGTGGTGTTTATGTCGAACGAGCACTAGCAAAAAAATGGAATCGACAAATGGGGATTATGATGCCCTTTGTCTTCACGAGTGGCTTAGGGCTTGAAAAAAATAATGGGTCTACAACAAAAACTAGCTATTTAGGGGATATTGTATATGGATTATCTCAGACACCTCAAGTTTGGCTAGATCATCAAGTTTCAGAGCAAAAGGGTGAATTATGGTTAAGCTGGGATGCCATAGAGGAGCTTTTCCCGCAGTATCTAATTCGCGACATGTTTGAAGCATACACACGTATTTTAAAGGAGCTTGCTAGGAAAGAAGACTTATGGCAACAGCCAATTAGGAGTCTTGTATGTTTCCCATGTCAAGAGCAAGAAGGGAAATTGAAAGGACCAGACACAGCTATCTCCGACGAGACATTAATCAGTCTTGTTGAAAAACAAATAGCAGCAAATCCTACTAATCTGGCAGTGATTTCGGAAGAAAAAAATATGACGTACGAACAGCTAAGTCATTTAACGAACCATACTGCGCAAGCAATACTCGCAATGGATCGTACTAAAGGAAGATTAGTTGCTGTTGTTATGGAAAAAGGATGGGAACAGATAGTTGCTGTTTTAGGCATTATGAAGGCAGGGAAGGCATATTTGCCGATAGATTGTACAACACCGATTGAACGGATGAAATTTCTTTTACAGGAAGGAGAAGTTCAATCCATTGTGACGCAAGCACATGTGCTTAAACAGCTACCTTTTTTAAATGATTATCATGTGACAGTCATTGATCCTGAATGGGCACATCAAGAATGTTTTATTACTAGTCCTGAATTATTGTCTTCTGATTTAGCGTATGTCATTTATACTTCTGGTTCTACTGGAAAGCCGAAGGGGGTCATGATTGATCATCGAGGTGCAGTGAATACGATAGTAGATATTAATGATCGACTTGGCGTTTGTGCAGAGGATCGCATTCTTGCGTTATCTAACTTGACGTTTGATTTATCGGTCTATGATATTTTCGGTTTACTTGCTGTTGGAGGAGCCATAGTAGTACCACGAGCTGAGCGCATAAAAGATCCTGTTCATTGGAATGAATTATTGCAAACGCAGCACATTTCCATTTGGAATACAGTACCTGCCTTTATGCAAATGCTGGCACAATATACTAAAAATATAGAGTTTTTCACATATCCAACATTAAGAGCAGTACTACTGAGTGGAGACTGGATTCCAATAAGCTTGCCAAGTGAAATTTGGGAAATTGCGCCAAAGACACAAATTTTAGGATTAGGTGGTGCAACAGAGGCGTCTATATGGTCGAATATTTTCGATATACAAACAGTAGATGGGAATTGGAAGAGTATTCCATATGGGAAACCTTTAGCCAACCAATATTATTATATTTTAAATGACCAAATGGCGGCCTGCCCTGTGAATGTACCAGGAAATTTATATATCGGAGGAGTAGGGCTTGCAAAAGGCTATTGGAAAAATGAAGAGCGTACAAATGAGCAATTTTTAATTCATCCAATGACAAAAGAGCGTCTATATGCTACAGGCGACTTAGGGCGATATTTGCCTGATGGCAATATTGAATTTTTAGGAAGAGCAGATGCACAAATCAAATTAAATGGCTATCGGGTTGAAATAGGCGAAATAGATTATCACTTAGCTAAATTGCCTTGTGTGAAGGAAGCAGCAACCATTGTTCATGAACGTAATGGAACATCAATACTAGTGGCATATGTAGTATTAGAAGATGAACAAGATGGACTAAATAATGAACAATTTAAACAATTACTTGCTCAAAAATTGCCTCATTATATGTTGCCTACAATCTATAAATCTATTGATAAAATGCCTCTATCAGAAAATGGGAAAGTAAACCGTAAGTTTTTACAACAGTTACCATTGAATGAGCAAGAGCTGTCAAAGAAGTATAGAGCACCTTATACAGAGATGCAAAAAGACGTAGCAGCAATATGGGAAGAAATATTATCCTACGAACAGCCTGGACTTGATGATGACTTTTTCACATGTGGAGGTAATTCTTTAATGGCCATTCAAATGATCGGAAAAATAAAAGAGCAATTCACTATAGAGCTTTCTATTCAAACACTATTCACGCATACACGCCTTGAACAACTAGCAGCATATGTTGAAGAGCAAAGTGTCACTATGGAGGAAGGAGCTCTATGAGACAGCATCTCCTTGCCCGACTATGTTTCATGATTATCATGATGGTTTGCATAAGTGGCTGTAGTGAAGAAACAAAAATAGCTAAGCATTCTTCATTAAAAATAGGTGTGTTACGAATCGATGATAGTCTGCCTTTATATGTAGCTGAGAAGGATCAACTTTTTCAAAAATATGGTGTCGATGTTGAGCTGATAGAGTTTGGCAGTGCTTCTGACCAATCCAAGGCGATGGAGGCTGGTGAGCTCGACGGCATGATGACTGATATGATAGTCCAAAATTTAATAAAAAAAGGAGGCTTGGATGTTAAAACCATTGCATTAGCATTAGGTGCGACGGAGAAGGAGGGAAGATTTTTAGTCGTTTCTTCTCCGCAAAGCGCTATTGTTGAACCGAAACAGCTAGAAGGACAATCTGTAATGATCGCTGAAAATACAATGATGGATTATCTAATGGAGCAATATGAGCGCCATTTAAAACTAGAATCCTCCCAAATAACAAAAATTCATTTGCCGAATCTTTCATTACGTGTAGATGCCATATTAGCTGGAAAAGAAGCGCAGGTAGCTATACTACCAGAGCCATTGGCAAGCTATGCAGTTGCCCAAGGTGCGAATATTGTCATTGATGATACAAAGCTTGGCGAGAACTTTTCTCAATCAGTCATCGTGATGACACAAAAAAATATAACAAAAAATAGAGCTGAGGTTAAAAAATTTCTGGAAGCCTACAATGAAGCCATTAAACAGGTAAATCGGCAGCCAGAAAAATACTTTGAGCTTGCCTTACAAGTGGCGAATGTACCAGAAATTTTAAAAGAACAATATACAGTTCCAGCCTTTACGCCTAATCGTGTACCAGCACAAGAAAATATTGAGCGTCTTTCGGATTGGTTAGTTTCTAAAGGATTATTAGAGCAAGCCTTTTCATATGAAGAGCTAGTAGAGACATCCTTAGAAGAACAGTAAAAGGAGGATAGGCCATGTATCAAATTCAGCATGTTGACTTAGCATACAAATCAGCCTCAGGTATGGTGAACGCTCTGCAAAATATTAGCCTTCATATATCTTTAGGTGAATGTGTAGCTATTGTTGGTGTCTCAGGTAGCGGAAAATCCTCATTTTTAAATATTGTAGCTGGCTTGGAGAAACCGACTAAAGGAACCATTTATTTTGATGGTAAAGAACTGAAAGGACCACAGCAGGAGATAGCGATTATTTTTCAAAATTATGGCCTGTTTCCATGGAAAAGCGTGAAAGCTAACATAGCTCTCCCTTTAAAGCTTGCTAAACGCTCTAAGCAGGAAAGGGACAGGGACACACAATTAATTTTATCGCAATTGAATATTCACGATTTGCAGAACCGCTACCCTTTCCAACTATCTGGGGGGCAGCAGCAGCGGGTTGCCATCGGTAGGGCTTTAATTCAAAAACCAAAAGTCTTGTTAATGGACGAGCCGTTTTCTGCGTTAGATATTTTAACGAAGGAGCAATTCATGCAGACATTACAAACAATACGTCATGAAAGAAATTTAACCTTACTATTCGTGACACATAATATTGATGAAGCGCTGATGATGAGCGATCGAATTGTTGTATTTCACACGAATGGAAAAACAATTGCAGGAATTATTGAGAATGATTATCAAATAGAGGGGCGTCATCATCCTGCTTGCATGTATCGTCAGCAACAGCGGATTAAACAATTATTAAAGGGAGAGCCCTGTGAAGAAGACATATAGTATAGTGATTGCTGCCATCATGATTATTTTATTATGGCATCTGTCTAGCATTGCATTAAATAAACCTTTTTTACCTTCTCCCTTTAAAGCAGGACTATCATTTTTAACAGTAGTAACAAACGGTGATTTAACACCACATTTTGTCATTAGTAGTTATCGAGTAGCTATTGGTATTGGCTGCGCTCTTTTATTAGCGATTCCTACAGGGTTACTTATGGGATGGAATAACAAAATAGACCTCATATTAAGTCCTTTATTATATGTGCTCTACCCTATCCCGAAGGTTGTTTTTTTACCAATTATTCTTGTGTTATTTGGATTAGGCGATGCCCCAAAAATCATTTTAATTGCCTTTGTTCTTTATTTTCAATTAGTCGTAGTCATCCGTGATGCAGCGAAGGGAATTCCTTATGATCAGAAGCAAGTTATCCGGTCATTAAATGCTACAAAACTACAAACATTGTCTCATTTGACATTACCCTATTGCTTACCGAGTGTAATGACTTCTTTAAGGGCTTCATTAGGAACAGCATTAGCCATTCTATTTATAGCAGAAACTTTTGCATCTTTTAGCGGATTAGGATATTACATTTTAAATCGAATGGATAGTAGAGATTATCTAGCTATGTATGCAGGTGTGATAGGACTAGCTTTATTGGGTGGAGGGTTATATGCCCTTATTAATATCGCAGAAAACACTGTTTGTAAATGGTATAAATTGATGGCAGATAATAGCAGTAACCATTAAGGAGAAAAACTATGGATATACAAGGAAATATGATACGTTCAACGATTCAAGGCTTTTCTACATCTTATTTGCTCTATACAGCTTGTGAATTAGGAATATTTGATGCCTTATATCAAGAACGAAGACATGTATCGTTATTGGCAGAGGAATTAGCAATTGATGAAGACATACTCTTTCGTTTTATGAGACCATTAGTGGCTTTAAAGTATGTGAATGAAGAAAAAAATTATTTTAATTTACTTCCTTTAGGGGAACGGTTGGCAGGACAAGCAAAGGATTCTTTAAAGGATTTTCTGCTATTTACAGGGAGACAAGCAATGCCTTATTGGTCAAAACTATGTGAGGCAATAAAAATGAACAAAATCCCATATCAATTAGTAGAGAAACAGCCTTATTTTCAAGCACAAATACAGCAAAACGAAAAATTTGAAGTGTTTCATAATATGATGAGTAAAACAAGTGAACAGCTTCAATTAGACACCTATTTCGCAGCAAAAAAGGATTGGCACTGTATCAAGACAATTATTGATATTGGTGGTGGATCTGGAGAGATAATTGTGAAATTTTTGGAATATTATCGCAATGCTCAAGGGGTTGTAATCGATTTACAACATGTTCAACAAAAGGCGGAGGAGAAGCTGGCACTTTACGGTTTCGATAGTCGATGTACGTTTCAGGCAGGAGATTTTTTTCATGCAGTGCCACGGTCAGGTGATCTCTATATTCTATCGAGAATTCTCCATGATTGGGAGGATGAAGCAGCAATTACAATTTTACGTAATATTGCCGAAAGTATGAGCGAAAATTCTGCACTAACTATTATTGAAAAAATATTACCAGAGGTCATAGAAGGAAATGCCTCGCATTTATATATGACGGATTTAAATATTTGGACGATGTGCGGAGGCAAGGAACGAACACAATCGCAGTTTGAAGCGTTATTCCATCAAAGCGACTTAAAGATCAAAGCACTTTATCCATTAAAGGAAGATGACTATCTAATAGAAATTGTCAAAAAGGACTTCGAATATCAGGAGGGCATAATATAATATGAAAAAATTAGTAGCAGAGTATCGCGAATTGGGCGTAAATCTTTGGGTAGAAGATGGGAAATTGCATTTTAAGGCTCCAACTGGTGTACTTACACATGAACGGAAAGAGCGGTTACGACAGCATAAAGAGCAGCTTCTTGACTTTTTACAAAAAGAACATCAGCCAATCACCCATGATGCAGAAAGACGTTATGATTCCTTTCCACTTACAGATATTCAATCAGCCTATTTAGTAGGAAGAAGCGGCAATTATCATTACGGTGGAGTAGGCTGTAAAGTATATGCTGAACTAGTTGGTACTATTTTTGATCCTATACAGCTTGAAAAGGCATGGCATCATGTCATAAAGCGTCATGATATGCTTCGTGCGATAGTGCATCAGGAGGGCTATCAGCAAGTACTAGAAAATGTAGAGCTTCCAGCTTTACAGGTTATTGATTTAACAGAGGAAGCACCTGAAGCTGCAAATCAACGATTATTACAAGTAAGAAATGAGCTATCTGTTAAACAGTATGCTCCTGATAAGTGGCCGTTGTACGACCTCGTCCTGACACAGCAAAAGAATCAAAGTACTGTTCATCTATCCATTGATATGTTAATTGCGGATTTTGTCAGTATCAATGTATTAATAGCTGAATTAGAACACTTTTATTATACAGAAAATACACCATTACCAGCTTTAGACATTCAATTTAGAGATGTCATGACCCAACAATATGAACAAAAATATAATCGATCGGCAGCCTATGACAAAGCTAAAAATTATTGGACTAGCCGTTTAGAGACTTTTCCAGAAGCGCCAGAGTTACCAGTTGTAAGTGACAAAATGGATAGTCATACCATTCGTTTTGAACAATTTAATTTTTTATTACCGAAACACGAGTGGCAAAGTTTAAGTCAGAAGGCAAAAGAGCATCGACTAACACCATCTAGTATTATATTGACGGCTTTTGCTGAAATTATCGGTGTATGGTCAAAACAATCGCATTTTTGCTTGAATATTACGATGCTTAACCGTCCTACTATTCATGCTCAAATTCATGATATAGTTGGAGACTTTACAACGATTAATCTATTGGAAATATATGCAAAAAGAGATAGAGCTTTTTATGAGCATGCGGCTGAAATTCAACAGCAGCTCTGGACAGATTTAGAGTATCGAGACTTTTCAGGAATTGAGGTATTGCGTGAATTAAAGCGACAGCGCAATCGAGATGTTATTATTCCTGTTGTTTATACAAGCACATTAGGTGCTGAGGTAAATAGCCATATGTCTGATAATGAGCCTAAGTTGAAGCTAGCCTATAAAATTAGTCAGACTCCTCAAGTGTGGATTGATTGTCAAGTATCTGAACAACCAGATGGGATATTGATAAATTGGGATGTACGAGAGGGCATTTTTCCAAATGGTTTAATGGATACTGCTTTTCAGTTTTTTGTGGATCACCTAACAAACCTGGCAAATAACGAGGGAGCGTGGACTGATCGCAATGTGATAGGCTTACCAGAAGCAATGCAAAAGGTTAGAAATGAAATAAAGAATACAACAGTTAATTTACCTAAAGGATTACTGTATGACAAAGTGCTAGATGCCATTACACAATATCCTAAAAATAGGGCTGTTTATGCAGATGGCAAATATTTTACATATGAGGAGCTCGGTCGCTATGTATTTGCTATTCAACAGGCATTGCTGAAGGAAGGTGTACAGCAAGGGGATTTTGTAGCCATTGATTTACCGAAAGGGATTTGGCAAATTGCTGCTGTATTAGGAACATTAACAGCGGGTTGCGTGTATGTACCTTTAGAGAGAGAGCAACCGATTGCACGGAAGAAAGATATTATCAATGAATCGCAAATCACATTTATTTTAAGTCATAGTCATTCTAGTAAATTATACGAACAAGATGCTCTTTCTTTTATTAGTGTCGAGCAATTAAACGTTGTATCAGAAGCACAATTAGTTCCTGTACGTGTAGACGTTGAGCAGCCAGCTTACATTATTCATACATCAGGCAGTACAGGTAAAGCAAAAGGCGTTATTGTCAGTCATAAAGCGGCGCTAAATACAATAATGGATATAAATCAGCGTTTCCATGTAACAGAGCATGATCGAGTTTTAGCCATTGCTAATTTAGCATTTGATTTATCCGTATACGATATTTTTGGCTTATTAAGTGTTGGTGGTAGCATTATATTACCAGAGCATAAACGTCATAAAGATCCAAAACATTGGCTGGAACTTATAACATCTCAGCAGGTCACTATTTGGAATTCAGTACCAGCTCAAATGCAACTTCTTTCCGCTTATATGCAGGATACGACAACAATTCTTCATAACGTATTGCGTCTAGTATTTTTATCTGGTGATTGGATACCTGTTACATTACCTAAACAAATGGCACATTATTTTGAAGAAGCGCAATTTATCAGTCTTGGTGGAGCTACAGAAGCAGCCATCTGGTCTATTTATTATCCAATAGATATGAATACGGCTTATAAAAATAGCATTCCTTATGGTAAGCCATTGGCCAATCAAAATTTTTATGTGTTGAATAAGGAGCTAGAAGAATGCCCTGACTGGACAATTGGTGATTTATATATTGGAGGAGAGGGGCTTGCCACTGGCTATCTACACGATGAAAAAAATACTACAGCGAAATTTATAATCCATCCTTACACAGAAGAACGGTTATATGCCACTGGCGATTTAGGCAGATACCGACCAGATGGTGTGATTGAATTTTTGGGAAGAGAAGATACGCAAGTAAAAATTCATGGGCACCGCATTGAACTAAGCGAAGTTGAAAGCTCTCTACAACGGATGCAGCAGATAGAGCACGCTGCCGTTATTGCAAGTAAGGACTCGGCAGCAAAAGAATTTAGTATTTCAGCATTCGCGCAAGCAAGAAAAAATACAAATGAAGTCACAACCTTCGTTCCTTCAGACAAGTTAGCAGCTATAGTGAAGACTGCTGGAGATCGAGCAACTCATGCTGTAGATCGCGAGCTATTTGCACAATGGTCTACAATTTCCAATTGGACAGCCGTCCTAGATATTATGAAAACATTCCAGGACTTAGATATATTTATAGATGATCGAGAATTTTCTTTTAGTGAGATTCAGCAAATTGTGAAAGTTCATCCCTATTATCATCAGCTACTCAGACGATGGCTGAATGTGTTATGTAAAGAGAATCTTATTCAGCAAAATCCAGCTACGACAAACTATTATCTAATTCATACAGATTTACCGCATAATGCTTCAGCAATATCTTGGCTACAATGGAGAGAAATTGAGGAAAAAATGCAATATGGTAAAAAGCTTGTGGATTACTTTGAGGATTCAAGTAAGCATCTTCTAGGTTTACTTCGGGGCGAAATAGATTCGTTAGATTTATTTTTCCCAAAAGGCAGCTTTGAGATTGCCTTAGCAGCATATAAAGACAATCTGATTAGTCGTTCATTAAATCAAGTGACGATTCAAGCTGTTCATACGATTATAGATGAATTTAGAGCGAGTTATCCAAATAAACCATTTCGAATTTTAGAGGTAGGAGCAGGCGTAGGTGGTGTAAGTTTAGAGTTAATACCGTCATTAGATCAAAAAAATGTAGAATATGTTTTTACAGATTTATCACAATTCTTTTTAAATGAAGCACGTAAATCATTTGAACCTTATAAGTGGGTTACATATGGTTTGTATGATATCAATCAATCCTATTGGTCTCAAGGAATTCAAGCATCTTCCTTTGACCTGATTTTATGTAATAATGTTTTACACAATGCTAAAAAAGCACCACAAGTGCTACAGGCTTTTAAGGAAATGACAGTGGAAGGCGGGGCATTGATCGTGGCGGATACAACAGGGGAAAACTATTCCCTCCTTACATCGATGGAATTTCATGCGGGTCTAAATGATTTTGAAGATTTTCGTAAAGATAATGATCAAGTATTTTTCAATCGTGAACAGTGGCATGAGTTATTTGCAGCAGCACAAATGGAGATAGCGGGTGTATATCCTACCCCAAATGATCCATTATCAGCAGCCGATCAGGCAGTATTTGTTGGTCAGTTTAGAGGTGAACGCAAGCGAATTTATGCGAGTGAGATTCAACAATATTTAGAAGAACAATTACCAGCATATATGCTCCCAGCGCATATTGAAGTACTCCGTGAATTACCGTTATCTGAAAATGGTAAAGTGGATCGTGGTGCGTTACAAAGTCGCTTAGAAGCATCTAATCCATTTATTGCACAATCTGGAGAATCCCCACAAAGCGATTTAGAGAAAAGAATTGCAGCTATCTGGGCAAAGGCATTAAATCGAGAAAGTATTTGGCGTAATGAAAACTTCTATCAAGCAGGTGGTGATTCATTACTAGTGGCACAAATTGTGGCCGCCATGAGAGATACACTACCAGAGGTGAAGTATTGGGAGTGGGATCAATTAATGGTAGAGATTTTACAAACGCCAACCATTGCAGAGATTGCAGAAAAGATAAGTCACTCAGTGGAAAATCATCAAACAGTGCAGGATGAAACTACTTCAGATAAGAAAACGTCTTTCGTTATTTTAGCTGAAGGTGAAATGGGCGGTAACATGAAAGTCCTATTTCATGATGGAACAGGGACACTTACACCATACAATCAATTGCTCCCTTATTTAATAGAAGAATCTAATCGCAAAGATACGATAGCAGGGTTTATTTTTGGCGATGAAGCAGATTATTTAGCCTATCCATCTGAATCACTCATTCAAAGTTTAGGGCAAAAATATGCCAAACAATTGTTAGAGCTAAATGCTGCAAGCTATGAACTGATAGGATACTGCATGGGTGGACTTATCGCTATTGAAACAGCAAAGGTGTTACTTGCAGAGGGTGTTCAAGTTGAACCGGTCATAACTATAGATACTACGCCGTGTGATGCCAAGCTTCGAAATGATTTATTAATGGAAAGAACATTTGGTTTATTAATAGGTGCAGATCTTGAAAAAAGCGGTCATGCTGTTGACGATGAATTACTCAAAAAAGCATTACAAGATTTAATCAAAAAAGAAACGAACATGATTACGATTGAAGATTTATGTGAACTAACGGGAGAGTTCACACCAGTTGCACACTGTTATCAAAAGCTTGCTAGTAAGTCACCTGAACAAAGATTGGTAGATTTATATACGACTGTTCCAGCTTTGCAGGGTGATATTTCTGCCTATCAAAAACAGCGAATGGAAACGCTATATCAAATTTTCTGTCAAAGCTTTAAAGGTGTTGTATCGTATGGAACAGAGCCTTTCATGGGAGATGTAGCTGCATTTAGCTGTATCGATAAAACGTCATCCTTTTTACCAGTCATGGGTACAAGAAATGAAGAATTTTGGAAAGAGATTACATTTGGTCACTTGAATATTATACCTATAAATGGCAATCACATTACCTGTTTACAAGAGCCATATGTGAAAGAGACTGCTCATTTACTGCTTAAAGGAGTTAGTCATGAACCATCAATTTAAAATAGGAATTATTGGCTACAGTGGATCCGTTGGACAAGCAGCTGTACGATTTTTAAAGGATAAATATCCACTACGCTGTGGTAGTAGAAGTGGCAATAAAGAACATGCTCACTCACATGAATATATAGATTATAGGCAAGTAGATATATATGACCAAGAGGCGCTAGAGACATTTTGTACAGGATGTACAATTGTATTAAATTGTGCAGGCCCATCGTATAGCATTATTGATAGAGTAGCACAGGCTACAAAAAAAGTGGGAGCCCATTATGTTGATGCATTTGGTGCCGATTTGTTGGAAAAAAAATTTATGCAGCAGGAGCTAACGAATATCATGATTCTTTCAGCAGGAAGTTTTCCCGGTTTATCTGGGATTCTTCCTCGTTTATTAGCTCAAGAAGGGTTTGATCAAATAGAGAAAGTAATCGGCTATGCAGGTGGTGAAGAAACATATAGTAAAGGAGCAGCTGCTGATTTAATGCTTAGCTCCATTTATGGATTTGGCACAGCGAATGCCTTTTATAAGAATAAAGAAATAGTACGAGATACTGTACAGCCAGAAAAAATAAATGTCACCATTTATGGTGAGGAAAAAGAAATCTATACTCAAAGGTATATAACAAATGAAACCATCCGCCTCGCAAAAAAGCTACAGATAACTGAAGCACATTGGTATAATATGTATCCAAATAAAGCTGTTTTTTCATTATTACAACAAGCATGTATACGATTGGCGATGAAAAATACATCAGAACATTTACATCAAATTATAGATGAATTGATGGAAAGACTCACTGTATTCCCTGTGCGGCAAACATGGTACACCGTTATCATTGAAATGATTGGAAAGTATCAGCAACAGCCAATACGACGAAAAGCTCAATTACTTAGTCAAAATAGCTTTATGATTAGTGGCATTATTTGTGCATTATCTGTAGAAGCAATTATAGAAGGAATGGTGCACGAAAATGGTGTTTATTGGGCATATGACGTATTAAACCCTACTATTGTGATGCGAGAATTGCGTGTGCAGGGTGCGATAGAAGATTTTAGCATCACTTCACATTCAGAAAATCATGTAAGCTTGTTGGAAGAAGGGCTATTATGAGACCGTTAAGGGTAGTGGTTTGTGGTACGAAATTTGGAGCGTATTATGTGCAGGCAATTTTAAACTTACCATCTCATTATAGGCTTGTAGGTATTTTATCTAAAGGTAGTAAACAGTCGGAAGAGCTTGCTAATACATTTAATGTACCGCTTTACACCGATGTGGATGAAATAACAAATGAGCAGGTGGATGTTGCCTGTGTTGTTGTTAAATCGACTATCGTGGGTGGAGCAGGGACAAGCATTGCACAAGCGTTTTTAGAAAAAGGTATACATGTTATTCAGGAGCATCCAGTGCATGAAGATGATTATTTAAAGCTAATTAAAAGTGCGAAAGCTGGTAATTGTAAGTATCACTTGAATAGTTTTTACCCAAATGTTGATGCCGTATATGCCTTTTTACAAACAGCGCAAACATTAAGAGAAGCCAGCGACATTATTTATTTAGAGGCGGCGTGTAGTATCCAAGTATTATTTCCAATGCTTGATATTATCGGACAAGCACTTGGGGGCTTACAAACTTGTACACTTGAACCAATTAATAATCATACAGAGCATGATCCCTTTTATACGCTATCTGGACAAATCCGGGATATTCCAGTGACGTTACGCATTTTCAATCAAATGGATTTAGCTAATCCAGAAAGTAATATTTATTTGTTGCATAGAGTGATTTTAGGAACGAACAGAGGAACATTGTATCTACCAGACCCGCATGGATCAGTACACTGGATGCCATGTATGAGCTCATCATTAAACGAGTCAACTATATTTAATAAGAAAAGAGACAATAAATTCTTAAGCTATCCGGTTGAGGAGATTGTCTTTCCTGCACAAAATACGAGCTTTGAAGATTTATATATAAAGGTATGGCCAAAAAGTGTTGAACGCTCTCTTATAACATTTTCAGAAGAAATTTGGAGTCGTTCTTACTTCAATCAAACAACACAATATTATTTAATAGCTTGTAAATTATGGAATAATATTGGGAAGAAAATGGGGCCGTCCCAAAAAGTCTGTATACAGGAACGAGAGCCGTTAAGAATGAGGGATATTAAGGGAGAAAAAGAATGGATATGATGAATGTGAAAAAATGGTTTCCTTTTGTGAAAGCGTTAGATTATGGTCATCCTTGTAAGCTTTTTTGCTTTCATCATGCTGGTGGCAGTGCAGCCATTTTTAAAAATTGGAAAACATGGGAGAGGAACTTAGCTGTCTTTCCGATCGAGCTACCTGGAAAGTCAACAAGAATAAAAGAACAGTACATGACAAATTATCATGATGTCATACCACAAATTGCAGAGGCTATTCATCAAGTGACAAGCCAAACACGAATTTATTTTTATGGTCATAGCATGGGAGCTATTCTTGCATTTAAGACAGCCTGTTTGTTAGAAGAAAAATATAAGAAAAAGGTGAATTTATTAATAGTAGCTGGCCGCCATGCCCCACAGGATGATTTTCCTGATGACTATCAAACAACGATGGACGATAGTGAGCTCATTCAAGAGTTAAAAAGAGTAGGTGGTACACCGAATGAATTGTTAGAAAATGAAGAAGTGCTGCAATATATTTTACCTATTGTAAAAAATGATTATCGCTTGAATGAGTCGTTTGATTATCAAGATGAATTATTCCATGGTCCGATTCTTGCACATTGTGGAACGAATGATCCTGATGCACCAGCATGTAATGTGAAAAATTGGCAAGTTGTCACGACTAATACCTTTCATTTGAAAGAGTTTTCCGGAAGTCACTTTTTCCCATATGAAAATAAACAGGATTATTATAAGGAGTTAGAACAGAGTTGTCAGGAAAACACCTGTCATATGAGTTATTAGTTACGCAAAGAATATATAAAGGATACCTTAAAACGGAGGTATCCTTTTTGTGCTTTAAAAGATTAGTATAGATGAATCTTAATGTATGCATAAATATTCTATATGGCGAATTTTTGTCACATTTAAAGTCTCGTGCTTACTAATTGAAATAAATTATAAAAATTCAGTTGATTTTATATTTATGCATGATATACTAATTTCAACAGCAACGATGTAAGGAGCGAAGGCGATGAAATTACTCGAAGAAGTACAGTTGAAGTTAGTATCTAGTTTAAAAGGAAAAGATCTTCTAACATTGCTAGACTATACAAGTCAAGAGGTTCAAGAACTGATTGAACTAGCAACACAGCTAAAAATGATTACAAAAGAGGGAAAATGTCCAAGATTATTAGAAGGTAAAACACTTGGCATGATTTTTGAAAAACATTCAACTCGTACACGTATTTCATTTGAAGTTGGCATGAATCAATTAGGTGGGAAAAGTATGTTTATGCATGCGCGCGATTTGCAAATTGGTCGTGGTGAATCGATTTATGATACAGCACATGTATTATCTGGTTATTTAGATGGGATTATGATTCGTGCAAATTCTCACGCGATGGTCAAGGAGCTTGCAGAGCATGCAGCTATTCCAGTCATCAATGGACTAACGGATATTTATCATCCTTGTCAGGCATTAGCGGATTTAGAAACGATTGCAGAAAATAAAGGCTTTTTAAAAGGGCTTAAAATTGCCTATGTAGGCGATGGCAATAATGTAGCGCACTCACTAGTCGTAGCTTCTGCACATGTCGGCATGAATGTCGCTGTGGCAACACCAGCTGGGTATGAGTGTGATGCGCAAGTAATCGCCAAAGCACAGGCGATTGCATCGGCAAATGGCAGTACGATTACGATCACAAATGATCCTGTTGAAGCTGTGTTAAATGCAGATGTGGTTTATGCAGATGTTTGGACATCCATGGGTCAAGAGGAAGAAGCGGCTAAACGTTTACAAGACTTTGCTGGTTATCAAATTAATGATGAGCTAGTTGCCTACGCAAAACCAAATTATATGTTCTTGCATTGCTTACCAGCACATCGTGAGGAAGAGGTGGCAACATCAGTTATTGATGGACCTAATTCTTATATCTTTGAACAAGCCGAAAATAGACTACATGCACAAAAAGCCGTACTGGCATCGATTCTTGCTTAAATTTGGACATATGCTTCTCGAGTTGAGAAGTACGATAAAAAGAGTTTACTTGCGCAGCAGAGGATGTTCAAGTGAATAACATAACAGTGGTAGCGCAGACAGAGGGCTGTAAACCACGCGCGATGTTTGTTGTCAAGATGGATGGCGACATCGCTACATAGTAAAGTAACCCAGGAGACGCTAGGTTACTTTCATGTTGTTGAAAAAAGGTGATATCAATAGCAGAAAAACCAACTTTGCAAGGTGAGAGGTTGATGTCCGTTCCGCCAGCGTCCTTTCCAGGGGGCGTCCGATGAGCCGCTTCACTCACTGCGTTCGCTCCAGGGTCTCCTCTGTGACGCTAAATCCCCTAGGAGTGACGCTGGCTCCACTCCAATCAACCATTCTGCAAAAGTGTCTTTTCCTGAACAAAATAGCCCATTATTTATATTATTAAGAAAGGATAGCCTCTTACTTTCAATGTGGAGAAGTGATGTGTGCCAACACCCCTCCATAAAAGAGTAGTGAATACCTTCACTTTTTTGCTAAAAAGTTAACATTTTATTTTATGGATTGGAGTGGAAGGCTACTTGACTCCCGTGGGAATAGCGAGACGGGCGAGCCCCTGCACGGAGGAAGCGGCTCGGCGCTCGCCCACAGGAAAGCAAGTAGCCTGCAACGGAAATCCTTTTTCACCTTTCACATAAATTCTATGGATGGTTTTGTTTTTCAACACTATGAAAGTAACCTAGGAGACGCTAGGTTACTTTTTCTTTTGATAAAAATTAAAAACATAGTTTTCCAATAAATTATAGAGAATATAAAGAATTATTTATATAATAGGATAAATAAGTATGAAGGGGTGAACTTCTCGTGAATATAGACCATATCGAGGCATTTTTATATGTTGTCCATTACAAAAGTACCCATAAGGCAGCCAATGCGTTGTTTCTCTCACAGCCGACTGTGACAGCACGAATCAAATCGTTAGAGAGGGAGCTTGGTGTTGAATTGTTTTACCGAGATGGGCGAAGTGTGAGCGTATCGGAGAAAGGAAAAGACTTTATACCGTTTGCTACACAAATTGTCCAAACGTTTCAGCAAGGAAAGAAGCAATTAGAGGAAACACAGGAAACAGATGAAGTATGTATTGGGGCAAATGGGGTGACAGCACAGTATTTCTTAGCCTATGCATTGCCGAAATGGAAAGAACAATTTCCTTATTTGCGATTTCAACTAATTACAGGTTCAACTACGATGATTTTAGAAAAGTTACAAAGCCATCAAATTCATCTAGGTCTTATTCAATATGTGCATCGAGATGGCATCAGTAATGAGCTATTATTAAACAATGCGGTGAAACTTGTGAAACATCGTGATCATCTATTACAACAACGTGAACGCATGCAAGCAAAGGAGTTAGCCCAACAGAAAATGGTGTTTTTTGAATGTGGAGCGTTTGATTGGAATTATGTGCATAAAATGTTTGAGATAGAGGGCGTGACAGCCAATATTGAAGTACGTACGGATCATTTAGAAGTTGCAAAGGAATTTATTCGGACAAAGAACTATATTAGCTTTTTACCACATCTTTGCGTCAAAAAGGAGCTCGAAAGCGGTGAATTTGTGGAGATAGACGTCAAGCATTTATTGGATATGAATCAACACATATTTTTAACCTATAAAGATAAAGAGGTGTTGACGACAGCCTTTTGGCAGACAATCTGTGAGACCGCTAAGCAATTTGAAAGCATGCAAGAAAGGCATTGATTAAATATTTTTTCAGAACTTAAAATTTTTTCTATTACGTAGCCTATTGCATATTGTCTAAAGGAACTGTAATATCATTTTCAATCCAAATTTATTTATGAATTAGCATAAATAAAAAATTTTTAAACAAAAACATACTTAACCACTAAGTTTAGTAAATAATGAGGATTGAGGAGGAATTGACATGGCTAGACAGGATAAAATTCGATTTGGGGCCATCATTCATGGAGTGGGGGGCAATATTTCTAGTTGGCGTCATCCAAAGGTAGCGAGTAATCAAAGTGTAAGCTTGCCTTTTTATATTCAGCAGGCTCAGAAGGCAGAGCAAGGGAAATTTGATGTAGCATTTATTGCAGATGGTTTATTTATTAATGAAAAATCCATCCCTCATTTTTTAAACCGCTTTGAGCCGATTACAATTTTATCAGCATTGGCTGTAGCGACGAAGAATATTGGCTTAGTTGGAACCGTTTCAACTTCCTATAGCGAACCATTTACAGTGGCAAGACAATTTGCTTCATTAGATCATATTAGTGCGGGGCGTGCAGGCTGGAATGTAGTAACTACTCCATTAGAAAGTACTGCTTTGAACTACAATAAAACAATCGACCAACATCCTAACCATGCAGAGCGTTATCAAATTGCGGAAGAATATTTAGAGGTTGTCAAAGGCTTATGGGATTCTTGGGATGATGATGCATTTATTGCTGACGTTGACAATGATCAATTTTTTGATCCAGAAAAATTACACATTTTACATCATAAAGGGACCTATTTTTCAGTTCAAGGTCCACTCAATATTGGACGGTCAAAACAAGGTCAGCCTGTTATTTTCCAAGCTGGGTCATCAGATGCAGGCATTCGATTGGCTGCCAAGGATGCAGATGCTATTTTTACACATGGTGCATCAATTGAAGAGGCGCAAACATTTTACAGAAGAGTAAAAACAGAGGTGGCAGCATTTGGGCGTAATCCAGATGAAGTAAAAATCTTCCCAGGAATTTCACCTATTATTGGCGATACAGTGGAGGAAGCAGAGGCAAAATATCAAGAAATCGTTGAACTAGTTTCCATAGACCGTGCACTTGCTTATCTTGGGCGTTATTTCGACCATCATGATTTTACTCAGTATGATGTGAATGCTCCGTTTCCTGAACTAGGTGACATTGGAGCCAATAGCTTTAGAAGTACAACTGATTATATTAAACGATATGCTAAACAAGAGGGTCTTACATTACGTCAGGTTGCTTTACGTGAAGCTACACCTAAAACAGCCTTTTTTGGGACAGCTGAGCAGGTAGCGGATCTTGTACAGAAATGGTTTGAAAAGGAAGCGGCAGATGGCTTCATCATTGGTGTGACAGTGCCTGGTGCTCTTGAAGATTTTGTGGATAAGGTCGTGCCTATTTTACAAGCAAGAGGACTTTATCGTAAAGACTATGAGGCAGAAACACTGCGCGGGAATTTGGGATTACCATTCAAAGAAAGTCGCTATGTCACACAGTCTGTCTAAAAACCTAGTAAATTTATTAGAATAAAAGAAATTAGGAGGCATTGGATGAGCTATACATTAGGCATATTAGATCAAAGTCCGATTATCGAGGGTGCAACAAACGAACAAACTTTGCAAAAAACAGTGGCACTTGCACAAAAAGCGGAGCAGTTAGGTTACTCACGTTTTTGGGTGTCGGAGCACCATCATACAGAAACATTAGCAGGTTCCTCGCCAGAAGTATTAGTTTCCTATTTATTGGCAAAGACAAAGTCCATTCATATCGGGTCAGGTGGTGTGATGCTACAACATTACAGCCCATACAAGGTGGCAGAAAACTTCCATGTACTGGCAGCGTTGGAGCCAGGACGAGTGGATTTAGGTATTGGAAAAGCACCAGGTGGTTTACCTCTTTCCACAAAGGCATTACAATATGGCACGCTCAATCAAGGGGACGATTTTGAAGATAGACTAACATTTTTACAGCAATTAATGGAGCAATCAATACCAAAAGAGCACGAATTATATGGTATACAAGCAACGCCGATTCCGAAGATAAAGCCAACATTATTTTTACTCGGTGCTAGCCCAGAAAGTGCTGCTCTTGCAGGAAAACTCGGCATTGCATTTGTCTTTGCTCGATTTATTAATAGTGACAATGATGTATTAGCGCAAGCAGCACGTATCTATCGTGAGTATAATGCCAGTGGCCACTTCGCCATATCAATCGCAGCCATTGCAGCTCCAACCAAAAAGGAAGCAAAGGAATTGATTGGGGATCAAAAAATTACGAAGGTGCATTTAGCGAGTGGTAGAACACTGACATTACAATCCATAGAGCTAGCTGAAAAATTTGGTCAAGAGTCTGGAGAGGCGTATACGGTCAAACAATATGAGGCAGATATTGTCTATGGATCGCCTAAGGATATTAAAGCAATATTAGATGATTTTCATGTTCAATATCAGGTAGATGAATTCATTTTGCATACTCCTGTATTGAAGGAGTTTGAACGTAAACGCTCATTCGAACTATTAAGTCCAGTTAATTTACAGCTACAGCAAAAAGTGGCAGTCAGCTAAGGAGGTCATCATCATGACAAAAAATGTAGAGATAATTGTTTGGTCGAAACAAGGTTGTAGTTATTGCGAGGATATAAAAGCGTATTTACAGGAACAACGAATAGCATACAAAACGGTGGATGTCACGTCGAATGATACGTTCCGCGACATCCTTGAAATAAAATATGGTGTTCGATATGTACCTGTTGTAGAAATTGGATCAAGTGAAACGGGTATCTATCAAGCTGTAACAGAAATAGGTTTAGAACACCTGCAGAAGGCACTTGCTGTGAGCTTACCCTCACATGCATAACAGAAGGAATGAGGGATTTTATGAAAAAAATATCGTTTTATCTACTATTTGTACTAGCGGCACTATTAACAGCCTGCGTAAGCTCAGAAAAATCAGATGGAGATGCGAGTGCCCAAAATACAGCACAGGGTGGGAAAGATGTTCAAAAAATCATTGTAGGTACGGGGACACAGTTTCCAAACATCTGCTTTTTAGATGATAAAGGCAATTTAACGGGCTATGACGTGGAGCTTGTTCGAGCAATTGATGAGAAGCTACCAGAATATGAATTTGAGTTTAAAACAATGGAATTTTCCAATTTATTACTAAGTTTAGAGACAGGGAAAATTGATTTTATTGCCCATCAAATGGAAGTCAATAGTGAACGACAGGAGAAGTTTTTATTCAATAAAGAGCCGTATAATGTCTTCCCATTAAAGGTGACAGTGAATGAGAAAAATAAAGAAATTCAATCCGTTGAGGATTTGAAAGGGAAGAATATCAGTGTTTCACCAACGAGTAACTCCGCTGTTTTTATTGAAAAATATAATAAAGAGCATAATTTAGGAGCGAATATCGTCTATTCTTCTGGTTCAGTAGATGTCAATAATCAACTGGCTACTGGTCGTATTGATGCCATTATTACAACACCGTTCGCAGTCAGATACTATAACGAGAGCAATGAAGCACAACAAAAGGTTGTAGGTGACGCATTATTAAATTCAAAAGTATACTTTTTACTCAATAAAAATGAAGTGACATTACAGGAGCGCTTAGATGAAGCTATCGTTGAATTAAAGAAAGAGGGAGTGGTAAGTGAACTTAGTAAAAAATGGTTAGGTGATGATTACACAGTAGACTTCTAATGACAGGAAAGGAAGGCGGAAGTATGGAAAATAACTTTGATGTCATGCTCATTGCGAAGATCATTCCAACATTGCTTCAATATTTACCAGTAACATTTGAAATACTACTATTCTCCATACTTTTTGGTATGGTACTAGGGATTGTGCTAGCCATACCGAAGCTACTTCACATACCCGTATTGAAGCAGATCATCACGGTCTATATATCCTTTATTCGTGGAACCCCTATTTTAGTGCAGTTGTTCTTAGTATTTTACGGCATACCTGCATTGCTAAAATTGATTCATATTGACGTTACTCGCATGGATGCGATGTATTTTGTCATTATTACCTACACACTAAGCAATGCGGCAGCCTTTGCCGAAATATTTCGTGCTGCTATTTTAACCGTTGACCGAGGACAAATGGAGGCTGCCTATTCAGTAGGCTTAAATGGAACACAGGCTTTTATGCGCATTGTTTTCCCACAGGCAATTCGTGTTGCTTTTCCAAATATAGCAAACACGATGATTAGTTCATTAAAAGATACATCACTAGCGTTCTCTATTGGCGTAATGGATATGGTTGGACGTGGAGAAACCTTGATTGCTTCAACGACACGAGCGTTTGAAATCTATGTAGCATTGTCTATTGTTTACTATATTATCGTGATCGTGCTGGAAAAACTATTTAAGTTCAATGAACGCTATTTTAATCGTTATATGCCAAAGGAATTGGCTTCACAATAGGGGGAATATAGTATGACCATTGATCTGGCTTTTATAGTAGAAGCCTTACGAGAAATTAGTAAAGTAATACCTTTAACCTTATTCATGACCATTACACCTGTTTTATTAGGTATTGTTATAGGGATAATCGTCGCTTTTGTTCGCATTAAACAAATAAAATTTATTGCGCCTATACTTAATTTTTATGTCTCTTTTTTTAGAGGCACGCCCATTATTATGCATATCATGCTCGTTTATTTTGGCTTGCCAATGCTAGTGGATATGATGGCAAGTACTTTACAGTTAAAGATACAATCAAGCACCATTCCTATATTATTTTTTGTCATACTCGCCTTAACACTTAGTGCGGGAGCTTATGCTTCTGAAATTATTCGCTCAGGAATATTAAGTGTACCGAAAGGACAATTAGAAGCAGCCTATGCGATTGGTTTAACATTTACTCAAGCGATGCGACGTTATATCTTACCGCAAGCATTTGGGCAGTCTATTCCGAATTTGACAAACGTCTTTATTGGCTTTTTACATGCCACATCCTTAGCATTTTTTCTATCTATTAAAGAGTTGACTGGTGCTGCGAATATCGTTGCTTCTGTGAATTTAAAGTTTTTAGAGTCATTTATTGCTGTGGGAATCATTTATTGGGGAATATCAATTGTGGCAGAATGGATCTCACATCGCATTGAAAAAAGAGTAACCGCCTATCGTAAGGGTGGCTTTTCATCATAGAAAGGGGAAACTAGCATGACAGTAGCTGACATTGTGATTGAACATTTACAAGAGGAAGATTATGAACGCTATCTTGAGGTTTTAGTCGAGAGCTATGAGCAATACGAAAAAGACTATCAGGACCCTGAACATTGGCAGTCATATTTAAGTGATATCCGTGCTTCAGTCGGCAATCCGAACGCAGAAACAATTCTTGTAGCAAAGCGTGGTGAGGAGATAGTAGGAGGGCTACAAATATTTACTGATGCGGAAAAAGCATATGGCTTGCCAGAGCTGAATATTCAATCTACGATCGTACGCTTGTTAGGCGTACATCCGAAAGGGAGAGGGCAAGGGGTCGCTAAGAAATTATTACACGAAAGTTTTGCCTTTGCCAGAAAGAGACAGGATAAGGCTCTTTATTTACATTCAGGTGATATCATGCAGGCTGCTATTAATCTTTATTTATCTCTAGGCTTTGTACGAGACGAGTCAAAGGAATTTTATAAGGGCGACATTTTAGTCAAGAGCTTCCGCTATGATTTATAAACATAAACCCGCTGATGACATAGTCATTCAGCGGGTTTATCGTTAGTTATAGGGTGAAAATTTTTCCTGGATTCATAATGTTATATGGATCGAGTGCTGCTTTTATACTTTTCATGACAGCTAAAGAGGTACCGTGCTCAGTAGCTTGATATTTCATTTTGCCAATGCCAACACCATGTTCACCTGTACATGTACCACCCCGAAGTAAAGCATATTGAACAATCTGTTCATTGAAGCGATCTGCTTTTGCCTGCTCCTCTATGTCATTAGGATTTAACATTAGTAGTGCATGGAAATTTCCATCGCCCACATGTCCGACAATCCCGCCTGCAAGACCAATATGATCGAGCTGCTCACGCGCATACAAAATGGTTTCTGCAAGCATGGAGATTGGTACACAGACATCTGTTGACATAAGCTTTTTCCCAGGGTAAGCATGAATATACGCATAGGCTAAGGAATGACGTGCTTCCCAAAGCTTGTTACGTGCCGCATTATCTTGTTCAAATTCAACGGATAGACAGCCGAAGTCCTCAAAAATTTCTGTAGCAAATGCTATATCTGCATGCATACCTGCTTCATTTCCGTGAAATTCTAAAAATAATGTTGGTTTTTCGCTATAGGAAGTATCGTTATAGATATTGGCTTGTTTCATAGAGGCTTCATCAACTAATTCCACTCGGCCGATTGAAATGCCTACCTGTAATAAAGCAGTGACGGCACAGACAGCATCGCCTACTGTATCAAAAACTGCGCGTCCTGCTGTTACAAATTCAGGTATACCGTAGACTTTCAATATTAACTCTGTAAAGCAGCCAAGTGTCCCTTCTGAGCCTACAAATAGACCGTTGAGATGATAACCAGAAGAGGACTTCGCGGCTAAATTACCAGTATGGATGACGGAGCCGTCTGCAAGTACAACCTCTAAATCACGAACTTGATCCCGCATAACACCGTAACGTACTGCGGTTGTACCACTAGCATTCGTTGCTGCCATGCCACCTAATGTTGCATCTGCACCTGGATCTACTGTGAATTGTAGACCGTGCTTTTTTAATTCCTTATTTAATTGAGAACGTGTGACCCCAGGCTGTACTTTTACAAGAAGGTCATCAGGTCGAACTTCTAAAATAGCATTCATTTCAGAGAAGTCGATGGAAATACCATGTGCAATAGGAATTGCATTTCCTTCTAGGCTGGAGCCAACACCAAATGGTACAACTGGTACACGTTGTGCATGTGCAATTTTTAAAACGGCACTGACATCTGCTGTGGAGCGTGGAAAAACAACGATATCAGGTAGGCTCACCGCATGATGAGATTCATCCTTCCCATGTAGCTGTCGTACCGTTTCGTTTGTTGACACTTGTTCTTCTAATAACACCTGTTTGAGTTGATTGACAAGTAATTCTACTGCAACAGTCATTCCAATCCCTCCAAATTTTCTGATAAATAAAACTTTATCACGCATTTATTGGAAATGGAATGCACTGTGCATTAAAAATCAGTTTGCAAATATTTTTTCTAGTTTTTGAACGAATTCATCTTGTTCAGATGGACTTGATTGCTTCCACCAATTTTCGAAAAACACCCCAAGCCCTGGCAGTAAATGTTCTTCTCCACGGTTAATGGCATCTTCCACAATATCTTTAAATTCTGCTGCAGATTGACCATGAACATTTGCAGTAATGGCATCTCTTATTTGAAAATTCATCTATTTCGCCTCCTTAGTAGTAATTTGTCCAATCATCGTTTAAATATGTATGAAATGCCAAAGAAAAATATATGATTTTTACAATAAATTGCTGAGATTATGTATAAATAGGACAGGGGTTTTAGTCATTCTCAACGATGAAATGATGAAAATGTGTACTCGCTTTCAATAAACGCCAGGGACTAAGATAGTATCACCTAGGAATATTGGACTGTGCATAGTCGACAGGAAGAGTAAAATGTCTATTCAGAACGAGCAAAAGCTTTCACCAACACAATCCTTTGAAGAAATATTAGAATGTGTGCAACCAATGATTACCGTTATTCTTAAGCAACTTCATATCTATAAGGAGTTTGATTATTATCGTCATATTGCTTCCATTGCTGTATGGAGGGCATGGCTAAAAGCAGATCCAGCAAAAGGACAATTTTCCGCTTATATATATTCATCGATCAAAGGAGAGATTTTAAATGAATTATCAAAGGAAAGAAGCTATAAAGAGCGAATAACAGTCGTTGATGATGAAACACTCGATTATGTTCGTAGTGAGTTCAAAGGAGGGGAGAATCAAAAAAATTCTATTGACCTTGAAAGTATTTTGACCCAGTTAAAGCAGATAGAAAGAAAAATACTACTCCTTTATTATGTAGAAGGCTACAATGATCAAGAAATAGCCAAAGTACTAGGTTTATCTGTCGCTGCTAGTAAAAAAAGACGGGCTAGAATCTTCCAGAGGCTAAGTAACCAAGTTTTTGAAGTGGAATGAAGTACTAAAATATCAAAAGTATGCTAATATTGAAATAAAATGAATATTAGCATACTTGATATGAATGCATACAAATTCAGATAAAAGTGTTATGATTTGTAAGAAGTCAAAGAAATATACAATTCTAAGTGTATTATTTAATATAGTTAGTTAGAATTTCCTAGTCAATGTTTAGATAGTTGTATGGAGGGTTTGTAGTGGAGAAATGGTTTAATCAAATAGAGAAAAAAGAGGTTTGGTACATAATATTGCCGTTATTACTTGTCATACCATTATTAAGCTTTAGCAATCAAATGTATGGTGTATTCCAAGGTGACATTTATCAAAATTTAAAATTGGTGATCCAAGTTTTAATCATTGTTTTTACAATGGCTATTGCGATCCAATCTTATTTAGTATTTTCACACTTATTATCCAATCAAACTTTATACATAGGGAACATTTTTTTTATAATTGCATTACTTGAATTAGTTAGCTTGTTCTTTAGTCAATCTACTGAATGGGGCTATATGGACGAGTCAATACATATATTAATGCGTGTGTATCTATCCATTGGATTTCTACTGATTATTTTATTCAAAAGACAACAATTATCAATGAACTATCGGTTGTTTACATATGGTAGTTCTTTGCTATTCGTTATAGTCAGTATTTCTCTAGTGTATATGGTATCCAACATATTGTCAGAACAATTGCTAGTGTATATTGATAATATGGTACACCTTTTTGCTATAATTCTTCAAATTATAACCATTGTGATAGTAAGTAGGTATCTAAAAAAAATGCCGAAGCGATCGATGTGGTTAATCAGTGCAGCCATCTCGCTTATTGTAAGTGATGTCTTTTTTATTTTTAGTCAAGATCAAAATGCGATATGGGATTTCTCGGCATTAATTTATCAATTTTTAGCCTTTTACTTTTTCTTAAAGGCGATTTATTATACATCTGTGGAAAAGCCGTTTCAACAATTATTAAAAATTAAAAAGGATCTTGAACAATCTCAAGAAGAGCTGCGATTTCAGGCCTATCACGATGATATAACACTACTGCCAAATGAGCATTTATTACTAAAGACGTTAAAGGAAAATTTACATGATAATCAAGTGCAGAAGGCCATCATTGCCATAGAAATTGACCGTTTTGCAGCCATTCGCTCCTCTATCGGGATAAGTAATTCTAATAAAATGATGAAGCTTGTCGCAGAGCGCATTCAAGCGATTGTACCTCCTCATTATTTTGCAACGAAGCTGCGAGAGGGTCAATTTGTTATTTATATTAATCATGTAAAGACGGTTGAAGAATTATTACAATTTTGCTTAAATCTCAAAAGTGCCATGAAAGACCCTTTGCAGGTACAATTATTTTCATTAAATGGCAACTTGAATATGGGCATTGCCCTCTATGAGGATAAATGGACGGGCGAAGAGCTATTGATGCATGCCCAATTAGCAATGAGAGAGGCTAGACAAATACCCCAAAGATTTCTTTTTTATAAGCCTTATATGTCAAAAGACATTGCAGATCGAATTTTGTTAGAGCAAGACTTACATAATGCATTAGCCAATAATGAGTTTTATTTAGATTATCAGCCACAGGTAAATTTAAAAACGGGCACAATTGAATCCGTCGAAGCATTGGCCCGCTGGCGGCATCCGACGCGTGGCTTTGTACCACCAGATGTATTTATTCCCATTGCCGAAGAGTGTGGGCTTATTATCCCATTAGGTAAATGGATATTAGAAACAGCTTGTATGCAAGCGAAAACATGGGAAAAACAAGGGTTACCCCCGATGAAGGTGGCAGTGAATTTGTCACTTGGGCAATTATTTCAGCAGGATTTAGTAGAAATGGTGGAAGAAATTTTACAACGCACAAAATTGACGCCTAAATATCTACAATTAGAAATTACGGAAAGTATGACGATGAATATTGATCAAATGACACAGCTATTACATGAATTAAAGGCATTAGGCATTCAAATTGCTGTAGATGATTTTGGAACAGGCTATTCATCTTTATCCTATTTAAAGGATTTTCCCATTGATTGTTTAAAAATCGACCGTACTTTTGTAAGAAATGTGCCGCATAATCCAAACGATGAAGCACTTGTTTCTATGATTATTTCGATGGCTAAACATTTGCGTTTAAAGGTTGTTGCAGAAGGTATTGAAGAAGTGGAACAACTATCATTTCTGATGGATGGCGGTTGTGATTATATTCAAGGCTATCTATTTAGTAAGCCAATCTCACCTCAGCAAATTTCAGAAACCTATACGGATTTACACCACCATATAGATGAAGTGTTAACACAGCTTCAATATATTGAGGATTATATTATTTAAATAAAAAAAGAACCTGCTTATTGACTATGCAAATAAGCGGGTTCTATCTGTTTAATGAACGAGATATTCTTCCTTTAATTCGGAAATAGCTACTTCAGATCGCTCCTCTAAAGAGCGGCGAAGGTGAACAGTCGCTGTTTTCTCATCATTGTGGAGTTGGTCGATCCAGACGGAAACGCCATTATAGCTCACTTCATATTCTGACGGTGAGGCAACAATTTCTTGTGCACGTTGAAAATTCAACGGAAGCCCCCCTTATTTTTTTTGTTTATTTTTGTTTTGTGTGACTGAATTAATGAGCTCCATAAACTCTTGAGAAAATTCTTCACTCACCTTATTTGGTGCGATTTTTTGGTTTTTTGGTGTTTGAGGTAATGAAGCTTTATTATTGCTTTGACCTTGTTTATTGTCTCTTCCCATGTGAGTTGCTCCTTTCCTGTTGATATAGGTTAATATGGCTTCAAACAGCATTTTTTATCCCGACATCACAGGTAGTAAGTCGTTACTTCACATGGGAAAAAGTTGCATAGCTCTTTATTTTTTGAGAACAATAACGAGCACTACGGTTTTTTAATGGAAAAATGATTGCTTAATAAAACCCAATTTTGAGGGAACGGGAAACCTAATGCCCAATAACTAATACCTCGAAGGTTATAGTGTTTAACCATATCAAATTTCGTCTGTGCACTTCTTGCATCTTCAAACCATACCTCGTGATGCCTTCCTTGCTCATCGACATACTGATAAAAAGGAGATTGTGCAGTCGGGTCAAATTGTATTGTTGCTCCGTACTTGATGGCTCTATTAAGCGCCTCCTGCGGACTAAACGTTTCTGCTTCCTGTCCTTTGACATGAGGTAAGAGCCAATCACGCGCATACAGCTCAAAGCCCAATAGAATCTTATCGGCTGGAATTTCAGTTAAGGCATATTCCACAACTCTTCGCATTTCATTAATAGGGGAAATGGCTTGTGGAGGGCCAAGTCGATATCCCCATTCATACGTCATTAATACTACAAAATCTGCAATTCTCCCATGTGCTTCGTAATCATGTGCTTCATACAATGTGCCAGTTTGCGTAGCACTTGTTTTTGGTGCAAGGGCAGTTGACACTAAATAGCCCTTTGGATGAAGCATATCAGCGGCTAATTGTATAAAAGCATTGAAATTTTCACGATCTGCTGGCAAAACATTTTCAAAATCGATATTCAATACTTGGTAGCCTTTATCTTGCATCACTTGTAAAACATTATTCATGACTTTTTTTCGTAGGTCAGCATCGGACAAGACGACATGTGCTAAATTAGAGCCTTCCTCTGTAGCAGTAAAATTAGCGAGCGTTAACATAGGGATGATGTTTTTAGCCTTTGCAGCTGCTATCATACTTTCGTCGCTGATGGGCTGTAATGTACCGTCTTCTTTCATTTTATAAGCAAAGGGACTAAAGTACGTTAAAAGATGACCAACGGCATTAATTGAATCAATCGCTTCTTCAAACGGCTGATAGGAATAAGCATTGACTTCAATCATCGGTAATTCTCTTGGGATGATTAAATTAGTTCCTACATATAGCATATTAGGATTGTTTATTTGATTTTCCACCACAATGACTTGAACGGTCGTACCGTAGCGCTGAGCTATTTGCCATAATGTTTCTCCTGGCTGCACGATATGGATGATGGGGGGAATTATTAATTTCGTTCCTGGTGTTAACATATCAGGATTTGTTAGATGATTTTCTGAAATGATGGACTGTAAAGGAACACTAAAACGTTGTGCAATTGACCATAACGTGTCCCCACTTTGAACAGTATAAATGGTATAAGGAGAAGGAATAACTAGTGATTGCCCGATAGCTAATTGATCGGGTGTAGCTAATGCATTTAATAGACTGATCGATTGAACAGGTACAGCATAATGATTGGCTATTTGCCATAATGTTTCGCCAGCACTCACTACATGAATAAGCATAGAACACCTCCTACACGATGTTATTAGTGCATCATATGTTTCAAAGGTGAAAATGAGTATTTTCATGTGAGTCCAGTAAAATAGTTGAAACTTCAAATTCTTTGATAAGTTTCATGGGGAGAAAGGTGCTTGTTGTTGAAAAAGGTGAGGCTCACGGGGACGGCAGAGCCCTTCTCCTTATGTATTTTAAATATCGATCATTTTAAAAACGTTCATGATATAGAGGGTCATTAAGTGGGAGATGATGTCCTGTTCAATTAGCACAGCTACTGCAGCATCGAGTGCGTGTAAAAGACAATGTTGCTCGTTACGGCGATGAGGAATTTATCAGCATCTTACCAGTGAACGAAATAGCTGTGGCAAAAGCAATTGGAGAACAATTAAGACAAACTGTTAAGCAGGATAATTGGCCGACAGGACGTATTACGCTCAGTAGAGGGATTGCTACAATAACAGCTGGGGATACAGACATGCCTTTCATAAAAAAAGCAGATGAAGCACTGTATGTATTGAAAGCGTATGGATGCAACCGAGTTACTCATTATCATGAGATGAAATGAATGTCTTTATTTTTCGGCTAATAATTTTTGGATAGAAGGTAGATCTGCTGGAGCGAATGGAAGTTCGAGCAATTGCTTGCGAGGAACCCATTTTGCTTCAGCATGTTCTAGTATTTTGGGTACGCCTTTCACAATCGTTGCCTTATATGTTTCTAAGTGAACGAAAAATGTGTCGTATTCATGAAGGGTTACTGCGACTCGATCACCTACTTGAATCATACAGTCAAATTCCTCAAAAATTTCACGATAAAGCGCCTGCGCAGGTGTTTCGCCGTGTTCTATCTTCACACCAGGAAACTCCCAGTAATTTGCTAGTACCATATGTGGATTTCTTAAAGCACAGAAAATTTCTTGCTGCTCATTTTCTATAATGACACCAACGACATGTATCGTTTTTTTCATTTATATTCAGCTGCCTTGACTTAGTATGCTGTGTCTAATTATAGCATGTCTATATTGTTCTTTACTGAACGACTGTAGAAAATAATAGTTTTCTCACATAACTATGAAATTTGCCATTTGCTAAGGTATAATAGTGGTCAATATATAGGAAAAAGGCGGTAAGAGGTAGCATATGAAGAGAATTGAATCTACGCAAAATGCGTTAGTGAAATATTGGAAAAAGTTAGCGACAACAAGAAAAGAGCGTGAACGATCAGGTGAATTTCTAATAGAGGGTTTTCATCTTGTGGAGGAAGCTTTAAAAAATAAAGAGCAAGTATTACAAATTATTGTACGTGAAGGTATTGATTTGCCAATGTTATGGCCGATTGATGATGTTGCTATTGTAGAAGTAACAGCAGCAGTAACAAAGGAATTCGCAGAAACAGAAACTTCTCAAGGCGTGTTTGCTGTATGTAAACAGCCAATTTTAGAGGATGAAGTGAAGGCCACTTGGCGTAAAGTGCTATTAATTGATGCAGTCCAAGATCCTGGTAATATTGGAACAATGATACGCACTGCCGATGCAGCAGGATTAGATGCCGTGATTTTAGGAAAAGGCTGTGCAGATGCCTACAATCCTAAAACATTACGCGCAGCTCAAGGCTCCCATTTCCATATCCCAGTAGTACGCGGAGACTTAGCAGAATGGGTAGACTTGCTACAAAATCAAGGTGTACCTGTCTTTGGTACTGCTTTGGATGAGGAGGCAGTGCCATATAGTGACATTCAGCATTCGGGTGCATTTGCTATTATTATGGGGAATGAAGGAAGTGGCATCCAGCCACAGCTATTAGCGATGACAGATCAAAATATGATTATTCCACTTTTTGGACAAGCTGAATCATTAAACGTAGCAGTTGCAACAGGTATTGTTTTATATGGCTTTGTGAAATAATTGACAGATCCTTGTGGGATTCAGGTAGTTGTCTCTTGATTTGCTACTATTCGTTATTGTATAATTTATTCTAAAATGTATGTTTAAATAATAAATGCTTTGATCGGGAAGTAGTAAAGATTGTGAATGGACGACAGGGAGCGTAAGGCCGGAGATTGAGAGCCGACGCCGTACCAATGCAATTTTGAATTCAGCCCGTGAGCAGCTACCGGGACCAGCGTGATGCTGTAAAGGTGTGCCGGCTTCATCAAGTCGTTATGTCAATGAAGTGATTGTAAGTTTTTTGCTTGCAATAACTAGGGTGGTACCGCGAATATGTCCTCGTCCCTTTTTAGGGGCGAGTTTTTTTTATGCCTAAAATGCAGGCATTTATTTTCTAAGGAGGTTTTAACATGGAAGAGCAATTAAAACAATTAGAGCAAGAAGCTCTTGCTAAAATTGAAGCAGCAGCAAATTTAAAAGAATTGAATGAAGTGCGTGTTGCATATTTAGGGAAAAAAGGACCTATCACAGATTTACTAAAAGGGATGGGGAAATTATCAGCTGAAGAACGTCCGAAAATGGGGGCTTTAGTGAATAATGTTCGTGAAAATGTAACAGCAGTACTAGAAACAAAGGTGGTTGTTCTAGAGGAAGCAGCGATTGCTGAAAAATTAGCAAGTGAGTCGATTGATGTCACTTTACCAGGTCGTGAAGTGAAAGTAGGAAATCGCCATCCGTTAACACGCGTCATTGAAGAAATTGAAGATTTATTTATCGGAATGGGTTATGAAATTGCTGAAGGTCCTGAAGTAGAAAAGGACTACTATAACTTTGAAGCACTAAATTTACCAAAAGGACACCCAGCACGTGATATGCAAGATTCGTTCTATATTTCCGAGGAAATATTGCTACGTACGCATACTTCGCCAGTACAGGCTCGTACAATGGAAGCAAAAAAGGGTGAATCTATTCGCATCATTTGTCCAGGTAAAGTATTCCGTCGCGATAATGATGATGCAACACATTCCCATCAATTTATGCAAATTGAAGGTTTAGTCATTGGCGAGAATATTCGTATGAGTGATCTAAAAGGAACATTAGATACTTTAGCGAAAAAAATGTTTGGTGCAGACCGCGAAATTCGACTTCGTCCGAGCTTCTTCCCATTCACAGAGCCATCAGTAGAAATGGATATTTCTTGTTTCAAATGTGGTGGCGCTGGTTGTAATGTATGTAAGAGCACAGGTTGGATTGAGATTCTAGGCGCAGGTATGGTGCATCCAAATGTATTAGAAATGGCTGGCTATGATCCGAAGAAAGTTTCTGGCTTCGCTTTCGGTATTGGTGCAGAACGTATTGCGATGTTGAAATATGGTGTTGACGATATTCGTCATTTCTATACAAGTGACACTCGTTTCTTATCACAATTCGAGCGAACAGAAGCGTAAGGGGGATAAAACATGTTAGTATCATTAGAATGGTTAAAAGATTATGTCAATACACAGGACTTAGCGCCTGAGCTATTAGCTGAAAAAATTACACGCTCTGGTATCGAAGTAGATGCAGTTATTGATCGTGCAAACGCTATGGATAAAGTAGTGGTTGGCTATGTAGTGTCTAAAGAGAAACATCCAGAAGCTGATAAGTTAAATATTTGTCAAGTTGATGTTGGAGAAGCAGAGCCACAACAAATTATTTGTGGTGCACCAAATGTAGATGCTGGTCAAAAAGTCATTGTTGCTCGTCCCGGTGCACATTTACCAGGTGGCATTAAAATAAAAAAAGCAAAACTTCGTGGTCATGAATCAAACGGTATGATTTGCTCATTGCAAGAACTTGGAATCGAAGGCAAGCTTGTTCCTAAAGCATATTCAGAAGGAATCTACGTATTACCGTCAGATGCAGAAGTTGGCTCTGATGCACTGGCTATTTTAGGCTTACGTGATACAGTGCTAGAGCTAGGCTTAACACCAAACCGCTCAGATGCTCTTTCTATGCTTGGTGTAGCCTATGAAGTAGGTGCCATCCTTACTGAGGAAATTAAGTATCCAGAGATTGCATATAAAACGGCTAATGAAAAAGCACAGGATTTATTAAAGCTACGTGTAGAAGATTTACAAGCAAATCCGATGTATGTCGCAAAAGTGGTGAAAAACGTAAAAATTGGTGAGTCACCAATGTGGTTACAAAATCGTTTAATGGCAGCGGGTGTACGCCCTCACAATAATGTCGTGGATGTAACCAACTATGTGTTAATGGAATATGGTCAACCATTGCATGCTTTCGACTATGATAGCCTAGCAACAGGTGAAATCGTCGTTCGTAAAGCAAAAGAAGGTGAGAAAATCACAACACTGGATGACCAAGAACGAACTTTAAAAGCTTCTGATTTAGTCATTACGAATGGAAAAGAACCAGTGGCGATTGCTGGCGTAATGGGTGGTGCCAATTCAGAGGTAACAGACGCAACAACGACTGTTGTCATTGAATCAGCTTATTTTGATGGTTTAACAGTACGCCAAGCATCTCGTCACCTTGGTCTACGTTCAGATGCATCGGCTCGTTTTGAAAAAGGGGTAGACCCAAATCGTGTCTTACCAGCCGCTGAACGTGCTGCCGCATTGCTTGCTGAATTAGCTGGCGGTGAAGTATTAGAGGGTACATGTCTAGTAGATGAGTTAGATAAAACAGCAGCGCGAGTAGTCGTTTCTCCAGATTTTATTAATGAGCGTTTAGGGATGAAGATTGCATTGGAAGATATGCTTTCGATTTTAGAGCGTCTAAAATTTGGTGTAGAGGCAGCAAATGGTTTACTAATGATTGATGCACCAACACGCCGCCAAGATATTAAAATCGAAGAGGATATTGTAGAGGAAATTGCTCGTCTTTACGGTTATGATGAAATCCCTATGACATTGCCAGAGGGGGCAACACAAGTAGGCAATCTAACACCATACCAAGCTAATCGCCGTGTTGTTCGTCATTATTTGGAAGGGGCTGGCCTCTACCAAGCTGTAACATATTCATTAACATCTGATGCATTGTCACAACGTTTTGCCTTAAAAGCAGAGCCAGTAACTAAATTGTTAATGCCAATGAGTGAGGAGCGCTCTACATTACGTCAAAGCCTTATTCCACACTTAATCGAAGCGACTGCGTATAATGTGGCTCGCCAGGCTGAGGGTGTTGCTTTATATGAAATTGGTTCTGTGTTCCTTGGTCAATCAGATGAAGGGCAACCTTACGAAGAAGAGCATGTAGCAGCGGTACTAACAGGTAAATGGCTAGATCATGCTTGGCAAGGTGAGAAAAAAACAGTAGATTTCTTTGTGCTAAAAGGTATTATCGAAGGTGTAATCGGTAAACTTGGCTTAGAAAATCGCATGACATTTGTGAAAGCACAAGTGGATGGATTACATCCAGGACGTACGGCTAGCATCTTATTAGATGGCGAGCAAGTCGGTATTATTGGTGGACTCCATCCTGCAGAGCAAAAAGCATGGGGAGTCAAAGACACATATGTTATGGAAATGAATTTAGTTGCCCTATTAAATGCAAATGCACAAGAAGCCCCACTTGCATATACATCAGTGCCTCGTTTCCCAGTCATGTCTCGTGATATCGCGCTCATTATGGACCGTGCAACAACAGCAGGTGAAGTTGTCGAAGCTATCAGCGCAGCTGGCGTGAAATTATTAAAAGACATTCGCATATTCGACGTTTATGAAGGGGAAAAAATGGAGCTAGGTAAAAAATCCGTTGCATTTTCTCTCACATACTTCGATCCAGAACGTACTTTAACGGACGAAGAAGTAGTAGCCGCACACAATAAAGTGTTAAAAGCTATTGCTACGATTGCAGGTACAGAAGTACGCTAATCTATTTGAAAAAAGACTGTCTTTTTGAGGCAGTCTTTTTTTACTTGGGGAATTTAGCTAAGGGGGAGGGTCAGCGCAAGCAGAAAGGCACTCTCAAAGAGGCTCAAAGCGTTCACTCCGAGAAGGTAGTTGCTCAAAGTAGTCCAAGTCGCTCTCAATCGAATTAAAAGCGTTCTCGTACAATTGGAATCTAGCAAGATTACTATTTTTCAAAAGAACCTAGATATGGGAACTACCCATAAGACTCCCCCTGCTACTTAAAAGAACATGGAATGCTTTTTAAATCTTCTTTCGTGCTTTTTCGGTGTTGGCAAAATGCCATTTTGTTATGGAGCGTAGAAATTCCTCGCCATGGCTACGCCAAATGCGAGCTGCTTGCATATCTACCTTGCTAGAAGCCCCCTTCATTAAGGTAAGCCCTGCGATTGCACTCAATCGATCCATTTCCTTTAAAAATGCAGCACGCGCTAAAATAGATGCTGTAGCGACAGCGACATGTAATTGCTCTGCTTTGGTAGAAAAATAGACATTTTCTTGTACAAGTTCATGTTCGTTTTTTAAATAATTGTAATAGACACCGCGTTCGGCAAACTGGTCGATTAAAATGAATTCGGGTTTTTCAGGTGCCATTTTCGTCAGCGTATTTTTTAGAGCCTTGTTGTGCATCATGGCTTTCATTTTTCCTTGGGAATAGCCTTTTGCCTGTAGGCTGTTATATTTCTCGTTGTGTAATACGAGGACACTATGGACACAAGCTGCTCGTAAATCCGGTGCAATTTTTCGCATGTAATCATCCGTTAGCATTTTCGAATCTTTTACGCCAAGCTCATTAATAAGTTCGATTTTGGAGGTAGGTACATATACCGCAGCCACTGTGATAGGGCCGAAATAATCACCTGTGCCAGTTTCATCTGAGCCTAAGACAGACATTGCTGCGAAATTTTCAGGTAGTACATCACCCTTTGCCCCGATAGATGAGGATGTCTGGCTAGTTGTTTTTTCAATAGTTCCCCAACGTGCCGCCTCGCGTTCAGCACCACCTCCTTGAAACATTAATTTTCCTGATTTATACATAGTAATGGCGGTATCTGGTAGCTTTGCAGCAAAGATGACACCAGGAGCCTTACGCTCGATAAAATAGGTTGCGTAGTAAGCCATCACCTCTTTTTGAATATTTGTTGAAATGGAAAGCACAATATTTGACATTTAATCGTTCCTTTCTGTCCTCATTGTTCACAATTTTATACCTTTCATGGTATGATAATAAATAGCTTTTTTGTGTGATGGTGCTCACAAGCTGAAAAGATCGTGTGTGCATCGAATTTATAGGAGGGTGCGACTATGGAAAAACAAGAAAAAAATAAAATTTCTGTGGAAATATATGGTCATACATATAAAATGGTCGGCTCAGAATCCATTGGCCATATGCGACTTGTTGCTTCGATTGTTGATGACCGGATGCGCGAGATGAGCGTACATAATCCCTCACTTGATAGCACAAAACTTGCTGTTCTGACGGCAGTAAATACAGTACATGATTATTTACTATTAAAAGAACGAATGGAGCAACTAGAAGAAGAATTGAAAAAACTAAAGGGTTGAAGAGAATGTTAGATTTAATCATATTAGTGGTACTGCTAGCTGGAATTGGTGTCGGTGCAAAACGAGGTTTCATTGTACAAATGATGCACATTGTCAGCTTTGTCGTAGCCCTAATTGTTGCGTATATTTATTATAAGCCATTAGCACAAAAATTTGTATTTTGGGTGCCTTATCCAGGTGTCACTGATACAGGTAGCCTTGGTGTCGTCATTGATAGTCTCGATTTAGATCGCACCTTCTATCGTGTGATTGCCTTTGCGGTAATTTTCTTTGCTGTTAAAATAACATTGCAAATCGTGGCATCGATATTTGATTTTATTGCGTATTTACCTGTGCTCAATACAGTGAATCGTTGGCTTGGCGCATTACTTGGCATGATTGAAAACTATTTAATTATGTTTATTTTGCTATACGTGTGCGCTTTATTGCCGATTGATGTCATTCAAAATTTAATGTCGAAGTCATTGTTAAGTGGGCTTATGTTGGAGCATACACCGATTATTACGAAGATGTTCCAAAACTGGTGGTATATTTATATGCAATAGTAAACTGTGCACTTCTCTCTGTTTTGAGAGAAGTGTTTTTACGATAGGGGGAATTACCAATGAATAAAAAAACAATTATTCGCACACTCGAAAAAATTGCTTTATATATGGAACTACAAGGAGAAAACCCATTCAAGGTATCTGCTTTTCGGAAAGCAGCTGCAGCACTGGAGGGGGACGAGCGTTCATTAAGTGAAATGGACGATGTAACAAAACTTAAAGGGATTGGTAAAGGAACGGCTGCTGTCATTGAGGATTTGATGGTAACAGGTGAATCTAGTTTGTTAAAAGAACTAGAAGACATTGTCCCTAAAGGATTATTGCCATTGTTAAAATTGCCAGGCTTGGGAGGTAAAAAGATTGCGAAGCTTCACCAAGAGCTAGGCATTGACTCAGCAGAAAGCTTAAAGGCAGCTTGTGAAGCAGGGAAAGTTCGTGAATTAGCAGGCTTTGCTGTAAAAACAGAGGAAAAAATTTTAAAGGAACTCGCTAATTTGGCGAATCGCTCAGAACGTTTACCAATTTGGCAGCTTGAGCCTGTGGTTTTACAAATAGAGGCGCTTCTAGGTAGTATGAAGGAAGTGGAACGTTTTTCAGTTGCTGGAAGCTTCCGTCGGGCGCTAGAAACAAGTAAAGATATTGATTTTATTGTGGTGACACAAGCAGTTGAGGCTGTACGTGAAAAGTTATTAAATGGATTAGCCATCCAAGAAGTAGTGGCAGCGGGAGATACTAAAATTTCAGTGATTTTAGACTTAGAGGAGCCAGTTGGTGTTGATTTCCGTTTAGTGAAGGACAATGAATATGCAACTGCCTTGCATCATTTTACAGGGTCAAAAGACCACAATGTGCGTATGCGCCAACTTGCCAAAGCGCGTGGTGAAAAAATTAGTGAATATGGCGTTGAACAGGAAGATGGTACCGTTATAACGTTTTCAGATGAAGCGGCATTTTTCGCTCATTTTGACCTACCTTGGATTCCACCAAGCTTACGCACAGGAACTGTGGAATTTGATAATACAAAGACGATTCAACAGTTAGTGCGATTAGAGGATATTCAGGCAGATTTACATATGCATACGACCTGGTCTGATGGTGCATACTCTGTTGCAGAAATGGGCGAGGCATTACGAGCGCGTGGCTATCAATATAGCGTTATTACAGATCATTCACAATTTCTAAAAGTAGCAAATGGTTTAACACCGGAGCGTTTAGAAAAACAGCGTGTGGAAATTGAGGCATTTAATGCAACACATCCAGATTTCCATTTGTTTAAAGGGACAGAGATGGATATTTTGCCAGACGGCTCCCTTGATTTCGACGATCAAGTGTTAAAAGAGTTAGACTTTGTTATCGCTTCTATTCATTCGAGCTTTACACAATCACAAGATAAAATTATGGCACGTTTACTAACGGCCATGCAAAATCCTTATGTTCATATGATTGCCCATCCAACTGGTCGAATTATTGAGGATCGTGATGGCTATAATCCTGATATGAAACAGCTGATTGCGTGGGCGAAGGAATATGGTAAAATTTTAGAGTTAAATGCAAATCCGTATCGTTTAGATTTATGTGTGGAACATTTAGAAATGGCTTTAGCTGCAGGTGTACCTGTAGCCATTAATACAGATGCTCATGATATAGCGCATTTACGTTTTATGGATATCGGTGTTCGCTATGCCAATAGAGCATGGCTACCGAAAGATATGATAGTGAATACATGGACGCTTGAACAATTTGAGGCGTTCATACGACGAAATAAATAGGTTGAGGAGGTGTTCTCAGTGATAGCAGAACGCGCATTGAAAACACTAGAATACGATAAAGTTCGGCAACAAGTGGCCTCATATTGTACTTGCTCTATTGGGAAATCTGCCATTGAGGAGCTTGTACCACAAACAGATTTTGATAAAGTAGTACAATTATTAGAGGAGATGGATGAGGGATTATCCATTTTACGTGTTAAAGGCAATGTTCCAATGGGGGGAATATTTGATGTACGACCATCTGCAAGACGTGCCCAAATAGGAGGCATGCTAGCAGCAATAGAATTAATGGAAATATCGAGCACAATTCGAGCGAGTAGAATTTTACGTAATTTCATTGAGGATTTAGAGGCTGATGAAGTGATTGAAATTCCACATTTCATCGCGAAAAAGGAAGCGATACCTGTTTTAACAGGTTTGCAACATGAAATCAACAACTGTATTGATGACAATGGAGCTGTTTTAGACTCGGCTAGTCAAACGTTGCGTTCTATACGCCAATCTTTACGAGCTGAAGAAGGGAAAGTCCGTTCTAAGCTGGAAAGTTTAATTCGTGGAAGTAATGCAGCGAAAATGCTTTCTGATACACTTGTGACAATTCGTAATGATCGCTTTGTTATTCCTGTTAAACAAGAATATCGTCACCATTATGGCGGGATTGTCCATGACCAATCCTCTTCTGGTCAAACCTTATTTATCGAGCCAGACTCTGTTGTACAAGCGAATAATGAAATTCATCGCTTAAAAATGAAGGAGCAGGCGGAAATTGAGCGTATTTTACTGGCATTAAGTGCAATGGTGCAAGAAGTAGCATCAGATTTATTTAATTTAGTGAAAGTTTTAGGGGATATTGATGTTATTTTAGCTAAAGGCAAATATGGACAAGCCAATAAATGTACAATGCCTAAAATGAATAAGGATGGCTATATTCGACTAGTTCGTGCACGTCATCCACTTCTACCAATAGAGATAGCTATTCCGAATGATATTGAATTGGGCAAAGAAATTACAGCTATTGTCATTACGGGTCCTAATACAGGTGGTAAAACGGTAACATTGAAAACGGTAGGTCTGTGTACATTAATGGCGCAGGCAGGATTACCAGTGCCAGCATTAGATGGCTCAGAACTTGCTGTATTTGAGCAATTGTTTGCTGATATTGGTGATGAGCAATCAATTGAGCAGTCACTTTCTACGTTCTCGTCTCATATGGTCAATATTGTAGATATTCTACAAAAATTTGATCATGAATCACTTGTTCTTTTCGATGAATTAGGAGCAGGTACTGATCCTCAGGAAGGAGCAGCCTTAGCTATCTCCATTTTAGACGAAGTACATGGACGCGGTGCACGTGTAATGGCTACAACTCATTATCCTGAGCTAAAAGCGTATGGCTATAATCGACCAGGTGTTGCCAATGCTAGTGTAGAGTTTGATATTGAAACTTTGAGTCCAACCTACCGTCTACTTATTGGTGTACCTGGGCGCTCTAATGCATTCGAAATATCCAGTCGTCTTGGACTGCCTGAATCCATTATCGATCGTGCGAAAGGCTTTACAGGGACAGACCGACATGAGGTTGAATCGATGATTGCTTCATTGGAGGAAACACGTCGCCAATCAGAAGATGATGCAGAACGTTCCCATGCATTGCTAGTAGAATCGGAAACTTTACGTAAAGAGCTTCAAGATAAATTACAAGCCTATGAAGAGCGTAAAGAGGCACTTGATAAGAAAGCAAAGGAAAAAGCTCGTAAAATTGTTGATGAAGCGAAAAGAGAAGCGGAAGCGATTATTACAGAGCTTCGAGAAATGCGCAAAAATGCTGATCAAGTTGTCAAGGAGCACGAATTGATTGAAGCACGTAAACGTCTGGAAGAAGCAACACCACTTGAAGACAATAAAGTACTGAAAAAAGCAGCGCAAGTAAAAGCACGTGCGCAAAACTTAGTTGTCGGGGACGAGGTAAAGGTGTTAAGCTATGGTCAACGAGGTACTTTGTTAGAAAAAGTGTCAAATACCGAATGGGTTGTCCAAATGGGGATTTTAAAAATGAAAATCGCTGATAGTGATTTAGAGTATATTAAGCCTGAAAAAGAGACGGTATTACGAACAGCTGGTGTGAAAAATCGCAATAGCCATGTAAAATTAGAATTAGATTTGCGTGGTGAACGCTATGAGGACGCGATTTTAAGAACAGAGAAATATATTGATGATGCGTTACTCGCTAATTATGGGCGTGTGTCTATTATTCATGGGGTTGGTACAGGGGCTTTACGTCAAGGTATTCAAAGCTATTTAAAGAAGCATAAGCGCGTGAAATCCTTCCGTTTTGGTGAAGCCGGCGAGGGGGGCTTAGGCGTCACAGTTGTTGAATTGAAATAAGCTATAAAGGGGACGGAGAAAAATGCTGAATTCTGGCTTTTGGCGATATCCAATTATCGAAACGGCAGGATATTTTAGTGTTGTTGTATTATGTTTAGTCGTCTCGATGGCATTGTTCGAAGTCGTTACGAAATATAAGAATTGGGAAGAAATTAAAAATGGTAATGTTGCTGTGGCCCTTGCAACAGGTGGAAAAATACTAGGGATTTGCAACATCTTTCGTTTTTCCATTGCACGCCATAGCACATTAAGTGAAATGATTGGCTGGGGTCTTTTTGGCTTTACACTATTGATTGTAGCGTATTTCTTATTTGAATTTATGACACCTCGTTTTAATGTAGATCAAGAGATTGCCAATGATAATCGCTCAGTTGGTTTCATTTCCTTTACCATTTCAGTCGGTCTATCGTTTGTAATTGGGGCAAGTATTGCATAGGAGTGTCATGACATGGAAAAATTAGCAAAAGTACTAATCATTGTCTGTATTGCATTTTTGGCAGTGGGCGTCTACTATATGATGACTGTTTAAGTAAAAAACGCATTCTCTTATGAGGGTGCGTTTTTTGTATTTACTTCAATTTCTGCTAACAGCTATTCATTTTCCTCCATAACCTGAATAAATAATTATTTTTATAGTATAGGAATATCCTCATAATTTTCTATTTGAAAGATTTGAGAATGAATGAGGATTCATAAGGTGTATGCAAATAAAACAGACTAAACATCTGTCATATTAATGTTGTGAATTGCATAATAATTAATCGAAAATGCATTTATTTTCTATTTTCTGTTTGAAACTGCATTTCTTTTTCATTATAATAAATATAAGAATTGACAAAGTTTGGGACAAAGGGGAGAGGACGTATGACAGCAAAACCATGGCTAGCAAATTATCCTGAAGAAGTACCACCGTCTTTAACGTTTGAGGAAATTCCAGTGCAAGAGTTTTTGACACGCGCCTATAAAAAGAATCCATCCAAAGTTGCGATTCATTTTATGGGGAAGGATTTGACGTACACCGAGCTATATGAGTCAGCTTTAAGGTTCGCAAACTATTTACAAGCATTAGGTGTGGAAAAGGGAGATCGAGTAGCCATTATGCTACCTAACTCGCCACAAAGTGTAATCGCTTACTACGGCGCTATGTATGCAGGTGCTGTTGTCGTACAAACAAATCCACTTTATACTGAACGTGAGCTTCAATACCAAATGGCTGATTCAGGTGCGAAGGTTATTCTTGTCATGGATATTTTATATCCAAGAGTGATGAAAATTATGAAAGAGACAGCACTTGAAAATGTTATCGTGACAGCCATTAAAGATTATTTACCATTCCCAAAAAATTTAGTCTATCCATTTATTCAAAAAAAGCAGTATGGCTTTAGTGTCAAGGTTGAACATAGCGGGCAAAATCATTTATTTTCAGAAATCATGCGCTCTGCACCGATTAAGGTAATTGATCATATCTCATTTGATTTTGAAGAAGACCTAGCACTCTTACAATATACTGGTGGAACAACGGGGTTCCCAAAAGGGGTTATGTTAACCCATAAAAATTTAATTGCCAATACGACAATGTGTGATGCCTGGATGTATAAATGTGTGCATGGTGAAGAGACCATTATGGGCATTCTTCCATTCTTCCACGTCTATGGTATGACAACGGTTATGCTATTATCAGTATTCACTCAAAATAAGATGGTGCTCTTACCGAAATTTGATGCTGAAACGGCATTAAAAACGATTGATAAACAAAAACCAACACTTTTCCCCGGTGCACCAACCTTATACATTGGTCTTCTAAATCATCCAGACATTGCGAATTATAATTTATCATCTATTAAGGCGTGCTTAAGTGGCTCTGCTTCATTGCCAATTGAAGTTCAGGAGAAATTTGAAGCGGTTACTGGTGGGAAGCTCGTAGAGGGCTACGGATTAACAGAAACATCACCTGTAACACATGCTACGCCAATTTGGGGTAAGCGAGTGATTGGTTCAATCGGTTTACCTTGGCCTAATACAGAAGCTATTATTTTACGTACAGGGGATACGGAAGAGCTTCCAGTTGGCGAAGTGGGTGAAATCGCTGTCAAAGGTCCACAAGTGATGAAGGGCTACTGGAACCGACCTGAGGATACAGCAGCGACATTTGTCGATGGCTGGTTTTTAACAGGTGATCTTGGTTATATGGATGAGCAAGGTTTCTTCTATGTAGTGGATCGTAAAAAAGATTTGATCATAGCGGGTGGCTTTAATATTTATCCTCGTGAAGTGGAAGAAGTGTTATACGAACGCGAAGAAATTCAAGAGTGTGTTGTTGCAGGCATACCTGACCCGTATCGTGGAGAAACGGTAAAAGCTTATATTGTTTTAAAAGAAGGATATTCGATCTCGGAGGACGAATTAAATAAATATTGCCGTCAGCATCTAGCGGCATTTAAAGTTCCTCGTTATTATGAATTTAGAGAGGAACTACCAAAAACAGCCGTAGGAAAAATTTTACGCCGCTCTTTGGTAGACGAAGAAAAAACAAAATTGGCGAATAAAGAAGCGAAATAAATACGTGTGAAAGTATTGACAAGTAATGCTGTAAAATATAATATGAAAATATGAATGAATGACCATTCATATTTTCATATTTTTTTAGGTTCACACGTCATATTGATATTGTAGACGTGCGCATGTTTTTTAGGTGGTGATATAAAAGTGAAACGAGATAAGCCGAAATATAAGCAAATTATTGATGCAGCTGTCATCGTTATTGCGGAAAATGGGTATCACCAAGCGCAAGTATCGAAAATCGCCAAACAGGCAGGGGTGGCCGATGGAACAATCTATTTATATTTTAAAAATAAAGAAGATATATTAATTTCTGTCTTTAATGAAAAAATGGCTGTTTTTGTAGAGTCATTACAAGATATAATAGAAAATGGAAGTACGTCTCGTGACAAACTTTCACGAATGATTGCCAATCATTTTAATGTTCTTGCGACAGATCGATACCTAGCAACCGTCACACAATTAGAGCTTCGCCAGTCAAACAAAGACTTACGATTAAAAATTAATGGTGTACTACGTGAGTATTTACATTTACTCGATCAAATTTTAGTCGAAGGTATGCTTTCAGGGGAGTTTAATCAGACGATGGATGTACGCTTGGCACGACAAATGGTTTTTGGAACAATTGATGAAACGATTACGTCGTGGGTTATGAATGACTATCGATATGATTTGATGGAACAAGTTCCAAAGGTTCAGGCATTAATCCTGAACGGCATTAAAGCTTAAAAGGATGTGGAGAAATGGAATTTCTAAGTTGGAAAGTAGAAGATGGGGTAGCGATTATTACAATTGCACGTCCACCAGCAAATGCATTATCTCGCGGTATTATTGCAGAAGTTAACGCTGTCTTAAATGCTGTTGAACACGATGATGCAGTAAGAGTCCTTGTACTTCATGGCGAAGGCCGTTTCTTCTCTGCAGGGGCAGATATTAAAGAATTTACTGGGGTAGAATCTGGAGAAGAATTTACGAAGCTAGCTAGCAACGGGCAGCAAGTATTTGAGCGCGTTGAATCATTTTCGAAGCCTGTTATTGCAGCCATTCATGGTGCGGCATTAGGCGGTGGGCTTGAATTAGCCATGAGCTGTCATATGCGATTTGTCACTGAATCGGCAAAACTAGGTTTACCTGAACTACAATTAGGTCTTATACCTGGCTTTGGCGGTACACAGCGCTTACCACGTTATGTAGGTGTAGCAAAGGCTGCTGAAATGATGTTTACAAGTGAGCCAATTACTGGTGCAGAAGCCGTGCAGTGGGGCTTAGCGAATCGTACATTCTCAGACGAAGCACTGCTAGATGAAACGCTGAAAATTGCGAAAAATATTGCAAAGAAAAGCCCAATTGCTTTAAAAGCAGCTATTCAAACATTGCAATATGCAAAGCATGCATCATTTTATGAGGGCATTGAAGCAGAGGCAACATCCTTTGGGACAGTATTCGTATCAGAAGATGCCAAAGAAGGAATTCAAGCATTCATTGAAAAGCGTGAGCCTGTGTTTACTGGCAAATAATTTCCCAAATGTCGATAACAGTTTTAAGATGTTATCGGCGTTATCGAAACTGAAAATATATAATATTTATAAGTTTACTTAGAATTATAAAACGTTCCAGGAGGTATGGATATATGAATATTTTTGCATTAATTAAACGTACGTTTGATACAGAAGAAAAAATCGTAGTGTCGGGTGGTAAAATCCAAGAGGACGGCGCAGAATTCATTATTAACCCTTATGATGAATATGCCATTGAAGAAGCAATCCAAGTTCGCGATGCTGCTGGTGGTAAAGTAACAGTAGTGACAATTGGTGGCGAGGATGCAGAGAAGCAATTACGTACAGCACTTGCCATGGGAGCAGACGAAGCAGTGCTAATTAATACGGAAGACGATTTAGATGAGTTAGACCAAAATGCAGCAGCTTATCTATTAGCGGAATACTTAAAAGATAAAGAGGCGGATTTAATTTTAACAGGAAATGTTGCGATCGATGGTGGTTCAGGTCAAGTAGGTCCACGTGTTGCAGACTTATTAGATATAAATTATGTAACAACGATTACAAAGCTTGAAATTGATGGAACATCTGCGAAAATTGTTCGCGATATCGAAGGAGATTCAGAGGTAATTGAAACTTCTTTACCATTACTAGTAACAGCTCAGCAAGGTTTAAATGAGCCACGTTACCCATCTCTACCAGGTATTATGAAAGCGAAAAAGAAACCGCTTGCAGAGCTTGAGTTAGATGATTTAGATATCGATGAAGATGATGTAGAAGTGAAGATTGAAACAGTAGACATCTTCTTGCCAGCTCAAAAAGCAGCAGGCCGCATTCTAGAGGGCGACCTTTCTGTACAAGTAAAAGAGCTAGTAAATCTACTTCACACAGAAGCAAAAGTTGTTTAATTATTTGATGTTAATCGAATCTTAAAGGGTAACGGAGGGAATATGCTATGTCAAAAAAAGTATTAGTATTAAGTGAAGTTCGTGAAGGAAGCTTACGTAATGTTTCTTTCGAAGCAATTGCAGCTGCAAAACAAATCGCTGATGGTGGCGAAGTTGTTGGGGTACTTTTAGGAGATGCTGTAGCAAGTTTAACAGGACCATTATTTGAATATGGTGCTGACCGCGTAGTAACAGTGGAACACCCACATTTAAAACAATATACATCTGATGGCTATAGTCAAGCACTATTAGCTGTTATCGAGCAAGAAAAACCTGCTGGCATTGTCTTTGGACATACAGCAAATGGAAAAGATTTATCGCCAAAAATCGCAAGTAAATTACAAGCAGGCCTAGTATCTGATGTTACTGCTATTGAGGGTGCAGGCGATGATGTTGTCTTCATCCGACCAATTTACTCTGGTAAAGCTTTTGAAAAAGTGAAAGTGAAAGAAGGCGTTGTTTTAGCTTCTATTCGTCCAAATAACATTACACCTTTAGAAAAAGCAGAGGGTAAAACTGGCGATGTGTCTGCAATCACTGTTGATATTACAAACCTTCGCACAATTATTAAAGAGGTTGTTCGCAAATCTTCAGAAGGTGTTGATTTATCAGAAGCGAAAGTAGTCGTTGCTGGTGGTCGTGGGGTGAAATCTGAAGAAGGTTTCGAACCATTAAAAGCGCTAGCAGATTTACTAGGCGGTGCAGTTGGAGCATCACGTGGTGCATGTGACGCTGAGTACTGTGACTATTCACTACAAATCGGTCAAACTGGTAAGGTAGTCACACCAGATCTTTATATTGCGGCTGGTATTTCGGGAGCGATTCAACATTTAGCAGGAATGTCAAATTCAAAAGTAATTGTTGCAATTAATAAAGATCCAGAAGCTAATATTTTCAAAGTAGCGGATTATGGTATCGTTGGAGATTTATTCGATGTGATCCCACTTCTAATAGAAGAATTTAAAGCGTTAAAAGTAAACGCGTAATGCACAAGCGGGAAGGGCTAATCCTTCCTGCTTTTTTTGTGATGAAGTACTATTTGAAAATTATCGCAAAATAAAATATTGACATAATTAACGTTAGCCAGTATAGTGATTGATACAATAATAATGATTAGAAACGCAAAGATTAGGAGTAGTAAAAGCTCATTATTCGGTGAAGAGAGCTGCGGGATGGTGCAACGCAGACCAATAAGACTTTGAACTTGCCTAGGAGTGGTAACATAAATAGAATTGTCGGATTATTCTATTTGTTTGACGATTAACCTTCGTTACAAGGTTTTTAAGCTGGGTTCTCAAGAACCAATTAGAGTGGTACCGCGGTTTGCTGATAGCATATCGTCTCTTCTTTCATTTGATGATGAAGGAGTAGATGATATGCTTTTTTGATTTTTAGGAGGTAAGAAAGTGGAAAAAAACAAGCAACAATTAACAAGAACTATGACCTCGCGTCATATCACCATGATGGCGTTAGGTGGAGCCATCGGAGCAGGTCTATTTAAAGGAAGTAGTGCAGCCATTGATATGGCAGGACCTTCAGTGCTGATTGCCTATTTAATAGGGGGCATTATTTTATTATTTGTCATGCAAGGTCTAGCAGAAATGGCTGTTCGAAATAAAGAAGCAAGAACGTTCAGAGATTTAGTTCAATCAGTGTTGGGAAAATACCCTGCTTATTTCCTAGATTGGATCTATTGGAAAATGTGGGTTTTAAATATTGCAGCAGAATCTGTCGTCGCCGCTATTTTTATTCAATATTGGTTGCCAGAATATCCAATTTGGATACTTGCCCTGTCTGTTTCTGTGTTAGTGACAGCCATTAATTTATTATCGGTGAAAATATTTGCGGAAACAGAATACTGGCTAGCATTGATCAAAATTACCGTTATTATTGTCTTTATTATAGCAGGACTTATTTTATTACTTGCTACGTTTGGAAACCATAGCGCCGTTGGTTTTTCTAACTTAACTGAGCACGGTGGTTTTTTCCCTAACGGATCTATGGGATTAATTGCTGCTATGTTAGTTGTTATTTATTCTTATGGTGGTACAGAAATCATTGGGATTACATTAGCAGAAACGAAAAATCCTGAGAAAGTAGTGCCAAAAGCGGTTCGTAGTACATTAGTACGTATTGTTACATTCTATTTACTGCCTTTCTTTATTATCGTAAGCTTGATTCCATGGAATGAAGTAAACGGAGTTCCTGAAAGTCCTTTTGTAATGGTGTTCAAAATGATTGGCATTCCAGGCGCAGATCACATTATGAATGCTGTTGTGATACTTGCCATTATTTCTTCCATGAATTCAGGGCTTTATGGCTCATCCCGTGTACTATATACACAAGCTGTAGACGGACGGGTTCCTAAAATATTTGCCCACTTATCTAAAAGAAAAGTGCCAGTATATGCTATTTTAATGTGTACATTAGCGATGTATTTAGGAGTTATTCTATCTTTATATGTTGGCAGCAAGACTTTTGATTTTCTAATGGGATCACTTGGCTATACCGTGTTATTTATTTGGTTAATTATTGCGATTGCCCATTTGAAATCCCGTAAAAAACAAGCAGAACATACAAGTGCCTATGAAGTAAAATGGTTCCCGTATACAACATGGATTGCCATTATGGCGTTAAGTGCGATTTTAATTGGGATTATTTTTACAACATCTATTATCGTGACAAGCATTACGTTAGGCATTTATCTTTTTATAACATTCACCTATGTATGGAAAGGTCGTTATCAAGCCAATTAATGGTCTTTATAGTTTTTTTCGACACAGTTTTTCATAAAAAATACATTGCAGGCAGATTGTTCGCTCAAGTGAATTTATCCATGCTATACTACAATCATAGTAAGTTTAAGGAGGATTTCAAATGGCAATTGTACATGCAACAGATGCTACGTTCCAGGACGATATTAAAGAAGGGTTAGTACTTGTAGACTTTTGGGCTGCTTGGTGCGGACCTTGTAAAATGATTGGGCCAGTTCTTGAAGAAATGGACGCTGCAGGAAGTGCGGCTAAAATTGTAAAAGTTGATGTAGACAATAACCAAGGTACTGCAGCTCAGTATCAAATTATGTCAATTCCATCTTTACTATTATTTAAAGATGGAGAATTAGTTGACAAAACTGTAGGCTTCCAACCGAAAGAAGCTTTAGAAGCATTTATCGCAAAACATGCGTAATTAATGAAGTTCACAAAAGCCGGGCCATCAATAGATGTGTTCGGCTTTTTTTCGTTATATAATAAAGGTAATATCTATCATATTCAATTGAGGGGAATTTTTACGTAGGGGGGCAGGTAGGTAATGAACGATTTAATCAAGCGTAAACTAGATATTTTACCGGATCAGCCTGGCTGCTATTTGATGAAGGATCGTCAAGGGACAATCATTTATGTGGGCAAAGCGAAAATACTGAAAAACCGTGTACGTTCTTATTTTACGGGAACACATGAAGGCAAAACACAAAGGCTTGTCGGTGAAATAGAAGATTTTGAGTATATCGTGACATCATCTAATATTGAAGCACTTATTTTAGAGCTGAATCTCATTAAATTACATGATCCAAAATACAATGTCATGCTAACAGATGATAAGACATATCCATATTTAAAAATTACGAATGAAAAACATCCACGTCTTATTACGACACGTAAGGTAAAAAAGGATAAGGCTAAATATTTTGGTCCTTACCCCAATGCTTATGCGGCAAGTGAAACGAAAAAGCTATTGGATCGATTGTATCCATTGCGCAAATGTGTCCAATTGCCTTCCAAAGTTTGCTTGTATTATCATATGGGGCAATGTTTAGCACCTTGTGTAAAAGAAATTAATGGTCAGGTTTATCAAGAGATGATTGAGGATATGACGAAGTTTCTAAATGGTGGTGTCGAGGCAGTCAAAAAAGAGCTTGAAGTTAAAATGCTTGCAGCTGCTGAAAACTTAGAATTTGAGCGAGCGAAGGAGTTTCGCGATCAGATTGCACATATTGATACGGTCATGCAGAAACAAAAAATAGTATCAAGTGATACAACGAACCGCGATGTATTTGGCTATGCCGTCGAAAAAGGCTGGATGTGTGTGCAAGTTTTCTTTGTTCGCCAAGGAAAGCTGATTGAGCGTGATGTCTCGGTTTTCCCAATTTATCAAGATGCTGAGGAAGAGTTTTTAACATTTGTTGGCCGCTTTTATGAAAAACCAGAGCATATTAAGCCGAAAGAAATTTTTATTCCACAAGCAATTGATGCAGCCATCTTAACGGAGTTATTAGAGCTTAAAGTTCTTACACCAAAAAGAGGTCAAAAGAGGGAATTGGTTGAATTAGCAACTAAAAATGCTGAGATTGCTGTGGCAGCTAAATTCCAGCTAATTGAACGGCAGGAAGAACGGACAATTGGTGCTTGTGAGGCACTTGGTGAAGCAATAGGTATTTCAACGCCATTACGAATTGAGGCATTTGACAATAGTCATATGCATGGCACGGATGCTGTATCGGCTATGGTTGTCTTCATTGATGGAAAGCCTGCGAAAAAGGAATATCGTAAATACAAAACGCGTACGGCTGCAAAGCATGATGATTACGGTGCGATGCAAGAGGTTATACGTCGGCGATATTCGCGTGTCTTAAAGGAAGGCTTGCCATTGCCAGATTTGGTCTTAATTGATGGTGGCAAGGGGCAAATGGAAGTCGCCCGTGAAGTACTAGAAGATGAGCTTGGACTTGTTATACCGATTGCAGGTTTAGCAAAAGATGATAAGCATAATACGTCGCAGCTATTGTTTGGTGATCCACCAGAAGTAATTGCCTTAAAGCGTACTAGTGATGGCTTTTATTTATTACAACGAATTCAGGACGAAGTTCACCGCTTTGCTATTACCTTCTTGCGCCAACAGCATGAGAAGCATGCCATTCAATCGGTGTTAGACCATATTGAAGGTGTGGGGCCAAAACGCAAGCAGCAGTTGCTCAAACATTTTGGTTCAGTTAAGAAAATTCGAGAGGCGAGCGAGCTAACTTTGCAGGAGGCAGGAATACCTGCTAATTTAGCGAGCCAAATTTATAGCTATTTTCAGCAAGAGTCATTGTCAAAGGAATAGACATGTGCTAAGGTTGTAAATAACATTGTTCGTCAATGTGATGAATAGCGAACTGGTGTGGCTAGCATGTTGACGCCAGCGTTAAACCAATTGAATACATTCACTTTATGGTGATGATAGAGGTGCAAGATTCAAGAGTAACACAATGGAGGATGAACAAGTCCAGAGATCGTGTGTGAAAGGGGAGCTTGCCGAAGTATAGCATTGTTGTTTCCTTTGTTGTACTGGTTTTACATTTAAGAAATGTAAGATTGTCGATTCTAAAAGTTTCGGAGAGCTATCACACATGCACAAGTTACGATCATTGTACATGTTATAGGCAGCTTTCACGTTATGTGGAGGCTGCCTTTTAGTTTTCTAGAAGCAGGTGAAATATATGACTGGAAAGGAGAACGCAAGAAATGGCTAAAATAGTGATGAAGTTTGGAGGGGCTGCACTAGCTTCTACTGAACAAATCCAAGAGGCAGCAAGGAAGGCGATTGCTGAAAAGGACAGAGGCTTCGATGTAGTCGTGGTCGTTGCAGCAATGGGACACACAATGAAAGATGTGCAAACGATGGTACATCAACTAACGGACGAAGTGCCCAAACGAGAATTAGCTGCAGTCGTGTCTACGGGCTCTCAATTATCCAGCGCTTTATTTGCCATCGCATTACAGGAAGCGGGCTATGAGGCAGTGTCCTTAACTGGATGGCAAGCAGGTATACATACAGATTGTAAGTATCGTCATGCACGTATTGACTATATCGATGACAGTCGTATTGAAGAACATCTTGTACAGGGACAAATTGTAGTGATTGCTGGAGAACAGGGTATTGATGAGGAACAAAATATTACTACACTTGGCAAAGGCGGAGCTGAAACAACAGCTATAGCACTCGCGGTAGCATTGGAAGCAGAGCGAACTGATATGTACACAAATGTTGACGGTGTTTATACAGCAGATCCACGCTATGTCAGCAAAGCTCAAAAGCTGCAGGAAATCTCCTATGATGAAATGCTGGAGTTATCTAATTTAGGATCACATGTTATTCATCCTCGTGCAGTGGAGTTAGCAAAAAAATTTCAAATGCCCGTTATTATACGCTCTAGCTTAGTAGAGTCAGTAGGTACTTTATTGAAGGAGGAAGTGGAAATGGAGAAAAATTTAGTCGTCCGTGGTGTAGCCTTTGAGTCAGATATTATCCGTTTAACAGTGGGGTATGATGCGTATGCCGATGGTGCATTGGCAGATATGTTTACAATCCTTGCAGAAAACCGCATTAATGTAGATATTATTGTACAGGCAATCATTGATGGCTTAAAACCAACTGTGTCTTTTTCCATTTTAAAAGAAGAATTTGCGGAAACATTGCGTGTTCTAGAAGATAGTAAATTGTCACTTGGCTTTAGTTTTGCTGACTTTGAAATAGGGTTGGCGAAGGTTTCTATCATTGGCTCAGGTATGGCCTCTAATCCAGGTGTGGCTGCTCGCATGTTTGATCGATTACGTCGTGAAGATATTCCTATAAAAATGGTTAGTACGTCTGAAATAAAAGTGTCTGTTGTTGTACCACAGGATGATATGATTCGTGCAGCAAATGCCTTGCATGATGAATTCAATTTAGAGCAAGCACTTTATATATAATAATAGAAGAAACAGTATTTTATGTAATAGTCCGAAATTAAAGGAAGAAAAAAGAAGGATTGTCATCCCGTTGAATAGGGAGACAATCCTTTTCATCATTCAGTAGGGATGGTATTCATAATACGTTCCTTGACATCCCATTTGACTGTAAACATGACATAGTGCTGCTTTTCTCGCTTTTCATCATAGCATTCTGTAAGGTAGCCTTTAGCTAATTGAATTTGCTCTGCTATAAATCCTGCTTCCAGTCTAAAGCTTCGTTGTTTGATTTGCAATATTTCAGGGTCATTTGTCAATTGGAAAATGCGACCATCCTTTGATTCCTTCATGAGCTCTAGTGTACCCCAGCAGGCATCTGCGAAAAATGCGATAAGTTCGTCTTGACTTTTGCATGGGAACTTGCGAGCAAGCTCTTTACCTGCCCAATAAAGGACATCATTCTCATGTTTACCAAGGATAGAAGATAGAATATGATCGCGAATGAGCTCATAACCAAATGATGAAATTGTAGGAGATGGAGTGTTTAACATTGTTATCCTTCTTTCTTAGAATTTTCTTAAAATTCAACAGTAATAAAGTAATGATAGATTTTTCGAGAAAAAACAACGCATCATGTACTAGATTAGTTCTTTAATAAGCTCTATGAAAAACTCCGAGTTGCCTTGACGCTCGTAGCTCTTGAGAGTACAATAAACATGTCATAATATTGTACCATGATGAAATACACAGTCAATGAAGTATCATTTACAAAATGATGACTTCTTTTGTTGTGCTATTTTAAGTACTAAGGGGGGTAACAGTCTTGTCGAAAGATCGAGAGTTTTTATGGCGTCGCTTACATTCTCTACTTGGTATCATTCCAGTAGGTCTGTTTTTAACGATGCACCTGTTCATTAACTTTACAGCAACAGGCGGGGCAGAAAGTTACAACGATGCTACCGCAGTAATGGAAAAGATTCCATTCCTTATCCTAGTTGAATGGATTGTCATCTATATTCCATTAATGTTCCACGCATTCTATGGTGTCTACATTGCATTCACTGCTACACCAAACACAGGACGTTTCAGCACATACCGTAACTGGATGTTCTCTTTACAACGTTTCACTGGTGTATTCCTAGTGATTTTCATTGCATGGCATATTTTCCAAACTCGTATTCAAAAAGCACTTGGCACACACGTTGATTACGACATGATGGCGAATATCGTTGCTAATCCATTCATGCTTGGATTCTACATTGTTGGTATTATATCAGCAACTTTCCACTTATCTAACGGTTTATGGGCATTCCTAGTAAGCTGGGGTATTACACAATCTCCTCAGTCTCAAAAGATTGCTACTTACGTAACAAACATTATTTTCGTAATTCTAAGTGTAGTTGGTGTGGCTGCTATTTTAGCTTTCGTATAATTCAATAGAAGCTACGATAGAGTAACAGCAATCATTGCAATTTTTTAAGAGGAGTGAGAAATAATCATGGCGAAAAGCAAAATAATTGTTGTCGGCGGTGGTCTTGCCGGTCTGATGGCAACGATTAAAGCAGCTGAAGTTGGTACTGAAGTTGATTTATTCTCATTAGTTCCTGTAAAACGCTCACACTCTGTTTGTGCGCAAGGCGGAATTAATGGTGCGGTAAATACAAAAGGTGAAGGGGATTCTCCATGGATTCACTTTGATGATACAGTATATGGTGGGGACTTCTTAGCGAACCAACCACCAGTAAAAGGTATGTGTGACGCAGCACCTGGCATTATCCACTTAATGGACCGTATGGGTGTTATGTTCAACCGTACACCAGAAGGACTTTTAGATTTCCGTCGTTTTGGTGGTACTTTAATGCACCGTACAGCTTTCTCTGGTGCAACAACTGGTCAACAATTACTATATGCGCTAGATGAGCAAGTTCGTTCTCATGAAGTAGCTGGTTTAGTAAATAAATATGAACACTGGGAATTCCTTGGTGTTATCATCGATGATGACGGCGTTTGCCGTGGTATCGTAGCGCAAGATATGCGTACAGAAGAAATTAAATCATTCCGTGCAGACGCTGTTATTATGGCGACTGGTGGCCCTGGTATTATCTTCGGTAAAACAACAAACTCTGTTATTAACACAGGTTCTGCTGCTTCTATCGTTTATCAACAAGGTGCTTCATATGCGAATGGTGAATTCATTCAAATTCACCCAACAGCGATTCCTGGAGATGACAAAAACCGTCTAATGTCAGAATCAGCTCGTGGTGAAGGTGGTCGTATTTGGACTTATAAAGACGGTAAACCTTGGTACTTCTTAGAAGAAAAATACCCAGCTTATGGTAACTTAGTACCACGTGATATTGCAACACGTGAAATTTTTGATGTCTGTGTAAACCAAAAACTTGGTATTAATGGCGAGAACATGGTATACCTAGATCTTTCTCATAAAGATCCACATGAATTGGACGTTAAACTTGGTGGTATCATCGAAATCTACGAAAAATTCGTAGGGGATGATCCACGTAAATTACCAATGAAAATTTTCCCAGCAGTTCACTATTCAATGGGTGGATTATGGGTTGATTACAACCAAATGACTGAAATTCCTGGTCTATTTGCAGCAGGTGAATGTGATTACTCTCAACATGGTGCAAACCGTCTTGGTGCGAACTCATTATTATCTGCTATCTACGGTGGTATGGTTGCAGGACCAAACGCAGTAGATTATGTAAAACACCTTAAAAAGCATGCAGAAGATCTTCCACAAGAGATTTACGATGCTCGTGTCAAAGAGGAGCAAGCGAAATGGGATGCTATCATGAAAATGGAAGGCACAGAAAACGCTTACTTACTGCATAAAGAGCTTGGTGAAATGATGACTGCTACAATGACTGTAGTACGTTACAATGATCAGCTTGAAGATACATTGAAAAAACTTGATGAGCTTACTGAGCGTTGGAATAACATCAACATTAACGATACGCAAAAATGGAGTAATCAAGGCGCGCACTTTACGCGTCAACTTAAAAATATGTTAGTGCTTGCAAAAGTAATGACAAAAGGTGCACTATTACGTAATGAATCTCGTGGTGCACACTATAAACCTGATTTCCCTAACCGTGATGACGAGCAGTTCTTAAAAACAACAATGGCGAAGTTTGACCCAACTACTGGTAATCCAATCATCACGTACCAAGAAGTCGACGTTTCTTTAATCCCACCACGTAAACGCGACTACTCTGCGAAAGGAGACTAAAAGTTATGCAAATCGCAGCTAATACTGGAAGAATGGTCAAAGTGGAAATCTTACGTCAAGATACACAAGGCGGCAATAGCTACTGGCAAAAATTCCAAGTGCCTTACCGTCATGGTATGAACGTAATCTCAATTTTAATGGAAATTCAAAAAAATCCTGTTACTGAGGATGGTGTAAATACATCGCCAGTATCATGGGATATGAACTGTTTAGAAGAAGTTTGTGGTGCATGTTCAATGGTCATCAATGGCCGTCCACGTCAATCATGTTCAACACTTGTTGATCAATTGACTGAGCCAATTAAGCTTGAGCCAATGAAGACATTCCCTGTTATTCGTGACCTACAAGTTGACCGTGAACGTATGTTCAATGCACTTAAAAAAGTGAAAGCTTGGGTACCAATTGATGGTACTTATGATTTAGGTGAAGGTCCACGTATGCCAGAAGGTAAACGTCAATGGGCTTATGAATTATCTAAATGTATGACTTGTGGTGTATGTATGGAAGCATGTCCAAACGTGTCTGAAAAAGCTTCATTCATCGGACCAGCTCCATTATCACAAGTACGTCTTTTCAACACTCACCCAACTGGTGCAATGGTTAAAGATGAACGTTTAAATGCTATTATGGGTGATGGTGGCCTTGCGAACTGTGGTAACTCTCAAAACTGTGTAGCTGCATGTCCAAAAGGTATTCCTTTAACAACATCTATCGCTTCACTAAACCGTGCAACTACAGTGCAAATGTTCCGTAACTTCTTCGGTTCTGATCACTACGTAGATTAATATACGGACAAGCTAAATGCCCAAACTCTCTTACACTTTGTGTGAGGGAGTTTTTTTATTTGAAGTTGCATATGATATAAACAGAAGGAATATTTGTGATAAAAGGCGTAAATTGCGGTTTTTTCTATGATAATATAGTATTTTCTTTTATAATGAATATGTATTCATTTCATTTGCCGTCATTATAATTAAAACAGGCAAATACATAACAGGGGATGGTGTAACATGAAAGCAAACTATATTGAAGATTTTCAAGAGTGGGAAAAGGATTTTTCCTTTTATAGTGAGGTACGTGTACGTTTTTCAGAGACAGACATGTTTGGTCATATGAACAATACCGTTAGCTTTACATATTTTGAGCAAGCAAGAATTGATTATTTCCATCATTTAGGTATTTTAATGCCTTCAGCAGTTAATGAGGATGTGGAGGCTATACCGATAGTGGCCGATTTACAATGTGATTATGTGAAGCAGGTCTTCTTTGATGATGTTCTCCGAATTTACACAAAGATCGCGAAAGTTGGAAATTCATCACTGGACATTCATTATCTTGCTAAAAATCAAAAGAATGAAATTTGCTTCACTGGTCGTGGAACAATTGTGCAAATGGATCCTCGAACAGGCAAGAGTGTGCCGATTTCTGAGGAAGATAGGACGAAATTCATTCAATTGGCGATTCTTCCTCATTAGTTTATAGTGTAATTATATGAAAGTTTATTGAAAAAGTAGGAATTGCATTTTACATAAAATTTATGAATGTATCGATGTAATTTTCGAAATTTTTAAGGAAACATGGAATAATCATGCAAATAGCCGTCACCGCTTCCAGCCCCTTAACATAAGTTACAATACGTGCGGGGGAGGAGGGTGTAACTGAATGAATGGCTCTCATCATCGTTCTCTTTTAACAAACCGAGAACGTGAAATATTTGCGCTTTTATTAGCTGAAAAAACAACGAGAGATATTGCAGAGCAGCTTGGTATTAGTGAAAAAACAGTGCGGAATCACATTTCCAATACAATTCAAAAGCTAGGTGTAACGAATCGATCTCAGGCGTTAATTGAGCTGTTACGCTTGGAAGAATTTAAATTAGACTAATGGACACTTGCTATTTCGTGAAAAAAACGACAAAATAGAACTATTCAACGTATTTTTAGGAGTGAAATAGTTATATGTCGGATGAAGTAACAAAGCACTCACCTGAAACCGTTGCAACGGTTGAAAAGGAATTACGCTATATAGCGGCCATCGTGAAGCAAAAGGGAAGAGAAATTGTTTCCGACTATGCGATAACGCCGCCACAATTTGTTGCATTACAGTGGTTAGAAGAGCTTGGTGATATTACAATTGGCGAATTATCAAACCGTTTATATTTAGCCTTTAGCACAACAACAGATTTAGTGGATCGAATGGAGAAAAATGAATTAGTCAAGCGTGTGCGTGATGAAAATGATCGCCGTGTTGTTGTCGTTCATCTTCTCGAAAAGGGCGAACGTATTATTCAAGAAGTTATTGAAAAAAGGCAGCAATACTTGCAGGAGATGCTTGTTGGTTTTAATGAACAAGAAGTCGCGCAATTATCAAGCTATTTAGAAAAACTACATGTACACATGAAACAGGATTGAGGCGGAAAGTATGAATGCCCCGATAGGCGTTATTGACTCAGGAGTAGGCGGTTTAACCGTAGCAAAAGAAATCATGAAGCGATTGCCAAACGAAACGATCTATTATATTGGCGATACAGCAAGATGTCCGTATGGTCCAAGAAGTCGTCAGGAAGTACGGAATTTCACTTGGCAAATGGCAAAAGCACTCGAAAAAATGAATATTAAGATGCTCGTTATTGCTTGTAATACAGCGACTGCAGTAGCACTCGAAAGTTTACAAAGAAATATGCCTTTTCCGGTACTAGGCGTTATTAATGCTGGCGCACGTGCAGCTGTAAAAAAGACGAAGCGACATGAAGTCGTTGTGCTTGCAACAGAAGGAACAATTAAAAGTGGGGCGTATGAAGAAGCCTTATTATCACTTAATACGTCAACACATATTATCCCACTAGCATGTCCAACATTCGTACCACTTGTAGAAAGTGGCGAATACAAAGGTGACTTTGCAAATAAGTTAATAGCTGAAGGCTTAAAGCCGTTGAAAAATCGACAATTTGATACGGTTATTTTAGGGTGTACACATTACCCTATTTTACAAAAACAAATTGAAGCTGTTGTCGGAGGAGATGTGAATGTGTTATCTTCTGCGGAGGAAACAGCAAAAGATGTTCAAGAAATGTTAGCGTATAACGGCACTTTAGCAAATGCTGATGCGGTGCCTGCCCATAAATTTTTTGCATCTGGTTCTGTTCCAATTTTCCGTTCAATCGCTGAGAATTGGCTGGAGCAAGGTACTCTTGACATAAAACGTATGACATTAAAATAAAAAATCAGCTTAGCAACAGGCTAGGCTGATTTTTGCCGTTTTTTTAGCTATGTACATAAACGTCCGAGTACTTTTTTGATGGCACAAATTGTGATAAGATGAGGGCGCGAAAGTTTTTAGGAGGAACGAATGATATGACAAGATTTGATGGAAGAAATGAAGACGGGCTACGACCTGTAAAAATGGATACAGAGTATCTATTACACCCAGAAGGCTCCGTATTAATTCAAGTAGGTAATACAAAAGTAATTTGCACAGCAACAATTGAAGACAAAGTACCTGGCTTTTTACGTGGCCAAGGGAAAGGATGGATCACAGCCGAGTACTCAATGCTTCCTCGTGCAACCGCTCAACGTACACCACGTGAATCCTCACGAGGAAAAGTCAATGGCCGTACGATGGAAATTCAACGCTTAATTGGGCGTGCATTACGTGCTGTTGTCGATTTAGAAGCCCTTGGAGAACGCACTGTATGGATTGACTGTGATGTTATTCAAGCTGATGGTGGCACTCGTACAGCATCTATTACAGGAGCATTTGTTGCAATGACACAGGCAATTGCTAAGTTTGCTGAAGAAAAGCCATTTGAGAAGTTCCCAGTAACAGACTTTTTAGCGGCAACAAGTGTTGGCATTGTAGAAGAACAAGGTGCCATTCTTGATTTAAATTATGTAGAAGATGTGGCTGCTGCTGTTGATATGAATATTGTGATGACAGGCACAGGGCGATTTGTTGAAATACAGGGTACAGGTGAGGAAGCTACCTTTTCTCGTGAAGAACTGAATGAATTGTTAGCATTGGGTGAAAAAGGCATTCAGCAATTAGTAAATCTTCAAAAAACAACGCTTGGTGAACTGGCCAACAAAGTCGGAGGGAATCAATAATTATGAAACAAGTAGTCATCGCCACAAAAAATAAAGGAAAAGCAAAAGATTTTGAAGCATTATTTGGTCCACTAGGTTATGAAGTAGTGACAATGTTTGAAGTAGCACCAGAAATGGAAATAGAAGAAACTGGTACAACATTTGAAGAAAATGCAATCTTAAAAGCAGAAGCGTTGGCGAAGGAACTTGGCACAATTGTGATTGCAGATGATAGTGGCTTAGCAGTGGATGCATTAAATGGTGAGCCAGGCGTGTATTCTGCCCGCTATGCTGGCGATCATGACGACGAAGCAAACATGGTAAAATTGTTAGCTAATTTACATGGTGTCGAAGATGACAAACGTACTGCCCGTTTTTGCTGCTGCATTGCAATTGCAGGACCTGATTTTGTAACGACAACGGTATTCGGCACATGTGAAGGGGTTATTGCACATGAAAAACGTGGAACGAATGGATTTGGCTATGATCCAATCTTTTTCGTACCAAGCTTAAATCGTATGATGGCTGAGCTTTCACCAGAGGAAAAAGGCTCTATTTCTCACCGTGGCAATGCCATTCGCAAGTTAAAGGAACAATTACCGAATCTTATAAAATAAGAGGTGATATCCATGAAAATACTTGTTATGAGCGATACACATGGTGATAGCCATGTCATCGAAAAGGTTAAAGGTTTTTATCCTGAAATAGATGTTGTCATTCATTGTGGAGATAGTGAACTTCCTTTCTCACATGAGGCATTAAAAGGCGTGAAAAAAGTAAGAGGAAACTGTGATCGTGAAACAGCTTTCCCCGAAGAGGAAATTTTCACAGTCAATGATGTTAAAATTTTTGTGACGCATGGCCATTTATTCAATGTGAAAAATTCCATCTTATCATTAACCTATCGGGCCAAAGAGGTGGACGCACAAATCGTATGCTTTGGTCACTCTCATATCCTTGGTGCCGAAATGATTGATGATATTTTATTTTTAAATCCTGGAAGCTTATTAAAACCACGTGGTCGTAAAGAGAAAAGCTTTGCGGTTGTGGAAATCACTGCAACCTCTTTTAAAGTCGCTTGCTTGACAGATGATCATCAAAGTATTGCGACTCATATTTTTCAACGAAATTAACATAAAATAAAAATCCGCATAACATTAAAGTTATGTGGATTTTTATGTAGGCTTTCTAGTGGTAAATTTGACTAGGAATGATTAATGTTGAAATTGCAAAAATAAATCAAAAGGCAATAAAGGAGAAAACATGGAAAAGACAATTGGCTGGCATTTTGATAATAGTTATGTTCGACTACCAAGTATTATGTATTCCGATATTTCGTTAAATCCTGTTCGTTCACCAAAGCTAGTTTTGTTAAATGAAGCTGTTGCAGTGTCACTTGGATTAGATGCTCAAGCTTTACAGAGGGAAGAAGGAGTCGCTATCTTAGCTGGCAATAAAATCCCAGAAGGTGGCGAACCAATTGCACAAGCCTATGCAGGGCATCAATTTGGTCATTTTAATATGTTGGGTGATGGTAGAGCACTTTTATATGGAGAACATATAACACCTCAACAGGAACGGTATGATATCGCACTAAAAGGTTCTGGTAGAACACTTTATTCTCGTGGTGGAGATGGACGAGCTGCGTTAGGGCCAATGCTAAGGGAGTACATCATGAGTGAGGCGATGTTTGCGTTAGGGATTCCCACATCACGTAGTCTTGCAGTAGTGGCTACAGGTGAAATGATTATGCGAGAAACTGAATTACCAGGAGCAATTGTCACGCGAGTTGCCAGCAGTCATTTGCGAGTAGGGACCTTTCAATATGCCGCACAATGGGGAACAGATGAAGAGCTCCAACGCTTGGCTGACTATGCATTAGAACGTCATTTCTCAGCTGATACTGGCACTCAAAATCGCTATCTTTATTTGCTAAAGGAAGTCATGAAGAAGCAGGCATCCTTAATAGCACAGTGGCAGTTAGTGGGCTTTATTCATGGAGTCATGAACACAGATAATATGACCATTAGCGGTGAAACCATTGATTATGGTCCTTGCGCTTTCATGGACACCTATGATCCCGCGACTGTATTTAGCTCTATTGATCGGCAAGGTCGTTATGCTTATGGAAATCAGCCCAACATTGGTGGCTGGAATTTAACACGCTTAGCTGAGACGTTACTCCCTTTCATTCACGATGATCAAGAAGAAGCTATTCAATTGGCACAAGACACGCTACAACAATATCCTCACTTCTACGTTGAAAATTGGTTAAAGGGGATGCGCGCAAAGCTAGGTATTTTTAATGAAGAGCAAGAAGATGTCCAGCTTATTGAAGGGCTTCTACAGCTTATGCAACAATACGAAGCAGATTATACGAATACGTTTATCGCTTTAACCTTTGAGCAAATGGAAGATACCCCATTAATGAATGCATCAGGGTTTCAAGAATGGCATCAAAAATGGACGGAGCGATTAGCGAGACAGCAGCAAACGAAAGAAATGTCACAACAATTAATGCGTCAACATAATCCTGCTGTTATTCCTCGCAATCACAGGGTAGAAGAAGCTTTAGAAGCAGCTGTAGAACGAGACGACTATCGTGTTATGAATAATTTATTAAAAGTCCTTGCTCAGCCTTATGCCCATACGAAAGAGCAACAAGAATATGCTGCATTACCTGAACCGTCTAATCAACCATATCGTACTTTTTGTGGCACATGAGTAAAAACGAGAGACATTCATTCTCTCGTTTTTTATTGTATATAGGCACTCTACAGAATCCGATCGCATACTCTATGTATGAATAAAGATAAAGGAGAATGGGGTCGGTGCATAAATTTTCAAAAGGTTGGTTTGTCAAAGAGTTACGAGCTCATGGGATAATGGTTCATCCTCAATTTAAAAACCATTTAGGCTTATTTAAAGAATCTGAATTACGAAATTTATATTATCGGTATGTTGAAATAGAATATGCTGAGCAAGATCAATAGTCCAGTTGTTTGAATAACTCCTTTCTAGGAAAAGCTAGTAGTTAGAAAGGAGTTTTTCTATGTGGATGATGACACAGACATGGCAAGATGTTCTATTTTTACACTGGCCCATAGACCCCAAAGAGTTAGAAAAACATCTACCTGAGGAACTAAAACTTGATCTCTTTGAACAAAATGCTTGGCTAAGTGCTGTCCTTTTTAAAGTTCATCGACATCGACTACGATTTCTACCAACCATTCCTGGAATGAATATCTATTTACAATTGAATGTCCGAACATATGTAGAGTATAACGGCATGAAAGGCATCTATTTTTTTCATTTAGATGTCACGAATTATTTCGTGTCAAAAATCACGGCATTAGGTAGTTTACCATACCGCTTCTCCAAAATCTTAGCAAAACAAAGAGAAAATCACTTTTCATATACAAGCCATTACAAAGCCTGTGACGAAAGATTAAGGGTTACTTATACAATAGAAGATCACACGAATACTAATTTTGACCAATGGATTGTAGAACGTTATCATTCATGGGTCAAGTGGAAGGATACCCTTTTTCGAATTGATATCCACCACTCACCATGGGAAATACAGCGGGCAAGCGCAACGATTCACAGTAATACATTAGCTTCTTTTATGAAGGGGAATTTTCAGGGAACGCAGCCTATTGCTCATTTTGCTAAAAACAAAGTAGCGAAAGTTTTTCCACCAGTAGTTGAACGCAAATAAATGGGATTTTTACATTAAAAAAGATAACAAAATTGCATCACAATGGCGCCAGCAATCATATCTGACATGGCTAGAGCTTCTGCTTCAATTTCATCAAAAACGTCTATATCAGCTTGATAATCTTTCTGGATCATCGTCACGGCTTCATTTTTCGTTAAAGCTAAATGCGTATAAAACATTTTTTGGACAGCCTCTCTACTTAAGTAAGGATTAATCGTATGCAAAAATAGCGCAATATCATCTGCATTGCGATACCATTCCTTCTCTTTTGCTTCCGCTGTGGTAGCCTCTCCTTTAGAAGCAGCTGTCACTAATTGAGCAGCCAGCAGCAGATGTTCTTTAATTAATGCTGTATATCGATCTGCTATAGAGTCGCCGTAAAAGGGACGTAGACAATTTCCTAAATCAGTCGCATTTCGTAACAGACGCTGCTGCACAAAAGGAAGATCAGGTAAATTGAAGACAATGCTAATAATCGTCATTCGCGTCCAATTGACATGCTCCATCCAAAGTAAGCGATTCATCGCCATAAAATCAGCTTCGGCTTTACTGATACAGCGCCGGTAATCATGTGAATGTAAAAAGTGACGAATCGGTGCCGTATATTGAGTAGAGGGGGCTTGATACAGCTGGCTTAATGAAAACCCATTTGAATAGGGGTACAAGGCTTCACTCCTTCTTGTTCTTTCTCCTACAGTAGCATACTCTAAGGAAACTCTGGGTATGAAGAACAAGTAAGGAAGAGCAAATGACAAAACTACTCTTCATACATCATTTTCTTTGTCATGCCGCCATCGACCGTAAGATTAATGCCTGTCACAAAATTATTTACGGGGTTTGTTAAATAGAGACAAGCCTGTGCGATATCTTCAGGCACACCAACCCTTCCTGATAAATGCTGTACATGATCGACTGGTCGAAGTGCCTCATAATCGCCTGTTTCAATCCAGCCAGGCGAAATACAATTCACCGTGATTTGATCAGGACCTAAAGACCGCGCTAAAGCATGTGTTAACGCCACAATACCACCTTTTGTAGCCGCGTAGGCTTCTGTATTAGGTCAGCCCGTGTAGATGCTAACGAAACAATCGAACCACCTTTCACATTGTGCCTCATCACCTTCGCAGCCTCTCTGGCACAGAAAAAGGCATTCGTTAAATTTGTGTGTAGTAGATGATTCCACTCCTCAAACGTCACATCATACGGAGAGATATGCTGAAACTGCCCAGCATTATTAATTAAAATATGAATAGTCCCATATTGCTCAACAGCTCGTTGCATTAACTGAACGATATCCTGTTCCTTCGTTACATCTGTTTGAACAAATAAAACAGCGTAGCCTTGTGCAAGCATATCCTGTTCTAATTGTTGACCTAAACCGTCATTTAAATCAGCAATTACCACCTTTGCGCCATGCCGTGCATATGCAAGTACAATCCCTTGTGCGCCACCTGTAACAACAACGACCGAATCCTTAAACATCTACATACCTCCCAATTTTTTATCGCCAATAGTGTAGCAAATATTTTCATATTCGTCTTCTTGAGAGGAGTAAGACATGGTATAATCGAAGCTGTAGCAACATATGATGAACAATATGAGGCAAACCTTGCCTACATAGTAAAATTAATGTTGACATTATGCCATAAAGTACATATAATAAGTATTGTCCTTCCTATGAAATACATAGAAACGACACCATGTCTCAGTAGCTCAGCTGGATAGAGCAACGGCCTTCTAAGCCGTCGGTCGGGGGTTCGAATCCCTCCTGGGACGTCAATAACAAATCAAAGGTTAATTTTTAACCAAATTGAAAAGCGCTTGAAACCTTATGAACAATAGGTTTTGAGCGCTTTTTTTGTTTATATTAATCTTTTTAAGAATCGCATACATATAAAAAATAAATTAGGTAAACAAAATGTAAACATGGTGAACAAAGAAATTAAAATGGAACAGACGAATTGATAAAAGATCCTACAGTTAAAGATCGTTATACAAAAGAATTTGTTTCGTTTAAAGAAGGACAAAGAGTTAGGGTTGCAATTCAAAAAGGGAGTTCATGGTCAGGGTCATATTCAAAGTATGATTGGATTATAGTATCAATGTTCCCTGTATTTTAAATTTATGTTACAATCTATATTATGGAAATTTTTAAAGAAAGTGACTATGGGATGGGAAATAATAAAATTATACAAAATGTGAAACAAACTATTTCTGGGATTGAAATTGGGTATTTTACCACTGCCAAGAGTTATATTTACGATGAATATTTTAAATATTTTAATGATGAGGATCAAGAAACTAAAAAATATGCATTACTACTTTTTACATGCATGTTAGGTAACTGGTATAATAAATCGACTTTTGTCTTTAAACCTGAAAAGGAACGTTTACAATATAACAATGAAAAAGGAGCAAAATTTTTTAATTTTGAGGACTATATAACTTCATTGTTAGATAACTATCAAAATATTAAACGAGAATTTCCTTATATGTTTGAAATTATTGTTGTTTATTTACTTCTGATAGAGAAAGATAAACATTTGAGTTATGAAGAATGGTTTCCGGAAATTAATCCAGAAATATTTAAAGAACTCAGGGAGGAAATTTTAATTCCCAACAGAAATTTGGTCAATGATTGCCATCCAATAAAATATTTATTTAGAGAAGTTGGAATAAAACCTTTTTTCAAAGGTGATTTTTTTAATGAATAAATACTAAAGCCACATTCAAAAAAGAGTGTGGTTTTTATTTTGTTAACTCATAAAAATAAATAAGTAAGAAAATGAATTTCTTAATACTAGGAAAGTTCGCAAAAAAACAGTGTGAATTGATCAAAAGCGTTGATTACTTCCATCCTATTTGTCCCATGATATAGATAGATGGGGGGTGTTGGTTAATGGATTATGAATATACTGTAAAGTTTTACTTTGAAGAAAGTCGTGAAGAAGAATATAAAATCAAGACTAATATTGGACAAGAAACTTTTGCAGAAGAAATTACTAATGGATTCAATGAGAAGTCCTGGTATTCATTTACTGAAACAGAAAATTATAAAACAGTATTAATTAATACTAAAAATGTTTATAAGGTATCAGTAGTGCAAGACACTGTAGAATTTGATTAATCATTATAAGTCACATCCAAAGGTAGTGACCTTTTAATGTTAAAGTTTTAGTTATGCAGCTAATTGGCTGGCATGAGTTCGGTAATTTACTGGGCTCAAGCCAGCCAGTTTTTGTTTTAATTCGTTCATTATTGTAGTAATCGATAAACTTCTCTATTTTCTTTTTTAACGCTTCATAGGAGATTCATTCTTCCCCGTCATATATTTCTTGTTTGAGTAAATCAAAGAAGTTATCCATTGCGGCATTGTCTGCACAAGTTGTTTTACGAGATATGCTTTGGAAAATCTTGTTTTGTTTTAATGTTTGCCCCCACGAATTATGTTGATAATGCCACGCTTGATCTGAGTGAATGGTCGTATGGTATTTTACACGTTCATGAATGATTAGGAGCACTAACCCATCACAAAATCGAGTGTCGGGCATTTTGATATGCTAAAGCAATAATCTCACCATTATATAAATCCAGTATTAGGCTTTTTCGTCTATATGTCTGTTACGACTTTTTGAAGGGTATACGGTACTGAAACGACGGTTTAAACGTTCCCAAACAGTGCCTTTATATAATTTATAGCGTGATTTGCGTACGAATTTCTCACATTTGAAGGAATTAAAGAGAAGGAATCCTAACTCTATATGAAGAAGTAGTAACTTGTTGAGATGACTCAATCATTTTTAATTAAGGAGGAACTTTTTTGCAATTACTTTTTAAATATAATTGGATGGTAAGAGAAGACTGGTTTCGTTGGTGTGACGAGTTGAGTGAAGAAGAGCTTTTGCAAAACCGACCTGGTGGAATGGGAAGTATATTACATACACTTTTCCATATAATTGATGTCGAATGGAGTTGGATACGACTTTTACAAGGTAAAACTGATTTTCAGGAGAGTTTTGAGGAATATAATAGCTTGGAAAAGGTTCGTAAATTGGAAGCTGAATTTCATTTAGAAGTAGAAAACTTTGTAAACCAATGGGACGACAGTATGGAAGAGCGTTTACTCCATAATACATTAGCAGATGGAAGGATTGAGACACATACATGGGGTGAAGTCATTCGCCATACGATTGCACATGAAATCCATCATATAGGACAGTTATCAATTTGGGCTAGAGAGATGGGAAGAGAGCCTATCTCTGCAAACCTAATTAGACGGGGTCTCTCTTCATCATTGAAGGGTTAGAGGTAGGGACCAAATAAATATAAATAGATGGAAAGATTTAATAAGTTTTTAATATACTGATTGATAAAAAGCTATAAAAATAGGTTTTAGATAGAGGAAAATGAAAACATAGTAATGGATAGAAAAAGTAAAAATAGCTTTGATATCAGACACTCTCGCATGAGGGTGTTTTTTTATTGATAGGAGTAAAAAATGTAGAAATATGAAAATAATCATAGAATTACCTCGATTATCCATGTATATTTGTGGAGAAGGGAGTTTGAATAAATGAAAAAATTGCTTATTTTACCACTTATTTTGCTACTAGGTATTTTGTTAGTAGCTTGTAGCCAAGGTGATGATAGTGGTAAGAAAAAAGAAGGTGCTGAAAAAGCATCAGAAGAAACATTAAAAGTGGATAAAGGACTTTTAAATGTTGAAGTTACCATACCGGCTACACTTTACAAGGGACAAGACATAGATTCTATTATTTCGGAGGCAAAAAATAGTGGAATTAAGGAAGTTATTAAGAATGATGATGGATCTTTAACTTATAAAATGTCTAAATCCGAGCACAAAAAAATGATGAAGGAATTAAAAGAAAGAATAGTAAAAAGTGTAGAAGAACTTAAAACAAGTGAAGATTTTGCTTCTATAAATGATGTGGCTTATAACAAATCTTTTTCTGAGTTTACACTCACAGTAAATAAGGAAAAGTTTGAAGGTAGTTTCGATGCACTGGCATCCTTTGGGCTTGCTTTAGCAGGCATGTACTACCAATTATTTAACGGTGCAGACGTTGAACATTATAAAGTCACAGTATATATTAAAGATGAATCAAATGGAGAAGTATTTGATACTATGGTTTATCCAGATGAATTAAATGAAAATAACGATAAGTAACTTGAAGAGCACCTAATATACAGGAGGAGTTGTCATGAAAAAGCTAGGATTATTATTATTGGTGTCTATTTTATTGGTAGCTTGTGGTCAAAGTGATAAAAACAGCAGTTCAGATAACAAAACAAAAGAGTCTGTTGAGAAAAATGCAGAGGAAGAAGTTAAGGCATCTGAAAATAATGAAGAAAATGAACCAGAGGTAGAGGAAGTTCTGACGATTACTAAAGGTAATGTATTAGTAGTTGATAATTATGCAGAAATCACAATTAACAACAATATTTTTGGTAAACAAATTTCACCACCAAATCCAAGTTCTGTGTATACATATTACAAAAATGAAGAGGAGGGGGAAGTATACTTAGATACAATTATTTCAGTAAAAAGTTTACTAACAACAGGTCAAACATCTAATGAATTTGTAGATGTAAAAATTATTTATGATGGAAAATACGAATACAAGACTTTCTCAACAATAGAAAATCGAGGTGGATCAGATTTCACGTTTACAAATATTACATCAATTGAACCTCTGAAAAATGGTACACTACATTTTTTAGCTTCCGTTCCAGAACAAGTAGAGCAGGATGGGAAGCCGCTTAAAGCGATAATTACTGTAAAAGGGAAAACGTATGAACAAATAATTAGATAGCTATTTATTGTATTAAGCACTCCTATTTGGGTGCTTTTTACTATGTTAAAAAGAGACAGCAACTATTCGAACAGTAATCCAAATCGACGATCGTTTGAGCCAGCCATGAGAGTAATACAAGGCTGTTCAACTTATCTTTATATCTCCTAAAATAGGAAGCAATCAAGCTTCAAGGTAGCTACAGTTACCTCAAAAGTATCTAATAGTATAGTTTTGTTCGGCACACAACTCTCCGACAAGGAGGATAAAAAACATTTAGCGTGAAGCCATCTAGATGGTAATAAATCTTCTTCAAATAACATAGTAGTCATTTTAAATATCGTTTGCTACGTTCATGAGAAAACAATATGTGTAGACGAATATGCTTTGTTAAGATTAATAACATATTAAAAAAGTTTGCTAAGGTATAGTGAAAAATTTACTTGTTTAAAATAAGTTCATTCTTTGGGAAAGTAGCTTAGCTATATTTATAAATGCAATGTAGATGTCATATTTTCTTTTCCTAGTTATTTAGCTTTATTGCAAGGACATTTTTTTAATTTGATTTATACTATTAACACTTAAAATGATTATTTTGTATTGAGTGGAATTTCCTAATTATGATACCATATAGATTAATACATATATGGAGGAATTATTATGGAAAAGAGTAAAATAAAGTTATTATTACTATGTTTATTGTATATTTTAATTCTATCAGCATGTAATCAGAAAGAAGAGCGTGTTGATAAATCAGGTGAGAATGAACAAGAAAAAGTAGAGAATTTACATCAAGAGGAAAAAGCAGTAACAACAAATCAAGATAATTTAGCTATCGAGAAAGCTTCCACTAATGAAGAGACTGATGAAGACAATCATTTAAATACATCTTTGACATTGGTTTTAGAAGATGTTATTCCTAGAGATCCTAGTACTGATAATAATGTCTATGGATATGAATTAAATTTTATTATGAAATATATAAATCACACAGATAAAGATATTAAAGGATTTTTAGCAGAAACATATTTTTATGATATGTTCGGCGAGTTAGTATACAAGTCAGCAATGAAATATGAATGGGATGTTATTCCTGCAAATGGTTCTACAAACTTTAATACTGCTGTTGATTTAAATCAATTCAATGATGTAGATATGCGCTTTTATAATTTACCATTTGAGAATATGACTTTTAACTATAAAATTAAATCCATAATCTTTACGGATGGAACAAGTATATAAAGCCTTACAATATGTTTATAAGATAACTTTAATTATCAAATAGTTTTTACATTCTTGCTTCTTGATTAAATAACTATTTATATAAATTAGCAAAAGTGTGTCGTTAATCGATAACACGAATCTGGATTTTTTTATAATATAATCCCATCACTACTGAAGGAGTAACGAAGATAAGCTTTACCAAACTCAGTTGAGAATAGATAAGTATACCCTTTCCATTCTCGCTCCTTACTAGATTACAGCAAGCAGTCGATAAAGCTTGGTTTGACAAAAAATGAACTGATTAAAGGAAAGCTAGAAGGTTTAAGATTATTTTTCGCAATTTCAATCATAGATGCAGTATCGCTAGACTACTTGAATAAAAAAACCCCCATAAAAGTTTAAATTAGTATCTGACTTTTATGGGGTTAGTTCATATGATTCTCTGTTTTTTGAAGGGAATTACTCCATTATTATTAATTAATTGCTTGTAATGAGTCTAACCCTTCTTTAAGATATACAAAACTTTTATATTTTATTACATTACTATCTACCGCCATCAAAGAATTTAAATATCTCTTTAATTCATTAATATAAGCACTTGTAAAATCGAATAAATCGAAAGTATGTACCCATTCATTATTACCAGATAATTGACTGTAGTTCGTAATAATGAGATTATGACCTTTCTTTTCAAAGCTAATAATATTAGCGTTTCCAAATGGGTCTAATTTTTGTACTTCATTTGTTTGATGAAGTCGTATTAATAACTCATTTAATTCAATTACAATAGTACTGTGCATAGTTGTAGAAAAGAGTAATTCTTCGACATCTCCATCACTAACTAATACTTCTAAATAACTATCGAAATAGTAATCATAACCAAGATCCTCGTTTTTTAAAACGAATATATCTTCATCGACATTAAATTTTATTCGCATGTAGTGTTCTCCTCTAATTATTTTTTAGTGATGACTGATTTCCCACTGGTTGGGTAAGAAGTTTTTATAACATAATTATCTGTCACAACTGTTGTCATTTCATCAATACCATATTTATTAGGTTTATATTTATATACCATAGTACCATCTTTTGGATTAACACTTGCTAATTGTCCTTTTTCTAGAGACTCCATAATTAAATTTTTAATTTTCGCCTCACCAAGGTGTTTTGGAAAAAGTGTTGTCCCTTTTGTAGCAGCAGTTCCTGACACATGTCTTTTATCAATATGTTGCCATCCAGTCTTAGAATTTCCATCCATTAAGATTCCTCTGCTATTAAACTTTTGAACTTTCCCTAATCCTGCTAATGCATTTACCTCATCCTTTTTACCTGATTTCTTCAATAAACTATAGATTTTCCCCGATTTTACGACTTTACCTGCTGGAAATAAAGAAATGATAGCAAGTCCTTTATCAACTACTCCAGCATCGGGATTGAAAATAGTTTTTACATCGTCCAGTACAAGGAAGTCTATACCTTCTTTTACTGCATTCTTTACAAAATTACCAGCATCTTTTAACCATTGAACACTTGAATTAGTCCAATCTTTTACTTTATCTAATAAATTCGAAGAAGATTGTTTAGCAACTAAATGTTTTTGTCTCGATTCATTAGAGATGGTTACTGAGTCATTATAACCCTCTGCTTTTAATCTTTCGGCACTAACAAATATTTTATCATAGTTAGATGCTGAAGTGATCGTATAGTCATTAGAAGAATAATTGGTAATCCTAGAAACCATAATACAAAACTCCTTTTTTGTTTTTTACATTTTATAGTATATTGTTATAAATAAAAACAATCAATAGTAAAATTTTGTTATTAACTTCATTTTAAATAAGATTTATTTATGATGAAAAGCTTGGAAAAGAACTGGCTTTTTACGTGGACTAACAAAATTTGACGAGGCAAGTTTTATAATGACATCAACAAGATGTTCTCGCCATAAGAAAAGGGTCACCAGTGGTAGTGACCCCTTAAAGTTAGAGTTTTTATTATGCAGCTAATTGGCTGGCTAGAGTTCGGTATTTTACTGGACTCATGCCAGCCAATTTTTGTTTAATACGTTCATTGTTATAGTAGTCGATATATCGTTCGATTTTTTCCTTCAATTCTTCAAACGGGATTAATACTTCACCGTAATACATCTCTTGTTTAAGTATGCCAAAGAAGTTTTCCATCGCCGCATTATCTGCACATGTCGCTTTGCGAGACATGCTTTGGAAAACCTTGTTTTGCCGTAATGTTTTCACCCATGAATTATGTTGATAATGCCAGCCTTGATCCGAATGAATTGTTGCACGATATGTAGCTTGGTTCTGAATAATTGGTAGAACTTGATGTAGCGATTCTAATACGAAATCCAATGTTGGGCGTTTAGACATACTAAACCCAATAATTTCGCCATTATAGAGATCCATAATTGGACTTAAATAAAGTTTTTCATCTTCTGTACACTTGAATTCTGTTACGTCTGTCACCAGTTTTTGTAAAGTGTTTGGCGTATTGAAACGGCGGTTTAATCGATTATTTGCGACTTTACCCACCTTGCCCTTGTACGATTTATAACGAGATTTACGAACGAATTTTACACACTTTAAGTCCAATTCCTTCATGATTCGCTGTACTTTTTTGTGATTGATGACGTATCCTTGCGCTTTTAATTCTGCATGGATTCGGCGATAACCATATCTACCTTCATGCTTCTCAAATAGCGCTGAAATCAACGTTTTCCATTCTTGATTGGGATCTTCATTTTTTAACTGTTGAATATGGTAATGATACGTTGCTTCTGGGATCTCAATGATTTTCAATACATCTTTCAATCGGAACCCTTCTTCTTTGAGTTCGAATGCCAACGCTGCTTGTGCTTTTCGAGGAAGGCATCCAGATTCGCCTCGAAAGCGTCTAACTTTTTTAAGTACGCAATCTCTAATCGGAGAAGCTCATTTTCACGTTCTAGCTGTTCTTCACGAGACAATGTGTTTGGTTGTTTGACAGGTTTATTTTTAGGATTAGTAGACATAGGTGGCCGTCCCTTCGCTTTTTCTTGCAGGCCTTCTATACCTTCCTTCAAAAATTTACTGTTCCAGTTCGCTATTAAGCCTGGATTATTCATGTTAAATTCAATCGCTGTATCTTGATAAGAAGCACCTGTTTGTTTCATAAAGTGTAATACATCGAGCTTGAATTGAACAGAATAAGCCTTTTTTGTTACTTTTCTACGTAATCCAACTTCTCCAAATTCTTTGAAGGCACGTACCCACCGCTTTATTTGCGAATGATTTGGTATGTCATGTTTTTTCGCTAATAATTTATAACCTAAAGGGCCTTTCATGTATTCATTAACCACATGTATTTTGAATTCTTCGCTGTATTTCGCCATATAAAAACACCCCTAAAGTTTAGATTTTTGACTCTAACTTTAGGGGTGCAGGACCAGTTGGAGGTGACCCTTTTGTTATGGTGCTGTAACGACATGATCGATAGTTGCCAATAATGAAGGCACTAGCTTATATTCGTTTTCTTACAGTGAAAGATGATTCATATTAATATTCTTTTTGCACGAAAGTTGCGCCTACAATAATTAAAAGAATAAATAGAACAACAATTAAAACGAATGTGGAACTATTATTTTTACCGTAGTCCATGCAATAACCTCCGCCATAGTCTTGACCAAAGCCTTGACTATAGCCTCCGTAACAACAATTAAAACCGCCTGTGTTTCCAAAGTATCCCATTGTGACCTCTCCTTTCTTCAATTTATTGTATGTGGGGATATTGAAAGGAGAGGGGTATTCGTCTAATTGATTATTCTATATTGACCCAATCCAGAATTGTAGCTAGTGTTTTAGCTTAAATGAAGCGGTGATGCTTTTATAAAAAAATAAATGTCAAGTTTCAAAAACGCCGCTTTTATTATTATTTGGTGTTATTGCAATATGGGCGAACCAACTTACCATTCATCGTTCAATTCATAAGACTACCCATTCTTTTTGCCTTTTTAATTTGCGCAGGTGAAAGTCTTCTGTCATCTCCTCAGCATTACGAATAGAATCTTAAAAAGTATAGAGGTGACCTTTCCTGTTTGGACCTACCATTTAATTTTCAACCTACAATGAAAATAGATGGATAAAATTCTTATCTATCATTTAAATGTGTGAAATATATCCATTGATTGTGACGAACTATCCTTCTTTTCTTCATCGAAAATGTAGGCGTTATCTAGATTTTCTTTTTTGTAGCAATGAGTGTAAACCCTAGTGAAAAATAGAGGAAACTTGCCACAATGGTGCTATACAACAATATCGTAATAGAAGTGGGAGCCCAAACTTTGATAAATGTCCAATTTAGGCCACCGAGTAAAATAGTGGGCGTAAAAAATATCGCGGCCAGTAGTGTAGTAGCGAGTACAAAATGTACAGATAAAAGGAATATTCTTTTGTAATTTAATTTTGCCAAACCACGTTGCTTGTTATAGAGGCTTTGAATATTTTTAAATAATAGGTAACAGAAGAAAATACTAATTGCGATGACGATAGCACTTATAATTGTTACAATTTTATCTAGCTTTTGATAGCTACTAACATGTTGATTTTGAATCGTTTTGCCTTCCCATAAATCCATGACCCCTTGTCCAATCGCTGTTGTAAAACTTGTATTCATATTGGCTAAAATAGCTACGCCTATTTGTTCATCTGGTTGCATGATGAAATATGAAGTAAAGGTTGGATTTTCACCAGCATGGTAAATATATGGTTTATTGTCCTTTTCAACAACTGCCCAACCGTTTGCATAAAAAGTATTCGTATCAAAAGGCTCCACTGTTTGATCGGGAATATGGGATTCTTGAATGAGATTGTTACTGAGTGAATAGATTTCGCTGTTTCCTAACTGTAATTTCAACCATCTCGCTATATCATTGGCGTTACTGATGATATAGCCAGCAGGGATATTCCCACTGTAGACAGGTGGTATATATGCCTGCTCTCTCATAAGGCCAATTTTATAACCAGAAGCCATATTACTAGATTGTACTTGATGAACCCCTACAAAAGATTGATCCATGTTAATAGGTTGTAAAATATTTTGCTGGATATATTGATCAAATGGCTGTTTCGAAACATGCTCAATAATTAGTCCTAAGACATCATAATTAATCGTTGCATATTCAAAGGAGCTACCTGGTTTGCGATTTAATGGATGATCCAGTAATGTTTTGACCGTTAGCTCAAGGGCGTTATCAGCCGTGCTTTCTGGAATACGAGTAATTGAATTAGAGGGAATTCCGCTTGTATGTGACAATAACTGCTGAATTGTCATGACCTGTTCCTCCCCTTTATAGGCTAATGATAACCAAGGGATATATTTTTGAACATTATCAGAGCGTTTTAACAAACCTTGATTTTCTAATTGCAGAATAGCAAGCGCCGTAAATGCTTTAGAGGTGGAGCCTAGCTCAAAAAGGGTATGAGAAGTGACAGGCGTTTTTGTTTTCATATCTGCAAAACCAAAGCCCTTTTGATATACCGTTTTCCCTTTATCAACAATGATTACCGAAAGGCCTGGGATTTCGCTAATGGTTTGCTGTTCCTCAATAAATTGATCAATTTTCCTAATTGTATCATTTGATGCAGCCTGTACTAATTTGGGTATCAAAATATAAAAGATCAATATTACAGCAATCATCATCGATTTTTTCATTAATCGTGTCATGTTGTTTTCTCCTTAGAATGAAATATATTTGTTACAACATGGATTACTATAACAACCAAAATATGGTCAAACCATCGATTAGCATGACTATTCGAGGGATAACATGACAATTTTGTCACATCAGAAAACTCAAAAAGGGCTACTCCTATATCAATAGGAGAGCCCCAATAAAATTTATTTAGTTTGCTCTGGAAGTAAATCTTGCCCATTAATTATGAGTTTAGATGCAGAGATGAGAATATCTTTATTGGCCTCATAATAAGGATCTAAAATTTTATAGAAGGCTTCCCATTGCTCACCAGCTTTTTCTTCTTCCCCATCTTTCTCAAGGGTAACAGCTTTTTCATAGTGTTGTTTTAATTTTGTGTAATCCGATTGACTAATTTCGAATTCAATATCAGCCATATATTCTTCAAAGGAAATTTGTTCATATTTAAAATGTGAGTTCAACTTTTCGTAGAATTGATCCCAAAGCTTCATTGATAACTCTTCGTTTTTATCTTTATCTGCTTTTTGAGCTTCATCATAGATAGATTTTAACTCTGTGAGTTCCTCTTTTGTCAAATCTACTTCCATGTCCGCCATGTATTGCTCAAACGTTAGTGGCGGATACAGCTCTTGGTGATACGGCTCAAGGATCGTGTAAATTTTATCTATTTTTTCTTGTGCCATTTCCGTTTTATCTTCTTTTGTGAATTTTATCCATTCTGTATAAAGAGTTTTCAACTGCTCTTTATCTTGAGCTTTAATAACAATGTTCTTTTCAGTAAATGCTGCTTCATTGATAAATTCTTCAAACGGCTCAGGTTGCCAGTTTGCTAATTCATAGGGTCTTGTGATGTTATCCATCGCTTGATAGAGACGTTCCATTTCCTCATAATTCTCTTCTTTTCCTGCTTTTTTCATGTCATGAAAGAGTTTTTCTAATTGGATTAACTCTTCTTTCGTTACGCCCTTAGGTAGTGATTTTTTGTACACATCAAAGGTATAGAAGTCCGAGTAATCCTCTATAATGCTACCTTCAACTGAAATTTCCTGTCCTTCCACTAGCTTCAATTGCTCGATTTGCTGATCAGAGAATTTGTGTAACCCAATATAATAATTTTTGCCATCTGTACCTTTGATAGTAAGGCCATCACCACCAAAATATTTAACGGTACCTTGTATTTTTTGTTCTATTTGCATTATGACATTATTTGTTGTTTCCACAGATGTTGCACCAGCTTGCAGCGGTGTTAATACAGCCATTCCTAGTGTTAGTGCTGAAGCCAGTAGCCATGTTTTTTTAACAGGTTTTTTCATGTTTATCAATTCTCCTTTAGGTTAACTTGTGTTACCAATAATTAGACGTTTTACCAATTGAAAAGGTTTTATCTTTTTTAAAAATTTTTAAAGAAATCAAAAGAGCGGAGTTCAAGACATGCCCTCTCTTTTTTAGTACCCGATTGCTTTGAAAAATAGCCATTATTTACAGTACAACTTACACAAAAGATTGGGTCTTATTTAGATTGAAGGAAGGAGTATATGTACAAGGACATGACGAAAGTGTTTTCTATAGGGAGAAAGAGAACTGAACGTTACTATTCTGCAAGGGGAGGAGCGTTTTCCGTTACGACCTAGTACGTCCTTGGAATTGCACGAGTAACGAAGGCATTAGTGCAGAGTATGATGGTTTTAGCTTTGTGCTCCTAATTGTTAGCTTTAGGAGCACTTTCTGATGAACATCAATTGAATTCTAATGTTTAAAATGTTCCACTACTACTGACTATAGTGAAAGTCTACCGATTCCAGTGGGTAAGCGAGCCTTTTTGAGACCCTGCACGTAGAGATAGCGAAGGAAGTAGCTTAACGCCAATCCACAGGAAAGCGGGTAGTCTGAAATGGGAATGATTATTTTTTATCTGTTTATGTTAAATCAGCTTTCATAAAAAGTGAATGCCTTTTCTACTGTTCATCCTGGAAATAGATTTTATAGAATTTACGATTCGTTGCCTCATCATAGCCAACTTCAATCAGCTCATCTATTTGATCGATATGTTGAATATTTACTTGTATTTCAATGTTGGCATCCAGTTTGATTTTACGTTTATACTTCTTCTCAGCCTTTTCTAAAGCACTGTCCGAAATGACTGTTTCATAGGGTTTGACTGAGTTGATGATGATATCTTTTTGGCTAGCATCTGCTTGCTCAAATACGGTGTCGATATAATGGTTTACTTGAAACTCCTCTTCATTTCTAAAATAATCTAGTGTTTTATTCAGAAGTCCCAGCTTCTCCGTGTTTGTATAATTTTCTTCCTTTAAGATGTATTTTTTACATTCAGCTAATGCTAAATCCGTTTTATGATAATGTTCATCTGCTGCTTTAATTTTTAAAAATCGTTCTTGCCAATAAACAATATCTTCTTTACGTTTCGTTTTCATAAACACAGCAGGTGCTTGATCTGGTCCCATATCAACAATGATAGCCATATTATTTATTTTCTTGACGTTAATACCATCAACGCCGTTGATAATCATTTGATTGTGGTCATTTTTTACATCTAAAAATATTTCTTTTTCATCAATTTTGACAATGGCAATAACTTTTTTAGCTTCATTCAATAGTAAACAATTTTCGAACAAACCAATAAACAGTTCACCGCTTTTGATGTTTGGATGTTGTGAGACACTATGTAAGTGCCTAGCCATATTTTGTGACTGTTCTAGAAAGTTACTGTTCTGTTCAAAAATAGTCTTAGAATACGTAAAAACTTCATTAAGCTCAATATTGGTTTCATGGAAAAATTCGTATTGCTGCTCCATATCTATTTTACTAAATGCAAGCTGTGTAAAGGCTGCTTCTAGCATGACTTCGGGTTGAGACAAGGCTTCTTCTCCTAAAATAAGTGTTTCGCTCACAAAATGTAGACTATATTGTGCTAATTTACTTTCACTGACTTCTAGCATAAATTTCACCTTCTAATTTTTCATAGTAGCTAGTATACCATATCCTATTTAATAGATTTCATTTATCCTAAACATTAAAGGTGGAAATAAGGCATGAGAGGGGAATGGGGAGTCCTGCTCATAACGCATGAAATCAATGTCGTTAAAGAAAATTGGATTTAGAAAGTAAGTAGAATCGATATTGAAGAATACTTAGGAAAGACAAGTCAACTTATCCAATACTACAACAATTTATTAATACCAGTTCTCAAATTATTTGAGGCTGGTTTTTTTATGACTATCAAAGATCAGATGTCTTGTTTTGTGAAGAATGTTGGGGATTAGAAGTTTAAAATGCCGTTGCTTAGATAATGCTAAAAACATGTAGGGATACTCTGTACGATTGTACTAAAGAGGGTGATCAATATGTGGGAAAAGGTGATTTCCTATGTGCCGCATTGGCAAGTTTTTTTTCAGGGCTTTTTAGCATTTTTCATTCCATATTTGATTTTCAAATTGTTTAATGGTTTTTTTATTGTCAAAAAGGGCAACGGCAAAATTGATATAAAAGAATATAGTGATCAAAGTGAGACGGTGCATAAACCTATTCAAAAAACGTTAGAGCAATTTACAGGTAATTACAGTGAAGATCTCTTACTAATGAGGAAAGAACTTGGTCATAATTGGGATATTCATTTCAGAGAATTTCACATTGGAAATACTGGTAATCGTGCAGCTATCGTTTTTCTTAAAGGGTTATGCGATAAAGAGCTGATTGACAAGCATATTTTAAAATCATTAATGAATGGACTTTCAGAAAGTTCCACGTTGATAAGAGGTTATGAATTACAACAATTGATTGCAAATGAAATCCTACCAGTGAGTGATCTTATAGATGAATCGAATGTCATGAATTCCGTGGGAAAGGTATTAACTGGCTCTACTGTATTAATTGTTGACGGTATACCGAGTGTATTTATCATTGGTACCGCACATGGAAAGACTCGAAATCTTGAGGAGCCTGTTTCTGAAGCATTGGTACGTGGACCAAGGGTGGGCTTCACGGAAAAATTAAGTGTCAATACTTCTTTATTGAGGCAACATGGTGAAAACCAACATTTATCTATTATTGAAATGGAAGTGGGGGAGCGAATAAAAAAACAGTTAGTCTTAGCCTATATAGATGAAATTGTGGAACCTGATCTCGTCAAAGAGGTGAGGAAACGGATTGAAACAATCAATTTGGATGATGTAGCTGAATCAGGTTATATTGAGCAATTGATTGAGGACAATTATCTTAGTCCGTTTACGCAAGTACAGAGTACCGAGCGTCCTGATCGTGTTGTTGCAGCTTTACTGGAAGGACGAGTTGCAATTCTATTAGACGGCACTCCCTTTGCTTTAATTGTACCTGTCACATTTAATATGTTATTGCAATCACCAGAAGATTATTATGAACGTTGGTTGCCTAGCTCTCTTATCCGTTTGCTTCGTTATTTTGCTGCAGGTATCACTTTATTTGGACCATCCTTGTATATTGCTTTTGTGTCGTTTCATCAGGGGTTAATTCCCACTAAACTAGCGTTGTCCATGATGGGGACAAGGCAAGGGGTACCCTTCCCAGCATTAATCGAAGCTCTCATTATGGAGGTTGCCATTGAAATACTACGAGAAGCGGGCCTTCGCTTGCCTAAGCCGATTGGTCCGACAATGGGAATTGTTGGGGGGCTTGTCATTGGAGAAGCAGCAGTACAGGCAGGAATTGTTAGTCCAATTATGGTTATTGTTGTTGCACTAACGGCGATTTCTTCCTTTGCTATTCCTCAATATAATGCTGGCATCACGCTACGAATGCTGCGATTTGTCTCAATGTTTTCTGCTGCTTTATTTGGACTATATGGCATCATCCTATTTTTCTTATTCCTTTGCAGTCATTTAGTGAAACTAAAGAGCTTCGGCGTACCATATCTTAGTCCTACTGTTCCGTATAGAGCAGGTGACTGGAAAGACTTTATGGTTCGTATGCCGTTCAGGGTGATGAAACATCGTCCGAGATTATTAAAGCCAAAAGATTCTATCCGCAAAGGGAAATAAGAGGAAAGGAGAAAAACAGCCATGAACAGCACTTTAAAAGATAAAATAACGACATCACAAGCAGTTGTTATTATTATTAACTATATTCTTGCCACTGGAATTCTTACCTTACCTCGTGCATCTGTAGAAAAAGTAAAAACGCCGGATGTATGGATTAGTGTTTTTTTAGGTGGAGTTGTTGCCATGATTGCGGGCGTAATTATTGTCAAGCTAAGCCAACAATATCCTGACAAAACATTTTATCAATACAATCAAGATATTATAGGGAAATGGTTGGGCTCATTCATAAGTATATGTGTAATTGTCTACTTTTTTACCATTTCTGCTTTTGAGGTTCGCATAATGGCTGAAGTAACCTCTCTCTTCTTATTAGAAGGAACACCTACATGGGCTATCATTTTGCCCTTTTTGTGGGTAGGGATTTATTTGATTAGTGGTGGCATCAATACAATTGCTCGTTTGTTTGAAATCATTTTCCCTATAACCTTTGTGATTTTTTTGCTCGTGGCCTTTTTAAGCTTAGGAATCTTTGAAATCGATAATCTTAGACCAGTATTAGGTTTGGGTGTTGTACCCATGTTAAAGGGGATCAAAACAGCGACACTGGCATTTTTAGGTCCTGAAATTATGCTGCTTATAGTAGCATTTATGTATCCATCAGATAAATCAAAAGCTGTAAAGGTTGTACTAGTGGGCATAACGATTCCTTTACTTTTTTATGTTATTACAGTTGTTATGGTTATTGGAGCTTTATCCATTGAAGGGGTTATGACAAGGACATGGCCCACGATTGAATTGATGCGAAGTTTTGAAATTCCTGGATTAATTTTTGAACGCTTTGAGTCGTTTTTACTGGTCATCTGGATTATGCAAATATTTGCTACCTTCTCGATTACCTATTATGCAGCTGCTTTAGGATTAGCTCAACTTTTTAAGAAAAGTATGAATCCTTTCTTATACGGATTATTACCGATTATTTATATCATTGCGATGACGCCAAAAAATATTAATGATCTTTTTACATTTGGCGATAAGATTGGCCATGCTGCACTAATTTTATTTGGTGCCGTACCTATAATTTTACTCCTTATATCGAAATGGAGAGGAAATAAAGCATGAAGCGAAAACATCAATATATCCGATACCTTCTATTAATGACTGTATCCTTTCTTCTTACTGGTTGCTGGAGTAGTAAAGAGATTGAGGATTTAGGTATTATTGTAGGCACATCATTGGATTTAGAAACAGGTGATGTATCTTCTGAGGAGCAACAAGATGCTAGATATGCAAATAGGGATCTGCTAACAATTACCAATCAATTCATTACATCAGAGACAACAGTTTCTGGAACGAAAGAGGGTACCTTACCTGAAAAAGCATATAAAAATGTCACTGAAACGGGCGATGCGGTGTTGCCAACATTACGAAATATGCTTCTAAAAGTTGATAAACGCTCCTTTGCTGAACATTCCAAAGTGATTATTATTGGGGAAGATTTAGCCAGTACCGTCAATCTTCAACAAACACTAGATTTTTTTCTAAGAGAATTAGAAATACGACCGAGTGGCCTGCTCCTTATTGCTCAAAATCGTGCAAGTCAGGCACTTGAAACGAATGAACCAACGAAAATTCCAGCTTTTCAATTAGTGGAAATGATGGAGGGGCATGAAAGGACGACTAAGATTTTACCACCGATGACCGTTGCCAAGTTAGAAGGAAAGCTCTATTCAGACTCAAGCTTTTTATTGCAAAATGTGTTAGCGGAAGATGGGGAAGTAAGGTTTGCAGGAGCTGCTGTCATTGAAGGCAAAACGAAAAAGTTGCGTGGCTTTTTAAATGAAAGTGACTTGGAAGGAATTGCATGGATAACAGGCGAAGGGAAAGGTGGTTTAGTCAAAGGCTTTGATGAGGAGTCAGGAGCACCCATTATCTATGAAATTATTTCAGATAAAAGTAAAATTATTCCTCTCATAAAGGACGATCAAATCTCTTTTACCATAAAAATCCAAACAGAGGGTAGAATCTCTGAACATTGGGTCCTATCAGATAAGGCATTTGACAATCGATTTTTGAAAAAAGCGGAGAAAGTATTTGAAAATGAGATTGAACGATTAGTGAAGAAGGTTTTGGAAAAAACGCAACATGAATTTCAAACGGATGTTGCTGGATTTGGCAATAAAATAAGAATAGATTATCCAAAGGTATGGCAAAAAATAAAAAAAGATTGGGATCAAACATTTAGTGAGGTTCCAATCACATGTGAAGTGAATGTAACCATTAAAGATTATGGGACGTCAGGTGATTAACGAGGTTAATCATCTCAGACTGTAGACAAACTCGCTGAATTTTGAGTTTGCCTACAGTCTTTTTTCTTTTACAATAAAATAAAGTAAAGCCGTTGATTTCCACTACGGGCGGACGCTTTCCGCGGGCGGGGTCGAGCTGCTTCCCTCGCTTCGCTCAGTCCAGGATCTCGACTTTCCCGCTTTTCCCGCAGGAGTCGCCGCCCTTCGTTCCAATCAACTTCTATATAAAATACTCTATCTACATAGGGTGTTGAAAAGTAAACTTTTGAGGTGATCAACCATGATGACGAAGAATCAAACCAATGAACGTGAACAATTAGAAATGTTAACGATTGATCAATTAGTTCCCAACGATCATTTAGTGCGAAAACTAGAGGCTGCTATTGATTTTTCATTTATCTATCCTTTAGTAGAACATCTCTATTCACCTAATGGGCGTCCAAGTATTGATCCTGTCGTTCTCTTCAAAATGACGTTTATTCAATATGTTTTTGGCATTCGCTCCATGCGTCAAACCATCAAAGAAATTGAAACGAATATGGCGTATCGCTGGTTTTTAGGATTTGGCTTCCATACAGAAGTCCCGCATTTCTCTACCTTCGGTAAAAATTATGCCCGTCGCTTTCAAGACACTGATATATTTGAACAGATATTCTATCGTATTTTAAAAGAGATTATGCATCAAGGACTCCTCCATGCAGACCATTTATTTATCGATTCTACGCATGTGAAAGCGAGTGCGAATAAACGGAAGTATGATAAAAAGGTCGTGCGAAAAGAAACACGGGCTTATGAAGAAAAACTTCAATTAGAGTTAAATATGGATCGTGAAGAACACGGAAAAAAGCCCTTTCCCCCGGAGAAATTTGAAAAGGAAGAATGGAAAGAAATAAAGGAAAGCACGACAGATCCTGAAAGTGGCTATTACGTGAAGGATGAACGTACGAAACAGTTTGCGTATTCTTTCCATGCAGCCACAGACGAAAAAGGCTTTGTCTTAGGTGCCATTGTGACTCCGGGAAATGTGCACGATAGCCATGTATTACAGCCACTTGTTGAAAGGGTCATTCAAAACGTTCAAAAACCAATCGCTGTTGCGGCAGATGCAGCCTATAAAACACCAGCGATTACGAACTTTTTGTTAGAGAATCAAATGTTGCCTGTTCTTCCGTATACACGTCCTAAAACGAAAGATGGATTCTTCCGAAAGCACGAGTACACATATGACGAGCACTATAATTGTTATCTTTGCCCACAAGGGCAGATATTGAAGTATGCGACAACGACGAAGGAAGGATATCGCCAATATAAATCGAATCCTTTGATTTGTGCGAAGTGTCCAAGCCTTTCCCAATGTACAGAAAGTAAGCATCATCAAAAACTCATTCAACGCCATATTTGGGAGTCGTATGTGGAGGAAGCTGAACATTTACGCCATTCCTATGACATCAAACAAATTTATGCAAAGCGCAAAGAAACGATTGAGCGTGTCTTTGCCGATGCAAAAGAAAAGCATGGTATGCGATGGACAACCTTAAGAGGTCTAAAAAAATTGTCCATGCAGGCGATGCTTACTTTTGCTGCCATGAATTTGAAGAAACTGGCTACTTGGACGTGGCAAGTAGCTTAAGAGAGCAACTAAGCTCGAAGAGTATGTTGAATTTGGTAGTATATTACCAAATGTTAAAAATAAAATAGGAAGAAAAATGACAAAAACCATCGAGAGTGAACTTCTCGATGGGCTTTTGTCTACAGTCTCAGGTGATTAACGAGGTTAATCATCTTTTTTTGTCTATTTTGTATATACTGGAATTAAAGTCCGTATTATTAAACATTCGAAAAGATGGGAGATAAAAGACATGCAATATATCGTTCAATCAATCGCTACAGTTTATAACAATCGGCAAATGATCAAAGATGATTATTGGGGAGAGATTATTTCAACTATTGAACTTGCTGATCATATCCAGGAGGCATCCTTAAAAGGAATAGGAGATTTTTCTCATCTAGAAATTATTTTTTATTTTGATAAAGTTACAGACGATCATATCCAATATGAGGCGAGACATCCTAGAAATAATCAAAATTATCCCGAGGTCGGCATTTTCGCGCAAAGGGGTAAGAATAGACCCAATAAATTAGGAAGTACAATCGTTGAGTTATTAGAGGTCAAACCAAGAGCATTAATCGTCCAAGGGCTAGATGCCATTGATGGCACACCTATACTAGATATAAAGCCTGTGATGAAAGAGTTTTTACCTAAAAAGGATGTTCAACAGCCAGCATGGTCAATAGATTTAATGAGGGCCTACTGGGGGTAATAAAGTTGTTAAAGCGAAGACATTTGAGTCTAAGAAAATTGTTGCATTATGCAATGGATGCAGAGCATACTTGTGTAGTAATCGAGGGGAGTTGCATGCTCCCCCTGAATTTTTATAGAATAATTCCCTCTTGATAAAGAATGCTAATGGCATGAGAACGATTTCTGGCATGTAATTTTTTGATAGCAGATTTGACATATTGGGTAATAGTTAATTCACTTAAATCCATAAAATCTGCAATTTCCTTCGTACTTCCCCCTTGTGCTACCTGTCTCATCACCTCCAGCTCACGTTTGCTAAGAAGGCCTTCCTTTTTGCTATTTCTAGTTTGCATGATAAGCTGACCAATAACATTTCCAAAAGCTGTCATGTCATCCAATAGCTTTTCATTTATAGCGATTTCCTCTTCCAATTGTGTACTACAAATATAGCCGAAAACATATTGGCCAATGAAGATGGGAATGATTAAAAATGAATTATTTTGTGAGGGAATAGAATATTTAATACTTATATTTTTTAAATAATCCATTCCTGTACAAAATTTAGCCTTCTTATCCTCAATAGCAGCATAAATAATAGGGAAGCTACGAATCTCCTCTCGAATTTCACCGATATGACTACCTCCAGATTCATTCAAAAAAATGATTCCTTCAGCTACAAAGCCTATTGGAGAATACCTTAATAAGTAGGCATCTTTGATAGGAAAAGAATCTAAATATACCTGCAAAATATGTATCAACAGCTCTTCATGATTGGCATAACTTTGTACCGTGTCGAAACGTTTTTGAATGGTATAAAGATTGGACATGACCTATCCCCTTTTTTAAGTATATACTACGCTTAAAATAAGGAATTTTCAATATTTTCTGTAAGTTGTAGTATTTAAGCTAAGGAAATCCAGTATTTTCTTGTATTTGTATTTAATAATTTATTGGAGTGAGGGGTGTAGTGGATGAGTAGCCAAACAATTAAAGAGGTGGATGCAGTTGTTTTAGGCGCTGGCTTTGCAGGCTTGTATATGTTACATCAGCTGAGGAGTAAAGGTTTTTCTACCATTGTATGCGAGGCTGGAGATGGTGTAGGCGGTGTTTGGTATTGGAATCGTTATCCGGGCGCTAGATGTGATATAGAAAGCATCTATTATAACTATACATTTTCAAAAGAGTTGTATGAAGAATGGACTTGGACATCTAGATTTCCAGAACAAGCGGAAATATTACGTTATTTAAATTACGTGGCAGATCGCTTTCAATTGCGAACGGATATCCAATTTAATACAAGGGTCACTGCAGCACATTTTGATGAGGAACGTCATAAATGGATTGTTTATCTAAACGACGGACAGCACATCTTAGCTAAGTATTTTATTACAGGAATAGGCTGTCTGTCTGCTGCCAATGTTCCTAACATTCATGGACTGCAACAGTTTAGCGGAAATTGGTATCACACGGGGCATTGGCCACATGAAAAGGTTGATTTTACAGGGAAACGAGTAGGAATTATCGGGACAGGCTCCAGTGGTATTCAAGCCATACCTGTAATTGCGAAAGAAGCAGAGCAGCTTACTGTATTTCAACGGACACCACAATATACGATTCCGGCTCGTAATCATCCATATGATGAGAACTTTATCAAAGAAACCAAGCAAAATTTCGAAGCTTTAAAGCAGTCGATGAGAAATTCTATATCAGGTACACCTTTTGCACAAAATCAGCAATCTGCAATGGAGCATAGTGATGATAAAAGGATGGCGGTTTTTGAGAAAGCTTGGGCACAAGGTGGTTTTGCCTTCGCAGCCACTTATGATGATCTGTTAACAAATGAACAATCCAATGAAAAAGCAGCGGAATTTATTCGCTCTAAAATACGACAAATTGTGAAAGACCCTGTGGTAGCAGAAAAATTATGTCCGAAGTATATGTATGGCACGAAAAGACAGGTTTTAGATAGTGATTATTTTGAAGCCTACAACAGGGAGAATGTTGTACTGGTGGATGTAAAAGAATCACCTATCAAAAAAATAACAGAAACAGGTATTCAAACGACGGATGAACATTACGATTTAGATCGTATCATTTTTGCAACAGGCTATGATGGCATGACAGGACCATTATTTAAAATTGATATAAGGGGAAGGAACGGTGAGACATTAAAGGAAAAATGGGAGGATGGTGCTTCTGTTCAAACATATCTCGGACTAACAACAGCAGGTTTTCCTAATTTATTTATGATTACTGGTCCAGAAAGTCCATCTGTCCTCGTGAATATGCCAATCGCTATTGAGCAGCATGTAGAATGGATTGCACAATGTATCGATTACTTGCGTGAGCATGACATTGACCTTGTGGAACCAAATAAAGAAGCCGAGGAAGCTTGGAGCAAGCATTGTCGAGAGATTGCTAACACAACACTTTACGTCAAAGGTGATTCCTGGTATACGGGAGCTAATATTGAAGGTAAACCCCGCAGTTTTTTAATTTATCTGGGCGGATTTGATTATTATACAAAGCATTGTCATGAGGTGGCTCAAAATAATTATGAAGGCTTTAAATTAATGAGATTAAAACCAATATCATAGTTTGCAAGAGAGGAGCATATATCAATATGGGACAACAAGTAGTCATTATTACAGGTGCAGGAAATGGTATAGGGAGAGAAACAGCAAAATTACTAGCCACACAGGACAAGGCATTAGTATTAGTAGATTTTGATGAGAAAAGTGGTCAAGACACACTACACGCTGTGAAGGAACATCAACAACAGGCTATCTTTGTCCACGCAGATGTTTCTAAAAGCCAAGACGTGAAGAAATATGTGGAGGCTGCAAAAGAAGCGTTTGGTAGAATTGATGCGTTCATCAATAATGCAGGTGTGTTAAGCCCGCCATCTTTACTAGCAGATTTAGAGGAAGAGACATTTGATAACGTCATTTCGGTCAATCTAAAAGGAACTTTTTTAGGCTTAAAATATGTATTAAAAGAGATGGAGCAACAACAGTCAGGTGTCATCGTGAATACTTCTTCAGCGGCAGGAATACAAGGACAACCCTATTTAGGCGGCTATGCTGCTAGTAAGCACGGTGTTATTGGGTTAACTAGAACTGCTGCCATTGAATATGGTCCTAGCGGTATACGAGTAAATGCTATTTGTCCAGGTGGTGTAATGACTAATATGACAAAGGGCTTAACGTCCAGTCCAGAGGAAAACGGCCCCCTAAGAAGATTAGCAGATGCTTCTGAAATCGCAAATGTAATCGCTTTCTTAATTTCGGAGGAAGCCTCTTATGTGAATGGCGCTGTCGTACCAATTGATGGCGGTTTAACATCGTAAAAAATATTTTAAATAAGAAAGGAAGAATTTTAATGGAACATCGTATTGATTCAGAACTAAGAGAAACGTTAGCAATTTTCCCCCCATTAGATTTAGATAATGTACAGGCAACAAGAGAAGGAATGGCAGCTGTTGCTGTGCCAGCTCCGATAGATGAACAGATAACAGTTGAAAATAAAGTGATTCAAGGGCCTGATGACAACGATTCTCTTCGCATTCGTATTTATAAGTCAAAAGAGCAGAAAGAAATTTCCCCAGGGCTACTATGGATTCATGGCGGCGGCTATGTCTTAGGTGCTCCAGAAGGAGATGATTTGCTTTGTCAGCGCTTTGTTAATGAAGCGAAGTGTGTGGTTGTATCTGTAGACTATCGACTTGCTCCTGAACATCCTTATCCAGCACCACTTGAAGATTGTTATGCTGCGTTAAAATGGGTAGCAGACCATGCGGACGAATTAGGGATTGATCCCAGTCGTTTAGGAATTGCTGGAGCAAGTGCTGGAGGAGGACTCACAGCTGCACTCGCATTACTTACTCGAGATCGTAATTATCCAAAGCTTAGTTTCCAAATGCCTCTATATCCAATGATAGATGATCGGAATAACACACCATCTTCATTGGAAATTACGGGACATATGATCTGGAACCACTCGCTCAATCAAAAAGGCTGGGAAATGTATTTGAGTGGAGAGAACGGCAGCGACAATGTGTCACCATATGCCGCAGCAGCTAGAGCAGATGATTTATCAGGATTACCGTTTACGTATACATGTGTTGGTCAATTAGATCCATTCCGTGACGAGACTTTACAATATGTGACAAAGCTATGTCAGGCTGGAGTAGATGTCGAATTTCACTTATACCCAGGTTGCTATCATGGCTTTGAAAGTATTGCTCCAACAGCCGCAGTCAGTCAAAGGGCTGCCACAGAGTATGTAGAAGCTGCTAAATATGTTTTGCATCGAAAGATTTCAGTGCCTTTATAAATAACTTACAAAAGTCTCGAAACTTTGATTTAAAAAAGTTTCGAGACTTTTTTGGCAATCATAATTACATCATAACTAGTTTGTAATGCCACCTTTTAGGTTAGACTTTTATCGAGTGAAAGGAGGAGAATACAAATTGCTACAATTTGATTCAAAAATTGTTGGAAAAGAGATTGGTTTCGGCTATTTACGTGATAAAATTGCCAATCGAGGTTTTACGATTGGTGGGAATTGGGAGTATTATAAAGGAAGCTTCGATTCGATACTATGGAAAGAGGCAGGGGAAACTATTTATTTGCGTGTTCCCTTTATCGTAACATCAGGGGAACTTGATAATGAGGATGCCCAAATTCGTTTTCAAAAACCATTTGTCATTAAGCATGTTGAGAATATAGGTCTAGATTATGATGAGGGGTCTTTACTTGATGCAACTGGTGTTAGTCAATTCCAAACTCCGCTTGATAAAGACGGGTATATTCACGATAAAAGTAGATGGATTCAAGCAGGCGAACAAGCTGTTGAAGAAAAAGTGCTACCTTTTTTTATGCATTAGCTAGATAAATTTGAATAGCTAATGGCTAAAATTATATGCCTTTTTTCCTTTTTATTATTGGGAACTTGTAATCAAAAATAGAAATAGAATTGTCGTAAGAATTTTCCAACATTATAATAGTGTTAACGTACACTACTAGAAGAGGTGAGTTTATGGACAAAATAGCTATAGATGATTTTCAACATTCCCATCAGAAATTGCAACAAGAAAGACTCATCCATCGAAAAGAAGCGTATCTTGATGTGTTAGCGAAAACAAAAGCATTTGGTGAAATAATCACTTTTGAAGGTATAAAAGGTAATAAAAGAGACGTCTAGGGGACGTCTCTTGTTGTTGAAATAAGATCATGTCAATAGCAGAAAAAGAACTTTTAGCGAGGGGTTGATTTCCGTTCCGCCAGCGTCCTTTCCAGGGGGCGTCCGCTGAGCCGCTTCACTCACTTCCGTTCGCTCCAGGGTCTCAGCTGTGACGCTAAATCCCCTAGGAGTGACGCTGGCTCCACTTCAATCAACCATTTGGCAAAAGTGGCTTTTCTTTCTCTTTCATACGAGCCGTCACGATCAAAATCGCTCCTTATTTGCCTGATGAGAGAAAGGAAAGCTCCTTATTTTCAATGTGGAGAAGTGATGCGTGACAACACCTCTTCATAAAGAGTAGGGAACACCTTCGCTTTATTTGAAAACCTTTGTTAAAAAGAAACATCTTTATGGATTGGAATGGAAGGCTACTTGACTCCCGTGGGATAGCGAGACAGGCGAGCCCCTGCACGGAGCGGTAGCGGAGGAAGCGGCTCGGCGCTCGCCCACAGGAAAGCAAGTAGCCTGCAACGGAAATCTATTTTTACCTTTCACAAAATTTCTATAGATCGTTTTGTTTTTCAACACTAAGAGACGTCTAGGGGCGTCTTTTTCTATTTTCTTAATGCATTAAAAATGAAAGGGTGAACAACAATGAAATGTATCATGCCACTATTACTGCTAGTAATGGTTTTATGTGTTGCTTGTGTGCCACCTAAGGACAAGAGTGACGGAGGTTTAGAAAAAGAGGAAACGCGCATGGCTCCTTCAATAAATTCAACAGTAGAAATACTAGCAAATCAATTGCAAACACCATGGTCGATTCAAAAAAATGGTACTGTTTTTTATGTAGCAGAAAGGCCTGGTAGTATTGTGAAAATTGAGGAAGGAGGAGCAGTTGACAGGCAACAGGTCATCCTCGATAAGGAGCTTTCAACAGCGCCAGAAGCTGGTTTATTGGGGTTTGTATTAGCACCTAATTTTTCAGACAAACAGATTGCCTTTGCTTATTATACGTATGTTGAAGGAAGCGAGCAGTTTAATAGAATTGTTACATTAACCTTGAACGATAATAAGTGGTTAGAAACGGATCTTATCATAGATCGAATAAAGAGTGGTACATATCATCATGGTGGTCGTTTAAAAATAGGGCCTGATGGTAAACTGTATGCAACAGTAGGTGATGCGACGCAACCTTCCTTAGCACAAAATATAGATGCTCTAGAGGGAAAAATTTTACGCATCAATTTGGATGGCTCCATACCGAACGATAATCCTTTTCCACAGTCCTATGTATACAGCTATGGACATCGAAATCCACAGGGCTTGACCTGGGCAACAGATGGTACGATGTATGCCAGTGAGCATGGCAATGCCGCAAACGATGAAATTAATATAATCGAGAAGGGGAAGAATTATGGCTGGCCCGATATTGAAGGAACAAAAAAACAGCAAGGTATGATCACACCTCTCTTTACATCAGGTACTTCTAAAACGTGGGCACCATCTGGCATTGATATGATGGATGATCAATTATATGTCGCAGCTTTAAGAGGTAGTGCAGTGTTAGCGTTTGCTGTGAAAGAAAACAAATATATTGAACGATTGTCGGAATTTGGAAGAATTCGTGATGTCTTTGTGGATGACGCATTTCTTTATTTTATTAGCAATAATACAGATGGTCGAGGAAGCCCACAGTCACAGGACGATAAACTATATCGGATACCATTGTGATATACTATTTGTGAAGACATAGAAGGGTATAAGGAATGGGGAGGACTAACATTGGCTAATTATCTTAAAATCGCAGTGGCAATTGATTTCTCGGAACAATCATTAAAAGCATTGGATCGAGCAAGTCACTTAGCCATGCAACACAATGCTATTTTGCAATTAGTGAACGTCATTGATACAAAATCATTTGGAGCGGTATCTGCATATGATTTGAAATATGCGGAGGAACTAAAGAAAGAAAACGTTGTAAAAATGGAACAGTTGGAAAAAGAGGCATTGCAGACAGGAGTCAAAACCGTGGAATCTGTAGTAGAAGCAGGCTCACCAAAAGGTATTTTAACGCAATTACCGAATGTGGACTTAATTGTCTGTGGTGCAACAGGGTTAAATCGTATGGAGAAAATGATGTTAGGATCTGTTGCAGAGAAAGTAGTGCGCTATGCTCTATGTGATGTGCTAATTGTCCGTTAATTTTTTGAATAAAAAAGACCTGCTTGTGCTAGTAGACAAGCAGGTTTTTTCATTATTATTCGATTGTTTGAGCGTTATCAATAATGCTTTGAGGAATATCAATTGTTTTTAGGTGGTTGAAATCAGTGTAAGTAACGACTGACTTTGTATTCATGATTAATTCGTCACCTTCTACGGCCATTTTTAAATCAAAATTCATATCCATTTTTTTTGTATCGAAAGTCTCTTTATCGATGTGTAATACATAGTTGATTTTTTCAATTGTTAATTGATCCATTGGATTTTCTTCTAATCCCATATCCTCGATAGATTTAGTGATCTCAGAATCAATTAGCTCTTTAAATTTATCGCCTTTTGCTTCTAAAGTAAGGACATACTCATCGTCTGTTTGTTCAAATTTAAAATCACCAATGAATTTTTTTAGATGTTCTAGCTGTTCTTTCGCATCTGCAGAAGCAGCCGTTTGATCTAAAATCTCATCAAAATTCTCATCAGGTAGCTTGATCCAGCTATCAGTTGTCATATCTTTCATGAAAAGACCAGTGTCTTTCTTCATGTACATTTCTATTGGCATGTCCGTTGTTTCTTCGCCTTCACTCATCATATCGGGCATCGACATTGAACCTGACAAATGCATTGCAAGTGGGTCAACAATGATGTCCATGTCCATTTTAGAGTCGATAGAAAATTCCATAGCCTCTTTACCAGATCCAACCTTTGTTACCTGTGTCATGTCCATATTGGCACTTGCACTTTTAATGTCAGCCTGGCGGTCCACTGCTTTGTCATACACTTGTTCTAAAGTGAGTTTGCTTGTTTTAGTTGTGTCTTTCGTAGGGGTAGCACTCGAGTTACAAGCTGCAAGTGTCAATGCTAGTGTCCCAACTGCTAATACTTTAAAAATTTTCTTCATTACTTTCATCTCCTATTCTTGGTAAAAAACACTATCTACTACTATACGCCCTAAAAAAGGAAAAGTTTCGTTATTTTTTAAAAAAGACTAATCTTTTATTAAAAAAATAACATTCTTTTCACAACTGCACGTGATAAACATGTGAAAATTAATAAAGGTACAGAAGCCATAATTAAAAAGGAAAAAGCTGTCACCAAGCAATTGTCCAATGACAATAGCTTGGGACAGCTTTTTTGATTATCTTTGTTCTGCAGAGATTTAAGTGTCCGCTGATCGCGATAATGCCCTGATGTAATGGATTAATTATAACCCCAGATCATGGCGAATAATGTACCAATGATTGTGACTACACCTACGAATACTGAATATAAAATCGTTGTATACAACGTTTTCTTATCTTCAGATTCACCGATGTGCATGAATAATACTAATTGTACAGTTGCTTGTGCAAGGGCAGTTACTAGTAAAATTCCAAATGCCATATTAAGAGACATATCGAATTTAACAACAGCTAAAGCTACAATTGTTAGTAATAGTGAGAAGCCGAAGCCCATCACATGTTGTTTTGGGAATAATTCCTTCATCAGCTAATCAGTCCTTTCAAGTAGACGAAGCTGAAGATGAAAATCCAAACAACGTCTAGGAAATGCCAGTACAATGAGAAGATAAACGCTTTGTTCGCTGTTTGTGGATTTAAACCACGTTTAGCCACTTGGATTAAAATAGCTACGCCCCAGAAGAAACCAAATGTTACGTGGGCACCGTGCGTTCCAAGTAAAGTCATTAAGGACGATAAGAATGCGCTTGTTTGAATTGTCGCACCTTCGTGTACATAAGTGACAAATTCATCAATCTCAATAGCTAAGAAGCCAAGACCTAGTAAAAGAGTGATGATAAAGAATGTCATCATCGCTTTTTTACGACCAATACGCATTGCATGAACACCAAGACCAATTGTGAAACTACTTGTTAATAATAAGAATGTTTCCCATAGCACTGGAGTTAATTCGAAAATTTCGGCACCATTTGGGCCACTACCTGTACGTGTATGAAGTGTGAAATACACTGTGAATAGTGTGGCAAATAACACGATTTCGGCGCCGAGGAAAATCCAGAAACCAAAGATTTTTAGACGGTTTTCCTCTGTACTATATTCTAATGGAAGTGAAGAATCGATTTTCATATTATTTATCACCTCTCAAGCTTTTTTCAGTTGCCATTACTTCCTCAACTGAAATGTAACGACCATGATCTTTTTCGAATGAACGATGGATCATGAAGCCAAATACACCAAGCATACTGATGATGGCTGGAATCCATAGATTGAATACAGCGAAGAATGCTGCAAGGAAGAAGAATCCACTCATCCAGAATGGTGTGCCTGTATTATTTGGCATGTGAATTTTTTCGATTGGACCTGCAGTAATATCGCGACCTTCTTTTTTCGCGAACCAAAACTCATCTAAGCGAGTAACAGTAGGCACTACGGCAAAGTTATATTCTGGTACTGGAGAATGTGTAGCCCACTCAAGTGTACGACCATCCCAAACATCTGCCTTTTCATTGCGAGGCATATGTTTCCAGCTGTAGTAAATGTTATAAACAATTAATGCAAAGCCGACTGCAAGTCCTAGCGCACCGACGAACGATAACATGTTCAATGGACCATAACCAGTAGACTCTGAATAAGTGTACATACGACGAGCATAACCATCTAAACCTAAAATAAATAGTGGGAAGAATGTTACGTTGAAGCTAATGGCAATGAACCAAAAGCCAGCTTTCCCTAATTTTTCATTTAAACGGAAACCGAACATTTTTGGCCACCAGTAGTGGTAACCTGCAAGTACACCAAATACTGTACCTGGAATTAATACATAGTGGAAGTGGGCAACTAAGAACATCGTATTATGATATTGGTAGTCGGCACTTGCCATCGCGAGCATAACCCCTGTAACCCCACCAATAGTGAAGATAGGAATAAAGCCAAGTGCATAAAGCATCGGTGTTGTAAATTGAATTTTCCCGTGCCTCATTGTGAGTAGCCAGTTAAATATTTTAACACCAGTAGGAACTGCGATTGCCATTGTTGTAATAGAGAAAACACTGTTAACCATTACACCGTGACCCATTGTATAGAAGTGGTGGGCCCAAACTACGAATGATAGTAGGGAAATGACCACCATACTCATCACCATTGATTTGTAACCGTATAAGTTTTTACGTGCAAACGTTGCAATGATTTCTGAGAAAATACCGAAAGCAGGTAGGATAACGATATAAACCTCAGGATGTCCCCAAACCCAGAATAGGTTGGCCCAAAGCATATCCATACCACCGTCTTGCATTGCAAAGAATTTTGTGCCGAATTGACGGTCAAACATCATAAGTGCAAGCGCTACAGTTAATACTGGGAACGCGAATACGATAATAATGTTTGTAATTAAAATAGACCAAGAAAACATTGGCATTTTCATTAATGTCATACCAGGGGCACGCATTTTAATGATCGTCGTGATAAAGTTAACACCTGTCATTAAAGTACCAATACCTGATAATTGAAGTGCTAAAGAATAATAGTTATTCCCTACAGTCGGACTAAATTCCGTACTTGCAAGAGGGAAGTAGGCTGTCCAACCAGCGTCTGGTGAACCACCGATAATGAATGATAAGTTTAATAAACCAGCACCTGCTGCAAATAGCCAGAAGCTGACAGCGTTTAGACGTGGGAAAGCAACGTCACGTGCACCGATTTGAAGTGGAATGACAATGTTCATTAAGCCGATCACAAATGGCATCGCCATAAAAAGAATCATTAATAAACCGTGTGTTGTGAAAATTTCATTATAGTGTTGTGCGTCAAGAAGTCCGTTATCTGGAACGGCTGTTTGTGCACGCATTAACAGTGCATCGATACCACCGCGGAATAGCATTAATAAGGCTACTGCGATATACATAATCCCGATTTTTTTATGGTCAACAGTTGATAGCCAGTTTTTGTAGAAATAGCCCCATTTTTTGAAATAAGTAAGGCCTGCTACGATAACCACTGCACCAACTACGATACTAATAGCTGCCGCTAAAATCATCGGTTCTTGCATTGGATGGAATAATTCTTCCATACTCATTGGATGCGCTCCTTTCAAAATTAAAAATAAATGTAAATATTCGTTCGAATAAAAAATTAGTGATGTCCTGAATGCTCTTCAGACATATCCTCATGATCCATGTCATCCATATTCATGTGTTTACCATGTTCCATTGGAGCTGGTCTGAAGTCTAAGTGTGTAGATGAGAAGCTTTGGCGACCAACATGCTCCGCCTCTAATAGCTCGTCAAATTTTTCTTCAGTTAATGGTGCTTCTTTTGCTTTGACATCAGCAACCCATTGATCGAAATCTTCTTGCGTCATAGTTTGTGCTTCAAATTCCATTTCTGCAAAGCCACGACCATTAAAGTTAGAGTTACGTCCCATAAATGAACCAACTTCATCTGCAGCCAAGTGAATCGTTGTTAACATATCACTCATGGCATATTTTTGACCTGCTAATTGAGGAATCCAGAAACTTGTAATTGGACCAAATGAATAAAGCTTAAACTCTATTGGACGATCCACTGGAATGTTTACATAGTTAACTGTTTCAACACCTTCTTCAGGATAACTGAAGTGCCATTTCCAGTTTGATGATGATGCATAAATAACTAAAGGCTCCTTATCGTCATAACCCGCAGGTTGGGCTTCTACTGTAGAAGTTGTTCTTACTGTAACAACAGCTAAGAAAGCTACGATAATAATTGGAATTACTGTCCATGTAATTTCAAGAAGATGGCTACCCTCTTCATGAGGAGGCTCATAATCTGCAGATGCTTTTGATGCGCGATATTTTGTTAGCATAAAGGCTAAAAGCACATACACGACTAGTAATATAAAGGCCATTGTAATAATGGATAAGATAATTGTGTTTGATAATGTTTCGGCATTAGGTCCTTTTGGGTTGAACACTGTTAATGGTTCACAACCAGCAAGAAGAGCAAGCGCACTCAATGCTACAAACATTAAACTTAATTTTTTCTTCATGTTTGACTCCTTTCTATAAGAACGGCTATTCATAAAATTCATGTGTTTTTTGTCAGTCTCACATTTACAAATAGTAGATACTGAGGTCACCTCTTTTATCTTGGAGTATCAATCAACAGCATAAGAATTTACAATGGCATGGTTCAATATGAAACATAAAATCTAGTGTTGATTGATGTGATGCAAGCGTTAGCAAAATCAAAGCGATGTGCAATCGTTTCTAAAGACGTACTTGCCTGACTACGATTGTCACATTTTGTCGTTGTTTGCACATTGGATTATACGCCCTGTTTTTAAGAAAAAACATAATTTTGTTATGAAAATGATAGTAAGACGACACCGAATTTGAACATTTTTTGAACGAAAATCGTTATTTTAGTATTGGTATTTATAGGTTTTTATTAATAAACACTGTGGAAACGTTGAAAATACTGGATTCCTCATGTTTACCTAAGTAAATAAATTTTTTTGTGAAAAATAGCATTTCACATTTTGGACGCTGTTTTGTAATAAAATCAGCGCCTAATAAGTCGTTACAACACTTTTTGTTTGCCTTTTTTTAAAAAAAGGAGTACACGCAATAGCGTTGTGTGGAAACTATAGGATGAATTTTCAATGTAAGGAATTTGCAATAAGGGAATAATTGGAGGGGATTATTAATTATGTTAATATAATTATTGCTTTTCTTTAATATCCAATTTTTTACTTTGTTTATTCTATCTGAAAAGTAAAAAAGCAAACTAAGACTTGTCCTAGTTTGCTGGTGTTTTAGAAAATTTTTAAGTTATGGAGAAGGAAATGTAGTAAATCAGCATTTTTGAAGTTGACTGTCAATCCCCGAGCTTTAGCCATTTAGAAACTTGCCCATAAATCGTGTTTTGCAGTTGATGTGCTTTATTATTCATTTTCAACGAAAAATACAATGTTTTCATAAAGTTTAAGGTACAGGTGCGCCCACTAAAGAAGGAATTATTATAACCTTGTGTCATTAAATGCATTTCAAATCTATCAAAAGCCTGCTCTACAAACTCTATTAGTGCTTCTTCGGAATAATTTTGTTGTAATAGTGCGTCAACTATGTTGATTAAGCGCTCCTCTTCATCATTGATATAGACATTGTCCTTCCAAGTTACAAGCTTTAATGCGTGTAAGATTGATGGTGCGTATTGTAAATCGAATTTTGGATGTTTAATGGTCGTTGCAGCTAAGTCAGCACCGTGTGCAATGCTATGTGCCCATCCTTTATCCTGTACATAACCTCTTATATCTTGCTCCAATAATAGATAGCGTCCGATTTTTTTAAAGAAAATGTGTAAGTCATCATCGTTTAAAACTAATAATTCAGCATCCTTTGCAAGAAGCCCTGCTACAAGTAAAGCAGAAAATGAACGAGTAAAGACGCTATCTGTAGCTTTTTCACCAATATGTAAATATAAGAAATCCTCGCTAATTGCTGTTTCAAATAAATAGTGTAGTTGTTGGGGAGTTAATAAATTGTCACTTAGTAATTCAATGAAAGTCCGATAAATTAGGTGGTCGCGTAATTCTGCATCAACTGAGCCGATATGAGCTAACATTTCTTGTAATAACCAATCACTATGCTGTAGCATAAGTGCCTGTCGTTCAGAAAGTGTCATTGTAGAAAAAGACTGTAATGTTTCTTTAATGTTCATATTTGAGAAAGCCCCCATCATCATTTTTGTACTATATATTATAGCCTTTTTTATTTCGAATGGAGCAATTTGAAACCTTCATTTATATGAAGAAAGGATACGTGGCTAATTACCAATATAACTTTTACAATATTATTTCCAGAAACTACAGAAAGTTGTTATGATAGAAACGCTACAAAATGGTAAAGCTTAAATGTGAACAATAAATAAAGACATACCTATTTAAGTATGTCTTAGTCTAGTTAGACGATGATTGCCGCTTTTATGCCGATGGGCCATTCAATAAGGGTGTGCTGATTTGTTTTTAACTCGACAAGAATGTGGGTATTTTTGATCGCATCAATAAGCCATTCACTGTAATGATGATTTGGCTCAGGATGTTGTAAAATTTGCTGCATATCTTTTTTATCAACATGTAACAGCTTGTAGTTACATTCAATGTTTACTTTTTGAGGAATAATGGCAAGTGATTCATTTTGATGACCAAGTGCAATAGAACCAGGAATACACCCTTGAATACGTAAAATATAGGTGCAGGCTTCTTGCGTATAGACGTCAATTTTGGTGCGTGTTAAAAATTCAAATTCTATCGGCTTATCTTGAAAAGGTCCGTCCGCTGTAGAAAATGAAATGACTTTAATTGATAATGCCTCAAATGCAGATGAGATACAATGATCAAATTCTGTGATTGTATCTAGTAATTGCATGGATTCCACTCCTTATTAAGAACTTGATTTTCTTGAAGTAGCAGACATTAATAAAGAGCGTCCGCAATTTGTAATAAATTTTAGATTATTCTAATTATAATACAATTTATTACAAAATATGAATGTAAAGCAATGATTTTTTGTTAAAAATAAGAAACTTGTGGATTTTTTAGTAAATAACCGAAATGAAAAATAGAAATAAAGAGGTGAGAAAAATGACAAAACGAAAGCGTCATGTTCTTAAACATGACAATATTGTTGTTTTTCCTGGCACTGTCCAAACGTTACTACGTGAAGGGCATATGTTTGCTGAGAATTATCAATATGAAAAGGCGGTAGCCAGTTTTGAAAAGGCATTTGTCTATGAAGCGGGAGATGAATTTGCACTCAGTGCATATGCCTTTGCTTTATATGAATTAAAAGACTATGACAAAGCGAAAGGTGTTTGTGAACAGTTATTTACGATGGGAACGACACTTTATGTGGAAGTGATGGAATTGTACATTACAATATGTATGCAGTTGAAAGAATACCATCAGGTTGAGACATTAATTACGACGCTTCTTGAAGAAAATGTATTGCCTCATGATCAAGTGGAGAAATTTGAACGATTGAAGAGTTTAAATAGAGAAGTGTCTAAAAATCTAGAAAAAAGAGAAAATGCTCAGCTTTTAATAGAGGAACAGGAATATGAGCTGGAGAAATTTTGTGCGCTTACTCCAAATGAACAATCCATTCGTTTACATCGTCTGATGGATACAAATGTAAGACAATTAAAAACGGCACTAAAAGCGATTATTGAATGTTCAACGATTCATCCTTTTGTCCAGAGCTTGGCATTAATTTTATTAGTGGAACAAGAAGTAGCCATTGACGTTACCATAGCCAAATTTAAGCAAACCAAAAACGTTAATCCTGTCCAGTTAGTATTACCTAACCAGCTACCACAGTATGGCGAGATAAAAAATATAATAGAAAAGAAGCTAGAACAAGACCCAACGACATTAGAAATGGTACAATATTTAATGGCGAAACATGCTATTGTAACGTATCCGTTTGAATGGCATCCATTCGAAGCCGATGATGTTGCCTATAGTTATATTGATTTTGTCTCAGCGATGCTAGGTAATGTGCAGGAAATGGACTATGAACTCATCGACTTTTTACAAATGTTAGAAAAGCTAACAGAACTACATTAGGTATGAAATAAGTTGAAACTATACTCATCTATGTTATACTAAAATGGTTGTCAAAATCGTAGTTACGAATGAATTGTCTAACATCTAAACTTGATTATTTATTTGGAGGTATTTATACATGTCAGCAAAATGGGAAAAACAAGAAGGTAATATCGGTACTCTTACAATCGAAGTACCTGCTGTAGAAGTAGATGCAGCAATGGACCAAGCGTTCAAAAAAGTTGTAAAACAAATTAACGTACCAGGTTTCCGTAAAGGTAAAATGCCTCGTAAAATGTTTGAACAACGTTTTGGTATCGAATCTCTATACCAAGATGCATTAGAAATCATCGTTCCTGATTCTTATGCAAAAGCAATTGATGATGCTGGAATTATGCCAGTTGATTACCCAGAAATCTCTGGTACAGAAAACTTTGTACATGGCCAAGACTTCACTTTCACTGCACAAGTAACAGTGAAACCAGAACCAAAGCTTGGTGACTACAAAGGTCTAGAAGTATCTAAACTTCCAGTAGAAGTAACAGATGAAGAAGTGGATGCTCAAATTCAAGAACAATTAGCTCGTAAAGCTGAGCTAGAAATTAAAGAAGACGAAGCAATCGTAGATGGTGATACAGCTGTAATCGACTTCGAAGGTTTCGTAGGTGGAGAAGCTTTTGAAGGTGGTAAAGGTGAAGACTATCCACTAGAAATCGGTTCAGGTTCATTCATTCCTGGGTTTGAAGAGCAATTAGTAGGTGTAAAAGCTGGCGAATCTAAAGATGTTGTTGTGACATTCCCAGAAGAATACCATGCAGCTGAATTAGCTGGTAAAGAAGCTACGTTCAAAGTAACTGTGAAAGAAGTTAAAACAAAAGTTCTTCCAGAGTTAAATGATGAATTCGCAAAAGAAATTGATCCAGAAGTGGAAGGCGTAGAAGCTTTACGCGCTAAAATTAAAGAACAAACTGCAGAGCAAAAAGTAGCAGAATCAGATGCAGCTCTTCGTGATGAGCTAGTAGAAAAAGCTGCTGAAAATGCTGAATTTGAAGTACCAGCAGGTATGATTAACTCTGAAACTGATCGTATGTTACAAGAGTTCGGTCAACGCTTACAAACGCAAGGTATGAACTTAGATCTTTACTATCAATTCTCTGGTCAATCAGAAGAAGATCTACGTGGCCAAATGAAAGAAGAAGCAGAAAGCCGTGTACGTGTGTCATTAACACTTGAAGCGATTGCTGAAGCTGAAAAAATTGAGGCAACTGAAGCTGATATTGAAGCAGAATTAGAAAAAATGGCTGCTCAATTCAATATGACAAAAGATCAAATCACAGGTGCTTTAGGTGGAACAGCAGTACTTGAAAACGACATCAAAATCCAAAAAACAGTTGAATTTTTAGTAGAAAACGCTAAAATTACTGAATAGGTTTTTGTGTAATTAGATAGTTAAAAAAAACAAGGTACGGCATTAATCCGTGCCTTGTTTTATCACATAAACTCTTAAAATCAGTCCCCTTAAAGTTTAGTTCTCTTTTTACTTCACTTATACATAGTATTGTTTTAGTTTTTATTTTCATTCAGCAGATGTTTGTACTGAAAGTATAGATCAGTACAAAAGACCTCTTCTCTTTAGGGGAGTGTTGTATTCTATATAGACTTTGTAGTGTGTGTCCAATCACTGAATGAAGATAGAGCCATTGACAGGTTTCGAAAAATTAAAGGTGCTAGCACAATTTAAAATTTAGATGACCTTGCGTCAAGGCGAAATTGATACGATGCTAAATTTAACTTCATTCAGATAGATCTTATTAACATGACTTATTCTTTTGAATGAAAAAAGCCCTCGGTCCATGCATGTAGTAGATTTATAAATAGAGATCAGTTATTCTTTTGTATAACTGGAGTGAAGAGCCGTAACTTTATAGCGCGTAAGGTGGCGAAGGTAACAGGTTTCTACAGTGCTTCAGGAGACAAATGAAGTAAAGTACATGACGATGCGTTATAATCTATGTAGGCAGGAACGCCGAGCAGTAAATGATGCAGACAATTTATTTGATAAAGGTTCAATAATCTTGTAAGATTGTTGCTTGAATAGGGGTGAAACATATTGTTCAAATTTAATGATGAAAAAGGCAATTTAAAATGCTCATTCTGTGGAAAACCACAGGAACAAGTACGTAAATTAGTTGCAGGTCCAGGTGTTTATATTTGTGATGAATGTATCGAGCTTTGTTCCGAAATCGTTGTAGAGGAACTAGGTGTAGAAGAGGAAATCGAATTCCAAGATATCCCAAAACCGAAAGAGATCCTAACGATTCTAGATGAGTATGTAATTGGACAAGAGCGTGCTAAAAAAGCATTGGCAGTCGCAGTTTACAATCACTATAAACGCATCAATACGAACAGTAAAATTGATGATGTTGAATTAGCAAAATCGAACATTGTGTTAATCGGCCCAACTGGTAGCGGTAAAACTTTATTAGCTCAAACGTTAGCACGTATATTAAATGTTCCATTCGCAATTGCGGATGCTACCTCACTAACTGAAGCAGGTTATGTCGGTGAGGACGTAGAAAATATTTTATTAAAGCTAATCCAATCAGCAGATTATGATATCGAGCGTGCTGAAAAAGGGATTATCTATATTGATGAAATCGATAAAGTTGCACGAAAGTCAGAAAACCCATCGATTACACGAGATGTTTCTGGCGAAGGTGTTCAGCAGGCACTCCTTAAAATTTTAGAAGGAACAGTTGCAAGTGTTCCACCACAAGGAGGACGAAAACACCCTCATCAAGAGTTTTTACAAATTGATACAACCAATATTCTTTTCATTGTTGGTGGTGCATTTGATGGTATTGAAACTATCATTAAACGCCGACAAGGGGAAAAAGTAATTGGGTTCGGTTCAGATCCGAATAAAGTAGAAGTTGATGAAGGTTCTATCATGTCCAAGCTGATTCCTGAGGATCTACTGAAATTTGGTCTAATACCAGAGTTCATTGGTCGATTACCTGTACTTGCGAGTCTAGAGCAATTAAATGAAGCTGCACTTGTACAAATTTTAACGGAGCCAAAAAATGCACTAGCTAAGCAGTATCAAAAAATGCTTGAAATAGATGGTGTTGAGCTTGAATTTGATGAAGGGGCTCTTGTGGCAATTGCGAAGGAAGCGATTGAGCGTAAAACAGGTGCGCGTGGTCTTCGTTCAATTATTGAGTCAACAATGCTTGATGTAATGTACGAATTGCCTTCCCGTGAAGACGTAAAAAAATGTATCATTACAGCAAAAACAATTACGGATAAAGAAAAACCGAAATTGCTTCTTGAAGATGGCACTGAACTCGATGAAGGTAGCGACACTAAAACTTCAGCATAACGAATAGATGTGGCTGTCTACCGTTGTGAGATAGAGAGTAATTAGCTGACTTCGATTGTGCAATATTCGCACATATCGACAGTCAGCTTTTTATTCATTCCTACATAAAGCCAGCTGTAACTTGAAGAAATTTTTGGCTCGCTTCAATAACTAGTGTGAATCAATTTTTTAAACACATACTAGTAGCGCGGGATGTGAACATGAAAATTTTGACGGAGGTGAATGCCCGCATGGTGACAATACAAAAAACAACAAATGTACCATTATTGCCTTTACGTGGACTTTTAGTATACCCATCGATGGTGTTACATATTGATGTGGGTAGAAATCGTTCTGTAGCGGCGCTAGAGCAGGCGATGTTAGAGGACCAAATGATTTTATTGGTGACACAAAAAGAAATGCACGATGAACAGCCAGAAGAGCAAGATTTGTATGCAGTTGGTACGATGGCTTTTGTTAAACAAATGCTAAAATTACCAAATGGCACATTGCGTATACTAGTAGAAGGGGTATCGCGTGCTACCTGGAATAACTACCGTGCGCTAGAGAAGTATACTGTTGTGGATGTTGACGTAAAAGAGGAGTCAATAGATAAAGATGTAGAAACGCAGGCATTGATGCGTACATTAATGACGTATTTTGAAAAATATGCAAAATCCTCCAATAAGATTACGACTGAAACCATCAACACTGTAACAGATATTGAAGAGCCTGGCCGTTTAGCAGATATCATTGCTTCTCATTTACCATTTAAGATTGCGGATAAGCAAGAAGTATTGGAAATGCTGAATGTAAAAAAACGATTAGATCACTTAATTATTCGTTTGCACGATGAACAAGAAGTGTTAGATTTAGAAAAGAAAATTAATTCTAAAGTAAAGCAATCAATGGAGCGTACGCAGAAGGAATATTATTTGCGTGAGCAAATGAAAGCTATTCAAACAGAGCTGGGAGACCGCGAAGGGAAGACTGGAGAAGTAGCGGAATTGCGTAAGCGTATTGACGAAGCGGGTATGCCAGAGTCAACAAAAGAGGCGGCACTGAAAGAATTAGATCGATATGAAAAAATACCAAGTGCCAGTGCAGAAAGCGGCGTTATTCGCAATTACATCGATTGGCTCATCTCATTACCATGGACAAATTCAACAGAAGATCGCATGAATATTGCCCATGCTGAGAATATTTTAAATCGAGATCATGATGGATTAGAAAAAGTCAAAGAACGAGTTTTGGAGTATTTAGCTGTGCGTCAGCTGAAAAATTCGCTTAGAGGACCTATTTTATGCTTGGCAGGACCACCAGGTGTGGGGAAAACATCGTTAGCTCGCTCTATTGCGGAGAGCTTAGATCGTAAGTTTATTCGTATTTCATTAGGTGGCGTGCGTGATGAATCTGAAATTCGTGGACATCGACGAACATATGTAGGCGCAATGCCAGGACGTATCATTCAAGGAATGAAAAAAGCGGGTACCATTAACCCGGTATTTTTATTGGATGAAATTGATAAAATGTCGAATGATTTTAGAGGGGACCCAGCAGCGGCAATGCTAGAGGTTTTAGATCCTGCGCAAAACAATACATTTAGTGATCATTATATTGAGGAACCGTATGATTTATCGAATGTATTATTTATTGCAACAGCCAATGATTTAAGCAGTATTCCAGGACCATTGTTAGATCGTATGGAAGTGATTTCCATTGCAGGTTATACAGAAATTGAAAAAGCGCAAATAACGAAAAACCACTTAATACCAAAGCAACTTAAAGAACATGGCTTGAAAAAAACACAAGTGGTAATGAAGGATGAAGCAGTCCTCGACATTATACGTTATTATACACGTGAGGCAGGCGTTCGTGGTTTAGAACGGCAAATTGCTACACTTTGTCGTAAAATCGCCAAAGTAATTGTATCTGGTGAGAAAAAACGAGTAACAGTTAGCTCAAAGTCTGTACAAGAATTACTTGGTAAACATCGCTTCCGTTATGGACAGGCTGAAAAGGAAAATCAAGTGGGAGTCGCTACAGGGCTTGCTTATACAACAGTCGGTGGAGATACACTTCAAATTGAAGTATCCTTAACACCAGGTAAAGGGAAGTTACAGCTAACTGGTAAACTTGGTGAAGTCATGAAGGAATCTGCTCAGACAGCATTATCCTATGTTCGTACGAAAATGGAACAACTTAATGTGGATGCAGAATATTTTGATAATCATGATATTCATATCCATGTGCCAGAAGGGGCTGTACCAAAAGATGGACCATCCGCTGGTATTACAATGGCAACAGCTATTGTCTCAGCGATTCTACATCGTCCGATTCGCCGTGAGGTAGGTATGACTGGTGAAATTACGTTACGCGGCCGTGTATTGCCAATTGGCGGTCTAAAAGAAAAAACATTAAGTGCTCACCGTGCAGGCTTAACAACGATTATTTGTCCAAAAGATAATGAACGTGACATAGAAGATATTCCTGACAGTGTGCGTGAGCAACTAACATTTAAACTAGTGTCGTCGGCTGATGAAGTATTAGCCTATGCACTGGACGGAGGTTTTTAGAAAAATGAAAGTCCATAATGTCGAAATGGTCATTAGTGCGGTAAGGCCAGACCAATATCCAGAAGATGGACTGCCAGAATTTGCATTAGCTGGTCGTTCGAATGTAGGGAAATCTTCCTTCATTAATCGAATGATTGGACGTAAAGCTTTAGCGCGGATTTCTTCGAAGCCTGGTAAAACACAAACCCTTAACTTTTATAAAATCGAAGAACAATTATTTTTTGTGGATGTTCCGGGTTATGGATATGCAAAGGTTTCTAAGTCTGAACGCGAAGCTTGGGGAAAAATGATTGAGCGTTACTTTACAGGGCGCCAGGAATTAAAAGCGGTTGTACAAATTATAGATTTGCGTCACCCACCAACAGCAGATGATCGCATGATGTATGATTTTTTAAAGCACTACAATATTCCTTGTATTGTTATTGCAACGAAGGCAGATAAAATCCCAAAAGGTAAATGGGATAAACATAAAAAAATTGTCAAAGAGACATTGGAACTGGAGAAAAGTGATCCACTTATTGTCTTTTCTTCGGAAACGGGTCTTGGCTTTGAAGAAGTTTGGGAAACAATTGAAAATAAAATGTAATGTAAAAACATCTATTGTGTCTAGTCGTTAGGACAGTAGATGTTTTTTGTCTTTTTACCAGTAAGATAAGTAGAAAATTGGGGAAAACGCTTGATGATTAAACAATTTGTCCGATAAATGAGATAGGAGGTGGACTAGATGGATATCGCAGCTTTATCAATGGCAATGAATCAAGCGACACTTATGCAAAATGTATCTTTAGCTGTTACGAAACAGGCTATGGATATGCAGCAACAAAACACAGAACAATTAGTTGAAATGTTAGATGCTCCACATCCAACAGCCGGACATACAATAGATATTCAAGTGTAATGCAGGCAAGGTAGCTTGAAGTTGAAAGCTACCTTTACTTTTAAGAATGTTTGAAACTTCTAAAATGTAACTTTTCGAATAAGAAAAACTACCAATAATACGATATACTATTACTAATATTTAGTAAGGAGGCAGGATTTTTGAGAAAGTATTCATACATACTAATGCTGATGTTACTGATGGTTATTGCTTTTTCCTTTAGCCAACCTGCAAAAGCAGCCCAATTGGTGACGGGGACCTTTGTCGATGTAACGTATTCAGAATATACAAAGCCAGATGGTACGATAGAAAAGCAGCTTAGCAAAGTGACATTGCAAAATGATCGTGGACGAACAGTCACATTCAATATTAATAAGAACACTCGTTTATCAATTAATAATACGTCTACGACTATTGAGGGCTTTAAAATGGGCATGGCAGTGGAAGCTGAAATATCCTTAAGAAGTGTTGTAGAACTTCGTGGTACATCTAATACACCAATAGAAACGAATGGAACATCAACTGGAGGTAGCGTTAAAACGTCGGCTGGTGTCGTAACGAGTATTGATCCAAATGGATTATTTATTATGGTAAAACCAGATGTTGGTGCAGAAACAACCTACTATATAAACAAAGAAACCAATTATCAAAAAGGCTCTTCAGCAACAGATATTAGTGCGTTATATGTTGGAGATCGAGTTAAATTAAGTTTTAAAAATAAAAATACCTCTGTGGTGACGAAAGTAGCCATTAGTGAAACAGGTACTCTAGTGGAAAACTTATACAAAGGCGAAATACAAGCGGTCAATCCAAATGCTAATAAATTAACCGTGAAAAACCAACATGCCTTTGTGAATTGGCAATTTGGCTCACAAACAACAAATGACCTTTCGACAATGTCTTTTACATCCAAGGTGCCAATATATGTTGGCAATACGAAAGTAGAGAAAGGTCAACTGAAAAATTATATAGGTAGTGAAGCATACTATGCGACAGTTAAACAATTTGGGAAAGAAGTCATTGAGAAGATTGTAGTATTGAAAAATAATGAGCGAACGTATTATGAGCCAATGCTTTCTGTAGATACAGATTATAAACTGTTGAAACTAAAAACAGCGGGCTCAATGTACTTCCATAATGGTACCATTTTAATTCGGAATGGGCGTTTAATTGAACCTACTGGGCTGATGGCGTATGGTACTGCTTTTGTCATTACAGACGGTGCTGCTCGTGATCATTATGCACAGGTGGTACAAGTGACAAGTGATAGCTTTATATCACCTAACTTAGCTGGTCATGAATTATATTATGGACGCTTAGCTCAAGCAGATGGTTATTTAATTGAGATTGACGATGCGATGAAAATTGAATCGAATGTTTTCAAGAAAACCGAACGTACAGTACTGTCAGTAAGTAATTCCACAAAAGCTTTAGTGGATGATGGCAATAAAACGTATAGTGTTATGCCGGATATTGAACTTTACTTATCTGAAGGTGATTATGGTTACTTCTATGTGAAGGAAGGGCATGTACAAGCACTTCATATTTTAAATAATGCTAAACCTGTTGCTCCATTAATGCTGACAGGGAAGCTACAATCAGTAAAATCTACGTACCCTGCTGTGCTAAATGTCAAGAGTGTGAGCCAATGGCAAAATGGTCGTTGGTATGAAGCGGGTGAAATGGTTAATGTGAATATTGACCAAGCGACGTTGATTAAAGCGGGAAAAGTCATTCAAGCTTCTGACTTACAACCATCCGATCGTTTAGTTGTCTTATCCGATCGATTTGTGAAAGCTCATTTTATTTTAGTAGATTAGCATAAAAGACAAAGAAAGAATCTGTGAGTCTAATGCGAATAGTATTTGCAAAAAGGCGATGTATACATGATCTGAAAAGAGGAAGGTACTTCGCATAGGCTTGAATACATTCGATAGACGAGCAGATTTTTTGTTAGTCATGAGACCAAGCTTCATTATGCACTTCATGCACAGTGAAAGAGAGGAAAAGCAAATGCAAAAATATTTATCCAAAATAACGTTGGTAGTTCTTGTTATTTTTGTAATTGGAACTACTATCCCGTTCAATGCATCGGCTGCTTCATTAGAAACAACAGGTGCTGTAAAAAACGAGTATACATATGAGGAAGCCGTGTTCCTGTCAGGGACACCAGTTATTTTTAAGGGAACAAGTAAAGATCTTAAAATTGCACAAAAGGAATCCAAAGGTAAGTTAACAGAAACGTATAGCATGAAGCTAACGGCAAGCAATGGGGCTACATTGACAAGAAATATTGCCTACGAATCTGATGTAGTAGATTATGCGGTACTCGGCCAAAAAACATCCAATGGTGAGGTTAAAAAGTATACGGAGAAAATTACGATTGGATCTATTACTTATACATTAGTCGATTATCAATTTTCTCAAGGAACGGTTACGGATAATCGTGCAGCCTCTGATTATTACTCAGGAAATGTAATCTCGCGAAAAACGTATGCATTTGAAACAGGAAAAGGAAAAAACGCAGTTCAAAACACAGTAACGATTGAAACAGATAGTCGACATGCTGGCTATGAAAATTTTTGGGGAGCAACAGAAACACAAATTACAGAGTCAGTTTATTCCTATAGTAATGGCAAGACAAGCCATGTGAAAAATCGTTTGTCTACAAGTAAATCACGTGTTTTAAATTATGAAGAAAACCTTGGTAGTTTAGGAAGTTTTGAGGGTGGCTATGCAGTTTTAAGTGAAAAGGATGTTATTTCAGAATACACTTATGATTTATCTTCTGGACAAAAAGGTACGCTTGATTTAGATACAGAATACATGCCAACGATCGAGCGCCTTATTATTCCTAAATTCCGTGATTTAACTAATCACTACGCAAAAGAAGCCATTGAAAAGCTATATTCTCTAGGAATTTATTCAGATTCAAGTAATTTCTTCTCTCCAAACACACCGATGAAACGCATAGACTTTACAACAGCAATTGGTAAAGCAGTAGATTTACGTGTGTTTGAAGAAAAGAAATCGAAAAAGACTGCAACTACAAGCGTGTTTAGAGATTTAAAGCGTTCAGTTAAAGATTATGGTTATATAGAGTCAGCCTTAAACAAAGGGATAATTAAGGGTGTATCTGCTGATTACTTTAAGCCAGATAGTGCCATAACAAGAGCACAGGCTGCTACTATTTTTGTTCGTGCCTTAGGCCTTGAAAATAGAGCACCAAATCCTGGCTATATAACGAAATTTAAAGATGAAAACCAGATTCCAAACTATGCAAGAGATGGCATCTATATTGCAAATGAAATTGGTCTTATGATTGGCGACTCGGCCGGTCGTTTTAATCCAAATAAACCATTAACTCGTGCAGAGGCATCAGTTGTTCTAGAGCGTTTCTTGAAATATTTAGAAGATGACTTAAAGCAAAACTATCGTGATGACATATTGTTCTTTAACTAAGGAAAGGACTGAACAAAAATGACCTATGTAAAAAAAGCACTGCTCACTACGCTTTGCTTCATGCTAATACTGATGACAGCAACGCCTGTCGTCACGCAAGCAGCTCCAACAATTAAAGATGTTCCTACAAATAGCAATAATTATAAGGCTATTTCTTGGGCAGTTGACAATGACCTAATGTCTTTGAACAATGCCAATAACTTTTTACCAAATGAACAAGTAACGGAACGAGAGCTTATCTTGATGTTTGCTAAGCTGGATCGTAACTATGCATTATCATATATTGATAGTGTTGCTTATAATTTCTATAGTGATTTTTATTTACCGTTTAATGGTACAAATGTGAATGCTAATCGAACAAAAGCCGTTACACGTGGCCAATTTGCTCGAATTTATGCTGCCTTTAAAGGCTTAGATTTAGATGAACCACAGGCTGTACAATATTTATATTCAAATGAACTATCTACAAGTAGTTCAGGCAAAAAAACATTTGCTAGTTTTAATCCTTCTACTAAACTAACACGTGGTGATGTTGCAACCTTTTTATATAGAGCTGTTCAAAATGGCAATTTTGCTGTACAAGGATTAAAACGTAGTGCAGCAGGTCGTGATAATGACAGTATCACTTTACCGCCTGGTTTCATGGGCTCCAACAGTTCTGATTTTGAAGTACCAAAGGATAATTCCAATGATTTTACTGGTCCTAGCAATGTTAATAATGCATTGCAAAGCATTGTGGTGGAAAAGCCAGATTTAATTGCGAACGATGTAGATTCTACACTTGTGACCGTATCGCTAAAGGCTTGTAATGGTGACCCGATTGCGGATGATAAATCGTATACGTTCAAAGTTACGTCATCTTACGGCACAATCGTTGATACATCTGGAGAAGCAGTTAAAACTGTCCAATCTGACGGCTCGACTGTATCAGCTATCGTTATCGCACCATCATTAACTAAATCAGTACGTGATACTATCTCTTTTGAGCTAGTGAATAATACAGATCCAGCTATGAAATGTCTTGTTGGGGAGAAGCTAAATGCAGAAGTTCGTTACGCACCACAGCCAGAATTACGTATTGATTATCAAGTATATGATCCTGCAAATTCAGATGATGATAATGGCAATGTGACACCTCCATATATCCCTTATGAAAAATTGCCAGAGTTCTTCACACAAAACTTAATTGATGTGTATGATCCAATTCCTTTTGCTTATGATGGGGATAAAAAGCTATTTAGTATTGGGCAGCAAACAAATGTAACAGATGCTTTGGGGAATGTACAAAATGTCTATTTGCGTTATGGTGGATCTGACCCTAGATATCCAGCATTAGGGTATGAACATGCAATATTACAATTTGAAAACTATGATATTTCCGTTTTCTTATTTGAAGAACTAATAAAAGGTCGTCTTCTCGACTCTGTGACTACACCTGCTAAAACTGAAATCATGTATATGATTTCGGAAGACGGTCGTCCAATTTATCGCGTTCAAGGGATTGATGATGATATTGCATCACAGGTTGAAAATATTAATCCGGTCGGCGCCATTATTCAACTTATGAAAGAAATGCCAGATGAAAAAAATCTAACATTAGAGCACTATGATAGTGTGATGAAAATTTATGCTATCTTCACTAACTTAAGTAACTATGACCGTACGGTGTTATTAAAATATCAAGGCGGGAAATTACTTGGGCAAGTAGAGGCCTACAAAAAACGTGTAGATGCATTGAAAGAAAGTGCCGATGCAGCCTCAAGACCATCTGGGAAAGATCGATATACAAAAGTTATGGTGACTTTAGTTCGCCCTGGTGGAGAGCCTGTGACGGATTATCAAGGAACCGTTAAAATTAAGTATGATGGCGTGGAAAAAACAGCTTCATTCATTACGAATACTTCAGATCCATTAAATAATACAGGTAGCCCAGGTACGGCCGTAGCCTACTTTGACTCAGTTATTTATGGAAAATCAAAAGTGGAGGCAACACTCGTTAATCCAATAGATCCTCGCTATGCAACAATTTTAAGGGGTTTAAAAGATAAAACAGTAACGAAAGATATTTTTACTAATCCATACTTTAGTAAAAATTCATGTTCGTTAGCAACAGAGATTGCCTATGTAGTCGACTATTCTTCTTCTATGAAGGCAGTTGATCCAACGAATTATCGTGGCAAAAAAATGATTGAGCTAATCAATCAATTGAAAGCAAAAAATAATATCGTCATCGAAACGAATACAAAAGCAACGGTTCTTGGTGAAGGGACGACAGATGCTGTGCTGAAGAAAGATCTTTACAAAGCATCCAAAGAGAAGGGTGCGACAGATATTTTTGCTGGTATTGATATCGCACTAACAAAATTCTCAAATGATACAAAAACAGCCAAAGCGATTGTCGTAGTATCTGACGGTAAAACAAGTAAAACCAAAATGACGAAGGTTATTAATGAGGCGAAAAAGCAAGGCGTTAAAGTGTACACTGTAAGTATGGGCAAAAAATCACAAGTAAATGATGCCACATTAATGCAATTGTCTACAGAAACTGGCGGAGCATATTTCCATGCGATTGATAATCTAAAATTGCATCAAGTGTTCCAGAAGTTAATTGATACTATTTTATGTAAAACACCTGCTTCAAGCTGTATCAACCCGGAAGATTTATTTGAAGAAACAAGCGTTTCGCTACGAAAAGGCTATCTTACAATGAGCGCTCGAGTTGATGGTAATTGTCAAAACGTTGATAAGATGAATGTACGCTACAATTCGATTAGTGGAGATGTCCAATTTGAATTACAAAAGCGTAGTGATCATGTTTATATGTTAACGAAAACTGTACAAACGATGCAGGACTTTAAAGTCAATAATGAAATCCAGTTTGTGGCATATGATAAAGATGGCAATATAATCGCGTTACAAACAGTTACAATTACAAATTAATAAGCAAACTGCCCCCAAACAATGGGGGCAGTTTTTTAATTTGAAACAAGACGTATAATTTGTTACACTTATTTTATAATAATTCTAATGTAGATGACGAATTGCAGTTCTTCATGACATGTTCACAAATTAGTGATGAACTATTGTCGAACTGTGCTATAATGAGATTTGTGAATTAGAACGTGTGAGGTGTTATTCATGCATACCATCGTAGTAGGCTTGAATTATAAATCAGCGCCTGTTGAAATACGTGAGAAGTTATCATTCATTGAGAGTGAACTACCACAAGCAATGGAAGCGCTGCAAAAGCAAAAAAGTATTTTAGAAAACGTTATTGTTTCGACTTGTAACCGTACAGAAATATATGCTGTTGTGGATCAATTGCATACTGGACGTCATTTTGTGAAACAATTTTTAGCCAAATGGTTTGATTTGCCTGTGGAGACATTTTCTTCGTATTTAACGATTCGTGAAGAAGATGAGGCAATCGAACATTTATTTAAAGTGACAGCTGGAATTGATTCAATGGTTCTTGGTGAAACGCAAATTTTAGGGCAAGTAAAAAAAAGCTTTTTAAGTGGACAAGAGATTGGTACAACAGGTACGGTTTATAATCAGCTATTTAAACAAGCGGTAACATTTGCAAAACGTGCACATAATGAAACAGCGATTGGTGAGAATGCAGTATCTGTTTCCTATGCAGCCGTTGAATTAGCTAAGAAAATTTTTGGCTCTTTACAACGTAAGCATGTAGCTATTTTAGGTGCAGGAAAAATGGGGGAACTTGCTATTGAGAATCTTTACGGTAGTGGTGTAGGAAAAGTTACTGTCATCAACCGTACATTTGAAAAAGCAGAAACTTTAGCAGCTAAATTCCACGGAGAAGCCAAGTCAATGAAGGAATTGCAATGTTCTCTCTTAGAGGCGGATATTTTAATCACTTCAACAGGTGCAACAGATTTTGTTATTGATTATGAGCTGATGCAATTTGTGGAACGTTTACGTAAAGGAAAACCTTTGTTTATGGTTGATATTGCTGTTCCTCGTGATATTGATCCACGAGTAGGCGACTTACCAAATGTTTTCTTATACGATATTGATGATTTACAAGGTATTGTTGAAGCGAATTTAGCAGAGCGTGAACGTGCTGCTGCTGATATTACAGATATGATTGGCAAAGAAGTTGACCAATTTAAAGATTGGGTAGCAACGCTTGGTGTAGTACCAGTCATCTCAGCGTTACGTAAAAAAGCTAATCGTATTCAAGAAGAGACGATGATTAGTATCGAAAATAAAATGCCAGATTTAACGGATCGTGAACGTAAAATTTTAAGCAAACATACAAAATCTATTATCAATCAATTGTTAAAAGAGCCAATTTTACAAGCTAAAGAATTGGCAAATGAACCAAAAGCAAATGAACAGTTACGTTTATTCCAACAAATTTTTGGTATAGAAGAGGCTGTTGAAGTTGAAGTTCAGGAGATGACAAAGCAAGATCTTGAGCGTAAAGAACGCTCAAAGGCATCTCAAACTTCTGCTGAGCCAAAGTACTCTTTCTAAAATATCCAATGTGTACGCGTAGCCAAAATGGTTGTACGTAAGTACTTCGCGCAATTGGATTCTCTACTGATATTACAAGAGGCGTTTTCGTATCTGTATGGTAAACTAAGGATACGAAAACGTTTTTTTTGTTTTCTGAGAGATACTAGCTTGACCATTTTACTACAAAGAAGGGATGTCTATTGGCTGATTTGACCATGACGAGACTATATGAAGTGATGATCGTCTTGTATGCGATCAGTCTAGTTTTTTACTTTACTGATTATTTTTATAAGCAAGTACGAGCAAGACGCATTGCTTTTTGGCTTGTTTCATTTGTATGGGTGATTCAAAGTGCCATTATTATTTTAACATTTGTGGAAACAAAGCGTTTTCCGATTCTATCCTTGTCCGAGGGAATTTTATTTTATTCCTGGTTACTTGTGACGTTATCGATTATCCTTCACTGTATTGCGAAGGTGGACTTACCGGTGTTTATTATTAATATACTAGGATTTTTATTCGCTAGTATCTTTACATTTATGCCTAAACGCCCTACAGGAGCCGTCGGAGAGACATTAATTTCGGAAATGCTTTTTATTCATATATCATTTGCGATACTGTCATATGCAGCGTTCACTTTAACATTCGTGTTTGCCATTTTGTATCTCGTTCTATATCGTTTACTGAAAAAGAAAAAGTGGACACATTTATGGACAAGATTACCATCCCTACAGCAAACGAGTAGCTGGATGAATATTTCATTTTTTATTGGGATTCCGATGTTATTTATAAGTTTAATATTAGGGTTTGAATGGGCACTATTAACATTAGAGAGTCTTTCGATTTTCGATTCGAAAATCATAGGGTCCTTCATTATTTTAATTTTGTATTGCTTTATACTATATGTGAATCGCAAAAGCAAGCTGACAGGAACAACTTATGCATGGGTACATATCTATGCCTATCTATTAGTTGTTGTGAACTTCTTCCTAGGAAGTAGTTTATCGCGATTCCATTTATGGTATTAGAAGAAAGGTTGGAGACTGTTGAGAAAAATTATTGTAGGTTCTAGGAGAAGTAAGCTAGCGCTAACTCAAACAAATTGGTTCATTAATGAATTAAAAGCGGCTGGTGCCCCATTCGAATTTGAAGTAAAAGAGATCGTAACAAAAGGGGATCAAATTTTAGATGTGCAGCTTTCAAAAGTAGGGGGAAAAGGATTGTTTGTGAAAGAAATTGAGCAAGCCCTCTACGATAAAGAAATTGATTTTGCTGTGCATTCTATGAAAGATATGCCTGCTGTGTTGCCAGAAGGGTTAGTGATTGGTTGCATTCCTCCACGTGAAGATGCACGTGATGCCTTTATTTCGAAAGGTCATGTTAAATTTGCAGAACTTCCTGCGGGAGCGGTAGTTGGGACAAGTTCATTACGTCGCAGTGCACAGCTATTAACAGTACGCCCAGATATCGAGATTAAATGGATTCGAGGAAATGTTGATACACGTTTAGCTAAGTTGGAGACAGAGGAATATGATGCAATTATTCTAGCAGCCGCTGGTTTGAAACGTCTTGGCTGGAGTGATGATGTAGTCACAGAGTTTTTACCTGTAGAACATTGTCTGCCAGCAGTAGCGCAAGGCTCTCTTGGTATTGAATGTCGTGGAGATGATGCGGAGCTATTAGCTGAGTTAGGAAAATTAACGGATCCATCCACTTGGCAAGAGGCACATGCGGAACGTGCCTTTTTGGCAGCAATGGATGGTGGCTGTCAGGTACCAATCGCTGGGTATGCCACTTCAAATGGGGGCGAAATGACATTAACTGGCCTTGTCGCAGCTCCAGATGCTTCTGTTTTGTATAAGGAAACAGTAGTAGGAACAGACGCACAAAAAATTGGGGAAGAGCTGGCTGCTATTTTAACAGAACAGGGCGCTTTCGAACTGATTCAACGTGTAAAGGCAGAGCAAGATGCCAAGTAATTTACCTCTAAAAGGTAAAACGATCCTTTTAACGGGGACATCTAAGACAACAACCATTGTCGACAATATAACAGCTTTAGGTGGCCATGCCATCATTGCCCCATTAATTGAAACATGCGAACGATTAGACAATCATGATGCTGAACGATTGAATTGTGCGAATCAATTTGATTGGCTTATTTTTACGAGTCAAAATGCTGTCGATGCTTTTGCTCGTAAAATGCTGCGGCATCATTTGAATGCCGATCACTTCCAAGGGAAAATTGCTTCCATTGGAACAAAAACAACGACAGCATTAGAAAAGCTAGGATTTCAAGTGAGCTTTATGCCTTCTGTATTTAGTGCTGATATTTTCGTCCAAGAATTTCCGAGTGTAGCAGGTAATCTTCCGAGATGTTTGTTTATTCGTGGAGAGAAGGCGAAAAGTACGCTGAAGGATGGACTGCCCTTTGAAGTAAAAGAGTGGACTGTTTATGAAACGAGGGAACGACATGATCAAACCTCAGTTATTCTCAAATGCATCGAGCAACATCAAGATGTCACGGTCATTTTTGCTAGTCCATCAGCTGTTGATGTGTATGCAAGGGATGTAGCATCACATGTTGGCTGGCGAGCAACTCGTATTGCAGCCATTGGTCATATTACGGAAGCGGCTCTTGAACAATATGGTGCTACTGTGGAGATTATGCCAAGTGTATATACCATGCAAGCAGTTATCGAAGAAATTATGAAAGTAGGGGACAAATCATGACAAAACTACAATTTCAAAGACATCGTCGTTTGCGTGCTAATGCAACGATGAGATCAATGGTAAAAGAAACATACTTACATAAAGAGGACCTGATCTATCCTATTTTTGTAATTGAAGGCGAAAATATTAAAAATGAAGTACATTCAATGCCTGGCGTTTTTCAATTTTCATTGGATAAACTAGAAGCTGAAATTGATGAGGTTGTAGCATTAGGAATTCCTGCGGTTATTTTATTTGGTTTACCAGCTGAAAAAGATGCTGTTGGAACAGGTGCGTTCCATGATCATGGCATTGTTCAAGAAGCGACACGACTTATTAAAGCACGTCATCCTGAGCTATTAGTCATTGCCGATACATGCTTATGTGAATTTACAGACCATGGACATTGTGGCTTAATTGAAGGCGATCAGATTTTAAATGACCCTTCATTAGATGTGTTAGCCCGTACAGCTGTGTCACAAGCAAAAGCTGGTGCAGATATTATTGCTCCATCTAATATGATGGATGGCTTTGTTACAGCAATCCGTGCTGGTCTAGATGAAGCAGGATTCGAGCATATTCCAATCATGTCGTATGCAGTCAAATATGCATCTAGCTACTATGGTCCGTTCCGTGACGCTGCAGATGGTGCACCGCAATTTGGTGATCGGAAGTCCTACCAAATGGATCCATCGAACCGTTTAGAGGCTTTCCGTGAGGCAGAGTCAGATATCGAAGAAGGCGCAGATTTCTTAATTGTAAAACCTGCCCTTAGCTATTTAGATATTATTCGAGATATGAAAAATAACTATCCATTACCGCTTGTTGCGTATAATGTTTCAGGTGAATATGCAATGATTAAAGCGGCTGCTATGAATGGTTGGATTGAAGAGAAAAAAGTTGTGCTTGAAACATTATTAGGTATGAAACGTGCAGGCTCTGATTTAATCATTACGTATCATGCAAAAGATGCTGCACGTTGGTTGGAGGAGAAATAAATGACACGTTCTTACGAAAAATCAAAGCAAGCTTATGCTGAAGCTGTTCAATTAATGCCAGGTGGCGTTAGTAGCCCAGTACGTGCATTCAAATCAGTAAATATGGATCCGATTTTCATGGAATCTGGCCACGGTGCTATTATTAAAGATATTGATGGCAACGAATATATTGATTATGTATTATCTTGGGGGCCACTGATTTTAGGCCATACTCATCCAGAGGTAGTGAAAGCAATTGCTGACACAGCAGCAAAAGGCTCTTCCTTTGGTGCGCCAAGCTATACAGAAAATCGTTTAGCTCAATTAGTTTTAGATCGTCTGCCAGGTATGGAAATGATTCGCTTTGTTTCTTCAGGAACAGAGGCTACTATGTCTGCCTTACGTGTAGCTCGTGGTGTTACTGGACGTGATAAGATTTTAAAATTTGAAGGCTCTTATCATGGTCATGGTGATTCCTTATTGATTAAGGCTGGCTCTGGTGTAGCCACATTAGGCTTACCTGACAGCCCTGGTGTACCGGCAGATATCGCTCGAAATACGTTAACAGTTGCCTACAACGATTTAGAAGGGGCAAAAACGGTGTTCGAGAAATTTGGTGCAGAGCTAGCAGCAGTCATTGTGGAGCCAGTTGCAGGGAATATGGGGGTTGTACCACCACAGCCAGGTTTCTTAGAAGGTCTACGTGCCCTTACAACGGAGCACGGTGCAATATTAATCTTTGATGAGGTTATGACAGGTTTCCGTGTAGATTATGGCTGTGCACAAGGCTATTTTGATGTCACGCCTGATATAACTACTTTAGGAAAAGTAATCGGTGGTGGTCTGCCAGTAGGAGCGTTTGCTGGGAAAAAAGAGATTATGGAGCAAGTAGCACCAGCTGGTCCTATTTATCAAGCAGGTACACTATCTGGGAATCCATTAGCGATGACAGCCGGCTACGAAACGTTATCACGCTTAGACCATAGTACGTATGATTACTTTAAAAAATTAGGTGATCTGCTGGAAGCAGGTTTCCGTGAAGCCGCAACAAAATACAATATTCCGCACACAGTTAATCGTGCTGGTTCTATGATTGGTTTCTTCTTTACGAATGAAGATGTTATTGATTTTGCTTCTGCTAAATCATCTGATTTACAATTATTCGCTGAATACTTCCGCCTGATGGCAGAGGAAGGGATTTTCCTACCACCTTCTCAGTTTGAGGGATTATTCATTTCCACAGCGCATACGGAAGAACATATTGCTAAAACAGTGGATGCCTTCCATAAAGTATTTGCACAATTAGCAAGATAACAAAGTTTAGGGCATGCTAGAAACAAATCTAGCGTGCCTTTTTTAGCTTAATTCAGCTTAAAGTGAAGCGACAGAGACAGAAAACCGCAAGCGCTTACGATTAATGGTTTTCTATGATAGAAGTCATTCTAGTACTTGAGCAATGAATGAGCAAAAGAGAAAGTATAGCATATATTAACTAGCAAATAAGAACTTCTATACTGGATGAAGGACCTGTTTTTGTTAAAATTATATCTTTCAGCATAGCCAAATTGTGGGCGATATCGTTTATAATATAGCTATTCATAATAGAAAGTAGTGAATTAATATGGCAACTGGCACACACATGGTCGAAGTACCCGTAGGAATTGATAATGTATGGGAATTCGTCAGTGATATGGAAAAATGGGCAAAGCTTGTCCCAGGTTATAATACACACGAAATGATTGATGACAAACATTCAACATGGACTTTTAAAGGCAATGTTGGCGTTTTGAAAAAAACGGTACAAGTAGAAATTACAATTTTAGAATGGGTAGCACCATCAAAAGTTACATTCGAATTAAAGGGTCTTTCTGATAATTTCACTGGAAATGGCTATTTCCTTGCAGAAAGCATTGATGCTGAAAACACAAAAATGACAGGCTTTTTAGAAGTCGTTGCTGGCGGCTTAGCTGGCCCTGTGTTAAATCCGATTTTTAAACCGATTGTACCAAAGGCAACACAAATGCTAACAGATCGTGTAGCTAATAAAATTAAATTAGTCAATGTTTAAATGGTAAGAACATCCATGAAAATGGCATGCTAGAAGTAATATTCTAGCATGCCATTTTTCTAGTAGTATCTATTTATAATTATGTTCAACTTGAAACACCCTAGCATACTATCCTTTAAATCGTCATATGATGCAAAGGGAGGGATTATTATCGAACAAAAAACTTGGAATATGCGAGAAACATTTTGTTTTCCTGGATATGGTTGCCCAACAGAATTAGCTGCTGTACAAATTAAACCACAGTGGCAAGCCATGCAGTTAGAGGATTCACTTCGATTAATGGGCATCTACCATATTACGGCACATGTTCGTTTTGATTTTCAAGATATGCAAGCATTTACAGGTGATGATAATTTAATTACAATTGATGCCCTTGATGTCCAAGGAGATACTGGTTATTTTGAGTATGCTGTCCCTTTACATGTGGATTTACCAAAAGAATCGGATGTCAAAGATTTAATGGTCAAAGATATTCGCCCTAGTCTGTCGAATCAGATGTGTCAGCTTGAGTGGACAGTTACAAGTATTTTTAACGAATATGAACCCGTTGTTGAAAATGATACTTTAGACAATCCACACCTAATGGCTCATGCTTTCGATCAAGAAGAAAAAATGGCTGTGATCGAGGAAAGTGTTCAAGTGAAACAACCTACCGCAGTAGCAGCAGCTTCACGCCAAGAGACCTCTACAACAGTTGACCAAAAGATAGTAATGAGAGAATCCTCAAGCCATATTGTTGTACGTGAATCCAGCACTTGGCATGAAGTGCCTTCCATGATTTGGGACCTAACAGAAGAGTATACACCGCTTAAAGTCCGTGTTTCAAATGATGTCTTTCAAAAGTAAATAGCAGAGAAGTAGTAGGAGCAATAAGAAGACTAAATCGCCTGATGTTGGCACAATAATGACACGGATGAACTGAAAAGCACAAATTGGCACAATAATGGTTCTACAATAAAAACGAACTTGTCGTAGCCAAGGAGGTAAAAGCCAAGGGTTATACTTGCGTCGACGCATTGAATTGTCACTTCCTTTTCTATTTACTTTACTCTTACTAAAAGATGACTAAATCACTTGAAAAATGACACGATTCTGCGGTACAATAAGGAAAATCAAATACAGATGCTATGATAGGGAAGAGTAAATTATGTCTACATTTTCAGAGAGGAAACGGTAGCTGAGAAGTTTCTATTTGTACTTAATTGAAGGTAGCCCTTGAGCAGCTTTAGTGAACTAACAGTAGTTAAAGCCGGTTAAACACCGTTACCGAATTAAGAGCCAGTAGGGAAGGCTGAGAAAATATGTCATTTAGCATTGATCTTAACCGCTGCTGGAATTAAAGGTGGTACCGCGAATTAAAACTCCTTCGTCCTTTTAGACGAGAGGAGTTTTTTTTATTGGGTAAAAAAATGAACAGCATTTCTTTACCAATAGTCTTCAAACAATAGGAGGAGTCAAGATGACAGAAAACATTTCAATGCCAACTAAATATGACCCACAGTCCATTGAAGCCGGTCGCTATGAATGGTGGTTACAAGGGAAATTTTTCGAGGCACAGCCTGAAAGTGGGAAAAAGCCTTATTCCATCGTTATTCCACCACCGAACGTAACAGGTAAATTACATCTTGGGCATGCTTGGGATACAACATTACAAGATATCCTTACTCGTATGAAACGCATGCAAGGCTATGATGCCCTTTGGTTACCAGGTATGGACCATGCAGGGATCGCAACACAAGCAAAAGTAGAAGCAAAACTGCGTGAGGATAATATTACACGTTATGATTTAGGCCGTGAAAAATTCCTTGAAAAAACATGGGAATGGAAAGAAGAATATGCTGGACATATTCGTGATCAATGGGCAAAGCTTGGCCTTGGTTTAGACTACACACGTGAACGTTTCACACTAGATAAAGGTCTTTCAGATGCAGTTAAAACAGTTTTTGTTGAGTTATATGAAAAAGGTTTAATTTACCGTGGCGAACGTATTATCAACTGGGATCCAGCAGCGAAAACAGCATTATCTGATATTGAGGTAATTTATCAGGATGTGCAAGGTGCATTCTATCATATGAAATATCCTTTAGCGGATGGCTCAGGATATGTAGAAGTTGCTACAACACGTCCTGAAACAATGCTCGGTGACTCTGGGGTAGCTGTTCACCCGAACGATGAGCGCTATCAGCATTTAATTGGTAAAACAGTTATTTTACCGATTGTAGGTCGTGAAATTCCGATTGTAGCTGATGACTATGTTGATAAGGAATTTGGTACTGGAGTTGTAAAAATGACACCAGCCCATGATCCGAACGACTTTGAAGTTGGAAATCGTCACAACCTAGAGCGCATTCTTGTGATGAATGAAGACGGTACAATGAATGATCTTGCTGGCAAATATAAAGGGATGGATCGTTTTGAATGCCGTAAGCAAATTGTTGCTGATTTACAAGAAGCAGGCGTGCTGATTCGTATTGAAGAGCATATGCATTCAGTAGGTCACTCTGAACGTTCTGGTGCTGTTGTTGAGCCATACCTTTCAGCACAATGGTTCGTTAAAATGCAACCACTTGCTGACACTTCCCTCGAGCTTCAAAAAGATGAAGAAGGGAAAGTAAACTTTGTCCCAGCTCGTTTTGAAAACACATATTCTCGTTGGATGGAGAATATCCGTGATTGGTGTATTTCTCGTCAATTATGGTGGGGCCATCAAATCCCAGCTTGGTATCATAATGAAACAGGCGAAGTTTACGTAGGAAAAGAAGCCCCAACTGATTCCGAAAATTGGACGCAAGATGAAGATGTACTCGATACTTGGTTCTCTTCTGCGCTCTGGCCGTTTTCTACAATGGGCTGGCCAGATGAGGCAAATGAAGAATATAAACGTTATTACCCAACCAGCACATTAGTAACGGGATATGATATTATTTTCTTCTGGGTATCTCGCATGATTTTCCAAGGCCTTGAATTTACAGGTCAACGCCCATTCAAAGATGTGTTAATTCACGGTTTAGTACGTGATGGCGAAGGTCGTAAAATGAGTAAGTCACTTGGTAATGGTGTAGATCCAATGGATGTTATTGAGCAATACGGTGCAGACTCTTTACGCTATTTCCTAGCGACTGGTTCATCACCTGGTCAAGATTTACGCTATACAACTGAAAAAGTAGAGGCAGTATGGAATTTTGCCAATAAGATTTGGAATGCATCACGTTTCGCACTTATGAATATGGACGGTATGACCTATGATGAAATCGACTTAACAGGTGAAAAATCCGTTGCTGACAAATGGATCTTAACACGCTTAAATGAAACGATTGAACGTGTAACTTCTCTTGCAGAACGTTATGAATTTGGAGAAGTTGGTCGTGAATTATACAATTTCATTTGGGATGATTTCTGTTCTTGGTATATTGAAATGGCGAAATTACCACTTTATGGTGAGGATGAAGTAGCTAAAAAGACTACTCGTTCTATTTTAGCTTACGTACTGGATCAAACAATGCGTTTATTACATCCATTTATGCCATTCATTACAGAAGAAATTTGGCAGCACTTACCACATGAAGGTGAATCGATTACAGTGGCTGCATGGCCAACAGTACGTGCGGATCTTCATTTTGCTGATGAAGCAGATAATATGAAGCTCCTAATGGATATTATACGTTCAGTACGTAATATTCGTGCGGAAGTGAATACACCGATGAGCAAAAAAGTACCGCTATTTATTTCAGCGAAAGATGCAGCAACAGTAGCTGTTCTTGAAGCGAATCAAGGCTATTTAGAAAAATTCTGTAATCCTGATACCCTCACAATTGGTGAAGGTTTAGAGGCTCCAGGTCAATCAATGACGGCTGTTGTCACAGGAGCGCAAGTGTTCCTACCACTTGTTGGTCTTATTAACTTAGAGGAAGAAATTGCTCGCCTTGAAAAAGAGTTAGAGAAATGGGCAAAAGAAGTAAAGCTTGTTACTGGTAAGTTATCAAATGAGAAGTTCGTATCGAAAGCACCTGAAGCGTTAGTCAATGCAGAGCGTGAAAAATTAGCAGATTATGAAAGCAAGCATGCTGTTGTGTTAAAACGTTTAGAAGAATTAAAAAATATGTAATGAGGAAGCAATGGATGGCTGTAAAGTCATCCGTTGCTTCTTTTTATATGGAGCAAAAGGTATGTGTGTAATTAGGTTAAAATATAGTGTTATTCGAATAATAAGTCTAATAGATTGGTGTTATCATTCGTTCAGTAGGATAAAAAACCTGAATGTTTTGGTAAATTGGGATGGCTAGCCCCCTTTTTGTAGAGCCTATTGTATGAAAAATGGAGGTGTTGAGGTTGACAGGACACATTGCCACAATTATTACGAAAGTCAATAAAGCATGTGATGAATTAGATTTTGTAAGTGCAAGGGTACTGATAGAAACGAATCTTTTGAAATTATTAGAAGCAAAGTATTATCGTTTATTAAATGCCAGTGGACGTGTGCTCTATTAGCAAATAAACCTCAACAGAATTGTATCCAGTTATCACGTACAGATTTATTAACGATTCAAAAAATAAATGAGTATTGCTCGAATTTCGATATTTAAATGTTAAAAAACCCCTTTGAATGAGTACAACGTCCAAATATTCTCCCGCTATTGACAATATGGGGGCTCTATTAGGTGCTCACCAAGTACATTAATTGAAAAAATAAAACTAACACACAGTCGCTAGCTGCGTGTTTTTTCGAGTGTTTTGCTATTTAACGATGTTATTAAACATTACTTGTACTAAAATAAAGGTATTGCAGTAAGAGGGAGTGTTTCTTTTGTTTAACACAATGAACGAATGTACAAAATTTATCTTTACATTAAAAGCAGTTGATCATAAACGTGCACCACTTGTCCTCATGCGAGAAGTACTTGCCCATTTAGGTCATCCGCACAATCAACTACGTGTAATTCATGTGGCAGGTTCAAATGGCAAAGGCTCTACGGTGAATGCCTTAAGAGAAATGCTACAACATGCGGGTTACAAAGTAGGAGCATTTACGTCCCCGCATTTGGAGAGAGTCAATGAACGGATGACTATTAACGGCAAGCAAATCTCGGATGAGCAATTTTTAGCCTATTTCAATCAACTAGCCAAAATTATAGAAGAACAATACAATGGAGATTTTCCCAGCTTTTTTGAGGTAGTCACACTGATTATGTTTCAATATTTTGCCCATCAAGGAGTAGATATAGCGATTATTGAAACAGGGCTTGGAGGACGTTTAGATGCGACCAATGTCGTCACGCCGCTTTTAGCGATTATTACAACGATTTCGCTAGAGCATACTGCATTTTTAGGTGATACATTCGCAAAGGTTGCCAGTGAAAAAGCAGGCATCATCAAAAGAGGCGTACCAGTTGTAGTAGGAGTTAGGAATGAGGAGGCATTAGCTGTTATTAAAGCCACGGCAGAGGAACGACACGCACCATGCTTCGTTTTAGGACAAGATTTTACGGTGACAAATAGTGAGCAAGGCACAGATTATCAGCAATTTACATATAAAAAAGAACAGGTCGTGATGATGGATGTACCTTTAAAAATGGCTGGTCCCCATCAAATTAATAATGCAAGTCTTGCTATTACGGCTCTACTTTTATTACGTGAAGACGGATACCTTTCCTTTGCTGATGATACAATTCGTCAAGGACTACAACGCGCACAGTGGGCTGGCCGTTTCGAGCAATGGCCAAATCATATTGTGCTAGATGGCGCTCATAATTCAGAAGGTACAGCTGCCCTAATCCAAACACTCAAGGATGTCTATCCTAACAACCAATATCGATTCATTTATGCAGCATTGGCTGATAAGGATCATGCCAACAGTATAGAGCTAATGGATGCTGTGGCGATTTCAATTGCTTTTACGCAAATAAACCTGCCCAATGCAATGCCTGCCGAGAGCTTAGCGATGTTATCGACACATGCACATAAAACTCATCACGAAGAATGGCTAGAAATTGTTCAAACTGTACTACATGAACGCCATGAAGAGGATATTGTGGTCATTACAGGTTCTTTATACTTTATAGCGGAAGTTCGACAATGGCTACAGGAGGAAGGACAATGATTCCAAAACTTGATCATTATAAAGAAAAATGGCATGTCAAAAGCGATGATGTGATTAAACCTGGTCTTGAGGCGATTGAAGAGGCCTTGTCCTTAGTAGGAAACCCCGAGCAAACATTGCGTGTTGTCCACTTAGCAGGCACAAATGGTAAAGGATCTACGTTAACGTTTCTGGAGGCAATTGCTCAAGAACATGGCTTACGCGTAGGCAAATTTATGTCTCCATGTATAGTGGATGTCCATGATCAAATTCAAATAGCTGGTCACCCTATAACGGAAGCTGAAATGGATCGAGTTTTTCAACAAATGCAACAGGCAGAGCTTAGTGAAAAACTAACGGATTTTGAATTACTAACTGTAGCTGCATTTTTACATTTTGTGAATGAGCACGTGGATATCGCGCTTATTGAAGCAGGTATGGGTGGGTTACTGGATAGCACGAATGTGGTAACACCGATTGTCTCCATTATCCCAAGCATCGCGTTAGAACATACAAAATTTTTAGGAGATACGCTTGCCCATATTGCCCGTCACAAAGCAGGCATTATTAAACGATCTCGCCCTGTCATTATAGGTGATTTACCAGATGAAGCTAAGCGTATTGTTGATGATGAAGCCGCTCGGAAAAATGCCAATGTTCTAGCATTAGGTCAACATTTTACTGTCAAATCAACAGCTGATGGAGAATGCTATACCAATGTAGTGCAACAGTTTCAAATAGCAAAACTAACTCGGTCTATGAAGGGAACACATCAAGCGAATAATATGGCACTTGCCATTACAGCATTTTTTGAAGTGGCATCTGTATTAGATGTATCTACGAGTGAAGCAGCTATACGTCAGGCAGTGCAAAGGGCTACTATTTTAGGACGTTTTGAAGAAATAATGCCCTGTGTTATTTTAGATGGTGCTCATAATCCAGCAAGTGCGGAAAAATTAGTGGAAACGATTCAATGTGAGTTTCCAAATGAGCGCATAACATTTGTTATCGGTATATTAGCAGATAAAGACGTACAGCAGATTCTCCGCCTTTTTGAGCAGGTCAGCGATAATTTTTATTTTGTTGATTTTGACAATCCGCGAGCGATGACTGCGCAACAAATGCTAACCCTTTCCAATGCAGCATCCAAAGCTGTCCTTGTGGATTATGTACCTTTTTTACAGGCGCAGTCACTAAGTCAGCAAAGAACAATCGTATCTGGCTCATTGTATTTACTAACAGCGGTACGTAATAGATTAAAAGAATAAACCGACTAGGACTCTTGAGAGGGAGTCCTAGTTTTTTTATAGCTAGAGACCATGTTTTCCTTTCAACAGTTCTGTAGCAAATCACAATTAACTCGCATTTACACTTCGTAATCTACATATACTTATATCATATTGAGTCATCGAATTTTTGCAACGCTACTAGTTGGATAGATCGGTGGAAGGGTGAGGTGATAGATGCATGAAAATTGTAAGTCATGTGATAAAAAAACAAATATTTCGAGCAATGATTATTGGTGGATTTGTTGGTTTATTAGGTGTGGCGATTTTTTTAGGCGTGTTACAGGCCAGTACACAGTTACCGTTAAAGATAAATGGTAGTGAAGTAGCAAATAATCAATCAAAAACAGAGACGATTCCAACTGCCGGTGAGACAACCAATACATCTAATGCCCCTATGTTTTTTGCCAGTCAAGCAGGTGTGTATTCGAATTATGAGAGTGCCAGTTCTTTTGTTGCGGAATACCCAGCATTAAAAGAGAGTGCGATTGTTCAGGTTGATGGAAAATTCTATGTATGGACAAGCATGGTAACAGAAGAAAGTCAGCTAGAATTTTTACAGGAACCCGCAACCTTTAAAAAAGCATTTACTGTCAGTGGCGCAAGCTGTAAGGAACCAACACTTGCAGAACTGCCAACAGCCTTAGCAGACAAAAAAGCTACAAAATTAAATTTTAAAGAAAATGGAAAGGACTCTACATTACCAGAGGATTGGCAATCAATTGGAGCGGCTGCCTCTACTATTTCCAACGATGTTAACATTATTCGACTGCATGTTTTTGCGCATTATCAATCTAAAAATACATGTCTTCAGGTGAAGTTTTAAGCATAAAAGATCGCGAAAGTATCATTATCTTGATTTTTTGAAAATTTTCAAATCGTCTATTCTTCGTTATCATAAGGATAAGGAGGAATGGTCAGATCATGTTGAAAACAAATTATAAGCTTGTCCTTGCTTCTGCGTCACCAAGGAGAAAGGAATTACTGGGCATGTTAGCACTTCCGTTTGAAGTAATGACTAGTGAAGTGGAGGAAACAAGTGTACAAGCCAACACTATGCAGGATTATGTAAAGGGAGTGGCTCTATTAAAGACGCGTGATGTAGCCAGAAAAGCACCTAATGCCACGATTATTGGTGCAGATACAATCGTGGTTTACAAGGATGAGCTACTACATAAACCAAAAACACGTGAGGAAGCTATTTCACATTTACAGCGATTGTCAGACAACAAGCATGTTGTTATGACAGCGGTAGCAATTATCGAACCAAATGGAAAAGAAACGATTTTTGTAGAGGAAACTACAGTTATTTTTCATCATTTATCACAAGAGTTAATTGAAGCCTATGTAGATTCTGGAGATCCATTTGATAAAGCTGGTGGTTATGGTATTCAGACAGTAGGCACACTATTAGTTAAACGAATTGAAGGAGATTATAACAATGTTGTAGGTCTACCACTTGCAGCTTTGTTTTCGCAATTGGTAGCACGACAAATTATCCAATTTGCGAAGGAGTGAGTATTTTTGCTGGAAGAGGTTTTACCAAGTTTGATGATACGTGATGTCCATATGGAGGATCGTCCTCGTGAACGGCTGTTACGGCAAGGGGCTGAAAGTCTATCCAATCAAGAGCTGCTCGCCATTTTATTGAGAACAGGGACGAAGGAAGAATCTGTACTTGCTCTTGCAAATAGAGTATTAAATGTGTTTGAACGTTTACATCATTTGAAGCATGCAACCATCGAAGAAATGGTGGCTATTAAAGGAATCGGTGAGGTGAAAGCCATTCAATTACTCGCAGCCATTGAACTTGGTAGACGATTGGCTCAAAAACAAAATATTGAGAAATTTACGATACGTTCTCCGCAAGATGCAGCAGCCTACTTAATGCCTGATATGACGTCGCTTAACCAAGAGCATTTTGTTGTTCTTTTTCTGAATATCAAGAATCAAATTATTCATAAACAGACCATTTTTATAGGTAGTTTAAACGCCTCGATCGTTCATCCCAGGGAAATTGTGCGCCCATAAGGGTTTATAAGGAATCTGCTTTCGCATAGCAGTAGGGACATATCACAAGCTTCACCCTATCATCAGCCAACTTATCTGAAAGGGAAACCGGACAGGGAGTGTAGCATGTTGGAAAAGCCATAAGTTACTTAATGACCGAAGTACGACTGAATGGCGAGATGAATTGTATAAATAAGGATAAAGGCTAAACTGCTTGAATGACAGCTCAAGGGGGACTACGGGGACCTTTAGCGGGAGGTCATGATTTACGCTATTTGAAATGTGCATTGTCCTTAAAGATTTCGAGGTCAATGATGTGATACCATTTCACCCAACTTTCGTGTAAAAGTAACGAGCGAACGTCATATCCGACATTATACATGCGACAAGTCTTTATAAATCTAAATGGGGATTACCTAAGTCAGAATGCCTTTGGGCTATGTGTATAGACACTGAATATCTGATATGGTAACGGAGCTCTCGTAGTAGTCCGAGCTAGGGAAAGCCTAGTACATGGCGAAGGGGAGCAGTTTACAACGTTAATACAAAATTGGGAAGGAGCGGAGGCTCTATGAGAATTCCAAAAGTAGTATTAAATCGTCTAACTGCCAAAGCAAAAGATAAGAATTATGTATTTGAACGGCTATATCGTAACTTATACAATAAAGAGTTCTATTTTGAAGCTTACGCAAAATTGTATACAAACAAGGGTAGTAATACAAGAGGGATCAATGAAGATACGATTGATGGTATGAGTATAAAACGTATTGAAAAGCTCATTGAAAAATTAAAAACGCAAACGTATCAACCAAATCCAGCACGACGGACGTATATCCCAAAAAAGAACGGGAAAACAAGACCGCTTGGCATTCCTACCTTCGAGGATAAATTAGTCCAAGAAGTTGTTCGGCGATTACTTGAAAGTATTTATGAACCGCATTTTTCCATACACTCTCATGGATTTAGACCAAATCTTAGCTGTCATACAGCATTGAAAGAAATCCGCAATACTTTTACGGGGACAAGATGGTTTATTGAGGGGGATATTAAAGGCTTCTTCGATAATATAGACCACCATGTATTAATAAATATTTTAAGAAAACAGATTCAAGATGAAAAATTCATCAATTTAATCTGGAAGTTTTTGCGAGCAGGCTATGTGGAAGATTGGGTATTTCACAAAACTTATAGTGGTGCACCACAAGGCGGGATTATTAGTCCTCTGTTATCGAACATTTATTTAAATGAACTCGACAAATATGTGGAGCAATATATAGAAAGCTATAATAAAGGTGATAAACGTACACACAATCTTACTTATCATAACTTAGCATCAAAAATTGCGAAGAGAAAAAGTAACAATAAACGTGATTGGTCTAAATTAAGTGAAGAACAAAAGAAAGAACGGTTAAAAGAATTAAAAGCGCTTTATAAAGAATTACAAAGCCATGATAGTAAAGACCTTTTTGACCCAAATTACCGACGCTTAAAATATGTGCGGTACGCAGATGATTTTATACTAGGTGTCATCGGTGGTAAAAAGGAAGCCGAACAAATTAAGCAAGACTTGAAAACGTTCTTAAAAAAACAACTAAAGTTAGAGTTACGCGATGAAAAGACCTTAATTACTCACAGTAAGAAAAATGCGCGTTTTCTTGGGTATGATATTCGTGTTATGAGAGATTGGCATAGAATGAAAATGCCAAATGGAACAAAAAAGCGTAAGTTCAACTATCAAGCAAAGCTTTTCGTTCCACATGAAAAATATATCCAAAAACTTCTACAGTTAAATGCGTTAAAAATAGGAGCAAACAATGGTTGGAAACCCATTCATCGCCCGTATTTGGTGCATAATGATGATCTTGAAATTTTACGTACGTACAATGCGGAAATAGAGGGTTACTACAATTACTATCGTCTAGCGAGTAATGTACATGTTTTACAGTCTTTCCGTCAAACGATGAAATACAGCATGATTAAAACGTATACGAATAAATATAAAAGTACTATCAGCAAAATTATCACTAAATATAAGATTAATGGGAAATTGGGTGTTCGATATGAAACCAAAGAAGGTCTAAAAATTGCTATATTTTATAGAGAAACGAATGGAAAAGAACGATACGATTAAACAGCCAACAGTTGATATAGTTGAAAATACATTAATTTATACAGGGCGAACGAGTATGATTGACCGATTACTTGTCGAAAAATGTGAATGGTGCAGTATAGTGGGAGTACCACTTGAAATGCATCACATCCATAAACTAAAAGGTTTAAAAGGCAAGAAAATGTGGGAACAAAAAATGATTGCCCAAAGAAGAAAGACAATGGCGTTATGTACATCGTGTCATCACGATTTACATAATGGTAAGTTAGATTAAAGTAAATGGAAAGCCGTATACTCTGAGAGGAGTACGTACGGTTTGGAGGGGAGTTCTTGGAAACCTAATATAGAAATATATGAAGGCGCTGGGTTCTCACCCTACTTTCGAGAAGCTGTTAAACGGTCTGCCGCTTCCATTATTTGTGCTCATAATCATCCAAGTGGTGTGCCAACACCTAGTACGGAGGATATTGAGGTAACGAAGCGAATTGTTGAAGCCGGTTATATTATCGGTATTGAATTAATTGATCATGTGATCATTGGTGATCATCAATTTATTAGCATGAAAGAAAAAGGGTATTTTTAACTCTGCATGAAGCATGCAGAGTTTTTTATGTTGAGCCAGCAAATGCTTTTTATACAGAAAGTTAAACGTCTTCGTTAGGCAGCTATAAAATTTTTGTATTTTTTTGTGGTTTATTGGCGAACCTTTTTCTTTACAAATCGTTAATGTATTCATAGAAACGCTATTATCTTCACAAAAATTGGTAGCCTGATACACGTTGTCTTATGAGAATAAAAATTATATGCTAATCTATACGTACTATTTTTAGTTTAAGAGGGAATTAAAATAGTATCTTTTCTGTGAGATGTAGTATGTGACACTACAAATTCTTGCGCTTTTCCGTTATAATGAACGGTATGAATTTTATCTTTATTCAGGAAGGACTCCCATCGAAATTGGTGGTGAGGTGAATGAGTGTGTAATTTTTTCGAGGTGTCAATCACCAACTGATGAAGATAAAAGCTTTGACAGGTGTGATAGGCTTTGAGAGGAGTCAATTGTGTTTTTTACACAATTAAAGTTCCTGCACATTGTCGTCAAAGATAATGGATGTCAACGAAAGTATGGCTTATATAGAAAGGGAGTACACAATTTGTTTGGACTAGGAAGCAAAGATGTCGGGATTGACCTCGGCACAGCGAATACATTAGTGTTTATTAAAGGAAAGGGGATCGTTTTACGTGAACCTTCAGTTGTAGCAAAAAATACAAAAACAGGAGATATCGTTGCCGTTGGTAATGATGCGAAAAATATGATTGGTCGTACACCTGGCTCAATCGTAGCAATTCGTCCAATGAAAGATGGCGTTATTGCTGACTTCGATATTACAACAGCAATGATCGAATATTACTTAAAAGAGGCATGTAAAAACTCTGGAGGCAACTGGAAAAAACCGAATGTGATGATTTGTGTGCCTTATGGCATTACATCAGTGGAGCAACGTGCGGTTATTGATGCAGCACGACAAGCGGGTGCAAAAGAGGCGTTCACAATTGAAGAGCCATTTGCAGCAGCAATCGGTTCAAATCTTCCTGTATGGGATCCTACTGGCTCAATGGTTGTTGATATCGGTGGTGGTACAACAGAAGTTGCCGTTATTTCTTTAGGTGGTATTGTAACGAGTGAATCCGTACGTGTTGGTGGGGATGCGATGGATCAATCCATCATTTCGTATATTCGTAAAACATATAATTTAACAATTGGTGAACGTACTGCAGAAGCTGTGAAAATGGAAATTGGTACGGCATTGGCAGAAGGTCCAGAGGATAAAATGGATATTCGAGGACGTGACCTATTAACTGGTTTACCAAAAACAATCGAAATTTCTTCACAGGAAATTTCTGAATCATTGCGTGAAGCGGTTGCCTCTATTATTGACGGCGTTCGCAAAACATTAGAACAAACTCCTCCTGAATTATCTGCTGACGTAATGGAACGTGGTATTGTATTAACTGGTGGTGGTGCGCTATTAACAAACTTAGACAAAGTTATTAGCCAAGAAACAAACATGCCAGTCTTTATCGCAGAAGATCCGTTAGACTGTGTAGCAATTGGCACAGGTAAAGCATTAGATCATATCGACTTAATTCGTCAACAACAAGTAAAAGGGTAAGGAGGTTGAGGCAATGCCACACTTTTTCTTCAATAAGAAAGTAATTTTGCTGCTCGTAGGTATGGTTTTTCTTGTGGCATTGATTAGCTTCTCATTACGTGATCGGACGAATGCAACTTTACCAGAGCAAATTATTAAAGATACTGTCGGCGTCGCACAATCGATTGTTGCGAAGCCGGCGAATTATATTAATGGTATTTTTAATAGTATTGACTCCCTCTTAAACACGTACGAAGAAAATAAACGTTTAAAAGCACGCTTAGAAGATTTTGCAGTTGTACAAGCTGAAGCTACGGATTTAAAATCAGAGAATAACAAGCTACGAGAGCTATTGGATAAAACCGAGAGCTTGAAGGCATTTAATCCAATTCATGCAACAGTGATTGCTAGAAATCCAGACCAGTGGGAAGAGAAAATCATTTTAGATAAAGGGTCTTCTCATGGTGTCCAAAAAAATATGGCAGTTATGACGGCGAAAGGTTTAGTAGGGAAAATTATACTAGTAACACCTTTCACATCTGAGGTAGAGCTTTTATATACAAATAATCCAAACTATCGTGTTTCTGCGATGGTATTAGGAGAAAAAGAAGCATACGGTTTAATCGAGGGCTTTGATGAAGAACGTAATAAACTCATTATGAAGCGAATCGATTCTAGCTTAACGGTGAAAGAAGGCGAGCAAGTAGTTTCTTCAGGGCTTGGTGGTATTTTCCCAAAAGGTGTCCCAATCGGAGAAATTACAGAAGTTAGTACAGATGATCATGGCTTAACAAAAATGGCTTATGTCAAACCATCTGCTGATTTTTCAATTTTAGAACATGTTGTCATTGCTAAACGTACATCAACAGTTATTGATGGCTCAGACGGCAATACAACAAATGAAGATTTATCGAATCCGCAAGAGGCGAGTGAAGAGGAGGCGGAATGATGGTTCGATTTCTCATCCCCTCTGTAGCGGTTTTACTATTCTTATTAGAGCCAGAATTTGCTATGCTTTCCCCGATTGAAATTAAAGGGGAAGTCTATTTTCTGGTACCACGTTTTTTAATCTTATATTTAATTTTTATATCCATCTATTACAGCCGTAAACGTGCGGTAATGTATGGAGTTTTTTTTGGTGTCTTGTATGATGTGTTTTACATTGATATTATTGGATTATATTCAGTGCTTTATCCACTTATATGTTTTTTAGCAGGCTCTATCGTGAAAGTTATCCATCAGCACTTAGTTGTGACAACGACAATTTCAGTTGTACTAGTAGCCATTTTAGAATTCATACTATATCAATTTTTCTTCCTAATTGATTTTACAGCAATACCTTTAGCGGATTTCTTACGTTCACGACTACTACCAACAATTATTGCTAATGCTTTATTTTTAATGATTCTTGGTTGGGCCTTCAAATATCTAATTAATGCGCGTGTCTTACAGAGAGCACGTGAAGTTTCTTAATAAAGAACAACGTGAGGTGAGGCATTCATGAAAAAACAGTTAGTTAATATGAAGGGAACGAAGGACGGTTTTGTACTACGTCTAGACGATCAATGTTCGTATAGCGAGTTAGTAGAAGAATTGAAGAAGAAAGTGTTAGAAGGCGGTATCGATGGTAAAGTAGATGTACAATTATACTTAGGCTATCGATACTGTACTGATGAACAAATGAATGAGCTGATAAAAATTGTAGAAGAAACGGAGCAACTTATTGTATCTAAGGTGCAAAGTGAAGTACTGACTGTCCAAGAAAGCAACCAGAAAATGATTGAAGGTCAACAAGATACATATATTGGTGTGGTCAGATCAGGACAAGTTCTGCGTTCATCAGGGGACATTATCATTGTAGGCAATGTAAATCCAAACGGTCGAGTAGAGGCTGGCGGTAATGTATATGTCCTAGGTAGACTAAAAGGAATTGCACATGCGGGTGTGCATGGCAATAAAGAAGCAATCATTGCAGCATCTCGATTTGAAGCCACACATATCATGATTGCTGATCAAGTTCAGGCAATGTCAGATGAACATGTAAACGCGATCAATCAGGCAGAAATGACTTGTGCATTTCTTGGCTATGATGGACGCATTACGTACGATCAAATTCATGCCTTAAAAAATATACGACCATTGTTAAATGTGTCTAAGGGAGGAAGCTAGTGTGGGAGAAGCGATCGTCATAACTTCAGGTAAGGGCGGTGTCGGTAAAACAACGACAACGGCTAACCTTGGGACTGCATTGGCTCTACAGGGTAAAAAAATATGTTTAGTTGATACAGATATCGGCCTACGCAATTTAGATGTCATTTTAGGTCTCGAAAATCGTATTATTTATGACCTAGTTGATGTGGTGGAAGGACGCTGTAAAATCCATCAAGCATTAATTAAGGATAAGCGCGTAGATGAGAAACTATTTTTATTACCTGCTGCTCAAACAACGGATAAAAACGCTGTTACCCCTGAGCAAATGAAGAGCTTAGTAGAGGAATTGAAAAGGGATTATGATTATGTATTAATCGATTGCCCTGCCGGTATTGAACAAGGCTATCGTAATGCTGTCGCTGGTGCAGATCATGCGATTGTTGTGACAACACCTGAAATCTCCGCTGTTCGTGATGCAGATCGTATCATTGGTTTACTTGAACAAGAAGAGATTACAGCACCTAAACTCATCATTAATCGTATTCGACAGCATATGATGAAGAGCGGTGATACATTGGATGTCAATGAAATTACTACACATCTTTCTATTGATCTATTAGGCATTATTGTCGATAGTGAGGGTGTCATCTCATCTTCCAATAAAGGTGAACCAATCGTCATGGACCCATCAAATAAAGCATCATTGGGCTATCGCAATATTGCCCGTCGTATTCTTGGTGAGTCCGTGCCATTGATGGCTATTCAAAATGAGCAAAGAGGTATGTTTTCAAAACTTAAGGCTCTATTTTCAAAATAAATGACAACCTTTTCGTACAAATGTACGAGAAGGTTTTTTCTTGTGCATGTTTGGACATGCAATCTCATATAGTGTGGAAAAAAGGATGAGAGCTTGTTTAAAAAATGGAAATGGTTCGTCACGATACTACTTGTGGCAGCAATCATGCTTGTAATTCGTTTAGAAGATCAAGGCGTAGTAGATACACCCGTTCGAAAGCTTGTAACAACCTCTGCAGATTTAACCTATTTAAGTGAGCTCGGACAAAGTTGGTTCGAAAAAGAAAAAGAGACCATCATGGTATCAAGTGATGTAGGGCAGGCCGATCTTCTAACATTTGCTAATGCCCAAGTTTTTAAAGAAGGTTATTTATTGCAGTATGATGTTGGTTTACCGATCTATGCTGGGCAGAATGGGTTGGTGGTTTTTACTGGTCATACAAAGTATACGGGCAAGACTATGACAATCAGCTATGAGGACGGGACAACGGTATCTTATGGTATGTTAGATAGTTTAGCGCAGCTCCCTTATACATCGATTCAAGCTAATGATTTAATTGGTATGAAAGAAGCTGGTCAATTATATATGTCCATTGAAAAGGGAGATACTCATTATGATTTAGAGCAAATTGTACAATGGCTTGAATCGACGGAGACCAATGAGGATTAAATTACATCTTCTATGTATCCCTCTGGTATTTGTCATGATTTTTAGTGGACAATTAGCTTATTACGCCATCATTTTATTTTCTTTGCTGTGGCACGAGGCAGGTCATTTAGTAGCAGCAGTATTGTGCGGAGTGAAGGTGAAATCATGCGTTATTACACCATATGGGGGAGAAATTCAATTTGAAAATCCAGCGGTTGTGCAAGCTTCGTCACTCCTATGGATTGCATTAGGAGGACCAATCGCTACCATTATTGGGATTGGCCTCGCTTTTTTTATGCCTGATCTGCTCGCCACTAAGCTAATAACTGTACAATTAGTGTTACTGGCTGTAAATATTGTGCCCATCATACCGTTAGATGGTGGCAGGCTAGTATTAGCCTGGCTATTTTTAAGTTATCCAAGAGCTCAAGTGGTGGAAATGTATTATTGGTTGTCTTTCATCATTGCCACTACACTATTACTAGTCACTTTCAAGTTCTTGCCACAGTCTATTTTTTTAGCCATCATTAATTTATTCATTTGGCTGCAAGCATTGAAAGAATGGCGCTATCGAAAATATAGAGTTGCTTTTGAAAAATATGTTATGAATAGATTGACTTAAAAAAAAACGTATGGTAATATTTTAATGTTATTGTTTGTAGCACCCGTGCTACTACAACCGCTCTGGAAAGGTTTAAGTATCTAATAAGATCACCTTTTAAAACAGGCGAGTCTGAGTCTAAGAGGAGGTGCAGTAAAATGTACGCAATTATTGAAACTGGTGGTAAACAAATCAAAGTAGAAGCTGGTCAAGAAATCTATGTTGAGAAATTAGGCGTAGAAGCTGATGAGGTTGTTACTTTTGATAAAGTATTATTCGTAGGTGGCGAAAACGTTAAAGTTGGCGCTCCATTCGTAGAAGGCGCTACAGTAACAGCTAAAGTTGTTAAAGAAGGCCGTGCGAAAAAAATCGTTGTTTTCAAATTGAAAGCTAAAAAGAACTACCGTCGTAAACAAGGTCACCGTCAACCTTACACAAAATTAGTTGTTGAAGCAATCAACGCTTAATTGTGAGGTGTAGCGAATGATACAAGTTACGATTCATCACAATGAAAATAGACATGTGTCAGCATTTGAATTTTCAGGACATGCTGGGTACGATGAATCTGGTAAAGATTTAGTGTGTGCAGGAGCATCTACTATTGCCATTGGTACAGTAAATGCTATTTATGCATTATTACAAATTCAACCAGAAGTCGAACAAGCTGCTGAAGGTGGAGGCTATCTTAAGGTAGATTTACCATCAGATTTAGAGCCTGAAGTAGATGCAAAACTACAGTTAATTGTTCAAGTAATGACTGCCCAAGTGTATTCTATGGTGCAAAATTACGGACAATACATCCAAATCAACTACAACCAAGTAGGAGGTGGAACTCGATGAAATTATTATTAGCATTAGATCTTCAACTTTTCGCATCGAAAAAAGGGGTAGGTTCTACTAAAAACGGACGTGATTCTGAGTCTAAACGACTTGGTGCTAAACGTGCTGATGGCCAATTCGTAACTGGTGGTTCAATTCTTTACCGTCAACGCGGTACAAAAATTTACCCAGGTACAAACGTAGGTCGTGGTGGTGACGATACACTATTTGCTAAAGTTGACGGCGTTGTTAAATTCGAACGCTTAGGTCGCGATCGCAAACAAGTATCTGTATATCCAACTACACAAGAAGCTTAATCTTTTATAAGATAACATAAAGCGGAGGACTGCATTTATTGCAGTCCTTTTTTTGGCTAAATTTCAACAATGCCGATTCTGGTCTCAATTAAGCTGAGGCATAATTGATTAAAGAATTAAGGGAAAAATAGAGCAAAACTTGTTATACTAGTAAGGATAACTTTATTGGAGTGAATGGGATGAACAATCAATCACTAACCATTAGTGAAGTATTACGTTTTGCAAATCATGATTATGTGAATCAACTGCAACTGATTCGCATGAATTTAGATTTAGGTAGAATTGATGAATCAAAGAAACTTATTCAACATTATTCAGAACAATTACGCGTGTTTTCTATCCTCAATCGACTACAATTACCACAAACAATTGAGTGGCTACAAACAGCAGGATGGCGTTATCCATCACTAGCATGGAAGCTAAGTGGTGAGATAAAAAAGCCAGTGACCAACAATATTGATCGGGAAGTTGTAGATTATTTAAACAAAACAGTTATGCATGTTTATGATACATTAGATCCATTTACAGAGCAGATCCTAACGCTTGATGTACGTGTTGACGATCATACATTTGCCGTGACATTCACGCTAAATGGGTTATGGAGTGCTGATGCATTCACCGAAAAAGGTTTGAAACAATTCGACATTCAAACAATTGAGCAGACAACTACGCGCTGGCAATATGTCTTGAGTGCAAATAGGGAGTGAACTAAATGTTTGTCGATCACGTAAAGATTTTTGTTAAAGGTGGCGACGGTGGAGATGGTATGGTTGCCTTCCGTCGAGAAAAATATGTACCAAATGGTGGTCCAGCTGGTGGAGATGGTGGACATGGCGGTAACGTCGTATTTGAAGTAGAAGAAGGCTTACGAACGTTAATGGATTTCCGCTATAAACGTCATTTTAAAGCGCCTCGTGGTGAACATGGGATGAGTAAAGGCATGCATGGTAAAAATGCAGAGGATTTAATCGTTAAAGTTCCACCAGGCACAGTGGTTATGAATGAAGAAACAAATGCAGTTATTGCCGACTTAGTCGAGCATGGGCAAAGAGCCATTATTGCGAAAGCTGGCCGAGGTGGACGAGGAAATTCTCGTTTTGCCACTCCTGCCAACCCAGCGCCAGAACTTTCTGAAAAAGGTGAGCCAGGACAAGAATTAAATGTTATATTAGAGTTAAAAGTTTTAGCAGATGTAGGATTAGTTGGTTTCCCAAGTGTTGGTAAATCAACGCTTTTATCAGTGGTTTCTGCTGCTAAGCCAAAAATTGGTGCATATCATTTTACGACAATTGTACCGAACTTAGGCATGATTGAAACGGAAGATCACCGAAGCTTTGCGATGGCAGATTTACCTGGGCTTATTGAAGGGGCACATGAAGGGGTAGGATTAGGCCATCAATTTTTACGACATATTGAACGTACACGCGTTATTGTCCATGTTATTGATATGTCAGGAATGGAAGGTCGCGATCCATATGAAGATTATTTAACAATCAATGAAGAGCTAAAACAATATAATCTTCGTTTAACGGAGCGCCCACAAATAATTGTAGCCAATAAAATGGATATGCCAGATGCAGAAGAAAACTTAGCAGCATTCCGCCAAAAGGTAGGAGAAGATGTTCAAATTTTCCCAATTTCTGCTGTTTCACGTCAAGGGTTAAAAGAGCTGTTGTTTGCCATTGCGGATCTACTGGAAGTAACGCCTGAATTCCCACTATATGAAGATGTAGAGGAGCAATCAGACGCAACTGTCATGTACAAGCATGAGGCAAAAGGTGAAGATTTCGAGATCACTCGTGACGATGATGGTACATTTATTATTAATGGTTATGCCATTGAGCGTTTATTTAAAATGACGGACTTTAGCCGTGAAGATGGTATTCGTCGTTTTGCTCGTCAATTGCGTGCAATGGGTGTGGATGAGGCTCTGCGTCAACGTGGAGCACAAGATGGCGATACAGTACGCCTACAAGAGTTTGAATTTGAATTTGTCGATTAAGACATGAGTTTTAGGGGGAAGCGTATGAAGAATGTTGCGAATCAGCGATATTATTTAGTTCGTGAGGATGTTTTAACGGATGCAATGCAAAAAACTTTGGAAGCGAAACACTTACTATCAAGTGGTTCAGTATCTTCCATTTGGGATGCGGTAAAGCAGGTGGATTTATCGCGAAGTGCGTTTTACAAATATCGTGATGCGGTTTTTCCTTTTCATTCAATTGTGCAGGAACGCATTTTAACAGTCTTTTTACAGCTTCAAGATAGAAAAGGAACACTTGCTAAGCTTTTAGAAACTGTGACAATTACACATTGTAATGTATTGACAATTCATCAAACGATTCCGATTCAGGGACGTGCCAATGTTACTTTATCATTAGATGTAACAAGCATGACCTGTGATCTTGATGACCTCATTCAGCAATTAAAGCGCTTAGATTTTGTAGAATCAGCAGAAGTAATTAGTTCTGGAGCATTATAATAACAGTACAGTGTTCAATCCTTTAATTTTTGACAAAAATGAATTATCGTGTTTAATAAGACTGCTAGGTCAGAATGCGATAACAAGCTCAAATAAGGAGCTGTCCCAACAGTGAGTAATCTCGCGGGACTGCTCCTTATTGTGCCATAAAGGAGGTATTTGCAATGACAAAGCAACAATGGGAAAATAGAATCGCCTATTTAGGACCAGAAGCATCATTTACATATTTAGCAACAAAGGCTACTTTTCCAAATGAGTGGCTTGTACCGTGTGCGACGATTCCAGAATGTATAGAGGCTGTCGCGGAGGGAAAGGTGGATTTAGCCGTCGTTCCGCTAGAAAATGCCTTAGAGGGCTCTGTAACATTAACATTAGATTATTTATTCCATGAGGCAACACTCTATGTGACAGGTGAATTATTGCTAAAAATCCAGCAGCATTTAATGGTGAATAAAGCGCAAAAGGATCATTGGCAGTCTATCGCAGGTGTTTATTCCCACCCACATGCACTAGCTCAATGTCATAAATACTTATTTTATCGTTTCAGTCATGTGCCATTACATCAAACAACTTCCACAGCGGCAGCAGCGAAATATGTATCAGAAAATCCACAAGAATGTATAGCCGCAGTAGGCAATGCAGCAGCAGCCGAAAAATATGGCCTTGACATAGTTGAATCGAATATCCATGATTTCCATTTTAACCATACACGTTTCTTTGTACTGTCCAAGCAAAATAAACGATTGCCGCAAGAGCTATCTGAAGGGCAAGCTAAGACAACGTTTATGATTACATTGCCAACGGATCGTTCAGGGGCATTGCATCAGGTGCTTTCTGTTTTTGCATGGCGTCAACTGAATTTAAGTAAAATTGAATCACGTCCACTTAAAACGGGCCTAGGTGATTATTTCTTTATGATTGATGTATTAGCAGATGAAAAAGAACCGATGATGCGTGGCGCCATGGAAGAATTAGCTGCACTAGGCTGTAAGGTAAAATCTTTGGGTACTTACTTCACTTATGTTACATCAGACGAGGCAGAATAGCTGTAGGGAGGAATGGTAATGGCTGGCATCATTTTATTTGATGGTATCTGTAATTTTTGTGATAGCACTGTTCAATTTATTATCAAACACGATGAAGCTGGCTATTTTCAATTTGCGTCACTTCAAAGTGATATCGGCCAAGCATTGCTCAATCAGTACAATATACCAAAGAATATAGATAGTGTGATTCTGATTGAACAAGGGAACGTCTCGCTGGAATCTACCGCAGCATTAAACATATGCAGGAAATTGGATGGACTGTGGCCTTGCTTCTATGCCTTGATTCTTGTTCCCCCCATTATCCGTAATGCGCTGTATCGATTATTTGCTAAACAACGCTATCGTTTATTTGGTCAAAAAAGTGAATGCTTATTGCCCACACCTTCTCAACGGCAACGATTTCTTTCCTAGTAGCGCACGGGTTTATAATATCCGCAGAGAGTGGAAAAATACTTTCGCTCAGGATCAAAATACTCGCGAAGAGAAAAGAAATACCGTCGCTCAAGCGTCCAATCAGAAGCATAACATTTGCAATCAAAACAGAAAGCACCGTATGAAAAAGGATATCATACGGTGCTTTTGCTATTTATTGATCTGACACTAAGTAACTCTTTTTTTGTAAGGCTTGTTCAATTAAAGTTAAAACTTCAACAGAGGGTGCAGAGATGACATGCAGATGAATGCCACCAGTAAGGGCGGATAAATAATTAGCCTGTGTGGCATTGACACGTTCGATAAACTGTTTCACCTCATGGCGATTTGATACCATAATGGAGGCAGTGAGTTCACCATATATTGGATGTTCTACAATAACATTTTTGACAGTACCACCACAATCGACAATGGTCATTAATTCATCCTCTGTTTGCTCTGAGGTATGCAAGCAAGGGAACGTACGTTCAACGGTTTGCTGTAATTGTTCCTGATGCATATAAAGATAGCCCTGGCTTGTGGCAATAATGGGCTCATTTCTTGCCTTTAATAGAGTCATATCATTGACGATAACTTGTCTAGAAACATTGGCGAACTTAGCCAAGTCTGTCCCAGTTATAGGTGCTTTACTGTTTTTTAATTGCGCTAAAAGTTGCAGTCGGCGTTCTTCGCCTAACATTTTTTTCATAAGAGTTCACCTCTGCTCATAATAAAGGAATCAGCATTCCTTATGTTTTAGTGTACCATGAAGCATTTCTAACTTGCTGAAATTTTTGTATCCAAATGAAACATTGAACATATGATACGTAGAGAGGAAGGGAGGAAAAAATTGCGTATTCATATTGTTCAAAAGGGAGACACCTTGTGGAAGATTGCGAAAGAGTACGGCATTTCGTTTGAAGATTTGAAGCGGCTCAATGTCCATCTTGCCAACCCAGATTATATTGTTCCAGGTATGGAAATTATATTGCCTGAAAAAATAAACAAAGAGCCGCATAGAGAATCACATAAAGAAATGCCGAAAAAGGAAACACAAGTGCATAAGGAGGCACCGAAGGAAAGTCCTAAAAAAGAGGTACAGCGACCGATGCCACCACCGCCGCCTATTGTACCGCCACCACCAGCTCCTATGCCAATGCCAGAACCACAAATGATTCCGATTCCAATACCGATGCCAATGCCTATGCAAATGCCACAACAACCGATGTGGGTACCGCAGCCTGTGGAAATGAATTGGCACCAACAATTGGTGATGCCACAAATGGAGCAAAATGTTACAACACCACCTGTACAAATACAGCCACCACCACCGCCAGCACCTACACCACCACCTGTAGCTCAACCGAAGCCAATGCCACAACCAGCGCCACAGCCACCGATGCATATCATGCCACAAATGCCTGCTGTCCCACATTGCTCAAGTTGTCATCAACCGATCTATCATCAAATGTGGTGGCCGATGATGCCAATGCAACCTCAGGTCGAGCATTATACGATGCCACAACAGCCAATGTCTTGTGACATGCCAGATCATAAAGTAGGTGGGATGGAAGACTTTTTAGAGTCTACATCACCATTCTTCCATACACAGGATCAGCAAATGAAGCCACAAATGGATATGAATATGGGTCAATCTTGTGGCTGTGGTACACAGCCAATGATGATGCCTGATATGAACATGGGTCAATCCTGTGGCTGTCATCAACAACCAATGATGATGCCTACATGGCAAATGGATCCTTGTCATTGTCCGCCACCACCATGTCCGACACATTGTCCACCGCCGTGCCCACCAGCAGGGGGACAATGGATGTCACCGCACTATTTCCCAGGCGGGATGACGCCTTATCGATGGTGAAAAAGCGTATATTGTAGAAGAGTTAAAGTCAAACATTTGGAAATATAAGTATGAATCGAATCATTATTTTGTCAAACGAGCGAAGCAAGTGGAAATTGCAGAGAAGGTGAGAGCAATTCATCGCCAGTTAGGACGCATGGAGCCTTCTCTAATCTTACCATTGGTCCAGAGTGATGATGAGCAGTTAATTGTGCAAGTATGGCAAGAAGGAAGCCATGGTGCTAACTTTGCATATAAAAAAGATCGTGAAGAATCTCTTAAATTATTAATAGCTTTACATGATACACATAAAAAAATAGCTTGGCAGCGAATGCCAGGCTTGCATACCTACTCGCAGCTTTTAAAATGGCAAATGCGTCATATGCGTTTTAAAAGTAGAAGAAATGAGTTTCGAGCTTTTTTAACAAAAGAAGAAATCGATCAAATTGTGCATTATAGTGATAAATCTTTACAACTGATTGCATTAGAGGATGCGCCTGAAAAAGAAATCACACTATTACATGGGGATGTGGTTCATCATAATTTTTTATGGTGCTCTGATGGCCAATTACGTTTAATTGATTTTGATTTAGCACATCTTGGCGAAGCAGATGATGAATATATTTTATGGTTGCATCGTGTATTACCTGCTGTTGATTATGATCTTGGGAAAATTTTTGCCGAATTACCTGAGCTGAAACGACTGGATAAAAGAAAGCTCCATCGTTTGAAATATCCGAATGAGCTATTACGAGAATGGCTTTTTGCAGTGGATTTACCACTAGAGCAACAGCTAGTATTTTTAGATTATTTAGTGCCATTCACAAAACGAGCCCTCACCTATTGGCCAAAACTGTGGTACGATATTGATAGATTTGTTAAAAAATGACCGTCATTTGGCGGTCATTTTTGTTTGGCAACAGCGCTTTTGCCACTACTTTTTGTCGAGCATTCGTTCGCTATATGCTATAATCGAAGACGATGATTGTGAGGGATTATAGATGTATGATTATTTAAAAGGACAAGTAACTCGTATTACACCTGAGTTTATAGTATTAGAACAACAAGGTATTGGCTGGCAACTTCATACGCCCAATCCGTTTGCATTCCGCACATCAGCCCTGGAGCAACAGATATATGTTCATTTGCATGTACGAGAGGATGCACAAGTTTTATATGGTTTCCCTAATCTAGATCAACGTGAGCTATTTCGAAAGCTAATATTAGTATCTGGCATAGGGCCAAAGGGGGCTCTAGCGATTTTAGCTACTGGGAATCCGCAACAGGTTATTAGTGCCATTGAGCGGGAGGACGAAGCGTTTTTAGTGAAGTTCCCTGGGGTTGGGAAAAAAACGGCACGTCAAATGATTCTTGATTTGAAGGGCAAGCTAGGCTCGTTATTAGATACATTGGAGCTTCCTAGTGCAGAACATGAGCTACCATTGTTTGGTGTGAATCCTTATAAGCATGAGCTAGAAGAAGCTATACTGGCGTTAATGGCACTTGGTTATTCTGAAAAAGAGCTCGAAAAAATTCGTCCACAGCTTGAGGACAACGACAAGCTGGAAACGACAGATGCCTTTATGAAACAAGCGTTGCAACTATTGCTAAAAATAAAATAAGGAAAGGAGGGAAGGTGCATGTCTGAACGTATGATGGCAAGTGAGGCAGGTAGCTATGATGAGCAGTTTGAATTATCTTTACGCCCTCAAAAATTAACGCAGTATATTGGGCAACATAAAGTGAAGGAAAACTTACAAATATTCATTGAAGCGGCAAAGCTTCGCCAAGAAAGTTTAGACCATGTGCTGTTATATGGACCTCCGGGACTTGGTAAAACGACATTAGCTGCTGTTATTGCGAATGAGATGAATGTCAATGTACGCATGACGAGTGGCCCTGCAATTGAGCGCCCAGGGGATTTAGCAGCTATTTTAAGTTCACTTGAGCCTGGGGACGTTTTATTTATAGATGAAATTCATCGACTCTCCCGTGCCATTGAAGAAGTGCTATATCCAGCAATGGAGGACTTCTGTTTAGATATTGTGGTGGGGAAAGGTCCAGAAGCACGTTCTGTACGCCTTGATTTACCTCCCTTTACCCTTGTAGGTGCTACAACAAGAGCTGGCGCCTTATCAGCCCCTTTAAGGGATCGCTTTGGTGTGTTACTACGCTTAGAATATTATGATGATCGTTCACTTGCTGAAATTGTGGTGCGAAGTGCTCATTTATTTGAGGTGAAAATTGAGCAAGTAGCGGCAATGGAAATGGCGAGACGCTCACGCGGAACACCTCGAATTGCGAATCGTCTATTAAAACGAGTACGAGATTATGCACAAGTGCTTGGAGATGGTATGATAACGGAGGGTCTTGCACAGCAAGCGCTAGAGCTGTTACAAGTTGATCCTAGAGGGCTTGATCATATCGACCATAAACTTGTAACGAACATGATTGAGCGCTTCCAAGGCGGTCCAGTGGGCTTAGATACGCTTGCGGCATCGATTGGTGAGGAACGGGTTACGATAGAGGATGTATATGAACCTTATTTGATGCAAATTGGCCTTATTCAACGTACACCACGGGGAAGAGTTGCCACACATTTAGCCTATGAACATTTTGGATATGAGTATCCACAACAAACATAAAGAAGGAAGTTTTTTCATGCGTGTAGAAGATTTTGATTTTGAATTACCAGAGGAGCTTATTGCTCAAACGCCATTAATTGATCGTACTGCGAGCCGCTTAATGGTTGTTACACCTGGCGCTACTAAAGTAGAGCACCACCATTTTGCTCACGTTTTAGATGAGCTACATGCTGGAGATTGTCTCGTATTAAATGATACAAGAGTCTTACCTGCTCGCTTAATGGGTGTGAAAGAGGAAACAGGTGCACATATAGAAGTATTGTTATTAAAGCAATTAGCTGGTACAGATGAGTGGGAAACACTTGTAAAACCAGCTAAGCGTGTAAAAGTAGGAACTGTTATCACATTTGGTGAAGGTTTATTAACAGCTACTTGTACAGGAGAGCTTGAACATGGCGGACGTACATTTGACTTTCATTATGATGGCATCTTTTATGAAATATTAGAGCAACTTGGTGAAATGCCGTTGCCTCCATATATTCGTGAAAAACTTGAGGACAAGGATCGTTACCAAACGGTTTATGCCAAAGAACGTGGCTCAGCTGCAGCACCAACAGCGGGACTGCATTTCACGGAGCAATTATTAGAGCAGGTAAAAGCGAAAGGTGTAGAAGTGGTCTTTATCACGCTACATGTGGGTCTCGGCACTTTCCGTCCTGTTAGTGTTGATTCGATTGAAAACCATGAAATGCACGCTGAATTCTATAGTGTGACCGAACAAGCGGCAGATACGATTAATCGTGTTAAGCAAAACGGCGGCAAGGTCATAGCTGTTGGGACAACCTCTACACGTACATTGGAGACAATTGGCTCTAAATATGAGGGGGAAGTGCGAGCAGAACAAGGTTGGACGTCTATTTTCATTTATCCAGGCTACAACTTTACGGTGGTGGATGGGTTAATTACAAACTTCCATTTACCGAAATCAACACTTGTCATGCTTGTTAGTACGCTAGCTACTCGAGAAACTATTTTAAGTGCCTATCAGCAAGCAGTGGAGGAAAAATATCGCTTCTTTAGTTTTGGAGATGCGATGTTTATACGTCCGAAAAAATAATAGTGGATATAATCGAAGTACTGTTTTTACTTCAGATAAGAGAGGATTTTTAGTTTATGACACAACCAGCAATTCGATATGAATTACTTCATACTTGTAAACAAACAGGAGCACGTCTTGGCATCGTCCATACACCACATGGCTCCTTTGAAACACCAGCATTCATGCCAGTGGGCACACAAGCAACTGTTAAAACGATGTCGCCAGAGGAATTAAAAGAAATGAATGCTGGGATCATTTTGTCCAATACGTACCATTTATGGCTTCGTCCAGGCAATGATATTGTCAAGGAAGCAGGCGGACTCCATAAATTTATGAACTGGGATCGTCCTATTTTAACGGATTCAGGTGGTTTCCAAGTGTTCTCCCTAAGTCAATTCCGTAAAATTGAGGAGGAAGGCGTTCATTTCCGTAATCACCTTAATGGAGATAAGCTATTTTTAAGCCCTGAAAAAGCAATGGAAATTCAAAATGATTTAGGGTCTGACATTATGATGGCGTTCGATGAATGTCCACCATTTCCTGCGACACATGATTATATGCTGCAATCAGTTGATCGTACAACACGTTGGGCAAAACGCTGTAAAGAAGCGCATAAGCGTCCAGAGGAGCAAGGTTTGTTTGGGATCATCCAAGGCGGAGAGTATGAGGATTTACGCCGTCGTTCAGCAGAAGCATTAGTGGAATTAGATTTCCCAGGCTACGCAATTGGTGGATTATCTGTTGGTGAACCGAAAGATGTGATGAACCGAGTGTTAGAATTTACGACGCCAATGATGCCTGAAAATAAACCACGTTATTTAATGGGGGTTGGCTCACCAGATTCTTTAATTGATGGAGCAATTCGTGGGATTGATATGTTTGACTGTGTGCTGCCAACACGTATTGCACGTAATGGTACACTAATGACATCTGAAGGCCGTCTAGTGGTGAAAAATGCTAAGTATGCACGTGATTTTGGTCCAATTGATCCGAATTGTGATTGCTATACATGTAAAAACTATTCTCGTGCCTATGTTCGACACCTTATCCGTACGGAAGAAACGTTTGGTATTCGTTTAACGTCTTATCATAATCTACATTTCCTATTGAAGCTGATGGAACAAGTGCGTGAAGCCATTCGTCAAGACCGCCTTGGTGATTTCCGAGAAGAATTCTTTGAAAAATATGGCTTCAATGGGCCAAATGCTAAGAACTTTTAAGCCATTACGTCTTTCATTTTATGTTACTGAATCGAAATAAAAAAGGTAATGTCAACGGCATAATAAGCAATTTTGTAAGGCGAGGGGTTGATTTCCGTTCCACCAGCGTCCTTTCCAGAGGGGGCGTCGCTTCACTCACTGCGTTCGCTCCAGGGTCTCCTGGTCTCCTCTATGACGCTAAATCCCCTAGGAGTGACACTGGCTCCACTCCAATCAACCATTCTGCAAAAATGTCTTTTCCTTATCATCCTTCATACGAGCCGTATTTGTATGATTAGAGAAAGGATAGCCTCTTATTTTCAAAGTGGAGAAGTGATGAGTGACAACACCCTCCATAAAAGAGTAGTGAATACCTTCACTTTTTTGCTAAAAAGTGAACATTTTTATGGATTGGAAGGCTACTTGACTCCCGTGGGAATAGCGAGACAGGCGTGCCTCTAAACGGAGCGGTAGCAGAGGAAGCGGCTCGGCGCTCGTCCACAGGAAAGCAAGTAGCCTGCAACGGAAATCCTTTTTCACCTTTCATATAAATTCTATGGATGGTTTTGTTTTTCAACACTATGAAAGGACATTAGGCAGTGCCTAATGTCCTTATACTATGGCAATCGTTTTGTAAAAGCATTCAAATCTTTGTAAAAAGTGAATATTTCTAGCAAAATAATGTCAATCATAGAAAAAATATTAGTAATTGAGAAAATTTTTTGGCTTGTCCATCGCTTTTTATTGGTGGAATAGTCTATACTAAAAAAGTGAGATTTGGAAAGGGGGCAAGATATATTATGGATCAATTATTAGGATTAGCGCCAATATTATTAATGTTCGTTGCAATGTGGTTTATCTTAATCCGTCCAGCTAAAAAAAGACAGCAGGAAACACAAAATATGCAAAGTAGTTTGCAACGTGGAGATAAAGTCATTACAATCGGTGGTCTACATGGTGTCGTAGATGCGATTGAGGACACAGCAGTGACATTAAAAATCGCTGACAATGTACGAGTGAAATTTGACCGTCAAGCAATTGGGCGAATTGTTAATGACAATCAGTAACAAAAGAGAAAAGGCTTACAATAGGGCATTAGCTATGTTGTAAGTCTTTTTTTACACATGAAGCGAACTCATGGCTAGTTAGCTGTTTTTATTTTATGGATCAATACTTCACCAGAATCTTTGCCGTTTACAGTTATTCTGCTTAACGTAAACAGAGAATCGCCCCTTTTCACATGTTTATTTTGAATAACAAAGGCCATCTTAAAACCAGCTTCTTTTGCTAATTTTATGGTGGATGGTGAATGAATTCCGTAAGGATAGCTAATAGCAATGGGCTCATAGCCAAGTTTTTCTTTTATTATTTTTCGTGAGCGAATAAAATCATTTCTAACTCTTTCTTCGTATGCATGATAACTTTCAAGTTGTCCGTCTACAAAACCTGGTCCATATACCGCACCATTTAGCCTACCGTTTTCTGAAGGTAATTTATAATGCAAATCCCATGTGTGACTCTGAACTGTCATATAATCCTTCATTTCCTTTAACTGCTCCCAGCTCATCTTTGGAATTTCTTTTGGCTGTTGAATTTTTTCATCATTTTCTAGGATTCGGCTTGCAATCACAAAGATTTCTGCATGCATATCGTATTTTTTTAAAACAGGGTATGCTTTTTCATAATTGCTTAAATACCCATCATCAAACGTAATTAATATAGGCTTTGGAGGTAATGGCGTTTGCCCATTTAAGTAATCATATAATTGCTGAACAGAAATGGTATGATATCCTGCACCTTTCAGCGCCCTCATTTGATTTTCAAAATTTTCGGGTGAAATAACTGTAGTATTATTTATATGTTCCTCTAAATGATGATACATAAGAACCGGTATTTCCGGCTCTTGGTATCCGTAAATAGGGGAGGAGCTTATTAGCAACAGCAGCATATAAACAACAACGAAAACAATTATTTTCCTTGTCATGTTCTCACCTTGTTTGTTTTTATAGTCGTTAAGCATTTTGTTCTTTGTTATTGTGTACGAACAAGTGGAGACTATTCCTTGAAAATTGTATAAAAAACAATAAGTAAGGTCACTTTGATAGTATGGGGGTGTTTTTATGGAAGAATATTACCATATTATTTTTCGAACTTGTTTTTTATATGTGTTTATTATCATTGTTTTCCGTTTAATGGGTAAACGAGAAGTAGGAGAATTATCAGTCATAGATTTGGTTGTATTTGTATTGATTGCAGAAGTTGCTGCTTTTGCGCTAGATGACTTTAAAAATCCTCTCTTTAATGCCATACTACCTATCATTATTTTGCTCTTTATTCAAATTTTAAGTGCTTACTTATCGTTAAAGTTCAAAAAAATACGAGATTTAGTGGATGGTGACCCAGCTTTATTAGTAAAAGATGGTGTTATTTTAGAGAGTGAGATGCGAAAACACCGCTATAATTTAGATGATTTATGTCAGCAATTACGAGAAAATGGCGTTGCATCAGTGACAGATGTGGCATTTGCCTATTTAGAGCCATCAGGCAATCTTTCCATCTATAAAAAAGATGAAAAAGCTTTCGTGTATCCACTTATTATCGATGGCGATATTCAAGAAAGACATTTATTGACCATGCATAAAGATGTGGATTGGTTAATGGGTGAGCTAGCTAAAAACAATATAACAAACAGTGAAACGGTATTTTTTTGTATTTGGGAAGACCATAAGCTCCACATCCAATTAAAAGAATCTTAAACCTTCTTCGCTAATTTTTTGATGTAGCGGAAATCAGTGATTCGTAACTGATTGGTAAATAATAAAAAAGTAAACAGTAAAAATAATGTAACACCACTGCTCAAAATAAATGGTAGTGATAAGATTGGAATAAGAAAATACTGTGCGACACAAACGGCAATAAAGCAACTATAAGGTACGACAAACATTCTGAAGCCAGCACGTAGGTTTTTTCTTTGTCTAACAGTTGCGATATGCAGGAAGGACGTCAGTAAAACACCAAAGCCAATAGCTACGACGGCTCCTTTTTCCTGAATGCCAGGTTGAGAGGCTAGTACAAACATCACAAATAATTTACCGAGTCCACCATAGATGGAGTTCATCATAGCAGCTTTAGCTTCACCAATCGCTTGTAAGATAGAATGGAGTGGGCTTTGAATATAATAAAAATAAAAAATTGGTGCTAAAATTTTAACGTACCCTCGATTTTCTTCTAGATGGAAGAGCTTCATAGCTAATTCATCACCATGTACAAAGAAATACGTAGCAGCAAAGCAGCCTACTAAGGAAGATAATCTTAGGGAGACCGAAATTCGCTCTTGTAACAGCGGGATGTGCTGTCGAGCGACGGCATCACTCACAGCTGGAATTAGTACAATGGATAAGGCTGTTGATACAAAAGCTGGAAACAATAGTAAGGGTACTAAAACACCAGAGATGACACCATATAAAATAGTAGCAGCAGAAGCGGTTAAACCTGCAACTGTCAAAGCTTTTAAAAAGATAATCGGTTCTAAAAACCAAGTGAAAGAACCAAACAGCTTACTGCCCGCAGAGGGAAGGGCAATACGTAGCATAGGTGATGCAGGGTAGCCTTCGATTTTAGTTTTACGCGTCAATAGTCTCTTTTTCGAAACGATATAATGTAGCCATAAATAGAGGAATGCTACAACCTCAGCAAGAAGTGTAATACCCATTGCAGCAGCAGCAGTAACAGCCGCATTATTGTAATTAGCCACATAAGGCAGCATTAACGTAATGAAGCTAATTCGGACAATTTGCTCAATCATTTGAGCCCAAGCAGTTGGGGTAATTTTAGCTACACCCTGTAAATAAGCACGTAATAACCCAGATCCAACGGACACAGGTACAGCAAAGAGTGCAATCCATAGCGTAAATGTTGTCTGTTCATTATGTAAGAGCGTCGTCGAAATATATGGTATTGTGAGTGCAACGAGTGGCATAAAAATGATCATACCTATGAATGACCAAAGAATGGCCGTACGCATGACACCAAAGATGTTTTCGCGCTTATTTTTTGCTAGTAATTCTGCCACGATTTTAGCTACAGCGATAGGTAGTCCAAGTTGAATGAGTGAGATAAAGAAAATAAATGCTGGATAGACGGTCATATAAATGCCGACAGCCTCTTCACCAGCAATACGCATAAATTGCATTCTATAAAAGAAGCCAAAAAGTTTAGATAAAAAAATCACGAACATTAAAAATAATGTACCTCTTACAAAAGAACTCATGCCATCCGTCCCTTCTCAAGCCGCAAAAATTCATTTACACTATTTGTATGCAAACATGTCTTACGTTACGACTTTGATTGGAGATGATTCAAAATGAGTATGCAATATGAGCAACTATTTGAAAAAATCCGTCCGGCAATTGATAGTAAGATGGCAGAGTTCAAACATTATCAATATGATGCCATTACGGCGGAAGAACTTTGGCGCTACTGTATTGAAAAAAAATGGCGTAAAAAGAAAATCGAACAGCTACGTTTACATGAGGTGATTGCGACCATTTTTGCGGTATCACCATCTGATATTGTCTCATTTAATCAAGTAGAGTTTTTACAAAGTAATAATTGGTTTGAAGAAGTAGGTATGGAAGAATTACAATTACTGCTTGGTCCAGTTAGAACGTAATCAAGGATGTGTCAAATTTTACAATATTTCAAAGAATCCTAAATGTGTTGAATTGACACCAAGCGCAACCTGTTTCATAATAAGTGTGTTGCGCTGTTTTTATTTTGAATAAGTTTTTACTTACATAAGTCTTGAATGCTCTTTTACTTGCATTTGGAAGGCTAGTACCTAATAATACAAAGATAAACTTGCGCGTTATGAACGATTGAATAAGTAGAGCAACCTTTTTGAGGCACAGGTAACACGATTCTAAAGGAAAAGGAGGATTAAACGTTTCAAAAGGTATTGCTAGTTACTTGTTTGGCGTGTAAGGACAGCCCTTACACCAATTCGAGGAGGATTTATTGATGAAACTAAAAAGTCGTATAGTTGCATTCCTATTAATTCTAGTGCTTTTCGCAGCAGGAATTAGTACGACTGTAAACGGCGTCTTAAAGGACATCAAGCTTGGTCTTGACTTACAGGGCGGGTTTGAAGTACTTTACGAGGTAAATGAATTAAAAGATGGTCAAAAAATTACACCTGAAATCGTCACTGCTACGGCAACAGCTCTTGGCAACCGTGTAAATGCTATTGGGGTAAGTGAACCTAGCATTCAAGTTGAGGGAGAAAACCGAATCCGTGTGCAATTAGCAGGTGTTGAAGATCAAGAATCTGCACGTAAGTTATTGTCTACTTCTGCGAATTTAACATTCCGTGATGTTGATGATAATTTATTATTAGATGGAGATGATCTAAAAGAAAATGGAGCAAGTGCTTCCTTTGACCAACAAAATCGCCCAATTGTTTCGCTAAAATTAAAAGATGCGAAAAAATTTGCTGATGTAACAAGTAAGATTGCTGCGAAACCCGCAGGACAAAATTTATTGGTTGTATGGTTAGACTTCGAAGAGGGTGTTGATTCTTATAAAGCGGAATCACAGAAAGCGAAGCCTCGCTATGCATCTGCAGCAACAGTTTCTCAAACATTAAATACAACAGATGTAATGATAAGTGGTAATTTCTCTGTTGAAGAAACAAAAAATCTATCAGGTATTTTAAATGCAGGGGCATTACCTGTTAAACTTGATGAAATTTATTCAACTTCTGTGGGTGCTCAATTTGGTGATGAAGCACTGAAAAGCACTATTTTCGCTGGTATTGTTGGCGTAGTAATCATTTTCTTATTTATGCTATTCTACTATCGTTTACCAGGCTTTATTTCGATCATCACACTTGGTGTATTTACATTCCTAGTACTGGTTGTATTTGATTGGATTAATGCAGTCTTAACGCTTCCTGGTATAGCAGCCATTGTGCTTGGTATAGGAATGGCAGTAGATGCCAATATTTTAGCAGCAGAACGTATTCGAGAAGAATTACGTGTCGGCTACTCGGCGAAGCAAGCCTTCCTACTAGGCTCTAAACAATCTTTATCAGCCATTGTTGATGCACAGCTAACTACATTATTAGCAGCAGGTGTACTATTCTACTTTGGGACAAGCTCTGTTAAAGGATTCGCTACAACATTAATCATTAGTATTTTATTGAGCTTCTTAACAGCAGTGTGGGGCTCACGTGTACTATTAGGTTTACTTGTGAACAGTGGCTATTTCAATAATCCAGCCTGGTATGGTATTGCGAAATCAAAACAACATAGTCTGGATGAAAATATTGGTGCATTAGATTTATCAACGAAATTTGATCGCTTTGACTTTGTACACAATCGTAAGAAATTCTATACATTCTCATTAGCTATTTTAGTGGCTGGTTTAGTTGTTCTTGGTATTTTCCGTCTAAACCTTGGTATTGATTTCTCAAGTGGTACACGTATTCAAATTGAAGCAGATCAAACATTAACAAAAGAAGCAGTGGAAAAATATGTTGATAGCATCGGCTTCCCTTCGGAAGATGTAGTTCTTTCAGGAGAAAAGAGTACCTCAGCGGTTGTACGTTATAAAACCGATTTATCTCAAGCAGATATTTTGAAATTCCAAAAAGAAACAACTGAGGAATATGGTCATAAACCTACTGTAAGTACAGTATCTCCTACTGTTGGTAAGGAACTTGTGAAAAATGCCATTAAGGCATTATCTCTTGCAGCACTAGGTATTATCATTTATGTGGCTATTCGCTTTGAATGGCGCATGGGGGTCGGGGCAATTGTTTCGCTTCTGCATGATGTATTCTTAATTGTTGCTGTGTTTAGTTTCATGCGTTTAGAGGTAGATATTACGTTTATTGCGGCTGTTTTAACAATTGTTGGTTATTCCATTAATGATACAATCGTTACCTTTGACCGTATGCGTGAAAACTTAGATCGATATGATACCATTAATGACCGTGAAATATTGGCAAATATTGTGAATAAATCGCTACGCCAAACGATGGGACGTTCTGTTAATACAGTGTTAACTGTTATTATCGTTGTTGTATCCCTATTAATTTTTGGTGCACCATCTATTCAAAACTTCTCTATCGCTTTATTGATTGGTTTAATTACAGGTATGTATTCTTCTATCTGTATCGCCGCTCAAATCTGGTATTCATTAAAAATTCGTGAAATGAAAAAATCAGATGGAAAGCTACTCAAGAAAGAGAAAAAACAATGGGGAACTGACGAACCTACAGTATAATTTAGTAAGCAGGGAATAGAAAACGATTCGTTTTCTATTCCCTGCTTTTTTGTAGGCGAGATTGCCGAGTGTATTTATAATTTAAATTGCTGAAGGACTTCTTGGAGCTGTTGCGCATTCTGACTTAATTCCTCAGCAACCGCATTCACTTGCTGCATTGTCGCCACTTGTTCGTCAACAGACTCTGCAATCAGTTGAGAATTGCTAGCTGATTGATTTGAAACATTGGCTGTTTCGGTGACAGAGGCGGCAACCTGCTCGGCACTTGCTGAAATTTCTTCGGATGTGGCAGATATTTCTTCAATTTGCTCTGTAAAGGCTGTGACCGCTGAGGTAATAGAGTAGAAAGCATCTCCTGCTTCGTGAATTTTAGACACGCCGTCCTGTACAGAAGCTAAGCCATGGTCCACTGCATTAGCCACATTGCGCGTATCTGTTAGGATTTCCTTCGTAATGGCAACAATTTGATTAGCAGATTGATTGGATTCCTCTGCTAGTTTACGTACTTCATCAGCTACAACGGCAAAGCCTTTACCATGTTCTCCAGCTCTTGCTGCTTCAATGGCCGCATTAAGAGCAAGTAAATTTGTTTGTTCTGAAATGGCTGTAATGACAGTTGTAATTTGTCCAATTTCTTCCGATTGCTTACTTAGCTTTTGAGTCAATGTGGCAATTTCAGAGGTAGCCACAGAAATGATATTCATTTGTTCTTCCGCTGTTGAAATCGTTGCTCCTCCTGTATGGGCTAGTTGGCGCATACTCTCTGCATTGTGGTGAAGACTATGTGTCGCCTCAGCAATGCGTTGAACACCTGCTGCTGTTTCATCCATTGCCAGAGCACTTTGCTGCGAGGTACGAGCGGAAGAAGTGAGCGATGTTGCGTTTTCTTGAATTCTTTGTGCAATATCATCGGATGTTACCGTTACTTCCTCTGTGCTCGCAGTAAGCTCTTCAGAGACAGCTGATAAATGGGATGCACTGTCTTGAATGTTCGTCATCAGACCAGCTAGACTTTGTTTTAATGTATTGACTGCACCCGCAAGTATGCCAATTTCATCTTTTGTCTGATGGTCAAGCTCAGCGATTGTTAAATCTCCTTGTGCTAATGTGTCTGCTGCTTCAGTGACCTTCCGTAATGGCTGAACAATGGAGTTTTTAACAAAATACATAAAATATATACCAATAATAATACTAGCAATTAGTAGACTAATGGAAATAATAAGAGCACGTGAAACGGTATGATTTACTTCTTGATCGACCTTTTGAAGCTGCTCATCATGATAAGCTAATAAATCAGTTGTTAGCTTGAAGATTTCCTTATTGTATTTTGTGACATCGTTATTTATGTAAGTGAGAGCTAAATCCGTATTGCCACTATTAAACGTCTGCAAGGCTTTCGCTGAAGAGGCTAGTAACTCGTTTTGTAATGCAGTGACTTGTTGCATAATATCTTTTGTATAATCAGAGCGAACAAGACCAGAAAGTTCTTGAACTGTTTCAGGTAAAAGTTTGTGATAACGCTCTAAATTATCCCGAGCTGCTTCATCCTTATTATTTAAAACATAGGAGCGTAAAAATAAACCTTGAGACGCAAGTTGTTGCTGTATATTCTCCGTTAATTGAATTTGAACAATACGATGCTTCAATACTTCCTCTAAATCATTTTGTGTTGTTTTGAATTGAAGAAATGATAAGATGCTTGAAATGAGTAGTAAACAGGTTAAAGAAATGAAGCCTAAATTTAATTTTTTGCGAACGGACATATACGTTCCTACTTTCTATATATTATATGGAAAAAATTATTGTTCTGAAATTACTATAACTTGATATATTTACATGGTCAATACTCAGAAAATATTCAATAGTAAGGAAACCTTTTCCCTTTTAAGGTCTTTTTGAAGGATAATATACCTACATAAAAAGTTCTTACGAAAACATAAATTTCAATCTTTTTCTTCAGAATTGATTGACAATTAAATTGGTTTGGCATAGAATTAAGGCTAACTTTTTGTTCGGTCAAGGTAGAAGGCTTCGGGAGCGAGGTCAGCCTAAGAACAGATGAGCTGAGTTTAGATGAGAATAGCTGAGAAATTGTTGAATAAGAGTAGTAGCATAGGTATGTAATTTAGAGAGTCAGTGGGTGGTGTGAACTGATTTACAGCTTATGTGAATGGACTTATGAGAGTCGCTTTTAAAAGCGAACGTGATTCCCCACGTTATAGGGGTGCTTTGAATGTATGGCTAAAATGAAGCTGGTCATCATAGAAAGCACAAAAGTGAGAGCATATGCTCTAATATGAGGTGGCAACGCGGTCATGATCGTCCTCTGCAATTAGGAATAATCCTTTTTGCAGAGGGCTTTTTTTATTTTGCTTCAGCATTCGTCTAGACATTAGCAAAAGGAATTTTTGAAAAGGAGCTTATAAGCTATGCAAACAACGAGTTCAAGAACAAAAATGAAAACTATCAATGGCGATTCTTTAACACCTATTTTAATTTTCAGACGTTTACAGGGGAAATATAAATTTTTGCTGGAGAGCTCTGCACAGCATGAGGGAGCAGGCAGATTTTCATTTATTGGTGCGAATCCACGAAAAACCTATAAAGGTGTGGGACAAGAAATTCAGGAGATATCCTATAAAACGGGAAAAACATATGTGCATAAAGGGGAGCTCTTTGTCCTCCTTAAACGACTTATGCCACGTATCTCTAATACGACACAATTTCCTTTTTCAGGAGGTGCTGTCGGATATATAGGTCATGGCGGAACGACAATGTTCGCTGACGAGAAAATAGGGCTTCCTGATGCGCACTTCCATGTGTATGAAACGATCATTGTGTTCGATCATTTAACAGATGAAGTGACACTGATTCATACAAATATTGATGCGGAAAAACAGCAACCTGATTTGGAAGTGCTGGCCCAACAATTATTAAATGGTGATGCTTATGACGAAGCAACTTATCATTATCACGCAATAGAAAAGGCAACGGATGAATCCTTTGCAGCAGAGTTACAGGCGATGCAAACCAAGTTAAATGATGACATAACAAGGGTAGTACTGCCTAAGCGTTATGTAGCAAATTTTCAAGGTGATGCGTTTTCCTTATACAGACAGCTACGCAAAAAAAAACCTGCACCCTATATGTATTATGTAGAGTTTGAGGATCACGTTATATTAGGCACTTCTCCTGACAGCCTTATACGAGTGAAGGGGGAGCGAGTGATAGCCACACCAACGGAGGGCACCTATCCACGTGGGGAGACTAAAAGTGAAGACCTAAAAAATGAGCGCACATTATATGAACAAACGGACATTCGAAATTCACATGCAATACTCGTTAGTGCCATTCAGCAAAAATTACAGTCTGTTTGTTTTCGAGACTCTGTTCAGGTCATTGAGGCCATGCGTATTGAAAGGTCAAAACAGGCATTGCACTTGACGTCGAGAGTAGAAGGTCGGCTTTTACCTATGTTGCACGCTCTGGATGTACTGGCAGTAACAATCCCACCATTTTCAGTTACAGGGATTTCTCAGAAGCAGGTGACACGTTACTTAGAGAATGGGTCACACATGGCAGGTATTTTTGGTGATGCTCTTGGCTTTATTGGATTCAATGGCCATTTGGATTTTGCTTTAACAGCGCAATCCATTGTAGTTGAACATGAAACGGTGCATATGCAATCCACAATAACAATGACTAAATATACGAATGTCCCTAACGTGTTACAGCAAGTACAAGAGGAAGAAAGAGGTTTTTTACAGTTATTGGTTAACGATGGAGGGCGAAACTGATGGAACAATTACAACGGAAAGTAGTGCAAGGTGAACATCTGATGTATGAGGAAATGCTGAAGGTCGCGCAATGGTTATTTCAGGATGAGACACCTAAAGAGGAAATCGCCAGTTTTTTAACGGCTTTAGCTGTGAAGGGGGAAACAGCACACGAGGTAGCAGCATTAGCAACCATTATGCGTTCTTTTGCACGTGATGTAGCTGTAAAAGAAGACGACTATATGGATAATTGTGGTACGGGTGGAGATGGTCTTCATACCTTCAACATTAGTACAGCCTCTGCTTTTGTACTAGCTGGAGCAGGTGTCAAAATGGCAAAGCATGGGAATCGTAAAATATCTTCATCCTCGGGTAGCTCAGATGTGTTGGAGGCATTAGGTATTCATACAGCTATTTCCATACCTCAAACGATTGAATTGCTAGAGAAAGAAGGAATCGCTTTTATCTATGCACCGAATGTTCATCCAAAATTAAAGCGAATTGGCGAAGTTCGTCGTTCATTAGGAAAACCAACGATTTTTAATCTAGTCGGTCCTTTAACCAATCCAGTACCATTATTTACGCAATTCACAGGTATTAATCGTCCTGATTTTGTCATGGAATATGCCTCAGTCCTACAGATGCTTGGGCGGGAGCGAGCCATTGTTGTTTCAGGTCCTAAGGGGCTTGATGAGGCTTCCTTAGCAGGACAAAATACATTGGTCCTAGTAGATAGAGGAGATTTAATTCCCTTCTCCTTGTCGGCTGAAGATGTTGGTCTTCAAGCAGCACCTTTAGAAGCTATCCGTGGTGGCAATGCAGATGACAATGCGGTCATTATGAAAAAAATATTGGCTGGAGAGCACAGTGCGTACTTAGATACGGTGTTATTAAATACGGGTATTGGCTTATTCGGTTATGGTCAAGCAGAAACCATTAAAGAAGGTGTGGCGATGGCGAAGGAAAGTATTTTTAGTGGGAGAGCATTGAAAAAATTGGAAGCAGTTATTACTTACAGTGAACAAATGAAAGAAGTGGAGGTAGGGCAATGAATATACTCTATAAAATTCTGCAGCAAAAGAAAATTGAGGTAGGTGCTTTATTAGAGCAGCCAGATCCTTTAGCAAATTTTACAGAAAAGCCACGACCCTCATTAGTCAAAACATTACGTCAAGCTACAACATTACAGGTCGTTGCTGAAATGAAACGTGCTTCGCCCTCCAGGGGGGTCATCGCTGGTGCGGCGGATCCAGTTGCTCAAGCACAGGTCTATGCACAGGCAGGAGCAGCAGCTATTTCTGTTTTAACAGATAAGGCGTTTTTTAAAGGCTCCTTTGAAGATTTAGCGGCAGTTGCTCGTGTTGTTGACACGCCTCTTCTTTGTAAGGATTTTATGATAGATCGGGTGCAGATTCGATTTGCGAAGGCAGCAGGTGCCTCTATTATTTTATTAATTGTGGCGGCCTTAACGGATGACGCTTTACGCGACTTATATAGTTATGCAACGGGCTTAGGCCTAGAAGTTTTAGTGGAAGTACACGATACAGAGGAGCTTGAACGTGCTCTTGCAGTAGATGCAAAGTTGATTGGTGTCAATAATCGGGATTTACGTACCTTTGAGGTTAGTCTACAACGGACAAAAGAAATTGCCGAAGTTTTCCCATTCAGTGAGGAACGTGTATTAATTAGTGAAAGTGGTATTTGGTCACAGGAAGATGCCAATCAAGTTGCCACAATGGGAGCTAGTGGCGTTCTTGTAGGGGAGGCATTGATGCGCAGTGAAGACGCGGGGCAAGCACTACAACGTTTACAGGTACTAAAGGAGGCAGCTTCTATATGACAAAAGTCAAAATTTGTGGATTACAAGAACAAGTACATGTCAAAACAGCTATTCATGCTGGCGCAGATGCCATTGGTTTTGTTTTTGCACCAAGTAAACGTCGTGTAACTGTTGAGCAAGCCCAACAGTTAGCGAAGGAGGTGCCACGAGGTGTTTTGAAAATAGGTGTCTTTGTCAATCCCACACCAGCTGAATTAAAGGAAGCGGTAGAGCGCGTGCCTTTAGACTATGTGCAATATCATGGAGAGGAAACGCCAGCATTTATTCAGGAGCAAGGCTACCCAGCCATTAAGGCATTGTCGATACGAGGAAGAGAGGATGTTCAAGCAGCTGTTCATTATCAGGTGGATTATTATTTATTTGATGCCCCTGGAACAGATTTTAAAGGTGGTAGCGGTCATACTTTTGATTGGACGTTACTTGAGGAAGTAGGTATTCCACGAGAGAAATTATTATTAGCGGGTGGTCTCAATGTGGACAATATTGAAGCGGCCATTTTAAGTGTAGCTCCTGTAATGGTGGATGTATCAAGTGGCGTGGAAACAGACGGAGTCAAAGATTCTATAAAAATACAGGCATTTTTGCAGGCAGTAAAGAGGGGGAGCGAATAATGGGAAATTCAATCGCATTTAATGTACCGACTAAGGAAGGTCGTTACGGACAATTTGGTGGACGTTATGTGCCAGAAACATTAATGACAGCTTTACTAGAATTAGAAACAGCTTATGAAGAAGCGATGAAGGATTCAATGTTTACAGAGGAGCTATCCTATTATTTACAGGAGTATGTAGGGCGAGAAACCCCACTCTATTACGCAGAAAATTTAACGAGCGCACTTGGAGGAGCTAAGATTTATTTAAAGCGTGAAGATTTAAATCATACAGGTGCACATAAAATTAACAATGCGATTGGGCAGGCGCTTCTTGCCAAACGCATGGGCAAAAAGAAAATTGTTGCTGAAACAGGTGCAGGACAGCATGGTGTGGCAACGGCTACTGCTTGTGCCTTATTAAATCTAGAATGTGTTGTTTTTATGGGTGCGGAAGATATGAAACGTCAGCAGTTAAATGTTTTTCGCATGGAGTTGCTTGGCACAAAGGTTCAATCGGTGGAAAGTGGTTCTAAAACTTTAAAGGATGCTGTGAATGCAGCGCTACGCTATTGGGTGACAAATGTTGAGGATACGCATTATATTTTAGGCTCTGCCTTAGGGCCTCACCCATTTCCTAAAATCGTTCGAGACTTTCAGCGTGTCATTGGGGTAGAAACGAGAAAGCAAATTTTGCAAAAGGAAGGTCGTTTACCTGATGCTGTTGTGGCTTGTATTGGTGGTGGCAGTAATGCAATTGGTATGTTTCATCCGTTCGTAGATGATGCATCAGTCGCTTTATATGGTGTAGAGGCGGCAGGGAGTGGTCTTGAAACGGGGAAACACGCTGCGGCAATTGCAGGTGGACAATTAGGTGTATTGCATGGTGCCTACATGTATTTATTACAGGATGAAAATGGCTTTGTCCAAGAAGCACATTCGATTTCCGCGGGGTTAGATTATCCTGGAAAAGGGCCAGAGCATTGTTATTTACATGATATCGGTCGAGCGCAGTTTGACGCTATCACAGATGCTGAGGCACTAGAAGGCTTACAATTGTTAAGTCGAATAGAGGGGATACTTCCTGCGCTTGAAAGTTCCCATGCTATTGCTTACACAGCAAAACTTGCTAGAACCATGCAGAATGATCAGATCATTGTTGTGTGCTTGTCTGGTCGCGGAGATAAGGATGTACACACGGTTAGGGCGGTACTTGGAGGAGATGGCAAATGACGACGTTACAACAAGCAATTGAACAAGCAAAGGTAGCAGGAAATAAAGCTTTTATTCCGTATATCATGGCAGGTGATGGAGGGCTAGAAACGATCAAGCCAACCATCCTAACACTACAGCAGCTAGGTGTGACAGCTATTGAAGTAGGTATCCCCTTTACAGACCCTGTTGCAGATGGGCCAACAATTGAGCGGGCAGGAGAACGTGCACTCGCAGCTGGCGTAACATTAACGAAGGTATTGCAAACGCTCACTTCATTTAGAGATGAAATCACGGTACCTCTAGTTATCATGACTTATTTCAATCCAGTGTTAGCGTATGGCTTAGAGGCTTTTGCAAAAGCCTGTGTAGCTGGGGGCGTTAAGGGAATAATCGTACCAGATGTTCCATTAGAAGAAAGTGCTCTATTACGCGAGGCATTAAACCCATATACCATTGATGTTGTTCAACTTGTCTCTTTAACAAGCCCTCCTGAGCGTATTGCTCGTATTGCAGCAGCTAGTCAGGGCTTCGTTTATGCTGTGACTGTGAATGGAATTACAGGGGCAAGGTCCCGTTTTGCTGCAAACTTAGAGCAGCATTTTGCAAGTCTACGTCAAGCAAGTTCAATCCCTGTGCTTGCAGGCTTTGGTATTTCAACACCTGAGCAAGTGAAAAGGATGGGGTCATTGGGAGATGGAGTTATTGTTGGTAGTGCTATTGTAACAGCATTGCATGAAGAAGATATGACCACCGTAGCAGCATTAGTGGCCGCTTCAAAAGGTGTATTCGAGAAGTCTACTCTATAGAGTAGGCTTTTTTGCTGCTAGATGGATAGTAAGTTTAAACTGATGGATTAATCAGTAAAAGGGGCGGATAGAAATTTCACATTGATGGATAAAACTATCAATCTAACGGATAGTGCGTATCCAATAGAATTTCGGTATAATAGCTTTCGTAAGGAAGTGAGAAGATGATTCTATCGAAAAAAAGATGGCAGGTGGAGCGTCCAGATGCCACACTTGTACAAGCATTACAAAATGACTTACAACTTTCCGCGATTGCTGCAAAAATTTTAGCAGCACGAGGCTGTGAAACTACGGCTGAAGCAGAAAGCTTATTAAATATGACTGAAGCAAATGTCCATGACCCATTTCTTATGTACGGTATGGCTGAAGCAGTAGCACGAATTGAGCAAGCATTAGAAAATGGGCAGAAGATTTTAGTCTATGGCGATTATGATGCCGATGGTGTCACAAGCACGACTGTTATGCTAAATGTTTTACTAGATCTTGGAGCGGATGTATCCTTTAAAATCCCCAATCGTTTTATCCATGGTTATGGTCCACATGAGGCATTATTTCGTGAAGCATATGAAGAGGGTGTACAGTTAATCATAACAGTAGATAACGGGATATCTGGTATCGAACCTGTTCGAGTGGCTAAAGAGCTTGGCATGGATGTCATTGTGACAGATCACCATGAGCCAGGTGAGGAACTACCGCCAGCAGATATTATTCTTCATCCTCGATTACCAGAAGGTCATTATCCGTTTGGAGAGCTAGCTGGAGTAGGTGTAGCCTTTAAGTTAGCACATGCTTTATATGGTGAACTACCAATTCATTTAATGGAATTGGTGGCGATTGGAACTGTAGCCGATTTAGTTCCTTTAGTGGATGAAAATCGCTATCTCGTGAAGCGAGGTATACAGGAAATGCGTCGTTCCCTTAGTCCATGGGTACAAGCAATGTGTGATATAGCCAGTACAGAGCAGGCAAAAATTACGGAAGAGACAATTGGCTTTTATTTTGGTCCTCGATTAAATGCTGTTGGTCGACTCGGAGAAGCAGCTCCAGGAGTCGAGTTATTAATGGCAGATGATAGTGCTAAAGCAAGCGCATTGGCAAAGCAGCTTAATGCCTGCAATACAGAGCGCAAAGATATTGTGAAAAGCATTACAGATGAGGCCATTGCACTTATTGAATCGGATGAAAAAATCGGCAATTCCTTAGTTCTTGTTGTGGCGGGGGAAGGCTGGAATGCAGGCGTTGTTGGAATAGTTGCCTCACGACTTGTTGAGCAGTACTATCGTCCAACCATTGTCCTTTCACTTGATCCTGAAAAGGGCACAGCAAAGGGTTCCGCTCGAAGCATTGAAGGCTTCCATCTATATAATGAACTAGCTAAAAACCGAGATATTTTACCGCATTTTGGTGGACATCCTATGGCCGCAGGCATGACCTTATCGTTAGAGCATGTGGATGAACTACGTACACGCTTGGATGCACAGGCAAGAGAATGTTTAACAGAGGAGCAATTAACACCAATCGTCCATATTGATATTCCGTTAAGCATCGATGAAGTTTCAGCAGATGCTATTGAAGAAATTTCAGCACTAGGACCATTTGGAACAGATTTTCCAAAGCCTGTTTACGTACTTGAGGATGTTGAAATCTCATCTATGCGTAAAATTGGAGCAGCTGAGAATCATATTAAAATGGAATTAACAAATGGCTATGATAAATTAGATAGTGTCGGCTTTAATAAAGGGCATTTACATGATGAATTAACGTATGGCATTAAAGTATCCTTTATAGGCGATTTACAAATTAATGAATGGCAGGGACGTAAAAAAGCCCAATTTATGATCGAGGATGTCCAAACAACGGAATGGCAGCTATTTGATATTCGTGGTATCCGTCAAACTGCGCGTTGGCTTAATACGGTACCAAAGGATGAGGCACAGTTTATTGCCTTTCATCCAGCAACGATGGCGTATTATCAATCATTGATTGGTGCTCCTATTACAGTAGTTGACCCAGCACTATCCAATGTGGAACAAAGTGATTATATTGTGCTCTTAGATTTGCCACAACAAGTTCAAAGACTAGAAGAGGTGTTACAGAAGACGACACCTTCACGTATTTATGCGCATTTTTATATGCCTGATTCGCAATACTTTAGTGGTTTACCTACTCGTGAGCAATTTTCTTGGTATTATAAATTTTTGAAAAATCGACCAGCCTTTCCGCTTGATATGCATATAGCAGATTTAGCAAAGCATACAGGTTGGCCATTGGATGTATTAAAATTTATGACACAGGTGTTTTTTGAGCTTGGTTTTGTTAAAATGGAGAGTGGACTGACGACTGTCAACGTGAATGCCCCAAAACAAGCACTAACAGAGGCACCGTCTTACAAACAACGTTCAGAACAGATTGAAATGGAGCAAAAGCTTGTCTATGCTCCTTATATAGAATTAAAACAATGGTTTGATGAACGATTAACATAAACGGACGTACAGCGTTTCGTAGGAGGAGCAATAACATGGATTTAAAGCAATATGTTACAACAGTTGAAAACTGGCCGAAAGAGGGCATTAGCTTCAGAGATATTACGACAATTATGGATAATGGACCAGCATACAAATATGCAACAGACCAAATTGTAGAATATGCAAAAGAAGTGGGAGCTGAAATTGTAGTTGGCCCTGAGGCTCGTGGTTTTATCATCGGTTGCCCAGTTGCCTATGCACTTGAAATTGGCTTTGCACCTGTTCGTAAACCAGGTAAATTACCACGTGAGGTTATTAGTGCAGACTATGGTCTTGAATATGGTCAAGATACGTTAACAATGCATCATGATGCGATTAAGCCTGGTCAAAAGGTTTTAATCTGTGATGATTTACTAGCAACGGGTGGGACAGTTGAAGCAACTGTTCGTTTAGTAGAAGAATTAGGTGGTCAGGTAGTAGGCTGTGCCTTCCTAATCGAACTTTTAGAATTAAATGGTCGTGCAAAGCTTGGAGATCTAAATATTAAAACACTTATTCAATATTAAGAGAAAGCGTCTACCATAGTGGGCACTTCAGATTGTAGACAAACTCAAGAAATTACGAGTTTGCCTACAGTCTTTTTCTTTTACAATGAAATAAAGTAAAGCCGATACGGGCCGAGTTGCTTTCCCTGCTCCATCCAACTTCTTCCCTATTACTGTGTTGATTAACCGTAAACTTTTAAGCTGATGAAAGCTGAAGACGGATAATTAAATCAATAAACGTGAACAATTAGAAATGGTAACGGTTGATCAATTTATACCATTCGAGCGAAAATTAGAGGCTGCTATTTACCCTTTAGTAGAAACGACTTACTAAGCTTATGGATGCCCAAATATTGATCATGCCACTCTATATTTGGTAAGTAATTAGAAGAAAAAATGACAACAGCCATCGAGGTGAACTTTTCGATGGCTGTTGTTTGCAGTTTGAAGCGCTCAATAAAGTAGGTACTTTTTAATCTTCATCATATGTTTGGATGATCCTTTGTATTGTGCGCAAGGTATCATAGAAATCTGCATATTTTTCAACCCCTATATCTTCGATGATTCTATCTTGAATCGTTTGCCAAATGGGTGCGGCTTCATGCAGCTTTTCTAATCCTTTTTCAGTGAGCGTAATCTTTTTAGTGCGCGCATCGCTTGTGTCTCGCTTTAATTCAACATAGCCATGTTGCTTTAATAGATTAATATTACGGGTCACAGTCGTTTGATCAAGTTGTAAAATTTCACCTAAACGGCTAATTGAGACAGCTTGCTGAAGGTCGATATGGGCCAGCATGGAATATTGTGTAACCTTTAAACCAGTGGGCTGTAGCAGCTTATCATATAATTGTGTGACAACCCTTGTTTTTTTTCTAAGGTTTGCACAAACACAGATTTGTGTATAATCGATTGTTTTAAGTTGATTCTTCATCGTCAGTACTCCTTTGAGGGGATTCTACTAATTGTAAGTATACACCTAAGAGCTAGAAAAGACTGCTTGACAGCTATAGGAACGATTATTATCATTATGCATGTATATACATATAAATGGAATGGAGAGATCGCAAAACATGTATATACATGTTTTGTTATGCATCTCACAAGAAAAGAAGGTGTTAGGATGAAGCGAGTTCATTATAGCTGGTTGATTTTGATTGTCACATTTTTCTCGATTATTGTAGCAGGGATTACAATGTCATCGTCTGGTGTTTTCCTGGATCCCCTCGAAAAAGAATTTCAATGGGATCGCTCAACGATTGCTTTAGCATTTGCTGTAAGTTTATTTTTATATGGCATATCTGGACCATTTATGGCGGCGCTGCTTGAAGTCATTGGTTTAAAGAAAATGATGCTTAGTGCCATGTCTACTTTAATAGTAGGAATGACCTTAACCTTTTGGATGAGCCAATCCTGGCAGTTAATCATTATTTGGGGAGGCATCATTGGGCTTGGTGCGAGCCTTTTTTTAACGGTGCTCAGTCCCTATGTAGCGAATCATTGGTTTGTTAAACGCAGAGGGCTGGCAGTTGGGATTTTAACGGCTAGTACAGCCACAGGTCAATTAATTTTACTGCCAGTGCTAGCCATTATTATTGAACATTATTCTTGGCGATGGGCAATGGGATTAATCCTACTCCTGAGTACCATGATGTTCGTCATGATTGCTATGTTTATTAAAAACAAGCCGCAAGATATTGGTCTAACCCCTTACGGTCATGATGAGATTATAGAAGAGCCGCAAGTACAGCCCAAGAAGAATCCAATTAGTATGGCATTTCTTGGTTTAGCAGAGGCAGTTAAAGTCAAAGCATTTTGGCTCTTAGCAGGCAGCTTTTTCATTTGTGGTCTTTCGACAAGTGGATTAATCGGAACTCACTTTGTGTCATATTGTATTAGCTTTGGCGTTCCGCTAGTAACCGCTGCATCTCTTCTTTCTTTTATGGGGGTGTTTAACTTATTAGGCACGACTGCCTCTGGCTGGCTATCGGATCGCTTTGATAATCGTTGGCTATTATTTTGGTATTACTTGTTAAGGGGAGCTTCTCTCTTGCTACTCCCTTATGCACTCACTCAAGGCTCCTTTGTTTTATTGACGATTTTCAGCATCTTTTATGGACTCGATTGGATTGCCACAGTACCACCAACTATCAGCATTACACGACAAATTTTTGGGATGCAAAAAAGCAGCATTATTTACGGATGGATATTCGCCTCACATCAGGCAGGAGCGGCAGTTGCTGCGTATGGGGGTGGGTTGATTTATAAATTTTTCAATTCCTACACATGGGCTTTTTTCCTTGCTGGCCTATTCTGTGCATTGGCAAGCTTATTCGTTATCATTGTAAAAAAACAAACGCCTCAGCAAGGATAAACAGTCGACTAAAAAAGTTGAACCTCGACAGAAAGAGGTTCAACTTTTTTTATCAATATTAGTTTGACATTTAACAAACAAAAGTTTATAATATAAACAAATATAATAAAAGGTGATGCTATGAATGAAAGAGAACAGGCGGTGCTTGCTTTAATTCGCCAAAACCCGTTTATGTCTCAGCAAGAGATGGCAGATACAATGAATCTGTCCCGTCCCGTGCTTGCTAATTTAGTGTCTAGTTTAACAAAGCAAGGAAAAATTGTAGGTCGTGCTTATATTTTACCCGAGGAAAATGAAATTATTTGCATCGGGGGAGCTAATTTAGACCGAAAATTCCATGTGAAGGGCAATGTTCAATTTGGAACATCTAACCCTGCCAGCTCTTCTTTTAGTGTAGGTGGAGTTGGTCGAAATATTGCTGAAAACTTAGGCAGATTAAACCATCAAGTGACGTTATTAACAACGGCTGGTAAAGATGCTGATTGGCAAGTGATCCAAGAAGCTTCGGAATCCTTTATGAATCTACGTTATGTGGAGCAGCTAGCTGAGGCTTCTACGGGTTCCTATACAGCTATTATGGATGAACAAGGTGAGCTAGCATTAGCTGTAGCCAATATGGAGGTTTATGACCTGCTGTTACCGAGTTTGTTGAAAAAGCATGAAACAATGCTAGTGAATGCTGGTTGCTTTATTTTGGATTTAAATTGCCCGAAAGAAACAGTGGCGTATATCCAGCAAGTAGCCATTGCTCGTGCCATTCCATTAGTCATTGTGCCAGTATCTTCGCCAAAAATGAATCGACTACCTGAAACATTACAAGGTGTAACTTGGTTTATTTGTAACACGGATGAAGCAGAAACAATTGTTGGACATAAAATTGAAAGCGCTACCCATTATGAAAAAGCATTACAACAGCTCTTACAACTAGGTGCTGAACATGTCATTATCACAGCTGGTAGCAAGGGTGTTTATGCAGCATCTACGACGATCACACCTCGTCATTTCGCTGCGAAAGTGATCAACAAAATTGAAGATGTTACAGGAGCAGGAGATGCGTTTGTCAGCGCTGTGATACACAGTTGGTTGACAGGTCAATCTTTTGAGACATGTATTGATGCAGGGTTAACAAATGCTAAAAATACATTGGCATCTCCTTATACAGTAAGACCTGAATTATCAGTAGATTTGTTAAAAAATGAAATGGAGGAATAACAACATGAAAGAATTCATCGTATTATCAGAAGAAGTAAAAGCAGGACAAGCAAAAGGTCTACCAATCGTGGCATTAGAATCTACAATCATTTCACACGGTATGCCATATCCACAAAATGTGAAAACTGCGCGTGAAGTTGAGCAAATTATTCGCGATAATGGTGCAGTACCTGCAACCATTGCCTTAATAGATGGCAAAATCAAAATCGGTTTATCAGATGAAGAGCTAGAGATGTTTGGAAATTCACAAGGCGTTGCAAAAGCTTCACGTCGTGACTTAGGCTACTTACTTGCAACAAAAAAATTAGGTGCGACAACAGTTGCAGCTACAATGATCTGTGCTGAACTTGCAGACATTGAAATCTTTGTAACAGGTGGTATTGGTGGTGTACACCGTGGTGCTGAAACAACAATGGATGTCTCTGCTGACTTAGAAGAATTAGCACAAACTAATGTGGCTGTTATTTGCGCGGGTGCAAAATCTATTCTAGATATTGGTCTTACATTAGAATACCTTGAAACAAAAGGGGTACCAGTAGTTGGTTATGGTACAGATGAATTACCAGCATTCTACACACGTCAAAGTGGTTTCGATGTCAACTTCCAGCTTGATACACCAGAGGAGATTGCAGCAATGCTATCTGCGAAATGGCAATTAGGGTTAAAAGGTGGCGCTGTCATTGCCAACCCAATTCCAGAAGCTGAAGCATTAGATCATACATTTATTACAAACATTATTGAAAAAGCTTTAGCTGAAGCTGAAGAGAATGGTATTCAAGGTAAAAACGTTACACCATTCTTACTTGGTAAAGTAAAAGAATTAACAGAAGGTAAAAGTCTTGATGCGAACATTGCATTAGTGAAAAACAATGCAGTCGTTGGCGCAAAAATTGCTGTTGCCTACAATCAATTACACTAATCATTTGTCGAAACAAGAACCCTTTGTGACATCCTGTCGCAAAGGGTCTTTTTCATTAAAAAGAAGAATATTTTTTCCATTTTTCGAACTGTTCACGAGATTAACTAAACTAAATGACACAGTCTCTTTACAATAGGCTACAAAATTTTATACAATTAAGTTTATATCTAATCTGAAAAATTTGACGAGCAAGGTGGACATGTTATGGCGAAAGAGCAAATTTTGACTCCTGAGGACGTTTTTGAGTTAGTCAAATCCTACATGAATGATGAAAATGTCACATTCGTGAAAAAAGCATATGAATTAGCAAGGGATGCCCATATTGAGCAATTCCGTAGCTCTGGTGAACCTTATATCATTCACCCAGTACAAGTGGCAGGTATTCTAGCTGAATTACAAATGGACCCGGAAACAGTAGCGGCAGGTTTTTTACATGATGTTGTCGAAGATACGGATTTTACGCGGGATGATTTGGTACGGGAATTTGGCGAAGAAGTAGCCGTGCTTGTTGATGGTGTGACAAAGCTAGGGAAAATTAAATATTTATCAAAAGAGGCGCAGCAGGCGGAGAATCATCGAAAAATGTTTGTAGCTATGGCACAGGATATTCGTGTCATCTTAATTAAGCTAGCAGACCGTCTCCATAATATGCGTACGTTAAAGCATTTACCTGCTGAAAAGCAGCGACGCATTTCGAAAGAGACGCTAGAAATTTTTGCACCACTTGCACATCGTCTGGGAATCTCGACTGTAAAATGGGAGCTTGAAGATACAGCACTTCGTTATTTAAACCCACAACAATATTATCGTATTGTCAGTTTGATGAAGAAAAAGCGTGATGAGCGTGAGGCTTATTTAGAGAATGTCATGGCTGAGATGAAGTCACAGCTTAATGAGGTTGAAATTGAAGCAGATATCTATGGTCGTCCAAAGCATATTTACAGTATTTATCGAAAAATGGTGCTCCAAAAGAAACAATTTAATGAAATTTATGATTTATTAGCCATACGTGTACTTGTCGATAGTATTAAAGATTGCTATGCGGTTTTAGGGATTGTGCATACACTCTGGAAACCGATGCCAGGGCGCTTTAAAGACTATATTGCCATGCCAAAACAAAACCTGTATCAGTCCTTACACACGACCGTTATTGGACCCTATGGTGATCCATTAGAGGTTCAGATTCGTACGAAGGAAATGCACAAAATTGCAGAGTACGGGATTGCGGCACACTGGGCGTATAAAGAGGGCAAAAATGTTGATCATCAAAAGCAAAATGTCGATCAAAAATTAACATGGTTCCGTGAGATTTTAGAATTCCAAAATGAATCTTCTAATGCCGAAGAATTTATGGAATCCTTAAAATTCGATTTATTTTCTGATATGGTCTACGTATTTACACCTGAAGGCGATGTCATCGAATTGCCGGCGGGTTCTGTGCCCATCGATTTTGCCTATCGTGTCCATTCAGAGGTCGGAAATCGTACGATTGGGGCAAAAGTCAATGGGAAAATGGTGCCACTTGATACACCACTGAAAACCGGCGATATCATTGAAATTTTAACATCTAAGCAATCTTTTGGTCCGAGCCGCGATTGGCTAAAAATAGCACAATCCTCACAGGCGAAAAATAAGATTAAGCAATTCTTTAAACGACATTTACGTGAAGAGAATATCATCAAAGGGAAAGAAATGATTGAAAAGGAAATTCGTGCTCAGGATTTCGATTTAAAGGAAACGATGTCATCAGAAAACCTCAAACGTGTATGTGATAAATTCAACTATACGAATGAGGAGGACTTGTATGCAGCAGTAGGGGTGAATGGCATTACTGCACAGCAAGTGGTTAATCGTTTAGCAGAAAAACGTCGTAAAGAGCGTGAGCAGGAAGAAGCTTTAGAGAAAATTGAACAAAAAATGAAAAATCCAATTCCGCAAAAACGAACGGAATCGGGTGTCATCGTCAAGGGCATTGATAATATGCTTATTCGACTTTCTCGTTGTTGTACGCCTGTACCTGGTGATGAGATTGTAGGCTTTATTACAAAAGGTAGAGGTGTTTCTGTACACCGTGCAGACTGTCCAAATATTCAAATTGAGGATGAGCAAGAACGTTTAATTGAAGTGGAATGGGAGCATGGAATCATCCCTGAGAAAAAAGAATATCCAGTGGATATCGAAGTGTCAGCCTTTGATCGACCTGGTATTTTAAATGAAATTATGCAAATTGTTAGTGAAACAAAAACAAATATTTTAGCAGTCAGTGGTCGTGCTGATCGTGATAAAATGGCAACAATTCATTTAACGATTTCCATTTCAAACATTTCACATTTGCATAAGGTTGTTGAGCGGATTAAACAAACACCTGATATTTATTCGGTGCAGCGTGTCATCAATTAATGATTGGCAACAACATAGAATTGGGGTTTTAATGCATGAAAGTAGTATTACAGCGCAGTAAAGCTGCTTCTGTAACGGTTGACGGAACTGTCACAGGAGCGATTGATAATGGCTATGTTCTTCTAGTAGGTATTACACATGAGGATACACATGAGGATGTCGCTTATTTAGCGAAAAAAGTAGCTAATTTACGCCTTTGGGAAGATGCGGAAGGAAAAATGAATCATTCGATCCTAGAGCATGGAGGCGCAATTTTATCCGTCTCACAATTTACATTGTATGGGGATGCAAAAAAGGGAAATCGTCCTAGTTTCATCAGTGCAGCTAGACCAGAAGTAGCCGAACCGCTGTGGGAAGCTTTTAATCAAGCATTGCGTGAGCTCGGCTTACATGTGGAAACAGGTATTTTTGGTGCAATGATGGATGTTGCACTAATCAACGATGGTCCAGTAACAATACTTCTAGAATCAAAATAATGGAACATTTCCTATAAATCCTTCATATACTAATGAGTATGGTTAGTTTTATAGGAAGGAGTGTCTTAAACTTGACGCAGATAGGGAGTAGATCTAATCCATATTTATACGAAACACTTAACATGATGATTGGCCAGGCAGTAGTGGTGCAAACAGAAAAAACGATGCAAAAAGGTATTTTATTATCCATACTACCTGACCATATGATCCTTGAGATGAATCGTACCCCTTTCTTCATTCGAATGGAGGAAATTGTATGGGTTACATTGGAAACTACAAAAAATTGATGAAGTACGAACCTTCGAATCATAAAAGATGATAGAAGGTTCTTTTTTATATTTTAAGGTATAATGAGCAAATTTAATTATTAGAATATTGAGTTTATATTGGTTTGAGGGCGGAAGCAGGGATCGTTCATGGAGAAAGACACTTTTGGTATGTCTCTTGTGAAATCGGTCATAAAGCGACTAGAATTATACTCAACTAAGAAACAAGTAGTAATGGCTGCTAATATACTATTTAATACTGTCATGAATAGGTTTAAAGGAGGTTATATATTATGAACATAATGAAGAAAATAGCCAAGATAGTGGGAATAATTCTAGCTATTTTCGCTTTGTTTATAGGAGGTGGATACGCTATTCTTGAAATTAATCCATTTGGGAATAAACTAGGCAAGCCAGTTGCGGATATTGAGCACAAGGTTGAAATTTGGGGAGAAGAAGTTGCAGGAAATCATTCTGGAAGTAAGCTAGACGATATGAATATTAAGGGTAATCCTAACAGACTCTTAGCGACATTCAAATTTTCTACTAGTATTGTGGGAGAAGAATATAAAGACAATGAAGCTGCAATTGATACCTTTACATATGTCCATGAAATTGTAGGGGGCTATGAAAAATCTACCTATGAAGATGAACCATATCTGATTCCTTATACGAGATCAAACAGTGACAGTGCCATCATTATTATTCCAGGAGGTGGCTATGGCTTTAAGGAAATGGATGGTGGAACTGCTGAAGGAAAAGAAGTAGCTGAATCATTAAATAAGGCAGGTATCAATGCATTCGTTCTACACTATCGTTCTAACCCATATGAATGGCCTATTCCCCAATTGGATGTTCAGCGGGCTGTCCGTTATCTACGTTATCATGCAAATGATTATGGTATTCATCCAGATAAAATTGGATTGATCGGTTTTAGCGCGGGTGGTTTTCAAACCGGTAGCTTTATTAATCTCATTCAGGGGAAAAATCTGTTTCCTAATAGTTATCAGCTTGATGACATCGATGCAGTCGATGATCAAGTAGTCTCTGCAGCTATGATTTATCCAGCATTGACCTATCGCTATAATGTGCCTATGCTCTTTGCTTCTTTTAAAGATGAAGATGTAAAAAGTCCAGAAGTGCGTGAAGAGCTTTTGAATCAGACAGATCTATCTAAACATTTTAGCACAGCAAATATACCTCAGTTTATTGCTTATGGGACGAATGATTTAGCTGTTGGGGTAAAAGGGCCACAAGAATATATTCAATCTGCACGAGTAGCAGATGCGAATATTACTGAAATTGTAGTAGAAGGTCAGAATCATGGCTTTAAGCAGGAACACTATATGAGAGAGTTTCTTGAATGGGTAAAAAAGGTTTTCAATTCCTTATAATGTGTCTTTTTTACTTTTGTTAATTGTAACTTGTGGAAGCAGAATCAATAATGCAAGCGATATAATTAGTATATACACATGCATGGGCTACTTGCTTTCCTGTGGGCGAGCGCCTCTTCGCTCCCACTCCGTGCAGGGGTTGGGTACGGCAATATTTTACTAAATGTTGGAAATTGAAGAGAAAGAAAAATGATAAAAGCCATCGAGAGCGACTTCTCGATGGCCTTTGTATGAATTTATTTAACTTCTAAAATGAATTTATAGCTATTATCTATAGAAATAAAACTATTGTTGATTTAAAAGGATCTTTTCAATCACTGCAATCTCATACTAGGACTTTACTCATTTTCTTTCCATAAAGACAATGCGTTTATCCAATTTGGATCTCCGTATCCTTGATAGCTTTGAACGGCTACATAAATCTTTCCTTGGTACTCAACCTTATCTCCTTTTGTGTACGCCTTAAATGGACTCCATTGCTCATAAGAAGCCCCTAGATCTTTTGTAGTCACAGTTAAAATGGAACTTTTAATTGATTCATTTCCAGCCGCATCCACTGCAGTTACTGCATACATATAAGTTGTATTGGATTGGAGATTCATGTCCATAAATGATGTAGTTTTTGATGTTCCAACAACAGACATTTGATCTGCTTGTGTTCCTTGATATATAACATAATGGTCAACTGCTACATTATCCTCTGATGCACTCCACATTAAGTCTGCACTTGAAGATGTTACGCCCATTGTGTGAAGTGCAGTCGGTTGCGTTGGTGCTTCTGTATCTGGAGCTGTATGCATTGTCTCTACAACTATCGATTCACTTTCATTAGAAACATTCCCAGCTGCATCCACTGCCTTTACCGTATATGTATACTTGGTAGTCGGTTTTAAATTTTTATCTGTGAATGTTGTTCCTGGTACCACTCCAACTACTTTATTATCACGTAATATCTGATATTCTTTTACACTCACATTGTCTGTAGAAGGACTCCATTTTAGCTCGGCACTGTTTGAAGTAACTTTCGTAGTATGTAATCCATTTGGCTGAGTTGGAGCTTCTATATCTACATTTCCATTATTCACTAAATTAACGTCGATTACATTATAGAATGCATTTGAAGTATCAGCTACATCCCAAACAGCTAGAATAATGTGGTAACCACTACGATCAGTTGGCACGTTAATTGTATGAGTTAAATTATTCGATGCAGCAGAACCATTATGTTCTACAGTTGCAATTAGTTCAAGGTCAGCACGGTTTAATGGTTTATTTGGATTCCATCCCTTTTTAGTAATATAATAGTGCCATTTGCTTGTTAAATGTGGAGCTGTATACTTCCATGTAAAAGTATTTGAACCTCCTGTAATCGTGTTTTTAAACCAACGATCAGCGGTTTGTTGATCGAGTATGCCACCAAATAGACCTCCAGCAGATGCGATTTTTCCATCAGCCGGCCCACTTTGTGGAAATCCCTTAGGTGCCTCTAAACTCTGTGGCTCATACATTATGTTTCCGCACATTAAATTAAGTGCTCCATAATTTTGACTACATAAAGCAGCTCGGCTAGCTGGTTTTTCAACAAATCCATGGGCATATGCATTAGGTGCCATTGAAATACCCATGATTCCTGCTGCTAATATGGCAGCACTTATTCCCTTTTTACTTAACTTTTTTGCGAATTTAGTATTCATATAACTAGTCTCCTTTTGTTGGAATTGGATAGCAACTAGTATGATAGCAATATATTAAAAATTATTCAAAGTCTGTTTTTATAGGATAATAGTTTTGTTGTGCAAATAACTTTTGTTGCAAAATTAATGAGTATATAGACCTTAATTGGGTAAATATCTTACTTTAGAGGATTGTTTTCTATTAAAAATAATTAGGTATTATAATAAAATCTTCAAATCTATTAAAATTTGTCAATTTACGTACAGTTACTCTTCTCATTCGTGAAATGTAGCTATAGAAGTTGTTAACCTTGGTCACAATACTCAAGTTACGGCGCTCTGCTGAACGCATAATTATCCAATTAATCGAGTATGAATATTTTATGCTAGCAGAGGATAAGCATCCTTATCAGCAGGGTCGTCTGAGAAAGCTTGCTATGGCAACAAATAAATAGAATTTCTGAAATAATAGAAAATTAATACTTTACAATAAATTTGAACTCATGTATATTTATTTTCAATTAACGACATATAGCGACAATATAATGCAAATGTCTAAATTGATTAAAAGGAGGGTGATGTCATGGAAAATGAACAAGGTGTAAAGAAAAGAAGCTGGCTGAAAGTACCTCATACATATACCATTATTTTTGCTATTATTTTTTTAGCGGGTATTGCAAGCTATATTATTCCAGCAGGTGAGTTTGAACGAATAGAGGATAAGGAAGGGCGAATGCTCGTTGTAGATGGAAGCTATCATCATATTGAGAGTGATCCAGTTTCATTTTTCGAAATGTTTACAGCTATTCCAATGGGTCTTGAAAAAGGGGCTCAAATTATTTTCTACATTTTCTTAGTCAGTGGTGTTTTTGGGATTATTCGTTCCACGGGTGCCATTGAAGCTGGTGTTTATAAAGGGGTAAAAGCTTTAGAGGGAAGAGAAAAATTACTTATCCCATTATCAATGATTTTATTCTCTGTTGGTGGTTTTACAATGGGGATGGCCGAAGAAACAATTATTTTCGTACCGATTGGTGTAGCAATTGCGCGTGCGATGGGCTTCGATGCTGTGACAGGGACTGCCATGATCACACTTGGAGCGGCCAGTGGATTTTTTGGAGGGATGCTTAATCCCTTTACGGTGGGTGTTGCACAATCATTAGCAGATGTACCGTTATTCTCTGGGATCGGCTTCCGTGCAGTTGTCTATGTTTTTGTGTTAGGTTTTGCTATTTTCTATGTATCTCGCTATGCCTTTAAGGTGAAAAAGAATCCACAGGCAAGTGTTATTTACGACATCGAGCAAAAGGCTAAATCTAATGTATCCGTTATTGACATTCCTACATTAACAGGAAAGCATAAATTTGTATTTATTGTGATGGCTTGTGGAATTGGCTTTAATATTTATGGTGTATTTAATTGGGGCTGGTTCTTAACACAGTTAACCGCCTCCTTTTTAATTATGGGGTTAATTGCAGGGCTAATTGGTGGGTTGAAACCTGCAACTATTTTTGATTCCTTCATTGAAGGAGCGAAGGCTGTAACATTCGGTGCTTTAATTGTAGGTTTTGCCCGTGCGATTACGGTTGTTTTAGAGCAAGGGAAAATTATCGATACTATCGTTTATGCGGCATCGGAAACAATTGGGCATTTACCACATGCTATCAGTGCAATCGGTATGTTATTTATTCAAGCACTGTTAAATTTATTTATTTCATCTGGTAGTGGACAGGCAGCCGCAACAATGCCGATTATGATACCAATTACCGATTTATTAGGGTTAGAACGACAAGTGGCTGTATTAGCCTTCCAATATGGTGATTCCTTAACGAACTCTATTATTCCTACTTCATCTGCCTTAATGGCCTATTTAGCGGTTGCAGGCATTCCCTATGAAAAGTGGATCAAATTCATTTGGAAGATGATTCTTGGCTGGGCAGTGATTGCATGCCTGGCGTTAATTGCTGCGGTAGCAATAGGGGTTTCTTAATACGTGAAAAAAGCTGTGGATAGCATCCGCAGCTTTTTTCTTAGTGTTGAAAAACAAAACAGTCAATTGGAAGGTAGAAATGGATTTCCGTTGCAGGCTACTTGACTCCATTCCAACCTACAAAAGTGTTACCTTTTTAGTGAAGGTTTTCAAATAAAGTGAAGGTCTTCACTGCTCTTTATGGAGAGGTGTTGTCACGCATCACTTCTCTACATTAATAATAAGAGCTTATTCCCTCTAAGAATACAAATAATGGGCTATTTAATCGCTATATTACTATGAAAAAAAGTAAAGACTCTTTGCAGAATGGTTGATTGGAGTGGAGCCAGCGTCACTCCTAGGGGATTTAGCGTCACAGATGAGACCCTGGAGCGAGCGTAAGTGAGTGAAGCGGCTCATCGGACGCCCCCTGGAAAGGACGCTGGCGGAACGGAAATCTCCCCCTCCCCTTGCAAAGTTGCTTTTTCTGCCTTTGACATGATCTTTTTTCATTATTCCTCTTGCTCATTAAAGTAGTTGAGAATTCCTTGATAAATACCGAGAGTCGCCTGTTCACGGAACTTCGCTGTAGTGATGACACGCTCTTCACTTGAATTACTTAAGAAGCCTAACTCAATAAGGACTGCTTTTTGACGATTTTCTCGTAGTACTAAATAGTTACCTTGTTGTGTGCCACGATCTCTTAACTCTAATTTACTTGATAGTCCATCATGAATCGCTTCAGCAAGCCCTTTTTGATTACTATTCATATAATAGGAGGTGAAGCCGTTAATAGAACTATCGTCTGTTGCATCATAATGGAGACTAATAAAGGCATCTGCTTCATATTGATGGGCAATTGATACACGCTTACGCAATGCCACATATTCATCGGATTCCCTCGTCATGACTACATTGGCGCCAGCCGCACTTAGCTTGGATGCAAGCATAGTAGCTGTTTTCAGCGTAATGCCTTTTTCCTCTGTACCACGTTGACCCGTTGTGCCATGATCATTTCCCCCATGGCCAGCATCAACAACTATTGTTAACCCACTTAACGTCCCTTTTTTACGAGGCTCTTCTTTTTCCTTTTGAGGAATCATCGTTTTATTAGAACTTGTTGTTACAACCCAGTTTGCAACAAATGCTGTTTGATCTTCATCTAATTGAATTTCATAAAAATCATTTTTTACGCCGACAATTGGATAATTTAAGCCAGCATCTACCCGTTCAACCACTTCAGCTGCTGTTGAGGCATCTGTTCGTAAGTTTGTCCCATTATAGATTATGGTAACGGATTCCAACTCTTTGGAAGAGGAAGTTTTGGATGTACTTTTAACTTTATTGGAGAAAGTACCATAAAAGCTATAAACCCAGCCTGTTTTTTTATCATTGTACTGAATTTGTACCCAATTATGTTCATGTGCAATTACTTTAAAGGCTTGACCTTTTTTCGCAGTGCCGATTTTTTTAGCATTCAAGTCTGGTTTTTTACGAACATTGAGGACGTCTACTAAAATAGTAAAGGTTGTGTCCTTGTTAACAGGTGTTGTAGTTGTCGTTACTTCTACGGCATCATCTTTAGGTTCCTTTTCTTTTTTAGGATTATCATTAATCGTGACATAATCCTTTGAAACCCATCCCGTAAGTCCATTCCAACCAATTTTTGCCCATTCAGCATTTTCTTCAATAAGGTTGGCTTGGTTGCCTGTAGAAAGTTGACCAAGAACAGCTGAAGAAATATCTGGATCTGTTCGTATATTTAAACGGTCAACTTGTGAGATGACGGTTTTATCGATGGCCTGTTTAGCACTTGTAGGAGCCGTCAGCCATGAAGCAACCCAGCCCTCATAGTTACCTGCTTTTACTTGAATCCAATCACCTTCACGACCGATAGAGGTTAAAGGATCACCTTCTTCTAATGTCGTAATAATGGGATATGATAATCCAGGACCCTCACGCAAATGAAGAATCGTTCCAGCGACTTTTAGATCACTGGTGTCAGCGGAAGCTCTTTGAACAAAGTTCTTATTTGGCATCGCAATCGTTACCATTAGTACGAATATGATTATACTATGTAAAATTTTTGTTCTCATCAGATTCCTCCTATTCCTTGTGCTATTTTACCATGCTTTTGTCATAAAATTCGTGGTAAAATGGTAATGGAATTTGTTATTTTCATTATAGCCCTATGAAAAATACAAAAACAGTTGACATTGGCATGGCTAGTGACTAACATAAAGGGTAATCGAAAAATGATTAATCGCTTATGACCAAGCAAGTAGCGTATACCTCTATTGGAACAGAGAGGGAAAGACTTAGGCTGCAATCTTTCCTACAAAAATGTATCACGCGAATAACACTTGAGAGGCTTTTTTCTGAAAAGCAGTGCTTAGTAGGAAAAAACGGAATCGGCCGTTATCCGATTACGAGGAGGACACATGTAATTAATTGTGTCAACTAGGGTGGAACCGCGGAAGCTTATATAGCTCTCGTCCCTTGCTATGGCAAGGTGACGGGGGCTTTTTTGTTGTTCGAAAAAACTGCGAGATTCTTTTGAGAAAAGGGATGGGTTCGGTTTTAGGTCGTGAGTTTGCTCATCAAAATTGCGAACCCGCTCTAATCAAAGTGAAGATCGCTAACCAAACTCCAACCTGAATGAAAACTGCTCAATCGAAGCATGCCTCCGCCCCAAGTAGAATGACAGCTGCTCTATCATAAGCAATCGATATAGGAGGGATTTACATGAGTTTTAAAGTGCCACGAGGGACACAAGATATTTTGCCAGGTCAATCTGAAAAATGGCAAAAGGTTGAAGCGATTATTCGTGATATTTGTCGTGTTTATCGTTATAACGAAATTCGCACACCGATTTTCGAGCAAACGGATTTGTTTGCGCGTGGTGTTGGTGAAACAACGGATGTTGTGCAAAAGGAAATGTATACATTTGAGGATCGCGGGGGACGTTCACTAACATTACGTCCTGAAAATACGGCTGGTGTCGTACGTGCCTACGTAGAACATAAAATGTTTGGTGCTCCAGATCAGCCCGTTAAGCTTTCTTACTTAGGACCAATGTTCCGCTATGAGCGTCAACAGGCTGGGCGTTATCGTCAATTTGTACAGTTTGGAGTAGAGGCCATTGGTTCAGCAGATCCTGCAATTGATGCGGAAGTCATTGCTCTTGCGATGGATGTTTATGAATCAGCTGGCTTAAAGGATTTAAAACTAGTGATTAATTCACTGGGTGATAAAGAAACGCGTAATACTCACCGTACAGCCTTGTTACAGCATTTTGAGCCACATATTCAAGAGTTTTGCTCTGACTGTCAAAATCGTTTGCAAAAAAATCCATTACGAATTTTAGATTGTAAGGTGGATCGTGAACACCCATTAATGCAAACGGCTCCAGCGTTAACTGATTTCTTAACAGAGGAGTCAGCTGCTTATTTCAGTCAGGTGAAATCGTATTTAGATACATTGGGCATTTCTTATGAGGTGGATCCAAATCTTGTACGTGGGCTTGATTATTACAATCACACAACATTTGAAATTATGTCTACAGCAGCTGGCTTTGGTGCGATTACAACACTATGTGGAGGCGGACGCTACAATGGGCTAGTGCAAGAAATTGGCGGTCCAGATGTACCAGGTATTGGTTTTGCATTAAGTATTGAGCGTTTATTATTAGCACTTGAAGCAGAGGGCGTTGAATTAGATACCGCTTCAGGACTAGATGTTTATATTATCGCAATGGACGCTGAAGCCAAGCAAAAGGCTGTAGAGCTAACTAGTACTTTCCGTGCAAAGGGTCTTGCGACAGAAATGGATTATTTAGATCGTAAAATGAAAGCCCAAATGAAATCAGCGGATCGTCTAGGTGCAAAATACACAATCGTTCTTGGCGAAACAGAGCTTGAAGAGCAAGCAGCTGCCGTGAAACATATGGAATCTGGTGAACAGCACAAAGTGGCATTCTCAGAGCTAGTGAATTATTTATCACAACAATCTTAAAGTAGATACAGGGGCATTGCTAGTAGATGCTACATAAATTGAAGATATTTTGGAGGAATTTAACAATGGCTACAAGAACACATGCTAGTAACGAGCTATCAGAGGCGTTACAAGGCGAAAAAGTCGTATTAAAAGGTTGGGTGCAGCGTCGTCGTGACCTTGGTGGTTTGATTTTCATTGATTTACGTGACCGTACGGGAATTACACAGGTCGTATTTAGTCCAGACGTGGCTGAAGCACATGCACTAGCGGATAAAGTACGTAGTGAATATGTGATTGAAGTGGAAGGAACAGTTATCCTTCGTACAGAGGATCAAATTAATCCGAATGTACCAAACGGTAAAATTGAAGTAGAAGCAACAAGTTTAATCGTAATTAATACGGCCAAAACAACACCATTCCAAATTGAAGATCGCACAGACGTATCAGAAGACCTACGTTTAAAATATCGCTATTTGGACTTACGTCGTCCAGTCATGTTCGATACATTCAAAATGCGTTCTGATGTTACACGTACAATCCGTAACTTCTTACAAAATGAAGGCTTCTTAGAAGTAGAAACACCGATTTTAACAAAATCAACGCCAGAGGGTGCTCGTGATTATTTAGTACCATCCCGTGTCCATGAGGGTGAATTTTATGCATTACCACAATCACCACAATTGTTTAAACAATTATTAATGGTTGCAGGCTTTGAAAAGTATTTCCAAATTGCCCGTTGCTTCCGTGATGAAGACTTACGTGCTGACCGTCAACCAGAGTTTACACAGGTGGACATTGAAACTAGCTTCTTAACACAAGAAGAAGTATTAGAAATGAATGAACGCTTAATTCAAGCTGTTATGAAAGAAGTAAAAGGAATCGATATCCCTGCACCTTTCCAGCGTATGAAGTATCAAGAAGCAATGGATCGTTATGGTTCAGATAAGCCAGACGTACGTTTTGGATTAGAGCTAGTAGCATTAAATGATATTTTTGAAGGCTGTAATTTCAAAGTATTTGCAGATACTGTTGCACAAGGAAAACAAGTGAAAAGTATCAATATTAAAGGAGCAGCGGACAAATATTCTCGTAAAGACATGGATGAATTAACAAAATTCGTTAGTATTTACGGAGCAAAAGGTCTTGCTTGGTTAAAGGTTACAGAAGAAGGCTTAAATGGCCCAATCGCGAAATTCTTTGACGAAGCGTTAGCAGCAGCTTTAATCGAACGTATGGGAGCAGAAGTTGGCGATATTCTTGTATTCGTGGCGGATAAGGCACCTGTTGTTGCAGCTTCTTTAGGGGCATTACGTTCGAAATTAGGACAAGATTTAAACTTGATTGACGAATCACAATTTGCTTTCCTTTGGATTACTGACTGGCCATTATTTGAATTCTCTGAGGAAGATGGACGTTACTATGCAGCACATCATCCATTCACACGTCCGTTCGATGAAGATATAGCGTTAATGGATACAGATCCTTCAGCAGTTCGTGCACAAGCCTATGATATCGTATTAAACGGTTACGAGCTTGGTGGTGGATCATTACGTATCTATGAACGTGACCTACAGGAAAAAATGTTTGAATTACTTGGCTTTACAGAAGAAGAAGCACAAGCGCAATTTGGCTTCTTATTAGAAGCATTTGAGTATGGCGTGCCACCACATGCAGGTCTTGCCTTTGGTCTTGATCGCTTTGTGATGCTACTAGCAGGACGTACGAATTTACGTGATACTATCGCATTCCCGAAAACAGCAAGTGCTAGCTGCTTAATGACAGAAGCACCGAGCGAAGTATCACCAGAGCAACTAAGTGAATTAAGCTTAGCCATCAAACCATTTAAAAAATAATGAATAAAACAAAATACCTGGATTTCCTAGCAAATATTGTTGAGAATCTAGGTATTTTTTTGTGTTTTTTCAGGAAAATATAGATTATGAGAGAAAATCGTTTGAATTATCAGAAAAGTGGTGTTATGATAACTGTAATACGAATCCTGATGTGTTTGTCTAACTGCTAAATCTACTTCACAGTTTTGACCGAACACTATCGAATCGGGAGCCTTCATTTTGTAGTCGCAAACATGCCCCTAGCGGAGCGGGACGTTTAAAGCTGCAAAGCGGGCACCCCCCTGCAAATTGCGGGTTCAAAACGAATGTTTCTTGGCATTACGGCACAATTGGGATTCGTCCTATACATAGGATTAAAAAGGAGCTTGAGAGTAGCTCCTTTTTTGTTGCCAATTTTTAAAAGAAAGATTTATAGAAAAATTTTGAAAATATGAAAAAATAACTTTTTATTTTAGATGAACGAGCATATAATTGGTATAGACAACTATACCTTTTGGAGAGCGTTCATAAAAAGGTTGGAGGTGATAAGTTTGAAGGACACATTATTAATCTCGAATGTGAGGATTATTAATCCTGATGATCAGCCGTTTAAAGGTGACGTCTATATAGAAGATGGTAAGATCATTCAAATAGGGCAGTGTTTGTCAAGAAAGGCAATGCAACGTATTGATGGGCAAAATCATGATTGGCTACTGCTCCCTGGCTATATTGATATGCACATTCATGGATCAGCTGGGCATGATACGATGGATGCTAGTCCATTAGCTTTGCATGAAATAGCACAGTCCTTAGTGCAAGAAGGCGTTACAGGTTTCCTTGCTACAACTATGACACAAACTATAGCCAAAATTGAAAGCGCTTTAGTCAATGTGGCGCAATTTGAACAGCAAGAGGGAGAAGCCGTTTTACTGGGCATTCATGTTGAAGGTCCATTTGTTTCGAAAATACGTGCAGGTGCACAGCCAGAAGAATACATGATTAGTCCTACGATTGAACAATTTGCTAATTGGCAAAAAATGAGCTGTTATCGTATCAAACAAATTACCGTCGCACCAGAAATAGAAGGTGGATTCACATTTCTTGAAGCATTAAAGAACTTTAATGTGATTCCGTCTATTGGTCACTCAGATGCTACAATAGAGGAAGTCCATCAAGCAGTAACATTAGGTATAAGTCAAGCCACTCATTTATATAATCAAATGCGACCATTTCATCATCGTGATCCAGGTGTCGTTGGTGGGGTATTATTAGAAGATAACATCAAAGTGGAATTAATTGTTGATTGTGTGCATAGTCATCCTCAAGCAGTCAAGCTAGCCTATCGGACAAAAGGTGCCAAGGGGATCATTCTTATTACGGACGCCATGCGAGCGAAAGGCTTGCAGTATGGTGAATATGATTTAGGTGGGCAAACGGTGTATGTAAGTGAAAAAGGAGCCCATTTAGCGAACGGAGCATTAGCTGGCAGTGTGTTAACAATGGAACAGGCGGTTAAAAATATGAAGGCCATTACGAATTGTTCCTTACAAGAAATAGTCGCCATGTCTTCTACGAATGCCGCTGAACAATTGCAGCTTCCCATGAAAGGTCGAATTGAAGAAGGCTTTGATGCAGATTTTGTCTTGCTAGATCAACAATTAAATGTGCAAAAAACGATTTGTCGAGGTAAAGTTGTATTTGAGAAATCATAAAAGAGGCGATAAGGAAGGTGCAAGATTTGTTAGAGAAAAATTCTCATATACCTATTTATATACAAATAGAAGAGATTATTAAACAAAGAATTTATTTAGAAGAATACAGAATTGGTGAAACGATACCTTCAGAACGTGAACTTTCTGCACAATTTAATGTTAGTAGAATGACTGTGCGTCAATCCATTACCAATCTCGTAAACAGCGGTCTGTTATATCGAGAAAAAGGGAGAGGTACCTATGTTGCTAATCCCAAATTGGAGCAGCCATTAAAGGGCTTAACAAGCTTTACGGAAGATATGCGCGCTAGAGGAATGGAACCAAGCAGTAAGGTGTTACGATTTGAAAAAATCATACCACCAGTGGATATTGCAAGAGATTTAATGATTGAGCCTGGAGAAGAGGTATTCTTTGTGGTGCGAATTAGAAATGCCGATTCTCAGCCAATGGCGATTGAAAGAACGTATATCCCAGTCAAAATCTATCCAGAGTTGGATGAAAAGCAGATAATGGGCTCGCTTTATGCTTTAATCGAAGCAAAGTTCCATCAAAAGATTGGGAATGCCGTACAGCAAATGGAGGCAGCCATTGTCTCAAAAGAAGATAGTAAATTTCTACAGATAAATCAAACAGCACCTGTTTTAATTATCAAACGTACGAGTTATTTATCGGACGGTAAACCATTTGAGCTTGTACGCAGTACGTATCGAGCTGATCGCTATAAATTTATAAGTGAAATTAAAAGGTGATTATATGCATGCATATTTTTCTGAAATCGAAAAGCTCATCCAGATTGTGAAGGAGCAGGAGACTGTTCATTTAAAGGAAGCAGCACAAATCATTGTTCAACGTCTTCAAAGAGGTGGAATCATCCAATTATTTGGCTGCGGCCATTCTCAGCTATTAGCGCAGGAGGCTTTTTATCGAGCTGGTGGTTTAGTACCTGTTCGTCCGATTTTTATAGAATCTTTGGCATTACATGCTGGAGCATTAGCTTCCTCAATCAATGAGAAGGATCCCACTATTATTGAACAACATAAGGAACAGTTTGATTTTCGTGAAAATGACGTTTGCATTGTCATTTCAACTTCAGGGAGAAATGCGGTCCCTATAGATGCTGCTTTGTTGGCAAAGGAGTCAGGGGTATACGTGTTATCTCTACAATCGCTCCTCTATAGAGAGCAGGTTGCACGTCATCACAGTGGGCACAGGCTTGAAGACGTGGTAGATTTTGTGATCAATACACATATCCCTATTGGAGATGGTGTTTTGCATCTACATGAAATGCAGTATGCGCCAGCTTCTACTGTCATTGGTTCCTTATTATTAAACGCCTTGTTCAGCGAAGTCATCGAAATAATAGCAAAGACGACAAAGGAGTTACCTATTTTTGTCAGCAATAATGTTGACTCGGATTGGTCGCATAATGAAACAATGATGGCCAACTATCAACATCGTATAGATTTTACATGAAAAAGGGGAGACATCGTAAATGAAAAAAACGTATAAAATTACTTCACCTGAGGGCATTCATGCCAGACCTGCTGCACTACTAGTAACTGCAGTAACTCCATTCGAAAGTGATATTCAATTAACGTACAAGGGAAAATCTGTTAATCTAAAGTCCATTATGGGCGTTATGTCATTGGGTGTAACACCTGGTAGTATAGTAGAAATTTCAGCGGCTGGTCCAGATATTGAAAAATTATTTCAAACCGTAACAGAAATCATGGTGTCAAAAGAAATAGGAGAAGAATGTTAAGAGGACAAAAGATTCTTGCAGTGATTGTTTTCATCTCACTGCAGAAGAATCTTTTATAAATAACTGAATTTTCAGAATTAAAATAGGGGTGATTATATGGATATCCACATCGTCTCGCCTAATGATTATAGGCAGATTCATCAATTAAGAGATTATTGTTTTCCGAATAAATACACAGGGGCTCGACGAGAGGACTTTCATTATTGGATAGAGCAGAGTACGACATTAGGAGCTTATGATCATAAAAAGATTGTCGGTCAACTTTTAATATTGCCACTCAACATGACGGTTCATGGTGTTCCTTATAAAATGGGCGGAATCGGCTTTGTTGCAACATATCCTGAGTACCGACAACAAGGGGTTATTAAAAGGCTCATGATAGAAGCCCTACAAAAAATGCGTGATAATGGGCAAACCATTTCAGTTTTAGCGCCTTTTTCTGTGTCCTTCTATCGACATTTTGGTTGGGAATTATTTTTTGAGAAGCTTCATTACACGATCCCACAAGCACAATTTCCGTCGTTTGGGAAACAACTGGATATCGTCAAACGGATGAGCTTTGAATGGGTTGAGCCTGAGCTGTTCAAGGAAATAAAGGATTTTCATAATATAATGGCAATATTGCAAAATGGAGGTATGGTAAGAGATGATGCCTGGTGGAAAAGAATTGAGAGAAGGAGCCCTGACAGCCATTTTGCAGCCTATTTTCAAGCAGATAAAATAGAGGGCTATATTCGTTATACCATTCAGCAGGGGACGTTTGTCATTCAAGACTTTATTGTAGCTAATTATTTAGCGGAGCAAGCCATATGGCGTTATATTACGTCACATGCAGCAAGTGTCGATCAAATTACAGGTGTTACTAGCAATCATTATCCCTTTGGTTTTTATTTCAAAGAGCCGCAATTCAAAAGGGAAGTCATACAGGATGTGATGGTTAGAGTCGTAGACGTTGCAGCTTTTATGCAGCAATATCCATGGGGAGATATCACAGAAACATTGACGATACGTATTGACGATCCATTTTGTCATTGGAATGAGCATGTCTATCAAATAAATAAAAATGGTCAAGTGTCCATAATTGAGACAAATTCGGTCTCTGACAAGCATATGTTAACACTACCAATTAATCTTTTTTCTGCAATGATGGTTGGTTATCTTTCCGTCAAAGAGGCTGTTGTCTATGCTAATCAATCGACAGTGGAAAAGACTCTACAACGATGGCAAAGGGCATTGCCTACTGAAAAGCCAGCATTTTATGAGTATTTTTAAGCACTAAATGGTTTGAAAATTTTAAATTTTTTTGGATTTTTTTCTGGACTATACCAGTTGAGTAGAATCGTTTATGTTGCTATAAAAAAACAATAGCCCAATTTTGTAAATAATTACACGGATATAAAATTAATGTAAAAAGTGTATTGTGGTATATACCAATAGGTGCTATTCTCAAAATAAGTAAGCGATTACACAATCAAAAAAACATAAAAAGGAGTGTTTCGAATGAAAAATATTATGTTAGTGTGTGTAGCGGGCATGAGTACTAGTTTATTAGTATCAAAGATGCAAAAAGCTGCTCAAGAGCAAAATATTGAAGCTGATATTTATGCCATTGCTGAAGGTGAGGTGGAAAAAGTATTAGCGACGAAAAAAGCGGATGTGCTGTTATTAGGTCCTCAGGTTCGCTATTTAAAGGGGTCATTTGAAACAAAATTCAAGGATAGGGGCTTTCCAATCGATGTCATCAATATGGCAGATTATGGCATGATGAATGGTGAAAATGTCCTGAAGCAAGCACTACACTTAATTGGATGAAAAAGGGGTTAAAGGGAATGGGAGAAGCAGCATTAATGGAGTCCATTATGGGTCTTATTGTGCATAGTGGCAATACGAAAAGTGAGTGTATGGAAGCTCTTCAGCTAGCAAAAAAGGGGCAAGTTGAGGAAGCAAAAGAAAAAATTAAATTAGCAAATGAGTCTTTAATTGAAGCACATCATGCTCAAACGGGGTTACTATCTCAAGAAGCAAGGGGAGAAAAAGTAGAGGTTTCCATGTTATTAATTCATGCGCAAGATCATTTAATGAATGCTATTACTTTTCGCGATTTAGCGCAAGAAATGATTGAGTTATATGAACGAATCAAAGGGGAGTAACATCAAATTTTGATGTCACAATAAAAAGCAAAGGGAGTGTATGTGGATGTTCCGTTTTTTAGAAGAAAAATTTGTACCGGTTGCTGCTAGGGTTGGGAATCAGCGTCATTTAGTTGCTATTCGTGACGGCTTTATTACGATCATGCCGTTGACAATTGTTGGATCATTAGCTGTACTTATTAACAATTTGCCCATTAAATTATATCAAAATGCACTCGATGCCATTTGGAAGCATGAGACATGGACACAGTTTGGGGGGAATATTTGGGGAGCGACATTTGGAATTATCTCTCTATTATTAGCCTTTTGTGTTGCCTATCATCTGACAAAAAGCTATGACAAGGATGCATTATCTGGTGGGGTAATAGGGCTTGCCAGTTATATGACATTTGGTACGTTTGGTGAAGGGGGATTAACGGGTTTAACGACAGGTACAGGAGGAATATTTGTTGCCCTCATTACCGCTTTAATTTCCGCAGAACTATTTTCTCGTTTATCTGGCAATCCAAAGCTTTTAATTAAAATGCCTGCAGGTGTGCCATCCGCTGTGTCAAAGTCATTTGCAGCATTACTTCCAGCAATTATAACAATTGGTTTATTAGCATTAGTTCGTACGATCATTTCTGCTGGGTTTGATATACCTGATATTATTGGAACGTTTTATTCATCGATTCAAGAGCCATTTATGGGCTTAACAAATACATGGGTAGCTGGACTTATTTTAGCCTTCATTCCAACATTTTTATGGACATTTGGTATTCATGGGGCAAATATTATCGAGCCGTTTATGCAATCGATTAATCTACAAGCAATTGATGCTAACGTTGCAGCCATTTCTGCTGGAAAAGTAGCACCTTACATTATTAACAAACCGTTCTTTGACGCTTTTATTAATATGGGTGGCTCAGGTACAACGATTGCTTTAATTATCGCAATATTCATTATTGCTCGTAAAAACAAACAATATAATACGGTTGGTAAATTATCCGCTGCTCCCGGATTATTTAATATTAATGAACCATTACTATTTGGTTTACCAATTGTCTTAAATCCAATTTTATTTGTACCATTTATTTTGACACCAATGGTCAATGTGACAATTGCTTTCTTTGTAACAAAATGGGGTTGGGTGCCAGCAGCAACGATTGCTGTTCCATGGACGACGCCTCCAATTATTAATGGTTTCCTAGTCACGCAATCTTGGCGTGGAGCTGTACTGAGTATTGTCTTAATTGTTGTAGCTATTTGTATCTATTTACCATTTTTATCCATGGCTAATCGCTTGTCAAGACAGAATGAACAAAAGGCTGCTTTAGCAGCACAGAGCGAACAATCTGTTGTGGAATCCCAAGGGGAAAAAGTAGAAGTATAAGCGTCAATTAACGGAGGGTTTGAAGTGAGAAGATTAGGAATTTCGCTATATCCACAGCATAGTACACTAGACGAAATGAAGCGCTATGTTCAACTTGCTCATGACAATGGCTTTGATCGGATCTTTACCTGTTTGATGTCATTAAAACAGGAGGGGGAGCGTCAGAAATTACAGCAAATTAATGCCTTTGCGCAGCAGCTTGGTTTTGACATATCGGCTGATATCGCACCAGCTGTTTTTGATGATTTAGGCTTAACCTTTAAAGATATTGGCTATTTGAAGGAACATTATTATTTGGCAGCCTTACGTTTAGATATGGGATTTTCTGGTCAGGAAGAAGCGTTGATGTCACTTGACGCAAGTAATCTAAAAATAGAATTAAACATTAGTAACGGGACGAAATATGTAGACAATATTGTTTCTTACCAGCCCAATAAAGAGAACATTATCGGGTGTCATAATTTTTATCCAAGACGCTTTACTGGGCTATCTCGTCAGCACTTTTTACAAACATCCCAACACTTTAAAGCACACAACTTGAGAACTGCCGCGATGATCTCCTCGCAGCATGGTCAATTTGGGCCTTGGGAGCAAACGGAGTACGGGTTACCTACATTAGAGGAGCATCGTCATCTTCCTATCACTGTACAAGCGAAAGATTTATGGCATACAGGGCTCATTGATGATTGTATTATTGGCAATATGTATGCCTCAGAGGAGGAAATACGTGCGTTAGGTCAATTAAATCGCAATAAGCTTGAAATAAAGGTTGTCCCGTCAGCAGACACGAGTATTTTAGAGGAAACGATTCTTTTTAAAGAGCCCCATTTTAATAGAGGGGATGTCTCTGAGTATGTCATTCGTAGCACACAATCTCGGGTTAAATATAAAAACGGAGATTTTCCTGTGCATGATACACGACCATTAAAAAGAGGCGATATCACGATTGATAATAATTTGGATGTTCGTTATAAGGGAGAGCTACAAATTGTTCTAAAAGAAATCCCAAATGCCGGGTCGAGCAATGTTATCGCTAGCGTTGTTGAGGAAGAACAATTTTTATTAGCACATATTCAACCATGGGCATCATTCGGCTTTACAAAATGAAAAAAGGTGAGAAAGGGATTGAGTCATCAATCTCACAGACTGTAGCCATCGAGAACTTCACTCTCGATGGCTTTTGTCATTTTTCTTTCTTTGTTCAATAGTTGATAAACCATTCCATAATCAGAATAGGGGTTTGCTACTAATGGATAAATAAACGAAAAATTAATAGTGGTTTCTAATTTTCGCACTTAATGATTTTGTCGTACTAATTGATCAATCGTAAACATTTCTAATTGTTTACATTCGTTGATTTTATTCTTCGTCAGCATCGTTTTTCACTTTAAAAGTTTACTTTTCATCAACATATATGGATGGAGTTGCTTTATATAGATGTTGAATATAGCGAAGGACGGTGACTCCTGCGGGGAAAGCAGCTCGACACCGCATGTGGAAAGTATCAGCCTGGAGTGGAAATCAACCGTTTCCCTTTAGAAAATAATGCCGAGGAAGCATTCCGACTTTATTTTAAAATCCTTGTTTAATTACTTTTATTTGGATGGTTTTCAGTAGGCAATCTTCATTTTTTTCTTTATAATTTTCTCTTGAACAATAACATGATAAAATGTAAGATAGATTTTGATTTTATCTTAGTATATAACTAGGTTTACTAATAAAATATACAGATGGAGAGTGTCAGGATGTTACATCAATTTTCACGTAACGAGCTCGCTATAGGAACAGAGGGTCTCGAAAAATTAAAAAATACAACGGTTGCCATACTTGGTGTAGGTGGTGTTGGTTCATTTGCAGCCGAGGCATGCGCAAGAAGTGGAATCGGTCGCATTATTTTAGTTGATAAGGATAATGTCGATATTACAAATGTCAACAGACAACTAGTGGCATATCTATCAACTGTAGGCAAATCTAAATCAGCTGTCATGAAAGAGCGCATTGCAGATATTAACCCAGCATGTGAAGTCATTGATATGCACATGTTTTACACGGAAGAAACCTATGAAAAGTTTTTCGCACAAGGCATTGATTATGTCATTGATGCAAGCGATACAGTGATGTACAAAATTCATCTAATGAAGGAATGCTTGCAACGTAATATTCCTATTATTTCGAGTATGGGTGCAGCAAATAAAATGGATCCTACTCGTTTCCAAATTGCGGATATATCAAAAACACATACAGATCCATTAGCAAAAATAATTCGTACAAAGCTTCGTAAAGAGGGTATTCATAAGGGTGTAACGGTTGTTTTTTCTGATGAAAGTCCAATTGTTGTACGTCCTGATGTCGTAGAGCATGTTGGTAAGCCTGATGCGGCAATTCGTAAGGCAAAGATGCCGCCTTCATCCAATGCCTTTGTACCGTCCGTAGCAGGTTTAATTGCGGCGAGCTGGGTAGTCAATACCATCTTAAAAGATGTAAAAATTACGCGCGTACAAGGATAATGTCAGAGAATTACTTAAAAAAAACAACATAATGGATTATTTTCGTAGAAGTAGCTGCCTCATTGTTTTGAGAAGTAGCTACTTTTTCTATGTTACAATTAGACCGTTGAAAAAAGGAGGCGCATACAGATGGAAAAAATTTATCAAATGGAATATAGAGGTTTAAATCTTTTCGATGAAATTAGCACTGTAGAGTTAGCGATTGATGAAGAGAAGCAAACTATACATATTTTTGATGTTGGACAAGTAGTCAGCCCCATTTTTAATTTTGATGTATCTGCCTATGAATTGTCCGATGGTTTTTATAAAATGGCGGATGTTCTGCGGCATAAGAAAATCTTAACGAATCATCAAGCAGATAATAATGTAACATTAAGTGAATGGTTAATTATGAACAATGCTTATTTTTATATACCTCAAAAGCGCATTAAAAAATATATGCAGGGGAGCATTATTGAAATTGTTGATCGCGCAAAGGAACCCTGGTTATTTGATGATTATGTACAAAGGGTATAATTTTACCAAAATAGTTCGTCTTATGTACATAAAATGCTATTAATTCACGAAATTGTCTTATTTTTTTCATGTCCTCACTACTCCATATAGTTTATTGATATAATTTAAATCATCCATTAGATAATCGATCAGTTTGTTTGGGATGCTCCGAGCTACTTAGTAAATAGCCAGGAAGTTAAAACAGCAAATGACATATGGGAGAGTGGGAAAATGGAAATTCAAGTAATTCGTGATCATTTAGATATTGTCAAACTTCAAGAGAAAATGAATGCCATTGTATTTGACTATTTGGATACATCTAATAATTATCCGAAAGCTATGAGAGGGTTGAATCCTTTATATAGTCAAGTAACAACTTATTATAAAGAGTATGTTGATCATCGATCAGGGGAATTACCAAGCGCAAATACGTATTGGCATTTGTTTATCGATTGTTGTGCAAAATTATGTTATTTTTTAGCTGCATCGACCTATTATTCTTCGAATGCCTTGCAAAAAACGCCTGAAAAAGTGGAGCGTTTATTAACAATAGCAGCTTATTCCTTACCGGGAATTGAACAGGAAGAGAATGAATTATTATTAACAGATATCTTTGCTCTCTTAACGGAAGTGCTAGAGGATGAAGAGAAAATGACAACGATACGCAATGAAGTGCTTGCACAAAAGGGTGATGTGAAGCAGTGTCTGGAACAGTTCAAAGCATTTGTTGATGAAGAACTGACAGCCTAGACATTATTAGACTAGCTATTTTCAGAAAATAGCCTATACGACAAGAATCTACGTAACTTTTGTAAGTAATTCTCGTTTTTCTATACTAGAAAAAAGTGGATTTACTTGCTTCGTTTTGTTTCGTGGGTTCTTTTTTGTTATTTGGAAAGTAAAAAAAGACCATTTTACTTAAAGGGAATTATGATTTTTTGTCGAATTATAGTTAAAAAATGGGTTCTCCTATGATCATTTTATTCAACACTGTAAGAACTTATTGAAAGGGGGCTAGGCAATGATTGTAAACGGTATAAAATTAGATTTGGCGAATTTGGAAAAACCGCTTTTACTAGTTAGTGAGGAAGATGAGCATTTATTTCAACGACTTATCCAACCAACGATTGAGAAGGAACTTATACAGTGTCAATTAGCGCTCTCTACAAGAAAATCTATTTCATTGGTCAAAGATATTTGGTTGGCAATGTATAGGGATCGAGAAAAGTTATACATTAATAGTGGTCATGCCATGCTGTACCCAATTCGTTTAATTCTTTTTGAATTAGTGACACAAGCAGAATCTTTCCAGCGCTTAGCAAAAAAGTCGCGTGGTGATGCATGTCTTTCCCTTATATATGCAGTTATTCTTATACAATTTGTCTTGCAGTGGTTAAAGGATCGGTTTAGTGGAAACCAAGAGGTATATGGTGCATTAAAGCGGTTATACAGAGTGACGGATGATGAATTAACTAGAGAGCCATCCTATGAAACAAGAGAACAAAAAATTGCACAAGCTATTGCTGTAAAAGCAATTCGCTTTGAAGTGAGAGAAAACAATCAAGAATTCGCGAGTGTGTTGTATCAATCGTATAATTTGATTGTTTTTTTGCATAGTAAGGTCAATGAAGAGGATGGGAAAGAATCCCTTCTGTCATTACTTCGACATGTAGCAGAACCATTAAATTTGTTTTATAAAGAGCGATACACAGCAAATAACCAGAGCTTTACAGGATGATCATCAAAGCAGCCCATCCTGTTATTTTGTAAAAAAGCAAAGTCACTATCAGTACTGGAAATCGTGACTTTGCTTTTGTGCTGTTATTGATGGAACGATTTGAGCTTTTCATAGATGCCTGCCATTCGTTTTTCTTCTCCAGCAATAACAGGTTTATAAAATTCTGTTCCTACAAGTTCATCCGGTAAATATTGCTGGTCTACCCAACCACCAAAAGTGCCAATGGGTGTGTTATGTGGATATTGATAGCCAACATGTCCTAAATCTTTCGCTCCCTCGTAATGAGCATCTCGTAAATGATGAGGAATATCACCCGTTTTGCCTTCATGAATTGCTGTAATGGCAGCGTCTATTGCAGCTATGGCAGAATTGGATTTAGAGGCAAGGCACATTTCTATGACGGCGCTTGCGAGTGGAATACGTGCCTCAGGTAACCCTAGTCGTTCGGCTGCTTGGATGGCAGCCAGCATATGAGGACCAACATCGGGATTGGCAAGACCAATATCTTCATAAGCCATCACAAGCAGGCGCCTGCTGACGGCCACTAAATCGCCTGTTTCCAGTAAATGCGCTAAATAATATAAAGCAGCATTGGTATCACTGCCACGTACAGACTTTTGCAAGGCGGAAAGTAAATTATAAAAATGTGAACCTTTTTTATCGCCATAAACACCGATTCGGCTAATGAGATGCTCAATAACATGATCGGCTGCAAGCGTCTGCCCATCAACCTCATCACTCGCATAATAAATGGATTCTAGTAGTGTTAATGCCTTCCGCGCATCCCCGTTTGCGGCTCCTGCAATTTGCTCAATTTGAGTGGGTGTTAATACAAAATGATATTTACCTAACCCTCGTTTTTCATCTGCTAGTGCTTTTTCAATCAACTCAATTAAATTTTCCTTTGTCAGTCGTTTTAGCTGGTAAATTTCTCCACAGCGTGAACGAATAGCTGGATTGACGTCATGGTAAGGATTTTCTGTTGTGGCCCCAATTAATACAATTGAGCCATTTTCAACATGTGGTAACAAAGTATCTTGCTGTAATTTATTGAAACGATGAATTTCATCCAAAAAAAGAAGTACTTTTCCGGAGATTCTGGCTTCTTGTACAATATCCTCCACATCTTTTTTGCCAGCTCGCGTTGCATTGAGTGCAAAGAAAGGGAGCTTGGAGCTTCCTGCAATGGCATTGGCAATAGAAGTTTTACCGATTCCAGGTTCTCCGTATAGCAACATGGAAGGTACATGTTCATTTTGAATCATTTTATACAGGGCTGTATTGGGACCAATGAAATCCTGATGCCCAACTATTTCATCAAGGGTTAAAGGACGCATTCGAAAAGCGAGTGGTTCATTATGCAATTTAGTTCCCCCTTTCAGTCGTTGTCATTTTTTGCTTCAACCATGTTTATACGCTAAAATAAAGCGCTGATTGTTATTTTTGAACGATTTTGAATCGCATTTATTAGTATATCACATCCTTCTAGGTGTATTTCCGAGTTCATCAAGAGGAGATTATGATATACTGTTTGTAGTATTTTGACTAGACTAATTGAGGGTGATAAAATGAAAATTTCAACAAAGGGCCGTTACGGGCTTACGATTATGATTGAATTAGCAAAGCATTATGGTGAAGGGCCGATTCCATTGCGTAAAATTGCTGCGGAAAAGGAGCTTTCTGAAGCATATTTAGAGCAATTAGTGTCTCCGCTTCGTAATTCAGGCTTAGTAAAAAGTGTACGTGGTGCTTATGGTGGTTATATGCTAGCGAATCCACCTAGCGAAATTTCAGCAGCCCATGTTATTAGTGTGCTAGAAGGGCCTATTCAACCAGTAGAGGGTATTGAAAATGAGGAAGCGCCACAACGAGAGTTATGGCTACGTATTCGCGATGCAGTAAAAAATGTGTTAGATACAACGACAATTGAAGACCTAGCACAATATACAGAAGAAAATGTAGCGGAAGGTTACATGTTCTATATTTAAAATGTTCGAGCTAAAGTGCTACGCCCGCATCAATCTCATTCATTTTGTGAAATAGTCTTATCGCAATGGCTATTTTTACGATGAGTGATGTGGGTTTTTGCGCTTCTGATCTTGATTCAGGAGAGGACTCCACTTATGAAGGGTGAGCTGAATGCGGTGCTCATTTTTTCAGTGAGTGTTCAAACGATCACTGAATCAAGATAAAGTCTCTGGCGAAAGTCACAGATTTTGAAGAGAGGTCTGCATGATGCAGGTCAGTTACCGTTGTCACAGAATGTGACGAGAGTAGGCTAACTGTTACTCATTAGTTTGAAAAGAATGGACGTATTGTTTATCTGCGCGAAAGTGAAGTGTCAGCGGCAATTACGTCGAGGCGTAATTGATCAAAAAGGAGTTTTCAACATGAATTCATATATTTATCTCGATCATGCGGCTACATCTCCGATGAATGGCCAAGTAATAGAAGCGATGACGACTGCTATGCAGCAGGTTTTTGGCAACGCATCAAGTATTCATGGCGCAGGTCGAGAAGCACGAAAATATTTAGACAATGCACGTGAGTTATTAGCGAAATCCATCGGTGCCCAAGCAGGGGAAATTATTTTCACAAGCGGCGGCACGGAAGCTGATAATACAGCCATTTTAGGCACTGTCTATGCCCGTGCGAACGAAGGGAAACACATCATTACAACACAAGTAGAGCATCATGCGGTGTTACATACTTGTGAAAAACTTGAACGCGATGGCTTTGAGGTGACCTATTTACCAGTAGATCAATTGGGACGTGTAGCGGTTGAGGATGTTCAAGAAGCCCTTCGCGAAGATACTATTTTAGTGACGATTATGTATGGTAATAATGAAGTAGGTACAATTCAGCCTATTGCTGAAATTGGTGAGCTATTACGTGAGCATCATGCCACATTCCATACAGATGCAGTTCAAGCTTACGGCTTGGAGAAAATAGATGTCAACCAATTACAGGTGGATTTATTGAGTGTATCTGCACATAAAATCAATGGTCCTAAAGGTGTTGGATTCCTTTACCAAAAGACAGGAACACCGTTAGCGAGCTTTGCTCTTGGGGGCGCACAAGAGAAAAAACGTCGCGCAGGTACTGAAAATATTCCAGCCATTATTGGTTTTGCGACTGCTGTGCAAGTTGCAAATAAGTTGCGTGAAGAAAAGCGTTCACTATACAATCACTTTAAGCAAATTATGCTCGAAGTTTTTACACAGGAAAAGCTAGCGTTCCATGTGAATGGTGAAGAAAAGCATTCATTGCCTCATGTACTAAATATTAGCTTTAAAGGGATGGAAGTAGAATCGTTTCTAGTGAATCTTGATATGGCAGGTATTTGTGTATCAAGTGGTTCAGCATGTACCGCTGGTTCGATTGATCCATCGCATGTGTTAGTAGCGATGTTTGGGCAAGGAGCAGAGGAATTACGAAACTCCATCCGATTTAGCTTTGGGCAAGATTTAACGGAAAACGATATACGCGATGCAGCGGAAAAAACAGCTCAAATTGTGAAAAAACTAGCTACCAAATAATTTGCGCAATACGACGTTATGTTTCTATATCTTTTGAAGCATCAACTGTAATTAGATAAAAGAAAAGGTGACCACAATGAAAGAAACACGTGACCCCTCACAAATTCGCGTTGTCGTCGGCATGTCAGGTGGGGTAGATTCATCGGTGGCTGCATACTTGTTAAAACAACAAGGGTATGAAGTAATCGGGATCTTCATGAAAAACTGGGATGATACGGATGAAAACGGTGTTTGTACAGCGACTGAAGATTATGATGATGTGATTAAAGTGTGCAATCAAATCGGTATCCCATACTATGCTGTCAATTTCGAGAAACAATATTGGGATAAAGTTTTCACATACTTTTTAGAAGAATATAAAGCAGGGCGTACACCAAACCCTGACGTGATGTGCAATAAAGAAATTAAATTTAAAGCATTTTTGGAGCATGCCATGAACTTAGGCGCCGATTACTTAGCGACAGGACACTATGCACGTATTGATCGAAGTGTTGATGGTGAAGTGAAAATGTTACGTGGCGTTGATGATAACAAAGATCAAACATACTTTTTAAATCAACTATCACAGGAGCAATTAGCCCATGTGATGTTCCCAATTGGCGATATTGAGAAGAAAGAAGTGCGTAAAATTGCAGAGGAAGCTGGACTTGCCACTGCTAAGAAAAAGGATTCAACAGGAATTTGTTTTATCGGAGAACGTAACTTCAAGGAGTTTTTGAGTCAATATTTACCAGCTCAACCTGGCAAAATGGAAACAATGGATGGCGTTGTGATGGGACAACATGATGGTTTAATGTACTATACACTTGGGCAACGACATGGTCTTGGTATTGGTGGAGACGGTGAACCTTGGTTTGTGCTAGGGAAAGATTTAGAGCGTAATGTGTTACTTGTTGGACAAGGCTTTGACAATGAGTTTTCATACTCTACATCATTGACTGCTGTGAAAATGAACTATACTTCGACAAAAAAATTGCCTGGGAAATTTTCTTGCACAGCGAAATTCCGCTATCGTCAAACAGATACACCAGTAGAAGTAGAAATTTTACCAGATGGTCGTGCACACATTACATTTGCAGAGCCTGTACGTGCGATTACACCAGGACAAGCCGTAGTGCTGTACAATGGTGATGAATGTATGGGTGGCGGTACGATTGACGAAGTCTTTAAAAGTAATGAAAAACTAACATATGTTGGATAACTTGCGTTAAGACTGCTCTTACTGCCTCTTGGCTTTCTAGAAGCAGTCTTTCGCTACATAGAGGTGAAGAACAAATGAATTATAATGAACAGGGCATTCAAGCATTTCAAGAAAAACGTTATGAGGATGCTGCCCAACTATTTACAAAAGCAATTGAAGCAGAGCCCGAAAATGCCATTGGTTATGTGAATTTCGGCAATTTGTTAGCTGTGTTAGAGGATACAGAACGTGCAGAACGTTTCTTCCAAAAGGCGATTACTGTAGATGAAACTGCAGCGACAGCTTATTACGGTTTAGCCAATTTATATTATAATGCGGAACGCTATGCGGAAGCTGCAAAACTGTATGAACAAGCACTTAAACATCAGATTGAAGGGGCAGATGTTTATTATATGATGGGGAAATGCTTTGAGCGTATGGAGAACTCAAAACTGGCATTGCCCTATTTACAACGTGCCGTAGAAATTGCGCCAGAAGATACACAAATTCGTTTAACCTATGCGATTGTGCTATGTGCGCTAGAAATGTTTGAGGAAGGGAAGAGGGAACTGGATCTCTTAATCGAGCAGGATTGGAATAATGCAGATGCACATTATAATTTAGGCGTGCTCTATGCCGTTTCCACAGAACAAACGGAAGATGCAATGTATCATTTGAAACAAGCCTTTACATTACAACCTGAATATGACCAAGCACGATATATATATGATATGATTGCCCAACGATTTAACTGATAGGTGATTAGCAGCAAGTGTCAATTGATGAACTTGCTGCTTTTTTCTATCAAAATGCAAAGCAATCTATAAATCTCATTTATTATTTTTCAGCAAATGAATTCCTTCCTCTTTTATTTTTCGTTCAAACTTGGTAATGTTTGTTATGCAGGAAAGGAAAAGGTGACAGGATGAATAAAGTATTTATTGCACTATTACTTGTAACAGCACTTGCCGCAATTGAAGGAACAATTGTAAGTACGGCTATTCCAAGTATTACAGCTGATTTATTAGGCGTAGACTTAATTAGCTGGATTTATTCCGCTTATTTACTAGCCTCTGCTATTGCTGCGATTATTTTTGGCAAGCTAGCTGATTTATTTGGACGCAAGCGGATGATTATTACAGGGATTATTATTTTTTTAGTAGGCTCGATGTTATGTGGTTTAGCCCAATCGATGGAGCAATTAATTGTCTTTCGTGCAATCCAAGGTATTGGTGCAGGTTCAATTTTACCCATCACATTAACAATGGTTGGGGAGTTGTATAAGACTGAAAAAGCGCGTGCCAAAGGACAAAGCTATTTAAGTATGGTATGGGGCGTGTCTGGCGTAGTTGGTCCATTATTTGGAGGTTTTATTGTAGACCAAGTGTCATGGCACTTTATTTTTTTCATTAATGTACCATTTGGTTTAGCATCTATTTATTTAATTGCGAAACATTATAAAGAGCAAATAGAAGCGGTGAAGCGTAAAATTGACTACCTAGGTGCTGTACTATTTACAATTGGCATGGTGGCGTTGTTATTTGTGATTATCGAAAACAGTAAAACGCAGGCTTGGTTATCAGGTCAATCATTGCTAATGTATCTAATTGCGGTTGTCTTCCTTGGTATTTTTATTTGGGTGGAATTACGAGCTGAAGAGCCAATTATTCCGTTAGCACTGTTTAAAAATGGGCGACTAATGGTCATAAATGCCTTAACATTAAGCGGGATGTCTATTGTGATTGGTGTAACGGTTTATATTCCGATATTTGCCCAAAGTGTTCTTGGTAAAAATGCAACACAAGCAGGCTTATTATTAACACCGATGTCTATTTTCTGGACGGTAAACTCCATTATGGCAGGTTATTTAATCGGGCGTTTAACGAATAAAAGAATTATTCAAATGGGGACAATTTTACTGGTTACGGGTACTCTCTTACTGGCAAGACTATCTTCAGGTTCTAGCGATTTCAGCGCTTATTTCGCTTCATCATTAGTTGGGCTAGGAATGGGCTTTATCATGCCAATGTTGATGATTTCCATTCAAAAGGTGGCAAATCCGAAGCAGCTTGGCATCTCAATTGGTTTAAACTCCTTTACAAATACATTTAGTCAAGCGATTGGGGCAGCACTATTTGGGATGATTTTTAACTTAGCAACGAGTGAAAAAATGGCTTCATTAGGAAAAGGTGAAATTCAATTAAATGGTGAATTTGCAAGAGGTGGCTTTAGTCTAGAAGAAGTAAGCTTTTTAAAAGAAACTATTGCGAATGGCGTAAGCTATGTTTATGTCGCTACCTTTGTTTTTGCCATTTGTGCCCTTATTTTCTCCTTCTTTGTAGCGACGAAATCCAAGGAGCAGGCATAATCGTTACAAAGCTTTAAAACTGTAAAAATCCACCTCACTCTCTGTGAAAAAGAACATTGGACAATTGGGTCTTTTGCTTTTCTCACCGAAAGCTAGGTGGATTTTTATGTTCATTTAGTTTTGGTCATAATGACAACGGAGTGTCATTGATTGTTAGGTAGTTCTGTTAAGTATTTCGCTAAATGTGAAATAGGGGTACTGTCTAGTAATGATGGCTCTGCTTCATTTTCTTTTAAAATATTGATCTCTTTATTCAAACGCTCCATTTTTCGATCTAATTCGGCTGCTTGTAGTGCGGCTTCTTTTAATTCAATACGAATATGCTCGGGTACATCTTTGTTATACTTATAATAAATTTTGTGCTCCAAGCTTGCCCAAAAATCCATTGCTATTGTACGAATTTGGATCTCTGTGTAAACCTTTTCCATATGGTCTGACATAAAGATAGGAATTTTAATAATGAGATGTAAGCTTTGGTAGCCATTTTCTTTTGGATAAGCAATATAATCCTTCACTTCAACAACCTCAATGTCATGCTGTGCCTGTAACATGGCACTAACCTTGTAAATATCTTCCACGAAAGAGCAGGTGATGCGAGCGCCTGCTATATCACGAATATTTTCACGAACAGCCTCCATGGATGGGGGAAGCTCTTTTTTCATCATCTTCGCTAAAATACTTTTCGGTGATTTTACACGAGTGGAAATATGCTCAATTGGATTGTATTCATGAATCAACTTAAATTCTTCTTGCAATATATTTATTTTCGTTTCTACTTCCTGTAGAGCAAATTTGTAGGCTAAAAAGAAACGTGTTAATTCAGTTTGGAATGTTTTTAAAGAGTTTACCTCTAGTCCAGTTTTCATAGTTTGTAAATCCTTTCTAGTTGGTTTGTGCCATTTTTATTTTCTGTGTGGCTGTCATCGCAATGAGATAGCCAATAATGGGTGAAATTCCATAGCCCATAATAGGCATTGGAAAATGGCCAAAGAAAGTGACAAGAATTGTCATCAAGAAATAGAGTCCTAATATATCTTTTTTCCATGTGATAAAGAATGGATAGACTAACAATAGAAGGGCTCCAACTCCTAAAATAAGTAACATACTTCCCATATCTGCTACTAAAAATATTATTTGCTCTACATATGGTACAGGAGCTAAATGATCGATGTAAATCCAGGATGTAAAGACATATAGGGTTAGTATGATTAGCGTAATATACTGCCATTTAGGGTTTTCTATAGCTCGCCATAAAATAATGGTGGAGGCACAAGCAAAAGCAGTAATTTGCCCTGCATCTGGTTGCAATAATAAAATACCACCTATGAGAATCATGAATCCTATAACATATGGTAAATAATTACTTTTTGATAGCCTCCACAAATAAACAATGAGCATAGGTAAAATAATACTGGCCATATAAAAATTGAATGGACCCAAAGTTACCCATCGGTGGACACCCTCTAAGCCATTAAACCAAAAGGGCAGAATAAGTAAAATAGTTAAAATAGATGTGACCAAAAGAGGGTTCTTATGTAGTTCTATTAGGGGTGTTTTATTTAAAATGACATAGCAAAAACAAACGCCTAACATCCAGATGAATATATTTTGTATCCAAATACTTATGTCTACACCGTAGAAGATCATAGCGATCGTTCCTATAAGAAGTGCGGGAAGCATAAAAAAATAAGGTAGTATATGTTTAATATGGAGTTTAGTCATGTGACCCCCTTATACGTAATGCTATACAATATATAACTCATATGACAAACAAAAGGTTTCAGAAATTGTTGAAAGGAATAGAGGAGACGGAGGTGAGAAAATGAAAAAAAGGAGCTAGTGCCCCTTCGGTTTAAGTAATAATTTCAGCATTTAAGTTATAGCGCTTATTAAACTCATCGACAAAAACCTGTAAATCAATATATGTTCCGATATACGGCTCTGTTTCTTGATCGCGTAACAAGCCACAAGTTGCCTTTAATGATTTTGAAAACTCTAGTAACATTTGTTCGTTGTCCAGTTGCACGTGAATCACAAGAGAATGATCTTTTTTATTTACTTTAAAATATTTACCATCTATGATTCTCTCTAAATTTGTTTCTTGAAATGGAAAAACATAATCTTTATAAATTAGCTTCACAAGATCCCACCTCTTTCACAATAGTTTACTACATCTGTATAAGGTAACTTCCCACCAAAAATAGAGAGGGCACTGCCAATGGTTACATGCAATTTTCCGTTGGCTAATTGATTAAATTTTTCTAAATCCTCCAGCGAACGAACACCACCTGCATAGGTAGTAGGAATAGAAGTCCAGGCAGCCAAATCCCTTACTAGGCTTTCCTGCATTCCCCCCTTTTTTCCTTCAACATCGACGGCATGAATTAAAAGTTCATCACAAAAATCTTCTAGATAGGCAATAGATGCTGCATTGACTTCGAAGTGACTATATGTAGTCCATTTATCTGTCATGACAAACCACTTTCCATCACGCATCTTGCAGCTAAGATCAATGACTAGACGTTCTTTACCTATCAGTTGGTTTAAACGCTTTAAACGTGCTAGGTCTAGCTGTCCATCATGAAAAATATAGGATGTCACGATAATATGCGAAGCGCCTGCTTCAATATATTTTTGTGCATTATCAGCCGTGATGCCGCCACCAATTTGTAAGCCCTGAGGATAGGCTGCTAAAGCGGCTAAGGCGGCTTCTTCATTCCCAGAACCAAGCATGATAACATGTCCACCTGTTAGGCGATCTTTTGCAAACATTTGTGCATAGTAGCTAGCGTCATGTGTAGAAATAAAATTTTCTACGACAGCTTGATTTGCATAACCCAAAGTACTTCCTACAATTTGTTTTACTTTGCCTTCATGTAAATCGATGCAAGGTCTAAATTCCACTAACTTCACAATCCTTCCGTGCGACTAATTCTTATTTATCATAGCATGGAATAAGAGATAAAGGCAGAGAATTGTCATTTGTCGCAATAATGTAAAAATAAAGTAGAGAATACATTTTTATCTACGATATTTTGATGAGGCTATGGTAAAATAAAAAGATTGAAGACAATAAGAAAGGACGGACCGAACATGACCGATCATCTAGATTTATTTGAACTCAATAAATTTTTTATACTCGGACGTCCAATCGTCTCTATCTTTCATAATGCACAAAATATGTATTCGATTGTACGTGTGAAAATACAAGAGACGAACTTACAATATGAAGATAAAGAAATTATCGTTGTTGGTTATTTTCCACCATTACAAATGGATGAACAATATCGTTTTACGGGTATCTTAAAACAGCATCCTAAATATGGTGCTCAATTTCAAATCGAGACATTTACGAAAGAGGTTCCTGCAACTGAGCAAGGGATTATTCATTATTTATCTAGTGACTTATTTGTAGGAATTGGGAAAAAAACGGCTGAAACGATTGTAGAAAAACTAGGGGCTAATGCTCTTCGTGTTATTTTAGAAGATCCTAGTGCACTTGACGCCGTTCCACGCTTATCCACTGAAAAAAAAGAAGTTATTCATCGCACCATCGAACAAAATCTAGGCCTAGAACGTGTGATGATTCAACTGAATGAGTGGGGCTTTGGTCCACAGCTCGGTATGAAAATCTATCAAACCTATCGAACTGAAGCCATAGAATTACTAACTGAAAATCCATATCGCTTGATCGAAGATGTTGAAGGCGTTGGTTTCTTTCGGGCTGACGAATTAGGGGCTAAACTAGGAATTACTGGTAAACATCCTGATCGTGTCAAAGCAGCGATATTTCATGTGTTAAATACAGCTGCTTTATCAGATGGACACGTCTATTTAGATGCGGAGCATGTCCTACCGCTTGTAAAGGATATGCTTCAACAAAGTCAGCGGCAGGAGATCCCGTTTGAGGACATTTCTAAAGCCTGTATTGAGCTACGTGAAGAAGGTAAAATTTGTGGTGAAGAAACTAGATTATATTTACCATCCCTTTATTTTTCTGAAGTAGGGATTGCCTCTAAAATCGTATCGCTCATTGAGCGAAATAATAAGGCTGAGCATTTTAGTAAGGACGAAATTAGAAAAGCCATTGGAGAAACAGAGGAGCTACTCAATGTCACCTACGCTGAGACACAAGCAAATGCTATTGAACAGGCTTTAAATTCAGCCGTCATGATTTTGACAGGTGGACCGGGTACTGGGAAAACAACGGTTGTACGTGGAGTGGTTGAAGTTTATGCAAAGCTACATGGTTTATCATTAAATCCAAAAGAATATGCTCAAAAAGAAGAACCATTTCCTATCATCCTTTGTGCACCAACTGGACGTGCTGCCAAGCGGTTAGCTGAATCAACTGAGCTTCCTGCAATGACCATTCATCGTCTACTTGGCTTTACAGGGCAAGAAAAAGAGGAAGAAACAGAGCGTGAGGTAACAGGAAAGCTCATCATTGTGGATGAAATGTCTATGGTGGATACATGGCTTGCCCATCAGTTATTAAAAGCTTTACATGAAGATGTCCAGGTTGTTTTTGTAGGGGACCAGGACCAGCTTCCACCAGTAGGGCCAGGACAGGTGTTAAAGGATTTATTAGCATCAAAGCAACTGCCAACTGTTGAATTAACAGATGTTTATCGACAAGCAGAGGGCTCTACAATTATTGAGCTTGCCCATCAAATTAAAAAGGGAACGATTCCAAATGATTTAACAGCTAAAACATCTGATCGTTCGTTTATAAAGGCTTCAGCCGATCAAGTTGCCAATGTTGTCACGCAGGTTGTCAAAAGTGCAGTAGCCAAAGGACAGGAAATTCGCAATATTCAGGTGCTAGCACCCATGTATAAAGGTACGGCTGGTATTGATAATTTAAATAAAAGGATTCAAGAGCTCATTAATCCAAATGATACGGGAACAAGAAAAGAGCTGGTCTTTGGTGATGTGACTTATCGCATAAAAGATAAAGTACTTCAGTTGGTCAATCAACCTGAGAGCAATGTTTTTAACGGGGATATGGGAGAGGTCATCAGTATTATTAAAGCAAAAGAAACGATCGAAAAACAGGACTTACTGATCGTATCCTTTGATGGTATCGAGGTAACCTATCAACGCAGTGATTTGAACCAATTGACACTAGCCTATTGCTGCTCTATTCATAAATCTCAAGGCTCTGAGTTTCAAACAGTTATTATGCCAGTTGTCAGAGGATATTCAAAAATGCTACGGCGTAATCTCTTATACACAGGGATTACTCGTGCTAAAAACTTTTTGATTTTATGTGGTGAACCGGATGTACTTTCAGATGGCTTACAGCGTACAGATGACCTACAGCGTTTCACTTCTTTACGTGCAAGACTTAATCCGATGGATATCAATGAAGAAATTGTGGAAGTGGAGGCTATGTCAATAGAGGAGCAGGAGTTGAACAATCCTGTCTCCATAGCACAAAAGCTAACAGTAGAAACAGCACCATATATTCATCCAATGATTGGGATGAATGATATCTCCCCTTATGATTTTTTAAATGACTAAAATAATTACTATTTGCTGTATATGCCCGATTAGACTGTCTAGTCGGGCTTTTCTATTTAGCCCATCGTCACCTAATATTTGGACATTTCATATACTAGGTGAGTACAAAAACATAGGGAATGTATAGGGGTGACAGCATGCCAATAATGACAGGGCAACAGTATATTGAACGTATAGATGCTTTAAAAACGTATATTTCGATTGATGGGGAAGTCGTGACAGGAAAGGTGTCAGAACATCCTGCATTTAAGGGAATTATGCAGAGTCAAGCAAAACTTTTTGACTTACAACATCAAGGGGCTCTTCTTGAAAAAATGACCTATGAATCGCCAACTAGCAAGCAGAGAGTTGGCATGTCTTTTCTTCAAGTAATGACGCCAGAAGATCTTGTGAAAAGGCGCCATGCGGCAAGGGAATGGGCATTATCTTCCCATGGTTTTATGGGGAGAAGCCCAGATTATATGAATACGACCTTAATGGCCTTAGCTTCAGCGTCAGACTTTTTAAAAGATAAGCCAAATTGTTTTCCAGAGCATTTACTGAAGTTTTATGAGTATGCTCGTGAGAATGATATTACTATGACCCATACCTTTATCGAACCACAGGTAAACCGTAAGCGCTATTACTATGAGGATGAAGAAGTGACGATTGCTGCCAAAATTATTGACAAGACGAGTGAAGGTTTAATCATTAAAGGGGCGAGATTACTAGCAACACAGGGCGGCATAACGGATGAACTGCTCGTTTTATCAACAAATGGTTATGATGAAGGAAAAGGTTTCGGCTTTTCGATACCGAGTAATACAAAGGGCTTAAAGTTTTTATGTCGCCAATCTTTTGTAGGTGGAGATTCCTCATTTGATTATCCATTAAGCTCTCGTTTTGAAGAAATGGATGCGATTGTTGTTTTTGATGATGTAGTTGTCCCTTGGGAACGGGTTTTTTATTACGAAAATGTAGATGTTGCCAATCAATTTATGAATGTTAGTGGCTTCCAAGCATACAGTTTACATCAAGTACTTTCTCGGCAAATTGCGAAGACTGAATTTGTATTAGGTGTTGTGCAGTCGATTGTGGACACCATTAATATCGGTGATTACCAACATGTACAACAAAAAGTAGTGGATGTAATTGTGACACTAGAAACGATGAAGGCAATGCTCGTAAAATCAGAAATAGATGCACAGCGAGATATGTTCGGCTTTCTTCGACCAGACCTCTCAACTTTGCAAGTAGCCATTCAAATTTTCCCGAGAGTATATCCGACTTTTACGGAAATCATCCAACAACTTGGGGCAAGCGGCTTAATGTCCATACCAAGTGCCAAAGCATTTGCAGCAGATGAAGGAGATCTTGATCACTATTTGCAATCATTCCAAGATAAAGGCGAAGAGCGAGTGAAAAAATTTCGTTTAGCTTGGGATTTAACAATGAGTAGTTTTGGCACAAGGCAAACACTGTATGAACGCTTTTTCTTTGGTGATCCAGTGCGTTTATCTAGCCTGCTCTATCAATCGTATAAACGGGACCAATTCGTGCAAAGAGTAGAAGACTTTTTGAAAAATGAATGATTTACAGTTTGACAGTTTGAATTCAATCCGCTATGATTTATAGGAATAAAAGAATAACATCCCTTCGTTAGGTGAGGCTCCTATGCTGGAGATACGCTACTACCCAAAAATGTCGAGAGACGCCAATGGGTCAACAGAAATCATCGAAATAAGGTGTTTTTTAACGTAGCTGGACATATTCCTATGCCGCATAGTGCTAAAACTCAACGTTTGAAGGTAACACGCATGCAACGATTTTTTATTGCTCTTTTTTGATATGTGTATTCAACACGCCTTCATTCGTAGAAGGCGTGTTTTTGTTATGAAAGGAAGGTGATGAGAAATGGATAGTAGTCCTGAACCGAATAAGTATCATTCTAGGCAAACGGAAACAAATAAAAGGCATCCATTTCGGATCACCAACGCAGACAAAAGGCGATAAAGGATGACCTTTTGTTTCCCTCAATAACAAAACATGAGGTGAAGTGCAATGATTAAAATCCACTATTTTAATAGCAGCAACAAGACAGTCCAACATGATTTCAACATGAAGGATTTACAACTACCTATTCATAATGAAGATTTATTATGGGTAGATTTATATGCGTATAGTTATAATGAATTGAATAATATAGCAGATGTATTTGGCTTTCATCCATTAGCAGTTGAAGATTGCTTACATGAAGGCTCCCGTCCGAAAATGGACAATTATGGCGATTATAAATTTTTTGTTTTCCATGCACCCATTTATAATGAAAAAAGTAATAATGAAATTACAACCGTTGAGCTCAATATTTTTATGGGTCCAAACTATGTTGTCACTGTACACAAACGGAAATTGCAATGGCTAGGTCACATGGAAAATGTTTGTGTTAATCGTTCCGAATATATGGAAAAGGGTACTGATTTTTTATTGCATACCATTATAGATGGCATTACAGATGAATATTTTCCAGTATTAGAGCGAATTCGAACTCGCATAGATGAACTAGAAGAAGAAATTTATGAGTATCAACCTAAAGTAGTGACTGAGGAATTTCTTGCACTAAAGCGGGCCATTATTTTAATTCGCCAGGCCATCATGCCGCAAAGAAGAATTTTTTCAACAATCAATGGTCAGTGGAAATTTGAGATACAGGAAGAAAATATCCCGTTCTATAAAGATTTAAATGACCATCTAGAACGTATTGTTGACTCTACAGAGACATACCGCGATTTAGTTAACAGTACGCTCGACACATATTTTTCAATTAATAGTGGTAAATCCATTGAAAAGCTGAATTTACTAACAGTTATTTCTACAATAATGTTACCATTATCTGTGATCACTAGCTTTTTTGGTATGAATGTGCCGTTACCTTATCAGGATTCACCTATTGCAACGATTGCAATCAGTGCTTTTCTAGTGCTCTTTACTTGGGGTATGTGGGTATATTTTAAAAAAATGATTGCTTAGATAGCATTAGTCATAGTAGTACTAATTGACAGCACAATAGATTTTTTTTATAATTTCGTTAGAAAAAGTAAAAACGATGATGGAAAAAGTACGTATTTGTGCGTGTACAAGAAAGGGATTTCTAGGCTGGAAAAATCCTCACGACAGCAAATGCCGAAAGCTACTCCAGAGTGCAGCTAATCCCTGCCGTTCACTGACGTTACAAGTGCTAAAGAGGTAAGTAAGCATTTTTTACTTACAACTAGGGTGGTACCGCGAGACAAATGACAAGTCCTCGTCCCTTTTTTGGGGATGAGGGCTTTTTTTATTTTCTTCGATAGTACTCTCCAAAGTGTAATTCATGTAGATCGCAGGATTCTTATCGTGATTTTACAATATAAAATAGGAGGAATTTATCCAATGAAAGCAGTAGATATTCGCCGTATGTATTTGGAATTTTTTAAAGAAAAGGGACATCATCATGAGCCATCAGCGCCACTTGTGCCAATAAATGACCCATCACTACTATGGATTAACTCAGGTGTTGCCACTCTTAAACCATATTTTGATGGTCGTGTTATTCCTGACAATCCACGTATTACGAATGCACAAAAATCGATTCGTACCAATGATATTGAGAACGTTGGGAAAACAGCTCGTCACCATACATTCTTTGAAATGTTAGGAAACTTCTCCATTGGTGACTACTTCAAAAAAGAAGCAATCCATTATGCTTGGGAGTTTTTAACGGATAAAAAATGGATGGGCTTTGATCCAGCGTTATTATCTATCACAATTCACCCTGAAGATCAGGAAGCATATGATGTTTGGCATCAAGAAATCGGTATTCCTGAAGAGCGTTTAATCCGTTTAGAAGGAAACTTCTGGGATATTGGAGAAGGTCCATCTGGTCCTAACTCAGAGATTTTTTATGATCGTGGTGTAGAATATGGCTCAGATGAAAATGATCCTGAAATGTATCCAGGTGGGGAGAACGAACGTTATCTCGAAATTTGGAACCTTGTGTTCTCGCAATTCAACCATAATCCTGATGGTACATACACACCCCTACCAAAGCAAAATATTGATACAGGTATGGGCTTAGAGCGTATTGTATCTGTTGTTCAAAATGTACCAACAAACTTCGATACAGATTTATTCATGCCAATCATTGAAAAAATCGAGGAATTTGCCAACCGTAAATATAAGCGTCCTAGCGAAGTAGATTTAAATGAAATTTTCGGCTCAGAAGAGGATATTAATACACCGTTTAAAGTTATTGCAGACCATATTCGTACAGTAGCTTTTGCCATTGGCGATGGTGCTCTTCCTTCAAACGAAGGACGTGGTTATGTATTGCGTCGTTTATTACGCCGTGCTGTTCGTTATGCTAAACAAATTGGCATTGAGAAGCCATTTATGTTTGAACTGGTACCAACTGTAGGGAAAATCATGGAAGACTTCTATCCAGAAGTAACGGAGAAATGTGAATTTATTCAACGTGTCATTAAAAATGAAGAAATTCGTTTCCATGAAACATTGGACGGTGGTTTAGCAATCTTTAATGCAGTAGTGGAATCGCAAAAAACAGCTGGCCACGATTATATTCCTGGTGCAGATGCCTTCCGTTTATACGATACGTATGGCTTCCCAATCGAATTAACAGAGGAATATGCAGAAGAAGTGGGCATGAAGGTTGATCATGAGGGCTTCGAGGCAGCGATGGAAGAACAGCGTGAACGTGCTCGTGCAGCTCGTCAAGATGTTGATTCTATGCAAGTACAAAATGAAGTATTAGCAAACTTAACAGTTGCAAGTGAATTTGTTGGCTATGATACGTTAACGGTTTCTACTGAAATCGCTGCAATGATCGTCAATGGTCAAGTAGCAAAAGTTGCTTCTGAAGGACAAGAAGCATTCGTTATTTTAGCGAAGACACCATTCTATGCAGAAATGGGTGGTCAAATTGCTGATAGCGGTACCATTTCAAATGATCGTTTTACGGCTATCGTAAAAGATGTTCAAAAAGCACCGAATGGTCAACCGCTTCATACAGTAGTAGTTGAATCTGGTGAAATGCATGTAGAAGATGCAGTGCAAGCAGTGGTCAATCGTGATGACCGTAATTTAATTATTAAAAACCATACAGCGACACATATTATGCAACGTGCATTAAAAGATGTGCTAGGCGATCATGTTAATCAAGCTGGTTCATATGTAGGTCCTGACCGATTACGTTTTGACTTCTCTCATTTTGGTCAAGTTACAAAAGAAGAATTACAGCAAATCGAGCGTATTGTAAATGAGAAAGTGTGGGATGATATAGAGGTCGTTATTGAAGAAAAAGGCATTGACGAAGCGAAAGCGATGGGTGCAATGGCATTGTTCGGTGAAAAATATGGCGATGTAGTTCGTGTCGTATCAATAGGAGATTATTCGATTGAGTTATGTGGTGGTATCCATGTCAAACGTTCTTCTGAAATTGGCTTCTTCAAAATTGTTTCAGAAGGTGGTATTGGTGCAGGTACTCGCCGTATTGAAGCTGTGACAGGTAAGGTTGCCTATGAAGCAGTAAAAGAGGAAGAAGCTTTATTAAATGAGGCAGCAGCATTATTAAAAGCAAACCCTAAAGATATCGTGACAAAAGTGCAGGCATTGCAGGCTGACTATAAAGAGTTACAACGAGAAAATGAAGCCTTATCCCAAAAAATCGCAAATGCACAGGCAGGAGCTATCGTTGATGCAGCACAAACAATTGGTGATGTGACAGTTCTATCGACAAAAGTAGAGGCGAAGGATAATAATCAACTGCGTCAAATGATGGACGACTTAAAAGTGAAAATGCCAAAAGCAGTTATTGTTCTTGGAGCGGTTGATGGCGAAAAAGTTATGTTATGCGCTGGGGTTTCCAAAGAATTAGTTGGTGGTAATTACCATGCGGGGAATATTGTGAAAATGGTTGCAGAAGCTTGTGGCGGTAAAGGTGGCGGTCGCCCAGATATGGCGATGGCAGGTGCAAAGGATGCCTCAAAACTTGAAGAAGCATTAGTTTCTGTGTATGATTATATTAAATCCATTTAACTTCTTTCAACGAAAAGAAGTGAAAGCCTCTGGCTGATTCCGAACGTAATTATGCCGAGGTATAATTGATAATACGCCAAAACATGTTATAATAAAGAGAAATTGGAGATGAGCTTGTCTGCACATCTCCTTATTTCTGAAAGCGAGGTGCTGGTCATGAGTTCATTTGATCAAACGATGAAATTTAATTTTCCAGAAGAATCAATGGAACAGGAAGTCAAGCAAGTAATGTTGAAAGTACATTCTTCATTAGAGGAAAAGGGATATAACCCTATCAATCAGATTGTTGGTTACTTACTTTCTGGTGATCCGGCGTATATTCCTCGCCATCAGGATGCTCGTAATTTAATTCGCAAGCTTGAGCGTGACGAAATTCTAGAGGAGCTTGTTAAATTTTATATTAAAAAGAATAACGAGGACTAGAAATGAGAATTATGGGATTAGACGTTGGGTCGAAAACTGTTGGGGTTGCTGTTAGTGATGCACTCGGGTGGACTGCCCAAGGTATTGAAACCGTAAAAATTGATGAGGCTAACGGAGAGTTCGGTATTGACCGCATCGCCGAGCTAGTAAAGGAATATGCTATAACAGAATTTGTTGTAGGATATCCGAAAAACATGAATAATACGGTAGGACCGCGTGGAGAAGCATCTGAGGACTATAAAAAGTTGTTGGAAGAAACATTTTCACTACCGGTTAAGTTATGGGATGAACGTTTAACGACGATGGCTGCAGAACGTATGCTAATCGAAGCGGACGTGAGTCGCAAAAAGCGCAAGCAGGTCATTGATAAAATGGCGGCTGTGATGATTTTACAAGGCTACTTAGATAGCAAAAATTAATTGATGAGGTGACTTAGGCATGACACACGAGCATAACCATGAAGAAGAACTACATGTTCAACACATTACAGTGATTGACGAAAACGGAAACGAACAGCTTTGTGAAGTGATTCACGTTCATGAATCTCCAGAGTTTGGCAAATCATATGTGTTTTACTCAATGGTAGGCGCAGAAGAAGATGAAGATGGCTCAGTTGAAATCTTCGTATCTTCATTTGTACCATCTGAAAATGGTGAAGATGGTGAATTAACGCCAATCGAAACTGAAGCAGAGTGGGATATGGTAGAGGACGTTTTAAATGCTTTAGAGGATGAAAACGAAGAATAATCTTCTAACTCAAAGCTTGGAACAAGGATCGCAGCTTGCATTCCTTGTTCCTTTTTTATTGAGCCTCTGTCTAGTAGTTGAATTGTGGAGATACATGTGGGTTTCGCTCAAGAGTGTTGTAAATCGTTCGTAAAGTGAGAGAAACCGCTCAAAAGTAGGGTGACAGCACTCATCAAATGACTGGAACTACTCAAGAGCCCGCTAATAAAATACTCAACAATAATAGCGTGGGGGTAAATAAAATCCACTTAATAAATGACAGCAAAGGTATAAAGGAGGAACCCAAATGAATGAAGAAACACAAGAATTTACGATAATAGTCGAAGGTGGCAAAGAGCAAAAATGCCGTGTGGTCTTTACATTTGATGCAGAGGACAAGTCTTATGTGCTATTTTCACTTGTAGATGACAAGGGGCAAGAAATCCCGGGGGATATTTCAGCGATGACCTTTGATTATGATGACAATACGGGTGAAATGGCCAATTTACAGCCAGTTGAAACGGATGCCGAATGGGAAATGATTAATGAGGTAGTGTTGACACTTCTTGATGAATTCGATGCAGAGCCCCAGCTTATTACTGTGACCAATGAAGATGGAACAGATCAAATTTGTGAGGTTATTCATACTTTTTCATCTGAGCAATTTGGTAAATCGTATGTTTTATATGTTCCAGCGACGGATGAACCTATGGAAGAACGTGATATTTTTGCAGCTCAATATTTGTCTGGAAATGACGGTTCTATAGAAGAATTATTACCAATTGAAACGGATGAAGAATGGGCCTTTGTTGAGGATGTATTAAACGAATTGTAAAAACTGTGAGTGGTTGTTAGCCACTCACAGTTTTTTTTATGTTGTTGAAAAAAGGTGATGTCAATAGCAGAAAAAGAACCTTTAGCAAGGCGAGGGGTTGATTTCCGTTCCACCAGCGTCCTTTCCAGGGGGTGTCCGATGAGCCACTTCTGAGCTGCACCCAAAATATTGGACTTAAAAATCTACTATAGGGGGTGCAGGTAGTGATTTCTGATGAACAAAAATTAGCCGCAGTTCTAGCTTACTTTGAAGAAAAAGAAAGTACGTATCAGATTGCCAATCGATTACAGAGGGATCGACAGTACATTCGATTATGGATTGAATTATATCGCTATCATGGCATCGAAGGAATTATTCGTCCTCAAGGGTTCACGAATTACGAAGATTCTTTTAAAATAAAAGTAATTCAACACCTGATAGAGACGGGCGATTCGCTCCTTCAGACTGCTGCGAAGTTTAATATTCCTTCCCGTGAAACCGTTCGGAGATGGAAAAAACAATGGATGTCAACGGCTGGTGAGGTGCTCTATCAAGTAGAAAAGGAGCGCCAATCAATGCCAAAAAAACAACCACCTTCGTCCGATTTAAATGGAAAAACAACGGATGAGTTAAAAGCCGAAATTGAGTATTTACGGATGGAAAATGCCTATTTAAAAAAGTTGAAAGCCTTAGTTCAAGAAAAGGATGCCTTCAAATCCAAGAAAAAGTAAGAGCTGTCTATGAGCTAAGGTTGGATTTTCCTCTTCAAGCTCTATTAAAAGTCGCGAAACTTAAGAAAAGTACGTATTATTATCATCTCCAAAAATGGGTAAAACCAGATAAATATCAGGCGATCAAAGAACGAATTCAGACGCTTTTTCATTACCATAAGGGGCGTTATGGCTATCGTCGTATTTGTTTAGCCCTCCGAAATGAAGGGTTTTTCATCAACCATAAAACGGTCCAACGATTGATGCAAGAATTGGGCTTAAAAGGGACGGTACGCCCTAAAAAATACCGTTCGTATAAAGGGACAGTCGGCTATGTCGCAGAGAATGTCATCCAACGTGATTTTGAAGCCACTGCACCCAATCAGAAATGGGTAACCGATGTAACGGAGTTTAAAATAAACGGTCAAAAAATCTATATATCCGCTGTATTAGATTTATTCAATCGAGAAATCGTTGGGTATGAGGTATCAAAATCACCTAATTTTGAGTTAGTTCAACAGTCTTTTAAGAAGGCGTTTACGTATACAAAGTTATCGAAAAAGAGTGGCTTAATCGTCCATTCTGATCAAGGATGGTTATATCAAATACCACGTTTTAAAGCGTTATTGGCAACACATGAAATCAAGCAAAGTATGTCACGGAAAGGAAATTGTTTAGATAATGCCGTGATAGAAAGCTTTTTTGGCATTATGAAATCAGAATTTCTATACGCAACAACGTTTAAGAACTACGAAGCATTCAAAAAAGCGTTAGTAGACTATATTCACTACTACAATCATGAACGGATAAAAATAAAACTCAACGGAAAAAGTCCAGTTGAGTTTCGAAGAGTTTCTTAAAAGTTCAAATTTTTGGGGTCAGTTCATAGCGAGACAGGCGAGCCTCTAAACGGAGCGGTAGCAGAGGAAGCGGCTCGGCGCTCGCCCACAGGAAAGCAAGTAGCCTGTAACGGAAATCCATTTTCACCTTTCACAAAAATACTGTGAATCGTTTTGTTTTTCAATACTATGAAACCTCTGAGTGGTTGTTAGCCACTCAGAGGTTTTTGTTTTATTAATAGAAATTTTCTATCAAGGGTCTAAAAATATTCTATCTGCAAATGGAATTTTTGCATTTTCGATTAAATTTAATGAATTTTCGAGAAAAAATATGCATTTTAACTTTAAATTTTCTGAATTTTTTAATAAATGGAACAAAAGGAGCATTGACCAATTCTTAGTAAATAGATAAGATTTGTTTTAAATTAAACCAAGTAAATTTATTAACTAAGGAGGTAATGTGATGAGACTAGGTTGGAAATGGCTTATCGGTGCATTGGTAATAGGCTTGTTGGCTGGTTGCACAAACAAAGAAGAGGCTACTAAAGAGGAGATTGTAACATTAAAAGTAGGGGCAGCCAATGTTCCTCATGCGGAAGTATTGGAGTATTTAGCAAAAGATATTGAAAAAGATGGAGTGAAACTAGACATTACCATTATAAAAGATGCTGTGCAAGCGAACCAACAAACGGCAGATGGTGAGTTGGATTTTAACTATTTTCAACATGTCCCTTTTTTAGAACAGTCGAATAAAGAAAGTCATTTAGATTTAGTCAGTGTAAAAGGAATTCATATTGAGCCATTTGGTGTGTACTCAAAAAAAATAAAAAAAATTAGTGATTTGCCACAAAATGCAAAGGTTGCTGTACCTAATGATGTTGTCAATTTCTCAAGAGCGTTACTACTGTTTCAAAATAATGGTTTGATTGAATTAGATAAAACGAAGAAAGGTGATTATACAGTCGAAGATATTGCGAAAAATGAGAAGAGTATTCAATTTATAGGTGTTGATTCTCCACTACTTGTTCGTTCATTAGATGATGTAGAAGCAGCTGCTATCAATACAAATTACGCATTAGAAGGGGGCTATAATCCTGTGAAGGATGCACTGATTATAGAAGATTCAGAATCACCTTATGTCAATATAATAGCCTCGACAAATGAAAAAAAGGATGATCCAGCTATACAAACAATTGTTAAGTGGTTAACAAGTGAAAAGGCACGTTCGTTCTTTGAAGATCAATATAAAGGTGCTGTTGTCCCAGCATTTTAAAGCTGTGCAATCACATAAATGCTAAGGAGGTAGACGTGCATGATTGAGTTTATTGAGACAACAAAAGAATTCCAGGTCGGTACTTCGACTGTAACGGCTCTAAATAAAATCAATTTAACAATTCAGAGGGGGGATATTTTTGGTGTTATCGGTTTTAGTGGTGCTGGTAAGAGCACACTGATTCGGACAGTAAATTTACTGGAGGAGCCAACATCTGGGCAAGTACTTGTGAATGGCAAAGAATTAACCACGCTCACTAAAAGGCAGCTTCGAGAGGAGAAGAAAAATATCGGCATGATTTTTCAACACTTTAATCTCCTGCATTCTAAAACAGTATTTGAAAATGTAGCAATGCCTTTAATCATAAGTGGAGTAAAAAAATCAAATTTGGAAGGTCAAGTAAAAGAGGTTTTAGCATTTGTTGGTTTAGCTGACAAAACGGATCGCTATATTGATGAGCTATCAGGCGGGCAAAAACAAAGAGTCGGCATTGCAAGAGCATTAGTGACAAAACCAACTATCCTTTTATGCGATGAAGCAACTTCGGCTCTCGACCCACAAACGACCAAATCGATTTTAGCCTTACTGAAGAAGGTCAATATCGAGTACGGTATTACAATTTTAATGATTACTCATGAAATGGAGGTTATTCGGGATATTTGTAATCGTGTCGCTGTCATGGAAAATGGAAGAATTATTGAAACAGGCAATGTACTTGAAATTTTCTCCTCACCAAGAGAAGAGACAACTAAAAATTTTGTCCAATCGGTTGTTCGTGATGAAGTTCCACCTTCTGTTTATGAGCAGCTAAAAAGTATAGATGCTTCTAAAAAAATTTACAATTTAAAATTCATAGGAGTAGACGTTGGGCAGCCGATTGTCTCACAGGTGGCGAAAAAGTTTGCTGTAGATGTCAATGTTTTATTCGGCAATATCACAGAATTACAAGGAATTCCATTCGGCCATTTAATCGTGGAGCTCGTTGGTTCTGAAAAAGATATACAAAAAGCATTTCTTTTTATTCAGGCTAAAAATATTCAAATAGAGGAGGTTGTTGCACGTGAAAGTGAGCACACAAATCATTATCGACGCGGTTCTAGATACGCTGTACATGGTTAGCATTTCCTTATTTTTTGGTGCTATTTTAGGCTTTATTTTAGGGGTAATCTTAGTTGTGACGAGAAAAGGGCATATTCTTGAAAATAAATTAATCTTCTCGGTTGTCAATCCGATCGTCAATACATTGCGCTCCATTCCATTCATTATTTTACTTGTTGCAATTATTCCATTCACAAGATTACTCGTTGGCACTGCCATTGGTACGACTGCTGCCATTGTGCCGCTAATCTTGCATATTGGACCATATATTTCAAGATTAATAGAAAATTCATTATTAGAGGTGGATGAAGGCATCATTGAAGCAGCTAAAGCAATGGGAGCCTCTCCATTTCAGATTATTCGAAAGTTTTTGTTACCTGAAGCCTTCCCATCGTTAATCTTAAGTGTCACAACTGCAACGATTGGGCTTGTTGGTGCGACGGCCATGGCTGGAGCTGTTGGAGGTGGTGGTTTAGGTGATGTTGCCATTACTTACGGATATCAACGCTTTGATAATACAACGATTTTGGTTACAGTGGTCATTTTAGTTGTACTTGTGCAAATTATTCAAAGCATTGGCAACAGTCTTGAACGAAAAATACGTAGGGTGTCTTAGGGAGAATGTGAGCATGAAAAAACTGAAATATTTAATAGGATTTTTTACATTACTATTGTTACTAATGGCATGTGCAGAAGCGGATGAAAAAGATACTGTGAAAGTGGGTATCCGTAGCTCGGAATTGAAAACATGGGCGTATATAAAAGAACAGGCTAGTGAGGAAGGTATTAACTTGGAATTAGTAACATTCTCTGCTCAATATGACCCAAATCAAGCATTGGCAGAGGGAGAAGTAGATATTAATGCTTTTCAACATGTTGCATATTTAAATTTATTTAATACGAACAATAACTCGGATTTACAGGCAATTGGCACAACAATAATGGCACCAATTGGCTTATATTCAAACAAATATAAATCGCTAGATGATATAAAAGAAGGCGCAAAAATTGCTGTACCAAATGATCCTTCCAACTGGGGTAGAGCTTTGCTACTGCTTCAGGAGCATGGACTACTAACAGTAACGGATGATTTTGATGGTAACGGTGGAGAAGACCGTATTAAGGATAATCCCAAAAACTTAATCATTTTGCCTGTTGATGGTGCAACAACGCCACGTGTGATGGAGGATGCTGATTTTGCCATTATTAATAATGGAGTTGCTGTAGAAGCTGGTCTTTTATTGAAGGATGCCATCATTCACGAAAGTGAAACAGCTAAGCCATTTATTAATGTTATCGTGGCAAAGGCAGAAGACAAAAATAATGACATATTGAAGAAAATCGTGGAAATTTATCAGCGAGATGAAACGGGGAAGTTTATTAAAGAAGTGTCAAATGGTAACTATATTCCAGTGGAGCTACCACTGGATGAATTAGCAACATGGAAAGATTTCTATTCATATTAGGAAGGGTGATAACAATGACTAGTAAAAAAGAAATAAAGCTAGCCTTGTATTTAATAGGAGCAGGTATGCATGTTGCTGCATGGAGGCACCCATCTGCCCAAGCAAATGCAAGCATCGATATTCAAGCATTACAAAAAGTAGCTCAGATTGCGGAAAGAGGAAAGTTTGATATAGCTTTTGTTGCCGACAGTTTAGCCATTAATCATGAGTCACATCCACATATTTTAAATCGCTTTGATCCATTAATTCAAATTACGGCTTTAGCGTCGGCAACAACTAAAATTGGACTGGGTGCAACAGCTTCAACCACATACAGTGAGCCATATGTGCTGGCAAGACAGTTAATGTCCATCGATCATATAAGCAATGGGAGAGTTGCTTGGAACTTAGTAACCACAGCAGATGCCACAGGAGAAACGGCATTAAATTTTAGCCGTGATAAGCATTGGGAGCATGATCATCGCTATGAACGTGCAGAGGAATTTATCGATGTTGTTCAATCACTATGGGATTCATGGGAAGACGATGCTTTTCTCTATGATCGAGATAATAATCTATTTTATGATCGTCTTAAAGTGCATGAAACATCATTTAAGGGCAACTATTTATCTGTCAAAGGTCCATTAAATATTGCTCGTTCTGTACAGGGGCAGCCTGTTATTGTGCAGGCTGGTGCATCTAAACCAGGCCAACAATTAGCTGCACGTACAGCGGAAGTTGTATTTGTCCATTGGGATGATATTGAAAAATCGAAAGAACACTATCGGCAATTAAAGGCACAGCTTCCTCCCTTTGGACGTAAGGAGGAGGAGCTCCTTGTTTTACAAGGAATTTCCCCAATAGTAGGTGATACAGAGGAGGAGGCAATTCGTAAATTTAATGAATTACAGTCATTGATTGATCCATACGAAAGCTTAAAATTTGTTTCGGGGTACATGGGGAATGTTGACTTTTCAAAGTATTCCCTCGATACACCTGCTATTGAAGTGGAATTCCCAGAAGTTAATAGTATTCAAAGTCACTTCTATGAACACTTAGAGATTATTAAGAAGGAAAATTTAAAAGTTGGTGATTTGTATGCACGCCTTTTTGGACCTGCAAAGCGCGATGCTTTTGTCGGAACACCAACACAAATAGCAGATGAGATGGAGCGTTGGATAATAGAGCAAGCAGCAGATGGCTTTATGCTACAGTTTCCGTTATTACCACGTGATTTAGAAGATTTTGTTGACAAGGTTGTACCGATTTTGCAGGAGCGAGGTATTTATCGTAAAGATTATACGGGCACAACATTAAGAGAACATTTAGGCCTGAAAAAGCCGCTGAATCGTTTTGCTAAAAGTAAGGTGAATCAGGAATGATGGATATTTTTATTCGAAATGAACGAGAGCAAAGGCTTGTTCAATATGCTCAGAATTTAGCGCAACAAATTGAGAAGACAGCTAACCAATATGATGAGAGTGGAAAATTTCCGTTTGAGCATTTTAAAATTTTAGAAGATGCAGGCTATTTTCGACTAACAGTGCCTCAAAAATATGGAGGAGAAGAAATTTCTTTATACGAGATGTTATTAGTGCAGGAACAATTAGCTAGAGGCGATGCTTCCACTGCCTTGTCTGTTGGCTGGCATTTATTGACGTTTTTGAATGTTCGTGAGGCAAAAACATGGCCGGAACCTATCTTTGCAGAATTATGCCGAAAAGCAGTTGAGGAAGGCTCACTTTTGAATATTATTAGCAGTGAACGTGGAAAGGGGAATATTTCTCGGGGGAGTTTACCTGGTACAATTGCTAAAAAGGTGCCAGGGGGATATTGCATTACTGGTGAAAAAGCATTTGCTTCATTAGCGCCGATTTTAAAACAATTCACCATTATTGCTTATCTGGAAGAAGAAAACCTAACAGCGGAATTTCTAATAACGAAAAACGAACAGGTGGAAATTGTTGAAACATGGGATGCAATGGGCATGAGGGCAACAGGTAGTCATGATATTATTTTTCATGATACGTTTGTACCAGAGGCAGCGTTGCTTTACAGACATCATCCAAATGGAGTTAATCGTTTTTTAGCTGATGGTCGAGTCTATTCGTTAGAGATTCCAGCCGTTTATTTAGGAGTGGCAGGAGCAGCAAGAGATTATGCAATTGATTTTGCCAAAAATACGTATTCACATAGCTTAGAAAATACAATCGCTCATGCTAGTCATGTCCAACAAAGGATTGGTGAAATAGAAGTACTTTATCAAACTGCACGAAGAACATTGTATAGTATTGCAACACAGGTAGAACAAAATCCAGCTCTTAAGGAGCAACTATCAGAGTCTGTTAGTATCGCAAAGTATGTAATTTGTAATTACGCCATCGATATAGTAACAAAAGCCATGCAAGTTGTAGGGGGACGAAGTTTATCTAAAGAAAACAAAATCCAGCGTCTATTTAGAGATGTTCAATGTAGTCGCTTTAATCCACCAGCAGATGATGTGGTGATAGCTCAACTTGCTATGGAGTTACTTGCGGATAAGAAGCAAGTAACTTTTCAATTATAGTTTATATAATGAAGATTTTGAACCGTGCAAGATTTTATAGAGAGAGGATCTGCCAGTAAAAATAGCTGGCAGATTTTTTTTACATATACAATTTCTCCTGAATTGTCGATTTCTGTTTGTCGTGAAAGTTGATTTCTAGTATGATATTGATTAGTGATAGGGGGGAAACCCGTGGATAACGGTTCTAAAAAACAAGAAATGTTTTCAAAAATGCAGGAAAGAAAATCTGAGGTAAAAATCGTGAGAAAAATCGTTGCAATTATTGCGATTGTTTTCGTGCTTATAATCGGTGTTGTTGGTATCCTTGGGTACAACTATGTCAAGGGTGCATTAAAGCCACTCGATCCTAATGCGACGAAGACCATTGCTGTGGAAGTACCTATTGGTTCTAGTTTATCATCCATTTCCACGCTGCTAGAGAAAAAAGACGTCATTAAAGATGCACGTGTTTTTAAATACTATGCAAAATTTAAAAATGAATCTCAATTCCAAGCAGGAAATTATGATCTAACACAGGCGATGACATTCGATGAACTGATCGAAAGCTTGAAAACAGGGAAAGTCTACCGTAAGCCTGTCTTTACAATGACAGTTCCGGAGGGCTTAACACTTGAACAAATTGGGAATGTGATTGAAAAGAAAACACCATACACAAAACAGGAATTTATGGATCTTGTGACGAGTGATACATTTGTTCAGCAAATGATGGCCAATTATCCTGAACTTGTCACGGAGGCTGTGTTAGCGGATAATATTCGCTATGATTTAGAGGGCTATCTTTACCCAGCCACTTACTCTTACTATGAAGAAAAACCATCATTACAGGGAATTGTAGAAGAGATGATAGCGGCGATGAATAATGTGGTGAAGAACTATAGTGATGTTTTAGCAGAAAAACAAATGTCGGTGCATCAGCTGTTAACATTTGCTTCATTATTAGAAGAAGAAGCGACAGCTCAAACAGATCGAGAGACAATCGCAAGTGTCTTCTATAATCGAATAAATGAAGGCATGCCATTACAGACAGACCCGACCGTGTTATATGCACTTGGTGATCATAAAGATCGTGTGCTTTTTGAAGATTTAGAAGTGGATAATGCTTATAACACTTATAAAAATAAAGGCTTACCACCTGGACCAATCGCTGGTGCTGGTAAAACTTCTATTGAGGCAACATTAAATCCAAGTCAAACCGACTATTTCTATTTCTTAGCAGATAAAGAGGGTGTTAATCACTTCTCGAAAACATATGATGAGCATTTACAGAAAATAGCAAAATATTTACAAAAAGAAGAATAAGCGTTTAGGAAGAGCAAAAAGTATATAGCAAACAGATGGATAGAAGGAAAGAAAAATAGCTTTCCTTCTATTTTCATGCTATTATAAAGTGTGATTTTTGATCAATCCGTTCATTTATGCGGGACAAATATGCGTGGTAGCAATTGTTGGAGCATATCTAAACAATTGCTCATTTTTGTATGGCAAAGTACCAAGACATCACGTTTGGTCTTTTTCTTTTTGTTGATAAATGATGAAGTACAGACAACGGCAAACGCCCGTTGCCTTTTAAATGAGGGTGAAACAATGGAATTATCAGATGCATATATACAATCATTTATACAGCCACGTAATGAATTGCTTTTAGAGATGGAAGCATACGCGGAGGAGAATCATGTACCGATTATGCAATTAGCAGGTATTGATGCATTAAATCAACTGTTACGTATTCAAAATCCGTCAAAAATTTTAGAGATAGGCACAGCAATTGGCTATTCTGCTATTCGAATGGCAGAGGCATTGCCCAATGTCCAAATTGTTACAATTGAACGTGATCAAGAGCGTGTAACAAGGGCGAAAGCCTATATTCGACGTTCTACTGTATCAGATCGAATTACGGTCATTGAGGGTGACGCTTTAGAGGTGAACGACGAGGCTATTGATACGACTTTCGATGCGGTCTTTATCGATGCCGCAAAGGGACAGTATCAACGCTTTTTTGAAAAATACGCCCCTTTAGTGAATTCAGGTGGGGTTTTGTATATCGATAATATGTACATGCATGGCCTGTCTGATTTAGAGCTGAAGGATGTGCCACGTCGTAAGCGGACAATGATTCGCAATTTAAAAAACTTCACAGATTGGATTATGCAGCACCCAGATTATACAAGTGCTTTTTTGCCAGTCGGTGACGGTTTATTACTATGTTTGAAGAGGTGACTACTATGAAAAAACCAGAATTGCTTGTGACACCACAATCAGTAGAACATATAAAAGCACTTTTAGAAGCTGGAGCAGATGCTTTTGTTATTGGTGAGCAACAATTTGGTCTACGTCTAGCTGGAGAGTTCTCTGTTGAAGAGGTGGAAGAAGCGACGAAGCTAATTCACGCAGCAGGTAAAAAGGTTTATGTTGCGGTCAATGCACTTTTTCATAATGAGAAACTGGAGGCACTGGCAGACTATTTAAAAGAAATGCAACGTATCGGAGTGGATCGTTTAATTTATGGTGATCCAGCGGTACTTATTATTCGCCGCGAGCAAGCCGTGACGATTCCATTACATTGGAATCCAGAAACGACTGCTACAAACTGGTTTACAGCGAATTACTGGGGGAAACGTGGTGCAAAGCGTGCCGTATTAGCACGTGAACTTTCTCTTGATGAAGTATTAGAAATTAAAGAAAATACTGAGATGGAGATTGAGGTACAAGTACATGGCATGACGTGTATGTTCCAATCGAAACGCCCATTACTTGGTCATTATTTCTTATATCAAGATAAGGTGATGGCCATTGAAAACCGTCAAGAAAATCGTAATATGTTCCTACATGACGATGAGCGAAATAATAAATATCCTATTTATGAAGATGTCAATGGGACACATATTTTCAGTCCAAATGATATGTGTATAATTGATGAGCTTGGTGAATTATTCGAAGGTGGCATTGATGCCCTGAAAATCGAGGGTGTTCTACAAACACCAGACTATGTAGTAACGGTTACAGAAATCTATCGCAAAGCCATCGATACGTATTTTGATGAATCAGAAAACGCGTATGAAGAGATAAAAGATGATTTATTAGCACGAATTGAAGATATTCAACCAGCCATTAGACCATTAGATACAGGCTTTATCTTCAAGGAAACAGTTTACTAGGAGGGGCAATACCATGGCATTAGCATTAGAACAAAATGACAAAATCCGTGAGATTGTCGACGGTAAACGTGTCATTACTAAAAAACCAGAGCTACTTGCCCCAGCAGGTAGCTTAGAGAAATTAAAAGTAGCTGTTCATTATGGAGCAGATGCGGTATTTATTGGTGGACGAGAATTTGGACTACGTTCCAATGCAGACAACTTCTCGATTGAAGAGATGCGTGAAGGTGTCGAATTTGCCAAACAATATGGGGCAAAAATTTATGTCACGACAAATATTTTTGCTCACAATGAAAATATGGATGGCTTAGAGCGTTACTTAAAGGATATTGAATCAGCAGGCGTAACAGGAATTATCGTTGCAGACCCACTGATTATTGAAACATGTCGTACAGCAGCACCTAAGCTTGAAATTCATCTTTCTACACAGCAATCACTGTCCAATTGGAAGGCTGTTCAGTACTGGAAAGAAGAAGGCTTACATCGTGTCGTTTTAGCACGTGAAGTAGGCGGAGAAGAAATGAAGCTGATGAAGGAAAAGGTTGATATTGAAATCGAGGCTTTCGTTCATGGTGCAATGTGTATCGCCTACTCTGGTCGTTGTGTTCTGTCCAATCATATGACTGCTCGTGACTCTAACCGCGGTGGTTGCTGTCAATCATGCCGTTGGGACTATGATTTATATGAATTAGAAGATGGTGAAGAAAAAGCACTGTTCGATGACAAGCACGCATCTTTTGCGATGAGTCCAAAAGATTTAAAATTAATCGAAGCAATTCCTCATATGATTGAGCTTGGGATCGATTCGTTAAAAGTTGAAGGTCGTATGAAATCCATTCATTATGTTGCGACAGTTGTTTCAGTGTACCGTAAAGTGATTGATGCTTACTGTGCAGATCCGGCAAACTTTAAAATTAAACGCGAGTGGCTCGAAGAATTGGATAAATGCGCCAACCGTGATACGGCTGAAGCATTCTTCCATGATGCACCTGGCTTCGAGGAGCAAATGTTTGGAGTACATGGTCGTAAAACAACGTATGAATTTGCGGGTCTTATTTTAGATCATGATCCAGAAACAAAAATAGTGACGATGCAACAACGAAATTATTTTAAACCTGGTGATGAAGTAGAATTCTTTGGTCCTGAAATTGAAAATTTCCGTTTAACAATGGGCGAAATTTGGGACGAGGATGGCAATAGCCTAGATGCTGCTCGTCATCCATTACAAATTGTGAAATTTAAATGTGACACACCATTAAAACCGCATAATATGATGCGAAAGGAGAATAACTAATGGCAGCAAAGCGACCAGTTGTCATCGGAATCGCTGGTGGCTCATGCTCTGGAAAAACGAGTGTGACGCGCGCCATTTATGAAGTTTTCCGTGAGCATTCCGTTGTGGTGATTGAACAAGATTTTTATTATAAAGATCAAAGTCATTTAACATTTGAAGAACGCTTAGGTACAAACTACGATCATCCGTTGGCTTTTGATAATGATTTATTAATTGAGCACATAAAAAAATTGTTAGTGCGTCAACCAATTGAAAAACCTGTTTATGACTATGTGCAGCATACGAGAGCAGAAGAAGTGATCCATGTTGAACCAGTAGATGTTATTATCCTAGAAGGTATTCTAGTGCTAGAAGATGCTGATTTACGTGATTTAATGGATATTAAATTATTCGTAGACACAGACTCAGATTTACGAATTATTCGTCGTATCATGCGTGATATTAAAGAGCGTGGTCGTACAACTGATTCGGTTATTGAGCAGTATTTAGCAGCGGTTCGACCTATGCATAATTTATTTATTGAACCAACGAAACGTTATGCTGATATCATTATTCCAGAAGGTGGGGATAATGAGGTAGCAATTGATTTAATGGTAACGAAAATTAAAACTATTCTTGAAACCGACAACGTATTGTAATAAGATAGAGTGGTATTGACAATATTTTCATGCATATTTAAAAAAAGCATGCATACTATTAGGTCAAAGCGTAATTTGAAAAAGTTTAAAAATAATAAAATTCGATTAAATGCATCTTCCGTGCATTTAGTCGAGTTTTATGTTTTTATATTGAAGAAACAAGGAGTGAAGGACTTTGGCAAATGAAAAACAGTACCCTATGACAGCTGAGGGAAAACGTAAATTAGAAGAAGAATTAGTAAAATTAGAAACAGAAACACGTAAAGAAATCGTTGAACGTATTAAAATAGCACGTGATTTTGGAGATCTATCTGAAAATGCTGAGTATGATTCAGCAAAAGAAGAGCAAGCCTTTTTAGAAGGTCGTATTTCTACATTAAAATCAATGATTCGTAACGCAGTGATTATTTCTGAGGATGAGACAGATAACAGTGTTGTATCACTTGGGAAAACGGTTACATTTGTTGAAATCATTAATGGTAAACCGTCATCAGATGAAGAATCGTATACAATTGTTGGTTCTGCTGAGGCAGATCCAATGGAATTCCGCATTTCAAATGAATCGCCAATTGCAAAGGGTCTACTTGGTCGTGCTGAAGGTGAAGAAGTTGCCGTACAAACACCTGGTGGCGAAATGAAAGTGAAAATTATTTCCATTAAATAATGTGTAAGTGTACAAGCAGTTAGCCTTAGGCTGGCTGCTTTTAACATTCTTTGGCAATAAAATAGTGAGTATAATTATTTTGCAAGAGCTGTTGAACTTGATAGAATATTTGCTAGAGAGGGGGAGACATTATGAGTGAACGACAAACTCGAAGTAGTCGTCATTTGCAGCCATCTCGTAATAAAAAGCTAGATAAACTATTGAATGTTTTAATAGGTGTTGTGGTTGTACTTATTATTATTACAGCAACCTATGTGTTTAAATGGCAAGATGATGCAGATCAAGCAGTGAAAGATGAACCAGCTCAAGAGGAAAAGAGCGGTGATAACGAAAAAGAAGTAGATAAAGAACCTGCGAAAGAACAGGATAAAGATCTCGCTGTTGAAGAAGACAAAACTTCCGAGGAAGAATCGGAGCCTGATACATCTCAGGCAGAGCAAGGTACGCCAGAAGAGTCGACATCGGATAATCCAATTGTTGACAAGGTTATCACGAATAAAAATTGGCAGCCAACACCTACAACTCAAACAGGTCAGCATGTTTCTTCATATGATGACAAGTCTGTAGACTGGGCTGAGAAGGTAGCCACTGTTTCGACTGTGACAGGCATCGAACAAAGCAATATGATTATTTGGCGTATGCAAAATAATGGTGGTCCTAATTCATCCGTTGCGACAGTTTCAACGAATGATAAATCTCAGATGTACCGTGTCAGTATGGAATGGGTTGAAAATGAAGGATGGAAGCCCGTGAAGTTAGAGCAACTTAACACATTAGAAGGCGCCTATTGACGAAAATCACTCTTTTGATTATTTTTAATAGAGTTGATAAAGAAGGGAAGTAACAGTACATGAAAATAGCAGTAATTGGCGCAATGGAAGAGGAAGTAGAGCTTCTAAGAGCAGCATTAAACGATGCACAAAGTACAATGATTGCAGGCAGTGAGTATACAACAGGGACTTATGAAGGCAAGGAAGTCGTGTTATTAAAAAGTGGTATTGGTAAGGTGAATGCTGCTATGTCTACGACAATCCTTTTACATGAGTTTAAGCCAGATGTTGTTATGAATACAGGCTCTGCAGGTGGATATGACGAGGCACTTGAGGTAGGCGCTATCGTCATTTCTGATGAAGTTCGCCACCATGATGTAGATGTCACAATTTTTGGCTATGAAATCGGACAGATGGCTGGGATGCCAGCAGCTTATAAATCAGATGAGAAATTGATGAAAGTCGCTGAGGAGGCCGTCAAGGCGGTTGGAGAGCATCAGTATGGCATCGGTTTAATTTGCTCTGGAGATGCTTTTATGAATGATCCTGAACGTGTAGAAGCGGTTCGTCGTCATTTCCCTCAAATGAAGGCTGTAGAAATGGAAGCGGCTGCGGTTGCTCAAGTATGTTATCAATTTGCTACACCTTTTGTTGTCATTCGTGCTTTATCAGATATTGCTGGGAAAGAATCGAATATTAGTTTCGATGAGTTTTTACCAGTTGCTGCAAAGCATTCTACACAAGTCGTTTTAAAAGCAATTGCCTCTCTATAAACTACACAAAATGGTCAAAATGTGCGTGTTATTCTGTGAGAAAAATCACAGTTAAAGCAATGGACAAATGCTACACTGACAGTAATAAATCTCTTCATAATAGAATGGGAGGCATTCATGATGTTATTTTTAACAGCGGGTGTAGTCATTATTACAACTTTAATAGGCACGTTGATTTCAGCAGAACTATCGGAGTCAGCGCATTAGTATGACGGGAAAGCTCCTTTGCGACATAGTCATGTCGCAGGGGAGCTTTTTATATGCCATGAAATAGGCACATCTTCCGCCAATGATGCATTGAATTTTTCTACTGTCCATTTTACAATATATTATTCAATAGACTTTTGGTCTCGTTTGTATAGTTGATAGAGTTTAATAAGTGCTCGCTTTTCAATGCGAGATACATAGCTGCGTGAGATATTTAAACGAGCAGCAATTTCCTTTTGTGTAAGGGCATCCTGTTGGTTTAAACCATAGCGTAGTGTCACAATTTCGAGCTCACGTTCATCAAGCATATGCAAATAGTGATATAACTGTGCCACATGTTCTTTATGCTCTAGTTTTTCTGTGGCGCTTTCTTCGTCACACTGAAGTAAATCACGAATTTGCAGTGCATTACCATCTTTATCAGTCCCAATAGGCTCAAACAGTGATACGTCTTTCTGCACTTTTTTTTGTGTGCGCAGATGCATTAAAATTTCATTTTCAATACAACGGGCTGCATATGTGGCAAGTCTAGTTTTTTTGTCAGGGGTATAGCTCTCGACAGCTTTCATTAGACCGATTGTTCCGATGGAAATATAATCATCTAGTTGTTCATGTTTTGGATGGAATTTTTTTACGACGTGCGCGACAAGCCTCATATTGCGTTCGATTAAGTCAAGACGTGCTTGCTCATCGCCACCTAAAAATCGTTCAATACAAGCAGCTTCCTCTTCTTTTGAAAAGGGTTTATGGAATGTTTGCCCCTTTAAGTAGCCAAGCAACGCAGGGATTTCAAGCCATAACTGCAACATTGATGTAAAAATTCCGCTCATTGAATGATTTCATCCTTTCCCCATTTTTCGACAGTATATGTTTAAAAGCTGTGGGAAATGAAAAAAGTGCAACAGCAAATGTGCTGTTACACTTTTTTTAACGTAAATGTACTAATCATGAGTAAAGCTAAGATGGGAAAAAGGAAAAGATAAAATGCCGGATGGAACGCATTGGCTGCGAAATACGTTAAAGTTAAGAACGTACCTGCAGCTGTAATTGGTAAACCTGTGAAATAACCATTCGCTTCACTAATATTGAAGCGAGCTAAACGCATCGCGCCACAGACGATAAATAATACGGCCATCATCATGCCGGCAAAACCAAAATCAACTAGAACAACTTCATACATTAATAATGCAGGTGCCACACCAAATGATATAATATCACTCATAGAATCTAATTGTTTACCTAACTCAGACACTTGTCCGAGTGCTCTCGCTACCTTACCATCGTAGCGATCAAGAAGGGCTGCAATAAAGATAAACAAGACACTATAGCTATAGTATTCATGTAAAGTGGCCATAATAGCCGCGCCTCCAAAGGACATATTACTAATTGTGATGAAGTTAGCTGCGTGCGATTTCATTTTCTTAACCGTGGTATCCACCAACTTGTGATAAAAAAACAAGGGGGATCACTCCTTTGCACTTAAGATATTGTACCATTATACTTCGAATGCGAAAAAATTGACAGTCTAAATTAATGGATAGGGGTTTTACTGTATGAAAGAAAAACTATATCAACGCTTGATAGAACTAACGAATGGTAAGCAATCTTCCCATCTTTTGCAGGCAATTGCAAAAGCGAAGTGGAGTAAACGTATAATTCCAAGCTACATGAAGTTATACGATATTAACATTGAAGAAGTTTCAAAAAAACAACAACAATTTTCAAGTTTACATGATTTTTTCACAAGAGAACTTCTAGAAGAAGCTCGACCTATTGAAAAAAATCCAACGATTTATGTTAGCCCAGTAGATGCCAAGGTGGAATCTTTTGGTCGCATTGAATGGGATATGACATTTCTAGTTAAGGGTAAGCCTTATGCATTACAAGATTTACTAGGTAATACAGAGAGAGCCGCACAATATGCAGATGGTCATTTTATCGTATTTTATTTAAGTCCTGCTGATTATCATCGTATCCATAGTCCGATAGATGGGGAAGTAGTACGACAATATACACTTGGTCAGAAATCTTATCCCGTGAATCAGCTAGGTCTTACATACGGTAAAAAACCAATTTCTCATAATTATCGTTTAGTGACAGAGCTGAAAGCAGCCAATCAACAGCATGTAGCCTTTATTAAAGTTGGTGCGACTTTTGTTAATTCCATTGTGCTTACGAATACGACAACGAAATGGCGTAAAGGTCAGGAAGTTGGATATTTTTCATTTGGTTCCACAGTGGTTATGCTGTTTGAAAAGGATACGGTTGAATTTACGGATAATGTTGTACAGGGAAGCCCAATTCGAATGGGTGAAGCTTTTGCAAATATGCTATAATGGTCGAATAATACGTTAAGATTAGGGGTCGCTATTTTGTATAATTTTTTATTACCGAACGAATTTGTGACGAATATTTTTGAAATTACGCCGGAAAAGTTACAAGAATTAGGGATTAGAGGCATCATTACGGATTTAGATAATACGCTTGTTGAATGGGATCGCCCAGACGCAACAGAAGAGCTGATTATTTGGTTACGTATTATGAAAGAATCAGGTATTCGAGTTATTATTGCATCGAATAACAATGAAGCGCGTGTGAAGCATTTTGCTGAGCCATTAGATATCCCGTATATTCACAAGGCAAAAAAACCACTTCGTAATGCTTTTTATAATGCACTGATTCAACTAGGTTTACGCCCAAATGAAGTAGTCATGGTTGGAGATCAACTCCTGACTGATGTGATGGGCGCAAATCGTTTAGGCTTGCATACAGTGTTAGTAAAGCCTGTTGCACAATCAGATGGGCTGGTAACAAAATTGAATCGTTTCATTGAGCGTCGAGTATTTAATGATTTGAAACGTAAAGGAATAATAACTTGGGAGGAACAAGAATGATTGAAATGCCAAATTGTATTGGCTGTGGTACAACAATTCAAACAGAAGATAAAACAGCAGTTGGGTATGCACCCCCATCATCATTAGAAAAGGATGTGGTCATTTGCCAGCGCTGCTTCCGTTTGAAAAATTACAATGAAATTCAACCCGTGTCATTAACAGATGACGACTTTTTACGTATTTTAAACGGCCTTGGAACACAGCAGGGCTTAATCGTAAAAATTGTTGATATATTTGATTTCAATGGGAGCTGGCTACCTGGGCTTCACCGTTTTGTAGGGAAGAATCCTGTTCTTTTGATTGCCAACAAAGCAGATTTATTACCAAAATCAGTGAAACCGAAAAAAGTAATCAATTGGCTTAAACGCGAGGCAAAGGCACTAGGACTTCAGCCTATCGATGTTCTATTAGTCAGTGCCCATAAAGGCAAGGGAATGGCGGAAGCAATGGAGGCCATCGACGAGTACCGTAACGGACAAAATGTCTATGTTGTAGGTTGTACAAATGTTGGGAAATCTACATTCATTAACCGTATTATTAAACAGGCTACAGGAGAAGGGGAAGTCATTACAACGTCACACTTCCCTGGTACTACTTTAGACATGATTGACATTCCACTGGATGATGGTAGTGCATTATATGATACGCCTGGTATTATTAATCATCATCAAATGGCTCATCATATTGATTCAAGTGAATTAAAATATATTATGCCGAAAAAGGAAATTAAACCGAAAGTCTACCAGCAAAATCCTGGACAGTCCCTATTTATTGGGGCATTGGCGAGATTTGACTTTATCCAGGGAGAGCGTTCAGCCTTTACAATCCATGTGGCAAACGATCTACCGATTCACCGTACAAAGCTTGAGAAGGCCGATACATTATATGCAGAACATAAAGGCGAGCTTCTGGCACCTCCAACTGCAGATTTTATCGACCAACTTCCACCATTAGTACGTCATGAGTTTTCCATCAAAGAAGCGAAAACAGACGTTGTATTTTCTGGCCTGGGCTGGATTACAGTACAGCATGCTAATGTAGTCGTAGCAGCCTACGCGCCAAAAGGTGTACAAGTTTCAATTCGTCCTTCATTAATCTAAACAGAAGGATGTAGTAGAGAGAGGGACTAGAAAATGAAGAAATGGTTTGCAGTTATGGGTGATCCAATTGAACATTCAAAATCACCGGCCATGCACAATGCTTGGTTTGAGGACATGTCAATAGATGCGACATATATTCCTTTGCATGTACCTTCTGATCAATTAGAATCAGCAGTTGCTGGTTTGAAAACATTAGGGGCGAGTGGCTGGAACGTGACAATTCCTCATAAGACAGCAATCATTCCATATTTAGATGAGCTAGATGAGCTGGCGCAAAAAATGGGCGCAGTGAATACAGTCGTACGAACAAAAGAGGGAAAGCTGAAGGGCTATAATACAGATGGGATTGGCTTTGTTCGCTCACTAGAAGAAGCCGTTGGTGTATCTCGAAAGGACAAGCCTGTATTACTTGTTGGTGCTGGTGGCGCTGCTCGCGGTATTGCCTTTGCTATGCAGCAACAAGGCTATCACCATTTAACTATCGCCAATCGTACGGTGGCAAATGCCCAAGCGATAATTGATGAAATGGATATGGGTCGTGCGATGTCATTACAAGAAGCAGAAGAAACATTAGCTGATTTCGGCATTATTGTGCAAATGACATCGGCTGGCCTTGCTACGGGCAATTTTTCTATGCCATTTTCATTAGATCGACTTGCGAAAGGAGCAATTGTTGCGGATATTGTGTATAATCCATTAATGACGCCTTTTTTACAAGCGGCTGAAGAAAAAGGAGCAACGATTGTCACAGGCTTAGGGATGTTTGTCCATCAAGGAGCCATTGCTTTTGAACACTGGTTAGGAAACTATCCAAACACAAATTCAATGATTGCGCAGCTTAAGGCGCAATTAGGAGGAAACTAATTTTTATGTTAACAGGTAAACAGAAACGTTTTTTACGTGCAGAGGCACATCATTTAACACCTATTTTCCAAGTAGGAAAAGGTGGAGTTAATGACGAAATGACAAAGCAAATTCGTGAGGCACTAGAAGTACGTGAACTGATTAAAGTGCGTATTTTAGATAACTGTGAAGAGGACAAACATGAAGTTGCTGAATCACTGGCAACAGGTGCTCGTGCGGAGCTTGTCCAATTAATCGGTCTGACAGTTGTTTTATATAAAGAGTCACGCAATCATAAAAAGATTGTATTACCAAAAGCAACGAAATAAGGTGAGACGATGAAAAAGGTCGGTTTACTAGGTGGCACATTTAACCCACCACATATAGGGCATCTCATGATGGCTAATGAGGTTTTTCATGCGCTAGAGCTTGATGAAATCCGTTTTATGCCAAATGCTATACCACCACATAAGCAGGCACGATTTGATGCTAGTAATGTCGAACGACTCGAAATGGTGAAGCGTGCAATTCGTCCATTTCCTTATTTTTCAGTAGAGTCGTATGAGGTTGAGAAGGGTGGCGTATCCTATTCCTATGAGACACTTTCTGCCTTGTGTAGAAGAGAACCGGATGTGAAATTTTACTTTATCATCGGTGGCGATATGATTGATTCGCTACATACATGGCATTGTATTGATGATTTAGTAAAAATCGTGCGGTTTGTCGGAGTAAAGCGTCCAGGAACAGCGGCGACAACAGAGTACCCTATAAGTATGGTGGAAGTGCCTCAAATCGATTTATCGTCCACACTGATTCGTGAACGCCTTGCGACTGGGGGAACGGTAACATTTTTATTACCAGAAGCGGTAGAGACGTTCATACGAGAGGAAGGTCTTTATGGAACGCGAACAGTATTTAGCGGCGATTAAGCCAAGAATGCCTGAAAAACGTTATATTCATACAATCGGTGTAATGGAAACAGCCATCGATTTAGCACAAAAATATGGCGAGGATGTTAAAAAAGCTGAAATAGCAGCAATCCTCCATGATATTGCTAAATATGAAGACATTGAATGGATGGAGAATATCGTTCGTGATGAAAATTTAGATCCACAATTAATTGGCTGGGGCAGTGAATTACTCCACGGCCCAGTCGGTGCCTATATAGCGCAAAGTGAGTTTGGCATCACAGACGATGAGTTGTTAAATGCGATTCGTTTCCATACAACAGGACGCGTTGGGATGAGTCGTTTAGAAAAAATCATTTTTGTCGCAGATATGATTGAGCCAAACCGTCGATTTGATGGTGTGGAGCGTCTGCGAAAGAAGGCGCAAAAAAATTTGGATAAGGCGATGAGTGCATGTGTACGCCATACTTTGGCATTTTTAATAGACACAAAGCAACCAATTTATCCTTTATCAATAGAATGTTATAACGATACGATGAACAGAGAGGATAGTGAAGGATGACTTCAACTTTATTACAAGCAGCGTACAAAGCAATTGACGACAAACATGGTGAGGATATTGTCGTTTTAAATATGCAAGGAATTTCCCTTTTAGCAGATTATTTTATCATCGCCCATGGTAACTCTGACCGCCAAGTGCAAGCAATCGCGCGTGAGTTACAGGATATAGCAGAACAACAAGGCTATGAAATTCGTCGTGTCGAAGGTTTCGATGCAGCTCGTTGGGTACTTGTTGACCTTGGAGATGTAGTGGCGCACGTATTCCATAAGGATGAGCGTGCTTATTATAATTTAGAACGTCTATGGGGCGATGCACCGCAGCTAGACATGCCAGAGGCCTAAGCTAAGTGAGTAGTTACGAACGCTTTGCCCATGTCTATGATGAGCTACAAACGGATATTCCTTACAATCTTTATGTAGATTGGGTTGTACAGCATGCACCATGCAGCCAATACCCCACACTTTTAGATATTGGTTGTGGTACAGGTGTGCTTAGCTTGTTATTCGCCCATGCTGGTTATAAGGTCAGCGGAGTCGACTTATCAGAAGAGATGCTGTCCATCGCAGCAAAACGCTTTGCTGATGCAGGCTACCAAGCTCCGTTATATTGTATGTCGATGGACGAATTAGATGGCTTTGAGGCGTTAGATGTTGTGACGATTACCATTGACTCCCTTAATTATGTTGTAGAGGAGCAAGCCGTCTATACAACATTAGAACGTATTTATCATGCTTTACGTGATGGAGGACAGCTGTTTTTTGATGTTCATTCATTATTTAAGATGAATGAGATTTTTTTAGACGGACCGTTTACGTATGATGATGGGGACATTAGTTATGTATGGCATACAGCGCCAGCTGATTTCGAGCATTCTGTTACACATCAAATGACCTTTTATGTGCGAGATATCGCAAGTGAGTTATATGAACGTTTTGATGAAGAGCATTTACAACGTACTTTCTCAATAGAGCAGTATATGGCTTGGCTGCGCGCCATTGGTTTTCATGATGTGGAAATCACAGCTGATTTTACGGATGAAGCACCTGAATATGAAAGCGAACGCATTTTTATTCGTGCGGTGAAATAAAGAAAACGGAGCCACACTGTCCCCCAATGGGCAGTGTGGCTCTTTTGGTGGATAGAAAGGCTAAAGTGAAGGATAGCGTGCTTAAATCAGTGGATAGAAAAGCGAAAGCGAAGGATAGCAAGCTTAAATCGGTGGATAGCAAGGCGAAAGCGAAGAATAGCTCTCTTAAGCAGGTCAATAGAATCTCCTGATATTTATTATTATTTTCAATCAACAAGTCATAGTGTATGATGTAGATAACTCCATATGATGACCTTTTGCAAGGAAAGGATGGGTGCTATGCTCCAATCTTTATGGCAAAAGTATAAAAAAAGTATGTTATTCCCCAGCATACTGGTAGTCAGTGGACTTTGTTACTTCTATTTTTCGAGTTTTGACTCTTCACCTCCCCAAGAAGAGCTCATCGAGACAATCCAATCGTTTGAAGAAAAAAATCATAGTGAAACTGCTGAAGAAGCGGTGATTCAGCAGATATTTGTTGATATAAAGGGTGCTGTGATGTATCCAGGCGTTTATGAGCTTCAGCAAGACCAACGCATAAAAGATGCTGTCGAGCTTGCAGGTGGCTATACAGAGCAAGCTGACACACAGCGCATGAATCATGCGCAAAAAGTGCAGGATGAAATGGTGATTTATATTCCCACAAAGGGTGAACAGCTAGAAGATGGAGCTACAACTCTTTTAACAATACCTACTGAAAGTGCTCCTAAAGAGCAGAAGATTAATATTAATCAAGCCGATATAGCAATTCTAGCAACCTTACCAGGAATCGGCCCCTCGAAAGCGCAAAGTATTCTTACGTATCGAGAGGAACACGGACACTTTCAAGCGATCGAAGACTTAAAAAATGTAAGTGGTATTGGTGATAAAACATTTGAGAAGCTAAAAGATGCGATTACTGTAAAGTAAACGTTTTACAGGATGTAATATTGACGCCTCTTTTCTATAAGGGATACACTATAGTAGAAAAGCAAGAGAAATATAATTTGTAAGCCAATTTTTGGAGGTAATCATATGGAGCGAATTACTTGGGATCAATTTTTTATGGCACAGAGCCATTTACTCGCATTACGTAGTACATGTACAAGACTAGCAGTAGGAGCAACTGTTGTGCGTGAAAAACGCATCATTGCAGGCGGTTATAACGGTTCCATTATAGGAGACGAACATTGTATTGAACAAGGATGCTATGTAGTTGACAACCATTGTGTGCGTACGGTGCATGCTGAAATGAATGCCTTGCTGCAATGTGCTAAATATGGAACACCGACAAAAGGTGCTGATTTGTATGTAACACATTTCCCATGTCTACCATGTACAAAATCCATTATTCAAGCGGGCATTGAACGTGTCTATTACGCAACAGATTATAAAAATAATCCCTATGCCCAGGAATTATTTGCAAAAGCGGGCGTGGAAGTTGTCCATGTACCCTTTGATGACCGTAAAATCGATTTTTTACGAGATGAAAAACTAGCCTTGTACACAGAAATGCTTCATGAGCTTCGCGAGAGTGGCGTGCCAGCCGAAAAGTTGCTCCCATATGAACAGAAGGTGAGTGCATTATTTGGCATCGAGCTTTAAAGCATAAATGGATCTTTGTAGCTCTTGCTGTACTTATAGCGGCTATTGCAGCACACTCGTCAGCATGGCTACTCACTTTTTTATTGCTTTTAGCCCTGTGGCTCATCTTAAAAGGTGAGTCATGTTTTCTTGTGACGTTTGTAATGATAAGTGCTTTATTCGCTTATTTTTTTCTTTCTACCTATCAACTGACGGAACCTTCCCCCTTACCAAAAACCTTCCCTATAACCTGGTCAAACGATTATAAAATAAACGGCCAAAAACTCCGTGGTTTTGCTACAACTACAAATCGTCAAAAGCTTTATGTGATATATACCTTTTCATCAGAGCAAGAAAAAAGTTTGTATGAAAATACTTCATTAGCAGGCAAAACATATCTTGCCAGGGGTGAGCTTGTAGTACCGTCTCCATCTGCGCATGCTTATGCATTTTCAATGACTGACTATTTAACAAGCAAGGGAGCAACAGGCATTGTGGAAATCGCTAGCTGGCGTTATGTCGAAAAGCAGTCTTCCATCTTCACCTTTTTGGCTGAAATAAGACACAGTATGAAAAAACATATAGAAAGAACCTTTCCAAAAGCCCTTGTAGCAGAGGCACAAGCACTTCTGATAGGGGCACAAGATCAAATGGAGGGTGAACTGCAGCGTGCCTATCAAAAGCTTGGTATCACCCATTTGTTTGCGATTTCTGGCCTACATGTCGCACTCGTGTCTTGGTTATTCTTTGAAGGCTTACTTCGAATAGGCATACGCAAAGAAATGGCTACGGCTGCACTACTGATCCTTTTACCCGTTTATGGGGTCATTGCAGGAGGTGCACCTTCTGTTTGGCGTGCAGTCTCTGTAGTTGAACTAATGATGTTACTGCGCTTTTTGAAGTGGACTCTTTCAATAGATGATGCACTAGCCATTAGCTTTATAGGCTTCGTTATGCTTGAACCAGGTGTCATTTTTCAAATTGGCTTTCAACTGTCCTATTTAGCTGCCGCTAGTTTGGTTTATTCAGGTATCATTTTCAAACAGACGGAGAATTGGCTCAGTCGTTCTTTTTTCGTCACATTTGTCTGCCAGCTGCTCGTTTATCCTCTATTACTTCATCATTTTTATGAATTATCTATGTCCTCGTTTTTTGTCAATATTCTGTTTGTTCCATTGTTTTCCTTTGTTATATTACCATTTAATATTGTAGTGTTTATGTTATCCTATATTTCCTTACCGCTTGCCAATATGCTATTTGCTGGCTACGAACCGCTACGTAATGGACTGACCCATATGATTATGGAGATGCAGGAGCTACCATTTCAATTATGGTCACCGGGTAAGCCAACGATCTGGCTTAGCTGTGTAGCACTGCTAAGTGTTTTAGCAAGCTTATATTACTTAGAAACGAGAAGGTTCAGGAAGGCTATTGTCGCACTTGTTATTCCCGCCATTTGGATTCATCTGTCACCCATGCTGTCTAACGAAACACAGATCACATTTTTAAATGTAGGACAGGGAGATAGTATCGTTATTGAATTGCCTTTTAGAAAAGCTGTCTATGTCATTGATGCGGGTGGGATACTACGCTTTGAACAGGAGCAGTGGAAAAAAGCAGATAGTCCTTATGAGGTAGGGAAGCAAGTTGTAGTGCCATTTTTAAAAGCTAAAGGAATACGCACCATCGATATTTTTATCGCCACCCATGCGGATGCAGATCATATAGAAGGTGCCGAAGAGGTTTTACAAGAAATTAAGATGAAGGAAATACACGTGACACCAAGTTCTTTACAGCAGCCTTTAATGCAAGAATTATTGCTAGAAGCAAATAAGCACAATGTACCTGTTAAAGAAAAGATGATGGGGACAGCATGGCATAGTGGTGGGACAAATTTTTATTATTTATCGCCTGATGACACCCTTTATGAAGGAAACGATGATTCCCTCGTATTGTACATGCAACAGAACGACTTTACAGCGTTATTTACAGGTGACTTGGAACAATATGGTGAACAACAGCTAATCAAGCGTTATGGGCATCTATTAGCCAATCTAACATTGCTGAAAGCGGGACATCATGGCAGTAAGACATCTAGTTCAGAAGCCTTTGTTGAGCTGCTCCAGCCCGAATTAACGGTTTTCAGTGCAGGTCTCCATAATCGCTATGGTCATCCACATGAAGAAGTAGTACAACGTTTTGTCAGTCGCAATTTAGCGACTTTGACAACAGGGGTGGATGGAACCATTGAAATACGTATTCGTGCTAATGGTTGGTCTGCTGCAGTAAATGAAAAAGGCCTTGTCCAATGACCAAGGCCTTTTTCCTGCATAAGTCCAATTACTGTGATACGAATTCTACTATAGTTGCAATAATAAACATAATTGTGAAAACGCCAAATGATACACCGAAGCCAACACCAGAATCGATGGCATCGTTACGTCGACATTGTATGTTCTTTCCTTCAAATGGATTCATTGTTATCCCTCCAATTCTGTTATTTATTATAAGACAACATGGTCATAAAAGCTATATCGAAAAGGAGAATTCCCAGTCTGGCAAGGAATAGACACAATTCGGTCAAAGTCACAAAGGACCATGAAATCATGTATACTAATAGTATTGCTAGATGGAGGGAAAATTATGATTTCAAAGGTTTGGAATACAATAAAAAAAGGTGAGCTGGCACCGGTTTATTTACTTGTTGGTGAAGAAAGCTATTTTATAGATGAAACCATTAAACGTTTAAAAGAAGCGATGGGGTCAGAAGAAGAGCTGGAAATGACCGCATTTGATTTAGAAGAGGTGCCAGTAGATGTGGTTATGGATGAAGCAGATACGATTCCTTTTTTCTCAGAACGTAAGCTTATTATTGCTAAAAACGCTTCGTTTTTAAAAGCAACTGAGAAAGGGAAAGAAAAAATCGATCATGATGTAAAACGTTTGGAAACGTGGTTATCGAATCCATCTGATTTCTCCGTAACGGTTTTTATTGCCCCTTATGAAAAATTAGATGAACGTAAAAAAGTGACCAAAATGCTCAAAGAGCATGCATTACTTGTACAAGCCGAAACCCCAAAAGAGCAGGATTTAGCCGTATGGATTCAAGGCGTTGTCAAGGCACAGGGCAACAGCATCACACAAGAGGCTATTGAGCTGCTTGTAACGATGGTGGGCGCCAACATGCTGCAATTGCAGATGGAAATTGACAAGCTTACCCTCTATTTAGGTGAGGGTGGAGAAATTACAGCTTCGTTAGTGGAGGATCTAGTAGCAAAAACATTGGAGCAAGATGCATTTAAAATGCTCAATGCTTATTTGGCTAATGATTCGGTCAGCGCTTTGTCCATTTATCATGATTTATTACGACAAAAACAAGAGCCTATTATGTTAGTTGGCTTGCTTGCATCCAATGTTCGTACCATGTCCAATGTTTTTTATTTGTTGAAGAAAGGATATCATCCACAACAAATCGCCAAAAATTTAAAAATTCACCCGTATCGTGTCAAACTCATGACTGAGCAGCATCATCGCCCATCAGAAGAAAGTTTATTGAGAGCATTATATCAACTAGCTGAGGTTGATTTACAGCTGAAATCGACTGGTGGTAATCGAGAGAGACATTTAGAATTATTTCTATTACGTCAACTGTAACATAAAAAGCTGTCCAATAAAGGGCAGCTTTTGTGTTATCTATCAAAATGAAAAAGATCAGCTACTCCTAATAGAGTATCTGATCCTTTAAACAATTACGCTTTTTTAGCAAGGCGAGACTTTTTACGAGCCGCCGCGTTTTTGTGGATAAGTCCTTTTGAAGCTGCTTTATCTAATGATTTGAAAGCTGCTTGTAAAAGTTCTTGTTTGTTTTCAGCGTTTGCAACAACAGCGTTTTCAGCTTTTTTCACTGTAGTACGCATTGCAGATTTAGCTTGAGAATTAGCAATGTTTGCTTTTTCGTTAACTTTTACGCGTTTAATCGCAGATTTAATGTTTGGCATATATTTCACCTCCTAAATTAGGTACGAGATGATATCTTCTCATTGATTTCTTGTGTTAATACAACAAAAATCATTTTAACAAACGCTTGACCAAATTGCAATAGATAAATGCAAAGAATATTTACTTGACAGTTTGAACAAACTACAGCTTGAGGTGAACTGTATGCAAAATTTTAATTGGCAACGAACAGATTTAATCGATGAATCTGAAGAGGTAGTTGTCCATCAGACCAAAGAACAAAAAGAAAAGCTAGAACAATCGAGTGGCGTTCAAATAGAAGATCGGAATGCTGGTCGAGTGAAAATTACAGATGTCCTTGTAGATGCTGAGGGTGAAAAGCAAATTGGCAAAAAAGAAGGGCAGTATATTACACTTTCTGTCCCAACACTGACATTAGAAGATCAAGATGGCTTTGCACAGCTTGAGCAAGAATTACTTGTGAATTTTAAAAACATGCATGAATCACTTTCTTGGCAAGAAGATGATAAAATTTTAATTGTTGGTTTGGGCAATCGTACCATTACACCTGATGCCATAGGTCCTTATTTAATTGATCATCTGCATAGCTTAGATGTGATAGATGAAAAGTTTGTCATGTATGCGCCAGGTGTTACAGGGCAAACGGGCTATGAAACAGGGGAGTTTGTGGCTGCGATTGCTGAGCGTCTACAACCAAAATTAATTATTGTGGTTGATGCGCTTGCTACAAGGGCGAGTAATCGTCTTTGTAAAACAATTCAATTAACAGATACCGGCATCCATCCTGGCTCAGGTGTAGGCAATCAACGGCAAGAAATTTCCTATGAGATGCTAGGGATTCCTGTAACGGCAATTGGTATCCCAACAGTAGTAGATGCACCTGTATTAATTGCTGATGCGGTAGAAACGATGCTTCGCTCGATAGCTGCTCGTGTAGCTGAGCGCAGTAAACCATCATCGAAGCTCTCATTGTCCTCTTGGCAACCCGATATCAATAAAGAGCTTGATATGACGTTAGTACAACCTATTTTTGGAGAATGGGCGACATGGACGAAGGAGGAACGTCAGCAGCTGTTTGAAGAAACCTTCGCTGGCTCACATACACAATTGATGGTTACACCAAAGGAAGCAGACTATTGGATTGATCGCTATGCAAAACTAGTGGCTTCCATGCTAATGAACTGGGCAAGTGATTTATAATAAAGGCTAAAAAAATGTTCTTGATAGACCTTCTAAAACACTCAGATTTATGCGTAAAACAAGAAAATTATTTTCGTTCTAAATGACACCCCCTCTCCATACGATATGGGGAGGAGGGTGTGACTTTGCTAAAAAAACTACAATGGTCATTTGGTATATTATTGTTCTTTTTCGTATTACCTGTCATTGCTGGGCAACTTCCGTTCAACAAGCAAGCATCGACTCCGATTAAACAATCAGAAGATAAGCAAGTCGTGTTTGCCGCTACCAATTTAGCTGAACAAAGTGTACTGGAACAAACGAAAGAGCCTGAACCAGATCAAGCCCTAGACCCGGACCCATTTAAAGTGTTAGTGTTATTTACTCATTCACATGAAGCATACGAACCAATGGTGAAAGCTGTGAGTGGTAAGGTAGCGACTTCTCATGAAACAGTCAATATTATGAGTCTAAAGGATAAGATTGTGAATCATTTTAATGTAAATGGCTTGAAGACAAATATCCTCGATGTAGATATTATGAAGAAATTACAAGCTGAGGGTAAGGGATATCATGAATCCTATAATGTCATGAGACCTTATTTAAGTAAGCATTTAGAAACAAATAATTATGATTTAATACTAGATTTACATCGTGACTCATTAAAACATGATCTTACAACGATCTCATATAATGGGGAAAACTATGCAAAAATTGCTATTGTGGTTGGTGCAGAGCATGCAAATTACCGCTGGAATACAGCGTATGCAGAAAGTTTATCCTCCACATTAAATGCCATCGTTCCAAAAATATCAAAAGGTGTTATTTCCAAAAGTGGTGATGGTGTTGATGGGCGATATAATCAGGATTTGGCAAAGCAAATGATGATTGTTGAGATTGGTGGAATTGGTAATACGGAGGAAGAGGTTAATCGTACGATTGCCGTAATTGGCAAGGCCATATCAAAAGCATTTGTAAATGATTCAAAACAATAGAACAGGATGACAAAAAGTGAGTCTGTTACAGGCTCACTTTTTGCTATTTCAGCATAAAAATTTCCAGAACAAAATCTAATTATTTGTCTTTCCATTGCTTCATTCTTGTCTTATAATTTTCAAGTTGGCTTTCGATTTTCATGATAAAACGTTAATGAAGGCATATGCAAGTAAGGCAAAATGTGCTTTTGAAGCATCTACCATTTTTGGGAATGCCTTTTAAGACAATAGCAAACATACATATGAATTTTAAAAAGACAAAGAGTGATCACGTTTCATTTTTCTCTAAAACTTTTATCGTATTTCAAACGTCAAACATATAAGTGCACAAATGAAAAAGTATAAAGAGGAGATGATGTTCAAATCACAGGTGCTATTAAGGGATAACAGGTTTTATCTTGATATAGTAGCTATAAGGCCATTATGCAAAAGGAAATTGATAGATTATTGAAGGAAGGAATAGTATGTCAGGCAAGTCATTAAATCATCGTTATATTCCTGGACTAGACGGGATTCGAGCATTAGCCGTATTAGCAGTTATTGCTTATCATTTTAACTTCAATTGGGCTAGAGGTGGCTTTTTAGGAGTAGATATCTTTTTTGTATTATCAGGCTATTTAATCACCTCTACCATTTTGCCTGTAAAGGGCAATCAATTAACAGTCAGTCTAAAGAAATTTTGGGTTGGACGATTTAGGCGGTTACTACCAGCGGCCTACGTGATGATTGTTATATCATTTGTCTGGGCAACGCTCTTTCATAAAGAACTTCTTCATACATTACGTGGAGATGCGTTGTCCTCTATTTTTTATTCAAGTAATTGGTGGTTCATTTTTCATAAACTTTCTTATTTTGATAGTTTTGGCTCCCCGTCACCTTTAAAAAATTTATGGTCGCTAGCTATTGAAGAACAATTTTATCTGATTTGGCCCTTGCTCTTAATGATTGGCCTTTATATTTTTCAAAAACAAAGCAAACTGGCTAAAGTTGTCTTTATGGGAGCGGTTTGTTCAGCTCTAGTAATGGCGATTCTTTATGAGCCAGGTGCAGATCCAAGCCGTGTCTATTATGGAACGGACACACGCTGTTTTGAACTATTAATTGGCTGTTGGCTAGCTCTTGTTTGGCCAATGAAAAGGCTATCTGCACAAAAATTATCAACAAACCATGTGAAGAAGCTAAATAGTTTGAGTTTCATTACGCTTATGATTTTTCTAGTTAGTATTGTTTATGTAGATGAATATCAACCCTTCCTTTATAGAGGTGGCATGTTCTTATTTTGCTTAAATGCAGCAGTTTTGATTGCATGTATCTGTCACCCCGTCAGCATTTTAGGAAAACTACTAGCATGGAGGCCGCTTTGTTGGATTGGCTCTCGATCCTACGGCATATATCTATGGCATTATCCTGTCATGGTACTAGGTACACCTATTCATGAAATTGGCAACCCATCTTATTGGCGGGTTGCACTTCAAATCATACTTATTGTTATGATAGCAGAGCTATCCTATCGCTTCATTGAAATGCCTATCCGTAAAGAAGGATTCCGAGCCTATTATGGGAAATACTTTGTCTTTAACAAAAATAAATGGGGAAGTCTTTCATTCTCACGAAAAATTTCAACGGTAATGGCTCCACTTTTCCTTCTTATGTTTTTCACAGGAATGACAGGAGTAGTAGGGGAAGGTCAGCAAAGCACTTCGAGTTCATATCCAACAAACATCAAAATTAATGGTGATGAGCCTACAACTAATTTAAACAAGCATGACCAGCAATCAGAGCTACCAACTAACGAACCTTCCAAGGAAGAGAAAGTGGAGGATGTTCAGCAGATAGAAACACCAAAGCAAGAAGAAAATGATGTAAATAAAGTGCCTGAACGGGATGAGTTTTATCGTGGAATAGTAGCGATTGGTGATTCACTTATGATTGATATTGGCCCGAGCTTACATACTATTTACCCAACTATTACAATCGATGGAAAAATAGGTCGTCAAGTTTCACAAGCTGTCAAACTAGCACCAAATTATGCAAGTTTTAATCAACCTAATCATGCAGTCATTCTTCAATTGGGGACAAATGGTTATTTTACAAATGACCAAATGGACACACTCCTTGCCGCTTTTTCAAATGCTGATATTTATTTAGTGAATACACGTGTGCCCCGTTCATGGGAGGCAAAAGTGAATGAAGCATTACAGCAAAAAGCCCAGGAGAATGAACATATTACACTCATTGACTGGCATGCTGCAGCACTCAATCATCCAGAATACTTCGCCCCAGATGGCGTTCATTTAGAGAAAAAAGGGGTAGAAGTTTTAACAAACCTGATTCAACAATCCTTAAACAAGAAAAATTAATGAAAAAAGTCAGTCTACACAGCTTTGTCTGTTGACTGACTTTTTCTGTGCAAATATATGGTCTAAAGTTGAATTTGGACAAATGCGCCCTTAATTTCTCTGCATTTATATACTTAATACTGTAAAATCTAAAAACAGCATTAAACACTGAAAGTATTGATATTATAGGCTTTCTAGTCTAGTTGCTGTTGTACTTTGCGTTATGTTCATAGTATAATTCATTATAGTTTAATTAGGAGTGGAAAAGATGAACCGAGATGCACGTTTAAAACGACAAGAGAATATACGAAATTTCTCTATTATTGCACATATTGACCATGGGAAATCAACGCTTGCTGACCGTATTTTAGAGCAAACAAAATCTTTAACTTCCCGTGAAATGAAAGCACAGCTCCTCGACTCAATGGATTTAGAGCGTGAGCGAGGGATAACGATTAAATTAAATGCAGTTCAATTAAAGTACGAAGCAAAAGACGGCGAAGTGTATACATTCCATTTAATCGACACACCAGGACACGTCGATTTCACATATGAAGTATCCCGTAGTTTAGCTGCTTGTGAGGGTGCCATTTTAGTTGTGGACGCCGCACAAGGTATTGAAGCGCAAACACTAGCAAATGTTTACTTAGCACTTGATAATGATTTAGAAATTTTACCTGTTATTAATAAAATTGACTTACCTGCAGCTGATCCTGAGCGTGTGCGTCAAGAAGTAGAGGATGTCATCGGGCTGGATGCGTCTGAAGCGGTACTAGCTTCTGCGAAAGCAGGTATTGGTATTGAGGATATTTTAGAGCAAATCGTGGAAAAGGTACCAGCACCAACGGGTGATCCTGATGCTCCACTACAAGCTTTAATTTTTGACTCTGTGTATGATGCCTATAAAGGTGTTATCATTTCAATTCGTGTAATCAACGGGACTGTCAAGCCTGGCGACAAAATCCGTATGATGGCAACAGGTGCGGAATTTGAGGTTATTGAAGTTGGGGTACATACACCAAAGGTTGTGCCACAGGCTGAATTAACAGTTGGTGATGTAGGTTATTTAACAGCATCTATTAAAAACGTAGGTGACACACGCGTAGGTGATACTGTAACCTATGCAAATCGTCCAGCAGCCGAGCCATTAGCAGGTTATCGTCGCTTGAACCCAATGGTTTATTGTGGTTTATACCCAATTGATACGGCGAAATACAATGATTTACGTGAAGCGTTAGAAAAACTAGAGCTAAATGACTCTGCTTTACAATATGAGCCAGAGACATCTCAAGCACTTGGCTTTGGTTTCCGCTGCGGTTTCTTAGGATTACTCCATATGGAAATTATTCAGGAGCGTATTGAGCGTGAATTTAATATTGATTTAATTACAACAGCACCTTCTGTAATTTACAATGTTCATATGACAGATGGCACTGATATTAAAGTAGATAACCCATCCTTTATGCCAGACCCACAAAAAATCGAGCGTGTTGAGGAACCTTATGTAAAGGCAACCATTATGGTGCCAAATGATTATGTGGGAGCGGTTATGGAGCTTTGTCAATTGAAGCGTGGTAATTTCATGACGATGGATTATATTGATACATCCCGTGTAAGCATTATTTATGAAATGCCTTTATCCGAAATTGTCTATGATTTCTTTGACTATTTAAAATCAAATACGAAGGGCTATGCATCCTTCGACTATGAACTTATCGGTTACCAGCCATCGAAATTAGTGAAAATGGATATTTTATTAAATGGTGAGCAGGTCGATGCACTAAGCTTTATCGTACACCGTGACTTTGCCTATGATCGAGGCAAAATCATCGTAGAAAAATTAAAAGAATTAATTCCACGCCAACAATTTGAAGTACCAATTCAAGCAGCAGTTGGACAAAAAATTGTGGCACGTTCAACAATTAAAGCCATCCGTAAAAACGTTTTAGCGAAATGTTACGGTGGGGATATTTCTCGTAAGCGCAAACTTCTTGATAAACAAAAAGAAGGTAAAAAACGTATGAAACAAGTAGGCTCCGTCGAAGTCCCTCAGGAGGCATTCATGGCTGTGCTGAAGATGGATGATTCGAAGTAACGTTGATATAACAGCGTTTATAGGGGTTTGAAATAAGTGTTTTGTGGTGTTTCCCACCATAAAAAATACGTTAGTAATTCTTATATATCTTGAACGAATGAGTCAAAGATGTTAGCAGCATCTCTGGCCATTTTTTCAGTGAGGTGGACATAGCGATCTTCTGTTACGGCAGCTCGACTATGTCCTAATCTTTTTTATACTGTTTTAACAGGTGTACCGTTTTTGATTAAAGTTGTAGCATGTGTGTACCTTAAGGAATGATAATATAAACAAGCAATTATAGAATCAGGTGAACAGTAAACGCAGCATTAGCTAGCGTTATTTTTATTGTCTAAAAATGATAAGGTCTATGGAAGGTTAAGATTTCTTTACCTTGTCAAAATTCTATTGAATTAATTTAGAAATAAAATTACAATGTTGACGGGGAAATAAGTACTAGATTTACTGCTGACGGATCGCCGTATGCGATGAAAGTCGCCTGTGTGGTGAAGGCTCGTTATAAAGCATGTACATGAATAAGACGAGAATGGCATAATAACAATAGGTGCTGCTTATGCAAACCCAAACAGTAAAGTTGTAGGGTTACCGTCATCCACGCAAATTGAAATACGTCATTTACAATCAGATGGTATTACACCAATTTCTAATTGGACATTAGTTACTACTTTTGTTGATGGAACAATTATGTGGGGTACACAAATAGGACAAATAGTCGAAGTGCGTTTACCTTTTGACCCTACAAACGTTTTAAGCGTAACAGTTCAAGCTGCACCATAAATTTATTATTTTTTTATTAAATGGTTAGGGGACATGTCATTATGATGTGTCCTTTTTCCTTTGACATCTGTGAAGGGTTCTTTTTATATAACAAGACCTAAGTAATGCACTGTGCTGAGCAGTGCTATTTCTATTTGTGAGGTATTGACATGGACAGTCAAACAGTAGCTTTAATCAGAATTTTATGTATAGTATTAGGAGCTTTTATTGGAGTATTTACTTACAATTGCAATCGAGACAAGGATGTAAAAAATGATGCATCTGATTCAGCTGTAATACGCACAATATTAATGCTGGGATAAAATTGATATTAAAGCGCAAGAAATGCGTGTTACAGAGTTATCAGAGCGTGTGATTCTTGTAGAGGAATCAAGTAAACAAGCACATAAACGTTTAGATAAAATGGAGGGAATTATACATGGGAATTAACTGGAAAGCATGTTTGCAATATAAGCAATTTGGGGTGTCATAAATTGCATTACTATTAGTGCTCGCTAATCAAACAGCGGGCATTTTTAATGTCGATATTACGATTTACAATGTACAAATCACAGCCATTTCAGAGACTGTATTAAGTATTTTAGGCTTGCTTGGTATTATTTTATTGCCTCGACTACAAAAGGCACTTCGGACAGCAAGCAGGCATTGAATGATGACAAGCCAAAGGGTGATGTAAAATGACAAGCATTACTACAACATACAGGGAGATCTCTAAACTATTGCCAGCTGCACAAACAGCATGTAGATTGTTATTCCAAGAGAGCTTTAAAGCAGGTATTAAGAACATTTTTATTACTGAAACATATTGCTCACAAGAACGTCAAAAGTACCTTTGTGAATAAGGAAGAACTCGACCAGGACAAATTGTTACTTGGACACTAGACAGCAATCATAAGTCACGATTAGCATGGGATATCGCTGTTGGTCCTCCACAGTCTTTATATGATGTGGCAACCCGGTGCTATTGCACGTCAGCTAGGTATTACATGGGGTGGAGATTGGACAGGTAATATTGATCGTCCCCATTTTGAGGTTAAGCCAAATTGGATTATGCCAAAGGGATACAAAATTGAAGGACAAGTGATTATTCCGACTAATAGTAAATACCAAGTGCAATTAATTGTGGAAGGCAATACAACTAAACCAATTGCAAAGAATGATGACACAATGAAATTCACAAGGACAACTGCAAAAGCTGCTGTACGTGATTATATTCAACAAGCAGTCGGTAAAGGATTGATGGATAGGTCATGGTTGGAAAAATTCGATAATGGCACTATGACAAATGGTGATTTTGAAGGTTTGAAAATTATTATTGCACAGCGTAGCATTTAATAATTAAAAAACTAATTTTAAGTGTAATTATGAGAAATTTTGAAAAAATGTTAAGATTAAAAGATAGATTAGGAGGGAAATAAAGTGATTTCATTAAAACCTATGAACCAAGAAGAGTTCAAACAATATATTAGTTATGCAATTGAAGACTATGCAAAAGACAAAATCGCTTCCGGAAATTGGAGTGAAGATGAAGCGATTAACTTGTCGAGGGAATCATTTGAACGACTACTACCAAATGGTGAGAAGACCGAAAATAATCATTTATTGTCTATCTTTCATGACGATATTTTAGTTGGAATGATTTGGATTTCGCAAAAAGCCCCTAAAAATCCTAATGAAGGTTTTATTTATGATTTTGTGATTTTTGAACAATATCAAGGGCAAGGGTATGGCAAGAAAGCAATGAAAGAAGCTGAAATTATTGCTAAAGAGTTAGGTATGAATAAAATTGGTTTAAACGTTTTTGGTCATAATAAAATAGCACGTGGATTATATGAAAAAATGGGTTATGAAATTACGAATATAACCATGGCTAAAACAATTTGATAATGTAAGTAATTGAGGCTGGGACAAAAGAAAAAATGTTAGACCATTTACAAGTTTGGTCTAACATTTTTTTGCGTTATTAGAACACATATACTTTAATAAATCACAAAAATAACATTCATTTTTTGCTTTTTCTCAATAAAATGAGTTATGTCCCAGCCTCTTTTTTTATTTCCACAAATTATTGGTCAAAAAAGAAAAACAATATAACGAAAGGAAGAATTACTATTCCAATCATAAAGATAATAATCCAGTGTATAATTTCCAAGTTATCCATAGAAATAATGTAAAAAAATATACCTATGACCAATAGTACCAAAAATAAGCATCCATGAATATGAGTATTTCCCTCATTAGCATTACCTCCATATTCATTTTCAAATTCATCCTGGATTTCTGACTTAACAGTCTCTTTTGGTATTGTTTTATCTTCTATAACTGTATTACAGTATTCACACCTTATTAATACTAAACCATCTTCGTATACTTTCGTAAAAGAATTATTGGCTAAACAATTAGGGCAATTATTCATTAATTTTCACCTCAATATATCTATCTACTATTTCCCATTTTAGGGATTTTGACATGGTTTGTATATATAAATAAAAGTTAGTAATCAATTTAATGGAAAGGGTAGACGAATATTTTATTGTTGTGCATGTAGCTATGGCAGGCAATGATGTGGTCCTTAGGTATGCTAATATGGCACTAAAAACTCAGGTAGAAAATTTATTAATCAGTCACCAAAATAAAGATCAGGCGCTCAATTGAGTACCTGATCATTTTTAAATTTAATATTCTCTTATTTCAAATGAAGCAATTTTATCATGTACAACATATTCTGTTACCTTTTTATAAGGTGAAATTGTTTTAGAAAATTTGAACGTTGATGTACCTTGTGCACTTTTAAACCAATTTAAATAATTGTTTAAAACTGTATTCGTTACATCATATTCTTTTGTTATACCGTTTACTAATGTAATGCTTAAAATAGCATTTGAAAATTCATTGTTTGGTTTCTTAACAATTACTGTACTAGTGGCTGCACTATCAGTACCTTTAATTTTGGCAGTAATTATTGCTTCGCCTTCGTGAAGGGCCGTGACATTACCATCCTGATCTACAGTAGCAATTGATTCATCACTTGATAACCAAATTACTTTTACTGTATCAGGTGTAACCGTTGCTATTAACTTATCTTGACTACCTTCTAGTAGTTCTAACACATTTCTATCTAAAGTAATTGATTCAGGTTCAGAAGGTGTTGATAGTTTTTCCATCATTTGAAGTTCAACTATGGCCGTATTAACGTCATTTTTTGTACTATTGGTACGAGTAACATTAATTCTATATTTATTATAATAACTAGTATTTTCGAAAGTGAAACTTTGTTTGGGATTCTTAATCCAATCGTCTCTTGTAACATTGCTTTGAGAGTCTAATATTATCCATTTAGAACCATCCCAAGCTTCGAACGTCCAAGTATTTGGAAATTGTTCAGGCCATTGCCCCTCATTATGCATTAAATATTTACTAATTGCCTTTGGGCTTGTGAACTCATAGGCTAGCCAACCTGAATTTTCAGCAGTTCCCCAAGCATAGTACATTTTCCCACTATGATAGTTGAATACCCCATCAAATGCTTTCCAACTTGGTGTATTATTCCTCCAATTATTTGAAGAGGATGCTTTACCAAACTCAGATTCATCTGAAGTCATTATGGGTATTAAATTTTCGGTATAACCTTCTTCTGCATGAGCACTTTCGGTACTAAAATTAACAAGTACTAGCAAAATTAATGCTAAATAAATAAAACTTTTTTTAAACAAATTAACCACTTATGTATCCTCCTTTAAATTAACAAGGCTATTATAAATAACCTATAAAAACAACTTTAACCAATATGGTACTTATTTACCATGATAAATATCGTGTATATTTAATAAAAAAAGCCACTCGATTGAGTGACTGATTTATTGTGTTTCTCCATTAACATTAACTTGAGTTGCGTTCATAGCTCCTGTCATTCCTACTACATTACTTACACCTAAATCAGATGCAGCATATCCATCACCTGATAATGGTCCTGATGCTTCTACAGTATCACCTATGTTCACATTTATTTCATATGGAGGGAAAACAGGAAGTACATAACCGTGGTCATTCTTAAGTAATAGTGCGTTTTCCATATTTCCGAATAAGCCTTCTAATGATTTAACACCAACTACTTCACCTTTGAAATAATACTCCATACCTTTATATTTCGATTCAGTTTTATCATAAAGCATTGCTCCAGGCTTTGCAGGATTTAATTCTGCATTTTTTTCAACTATTGTCAAAGCGCTAGGTTTACTTGGCTCCGTTGCGGGTTTTGTATCTTCTTTTTGATTATCTTTTGTTGCCTGTGGTTGTTTCTGTGAGTTTTCAGTAATAACAGTTTGTTCTTTGTTCATTGTATCATCTGATGTATTTGTGGAGCTTTCTTCTTCTGATTTTGCCACTGTTTCTATTACATCAATTTTCTCCTCTTCAGGCACTTCAAACGTGAACATAAAAACTGTAAAAGAAACGATCATTACTACTAGTGAAGCACCAGCAAACATTAATTGCTTTTTACCTTTTGATTTGTTTTTTCTACCAAAGTGAATAGTAGCAATGAATACAAAAATAAAAATAGCGATTGCACTTAGTCCAGACAAAATAAAAAATAAAGTATCCATTTAATCGTTCATCCTCCTTACATTCCATTTTAGGTAACTATATGGAAAATGTATATACAAAAAACAGACAACCTTATTTAGTTATCTGTTAATCCCATTCCAGTATGTCGTCAAAGCTTTTTATTTCTAATGTTTTACAAATGGTTTCTAGATGCGCTTTGTTAATCGTGTCTCTTCGATTGTTAACAATTTCACTGATAGCAGCTTGGCGAATGCCTGTCATTTCAGCCAATTTTGATTGTGTGAGTCCTCGTTCTTCCATTACTTCTTTTAGTTTTATCCGCATTGTAAACCACCCTTCGCTAATTGATCTCTTATTCAAAATATATCAGAATATACGTTTATACGCAATATCAAATAAAAGTATAAATTCATATTGACTATACGAATATGCGTATAACATACTGTTATTAGGAATTACGAATAAACGTATATACGTAATGGAGGTGTTGGTATGGATATTTACGTAATCCATCTAAGTACAAAAAACGGAAACAAAAGCAAAGGTACTTCAATGGAGTGGACACAGGTTATAAAAAATTAGAACGTGCTCAAAGTGTTTTGATGAATATTGGATTTGAAATGGTTGATGAAACTAATTTCAAAAAGACGACGGAAACAGGTAGTGAGCAAAAGGCTCAAATTGTTAAAGTTCATTTTTATGACTAAGCAAGTTTGGAATAGAAGGTGAGGTGAATAACGTTGGCATTCGAATACTTAGCACAATACACAACATTTGAAACTGTAGAGGACATGGACACAGCTGTAGAAAATCACATGGCAGTTCATTACTATGATTTAACAGAATCAGAACGTGCCATCGTTTTCAAGCTTGCTAGTCATGCTTTAGAGCACCCAGGAGCTTGTCATTTGAAAGCTGCCACAATTGCTGCGGCATTGGAGATCAGCAAAACAAGCACTTTACAAGAAATATATAATAATGCTCACGCTGAAAAAGAAGCTCATAAGGAATACATGAACGAGTACCAGGTGATGCTATTGGACTTCATGAATAGCCTGCCATTAGCAGACAACTTGAAAGATGAATTACACAAGGTTGTATTGGCTACACAGGTTCAAAATACACCTGAATTTATAAAAGCTAAGAACGTGCTATTTAAAATTGCTATGGACATAAAAGAAGGTATTCTGACAGTTACAAGCACATTGAGAGCCGTATTTGCAGGAACATATAACAAGGCTGTGGAGCGTTCTAGTGTGAAGCTTAGGAGATCAGCATCTATAGATGAAACAGCAGATAGGAAACGTCAAATACCTTTCTATAACTGGTTAGTGGAAAGAGATAGTTGTGTACATATAAACAGCGTGTAAAATATAGCGTACTGTCAGGAATGGTAATATATTTTGATTAATTAGCATTGGACCGCTTTTATCCCATTTCTTTGTAAAGTTATAATGCTTAAATTGTATGGTACTGGTGAATTAGAATCATAAACATTTATACCTAAAACATTCCCTACATCATTTTGAATTATTGAATTGATATAATATGGGATCATAACATATGGACCTCCTGGAAGTGATCCTGGTTTAAAAAAGAATATTGACCATAGCTTTTCACAGCCTTTTAATTGATCTATTATGTCGATAAAATTACTTGAAGGATATTTGCTAACACCAAGAAAATCACAAGGGATGTTTGGGTCATTTGTACAAGGTAATGGTACTTTTTGTCCTTGTGTTAATTTATTAACAAGGGGAACTAGAGCATGGGGATCATTTATTTGTAAATCTCGATAATATTGTATTGACCTAGTAATGTAACCAGGTGCTTGATTATCAAAAGCAATATTATTTTGTCTAGAATTAGAATGGTCATATGCTACACAACAATAATTACAATCGTAGCTGCCATCTTCGTACCAATCTAGACAATGAGGATATTCAGGACAATAAGTAGGTGCATAAGCACATCGACCAATAAGCTTTTTTCCAGTATTAGATCCAGGGTTTACAGCCATATGGTTATAACCACCATATACGCCAGTTGAATTCATATAATTAAATGGATAAAAATATGGATACAAATAATTAAATGGATACAAATTATAACTCCTTTTTTTTTATTTGAGATTAGACTCATATCAGCATATGAAACCAGAAGTAAAACAGTTCCTTTATTACCTTTTTGTTACACATAGCTTTAATCTTATAAAACCATTTAAAAAAGACCACTCTATGATGGGTGGTCTTAAATTTTCCCCATCATATCCCCACCAGTGGTAGAAAATAAATAGAGATAAAATGAATATACAACTAGATAAAATTAAATAAAAAAACAACCGACAAACCCTTATATATCATAGGATTGTCGGTTATATAGAAGTATAAAATGATACGCCTGAATACAGCATTTCTTTGGGAGGCATTCATGGCTGTGCTGAAGATGGATGATTCGAAGTAAGACACAACTATTCAAAAACAGGGAATGCTATTTTTTTGTAGCATTCCCTGTTTTTTTCTCTAGTTAAACTGCACCTAAATATTTTGCTTCTTGGTGATTTTTATATAATTTGTAGCTATCATGTTCATTTTGAGAAAACTTTAGTAAAAGATAAATAGATTCTCTACTTTTAAAAGAAATCCTAACCATTTTTATTGTCTGCTGAGAAAGCTGAAGCGCCATAAACAATAAAAGGAATCGCTATTGAAATAGAGACCCCTCCTATTGTAATATTCTTTGTATGCAATTTAATGAAACAATAGGAAGAACTTAGCCAATAAAAAAATAGGGACTCCTACAATTATTACGCCTGCAAAGAAATAACAAAATAACATAAAAACATCGAAAACCGCACCAGCTAAATCATCAATGAATTTTAACATTTCATTTCCCTCCAAACATAATAAGTATGGGCACTACAAACGATTTATTCTTTAACTAATTGCAGAAAGTTTTTACTTAAAGCTAAAGTGAGATAGATTATACAGACATTCATAAAGAATGAAACATATGATAATGGCTTTTCACTAGGACGGCGGGGTTGAAATAGGAAAGGGCTGAGACTTCTTCTTCTCCGATATAACGTACCCATGGAATCGGTCCTCCAAAAGTTGTCTGTTGATAGGTCACGAAAAATAGAGAGATACAGGTAGTAAAATACTAATCCAAAAAAATCGTTGATGGACCTTCATAATATCTCCCCTTTAAAGATCAGATCGTAGCGTCTTTTTTAAATAATCATGTTTAAAATCTCTGCCAACATGGTCGAGAGTCCCGTAAATTTCATAATGATGATTTTCATAAAATGTTAACGCTTGAAAGCTAAGCGTGTCAACTTTAATGAAATCACATTCATGGTTGAAGGCAATTTGTTCAATTGTTTGCTACAACTTTGATCCATACCCTAACCCACGAAGCTTTTTGTCTACCATTAGCGTGTGTATTTCTAACCAATTCCAGCAAATTTCACCCAGTATGCCACCATAAACGTGACCATTGCTATCAGTTAGAAATAAATTAATTTCCTGATATCGACCTTGTAAATCTTTTGGAAAGTGTTTTACATTGTATTCATAAAGCATGTTATTGACATAAGCTTTGTTCTTCTTATGTCGTTCTTGTGTGATTTGATAAGACATCTTTTACTTCTTTTCTCGCAATGGTAGTACTCGTTGCCAAATCATATGATGGCTATTCGTTCCCCAAAAGTGCTCAAGTATATAGTCAGGCTGTCCAAATTTTTTCTGCCAGATGACTTGTGCCTGTTTATATCCACTATCTAAACAAAAGCTATGCACCTTTTGTTTTTCCAACGTCGTTAGCATTTTCTGTAATAGCCTGGTGCCAATACCACGATTTTGATAGTCCGGATGAACAAATACGGTACCGATTTCTGGACAATGGGAAAGATCTTCTTTAATCGTTTGTTGAATGATCTCGTTGGCTTCCCCATATTCGATCGTTCCTATTATGTCATTTGTTGCTTCGTCCACAGCTACCCAGAAAAATCTTTTTTTGCCTTGGCTCTCTATGTCCATTGCGACATACTGCTTTTTCATTGCCCATTCACGCTGTTGATCGTCCACTAGCTCGGCAATCCCTTCTTTTGCATAAGTATCTTGAATGACGTGGAAAAAGAATTGATGTAATGTTTGTATGTCCGATTGTTCGGGACGTCTTATGAGTAATTTCAAATTTTCTTACGCTCCTTCGTATTTGGTGATTTTTGGCTTAATAAGGTATGAGCTCTTTGCACGTCAACATCTATATCTGCCTGTACTGCGGTTAATCGATCAAGTGCAAGCTTGTAGCCAATAATAGGAGGCATCATATTTTTCAGTATGCCAAAGCAACTCTCTATAGCAAATAGAGGGTTGGATATTCACCAGATGAGCTAATTTTTTCAGACATTGTTCTCCTTGTGCCACCTTGGTTTATTGTACTGTCTGTTCGTTCGCATATTGTGACATGACAGATAGCCCCCATCCGTTATTGTTGAGCACGTTATGCATACTACCAGTCTATTTTAATGATTATAACATGTTCACCTTAATTGGTTAATGATGGAATATGTTAAAATATAAAGAAAGACACTAGGTAACGAAAGGAGGGAATGCAGTTGAAAGAGTTGCAGGAGAAACTAGATGCAGTATTAGAGCAAATGCGCAGTTTTATCCAAGATATTCAAGAGAGGGATTCAGCTTACCCTATGTTTTTTCACAATCAAATCGAGGAGGATATTAGCCAATTTGTAGACAGTCAGTGGTCATTACCAACGGAATATGTCTATTTTTTAAGGCGTTATGTCGTTGAAAGAGTTACATGGAATACGGGTGATTATATAAATCTACAAATCTATGGAGCAAGAGATTTAATGCGTGGGCAGGAAGGCTATCATTATAATCCAGTGACAGAAGAGGTGATTCTGGATTGGCCGCACAATTATTTGGTCATCGCAACAGATGAAGGAGATCCATATTGTTTGGATTTATCAAGAGGGGATACGGCAATTTTTTCTGCTCTTCATGGGACAGGCTGTTGGGATTTCACAATGGCCTATGACAATCTAATCATGTTTCTTGAGAGTGTGCTAATTCCGCCTGGTTTAGAGGAGATGTTGCCTGAAGACAACTCTACTACTTACTATGAACTGACTATAACAGGAGATGGGGAAAATAAGCTAAAGACATTATTGTTACTTAAGAAAATATTCTCTTGTGATTATTCGCGAGCAAGAGAGATGTTAGAACAGCCTCCACTATTAATTTATAGAGGAGTTGAAGCGGGTGCTTTAAGGTTAGAAGACGAGCTCCAGCATATTCGTGCAAACTATCAAAAAAAGAAAATTAGCTTAGCTGAATTTATCGAATGAACCATTACATGATTTTTGTAAATAATAGGGATAACGAATTACTTAAAATGGACCGAAGGGAACTTCATTCTTTTGCATGACGCCATATCATATATTTGCTTGTATAGTGGGGAGTAGCAAAGGGGTGCTTGAAGATGAAAATTACGAAGGTTCAACTATTTGTTCACGATTTACAAAAGATGCAGAAATTTTATAGCGACCAGCTAGGCTTTGCCTTATTAGAAAGTACAGGTGACTATTTTACAATAGCAGTTGGTGAAAGTAAGATGACTTTTGAAAAAGTGCCCACTACGATTCAAAAGCAATATCATATTGCATTAAATATTCCAAGAAATTTATTTTATCAGGCAAAAATTTGGGCCAAAGAACGTGTTGGCTTGCTTACTTCAGAGGGGCAGGATGAAGTGTATTTTGATTTTTTAAAAGCTTACTCTTGTTATTTTTACGATCCTGAAGGCAATATACTAGAATTTATTGCGAGGCAGGAAGTAAATCCAGAACAGGATACAGCCTATTTTTCTATGGAGCAAGTGCTACAGATTGGTGAAATCAATGTAACGACCGACGACATTCTAGCAGCCGCTAGAAAATTAAATGAATATGCTATTAAACCTATTAATGATCAGAAAATCCAACCAGATGCTCTTCATTTTTTAGGTAACTACGAAGATGGAGCCAATATTCTATTAGGACCAAGTGAACGACTTTGGTATTTCTCTGATAAGAAAGCAGTAATCAGTCCAATCTGTATCGAAATAAACGATATGTTACAATTATTTGTAGATGAAAAAGGTCAATTGACCATCAGTCAAAAAAGATAAGATGGGCATACCTAAGTGGAGCGAGTATCAGAACGATTATACAGAGCTAGAATTAATCAGAAAAAGGAGCAAGAATCGTTGAAAGCAAAATGCCTTAAACTATATGAATTTGGAAATCCACATGAGGTGTTAAGGATTGAAAATAAAACGATTACACCTCCACAAGGTCAAGAAATTCTTGTGCGTATGCTAGCAAGACCCATCAACCCTTCGGATTTAATACCGATTTGGGGAAAATATGCCCACCGAATCACTTTACCGACTGTTCCGGGTTATGAGGGCGTTGGAATCGTTGAAGATGTTGGACCACTTATCTCTTCAAAGCTCATTGGTCAGCGAGTCTTGCCACTACGAGGAGAGGGCACGTGGCAGGAAATGGTGAAGACTCAGGCGGACTTTGCTGTAGCTATTCCTTCTACGATGGATCATTTTACTGCAGCACAAATGTATATTAATCCGATAACAGCCTTCGTCACCTGTACAGAAGTTCTCAAATTACAATCAAATGATGTACTAGTAGTGAATGCATGTGGCTCTGCTATTGGACATATCTATGTTCAATTTGCCAAATTACTAGGTTTTCAGCTTATTGCTGTCACACGAAGTCATCAGCATACAGACGAATTACAGCGGCTTGGGGCCCGCTTTGTCATAGATACTTCTAAGATGCCACTTCATGAAACGATAATGGCTTTAACAAATGGCAGAGGTGCTGATGCAGCGATTGATTCGATTGGTGGGGAGGCGGGCAATCAACTTGCATACTGTGTGAAGCCTGGTGGGAAATTTTTAGCCATCGGTCTTTTATCGGGAATACAGGTAAATTGGACAAATATTGTAAGGGAAGCAAAGGTACAAGCGATGATGTTTCATTTGCGCCACTGGCAACGCCAAACACCAATCGAAAAATGGCAGCAAACTATGCAACAGCTCGTCAATATGGTACATACGGATTCGTTAAAAATGATGCAGGTACAGGACCATTTCCCACTAGTGAACATACACCAGGCAATAGCTGCCGTTGAAGCTACTAATAAAGGAAAGATTTTTTTAACGAATTTTGATTAAGAACCCTACTACCTTCAGTGTTAAGGAACTTATTGTAAGCTCTTATTGATGGTAGTAGTGTTTTTCTTTCTATTGAGGGGGAATGCGCTCCAACAATGAGAAAGTCGTTAATCTGCTCATAAAGAGGATGACCTCGCTCCAACAAGTAAATAATCTACCTAAAGAAGTCTCCCTCGCTTAAAAGAATAGAACCTTTACATAAATAGGGCAATTCTTTATCCTTTCTTTCCATAAAAAACTAAATTAGTAATTTAAGGTAATCGGAAATTGCGGTATGATGGAAGTAACTGTTTTTATGGAAAGGGAATTTAAGATACAGGCCATTGTGCAAAGGAGTTTAGATAATGGAACATGTCAACAAATTAAAAAAGGCGATAAAGCGAATGAGTGAGGCTGATGCGAAGTCTATGCTCTTTTTGACTTTAATGAATGAACAGTCGAAGGACGATATGGTACAGTTTTTATTGCAGCAAAATGAGGAGCAGGATGTTTCAACGATCGAAACGGTTCATATTGTGTTTGGTCATTCACCTGGAGGGAGTTTGAAGGCTGCATTTCGCAATAGTAACTACGTGAAAACGGAAGAAATCATCGTTATGCCTGGTAATTTTTCTGTTGGTCCTTTGAAAGATTTACATCTATGTGAAGGGATTGAAGCTCGTTTTCAATGGCTACAAGAGCGCTATTTTATAGAAGACGATGGATTGGCCATTTTTGAGCGCGAGGTGAAGGAAGCCGTAGAGAAAATAAAATCTATTCCGCCACAACAAGATATAATCATATGGACTTGTCAAAATGCCCATGAACAAATAGGGCTTCGACTTGTCTTAGCGATGCTAGAAAAGAAACCAAATGATATCTATGTATTAGATACTTTTCAGTTATTCCATGAGTTGCATATATTCCCCCAGTTAGCAGAGGACAATTATCCAAGATCCTCTGGAGAGGTCAGTGTAGAGAATGTACTTCATATTTATGAGCAATACCAGGGACGCCCATTAAAAAAATCAGTACAGCAGGCTTTATCTAAAGAAGGATTAAAGATGTTAATGGATGACTACTGTATACATACCTGGGAATACAATGAACTTTGGAGTCATCACAATGAAAATGTAGATGATGACTGGATCATTGCCTGTGCTAAACGATTACATGAAGACCAAGAAGAAGCTCCATATCTAATGGCGGCTAGACTCATTGGGGAAGTGCTAGGGCATATGGAACAGTATAGAGAAGCGGAATGGATTGAATATCGCCTGCGTCAATTAATTCAGCAAGGGGTCTTTTCTTATCGAGGTGAGTTAAAAGGGATGTTGCATTATCAAGTAAAATTAGCAGATGCTTATTTGCTTGACTGAGGCACTGACTGTCATGTTCTGAGGTATTTTATGGTATAATGTTTTCTAATATAGATGGCTTGAAGGAGTGAGATCATTGTTAAAAACAGAAGTATTTGAACAATTAAAAACGGCAATGAGAGAGAAAGATACTTTAGCAAAGGGTGTATTATCTCTTTTGAAATCAGCTTTAGATTCTGCTGAAAAAGAAAAGGGAGCAGCATTAATCGCTGAAGAAGAGATAGCCATTATTCATCGAGAGGTCAAACAAACGAATCAAGCGTTAGAAGGCGCACAGACGGCTGGACGAGCAGATTTGATTGAAAAAGAGGAAGCCAAATTGACACTTTTGAAATCTTTCTTACCGAAGCAATTATCCGAAGAAGCGATTGCTGAGAAATTAGTAGCGGCAGGTGTTGGTAAAGGAATGAACATGGGAGAAGCCATGAAAATTGCGAAGCCATTGCTTACAGGCCAAGCGGAAGGTGCAGTTATCTCAAAAGTTGTGAAAAATATTATTGCCTAATCTTCTACCATTTTGGTAGGAGATTTTTTATGCAGAGAAAAATCCGCTATGCCGAAAAGGAGCATAGCGGATTCTTAATTTTATAACTTAAATTTTTGAGTGATATTGCGAAGCTGTTGAGCCATTTCTGCTAAGTTATTCGAAGAAGCTGTGATTTCCTCGATACTTGCAGATTGCTCCTCAGAAGCAGCAGCAACGTTTTGAATATTGCCTGAGGCTTGCACAGCTACTACGCCCACTTGTTCAACAGAGATCGCGATGCTGCTAACGCCTTCATTGATATTGGACATTATGTTATTGACATGGTCCATTTCCTGCGTAAGTGATGTGACGTGGCTATAGATGTCAGCAAATGCTTCTCCTGATGCATTAAATGTTGTGGAGCTTTCCGCAAGATTACTGCTGCTAATAGCCATCGATTTTACGGCTTGAGCCGATTCTTCCTTAATGGTTTCGATACGTGTTCGAATACTGTTTGTAGCATCTAAAGATTGATCGGCCAGCTTACGTACTTCCTCAGCTACTACTGCAAAGCCTTTGCCATGCTCGCCTGCACGCGCTGCTTCAATGGAAGCATTTAACGCAAGTAAGTTGGTTTGATCCGTTATCTGGGTAATCAATGCTACAATATCCCCGATTTCATTCGTGTATGTGCTTAAACGTTCAACGACAGTTGCTGATTCTTGAATGGCTTGGGATGTTACGGCCATTTTTTCTGTAGCATCTTGAATCGTTGTATTGCCTTTTTCTGAGATCGCAGATGCCTGGAATGCCTTTTCTGTCACACCAGTTACGCTTGTGACAACCTCTGTCATTTTGCTAGAGATGGTTGTAATATGGCTTTCCACTTCTTCAATCGAAGAGGTTTGTTTTTCTGAGCCCACTGCAACCTCTTGCATAGAAGATGTAATTTGCTGTATGGAAGCACTTGTTTGCTCGGAGCTTGCAGTTAGTTCCTCTGACATGGCTGCCACTTGTTCAGCATTTTGAGCTATTTGCTGAATTAATGTACGTAAATCTTCCGTCATATTTTCAATGCCTGATGATAGCTGGGCAATTTCATTGGAACCTTTTATGTGGAGAGGCTCGACGGCTAAATCTCCCTGTGCAACCTGACCGACATAGCGAGTCATTTTTTTAATTGGTTTCGTAATACCTACACTAATAAAGTAAGCAACGATAATACCAAAAATCACAAAAACAACGGTTAGAATAATACAAATCCAAAGTGTTTCTGTTTGTAGCTTAGAAATGAAGGAAGCATCCATATCTAAACCAAAAATAATATCAGTATCTTTAAATGGGATAAAAATAGATTTATGGATACCATATTCATCTTTGTATATATCACTTGTTTGAATGGTTTGCGTGTCGACGGCTTTTCGCATTTCATCACTAAATTCATAGTCTTGCTGATGATTGTCAGTATTACTTAATGCCACGATATGCTCCTTACCATTGGCTTTTGAAAGCACATAGGCGTTTTCTATATCAAACTTTTTAACCGTAGCGTTTAATTGATCTAATAGTTTTTTATAATTGTCAGAGCTACCGTTATCCGCCGCTTTTACATCATTTTTCTCAAGATCTTCAAAAATCGTATTCGATGTGATCTCTAAAGTAGTTTCGAATTGTTTAATGACAAAATTGTCGATAATACGGTAAGAAACCGCGAATAATACAACACTAAATAGCAATGAAATAATGGCTATTGGAATGGTGAAACTGGCTATATATTTATAGAGTAAAGAACTTTTAAATTTAGTGACGATACGCAATGTGAGACGCCTCCAATACTGTTAGCTTTTGCTGTAAGAAATGAATCATGTTTGGGATATGATCTGTCTCTGTGTATGGTGAAATAGAGAAGAATTTTGCCGCTGCAACGGGAACATGCTGTGTTGTATCACTCGTGCTAACCGTACAAACTCGTGTTGTATCACCGAAGAATACATCATCACGACCTTCACCTATAATTTCAAAGAATGATGCATTGATGCCATTAATGTGTTCGATTTGATCCTGTGTATAATGACCAGCTTGTTCAGCCTGCCAATTGAAGCCATCAGGATACAAGCGAAAGGCTGTAACTGGACCAATATTTGTGTCATTAACGACCTGTAGCATTGGTGTTTTCTCAGCTAATTGTGTGCGGAACGCTAAATTTACACGTACATAGTTAGCTAATAGTTGTTGATAACCTTCCTTACCGAATGCTTGGAGAGCAGCAAAAATAGCAATGGAGCTACCCATACGAGAGCACTCTAATGTATAACCAGTATGGTATGAACCGTAACCACGATTGCCCACATAAGGTGTATCGAAGTCCTCAATATCTAATAGCTGTAAACTGTTACCTTCTTTAATTAAGAATAAGCTAGTTAAATAAGGTGTTTGTCCAAGCTTTTGGAAGTCAAAGCAAAGGCTATCTGCCATAGCTAGATGTTGCATGCGTTCATGGATATGTTGTAAGCCTTGTACGACATCGTCTTCAAATTGTAGAGGATTTTTTTCGAAATCATAATCATTGAAGAAGGCATAAAAACCACCTAAAGCTGAATCAGCATGAATATGTACTGGCTGTAAATTGTACTTCTTCTCAAGCGTTGTAGTAACCTCTTTAATAGCATGTACATCATCAATACCAAATTGATCAGTCGCTCCTGTAGTAGCCACTACATAGACAGGGATACCGCCGTTTTCGATTACTTCTGTCATACGGGTACGTAGGTCTTCCACATCCATTGAGTGGTCTTTGCCAGCTTTTACACGTACTAAATGTTTACTACCAATGCCCACTGCCTCAACAGATTTTAAAAGGCTATAATGTGCGTTTTCTGAAGCAAAGCAATATAAGTTATTCGGAACACCATCTTCTTTGGCATGTGGAAATTGTTTGGCGATGGCAAGGCGAAGTCCACTGAAAACGGCACCTTGTCCACCCCATGTTGTATAACCAAAGCTCTTCGTATAATCATAGCCAACTAATTTAGACATCATAGCCACTACTTTGACCTCACACTCAGCGGCAGCAGGACCATAAACATCCCATAAATTGTTGCCATTTAATAGGGCATTTGTAAATTGACCTAATACACCTGGGATGCTTGCCATTGGTAAAACATTGGTTACAAAGTTACGTGTATGATAAGGATGTCCTTGCATTAATTGTGTCATTTCTTCTACAACTTGATCGAGCCCAACCCCTGTAGTTGGCACTTGATGTTCTTGCATCAGCTCTTGATAGAAATTAGCAGAACGCTCTTTCATTGGACCAAGTGTTGTCTTATGTGGATTTTTTAATTCATCTAATGAGGAAACAATTTTCTCTAATAGGGATAAAAAATTCTCTCTTTGTTGGATATTTCCATCTTCGCTCTGGAATAATTGTTGGATATTTTGCATAATCATCATCCTTTTATAGTTCATATTTCCTCTATTTTTAATATAATAAAAATAGGACATTATACTAAAGGTATAATAGCATATTTTAGCAGAGATGGTGATTATATTTTACTGAAAAAATATTTATTAACATTTCTGAAAAATCCAACTTCAATTTATAAATTCTAAATAAGTTGTTTTCCTTTATGCCATGGGGTTTATAAGACGAACATGCTACTGGATATGGAGATTGAGAGGAAGATTAGAAATTATAAATTAGATAATGTTTAGGTCGTAGAAAAAGAGTGAAAATCTAATCCTTTCTAACTAAAAAAATCTGCACGAAAGATGATGCAGATTCTTGGCAACAGGGGTGATTATTTTTGATATTGTAAAAGTTCCTCTATCGTAACAAATGTATAGCCTTCATCAATAAGCGTTTGAAGAATGCCTTCTATTGCCTGTAATTCATTGTCTGTATGGTCGTACATAGGGTGCATTAAAATAATGGAACCTGGTTGAATATTTTCTTTCACATAATTTATTTTTTCCTCTGCCTTTGTAAAGAACGTATCGGGCTCTAAGTTCCATGTAATGGTCTCACGTTGATGTTTATGTAAATAATGGGGAAAGCCGATTAGTTTTTTACCATAGGGTGGTCTGACGAAAGGTGTTTGTTGATAGCCAATGCTAGCAATGAGTGCATCTGTTTTTTCTATTTCATTTTTAATAAAGGAAGGGCTTTTCAATACCATACGCTTATGCGAATACGTATGGTTGCCAATTTGATGGCCTGCTACTGCAATTTTCTTTGCTTCTTCTGGATGCTTCTCAATATCCTGTCCAATTAGAAAAAACGTTGCTTTTACTTGGTAGTCTTCTAGTAACGCTAAAATAGCGTCTGTCTTGTCAGTTGGTCCATCATCGAATGTCAGGGCAGCCACCTTTTCCTGTGTGTCAACATGAGAAGTAATATTGCCAAACAATTGATAGTTACGAGCGTTCATTAGTTTATAAGCTGAAAATGCGAAAGCACACATTAGTAGAAGAACTATGCCAATAGTAATTAGTTTCCGTTTCATGAACAGACTCCTCTCTTTGTCCAAATCGATATCATGTTTTAAATGTATGTTAACTTGAATCCAATTTCAATGACGCTTTGTCCGTACTGCAATTTTTAGCTACCACTTTCTGTTTGAATCACAAAAAAATAACCATACTACATGGGAGGTGAAGAGATGTATAAATTATTATCACATAATGATTTAGATGGAGTAGGGTGTGGGATTTTAGCAAAGCTTGCTTTTAACGATAAGGTAAGGATACGCTACAATTCTATTACGGCACTTGACCGTGAAATAGAATTCTTTTTGGAGAATGATCAACAGAAAACATTTTTGTTTATTACAGATCTTTCTCCAAACGAAGAAAATGAAAAAAGGATTCAGGACTATTATCAGGCAACTGGGAATGTGCAATTGCTGGATCATCATAAAACAGCGTTGCATTTCAATCAGTATGAATGGGGAAAAGTTTTAATTGAAGATGAGCATGGCTATTTAACGTCCGCTACTTCTTTATTGTATCAGTACTTGGTGACCCATGGTTTATTAGAGAAAACAGCCGCCATTTCAGAATTCGTAGAGTTAGTAAGACAATATGATACATGGGAGTGGGAAAAGAACGACAATTTTCAAGCGCAACGATTAAATGCACTGTTTTTTCTAGTATCCATTGAAGAATTTGAAGAGAAAATGCTGGATCGTTTAAAAACAAGTGATCGCTTTGATTTTGATGAATTTGAAAAGAAAATTTTAAGCATGGAAGAAGAAAAAATAGAGCGTTATATTCGGCGGAAGAAACGAGAACTTGTGCAAACCAATTTGGGCGACTTTTATGCTGGCGTTGTTTATGCAGAATCCTATCATTCTGAGCTTGGTAATGAATTAGGTAAGGAAAACATGCATCTTGATTATATCGCGATGATCAATATGGGCAGTAAAAGAATATCCTTTCGAACGGTTCATGACCATATAGATGTGTCAGCTATTGCCGCTGTTTATGGTGGAGGCGGACATCAAAAGGCTGCGGGCTGCTCTTTAACGATGGAAGCCTACAAACAGTTTGTATTGGCAACCTTCCACATAGAACCTATTCCAGAGGATGCGAAAAGGAATCGTTATAATTTAAAGGCTTCTTCATTTGGAACATTTTATAAAAATCAGCAAGAGGATGTGTTTATTCTTTTTTCAAGCGACGATATTGACTGGGGGATTGAAAAGAATAACACGCCATTAGCGCAAAACTTTGCTAGCTTTCATGAAGCGGAGTGGTTTTTAAAGCGAAATTATCAGGTGTGGTTAGTAAGAGATGATCTCTTTGTGGACTATTTAATGCAAATAGCCAATAAAGTTCGTCATCAGCATAAAGGAATGTAAAAATTCCTTTTATACATAATGGATTCGTCCTGTCTTGCTTTTAAACAAGGTTATATAATGCTTTGTTACAAACTACAATGAATTATAACGATATTTATAAAAATGAGGTGTACGGTTGTCCAATGATATACTGCGAGTAGTGGATTTGGATAAGGAAAATCGAGGACGCAGAAAAAAACGAGGAATAGTTGTTATCTTTTTATTGATGGTCGTTAGTGGATCATTGCTGTATTTGTGGTGGAATCGAGATGTGGATTTCGAAGCCTATAAAACAGAGGTGGGGAAGACAGCAAGCAATAGCTTAGGGCGTTTAACGTTAAATGAAGTGATTATTGATGACAATCAAATTTTACTGAATGCTACCTTTGAGCCTGTGAAAGCATTTACACCAAAACACCAAATATTTTTCTTCCCTCAAATACTCGTCAATGGGAAAGATTATATGGTTCGTAATGGAGGTCAATCCATTGTCCAGTCTAAAAATGTATATACCATATACAATAGTATCAAAATGGATGATTTTCCGTCAGACGAAGATTTAGCATTAGCTATTCGTTATAAAGATTGGAATGTAGAAACACCGATTGATAAACCTTGGGAATTTCAGGTAGAGGCTTCTCAGGAACAATTACAAGAAGATCGAAAAATCTTTGTGATTAATAAAAAAGTCAATCATGTCGATCAACAGGAAATAACGATTGATAAAGTTGTCTCCACACCCATCTCAACAACGATTTATTTTCATGCCGATCAAAGCATTGTCAATGATGCAGTTTATTTTAAAATCCAATCAAAGGCAGGACAATCATGGAACTTTGCTACACCCTATCCATTAAATAAAGAGGGGACAAAGTGGGGAAGTCGCGTAGATGCACTTTATTTAACAGAAAAAAATTATACATTAATTCCTATCAAGAAGGATGGCAGTAAAGTTGCTGACAGCATCAAAATAAAAAAAGAATAAAGTTGTAGTCATTTGTTATATATGAAAAACTGCACTTCCGATTTGTTAGAAACGGTGCTGCACCCCAAAAGTTAGAGTAAAAAACTTTTGGGGTGTTTTTTTATGGCAAAATATAGCGATGAATTTAAGTTAAAGGTTGTGAAAGAGTATTTAACAGGAAAAATAGGTCTTAAACGATTAGCTAAAAAATATTCCATTCCATCTAATACAGCAATTAGAACATGGGTAGCTGCCTACAAAGCATATGGGAATAATGGTATTAAACGAAAAAGAAGTAAGGAAGTCTATTCTGTTCAATTTAAAGTAGATGTATTACACTTTATGAAACAAACAGGTGCTTCCTATCAAGAGACAGCGATTCAATTTAAGATGAACAATCCACGTTTAATCGCTAAATGGAACCAAAAATTTCTGGAAGAAGGGATAGAGGGCCTGCAAGAAAAAGCAAAGGGGCGCCCATCTATGTCGAAAAAATCAAAACCAACTAAACAAGAAAAAGAAATGTCACGTGAGGAGCAGTTAGAACGTGAAAATGAACTGCTTCGTCTAGAGGTGGCATACTTAAAAAAGTTGAAGGCTTTTCGAGAGAACCCGGAAGCATTCCTCGGAAAGCACAAGCAGTCATTGCCTTTGAACTCAAAGAAGAAGGATTCCGATTAAAAGACATTTTAATGCGTGTAGATATTCCAGAAGCTACGTATCATTATCACATCAAGCAACTGCATCAGGAAGATCCAGATAAGGGATGGCAAACGTTGATTTTAGAGACGTTTAAGAAACATGAAGGACGATATGGCTATCGTCGTATACATACGGAGTTAAAAGCGCAAGGCTACATCATTAATCACAAAAAAGTACAGCGCATTATGCAGGAATTAGATTTGAAATGTGAGAAATTCGTCCGCAAGTCGCGCTATAAATCGTATAAAGGTACGGTTGGAAAAGTGGCGAAAAATCGTTTAAATCGCCGTTTCTATACGCATTACGCCGTACAAAAAGTGGTGACAGACGTAACTGAATTCAAATGTACAGATGATGAAAAACTATATCTGAGCCCAATTATGGACTTATATAACGGAGAGGTTATTGGGTTCAGTATGTCTAAACGGCCTACAATGGATTTTGTGCTGGACTCATTGAAACAAGCCCTTCCAGTCATTCGAGAACGTGCAGAATATCGAACAACAATCCATTCAGATCAAGGCTGGCACTATCAACATAATAAATGGGTGAAAACATTAAAGCAGAACAAGATTTTCCAAAGCATGTCTCGCAAAGCAACGTGTGCAGACAATGCAGCAATGGAAAACTTCTTTGGCTTACTCAAACAAGAAATGTATCACGGGGAAGAATTAGTCTCATATGACGTGTTAAAAAAGAAAATTGAAAAATATATCCACTACTATAACAACGAACGTATTAAACAAAAATTGGCCGGCATGAGTCCGGTAAAATACCGAACTCATGCCAGCCAATTAGCTGCATAAATAAAAACTCTAACTTTAAGGGGTCACTACCAACGCGCTAACAATCGGAGTGCAGTTTGTTTTTTTCTAGAACTAAATGACAAGGAAGCTACCCTTGCAGATATGTATGGAAAACTCGCTAGATGGTTTCATAGCGTTCCTTCTATTGATTCGTTATAATGTAGAAATGGAAAAGACTTAACGAGAAAGAAGGGATTGCTATGGCACGAGGTGTTTACATTCATATTCCTTTCTGTCATCAAATTTGTAATTATTGTGATTTCAATAAATTTTACTTTAAAAACCAACCAGTGGATGAATATATAGAAGCACTTGGTAAAGAGATGGCTCTTGCCACACAAAAATCTCCGGACAATTTTCGTAATATCGAAACGATTTTTCTTGGAGGTGGGACACCAACTGCTTTATCACCGGAGCAATTGGACAAACTACTAACGTATATTCATACGTATATTCCGATGGAGAGTGTGACAGAATTTACATCAGAGGCTAATCCGGATGAATTGTCTGCGGCAAAATTGCGAGTGTTGTTTGATGGTGGTGTCAATCGTCTAAGCATGGGTGTGCAATCTTTTGACCAAGGGCTGTTACAGAAGATTGGACGCACTCATAGTAATGACCATGTTTATGAAACAATCGCTTTGGCTAGAAAAATTGGCTTTCAAAACATTAGCATTGATTTAATGTATGGTTTACCTGGGCAAACGATGGCTCAATGGAAGGACTCATTAGACAAAGCTTTTGCCCTTGATTTGCCCCATTTCTCTGCCTACTCTCTTATTGTAGAGCCAAAAACGATTTTTTATAATCAATACACAAAAGGCAAGTTGTATTTACCAACGGAAGATCTCGAAGCAGATATGTATGATGTGTTGATGCAGCAAATGGCTTTACATGGACTTCAACAATACGAAATTAGTAATTTTGCAAAACCAGGCTTCCATTCAGAGCATAACAAAATTTATTGGGATAATGATGAATATGCAGGGTTTGGGGCGGGTGCCCATGGTTATTTAAAGGGCATACGTTACTCCAATCATGGTCCATTAAGAAAATATATGGATGCTGTTTTTGTAAATGAGCTACCTATTGTTCATGAACATGAAGTATCTCAAGCGGAAAAAAGAGAAGAACAAATGTTTTTAGGGCTGCGAAAAACAGCGGGGGTTATGCACACTATATATGAAGAAAAATTTAAAACACCAATGGCTGCTCATTATGAGACTGTTATAAAAGATTTAGTATCAAAAGATCTTTTAGAACAAGATAAGGTGGGTGTTCGTCTAACTAGAAAAGGACGTTTTGTGGGCAATGAAGTTTTTCAACAATTTTTGCTAGAAGATTGAGCGATATCGTTGACATAAAATGTGGGATTTGATAACTTAATAATAGTATTAGCACTCCTCTTAGTCGAGTGCTAACAGAGGTGATAATCATGCTAACAAATCGGCAGTTACAGATATTGCAAGTCATTGTAGACGACTTTATTGTGTCTGCACAGCCGGTAGGTTCTCGCCAAATCTCCAAAAAACAAGGGATTACATTTAGTCCAGCCACTATTCGAAATGAAATGGCGGATTTAGAGGAATTAGGCTTTTTAGAGAAAACACATACTTCCTCTGGTCGAGTGCCTTCAGAAAAGGGTTACAGATTTTATGTAGATCATTTGTTGAGTCCTCAAGGCATTAATTCGAAGGACATTCAACAAATCCAATCAATTTTTAATGATCGACTAGTAGAAGTAGAGCATATTATCCGAAAGTCAGCCAACATTCTATCGGAGCTGACATCGTATACTTCCATACTTTTAGGACCTGATGTTCAAAGGCATCGTGTCAAACGATTTTCAATTGTCCCTCTTTCTAGCGATACAGCAGTAGCAATTATCGTAACGAATAATGGGCATGTTGAAAATCGCATGTTCAACTTACCGCCAGATTTTACCGCTTCTGATTTAGAGAAAATGGTCAATATCTTAAATGATCGCCTGATTGGTGTATCCTTAGAAGATCTCCATAAAAGCCTTGAAGCTGAAGTGCTAGCCGTGTTACAGCAACATATTAGATCAGCGGATGATTTTATTCGCGCGCTCGTAACAGCAACAATGCATAATTCAGAAAGTAAAATTTTCTATGGTGGGAAAACGAATATGTTCAACCAACCAGAATTCCATGATTTAAATAAGGTTCGCATGATTTTGGACTTGATGGAGACGACTAGCCAAGTGCAGTCCCTTTTCCATCCGAACGAATCAGGTATTCATATTCGGATAGGCTCAGAAAATAAACAATTAGAAATGGAAAATTGCAGTGTCATTACCACTACCTATTCCATTGGTGATGACCAACAGGGAGCCATTGCTATCATTGGCCCAACACGTATGGATTATAAGCGTGTCGTGGCTTTATTAGACATAATGCGCTTGGATTTAACACAAGCCTTTATGAAAAATCGTAGTGAATGATAATGAGGAGGATTCAAGTGACGGAAACAACGGAAAACAAAGATTTAGTACAAGAAGATGTACAAGCTGAAACGACAGCAGAGGAAGTAACACAATCAGAAGTTCAAGAAGCAGTAGAATTATCTATTGAAGAACAGTATGAGGCGAAGCTGGCTGAGCTACAAGCAAAGCTAGATGACGAGGAAAATCGTCACCTACGTCTACGTGCTGACTTCGATAATATGCGTCGTCGTCATCAGTTAGACAGTGAGGCTGCTGAGAAGTACCGTGCGCAAAACCTACTATCTGACTTATTGCCAGTTCTTGATAATTTTGAGCGTGCTCTACAAGTAGAGACAACTTCTGAAGAAACTGCATCCATCATTAAAGGGATTGAAATGGTGTACCGCTCTTTAATTGAAGCGACAGAAAAAGAAGGTCTACAAGTCATTAAAGCTGAAGGTGAGCAATTTGATCCAACTATTCACCAAGCTGTTATGCAAGAACAAGATAGTGAAAAAGAGACGGGTGTTGTCTTACGCGAGCTCCAAAAAGGGTATATCTTAAAGGATCGTGTTTTACGCCCAACAATGGTATCTGTGAACGAATAGTCCTTGTACTATTTAGTCAATTAAAATTAGTTAGAAAACGCATCCCTTGCGTTGACATAATAGGAGGAAATTTTAATGAGCAAAATTATTGGTATTGACTTAGGAACAACAAACTCTTGCGTTTCTGTACTTGAAGGTGGAGAACCAAAAGTAATTCCAAATCCAGAAGGTAACCGTACGACACCATCTGTTGTTGCATTTAAAAATGGTGAACGTCAAGTTGGTGAAGTAGCGAAACGTCAATCTGTAACAAACCCTAATACAATTATGTCTATTAAATCAAAAATGGGTACAGCTGATAAAGTAACAGTAGAAGATAAAGATTACACACCACAAGAAGTATCGGCTATGATTCTTCAATACTTAAAAGGTTATGCAGAAGATTACTTAGGGGAAAAAGTAACAAAAGCAGTTATTACAGTTCCTGCTTACTTTAATGATGCACAACGCCAAGCTACAAAAGATGCTGGTAAAATCGCAGGTCTAGAAGTAGAGCGTATCATCAACGAACCAACTGCCGCTGCACTTGCTTATGGTTTAGACAAACAAGACCAAGACCAAAAAGTATTAGTATTTGACCTTGGTGGCGGTACGTTTGATGTATCTATCCTTGAGTTAGGTGACGGTGTCTTTGAAGTATTAGCTACAGCTGGTGATAACAAACTAGGTGGGGATGATTTCGATGACGCGGTTATTGAATATCTAGTAGCTGAATTCAAAAAAGAAAACGGTATTGATTTATCAAAAGATAAAATGGCGATGCAACGTTTAAAAGATGCCGCTGAAAAAGCGAAAAAAGATTTATCTGGTGTAACATCAACACAAATCTCTTTACCATTCATTACAGCTGGTGAAGCAGGTCCTTTACACTTAGAAATTTCTTTAACTCGTGCAAAATTTGACGAAATTACATTACCATTAGTAAATCGTACAGTTGGACCAGTACGTCAAGCATTATCTGATGCAGGTCTTTCAACTTCTGAAATCGACCAAGTTATTTTAGTTGGTGGTTCTACGCGTATTCCAGCAGTACAAGAAGCGGTACGTAAAGAAACTGGTAAAGAGCCTCACCGTGGTGTAAACCCTGACGAAGTAGTAGCTATGGGTGCTGCTGTACAAGGTGGCGTATTAACAGGTGATGTAAAAGACGTAGTATTACTTGACGTAACACCACTTTCACTTGGTATTGAAACAATGGGTGGCGTGTTCACAAAATTAATCGACCGTAACACAACAATTCCTACTTCTAAATCACAAGTATTCTCTACAGCAGCTGATAACCAACCAGCAGTAGATATTCATGTTCTACAAGGTGAGCGTTCAATGGCAGCTGACAATAAAACATTAGGTCGCTTCCAATTAGCAGATATTCCACCAGCACCACGTGGTGTACCTCAAATCGAAGTAACATTCGATATTGATAAAAACGGTATCGTATCTGTCAAAGCGAAAGACCTTGGTACAAACAAAGAGCAAACAATTGTGATTCAATCTGATTCTGGTTTATCAGAGGAAGAAATTGAACGCATGGTAAAAGACGCAGAGTCTAATGCTGAAGCGGATGCTAAACGTAAAGAAGAAGCAGATCTTCGCAATGAAGCAGACCAATTAGTATTCCAAGTGGATAAAACAATTGCTGACTTAGGCGAGCAAATTACAGAAGATGAGAAAAAATCTGTTGAAGACGCTCGTGATGAATTGAAAAAAGCGCTTGAAGCTGGTGAATTAGAAGGCATTAAAGCAGCAAAAGAAAAATTAGAAGGCGTATTACAGCCACTAGTGATGAAAGTTTATGAGCAAGCGGCAGCGGCAGCTCAAGCGGCTCAAGGTGGCGACGCAGGTGCAGACACTGGCGCTGGTAAAAAAGATGACGGTGTTGTAGACGCTGATTTCGAAGAAGTAAAAGATGATAAATAGGAAGTAACACAGTTAAGTGAAAAAGCCAAAGACCGCTTGCGGCTTTGGCTTTTGTCATGATGTTGTGATCGCTTCACGCAAATGACACCATTTATGGAATAGTTGCATACGTTAGCTGCTAGGAAGTGAAAACCTCAATTTTATGGGATGATTAATCGAAAAAATAAGGCAGTTTTAACAACTGCATGTTACAATAGATTTTATGCAAACAGAGCGGAGTGTGAATCATGGAGAAACGCGATTATTACGAGGTGCTTGGTTTAACAAAATCAGCTTCTAAAGATGAAATTAAAAAAGCATACCGTAAATTATCAAAACAATATCACCCTGATCTTAATAAAGAGCCGGGTGCAGATGAAAAATTCAAAGAAATCGCTGAAGCATATGAAGTATTAAGCGACGACCAGAAAAAAGCACGCTACGACCAATTTGGTCATGAAGACCCGAATGCGGGCTTTGGTGGTGGCTTTGGAGGCGGCGGCTTTGGCGGCTTCGAGGATATTTTCAGCTCTTTCTTCGGTGGTAGTGGTCGCCGTCAAGACCCAAATGCGCCACGTAAAGGCGATGATCTACAATATCGCATGAATATTAAATTTGAGGAAGCTATTTTTGGGAAAGAAACAGAAATAGAAATTCCGAAAGATGAAACGTGTGAAACATGTCATGGCTCAGGAGCGAAGCCAGGCACACAGCCAGAAACATGTTCGACATGTAATGGGGCTGGACAAATCAACCAAGCAGTGGATACACCGTTTGGTCGCATGATGAACCGTCGTGCATGTACGACTTGCCATGGTACAGGTAAAATCATTAAAGAAAAATGTTCAACTTGTCGTGGAGAAGGAAAAGTTCAAAAACGCAAGAAAATTAAAGTGACGATTCCAGCAGGTGTGGATGATGGACAACAAATTCGTGTATCGGGTCAAGGTGAACCAGGTATTAACGGTGGTCCTGCAGGGGATTTATATATTATGTTCCGTGTTCAAGGGCATAAAGAATTTGAACGTGATGGGGACGATATTTACTTCGAGTTGAAGTTGACATTCCCTCAAGCCGCACTTGGAGATGAAATTGAAGTGCCTACAGTGCATGGTAAAGTCAAATTACGTATCCCAGCTGGCACACAGTCAGGCGCCCAATTCCGTCTTAAAGATAAAGGCGTTAAAAATGTTCATGGCTATGGTATGGGGAATCAGTATGTAACGGTCAAAGTCATGACACCTGAGAAATTAACAGAAAAGCAAAAGCAATTACTACGAGAATTTGCTGAAATTAGTGGCGATATCCCTGAAGAACAAGGTAGTTCACTATTCGATAAAATTAAGAAAAAATTCCAAGGTGAATAATTAGAGGGAGCTGAAGAGCTACGTGAAGTGGTCTGAATTATCCATTCATACAAAAAATGAAGCGGTAGAAGCAATTTCGAATATTTTGCATGAAGCAGGTGCAAGTGGTGTTGTCATCGAAGATTCTGCAGAATTTGCGAAGCCACGTGAAGATCAATATGGTGAAATTTATGCGCTAAATGAAGATGATTTTCCGAAAGATGGCGTCATTGTCAAAGCTTATTTATCAGAGTCTAGTTTTTTAAATGAAACGGTCGAAGAAATTAAAGCAGCCATCACAAACTTGACGAACTTTAACATTGATATCGGTGAAAATGTTGTCTCCATTGTTGAAGTCAATGAGGAAGATTGGGCAACTGCCTGGAAGCAATACTACCATCCTGTCAAAATTTCTGAACGCTTTACAATCGTACCAACATGGGAGGATTATACACCTGTTTCAACAGATGAACTGATTATTGAATTAGATCCTGGTATGGCTTTTGGTACAGGTACACATCCAACGACGGTGATGTGTTTACAAGGACTTGAAAAGGTCATTAAAGAAGAGGATACAGTTGTCGATATCGGTACAGGATCCGGTGTATTATCTATTGGTGCAGCATTACTTGGTGCTAAAAGTGTGCATGCTCTCGATTTAGACGAGGTAGCTGTACGTTCGGCACAAGAAAATGTGGCGTTGAATAAAGTAGAAGATAAGGTAGAGGTATTCCATGGTAACTTATTAGATACTGTCAAAGAACCAGCAGACGTGGTGGTGGCTAATATTTTGGCCGAAATCATTATGTCTTTCACTGACGACGCATTTACAATTGTGAAACCAGGTGGATTATATGTCACTTCAGGCATTATCGGGGCAAAACGTGATGATGTCAAAGCAGCACTAGAAGCTTCAGGCTTTGTGATTGAAGAAGTATTATTAATGGAAGATTGGGTAGCTATTATTGCTCGTCGACCGCTATAACCTGACTGAAGAAGCGCCAAATCGTAAGCCGTGTGCTTGTGATTTGGCGTTTTCCTGTCTTGCTAGAAAGGACTGTGTAGCATGCAACGTTATTTTATTGAAACAGCCATAGAAAATGCACGTATTAGCGGAGAAGATGCACGCCATATTGAGCGAGTAATGCGGATGAAGCAGGGCGACAAAATCGTTGTTGTTGCACAAAACACCGCTCATATATGTACAATCGAAGGGTTTGAAGGGGATGAGGTCGTGATTGAAACGACTGGTCAAACAATACCTTCACCAGAGCTACCTATTTATGTAACAGTAGCTTGTGGCTTGCCAAAGGGCGATAAGCTAGAGCTAATTACACAAAAAGCGACGGAGCTTGGGATGTTTGCATTACAGCCATTTGAAGCTGAACGTTCCATTGTGAAATGGGACAAGAAAAAAGGGGCAAAAAAGCAAGAAAGATTACAAAAAATTGCTAAAGAGGCCGCAGAACAAGCCCATCGTACACATATCCCAGAGGTTTTTGAACCAATTACCTTTAAACAGCTCCTACAACAAATAGATCAATTCGATGCCGTTTTTATTGCAGATGAAGAGGATGCAAAGGCTGAAAAGCGCACAAGGTTTGCGGAGAAGCTAAAAAACGTGTATGATAAGAAGTCGAAATCAATGCTTATAATCTTTGGTCCAGAGGGGGGCATTTCTCGTCAAGAGTCAGAAGCGCTGTTACATGCAGGCGCTCAAACTATGTCATTAGGACCAAGAATTTTACGAGCAGAAACAGCGCCATTATACGCACTGTCTGCCATATCCTATGAATTTGAATGAAAGAGGTGTTCAGCCTTGTCAAAAGTGGCTTTTCACACACTTGGCTGTAAAGTAAATCATTACGAAACAGAAGCAATCTGGCAACTGTTCAAAGAAGATGGCTATGATCGTACAGAGTTTGATCATCAAGCAGACGTTTATGTCATTAATACATGTACAGTTACCAATACTGGAGATAAGAAATCTCGTCAGGTGATTCGTCGCGCAGTTCGACAAAATCCTGATGCTGTTATTTGTGTAACGGGATGCTATGCACAGACATCCCCAGCTGAAATTATGGCGATTCCTGGCGTAGATATTGTTGTAGGAACACAGGATCGTACGAAATTATTAGGCTATATCGATCAATATCGTTCAGAACGACAACCGATTAATGCCGTACGTAATATTATGAAAAATCGCGTTTATGAGGAATTAGATGTACCAGCATTTACAGACCGTACACGTGCTTCCTTAAAAATACAAGAAGGCTGTAACAACTTCTGTACATTTTGTATTATCCCATGGGCACGTGGCTTAATGCGTTCTCGTGATCCCCAAGAAGTATTACATCAAGCCCAGCAATTAGTTGAGGCTGGCTATCTTGAAATTGTTTTAACGGGTATTCATACGGGTGGCTATGGACAAGACTTAAAAGATTATAATCTTGCTCAGTTACTACGTGATTTAGAGGCTAATGTAAAAGGCTTAAAGCGTCTTCGTATTTCGTCCATTGAAGCTAGTCAATTGACGGATGAAGTCATCGAAGTCCTTCGTGAGTCGAAGATTGTCGTTAATCATTTACACATTCCAATCCAATCGGGTTCTGATACGGTGTTAAAACGTATGCGTCGTAAATATACAATGGAATTTTTCGGGGAACGTTTAACGAAATTACATGAAGCTTTACCAGATTTAGCTGTAACATCTGATGTTATTGTTGGTTTCCCAGGTGAGACAGAGGAAGAGTTTATGGAAACGTTCAACTTTATTCGTGATCATAAATTCTCTGAACTACACGTCTTCCCATTCTCTCCACGTACAGGTACACCAGCTGCCCGCATGGAGGATCAAATTGATGAAGACATTAAAAATGAGCGTGTACACCGTCTGATCTCTTTAAATGACCAACTGGCAAAAGAATATGCATCTCGTTTTGAAGATCAAGTATTAGAAGTGATTCCTGAAGAATTTGTGCATGATGGCAGTGAAGAGCAAGGTCTTCTAACAGGTTATACTGATAATTACTTGAAAATCGTATTTGAAGGTCCAGAAAGTCTGATTGGACAGCTTGTAAAAGTAAAAATTACACAAGCAGGCTATCCACACTCACAAGGACAATTTGTACGTGTTTTAGAAACAGTTAATTAATATGCAAAGGGTTGCCTGCTTTTGAGGCAATCCTTTTTTATTGGATGAATATTCCACTTTTCTTGTTATAATGAAGAAAATCAAACTGAGAGAGTAGAAATGAATGTGACGAGAGAAGAAATAGAAGAGGATATATCAGTCATTTATAAGCTTACTGAGCGTTTATCACGACTGGCATAAGGAAGGGTCAGAAAAGCCATTAACTGCGGATTTTTATTTAGTAGAGTTTCAAAAAACAATGACATAGCATTTAATGAATAATTGGCTAAGAAAGAAATTAGACGGCAACGAGAAAAAATGGTATGATTCGAAGAGGTACGTACATCTTGCTTAATGAAGGAGCGTTTAACAATGGAACAAAATTTTGCGCGTATGATTGATCATACATTATTAAAGGCTGAGGCAACAAAGGAACAAATTGAAAAATTATGTGCAGAAGCTAAGCAATTTAACTTTGCTTCTGTATGTGTCAATCCAACATGGGTAAAGCGTAGTAGCGAATTATTGCAAGGGTCAGATGTTTTAGTTTGTACAGTTATTGGCTTCCCACTCGGTGCCAACACACCAGCAGTGAAAGCATTTGAAGCAAAAGATGCGATTGCTAACGGTGCAAAAGAAGTAGATATGGTCATTAATATCGGTGCGTTAAAAGATAAAAACTATGAGCATGTACAAGCTGATATCGCAGCAGTTGTAGAAGCGGCTAAAGGCAGTGCACTTGTGAAAGTGATTATTGAAGCATGTTTATTAACAGATGAAGAAAAAGTGAAGGCATGTGAGCTAGCTGTGGCAGCAGGTGCTGACTATGTGAAAACATCAACAGGTTTTTCAACTGGTGGTGCAACAGCAGAAGATATTGCTCTTATGCGTAAAACAGTAGGTCCTGAATTGGGCGTAAAAGCTTCAGGTGGCGTTCGTAGCCTAGACGATATGAAAAAAATGGTAGAAGCTGGTGCTACACGTATTGGAGCAAGCTCTGGTGTTGCCATTATGAATGGCTTAATTGCTGATTCCAATTACTAATTTTAACGCCATAAGCTCTTGCACAGATTTGCATGAGCTTATGGCTTCTTTGTGTCGAATAAACATAATATTTTTTTCCGCACATATACTCCACTGATGAATGTGAAGACAGAAAGGAGGATGCCATGTTTACACAGTATAAGGCTTGGAGACCCTATATTAGCCCTTTTGATCCTTGTAAGCCTATCGAAGTAAAATACTTTGCTACACCACCACAATTATATATGGGTTTTCAACCACCTGGACTACCACAATTCCTAACCCCACGAGAAGCTCTAATGGCAGGAACACTTTGGCCACAGTTATTTAGCCCGTATCCATTTCCCCTAAAAAGGAGGGGTGAAGCATGACTAAAAAGATGCCGCCTGAATTTTATCAGCAATTAGAAGAAATACAGGCAATTGATTTCGTCATTGTGGAATTAAACCTCTATTTAGACACCCATCCACACGATTATGATGCCATCCAGCAATTTAATGAAAATACAGAGAAAAGCATGAAGCTTAAAGTTGATTTCGAACAGAAATATGGACCGCTCATGAATTTTGGAAGAAGCTATTCGAATTATCCGTTTAATTGGATTGATACGCCGTGGCCATGGCAGGTCTAATCAAAAGAACTAGGAGGAATAATTTTTGTGGTATTACGAAAAAAAGCTCCAGTATCCGGTAAAAGTTAGTACATGCAATCCAATGCTTGCTAAGTTTTTAATTGAGCAATATGGAGGAGCAGATGGGGAACTGGCAGCAGCCCTTCGCTATATGAATCAGCGCTATACCATACCAGACAAAGTGGTAGGGCTCTTAACCGATATAGCAACGGAGGAATTTTCACATTTAGAAATGATTGCCACGATGATCTATAAGCTAACAAAAGATGCGACACCTGAAATGCTCAAGGAGGCTGGTCTAGGCGACCATTATGTAAATCATGATCGTGCTTTATTTTATCAGAATGCTTCAGGGGTACCATTTACAGCATCCTATATTCAGGCTAAGGGTGATCCTATTGCAGATTTGTATGAGGATATAGCTGCTGAGGAAAAGGCGCGTGCCACCTATCAATGGATTATTGATTTATCAGATGACACAGATTTAAATGATAGCTTAAAGTTTTTACGTGAACGGGAAATTGTCCATTCCCAGCGTTTTAGAGAGGCTGTTGAAATTTTAAAAGATGATAGAGATCAGAAGAAAGTTTTCTAAAAAGTGGCTGGCTGGATCAAGGGGGACTTGAAACAGCCTTTTTGTTTGTCAATAAATCATGTTTTACTAGAAGGAAGAATAAATATTGGATATATTGCTAGCTAAATACAATTTGAATAAGTTAACAAAAATAAAACCAAAAATTCACTTGATAATTTCGCACACTTTCTATTGACCATTATTAGACAATACGATATAATTTTTTAGTACACAACAGAAGGTAATTTGCCTAATTGTGTATTGACGTGTGTTCGGAGGGAGGGAAAGAGAGATGTCAAAAACTGTCGTTCGCAAAAACGAATCGCTTGAAGATGCTCTTCGCCGCTTCAAACGTACTGTATCAAAAAGTGGTACAATTCAAGAAGTTAGAAAGCGCGAGTTCTACGAAAAACCTAGCGTAAAACGTAAAAAGAAATCAGAAGCTGCACGTAAACGTAAGTGGTAATTTAATTTCCCATTAAAAATCCCTACGTTCATAACACGCAATTGTATGATTCACTGAGCAGACAAAATTATACCTGAAATTAATCACATGGAGGATTGATTTCAGGTATTTTACATTGCTCACGCTTACGTACATATGAAAAAGCCGAATGATATCTTATTGATTCATTCGGCTTTTTTTGTAGCATACTAAGTGTCAATCATTCAAAGGAAATGAATCTTAAATAAACTTAAAAAATTTTAAGATTTGTGAAACTTTTCGCATGATTGACCGTATATACAAGGGAGAAGCATGTTAGAAGGGAGGGAAAAAGATGCGAAGACGGAGAATCCTCAGCTATTTGCTAGTAATATGGATGACTTTTTTGTTAGCGTTTCCATTAACGTCAGCTTTTGCAAGTAGTAAGGTCTACCATGTTCCAATTCATAATGAAGTAGAGCGAGGGCTTCATGCATTTTTAGAACGAGCTTTTAAAGAGGCTGAAGAAAACTATGCAGAGGCGATTATCTTAGATATACATACGCCTGGCGGATTTGTGAATGCTGCAAGTGATATCGCCATGCTTATGGATGCAACGGAGATACGTACAATTGCTTATATTAATAAGGATGCGCATTCAGCTGGTGCTTTTTTAGCCTTACATGCGGATGAGATTTACATGGTGCCGAATGGAACAATCGGTGCAGCAGCGGTCATTGATTCAGCAGGTAATGCAGCAGATTTAAAAGCTAATAGTGCCTGGCTTGCTCAAATGCAGGCAGCGGCAGAAACATCAGGTCGCGATCCTAAGTATGCATTAGCAATGGCAGATACCAACTATGAACTACCAGAATACCGTGCTGGCGGAAAGAATTTGTTAACCTTATCTGCTTCGGAGGCATTGGAGGTTCGCTATTCTGAAGGAACGGTTAAAAATTTTCAGGAGCTTTTAGCGAAAACAAACCTTAAGGGTAGTGATATTATTCCCATCGAACCAACATTTTCTGAAAAATTGGCTCGTTTTATTACAAATCCAATCATTGTACCCATTTTATTGTCTATCGCAAGTTTAGGGCTGGTGATGGAGCTATATTCGCCAGGATTTGGCGTTCCAGGTATAATGGGGCTATCAGCTCTTGGTTTATTTTTCTTTGGACATATGGTTGCAGGCTTCGCTGGTTATGAAACATTATTGTTATTTATAGTTGGTTTAGCCCTTGTAATTGCAGAGTTTTTTGTCCCCGGAGGAATTGTGGGAATTTTAGGTGGCGTGCTCATATTACTAAGTCTGATACTGGCAGGTGCAAATATGATGCAAATGATAGTAGCAATTCTCATTGCGCTTGTGATAGCGATGATAGGAATGGTGATTCTGATGAAATTTTTCGGAAAAAAAATGCATGTCTTAAACAGGCTCGTGTTAATGGATGCAACTACGACAGAAGAAGGGTATGTGTCCAATGTCAATCGCACAGAACTGTTAGGAAAAATTGGGAAAACGCTTACACCACTACGTCCATCAGGTACAATGGTACTTGGTAGTGAACGCATTGATATTGTATCAGAAGGTGGCTATATCGATGCCAATCAACATGTAGAAATTATTAAAGTTGAAGGCTCACGTATTGTTGTGAGACAAACAGATAAAGAGATGGAGGAATAGAAAATGGGTTTTGATTTAGCTTTAATTGGTCCAATTGCTGGACTGGTTATTTTATTCATTGTTCTTGCGGTATTCTTTACCTTTGTACCGGTAGCACTGTGGATTTCTGCATTAGCAGCAGGCGTTCGTGTTAGTATTTTCACATTAATTGGGATGCGTTTACGTCGAGTTATCCCTTCTCGAATTGTCAATCCGTTGATTAAAGCACATAAAGCAGGTTTACCTGTTACGATTAATCAGTTAGAGAGTCACTATTTAGCAGGTGGTAATGTTGACCGTGTTGTCAATGCATTAATTGCAGCTCACCGTGCCAATATTGAACTATCTTTTGAACGTTGTGCAGCGATTGATTTAGCTGGTCGAGATGTATTAGAAGCGGTTCAAATGTCTGTTAATCCAAAAGTTATTGAAACACCATTTATTTCAGGTGTAGCAATGAACGGGATTGAAGTTAAAGCAAAGGCACGTATTACAGTGCGTGCAAATATCGAGCGTTTAGTCGGTGGTGCTGGTGAAGAAACAGTTATTGCCCGTGTTGGTGAAGGGATTGTTTCGACAATCGGTTCGGCTGTGCACCATACAGAAGTATTAGAAAATCCTGATATGATTTCACAAACAGTATTATCAAAAGGTTTGGACTCAGGAACAGCCTTTGAAATCTTATCCATTGATATTGCCGACGTAGATATCGGTAAAAACATCGGTGCAGAATTACAGATTGAACAAGCACAGGCGGATAAAAACATTGCTCAGGCAAAAGCTGAAGAACGCCGTGCAATGGCTGTAGCGAATGAGCAGGAAATGATTGCCCGTGTTCAAGAAATGAAGGCGAAAGTAGTAGAGGCTGAAGCAGAAGTACCACAGGCTATGGCTGAAGCATTACGTTCTGGTAATCTTGGCATTATGGATTACATGAATTATCGTAACATTCAAGCGGATACGGCGATGCGCGACTCGATTTCAAAAGTAAGCACTGATAAGCCAGACACGAATGATCCAAATGCTTAAAAACGGAAAGGAGCGGAACTAACATATGGAACAATTAATAATTCTTGCCTTAATTGCCATAGCCAGCTCTATTTTCGGAAAATCAAAAAATAAAAAGCCTCAGAAACAGATGCCTCCTTTTAATAAAGATACAGCGGCAGAGCCTCCAGTTATGGCGGAAACAACGCCGCATCGTGCAGGGAGAGCGCAAAGTTTTGAAGATTTTGCACGAGAGTTTATTGGTGATTGGATTCCTGAAAATGAGAAAGCCGAAGAGCCTAAAAAGTTGGTCGAAGAACAGGTGAAGCAGGAAATACCAAGCTATATGGCCCCGCCAGTTATGCCAACGGATGTTCCTAGTCGTACTTCTATTCGAGAAAGTAGAGGACGTCTAGCTGCTGGGAAAAAAGAGGTGCAAACAGTCGGTGCGCCATCGACTTTTCAATTACCTCAATCGAAAAACGATCTCATGCAAGCGATCGTAATGGCTGAAATATTAGGACCACCTAAAGCAAAAAGAAAATAACTAGCATGTCCTCCTTTTTCGATGCATATATTGCCGAAGAAGGAGGCATTTTTTATGAAAAAATTATTTCAATTAACGCCACTACTCGAATTGTTAGAATACGAATCATTAAAAATTATTGGACCTTATCGGTTTATCCATGCAGATGCTACGACCTGTTCGTTTGTTTATGCAGATTATCATATTACTGTCAATGCAGATTCCGTGAAGATTAATGCTCTAAAAGAAGAAATGCTTCATCTCTCTGTTGATAATCTACAGGAGCTTCAGATGAAAAAGGCAAAGAATATGGATGTGAGCTAAAATGTGGAATAATCGGCCTATCATTATACGTATAAAGCGCCATGAAAATGTTCATCCTTTTATTCAAGCATTGCACGCCCAGCATGTTCCGTTAAAGCGTGTAGTCTTTCGTGAGCAAGAAGTTTCCTTTGAAACAACTATGCATTACTTACCAAAAATTCGCCGTGCTCGAAGACAGTTTCGTTTGAAAATGGCTGTTTTTTATGCAGATGAGCTGCAAGTTTTCCGAGCACAGCTTTGGACTTTGCTTGGCTTAACCTTGATGATTGTCATTCCTATTATCTGCGCACAAGTCATTTGGCGAGTGGACATTGAGGCAGCGACACCCGAACTGGAGCAGCGGCTAGGCAAAACCTTTCAAGAGACCTTTCAACTAGAAACACCGCTCTCTAAAAAAAGTTTACCTTCCAATACCATCATACGTCAAAAGCTGTTAGAGCAACATCGAGAGCTATCATGGGTGCATATTGATAAACACGGCGGACGAGTAATACTGAGACCTCAGGAATCACCGAAGCAAACAGAGCAATCGAATGACAAATTAGCTTCGCATTTAGTCGCAACGAAAAGTGGTGTCATTACTCATTTTAATATACAAAATGGTGAACGGAAGATTTCAATAAATGATACAGCCTATGAGGGAGACGTCCTTGTGAGTGGTGTTATTGAAAGTGGTACAGATCAAGTTTATGTTGGGGCTAAGGGAGAGGTATTTGCAGACTATTGGCTTGAATGCTCGTTCAAAATCCCAACAACGATTACAATGGAAACTGTGCAGCAAAAGCAGTGGCGAGTATTGCTAAAGGGGATACACAAAGAAAAAGTAGATTATGTACAAAAGAAGGATTTACCGAATTGGTTAGACCCCTATGTTTCGATTGTAGAGGAACAACAGACAAATACGATGCAAGTGGAGCTTGATGAATCGAAAATAGAGTCATTGCTAATCCCTCTACTGCATGAAAAAGTGTTACGTTCGTTACCTGCAAAAACAATGATCAAGAAAGAAAACCTTTTACAGGCAAAGTGGGGGAATGGTACAGTTGAAGGGAAAGTTCTATTTTTAGTCAATGAAAACATTGCAAGTCCAATACAAGGCCTACAAGGAGAATGATTATGTCAGAACAGTTAACTGTATTACAGGTGGATAATCCAAACGAAGCGGTTATGCTACTCGGTATTTCAGATGCAAATATGAAATTAGTCGAAGAAGCACTAAATGTTCATATCATTACGCGCGGTGAGCAAATTCAGCTGGCTGGTGAAGAAAATGCTAAGGAGCAGGCAACCTTACTTCTGCATGCACTATTGAAGGTCATTCGCAAAGGAATTAATATTGATCAACGGGATGTTACAACAGCGATTGAAATGATACAAAAAGGCACGATTGAATATTTTGCAGAACTTTATGATGAAGAAATAGCACGTACGACGAAAGGCAAGCCAATCCGTGCAAAAACAATTGGTCAACGAGAATACATACAAGCAATCCGTCATAAAGACGTTGTTTTTGGTATTGGTCCAGCCGGTACTGGGAAAACGTATTTAGCGGTAGTCATGGCAACACAGGCACTTAAAAATGGGCATGTAAAGCGAATTATTTTAACTCGCCCTGCTGTTGAAGCAGGAGAGTCTCTAGGATTTCTGCCAGGAGATTTAAAGGAAAAGGTAGATCCTTATCTTAGACCTCTCTACGACGCTTTAAACGACATTTACGGGGCTGAACAAACACAAAGACTGATTGAACGCGGAACAATAGAAATCGCGCCATTAGCTTATATGCGTGGTCGTACATTAGATGATGCCTTTGTTATTTTGGATGAGGCTCAAAATACAACACATCAGCAAATGAAAATGTTTTTAACACGTCTAGGCTTCGGTTCTAAAATGGTCATTACAGGTGATAAAACGCAAATTGACCTACCTAAAAATACGGAATCTGGCTTGATTGTAGCAGAGCGTACATTAAAATATGTAAAATCCATACATTTCCAAGTATTAGAACAAGGCGATGTCGTACGCCACCCAATCGTAGCCAAAATCATCCAAGCCTACGAAGAACAGCAACTTTAGAATTGCGAAGCAATTCTAAAGTCTGCCCCGTAAGCGAAGCGTCAGGGGCAACGAGGTTTAAAAAGTCTGCCCCGCAAGCGAAGTGACAGATGTGATAGTGTTTTAAAATCATCATTACAAAGCAAATAGCTAAACTACGAAATTAATCAAAATATGGAAAAAAATGTGACGGCTATGCAAAATTGTATAGCTGTTTTTTGCTTTCTTATACATTTTTCGAGAAAAATGTATGTTGAATTGGTATGATAGTAGGTAGATAGAGGAGGTGCCAAATGGAGAAACAACTTCGAAAATTTACAGAGCTTATCGGTTTTCGCTACTTTATTATCATCATTCTCATTTTAACAGGCGGCCTACAGTTTGCGTTTATGTATGGCAATGTTAAGGGAGTTACATATGATTTCAAACCACTACAGCTTGCGCCTGAAACCGTACGATCTACCAAAACGATTGAAGACACTTATAAGACGCAGCTAGAGCGGGAAAAAGCCGCCAATGCAGTGGATTCAGTCTATCAATTTTCGGAGGATGTCGCCAAGCAAAGAGCAGCGATTGTAACATCATTGTTTGATTATGTACTAGAAGTGAAAAAGGATGTTGCAAACAGTAAGGAACCTATACCTATTGCCGATCAAGTTGCACAGCTTCGCAAAAAATTCGAATCAATAGATGAAGACCAGATGCCATTAATCTTTACAGATTCACAGCTGGAAGGTCTGTTAGTGCAAAGTGATGAAGATTTAAACAGAACTAGTACGCAATTATCCAAATTTGTAGAGGACTATTTACAAAAGTCTATCCGACCTGAAAATGTCTTTGTTGCTCAAAATGATTTTGAGACAAAGATTCGAGGGCAACGAGGGTATCCTGATAAAATATTCAATACAGTCGTGTTAATAGGGCGTACAAGTATTATTGAAAATGAAACGATTAACGAAGACCAAACGAAAATTCGCAAAGAGCAGGCGAAGGAAAGCGTCGAGCCGACACGAATCTTACAAGGACAAATCATTGTGCAGGAAGGTCAAATTATTGATAATGAGGCTTACCGACAATTAGAGCTATTGGGTATGGTAAGTAATAAAGCATCCTTGAAGCCAATTGCTGGACTTATTATTTTAACGCTACTGCAAATGATGTTTATGTATATTTTATTTGAGCGTTGGGATGCTGACGAACGAAAAAAACGCAATGCCTTATTAGTGACAGTGATTGTTTATACGTTGTCAATCCTGCTCATGAAATTTATTAGCTTAGTGTCTGGTGGCTTTGATGTAACGATTGCCTTTCTGTTCCCGACGGCATTAGCTACAATGCTTGTACGATTATTAGCGGATGAACGAGCAGCTGTGCTCATTACCGTTATGACCGCAGCCTCAGCAGGTGTTATTTTTCAAGAAGGCTATTCATCTGTTATGCAAATGGAAATTACGTTGTATATTATTTTTGGAGGGCTTGCAAGCCTGTTCTTTTTGCGCAGTGTGGAAAAACGCTCACATATTTTACATGCAGTTGGTGTGATTTCCCTTGTCAACATGGCATTTATCGCCTTTTATTTACTCATGACACAATCATCCTACGGCTTGCCAGAATTAGTGTTTTACTTGATTGCAGCTATGTTATCTGCCTTGCTTTCAGGGGCATTAACAATGGGACTTTTACCATTCTTTGAGTCAGCATTTAGCTTATTATCGTCGCTGCGTTTAATTGAGCTATCCAATCCTAATCATCCTTTATTAAAAAAATTACTAATGGAAGCACCAGGGACATATCATCATAGTGTAATGGTAGCGAATTTAGCAGAAGCTGCCTGTGAAGAAATTGGTGCAGATGGTTTACTAGCGCGTGTTGGTTGTTATTATCATGATATAGGTAAAACAAAGCGTCCTGCCTTTTTCATTGAAAATCAAATGTCAGGTATTAATCCGCATGATTCTTTACCGCCTGAGACAAGTGCAGAAATTATTATCGCCCATACAACAGATGGAGCCGACATGTTAAAACGCTATAAAATGCCGCAAGAAATTATCGATATCGCTTTACAACATCATGGTACAAGTTTATTAAAGTTCTTCTTGTTTAAAGCGAAGGAACAAGGAAAAAGCATTGATGAGGCAAAGCTCCGTTATCCAGGTCCAAAACCACAAACTAAGGAAGCAGCGGTTATTAGTGTTGCTGACAGTGTTGAGGCAGCAGTTCGTTCAATGAAAGAGCCGAATGCTGAAAAAATCCATAAGCTAGTACGAGCGATCATTGATGATCGTGTACAGGATAATCAGTTTGATGAATGCGATATTTCGATAAAAGAGTTAAAATGTATAGAGAGAGTTCTTTGTGAAACGTTGAATGGTATTTTCCACTCACGTATTGAATATCCAAAGGCAGATAAGTAGGAGGATCTATGATTTTAACAATTGATTTTACAGATGAAACAAATGAAGTGGCTACACCACATACAGAGCTTGTTGAAAAGCTTTTACAGCATGCAGCGAGTATTGAAAATATTGAGCCAGAAACTGAGGTTTCAGTGACGTTTGTAACGAATGAGACGATTCAAGATATTAACCGTGAGTATCGTGGCAAGGATCAGCCTACAGATGTCATTTCCTTTGCGTTAGAGGAGCTAGGGGAAGGGGAAATCGAGGTAACTTTTGAAGGAATGCCACGTGTACTAGGTGATATTATCATTTCTACAGACCGTGCCAAAGAGCAGGCTGAGGAATACAATCATTCCTTTGAACGAGAATTAGGTTTTTTAGCTGTACATGGTTTTTTACATTTGCTTGGTTATGACCATATGGAGCCAGAAGAAGAGAAAAAAATGTTTACAAAGCAAGATGAAATTTTACAAACTTTCGGCTTAGGGCGAGACTAAATGGATTTGCGCAAATACTTGCGATCTTTTGGCTATGCATTGGAAGGCATTATCACAGCAAGTAAAGAACAAAATTTAAAATCACATATAATTAGTGCAATCATTGTTATAATGGCTGGTTATTGGACAGGTTTATCTCGTATGGAATGGTATATTGTGCTACTATTAATAGCACTAATGTTTGCGCTGGAAATGATCAATACAGCTATCGAACGGGCGGTTGATTTAGCTTCCCCAGAGATACATCCACTTGCTAAGCAGGCGAAAGATATTGCGGCAGGTGCAGTGCTTGTATTTGCGCTATTCAGTGCTATAATCGGATTACTCATCTTTCTGCCAAAATGGTTTTAATGGAAATGAGTGTCTTCTTAATGAAAATAAACCATAATGTGAGGGAGAATTTGTATAGATGACAGTGGATATGCAAGGATTATTAGAGGAATCAAAAAAAGCACGTGAAAAAGCCTATGTTCCATACTCGAAATTTAAAGTAGGTGCAGCTCTTTTAACAAAAGAGGGAGAGGTCATTCACGGCTGCAATATTGAAAATGCAGGCTATAGTATGACGAATTGTGCGGAGCGTACAGCGTTCTTTAAAGCTGTATCAGAGGGCATTTATGAATTCGAAGCCATTGCCATTGTTGCTGATACGGACGGGCCATGCGCACCGTGTGGAGCATGTCGTCAGGTAATGATGGAGTTTTGTGCGCCAACTATGCCTGTTTATTTAACGAACTTAAAAGGTGATGTGACGGTAACGTCGGTAGGCGAATTACTACCGTTTGCATTTACGACGGAGGATTTAGAGAATGCAGGAAACTAACAATGGCTACAAGTCAGGCTTTATCTCCATTATTGGTCGTCCAAATGTAGGAAAATCGACATTTTTAAATCGTGTCATTGGCCAAAAAATTGCGATCATGAGTGATAAGCCACAAACAACACGAAATAAAGTACAAGGTGTACTGACAACAGATGATAGCCAAATGGTTTTTATTGATACACCAGGTATTCACAAACCAAAACATAAACTAGGCGATTTCATGCTGAAAGTTTCTAAAAATACATTGCGTGAAGTGGATGTTATTATGTTTATGGTCAATGCTGAGCAAAAACTTGGTAAAGGCGATGAATTCATTTTAGAATTGTTGGCGGGGAATCCGACGCCTGTCTTTTTGGTCATCAATAAAATTGATGCCATTCATCCAGACGAATTAATAGGGATTATTGAGAACTATAAAGAGCGCTATAATTTTGCAGAAATTGTACCGATTTCAGCACTACAAGGGAATAATGTAGAAAATTTATTAGCGACGTTAGCAAAATATTTACCAGAAGGACCACAATATTACCCAGCAGATCAAGTGACGGATCATCCTGAGCGATTTATCATCTCAGAGCTGATACGCGAAAAAGTTTTACATTTAACACGTGAAGAAATTCCCCACTCGATTGCAGTGGTGATTGATAAAATTCGCCGTGATGAAGAAAATGCTGACAAAATTCATGTGGCCGCGACGATTATTGTGGAGCGCGATTCTCAAAAAGGCATTGTCATTGGGAAACGTGGAGCCTTGCTGAAAGAAGTAGGGACACGTGCACGAAAGGATATTGAAATGCTGTTAGGCTCAAAAGTCTATTTAGAGCTATGGGTTAAGGTACAAAAAGATTGGCGTAATAAATCTACACATTTACGCGATTTTGGATTCCGTGATGATGAATATTAAGCTGTTGTGATCCTAATCCAGCAGTGTTTATCGGGTGAATTTCTTAGCAGATGTTCAAACGCCTGCTGAATTAAAATATAGACTTCAGTAGATGTTATAGATTGCCTCCTGGAGGTCTTTTTTCAAATCGTCTGCTCAGTAAAATCTGAGTGTAATTGAGAGGTATTACTTTGAGCTGTCCAAAGCATTTTGGATAGCTCTCTTTTCTTGGATAGCTCTTTTAGGAAAGGAGGAGAACTATGCTTCATAAATGGGAAGGCATTGTATTAAAGGTACGTGCTTATGGGGAATCCAATAAAATTGTCACTCTGCTAACACGAGAAGCTGGCAAAGTGGCTACAATGGCTAGGGGGGCAAAAAAGCCTTCTAGTCGATTGGCGTCCGTCACACAACCCTTTACCTATGGCATGTTTATGGTGCAACATCATACTGGTATGGGGACATTACAACAAGGAGAGCATTTGAACTCGATGCGTCATATTCGTGAAGATATTATGGCCACTGCCTATGCTAGCTATATCATGGAACTGGTGGAACGTGTCGTGGAAGAAGGGAAACCAGAGTCATTTGCTTTTGATGTATTATTACACGCATTACAAGCAATTGAGGAAGGCTATGATCCCGAAGCTATCACACTATTTGTTGAGTGGAAAATGTTACCCTATACAGGTGTGCAACCTATTTTACATGCCTGTGCTGCGTGTGGTGCTGTCGATGGGGAATTTGCTTTTTCCTTTGCACAAGGAGGGTTTTTATGTCATCGCTGTTATCAGTATGACCCCTATATCATTCGTTTAACACCAACACAACTGAAGCTTATACGTATGTTTTATACTGTTCCAATCGATCAAATCGGAAAAATAGAGCTAAAAAAAGAAACAAAATATTTCATCAAAAAAATTATTACAACCATCTATGAAGAACAAACAGGTATCCGCTTTAAGACGAAAAAATTTATTGAGCAACTAGAGCGAACGCCTGAATTGCAAATACGATCTAAAAATGAAATGCCAGAAGACTCATAATGTTCTTCTGGCATTTTGTGCTATTAAAAAATTATTTCAGATATCAAATTCATATAGAAAAGCCCATTGTCCAGCAATTTTTTTACTTTCCACATAGAGATAGACTGTTTCCTCGTTTTTACCTGTTAGATGAAGAATGGCAATACCTTCTGTTTTTGGTGTAACATGTAGTTGTCCATTAAGAATAGTTGCTTTTACAGGCGCTGGCTCAAAGTCAAAAACTTCAAGAGCTACACTAGCTGGCTCGAAAGGTAATACTGGCGTTGATAGTGTTAATTCGTCAGTTAAATGGTACAAATCAATACCGCGAACAAAGTCATAGGCATACACATCAGCCGCCATCTTTTGTTGCTGTGTCCCATCTGAAAATGTAACAATGAACTGTCCATTTTTCGAGATAGTTAATGTTTGATCATCCTGATTAAAGCTGTATAAATTCGATGCAAGTGCCTGCCCGTTCATATTTTGAACTGTTACCTCAGTTGGCACGAATGGTAAATTACTTTCTGCTAAATCAAGTGGTGAATTTTCTGTATAATCCTCTTCCTTTACTTCCTCAAGCGTTACCTTCAGCTTTCCATTGACATTTTTCACATGAACTAAATAAAAAATAGTTGTAAAGTCCTCTGAATCATCAGTAAATCCAGTAATCACTAATTTGCCCGTACCTTCTTTTATAGGGGTAATCGTGATAGACTCTGTCATATCTTCCTCTTCAGTCCATGTGAAAATATCCTCTGCTGGCTCAAGACCACCATAAGAAGCAAAGATATAGTCCTGTTTAAATTGACTTGCATAAACGGTTGCATTGCTTAACATTTTTTCAGCACGTACAACGAAAGCAGCCAATTGGGAACGCTTCACAGGACTCTTTGGACCGTATGTAGTGGCTGACGTTCCTTTTGTAATGCCATTGGCAAATAAAGCTTTAATATGAGGCTCGAATTCAGTTCCTTTTTTGACATCTGTAAATGGCAATTGTGTATTACTTGGACTCGTTAATCCAAAGCCCTTAGCAATCATTTTTGACATTTGTTCGCGTGTAATATTTTGATTTGGGTAGAAGTAACCATTTGCCCCATTAATTATTCCTGCATTGGCTAATGCGGCAATCGCTCCGTAATTTTCATCGCCAGGTTTAATGTCCTTAAATTGAGGATTTTTTACATGAACTGTATCTAACTTTAAAATACCTGCTAAAATTTTCGCAGCCTGTGTGCGTGTAATGGGGTTTGCAGGTTTAAACGTTCCGTCCATATAGCCAGAAATAATGCCACGCTCTGCTAACTGAATGATAGCTTTTCCTTCTTCAGTGGATGGATTAACATCAGGAAAAAATGCTGCATGTGCTGGTGGTGCGATAACAATCGCACTTGTTACTAAGGCAGATGCCATGGCTAGTTGAAATAAACGTTGAGACTTCAATTGAATTCCTCCAAATAGTACAATATAAAATTTTATAGTATGAATGTTTCGTTCAGACCTTCCTATGTATCAGTTCAAACTTCCGGACGATTGAATGTTAAAAAGGGGGATGTCTTTAGCATGTTAATTATTCATTATTTAACAGCTAATACTAACTATAATACCTTATTTATACCAAAAAGTTGGAACTGCGAATAGAGGAAATATCATCCTTGAGCATGACATTACTGGTAATTAAATGTTTAACAGCAACGAAAAAACTTGATTTGCCTCTTGAACTATACATCTATATGGAGAGAGTTGGATAGGTCAATAGTAGCATCGTTGGTTATACTTTAAGGGAATGAGAGGCGGATTGTAAATGAATAAAATTTCAATTTTTACAAATTAAAATGATTATAGAAAATTAGTTTTATATAATAAAGTTATGATTGTGAAATTTGAGTAAAGGGTCTATTTGACTTTTTATTAATTTTTATTTCGATGATAAATGAAAAATAATAGGTAAAAGGTTTTGTGTTTTTCTTTAGTTTTCAATATATTAATAGTAGAAACCGATCACTTGAGTCCCATATACTAGTTGAAAAGGTATTTTAACCTATGATATTGTAATAAATATAGATAATCGTATTTATATTTTAAAAATATAATTTAGTCGTTTCATCCCCATCGACACAAATGTACGCTAGATCAATTTAGACATGCCTATGAAATGGAAGCCTCTATCAGCAAAACGTATTTTATCTTGATTCAGCAAATGTTTTTTTGTATCAAAAGCACAACATTAGGTACAAAAGCCTCCCTCTCTATAGGGAAAAATAAATGCTTGTTTTGCTTTTTTTAACGGGTGTTTAAACACTGGCTGAATCAAGATAAAGCCTCCGCTAGATGTCACGGTTTTAAAAAAGAAGCTTTTCAAGCACGCTTGGAAAAATCAGGACATATTCATCTGTGCGAAAGCGAGGAGTCATTGATACGTTATCAGAATAACGCAGTCCTATGGAAGAAGGAGGGAGTCACATAGTGCTTAGTACATTGCGTATGTGGCAGAAAATATGCTACGAAAAGTAACCTTAAGTATTCAGGAAGTTGAAGCGAATGATATATTAGCTGAAGATATTTTCTCAGACTATCGTCTATTAGCTAAAAAAGATTTAGTTTTAACGGAGCGAATTATTGCCTTACTTAAACTTCGAAAAGTAGATGAATTGTCAGTCTATTTACCATCTGATTCAGTTCGAGTTGTTCATGATTTAAGTATTCAACGAACAAGAGAATATGAAGATTTATTTGCTCCATTAATTGAAAAAACTGAACCAGTAGATGAATATAAAGAAACGGTAAGTCAGCTTTTTATGACAACGTTGGAGAATGTTGTGCATGAATTACGATATGGACAAATACTGAAAAGCATGCAAGATACGGCTTATGTACGTGGTGTTTTTGAAAAAATTTTAGAAAAAAAACATCGCTATGAGCTACTTATGCGCTTAAAGGAATGGGATGAATATTCATTTGTCCACTCATTTGATGTATTTGTGTTAGGGACAATCTTTGCTAGATATCTAGGTTTAACGGATATTGAAACATTAGCAAGAGGTTATTTATTCCACGATATTGGGAAGGTCTTTATACCGCAGGAAATATTAAATTTAAAGCGCAAACTCTCTGAAGATGAGTTTGAAATCGTCAAAACACATACAACAAAAGGTTATGACTTACTAATAGAATATCAGGAGGAAGACATTGCCTATTTAGCGAGAGATCATCATGAACGCTTTGCAGGGAAGGGCTATCCAAATCAACTTTGTGCAGATGAAATGAGTGACGGTGTGCAATTATTACAAATTATTGATGTGTATTCAGCCATGACATCGAAAAGAGTCTACCATGTTGGCTACGGTGCTACAGATGCATTAGCTGTTTTATACAGGGATCGTCATTTATATAATGAGAACTTTATGCATAAGTTTGTTGAATGTTTAGGCATTTACCCAGTCAACTCGGTTGTTATGCTATCGGATAATCGTAGTGCACAAGTAGAGCTAGTTTATGATTTATTTCCGACATTACCAAAGGTGAGGTTGCTAGATGAGCAAAAATCTATGAACTTGCCTTTAAACTATAGTGTGAAAATTACGAAGATGATTGACTACAGGGCGAATAGCTTCGAAGAGATTTTTAACTTATTTGTGGAGCAATTAATCCGCTGTGATGAGAATAATCTGAGAATTCATTTTAGTAAATTAATTGATCATTTACATCCTAAAGAAATTGTCTTAAAAATTTTCTTACCAGCGTTTCGTATACTACGTTTGCTAACACGAGAAATACAAACAGATATGACGAAATATAGAAATTCTATTAGTATCTTAAAAAAGCTATTAGAAGAGCAATTAAATGTATTATATATGGATTATCAGCATGAACAAACGACCATTTTAGTGGTGGAGTCTTCCTTACGTGAAAATTTCTTCATTAAACTTGTGCAAAGTATTTTGTATATCGATAAAATAGTACCTTTCTTTATCAATCCAGGTGATGATCAACGTATTACACAATTGATGGGGCATTGTGATGTCAATGTCGCCTATTTTATTGAAGAGGAACAAACTGTTGACAAACGAGTTCGTCCAATGCGAGAAGGTGCCTTTCTTTATTATTCATTAGCTGATATTGAAGAGATACTAGTGAGCTTAGTAGGGATGAGCATGAAAAAGTTTTCATTCGAGGAAAAAATGCAAGAGCGCTTATTTTCCACATATAAAGCATAAAAAGAGGGAGTTGCCAGACTGGCTACTCCCTCTTTTGTTCAGCAAAACGATTAGAATTGAAGATGTTTTTCGATATATGCTTTTACTTCTGCAATTGGCATACGAACTTGCGTCATAGAATCGCGATGACGTACTGTTACTTGGCCATCCTCTTTTGAGTCAAAATCGTATGTGATACAGAATGGTGTACCAATTTCATCCTGACGGCGGTAACGTTTACCGATTGATTGTGATTCATCAAAATCAACAGGGAACGCTTTGCGGAGCTCTGCCCAAACATCTGCCGCTTCATCAGATAATTTTTTAGAAAGCGGTAGAACAGCAGCTTTAAATGGTGCTAGTGCAGGGTGGAAACGTAAAACTGTACGTTTATCGTCACCTTCTAGCTCTTCTTCATCATAGGCATCACATAGGAATGCTAATGTGACACGGTCAGCCCCTAAAGATGGCTCAATACAATAAGGAACATAACGTTCGTTTGATACAGGATCGATATAAGTGAAATCTTCACCTGAGTGTTCCATATGTTGTTTTAAGTCATAATCTGTACGATCAGCTACGCCCCAAAGCTCTCCCCAACCGAATGGGAATTTGAATTCGATATCTGTTGTAGCATTTGAGTAGTGAGATAGCTCATCATCTTCATGGTCGCGAAGACGCATAGATTCTTCTTTCATGCCTAAGTTTAGTAACCAATTTTTACAGAATTCTTTCCAATAGGCGTGCCATTGGAGATCTTCGCCAGGTTTGCAGAAGAATTCTAGCTCCATTTGCTCGAATTCACGTGTACGGAATGTGAAGTTACCAGGTGTAATTTCGTTACGGAAAGATTTACCGATTTGTGCGATACCAAATGGTGTACGTTTACGCATAGAACGTTGAACGTTTTTGAAGTTCACGAAAATACCTTGTGCCGTTTCGGGACGTAAATAAATTTCGTTTGTAGAAGATTCCGTCACACCTTGGAACGTTTTAAACATTAGGTTGAATTGACGAATATCTGTAAAATCCGCTTTTCCGCAATCCGGACATACTACGTCATATTTAATCATTGTTTCTTTCATTTGATCGAATGTCATACCATCCACAATGATTTCATCGCCTTTTGCTAATGCAGCATCCTCGATAATTTTATCTGCGCGATGACGAGCCTTACATGATTTACAGTCGATCATTGGGTCGTTGAAGTTACCAACATGACCAGAAGCAACCCATGCTTTTGGGTTCATTAAGATCGCAGCATCAATACCTACATTGTGTTCTGATTCTTGAACGAATTTTTGCCACCATGCTTTTTTAATATTGTTTTTTAATTCGACACCTAGTGGACCGTAATCCCAAGTGTTTGCTAAACCACCATAGATTTCAGAACCAGGGAAGACAAAGCCTCGATGTTTTGCTAATGATACGATGGTTTCCATTGATTTGTTAGCCATAAAAATAGCCTCCTTCTAAGTTTTTCTTATTGTTCTTTTAGCGGTAAAACGCTAAAGTTATTTCATCTAGTAGTAACTAAATGAAAATAGCACCCGTCTCCGGGCACAATGCATGCCCAGGGACGAGTGCTAAGACCCGCGGTTCCACCCTGATTGTTTTAAACGAATGTTTAAAACCTCTTTTCAAAAAGTTAGCTCAAGGAGTGCCTTTTCTCTGTTGCTGTGTAGACTTTCACCATCTTCTACTCGCTATTGAATGGAACAGATACTTTTTTCCCATCATCGCCTGTATAACGCAATTTTGCTCGAAAATACAGATAGAGCAAGCGTATGTGTCAATATTGTAGCATGCAGTTCTTTAATTCGCAATAATTATTAAAATAGTATATAATAATTGAGCATAAGTATAACACTATTAGATTTGAGGCGGTGAGTCCAATCGAACTCAATAAACGTCAGGAAGACATTTTACAGATTGTGAAAGAAAATGGCCCTATTACCGGGGAACATATTGCGGAACGTCTCAATCTGACACGAGCAACTTTAAGACCAGATTTAGCGATTCTAACGATGGCAGGATTTTTAGATGCGAGACCAAGAGTTGGTTATTTTTATTCAGGTAAAAAAACATCCATTAATTTATTGGATAGTATTCACAATTTAAAAGTGAAAGACTTTCATTCAGGTCCTGTCGTGGTCCCGGAAACAATGACGGTTTATGATGCAATTTGCTTTATGTTTTCAGAAGATGTTGGTACACTCTTTGTCGTAGATAAGAATGAGTTTTTGACAGGCGTACTATCTCGCAAAGATTTACTACGTACAAGTATTGGTACGCAGGATTTAAATAAAATTCCAGTACATATTATTATGACACGTATGCCAAATATTTCGTACTGTGAAAGATCAGATTCATTAGTTGTTGCAGCGAACAAGCTTATTGAACGAGAAGTTGATTCGCTACCAGTAGTTGAACCACAGGAGGGTGGTTTAACCATAGTAGGTCGTCTTACAAAAACAACGATTACACGAGCTTTCTTATCTCTTGCACAAAACGTCTAAATTAGAAGGAGAGCTGCATGAAAAAACTACGCGTATTTGTTGTATCTGATTCTGTCGGCGAAACTGGTGATCAAGTTGCCAAAGCGGTTATTAGCCAGTTCCGACCGGGTTTAGAAAATACTGTGATTCGTCGGTTTCCTCACATTCAGTCCGAGGAGCTAATCCGTAAAATTGTTTTCCTTGCAGCCCAACAACGAGCATTTATCGTCTATACATTAGTTCGTCAAGAAATGCGTAAATTATTACATGATTTATGTGAGCAAGAAAAAATTCAGGCAGTAGATATTTTAGGACCAGCCTTACAAACTATGGCAACCTTTATGGAAGAAAACCCATTAGAAACGCCAGGGATTGTTCATATGTTGGATGATGATTATTTTAAAAAAATTGAAGCCATTGAATTTGCGGTAAAATATGATGATGGCAGAGATCCACGTGGGTTATTACAGGCTGATATCGTACTCGTAGGCGTATCAAGAACATCCAAAACACCACTTTCACAGTATTTAGCCCATAAAAAATATAAGGTGGCAAATGTTCCTTTAGTACCAGAGGTAGAGCCACCGGAAGAGCTTTTACAAATAGATCCGAAAAAATGCTTTGGCTTAATCATTTCACCTGAAAAGTTAAACTTTATCAGAAGAGAAAGATTAATGTCACTCGGATTAAATGATGATGCTATCTATGCACAACATGAACGGATTTTAGATGAGATACAACATTTTGAAAAAATTGTCGGTAAAATAGGTTGTCAAGTTATTGATGTGACTAATAAAGCTGTCGAAGAGACTGCAAATACGATCATTGAACATATTTTTACTCGTAAATAAGATGGAAATTTAAACCACCTCGGTTAGTAGAGGCGGTTTTTTTGAGTGTATTTTGAAAATAGTATAGATAAAAACTAATTTTTGTTTTATAATAATAAAATTGTGGTAAAAATATTTATAAGAGAAAAATCCTAATTTTTTGTCGAGAAATAAAGGAATTTTGAAACGAATAGCGAATTGTGTTTCTAGAACGCAAATATTAAAGATGGTGATGGATTTGGCAGGGAAGATTCCAGAAGAAGTAATTGAACAGATTCGTACACAATCGGATATCGTTGATGTGATTAGTGAATACATGCAGCTGACCAAGCGTGGGCGAAATTGGTTTGGCCTCTGTCCATTTCATGGAGAGCAAACACCGTCTTTTTCTGTATCAACAGACAAGCAAATCTTTCATTGCTTTGGTTGTGGTGCAGGGGGGAATGCTATTACTTTTGTAATGGATATAGAAGGCATTTCTTTTCCTGATGCCGTTGTGAAACTTGGGGAACGTGCTGGCATACACTTAGATGTTGAGCCAAGCTTTCCAGAGGGAACAAAAAAGATATCTAAAGCAGAAGAAAGGATGAAAGAAGCACACGCTTTTGCAGCAGATTTTTTTCATCATCTACTGTTGAATACAGAGGATGGCGAAGAACCTTTAAATTATTTGCTAGAAAGAGGATTTACAAGGGAACTTATAGAATCTAATAACATTGGTTGGTCTCTCCCAAGCTTTGAAGCATTAACAATATTGCTTGAAAGAAAAGGTTATAACTTACAAGAAATTGCGGAAAGTGGCCTCATCATTAAGCGAGAGGGAGAAGAACGCTACTTTGATCGCTTTAGAGGACGTATTATGTTTCCGATTCGAGATGAGAATGGTAAAATTATTGCCTTCTCAGGTCGAATACTTACATCAACTGGTGAAGAAGCGAAATATTTAAATAGTCCAGAATCACCAATATTTCAAAAAAGTGAAGTGCTTTATAACCTAGATAAAGCACGAACTTCTATCAGAAAAAATCGTCAAGTAGTATTGATGGAAGGTTTTATGGATGTTTTAGCGGCCAACTCTGTAGGTGTCATGAATGTGGTTGCGACAATGGGAACTTCGCTAACAAATCAGCATATCACAAAGCTAAAACGCTTAGTAGAGCAAATTACGATTTGCTATGATGGTGATAATGCTGGATTTGATGCAGCGAAACGAGCGGCGCAATTACTGCATACGGAGCGCATGAAAGTCGATATTGCTGTATTGCCAGAAAAATTAGATCCTGATGAATACATTCACTCTTTAGGTGGACAAGCATTTAAGGAACAAATTTTGGAAAATCCTCATGCGTATATTGCTTTTATGATGATGCATGCTAGACGCAATAAGAACTTTCAATTTGAAAATGATACGCTTCAGTATATTCAAGAAGTCCTTGAACAACTAGTAGGGAGATCCTCACCAGTTGAACGAGATTTGTATATACGACAGTTATCAAATGAAACCAATATATCGGAAGAAGCCATTTATGCTCAATTCCGAAAGTTGGAGGCTAATCAGGTACGTTCTGCAAAATCAGAAATGCCTACACAGATGCCTTCAATGCCAGTCACGCAGCAGCAAAAGCCTATGGACGCAGCCGAACGTGCCGAACGTTTATTACTGGCTCATATGCTTCATAATATAGATGTAGTGGACAGGGTATTACGTAGTGAGCAAAAGGAGCCATTTGTACGAGATGCTTATATGGCTGTTTTTGTTCGCTTAGTAGGGTTTTATGAGGAATATGGTCATCCTGATTATCAACGCTTTGTGGAAATTTTGGATGACGCTGAATTACGAAAAATTGTCATGGAAGCAGCTTTAGTTGAGCGAGATCCTGATCAAGCAGAGGCAGAGGTAATGGACTCCATCCGTCAGCTTCAAAAATATAGAATTGAGCAAGAAATTTATCAAAAGATGCATGAGTCAAAGGAAGCGGAGAAGATGCATGAGTATGCACGTGCACTTGAAATCGCCCAACAGATTATTCATTTAAGAAAATCGTTATCGGCGATTTAACCCGATTCGGTTGTTTAGAAGGAGGAAGGTTTATGGCGGACAAGTCAGAACGTTCAAAAGAGATAGAAGTAGAAATTACATTAGATGATGCAAAAAAATTCCTACAAGAAAAAGCGAAAACAGAAGGTGAAATTTCGATGAAAGAAATTTCAGAGAAACTAACACCTTATGAATTGGAAAATGAAGAAATTTTCCATTTTGCTGAGGATCTTGAAAAGCATAAAGACATTCAAATCATTGGAAAAGAAGAATTTGAAGAAGAAAGTCTAATGAAAGAAGAAGCAAATGAAGAAACTTTCGACTTAAACGATTTGAGTGTACCACCAGGTGTTAAAATAAATGACCCTGTACGTATGTATTTAAAAGAAATCGGCCGAGTAGATTTACTATCTGCTGAGCAGGAAATTGCACTTGCAGAGCGTATTGAGCAAGGAGACGAGGAAGCACGTAAACGTTTAGCAGAGGCGAACTTACGTTTAGTTGTATCGATTGCAAAACGTTATGTTGGTCGTGGTATGCTATTCCTTGATTTAATCCAAGAAGGGAATATGGGTCTGATTAAGGCTGTTGAAAAATTCGATTACCGTAAAGGATTTAAATTCTCTACTTACGCTACATGGTGGATTCGTCAGGCAATTACACGCGCGATTGCTGACCAAGCTCGTACGATTCGTATTCCTGTTCATATGGTCGAAACCATTAATAAATTAATACGTGTACAACGTCAACTTTTACAAGATTTGGGTCGTGAGCCTTCTCCAGAAGAAATTGGAGAGGAAATGGATTTAACACCTGAAAAAGTTCGTGAAATTTTAAAAATTGCACAAGAACCAGTATCTCTTGAAACACCAATTGGAGAAGAAGATGATTCACATTTAGGAGACTTTATTGAGGATTCTGAAGCACAATCTCCATCTGACCATGCAGCCTATGAACTGTTAAAAGAGCAATTAGAAGATGTACTAGATACGTTAACAGACCGTGAAGAAAACGTACTTCGTTTACGTTTTGGATTAGATGATGGTCGCACACGTACATTAGAAGAGGTAGGAAAAGTCTTTGGCGTAACTCGTGAGCGTATTCGTCAAATCGAGGCGAAAGCATTAAGAAAATTACGTCATCCTTCTCGCAGTAAACGTTTAAAAGATTTCTTAGAATAAATTTAAATAGATGGAGCTATCCGACTAGTGTAAATATACCTAGTTGGGATAGCTCCTTTTTTATATACTGAAAAGGTAATAAGCCCCGCTACTCGACTTTCTTATTTTCGACAATAATAGATAATTAGAATGAAGGAAATGAAAGATTTGCGACTTTATACAGATGTGTTTTCCAAAATTGTGAGATAAAATTGTAATACAACCATTATTAAGCAATGTTTGGAGCTATCACTATGACAAATCCTCGAAAGAAAATAATCCTTAATGAAATTTTATTTTGGAAGCAAAATAAACTTTTACCAGAGCACTATTGTGACTTTTTAGCAGCTCTTTATACAGAAGGGGCTGATATAGAGGAGTTAGAGCCAGTGCAACATCCTAAACAAGCGATTTTGCCATCAGAAAAAAGAAAAATGGTCCTATTAGTAGTGGGTCTATGTATCGCCATCATGGCTGTTTTGACACTCTATTTTACAATGCAATCTTTGACTTTGATATTAACTGTGGTTGTGGGATTAGGGGCATGTATCTTATTTATTGCTGCATGGCAAATGGCACAAAAAAAACATCTACTGGCGCCTATTTTTCATGTACTGGCAGCCATTCTGCTATTTAGTATGTCTATTCGTATTTGCACTACATATTTTAGTGGAAATAATACGGTTTTGTTTTGTTTGATTGCAGCGAATTGTATAATTTGGCTTTGGTCGGGTATTAAAATGAAACTGCTATATTTCACAGTCTCAGGTGTTTTAGGGTTAGTAGCACTGATTGGATATTATATCATAAATCTATCTTGATACAGCAAATATTATATTGAAATTATTATTACATGAGAATCTGTATGTTGATACAAGACATACAGATTTTTTAATTTTTTGGTATATGTACGTGTGCAAAGGGTATGATAACAACAGAATCGTAATGAAAACAATGGTATGGAAAAGGATAAATATGACCAAATTTTGGGGTTGGCAAGACATATTTTATCCAATAGATACAGAAATGTCGAATTTGTTACAAACAAAGGAAAACTTAGCGAATAGGGCTTTTCGTTTCTTTGTTAATGAAGTACAATATTAGATGTTGACTGATTCTATATTATAATAGAAGTAGACTTAAAATGAGGAGGGGAAACTTATGAAAAACAATCCAGTCGTTCCTTACATCTTAATTCTGGCATTTGGTATTGGTCTTATTTTCTTCATGTCTTTACAAGGTGCAGATAACAAGAAAGAAATTGCTGCTGAACATGAGGGCGGTGGCGAAACTACTGAAACTACAGATGCAAACGATGATGGTGCAGCACTAGTACAATCTTGTATCGGTTGTCACGGTAATGATTTAAGTGGTAGTATGGGTCCAAACCTACATGGCTTAGATGAAGCCCATATCGTTGAAGTTTTAACAAAGGGTATCGAAGGTACTCCAATGCAACCGAACATGAAAACTGAAGAGGAAGCAAAAGCAATCGCTGAATACATTTCTACTTTAGAATAGTATGACTGACAAGTAGCTGTACTGACATAGTACAGCTACTTTTATCTTCAGCTACATAATGAAAATGGGGTTGTCCACAAAAAATGTGGGGCAACTCCATTTGTTTTTTTTCACGACATCATCCATACTATTAATGGACTCTATTGAAGATAGGCGGTATAAAATGAACGCACAAAAACTTTCAAAACGATTAGAAACAGTAGCAAAATTTGTTCCCACAGGAGCTATTATGGCAGATATCGGTAGTGACCATGCCTATCTACCATGCTATTTGATTCATCAGGGAACTGCTTCTCGTGCCATCGCAGGAGAGGTTGTAAAAGGACCCTATGAATCAGCTGTAGGACAAGTACAAAAGGAAGGCTTAACGGAGAAGATTACCGTACGTCTTGCAGATGGATTAGCAGCGATTGAAATGACTGACCATGTGGACACAGTCACAATTGCTGGGATGGGTGGACCTTTGATTGTTTCCATCCTAGATAAGTATCCTGAAAAGCTTCAAGGTGTCACACGTCTTATTTTACAGCCCAATATTCATGCTAAGGTCATTCGTGAGTGGGCGTTAGCACATCAGTGGGCGATTCTGGATGAAGAGATCTTAGAGGAAGATGATAAAATCTATGAAATCCTTGTATTGCAAAGAGGACAAATGAAGCTATCTACAGCAGAGATTTTATTTGGTCCTAAATTAAGCCAACGCAAATCACCAGCATTTATGAAAAAATGGTTACGCGAAAAAGACAACTGGCAACGAGTGCTACAATCCATTGAAGAGGCAGAACAAACACCTGAAATTGAAGAAAAGCGTGCAGAGTTAATGGCTCTGATACATTTAGTGGAAGGAGTTTTGTAAGATGAAAACCGTGAATGGTCAAGAAATCATTCAAGTGTTCGAAGCATGGTCGCCCAAGAAACTTGCTTGCATGGACAATGATCCAATTGGGTTAGCTATAGGGACACTCAATAAACCTGTCCATAGAGTATTGGTGACGTTAGATGTTAATGATGCTGTTGCAAACGAGGCAATAGAAAAGGGCTGTGAGCTGATTATCGCGCACCATCCACCAATCTTTAGACGTCTGTCGAATATCCGCACAGATCAACCAGCGGGACGCCTATATGAAAAGCTGATTAAACACGATATCGCTGTTTATGCGGCCCATACTAATTTAGATGTAGCTGAAGGTGGGGTCAATGATCTACTAGCAGATGCCCTACAGCTAAAAAATTGTTCCATATTAGAAGAAACGTATGCCGAAAATCTGTTCAAGCTAGCTGTCTTTATACCTACTGCCAATGCAGAAGTATTACGTGAGGCTCTAGCAAAGGCTGGGGCAGGTCGTATTGGTGACTATGAAGCATGCAGTTATACGACGACTGGAGAAGGACGATTCCGTGCATTAGCAGGAGCAAATCCATTCGTTGGCACTATTGATGAATTACATGTGGAGGAAGAGGTAAAGGTCGAGGTCGTATTTCCTGAATCCATCAAAAACCGCGTATTAAAGGCGATGCTTACTAGTCATCCTTATGAGGAACCCGCTTATGATGTGATACGTCTTGAGCAGCAAACTAATGTTATGGGGTTGGGGCGAGTAGGATACTTGCCACAAGAAATGACGCTACAACAATTTGCAGAATTTGTAAAGCAGCAGTTAGAAGTTCCAGCAGTTCGTGTGGTTGGTGATTTACAATCGAAGATTAACAGAGTGGCGCTTGTTGGTGGAGACGGCAATAAATATATTTATGCGGCAAAACGCGCTGGAGCAGATGTTTTCTTAACGGGTGATATGTACTTCCATACAGCACAGGACGCACAAGCCATTGATTTGCAAATTGTAGATCCGGGTCATCATGTAGAAAAGGTGATGATTGCAGGGGTAGCCAAAAAAATGGCTGAACTATGTGAGGATAAAAAATACCATGTTGAATTTGTACAATCAACCATCAATACAGAACCATTTTTATTTGTATAAGCGAGGGGAACAAATGTGGCGAATGATAGACCTGGAGGCAATAAGACGGGTAAGTTATGGATTATAATTGGTTTATTCATTGCTGTTTTTGGCATTGGTATGACGGTGATGACAAATACGATCAATGACAAGAAAATAGATGCGATGACACAGCAATGTGAAAATGATGGTGGACAAGCGATTGTATCAAAGGAAAAAAACTTTTTATCCACTAGCTATTCATTTGAATGTAAACAATAAGATGGTGGCTGAATGCTAGTGGAACTAGTATTCAGCCTATGTTGTTGAAAAAAGGTAATGTCAACGGCAGAATAAGCAATTTTGAAAGGCGAGGGGTTGATTTCCATTCCGCCAGCGTCCTTTCCAGGGGGCGTCCGATGAGCCGCTTCACTCACTGCGTTCGCTCCAGGGTCTCCTCTGTGACGCTAAATCCCCTAGGAGTGACGCTGGCTCCACCCCAATCAACCATTCTGCAAAAGATAGCTTCTTATTTTCAATGTGGAGAAGTGATGTGTGACAACACCCCTCCATAAAAGAGTAGTGAATACCTTCACTTGAACCTTTGCTAAATTTATGGAGTGGAGTGGAAGGCTACTTGGCTCCTGTGGGATAGCGAGACAGGCGAGCCTCTAAACGGAGCGGCTCGGCGCTCGCCCACAGGAAAGCAAGTAGCCTGCAACGGAAATCCTTTTTCACCTTTCACATAAATTCTATGGATGGTTTTGTTTTTCAACACTATGGGCTGAATGCTAGTGGAACTAGTATTCAGCCTTTTTAATAGGCAAAGAATCTATAGGTAGTGATAAGATGGAGGAGAAATCAAAGAATAGGAATGGGGAGATTTGACTTGTTTATTCGATTATCAAAAGATCAGCAAGAAATGATACTGGCTGATATTCAACGGTTTTTCTATAATCAGCGTGATGAAGATATTAGTGAATTTGAAGCAGAGCGTGTATTCGATTTTATCAAGGAACATATTGCTCCTCATATTTATAATGCCGCTCTATCCGATGCCAAATATGTAGTGGAAAGACAATACGCCTCTATTGAGGAGGAATTGGAGGCATTGGAGCAACCTATTAAAATGAAATAATCGCCCCTCTAGTTTAAACAATTGACAGAAAATAAAAAATTATGTTAATTTAATTCTGATTATTCTAGGCTGACAAATTAGTGATGAATAAAGGGGTATGTTCCTGACCAAAATGGTTACGAGTGGCGATCGCGTACAATGAACGATGATGGAGTCACAAGAACGGATGAAAAAGAGGAGGCGTCATATGTTAAAAATCGGCATTATTTTAGGAAGTACGCGAGAGGGTCGTGTAAGCCCACAGGTTGGCACATGGGTAAAGGAAGTGGCAGAAAAACGTCGTGATGCGGAATATGAAATAATTGATATCGCTGATTTTAAATTACCGCTTTTAGGGGAGCCGGGCGGAGATGCTTCAGGAGTAGCGGCCTGGTCAGAAAAAGTCGCAGCATGCGACGGCTTTGTCTTTATTGTTGCTGAGTACAATCACTCCATTACAGGTGCATTAAAAAATGCATTAGATTATTTACGAGTGGAATGGAATAATAAAGCTGCTGGAATCGTTTCTTATGGTTCTGTTGGAGGTGCTCGTGCAGCTGAGCATTTACGAGGTATTCTTGGAGAATTACTAGTTGCCGATGTCCGTGTGCATCCAGCACTATCTTTATTTACTGATTTTGAAAATGGCTCTGTCTTTAAACCAAAAGAGGTGCAAGCAGATTCTGTTCATCAAATGTTAGATCAGCTCGTACCGTGGGCAACCGCTTTAAAAACAATTCGATCATAATTTCATGGCAATATGCACTCCCTATGTGCATATTGTTTTTTTATTTAAATGTGTTGATAAAATTACTCTTCTTCATTCACTAGTACGGTGAATGGAGTTTTTTTATTTTTAATAAAATACTAATATTTAAAAATATTCTTTCAATTCAGAAAATAATATGATACTATTAAAAAAATTATAGTTATACTTCAAAAAATACAGTGTAATCAAAAAAGAGGTGGCAATTTGGAAGATATTCATCAAACCATAAAAAAAACAAGGATTGATCAAGGCATGACATTAAAGAATTTAAGTGAAAAAACAAACTTATCGATTAGTTTTCTTTCACAAATAGAAAGGGGGTCATCTTCACTGGCTATTACATCTCTAAAAAAAATAGCTGATGCATTTGGAGTTCCGATCACCTACTTTTTTGAGTCCGATTCAAATAATACGTATGTCGTAAAAGAAACTGATCGCAAACCATTTAAATTAGAAGCATCTTCGATAGAATATACGCGACTTAATGGACATTTTAGTGGAAGAAATCTTGAACCGTTGCTTGTGAAGCTGGCCCCGGGTCAAATGGACAAAAATCAAGAATCGAGTCATCCAGGGGAAGAGTTTTATTACGTATTAAAGGGTGCTGTCCTATTTAAGGTTGATGGGCAAGAATATTTTCTTAGAGAAGGTGAAACAATTCATTATCCTTCTGAAGTTCCACATTCATGGGAAAATCCTTTGAATGAAGAAAGTATTGTTTTAAGTGTGTTAACGCCAGTGATTTTCTAAAAAAAAGGAAGGTTGGGTGGATGGAATGAGAGTCGCAACAGATATTGGGGGTACATTTACAGATTTAGTGTATGTTGATGAACATGGAAACTTCGGCTATGAAAAAAGTAATACAACTCCTCCAAATTTTGAACAAGGAGTCATTGATGTTATTAAGAAAAGTGGAGTGGATCAACAGCATTTAGAAATGTTTATCCATGGCACAACGGTTATTATCAATGCTTTAACTGAGCGTAAAGGAGCAAAGACGGGTCTAATTACAACTAAGGGGTTTAGGGATGTGTTGGAAATTGCTCGTGGAAATCGACCTGATTTATTTAATGTTAAGTATCAAAAACCACAGCCATTTGTAGAACGATATTTACGCAGAGAAGTAACTGAAAGACTTAATTATAAGGGACAAGTATTAGCAGCTCTGGAAATGAATGAACTAGAAGAAATAGTTGAATATTTCAAGAAGGAACAGGTTGAGGCCATTGCAATCTCTTTTTTACACTCCTATGTTAATAACGAGCATGAAAAAGCAGCTGTAGAAAAAATAAAGGAATTGTGGCCAGAAGTTCAGGTAACCGCTTCCAGTGAAATTACACAAGAGTGGCGTGAATATGAACGCACTAATACAGCGGTTTTAAATGCTTATGTACAACCAACTGCAACAACTTATATTGATCGACTTGAGCAAAAATTACAAGATACTATTGATATAGAGCAAAGTTATATTATGCAGTCAAATGGTGGTACCACTAAATTTGATAATGCGAAGCGTTTACCAATTAATATGGTAGAATCAGGCCCAGTTGCTGGTATTTTAGGTGCAGCGGTACTCGGTGAATTACTAGGAGAAAAAAATATTATTGCTTTCGACATTGGTGGAACAACAGCAAAATGTTCATTGATTGAAAATGGCGAAGTAAAAGTTTCTACAGATTACTATATCGAAAAAGATACTCGACGCGCAGGTTATCCAATTAAAACACCAGTTGTTGATATTGTTGAGATTGGTAACGGTGGTGGTTCCATTGCATGGATTGATGGTGCAGGTTCATTAAAAGTAGGGCCGCAGTCAGCGGGTGCTCGACCAGGCCCAGTTGCGTATGGTCAAGGTGGAACAGAGCCGACCACAACGGATGCAAATTTATTAACTGGTAGATTATCACCGAAGAACTTTGATTACGAGGTGAATTTGAACAATGTGAAAAATGCAATTGAAGAAAAAATTGGGAAACATTTTCATATGTCTGCTGAAGAAGCGGCACTTGGAATTATTCGTATCGCCAATTCCAATATGTTAAATGCTCTAAAGTTGATTTCTATTCGTAAAGGTCATAACCCTCAAGACTTTACCTTGATTGCATTTGGTGGGGGAGGTTCGATGCATGCACCTGCGTTAGCATTGGAATTAGGTGTTAAAAAGGTTATTATTCCAATCGCATCACCGGTGTTTTCCGCATGGGGGATGCTCATGACAGATTTACGTCATGATTATATTCAAACATACATTAAACGAATGAATAATCTTGATTTAACAAAAATGAACTCAATATGGGCAAATATTGAGCGTCAGGCATTCCAACATTTCCAAGAAGAAGGTATGGACAAAGATAATGTATTTTTCCAACGCTATGCAGATATGCGTTATCTAGGCCAGGAGCATACTGTGAAGGTACCTGTAGAGGGCGGTGAATGGAATCAACGAGTGTTAGATAAAGCGATTGCAGATTTTAATTTATTACATGAAAAGAATTTTACATTTAAACTACCAGAAGCAGAGACAGAAATCGTTAATATTCATGTGACGGCCTTTGGGAAGGTTGGTAAACCTAAATTAAAAACGATTGAGCGCCATACTAGCTTACAAGACGCATTAATAGAACAACGCAATGTTTATTTTGAAAATGATGGCTGGGTGAGAACAAATATATATGATCGTGAGCTATTACCTATTGAAATGAAGATAAGTGGTCCTGCTATTGTGGAAGAAAGAGCTGCAGCTACCGTAATCTATCATAAGCAATCACTCTATATAGATGCTTATGGAAATATTGTTATTGAAAAGGAGGAAGCGTAATGACTGCAATCAATCCGCAAATTGATCCATTTACTTTAGAAATTGTGAAGGATGCACTGCTATCTGCTGGAGATGAAATGTTTGTAGCTTTAGCACGAACTTCAATGAGTCCCATTATTTATGAAGTATTAGATTATGCGAGTGGCTTAACAGATTCAGAAGGTAATTTATTAACTCAGGGTAATGGTGTGACAGGTTTTATCGGCATGCTCACTTTTATGGTAAAAGAAACGTTAAAAAAATATCCAGGAGATAAATTAAAAGAAGGAGATATCATTATAATTAATGATCCTTATCAAGGCGGCGGTTCACACCTTTCAGATGTTGGACTCGTAATGCCAATTTTTTATAAAGGTCAATTAATTGCCTTTTCAGCTAATAAAGCTCATTGGACTGAAGTTGGAGGGAAGGATCCGGGTTCATTTACTAACGATTCTGTTGACATATTTCAAGAGGGACTACAGTTTTCATGTATCAAACTTTATGACGAAGGTAAATTGAATGAAGCACTTGTTGAAATAATACGTTCAAATGTGCGATTCCCAGATCTATCTTTAGGAGATATGTTTGCACAAGTTGCAGCTCTTCGAACAGGAGAAAAACGAGTAAGAGAATTGTGTGATAAATACACATTAGCTACCATATTGGCAGCAATTGAATATCATTTAGATCATGGCGAAGCGATGGCCAAGCAGGAGCTTGCTAGATTACCTAAAGGAGAATTTTACGCAGAAGATTTTATTGATACAGATGGGATTGGTAACGGACCATTTCCAATAAAAGTGAAAGTGACAATATCAGATGATGAATTTATTTGTGATTTTAGGGGGAGTTCTCCTCAAGTACCTGGACCAATGAATTGTTCCTATACAGGTTTAGCATCAGCTGTACGTGCAATCTTCTTAGCTATTACAAATCCAGCGCAGGATGTAAATGATGGTGTGTTTAGACCACTAAAAATAATTGTTGATCCTCAATCAATTATGTCTGCGGAAAGACCAGTACCTGTGTCCAATTATTTTGAAACCTTGCTTGGCAGCTTAGATTTAGTATGGAAAGCCTTGGCACCACATATACCGAGTCGATTAACTGCTGGTCAGTTTTTATCCGTTTGTGCTGTAACGTTAAGTGGTACACATCATGATACAGGAGAGCCATTTTTAATTGTTGAGCCATCAGTAGGTGGATGGGGTGGTGGAAACGATGCTGATGGAGCCTCTGGTCAATTCTGTTTTTCGGATGGTGAGACGTATAATGTGCCAATTGAGGTAGCGGAAACTCGCTATGGTGTGTTAATTGATGAATATTGTTTAAGAGAAGATAGAAATGGAGCAGGGGCTGGAGAATACATTGGTGGCAAAGGAGTAATCAGATCCTATAGAGCCATGACGGACAATCAAGCAGTAACAGTGACCTTTGGTAGGAATAAGTTTTTACCATGGGGGATTGACAATGGACATGAAGGTTCGCCGAATGAATTTTATGTAAAAAAAGCGAATGGCCAGGTAGATGGACCATTCGGGGTCTATCCAAGATATAAACTAGATAAAAATGATGTGGTTCAATTAATGACTGGCACGGGTGGAGGCTATGGCAATCCACTTAAACGTCCAGCGGAACAGGTAGCACATGATGTGAAAAATGGCTATTTTTCAAGAAAAGAAGCAGAAGCTATTTTTCATGTTCTTGTAGATGAGTCAGACTACAGCTTTAAAGAAATGCCAGAAAGAAATCGAGTAGTAAAGGGAGAATAACTATGATTATTAAAGAAGTATCACAGAAAGATATTGTTCAACAGAACCTATTTCAAGACAAATACAACGATAGCCAAATAAAGTTTGGCTTTGTCCAAATAAAACCAGGGGAGCGGTTACCATTAGAAGGGACAACTTCTCATTTAGAAAATGAGTACTCCTTTATTGTAAAAGGTACTTTAACTGGAGAATCCGGTGGAGAAAATTACCGAATTTCACAAGGAGAAGCTTCCTATATTCCTGCTGGAGAACCTCATTGGTGTAAAAATGATAGTGATGAAGTGGTTGAACTTGTCTATGCGCTATTGGATATAAGATAAAGAGATTTAATAGAAAACAAGCTATGAATAAACACATACAGTAAGGGGGTTAAGTAAAATGAAAAATGAAGTCAACACAGAAAAAACATCTATGCTTGGGAAAGATCCTGCATTAACGCCAATACCAGAGAATGATCGTCAACATTGGATGACACCAACAATGATATTTGGTGGGCTTGAATTTACCATTCCTGTTTTAATGGTAGGAGCAAGTTTATCAGCTAGTTTCGGATTAGGTAAGATTTTTTTAATATTGATCATTGCTTTATTTGTTTTTCAATGGCTTGGTAATGCATTACAAGGATATATCGGTGCAAAAACAGGGCTACCTTCTTCAGTTATTGCCAAAACAAGCTTTGGAACGGTTCAAGCTAAGTTAATAGTTGGATTGACAATATTTATTGTTTCACTTGGCTGGTGGGCATTACAAACGGCTGTTGCTGGAAATGCTATTGCTGCTATGTTTGGGATTGACTATAAACATGACTGGTTAGCTTGGGCAATAGTCACGACAGTGGCAGGTCTTCTTTTTGCTGCACCTTCAATTATTGGCTATGGTTCAATGAAGTGGACAGATTATTTAGCTGTCCCATCGGGTTTATTGTTAATTGTTGGTGGTATTTATTTAGCATTAAAAAATACGGGCTGGCAGACAATTGCATCTTGGAGTCCTGAACCATCGATGACCATAATGGCAGCTATTAGCCTTGTAATTGGTGTCAATGTGTCACAATGGGTAATTGCTTCTGACTACACTCGTTACGCAAAGCCGACTTGGAAAGACAATTTTATTATTCCAAGTGGGATAGTTTTAATTGGATTCCCTCTATTTATTGTAGGAGCCATCATGTCTGTGGGTGTGGGAGATCCTGATATCGTGAATGTTATGATGAATTTAGGTTTTCCAGTTTGGGGCTTTCTCATCTTATGGTTAGCTACTTGGACATCTCAATTGGTTAACAATTACAGTATGGGATTAGCGTTAGCTAATGTTTTAAATGTGACATCAGGTAAGGGGCGTGCGTTACTCACATTTATTGGTACCATAATTGCCATAATCATTGCGTTAATGGGCATTCTAGATTACTTCACAGACTTTCTGTATTTAACAGCTTTGCTTTATCCAGCAATAGCAGGTGTTATGTTTGCTGACTTCTTTTTAATCCGTAAAAGACAATGGGTTGAAATAAAAGGATGGAATTGGATGGCTACCATTGCTGTCATTGCAGCTGTTATGATTGGGTACTATTTCCAATATGTAAATCCAATGGGTTTACCTGCAGTACTATCTTTATTTGTTTCGATCGTTGTTTATTTAATCGCAATGAAAGTAAAGAAACAAGTGGCCCCTGATCAATTTACAGGAAATAATCTATCGGATTAGGGATTAATCAAAGGATACTGGAGGATCATTTTTGAAGGTAGTTCCATATTAAAATAAAATGCAACTTTACAATGGAAATCGTAACAGGAGTAGAGATTTTTCCTATGAGTTTCAAATTAATAGAACGGCCACTTTCAGTAATACGATCAACATGAAAGTGGCCCTTTGGTTGAGACAGCTACCATTAATGTTTGATTTCTTCAATGACTTTTTCTTTTAAATCATTCTCCATAGAAGATAGTTTTACTGTATTTGTGAGGCGTTCCTTTAATTCTTTATCAGTCATAATGCCACGTTCCTCTAAAATTTGTATAAGTAGATTCAATGTTAGCATATTTTTAATTTCCGCTGCTTTTGTCCCCATATAAAACCCTCCAAAATGATAGAATTACTACCCCTTTAGTGTACTCCTTTTTGAAAAGCGTAACACAGAATGGACAAAAACAAGCAAATTTATTTCGTGTCCCGGAATATGTAGGTAAAAATAAGCAATCCAATGACAAGCTATTCCATGAGATAAATTTGATAGAACAGGACCATGAAAACAGTGAATATTGTTTTGAATGGGGTCATACCTTCGTAACAGGAGGGATTCAATGGTCAAACGGTTTGGGCTTGTTATAGGATTGTTAGTCGTCATCATATCTCTATTGATCCTGTTTGATAAAATAAAAATAGATAATAAATCAGAAACAACAAAAGAGGGACAACCGCTTATTACGAATGAAGAGTTGAGCCTATCTAGATTGAAGGATAAGCTTCTTGAAAAGTATGTTGGCATTGATGTCAAAACGACTGCAGAAAAGGAATTGGTGATCCAGGTTGTAGGCGAAGAAGACTATTTCCAGTCCGTCAAAAAAGATATGGAATCCATTGCAAAAAATGTGATTAAAACCTCCGCATTAAAGGACTATCCGATTGTTTTTGAAAGATGGGAGTTTACTTCATTGCTTGATGACAACAAAATGCTGGGGGCTGATATTAACCTGTTGATGGAAGATTTAATCAAAGGCTTAGAGACTTTTGATGTATACGAATATTTAGTCATTGAAAATCGAACAACCATTACGATTCAAACAACGATAAAGAGTGCCACTCATGAAGATTTACAGTTAGCTATGAGGATGGAACAAGCCATTAAGAAGATTTTACAAACAAATGCATCACCAAATCAGTCCTATGTCATTAACATATTAAATACACAGCGGGAAAAACTAAATTAGCTATCTTAAGCCATGACAAAGGCATCGAGAAATAACGCTCGATGCCTTTGTCATGGCTATGTAGTGAATGCAAAGAGTGCTTGATAAAGGGTTGCTAGGAGTGCAACGAAGTGCATATCGTCTGCTTGGAAAAGCTTAAATAGTATGCCTGTTCGTACTAGTTCGTTTTCAATAGGACTTGCACTGGCAATCTTTTCATCATTGCAATATAAATAAGCTGTAGAGGTAAAATCCTTTTCAAATCGAAAATGTAAATCGTCCATTTTGAATGCATAAGAGGATTCTAATAATTGGACTGTTTTTCGCTGAATCGGTATCGAGCTACCATCAGGCATCCTAATTTGATGGCTGACCCCTTTTGCTAATAGGGTAGATTGTACTTGAAAAAGTGGTGCTCCTGACGTAGTTCGCGTTTCATAACGATACGGTAATGTTTGCTGAGCCGCTACTAGCAGGACGGCATTCAGTATTTTACCAGTAGAGGAACGATCTACTTTTTGAAGCATACATATTGTTTCGTTGTGTTCATTCACGATTGGGATATCCGTAAAGCTTTTAAAAGCTTTTGGGTAGGTAAGTGTAAATGTTGCCATAAAGAAACCTCCAGTCATTATCTATACGAGTAAGCAGTCGAGGAGGTTTCAAGAAAATTTACTTACTAAAGAACAAGCCGAGCAATGTAACATAATCACTTTATTTCCAAACAAAGAGGCTGCTGAAATGGCGAATATTTCGCTTTCAGTAGCCTTTTTGTTGTTATGGCATTGAAGTATGTCCTGCAAGAGCACGTTTTTCTTGCTCCGTATCAAATTCTTTTTCCATTTTTGACACGACCACTGTTGCCACGCCGTTTCCAATTAGATTTGTCACTGCACGTGCCTCTGACATAAAGCGATCTACGCCAATTAATAGGGCAATTCCTTCTACTGGAATCATAGGAAAGGCTGCCAATGTTGCGGCAAGTGTAATAAAGCCAGAGCCTGTTACACCAGCTGCTCCTTTAGAGGTAAGCATTAAGATGGCTAGTAACGTAATTTGATGCCAAACATCTAAATCCACCCCATATGCCTGTGCAATAAAGATAGCAGCCATTGATAAATAAATGGAAGTGCCATCTAAATTAAACGAGTAACCAGTTGGGATAACGAGCCCTACTACTTGCTTAGAACAACCATAGTTTTCAAGTTTACGCATCATGGAAGGTAGTGCAGATTCAGATGAAGATGTCCCAATAACGATAAAAATTTCATCTTTAATGTATTTAATAAATTTAAAAATACTAAAGCCGAAGTAGCGTGTAATTAATCCGATAATCACAACAATAAAAATAAACATTGTAGTATAGACGGATAACATTAAAAACCCTAAATTTCCAAGTGATTTAAGTCCGAAGTTTCCGATTGTATAACTCATGGCACCGAACGCACCAATAGGAGAAATTTTCATTACCATGTTAACAATTTTAAAGAAAATATCTGCTACTTGTTCAAAAAATTTAATAACAGGTTTTGCTGGTTCTCCAATCGCTGCTGCAGCTAGTCCAAATAAAACAGCTGAGAATAAGACAGGTAATAATTCACCATTCGCTAATGCACCTACCACATTTTCAGGGATAATTTGCATGATAAAAGCACCTAAGCCATGTTCTGCAGCCGCCGCATCTGTATATTGTGAAACATCAGCACCGCTGGCAGCATCTGTATTAAAGCCTTTTCCTGGTTGAACAATATTGACAACAATTAAGCCAATCGCAAGTGCAAATGTTGAGACAATTTCAAAATAAATTAAAGCCTTCCCACCAATTTTCCCAACCTTTTTGACATCCCCCATACTACCAATACCGATGACGACTGTTAAGAAAATAATCGGTGCTATTAACATTTTAATTAGTTTAATAAAGATGTCCGCTAATATTTTTAGCTTTGCCCCGAACTCAGGGAATGTTGCCCCGACAATGATCCCTAGTACAATGGCAATCAACACTTGTACTGTTAAGTTTTTAAAATTTATCCGCATAATAGTTCTCCCCCTACAACATCTATGAATATTGTGTGAACGCTTTCATGTGGTTATCATAGCTGAAATTTTCCGACAATAGTGTTTATGACCGTAATGTTTGTATTGTTCATTTTGTTCATTTTTTAGGGAGGGGAGAGATAAAGCTAGTAATAACAGGGGTTTCAGGCTGTTTTATAGTAGATTTGAGATTATCTAATCTATTATAATACAAAAGAAAAAATCCTTACGGTTAGTAAGGATCTTTCATTAATGAACAAAAGTATTAAGGCGCAACGATTTTTTCAATCTCTGTTAAGATGCGATCATTTTGAATATGGGCTTTATAAAAATCGTAGACAGGCGCAAGCTGCTCTTTAAAGCGCTGTCTTTCTAGTGGACTCATTGTATAAACATCAAAGTCATCTTGCTGTTTAAGCTTCTGCATATCTTTTTCATTCATCAGTGCAGCCTGTTCAAATTGCCAATCTGTTGTTTCTTTCATGGCATCCAACAATTGGTGTTGAATTTTTACAGGCAAGGAATTCCAAAAGGTTTCGTTCATTAACACAGCATAGCCCAAAATACCATGCTGGGTGATGGTCATATGTTTCTGTACTTTGTAAAAACCTTTTGAGTAAATATTCGATGCTGTATTTTCCTGCGCGTCAATCGCATGCTTCTCTAAATCTGTAAAAACCTCGCTAAAGGAAATGGGCATAGGCGTTGCTTTGACCACTTCAAATTGCTTTTCCAATGTTTTACTAGGCATCGTTCGCACACGTAAGCCCTGTAAATCCTTAAATGTATGGATAGGATGATCAGAAGAGGTTAAATGCTTAAAGCCATTGTACCAAAAGCCAAGTCCCTTAATATGAAACGGCTCTAGTTCGTTGACTAATTGTTCACCTATAGAACCCGTCAGAACCTCCTTGACTTCATCATCTGTCTTAAATAAATAAGGTAAATCCAATACCTGCCAATTAGGAACATAAGCGGTCATCTTCGAAAAAGTAGGAATAATCATTTCTACGTCTCCCTTTTGTAAAGCCTGGAACTCATTTTCATCATTGAATAAAGAAGAATTTGAGTAGACATGTACTTTAACTTTCCCATTTGTTTTTTCTTCTACTAGCTCAGCAAATTTATTGGCCGCTTGTCCTTTAGGCGTATTCTCAGCAACTACATGACTCAAATGAATCGTTATTTGTGTGTCTAACCCATTTTGCTCATCATCATAGGGAAGTGGCTTGGCAAAGAGTAATCCTTGCTGAATACTAATGGTAACGATTAAAGCAAAGACAGTAATCATCGTTCCTATAATAAATTTTTTCATTGAATACACCCAATTTATTCGTATTTTCTGATGTTTTTGTTATTCTAACATATGGAGTACGCTAAAATATAGTAGGAGGGAGGCGGCCATCTTGAAATTTCAAAAGTTATCGATGCAGAGAAAAATCATGTCACTGACGTTTTTTATTCTGATGCTTTCCTTTAGTATTGGTGGTACTTTCTTGTTAGGGTTTGTAATGAATGAACAGAAAACAAAACTAAGTGATCAAGCACTACTAGTGGCCAAAACCGTCTCACAGCTTCCTGAAATAAAAACGTATATTGCTAGCGAAAATCACCTCGAGGCCATTCAACATATTAACCCTGTAGTAGAAGAAATCCGTGATATCAATGGAGCAAAGTATATTGTTGTTCTTGATATGGAACGTCGAAAATATTCTCACCCCAATAGCCAGGAACTTGGTCGAATATCGCAATCGGGTGATTTAAACGCTGCGTTTTCTGAGCATTATTATACGTCGATCGCTCGTGGAGAGCATGGTGATATGGTGCGTGCATTTGTACCGATTATGAATCAAGAAGGTCAACAAATCGGTGTTACGGTAGTGGGGTTCAGTGTACTTACAGTAGTGGAATTACTACAATCAATGGAAACAGAGCTGATGATTACTGTTCTATTATCTTTAATCTTTAGTGTATGGGGTGCACGAACTTTAGGGCTTCATATGAAGAAGCAAATGTTTGGATTAGAGCCTCATGAAATTGCCAAAATGTATGTGGAGCGTACAGAAACATTTAATGCCATGCATGAAGGCATCATTGCCATCGACAATGATTTAACCATCACAATTTTTAATGAAAAAGCTTGTGATATATTAGGTGTTCATGAAAAACCCTCTGTACTAATTGGTCAGAAAATCTTTCATGTCCTGCCTGATACACGACTTCCAGAAATTTTAGAGCTAGATCAGCCATTATTTAATCGTGAGCTATATATTAATAATCATAGTATTATGAGTAACCGAATTCCGATACAGGTTAATGGGGAAACCGTCGGGGCAGTAGCCATGTTTAAAGACCGTACGGAAGTGAAAAAGCTTGCAGAAGAACTAACGGGCGTTCGAGCTTTTGTCCAAGCTCTGCGCGTACAAACGCATGAGCATAAAAATAAACTGCATACGATAGCAGGTCTTTTACAGCTCGGTCATCATGAACAGGCACTCACTTATATAACGCAAGTGAAGGAAGAACATGATGAAATCACGAATTTTTTAAATGAACGTATAAAAAATGAAAATATTTCTGGGCTATTGCTTAGTAAAATTTCTTATGCTAAAGAACAAGGAATTCGACTAGAGATTGATCGTGAAAGTCGATTAACAACCTTCCCACCTAATTTGGATCATCATGATTTCGTTATTCTATTTGGTAATTTAATCGAGAATGCATTTGATGCATTAAAAGATGTACAGGTTGAGGAGAAAGTGATTCATGTTTCAGTAGATGAAGATGAGGATGTCCTTGCGATTTTAGTAACGGATAACGGTGTTGGCATGACGGAAGAGGTCAAACAGCACATATTTGACAATGGTTATTCTACAAAAGAGAAAAACTACCGTGGAATAGGGTTGTTCCTAATAAAAGAAATCGTTGAAAAAGGACAGGGTGATATTGAAGTCATCAGTGAACCCAACAAAGGGACAAGTTTTTTAATCACCTTTTATTATTCATAATTGGATGGAGGGCAGACAGTGGCACAAATCAAAGTATTATTAATTGAGGATGATCCAATGGTGCGAGAGGTAAATCGTCAATTTATTGAAAAGGTAGAACATTTTCAAGTGATTGGACAGGCATCTAATGGCTTAGAGGGCATTACACAAATTCGTCATCATCAGCCTGATTTAGTCTTTATGGATATTTTTATGCCCGAGCAAGATGGTATTACGAGTTTACGCAAAATACGCGAGCTGGATTTACCAGTGGATGTCATCACTGTAACGGCTGCGAATGATATGGAGACGGTGAAACAGGTACTGCATCTAGGTGTCTTTGATTATATTATGAAGCCATTTTCATTTGAACGAGTCAAAGGGACACTTGACAATTATTTACGCTTTAAGAAGCAAACACAAATAGAACGAGAGCTTACACAGGGAGAATTGGATCAGTTATTTCATTATCGTGATGAAAAAAATAACATAGAGCTATCACATACACTACAATCAGAGAAAAATCTTCCAAAAGGTTTTAATCGTACAACACTCGAAAAGGTGGTGCACTTTTTACAATCGGTAGATGGTGCATCGGCTGAAGAGGTAGCAAGTGGAATAGGAATTGCCCGTGTAACGGCCAGAAGATATTTGGATTATTTAGAGAAGCAAGAGGAAATTACAATGGATGTCCATTATGGAGGCATTGGTCGCCCTATCAACTATTATTTTAGTAAATAGAGAAAATCCTGATTGTCATCATGGCAACCAGGATTTTTTAGCTGTTAATTAATAAGGCAAAATTTTATCAACAGGTGTTGGTGTTTTAATTTTCGGCAGGATTTTATTTAATGTTACCGTACGCTTAATCTCGTGTGTAGAAGGGTCATTTTCATCAAATTGATCAAGGAAGGAAATAACCTCTTTTACAATCGGTGTTGGCGTAGAAGCACCTGCTGTGACAGCTACAATGTTAATGCCTTTTAACCATTCTACTTTTAGCTCTGAAACGTCAGCAATTCGATAGGATGGTGTTCCTGCAATTTCTACAGAGACTTGTGTTAAACGGTTGGAGTTATTTGATTTAGGATCACCTACAACAATTAGTAAATCCGCTTCTCCTGCTTGCTGAGCAACAGCTTCTTGACGAACCTGTGTAGCTAAACAAATCTCTTTGTGTACCTCTATATGTGGGAACTTTTCTTTTAAACTATCCATTAAATGGGCGACATCCCATTGACTCATTGTCGTTTGATTTGTGACAAGTAATTTATCGTTCGTTAATTGTAACGCATCAATATCAATAGAGGACTGCACTAAGTGGACATGATCCGGAGCAACGCCAATGGCACCCTCTGGCTCGGGATGTCCTTTTTTACCAATGTAAATAATATCATAGCCTTCTGCAGATTTTTCGCGAATTAAATCGTGAGTAACTGTTACATCAGGACATGTAGCATCAATGGACACTAAGCCTTTTCGCTTCGCAATTTCACGAATTTCTGGTGAAACACCGTGTGCTGTGAAAATGACCGTACCTGTTTCAACTTGCTCAATAATTTCTTGGCGGTTTTCACCATCTAACGTGATGATACCATCCTCTTCAAACGCGTCTGTGACATGTTTATTATGCACAATCATCCCTAAGATGTAGATAGGTCTTGGTAATGTTTTATCAAGTGCGGCATTACGTGCGATCACCATCGCATCGACAACACCGTAGCAATAGCCACGTGGATTAATTTTCAATACTTGCATGGTTGTGACTCCTTTCAAGCTTACCTATCTACATTATAACGGACAGGGACGGTGAATACAAAGAAACGTTCATTTACATAGGTGGTTGGAAAATACGTGGTTTGGATGGAAGTGGTTCAGCTGGCGTAAATGATGCACTTTGCCTAGATGATCGTCTACTTCCAGTAGCGGCCTTACTATCACTACCTGCTGCTTCAGCGCCAGCTCCAGCGGAAGGAAGTCCTTGGAATCCTTTATACAATTTTAAAAGAGATGGAATATTTTTCACCATCGGCATGGCTTGTTGGATATAAGGGGTATAGGTTTTAGCCGTATTGAATAAACTGTTGGCTTGCTGTAAAAACGAACCGACTTTCGAAGCTTCTTGCACAGGTGGCATCGGCATTTGCCCTCCAAAGGAACCTATTCCATTAGCCATTGGAAAGCCGCCTGGAATTCGTGGTGGAACAGGGAAGCCTCCAGGCGGAAAAAAGGACTGTGGCGACATCTGTGAAGGTGTTGGCATGGGCATGGGCATTCTCATGCCACCCGGATACATAGGGTATGGATAAGGTTGTCGAAATACCATAATGATCTCCTTTCTACTTGTTTTTCATTGATGACATACCTGACTATAGCTATGATATGCAAAGGCTAATGGTGGGGTGCGATAATTTCTAAGGCGAATTCATCAATGAAAGAGCAGAAGTGCAAATAAACCTTCTGCTTCGATCTTCTTATTTTATTCATCTTCATGATAGCGAAGCATTCGATAGCCGACTCGCACATGTGTCTGTATAAGTTTAGGCTGTGCTGGGTCGGCTTCTATTTTTTTTCGAAGTGTTGCCATAAAAACTCGTAAACTTGGAATATCTGATTGAAGGGCATTATGCCAGATTTCTTTTAAAATAAAATTATGGGTTAGAACCTTTCCAACATGCTTGGATAAAACAACTAAAAGTTTATATTCAATAGGTGTGACATGTATTTCTTTTCCATTCACTAATACTGTTTGATTGACATAATTGATTTGAAGATAACCATTGGTAAATGTTGAACTTTCCTGTTCAGGTGGATGTTCATAGGCTGCTCTGCGCAATGCTACACGAATTCTTGCTAATAATTCTTCCACACTAAAGGGCTTCGTGACATAATCATCTGCACCTGCATCCAAAGCGTTAATTTTATCATATTCTTCCCCACGCGCACTGACGACAATAATGGGCGTTTGAGTCCAACTTCTAATTTTTGTAATAAGCTCTACACCATCCATGTCCGGTAGTCCTAAATCTAAAATATAAACATCGGGTTTCATGGTAATAGCTTTTTGAAGTGCACTGTTCCCATCTTGAGCAATGTCGAATTCATAATGCTGGGTAGATAATGTCATTTTAATTAAATTGGCAATGGCCACATCATCTTCTACTACTAGAATTCGTTTATTCATCAAATTTCTTTACTCCTTTTTCAGTGAAAAGTTAAAAATTGTTCCTTGCGGTTTATTATCTGAAACAGTTATGTGACTACCATGTAACTTTAAAATTGTTTGACACAGTGCTAAGCCTAGCCCCAGTCCTCGTCTACTATCACTGCGTTGGACCTTGCCAGTCGTAAACGGCTCAAATAAGCTACCTTTTAAGGAATCATCAATTCCTGGCCCATTATCCGAAATGCTGAAATTTACTAAACCATCACATTCCTTCACCGAGATAGTAATGTCACTGCCTGGAGGGGTGTAAGTCAATGCATTATCAATGATATTGACGAAAACCTGTATAATCAATCTAGCATCCATTAGGCTCAATAAAAATTCTGGTTCTATTTGATAGGATATTTTATGAGAATTGTTTTGGTGAACAACATGGGAAAGAGCCTCTTGAATAATATCTTCTACTAATTCCATTTGCATTTCTAAAGCAAATTGTCCATCCTCTAGCTTAGAAACAGCTAGTAAGTTTTCTACCATTTGGACAAGCCATTTTGAATTATTAAAAATATCCTCATATAATTTGTTTTTTTCACTATCAGGTATTAATGATGCATTATTCAGTAAGATATCCGCATTTCCAGAAATAGCAGTAAGCGGTGTTCGAAGGTCATGGGATATGGCCCGTAACAGGTTAGCTCGCATCTGCTCCATTTCAGCCTCTCGCGCTACTTCTTCATTGAGCTTCTGTAAATACCATTTATCCATTGCGAATGAAAAATCATTAATGATGGCGTGCAAAATATTGCGTTCAAATGCAGGTAGAGGCAATAATTTAGACAGTGCAATACCAATAACCCCCTTAACATGACTATTAGAAATAACAGGTATATAGTAAGCACTCACTTCAGGAAATATATCTGTTGATACACCAGCTACATGCTTATTATTCGTCACCCAGCTCACGACGCCATGCTCGTTTGGATTATTGAAAAGTGTAGCTATTTTTTGATTTTCTATTGCAGATATTTTCTCCGTTCGGAAAAAAGTAGATTTCCCAATTACCTGATTGTCTATTTCAAAAAATTGCACAGGTTTTTCTACTAATTTGACAATTTGAGTCATACCTTCCGTAATAATTTCTTCGATAGACTTTGCGTGTTGCAGTCTCCGATTCGTTTCAAGGAGTACTTCCATTCGATAAGATTTCCGTATGGCTATAGTAGTTTGCGCCTTGATCTTTTTCGTTAAACTACTTGTAATTACACCAGAGAGAAACATGATAAAAAAAGTCATAGGATAGTCACGATGATACGCATCAAATGAAAACCGTGGCTCTGTAAACAAATAATTAAAAAGTAAAACAGCAACGATAGAGCTAATAATGCTCATTATCCATCCTGATGACCAAATAGCAAGAATGAGAACACCTAGAATATAAATGGTTATAATATTAGGCTCACTAATATCAATGGAATACAAATATAAGCCGACTATGGATATTACGCTAAATACGATAAACATTTTAAATAGATCAAGCCATTCAAATGCCAGTTTATTTTTGATACTAGGAAAGTAGAATTGTTCATTTTCTTGATCTGGCACTATGTGTATAGATAAATTCGGCACATATTCGTTAAGGCGATCACTAATTTTGGTGTTTGGCTGCCACCATTTTTTTCTCATACTTGTTCGACCGATGACAAGTTTAGTGACACCACTAACTTGAGCATAGTTGGCAAGGGCTGCGGCTACGTCATCTTCTTGAACAATGACAACATGACCGCCAAGCTGTTCAACAAGTTTGATGTGCTGTTGTAAGCGTTCTGAATCGGCGTGATTTCTTTCATGTGCCTGCATGTTTTGAACATAGAGAGCGGTAAATTTGCCATGTAAGGCTTGTGCAAGCCTTGCAGTAGTTCGAATCACTTTTGCATTTGTAGGAGAACTACTGATTCCTACAAGTAAGTGTTCTTCAATTTGTACATAATTTCTGACAGATTCGTTACTGTTTAATTGTTGATAGTTGATTGTATCGGCTGTTCGTCGTAATGCGATTTCCCGTAGTGATACTAAATTTTGTCTGCGGAAAAAAGAATGTAAAGCTTTCTCTGCCTGTTGCTTGACATATACCTTTCCATCTTGCAGACGTTGAATTAATTCGTCTGGTTCAATATCGACCACTTTTATTTGTGCAGCTTGATCAATTAAATAATCAGGAATACGTTCTCGCACTTTAATCTCAGTGATTTCTTCTACTAAATCATGAAGACTTTCAATATGCTGAATATTTACAGTTGTAAAAACATGTATCCCTTTAGCAAGTAGTTCTTCAACATCTCCAAAACGCTTCTTGTGCCGCATCGTTGGCACGTTAGAATGGGCCAATTCATCGATCAGGACAATTTTTGGTTGGCGCTGCAATACGGCATCTATATCCAATTCCTGAAATATTTTTCCCTTGTAGGTTATTATCTTTGTAGGAATTTGCTCAAGTCCTTCTAGTAATGCTAACGTTTCTGGACGAGGATGCGGCTCCACATAGCCAACCACTACATCTTTACCGAGTTTTTGTGCCTGATGTGCCGCATCTAACATGGCATAAGTTTTACCTACCCCTGCAGCATAGCCGAGAAAGATTTTTAATTTCCCTTTAGTTTGTTCCTCCTGTTGAAGCCTCGCAAGAAACATCTCTGGAGTTGGGCGTTTATCTTCCATCCTCTTTCACCTCATTTGTATTATAGCGTTAACTTCCATTAAGAAAGTGTAAAGATTTTGCTTCTTTATCCTTTCTTAATAGAAAAAAGGATTTCCTAACACTACATTAATTTGAAAGTCAGTATGATGAGAGCATCCTTAAGGAGAAGAGGTGTTACGATTGATGGATTTTTTTATGATGGGCTTACTAATCATAAGCTTTGCTTGTGTTTTGGCATTAACAGTATGGTGCTACAAACTAGTAGAAGAGTAACGAGGAGGAAGTCAATTTGTGGATTTTTATGGGAGTAGTACTAGTATTTCTATTTGGTTATTTAGGGCATGCATTACTTTATCCAGAAAATTATTAAAGGCTGGGGGGACACACTATGTGGCAAATAGCCATTGTACTCATTATCTATCTACCGCTCGTTATTTTAACGGGTCATTATTTATATCGAGTAACATTACAACAAAAAACTTGGCTTGATCCTCTATTAGATAAAGTCGACGCAGCAATTTATAAAGTTTGCGGCATTAAACGACTTGATATGACGGGCAAAGAATATGTACTTTCATTAATTATTTCAAATGCCATGATGGTGTTTGTGGGATATATCATACTACGCATTCAAGCATTACTATTTTTAAATCCAAATAATATTGACAACATGGAAGCTACTCTTTCGTTTAACACAATTATTTCTTTTATAACGAATACAAATCTTCAACACTATAGTGGTGAATCTGGACTCAGCTATCTATCACAGATGCTAGTCATTACTTTTATGATGTTTACATCAGCAGCTACAGGTTATGCCGCTTGTATGGCTTTCTGTCGTAGATTAGTAGCTAAAACAGATACGATAGGGAATTTTTTTGTCGATTTTGTTCGTGTTATTACTCGTATTTTAATGCCTTTTTCCATTGTTGTGGCTCTTATTTTAGTATCTCAAGGATCACCCCAAACCTTCAATGGCAATCAAACAGTACAAACAATAGAAGGTAAATTGCAAGATATTGCACTTGGACCTATTGCTTCTCTTGAATCTATTAAACATATAGGGACAAATGGTGGTGGTTTTAACGGAGCCAATTCAACCACACCTTTTGAAAATCCGACCGTTCTTTCAAATATAGTAGAGATGTTATCTATGATGTTATTACCAGGGGCATGTGTCGTCGCTTTTAGTCTGATGGTTGCCTACAGAAAAGAGAAAACTATTTTTGGAAAACAGGGGTTAGCTATTTTTACGGCAATGAGTATATTGTTCCTCGTAGGATTAGTGACTGTGTACATTGCAGAGAAGGCTGGTAATCCATTCATTAGTGAACTCGGCATTACACAGGAGCTTGGGAGTATGGAAGGAAAAGAAATACGCTTTGGGGTAGCACAATCGGCATTATTTACGACTGTAACGACTGCATTTACTACAGGGTCTATTAACAATATGCATGATACTTTAACGCCACTCGGTGGTCTAGTACCTATGTTTAATATGATGCTCAATGTTGTGTTCGGAGGCAAAGGAGTTGGCCTGATGAACATGATGATGTATGTCCTGCTGACCATTTTCATTGCCTGTCTAATGATTGGTCGATCTCCACAGTTTTTAGGTAAAAAAATCGAAGAAAAAGAAATGAAATTAATTGCTCTTTGTATTCTAATTCATCCTGCTATTATTTTGCTCTTTTCAGCACTTGCGGTTGCAACACCATCTGGAATAGCTGGAATAACGAATCCAGGGGCACATGGATTATCACAAGTTCTATATGAATTTGCCTCTGCCTCTGCCAACAATGGCTCTGGCTTCGAAGGTTTAGCGGATAATTCAACCTTTTGGAATATAACAACAGGTTTTGCTATGTTCTTTGGTCGTTATGTAACTATAATTATTCAATTAGCTATCGCTTCTTTACTTGCTAATAAAGTAAGGCATAGCGATTCAGTAGGGACATTAAAAACGGATACGACAACTTTTACTTTTTTACTTGTGGCTGTCGTTTTGATGATTGGTGCGCTGACATTTTTACCAGCTTTAGCACTTGGTCCAATTACAGAGCACTTACAACTTTATTCTTAATGAGGAGAGACACATATGGAAACAGCAAGAAAAAGTTTTATGACTGGCGTCATACTAAAAAGAGCATTAATAGATGCTTTTAAGAAATTTAGCCCCATATATATGCTGAAGAATCCTGTTATGTTTGTTGTGGAGGTAGGATTTTTGTTCGTGTTACTATTAGTTCTTTTTCCAAATTTGTTTGGTAATGAGAGTGGAGAACATGCACGATTATATAATGGTATTGTAGCTATTATTCTATTTGTTACGATTCTATTTGCCAATTTTGCAGAGTCGATTGCAGAAGGAAGAGGGAAAGCACAGGTCCAAACATTAAAAAAAACAAAGACAGTGACACAGGCACGTGTTTTGCTAAATGATGGTTCTGAAATTTTTAAACTGGCACATGAATTAAAAAAAGGCGATATGGTGTTAGTTCAAGCTGGAGAGATCATTCCCAATGATGGGGAGGTCATTGACGGAATTGCTACTGTAGATGAATCCGCAATTACAGGTGAATCTGCTCCTGTAGTGAAAGAACGGGGCGGAGATTTTTCGTCAGTTACGGGCGGGACGACGGTGACAAGTGATTGGTTGATAATCGAAATTACTTCCATGCCTGGTGAATCATTTCTAGATAAAATGATAACGCTTATTGAAGGAGCTAGTCGCAAGAAAACACCAAATGAAATAGCACTTAACACACTTCTTGTAAGTTTAACGATTATTTTTCTATTAGTTGTGGTGTCACTCTACCCAATGACAACTTATTTAAATGTGCCGATTTCTATCGCTACATTAATTGCCCTGACAGTTTGTCTAATTCCGACAACAATTGGTGGATTATTGTCGGCGATCGGAATTGCAGGAATGGATAGAGTAACGCAATTTAATGTTATTGCGATGTCTGGTAGAGCGGTAGAGGCATGTGGAGATGTAGATACATTAATCCTAGATAAAACAGGAACGATCACGTATGGAAATCGCATGGCTGCTGAATTTCTACCAGTAAAAGGGGTGGAGGGTAAAGATTTAATTCAAGCTGCATGGCTAAGTTCTCTAACAGACGATACACCAGAGGGGAAATCTATTTTATCATTGGCCACCCAATTAGGGGTAAATACGGACAGTGAAGAAAACATGATTAAGTCAAGTGAGCATATTCCATTTACCGCACAGACACGAATGAGTGGTTTAGATACACTCGATGGCACTAAAGTTCGAAAGGGAGCCACTGATACGATAAAAAAAGAATGTATGAAAGCAGGTCATAGCATTCCTAGCAATTTGGATCAATTGGTTCAACAAGTGTCTTCTGTTGGTGGTACACCACTGTTAGTAGCGTTAAACGATAAAATATTAGGGGTTATTTATTTAAAGGATGTCGTCAAGGCTGGACTGAAGGAACGCTTTGAACAACTTCGTGCAATGGGCATTAAAACGATTATGTGTACGGGTGATAATCCACTTACTGCAGCAGCAATCGCAAAGGAAGCGGGCGTAGATAGCTTTATTGCAGAAAGTAAGCCAGAAGATAAAATTCAAGTGATTAAAGACGAGCAGGCACAAGGTAAAGTTGTAGCGATGACGGGTGATGGTACGAATGATGCGCCAGCACTGGCACAGGCGAATGTAGGGCTTGCCATGAATTCAGGAACCAATGCAGCAAAGGAAGCTGCGAATATGGTTGATTTAGATTCAAATCCAACTAAAATTATTGAAGTTGTCGAAATTGGCAAGCAGTTGCTAATGACTCGCGGTGCTTTAACTACATTTAGTATTGCAAACGATATCGCAAAATATTTTGCTATTATTCCAGCTATGCTAATGGTTGCTGTACCTGAGATGAAAGCATTAAATATTATGAATCTCAATTCACCTACTAGTGCCATTATTTCTGCCTTAATTTTTAATGCGGTCATTATTCCATTGCTTATTCCAATCGCCATGAGAGGCGTTAAGTATAAGCCAATGAGTGCCGCGAAATTATTGAATAAAAATTTGCTTGTGTACGGTGTTGGCGGAATAATAGCCCCGTTTATTGGCATTAAAATCATTGATCTACTAGTAGGACCATTATTTCGTATAGTTGGATTATAGGGAGGAAGCTATATGCGAAAAATTTTTGATAGTTCTAAGCAGGCATTACTTATAACAATCGCCATGTTCATTATATGTGGTTTAATATACCCGTTTGCCGTGACAGCTTTAGCCCAAGGGGTGTTTCATCAACAAGCAAATGGCAGTTTACTAGAAATGGACGGTCAAGCGGTTGGTTCTGAATTAATCGGTCAAAATTTTACTGCTCCAGAATATTTCTGGGGGCGTGTTTCATCTGTTAACTATAATATTTATACGAAAGAGGATATGCTACCAGATGACAATGGCGAAGTGAGCTACAGTGGTGTTAGCTCTGGTACATTTAACTATGCATCAACGAATCCAGAATTGAAGAAACGGATAGAGGCAGATATCGAGAAGTTTTTACTTGCAAATCCATCCGTACAACGACAAGATATACCTTCTGATTTAATGACTGCCTCAGGTTCAGGATTAGACCCACATATTAGTGTGAAGGCGGCACAAATACAAGTGGACCGAATTGCCCAAGCAAGTGGGCTTTCAAAGGAAGAAATTAATAAAATTATAGAGGCAAATATACAAAAACGTACATTAGGAGTATTTGGAGAAAATAAGGTGAACTTCCTTATGGCGAATCTGGAAATTAAGGGGAAAATGGATAAAGTTAAAGATTAAAAAACAGGTAGAGGAAGCCTCTCTACCTGTCTCTCTATATTAAGCTTGTGAATTTACAAGGATTTTAATATGATTTCGCTCTTTCATTAATGCCTCGAAACCCTCTGTCACCACTTCATCAAGTGCAATGCGTTTTGTGACAAGCTTGTCCGCAGGGAAGTAACCTTGTGTCATGAGCTCCATTACTGCTGGGAAAATATCACGGTACGCGATAATTCCTTTGACTGAACGCTCTGATAGAACAAGATTGTTTGGTTGAATAGATGCAGTAGACTCCCAAATAGATACGATGATTGTTTCGCCTTCAAAAGTTGTGGAATCAATGGCTTGTTGTAATACCACTGGAACACCTGTTACTTCAAAGGCAACGTCTACGCCGCCGTTTGTTAATTCATGTAGACGAGCTACTGCATCTTCGTCTTTAGGGTTAATTACGGCTGTTGCACCAAGTTCTAAAGCTTTTGCGGCACGCTCTGCTGAAAGCTCTACAGCATATATTTCTGCTGCGCCTGCTGCACGTAATGCTTCGATCACAAGAAGCCCGATTGGACCTGTTCCAAATACAGCCGCTTTGTCGCCAGCTTTCAATTTACTTTGACGTACTGCATGTAAGGCAACTGCTGCTGGCTCTACAAGTGCCCCTTGTTCATAAGAAAGACCTTCTGGCATTTTGTGAACCATTTTTTCATCTACCATTGTATATTCAGAGAATCCTCCGCCACCGCCTGATAAACCGTGGAAACCTAGGTGTTTACAAATATTGTATTTCCCCTTTTTACACGCTGCACATTCACCACATGCAAGGATCGGTTCAACAACGACAGGATCTCCCACTTTAACGGATGTTACACCATCGCCAATTTCTACGACTTCTCCTGAGAATTCATGTCCCATAACAATTGGTGCGATATCTTTACTTACATAGTGAGGTTGCTCCACTGGAATAAAGATTGGCCCAGCTGCGTATTCATGTAAATCACTACCACAAATGCCTGTCCAATGTACTTTAATCTTTACTTTTCCAGGTGTGATGACTGGTTCTTCAATGTTTTCTACACGGATGTCTTTTGCTTTATACCATCTTGCTGCTTTCATAATCTATCAACCTCCTATAATATCTTACAGCACCATCATAACATGTGGGAAATATGCTAATCATTAGTTCACTATAAATTGACATAAAAATTACATATTACTAGCGTTTTCGAACATTGTTACAGCGCTTTTTTGATTGCATATTCTGCGTATTTCAAGTACCTTTGATAAGGGCTTTGTTACGGTGATTATAAAACACTAAAATTATGTTTATGCTTGTAAGAAATAGGACGTAAATATACCTTAAAGTTCGAATCATGGTACAATGAGAAAGATGTTAGGAGGAACGAATGATGTCAAAATATACTGATTATAATTTTCAGCCATTTTTGCAGGACGCCATTGCAAAACTTGGCTTTACAGAACCGACACCAATTCAAAAAGAAATTATTCCACTTTTATTAAAAGGGAAGAGTGCCATTGGACAGGCACATACAGGAACAGGGAAAACACATAGTTTTTTAATTCCAATTGTTCAACGTATTGATGCAGAAAAACAGGAAGTACAGGCCGTTATTACTTCCCCTACACGAGAGCTGGCACAGCAAATTTTTGATGCTTTAAATCAATTAATAGAAGGAACTGCTATTCAAGCGAAACTATTTATTGGGGGTACGGACAAACAACGCTCCATTGATAAATTAAAAACACAACCTCAAATTGTTGTTGGAACACCTGGACGTATTCGTGATCTTGTTTCAGCACAAGCGTTATTTGTGCATACGGCACCAATGTTAGTTGTCGATGAAGCAGATTTAGCTTTCGATATGGGCTTCATAGAAGAGATTGATGGATTTGCTTCACAGATGCCAGAAAAGCTTGAAATGTATGTTTTTTCTGCAACGATTCCAGAAAAACTTCAGCCATTTTTAAAGAAATATATGGAAGCTCCAGTGCACATCCATATGAATGATAAACGACCAGTGGCAGAAGGTATCGATTTTGTACTTGTGCCAGTGCGCTCAAAATCTCGTAACAAACGTTTATTAGAAGTCATTGAAGGTATCAATCCGTTTTTAGCCGTTATTTTTACTAACACACGTAAAACGGCAGAGCATGTTGCTGGTTATTTAAATGAGCATGGCATCCGTTGTGGCCAAATTCATGGTGATTTAAGTCCACGTGATCGTAAAAAGATGATGAAGCAAATTCGTGAACTCGACTATCAATACATTGTTGCTACTGATTTAGCGGCACGTGGTATTGATATTCAAGGAATTTCTCATGTTATTAACTATGAAATTCCAGAGGACTTGGAATTCTTCATTCACCGAGTTGGACGTACAGCACGTGCAGGCAATAAAGGAACAGCCATTACTTTATTTGAACCGTCTGATGAGGATGCAGTAGTTCGTGTCGAAAAAATGGGCATTCCATTTGTGCAAAAAGACGTAAAAGATGGCGAATGGTCTGAGTTAAAAGAACGTCACGCACGTAAAAATCGAGTGAAGCAAGAGAATGAAATCGATGTGAAAGCGAAAGCGTTAGTGCGTAAGCCTAAAAAAGTTAAACCTGGCTATAAACGTAATATGAAATGGGAAATGGAAAAAATAAAAAAACGTGAACGTCGCTTAAAAGCACGAGGTAAAAAATAAGGGGGCTTTTACATGTTACTTGGCTCACATGTTTCGATGAGTGGGAAAGAAATGCTGCTTGGCTCTAGTAAAGAGGCACTATCTTACGGTGCTAATACATTTATGATTTATACAGGAGCTCCGCAAAATACGCGTCGTAAAGCCATTGCGGATTTAAACATTATGAATGGTCTCCTGCATATGAAAGAGCACGGCATGACGAATATTGTTGTGCATGCACCTTATATTATTAATATCGGCAACACAGAAAAACCAGAAACATTCCGTCTTGGGGTTGATTTTCTACAATCTGAAATTGAACGTACAGCAGCACTGGAAGCAACGCAAATTGTTTTGCATCCTGGTGCTCACGTCGGTGCTGGTGCTGACGCTGGGATTGCGAAAATTATTGAAGGCTTAAATGAGGTATTAACACAAGACTATCCCGTTCAAATTGCTTTAGAAACAATGGCAGGGAAAGGGACAGAATGTGGACGCTCCTTTGAAGAGCTTGCGAAAATTATAGATGGCGTCACTCATAACGAACGTCTTTCTGTCTGCTTTGATACTTGTCATACACATGATGCTGGCTATAATATTGTGGAAGATTTTGATGGTGTATTAAACGAATTTGATAAAATTATCGGTGTGGATCGCATTAAAGTCTTGCATATTAATGATTCAAAAAATGTGCGAGGTGCTGGTAAAGACCGTCACGAAAATATTGGCTTTGGTCATATTGGCTTTGATGCCCTAAACTATGTGGTGCACCATCCGCAATTGATGAATGTTCCTAAAATTTTAGAAACACCATTTGTGCCGCTAAATAGTGATGGAAAATCTAAGGTAGCTCCGTATAAAGTTGAAATTGAAATGTTACGAAGTGGTACATTTAAGCCTGAGCATATTGAAGCGTTAAAAGGCTAATACCCGATATGGAGCAAGATAAAGAAGCCCGAAATCAGTATAGTACACTGATTTCGGGCTTCTTTTTACTTTGTAAACAATGCGATGAGTTGACGAGAGCGCTTTCTTCCTAAAACCGCCTCAACTTCTACTAGAATGTCCTTTGGAATGCCTAAAAAAAGCCAAGAAAATGAGAATTGCTCCAAATAAGGTCGAAGTTTTTTGACTTCCGAAGTCGTAATGTTAAAGCCTTCTTCACGAGCAATCGCGACAATTTCCTTATCTGTGCTTTGTGACAATTGCTGTAAAAATTGAATACTCAAAGTCAATCCTCCTTTATCGCGTTTTATTTTCATGACATCATGTACACACGCGCAATCAGCCCATTCGAAAAAGCATCTGTCTTCTTTTCTTTACAAAAACTGCACTTTCCTTTATACTTACAATTTGTAAATCGTAATGATTTTGAATTAGAAAGAAGCGATCATGCATGAAAACAACACTTATTGATATTGAAAATGTGTCATTTCAATATGACTATACACACGTTTTAAAAAACATCTCTTTTCGTGTAGAAGAGGGTGATTTTTTAGCACTTCTCGGTCCGAATGGTTCTGGGAAATCAACGCTATTAAAAATCATTTTAGGTTTATTAAAGCCTTTGTCTGGAGAAATAAAATTATTTGGTGAACCAAGTGCAACCTTCAAGCATCGTGAATGGATTGGCTATGTTTCTCAAAAATCTAATGCCTTTAATTCCGGATTCCCAGCAACTGTGCAAGAGGTCGTGAAAAGTGGATTAACGAAAAAAATAGGGCTCTTTAAAAGACCAGGGCGAGATGCTAAAGGGAAAGTTCAAGCAGCTTTAAAAGCAGTTGGCATGGATGCTTTTATGCATCGTAACATTGGCGAGCTATCTGGTGGACAACAACAACGCGTCTTTATTGCAAGAGCTTTAGTTAGTGATCCAAAACTACTCATTTTAGATGAGCCAACTGTCGGCATTGATCATGAGAATGTGCAGTCATTTTATGATATGCTGGCGAAATTGAATCGGGAACAAGGAATTACCATGATTCTTGTCACACACGATGTCGATACGGTATCGAATCGCATTAGCCATGTGGCATGTTTAAATCAAACCATTCACTTCCACGGCTATAAAAATGACTTTGATAATATCTCCCAGGATGCGCTAGACGCTTGGTATGGTCATTCCGTGAGAAAGATTCATTAGAAGGAGTAGGCACCATGATTGAAGCAATTTTAAACTATGAATTTTTACAAAATGCCTTTTTCTCTGGATTATTAATTGGCATTCTTGCTCCATTATTAGGTGTGTTTATTGTTGTACGAAGGTTATCCTTAATTGCGGACGCTTTGTCACATGTAACACTTGCAGGAATTGCGGGGAGCTTATATATCAGCCAGTCTGTAACAGCCTTAGCCATGCTCAATCCTATTTATCTAGGAATACTAGCCTCTGTTAGTGGCTCTATTTTAATTGAGCGTCTAAGACGTTTGTATAAACACTATGAGGAGTTGGCCATTCCCATCATTATGTCAGGTGGTATCGGCATAAGTGCCATCTTCATCTCACTGGCTAGTGGCTTTAGCACAGATTTAATGAGCTATTTATTTGGCTCGGTATCTGCAGTGTCACGCCAAGACTTATGGGTTGTAATCGGAATTGCAGCTGTTGTCATTGTCTTTTTGTTTTTATTTTTTAAAGAATTATTTGTTTTATCTTTCGATGAGGAATATGCAAAAGCTAGTGGACTGCCGGCACGTTGGGTTCATCTTTTATTTATGATTGTGACAGCACTTGTCATTGCAGCAAGTATGCGCATAGTAGGGATTTTACTTGTGTCATCATTAATGACGTTACCTGTTGCAGCTGCAATGCGCTTGGCAAAAGGCTTTAAGCAAACGATCATCTATGCTATCCTCTTTGGAGAAACGGCTGTCTTAATTGGTCTAATTAGTGCCTTTTATATGGATTTAGCGCCGGGTGGTACGATTGTTGTCACTTCGATTTTGATTTTGTTACTAGTAATCCTAGGAAAGAAAGTAGCATTTAAAATGGCTGCAAAGCAGGGGGAGGTAGCACAATGAATGTTTCAAGAGCGTGGGAAATATTAAAAGAAAATGGCTATAAAAAAACAGATAAACGGGAGTTACTATTAGATATGTTTGCTGCAACAGATAAATATCTGACGGCCCGCGATTTATTGGACGTTTTAAAAAAGGATTTTCCAGGAATGAGTTTTGATACTATTTATCGCAACCTTGCTACTTTTGTGAAGCTGGGGATTTTAGAAGAAACGGAGCTATCAGGAGAACGTAACTTCCGTATGCACTGTGAATCTGCCCATCATCACCATCATTTCATCTGTATGGACTGTGGCAACGTCAAAGAGCTGAATCTTTGCCCAATGGAAATGCTAGGAGAAAAATTGCCTGACTATGAAATTGAAAATCATAAGTTCGAAATATATGGCAAATGTCCAGATTGTAAGCATGAAACGCTGTCAAATTAAAAGACGACAGCGTTTTTTCTATGTAGAAAGAGGGTAGCACCTATATAGGGCTGGCTACCCTCTTAACTTATTAAGCTACTGCTACTCTACGGATCGCAACAATTTTATTACAATCTACAATTAAAGGAGAAGCAGGTGCTGCACCTGGCTCAAGGAAGTATGCACAGCAAGTTCGTGGATCGAAGGAAATGAAAGTCACACCTAAGAAGCTAATACCTCCAGATAAGAAGATATCTAGTGTAGTAGCAAGCTCTAATTTTCTTAATTGTTGACAAATACAACTTCTACAGTTGCTGCTCATTCTTGGTGTACATTTTTCCTCTTTTTGACAAGGACATTTCTCAACTTTACGTTGACAGCATTTTTCCACCTTTTTAGGACATTTACAGCCTTGCCAGTTCATCTGTGTCGTATATCGTTTATCTTCCATCGTCTAGACCTCCCTTCCTCTAGTTTCGTAAGGGTAACCCTTACACTAATAATCTATGTTTGGTGCATAACTAGAGGTTGGCGATATGTCCGATAGGCAGCTTAAAAATCTATATTTCTCTCAAAATCTTTTGCATTGTGTAAAGCCCTAAGCTGAAAAATTGCTATAAATATCTAATTCAAATGATTTGTATGAGGATAGATTTGCATGATTTTTTTAAACAAAAAACGACGAGTCATTACAGAAACGTAATTCGTCGTCGTTTAGTATAAGTCTATTGATGTTTTTGTTGGAACGCTACCATGAAATCTCGTAAAGCCTCACAAGCCTCAAGAGGCACTGCATTGTAAGTGGAAGCACGACAGCCACCTACAGATCGATGCCCGTTTAGCCCTACAAAGCCTGCTGCCTTCGCCTCTACAAGGAATTGCTTTTCAAGCTCCTCATCTGCAACACGGAATGTAATGTTCATTAAAGAACGGCTATCTGAAGCCGCATGACCTTTGTAGAAGCCATTACTATTGTCAATGGCATCATAAATCACTTTGGCCTTTAATTCATTGTGTTTTTCAATTGCAGCTACGCCACCTTTAGCTTCTACCCACTTTAATACCTCTCCTAACATATAGATACCAAATGTGGGTGGCGTATTATAAAGTGAATTACTATCAGCGTGTGTTGTGTATTTCAGCATTGTTGGGATATTTTTATTGGCTTTCTCAAGCAGATCTTTGCGAATAATGACGACCGTTACCCCTGATGGACCAAGGTTTTTTTGAGCGCCTGCATAGATGATTCCGAATTTTTCAATATCCACTGGTTTTGACAGAATATCACTAGACATATCGGCAATTAATGGAACATGTCCTGTGTCAGGATAATTACTCCATTGTGTACCGTAGATCGTATTATTCGATGTGATGTGTACATAGGCATCATCTTCATTGAATTGAATGTCTGCTAAAGCAGGAATATTGCGGTATTGGTTTTCTTTTGTGCTTGCAGCTTCAACAGGTGTACCAAACAATTTCGCTTCCTTAAAAGCTTTTTCAGACCATGAGCCTGATAATACATAGCTAGCTTTTTGCTCAGTTGTTAAGAAGTTCATAGGAATCATTGTAAATTGAAGACTTGCGCCACCTTGTAAAAATAGCACCTCATAGTTTTCTGGAATGGCATAAAGTTTTTTTAATAAAGCAATGGCTTCGTTATGTACTTCGTCGAAAATAGCACTACGGTGACTCATTTCCATAATGGACATACCTGAATCACGGAAGTTTACTAATTGTTCTTGAGCTTTTTCTAATACTTCTTGTGGTAGTGCAGATGGACCTGCGTTGAAATTGTATGCACGTTGTGTCAAAGTGGTACACTCCTTGTTTGGTTAATAACAGAACTTTACTGGATTATACCCCAATTTTCAAGAGAAAAAATAAAATTCTTAATATTTGAGCAGAATAGCGACAGACTCGCAACAAAATGGTCACATTTAAGTCTGTTTTGAAGGTTAAATACGAATGAAAAGAAGTTTTGGTCACATAAATAAGTTATATATTTCGTGATTTATACATATTGTTGTGATTTAATTCATGCAATGTTCGTGTTTAAAGTTATGTGAATTATTCTACTATTATAGATAAAATGTATAAAAAGCACCAAAACAAGCAAAATCGATTGCAGTACTCTCTATTTTTGAAGAAAGGGACTTCTTACTTTACGACAGGTAAAGCAAGATTTTGTATAATCATAAGAGAGAATAGGAAAAAGAGGTGTTCAAAATGTTTACAGTAGAGAAAGCTTGTTTAGTGGTTGTGGACGTACAAGGAAAGTTAGCGACAATTGTGGATGACAGTGAAGCGATGATTGACAATGTAGCAAAGTTGGTACAAGCCATGCAAGCACTTGAAGTACCTATTTTATGGCTCGAACAAAATCCAAGTCGCTTAGGTGGAACAGCACTGGATATAGCCCAGCATTTACAAGGGCAACCCATTGCTAAAATGGCTTTTAGTGCTTGCCAGGAAGAGGCATTTGTGGAGGCGATGAAGGAAAGCGGACGTTCACAATTTATTGTCACGGGTATCGAAACACATATATGTGTGTACCAAACGGCGAGACAATTGAAGGAACAAGGATTTGAAGTGGAAGTCGTGGTAGATGCTGTGTCTTCTCGAACAAAGGCAAATAAAGAAATCGGGCTAACTAAGATGAATGCACTTGGTATTTATCCAACGAGCACAGAGATGATTTTATACGAGCTGTTACAACGTGCAGACCATGAACATTTTAAAACAATTTTACAGTTAGTGAAGTAAAAGGAAACTAAAATTGAAACAATTGGTCTGGAACATGCAATCTTTGTAATAATAATTTTTGCTTTTAATAATAATGTACAAAAATATAATGATTTTATATAAATATGGTAGGTGTTCGATGGGTCTATAGACCTTTTTCGGACATCTTTTTTTTATGGAAACAGATACGCGTAGGACACTACTCTTATAAAAGCTTCGCCATTCTAATTATTGTATACTATAATAAAAAGGCGGGATTTCATTATAGGGAAATAACGATTAATGAGGATGATGACAATGCGTAAAAATAATAAATGGTTGCTGTTTATAGGTAGTGTTGTTCTTTTTTTGATTAGTTGTACGGCCAAAGAAATGACTGTTCAAAAAGAACCTCTTTCACCAACGGAACAGTTTGTTATTCAAGATTTACTAAATGATAAAGGGTTGTTAAGCACAGATTTAACAAACCAAAAGGATTTATTTTTATCAGAATCAGTAGGGTTATGGCTTGCGTACCTATTAGAAAAAGACGATCAAGCTCGTTTCAATGACCAGGTGAATGTCATGAAATCCTATTTTTTAACAAATGATATGATTGTCTGGAGAATAGAGGGCTCAAAAAAAGCTACGGTAAACGCCCTGATTGATGATTTACGAATCATTCGTGTTTTACTGGAAGCAGGTGAAAAATGGCATGATTCGTCTTACATACAATTGGGTAAAAACATGGGAGATCAGTTAGTTCAATATGGGATGAATCAAAATCTATTTGTCGATTATGTGGATGTTTATACTCATGATAAAGCCCAGACACTAACAATTAGCTATATTATGCCTTCTGCTTTCAAAGAAATGGAAAAATATGATGTGTTATCACAACAACAAGTTCAGCATCAGTTAGCAATTTTGCAAAATGCGCCACTTACTGAGGCAGGGTTCTTTCCAAAATATTATGATATTCCTTCTAAAAGCTATGTGTTTGACGAGGAACTACACATGATTGATCAGTTGTATACGGCTTATCATCTGGCTTCAATGAATGGAGATACAGCCGCATTTAAAAACTGGCTGTTAAACCTTCTAAAAAGAGACGATAAATTGTATGGTCGATACAATGCACAAACAAATGAATCAACAGTTAGCTATGAATCACCAGCCGTTTATGCAATGGCAGCTCGCTATATGATTGCCTTAAATGAGCAGCAATTAGCACAACAGTTCATCGAAAAAATGTCAGCTTTGAAAGACCCTACAACAGGCTATGTTGATAAAAAAACGCAGTCAACGCATAGTTTTGATAATTTACTACCACTATTAGCAGAAAGGGAGGTAGAAAATGCGTACAACAATGACTAAAAATAGAGCGATTTTGGTATATGGGACCATTCTTATTTTACTCTTGCAAATACCTGCTTATTTTTTATTGCGACAGGATGTTGAAGGCTTATTACTATACATGTTTTTAATGCTCTTACTTGTTCTCACCCTTTGGAGAGGGACGGTATTTGGGCTTATCAGTAGCCTTGTCTTTATTTTTATTACAGGATCAACACTTCTCTATACAGGAATATCTGGATCCATGACATTTTTAAATTCTACCTTCTCTATGCAGATATTTTTCATATATGGCATCATATTGCTGCTGCTCATTCTTTGTGCTGGTAAGATGCATGAATTAATGAAAGAACAGGAAAACTATTTAAAAAAGTTGCAAGAAGATGTTAGAAAATATGTAGCGATTGATGTTGAAACTGGATTTGATAATGAGGCACGTATGTATATTAGTGTCAATGAGGAAATGCGACGAGCGGATCGACATAAGCATACCTTTGTTTTTATGGTGTTGAAGATTGAAAATTATCGCAAGTTCCAACAACTTTATGGAGCGAAAGAAGTCCAACATTTATGGCAACAGCTCTCTCAAAGGATTCAACAAACTGTTAGGCAGACAGATAAAAAATTTCGATTTCGTGAAGACCATATCGGCTTACTGCTAATTGATACGACGGATGAGCATATGGAAGTTATTTATGACAAATTGGACCAGGCTTTAAAAAATCACCAATTGTTAAATGAAAAATGGGTGACGCTCCGTTATAAAACAAGCTTTTTTACCTATCATCCACTGAAGGAATCAACATTTGATGAATTATTAGAAGAACTGGAAAGAGAGATGAAAACAAGTGCGCTCTAACTATCGTTTATGGTTCGCCATTGGCATGCTTTGTTTTTATACTTTCATCAACCAAGAGTTGGTCTTTGCAGCCGATTCTGATAAGGACGTAGCTTTGATCTATGTCACAAGTAACCAACAGCCAAATGAGGATGTAATCGCATTGCAAGCCATATTGCAGAGTTACACATCAGTAAATGTTGTTTCGATAGAAGATATCAACAAACAAAAGCTGCAACCATACAAACGCGTCGTTGTAATGAACGCCTACCCAACAAAACTTCCTCCTCAAGCACTGTCTGCACTGAATCAATTCAAAGGGTTCGTACTGTTGATAGGTGACAATGCGCTTCAATTTTCACCCTTTTCCAAATGGCAGGAAGGTCCAGTAGTGGAACTTAGAGCGATAGGAGAAGAAAGTTTACATAGCCCTGTGCGGTGGAACAGTTTACTACCAACCGATGATTCAAAAATAATCCAGAGGGCTTTATCAGTAAACCAATCCTATCCTTTTATCATCAGCAAGGACAAATGGTCATTTATTGGAGAATTCATCAATAAAGATACATGGTCCTATCAATGGCCTGCTATTATAGGCGAGCTTTTACAATTACCCAAGCCACAGATACATCCTGGCTATATTGTGTTAACAGATATTAATATGAAAACAGATGTGCAAAAGTTAAAAGAGGTAGTGATGGGATTTTCTGAAAAAAAAATACCCATTGCTCTTGAAGTCACACCCATTTTCATGGATGAGCATGAAAAAAAATCCTATCACTTGCACGACAATAAAAAATTATTAAGTTATTTGCAACAATTGCAAAAGGAAAATTATCCATTTATTCTTTCATCATCCACTACTATTCCAACTGAAAGAAGTCTTGATTATTTAGTACTTCGTAAAATTTATCCTACAGTCATCAATGGTGATAGCCCCTTATTTAAAGGGAGTATACAACAAGGAAATCAACAACTATATCTATCTAAAAGTGACAATCGCATCATTTACCCGATGACGGTTGGGTCTATTGCCAATACGGATAATCTTCCTCTATATCCTGTCCAACAGGAAATAGATCGATTATTAAAAGTGCCTAGCTCCATCATTGGTATTCAATATCCAGCCTATTTAAATGCTTCCTACGTAGAGGGTCTTGTAGCTTATTTAAGGGAACATCCACAAATCGAATTTTTCGATTTCCGTCATACGAAACAGCAAGTAACGTCAGAGAACGTTTCGATCGTGCAGGATGAAAAGGGTAAACAAACCATTCACTTATCGTTTTCGAAATTAGAACGATTAAAAATTTCATTTGATGAACGACCATTTGAGTTAATATTATGGGCGCTCGTTTTCATTGTTTCCCTGTTTGTTACATTATTTTTTATAAGTACCTTACGTTTACGTATCACATTACGTAAGAGATTATTTGAGGAGAGGAAAACAAATGGCTAATACATTATTTTTTATTTCACTTTTCCTCATTTGGATCATGTTACTCTATCATATGTTTTTAATGGAGGGTGGTTATTTACACTTTCGTACATTTGAAAAACCGATTGATGAATGGGCTAAAAAAATGGACAAAGTTCCTTCTGTTAGTGTCTTTATCCCTGCTCACAATGAAGCGCTCGTGATCGACCAGACACTAAGGGCCATGTCTCGTTTATATTATCCTAAAGATCAACTAGAGGTGATTGTCATTAATGATAATTCCTCTGATGAAACAGGTGCGATTGCAGAGCAATACGCTAAGAAATTTCCATTTATTCGTGTGATTGAAACAGTAGAGCCGAACAAGGGGAAAGGGAAATCCTCTGCGTTAAATTCGGCACTTGCTGATTCAACAGGCGATATCGTAGTGGTCTATGATGCTGATAATACTCCTGAACGGATGGCAGTTTGGTATTTAGTGATGGGATTAATAAATGATCCGAAAGCAGCTGCTACTGTAGGGAAGTTTCGTGTTATCAACGCAGCGGAAACGTGGTTGACACGCTTTATTAATATTGAAACGATATGTTTCCAATGGATGGCTCAGGGAGGGCGTTGGAAATGGTTTAAGGTGGCTACCATACCTGGCACTAATTTTGCTATCCGGCGCACTGTTTTAGAGCAATTAGGTGGTTGGGATGTAAAAGCATTAGCAGAAGATACAGAGCTGACCATTCGTGTTTATAATTTAGGCTACCACATCCGCTTTTTCCCAAAGGCAATTACATGGGAGCAAGAGCCAGAAACATTAAAAGTATGGTGGAAGCAACGCACAAGGTGGGCAAGGGGCAATCAATATGTAGTGCTAAAGTTCTTGAGTCAATTTTTTACCTTAAAAAGAAAAAGTATTATGTTTGATTTATTTTACTTCTTCTTTACGTATTTCTTATTTTTCTTTGGCGTTATACTATCCAATACTTTGTTTATCATTAATTTATTTTATGATATTGGTTTGACCGTTGGCGATATTGCCCTTGTTTTATGGGTATTAGCCTTTTTACTTTTCCTAGGCGAAGTTATGATTACTTTAAGTATTGAAAAAACAGAAATGAATCGAAAAAATTTCTTCTATGTCATACTTATGTATTTTACCTATTCGCAAATGTGGATCGTGCTAGTCGTTTGGTCATTACTATTAGAAATAAAACGCATGTTTACAGGGCAGGAAGTTCAATGGTATAAAACAGAGCGTTTTTCCAAGCAATCAGATAAAGGAGCAGAATAATGAGAACCAAATTCTTCTATTCATTGTTATTTTGTATTGGTTTTTTATGTTTTGCTAACGATGCAGTTGCGGCAACCATTACCGTGGATGACAACATAATTGCAATAGAGGGCAATCAACAGCAGAAAAAGCCGTTATTAGCACAGCCAATCGAATTACAGGGGCCTTCTTCGTCCAGAGATTTTTACTACAATTTAACTGAGGATGTTCCCTCAAATAATCAACAAGTGACATTTCAAATTCAGCATTCAGAACTACTGATAGCACCGTCCTCCTTCACGGTGAAAGTGGATGATGTAGCACTTAAAACAGTGCCATTGAGAGCCGATTTATTAAAACAAACTGTTACGGTCAATCTTCCAAAAGAAGCACTGTTACAAGGCTCACATAAAATAACAGCTAGTTTTTATGGCATTCTGAAAGAAGGAATTTGCGTCGCTCCAGGCAATGCAGGGAATTGGTTACGCATCGAAATATTATCATCTATTTCAGCATTCAGCGAGGAAAGTCAGGCAGGGTCCTTAACAAGTTATCCTGCTGCATTTTTAGGTTATGAGGGCTATGTCACGACGGTTGTTTTACCGAAGCAGGCCTCTGAAGCCACATTAAACAGTGGCTATCAGCTTGCTGCTTTTTTATCCGAACATGGTGATATAGATGTACAGATTAAACGAGAAGATGCTGTTAGTAAAGCGTCAGGTCCAATCATTATCGTCGGGGCGAAAACCGAATTTAGTACAAGCCTATTGAAAAAAATAGTAAACAACATAAGTGTTACGGATGATGCAATGACACTGACAATGCAGGAACTTTTGAATACAGACTCTAATCGAAAAGTTCAACTTTTAGTGGTAACCTCTTCGAATGCTCAAGCGATACAGGATCGACTATCATTTTTAACCGAAGCAAGACTATTCGAGCAATTAATCGGTAATACAGTAGCGATTAAAGATGTACCGACAGTGGAACAGACATCCGACACAACGATTCCATTCCAGCAATTTGGCTTTGAGGACCGACTTTTATCTAGTCAAGTCACAATGACACCTCATTATTATGTTTCCTTGCCGCAACTAGAGGCAAATAAAGAAGCGACGATGCGATTGATCTTAAAAAAATCTGCTACTATACCGAGCAGTAAAGAGGACGAGGATCGAAAATTAGAATTGATTGCTTATATTAATAATGTGCCACATGCTGTAGATTTACGAAAATTAGAACAAACAACATCAGATATGTACGAGGCGATCATACCGATCCAAACCAACGTGCTTAACAAGCAATCAATGACAGATCTTCAATTTGAGGTAACGGGCTTCCAACTTGAAGATCCGTGTGAAACAACTAATGAGCGATACTGGCTGTATATTGATAGTGACAGCACATTGTCCATTGTAAAAGATACAGCAGAGCCAACCTTTACATTACGTGATTTCCCCAATGCCTTTCATGAAAATACGTTAATGGTCATCCCTAGTAACGAAAATATGGATGATACAAAAATGGTGTCGCTTTATAAAGCATTAATGATGAATGGAAAAATGGCGCAAATCACACTGATGAAGGACAAAAATGTCACAAAGGAAAAGTTACAAAAGCATGCAGTTATTTTTACGGGAGATATGGAGCATCTGACATGGCTGTCACAACATGCTACCACGATTCCGCATACAACTAAGCAGTTCATCAAACAAGGATTTTTACCTGAGGCTATTGGTCAATATGCATTTATAACAAAAAATTTCTGGCAGGTTAATGAGCCTTTACTATGGATTCATTCATTTGGAGATACTCCCATAACGGGAGACTTTTATAGCCATTTAAAAGAGACGGATTCACAGATAGCTGCTGCGATTGAAACAAAAGAAGGACAATTTGTAGTGGCAGTGAATCAGCATGCTAATAACGGCGTTATAAACGTAGATAAAAAAGGTGAGATCTCCTATGTCTTAATTGCGGAATTTGTGGGGCTGATTATTGTCATCGCAGTAATTCTATATATCATTCTTCGCAAAAGGAAGAAAAATCAATTGAAAAAATAAAAGCAAAGTCGCGTGCGACTTTGCTTTTTTATGCAGGCATATCAGTTGGTGTTGGCTTTGCATAGCCTTCTTTATAAGTATCATCAATGACCTGACGAATTTCTTTTAGGCTTTTTCCTTCTTTATGCATTTGTGCGGACTGTACAGCAATCTCTAAGCATACTAAACAACGTGTTCCATGATCATCCCAGACGATGGATCCGTCTTCTCGTTTGTCCTGAATAAAGCAGTTTAAATTACTTTTATGGCCTACTGATTCGCCACAACCGCAATAGCATGGCATCCATTCTAGAACCTCTGTCGATTGTCCTGCAAGCTGATAGACTAAACGAATATTTTCCTGTTTATCGTCTAAAAAGGATGGCAGGACATCAGCCGAAGCGGTTTCTTCCTGTATATCACCTGAAGCTTGTGTATGTCCTTCATGTGAAGCGTCATTAGCTTCATGGTTCGATTCAACACTGTTTTTATCTTTACCACATGCACTTAATAATAATAACGCCAATACAACAAAAATAGAAATCGTTTTCTTCAAAAATAGCGCCTCCTACATGTTTACAATACTTCCATTATAACATCGTTTCCGTAAACATTTACAGGCAGTCTATTTGAAAATCAATGAAATATATCTAATCCACGTGTTTTGTTCATGAAATGTTCCATTTTCTCGCTCAATAATTTCTTTAAGAAAAAGCCGAACAGGATAAAAATGAACCAGAAACCTGCTAAGAAGAGGAGATCCACCCAAACTGTGGACCAAATTATCCCTCCTACAGCTTCACGCATTAATTCTATAGCATACGTAAAAGGTAAAAATGGATTGATTATTTGGAAAAACCTTGGTAATAATTCGACAGGATATGTCCCACCAGACCCTGCAATTTGTAGCACAAGCATCACGATAGCTAATGCTTTCCCTACATTTCCAAAGACGGATACGAGTGTATACACAACGGTTATAAATACGAGACTAATGAAAAGACCAAATAAGATAAAGTAAACGGGTGCTTGAATAGAGCCGTCTACTAAAAATGTATCGCCGATGGTAATAATCAATGTTTGGATAAAAGAAAAAGTTCCAAATGTTAAAAGTCGACCAAAGTATATATCACGAATACTGTAAGATGAATTGCCATGAAGATTCACAGATAATAATGAAATTAACAGTAAACAACCTACCCAAATAGATAGCACAGTGTAAAACGGTGTCATAGCTGTTCCATAATTTGCAATAGGGAATAAGCGATGCTCCTGCAGTTTAATAGGTTCCTCAAAGAAATTGCGTTCAGCATTGACGTCATTTTTCAGTAATTGCACAATCTCTGCAATATCGGCTTCCTCTTCTAGTGTCCGCAGTTTAGTCGCTAATTCCTTAATTTTTGAGCTTAAAGTCGGAAATTCCGTTTGTATTTTTTGAATAGCATTATTAGCCGTTCCTAGTGTATTTTTAGCCTGTGACAATTTAGCTGTTGCTTGTGGAATGAATTGCTTTACATCCGTCAGCATAGCCGAAGCATTTGTTAATGTTTGTTTAGCACTAGCTAAGGTGGATCGAATTTGTGGCTCTAGACTATCATTATAATAGGATAAAAATTTCTGCAAATTAGTCGTTGCGTTTTGTGCCATGTTTTGAATAGCGACAATATCCTGCTTGATGACTTCCTTATCAATTGGCTTTACTTGTGCCAGTTTATTTAGTACATCGTCATGTAAAGCATGTAACTGTTGTAATGCGCTAAGAGCGTTTGTCGTGGAATCAATGAAGCTTGGTTGATGCTGTAAGGCTTCACGGATCGTTGTAAGCTGTTCAATGAGTGACTGATTCTCTTCGGCATTATTTTCCTGTAAAGAATTGATAATAGTTGTCAAAGACTTCTCTAATTGCTGTCGTGTTAAGGCATCAGCTTGAATTAATTTTTGCAAAGCTTCAAGCGTTTGAATACTATTAGTGATGTTATCTTTGGCGGTTGTCAATTGCTGTTGCAATGCTTCCTTCGTTTGAGCAAAGGAGGATGGATCTAAGTCGATATTATTGAGCTTATTTATGATATCTGAAAAGTGTTGTGCGATAGTTTGGACAGTGGCTACATCTTGTTTGATAACAGGTGACAGCTCATTAAACAGAACATCCGCTTCATTCACTAAATGTAAACCCTTCTGAATGGTCGTTAAACCATCTGTTGTAAGTTGTTCTACTTGAGGTATTTGTGTAAGTGCTTGATTCAGTAATTGATTTGCATCCTGCCCTTGCGTAGAGGCTTGAGTCAAAAATGAATTGATATCAGGTAAATGCTGTTCGATTGTAAAGACATAGTTTTCAAATTTGCGAAAATCAGGAATGTCACGCTCCATTTCAACGCCAATTGTATTAAAAATGGAAAAAAGAGTGCCATTGACAGTCGACACAAATTCATTCGAAACTTGCTGTGTAAGGACACTTGCACCTTTACTTGTAATTTTAGGGGCAATAGGATTCTTTTTTTCATTTACATAATAATCGATATGAGCTTTCGTTGGTTGATCGGTTAGAATGGAAGTTAGCTTTTCGGAAAAATCATGGGGGATGACAATGGCAGCGAAGTATTCGCCATTTTTTAATTGTGCCAGCGCTTGTTTCTCCGTCTCTAGCTCCCATGTAAAGCTATTATTAGTACGTAAATTCTCTATGACCTCTTTTCCAACATTGATGGCATCATCTCTAACAGTAGTTCCCTTATCTTCATTGACTATTGCGATCTTCATATTAGCTGTGTGGGCGTACGGGTCCATGGAAGCATAAATATTCAACCATGCGTAAAGAGAAGGCAGGAAAATAAGTCCACCTATAATGACAGCTACGACCCAATTGGTAACAATATTTCGGATATCCTTTGTATAAATTTGAAAAACATGCTGGAACGAGTTTTTCATCTAAATCACCCCACATTTCAAAATTTGCATGATCTCTCATTATGTATGTTCCCAAATATACTTAAAATTATGTTATAAATGTGAAATATCTTCATTTAAAGGCAAATTAGTTTACTAGGTTTTCAAAACACTTTATAATCAAACGCGAATACACTAAAATTAGGCTTTTAGTGTAAAAAAGGAGGTCACTATTTTAGTGAAAAAATTATTAATTATTGGCTCAGTGATTGTTGTATTATTTGCAGCAATTATTGTGCTTACCAATGTCTCAAACAAGAGTAAATTAGAAAGCGCAAACAACCCTTACGGCGATAAAAAGCTAAAACAAGAAACAATCGATCAATTAGACGATAAAAACTATCAAAACATTATGTTACCAGATGAACTAGAAGCTAAAATTGAAGCTGGTGAAGCAGTTAATGCTTACTTCTTCAGTCCAATTTGTGTTCACTGCCAAGCATTTACACCAGTATTAATGCCAGTTGCCGATGAGCTAGGTGTTGATGTTGCACAATTGAATGTCTATGAATATGAAGATTTATGGAATAAGTATAATATTGAAGCAACACCGACATTTATTCATTTCGAAGGTGGTAAAGAAGTAAATCGCTTTGTAGGAGCTCTTAAAGAAGAGGATTTACGTACTTTTTTAAATACCGTCGTGTTAAAGAAATAGAGAAGTAGAGACTGTATCAAAATAACTTTTGATACAGTCTCATGTTGTTGAAAAAGATGATGTTAATAGCAGAACAAGACTTTTTAACAAGGTAAGAGGTTGATTTCCGTTCCGCCAGCGTCCTTTCCAGGGGGGCCGTCCGATGAGCCGCTTCACTCACTGCGTTCGCTCCAGGGTCTCCTCTATGACGCTAAATTCCCTAGGAGTGACGCTGGCTCCACTCCAATCAACCTTTCTGCAAAAGTGTCTTTTCCTGAACAAAATAGACCATTATTTATATTATAAGAGAGGATAGCCTCTTATTTTCAATGTGGAGAAGTGATGTGTGACAACACCCCTCCATAAAAGAGTAGTGAATGCCTTCACTTGAACCTTTGCTAAAAAGTTAACATTTTTATTTTATGGGGTGGAAGGCTACTTGAGTCCCGTGGGATAGCGAGACAGGCGAGCCTCTAAACGGAGCGGTAGCAGAGGAAGCGGCTCGGCGCTCGCCCACAGGAAAGCAAGTAGCCTACAACAGAAATCCTTTTTTACCTTTCACAAAAATGCTATTATGGATGGTTTTCTTTTCCACATTAAGAGACTGTATCAAAATAACTTTTGATACAGTCTCTTTTGGTTTTTGTAGTGTATACTAAAAATACTGAAAAGTTGTACACTGGAGGAATCGACAATGTCAATGGATGATTATTTTTATAACGGTGAACTGATGAAATGCTATGAATTGGCGAAGCAGGTGACAAGCGAAGAAGAAAAAGCACGGGCACAAAAATACATGGCTTTATTCGAACAATATGATCTTGATCGCTACCCAAAGCCTACAGCACATGGGGAAGTACAGCATGCAGAAAGAGCTGATGAAAGCTACCCTGAATCGGATTTGGTGGTGGAAATACGTGCAATAGAAGAGGAAGAGGCATTTGCCAAGCGTATTCAGCAATTAGAGGAAGCTGCGAAAACAGGCACACCATCCGATAGGGCTCAATCCTTTTTTACACAAGGGGAGCTGTTTTTATTTGCTCACCACTACAATGAGAGTGTTCACTGCTTTCAACAAGCAGTAAAGGAAAACCCAAATAAGGCTGTCTACTGGGGGATTACGGGGCAGACAATGCATCGCTTTGGTTGGATGCCTTTTGATGCACTTGGTTATTTAGAGCAAGCGATTCAACTAGATCCTATAAATCCTCGTTGGAAATGGAATAAAGCACTAGTCCTTATTCAATTGGCGAAGGATTTACAAATGGCTCCATTTATGGCGAATGCCGCACTCGCTTTGGAGGATGCACTAGCCTCTTGCGGAGAACAGCAACGATCATTGAAAGATGCCATTCAAAATACAATGGATACTATGGATAGCTATGTGTTCTCTTAATTTATGTAGGATGTCTCCAACTGTAAATGGAGGCATCTTTTTTCGGCTGAGAGAGGTTCGTTGCCATATTCCACAATCATGGTATGATAAGAAAGAAAATGATTTGTAGATATAAAGGACGGATTTTTTTATGGCACAAGAAGTGGCAAATAAATTTATTGAAAACGTATGTAATCATTTAGTTCGCAATATGAATATAACGAAGGTGGAAGAGCATTTTAAAGAAACCATTGCCGTGCAGCGACAATCAGCCGCATCCACTAAGGACTTTTGGGATATGCTGATGGTCAATATGCTCTTTTTTACTGAGAATGAACAGGCTTGGGAGCAACAATTTTTAAAAATGCTTCATGCAAAAAATTGGCTAAAGCCTGCAGCGCTGGAGGAAGAGTTATTAATGCACCAGATGCGAATTCGTCAGCAAGTAGCAGAGCAAATGGAGGCAGCGAAGGAATTATTCCATAAGCAGTATGAGACGGAAAACATGACAGAGGAAGCCATCATTTATGACTATGCATATAGCTCAGCCGGTCATTCAATGCGGATGGATTTATTAACTGTTTTTGTATCAACGCCAGAGCAATCAAAAGTACTTTTTGATGCAGACCCAGAAGAAACAATTCGTATTGTAAATGGGTATATTGCTTATCATACAGATGGTTTGATTAATAAAACAAAATTATGCTAACTTTGTTACGAAGTTTTACGTGAAAGGAATTTAATTGAATGAATACACCATTTACTTTTAAACATACACAACCAACTGAAATGGATTCTACGAAAAAATATCCTGCTATTTTTTTATTGCATGGTATGGGTAGTCATGAAGAGGACTTACCACAATTAGTGCAAGATTTTCAAGAGCAATGTCATATATTTAGCTTACGAGGGCCGATTACACAGAATCCTGGCTATGCTTTTTTCACGATTCAAGAGGTGGGACAACCAGATCGCGCAATTTTTGATAAAGTATTAATGGCGCTTCAACGTTTTATATTAGAAGCGATCGATGAATATCAAATCGATCCTCATAAAGTATTCGTCTTAGGCTTTAGCCAAGGCGCCGTATTAGCACAATCACTTGCCTTTGTCATGGGGAATTTAGTGACAGGAATCGTTGCTTTAAGTGGCTATACCCCTAAATTTGTAACGGAGGAATATGCCATCCGCTCAGTAGAGCATTTACATGCTTTTATTTCTCATGGTGATTATGATTATGTCATTCCTTCTCAATGGGGCATGGAGAGTAAGGAGATTTTTGAACAATTTGGTGCAAAGGTAACCTTTAAGCAATATCCAGATGGACATGGTGTCACACCTGATAATCTTCGTGACCTTGTAGCATTTTTAGCACAGCAATTACAAGAAGATCTTCAATAAAATGACAACCGAGGCAAATAAATGTCTCGGTTTTTTTTGCTATGGAAAAAAGATCACTTATCAAATTATTTTTCTCCAATAGTGATTAGAAGAATCGAGGCAAGAAGGTTCAAATTCATGTCAGTCGGTGGTATCATAGAAGATGTTGTGAATGAGCGTGGTTGGTTAGATGAAAACATGTACTTTATGTGAACATAGAGACAGAACCAATCTAAAAGGGGTAAAATAATAATTTGATGTGCTAGATGCAAATTTTGTCGCTTTCTATCGATGGAAGCGGGTAGAAATTATGGAGAAAAGGAATTAAGATGAATGGAACAAAATCTGAAAACGGAGCATAAACCGCAATCCTCCGAAAAATCACGAGGGAAGTCATCACGCTCTGCTATTTTAGCGCAAACGGTCAAAACTGGCATTATCAAATCCAATTTAATACCGATGTGGGCTGGTTTAACGCTAGGCATGTACAAAAATAAAATGACGTTAATGGACAATATACCAGAAATTATTTTTTCAACAATCGGTTCTGCCCTTGTAATTGGAGCAGCAGGGGCATTTAATAATGTCTATGATCGTGATATTGATGCGATTATGCCTCGTACACAAAGCCGACCAACTGTAACAGGGGAAATGTCAGCAAAAACGACGCTATCTTTAGCCGTTGCGATGTTGATCATCGGGGTAGCTGTGTTGGCACTGGCTTCACCATTAGCAGCTGCGTTTGGTCTATTAGGTGTGTTTTTATATGTAGTCCCTTATACAATGTGGACAAAACGTCGTACGATTTATAATACGGAAATTGGTAGTATTAGTGGGGCAGTGCCGCCATTAATTGGTTGGTCTGCGGTATCAACAGATATTACACATCCTGCGATACTTGGTTTATTTTTTGTCATGGTGATTTGGCAAATGCCCCATTTTTATGCCATTGCGATCCGCAAACGTGTAGACTATGAAGCAGCCAGCGTACCTATGCTGCCCGTTGTCAAAGGAATGCGCCGTACGTATTATCAAACCAATTTTTATTTAGTTTTATTGATTCTATCAAGCTTTTTATTTGGCTCGTTAAGTGTTGGAATTATGCTTGTGGCATTGATTTTAAGTGTTGCTTGGTTAGTGATGAGTATTTACGGCTATCATAGTAATACGGATCAAGTGAAATGGGCTACTAAAATGTTTGTCTTTTCACTTTTCCATATGACAATACTATTTTCAACTGTCATTGTATACTCATTAGTAGGGGTTATCTTTAAGTTATATTGATTCAATCAATGATGACTAGACGTCATGGCGTCCAGATTTATAGAGCTCGCTTGAAAAAACAATCTTCAAAATAAAAACCAACAAGTTATTCGTTACTTGTTGGTTTTTTATTAGCTACTGAAATAATTTGGCGACTTGGCCACTCTAATGCATGTAGCTGTCCGCCAAAAACTGCGCCACCATCAATGCCTATGATGTTATTTTCTCCGAAATAGACACGATAGTCCGTTGGATTTTGGTGAAGATTATACGTAGGGGTATGTCCAAAGATCACCGTTTTATCCCCATTATAACCTGCATGAAATTCCTCACGAATCCACAGTAAACGCATGGGGTCAGTGTCTGCGATAGCGACACCAGGAACAACGCCCCCGTGGACAAAAATAGCATCCTCTAACTCAATATATATTTCAAATGTTTCAATTAGTTGTAAATGTTCTTCAAGCTTCGGTAATGTTTGAATAAAGCTAGGCAATGTATTGTTTTCAATAGCTTCCTCAAAATCTTCCAACTGGTAGCCATAGCTTGCCAGTGTGGCCTCTCCACCACATAGTCCGACCCAATGGTTCCATGGCTTAGCAAGGCCAGAACGACAGGCATTGAGCATGATTGCCTCGTGGTTACCTAGCAAAACACGTGCACCCTTTGCTTGTAATTCATTAACCAAATTTAATACACCACTAGAAGCGGGACCTCTGTCTACGTAATCACCAAGTAAAAAAAGTTGGTCATTCGGTGGATCGTAGTTTGCTTTTAAAAGTAATTCTTCTAACAGCCCTAATTCTCCATGTATATCACTAATTGCTAGTATTCGATTCATTTTCGAGCATCCTTTCTAATAGTAAAGCATTACTATTCAGTATAGAGAATTCTTCTACAAATTTCGACTTTTCCAGCTTTTACATAGAATGGTCGAAGAAATAATTCACTTCCTACTATTTTTCTTTATCATATGAAAGGAGATTTTATTTCCTTATTCATTTGTCAGGGGTGGGGGTTTTGCGAGAGGGGAGGGGCTGAAGGTTAACAGCAGAAGCAGGTTAGAATACTTATACTGTTAACCTATTAGATTAAATCATTAATTCGTCCCAAGCTTGTTTAACGATCTGTTCATCAAATGTTGAAATAAGGCGAAAGTTATTATTGTCTAAAATGCGGAAATGCTGACTGATAACGTTTTGCTGTAGTTTATAACCATCGTGCTCATGAATATTTTTCCACCATATGTATCCACCCATTGTTTTTTCCTTTGGCTGCAATGTTCCATTATTCGCGATTAAATCTACTACCTCCAATGGATCACCGCCAAGCTCATGCTGTAAAATCGAGCTGTCACGACACAAAGTGCAAATGGCAACAGTAGTTGTCCAACCAGCTAGGATACGGCCTTTTTCAATTTGTACAAGTGTTTTCTTAGATAGTCCTAATAAATCACTCATTTGATCCTGTGTAAAAGCTTTTTCTGTACGGATTAATTTCAGTTTTTCTGAAATGAGTGTGATTAATTGTTCACGATTCATCCTAACACCCCTTTTTTCAGATTGTTATGTTCCATTATACATGAAAGTAAAGATACGTGTTTTTCTTTCGATAGTGGAATTAAAAATGAAACAGACTGCCCATAATGGAACAGTCTGTTGGATGATTAAATCTCATATTTTTTCGTATCAGAGATTACACGGAAATGGATGCCTTTAATCTGTGCACTTACTTTATGGCGGAGCGTATCAATATCCACCAGTTCTTCTTTATTTTTGACACATAAGGCAATCTCATGTAATAGGTTTGTAAAAGCCTCCTTAAATAAGGCACGCATATTATCGAAATCTAAACTGCGGAAACTACCATCAATATCGAAGGCTTCCACAGAATTTAATTGCTTAGAAGCTCCTGCAAAACGATCGTCATAGACTGTGTAATTTTCGTCTGTTACAACGATAATATATAAAATTTCTCCTGTAACCGTTTTTAATTCAATATTTGTTTTGTGTTTTTTTACGTCGGTAATAATGTGAATACCATCTGAATGATATAGCTTAAACAATGTCATGTGTATTGCCCCCTGAAACTAGAATCTTATTACGTTATCCATTATATAGTGGAATGGCTAATAATGGAATAATAAATACCAGTTTCATTCTGTTATGTTGATTGTACTTCTGTGATAACTGGTGCACTTTTTCGTAGAGGTCGAACCTCAATATAATGAATTTGATGCCCTTGTTGCTCATAGATGCTAAAGAGATAGGTGTCTAATTCAATATTTCTTGAAGCTTTAATGCCATTATTCACTGTTAAGAACCAACCACCTAATGTTTCTACTTCCTCTGCATCCAGCGTAATGTTTAATAGATTTTCAACATCTTCCACAAGCATTTTGGCATTTAAAATATAGTGATGATCTGTGATTTTTCGAATATCAGCAATTTCATCACCGTCAAATTCATCCCGAATTTCACCAACAATTTCCTCTAAAATGTCTTCAACAGTTACTAGTCCAGATGTACCACCATATTCGTCCATTAAAATGGCCATATGGATTCGTTCTTTTTGCATGCGTACAAGTAATTCCTGAATAGGAATTGTTTCAATAACACGAATGACAGGATTAATGAAATCCTCTAAAACTAATGTGTCGTCTGTAAGTTGTTCAAGTAACCCATGCGTAAATAGCTCCTTGGCATTGATAAAGCCTAGAATATTATCGCGGTCACCATCGTATACAGGGTAGCGCGTATATTTTTCCTCGGCAATGGTATGAATGATATGGGTAAACGATTCATTTTGTTCAATACCAACTATTTCTGTTCGGGGAACCATGATTTCACGAGCAATACGTTCATCAAATTCAAAGACATTGTTCACATATTTAAGCTCAGATTTATTGATTTCACCACTTTTAAAGCTTTCAGACATTAATAATCGCAATTCTTCCTCTGTATGAGAAAGCTCATGTTCACTAGCGGGCTTCATGCCGAATAGTCCAATTAAAACACGTGCAGAACCGTTCAAAAACCAAATAAATGGGTACATGATTTTGTAGAAAAACATAATTGGCTTTGCGAAAAGAAGTGTAATAGCTTCAGCCTTTTGAATAGCTGCCGTTTTTGGAGCTAGTTCGCCAACTACTACATGTAAAAACGTTGCGATAGCGAAGGCTGTACCAATTGTAAAGATCGTCATATATTTATCAGAAATGCCGACCATTTCAAAAAGTGGGTGAAGCATAAATTCAAAGGTTTTTTCACCAACCATCCCGATACCAAGTGCGGTTACTGTAATACCTAATTGGCAGGCAGATAAGTATTCATCTAAATGATGGACAACATGCTTAGCAGCAATTGCTTTTTTATTGCCCTCTGCAACCAGCTGATCGAGTCTTGAGGAGCGCACCTTGACAATGGCAAATTCTGTTGCTACGAAAAAGCCTGTTAAAGCTAATAAAATGGTAAAAATCGATAGGTTTATAATGGTCTCCAAATAGTCGTTCTGTAAAAACAGAACGTCACCTCCTAATTATGAATAAGTAATAGTAAGGATTGCATTAATGCAATACTTTCGGGTGAAACGTTTTTCTTAATGGTTTCAATTTTTTTATCATCTTGTTTGTTCATTTGCTCTAGCAATGAAGCTACATCATGCTCTAAATCTTGCATTTTTAAACGAAGCATTTGTACATCGATTTCTTCATAGGGTGTGATGTTCAATTCATGTTGGATTGCTACGAGTGAGAGTCCCTGTTGTTTGCGTTGTTCAATAAATTGAAGTCGTTCAATCATGATTGGATCATAGAAGCGATAATTTGTTGCAGAACGTTCTGCATCCAACAAACCAATATTGGTATAATAATCGATTGTTCGTTTAGTAATGCCTGTTTTTTCTGCAAGTTCGCCAATTTTTAATTTCTCTGTCCCAATGCAAACACCTCCAAACCATCACGTGATACTTTGATTATAACGTGATGGTCTAAATATATTCAAATGATAGGCTTCAATATTTCAAAATTGTAAGATTTTTTTAATAAAAAAATAACGTTTCTGCCATTGTTAACTGGTAGAAACGTTACTAAGATTAGGGAAGTAAATAGGTATCGTATAGGTGATGGAGTGCTTCCTCACCATTTTCTTGTAAGAGAATTTCCTCATTATATGTAAGTATGACGTTTGTGTGCTTACTATCGATTTTATCATCAATGAATTTACACGTTACCGTGACAAAGCCCGCTTCCGCTAGCTTTTCTTTCATATCTCCATCCCAGGGCTGGTCAGAAAATAGTGGGGGCTGCCAAGTGCCTCTCACATGTAGCTCATTTTTTTCAAGGTCATAATCCCAGCGGATGTCACGTAAAATAGTTTTAAATAGGTCATTAACTGTAAAAGATGTATCTTGATAGTTAATGTCTATAGCGCGCATGGCATGGACATCTCGACTAACTGCACTAGCTGCGGAATTGGCCGCTGAATTGATGCCTGAAGCAGCATCTCTAATTTCTGCTAATCGATCACCACAGCCTGTTAGTAAAGCACAGATGCATGTTATACAAGCTACCTTCGTCATCCATTTCACAAGTAGTCCCTCCAGTCTAGTAAGTTGTTATTACTATCTTAACGAAAAGAAAAATACGAAGAAAGGGCATGAAGGCGGCAGTTTGTGACGGTTTTGCAACGATGCGATCTCCACTTGATTGTTCGGCATTTGGAAAGTATATAAGTCTGAAGATTTAGTAAAATGATGAGAGAAAGGGAGCGGTTTGGATGAAAATTAATGATGAAATGCTTGATCGATTAGGAACTTATTTTGTCTATCATGCTGTTTATGATAATTATGGTATTACCTTTGAAAACTTTGTGGATCGTTGGCTACGAGGAATTCTTGAGGTATAGCAATCATCAATGCCGCCTTGATAATGATGTCCGAATTTTTTGAGCATGCTCTGAAAAATTGAAAAAACGGTAACACTCGATTTAGTAGACAAGTTAAACAAAAGAGTCGTGTCCAAGTTTGAACACGCCTCTGCTTTATTTGAAATAATCTGTAATAAACTGATTGGCTTCCTGCCAATTATATACTCGTATAACATTATCAGGAACAGTGAGGCGGTTATATGGTGTGTCAAATAACACAACAGGGATTTTTAGTTCCTCCGCCAGCATTACCGCATTATCGTGCTTATCCTCAAAGAAAGCTTCTACATGATGCTTTTTCGCGGCAGCTAGTTTATCGTGGCTACCTAGAAGTTCGATATGATCGTATGGTATAGCTTGCGTTTTAAACCAATTGACAGTGATGTTTGCTACATTTTCACCTCGTGCAGAAATATAATACAGCTCGAAATTATTTTTCCAAGCGGTTAGAATATTTTTTGCATCTTTTGCCACTTCAGAGACTTCATACATATAAGGCTCATTTTCCTTAAACCATGTATTAAATGCACTGCGGTCAACAGGGTGTGGAAAGGCGGATAAAAAATCATATTCACAAACATCATCAAGTGTAATATTTACATTGTATTGCTTATTAATATGTGGAATGAGTGTACTTGGACATGTCACAGTCCCATCGATATCAATACCAAAACGAGGCTTTTTCATGCTAGCACCTCCTTAAGCATTCGCTTTTTGTGCTGCTTCTGCTGCTTGCTTTTCTTCCATTTCTGCTGCTAATTTATCAATTTCTTTTTTCAGTTCTTCCACCATCGTTTCTTCAGGTACTTTACGAACTGTTTTTCCCTTCATGAAAAGTAAGCCTTCACCACGAGCACCAGCAATTCCGATATCCGCTTCTCGTGCTTCACCTGGACCGTTTACGGCACAGCCCAACACAGCTACTTTTAAAGGAACCTTTAATTTTGAAATATATTCTTCCACTTCATTTGCGATCGAAATTAAATCAATTTCAATGCGCCCACATGTAGGACAAGAAATAAGTGTGGCCATATTAGAGGCTAGACCAAATGATTTTAATAATTCTCTTGCTACTTTTATTTCTTCTACAGGGTCAGCTGAAAGGGAGATACGCAATGTGTTCCCAATGCCTTTTGAAAGGATGGCTCCAAGACCAGCTGCTGATTTTACTGTACCAGCAAACAGTGTCCCTGATTCTGTAATCCCTAAATGAAGCGGGTAATTAAAGGCTTTCGCCGCCTTTTCATAAGCTTCAATAGCAAGATTAACATCAGATGCCTTCATTGACACGATAATATCGTGGAAGTCCAAGTCTTCCAAAATTTTAATATGGTGTAGAGCTGATTCAACCATACCATCAGCTGTAGGATAGCCGTATTTTTCTAAAATATGACGCTCTAATGAGCCGGCATTAACACCAATACGAATGGGGATACCTTTCGCTTTGGCAGCATTAACAACAGCTTCCACTTTTTCTTTACGGCCAATATTACCTGGGTTAATACGTACTTTATCAATACCATTTTCAATGGCTTTTAATGCTAATCTATAGTCAAAATGAATATCAGCTACTAATGGAATATGAATACGTTTTTTAATTTCGGCAATCGCATCCGCTGCACGCTCATCTGGTACAGCAACACGAACAACCTGACAGCCCGCTTCCTCAAGACGAAGAATTTCCGCAACTGTTGCTTCTACATCATGTGTTTTGGTTGTACACATACTTTGAATGAATAATTCATTACTACCACCAATTGTTAAGTTACCGACACGTACGGGACGCGTATTTGAACGGTGACAAATTTCACTCATTAACTTTCTCTCCTTTTCGGGCCACTATTTTCAGCCGTCACTGTCATTTATTTTAGCAGTGTAGGAAAATAAGGACAAGGAAGAAACGCTAACTTTTCATTTTCCACATTTGTTTTCAAGCTCAAACGACAGTGGAAGCTTGATATTTTCACCTGGAATGAGAGCTTGTAATTGTAAGTGTGGGTTTAAGTTGTAAAAAAGTTGTAAGCGCTCTGGAAAGGTCATAGGAACTTTTGCAGGATGTAGGGCAAATAAACTATGGATAGTGTCACCTTCAATCGTTTGTACTGTAATATAATTTGGCTCACGCTGTTTTTCACAAAGAGTATTTTCTGTATTTTTGGTAGATAAAGCTGCCAGTGGGATAGATCCTTCGGTTAAATCTACTTTGACGACAAAGGCGATCACAATGATGATGGCTGTTAAGATGAATGCGCGCAAAAAATCCCCTCCTTTTCTACACTATATTGAGAAGAGAGGGGATTCATGCACATTATTTTGTAATTGGTTGTTTTGGATATTTTGTAAAGGCCACAATTAATAGAGTAATGGTTAACAATAAAGAGAATACAGTGATAATGGTACTGTTAATTGGTAAATAGTCTGCTAGCATTGATAGCAAAGTTGCCCAAGTGATGGCAAAGGTAGCTGTTCGCCAGATGTGACGATATTCACCTCGACGCTTCATTGCCTTTAAGATAAATAAACCAGCTAAAGCATAGAGAGCAATTTGTGCAAATATGAGCATGGTTGTCACAACAAAAAGCATGAGGAAGGTGAATGGATATAAGAGCCATTTAATGCCTTCTATATATTCCGTTAAACCAGTTAAACTATCCATATCAAATGTATCAACAGACATACCTGCTGCAAAGCGACCTAAAGAAAATACGGACACAATGGTAATGAGTAGAAAAGTATATTGAATAACCTTTCCAATAGGTAATAAACGATAGGCTGCTAGTTTTTTAGGATGAATGAGACTATCGATAAAAAGCTGTGAGTGTTTCATACTATATCTCCTCCAATCGATATTTTAACATGTTCAAAGAGGACAGGATATGAAAGAAGTATAAATGAAGAGGAACTAGATGATAAAATGTTAACATTATGTAAAGAAGTTAAAGGATTTCTTTACTTTTTGTTGGTAATCATTTAATGATTACAAATAGAGTAGTAGAGATGTAGGAATTGGAGCGAAAACAATTGACAATAGATTGGCAAAGCATACTCTTTCAATTTTTAGGTGGGTTAGGGGTATTTTTATTTTCCATTAAATTTATGGGTGATGGACTTCAGAAATCAGCGGATGATCGATTACGTGAATGGTTAAATCGCTTTACTACAAACCCGATTATGGGTGTCTTAGTGGGTATATTTGTAACGATTTGTATTCAGTCAAGTTCTGCAACAACAGTCATAACTGTAGGTTTAGTGAGTGCTGGTTTTTTAACATTGCGTCAAGCCATTGGCGTCATCATGGGGGCAAATATCGGTACAACCATTACAGCATTTATTATTGGCATTAATATTGGTATCTATTTTTACCCTTTGTTGGCAATCGGTGCAGGTTGTTTGTTTTTCTTGAAAAAAGCAACGTATCAACATATTGGCCAGATTCTTTTTGGCTTTGGTGGTTTATTTTTAGGGCTAGAGCTAATGAGTGCAAGTATGCAGGCACTACATCAATTGGCAGACTTTGCATCATTAACGCTTCATTTAAGTAATCAACCGATTTTAGGCATATTTTTAGGAACCGTATTCACATTATTGGTGCAAAGTTCTACTGCGACGGTTGGTGTGCTGCAAGGGTTATATGCTGAACATTTAATTGGTTTAAATAGTGCATTACCTATTTTGTTTGGTGAAAATATTGGCACGACCATTACAGCGGTATTAGCTTCCCTTGGTGCTTCTATTTATGCAAAGCGTGCAGCTGCCGCACATGTCCTTTTTAATGTCATCGGCACGATCATTTTCATGCTATTCTTTACACCATTTATACAGTTTGTCCAGTGGGTAAGTGAGTTATTTCATTTAGAGCCTCGCATGCAAATTGCTCTTGCACATGGTTCATTCAACGTATTTAATATGATGATTCAACTTCCATTTATCGCTGGACTTGCAACATTAGTTACGAAGTTGCTGCCAGGAAATGACGGTCATATCAATGTGACAACTAAGCATCTGGACCCATCCTTTATTGATTCCTCTCCTGCCATTGCCCTTGGTCAAGCGAAAGAGGAAGTGTTACGAATGGGTGAACATGCATTGCGAGGGCTGGAAGAAACGTTTTTATATATGAAAACGGGGGAAGCAGAACATATTCCAACGGTTTTGCAATTAGAGGTCGGCCTCAATCATCTCGACAATGAAATTACGGATTATTTAGTCATGGTGTCTAAGCAGCCGCTATCTCGAGCAGACTCAGTAAGACACCATACCTTATTAACAAATGTGCGAGATTTTGAACGGATTGGAGACCATTTTGAAAATATATTAGAGCTTCTACAATACAAAGATCATCATGAAGTGAGTTTAAGTAAATCAGCACGACAAGATTTAATTGGTATGTTTAGTTTAGCCATTGAAGCAGTACGGAAAAGCATTGAAGCTTTAGATACGGCGAGCTTAAGTTTAGCTCAGGAGGTAACGGAGCTAGAAAGCTTAATAGATGATATGGAAGATAAACTCCGTCAAAAACATATCGCTCGCTTGAACACTAATGAATGCAGTGGAGCAGCGGGAATTGTTTATATGGATATTGTAAGCAATCTAGAACGTATAGGAGACCATGCAGTAAACATTGCCGACTCGATTTTAGGCATTCGTCATTAGCGAGATGAAACTTTTCACTTTGTTATTCCGTATGAAAGGCAATGCACGGTAAAAGGAGAGAAACTTTATGGAAGTTATTGGCTGGATCTTAGTGATTGCCTGCTTTATTATTTCGTTTATTGGTTTAGTGTATCCGATTATTCCGGGTGTACTATTTTTAGTTGGCGGATTTTTGCTTTATGGTGTATTTTTCTCATTCGCAGAGCTGAGCTGGTGGTTCTGGGTGATTGAAATCCTATTTGTAGTGCTATTATTTGGTGCCGATACAGTGGCAAATGCGTTCGGCATTAAAAAGTTTGGTGGTTCTAACGCAGGAATGTGGGGAAGTACTATCGGTTTATTAATTGGTCCATTTGTTATTCCCGTTGCAGGGATATTAATTGGTCCATTTTTAGGCGCGGTGATTGCAGAACTTATTGTTGAGAAACGTACCTTTAATGAGGCTGTGAAAAGTGGTGTGGGCTCTCTAATAGGCTTTTTAACATCTACCATTGCAAAGGCTGTCATTCAAATCGTGATGATTATTGTATTTTTTATCGCGATTTAATGCTTCACTTTTAAGGTTTAGTGTTTATGATGAAAGGGTAAGATAGTAAACGTATTGATATTTCAGTCAAAAGGCTGAAATCTTCAATTTGAAGTATTTTTCATTGAATGGTTTGACCAATTTTGATAATCTAAGGATGTACTATTTATTTCTTATTTTAGGGAGGAACTTAACAATGGCTTACGAATTACCACAATTAACTTACGCTTATGATGCATTAGAACCACATATCGATGCAAAAACAATGGAAATTCACCATTCTAAACACCACAATACTTATGTAACAAACTTAAACGCAGCAGTAGAAGGTACTGAATTTGCAGAAAAGAACATTAACGACTTAATCGCAAACCTTGACGCTCTTCCAGCTGACAAACAAACTGCTGTACGCAACAACGGTGGCGGACATGCTAACCATACATTATTCTGGGAAGTTATCGCTCCAGGCGGTTCAAATACACCAGTTGGCGAAGTAGCAAAAGCAATCGATGCTAAATTCGGTTCTTTCGATGCTTTCAAAGAAGAATTTGCTAAAGCTGCTACAACTCGCTTCGGTTCTGGTTGGGCTTGGTTAATCGTTGATGGTGACTCAGTGGCTGTTACGTCTACTCCTAACCAAGACTCTCCAGTAATGGAAGGTAAAACTCCAATTCTAGGCTTAGATGTTTGGGAACATGCATATTACTTAAACTACCAAAACCGTCGTCCAGATTACATCGGTTCTTTCTGGAATGTAGTAAACTGGGACGTAGTAGAAGCTAAATTCCAAGCTGCAAAATAATGATGAATCTTCGGCTATGCCAAAGGTGAGTAATCACCAAGGCATAGCCTTTTTTATTGGATAGAAAAGTAAGCGTGAGGGAAAGTATAAAAAAAAGCAACCTTTCCTCAGAAAGTGCCGTCAAATAAATGATGTTTTACATAAGATTTCGTAAGTGCGTGCTTTTCTGTCATACCTTCGAATGGTATACTAAGTATCGTGTATTGAAATGATCAGAAGATGAGGAGGGGAATACATATGCGCAAAGCACCCGGAAAAAATCGCGCGGCGAGTGTTAAAGCAAAACATCATTCTAATTTAACATTTCGTATGAATATCCTTTTCTTTGCAATATTTATCGTATTTTCAATGTTAATTTTTAGACTGGGTTATATGCAAATCGTCAAAGGGGAAGAGTATGTACGACTTTTAGAGAGTAAAGAGGAAGTTCCTGTTAATACAAGTGTGCCAAGGGGCCGCATGTATGATCGTTACGGGCGTATTTTAGTCGATAATCACCCTGAAAATGCCATTACCTATACGAAAATGCAAACGACCACAACAGATGAAATGCTAAATATAGCTGAAAAGCTGGCGCAATTAATTGAACAACCAACAAAACGCGTCACATTGCGTGATAAACAAGATTTTTGGATTATCAAAAATCATGATGCGGCTTATGAAAAAGTGACAAAGGCAGAAGAAGCTGAAATTCGAGCGAAAGAAAATATTACGACAAGTCAAATCAATGCAGAGATTGATAAACTAGTACGTGAACGCATTACGAATGAAGAACTTTTGCAATTGTCAGAGAAAGATTTAGAAGTATTAGCAATCTTTAGAGAGATGACATCTGGTTATAATTTATCACCTCAAATTATAAAAAGTGAAGATGTCTCGGCAGAAGAATTTGCACGTGTCTCCGAGCGTTTAACGGAACTGCCAGGAGTTAACACAACGACAGATTGGAAACGCGTAAAATTATCTTCTCTATCGATTCTTGGTCGTACAACGGTCCCAACAAAAGGGATACCAAAAGAGAAGCTGAATTATTATTTAGCCCGTGATTATTCACGAAATGATCGAGTAGGGGAAAGTTATATCGAAGCTCAATATGAAGAGTTACTACAAGGTCAAAAAACAGTTGTCAAAAATATTACCAATAAAAAAGGGCAGGTCGTCGATACGGTGACAACCTATGAAGGTGAACCAGGTAAAGACTTAATCCTGTCAATGGATAGTGAGCTACAGGCGGAAACAGAGAAAATTTTGGAAGAAGAGCTGCTTAACCTAAAAGCACTCCCAGGCTCGTATTTATTAGATCGCGCCTTCTTAATCATGATGGACCCGAATACAGGGGATGTCCTATCCATGACTGGTAAGAAAATAGAAAAAAATGCTGAGACAGGGAAAAATGAAGTCATTGACTATGCATATGGATCATTTACAACAGCTTATGAGGCAGGTTCATCTGTAAAGGCAGCAACTGTTCTTACTGGATACAATCAAGGTGTTATATCGATGGGTACTTCTATGGGAGATGAGCCTATTGTATTAGCTGGTACAGACCCTAAAACGTCTATTTTTAACCGTAGTGGATATATTCCAATGGATGATTTAATGGCTTTAGAACGTTCTTCCAACTCCTATATGTTTAAGATTGCGTTGCTGCTTAATGGAACACCTTATAGCTATGGTATGCCATTACGCTTAAAGGACGATACGTTCCCCAGAATGCGTAATAATTATGCGCAATTTGGTTTAGGTGTGAAAACAGGCATTGATTTACCAAATGAATTTAGTGGGGTGCGTGGTCCATCAGGTGCAACGATGGGAGGGAAAACGCTTGACTTGGCCATTGGTCAGTATGACACTTATACACCTCTGCAATTAGCACAATATATTTCAACAGTTGCCAATGGTGGCTATCGTATTCAGCCACATGTCGTGAAAGAGGTTCGTGATCCATCTCAAGATGGTAAACAATTAGGCCAGTTAGTAACAGAAGTAGGACCAACTATTTTGAATCAAATTGATAATTCCAAAGAAGAGATCGATTATGTAAAGCAAGGATTGCGTCGTGTATACACTGGTAAACACGGTACAGCACGAGCTCAATTTGCGGATATTCCATATACAGCTGCTGGGAAAACAGGGACAGCAGAGGTAGTTTATTATGGTCCATTACGAGAGTACTATGGTACAAACACGATTAACTTAACACATGTCGGTTTTGCACCATATGAAAACCCTGAAATTGCCTATGCAGTTGTTATCCCATGGGTTAATACAAACTTAGCTCCACACTACTATCAAAATAATGTCATTGCTAGACGTGCTTTAGACAAGTATTTTGAATTAAAAGCAAAATATCAAGCTGAAAAAGTGACAGATAGCAATGTAAAACAACCAATTTTACCTGCCGTTACACAAGAGAAAATTGGTGAGGATGAGCAACAATAAGAAAACCGCTAGGCATGAGAATGCCTAGCGGTTTCATGTTGTTGAAAAAAGGTAATGTCAACGGCATAATAAGCAATTTTGTAAGGCGAGGGGTTGATTTCCGTTCCGCCAGCGTCCTTTCCAGGGGGCGTCTGATGAGCCGCTTCACTCACTGCGTTCGCTCCAGGGTCTCCTCTGTGACGCTAAATCCCCTAGGAGTGACGCTGGCTCCACTCCAATCAACCATTCTGCAAAAGTGTCTTTTCCTGAACAAAATAGCCCATTATTTATATTATAAGAGAGGATAGCCTCTTATTTTCAATGTGGAGAAGTGATGTGTGACAACACCCCACCATAAAAGAGTAGTGAATACCTTCACTTTTTTGCTAAAAAGTGAACATTTTTATTTTATGGATTGGAGTGGAAGGCTACTTGACTCCCGTGGGAATAGCGAGACAGGCGAGCCCCTGCACGGAGGAAGCGGCTCGGCGCTCGCCCACAGGAAAGCAAGTAGCCTGCAACGGAAATCCTTTTTCACCTTTCACATAAATTCTATGGATGGTTTTGTTTTTCAACACTATGAAACCGCTAGGCATGAGAATGCCTAGCGGTTTTTTCTATTAAAGTAAGCTTTACACAGATAATTGCTGAATAGCCAATTCAAACTGCTCTCTTGGCTTTACTCCATAAAGCTCTATATTGTGATAGAAATAAGAAGCTATCATAAAATCAATCGCCTCCTGAAGTGAATATTCCCGATGTTCCATTACTAGTAATAGATAGGTTTTAAAATAATCGGCATTTTGTACTTTTGCATGTTTCATGACAAAGGTCAAACTCTCCTCATCCATTAGCCTCAACGTGATTGTCGCTGATGCTTCGCTTTTGTTCAGAAAAACAATACGTCTAGATTTTTTCGTGCCTGCCATTTGTAACAATCGCCGGAAACTTTATTTCGATGCAGTGGACGTTTGAACACCTGCTAAAAAGCAAAACAAGTATTGATCTCCCGCGATTAAGGAGGGGGCCTTCAACACTGCATCAACATAAAATATTTCCTGACACAAGTGCTTATTATAGCATCTTTCCTATAGGAAGCAAGTAGAAGAAGACCCTCGCGCCTTAAGATAGTGAAATGAATGAGGGGGTGGTCTCTTTTCGTTAGGTGTCGAATCATCTACTCTCAGGACACCATTTACCGTGACGATTGTAAATGCATCTTTACAATCGTTTACAAAGCATTACATTCCTTTACATCTCTTTTACGAACCGTTTATACGACTTCAACAATCAGTCATTATAGTAAAGATTGTAAGACAAATAACTATAAAACAGTTCACGACGGAGGCAAATGAGATGAAAAAGTGGAAGTACTTAACGATGACAGCAGTAATGGGTTCTGCATTAATGCTAGGTGCATGTGGTAGCGATTCTGCACAAAATGGAAACAATGCAGAAACGAACGCACCAGCTAGTTCAGGACAAGAAGCTGCTGATGAAAAGCTACAAGGATCTGTAGCTGGAGATGGCTCATCAACAGTAGCACCAATCATTGAGGCAGTTGTTGAAGAGTATGCAGGCGCACAACCAGATGTCAAAGTATCAGTGGGGGTTTCTGGTACTGGTGGTGGTTTTGAAAAATTCATCGCAGGTGAAACAGACTTTTCAAATGCATCTCGTAATATAAAAGATGAAGAGAAATCGAAATTAGAAGAAGCGGGTATTGATTTTACAGAGCTAGCTTTAGCATATGACGGTTTATCTGTAGTGGTGAACCCAGAAAATGATTGGGCAAAGGATTTAACAGTAGAACAATTACAAAAAATTTGGGTTGAAGATGGAAAAGAGAAAAAATGGTCTGATATTGATCCATCATGGCCAGATGAAAAAATCGTTTACTATTCACCAGGTACTGATTCAGGCACATACGATTACTTCGATGAAGTCATTTTAGATGGTGCGGATCTAGTAAGCTCAGCAACATTATCAGAGGATGATAATATGCTAGTGCAAGGTGTAGCTGGTGACAAAAACGCAATCGGTTTCTTCGGCTATGCTTACTACCTTGAAAATAAAGATAAATTAAACATTGTCAAAGTAAATGGTGTTGAACCAACAAATGAAACAATAGAGGGTGGCGAATATACACCACTTTCACGCCCACTATTCACTTACGTGAAAAATAGTGCTATGAAAGATAATGAAGCAGCATATGACTTCATTCAATTTACACTTGAAAATGCAGGCGATATGGCTGAGGCAGTTGGCTATGTTCGTTTACCAGAAGAAAAATATACTGAAGGCTTAAAAACTTTAGAAGGCTTAAAATAAGTAGACATGCATAGAGGGAAAGAGATGTATGCTCTTTCCCTCACTTATTTGAAAGGAGCTCCCAATGGTTTCTCAAAAGGAAAATAAGACATCATCTGTGCAGCAATTAATTGCAAATTCTCGCAATCAAAAAACAAAGAAAATAGTGGAAAAAGCAATGCCAGCTCTATTATTTTCTGCCGCTATTATTTCGATTTTAACAACGTTTGGCATTGTTTTCACCCTTATTTTTGAAACGTTTGAGTTCTTTAAACGTGTGTCGATTACGGATTTCCTATTTGGGACAAAGTGGTTACCGTTTTCAGGAAATGAACCGTTATTTGGAATTTTGCCATTAATCGCAGGTACATTAAAAGTGACACTTATTGCAGTTGTAGTAGCCGTACCATTTGGAATTGCTTCAGCTATCTATTTAAGTGAATATGCAAGTGAGAAAACACGACGTACAGTGAAACCGATTTTAGAGGTATTAGCAGGTGTACCAACAATCGTCTATGGTTTCTTTGCATTAACGTTTGTCACACCTGTTTTACAAGAAATTGTACCTGGACTCAAATTATTTAATGCATTAAGTCCTGGGATTGTTGTAGGTATCATGATTTTACCTATGATTACATCTCTATCAGAGGATGCGATGTCATCCGTACCAAATAGTATGCGTGAAGGAGCTTTAGCTCTAGGTGCGACGAAATTTGAGGTAGCTATTAAAGTAGTATTACCAGCTGCACTATCGGGAATTATTGCTTCAATCGTGTTAGCTATTTCCCGGGCAATTGGAGAAACAATGATTGTTTCACTTGCTGGAGGATCTACACCGAAATTTGATTTAAATGTAACGGATTCCATTCAAACAATGACGGCGTACATTGTACAAGTTTCAACAGGTGATGCAGGTTATGGTACAACAATCTACTACTCTATCTATTCAGTAGGATTTACATTATTTATCTTTACACTAATCATGAATTTACTTGCTCACTATATTTCGAAACGCTTCAGGGAGGTTTACTAGCATGCGCTATATGGATGACACGGTCGTCATGAAACGATTGACCAAGCGTATTACATTTAATAAAGTTTGGAAAACCTTATTTTTCTTAGCAACTATGTTTGCGCTTGTGACTTTAGCTATTTTGTTATATCGCATAGTGTCACAGGGAATTGGTTATTTAAATATCGATTTCTTAACTAATTTTGCATCACGATTTGCAGATAAGGCAGGGATTAAAGCTGCCTTAATTGGGTCACTGTGGTTAATGGCAGTTGTTGCGCCAGTATCTATTATTTTAGGTGTAGGTACTGCGATTTATTTAGAGGAGTATGCTAAGAAAAATAGAATTAACGACTTTATTCGAATGAACATATCGAATCTAGCAGGTGTACCTTCCATCGTTTTTGGATTACTTGGATTAACAATTTTTGTCCGTATGATGGGGCTAGGCAAAAGTATTTTAGCCGCAGGGTTTACGATGAGTTTATTAATATTGCCTGTTATCATTGTAGCTGCACAGGAGGCTATTCGTGCCGTACCAAATGAACAAAGAGAAGCATCATATGGTATGGGTGCAACGAAATGGCAAACCATTTTACGCGTGGTGCTACCAGCTGCCATTCCGGGTATTTTAACAGGAAGTATTTTAGCCATGTCTCGTGCCATTGGAGAAACAGCTCCACTTGTTGTCATCGGGATTCCAGTTATTCTACAGTTTTTACCGAATAGTTTATTAAGTCAATTCACTGCATTACCGATGCAAATTTATGATTGGGCAAAGCGACCACAAGAAGCCTTTCAGTATGTGGCGGCCGCAGGTATTTTAGTGCTTATGACGGTTCTGCTATTAATGAACTCTATTGCTATCTTTATACGAAATAAATTCCAAAAACGTTATTAATGAGGTGACCTTATGGTGCTAGATTTAAAAGAGGAAAAAACGATTGTCAAGTTGAATCAAATGGCAACTAAGTCTTCAGATGATAGAGCGAAGAAGATTGTCTACGATACACGAAACTTAAATTTATGGTATGGTGATCACCATGGTTTAAAAGATATTAATTTAAGTATTTATGAAAATGAAGTAACGGCTATTATTGGGCCATCTGGCTGTGGTAAATCTACGTATCTAAAAACATTAAATAGAATGGTAGAACTTGTACCAAGCGTTCGAACATCAGGTGAAATCGTCTATCGTGAGCGAAATATTTTAGATAAAAGCTATACAGTAGAGGAATTAAGGACACGTGTAGGGATGGTGTTCCAAAAGCCGAACCCATTCCCAAAATCTATTTATGATAATATTGCCTATGGACCAAGAATCCATGGGATTAAAAATAAAAAGATTTTGGATGAGATTGTGGAGAAGTCACTAAGAGGGGCAGCGATTTGGGATGAGGTAAAAGATCGTTTAAATCAAAATGCCTATGGGTTATCGGGTGGTCAGCAACAGCGTATTTGTATTGCACGTTGCTTAGCGATTGAACCAGATGTCATCTTAATGGATGAGCCAACATCTGCTTTGGACCCAATTTCTACGTTGAAGGTGGAAGAGCTTGTGCAAGAGCTGAAAAAAGATTATTCCATCATCATCGTGACACATAATATGCAGCAAGCGGCTCGTATTTCTGATCGCACAGCATTCTTCCTAAGTGGAGAGGTTGTTGAATACGATAAAACAGATATTATTTTCCAAACACCAGCGGATCAACGCACAGAAGATTATATTTCAGGACGTTTCGGCTAAGGAGGAGCAATAGATGGTAGTTCGTGAGCGTTTTGAACAAGAGTTACAAGAGGTACAGGGTCAATTTATTGCCCTTGCCAACAGCAGTATTCTAGCGCTACAAACGGCTTTTGAAGCATTAGTAGAGCAGGACTTAGAAAAAGCCTTGAAAATTTTAGAAGATGATTTAGTCATTAATCGTCTTGAAGAGGAAATTAATGACCATGTGATTTTAATGATTGCTAAGCAACAACCAGTGGCAACAGATTTGCGTCGCCTTATGGTCCTTGTAAAAGCAGCAGCAGATATGGAAAGAGTGGGCGACTATGCGGTTAATATTGCTAAGGAAGCGATTCGAATTGGCAAAGAACCAATAGTGTTTCCGATAACCAATCTACAAACGATGTGTAATAAAACAGTCGAAATGCTAGAGAGTATCATGAAGGCCTTTACAGAGGAAGATACGGTACGTGCCAAAGAAATCGCAGAATTAGATGATTATGTAGACGATTTATACGGGGCAACAATTACACTTTTACTTCGCGCGGGTGTAGAAAATCCTGCACATATTTCGCAGATAACCCATCTCACATTTATTTGCCGATATCTAGAACGCTCTGCCGATCATGCGACAAATATTGCAGAACATCTATTTTACTTAGTCAAAGGCAAGCATTATGAATTAAATAATTAATGAGGAAGAGCTACTTTTAGCTCTTCTTTTCATTTGGATAAAAAAATTTTATGTAGCAGCAACATTGTCTTTTTCCCTAGCGTCTTTATAACGAGCACTATTGTATTGTCAAAAATTTTTTTTGGCTATACTATAGACATTATCCGAAAAATGTGATGCTTAGGAGGTGCTGCTACGTGAAAGATGCAATCGAAACATTCATTGAGCAATTTGACCAGCAGATGTCAAACGAACAACTAGACTATTTACGTTTTCTCTATAAAAACTTACATTTAGAGGAGTTAAGTGAAGGAGAACAACATTATTTTATCGACTATTTTTTCAAGAGCGAGCCATTACGAAATATGGCAGCATTTGCACTAGAATTGGCAGATATTATGCATGAAATTCGAGAAAATATCCCTGCTATTGAAAAAGCTGAACGCTTAGCAAACGGCCATGAGCAATACCTATATTATGAACGAAAATGGTCAGAGCTGAGACGTCAAAAGCTCAAGCAACAGACAACAAAAAGTGGTAATATTTTTTATGTGCCATTTCATGAATATCAACAGGAACCTGGGCCTATGATTATTTGTTTAGAACAAACGACGGGGATGGCTGCTTACTCTGATCTTTGTAAAAGTATGATTTTACCGTTATTTATGAATGCTCATCGTGAAGGTCGCGATTTATATATTGTTCCATATGATCGTCAAATTCATGTTCACTATCGCTTTGAAAATGGTCATTTAAATTTAGCTGATTTTAAGAGTTTTATCGAATATAAGGCACAAGGAGAAGCCGCAATATTGCCTGTTTTACAGTTTGTTAAAGCATTACTACAGGAAAATCAACTCGATGCTGAAGCGGATGTCATTATTTTTACAGAAGGAGCGCCTATTGATGGACAGCATCTCGTAACTAAACAAGCAAGAACGATGCTAGAGGAAATGAAGCGGAAATACCATGCTGAATTTTCAGTGATCGCCATGCACGAACATAATTTTAATAAACAGCAGTTTTGGTTTGCCAATAAGGCTTTTTTTGCGGATGATGCTATACAATAAAAAAATAGGGGCTAACCGTTTCTGAAGGTTTGCTCCTTTTTGGTGGAGATACATAGGTTTTTTAAAGGAGAAATACATGGATTCATTACTTTGGTTATTACCTAAATTTACAGTCCCAACTTGGATGGATGTCTTGATTGCCGCCATTATTTGTTTAGTTGGTTGGCTTATTCAACGTTTCATCATAAAAAAAATCATTCATTGTGTAGTGACTTTTTTAAGAAATCGCCAGCGGAAATTCCAGGCGAATGTACTTGCCCAATTCAGTAAAGCAATTGGCTATGCATTTATGACGACAGTCATTGTCCTGAGTTTATCTTATTTAATAGAAGTTCCTTTATTTACACATAAATCAACGAAAAATTTTGTATTGTCAATTCTGGTGTTTTTTGCGTTTAAAGGGATTTATGATGTATTAAATTTTTATACGAAACAACCATTCGAATTAACGAGTGAAGAGGATCAGAATGTCTTATTACCGTTTTTTCTACGAATCGGTAAAGTAATCATTATGATTTTTGCTATGTTCACGATTGCTTCGTTTTGGGATTTTAACCTCAATGGCTTTTTAACAGGGATCGGTTTAACTGGTGTGGCGATTGCCTTTGGGATTCGTGATACTTTAGCACATGTATTTGGTGGTATGTCTGTCGCGTTGGATAATCCATTCCAAATAGGAGATTGGATCGCAACGGAAGATCAAAAAATTGAAGGCACAATTGAAGATATCAATCTGCGAAGTACCTTAATTCAAACAGGGGATAAGGGGCTTGTCTATGTGCCGAATTCCTATTTAGTCAACCGCCCTATTTATAATTTATCAAAACGAGAAAAACGGAAATGTGAGCAATTTATCTATGTAGCAGCCGAAAATGAGGAGGACCATTTACGTAGTGCTTTAACAGCCATTCATAAGGAAATTTATTTGCATGCCAAAACGGAGAAAGAGATGATCCATGTTTTTATTGATGAATTTCATCATGATTCATATCGTGTACTTGTTCGTTTCTTTATTGCTACAAATGATACAGCTGTTATGCTAGAAGTGCGTCAGGATATTTTATTTGCTATTCGTCAAATAATGGAGGAGTTATCCATTACGTTAGCTACCCCTTACGAGGATGACAGTCTACGAAATAAAAAATAAATTGAATTGTGAGATAGTTTGCATTACAATATAACTTACAAATCAGCGTTGATGAAGAGTAGTAGCTATTTAAATTTGTCATAGAGAGCTAGTGGTTGGTGGAAACTAGTACAAATGAATGGTGAATGGACTTCGGAGCTCTAATCCTGAACGACAGTAGGGATTAGCGTATGCCTACGTTATAAGGCTTCAAGAGGGTCTTCTAGATTGGAGACCAATGAAGGTGGCACCACGGCTTTTCCGTCCTTTTGTGATGGAAAGGCCTTTTTTTATCTTGATTCAGTCATGTTTTTGTCTGAAAGTGAAGCGTGAGGTGCAGAAATTTTCCTCTTGTGTAGGGGAGATAGATGCTTGTTTTACTTTTTTAGCAGATTCAAACACCCGCTGAAGCAAGAGAAAGCCCCTCCATCGGATGTCACAGATTTTGAAGAGCTGCTATGTTAGTAACTTGAAAAAATCTGAACACACATACGCTGAGGAGGAGGCGATAGATAGGTGTAGAAGAGCAGAGAAGAGCTTAGAGAAGGAGAGAAGAGTATGACAGTTGAGCTTAGAAAGTATGCCATGAAAGTATTACAGGGGGATATGATGACCCCTATCTCTGTGTATCAATCACTGAGCGGGCAGCATAAAATGTTGTTCGAATCATCAGCCAAGCATGAGGAAAGTGGGCGATATTCCTTTATCGCCATCAATCCAGTGGCTGAATTGAAAGGGAACAAGGAAGAATTCATCTTTTCAAGAGGAATGGAAAAGGACACAATTAGTGGGAATGTGCTCGATCAATTAAAGCAAGTTATGCCATTTCATGAGGAGCACTATCCATTCGCCTTTTTTGGTGGGATCATAGGTTTCTTTGGCTATGAAACAGCTTTTTATACAGAAAAAATCGGAAACTATTTACAGGATGATTTAGCCATGCCTGATGTGCATGTTTTTTTCTATGATACCTTTATTGTTTTTGATCATGTAACACAGGAAATCACACTAGCCTCGATTGATCTATTTCAGGAGGGGCGTTCAATAGAGGAGATGGAGGCTGCTATTGCGACAATAGAGCAACAGCTTTGTGCAGGTACGACCTTTGAGGCATTGAAGGTAGATGAACTACATTTTACACCAATGATGACAAAGGAGCGATTTGTTTCTTTGGTGGAACGTGCTAAGCAGCATATTTTAAGAGGAGATATTTTTCAAATCGTATTATCACAACGCTTTTCAGCACCGTTCACAGGTTCACCATTCTCACTTTATCGTCAATTACGCACATCGAATCCGTCACCCTATATGTTCTATATGGATTTTGGATCCTATGTTATTTTAGGAACATCTCCGGAAAGTCTGGTAAAGGTAAAAAATCGTCAGGTGACAACCAATCCAATAGCTGGTACAAAGCCGCGTGGCGCGACAACAGAACAGGATGAAGCAATTGCAAATGCTCTATTAGCAGATGAAAAGGAAATAGCGGAGCATCGTATGTTAGTAGATTTAGGTCGCAATGATCTTGGATGCATTGCCAAAGTCGGTTCTGTAAAGCTAATGAAATACATGAATATTGAACGGTATAAATATGTGATGCATATGGTGTCAGAGGTAATGGCAGAATTACGAGACGACCTCCATGTTCTGGATGTACTGCGTGCTTGTCTACCAGCTGGGACTGTGTCAGGAGCACCTAAAATTCGAGCCATGCAACTGATTAATGAATTGGAACCAGTGAAGCGGGGCGTGTACGCGGGAGCGGTGGGCTATATTTCAACAACAGGTGATATGGACTTAGCACTCGCTATTCGGACAATGCTCATTAAGGATCAAAAAGCCCATGTACAGGCAGGGGCGGGAATTGTTTATGACTCCATCCCATTGTCGGAATACGAGGAAACGCTCAATAAAGCCCGTGCGCTATTGGAGGTCAAAAAATGATTTTATTAATCGATAATTATGATTCCTTTACTTATAACCTATTTCAACAAATCAGCGTGCTGGGAAAAAACGTTAAAGTCGTGCGAAATGATGCTATTACAATAGAAGAAATTCAAGAAATGTCGCCTGAAGCCATCATTTTATCTCCTGGACCAGGAACACCTGCTGAAGCAGGTATCACGGTAGCTGTCATCAAGGAACTGTATCAAAATTTCCCCATTTTAGGTATATGCCTTGGCCATCAATCGATTGGGCAGGCTTTTGGCTCCAATATTGTGCAGGCCCAAAATATTATGCATGGAAAGCTGTCACCATTACAATACGAGCAAACAGGTTTATTTAAGCGAATAAAGGGTGATATTGAAGTAATGCGTTATCATTCTTTAATTATTGAAGCAAGGACATTGCATAAGGATTTTAACATAATTGCAACAGCCGGTGATGATGGGGAGATTATGGCCATTCAACATAAGAATTATCCTCTTTATGGTCTGCAGTTTCATCCAGAATCAATCGGCACAAAAGAAGGCAATATCATGATGCAAGCCTTCCTCGATAGTATAGCGTAATGGCCGCAAAAAAGCTGTCGTCTAATGTGACGACAGCTTTTTAGGTTACTGCTTTTTGCCTGTAATTAACTTAGCAATTTCTTCTAAAGACATGGAAGAATTGACTTCATAGGAGCCGATTTGTAAGCTGCGGGCATATTTTGCGTTAGCGAGTAGTAACTCCATTTCAACACTATTGGTAATAATGCCGCCGTCTTCAAGCTTTTGTGCCACAATATAGGGTGTGATTCCACTGTATAATTGCAATGTCATCTTTGTCACATCACCGTTTGTTTCTTCAACGGCTTGTTCATCAGAATCTGTCGTAGACGTTTCTTCTGTTGTATGTACTGGCTTTAATTGTCCCTTTAACGAGGCAATTTCTTGGTTGGCCTTGTTTAGCTTATCTTGCAGTTGTTCTACCTGTTGCAGATTGCCAGCTTCTTTAGTAGGGAGACCAATATTTACATCAAAGCGACTGGAGAGTGCTAGCAAAGCTCCGACAAGAAAAATGGCAATGCCAAATGCGCGGATGGCGGACTTGTTCATCACTTATCGACCTCCATTTGCAATGACTTGACGAACTTGCTCTTCTGTTAAATTAGAACGAATACTGATATCAGCTACAGAAAGACCTTGTTTATTTAATTCGAGCACCTGACTAACAATAATTTGATGAATCGGTTTGACTTGGGTTGTCGTTTGTGCAATTTTTGACGCTTGTGCAGCCTGTTGAACAGCTTGCATGACTTGTTGAACTTTAGGGTTTTGTCCTTTTTGACTCGGAGCTGATGTTGATTTCACTTGGAATTCAGGCTCTAATAAAAGTTCTTCCTCGACAATTTTTAGGCGACGCTTTAAATTATTTGTTTCTTGGAAGATCGAGATGGATAATTCTTCGACATCTTTTTCGATTTTTTTCGAGCTATTTTTGAAAAAGAACGATAGGATGATTAAAATTATGCCGATACTCATTAGTAAGATGGATAAATCCAATAGTTTCACCTCAATGTAGTATGTAATTATAAGATATTTTACCATATGCAAACTTAATATGAAATGAAGGTAGATTTTTTTTCAGTTTATGTTATAATAGGTTAGTCGTATAAATCATGCTCAAATTTTAATTCTTGATATAGAGTGGGAGGGTTAATGATGCGCGTAAACATTACTTTAGCTTGCACAGATTGCGGCGAACGTAACTACATTTCTAAAAAGAACAAGCGTAACAATCCAGAGCGTCTTGAACTTAAAAAATATTGCTCTCGCGAGAAGAAATACACTCTTCACCGTGAAACTAAGTAATCGCTCATTAAGCCAAAACCACAAGTGGTTTTGGCTTTCTACATTTTATGAAATCATTTCGGGTATAAGGATACGAAGTATGATGATATAGGAGGTAGCCTGGATGGATAAAACAACATTACGAAATAAGATGCGACAAGCTCTTGCGACAATGACTGATGAAGCTTATCAATATCAATCATTAGCTATCGTAAAAAAGGTGCTACAGGAATCATATATAATAGAAGCAAATATAATTGGCATGACCATTTCAAATAAGCCAGAAGTCGACACCATTCTTTTAATTGAAGAATTATGGCGACTTGGTAAAAAGGTCGCTGTTCCGAAATGTCATCCAAAAACAAGAGAAATGTCATTTTACATTATTGATTCATTTGCCCAGCTTGAAACTGTATATATGCATTTGCGTGAGCCTATTCCAGCAAGATGTGAGTTAGTTGACGCAAATGACATGGATGTCATCCTTGTGCCTGGCGTTGTTTTTGACCGTAATGGCTATCGAATCGGCTATGGCGGTGGTTATTATGACCGCTATGTATTAAACTATAAAAAAGGGAAGCTGATGTCGCTGCTCTTTGATGAGCAAATCATTGATTGTGTCCCAGCCGAGGAGCATGATTGCCCAGTAGACATCATTATGACACCGACAGAACGTATTGATTGTCTAGCACAACGAGGAGCGAGCGAAAATGGATAAAATGTTAGATATTTATGAACTTTTGAAAACATATGGTACTTTTATTTATACACGTGATCCCATTGGCGATTTGATGTTAATGGAGGATGAAATACGTGAGCTCTATAAAGCAAATGTACTAGACATAAAAGACTATCAAATGGCATTGTTACTCATTCGACAAGAAACAACAAAACTTCGTATGGAAGAAAATAAAAAGTAATGTTTAAAATATAATGTAATGGAGTATTGTGAAAATAATGTAACAAGTATGTAATATTCTTAAAAACAGTGGATTTCCGCTGTTTTTATGTTTTTAAGAAACTTTTTACATTCCAAAACGTATATATAGATGTCTGGTGCATAAAAAGAGCGCGGAGAAAAAAATTTCCAAAAGATATGTGTTGATTATCTGTTAAAAAAGGATTAAGATATATTTTGTTTCCGTAACAAAATGTAAAAAATTATTATTTTTTTGTAAGGAAGTAGGGAGGATGTTAGGAATGAAATCAATAAAGTGGCCTAAACATTCATTTATGATACTAGCAATTATAGCAACATGGATCAAAACGGTCATTGTTTACCACACAAGCTTTGAGATGAAAATTGAAAATGCAATGCAACAATTTATTTTGTTTATTAATCCATTAAGCTTCTTGCTATTTACGTATGGTTTATCACTATTCTTTAAATCAGCAAAAGCTAGAAATCGTTATCTGATTACGGTCAGCGTTATTTTATCCATTGTTTTATACGGAAATGTAGCGTTCTATCGATTCTACAATGACTTTATTACGCTACCAGTATTATTCCAAACAAGTAATTTCAGTGACTTAGGAACATCAGTAGCAGCCATTGTTGAGCCATGGGATGTATTATATTTCGTTGATGTCGTTATTTTAATCTTAGCGAATAAATTTTTACCGAAAATGAAAGAAGCATTTAAAGTGAATATTGAATTCCGACGTGCATTTTTTGTATTAGCAGTCGCAATTTCATTTTTAAACTTAGGATTAGCTGAAACAGAGCGTCCACAATTATTAACACGTAGTTTTGACCGCGAATTATTAGTAAAAAATATTGGTACGTACAATTACCATTTGTATGATATTTATATTCAAACTAAATCATCTGCTCAGCGTGCATTAGCGGATGGCAGTGAATTAGTTGAAGTAAACAACTATGTGCGTTCTAATCAGGCTGCCGTTAACCCAGAGATGTTTGGGAAATATAAAGGTCGCAACTTAATTGTTGTGTCGATGGAGTCTTTACAAAACTTTGTCATCAATAATGATATGAATGGTCATGAAATTACGCCATTCTTAAACTCTTTAACAAAAGATAAAGATACGTATTATTTCAGTAACTTCTATCACCAAACAGGCTTAGGAAAAACATCTGACTCAGAGTTTATTGTTGAAAACTCATTGTTTGGATTAGGTCGTGGTGCTGTATTCTTCACGCATGGTGGAAATACGTATAATTCAATGGCTGAACGCCTTGGAGAAAATGGCTACTTTACAAATGTCATGCACCCGAATAATAAATCATTCTGGAACCGTGATATCATGTATCAATCGTTAAAAATTAATAAATTCTACGATATAGATTCATATACGGTTGAAGAAGGGCAAGCTGTCAACTGGGGTATGAAAGATACACCATTCTTAGAGCAATCTGCTGCTTTAATGAAAGACATGCCACAGCCATTCTATTCAAGATTAATTACGTTAACGAACCACTATCCATTCACTTTGGATCCTGAAGATATTATGATTCCTGAATATGATTCAAATTCAGGTACATTAAATCGTTACTTCCAGACAGTACGTTATATGGATGAAGCTTTAAAAGACTTCTTCCAAGAGTTAAAAGATCAAGGTGTTTATGATAACTCTATTATCGTAATGTATGGAGACCATTATGGTATTTCTGAAAACCATAATAAAGCGATGGCACAATATTTAGGAAAAGAACAAATTACACCAATGGACAATGCATTGCTTCAAGAAGTGCCTTTATTCATCCATATCCCAGGATCTGACGATGGTAAAGAAATGACAGAGATTTCAGGACAAATGGATTTACGTCCAACAATCTTACATCTTCTTGGCGTTGAAACGTCAAAAGACATGCAAATGGGTGCAGATTTATTCTCTCCAGAGCATGAGGATTTTGTTGTCTTCCGTGATGGACGCTTTATAACAGATAAATATGTTTATGCTGGAGAAGCTTGCTATGACAAAGCAACTGGTGAAGAAATAGATGGTGAGCCATGCCAGTCATATGCTGATCGTGCGACAATGGAGCTGGAAAATTCCGATGCTATCATAAATGGAGACCTGCTACGTTTCTATGATGAAAAGACAGGTAATTTAAAACAGGATTCCGTCAAATAACAAAAGAGAGATCTCAAGTTGAGGTCTCTCTTTTCTTTTTTGATTGACAAATTACTATAAGCAATTATAATAAATTTAAATATCTGCATAACGAAGATTTGTTTTTGCATTTCGGAGTATAAGAGTGAAAGGCATGGAAAAGAACGAGTAGCTTTAATCGAACTGACAGAGAGTAGCCGGTTGCTGAGAGGCGCAAGGGATATTAAAGTGAATACATCTTGGAGCTGCGTACCGAAATTTTAGTAGGCTACGACGGGGTTGCATCCGTAATCATTGCAAAAGTATCGCTATGGCTGTACTTATTGAGGAGGGCTGTGTGAATAGCTCTCGAAAAAAGGTGGTAACACGTTCATGAACGTCCTTAGGATTAGTCCTAAGGGCTTTTTTTATGCCTTTACAGCCCAAGTGTTTATCTTGATTTGGCCGTCCTCTTACGCTGAGGCGTAGTTGATTAGTGAACTCTTATAGAGCTTGCAATATTAATATTTAATATTACAAGGAGATGTTTCATATGTTTTTAACACCAAAAGAGCAATTAGCGATAATTAAGAAGGGGGCTCATCAAATCGTTGATGAGCAGGAATTACTCGAAAAATTAGAGCGATCCTATAAGGAGCAGAAGCCTTTAATCATTAAGTTAGGGCTTGATCCGTCCGCGCCGGATATTCATTTAGGGCATGCAGTCGTTCTACGGAAAATAAAGCAAATGCAGGATTTAGGGCATCAGGCGGTCATTGTTATCGGTGATTTTACAGGGCGTATTGGTGATCCAACGGGTAAAGCAAAAGGCCGTGTCGCGTTAAGTGATGACATGGTCAAGCAAAACGCTAAAACATACTGTGAGCAAATTTTTAAAGTGATAGATATGAACAAGACAACTATTCGTTTCAATAGTGAATGGTTAGCAAAGCTGTCATTTGAAGAAGTCATTCAGCTGGCAGCCACGACATCCGTTGCTCGACTGTTAGAACGTGAGGACTTTCAAAAACGGTACCGTCAGCAAATACCAATTGGCATGCACGAATTTTTCTACCCGCTTATGCAAGCATATGATTCGGTAGAGCTACAGGCCGATATTGAATTAGGGGGAACAGATCAAACATTCAATATTTTAATGGGCCGCACCTTACAAAAGCAACGGCGGTTAGAAAAACAAATTGCCATTTTTATGCCATTACTCGAAGGTTTAGATGGCATTGAAAAAATGAGTAAGAGCCTTGACAATTATATTGGTGTCAGTGAAGCGCCAGAGGTCATGTTTAAAAAGGTAATGGAAGTACCAGATGCCTTACTCATCAAATATTTTGAACTAGCAACAGATGAGCATCCACTACAAGTGCAAACCATTCAAGATAGACTGCAAATGGGAGAGAATCCCCGTGATGTAAAATTACAGTTAGCAGAAATTATAACGGCCTTATACCATGGGACTACAGCAATGGAGGAAGCTAAATCCTATTTCCAAGCTGCATTTCAAAGAAAGGAAATACCAAAAAATATTCCTATACTGCTCCTAGAAATTGATAAGGAAAGAATAGTGGATATTATCCCACAACTAGTGGCAATGGATTATATTCATAGTAAGAGTGAATTTCTGCGGTTAATCAAGCAAAATGGAGTATCCTTGAATGGAGAAAAAATAGTGATGGATGATTTATCACTTGTACTAATGAATGATGATGTCATTCAAATTGGTAAGAAACGATTTCTTAAATTAAATAAATAATAAATACAAAAAAAGAGCAATCTCCAGGGAGACTGCTCCTTTTTGTCTGAATTTTAGTGTAATTGTGGTGGATACCCACTGTGAACAATCGTCATGATGACGAACCATCCGAATACAGCGGCACTTAATAAGTTGAAAACAACGCTTAATAGGTTCTTTTCTTTTATTGCTTGGAATGTACCAACTACAGCTAAAATCGCTACTAGACCAAAAATAACCATTAATAAGTTCATTAAAAATAGACACTCCTTTCGACATCAGAAAATGAATGTCGCAAACAATATTCCTCCTTAATTGTAAACGTTCTGTTTGTTTTTGTCGAGAACTAAAATAGCGTAAACTATGAACATTTATCGTCAAATTGTGGCAAAGCCTGTATAATAGAAAGTTGAGGTGATCACTATGATGAACGTACGAAGTTATTCTCTTGGACCTGTTCAAACGAATTGCTATATCGTATCGAATAAAGAAAAGGAATGTATTATATTTGATCCAGGTGAGGAAGCAGAGCGTCTTATTAAAACAATTCGTAGCAATGGCTTAAAACCACTTGCTATCTTTTTAACACATGCCCATTTTGATCATATAGGGGCTGTAGATGCTGTACGCGAAGTGTTTGATATTCCTGTATGGATTCATGAAAAGGAAGTTAGCTGGCTAGGAGATCCAACGAAGAATGGCTCTAGTAAATATGCTGCATTACCAGATTATAGGGTAGCAGCACCAGCGCAAGACACAATTATTAAAGAAGAACAGCTATTTGAGATCAGTAATTTTGCTTTCCAAGCTGTTTTTACCCCAGGACACTCACCTGGTAGTATTTCTTATGTTTTTGATAATGACGGTTTTGCCATTGTTGGAGATACGTTATTTGAACAAGGTGTGGGACGTACAGATTTAGTAGGTGGCTCAACAAAAGTATTATTAGCATCCATTCATCACAAATTGTTGACATTACCCGAGGATACTATTATTTATCCTGGACACGGAAATTATACAACAGTAGGCGCAGAAATGGAGACAAATCCTTTCTTAAATGGATTTTAAAAAGGAATAACCAAAGCGCATAAAAAAGCGTATCTCAGCATTGTGAGATACGCGATTTTTTTTGTATTAATGACCGCCACCAGGTACGTGAATGAATGTTGTATAGTACGTGAAGCCAGCGAAGAATACAGTTAAATATGCTCCGAAAATGTACATGTACATACGTTCTGAAAGGTTTAAGAAGCCTAATAATAAGAATAAACCTGTATTACCTAAGAATAATAGCGATACCTCGTTCATACCACCAAGGTAGAACATAACGGCAAAAATACCTGTCCAGAATGCCATAACTTTATACATATTATCCATGAAGATTTCCCCTCCTTTTGCCCACGACACAATAATCTCTTACTCATTATAAATGATATGAAAGGTGTCTGTAAACTGGAACTTCTCCGTCTTTGTGACAAACAAATGGATTTTTAATCTAGCTTTCGATTTCTGTCACGTTTATTTCATATTTACATAAATCGCAATTATGTATCATACTTTCAATTTGCACAAATTCATTGTTCGTAAACAATGCATCTAATTGACCTTTTAAATAGGATTCATGTAATGAACAAACAATATCAGAATGCGAAGTAAGTTGCTCCTGGAAAGGACAATTGAAGATGGAGAAGGTCACTTTTTTGCCATGTTCGGTTTGTTGAATTTGTGGAATATAGCCAATTAAAGCGGCATTGTCCGTTAACAGCTGAAGCTTTTCATCGAAGGATAGAGAATTATTTAATGTTAATTCAGCGCTGATATAATTTTTCATTTGCTGGTATCCGTCTTGGTAGCTAATTTCTTGGCACTTCGTTAAGGCAGATGGTCCAATGTCTTCAATTAATTGGATCGTCCATTTTAATAAACGATCTTCATCGCGTCTTGGAAATGTTAGAGATACGCCTTTCTCTGAAGCTTTATAAACACGTCCAGGTCTACCACCTTTGCCTGTTTTGACATAGTCCGCAGAAATAATATTGATTTCTGAAAGCTTTGTTAAATGAAGCCGAGCAACGTTTGGATGGATGCCGAATTGATCAGCAATATGTTGTACTGTGACTGTTTTTTTCTCTTGCAATATGTACTCATAAATAGAGTACCTTGTTTCATCGGCTAATGTACTAGTAATTTTCAATGGATGGATCATGCGCTTCACCTCTTTAAATTTTTTTAAAAAATTATGTTCGCCTACCAAGTGTTAGGAAAATAATCATGTTCATTCTATTATATTGTATTATTGAAAAAGGTACAGTTCATTTCGGCATAAATATTAATTTTTTCATGCATTTATCTTCTTTTTTAGTGGGAAACTGCACTTTATCCACATTTTTATAGCAAAAAACATGATTGACAGGAAAATGTACAACAAATTTTTATTTTCAGAAAAGGGCTTTTCTCGTGGCATTTTCCTCTTTATACTAGGAAATAACGAATAGAGCGGTCATATTCGAATGAACTAGAAGTGAGGTGCATATATGCAGAATTTTGAAACAGTTGTCGAACAAAAATGTGAGCAACTTTTACTAAAGGCCTATCATTTTGGTGCATCCGATTTATTACTGGTTCCAGGTAATAAAAGATATCAGGTTTATTTTCGAAAATATGATAAGCTACTCCAAGCTGGTGAGCTCCCAAATGAACTTGCAGAAAGAATGATTTCCTACTATAAATTTCTTGCGGCATTAGATATCAGTGAACGACGAAAACCTCAAAGCGGCTCCTTTCAAAAAGCAATGGAACACAATCCATACGCCTTTCGAGTATCCACACTGCCTTCCGTCTTTTTAAAAGAAAGCCTGATTATCCGTTTACTTCTCCAAAATCATACATTCCCACTAACGTCATTAAGCTATTCCAAAAGTGCAGCACACAATTTAATGGAGCTTGTGCAACATCGTCAAGGTCTTCTGTTTTTTACAGGCGCAACAGGCTCTGGCAAATCTACATCACTCTATTCCTTAATCCACTATTGTTCCACAGAATTAAATCGGCATGTGATTTCTTTAGAAGATCCTGTAGAAAATAGCCAAGCAAATTTACTTCAAATTCAAGTGAACGAGCGAGCGGGCGTTACATATGCTATGGGACTAAAAGCCATTTTACGTCACTCTCCTGATGTTATCATGATTGGTGAAATTCGAGATAAAGAGACAGCAAAAATTGCTATCCAAGCTGCCTTAACAGGACACTTAGTTGTCTCAACCATTCATGCAAAAGATACCATTCGTTGCCTGTATCGTTTAATGGACTTAGATGTGTCGATAGAGGAGCTTCATCAAACGATTATCGGTATTGTGGCACAAATACTTGTTCAGACTTCAGCAGTACAAGATGAGCGCCGTGCGGTATATGAAATTTTACAGGATGTTCATTTAACAAGAGCCATTTCTGCGATTAAAGAAAAGGTCAACTATGAACTCCCTTATGAATTAACATTAATGGGACAAAAAGAATTAGTGGAGAGCTTTTATGCACCTACAAACATATATCCATAATGTTTTGCTTTATTATAGTAGGGCGACAAAATGGCGAGTAAGGGAGCAGGCACAATTTTTTAATCGATTATGTGTGTTAATGCAAGAAGGATATTTATTTCCTCAGGCCATTTCAATGCTATTGCCTCATCATATAAAGGCGCATGAAGATATGCAGCAGCAAATTGATGAAAAACTGAAGCAAGGGGAAGGGGTTGCAGGGATACTTGAAACTTTACAGCTGAGCAAGCATTATTTAATGGCCATCAAGGTAGCAGAAAATAATGGTCATATGATAGAAGCTTTACAAGGTGTAGCTAAGCAAATAAAGGTAAGTGAAATGACCAAGAAAAAGCTCATAAAGCTGCTGATCTATCCTGTCACGCTGATCGTATTTTTGCTGTTATTATTTTTGGTGTTTCGTACCATCTTTTTACCAAACATCGAAAGACTGGTAGCCGGCCGAACCGCAGAAACAGAAACAAGTATTACGTTGTCCACTACGTTATTACATGTTCCTGATGTAGTCATCCTCACCATTTTCATCGCAACAGGCAGTTTATTTATTGTTCGTCTCTATCTCAATCGACAGCCTACTGCACATCAACTCACCATCCTATTCAAGATTCCTTTTATTCAACGCTATATGCGACTGATATTAACAAGACAGTTTGCTGCTTATTTAGGAAGCTTACTGCAAAGTGGATTTTCATTACAAGCCAGCCTCCAACTTTTAGAAGAGCAACAACTTCAACCTTTTCTGCAAATTCTTTCGCAGCGCATAAAAGAAAGGGTTATTTTTGGAGAGTCGCTAACACTTGCCGTAATGAGACTAGCTGTTTTTCAAAAGGATTTTCCTGTTTTTGTAGAGCACGGTGAGCAAAGCGGCTATTTAGGAAAAGAATTAGTGTTGTATAGCGAATTATTACTGGAAAAACAGGAACAACTTCTGCAAAAAGTATTAGCATTTGTACAACCAACCTTCTTTATCCTCATAGCAGTCTGTATAGTAGCTGCCTATGTCAGTTTATTATTACCCATCTATCACATGATTGAATTAGTTTAGGAGGGAAAAGATGAAACGTATCAACGAACAAGCAGGGTTCACTTTAATCGAGATGCTAATTGTTTTATTAATCATTTCAATCCTTATTTTAATTACGATTCCAAATGTTACGAAGCATTTTGCTACCATTGATGAGAAGGGCTGTAAGGCTTATATATCTATATATGCTTTAATTTACAACTAAAGAAACATGTTATCTTTAATGGATCATCTTTTAAGGTTTATGAAAACAAATCGAACAAGAAGTGCAACCTAAAAGTTTTACAATCTTTCGTTATATGATTGATCATGAAAGCAATTCGGATATTATATTAAGTTACAATCTTAAAATAAGGGTGATAACACAGAGATTCAACTGCACACTAAGTTTTCTAACAACAGGAATAGCCCTGTAAAACTTAGTGTATTAAAATGGTTTATTTCCCAAATTAGATATAGTAACTGATTATATGACACCATTACTATAAGTAATAAGTTTAGAGTTCAAATGGTACATATTGTGAGTGAGATTCCAATCTCCCGTATTTATTACAATAACATTAGAATAAGGTGGTAAAAGGTTCGAGTAAAGAATTAGAGGGATAGTTTAGGTAAAGAGCAGAGTCATTTTAGGAATCTCTTATATGGAACAAAGTAAAGTCAAGGATTAATTAAATAGCAATTTGAAAAAGCTTGGAGTGCCTAGGAATAGGAGGCTTTCTCTGAGCTTTTTTGTTAATTGATGCCATAATTATATTTAATTGTTGTATAATTGTTATATTATGGTTTGTGGAGGGGTTATATGCTAGTAAACGATCTAATGAATGAAGACAAATTTGATTTTGAAGTTGAATTTGAAGATGATTATGATGATTTAAGCCATGGTTATTATTTGGGTAGTTTTGGTTCTTTTGACAAATCATTGGAATATAAACGTACTTATAAATCTTTGACTAAAAATGAATTAATTAACTTAATTAATACAGCCAAAAAAGAGAAATGGATTGCATTAGATTTATCTAATTGCGGCTTAAAAGAAATACCTGCTGAGATAGGTTGTTTAGAATGTTTGGAATACTTAAAGCTTAGTACAGACAGCTTTACTAATGAAAATGAAGAAGAATATAATAAACTATATACACTTCCAAAAGAAATTGGGAATTTAAAAAACTTAAAAGAGTTGAGTCTTTATGGGGTTCATATGAAAAATTTACCTAAGGAGATATCAAATTTAAAAAGTCTAAAGTTTTTAAATCTTAATGAAAATAATTTCGAAACTTTCCCAGAGGAAATAACTAGTATCGAAAGTTTGGAATTTCTAGCTATTGATAATATATACAATGAAATTCCAAATAGTATAGCATCTTTAAGAAATTTAAAATATTTATATTTACCAGAAATAATGATAAATACTTTACCTGATAGTATAGGAGAACTTACTAATTTAGAGAAGATATATCTTGGAAGAAGCAAAATTCAAACATTACCCGAGTCTATGACCTCTTTAATAAATTTAAAGGAGATTATAATTGAAGAAACACCTTTGTCAAAAAAAATTCCTCCTGAAATCTTTAATCAAACGCCATCTCAACTTATAAATTACATACTTCAATTTCAGCGTGAAGAAAATAAAATCACACTTAATGAATCGAAAATGATAATAGTAGGACAAGGTGGAGTGGGTAAAACAACATTACTTAATAAAATTGTTAATGATATTTATAAAGAGTCTCCATCTACAGAAGGTATAGATATTGAGAAATGGAAATTTGAATTAAATGCTGAAGAGTATATATTGAATATATGGGACTTTGGGGGACAAGAAATATATCATTCGACCCATCAATTCTTTTTAACTAAACGTTCTCTATATATTTTTGTATGGGATGCAAGGCAAGAAGATGAGTATGGAAGAATGGATTATTGGTTAAATACAATCCAATCTTTTTCAGATGACAGTCCGATAATAGTAGTAATTAATAAATGTGATCAAGTAAGAAAAAATATCAGGCTTCCTGATGTTCATGATTTGAAAAAACGCTTCCCACAAATTGTAAACTTTTTCGAGGTAAGTTGTCTAGATGATATTAATATTGATACTTTGAAAAAAGAAATTTTGCATCAGGCAAAGAACTTACCATTAATGGAAACGGATTGGTTTTCTTCATGGGCAGAGATCCGCGAAGAGTTAGAAGCCTTATCTGAAGAAAGAAATATAATCAATTTTGAAGAATATTTAAAAATTTGTTTAATTAAAGGAATTGAAGAAAATGAAGCAATAAGTTTAATTAAATATTTGCACGATTTAGGAGTCGTACTACATTTCCATAATGACGTACTTTTAAAGAATATAGTTATCTTAAGTCCTGAATGGGGGACGGATGCAGTATATAAAATTTTGGATGCCCAAACAAATGTTTTGAAAAATAGAAATGGTATATTATTTCACGATGATCTTTGTAAGATTTGGAAAGATAAAAGTAAGTATCCTCAAGAAATGTATCCATATATATTAAAACTTATGGAGAATTTTCAATTGTCCTTTACTGTTGAATCACATAGCACATATTTAATCCCTGAATTGTTGGGAAATACAGAGCAACTTTATCCGATTGATTTTAATAGGGAATGTTTACACTTTAGGTTTAGTTATAATTTTTTACCTGCTGGAATTATGACGAAATTTATTGTTAAGGCTCATAAATTACTGTTAGATGATAAAGGTACAAAAATTTGTTGGAGAAAAGGTGCTTATTTAAAATATAAAAATGCTATATGTATAGCTATTTTAAAGGATGGAATAACGGAAAGGTATATAGATATAAAAGTTGTAGGAGACAATAGGAGGAATAAAAGCGAGTTATTAACAAATGTGAGGAAAATTTTCGAAGAGATACATCAAAATATAACTAAAATTGAATTTACAGAATATGTTCAATGTAATTGTTCTCCAAGTTGTGAGTACTTACATGATTATAAATATTTACTTAAGCTTGAAGAAAAGCATTTCTATACGGAAAGATGTAAAAATTCTTTTGAAGATGTAAATATATTATCTTTATTAGACGGTATTGAGTTGAAAAAGGAAAGGAATAATGAAATGGTGGAAATTAACTTTAAACCTATTATCAATAACAATCCACATATTATGGTAAGAGCAGAGAATAATTTAACGAATGAAAATAATATAACCATAGAAATTAAAAATACTCTCCATGAATTACAAGGTAATATTAATGAATTGTTGTCAGAAGTACCAGACAGTGCTAAAGAAGATATTGAAAAGATGGCTGCAGCAATAGAAAGTGCAGAGGGTTTAGAGACTAAAGAAGAAATAAAAAAATCTGGTGCATTAACCAAAATAAAAAGGATTTTAGAGGATCTCAGCGATCCAAATAGTTCAACTGGGAAAGCTATTAATGGAACAAAATATGGCTACTCAATCCTTCAAGATATAGCTGATAAATATAATAGTATTGCTGAGTGGTGTGCTTTACCTACAATACCAAAATTTTTATTGAAAAAGTAAATTGAAACTGAATTCTATTAAATATACCTTTCTTAAATAGAGTTTTATTGTAAAACAGCAACTCTAAGAATTAAAAATTTATTGACTTAATAAATCAAACATTGGTTAAATGGTCAAGGGAATTCTTTACTAATAGAACATGAATATCAGAATTTTTTAGAACTTAGATAATATTTTCTAGGTTCTTTTTTAAATTTTGAAATCTTTTTAGTGAATTTTTTGTCTATCATCTATTCCTTCAGTAAAATAATGTTATAAGTTAAATTACCAGGGTATTATTGGATAAAATTTATGATCTATGGGTTAATTATGATCCAGATTATCGTTATTATAGCGATCCAAATTTTATGCAAGTATTACGAGATGAAAATAAGGATTTTATAACAGATATAAAGTAAGCGTCAAATAGCGCCCACCTGTTACTAAAGGGGCGCTATTTGACGCTTACGATCGAAGCATATTTACACGAAGGTAATAAGAAATCGTATCGCCACTGCCTTAGCGATACGATTTCTATTACATGCTGTAAAGATAATAATAAAGTTTAGAAAAATCCTTTGCGATCAGAGAATCTCGCTCTATAAAAAATTGCAATGTGCCAGAGTCTGCTATCATGGCATATGTCTTTTGGGCATCACCCTCCATATCTAATTGAAACAGCAGCTCAGCATTGCCATTATTCTCATCAAAGCTATTTTCATCCATAAATGCATAACCACCTATTTTCGTGCCGCTACCATCTGTTTGATCAAAATACTTTGAATATGCAGGGTTCTCCATTGGTAAGTCATAATGAACGGAGCGAGGATCTGTGTACGGTACTAATTCTTCTCGTAATGTTGCCTTAAATGCATAAGAACCACCAAAGATAATTGGTTCACATAGCTCATACTCCATAGTCGAGTTTTTGAACGCAGAAAGTTCTATTCATACACTTAGTTATAATACTAAAGGAAATGTTATGTCAGCTGGAACCATTGCCTTTAAAACCCCTCAAGGAAAGAAAAAGGTCGTTATTACATTAGGACGAGGGAGAGCTAGAGTTGAATGAGTCAGGCTATTCTTTTGTAGAAACCATTTTAGCTATGGGGATTTTAACAATATTGTGTATGTCGTTAATACCGCTTACCTATACGATGAAGACGAATCTCACAAATAAAAAACTAGAACTCATCGCAGCTGAAACTGCCTATGAAGGTTTAAAGCAATATCAGGCAGTACAGCAAACAGAAGGCTCTAGGACCATTGAACAAGTAGAGTATCATTGGGAATTTGATGGACAACAAATTTGTGTCCGTTTTCAAAACATGCGTGAACTGCGCCAAAAATGTATACAAGATACAGGTGAAGTCCGTGAATGACAAAGGCTATACATTAATAGAAGCCATATTTCAATTGGTTGTTTTTGTGCTTGTATCTCATCTTTTTGTTCTTATTATGCTGTGGTTTGCTGAAATGAAATCAACCATGCTAACAGATGAACAAACAAAGTGGGAGCTATTTGTTTATGATGTAAATCATTCTCTACAGAATGTCTCTGCGTTTGCTATTCGGGAAGATCGAAAAAGAGTGAGCTTTCAAACTGCAAATACAATCCATCATATTGATTGCTATCCTAATATTATTCGTGAGCAAATAAATGGTGGACATGTTCCCATGCTAATCGGAATTAATAAATGCCAATTTAATTATACAGAAACCATGCTGACGGTAGCTGTTGAAATGACTAGCGGTATTCAAAAGGAGCAAAGCTTCTATGTGCCAATTATTGAAAAATGACAGAGGGGCTATTTTTTTGATCGCAATTGCATTATTATTTTTTGTAACTACTTTTGTTCTTGCGTATTGTATGTCTTATGAAATGCAGTTTCGAACATATGATGGGCTAGAAAAATTAAATGTTCAAACTACGATAAATTTATTAGGACAAATTTTGTCAGACAGTGTAGAATCGTAGTTATAAGAAGGTGATCCGAATTGCGAAAAATATATTTAGTTGGCTTTATGGGCAGTGGGAAAAGTGCGTTAGGAAGACGTTTAAGTTATTTATTAAAGATGCCATATTATGATATGGATCGTGAGATTGTGCGCCAGCAGGGAATGACAATTCCACAGATTTTTGAAAAATACGGAGAGGCCCATTTTCGAGAAATAGAAACAGAATTTTTGAAAAATTTCAGAGATGAGGCTTGTATTATTTCTACAGGGGGTGGCGTTGCCATTAATGCTGAGAATCGAAAAATTATGAGACGTAGTGGATTAGTGTTTTTTTTAGATGCGTCTTTTGAAGATATTTATAAACGAATACAGCATGATCCAAACAGACCCATTGTACAGAGCTCTACAAAGGAAGAGCTAGAAAGCCTGTATCATTACAGAAGGAAGTTTTACCGTGAGGTAGGACATATCCAAGTATTGACAGAAGGTAGAACTATCCGTCATATTCTAGAGTATTTAGTATTTCAAGTGAAAAGATTAAAAAACGAACGATGATTGTATTATTGATAAATTATGTTCGTGTTTTATTATCTTTTAAAAAATGATTGCCTTTTCAATGCATTTAATGTTAGGATATAGACAAATAAGTAACTAAATGTTCATTGACTACTAAATAGTACCAAGAACTATCTTGGGCGGATGATTGTGCGGGGAGAGCGCGTGTAGACGCCACCGAAGGAGCAAGTAGTAAATGGCTATGAATCTCTCAGGTAAAAGGACTCGTACAAGACGCAACTCTGGAGAGAGCTGTAGTATAACAATAACAGCCACCAAAGGGGAAAGCCGGCTGATTGGCAGTGTGAAAACTTGCGAGCCAGTCTGGTGTAACTTTCAGGTGCAAGGACAGAGAATCCCGAAAAGGGGTTCGTCTGTCTTTTTTTATGTCCACAGGTGCTTTAAAGATTGGAAACGATACGCACTGACTGTACTAATACAAAAGCAGACGAACTACTACCAGTAAAAATGTAACGAACAATAAGGGGGCAAAAAAGAATGACGAATGAATTAAAACGTACACCTCTATTTGAAGAATACGCGAAATACGGTGCAAAAACAGTAGACTTCGGTGGCTGGGAACTACCTGTTCAATTTACTTCCATTAAAGAAGAACATGATGCAGTGCGTCATCGTGCAGGCTTATTTGATGTATCACATATGGGAGAAATTTTAGTAACAGGTCCCGATGCATTAGGTTTTTTACAAAATCTTTTATCAAATGATGTATCTAAAATTGTTAATGGCCAAGCGCAATACACAGCCATGTGTTATGAAGATGGAGGCGTTGTTGACGATTTATTAACGTATAAATTAGCTGATAATCACTATTTATTATGTGTCAATGCAGCCAATATTGAAAAAGACTATGATTGGATGATGGAAAATCAACATCAATATGATGTGACGATTGATAACCAGTCCGATGCTTATGCACAAATTGCTCTTCAAGGACCATTAGCAGAGGAAGTTCTTCAATCCCTTACTTCGACTGATGTTCGTGCCATTAAATTTTTCCGCTTCCAAGAGGGCGTTGAAGTTGCGGGTCATCAAGTATTAGTTTCTCGTAGTGGCTATACAGGAGAAGATGGCTTTGAACTTTACGGTGCTCCAGAAGATATTAAAGCACTATGGGGTAAAATTTTAGATGCTGGTCATGATAAAGGCGTAGTACCGGCAGGTTTAGGATGCCGCGATACACTACGTTTTGAAGCAGGGCTACCATTATACGGTCAAGAGCTATCGGCAACAATTTCTCCACTTGAGGCTGGGATTGGCTTTGCTGTGAAATTAAATAAAGAAGACTTCATTGGTCATGAAGCATTAGTAGCGCAGAAGGAAAATGGTCTTACACGCAAATTGGTAGGCATTGAAATGATTGATAAAGGCATTCCACGTCATGGCTACAAAGTGTTCAAGGACGGTAAGGAAATCGGTGAAGTGACAACGGGTACACAGCTTCCTTCATCTAAACGTAATGTTGGTCACGCTTTAATTGACAGTCAATTCGCAACAATCGGAACTGAGCTAGAAATCGAAATTCGTGGGAAACACTTAAAGGTAATAACAGTAGAAACACCGTTTTACAAGCGTTCAAAATAATAGTTGAAAAGAGGGACCTACATTTATGAAACATCGTTATTTACCAATGACGGAGCAAGATCAAAAAGAAATGTTAGACGTAATCGGTGTATCCTCAGTTGATGAATTATTCGGGGATATTCCTGAGAAAGTCCGTTTTAAAGGCCTTTATGATATTAAGGAAGCAAAATCAGAATCTGCTTTATTAAAAGAATTAACAGCACTCTCTGCAAAAAATAAGGACACAAATGCTAATGTATCGTTTTTAGGTGCAGGTGTTTACAATCACTATAAACCAGTAATCGTGGACCATGTCATTTCTCGTTCAGAGTTCTATACAGCGTACACACCTTATCAACCAGAGATTTCACAAGGTGAGCTACAAGCAATCTTTGAATTCCAAACGATGATTGCCGAGCTAACTGGCATGGATCTTGCAAACTCTTCTATGTATGACGGTGGTACAGCATTAGCAGAAGCAGGTATGCTAGCAGCAGGTCATACGCGTCGTAAGAAAATATTAGTGTCTGAAGCAGTGCACCCAGAATATCGCGATGTTGTTGCTACATATGCCTATGGTCAATCCATTGAAATCGTGACAATCCCACAAAAAGATGGTGTGACAGATGTCGAAGCATTAAAAGAGTTAATCGATGACAACACAGCAGCTGTTATTGCTCAATATCCAAACTTCTTCGGTCAAGTGGAGGATATTCAAGTTATTAGTGATATTGCACATGAAGCGAAAAGCTTATTTGTTGTTTCTTCTAACCCACTTTCATTAGGCATTTTAACGCCTCCTGGTAAGCTAGGTGCTGATATTTGTGTAGGGGATGCGCAAGTATTCGGTATCTCTGAAGCATTTGGTGGGCCACACTGTGGTTTCTTTGCAGTGACAACGAAATTAATGCGTAAAGTACCAGGTCGTCTTGTTGGTGAAACAGTGGATGGTGAAGGGCGCCGTGGTTATGTATTAACATTACAAGCACGTGAACAACATATCCGTCGTGATAAAGCAACATCTAATATTTGTTCGAACCAAGCACTTTTAGCACTTGCTGCATCTGTAGCGATGACAGCTTTAGGTAAACAAGGTATTCGTGAAATGGCTACGCAAAATATTGCCAAAACACGTTATGCAAAAAATGCCTTTGAAGCAGCTGGCTTTACAGTAGCATTCCAAGGTGCACACTTTAACGAGATCGTTGTGAAAACGAATAAATGTGTGAAGGAAATCAATAAAGGCTTAATCGAAAAGGGTATAATCGGTGGATATCCTCTAGGGCAAAATTATGACTCTCTGAAAAATCATGTGCTTATTGCAGTAACTGAATTACGCACAAAAGAAGAAATTGATGCACTTGTTGCAGAAATGGGGGCTCTTAATGCATAACGAAAATCAATCACTCATTTTTGAAATTTCAAAAGAAGGTCGCGTTGGCTATAGCTTAGAAGCACTTGATGTACCTGAAGTAGACCTAGCAGATTTACTGCCTGCAAGCTTAGTTCGTACGGAAGCTGCAGAGTTACCTGAAGTGTCTGAGCTTGATATTATGCGTCATTACACAGCACTTTCTCGTAGAAACCATGGGGTAGACTCTGGCTTCTATCCACTCGGCTCTTGTACGATGAAATATAATCCAAAAATTAATGAAGCAGTTGCACGTCTTTCAGGCTTCGCGAATGTTCACCCATTACAGGATGAATCGACAGTACAAGGTGCGATGGAGCTTCTCTATGATTTACAAACTTCTTTAGTAGAAATTACAGGAATGGATGAAGTAACATTACAACCAGCAGCAGGTGCCCATGGTGAATGGACAGCATTAATGATGATTCGCGCATTCCATGAGGCAAATGGTGAAGGTCACCGTAACAAAGTTATTGTTCCTGACTCAGCTCACGGTACAAATCCAGCCTCAGCAACAGTAGCAGGCTTTGAAACAATCACTGTGAAATCCGATGAAAATGGCTTAGTTGATATCGAAGACCTTCGTAAAGTCGTTGGTGCTGATACAGCTGCATTAATGCTAACAAACCCGAATACACTCGGTCTATTTGAAGAAAACATTATTGAAATGGCGGAGCTTATTCACTCTGTAGGCGGGAAAGTTTACTATGATGGCGCGAACTTAAATGCCGTTATGAGTAAAGCACGTCCTGGCGATATGGGCTTTGACTGCGTGCATTTAAACTTGCATAAAACATTTACAGGCCCACATGGTGGCGGTGGTCCAGGTTCTGGTCCAGTAGGCGTAAAAGCAGATTTAATTCCATTCCTACCAAAACCAGTACTAGTGAGAACAGAAGAAGGCACATACCACTTCGACTACGATCGTCCACAATCAATTGGACGTGTAAAACCTTACTATGGTAACTTTGGTATCAATGTTCGTGCTTATACGTACATTCGTACAATGGGTCCAGATGGCTTAAAAGCTGTTACAGAATACGCTGTATTAAACGCAAACTATATGATGCGTCGTTTAGAGCCATTCTTTGATTTACCATATAACCGTCACTGCAAACATGAATTTGTCTTATCAGGTCGTCGTCAAAAGAAATTGGGCGTTCGCACATTAGATATTGCAAAACGTCTGTTAGACTTTGGCTACCATCCACCAACAACCTACTTCCCATTAAACGTGGAAGAGGCATTAATGATCGAGCCAACAGAAACAGAATCAAAAGAAACATTAGATGCATTCTGTGATGTGATGATTCAAATTGCGAAAGAAGCAGAAGAAAACCCATCTATCGTGCAAGAAGCACCACATACAACTGTCGTATCCCGTCTTGATGAAACACGCGCTGCTCGTACACCAGTGCTGCGCTATCAAAAAGCATAATCCACAAAAAACCGTTCACTTCATATTGAACGGTTTTTTGTTTGCGCACTTTAGGCTAGTACAAACTATACATAAAAATATAGTAATTGATATAATTACATTAATTTGTATATTCGATTTTTGAAGGGAGATTAAAATGCAGGCAGCAATATTTGAATTGAGCTTACCAATAAACAGTCTATTACATAATACATATAAAATAACGCAAGTTCTTGCCACTAGTAAATTATCCTTTGTGTATATGTCTGAACATATAAATACAGGAGAGCAACTAATCATTAAGGAATTTTTCCCAATGGAAATAGCGTTACGAGATTTGGATAACAAATCAGTAATCAATCGTGTACCCTCAACAAAGGAAAAATTTCAGGAATTAAAGGAAAGATTTCTAAGTGAAGCATTCATGATCCAACAATTGAACCATCAAAATATTGTTAAGTATAGACATCATTTTACTGAAAACGGTTCTATATATATAATTACAGATTATTATGAAGGGATATTACTGGACCAATATATACATAAATATGCTATTCATGAAAGGCATCATCTATATGAAGAAGTATTCCTTCCCTTAATTGATGCCATCTCGTATTTACATAGTAAAGGCATTATTCATCGGGATATAAAGCCGAATAATATTATAATTGATACGCAAGGGAAACCTTGCTTATTAGATTTCGGTTCAGCAATTTATTATAAAACGGTGGAAAAATATCCAATATTTACTACACCGGGATACTCACCTATTGAGCAGTATTCCGTTAAAGGAGAGCAAGGCATTTATACAGATATTTATAGTTTGATGGCAACTTTATACTTCGCATTAACAAACGAAGTCCCACTAGATGTTTCACAAAGAGTAATCGAGGATAAACTTGCAAATGTGAGAAAATATAATAGAAAAGTGAGCATTCCTATGTCATTGACTATTTTATGGGGCTTGCAAGTGCAGCATAAAAAAAGATGTTCTTCCCTTTCTTTTATTAAATACATGATTATTTTGGAAAGAAAATTCAAATGTATAAAGAACTATTTTAAATGAATTAATTCTAAAAGACCAAAATTACTATATTTTTAATACTTTTTACTTATTTTTGTCTTAAAAGGATGATATTCAAAAGAGCAACTTAGGGCCTAATAGCAATCGGACCTTTAGTTGTTTTTTTTATAAAAAAATAGGATTTATCCACTATTTCCCTAAAAAATATCATAATTATTACCATGTAATATTTTTAATAAACTGTCCTTAAAATGTTTTTGCTTACAATATATTCTATAGAAAATATTGACATTGATTTTAGGTATTGTATAGTTACTTTTGTGATACATAAAACCATTAGTGAATTTTGTATAAAAAATGCATAAAGTTGAATTAGAGTTTCTCGTACATAGTTCAGTACATTATTGTTTTTATTGTAAAATTTTATCTTAAATGTATATATCGACTTAATTTGAGTGTCTAAATGTTCTTTTAAGATGCTCGATTCAAGTAGTTATACAGTTCTAATTCTGTGTTTTTTACGCACTAATGTTTATGCTTACTCGAAATTCGTTATCTAAAGGAGGGATGGCTGTAGTAATATACAGCCAAATGAATGGAGATTATTAGTCAAACGAACAGAACAATGCTCTTTGAAGAAATAAACCCAGAGAAATTGGATTTAATTACGCTTGTTGGCGATGTAAAAGGAATCGACAGTCTAAGTGATGAAAAGATCAAAGAAATTAGTCAACATCTTCTTGTAAAAAGCTTTGACGAATTTTTAGATAAGTTTTCACCTACTGTGTATTCATTTTATAACGCGGCAAATCAAAAGGTTATGTATACCTTGAAAAAGCCTGAAGGAATTCAAGATGATTGTATATCTGAAATAGCAATCGACCAAAATAACGATTTTTTAAAGATGCTATTTACGCTCATTGATACAAAAAGAAGTCAGGGCATCACGAATGTAGATTTTAAATTTGAAAATTTACTAGACATGATTTCTCCTAAAAAAGTCATGGATGATATTCGCCAAGTTCGTAAGGAAATTCATTACCTATACAGTGAGTATGACAAGCTGGATGAGGGAGATCCGAAAAAATTAGATACTGGTGACAAGCTAAATCTTATGTTTGAAGTAGCTAGTAGAAACTACAACAATGTAATGGCGATGCTGCCTTTAGCAATTGAAGATATTAAAACACGATTATTATTAGGTGCTAGTCAAGATGAGGATGAGTCCGAAAAATTACAAATAGGTACGCTTACTATTGGTGATAATGGTGAATTGAAAATTATTGAGGCACCTCAAACGAATAGTTCAGAACTGATGGTCATTGAAGAAAATAGTAATTACGGCTTGAGTACAGTTTTCGAAGAAGACTATGAGGCTATTACAGAATCTCCGTCTTCCTATGTAAAAGATTTAGTTGTGAGAACGTTCTCACCTCTACCAGCTATAAAAGCCGAATTTGATGTTGAAACAGAAGTTCAAAATTACAATACATACCTGGAGTTCTATAAGGATGCAAAGGATGAATTTGTAAAAACGGTCAAGCCTTTAGTCGAAAAGCTATTAGGTGTCAAAATGTACTTCGATCAATATGTTACGAAAAATAAAGGGATGCAGCCGTCATTATTAGTGACAAACACGAAGCTCGATATGCTTGTGAAAAGTAATAACCTGCCAAGATTACGCACGTATTTAAATACGGTTAACGCTAAAAATGATTTTACAGATACTGTATGGTATGGCATTGTACCTGCTCTAGAATTAGAATCTTCTGGAAAAATGAAAGTTAGCCGTTCAAGATTCAAAGGGAATGAAAAGGTTACAAAGCAAGAGGGTAACACAATGGAATCTTTATCAATCCTCTTAGATACGGTAAAAGATTACAAGGTTCAAATTTTCTTTAACTTTATGGCTGAAGAAGAAACTACCTTCAACGGCATCGCAACTGCTGGGATTGATCGCCTGATCGATAAATGCTCAGTTCTTGTCAGAAAAGAATTTAGTGAGTTCGCGATACCATGCCTACCAAACTTTACGATTATTCCAAAAGATAAATCAGGCGTAGTTATTGATACGAGAATGCATACTACCGAAAATGGAGCTCGTCTATCGAAAGAAAAGGAAGATATTTTAAAGCTTTGGATAGAAGGCGTTTATGTAGGTGCTAGCTATGTAGCAGCAGGTATCGTTTCCGCCTACCAATGCCCAGAGTATTTAAAGGAATCATTTAAAAATGTAAAACGTAATTACCCTGGAGTTCGATTTGATATTGAAGCCGGAGACAACTCACTTAGAGCTGTAACTACGATGGCGAAGGAAATTTCAGGTTTTACGAATAATATTAAAGACGCTATTAACAGCAGAAGCTTCGGTTTTGTATTCTCTTCCGAAAATGCCCAACTACAGGATAAAGATATTAGACGTATTACTGTTTATAAAGCAAGAAGTCTAGCAATGGAAGAAGATGGATTCGATTCAATCTATAAAACGCAAGTTAGTACGTATATTGAAAGAATACTTCGATTCCAATCTGGTGACTTTAAGCACGAGAATATCGTTCGCTTCTTTAGTAATAATCCAAGTAGTCAAAAAAGTAAGTGGCTGAATGATAAAGGTCATGTAAACTCTATCATTCATGACGGAGATGATATTGGCTATATCATTGATGAGAAAACAAGCTTATGTCAGATCGATCTTGTATTTAACGGTAATGTTAAAAATCTTGAGGTCACGATTACTAAAGGGACAAGTGCTGTTAAAGCCTAACAATTTATTTATCACCATTTTCAATTATTTAAGTAGGGTGTTTAAGATTTATCATTCATAAATCTTTTAACATAAATATGAATCGAACGACTAATTGCTAAAATGAAAAATATTACATATTTCATCGTGTCGGTATGAAACATGGCACTGTGAAATGAATAGCTGTACTTAAATTTATTTCATTAGAACAGTCAGAAGTTACGATTCAACAAAATTTAGGAGGTACTAAAAATGGGTTTTGTATTAAAAGTAGAAGGATCAGAAGCAATTGAATTAGGGTTAGAAAGCATCATGACTGTCGAATATGAGACAGATACACCGAATGATTCTAACGCGCGCTCTACAGATGTTGGGGCAACTTTAAAAGTAAAAGGTAAAATTTTAACTGCCACTGATGGTGATAATTCTGATGATACGATGAAATTAGGATTATGGTCATTAGTACCAGCTGAAAAAGCTGATTGCTACCGCAAAGTGACACTTGAAGTGATCTCAGCTGATCAAGTAGTAAGAAAAATTCATTTCCCAAATGCTTTCGTTGTGGACTATACAGAAAGATATGGTGACACTGAAGGTATTGGTGAGTTCTTCTTATTTATTAAGCAAAAGAAAGACAAAACAGAATTGGCAAAAATCGAAGGCGGCTACGCTGTCTAAGATTGCAGCACGATAAAACACTACTATATCTAAGGAACTTTTATAGTTCCTTAGATTATTTTTAATAATCCTAAATTGGGGTTGAAAACATGAAAACGCATTATGAAACATTGGGTATAGACCGAAATGCAACACAAGAGCAAATAAAATTAGCTTATCGAAAGCTTTCCAAAAAGCATCACCCTGATGTGAGTGGTGGAAATCAAGAGTCAGAGAAAATTTTTTTAGAGGTTCAAGAGGCATATAAGGTGCTTAAGGATCCAGCGCTGAAAGAGACTTACGATGCCCGTCTCGATGGCAAAGGTACCAGCTGGCAAAATGAACAACAAAATGAAAAGCATTCAAACGGACATCAGTCTACAGAGAAAAAGCCAGATTTTAATATGAATAATATTGAAAAAAACTTTGAACATTTCTTTGGCTTCAATCCTAAAACAAAGGAGATGTCCTCAACGCTTCATAAAAAAACGAAGAAAAATCCATTGGATACAACGGATTTATTTGAACGTTTTTTTAATAAATAAGCTATGGCAAAAAGAGAGGAGTGTGATTATATGTATGAGCCATTTTCAGCTGAAGCTTACAGTGGAAATACACGAAAAAAAATGTTTATAAAAATTATCGATATCATTATTGTCACAATCGCCTTCTTTTTCATTTTATATGTTTTTGTGATGAATCAGGATGTCCTTTTGAAATTCGTTATTGGGACGGTAATAGTCATACTCGCCATTATATATGTATCGCTTAAATACGAAGCCAAGGCAATCACTCAAGTGATGGCTAAGAAGGACATTTCAAAGCTTGTTCTTCTTAATGAACGTGGAGTAGAAATAGATGAATGGGAACTTGGCGATCAAATTTCATTGCTTATTGGAAAAAGTTCAGCTGAACACAAGGCGGATATTGATTTAAGTGGAACAGAGTATGAATCTCTTGTGAATTATGAGCATGCTGTACTAAATTGTGTAGCTGGAATTTGGTATTTAGAGGATATAGATTCGGTTAATGGTGTTGGCTTAAAAAAAGCGAATAAGCGGGTAAAAAATAGATTAAAACATGAGATTCCTTACCCATTAGGTAATGGAGACACAATATACATAGCGAATACGCGAATTTTGGTTAAATAGAGAAAAAAATTCGTAACAAAGATGGGGGATATCAAAATGAGTTTGATTAGATGTACAAATGGTCATATGTTTAGTTCAAGGAGACATCGCAATATTTGTCCTTACTGTAACGTGATGGTAGAACAGGAGCAAAGACAAAATAGTCCTTCCTCACCTGTCATTGAAGCAGATGATAAAACATTGCCTTACTTAGGAGAAATGGATGGGATAGATCCTGTAACAGGATGGTTAGTTTGTATTGAAGGGCCACAAATGGGTAGAGATTATCGTATCTTATCTGAAAAGAATTTTATAGGTAGAGCAGAAGATATGCATATCCGCATTGCAGGGGACAATTCCATCTCTAAGCGAAATCATGCAGTCATTGTGTATGATCCTAAAAAACGTAATTTTTACTTACTGCCAGGAGATGCATCAGGATTAGCCTATCTGAATAATGAGGCCGTTTATACACCAACGGAATTAGCAGCCTATGATGTGATACAGCTAGGGAGAAGCATATTTTTATTTATTCCACTTTGTGGCGTTCACTTTGAATGGGAAAACAATCAAAGTGAGGAATGATGACATATGGACCAAAAGTTATTGCCGTACATAATTACCTTAATCTTTATCATTGTCCTTATCTTGTTACTGCTAATAAGAAGTATACTTGCTCAAAAAATGGATAAAGGGAAAATTTATATTGGAAATGGTCAAACAATCGGAAGACGTGATGAGCAGGATGATTATTTCTCAACTGCCGAAACGACATATGGCACAATCGCGGTGCTTGCAGATGGAATTAGCGGCTTAGCCAATGGGCGGATGGCTAGCACGATCGCAGTGACAACCTTCATAGAAGAATTTAAAAAGCTTAGTAGCTTAAAAAATCTACAAAACTTTTTTAAGGAAGCTGCTATAGCAAGCAATCATATGATTGTGGAAAACTTAAATGGCTCCAATGGAGGAACAACATTAGTCACAGCCGTTATTGATAGTGAAGGCTATCTTCATTGGGGTGCAGTAGGGGATAGTGTTCTCACGATCTTTAGAAATGGTGAATTTCTAAAGATTAACCAAAAACATATTTTTGAGTCAGTTTTAACCGAAAGATATATTTCAGGTGAAATTTCGCAACTTGAGGTTCAGGAAAATCCTCTAAAAAAGAGATTAATCAATTATTTAGGATATGCAGGCTTTAAAAATTTGGATACAGGAAATAATCCGATTCAGCTAAATAGAGGGGACAAGGTATGTCTTTTTAGTGATGGAATCTATGATGCTTTAACGGAGGTTGAAATGGAAAAAATTCTCTCTCAGCAAGCTCCACCCTATGATTTAGCACAAAGCATGATAAAAGCCGTTGAACAAAAACGCTTAAAAAATCAAGATAATGCTACCATCGTGATTTTAGAAAAAACTTGGTGACGATGAATAGGGAATAGAGAAGGAGGAGACGTATGAGAAAGGAAAATTGCGACTTTAAAACGGGCTTTTTATCTGAAGCAGGGTCCTTTCTGCAAAATAAAGACTATTTTGCCTATACAGAACTCGACGATGTAGCTTGTTGGGTAGCTGTCAAGGGCTTGGATGCAGATCAGGAAATTAGTAGTGCAGAGCTTGCCGTAAAGGCTATTTTGGAGAAGTTTATGGAAAAGCCAGCTATGTCAAGGAGAGCTATCAATAAATACCTTAGACATGCACAAAATATACTACAAGCGCAAAGCTTACGAGTAAGATTAAAGGCTAGTATTGTCATAGTTGTTTCCGACTACTCAAAAATGATTGTTGGAGTAGCGGGGAATTCGCGATTGTATCACTTCCGAAACGGTACATTAACCTACAAAAGTACAGACCAAAGTTTAGCACAGGAAATAGTAAACAGTCAGAACCGTTCATTAGATATTAGCCAGCATGAAGAAAGAGGGAATTTGTTGAATTATCTAGGTAAACCAAACAAATTTCAACCCTTTGTGTCTAAAAAAATGAAGCTTACTGATGGTGATGTCCTATTACTTTGTACAGCTGGCTTTTGGGGAGATGTCAGTGAGATTGAGATGGCTGACGCTTTGGAAGGTGTCAAAGATTCTGAACAATATACAGATTTGTTGGAAGAAATATTGTTGAGTAGGCAAAGAAAAGTTGTAGAAAATTATACGGTTGCTGCGATATTTGTGAACAAGGTGTATCAAGAAACGAACAAAAACAAGATGAAGTATATAAAAATGATTGCTGCTGCATTAGTTTTAGCCTTGGTTGTAGGTGGCGGCACGATTTTTTATCAAGTAAAACAAGCAAAAAAATTAGCAGAGTTAACAGTCGAGATGAAGGACCATGAAAAGAGTGGAAATGTTTACTTTCAAGACGGAAATTATGATGAAGCGTTACTTGCATATAGTGAGGGAAGAAATGCAGCAAAAAAATTAAAAGATCCTATACATAGAAATTTACTAGCTAGAAAATTAAGAGTGACACAACTAATTATCAATGGTGATAAATCAGCGGAAACTGGAAAATTTACAGAGGCATTAGAACATTATGAAAAAGCTAAAAAAGAGGGCAAACTCATTAATGGATTTGGTAAGGAAGAAGTAGAGCAAAGAATTGCCAACATGGATTCCGTTGTGGAGATTGTTGATGCTATAAAAGATGCAGATTTTCGTTTTGAGGCAGAGGACTACAATGGGGCTTTAGCCATTTATGAGAAAGCTAGAAAAAAAGCACTCGCCATTTCATTTACTGGAGAGACACAAATTAAAACAAAAATTGAAGATACACAAGAAAAAATAAATGAATTGAAGAAGGTTCAAAAAGAATTAAAGGCAGAAGGGTTAGAAAAAAGTGGGGATCAGAGCTATGCCCGTCAGGAATACGTTCAAGCGATAGAGTCCTATACGCTTGCGCAGGAGATTTATCAAGAAACAGAATTACTGGCAAAAGTTCTTGGACTAGAGAGAAAGATTATGAATGCAAATGATAAATTAAACCCTGTTCCACAGGTTCAACCAGCAGATAATGCACTTCCTAATGAAGCAGAACCTCCAGTAGATGAAGTAACTGATGCCAGTTAGCATTCAAATCCTGAGTCATGAAAGAAGGAAAGTAAATTGTTAAAAGAGCTCATGTTTGAACGTTTACGAAAAATAGAAAATCTAGAGCAACGTCAATTACTAAAGGATATTGTAAGTGGCGTTTTTGTAAATCTAATTGATTATCAAGAAGATATGAACAAAAAGCTTGAAGAACGTATTTTTAATGAAATCGATGATTACGAGAATAGATATGACATTTACACAACGCTTAGTGCCCGAGAAGATGTCGACCCCATTCATGATTGTTTGTTTCCGATATGTCCAACAGATTTGGAAGAGACAAAAATAGACATAGAGAAGCTTCTTGAATCCATTAAAAATAATGAACCTGCCATACTCAAGACATTATTTTTAGAGTGTGATTCTATCGAAATACAGCATTTACTTGCACAGCAACGAATTTTCAATGGTCATCTTGCTACATCGCAGGGATTGGTCGAAATAAAGCTGAGTCTTACCAAAAATAATCGCTATTTGCAAAAAATTAAAGACCTTTATTCAATCTTCCAAAGAAATGGCCTACCTTGGAAAACAATCAATCATCCTTTTGTGAGTAAGTTCATTGATGTCATACTGATAGGCTGTCCACCATTAAATGAGGATGTAGAAATTTTCGAGGTTATGATTGATTTAGAGGAATATGAGCAGCAAAAACGATTGAATATGGTTCCGCTTTGGAATGTTCAGCGTCACGAGGTTAAGAATAGCGGTTTTCCATTTCCGGCCATCGATCGAATAAATTATGAGCATGTCTTATCGTTACGAAAAACAGGTACTCAACATGGTTATCTCATTGATGCGGAAGAAGACAATATTAGATATATAAAACGTTCAGATAGCGAATTAACCATTGTTTCACCTCAGGATCAATCAGGAGTATGGCAGCTACTTAAAGTTGCTAAAGTAGAAAAAGAACAAGTAGGTAAATTGACTTATGAACTAGTCTCGAATCGGCGAAATGAACACTTTATGCACAAGCTTTCTAGTAAATATAATGTCAATGTTTCAACAAAAGGAGAAATAATTAGACTGATAAACTCCTTTCAGGCAGCAGACAATCTTGAACTTTTGAGAATAGATATTTTGGAAGGGCATTTAGAGAATCGTCACTTCGTGCATCCATTTTTAAAAGACGCAACAGAAGATGCCAGTCATAAAAAGACGATGCTATTACAATTCCTATCAAAACAAGAGCGAGATTTTATGACGAATGATGTCTTAAGCTTTCTCCTTGCTGAAGTCCAAAGGCATTTCAGTGAATATAAATGTGTAGGTAAATGGTTATGAACTATATTTGGGATTTACTTATACAAGCTGAAGAAGAGGGCTTTTTAACAAAGGATATTTACTTTCATCTTGCCAAAATCTATTCACCTTATATGGAGCTTAGTCCACAACTATTAAATTCACAGGCAATAGAGCAACATGTGGAAGTAAACCCCTATTATCGGTACTTCGATATTTTTAAAGATCTCTTTCATCCTGATCATACGACTGATGAAGCATTTAGAGACGCTTTATTAGATATTACATTGCATTTTTTAGCTGAAATTGATCGAATGCAAGGCTTGAATAAAAAGGAATATTATATTCGCTTTATGCTGAGAGACATTGAAGCAAATGTATTTGGAAAACTGGTTCGCGATAAAATCAAATCTTTTTCAAAGAAAGAGCAAGAGATTATTGCGCTTAATATGCTCAGACTCTATCAAACAGGAGAAGCATTATATCTGATAAAGGACACGCTGAAAAATATATTTAGAAATTGTTTTATTTATGTGAAATCAGAGGAAAATGATGAATTACTGCTTTACATTCATCAAAAAAAGACAATAGAAAATATCAATAAAGTTCAGCTAATCCAAGAAATCTTTTTACCTATTGGCTTTCAGATGGAGGTTTACTGGCAATACCATTTTGGCATCATTGACGTAGAAGAGACGATGAAGCTAGATCGAATAGCTCTTTATTAAAAAGTGGGGAGGGGTATAAATTGACGACCAAATATTCATATAAGCTTTATGCGAATAAGCGTTTTACAGAAAAGAAATATATGACCTATACACGTGTAGAGTTGATGGAGATGACCACTTTTCAGCTTAGAAATATTTGTTATAAAGAAAAGCTCATAACAGGTTTAATTAATACGCTAACTAGGGACGAACTAATCGAGAAGATTTTAAGATACCGTGGAGCGGAAGAACATCTATTGATTAAAGAAAATCAAGATGGGGGCTTTGAAAGAGTCGAGGAGGCACTGCAAAAGTATTTAAAAACACCACTTTCAGATAATGGTGATATTAAAATACCTGCCAAAATGAATCTCTATAAAGGCATGAAAATAGATAAGCCAGATCAATACCTCATTGAAACAGGTGGCTTTCTTGTAGAATCCAATGTGCTACTAGTAAATGAGCATTTTGAGTTATGTGGCATTCTAAATATCGTAAAAGACGATGAAAAAGCGAATTGCTATTACTTAGTGGCAGATCAAGCGCTAGGAATACGCGAGACAAAGAATAAGAACTATAGCTTTATTTTTTTGCGAAAGCAAGACTCAGAGTATATCTATAAAACATATTATCAGGAGACGCCACTCCCACCAACAAATCTACATTACTACAAAGTGCCAATACCAGATTTAGAGATGAAACAATTAGAGACAACCAATGCCATTCTTGCCATTGATTTTGGCACAACCAATACAACAGCTGGTGTATTTTTGGATAGCGATTATGTCTCATCACCTTGTAGCCATGATCTTTTAAATAAGAGAATTACACTCAATAGCATCAATTTTGTACAATTCCCAGACCCACTACACCAAAATGAATGGATTGAAGTTGTGCCTACAGTGGTTGCGGTTGCAGATTGCTCAAACGCTGATCACATAAACTATCATTTCGGCTATGAAGCCTTGAAGGTTATGAAAAAAAATAGCTATACATCATTAGCCACTAAATTTCAGGGCATCAAACGTTGGGTTAGTAATTATGCAAAATTGGAGGAAATAATGGATGCGAATGGGAATACAGCGGTTATCCCACGCAGTCAAATCCTAAGAGAATTTTTACTCTATATCATTCAAATGGCTGAGCATCAATTTAAATGTCGCTTTCAACATTTGCATATTTCAAGCCCTGTTAAGCTGAAAACTCAATTTTTAGATATGTTTCACGCTATTTTACCTGAATATCAAATTGAAATTGAGCATGCTCTCGATGAAGGAATGGCAGTGCTCTATAATACGATAGCCAATCAAATAGAGAATCAGAGCTTTATGGATGGCAAGGAATACAAGGCTCTAGTAATCGATTGTGGAGGGGGAACAACAGACCTCTCATCCTGTAAGTTTCGAATAGAGGACGGACATATTTCCTACAAAATTGATATTCATACAACCTATGAAAATGGGGATACCAATTTTGGTGGTAATAATATTACGTATCGAATTTTTCAATTTATGAAAATTGTCTTTGCGAATTATTATAGTCGTGGGAAAAATGCCTATGACATCGATGCGTTAATTGATATTCCAGGGAAGGATATTTATCGGTATGTGGATGATTATGGGGTCGAGGCGGTGTACAAGCAATTTGAAAAGGCATTTGAGGATGCTGAGTCTATTATCCCAACACGTTTTAAAGAATATGAAAATCATACACGTGATGAGTATTTAAGGGTTCGTAATAATCATTATTTCTTATGGGAAATGGCCGAGGAAATGAAGAAAGAATTTTTCCGAAAAACCGGCATTCTTAGGAGTCGCTTTTACTCAGAAAGCGATATACAGCAAGATAGTGATTTGAATATCACAACGGTAGATCGCTGGTGTTTATCTCTATTAGAAAACCACCAATTTAAAGATGTTTATGACTATCCAAACGTTTATTTCAATATTAAAGAAATTAACCACCTAATCAAGGCGGATATTTATGATATTGTACGAGAGTTTTTAGAAGGTTTTTATGAAAGTGGCATGCTTGGGGAATATTCCATTATTAAGCTGACAGGGCAATCCTGTAGAATTGACGCTTTTCGAGAGGCTTTAAAGGAATTTGTGCCAGGTCGTAGCATTGAATTTAGACAAAAGGCTGAAAATGTTGGAAAAGTGCCAGAATTAAAGCTCGCTTGTTTAAGAGGCGCATTACGCTACTTAAATGCGAAAAAGATTGGCATGATCGAAACGGAAGTAACAAATGCTGCACCTATTGTACCGTATACGGTTAGTGCATTTACTCATAATCGTCAGGAAAAGCTTCTGATTAGTAGTCTAGAGAGACTGAATCAAATTCATGGAACTATCTCCCGTCCATGGGGCGTCACAGAGGTTGAATTTTTCCTAACTGGAAGCGATCCTCAAGCAGCACATAAGTATACTTATATTAATCGTCAAGAGGATTTTGTCCCTGTGCTATATGAAAGTATTGCATCGAATTATTTTGATAAAATTCCACAGGACGAAACAGATTCAATCGTCAATGGCGAGGTTAAATTCTTTGTCTTTGCAGGAGAGGATCATTGGGGCTTCCATGTCGTGCCAGTGGCTAGAAAAGAGGAGCAGCTAATGATCGGGAGCAAGGAATTCTTTGCCTTTGAAACAGATTTATCAGAGCTAGATTTCTTTGATGGATTAAAGTAAGTAGGCATCTGCCAAAAAATAAAAGAGGTGAGTGACAGATGTTTACCAATCAATATCCACATTTTCAAAAAGGCAGAATTTTAAAAAGAGAAATGCTGGAGAACTTGCGCGATTATCCAAGGGAATTTTTAGATTTATATTTCCAGGATTATTCAAATGGCATTATAGCAGGTGCCAATATTACGATTGCAGATACTATTATCCATATTACAAAAGGGATCGTTAAACATAATAATAGGCTTTATCTACTGCATAATAGCTATGAACTTCCATATGAGGCAACAGGGCAAGAAACCATTATAAAAATAAAGTTTGCTGAAGCAGTGAATAAATTAGACTTCACGGATTTTACAGCCACTATTTTTCTCGATGAGTCTCTGAATCTTGCCCTAAACGAATTAGAAATAGCCCGCTTTAAATTAAAGGCTGGAGCAAGGCTGCGATCCGAGCCAAATAATTTTTTAGATTTTGCCACGGAATACAATACAGTGAATTATCTGCACTGTCAGTATGCAGGTATACAAGAAAGCACATACCACCCTAAAGTTTTACAGTTTTACGCAAAGGAATTATTAAAAAATCGCCCAACCAATGTATATGATATTACCTTTGCTTTTGAGTGTTTGAATCAGGAGCGGGTACAGCGGGATGTCATTGAAATGTATATTTGCAATCGATTAGAGTTAGAATTTCAAGCGTTTTCCAATAGTCAAATTCATAAATATTTATACCGTATATTATCTGAATCAAAGAGTGGTGGTCGTCGAGGAGGACATAGTCCAGACCGACCAAAGCGTATGATAGTCGATTAACTAAAATCCAGTTGGTGAACAACGTTTAAGAAACGGAAGGTGAGTGGGATGAAATTTTTAGATGAAAAGATTATTGCACTTAGAAATGAAATGAGAGAGCAGGAGCAACATGAGTTAGCTCAGCAAGAAGCAGCATTAAAAAGAGAGCAGGAGCCAGAGCAAGCCTCTGAGCAGGAGGAACAAGAACTACCAAAAGTAAATATCTATCAAGCTTACATATTAATTGATGATGAAAAGGTGGAGGTGATGGGGCAATCATTTTTGGATGGCAAAATGTCGATTCGTATGCCAGATCTATTTTCCGAGATGTCTACTGAATTAGCATCATTAAAGTACCCATCAGAGCGTAGACCTAATCTTATTTATACAGATGAGTCCTCCACGATTAATCTTGCCTTCAACTTAACTCCACATCGATTAACGGAGGAGGGAGTTGCTGCTTTTCAAGAAAATATGATTGACATCCTTGAACAAGCACAGCCTTCAGCAGATTGGCTAGACACGGATGTCCTAACGATTGACGAAAAGTCAGTTGGCTTTTTAGAGATCATTACACCAGCTATTGATGGCGATATTTTTAATTTAATGTTCTTTGTCTCTATCGAAGGACAAGCTCTTATTGGAACCTTTAATTGTATGGAGGATGACCTTGAAACTTGGCGTCCGATTGCGAGGGCCATGATGGAATCCTTACAATTTGCTTCAAATAGCAGGAATGGAGGTGCAGTGCTATGAGTGGGGTAGTGACAGCCTATCATAATATACAAATTAAACCTTTTGAGCTTATTAGTATCCAAGATCTTACCCTTGTAAAAAAAATGAACGAACATGCTACATTACATTTTACTGGTATTGTACCTGAAGAGGCTAGAGATACATATGTAGAAATGACTGAGGCACGATCTGCCATTGAGGTAAATCAGCTTAGTCATCTTGGTACACCTACTCCACTTTTTAAAGGTGTTATTTTAGATGTCAAGGTAAGTTCCGTTCGCGGCATTTATTATATTGAGGTAGAGGCTGCCTCTAACACTTATCAGCTAGACATTAAAAAGAAAAATCGCTCCTATCAGGATAAGGAAATGACCTACTCGTCTCTTTTTAAACTGATGAAACCCTCTTATCCTGGCCTAGATATTATAGATGAAGCTACAAAGGGAGGAAAATTAGGGAAATTTACCCTCCAATATTTTGAAACGGATTGGCAATTCTTAAAGAGGCTTGCTTCACGCTTTCATACTGGGCTAGTTCCTGCTGTAACCTTCGATAAGCCAAAGTTTTATTTTGGTGTGCCCACTGGTAGAGCTAAAGGCAAGCTAGAAGATTATCATTATACGACCCGAAAAAAACTAGCAGATTACCTAGTATATACAGAGAATGGTAATGAAGGCATGGGAGAACATGATTTCCTCTACTATGAGGTTGAAACCGATAAAGTACTGGAGATAGGAGATCATGTCACTTTTCATAAACAAACCCTATTTGTTTATGAAGCATTTACAACCATGAAGGATGGATTGCTGAAACATTGCTATACACTTTCAACGAAAAACGGCATGAATAAAAGTGAAATATTTAACAATGCAATCTCGGGATTGTCACTTGAAGGAAAAGTGTTAGAAGTCGCAAAAGATCATATTAAGGTGCATTTAGCTATTGATGATAAGCAGGATAAAGGAAAGGCGCATTGGTTTCTTTATGCTACAGGCTATACAGCTGAGGGACATAGTGGATGGTATTGTATGCCTGAAATTAATGACTTTGTTCACGTTTATTTCCCTTCACATCGTGAGGAAGAAGGAATATCTAGTAGCTCTATAAGAAAAAATTTAGATACATCGGCAACTAACAAGCTCGATGATCCTTCAACGAAATATTATCGTACAGCTTTTGGTAAAGAAATTAAAATGAGCCCAACTGAAATTGTTATTACCGCACAAGATGGCGATATTTTTATTCGATTAAATGAAGCAAATGGTATTGAAATATTTAGTAAAAAAGAGATTAAACTCATCTCAGAGGCAGATATTACTGTTAACGCCAGTAAGAAAATCCTTTTGTCTGCAGAAGAAGAAATTTCTTTACAATGCAAAGAAAGTAAAATCGCAATGAATGGTAGTGTGCAAATTTTTGGGAAAGAAGTAAAGGCAAATTAGCATGTTTCTCTCGAAAGAAAAGGAAGGAGTCTTATATGCAGACACAGGGAGTTTTACAGCATTTTTATGAAGTAGAAGTAGAAAAAAGAAGGTTAAAATATCTCTTGATGCTTGAGGATTTTTTCCAAGCTTCCAAGGATAAGCTTGCCGAGGATTTTAAGACGTCTTTTCAAAAAATATGTCAGCAACTAGGAGAACAGCAATCGCTACAACAAAAAGGACCGATTGCACACATCACATTTTCGATGCTACGAACAGAGCTATTGGAGAAGAATCCCCATTATTTAGTAGAAGCTACGGATGAGGAATGGTTTTTTGATCTTCATCCACTTTTAACTACGTATGATGCTGGCTGGGCTCACCATTTTTTAGAGCAGTATATCCAAGAATTAAGTTTATATAGTAAAACTTTCATGGGTGCTATTACCCAAGCAGATATGGAGCGTATAAAGCTTCAGGATGCCCACCATTTTCATCAATATGTCTTGAGCCTTGCTAGATATGCGCTACCTGACATTATAAGATGTCCAGAATATTTAGCTTTGGAGCGGGATGTGGCTGTTGAAATACGTGTAGGTGAGTTTATGGATATAAATGAGATAGTGTATAGCGAGGATTTCGCATCGAAGGATAGTGAAGAGATAAAAGCATGGCTAGAAGAAAAAGTAGAGGGTGAATATCCATATGAGGTATTTAGCCATTTGAATTTAGCTGATGGCAATTATAGTGATTTAGATATTCGCTATACCTTTTTCCAGAAAACGAATTTAACAAACTGTCGTCTGCGTGATTGTCTGCTGATTGGTGCTAATTTTCGGGAAAGTCGGCTGATTGGTACTGATTTGAGTTTTAGTTCAATCCATGAGGCAGATTTTAGTAATAGTCAATTGCAGGATGCAAATTTCCAACAGGTTCAAGGAGCGTGTGGCCTTCTAGATCCTCAAAAGTGGGAAGTACCCGGTTATTTGCCAGTCAGCTTTAAAAATGCGAATTTAGAAGGTGCTAATTTTGAGCTAGCAAATTTACGAGGAGCCTGCTTTATTGGAGCAAATGTAAAAAATACGAATTTTGCAGGAGCCAATCTAGAAAAGACTATTTTCTCTATTGAGGCAAAGGAATATTTAAAGCTAGACCCATTTCAAACAGCAAGTATTATTTGGAAGTAGATGTGTGAAAAGGAGACTCAAAGATGAACTATTTTATTTTATCTCAGGATGAGCGAATTTCAAATGCTGTTGAACCAGTTGGTATAGCTCAAGTGATTAAAAAAGAGTTATTAACATTGGATAGAATGGAAGAATTAGAGGGACTAGAACGCCAATTTCCAGTACTGGAAAAGAACGATATGCTGTATATCGATTTTATAGAAAAGCCAATAGCGCTCTTTTCGGATGCTGTTAAACAGTTAGTGGAAAAATATGTGCCAAATATGTTATTTAAAGCTGTCGTGCTCACGGATATGCCTAAATCAATGCAAACGTTGTACTGGCTAGTGATTCCACCAAAAGTTCCTTGTCTTTCATCCCAGTCAGAATTTCATCTAGATGGAACGTTGAAGAAGCTTATTATAGACGAAGCAATGGCGGCCCCTTATTCCTGCTTTCAAATAGAGGGCATTAAAGAAAATTATATCGTGATCAATATTGAATTAGCAGAGAGCATTCTTCGCAGAGCCTTTCAGGGGATACGATTACACAAGGTACAAACCTCCGGAAGATGGCATGAGATACTTCCTATTAAATAAATAGAATCGGCGGGGACTTATTCATGACATTATTAGTGGTAGATTATGGGTCAGATAAAGGTGAACATAGTGAGAAAAGGATTTTTTAGATAGAGCTATTTGAAGAAGGTCAAGAAGTGCAAAAGAAAATGAGGATTTTCAAATAAGACGTCGATTTTACATGCTTGTAGCTGACTCTGTTTATCTAAACATATCGCACAAATCTTATGTATGGAAAGGATGGTTTTTCTATGTCAGAAGAAATGCAGACAAAGGGCGGCGATCAACGCAGCTATGTTGTAGCTGGTGCTAAATTATCCTGCTCGCAGGGAGATCAAACCAGTATCTTAAAAATGCCCGTTAGTCATGGCGTATATACGAAAAATAAAGCCCAAATGAATACGATGGATTATAAGCCTAATATCAATATTCAACCATTTGGCTTATGTCAAACATTAGCTAATCCTATCGTTGCAGCCGCTACAGCCGCCAATAACGGTGTCTTAAAGCCAATGCCCTGTACACCTGTCATCACGATGCCCTGGATTAATGGGAAGGATGATCAATTAATTGAAAATCACCCAGCGTTAAGTAGTCAATCGATTAATATGTGTATGTATTGTGGAACGATAAAAGTAGAAGATGATGGGCAAGAATAAGCCATTGTCCCTTGAGGAAAGAAGGGAATTCATGTGAACACATACGAGGAAGTAATCGGATACGGCGAGCTTGAACTCGTATCCCCCTATGAAATCCAGACGTTGCATAATCTCACGTTGACCCAAACAGTGAATGATCATGCAAGGTTATCCATAACAGGATTTATCCCTGCTGAAAAGAAAGATAGTTGTATGCAGCTTGCCAGTACAACAGATAAGATAGAGCTCTATCAAAAACGTAAAGGACAACGACTGCATGCACTTTTTAAAGGACAGGTAACAGAAATGGCAGTTCGAATGGAAAGGGGAGTATATCAAATTGAACTAGAGGCTGTTTCATCTACATTCACCATGGATTGTAAACAAAAATATCGCTCCTTCCAACATAATCAGATGACTTATCAGGCTATGTTAAAAAAGGTACTGGAAGATTATTCTGGTGCAGATGTTATTGATACTGTGTCGAAGGCTACTCCTCTCAAGCAATTTATATTACAATATAAGGAGACGGATTGGCAATTTTTACAACGTATGGCTTCCCATTTTCGTACCGTGTTAGTTGCAGCAGTGGATGCTGATAAACCGAAGTTCTGGTTTGGACTACCTGAAGGGCGAATGGAAAAGCTGTCGGCGGCAAATTATACGATCTTAAAGGATCGCTCTAAGTTTTTACATAGTAAGCATAATGACATCGAGCGGCCAATGGAGGAACGAGATACAGTCGCCTATGTGATAGATTCTAGAAAAATATTGAAGCTCGGTGACCGTGTTCAGCTCCAAGGTAAGAAGCTTGTAGTAGCCAAGTCCATCGCCCAGATGAAGCAAGGTATCCTTACTTATGAATATCATTTGTTGTTTGAAAAAGGCATACGTCAAGACAGACGAAGTATTCCGTTCCTGCCTGGCACAGCAATTGAAGGTAAGGTTTTAGAGGTAAAAAAAGATCAAGTAAGAGTACATCTTACCATTGATGGGGTGCAAAAGAAGGAAGAAGCTACCTGGTTCCCACTGGCTACGCCTTATACAGCAGAAGGCCATAGCGGATTTTACAGTCCGCCAGAGGTGGGGGACAGTGTCCACCTTGCCTTCCCAATACATCGAGAGGAAGCTGCGATTGTTCGCCACAGTGTACGAAAAGGCGGCGATGCCAACCCAAAAACGGCTGATCCGAAAACGTCATACTGGGGTACGTCAAAAGGGAAGGACATGAAGCTAGACCCACAGTCCGTGACATTCACCGCCCAGGAGGGAGCCGTTTTTCTTCAGCTCCATCAGGACAGCGGCATTACCGTGCATAGTAAGCCGTCCCTGCTAGTCAAAGCGAATGGCACAATCACCTTTGCCGGAAAACGTGTGTCTATGAGTGCAGCTGAATCAATGCGTTTCACATGTGGCTCCAGTAGTCTTGTGTTTGATGGCAATACGGATATCCAGGGACAGGTTGTCACAATGGAAGGGTCCATCAAAGCCCCTGTATCAGTCGCTCCGCAGGAAGAAGCAGACCTTGAGTCAGCCCTAGACATGATGGGGATGATCCCTGTTGGTGGGGGTGATGCCTAATGGGTCTATTAGGACTAGCGGGAAGCTTACTGGGGATGATTCCAAAAGTAGGCTCTCCAGGTGGCAAGAAAAAAGGAAAGAGCGGAGGATCGAAAGGAAAAAGCTCCAAGAAATCCTCCAAAAAGAAGGGCTCGACAAAGAAGAAACAACGAAAGTCCAATAAAAAGAAGAAAAAGAAAAAACGCAGGAAGAAAAAGAAGAAGTGGGGTAAATTCTTTACCAAGGCCCGGAAGCTGAAAAATAGTCTATCCAAGAGTAAATTGGTCAAACGGGCGAAGAAGGCCATAAAAAAAGCGATCCTGACCACGAAAAAGGTGGTACAGAAAACAAAGGCGGCTGTAACGAAAGCCAAGCAACAGGTGAAGACCGCTGTCCAACAGACGAAGCAGGTAGTCAAGGAAAAGGTACTACCGACGCCAGCAACGAAAAAACCAACGAATAATTCAAGTGCAAAAGCAAAAGCTTCGTCAGTGGATAAAAACAGGATAACAAGTGAAGCCGAACTAAAAGCTCTATTAGATGAGCACAGAAAAACGAGAGTCATCGGCAGTGATGGTGAACCAATCACAACGCTTATTGATAAACGCAAGGTTTTAAGTGCAGAATCAACTGCCACTCCAGACGGCTTAGCCCCTTATGTCGTGCTAGGCTCCAAAATGTCATACGCCCTGTTTATTGAGGATTATCTCAAATTGTCTGATGCAAATGCGCCAATAAAAGAAAATTTTGAAGCAGGACTCTCATTAATTAACCCTGTAAGGAAAGTAAAAAAGGGAGAAGAGGCATTAGAATCCATAAAAAATATGGAAAAGGTAATAGAAGAAACCTATGGTCTTGCCAATAATAGCAAAAAGGCAAAGGATGCACAGACAACCCAAAAAGAAATCGATCAACTAGGCGAGTATGTGAAAAAGCTTGATAAGGGTACGGGTAAGGTTGGAGATTTCAGAAATTTGGAAGGGACTTCTATTGATGAAATTATTTCTAGAATTCCAAGTGATGCTAGTAGAAGAGAATTGAAGCCTGTAGAGGGGAAGGTGACTGAAGGTTTTGAGTACAAATGGACCCAAGATGGGAAAACTATGAGGGTGCGAGTTCATGGTCCTGATCCTTCAGCACCACCAGGAAGTAATGCTGCTAAAGGTTGGATTGTAAGAGTTCAAGAAGGAAAAAAATACTTAGATCCTGTAACGGGTGAATACCAGCCTCCTGGAATTTCAAAATCTGATAGTCCTTTTTATAATGAGGATCTTGCTAATCGAACTCATATCCCTATAAAATCTCCTGATTAAAAAAGAGAGAAGAGGAAGGAACATGAAATTAGTTGAAAAAATAAAAAGTATATTATTATTTGATGATAAAGTTGAGAAAGAAAAAAATATTGAAGATATAGGAGATATTTTAGAATACGGATGTTTTGATAGTCCTGAGATAATAGAAGGTATTAATTTACTACTATCGTATATTGCATTGGAAAAGGATAATGCACTGAAAGAAAGTATTCTTCATACAATTCATAACGGTATAGTTTATCAAGACATTGCTTCTGAAATTTCATTGGATCTGTTATTGCCATATCTATCAACTTTTAATGAAGAACATTTAACATATGTTTTGACGTTCCTAGGTTTTTCAGGAAAACAAAAATATGTTACTATCCTAGAGTCGTTTTTAAATCATTCGAGCGAAGAAATAAAAGAAACTGCTAAAGAAGCAATTATTGAAATTGAATATAGAGGTTCTAATGCGGAAAAATAATAATTTATAATCTTTTTCTCGGTAAAGAAGTATGGAAATGGTTACAAAATAAAAGTTTGAACAATGAGTAGAATTTAAGGAATGCACTAAGCTATAAGCAAACTCTATTCACAACTACGCTTCATAAACTTTCAAAAGGTTTATTCCAACTTGAACTATGAGTTAGGAATAAACTTTTTTTGCATAAAGAAATCAAAGGGGAAAATAAAACATGGCAAAAAATATCACAAGCGATAGGGAGGAGGCAACCGTTTTCCTAAGCTGAATCAGGGAAGCGGAGTAGAATTACATAGTAAGCATCTGATTACACTAATATTTTAATGCCACCATTAAATGTGGAAATTGTATGTACTAGAATTTTTATTGATAAAGTATAAGACCTTGACTTGGCTATATTGTCACCATCGAGAAGAAGAAGGAACAATGAAATAAAGATTAAAGAATGGACCCAATGAACAATAATTGTTTGAGAATCGAGACTTCATGAAGGCAGAGCCATCAAGAAGTGCTATTGTAGCGCTAATGTAATAAGAGCGAGAATAGGCGAGATGACATTTTACTTAAAAGGATTACTTATGGATGTTATAATCGCGAAACACACGAGATTAAACAAGCTAAAGGGTTTAAACGTTACACTTGCCAAGTAGTATAAAAGATGTCATACTGTCAATACTAAAATAACTTATAAAACTTGCAAATATATTAATAAACTTAGAAAATTTATAAACTTAAAGCACTTGATTGTCTATAACAGGCGACAAGTGCTTTTTCATGTTTAAATACGTAAATTAAAAAGATTACGATTATTTAATTAGTGTACTAAGTGTTAAATTTTATACAAGTACTAGCATACAAGGGGAAGAACAGGCAATGGAAATAGAGGTTTCGATAGATAAGTTTGTTATAGATTATAAGGATGTACCACATTCGGCATTTTTACGTGTTTATATGGTGGGAGTGCAGAAATATAAAGTGAAAATGAAGATTTATAGTGGAACATATAGCTATGAACTGCACATGCGGAAAAGTGACGATGTATACATTCATCTATATTTTAAAAACTTTAGAGAAACAGAAGGTCACTTACATACCCTAAGGATTGAAACAAGGCCAGAGCATTACTCACATTTCAGAGAAATACTAGAGATGATAGGGAAGCGGGCAAGCCGAGTAGAATTTGTGAGCTGTGATGTAGCGTATGATATACAAACTGGTTTAGAAAATATAGTGGTGATACCGACAGATGCACGGAGGAATATGACACACTTTGATACAACACGGTATTTTGGTAGAAGCGACCAACGTAAACGGAATGGTTTCTGTAGGATTTATGATAAACGGCTAGAACTAGCAAGGAATAAAGGAATTTATTTAGCACATGAATTAAGCCGAATAGAAGTGGTGTACAAGGTAAATGGGCAAGTAATGCTTAAAGACCTCATGAAACATCCACCAAAACAGAATGAACATTATTTTGCGGCTGTAGTGATAGATTGGCAAATACTTAAAAACAAGCATCGAGAACGGGTAGCTAGCATGCGAGATGGAAGAGATATGTATACGCAGTATATACGGAGAGAAATAAAAGAGACCCTTACGAATCAGTATCGATTGGACTTCGACGAATTAGTAAGGGGGGAATGGAAAAGATTAATAGAGGAACCAAGTTCAACTGTACTTCGAGTGAGTTAATTGTTCATCTCCAATACAAGTAGATCTTGGATAGAGACATGTAATGTGTCACACAAAGCTGAAAGGGTACTTATATGCAGACGTTGTATGGGTTGTGTACATAAATCATTGACGGTATTAGGACGCAATGAGGTTTGCTTGGCAAGTTGCCGACGGCTCATTTGTTTTTCAATTAAAATTTCATTGAGACGTAAACGAATAGTAGAAGACATAATAAAAACACCACCTCTTTTTTGGATTGTAACGGTTACTTATAGTGTACGACCCTACTAGAGAAAAAACGACTGTAAAATAAAGGGTTGTGCATAATTTGGGTAAGGTCGTACAGTATGTTGTAACGGATAGACGTTACACACAAGTTATCCGCAAAAAACGGGTAAGCGTTACAGGGACTTTAATTGCTGTAACGGGAGGGGCATTATGAAAGAAAAAGTAGTTGGTTATGTACGAGTTTCAACAGAAGGGCAAGTACGTGAAGGATATAGTTTAGCATATCAAGTAGAAGAAATTGAAAGGTATTGTGACGAAAATAAGCTACAACTGCTACACATATACGAAGATAGAGGACTCAGTGGAGCGACAGTTGATGAAGATGGATTAACTATTGAGCGAGAAGGCTTGCAAGAGCTATTGGCAGATATAGAATATCACCAAGTGAGCCAAGTAATTGTATTAAATACGTCTCGTTTGTGGCGCTCTGATATGGCAAAAGTATTGATACAAAGAGAGTTGAAAAATATAACGCAGATGTGAAAGCGATTGAGCAGCCAAATTACAGCATATACACACATGAACCAAATGATTTTTTAGTGAATGGGATGTTGGAGCTATTAGACCAATATCAACGATTAGAGATTGCATTGAAACTAAGTAGGGGCAGAAAGAAAAAAGCTGAACAAGGTGGCTATGCAGGTGGCGGTGTCATGTTTGGTTATACAGTACAGAAAGGGCGAAAAGTATTAGAAGTGGATACGGAGAAAGCAATCGTTGTACGGAGGCTATTTGAATTAAGACATTTTTTTAAACATTGGTCACTATCTAAATTGGCAGAACAGCTCAACATGGAAGGCCATCGAACAGAGAAAGGGAAACGATTTACAAAAGTGCAAGTGAAGCGCATTTTAGATCGTGAGAGCTTTTATCGGGGAATTTATACATATGGACAAATACAAGCAAATGGCAAACATGAGGCTATAATTTAAAAAGTTACTTAAAAAAGGGGCTCATTTACTTATATAACCTCATATAACGGTGAAAATGGATAGGCTTTCGTACCAATGCGCACCAGTTGGTGAACGCTCGAACTAAGGTTGCCGGCATTTTCATTCCATTGAATAGGAGGATAAGTTAATGCACGAACGACAGAAACATTTTTATGTGGGAGTAGACTTACATAAGCAACACCATGTGGCGGTGATTATTAATTGTTGGCAAGAGAAACTAGATGAAATAAAGTTTGAAAATAAACCGTCTGCTTTTTCAACGTTTTTACGGGATATTTATAAACATATGGACGATGGTTTGACACCCATTTTTGGTTTAGAAGATGTTGGGGGTTATGGGAGAGCGTTAGCTAAATATTTAGCAGACCATGAACAAATTGTAAAAGAAGTGAACCCAGCTCTTTCATATGCCGAACGCAAAAGTCACATGACCACACAAAAAAGTGATAGCTGGGATGCAGAATGTGTAGCCAGAATTTTGGTGAACAAACTAGAGCAGTTACCAGACGCTAAACCACATGATTTATATTGGTCGATACAACAGCTGGTCAGTAGAAGAAATGCATTAGTAAAGGCACAAAGTGCTTTAAAGAACCAACTACATATTCAATTAAGTCACCACTATCCAAGCTATAAAAAGTTTTTTTCAGAAGTAGATGGAAAAACAGCATTGGCATTTTGGGAACGATACCCGTCTCCATCTTGTTTAGAAGGTGTGAGTATAAAACAGTTGACTACTTTTTTATTAGAAGTAAGCAACAATACTTGTTCGGTGAAAAAAGCAAATGAAATATTGAAGCTAGTAAAGGAGGACGGGAACACAACAAAAGAGCATCAAGAAACACGAAATTTTTTGGTAGAAAGTATCGTGCGCCACATTTTATTTGGAAAGCAGGAAATGGGCAAGGTGGAAAGAGAATTAAAAACGTTAATGGGCTTACTAGACTTTCAATTAGAATCCATGCCAGGCATTGAACTTGTAACAGCATCTGCTTTAATTGCGGAGATTGGTGACGTAAGACGTTTTCCAAATGCCAACAAATTAGCACGATTTGCGGGCATTGCACCAGTCTACTTTGGCTCTGGTGGGAAAGGCAAGGAACATAAAAGTAAACAGGGAAATCGGGCACTACACGCTTTATTTTATAACCTAGCAGTCCAACAAGTACAAGTAGCGAAAGGAAGTAAACTGCCTAGGAACCCAGTGTTTCATGCTTACTATCAACGTAAACTTAAAGAAGGCAAGACAAAAGGACAAGCGTTGGTTTGCATTATGAGAAGGCTTGTGAACATTATTTACGGCATGATGAAGTATAAAACAGCCTACGAATTACCCGAAGTAAAAGAGAAAGAAGTAGTTTAATCGGCTTTTAGATAGGTTGTTTTTTTATTAGCGGATTTTAAGATTACAACATAGGGTACGGTAAAAGATGTTACTTTTAAAAAGGGTTATGATACACATTTAACCGAAGTGGAGGGTTTTAAAGCAAAACCGAATATTGGAATAAAGGGTGGTCACAATCTTGAGAACTTTGAACAATTTATTTTAGATAACTTTGGTAATCAAGTTAAGGATATTAATCAAGCTGTTACTAAAACGTCTCATCCTGATATTTCAGGAATTTATGAGGTAAAATATAAGCTTCCTGTTTATGATGGATTGAGTAAAGAAAATGGTGGAAAAGGTAACTTTACTGGACAGTGGAAAGAGTATAAGAATCCTAAGACAGTATATGACCCAAAGGTTTTTTCTGATGAACAGATATTAAAGTTGGGTAGGGAAGCAATGGAAGAAGGTATTAGTAATAATAGGATAATTCAAGGTGGAGATAGGTCACCAAGTGATATGGTAGAAGGGTATGTCAATGTAAATGGGAAACAATTGAAATTTATGGGCTTTAAAGACAAAAATACAGGTGAGATTTCGAATTTCTTCCCAGTTCTAGATTAAATGTTAAAGGAGTGTTTGTTATGAGTGAGGAAGTTTTTATTATTGAAGAATTTTCAGAAAAAGTTGAGTTGATGCGTCTATATTACAAAATAATAGGTGATGGGAAGTTTATGGAAGCGATTGAAAATTTCAAAAACAAACAAGGTTTTGGGATTGATCCAGTATGTTGTATTTTTGCAAATGAATATCAGCCAGGAGAAGAGGGATATTTTGGTGAAACTGGTGTTAACTTCAGTATACAACCTCCTATGGCTGAAGTTGAGGAAAATGCTATTGTAGATGAAAATGTATTTTTTCAATATTTATCAGAGGCTGGGGAAGACTATTTAACAAGACGACCTCAAGATCGAACAAGAGTTGAAGTTTCCTTAAAAGAACTAAAAGAAATTTTAATTTTATCATAATTTAAGATGGAGAAGAAATAGATATTTCAAGACACATTTACCAGATTTTAGATTAATTAAAAGTACTAGTATATATGTGAGAAGAAGTATTATTTGGGTTAAATGTTAAATTTGGAGTAGGAATAAAATTATTTTTTCAATATTTAACTATCACCTTGATAGGCTAACTACCTTTCAAGGTTTTTTGTTATGGTTAAAACAATACGACTTTAGGAAGACAACCCATATTTACTGTGAGAATTTGTGGTTTACAGTGTAGGTGTTAAATAAAGCTCCCACATTTACAAAATCAATATGTCATGAAGGCAGTACCATCAAGAATGTTACCCGATGATAAAAAGCGTGAGAAGTAAGCGAGATGACATTTTACATGGCGAGGGGAATGGTTAATAACGAATGATACTGACAAAGCTCGTGGCGATAAATACAAGGTATAATATGACAGAGTCATTTAAAACTTGTTTACGGTTAAAGATTCCTTGAATTTGAATTAATAACTCATGAAGGCTAGACCATCAAGGAGTGCTATTTTAACAATTAAGCAATAAGAGCGAGAATAGGCGAGGTGACAATTTATTTACAAGGACCCCTTATGGATGGCATAAGCAACAAATACACGAGATTAAACAAGCTAAAGGGTTTAAACGTTACACTTGCCATGTGGTAAAAAAGATGTCATACTGTCAATACTAAATTAACTTATAAAACTTGCAAATATTAATAAACTTAGAAAATTTATAAACTTAAAGCACTTGATTGTCTATAACAGGCGACAAGTGCTTTTTCATGTTTAAATACGTAAATTGAAAAGATTACGATTATTTAATTAGTGTACTAAGTGTTAAATTTTATACAAGTACGGGCATACAATTATATGGTGGAGTGAAGAAATATAAAGTGAAAAAAAGGTTTATAATGGACAGATAGCGGTTTTGTAAATAGCGGATAGCCAGTTTAGCGGCATTACCGTGCATAGTAAGCCATTCCTACTAGTCAAAGCGAATGGCACAATCACCTTTGCTGGAAAACGTGTGTCCATGAGTGCAGCTGAATCGATGCATTTCACATGTGGCTCCAGTAGTCTTGTGTTTGATGGCAATACGGATATCCAGGGACAGGTTGTCACGATGGAAGGGTCCATCAAAGCCCCTGTATCAGTCGCTTCGCAGGAAGAAGCAGACCTTGAGTCAGCCCTAGACATGATGGGGATGATCCCTGTTGGTGGGGGTGATCCTAATGGGTCTATTAGGACTAGCGGGAAGCTTACTGGGGATGATTCCAAAAGTAGGCTCTCCAGGTGGCAAGAAAAAAGGAAAGAGCGGAGGATCGAAAGGAAAAAGCTCCAAGAAATCCTCCAAAAAGTAGGGCTCGACAAAGAAGAAACAAAAGAAATCGAGTAAAAAGAAGAAAAAGAAGAAAAAGTGGGGGAAATTCTTTACCAAGGCCCGGAAGCTGAAAAATAGTCTATCCAAGAGTAAATTGGTCAAACGGGCGAAGAAGGCCATTAAAAAAGCGGTCTTGACTACGAAAAAGGTGGTACAGAAAACAAAGGCGGCTGTGACAAAAGCCAAGCAACAGGTGAAGACCGCTGTCCAACAGACGAAGCAGGTAGTCAAGGAAAAAGTACTACCGACGCCAGCAACGAAAAAACCAACGAATAATTCAAGTGTAAAAGCAAAAGCTGCGTCAGTGGATAAAAACAGGATAACAAGTGAAGCCGAACTAAAAGCTCTATTAGATGAGCACAGAAAAACGAGAGTCATCGGCAGTGATGGTGAACCAATCACAACGCTTATTGATAAACGCAAGGTTTTAAGTGCAGAATCAACTGCCACTCCAGACGGCCTAGCCCCTTATGTCGTGCTAGGCTCCAAAATGTCATACGCCCTGTTTATTGAGGATTATCTCAAATTGTCTGATGCAAATGCGCCAATAAAAGAAAATTTTGAAGCAGCGCTCTCATTAATTAACCCTGTTAGGAAAGTGAAAAAGGGAGAAGAGGCATTAGAATCCATAAAAAATATGGAAAAGGTAATAGAAGAAACCTATGATCTTGCCAATAATAGCAAAAAGGCAAAGGATGCACAGTCAACCCAAAAAGAAATCGATCAACTAGGCGAGTATGTGAAGAAGCTTGATAAGGGTACGAGTAAAAATGAAACTGGATGGGATATTCCTCGTGGTGGTGGTGAGATAGACGGAAGAAGATATTCAGAACATGCACTAGAAAGAATGGCGCCTAATCTTATCCAAGTTAACGTTGAGTTAGAAAAAAGAGCTCTTGAAAAGGGATTGAAGCCAGGTACTAAAGAATTTGAAAAATTTGTTGACCCAAGAGGTGTTCCACCAATGGTTGTGGAGGATGCAATTAGAAATGTAATACCTACTCCTGGAAATAGACCGAATACACTAAAATATGATGGTGAAGCCGTTACTGTAATTACTAACACAAATGGTGATGTTATTACAGTAATTCCAAAGGGTAGCAAAAAGAAGTAAGGAGGATTTTCATGGCAATAAAATATGATGAATATTTACTGCTTGAAATATTTAATAGTGAGCCAATAATAATTGATAAAGAAGCTGAAATTTACAAATATAAAATGCAAGATTCTCTAGGATTAGAAATAGCATTTTCTTTTTCGGTTTATGACCAATATGTAACAATAAGATTGGATAATAAACAATTACAAAATCCATTATATGATATTGAAATACAAGATGTAGAGGAAATTAGGGTAGAGAATGTTAAATTATTAATAATAAAGCAACAAAATAAAGAGCCAGCAATCGAAATTAAAGTTAAACCTAATTTTATGATAAATTTATGTATCTAAACTAGTAATAGGTCATGATTATATTTTACTTTCGACCTATATCAACAGATCTTACAATACATCTATATCATAAATTAACATTGAAAGAGTACAAGATGTCATAATGAAAGTCAAATTAAAGCATCAAAACATTGATAAAAGAGAAATTAGAATTTGTTGATAAGATAAAGTCATGCTATGTTCAGAACCAAAATGTCATGAAGGCAGTGCCATCATGAGTATTACCAAACAATAAAAAGCGAATGATATTGACAACGTTCGTGGCGATAAACAACAAGAAACATAAAAAGATACTCTTGCCCTATGTGAAATAAGCAAAGTGAATGGGGTTTTAACAAAAGGGCGTTCACAATTTTATTAATAATTACGATAGTAAAAGTCGCTTCTTCTAATAACAGAGGCGACTTTTTTAATCTTTTATCTCTATCAGGTCAATGATTTCTCGCGGATAGTGTGGCGACAGTTGGGAAATTAGGAAAAAAAGGTATCGACGCAGTTAAAGGTATCAGCAAAGGTGTTTAAAACGTGCTGAAAGGTCCAGTAGGAAGTGTAGTAGACCAAGTCAAAAAGCAAGTAGCGAACGTGAAAACCCAGATACAATCCAAAGTAGCCGAAGTCAAACAGCAACTGCGTCAGCTGCGACCATCACAGATGGAGTTAGCAGGAGCAGGTGTAGACATCAGACGCGTGGAGGATACAGGAACAGTTGGGAAAAACACACCATCAACGAATCTGAAGCCGTCTAATAATTCCGAACCTCCAAAAAATGGCTCGAATAAAAAGCCTGATGAAGCAGCTAATGGTACGAATGAAGTTGGGACACCACCTAGATATGATGAAAGAAGAATTCCAACAGAATTATATAAAGAACTAAGAAAGAAAACTCCATCTTCAAAGATACAAAAACAGGTTAATGAAGGTCTTGAGGATAAAATAGGTACTCCTGATCCAGCACTTCCTGGAAGGTATATTACGGACACACTTCAAGCAGACCATATTGTATCAATGAATAACATAGCCAAAATGGATAATTTTGATAAATTAACGAAAGAACAGCAGATCGATGTTTTAAATAATCCAGAGAATTTTATAGGATTAAGCGAATCAGCTAATAAGTAAAAAGGTTCGAAATCCTATTCTGAGTGGACTGTTTATAAAAAAGAAAATATAGAGATTAATCCTGAATTTAGGGAGGAAATGATAAAGAAAGAAAAGAAATTAGAAAAGAAATTACAAAAACAAATTGATGATTTAGCTGAAAAAAATAAACAAAATATAGACAAATAAAGAAAACGAGGTATTAATATGGATAAAAAAATTGAATTTCTAAGGAAATATAGAAAGAATGTACAATTGATTTTGTGTAATGAGATTAATACATTTGATTATAGTCAAGTACCTGATTTTTGGTACGACTTGTTTCAAGAAAAAAATCCAGATAAGAGAGTAGAGAGAATTTTATTTATATGGAATAAATATGTAGGAATAGAGCTGAGAAATACTATTTCTTATTTATCCAGTCATCTTAAAGAGATAGATCTTATCATGGAGAATAACAAATATTCTATTTTATATACGATTAAAACAGATAATGGTGAAATACAATATTATGAAGGGAGAAATCCTAAAGAAGCATTTAATAATGTAGAATTAAAAAAAAATTGGGATAAATTCCCTTCATCATTACAAAGTTTTTATCAAAACATTCATAATGGTTTCTATTTTTATGCAAGTAAATCTATGGGACTAGTTCCTTTAGAAAATGTAACCTTTTTTGATGAGGATGAGTGGGGTATTATTGAAGAATTAGAAGAGCCTTTACAAATAGATTTAAAAACAACATTTGGTTTTTTTAAAAGTGGTATGGGTGGTTATGTAGCAATAGATTTTAATAATTGTAATAATGAAAATGCAGTTTTGTGGTGGACTGATGAAGAACCTAGATATAATATTAACTTTTGGGATATTGTTGATGAATGGATAGTAATTGGTTTTGAATCATGATGATATTAATATTAATCAGCTAAGATAACGAATCTAAAGCACTTGAATGCCAATAATAGGAAACAAGTGCTTTTTCGTATTTTCATATATATGGATTGAGAAAAAATGATTATTTAATTTACGGGGAATTCATGGGGACAGCTATGTGACTTAAGTAGATTTTAGGTAATCCGATGCATCAGTTCGCATGCGGCTCCAGTAGTCTTGTTTTTGATAGCAATACGGATAATCAGAGACAGGTTGTCACAATGGAAGGCTCCATCAAAGTTTCTGTGTCAGTCGGTCTCAGGAAGAAGTAGATCTTGAGGCAGCCAAGAACAAACAATGAAAGTCCAAAAATAAGAAGAAAAAGAAGAAATGGGGTAATTTTTTTACAAAGGCACGGAAGCTCTATAATAAACTAAGCAAAAGTAAAATAGCGAAGCAATTTAAGAAAGTAGTAAAAAGCTGTCCTAGCGGGTAAGAAAACCTATAAACAAGCAGTAAACAAAACGAAAGCCGTTTATAACCAGACAAAGCAAGCGGTAAAGGAAGTAAAAACTGCCGCAAAAGAAGCTGTCAAAGTCTATAAGTCTTTAGATAAAATGGAGCCACTCAATATAAGTAAGGATATGTCTAAAAAAGAAAAATTCTTACGGACAGGGTTTAACATGGGCCTCCAACAAACCCAAAAATCTAAAGGAAAGTTTGATGCAACCGTAGATGTTGCTAAAAACACCTACAATGATGTAAAAAAATTAGTAACTGATCCGATAGGCGTAGTGAAAGAAACAACAGACAGTTTGAAAAATTTTGCTTCAGATCCACTGCTAGCTGTGAAAACAATAGCTGGTTCAATAGAAGACTCTATTGAAAAAGATGTTATTCATGGTAATAACTATTCACGAGCATACTGGGGAACAAAAGTAACCCTAAATACAGCTACAGCTGTTGTTGGGACAAAAGGTGTTGGAACACTAACAAAAGTAGGGAAGACTTCGACTGGAGTAACAAGTGTTAAGTCTACTACCAGTTCGAGTAGTAGTAAGGGTACGGGTAATTCTATACAATATGCTGAATCGGGCGGAAGAAATATATCCCCTGAGCAGTTCTTCAAGGAAGAAGCTATTGCAGAAGAAATGTATGAAAAATTTAGGGGGTTAGGAACAGAAGACGTAAATGCAATTGCTAATAATACTGGCTTTTCTATTACTAGGGTACAAAGGATTAAAGATCATGTCTTTAATAACTCCCATATAAAGGATCACGGAGTTGGGAGATTTGACCCGGACTACGAACTGGCTCAAGCATGGCAAAGATTGATGGATGGGAAACAAGTAGATTCTGATATACAATTATTACATCACGAAATTTTTGAATCAAAATTTGAAGGTATATTCCAGACTAACTATAGAAAAGCGCATGACAAAACAATAGAATCTGGAAGGCCATGGGATTGGGAGAAAAACTATGAGGAGTGAAGATTCATGGCAGTTTTTGTATTGATGTTAAAGGAGTTTGAAAACGAAGATAGGGTAGTCTATCTATATGGACCAAATGAGTATTCAATGGGGCGAATTGAGTATGATAAAAAAAATAGGGTTATCAATCAGCTTTCACCAATTGATTCACAAGAGTTTGCTGATGATTTCTTCTTTAAGAGAGCAGGAAGACGTCTTTCGAGAATGATTATTAAAGAGAATCAGAACTTTGTTGACCGAACAACTATAGAATCTTGATAATTGCTAATGAGTTTAGTAATTTTTTATTAGATTTAGCTATGCATGAAATATAAAATAACATTTGAACCTTGATAGGCTTTATGTCTCTCAAGGTTTTTTAGTGGGGCTAACCAGAATCGAATAAATTTTCCTTAATTATGAGAATAGATGTAACCTTTATGAACCCTACAAGAAAAGCGGTATTTAATAAAAGTAAAAATTAGAGTCGGGGCCCCATGGCATCCACCAGAGGAGGAATAAAGATGGCTTCATACGTTTTATTACTAAAAGAATATGAGGATAATGAATCTGTGATTTACAGATTCGGACCTAATGAAAATATTATGGGGAAAATTGAGTTAAATAAATTTACTAGAAATTTTTCCGAGTTAGAAGTTATTCCAGATAACAATTTTCCATCTAAGTTTTATTATGATAGAGCTGCTCAAAGATTGGCAGTTTGCTTAGTAAAAGAAGGTGGTGTATTTCCTGATAGAACAGCTTTCGAATCGTAGTAACTAAAAAATTTCCTTGATTGGCAAATGTCTTTCAAGGTTTTTTACTTTGATTATATTAAATCAGCTGATATTTGAGTGAGACAACAAGAAAAAATGATTGTTTGAGAATCGAGAGCTCATGAAGGCTGGGCCATCAAGGAGTTCTATGTAAACATTGGTCTAGGAAGAAAAGTGTGAGAATTAGGCGAGATGATATTTTACATGCAGGAGGTAGTTTTGTATGTAATAGTGACTAAATAAATGATAATGACAAAGTTCGTGGCGATAAACAAGGATATAAATATTTTTTTTATTGTGTACAGTTAAAGATATTCTTGAATTTGAATTAATAACTCATGAAGGCTAGACCATCAAGGAGTGTTATTTTAACAATTAAGCAATAAGAGCGAGAATAGGCGAGATGACAATTTATTTACAAGGACCACTTATGGATGGATAAGCAACAAACACACGAGATTAAACAAGCTAAAGGGTTTAAACGTTACACTTGCCAAGTAGTATAAAAGATGTCATACTGTCGATATAAAAATAACTTATAAAACTTTCAAATATATTAATAAACTTAGAAAATTTATAAACTTAAAGCACTTGATTGTCTATAACAGGCGACAAGTGCTTTTTACATATTTAAATAGGTAAATTGAAAAGATTACGATTATTTAATTAGTGTACTAAGGGTTAAATTCTTTATAAGTGGGAAGAACAGGCTATGGAAATAGAGGTTTCTATAGAGTGAAAATGAAGATTTATAGTGGAACATATAGCTATGAACTACATATGTGGAAAAGTGACGATGTATACATTCATCTATATTTTAAAAACTTTAGAGAAACAGAAGGCCACTTACATACCCTAAGGATTGAGACAAGGCCAGAGCATTACTCACATTTCAGAGAAATATTAGAGATGATAGGGAAGCGGGCAAGCCGAGTAGAATTTGTGGGCTGTGATGTAGCGTACGATATACCAACAAAACTAGAAAATGTGGTCGTTATACCAATAGATGTGCGGAGGAAAATGAGTCATTGTGAAAAGACACGTTATTTTGGTGAAGGTTATCAAAGAAAACAGAATGGATATTGTCGAATTTATGATAAGAGACTAGAGCTATTTGGAAATAAAGGTATTTATTTGGAAAATGATTTGAGTAGGATTGAAGTCGTCTATAAACCAGATGAAAAAATAGAGCTTAAAGATATAGAGAGACATTCGCCAAAACAGAATAAACAATACTTTGCGGCGGTGATAATGGATTGGCAAGCGTTGGAGAAGAAAGAAGTAGAACGAGTCATTAATTTACGAGATGGAAAAGACATGTACACGCAGTATATACGTAGAGCAATAAAAAAGCCCCTTGCGAACCAGTATCGAGTGGATTTCGACGAGTTAGCAGGAGCAGTATGGAAACAACTGATAGATGAGCCATGTTCGATGGTACTTGGGGTTGCTTAGTCAATTGGCTCTAATACAAGGAGGTCTTGAATAGAAACTTGTAATGTATCGCATAAGATAGAGAGAATACGTGTATGCACACATTGTACAGGGCGAGTACATAGGTCATTTACCGTATTCGGACGTAAAGCGGCTTGTCTGGCAAGTTGCCGACGGCTCATTTGTTTTTCAATTAAAATTTCATTGAGACGTAAACGAATAGTAGAAGACATAATAAAAACACCTCTTTGTTAGATTGTAACGGTTATGTATAGTGTACGACCATACTAGAGAAAAAACGACTGTAAAATAAAGGGTTGTGCAAAATTTGGGTAAGGTCGTACAGTATGTTGTAACGGATAGACGTTACACACAAGTTATCCGCAAAAAACGGGTAAGCGTTACAGGGACTTTAATTGCTGTAACGGGAAGGGGTATTATGAAAGAAAAAGTAGTTGGTTATGTACGAGTTTCAACAGAAGGGCAAGTACGTGAAGGATATAGCTTAGCGTATCAAGTAGAAGAAATTGAGAGGTATTGTGACGAAAATAAGCTACAACTGCTTTACATATATGAGGATAGAGGACTCAGCGGAGCGACAGTTGATGAGGATGGATTAACTATTGAGCGAGAAGGCTTGCAAGAGCTATTGGCAGATATAGAATATCATCAAGTGAGCCAAGTAATTGTATTAAATACGTCTCGTTTGTGGCGCTCTGATATGGCAAAAGTATTAATACAACGAGAGTTGAAAAAATATAACGCGCAGATGTAAAAGCGATTGAGCAGCCAAATTACAGCATATACACACATGAACCAAATGATTTTTTAGTGAATGGGATGTTGGAGCTATTAGACCAATATCAACGATTAGAGATTGCATTGAAACTAAGTAGGGGCAGAAAGAAAAAAGCTGAACAAGGTGGCTATGCAGGTGGCGGTGTCATGTTTGGTTATACAGTACAGAAAGGGCGAAAAGTATTAGAAGTGGATAAAGAGAAAGCGATCGTTGTACGGAGGCTATTTGAATTAAGACATTTTTTTAAACATTGGTCACTATCTAAATTGGCAGAACAGCTTAACATGGAAGGCTATCAAACAGAGAAAGGAAAACGATTTACAAAAGTACAAGTGAAGCGCATTTTAGACCATGAGAGCTTTTATCGGGGGACTTATACATACGGACAAATACAAGCAAATGGCAAACATGAGGCTATAATTTAAAAAGTTACTTAAAAAAGGGGTTCATTTACTTATATAACCTCATATAAGGGTGAAAATGGATAGGCTTTCGTACCAATGCGCACCGGAAGGTGAACGCTCGAACTAAGGTTGCCGGCATTTTCATTCCATTGAATAGGAGGATAAGTTAATGCACGAACGACAGAAACATTTTTATGTGGGAGTAGACTTACATAAGCAACACCATGTGGCGGCTATTATTAATTGTTGGCAGGAGAAGTTAGCTGAATTAACAGTTGTAAATAAACCATCTGCTTTCTCCACGTTTTTACTAGATATTGATAAACTGATGGAAGAAAGATTGACGCCTGTATTTGGCTTAGAAGATGTTGGAGGCTATGGACGATCGTTAGCGCAGTTTTTAACCGACCATGGACAAGTTGTAAAAGAAGTAAATCCAGCTCTGTCATACGCTGAACGAAAAAGCCATATGACCACACAAAAGAGTGATAGTTGGGATGCAGAATGTGTGGCACGCATATTGGTAAATAAACTTGACCAATTGCCAGACGCTAAACCACATGATTTATTTTGGTCCATACAACAGTTAGTCACTAGAAGAAATGCATTAGTAAAAGCACAAGGTGCTTTAAAGAACCAACTGCATATTCAATTAAGCCACCACTATTCAAGCTATAAAAAGTTTTTTTCAGAGGTAGATGGAAAAACAGCATTGGCATTTTGGGACCGATATCCGTCTCCATCGTGTTTAGAAGGGGTAAGTGTTAAGCAATTGACCATATTTTTATTAGAAGCCAGTAGCAATACATGTTCGGTGAAAAAAGCGAGTGAAATTTTAAAGTTGGTAAAAGAGGATGGAAACACAATAAGAGAACACCAAGAAACACGAGATTTTCTAGTAAAGAGCATCGTCAGAGACATTTCATTTAAGAAGCAGGAAATGCGCTATGTGGAACGAGAATTAAAAGGGTTAATGAGTTTACTAGACTTTCAATTAGACACAATGCCAGGCATAGATCTCGTTACAGCTTCAGCTTTAATTGCCGAAATAGGCGATGTACACCGTTTTCCAAATGCCAACAAATTAGCACGATTTGCGGGCATTGTGCCTGTTTACTTTGGTTCTGGTGGGAAAGGAAGGGAACAAAAAAGCAAGCAAGGAAATCGGGCGCTACACGCTTTATTTTACAACTTAGCCGTACAGCAAGTACAAGTGGCAAAAGGAAGTAAGCTGCCAAGGAACCCAGTATTCCATGCATACTATCAACGGAAACTAAAAGAAGGTAAAACAAAGGGACAAGCATTGGTTTGTATCATGAGAACGCTTGTAAACATTATTTACGGCATGATGAAGCACAAAACAGCCTATAAATTGCCGATAATAAAGGAGGAAGAAGTAGTTTAATAAGGTTTAAGATAGATTGTTTTTTTATTAGCGGATTTTAAGATTACAACATAGGGTACGGGTAAAGTCGATTTGACTAAAACAACTAACCCTGAAGATTTCTTAGATGAAGTAATGAAGCGACAAGGGCTAGATGAATTACCGGGAAGATTCAAAGAAAAGTGGGTTGATGGTGATTATAAATACGAGATAAGAGCTCACGAAGCTGAAACTCAGTATGGAAAATCGGGAAGTATTTATAGAGTGGGGAGACAGAAGCCTGGTAACGGAACAGAATATATGGATTCTAATGGGAAATGGCACCATGAAAGTACATTAAAGGAAACGTATAAAGATGGGCGGCCGAACCCTTTATTTAATGAAGAGGCTGCAAGAGATACGCATATTCAGTTAAATAGATAAGGAAGTGATAATATTGAGTGAACAAAGATTTTTTATGAATGAAAATGAAGTACTTCAAGTAATAACGCGAATCAATGAATATGCTTCTCAAGAGCTATGGATGGATTTTGATGTTGCTTTATCAAATGGATGGGATTTAACAATTATAGGCCGGTTGGATAATACCACAAAGAAGGTTAATATTGAGATTAATTTTGAGCAAGTCCACTTTGTTTCTCTGCCTTTTGGCTGGAAAAAAGATACATCATATCCCGTAATTAGATTAGCTACTGAGGAAGAAATAGAGAATTTAACAGATAAATTTGAAGTGGATAAAGGTAATTATATTTTTAAGTTCATTGCTGAGGGTTTCGATAGTGAAAAATATTACTTTGTTGGAGCGAAAAAAATCTCCTGTCTATTACTTGATAAGCAGACTAATGAGTTAAAATAACATATCAAGTTTAATTTGGAAGATTTATTGAGCAATAAGAACAGGGATAGCGAGAAAAGAACGAAAATTGGGCGAGACCTTTTAATGGAAAGGGTAGTATAAATATGGAATAACTAACAAACTAACGAGAATGACAAAGCTCGTGGTGATAAACAAGGAAATAATAGTTTTTTAATTGTATATAGTTAAAGATATCCTTGAATTTGAATTAATAACTCATGAAGGCTAGACCATCAAGGAGTGCTATTTTAACAATTAAGCAATAAGAGCGAGAATAGGCGAGATGACAATTTATTTACAAGGACCACTTATGGATGGCATAAGCAACAAACACACGAAATTAAACAAGCTAAAGGGTTTAAACGTTACACTTGCCATATGATAGAAAAGATGTCATACTGTCAATACTAAAATAACTTATAAAACTTGCAAATATTAATGAACTTAGAAAATTTATAAACTTAAAGCACTTGATTGCCTATAATAGGCGACAAGTGTTTTTTTGCATGTTTAGATACGTAAATTGAAAAGAATACGATTATTTAATTAGTGTACTAAGTGTTAAATTTTATACAAGTACGGGCATACAATTATATGGTGGAGTGAAGAAATATAAAGTGAAAAAAAGGTTTATAATGGACAGATAGCGGTTTTGTAAATAGCGGATAGCCAGTTTAGCGGCATTACCGTGCATAGTAAGCCGTCCCTGCTAGTCAAAGCGAATGGCACAATCACCTTTGCCGGAAAACGTGTGTCCATGAGTGCAGCTGAATCAATGCGTTTCACATGTGGCTCCAGTAGTCTTGTGTTTGATGGCAATACGGAAGGGACAGGTTGTCACAATGGAAGGGTCCATCAAAGCCCCTGTATCAGTCGCTTCGCAGGAAGAAGCAGACCTTGAGTCAGCCCTAGACATGATGGGGATGATCCCTGTTGGTGGGGGTGATGCCTAATGGGTCTATTAGGACTAGCGGGAAGCTTACTGGGGATGATTCCAAAAGTAGGCTCTCCAGGTGGAAAGAAAAAAGGAAAGAGCGGAGGATCAAAAGGAAAAAGCTCCAAGAAATCCTCCAAAAAGAAGGGCTCGACAAAGAAGAAACAAAAGAAATCGAGTAAAAAGAAGAAAAAGAAGAAAAAAAAGAAGAAAAAGTGGGGGAAATTCTTTACCAAGGCCCGGAAGCTGAAAAATAGTTTATCCAAGAGTAAATTGGTCAAACGGGCGAAGAAGGCTATTAAAAAAGCGGTCTTGACTACGAAAAAGAATGGTAGAAAAAAAGTTTTAAAACCAAATGTAGAATACAAAACACCAGAAGGTTATACTTATCGTACAGATAGCAATGGACGTATTACCAATTGTGAAGGAACGCTTGTACTAGGTACAGCTGAACGAAATGCATACGCACAGAGAACAGTGGGGGGAAAAGATCGATTACCTGATGACGACGGTGGACACTTAATAGGAGCACAGTTTAAAGGGCCAAAGGATATCGATAACCTAGTTCCACAAAATAGCCAGATTAACCGTTCTGGTGGTGAATGGTTCAATATAGAGACAGAATGGGCAAATGCATTGAAAGAAACACCTCCGAAAAAAGTTACTGTTCAAATTAATCCGACATACTCAGGGAATTCAATGCGACCAGATTCTTTTATAGTTGAATACGAAATTGAAGGAGACTTTCCAGTAATTCGAGAGATAGCAAATAAAAAAGGTGGATGAAATAGATGAGTTTTGAAATAGAATTGAATAAGTTATATAAAGAAATAGCACAGCAGGTTAATGATATTATACCTGTTGAATGGAGTAACTTCTATTTTAATGGTGAAGTTAAGGATAAAGACGGAGGAGTTTTTTTCTTTTTTTTACCTAAAGGTAATGAAGAAAAGTACCTATTTTCACATTTTATTCCAAGAGTATATGGTGTAGATAAAAGGGTTTATAATAAAGAGCTGCATAAGTTATTTGAACTAATTGTTAAACTTCAAGATTTGTTTATTAATAATGACCAAGAACCTTGGTTTTCAGTGACATTATTACTTAATGATAAAGGGAAATTAAAAGTACATTTTGATTATACAAATTGGCACAAAAGTGAATTTGGACCAGCAGCAAGAATTAAGTATTTTGAGTATAAATATGTAAGTAATAACAATGAAGAACTAGATATAGATTTAATAGAAAAAATGAAGAAATTTGAAGATGAAGTGAGTGATATATAATTCTCCTTTTCTTTTTATTTTAGATTTGAGGAATATGAGTACCTTAGAAAGTATATTCATAATTAAACAGTAATTTTGCAAGAATTCTAGATAAAGAGTAGTAGTTGCTAAATTAAGGCGATTTGGTAAATTAATGTTTTTATACTCCAATTATAGGAAAACTGATATTTAAAGAATAACAAAATCTTCTTTTAAACAGCTTATACTTCCATTTTAATGGCGGATATGAGCTGTTTATTCTTGCATTAATGATAAGTTTATACCCATGTTCAATAATTGAAACTAAGAAAATTATCTTTTTGTAAGGCAAAGCGATAAAGAGTAAAGGTTTGAAAGGGAAAGAGCTCCAAGAAATCCTCCAAAAAGAAGGGCTCGACAAAGAAGAAACAACGAAAGTCCAATAAAAAGAAGAAAAAGAAAAAACGCAGGAAGAAAAAGAAGAAGTGGGGTAAATTCTTTACCAAGGCCCGCAAGCTGAAAAATAGTCTATCCAAGAGTAAATTGGTCAAACGGGCGAAGAAGGCCATAAAAAAAGCGATCCTGACCACGAAAAAGGTTGTGAAAAAAACAAAGGCGGCTGTGTCGAAAGCCAAGCAACAGGTAAAGGCCGCTGTCAAACAGACGAAGCAGGTAGTCAAGGAAAAGGTACTACCGGCTGTAAAAAAAGCCGCTCAAGCGACGACCAAAGTAGTGAAAAATGCTGTAAAACCTAAAAATCTGTTAGATACGCTACAAGTAGGATTAGATTTAATAGGGTTAATCCCAGGTGTCGGCGAAGTAGCGGATGGCGTGAATGGTCTTATTTATCTGGCCAGAGGTGATAAGGTCAATGCGGCCCTCTCCTTTGGCGCGATGATTCCGATTGTGGGCTGGGCGGCGACAGGTGGGAAATTGATAAAAAAAGGTGCCGGGGTAGTTAAGGGTGTCAGTGAAGGTGTTCAAAACGTGCTGAAAGGTCCAGTAGGAAGTGTAGTAGACCAAGTCAAAAAGCAAGTAGTGAACGTGAAAACCCAGATACAATCCAAAGTAGCCGAAGTCAAACAGCAACTGCGTCAGCTGGGATCACAACAATGGGAGTTAGCAGGAGCAGGTGGAGACATTAGACGCGTGGAGGATACAGGAACAGTAGGAAGAAACACAACAACTCCAAGTCCGAAGCCGTCTAATACCCAACCATCACAAAATGGCTCGAATAAAAAGCCTACCGAGGATAAGGGTACGGATAAATCCAAACCAGAAGATAAGAGTTCTCCTATAATTAATGGTGGATTAGCTGAACATGAACTAAAAGGAGGGCATTTAATAGAAAGACATGTTGGGAAAACGGACGAAGAATTATTGAAAAGAATAGAAAATAACCCTAATATCTCTGGTTCTTCAACTTTTACAAATATAGACATAGCTGAGAAAGTAACCGGTGAGGTTTTAAGTGATGAAAATAATAAAAAACTTATTCAATCTTGGCTGAATAATCCAAAAAGTAAATCTACATTGGTTTTAAATTATCAAGGAGATGAAGCAATTGGGCGTGGAGTAAAGAGAGGTTCTACAACAGTTGAAGATAAAATAAATGCCCGAATCGTTTTAAAGAAAAAAGGAGAAGAAAATTATATTTTAACAGGATATCCAGATTGATAATCTAGAAGGGATTGATGTAGTATGTTATCTATTAATAATCAAGATGATCCAGTTTTCCAATTTTTAGCTGGAACATTTCATCAAGATATTGAATCGCCTGAAGATGCTCTACAGGAATTAATATTAGATGAAAGTAAAGAATATTTGGAATATATCGTTGTCATTTTAACAGATTTTATCAAAAACGAGTACTCAGATATTGAAAAAAATGAATACATTCAATCTTGTACAGATGGTATATACTTTCCAATTCTAAATGTAAAGCCAGTGGAATGGTTGAATGATATAATAAAAAAGATAACGAAAGCAATAAATATTAAATAAGGGTGTAGATGTTTTATAACCTTGATTGGCAAAAGCCTTTCAAGGTTTTTTGTTTATAAAAAGTTATAGCCCATTTTGAAATCTTCCAAAAAGAAAAGATCCGCAAAAAAAATCAAAGAAGCCGAAGAAAAAGAAAAAGTGGGGAATTCTTTACCAAAGCCCAGAAGCTGAAAAATAGTGGGAATCCTACGCTTTATGGGTATGTGCAAGATCCAAACATGGAGAATGATCCATTCGGTTTAGCGAGAGCACCTAGCCAAGTTCTTGCTGGAAATTTTAAAAAAGGAGGAAGCAAAACTACAGGAAATCAAGCACACCATGTGATACCAACTGATGTTTGGAAAAAATATCAAGGCTTCTTTAATTCTATAGGTATGGGAGGATTAAGGGATGAAGCATTTAATGGAATGATGATTCCTAGTAATCCAGAGACTTTAAAAAATAGTTTATTTGACTTTATTCATAATACGTCGCATTCTAAATATAACGACCACGTTACTAGGAGAGTTAAAGAAATTTCAATCGAATTTAATAGTGGTAATGGTATTATAGATGCTAAATTAGCAAGAACTAAAATCCGTAAATTGCAAATTGAGTTGAAAAATAAATTATTAATGGGTCAATTTGATACAGTTCCATCAAAAAAATACCCAAAATGTAAAAGGTTAGGGTGATATAATGAGTTACTATATGCTGGTAAAAGATGAGGTTAATTCTCCTATCTTTTTAAAAGGTGTGTTGCATGAAGAATTTAATGAAACAAAATTTAATGAAGGTATGGAATATAACTGGAATAGACTCTTTTTTGAAAAGATGGACTTACCAAAAAAACTTTGGTTGATTACTACTAATAAAATTGAATTTGATTACTATGAAGATTTTTTAGGACATATAGTTAGCAACAAATTTTTAAATCTAATAAAGGAAAGTAACTATTTGCAACATTATGTATTATCTAGCCTTAATATTGTAAGTACAAAGGGGAAACCTAAAGTTAATCAACCGTATTATTTTCTTAAATTTTATGACAGAGAAGATATCGTTGATTATGAAAAATCAGATTTTAAAACTAGAGAAGTACCAAAAAACAAATCCTTTAACATTAATGGTATATTTGTTGAAAAATACAATAAGATTATTTTAAAGGAAACCGATAAGGATATTTTTTGTTTAAATGATTTAAAATTGGTGAGTTATTTGTTTTGTTCAGAAAATTTCAAACAACTATGTAAGATAAATAATATTAAGGGAATACGTTTTATTGAAATTGATGATATCCCACAATATTTTGCTTCACTAGAACGCTAGATTAATGGGACTAAACCTATTTTGAAATCAGCTGATCTCAAACATTAGAGTAGGGACTAATGAACTGTATCTTACCAAGTAGATATTGGCAATAATAAAAGTACGTTAAGCGGTTTGAGCCTTAAATTTACAGAGCTCAGGCCGTTTAATATTTTTTTGTATTAGTAGGGATCATAAAATTGGATAACATTACAAATAACTCTTATATGCATTGTTCCTAAGTAAATAATACTTCACATTCTTTAATTACTACAACAAATCGGTCATCTTTCTTATGATGCTGATCTGAACTTGAGTCAAGTGACATTGCCAGACGGGACAAGTTCAACCTGGACATATGATCGTCGAGGTAACTGCATTAGCACGACAAATCCCCTAGGGGCCACAGAAAAGTTCCGTTATGACCATTTAAATCGCCTTGTACGAGCCAACCTTTCCGATGGTAACGACGTTCAATTAAAGTATAATGCCTATGACGATATTATTTTTGCGAAGGATAACCATACGCAAGTTGCCTTTGATTACACGATTCTAGGCAGCCTAACGTCTCGAAAACAAGGTGGCAAGAATATACAATTCACCCACAATACAAAGGAGCAATTAACCGCTGTTATCAATGAAAAAGGCGAAGCATACACCTTTGAACGCGATACCAAAGGCAATATTATCAAGGAAAACGGCTTTGATAACATGGAAAAAGTGTATGAGCGAAGCCTCGCAGGATTCGTGCAACGGATGCAACGGCCAGGAAATCGTTGGACAGCGTATCAGCACGATGCGCTAGGGAATATTATTCGCTCTGACTACTATGATGGTACGTGGGAAACTTTTAGCTATGACAAAAATGGCTCATTACAAGAAACGGAAAATGAGCATGTAACCGTCAAGCTAGAACGAGACCCATCTGGGCAAGTTATCAAAGAGTGGCAAAATGACCAGTGGATTGCCAGTAGCTATGACGACTTAGGCAATCGCTCCCAAATAACAAGCAGCCTTGGTGCCAAAATCGATGTTACGCGTAATGAGTTGGGCAATATCTTGCAAATGACAGCCTCTCGCTCCGAGCAAGCCCAGTGGACAGCCTCGATGCAGTACAATGAACTCGGACAAGAGATTGAAAGAATCCTACCAGGGGATGTTATTAGTAAATGGCAATATGATATAACTGGTAGACCGACACACCATCGCGTAAGTAGTCAAAACCGCGATACGCGAAGACGCGTGTATAATTGGGATGTGAATCACCAATTACGCAGCATGGTCAATGAGCTAACGGGTATAAAAGTGACGTACGGTTATGATGAATTTAGTAACCTCGTATGGTCTAATCAAGGCGGTCAATTTGATTTCTTATACCGTAGCGTGGACGATGTCGGGAATTTGTATGAAACAAAAGACAAAAAAGATCGTATCTATGGCGCAGGCAGTAGATTATTAGAAACAAAAGATGCCAAATTCTCCTATGACGAAGAAGGAAATCTCGTAGAGAAAGTTGAAAAGAATGGTGATACGTGGAAGTACGAGTACTATGGTAATGGCATGATGTCGAAGGTCATTAAGCCAGATAATACGGAAGTTACTTTCAAATATGATTCATTAGGTAGGCGAATAGAGAAGAGTTCTGAGGATAAGGCAATTCATTTTGTATGGGATGGCAATACGATTTTGCATGAGTATTCCACGCAGAATGTTGCGGATACTTTAGAAAATCTGAAATCTTCACAGGCTGATACTGCTATAGCTGATAATCTAGTGACATGGGTGTTCAATGATGGTTTTGTCCCTTCTGCAAAGATTACGAGTGAAGGTCATTACAGTATTATAAGTGATTATCTTGGAACGCCTGTTGAAGCCTATGATGAGCAAGGAAATAAGGTTTGGTCGGCTGAGCTTGATGTTTATGGACGAATGAAAGAATTTACAGGTGAGAAAGATTTCATTCCATTCCGTTATCAAGGGCAGTATGAAGATGTAGCGATTGGATTGTATTATAACCGATTCCGATACTACGACCCAGAACAAGGGAATTATACGCAAGTTGACCCGATTGGACTTGCGGGTGGGAATCCCACTTTGTATGGCTATGTAAAAGATCCAAACAGAATGACCGATCCTTTTGGATTAAATGAATGTGAGATTGATAAGCCAGATTGGAGCCGAACAAGGCACGATGGTTACACTACTCAACAGCATGTGGAACTACATAACGTTGATGATTTAACTAAACCGAAGCACGGCGTATTTTCGGATGATGGTTTTACTCAAACTAATGATGCTTGGACAAATAAAGGGACCCCTGTTACTCAACCGAACGGAAATGATAAATATGTAATTTCTTCTCCAGAAGCTGGATTAGAAGGTGGATTTAGAGGATCAGGTGATGTTTTAAACAACGTTACAATTATTACAGAAGGTGGAACAAATAAAATTGTTACCGCATTTCCTTCAAAATAACTAATGATGAAAGAAGAGAGTAAAATGATTAATGAATATAAAGTTGATTGGTGCCCATTGTGTGATCAAGGCTGGGTCATAATTGTAAAAGATATTCAAACATTAAATCTGTATTTGTGTTGTAAAGAATGTGAATCTGAATGGAAAAGTCCATATGAAATAACTCAGGAACAATGTTTGCCATTTAACACATATGCAAAATATGATTTTCCAACTGAAGATGAGGTGATTAGTTATGGCTGGGGTGAATTTATCAAAACCTAAAGGTGTGAGGGAAATCTTAGTGAGTAGTATTCGGTGAACTTCAAATAATAATTAGTAATTAATTGTAATATTGCAGAGAAAATATAATTTTAGAACCTACGTATGAAGAGGTATAAAACCCCTTTTTACGTAGGTTTTTTAAGTCAGGGACTGCTTTTTCTGTCTATGTCATGGTGGTTATACAGGAGAAAAGCTAATAGAAAGAATTCACAGGGACGAAAGACTTTATTCTATTCCGTTATCAAGGGTAGTATCACGATTTGAGCAGTGGCTTGTATTATAATCGCTTCTGCTATTATGACCCATGCACTGGCACGTACACACAGATAGATCCGATTGGGTTAAGTGGCGGATTTAGTTTCGTTATGATAACTTGAATCGCCTTGTACGAGCCAACCTTTCCGATGGTAACGATGTTCAATTAAAGTACAATGCCTATGACGATATTGTTATTGCAAGGGATAACCATACGCAAGTAGCCTTTGATTACACCATTCTTGGCAGTTTAATTTCTCGAGAACAGGGTGGGAAGAAAGTCAAATTCACCTATGATACAGAGGAGCAGTTAAACGCTGTGATCAACGAAAGAGGCGAAACGTATCAGTTTGAACGTGATGCGAAAGGGAATATCATCAAGGAAATTGGCTTTGATGAGGTTGAAAGAACGTATGAGCGAAGTCCAGCAGGATTGGTTCAAAGGATTCAACGTCCAGGTAATCGTTGGACAGCGTATCAGCATGACGGCCTAGGAAATATAATTCGTGCTGATTATTACGATGACACTTGGGAAACGTTTGGCTATGACAAAAATGGTTCGTTAATTGAGACTGAAAATGAACATGTGACTGTAAAGTTTGAGCGAGACCAATCTGGACAAGTAATCAAGGAGTGGCAAAATGACCATTGGATTGGAAGTAGCTATGATGAAATAGGTAATCGCTCACAAATTACAAGTAGCTTAGGTGCAAACATCGATGTCGCTCGTAATGAAATTGGAAATGTGTCGCAAATTACAGCTTCTCGCTCAGTTCAAGACCATTGGACAGCAACGATTCAGTACAATGCTCTTGGACAAGAGATTGAGAAAATCCTACCAGGGGATGTCGTTAGTAAATGGAAATATGATGTAACTGGTAGACCGACACAGCATCGAATATGTAGTCAAAATCATCAAACACGAAGACGAGTGTACAATTGGGATGCCAATAATCGCTTACGAAGCAAGGTAAATGAGTTAACGGGTGTACAAATGACCTATGGTTACGATGAATTCAGTAACCTAGTTTGGTCCAATCAGGGCGGTCAATTTGACTTCTTACACCGCAGTGTCGATGATGTCGGGAATCTGTATGAAACAAAAGAAAAGACAGATCGTGTCTATGGTGTCGGAAGTAGATTGCTTGAAACGAAAGAGGCAACATTCTCTTATGATGATGAAGGTAATCTGATTCAGAAAGTTGAAAGAACTGGTGATGCGTGGGAGTACGAATACGATGGTAATGGGATGATGTCAAAGGTTGTGTTCTTATCAAAGAACAATTCAACTTTAAACAAAGTGATTACTTTCAAATACGATCCACTTGGTAGACGTGTGGAAAAAAATTGTGAAGGAAAAGCGACTCACTTTGTCTGGGATGGCAATACGACTTTACATGAGTGGGTAGTAAAGGCAAGTACGATAAGTACCCAAGATGCGAATACAAACCAACAGGGAAATCTCGTAACATGGGTGTATGAAGATAATTCACTTACACCATCAGCTAAAATTACCAATGAAGGTAACTTTAGTATTATCAGTGATTATCAAGGTACTCCTGTAGAGGCGTACGATGAGGAAGGAAACCAAGTCTGGTCTATAGAACTTAACATCTATGGACAAGGTAAGGAACTTACAGGATATAAAGGTTTCATTCCATTCCGTTTTCAGGGACAGTATATGGATGAGGAAACAGACTTGTACTACAACCGATTCCGATATTACTCGCCGAACGAAGGGGTTTATATCCAACAAGACCCTATAGGACTTGCAGGAAACAATCCTACACTATATGGATATGTAAGTGATACAAATAGTTGTATTGATCCATTTGGATTATCGAGAGCGCCAAGTACAATACTCTCAGGTAATGTTCAAAAAGGTTTTAAAGGGAGAAACTTTACAGGTTTTCAGGCTCATCATGTGATTCCGACAAATGTTTGGAAGCAATATCAAACATTTTTCAATGATATTGGTATTGGAGGTTTAAGAGATCAAGCTTTTAATGGTATGATGATTCCTAGTAATCCGGATACTTTAAAAGGTAGTACATTTGATTTTATTCATAATACTTCTCATAGTGCTTATAATAAGAATGTAATGAACAGAGTAGCCACTATATATGAAGAATTTGATGATGGTTTTATAAATGAAAAACAAGCTAGAACAAAAGTACGTAAACTGCAAATGCAACTTAAAAATCAACTGCAAACAGGACATTTTAGTAAAGATTATGTACCATCAAAAAAATATCCAACTTGTAAACGATTGGGGTAATTTTATGAAATATTTTATGTTAGTCAATGATAGTGCAAATTCCCCCATCTATTTAGATGGTGTTTTGCACGAAAGCTATACTGATGAGAAATATGACGAAGGAATGAGCTATAATTGGAATCGACCTTTTATTGAACAAATGGATTTCCCAAAAGAACTTTGGTTAATAACGAGAAGCAAAGTTCAATTTGACTACTACGAAAATTTCTTTGGTCATGTAATCTCTGAAAAATTTTTATCTTCAATGGATCAAGTAAATATATTACAGGATTATGGTATAGCTAATTTACATGTTGTTAGTACAAAAGGTAAACCAAAAGTAAAAGATTTATTTTTCTTTATTAAATGTATTAAAAGACATTCATTAGTTGATTATGATAAATCTGAGTACCTTACAAGAGAAGTTCCAAGTAATGCAAAATTAAAAGTTGGTGGAAGTTTCGTTGATAAGTATATAAAGTTGGTGATAAAAGACACTGATCTTGATTTATTTCAATTAAGCGATTTAAAACTGGGAAGGTACCTGTTTTGTTCAGAGAGATTTAAATCATTGTGTGAAAAAGATAATCTTAAAGGGATTCAATTTATGGACTTAGATTCAGTGCCTAACTATCTACAATCTATATTGTAAATAAACACTATTTTTTATTATTTCGATTCGGAAAATAGAAATTATTGATATAAACAAACTATAAAACGGTCTGCATTATATTGAATTATTCGATAGCGACTTTTAGTTCAGTAAGCATAGCAAAAAAATAGTAAAATTCCCCATGGTAATGAAGTGACCTTCAAATGTTAGACAGAGTTATTTCATTATGTAGAGGTTTGGGCATGAGTTCGATATTTTGTATCGGACTCATGTCTTTTAACGTGGCCCTTAATTCGTTTTGTATTCTAATATGTTATGTATTTTTCTAATTCAATTTTAAAATGTGCTACACTTTCAAGCTTTGTAAGGTATAGAAATTCTAACTTCAAAATGCCAAAGAAATTAGATGGTAACGACGTACAATTGAAGTACAATGCCTATGAAGATATTGTTTTTGCGAAAGATAACCATACGCAAGTAGCCTTTGATTACACCATTCTCGGCAGTTTGAAGGCTCGAGAACAAGGTGGGAAGAAAGTCAATTTCACCTATGATACAGAAGAGCAGTTAAACGCTGTCATCAATGAAAAAGGCGAAGCGTATCAGTTTGAACGCGATACGAAAGGGAATATCATCAAGGAAATCGGCTTTGATGAGATTGAAAGAACGTATGAGCGAAGTCTAGCCGGATTGGTTCAAAGAATTCAACGTCCAGGCGATCGTTGGACAACATATCAGCATGATGGTCTAGGGAATGTCATCCGTGCTGATTATTATGATGATACTTGGGAAACGTTTGGCTATGACAAAAATGGGTCGTTAATTCAAACTGAAAATGAGCATGTGACAGTAAAGTTTGAGCGAGATTCATCTGGACAAGTGATCAAAGAGTGGCAGAATGACCATTGGATTGCGAGTAGTTATGATGAATTAGGCAACCGTTCCCAGATTACAAATAGCTTAGGTGCAAAAATCGATGTCGCTCGCAATGAAATGGGAGATGTATCACAAATCACAGCCTCTAGCTCAGAGCAAGCGCATTGGACAGCATCAATGCAGTACAATGAACTCGGTCAAGAGATTGAAAGAATCCTACCAGGAGATGTCATCAGTAAATGGCAGTATGATGTGACAGGTAGACCTACACACCATCGAATAAGTAGTCAAAACCGAGATACACGAAGACGCGTGTATAATTGGGACGTCAATCATCGCTTACGAAGCATGGTAAACGAGTTAACAGGTCTAAAAGTTACCTATGGTTATGATGAGTTTAGTAACCTCGTCTGGTCCAATCAAGGCGATCAATTTGACTTCTTACACCGCAGTGTCGATGATGTCGGGAATTTGTATGAAACGAAAGAAAAGACAGATCGTGTATATGGCGCCGGAAGTAGATTGCTTGAAACGAGAGAGGCAACATTCTCTTATGATGATGAAGGTAATCTGATTCAGAAAGTTGAGAAGAATGGAGATACGTGGAAGTACGAATATAACGGCAATGGCATGATGGCGAAGGTCATCCGACCAGACATCACAGAAGTTACTTTCAAGTATGACTCGCTAGGTAGACGGATAGAGAAGTGTTCTGAAGAAAAGACAACAAGTTTCGTTTGGGATGGGAATACTATCTTACATGAGTGTTTCTCAGAGAATGATTCAACTGAACTTGAAAATGATAATCTAGTTACATGGATGTTCAATGATGGGTTCGTACCTTCAGCTAAAATCACGAGTGAAGGTAACTACAGTATTGTTAGTGATTATCTTGGAACGCCTGTAGAAGCCTATGATCAAGAAGGTAAAAAGGTTTGGTCGGCTGAGCTTGATGTTTATGGCAGAGTAAAAGAATTATCAGGTGGACAAGATTTCATTCCATTCCGTTATCAAGGGCAGTATGAAGATGTAGAAATAGGATTGTATTATAATCGATTCCGATACTATGACCCAGAGCAAGGGAATTATACCCAAATTGACCCGATTGGGCTGGCAGGAAATAATCCAACATTGTATGGGTATGTTGGAAATCCCAATATTACGGTTGATCCGCTAGGTTTAAGTAGTTTTGACCCTTTTGAATTTGGTGAAATAACCCCATTTCCAAGAGACATACATTTTGGTCAAAATAGAATAGCACCTAATTTTAGTACAATTGGATCTCAAGCTAATGACTCGATTGTTGGTAGGCTAATACTTGAGGTTGCTAAAGATATTAGTCTGGGTAGCATCAATCCTAATGATTTTTTAATTTCATACACAATCGATCCTGCAACAAGTAAAGTAGTAACATTAAATAATAGAGGATTAGCTGCATTAGCTGAAGGAGGCAAATTTCCAGAACACGCAATTTTTGTTCCATATGATAAAGTTCCTAGTCATCTAGTTGCTGATATAAAAAATAGACCACCATCAAAAACAATATTTATTACAAAGAATAAAGATGGTTCTGGTCTTGTTAAGAATGTTACAAATTGTCTAAGCTAAAAATTGGGAGGAATTAAGATGTTCATTTTAAAGCCAGTAAATTTTAATTTCAAAATATCTACTACTGATTTAGAGTTAGTGTATACAGAATCGGGTGGCGTAAGAATTGAAGTTGGTGCTATCCCATTAAAGAGCATAGACAATAAATGTGTTAGCATAGCAATTATTTTTTCAATAGTAGCGGAAGTTAAATGTGTAACGTTAAATTTCGATGAATCTAATTATAATGGTTTTTGTATTTCAGAGGAAGTGTCCATTGGAAATCATTTGGAGAATGATGAAGAAAGATTTCATCATCCAGATTCGGGATTTTATGAAGTGGTAGATTCAGAGTATTTGCAGAAAAATATAAAGAAGTACGACCCCAGAAATAGGTTGAATTTGAAACATTATATTGTTAAAGGATATGACAGCTATATTGAACTAATGGCATCTTCATACTCTTTAGAAGAGCTACTTTAATCTTCTCTAAGAAGCTAGTTGAGCACTGAGGATCAGATTGTCAGTTCATTCTTGAAATAATAACGTCTACAAACACTGGTGAAATCAATGAATTATTTTTCGTCATGAATGTAGTAAATCTAGTACCTTGTTTAGATATGGTTGCAGAGCATTAATCGAAATGCCACGTTAACAAGACGCGGGATTATGAATGAACTCATTAAGAGAGGTTGGGACAGTAAGGAAGCAAAAGTATTTGCAACTGAAGAAGTTATGGATTTAAGAAAACAAGCAATTGAACATGGTGAAAGACATGGATTAATCTGTAGAAAATAACTAAATGCAAAGGAGTGTGAAATCCGGATTTAGTTTTTCGGATGAATAATATGGAGAACAAAAATAACATATTAGTTGAGGGAAAAGAAAGTATTTTATTTCAGTTAGACAAAAACCGAAATGTTGGTAATGGATGGATTGGTGGAAATGCTCCAGCATATTTTGACGCTAAAGGCGAACTTTTTAGTGAAATAGGATCTGACTATAACTTCTATCTTTGTTTTGTCAATCCATTAGATAAAAATAACATGATTTCTATCTTTATACCAAAAGAATACGAAAATCGAGTTTCAAAAAATATATATCCAAACTGTTCATTGTATGTGTTTGAACATCCAATTTCGATAGAAAGTTTGGCTTCTACTTATACCGAATTCGGAATAGTTAAACACTATATTTCAGAAGGTATTTTTGTAAGTGAAGAACAAGCATTTGAAACTCCTTTTTTTATTAAATTTGGAGGTAATCCTTTCCATATACAAGAAGAGGAATACTATTACACAGAATTAGAGAAAAAAGGATATAAATTCTTGTGTCAAATTGATGAGGACGGTTATCCAAGTGGATTATTCCATTCAGGCACAAGCCTTCCATTTGGGTTTGGTGCTGTGTATTTGTATGCAATTGTGACGGAGGATTCGATAAAGGATCCAATAGTAGGATATTGGCAATATTCATAGTTTGATAAAAAATAGTTGAAAAATAAAAAAGAAGGCGTTCAAGCCTTCTTTTTTATACCATACGTAAGTGAACAGTTATCATTCCGTTATATCTAAGAAATGTTTTGCTATGACAAAAACGGTTCGCTACTAGAAACGGAAAACGAGCATGTAACCGTTAAGCTAGAACGAGACCCATCCGACCAAGTTATCAAAGAGTGGCAAAACAACCAGTGGATTGCCAGTAGCTATGACGAGTTAGGTAATCGCTCCCAAATGACTGCCTCTCGCTGTGAGTAAGCCCAGTGGACAGCCTTGATGCAGTACAATGAACTTGGTCAAGAGATTGAGCGTATCCTGCCAGGGGACGTCATCAGCAAATGGCAATATGATATTACAGGTAGACCAACGCATCACAGAGTAAGTAGTCAAAACCGAGATACACGAAGACGCGCCTATAATTGAGACGTTAATCATAAATTACAGAGTATGGTCAACGAGCTAACAGGTGTAAAAGTGACGTACGGTTATGATGAATTTAGTAACCTCGTATGGTCTAATCAAGGCGGTCAATTTGATTTCTTATATCGTAGCGTCGATGATGTCGGCAATCTATATGAAACAAAAGATAAATCAGATCGTGTTTACGGTGCTGGCAGTAGATTACTAGAAACACAAGATGCCAAATTCTCTTATGATGAAGAAGGAAATCTCGTAGAGAAAGTCGAAAAGAATGGGGATACGTGGAAGTACGAGTACTATGGCAATGGGATGATGTCAAAGGTCATCAAACCAGATAATACAGAAGTTACTTTCAAGTATGACTCGCTAGGAAGAAGGATTGAGAAGAGTTCTGATGATAAGACAACAAGTTTCGTTTGGGATGGGAATACTATCCTACATGAGTATTTCTTGCAGAATGATTCAGATAAATTTGAAAATCCAGTTGAGTATTCCTCAGAGAATAAATCTGAAATACCAGATAATCTAGTCACATGGGTGTTTAATGATGGGTTCATACCTTCAGCAAAAATCACAAATGAAGGTAATTATAGTATTATTAGTGATTATCTTGGAACGCCTGTCGAAGCCTATGATGAAGAAGGAAATAAGGTTTGGTCAGCTGAGCTTGATATTTATGGTGAAGTGAATGAATTTACAGGTGAGAAAGACTTTATTCCATTCCGTTATCAAGGGCAGTATGAAGATGTAGAAGTAAGGTTGTATTATAATAGATTCCGATACTACTCGCAAAGTGAAGGAATATACTTACAACAAGATCCTATTGGGCTTGCAGGAAATAATCCTACACTTTATGGTTATGTTGGTAATCTGAATGCTGAAGTAGATCCTTTTGGCCTTGCACCTTGGAAAAATGGACAATTTAATGCATGGTTCAATAACGCTACTCCTGCTGATGTAAAGGCAAACATAAAGGCTGTTAAAGATCAACTAAGAAATAGTGGTGGAAAACATGAATTATTTCCTGTTGCAGATGCTGCTAAAGCTAGACAATTAGGTTTTACAGCGGAAGAACTTAAAAAAATGGCTATAGACAAGGATAAAATAACCTTTGTAGATGTTGTTGACCGAAAGGGAAATATACATTCTGGCCCACATTCAACTGGTTTAAAAGGTCTTCCAGGCCAATCTAGTAAAGCAAGTAGTAATTTTCATAGACAACTGTCTCAGGCTTTAAGTGAAGCGAATTCCAAAAGGGAAGCAAGAATAATAATTGCAAAACATCATAGAAAACATATGAAAGTGAGTTGTAGATAATAATGGAGATAATGAGTAAGGTTCATGTTTGGATGGGAATAAGCAGCGTAGATAACGATACCTTTAACGAGTACTTTAAAATAGATTATAGTGATCCAGACAGGGATATTGATGATCCAAATTATAAGGTATGTGAATTTTGTAAGGATATTAATGAAAAAGTATATGACGAGGATTGGATTGGTGTCTACTGGGAAGATAAATTAACAGATGTGGATGAATTTATTGAAGAACTATCAGTAGATGATGAGACGATGGTTGAAATAAGAAATATTTGTAATCAAAAAGGATTAGACAAAGTTAACACAATGTTCTATTACTTCGATCCGGAAATAGAGATTACTAATGTAAACAAACTTTATAACGGCTTACATTATATTGGATTATTTGATACCGACTTTTAGTTAGTAAGCATTGCAAAAGAGTAGTAAAACCAATGGTGATAGTTGGTTTTTCTGCTCTTTTCTTGCGTTAGAAACCGGACTATTCAGTCCGGACACCACAGAAGTTACTTTCAAGTATGACTCGCTAGGTAGACGAATAGAGAAGAGTCTGACGAAAAACAACGAGATTTTTGTGAGATGGGAATACTATCCTACATGAGTATTTTTCGCAGAATGATTCAGATAAATTTGAAAATCTAGATGAGGATTCTTCACGGAGTAAATCTGAAATACCAGACAATTTAGTTACATGGGTGTTTAATGATGGGTTCATACCTTCTGCTAAAATCACGAATGAAGGTAATTACAGTATTATTAGTGATTATCTCGGAACGCCTGTTGAAGCCTATGATGAAGAAGGTAAAAAGGTTTGGTCGGCTGAGCTTGATATTTACGGCAGGGTAAAAGAATTATCAGGTGGACAAGATTTCATTCCATTCCGTTATCAAGGGCAGTATGAAGATGTAGAAATAGGATTGTATTATAATCGATTCCGATACTACGATCCGGTGCAAGGGAATTATACCCAAATTGACCCGATTGGACTTGCGGGTGGGAATCCAACTCTGTATGGTTATGTCAGGGATACAAATAATAATATAGATAAATTTGGCTTATATTCAGATTTATTGGATACTGGCATGGGACATCATTTGATGCCAAGATCAATAGCCAAGGCTTTAGATATTTCAGAGTTAAGTCAAATTCATTCCATTTCTTGGTATCCAGATGAAGGAGCTGGAACGGCAGAACTTCACAAAAAATTGCATAGAAAACTTATAGAAGATGGAATACCTTATCATGGTTCAAAATTCACTGGTACAACAGATGAGTTTTTTGAAAAAGCTGCTAAAGCATACAAAGATATTGACGTTAAAGGTTATTTAAAAATACCATACACAAAAGAAAAGTTATTCAAAGATTTAACTCCTGCAGAAGCTTTAGAGAAATTAAAAGAATTACATTCTAATGGAAAAATACCTTGTAAATAGGAAAAAAGGAGATGTTATAATGGATAGAATTCTAGATACTGGAAGTTACGGAATTTGTTTGTTTTCAATAGACGTCCTGCAAGACTTTTTAAAGAAAGAAAAAGTTAGGACAAAAAAAATTTTAAAAAATTTTCAGGATAATCATAACCGTTATTTAGCTTCACTTGAAAATGGTATTTGGATACCTTTTCTACCTATAAATTCTATAGAGTATATTATCAAACTTGAAAATTGTAATCAGTCATTTGACGATGAATGGGAAGAAAAATTCGTTTATCATTACTTCAATATTGAAGTTAAAGATTCATTGTGGATTGCAGATATTGGTTCATTTTATGAATTTGATAAAAATGAGTTTCTAAAAAATGATGAGGTATTTTATCAAACATTAGATGGTAAAACACTATATTCAGGATTTAGATACAGTGTTCCTTCTGGTAAGTATTCGGTATCTATAAAAGGATATGCTCGTATGAAGAAATTAGATTTTCCTAGTCTAAATTTTGGTTTTTTATTTTCTCTTGAAAAAGTAAATGAATTTGAAGGATTTAATGATCCACGTGAAGATGAAAAATATAACTTTAATGTGGCAAAGATAGATTGAATCAGTATATTCTTAAAATTGTATAAGAGAAATACATTAGTATCAATTATATAGGGCGATAAATCCATTTAAAGGGATTTATTGCCCTTTTAATCTTACTGTGATTTCAAGAGATGGGAATATTCGTGAGATAGGAACCGTAGAAGTTCTGTCATGACTATTTAAATCGTCTTGTACGGGCCAACTTTCATATGGAGACGACGTTCAATTAAAGGACAATTCCTATGAATATAGGGAATGTCATTCGCTAAGGTTACTAGGGTGGCACTTGGGAAACGTTTGCCTATGATAAAAACGGTTCGCTACTAGAAACGGAAAACGAGCATGTAACCGTCAAGCTAGAGCGAGACCCATCTGGGCAAGTCATCAAAGAGTGGCAAAATGACCAGTGGATTGCCAGTAGCTATGACGAATTAGGCAATCGCTCCCAAATAACAAGCAGCCTCGGTGCCAAAATCGATGTTACGCGTAATGAGCTGGGCAATATCTTGCAAATGACAGCCTCTCGCTCCGAGCAAGCCCAGTGGACAGCCTCGATGCAGTACAATGAACTTGGGCAAGAGATTGAGCGGATCCTACCAGGAGATGTTATTAGCAAATGGCAATATGATATCACAGGTAGACCAACACACCATCGCGTAAGTAGCCAAAGCCGAGATACACGAAGACGTGCCTACAATTGGGACATCAATCATCAATTACGCAGTATGGTCAACGAGCTAACGGGTGTAAAAGTGACTTATGGTTACGACGAATTTAGTAACCTTGTGTGGGCCAATCAAGACAGTCGCCAATTTGATTTCTTATACCGCAGCGTGGACGATGTCGGGAATTTGTATGAAACAAAAGACAAAAAAGATCGTGTCTATGGCGCTGGTAGTAGATTACTAGAAACGAAAGATGCTAAATTCTCTTATGATGAAGAAGGAAATCTCGTAGAGAAAGTTGAAAAGAATGGTGATACGTGGAAGTATGAGTACTGTGGCAATGGAATGATGGCGAAGGTCATTAGGCCAGATAATACGGAAGTTACTTTCAAGTATGATTCATTAGGTAGGCGAATAGAGAAGCGTTCTGAGGATAAGGCAACGCATTTTGTATGGGATGGTAATACGATTCTGCATGAGTATTCCACGCAGAATGCTGCAGATACTTTAGACAATCTAAAATCTTCACAAACCGATACTGCTATAGCAGATAATCTAGTTACATGGGTATTTAATGAAGGGTTTGTCCCTTCTGCAAAGATTACGAGTGAAGGTCATTATAGTATTATTAGTGATTATCTTGGAACACCTGTTGAAGCCTATGATGAAAAAGGGAATAGGGTTTGGACAGCTGAACTTGATGTTTATGGACGAGTGAAAGAAGTTACAGGTGAGAAAGACTTTATTCCATTTAGATATCAAGGGCAGTATGAGGATGTTGAAATTGGATTGTATTATAACCCATTCCGATACTACGACCCAGAACAAGGGAATTATACTCAAATAGATCCGATTGGACTTGCGGGTGGGAATCCTACGCTTTATGGGTATGTTAGTGATACGAATGCTATAAATGATCCATTTGGATTAAAGCCAAAACCTAAATTTAATTTTGCTGAGTTATCAGGAAATAAACCTCTTTCGTTAGATCCAAATGAAATCCATTTTATGCAGAGTAATATCAAGAATAGTACGGGTGCATTTACAGTTTTAGAAAATGCTGAATCATTAAAGAATGGTTCACTTAAAGTAAGTGACTTACCTACAGTTAATGTTTGGAAGGATACAGACGGTAAAATATGGACGTTGGATCATAGAAGACTCGCAGCATTTAGACTCGCAGGTATTGATGAAATTCCAGTAAACTGGGCAAGTAAAAAACAAGTGAAGAATCAATGGTTTAAAATGTCAACAAAAAATGGTGGAACATCAATTGTTTTAAAGAGGGAAGATGGATCTAGACAGGTGATTTGTAGGAAAAAATAGAGTCAATAGTTGAAATAGAGAGGTGTGAATAATATGGATTGGTATAACAAAATTGAAAACGTATCAAACAAGCAACAATTCTTAGAATTTGTAAATTTATTATCAGCGGATTATAAAAAAAATATAGATGAATGGGAGAATAAATCTATAGATTTATTTCTTCAAGCCATTGAGGGATGGATGGAAGATATGGAAGGATTTTATGAAAATTCTGGTTTAGATACTCCCAAAAATATTGACTGGAAACTATTATCTATTATGCTATATGTAGGTAAGATATATGAATAAAAGGCCCACGCTAAAAAAGAATTAGTTATGTGAAATTTGTATGGAAAGACTTTAAATTGATGAGTGCGGTGTAAATAATATATCAATTTAAGGAATTTATTAGATCGATTGATTAGTTGAAGAAGCCTTATTAGTGATTATCTAGGTACACCTTCTGAAGCCTACGATACTGATGGTAATAAGGTTTGGTCCAATGAGTTAGATATTTATGGTCAGTCAAAAGAGTTTACCTGTGACAAGAATTTTATACCATTCCGATATCAAGGGCAATACGAGGATGAAGAAACTGGCCTTTACTACAACAGATTTAGATATTATTCACCAATTGAGGGTATGTATACGCAAAAGGATCCAATTGGGCTTAATGGAGGTTTGGTCTTATATGGCTATGTACAAGATACAAATAACTCAATAGATATTTTTGGTCTTTCTTGTACTAAAGAGTTAAAGAAAAATATGAACAAAGCTAATCGTGAGTTAAGAAAGAATGAAGGGTACATGAAACGTGCTTGGCATAAGTATAAAAGTTCAGCAGCTCATCATATTGTGGCGGGGGACCATTCAAATCCAAATGCTCAAAGAGCTAGGGATATTCTAGAAAGGCATAAGATTGATGTCAATAGTGCAGATAATGGGATTTATTTAAAACATGGATCCAAATAGTATATAACCTGGTGCTTATCATAGAATAATCCATACTAATGATTATTTTAGAAATGTTGCTGATAGGTTGGAGTCTGCAGAACGTTTTGGTGGAGCAAAAGCAAAAGAAGCAGTATTAGCTGATCCGGAAAATATTAGGGAGGATTTATTATTTAACGTTAAAATTTGGTAAATGGAGTTTTGTAAATGAATGTATATAGATTTGTAAATGATGATGTTTTTAAAGATTTAACCTTTTTAAATAAGGACTATGTTCGTCTTTTTTCAACTTTTACAGGGCAAAAAATTACTCTGGATTGGAACGCAGAGATATTTGGTATTTCAGAGGATTATATATATATAAATATAACAAATGTTTTAACAGCAATTAATTTTGATGGTTTAGATATGCAAGAATCTCTTGCAATGTTGCGAGGTGAAAACATTACATTTAATTTAGAAAAAATAGAAAATGAAACTATTTTTAGAGATATTAGAATTAACAACTTTTATTTCTGTACACAAAATTTTAAAGATTTTATAGAAAAAAATGGAATTAACGGATTGCGTTTTATGAAAGTAGGGACAGGACTTTAACTCTAATAAATGAATAGCATATTTTAAACATACTCTTATTTCATAATATGAATTTCCTCAGTACTATGAAGAGAATTATTTCTCTTCATAGTCACTATAATGGTTACCATTAATGAATGTATCTGAAGTGTCAAGATTTAGAAAAGCTAATTCTCCTAGCTCACAGACAGAGTTAGTAAGTTTTAATATTGCAAACTGCTTTTCATTAAAATTCACAATGATATTAAGAAAGTTATCTAAGTCGTCCACACTAATACCTTCTTCCTCTTAGTAGATTGCAAAATCTAAGGAGAGCTAATTCAGGGTATAATAATTCATTAAAATCAGAATTTAATATTGCTTATAGAGAAATGGTACAAGCGGGTGTATCCAAAAAGCATATTCAAAGGCTTGCAAAAGAAGCTTATAAATACTTTAATGGACTAGGTCACATTTAATTGGAGGAAATCAATGATTTTAAATTTTAAGTCGTTACCTTTAATCGTTAGAACAGAGAGAAACATTGATGCAAATGAAATCAATATCAGTTTTCAAACTAATATACCTTCGAGAATGATTGAATTTTGGAAATATTTCGAGGAAGTTACATTTGAAAACGGAATTAATATTTATGGTTTTGACATTGCAGTGGAAAGGAACAGGTTGTATGAAGTAAGTGTTTACGCACCTGATTATATTTTGATAGGGGATGACGGTGGGGGACAAGGAGTGTTTTTAAAAAAGAATAGCGACCAACTAAACATATTCTATCAAGATTTGGGTGCATTGTCGTCGTCTTTTTATTCTTTAGATATTGAATTATTTAGTTGGCTTGAAAATAATCCAGTTATAGATGAAGAAGATTTTCCCTCAGACGAACTGGATTTGATAGATGAGGTAAAAGTGTATGTTGTCAGAATACCAAATGATGCAAACAAGTTTATTATGGAAATAAGAAAATGTTTTAATTTAAAACTTTCTATTATCGATATTAGAGAAAAGCTGAATAGTTTACCTTTTTTGGTTATACAAGATATCACACTTATGAAGTATGGCAAAGTAATTGAAAGTTTAAATCAAAAATACAATTGTTTAGAGGTTCTCAATTCAAAGAATGTAATTTTAATTAGTCCAGTAAAAAATTAGGTAAATATCTAAATACCCTTCCTAAAGTTTTTGAGTTATGTTCAGGGAGCCGACGTAATAAAAAGATTAAGAAGTAGTTAATCAAAAAATTATGTTATTAAAATTAATATTTTAATTTAGTAAATTTATTGCAAAATATATGTAAGGAACGAACGATAAGCCCCTTCCTTCAATAAAATATCCAGCTTGTAAACGATTGGGGCAATTTTATAAAATATTTTATGTTAGTCAATGATGGGCAAATTTCCCCGTCTATTTAGCAATATTTTATTATTTCGATTCGAAAATTGAAATTATTGATGTAAACAAGCTTTAAAACGGTCTGTATTATATTGAATTAGTCGATAGTGGTTTTTAGTTGAGTAAGCAAAGCAAAAGAATAGTAAATAGCCTCTTGGTAATGAAGTGACCTCGAAATGTTAGACAGAGTTATTTCATTAGGCAGAGGTTTGGGCATGAGTTCGATATTGTATCGGACTCATGTCTTTTAACGTCGGCCTTAACTCGTTTTGTATTCTAATACGTTATGTATTTTTATAATTCAATTTTAAAATGCCGAAGAAATTCTCCATAAAGAAATTGTCGTAACAAATCCCTTTACGAGACATACTTTGTTAAATAACTCTCGATTGAAGCGGATGAGTGAATTCCATTTGGGCGACTAAAGAAAATTTAGGGAATATTAATTTAAATAAACGATTTAGCACTAAAACAGCCGGTAGGACAATTGAAATTCGTTGTCCTTAGGTAAAGAAATGGAGGCATTATGAAAACCAAATTTATAGATACAACAATTGGTGTAATAGATGCTAGAGATGCGTTGATTTTAAAAAAGTTCAATATGGATCGATTTCCAAGCCAAGTTGAAATTTCATTAAATTTAGCAACAGAGTTGGCATCAAATATTTCGACAGAAGAACGATACATTGATATTTCTTTCATTTTTAAAAATGTAGTCAAATTTGGACTTTGTGCTCTTGATTATTTTAATGAAAATATATTGGATACTTGTTTTTGTGAAGTGATTGATTCCGACTTTTTGAATCAGCAAGAGTCACTGGTTGAAAAGGGATATAAGCATTATTTTCTTGAATGTTATGATGAAGTTTTTGAAATTGTTGCTCAAGAATACAATCTTATTTTGCTAGATGGACTTAGAATAGCTGATGGAAAAATGAACAAAAGCAATTGAAGAGAGGTTGAATATAAGGATTTATAGGATTGTACTATAATCGATCCGATACTACGACCCAGAACAAGGGAATTATACTCAAGTTAATCCGATTGGAATTGCAGGTGGGAATCCGACTCTTTATGGGTATGTGCACGATTCAAATATGGAAATTGATTCATTCGGTTTAGCGAGAGCACCTAGTCAAGTCTTGCTGGAAACAGAAAAAGGGCAGGAGATAAACTATCAAGATTTCAAGCTCACCATGTTATTACAACTAATACATAGAAAACACATCAATCCTTCTTTGACTCTATCGGTATGGGGGGATTAAGAGATGAAGCATTTAATGGTATTATGATGCCTAGCAACCCTACCACATTAAAAGGAAGTTCTTTTAGTATGATTCATGATACTAGTCATCTTATGTATAGTGATTTTGTCATGAGTAGGGTGATAGATATTTCCAATAAATATTCTCTTGGTCTAATAAATGAAAAAGAGACTAGGACAGATATTCGCAAATTGCAAATAGAATTAAAAAACAAAATACAGAAAGGACACTTTGATACTGTGCAATTTAGGAAAAATCCTAAGTGTCAAAGATTAGGGTGATATAATGAGTTACTATATGATTGTTAAGGATAATATAAAGTCTCCTATTTTTTTGGAAGGTGTTATTCACGAATCTTTTGACGAAACAAAATATAATGAGGGAATGGGATACGAATGGAACAAGATTTTTTTTGTAAAACAAGATATGCCAAAAGATTTATGGTTAATTACTAATAATAAAATTGAATTCGACTATTATGAGAGTTTTAATGGTCACATCGTCAGTTGTGATTTTCTTACTTTGATGAATCAAGTAAATACTTTGCAAAAGTATGTTATATCGAATCTCCAAGTAGTTAGTTCTAAAGGGAAATCTAAGGTAAAAAAACCTTATTATTTTATTAAGTACTATAATAGAGAGGATTTTGTTGATTACGAGAAGTCGGAATTTACAAAAAGGAGAGTTTCTGAAAATAAGATTCTTGACTTAAATTATTTGGTTGAAAAATATCAAAAAATTGTATTAAAAGAAAATGATAGAGACGTGTTTTGTTTGAATGACTTAAAATTAGCAAGATATCTATTTTGTTCAGAAAGGTTTAAGCAACTTTGTGAGGAAAGGCATATGAAAGGAATTCGATTTATCGAATTGGAAGATATTCCACATTACTTTTCTTCATATGATCGTTAATATACGGCGTTCCTGATTTTTATTAGAAAATTTTTAAATAGCATGAGTCAAAACCTCCGTACAAATCCTACTTCCAAGGACAATACTAATTATGAGTTCAAAAGGATTTTGTATAGGTTCAGAAGTAATGAGCATTTGGAGTAGGGATAAAATCGCTTTTTATACTAAAAAAGGATAAAGGAAGTAGTTTTATTCTTACAGGATACCCAGAAAAATAAGAAAGCAGGGAATTTAAATGGGTGAGAGTTATGATTTTATAGAGGAATTAGAAGATTTTTTAGGTGGGACATTCCACCAAGATATCAATTCTCCTGAACAAGCATTAAATGAGTTTATAAAAGAAGCTAGTAAAGTATGTTTGCTGTTTACAATAAAATATTGTGAAGATTTTTTAAATAGTCAATTAACACAACAAGAAAAGAAAAAAATCATTCAAAATAATGTAGAAATTTATTTTCCAGCAATTGAACTAACACCACTACAGTGGTTAATTCAATTAGTAGAGCAAATAAAAGAAGCGGTGAAAACAAAATAGAATTATGTGAATAGAAAACCTTGGTTGCCTTAATACGTTTTGTATTGTAATCCATTACATACTTTTCTTATTCTTTTTTTAATGCTCCACACTCTCAAATTCTTTTAAGATATAGCAACTCTGATTCTGTGATGCTAATTATTCAATTCAGGAGCATATTGATGATGAGAAATTGAATACCCAATATATATCAACTATGAAAAAGCAACATACTGCTGAGTTTTATGCATGGCCAAATCTTAAAAAAGGAAAGATGACTTCAAGTACACTAATTGCTATTATACTGATAAGTTAGACTCTAAAAGGGCTTTGATGTATCTAATGGGATTGATCCTGTTTTAGAGATCCAGCGTATAAGTTTGCTACGAAAGATGCTGAGGTACTTATACTATAAAGGATGGTGTCTTTAAATGATGAAAATAGATTATCGAAGTGAAATTGACAAAATTAGAAGTTCTTTAAAGAACTACTACAATAAGCAATTCAAAAGTGAAGAGGAAGATTACATTGAAAACAAAAAGATCAAAGAACAAATAAAAAAATTAATAATTCAAGTTTATAATGATCGTACTCTGTCTAAAACAGATAGAGGGTATTTAGTAAAAGTAGGGGTAGAACTTCTGGCAAACAATACAGGTTGTGCAGAAGACGTAGAGATTGCTGAAGATATTCTCGATAGTCTTTTTTATGATATGAAAATACTAAGTCAGGAAGATATTGATAATTTTTACGAGCAATATTTATGCAAAAGATGGGAGTAAGGACTGGATCATTCTCAAAAAAGTAGACACCAGTTTAGAAAAGTAAAAACGAGGCCTAGGTACAAAAAGAGAATAAACTCGTTATGATATGAAAAGTCATGGTGAGTCTTTCCTATAAAACAGCATGACAAATAGAAGGTTCGGACCAGCCCGCATTGGAACTAGAAATAATATGGCTCAGACCTCTTTCTCATAAAGCAACGAATTTCGCTCCGTGTATAGTTGATATTATTCACACGGATTTCTACCTAACAATACTTATTTTGAGAAATATGTTGATTGTTTTTGGTTTATAGACATGTAAGATATCTGCACCAAACTTGTGATCAATCTGGTCTTCTGTTATCTAGGAGTTATGATTAATCTACCACGGGTTATTATGTTCCGTATACTTTTTCAGCTAAGAATTTCTAGTGGAGGGCATGTTCCTTCTACAGCAATTAAGCCATGTCGTTAAAGGAGAACGTTATGAATAAGAATGAAGCTTTAAATTGTGTTTATGAAAATATTCTAGGAGAACATCCAATTTTAATACAATTAAGAAATGGTGAAGGATTGAACGAAGATAAATATAGTGAATTAATTACAGCAATGAAAAGATTAATAGTCGAATATAAAAGTTTAGAAGTCACTCCTAAAAAACTTGCATTATCTTTTGTTGATATTAGTAATTATTTCTATTTAAATGAAGATAAATATTCTTTAGATAAACAAAACAGAATTGAAGACGCAGTTCAAGAAATTTCTCAATTGGCTAATGAATTATTTGACTGTTAAAAGAAGTTTAAATAAAGAATTCAATAGAAATCGTTTAACTAGCACATGTTTCACTTATCATTACAATGTTTAGAATCAGGAAACAGCACAGATTAAAACAAAAACACAGTATTATAGCCCTTTCTATGGGAACTAGTTTTAAATAGACAAACTTTAATTAATGGATTGTTTTATATCTACAACAAGTGCTTTTTAGGCAAGATGACATTTTACATACAGGAATGGATTAGTGACTAAATAATCGATAATGACACGCTTGTGGCGATAAACATATAATAGTACAAATAGTAGATGTAGGATAAGGAGGAGATTTTGTATAAACTATTTTAAAAGTAGTAATATAGAGGATTTCTTGACATCCTTAGAGCAGGACTCTTATCCAATGAAACCCTGCAGTAAGGATGATATATTAAAATTAGTAAAATTCTCTCCTACTCGAACACTTCCTAAAACTTATTTGGATTTTATGAATAAAGCTGGGAATGGAATTGAATTTTTAGGTGGTACGGATTATTCCATGAAGTATATTTTTGATTTAAAAGAGTGGGCTATTGAACTTTTGGAGGAAAACAACTACACAAAAAAACTTACAGATAATCAGTTTATATTTATGATGCATCAAGGATATATGTTCTGGTTTTTTGATTTAAATGATGGGGACGAGCCAGCGGTATATTGTTATGATGAAAGTGTAGAATTAGATGATTTTAACAAGGTCAGTGATACTTTATCAGATTTTTTATTTTCCCTATATAATTGATAGAAGAGTCTAGATAACATAATGATTTTAACTTAACTTTTATATGATAATTTCAGAAAAGCTTATTTCTACTCGAATGCTAAAAAGGAATAAGCTTTTTGTATTTCTGTTATAACTGCTGCAGTTGATATGAAAATGGGAATGAATCTATAATGGTGTCGGCTCAGATTTTTGCTTTAATTCGAATAAATAACTCTTGTGATTTAGTTGAGAATATTATTTTTGGTAGGAATAACCTATTGATAAAATATATAGAAAAATTCAATTTACCTATTCAAAGAGTTTAAGCGCAATCAATTTTAGATTTATTTAAGAATTATTCACAATTTTAAATTTGAATTATAGAGCCTGGAGCTCCCGTCTTCATACCCATCAAGAGCTTTAGAGGTTGCTGCAAAAGCATGAAAGGTGATAGGTGAGCTTCATATTAGGGGATGGTAAAAAAGCCTAAAAACCAGTCGTTACTGTAATAACGTACAAAAATAGAATAGAACGGTTTCAGTTGGGTTTTTAGATGAAATAAGTTCTTGAGCAGAAGCAAAAGTGGTAAATGCTGTACATGATAATTCAAGTAAAATAACAGGTATCGATACTGTTTGGCGCTCAGCAAAAATATCCATATGTAGAAAATTCAAAGCAAATGAATCCATGTTTAACATGTAGTGATATAAAAATATAGAGGAGTACATGAAATATGAAAATGCCAATAAAAAGTAATCACATCCCATCTATGGGAGATTGTACAAATCTTTTGGAACGATTGTCAAAATATATATCTAAATTTGATGAGAAATGGGTAGCTGAAATAGAACCTGCAAAAACAGAGGACATAGATACGCTAAAAAATCTAACACAAATTAATAAATATAACTATCATTTTCCTAAAGAATATGAGATTTATTTAAATTATATGGGGCAGGATGATAAGGGTTTACTAAAAATTCAACTTCCAGGATATGCTTCCATTTCTGAGATAATTGATACTTATGAAGGGATACATGAAGAAGAACCAGACACTTTAAGTGATAAATATATACATTTTTTTCAAACTGAATTATTCTATGGTCAACTATCATTTGATTTTACTCAAACTGATAATCCTCAGATTGTTATGACTGATGAGGATAGCCAGTTTGTAAGTTATTTTGCAGATAACTTTGAAAAATTCTTATTTCAATGTGCCTTTAGTAAATACGAAAGATTAAATTATGATAAGAGTATAATCTTTGCTGGATCACCTAACATGCTTAAAGAAGCAATAAAGAGAAACAATGAATCGGATGTTTTTGACATAATTGAAAAATTTTCAAAAACATATGATTTCCAAAGAGCATGGTTTAGTGACCTGACCCATCACATAGGTTTTAAAGACGGCATTAGCTTTTACATTGAAAATAGAGATAATTCTTTGTGTGGGTTTGTAGCAGGTGATTTAGATAAACAAATCGACAATATTGGCGAAACTTTACTAGCTGAATTAAATGTTAATAAAAAGAATTAAAGTTTTCAACGAGCGTATCATGAAATACTACTATGCTTGAAGTAGACAACCGATCCGTTTAACAGTAAGCGGTATATGCAGAACAATGCGTTACTACAATATATTGAAACATGAACTGATTCATCACATTATACGGATGTTCTTCTCATTTATACAACCACGCCACAATGTGAATAACCGCTCGTGTGGTGGTTGCTCTTTTTTACCTACCCGTAATATCTCAAATAACATAAACCTATAAGCGAAGGCTGATTAAAAAGGCCCCACTCATTGCCGAATCAGTCATTTATTCAACCACTAACACATCTACCCATGTAATAACTTTGTGAAATGTTCTATTATAGGATATGTTGGTTTTTGGATTTTTGAAACAGTAGCCCAGTAAACTATCATAGAATAGCACCAATAGTAAACCTGTTGCGAATAAGGGTACGGATAAAGTCGATTTGACTAAAACAACTAACCCTGAAGATTTCTTAGATGAAGTAATGAAGCGACAAGAGCTAGATGAATTACCGGGAAGATTCAAAGAAAAGTGGGTTGATGGTGATTATAAATACGAGATAAGAGCTCACGAAGCTGAAACTCAGTATGGAAAATCGGGAAGTATTTATAGAGTGGGGAGACAGAAGCCTGGTAACGGAACAGAATATATGGATTCTAATAGGAAATGGCACCATGAAAGTACATTAAAGGAAACGCATAAAGATGGGCGGCCGAACCCTTTATTTAATGAAGAGGCTGCAAGAGATACGCATATTCAGTTAAATAGATAAGGAAGTGATAATATTGAGTGAACAAAGATTTTTTATGAATGAAAATGAAGTACTTCAAGTAATAACGCGAATCAATGAATATGCTTCTCAAGAGCTATGGATGGATTTTGATGTTGCTTTATCAAATGGATGGGATTTAACAATTATAGGCCGGTTGGATAATACCACAAAGAAGGTTAATATTGAGATTAATTTTGAGCAAGTCCACTTTGTTTCTCTGCCTTTTGGCTGGAAAACAGATACATCATATCCCGTAATTAGATTAGCTACTGAGGAAGAAATAGAGAATTTAACAGATAAATTTGAAGTGGATAAAGGTAATTATATTTTTAAGTTCATTGCTGAGGGTTTCGATAGTGAAAAATATTACTTTGTTGGAGCGAAAAAAATCTCCTGTCTATTACTTGATAAGCAGACTAATGAGTTAAAATAACATATCAAGTTTAATCTGGAAGATTTATTGAGCAATAAGAACAGGGATAGCGAGAAAAGAACGAAATTTGGGCGAGACCTTTTAATGGAAAGGGTAGTATAAATATGGAATAACTAACAAACTAACGAGAATGACAAAGCTCGTGGTGATAAACAAGGAAATAATAGTTTTTTAATTGTATACAGTTAAAGATATCCTTGAATTTGAATTAATAACTCATGAAGGCTAGACCATCAAGGAGTGCTATTTTAACAATTAAGCAATAAGAGCGAGAATAGGCGAGATGAAATTTATTTACAAGGACCCCTTATGGATGGCATAAGCAACAAACACACGAGATTAAACAAGCTAAAGGGTTTAAACGTTACACTTGCCAAGTAGTATAAAAGATGTCATACTGTCGATATAAAAATAACTTATAAAACTTTCAAATATATTAATAAACTTAGAAAATTTATAAACTTAAAGCACTTGATTGTCTATAACAGGCGACAAGTGCTTTTTCATGTTTAAATACGTAAATTGAAAAGATTACGATTATTTAATTAGTGTACTAAGTGTTAATTTTTATACAAGTACAGGCATACAATTATATGTTGGAGTGAAGAAATATAAAGTGAAAAAAAGATTTATAATGGATAGATAGTAGTTTTAGGTAAATAGCGGATAGTCAGTTTAGCGGTATAACCGTGCATAGTAAGCCATCCCTACTAGTCAAAGCGAATGGCACAATCACCTTTGCTGGAAAACGTGTATCTATGAGTGCAGCTGAATCGATGCGTTTCACATGTGGCTCCAGTAGTCTTGTGTTTGATGGCAATACGGATATCCAGGGACAGGTTGTCACGATGGAAGGGTCCATCAAAGCCCCTGTATCAGTCGCTTCGCAGGAAGAAGCAGACCTTGAGTCAGCCCTAGACATGATGGGGATGATCCCTGTTGGTGGGGGTGATGCCTAATGGGTCTATTAGGACTAGCGGGAAGCTTACTGGGGATGATTCCAAAAGTAGGCTCTCCAGGTGGCAAGAAAAAAGGAAAGAGCGGAGGATCGAAAGGAAAAAGCTCCAAGAAATCCTCCAAAAAGAAGGGCTCGACAAAGAAGAAACAAAAGAAATCGAGTAAAAAGAAGAAAAAGTGGGGGAAATTCTTTACCAAGGCCCGGAAGCTCTATAATAAAGTAAGTAAAAGTAAAATAGCGAAGCAATTTAAGAAAGTAGTAAAAAGTGCTGTACTAGCGGGTAAGAAAACCTATAAACAAGTAGTAAACAAAACGAAAGCCGTTTATAACCAGACAAAGCAAGCGGTAAAGGAAGTAAAAACTGCCGCAAAAGAAGCTGTCAAAGTCTATAAGTCTTTAGATAAAATGGAGCCACTCAATATAAGTAAGGATATGTCTAAAAAAGAAAAATTCTTACGGACAGGGTTTAACATGGGCCTCCAACAAACCCAAAAATCTAAAGGAAAGTTTGATGCAACCGTAGATGTTGCTAAAAACACCTACAATGATGTAAAAAAATTAGTAACTGATCCGATAGGCGTAGTGAAAGAAACAACAGACAGTTTGAACAGTTTGAAAAATTTTGCTTCAGATCCACTGCTAGCTGTGAAAACAATAGCTGGTTCAATAGAAGACTCTATTGAAAAAGATGTTATTCATGGTAATAACTATTCACGAGCATACTGGGGAACAAAAGTAACCCTAAATACAGCTACAGCTGTCGTTGGGACAAAAGGTGTTGGAACACTAACAAAAGTAGGGAAGACTTCGACTGGAGTAACAAGTGTTAAGTCTACTACCAGTTCGAGTAGTAGTAAGGGTACGGGTAATAGTAGGTTACCAGATCATATGTTAGGGAAAAATGATGCTGACCCATTTAGAGATATATATGGTCCAGGACGTCTCTCACATCCTGAAGAATGGGAAAGTATTATTAAGAAAACAAAGGAAGCGGGGGTAGAAGTAAGAATATTAGATCGTGATATCATGGCGTATGCACCAAAAGGAAATGGTCCGGGGCAATTAAATATTTATGAAAATGCATCAATAAGTGCTTTGAGACATGAGTATCAACATTTTTTAGATGATATGTCAAAAGGGTATCCAAAATTGGAAGTTACTTATGAGTTCAAGAATAGAATTATTATGGAGCTAAGAGCGTATATGGTTGAAATCAAAGAGGCTGAAAGGATTGGTAACAAGGCTCTTGCTGAACAACTGTGGAACAACTATAGGGAAGAAAGACAGTATTTGATAGATGCATTTGGTCCTATAAATGAATAAAGGGAGGCAATGAGAAATGAAACCTTTAAGTTTATCAAGGGAAATTAGAGAGGGAAAACTAAACGACCTAGAGATTATTAAATGTTTGGATATTCATCATAATCAAGTATTGGTTAGTGCTATAGATCAGATTGTCAGTAGAAAATTATGTAATGAGAAAATTATATCGAGGTTAGTAGAGATTAGTGAATTTAGAGACCCGAAAGTAAATAAACTTTTCGGTATTGATACAATAGGCCATTATAGCATTGCGGCACTTGGGACTATAAATACACCTGAATCGAAATTGAAATATGAAGAATTAATGACTAATCTTGATGAGTGGGACAAAGAAATTGTGATAAGAATAGTTAATAACATGAATAATTGAACTAATGGTAATAGTGAGTTCATGTATAATGTTAAATCCCTCCTCAATTATAAAGGGAGGTATAAAGAATGTTTGAAGACAAAGTCAGAGCAATCTTAGGTGCACGAGCATTACTAGATGATAATGATCCAAGAATTGAACAAAGATGGGAAGAGTTAATTATATTATTAAGCGGAGATGAAAATTTGACTCTGAATTTTTTGCAGGTTTGTATAAAAATAGAACTTTCATTTTTAAGTGAGGTTTTTGAAAAAGTGGCATCTAATTTGCAAACTAAAAAGTATACTGAATTACTATATTGATTAGATGGAAGATACCCAAACTTAAATTTAAAGAGAAGTATACAGATTACTGAGGAACACATGGATTAAATTTAGGGTATCAAAGTTTTTGAAACTAAAAGTTGATGCGAAAAAATATTTAATTTAAACTCATTATTTCTTTCGAAGAAACAAATAATGATATTTTGTATCAAGAGAGATTTATTTTGATTACCAAACAAACCTTGATTGGCTAACACCTTTCAAGGTTTTTTTATGGTTAAAATAATAAGATTCTTGGGTCAAAATCATAATATATAATAGACAGTATATCCCACTACAGCAGGACAGTGGTATCACGGTACATAGTAAGCCACCATTACTCATCAAAGCCAATGACACATTCACCTTTCCTGGCAAGAAAATTGCCCTCAGTGCAACGGACTTCATGCGTTTTACTTGCGGCTCCAGCAGTCTTGTATTTGATGGCAATACCGATATCCAGGGACAGGTAGTGACGATGGATGGCTCAATTAAAGCCCCTGTATCCGTCTCTGCGCAAGAGGAAGCAGACCTCGATTCCGCCCTAGACATGATGGGGATGATCCCTAATGGGTCTATTAGGACTAGCGGGAAGCTTACTGGGGATGATTCCAAAAGTAGGCTCTCCAGGTGGAAAGAAAAAAGGAAAGAGCGGAGGATCGAAAGGAAAAAGCTCCAAGAAATCTTCCAAAAAGAAGGGCTCGACAAAGAAGAAACAACGAAAGTCCAATAAAAAGAAGAAAAAGAAAAAGCGCAGGAAGAAAAAGAAGAAGTGGGGGAAATTCTTTACCAAGGCCCGGAAGCTGAAAAATAGTTTATCCAAGAGTAAATTGGTCAAACGGGCGAAGAAGGCCATTAAAAAAGCGGTCTTGACTACGAAAAAGGTGGTACAGAAAACAAAGGCGACTGTGACAAAGGCCAAGCAACAGGTAAAGGCCGCTGTCAAACAGACGAAGCAGGTAGTCAAAGAAAAAGTACTACCGGCTGTAAAAAAAGCCGCTCAAGCGACGACCAAAGTAGTGAAAAATGCTGTAAAACCTAAAAATCTGTTAGATACGCTACAAGTAGGATTAGATTTAATAGGGTTAATCCCAGGTGTCGGCGAAGTAGCGGATGGCGTGAATGGTCTTATTTATCTGGCCAGAGGTGATAAGGTCAATGCAGCCCTCTCCTTTGGCGCGATGATTCCGATTGTGGGCTGGGCGGCGACAGGCGGAAAATTTGTAAAAAAAGGTGCCGGGGTAGTTAAGGGTATCAGTCAAGGTGTTCAAAACGTGCTGAAAGGTCCAGTAGGACGTGTGGTAGAAAAAGCCAAAAAGCAAGTAGCGAACGTGAAAACCCAGATACAAACCAAAGTAGCCGAAGTCAAACAGCAACTGCGTCAGATGCTGCGACCACCACAACAGTGGGAGTTAGCAGGAGCAGGTGGAGACATTAGACGCGTGGAGGATACAGGAACAGTAGGAAGAAACACAACAACTCCAAGTCCGAAGCCGTCTAATTCCCAACCTACGCCTTCTCCCAAAGCGGTGAATTACGGTGAACATTTCACGAAGAATGGTAGAAAAAAAGTTTTAAAACCAAATGTAGAATACAAAACACCAGAAGGTTATACTTATCGTACAGATAGCAATGGACGTATTACCGATTGTGAAGGAACGCTTGTACTAGGTACAGCTGAACGAAATGCATACGCACAGAGAACAGTGGGAGGAAAAGATCGATTACCTGATGACGACGGTGGACACTTAATAGGAGCACAGTTTAAAGGGCCAAAGGATATCGATAACCTAGTTCCACAAAATAGCCAGATTAACCGTTCTGGTGGTGAATGGTTCAATATGGAGACAGAATGGGCAAATGCATTGAAAGAAACACCTCCGAAAAAAGTTACTGTTCAAATTAATCCGACATACTCGGGGAATTCAATGCGACCAGATTCTTTTGAAGTAACTTACCAAATAGGAAATAAAAGAGAAGTTACTAGAACAATACTAAATCAACCGGGAGGTTAGTAAAATGGAAGAACAGATGAATGTATTATATAGAAAAATAGCAGAAACAATAAATGAATTAATACCAGAAGACTGGGAAGAATTTTATTTTAATGGTGAGGTGGAAAATGGAGAAGGAGGAGTTTTCTTTTTTTACAAACCAACAAATAAGGAATATTATGTTTATTGCCGAGATATTTTAAAAAAGTACAATATCAATTTACAGATATATAATGGTTTAATGAGGAAATTATTAGAAACAACAAATAGTTTGAAGAATGTATTTTTAGATAATGGACAAGATCCTTGGTTTTCAATTACCATGAAACTTACATCTGAAGGAAAGTTAAAAATTGAATATGATTATACTAAATGGAAAGAATCAAGTTTTGGCCCTTCCGATAGGTTGGAATATTGGGAAAGTAAATATCTGAATAATATACCACAAGATGAAGGGGACAGAATTAAAATTGATAAAATGAAGGAATTTGAAAATAATAATTGAGGGGATATATATGCAGTACATATTAAAAACCTAACAGCTTAATATTTCAGTAGATAATATAAAATGAGAGATTTTGTTTTATATGGTACTGTGAGAGTATAAAGCTCTTAGATAATACGATTTTGGAGATAAGCATTAAATTGTATTTTGGAAATGAAAATGTGTGACTTTTTGATTATATACCTATGGAATTTATTTTATTAAAAATAAATTATTTGAAAGTAGCAAATTTATAAAATAAAAAGAGTCAATAGCAACACTAGTGAACTGAACCCTATTTGGTAGAAAGTTTAATAAAAAGGGATGTAGTTTTAGGTTAAGCCGCAATGAGATGGCTTCGGTAAGTTGCCGGAGCCATCTTTTTTAATGTCCATTGCTTTCGTGTGTGATTATAATGGTTCATATAGTCCATCACTATTGTGTGTAATTCTGCCAAACTTTCTGCTTGTTTATAGTCTACTTCATCTTTGAAATGACCGAAAAACGATTCCATTGGCGCATTATCAAGACAATTTCCTCTGCGGGACATTGATTGAAAAAGTCCCATTTCTTTTACACGCTGCTGATATTCTGGGTGTGTATAATGAATACCTTGGTCCGAGTGAATCAGCGCTTCTGGATGAAGATTGCCCTCTAGATGTGTTTTTAACTTTTCAAGCGTCTTATAGACAAGGGACATCTTTAACGTAGTAGATAATTCGTATGCTACAATTTCTCGTGTTGCGACATCTTTCACGCATAATAAATACGCCCTTTGACCACCTCTATATTGCAGATACGTAATATCTGTTAAGAATACTTTTCCTGGCTCTTCTTGCTTAAATGCTCGGTTTAAATGGTTCGGTATACGGCGATGCGCCTCTGTTGCTTTTTCTAACAGACGATACGGATTCGCACGACGTACTTTCGCATATAAATTGAACTTACGCATCAGACGAAGAATCTTTTTATGGTTCATCGGTGTGTCCAGCACATCTACCAGTGCCATATAAAATCCACGATAACCCATTTTGCCTTTCGCTTGATCATAAATTGATTTTAATAAGATGTAATCTTGATAATCAGCTTCTTCACGTAAAGCGTGTTTCTCCTTATTTTGAAGCCACTTATAATAGCCGCTTGGACTGACATTCGCTACCTGACAAAGGTGACGAGTCATCTTTTTTAATTGATAGAAACGAATTGTTTCATTGATGGCTTGGTATTTCTCTTTCGGTGTTAAAAACGATTCTTTTTCGCCTGCCTTTCCATTTCGTCGAGCTTTTTTAGCAGATGAAGCTCTGCCTCTAACAGTTGAATACGCGCTTCCGCTTTCTCAAGTTTCTTTTCTGCGGATAAGTTTTCAAGGCGTGGTCGACCAGTACTCTCTTTTCCACGACGTTCCTCTAAAAAGCCTTCCTTACCATGTGTTTGATATGTTTTCTTCCAACGGCTAATTGCACTTTTAGCTTTCTTAATCCCTATCAGCTCTAAGTCAAATCCCGCTTCTCTGAAGATTTGGACTGGACCTTTTCCTTGTAAATTTGCCTGAACAGCTTTTAATTTAAAGTCGGCTGTATATTGAATTGAGCGGTCGGATACTGAGGCGACATTTGGATTCGCTTCAATTTGTCTGCGTTGGTGTTCGTTAAAAATTATTTTACTCATGATGTTCTCCCGTTCATAAATGGTATGGTTAGTATAACGGGGTTTTCAAACGTTGAAAATAGAAAAACCCCGAATAAGGTCCACTTTTTTTAAAGTGTCCACTATTCGGGGTTCAGTTCAGGACAAGATAAAGGCTGTTTTATATTTGTGAAAATTTCACATTGATTTAAGTAAACCTTCTTTCGAAAATACATGAAAAGTGGTAGGTTTGCAAAGTGATAATAAGACTGTTCAATACAACGAACAAGTCAATTACTAAATGCTTCGAATATTTAATAAATTTTCAAAAGATCATTCTCTCTTGAACCACGAGTAGGAATGGTTTTTTTGCTTCGAACATAGAGGAGTGTCGAATAAAACGCTTGCTATACATAACGCTTGTAACCTTCCAGATAATATTTTTGTCATGAAAAAGATGACATAACAGTTTTTATATCTATTTCTGCTGATGAATGAGCAGAAATAGTTGAAAATTATTCGGCGAGGTTGCTGAACTCAGAGGATGTTAGGAATGAATTTATAAAAAGATGGGATTGAAATCTGATAAAATGACTCATTAATTTATTTACTTTTTTGATAGGGTTTAACTGTGGCTATGACAAATTCAGAAGCGGTTTATGGGTGATAGTGGAAAAATAGGAGAATTGGTGTAAAATTATAACTGGGCAAGCACGTGCAGTTTCGGAGGATCAAAAGTTTTGCTGTCCAGTGCATTTTGGATACACAGAGAAAAATAACAATATTAAGTTATTGTTTGATATGCTGGAAGTTATGCAAGGGAGAAGCTGAATAGGTTATATAATTTTATTAGTTAATAGCTAAACACGGTACGATTAGTTTTTACTATTACTTTCAAAACAAATATAATGAAGAACTCAAAAATCTCCTTTACATATGTTTTTTGTTAGGAATGGTGTCACTTTTATGAAATTAAAACCTCTAATTATATTGAAGTTAATAAATCACTCGGGGCTCGTTCGCCAGTCCAGAACAATTAGAATGTTTAATACCTCCTACCCCACTATATGGAAGGTGATATTTTGAATTATGAAAGTAAAACTATAAAACTTGCTATGAATGACGGAAAAATATTTGATGGTATTTTGAAACTGTATGAGGAATCTCCAGATGAAGAAGAAATGGTTTTAATAGAACTATTAATATTAGATGACACAATAAGTGTCGAACATGATAACTTTTTCCTGGCACTTCAAAGCCTGCGACAACATCTAGAGGATAAACATATACAAGTCATGTGTAATGGGGCTGCGTTAAATGTTTATCCATCTCAAATGCAACTATCGATGGGTACCGGACATTTAGCATATAAATTAAAAATAGGAAAGCCAGCTAGATTAAAAGATATAGTTAATATATTTGAATTTGACAATGGTTTGAGGTTTGTAAAAATTGAAGAACAGTTCAGCTACTATAATAAGTGGTTAAAAAGTTTAGAAGGTTAGGTTTATTAGTTAAAGAAGCGTTTTTTTGCTAGTGATTAATTTTGTAACTTCAGTCTTAGGGTATTATGGGATTTTATTAAAAAGTAAATGGGTAATATGGTTGTTTCTCCTTACTTGATAATGAACCTTTATATGGTGAGAGAGGTCATAGACAAAACGATACTAATGTAACTCTGGTCGACTAATTGATTGACAAGCAATGAGAAATATAACAGTGGAGGGAGCTATAAAAAGCAGTGAAGTACCTAGCTCATGCAATTTCTAAGTATGAAAATAGCAGTAAGGTTAGATGTTTAGGAACATCTACAGAAACGAAAGGGGAGTTAGAAAAGATTTTTAAACTCCCTCTTTTAAGCCAAGCCCTTTTGAAATGGTACAGTGGTTTACCAAAATCTAAAGACATATTGTTTTATTGGACGAACGACTTCTATATAGTCGGTATGGAAAATCTACTAGTCGCTTTAGAAGGTTATCGATTTATTAGAGATGAAAAAGGTTGGAAAGATATTTCAGAAAAAATGAAATGGAATGAAAATTGGATTATTATCTCCAATTGGAGTGGGAATCCAGTAATTGCAGATATTAGTAAAGTTGAAACTCCAATTTATTATGGTGATGTTGGAGAAGAGTTTTCTCCAAAACTCCTAGTAGATTCACTCGAAAAGTTCGACTTTTTTTTGTCTGTTTGGCTTGATAAACATGATGATAGATACTATAAAGTCGGAGAATATCAATCTAATTTCTATGAGCTAATGGAGAAAGAGTGGAAAATTAAATTAAGTGATGAAGAAATTAGAAATATATGTAGATTTCTTCCCATTATGAAATCAACAGAAAATTTTACTCCAATTGAGCAACGCATTAAAGAAAAAGTAAAAAAATATTATGTGTATCTTGATGATCCGGGTAAAAATAAATCAAAAGTGATCCTAGCATTAAAAAAAGAAACAGGACTATCACTCGATGAGATACGAAACCGATTAACTAGTAATGGGTTTCTAATAGGTGAGGGACATGGGGAAAATACACTAGTTTTAGCTAACTATTTTATGTCGTTAGGTGCAAAAGTTAGAATTGACCAGAAATGAATTATTGGGGTCTAAAATTTAAAGGAATTTATTTTATCGAGAAAGGAAGCTTGTTAAGTCTGGGGTTTTCAAGAGAACAACAAGTAAGGAAAATTTAAAAATACATAATAATGAGAGCAAGAAGGACAAAAAAATAAGGAAAAACGAATTAGATAGGGCTCGTAAGTTTATTAAAGATGCTGGGGGAAGTGTTGTGGAAAATAGTAATAGGCTTCATTACTTTGTTAATTACATGGATAAGGAAGATGTGTATACAGCTTTAGAAAAATATTGGATTGATATGTTTTTTATGTTGTTACATAGAGAGAATATTGATGGAAGTGATTGGATATGCCCCTACTATAATACTACCTTCAGTAATGGAAAAAAAATGATGGATGGAAATCCGATATTTTCAGCAAAATCAAAAAAAGAGAATAAAATAATAAAAATTATCCAAGAGAGCTCTAAGCATGAGGATGTATTTTATTATTGGATGAATAGCTCTATGGACAATAGTAGCCAGAAAGAGTTAGTGATAGTTTGCACATTAAATAATAATAACTTGGAAAAAATAAAAGATATAATAATTAGTTGGATGAAAGGAGATTTGAAAGATACAAAATAAAAATTTAAGAGCGAGAGTATTAATGCAAATCAAGCAAAAAAGTATGTTGAATTTCTACAAAAAAGTCAAAGATAGAAAATCATTTCTGGAAAAATAAAAACTAAAACACTTTGTGGCAGACTATCTTAAAAGAAAGGGATTGTCATTATTATAGGGGAGATATTTTAAAAAGAAGGGGAATTTTGTCCGACTTTAATGTCTTTTCATGAAGACATTTGGTGTGAGTTTGAGAAACATCCTAAAGTTCTACAGCATGATGATAAAATATTTATTTGTGGTGAAGGTAGTATGGGGAATGAAGGGTTTGTTGCTAATGTTGACCTGAATAATAATTTGATATGGGCATTCTTTTCAACGGATTCCAATCCATTTAATAAACTTGAGCTAGAAGAAAACTTATTAAAAGTATATTCTAGCTCTGATTCAATTTATCTGATAAATATTAACAAACCAGAGGAAATGACTATAAAAAATAATTAGTTGGTTAGGCATATTTTAACTTTATTCTAAATTAATAATAGAGTAATTTTTGAGAAGTTTAATGTTGATTCTACCTTTTGGTAAAAAGTAAGGTGTTTAGTATGGAAAGACTGTCGATAAAAACAATAAAAATCTTAAAGCAATCAGGATGGATACCAGACCGAAAAAAAGATATTAGTTCACAAGTAAAATATCTAGCAGATAAAGGATATGTCGTTTTCGATTGCGTAAAAGAGGTACTGGAGCAATTTGGTGAATTAAAGTGTATCTATGAATATAATGGAAAATTGGATGATTTTGTGATAGATCCGGAGGAAGGGCTGGGGGATTTAGACAGAAGACATTATAAAAGATATGAAGTTATAATAGGTGAGGATTTGGTTGTCATTGGTACTGCTTTTAGAGATAATGCAGTATTGTATATGTCTAAAGCAGGGGAAGTTTACGCAGTACGAGATGATTACTATATTTGGAAAATAGGTTGCGGAATATATCAAGCTCTCAACAATTTATGTGAAGGGAGAGAGATTAAAGGAATACATGAAGAGTAATGAGAAAATCAAGGTGATAATAGTCAAGATTAGCGGAGGAGTTCCAACTGGTAAAAGGGGACAAGATTAAAAGGAACTTTTATCAAATAACAGGGAGTAATAATGGCAAAAAAAGTTGTTTTTGAATGGATTGTTGAACCAAATGGTGGAGTGAGCCACAAAGAATTCATTGAAAATGGTGTTATAACGGGTAACTAAATGAAATTCCAAAAAAGTAGGAGGTGAATAATTTGAACTTAAAAGATTTAAAAAATAGTCACATTCAGTATGACTGGAAAACTATTTTTATAGGTGTCCGAGAAAATTATTTTACTAAAGACGTTATTTCGGATTATGCGGTAGAGTTGATGGAGATTGGTGTTGCAAGTGGGTTTGTAAGTGAACTTGCATGGGGCGTATCTAGTGAAAATTTAGATAAAGTGATGTCAGAAATAAAAACGATTTATTTCCCCAAATTAGATGAAGAAAGCAGCATATTAGTAGAGGAGAATAGAAAACTCAGATTTGTTTGTTTATCTGGAATAAAAGATAGCTGTAAAGAAGATAATGAATTATTAAATAAAATTGCAGCGTTTTATGGAAATCATCACTACCCAGAAGATATGGAGAGTTTTATTAATTATATGCCTCAAGAAGTTCCAACAACTAAAGAAGATATGGTAACTAGGTTTGATCAATTTCTAAAATTAGAGGGTGTGAGATTTAGTTAATATTATAAAATCACACCGCACTTCAAAACACTACTAGGAATGCACGCTTATGGAAGAACTAATAAAAATAGAGGGTAAATAGTAAAACTGTTGAAGTAACTAAGGGTAGCGATAAAAATGTTTGTGATGAAATGAAAGAACATTATAAAAAAAGTATATAGAATAAGAAGCAAATATATCACAAACTAGCGATTCATTACTTTGAAGTGTGTTAAAGAATAGGTAATTTGGAAAATATCCAAGTAAATCAAAAGGCGATATAAAGGGTTAACATATGCCTTCAAATACATATATGAAAGAAACGTTTGGAATTAAAACTAAAGAAAGTTATGTAATTCCTTAAAACATCCGTATCCAGGACAAAGGGAAGGCATAAGAGGACTTTGTCAAAGCTATTCAATATGGAAATATATACCTAATCGAATGGGCTCGAAAAAAATAATCCGACATTGTATGGATATGTTGGAGATCCGAATATTACGGTTGATCCGCTAGGTTAAGGTAGTATTTAAGGAAAGGGGTGATCAGGTCAATGTGACCTTCTCCTCAGAGACTACGACTCCAGTGGTGGGTAATGCAGTGACAGCTGGAAAATGGGTAAATAAAGGTGCAAAGGCCCCATATTGCTGGAATTAGATAACTAAGTGATTAGGTGGAAGGTTTTGTTAATTCGGCTTAATCCAAGATTTTGTTTCATTTGTTATTTTAAAGAGGAGCATTAATAATGTTTGAAGAAAAAATTAGAGCAATCTTAGGTGCACGAGCATTACTAGATGATAATGACCCAAGAATTAATCAAAAATGGGAAGAACTAGTTGTTTTACTTAGTGAAGATGAAAACTTAACTCTGAAATTTTTACAGATTTGTACAAAAATAGAACTTTCATTTTTAAGTGAAATTTTTGAAGAAGTGGCATATAATTTACAAAGTAAAGTGTATATTGAATTACTATACTCCCTAGATCAAAGATACCCAGATTTAAATCTAAAGAGAAGTATACAAATTGCTGAGGGGTACATGGATTAAATTGGAGGTATAAATCACACTCCTAAAAGGGGAGAAGTATATATTATCCTTATCTGGTAAATAAACTTTCATTATTAGATGGCGTGCTCCTAACCTGTTGCTCTAAGTAATATTCTGGGCCAGCATCTCATTTACTATAAAATGCTCTACTAAAGATAGGTAATAAACAATCAGGCAGTACTTGGACAAAAAATCAAACTTTAAATGATATTCCTGTACCGATACAGGGGGAAATGATGATGAATTTAGAGGAATACCGAAAATTGCCAGAATTTTTATCAGTAAATGAACTAGCTTCATTATTTCGAGATGTTTTAAATGATTTTTCATCTAATAAGATTGATAAAAATGTATTTTTACAGATACTGAGTCAATTAATGGACAGGCAAGTGCTGACTTATGAGTTATTACATGCTGACATAAGAGCTAATGTTGATGGAGTTCTTTGTGATTTGTGGAATACTGAATCATATGATGATGTAGATATTATTTTGTCGATTGTTGTAAACTTGGGTTTAAAAAAATGCTTTCAAGAAATTAAAGATTCTATTAGCCAAAGACAAGACATTGATAAAGCAATACTTCAAGAAATACAAGAAACAATCAATGAAGTAGGAGAAAACATACTAAATCCATACCATGGTTTGGAGAATTTCAAATAAGAGGCATTTGTAAACGAGTACTTGTAGACATTCCCTACTAAGAGAACGATGTCCAATAAGATAACAAAGCATTTGCTTAAGAGGAATTCTACTCGATTTAGACTGAAGGAAATGGCAATGAAAAAGTGGACAGTTTAAATACATCATAAAACTTTACGAGATGATTTTAATGAATTAAATAAAAAGGGAGATCATCAGTAGATGGTGCAAAAACTTACATATTTAAAAAAGTACAATGAAAATGTTCGTATATTAACAATGGATGAAATTGGTAAACTTGATGATGATGTAATACCAATTGAATGGAGTATTATTGATGATTTAGAAGAACCTATCAAAATTAACCTAGATTCATCTTTTGGCTTTTTCTCTAATGGTATGGGGAGCTACATAGCTATAGATTATACAAATTGTGATGATAACAATGCTACCTTTTGGTCTGCAAAATTAAAGCCCAAATATAATATTAATTTTTGGAGTTATGTAGATGAATGGATTGTAATTGGATTTGACACGTAACTTTGTAAAGGTATTTTTTATCTAACAAAAAGTATAGTAGGATTTGTAATTTACTTAAAGCACTTGATTGTCTATAACAAGGCGACAAGTGCTTTTAAAGAAGTAAATGATAAGATTACAGTGTAGGAGAAAGTGAAATGATAAATGAGTGGTATGAAGGAACAGAGTTAGAAAATAAAATTCCTTCTTTTAAAACAACAGATATCAAATGTATTGCTGATTTCCACTATTATATTGGATACAATTCTTATTATGACCAAGTTTCATTTTTAGAAGTTAGCTTTTTATTAGAGCTAGATAATAGGAAGTTTATTTTGAAAATGAAGTTTAATGATGTTACTACTTTAGATTTATTAGGATTTGGAAATAGTTCTAATCAAATAACAGGCTTTAGAATTAATAGTTTGAAAGATAAAGGTTTTGAATTACCAAATAATTATTTAGTAGAAGATTATGAGAATAACATCATTAAGTTTTACTGTGCCAGCTTTGAAGTGTTGTCATTAGTTCAAATATAATAAAGGAGTACGTACAGACTAATGGAGATAACAAATTACTGGCGATAAATAAAAATATAGTACATTAAAAAATATCCTTGAATTTGTATTAATAACTCATAAAGACAGTTCATCAGGAGATGTTATTTAAATACTAATAAGAGGGAGAATAGGTGAGATTATGTTAATCAGGATTACTAAACGAAGAGTACAAGTGAAGGTCTCAAAATGCTAATAATGGTCTAGAAGGCAGTGTGACAGAAAAGTAAACAAGCCATTATAGAACATGAAAAAACAGATCCGCTCAAGACATAATTCCCCATTTAAAAAAGGCATAGAGAAAGTTGGGGTAACGAATGAGGTTATTTGGTATCTATAAGGGAGGTTCGTATGACAACTGATATCAAAGAAATTATCATTCAATTAGAGTCGCACCGTCTTTGGATTGAAACTATTGGGGAACAAGGAGAAAAACTAGGTATAGATGAGATTGATTTGCGAAATGTGGATTTGTCCCCGTATCCACTAGACCAAGCGTATATAACAGATTGTATCTTTGATGGCATGGATTTAAATAACAAGGATATCTCTTCATCTTTACTATGTTCATCAACTTTTATATCTGCCAATTTAGAAGGAGCAGACTTTGGTAAATCTAATGTCTCATATGTAGACTTCACAAATGCTGATATTAAAGGTGCTAGGCTTGCTGATAGTGAATGTATTGAAACAGTGTTTGTTAAAGCTGATTTATCAGACGCTAATTTAGTAGCTGGTCTTTTTGACGGGGCTGATTTTCGTGAAGCAGTTTTATTAAATGCTGATATACGATTAGCAATGTTTGAAAGAGTTTTGCTAAACGGGGCTATATTAACAGGAATTTGTGGAATAGAAGAGGCCTTTATAAAAAGTATCAATATTGGAACCCCAGAAAAACCAATAATGCTAATGGGTAAAGAAGCAAGGATTTGGATACAAAACAACAGTTTGAACAAATTGAACGATGAGTAGAATTTAAGAAGATATGCAAATACTTTTCAATCAAACAAACACTTTTAAACTGACAGCCATTTGATAAACTTTCAAAGGTTTATTCCAACTTGAATTATGAGTTTGGAATGAACCTTTTTTGCCTATTAAAGAAGTCAAAGGAAGAAATTACAGTTTGATAAGAAATATCGATATATGACCATTTAAGTATAATGGTGATAATAATAAATGACCAAAATATCAGGAGGGTTCTTATGGTTTATAGTTATGAAGAATATGAAGAATATATTTTAGAAGATTACAATGATTTATTAGGAGAAAAAATGAGTAAAGGGGAGGCGATTGCAAGAACATTGAATGAATATGACATGTTAGCCAAAAAAAGTGAAACAGATAAAGCGATGTTTTGTATAATAATTTCAGAAATTACATTAACCCATGAAAAAATTTCATATTCTTTCATGAATTATATTGAACACTCATTAAAGGAAATAGATTTCAAAGCAATCAAACAAGAAAATAGTTTAACCTTTGAACAATGGAACAATTTAATTTACCGGAAAGAATATGTTTTGCAAGAATTGAAAAAAAAGCCAGTGAATTATTACCAAAGAGTTTGTTGGTATTATAATGAACTAAACGAAGAAGCCCGAAAATTTATTGACGTTTATATAAAAAAAAGCGAAAGTTTTGAATCCATTATTTCAAGTGTCTTACATCGATTTAAGAGGGAATGTAAAAATACTAATAGTGAAAAGTTTATTATTTATACAACACTAGCCGAGAGTTTATATAATCATGAATTAACAGATGTACTTGGTATTAAAGGGGTAAAACATGAACTGCAATCGTTTAGTATTGCAGATATAACGGATGAACAACTTACGAAAGAAGAACAAGAAAAGTTATCCGAACGAATTAAACACGTTTTAACCAAACTAAACATGATTACTAGTTAGTTTTAGCCCTAAAACTTAATGCAAGGATGCAACAAATGATTATTGACAAATTATTGATAGGGTTTGGTTTTTAAATTGAGGGAATTTTAATGAGGTTAGCACTAGTAGCACCATTGTTGAAGAAGTTAATTGGAAGAAAGCTATGAAGCATTCTCAAAGCAGATATTGGGAAGAGGTTACACTGGAAGTAAGAAGCTTATTCACATACAAGTTAAATAAAGCAAATGGTCAAAGAAACAAAACGCCCCTATACCCGACAGTCCTTACAAACGAAACCTGTGTCAATAGTATAGCTACAAGTATATGGAGGCTAATCAAAAAATCCTACAATAAAATAGTATGAAAGCAATTAAGTAAGGAGTGAAAGTATGGATTTTGATATCCTAGAGCTACGAGCATATTATGATTCAGAAACACGAAACTATGATTTCAACGAATTGGTTGATTTTGGGATAAGTGTTACAAATGCCAGTTTTATGAAAGATATCGGAGTGCCAAAAGAATTTGGTGATTTTGAATTCTATGAATTTAACAACTTCTCAAAAACTGCGATTAGAGAAGTGCCATTTATCAAAGTGGGACATTGTGCGTCTAATGAATACGGACTTTATTTAAAAGAAGGGAGCGATGAGCTTTTTACTAGTTCTTCCTTACATCATCCTTTAATTTATACGCTTAATCAGAATGTAAGAACGTTCTTCTTGTTTCATTTGATTAGGCAGGAAATATCAATGCAAATGAAAAAAGAAGGTGTATACACTTCATATAACTATGCCATTGAGTTGAGGAAGGTGTATGAGCAAATTGATCCCATAGCAATGAAGGAAGCAGAAGGATATTGGTCACATTTGATAGAAGATTATGAAACAGGATTATGAATGGTTTAATAGAATAGTAGAACCTGAGCGAGCCCTAGGTATCCATCTGAGGAGGAAGAAAGATGGCATCATACGTTTTATTACTAAAAGAATGTGAAGATAATGAAACTGTGGTTTACAGATTCGGACCTAATGAAAATGTTATGGGGAAAATTGAGCTAAATAAATTTACTAGAAAGTTTTTCGAGTTAGAAGCTATCTCAGGTAATAATTTTCCATCTAAGTTTTATTATGATAGAGCTGCTCAAAGATTGGCAGTTTGCCTAGTAAAAGAGGGTGGTGTGTTCCCTGATAGAACAACTTTCGAATCATAGCAGCTAAAAAATAACTTGATCAGCTATATGCCATCTAAGTTTTTTTGTTATGGGTAAAAACAAGACGGCTTTAGAATGAAAATTCAAAGTGGTTAATACAATGGGAGATTTATAGCGGTTTTTAGATTTGACGGTGAATGTAATAAGAACTGGCATTATTAAGAATAAGTCTAATGGAATTATGTTTAAATGTTATCCATACTATTTGTATTTATTAGATGGATGTGAAGTTAGATCGGAGGTATCTAAAGTTGAAAGAAGAAATATTAAACACAGAATACGTTATGAAAAATGGAAAGAAATTTGGGAGGAACTTTGGGTATGGAGGAGATGAGTATGATTCTTTTATAGTGGAATATGATCAAAATAATAACGAACATCTTTTTACAGGTATAATCTATGACTGTTATGAAAATGGTCATTTAGCCAACTACTATATGGTTAAGAAGGGGATGAAGAACGGGGAGATGGTTCATTTTTATCCGAATGGACAAGTCAAACAAATTAAACATCTCAACAAAAATATTTTAGATGGTATACAAAAAGATTTTTATGAAAATGGTGTTTTAAAATTAATTGAAAATAGAGCATTAGGTAGCTTAGTGAGTTTTAAAAAATATGATGTACAAGGCAATATATTAGAAGAAAAGAACGGATTAATGGAACTATATCCAACGTATGTTGAAAAAATAGATGAAGAATTCTTTAAAAGTGAACAAGAAAAATGGATTTCTAAGATTTCATTAAAAAATAATTTTCTATTGGCAGATATCCATTTGGTAGCGGGAATTGATATTGCCTATTGGACAGAGGGAAAGATCGATTATGGCGTTTGCTGTATTGTCGTAATAGATTATATTACAAAACAAATTATAGAAGAAGTAGAATATTCGAGTCAAATAGATGTGCCGTATATTTCAGGATATCTAGCATTTAGGGAACTACCTTTGGTAATGGAAGCAGTGAAAAAGCTGCAATGTGAACCAGATCTTTATATGTTTGATGGAAATGGTTATCTTCATTATAGGCATATGGGCATTGCAACACATGCTTCTTTTTATTTGAAGAAACCCACAATAGGTGTTGCAAAAAGTTATTTGAAGATAAAAGATACCGATTTTCAAATGCCAAAAAATGAAATAGGAGATGTTACTTATATTGAGATTGATGGAGAAGTATATGGGGCAGTGATGAGAACGAGAAAGGATGTAAAGCCCATTTTTATTTCATGCGGTAACTGGATCGATTTGGAGACTTCCATCAAAATAACGCTACATTTTGTAGAAAAAAATAGCCGATTACCAATAACGACACGTTATGCAGATTTAGCTACTCATGAGAGTAGAAGAAAATATACTCAATAAAGAAGTAAAATTAAAGAAGGTATAATATATAATTTCGAAAGTTATGCAATGTTCTTAGAACATCTATATCCAGGAGGAACGTATAGGAGGACCTTTACATATGAATCGATAAGCGAAAATGGTAGAAGGAGTCACTTTAAAAAGGTCTATCTTACAAGCCACTTTTGTTATAAATGGTAACAAGTGCTTTTCGTATTTTTATAGCGAAGTGTATAAGTGAAGGTGGTCAAAACTAGATAGCAATATGGAAATCCTAATACAACAACACTAATCAATTTTATGAGAAGTACGGTGAAGTCATACTAGTACAAAAAGTAATCTACGTTAGATGTTCTTACAGGTTTCTATGACATCTAAGGAGGAAATTAATTTATGAAAGAGGAAAAAAGACGTAGTAATACTGTATGGTTTAGTTATGAGGATTATGCATTTAAAGTAAATATGTTGGATAATGGAAATGCTGTAGTTTGGGTTAATTATAAAGGTTATAATGTTGCATTTTCAATGATTATAAGGGATTTTTTATATAATATGGAGGATTATAATTGTTTGAATGTGATAATTAATTGTGATTGGAAAGAACATAGAGGTTTTGAGGTTAAACAAGAGGAGATACATTTACTGATTGGTGAAATACTAAATTTTTGTATTGAAAATGAACCTAAAACTATGGACTTAATGGAAAAATATTCAGGTGATGAGTGGTATGAATAGGAATAATAATTTTATTATTTGTTTGATGGAATTTTAATCATAAATGGTATATCTGTAATGAATCTCTCAACTTTTAACCGATTATGAACAAAAAATTGAAACAGTCACTGTTTATATTCTGATTTCAAAACTCTCCTGATATTAAAGAGAATAATAATTTTATATTCAAACGATGAATACATAGTTACTGGAACCAACAAAATTAAAATGGACTAAAGGATTTATTTGTTATTCCTAGTGACGAATTACTTACATGGCTTCTATGTATATGGTCAGGCGCACTCGGAAATGTAATAATTCCTATGTATATTCTTGAAAAAAGTGAAAAAAGGGTAGAAAACATATAACCTATTATTAACTACGGTTTCTTTTAAATTATGAACATTTCTTTATAAAAGCTTTTCTAATTATGAAAAGCATGACTCTTCGATTGGGATTGACCACCTCTCTATTATAAAGATAAAGCGACTTTTCCTAAAAAATAGGTATTAGATATACCTTACATATAAAAAAACTTGTACAAAAAATGTAGGAGTTGAACAGATGTCAGTTGAAATTATTTTTAAAGATGTTGAAAATGAATCCCTTGTACCACGACTAGGCGGATATAGCTTCTTGCCTAAAAATATTGATTGGCCATTAAATCCAAATGGAGATAAATTAGCTCTTATATTATGTTTACCAACAAATTTTCTTAACAAAGTTCTAAATTTAAACTTACCAAAAGAACACATCCTATCTGTTTTCACAACATATAAAAGGGATGATTACTTTTTAGATTTAATCACTTTTCATGGAGATAAAGAAGAATTTGAAAATATTAAACAAGGATTTACAAGAGTTTTATTACACGAAGCAAGTGATCTTCGAAATGAATCAAATTTCCTAATTCCGGCTTAAGAGTCCATTTTAGGAGATGAATTGAATTTGGATTTAGATGAAGAAGATGAAGATTTTGATGACATAGAGTTTTACTGTGGATCGTTAATTGGGGGTAAGCCATCTCTGTTACAACTAGAAAGCTTAGGTTTAAATGATTATCATTTTTGTCTCAATTGGATATTTATTTATAAAGAGAAACTGTAGTGAGAATGACGCAGGTCTTTTTTTTACTCAATGAACTTAATGGCCATTAAAGTACAAGAAGGTAGATCTTAAAGTTATCTTTTTGCGTTCGGGTCTATTTAGATGCATATATTTTAGAAGGTTCAATTAATTGAGAATCCCATAAAAAGTTATTGGCAATATTCTTAATTAAGATACAAAAACATATGTAAAGAAGACGCCATAAGTTTCTTTTTTACATATGTTTTTCTTTTTATCAATCCCCATTTTGTACAAATTTATATATGAGGGAGTTTTATTGTGAATATACAAATTTTTAGAAAAATTTCGTTGAATGGTAGGGTTTCATTTAGCATTAGCTGTTTAGAAAATACCTTACAATATTTAGATTATGATGTGAATGAATGGAGAATAATATTAGAATATTTGTGGGATTTCACAAGTATAAAGTATATTGATGATTGGAGTGGTGTTATATCTGAAATAATTCCAGAAAATTTACTGGAGTTTAAATTGTATGAAGAACATGACTTTGAATATTTAGATGAAGAAAACTTTGAATTTCTTTCTAAATTATATCAAAATCTTGATAAGAAAATAGAATTTGTGATGACATCAATTTATTATATTGGTACTAGTCATGCATATACCAAAATAGTTGACTATGGGCAAGATAGTTTGGATGAGTTAGAGATATTAATTAATTATTTGATTGAAAATCATATACCATTACCCGATGTAAATCCTTTTAAGCTATTCTCAATAGGTGAGAATAATGGTTGGGGGAATGCGTTTGTCGGTAGTAAACTATCGAAAATTTTATAATTTATTACAAGTAGTTTGTTGGAAACAGTTAAATGCTCTTTTGTTTATGTCCACATGAAAATAATAGATATGTTTTTGCTAAAGTCAATTGAGGTATTAGTTTAAACATAAATATTTATGAAAAAATATCAATAGAGTCCACTTTATAGGACAGACGATGGGGGAAGATTCACATCTTCAATTATCGTCTTTTTTGTATTATGTTTGACATAGAAAGGGGAAGTGACATCCGATGGTAGATACAAATTTGAAGGAACGAGTGTTTGCAACATTATATGGTGGGATTATCGGTGATCTAATGGGAGTACCTGTTGAGTTTAAGCAAAGAGGGACTTTCCATGTGCAGGATGTGACCGGGTATGGTACTTACAATCAGCCACCAGGTACTTGGTCTGATGATACTTCTTTAACGTTATGTTTAGTCGAAAATATCATTGAAAAAGGCGATACGAAAACCTTAATGAATAAGTTTGTACGATACATGGAGCAGGGCTATCTTACACCATTTGGAGAAATGTTTGATATAGGCATCACGACTGCTGAAGCCGTTACGAACTATAAAAATGGTGTTTTACCTGAGCATTGTGGGAAAACGGGCGAGTTTGATAATGGCAATGGCACCCTTATGAGGATAGCGCCTATCGTATTTGTGGTGATGAATGAGTTAGATTTTGATAAAAGAAAAGCGTGGGTACAACAATATACAGAAATTACGCATGCCCATCCACGTTCAATCGTTGGGTCCATCATTTATATTGAATTGCTATTAAGCTTGTATCGAAATAATACGCTAGAAGCAGCCTTAAAGGAGGTATATTCATTGCTCCAAAGTCATTTACAGGATGATCTGCGAGCGGAGCTAAATGCATATGCAAGGATTTTTGAGGAAAACTTTTTAAAGATTGCAGAGCGTGATATTAGCTCAAGTGGCTATATTGTCCATTCACTAGAGGCCGCAATCTGGTGTGTAGGTAATTCTACAACGTTTAAAGAGGCTATTCTAAGGGCTGTAAATCTGGGAGAAGATACAGATACCGTTGCAGCCATTACGGGCGCTATTGCGGGTATGTATAAGAATATGGATGAAATTCCACATGAATGGTTGGATAAAATGATTAAGAAAGAAGAGATTGACCACTTAATCATGGCATTTTACGAATTTTGTGCAGCTTAGGTGTAAGCTATTTCAAATGAAAGGATGGTGACGAAATGTACCCACTACATAATAGTGCGGCGGCCAATCCACCTGCTACAGAGCACGAAATTCTACATGTGGAGAAGGGCCTGACTTTCCATCTCCCTCAAGTTTATCGATATGTCTTAAAAGAGATGAATGGTTTATCGTTCACTAACAGCGTGTTAATTTACGGTACAGTAGAATTGCTAGAAAGAAACGAGACTTGGGAAGTAGCAGAATATGCGAAGGGCTATATAGCCATTGGTGATGATGGAGGTGGAATGGTTTTTCTAATGAATAGACAAGGAGAGGATGGTCACGTTTTTGCGGTGGATTGTGGTGATATGAATCCCCAACATGCTACGTTAATCACATCCGATTTAAACAAGTGGCTACAAGATGGCTGTCAGTTAGAAACAGTATAGCTATGCAAACTATTAGAAGCTTATTCCTACTATTGGGAATAGGCTTTTTATTTGATTTTATGTCTATTTTTGGAGAATTTGATTTGAGAAATATAGCAAAATTATTACATATCCTATTAATTTTTTGTATTTTTTAGAAAATTATGTTGAATTATTGGAGGGAGATAGTATAATGAAAATATAGTTACATATATGGTTAATAATTACTTTAATAAAGAACTTATTGGCAAATACTTGTAACTATAATCTTAAAAAAACTAATGAAATGAGGAGATTTTAATGATTAACGTTATTCAATATTTAGAGCAAAATCCGTCGTTGGTAACATTGTTAAAAGAAAAAAAAGCTTCTCTTATTGGTATTTCAGCACTTGAACAAAAGGCAATCTTGGATTCGTTTGATGAAGATGTTCGATTAGAAAATGGTCTTTGGTACTAAGTTAATAAAAAATAAATGGTTATGGTTTGCTATAAGTGCATATTTAATTTTGGGGATTTATTTACTTTATGTCACTTATAGCACACCTTTTTTGGGTATCAAATTACAAGAAAAAAATGATCAGTGGTTAATAATTGATCCATACTATAAAGAATGGGCAGACAAGCAAAAAATTGCTTCTGGTGACATTATTCTAGAAATTGATGGGCAAAAGATCGAGGAATTGGAGAATATTACTTATAATCCTGTCATTAGAGTTGCTAAAGAATTAACACTGTTGAAAAAAAACGGGGAAATTATACATTTACATATTGCCCCATTCGACATCCCAGAACAACTATTATATGTATTGGTAATACCAGGAAGCTTCTATTTATTAAGTTTACTTATCTCAATTTACCTATACTATAAACAAAAGAACACAAGCTTAATTAATTTACTTATTTTATTTATTCTAACTGTTTCTTTGGCTTATGTGAGTATTGGTGCATCAGGAAGGCTAAATAGTGTTGGTACAGTTGTTAATCGAAGTAGCATGTTACTTTGTCTTGTTATTTTAATACATTTTTTAAGAAATTATTTTTTATTTTTGAATTTAAAATGGGGTTTTATTCAAAAAATTAAAATATTATATTCAATACCTTTAACTATTGTTTTCCTTAGTATATTGAGTATTATTTACCCATCTACAAATCCATTATTCTCAAAAATTACTCTATTGTTATTTTTAATTTTACTAGTAGTAATTCTTTCTATACTAGGAAGAGGTTATATAATATATAAAACACCTCAGTTAAAGCTTTTTTTATTGAGCATTATTATCCCATTCTTACCATTTCTTTTTTTGTTTGCAATACCAGAAATTTTCTTTCATAAACATATACTCTCTGGTGATGTATGTTCATTATTTTTAATGCTTATTCCATTTAGCTTCATATTCACACAGCTAACTGAACGTATTTTCGATATGGAGTATTTTATTTCTCGATTACGTTATTATTTTAATTTTTCCTTTGGCTTTACAATTTGGTTATTAGCCGGTTTATATTTATTGACCGATCTATCCATTACGCGCATGACGGAGATTTTCTTTTTCGCCTTTCTATCGTTAATGGCTTTGTTTTATATAAAAGAGCGGATTGATTATCGTAAGCGGAAAATTTTATTTTCTACAAAAGGGGATTACATCCACCGCTTGTATACAACCGTCGATAGTATTGGGAGAGTTGTAAAGATTGAGGATTTATTGGAGAAATTTGTGCAGGAGGTTGTGCTCCAGCTTGAAATGGAAAGGGTATATGTTTTAACCTATGATTTTCAAACACATCAAGTGACATTGACGAACAAATCCAAGGAATACACGCAGCATCAGATTGATGAGGTTCTAGTCGAACGATTAGGTTTAGGGGATATTAAAAAAACAGATCATTTCTATATCGCCTTTATTCATCAAGATGCAAATTATAAACGCATTCTTGTTGTGGATCATAATAAATCGATTTATCTGAAGGATGAGGAATTGTTATGGCTCGAATTGCTGCTGCTCTATTTAAATAATTTTATCGAAAATACAAAAATGGTCGAGGAGCTTTTAAATCAGTTAAAGCATATGAAAGAGGCTGATAATCGACAGCTGCCATGGCTCAACAAATTACTTTGGCTACGCTTCGAGGAAGAAAAATATCAGCTTGCTCAGGAACTTCATGATACGATTTTACAAGAACAGCTTCATATTGCGAGAGAAATGGGTGTTCTCATGCATACAAAGGAAAAAGAGGAGATCCCCACAAAACTTGTGAAGCTTCATGAACATATGCTTACCTCATTGAATGATTTAAGGGGCTATTGTGAAAATTTAAAGCCTCCACTCTTAGATACATTGGGTTTAAATGCAGCCCTTGAGAAGCTTATACAAAAAATCCATAAACGTGCTGATTTTGTTTTGATCTATACCATTGACCGTCTTTATTTAGAGGATGAGCGTTTGAATTTAATGATTTATCGACTGTTCCAAGAATTATTAAACAATGCTTTAAAGCATTCGTATGCCCATACAGTAGAAATTTATTTATTGGGTACCGAAGAGGGCTTTGAAATATTGTATACCGATGACGGGGTGGGTTGTCATATAGATGATATTTTACTTGCCGATTCTATGGGCATTCAAGGTATGCAAGAGCGAGTTCAGGCTTTTAATGGGAAATTCACCTTAGACAGCAAAGTAGGAGAAGGGATGACCATTCGAATTATCGTAAGTGAAACGAATCATACACACTCTTATACGTATAGTACCCTGAACCGTCCAACTTATATGATTCGTGGATAAGCAAATGAAGCAGAAGCACATAGACATACTTTTTTCACCTTTTAATCTCTTCGTCGATGCTACGAATGTGGATTAGAAGGCTTTTGTTTTTCATAACATTTTATACTAGTGAAACGCTCTCATTAGAGATCCCATTATTTGAAGTGTCATTGCTAGTAGGTGGAAAGTATTGCTATAATATGTGATATATACATAATGTAAGGAGCGGATTTTGAATGACTAAGGCAAAATTCTTACTAATGGCAGTAGCCCCAGCAGCTTTTATTATGCCTATCGATGCACATGCTGCTTCAGAGCAGGTAACTATTGAAGGAAGTGGTATGGTAGGGACAGAATTAAAGGCTGATATCACCTCCTTACCAAAAGATGCTAATTATCAGTACGAATGGTATTTTGTGAAAGCGGGCGTAGAGGAGCTGCTTTCTTCACAAACTAGCAACGTCTATTTAATACCTTCAGATGCATTAGGAAAATCCATTATTGTTAAGGTTACAGATGACCGTGGGAAAATGTATGAAAGTAAAAAAATCGTTGTTAAAGGAACTCTTTTGACTGAAGGCAATGATTATGTGAATGGTAAGTTAGTCGCTAAAATTGAAGGTTTATCAAGTAACACAAATAAACCGACTGTATTTACAAATTTTCAATGGTATGTCCTAGAAGATAATAAGGCGAAACCCATTGCAAATGAAACGAAATTAGAGCTCGTTATACCACCTTTAGCTGCTGATAAACTGATCTTTATGGAGGCCAAAACAGAAGATGGATTGGTATATGTAAGTCTGAATAAAAAGATTCAGAAGCTGAATTTTAGTATAGAAGCAATTGAATTTGAAGGCTTCACAGGTGGAGATTTTGTCGTGCCTGGAGATACGCTTAAAGTGAAAATCCCTGTTGTTACAACAGAAACGGATACTTCACAAAAAATCACGTTAGAGTCGAAACAAATTTCGTTTACCTATCAATGGCTATATAAGGTAGGAAGTAGTTATTCTATCATCCCCAATGCCTCCACTCCTTCCTATATGATTCCTAAAGATACACAGGATTCAGCAATGAAGGATATTGTGGTGAAGGTTACTGCAAAAGTGGGAGATCAAGTGATTTCTGGTATTGCCGTAACGCCAATCCGTATTTCAGACAATCACATAAAAGCTATTGAAAAACAAATTGCCACGTTGCTCACAATGGATACCCAAAAACGTGTTATCTATAGAGAAGATATAAAGTCAGTTCTATCTCAGATAGACAATCAATATCAAAAATTAACACCAGCAGCAAAGGCACAGGTGACAAACTACTCGATATTGCAGCGTGCTGTAGCTGATATTGCCAAAGTAGAGCGTCTTGCAGCGCAAATAAAAGCATTAGATGGAAAGAGTAGCCTCCAACAGCTTCAACAACTAAAGGCTGAATATGATCAACTGGATTATTTACAACGAAGCTTAGATGCTGGTAATATTTATCAGCAAATAGTAGATTTATTGCTGAAAAATCCAGATAGTCAAAAGGAGCTTGCAAAGCTTGGTGAAATCAATAGACTGATTACAGAGTTATTGGGAGACGGTATGGATCCGATCCCACAATACGCTTCAGAAACAACGAGTATCTTAGCGGAAAAAATAGCAGATATAGATGCTAAAATTAATGCCCTTTTACCGGAGTATAAAACGGTTGTGCAAAATCAAGCCATTTTAACAATGGCAAAAGCAGATTTAAAAAGTGCACAAAAATTTGAAAAACTATTTGATAAATTGCAAGAGCAGACGCCTAAACAAAAGGTAGCAACAGCTAAAAGCATTCGGTCAGCCTATTTGAAGCTGAACTTACGTCAGCAAGGATTGGTAGAATATAAGCTACCCCTTCTAGTGGAAGCTGAAAACGCAGAACGTACGACAATCGAAGAGCTGGAGCAATTGCTAGCCGAGGTGAAAGGGGCAGCAGGATTAGCGAATGAATGGGAAACACTTAAATCGAAAGTCAATACCATCATCTCACTGCAAAAAAGTTTAAAGTCCTATAATGATATGGCGACAAAAAACGAAATGCTTCAAATGCAAAAGGATTTAAAGGCAGCTGAAAAAGTCATTATCCAAATAGAAAAATATAATGCGCTATTGAAACCTGAAACGAAATTTAACAAAATACAGTCGGCCTTTCATTCTGCATTAAAAGCGTATAATAAATTAACTATATCTCAGCAAAAGTATGTTTATAATGCTACTCTTTTGAATGAAATTCCTACGAATAATGAGATTCCTGGTGAGACAAGTAACGATGCAACTGTAGGTAAGAAATTCAGTGATGACATTAAAAATGCTCTTAACGATTCATCTGACTTTGAAAGCTATGCTAGAGCTGTGGACGAATTAGTCAATAAATATAAAGAGTTGCCTAAAGGCGTAAAGAAATATGTGATAAATTATGCAGACTTAAAAGCTGCCGAAGCCAATGTGAGAGCGGTCAGATCCTTTGATAAGAAGGTCAATGAGGCATTATCTGTAGCAGATTCCACTAAACAATATTCGAAGCTACAGACTGTTCAAAAAGCATACAGCAAATTAAATGCCATTCAGCAAGGATTAGCTCAACCTCTTTATGTAAAAATCAGCAATAAAATCGAAGAATATACAGAGAATTATAACGATTTAAATAAAGAACTTATGGATGCAAATGGCTATATTTTTTCGCTAACTGAAGTAAAGGATATGATTAACAAGTACAATGCTCTTTCCTCTGCTGAGAAAAAACTAATTACCAATGCTCAGGATCTTAAACAAGCAATAAGTGACGTCAAAGCTGTTGAGTCCTTCATTAAGAAATTCCAGACGAATCTAGAAAAAAATCCATCGGCGATTATTAAAGATTTTCGAAAGCTCACAACGCTACAGATTAGTTTATTAGAGGGCTATGAGGCCGAGATGAATGGACAGTTAACGAGTTTATTGGAAGAGATTCAAAAAATGGAAACAAGTGAGCAAACAGCCAATGATCTTGTATTAGAGACGATTGATTCAATCAATGAATTACAAATAGATGGATATTATGTGTCGGACTTAGAAAATCGAATAATTGATATAAAGAACAAATATAATCACTTAACAGCTATGCAACAAAAACTTGTCAAAAATTATAGCAAGCTTATACAGGCTGAAAGTGATTTACAAAAAGTGAAAGAAGTAATATTACTTAAAGATGATGAGGAAGCATGGCAAAAGGCATATAATAAATTATCTAAGAAATTAGAACAGCTATATGAAGCAATAAACTTATAATAAACAGCAATCTAGCAGACAATCTCTGCTAGATTTTTTATTGTTTAATCAAAATATTATTATTGTTTTAATATTAATTCAGGAGAAAATACACTTTTTAGAATTCTTTCTGCAGAACAAAGGAAATTATGGCTTTATGGTCGATATAATTCATTAGATGGATAGAGGAGGTTAATCGATTTGAATAAGAAATTATTTTTAACAGCAGCAGCTATTCCTGTAGCACTTATTGTACCAACCGTAGCAGGTGCAGCAGAAACGGTTATCATTACTGGACAAAATATTGTCAATGAAACATTAACAGTTGATAAATTGCCAGAAAATACAGTAGTTAATGCTTATCAGTGGTATTATTTAGAGAAAATTGATGGTGAAGATGGTTCAAAAAATACGACGAATAAGCCAATTTCAGGTGCTACATCGTCTACTTTAAAAGTACCGGTTGAAGCGGCTGGAAAATCAATTTTCGTGGAGGCTACTACAACTGATGGTAAAAAGTTTCAAAGTGAAACACGTAAGATTAATCAATTAGATCTTGAGATAACAGCTCCAACGCTGGAGGGCTATTCCGCTTCTGATTTTGTTGCACCTGGGGAAACCGTTAAAGTGGCAGGTGTTACTGTAACGGATAAAGCAGGCGCGAAATTACAGAGTGGCCAAATTACATATAGTTATCAATGGTTTTATAAACTTGGTGATAGTTCCTTTACCATTATTGAGGGAGCCGCTGGTGGCACATATACAATACCAAAGGATGCCATTGAAAAGGGCATCAAAGATATTATTGTCAAAGTAAAAGCACAGGTAGGTACTGCGTTTGTGGAGTCAGATTTCTCTACCGCTATTACTGTATCTAAAGAACCAACGGATACGTTAATGAATGATATTAAGGCCTTACTGGTGCATGATAATCAATATAATGTATCGAGCCTAGAGTCATTTAAGGGACAGCTAACAGCATTAGAAAGTAAATATCAAGCCTTATCAGTACCAGCTAAAGCAAATGTATCCAATTATGAAGTCCTAAAGAGAGCACTTGCTGATGTGGAACTAGTCAGTAAATTAGAAGAAAAAGTCGATAAAATAAAGGACGTTAATGAAAAAGACAGACCTAAATATATTCAAGAAATTGAAGAGGCATATAATAAGCTCGATCAGTTACAACGTAGCTTAGATGTGAATGATACCCTATATACGAACATTAAAGATCTTTTAAATGAGCCAAATGACCTTGAGGAAATAACAGAAGTACGAAGACTAAATCAAGCAATTGTTCATTTACTATCCTACGAGAATTCTCTCGCGCAATATGTACCTTCAGATAAGGATGCCCTACAAACGCTAGTTACTAGCATTGAAGCGGATATCGCAAAGCTATCCCAAAATTACCGAGGCGCTATTCAAAATCAGACTATTTTAACGGAAGCTAAAGCGGATATTAAAAAGGTTGAGCAATTTATTAAGTCATTTGATAAATTATCACCAAACAATACGCCGAATAAGCAAGTTACGGCTGCCAAGTCCATTCGTTCTGCCTATGAAAAATTAACATATAAGCAATTAAAATTAGTATCAGATACGTATTTGCAGCGTTTAACAGTTGCAGAAAGTGCTGAAGAAAGTCAAATTGCTGCACTAAATCATGATATAGACAGCTATATTGGCGATGATATCTATCCAATCAATCCATCGGCTAGTTCATGGCAAAGTCATGTCAATAATGTTAATCGAATGATTAAAGAATATAAGAGCTTAACGAAAGCGTCAGCAGCACAAATTATTGGATATGATAATCTTGTCACGCTACAAAAGGATTTGAAAACGGCTGAAAAAGTAATAAAAGATATGGACGCTTATCAGAAGTTGATGGGCATAACAGGTGTTAAGGAAAGTAAATTGACTTCAAGTTATTCCAGTGCGTTAAAAGCTTATAATAAGCTGACGACATTACAACAGTCTCTTGTATATAATGCAGATGATTTTTTACTGAATACGCCAAAAGTTTCGATTGATGACAATGGTAAAGTGCCTGCTGATAAGGCAGCAGCTGAGGCTTTAAAGGCGAATATCGCGAAATTGGCAAATGTTACTACATTTACATTTAAACAATTGGAATCTGCTGTTGATACAGCATCAGAATCCTATAAAGCACTATCTTCTGGTGGAAGAAAATACGTGACGAATTATTACTTATTAACAGCGGCGAAGAAGGATATTTCAGGTGTAAAATCATTCCATAAAAAAGTACAGACAGCTAGAGAAGAAACAGATGCTGCGAAACAAGCTAAAAAAATTGAAACGGTGCAAAAGGCTTATGCAAAATTACCTGCAAATCAGCAGCATTTAGCAAAAGAACAGTATGAAGCTTTATTAAATAATCAAATTATCGATGAAAATGCACCGAATATCACACAGCTAAATAATGAAATTGCAACAATCGTTTCAAATGATCTCTATACCGTTTCAATGGAAAAAATTCAAAATCTTTCTACACAATATAGTAGCCTTAGCTCAAGTGATAAAAAGCTGATTACGAATTATGATATTTTAAAAGCTGCAATAGCTGATGTGAAAAAAGTAGAATCCTTTATGAAGACCTATGAAAAATCGTTTAGTAGTAATCCGAGCACAGTCATTAAGGCATTTGAAAAGCTAACGTCTAAACAAGTGAGTCTTATTGATGCGGCGACTAGACAATTAATTATGGAGAAGCAACAAGGTCAGCAACAAACGAATGAAAATGCTTTAATGTTAATTGAATCCATAAATTCTCTACTTGTAAAAGGCGAGTATGTGGATGGTTTAGAGGACAAAGTGAAAGAAATTCGTGCCAAGTATGATGAATTAAGTGCTACTGATAAGAAAATTGTTAAAAATTATTCGAAGCTAACTCAGGCTGAAAATGATTTGAAAAAGGTAGCAGAAGTCCATGCTTTATACAAAGCAGATGGCGATGATGCGGCTCGGAAGGCATGGCAAACTGCTTATGGTAAGCTTTCCAAAAAATTAGAATTACTTTATACAAAAATGTATCCAACTGAAAAATAATTTTTATTCAAAGATGGCCCCGAACTATTTTCGGGGCTTTTCTTTATACAGGAAGCCATTTTTATTTGTCTTGTCATTTAATTGTCCGCTATACTATGTACAACAGAGAAAGAAAATTTTTACATAACGATTGCAGTTGCACAAAGAAGGTAGGAACGAAAGATGTATAAAATAGGTGTTGTTGGTCCCGTTAAATCCGTTGAAAGAATTATTGCATTAGCACGGGAAATTGAACAGGATATGGAATTTATTCCGTATGTTTATGAAGTAGCAACTGAAACAAAGCATCTAGTAGAGAAACATAATCAGGACGTGGATTTCTGGCTATTTTCTGGCTATATCCCTTATAAGCTTGCTCGTCAAACGAATGTTTCTCAGGAGAAATTGGCTCATATTATTTTTTCAGAGGCTGCCATTTATCGTGGATTTTTAGAGCAGTCCTATCAACAAAAAAAGTTTATTGAAAATGTTAGTATCGATATCATCCCATCCCCTTCTCAAATGGCGTCAGAGAGTCTCGCGGAGATTCAGCACAATGTAAATCACATGTATTTAAAGGAATTCGATGTGGCCATTGATCCGCAGGAGTTATTTAATTTCCACTATAGTCTCTGGCAGGAAGGAAAGATTGATTTTGCCATTACTTGCTATCCTTCTGTTGATGAAGAGCTGAGGAAACAGGGTGTTCCATCTTATTGGGTTTCACCGACGAAAACGGAAATTTATCATACCGTTCAGCTTTTTACTGAAAAAATCAAAACATCCTACTATAAAGAAACACAAATTGGTGCAGTTATGCTTGAAATAAAGGACTTCGATTCATTGAAAGAGCGCATGAAGCAAGGTTATCGCATTCAATATTTAGAATTGCGCACGAAGGAATATTTGCTCCAGCTTTGTGAACAGATAGATGGCTCTCTTATTGAAGAGGGAAATGGAAAGTATACTATTTTTAGTACAAGGGGAGCCATCGAAGGACAAATAAAATTTTTACAAGAAAAAATGTACCAGCTGTCGATCGAAATGGAAGCAAAGGTGACAGCAGGCATTGGCTTTGCTCAAACGGTATTTAATGCCGAGTTACATGCACATCGAGGACTAAGACAGACAAAGGAAAATGAAGCGATTGATATTGTCATGATTCAGGATGATGGCACGATTATTGAATCGGTTGGGAATGTAGAAGAGCTTGCTTATTCCTATCGAGCAGAAGATCCTTATATTTTAGAAAAACTAAAAAAGGGTAATATTAGTATTAAAACGTATATGAAAATAAATGCACTCGTGCAGAAAATGCACTGGAAGCATTTCACAACAAAGGATTTAGCGACACAGCTTCAAATGAGCGAAAGAAATGCCCAACGGATCGTAGCTGATTTATGTAATGTAGATTTAGCGAGAATCTGTGGAGAAGAGTTACAGCATACACGTGGTAGACCAATAAAAATGTATCAGCTTGTTTAGAATCTTGCAAAAATGTCCCAAACCATTAATGGTTTGGGGCATTTTTTTGCTATTTTTAGAATTAGGCATTTTTTGAGCAACCCAGCTACATCAACGAATTGTACACCTTTTTAGTAAATCAAAGACGATTATCTATTAGAAATTTTCAAAAAAATATTGTCATTTCATAGAACTTTGATTATTATACGAATATATAACGAAAATGTCGGTATATAAAAGGGGTGTTGATTTTACTAGTTATGGCAAGGGGGCAAAGATCATCAAGAACAATAAGAGCAATGAAGCAAACATTGCAATCAAGAAAATGTTTCTGATCAATGGGAGGGATATGAATGACAGCAAATGAAGTAACGAAAAAATCTAGAAATGTCATCCTTGCACTATTATTTTTAGGTTGGTCTTTAGGTAATTTAGATCGCTACATTATGAACTATGCAGTTGTATCGATTACGGGTGATTTGCAACTGGATGCATCTTCTACGGGTATCATTTTAAGCGCTTTCTTTTTAGGCTATGCCATTATGCAAATACCAGGTGGCTGGCTGGCAGATAAATTTGGCGCTAAAAGAATTTTATTGATGGCTGTTATTATGTGGTCTATTTTTACGGGTCTAACAGCGATTGCTTGGTCATTAACAGCGATGATTGTGATTCGATTTTTATTTGGGATTGGCGAGGGTGGATTTCAGCCAGCAAGCTCTAAAATTATTGCCACAATCTTCCCAAAAGAGGAAAGAGGCAGAGCGATGTCCATCATGCTTACTTCTGGTGGCATTGTTTCACTCATCGTGCCGCTGCTAGCAGCTTATTTATTAGGGACGATTGGCTGGCGCATGATGTTTATCATTATTGGAGCTATTGGCGCTATTATTGCCTTTTTATATTGGAAATATATTAAACTTCCACAAAACGAAGCAGAAGATGCTAGTACAGAAAATTCTGCACACAAAGTGAACTTTAAAGAACTATTGAAAACACCGTTGATGTGGAATTTAATTATTGCTTATTTCTGTATTTATGCCGTGAACTGGGGCTTGGTTTCCTGGATCCCGACTTATCTGCAAAAAAATCGCGGATTGGATCTAATGTCCATTGGCTGGGCACAAACAATTCCTGCCATTACAACGATTATTGGTGTGTATGGTAGTGGATATATCATTGATAAGCTACCAAAAGGAATGGAGAAAGTGTTAGGCTCCATCTCCTGTGGAGTTATTGGTCTTTTATTGTATTTAATGTTTACTGCAAAAACAGTGACGTTATTTATTGGTTATCAAACAGTTGTTTCTATCTTTATTGCGTTTGTCATTACATTACTACCTGTTATTGTACTGAAGAAATTACCCTCTTCTATTACAGGCTCGGCAATGGGGATTGCGAATACAGGGGGGCAATTAGCGGGCTTTGTCACGCCAATGGCGATTGGATTTATGGTCGATGCCTTTAATGGCTCCTTTGATGCAGCCTTTTGGATGTTAATTGGCTTTGCGCTTATCTGTATTGTGTCGCTTGTCACCCTAAATGACCAAAAAGGAATATTGTTGAAAGCATAAAAATTGGAGGGATAAAAATGAGTTTTCATGAAAAAATTTCTGCGTTAATTGAAGCCAAACAAGAGGCAAGTGTAGCATTAAGTGATGCTATTTGGGCTGTGCCTGAGCTTCATTTTCAAGAGAAAAAATCCATGCAATATATGAAAGAGGCGTTAGAGAAAGAGGGCTTTCAAACAGAGGTTGGCGTTGCTGGACTTGAAACGGCGCTTGTTGGGACTTTTGGTTGTGGAAAGCCTGTAATTGCCTTTTTAGGTGAATATGATGCACTTCCCGGTTTGAGTCAAAAAGGTGGGGCGACACAACATGAACCTCTTGAGAATGGTGGAAGCGGACATGGCTGTGGTCATAATTTATTAGGAACAGGTGCATTTGCAGCTGCTGTTGCAGTGAAGGATTACTTAGAGCAAAATCATCAATCAGCAACAATCCGTTTTTATGGCTGTCCTGCAGAGGAAAATGGATCTGGTAAAGCTTATATGGCGAAAGCTGGTCTTTTTGACGATGTGGATATTGCAATCTCTTGGCATCCAGGTACATTTTCAACGGTTATGACTTGTAGCTCTCTAGCAAACTATGCCGCAACTTTTAAGTTTACAGGCAAAAGTGCACATGCCGCAGCCGCACCGCACCTTGGAAGAAGCGCTTTAGATGCTGTTGAGCTTATGAATGTTGGGGTAAACTATTTACGAGAGCATATCATTCCAGAAGCTCGTGTCCATTATGCTATTACGAATTCAGGTGGAACTTCACCGAATGTAGTACAACCATATGCAGAGGTAACGTATCTGATTAGAGCACCTAAAAAGCAGCAAGTGCAGGAAATTTATCAGCGCGTTGAAAATATTGCTAAGGGTGCTACATTGATGACAGGTACTTCAGTTGAAGTTGATTTTGAAGGTGCTGCTTCAAATCTGATTACAAATAAAACGCTTTATGATGTGATGTATCAACAAATACTTGAAATTGGCATGCCACACTATACAATAGAGGATGAGCAGTATGCGCAGGCTATTTTCAATACGTTTACTCCTGAAGTACAAGCCGCCTCATTAATAGGCTTGCGTAAAGAAGACGTCAAGCAATTACAGGGAAAAGTGATTGCTGATCACGTTCAAGGCATGCTACCCGAATTTATTATGGGTGGCTCAACAGATGTAGGAGATGTCAGCTGGAATGTACCAACTGTACAATGTACAACGGTATGTATGGCATTAGGAACACCACTACATACATGGCAGGTTGTCTCTCAAGGAGTTATGCCAATCGCGCATAAAGGGATGCTACAGGCGGCTAAAATCATGGCTTGTACGGCTATTGCGGTGCTTAATAATCCAGCCTATATCGAGGAAGCGAAAAAGGAATGGCAGGAACGTCTTGATGGAGAAACATATGTATCATTAATTCCAGAGGGAACACAGCCTCCTAAGCTATAAAAGGCTAGCGACATTGGATGGAGTCTTCATAGGAGAACTATGAAGGCTCTGTTTTTGCCTCATTTTTGAAAGGAGAACACAAACATGTCAATACAACCACATCAGCAGGATCACCTTATGACACAATGGGTATCGCAGTTTCGCACTGCTGCCAAAGAAGGTCAATGTGCTAGCTATATCCCTGCTTTAGCCAAAAAAGATCCGAACCAATTAGCGATTGCGATAATCGGTTCAAATGGCAGCGAAATCAAAGCAGGAGATACCACAGAACTATTTACACTTCAAAGTGTTTCTAAAGTGATCACATTTATATTAGCCTGTATGGATCGAGGTTTACCTTATGTACTAGAAAGAGTAGATGTGGAACCAACAGGGGATACGTTCAACTCTATTATTCGCTTAGAAAGCCATCAACCAGGGAAACCGTTTAATCCAATGATAAACGCTGGGGCCATTACGGTGTCCTCGATGCTGGCTGGTCATTCACCGCAAGAGAAGGTCATAAAAATTCTACAATTTTTAGAACAAATCATTGGCAAGCAATTAAGTATTAATGAAGAGGTATTTCAATCAGAATGGCAAACCGCCAATCGTAATCGAGCATTGGCCTACTATTTAATGGATTCAGGCTTCCTAGATTGTCCAGTAGAGGCGGCACTTGAGGTGTATTTGAAGCAATGTGCAATTGAAGTCAATGTATCAGATTTAGCGATGATTGGCTTAGTCATTGCCAATGATGGCTACCATCCATTGTTAAAGAAACAGCTATTTCCTAAACAAGTGGCGAAATTAGCGAAGGCCTTGATGGTGACATGCGGTATGTACAATGCTTCAGGAAAGTTTGCAGCCTTTATTGGCCTGCCTGCTAAAAGTGGTGTTTCCGGTGCGATTCTTACAGCTGTTCCAGGTCATGCAGGCTTGAATTCCCCATTTCCTACTGGCTGTGGTATCGGTATTTATGGGCCAGCAATCGATCCAATAGGAAACAGTGTGGCTGGTGTGCAGTTACTAAAGCATTTAGCGACAGAATGGGATATGACTATTTTTTAATGCGTGAAGATGACTTCAGCACTTAGGCTGAGGTCATCTTTTTTTCATGTTATAAAGAATGAATAAGGCGATAAACCAAATTGGTGTTAATAGTAGGGCTGTACGTGTAGCTTCAGAAATAAACATTACAAGTAAGAGAAAGGCAAAGAATGCTAGAATTACATAGTTGATAAAAGGTGTCAGTGGTGCTTTAAATTTCGATGCTTCATGTAAGGCACGATTTTTTCGTTGATAAATGATGTGAGAAATAACGATAATGCTCCACACCCAAATAAAACAAATCGCACTAATTGTCGTCACAATACTAAAGGCATTTTCTGGCATCAGCTTACTTAACAATGCACCTATTGATACAACAATAGCTGAAATAACGAGCGCATTACTTGGCACACTGTTTTTGTTGAGCTTGGCAAATGTAGGTGATGCTTGTTTATTTTTTCCAAGATTAAAGAGCATCCGACTTGTTGAAAATAAACCACTGTTACCTGCTGAAGCGGCTGAAGTGAGTACAACAAAATTTATAATACCGGCAGCAATCGGAATACCAGCCAGTGTAAATACTTGTACAAAAGGACTGCTTGAGGCAGACATTTCATACCATGGATTGATACATAAAATCACAAACAATGCACCTACATAAAAGAGTAAAATACGAAATGGAATTTTATTAATGGCGGAGGGAATATTTTTTTGAGGATCTGCTGTCTCAGCTGCTGAAACCCCCACTAATTCCACGCCAACAAAAGCAAATACAACCATTTGGAAAGCCATTAAAAAGCCGTACATTCCATTTGGAAATAGACCACCGTGTGCCCAAAGATTTTCCACTGCTACCGTTCCTGAGCTAGTTTGAAAGCCTGTTACAATCATAATCAGTCCGATGATGATAAGAACCACAATCGTAATCACTTTAATGATGGCAAACCAAAATTCCAATTCACCAAAAAGTTTAACAGTTAATAAATTGAGTAGTAATAACAAGATTAAGCAACCAATGGCTGGCATCCATTGGGGAATATCAAACCAATATTGTGTATAAACCCCCACCGCGATAATGTCCGCCATAGCTGTCATAATCCAACAGAACCAATATGTCCAACCTGTCACATAACCTGCCCACGGGCCTATGTATTCGGATGCAAAATCCGTAAATGATGTATAGCCTGCATTGGATAATAGCAGCTCACCTAATGCACGCATCACAAAAAATAAGGCGGTACCGACAATTAAGTAGGCAAGGATGATAGAAGGGCCTGCAAGGGCAATGGCTTTGCCAGAGCCTAAAAATAAACCCGTCCCAATTGTTCCACCAATGGCAATAAGCTGCACATGGCGATTTTTTAAATCTCGTTTTAATTGTTGCTGTTCCACGTTAATCCCCCTCAAAGATACATAAAAAACTATGACTGGAAAAACAAAAAGAGACTAGTTGTGACACTAGTCTCGGAAAAACGTCAGAATAACAAATACCATTTAGTCACGAATGTTACACGAAATAGATGAACTATTCGTGTGACATCGCTAATAAAAGCTGATATTACTCCTCTGTCCTTTTGCCTGAGATAGTGAACCCTTCGGCGACGCACATGGCGCTCTCTCCAGAACTGCTCCTGCTATAGTTTAATCCATAGCATTCATAGCTTATTAACTTCATAATCAATTATTATTGTAAGATATTATACATCCTATCAGTGCTCGTCCCATTATTCAATAATAAATTCTGACTATTTTCAGAAAAATAGCAGAATAGGACGCAATATGCTAAATCTCTAACGAAAAATAGTATTTTTGAACATACAAAATATTTGATGGGATGCCATTTAAAATGAGGTGAAAATGAATCAGTGTCGTGGAAGATTTGCATAAAGATAGTGTTGGCGTGGTTGATTTTGTAGGGAGCTCACTCCTAACGTGTAGAAGGGGGCTATGGGGGAACCGATTCCTAAGTGACATTAATTCGCTCAAAGAACGGATCATTTACAGTCAGGAATTGTTAGTAAGAATGAGCTATATATTTTGTCTCTCGTCGCTATCCTTTTTTCTGTCCAATGCATGATTAGAGACTTGGTGAACAAAAAGCTAGTACTTAATCATTTGCAATAGATATAATATAGTAGAAACTCTGAATTTTTTAAAAAAGAAGCCGTCTCATAGTTCTTTGAGACGGCTTTTGTCATGTAGACATTAATATTTTTTTGCTTTTATTTTACCTGTCCAAGTTTTGAATCCACCTTGAAGTTGGTAAATTTGGTTGTACCCACGTTTTTTAAGAAATAGTGCAGCACGTGAGCTACGGCCTGTATTTTGACAGTATAGATATACTGGTAAATCTGGGCGGATTTCTTTATAACGTTGACGTAGTGTTGTGGAAGGAACATTTCGTGCACCAAGAATATGACCAGCATCAAATTCTTTTTGTTCACGTACATCGATTAGCTGGGCTTTACGATAGCCTTCTATGAATTGCTCTTGTGTTAAGTTGGTTACGGCTTTTTTGAGTCGTAGTGCATTAATACCGATATATGCAATTATGACTACTAAAACGACACCGATTGTGATAAGTATGTCCAAGATTTTCTTACCCCTTTCTATCTTCTCTATTATTATAAAAGATGCGCTAGCGATAGTCCAATGAGTTTGATAAAATTAACTAGGTTGTGGCGAATTCGGCTATATCATTACGAAAGTACATCGTTAGCAACTTACACTGTAGCTAATTTTTGAGAGGTTTGAACCACAGGTGGGGCCTGAGGGATCATTTTATATTTGTAGGAGATGAACATATGACAACTTGGTATTTTCTAAATTCAGGGAAATGTAGTCCTTCTTTTAATATGGCACTAGATGAAGCATTACTTGACTGGCATAGTGAGGGGTTAATTCCACCAGTGATTCGTTTTTACGAGTGGGAGCCTGCGACACTATCGATTGGTTATTTTCAACAGGCTAAAAGAGATATTAATTTAGATGCTGTACGTGAGCAAGGCTTAGGCTTTGTGCGTCGTCCAACGGGTGGACGAGCTGTCTTGCATGAGCATGAACTCACATATAGTGTCATCGTTACGGAAAGCTATCCGGATATGCCAGAGTCTGTGACAGAGGCATACCGTGTATTAAGTGAGGGAATCTTGCAAGGTTTCCATAATCTTGGGATGGATGCTTATTTTAGTGTACCTGATACAGAGGAGAAAAGAGCTGACCTCAAGAGTCCGAAAAGTGCTGTTTGCTTTGATGCGCCAAGTTGGTATGAGCTGGTCGTTGAAGGAAAAAAAATAGCGGGAAGTGCCCAAACACGTCAAAAGGGTGTTATTTTACAGCACGGCGCCATTTTATTAGATTTAGACCAAGAGAAGTTATTATCCGTATTTAATTTCTCAAGCGAAGAAGCGAAGAATCGTATGCGCAGAAAGTTACCGGAAAAGGCGGTTGCCATCAACAGTCTTGTTAAAGAACCAGTAACAGTTGAACAATGTGTAACAGCTTTTCGTGATGGGTTTGCAAAATCGTTGCAAATTGAATTAAAACCATTTACACTTTCTGAGGAGCAGTTAGAATATGTTCGTGCATTAGAAGAAAAAAAATATGCAAATGATGAATGGAACTTTAAAAAGTAAAAAATGGTATGAAAAAAATTTTTTAACGTTCGACCCTAGTAATAACAAGTAGTTCGGATTCTATTTAAAAAAGCAAGAGTTGAATTAAAAAACTATATATAGTATCTTTTTTAAAGACATGTACACAATATGTAGTGTTTAACGGCACATGATATTGTGTATTTATTTTGTAATGAAGATAATAAGGGAGGCAAAACGATGGTAATTACAAATCATCAACCCGAAGTAAACAATCAATTTGAACAGTTAAACAAAGATATCGAACAATTCCCACAAGTACACCCAGTAACGCCTGATATGCATATTACGCATAAAGGCGTATCTAGACTTGTTATGATCGATCGTTACTCGTTTAAAGACACAGAAAAGAAAACACTGAAAGCCGGTGACTTTGTTGTTTTAACAGTAAAAGCTGATCCAAAATTCCCTGCACGTGGTTTAGGGACAATTCAAAAGCTGGACATGTCTACAAAAACAGCAGATATTCTGATTGAGGAAGATTACCGCAGTGCATTAGACGATCCGCAAGAGCAAGAAACGGGTGTAATTACGCGTTCAATTGACGTGCTAGAAAAGCCTCTTGAAATTTTTTATGAACAAATCGCAAAACGAAATGCAACAGGCCTTGCCGCTGTTGAAAAAACTCCAGAGAAACGCCAAGAGTGGTTTGAGAAGTTTTATAAGCAATTAGTTTCATTGAAATTTATTCCAGCAGGACGTGTCATTTATGGAGCTGGATCTGAAACAGATGTAACCTTCTTTAACTGTTACGTAATGCCGTTTGTCGCAGATTCACGTGAAGGCATCAGTGATCACCGTAAGCAAGTAATGGAAATTATGAGTCGTGGTGGTGGTGTAGGAACAAATGGTTCAACATTACGTCCACGCAACACGTTAGCACGTGGTGTAAATGGTAAATCATCTGGTTCTGTCTCATGGTTAGATGATATTGCGAAGCTGACTCATCTTGTCGAACAAGGTGGTAGCCGCAGAGGTAAGCATAATCTAGGTGCTTCTGCGTAAACAAACCTCGTGAATTGCTGGGAACTCTTTAACGGAAATATTGTCACTTTAATCGAGGTGGGAAATATGGATGTTTATGATGCGATACAACCACAAACTTGTTTAATATGTGGCTTTACAATAAATCATAATAAACAAGGATGATTTACGTCTCATTTGAAAAATGAGCATAACTTAACATTAGATAATTATTTAATATCTTATTTTTATCCAATAGAAATGGTGATCTGCCAATATATTTTATGTAATAAAAAGGTTAAACTGAGGCGAGGTATTCCAAATCAATTTTGTAGTAGAAGCTGTCGAGGAAAAGGTGGGCCTTTAACTTGTGTAATTTGTGGAAAACTATTCGATGAAAAACATCGGCAGACTAAAACTTGTAGTAAAGAGTATGCGAGTAGACTTCGATCACAAAATACAGGTAAGTGGCATAATGACATGCCAAATGAACAAAAAAGTTTCATTTTAAAAATATCATTTCAAAAACAGCTGAAACTAGAAAAATAAATGGAACGCCTTCATGGAATAGCGGTAAGACAGGGGTTTATAGTAAAGAAACCATTGAAAAGATTCGACAAGCTGCATTAAAGCAAATAGAGAGGGAAACGTTTAGAAAAACTAGTATTGAAACAGCTTTAGAGAATTTCTTAGTTGAACAATCAATCACCTACAAATATTCCTTTATATTTGAAGGTGCACAATTTGATTTCTTACTAGTTGGGACAAATATTCTAATTGAATGTGATGGTGATTTTTGGCATGGGAATCCAAAATTTTATTCCTCTTTTTATGAGGTACAAAAGAGAATAAAAGCTAGGGATATCGAAAAAAATCAAATTGCAGCAGCTAATGGATACACTTTACCCCGTTTTTGGGAAGATGAGATAAAAAATGATTTTGAAAATGTTAAAAAACGCATTATAAATGCACTGCTAGCTACAACGTAATCGGAAACGGTAAACGTGAATGCTTGAAAATAGCAGTGGGATAAAGACAATCAGCAGCCAAGCTCCTTTTAAAGGGGAAGGTTCAACGACCATCGAAAGCACGCTAAGTTAGCGGAAGTGAGTAGAGTAGGAGTGAAGCCACTCCGAAGTGCGAGGGCATCTAATTGGATGTAAGATATGGTCTCAACTTCTATGGTGACATAGAGAGTGGGTGTAGCGAACCCGCGTAAGAAATCGGCACAAATGATTATGCTAGCAGATTGGCATCCAGATATTGTGGAATTTATTATTTCTAAAATGCAAAATCCACGTATTCTGCGTTACCTGATCGAAAATACAACGGATGAAACAATCATTCGTCTAGCAAAAGAAAAATTAAACTTCAAGCCACTTTCTATGCAAGAAGAAGCGATGTATCAAGGTATCGTGAACTACAAAAACATTGAAGGCTTAGGTGGATTCGATACAGCGATCATTCGTGAGGCTGAAAATAAATTACGTGATGGTGGCACATACACAGTTCATAACCCAGAGTTTTTAACAGGTGCCAACATTTCCGTGACATTAACGAAGGAATTTATGGAAGCAGTAGAAAAGGACGCTGACTTTGAGCTTCGTTTCCCAGCTGTGGAAGAATATACAAAAGAAGAAATGAACGTGTACAATACGAAATGGCATGAAGTGGGCGATGTTCGCGAATGGGAAAAAATGGGCTATAAAGTCCGCACATACCGTACAATGAAAGCAAAAGAATTATGGAATTTAATAAACGTATGTGCAACATACTCAGCAGAGCCAGGTATTTTCTTCATCGACAACGCGAATGATATGACAAATGCAAAGGCATATGGTCAAAGTGTTGTAGCGACAAATCCGTGTGGTGGACTTCGCCTCACGTTAAAAATTGCGGGATAAAGCGGGAAGGCTGAGATGCTAATCCGAACCGAAGGCTAATGGTAAAGCTTTAGTCAGGGGCAACGCATACCCGGTGATCCTACTTAGTAGACTATAACCCGGGCACGAGACCGCAACATTACACATTCATAAAAATTCAAAATTGCCTAATGTAAGAAAGGCTGTGATAGAAATGAATAGAGGTTATGCAGGCTTTTATAAATTACATTATTTAAGAAGCTCTTATGAGTATGCATACGCCATGTGTAATGAAAATGTATGCTGAACTTGCAGGAATTGAACTGTAAGAACTAAAGGATAAAAAGCCTTTAGGATAACAATTATTGGAACAACCACTTGCACCATACTCTGTGTGTAACTTAGCAGCTGTGAACCTTGCACAGTTTGCGAATAAAGAAAATCAATCAGTTGATTACGAAGCACTACGTGAAACAGTTCGTGTGGGTGTTCGCATGCAGGATAACGTTATTGATGCGACTCCTTACTTCCTAGAAGAGAACCGTGTACAAGCCCTTGGTGAGCGTCGTGTTGGTTTAGGGGTTATGGGCTTAGCAGACTTACTTATTTACTGTGAAAAGGAATACGGTTCAGAAGCAGGTAATGCTTTAGTCGATGAAATCTTTAAAACAATTGCGGAAACAGCCTATGAGGCTTCTACAGAGCTTGCAAAGGAACGTGGTAGCTTCCCATTCTTAGTAGGTGCTACTGACGAAGAAACAGCTCGTTTACGTAAAGCCTTTACAGAGACAGGCTTTATGCAAAAAATGCCTGCTCACATCAAAGAACAAATTCTAGCGACTGGTATTCGTAACTCGCATTTACTAACTGTTGCGCCAACGGGTTCGACAGGAACGATGGTAGGCGTAGCGACAGGTCTTGAACCATACTTCTCCTTCACGTACTACCGTTCTGGTCGTTTAGGTAAATTTATTGAGGTCAAGGCTGAAATTGTAAAAGAGTATTTAGATCGTCATCCTGAAGTAAATGAGCAAGAGCTTCCTGAATGGTTTGTCACAGCAATGGAGCTAAAACCAGAAGCACATGCCGATGTTCAATGTATTATTCAAAAATGGATTGATTCATCCATTTCTAAAACAGTGAATGCACCAAAAGGCTATACAGTACAGCAAGTAGAAAAAGTATACGAGCGACTATATAAAGGTGGCGCTAAAGGTGGTACGGTCTATGTGGATGGTAGCCGTGATTCACAAGTTCTTACACTAAAAGCGGAAGAAAATGATATGGATCAATTATCATTTGAAGAAGAATTAGTAGAAGAGCAGACAAAACGTCCAGTCGTATTAGTAGATACAATTCAAGCATTAGAGTCTACAACGGTTATCGGCTCAGATGTAGGGAATACATGCCCTGTTTGTCGTAAAGGAACAGTCGAAGAAATGGGTGGCTGTAATACATGTACAAACTGTGGTGCACAGTTAAAATGTGGTCTGTAAATTTGAATTAAAGTCACGATGTTTATCAAACAGATACAAAGTTTAAAATAAAGTCGCGACATTTATAAAAATGTTACGAAGCTACGCCCCTTTGGATATTCATATATCTAAAGGGGTGTTTTCATCGTGAAAAGGTTCTTCCGTTAAAGGGCCTTTTATTAGTATCGAGAAATGCTTGTGCATATTTTCTCTTTAGCATTTTCATCCCCAAAATTGAAAAGTAATTATCAAATTATAGCTGCCGAGTTTTAATTGCTATAGAAAGAGTGGTTTAGTTTAAGTAGAAAAAGGCTCTACTACATTGCTTGAAGCAAAGCATCTAGATTCCGAAGGGGCAATTAAAAATTTCCTATAAGAAAGGATAAACTTTGATGAAAAAATATTTAAAAGGCTATACTTTAGGGGCTTTATTAGGTTTATTATTCTTTTTGCCTGTATTTAACCCTGCGTTAAGAGTTAATTTTCAGCAACATTGGGCGGCAATAGTCATCTTTACACCAGCCATTATCTATATGATATTAAGCTATGCCGAATACAGTGAAATTTCCTTCAAAAAGGAAAATATCATAAAATCGGGATTCTTTTTGCTTGGTATATTTTTGAGTATATACGCGATGTATTCTATTTGGGGATTCCCTGAATAAAAGCACGCATTACTCAATTTCTCAGTTTACTTAGTACTGAAGTTGGCTAACAATCCTCCGTTAACAGGTGCATTTCTTTCATAAGGAGTGTGTCTTTTTCCATTTAAGGACCAGATTGTGGAATAACACTTTTTTATAAAAAAAAGTCCACTCACCAATTCACAAATTCTTTAAAAATAATATTTATGCCCATTTCAGTCTAATTACCGATAGCATATTAAATGATTATCCTTTATGGTTAATAGGTCGTAAAAGACACTATCAGGAATATCCTGCAAATATTGAAATGATAGGTGGAAAACAATGAATTATCAAGTTTTATTATATTACCATTACACGAAGATTGAAGATCCAGCTGCGTTTTCAGCAACGCACTTAGCAATGTGTAAAGAAATCGGTTTAAAAGGTCGTATTTTAGTAGCCAACGAGGGCATTAACGGTACTGTTTCAGGTACGATTGAGCAAACAGAGCAATACATGGCAAACATGCAAGCTGACTCATTATTTGAAGGCATAGTCTTCAAAATTGATGCAGTAGAAGAGCATACATTCAAAAAAATGCACGTACGCCCACGACCTGAGTTAGTAAACTTAGGCTTAGAAGAAGACGTTAACCCACATGAATTAACAGGTCGCTACTTGTCACCAGAACAATTCCTTGCTGAAATGCAAGATGACAATACAGTAGTATTAGATGTGCGTAACACGTATGAGTACGATGTCGGCCATTTTCGTGGCGCGATTCGACCAGATGTACAAAACTTCCGTGATACACCGGAATGGGTACGTGCAAACCGCGAGCTGTTCGAAGGGAAAAATGTTTTAACCTATTGTACGGGCGGGATTCGCTGTGAGAAGTTTTCGGGCTGGATGAAACGTGAAGGCTTTGGGGATGTTGGTCAATTACATGGCGGTGTTGCAACATACGGAAAAGACCCTGTTGCGAAAGGCCAATTATGGGACGGTCAAATGTACGTATTTGATGAGCGTTTAACGGTGCCAATCAATCAAGTAGAGCATGTGATTATCGGTCGTGATCACTATGACGGTGAACCTTGTGAACGTTACATTAACTGTGCAAACCCTGAATGTAACAAACAAATCATTGCATCTGAAGAAAATGAAGCAAAGCATTTAGGTGGCTGTACAATCGAATGTACAAAGCATGCGCGCAACCGCTACATCGTGCGTCACAATTTAACAGAAGAGCAAGTAGCTCAAGCAATTGAGGCGTTACAAGAATTAGTATGAAAAGCTTTCTAAATTAAATAGCTTCCATAACCTCAACCAACTATTTAGAGGGACCTAAAGCACTCTATGTAAGTGTTCAAACTAGCCATTTCAAAATTGGACTAGTTTGCTTGCTTACATAGGGTGTTTATTCTTTGATGGAGGTTTATTATTAACTGGTACATATATGTTGAAATAATACAATCTAGTACCTTCTGACCCGTAAAAGCTAGACACAAAATCTAGCTTTTATGGGGTGTTTTTATGATCAATAAGAAAATAAAAACCGTACTACGTTATATAAATGGACAAGAAAGCATCCATCATATTGCGCGAGAAGAGGGTGTTAATAAATGAGAATTAAGGACTTAGGTTCGTTTATATGAACATATGGTGTTGAATATTGGCCATTTCGCTCTATGCTATTTTATTTGCTAACACAATCTATCTCGCTGCTTCTCTAAGTGAGGCTTAACCGAAGTAAGATAATGATATTTTTTTGTCTAAATTAGAAGGAAGTCTTTTCCTTTTTATAGAATATTAGTATAAAGGGAAGGTGGGGTTAGTTGGTTGCTGCTTGAAAATTAGCATTAATAGCTGTTATTCAACACCAGTTTTTTACAATTATAAATTGCTTTTCTACAGCTTTACGCACTTGATCTATAATGATTAGGAGGAAAACAATTTGAAAAAAATACTTTCTTTATTAGTAATGGTTACAATTATGCTTTTTTCTACTCCAGATGTTTTTGCCTCAAACACGATTGAACCTTATGGATTGAAGCCACCAGGTGAAAGCTTTACACCTGGAGAGTGGTTTCTAGGAAATACCCCACCTAATGTTGATTTGAATAAACCACCTCTTGTTTTCGTTCAAGGGAAAAACGGTAACTCTACAAGTTGGTATGGCAATACAGAATATCACGGTCTTAATGATATGTATACAAAAGCTTATGAAGCAGGATATCAAACGGTATTTGTTCAATTATACGATTCGGCAGGTAAAGGTTCTTATAGTCAATACGATAATGGAAAATTATTAGCCTCTATGTTAAAAGAAATCAGTCAACATTTTCACGGAAAAAAATTAAATATAATTGCCCATAGCAAGGGTGGGCCTGATACCCAAGCAGCATTAGTTCTTCATAATGCTCATCCGTACGTTGGGAGGGTGTTTACTTTAGGATCCCCTCATTATGGATCAGAGTTAGCTGATCTTGCATATAGCTGGTGGGCAGGTTGGCTAGCTACATTACTCGGTGAAAAAGATGATGGAACTTATTCACTTCAAGTTGGGGAAATGGAATATTTTCGCTCACTAATAGACAATCATCCCAATGTTAGCAAGAACAACTATTATACAATTGCTGGTACTAATACAGGACCATTTCTATCTGCACTCTGGATGGGAGGTCTATATCTTTCCGATCCAAATGATGGATTAGTCAAAGAGGCAAGCACTAAATTATCTTACGGAACACATTTATTTACCGATCCCTCACTTGATCATGACAATATTCGAATGGGATCTGCGGTATTTTCAAGATTGGAACAGTATCTACAGTCTGCTTCTACAGATCGTATCATGATGAACAAAGAATACCTTTCTCAATCTGATATGTTTCAAGAGTTGGATGTTTCTCATTATTTTTACGGAGGGAAGTTACAATCGTCAAATGATGTGACACATTCTTTTTATGTGGATACTGCGCTCGATAATGTTAAATTATGGACAGGGTTAACTAGCGATAAGATAGAGTTAGTATCTCCTTCAGAAAAAAAATATACCAACCAAACAATCCAATCATTGGATGAAGCCTCCTTCTTTAATGGCGTAGTACCTCATACATTTACCGGCGTTATTTCTGAGATTGGGGAATGGAAGATAAATATAAGCACGCAGGCAGAAGATAATGCGTTTTTACTGGCAGTTCAACATGGGGGCCCATCTTTGATTAAGGTAAGTATTCCAACAGTATCATTAGAAACGAATAATATCGTGACAATGCAAGCTAATGACCAATTACAAAAACTTACCTTCGATGTACGAGTACTGGATCCAACAGGGAAAGATATTGCTTCTTCTCTACAGACGCAAAAGGTTAATCAGCAAAACTTTATGGTGAATTTTCCAGAAAATAAAAAGTCGGGTGTATATAATATAACTTTAAATATTTCAGGTGAAACGTTACAAGGTGAGCCATACAAAAGGACCGTTGTTCGTTCTAAGTATGTAAAATAAAAAACTTGAAAACATATCTTTAGCAACGGCTGGATGCCAAATTGATAATCAGACAGTTAAAAAATTATTAATGAGTTACTTGTTTAAATACGATGGATGTTGAAGGAGTATACGACATACTGTGGAATTAACATAGAGTACGAAAAAAATTATTTTATTTAACGGATGCAGGTTTGTCTCTATGATACGGTATGGATTATAGTACGTGTGAAAGCTTCTGATACATGGCTGTTATCAATCTATGTGCGTGATGAAACTTAAAGGGGAGAAAAAATGACTGTAGAAATTTTTAGCGGAGATCGTTCTGAAGAAAGTGTTCAATTTGAAAAATGGCTATTTGCGCAAAGTAATAAAAAGAGTTTTTCTAGTATTGAAAATGCTAAACAGTTTATTGAGGAGAGGGGAACTGAAAATAGTCAGCTTTATGTTATAGGGGAAGATGTTCAATTTATAAGTGATATGGAGGAGCAAACCTTTGAGGCTATGCAGGTCTTCACTTTAAATGACCAAAAGTCCTTGAAGCAAAAAGTTATTCTCTATATACATGGTGGTGCTTGGACGAATCAGCCTTTAAGTTTACATTGGTTATTCATGGATAAGATGGCACAATCGTTAAATGCAAAAGTTATTGCGCCCATTTATCCGAAAGTGCCTCATTTTAACCATCATGACACCTTCCAAAAAATGCTCAATTTCTATAAAGAAATTTTAAAAACGGTTGAAAGTTCTAATCAATTGACCATTATCGGAGATTCGGCAGGTGGAAATATAGCACTTGGTCTGGTCCAACTTTTGAAGCAGAACCATCTACCTCAACCCCAAGATATTATTTTACTATCAGCATGTGTTGATATGAGTTTAGAAAATCCTCAGATACTTGAATATGAAGAAAAGGACCCAATGTTAGCTAGTGAAGGAATGGAAGTCATTACAAAGATATGGGCTGCTGATAAAGATCTAAAGGACCCATTGATTAGTCCTATTTACGGTGACTTTCAAGGACTTGGGAAGATTACTCATTTTATTGGAACACATGAAAGTTTATATCCAGATGCCATAAAATTTGATGAACAACTAACCGAACAAGGCATTGACATCACTACCTTTGTTTATCCTCAAATGAATCATGTGTTTGCTGTGATGCCTATCCCTGAAGCTCTAGATGCTCAACAGAAAATTATAAATATAATTCATAGTAGAGTGTTGAAATAGGCGGGTTAACGCTAAAGGAAAAGGTGCGGAAAAATCCTATAAAAAAGCGTGTTTTGATTATCATTCAAAACACGCTTTTTATATTCCTTATTTTGGAATTTAACTTTATTTTACAGTGTAGATAGGTACGATGGAGGTGGAACTATTAAATGGAGGTGGATCCTTTTCTTCACAAACTGACTACATTTTTCACAATTAGCATGTGGTGTCTTTTCTAATTATAGCCCTCACTATGTCTCCTGATCGTTCTTCATAAGAATTCCTGTATTGTTTAAACGAAAACTAAATTGTAAAGTAAACTTGACATTTGAAATGGTGTAAAGTAAACTTTACTTATTAAAAATGTACAGTTTACTTTACATTTAACGAGGAGGCTTTATGAAAAATAGAATTCGTGAATTGCGGAAATCGAAAAAGATTACGCAGGAGGAGTTGTCTAAAGTAGTTGGCGTCTCGCGACAATCAATCATTGCAATTGAATCGGAGAAATTCAATCCATCTTTAGAACTCGCCTACAATATTTCAAAAGCTTTCAATTGCACAATTGAAGAAGTGTTTATATTCGAAGAGGAGGGGACGGAGTGATGGAGATTTCTATCGGGGGAATCATCGGGTTGTATGGAGGAATGACTTGTGGAATTTTAGGCTGGTGGTTAGGACGGAGTAAGGCGAAGAAAAACAGAGGTTTAGATGAGCTACACGACTATATTTGGCAAAAAGCGAAATCCTATTCGTGGTATGTGACATTAGCGGCGATTTATATTTTCTTTACACTCATTGTATTTGGCATTGAATTGAATGCAGCAATGGTTTTAGGTAGTATTCTTTTAGTGCACTTAGGGAGTTGGGGGATAATTGGGGGAGTTTTGACCATCAACATGTTTAGTCCCATCCCGTTTCAGCTTTCTCGAGTGAAGCTGGGCATAGGTATTATTGCTGCGTCCATTCTTATTTTTACAAGCATCTCCATCATGACGAATAATTGGCTGTTTTTAGTTTTCAGTATCTTACCAAATTTAATAGGGCTGTTTACTGCACTTATTTATACTAAATAGAGCAATAATATAAAACAGGCAGCCTCAACACTTGTTGGGACTGCCTGTTCTATTATTCATGGTTCAATGTTGCAGCAATTTCAGGTTGCTGCTCTACTTGACGTAGCATATTAAAGGAAGCAATTGCTACTTCTACTTGATCGTCCTTTGGTTCACGAGTTGTCAGTAATTGAAGCCATAAGCCAGGGTAGCCAAGGAAACGCAACACTGGGATATTGCGGCAAGCATTTGTCGCTTGTAATACTTCAAATGAAATACCGAGTACAACAGGAATTAATAGAATCCGATCTAAAATACGAAGCCACAGTGGGTCAGTTGGTACAAAGAAATATAAAAACATGCCGACAAACACTGTGAACAGAATGAAGCTACTGCCACAACGATAGTGCAGACGTGATTGAGCTTGAACGTTTTTTACTGTGATGTCTAAGCCAGCCTCATAACAGTTAATGACTTTATGCTCGGCACCATGATACTGAAATACTCGCTTAATCAGAGGGGTTAATGAGATAAAGTATAAGTAGGCTAGCAGTAAAAGGAGTTTAATACCACTCTCTAGTAGAATTTGTCCCGTTTTCCCTTCAATCCATTTTGAGAAAAAATCTGCTATAAAAACAGGAATTAATGTAAAGGCAAATTTTCCGAATAAAAAGGAAAGAATACCTACTACAGCAACTCCAAGTATCATCTGAAGTTTAGAACCTTCTTCTTTATGATCTTCTTCTTCGCCAGGTGTCACATCATAACGATCCCCTGCAAATTGCATGTGACGAGAGCCTAAGCCAGCCGACTCAATGAGCGCTACAACGCCTCGTACAAATGGAATTTTTTTGAGCTTTTGTAAAATAGGCTTTTGAACTTTTTTAAAATGATAATAATCAATGGAATCATCGTTACGACGAATGGCTGTAACAGTATGTTCCTTTCCTCCGAACATCACACCTTCTAATTGTGCTTGTCCCCCGTATACAGGTGAATTGCTCAAGGCTAACACCACTCTCTTTATATATTTCAACTGTACCATTGTACTAAATTTAGTGAAAAACCTCTACAGTTACGCATAGTAAATTTTCTATATGGCTACACTAATCGTACATTTCAGGAAAACATTAGTGTGCAAAAAGGAGGTTAGATGATGAAAGTAGCGACGATTACCGCACTTGTAAATGCGCTTGTTTTAGCGCTGTGCTTAAAGGGTTTACATTATTTCCATCTTATTAAATGGCATCCGATTGGGTTTTATAAAAAGTGGAATTGGTTTGAAGATAGCTCTAAATTATTTCAATGGACCTTCTTTATCTTTCTGCTGTTTATCATCGGCTTATTTTTATATATGACCATGCGCTATGTCTATATCATTCCAGCTTTCTTTTCGTCACTGCTGCTAGGTCTTCTTGTGACTATTACATTGGAGTGGATTGCTTTAGATCTACCATTACAACTGACGTCCTTTAAAAAACTGTCCATTCCATTTATAGTGATTGTTGTCTGTCTATTACGTTTCTTGTTGGAAACGGCCAATTTTCATCAGAAGGAGCATACAGCACAAAAAGGAAGTTAATGGTACAAAATATCCCCTTTGTTTGAGGGGATATTTATGAAACCATCAATTGAAATTAGTTGCTGAATGCACGGTGTATGATAAAATAAATGGCAAGTACATAGAAAGAGGCGAATAGAAGCGTGAAGTTATTATGTTTGAATGGACCGAACTTAAATCGACTTGGCAAACGAGAGCCACATATTTATGGATATGAAACATTGGATGATGTTAGAGAAAATGTTCGAAATCTTGCGGCTTCTTTAGGTGCTACGGTTGAATTTCGTCAATCCAATCACGAAGGGGTACTAGTAGATTGGGTGCATGAAGCAGAGGACGAAAAATATGATGGTATTATCTTTAATCCCGGTGCGTATACCCATACGAGCATCGCGTTACATGATGCGATTGCAGGAATTTCTGTGCCGGTTATCGAAGTACATATTTCCAATATCCACAAACGTGAGGCTTTCCGTCATCATTCTTATCTTGCTCCGGCCTGCCTTGGTCAAATTTGTGGACTAGGTACGAAAGGCTATGAACTGGCACTACGTACATTTATCGAGAGGGAGAATTGATTATGTTGAAATTACAAAAGCTACGTAAAGCACTTCAAGAACAAAGCATCGATGGCATTTTAATCACAAATGGGTATAACCGACGTTATATGACTGGTTTTACAGGGACAGCAGGCGTAGCAATTGTGTCTCAAAATGATGCTGTGTTTATTACAGATTTCCGTTATACAGAGCAGGCTGCTGCACAAATTCAGGACTTCCGCATTGTCAAACATGAAGCAACAATCATTGAAGAAATTGCTACACAAGTAAGCAATATGGGCATCAAATTATTGGGCTTTGAGAAAGATACTGTAAGTTATGGCACATATGAACTGTATAAATCAAACATTCAAGCAGATTTAGTGCCGATTTCTGGGCTAATTGAAAAAATTCGCTTGATTAAGACGGAACAAGAGATTAATATTATTAAGGCTGCGTGTGAAATTGCAGATCACGCATTTACACATATTTTAGGCTTCATCAAGCCTGGTAAAACAGAGCTTGAGGTTTCGAATGAATTAGAATTTTTCATGCGTAAACAAGGAGCAACTCAGTCTTCATTTGACATAATTGTTGCGTCTGGTCTTCGTTCAGCATTACCACATGGCGTTGCAACGAATAAAGTGATTGAAAAAGGCGACTTTGTTACTTTAGACTTTGGTGCGCTATATAATGGCTATATTTCGGATATCACACGTACTGTGGCTGTTGGAGAACCATCTGAAAAATTAGTAGATATGTACAATGCAGTCCTTGCTTCTCAACTGTTAGCACTTGAAAAAGTGGGTCCTGGATTAACAGGTATTCAAGCGGATGCGATTGCACGTGACTACTTAAAAGAAAAAGGATATGGCGACGCATTTGGTCATTCTTTAGGACATGGTATTGGTCTTGAAGTACATGAAGGCCCTGGCTTATCGTTGCGTTCAGAGACAGTGCTAGAGCCAGGTATGGCCGTGACGATTGAACCTGGTGTTTACTTACCAGGAATCGGTGGTGTCCGTATCGAGGATGATATTTTAATCACTGAAACGGGTAATGAACTACTAACACATTCGTCAAAAGAACTCATTATTTTATAAACTTTGGAGGAACACAAATGATTTCAGTAAACGATTTCCGTACAGGTCTAACAATTATTGTTGATGGCCAATTATACCGCGTGTTAGATTTCCAACACGTTAAACCAGGTAAAGGTGCTGCGTTCGTGCGTTCTAAATTACGTAACCTACGTAACGGCTCAGTGAATGAAAAAACATTCCGTGCTGGTGAAAAAGTAGAGAAAGCACAAATTGATAACCGTAAAATGCAATACCTATATGCACAAGGCGACGAGCATGTATTCATGGACTTAGAATCTTACGAGCAAACTGAACTTGCTTCAGCTGCTATTGAATATGAATTAAAATTCCTAAAAGAAAATATGGAAGTGCATATTCAATCTTACCAAGGTGAAATGTTAGGTATTGAATTACCAAATACTGTTCAATTAGAAGTTACAGAAACAGAACCAGGGATCAAAGGAGATACAGCTTCAGGCGGTACAAAACCTGCTACACTTGAAACAGGTCTAATCGTACAAGTACCTTTCTTCGTTAACCAAGGTGATGTTTTAATCGTTAACACAGAAGAAGGCTCTTACGTTTCTCGTGCTTAATAATTAATAATAGCCAACCTACTCTTTAAAAAAAGGGTAGGTTTTTATTTTTTTCTTATACATATCCTGCCAAACATTTCATTTAATGTGATAATAGATAGAAGCACGTACTCTTTTTTACTAAGAGTCCATCAAGATTCTATCATCAGATAGATGGTCATTGCTGGGAGAATTGTTTACAATAATCGTAAGGAGTGAAAGGTATGCTACAAACATTTGATATGACATATCCCATTATTCAAGCACCAATGGCAGGCGTGACATCCCCAAAATTTGTGGCGGCTTGCGCTGAGGCTGGGCTATTAGGCTCAATAGGAGCGGGCTACTTAGATGGTGCACAAACAAAGCAATTTATTCAGGAAGTAAAGAAGTTAACAGCAAAGCCCTTTGCGGTCAATCTGTTTGTTCAAGAAGAACCAAAAATTGATATCGAGGTTTTACAACAAGCCCGTATGGCACTACAACCTTTTTACGATGAACTAGGATTATCACCTGTACAAAGTGTTGTTTCGAAGGAAGTGTTTGCAGGTCAAATTCAGGCGGTGATCGAGGAACAGGTAGCAATTTGTTCATTTACATTTGGGTTGCCCTCTCCAGAGGTTCTGCAGCAATTAAAAGACAATGGTATTTATACGGTTGGTACCGCTACGACAGTAGAGGAAGCTATACTAGTAGAACAAGCAGGAATGGATGCAGTTGTACTACAAGGAGGAGAGGCTGGCGGTCATCGAGGCTCCTTTTCGGCCCCACTGCAATTAATACCGTTATATGATTTACTACAACAAGTAGCTGGACAAATTGCGATTCCTATTATCGCAGCAGGTGGACTTGTGACGAAAGAGGATATTCAAAGGGCGTTAAAGGGCGGGGCACAGGCTGTTCAAATTGGTACAGCGTTACTAGTGGCAGATGAATGCGAAATTTCGCCACTTTATAAAAATGCTGTGTTAGCTTCGAAAGAACAGCAAACAACGATTACGCTCGCCTTTACGGGTAAACCAGCAAGAGGCTTAATGAATGATTTTACAAAACGTATGAAAGATGCGATAGTAGCTCCTTATCCATTACAAAACTATTTAACGACTACCATTCGTAAAGAAAGTGCCGAGCAAGGTAATGCGGAATATTTATCGATGTGGATGGGCGAAAAGAGTTATCTCGTACAGCAAACTGGCACTGTCAGAAGCATTGTAGAAAAGCTTCTATAAATTTTATCAATAAAGATCTCTATACATATGTATAGAGGTCTTTTTTTTGGTAGAGCGACATATATTGCTGTACACGAGGGGGCGTAGGAATGGAATTACAAGACGTATTAAGAGTTGCTGGAGTGGGACTAGTCGTTGCGCTTCTTCATGTTTTCTTTGATCAAACAGGGAAGAAGGAGTTTTCATTTTTCCTCTTTTTCATTGCCTACTTATATATGACAGCAGAATTACTTCGATTTTTACGTCTATTTTTTAATGAGATTTTAACATTCTTCCAATGGCTTACATCTTCCGGGTAATGTAAATGGAAATTGTGATTGTTGCTGTTGTCATGCTGCTTTTATTATTGCTGATAAAAGAAGTTATACAGCCACTCCATGCGCTAATAAGTGTGATGTTTTCGTTCTTGCTTTTTGGCATGTTGTTCTCGACACTTTTAATGCCTTTCGTCAAACAGCTGTTAGAAACACTTGCCTTTTTACCTTATGCGAAAGCTATTTTAATCAGTGCAAGTATGTTCTATGTCGGGCAGTGGATGTCTTTACTGCTGGCAGAACATAATTATAAGGTGCTCGGGAACATCGTTTTTGCTGCAGTAAAAATCGTGATTTTGTTGTATTGGTTCAAAGAATTTTTGGCTGTTTTACAGGAGGTGTCGGCCATTTTAAAAAGGCTAAACTAAGGAGCGAAGCCATTGCAGGAGCAAATACTATCGTTTTTAATCGACCCATTCTTTCTCTTGCTAAAGATGACGCTCATGCTTTGCAGCTACGTCATCATTGTTTTGATTGTGAACATGGTATTACCAGAATTTGAAAAAGGGACAAGGATACTCTTTTTTCTGATTGTTTTAGCAACGATTGGTCCAGTTGTAGTTAAGTCTTTTACATTAATTGATGAAATTGCACAAGGACTAGCCCATCTATTTACAGCATTTTATCCCATTTTAACTTCAAGCTTTCTTCTATCAAGTAGTATTACAGCGATTGCTTCCTGGCAGCCTTTTTTACTGTTTTTTGTACAAGTCCTGACCATTATTAGTAGTAAGTGGCTTATTCCAGGTGTGCTTTTAGCCATTGTCTTTGATGTGTGCAGTGTCATAGTCAAGGAAATTTCTTTTACACGAATCGCTGAGTTGATTCGTTTTACGATTATGAGTATCGTTTCTGCCTCCGTTATTTGCTATATTCTGTTGATGACTGCAGGCGGTGTGGCAGCATTTAGTGTCAATGCTGCTGTAGCGGAACCCGTCAAAAAATTAATTGAGGAAAATATTCCAGTTGTTGGGTCTTTTATTGTAGACAGCTTTTCAATGTTTCAGCATATGACACAATTTACATCTTCACTTACTAGTATTAGTGCCTTTATCGCCGTCATTACAGTGTCCTTTATCCCAACCGTACAGCTCGTTGTCAGTGCTTATTCATTAAAATTGTTGGCGGCTATTTTAGAACCAATCGCCTTTGATGATATTTGTAGACTACTAGAACAAATTAGTAAATCGCTATTTACATTATGTGCTGTATCATTTCTCATTGCTTTTTCATTTATGTTTTCTTGTTTTTTCCTCATTGTATTCGTACAAGTGATGGCAGGGGGGAGATAGATTGATTCTTTTATTGGCATTGCTCTTTGTATGTCAGATATTTGTGTTTCTAACGGATGATAAGGAAATAATTTCACTAACAAAATTGGTCATCACGTTAGTATTTTTGCAATTGCTATTAAAGATTCCATTTATCAATTCATAGGAAGAAACAAGCGTACATACACTTGAAAAAGAGAAGATGAAGGGAGGCAATGTACAAGTGATGTGGAAAAGACACGAAAAAAAACAACGTCATTGATGGTTTTAATTTTGATAGCTGCCTCCATGGGAATATTCATCATTTTACCTATGTATCAGACGAATTCAACAAGCGACAAAGGTTCACCACTCACCAATGAAGAAAAACTTGAACAAACTTTGAAGTCAATGCAAGGTGTTGGGGAGGTTAAAGTCTATTTTTATTATGGAGAGATGACAAATGACCAAGAGGCCAATAAACTATTCAGCCAATATTTTCGAGGGACTGAGCAAAGCGCGAAAAACGTAACAGGAATGCTAGTTGTTTCAGAAGGTGCATCCGATATCTTTGTGAAAAATGAAATTCGTGCAGTCGTCAGTCAAGTGATGCAGTTACCGATTCATCGAATCATAATCGTTCCGATGGAAAATAAGGAGGAAAAGTAAATGCGCGTACGTAGAAGAACAGTTTGGTTTATGACATTATTAAGTTTAGTAGCAGTCATTTCAGTGTATTATTTGGTTGATCCAGCAAAACAGTTCAATGGTCTAACTATTTTTACAGATGATACACTACAACAGACAGCTGTCACAGGCGTTACAGATAAAGAAGCGACAAATGATATCACACAAGAAGTATCTTCACCGAGTCACTTATTTGAAGAAATGCGTATGCAGGTAAGTGATGAGAGAAGTCAGCTACGTGAACAGTTAACGCAAAAAATTGCTGCAGAGGAATCCTCTGCTGAAGAAAAAAATGAGGCATTTAATGAAATGGATGGTCTGATTAAACGTGAATCAGCCGAAGCAATGCTTGAAATGCTCGTTAAATCATTAGGTTATTCAGATGCGTTTGTTCGCGCTGAAGGAGAAAAAGTTTCTGTTACAGTGATGGCTGAAGAATTGTCAAAAGCACAAGCAAACGAAATTATTTACTTGGTGAAAACAGAGATGGAAGGCGCAAATGATGTGCAAGTAAAGTTTAGTGCAAATAATTATTAAAAAATATAGAAAAAAATAAATATTTAGTTAATTTGAAAATAGTTGTTATATATCAGCGTTATGAAAAGGCTTTCGTTTAGTAAAGGAAAGCCTTTTATTTTGTTCATATTTACTTAATTTTCATTTAACTATTTCAAATTGATACGAAAAAATATAGAATAGTTATTGTAGTAGATTTTATTTCATAAGGAGAGTTAGAAATGTTCAAAATTCAAGAAATTCGTGAAATTATTAAATTAGTAGATTCTTCTTCAATTGACGAGTTTGTGTACGAAGTAGATGGCGCAAAAGTAAAACTAAAAAAGAATAATGTTATTGTTACAGAAACTGTAGCACCTAAAAAAGAAGTAGTAGCCCCTGTTGTACAACAATCTGCACCAGCAGAAGCTCCAGCAGTAACACCTGCACCAGCTAAAGTGGAAGAAGCTCCAGCTGCAGCTACATCAGCAACTAACGACCCTTCGTTACATAAAATTGTATCTCCGATGGTCGGTACTTTCTATCAAGCACCAAACCCAGATTCACCAGTTTACGTAAAACCAGGTGATAAAGTAGGAAATGAAACAATCGTATGTATCGTAGAAGCAATGAAATTATTCAACGAAATCGAAGCAGAAGTGCAAGGGGAAATCGTTGAAGTTCTTGTGAAAGATGGCGACTTAGTAGAATATGGCCAACCACTATTCCTTGTAAAAGCTGAGTAAGGAGTGCAAAACAAATGAAAAAAGTTTTAATTGCAAACCGCGGCGAAATCGCTGTGCGTATTATTCGTGCTTGTAAAGAGTTAGGCATTCAATCAGTTGCTGTCTACTCTGAAGCAGATGCGGACGCATTACATGTGAAATTAGCAGATGAAGCTTATTGCATCGGACCAAAGCTATCAAAAGATTCTTATCTTAGCTTCCCAGCGCTGCTTAGTGTTGCCGAAAAAACAGGTGCAGACGGTATCCACCCAGGATATGGCTTCGTATCGGAAAACGCTGATTTTGCTGAAGCTTGTGAAAACGCTGGCATTAAATTTATCGGTCCATCCTCTGATTCAATTAAAATTATGGGTATCAAGGACGTTGCACGTACAACAATGGAAGCTGCAGGCGTTCCACTTGTTCCTGGCACTGGTATTGTGCCAGATATCGAAACAGGTAAAGAATGGGCTGCTCAAATTGGTTATCCTGTCATCATCAAAGCAACTGCTGGTGGTGGTGGTAAAGGAATCCGTGTAGCTCGTACAGAAGAAGACCTTGTGAAAGGTATTGATATTACGCAAAAAGAGGCAGCTGCTGCATTTGGCAACCCTGGCGTATATTTAGAGAAATTCATCGAGTATTTCCGTCACTGTGAAATCCAAGTTTTAGCGGATGGCTATGGCAATGTAGTGCATTTAGGCGAACGTGACTGTACAGTTCAACGTCGTATGCAGAAACTAGTCGAGGAAGCTCCATCTCCAGCACTATCTTCTGAGCGTCGTGCTGAAATGGGTGCTGCGGCAGTAAAAGCGGCACAAGCATGTAACTACGAAGGTGCCGGTACAATCGAATTCATTTATGATTATCAAGAAGACAAGTTCTACTTCATGGAAATGAATACTCGTATTCAAGTGGAGCACCCAGTTACAGAAATGATTTCTGGTGTAGATCTTGTACAACAACAATTAAAAATCGCATCTGGTGAGAAGCTTCCATTCACACAAGATGATATTCAATTAAATGGTTGGGCTATTGAATGCCGTATTAACGCAGAAAATGCCTATAAAAACTTCATGCCATCAGCAGGAACGGTAGATACGTATGTAACGCCAGGCGGCTATGGTGTACGTATTGATTCTGCTGTCTATGCAGGCTATACAATCCCACCATATTATGATTCAATGGTAGCAAAACTCATTGTTCATGCGGATACACGTGAAGAAGCGATTGCGAAAATGAACCGCGCGCTAAGTGAATTCGAAGTATCTGGTCCTGGGATCAATACAACCATCCCATTCCACCAAGCACTAATGAACAATGACGTTTTCAAATCAGCACAATTCAATACGAAGTTCCTTGAAGAGAATGATGTATTGGGTGTAGCAGAAAAAGCAAAGTAAGCGTTCGCAATTTTAAAACCTTCTAACTTTTATTAGTTAGGAGGTTTTTTATTTGGCTAAAAAAGGTCAGCGTACAGGGATTTTTGATTTAGAAGATGTAACAGAAGCTATACAGCTACCAAGTTTTGAGGGTACGTTTAAAGAGAAAGATACGATACTGATTACTCCACCAAAGCTAATGATTGATGTAGCCGAATTACACGAGGGTAAGAAAGGTGTGGAAATTAATAGTGCTTTGTTAATTGTGAAAGAGCAGATGCGTCTGTGCGTTCGTAAAGCGACGATCAGTGAATATATTTATACTTTTAAACGTTTAGTAGATGCAATGAAAATTGAATATGTAGATGACATTAAATTGGAGTCTATATTTGGTTGGCTTGCGAGCTTAGGGATATTTCAGATGTATCGAAACAAAGCCGTCTACGTGTCATTAAAGCTGTTTTAAATCGGCTTTACGATAACGGATGTATAGAGAGAAACTTTTGGAAAGACGTTCGTATACGTGTTGATACCAAGATTAAACTTCCTGCTGACGAGAAGCAATTGTCAATTTTATTGTCATTACTTGATATGACGAATTTCATTCAGTTTCGTGATGCGGTAGCTATACTGACTATATACAAGACGGGCATTCGAATGAATACGTTAATACAGCTAGAAGAGAAACATATTAACTTTAAGACTAACTCATCGCTACTGACAGGTGACATTATGAAGAACCAGGATGTGATGTATTGAAATTGCCTTTCGATGAGGAATTAGCACTGTATTTGAAACGTTTGATAACTCAAAATAATATTATTCGTAAACATTATAAGAAACGAAATGAAGTTGTGTTTTTAAGTAAGTTTGGTGATTCTCTAGATGTTGAATCAAACCCATGTGCAATTACTAAGAGGCTTTCTTACTATGCTAAGAAATACAAGTTAAACAATATCAGTGCTCATGCTATTAGAAGGTTGTATGCAATTAACTTAAGGAAGAAGGGGGCGGATGTTGTTTTAATTAGTAAGGCGCTTTCTCATAAATCATTATCAACCACAACGAGGTACTTAGGGATAAGCTCTGATGATGTATTGAAGGGGCTGAGGGATTACTTGTAGACTTACTAGGTTAATCATGTAATCTAATCAAGATTGTTTAACTTTATAGATGTTGAAGATGTAACAAAGGATTTGAGAGAGTCTATAATTTTTAATTGCTGTCTATGTCTTAGATTCAGTTTGTTTCTATGATGTAGGCAGTCATTTTAGCAACATGCCATTGTTCTTACTATGTCTTCAAGGTAAGATGAAGTCAATTAGGGAATTGAACAATTTAGATTATTTTAGGAGGATACTTTATGGACGAAATATATACTAGATTTGGTATTGATGCAAAAGATGCAAATGGAGTGATTGCTACAAGGGTATATGATATCCATAAACCATTAGATTTGTATTACAGACTAATTGGGTTGGAACTACAAGATTTTACATACTATTTAGACGATATGAAATTAAGTGTAGAGAAAATTAAGAATGAAATGCTTGAAAGAGATTTAGATGCATTTAATTTTTTATTGTCGAATGATTATGAGTATGCACACCGAATTGATATTAGGTATCCATATTTACTAAATAATTCTGTATTTATAAGTATATACAGTCTTTTAGAGGATGTTCTTTACAGATTCATTGAAATTTGTAAGTATCGTTTAAAAATAGAAGAGACATTAAAAGAAAATAGAAAGCTACCCATACTTACTCAGTATTTTAACATTATAGAAAAAGCCTTGAATTATAAGATTCCTAAGAATTTCAAAAATGATTTTTCTGACTATGGAAAATTAAGGAATTGTATTGTTCGTAAAAGAGGCTATATTACTTGGATGGGTGAATCAGACAAAAAGCTCATAAAGGTTGTTGAAGATTTATCTGATAAAAGCATTAGTCTATCTGAGAATGGAAAAAGCTTTATTTTAGGTGAAGAGGCTTGTAATTATTTTATTCTTGAAATAGAAAAGATGTTTAAATTACTATGTGAAGTTCTAATAAAAGAAGAAACTAAGAAGAGAAGTTTGAGTTCCTCATCCAAAAGATATATTACCTGAGATTCCTAAGATGTTTTTCTTATAGAAACCACTCAAAGCATTTGAGCGAACTATTTTAAAGCACAATGTAGAAACTAATCAGATAGTTGAAGAAGAAGCGCAGGGAACATTCTTTGATGTTTCAAATACACATTCAGTGGACTTTAATGTGTTCATGTACTGTATGGCAAATGATGAAATAGGCACAATAGGCTTCTATCTGTATAGTTGGTTGAAGCATAAGCATGACATTTTTAGAAATGGTTATGATGTATCTTACGAGAAACTAAGTATTGAAACATGTCTACCAAGACGTACAATGATTAAATACCTTAATGTTCTAAAGGGTTACAATTTGATTTCTTTCAAGTTCAATCAAGACTACTATATGATAGGTATGACAGATGATGATAGAATGGCAACTACTTACTACGCAAACAGTTACAGTAATCAAAGCCATTCAAAAAGATGATTACAACAAAAGGGATGATATAGTAGTGACTATGGAGCAACTACCTTTTAAAAATTAACTAATGTAGATATTTACACTATATAATATATAGTGCCAAAAAGTACAATTGTTGATTTTGAAGCCAATGAACAGCGATAGAAACAACAGTAGTGACCTAATATAACTGATTCTGTAGGTAACTTGTCATTACTACCTAATACTGCACTCGCTACAACTAAACAAGTTGCTGAGTTCTATGGTGTTGACCAAACAGTGGTTAGACAAATTATTTAGCGCAATCGTAAGGAACTTGAAACAAACGGTGTGAAAGTAATGAGATTCGCTGAGTTTGGTGAAGTTTTTAAAAGTAACAACTTGTCACTTTATAATGTTACTGGGTATGGCATTGGTAAACGTGGTGCTACAATGTTTAACAAACGAGCAATCCTTGTAGTAGGCTTCATGTTACGTGACTCTAAAGTGGCTCAAGAAATTTTTAATCAAGCACTAAACATCATTGAGGGATTCATAGATGGTTTTTGAACTGTTTTCAAGAAGGAACACTATAGAATTAAGAGAAGACGTATATGAATATGATGAGATTCCACATAGTTTCAGAACACAATTTGCTATGCTAATCAGTGAGGTAGTAAATGAATTTAAACGTGGGTACATTACGGATAGTAGTTAATTTTAGGAATTTGTGGTAAGTGAAATAAAGTTTGAATTGGGATTATTACATCTTGATTGTACTGTAAGATATAATGAAAGTAGTGATTCTAGTGTAAATTATGTAATGTCTTTTCTCTTGAGTACCGATAATAAATCAGCAATCAATGTAATCGATTTATTAGTGTTCTACCATCACGATTATGCCATGAACGATTATAGATTCAAAGAAAAATGGCAAAGAGCAATCAAGAGAATTAACAGGAAGTTAAAAGAAAATTCTTTGGGTTATGAAATAGTTGAAAATCAATTGATTAGAATTGATTTTCAATTGATTCATAATGAGGTGGTGAAAACCTCCATTCAACTATTGCAAGGGCAGGAGTTGAATGCAGTTTCAGAAGAGTTTCTTAAAGCACACGAACATTATAAACAAGGTGATTATAAGGATGCTGTCTCATAGAAATGTAGAAGCTGAATTTTGGACTTATGGTGATGATGTAGTTTTAACAATGAAGAATGGATATGTATATGATATTACTTATTCATTGGAATAGATAATTTTTTTAAAAGGTGGAGCAAACAGCTCTATCTTTTTTTGTTGTCATGTCAGAAGCTTATAGTCACGCTATAGGGGGCTTTGATGAAGTCATGACACTTGTTGACTGTGAAAAAGGACTTGTGTATAACTTCTACACACAAGTCCTTTTGATTGATTAATGTTTCTCTTAAGAATTGTCTACAACAGTTGCTTTTGGTGCATTTACCTTGACTGAATTAATACCATTTTTACAGTTTTCTTTTGTTGTGTAGGTTTCACTTGTTGCAATAATCTCACCATTAGGAGCTTTTAGCACAAAGTAGTATTGATTATTTGTGGCTCTTAGGATTTCAAATTTTGGGTTAGTATTTGAAAAAAACATGGTAAATTCCTCCTTTAGATATATAAGTTGAATTAAATAGTTACTTCAATTATGCTGAACAAAATGATTAATTGCTCATAGTTTGAATTGTAAAAATCAAATTCATTTTTATATACGATGAAAAATGTAGAAAGTTTCAAATTTATGAAATATTTCTTATAAATTTGTAACAAGAATGATTAACTGTTACCAGATGCGACACGACAAATTCTAAATCGCCACTAATCAAATTAATAAAAATACAGGGGAATGTATAATCATTGACTAAGGAAGAGTGTTTTAAATGAATTACTAAAAAAATAGTGATTTACACCAATAAGGAATGTAAGTTCTTATTTTGATTGAGTTGTAATGTAATAAAGCCGTAAGTATGTACCATTTAACGATAAATGTATTCTTTTGCTAATTAGCATACATTGAAAACCTTGATATAAAGCCATTTGTTAGTTGACTATTCACACGAAATTAAAAGAAGTAATCAAAGAGACAATTCTAGAAATGTAGATGGTGAGATTTTAATTTTTCATAATTATAAAATATTGCTCGATTAATTGGTTTAAAATTTCCTAAGTGTAATATTTTAGAATGGACACCTGAAAAGTTAATAAAAGAAAAGGAATTTTCTAAAGGCGATAATAAAAATTTGAAAGCTTGGTATAACTATATAGAAAATAATTCAGATAAAGAATCAATAAGATTTACAGAAATTAGAGAAGCCGTAGGATTGAAAAATCAGAATTTTTATGTATTATTAGAAAAGTCAAGCCATTCAAACTCTTATAAAATAAAAGGAGTATGTAATGGGGATTATTTACTAATGTGTTTTTAAAATAATGTTCTTTAAGCTTAGAATAGTAAATCATATAGTATACTATAAAGTATAGTTCTAGAGATAGGATCGAATTGGATAAATATTCTTTTGTGTTTATTTAAAGTGAATTTAAATAATAGAAGAGTGTAATAGATTTAATCACTCTCCTAAATGAATAAAATCTAAATTAAACTAATTTTATTTTTTAAAGGTGGTTGGTTATGTATGCAGAATAGTAATATTGATAGAGCAACAAGGTTAGGTATTACTTTAACTATATTAGGTGTTATTTGGTACGTGTTAATAAAATCATTTGATTTTACTTTTTTTGTTTTTAATAATCTCAATACTAAAAGTTTATTTAGCTCTGAACATATTATTGCTCTAGTGTTAGTAACAATGCTAGTTACCATTTTTATTGGAGGAAGCAGATACATTTTTTCAGAATTGAAGACTTTTAAGGACTTTAATGACGACATTATTTTTGAAGAAGCCAAAAATGAGGCTAATAAAAATTTTAATGAAATTTTTAGTATTTTATATTTAAATATAGCTTTATTTGTTATTACAACTATGTTTATTTTATTTATAGAATTAATGATGAATTTTTTTAATCTGTTTTGGTGGATTTCAACACTCATTTTTTTAGTATTAATTAGTTCACTAGTATTAATTATAAAAAAAATGAGAAACAAATTTTTCGAAGTATGTAGAAAAATTTATGATGCAGTAAAATTAAGAAAAACACATATGAGTTTTTGGTTCTACATACTATTTTTACTGTTTATTCTATTCTTTACATATTCAGTATTATCATTTTCTAAAGGGCAGACTGTTGATGTTGATTTTGAAAACAATAGTATGCTCCCAATAGATATACAATTAACTAATATACAATTAGAAAACTTAAAAATTCATCTTTATATGCAAGAGAAGGAAGATTGGTTTTTAATTAAGGAAATCGATATAGATAAAAAAGATTTTAGTGGAAGTTTTTTTGAAGTTTATGAATCATCATCATTATTAGAAAATAAATCAAATGGGATTTCAAGAATTAATTCAAATAAACAGCAATCAACCCTAAAAAATAATATAAACCTGGGTGAGGAAATTGAGGAAATATTAGAAGAGGGGAAATATAAGATTCAAATAACAATTCATAGTAAAGATGGTAATAAAATTGTGAAATTATCAAATGACTTTGAAATAAAAGGAGATAAATACATATTTAATAAAGATAAGTTTAAAATAGAACTTTAAATATAAAGTGCCGAATTAGTATTTAAATAAATTATTTGATAAATGGATTTCAATAAATAAAACTATTTGACTGCAACTATTTTATTTATTAGTGAAGTTATCCAAGTATAATAGGAAAACTCCAATCTTATTATTACTCAATTCTAAATGAAATTGGAGTTTGATTTAAAATTTAAATTGGTATATTTTGTTGTAAATGGGATGACAATAGGGGGAATAATTATGTTAACAGAAACAGCCTTTATTTCGAAAATATCAATGGATAACGTAAATAAAGAAAGAAAAATTATGAAGGGATTATAAATTACAAGAACAATCAAAACTGTTGAAATTGAGGGGGAAATTATACTAAAGTGGTTACTATAACCTAATATTATTTTTGATGGAAAGGTAAAAAGTGATATTTCCATTTTAAGTAACTGGATTAAAAATTCAAGTAACGAAATCAATATTATTTTACAGAATGGATTGATTGGTAAGGGAGATATTTTAACTTTTAACTTTGGAAGGGATTATTATATTTCTGGAAATATGGATAAATTATTGGGTTTTAGAATACTTAATTCCAAATATTTAATACCTAATTTCAGAACATAATATTTAACTTCCCACTCCATCTCTCTTTAGGATGTACAATATCATTTCTAATTTCAGTAAATAAGTGTGCACCATCATTATATTTACCACTCAAATTTTTAAAGCTCTCAATGTGTGGAATACCTCAAACTCATACAAAAGCATTCTTAATTTATCAAATGCTTGTCTACCCAATATTTCTTAGTCCTCCACTATATATGTCCATGCAATATTTTCTAAAGCAATTTACAAAGCAACTATTTTAGTTTCTAAATATTTAGAACTCATTGCATCAAAATACCAAGAAATTATATTTTTCAATACTTTTTCCCAAAGCTCATCATTTATTCTATCAACAAATATAGGAAAAATCTTTGGTAATCCTGTTTGTAGTTATCTAACGGGAAACATATTTGGAATATTTATCCAATTATCTATAGTTGGAATTTCATATTTTATAGAACATGTTTAGTAGATGCAATGAAAATTGAATACGTAGATGACATTAAATTGGAGTCTATATTTGGTTGGATTGCGAGCTTAGGGGATTTTCAGATGTATGGAAACAAAGCAGTCTACGAGTCATTAAAGCTGTTTTAAACCGACTTTACGATAACGGATGATGTGAATGGAGGGTATAATTACATAAAGAAATGTATTATAGTGAGAAGCTATCAGGGGAGCAACACAGCTCATCGTAAAGCTATTCACAAATGCCGTACACATTACGAAAAACTCAAATTACAGTTGTATACGAAGTGGGAGCAGACCTAGCAAAGCGGAGTGGTCATAAGAATCTTGAAACAATTAATAAGAGTTATTTGTCAGTGAATGATAGAACGATTGATAAATGTTAATACGTGTATAACGTTTTAGTTAATAGAGGAGGTTATTTTTTATTGAAGAACACAATATTTTATTCATGGCAATCAAATTTCCCTAATTCTTCGAATAGAGGATTTATAAAACAGTGTATAAAAAATGCTATAAGAAATATTAAAAATTACAAATATTTACATTTATAAATGAGTATAGAAAGAGATACAAAGGGAGTAATTGGAACACCTGGTATTGTTGATACTTTATTTAAAAAAATTGATTCTAGTAAATTATTTATCGCAGATGTTTCAATAATTAACTCAAATAGCAAAGAAAGAAAAACACCTAATCCTAATGTATTGTTAGAATTAGGATATGCGGCTAAATCTCTTGGATGGAATAATGTATTATGCTTTTTTAATCTAGATTATGGTAGTATAGAGGACTTACCGTTTGACATTAAATTTAGAAGGATTATAACGTATAGTATAAATAATCGTGTTAAAAGTGAAGTTAGAAGTGGATTAGCAAAAATAATATCTGCGACTGTCGAAGAATTGTTTTTTAGTGGATTATTAGATGATGATATTAATGATTTTTTTAAAGTTAAGATAGATACACAGTTACTTACTGTTCTCAAAAGTCTAGCCAATATAGTATATGGCTATAATTCCGAAGGGAATAATCTTAATCGTATAACTAAACTATTAAATTTAAGTGAATCTGATATGCAAGATTTACTTTTGAATAAAGAATTTATTGGTTTTCAAGTCCACAAAAATTTTCGAGAAATAGAAGAGGAACTTACATTAATATTTAAGGATTTCGTATCTTCTATGTATTTTAAAAAAGAACTTGGAATTATTGTTGCAAACATTATTAAATGGATAAAAAAATATAATAAGTTTATTTCTTTAAGAACGCACCCAAATTTATTTATACATACATCTAAAGTCAATTTAGAGTATTATTTACTTGATTCGAAATCTTTAAATCCTACAAACAAAGAAGGTTATTTATTGTTAAGGAAAATTAATGATGAAGAAGGAATGGTAGTAGACTTTGGAGATATACAAGAAACTTTAAAAGTAGATAGTGCATTAGAAAGCGTTTATCTCAATGAAATATATCATATAGAATTTAGTGCTTGTATTAAAGAATTTTTGTGGTTAGTAGAGATGTGGCTTGATAAGACTAATGGTGAATTTTTTATTGATAATATTGAAAACTTCGAATTTAGAAGAGGTGAAAATCCCTATTTAAAATCTATTGGGAACCCAATGCAAGAATCATTATTGATGATACTAAAAGAGGGAATTAACATTAATTATTATGAGCTATCTATATTTAATGCCATTAGTATATTAAAAAGTTACGGATATATTTTTTCTGATGAAAGTTCTATTAAAAAAATTGTAGAGAGATATACAGCCATAAAGTTTAATTTAGAAGAAGAAATTACTTCGCTTATTAATTATTCAACTATTGAAAACCCTATTGACTTAATACAACCTTCTAAAGAAAACTTTGAGCTTTTAAAAAATAAAGAGGTAAAGTTAGATAGTATCTATATGCCACATATATTGGTTAAGAAAATAAAAGCATTAATACTCTTGCAGAACACTTCGGAATTAGAAATTGTAAAAGTACACATTGATGAATTATTAAAAAAAATAAATGAAAATTTAGTAGTTTTATTACCAAATGTAATGGAGAGACTTTTAAGAGAGGTAGCGGGAGGTAGATATTCCGATATTGATTTAGAGCAAGTTGCAGAAGAATTTGAAAATATAAGAAATTATCATGAAAAAGAATTGAATATTCTATTAAGAGGTTTGAAAAAGGTAGATATACAAAAAATATTACAGAAATAAATATATAGATAAAATCATTCCTTAATATAGTAGAACATTCATATGAATCATAGATATTAGTAGGAAGTGGGTTATTTAATGAGTATAACTGAGTGGGTACTACAAACTTATAATGCACAAAATAGTGGGCTTGAAGAAGCGAAAAATTTTACATTTATATGGAGTTTATTTGAAAATCATTCTAGAGGTAGTATTTTCAAGTCTGATAATATGCGTATTAGTGATTTTGAAGCATGGGTAAATAGTTTAGATATTAAAACAGATAAATTTTCATTAGTTATCGAAGACAAAAAATCTAATAATAGTATAAGTAATGGGTTAATTGATAATATCAATAAATCATTTAATCATTTTTATCAGAAATACGATAAAGATAAAGAAGTATTTTTGAATCTTGTATTTAATCAAAATGATGCAATGACACAAAAAGCGAAAGGTTATTTTAAAACTTTCGCAGAATCGATGGATAAGACAAGGATACAGTCGAAAATTATTTATTTGTTTTATATTGCTAAAAGAATGAGAAATAAGTTTTTTCATGGTATCAAAAGTATTGAGGATGTTAAACAAGACTCTAAAGAGTTTGAAAAAATAAGTGGATACTTAATATCTATTATTTCATTAATAGAGAAATATGATTGAATTATTAATAATATATTAAATTTTAAGGTAATTAGACATTGCTGATTAAGAACTTGCGCAGTTTATAGAGAAGCGGGATAAACTAAGGGTTTATCTCGTTTTTTATTTTGGTATTAGTCTTGGTGTAAGACAAAATAACAATATTAAGTTGTAGTTCAGGTAAGTCTTACATAGCATCTGTGGAGCTTTTGGAATATATGAGCCTTCCTGTGAGTGAGATTGATTCATTTTCTGTGGTGAAACAGTGGATGCTTGAGGAGTTTGTTGTGACCTAATGGAAGGGGGGCGTAGTTTCCGATAATGAGGTAGGGCATATTCCTATATAGAGGTGACCTCATACACTCACACGAATTGAAGTGATTCACGAAACGAACTGATAGCGTCTAGCGTTCAACTTTTAAAAATGCTATTCTATTTAATAGAAGGTGATAGTATTGCGTTCTGAAATCATTCTATTCTTAAATATCCGTATAATTCTTGCTCTGTAAGGGTTTCTGAGTTTTGGAAGATGTTCATGAATCCTTATGGAACAACCATCCCATTCCACCAAGCACTGATGAACAATGACGTTTTCAAATCAGCACAATTCAATACGAAGTTCCTTGAAGAGAATGATGTATTGGGTGTAGCAGAAAAAGCGAAGTAAGCGTTCGCAATTTTAAAACCTTCTAACTTTTATTAGTTAGGAGGTTTTTTATATTTCCATTAAATTTTAATAAAACAAATAGCATTAACAACAAGAGAACCTTTTAGCAGCTCCTACTAATTTAGAATGACTGCTATTCAATATATAGAAGGTCGTTCTCAGGTGTTAGCATACCACCCTTAGTTGTATAGTCTCCAACTTTTCTGTAAAGCACGGCTGTCTTTATAGCATGACCTTCTTTAGCAAATACAAGTAGAAAAATATCTTCTCGGACATCTATTCCACTGGTGCTACCTTTAAACTGAATGTCCATTGTTACTTCAATAGCATCTCTCGTTGTATAAGGTCCATAAACTTGTGCTTTTTCCCAATCAAAAGTAGTCAATTGATTTAGTGAAACGATTTTTGAGCCACCATTAGCTTGCTCCATTATATTTTTTGCGAGCAAGGTATCTTCAGTAGCTCTATTTCCTAATAATAAAATAAGCATTGTAAAAATAATGACAGCCGCCCCAATACCCAACAACCATTTTCGTAACATCCTACACCTCTATTCTGAAACTATTTCTATATTATAGAAATGATACTATATAATAGAAGTTGGTGATAGTACAAAACTTTTGGATGAATGGGAGTTAATCAATAGATGCCTGTATACAATAAGCTTGTGAGAGATAAGATTTTAGACATTATTCAAGCGAAGGGTTTATCTTATCATGCGCGAGCCCTAGAATCTAATGAGCTATTGAATGCAATAAAAGCTAAGATGATAGAAGAAGCATCAGAATTTCATGACGCAAAAGATAGACAAGCAAATATGGAGGAGCTAGCGGATATACTTGAGCTTATTCATGCAGCCATAAGAGTGTTAGGTGTAAGCTATGAAGAGCTAGATGCAACTCGTGAGTATAAGAAAATAATACGTGGTGGATTTGAAAATGGGGTTTACCTAATAGATGTCGAGGATCAATAATTTCAATTCAACGATTCTATCGATAAATTAAAACGGCTTTCGACAGCCAAACCTTCCTTTTTATAGTATAATGAACGTAAGTACAGCACTTGTTTGTGATGTGTAAGGGAAAGGATGATATTTGTATGGCAGAGAAAGTAGGACAATCTTTCGTACAACCAACACCTTCTGGAAAAGAAGAGCTTGGAAAAATTGAGGTAGCAGCAGAGGTGATCGAAGTTGTAGCTGGGATTGCTGTCAATGAAGTTGAAGGCATTGCTGCAACTCGTGGAAATATTGCGACGGGTGTCGCTGAACGTTTCGGTAAAAAAGTACACAATAAAGGCATTAAATCAGGTGTAACGGAAACTGGTGAAATTGCTATTGATGTATTTTGCTCTGTGAAATATGGATATGCCATTCCTAAGGTAGCGAAGGAAGTTCAAACCCAAATACGACAAGCTATTTTGAATATGACAGCACTAGAAACAGCAGAAGTGAATGTGCATATTACAGGAATTCATTTCGAAAAAGAAGAAACTGTAGTACATGAATAAAAAGAAGGATTGCCCAACGATGATTTGTTCATCGCAAGGGCAATCCTTTTTTAGGAGGATTCTCTAGGATTCATTTGTATAGATGTGTATCGTTCATTTTTATAATTCAATATGCTTTGGCTTTCTCCAGAATAATGCAAGAATGACGCCAAGCACTAAGACGATTGTGGCAAAATAGTATGGATAGTTCAGATTCACATCGAACAATATACCACCTAAGATAGGGCCGAAAATATTACCAAGACTTGTAAACATAGAGTTCATTCCACCAACAAATCCTTGTTCATTTCCGGCGATTTTTGATAAATAGGAAGTAACTGCAGGACGAATTAAATCGAAGCCTACGAAAATAAAGAATGTAACAAATAAGATGGCAAAATAATGATTCACTATCGTCATGGCGAATGTTAAAACTGCTGAAAGGATTAGTGAGTAACGAATAACATTAATTTCGCCCATTTTCTTTGTCAGCCAATCAAATAGTATTAATTGAGCCAAGGCACCTACAATACCACTTCCTGTAATGATAATGGCGATATCAGATGGTGTGAACGCAAATTTGTGATCGACGAATAAGCTAAATAGCGATTCGAATGCAGCGAGGCCAAATGACAGAACGAAAATAAGAATGAATGGAATGAAGTAGAGCGGGCTAAAAACTCGCTTGACACTACCAACAATAGATGGTGCCGATTCTTCATTGTCTGTAGCACGTGTCGGTTCTTTTAAAAACATAAATGACAGGATAGCCGCGAACAGACCAAGTACTCCAGCTGCATAAAATGGTACACGTGTACCATATTCAGCTAAAAAACCACCGATGCCAGGACCGATTATAAACCCTGTGCTGATGGCTGCACTCATATAACCAAGTGCTTTTGGACGCTGTGCCAATGTTGTAATATCGGCAATATAGGCAGTTACGGCTGGCATAATGAAAGCTGCACTCACGCCACCTAGCATACGGGAGACAAAGAGTATTTCAACTGAACGACCAAAGCCGAATAAAAACTCTGAAAGTCCAAAAATAAAAAGACCTGCAACAATCATAATTTTGCGGCCAATATTATCGACAAGCTTACCAGCAATTGGTGATGCGATTAATTGTGTGATAGCAAAGGCTGCCACCATATAACCAACGACAGAGCCCGAAATATGAAGCTCATTCATAATCGTTGGTAAAACAGGGATGACTAAGCCAATCCCTAAAAAGGCAATGAAAAGATTAGACAGTAAAATGGCTAAAGTTATATTTTGTTTCTTGCTCATAAAGTACTCCTTCTATTTGTTCACGATACATTTGTATTAAATCTACTAGATTATTTCCATGTAATACGATAAACCCTATAGTAACTATAGGGTCAAAAGATTTGTTTTCATTTTTAAAAGTTTTTATTAGTTTGGAAGTTTTCATGAGGAGTTATACGAATCCGTAGCTACTTTTTCGCAGAAATCATTGTTTCTTGTTTTTGCCTAATCTTTAATTCTACAATAAATTTCTTTTCTTTCTCCATCGTTAGAGTTGCTGGCATATATAGCTCATACACTTGTGATTCAAAAATTTCTTGCTGTGCCAACACATAATTTCTCAATTTTTCATAGAACGAAAAATAAGTATCGGGGTCATAAATAAAGGCAATGCATACATACTTACCAGCAGGGATGATGGTTTGCTGTACATTGGGTGAAAGCTTCGAAAATGTGCGCTCCGTTAAAAGAGGAGTGAAGACAGCATCATAAATAATATCATTGACATCTTTATAGGGCACAAGAGGATATGTACAACCATATCGACTATTTAAGACACTGCCTTCCTTTTCGATGATTTTAGTTAATGTTGCATAATATGTACTCGTGCTCGATGTTGGTGTTAATTCAGTTGTTGTCACTTGCAGAACGGGCATAGCTTCTTCTATCTGCATATAGACCTCACCAAAAATCGGGATATCAATTTGCTCCTGTAATTGTTTTTTCGTTTTCAGTAACGTATTTTTGGCTTCGTTTAAACGTGAAATCTTTTCGTTTATGCGTAGCTCTTGCTGTGCTAAAAAAGCAAGCAATTCTTCGGAAGTTAATGTCAGTGCTTTTTTTATATCTTCGAGCGTAACGCCGATATATTTAAGCGATTTGATAATGTCTAAATAGAAAAGCTGATTGCCTTTATAATAACGGTAATGGGTGTAGGGATCAGTATAAGCAGGCTTAAATAAATCAATTTGATCATAGTAACGTAGCGTCTGAATCGATAAATTTGAAAGTTTGGCAACCTCACCAATGGTATAATAATGTTCCTTCATAAAATGGCCTCCACTAGTAATAGCTAAAGAAGTTTCGAATGGCATCAAATCGAATTTTATGCTTGCAATCCTCGCAGTAAAATAGGCGAGATTTTCGTTCCTTCATTTGTTTATATTGCTCCTCACCTTCCATCAATTTAAATGGTTTTTTACAGCTCGTGCATACAGCCTCATATTGCATTGTCAACACCTCTGAAGATTCTTTTTATTTTCTTCTTTAGTATACCATTATGGAAATGAAACCTTCATTTTTGAATAACCATATTTGATTAGAGGAGAGCTCCAATTGAATGAAAGGCTAAATGAAGCAAAAAGTTCCTTGAAAAAGGTTTCAGATTATTGAAAACTTGCTTGAAATCGTGTTTCTCGGGCGATTTTATGCTATTATAAACCTTAATGCCACTTAAGAAGGAGAGCTTTACATGAAACGACATGAAGCACGCGAAAAAGCGTTGCAAGTTTTGTTTCAGCTAGACAACACGGATCTAACAGTTGAAGAAGCAATGGGCCATATTAAAGGTCAACCTACCAATGCCTTCTATGAAAAGATTGTGAATGGAACAGCTGAACATTTGGAGGAAATCGATGCTACATTAGAACAGCATCTTGAAAAGTGGTCACTTGCCCGTCTACCCAAAATTGAAAGAACGGTATTACGCCTAGCTGTATACGAACTGTTATACATGCCTGAAACACCAAAAAGAGTAGTACTAAACGAAGCAATCGAGTTATGTAAAACATTTGGCGAAGATAGTTCATCTAAATTCGTCAATGGTGTACTTTCTAAATTTACAGAACAAGAATAATGTGTTGAATTGGAAGGAGTAACGAAGGTTTATGTCAAGTGCAATTATTAATGGTAAAGAGATTGGTCAAGAAATTCGTAATGCTGTGGCGGAGCGTGTCATTCGTTTAAAAGAACGAGGGTTAACACCTGGTTTAGCGGTTGTATTAGTTGGAGACAACCAAGCTTCAGCTACATATGTGAGAAATAAACAAAAATCTTGTGAAGCAATTGGTATGTTCTCAGAACTCATTAAATTACCAGAAGAAACAACGCAAGAGGAATTATTAGCGCAAATTCAACGTTTAAATCAACGTGAGGATATTCACGGTATTTTAGTACAATTACCACTCCCAAAACATATTGATGAGGATACAGTCATTGCAACGATAGCTGTCGAGAAAGATGTCGACGGTTTCTCACCTGTCAGTGTTGGGAAAATGATGCTTGGCCAAGAAACATTTTTACCTTGTACACCGTTTGGCGTGATGAAGCTTCTTGAGTATTCAGGAATTGAAATCGCTGGAAAACATGCAGTCATCGTAGGACGTAGTCATATCGTTGGTAAACCAATGGGACAACTATTATTGCAAAAGGATGCAACGGTGACCTATACGCATTCTAAAACGCCAGATTTGCCTTCATTTACAAAACAAGCAGATATTTTAATTGCCGCTGTTGGACGTGCGAACTTTATTACGAAAGAGCATGTAAAAGAAGGGGCTGTTGTCATTGATGTAGGGATTAATCGCGATGACAACAATAAATTATGCGGTGACGTAAACTTTGTAGAAGTGGATGGAATTGCGTCTCATATTACGCCTGTACCAGGCGGCGTAGGCCCAATGACCATCACTATGTTACTATTCAACACTGTGCAAGCAGCTGAAAATAAGCTTGCACAATAAATAACCTTACGAAAAAAGGCATCTCAACATTGTTTTGAGATGCCTTTTTTATGTGACGTAAATTCAGAACTTTTATGCTGTTTTTGACGTCTAATGTAACGTTTGGGACATACATACTTAGAAGGAGGTTTTTATGGAAAATATCGATATTGTGTTAATTGTCAAACATATCATCATTGGTCTTGTCCAAGGTTTCACAGAACCCATTCCTGTATCGTCGAGTGGACATGTGATGATCGCCAGTGAAATACTTGGACTTGGGGAGCAAGGATTTACGTTTGCCATTTTAACAAATACAGCTTCGCTACTTGCTATTATGTATATTTATCGTGAGGATATTGTTCGGCTTATTACCCATTTTTTTCTTTATCTGAAGACACGTGAAAAACGGTATCATGCAGATTTTCGCTTTGCTTTGTATATCGTGATTGGTTCGATCCCTGCTGGCGTTTTAGGGGTGTTATTAAGTGATGTCATAGCTGATAATGTCAGTATGACAACGATTGCGCTCATGTTATTTGTCACAGGGGCCGCATTATGGTTAATACGTAATATGCGTGGCAAGAAAAAAGATGCAGATTTACGTGCAAAAGATGCCATTATTGTAGGATTGGGGCAAGCGGTTGCTTTAACGCCAGGTATTAGCCGTTCAGGAGCAACAATTATTTCAGCAATAGCCGTAGGGATGAAGCAGGATACTGCCTTACGTTTCTCCTTTATGCTTTATATTCCTGTAAGTTTGGGTGGGGTTGTCCTAGGGATTACAGATTTTTTAGACGAACCGAATAAAGGTACATTAGCGTTGCCCTATGCAGCTACTTTCCTAGCAACACTCATTATGACTTATTTTGCGATGCGTTGGTTTATGGGCATTATGAAAAGTGGTAAACTTAGCTATTTTACGTACTATTGCTTTATTGTAGGGACCCTTTTATTACTATTCTATTAAAATATAAAGTCTCATAACGACTCATGTTATGGGACTTTGTTTTGTAATGTATTACAATATACGGTTTCTAATAGTGAGAACGTGTAGGAATGTGTTATAGTTATTTTTCGATAGAGGAAACATCGTCGTTTTTTCTAGCGAAACTGCATTTTAGTCACGTCAACGACCGTAAAAAATGTTATGATAGGTGTAGTTTTGTGAAAAACTTGATTTTAGTAAAGGAGCCGAAAACATGTCCTCTGCTTCTTATTTAACTGTAAAAGCGTTAACAAAATATATTAAACGAAAATTTGATGCCGATCCACATTTACGCGAAGTATATGTAAAGGGTGAATTATCGAATGTTAAAATTCATCAATCAGGTCATATTTACTTTACATTAAAGGACGATGGTGCCCGAATAGCGGCTACCATGTTTAAAACAGCGGCCGCGAAGTTAGCATTTGAGCCAAAGGAAGGTATGCAAGTATTTATTCGCGGTGATGTAAACGTTTACGAAGGCTATGGAACCTATCAGCTCTATGTGCAGGAAATGCAACCTGATGGCATTGGAAGCTTATTTGTAGCCTTTAATCAATTAAAAGAGCAATTGCAAAAAGAAGGGCTTTTTAAACCGGAGTGGAAGCAGCCTATTCCAAAGTTTCCTGAAAAAATTGGTGTGTTAACATCGACAACCGGTGCTGCCATTCGAGATATTTGTACGACGTTAAAGAGACGATACCCACTGGCTGAGATTTTAATTTATCCAACACTCGTTCAAGGAGCACAAGCAGCCCCGAATATTGTGCAAAATATTCAACGTGCTAATCAGGAGGCAAGCTGTGACGTGTTGATAGTCGGACGAGGGGGAGGCTCAATCGAGGATCTTTGGGCATTTAACGAAGAAATAGTCGCACGGGCTATTTTCGACAGTCGAATCCCTATTATTAGCGCAGTTGGTCACGAAACAGATACGACAATTGCTGATTATGTTGCTGATTTACGTGCACCTACACCAACAGCAGCCGCCGAAATGGCTGTACCAGATCAGGCGGAATTATTTCAACGTGTGCTTTCGCAAAAATCACAACTTCATCAGATAGTTAGGTCGCAACTTATGGCTGAACGTCAACGTCTAAATAAACTCCAACAGTCTTATCCATTGTCCATGCCCGAAAGACTTTATCGACCTTTTACGGAAAGATTAGCACAGCTTGAGTCCGGATTGCAGACAGCGATGCAAGTGGATTTGATGAAGAAAGGCGCCCAGCTTCAACAATTACATAGTACGGTGGAGCAACATTCACCAAAAAAAGCACTAGCCTTCCATCAACGGGAGCTTGAAGCACGCATCCAACAATTATCTCGTGCTACGACGTATTATGTGGCGAAGCAGCAACAACAATTCGAGGCAACTGTTAGAACATTAGAAGCTTTAAATCCACTATCCATTCTAACTAGAGGCTTTACAGTAGCATATAAAGATCAGCAAATGATTAAATCATCCACTGAGGTGCAAAAGCAGGATCAGCTTACGCTCACTTTCCATGATGGAAAGGTAGTGGCTGAAGTGACGAATATCTTGCCAAAGAATGAGGGGGAATCGTTGTGACAGAAAAACAACAAACATTTGCAGAAGCCATGACGGCATTAGAAGAAATCGTTCGCCAGCTAGAGCAAGGCGATGTGCCATTGGAAAATGCGATTGATTTATACAAGCAAGGAATGGAGCTATCAAAGTTTTGCCATAGTAAGCTGCAACATGCAGAAGAGCAGCTTGTATCGATTGTCCAAGAAACTGGTGAAACAACAGCATTTGATCCACTAAAGGGAGAGAATTAGGAAATGAATGAGCCATTAAAGTACTTTATCGAAAGCAATATACCACAAATTGAAGAAACCATGTATGCACTTGTTGAAAAAATTGATGCACCAGCGGATTTAAAGGAATCCATGCTTTATTCATTAAAGGCAGGCGGTAAACGTATTCGTCCACTTTTTGTCTTAGCTGTGCTTGAGCTTTACCGTAAAAATCTACAGGACGGTTTGATTGTCGGTTCTGTAATTGAAATCATTCACACATATTCATTAATCCATGATGATTTACCGAGCATGGATAATGATGATTTCAGAAGAGGCAAGCCGACAAATCATAAGGTGTTTGGAGAAGCACTGGCTACGTTAGCTGGAGATGCTCTAAATACATTGGCATTTGGCATTTTAGCACGTATGGAAGTGTCTGCTGAAAAACGCATTGAACTTGTCCAATTGCTTAGCGTAGCAGCAGGCGCAGAAGGCATGGTTGGTGGTCAAGTACTTGATATGGAAGGGGAGCAACGTCAACTGAATTTAGCTGAACTGGAACAGGTCCATGTCAATAAAACAGGTGCTTTATTGCGCTTTAGTATTGAAGCGGGAGCTGTATTAGCAGATGTATCAGCGCAGGACCGTGCTACTTTGAAGGAATATGCGCATCATATCGGTCTTGCTTTCCAAATTCAAGACGATATTTTAGATATTGAAGGAACGACAGAAGAACTAGGAAAAACAGCTGGGAAAGATGTAGCTAGTGATAAAAGCACCTACCCAGCACTATTAACGTTAGAGGGAGCAAAAGAAAAGCTTGCTGAGCATTATCAACATGCCATTAATGCACTTGATCAATTACCAATAGATGTCAGCTTGTTACGTGACTTTGCTGCGTATATTGTTCATCGTAAAAACTAAGAGAAAATTAAGGCGTTGAAGGAAAAGAATATGCTAGAATAGGTGGGAACGTTTGCAATATGCAAACAATGGAGTGTTCGTACTTTTAGCATATTGATAACACTGTTATAATGGTGGAAACACAATTGCGGTGAATATTTTATTGAAAAGGTGTGTGAGAAAGGTGGATTTAAATAAAATAACTAGTCCATCCTTTTTAAAAAACTTAAATAGGAAGGAGCTTGAGCAACTTGCTCAAGAAATTCGTACCTTCTTAATCGAAAAATGTTCTGTCACAGGCGGGCATATCGGGCCGAATTTAGGCGTAGTTGAACTAACGATAATGCTGCATAAAATGTTTGACAGTCCAAAAGATAAGTTTTTGTGGGATGTTGGCCACCAAGCTTACGTGCATAAAATTTTAACAGGTCGTGCGAGTCAATTTGACACCCTGCGTCAGTTCAAAGGGCTTTGTGGATTTCCAAAGCGCGTGGAGAGTGAACATGATGAATGGGAAACAGGTCATAGCTCGACTTCCTTATCAGCAGCCATGGGTATGGCAGCAGCACGTGATATTAAAAAAGAACAAAGCTATGTTATCCCGATCATTGGTGATGGCGCTTTAACTGGTGGTATGGCACTGGAGGCTTTAAATCATATTGGGCATGCGAAAACGAATATGATTGTCATACTAAATGATAATGAAATGTCGATTGCACCAAATGTTGGTGCTTTACACAGTGTTTTAGGTCGTTTGCGTACAGCCAAGGAGTACTCCAAAGCGAAAGAAGAGCTAGAATCACTCATTAATAAAATTCCTGTATTAGGTGGTAAGCTTGCTTCTACAGCTGAACGTTTGAAGGACAGCTTAAAATATTTAGTGGTATCTGGAGTGTTTTTTGAGGAGCTAGGTTTTAAATATCTTGGTCCGATTGATGGACATGATTTCGAGGCTCTTGAAACGACTTTATCTTATGCGAAAAAAGTGAAAGGCCCAGTCCTTCTTCATGTGATTACGAAAAAAGGGAAAGGCTATAAACCTGCTGAGGACGATACTATTGGCAATTGGCATGGGACAGGTCCTTATAAAATTGAAAACGGTGCCTTTGTCAAGTCTGAGGCCAAGGGGCCAGCTTGGAGTAGTTTAGTTGCTGAGACGGTACGTAAAATTGCTCATGAGGATAAGCGTGTGGTGACCATTACACCCGCTATGCCTGTTGGCTCCAAGCTACAAGGCATACAAAAAGACTTCCCAAATCGTTTCTTTGATGTAGGAATTGCTGAACAACATGCAGCAACAATGGCAGCAGGTCTAGCCACACAGAAGATGAAGCCATTTCTAGCAATTTATTCTACATTCCTGCAACGTGCCTATGACCAAGTATTGCATGATATTGCTCGCCCAAATTTAAATGTCTTTATCGGTATTGATCGTGCTGGCTTAGTGGGAGCAGATGGAGAAACACATCAAGGTGTATTTGATATTGCGTTCCTTCGTCATATTCCAAACATGACGATTATGATGCCAAAGGATGAAAATGAAGGGCAGCATATGGTGAAAACAGCGATTGATTATGATGGTGGTCCTATTGCTCTTCGTTACCCACGAGGAAACGGTATAGGTGTGCCACTAGATGATGAGCTTGTCGCATTACCGATTGGTAGTTGGGAAGTATTGCGTGAGGGGAAAGATGCATCGATTTTGACATTTGGAACAACGATTCCAATGGCAATGGCAGCGGCTGACATGTTAGCACAGCAAGGGATCGACATTGAAGTAGTCAATGCTCGCTTTATCAAACCGATGGATGAAAATATGCTGCACCGTATATTAGCCGATCATAAACCGATTTTAACGATTGAAGAAGCAGTTCTACAAGGTGGGTTCGGTAGTGGTGTATTAGAATTTGCTCACGACCATGGTTATTTAAATGCGCTCATTGATCGTATGGGAATTCCAGATCAATATATCGAGCATGGTAACGTCGATCAGCTTCTTGCAGAAATTCATATGACTGCAGAGGATACGGTTGCACGTATGCATGTATTACTTCAACAAAAACAGCAAGTAGGTTTGAATAAATAATGACAAAACAACCAAAAGAACGAGTAGATATTTTACTTGTAGAGCGTGGATTATGTGAAACACGAGAAAAAGCAAAACGTTCCATTATGGCAGGACTTGTTTTTTCGAATGAAATACGTATTGATAAGGCAGGCGAGAAAATTGCCGTCGATGCACCGCTACAAGTAAAGGGCTCTGATTTAAAATATGTAAGTCGTGGTGGTCTGAAGCTAGAAAAGGCCCTGCAAATTTTTGATATGTCTGTAGAAGGGAAGCTAATGCTTGACATTGGCTCCTCTACAGGCGGCTTTACAGATTGTGCCTTACAACATGGCGCAAGACATTGCTATGCACTGGATGTTGGCTCGAACCAATTGGCTTGGAAAATTCGCTCGGATGAACGTGTCACGGTCATGGAAAAAACGAATTTTCGCTATACCACGGCAGCTGATTTATCAGAAGGCTTACCTGCTTTTGCCACAATTGATGTTAGCTTTATCTCGTTGTCACTGATTTTACCAGTCTTAAAAACATTATTGCTGCCAGGTGGTGATGTTATGGCATTGGTGAAACCTCAGTTTGAAGCGGGGAAAGATAAGGTTGGTAAAAAAGGGATTGTTCGTGATAAAAAAGTACATTTAGAAGTATTAGAAAAGACGGCCACTATGGCGACAACGCTTGGCTTTGTCGTGAAGGATGCCTCTTTCTCTCCAATCACAGGTGGAGAAGGAAATATTGAATTTTTATTCCATTTAGTGAATCCTATTGGAGAAGAAGTCATCCCTGCATATACAGCTTTTAATGCACTCGTTGAAGAAGCGCATAATTCTTTAAAATAACACGTGCTCGCTTATTGAGCCGTGTTTTTTCTTGTGCTTTTTTGTTGAAAATGGTAGGGTGATTATACACATATACTATTATTTATAAGAGGTGATTTCGTTGAATAAAGGACAACGACATATACGGATTCGGGATATTATCGCCAATCATGAAATTGAAACACAAGATGATTTAGTCGATTTTTTAAAAGAAGCAGGCTATAATGTGACACAAGCTACGGTATCACGCGATATAAAAGAGCTACATTTAGTAAAAGTACCATTACAGGATGGTCGCTATAAATATAGTCTGCCCGCAGATCAGCGTTTCAACCCAGTCCAAAAATTACATCGTGCATTAGCAGATGCATTTGTAAGTATTGATGGCGCATCTCACTTTTTAGTGATGAAAGCTCTCCCAGGGAATGCGAATGCGATTGCATCCTTACTTGATCATTTAGATTGGCCAGAAATTTTAGGTACAATTTCTGGAGATGATACCATTTTAATTATTTGTCGAAATGAAAATGAGCGTGAAAATACAAAAAATCGCTTATTAGACATGCTTTAAAAAATGGGGAATTTGATTCAGAGGTGACAATTTGTGTTAAGAGAGCTTAGTATTCGAAACTTTGCTATCATTGAGGATTTGACAGTGAGTTTTTCAGAAGGCTTAACTGTACTCACAGGGGAAACGGGTGCTGGAAAATCCATTATCATTGATGCTGTGCATTTACTTGCGGGGGGACGAGGCAATACTGAATTTATTCGTCATGGCGCAAGAAAGGCAGAATTGGGTGGCTTATTTCAAATTTCGAGTTCCATTCATCCCGTTCTGAAAAAATTAGAAGAAGCAGGCATTGAAATAGAAGAAGATACCGTTATTTTACGCCGTGATTTAAATGATTCTGGTAAAAGTATTTGCCGTGTAAATGGAAAGCTTGTGCCCTTATCCGTTTTAAGAGATATTGGGGCAAGTCTCATTGATATTCATGGTCAACATGAAAATCAAGAGTTGATGGATGAAAAACAGCATATTAATTTGCTTGACCAGTTTGCAGAGGAAGAGCTGTCACCCATTCAAAAAACGTATAGTACTCACTATGAGGAATACCGTTTACTCAAAAAAGACTTAGCCTCCATATCCATCGATGAACAATTGATGGCACAACGGATTGATTTGTATCAATTCCAAATAAAAGAGCTAGAGGAAGCTAATTTAAAGCTAGGTGAGGAAGACGAGCTCCTAGATGAACGTCGCCGTCTTATGAACTTCAATAAAATTTTTGAACGCTCTAGTGCAGCTTATGAGGCCATTCAAGGCGAATCGAAAGGACTCGATTGGATTGGTGCTGCTATGGGCGCGCTAGAAGATGCTGCAACAGTTGACGAACAATTTAAAGAAGCTTCTGAAGCGGTGACAACTGCGTTTTATGCCTTGCAGGATGCAGCCTATCAGGTCAAAAATGTATTAGATGAATTAGAATTTGATCCAGCTCGTTTAAATGAGGTTGAGCAACGTTTAGCGTTATTGCAAAATTTAAAGCGCAAATATGGTTCAACAGTGGAAGAAATTTTAGCGTATTACGAAAAAATTAAAACAGAGTTAAATGAGCTGTTGAATCGTGATGAAATATTGCAAGTGAAAGAACGACGTGTGTTAGAAATGGAAGCTGTGCTCAGTGAGCTGGCGAGTGAACTTTCAACTGTACGTAAAGCTGCCGCCCAGCAATTAAGTGAAGCAATTATGGCAGAGTTACGTGAATTACATATGGAAAAAGCAAAATTTATTGTCAATTTCGATGAATTACCATATTTTGATGCTAACGGGAAAGATCAGATCATTTTCTATATCTCTACAAACGTTGGAGAACCGCCGAAGTCTTTACCAAAAATTGCATCAGGCGGAGAATTATCGCGCATGATGCTTGCATTAAAAACCATTTTTTCCTCTTCTAATGGCATTACATCCATTATTTTTGATGAGGTTGATACGGGTGTCAGTGGCCGTGTGGCGCAAGCCATTGCAGAAAAAATAGCCGCGATTTCCGTTAATTCTCAAGTTTTATGTATTTCACATTTACCGCAAGTTGCTGCTATGGCTGATCATCATTACTTTATAAAAAAAGAAGTGGAGCATGATCGAACATTTACATCTTTATCAGAGATTGATCAAGATGCTCGAATTGAAGAAGTAAGTCGCATGATGTCCGGAACAGAAATTACCGCCTTAACATTACAGCATGCAACGGAACTTTTAAAAATGGCGGATGAACGAAAAAAACAGATGCGTTAAATTTTTATGCCAGGAACAGTGTCTGCTGTTTCTGGCTTTTTTCATTTTGCACAAATATTTACCGCTTATAAGAATGGCACAACAACACATAGTAAAAAGACAAAAATGAAAAGGAGGTGTCGTATGAATCGTCATTGGCGTCAATTAGTCATTTTGCCTATGCTCATCTTTTTGTTAGTGTTGCCTATACAAGCTTTTGCCGCCAAAAAGCTTATACCAATGGGCGAAGCGATTGGAATTCAACTTCAATTATCACATGTATTTGTAGCACATGATGTACTGTTAGCTTCCAATCAGTGGATGAAGGGAGGTGCTGTGATTGAAAAAATAAATGATGTCCCAGTAAAATCTCTTGCTGATGCCAAACAAGCTGTGGCAAAGGATGGCCAACAGAAATGGACGATCAATAGTGGTGGCCAACAAATTACACTGGAGTTACAAGACCAAGAAGCAGAGCATGTCATTTCCTTTTTAAAAGATGAAACAGATGGAGTAGGAACACTGACTTATATTGATCCAGAGACAAAAAATTACGGTGCACTAGGTCATCAAATTGTCGATTCAACCCTACAAGAAGCCCCTGTTTTTAAAGCAGGCTCCATATTTTTAGCTTCCATCCAACAAATTCGTAAAAGCACACCGGGTCAACCAGGCTATAAAATTTCCTCCATTGAAAAGCACCAAGAACGACTAGGCAGTATAGATAAAAATACTATTTATGGTATTTTTGGCCGTTGGGAAGAGGGTTATCAACAAAGATTGCCCAAAGCCATAGAAATTATGCACGAAAAAGATATAAAAGCTGGGAAAGCTGAAATCTATACAGCCATTGAAGGCAGTAAGGTGGAATCCTTTACGATTGAAATTACAAAAGTTGAAAATGAACGCCTTGAATTTTTAGTATCTGACAAAAAGCTCATCGAAAAAACTGGTGGTATTTTGCAGGGAATGAGTGGCAGTCCTATCATTCAAGACGGACGTTTTGTCGGTGCTGTGACACATATGTTTGTGGAGGAGCCGAAAAAAGGAGCAGCACTAACTGTAGCAGAAATGTTAAGAAGATCTTCCTAAAAAAATGATGAATGGTAAAAATCCGCTTTTTTCCGTGAGCATAGCAAGAGCCGCAGGAAGCTACGCGGATTTTTACCTTTTCAACAAGTATTTCTGATAACTTCCTGAAGGAGTCATGATATTTAAAAAAACTGTAGTTTTATCTACATTTTTTATCTAAAATAAGTAATAAGAGCATTCGACAGGTTGCAGCTATTTAGCGTAACTTGTCGATATAAAAAGAAAGTATCGGACTACATACTCATTTTTGGAAATAGAAAAGGTTTTTAAAACAAAAATGTCGAAAATTCCACAGTGTGCCAAAAACGGCATTTAGGGGTTAGGTTAACGCTTTGAGGTGTTCAAAGCAAGTCCAGAAGGAGGAATTGAAATGACAAAGGTAAAAGTAGCGATTGCAGATGATAATCGTGAGTTATTAAAAACAATGGAGCAGTATTTTCAAGGACATGCCGAAATAGAAATTATTGCAACTGCTTCAAATGGGAAAGTTTGTCTACAAATGCTTGAGGAATTCACACCAGATATTTTACTTCTAGATATAATAATGCCTCATCTTGACGGTTTAGCTGTATTAGAGTCCATGTATCAAAATGAGAAAATGGCATCCATCCAAGTCATTATGCTAACAGCTTTTGGCCAGGAAGATGTCATGAAACAAGCGGTCGATTTAGGGGCTTCCTATTTCATGCTAAAACCATTTGAATTCGATCAATTGGTACAAAAAATTCTACATTGTGCTGGACAGAAGGCGACACTTCCGAAAAAGACAAGCGTGTTACAACCGACAGTACCTCAAAAATTAAATCAGCATCAATTAGACAGCACGATTACGGCCATCATTAAAGAAATCGGTGTACCTGCACATATTAAAGGGTATTCTTATTTACGTGAAGCCATTCAAATGGTCTTTGAGGATATTGAGCTACTAGGATCTGTGACAAAAATTTTATATCCGGAAATCGCGAAAAAATTCAATACGACACCATCTCGCGTGGAACGTGCCATCCGACATGCCATTGAGGTTGCGTGGAATCGTGGCAATTATGAATCCATTTCGTCGATGTTTGGCTACACTGTGCATCACTTAAAATCCAAACCAACAAATAGTGAATTCATTGCCATGATCGCAGACAAAATCCGCATTGATATGATGGCTAGCTAAACGCCTAGTCTTAGCGGACATTGACAGAAAAACTGATTATAGCAATTATACTGCATATTTTTATAACGCCTTTTTTAGACAGTTTAACCACTGTTTAGAAAGGCGTATTTTTATGTTTCTTATAATCGAAATGGGTTGGATTGTTCCGCAAAAAAGCCTTGGTTTATTTTCTATAAAATGTACCCTCATGTACTTAAACTTTGTTACCTTAAGCCTTAATTTCAGCAAAAAAGCAAAAGATAATGCTACGCCTCTTCATAAACATCAAATAAAAATATAGGCAAATAAGGCAACAGTAGATTTTACTTATGACTTTGGTTATACTGCTTGGTAATAGTTTATTTTTTCTACCCCGTCCGTTTGGGGTATTTTTTTATTGCATTCATTGATTGAGAAGTAATTATAAAGTAGGTGTTCAAAATGAAAACTGTAAATTTCCAACTGGATGGAATGAATTCGCTAGAAATCACACAAATAGAGGAAAATTTATTTGAGGTGCGTGTCGCATTAGATGGTAAAATAAGTATGAATTATATGAATCGTGAGCAATTGAAACAAATTGGTTCCACTTACTATATTGAAAATAGCCAAATATGTATTGATGACCTATTGAAAAATTAAAAAAATGTAGTATAAAAGAACTAAAAAGAACTATGATTAAGTGCGATGCAACCCCTTACTACCTGTTCTAGGAATACGATTGTTCAATCTAATCTAATGGAATAACTTAGAAAATATCAGCAATTATAATAAAAAAACACAAAAACAAGCAGAAAAATAGTGTTAAATAACTAATTTATTTTTTAAAAAATAAAATATTGTCGGATACATTAATGGTTTAGTAGTACTATTTTCTTTCTAGGTAGTGACAATGGTCTCTAAACAAATGGAAGGTGATTGTATATACTTACATGTAGAGGGAAGGAGGAGGTAGCTTGATTCTAGTTCGAAATGAAAACTTCGAAATTTCTGAAGAAAATGGCAAGGTATTTATGCTTACTTTTAATGCCGGTTTCCCATTAAAAGAATTTGATAGCATTCTACGTAGTCATCCACGACTTAAATTATCTAATTTTTCAATTTTAAAAACCGTGTTGTCAACCCAAAATACAAGCCTGGTTGAAATTGGTCGCTGGCTTCCGAATGTGGAAGCTGAAATAGCACGTGATAAAATGTCAGCCTCTATTTTTATATATGAAACGCTCGAATATATTCAAAATAATCACGAAAAATTGACACAACAAGTACATGAAACACTTGAAGAAAAAGGCATTGTACATGGAATATTAGATTTTGATATTTCGAAGGCTGAGCCAGGAAAAGCATTTTTAATTGCTCAAGGAGAACCACCTGTAGCAGGAATGGATGCACAAATTACATACTTACCTAAACCAGAGAGAAAGCCGGTCATTCGTGACGACGGTAAAGCAGATTACTATGATATGAATTTCATTTCAGAAATTTCAGAAGGCTCATGGCTAGGTGAAAAGATTCCTGCTACATTAGGTAAAGCAGGGAAAAATGTGCTAGGTGAAGTAGTTGCTGCTGTACCGGGGCGAGATTTTCCTATAAAATACGATACAAAATCTGCCTATGAAGTGGAAGAGGACGGAAAAGTTGTAATCCGCTCGAAAATTGCCGGTGTTTTAGATGATGTTAAGGGGATGATTGGTGTAAACCGACACCTTCCTATAAACGGCGATGTTGGAGTGGAAACAGGCAATCTCGAATTTAATGGTTCACTTAGTATTAAAGGAACGGTGACAAGTGGCTATACAGTGATTGCGACTGGTGATATTTCCATCGATGGTGCAGAGGGTGTAAGCGGTGCCAAGCTTATTAAATCCATTGAGGGTGACGTTTATATTCGTGGGGGCATTTTTGGACTCGGTTCAACAATAGTGGAAGCAGGGGGCAATATATTTGTAAAGCATGTGAATGAAGCGAATTTATTTGCAGGTGATAGTATTCATATTGGTTTTTATGCGCTAGGCTCACAGCTTTCTGCCCATTCCATTTATGTGGACGAACGAAAAGGTAAAATTATTGGGGGACGTGCGGTAGCTAAAAATACTATTGTCACGGCCATTTCAGGCAATCGCTTAGAGCGCCGAACTGATTTAATAATTGAAAGCATCAATAAGCAAGAAAATAATTCTGTCATGCAAGAAAAAGCAGCGCAGCTAAAAGAAATTCAAGCGGAAATTTCTGCCCATGAGATGAAAATGAAAAGCTTATTGCCATTTCTCAATCAAATGTCCAAAGAACAAACGGCTTCATTTGAAGAGACAAAGCAAGCTTTAACAAAATTAAAGGCTGAAGCCTTAACATTAGATCGTGAAGTTAAAATATTAATGGATGAAATGCGTCATGTCGGAAAAGAAGAAATTATTGTAACAAAAGAGGCACATCCTGGTACGTATATTCAAATTGGTAGAAAATCATCGTTATTAAGCAAAATGACGAATGGTAAATTCCTGCTCGAATTTGGTGAGTTAAATGTCTAATTCATCATGTATCCCTGTCTTTGCACATCGAGGTGCATCTGCTTATGCATTGGAGAATACCTTTCAAGCTTTTGAAAAAGCATTAGAGCTAGGGGCGGACGGGATTGAATTAGATATTCAATTTTCAAAAGAGGGATTACCTGTAATCTATCATGATCCACAGTTATCAAGACTCGTCGGCACCAATAAACTGGTGAGTGATTGTACGATAGAGGAGCTTCTGCGCTTTAAACTAGGAAAGCCTTGGAGACGTCTATTTTCATCGTATAAAATACCAGCATTTGATGCGGTTTTAGCATGGGCAAATCAACAGCAGCTACCATTGAATATTGAATTAAAATCAACGATCCTGGACAATAGAAGTGGTCTGATTAACTTCCTTCGAGGCTTAGTTCTGCCATCGGGTAGTCATTTTTCGTCCTTTCACTACGAGCTTCTAGAGATTGTGAAAGCGCATAGACCTGAATATGAAACAGCTCTTATTGCCACGAAAAAAATAAAATGGGATTTGCTAACTGATTATCAAGCGGCTGACTGTGTCCATATGCATAAAAGATATTATAAACCAAGATACTTAGAGGCTTGTGTCACAAGTGAGAAAGCATGCCGTTTTTATGCAATAGATGGCTCAGAGCCTTTCTTAACAAATCCACACCATGCTGTGATTGGTTGGATTACAGATTATCCTGATAGAGTCATCGCAGCACAGCAGCGTCTATAAAAATAGCTATCCAGTAAGTCAGTGAGACTTATGTGGATAGCTATTTTTATTTTTTCTGAAAGCGTGGTGCTACTTTTCCATTTTTTCGGTCGCGATGTAGTAAAAATCCTGCGAAAAACCCAAAGCCTATTACAAAGAAAATAACACCTACTACAAATTGTAGCCATAAAAATGGGAATGGTGAAATGAGTTTACCAAATAATGTATCACGCATAAATTTAATGCCACCTGCAGCCATAAGACCTGGAATAAGCATTACAATAAATGCAGCTAAACGGGCCATGCATACCCCTCCTTATTCCTATAATTAATTGTACCTGTGGATGATGGAATGTCAAGGAAGGGAGAAATCAATATAATATTTTTAAATAAAAACGAGGAAGGACATAAAGTAGCGGCTGTAACAGAATGTTTAGAAAATTCTTACTTAAATAAGAATATGTAATAATAGTTGCGAAATTGTGAATTTGTCAGTATTGTAAAAATAAGTGGAGCAATATTATCCATTACTAAACAATTTTTTCTTCATACATTGGGGTCTAAACACCTACTGAATAAGAGGGGCTCAGTTTTACTGAGATGGCAACGCGATGGAGACAGGATTGTTAGATAAAACTTGATTGGATGGGCATTTGGGGATGCACTTTCCAAAGCAAAGGGGCGAGTTTCATGGAAATCTTCAAGTATATGGAAAAGTATGATTATGAACAATTGGTATTTTGCCAAGATGAAGCATCAGGGTTAAAAGCGGTTATCGCTATCCATGATACAACACTTGGACCAGCACTAGGTGGAGCACGTATGTGGACATATGCATCAGAAGAAAATGCTATTGAAGATGCGTTACGTTTAGCAAGGGGTATGACTTACAAAAATGCTGCAGCTGGTTTAAACCTTGGCGGTGGAAAAACGGTCATTATAGGTGACCCATTTAAAGATAAAAATGAAGAAATGTTTCGTGCATTAGGTCGTTTCATCCAAGGATTGAATGGCCGTTATATTACAGCTGAAGATGTAGGTACAACGGTATCTGATATGGATTTAATCCATGAAGAAACAAACTATGTAACAGGAATTTCTCCTGCATTTGGTTCTTCAGGTAACCCATCTCCAGTAACAGCGTATGGCGTTTACCGTGGTATGAAAGCGGCGGCAAAAGAAGCATTTGGTTCCGATTCATTAGAAGGATTAAAAGTTTCTGTACAGGGTCTAGGAAATGTAGCCTACAAGCTTTGCGAGTATTTACATAATGAAGGGGCAAAACTTGTTGTAACAGATATCAATCAGGCAGCCATTGATCGAGTTGTTAATGACTTCGACGCTATTGCAGTGGCACCCGATGAAATTTATGCGCAGGAAGTCGATATTTTCTCACCATGTGCATTAGGCGCTATTTTAAACGATGAAACAATTCCACAACTAAAAGCGAAAGTGATTGCTGGATCTGCTAACAATCAATTAAAAGATTCTCGCCATGGTGACTATTTGCATGAATTAGGTATCGTCTATGCACCAGACTATGTGATTAATGCTGGTGGCGTGATAAACGTTGCAGATGAATTATATGGTTATAATCGTGAACGTGCAATGAAACGCGTTGATGGTATTTATGATAGTATTGAAAAAATCTTTGCTATTTCTAAACGGGATGGCATTCCAACATATGTGGCAGCGAATCGCTTAGCTGAGGAACGTATCGCTCGTGTAGCGAAATCTCGCAGCCAATTCTTAAAAAATGAAAAAAATATTTTACACGGTCGCTAATCGACATGGTTGATACATTATGAGAAGTCGCATTGTCGACTTCTTCTATTTTCAACCAGAAATAAGGATCTCGATGAAGTGAAGCTAAAGCTCTTCTAAAGCAAGAACTAACCGTTGGAAAATTGGTAAGTTGGTTGTTTAATAGATAGATTACTTTAGCATTTTTCTCAAAAGGGGGAATAAACATGGCTCAAAATTATGATGTTGTCATCTTAGGTGGAGGTACAGGCGGATATGTTGCTGCCATTCGAGCTGCGCAGTTGGGCTTGAAAACAGCTATTGTAGAACGTGAACGCTTAGGCGGAACTTGCTTGCATAAAGGTTGTATCCCAAGTAAAGCCTTACTTCGAAGTGCGGAAGTATATCGCATGGCTAATAAAACAGCTAGTGACTATGGTGTCGATATTGAAGGTGTGACATTGCAATTTGACAAAGTTCAGGCTAGAAAACAAGCCATCGTTGAGCAATTAAGTCAAGGTGTGAATACACTGATGAAAAAAGGCAAAATAGATGTTTATCATGGTACAGGGCGAATTTTAGGGCCATCTATTTTCTCTCCTATGCCGGGCACGATTTCTGTAGAGATGTCCAATGGTGATGAAAATGAAATGCTTGTTCCTACAAACGTTGTCATTGCAACGGGTTCAAAGCCTCGTGGAATGGCAGGCTTAACGGTTGATGGGCAATATGTGCTGAATTCAGATCATGCCTTAGCGTTAGAAAAATTACCAAAATCATTATTAATCGTTGGTGGCGGTGTCATCGGAATTGAGTGGGCATCTATGCTATGCGATTTTGGTGTGTATGTAACGATCGTCGAATACGGTCCATCGATTTTACCAGCAGAAGATGCAGATATCGTCAAAGAAGTGACGAAACAGCTTGAAAAACGAGGTGTTCGCATTGTGACAAATGCTCGACTAGATGCGAGTACATTCAAAATTGAAAATGATAACGTTTTCATTTCAGCGACGGTGGATGATAAAGAAGAAATTTTTGAAGCAGATAAACTATTACTTTGTGTAGGACGTGAGGCGAATACGCAAGGTATTGGCTTAGAAAATACAGAAATCGAAGTTGAAAATGGCTTTATTAAGGTGAATGATTCCTATCAAACGAAGGAATCCCATATGTATGCTATAGGAGATGTGATTGGTGGCTTACAATTAGCACATGTTGCTTCTCATGAAGGAATGGCAGCTATTGAACATATTGCAACAGGTAAAACAGAGAAATTGGATGATTTGAAAGTACCAAAATGTGTTTACTCATATCCAGAGGTTGCCAGCATTGGCTTGACAGAGCGTGCGGCAAAAGAACGTGGATTTTCATTAAAGATTGGTAAATTCCCATTCAAGGCTATTGGGAAAGCATTAGTTAATGGTGAGGCAGAGGGCTTTGTCAAAATTATTGCGGATGAAGAAACAGATGATATTTTGGGTATTCATATGGTAGGGCCTCATGTGACCGATTTAATTGGGGAAGCATCATTAGCGAAAGTACTAGATGCAACGCCATGGGAAATTAGTCAGGCTATTCATCCACATCCATCGTTAAATGAGGTTTTAGTGGAATCTGCTTTAGCGGTTGATGATCGTGCTATCCATTTTTAATTTTCTGAATTTCATAACTAACGTATCCAAATGTGGGGATATAGGATAAGATAGTTATTTCTCTATAATACGAAAGGGGTGTTCGTATGCAAGATGTACAAATCAAACATGAAGATTTAGGTTTGTCAAATGAAGATGTACTTGCTATGTTCGAAACAATGTTAATGGCCAGAAGATTAGATGAGCGTATGTGGCTATTAAATCGCTCTGGTAAAATTCCGTTTGTTATTTCTTGTCAAGGCCAGGAGGCAGCACAAGTTGGAGCAGCCTTTGCACTTGATAATAATAAGGATTATATTGCACCATATTATCGTGATATGGGTGTGGTTTTACATTTTGGTATGACACCAAGAGAACTGATGTTGTCTGCATTTGCAAAAGCAGAAGATCCAAACTCCGGTGGTCGTCAAATGCCAGGTCACTTTGGTCAAAAGAAAAATCGTATTCTAACAGGATCATCTCCTGTCACAACGCAAGTTCCGCACGCAGTTGGTGTTGCGCTTGCTGGACGTCTACAAAAAGAAGATTTTGTTTCTTTCGTTACGCTTGGGGAAGGTTCATCTAACCAAGGAGATTTCCATGAAGGAGCAAACTTTGCGGGTGTTCATAAGCTACCCGTTATTATTATGGTAGAAAACAATCAATATGCTATCTCTGTGCCAGTTGAACGTCAATTAGGCTGTGCCAAAGTATCTGATCGTGGTATTGGTTACGGTATGCCGGGTGTGACGGTGGATGGTAAATGTCCATTACAAGTGTATAAAGTGGTAAAAGAAGCAGCAGACCGTGCACGTAATGGAGAAGGTCCAAGCTTAATTGAAACGGTGACATATCGTTTAACAGCCCATTCTTCAGATGATGACGATCGTCAATATCGTACGGCTGAAGATATTGCAGAAGGTAAAGCAAAAGATCCGATTCTATTATTTGAAAAGTATCTGATGGATGCTGGCGTTATGACAGAAACAATTCGCACTGAAATGGAACAACGTGTGATGGCTGAAGTAAATGAAGCAACAGATTATGCAGAAGCGGCTCCATATGCACAACCAGAGCATGCACTTAAATATGTTTATGCACCAGTGGACGGAGGTGACATGTAATGGCAGTTATGTCTTATATTGATGCGATTACATTAGCAATGAAAGAAGAGATGGAACGTGATGAGCGTGTTTTCATTTTAGGAGAGGACGTTGGTCGTAAAGGTGGGGTATTTAAAGCCACAAATGGACTATACGATCAATTCGGCGAATATCGCGTGCTAGATACACCACTTGCAGAAAGTGCCATCGCAGGCGTTGGAATTGGTGCTGCAATGTATGGTATGCGTCCAATTGCAGAAATGCAATTTGCTGATTTCATTATGCCAGCTGTCAATCAAATCGTTTCGGAGGCAGCGAAAATTCGTTACCGTTCCAATAACGATTGGACTTGTCCAATGGTCATCCGTGCTCCTTTTGGTGGAGGCATCCACGGTGCACTTTATCATTCACAATCCGTTGAAGCACTTTTTGCTGGGACACCAGGTTTGAAAATTGTCATACCATCAACACCATATGATGCAAAAGGTTTACTGAAAGCGGCGATTCGTGATGAAGATCCGGTATTATTTTTCGAACATAAACGCGCGTATCGCTTAATAAAAGGTGAAGTACCGCTAGATGATTACACATTACCAATTGGTAAAGCAGATGTGAAACGTGAAGGGGACGATGTAACAGTAATTACGTATGGTTTAGCAGTTCACTTTGCCCTCCAAGCGGCTGAACGTCTAGCTGCAGATGGTATTTCCGCTCATATCCTTGATTTGCGTACGGTTTATCCTCTTGATAAAGAAGCGATTATTGAGGCTGCAAGTAAAACAGGCAAAGTATTACTTGTCACAGAGGATAATAAAGAAGGCAGTATCATGAGTGAAGTTGCCGCAATTATTGCAGAACATTGTTTATTTGAGCTTGATGCTCCAATTCAACGTCTAGCAGGACCTGATGTGCCAGCCATGCCATATGCACCAACAATGGAGAAATATTTTATGATTAATCCTGATAAAGTTGAACGTGCAATGCGAGAACTTGCTGCGTTCTAACAGATCACAATAAGGCTGAATGAAAAAACGAAAAGCCTCAGACGGATGAACAGATTTTGACTTACGTGTAGGTAAGTCAAAATTTGTCTAATTGCCTATCTACGTTTAATGATTTTAGCGCTGCATCAGGTACAAGGACGCCTAGGCTTAATTGATGGGAGGAATAAAGGATGTCAGTTCAAAATATTACAATGCCACAGCTCGGCGAAAGTGTAACAGAAGGTACAATTGAAAAATGGCTTGTTAAGCCTGGAGATACAGTTAAAAAATATGATTCATTAGCAGAGGTTGTTACAGATAAAGTAAATGCTGAAATCCCATCATCATTTGAAGGGGTTATTACGGAGCTTCTTGCGCAAGAAGGTCAAACCTTGCCAGTTGGGGCAGTCGTATGCTCGATTGAAATAGCAGGAGAGGGCGAATTACCACCTCCACCAGCTGAAAAAAAATCAGCAGTAAGCACAGCTATTTTAAATGCTGGTGTTCAAAAGAAACAGGAGGCACCACAGCAGGTGGCAACTCCAGCAGCTGCACCAAAAGAGGCGCGTAAAGATAAAGTACGCTACTCACCAGCCGTTCTTCGACTTGCACAGGAGCACGATATTGCACTCGATCAAGTGACGGGCACAGGTGAAGGTGGTCGTATCACAAGAAAAGACCTGATAAAGCTAATTGAAACTGGCAATATCCCTACAGCAAATGATGTCGCACCAACTTCATCAACGGTGCAACCTACAGTTGAGCCAGCACCGACAGCACCACAGCAACAAGTGGAAAAAGCAGTTGCACCTGTACCTGTTCATCCTGGAGATATTGAAATTCCAGTGACAAAAGTGCGTCGTGCGATTGCAAATAATATGGTAAAAAGTGTCCATGAAGCACCACATGCTTGGATGATGATGGAAGTGGATGTAACAGATTTAGTGTCTTATCGTGATAGCTTAAAGAATGAATTTAAGCAAAAAGAGGGCTTTAATCTTACATATTTCGCCTTCTTTGTAAAAGCAGTTGCTCAAGCATTAAAGGAATTCCCAATGCTGAATTCAATGTGGGCGGAAGATAAAATTATCCAAAAGCATGACATCAATATTTCGATTGCAGTAGCAACAGATGATGCCCTATTTGTGCCTGTTATAAAACACGCAGATGAAAAATCCATTAAAGGAATTGCTAAAGAAATCCATGAACTTGCCAATAAAGTTCGTACAGGTAAATTGGCAATGGGTGACATTACTGGTGGTACATTTACTGTTAATAATACGGGAGCATTTGGCTCTGTTCAATCAATGGGGATCATTAATTACCCACAAGCAGCGATTCTTCAAGTGGAAAGCATTGTAAAAAAACCGGTCGTTTTACCAGGTGGAATGTTTGCTGCACGTGATATTGTGAATTTATGTTTATCATTAGATCATCGTGTGTTGGATGGACTTGTATGTGGTAAATTCCTAAATAGAGTGAAAGAAATACTCGAAAATACAAATAAATCTTCAACGTCAGTCTACTGATGACTCGTCGGAAACCTGCTGTATAAGGGTTTCCGATTTTTTTTATGCTTTTCGAGTCGCAATTTGTCATGTAGAATAACAAATAGAAACTACTAAGGGGGGAAGCTGATTAAGCGTCCGCATGTCAAACAACATGAAAAATATTGAATTTGAAAAACCAGCCTATTCAGACTGGCAAGATGCAGCAATCAAAGCTTTAAAAGGGAAACCATTTGAGTCACTATTTTCCAAAACAAATGAAGGTGTTACATTACAGCCGCTTTACACGCAAGAAAGTTTAGTAGCTAAGCTTGGAGAAGAGCTTGATTTACAAGTTGCCACAATCCGTTCCCTACAAAATAGTCAAGCGTTTCAGGTGGCACAGCAAATTCACGCTGATACAAGTGAAGCATTTTTTGCACAGCTTGAAGATAGTTTAGCGCGAGGCAATGAAGTGATTACAGTGGATAGTCGTGTGAAGTTTGATTGGACAGAAGAAGTATTGGTCAAATTAGCATCATATTTCTCAGAATATTCATTTAAAATTACTATTAAAAATACAAAAGACCCATTATTAGCATTATTTGACAATATTGCAGAGGATCAACGTGAAGCAGTTAAAGGTTTCATTGTTTCTAAGGACCCGATCTCTTTCAACGCATTTCCGAACGTGCGCTCAGTCAGTGCTGACACGACCGTTTATCACAATGAAGGTGCCAACGCAGTACAAGAGCTAGCCTATGCACTTGCATTAGCAGCCAAGTTTGCAGAACAGGAAGAAAGCTTTGAAGCATTCTCGAAGAAGTTTTTTGTAATCTTTGCCATTGATACACAATTCTTTACGGAAATTGCCAAACTTCGTGCTTTTAAAGTACTTTGGAAAGCGTTCTCATCCGCTTATGGTGTGACAGACAGTGTAAAAATCCCAACGGTTGCTGAAACATCACTAAGAAGCTTTTCTAAATTAGATGTGTATGTCAATTTATTACGTTCTTCCAATGAAGCGCTTTCTGGTTTAATTGGTGGAGCTGATCTCTTTACTGTTCATCCGCATGATGTGTTAACGAAGCCTACGGAACAATCGATTCGTATCGCTCGGAATGTATCATTAATATTAAAAGAAGAAACAAATGTCTTGAAAGTGACAGATCCAGCAGGAGGCTCTTATTTTATTGAGTCGTTAACAGCAGACTTTGTAAAAGAAGCATGGGCATTATTTTTAGATATCGAGGCTGCTGGCGGGATGGATGAATATATAGCGTCTGGCAAGCTTGCGGAAGAAGTGGCAACCACTTATCATACTCGAATCAAAGCTGCATCAACACGTAAGCAATCATTAATTGGAACGAATATTTATGCAAATCCAGCAGATGTACTTGAGCAGGATACAAACCCATTATTTGCTGATATCAAACGTATTGCTGTTCCATTTGAGAAGTTGCGTGCAGAAATGACAGCAGCTAATGTGAGAACAGGTATTTTAGCATTAGGGTCATTAAAAAGCTCTAAGCCACGTGCAGATTTTGTAGCTGGTTTCTTAAATACAGTTGGTCTTGTTCCAGAAAAAAGTGAGCCAGTGGCAACTGCTGAAGAGGCGATTGCTTGGTTGCAGGCTACAGAGGCTAAGTATGTTGTAATTGCAGGCAGTGACGATGATACAAAGGCACTTGTACCGGCTATTTTAGCTGCACAACCAGCAAATGTGCTTATAGATGTTGCAGGTAAATTTAAAGATGAAGAAGAAGCATGGTTAGCAAATGGTTTAAACGGCTTTATTTTCGCAGGACAGAACATCATTGAAAAATTACAGTCCGTGTTTGCGAGCATGAAGGAGGTCCAACGATGAGCAAGCCTAATTTTAATGTAGTAGAAATAGAAAAAGTGTTAACAGCTGAAGCCCCACAAGCGTCTGACGACAAGTTTATGACAAATGAAGGGATTGAAATTAAAGATATTTACACGAAGGAAGATATTAAAGATGCGAAACATTTAAACGATGTAGCAGGTATTGCACCTAATACACGTGGACCATACCCTACTATGTATGTAGCACGTCCTTGGACCGTTCGCCAATACGCAGGTTTCTCAACGGCTGAGGAATCCAATGCCTTCTATAAACGAAATTTGGCAATGGGGCAAAAAGGTCTTTCTGTAGCGTTTGACTTAGCGACGCACCGAGGCTATGACTCAGATCATCCACGTGTAACAGGGGATGTAGGGAAAGCTGGTGTTGCTATTGACTCTGTTGAGGATATGAAAATCCTTTTCGATCAAATACCGTTAGATCAAATGTCCGTTTCTATGACAATGAATGGAGCAGTTTTACCAGTTCTTGCCTTCTATATTGTGGCAGCTGAAGAGCAAGGGGTAACACCAGACAAATTAGCAGGTACAATTCAAAATGATATTTTAAAAGAATATATGGTGCGTAATACATATATTTACCCACCAGCTATGTCAATGCAAATCATCGCAGATATTTTTGAATATACAGCGAAATATATGCCAAAATTTAACTCTATTTCAATTTCTGGTTACCATATTCAAGAAGCTGGCGCAACAAATGACATTGAGCTTGCCTATACGTTAGCAGATGGCTTGGAATATGTACGTACAGGATTGAAAGCAGGAATTGATATCGATGCCTTTGCACCTCGTCTATCGTTCTTCTGGGCAATCGGTATGAATTATTACATGGAAGTAGCTAAAATGCGTGCAGCACGTCGTATTTGGGCACAAATGATGTCAACATTTAATCCGAAAAATCCGAAAACATTAGCATTACGTACCCATTCTCAAACATCGGGCTGGTCTTTAACGGAGCAAGATCCATTTAACAATGTGGCTCGTACATTATTCGAAGCGAATGCATCTTCAATGGGACACACACAATCCCTCCATACCAACGCACTGGATGAAGCGATTGCACTTCCAACAGATTTCTCGGCACGTATCGCGCGTAATACACAGTTATTTTTACAAGAGGAAACAGCGATGACGAAAGTGATTGATCCATGGGGCGGTTCGTACTATGTGGAGAAACTAACAGAAGAAATTACGCAATCCGCTTGGGCATTGATCGAAGAAATTGAAGCACTTGGAGGGATGGCCAAAGCGATTGAAACAGGACTTCCGAAAATGAAGGTTGAAGAAGCCGCAGCCAAACGCCAAGCAAAAATTGACTCTAAAACAGAAACCATTGTAGGAGTGAATAAATATCGCTTAGCAAAAGAAGAGCCAATTGACATTTTGGATATTGATAATACAATTGTTCGTCAAAAACAAATTGAACGTTTAGAAGCGATGAAGGCAGCACGTGATGAAGCAGAAGTTCAAAAACATTTAGCTCGCTTAACAAAAGCTGCTCAAGATGGTGAGGAGAACTTACTAGCTGTGGCGGTGGATGCAGCACGTGCGCGTGCCTCTTTAGGTGAAATTTCTGATGCTATCGAGGCGATTTCTGGTCGTCATAAGGCCGTGATTCGTTCTATTTCAGGTGTTTACTCTGCCAATTTCTCAGATGAGGAGCAAATTGCGGAAGTGAAGCAAATGACAGAAGAATTCCTTGAAAATGAAGGACGTCGTCCACGTATTTTAGTAGCAAAAATGGGACAGGATGGACATGACCGCGGTGCCAAGGTGGTCGCAACGGGCTATGCTGATTTAGGCTTTGACGTAGATATTTCACCATTATTTATGACACCTGCTGAGGCTGCTCAAATGGCTGTTGAAAATGATGTCCATGTCATTGGTGTATCTTCACTAGCAGCAGGTCATAAAACATTAGTGCCTGAATTAATTGCGGAGCTTGAAAAGCTAGGTCGTGAAGATATTATCATTATTGTTGGTGGTGTTATTCCAGCGCAAGATTATGACTTCCTTTACGATGCTGGTGCAGTAGCCATTTTTGGACCAGGTACAGTGATTCCTGTATCTGCACAAAAAATTATTGAAGAAATCTACAAACGTTTAGGCTATGAGGAAGTGTCTGAATAATGGACAAAAACAAAGGAATGGAAGACAGTGCGCTATTTGTCATGGACGGAGTCGAGGCAACTCACGACGGTATGCAGTATGGCACACCTAAAAAATTCCGAAAGAAAAAGGCAGACAATATGAATGTAGGAGAGCTTGCTCAACAAGTACGTGTGGGCTCTCGCACACATTTATCAAAAGCCATTACCCTCATTGAAAGTGCCAACGCTACTCATAAAGTGCAAGCACAAGAATTATTACAGGAGCTTCTTCCGCATACAGGAAATAGTATTCGAATTGGCATTACCGGAGTTCCAGGAGCGGGGAAAAGTTCATTCATTGAGGCTTTCGGAACAATGCTTTGTGACATGGGGAAACGAGTAGCTGTTCTTGCGATTGATCCAAGTTCTTCCTTATCAGGTGGGAGTATTCTTGGCGATAAAACACGCATGGAAGAGCTCGTTAAGAAGCCTACTGCATTTGTTCGCCCATCTCCATCGGCAGGTACCCTTGGGGGTGTTCACAAAAAGACCCGTGAAACAATGTTAGTTTGTGAGGCGGCAGGCTATGATGTGATTTTAATTGAAACGGTTGGTGTAGGGCAAAGCGAAACCTACGTCCGTGGGATGGTTGATTTCTTTCTACTCCTTGTGTTAACAGGGGCAGGAGATGAATTGCAGGGCATGAAAAAAGGCATCATGGAATTAGCGGATGCCATTGTCGTGCATAAAGCAGATGGCGATAATGTTCGTTTAGCCAAAAAAACGGTTGCAGAGTATAAGCAAATTTTGCATTTTTTACAGCCCGCTACACTCGGTTGGATGTCTACAGCAATGCCTGTTAGTTCATTAGAAAAACGGGGACTTGATCAGGTTTGGGAGACAATTGGAGATTTCAAGCAAATTGTTGAAGCCAATCACTATTGGGCTACTCGTCGACAACAACAAACAAAAGAGTGGTTTCAATCGATGATTACCGACCATTTAATTGATCAATTTTATGGGAATCCACAGCGTAAAGCACAGGTACTGCTACTTGAACGTCAAATTTTAAGTGGACAACTGACTGTCACACAAGGTGTCGATCGTTTATTTAACGAAGAGCAGGAAGACAAGTAAACGAATCTTAGTATTCAACTGAATTGTGATGAGCAAGTAGGTGCACAAATTCGTTGCAAACTGCTATGATAAGAGATGGATGAGCGTCAAAAAATTTTTATAGGCAATCATGCTGAATGGACGCGAACTTGAAAGGAGCTATCGCTATATGAATATGGATTACGATTTATTTATGCAGGAAATTTTAAAAACAGCACGTGCTGAAATTGAGGCAGCGGGTTACGAACAACTACAAACACCAGAAGCTGTTGAAGAGGCGTTTACTCGCCCAGGTACAACATTAGTAATGGTGAACTCAGTATGTGGTTGTGCGGGCGGTATCGCTCGTCCAGCAGCGGCACAATGTGTTCATTATGATAAACGTCCCGATCATTTAGTTACAGTGTTTGCAGGGCAAGATAAAGAAGCGACTGCAGCGGCACGTTATCATTTTGGAGAAGATCACCTACCTTCTTCACCATCTTTCGTTCTATTAAAAGATGGACAAGTAGTTGCAGAAGTTGGTCGCTATGAAATTGAAGGGCATGATCCAATGTCCGTTGTGACAAACTTACAAGCAAACTTTGAAGAATATTGTGATGAGCTTTAATTCTATTCTTGCATAACAAAAATGAATTCAAATGAAGTAGAAAAGCCTCATAGATCACAGAATCTATGTAGGCTTCCTACTATCATCATGTATAGATAGTTTCATTATTACTAAAATTTTTGTAATATTGGCTAAATAATTAGCTAAAAGAGTGAAGAGTACTAAACGATAGGAGGCAGTCGGCCTGAAGAAATTTTCAATCGGCTATCGAACTTTAAAGACAGCAATTGGTGCGGCCATCGCTATTGCCATTGCTCAGTATTTTGATTTAGCCTCGTATGCATCTGCTGGTATTCTAACCATATTATGTGTGCAGCCAACGAAAAAAAAATCTATTCATGCAGCTTATACACGATTGGTCGCGAGTATTGTGGCAATGCTTTTTGCCTTTGTAAGCTTTGAATTTTTTACTTATCATCCGCTTACATTAGCAGGCATGCTCCTGTTATTCATTCCAACCATTGTATCATTAAAGGTAGCAGATGGATTTATTTCTAGTGTTGTAATTATAATGCATATTTATGCTGCTGAAGGTTTTTCATTAGCACTTGTTTATAATGAATTAGCGTTGATGGCAATCGGTTATGGCACAGGGATTGCCATTAATATGTATATGCCAGACATACAAAAGGAATTAAATTACTACAGAGTTAAAATTGAGGAGCTATACAGCAAGATTTTTTTAGAAATTGCCACCTATTTACGTCAAGGAGACACGCTATGGAATGGACATGAAATCATTGAAGCAATCCGAACGCTAGAAGAGGCAAAATCATTGGCGTTTAAAGATGTTGAAAACCATTTTATGAGACTTAAAAATGATTACTATGTGTATTTTGATATGCGTGAGCAGCAGCTAGAAATTATCGAACGAGTATTGCCAAAAGTGACGACACTACCTGTTATAGTACAAGAGGCTGAAATTGTGGCAGATTTTTTACAAGACCTCGGTGAGCATGTTCATTCGGGGAATACGGCAAGTCATTATCGAGAAAAATTAGAATATGTAAAACGTGATTTTTCTCAGCTGCCTTTACCGCAAAACCATGAACAATTTATCGCTCAAGCCGCTCTCTATCAGTTTATCGAGGAGATGGACAGGTATTTAGAAATAAAGCAGTCATTTAAGGGCTTAAAGGCTAAAAAAGAGCGCCCACAGTAACGTGGACGCCTCGGGCTTTGCCTTAAACTAACATGGATAATCCGAATGCTAGAGATGAGATTAGCATAATCGCGATCATGCTATAAACAACGATTTTTTGAAATTTTTTATTACTCATATGCTCGTTCGCTCCTTCTTTTCTTATAAATAGTTTAGCAAATCTGAAAAATTTCTCAAGTAGTAGAGTTTTGACAAAAAAATCTGTAAAATAGAGTATGTACCATAACAGAAGGAGATGTCACCATGGAGAAAGTAGACCATATTGGGATTGCAGTGCGCGATCTTGATGAACGCATTACATATTATACAGAAACTTTAGGCTTAAAGTTGATGAAAGTAGAAGAAGTAGAATCTCAACAGGTTCGTGTGGCATTTATCGACGCAGGTAACGTGAAATTAGAGCTATTAGAACCAATGAGTGATAAAAGTGCCATTTATGGATTTATTGAAAAACGTGGAGAGGGAATTCACCATGTTGCCTTCGGTGTAACAGGAATTCGTGAGCGTATGGCAGAGCTTCGTGAAAAGGGTGTACGTCTATTATCGGAAGAGCCAGGACCTGGTGCTGGAGGTGCAGAGGTTGCATTTATGCATCCTAAATCCTCATTCGGGGTGTTATATGAATTATGTGATAAAAGTGGAAAAGGGGATAAGTGATCATTATGGATATGTTCGACAAAATCAATGACTTGTATGACCGTAAGACTGTAATTGAACTTGGTGGTGGCTATGAGCGCATCGAAAAACAGCATGAAAAAGGGAAATTAACAGCTCGTGAGCGTATTGATTTGCTACTAGATGAAGGGACATTTTTCGAAATCAACCCATTTATTACTCACCGTACAGTAGACTTTGGGATGGATAAAATGGAAGGCCCTGGTGATGGTGTAGTTACTGGTTTCGGTAAAATTAACGGACGTCCAGTATACTTATTCTCCCAAGATTTCACAGTGTTTGGTGGGGCGCTTGGTGAAATGCATGCCAAAAAAATGGCGACAGTGATGGATCTAGCTGCTAAAAACGGTACACCATTTATCGGTATTAATGATTCAGGTGGTGCACGTATCCAAGAAGGTGTTCTGTCTCTAGATGGCTACGGTCATATTTTCTACCGCAATGCGATTTATTCAGGCGTGATTCCGCAAATTTCTGTTATTATGGGACCTTGTGCTGGTGGAGCGGTTTATTCGCCAGCTATCACAGACTTTATCTTAATGGTGGATAAAACATCTCAAATGTTCATAACAGGACCTAAAGTCATTGAAACTGTAACAGGTGAGAAAATCTCTGCTGAAGATTTAGGTGGTTCAAAAGTAAATAATGCGGTAAGTGGGAATGCTCATTTCCGTGCGCCATCTGAAGAAGAGGCAATTGAAGAAATTAAAAAACTATTAAGCTATTTACCACAAAACAATAAAGAAAAGGCACCTCGACAAGCTCGACCTGAAGGGGATGACTACCGTCCAGAAATCGTGGATACAGTGCCAATCGAAACAACACGTCCATATGATGTTCGCAAAGTAGTTGAGCAGGTAGTGGATGAAGGTTCATTCATGGAAGTACATGCAGAGTTTGCGAAGAACGTAGTAGTTGGTTTTGCACGTATTGCTGGTGAATCAGTAGGGCTTGTTTGTAACCAACCAAAAGTACTTGCTGGTGGATTAGATATTGATTCTTCTGATAAAGCAGCTCGTTTCATCCGTACTTGTGATGCGTACAATATCCCAATTATCACATTTGAAGACGTATCTGGCTTCTTCCCAGGCGTTAAACAAGAGCATGGCGGTATTATTCGACATGGTGCAAAGATTCTTTATGCGTATTCAGAAGCTACAGTACCAAAAATTACAGTGATTTTACGTAAAGCTTATGGAGGCGCTTACGTTGCTTTAAACTCTAAATCAATCGGTGCTGACCTTGTATTTGCATGGCCAAATGCTGAAATTGCTGTTATGGGTGCTGCTGGCGCAGCGAACATCATCTTTGCCCGTGAAATTGCGAAATCAGATGACCCAGAAGCAACACGTGCAGCAAAAATTGAAGAATATAAAGAAAAATTCGCCAACCCGTATGTGGCAGCATCTCGCGGCATGGTAGACGATGTAATCGATCCACGAGATACACGTATGAAGCTGATTCAAGGACTGGATATGCTTTCAAATAAACACGAAACACGTCCTGAGAAAAAGCACGGGAATATTCCTCTATAAAATGAGTACAAGCCTAGTAGCTAATGAGTTGCTAGGTTTTTCATTGCTAAAAAGTGAAACATTTTTTCTTGCCATCCGTACTGATATAGTAAGAGGAGTTGAGATGAATGGAATGGAAGCAATTGCAAACAGAGCAAGAAAAGATTCATGCACAACTAAGAAAGGCATCAAGATTAAACGAGCAAAGCGAATTATTGCATAAGCAGATTCACTATACACAACAGGAAATAGACAAACATACGACAGCCCTCAACCAAATTCGATTAAAACTTGATAAATTGGATGGCTTCTCATTTATGAATATGATTCGTACGTGGACTGGACAACAAGATGAACTACGCGCTGAAAAAATTGATAAAGCAGCAGTTCTTGAATTAAAGATTAGTGAAGCGAAGAAAATGCAAGCGGATTTAACAGAAGATAGTGTTCAAGTAACCAATAAGCTAGCTCAATTTGATGAAATGGCGTTACAACAAGAACTTCAACAAATCTATGCGAAAAAGAAAAAGTACTTACAGCTTCATGATGTTGCTCAGGCAAAGAAGCTAGAGCATTTAGCACATGAGGAAATGGTAACAAAGCAACTCATAACAGAAATTCAAGAGGCTGAGGAAGCGGGGGAAGTAGCTCTAACAAAGCTAGGGCAAGCAGCAGCCTCTCTTCATTCGGCTAGTGGCTATTCCTCCTGGGATACTTTCTTTGGTGGCGGGCTGATTGCCACTCACTTAAAGCATGATGCACTCGATCAGTCAGAAAACTATTTACATCGGGCTCAAATCGCGTTGCAACGTTTTCATAATGAATTATTGGATGTTCATGAGATGTCAACGAAATCGCTGCATGTAGAAACAGATGGGTTTGTGAAGTTTGCTGACTACTTCTTTGATGATATTTTTTCTGCATGGTCTGTCCATTCTAAAATTTCAACAGCAAGAGAACAAGTTTCACGGGTTCAGGACGATGTACATAATACCATTTGGCGCTTACAGGATAAACAAAATAAAGCAAATAACTACCTACAAGCTATAGAAAAAGAAAAAGAGGCTATTGTCAATGCCTAAGGAAAGTCTGAGAATTTTTCATAGTTTTGGAAAATAAAACTACCACAGAACTTTTGTGAAAGATGAAAGTGGATTTCCGTTGCAGGCCGCTTCCTTCGCTACCGCTCCGTTTAGAGGCTCGCCTGTCTCGCTATCCCACGGGAGTCAAGTAGCCCTCCACTCCAATCCATAAAAATATTTCTTTTTAGTAAAGGTTTTCAACTAAAGAGAAGGTATTCACTACTCTTTATGGAGGGGGGTTGTCACACATCACTTCTCCACATTGAAAATAGGAGCCTATCCTTGCTCTAATAAGACAAATAATGAGCTAAGGAAAAGACAATTTTGCACATGGTTGATTGGAGTGGAGCCAGCGTCACTCCTAGGGTATTTAGCGTCATAGAGGAGACCCTGGAGCGAACGCAGTGAGTGAAGCGGGGGCTCATCAGACGCCCACTGGAAAGGACGCTGGCGGAACGGACATCAACCTCTCACCTTGCTAAAGGTTCTTTTTCTGCTATTGGCATCACCTTTTTTCAACAATATGGGAAAGTCTGAGAATTTTTCTCAGACTTTTTAGTTTGGTAGGATTGTTCAATGATTTCAACTCTTCTGACCTTGTGCTAAAATAGTACATATACTATAACGTGGCAAAACACGTAAACTAAGGGAGTTTTACAACATGACAAGTCGTTTAGTAGAAGAGTTTTTTGAGCTCGTTCAAATTGATTCAGAAACAAAACATGAACAAGTAATTGCACCAATTCTTGTAGAAAAATTAACTGCACTTGGTTTTACAGTTATCCAAGACGATGCTCATACGCGTAATGGACATGGAGCAGGTAATATTATTGCTACATTAAAAGGCACATTAGATGTGGAGCCAATTTACTTTACGTCTCATATGGATACAGTTGTTCCAGGGAAAGGTATTAAACCTTCTCTACGTGAAGATGGTTATATCGTATCAGATGGCACGACGATTTTAGGTGCTGACGATAAGGCTGGTCTAGCAGCACTTTTAGAGATGGTAAAATGTTTAAAAGAGCAAAATATTGCACATGGAGATATTGAATTTATTATTACGGCTGGTGAAGAAAGTGGGCTTGTTGGAGCAAAAGAGCTAGATCCAACCATGATTAAGGCGAAATATGGCTTTGCAGTAGACAGTGATGGGAAAGTGGGAGGCATCGTGACTGCAGCACCATTCCAAGCGAAAATTTTTGCGAAGATTATTGGCAAAACGGCACATGCAGGGGTGGCTCCTGAAAAGGGTATTTCCGCTATTACAGTGGCATCAAAATGTATCGCTCAAATGAAGCTAGGTCGTTTAGATGAAGAAACGACTGCAAATATTGGACGTTTTGAGGGTGGACAAGCGACGAATATTGTTTGTGATGAAGTGACAATTTTAGCAGAAGCGCGCTCTATTGACCAAGCTAAATTAGATGCACAAACAAAGCATATGAAGGAAACTTTTGAGCAAGTTTCGGCTTCACTAGGCGCACGTGCTGAAGTAGAAGTGAAGCTGATGTATCCAGGATTCCGTGTAACAGAAACAGATAAAGTAGTTCAAGTAGCCATCGCAGCTGCACGCAATATTGATCGTACACCAACATTAGGTATTTCAGGTGGCGGCTCGGATGCGAATGTGATTGCTGGCTTTGGCATTCCTACCGTTAATCTATCAGTTGGCTATGAAGACATTCATACAACAAATGAAAAAATACCAGTAGAAGAATTAGAAAAATTAGCAGATTTACTTGTAGAAATCGTCAAAGAATCGGCGAAAAACTAACAGTCAAATAGAAGGATGTGACCGCATGGAAAGTGTCAAAGCAGTCGTTTTTGCTTGTGGGACAGAGGAATACGCAGTGCCTGTGGAGCAAGCAATTTCAATTGAAAAATTAGAGCATGTAACACCTATCCCTCATTTACCTAATTATCTTTTAGGCTTTACAAGAATTCGTGGTGAGCTTGTACCTGTTCTTGATTTTGAACGAATATTGTACAACCGCTCATCTAATACAGCAACTGCTCGTATTATTGTTTTAAATACAGACGTGGTTAATTATGGATTACTGGTGACAGAAGCTCGAGAAATTCTTGATTTTGATGATTCAGTACTTCAACAATTGGGCCTTGTTAATTACAGTAAAACACGCTACTTTACGGCTGTAGCTAATCTTGAGAACCGTATGATTACTTATGTCGATCCAAAAATATTGGTCAATTCATTAGATGGCATTCGTGAGATTATCGATTATTTACACAAAATGCTTGAAAATGAAAAAGAAAACGTGGAGGCATAGGCACTCTAAGTTTTCTTAGTGTTGAAAAAACAACACAATCACTAGGATTTTGTGTACGGCGAAAAGGCTTGTCGCTGACGCATTGCTTTCGCGCAGAGCAAAACCTAGGGGCTAGCTATTCCACGGGACTCAAGTAGCCTTGTTGTGACTAATCCCTTCACATTTAAATAAAGGCATAAGATAAAGAAAAGACACCTTTGCAACATGGCGGAAAGGCTATCAACCTCTCGTCTCACCAAATGTTTATGGACATCGTCTTTTTTCATAGGTTGACAATATGGTCATAATAAAAAGCCCTTCCAATTTGCTGGAAGGGCTTTTCGTTTGTTATTAAGACAGTCGACCACTGTAGTCTTCAAATTTAAATTCACGAATGACTTTACTGCCTTCTTCATCGTTATAAGAAACGATAGAAGGTAAGTTGACACCATTAAACATATGGTTTTTAACCATAGAATAATGAGCCATATCTGTAAAGACAAGACGATCGCCTGGTTTTAATGGCTGATCAAATGAATAATCACCAATTACATCACCAGCAAGACATGTAAGTCCGCCTAAGCGATACGTATGCGCGAATTCATTTGCTTGACCAGAACCGATAATCATTGGACGGTACGGCATTTCAAGTACATCAGGCATATGACATGTTGCTGACGTATCTAAAATAGCAAGGTCCATGCCATTTTTTTGAATATCAAGTACTGTAGCGACTAAATAGCCTGTATTAAGTGCTACCGCTTCGCCTGGTTCTAAGTAAACAAGCAGGTTGTATTTTTCTTGAATATAGTTAATGATGTTAACAAGTTTTTCGACATCATAATCTGCACGCGTAATATGGTGGCCACCACCGAAGTTTAACCATTTCATTTGATGTAACACATCACCAAATTTTTCTTCTACTACTTCAATAATACGTTCTAACGTGTCGGAATTTTGTTCACACATCGCATGGAAATGTAAACCATCAATGCCGTCAAGCTGTGATTTATCGAAGTTAGCCAAAGTTGTACCAAGGCGAGAGTTCGTGTAGCAAGGATCGTAAAGTGCTGTTTCAATTTCAGAGTACTCAGGATTCACACGAATACCACATTCAATTGTTTTTCCAGCAGATTTTATTTTCTCTTTGAACTGAGCCCATTGGTTAAATGAGTTAAACACGATGTGATCCACATAGCCTAGAAGCTCGTCCATTTCATGCTCAATATAAGCAGGAGCATAGACGTGTACTTCCTTGCCCATTTTTTCATAGCCTAGACGTGCTTCATGCAAGGAGCTAGCAGTAATACCTGCTAAATATTCCCCAACTAATGGGAATGTTGAATGCATGGAAAAGCCTTTTAGGGCTAGTAAAATGCGGCAGCCTGTACGATCTTGAATTGATTTTAAAAGCTCAAGATTTTTTGTTAATAATCGCTCATCCACTACATAAGAAGGGGATGGAACTTTTGAAAAATCAATTGGTTTCATCGGCTTAATTCCTTTGCATCTAAATCAAGGTCAAGTAATTCTGGGTTATGACTTTCTTGCCATGGTAGACCCCATTTATTTAGTGCATCCATGAATGGATCTGGATTGAAGTCTTCTACATTCCAAACACCTGGTTTACGCCATTCGCCATTCATCACAAGCATAGCACCGATCATAGCTGGTACACCTGTTGTGTAAGAAATCGCTTGTGAACCAACCTCGTTATAGCACTCTTCATGGTCACATACGTTGTAGACATAATACGTTTTTTCTTGCCCATCTTTTAGACCGCGGATGATACAACCGATATTTGTTTTACCTTTTGTACGTGGTCCAAGAGAAGCTGGATCTGGCAATACCGCTTTAAGGAAATGGATTGGTTGAATCATTTGACCTTCAAATTCGATTGGTTCAATAGATGTCATACCAACGTTTTCTAATACTTTTAAGTGTGTTAAGTATTTTTCAGAGAACGTCATCCAGAAGCGGATTTGTTTTAAACCTTTGATATTTTTTGCAAGTGATTCAAGCTCTTCATGGTATAGAAGATAAATATCTTTTGGTCCGATTTCTGGAAGGTTATACACTTCTTTTTTCTCAAGTGGTGCTGTTTCAACCCACTTGCCTTCTTTCCAGTAACGACCATTCGCTGTAATTTCACGAATGTTAATTTCTGGGTTGAAGTTTGTTGCGAAATGGTAGCCATGATCTCCCGCATTCGCATCCACGATATCAATATAGTGAATTTCATCAAATTCATGTTTTTGAGCATGGGCTGTGAAAACGCCTGTTACACCTGGATCAAAACCGCTACCAAGTAATGCAGTTAAGCCGGCTTTTTCAAACTTCTCTTTATAAGCCCATTGCCATTTATATTCAAATTTTGCCGTTTCAGGTGGCTCGTAGTTTGCAGTATCCACATAGTGCACACCTGTCGCTAAGCAAGCATCCATAATCGTTAAGTCCTGATAAGGTAATGCCACGTTAATCACAACATCCGGTCCGAAAGCTTTAATAAGCTCAATAACCTCTTCTGTATTATCCGCGTCTACCTGTGCAGTATGAATTTTTGTTTTTCCGCCGTCTAGTTTTTCTTTTAGAGCGTCACATTTTGAAACAGTTCTACTTGCGATACAAATTTCCTCAAATACGTCCGAATTTTGAACACACTTGTGTACCACAACACTGGCAACTCCGCCAGCTCCGATAATCAATGCTTTACCCAATTGTCTACCCCCAAGTTCATATAAAGTATTGTCAAACAAGCTGATTATACAGAAAATTGATATACTACTCAATCATTGTTTTAAAAATTTCTACAAAAATTTTTATTTTACTACAATAATTAGACGTAATCAGAGGGGAATACCTCGAGAAAGTAGCTAATTGTGTATGAAAAAAACTAATTTATTGAGCTCATTTGTAGATTTTGTTAGATGAAGTTGTTCAAACTAATCTAGCCTCTCATCATAGAATTTCATGTGCTTTATTTTTCTCACCTTTTGAGCTGTACATAAAAAATCCCTTTCACCCTATAAGGTAAAAAGGGATGTACAGCATAATAAAATCAACTGCTTTCAATCGTTTTAGTGTGTCAAAACAGGCTAATTTTATGCTAATTATTTCAAAAAGCGATTGGGTATCTGTTGTTTTTCTTCTCCCCATATATAAAAGAAAACCACAAGTAATGTACTTAAAAACCCCATCACAAGAGCATACGTACTGAGGGCTACATGCACTTGACTTTGCATAGCATAAATAAAAATAGCTCCTATCGTTAACAAATTTCCTGTAACAAGCGATATAAAATGAAAGCGTTTATTCATAGCAAGCCCTCCTATTAGATGATAAGGTAATGCTCCATGATGAAGAGAGTTCGCTTCAATTATCGCATAATTCAGAACTTTTATCCATCGCTTTTATTATATTAGTAATATTAAAGATGCTTTTTAAATACATCTTTTTGTAGTATGATTGAGGAATAATAGGGAATATTCATAGATGATTATTAGAAAGGGGAGAGGATGAATGGTGAAATTACGCAATTCATTAACTTTTCAACTTGGGACGATTATTGCTGGTATTTTAGTGGTGATGCTAGGGATTACGTCGTTCGCTACATACATAACTGCTTACAATAAACTATATGATGCTGCTGGCGTGGAGGCCTATGGTTGTGCCAATATCACAACAGGTTTAATTGATCCAGCATTAATGGACAAGGCCATTCAGGGCGATCAAGATGCACAGGCGCGTATTGGACATGATTTAAACTGGACAACGGGCCATAAGGACATTTTTCAAACGCAATATATTTTAGCACTCGATGGCACATTATTAGCGCTGGATGAACATTTAGCTGAGGAAGGTCTCGCACCTGGCGATTCATTTTATTTAGATAAAGAAGCCATTGATATGTTGCTGACACATAAGCATCCAACATACTCACAGCCCTATAATTTTGCTGGTATGGATCGCTTATCAGGCTATGCACCTATTTTTAAAGACCATGATTCTAGTAAAGAAATCATTGCAATTAGTGTCATCGATTTTGATGCCAATATCGTAAAAGAACGAACGTGGGATGTCGTGCGAAATGGTATCTTAATAAGTATTTTCCCTATGCTTATTGCTTCGATCATTACAGGCTTTTTAATTCGTCGAAAAGTGAAACCGATTAGTGTGCTAATTCAGCAGGCTAAAGAAATTGCGAATGGGAATTTAGCTGTACCTGAAACAAAAATTCATAGTAAGGATGAAGTAGAGGATTTAGCAAATACCTTAAATCGAATGACCGCTAATTTGCAAAATATGATTATGACGATGCGCTCCACTTCTAATACTTTAGCTAATAACTCAGATGAAACCGCTTCCACGTTGCACGATATGAGTAATACGATTCAAGGTGTTGCGAACAATATCGAAGAGGTCACAAGTGCTGTGACGGAAGGGATGCATCATGCTGAAAATGCGACAGATGTTCTGACATCTTTAGCAGAGGACCTTCAAATGATACAGCACAATGCCAATGACAGTGCTGAGAATGCTCGACAAACGATGAAATTAGCAACAGCGGGTGAGCGACTAGCGAAGGATATAAGTAATGATATGGCATTGATTCATAACGGTTCAGGTGAAGTTCGACAAACAGTCGAAAACTTGGTCACATCAGCAACCAAAATACAAACGATTACTACCTCTATTGCTACTATAGCCTCCCAAACGAATTTACTAGCTTTGAATGCTTCCATCGAGGCGGCTAGAGCAGGGGAGCATGGGAAGGGTTTTGCCATTGTTGCTGAGGAAGTACGCAAGCTTGCCGAGCAGTCCAATCAAGAGGTTTTACAAGTCGAACAGCTAATTCAAGACATTATGAAACATGTTCAGCAAGTGATGACATCTACGAATGATAATACGCAATATATCGAAAAAGGCACAGAGACAGTGCGTTTAACCGCGCAATCTTTAGGCAATATTTCCACAGCAGTAGCCATAACGGTAGAAGAAATGATTATGCTTTCTCATGCTATGACCGCTGAAAATGAAAAATCAGCTCGTATTGTTCAAATGATTCAACAATTAACAGAATCCATTAGAGATATAGAAGAAACGATGAATATGATTACGGTAGCAGCACAGCAAACAACAGCAAGTATTGATGAGGTAGCACAAGGTTCTAATGAAACAAATCATATGGCTCATACACTTGAACAGCATGTAAAAGCGTTTAAATTAAAAGAATTGTAGAAAGATTAGGACAAGTTGTCTTTTGCTTCTATTGCGAAGATGGTACACTAGCTATAAGATTTGTCTTTTGTGAAGTGGAGGATTTAAATGGTGGTAAAACAACTGGATGAGCAAGTTCAACAAGTTAATGACTTATTTTTGAGTGGACAGGTAAAGGAAAGCTATCAACTGGCTAAAAGAATAATAATGAATCATGCAGTGGTTGAAGAGGAGGCCTATCAATTCATCCAACAGCATGTGGCCATGCTAGAGGCGAACGGGTATGCGAGTATGCCTCACCCCACTGATGAAAAGGTGAAACAAAGTGTAGAACGCACAGATGGTTCTTATCCAGAACGAGATGTTCTCACGGCTTATATTGGGAGTCAGGATGATGAGCAATTTGGAAAAGTAATCGATGAATTATTAGCAGGGTCTATTGAAGCACAGGCGAATGCTTATTATACAATGGCGGAATACTTTGTTCTTGCTGAAGAACGAGACAAGGCAACAGCACAGTATGCAGAGGCAATCAAATTGCAGCCCAATAAGGCGCTCTATTGGGGAGCTTTTGCCCAGTTTTTGAATCGTCAGGAGGGCAGCCCCTATCTGGCATTACGATTAATTGAAGAAGCTATTCTACTAGATGGGATGAATCCACGTTGGCACTATATTCAAGGCAATATTTTTTTACAGCTAGTAGCAGCGACGAAAAATTTAAGCTATTTACCTGCCTTAGAAGAGGCGTGGAACAAAGCTGAAAAACGGTGTAGCGCTAAGCAAGTTGCATTGAAAATGGATCTTGTAAAGTCACGTGATCTGTTAACACAATGGAAAAAGCAAATGCTATAACGATTAAAAACTGTCTAGCAAAGTATTAATAATTATTTGATTTTAAGTATATTTATGCTATCATAAAAAGATAAACGGACGTATGAAGCTTATCGATTACATGAAAGAAGTGTTTTTTTGAGTTTATATGTAGCGTATGTATTGGTAGGACTTGCCATTGCCATGCCTGTAGGAGCTATTACTGTAGAAATGACAAAGCAAGGACTCAAAAATGGTTTTATGCATGGCTGGGCTGTAGGGCTTGGTGGCATGACCATTGACATTGTATTAGTTTTTGCTTTATACATGGGACTAGCCTCTATTTTGGCTATGCCGATGGTCCAACTTCCTATGTGGATTATTGGAGCAGGCTTTTTATTCTTGTTAGGCTATGATTCTATCAAGAATGCAGACCATGATATTACATTAGCAGGAGAAAAAGTAACCAAATCGTTTTTTGCCTCTTATTTTAATGGCTTATTGGTCGCAATTTCGCCTGGTAATCTTGTATTTTGGGTCAATGTATTTGGTGTAGTGCTAGCTAAATCTTATGGACAAGGACAGCCGACAAACTTTTTAATTATTGCTGCTGGCGTTCTTAGCGGTATTTTACTCCACGACATCGGTTTGCTGACCATTGTGTCAGTCACTCGAAAAGCTATGAACCGTAAGATGATTAAGACATTTACAATTGTTGCAGGATTCTTATTGATTGGTTTTGCTGGTTATTTTATATATGAATTTATTCAAGCAATTAAGATTTATATATGAAAAGTGCGATCTTCTAGATCGCACTTGAGACTGTAGACAAAAGCCCATCGAGAAGTTCACTCTCGATGGTTTTTGTCATTTTTCTTCCTATTTTATTTTTAACATTTGGTAATATACTACCAAATTCAACATACTCTTCGAGCTTAGTTGCTCTCTTAAGCTACTTGCCACGTCCAAGTAGCCAGTTTCTTCAAATTCATGGCAGCAAAAGTAAGCATCGCCTGCATGGACAATTTTTTTAGACCTCTTAAGGTTGTCCATCGCATACCATGCTTTTCTTTTGCATCGGCAAAGACACGCTCAATCGTTTCTTTGCGCTTTGCATAAATTTGTTTGATGTCATAGGAATGGCGTAAATGTTCAGCTTCCTCCACATACGACTCCCAAATATGGCGTTGAATGAGTTTTTGATGATGCTTACTTTCTGTACATTGGGAAAGGCTTGGACACTTCGCACAAATCAAAGGATTCGATTTATATTGGCGATATCCTTCCTTCGTCGTTGTCGCATACTTCAATATCTGCCCTTGTGGGCAAAGATAACAATTATAGTGCTCGTCATATGTGTACTCGTGCTTTCGGAAGAATCCATCTTTCGTTTTAGGACGTGTATACGGAAGAACAGGCAACATTTGATTCTCTAACAAAAAGTTCGTAATCGCTGGTGTTTTATAGGCTGCATCTGCCGCAACAGCGATTGGTTTTTGAACGTTTTGAATGACCCTTTCAACAAGTGGCTGTAATACATGGCTATCGTGCACATTTCCCGGAGTCACAATGGCACCTAAGACAAAGCCTTTTTCGTCTGTGGCTGCATGGAAAGAATACGCAAACTGTTTCGTACGTTCATCCTTCACGTAATAGCCACTTTCAGGATCTGTCGTGCTTTCCTTTATTTCTTTCCATTCTTCCTTTTCAAATTTCTCCGGGGGAAAGGGCTTTTTTCCGTGTTCTTCACGATCCATATTTAACTCTAATTGAAGTTTTTCTTCATAAGCCCGTGTTTCTTTTCGCACGACCTTTTTATCATACTTCCGTTTATTCGCACTCGCTTTCACATGCGTAGAATCGATAAATAAATGGTCTGCATGGAGGAGTCCTTGATGCATAATCTCTTTTAAAATACGATAGAATATCTGTTCAAATATATCAGTGTCTTGAAAGCGACGGGCATAATTTTTACCGAAGGTAGAGAAATGCGGGACTTCTGTATGGAAGCCAAATCCTAAAAACCAGCGATACGCCATATTCGTTTCAATTTCTTTGATGGTTTGACGCATGGAGCGAATGCCAAAAACATATTGAATAAACGTCATTTTGAAGAGAACGACAGGATCAATACTTGGACGCCCATTAGGTGAATAGAGATGTTCTACTAAAGGATAGATAAATGAAAAATCAATAGCAGCCTCTAGTTTTCGCACTAAATGATCGTTGGGAACTAATTGATCAATCGTTAACATTTCTAATTGTTCACGTTCATTGGTTTGATTCTTCGTCATCATGGTTGATCACCTCAAAAGTTTACTTTTCAACACCCTATGTAGATAGAGTATTTTATATAGAAGTTGATTGGAACGAAGGGCGGCGACTCCTGCGGGAAAAGCGGGAAAGTCGAGATCCTGGACTGAGCGAAGCGAGGGAAGCAGCTCGACCCCGCCCGCGGAAAGCGTCCGCCCGTAGTGGAAATCAACGGCTTTACTTTATTTTATTGTAAAAGAAAAAAGACTGTAGGCAAACTCAAAATTCAGCGAGTTTGTCTACAGTCTGAAGTGCGATCTTCTAGATCGCACTTTTTTTATGGTACCATCAGTGCTGCTTGATGCTCATGGATACAGGCGATAATTTCTTCCGCTACTTCATGCGCTAGCGATAGTTCTGAAGTAAAGCCCACACAGGAGCAATTCATTTCACCTAAAATATAACCATCTTCTCCAGCCTCATTCGTATCTAACATAAAGTCAGCCGTCCAAATCAATGGTAAATCATAATTGCCTAATAGGTTCGTCACTTGTGGGAGTTGTGCTAAAAAATTTTGTACGAGCTCTTGCCAATCTGCAGGCTGGTCATAGCGATATTGGGCACCTGAGAAGAGTGTGGCGCTAAAGGCATCCTCAGTATCTGCCGGTTTTTTATGTACTACATAAATAGGGCGGTTTCTCAACATGAATAAGCGAATTTCACCTTCTGTAATTCGCGGAAGAAATCGCATATCGATTAACATACCATTCGTCCCTGTAATATACTGCTCACAAAATGTCATGAACTCGCCAAGCTGCCAATATTCAACATGATTATCTTTCGCTTCTGTACATTTGATTTGTGCATCAAGTGGTACTTCAGTGATGCCCTTGGCAAGCGGATTCATCAATTGTACACGCCAAATACCTTCACCCGTTGAACCACGATTTTGCTTCAGAACACGTTCTGTCGAAGCTAAGGAGATAGGGAATTGCGTTTTGAATGCTTCTATAGTGTAGTAGGCATATGTATCATCAGGTACTAAATTCGTTGATGTAAGCTTTGATAGAGCATCTTTCGAGCCGTAGCTAATCATCGCATCAGGATGTGGCATTCCGATAATTCCAGCCTGGCACAGCTCTCGTAGCATGGTAAAATACGCTTCCTCATGCTGTAAGTTACCAGGGTTTATACGCGATACATAGGCAACACCATGTTCCTTCACATAGTCAAAGATTTGCTGTTTTTTTGTGACATCAAAAAATAGCACCTCTGCATCTTGCCCACGTTCCTTTAGGGCATCCACCATCGGTAGGGTGTCTGGGCGATAGCCGTCGGGTCCTTTATCTGTGCCACCCTCAACCTCGAAAAAAATAACTTTTTTATCCATAAAAATACCTCCTTTTGTCTGCTATTAAATTCAGTATAGTAGACAAATCAGGAAAAAAGATAGATGAAATATGTAAATTTTATGTATAAATTTATATATTACTAGTCCTGTTTTAGGAGGTATTTACTATTGTTTTCGGGACATTTTGAATAAGTTACGCTTCAACCTGTTTTTTCTGAAAGACTGTGAGGTATAAAATCATAAGAAGAATGAGTAATGTGCCTATAAACTGATAGCCCCCAAAGGTAATTTTTAACCACCAGACACTCGTAATAACAGCCATTAATGGTTCAAGGCTTCCTAGTAAGCTTGACTCCTTAGGGGAGAGATAGTGCAAACTAGCAATATAAAACCAAAAAGCGAGCATTGTGCCAAAAATAATGATAAAGAGAAAATAAGCAACAGTGGAAAAGGTCCAATTTGATACATCAATCGCCCAAGGTGGATGGAAAATACTCATTACTGCCCCACCGATAATCATTGACCAGCCAACAACTAGTAATGAATGAAATTGTTGCAAAAGTGGAATCGCATAGAGAGTATAAAAGGCAACTGAAAGCCCTGATAACACGCCCCACAGCACAGCCATAAAAGGAACTGATAAGGTTGAAACGGAGCCATTTGTTAATAATAAAAATGTTCCTACAAGTGTAAGTGTGACGGCAATCCCATCTTGTTTTGTCAATGGATTTTGCCTCGTTAGTAAAAAATAAGCCATGATAAACAGCGGTGCTAAATATTGTAATAAGGTGGCTACTGCAGAATTACCAATCGCGATAGACATCATATAGGTATATTGGACAGCGAGCATGCCGAGTAAACTAAATAAAATTTGTTTAAAAGCATTCTGTTTCGTGCGCCATATGACAAAAATTGAGTCATGACGGTAGGTTATTTTATAAATAGCTAGTAGCAGTAGGCCAGCCAAAAGTAGCCGACTAGATACAAGCCAGCCCACTTCTATATCGTCTTGTTGGAATAACTTTTGGGCAACGGTCCCACCTATTCCCCAAAAACTTGCCCCTAATATAACAAGTAGGAAGCCCATGGTACGATTTCTTTGGATGATTTGATTCATTTGTTCACATCTCCTAAACTATCAATATAAGGTGATTATAAAGGAGAGAATTGTAAATAAATATCGATTTAATCGTATAAAAATATCAATATATTGAGGTGTTAAGGATGCCGTTGACGCATATTAAAATAGCAAAGGATTTACAAGAATTAACGCTGCACGGGACAAAAGAATTTCCCGTTGCCTTGTATGAAACGGTCATGCAATTAGAGAGGTTGGATTTCCTACCACTCCATTGGCATAAGGAAATTCAATTTGTTTATTTAAAAAGTGGACGAGCTCAGTATCGAGTAGGGGGAGATGCATTTATTTTAGAACAAGGGGAGGGGCTCTTTATCAATGCCTCGGTATTGCATGAAGCGAAGCCTTATGAAATTGAACAAGCTTTGATTTATTGTGTCAATGTGGACCCAATGCTGATAGCTGGTCATGAGGGCAGTATCTTTGCCCCAAAATATGTTGAGCCTTATATCACAAAAAATCGAGTGCCTTATGTCAAGCTGACGGGGGAGTTAGCACAGAAAATAGCATCGATTGCAGCATTGATGCGGGAACAAGACGTATTTTTTGAATTAAAGTTTTGGAGAGAGCTCCTATTCATTTGGGAATCGATGCTAACTCAATCCTTGCTGACAGAAGAAATGATGGATCAATCCTCCATCGTACAGCATGAACGAGCAAAAGTAATGTTGGATTTTTTACATGCACATTATCAACAAAAAGTAACGTTAGAAGATTTAGCAAGTCATGTCTATATAAGTCGCGCCGAATGCAGTCGCTTTTTTAAGAAAATAGTGGGTATGACGCCGTTTAGCTATTTATTACAATACCGACTGCGCAAAAGCATAGAATTATTGCGGAATGGTGAGCTATCTATAACCGAAATAGCTGGTGATACAGGTTTTAGTACGGTCAGTTACTATATCGAAAAATTTAAAGAATACACTGGCTACTCGCCACATGTTTACCGTAAAAAATTTCTAAGTGTGAAAAATAATTGAACATGTTTGGAAAAAGATCATCTTTTATACTCAAAATATATACAAAATTAACCATTTGAAATAAAGTAAAATTAGCAATAAGGAGGGGGATAGGGAAGGATGGTTTTAAAAAGTAAGCAAAATATATGGCTAGGCTTGTTATTAATCGTGTTAGCCAGCAATTATACACTCTATAACACTGGATTGGGTGTATCCATTTTACCAATCGAAACGAATGGGGTTGTCATGGGGTCATTGATCGACTTTATTGTGGTGATGCCCGTATTATGGATGCTTTATAAAGGAAGGTTTTCGTTCAAGCACGCCATTTTATTAGCCGCATCAGGCTGTATTGCCGCACGCTTTATGATTCCCATGGAGCATCTTCAGCCATTTGTGGCTGTGACATGGGCAGGTTTTGTGATGGAATCAGTTATTATTTTATTAGAAATTGTCGTACTAGCAACACTCGTGCGCTATTTGCCCCAAATCCTGATGGAAGTGCGTAGGAGTTCATTGCCAGATCTCTTTTCATTTTCAAAAGCTGTAGAAAATCATGTACCCAAGCATGCTATCATTCAGATGATTTGTGCGGATATGCTAGTGCTATATTATGGTTTTGCAAGTTGGAAAAGACAAGAACGTCAGGGCTTAACTTTACATAAAAATTCGAGCTACATCGCTTTTCAGCTCATGATTATTCATGGCATTGCCATTGAAACGATTGGTATTCACTGGTGGCTACACGAAAAATCAATAGTACTTTCCATTGTTTTGCTCCTTTTTAATATGTATTCAGTGATTTTCTTTTTAGCGGATATGCAGGCCATTCGTTTAAATCCTGTTTACGTAACAAATGATACATTGTATTTATCTCTTGGACTAATGAAACGAACTGCCATTCCATTTGCTCAAATTGCAGCAATCGTGGAAGATAAGGAGCAGCTAGAAGGAAAATTATCAAAAGATACGATTGATTTTATAGCCCGTGATTTTGCTGAAGCCTACCCACAATTCATTTTGAAAATGAAAGAGCCTGTAGAAGTGACATTTATGCTAGGAATAAAAAAGCGCTATTATCAAGTAGCCATCAAGGCTGATCAAGTACAAGAGTTTAGACAAATGCTTGAACAAGGAATAACAAAATAACTATCCTAAAACGGGTGCTCCTAATATGCGTGCACCCGTTTTATGAATCGCTCAAAGTAAGTCTGTAAAAGTAAGATGTTCCATTCTATAAAGATGGCTTATGTATAGCCTGTAAAAATAATAATATTATTTAACCAAATTTTAACCTTCGTTTTTTATAGTATTTCATATACAAAAGTAGGAGGAAAGGGAATGTAAAGGTCGTGTCCAAACTAGATAGAGCTTTGTGAAATTTTCTGAGTATTGAATAAAAGGTGAAGAACCTTCAATAGAAAAATAGTATAATTAGCTTATACACTAATATACAATTTCTGGATGTATCTTAAAGATTTACATTCTTGTATACCTCATTTTAATGTGCTTGAAAAACAACCTCGATTTTTGGCATAAATGTATAAATAGTGATTTAGTTTCGTTGGAATTCTAATTAACAAATGAAGGTAGTATAACTAGATAGAAGAGGGGGTTCGTTTGTGAATGATTGTATCCTTTTGCAGTCTAATCAAGATTGGCACTTACAAAGAATGTATATGAAGAAATTTAACAATCTGGTACTCGTAAAAAGTATTCATCAAAATTCTGCTGAGACAAGAGCCAAACTGCAATATGAATTTACCTTGTTTTCCAATGAGCAAAATCCTTGGCTATTGAAGCCGATTGCTATGGATTATATAGATAAACAATATGCGATTATCTATGAAAATTTTAATGGTGTGCCCCTAAAGCAACTCGGAAATAACCTTATTTCTTTACATCAATTTCTACTAATAGCGATTGAGCTTGTGAATATTTGTATTAAAATGCAACAAAGTAATTTACTTTATTTGCACCTTCATCCTGATCAAATATTAATCAATCCAAATTCGTTCAAAATAAAATTATTAAGCTCCGAGTTTAGTTCGAAATATGATGCAGAATCGCCAGTTGTAATTGAAAATCCCTATGAAAGACGGGATCAGTTACCTTATTATGCACCTGAACAGACGGGCAGACTTCATTTAGATGTGGATTATCGTACGGATTTATATGCACTTGGTATGATTTTTTACGAAATATTGGGCGGTCAATTACCTTTTCAAGCAAAGGATGCTGTAGATTTAATTTACGAAATCTTAACCAAAAAGCCAGAATCCTTGATGAACCTTCAAAATAGTTGTCATCCTCTCCTTTGGAAGATTATTGACAAGCTTTTAGCTAAAAATCCGGTTGATCGTTATCAAAGTGCAATGGGTTTGAAAGAGGATTTGCTCTTTATCCAACATAGACTTACGGCAAATAAATCACTTGACGACTTCCCACTAGGTCAACAGGATTTACAGTTGAATTCGGGATTGTCTACTAAGCTTTACGGCAGAGAAGAGCAATTTGCAGAGCTTTCCTCTCACTTTTATCAGGTCACAAAAGGTGATAAAAAAATGGTCACTATTTCAGGGCAAGCAGGATATGGAAAATCCAAGCTAGTACAAGAGCTGAAGGGTGAAATTGCGGCGGCAAAGGGCTATTTTATTGCAACGAAGTATGAGCAATTACAATTAGAAAATGACTATACCATTGTGGTTCATCCGTTAAGAAATTTATTGAAATTGGTTTATATGGAAGGTGAAAAATCCGTACAATTATGGAAAAAATTATTCCGGGAAGTCAAATTAGTTGTGACAGATGAGCTTATTCATTTATTACCTGAACTCAAATGGTTTGTGAAGGAAGAAGTAGGCTTTCAAAAGGAGGTTCGTCAAAATACAAAACAGCTCCATTCCTATACGTTTATTTCGATTCAAAAAATTTTATTAACATTTGCAATGCAAAAGAAACCGGTTGTATGGTTTGTTGATGATTTGCACTGGGCCAATCAGAGTACGCTTGAAATTATGGCACAAATTTATGAGCAGCAACGAGCGGGGTACTTTATGATGATTGGGACATTCCGAGTGAATGAGGACAGCACAGAGAAAAAAAGTGAGCAAAAAACCACTGTTTTTTCCAATTGTCACCATATTCCTTTACCCCTTCTTCAGGAACAACATGTGCAGCAATGGCTTGAGGCATCTTTCAATGCTCAGCCGCAAACGATACAGGTCATTGCTAAACAATTATTTAATTTGACCAAAGGGAATCCACTCTTTGTAAAAGAAGCGTACCGTTCACTCCAGCAAGATAACACGATTTATTTTAATACGACAACAAAAGAGTGGCAGTTTAATCGTCAGAAATTCAATTTATCTCGTTTAAATAACGAGCTACTTGCTTTCATTGAGAATAGAATGGCTAATTTAACGACCGATGTCCATGCTATTTTACGACTTGTCGCATGTTTTGGTCAGCGTTTTGAATTTAGTGATGTCTTAAAGCTTGTCTCCCTACCTGCTCAAACATTATTGAAATATTTAGAAACACTTGTGGAAAATGGTTTTATTATTCCGTTAGATGCACATTATAAATGGGCGAGTACATTTGAACATGAAGGAATTTTGCATACATTTTCGACAAAATTCCAATTTGTCCATGATCGTATTCAGCAAGTAGCCTATCAAGAAATTCCGTTACAAAAGCGCATCAAGCTGCATTATCAAATTGGCCAATTACTAACTGAGAATTCTCCAACGATTGCAGACCATGATCGTTTAAACGAAATGGTTATGCATTTTAATTACAGCCGGCAATTATTGACGAGGGAAGAAAAACAGAAGTTGGCTCTCTGGAATTATCAACTAGGAATAGAGGCTAAAAGAATAGGGTTGTTTGATAATGCGCTTAAATTTTTTACAACTAGTAAAGAACTATTAACACCGGATCATTGGATAACTAGGAGAGAACTGTCTGTTAAATTATATGCGAACTTAGGAGAATGTGAATATATTGCAGGGCACTATGAACGCTCTGAAATACATTTAACAGAAGCTTTGCAGCATTCAGAGACAGTGTTAGAAAAGTTGATGATTAATAATTTAAAAACGATATTATATATTGAATCTGATAATCCTAGTATTGGTCTAGAAGCAGGCTTGGCGGGGTTACAAGTTGCAAATTTGAAAATTACGGCAGCTCCTAAAAAATCACAGCTTCTCAAAGAATATCTATTATTAAAATTAGCATTGCGACATATGTCTGACCAGGATTTATTGCAACAATCTGCAACAAATAGTAAGGAAATTGATCTATTAATTCATTTAATTATTAATATGACGGCAAGTGCTTTCCTGTTAAATCCTAACTTAACGGGCATTCTTTTAATGAAAGGCATGCGCCTACAGTTGAAGTATGGTACGACACCGAAAAGTGCCATGGTATTGATTAATTATGCCATGCTTTTAAATGCGGGATTTGGCAATATAAAAGAAGCTGCTCGCTTTGGAAAACTGGCCATCACCGTTGCCGATACGCAAGAGAGTATTTATATCAAAGGACATACTTATTATGTGTATGGGGTGTTTATCAGCCATTGGACAGAGCCGTATGAAGCCAGCATTCAATATATTAACGAGGCTCAACAAAAAAGCCAAGAGCTCGGCTTATATCATTTAGTATCCTCAGCCTCTTGTTTTATTGTCGCTATTCGACTTATTCAGGGGGCTTCCATTCAAGATTTACAGCAGGAAATTAGGCGACAACAAGATGAATTTTCCATACATGCAAGTACTTTATCGATTGATTTTTTAGCTGAAATGGGAGGATGGATGAATGCTCTGCACGATCCACATCATCCTGTACATTGGGGGTACTCCTTTACGATACAGGATCAACCTGCTATTAAAATCATGCATTATTCAGTACGTTTACAAATGTCCTTTTTATTAGGCGATGAAAAGCAAGGAAAAGCGATTTTGATATACTTAAAGGAATTAAGTAAAGAAACCTATACATTACCGATTTCTACCGTTTATTATTTTTATCGGGCTATGTGGCAATTTCATTTTCTGCAGCGCCTCAATGGTGAAGCACAAGAGCGACGCTTATATTTATCTGACATACAGCAAAGCATAAAAAAATTTAAAAAATGGGCCAGTTATTCTCCTGCCAATTACGAGCATCTCTATATCTTATTAATGGCAGAAAATTACCGTTTCAACAACAAAGAAAAAGATGCTGAGCTCTATTATGACCGAGCTATACAATTAGCAAAAATGAATGGCTTTATCCAAGATGTGGCACTTGCTTATGAACGAGCAGCAGACTATTATCGCGCCAAACAGCAAATGAAAACAGCAAGACACTATATATTAAATGGTATTCAAAGCATGCAAGCATGGGGAGCCGAAACGATTGCTAGAAGATGGGAAAGTGATTATCAAGTAAATCGCCAACCAGAAAGTCAGCGTAGACAATCACTCACGTTTGATATGATGACTGTATTTGAGACGACCCAATCTTTTGCAACAGCCATTCGCATGGAGGATCTCCTGCATAACATATTGTTTTCCCTGTTAAAGCATGTAGGGGCAGATAGTGGTTACTTTATTCATAAACAGCAGCAGCAACTACTGGTGTTGGCAAAGGCAGAAGCTGCGGAAAATGCCTTTACGCTGTATGAGCAACAAAAAATAGAGGACTTTAGTGCGAATATGCAGTCTATTATACGCTATGTTCTTAAAAGCAAAGAACATGTGATTATTCAAAATGCTCAAAAGACACAGCATCCTCTTTTATCTTATTCAACGGCGAAATCTATTCTTTGCTTACCGATTGTTCATCAAAATGAAATTATTTCGATTTTATATTTTGAGAATACGTTGCTGACAAATGCCTTCCATCCATCTCATGTCCAGCTTCTGAAAGTCATAGCTGCTCAAATTGCCGTATCTTTTGAAAATGCCAAAATATATGGGGATTTAGAAAAGCGAGTACAGCTACGTACAAAGGAATTGGATGAAACCAATCGGCACTTGAAAAAAATGAATGAACGTTTAGAAAAAAATGAACTGGAACGCAAAAAACTTTTGCATAGTATTTCTCATGAGCTACGTTCCCCACTAACCTCTACTTTAGGATATATAGAATTGATGCTTGAGGGCGTTATCGTGGAGGAAGCGGCTAAAGAGAAATACTTACTAAGAAGTAAGGAAAGGCTACTATCATTAAACAGCTTAATTCAAGACTTGTTTGATTTAGCGAATCTAGAAGCGGGTAGAGCAGAATTTTCTTATACAGAGGTAAAGGCAAAGGAATTATATCAAAAAATGGCAAATCGATATAAGGATGACATCAAACGGTCAGGATTAACCTATAGTGCTCACTTTTATGGTCATCAGGAAGCACAGCTACTGATTGATGAGACAAGAATCAACCAGGTGATTGAAAATATGATGACTAATGCGATGAAATATACATCAAGTGGTGGTATTCAATTGTCCATGCATGTGGAGGACAAGCATTTGATTTGTTCGATAGCCGATAGTGGTGTTGGTATTGCTGAGAGGGATTTACCTTTTATCTTTGATAGCTATTATCGAGCTACCCATATCCATGAACCCGATTCACATGGGATCGGATTAGCCATTTGTAAGCAAATTGTGCACCAGCATAATGGCGAAATTTTTGTTGAAAGCATTGAAAATGAAGGAAGCATATTTAGCTTTACATTACCATTAGCGAAAGTATTGGTAAATAGTTAACAAGAGTGATGAGCCTTATCTTAATGCTCATCACTCTCTTTTATAGACGAATTGATAGCCAAATCCTCTCACTGTTTGAATCCATTTTGGTTTAGAGGGGACATCTTCAATTTTGCGCCGAAGGGTACTAATATGGACAGAGACAGTTTTCAAATCGGTGACACCGTCATAGCCCCAAACATGGTCAATGAGCTGGTCAACACTAATCACTTGATTCGCATGTTCCATTAGAAAAAAGAGGAGCAGTTTTTCCTTTGTGAACAAGTTTAGAAGCTGACCATCTTTATAGACGTTTTTCTCGTCAAAATGAATAGATAAATTATCAATATGTACAACATGATTTTGCTTAGATGGGATTCTTCTTTTTAAATTGGCTTGAACACGTGCCAATAATTCTTTCGGAATAAATGGCTTTGTTATATAATCGTCTGCCCCAACCTCAAAGCCTTCAAGCTTTTGTTCAATTAAATGATTGACGGTCACAAAGATGATAATGGCATCCGATACTTCTCGGATTTTTTTGGCTAGCTCAAAGCCTGTACCATCTGGTAAATTAACATCTAACAAGATTAAATCGGGTTGTTGCGTGCCAACGAGATGCCAACCAGTGGATAGGGAGGGTGCCTTTAATACTGTATAGTTAGCATTCACTAGCGTTAGCGATAAAACTTCCATAATATCTATGTCATCTTCTACTATTAAAATCTTCTCGTTCACCATATCACTAAATCTCCTTCCTATTATAAAATATACCAACTTTTATCTCGGATGGGAAAGAGAAGGTTTAGCGCTTGTGTCATTTTAACACTGCAATATCCTATAGAGCAAAGCAATCAGGGAGGACTGTTTATGGCTAATAAACAGCAAGAGGCTGGGACAGAACTCCATTATTTTGAAAAATAGCGAAAATAGATAATAGTTTTTTCGCCTCATTGAGTTAAATATTTCTTCCTAAATCAAAAAATGTCAGACCGATTGTATCTTGGTCTAACATTTTTTCTTTTTGTCCCAGCCTCCTCCAACATCATGAATCGAGGTGTGCGATTGCATTTAGCATGTCATCACGGACGGCCTCCCAAAATTGCTGTTGAACATCGTCACAATACGTGTAAAGCTCCTTCTGTTGTATGTGCTCATAGAGAGCAGCAATAGCTTCTTGATGAAAATAAAGGCGATGATTTAATCCTGCTCGTTCTTCTTCGATACAAAATAGCTTATAGATATCAGCTAATCGCTCAAACTTTGCTAATTTTTGTGTGATGGTCTCATATTGTGTTTGATGAAAGCGTCCAACAGATGAGGTCATCGAAATCTTAGTTCGATGCTCCATCTGTAATGTGCGAAACTCCTCAAGACGTATCGCCACACGATACCAAAATTCATAACGGGTCGGTAATTCTTTTAGTTCATAGGTCAGTAAAGATTTTAAAATTGAATGCACTTGTTCATATGTATCGATGATCTTCTCGGATTCTTTAAAAATGCCAAACATACAACCACCCCCATACAGTGTAATACTACAAGATGAGATGAAACTCCTTTCAATATCAGCGTTATTTTCAATCCTTTTTATTTTATGAATAAGTAGCCTCGAGTAGGATTTAGGAGGTAATGATTTAGTTTTACATAAATTATCGCAAAATTCCCTTTTTTAAAACGAGTTTCTTAGAAAATGCAAATAGGCATTTACAAAATGAAATTAAATGTGTTAACTTTTATATTGTTATTAGTTAACACAAAGAGGGGGAGGTTAACAATGCGACATTTTTGGGTTGTAGGCACAGATACGGATGTTGGTAAAACGATGGTCACTACTATGTTGATGTGTCATTTGCAAAGGCAGGGTTTGCAAGTCACACCCTATAAGCCCGTGCAAACAGGTGAGGTATACGAAAATGGGCATGGCTATTATCATGATACAGCTATGTATGAAAAGCATTCTTTACAAAAGCTGCAAAAAGAGCATATTAATAGCTATTCATTGAAGGAAGCGGCATCACCGCATTATGCTGCCAAGCTAGAGGGACAGTCAATTGATGTCAAAGAGCTATTACAGCAAATTCAATTTTTACAAGATGCTTACGATATCGTGATATGCGAGGGGGCTGGTGGGCTCTTTGTTCCTTTCACTGCTCCAAATGGTACGACTCTGCTTGATGTTATTGTCAGTAGCAAGCTGCCAGTCGTGTTGGTCACAAGGACATCACTTGGGACGATCAATCACACATTGTTAACGATGGAGGCATTGCGCGCTCGTCAAATTGATATTCTTGGCATTGTCTTTAATGGAGACACGGGTAGCAGTATAGAACAAGACAATATACAAACAATTTTACAGTACTATCCTATACCTTATGCCATTATTCCACAGCTGAAGGACAAGTCACAGCTAATGGATTATGCCATGACACACACTACTTTGTTTGAAAGGCTCTTTCACTATGAATCAAGCATTAACTGACTTGCAGGCAAGAGATTTACGACATGTTTGGCATCCGTGCTCACAGATGAAGGATTACGAAGCATTTCCGCCAATCGTCATAAAAAAAGGGCAAGGTGTGTGGCTTTATGATGAACATAATCATCGTTATTTGGATGCTGTATCCTCTTGGTGGGTTAATTTATTTGGACATGCCAATCCGCGAATTAGCCAAGCTTTAAGTGAGCAAGCATTTACATTAGAGCATACAATTTTCGCTAATTTCACACATGAACCAGCCATAAATTTAGCTGAAAAATTAGCAGCTTTAGCACCTCAAGAATTACATAAAGTCTTTTTTGCAGATAATGGCTCGTCTGCTATTGAGGTGGCATTGAAAATGAGCTTTCAATACCATATGCAGACAGGAAAACCAGCGAAACAGCGCTTCCTCGCTTTGACAGATGCCTATCATGGGGAAACCATTGGTGCTTTATCGGTAGGAGGGGTAGGGCTATACAATGAAGTATATCAACCTCTTTTATTAGATACTGTTCGTGCCAAAGGGCCAGATTGCTTCCGTTGCCCATTTCAGGAAGAGCCAACAAGCTGCCAAGCGCCATGTAGTCAATTTGTAGAGGAACAGCTTCAAGCACATCATGAGGAAATTACGGCCGTTATTATTGAACCGCTTATTCAGGCCGCAGCAGGTATGAAAATGTATCCACCTATCTATTTGCAGCGCTTGCGAGCATTATGTTCACACTATGAGGTCCATTTCATCGCGGATGAGATTGCTGTCGGTTTTGGTCGGACAGGTACGTTATTTGCCTGTGAGCAGGCGGACATCACCCCAGATTTTATGTGTTTATCAAAGGGATTAACAGGCGGTTATTTACCGTTATCTGTTGTCTTAACAACCGATCAAATCTATAACGCTTTTTATGACGACTATGGAACGATGAAGGCATTTTTACATTCACATAGTTATTCAGGCAATACCTTGGCCTGTCGTGTCGCACTTGAAGTGTTAACAATGTTTGAAGAGGAGCAAGTGATGGAGATGATTCAACACAAAGGACAACAAATGCGAGAATTAGCCATGGCAGCCTTTCATGATATTCCGTATGTGGGGGAGTATCGACAAGTTGGTTTAGTGGGAGCTATTGAACTTGTCGCCAATCGACAGACAAAGGAACCATTCGCTAGTGAGGAACGGATCGGCTATCACATTTATCAGCGAGCTTTAGCAAAAGGTCTACTCATCAGACCTCTCGGCAATGTTTTATATTTTATGCCACCCTATATTATTTCTGAAGAAGAAATGTCCTTCATGATTCAAACAACGAAAGAAACGATCGAACAGTTTTTCCAAGATAGGGGGGCTAAGGTTGGTTAAGCGACATCAGACATTAGCACTTGTCATGATCGCCATGTTTGCAGCACTAACAGCGATTGGGGCGTTTATTAAAATTCCATTGCCTGTTGTACCGTTTACATTACAAATTGTTGTTGTATTTTTAGCAGGGTGTTTGTTGGGTAGTCGGAATGGTTTTTATAGTCAGCTTGTCTATATCGGTGTGGGCTTAGTAGGCTTACCTGTTTTTACACAGGGCGGTGGCTTTACGTATGTCCTACAGCCAACATTTGGTTATCTAATTGGCTTTGCCCTAGCTGCCTATGTCATTGGGTTCATCATTGAAAGAATAGAGAACCCAACGAAAAAGCATTTTATTGGAGCAACGATTATAGGACTTATCATTATTTATATGGTGGCTATTCCTTATTTATATATAGCATTAAATTTCTGGTTAGATATGAAATCAAGCTGGTCACATGTTTTTGTCATCGGCTTTTTCAGTAGTATTATCGCTGATGTTTGCTTAGCAATAACATCAGCCCTATTGGCAGAAAGAATGTATAAAGTATTTCATTCGGCAAGAACTGTGAACATTTCACACGTGGAGGGGGAGAAGATAGGATGAATTATTACCAATTAGCACAAGAAGTAATTGCTGGCAAGATCATTAGCAATGAGGAGGCACTTGCTCTCTTAAATAGTGAGGATGATGAGCTATTACAGCTAATGGACGGTGCTTTTGTCATTCGGAAGCATTATTATGGTAAAAAAGTAAAACTGAATATGATTATGAATGCCAAAAGTGGCTATTGTCCTGAGGATTGTGGTTATTGCTCTCAATCTTCTAAATCAACTGCTCCTATTGAAAAATATCCTTTTATTACAAAAGAGGAAATTTTGGCTGGTGCTAAACGAGCGTTTGACAATAAAATTGGGACGTATTGTATTGTTGCAAGTGGTCGAGGGCCAACACGTAAGGATGTCAATGTAGTGAGCGAGGCAGTTGCGGAAATTAAAGAAAAGTATGGCTTGAAGGTTTGTGCTTGTCTAGGCTTATTAAAAGAAGAGCAGGCACAGCAATTAAAGGCAGCTGGAGTGGATCGCTACAATCATAATTTAAATACATCAGAGCGCCATCATGCCTTCATCACAACCTCCCACACGTATGAGGATCGTGTTAATACGGTGGAGATAGTGAAAAAGCATGGAATTTCACCTTGCTCTGGTGCCATTATTGGGATGAAGGAAACGAAGGAGGATGTTGTCCAGATTGCACGTGCCCTTCATCAATTAGATGCTGATTCTATTCCTGTAAACTTTTTGAACGCAATAGATGGTACAAAGCTGGAAGGAACAAAGGAATTAAATCCTCGCTACTGTTTAAAGGTTTTAGCATTATTCCGTTACATCAATCCGACAAAGGAAATTCGCATTTCTGGAGGGCGAGAAATCAATCTAGGCTCACTTCAGCCACTTGGTCTCTATGCAGCCAATAGTATTTTTGTAGGGGATTATTTAACAACAGCTGGTCAAGAAGCAAATAGTGATTATCGTATGTTGGAGGATTTAGGCTTCGAGATTGAATTAACGCAACAGCAAGAAAAAGCATTTTGTTAAGCTTATGAAAGAAAAATCTACTACTACAGCAAAACCGTACTTCTGTGCGGTTTTTTGCTTTAGGTGGATAGAAATCAAAAAGTGGTGGATAAACATCAAAAAAACAGTGGATAGAAATAAAAAAATGATGGATAGATCTGATATCACTAGCTGTTTTTATACCTATAAAAGAAAGGTTTTCACAAATTGTTCAATGAAAGCGTTTTGAAATTGAACAGTTTGTGAAGAACTTCACATAAAGCTTTCTTTTTGAAAAAAACAGCGTAAAATAAGAATCAAGTAAGGAATTGTTATAAAACAGTTGATAAGTAGTCTCACAAATTTTGGTGGTTGTTATATTACAAAAATAATGGGAGAAGGGAGCTTTTCATATGTGGGTTATTACAGTATTTGATAAAAAGGATGTCCGAATTTTTGAGTATACAAACAAAAATGAGGCAACAGAAGCTTTAGCAAAATTCAAGAAAAATGCAGTGTTAACATATACAAAATAAATTGCTTTTGAGACAGCCCTCTCCTGATAGAGGGCTGTTTTTTATGAACAACAAAAAACCGTATAAGCGTTTATGAAAAGCGTTTATACGGTTGCTATTTTTATAAAATACTTGCTAAACGTTTAATCCCCTCTCGGATGACTTCAGGTGTTGCATTTGTATAGTTGAGACGCATTGTATTGACATTCGTTTTAGATGTATAGAATGGATCTCCAGGCACAAAGGCAACCTTTTGTTCCATCGCTTTCTGGAATACATCAAGGGCTGATGTACCATCCTTCATTGTTGCCCAGATGAACATGCCTCCCTCAGGTTTTGTATATTCTACATGGGCAGGGAAAAACTCTTGCATCGCATCAAGCATCGCTTCGGATTGATTTTTATATAATGTAATAATTTTTTTGACATGTTCCGAATAGTCATTACTTGCTAAATAATCGTAGATGATATATTGCGAGAAAATATTTGTATGCAGATCAGACGCTTGCTTAGCTGTTTCAATATGCTGTAAAAGCTCTTTATTTTTTGTAATGATAAAACCAAGTCGCATACCAGGTGTGACCGTTTTAGAGAAAGAACCTAGTAAAATACTATTATCTAATTTTCCAGCACCGATATATGGAAGCGGCTCTCCTTGGAAACGTAACTCTCCATATGGATCATCCTCAATTAAAGCAACATCGTATTTTGCCACTATTTCGCAAATTTGCTCACGCTTTTCTTTCGAGTATGTGAGCCCTGTTGGGTTTTGGAAGTTAGGCACCGTATAAATGAATTTTACATTTGGTTGTTGTAGCGCACGTTCTAACTCTTCTAAGTTAAGACCATCGTTTTCAAGTGTTACCCCATAGAAAGTAGGCTCACTTAATGTAAAGGCTTGAATGGCTCCTAAGTATCCAGGCTCTTCGATGATAATGCCATCGCCTTTATTGATGAGTACTTTACTAATCAGTTCAAGAGCTTGCTGTGAGCCTGTTGTAATAAAGACATCTTCAGCTTGTACATCAAGCCCATGCACGCGTTGGTACTTTGCGGCAATGTACTCACGTAATGGTGCATAACCTTGTGTGGAAGAATATTGAAATAGTCGGCTACCATTTTCCGTAATAGCATGATCTACGGATGCTCTTAACGCATCAATAGGGAAAGAAACGGGATTTGGAAGTCCGCCTGCAAAGGAAATAACATCCTCTGCATCTGTTACTTTCAAAATATTTCGAATAAATGAGGATGGTGTTTTTAAGATTCTTTCAGAATATTGCATAATGATCGGTCCTTTTTTTCTGATTTTTTAAAAATTATATCATTGTCATGGTGTGCATACAATATTATCATTGTATGCAAGACAATTAAACTATTGTATGCAAATTAAGAGAAAGAAGGGCTTAGTGAATGCCTATTAATTCATTTGACGAGTATCCAATGAGTTGGAAGCCAGATATTCGCAATATTTCTGCCCCATTATATATAGCTATTGCGCACCAACTGGAACAAGACATAAAAGATGGAAAGCTAATGCCAGGAACGAAACTTCCTCCACAACGCGAATTAGCTGATTTTTTAGATGTGAATTTAAGCACCATTACACGAGCTTTTAAGCTGTGTGGACAAAAAGGATTCATTTATGCCTCGATTGGCAGCGGGACATTTGTTTCCACAGATGCGGCTAGCAATAAAATGTTACTGCCAGCCAATCATGCAACATCTATGATTGAAATGGGTTCTGTTTTACCAGACAACCTGGTCAATGATGATATTGCACGCTTTATGAAAAAGATGTTGAACGAGCCTAGTTTTAGCAAGCTATTTCAGTATAGTCGGCCTGAGGGCAATGCTTGGCAAAATGAAGCCGTGATGAAGCTATTCGAATTGGTGAATTTTCAAACAGATCAGCCTATTTTGCTTGGTGCAGGGGGACAAAATGCCATTGTGGGCACACTGGCAGCTTTATTTCAGCCAGGCGACCGTATTGGGACAGATCCCATTACTTATGCTGGTATTAAAACAGCAGCCAATATGTTAGGTATACAGCTTGTAGCTATTCAACAATGTCAAGGAGAAATGACCAGAGAAGGATTGCTATATGCCTGTAAAAATGAGCATATTAAAGGAATCTATGTGATCCCTGATTTTCATAATCCAACGACACATACGATGTCGGTGGAGACACGAAAAATGATTGCTGAAGTGGCTAGGCAGAAGGATTTGCTTGTGATTGAGGATGCGATTTATAGCTTTCTTAAAGAACAGCCACTTGCACCCATTGCTTCTTTTGCACCCGATAAGGTTATTTATATCGCTAGCCTGTCCAAGACGCTCTCGCCAGGTTTACGCTTATCTTTCCTTGTGACACCTTCAACATTAAGGAAAAAAATAATAGAAACGCTCTATAATATCAATATTTCAGTGTCACCGCTCATGCTGGAACTAGCAGCAAGATTGATTCATGAAGGCGTGGCACAAACGATTTTAGAAAAGCACCGAGCATATGCGAAGCAGCAAAATGCGCTTGTTAATAAATATTTAGGCGATTACGACATTTTAGGGGAGGAGGAATGTATTTTTAGGTGGTTATACTTGCCTGATAAATTTACGGGAGTTCAATTTGAATTGCTAGCCTCCAAAGCCGGCGTACAAGTCTATGCAGCGGAACGTTTTGCTGTAGGCAATACAAAGCCAGTGAATGCCGTACGTTTAGCGATTGCAGCGCCAGAAGCTCAACTGGAGCAAGCTTTAATTATTTTAAAGGATCTGCTAGAAAGTAATGGTGATTATGCATTTGTTGACTAAAGGTCATCACGCGTATAATAAAGCTAAGAGAGAGAAGAGGTGATGGACATGACGCATAAAGGGCGTGTTATTTTTCATGTGGATATGAATAGTTTCTATGCTTCGGTAGAGCAAGCACATGATCCAAGCTTAAAAGGGAAGCCAATCGCCATTGCGGGCAACCCAAAAGAGCGACGTGGCATTTTAGTAACCTGTTCCTATGAAGCAAGAGCGCTTGGCATTTATACAACAATGACTGTCCATGAAGCGAAGCGTAAATGTCCTGAACTATTGTTATTGCCTCCAGATTTTAAAAAATATCGTCAAGCATCCAAAGAAATGTTTACCATTCTTCGTAGCTACACTCCTTTAGTGGAGCCTGTTTCGATTGATGAGGGCTATATGGATGTGACAGCGTTAAGTAAGGAGCAACATGCATTAAGTATTGCCCAGGAAATACAAGAGCGCATTTTAGCTGAGCTTGATTTACCTTGCTCTATCGGTATTGCACCAAATAAATTTTTAGCAAAAACAGCTTCTGATATGAAGAAACCGTTGGGAATTACCGTACTACGAATACGGGATATTGAACAGCAGCTTTGGCATCGAGAGGTTGTTGATATGCATGGAATTGGAGCTAGTACGGCCAAAAAATTAAATGTACATGGCATATTTACGATTGGTGATTTGGCGAAAACGGAAGAGTTTAGGATGAAGCAAATTTTAGGAAAGAATGGTGTGCGACTGCGGGCAAGAGCTAATGGGGTGGATCAACGTATGGTCGATCCTGAAGCGGTTTTTGATACGAAAAGCGTAGGAAATTCAACAACTTTACCTGAAGATGTAACAGATGTCCGTGCACTACATAAAACAATAGAAGGTCTGTGTAAAAAGGTGGTTGAACGACTTGAGGCAAAACGGTTAGCGGGCTCCACTGTAAGTATTCAAATACGGGATGCAAGTTGGCATAATCACACACGATCAAAAACAATGTCTAATGTTCTTTATCGTTTTGAAGATATCTATGACATTGCTTGTGCCTTGTTTGATAAGCATTGGGATGAGTCTCCAGTAAGGCTTTTAGGCGTGACGGTTTCTAATGTAGTGGATCGTAAGGATTACTCGCAACAATTATCGATATTTGATTTTCAAGAACATGTAAAAGATGAACCTATTCTCAAAATCGTGGATGAAATTGAGGGACGTTTTGGGAAGGGGGTTATAAAACGTGGTGTAGATTTAGGGAAACGTTCATCCTATCAATCACAAACAAGCTTTAGTAAGGATTTTTTAGATGACCATGATTGAAAATGAAGGCAGGTGTATACATGCGATACAAAACATATGGAGATGTCCATAATCCTCTAATGCTGTTTATTCATGGAGGTGGAGTCGGTGGCTGGATGTGGGAACAACAAGTTCAGCATTTTTCTAATTATCACTGTGTTGTTCCTGAGCTGTTGTCACAAGATGCATTCTCCATTGAGCAGAGTGCCAGAGAGCTTCTCCAGCTTCTAGAAGAAAAGGCGACTGGAAAGCCCGTCATACTGATTGGATTCTCTTTAGGAGCACAAATCGCTATTCAAATGCTAAGTATAAAGCCTAGTTTAATCGATTTTACCATTATCAATAGTGCACTTGTAATACCTTCTCCAGCTATGGAATGGATGCTTCAACCGTTCATTCGGCTGACATTTCCACTTATAAAAAATAAAACATTTGCGAAACTTCAAGCTAAAGCCCTATACATCAATGATCTTGATTTTGAACGCTATTATCAAGAGAGTGCTACGATGAAAGTAGAGACATTGATTCAAATTTTGAGAGAAAATATGTTGTTTTCCATCCCGCATGATTTTCATAAAGCCCAAGGGAAAATTTTAATAACGGTAGGAGCTAAAGAGAAAAGCATTATGAAAAAATCAGCTAAAGCCCTTGTTCAAAGTCATCCAAATAGTCATGGTGTCATATTGCACAACATTGGTCATGGAGTATCATTAGCCCAACCTGCATTTTTCAACCATTTTGTAGAAAATTGGATTAAGAATGGTCAACTACCTGAGGGGACAGTGATTCAATAGGGGGGCTCCATTATGAATATTCAAACTCATAATGGAGTTGACAGGAAAAGTGTATTTAAGCTTGAAAATAATGAGGATATAAATCTTTATGCTGTAACATCCAGTCCTTCATCTCTACAATCATTTCCTCATAGCCAGGGACAACAAAGGAGAAGTCATTTCTAGTATTCATTAATGTTTTATTGACATTAACGAGCCGATGAGGAAGAATTTTTATGTTGCTGTCCATAAAGTGTTTATTCAATAGTTGAAGTAAGTCGTATTTTGAAATATTCGTAGTATTGACGAGATGATAGAGTCCTGTTAAATCTTCTTGGACAGCCCGTTCAATGGCTTTTGCTAATGTAAGTGTAGTTACTCCAGTCCAAATAGCCCCCGTATAACCGTGAATGGGACCTTTTTGTTGCATAAACCAATTGAATAGTCCGATGCCATCGTTTTTTAAATCAGGGCCAATAATCGAGTTACGAAATGTTAAATGCTTGTTGTGCTCAATCTCCCCCAAGCCTTTTGTGCGATCATAAAAAGTTTCACCGTCTCCTATGCTAGTTTCATAGTAGGGGGCATTTTTCCCTGAAAATACGCAATCAGTACTTAGATGAATCAGCTTAGTTTGTCGGTTTTCTAGGAGAGAGACAATGGCATGCGGTAAATAACTATTCAGCCAAATGCTTTGTGCAGGATATACCGTACAAGCTTCGTTTAAGACACCAATACAATTAATGACGACATCAAAATCATGATCTACTAACAACGACCGTAAAAATATAGCGTCCATCACATCGCCCATTATATGGTTCCCAGATGGGAAAGGGGTTCTAGCGTAAGTTGTCACATCATGCCCTTGTTCACATAAATAGATGGCAATGGTATGGCCAGCCATGCCAGTAGCGCCGAGCACTAAGAATTTCATGGCGTTCCTCCAGTCCAATAAAGAAGCTCTTCTTGAATAAGCGGTAATGTCAATAATTTTTCTTTGATGTCAGCCACACTTAATTGTTGTGTATTGTTGGAGTTATATTCATCGGTTAATGTAATTTTAGGAGAGCCCTCATCGAGGTATTTTCCATAATTTAAATCCCGATTATCTGCGGGGATTCGATAAAAATTGCCCATATCAACGGCTTTTGCCGATTCTTCTTTTGTACATAATACCTCATACATTTTTTCCCCATGCCGTGTCCCAATAATTTGGATGGCATTGTTTGCCTGAAAAATCTCAAGTAATGCTTGAGCTAAATTGGCTATTGTTGCTGCGGGAGATTTTTGTACCATAATATCTCCATTTTGTGCATGTGAGAAAGCGTACAATACTAATTCAACGGCCTCATCAAGAGTCATCATAAAACGTGTCATGTTTGGATCTGTAATCGTTAACGGCTTTCCAGCTTTTATTTGTTCAATAAATAAGGGAATGACAGAGCCCCGTGAAGCCATAACATTGCCATATCTAGTGCCACAAATGAGCGTATGATGAGGATCAACCATTCGGGATTTAGCGATAAACGTTTTTTCCATCATCGCTTTGGATATTCCCATGGCATTGACAGGATAGGCTGCTTTATCTGTAGAGAGGCAGATCATTTTCTTGACACCAGCCTGAATGGCAGCTGTTAGGACATGATCGGTTCCTAAAATATTAGTTTTCACAGCTTCTAAAGGGAAAAATTCGCAGGAGGGAACTTGCTTAAGAGCAGCGGCATGGAACACATAGTCCACATTATACATAGCAGTATGGATGCTTTGAATATCACGGACATCTCCGATATAAAATTTGATTTTACTATGCTGATAGAGCTTGCGCATATCATCTTGCTTTTTTTCATCCCTTGAAAAAATACGAATTTCCTTAATATCCGTATTGAGGAAGCGCTTTAGTACAGCGTTACCAAAAGAGCCAGTGCCTCCCGTAATCAGTAATATTTTATTTGTAAACATTGTATGGTTCATTACACCTCCTGCATGCTTTTATTTCAATCCTCTTTGGTGTAGATCACATTCTGAGTTTTCTCTAGGATAGTTGTACCAGTAAGCAAATTCGTTTGTATATTTACTTGTCGGATTTTTATCCATGAGGGCACAATTAAAATCCCAATCTCCTGCTATATCTTTGCGTATTGTAAATTTTGCATCCCCAATTAAACTTCTTCGAATGATTTTAAATTGTCCGGGTAAGGAATAGCGATTCGATTCATCTTTAATAAAGGCGAAGCCATTTTTAATGATCATGTTGTAATAGTAAACATCAAATGTGCCATCCACTTGTGCTAATACATTGCGAATAGCTGGCAAGTAGTGGTCATCGCTATCGATGATGGCTATATAGTCTCCTGTCGCCTCTGCAATGCAGCGATTATAAGCAACACTAGCCCCAAGGTTCGTTGGATGCACGATGATTTTTAAAGCTGCACAGTTTTTTTGGTAGTCCTGTAAAATGGCTAATGTATTGTCAGTAGAACCATCATCCACAATGATAATTTCATAGGCATATTCTTTAGGAATACTGTCAAGCATTGTTAAGATCCATTCTTCGCTATTAAACGCAGGTGATAAAAAACTTATCTTCATTTTATCCCTCCATTCTTTATCTAGTAGTAGAGTTCTTCTATGTGACTGAGCAGATTCTTTAATACAATATGCGTGGACATAGAGCTATTGTAGGCAATTGCTTGTTTTAGGAAGTTTTTAAGAGAGACGCTTTTCTGTATACGATTTCTGTTTACTAGAGAACAAGCAGGATAGGGGCAAAAATTTACTAAGGTATGCACGTTTAGCAGGAAGGGTCATAAACTAGCTAGAGCGCTTTTTTAGAAAGAGGGATACAATGTCAAAAAGGATCGCATTTATTTGTAGCGTGGAATCTTATAAACTGTCTGATGCACATATTTTCAAAGATTTGTGTCTCGTGCCTATTTTGCTAGGGGAGGAATTAGGCTATGAAGTAAGTATTGTGACAACAGAGATGAATGAAGCCCTTCTTCAACAGGCCTTTCCAACTGTAAAATTTGAGTCCATACCATTTGAGAAGGATTATGTGGCGAATATGAATGCTTATTTAGCCAAGCATGCAAAGGACATTGACATTGCCTTTGCCATAGGGCCGTATCCATCTTATTTAGCCATTTTGAAAACCTATAAGCATTATAATCCGCAAGGAAAAATTTATATGAAGTTAGATGTAAATCGATTTTGGTTACATCGATTAAAATCCTATCCATACTTTTTAGAGCTACTGCAATTATGTGATCTGCTATCCTCCGAATGTGTGTCCATTCAAACCGCTATTCAAGTGTATTCGCAATTAGCGATTAAACATATCCCCAATGGCTTTTATGAGCATTTTCCCACAGCACCTGTGTCCTTTCATGACAAGGAAAATAGAATTTTAGCAGTGGGGCGCTTAGATGCACCAGAGAAGCAAACGATTTTGACAGTCAAAGCCTTTCTAGCTGCCCAGCTTCCAGACTGGGAGCTTCGTTTAGTAGGACCGATGTCTGCCTCCTATCAAGAGGAGCTAAGGCAGTTGCTAGATGGCCATCCAACTGCCGCTCAAGTAACGATGGTAGGGCCTATTTATGATAAGGTGCAATTAGAAGAAGAGTACCGTAAGGCTAAAATTTTTTGTTTAACATCTGTAGTAGAATGCTATGCCCATGTTTTTGCAGAGGCTGCTAAAAATGGCTGCTATATCGTGACTACTGATGTTGATGGGGCTGCTGATATTACAATGCAACAACGCTTCGGTACAATTCATCCGACACATGATTGGGAGGGGATTGGTCGGACATTGCAGCAAGTTGCCACACAGGAATCATTGCTGGCCGATACTTGTGTACAGCTTCAAGCATTTGCTAGAAAGGAATTAAATTGGTGCCATATTGTGAAAAGGGTTGCTGAATATTTAAATGAATAAACAATCCTCTCTCGATTTTGAAGACTATTCTTTTCTTTATACCATTATTTCCTATATAATAAAAACTAGACTCATCATGTTAGACAATCATGGGAAGACACAAGGGGAGACAGGAATGGAAATACAACAAGCGACAATGCATGAACTAGAGGATTTATCGAAACTGTTTGATGAATATCGTCAATTTTATGGGATCGAGCCAGATATAAGCAGCGCCAAGGCATTTTTACAATTACGATTGGCTTTAAAAGAGTCTGTCATTTTTGTAGCATTGGTAGATGGCAAGATGATTGGATTTACACAATTGTATCCAACATTTTCATCCATCGCTTTACAATGTGCCTATATTTTAAATGATATTTATGTAACAGAAGATGCTAGAGGCCTAGGGGTGGGCAAGGCATTGATGGAAAAGGTTTTTCGATATTGTGAGCAGCAAGGTGCTCGCTATGTCACACTGCAAACGGCGGCTGATAATGTAAATGCACGTAAACTCTATGAAAAGCTTCATATGAAGCAAGATGAATATTGTAATTATGTGAAATATTTTATGTAGGTGGAACTTGCCAGCATCTCGTCTTCGGATGAAGATGCTTTTTTTTATCAAAACATCCCCTAGATAGCAAATAGTATCTAGGGGATGTTGCTTGATGTTACTTATTTAATTTCAAGTGTATATGGTTGTGTGCTTGCTTTGCCATAATACTCACTGACTTCAATATAGTATTTACCAGCTTGTAGTTCAACTGTACCAACTTCAGTATCGCCAGCTCCGTAAAGATCGAAGGTTTTAACGGTTTTTCCGTTCGCATCAATCACTCGGATCACACCATCTAATGCTTTTTCTGTTTGAAGTGAAAAAACGACATCGCGTTTTTGGACATTATTAAACTCAAAATAGTCCTTATCACCGAAAGGAATACCTGCATTTAAATATTGAGTTGCAACCCATTTATCATCTTTTTTTGTCAGGGCAGATGGTTTTGTTGGTACACCATTCACTAATTCAGAATCTGCATCTTCATCTGCTTGCTGATGGTTGAACATCGTTAAAGTATAAGGTTGTACAGACACTTGACCAAGACCCATGCTGTTGACAAGGATAAAATAACCGCGGTCTTTTTTGGCTTTGAAGGATGTATTTACATCTGTTGTTCCACCCATTCCAAGTAATAATTCAAGAATATTATCGCTTAGTCCAAATGGAATTTCTGTTTCCATTTCTTTCGGATCAATTTTCTTATTGCCGTTCGTATCTTCAATAATAGAGCCAGCAAATTTTAACTCTTTTTGAAGCTCTTTTGGTAGTTGAGCTAATTGTTCATTTGTAAATGGGGTAGAAGAAAGAAGCAGACTCATCACTTCATCATTGCCTTCTTGCTTATAGTAGTAATAATCTACATCATCTTGATAAATAAGATGGTCTTTATAAGTCGTACCTGGCTGAATTTTCAGTGCTTTTGCTTCCTCATGATTGTCTGGATTGTAATCTGCTGGAATATCACCGATTTTTTTTGTTTTCAACGTATAAGGTTCAGCAGATCGTTCTCCAGCATTGACAACAGCGACCACATAGGTTTTATCCTTTTTCAATGGGATGACCTTTGCATCATTTTCATTTCCAGTCGAACCAAGCAGTAGTGCTAGTAATCCAAGGTCATTTGTTAAGGAAGAAACAGGGATTAATTCCTTTGCTTCCTCATCATATTCAAATACGGTACCAGCAGGCTTTTGGTTCATCCCTTTGATAAAGCTGAAACTATAAAGGGCATCTTCCTTCGTTTTAAATAAGAAATAATCTTCATCATAGTCTGTTTGGAAATAAGCTTTCTTATTTTCACCAATTTCAAAGCGTATAGCCTGTTTTATAATCGGCTCAACATTTTCTAGATTCCCTGACGCCGTTGGATTCATTAGCATACCCATTAGGCTGTCAATTTCATTGCGTTTTTTAGTTTTACTTGGTGTAATCGGTAATTGTCCCTCTGGCATTCCTTCTTCTAACATGGCTTCATTTAACGGTAGCCCATCTTCGTCTGGTGGAAGGGTAACCACTTCACCTTTTAATGTGTAAGGAATCATCGATTCACTAACCGTTTCTTCTTTTTCAATACCACCACTAAAGAACATTTCCATAGAAAACTCACTATTACTGTCATTAGAGACACTTAAAACATATTCCTGATCCGGTACAGCATCGATAATCATGCTAACTGCTTCACCTTTCGCTGTACCATTTGCTGTTTGCATAGGATAGGCTTGTTCTTCCTCGCTGTCATCAATTTTAGCTTGCTCAGCTTCTTCTGGTGGTATCGGCTGAAAGTCATCCTTAAGATAAAGCTCCATAGAGGCTGTGACACCTGGAATACCCGACAGGTCGAATTGTAATGTCGTTGGTTCTTTTACAGAGAATGTGAAATAATCTTGATCTCGTTGTTGATCTTTTGACAGAAGGGTATAGTTTTTGCCTGCCGTACTATAAGGGAACTTATTTATCGGCGCCATAGTAGATTTATCTAATGTATCAATTGGCAAGCTCTTCGTCGTTTGTGCTGTAAACGTGTAAGTAGATTTGCCTTTTAAGCTATAGCTACCATTATGATCTTTGACAGCAATTAAAAGCGTCCCTTTTTGATCTGCTTTAAATAAATAACCTTCTTTTTTTCCTACGCGAACATCATTGACATGAATCGGCTCTACTTCACCCTTATGATTATTTGGGTAGAAATATAAATCAAAGGCATAATCATATTTGTTTGCACCTTTTAATGTTAGCTGAGCATATTCATTTGCGTCTAAATCGACTTTATACCATTTCTTTTCATCTTGCTGCTCGAAAGCGCCGTGTTCGATATTTAACGTATTTTTAGCAAGAACTTTAGCGTTTTGTATGCGTTCTTCTTTCGACTCTGAATAGTGTTTAGGTAGTTTATTTAAATCGAATTGCAATGCTTTGACTGGATCGATTAGTCCATGACCGTAGGTAAGATCATAGCCTTTCGCTCCTAAATCTTGTGCCGTCATTTCCAAAATTGCCTCTATTTCATGCGGCTTTAAATGTGGATATTTTGATTTAAGAAGAGAGGCGACGCCTGCCACTACAGGTGATGCCATGGATGTACCACTGAATTTGACGAAGGATGATCCTTTTTTGTCATCATGAACGGTACTATAAATTTCTTCACCTGGTGCAACAACATCAACGGACGGTCCGTAATTTGAATAGCTTGATAGTTTGTTGCGCTCATTCGTTGAACCTACACTAATAACACCCTCATAAGAAGCAGGGAAGGAGTATTCATCTGTTGATTCATTGCCCGCGGCTGCCACAATTGTAATACCACTGTCAACGGCTTTCTGAACGGCTTCTTTCATCAGTGGAGATTCCCCGTAGCCTCCTAGACTCATATTAATGACGTCAACACCCTGTTCAATAGCATACAAAATGCCTTGTGCAATAATGAAATCATTTGCACCTTCTTTGCCATTAAATACGTCAATGGGTAGTAGCTTCGCTTTCGGATTTACACCGTGTCCGCCTATGCCATTATCTTTAGCTGCGGCGATAATACCAGCTACATGTGTTCCGTGATCACCTGGATAAGTAGTATTCGCTGGTGCTGCTGCATTATAGGGTGGGAGTACTTGAGATTTTAGATCGGGGTGTTTAAAATCTACACCAGAATCAATGACAGCGACTGTCACATCATGCTCACCCGCTAATTCTAGTGCCTTATCCATTTGCAGTAGGTTTAAATGATACATCTCTTGTTTCTTTGGATCGACTTCTGTTTGAAAAGAGCGATACACATAGCTAGGAGATACACTTGTAATGCCATCTTGCTTTAGATAGTAAGCAACTGCTTTTTCTATTGATACGCCTTTATTCAGTTGTACCACATCATAGCCTAATGAAGGAATGGAGCGGATGACTTTGGAGCCAATGTTTTTATGTACATTTTTATCAAGTCCTGAATGCTTGATAACAATTTTATCCTTACTCATCCATTTTTCTTCATTCTGCTCTGTTTGTTTCATACTACTTGCCAGTACATTCTTGGCTTTATGCTGAGGTACTTCAGCAAAGGCAGAAGCAGCTGGAACCATTAGTGTAGCGGATGCTACAATAGCGACTGATTTTTTAAACAAACTTTTCAATTGTTATCTCTCCTTGGTGTTATAAATTAAGTCTCGACTCTATTAATACGGATAAAGATTAGAAAAGTTTCGTAAAGGAGGAAAATTTTTCACTATTTTTTCCTTCGAATTGTCTAAAGTTTTTTGTTTTACAACTAATTTAGTAGAAAGCCTCTATTCAGCTGATGGACTTCCAAGTATTGCACGCTTCGTTCTTTTACGTTTATCCAATATGTTTTTGGCATGCCAAACCATCAAAGACATCGCAACGAATTTGACGTATCGCTAACATAAATCGAATCTTTTGATTTCGTAGTAGTTTACTAATTTTTGAATATGAAAGAAAATAAAAAATGATAAAGCCATCGAGAGAGAATTTCTCGATGACTTTTGTCTACAATTGTTCTATTAATTGTTGTAATTCACACTTGGAGCGGGGGGGTGTAATGTTTTCCTGCAATAGCTTCTTTTTTTGTAATGTCATGAACATATCAAAAACCCATGGACGTTCGAGATGTGCACGTTGCAGCAATTCTTCTTCATAAAACAACTCGATCGGGTCTCCGTTATAAATGATATTCCCTGCCTCCATGACAATGATTTGATCCGCCCATTCATAAGCAAGGGGAATGTCATGGGTAGCAAGTAAAATGGTTCTTTCGCCGTCTTCTAATTTACCTAGGTACTGTAGAACTTGGGTAGCATAATAATTGTCAAGGCCTGCTGTTGGCTCATCTAATAAGAGGACAGAGGGCTCCATCGCTAAAACACCTGCCATCGCCACACGCTTTTTCTGACCTACGCTTAGAAAGTGAATAGGTTTTTCGAGTAAATCGCCTATTTCCGTTTGCGCAACAGCCCATGCTATTTTTTCTTCGATTTTTTCGGTAGACCAGCCAAGATTTAGTGGTCCAAATGCGATATCTTGCTTGACAGTACCTGAAAAAAGTTGATGATCCGCATCTTGAAAAACAATGCCAACTTGCTGGCGAAGTGCCTTTAAAGCTTTTCGACTATATTGAAGCTCGTTGCCATCAAAAACAATCGTCCCAGCTGACGGTTGTAAAATACCATTAAGATGCTGAAACAATGTTGATTTTCCAGCGCCATTATGACCAAGGATGGCAATTTTTTTTCCTTTTGGAATGTGTAAAGTAATGTCTGACAATGCCTTCGTACCATCTGCATAGGCATAGGACAAGCGGTTTAGTTCAAAATAGAATGCTGTCATGAGAAGTACCCTCCATATACAATGAGGAATAGGAACAGTGTCGCTATGCCTAGCCAATTTTTCTTGCTATAGGAGCCCATCTCTTGCCAGTAGACGGCTTCGCCACCCCGTGACTGCATGGCATTATTAAGCTCACGACTACGCTGAAACATTTCAGCAAATAGCGCCACAATAAGCATGGATACGGAGCGTAGCCATTGCATTGGAGAATGGTAGCCAAGACGCGCTTGCTGGGCAAGATGTATTCTGTACATGCTTTCTAAAAATATAAAAATAAAACGATAGGTTAGTTCAATAAGCTCAACCAATAAAGAGGGCAGTCGCCATTGTCGGAGCACATAGCAAATCCCTTGTACGGATGTGGTCAAAATTAAAAAGTATAAACAACTACTACTGCCAAGGACAATAAAGAACAATTGTTGGGCGGACAGGGCACTTGCTTTTCCGATGAAAATTGTCCAATTCATCCACGTAAAAGACCACAGATGGGCAGGTAATACATGAGTTGCTGGTGTGATTGACAGCAAGATGGATACAAGACTTGTTAGTAAGAAAAATCCAGGTAGCAATAATAACTTAACATAGTAGGTAAGCGGAATTTTTGCACCTAAAATGATAAAAGCACTCATTACAAAAAATGTAATGAGTGAAAGTCGTTCATCTCTCATGATGAGCGTTACGAGAAGTAGACCAATTGAAAATATCATTTTTTCTAGCGGATGAACGGACGCTAGCTTATTAAGATACGCATACTTATCAATGAGTAACATAACGGGTTAACCTTCTTTATGCTTGCCGCGCATATAGCCGATGAAGTAGCCAATAAAACCAGCTCCAATAGCTGCCTGTAGCACGAATAATAAGCTTTCAATTTCACCACTTGGTGGCTCCCATAAGCTTTCAAACCACGGTTCATATTCTGCATTGATTTCGCCAATGGCTGCTTCTGCCTCTCCATCAGCACCACCAAATTCTGCACCTTTTTGTATAAACAATGGGATGATAGCTAACAGCACAACAATCGCTAATAGTAATAAATTTCGTTTCATCTACTAATGTGCCTCCTTTGTTGAGAAAACACGCAACATTTTTAATTCGCTGACATTGTACTTTTTCAAGAAATTCATCACAATGACCGTTAAAATTCCTTCACTCACCGCTAACGGAATTTGAGTTAAGGCAAAAATACCTGCGAACTTTGTAAACGATGCCATAAAGCCGCCAACCTCTGAAGGGAAGGCTAATGCTAACTGTACAGAAGTCACAACATATGTACCTAAGTCACCAAGCATCGCAGCAAAAAAAACAGCTAGTGAAAATGACAACCCTATTTTTTGAGCCCCTTTAAAGACAAAGTAAGCAATAAATGGGCCTACAATCGCCATAGAGAAGGCGTTCGCTCCTAAAGTGGTAATCCCACCATGTGCTAATAATAAAGATTGGAATAATAAAACAATCGTTCCGATGACACTCATAGCTAGAGGTCCGAATAAAACCGTTCCAAGTCCAACACCAGTTGGGTGGGAGCAACTACCTGTAACCGAAGGGATTTTTAACGCCGACAGCACAAAAGCAAAGGCTCCTGAAAGACCTAAAAGCATTTTGGTTTCAGGGTTTTCTTCAATTGTTTTGCGAATGGAGCGCAATCCTAGAATAATAAATGGGATAGAGATGACCCACCAAAAAATAGCCCATTCGATTGGTAAAAAACCTTCCATGATATGCATAGCAAAGGCACGTTTTGGCACGAGTAAAAAGGCCAATAAAAAATAACTAAGTTTCCACCATGAAAATTTCAAAAGCTTTCCTCCTTACTAATAGATTTTTAGAATGTAGCGTGCGTAAATAAAAAAGCACTTCTCCGTTGTTGGAAAAGTGCATAGCTAAAAAAGCAAATAACATTCTCATCTGCTAAGCCGCACACCTATCCTCGTAGGCTGAAACGATCACATATTTTTCGGCAGGTCTCCTGGCTCTAGTTCAACACTTTATAGGTCTTCCCATCCGTTGGACAGTGACATGTTCTATAAAGCTCCCTAATACAGTGGCGGGACCGCGCCGGACTCAAACCGGCTTCCCTTTTAAGCAAAATGATAAGTATTTTACACCGAAAAAACATTAAGTTGTGAGATTTCACGACAAAGTGTAACATGATTTTCCATAAATATGCTATACTTTTTTTAAAAATATTTTCAATTGAAGGTCAATAGAGAAGATTCTGATAACTACTGAATTGTCATAAATAAGGAGATATTATAATTTTTATACCTGGTCTACACACAAAATTGATAAAATTGTCATAAATTTTTATAGAAATATTGAAATTTTAAAATAATGAGATATGATAGAGACAGTTTTCTATTCTATTAAGAAGATAATAAATTTCATATAAAACGTCGATAAGTGCTCGAATAACTCGAGATAATAGGGAAATTGGTGAAAATCCAATACAGCCCCCGCTACTGTAATAGCTGATGAAATTGCAAAGCCACTGGTGCAAACTTGGGAAGGTGCGATAGTAAAATGAAGCTTAAGTCAGGAAACCTGCTTATTTGATTGTGCATGCAAACTTTTCGGAGGGAGAAGTTGAAGCAAGAGCGAGTACCTGTATTTTATTTTATTCGTTTTTATTTGGCTTCTACAAAACCTTTACTCTTCGTAATTAGAGTAAAGGTTTTTCTTTTTCCAGAAAGCAAATGAGGGGAGACAGAAGATGACAACATGGAATTTAGAGGGGATGAAAACACATCTCTTTATTTGTAATGGTAGTAGTTGCATGAACAAAGGTGGGGAGGAAATTACCCTAGCTATTCGAGAAGAAATACAACAGCAAGCACTTGATCAAGAGATACATACAACAAGAACGCGCTGTAATGGACGATGCAAGGATGCTTGTGTGGTCATCGCCTATCCGCAAGGGAATTGGTATCGTGTACCATCAACAGAGCATGCTAGAACACTTGTACAAGATTTACATCATGAATCCTTATACAACGAACATGTCTTTACACTTCGTGAAGGTACATTACAGCGTACAGCACAAACGACAGCCATTAAAGGGATCGAAAAGGTGAAAGAGGGGTAACAACATGGCGCAAAAAGGAAAAATTTTTGTAGTGGGCTTTGGACCTGGAGACTTTAAGCATATTACGACACGGGCGGTAGAGGCATTACAACAAAGTGATATGATCATAGGCTACAAAACCTACGTGGAGTTGATTCAAGATTTAGTCAGTGCGAAGTCGATTGTCAGTACTGGAATGACCGAAGAGGTGTCCCGTGCGCAGGAAGCGGTGCGCCAAGCAGAGGCTGGAAGCATTGTCTCAGTCATTTCAAGTGGTGATGCGGGTGTCTATGGTATGGCGGGATTAGTGTATGAGGTATTGATTGAGCTAGGCTGGACAGAAGCAACGGGGATTGAGGTAGAAATTGTCCCTGGTATTTCTGCCATCAATTCATGTGCTAGCTTACTTGGTGCCCCGATTATGCATGATGCCTGTACGATTAGTTTAAGTGACCATCTAACACCATGGAATTTAATTGCCAAGCGCGTCGAGGCAGCCGCTATGGCGGATTTTGTAATCGCTTTATACAACCCAAAAAGCGGTCGCCGAACAAGACAAATTGTCGAAGCACAGCGCATTCTCTTAGAATATCGTTCGCCTGACACACCAGTAGGACTTGTGAAAAGTGCTTACCGCGATCGTCAAGAAGTGACGATGACAACATTAGCCGAAATGCTGGAGCATGACATTGGAATGCTGACGACAGTCATTATTGGTAATTCGTCGACATTTTTCTATGACAATAAAATGATTACACCACGTGGCTATCAACGTAAATATACATTGGGTGAAGAAAAACAACCCTTACGTCCACATCAACGTTTACGTGAAGAAAATGAACCTTGGGCAATGAACCAAGAGACAGGGACTGCACGACAAGACTTTACAGCAGATCCTAATGCAGGGCGTTTTAATAAACCCAGTGTAGCCGCTACGCCAAAGCCAAAAAAAACAGCACTTGAAATGGCTACAGCGGCACTCGCAATGGTGAAAGGAACAAGTGCAGTCAAAGTAACGCCGAAACTTGTACAGCAAAAAATAGAATCCATTTTTGAATTAGCTGTAAGCCCAGGAGTGGTGAATAAGTTTTTCACACCTCAGCAAATGATGACGTTAGCAGAGGTCGTTGGGGAAGAGGGGACGATGGAATATACACCAGACCATCAAATCCATTTGAAAATCCCAACGACTGCCCCTGAACGTATCACGGAGAAATTACAGGAAGTAGGCTTTTTATTAGCGCCGATTGGTGATGTGCTATCCTTGAAGGCTTGTGATTTTTGCTATGGTGAAAAGGCCGATTCGATTCCCTATGCAGAAGAAATACAACAAAAATTAGGTGGAATGTCTTTGCCGAAAACATTAAATATCGGTTTTAACGGCTGTGGTATGGCCTGTTACCGGGCTGTATTTGATGATATTGGTATTGTCTATCGCAAAAGTAAATTTGATGTCTTTATTGGGGCGAAGCCAGTTGGTCGTACGGCCCATGCAGCACAGCCTGTTGTAGAAGGGTTGGAGCCTGAACAACTGATTCCACTAATTACAGATATTATTGAAGAATATAAAGCAAATGCTCACCCAAATGAACGTTTATTTAAATATTTTAAACGTGTGAAAAAGATATTGCATTTTACGTATCAAGATATGTCTTCCAAAATAAAAGTAGAGCCAGCTCCGTGCGGCGACTAGTGAGGAGAAAAGAGATGAAAGCTATTTTATTTGTCGGCCATGGGAGCCGTTTAGCAGCAGGAAATGATGAGGTACGTACATTTATTGAACAAATGACACCGCGTATTGATGCACAATTTTTAGTGGAAACATGTTTCCTAGAATTTGCTTCACCGAACATCGAAGAAGGCATTACGAATTGTGTGAAGAAAGGGGCTACAGAGGTTCATGTAATTCCGATTATTTTACTTCATGCAGGCCATTCAAAGCTGCATATTCCAGCAGAGATCGAGCATGCGCGTGAGCATTATCCGAACATTACATTTACCTATGGTCAAACCATTGGCATTCATGATGAAATATTTGCGATTTTACAAGATCGTCTAGCGGAAATTGGTTTTCATTCAGAACAAGAGCAACAAGATACAGCCATTTTATTGATTGCACGAGGTGGCAGTGATCCATCTGCAAATGGTGATTTTTATAAAATTACACGACTTTTATGGGAAAAATTACCTGTTAAATATGTGGAAAGTGCATTTATGGGCGTAACAGATCCACGTGTTGAAGAAGGTATTGAACGCTGTGTTAAATTAGGTGCGAAAAAAATCATCATGCTCCCATACTTTTTATTCACAGGTATTTTAATGGAACGTATGAATGATATGTGTGTGAAGTTTAATGAACAATATCCAGATTGTACTGTTCAAATTGCCAATTATTTTGGCTACCATGAACGTTTACAAAATGTTTTATTAGAGCGTATTGAACAAGCGATAAATGGTACATCTACAGGCATGCAAGATTTAGAAAATTATCGTGCCTATGCGGCAGTTCATGGACATGCCCATCATCACCATCACCATCATCATGATCACGGACACGACCACCATCATGACCATGACCACCACCATGAAGAGGAGCCAGTAAAATGATTTTCATGTTAGCAGGGACGAGTGATGCAAGGGATCTAGCCCTTGCCCTGCAAAGCGCAGGACATGCGGTAACAGCTACCGTCGTGACTGATTCGGCAGCCTCTAGTCTTGCTGACGTTGGCCTACCACATTTAATAGGTCGACTGACAGCTGAGGAAATGGCAGCCATCATAACAGAGCAAGGCTATCAAATGGTGGTTGATGCCTCTCATCCATTTGCTGAGGAAGCTTCTAAAAATGCAATGGCAGCGGCCGAACAGGCACAAGTTCCTTATATTCGCTATGAGCGTGCCCATGAACACTATGCGCATCCTCTCATTACGATAGTGAAGGATTATGAGGAGGCTGCCCAATTAGCGGCAAAAAAGCGAGGTGTCATCATGCTGACAACAGGCAGCAAAACACTTGCTACTTTTACAAAGGTTTTACAAGGCTTAGAAAATACGAGAGTAATTGCTCGCATGCTTCCACGACTGGACAATATGGAAAAATGTGAGGCACTTGGTGTGGCACAACGAGATATTGTAGCTATTCAAGGTCCGTTTTCAAAGGAATTAAATGAAGCATTGTTTCGTCAATATGGAGTAACTTTGATGATCACCAAAGAAAGCGGTAAAGTTGGCTCAGTTGATGAGAAGCTTGAGGCAGCTCTTGCCTGTCATATTGAAACGATTCTTATTGCAAGACCAACCATTCAATATGGCCAACAATATTCAACATTTGAAGAAATATTACAGGCTGTACAACATACACTTTAGGAGGCATTATCCATGGATTTTAAAACAGATTTCAAACCATTAACGGTAGACCCAGATAAAATTTACGATTATAGTTTCTCGATTATTGCAGAGGAAATGGGCGATCATGATTTTTCAGAGGACGAGTGGAAGATTGTGCGCCGTATTATCCATGCTTCGGCGGATTTTGAGCTAGGTCGCAGTGTCATCATTACACCTGGTGCAATTGAAGCAGGGATTGAGTCCATCCTTGCCGGACGACATGTCATTGCAGATGTTCAAATGATTGAAAGTGGCTCTGGTAAAAAACGCTTCCAAAAGCATGGTGGCGATTTACATTGTTATATAGCGGATGAAGATGTCGCAGTAGAAGCGAAAAAACAAAATACAACTCGTGCCATCATTTCCATGCAAAAGGCTACAAAATTACATGAAGGTGGGATTTATGCAATTGGTAATGCGCCAACTGCCTTACTAGAATTGATTCGTTTAATTAAAGAAGGCTTAGCAAAACCAGATTTAATTATCGGTATGCCTGTCGGTTTCGTGTCAGCAGCCGAGTCAAAAGAAGAATTGCTGAAACTCGAAGGGATTCCGTACATTACCAATGTTGGTCGTAAAGGCGGTAGTACAGTGACGGTTGCCGCGTTAAATGCCATTTCACTATTAGCGGATGAACAGGCGAAAAAATAATGGAGCGGAAGCCAAAAAAGGATCCCAAGGACATGCGTCACGGTTATACAACGGGAGCCTGTGCAACTGCGGTAACAAAGGCTGCATTGCTCGCTCTGATTACAAAGGAAGAGCAGGAGACGAGTACCATTCATTTACCGATTGGTCGGGATGCAACCTTTACAATTGAAAAATGCATATTTGAAGAAAATGCTGTCAGCTGTGAAACGATTAAGGATGCTGGTGATGATCCTGATGCGACCCATCAGGCGCTTATTGTTGGCACAGTGAGCTGGGCTGATACACCTGGAATTCATTTAGATGGAGGGATTGGGGTCGGGCGTGTTACAAAGCCTGGCTTACCAGTGCCTGTTGGCGAGGCAGCCATTAATCCTGTACCACGTAAAATGATTCATAGCACGGTTCAAGGGGTATTAGACGAATTTCACATTACACGAGGCGTGAACGTAGTGATTTCCGTACCTAAAGGAGAAGAAATCGCTAAAAAAACGTTAAATGGACGACTTGGTATACTTGGAGGCATCTCAATTTTAGGCACAAGGGGAACCGTCGTGCCTTTTTCGAGTTCTGCGTATATGGCAAGTATTGTACAAGCCATTAGTGTAGCTAAAGAAGCTGGTTGTGAGCATTTAGTGGTAACGACAGGCGGTCGCAGCGAAAAATTTGCGATGAAACAATACCCCGATTTACCAGAAGAGTCTTTTATTGAAATGGGCGACTTTGTCGGCTTTACTTTAAAACATTGTAAGCGACTCGGTATCAAACAAGTTTCTCTTGTCGGTATGATGGGGAAATTTTCTAAGGTGGCACAAGGTGTCATGATGGTTCATTCCAAAAGTGCACCAATCGATTTTAACTTTTTAGCACAACTTGCAGAGGATACAGGAGCAGATGGAGAAACAATAGCGCAAGTACGTGAGGCAAATACAGCGTCACAAGTAGGTGAAATCATGATGGAGAAGGGCTATGATGCATTCTTTCATCATTTATGTGAGGCGTGCTGTTATTCCTCTATCCATCATATAAAAGGTGGTTTAACACTTTCCACATCGATTTATTCGATGCAGGGACAATTATTAGGAAGGGCTGATGACATTGCATCGATCGATGAAATTGATTGGGATCGGGGATAACGGATTAGCAAGCTTATTTCCCCAATACCTCGAGTGGATTGAAGACTGTGAGGTACTTGTTGGTGGTGAGCGAGTACTGGATTTTTTCCCGAACTTTACAGGTGAAAAAATCAGCATTAAAGGGGGAATTTCAGCACTTGTTGAAAGATTATCTAAGGAAACAAGAAATACGGTAATCCTTGCCACTGGCGACCCATTATTTTATGGCATTGGGGGCTATCTAGCTAAAAAGCTAGATATTGAGGTTTATCCATATATGAGTTCTGTTCAGCTGGCCTTTGCGAAGATGGGAGAAAGCTGGCAGGATGCCTATGTCACAAGTATTCATGGACGACCAATGAAAGGCTTGGCACAGCGTATCGATGGGAAGAAGAAAGTAGCGCTTTTAACGGATGCTGATAATAGCCCCAATGCGCTCGCTCGTTATTTAAAGCATTTTGGTATGACAGAATACCGAGCGTTTGTTGCAGAAAATTTACAGGGCGAAAACGAAAAATGTGGCTGGTATTCGTTAGATGAAATGGAAAGCGCTCATTATTCGCCATTAAATGTCGTGATTTTACAACAAATAATGGAACCGAAACGTTACACGCTTGGGATTGATGATGAAGAGTTTTCACAACGCAAGCCAGATAAAGGACTGATCACGAAAAAGGAAATACGTGTTTTAAGCTTACAGGCCATGCAGCTTCAACAGAATAGCATTATTTGGGATATTGGTACTTGTACGGGTTCTATGGCGATTGAGGCAGGAAAACTTGCGTCAGAGGGTCAAGTATTTGCTGTAGAGAAAAATGCACCTGATTTAGACAACTGTCTTCAAAATCAGCAAAAGTTCCGTGTTGATATCACAGCGATTCATAGTAAAGCACCAGAGGGATTAGACAGCTTCCCAGATCCTAATGCCATTTTCATTGGTGGTACGGGTGGCGAAATGGTGGAGTTACTACAGTTATGTTGTAGTCGTTTGAAGCCAAACGGTCGTATTGTCTTAAATGCAGCGACCATTGAAAATTTATATAAAGCGGTGGAAGCGTTTAAGGCTTGTGGCTTTGCGGTTGATATTTTACAGGCACAGCTTGCGCGCAGCAAACCTATTTTAGATATGACACGCTTTGTACCATTAAATCCAATTTATATTATTTCGGCTTATCGAAAGGAAGAAAATAATGAGTAATCTAGGTGTACTATACGGCTTGGGCGTTGGTCCTGGCGATCCAGAATTAATTACAGTCAAGGCGTTTCGTGTGATTCAGGAATCACCTGTTATTGCCTATCCAAAAAAGCTAAGAGGTAGTAAAAGCTATGCCCATCGCATTGTCGATGTTTATATTAATCCAGACGAAAAAGATATGCTTGGCCTTGTATTCCCTATGACCAAAGATGAGGCTGTCCTTGAACGTGAATGGACAAAATCAGTAGAACTTGTCTACGAAAAACTACAAGCTGGTAAGGATGTAGCCTTTGTAACAGAGGGAGATCCGTTACTATATAGTACGTTTATTCATATGATGAAGTTGATGCAGGACATGCATCCAGATGTAGAAATCCGTACGGTGCCAGGGATTTCTTCGTTCAATGGCTCCGCGTCTCGATTAGGGATTGCTTTAGCTGATGGCGATGACCGAGTGGCCATTATTCCTGCCCATGATGATTATGAAGCAATGCGTGAAGCCATTGAAAGTCATGATGCCGTTGTCTTTATTAAAGTGGCAAAGGTGATCGATTTAATGCTTGAGGTGCTACGTGATCTAGATTTATTAGATAAAGCATCTGTCGTGACGAAGGTCACTTCTGATGAAGAAGTTATTTGGGATGTTCGTGAATTGGATGGTGTGGAATTAGAATATCTAACATTAATGGTGGTGCGTAAATAATGAAGAAAATCTATATAGTTGGCGCTGGTCCAGGTGATCCAGACTTAATTACAGTTAAAGGTTTACATATGCTGCAAACAGCAGACGTTGTCATGTACACAGATTCATTAGTGAGTGAAGAGCTTATTGCGAAAGCCAAACCTGATGCAGAGGTCATTCGAACTGCTGGCATGCATTTAGAGGAAATGGTGGCCGTTATGGTGGAGCGTGTTAATGCTGGGAAAACAGTAGCTCGTATGCATACAGGTGATCCAGCGATGTATGGTGCCATCATGGAGCAAGTGGCTCTATTGAAAAAGGAAGGCATTGGGTATGAAGTGATTCCAGGGGTTAGCTCTGTTTTTGCATCAGCAGCGGCAATTGGTGCAGAGCTCACAATTCCTGATTTAACACAAACCCTCATTTTAACACGTGCAGAAGGACGTACACCTGTCCCAGAATTTGAAAAGCTGCGTGACTTGGCGAGCCATCATTGTACAATTGCTTTATTCCTTAGTGCAACACTTACAAAAAAAATTGTTAAAGAATTACAAAGTGCTGGTTGGGCTGATGATACGCCAGTAGCAGTTATTCAACGTGCTTCATGGCCAGATCAAAAGATCGTGCGTACGACTTTAATCGAATTAGATGAAGCAATGCGTGTAAATGGTATTCGTAAGCATGCAATGATTCTAGCTGGTTGGGCATTAGACCCGAACATTCATGATAAGGATCAATATCGTTCGAAGTTATATGATGCAACCTTTACACATGGCTTTAGAAAAGGTGTGAAGACAAGTGATTGAGTTACAGGAAGGTGTATTACCAGAGGTTGATCAACGCAATCCTTATGCGGTTGTCGCCATTACGAAGCATGGTGTTCAAATTGGACGTCGCCTGCAACAAACCTTTGCAGCGAGTGATTTATATTATATGAGTAAATTTGAGCAAGGCGATGAAGCAGAAAAGCATATTCAATTATTTACAGGTACCGTGCGCTTGTTATTGCCAACGCTATTTAAACAATATAAAGGGTTGATTTTAATCATTTCGCTCGGTGCGGTCGTACGCATGATTGCGCCCATTTTAAAGGATAAAAAGACAGACCCTGGCGTTGTCGTAATTGATGATCGAGGCGACAATGTCATTAGCGTATTATCAGGGCATCTTGGCGGTGCCAATGAGCTAACGCATGAGGTGGCAGCGGCACTTGGTGCAAATCCAATTATTACAACAGCTTCTGATGTGCAAAAGACGATTCCTGTTGACTTATTTGGCGCCCGTTTTGGGTGGGTATGGGATAGTGCCGACAAATTGACACCAGTGAGTGCTTCCGTTGTAAATGAGGAGCGTGTGGCCATTGTGCAGGAAACGGGTGAGCGCGATTGGTGGATGCGTGATACTGCCATGCCAGAGCAAATCAAAATCTATCCATCCACACAGGCAGCCATCGAGGCTAAACCTCATGCCACGCTATTAATAACGGATCGAATCATAGAACAAGAGGAAGAGATTCTTCTAGAAAACGGTGTTATTTATCGACCAAAATCTATTGTGCTCGGTATGGGCTGTAATCGTGGGACATCTGTGGAAGAAATTGAACAAGTGATTGATGAAACCTTGGCAGAGCTAAAGCTTTCGAAAAAAAGTGTGAAGGCATTATGCACGATTGATTTAAAAAAAGATGAACAATGTTTTTTAGATATTACCAAGAAATATGATTGGGAGTTCGTCACTTATACCCCGGCGGAATTAAATCAAATCGAATTTCCTTCCCCTTCTGAAACAGTCTTTAAATATACAGGTGCCTATGGTGTGAGTGAACCAGCGGCTATGCGTTATGCACAGGTCAAGTCACTCCTATTAGAAAAGAAGAAATCGGGTAATGCTACGATTTCAGTTGCGAGATACCTATTTTAAGGAGGAAGTCCATGCAAACAAATCGTTTTGTACTAGCTGGTACGGGTAGTGGGGTAGGCAAAACTACTTTCACCATTGGACTGATGAAAGCACTACAAAATAAAGGAAAAGTAGTGCAGGGCTTTAAATGTGGCCCTGATTATATCGATCCAACGTATCATACGGCTGTAACAGGTAGAGTATCACGCAATATTGATAGCTGGATGTTCTCCCATGAAGCAGTACGTGATATTGTGGCACGCGCAAGTATGGATGCGGATGTGTCCATTATTGAAGGTGTGATGGGCTTCTATGATGGCAAAAGTCCTTTATCAGATGCTGGCTCTGCCGCAGATATTAGTGTAGTGACAGAGAGCCCTGTTATTTTAATTGTTAATTGTGCAAGTATGGCGCGTAGTGTAGCAGCTGTTGTAAGAGGCTTTCAAGTTTTGTCAGATAAACCGAGGATCGTTGGCGTTATTGCGAACCAAGTGGGCAGTGTCGGTCATTATGAAATCGCCAAGGCGGCTATTGAACAAGAATGTGGCATTCCTGTCATCGGCTATTTAAAACGTGAACAAGGCATCGATATTCCGAGTCGTCATTTAGGGTTAGTACCCGCCATTGAAAGGGGAGAACTAGATTCATTTATTGATAAACTAGGTGACCTTATGGCAGAAACGATTGACTTGGATCAATTACTTGACTTAACAAAAGCCCCTATCCTACATGAATCAGGTCATTTATTTGCTGAGGAGCCTTCACAAAATATTTGTATAGCGGTTGCAAGGGATGCAGCATTTAATTTTTATTATGAAGAAAACTTAGCTTTGCTACGTGCGAAAGGCGCGACATTACAATTTTTCTCTCCACTTGCCAATGAGCCTGTACCATCAGAAGCAGATGGCCTCTATATTGGTGGTGGCTTTCCTGAAGAATTCGCAGAGACATTGGCTTCACATACAGTCGTGAAAGACTCTATTCAAGACGCTATTGCCAAAGGACTGCCAACATTAGCGGAATGTGGTGGCTTTATGTATTTAACAGAGGCTATTACAAATAGTCAGGGTGAACGCTATGAAATGGTAGGTGTGATTCCAGGGGAAGTGGCCATGCAGACAAAGCTTGCAGCACTAGGCTATCGTGAAATTTTTGGCACAGCAGATAATTTCTTAATTGGTGTGGAGCAAGAAGCGAAGGGCCATGAATTCCATTATTCTAAATATAGTGGTACCCACAACACACCAGCCTACGAGACGATTGGTCGTTTTGGCAAAAAGCAAGAAGGCTATAAAAAAGGGAATGTGGTGGCTGGTTATACACATTTCCATTTTGTATCAAACCCAAAGCTAGTTGACAATTGGTTAACAGCTTGTAAGAAGGTGAAAAATGATGACTAATTATTTTCCTATTCATATCAATCTAGAATATAAAACCGTAGTGATTGTAGGTGGCGGACACGTGGCAACGCAGAAGGTAGCCTCTCTATTACCCGCAAAGGCCCATATTGTCATAGTCAGTCCAACCCTACATGATACATTACAGCCACTTGCCGATTCGGGGCAAATTACTTGGAAGCAGAAGGAATTTGAACCACGTGATTTGGATGATGCCATTCTCATTATTGCTGCAACGAATGTGACGGCTGTAAACGAAGCTGTTCAAGAGGCGGCACAGCATTGGCAATTAATCAATCGAACGGATAGACAAAGTGAAAGTGATTTTATTACACCTGCTACTGTTCGTCGTGGCCCATTGGTGTTAACTGTTTCGACATCGGGAGCAAGCCCCAGTCTAGCGCGCAAGATCAAAGCAGATTTAGAAGATCAATTCGATGATGCTTATGATGACTATGTATGCTTTTTACAGCAAGCTCGATTAATGATTGCTGCTAAGTATGACAAAGGTTCGCAAAGACGGGCGGCATTACAAGCATTGCTAGAGCCAAGCATTCTGGAATGGACACGTCATGGAGAGATTGATAAACGTGAAGCCTATTTACAACAACTTTTGATGGGAGCGAAGCAATGAAGGAAGGAATAGTATATATCGTTGGTGCAGGTCCTGGGGATCCGAAGCTCATCACTGTGTATGGTCTGGAATGTATTCAAAAAGCTGATGTGATTGCCTATGACCGTCTTGTGAATCCCACATTGCTCGACTTTGCAAAAAAGGATGCAGAGCTCGTTTATTGCGGTAAACTTCCAGGCAAGCACCACCTTATTCAAGATGAAATTAATGCCTTACTTGTTGAAAAAGCACAAGAAGGTAAAGTTGTGACACGTCTGAAGGGTGGCGATCCATTTGTATTTGGACGTGGTGCTGAGGAAGCAGAAATATTAAAAAATCATGGCATAACCTATGAAATCGTTCCTGGTATTACAGCCGGCATTGCTGCAGCTGCTTATGCAGGGATTCCAGTGACACATAGAGACTTCGCGACAAGCTTTGCCCTAGTGACGGGGCATGGTCGTGAAGAAAAAGGACAGGATTTTTTGAATTGGCCAGCATTGGCTACAGGTATTGATACCGTCGCATTTTACATGAGTGTTGGAAATATTGCCTACATTGCTCGCAAATTAATTGAAAACGGACGTCAGGCCACAACGCCAGTAGCGGTCATTGAGTGGGGAACAACTGCTCAACAACGCACGATTACAGGACAGCTAGATGAGATAGCGGCCATTATTGAACGTGAAGGGTATCATAATCCTTCGATGATTGTCGTGGGAGAGGTAGTCAATGTACGTGAGAAAATTCAATGGTTTGAAGAGCAGGGATTAACATTTTCATAATCATTTCTTAGAAGAGCACAAGGAGGAAGCAACATGACCGTTATAGAAGCATTAAAAAAGCGTAGAGCCATTCGAAATTACACAACACAACCAGTAGAGAAAGAAAAAATTGAGCAAATTTTACAAGCAGCCACCTATGCTCCGAATGACCGTATGCGTGAGCCTTGGCATTTTTATGTTATTCAAGATGAGGCAATGAAGCGTTATGAAGAAATGGCGAGTGCCTATTTACAAGAGCGTTTCCCCACAAAGCCGAACTTAGTGGAAAGCTCTTTAAAGGTTGTGCAAACAACGCCTGTGGCCATTGTTGTTACTGCAGACATTGTCGAAGGTGATACTGATGCGACAGAGGATAATGTTTTTGCCGTATGTAGTGCCATTATGTCCATGTGGCTCACTGCAGATGAGCTAGGTCTTGGTTTTGTTTGGCGTACACGTGGTGTTGGGCTCGTGCATGATTCACGTATGCATGCATTTATTGGTGCAAGTGCCTCTCAAAAAGTAGTCGGTACGATATTTATTGGCTATCCACAAGAGCAGGAGCAAAGCGACAAAAAGCGTACACCATTTGCAGAAAAGACAACATGGCTGTAAGGGGGCTACTCACATGGCAAGAAAAGGCTTGTTTTTAGTATATACAGGTGAAGGAAAGGGCAAAACAACGGCGTCTCTAGGTGTCACATTACGTGCAGTTGGCCGTGGCTTAAATGTGCGCTATATGCAGTTTATTAAATCACCTGAGCGTACGTACGGTGAGCAAATTGCCCTTCGCAAGTTAGGTGTGGAAATGGAGCAAATGGGTATCGGCTTTACATGGACAAAGACACCTGAAGAGCATCGTGCTGCCTTAGCTAAAGCATGGAAAAAAACGAAGGCCGCCCTGCAAGACGACAGTATTGATTTATTGGTGCTAGATGAACTAAACAATGCATTGGCTATCACCAAGTTTCCTATCGATGATGTCCTTCCACTAACAGAAGTCATAGAGGCGATCCAGCAACGTCCATCGACGATGCATTTGGTGGTCACAGGTCGAAGCGCGAACCCTGCCTTAACGGCAATGGCTGATTTAGTGTCAACCATCGATGCAACAAAGCATTACTATGATGAAGGCATCCCAGCGGTGAAAGGGCTAGAATTTTAAAACCCTTCACCATTGCTGGGTGAAAAATATACGCGCGGCGCGAAAGTCTCGATCAATCGGAGAATACTCGGAGCGGAGAGAAATACTCGCGCTTGCCCCGAGAATACTCGCGGAGCGAAGGGAAATACTCGCGCTTGCCCAAAGAATACTCGCGGAGCGAAGGGAAATACTCGCGCTTGTCTAAAGAATACTCGCGGAGCGGAGAGAAATACTCGTGCTTGCTCCGAGAATACTCCCGAAATGAAGGCAAACCCGCACAGCTCTAATACAATATACTGCGTTACACCAATAATGACGGAGGAAAGTGACTATGCCAGCTAAATCGATTATGATTCAAGGAACGGCTTCCGATGTTGGAAAAAGTATGATTTGTACGGCACTTTGTCGTATATTTTCGGATGATGGACTAAGTGTTGTCCCGTTTAAATCGCAAAATATGGCTCTTAATTCGTTTGTTACGAAGGATGGTGGCGAAATCGGCCGTGCACAAGGGGTGCAGGCAGAGGCAGCCCGTGTTATTGCGACGACTGATATGAATCCTATTCTGCTGAAACCGAAGCAAGATATGATGTCTGAGGTCATCGTCCATGGTAAGCATTTTTTAAATATGGATGCCAAAAGCTATCGCAATAATTTTGTGCAAGAGGCAATGCCAATCGTTGAAAAATCTGTCCGTACGCTACAAAATACATATGATGTCATTGTCCTAGAGGGGGCAGGTAGCCCAGCTGAAATTAACTTAAAGGATCGTGATATTGCTAATATGCGAATGGCACATTTAGCAGATGCAGCGGTAGTGCTTGTTGCTGATATAGATCGTGGTGGGGTCTTTGCCTCGATTGTTGGTACACTGGCGTTGCTAGATGATGATGAGCGCGCCCGTGTTAAGGGATTAATCATCAATAAATTTAGAGGCATGCGTGAATTATTAGATGATGGTCTTGAATGGGTGGAGAGAGAAACAGGTATCCCGGTGCTTGGTGTGATTCCTTATGTCAATATCAATATTGAAGCAGAGGATTCCCTTGCATTATCGTCATTACGCTTTAAAAAGCCAAAACCAGGCGAATTTACTGTCGATGTAGCGATGATTCGTTTACCCCGTATTTCAAACTTCACTGATATTGATCCCTTTTTCGATGAGCCAGAAGTAGGTGTACGTTTAATTAGCAATGTCCATGAGCTAGGCACACCGGATTTGCTTATACTGCCAGGAACAAAAAGTACAATGGATGACTTAGCTTGGTTAAAAGCACAGGGCTTCGATCAAGCTATTACCCATTTACGTGAGCGCGGCACAAAAATTATTGGCATTTGCGGTGGTTTCCAAATGCTTGGTGAAACATTACTAGACCCTGAAGCAGTGGAGGGAAATGGTGAAGCTGCAAATGGTCTTGGGCTATTGCCAATGGAAACGATTTTTGTAGGCACTAAAAAAACGGTACAAATGACAGGAACAAGAGGGCAGGATACATTGACGGGCTATGAAATACATCTAGGACGTACGAAAATTTTACGTGATGAAGTATCACCTTTTCTACTGCTAGAGGATGGTCGAGAAGATGGCGCAGTGAGTCATGATGAGCAAGTGATTGGTACGTATTTTCATGGCATGTTCCATAATCGCACCTTTACTCGTCAGCTTGTCAATGAAATACGAGTGAAAAAAGGGTTAATGGCTTTACCGAATGATGTAAAAAGTGATGCAGAACGAAGAGAGGACGCCTATAATATGTTAGCCGACCATGTTCGAGCAAATCTGGATATGAAAAAAATATATGAAATTTTATCTTTAGAGGTATCTATATGACAAGAAAAGGACCATTAGCCATTAATTATGAGGCATTATGGCAGGAGGGCATGAAAGACTGGCATGGAATGATGCCGGAGCGCATGGTCAATGATCAGTTAGAGGAGCAATTTTGGGCTCAATCCGTTGCACGTAAAAAAATAGGACAAACTGATCCTTATGCCCAACGCATTTTTCAGGAGCTTCAAAAAAGTATTGAGCCACAGTATTCTGTATTAGAAATTGGGCCAGGATGGGGTAATTATACGTTTCCATTGGCTGAGCGAGTGGACAAGCTAACCTGTGTGGATAGCTCTGAAAGCATGCTGCATTACTTACAACAGTGTATGCCTCATCAGGAGCATGTTTCATATGTTCATGCGAAATGGGAAAGTCTAGAAAGTGATGAAATTGAGCCACATGATATCGTTTTGGGCGTGAATTGTTTTTATCGGATGTATGAAATTAAAGCCGCCTTATCCCATATGAATCGGCTTGCGAAAAAGCGTGCCATCATTGGCATGACGACAGGTCCTATTCAGCCTCACTATGAGCGATTATATGAAAAGTATGGCTATGAAATTAAGTTTCCTCGTAGAGATTATATAGAATTTTTAAATCTACTGTATGAGATGAATATTTATGCGGATTGTCAAATTATCCCTTTGGAACGTGTCTATGAATATGAAAGCTATGAACAGCTTGTTACAACGCAAAGTAAAAAAATTTTAACGGCAAATGTCCAGCAAGCACATGTGGAAGAAGCTCTCTCACCTTTTATTGAAGAAAAAGAGGGACGCTATTATTATCGTCATGACTTTCATGCAGCCCTTGTCTCATGGCAACCAAAATAAAAGAGAAACCTTTGGAGAAATCTGTTCACCAAGGGTTTTTCTTATTGGGTATGTTAAGGTACAATAAAACGATAGAAACAAGAAGTGAGGTGGCATATGTGCAACTACATTTTTTAGGGACAGGCGCAGGCATGCCTTCAAAAGAGCGAAATACGAGTGCATTGATGATCAAGTTATTAGATGAAGTGAGCGAAATGTGGCTATTTGACTGTGGGGAGGCTACACAACATCAAATCCTACACACATCGTTAAAGCCACGTAAAGTAACAAAAATTTTTATTACACATTTACATGGCGACCATATTTTTGGATTGCCAGGGTTTTTAAGCTCTCGTTCCTTTCAAGGAGGGGATGAGCCTTTAACGATCTTTGGTCCCCCAGGATTACAGCAATGGATTGAACAAACATTAGCCTTATCTAAAACCCATTTAACGTATCCACTGTATTTTGTAGAAGTGCAAGAAGGGATTATTTTTGAGGATGCTCATTTTGCAATTTATGCACAGGAATTGCGCCATGTTGTACCATGCTATGGGTATCGTATTGAACAAAAGGATTTACCTGGTGAATTATTAATCGACAAGGCACAGGCACTTGGTGTTCCTAAAGGCCCTTTGCTTGGTCAATTAAAAAATGGTTACGATGTCGTGCTTGAAAATGGGCATGTGATTCAAGCAAAAGACGTTGTTGCCCCCTCAAAAAAGGGCTTCACACTGACGATTTTGGGCGATACGAAATATTGCGAAGAGGCCATTCAATTATCAAGGGATGCTGACATCATTGTACATGAAGCGACCTTTGATGGGACACTGACTGCTTTAGCAGCCAGCTATGGTCATGCTACCAATGTGGAAGCAGCACAAGTCGCACAGCAAGCTGGCGCAGACTACTTGCTTTTAAATCATTTAAGTGCCCGTTTTCTTCCACAGGATTTACCACAATTTTTGGCAGAAGCACAGGCAATTTTCCCCCAAACATTACTGACATCCGATCAAGCCATTTTTACTTGGCAAAATAATAAATTAATCTAAACTAATTTAAAAAACATCTATTGATTGACATGCAACTAATAGATGTTTTTTATATATAGTTCTTACTATCACTATTTTCAGTTCGACTCATGGAATGTTTGTTACTAGCCAAGGAGAAAGATATTTGCTCAGAAGGCTATACATCAAGCGGAAAATATGAAAAGCATAACTACATTGATCAACCAATTAAATACAACAGTAGAAAAACGCCAACGATTTGCAGGTAAATATAGCGTTTAAAAGGAAAAATATAGTACAATCGATCCTTCACTTCCCGTATAATTGAAAAAAGGGGTGTGGTTTAATTGAATCAACAAAAGATGCCGCCAGCACTATTGCGATTAATTGTTATTTTTCCAAATGTGCTGAGCTATTTATTACTATTCGGATTAATTATTTTTGTCATCTCGAATTATGAAACGCTAAAAGCAACAAATAATTTAACCGTTTGGATTATTTTTATTATCGTATTAGCACCTGCTGCTGCCTACACGACTTTTAGTATTGTGAAGAAAATTCGGGCAGGTCATATGTAGCTCATCCGTGTTGTTATTAGAATGTATTCTAGTAACAACACATTTTTTTTGACAAACTGAGCTCTATCCTCTATATTTTTGTTAGTCATAACTAACATTTTGGAGGCGTGTACAATGAAAAAAGGCACAAAAGATAAAATTCTTGATGCAGCAACAAGTCTAATGACAGAAAGGGGCTATTCGAATGTTTCGGTAAAAGATATTGCTGCCACTGCTGGTGTTAGTGAAATGACTGTCTTCCGTCATTTTGAAACAAAACTAGGAATTCTTCATGCTGTCCTGCAAAGCCACTCATATATCCCATACTTTGAACATTTATTTGCACAAGATTTATCCGGAAACTTAGAGAATGATTTAAAGCAAATTGCTAACACATATCTAGCCTTTATGGAAAAAAATAAACCAATTTTTCTCATTACTACACAAGATAGAAGTATGCTACCAGGGTTAATGGATACAATTTCGGATAACCAAACTAAACAATTACTAAGCTTACTGGCCGTTTATTTTCAATCTCAAATTGAACAAGGAAAGATGAAGGAAATAGATACAAACGGACAAGCCATTGTTTTTTTAACGAGCCTGTTTGGTTTTTTTGTTTCCAATGCGCTATGGGACCAACATTTTCTAAAAGATCAACAAGAAATTTTTATTCAACATTTAGTTGCTACTTTTGTGAGTGGAGTCTGTGTTTAATGGTTCACTCACATAGTTTGCATATATTTTTTAAGTAAAATGTTAGTTATCACTAACTAACATACTATTTAGGGGGAAGTTTCATGAACGAAAAAAGAAATGTCATAGTAGCAATTCTACTATCTGCAGCATTTGTGTCTATTCTCAATCAAACATTATTACTCATAGCTATGCCACCAATTATGAACGATTTCAAGATTGATGCTAATTTAGCACAATGGCTCACGACAGTATATTTATTAACGAATGGTATTCTCATACCTATTACAGCTTTTCTGATTGGTCGTTTTTCCAATCGATTACTGTTAATAGTGGCTCTCACTTTATTTAGTATGGGTACATTTTTAGGCGCCTTTGCCCCAACCTTTACGGTTTTACTTATGGCTCGAGTTATTCAAGCGGCTGGAGCAGGGGTGATCATGCCCTTAATGCAAACGATTTTATTAACGATGTATCCAAAAGAAAAGCGAGGTTCCATTATGGGGCTAGCTGGCCTTGTAACAGGTTTTGCACCAGCAATAGGCCCAACATTATCAGGCTGGATTTTAGAACATTTTACATGGCGACATCTGTTTTTTACTGTCTTACCCGTTTCAGTTATTGTTTTGACTGTGGCCACGATTTTTATGAAAAATGTCACGACAAAAAAAGAGGGGCAGCTAGATGCTCTTTCTATCGTCTATTCTTCTTTAGGTTGGGGTGGCCTGTTATATGGTTTCAGCATCGCAGGAGCTGTTGGATTTCAATCAATGCCAGTACTTGCATCATTAATGGTAGGAGGAATTACGCTGTTTCTATTTATTAGACGTCAGCTTCAATTGCCTAAACCAATGCTTGAATTTCGTGTATTTCAATCCGCCATGTTCTCTATTACAACTTTTTTATCGAGTTTAGTTTATGCCCTCATGATTGGTACACAAATACTTATCACATTTTATATTCAAAATGTACGGCAGCTGTCGGCACTCGAAACAGGGCTGGTTTTATTGATAGGTGCGCTTGTAATGGGTATATTGTCGCCAGTGACAGGGAAGATTTTCGATAAAGTGGGTGGAAAAGGCTTAGCACTGGTAGGGTTCACCAGTATCTTAATGGGTTCAGGTGCTTTCCTAGCATTATCAATGCATACAAAACTTTGGCTACTGGCATGTCTCTTTACGATGATTTCCTTTGGGATTTCAATGATTATGATGCCGCTGACAACCGCTGGCATGAATGCCTTACCTACCCATTTGATGGCACATGCGACAGCGATGAATAGTACATTGCGTATGGTCGGTGGTGCATTAGTAACGGCATTACTTGTAACCATCATGAGTACGGTAACTACTTTACAGCAAGAAATGGGTGTTGCTGATGCTATGCTAAATGGCATTCGCACAGCGTTTATTGTCACAACGATTTTAAGTGCTGTGGGACTACTACTGTCTTTATATATGAAGAAGCCAAATGCCAAATAGCCACCATCTCCTTGACGCATAAAAATAGTTTATCGAGAGAAACTAATGGAAGAAGAAGCTTCACAATTTTAGAAAAGAGAGGTGCTTTTTATGAATCCAATAAATTGTGATTTTTCACCAATGAAAGAAACATTAAAAGATGAGCTTCTCCAAGTGATTATGTCCTTACAGCAAAGTGTGCAAGAAATGGATACAGATGCAAATTGTCTCCTTGGCAATTTTGAGAAAATTAAAGAGAGATTTATGACAATTGAAATGAAAGCCGCGACGTTTTATTTAAATTGTTATCTTTCCCCGTTTACAGAAAAGTATCCGGAATTATCACATAGTGTGCAAAATATGTCGTTGAGAAGACATGGTGGTTTAATTGTCATCCAACGACAGGATTCGTTAGTGAATTTGATGCAGCCTGGTATTCATATTGGGGCAGATTTAACGCATTCCTTATTAGAATCCATTTTCTTTCCAGGTAATCCATTACATGATGGAGCGGTACTCGTCAATCAAAATCAAATTGAATCGGCAGCGAATGTACTGCCATTATCAGACCGTCAAACTGGTGAAAAAAAATTAGGAACAAGACATCGTGCAGCGTTAGGATTAAGTGAAGTAAGTGATGCACTTGTGATGGTCGTCTCAGAAGAAACAGGTAGGATTTCTTTTGCTTTTCAGGGAAATTTATACCCGATTACATCACCTGGCATCATATAGGGACTCTCCTCTGTAAAACAATATCTCAAATTCGAGATATTGTTCTTGCAATGTTATCACTTGCGTGGTAAAGTGATAACTGAAGGGAGGATGAAGTCATGAGAAATCATACATTAGGCACATTAACATGGATTCGTATGATGCGCTTTACAACGCAAAGTAACCAGTTATCGAATGAATTTTTAAAGCGTTTCGATTTAACAACGGCACAATTCGATGTGTTAATCCAAATCCAAACGTATGCACCGATCACTCAATCTCAATTAGCAGAGAAAGTAACAGTTACACAAGGTGGCATGTCTCGCATGCTTGCCCGACTTGAAAAAGAGGGACTAATCGAGCGTAAACAAAATTGGAAGACCAAAGCTATCTCATTGACGGCAAAAGGGGAGCAAATGATTGATGCAGCAACACCAAGTCAACTTCACTTCCAATCCTCATTTTTTGAAGAAGTATTATCAGATGAAGAAATAAAATCTTTATATAAAGTGATGACAAAGCTTGAAAAGCATAGCCGAGAAAAAAAATTGCCGCCCGTGTAATTTTTTTTACAACATCACTTGCTTAGTCAAGTGAAAAAGGAGGAACAGTAGGATGAATAAATTAAATGGACACCATCATATATCCATGCTAACGAAAAATGGCAAACAGAATAATCATTTTTATACAACTATTTTAGGGTTACGACGTGTGAAAAAAACAGTGAATCAAGACTCACCATCTATGTATCACTTATTTTATGGTGACTTAACTGGAGCAGCTGGTACAGAATTAACATTTTTTGAAATGCCCGTTGCAGGACGTACAGTGCGGGGCACGAATGCTATTACTCGTATTGGCTTACTTGTACCTAGCTCCGAAAGCTTACTATATTGGAAAGAACGCTTTCAACAGCTAGAGGTAGAACATAGCGATATCACTACTTATGCAGGCAAAGAGGCTTTGTTTTTTGAAGATCATGAGGGATTACGAATGGTGCTGTTAAATCATCAGGGGCATGATACGCCTGCACAATGGCAAGCATGGGATGGCAATGATATACCGGAGGAACATCGTATTTTAGGTATGGGGACTGTTGAAATCACTGTACGCTATTTACAAAGAACCGTGAATTTACTACAAGATTTATTTCACTATACAGTTGTTGCAGAAACGGACAAAGAAACGATTCTGCAATCGATAGAAGGAGAAGTGCTTGGAGAAATTGTCGTCAAAGAATTAGAAGGGCCAAGCGAGAAACCTGGTAAAGGCAGTATTCACCATCTTGCATTACGTGTAGCAACGGTCGAGGAATTACAGGAATGGGATACGAAAATTAAGACACAGGGTTTGGATAGTACAGGTGTCGTCGATCGTTATTATTTCCAAAGTCTTTATTTCAGAGATCGCAACGGTATTTTATTTGAAATGGCGACAGAGGGTCCAGGGTTTACTGTGGATTCAGCAGTCGAAGATCTTGGAAAAGAGCTAGACCTTCCACCCTTTTTAGAAAAGAAACGTGCAGAAATTGAAGCCATTTTAGAACCACTAGAATAAGGAGAGATGAAACATGATGGAAAAATATCGTATCGATCAATCAAAAGGATTGGAATTCGGGCTGTACTCTTTAGGGGATCATATTCCAAACCCATTAACAGGCGAGCGTATTTCTGCCCAGCAACGACTAAAAGAGCTAGTAGAGGCTAGTCAATTGGCTGAGCAAGCAGGCATTGATGTATTTGGTATTGGTGAGAGTCATCAATCGTACTTTACAACACAGGCACATACAGTCGTGTTAGGGGCTATTGCACAGGCAACGTCCACTATTAAATTATCTAGCTCAGCAACTGTATTAAGTGTTTCAGATCCAGTACGTATCTATGAGGATTTTGCCACAATTGATTTAATATCAGATGGTCGAGCAGAAATTGTAGCGGGACGTGGGTCACGTGTAGGAGCTTACCAATTGCTGGGTATTGATTTACAGGACTATGAAGAAATTTTTGAGGAAAAATTAGAGCTACTTATGAAAATCAATGACGAGGAGCTGGTGACATGGGAAGGGCAATTTCGAGCACCACTTCACCATGCACAAATTTTACCACAGCCCAAAAACGGCTCCTTACCGATTTGGCGAGCAGTTGGTGGTCCACCTGCCAGCGCTATAAAAGCAGGATATATGGGAATTCCGATGATGCTTACAACATTAGGTGGACCTGCTATCAATTTTAAACCATCTGTTGATGCCTATCGAGAAGCGGCAGAACGCAAAGGTTTTGACCCAAATGAATTACCTATTGCCACAACAAGCTTGTTTTATGTAGCAGATACAACAAAAGAGGCATTGCAAGGCATGTATCCACATTTAAATGGTGGTTTCCAAGCCATTCGTGGCGGAGGTTATCCAAAGCAACAATTTGCTCAAGCACCCGATACACGTGATGCTTTAATGGTTGGCAGTAAAGAGCAAATTATTGAAAAACTACTTTATCAGTACGAGCTATATGGCATGCAACGCTTTATGGCACAAATCGATTTTGGTGGCGTACCATTCGATAAAATTATGAAAAATATTGAAATCATCGGTCAGGATATTATTCCAGCGATGAAAAAATATACAGCAAAATAAGGAGTGGCTCATCATGAAAATTGTCGCGCTTGCAGGTTCTATTGTCGGCTCTAAAACAAGAACAGCAACACAGAAAATAGTTGAGATGTTACAAGAAAAATATCCACAGCATGAAGTAACATTACTGGATCTTGCTGACTATCAACTAGTTTTTAGTGATGGACGTAATTACTTCGACTACGAAGGCGATACAAAATATGTAACAGAAACCATTATGGCTGCAGATGCAATTGTTATTGGGACGCCAACATTCCAAGCATCGATTCCAGCGACATTAAAAAATATCTTTGACCTTTTACCTGTCAATGCCTTCCGCGATAAAGTCATCAGTGTCATTGTGACAGCGGGTACATCCAAGCATTATTTAATGGTGGAACAGCAACTAAAGCCGATACTAGCTTATATGAAAGCACACATCGTTCCGACCTATGTATTTATAGAAGAAAAGGATTTTTTACGCAAAGAAATTGTTAACGATGATGTCCTTTTCCGACTAGCACGGTTAGCAGAGGATACAGTCATGGTAGCAGATGCCTTTGCAGAAATTCGGGCAAAAAAAGATGCAGAATATGATTTTTAAAGATTAATAGATGAAACGCTGTGTAAATAGTCTGACACAGCGTTTCTTTTTGCGTCTAAGCTAACTATTTGACCATTCAAACCATCGTGCATGCCCATCTGGACGCGGCATTGTACGTATGGATATGATAGTACCTTGATCTATAAAATCTTGATGAAGTTTTGTATCAAATAAATTGTTATAGCAATGATAAAGAGGCCTACCCATGCTAATTTCTTTTAATTGCTCTATTAATTTATGACGTAATTCAATGGGGATTTGATTTGCGACATGTGTATGATAAATCACTAACATCGCCTCTTGCTCAATTATTCGACTAAGCTTTTTAATCAGTTGAATCGCATCCCCTTTTATTAACTGAATATCTAATTGATTGATGATGGGGAGGGCCTGTTGGAATAATATTCTACGTTCATGATGTTCAGGCCAAATTAACGCTTGAAGCCATTGACTTTCTACTTTATTTCCAAGATTAATTGGCTTTAAATCGATCCCTATTCTTTGACAAACAATAGGAGATTGGGAAAGGGAGGTAGGCAGTGTTTCACCACGATTTTCCGAGAATAACATATAATCATTTTCCGTATTGATAATGGATAATTGTTGATTGTAGCAATAATTGTAGTGATCCATACCAAGCTGAAGTCCTGCACTTGCGCCTATTTCAATGAAAGCCAATGGTTGTTGATGTTTGGCATAGATTTCAGTCATCATTGGGTAGAGATAGGCACAACGTCGAATTTCATTTGTTTGTACAAGCTTTTCTTGAAACAATGTCGTTAATTCATTTGTATGTGATAGTACGAATGCTTTAAAAATAGGGAACACCTCCTGTATTGGATGAGGGGAGGGTGTTAAAGATGCATAATAATTGGTCAAAGGATCATTGGATGTAGCTAATAAATAATGAACTGCTGCCAACAATAAATTGGGCGCAGGCTGATCCTGTGGGATTAAGGAGGCAATGTCTAACAAATCTTCATCATTGGCAATTTTAGTAGCTAAATGTTCATAAAGGGGGCTTGAGCCTTGACATTCCTGTTGAGCAAACATCTGAAATTGACGACTTAATATAGTGTGCGGCATATGATTCTCTCCTTTTTACATACATAATCAAGTTCATCATCATTCTATTCTTATTGTATAATTTAGTAAATTAAATATATTTAATAAATTTAATTAATATTTTTAATCACTGAGGTGAAATTTTGGAATATAAATGGTTACAATCTTTTATCGTCGCAGCCCAGACTTGTAATTTTCGTACAGCAGCGGAACAACTTCATTTATCTCAACCAAGTATTACGGTTCATATTCAGCAGTTAGAGGAATTTCTGCATGTACAATTATTTAAGCGCGAAAAAAATCGTGTGCAATTAACAGACGCTGGAAAGCTTTTTCAAGTAGAGGCACAGCAAATGGTCAATCAGTGGGAACAAAGCATTGAACGTATTCGATTAGCAAGTAAAGGTATTCAAGAAAAAATCATTATGGCTATGACCCCGTTAATGGTTGAAACGATTCTGCCGCATGTGATCTATCAATTTATCAATGACAATCCTTCACTTGAGATATCAATTTTAGTAGAGGATTCAGCTAAAATAGAGGATTTAGTCAATCAAGATCAAGCTCATATTGGTATTTCATTATTATCAACACGTTATCGACATTGGCATCAAGAGCTGCTGATTGATAGTCCAGTAGAGTTAGTAATCCCCCTAGATGCCTATGATGATGAAACAGGCACTTATATTGATTATGAGGAGTTATTTCAAACGTATACTTTATTTACGCATCATCATCCAACAATTTGGGGAGAGCTATTACGTAAATTAAGAGAAACATATGTTTTCACGAAGCAAGTATCCATTTCTCAATCTTATGTGGTAAAAAGGCTAATAAAGGATGGGTTGGGGATGTCGTTTTTACCTCGTATGATTGTGAGAAAAGAACGGATGGAGGGACGGTTTAATATAGTTCCTTTTGAAGATTTCCCATTACCGAGTGTACCCGTATACCTCTTTTATAAGGAATCTACACAAGTACCAGATGGATTATTAGATTTATTGCAAACAAGAAATTATTTATAATTCACAAGATGGTCAAAAATGATTTTGAAATGATGCTGTTCAGTGTAAGGGTTTTCATAGACTTTGTCGAATTGTGGTATGATCGTTTTTAAAGAGTAGGAGGTCAATAAACATGGTATTTTCTCTATTTAAAAAAAAGAAAGAACAACAGCAGCTAAAAAATAGAGTGGAGTTTTGTATCACTAATTTATCACTTGGTGCGGCAGATGCGTATGATGAATTAGTAGAACGGGATGATATTGAGATAGAGGAATCTGGTTGTACATCTCACTGTGAAATCTGTGAGCAAAGTATTTTTGCGCTAGTTAATGGAGAAGTCGTGACAGCAGAGGACGCAGAGACATTGGTGCAGGCTATTGATGAAGAATTAAAACAAAACCCACTTTTCTAATGAAAAAACAGCTTGCGGGATAACAAGCTGTTTTTTTACTGCAAATCAATTTACCAACCGCGCACGTATTGTACGGGAGGTTGCACTTCTTCGCCTAATTCTTTAGCCGCATGAAGTGGCCAATAAGGGTCTCGTAATAAAACGCGTGCTAAGAAAATTAAATCTGCGCGATTATTTTGGAGAATTTCTTCTGCTTGAACAGCTGTTGTAATAAGTCCAACTGCGCCAGTAGGGATGTTTGCCCCATGCTTAATGGCCTCTGCATGCGATACTTGATAGCCTGGAAAGACATGAATAGCTGCTGGTACAACACCGCCTGTTGATACATCAACCAAATCAACACCTTGAGATTTCATCCAGCGACTAAAAACAATAAAATCTTCCATTGTTGTGCCATCCTCAGCGTAATCTTCTGCAGATACACGTACCAATAATGGCCCATCCCACACACTGCGAATCGCATCGATAACTTGACGAAGGATACGATAACGGTTTTCCTGTGAACCACCGTATTGATCTTGACGTTTATTTGTCGCAGGTGATAAAAACTCGCTAATTAAATAGCCGTGTGCCCCATGAATCTCGAGCACATCAAAGCCAGCCTTTGTGGCACGAACAGCTGCTTGTTTAAACGCTTCTATTACATAAAGAATGTCCTCTTCTGTCATTTCTATTGGTGTTTTATAGTCTGAGCTAAAGGCAATAGCTGATGGAGCAAAAATTTCGCCATCCACCGTTGCTTTGCGACCAGCATGTGCAAGCTGGATGCCTGTTTTAGCGCCGTAAGCCTTCATCCCTTCAACTAGTTGACTTAATCCTTCAATATGTGCATCATCCCAAATGCCTAAATCCTTATTGGAGATGCGGCCTTCTGGCACAACACCAGTAGCTTCCAAGATGATTAACCCGACTTGACCAGCTGCTCGTGTCGCATAATGGACTAAATGAAAAGGTGTCACCATGCCATCGTCTTGCGCTGAATACATGCACATAGGTGCCATAACAATGCGATTTTTTAAGGAAATGGATTGTAATGCATATGGTTCGAATAATTTACTCAAAATAAAGCCCCCTAATTCCTAGTGATACACTCTATTTTGCACATAATATTAACCATTTGCAAGTGAACGAGATCGCGCTTCCGCTTCTTTAATACATGCTTCGATGGCTTCATTAAATTGATATTGCTCTAGTGCCTGAATACCAGCCTCCGTCGTACCGCCAGGGCTCGTTACTTTTTTCCGCAAAACATCCGGCTCATCTACCGATTGCTTGAGCATTTCAGCAGTACCTGCCAGTGTTTGAGTCATTAGTAATCGTACAGTATCTTTAGAAAGACCAACTTTTGTTCCTACTCTTTCAAAGGCTTCCATTAAATAATAAATATACGCAGGACCACTACCAGAAAGGGCTGTAACTGCATGTAATTGATCCTCATCGACTTCAATAACGGAGCCGACAGCCTCTAATAACTGGAGGAAAAGAATACGCTGTGCCGCCGACACCTCATTATTGAATGCTATCCCACTTGCTGACATACCGATTGTGGCAGATGTGTTAGGCATCACCCGTGCAATTGGACGACTTCCTAAAAATTTAGTAATCGTCTCAATAGCAATACCGGCTAGAATCGACAGAACGGCAGAGTGCGTTGTCATTTTAGGTTTTAGATCGCGCATGGCTGCAACAGCATCCTTTGGCTTCATTGCTAAAATGATAAGATCTGCCTGTTGATAAATGGCTTGATCAAACAGGCACTGGACTCCATATGTTTCGTGTAAGAACTGTAAACGTTCTTTGTCAGAGCGATTGGTGACATAGATTTCCTGTGGTGTAAACACCTTTTGTTTTATCCAGCCCTGCATCAATGCTTCTGCCATTGAGCCTGCACCGATAAATACTATTTTTTTCATAAACAAAACCTCCAGTTCAAAATAAAAAAGCGCTCTCGTCCTTATCTTGAAGGACGAAAACGCTCTCGTTTCCGCGGTACCACCTTTGTTTGCCAATTGTTGGCACAACTCTTAGCCCTCTTATCGCAAGGGAAACGGTTATGTTTGCATAACTGCTCAGAAGTAGGTTCAGTAATGGGAGCGGGTGATGTTACTCTCAGCAAATGTAACACTCTCTAACACCTTCACCAGTTACGTACTCGGCTTCTTCAACGCACAAAAAATAATTAGATTATTCAAAATTATAGTGAGGAATTAGCAAACTGTCAACAGGAGGATGACGAAAACAGAAAAAACTTGTAAAATAGAATGAATCAGTATTCACTAGCTCGTAAAAAGGGGGAGACAACTTTGTCTATAGTCAAAATAGAAATTCCAACACCCTATGAAGTAGGAGATGTCAATGCATTTATTGTAAAGGGCGATGCACTCAGCATTTTTGATGTTGGACCAAAAACGATGGAAGCCTATGATGCTTTGAAATGGGGAATTCGAGCAGCTGGCTTTGACATGCGAGATATTGAACAGGTTGTGTTAACCCACCATCATCCTGACCATGCAGGATGGGTCGATGCCTTTCCACATGCAGAAATTTTGGGGCATGCCTATAATGATAAATGGCTTCGTCATGATGAAGCGTTTTTAAGCTATCACGAGCAATTTTACAGTGAGCGTTTATTAGAGCATGGGGTACCACAAGAATATATTACAAAAAGTGTACATGTTCGTCGTGAATTAGAGCTTGTGGGTGAACGCCCATTAACACAAATTTTGGTGGATGGAGATGAAGTGCCTGGTCATCCAGGATTAAAGGCAATTGAAACATTAGGTCACGCACAAAGCCATTTTATTTTCTGGGATGAAAAAACGCATCATGTTATTGGGGGCGATTTATTACTCGAAAAAATAACGCCCAATCCATTAATCGAGCCACCATTAGATCGTACATTAGGACGTCCAAAATCCTTACTGCAATACAATGAATCACTCGAAATTCTACGCCAATTACCCATCAAAATGATGCATACAGGGCATGGGGCCGATTTAGAGGATATTCCTTCTTTAATTGATAAACGATTAGAGCGCCAGCATCAGCAATCATTGAAAGTTAATGAGTTGCTAGGTGACGATCAATTAACGGTTGTACAAGTAACAAAACGCTTGTATCCAGCCATATTCCAGCATCAGCTAGGATTAACCTTGTCCAAAACACTAGGGCATTTAGATTATTTAGAAGCCAATGATTATATTAAATCAACGAAGACCGAAGCGGGTATCTATTTATTTCAAAGGAAGTAGGTTTACACATGAATAAATATAAAAAGACGATCTTCGTAACAGGTGCAACAAGTGGTGTCGGCTTAAAAACGACAGAATTACTTGTAGCTCAAGGGCATACAGTTTATGCCACGGGTCGTAATGCTGTTGCACTAAAGGTGCTAGAACGTTTAGGAGCTCACGTTATCCAAGCTGATTTAACCAATTTACATACACTCGATGATGTTTGTTCACAGCTCCCACCCATTGATGTGGCGATTCTTTCAGCAGGTGTAGGGAAATTTGCTGTAGCCCCTGCTTTAAAGGATGGGGATATTGCTCAAATGATTGAATTGAATGTAAGTGTACCGATTTACCTTGCCAAACGATTAGCCTCTGCAATGATGACACAACAGCATGGTCATCTAATTTTTATTGGGTCACAGGCAGGAAAGGTGGCAACACCGAAAGCGAGTGTTTATGCTGCTACCAAGCATGCCATTGTCGGTTTCACGAATGGACTTCGTATGGAGTTAGCTCCATACAATGTGAAAGTAACCGCCATCCACCCAGGTCCCATCGATACTCCATTTTTAGATAAGGCAAATGATGCAAGTGGCTACAGGGAGTCCTTAGGAAGATTTTTATTATCAGCAGAAGAAGTGGCACAAGCTACAGTTCAAACAATTGACCGTCCAGTTCGTGAGGTAAATTTACCAAGGATCATGGGATTATCGAGTAAGTTATATGCACTCGCACCTGCAACCATTGAATTTCTAGGCAAATCATTTTTCAATAAAAAATAGCAATAATCAGACTGTTGCCATGCTCCCTATGCATGGCGACAGTTTTTTTCATATTTACCTGAAATTGTTGATATAGTAGGGAAGATGAAGCTAAAAAAGGAGAATACAATGTACACTATTGGACAAGTTGCTAAATTTTTAGGCATTTCTAGAGATACGATAAAATTTTATGAAGAAAAAGGATTGATAAAGCCTCAGCAAAATAAAGGAAATGGCTACAGAAGCTATACCCATTTTGATATCTATGACCTAACAACGGTCAATTTTTATCGAGAAATTGATTTGGAAATCAAAATAATACAGGAATTAAGAAGAGGCAAGAGTATCGAGGGCATTCGCTCATTATTAGAAGAAAAAGAGCAGGAAATGTTGGAGGAGATTGCCTATAAAAAACGACAATTAAAAAAGTTACAAAGAGTCAAGGAAGATTGTAAAAAAATTAAACAATGTTTAGGAACATACAGTATAAAAGAAATGAAACCACTAGAGATAATGGGAGAAATAGATCATTATACAGCTTATGATGAATATGACATTCTAAAAGAAAACACTGATAGTTTAAAAAAAGCAGTGGTCCTTACATCATTAAGAAGAGTAATACGGTTTAATGATGAAGGGATACTAGAAGAACAATTTATAATTACCAGAAAAGTTGAAGATGATGACAAGGCAATAGCTGGGGAAATTCGAGCCTATCCAAAATGTCTTTATACAATCATTGAAGATGGTAGATGGTCTACAGGTGGTAAAAATACGGACGATCAAGTGGAAGCCAGTATGAGAAAAGTAGCCGAGGAAATGGGCTATGAGCTGTTAGGGCTTGTGTATATCAATCTACTGCTAGTTACGTATGAAGAAGGGCTGGAACGTATTTTTTTAGAAATGTATGTGCCAATAAAGTAAAAATAGAGATAGATGATTGACCTGTGAGCAACCCCCAGGTTTATGCTGAAGTTCAGTGCAATGAAATGGGGGATCAACATGAATAGAAATAAGAAGCTAAAAAGACCTGTAGCGAGTTTTATTGTCTTAACCAATGTCATTTTTTGGCCGCTTTTTTGTCTTGTAGGAGCTGTCAAGCTGTTAGGGTTTCCAACATGGGTTTTCGATGTAATACGCTGTCTATCAGCATGGTCATCAACCTTTGCCTTCGCTATATTATTTCCGAAAATATATCCTGGACAGAGCTTTCTACACTTTGTGAAACAAAAATTTAAGAATAGGTTGAACGGATCGGTGATTTTTTCAGTGCTGACGATTCAAGTCGTCATTTTTATTATTATTTTGAGTCTAGTTATGAATAATCATCAAACAGATTCTATTTTTACAATCTCTTCTTGGGTTATACTGAGCTATTACTTTTTTAGAAATCTTTTATCAGGACCATTAGGTGAAGAATTGGGATGGAGGGGTTTTGCCCTACTGGAGCTTCAAAAGAAGTATTCCGCATTAGTCGCCTCTATCATCATCGGGTTTTGGTGGGGGCTATGGCATTTACCGATATGGCTTACGACTGGCTTTATGGGCATGGATTTACTCCAATATAGTGGCTTCTTTATGATAGCCATCATAGCGACGAGTATTATTATGGCAGGATTTTATAATATCAATCAGAATTTAATCATCCCCATCATCATTCACCAATTCGTTAATTTTTTTATTGGTTTAGTGAATGGGCATCTCGTTGATTTAATGATGTATAATGCCATTTTATATTCAGTAGCCGCCCTGTTATTGATCATCATTAATCCAAAGAATGCATTGTACAAGACAAAATCAATTAAATCGTGAAAAAAAATCCCGTTTTCTACGGGGTTCTTTTTTATTGATACATTTATATAGTATACATTTATGCCTTTAGTGAAAAAACGCTTATTCGAGTAAATATTCATACTTTCTCCAATGATTTGATGGATTGGTTGACGTTCGCTTAACTAGTAAAATAAATGTCTATGAATTTATAAAAATACACTTGTATTTATTTTTATAACATGATACTATTCGTGTATAAACTTTTAAATGAATGTATAAAAATACATATCGATAGAGCAATGGAGGCGCATTTTTAATGGCAAATAAAAAAGTTGTATTAGCTTACTCAGGCGGACTTGATACTTCGGTAGCAATTCCATGGTTAAAAGAACAGGGTTGGGATGTAATCGCGGTATGCCTTGACGTTGGTGAAGGGAAAGACCTTGAATTCGTAAAAAATAAAGCTCTTCAAGTAGGAGCTATTGAATCTTATATGGTAGATGCAAAGGATGAATTTGCTGAAAATTATGCATTAATTTCATTACAAGCCCATACTTGGTATGAACAAAAATATCCATTAGTATCAGCACTTTCTCGCCCACTAATCTCAAAAAAATTAGTAGAGATTGCGAACCAGGTCGGTGCGGATGCCGTTGCACATGGTTGCACAGGAAAAGGTAATGACCAAGTTCGTTTTGAAGTGTCTATTAAAGCATTAAATCCTGATCTAGAAGTATTAGCACCAGTACGTGAATGGGGCTGGAGTCGTGACGAGGAAATTGAATATGCGATGAAACATAATGTACCAATTCCAGCAACATTGGATTCACCATTTTCAATTGACCAAAATTTATGGGGACGTGCCAATGAAGCAGGAATTATGGAAGATCCATGGGTATCTCCACCAGAGGAAGCTTACGGCTTAACTGTTTCTGTTGAAAATGCACCAAATGAAGCAGAATATGTGGAGATCGAGTTTATAGCTGGTAAACCAGTAGCATTAAATGGAAAAGAAATGAAGCTAGCAGATTTAATTCAAGAATTAAACGCAGTAGCAGGTGCGCATGGTGTAGGACGTATCGACCATGTAGAAAATCGTCTCGTTGGTATTAAATCACGTGAGGTTTATGAAATCCCAGGAGCAAAAGTGCTGTTAACAGCGCATAAAGAGCTTGAAGATTTAACACTTGTAAAAGAATTAGCACACTTCAAGCCAGTGATTGAGAAAAAATTATCTGAATTAATTTACGATGGGTTATGGTTCTCGCCATTACGTGATGCACTTGAAGCATTCCTTGCGCAATCACAACAATATGTAAATGGTACAGTACGTGTGAAACTGTTCAAGGGGCATGCGATTGTAGAAGGACGTAAATCACCAAATTCACTATACAATGAAAAGCTAGCAACATACTCGAAGGAAGATCAATTCAATCACGCTTCTGCTGTAGGCTTTATCGAGTTATGGGGTCTACCAACCGTAGTGAACTCATCTGTTAATAAAAAATAATATTTAACAAGCGAGGTGTGGGAAGGCATTATGCTTTCACTACACCTTTCAATAAGAAATAAAGGAAAAGGTGAGCTGACATGACAAAACTTTGGGGTGGACGTTTCCAAAAATCAGCAGAAGCATGGGTAGACGAATTTGGGGCATCCATTGGCTTTGATCAGCAACTTGTGCTAGAGGACCTTGAAGGTAGTGTTGCACATGTCACAATGCTTGGTGCAACAGGAATTTTACCTGTAGCTGACGTAGAGGCCATACTAGGTGGTCTTGCCCAATTAAAAGAAAAGGCAATCGCAGGTGAGCTTGAATTTAGCGTTGCCAATGAAGATATACACTTAAATTTAGAAAAGATGCTGATTGATTTAATTGGTCCTGTTGGTGGCAAGCTACATACAGGTCGTAGCCGTAATGACCAGGTCGCGACGGATATGCATCTTTTCTTGAAAAAGCGTGTGCAGGAAGCAATTGATTTAATCGTGACGTTTCAACAAACATTAGTAGAGAAGGCTCAAGAACATATTGAAACGATTGCGCCTGGTTATACACATTTACAACGTGCCCAGCCAATATCCTTTGCGCATCATTTAATGGCGTACTTTTGGATGCTAGAGCGTGACAAACAACGCTTTACAGAATCCATCAAGCGCATTGATATTTTGCCATTAGGGGCAGGGGCTATGGCGGGAACGACTTTCCCAATCGACCGCTTAAAATCCGCAGAATTACTTGGCTTTAGTGAGGTATATGCCAACTCTATGGACGCTGTGAGTGATCGTGATTTTATTGTGGAATTTTTAAGTAATGCATCCTTGTTAATGGCGCATTTATCACGCTTTGCTGAGGAAATTATTATTTGGTCTACAGATGAATTTAAATTTATTGAATTGGATGATGCCTTCTCTACAGGTTCTTCCATTATGCCACAAAAGAAAAACCCTGATATGGCAGAGCTCATTCGTGGGAAAACAGGGCGCGTTTACGGGAATCTAATGGGCTTATTAACCGTGTTAAAGGGCACACCTTTAACGTATAACAAAGATATGCAGGAGGATAAAGAAGGCATGTTCGATACTGTGCATACCATTCTTGGTTCACTGAAAATCTTTGAAGGCATGATTCGTACAATGACCGTCAATACAGAACGTTTGCATCAAGCTGTCCATGCTGATTTTTCAAATGCAACAGAGCTAGCAGATTATCTTGCGACAAAAGGTATGCCATTCCGTGAGGCACATGAGGTGACAGGGAAGCTTGTCTTCACGTGTATTCAAAAGGGGATTTACTTATTAAATTTACCGCTGGAAGAAATGCAGCAGGAAAGTGCACTAATTGAAGCAGATATTTATGATGTGTTAGCGCCAGAAGCGGCTGTTCGACGCCGTCATTCCTTAGGTGGAACCGGCTTCGAACAAGTGAAGATCCAAATTGACAAAGCAAAAGCCTGTCTTGTAAAACATTAATTGTTGCGTGCATGTCCTTGTGACTTTTGCATAGATATTCATTAAAGCTGTCCAGTGAGGCACTATGAAAACCTATATCCTTTTTCAACTAAGCCAGAGGGTGACGTGAAAAAGAGACCCTTACATACGTGAAGGACAATCCCCAATTCTGGAGACGCGGAATTGGGGTTTTTGTATAAGAAAATGGTGGGAGGAATCCAGTAAATGAATGAACGTTTTACAAAGGGGCTTGACACAATCAAACAATATATGACTGAGGAAGAAGTAACACAGATGATTACATCCGATCCATTAGCCGATGTGGCACCTGATTTACGCAAAATGATTATTGAATTTGCTTATGGTGATGTCTATGCACGACCAGGATTGGAGGCCAAAAATCGAGCACTTGTCGTGATAACAGCAGTTGTCACACAAGGTGCTGCGCCGCAAACAAAAACCCATATCCAACGAGGATACCATGCAGGCTTAACACAAACAGAAATTGTCGAGGCTCTGTTACAATTAGTGCCCTACATCGGTTTTCCAAAAGTGCAAAATGCCTTAACCATTGCACAGCAAGTCTTTGCAGAAAAAATTTGAAGCATGAATAAAAAATCAGGCAAAGGTTCATAATAAGTTCGGAAACACTTATTAATCTAATATGATGGGGAGGATGCAGAATGAGTAATAGTCAAACACCCAAAGACCAAGAATCTCAGGAAAGTCCGCCACAACTGGTTAAGGTTGAAGCTTCTTAAAACTTAAGCCTAAAGGTGAAACAGAATTGATCTGCTTCGCTGTAGATTAAGTTGAAGCGTAAACCTACTAGTAAAAAATCAAATAGAAGCAATAAGTGTCCATGGATCCAGAATTATTCTGGGTCCTTTTTGTGGTTCACTGTTAACAATCTAATTGAGGGTGAGAAGCAGAGAGAAAGGCGCTCCTACTAGGGTAATAAAATTCATAAGGAAGGCAAAATGCACTCACCCAAGCCAAGACTCCACCCCTTTCAAAGGTAAAACATCATATAAGACATTCACATAGGTGAGTTAGTCACCTTCATCATTACCTTCATTTGACATTTTGAGAAATCTGTATTACTCTATACATAACAGATTCTGTTTGGGTATTAACAATACAGATTGGAGGAGCGATATGCAAATACGGTTAGATCCAAATAGTGAATTGCAGCTTTATAAGCAATTAGCCAATCAATTAATTGAATTCATCGCAAAAGGTGAACTGAAAAATGGTGATACATTACCAGCGGTGCGTGCGATGGCTACGGATTTAGGTATCAATGTAAGCACAGTGAGTAAGAGCTACCATGAACTCGAGGAAAAAGGGTTAATCGAATTAAAACCGAAAGCGAAGGCAGTCATTATTGGTGGGCAAAAGCGAGAGCTGGAAGAAACAGAGGTTGAAAAAGTGGAAAATGCTTTAAAGCCAATTATGGCGGAAGCTTTTGCACGTGGGTTTGAAAAAGAACAAATAACAAGTTTGTTCCAGCGAATTTTAAAACAATGGAAGTAGGGGTAGTATGCTTATAATAGTAGGCATCTTTATCATTGTTGGTATTTTGGAAACCATGACACCACATTTAACAAGAAAAACGAATGTTTTTGGTGTTTCCATACCAGAACCTTATGTCAAGCATCCTCAATTACAGCTTTGGAAGAAGCGTTATAGTCAAATTATCGGAGGAATTGCAGGCTTATTTTTACTAGGTCAAATCGGATTCTCTTTGTCGCCTATGCAAGAGGAGAAAACGTCTTTAATCTCCTTTATCCTTTTGTATGTCATGCTCCTGCTATCATCTGGTCTTTACATGAGTTACCATGTTAAAACGAAAAATTTAAAGGGACAGGAACAATGGGAAACAAACATCAAAACGGTGCATGTAACAGACTTAACAATCCGCCAAAAAGATGAAACACTATCGCCCTTATTTTTTAGTTTACCTATCATCATGACACTGGCATTGATTGTTTTTACGTACATGAATTATGACACCATTCCAGCAATTTTTGCCACGCATTGGAATGGTGCAGGGGAGGCGGATGGTTGGACTGAAAAAACTAGGCTCTCCGTCATCAGTATGCCACTGATATTATTAGCGATACAAATTAGCTTTTTCATCATGGGCCAAGGGATGAAAAGTGCCAAAATTCAATTGAGTGCACAGGCTAGAGAAGCCTCAGTTCATCGGGAACTGACTCAACGCAAATATGGTAGCTGGTATTTAGCAGCGATTAATTTTAGTATGACGATTCTATTTATTGCTTTACATTATACAACCGTTATTTTACATGACCAAACAGCCCCATACTTTTTTCCCCTTTTTCTTGTCTTTAATATCGTTACATTAGGTGGCTTACTAGTATTAATTTGGAAGCTCAGTAAAAGCAATGAACGTTTTGATGAGGTACATACAAATGAAACAGCTGCGGCAGATGATCAATACTGGAAATGGGGGATTTTTTATTGTAACAAAAACGATCCATCCTTATTAGTGCCGAAAAAATTTGGAATCGGATGGACTGTCAATTTTGCGAATAAATGGAGCTACATCATAATCGGTATTACCTTATTGCCAATTTTATTGGTGATCTTCATATAGAGAGGAAGATTGGATGAAAAAATGGTTATTGTTATGTTGCACATTGTTACTTTTAAGTGCCTGTGGGCAAAAAGAGGTCACTGCGGACAATCAAGAGACAAAGGGGCAAAGTGCAATGAATGAACAGTTTATCGGAAAATGGGAGGGAAATATTGAAACGCCTAATGGAGCACTGCCAATTATCGTCGATTTACAGAAGGATAGTGGTACATTATCTGTTCCAGCACAAGGTTTATCTAATTTTCCATTTCAAAGTGTCAAGTATACAGATGACAATGTGAAAGTATCTATTCATTTGAACGGCTCTGTTATTGCGATAAACGGCATATTAAAAAATGGACAAATAGAGGCTACATTTCAACAAAATGGTGGGAATTTCCCCCTAATTTTAACGGCTTATAAAGAGCAGCCCGTTACCTATGAAAAACTAAAAATTCCTGTTCAACAGGGAGACTTAACAGTTGCTTTACAAAAAGCGAGCACGTCGCCATCGCCTGTGGCTCTCATTATAGCAGGCTCTGGGCCAACTGATAAAGATGGTAATTCCGCTCTAGCTGGTAAAAATAATAGCTTAAAAATGCTGGCGGAAGGTTTAGCACAAGAGGGCATTACGACGGTTCGCTATGATAAGCGAGGACTTGGTGATAATCAAGCGCTCTTAACAAAGGAAGAAGATGGGACGTTTGATCAATACGTGGATGATGCAGTACAAATCCTACAAACATTGATGGCGGATAAAGCTTATACAAGTGTACACGTGATTGGTCATAGTGAAGGCTCACTCATTGGTTTGCTAGCAGCTCAAAAAACAGGGGTAGCGTCCTTCGTCTCTATCGCAGGTGCTGGAAGACCATTGGACGTAGTACTCTTAGAGCAATTAAAAGGTCAGTTAGCACCGAAGCTTTACAATGAATCAACGGATATTTTGACAGCTTTAAAGCAAGGCAAGCAGGTGACAACTGCTTCGCCAGAGCTGCAAGCCCTCTTCCGTCCATCTGTTCAGCCTTTCCTGATTTCCTTGCTAAAGTACCATCCTGCTGACGAGTTGGAGAAAGTAAAAAGCCGTGTATTAATCGTACAAGGAACAACAGATTTACAAGTAAAGGAAGTCGATGCCGAGGCATTAAAGAAAGGCAAACCAGAGGCGAAGCTACTTTATATGGAGGGTATGAACCATGTATTGAAAAAGGCTCCAGCAGATCGTGCAGGAAACTTAGCAACCTATTCAGACCCTTCATTGCCATTACATGAAAAATTACTACCAGCGATTCAGCAATTTATTAATGAAGAGTAGGATGATGAACGATGAGTATCTTTGTATATGGAATTATCATGCTGCTATTTCTGACCTTTGCCATTGTGCTGTCCCAAGGGAAAGGAGCGTTTTTAATCGCAGGATTTAATACGATGCCAGAAGAAGAAAAAAAGCAGTATGATGAGCAAGCATTGGCGAAATTTATGGGGAAAATGATGTATGGCTACTGCTTTTGTGTGCTTTTATGGATTCTTAATGAACTTTTTCATACACAGTGGTTATTTTTTAGTATCGGACTTGTTCTTTTCGTAGCATTGACGATCTTTTTAATGATCTATGTGAACACAGGCAATCGTTTCAAAAAATAAGAAGGATATAAAATGGACTTGGTCAATGCAATGACAAGTCCATTTTGTTTGGCTACATTTGAAGGAAGTGCATTTTATCTATGAGAATTATTATCAATTAGTGGGATTTCTGTTAAACTAGAGACATGCTATTGGTTAAACTAGAAGGAGTGCTTGAGCTCGATGAAATTAAGTGATCATATACTTTTATGGAATCACGCATACATCAAAATTATGGATGTACGATTGACAATGATGGAGCAGGGAGAGGATTTTGGTCCCTATCGATTGCCGACCAGTGCCTTTCTCTATACAAAAAGAGGGAATGCTCAAATCTGGCTGGATAAAAACAGACATCTGGTACACCCGTTTCACGTCCTGCATGCAGGAAAAGGGGTGGATGTAGAGATTGTAGCGGAGAAAGAGTTTGAATACTTTATGATTTTCTATAAGGCAATACTTCCGTTACCTCATCGCCAAGAAATGGTAGCCTTGATGGAAAATCATAATCCTTTCCACTATCAATATGCTTTTGTGCCAGCTCATCCTCTTGCATTACTTGACAGAGCAGAGCAGATGAAGATAGTTTGGCAACAGGCCCATGACAAAGAGCTGAAAAATTTACATATAAAATCATTATTCTATCAATTTATCTATGAATTATTGCGGCAAATGCATGGACAGGGAATTCATCCCGTAAAGCCAGATATGGTGGCGCAGGCAGTTCGCTATATAGAGGAACATGCGCATATGCCTCTAACACTAGACATCATAGCGCAAGAGTTAGGCTGTAGCATTGGTTATTTATCAAAACTGTTTAAAGAAAAAATGCATACAAGCCCGATTCATTATTTAGGTGAAATGCGTGTCAATAAAGCAGCGGCATTACTCGTGCAAACAGATGCTACGTTGCAGGAAATTGCGGAGCATGTCGGTTATCCTGACGGTCATTCCTTGAGCCGAAGCTTTAAACGATACAAGGGTGTATCTCCAGCACAATTTAAAGTGGCATGGAGGCAAAAGCGGCAACTGGAAGATGAAGAATTGCCACTTTGGAAAAGAAGATATGCTATTCTCCCAAAACAATTCGAGTGTTATATTGATGGTGAAATTGAAAATCATTATCAACGAAAGGGAGTAAATGAAATGTCGAAGTACAAAAATATGAAAGTAAAGGCTATGACGTTGTTTATGTGCCTATCATTGCTGCTAGCAGCATGCTCAAATACAAATGGAGCCTCATCATCTGCGACAAATCAAGTGGAATCACAAGCGAATGGACAAGAGGCTGTACAAGAAGGAAAGACAAGAATTGTTTCGACGCCTAGAGGTGATGTAGAAATTCCAGCTCAGCCACAGCGTGTAGCAGCTGATCAATATATGGGGCAGCTTTTAAAGTTAGGAATTATTCCAGTTGGTGTACGTGAAGGCATGTTAACGGAAGGTTGGATTGAGAAAGCGGGGATTCCGCAAGAAACGCTCGCTAAAATCGAGAATTTAGGTGGCTTCCCAATGAATCCTGAAAAACTCATTATGCTAGAGCCCGATTTAATCATTGGGTCGATTGAGAAAAATATTGAACAATACGAAAAAATCGGCTCCACTGTTTTTATTCCTTACTGGGAAGAGCTTTCGACGGCTGGACCATTAGAAAAATTTAGAAGAATTGCTGAAGTATTTGGAAAAGAGCAGGAAGCTGAGTTATGGATAGAAGACTATGAACAGAGGGTAGAAGATGCTCGAAAACAAATCGATGGCATCATTAAAGAAGGTGAAACGGTATCAGTCGTGCAATTAAGCCCTACAGGTTTATTTGTGTTAGCTGCTGAGGGAGGGAATTATGGTAGTAACACCATTTATCAGATGTTGAAATTACCTCCAACAGAGCAAGCTTTAAACATGAAAGAGGGCTTTGAAAATATCTCATTAGAGGTATTGCCACAGTATTTAGGCGATCATGTATTTGTCTATGTCAATTCGCAAGAAGATGCAGAAGAAATTTTGAATAGTCCGATTTGGCAGGGAGCACCTGCTGTTAAGAATGGCAATGTTTATATGTATGGTGAGTTCGATGATGAGTTTGTCATGGAAGATCCTTACTCTTTAGACCTACAACTTGAGAAAATTGTCAAAGTTTTATTGGAGAAAAAAATAAAAAGCAAGTAAAACCTGCATTCATTTTGCAATAAAGTAGAGCTATTTTCTGATGAATGGCCGTTTGTATAAATTCATCCTAGCTGGTCATAATAAAGAAGATTTCACTTATGAAATCTATAATGATGAGGAGGATGAAAAATGAGTAGGTTCGAACAATTAGATCCAAAATCTCAAAAAATCCACCGCAACTGGTCAAGGATTAAGCGATCCAAATCGCAAGTAAATGGTGAAACGGAGATAACTCTCCATAATCGCCTCTTGCGAAGTGAAGCAAAGGCCCGTCAGTTTTAATCATGTTAGAAAAGTAAGTGTCATCAAGCCCAGAAAAAATTCTGGGTTTTTTTATGGATAAAAATAGAAGGCGGAATGTATTATAATACGTTATAAGGAAGAAAAGGGGAGGAAGGCTATGAATATTACTATTCCAACTTATTTACAGTCATATGCAGAAAATGTTGAACAGCTAGAGGCAGTTGAATCACAGTTACAGCTTTGTTCCAGCACAGGGAATAAACAGTTTGAAATTTGGTACTATGGAGATTTACTAACAATCGAAGGTGAGGCATTGCCTTTCATTACTGGAGCAACCGCTAGAATCGTTGCAAAAGACCCTTTAACGGCGGAGGAAATTTTGCTATTTGATGCAACCCTACATGGCTATAATGCGCTATTTTGTGATGAATTTACGGAGGAGCAGCGTATCCATCGTCCACTACGGAAATATCTTTTGCCCACAACAGAAGTTGTCCTATCATTTTTCTATAATATTGACTATGACGAAGAAGCAGAAGACTATGAGGTAGATGAACATGGCAATGTACAGCTACTCAACGGAGAAACAGCAGATTGGGAGACGATAAAAAGTATTGGCTATGATGCCTTTGCTTTTTATGGCAAATCAGAAGATGGTACACTGCTAGCATTTGCACAGGAAGAATTAGCCTAGCATGAAAGGAACATAGAAAAATGCAATTCATCTCATATACACAAGATTTAGCGAAGCAAATTCATCAATATCAATCAAACAATGCATTTTATCGGAACATTATGAAAACAGAAGAGCCAGTGAATATCGGTTTCATCTATATTGAGCCAAATGGGGTAGTTGGTATGCATGAAGCCCCTGTTCCTCAGCTTTTTATCGTGATGCATGGCGAAGGCTGGGTTCGTGGTGAAGATGATGAAAAAATCACCATAAAATCTGGACAGGGTGTACTTTGGCATCAAGGGCAGGCGCATGAATCTGGTAGTACGACAGGCTTGACAGCACTTGTGATCCAAGCTGAGCATATACATCTTACATAAAAAACGTGTGTAACGGTAGGAGGGGAAGGCATTGAGCAACACAGAAAAATGGAACAAATGGTTGAAAGACTATGGGTTAGCACATAAGGCTGAGCAAATAGCAGCTTATACTAGAAGCTCTATACGTATGGTAGCTAAGCAAAATGCTGATGAAGAAATTCCGATTGGCCATTCAAAAATAGGTGGCTGTCCGGATGTTCCCACAGATTTTGTGTGGCCATATACGAACGATAAGAGACCGTTGTATTTCCTTTGCCAACTACATGTAAAGGATATCAAACCTTACGATACCAACAATTTATTACCTACAGATGGATTATTGTCCTTTTTCTATGATGCAGCCGAGCAACCATGGGGATACGATCCGAAAGACTATGATGGCTTCAATGTTTTCTATTTCACAGAACCAGTTAGTAGCCTTACAAGAATAAAAATACCTGCTATCTTACTCAAACATGGCGACATTGCCAGTGCAAGTCTGCAATTTAAAAATGAATGGACACTCCCGCCCTGGGAATCTCCATTTTGGGATGATTTAGAAGAAACTCTAACGGAAGAGGAAGCAGATAATTTGAGAGACCTTGCATATGAATCGATGGAAGAAGCTGATGCAAATGGAGCCGTTCATCGCATAGACGGTTTTCCAGATGCTATTCAAGGGGATATGTACTTACAATGTCAGCTTGTCTCCAATGGCTTATATTGTGGCGATTCAACTGGTTATAATGATCCCCTTCGAAGGGAATTAGAGGCTGGGGCAACAGACTGGCGATTATTGCTTCAACTTGATTCAGAAGAAGAGCTTGGATATATGTGGGGAGATAGCGGTAGATTGTATTTTTGGATTCGTGAGGATGATTGCCAAAAGACCCGCTTTGATCAGACATGGGTTGTCTTACAATGCTTTTAAAAACGAAGGGGGATAACGGTTGTCAAAGCAACCGTTATCCTTTTAGTGTTGAAAAACAAAACAGTCAATTGAAAGGGAGAAATGGATTTCCGTTGCAGGCTACTTGCTTTCCTGTGGGCGAGCGCACCGAGCCACTTCCTCCGCTATCGCTCCGTTTAGAGGCTCGCCTGTCTCGCTATCCCATGGGAGTCAAGTAGCCTCCACTCCAACCCACAAAAGTTTTACCTTTTTAGCAAAGTTTTCAAATAAAGTGAAGGTGTTCACTACTTTTTATGAAGAGGTGTTGTCACGCATCACTTCTCCATATTGAAAATAAGAGTTTATCCCCTCTAAGAATACAGATAATGGCTATTTGATCGCTATACTACTATGAAAAAAGTAAAGACACTTTGCAGAATGGTTGATTGGAGTGGAGCCAGCGTCACTCCTAGGGGATTTAGCGTCACAGATGAGACCCTGGAGCGAGCGTAAGTGAGTGAAGCGGCTCATCGGACGCCCCCTGGAAAGGACGTTGGCGGAACGGAAATCAACCCCTCACCTTGCAAATTTGCTTTTTCTGCCTTTGACATGATCTTTTTTCAACAACATGGGGATAACAGTTGTCAAAGCAACCGTTATCCTTTTTCATGTTGTTTCACCATTTTCACTGTTTTAAGCGGATAACCATCGAAACACTCATCGAATTCTACTAGCTTTTCGAACCCCTTTGCCTGATAAAAATGCATACCAATTGTATTTTCTTTTGCTACACAAACAAATAATGACGATAGGCTGGGAAGCATGTTTAGCCCTCTTTGTAAAAGAGCTGAACCGATACCACTCCCCTGGCTATCAGGATGCAAGTAAATGGCAAGCAGCTTTGCTTCAACATGTGTAACATTTGAGAAATTAGCAAAGCCTACTAGCGATTCATCGACAATTACGACTAAAAATAGGATAGTAGTGAGGCGCTGTGTTAAACGGTTACTGCTATACGCCATTTGTAAAAAGCGATCTTGAATATCACGAGGGATGATTCCTTCATATGTATGGTGCCAGCTTGTTCTAGCAATTTCTTGTACAAATGTAATGTCATTTTCTAGCATCTGTCGTATAATAAATGTCAACACTTTTCACCTGCAATCCCAATTTTTATCTTTATTGTAACATTCAATCAGTCGAAATGGGGGGTCACTTTCATGCAAGTAGTGGAAAAAGCATTTGGCTATATTACGAGAGAGCATGAAGAACAATTACAAGTGCTCGTATTTGAACAGAATTCAGTTGGTGCAGGTATTCAAGTGCCCAAAGGTACAGTAGAAGAGGGCGAAACACCTTTAGAAGCTGTGAAGCGTGAAATGTTGGAGGAGACTGGTCTAACAACACTTGTCGTTCAGAGGTTAATTGCACAGGACTATTTTAATCATCCGTCAGGTATTTTACAGAAACGTTATTTTTATCATTTAACATCCGATGAAACACAAGATTCATGGCAACATCATCCAACGGGCTTAAATGAAGCGGATTTAATTTTTTCATTTTATTGGATTTCTGCTGAGCAAGAAGCGCTACTAGCAAAGGGGCATGGTGATTATTTATACCGTGTGTTAGGAAAGGTGAAAAATTGAACGTAGGATTATAAAGATGCGGTGGCATGACTACTTTAGCTATTAACAAATAGAAAACCCTAACTATGATAAAACACGCAATGAGTGTTTCGTAAAATAGTTAGGGTTTTTTAACGGTCTCTTTCAGGTTGGTTCAATCAAGCCTTGGCCGCAATCTCTAAGGCTTGTGCAAAATCAGCAATTAAATCATCCACATGCTCAAGTCCCACTGAAAATCGTAAAAGTCCATCTGTGATGCCGCGTTTTGCACGCTCCTCAGGCTCCATAGCAGCATGACTCATCTTTGCTGGGTAAGAAAGAATTGATTCCACACCCCCAAGAGAGACCGCAAAAACAGGAATTGTCATTGCTTCGACTAATGCTTTTGCGGCTGCATAATTCGGTAAACGGAAAGACAATACAGCCCCACCACTTGTACTTTGACGTTGATGAATGTCATACCCTGGATGTGAGGCAAGTCCAGGATAGTAGACTTGCTCAACCAGTGGATTTGTAGTTAAAAATGTTGCAATTTTTTGTGCAGATTCAGCAGAGCGACTAAAGCGCACATCTGTTGTTTTGATATTTTGTAGCAGTGTGAAAGAATCTTGTACACCTAAAATATTGCCAAAAGAATTTTGGATAAAGTATAGCTCTTGTCCTAGCTTGTCATCTGCTGTAACTGTTAAGCCAGCAATAATATCAGAATGACCAGATAAGAACTTAGTTGCACTATGAATGACGACATCAACTCCAAGTTCTAGTGGACGTTGGTGTAACGGTGTCATAAAGGTATTATCTAAAAATGTCAGACATTGGTGTTGTTTCGCTAGTGCCACCACGCCACGAATATCTGTGATGCCTAATGTCGGATTTGATGGTGTTTCCATATAAAGCAGCTTCGTAGCTGGCGTTATTGCTGATTCTACTGCTGCTAGATCCGTGAAATCTACAAATGTATGGGAAATACCAAAGCGTGGTAACACCTTTGTCACAAAACGATAGGTTCCACCATAAACATCCTCGGTCATGACGATATGGTCCCCTTGGGATAACAGCATTAACGCTGCTGATACCGCTGCAATGCCCGAAGAAAAGGCATGAGCGCGAACACCACCTTCAAGTTCTGTCACAGCTTTTTCTAATGCGTCTCTCGTAGGGTTGCCTGAGCGAGCATAATCATATTCTCCAAACTCATCCATACTTTCTTGATGGAAGGTAGAGGACAGATACATGGGAACATTGACAGCCCCTTTTTTATTACCATAGCCATCACGAACACCTGCATGAATGAGGCTCGTTTCAATATGTTGCTTCATAAATTATGCCTCCTTTCTTAGGATATCGAATACTTGTTGTAAGTCTGCAATTAAATCTTCTGCTTCCTCAATACCGACAGAGAATCGAAGTAAACGATCACAAACGCCACGTTCAACACGCTCTTCATATGGCATATCTGCATGTGTTTGTGTGGCAGGATATGTAATAAAGCTTTCCACACCGCCAAGACTTTCAGCAAAAGTAATTAACTTTAAGTGACGAAGGAATGGGTCAATCCACTCAGGTTTTTGCAAGCGGAATGACAGCATGCCACCTTTTCCTGTATAAAGTACATCAGTCACTAATGCTTCTTCCTCTAAATAAGCGGCAATGGCTTTTGCATTCGCATCATGCTGTTTTAATCGAAGATGTAAAGTTTTTAAACCGCGAATAAGTAACCACGAATCCATAGCGCCTAGTACCATACCACTGCCATTATGAATAAAGCCAATGCGTTCAGCTAATTCCTTACCTTTAGCCACAACTAAACCAGCTAAAACATCATTATGACCACCGATATATTTTGTAGCAGAGTGAAGGACAATGTCAGCTCCTAGTTCGATAGGGCGTTGGAAGTATGGTGTATAGAAGGTATTATCTACAATTAACCAGGCTCCATGCTTATGGGCTAACTCTGCATACACTTGTAAATCGAATTCCTGCATAAGTGGATTTGTTGGGGTTTCAATGAATAACGCACGAGTATTTTCAGTTATTAATGCTTCCACCTGTTCAACCGATTCAAACTTTGAATAAACAGGCTTGATATTATAGGTTTCTTGGAAGAAGTTAAATAGTCTATAGGTACCGCCATATAAATCATCAGGCACGACTAACTCATCGCCTGGTTTAAATAAGGATAACACCAATTGAATAGCAGCCATCCCTGAACTACAGGCAAAGCCCATATCGCCACCCTCTAAATCAGCAATCCCTTCTTCTAAAAGAGCACGTGTAGGATTTTTTGTACGTGTATAGTCAAAGCCAGTAGATTCACCAATTCCAGCATGTTTATAAGCAGTCGATAAATGGATCGGCGGGCTCACAGCACCTGTTATGGGGTCACTTAAATTTCCTAGTTGTACAAGTTTTGTTTCAATACTTCTGTTTAATGTCATGACGTCACTCTTTTCTCCAATATTATTAAAAGCGACAATTTTCGCTTTCAATTTATTAGTATTCTCAATAATTGTTACCAATTTAACATGGATACTAAAGAAGAACAAGGGTGTTTTCTGAAAATTAGCTAGATTATTTATAGTTAATCACGTAGGAATAGTAGGAGATTGATTATTAAATTATGAGCAACAATGTGTGGGAGCTTCTAGTTAAGTTAACAGGATAGAACATAGAAAGAGAAGGATACGCATAAAGTTGATGGATAGAGTAAGGAAAGTAGCGGATAGAACGCGGAAAGAGATGGATAGAGCAGAGAAAGAGAAGGATACGCATAAAGTTGGTGGATAGAGTAAGGAAAGTAGCGGATAGAACGCGGAAAGAGATGGATAGAGCAGAGAAAGAGAAGGATACGCATAAAACTGGTAGATAGAGTAAGGAAAGTAGCGGTTAAAACGCGGAAAGAGATGGATAGAGCAGAGAAAGTGGAGGATACGCATAAAACTGGTGGATAGAGTAAGGAAAGTAGTGGATAAAACGCGGAAAGAGATGGATAGAGCAGAGAAAGTGGAGGATACGCATAAAGCAGCGGATAGAACAGCCAAAGAGAAGGATACAAAACCAAAGGATCTGCCTCTTTCGAATAAGGCAGATCCTTTGGTGTCATATGTTAGGCTTGTTCTTTTTTGAGTAAATCACGAATTTCTTTGAGGAGCTCTTCTTTTGCATCTAATTCAGGAGCTGGCTCTTCAACGACTGCTTCTTCTTTTTTACGTGTAAGCTTCGTCATAATTCGGAGGGCCATAAAAATGGCAAATGCAATAATTAAAAAATCAATAATTGATTGTAGAAATACACCTAAATTGACTTGGGCTTCACCAGAGCCAAAAACAAAGCTCTTTGTTAAATCAACACCACCTGTTAAAATACCAACTAATGGCATAATGATATTTTCAACTAAGGAGGTAACAATTTTACCGAAAGCACCACCGATGACTACTGCTACTGCTAGATCGACAATATTGCCTTTCATTGCAAATTCTTTAAAGTCTTTCCACAAAATAAATGCCTCCCTATTATTATCCAATATAATGAATCAATCTGTATTTTACTATATTTTTAGCAAACCTTTCAACTGCTTTTATAGTGAAAATGAATAGCATCCTACAACTGGAAGTTTCTATCTTACAAAAATTAAAAGATCTACTACATATAACGAAAAATTTGGTAATATAGAAAAAGAATACTAGATTAGGTGTGACGTATGACAAAGAAAAAGAACAACAAAGCCATGTTATCACCCGCTACAAAATTGGGTATGATAGCATTATTGATTCCCGTTGCGATAACGGTGTATGTCCTGACATTTTTTGCGTGGAAGGAACTTCAAACATTACCGATTTTCGAAAAGCTTGCACAGCAAAAGGCAATTGAGGAGATTCAACAACATTTCGATATGGACATTCCAGAGAAATACATTCCGGTATATGTAGCAGCGGAGGAGAAATATGGTGTGCCATGGACATTGCTTGCTGCACATCATCGAATTGAAACGAGATTTTCTACAGTGAAATCAATGGTTTCATCTGCCGGGGCAGAAGGGCATATGCAATTTATGCCGTGCACGTTCGTTGGCTGGCAGCATCCTACTTGTTCAGGACTAGGAAAAGGAAACATCACGAAGGCTGAATTAATGAATCCAGAGACAATTGCTAAATATGGAGGATATGGCGTAGACGCGAATGGGGATGGTATAGCCGATCCCTATGATATTGAGGATGCGGTATTTAGTGCAGCTAATTATTTAGCTAAATACGGCGCTGCCAAAGGTAATATTAAGAAAGCTGTGTATCAATACAATCATAGTGAGGAATATGTGGAAAATGTATTGTATTACTACCAATTGTATAATGATTATCACGATGAACTCCGAGCAACCGTTTTACTAAATGAAGCAAAATAAAGAGCCATCACCATGGATGGCTCTTTATTACATATTTAAGTTGCTTTACGCATACCTTTTAAAATAAGGCTGACGATAAAGATCAACACAACGGCACCGATCAGTGCTGGGAACACGTAGAAATCACTTACTCTCCAACCCCAGTTCCCTAAAACCATACTACCGATCCAAGAACCAACAATCCCTGCAATAATATTCCCGATGATGCCACCAGGTACATCTTTACCTAAAATTACGCCAGCTAACCATCCAAGAATTCCTCCGATGATTAAATACCAAATGAAACTAATCATTATTTTCATCTCCTTAAAATTAAGATATAATGGCGATTACTTAGTTATACCCTGAATGGAGTAGATTAAACACTGCGATTTTGTTTAGTAATTATTACATGCTGTCATAATGGCTGTAGACAAATGAATGCAGCTCTTTCATCATGCCCACACTAACGTAACTCCAACTGCATAAATGATTGTGAAAATGTCCACATTAACTACAATTACTTCTATATTGTACATACACCGATTTTCGCTTACTTCTATAGTATGTTCACGCATTCAATCCGTACCAAAAATAGATGGAACGCTCCAAAATCAGCCGTTTGACTAAATATTTGCAAAAACCACCTTTTTATCCATGAAAAAATGCATTTTTTGTTGAAGCAGAATTTCAATCAATTATACGGTTGTTCATTTTTTATTTATATGAATGGAAAATGGTTAAATTTTCACCTTTTAATAGTTTGAAAATTCTGTTTAAAAGGATTATAATGTAGAAAAAAGGAGCGTGTTGCATATGAATATGGCTGTTATGAAACGTTTAAATCGTCAAGGTTTTCTGATTGCTGGTCTGCATTTGTTAGTGCTGCTAAATCTTGCAGCCGATTTCTTATACGCATCGTAACCAATTGAATAGAAAGGTGAATGAAATGTTTGTCCCATTCTAAAACAACTGTGTCGACTTATTGAATAAAAAGCGCACGGTTGTTTTTATTTTGACTCATGAATAACAAAATTATTCTGTAAATTGTCAAATACATAGTATATACAGGAGGGATTAAATGACGACAAGATTGGATCGAGCGTTTAGTGATTTGGAAAGACCATTTGCTTGGTTGGACTTAGATGCGCTGGATAAAAATATACGAACTGTGCAAGAGGCTTGTGGTGGCAAGCAAATTCGTATTGCGACAAAATCGATTCGTTCTGTTGAAGTGCTTCGTTATGTTCAGAAAAACCTTGCTAATGTTGTAGGCTTTATGACATTCACAGCGGCAGAGACCATTTTTTTACTACAGCAGCAATTTGATGATTTATTACTGGGCTATCCAGTAATGGAGGAAGCAGCTATTCGTCGCTTGCTACATTTCGTCAAAGACGGGAAAAGCGTTACTTTTATGGTGGATCGGCCAGAACATATCCAACTATTAGCGAAGCTGGGACTAGAAATAGGTGTACGTGTACAGGTTTGCATTGATATTAATGTTTCGAATGATTTTAAAGTACTGTATTTCGGGACTAAACGTTCATCGTTGTATTCTCTTGAGACGCTGACACCTTTTTTGCAAGAGATTCAAAAAACGTCAGCGATTGAGGTTGTAGGTGCAATGGGCTATGAGGCTCAAATAGCAGGCGTTGGCAATCGTCCTGCGAATGCATTAAAAGGCAAAGTGATTGAGGCAATGCAAGTACAAGCTAAAAAACAAGTAACCCAATTTCGTCGCTTAGCGATAGCCCATATCAAGGCGTATTTTCCAAACTTACGCTTCGTCAATGGTGGAGGCTCAGGGAGCATGTTATATACCAATCAGCAGAAAGAAGTGACTGAAATTACAGTAGGCTCCGCTTTTTATGCACCTGCATTGTTCGATCAATTTACACATTTACAGCTAGAAAAGGCAGCTGGATTTGCTTTGAGTGTAACGAGAAAGCCTGAAAAAAATATTGTTGTTTGTCATGGTGGGGGTTATACGGCTTCTGGAGCAATTGGATTGGATCGCTTACCTGTATTCTATGAACCTAGCAATTTTGCATACCTTAGCTTAGAAGGAGCAGGAGAAGTACAAACGCCTATAAAGGTCAAAGGAAAACATATTAATATTGGTGATACGATCTATTTTAGACATGCAAAAGCAGGGGAGCTTTGTGAGCGTTTTCAAGTACTCCATGGGATTCGAGAGGACAAGTATATGGGGCCTTACACAACATATAGGGGGGATGGACAATGTTTTCTATAGAAAAATGGCGTAATGGTGAAAAGTGGACAAATTGGGCGGGGAATGTTATTTCTTATCCGAGTGAAATGTACTTACCACAATCGGTTGAAGAAGTTTCAACCATTGTCAAGCATGCACGTGAAGCGGGAAAAACGATTCGGGTCACAGGGGCAGCTCACTCTTTTAGCGCTGTGGCTATGCCTGAGCATATCGCTATTTCCTTACATAATATGCGTGGATTAATCGCTGTGAATGAGGAAAAGCAGGAGGCAACATTATGGGCTGGTACCTACCTATATGAAATTGGACCAATGCTGGAGAAGCACGGCTTTGCTTTAATCAATATGGGGGATATTCAGGAGCAAACGATTGCAGGAGCAGTATCAACGGGTACACATGGTACAGGGATTACACTTGGTTCTCTGTCGTCTGCTGTCATGACATGGGGGTTTGTAGATGGCACTGGCACATATCAGGAGCACAGGAGGGGAATGGACGATTTATCTGAAGCACTACACGTATCGCTCGGTATGCTTGGTGTCCTTGTCAAAGTAACGATCAAAGTCATGCCACTTTATAGCTTGCATTATGTTGGGGCAAGAGAAACTTTGAGCAATGGTCTCACACTATTCGCAGAGGATATTCGCCAACATCGCCATGTGGAATGGTTTTATTTCCCTGGTAGTGAGACGATTCAAGTAAAACGGATGAATGCTGTAGCACCCATCTATCAAAGTGAATGGAATAAAAAAATAGAAACGTTAAAGCTTCAAATTGTAGAAAATGGTGCTTTCTTTGCCATGTCAGAACTTTGTAAGTGGAAACCAGCGTTAAGTGGTGCTATGAGTAAAATAGCAGCCGCAAATGTGGTGAAAAGTGAAAAAGTGGGCATAAGCTATGAAATTTATCCTTCTCCTCGTAGTGTGAAGTTCCAAGAAAGTGAATATGCCATTCCACTCGCTCAATTTGAAGCATGCTTGGAGGAAATTCATACAACCTTTAAAAAAGGGATTTTTAATGTTCATTTCCCATTAGAGTGTCGAACAACTGCAGGGGAAGCAGGCTTTTTAAGTCCAACACAGGGGCGCGAGTCTGCTTTTATAGCCTTTCATATGTATAAAGGGATGTCAGAAGAGCCTTATTTTAAATGGGTTCATACTTTGATGCAAAAATATGATGGCCGACCTCACTGGGGCAAACAACATCATTTAACAGCACAAACCGTCTACGAACTGTATCCAGAGATCGAAAAGTTTTTAAAAATACGACACCAATATGATCCCGATCAAGTATTTTTTACAGGCTACTTAAAAAAATTGTTTCTATTGTAAGCGTTATCTCTATAGATAAGATGATTCAACTTGTCCGAAAATATGGGAATCAATGGTCTCTTACATTGTTGGTTATTATTGAAAAATTAAAATTTGAACGAAATGTCAAAATTTTTATCAAAGCGAGATAAAACTGATGCTTAATCAGCATGTAAACGATTTCAATTTTGACAGATTTTTTTAATTGTTTGAACAATTCAAAAAATACTGTTGACGAGACCTTTTTTTCGTACTATGATAACAACAATTTAACACGTTCGTTACAGCAGTAGCCATCTAGTAGGCTGCTACTCTATAAACAAAAATTAAAAAGACAGAACATTTTGTCTATAGCAACGAACATAGTATGGATAGCAATGAGGGGCGTTTAAAATGAGAAGTGACATGATTAAAGTAGGCGTAGATCGAGCGCCACATCGAAGTCTTTTATATGCAACAGGCAAAGTAAAAGCAAAAGATTTAGGCAAACCATTTATTGGGGTTTGTAACTCATATATCGACATAATACCAGGTCACGTTCATTTACGTACGTTCGCTGATGTAGTGAAAGAAGCCATTATTGAAGCGGGTGGTATTCCATTCGAATTTAATACAATTGGTGTCGATGATGGTATTGCAATGGGGCATATTGGTATGCGTTATTCATTACCAAGTCGTGAAATTATAGCAGACTCAGCAGAGACAGTTATTAATGCACATTGGTTTGATGGTGTATTTTATATTCCAAACTGTGACAAAATTACACCAGGGATGCTGATGGCAGCAGTTCGCACAAACGTACCATCTATCTTTGTTTCTGGTGGTCCAATGGAGGCTGGTACTTCTGCTTCAGGCAAGCAGCTTTCTTTAACCTCTGTTTTTGAAGGCGTAGGAGCCCATAAATCAGGAAAGATGTCATCTGAAGAGTTGTTAGATATTGAAAATAATGCATGTCCAACATGTGGCTCATGCTCAGGGATGTTTACAGCCAACTCGATGAACTGTTTAATGGAAATGCTCGGTGTTGCTCTACCAGGGAATGGTACAATCGTTGCCACTTCTGAAGAGCGTCACAAGCTGATTAAAGAAGCAGCCAAACAATTAATTCGTATGGTCAAGGAAGACATTAAGCCACGCGACATTATTACAAAAGAGTCAATTGATGATGCTTTTGCTCTTGATATGGCAATGGGAGGCTCCACAAACACTGTTCTTCATACATTAGCCATTGCCAATGAAGCAGAAATAGATTACAACATTGAAGATATTAATAAAGTAGCAGAGCGAGTACCCTATTTAGCGAAAATTATGCCTGCATCCGATATTTCAATGGATGATATCAATAAAGCGGGTGGTGTTAGTGCCATTATTAATGAATTAACATCCATTCCGGGAGCTATTCATCCAGATCGCCCAACCGTTGCAGGTTTAACGATGGGTGAGCTTGTCAAAGATTATCACATCACGAATGATCAAGTCATTCGAACAAAAGACAATCCCTATAGTGCTGTAGGTGGGTTATCGGTGTTATTTGGTAACATTGCACCTGATGGCTCCGTTATTAAAGTAGGTGCAGTTGATCCTTCCATCAAAGTATTCAAAGGAGAGGCAATCGTCTTTGATTCCCAAGAAGCAGCGCAGGAAAACATTGATAATGGAATAGTGAAAGAGGGCCATGTAGTCGTCATTCGCTATGAAGGACCTAAGGGTGGCCCAGGGATGCCTGAAATGCTTGCACCAACATCTGCGATTCAAGGTCGTGGTCTTGGTACAAAGGTTGCATTAATTACAGATGGTCGTTTCTCAGGTGCATCTCGAGGTATTTCAATTGGTCATATTTCACCAGAAGCTGCTGAAGGCGGTCCAATCGCCTTAGTAGAAAACGGAGATATTATTGAAATTGATCTACCAAATCGTACGATTAATGTACAAGTTTCAGATGAAGTTTTAGCTGAACGTCGTGCAAAATTACCAGTCTTTGAGCCAAAAATCAAACGTGGTTGGTTAGCAAGATATTCAAAATTAGTGACGAACGCTTCCACTGGTGGCGTAATGAAAATTTAACAACTAGATAAATGAAAACGTTGATGAGGTTAAAGGTTCTAGAGCCTTGTATCTACCAGAGAGCCGGTCGTGCTGGAAGCCGGCGATACAACTAGATCCGACATCCCCTCGGAGTGGGCTATTAAACGTGTTTACACCATTAGATAGCTCCGGGCATAGTCGAAAGTGCTCGTTATTAATGAATAAATGTTTTATGACACCCTATTGGATGTGAAATTTTTTGCATAGGTGTATAAATGCAGTCATTTATTCGCGAGGTAGCAATTATTTGCTATAAAAAAGGGTGGTACCATGGAAAGTCTTTTTCATCCCTACGTAAGGTAGTTCTTTGCGTGTGGAGAAAAGGGCTTTTTTATTATTTTCACGACGTAATGAGCAAACTCTCAATGAAAAGGAAGAGAGGTAGACTTACCAGCTAGTGGCACTTTACTAATCTAGAACACTGATGTATGACTTTGAAAGAAATGAAGGAGGCATAAATTGATGAGTGCGAATGTTTCAATCAATGAACAAGAACAATTAGCAACAACAGCAACGGCTGAACAAACCTATCAAGCGAAGGACGGTGCAGATGTTTTAGTGCAGGCTTTGCATGATCAAGGTGTTGAAATCATCTTTGGCTATCCAGGTGGAGCCGTATTACAAATCTATGATGCGATGTATAAAAATCCGATTCGCCATATTTTAACAAGACATGAACAGGGGGCTATTCATGCGGCTGAAGGCTATGCACGTGTCTCAGGTAAAACAGGCGTTGTCATTGCCACAAGTGGACCTGGTGCAACAAACCTCGTAACAGGTATTGCGGATGCCATGATTGATTCCATCCCATTAGTTGTCTTCACAGGTCAGGTTGCTACATCTGTCATTGGAACAGATGCTTTCCAAGAAGCTGATATCATGGGGATTACGACACCAATCACAAAGCACAATTACCAAGTGCAGGATGTCAATGACATTCCACGTATTGTGAAGGAAGCATTCCATATTGCAAGCACTGGACGTAAGGGACCAGTGGTTGTGGACTTTCCAAAAAACGTTTCACAAATGTTGTTTGATGTAGAGAATCCACCACAAGCACCAGATGAAATTTATTTACCAGGCTATCAACCAACCTATAAACCAAACTATTTACAAATTCAAAAGGCGATCCAAGCAATTTCTTTGGCAAAAAATCCAGTTATTTTAGCTGGTGCAGGTGTTCTTTTTGCTGACGCACGTGAGGAATTAACGGCCTTTGCTGAAAAATACCGTATCCCCGTAACGAATACATTGCTAGGGCTAGGCTCCATTCATGGGGAACATGATTTATTCCTTGGAATGGCAGGAATGCACGGTACGGTTACAGCAAATACAGCCATCACAAAAACAGATTTACTACTCAATATCGGTGCACGTTTTGATGATCGCTTAACAGGAAATTTAGCCACATTTGCACCAAATGCAACGATTATCCATATCGATATTGACCCTGCTGAAATTGGTAAAAACGTACCGACAGATATTCCGATTGTTGCGGATGCAAAAGAGGCGTTAAAGGCATTGTTGAAAAAGGATTTCGAAGGTCCTGATACAGCAGACTGGCTAGCCTTTTTAAATAATCATGCGAATGAATACCCATTGTGGTATTGCAAAGATGCCAATACGCAAGAAATCTTACCACAAGAGGCATTGCAATTAGTGCACAAGATTACAGAGGGTGATGCCATTGTAACGACAGATGTAGGGCAGCATCAAATGTGGGCAGCACAATACTACCATTTAAATAATGATCATGCATGGGTAACGTCTGGTGGACTTGGTACGATGGGCTTCGGCTTCCCGGCCGCAATTGGGGCTCAGTTTGCGAAGCCAGACAAAAAAGTTATTTCGATTGTAGGAGATGCTGGATTCCAAATGACGGCACAGGAGCTATCTATTCTACAGGAATTTAACTTACCAGTAAAAATAGTGATTTTGAATAATAGTTGTCTTGGAATGGTGCGCCAATGGCAACAAACATTCTATGAAGAACGTTATTCATCGTCGCTGATGCCAATCCAACCAGATTTTGTTAAATTAGCGGATGCCTATAATATTAAAGGCTATCGTATTAACACAATCGATGAGGCGGAGAATATTTTCCGTGAGGCACTACTTTCTGATGAGCCAGTATTAATTGATTGTCGAGTGAAACAGCTTGAATGTGTTTACCCAATGGTAGCACCAGGCAAAGGCTTACATGAAATGATTGGGGTGAAAAAGAATTGAAACGAGTAATTACTGTAACTGTGATTAACCAAAGTGGTGTATTAAACCGATTGACAGGTTTGTTGATGAAGCGACAGTTCAATATTGAATCGATTACAGTAGGGCATACTGAACAACCAAATTTTTCTAAGATGACCTTTGTTGTCAATGTTGAGGATGAACGCAAAATCGAGCAGCTAGTAAAACAATTATCCAAGCAAATTGATGTGTTAAAAGTCAATGATATTACCGACAAATCAATTGTTCTGCGAGAGCTGGCGCTAGTAAAGGTTATTTCACCACCAAATCTACGCTTGGAAATGAATTCGATTGTTGAACCATTTCGTGCACAAATTATTGACACAGCCAAAAATGTTGTGACGTATCAAGTAGTAGGGCACCCAGAAAAGATTGATGCCTTTATCGAACTCATTCGACCATATGGCATTAAAGAACTGACACGTACAGGAGCCACTGCCTCTGTGCGTGAAACGCAAAAAATCTCAAACCCACAGCTCTCTATTTTAAAATAGTTTGCATATAAAATTGATAGCTTTATTGAAACAGCAAGTTGCTAAAGCTATGAAAACCAAACCAAATTCTAGGAGGAAATAAACTATGGCTACAATGTACTATGAACAAAACATCAACGAGGACGTATTAAAAGGAAAAAAAATCGCTATTATCGGTTACGGCTCACAAGGTCATGCACATGCACTAAACCTTAAAGAATCAGGCTTTGACGTAGTAGTTGGGGTTCGTCCAGGTGGATCATTCGATGCTGCGAAAGCTGATGGTATTGACGTGAAAACTGTGGCTGAGGCTGCACAAGAAGCAGATGTGATTCAAATTTTATTACCAGATGAGCGTCAAAAAGCCGTTTATGAAGCAGAAATTGCACCATATTTACAAGCTGGTAAAGCACTGATGTTTGCGCACGGCTTCAATATCCATTTTGGTCAAATTACACCACCAGCAGATGTTGACGTATTTTTAGTAGCACCAAAAGGACCAGGACATTTAGTTCGTCGTCAATTCCAAGAAGGTGCTGGTGTACCAGGTCTATTCGCTATCCATCAAGATGCTACTGGGCAAGCAAAAGATTTAGCACTTGCTTATGGGAAAGGAATTGGTGCTGCGCGAGGTGGTTTACTTGAAACAACATTCAAAGAAGAAACAGAGACAGATTTATTCGGTGAACAAGCAGTACTTTGTGGTGGTGCAACACAGCTAGTAAGAGCAGGTTTCGAAACGTTAGTAGAAGCTGGCTACCAACCAGAACTAGCTTACTTTGAAACGCTACATGAACTTAAATTAATTGTAGACCTAATGTTTGAAGGTGGTATGGCTACAATGCGCTACTCGGTATCTGATACAGCAGAGTGGGGAGATTATGTGGCAGGACCACGCATTATTGATGAAACTGTAAAGGCTCGTATGAAAGACGTGTTAACAGATATCCAAGATGGCACATTTGCACGTCGTTGGATTCAAGAAAATGAAAATGGTCGTCCAGAATATACAAAATTCAAGGAAGCTGGTGCGAACCACCAAATCGAAGAAGTTGGCGCGAAATTACGTGCTATGATGCCATTCATCAACGAAGGGAAAGAAAAAGTTGTGCGAGAAGTAGCGGCAAGTGCGAAAAATTAATATTTTCGATACTGCGCTTCACAATGGTGAACAATTGGCTGAGATCTACTTAACCGCAGCTGAAAATTTACTATGAGGATATATCGACTACCGGCCGTAACTCCTCTCAAGATGTTTAGAAGCTGCTATTAAATGCCATTAACCGTCATTTAATAGCATGCCTTCGGGAGCACATCCTGTATAGGTTTTAAAGGTAGTGAATCGTATGACATACCATTCACAAGTCGGATGCAATGATGATATGGCGTATTGTATCCATTCACAAAAAATTACGCGTAGACGTAATGAATGCGCCCACCTAAATTAATGGTAGGTGGGCGTCTTTACTAAATTAGCGAATGCGCTATACAAAGAAAGGTGTTTTGATGATGGAGAGAAAAATTACAGTACTTCCTGGTGATGGGATTGGCCCTGAGGTTGTTGCTTCTGCTGTACGTGTATTACAAGTGATTGGTAAACGATTTAATCATACTTTTCATTTAGGGTATGCAACAATTGGAGGTGCTGCTATCGACCAGCATAATAATCCACTACCAGAAGAAACAATCGAGATGTGTGAAAATAGTGATGCGATTTTATTAGGTGCTGTAGGTGGTCCAAAGTGGGATCAGAATCCACCTGAATTACGCCCGGAAAAAGGGTTATTGCGAATTCGCAAACACTTCGATCTTTTTGCAAATCTACGTCCAGTAAAGGCGTTCCCGAGTTTACTAGATGCTTCACCACTGAAACGTGAAGTAGCTGAAAACGTTGATTTAATGATTGTCCGTGAACTAACAGGCGGCGTATACTTCGGGGAACCACGTATGCGTACTGAAAATGGCGCAATTGATACAACGGTCTACTCAAAAGCAGAAGTGGAACGTATTGTTGAAAATGCCTTTGAGCTAGCACGTTTACGTGGCGGCAAATTATGCTCTGTTGATAAGGCGAATGTGCTTGAAACAAGTCGCTTATGGCGAGAAGTCGTAGAAGCTAAGAAAAAAGATTATCCAGATGTGATCGTGGAACATAATCTAGTAGACTCTGTGGCGATGAAACTTATTACAAACCCAGGACACTATGATGTTGTAGTCACCGAAAATATGTTTGGTGATATTTTAAGTGATGAAGCTTCTGTCATTACTGGCTCTTTAGGTGTATTACCATCAGCATCTATCCGTGGCGATAATTTTGGCTTATATGAACCAGTACATGGGTCAGCACCAGAAATTGCAGGGCAAGGAGTCGCAAACCCTGCAGCAACCATTCTTTCTGTCGCTATGATGCTACAATATTCATTTGGCTTAACAGAAGAGGCAGCAGAAATTGAGCGTGCTGTTAGTGCGGTATTTGATGATGGTTACTTTACAGCAGATCTAGCCCGTGACGGCAATCGTATTCTTTCGACAAATGAATGGACAGATAAAGTAATTAATGAAATTGATACTAGCTTTGTTTCACAAAGCATTATGACAACATATATTTAAAGAAATAGGTGAAGACAATGGGTAAAAATATAATTGAAAAGATTTGGGATAAACATGTAGTTTATCAGGAAGAGGGCAAACCGGACCTGTTATATATTGATCTTCATTTAATTCATGAAGTAACATCTCCGCAAGCTTTTGAAGGGCTACGTTTGAATGGACGTAAAGTGCGTCGTCCTGATTTAAGCTTTGCGACAATGGATCATAATGTACCAACGAAAAATTTACCGACTATCCATGATCCCATTGCACGCAATCAAATCGAAACATTGGCTAAAAATGCTGAAGAATTTGGCGTTGAGCTAGCAGGGATGGGTCACCCTGACCAAGGCATTGTACATGTTATCGGGCCTGAGCTAGGGCTAACACAGCCAGGTAAAACAATTGTCTGCGGTGACTCACATACATCCACTCACGGTGCCTTTGGGGCAATTGCTTTTGGGATTGGTACATCAGAGGTAGAGCATGTATTATCGACGCAAACATTATGGCAAAATAAGCCGAAGACGATGGAAATTCGTGTTGAAGGGGAGCTACAAGTTGGCGTAGCAGCTAAAGATATTATTTTAGCCATTATTGCGAAGTTCGGCATTGGCGTTGGTACAGGACATATTGTGGAGTTCACTGGAGAGGCAATCCACAAATTATCAATGGAAGAACGTATGACGATTTGTAATATGTCGATTGAGGCAGGAGCAAAAGCAGGGCTCATCTCACCTGACCAAACAACCGTCGATTATATTCGTGGTCGCAAATATGCACCCCAAGGTGAAAAATTAGAGGAAGCAGCTGCTTATTGGCTAAGCCTTGCCTCAGACGAGGATGCTACGTACGATACAGTTCGTATCATACAAGCAGAAGAAATTGAACCTATCATTACATGGGGTACCAATCCCTCGATGGGTACGGGTGTTTCAGGATATGTGCCTACACAGGCAGATTACGAGGATGACTCTGATAAGGCGGCACTTCAAAAAGCGCTTGCTTATATGGGCTTAGAGGAAGGGCAATCCTTAACATCCATTGACATCCAGCATGTCTTTATTGGCTCCTGTACAAATTCACGAATTAGTGATTTACGTGCGGCAGCTAATATCATCAAAGGACGCAAGGTGCACGATAAGGTCACAGCGATCGTTGTGCCAGGGTCACATACTACGAAAAAGCAAGCGGAGGCAGAAGGTTTGGATAAAATCTTTATGGAAGCTGGCTTTGAATGGCGGGAGTCAGGTTGCTCCATGTGTTTAGCCATGAATGATGATGTCGTACCAGCTGGTGAACGCTGTGCTTCTACATCTAACCGCAACTTTGAAGGACGTCAGGGCGCGGGTTCTCGTACACATTTAGTATCACCACCAATGGCAGCAGCCGCTGCGATTGCAGGTCATTTTGTTGATGTGCGTGAATTTGTCAAGGAAACTGTGTAAATCTTGCTTTACACGGAAGGGATGAGTAAAAATGGAACCAATTAATATCGTCAATAGTGTCATCACACCACTTGATCGTAAAAATGTCGATACAGATCAAATTATTTCAAAGGAATTTCTAAAACGCATTGAGCGCACAGGTTTTGGGCAGTATTTATTTTATCACTGGCGCTATGATGCGCAAGGCAATGAAGTAACAGACTTCGTATTAAATAAACCTGAATTTAAAGCATCAAAAATTCTAGTAGCACAAGATAATTTCGGCTGTGGCTCATCTCGTGAGCATGCACCATGGGCCATTTTAGATTATGGTTTTAATGTAGTAATAGCACCTTCCTTTGCAGATATCTTCCATAATAATTGCTTTAAAAATGGAATTTTACCTATTAAGCTAACAGAAGCCGAATGCGATAATATTCTGGCTAAAGGTTTGGCAAAGCCGTACACAATGGAAGTAAATCTGGCAGAGCAAACTGTAACGGGTGAAGATGGTACAGTGTATCAATTCTCGATTGATCCGTATTATAAGGAAACGTTACTCAATGGCTGGGATGAAATCGCCTTAACCTTTAAATACGAAGACCATATTGCTGCCTATGAAGCAAAGCGGATAGCCTATTAACTTGATAGACTGAAGACAACTTTATGTTGTCTTCAGTTTTTTCTTTTACAGTGAAATAAAGTAAAGCTGTTGATTTCCACTACTGATGGATCAATTAGCACCCAAAGATCATTTAGTATGAAAACTAGAGACTGCTATTGATTTCGTTTATTTATCTAGTAGAAAACCTCTCTTCAGCCTAACATCCAAGTATTAATCCCTTCATTCTCACGTCGTAAATGTTCGGCTTCCTCCACAGACGATTCCCAAATATGATGTTGAATGAGTTTCTGGTGATTTGTCTATTAAAGAAATGTTTAGCTTCCCCATACTCATATATAAATGGAAGGTACTAAGTTCTATGGTCTAATTGTGTCTTAGTGTTCAAATTATAAAAGAAAAAATTCCTAAATATAACATTATCTATTGATATTTTTACATAATATGTTATTTTAAAATAGGTAATATAGTACCAAATAATAAATATATTACCAAATAAGTAATGTAGTACTATAGGAGGGCTTATTATGAAGAAAAAATTTAAATTCAATCAAGTGTTAATTGGGATTAGCACAATGGCACTGTCGTTAGGAGGGTTACAAGCAGAAGCATCAGCAGCAGAAAAAACGCCCTATAATGTATTACAAATGAAACCAATTGGCATAGAAACGTCGAAAGATGAAATTGTACACTCTACAAAGGCTGATGAAACATTATCATTTGATGAACGTTTGGAAATTGGAGATTTTTCGCAACATCCAGCTCCAATTATAGAACAGGCTGATACGAAGCAATTGCAGGAAAAGTACTCGATGGCAGAGCTTAATAAAATGAACGATCGTGAGCTAATTGATACGCTAGGAAATATTCGGTGGTATCAAATAACAGACTTGTTCCAATTCAGTGAGGAAACAAAAGCTTTCTATCAAAATGAAGAACGCATGCAAGTGATTATTAATGAATTGGGGAAAAGAGGAAGTTCTTTTACGAAAGATGATTCAAAGGGGATTGAAACATTTGTTGAGCTATTGCGTTCGGCTTTTTATGTAGCATTTTATAATAACGAACTAGGTTATTTAAACGAGAGAAGTTTCCAAGATAAGTGTTTACCAGCATTAAAAGAAATAGCTAAGAATCCGAACTTTAAACTAGGTACAGCTGAACAAGATAAAGTAGTATCTGCCTATGGGAAATTAATAGGTAATGCTTCTAGTGATGCGGAAACAGTTCAACTTGCTACGAAGATTTTAAAGCAGTATAACGAAAATCTCTCTACATTTGAAGACGAGTCGTCAAAAGGACAAGCTATATACGATGTAATACATGGCATTGATTATGACTTACAGTCGTATTTATATGATACTCGTAAAGAAGCTGATACGACGATGTGGTATGGCAAAATTGATAGCTTCATAAATGAAGTTAATAAAATTGCTCTTATACATAATGTGACAGATAACAATAGTTGGTTAATCAATAATGGCATTTATTATGCAGGGCGTTTAGGAGGCTTCCATAGTAATCCGAATAAAGGTTTAGAAGTTGTTACACAAGCGATGCAAATGTATCCATATTTAAGTGAAGCTTATTTTGTAGCAGTAGAGCAAATTACTACAAATTATGGTGGAAAAGACTATAGTGGAAAGACAGTAGATTTACAGCAAGTACGTGAAGAAGGAAAGGAGCAGTATCTACCGAAAACATATACATTTGATGATGGATCCATTGTATTTAAAACAGGAGATCAAGTAACAGAAGACAAAATTCAAAGATTATACTGGGCTGCAAAAGAAGTAAAAGCACAATATCATCGTGTAATTGGGAATGATAAAGCATTAGAACCAGGTAATGCTGACGATGTCTTAACAGTAGTTATTTATAACTCTCCAGATCAATATCGATTAAACCGTCAATTGTATGGATATGAAACAAATAATGGTGGTATTTATATTGAAGAGAATGGAACGTTTTTTACATATGAACGGACGCCAGAGCAAAGTATTTATAGTTTAGAAGAGTTGTTCCGTCATGAATATACACATTATTTACAGGGTAGGTATGAGGTTCCTGGTTTATTCGGAACAGGTGATATGTACCAAAACGAGCGACTAACATGGTTCCAGGAAGGAAATGCAGAATTTTTCGCAGGATCAACGCGTACAAATGATATTGTTCCACGTAAGAGTATTATTAGTGGATTATCGGAGGATCCATCACAACGCTATACAGCTGAACAAACAATGTTTGCAAAATATGGATCATGGGATTTTTATAACTATTCATTTGCATTGCAATCTTATATGTATAATCACCAATTTGATACATTTGATAGGATTCAAGATTTAATTCGAGCGAACGATGTGAAAAATTATGATGCGTATCGTGACACTTTAAGTAAAGATCCACAACTAAATGCGGAATACCAAGCCTATATGCAGCAATTGATTGATAATCAAGAAAAATACGAGGTACCACAAGTATCAGAAGATTATTTAGTGCAACATCAACCAAAAGCGTTAGACGAAGTGGAGCAAGAAATTGTCGATATTGCTAACATAAAAGATGGAAATATGACAAAACATAAATCTCAATTTTTTAATACATTTACACTCGAAGGCACGTATATAGGTAGTGAAACACAAGGTGAATCTCAAGATTGGAAAACGATGAGTAAGCAAGTGAACCAAGTATTGGAGCAACTGTCGCAAAAAGAGTGGAGCGGCTATAAAACAGCGACAGCGTATTTTGTAAACTACCGTGTGAATGCGGCAAACCAGTTTGAATATGATGTTGTTTTCCATGGCATTGCGACGGATGAGGGAGAAAATCAAGCGCCTTTTGTAACTATAAATGGTCCATATACTGGAATCAAAAATGAAAAAATCCAGTTCAAAAGCGATGGTTCAAAAGATCACAATGGAGATATCGTTTCTTATCTTTGGGATTTTGGTGATGGAAAAACAAGTGAAGAGCCAAACCCTATTCATATATATGAAGCTGAAGGAACATATAATGTGATATTAACAGTGCAAAATGATAAGGGAATAGCAAGTAAAGCTAAAACAATTGTAACTGTACGGAGAGGGGAGCAGACAGAGAATAATCATCCAGAAGAAGCGACTATCATGCCATTTAATATGCCTCTAAAAGGTAGTTTGATTGATAAGGATACGAATGTATATCAATTCGATATTACGTCTCCAGAAGAAATAGATATTTCTGTTGTAAATGAAAATCAAATTGGCATGACATGGGTGCTTTATCATGAGTCTGATATGCAAAATTACACTTCCTATGGGCAGGAAGATGGGAATATTATAAAAGGAAAATTGAATGCAAAACCAGGAAAATATTATTTATATATTTATAAATTTGATAATGAAAACGGGACATATACAGTAAATGTACGGAATGGAGCGCAAACAGAGATAGAACCAAATAATCATCCAGAAGAAGCGACTATAATGCCATTTAATATGCCAATAAAAGGTAGCTTGCTTGATGATGATAATACGGATATATATCAATTCGATGTTACGTCTCCAAAAGAAATAGATATTTCTGTCGTAAATGAAAATCAAATTGGCATGACATGGGTACTTTATCATGAGTCTGATATGCAAAATTACACTTCCTATGGACAGGAAGATGGAAGTATTATAAAAGGAAAATTAAATGCAAAACCAGGAAAGTATTATTTATATATTTATAAATTTGATAATGAAAATGGAACATATACTGTTAATGTACACTAATACTATTTTTTAAGATAAACGAAAATTCTTGTTTTTAGTGTGACGAGTAGCATTGAAAACTAAATAGTGTACGTAAGACATTCCTAGTTTAAAAAGCCCAATTTCTCTGTAATTAAATAGAGAAATTGGGCTTTGTTCTTACAATCGAGTTGAGTTTGTTTGAATCGTAAATTTTGAGACATTTTCCTGCATTTTATTAGCTAACTTTGCTAATTCTTCACTGGAATTGGCAATTTCATAAATGGAGTTTGTTTGATTTTGTAAATATGCGGCTGCTTCTTCCGTACCAGCTGCATTTTCTTCCGATATGGCAGATAAGTTTTGTAGAATATCTATTACTTCGTCCTTCTTTTCACCCATATTATTGCCTAAGTTATATAATTCCTCAATGACCGTTTTTATTTTTTCAATAGAGTTTGCAACATCTTCAAACTTGCCATTCGTAGTTTTAACACTTGTAGCTTGAGAATTGACAATATGATTCACTTCTTGGATAGTCTGAACAGCTTGTCCAGTTTTTGCTGTTAAGTCTCCTATAACAGTGGCAATTTCCTTAGTGAATTGATTTGATTGCTCCGCCAATTTTCGTATTTCGTCCGCAACAACTGCAAACCCTTTTCCAGCTTCGCCAGCTCTAGATGCTTCAATAGCCGCATTTAAAGCTAATAAATTCGTTTGTTCCGAAATGGTTCTTATCATCTGGCTTGCATTTTGAATTTTCCCAGAGCTTTCGTTTGTCGTGAGAATGATGTCATAAATTTCTTTTGCTGCCTTATTATTTTCTTCTGTTTTAGCAACAAGCTCTTTTAATATGAGTAAGCTTTCATCTTTAATATGGCTTACTTCATCGACAAATAGATTCAGATTTTCTAAATGATCCTGATTACTTTCAATTAATTCTCCTAGCTCTCCAATACTTGCAGTCCCGTATTCGGTATCTTTTGCTTGTTCCACAGCTCCCTTAGCAATGTCTTCAACAGCAGATGATAAATCCTTTGAAGACTCTAAAGAAGTACTGGTTGCATCTCGCAGTTCTTCAGATGATGCAGTAACCTTATTCGAAGTTAGACTGATTTCATTAAGTAAATCAACAAAGTGATTTTGCATCTCATTTAAAGCATATGTAAGCTTACCTACTTCATCGTTTCTAGTTGTATATTTTGGGGGGATTAACTCAGTGAATTCTCCTTTTCCCATGTCATTGCATTTATCAACTGCTAACAGTAAAGGTTTGAACATTTTATTTAAAATAAAAATCATTAAAATAATGAATAAAATACAGCCAACAGCAACTGTAATAATTTCCTTTAGTAAAATGGCATTCGTAACTTTTGTGATGTCACCCTCGAAAATACCTACATCCATAGATCCGTAAAGCGTATTATTTATATAAATCGGTACCATTATATCGAACGTCCAACTTTTCTGAACATCCGCATAGAATCTACTAGTCATCGTTTTCCCATTTTTCGCTCCATCTACAGAGTAGGAATCATCTTCATAGTTTTTACCTATTTTCTCCTTATCACTATGGGCAATTGCCGTAACATTTTTATCAATGACAACTGCATAAGCAATTCCATTTTGTTGTACTTTGTTTTCAACGAAATTTTGCAGTTCCACTGTAGGATTAGAATTAGAAACTAGAATATTCTCCACTTGACGTGCAATTTCATCGACCTGCTGTATACTCTTTTCTAATAAAGCATCTGAAACATTTTCTTTAACTGTCTTAATATTTAAATAGGAACTGATGCTGATAATCGAAATAAACAGTAAAAGTGATATTCCAATAATACGATTTTTTAAGCTTCCTTTTCTGACTCTACCATTTTTCTGCTGTTGACCCATAGACACTTACCACCTTCTTTTTATTATCTCTATTTTAAAATTAATTATAGTACTTTAGTTGTAGTTAATCAATATGATTTAGAACAAGGGTATTACTATAGCTTTTTCATTTTCATTGTTTTAAAAATATTACCTTAGTTGGTGAACTTCCTTATTTTCTAGGTTTTGTTAGCTGTTCATTTTCGTATTTGAAAAAGGCTTACCGCAAACCCTCTTATATCAACTATCTCTTGAAAATTTAACCTATGGACAAATGAAGGAACGCTACTACAGGTGAGATGGTTTATGTTAAACATGGCAGGCAGCTTAAAAGAATTTTTATGCTTAAAGAGTATGTTTATTATGTAGTGAATGACCATTTTTAAACATAATGAAAAATGACAAAAGGAAGCGAGTATGAACTTCTCGCTTCCTTTTGTCGACAGTCTGAACAGTCTCCGAGAAATCGAAGCTGTTTTATTGTATCTTTTGAAAACCCCTTGCTATGCGAGGGGTTCTAAAGAACTTCTAGCTAGGGACAAGAAAAAAACCCCAATCGTACAATGAATTCAGGTCTGGTCAACCGACTTCGTACGAAAGGAGATCCAAATGGATAATAAAAGTTTAGCACACGCAACATGGAATTGTAAGTATCACATTGTCTTTGCGCCAAAATATAGAAGGCAGATTATTTATGGACAAATCAAAGCAGACATAGGTAAAATTTTACGCCAGTTATGTGAAAAAAAGGAGTAGAAATTATAGAAGCAACAGCCTGCCCTGATCATATTCATATGTTGGTGAGTATTTCACCCAAACTAAGTGTTTCATCGTTTGTGGGATATTTGAAAGGGAAAAGTAGTTTAATGATATTCGATCGACATGCGAACCTGAAATACAAATATGGAAATAGAAAGTTTTGGTGTTGAGGATATTATGTAGATATAGTGGGAAGAAACAGAAAAATCATTCAGGAATATATAAAAAATCAATTACAAGAGGATATTCTTGAGGATCAAATGACCATGAAAGAATTCATCGATCCTTTTACAGGAGAAGAAATAAAAGCAAACAAACGAAAATAATAAGACCACTTTAGTGGTAGCTTAAAAACGGAGTGCGGTTGGCAGACCATTCAGAATGTCTTTAGACATGGGCCAGTACCCCAGCGTTTCACGCGCAGAGCAAGAGGCTGGGACATAACTCATTTTATTGAGAAAAAGCAAAAAATGAATGTTATTTTTGTGATTTATTAAAGTTTATGTGTTCTAATAACGCAAAAAAATGTTAGACCAAACTTGTAAATGGTCTAACATTTTTTCTTTTGTCCCAGCCGCTCTGATTAAATAGCAATACAATATACCTTTGAAATAAAGTTGCAGTGTTTACAAAAAAAGATAAGATGTTTGAAATAAAGTCGCAACGAAATGGCTATGTGTTTCAAGGAATATCCTGATTTAATCATTGTTTTGTTTGAGGAAACCCAGAAACATTTGCGCGAAACGCTACTAGAAATCCAAGAAGAATGAGGATAAACATTACCCATGGAAAAGATACTACATCAAATGATTCCATCAGGATTGCTCCAATTGCACTCCCTCCACCGATAGCGAGGTTCCAAACAGTAACTAGCATTGATTGGGCAATATCTGCACCTTTTTTAGCATTATCTGCTATTGCTGTTTGCGTAAGTGTTGCTGCTCCTCCAAAAGTTAAACCCCATAAAGCTACAGCAATGTAAATGATAGTAGGGTGACTAATTCCGATACCTAATAATAATGATGCCAATCCAAATCCGGCTAGACTCATTAACACTAAAGTACGTAGTATACGCTCAATGAATATACCAATAGCCCAAATTCCAACTAAAGATGCAATACCGAAAACGAGTAAAACCAAATCAACTCGTTGCGCAAGACCTGCTTCGGAGAGGTATGGTCCGATATAAGTATAAAGTATGTTATGAGAAAGTATCCAAACTAATACAACAAATAAAATCGGACGAACCCCAGGGGTAATGAAAACCTTGAGCAGGGTCATTCGCTTTTCAGATGTTTGCCCAGGAAAGTCAGGGATTTTCCAGATAATCCATAAAATCAATAATACTGCTAAGAGTGACATTATTCCGAAAACAGATCTCCAGCCAACAAGGGAACCGAGAAATGCCCCAGCAGGAACACCAAAAGCTAATGCAAGAGGAGTACCAATCATGGCCACTGCCATTGCCCTTCCCTTAAGTAACTCTGGCGCCATAAGTCGTGCATATCCCGCGCTCATTCCCCACAGGACGCCTGCCGTTACACCCGCAAAGAATCGAGCTATTATAGTTAAGGTAAAACTAGAAGAAAGGGCTGTAATAGTATTAAATACAAGGAACCCAATAATACATAAAAGCAGCAAGGGTTTCCTATGCCACCCTTGTGTTGCAGTGGTTATAGGAATAGCTGCAATTAGTGAGCCAAGAGCATAAGCTGTAATAAGTTGACCTGCAAGAGATTCGGACACAGCGAGTCCTTCACTTATCTGTATTAATAAACCAGCTGGTATAGTTTCGGTAAGGATACATATGAACCCTGCCATAGCTAGTGCAATTAAACCGGCCCAAGGGAGACGTTCTGAAGGTATTGCAACAGATTTTTCATTTTGTTTAGTTAAATCATTATTATTCATTTATAAAAGACCTCCTGATTAGTTGATAGAATTAATTATACTAATGTCATTTTTGATTTTACATTTGATAATAAAGGTATTATTATGTATTTAGCTATAAAATTAATGTATTTTGATGATATTGCATTTGAAGTATAATATAATAATGTAGGAGGCATAGACACCTTACAATAGGATAGCTATTAATTGTGAAATGTCAGTATCGTATAAATGAAGGGGTGCTTAAATGGATAGTATTGATGCAGATATACTAATGCGTTTACAATCAGATGCTCGGTTGTCAATGACTTCCCTTGGAAAACTAATAGGATTATCTCAACCAGCAATAACAGAGAGGGTAAAAAGACTAGAAGAACAAGAAGTGATTAAGAGCTACAGAGCTATAGTTTCGAATGAAAAAGTTGGGAAAACCACTGTTGCGTTTGTCCTTTTCCGGACTACAAAGTGCAATAATTTCGTTGATTATTGTAAGCAGGCCTCACAAGTAGTAGAGTGTCACCGAATTAGCGGAGAATATAATTATTTGATTAAAGTAGTAGTTGAATCAACAAAGGAACTTGAATTATTTGAAAATGATAGTATGAAGTATGGCGATTCCACTACATTGATTTCCTTATCATCACCTATTGAAAACAAGTCATTGATACCAAATTTAAGTGTTGAGTAACAAGTAGAGAGGCTTTTCAATTTTTCCAGGGTGCTCCAATAGAAAACTTAATGAACATGCAGGATTTCAAATGACTGCTGTTTCTGCTTATCAAGTGATTTCATTGGATATATTAGAAAAGTATCTAGATGATTTTTCGGTTTTTGCAAATATATTACTATAAAATTAGCTACTGAAATGAATACAATATTGTGTTCATTTCAGCTTTTTTTGCTAATCAAAAAGAAGAAAGGTAGTGAAATTGATGATTACAGTGATCGGAAGTTTAAATATGGATTTAGTTGTACACATGGATACTTTTCCAAAACAAGGGGAAACCATTCTGGGCAATGCATTTCAAACGGTCCCTGGAGGAAAAGGGGCTAATCAAGCAGTTGCGGCAGCTCGTCTTGGCAGTGAAGTGGCAATGATTGGCTGTGTAGGTGAGGATTATTTTGGTAAGGCATTACAAGCCACTTTACAGCAGGAGCAGATTCAGACAGATGCGATTGTAACTAGTACTTCTTCTCCTACAGGCATTGCCAATATTCTTCTTTACAATGACGATAATCGAATCGTTGTTGTACCTGGAGCAAACTATGCGTTATCCCCATCTCACCTTGAAGCTTCTAAGGAATTGATACAAAAAAGTCAAATGGTAATCATACAGCTTGAAATCCCAAAAGAGACGACAGCCTACGCCATTCAATTATGTAAAGAAGCAGGTGTTTCTGTCCTATTAAATCCTGCACCAGCAGCCAATTTTGATGTGCAGTGGATGGAGGATATTAGCTATTTAACGCCAAATGAAACAGAATGTGCTGAAATTTTTAATGAGCCGTTCGAGCAACTTTTAGAAAAGTATCCTAATAAAATAATTTTGACACGAGGTAGTGATGGTGCATGTTATTTCGATGGCTCCTATCCAATCCATGTACCAGGCTATATGACGACAGCTGTGGATACAACTGGAGCAGGAGATACGTTTAATGGGGCATTAGCCTATGCTTTAGTAGAGGGACAATCGTTGGATGAGGCCGTATACTTCGCCAATATTGCTGCTTCCTTGTCTGTAGAAAAATTTGGTGCACAAGGCGGCATGCCAACACTTGGCGCTGTTTACGCTCGGATGGCTGGAGTAGAGGAATAGACTTCATTTAGGAGAAAGGTCATTGCAATAGAAAAACAGAGGTAAATAAAAATGATAATACCTCATACTTCTATTAAAATTAGTAGAATTCAGAGGGGTACGCTGTTCCCTTTAGTCCGAGTAACCGCTCATATATGGAGCAGACATCGAATAAGTATAAGGATGAATTCCTATTTACTATATAATCACATAAGTACATTGTCCTCTTTTCATCAATCCATGTATTAGAAAAGCCATGGTTTCCTTTATAATAGTTTTATAGATACATACGAAAAGAGGTTTTGAGGATGACGAACATTGACAACACGCCAATCGAATATACAACCTCAGCGAATAATATTTTGCCACAATTTGTTGATCACCTGCGACATTTGTATGGCATCATTGTGCAAAATACATATGTGAAAGATACAGCGAAACATTTAAATCGGATTATTCAAGATGCCAATAACCAAACGATGATCTTAGTAGTTGGAAAAGAGCGAGTGGGCAAAACGACACTTGTCAATGGGCTTCTTGGACGTGAAATATTATCAGTTGATGATCAGCATCCAACAGGTGTAAATACATTTATACGCTATGGTGAACAAGAAGAGATTAAAGCCTATTTTTTAGATGGCGTTGTAGCTATATTTGATATGAGTAAACTAGAGCTACTGACAACTGGTGATACGTTTGCCTCTCAGATTTTACGGGAACATTTAGATTATCTTGAAGTCTATTTGAAAAATGATTTATTAAAATCGGTAACTATTATCGATTCTGTCTCATTAGAAGCAGGTGGAGGCGAAATGGCTTATTTCTCAGAAGCGCTTATGAACCGTGTCGATGAAATTTTCTGGGTGCTGCGTGCGGGTTCTATGGCGATTGATGCCGAACTATTATTGATAGATGCATTAAAAAATAAAGGGGTAGAACCTTTATGTGTCATCAATGGCATTGATATCGATGAGCATGCTACAGCATTTATGAGCTCAGAACAACAACGTATTGGTCATTTAATGAGTGATTTTGTAGCGGTTTCAGCAACCGATGCACTAGAAGCCAAACAAACGGACAACCAGGAGCTTTGGCAAAAAAGCCAGTACGATCATTTAATTGCCCACATCCATCGTGTGGCTGAAAATAGTGATAAAAAAACCTACGCCATCTTAATCCGCTTCTTGCAATGGCTTGAACGATTCCGCTTCGAATTAACTGTAATTCCACAACGTGATCCTTTTCAATCTGCTGTAGAGAATATTGAGAAATATGCAGGCGATACCCAATATGAATTTTCTCGCTATCAACGGGATTTAGCAATTGTTAAAGAATATGAGCAAGAATACGAGCAGGTAGCGAATACATTTAAACAAGTTCAAACATTATATCAGCTGTTACAAACGATCTCGCAACATGATTATTTACAGGATGATAAGGTGGAAGAGTTTACTGAAATGGCTGTGTATTACCAACAAATGTTACGAGAATACCGCAACATGCATAGTGAATATTCCCGTGAATATGAGCGTTTGGATGCGCAGCATAAAAAAATTCATGGCAAAGGGCTTATGAAAGCTATTTTTGGTCAGCATACACAAAATGAATTTTTCAAAGAGAGAGTTCAAAAATTAAATGAGCAGCAATTGGATTGTGTCGCTCAATATGACAAAGTACAGCAAGCGGAAGCCACTGTATTACAAATGATGCAAGGTATACAAGCCTATTTAGTGGATTTAGTGAAAGAGCGCATGCATCGTATTGAACAAAAAGTACAAGAATTAAATCAACAACGTGCAAAAGAGAAGCGCCAATTAAAGCGTTATGCTGAAAAGTTAAACGAATTTTCTTGCTTAATTGAAGCGCAGGGTTATATTAAAGAGCAGCTTCAACCATTTTTAATGAACGAGCAAATGCCGCTGAAAACGAAGGATCTTGAAATGCTAGAGGAAACTGTTCAGGCTATTCTAGCTATTGATTTATCCAACAAAGGCTTACTTGCACGAAGTCAAATGCATAATAAAATGGAAAGTATTGCAATACCTTTTGATGTACAAGAAAAGTACGCACTACAAAGGCTTACGTTAAAAGAAGAAGATGTAAAATCAAACGATATACCAGAAATACCAAAGAAATTAGCTATTCAGTATGAAGAATAAGCCTTCGCAAAACGTTCTAAAAGTATAATCTTTTAGAACGTTTCATGTTGTTGAGAACAGGTGATGTCAATGGCAGCAGCAGCCATTTTGAAAGGCGAGGGATTGATGTCCGTTCTGTTTGCGTCCTTTTCAGGAAGCGTTCGATGAGCCGCTTCATTCACCATGTGTAAAAGTATCTGTTTCTTATCTTTTATCCAAGCCCTAGTAAACAAAATAGCCCATTATTTGTATGATTAGTGAAAGGATAGTCTCTTATTTTCAATATGGAAAAATGATGAATGACAACACCCCTCCATAAAGAGTAGTGAATACCCTTCACTTTATTTGAAAACCTTTGCTAAAAAGAAACATTTTTATGGAGTGGAAAGCAAGTAGCCTGCAACGGAAACCCATTTTCACCCTTCACAAAAATGCTATGGATGGTTTTGTTTTTCAACACTATGAAACATTTCATTCCATTTTTACGTATAAATAGGAAGGAGGGATAGACATGATTGACATTAAAGGTCGTTACACAGAGGCCAAAATTTATGCACAAACAGCATTGCAAACTGCCATCGAGCAAATTCAAGAGCTGACAGATCAGGCTTTCATGGCAGGTACTAAGGTACGGATTATGCCAGATTATCATGCGGGGAAAGGTTGTGTTATTGGCACAACCATTCAATTACAGGGTCGTGTTGTACCAAATCTTGTCGGTGTAGATGTAGGCTGTGGTGTATTAGTCGCTCAATTAAATGTATCGACAGTGGATTATGAAAAGCTCGATACCATTATTCGAACACATATACCAAGTGGGCAGGACATTCATCAAGAAGTATCACCCAATCGACATTTTTTAGAGTTTGAAGGTAAACAATTTCGAGCAAGCGGCTTGAAAGATGACTATACCAATCTATCATTAGGGACACTTGGTGGAGGCAATCATTTCATTGAATTGGCAAAGGATGAAGACAATCACTACTATTTATTGATCCATACAGGTTCACGCTATGTAGGGGCAAAGGTTGCCAATTGGCATCAAAAGAGAGCTTATGAAAATTTACGTAGACAAGATTTGACTGAAAAGATAGTAGAGCTTAAGCAGCAAGGACGGGAACAGGAGATTCAAACGATGATTCAAGCCTATAAGGAACAACACCCGCCAGTTCCGAAAGATTTAGCCTATTTAGAAGGTGAAGCTTTCCATGACTATATTCACGATATGAAGATTGCACAGCAGTTTGCACGTATGAATCGTTGGACGATTGCAGAAACGATTGCTAAACAGATGGATTGGCATTTTGTAGATACCTTTGATACGATCCATAACTATATTGAGACAGAAACAATGACCCTTCGTAAGGGGGCTGTTCGTGCTAATAAAGGAGAAAAGCTTGTCATCCCTATGAATATGCGAGAAGGTTCTCTTATTTGTATTGGGAAGGGCAATGCAGAATGGAATTATTCAGCACCGCATGGAGCAGGGCGCATGTTCTCACGTCGAGCGGCTAAAAAAGCGTTGAATATGGAAGATTTTAAAGACACGATGAAAGGGGTTTGGACAACATCTGTTAACGAAGAAACATTGGATGAGGCACCAATGGCCTATAAGCCAATGGCAGAAATTACAGCTGCTATTGGGGAAACAGTGGATATTGTAAAAGTTATTCAACCCGTCTACAATTTTAAAGCGAGTGAAGCAGCTAAGCCCTATGAACGAAAGGGCTAAACCAATAATTGGTCTTCCCTATTACCATTATGCTATAAATGGTATAATATAGCTTTACAATGATGAAATGGGTGGTTTTTTTGGTATCTTCAAAAGATGTGGCAAAGCATGCTGGTGTCTCACAAACAACCGTGTCTAGGGTGTTGAATACGCCAGAGCTGGTAAAGCCAAAAACAATTGAAAAAGTAATGAAGGCGATTGAGGAACTAAACTATGTGCCAAATGATATAGCAAGATCGCTTGTTCAGAAAAAAACAGGCATTATAACATTGATTTCGGGGCCGTTACACAACCCTTTTTTTGTTGATACAACAACAGCAATCGTGAATTATGTTAATGCACGTGGCTATAAAGTCAATGTCTATTTTGGGACAGAGGATAATTTACATTCAATTTATAATGCGGTTTTGGAAACGAAAGCAGACGCGATCATTTTATCTTCTATGCTGTACCAAGATGATTTGTTTTTTAAACTAGAAAAACTAGGCATCCCGTTTATTATGTTTAATCGTAAGCATCAAGAAAATAGACATTTTGTAGAGATTGATAATGTGCATGCTGGTTATCTTGCAGCCAATCATGTTTTATCGTTAGGGCATCAATCCTTATGCTGGATAGGTGGGCCCCATCAAATGAGTACTTTTTATGGGCGCTATCAGGGATTTGAACGGGCCTTAAAGGAACATGGGATAGAGGCCAAAGCCGTGCCTACTTTTTTAACGAATACTAATAAAAAGGATATTGAACGTGCCTTTGAGGAACTTTTACAACTCGCTAGTAGACCAACAGCTATTTGCGCAGCTACAGATGCTATCGCTATTGAAATATTAAATCTTTGTTTGGAAAGAGGCTTTCAGGTTCCGAAGGATTTTAATGTCATAGGTATTGATAATGTCGAGCTGAGTAAACATCATTCTATTGCTTTAACAACAGTTGGTTTAACCACAGAGGAAAACCTTGGTTTTATGGCCATCGAAAAATTATTTGAGATCATGGAAAAAAAAAGTACTTGCATCCAGCAAACAGAGTCTGTTAAACTTTTCCCAAGAAATACAACGTGTAAAAATGAACTGATGTAATGTCAGTTTGTTTTTTACACTAAAATGGTTACGTATTCATTTCTTTATTTTCTGAAATGAATACGTAACCATAAAGAAAGGAGTGACACAAGTTTTGAAAAAGGGCTTATGGATCAACGGGGAATGGAAGATGACCGCTGACTGGATGGAGGTGCAAGCTCCTTACTCACAGGAAGTGATTGCACAATTTGCGATGGCTACTGAACAGGATGTACAGGAGGCCATTGAAAGTGCGCAGGCTGCAGCTCCTCAAATGGCTGCTTTAACCGCTTTTCAACGCGCAGAGATATTGGAACATTTAGCCACGCTGTTTGCGGAACATCGGGAAGAAGCAGCAAACATTATTTCATTGGAATCAGCGAAGCCGTTAAAGTATGCCTATGCAGAAATTGATCGCACCATTGAAACCTATAAATTTGCGGCTGAAGAAGCGAAGCGACTTACGGGTGAGATGATTCCGATGGATGCCTCGAAAAATGGAGAGGGGCGTTTTGCCTATACATTACGGGAACCAATAGGTGTAGTGGCAGCGATTACGCCATTTAACTTTCCGCAAAATCTAGTAGCCCATAAAGTAGGGCCAGCGTTAGCGGCAGGCAATACCATTGTGTTGAAGCCTGCCACACAAACAGCATTATCTGCTCATTTTTTAGCCAAGTTATTAGCCCAAACCAATTTACCAGCAGGAGCATTTAATCTTGTAACTGGACAAGGCAAATTAGTAGGGGATATGTTTTTAGCACATCCACACGTTAAAATGATAACGTTTACGGGAAGCCCTGCAGTAGGCATTTCCTTACGTAATCGAGCTGGTTTGAAAAAAGTAACATTAGAATTAGGCTCGAATGCAGGCGTTATTATTGATGAAGGAGTCCAACTCGACCGTATAATGGATCGCATTGTGATGGGAGCTTTTTCAAATCAAGGTCAAGTGTGTATTTCATTGCAGCGTATTTATGTTATGGAGAGTATGATTCACGAATTTTTATCGCTGCTGAAAGTAAAAATAGAACAGCTAATAATGGGTGATCCACTGGACAGCAAGACGGATTTAGCGACGATGATTTCACGAGCTGAACAACAGCGAGCCTATCAATGGATTGAAGAGGCAGTTGCGGAAGGGGCACAGATTATAACTGGTGGTCGCATTGAGAATCACATTTTATTACCTACTGTTTTATATAATGCTCAACCACAAAGCCGTGTGTCCTGTGAGGAAATCTTTGCACCTGTCGTTACGGTGAATACAGTCTCATCGATAGAGGATGCGATAGTAGCTATCAATGATTCCCATTATGGCTTACAGGCAGGGATTTTTACACCTTCTATTGAGATTGCTTTCCAAGCCACGAAATCATTACAGGTTGGCGGTGTCATTATTAATGATGTTCCGACGTATCGTGTAGATCATATGCCATACGGTGGTGTGAAGGAAAGTGGCACAGGTCGTGAGGGCATTAAATATGCAATAGAGGAAATGACGGAAATGAAGCTAGTAATTTGGAATAACCAATAATCACGAATGGAGATGGGAAACATGAAAATGATCAAACAACACCCAAAATTGTATGTAATGGACAATGGTACGATGCGAATGGATAAAAACTATATGATTGCCATGCATAATCCAGCAACGATCGATCATCCAAACCAACCAAATGAATTTGTGGAATTCCCTGTTTATACAGTGCTGATTGACCATCCAGAGGGTAAAATTCTCTTTGATACAGCGTGTAATCCAAATTCTATGGGGCCAGATGGCCGTTGGGGTGAATTTACGCAAAAGGCATTTCCTATTAATATGCCAGAAGAATGCTATTTGCATCATCGCTTAGAAGAATTAAACGTTCGTCCAGAGGACATCAAATATGTTGTCGCATCCCATTTGCATCTCGACCATGCAGGCTGCTTAGAATTGTTCACAAATGCAACAATTATTGTGCAAGAAGACGAATTTAACGGTACATTACAAACCTATGCACGAAACGTCAAAGACGGTGCGTATGTTTGGGGTGACATTGATATGTGGATTAAAAACAATCTACAATGGCGCCTAATTAAGCGTGGCGAGGATCAAGTGAAGCTAGCAGAAGGAATCCAAGTATTGAATTTTGGTAGTGGCCATGCTTGGGGTATGCTCGGTTTGCATATACAGATGCCCGATACAGGAGGCATCATTTTAGCCTCGGATGCTATTTATACGGCTGAAAGCTTTGGTCCTCCCGTTAAGCCACCAGGCATTATCTATGACTCTGTAGGCTATAATGCGACGGTTGAACGGATTCGAAGATTAGCAAATGAAACGAATTCACAAGTATGGTTTGGCCATGATCCTGTCCAATTTAAATCATTTAGAAAATCAACAGAAGGTTATTATGAATAGATAGGAGTAGAGAAGCCATGCATAAATTAACCTTTACACCTACAAGCTATACCGGCTGGGGAAGCTTAAGTCAGCTCCTGATAGAGGTAGAGAAATTGAACGCGCGCAATATTTTGATTGTGACAGATCCATTATTAAAAGAAATAGGGTTAACAGATCATGTTGAAAAACCTTTAATTGAAAAGGGGTATACAACCACTATTTATACGGAAATTGCACCAGAGCCACCGCTTGCCATTGGCGAAAAACTTGTAGATTTTACTCGAAATCATCAGTTCGATTTAGTCATTGGTGTAGGTGGGGGAAGTGCATTAGACTTAGCAAAGCTCGCTGCTGTATTAGCAACACATGAGGGACAAGTCGCAGATTATTTAAACCTAACAGGGACAAAAACATTGGACAATAAAGGGCTGCCCAAAATCTTAATTCCAACTACTTCTGGGACAGGCTCAGAGGTAACGAATATCTCTGTGCTATCACTCGACACAACGAAGGATGTCGTAACACATGATTATTTATTAGCAGATGTAGCAATTGTAGATCCAGCTTTAACGATTTCTTTACCACCAAAGGTAACGGCTGCTACAGGTGTGGATGCCCTCACACATGCCATTGAAGCTTATGTATCAGTGAATGCGAATGAGGTAACAGATGCCCTTGCCCTGCAAGCTATTCGATTAATTAGTCATTCGATTCGAACGGCTGTCCATGAGGGGCAAGATAAGCAGGCTCGAACAGATATGAGCTATGGCAGCTATTTAGCAGGCTTGGCATTCTTTAATGCTGGTGTAGCTGGTGTCCATGCGTTAGCCTATCCACTTGGCGGCCAATTCCATATTGCACATGGTGATTCCAATGCAGTGCTATTGCCATATGTTATGGGCTATATTCGTCAAAGCTGTGAAAAACGTCTGAAAGATATTTTAGATGCAATGGGTATAGCATCTGCCTATTTATCGCAAGAAGAGGCTTCCTATAAATGCGTCGACGCATTACAAAAACTCGTTCAAGATGTTAATATTCCTTCCACATTAAAAGGATTTAATATACCAGAACAAGCCTTAGAACAATTAACGGATGATGCAACGAAACAAACAAGAATTTTAGCACGAAGCCCGATGCTACTAGAACGAGAAGATATCTATGCTATTTATCGAGCTGCATTTGATGGAGAAGTTCGAGAGCCTAAACAATCATAATTAAGAAAAGAGAAACGTTGATTTTTGACGTTTCTTTTTTATGCAGATTATGATTTTTATTACGATCACCTACAGAATTAGCTGTAGTACAAAAATTAAGCTACGAAGCTTCTATGATGAAACTTCGTAGCTTTTGTCATTTCTTAGCTAATGATTCATGATTTTAAAAAAAACTATGTTTTATGCTTCAGCATCAGGTGTAAATGTACGCGAAGCTAATTCTGCATCTAGCATAAAGATAGCATTGGAGTCATTTTCAATACGCTCAATTTTGCGGATTAATGTATCGAATGTTGATTCTTCCTCTACCTGCTCATCGATAAACCATTTTAAGAATGCCATAGTCGCATGCTCACGTTCATCTAAAGCAATGTCTGATAAATTGTAAATGCGTCGTGTTACTTCTTTTTCGTGCGATAGAGCTGTTTTAAAGGCGTCTAAAATCGAATCAAAATGATTACCTGGGCTTTCAAAGCCTTGTATTGTTGCACGATAGCCCATATCACTTAAGAAATTATAAAATTTCATGGCATGGAAGCGTTCTTCTTCGGCTTGGACTAAAAAGAAGTTAGCGAAGCCATCATAATCTTGGTCTGTGCAATAGGCTGCCATTGCCATATAAGCATGGGCAGAGTAAAATTCAAAATTCATTTGTTCGTTAAGAGCTGTGTGTAATTTTTCAGATAACATAAAAGTTTTCCTCCTTTTGCAGTAAATGACTTCTTTACTAGTATACAGTGTAAAGGGGGTTACATACAAAAAATTTAATTTTCGAGGCAAATTGTGCAAAAGTTAATTGATATTAGTTCTCAATTAGAAAATTTGTACGTTTTCCTTTGAAGGAAATACGAAAACATCGCCTCGACATGAATCGAAGCGATGTTTTTTGTCTTATTGTTCTTGTTTCTTTTGGTTTTTGACACCGATTAAGTAGCCACCAAGTGCGATAGCAACTAAAACAATCCAGAAAATTGCTTTCCAAATAGTCGAGTGCGGGAATTCATGTGGAATCACGCCTAATTTCTCATGTGCCAGTGTTAACACAGCTAGTTTCACACCAACCCAACCAACAATTAGAAAGGCAGCTGTTTCAAGCGATGGGAATTTATCAAGAACTTTCACAAACCAACGAGCTGCGAAACGCATCATGATCACACCAATAATACCACCTAAGAACATAACAGCAAACTGACCTGCATTAATGCCACCGATATCAAAATCACCGATATGTGGTAGTGTGACAGCAATCGCTACCGCTGCTAAAATAGAGTCTACTGCGAATGCAATATCAGCAAGCTCTACTTTTACAACCGTCATCCAGAAGCCAGATTTCTTTTTAGGCTCTTGTACTTCCTCGGAGTTTTGCGAGGCTTTCCGGGAATCATAAATATGCTTTATTGACATAAACAATAAATAAGCAGCACCAATTGCCTGAATTTGCCAGAAATTAACGAGTGTTGTAATAAGGAATAGTGCGGCAAAGCGGAAAATAAATGCCCCAACTAATCCATATAATAAAGCTTTTTGTTGTTGAGCTTTTGGTAAATGCTTAACCATAACAGCCATTACGACAGCATTGTCAGCAGCTAACAAACCTTCTAGTACGATTAATACGACAAGTACCCATGCGTATTCTAAAATAATTGCCTCCAAATGTATTTCCTCCTTTAATTGTTGAACAGAAATGAATGGCTTGCTAACTTATTCTTTCCCTATTTTAAGCAAAAGAAAAAGACCTCTGCCTAAAAAACAGGCAAAGGTCTTGCTAAGCAATTAACTGTTCATTCCACAGAATAAATTCTGTGTGACAAAAAATGCCAACACACCCGATGGTAAGATACCATGTAATGACGAATGTGAAATCAGATGCATCGATCGCATCTGCTAGCTACTCCCCTTTGACAATAAAGTCAAAAGCTATTCAATTCTTACTTTTATAATAGCATGTGACAAAATGAAAGTAAATAAAAATATACTGCTATGGGGAAAAAATACTTTTCCGTTACCATTGCACAAATGGTACTATTAAAAGATAGGCGAAATTTTTACAACTTAGAAAGGAGACAAACATGTATAGAAAATTTTTTTCCTATTACAAGCCACATAAACGATTGTTTGTCATCGATTTTTCGAGTGCTATTATTGTAGCCATTTTAGAGCTTGCCTTTCCGTTAGCTGTACAGTGGTTTATCGATGAACTGTTGCCATCAGGCGATTGGGGCATGATTGTAAAAGTGAGTGTGTTATTGCTGCTTGTATATGCCATTAGTACTTTTTTGAACTTTATCGTCAACTATTTAGGCCATAAACTTGGCATTAATATTGAAACAGATATGCGACAGGAATTATTTACACATGTACAAAGACAATCATTCCGTTTCTTTGATAATACAAAAACAGGTCATATTATGAGTCGTATTACTAACGATTTATTTGATATAGGGGAGTTTGCTCATCACGGGCCAGAGGATTTATTTATAGCGATTATGACCTTTATTGGGGCCTTTGCTATTATGTTTAATGTGAACCCAACGCTCGCTTTGATTGCAGTGATTATGGTGCCGTTTTTAACATGGCTAGTGACCTTTAGTAATGTCAAAATGAATAATGCATGGAAAACAATGTACGGCAAAATTGCTGATGTCAATGGACGTGTGGAGGACAGTGTATCCGGTGTGCGCGTCGTAAAATCCTTTACTAATGAAGCTTTTGAAATTAGCCGATTTAAAGAACAGAATGGATTTTTCCGTGCGGCAAAATTATATGCCTATAAAATAATGGCAGGAACACACTCCAGTATCTACATGATGACACGCCTTTTAACATTAGTGGTACTTGTTGTCGGTGCTTGGTTAAGCTTTAATGGAAAGCTTTCTTACGGTGAACTAGTAAGCTTTGTCTTATATACGAATGTTTTGATTAAACCAATTGATAAAATTAGTGCATTATTAGAGCTTTATCCTAAGGGGATGGCTGGCTTTAAGCGCTTCCGTGAATTAATTGAGCAGGAGCCAGAAATTCAAGATCGTGAGGATGCCAAGGTCATCAAGCACTTAGCAGGTGATATCGCATTCAACAATGTTCATTTTAATTATGATGCATCGAAACAGGTTTTACGTGATCTATCATTTGATGTAAAAGCCGGACAAACCATTGCCTTTGTTGGACAATCAGGTGCGGGTAAAACAACGATTTGTTCGTTAATTCCTCGATTTTACGAGGTGACAGAAGGTGCTATTACGATAGATGGTATTGATATTCGCAATATGACGCAGGCTTCATTACGTGCTCAAATTGGTATCGTACAGCAGGATGTCTTTTTATTTACAGGGACGATTCGTGAAAACATTGCCTACGGAAAATTAGACGCAAGTGAAGCAGAAATTCGAGAGGCAGCGAAAAAGGCCCATTTACAATCATTTATCGCAGAGCTGCCAGATGGCTACGACACGCAAATTGGTGAACGTGGCTTGAAATTATCAGGGGGTCAAAAGCAACGATTAGCAATTGCTCGTATGTTCCTGAAAAACCCACCGATCTTAATTTTAGACGAGGCAACTTCTGCATTAGATACAGAAACAGAAATGATTATCCAGCAATCGTTAACAGAGCTAGCTGAAAATCGCACAACATTAGTTATTGCTCACCGATTGGCAACTATTCGTAATGCAGACCGCGTGCTAGTTGTGACATCGAACGGTATTGAAGAAGATGGTACATATGATGAGCTAGTGGCTCAAAATGGACTTTTTGCGAAGCTTCATCATATTCAATTTCGTAAGGGACAATCGGAACAAAGCAGACAACAAGATTTTGTTGAACTAACGTAGAGAAATGGGGAGATTGTTTTAAAACAATCTCCCTTTTCTATTTGACACATATTCTCAAGCATTGTCATAAAAACACATACATGCATAGTATAGGTTTATGTAGCAAGGGGAGGATGATTGAATGGTTATGCCATCAAATAATCAAAGGATATCTCTTCAACAAGCCATGCAAATTGCTGTACAAAGAGTACCAGGTCAAATCATACATTATGGCATGGATATGGAAAACGGGACTTTGGTCTATGAAATATTTATTTTGACTGCTCAAAATAAGATTTATGAAGTTGAAGTAAATGCAAAGACAGGTGTCATTCGAAAAATAGAAGAAGAGAATGATTACGACTAATTCTTGTTTTAATAAGCATAGCTCAAGTACTCAAATGATTTTGAGCTTGGGTTTTTTTTATTGATCATGAAAAGGCCTCAGCTCGTTGATTAAAAGCACACTTAGTATAGAAATAATTAGTAATGTTGAAGCGGGATTAGATAGGTTAGCAAAATTTTTGAATGGTGAAAGGAATAATACGCAAAAAAATCGAATAGAACAATCACTAGTAAAAATGATGAAATAGATGAGGTGAAGTAATGGATAACCAACAAATCATTGGTCAAACAAAAAGTGTAGGCTTTCAAGTAGGGGTTAGAAGGACATTTCCAATTTCACAGGAGCAAGCATGGGCGCTTATTACGACGGCAGAAGGAGTACATTCCTGGTTAGGAGAAGGTACTACGATTATTTTTGAAGCTGGGCATAAATACCATTCAAGGACAGGGACAGGGGAAATCAGGATTGTTAAACCATTAGAGCAGCTTCGACTCACGTGGCAAAAAGAAGCGTGGTCAAGACCATCCACTGTACAAATCCGTATTCTACCTAAAGAACGACATAAAACGACGATTAGCTTTCATCAAGAGCATCTTTCTGATCAGACTGTACGAGAAGAAATGAAACGTCATTGGGAAAGCGTGCTAGACAGTATCAAAGAAAGGGCACAAACTATTTGAGTGTACAAAGAATAGCATCCCTACCATTTTTGAAGGGATGCTATTTGCTTTGTTTTTAGGACTCTTTGTTTTCGTGACCTTTTGATGTTCGTGTATAATCCTGAGGAGCAAGTGCTTTGTTACGCTCTGTATAGCCCTTAGGTGATAAACGAAAGATGGATTTTTTAATGGTAGCCCAATTTAAATCTGTTGCCAGATTCATGTAGGAGTAGCCATAAATGCGAATATTACATAGGTAAAGGAGTGTTAAATATAATGAAACAAAGAAGCCAAACAGTCCAAAAAAGGCACTGGCAAAAATAAAGGCAATCCTTAAAATACTAACGGATGTAACAAGCGATTGATTGACCAATGTAAAAGAGGCAATAGTAGAAATAGCAATCACAACAATCATTTCAGGACTTGTTACCCCTGCTCGAATGGCAGCATCTCCGATAATTAATCCGCCTACCACACTGATGGTCCCACCAATAACAGAGGGTAGACGTAAGCCTGCCTCACGAAACAATTCAAACATTAGCAACATCAAGAGCATTTCAAGCGAAGAGGGGAGCGGTAAGCCCGATTTAGCCTGCACAACGGTTGCGAGTAGCTGTAACGGTAATTGATTTTGATGATAGGTCGTTAAAGCTAGCCAAAATGCAGGCAGTAGTAAGCCGATTAAAATACCTGATATCCTTAATAATCGTTCGAGGGAACTGAAGATAATAGGATATTCATTATCCTCAGCCGATTTAAGTAATAAAAACAGATTGACTGGTGTTACGACAGCATAGGCAACACCATCAACAAAAATTATAAATCGACCTCTTGCTAAGGCTTGAACGGCATAATCAGGTCGCCCTGTGTAATCAAACTTTGGAAAAAGCTTAGAATTTTTATTGACCCGTTCCATCAATAAATCACCACTAAATACAATATCTGTATCTACGGCTGCTAGCTGCTTTTTAATCCCATGTAAAATATCCATATCCACAATATCATCAAAATAAAGTATAGCAACCGTTGTTTTTGAACGTTTCCCAAGCTCCATTTTTTCTACACAAAAGGAATTGGTTGGCAATCGTTTTCGTAACAGTGCGATATTGACGCGAATATCTTCAATGAAATTATCCCTCGGTCCTTTAACAAGAACCTCCATGCGCGTTTCTTCAGGTTGACGATTAGGTTTATGCGCAATATTACTAGCATATAAAAGATTATCTTCATCAAAATACAGCAACAGGAAACCACTATAAACAAATGTAATTAGCTGTTCCTTGTCTTCTATTTTTTGAATACTCGGAATATGAAGATGCCTAGCAATATTCTCTTCAAGGGGGACCTCATCCAAATGGTCAAATAAATATTGAATACGTTCAATAATCACTTCATTGAGCATTTGTTGATCAATCATCGCATCACATGTAATGAAGTGTACTTTTTGCTGATTAAAGGTGTATTCTTGAAATTGAATATCTGCCGATTTTTGAAATAATTTTCTGAGCGTACTAAGATCTAGCGCCTGCTCGTGCTGAGGCATTACGATTCACCACTTTTCATGTCTTGTTTTTCAGTTTTCCCCTTTTTAGAAGATTTATCCGACAAGAAAGCTACGATTACGAAAAAAATTGACAGGGCAAAGAAAAAGATAAACGTAGAAGTTAGGATATAATTTCCTTTTACCTTTAAAAATAAATTTTCATTTAACATAATGAGTGGCAAGCAAAGTATAAAGAAGGGAGGAGCAAGCATTTGCCATATTCGCTTCGGATTGCCGGTCATTTTTAATAAATCTGCCACGATATACAAAAGGAAGCTAACGCGAATAAAGGTCCCTGTTAGCCATTGGTAAATAGAGAAAAAGTCTAGATGTTCAATATAGCGCCCGATTGTCACTAAACCCCATTCTTCATAGGCAGGATAGCGTTGTTTAGCCGCTTCACTTGGTCCAAATTCGGTAATGGCTCCAATTAATGGCCCTAATGTGAGTCCCACTAAGATCGATAGCATAATGACAAAGTGATACCACCGAATTCGTTCTTTAAATTGATGTTGTAAAAATAGTAGCATTAAAAGCTCTATGAACCCTGATGCTGGGAAAATCATGCCTCGAAAAACGGGCTGGAAACCATGTTCAAAAAACGGTCGTAATAAATCATAGTCTTTTACTTGTAGGTTGGTAAAGGCAACAAAAAAGCCAAACACCACAACTCCGAATAACACAAAGACATTTAAAATCACAATTGTCTGCAAGCTCGTCGTCACCAGAAGAATACACAAAATGGTATAGATAAATAATAGGATGATAACGGGCGTTTGCGGTAAAAATGTTGTGTTAACCCATTGCAAGGTTTCAACCATCGTAAAAGCTGTAATAATCATTATAAAAATGACAATTGTATAAATGACAATAGAAGAGCCAATGTTTCCGATTTTTTCGTTTAACCAGTCTCGAATGGGTTCCTGTTTAGACTTCGATTGAATATATACTAATAGAAATAGCCAAAAGAAAATGACTCCTCCAGCAAGTAAAACCGATAGCCAACCATCTCTTTTGGCTACATCTAACAGCGGGGGAATAATCGTTACATGATTTTTTAAGCCAATAACAGTCATAGATAGGAAGATGACATGTAAAATACTGATTGATCCTACACCTTTCATGATGAAAACCCTCTAACATTGATTGATACATACTAGCTTAGACAAAAAAAGTCATTTTTATAAGCAAAAAATGGCATGACCTCATGAAAAAACGAGGTATTTGATGATTCAATCGTCAAATACCTCGTCCTATGAATAGTAAGCTCAATTAGTGAATATATTTTGTGCTAACTAGATCTCCTTTTAGCACATCTGTTGGGATTTCAAATTCTACAACTCCCATATAGCCTGGTGCTACTTCGTATTTATCGAAGGAAATCACTAGTTTCCCTTGATCTGAAATATAGAATGGTTGATCTGGTTTAATGGTTGTAAATGCTTCCATTAATTCTTCATCGGGAAGGCCTGCGCCTTTCACCCAGTAAATTTTTTCTTGATTAGATTCTGCAATTTGTGTACGCATTTGTTCCTTAATATTTTCACTAATTGTCTCAACATATTGTTGATCTTTAAAGAGCATTGGTAGTGTAATTAAAATTTCATTTTGCTTGTCGATTGTATCGTATTGCATGACCGTTGAAGAGGAAGCAACCGTATTCACCACATAACGGCCAATCGATAAAATTTGGTCATTATCTGTTTTGATTTCAAAGCCGCTATCAACACCTAAATGTCCACCACCACTAGCTTTTAAATCTCCAACCTCAGCAATAAAATTATCATAAAGGGCTTTCCCCTCTGCACGATATTTTTCATTTAAAGCATTGGCAAGCTCTTGATTCTCTAAATTTTCAATGGAAGGAACTTGAATGTTGGCATCATAATTATCTTCTGCCACCTCATATTCAGTCCAAGTTAATACTTTCACCACACTACCAACAACAGGTATTTCAGAAAGTGTTCGTGCCATTGCAGGGCTAACATTTAAACTAGCTGTAAACAGCATAGCCGCAGCCGCTGATCCAAGTAGCCATTGTGGTGTGCGATTTTTTTTCTTTTTTCGACCTTGTTTTAGTGCACTTTCAACCACAAAGTCTAGCTCCTTTGGAATAGGAACCTCCATATATTGTTTTTCTAATTTTTGTAATTTTTTATCCATGTGCAGTTTCTCCCTTCACATCTTCCAATTGTATTTTCAATAGTTTTAACGCTTTATAAAGACGCGATTTGGCTGTACTCAACTTAATATCAAGGATGTTCGCTACGTCAGCGAGCTTTAAATCCTCAAAATAATGGAGAATGACAACCTCACGATACATTTGTGGGAGCTCATCCAACGCATGCTCCAAGTCTACATTCTCATAAACATCCTCTTGAGCTGGCGTTAAATATTGTAATGTATCATCATCTGTTACTTGTAAGCGTTTATGCTTACGCAAAAAATCAATGGCCGTACGGACAACTATTTTGTAAAACCAGCTTTTCATATAGGTCACATTTTCAAGTCGATCTAATGAGAGCATGGCTTTTTGGATACTGTCCTGTACAACATCTAGTGCGTCCTGTTCATTTTTTGTATAGCTATACGCGAGCATATAAAAACGCTCTTTTTGTTCACGAATGAATTGGACAAACACCTCTTCATGTTGAAATGCATTTCTTGTTTTCATGTCCAAAGAAGCTCCTTTTTTAACATTGTCAAATTGTATACACTATCTAGACGTGCGAGTAGAGGGAAAAAGTTTAATCCAAGAAAAAAACTTACCTCGATTGAGATAAGTTTTATCCTTCAATAGTATCGGCATACATAAGCATAATGCTGATTATGAAAAATAGTCATATGTATTTTTCAAGAGTAATAGAATGGTCACAACGATAAATAATTTACGTACATAGCCACTGCCGCGTTTAATCGCAAATTTAGAGCCAACAATAGCACCTGCAATTTGTGCAAGTCCCATCGGTAGACCATAAGCATAATTTATTTGTCCTAAGTATATAAACATAAGAAGGGCAGCTATATTACTGCCAAAATTTAAAAATTTTGCATTTCCTGCTGATTGTAAAAAGTCAAAACCAACCATAAGAAAAGCAAAAAGTAAAAATGAGCCTGTTCCAGGACCTAAAAAGCCATCATAAAATCCAACTAGTGTGATCACCATAACAAAAATGAGATAACGTTTTGGTGTTAATGTTTTATAGCTCGATATACTTCCCCAGTCTTTTTTGAAAATGGTGTAGATAGCCACTGCTGCAAGCATTATCAGCATTAGTGGCTTGAGAACACTGGGGTCCATTAAGTGGACAATCCAAGCACCTAACATAGAGCCGAAAAAGACAAAGGGGAATAACTTATAGACGGCTTTAATATCTAGCTTGCCAGAGCGATAAAATGTCACTGTGCTAGTCAGTGATCCCATCGTACCTGCTAATTTATTTGTTGCTACTGCAGCAGAGGGTGGAAGACCAACAAACATAAGGGCGGGTAAAGAAATAAGGCCACCGCCTCCCACCACTGAATCAATAAATGCTGCTAAAAAACCAAAAAGAAGTAAGATCATTAAAATATTTACATCTAAATCAAAAGGCACAACAGGTCATCTCTTTTCTATCATAATAATCTGATAGTAGCGAACTGAAGATAAGCTGTAAATATACTATCGATTATTTTTGGGCTTAAGTACATGGAGAGGTTTTATAGAAAATGAATGTAATTGCTACATTATTCAAATAATTTCTACTTGAAGTCATTATTTTGATGTATTATGTAAATGATGGTGTTTTTACGTAAAGGGGACGTGATGACATGAGTTTAGGAAATCATCTACGCGTATTTCTCTGTGTGGTTTTTATGGGAGTGCTTGTAGGATATGTCTTTAATGCAAAAAAAGATATAACAGACCATGATTATATTGATATCGTAAAAGAAGGCTATTTGGAGAATTTTTCAGATGTCACAGTTCGAAATGCGTTTAATTATGCTTTTTTTGAACCGTACTGGCGTTATTATCAAGCAAAAACAGGGGAGCAGGTTGTTGAATTATCGGGTGATATTACGTTTCAAGGTGTAAAAGGACATGCTATCTTACAATTTGTTGTCAACGAACAAACGCAGCAATTCTCACTTCAGGCGATGAAATTTAAAGATGTAGTATTGAACCAGCAGCAACAACAAAAGCTAGTCGGCATGGTCTATCAAACATGGGAAAAGAAACAACTAGCTTATGAGTAAGGTTTTTTATTTTGTAAATCATCCAAACTGTATTACAGTAAAAGGGGGAGCTTAGAGACAGAGAGGATGTTTTAAATGAGATTAAGTATGTTAGATCAAATGCCCATTCCAAAAGGTCATTCTGCAGAGGAAGCCTTCCAACGTACAGAACAACTGGCACTACTAGGTGAAGAACTTGGCTATCATCGTATGTGGCTAGCTGAACATCACAATAGTCAGTCACTAGCAAGTTCAGCTCCTGAAGTGACCGCCGCTTTTTTAGCTGCGAAAACAAAACGTCTTCGCATTGGCACAGGTGGCGTTATGATGATGCATTATTCGCCTTATAAGCTAGCAGAGGTATTTAAGACATTATCTGGTTTAGCACCGAATCGGATTGATTTTGGTGTGGGTAGAGCGCCAGGTGGCGACCATGCCGCTATTTATGCATTAGCAGAGGGAAGACGTCAACGCTTCACGGAACAGTATGATAAGCTCGAAATCGTTTTAAAGCTGATGAATAATCAAAAAACAGGTGAGCATGTCTATGATCAAGTCATCGCAGCCCCTGCTCATATTTCATTACCAGAGGCTTGGTTACTAGGATCGAGTGGACAAAGTGCTATGCAGGCTGGACAGCTTGGAGTAGGCTATTCATATGCACAATTCTTCACTGGCAATATGTCGAAGGATATTTTTGATGCCTATAAATCCTATTTTACGCCTTCTTATTATATGGAAAAGCCACAAATTATTGTGACATATGCAGCAACGGTTGCACCAACTTTAGAAGAAGCGGAATATTTGGCAAAACCAATTGATATCTCTCGTCTTCAACTGATGAAGGGGCAAATCATTCAAACGATGTCACCAGAAGAAGCAAAGGATTATCCGTTGTCGGAAATGGATAAAATGACAATTGATAATAACCGTAAGGCGAATCTTGTTGGGACACCAAAAGACATTGCTGCATTTTTAATCGCTGAGCAAGAGAAGTATGGTTTCGATGAAGTCATGCTGAATTGTAATCAATATGAACTAGAAAGTCGTTTGAATACCTACAAATTCCTGGCAAAGGAATTAATATAGAACAAATAAAGCTTGATAAAATCACCTCGTGTATGTAGTCGTCGAGGTGATTTTTTATTGGCCATGGGCTTGCACACAACATAGAAAAACCCGGAAATAAATTTCCGGGTCTGATTACCACTACATTTTTTTCTCCATGACACACTGCCTCGCTTCCGTATAGGATCTTAAGATATTCCTAAGAAAACTGTACTTTACTCAGCTTTGATGGTCCTTCTGAGTTATCGATCAATCGCACTCATCGGGTTAACCCTCCCAGTCATTGGATTTGAAGTGAAATCTTTAATAGTATAGACCATTCATTATTTTTTATACCTTGTTGAACAAATTATAAAAAATATAAATTAAGTAAATAAGCAATTTAGTGAAACTCTTCTTGGATCAAACTTTGGTCAATATGGAGGTTATCTATTTAAAGTTACTTACTGGAAAACATTTATACGCGAGCAGAGCCACTCACAAATGCGGCATCTTGATAATACATATTTTTCACAAGAACATTTGGCCCTAAGCATTTGACTGCTGGACAGTGGCAGTTGAGTGATTTTGCTAAGTCAGTTGTCATCCATTTATCAAAAATGGCTGGTAGCTCGTCATGCACAATATTGCCAAGTGCTGGTGTATCACCAAAATCTGTAACGATCACATCGCCTGTGAAAATATTGATGTTTAATCGAGAACGACCGTCTGGGTCATTTCGCATTGTGACATTCTTCGCTGTGCGCAGACGGTGCAGCAACTTTTGATCCTCTTCATTCCTACTGCAAGGGTAGAATGGGAGTGTGCCAAATAGCATCCATGTATTTTCATCACGAATATCAAGTAGATGGTGAATGGCTTCACGCGTTTCTTCTAATGATAAAGAACTAAGTGCACTTGCGAAGTCTGATGGGTACATTGGGTGTACCTCATGTCTCGCACACTTCATTTCCTCAATGATTTGATGATGGATATGCTCTAAATAAGGCAATGTTTTTTTATTTAACATCGTTTCAGCAGATACCATAACACCATGCTCAGCTAGCATTTTAGCATTATCAATCATGCGTTGGAATAAAGCTGCACGTTGGTCATAAGTTGGTTTGCGCTCCATCATGGCAAAGCCGGTTTCTACAAATTCATCAATCGTTCCCCAGTTATGAGAAATATGAAGGACATCTAGATAAGGGGCAATCAATACATAACGAGCTGGCTCTAATGTTAAGTTGGAGTTAATTTGTGTCCGTACGCCTCGTTCGTGTGCGTATTTTAAAAGCGGCAATACATAGTTTTGAACAGACTTTTTACTCATCATCGGTTCTCCACCTGTAATGCTGAGTGTTTTTAAATGAGGTATCTCGTCTAAGCGCTGTAAAATTAAGTTTATAGGTAGTGCCTCAGGGTCTTTATTTTGTAATGTATAGCCTACTGCACAGTGAGCGCAGCGCATGTTGCAAAGATTAGTAGTTGTAAATTCAATATTTGATAGTGTCATTTGTCCATGCTGTTCCACATCTAAATACGCTTCCCATGGATCAAAGACAGGTGTTATTTTTTGTAAGGTCGTCATCTTTCGTACATCTTCCTTTCTAGCATTCTATTGTCTCATATTCATCGAAAATTTCAAATATGAAATTACCGAACGGACTATTTTAGGACTAGACGAACATTTTTTTACCCAATATAGGAAAATGTTCACCGTTCCATATGGCTAGCAATTGAAGAGTTAAAGCGCATTGATGTCCTAATATTCTGTTATAGGACATTTTACTGTTATTTCTTATAAAAAACGTTATCATGGTAGAGAGTAAATAGTCACAATGCATCGAAGAAAGTGGGAACAGATATGACGAAATATGAGACACTATTGTTTGACGTGGATGATACGTTACTAGATTTTGATTTAGCTGAAAATGCGGCGCTGGACCGCATGTTTAAAGAGGAAAACATAGCTACTACGCCAGAGATGATTGCCCGTTACAAGGAGATAAATGAGACGATGTGGCGAGCTTTTGAGCGTGGGGAAGTAACAAAAAATACACTACATAATACACGATTTGCAATTGCTTTAAAAGAATTTGGGATAGAGGTTGATGGCGTCTACTTTGAATCGCTGTTCCAAAAATATTTACAGGAGGCACATCATTATGTGGATGGGGCTTATGAAGTCATTGCTCAATTAGCCGAAAGTCATCATTTATATGTTGTGTCAAATGGCATCACGATGACACAAAATAAACGATTAGTGGATGCCAATTTAGCACAATATTTTAAGGGTATCTTTATTTCGGAGCAAACGGGCTATCAAAAGCCGATGCCAGCCTTTTTTGATTATGTATTTGAACGGATTGATCATTTTGATAAAGCTAAAACGCTTATTATCGGTGATTCTTTGACGTCAGACATAAAAGGTGGTTTACTATCAGGGATCGATACATGCTGGTTTAACATCCATAATGTTGAAAACACGAGCGACATTGAACCGCATTATGAAATTAAAAAATTGCATGAATTACATGGGTTATTAAATAAAAAAATAGCTCTGTATTAAGAAATACGGCACTTCCTTTGCTATCTAGACAAAGGAAGTGTTTTTTAGTTTATCATCCGTTTTTTCATCAAACAATGTAGGTATAAAATACAACAGAAAAGGCAAAACCTTTTATGAGACTAGTTTCCATGAAAGGGGAAATATTCGATGAATATGGTTTTAACTGCCAGTAAACGTCAAAAAGGACGACAATCTTCATTAACACAGCTTCGACAAAATGGGGACATTCCTGGTGTTGTCTACGGCTTTCAAATGGAATCAACAGCGATTACGTTAGATGCTAGAACCTTTGCAAAACTGTTAGCAGCACATGGTACGAAAAGTGTTTTTCAACTAGATGTAGAAGGAAAACGAATTAATGCCGTATTAACAGAAGTACAACGTTGTGCATTAAAGGGCAATGTTAAACACGTTGATTTTAAGTCCATCAATATGTCAGAGGAGCTAGAAGTGGACATTCCAGTAACAGTGACTGGTCATGCTGTCGGTGTTGCGGATGGCGGTTTCCTGCTACAGCCAAATCGTGAGGTACGCATCAAAGTGAAGCCAACTGAAATTCCAGAAACTATAGAAATTGATGTTACGAATGTAGCGATCGGCACGTCTCTTTATGTAGGAGATATACGTCGGCAGTTTTCATTTGAAATTTTACAAGAGGATGACTTTACATTAGCAACGATTACACCACCACCTGCTGAAAATGTACAAGAAGATGATACTGTGGATGGTACACCAGAAGTGATAGAAGCAACAGGACAAAACGGTGCTGAACCAGAAGCATAGAGGAAAGAGGAGCCATTTTACGCTATGTAAGCGGCTCCTTGGTATTTTCTATAACAGCTGCTGTATAGATTTCCGATAACGATAATAAACGACTACATACATCCCACATATTGCTAAAAATAGCCAAGGTGGAATAAAGCGCATAAGGGCAAAGGGTGTTTCAAATAAAAAAGCCAAAAGGAATGCTAAACCTTCTTTCTCCCATAAGCCAGGTGTATAATAGGCAGCTTTTATACTGAAAAAGGAATCGAAGCCATCATTGGCATACAAAATCATTAACAAAAGAAAAGAGAGTAACGCCCAATGGCTCGCATGCTGCATTAAACGTTTATATTTAGCAATATACGAATCATTATCCGAAAATAATTCATCGTTGCCATCTTTTCTTTTTAACCAATAGTAGGTTCCATCATACGACTTTTCTTTTAAAGGGCGCCACCCAAAATCCTCATGTAATTGCTTATAGTTGGGTTGCTCTTTTTTTCGAAGATCTTGCTGATAATCAATTCGGATAACTTGTTCAAGATCTGTAGTATGTTTAAATGTATAAAAGCCTGCTGAATTTATGTTTGTGCAAACTAAGCCTTGGGATAACATTTGATTTAACCATTGTTCTTCCTTTTCAATATCAAAAAAGATTTTAAACTTTATCATGTTCATCAGCTCCCTCATATAAAGATAAAATTCGTTGCAATCGCTGTTGCTCGGCAGCTAATATATTTAGCCCTTCAGCGGTTGTTTGATACACCTTGCGTCTAGAATCCTCAGTTGCAACAGGAGTAATCCAATGATATTTCAACAAATTTTCTATTGCCCCATACATGGTGCCAGCAGCAATTCTCACACTGCCAGCACTCATTTCCTCGATTTTTTGCATCATGGCATAGCCATGTAACGGTTCACGTAGAGCAAGTAAAATATAATGCATGGTTTCTGATAAAGGCAGTAATTTATGTTTTTTCATTAGGTCACCTCAACTATACAGTTTAACTATATAGTTTGATTATATATAGTTGGACTGTATATTGCAACTGTATAAAAAAAGACAATGCATTTTTGCATTGTCTTGTAAGCTTATACGACAGCGCTTTTCACGCCAGTCCATCTCATAAATAATTTTTCATTATAGGTTAAGGCAAATTGTACAATGGGTCCAAGCCCAAATGCCATAATGACTGTACCAATTCCAATAGGACCGCCTAGTAAAAAGCCAATAACAGCGACAGTCACTTCCATTGTTGTACGAGAACGTGTAACACTCCAGCCAAGCTTATGGACCATCATTAACATTAACGTATCACGTGGACCGATTCCCAAATTGGCTACCATATACATACCGCAACCCCAGCCTAATAAAACTAACCCTGTAAGATAGGAGACAAGTTGCATCCAAAATCCATCGATATCTGGCAACCAATAATTAAATATATCAATAAAAATGCCTGCTAAAAACATATCAATAAAGGTCCCTGGTAATGGAAATTTTTTTGTGATCAGCATATCAAATGCTAAAATGGCAAGTCCCAATATAATGGACCAAGTGCCGATTGTTAAACCCACTGTTTTTGTTAAGCCAATATGTAGTACATCCCAAGAGCCAACGCCAAAAAGCTGCCCTTTAATTGTTAATGTGATGCCAAAAGATAGCACGATAATGCCTGTTATGAAAAACAAACAGCGCGTAAAGAAAGCTTGTTTCATTTTTTAACCCTCATTTATCCGAAAATTCCTATTATCCATCCAATTAGTATAACAAATAAATTTTCAATATGGCCGAAAATTGTCATTTCACATTTTTCAAAAAAAGGCGGTTTAGCTTTTTGAGGAGAGGGCAAAATAGATATGTAGATGAAAGGATGGGATGAAATGACTTCTGTACGTGATGAAATTTTAGAAGTTTTAAATCGAGAAAAGATTGGAACGATGGCGACTGTAGAAAATGGAAAACCGTACTCTCGTTACATGACGTTTCAACATGAGGACTTTGTATTATATACGGTAACGAATAAACATTCAGAGAAAATGGAAGAACTTCGTAAAAATCCCTATACCCATATTTTATATGGCTATGAAAATGAAGGCTTTGGGGATACGTATGTTGAAATAGAGGGCCGGCTTACGGAAGTCCATGAAGAGGGGTTAAAAAATAAACTAGCTGAATTTTTTACGAGTATCTTCGTTGGTAATCAAGACGAAATGGTGACCTTGAAAATTGAACCTATTCGCATGCGCTTGATGAATAAAAAGGGGCAACCACCAAAAGAGCTAGAATTTTCGAACGACCATTGATGGATGGTCGTTTTTTACTGTACTACTATAAATACTTGCAATGATCGGTATTTTTCAGGCATGATAGTTCTTAAAAGAAAAAGGAGTATAGGCTATGACAACAAAATTACAAAAGTTAACGCAAAATATCTTATCATCTCAAGGGAAATTAGAGGCAGATTTCATACTGAGAAATGCTCAAGTGGCCGATGTTTATACGTTAACGTGGAAAAAGGCAGACATTGTTGTGAACAATGGTACGATTGTGGCACTGGATCACAACCACAAATTTCAGGCAAAAGAGGAACAGGATGCAGCAGGAAGCTACGTCATTCCTGGATTAATTGATGGTCATATACATATAGAATCTTCCATGCTAACGCCGGGGGAATTTAGTCGAGTTTTACTACCTCATGGTATTACCACAGTCATCACAGATCCACATGAAATCGCCAATGTCGCAGGAGCGGAAGGCATCCAATTTATGCTCGATGATGCACAAAAAGCGGATATGGATATTTTTGTGATGCTGCCATCAAGCGTACCTGGTACACAGTTTGAAAATGCAGGTGCAACACTAACAGCTCAGGATTTGGCGTCATTTCTAAAACATGAACAAGTTCGTGGCTTGGCAGAAGTCATGGATTTTCCAGCCGTATTAAATGGGGAAGAGGGCATGCTTCAGAAAATTTTATTATCACAGCAAGCAAACCTAGTAATCGATGGGCATTGTGCTGGCTTACAGAGCGAACAAATTACAGGCTATCGCGCTGCAGGCATACTGACAGATCATGAATGTGTGACAGCCGAAGAAGCCATTGATCGTGTAGAGCAAGGGATGTATGTACTGATTCGAGAAGGCTCAGCAGCTAAAAATTTACGTGATTTATTACCGGCTGTTCAGCCACATAATGCTCGTCGCTTTGGTTTTTGTACAGACGATAAATATGTGGATGAGTTAATCGATGAAGGTAGCATCAATTATGATATAGCTATGGCAATAGCCGAAGGGATGACACCATTACAGGCAATCCAGTTAGCAACTGTGAACACAGCAGAATGCTATCGTTTATTTGATCGAGGGGTACTTGCCCCAGGCTATAAGGCAGATTTTGTGTTAGTCGAGGATTTGTCGACGATGCAGGCAAAGGCTGTATGGAAAAATGGTCGAAAGGTTGCTGAAAATGGGGAAATGCTGACAAGTCGTCAAGAGCTAATTGTTCCTGCTCATATCCACCAATCAGTGCATTTACCAGCCATTACAAAGGATAGGCTACAACTAGCTTTCACAAAGGGTACGAAGGCTAATGTTATGGAGATTGTTCCAAATCAGCTCATTACCAATCATGTAGTAATGGATGTACCTGTGAAAGAAGGCGTTTTTGAACCATCTGTAGAACAAGATTTACTGAAATTGGCCGTAATTGAACGACACCATCATTTACACACGACAGGCCTAGGCATTGTCAAAGGCTTTGGTTTACAAAAAGGGGCAGTAGCCACAACCGTAGCACATGATTCACATAATGCCCTTGTCGTAGGGACAAACGATGAGGATATGATACTTGCGCTTGCACGCATTCAAGAAATCCAAGGGGGCTTTGTGATTGTAGCAGATGGCAAAATTCTAGCGGAGATGCCATTAACCATTGGCGGCTTGATGACAGATGCCCCTGCTCAGCAAGCAAAGGAACAGCTAGCAGGCTTGCATAGTGCATTAAAGACGCTCAACCCAACATTAGATTTCCATTTTCTCCTGACGTTTTCTTTTGTGGCATTACCAGTCATTCCTGCACTAAAACTAACAGATACAGGATTATTTGATGTGACAACCTTCCAGCACATCTCTGTAGAAGCATAGACGAAAACGACCTAATAGCTTAAAGCTTTAGGTCGTTTTTGTATTTCGTGTTGATCTAAGTAGCTCTGAGACATCTTTTATACTTCCGATAATTATATATTTAGTAATCTTTTTGATAAAAATAAAAAACAGACAACATATTTCATTGACTGTTTTAGGATCTATTATTCTTTTAAAACACTAGGTTTATCGAAAGAAACAATATCTATTATATGGTCAAGACAAACAATTTGGTAGTGAATTAGGTCTTTGTAGGAGTATATTTCCTGAGCAATTGTTCCATTACTTACAAAATCTAAATAGGTAGACTTTGAGAATAAACGTACTGAATGACCAATAAATTTATCTTCTGAATTTACAAAATGAAATGACTCATCGAAAACAGAATAGGCTACATACGAATCAAATTCTATATGTATCACTGGTAATGTCTTATCAATTTCAATTGGGTTGACATCATATAATGTATATTCACCAACATTTACCTCCTCGCTTTTAGAACTGATAGAAGCTCTTTTAATAGAAATTCTCAATGAATTCGTACCAGGCTCTACTATATTATCTAAAAAAACAAAACCTTTTTGCTGTATCAAATCCTCATAGTTCATCAAATCACCCTTCCATATTTATATATAAGGTTTTGGTCATTTTATAATTTGAAATTTAAAATGTCAATAATAAAATAGTTGATAAAGGATAAAAAAATATTGTTTTTCGATAAAAAATAATTGTCTTAGAATATATTTTAAGCTTCTGATTGTAGGTGGCAGGATCTGAATTTTGCACACTAAAAATAGTTAAATGAAGGAATAAGGTAATGACGAAATATATGATTGCTTCAACACCAATTAGATTAGGTGTACTTAGTTTTTGATTTTATAATGATAGGGAGTAATGTAGCTCTGGAAGGTATTCTAATAGGATTTTTATTGGATTTGTTTGTGTAATTGGCACAGAGATAAATTCTTAAAAAAAGGGGGTTGCGGGAAATGGTAGTTAAGCGGTGATTTTATAAATTGTTAATGGCATCTGATAAAATGCCTAGGTTTGAAGAGCCGTATTTGGAAGATAAGCAAATTCCAAATACGGTTCTTTATGTTGATTATATAAAATTATTGTTACGTGATACCGCCGCTATAGCATGAATCAAAAGTTTTAGGGTTACAATATTCATTACTTTATTTTTTATCTTTTATTGTCCAGTCGTTGTGCATAATATCTTGAAGAACATTTTTCAGTTGTATAAATTGCTGCTCTGAAATATTTGATTGGTGCATTACTTGTCGTGACACTTCTGGTAGCATACAACGGACATTACTGCCTTCTTTTGATAAATAAATTTGCATTTGTCGTTCGTCATCCTTGGAACGCTCACGACAAATATAGCCCTTCGCCTCTAACTTTTTGAGCAACGGTGTTAATGTACCTGAATCTAAAAATAAACGTTGTCCCAATTCTTTCACTGTTATTTGTTCGTTTTCCTCCAAGGCTAATAAAGTGATATAACCTGTATAAGTTAGATCATATGGCTTTAATAATAATGTGTATTGTCGAATGATTTCCTTTGATGTGGCATACAAAAGAAAGCACAGTTGATTATCTAAATGATTAGGCATAAAAATCCCCTCTTAAAGTTCTTCTCATTACATTTATATTAAAAATAAAGTTCCTACTTGTCAAACGCAATTAAATTGTGTACAATTCGATTTGTAAAAATTAAATTGTATACAATTTAAAATACTAATATAGATATGGGGTTTTCGGTTATGAAAGAATTATACTCAACTACAATGATTAATGATGGTGGGCGTAGTGGTACATCATATGCAGAGGATCAATCACTCTCTTTAAAAATTGCACCACCAGGCTCAAAATTAGCTAATGTGACAAACCCAGAGCAATTATTTGCGGCAGGTTATAGTGCCTGCTTTAATAGTGCATTAGATTTAATTAAACGCCAAAAAAAACTAAACAACGTATCAACAATTAAAGTAACAGTCAAATTAATGGAACAAGCTACTTTTGACTATGTGCTTGCTGTTGACATCGAAGGACATATTGAAGGATTAGCATTGGAAGAAGCACAGGAATTATTAGAGTTAACACATACAGTGTGCCCATATTCAAAGGCAACAATGGGAAATATCAATGTAATAATTAAAGCAGTTTAAATTTTTTTGAAAAAGAGGGAAATGACATGTTATCAACTACACCATTAAAACAAATTATGCAGGAGCGAAAATCAGTTCGTAAATACAATGCTAATACTAAAATTTCTCGTGAAACAATAGTGCAGCTGTTGCAAGATGCTACTTCAGCGCCTTCTTCAAGTAACATGCAACCATGGCGATTTATTGTCATTGATGATAGGGAAATTCAAAAGAATATTAATTTCTTTTCGTTTAATCAAGAGCAAATCGAAACAGCCTCTGCCATTATTGCTGTCATTGGTGATACTGAAATGTATTTAAATGCAAAGGAGATCTATGCAAAAAATGTGGAATTAGGCTATATGCCAGAAGAAATTGCCAATAAGCTTGCTCAAGACGCATTAACAATGTATGGCTCAGCTTCGACAAAAACATTAGAAAATATCGTACACTTTGATGCTGGCTTAGTTTCTATGCAAATAATGCTATTGGCGAAAGAAATGGGTTATGATACAGTTCCAATGGGTGGGTTTGATAAAGCTAAATTTGCTGAGTACATGGAATTACCTGCGAATGAAGTACCTATACTATTATTAGCAATTGGTGAAGCAGCTGCACCAGCTTATGGCTCTTCACGTCTTTCAATTGATCACATTGTAAGGTTCAATAAATAATGTTAGAGAACGACTCACATTAAAAAATAGCCAAAACAAAGGCTTCATAATATGATTTGACTTTAAAAGGGGAGGGTGAAAGCTCTCCTTTTAGCGTGCTTGAAAGTAATACTTGTTTCTTTTCCATTTAGCAACCTCTTTATAATCAATTTTTTCGATCTATTTTATCGAAATAATCATCTTTATCGATTTGTAAAATCATAATAAGATATAAGCATTCGGAAACAATAGTAGGGAATTTTAAGGAAGAGGGGATAATCAATATGTCAATAGCAGTTATTTACGGTGGAAATCGTCCGAATGGGAATGTAGAGACACTGACAAAATTAATCACGCAAGGCTTAAATGTTGAAGAAGTTTATCTAAAGGATTATGTCATTCAACCAATAATAGATAAGCGACATGAAGAGGGGGGATTTTCCGAAGTAAACGATGATTATAACACCATCATAGATCGTATACTCCCGCATGATATTCTTGTTTTTTCGACCCCTATTTATTGGTATAGCATGACAGGGGCGATGAAAAACTTTATTGATCGGTGGTCACAAACTTTAAGAGACCCAAATTATCCTAATTTCAAAGCAATGATGTCTTCTAAAAAAGCCTATGTAATTGCAGTTGGTGGAGATCAACCTTATATGAAAGGTTTACCAATGATTCAGCAGTTTCAACATATCTTTGACTTTATTGGCACAACCTTTGAAGGGTATATTTTAGGAGAAGGAAACAAACCAGGAGATATCCTTCAAGATTTAACAGCGTTGTCTGCAGCTGAATGTCTTCGAAAAGAATTACAATAGCATTTTGTTTCTGATGTATGTTAGCTACTAAAAAAGATCATTTATGCTCTTATGTTAAAGACATATAAAGAATAGAACAAAATTTTCTCCCGCGATTTAAAAACGGATTTGGACGATATGTAGCTTCCAAATCCGTTTCTTTTTATTTGATTAAAGGTTCTTTTGTTGTCGCTCGGTTTGGCAAAATCGATTACCATGTTTTTTTAAATTCTCTCGAGCATCAGAAAGTCATAACGTCGTGACGTAAATCGTAGATAGGTTCAATGTTGAATCCTTGGCTATATAAATTGTCGTGTGGTACACCTGCTAACATGATATCTGTTCATTATTCGACATTGCTTTGTTGTCCAGAATTTACGATGAATCATGAGACGCAACTTCTTTCTTTCAACTACTAACTAGTGTAAACTGGATTTTACTATCGATTTTTACGAATGTTTCGGTAAAATCTATCGAAAAATCCGAATGAAGGGGATTAAGTGAATGGATATGAAGCAGCTCCAAACGTTTTTAACGGCATCTGAAACATTAAGCTTTACCCAGACAGCACAGCGTCTCGACTATGCCCAGTCCAGTATTACAGCCCAAATTAAAACATTAGAACAAGAATTGGGTGTTATTCTTTTTGAGCGGCTAGGAAAACGCATTGTCCTGACAGAGGAGGGGAAACATCTCCAACAGTATGCAAAAAAAATGCTAGAGCTAGATCGTGATATGAAAAAAGCGATGTCCAATGAACAGGCGCAAGTTGTCTTAAAAGTGGGGGCACAGGAGAGCCAATGTGTCTATCGACTGCCAACTATTTTACAACAATTTCAACAAGCGCAACCGCATGTGAAAATCATTTTTAAGCCAGTGCATACGACAGACATTGCGAAGGAATTATTACAAGAAGGCAAACTCGACGTTGCATTTATAACAGATACGTATCAGGAAACCGCCATGCTACAGCGAGAACGATTGATTCAAGAACAGCTTGTTTTTGTCAGTGCCTCTAAAGAAATCAGGCAGCCTTTATCTGCTCAACAACTATCAATTGAAACTATGCTGTTAACAGAAACGGGTTGCTCTTATCGGAACCATTTAGAAGCACAGCTACAGCAAGAAGGTGTCTTGCCTTCACAAATGATTGAGTTTGCCAGTATTGAGGCGATAAAGCAATGTGTGATGGCAGGCTTAGGTATCACGTTTTTGCCTAAAATGGTTGTAGAAAAAGAGTTGGAAAGTGGAAATTTAGTGGAGCTACCGTCCTCAATCGACCTAGCGCCCATTTATACAGATATTGCATGGCATAAAGATAAGCATATGCATGCCTATTTACAGGATTTTATTGCTATAGCCAAGCTTAGCTATGAAGCATTTGGCAATGAAAAAAGAGCCTGAATGAATCAGACTCTGTTGCAAGCTATTGCTTCTTTAATGTACCAGAGAAATTAGTGCTTTCATTACGCTCTGCACGGCAATCAATCTCGGACACTTTCAGGGCGTTATTAGATAAACGCTCTACCTCGACGACACAACGATTGCCATTAGAGGATTTATTCATGATGGCTTTTGTACTGCTTGTGATTGTGGCGGTACCATTGACACTACCTGAAGCGGTGCCATCATTCGCCGTTAAAGCAAGAGAAAAGCTGTTGTTTGTGGCATTGGAAATGATGGCATCGCGGCGATTAAAATCATTTGTTCCTTTTCCCCATTTATAATAATACGTATAAACGCCTTCCCAGGCACTTTTGCTAGGGGTATTTTGCTGTAATGATTTATCGAGCTGGTTTTGAGCATTTTTCGCTCTTGTACTTAAAGATACATTGTTGGCATTATCATGAATGGACTGTGCGTCCGCTGAAATTTCATAAAAATTTCGTTCATCCATGCGATAGAGCATCGTGACAACTTGTGCACGTGTCATATTGTTCATTACGCCATAAAACTTCTGTAAATTTCGATCTTCATACTGTGGATTTTGCCCTGAAGAAATATAGGTATCAAGTAAAAATTGAATAGATTGATCTAACCCTTTCTTCCCGCTAGCTAAATGAGCAATTGCTTGTGCCATGACACCGCGCTTCACAGTAGCCGCTCGAATTCGGTTATCAAAATAACCATTTAAAGGTACACCATAGCTAGCGAGTTGGTTATAAAATTCATCCGACCAGTTTGCCGTAGGGGTCTGTTTCTTTAACTCATCGATGGGTGATTCAAGCTCATAAAAATTAGCTAGCAATTTGGCCAACTGCTGTTCAGTAATCGTGGCATTTGGTTTAAATGTACCATCTGTAAAGCCGTTGACAATATCATACTCTTCTGCCCATACAATCGCTTCATAGGCATAATGATCCTCTGATACATCTCGAAAGCCAGAAGCTTGTACATTGCCTGCACTGGCTACAATCAGAATGGAAAATAATAAGGTACATACTAATTTTTTCATTCGTCGTTTTCATCCTTTCTTGCTCGCTTTAGTAATAGTTTGCAGGAAATGGATAAAAACTGCAAATTTTTCTAGCACAAAAAATAATCGCTGTCCCTTGTGGGGAAGCGATTATTTACGATGTAATTATTGGGCTGTGTAGCCACCATCTACAGTTAATGTGTTACCTGTCATAAAGGTTGAATCATCACAAGCCATGAATAAAACAGCTTTTGCCATTTCTTCTGGTTGTCCTAAGCGTTGCATAGGTGTTACTTGACGTAGTGGCTCTTTGCTTTCTTCTGGAATAATCGGTGTATCAATAAAACCCGGGCATAGGGCATTGACACGAATACCACGAGTAGCAAACTCCAATGCTAATGAACGCGTTAAATTAATAACGCCCCCTTTTGCTGCATTATAGGCGGCTGATCCTGGTGAGCCAACCCAACCATACATCGAAGCCGTATTAACGATTGTACCGCTATTCACTTTCAGCATTTCTTTAATGGCAGCCTGCGCCATTAAAAATACACCATCTAAATCTACATTGACAGTTTGACGCCATTCCGCATAAGGAAGCTCCTCAGTTGGTGTGACACGACCAATTCCAGCATTATTAAAAAGGACATCGATTTTGCCAAATGTCTCAATTGTTGTTTGATAAATAGCTGCTACTTCATTTTCATCTGTTACATTTGCTTTGATAAATATAGCCTTTGCACCAGCTGCCTGTAATTCGGCAGCAAAGGCTTGGCCTTTTTCCTCGTTTAAGTCCACAAGTACTACTTTTGCGCCTTCTGCTACAAATAATTGAGCGGTTGCGGCACCAATACCAGAAGCACCACCTGTAATGATTGCGACTTTATCTTGTAATTTCCCCATATATGACACTCCCTTAAATTATAATTTTTTCTTGCACACTGCGTAAATGACGGTGTACTTTTATTGTAAAACGCTTGAAATTGGAAACAATCATTAATGTCGTAGCAAGTGTCTAACTAGTAGACATATTTACCCGAAATGTCTAAAAGGGAGGAAGTAAAATTGCCAAAATGGACACAAAGACAGGAAAGAACCCGTCGTCATTTTTATGAGGCGTTTGTCGAATTAATTAAAAAGCATGGGTTTCAAGCCTTGACAGTGAAGGATATTGTGGAACGAGCTGGCTATAACCGTAGTACTTTTTATGTGCATTTTCAAGATAAATTTGAGTTAGCGGAAAATTTGCTCGAACAGATGTTGAATGGTCTGGAAGTCGCAGTAGGTGAACCTTATTTATATGGGGAAAAGGTGTATACGACGAAATTGAAAGCACCGTCCTTTAATATTATTCATTATATTTACAAGCATCGACTATTTTTCGAGCTGCTGAATGTTGAAGATACAATTCCTGGATTGCATACACGTATGCCCCTAACCATTACAAAAATATATCAAGAGCAATTTAAATTTGAAACGATCAATCAGCAGCCAGTCAATATGGACATGTTCAAGCATTATACTTCATACGGTTTTTATGGATTGATGATGCAATGGATTGCAAGTGGTTATGAAAAATCGGAAGACGCTTTAATTAAAGATATTATCGAACTAACTAAAACTCATATTTATGCATTTGAATTTATAGGGAAGCCACTGGAAAAAGAAGAGTGAAAGGTTTGTATAATATATTTTGTATTTTTATAAAAAATCTCTAATGAAATAATTAGAGATTTTTTTGTTTGGGCGAAATTATATTTTCTTAATGAAAAAAAATTTTCAAAAGAAATTTTCATAAAAAGGTTGAATTATTTTTGTTTTAAGCATATATTTTTCCTAAGGGAAACAAAATATCTACAGAGAAAGAAGAGTGCGTGTATGAAAGATTTAGGTGATATCAAACTGACAATTTTTCCAATGGTCATTTTAATCCTTCTGGCAATACTATGGAAACTCACAGATTCTGTAGGGGCAGGCATAGTGTTAATACTTTTCTGGATGAGCTGGCGCCAGCTTATTAGGAAAATGAATATAAATTAAGCGATTGTATGAGAAAAATCGGTGATGTGAACGACAGCAGTTGCTAAAAGGCGGGCATGACAGGAAAGGTATGGCTTGTCCGCTAACTCACTACTTCGTACATATTAGCTATTTTTCAAGCAATCACTAAAAAAGAGAAAGATGAGGTAAAAAAATGAAACAATGGTTAGGTGTAATGGTACTATCACTCTCCCTTCTATTATTCGGTTGTTCAACTGAAACAGAGGGAAAGAAAGAAGGCATTGTTGTCGCAACAACTGGACAAATAGCCGATGCAATCAAAGAAATTAGTGGCGATCATTTACAAGTATCTGCATTGATGGGCCCAGGGGTAGATCCCCATTTATACAAGGCGACACAAAGTGATTTATCGAAATTGGATAAAGCAGAAGTCATTTTTTACAATGGCTTACATTTAGAAGGCCAAATGCTCGATATTTTTGAACAAATGGCGAAGGACAAAACGGTTTTAGCAGTGGGCGAGACATTAGATGAAAAGCAGCTCCTTGCAAGTGACGATGATTCGATGCTACATGATCCGCATATATGGTTTGATATTGAGCTATGGAAAGGCGTTGTCAAAGCAATCAGTACACAACTTCAGGAAGAATACCCTGAATTTAAAGATGATTTTCAAACGAATGAAGCATCTTATCTAAAGAAGCTGGATGATTTACAAAGCTATGCTCAAAACCGTGTGAACGAAATACCACAACAGCAACGAATCTTAGTAACTGCTCATGATGCGTTCAATTATTTTGGTAGAAGCCAAGGGTTTGAAGTACGTGGTTTACAAGGGCTTAGTACAGATTCAGAGTATGGTGTTAAGGATGTTCAGGAAATGGTTGATTTTTTAGTAGAAAATAAGATTAAAGCTCTCTTTATAGAATCGAGTGTATCCGATAAAGCGATGAAAGCTGTTATTGAAGGGGCTAAAGAAAAAGGTCACGACATTGTCATCGGTGGGGAATTATTCTCAGATGCCATGGGTGCTGAAGGAACAACGGAAGGTACATATATTGGTATGTATCAACATAACATCGACACAATCGTCGATGCATTAAAGTAGGTGAATGGTATGGATGCATTAACAGTAGAAAATCTATCAGTAGCATATGATAAAAAAACAGTATTAGAGAATGCCTGTGTGACGGTACCTAAAGGTCATCTAGCGGCCATTATTGGTCCGAATGGTGCAGGGAAATCAACCTTTTTAAAGGCCATTTTAAATCAACTTCCTAATAAAGTAGGAAAGGTTGAAATTTTAGGGAAGGTGTTTGAGCCGAAAAGTTTAGTTGTTGGCTATGTCCCTCAGCGTAATGCTGTGGATTGGGATTTTCCTACAAATGCGCTGGATGTAGTGCTCATGGGGCGTTATGGCCATACGGGTTTATTTAAAAGACCATCCAAGCAAGATAAAATTGTTGCGCGACAAGCGTTAGCAAGCGTTGGGATGCTGGATTTTGCAGAGCGCTCCATCGGACAATTGTCAGGAGGTCAGCAGCAGCGTGTATTCCTAGCTAGAGCACTTGCTCAAAATGCAGATATTTATTTTTTAGATGAACCATTTGCAGGTGTAGATGCTGCGACTGAAAAAACCATTATTGATATTTTAAAAGATTTAAAGGCACAGGGAAAAAGTATTTTTGTCGTCCATCATGATCTTCAAACCGTCAAAGAATACTTTGATTATACAATTCTATTAAACAAAACGATTTTAGCATCAGGTGCAACAGAAGATGTTTTTACACCAGAACAATTACAAAAAACGTATGGTGGTAAACTATTCATGATGCAGCATGCGTAAGGAGGGACACAATGTTAAGTGGTAATTTATTGTGGGTACTTAGTGGAACAATGCTATTGGGCATTGCAGCTGGTATAACAGGCACCTTCTCCTTCTTGCAAAAACAAAGCTTAGTTGGTGACGCTGCGGCACATGCAGCATTACCAGGTATTGCGCTCGCATTCCTGCTAACAGGTCAAAAGGAATTGCCAGTTTTAATGCTAGGAGCGGGCATCACATCTGCATTATCTGTGTATTGTATACAATGGATTGTATCGTTTTCAAAAATGAAGGCTGACGCTGCCATTGGTTTAGTCCTCACTGTATTTTTTGGTGTTGGTGTAGTATTTTTAACAGTTGTCAACCGTAGTCCACTTGGTAATCAAAGCGGTCTGAATAATTTTATTTTTGGCAAGGCAGCGACGATGACCAAAGCGGATTTAATGTGGCTGTTTATTAGTGCAACCATTATTATAATGGTTAGCCTCTTACTCTATAAGGAATGGAAGCTACTCATCTTTGATCCTGTATATGCAAAAGGGATTGGCTTACCGATTGAGGCTTTAAAGGCAACCTTAACAGTTTTAATTGTGATGACAATTGTCACAGGTATACAAGCTGTCGGCGTCATATTAATGTCTGCTTTATTAATTATTCCTGCTGCAAGTGCCAAGCTATGGACACAAAAATTAAGCACGATGCTTATTTTGAGTGCCGCGATTGGAGGAATTGCTGGCATAACAGGAACTTTTATTAGTGCGATTCGAACAGGGTTATCGACTGGTCCGATTATCGTCTTAGTAGCAGCAGGAATATTCTTTATATCGTATTTTATTAGTCCTGCAGGTCAAATTAGTAAATATCGTAGAAAAATGCAATTTCGAAAGCAGGGTGATGTAGGATGATCGAATTTTGGGTTGTATTCACAGGATTATTAGTTGGTGTGACATGTGGGATTGCAGGTGTCTTCCTCATCTTGCGTAGAATGTCCATGATCGCAGATGCCATCAGTCATACGGTGCTCTTTGGTATTGTGATGGCCTACCTTGTTACCCAGACATTAAATGGCTTTTGGATGCTTGTAGGCGCTGCGTTTGCAGGAATTTTAACAGCCTACCTTGTGCAACTATTGCATTCTTCTGGCATTCAAGAAGATGCCGCAATAGGGGTGGTCTTTACCTCCTTGTTTGCGGCAGGTGTCCTTCTGATCACCTTATATGCCGGCAATGTCCATTTAGACGTTGAACATGTTCTAATGGGGGAAATTGCTTTTGTACCTTGGGATAAATGGACACTGCTTGGGCTAGCGATGCCTAAGGCCGTGTGGATGTTGTTACTCGTCCTAGTAATTAATATTGCCTTCTTGCTATTATTCTTTAAAGAAATGAAGCTTGCCACTTTTGATCCTGTGTATGCGGCTACTATTGGGATTCCTGTTGTATTTCTTCATTATGGCTTTATGACATCCATTTCGTTCACAACTGTTGCGGCATTTGATAGTGTAGGGGCCATTTTAGTAGTGGCCATGTTGATTGGACCAGCCGCCACTTCCTATTTAATTAGTAAGACGATTAAGCAAATGTTTGTCTATAGTATGCTCTTTGGTGCTGCTGCTTCTGTTATCGGCTATTATTTAGCGAAGTTTTGGGATACTTCTATAGCTGGTATGATGGCGACAACGGTAGGGTTAATATTTATTGTGACGTTCATCAGCCAAAAAATAATCGAACGTAGAAAAAAAGCACTTGTCCATAAGCTAGAAATGTCTTAACGAAAAACACCGTTTGATGCGCTCATCAAACGGTGTTTTTTCTTTTAGATGGAAGTTCAAACTTTTGGATGAGTATTTCAGTTAGGAAAAATAGTATACTCATTAAGAAATGCTAGAAAGAGAAGGCTTAGATTCTAACAAATTTTTCTATATTTTTATGTACGAATATTTAATAGTTTGTTACGATAAATTTTATTGAAGAAACAACAAGGAGAACAGCATGTGGAGAAATCGAAACGTATGGATTATTTTATTAGGTGAATTTGTCGTCGGACTTGGCCTATGGGCAGGCATTATTGGAAATCTAGCCTTTATGCAAGAGGTAGTACCTTCAGACTTTCACAAATCATTAATTATTTCCTGTGGTATTTTAGCAGGCTTGGTCGTCGGTCCAATGGCAGGACGCATCATTGACCAATCGAAGAAAAAAACGGTTGTCCAAATGGCAAGCATCGGACGAATCATTAGTGTTTTATTTATGTTTATCGCACTTTATACCAATTCGGTTATTTGGATGATTCTTTTTTTAATTACGTTGCAAATAGCCGCCGCGTTTTATATGCCTGCCTTGCAATCGATTATTCCAATGATTGCGAAGGAACAAGATTTAATTACGCTTAATGCTTGGCAAATGAATGCCAGAACCATTTCAAGAATTGTTGGCACAGCCGCAGCAGGGTTTATGTTAAGCTTCTTTGACTTAAAATGGCTATATATTATTTCATTTATTGTCTATGTGATCATGTTTGTTATTACAAGCTTACTGCAATTAGATGAAACGACAAATGCAACACTGACACACAAAGATAAAGGAAACTTTAAAGAAGTATGGCCTATGGTGAAGGAGCATCCGGTCGTCCTGATGACACTCGTCTTAATGTTAATTCCCACATTATTTTTAGGCTCTTTCAATTTAGTCATTATGAAAATTTCTGAAATCCATCAATCAACAACCATCTCAGGATTGCTATATACAGTCGAAGGCATTGGCTTTATGTTAGGTGCTGCAGGCTTAAAAATAATTGCTGAACGTGTACACATGGGCACACTGCTCTTTTCATTAGCCTTTATTATCGGCTCAATGGAGCTATTATTATTACTGGCGGAAATTCCTTTTTTTGCTTTAGTGGCATTTGGGGTCTTTGGCTTTTCAGTCGGCTGTTTTTTCCCGACAACGATGGTTATTTTCCAGAAACAAGTACCGAAACAGTTCCACGGACGTTTTTTCTCATTCCGTAATATGATTGATTCGGTCGTCTTCCAAGTCGTGCTCTTATCTACAGGGATGATGCTAGATTTAATCGGTTTAAGTGGCATGGGGCTTATTTTCGGGATTATTAGCTTAGGTTTAACAACTACTTTCTTACTCTATTCTAAAAAGAAGAAAGTGGTTATGCATGCGTATTAATTCAATGTAACCCATGCTCTACACCAATACCTCTAGCGATATAAGGGTGGTGGCAGATGAAAGGAACTGTCTATGAAATGAGGACGGTTCCTTCTTTATTTTATAGATTCAATTAATCTTGATTGGTATGCATAGAATACCTTGAAGATGATGGCACTTTAAAAGGGATATTTACATAGAGAATACATTATATTTAGAGAAGGAAGGTTGAAAAATGGTTGTAAAAGATCAAGGTTCAATAGAATCCTATATAGCGTCCCCAGAGAAACTAAAAAACTTATATAGGCGTGTGTTGATCGTTGTCAGTCTATCTCAAATTTTTGGTGGGGCTGGGCTTGCAGCAGGTATTACAGTAGGTGCTCTGTTAGCCCAACAAATGCTAGGAACAGATGCTTATGCAGGTGTACCGTCTGCATTATTTACGTTAGGCTCTGCAGGAGCAGCTTTCATTGTAGGGAAACTGTCGCAGCGATATGGTCGTCGCACAGGCTTAGCAACAGGTTTTATAGTCGGTGGAATAGGGGCCGTAGGTGTCGTTTTGGCCGCTATAATGAATAGTGTGATCGTTTTGTTCGCTTCTCTATTAATCTATGGTGCTGGCACTGCGGCGAATTTACAGGCTCGCTATGCTGGGACGGATTTAGCCAATGATAAACAACGTGCCACGGCGATTAGTACGACTATGCTGATGACAACGTTCGGTGCTGTTTTAGGTCCGAATTTAGTAGAAATGATGGGGAGAGTGGCGCTATCCATTGGTGTTCCAGCTCTTGCAGGTCCTTTTCTATTATCTGCGGTTGCCTTTATTGTCGCAGGGCTTGTGTTATTTATTATGTTGCGTCCTGATCCTTTAGAAATAGCTAAGGCCATTGAGGCACATCAGCAAAAAATGAACAAAGATAATAAAGCACCATCCTTGCATACAGCTGGCAATAAAAGAGGGCTAGCAGTAGGGGCAACGGTGATGGTTCTGACACAGATTGTCATGGTCGCAATCATGACGATGACACCAGTACATATGAAACATCATGGACATGGAATATCGGAAGTAGGCATTGTTATTGGATTTCATGTAGGGGCTATGTATCTGCCATCGCTTGTAACAGGTATTCTTGTTGATAAAGTTGGACGAACAGCCATGAGTATCGCCGCCGGTGTTACCTTGCTACTAGCGGGTTTATTAGCGGCATTCGCTCCAAGCGATTCGATGGTTTTATTAATAGTAGCACTTTCTTTACTGGGGTTAGGCTGGAACTTCGGTTTAATTAGTGGTACCGCACAAATTGTTGATGCGACCGAGCCGTCTACACGTGCAAAAACACAAGGGAAAATGGATGTTTTAGTTGCACTAGCAGGGGCATCTGGTGGTGCTCTATCAGGAATGGTCGTAGCGAATGCTAGTTATGCGGCATTGTCCTTAGCAGGAGGGCTATTGTCTTTACTGCTCATTCCCGTAGTGATTTGGTCTAAAAGAGCTTGAGCATAGTATATACTACATTGGTTACGAAACAATCTTGTTTGGGGATAGTTTCAAAGTTTAAAGAGTTGCTTCAAAGAAAAGTGAACCTTTTCCTATAGTTATTTTCTTTCTCGATAAATAGTATTTTAATAAGAAAAAATGGCTGCTAATGGTGAAAAAGCAGACGAAAGCTGTACCTCTCATTTTTCAAAGTAAAAATCTAACAAGACAAATAAAAACACCTTTCGTTGATAAACTTATCAAATCAACGTGAAGGTGTTTTTCTATGGGGACAAAAGTTTTTATCCAGTGTGAAAATGGAAGAAGTTGAAATGTGAATAGCGTGAACTCTATAAAATAAGCGGGAAAATTAGAATTTCTAAGTTTATCTATTCATACAAAATATAGTTTTTTAGTAAAAAATATGTCAATATTGATCCCTGAATCCACTCATTATTAGGAAAATGTAACAAATATAGACTTATTTAGTTTGTTTTAGTGTTTTTTCAAAAAAATAAACGACATAAAAATCTATTTTCATCATTAAATAGCCTATTTATGTTGTTTTTTGCCAAAATATGTGTCTTTCTCTAAAATTTATGTTATTAGGGATGTCTATTCTTATTAAGAACTTTCCTAATATCAATAGTAGATTAGAGGTGTACAAATGTAGAACAAATTGTAATAAAAATAGTGTGGCAATCTATGTAGGGAGGTACAAACAATGAAAAAGAAAATAATTACAGGGTTGATAATAACATCGATTGTTGCTACTGGAGTGAGTCCTATCCATTCTTTTGCAACGCCTATAGTGCAAGTAGAAATGCAAGAGGAGAACGTAGCTCTGTCCTCATCATTAAGAAAATTAGGTGCACAATCAAAGTTGATTCAAATGTATATAGACAAAGCTTTAATGAACCCTAATGTACAGTTAGAGGAAGTACCAGCTTTAAATACAGAGCAATTTCTAATAAAACAAGATATGAAAGAGTGGGCAGTGGAGCTTTATCCAAAGTTAATTTTACTCAATTCAAAAAGTAAAGGCTTTGTAACAAAATTTCAGGCCTATTATCCTACATTAAAAGAATTTGTAGACACTAAGGAAAATAAGGAAGGCTTTTTGGATAGATTGGAAGTTCTTCAAGAAATGGTTCTGACAAACGAAGAAAGTGTTCAATATCAAATGAATGAGCTAACAGATCTTAAATTACAGCTTGATAAAAAACTAAAAAATCTCGATACTGATGTGATAAAAGCGCAGGAGGTACTAAGCGCAGAGGGAACAGGGAAAATAGACAAGCTAAAGGCTGAATTACTAAATACAAAAAAATCAATTCACAATGATTTACAGCAAATCGCATTGATACCAGGAGCTTTAAATGAACAGGGACTCAATATTTTCCAAGAGATTTATAGTCTTTCAAAAGATATCATTGAACCAGCAGCTCAAATAGCGGTGGCAGCCTATAACAAAGGAAAGGAAATTAACAACGCTATTCTAGAAGCAGAGAAAAAAGCAGAGCAAGAAGCAAAAGAACAGGGGAAATCTATTCTAGAGATTGAAGCAGCTAAAAAAGAGGCTCGTGAAAAAATTGAGAAAGATAAACAAGCTGAAATTGCTGCAGCCGCTGCTACAAAATCAAAAGAGTATGACCTTATGAAAACAATTGACCCAGAAAAAATCAAAAAAACATATAATACCTTCGCTGAAGTTAACAAACTAATGGCTGAACAAAGAGCATATTTAGATGATTTAGAGATCCAAAATCAAAAACTATATGATTTAACAAAGAAACTAACAATAGCAGATTTACAACAATCCATGCTTCTTCTTATGCAGCATGATTTGCATACATTTGCTAGTCAAGTAGATGTAGAAATTGACCTATTGAAACGCTATAAAGCAGATTTGAACCTAATAAAAAATAATATAACAAAATTATCAACTGATGCTGATGCGGCGAATCAACTGTCTCAACAAGATACATTAAGAAGATTAAAAAATATAATCAATCAACTTGAGGAACAGGTTAATAAATTTTGATGCTTAGAATTTGTAAAAACCTATCGAAAAGTAGGGAGGAAAAAATATGAAGAAATTTTCGTATAAGGTGTTAACCTTGGCTGCATTGACAACGCTTTTAACTGCTAATAATAGTACATCTATTCATGCGTTTGCACAAGAATGGAGCGCTCAAAAAGAGGTCGTTCAAAAACAGGATAATTATGAATTAGGACCTGAGGGACTGAAGAAGGCGTTAGCGGAAACGGGATCTCATATTCTTGTAATGGATTTGTACGCAAAAACAATGATTAAGCAACCGAATGTAAATCTCTCCAATATTGATCTAGGGTCAGAAGGGGGAGAATTAATCAAAAATATTCACCTTAATCAGGATCTGTCTCGAATCAATGCAAATTATTGGTTAGATACAGCGAAGCCAAAAATTCAAAAGACAGCACGTAATATCGTGAATTACGATGAACAATTTAATAATTATTACGACACATTAATAGACATTGTCCAAAAAAAAGATAGGGAGGGGCTAAAAGAAGGCATTGGTGATCTAATCAGTTCAATTCATACAAATTCAAAAGAAGTGACAGAAGTAATTAACATATTAGAAAATTTCAAAACGAAACTCTATACAAATTCAATTGATTTTAAAAATAATGTCGGTGGTCCAGATGGGAAGGGTGGATTAACAGCCATATTAGCTGGAAAAGAAGCATTGATTCCACAACTTCATGCTGAAATTCAGCAGCTATCTTCCACTCAGAAAGATCATTTTAACAATGTTTTAGCATGGTCAATTGGAGGAGGATTGGGAGCAGCTATTTTAGTTATTGGAACGATTGCAGGAGGGGTAGTAATTGTTGTGACTGGTGGAACAGCAACGCCGGTTGTTGTTGGTGGCCTTACAGCACTCGGTGCAGCTGGTATTGGTTTAGGGACAGCATCCGGTATTATGGCATCTAATCATATGAATGCCTATAACGAAATTTCCCATAAAATAGGGGAATTAAGCACAAAAGCTGATCTTGCTAACCAAGCAGTTATTGCACTTAATAACACAAAAGACACGTTAACATATTTGTATCAAACAGTGGATCAAGCAATCATGTCTCTAACAAACATCCAAAAGCAATGGAATACAATGGGGGCAAATTATAAAGACTTATATGATAATATCGATCAAATGCAAGATCATAAGCTCTCTTTAATACCTGATGATTTAAAAGCAGCTAAACAAAGTTGGAATGATATTCATAAAGATGCGGAATTTATTGCAAAAGACATTGCTTTCACACAAGACTAATGCACAAAAACTTAAAAAGTATATAGGGAGGAATATAAAATGAATAATAAGTTTCTTTACAATCTACTTGCTGTATCAGCCGCTTTAACCCTGACATCCACTTCTATAGTATCACCAGTAACCGCTTATGCAACTACAAGCAAAATGGAGCAAACGAACTATGATGATACGTCTCTTTCAGCAAATGAAGCCAAAATGAGAGAAACCTTGCAAAAGGCTGGGCTTTTTGCAAAATCTATGAATGCTTATTCGTATATGTTGATCAAAAATCCAGATGTGAACTTTGAAGGAATAAATATTAATGGATACGAGGATTTACCGGGTAAAATTGTACAAGACCAAAAGGATGCAAGAGCACACGCCCTTACATGGGATACAAAAGTAAAAAAACAGTTGATCGATACATTGACGGGGATTATTGAATACGATACTAAATTTGAAAATTATTATGATGTTATTGTATATGCAATAAATGCAAATGATGGAGAAACATTAATAGAAGGAATTACAGATTTACGAGAAGAAATTCAAGAAAATCAAAAATGTGCACAACAATTAATAGAAGCGTTAACGGAATTAAGAGACAATATTGGAAAAGATGTCAGAGCATTTGGAAGTAACAAAGAGCTCTTACAGTCAATTTTAAAAAACCAAGGGGCAGCAGTTGAGGATGATCAAAAACGCTTAAATGAAGTTTTAGAATCAGTAAACTATTATAAAAAATTAGAATCTGATGGAATAATAACAATAGCGGTGCCTACTATTCCTACACTAATTGCCGGCGGTATTATGTTGGGGATTGCAAAAGAGAATTTAAGTCAATTAGAACCGTTATTAAAACAATTACAACAGACAGTTGATTATAAATTAACATTAAATCGTGTAGTTGGAGTTGCGCATAATAGTATTAGTGAGATGTATAATGCACTTGATGATGCGATTAATGCTCTTACTTTTATGTCTGCACAATGGAATGACTTAGATTCTCAATATACAGGAGTACTCAGACATATTGAGAATGCAGCTGACAAGGCCGAACAAAATAAATTTAAATTTTTACTTCCTAACTTGAATGCAGCTAAAGACAGCTGGAAAACATTAAAAATAGATGCAGTCACATTAAAAGAGGGAATAAAAGAATTAAATCTAGAATCTTCAAAGTAGATTACTTTACTTTTTGCTATTGATAATTGGTATGAATTTCTATTGCATCGTTTTTTATGATAAAAAAAACGATGCAATGCACCTGTTAATTTCATCTAATAAGACTTGTATTTTAAAAGAAGTAGATTGGGAAAAACGTTTTTTGAAGCTACTCTTTATAGCTTGTCTATCCATTTTCAAAAAACATTGGATATTGGAGTATAATAGAATGCTTTTGTTAGATCTGACATACTCACCTCAACTAAAATTGGATAAATGGTAGTTTTTAGTGAGTGAAAGAGAAGGAGATAGTATTTATGGTGATATTAAAAAGTAAGAAAATAATCGCAAGTATATGTTTTTTCTTTACAATGCTTTTTTCTTTAGGTGGTGTCCACTTAACTTCTCTGGCAGCTTCCGAACAAAATAATCTAAATTTATCAGAGTGGATGAGAGAAATACCTAACTCTCGTGCATTAGCAGAAATTTCTATTCCAGGAACCCATGATAGTGGTACATTCAAACTGGAGGATCCTATAAAATCCGTATGGGCAAAAACGCAAGAAAATGACTTTCGCTCTCAAATGGATCAAGGTGTCAGATTTTTTGACATCAGAGGACGTGTAACGGATGATAATACAATTGTTCTACATCATGGACCTGTTTATCTTTATGTAACACTCCAGCAATTTATTAATGAAGCCAAAGAATTTTTAAAAAGTCATCCAAGTGAAACCATTATAATGTCTCTAAAAGAAGAGTATGAATCCATGCCAGGAGCAAAAGAGTCATTTGCTAGAACCTTTGAAAATAAGTATTTTGGAGATTCTATTTTCTTGAAGACAGAAGGGAATATAACTTTAGGGGATTCTCGTGGAAAAATCGTACTCTTAAGAAGATATTCTGGTAGTACGATGACTGGTGGATATAAAAATTTTGCGTGGAAAGGTAACGCAACATTTACTTCTATGACAAATGGTAATGTGAAAATAACGGTACAAGATAAATATAATGTGAACTATGAGGAAAAGAAAGCAGCAATTGATAGTATGCTAAAAGAGACAGCATTAAATAAAGATAACCCAAATCACATTCATATCAATTTCACGAGTTTGTCTTCTGGTGGTACGGCTTGGAGTAGTCCGTATTACTATGCTTCCTACTTGAATAGCATTACTGCGGCTAAAGTGAGATTAGAGCATCTAAAGAATCTTGAAACAAAAGCTGGATGGATCATTATGGACTATATAGGTGATAGATGGAATCCGAAATTACATGAAGAGATAATACGTTCTAATTTTCGCAATCTACCAACTGATGAGCCACACTTATTTGAGCATATAGATGGAGAGGGAATAGATTTGACTTATCTTCCACATTCTCAATGGAATGATCAAGTGTCATCCATTTTATTAAAACCTTATACAGAAATAACTATCTATGAGCATAGTAATTTTACAGGGAATAGTGTAACGATAGCAAACACAACTGGTTCAGCACAATTATTCAATTTAACGTCTTATAACTTCAATGACAAAATGTCAGCCTATACGTGGAAACTAATTCGTTAAGATTATCATACGAACAGTATTTATAAGTGTATAATCTTAGACCTGCCACTCTTACTAGCGTGGATGTCACGCTGTGCATGACAAAAAGGACAAGTTCATTATCCCTTATAAGGTGATTTCTCCACCTAGAAAATTAAGTGGCGTCATCTTTGAACAAAGATAAATGTTCCAGCTGTGATTTGGTTTAGAAGTGCAGCGTAGCACAATTGTATAGAAGCGCTTTTTAGATCTTACCCATATCTTTTTAGGGTAAGATCTTTTCAATCGGAACTATTTTGTGGGAGAAGCGTCACAATGTTAAATTGTAGGAAAGCGAAGAGTAGGTATAGAAGTGGAGTTAATCACAGATAAATTAATCATGATTGCTTTATTCATTTTAATCATTCATGCTATTGAAACACTTGCTTATGCCGTACGTTTATCAGGGGCACGTGTTAAATTACTAGCATCGGCTTTATCTCTTTTTAATGTGATGGTCATGGTGTCGAGGCTGGCGAATATGATGCAGCAACCATTTACAGGAAGTCTTGTTGATACAGCACCAGCCGATCAGGCTTTGATACATGTAGAAAACCAATTTCGACTGATTATTGGAGCGGCATCACTTGGAACATTACTAGGGATCTTACTAATTCCAACCTTCATAGCTATTTTTTCAAGGGCTATCGTCCATTTGGCAGAGGAAAGAGGCTCAATCCCCGCTTTATTGAAAAAGGGCTTTACGTTTGAATATGTAAGACGAGGTATGAAGCACATTCATAAACCTCATTTTACTTATTTAAAAGGTATTAGCTTACGGGATATACCAATGAAATTATTTGTTATCAATATTGTCATAACAGCGATTTATACCATTGGCGTTTTATCTGCTTTGTATGCCACTTTGTTAGTACCAGAACTAAAGACTACTGCGGTTATGGCATCTGGATTAATCAATGGCATAGCGACGATACTTTTGATTCTATTTATTGATCCTAAAATATCCATACTGGCCGATGATGTTATCAATAAGAGAGGAAGTTATCTTGAATTAAAAAAAGCTTCCGTTATGATGATGTTCTCTAGATTTTTAGGAACGATTGTGGCACAGCTATTATTGATTCCTGGCGCCCATTATGTAGCGTGGTTTGCACAGCTGATTGCTTGAATAGAATCCTCTTCCTTTATCGTTTTTTCGTATAGAGGAAGGGGGTTTTTTATTTTTGGGACGTCAGCTATTGATAACAGTGTGTGGTAAAAGGGAAGTGAAGCAGATATATAGTATAATGTATGTGAATAATACATTGGAAAAGGGGAACGAACGTATGCCGACTATACTTGTTGCGGATGATGATGCGAATATTCGTGAACTTGTTTGCCTTTTTCTGCGCAAAGACGGGTTCACAACAATGGAGGCCGAGAATGGCAAAGAAGCTCTAGCCATCTATCACTCAATGCCTGTCGATCTTGTTGTGCTGGATATTATGATGCCGACGATGGATGGCTGGACGTTATGTAAGGAGCTGCGCAAAGTAAATGCTGAGCTTCCCTTACTAATGCTAACAGCAAGGGGGGAAACATGGGAAAAAGTGAAGGGCTTTGAGCTCGGAACAGATGATTATTTGACAAAGCCTTTTGACCCACTAGAGTTGACGGTACGAGTAAGGGCTCTTCTAAAGCGCTACAGGATTGGCTACTCGCAGATCATTCAACTTGGTCAAATCATGCTGGATCGTCAGACCTATAAAATTAAAAATGGAACAGAGTCTATTTCACTGCCGCTAAAGGAGTTTGAATTATTATTTAAGCTTGCGGAAACACCTGGGCAGGTCTACACACGAGAGCAGCTGATCGATCAAATTTGGGGAATGGACTATGCTGGCGATAATCGAACGATCGATGTACATATTAAGCGTCTGCGCGAGCGCTTCACTGCAACAACTGAATTTCAGATTGAGACAGTACGAGGTCTTGGCTACCGACTTGAGGTTAACGAATGATTCAATCATTATATACGCGTGTCGTTTTAACATTTCTAGTTGCCGTAATTGGTGGCACAACTATATCCTTTTTTATGGCAACATGGGTATTTGAAGATAAATTGAATGAAAACTTACAAATCCCCCTAGTGAATTTTGGTCAGGACATTGTCCATATATTTGAGACATTGCCATTTAATGAAGCAGAACAATTTATTCGTGAAATGCATCAGCTTGAATCCTACTATATCCGCATTTATGAAGAAAAGGGGCAGTTCAAATCCTACGGAGAGCAAAAGGGTGTTCCACTGGCCAATGTAACAATGACACAAGTTCAAAGTGTACAGGATGGGGAAGTCATTCAAGTTAATCCGGGTGGTGTTTCGTCTATTTTTGTAGGAATGCCACTACAAACTGCAATGGGGACTAAGGCGATGTTTATCGAACCCATCTCCCTCCCTTCTACTTCCTTTGCTATAAAATTGATATTGAATTTTGCTACTTATGCTCTTGTTATTGGCAGTGTCGTGTTTATAGTGGCTGCTAGGTTTCTCGTCAAGCCAATAAAAAAATTGACAACAGCAACAAAGCATATTGCAGGTGGAGATTTCAATGTCGAGTTAAATATTAAACAATCAGGGGAGCTAGGTACCTTGGCCAAAAGTTTTGAGGACATGGCGGAGGGGTTACAGCAATTGGAGCAAATGCGGAGAGAGTTTGTATCGAACGTCTCACACGAGGTTCAGTCACCACTTACTTCCATATCAGGCTATGCAGCAGCATTGAAGCAAGTAGATATTACAGACGAGGAGAAAAGTCGCTATCTTGATATTATCATGTCGGAAGCAAAGCGAATGTCTAAGATGAGTGATAGCCTGTTAAAGCTAAGTTTGCTCGAGTCGAAGACACAGCCAATGCAATGTGCGACGTTTAGTCTGGATGAGCAAATTAGGCGAGTAATTATTGCCATTCAGCCGCAATGGTCTGCTCGCAACATCCAGTTTAATCTTCATTTACAGGCTGTTCATATAATGGCTGATTATGACCAATTAAATCAGGTATGGACCAATCTTCTTACTAATAGTATTAAATTTTCCAATGAAGGTAGTATGATTGGGGTCAGTATGAAGCAGGACGCTCATCATGTGATAGTACGAGTAAGTGATTCGGGCATTGGGATTTCTTTAGAGGATCAGAAGCGTATTTTTGAGCGGTTTTTTAAGGCGGATCGTTCACATAGTCGTAAATATGATGGGAGTGGAATGGGTCTCGCAATCGTTAAGCAAATCGTATCATTGCATCAAGGAGACATTCAAGTAGAGAGTAAGCTTGGACAAGGAACGACCATTATTATCCAATTGCCTCTTATCACACAGTAAATGCGTGAGATAGCGAAATTTTTTTGTTGTTCATATTGCGTTCATATTACCGTCATATAGTAGACATCTTCGTCCTTTACACTGATCAATAACAGCTAAGTAAGCTAGCTGGAATAACGGTTGTAAGGGAGGAAAGCACGAGCAAAGATGAACCTCGTGCATAAAAATGAAAAAATTTTTTCGAATCTTACTTAAAACAATAGCTGTTATCGGTTTAACGATAGTACTGCTACTTGCTATTGTGTTTATTGTAAATATTATCTGCAACAAAATAGAGCAAGGGAAAATAGAACACTATGGTCAGCTCATTACTGTGAATGAAGGAAAAATGAATGTTACCATCCAAGGGAAGGGGGCAGAAACAATCGTCCTACTACCAGGCTTCGGAACAGCAGCACCAACACTTGATTTTAAGCCACTTATCGAAGAACTGACTCCTCATTACAGAGTCGTTTCAATAGAGCCTTTTGGCTATGGTTTAAGTGATGATACCGATAAAGAACGAAGCACCGACAACATAGTGAGTGAGATTCATGAAGCTTTACAGGCGTTGAAAATTGACCGCTATATGCTCATGGGACACTCTATAGCAGGTATTTATGGACTTGATTATGTCAATAAATATCCGAATGAGGTGACTGCATTTGTCGGGATTGATAGCAGTGTGCCTACTCAAGACGGTATGGATACGAAATTCCCAATTAAGTCGTTACAACTTCTCAAAAAAACCGGGATCGCTAGAGTTCTTATAAAATTTTCAGACGATCCATATGCTGGCCTACCGTATGATGATGACACAAAAGAACAAATACGGATGATTACAAACAAAAACTTTTATAATACGAGCACTTCCAATGAATTAACAAATATAGAAATGAATTTTATAGCTGCCAAAAACGTAACTTTCCCTAAAGATTTACCTCTTTTGTTATTTGTTCAGGCGAAAAGTGAAGGCATTGAAAAAAATTGGATACCATTGCATGAAGAGCAAGTCAAAAATTCAGTTCATGGAAAAGTAATCACATTGGACGGTGACCATTACTTACACCATACAAGATCACAAGAAATTGTTGAAAACCTAAAAGAATTTATGGATAACTGATAGTTATAGCATCTTACCTCTTTGTTGTTAGAGGTAAGATTTTTTATTGAAATTCATGAAAATAAAATACCTCCCCCAATGAAGTCGCTTTAAGTAGCAATCTAATTGTCCCATTCTTTTACATGGATGTAATCCATACTTCGATAAGCGTTGAATAGCTTCCTGTTTATAATCAGATAGTAGTGATTAATGAAACAGGTTAGGAGTATCTTGTATGAAAAACTATCAATTTATTGCTTTACTAGTAGTAACAACCTTTTTAATGGGTTCATCGTTTGCTATCGTAAAATTAGGATTACCGTATTCATCACCATTATTATTGGCTGCCCTTCGATTTATGCTGGCAGGGATTCTAATGGTCATTGTTGTCATGATTTTCAAAAGACCTCATCCGACCTCAAAGAGAGAATGGCTCAAGCTATGCATCATCGGAGCATTTCAAACGGCTGGTGTAATGGGGTGTATTTTTTTAAGTCTACGCACCATTACAGCAAGTGAATCATCTATTTTAACATTTACAAACCCTTTACTCGTTGTCATATTTGCCACCATTTTTACCAAAGTACGCTATCGTTTCTATCAGTGGATCGGGGTTGTGCTTGGCTTAATCGGAGTGATCATTACAATGGGGGCACAAATTGAATTGAAAATAGGTCTTCTATTTGGACTTTTATCCGCTGTATTTTGGGCGATTGCAACACTTTTAGTGAAAACATGGGGAATGTTCTTTGATACATGGGTTTTATCAGCCTATCAAATGCTGTTTGGGGGCTTACTCCTTTTACTAGGAAGTGCTGTGTTAGAGCAACCATACTTTATTGTCAATCCACAGTCATTATTGATTTTGTTTTGGCTTAGTATTTTTTCTTCCATCATTCAATTTGCAGGCTGGTACTATCTTCTTCAAAATAGTGATCCAGGAAAAACAAGTGCCTATTTATTTTTAGCACCTTTTTTTGGGGTGCTAACAGGATGGGTAGTATTAGACGAAACGTTACATGAATCGTTAGTGGTTGGTGGGTTATTTATCATTAGTGGGATTTATTTAGTAAATCGTACTTTTAGTAGAATAAAGGGCTAGTGGGGCAATCCAAAAGCCCTCTATTCTTCTAGCTGTCTAAATGAAATACCTCTTTAAAACCTCTTTTACCTTTCTCAGTCACTTTAATGGCGCGAATAGATGGTACACGTGTAAGCCAGCCGAGGTTTAATAATTGGTTTAATAGACCATGGCCTAGTGCACCTGCTAAATGGTAACGTCGTTCACTCCAATCTAAACAAGCAGGTGAAAAGGAGCGTCGTTTTCTTTTTAAAGCAGCTAGATCCATCCCGAATGTAGTAAAAAATAAAGTGCCTTCATCTGTCAGGATAAATTGTTTGTCCTCTAATTTTAGATAGCCTGCATCCACCATTGACTCTGTTAATTGGACACCTAATTTACCAGCTAGATGGTCATAGCAAGTTCTAGCATCCTGCAATAATTTCATTTGGCTAGATTGTTTTAAAGAACGTACTTCAGGTGGCGGTGAGATGACGAGAAAAGACTCAAGAAATTGAGCAATGTCCTCACCAGCTAATTGAAAATAACGGTGCCGCCCTTGTTTTTCAACTTTAATCAGCTTTCCTTCTACTAATTTAGCAAGATGAAAGCTAGCAGTTTGTGGTTTAATGGCAGCCATATACGCCAGTTCACTAGCTGTATGAAAACGCCCGTCCATCATGCTAGCAAGAATGGTTGCTCTTGACCTTTCGCCAAGAAGTGCCGCTACCTCCGCCATGTTTGGATTAATTCCCATATGTCACAATCCTTTCAGTTTTCTATATTTTGATTTTAGTTAATTTCATTATCGTTTACAATAAAAGTAATAGAGGAGGAGAAATAAATGGAAACCTATTATGCAGTGATTTTTACATCTCAAAGAACTAAACAGGATGGGGAGGGCTATGGCAAAATGGCTGACCTCATCGATGCCCTAGCACAGCAACAGCCTGGTTTTCTGCGTGTTGAAAGTGTCAGGAACGAGGAAGGAAAAGGCATTACGGTGTCCTATTGGGAATCGCTAGAGGCTATTCAAGCATGGAAAGATAATGCCAAACATTTAACCGCACAACACTTGGGACAAGATAAATGGTACGCGAACTATAAGGTGGAAATTTGCCAAATGATAAAAGATTACTCTTTTGTGAAATAAAATGACGAGTGAGAAGGAGGTCTATTTTTTATGACAATTGCTAAGGAATGGCATGAGCTAAGACAAAAATTTCATCCTTCAGATCCGATAACGATTAATCAGATGCATGTTTTCAAAGAGCGATTAAAGCAGGAGCAGCAAACGGAAGAAACGTTAAGGCTACTAGTAGAAGTCTATTGCTTGCTTAGGATGTACCTAGAGGCTTATCAGCTTTTTACGACCATTATGAATAAAGCTGATAAAAAAGATCGAAAAAAATATGGTGTTCTGCAAACCTACATAAATCAACCAAATTTGGTGAATCCTCTGCTACCACGAAAAATAAACGACCAACAGCCAACTCAAACAATCATTCCAACCTTTAAATATGTTCCTAAACCGCTTGAGGCGAAAATTTTTGAAACAGGTGAAATCGTTGTCTGTGATTGCTGTCAACAGCAAGTGGATGTCTATTACACAGGAGGTATTTACGCTATTGAGGATGTAGATTATCTTTGTCCTTCTTGCATCCACAGTGGAGAGGCTGCCCAAAAATATGATGGCTCTTTCCAGCAAGATTTAATGGATGATGAACAGGTTACTAACCCTGCCTTTGTACAAGAAATTCTCTATCGAACGCCCGGCTACGTAAGCTGGCAGGGCAATAATTGGGTAGCTCATTGTTCGGACTATTGTGCGTTTATCGGCTATGTTGGCTGGAGTGATATAGTGGAGCTAGGTATTGAGGATCAATTTGATAATTATACAGGCTTTTCGAAAGATGAGCTTTCAGCATCGTTAATGAACAATGGTCATCATCAAGGCTATTTATTTCAGTGCTTGGAATGTGACCGTTATGTGCTCTATTCAGATTTTAGTTAATCGCTGTTAGAGGAGGTAGAGAGGTGGAACAATTTCTTCAACGATATATGTATTCATGGCGTTTGAATGGCTGGCTGATGCATGATATTTTTTTATGTATCGTGTTGGGATTAGGATTTTTACTGTTATTGTTTATCGTCATTAAACGTAAAAGCCTTGTTATTTCTAGCATTTTACTAGTTGTATTTATAGTGGTTAGCAATCTAGTCATGATTGTTTTTGGCTTAGCGGGGAGAAGCTTTCCTATAAAATCTGATTCGCCCATTTATACAGATGATTCACAACACATCGCTGTCCAAATGGTGCAGGGCTCTGAAAATAATGGAACATCGAATGGCATTACGCATTTGCTTGCTCATTATCTCATTGTGGCTGTGAATTTAGAGACAGGTGAAAAGCAATGGACAAAATCAGCTTCCCATAAAGATACATTGATTGGGAATTTTATGGGTGGTCTTCTTGTTCATCATCGTGATGATGAGTTTGGTCAATTGTCACTGTTAGATATAGCAACAGGAAAGGAAATACTTTCTGAACAAGAATTTCGTCAGCAATATCAGCCATTAATAGATAAATTAAGTAATGGTGCACATCAGATGGTTATTTTACAAAATAATTTATATTTGGAGGGTGTCGATGGCAAATTCTATCACTTTGATGGTGAAACTTTAAGTGAGAACCCAAAAGCTCAAGATTTCCTAACAGCTCGTTTCTTCATTGAGACAGGGTTGCCTGGATATTTTGCCACACACCCACAGTCTGTAGAGGACTATCAGGTAATTCAAGATTTTAGTCAGGCTGTTCTAACAGAGCCTGCCATTCAAGCCTACCAAAATTTAGAACCTAAAGTGATTGATGTGGATATCGCAAAAAAAACAGCTCTCGTGTCTTATCGTCAAACACAGCGGGAAAGTGCTGACCATATGGTTTTGTTTTATGATATGAATAATCATCAAGTATTGTGGGAAGAAAATATAGGTGTTATCAATCCTGACCAACAACAACCTGGTATACGTACATTAGAGGAGACCTATGTTATTCAAGCAGGTGACAGATTATTAGTATTGGATAAAGAAACGAAAAATAGGAATGTTCAATATCATCTGCGGTGGAATCGACCTATTGATTAGTGGCGAATGCCAATATTTATCCTTTTGACAACAAGTTAAAACCATCTATTTGAAAAAACTGTTCATTTTTCGATTCTGTAAAAAAGGAGTATAATTTAATAGGAAGAAACTCTATGTAAAAGGATGACGTACAAACATGAATGAGCAATTAGTGGATTGGATTATACGCTTTCAAAGGGATAAAGATATTGAAGCACTCGCCCATTTAAAAGACTATTGTTATGAGATGATTGAGCCTTTGATTGAGGAATTTACTATGAAATATGGTGAAGAGGCAGGGGAGCTCCTGCATTTAAAATGGGATAAACGGTTTTATTTTATTTTTACGAAATATCAGGTCAATGTTGGACTACCTTTAGATACCTTCGTTCAAAATACGTACCGTTTTTATTTCATGCAAGTGTTAAAAAAGGCAGGCTATTTGTGACAGAAAAATCCCTTGATTTGTGTAAAAGCAAATCAAGGGATTTTTGTTTTATTGGTAAAGCAAATCTTCTGCTAGGTTAGTAAATATCTCACCGATAATCGTTTCTTCCTCATATACTGATGAGCCTGTATTTTCTTCAGGCTGAGCGAAAGGAACATGGGCGATTACTTGTGTTTGCAGTAAATCTGCTAACTGATCGGCTCCACCTTGTCCAAACAGATAGTTTTTTTGACCATCTGCTCCTTCAAAATAAGCCATGTTTTCAACAACACCAAGAATAGTATGTTTCGTATGTTGAGCCATCAAGCCTGCGCGGGATGCGACGTGAGAAGCAGCAAGATGTGGTGTTGTTACAATGATTTCCTGTGCCTGAGGAATCATGGCTGCCATATCAATGGCCACATCGCCTGTCCCTGGTGGTAAATCTATCAGAAGATAGTCCAAGTCTCCCCATAATGTGTTGACAAGGAAATTGCGAATCCATTTGTTGAGCATGGGGCCACGCCACATAACAGGCTGGTTGTCATTGGTAAAAAAGCCCATCGACATTAATTTAACCCCATGACTTTCTACTGGAATAGCTGTTTGGTCAAGCATAGTAGGTTTTTGGTCAATATTCATCATAGCAGGAATACTAAAGCCATAGATATCCGCATCAAGTATTCCTACCCGTTTGCCGAGACGGGCAAGGGCGACTGCTAAATTAATGGTCACAGTCGATTTCCCAACACCGCCCTTACCACTTGTGATGGCAATGAATTGCACACCAGAATTAAGCAGTAGCATATTCGGCATTCCTTGCTCTGTCACATTTTTCGCTTGTAGAGACGCAGTTAATGTGCGACGTTCCTGATCTGTCATAGCCCCAAAGGTAATGGCAACACTGGAGGCACCAATCGCTTGTAATGCTTTTTCCACATCATGCTGGATCTTCGCTTTTAAAGGACAACCTGGAATGGTTAAAATAATATCCAGCGATAGATGGGTGCCGTTTATTTGAATATTACGCACCATATTCAATTTGACGATACTCTGATGAAGCTCTGGATCTTCTACTTGTTGTAATGCGTTGATAACATCTTCTTTTACTAACATGTCGGAACCACCTTATTCTTTTAAGCCTTTGCCAAGTCCCTTTAAGAAATGGACTCCAAAATTGAGCGCACGATTGACATCTGGATCATTTAACATTTTCATAAGCTTAAAGGCACTTACTTTTTCATTGGATTCAAGTGCTTTGCTCGCTTCATCTACACCTGAATTTAAGCCGTCAATTAGCTTAGTCGTTGTTTCTGGATTGAGCTCCGTCAATGCTCCTGCAACGCCCATTAAATTATTAATGATATTGGTTACAGGCTTACGAGTTAATTGTCCAAGTGCAATATGGGCCACATCCTCTTTCGCTTCTAGTAGCTTCATTGCTGCTTCTAGTGCACCTATATCATTTAATTCAGCCATAATACTAAACACTTGATTAACGGCTTCTTCATTATCAGAAAGCAGTTCTTTTAGATTGTCTAATTTTTGTTCCTTTAGTTGTTCTTCCGTCAATTGTTGTTTTTTAATGCTTGTAATAGGTACAGCCATGCTCTCACTCTCTTTCGTTAATAGTTGTTAAGTGAACGTAGCCAGGACGATTCCATTTCCGATGAACCTCAACACCATTTTGAGGATGACGCTTTTTATAGCGTGGGTTCGTACGAGGAAGTGGTGATTTTCCTTTTGCTTTTAGCACTTCAACTCGTACTTTTGTTTGTTTATAAGCTGGTGTTGATGTATTCACATCTGCTGCAGGGCCCGTTAAGAAGTTGATAGCTGAATCTTTATTAACGGAGTTCATCGGTAAAAATAATTCGTTTCCTTGCACGCGATCTGTGACAAGAGCATTTAGCTTTAATGCACCATAAGGAGATACTAAACGAAGTAAGGCTCCATCTGCAATACCTCGTTCCTTCGCCAGTTCCGGTGATACTTCAACGAAAATATCAGGTACTTTCGATTGAATACCTTTCGATTTATTTGTTAGATTTCCCTCATGGAAGTGTTCAAGCATACGACCATTATTAATAAGACAATCGTACTGTGCCTCATATTCCACAGGTTGCACCCAATCATTTAAAGCAAAACGAGCTTTTTTATCAGGGAAATTGAAACCATCTTCATATAGTAAAGGTGTATCTTTACCATCATGGCTACCCCAGCAGAAGCTACCCCAGCCTTCTAAGACATCATAGTTGGCTTGTGAGAAGAGGGGGGACAGGCTGGTCATTTCATCAAAGATGTCACTTGGATGATCATAATGCCAATCTGCTCCTAAACGACGAGCAACCGCTTGCAAGATTTCCCAATCTGCTTTCGATTCACCAAGTGTTGGTAATACTTTATAGAGGCGCTGAACACGACGTTCTGTATTCGTGAATGTACCTTCTTTTTCAAGGGAAGGCGCAGCAGGTAAAATAACATCTGCATATTGTGCTGTACGTGATAGGAAACAATCTTGGACAACAAAAAAGTCTAGTTGTGAAAGCACCTCATCTACATGGTTGGCATTACAATCAACAAGCGCCATATCTTCGCCCACTAAATACATGGCTTTCATTTTACCTTCCATAATCGCATCTAACATTTGCATATTAGTTCGACCTGGTTGCGACTGAATTGGGACACCGTAAGCTTTTTCGAATTTTGCACGCGCTGCCTCATCTGTTACCTTTTGATAACCTGGCAAGAGAGTTGGTAGTGTACCCATATCACAGGCACCTTGCACATTGTTATGACCACGAAGAGGGTAGGCACCCGCACCTGGACGACGATAGTTCCCAGTTGCTAAAAGTAAATTTGAAATCGCTGCGGATGTATAAGAGCCACCAGTATTTTGTGTTACACCCATGCCCCAAAGCACACATGTACCATCTGCATCACGAATCATTTCAGCCACTTCGATCAATGTTTCTTTACTAATACCCGTCATTTCTTGCGCATAATCAAGTGTATATGTTTCAAGTACTTGTTTAAAATCATCATAATGAAGGACGTTTTCTTGAATAAAGGCTTCATCGTGCCAACCTTGGTCAATGATATATTTGGTAACGGCCATTAACCAAACTTGGTCAGTACCTTGCTTCGGACGCATAAAGATGTCAGAACGCTCAGCCATTTCATGTTTACGAATATCCGCAACAATTAATTTCTGACCATGTAATTTATGTGCACGTTTCACACGTGTTGCTAAAACAGGGTGTCCTTCAGCTGGGTTAGCCCCAACAATGATGACAAGACCAGCCTTGGCAATATCTTTGATAGTACCCGCGTCACCACCTAAACCTACTGTACGTAATAAACCATCAGTAGCAGGGGATTGACAATAACGGGAACAATTATCGACATCATTTGTTCCAAATAACTGACGTGCCATTTTTTGAATTAAGTAATTCTCTTCATTTGTAATTTTAGAAGATGAGATAAAGCCGACAGAACCAGGACCAAATTGCTGCTGAATACCACCAAGCTTTGTGGCAATTAAATCGAGTGCCTCATCCCATGATGATTCAACAAATTCATTATTTTTACGAATAAGAGGTTTAGTAATTCGTTCCTCAGAATTAACGAAGTCCCAACCAAATTTCCCTTTGACACAAGTAGAAATTGCGTTAACGGGACCTTCGGAAGGTTGTACTTTTAAAATTTTACGGTCTTTTGTCCAAACTTCGAATGAACAACCCACACCACAGAAAGTACATACTGTTTTTGTTTTTCGAGTACGTTTACTACGCATAGCTGCTTCCACTTCAGAAACGGCAAAAATACCGCTATAGCCCGGTTCAACTTCCTTAATTAAACTGATCATCGGATCTAACATATCCTGTTTCAGACCAGTCATAAATCCAGCCTCTCCAAGCATGGATTTTTCCATTAAGGCATTACATGGACAAACGGTTACACATTGACCGCAACTTACACAGGAAGAATCATTAATTGCAACGCCAGTATCCCATATGACGCGTGGTCTTTCGGCTTCCCAATCGAGGGATAATGTTTCATTCACCTGTAAATTTTGACAAACCTCTACACATTGACCACAAGCGATACATTGGTTAGGGTCATATCGATAAAACGGGTGGGACATGTCCACTTCATGAGGTTCCACTTTCGGTTGGTAAGGATATTTTTGATGCTCGATTTCCATCATTTCAGCCGTGTTGTGTAATGCACAATTTCCATTGTTATTATCACAAACTGTACAGTACAGTAAATGATTTTCGAGTAGACGATCCATCGCTTCTGTTTGTGCTGCTTTTGCTTTGTCAGAAGTTAATAAAACATTCATGCCGTCTACTGCCTTTGTGGAGCAGGAACGAACTAATTGACCGTTCACCTCCACGATACATGTATCACATGTTTCGATTGGATCAACAGCAGGCACATGACAGATCTGTGGATGCGGAATGTCATGCTGATTAATGGTATCAAGGATTGTAGCTCCTTCTTTTACATCATACGATACGCCATTAATATTAATTTGAGTCAAGATAACTTCCTCCTTTTGCACTTTGAGACTAATCGGACAACATGTTGCAGCTTAAGACAAAAAGGGAATAACAAATCGAGTTGGTTATTTTTGAAAAGATTGTCTTGTTATCATTGTAATTCCCAATTGTTCTTGAAGCTACCTCAAAATAGGCAAATTGCTAGATCATAACAAGTTATCCATGTCTCGGTTTTTAAAAAAATAAAAAATCCACCATGAAATAACATGTCCAAGACATGCTAATGATTCATGGTGGATAAAATTCTTAGCAGGCCTTGCTAAAAACTCAATCTACTTTTATTTTTTAATAACAATAGAATTTAAATATTAAAAACACTATGCAACATCGTGACATAGGGATCAAAATAAATCAATTCCATTAGTGATATGAATATTATAGCTCTTTCCTTCAAAATGAACAATATTTATCATAAAATTTATTAAATGAGAATTATTATCAAAAAGTATTTTCTCTTTTATTTTTTTAAAAGTTGCTATATCATTAACAAACTGTAAGGGTGACCCTCATAACCATTTACCTAAAAAAGTTTAATTACGATGGGAGAATCGTTGCTATGTCTAAAAAAATACACGAATTTAATGACATGATTCGAAAGTTACGCAAGGAAGTATTTGGTAAAGGACCTGAACGTATTCATACCGTTTTTGTCGAGAATATGGCTGTATCTACTTTATACGGTAATATCACACCGACAGAAAAATTTATTGCCAGTACACCAGAAGGATTAAAAATGGTGCATGCTGCAAGGACGAGTATGATTCAGGATTTATATACGCAATCACCACCAGAGGGTATGGAAGAATTGATGGGTAGCAAACTACTCCACCTATTTTCAGATATTAAAATTGAAGAGGATTTTGCGATTTCCGTCTTTGTTTTTGAAAAGAATATCAGTGAATAAAGGGGATGCCTTATGGAGCGAGCAATAACAAGGAAAATTGTGCGAGTTGAAGGACAGCAAGTGAAAGAAATGGATGATTTCATCGTCTCAGAATACGCGGTGACCGTAAAAATTAATCAGCAAGAATTTGTCACGATGGTATGTACACCAGAGTATGTAGAAGATATGGTCATCGGCTATTTAGCTTCTGAACGAGTGATTCGTAGCTTTGAGGATATTGAGGAAATTTGGCACCAAGAAAAAGAAGGCTTTGTGCATATTAAAACAAAGCATGTCAATCCTTATTATCAGCAGACGCAAAACAAACGCTATATTACCTCTTGCTGTGGGATGAGTCGACAAGGATTTGTTTTTACGAATGATGCATTAGCAGCAAAAAAAATGGAAGACGTTCAGGTGCAAATGTCGACTGAGGATTGCTTCCGTTTAATGCATGCGATGCAGGATGGTGCCGACATTTTTAAGAAAACGGGTGGTGTGCATAATGCTGCACTATGTGATGTCAATGGCATTGTGTTAAGTCGTATGGATATTGGACGCCACAATGCTTTAGATAAAATTTACGGCTATTGCTTACGCAACAACATCCGTATGCAAGATAAAATAATTGTTTTTAGCGGACGAATATCGTCGGAGATTTTACTCAAAGTCTCCAAAATAGGCTGTGCCATTGTGCTGTCTAAATCAGCTCCAACTGAATTAGCCTTGCAATTGGCTGAGCAGCTTGGCATTACGACGGTAGGCTTTATCCGACAGCATTCATTGAATATTTATACACATCCACACCGCATCCTATTACCAGCTCAGAATGCACTGAAAGAAGGAGATTAAATGACGAATCTACAAGACCAATTACACAGACCGTTAAGAGATTTAAGAATATCCGTAACAGATCGCTGTAATTTTCGTTGCCGCTATTGTATGCCAGCTGAGGTATTTGGTCCAGATTATGCATTTTTACCGTCTGATAAAATATTAAATTTTGATGAGATAGAACGATTAGTAAAAATCTTTGTTTCATTAGGCGTGAAAAAGGTGCGAATTACGGGCGGTGAGCCATTGCTACGTCGTGATTTGCCCGAATTAATTGCCCGTATTCACCATATAGAGGGTGTAGAAGATATTGCTTTAACAACCAATGGCTCTTTATTAAAAAAATATGCACAGCCATTGGCACAAGCAGGCTTATCTCGAGTCTCAGTTAGTCTAGATTCACTTGATGAAGAACGTTTTTTCGAGATGAATGGTCATCGGGGCAAGGTATTGCCGGTGTTAGAGGGAATTGAAAAGGCAGCAGAAGCGGGTTTACAAGTAAAAATTAATATGGTTGTTCAAAAAGGCAAGAATGACCAAGACATTGTTACAATGGCTCAATTTTTTAAAGAAAAACAGCATATTTTACGCTTTATTGAATATATGGATGTAGGGAATTCGAACGGTTGGCGTTTAGATGATGTGGTGTCCAAAAAAGATATCATTGAGCATATCCATCAGTTTTCTCCATTACAGCCAGTGGCTCCAAATTACAGGGGGGAAGTGGCAACGCGCTTTCAATATCAAGATGCACAAGGTGAGGTTGGTGTGATTTCGTCTGTGACAGATTCTTTCTGCTCCAATTGCTCCCGTGCTCGTCTCTCAGCAGAAGGATCATTATACACTTGTTTATTTGCAACTGAAGGCACTGATTTAAGAGAGCTGTTACGATCAGGGCAAGATGATGCAGCCATCATCAAATGTATTACGAACGTTTGGGAAACAAGAAATGATCGTTATTCAGATGAACGCAATGAACAAACAATGGCAAAAAGGAAAAATTCAAAAATTGAAATGTCTCACATTGGGGGGTAGTGTGTAAAAAAACAGAAAAAATCGGCAAAACGATGCCGAATTTTTCTGTTTATTTATGCACAAAGGTGCCACTTTTTCCACCTGTTTTTTCAACAAGATAGGTTTCTTTAATGACCATTGTTTTATCAACGGCTTTGCACATATCATAAAAAGTTAAGGCAGCAATCGACACAGCAGTAAGGGCTTCCATTTCAACACCAGTTTTCCCACTACATTTGACAGTGGCTTGAATATGGAGCTCATAGCCATTCTCCGCCTTTTCATAGTCAAACTGGAAATCTGTGCCCTGTAGCATGATAGGGTGGCACATAGGAATGATATCGGCCGTTTTTTTAGCACCCATAATCCCTGCAATTTGAGCAACTTGCGTCGGATCACCTTTTTTAATGCCACCTTGTTGGATGGCTTCATAGACTGCATCCGATAAAATAATCGTACTGCGAGCAATAGCTGTACGTGTCGTGATTTCTTTTGCAGATATATCGACCATTTTAGGACGACCTTCTTCGTTCCAATGTGTAAAATTATTCATCGTTAAACTCCTTTTTAGTCGTTTGTGACCAATCTTGTTGTGCGTTGATATTGACAAATGTTGGGCTATTGTCATCAAAAGGAACGTAGCAAACACGAATTTGCTCTAACAGCACTTTCATACTTCGCTTGTTTTGTTCCGTTAATTGCTTTGCCCTTGGTAAAGCTGTACGTCGATATAATGCCGCCAATGGTTGATCCCGTAGCGCTTGCGTAGGAACAATAGCATCATAGGCGTCATCAATCAGCCCTACTATTTTTTTGATAAAATTGGCATTCATATAAGGCATATCGCTCGCTACGACAGAAAACCATTCCACATCAGGGTAGGCTGTCATGATAGAATGCAAAGCAAAAAGTGGGCCTTGATGTGGCTGCTTTTCGATGATCCATTGGACGTTTTCCTGCCCAAATTGATGTTGTAAGTGCGCGTTCGTAGCAATAATGATAGGATCTAGCCGATTTTTTTGCAAGGCTGTGAGACTATGTTTATATAAAGGCTGCCCAGCAAACAGCTCAAACATTTTAGGCTGACCATAGCGAGAGGATTGACCACCAGCTAATACAACTCCAGCAATTTTCATAGGCGATTCAACTCACCGACAAAATGTTGGACAGTAGGAAGAATGAGCTTCATCATAGCCAATGTCACCGCATTTGTAGAACCTGGTAAAACATAAATAGCGGTTTGCTGACGGCTTCCAGCAGTGGCTCGACTAAACATTGCTTTTGGGCCAATTTCTTCATAGCTGAGAGTTCGAAATAATTCACCAAACCCCATCATTTCTTTTTCAAAAAGAGGCAGAATGGTGTCGTAGGTTTGGTCTCTTGGTGTAAATCCTGTTCCACCCGTGACGATAATGGTATTGATTGTGTGATCACTGCACCATTTCTTGATATGATTGGCAATATCCAGTGGTTCATCCTTTGTTAGCTGGTAGTCGACTACTTCAAATGTAGCTTCTTGAAGTAAGGATTGAATGCGCTGACCAGCATGATCATCTGCTTTAGTGCGTGTATCACTGACCGTTAAAACAGCTACTTGGATTAGTTGCTGTTGATGTGTGGGATGCACAGTAAAAGACCTCCTTCAAACGTATTTTGCTGAAAAACATTGCTTTTATTATAATGCTATAAATGAAAAGGTCAAACGAAAATTCAAAGAAAGAAAGGCCTCATACTTATGCAAAATAGATATTCTAGACAACAATTATTTCATCCCATCGGACAAACAGGGCAGCAGTCCATTCAACAAAAACACGTCCTAATCATTGGTGTAGGTGCATTAGGGAGTGCTAGCGCAGAAGCACTTGTGCGCGCTGGTATTGGCAAGCTGACCCTCATTGATCGTGATTACGTAGAGTGGAGTAATTTACAAAGACAGCAATTATATACAGAGCTAGATGCACAAGAAAAAATGCCAAAAGTCATCGCAGCTAAAACAAGACTTCACAGCATCAACTCAGAGATAGAAATCAATACTGCTATTATGGACGCTTGTACAGAGTCCTTGCTGCCATTATTAGAAGATGTCGATGTGATGGTCGATGCAACCGATAATTTTGATGTCCGTTTTCTCATGAATGACCTTGCACAAAAGTCTCGTATTCCCTGGGTATATGGTTCTTGCGTTGGTAGTTATGGTGCGACCTATACGATTGTACCAGGCAAAACACCATGTTTGCATTGCTTGTTACATGTCATGCCACATACAGGAATGACTTGTGATACGGTAGGTATTATTAGCCCAACAGTTCAAATCGTTGCAGCTTATCAAGTGGCAGAGGTTTTAAAATTGCTCGTTGGTGATGAGAAAGCCTTGCGAAAAAGCTATTTAACGTTTGATGTTTGGCAAAATCAACACTATGAAATCAATGTGGAAAAAATACGGCAAGCTGATTGTCCATCTTGTGGCAATCAACCAACATACCCTTATTTATCCTATGAAAATCAAACTAAATTACAGATACTTTGTGGACGAGACGCAGTACAAATACGCCCTCCGAAGCCAATTCACTATTCGTTCGAGCAGTTGGCAAATCAGCTTCGTCCCTATGGTGAAATTCAGGTAAATCCTTATTTGCTTTCCTGCCAAGCTGATGATTACCGAATTGTGATTTTCCAGGATGGGCGCGTAGTGATACATGGTATACAAAATATAGAAAAAGCGAAAAGCATTTATTATCGTTTATTAGGATAAAGGAGTGTGCCAAATGATAGAAAAAAGACAACCAATCCCTGTGGCAGAAGCGGTTCATCGTGTAATGGACTATGCCTTCCCAGCAAAAAAAGAGCTTGTACCATTAACACAGGCCCATGGACGTTTTATAGCAGAAGCTGTTCGAGCTGATCATGATGTGCCCGCATTTGATCGTTCTCCTTATGATGGTTACGCTATTCGCTCCATTGATAGTAAAGAAGCCTCCTCAGAACATCCAGTCCGCTTTCAGGTTGTGGGGGAAATTGGCGCGGGCTATGTCTATGACGAAGTAGTTGGTGATCGACAAGCTGTCCGCATTATGACAGGTGCGCCAATCCCACAAGGGTGTGATGCAGTAGTCATGCTAGAATTAACCCATACTTTCGAAGAAAATCAACAAATGTGTATGTCGATTAAACGGAATTTTGAAGCGGGGACCAATATTTCGTATAAAGGGGAAGATGTGCAGCAAGGCGCTGTTCTCATTGAAAAAGGTCAATATATTAATCCAGGGGTGATGGCCTTACTCGCTACTTTTGGTTATGAACAAGTACCTGTTTTTCGTAAAACAGTCATTGGTGTGATGGCCACTGGTAGCGAATTACTAGATCCCGGTGAACCTTTACAGCCAGGCAAAATTCGCAATAGTAATGCGTATATGATGATGGCTCAAATTGAGCGCGCTGGAGCAGAAGTTAAATATTTTGGCAAGTTTAGCGATGATCTTGAATTATGTATTGAGAATGTTGAAAAAGCTTTACAGGAAGTTGATATGTTAATTACAACGGGTGGCGTTTCCGTAGGGGATTACGATTACTTACCAGCCATTTACGAAGCGATAAATGCAAAGGTATTGTTTAACAAAGTGGCAATGCGCCCAGGTAGTGTGACTACAGTAGCTGCTCGAGAGGGACAATTATTATTTGGACTTTCTGGAAATCCTTCAGCTTGCTATGTTGGCTTTGAGCTTTTTGTACGTCCGATTATTCGCACTGCCTACAGTAATTCACAGCCCCATTTACGTAGAGAGCAAGCTATTTTAGGTAAGGATTTCACAAAGGCTAATCCATTTACACGCTTTGTAAGAGCACATGCTTATTATGAAAAAGGTCAGTTAGTGGCTGTGCCATCTGGTTTTGATAAGTCGAGTGCAGTTTCCTCTTTAGCATCAGCTAATGCGTTCATCGTCTTACCAGGTGGCTCGCGTGGCTATGAAAAAGGCATGTCAGTAACGGTCTTATTGTTAGAAGATTTGCAAGGAAGTGAGTGGCCTTGGGACAACATCGAAAAATCTTACAGATAGTTGGCTATCAAAATAGTGGTAAGACGACATTGATGGAGCAATTGATTAAGAGAGCGACAACGGAAGGGTTAAGAGTAGGAACCATCAAGCATCATGGTCACGGTGGTGTGCCGATGATAGAAGCTTCGAAGGATAGTAGTCGACATGAGCTGGCAGGTGCGAGTGTCACAGCAGTGGAGGGGGAGGGTACTTTACGTATGAGTATTCAGCAAAATAGCTGGCAACTGTCTCAAATACTTGCGCTTTATGCGTCCCTTCCAATGGATATCATTCTGGTTGAAGGGTATAAAAATGAACATTATCCGAAGGTTGTGCTTGTACGAACTGCACAGGATCAAGCTTTATTACAGCAAGTATCTCAGATCATTTGTGTGCTCTATTGGCCAAGTTATCCACTGGGTTCCTCACCCACTGTCCCAGCCTTTTCGATACATGAAGAAGCGCAATATATGGAGTTTTTATGGAAGGAAATGAGGAGAGAATCATGACGACAGCGTTATTTGAAATTATCAATAAACCCATTGATGTAGAGGAAGTTAGACAAAAGGTTCTGAGTCGAAATGCTGGAGCCATTACACTGTTCATTGGCACCGTGCGTGAAATCACAAATGGTAAAAAAACATTGCACTTGGAATATCAAGCTTATCCTGCGATGGCCATTAAAATGTTTGAACAAATTGCGCAGGAAATACAAGAGCAGTGGCCAGAAGCGAAAGTAGCCATTACCCATCGTGTAGGTCATTTAGATATTGCTGATATTGCTGTAGTCATTGCCGTATCATCACCACATCGTAAAGTCGCTTACATGGCGAATGAGTATGCGATTGACCGTATTAAGCAAATTGTGCCAATATGGAAAAAAGAGCATTGGGAGGACGGTACGGAATGGATTGGCGATCAATTAGAAAATGTCCCCTATCCGCAAGGGGAACCAGGCATTCAGAAGGAGGAAAATCGTGATTAATATCTTATTATTTGCTCACTTGCAGGAAGCAGTTGGTGCGCCTAAGCTAACTGTAGAGCTGTCAGATGTGACAGTGGCTGAATTGAAAGAGTGGATGGAACAGCACTATCCACAGCTATCATTACAGCAAATGATGACAGCGATTAATGAGGAATTTGCAACGGATACAACGATCATTAAGTCTGGTGACACAATCGCTTTTATTCCACCTATCAGTGGGGGATGAGAAAAAGAGGTAGTTGGTTCAATCCAACTACCTCTTTTATACTTTTAGAAGATGAATGCTAAGTAGCAAAAGGAAGGAAATAGCCATCATGCACAAAACCCATGTCCAGGCAAGGGTCATGTTACCCGCATCAATCGCCATATAAATAGCGAGCGGTGTTGTTTGTGTTTTCCCTGGAATATTCCCCGCAAACATTAAGGTAGCCCCAAATTCACCTAAAGCTCGAGTGAAGCTTAAAATCCCGCCAGATACGAGTGCCTTTAATGCAAGAGGAATTGATACAAAAAGAAAGACCTGCCGTTCATTAGCCCCATCCACACGTGCCGCATGTTCAATATCGCGATCAACAGAGGCAAAGCCTGTTTTAGCCGATTGATACATTAATGGAAAGGCAACAATGGTAGAAGCGATAACCGCCGCCCACCATGTGAACATGACGGGCTGATCGAATAGCCAAATAATAAAATTTCCTAATAGACTATTTTTCCCGAAAATGACGATGAGCAGGAAGCCTACTACAGTAGGAGGTAATACTAAGGGTAACAATAATACGGTTTCTAGTACTAGCTTGCCTTTAAAATGGTGGGTTGCCATCCATTTGCCCGTGAAAATACCTGCTATGATCGCGATAATGCCTGCGACGAAGGCAATCTCAATGGAAAGTCTAAGTGGAGACCAGAAATCGGTACTCATTTTTTATTGAGCTCCTTTAAACCCATACTTTTTAAAGACATTCATAGCCTCATCACTTTGTAAAAAGTGATAAAAATCTTCTGCTTCTTGCGTATGCTTACTCGCTTTTAGCACACCTACAGGATAAATAATTGGTGCGTGTGTAGCATCATCTGCAGTTGCAATGACATCGACTTTATCAGATACTAGGGCATCCGTTTTATAGACGATTCCTGCATCCACATTTTCTGTTTCTGTGTACGTAAGTACTTGACGAACGTCTTTTGTATACACCACTTTAGATTCAAGTGAATCCCAAAGTTGCATATGCTTTAATGTGTCCACACCATACTGTCCAGCAGGAACCGTTTCAGGTGTACCGAGCGCGATTTTCTCTGCTTGTTGTAAATCTTCGAAGGATTGGATTTGTTTTTCATTGTCTTTTGGCACGATTAAGACTAATTCATTCGCTAAAAGATCCGTTCCTTGCTTTTGATCAATCATTTCTTTCTCTACAAGTGCATCGAATTTATCTTCCGCTGCAGAAAAGAAAAGATCTGCAGGAGCACCCTGTAAAATTTGCTGTTGCAATGCACCTGAACCACCAAAGTTATAGAGGATTTTAATCGTATCATGCTCTTCTTCATAAGTTGTTTTAAGCTCTTCTAAGGCATCCTGTAAACTTGCTGCTGCAGAAATTGTTAATTCAACGGGTTTGTTTGCTGCCACCTCTTTTTCTTGGTTACCACAGCCTACTAATAGACCAACTAGTAATAATAGTGTCGCAAATAAACTATAAAATTTTTTCACTATGATTGTACTCCTTTTATAACTCGTTATAACAAGACATAGCTAATTATAATCAGTTATAAGTAAAAAAGAAAGATAGTGTTGGAAGAAAATTTCAAGATGTTCATCAAGCTATAAATGCGTTACCATGTAAAGAGAGGTTTATAGGAGGAGAATGTTTATATGTCACAAGATCAATCCTATACGATTGAAGAGGTTGCACAATTATTAAAGGTTTCGAAATTAACCATTTATGATTTGGTGAAAAAGGGAGATTTGCCAGTTTTCCGTGTGGGGCGGCAAATGCGAGTAGATCGTGCGGACTTGCAAGCCTATATACAAAAACGTAAAACAGGTACCACTCCAGCTATGTCCCCTGTAGCTACTTCACCTAAAAATCAGTCGAAAATTATTATTAGTGGGCAAGATTTAGTGTTGGATATAGTAGCAAAATATCTTGAGAAAAGACAAACAATGAAAGTATTACGTTCACATGAAGGTAGTTTTAATGGTGTCATGGCGATGTATCATGGCGACTGTAATATTGCGAGTTTACATATGTTTGATGGAGATACAGGAGATTATAATACGCCTTATGTAAAAAAAATCTTTGTGAGTCATGCCTTTGTCCTCATCAATGTTGTATCACGTAGAGCAGGTTTTTATGTTCAAAAAGGGAATCCATTGCAAATCCACACATTTGAAGATTTTAAAACAAAGTCATTTACATTTATTAATCGTGAGAAAGGCTCAGGTGCTCGCACTTTACTAGACGAGCAATTGCGTATTCATGAAATCGCACCATCCATGATTAAAGGGTATACCCATGAAGAAATGAGCCACCTCGACGTTGCCTCTGCTGTAGCAAATGGATATGCAGACGTTGGAATTGGGATTGAAAAAATCGCCAAGCTCATCCCTGTCGATTTTATACCCGCTGTCAGAGAGCGTTACGACATTGTGTTATTAAAAACGCCTGAAAATCAACAACTAATTGAGGCGGTGAAGGAAATTTTAAACGCACCAGATTTCCAAGCTGAGGTGGCTGCATTAGGTGATTATGACATTTCCCAAATGGGCCAAATTATGTATGAAACACTGTAATCAAAATTTTATATTGAGTTTAACAACGAAATCGATTATAATTTTACTGGGAAATTTTATGGTCGTTATGTCATAGTAATATTGCATAGCTTCTATGGAATTTTGAACGTATATATGGTGAGATGGATAAATTAGTAGGTAAAACTGCTAGAATATTAGCCCATCATAAAATAGCTTGCGTAGTAACCACGCAACTATTTTATGATGGGCTTTTTTATGTATATAGGTATAAAAAAGAGGAGTTGAATCATGTGACCTGGTCAGTATTACATGTCATTGGTATTATTGCTTATGCGATAAGTGGCGCATTTGTTGCGTTACAGGCCAAATATTCTTTTATTGGTATATTTGTGCTTGGACTTACTACATCTTATGGAGGTTCCATTATTCGCAACGTCGTACTGGATATACCAGTATCAGATATATGGGAGCGGCAATCCTTATTAGTTGTTTTAGTCACGCTGACGACTATTTTATTTGTCAAAAGGAATTGGATTCATCACTGGAACCGCTGGGGCTATTTCTTTGATTCGATTGGCCTTGCTTCCTTTGCAATACAAGGAGGATTGTTAGCGCAAAGCCTCCATCATGATCTAGGTATTATTATTCTAGCTTCTATGTTTACTGGTGTTGGCGGTGGCATGATCCGAGATTTGTTAGCGGGGAGAACGCCGCTCGCACTAAGAGAAGAAATCCATGCTGTCTTAACATTTTTGTGTGGGCTTTGCATCTGGGCAGGGTGGAGCAGCCCACTTCAATTGTCAGTCATTGTTATTTTGATTGTGATCATCCGTATGTTATCTGTGAATAATAAATTGAAGCTTCCTTAAAAATTGTTGGACTTGTCCAAGTTTTTTAGCAGGACACTGAAAGTAGGTGATTGAGGGAATGTTTTAAGCTGTTCAATTTAGTATGTTGTGTTTCTTTATGAAGAATATTCTTCTGCTGATTTGTATTTGGAAATTAATCTGAGTGATTGAATGTGTTGGGTATAGAAAACTTCCTAATAAACATACATATCAACATAGTATAATTTTGTTTTAAAAGGACTTCTATAGGGAAGAATCCTTTTTTTTTTGTGATTTTTAGTAGTTCTAACAAGACTCTATGTAAATACTCATAGACTAAGAACAACGAATGGTAAATATAACATAATTGGTATTTTTTATAAAATAAGGCAGGTTATTTATTGACTATTTATTCCAGGGTGTTTAATATTGTAATTGGAAAATAGATTTGTTTTTATAAGTAAATATCCTTTAATGTAATTTTAAGGAATTTTTACTCTGGGGTTGTGGAGAACATTTTGGGGGCGTGATATGTGATAGAAATTTGTTTAATTAAAGTACCTGTACATATTTCAAATTATTCTGAACTAATGAATTTTGTATGTACAAAAAAAGCAAGAAGAATAGAAGCTTACTTAAATAAAATAGATGCATATAGATCCTTAATAGCTGAATTGTTGATGAAATATTTATTGATGAAGCATTTAAAATGTCATCCTTCTGAAATAAATATCCAAACGAATACATATGGGAAGCCATACTGTATCAATGGAGATTATGAATTTAACATTTCTCATTCAGGTGAATGGGTCATATGTGTCATTGGCAATTGTGATGTAGGAATTGATATTGAAGAGATGAAAGCTAATTACGATGATGAAATAATTAAAAATTATTTTTCACGTATAGAATACGCTTCGTACAATCAAACGCCAACTGAAAGGAAAAAAGAACATTTTTATGATTTATGGACTTTGAAGGAAGCTTTTGTGAAAAATATTGGATTAGGTTTAAGCATTCCTTTAGATTCTTTCTCCATAGAGACTAGTAATAATGAAATTTCAATTGAACAAAATATTAGTCCTTATCCTTATTATTTCAAGCAATATAACTTGATTAATGGTTATAAAATTTCCGTATGCAGTAAAATGAATGAATTTCCTTCAGAGCAACAACTAAAGATAAAAGAGTTTTCGGCTTTAGAAAAATATTTTTTGAATAATCTGATAATAGAGGAGGGTAAATATTATGAGTAAATTAATACCTCAAGTTTTAAATCTTCTTAAAAATAAAGAACTAACAAAAAATGCAGCGAAACAAATCATTGAATCGGTGAATGAAATTAAAAGTGAGTCTAAACCGAAAGTAGATAAAAAGATCGCAATTATCGGAATTTCTGCGGAATTACCTGGTGCTAAAAATTTTGATGAATTTTGGAATGTTTTAAGCAATGAACAGGACAAAATAACAGAATTAAGTGATAGTAGGAAAGCGTTGTGTGAGGGATTCCTTGTTAATAATATGGAAAAGCTTAAAATTTCAAAGGAGAAGCCGTTTTGGGATGCAGCATGGCTAGATGAAATTGATAAATTTGATGCTGGATTTTTTAATATTTCAGCCGCTGAAGCAAAAGTGATGGATCCACAACAGCGTAGATTCCTTCAAATTGCATACCAATGTTTTGAAGATGCTGGTTATGCAGGGAGTCGTATAAAAAATTCAAATACAGGTGTTTACATTTCAGCAGCTATGACCAATTACTCTGAAGGATTGGCTGAATTCACACCATTAAGTGTTCCAGGTAATATTCCTGCTTTTACGGCCTCAAGAATTTCTTATATTTTTAATTTAAAAGGACCGTCTTATGTTGTGAATGCTACCTGTGCCTCTTCAATGTTGGCAATTCACGAAGCCTGTGTGGGTTTAATGAATAATGATTGTGAAACGGCATTAGTCGGTGGTGTTAATATTTTTCCTTATCCAATAAATAGTGAAAAACTTTTTATGAATGCTGCGGGTATTATGTCTGAGCAACAAAAGTGTAAGCCATTTGACGACTCAGCAAGTGGGATAGGAAGAGGAGAAGGGGCAGTAGCGCTGTTATTAAAACCTTTAGATCAAGCAATAGAAGATAATGATAATATCCACGCTGTTATAATTGCCTCTAAAGTAAATAATGATGGTACTTCAGCAGGTATTACCGCACCAAATCCTAAAGCACATGCAGATTTATTAGCCGAAACTTGGGATTTAGCTGGCATTAAGCCTGAGCAAATTGACTATATTGAAGCGCATGGGACAGGTACTCATTTAGGTGACCCTATTGAAATACGAGGCCTTCAAGAAGCAGTTGAACGAAGTAATAATGATAAACAATTTTTGCCAATTGGTTCTGTGAAGGGAAATATTGGCCACTTACTTGATGGAGCTGCAGGTTTATCGGGTGTAATCAAAGCACTACATGTAATAAAAAAAGGAATAGTTCCACCTACAATAAATTTAGTTGAACCAAATACACATATTGATTTTGTCAATTCTCCAGTTTTTATTCCGACATTACCATTTAATATTAAAAAAAATAAAAAAGAAAATGAACCTATTGTAGCTGGTGTAAGTTGTTTTGGCTTTAATGGTACAAATGTACATTTACTATTAGAGGAAGCTCCAACGAAGACTGAAATCCATAAGAAAGATCATAATAAAAAAGCATATGTTATTCCTTTTTCTGCTAAATCTGAATTATCTTTGCGAGGCACTATTGAACATTTCTCCAATTTAACTGGGGATATGATTAATATAAGTGATTTAGCATATACGATGTGTACAGGTAGGGAGCATCATGAAATAAGAGTAGCCATTATTGCTGAGACAATAGACGATCTAATAGCCGCATGTAAAAATTTAATCAATCTTGATATGGCTAATTGGGAAAAAATTATTGATATGACAACCCATGACGATCACAATATCAAAAAATTGGCAGAAGATTTTATTACAGGTGAAAAATGTAGTTGGCATAAACAATTCCAAGATGAGAAGAATCATAAAATTTCTTTACCTACATACTACTTTGATGAGAAATCTTATTGGTTACAGAGTGAGGCTGGCGTAAAGGCTATAGAGGTAAAAGGAAAAACAAATCTTGAAGAAATCATTCGTTTAGCAGAAATAATCCTAGAAACAGAGAATATTAAGCAGACGGATAGTTTTATATCAGTAGGTGGAAATTCTCTTTCAGGACTACAATTTATTACTCGTTTGAAAAAACAATTTAAGAGAGACTTTGTATTAGATGATGTATTCCTTACATTTGAACAACTAAGTAAACAATTAAACAATGATCATTCAAAATCAACAGAGGAAATACCTCAAATTAGTGTTGAAAATCATGAATATCCATTATCATACGGTCAAAACAGATTAAGCATTATAGAACAATTAACAGATCAAAAAATGGTTTACAATACTCCGTTTATTTTTAAAGTTAACGGGTTAGTTGACATTGAGAGATTACGCCAAACATTCGATTTACTTTCACAGAGACATGAATCGTTAAGAACAGTTTTTGTAAAGCATGAGAATGGAAATAAACAGAAAATACTGCAAAAACCAAACTATTTATTTGAATACAAAGATTTTCATTTAGAAGATAATGCTGAAGCAAAAGCTATGGATCAAATAAATCGTTGGAAAGAAACTCCGTATGATTTGGAAACGGGACCCCTTTTAAGAGTATTTGTATATAAAACAGGAAAAGATAAAAGTCTGTTTGCTTTAATGATGCACCATATTATAGTAGATGGCTGGTCATTATCGCTATTATCGGATGAACTTTTCACTTTGTACAATAGTAATAATATACATGAAACATTGCCACAAATAGAAAATACGTATGTAGATTTTGCTGCATGGCAACGTGAAAATATAGAAAGTGGTAGATTTAAACAACATGAAGATTACTGGCTTCATACATTAAGCGGAAGTCTTCCGATTACCGAAATCACAGGCGATAAATTAAGACCAAGTACTTTCCGCTATACAGGAAAGCTAAAAAGGTTTGATATTAGTGCTACATTAGCAGATCAATTAAGAACTTTTGCTAATACACATGAAAGTACATTATACATGGTTTTAGTTTCAAGTGTATTTAAACTTATTAATCAGATGACTGGAGATACGGATATGGTGATCGGAACACCAGTATCTGGAAGATTGAATGAAGAATTAGAGAAAATTATTGGTTTATTCACAAATACTATCCCATTAAGGATTAATTATGAAGAACAGGATGATTTCCTTACATTATTAAGAAATGTCAAGACCATGTTATTGGATAGCTTTAAGCATCAAGAATATCCTTTCGATTTATTAGTGGAGAAATTAGATTTACCTCGAGATACTAGTCGTTCACCTTTATTTAATATAAACGTGGCACTTCAAAATTTTAAATTTAAAAATACGACATCAGCTTTTGACGATGCAGAATTAACACCTATTGTTTCTGAACACAAAACTAGTAAATGGGATCTTGAATTCGAATTCGTTGAATTACCAAGTGGAGAGTTATTCTGCAACCTTGAGTATTATGACGGTGTATATTCATCTAAGTTTATTGATTCATTAATTGAAACGTATTTACAAATACTAGAAATGGTTTTACATGAGCATGAATTAAATAACACCGATGTAGAAAATAGTAAAAGTGTTATAAATGGTCAATTTGTCGAAGACGGCAGAAACTTTTTAAAGACCATTTTAATGATGGCAGAAAAGAACCCACAAAAAACAGCATTAGAAGATAACGAAGGTTCATTAACATATCAAGAGTTGGTAGATAGAAGTAAATCAATAGCAAGAAAATTATTGAACAGCAACAGTGAAATCAAAAATATTGTCATTATTTCTGACAATAATAGAACAGCCATTTTAGGTATTTTATCTTGTTTAATGAGTAATGTCACATTTATACCTGTATCACCTAAAAATCCAAAAGCAAGAATTGAATCTATTATCAAACAAAGTCAAGCTAACGTTATTATTTCAGAAAAGAAATTCTATTCATTGTGTAATAGGCTGTTATTTGAAAATGACAATATTCAAACGGTTATGGTGTTAGGAGAAACAGATTTAGATCAGTGTGCTGTTGTTGATTCAAGTGAATTAATGAACGAATCTTTGTGGAACTATTTTGCAGAAGGGCAGAAAACAGAAATAGAGGCTAGTGGTTGGAATAGTAGTTATACAGGTGAAGCTTTCAGTTCCTTAGAAATGCAAGAGTATGCGGAAAATGCAGTAAACAAAATAAGAAAGTATTTACCTCAAGATTCAAATGTATTAGAGCTTGGATGTGGCTCAGGTTTGACAACTTTTGCTCTTGCTCCATATACGAAAACATATACAGCTATGGATTTATCTTCCTCCATTATCGAGAGGAATAAACAGATTGCTCAAAAATCTAACTTTAACAATATTCAATTTGACATTTCGAAGGCTCATGCCTTTAAGAAGTTTGAAACAGCATTAGATGCGGTTGTCATTAATAGTGTTATTCATTGTTTCCCGAGCTATGGCTATTTAAAGGTGGTACTTCAAAAAGCTATTGACTCTTTAAAAGAGGGCGGAATCATCTTCTTGGGAGATTTATTAAATATCGATAAAAAAGATGAATTTGTCTCTTCTTTACAAGCATTTAAAGAAGAAAATATGGATAAGAATACTAAATTAGATTGGGATACAGATTTATTTATTAATGAAGAAATTTTAAAAGAGCTTCTCAGTGATATCGGTGCTGATATACAAATTGAATGTTCTGAGAAGACATACACTGTAAGCAATGAGCTAAATCAATATAGATTTGATGCTGTCATCATTGTTAAAGAGAAGAGCGCAAAATATAAACAAAGCAGCTCTAAAAATATGCTAAGTGAAGCAATTCATCTAGACGAGCATGTAGAGATTGAGTTAAATTCTTTTGCTAAAACTTCTCCTGCATATATTCTCTTTACATCCGGTAGTACTGGAAAACCAAAAGGTGTAGTTGTTTCAGGTAAAAACCTTAATAATTATTTGAACTGGGCTACTGCATACTATTCACCTACTGGAAGATCGTTAAATATGCCATTTTTCACTTCAATATCTGTCGATTTAACGATTACTTCCATGTTTATTCCGTTAATAACGGGTGGAAAAATAATATGCTGTGAAGGAGAAATCGATCAGGCTTTTGAAAGTGTAGCCAAAATAAAAGAAACAATAACGATAAAAGGCACACCTAAACAGATCCAGTATTTAATTGAGGATGAGAGATTTGCACCAAATGTAGAGTGCTTCATTCTAGGGGGAGAAGCTTTAGATATATCATTATGTAAAACGTTGAGAGATCAATTCCCTTATGCTCGTATCATTAATGAATATGGGCCAACTGAAGCTACTGTTGGAACGATTTATCATGAAGTAACAGAAGAAGATTTACATTCAGATTATATCCATGCGCCAATCGGATTACCGATTCATAACACTTCTGTTTACATTTTGAACAATCAGAATCAGCTAGTCCCTTCATATGGTGTTGGTGAAATCGTATTAAGTGGTGAGAGTGTTGCCCTAGGCTATTTGGGAGAGCCTAATTTAACTAGAACTAAGTTTATAGCTAATCATATTAATCATTTACACTCAGGCTATTTATATAAGACAGGGGATTTGGGGCAAGTATTACCTAACGGAAAAATCGTTTGTTATGGACGTAAAGATAATATGGTTAAAATTCGTGGCCATAGAGTGGAGCTAGAAGAAATCGAAAGATATTTGCGAGAAATCCCAAGTATTAAAGATGCTGTGGTTAAATTATATAAAAATGAATCTGGTGAACAGCTGTGTGCTTACTTAGTCAGTCAACAAGAGATTAATCAAAGAGATATTGAAAAGTACCTTTTACGATATTTACCAGAATCTTTAATTCCTACGTATTATCAAAAAATAGAACAAATTCCAATGGCTAATAGTGGAAAAGTAGATAGACTTTCACTGCCAAGCCCTGAATTATACGACGACAGAATAGTTCAGACAGATGATATTAGTAGTTTGACAGAGGTTGAAAGAGAGTTGCTGTCTATACTAAAAGGGATTTTAAGTGACCGTCAATTTAACATTGATTCTGATTTCTTTAAAATTGGAGGAGACTCCATCAAGGCATTAAAGTTTATCTCAAAGGCAAAGGAAAAAAATATTAATTTGAAAATTGACCATATCTTTAATTGTAGAAGTATTCGAAAAATCGCTATGAACACTACTAAAGAAATGGACATTCAAAAAGAATGGCAGGAATTAAGTTCTAAGGAGATTCCACTTGCTCCAATGCAAAGATGGTTCTTCCAACAAACATTTAAACATGCCCACTATTGGAACTTATTAATGTCAGTAGAATTGCCTGAGAAAGTGGATGTGGCTGCTTTAGAAAAGTCTTTCCAATCAATTATTTCGGTTAATGAGAGCTTGCTGACATGGTTTGATGTGAACGAGAGCAAACCAAAGGCTTTTGTTGAACCAAGCTTAGTCAACACATTTAAGCTAATTGTGAAAGATCTAAAATTAACACCTCCAAGTATGTTAAAAGAAGAAATTGAAAAGATTCAATTCCAATTACAAAATAACTTTAATTTTGGAAAGGTATTACCAATAGGAGCAGTAGTGTTCCTAACATCTAAGAAGCCTATTTTAACATTCTTTATTCACCATCTAGTCGTTGACGGAGTTTCATGGAGGGTTCTATTAGAGGAATTAGAAAATAATTATGTAGCTATTGTAAATGGTGAAGATAAGATTAGCTTCCCTATGACGCAATTTTCGGATTGGATAGGAGAATTGTATAAAAAAGAATTACACACGAATTATTCTTATTGGGAGAATATAGATGTGGAAAATGTACATCCATTATGCATTCAGCCTGTCAGAAAAGATTATTTATTTAAGGATCGATATCATGTAACGAAAACGCTAAGTGAGGAAAGTACAAAGCAATTTTTAAATGCTAGAAAACATTCAGAAATTTATAAACCTGATGTTCTTATTGCCGTAACATTTGCTCAAGCGTTTAGTCAAATATTCGGTCAAAAAGATGTGTTATTTAACTTTGAAGGGCATGGACGAGATAGTCGCCAATCAGCATTAGATCTTAGTAGAACAATAGGTTGGTTTACTACGATGTATCCGCTACAGGTGACAATAAATACTGTCGAAGAAATGCTTTACACAGTTGGACAAGCATTGAGCGAAATTGGCAGTGGACTGGACTTTATGATAGCAAGGTGGATCAAAGAAAATAACAACATTACGCATATTCAACCATCAATATTGGTCAATTATTTAGGGGATTTTGATAACGATATTAGTACTTCCACAAATAGTAAAAATGGAGGGAACGGAGTGCTACAGTACTCCTCAAATCTTCCTCAGGCCCCTGCTATTCATCCTGATAATGAACTTTCTAATATTTTGGAAATAAACATCTTTATTTTGGATGGAAAACTTAATCTAAGCTTAGAGGTAGATACACAAGTGATTAGTAATGAAAAAGCTCAACATCTCTTATCTAAGTTTGAAGAAGCTTTGGTTGAATGTAGTGGAAATGCAAAGGAGCCCCAAAGTACATGATAACTTATTTTAGCAAACCAATAAACAGAGGATTTACAATCTTTTTAATGGTTGTAGCTACTCATTTTATATCTTTATTAGGTTCTTCTGTTGCAAGGTTTGGGCTTGGTGTCTGGGCTTACCAAAGTACAGGTCAAGTATCTAGTTTTGCGGTCGTTTTAGTTGCAGGATTTCTACCAGCAATTGTGTTATCGCCTTTTATAGGAATTTGGATAGATAGGAAAGGTCCACGATTATTAATATTACTAGGAGATATTATTGGACTAATTATTTCTTCAATAATTTTCTCCTCCCTTTTACTAGGGAATATAAGTATGGTTCATGTAATTGCTGGTGCTATATCTCTTTCTATAGTTAGCTCTATGCAAACACCAGCATTACAAACATTAGCACCTAACTTAGTGCCAAAGGAAAAGTTATCTAGAGCTAATGGTGTATTTTCCATGGCATCATCGACTAGTGATGTTCTGGGTCCTGTTATTGGTGGTGTAATAATGGGATTTGGAAGTATTATCTATATCATTGGGGCAGAGCTAGTTACTTATTGTATTGCCATTCCTATTCTCTTAATACTTTGGACAAAATTAAGCGTGAAAGAGAACAGTGAAAATGAAGATAGCAATGAAAATAACTCCATTTTAGGTGATCTAAAAGATGGTTTCAATTATTTAATCAAGCATAAATCACTTCTTACGTTAGTGTTACTATTTACGGTTTTAAATTTTGCACTAGGGTTCAATCAAGTAGTTGGACAGCCGTATATATTGAGCTTTGGAACTGTTGAACAATTTGGTTTACTAAGCTCTATATATGGAGGAGGGATGGTATTAGGCGGAATACTAATGTCATTCATCAAATTGAAGAAACACATCATATGGTTAGTACTAATTTCGAATTTTGGTATTGGTGTTTTTATAACGTTAACAGGGTTATTCAATAATATGCTATTAATTGCCGTTTTTTGGGGTGGTTTAGGGTTATTACTGCCAGTGGTTAATACAGGTACACTAACTTTAATTCAACTCCATACGGAGCCCAATTTATTAGGAAGAGTTTTTTCAATTGCTAGAACATTCGCTTGGATTTCATTACCCGTCGCTTACATTTTAGGAGGAATACTTGCTGATAAATTAGTTGCCTCAAACGTAAATATTATCCCTTATTTAGGTAGTGGAGAACGAGGAGTGTATGGGACACTACTCTTACTAGCTGGAGGCTTAATTATATTAACTGTGGCAATTTTCGCTCAACTAAAATACATTAAAGACTTTGATAGGAGAGAAGAAAATGATGTACAGCACAATGTCTAAAAAAATATTAAGTTTAGTAGAAGAAAATAAGTTGGATACAAATTTAGCATTAAATTTACTAGATGAAATGGAAAAAGAAACAAGTGAACCACTCGCAATTGTTGGTATGTCTTTAAGATTTCCTAATGTCTCAAACCTGGATGATTTATGGACAGGTCTCATAAATAAAAAGGATTTTGTGACTGAATTTTCAAAAGAGCGTTTTGATTTAATTGTTAATTCTAACCCTAAATTGCATGACATGTATAACCATTTGAAAAATAATTTAACGAATGATCCAAGATCGTATGGCTCATGGCTAACGAACATTGAACAGTTTGACCCTGAACAATTCGGATTGAATGAACATGAAGCTCAATTTATGGGGCCAGCGGAGCGTTTGTTTTTACAGGTTGCATTAGAGTCCTTGTACATGGCAGGATACAAGGAAAATCATCTAAAGGATTCAAATACTGGCGTATTTATAGCGCATACTCCTCATCCTGCATTTGATTATTTAAATTTATTTGAAGAAAAAGATGAGCGGGCTTTTATTTCAAATATACCTGCTAATCTGGGCTATCATTTATCATATGCATTTGATCTTAAAGGTCCAGTTATGACAATTAATACGAGTTGTTCCTCTTCTTTAGCCGCTGTTCATGTTGCTAAAAATGCGCTTAAGCAGGGGGATTGTAACTTAGCGGTAGTCGCTGGAGTGAATTTGAATTTATTTCCTTATTGGGAAGAGGAAGCGCCTGATTATGTTGTAAGAAGCACAAAATATAGATGTTCACCATTTGATGAAAGTGCAGATGGAATTATCGGAGGTGAAGGGGTTGCTGCTATTGTTCTAAAGAGATTATCTGATGCCATAAACGACAACAATCACATTCATGCTGTCTTAAAGGGTTCAAGTATAAGTAGCGATGGTGCATCAAATGGGATGCAAGTTCCGAATCCTGACGCTCAATCTAAAGCAATCATGGATGCTCTGGAAGATGCAAAGTTATCATTTAATGATATTGATTTTGTTGAGGCGCATGGCGCAGGTACTCAAGTAGGTGATTTACTCGAAGTAGAGGGACTTAAAAAGGCCTATCTACAAAAATCAAATAAGACTGTTGAATGTCAATTAGGTTCAATTAAGTCGAATTTTGGCCATATGGGTGATGCTGCAGGTATTGCAGGATTAATAAAAGCTGTACTATCCATCGAAAAAAGAACAGTTCCAGGTCTTAATCATTTTGTAGCAGAAAATCCTAAAATAAGCTTCAAAGAAACACCGTTCAAAGTCAGCTCAGAAAATAAAACGTTTGATGAGCATAAAATTTTAAGAGCAGGTGTTAATTCAATAGGCATAAGTGGCACGAATGTTCATGTGGTACTAGAGGAGTATCGACATCATAAACAGGAGCAAGTAACTGAAAAACTGACACCGTTGTTTATTTCAAGTAAAACTCGTAGAGCGCTTTGGGATCAAATAAAAACCTTAGCTAGTCACCTTAAAAATAATGAAAATTACAGTATTCAAGATTTAGCCTATACATTAAATAATAGAAGAAGCCATGAACAGTCTAGAGTATGTATTTTTGCAAGCGATTGTCATGAACTACTTCGAAAAGTCGAAAGATTATTAAATGTAAGAACATTTGAAAAGGTCCCGAAGAATTTTTATACACAAGGCATATTTTTAGCTGATGAACATGAAACACAAGTTGATAGTATTAAAAATCTAGATGAATTTACCGCTTCATCATCAGCAGATAAAGCGCTAATGCAGCGATACTTAGAAGGTAACAATGTTACAGAGGAATGTCGCGAATTATTTAAAGATGGGCAATTACTTCCGTTGCCAGTCAGTATTTTTAATACAAGAAGAATATGGCCATCTAGTAAAGAGGCATTCCAAAATCAGACGAAAGAGCTATTTTTCGAAAAGAAATGGTTATATTATCCTTATGATAATACGACTACTGATGTAGCATTAAAAGCAGGATCAACTTGGCTTTTCTTTGTGAATAAAGATGATGAAAATATAGTTGAGCTAAAAAATAGAATGGCTGCTTTAGGTATAAAAATAATTGAAGTACTTGAATCAGACAAATTTGTAAAATATACAACGGAACAATATGGTATTGACATAAATTCCGAAAAAGATATGTATAAGCTGTTTGAAAATATAGGTGTGGATGAATTAAGGAATTTAAAAGGGATTATCCATTCTTACACATTCAAGCACTTAGATGAAACAATGGAATCAAAAGAAAATATGGAGAAATCCCAAGAAGAAGGTATTTTCTCACTATTCAATATAACAAAGATGTTATTAGAGTTTGAAGTTACACATCCAATTCAATTAAATGTCATGTCGTCATTAACAGAGCAAGTTCAGGACAATGAAAAAATAATTCCTGCTAGGGTAACAACTTTTGGCTTAGCGAAAGTTATCTCACAGGAACAGCCGACTATTTCATCCTACTCGATCGACCATGATTTAGACGGAAGTTCTCAAGACATTGCTACACAATTATTAAAAGAGTTACAACAAGATAAAGAGCTTCGCCCAGAATTAGTGGCATTTAGAAAATCAAAAAGATATACAAAAGTTATTGAAAGACAAAGCGATGACTTTAATGGCAATGAAATTATAGTAAGAGCGAATGGAAACTATGTTATTGCAGGTGGTACAGGATATTTAGGTGTTCAATTAGGGAAGTTTTTAAGTGAAAAGCAAAATGTCAATATAATTTTATTAGCTAGAAATTTATTACCAGACCGAATGGAATGGGCAAAGATTATTGAGAATAATCAACCAGAAGATGAAATGTTGATTTATAAACTGACGTCAATTTTGGAGATTGAAAGTCGAGGTTCTACAGTTACAATCTTGCAGTGTGATGTGACAGATGAACATGCTGTTAAAGAAACATTTGCGAAAATTAGACAGGATTTTGGTGAAATCAATGGAGCGTTCATGTTAGTCAAACAACTTTACCATCTATGGATAAAAGAATTAACGCTTAGTCAATTCAAAAAAGGTATTCATAACCGAGTAATCGGCACTTATTTAGTGGAAAAAGAATTAAATCCAGAGCCATTAGATTTCTTTATCCTATTTTCTTCAATCTCTTCTTTAATGGGTACAAAATCTGCAAGTGAATGCTGCGCTGTGAATCAATATTTAGACTCAATGGCTGGGTATTTGAATCAAAAAGGAATAAACGGTAAAACGATGAACTTTACGTTAATACTAGACGATAAAAAAGATTTTGGGAGTGATACGGCCATACCTCCAATTGATTTTGTAGATTTCCAAAATTCATTGAACTTATTTTTCACTAAAGGCTATGAATGGAGTCTGATTTCACGTTTTGATTTAGAGCAAGTCCATTATCTTAAACCAGTTATTAAAATTCCATTTGGCGAGCGTTTTTGGAACGAAGTAGAGCGCTTTAATCAGTCAAAAAATAATCAAAACGAAAGTATTTCAACGGAAGAAGTAGTAGTGAAAAGTGAGTTTACACTATCTGAGATTGAAGCGAGTATACGTGAAATTTGGAAAACAGTTTTAGGTATTTCAACGATTAAAGAAATTGATAATTTCTTTAGTTTAGGAGGAAGTTCTTTAAGTGCTTTAAGATTTGTTCATTTATTTAAAAATAAATTCATTGATTTAAAATTTGAAATCTCTGATTTATATAGTAATCCTACATTCCAAGACCAAATTGTATACTGCGATCATTTTTATAATGCCAAAGATGAATTAAGCGATATTCTTGAGGCATTTGAAAGTGATGACATTTCATCAGAAGAGGCATTATCTCTACTATTGAATAAGCATTGAGTTGAAAGGAAAATGACTATTAACATTGGGAGGGATATCGTTTGAACACTGCAATTGTATTTCCAGGTCAAGGTTCACAATACGATTCTATGGGACAAGAATTATACAAAAATTATCAAATAGCTCGTGATCTGTATAATGAGGCTAGCGATATATTAGGCTATGATTTATTGAAAGCATGTGAAAATAAAAATGGAGAACTTCGTAATACGGTAATAGTTCAGCCTGCAATTCTAGTTTATAGCATTGCCTGCTGGGAGATATTTAAAAAAAATAATGATGTAAAACAACTCTATTTAACTGGACATAGTCTAGGTGAACTGTCGGCAGTAGTTGCTGCCGACGGAATCCCTTTTGCCAAGGCAGTTGAATTAGTAAAGCTTCGTGCAACTGCTATGAGTGAATGTACTCAAGATGGCGGTATGGTTGTTTGTTTTGGACTTATTGGAGAAGAAGTGGAGGCAGTATGTCAAAGAATAGATACTGACAATAATCATGTAACTGTTGCAAACTTTAATTCGACAAATCAAATCGTACTAAGTGGTCATAAAAATGCATTGGAGCAGGCCTCCATTGAGTTACAGAAAAAGGGAGCGGTTACAAAGATATTACCTGTTAGTGTTCCTGCTCATAGTAGACTCATGAAGCCAGCAGAAAAAAGATTTCAAGCAGCTCTGCAACAAACACAGATGAATGATTGTCGATATCCTATATTTTCCTGTGCTTCAGGTCAACTATATAGTAGGGCTGACGAAATAGCAGATCAATTAAGTAGACAACTTACGGAAAGTGTGAGATGGCCAAAAGTTATGGACGTACTCATTAATAAAGACGTTGGCACATTTATTGAGATGGGTCCTAAAACGATTCTAACGGATATTATGAAGATGGAATATCCTGACTATCGGGCAATACCTGTTAACGAGAAAAATGGCATCCATTCTATTTTAAATAATCTTAATGAAAATACATTCAAAATAGAAGAAACTATCCACTTTTTACAAGCGTGTTTAAGAGTTATTATTGGGACTCCTTTTAAAGAGAAAATCGATAAGCAGGACTTTGAGAAAGAAATCCATTCTCCCTATCAGATCATTAAACAGGAATTAAAAGAGATGAAAGAGAGCAAACAAATGACAGTGGAATCTCACAGAGTTGCAAGTTTATCTCAACAATTTTTTTCCATTTTAATGCATAAAGGGTTTCCTAAAAATGAAACACTGGAATTTCTAAAATTATCAATCGCAAATCCAAATTTATATTCTAAATATCTAAAAATTAATGCTTCTAAATAATTTGTTAGATTGGGGTAATAGAATGTCAAATTTCTATGAAAGTTTTTTTAGTGAAGAAATCAATTACTATGACGAACAAAGCTTATGGTTCAATCAAAATAAATACAGTTTAAAACAACTGGCTAATAAAGCGTTTAAATTAGCAACCGCAATGCAAGAGAAGGGGATTAAACCGGGTGCTGAACAAAATGTTTTGATTGTTCTTAGAAGGTCACCAGCTCTTCTTGTTGCACATTTATCCACATTTATTGCTGGTGGAGTTATTGTTTGTATCGATCCAGAGACACCAAAGGACAGAATCGACAACATCATTGACGATATCAAACCTAGCATAATAATTACGCATCAGGATATTTATAAGGCAAATGCTTTTCAAGATCAGATCACTTTTAAGCTTGATGATGCTCTTCAACATTTTAACTTGGATCATAAGGAAATTAACATAAATATTCATTTTTCTGTAAAATCAGCTGCTTATATTGTCTTTACATCAGGTACTACAGGCAAACCGAAGGGTGTAGTCGTTGAGTGGCAATCTTTAAATCGATTAATCGATTGGCATACAAAAACGTTTGATGTGACAAAAGCTTCAATAGTATCTTTAACCTCTTCACCTGGATTCGACGCTTCCATATGGGAGATTTGGGGAGCAATAGCTTCAAGAGCATCTATTTATATGACGACAAAAGATGAAAGACTGAACCCAGAGCTATTAAAAAATACTTGGATAAAGCATCAAGTAACGCATTCATTTGTATCTACGCCAATTGCAGAGCGACTAATGGAACTCGACTGGGATCATAGTCATGTAGCTTTAAAATATCTTTTGGTAGGGGGAGATAAACTAACAAAGTACCCTTCAAAAGATTTACCTTTTCATGTAGTAAACAATTATGGACCAAGTGAAGGGACTGTTGTAAGTACTTCTGGAATTGTGGAGAGAGCGGATGGCAAGGCGAAAAAGCTACCTCATATAGGCTCTGCTTTACCTTATGTAAAGTGTTTTATTTTAGATCGAAATTTACAAATCATTCATGAAGTTGATAGAAAAGGAACATTATGGATATCTGGTGAGGGATTAGCAAGAGAATATATTAATTTGCCGCATGAGACAAATGAAAAATTTAAACAGTTAGACATTGACGGTGAAAATGTAAGAGCCTACAACACTGGGGATGTCGTCAGCAGAGATCTTCAAGGGAAGTTCCATTTCCATGGTAGGGAAGATTTTCAATTAAGCATTAATGGAGTGAGAATTGAATTAGGGGATATAGAGAGTACTCTTCAAAAACATAATAGAGTAAGTCAAGCTATAGCATTACCAATACATATAGCTTCAAATACGCTATTGACAGCATCCATTGTATTAGAAGAGGAATCCTCTATTTCAGAACTCGAATTATTTAACTATTTAAAAGACAAGCTGCCTAACAATATGATACCAGTTCAACTTATTTTTCATAAACATTTACCGTTGACTAGAAACGGGAAAATAGATCGAGAATTGTTGAACAAACAGCATATTGACTATTTCAACAGAAAACAATTAAGTGAATCTTCAACGAATATAAGTGAGTCTTTGCAGAAGATTATTGATATTTTTTCTTCTACCTTAGACTTAAAATGCTCATCACAAACAGATTTGTTTGAAGTTGGAGGAAATTCCTTAGATGCGGCAGAAATTGCTGTGAAAGTGTCAAAAACGTTTCATGTTGATTGTTTACCATGGCAAGTACAGCAACAGAGAAAACCATGTAATTTATTGGATATTCTTTCTACTTTACCAGCCCTATCAACAAACAATGAACCTACTATATATAATAAAAACGAATGGTTCCCTGCAACGAGTATGCAGAAAGGGCTTTGGTATTTATGGAAAACAAATGAAGGAAATCCGTTTTATAATGTAGGTGCTACTTTTCATATTAACGGACTTTTCGATGAACGTAAGTTTTATAGTGCCTTTGTGCAAAACATTAAGAAAAATGCTGCCTTTTTTGTGAATTTTAGAGAAAATGCCTCCTATGGAATTGAACAAAAAATTAGAAATATAGATGATATAGCAGAGCACGTGGATTATCACATTCAAATCTTACAGGTGAAAAATATGGAGGAGGCACGCTCACTTGCAAAGACAATTTATAATCAACCTTTCCAGTTAGAGAGCGATGTATTGTTTAGAGGGGCAGTCATTCATACAGAGAATGCTGGAGCCGTTTTTGTACTTGTCTCTCATCATATTGTATGTGATGGCTTATCTTTAAAAAATATACTTCAAAATATAGCTAAAGTTTATAATGAGGAAATTACTAGAGATGACATCAAATCAAGTAGTTCTGAAAATTTATATAATAATATAAATAAATTGGTTAATAAATCAAAGGATCAAAATTTAAAGGATTTTTGGGTTGAGCAATCTAAGACATTTAAACTCGCTCAACTGCCTATTCGAGAGAAATCCGAAGAATATATAAGAATTGGAAAGATTTTTGAGATTGAAAGCACTAGAGAGCTAGGTAAAAAAATTGATCAATTTTCGCAGGAGATGAAATTGAGTCAGTTTACAATATTACTAACTGCTTGGGCACTAAATTTAGCAAAATATTGTATGCAGGACACAATAACGATAGGAGTTCCTTATCATGGTAGGACAAATGAAAATTTAAATGATGTTGGCATGTTTGTTAATTTAGTTCCTTTAACGCTTTCATTAAATAAAAATGCCTCCTTTAAAGAGCTTCTGCATGAAATCAGTAACACTGTACATGAAAATATTGCTCATGGAGATTTCTCTATTGTTGATATTGCGGCTAACATTGATAAAAGAGAGTATTTTGATGTAGTAAATAATACATTCAGTCTTAAAGTGAATCTTGAAATGGATTTAAAGAATATCAACACAAGTTTTATCGAGCAAGATACTGGTGGATCAAGATTTCCTTTAAGTTGTTTCTTCAATGTGGAGAACGGAGAAGTAAAAGGACATATAGAATATTCATTTGCTCATTTCACAGAAGTAGAGATTCAATTGTTGGTGAAGAATTATTTTAGATTACTTGCTTCATTAATTAATGAACCAGATAATTTGTGGAGTTCTGCATTTACAAAAGGTTCCATTATATCCGCTAACGATAATGGAGGACTAATACAAAAGGCTAAGCCACTACACTGTCAATTTGAAGAGGCAGCGAGAAAATATAAGGATTATATTGCCATTCAAGAGCTGGATAGAGCTTTAACATATGAACAACTCAATGAAGAAGCAGAAAAATATGCTTCATTACTGCTATCAATGGGTATTGCAAAAGGCGATTATGTGCCTATTTATATGGACAGGGGAATTGATGTCATCGCGGTAATACTAGGTGTTCTGAAGGCAGGCGCAGTATACGTTCCTTTAGATACGGAGCATCCTATAGCAAGAACACAGAAATTATTAGCGAGATTAAATCCAAAAGTTTTAATGGTAAATACAATAGATGAAATACCCTATGGAGAATGGGAAATTGTAAATACTTTAGAAAAAAATAGCTTTAAAAATAATGTAAAAGCAATGAGGAGTGTCTCTGTCCATGATCCAGCATATCTTATGTTTACTTCTGGATCGACGGGTGAGCCGAAAGGTGTAGTATGTCCACATTTAGGGGCTTCTTTACGCATTGAATGGCAAAAAAACCAAAATAAGATTAAACCTGGTAATAAAACATTGTTTAAAACGCCATATACATTTGATGTATCTGTTTGGGAAATATTTTATACCCTTTGTACAGGTGCTACGTTAGTTGTTGCTCCTAAAGACTTGCATCGGGATCCTTTAGGTTTATTGAATTTTATTAGTGATAAGTCAATTGACTTGTGTCATTTTGTCCCTTCTGTGTTGCAATTAATGCTCAATGAAATGGACTCTCAAAAAGATTACAATTTACCATTAAAATATCTTCATTTAAGTGGGGAAGCTCTGCCAGCTCCATTAGCTAAAAAAATAAATGAGTTGTTACCACAAGTCGAAGCATTCAATTTATATGGTCCAACTGAGGCAGGGATTGAAGTTACTGTTCAACAGGTAACAAAAGATCACTATAATATTGGTTTTCCATTACCTTATGTAGAAATAGAAGTTGTCGATGAAGCTGGGCTACCAGTTCCAAAAGGTTTTCCAGGTGAATTAATGATTGGAGGGCCTTCTTTAGCAAAAGGTTATTTCAAGGATGAAATAGAAACGAGCAAAGCTTTTGTAGAGCGAAATGGTAAAACCTTTTACAAATCTGGTGATTTGGTAAAAATTTCAGCGAATGGCAGTTTAGATTTTCTAGGAAGAAAGGATTCACAAGTTAAGGTAAACGGTGTAAGGATTGAGATAGAAGAAATTGAAGCATGTGTAATACAGCAACCACAAGTTAATGATGCAGCGGTAGTATTAGGGAATGATCAAAATAACAAACCATGTTTAGTTTGCTTCTACACTTTAAATTTAAAAGATAGTCTAAGTAGAAATGACTTGAAAAAAGCTGTCTCTAAAGATTTACCGGCAACGTATATCCCATCAATGTTCGTTGAGTTAGATAGATTACCATTAACATCTAGCGGAAAAAGAGACAGAAAACTACTTAGCTTAGAAGCTTCACAATACCTTTCCGATGGTGCTCAAAATAATTTCAGGGAGCCAACAACTGAACTGGAAAAATCAATTGTAGAAATATGGGCTGAAGTACTAAAGGTTAATGAAATAGGTATTGATGATAACTTTTTTGAAATCGGTGGAGATTCCATTAAATCTCTTCAAATAGTATCTAAATTGCGTACCAATGGTATTGACATTACTCCGAAAGACTTTTTGAAGCACCCGACGGTATCAGAAATGTCTCTCATACTTAAATAATATGGAAGGAGGTTAGTATAGAATGCTACAAAATGATAAGAAACTCGCGTTAACACCATTGCAGCTAGTTATGTTAATGGAAACGTTAAAGGACCCAACATCAGATGCATATTGGCAAATTTTATCTTATGAAATTCCTAATTCATTTACATTCGAAGAGATTCAAGATGCTTGGTTAAATACTGCCAAAGCCAACCCAGCATTAAGAACAAAATTTGAGTGGCAGCAAGAGATAGAACCAATCCAAATTATTCAAAACAATGTAGAAGACATCAATGTAGTCGAGGTTAATTATTTAAGGATTCAAGATGAATTTATGAATATAGAGAATTGGTTTAAAAGTGAGATTGGTAGGCTACAGCAAACGATGCTGAATAAGACGCAACAATTTTATCTTATTCAAAATTGGAAACCATCTAAAAACTTATTAGTATGGGTGCATCATCATATCATTATGGATGGTTGGTCAATTGCTCAAACACTTGAAGATTTCTTTAAGCTGTTAAATAAGGATGTCACTTCATTAGCCATTCGTCCAGATATAGAACCTTATTTACATTATATTAGTGATCCAATGTATCAAAAAGGACTGGAAAAATATTGGGGAAATGTATTAAGTGATTTAGCTGAAGCCGAAACATTAGCTATAGAAAAGTCACAACATATTACTCAAAAGCCATTATTCATGTATATCGATAAAGAGTTAAGCAAGAGAGCGGCAGAAAATCTTCATGCCTATAGCATAAAGAATAGAGTTACAACTTCAAGTATTGCTTTAACAATATGGGGCGTGTTAATCAATCGATATCAACATACGAATAAGCTATACGTAGGATCGACTTTTGCATTAAGACCATATCAATTAATAGAGTCGAGTGATATGAATGGAATGCTTATAAACACATTACCCGTCAAAATAGATATAGAAGATGAACTAACATTAAAAGAAGTATGTCTACAGACAATGGATCATCTGCAAGATGTTTCTGAAAACAGCGGAGTTCCGTATTCTAAATTATTACAGTTTGGTGGGGTGTCTGGAGATACAGAAATCTTTAAAACCTCTGTTATTTTCCAAAATTTCAAGGGAACTTTAAATAATAAAAAGAATGGTGATTTGGTTCACCAATATGGAACAAGCTCTGATCCATTATCGGTAACATTTGATATTACGCAAGACTCCATATGCTTACGATTAGGTTGGGATCAACAACGTTATGAGAAAACGGAGCTTCTAAGACTTCTAGATTCACTTGAGTATATATTTGAAAATATAGATAACTATAATAATATGTTGGTCCAAAATATTAACTTAACACAAGGCGAAGAGCTATATTTAAAAAATGTTTTGACGACAGAATTTTCTACTACGTCTGAAAATTTTTCAATTCAATCCATTTTAGGAGACCATAGGGATGATTCCTTAGCCATTTCAGATGGTCAAAGAAATTTAAGTTATCGTGATGTGAAAAGATATAGCAATATTGTGGCAAATCAACTGCTCGAAGAAGGAGTACAGAGCGGGGATACAGTTGCACTGGTAGGAAAGAAAAGTATTGAAACAGCAATCGGTATTTTTGCTGCTTGGACAATAGGTGCGGCATGGTGTGCTATTGATACGAGTATACCTGAAGCAAGAACTAAACGTACATTAGACATATTGCAGCCAAAAACATCATTATTCCTAGATAACATTCCAACCATTATTGAACGTAGTATGGATGAAAAAGAAATGATAAGCGAGGCTTACAGATTTAAATCGGAAGATGTGGCATATTATATTTCTACTTCTGGTAGTACAGGGGAACCTAAAATCGTTTCATTAAAAACAGAAGGGTTGTCACAACTAATCCAAAGCTGGAAACAATTTTATGACCTTTCTAGTGAACAACATGTTCTTCAACTAGGGAGTTGGACATCCGATGTTTTTTTAGGTGATTTGCTGAAGGCATGGTCAACGAATGGCTGCTTGTTCGTTTGCGAGGAAGATAAAAGAATTGATATGGCATATTTAGCAGAAATGGCAGCTAAATATAAAATTTCGTTTTTGGAGTCAACACCTGTTTTAGTAAGGGAATTTATTCACTATTTAAATGAGGTAAATATTATCTTAAAAGATTTAAAAACGATAGTGGTAGGTGCTGATACGTTCAGACTTGAAGAAAAGAATGAAATATGTGACATGCTTTGGGACGGCGTCAATTTTTACAATGGTTATGGTCTAAGTGAATGTACAATTGAGTCTCTAGTTTATACGTGTAATAACAATCATGACAGTTCTAAATCCGGACTTTGTCCAATAGGTAAACCATTACCAGGAACAATGGTGAGAATTGTTGATAAATCAGGTAATTCGGTAGCCCCTGGCATGATAGGTGAACTACACATTGGAGGGAAACAAGTAACAAAAGGCTATGTAACCGAGGAGGGTTTAGTTACCTCAAATAGTTATACTCTGAATGATGTTAACTACTTCCGGACTGGTGATTTAGTTAGGTTGAACGCTAATGGAGTGATTGAATTTTATGGGCGCAGTGATCAGCAAGTAAAAATTCGAGGCTATCGATTAGAATTAGGAGAAGTAGAGAACGCGTTATTATCCCTTCAACCAGGTATGGAATGTTTTGTTATCTGTCTTCCAAGTAATAACGGTGAAAATACTTTAATTGCCTTTATAAGTGGAACAGACCAAAGTATTGAGACCATTAATAGTAGTATCTCTAAGATACTTCCGGATTTCGCTATTCCGAATATTATTGTTCCTTTAGAAAGGCTACCCCGCAATACGAATGGCAAGATTGATAGAGTTTTGCTAAGGAAACAAGCTGAAGAATTACTTAATCAGTTAACCGATACATCGACTATCTCAATGTCAGGAGATATGGTTGATATTGTAAGAGAGACATGGGAAGTAGTTTTAGGAAAAAAGGTACAGTTGAATCGTAGCCTATTCGATCAAGGTGGCCATTCTTTAATTGTACTGAAATTATATAACTTACTTAGAAAAGTGTTGCCTTCGTATGAGTTTGTAGTTGGTGATCTTTTCAGATATCCAACGATTAATCGGTTTGTAGAAGAAATTACGGCTAGAAAAGAAGCTGTGCCTATCCAAGAAAGTACTGTTCCATCTTACAGCAAAATTGAAGTACTTGAAAAAGTGAAACAAGGCGAGCTTTCAGTGGAGGAAGCTATGAAAATAATAGGTGGTCATAGATTGTGAAGATGAAACAAGAAAAAGGATATCTAGTATATAACCCAAATCCACATGCAAAATTAAAATTGCTATGTTTTCATCATGCTGGAGGTTCGGCACTTTCGATGGTTCCTTTAGTGAGAGATTTATCTGAAGATATAGAAGTATGTTTGTTCGAATTACCTGGTAGAGGAATGACTAATGATTTACCGTTTCTATCAACATTTTGTGAGGCAAAAGAATATCTTTTTAAAACAGTATTTCATTATATTGATCGCCCAGCCGTTTTATTTGGTCATAGTTTAGGTGGACTATTTGTCTATGCTTTATCAAGTTTACTGGATGATAAAAGTCAATATATTCAAAAATTAATCATTTCAGCTGCTAGGTCCCCTATAACTGTATCTAATAATGCGACGCATCCTGAAGCTCCGTTTACGAGGCGAACGAGGGAAAGTGTCATAGCAGATATTAGAAGGCTAGGTGGAGTGCCAAATGAGCTTGAGTCTGACTCGAAGCTGTTTAATTCAATCGTTGATGTTACAGGCAGAGATTTTCATTTACTTGATACATTTAAATTCGATGACAAAGCATTTATCAACTATCCAATGGAACTTTGGCTAGGTGCACAAGATTCAGCAGTTCCTGATGAGGAAGTGAAGCTATGGGAGAAAATGACGCTCAATGACTATAAGTGTAAGTATTTTAATGGTGGTCATTTTTACTTAAGTGAGAATGAGGAGCCTGCGAAAGAATTGACAAAGGAACTCATGACTATTTATACCAACATCAAAGGAGAGGTGATTCATGCAGACTAAACTTAAACCAGGTGAAAGAAGACATTATAGGGAAATTGAACTTTGGAAAGATATTACCCAAGAGCAATGGGATGACTGGCATTGGCAATTAACGAACACTATTAAAACGTTAGATGATTTAAAGAAAGTTGTAAACTTAACTGCTGAAGAAGAAGAAGGAGTGAAAATTTCTCTACAAACAATACCTTTGAATATAACTCCTTATTATGCATCTTTAATGAATCCAGATGATGTACGATGTCCAATACGCATGCAATCTGTTCCATTATCTGCTGAAATTATGAAGAGTCACTATGATCTAGAAGATCCGTTGGATGAAGATGAAGATTCTCCTGTACCAGGTATAACTCATAGGTATCCTGATAGAGTATTGTTCTTGGTAACCAATCAATGCTCCATGTATTGTAGATATTGTACAAGAAGAAGGTTTTCTGGACAGGTGGGGATGGCAGTACCTAAAAAGCAGCTTGATAGAGCTATTGATTATATTAGGAATAATAAAGAAGTCAGAGATGTTTTATTATCGGGCGGAGATGCCTTATTAATTAATGACAAAATTCTCGAATATATTTTAAGCAGTTTAAGAGACATACCGCATGTTGAAATCATTCGAATTGGTACTAGAGCACCAGTAGTATTTCCTCAAAGAATAACGGATGATTTGTGTACGATTTTAAAGAAATATCATCCTGTATGGCTAAATACACACTTCAATACATCGATAGAATTAACCGATGAAGCGAAAGAAGCCTGTGAGAAATTGGTCAATGCGGGGGTTCCAGTTGGGAATCAATCTGTTATTCTGACAGGCATAAATGATAGCGTGCCAATAATGAAAAAATTAGTACATGATTTAGTTAAAATCCGGGTTAGACCATACTATATTTATCAGTGTGATCTGTCTGAAGGGATTAGCCATTTTAGAGCGCCTATTTCTAAAGGATTGGAAATAATTGAATCTTTAAGAGGACATACTTCTGGTTATGCTGTACCAACATTCGTAGTAGACGCACCAAACGGAGGTGGGAAGATAGCTTTACAGCCAAATTATATACTTTCTCACAGTCCTGAGAAAGTCGTTTTAAGAAATTATGAAGGCGTTATTTCTTCTTATCCAGAGATAAAGCACTATGAGTCAGGTACAGCCGATAGTTATTTCTCTGAAGTGTATGATTTAAAATCATACGAATCAACAGGCGTTTCAAAGCTTTTAGAGGCTGAACCTTCGAAAAGCTTAGTACCTACAAATCTTCCGCGATATAAATTAAGAGAAAGATATAAAGAAGAGGGGGCGGAGACATTAAAGGATAAAAGAGAAAATAGAGATCTTTTAAAACAAAAGAAAATAGTACAAGCACAGAAAATAAATAAATGCTAGATAGGAGACTAGAGATGGTAAGTTTTTATGGTAGTTTATCTACAGAATTATATGATATAGATAAATATATTGGTAAAACATTTGGCGATGTAGAGTATTATTCAGAAAGGTTAGAAGGCGTTAAGGGAAAGATATTAGAGCCTGCCGTTGGTAATGGACGTATCTTAATACCTCTATTGCATAAAGGGCTAAATATTGAAGGTTTTGACCTTTCTGATGACATGTTACGATTATGCAAAAAAAATTGTGCAGAAAGAGAGCTTTCACCAAATCTATATTCATTAAATATGTGCAATTTTTCTTTGGAACAAAAATATGAGGCGATTATTATTCCGACTGGCTCGTTCCTATTATTGCATCAAAGAGAAGATTCTTTAAAAGCCTTAAAGTGTTTTTATGATCACCTAGAGGATGGAGGCCGCTTAATAGTAGATACTTTTCTTCCTGAGTCGTTTGAGAAGGGTTATGTTTCAACTAGAATATTAAAAAATCAAGACGGTGACTCTATAACGTTGGAAGAAGTATTGGTAGATGTGGACTACATTAATCAATTTACTATTACTCACAATAAATATCAGAAATGGCAAAATACGAAACTAATTGACACTGAGTTAGAAGTTTTCCCATTAAAGTGGTATGGAGTAGAAGAGTTTCGAGCAATTTTACAAGATATTGGATTTAAAGATGTTACGATTTCTGCGGATTATGAGTATAATAAATATCCAACAAATGGTTCAGAGGTATTTACGTATGAAGCTATAAAAAAATAGCAGTTAATAACGACTTTAAATTATAGAACCTCAACATAAAAAAAGGTTGTTCTTAAAGCCCTTAAAAGTTCGATTGGAGAACGATTCGTTTTCCAAATCGAACTTTTTCCTTTTCTGCTGAAAGTAGTAGGGACTTCCTATTTTCAGTAGGTTAAGGGCAACAGCATGCGATGGGGCGAGCCTTGAGGTATATCCCGTCAACCAAAACTGCCCATGATGATAGAAGGAAAAACATCTATATTAATTTAGATATTTTACAACAGACAACTTTATTTGGAAAAGAACGTATACATTTAAAAGAGGCGCCCTTATAAAACTAGAAGGCGCCTAAAACATTTGAGGTAAAAATTCCCTCATGAATCGTTGATTTTTACGTAACCATATTTTTAAAATCATACGGTGTGTTAATAATCTATGCCTTTTATTTGTCCTCGTCTTGGCCTCAATTAAGCTTTGTAGCAGAATACAAGTTTCCGTTGTATAAGCTTGAGGTTCTACGAGAACATCCAGCTTGTAATCAATTAGCCGTGCTGCCTGAATCTTTGCTAGTAAATAGGCAAATTGTGTATTCATTGCGGCATAATTTTCTTCTAATTCTAGCTCAATAAGTGAATAGAGTGTTTGTTCTATTTCAGCTTCAAGTTCTTGGAGTTGCTCATTTGATGGCTGTGTCAATACATATCACCTCTTTACACAACAAGATAACCGATAGCAGCAAATAGAATTCCAACTAGCAAGGTACTGGCAATATAGCTAATGGCTTGTCTCCATTTTTGTTGCTCTATAAGCTGTAGTGTTTCAAACCCAAACGTAGAGAATGTCGTGTAGGCTCCTAAAAAGCCTATGCCTATCAATTGCCACAACCAGTCACCGACATGCAGGGCGAATAAAAAACCAAGTGCAAAGGAGCCTGTACAATTAATAATAAAAGTTGCCCATGGATATGGATGTACAAGTAATTTTCCTAAATAGAATCTTGACAAAGCGCCAAAAATTCCCCCAATCCCGACCAAAATCATACCATGCGCCCCCTTGCAAGTCGTATCCCCAGCCATGCACCTGTTAGTCCTCCTAAAACACTTACGGCAACATAAAGTACAGCCTGTAGCCACTCATTATTTTCAAGGAGGAGCAGTGTCTCTAAGGAAAATGTCGAAAAAGTAGTAAAAGCACCACAAAAGCCAGTCCCAAGTCCTACTACAATCGGTGTGCGTTTTATAAAAGTGGTGAAAAGCCATGCTAAGCAAAAGCATCCAACTATATTTATACAAAGTGTTGTATAAGGGAAACCGTTTGTGCTTGGCCAAATCAGATTAAGACCATATCGACTGATTGCGCCAAAAAATCCGCCGATGCTAACTGCTAAAAATGTCTTCAACGTAAAGACCCCTTACTAAAAATGACTATATTGAAAGTGTATCATGAGATGAAAATTTTAGAAATATTTCTTCTGTTAGCCTTCCTATAAAATGATTTCGTGTAATAATCATTTTGTTATGACCAATAGCTTTGTAAAAGAAACGAGCCTTGAGTGCTTGAATCTTGTGAAGGAACTTTCTTTCTCTTTACCCTTTTTGTTCATTTCATCCTTTTGGTCAATATAAGCGACCTAACATTTACTGTAATGTTAAAGTCAATCAACCACTTATGCCTATGCTTTCCTTTTGGTTCTTTTCAATAATTCAACGCTTTAAAGCACTAACTATTTCCTGAAAATGATAAAAAAATAACAGGGTGATAGTTGACAAATATTTCTATAGTGTGATAATCTTCAAGAACACTATAACAAATAAACCAAGGGAGGGCATGACAATGTTAATTTTATTAGTATCAAATTCAATTACAGTTACATACATTGTCCATGCCTAACGCTTATTTAAGATTGCATAAAAAGGTATGGGTTCAATCCTGCCTTTTATAAGAGACACATGCTCTTTTTAGGGTATGTGTCTTTTTTCATGCCAAAAAGGTTGTAGTGAATACTAAAAAGGAGTGTATGTATATGAGAAACACAGTACAACGAATGATTTTCAAAAAGGAATTTCTAGAAAGTGGGTAGTCATCCACAACAGCATGGAAGAAAGAAGGTTATAATGTATGTTTGATGTGTTAAGTAAATTAGGCTGGTTCTTTAAAAAATACTGGAAGCAATATACGGTTGCCATTGTGGTACTCATGATTGCCAGTGGATTAGAGGTCATTCCTCCATATTTATTAGGCTCCATTATCGATTTATTGACTGCAGGAGAAATGACACCAGCTATTTTAACAAAATATGTATTCATTTTTATTGGGATTATTATTGGGGGCTATCTATTAAATTTTGTGTGGCAATTCCGACTATTTGAAGGAGCTATAAACCTTGAGAAAATATTACGTCGAAATTTAATGCAGCATTTTTTACGCATGACCCCAACGTTTTATGAGAAAAACCGTACAGGGGATTTAATGGCACGAGCAACAAATGACTTAAATGCCGTATCCATGACAGCTGGTTTTGGCATTATGACGTTGATTGATTCAACGATTTATATGGGCTTTATCATTTTTGCGATGGGCTATATGATTTCATGGAAGCTCACATTTTTTGCGATGTTACCAGTTCCTATTATGGCCATCCTCATACAATATTTAGGTAAAATTGTTCATGAACGCTATATGAAGGCTCAAGACGCTTTTGGTGAGCTGAACGATAGTGTACTGGAATCTGTTGCAGGAGTTCGAGTGGTGCGCGCCTATGTGCAGGAAAAAAAGGATGAGGCTAATTTTGCGGATATGAGTGAGATTGTGTATGCCAAAAATATTCATACAGCTAAAATTAATGCATTATTCGGCCCGATTACGAAAGTCGGAACAGGTATTAGCTATGTTGTAGCACTCGGTTACGGGGCTCATTTAGTGGCGATAGAGGCAATGACGGTTGGGCAACTGGTCACATTTAATGTGTATTTAGGATTAGCGGTTTGGCCAATCTTTGCGATTGGAGAGCTCATCAATGTTATGCAGCAAGGGAATGCCTCACTGGATCGTGTGCAGGAAACATTGAACTATGATGCAGATGTTCAAAATATTCCGAATCCACAAATGATTGCGACACCTAATGCAATTGGTTTTGATGCTTTAACATTCCAATATCCAATGAGTCAGGTGAAAAACTTACAGCAAATTTCACTTGCCCTGAAAAAAGGTCAAACGCTGGGCATTGTCGGCAAGACGGGTGCGGGAAAAACAACCTTCCTTCGCCAATTATTGCGAGAGTATCCAATCGGACAGGGGCAGCTTTCCATTGACGGTATCGACATCACCTCTCAAACCAAGGAGCAGATTCTTGATTGGATAGGCTATGTGCCGCAAGATCATGTGCTATTCTCACGTACTATTCGTGAAAATATATTATTTGGGAAAGAAGATGCGACACAAGCTGAATTACAGCAGGCGATTCGTGCCGCATATTTTGAAAAAGATTTAGAAAATTTACCAATGGGCCTTGAAACACTTGTTGGGGAAAAAGGTGTATCTCTTTCAGGCGGTCAAAAACAACGTGTATCTATTGCTCGTGCACTGATTAAAGATCCTGAAATTTTAATGCTTGATGATTCGCTTTCGGCTGTCGATGCCAAGACAGAGGCAAGAATTATTGAAAATATTCAGCGTGAACGTCATGGGAAAACGACGATTATTACTACGCATCGCCTATCTGGTATTCAGCATGCGGATGTTATCATCGTGTTGGATGATGGACAAATCGTAGAGCAGGGAACACATGAGGAACTTCTTTCGCAACAAGGATGGTATAAAGAGCAATTTGACCGTCAGCAGCTAGAAGGGGGTGCCTCATGAGTACGAGTCAACGTTTAACACGCTATGCGATGCATTTTAAAAAGCCGATATTACTAGGCTTATTCTTCCTTACAATCGCCGTATTTACGGAGCTTGTTGGGCCATTTATTGCTAAGCATATTATTGATAATTACATGACAATTGGTCATATTGAAATCAAACCGATTACATGGCTACTACTCGTTTATTTACTGTTAGCCATTGCAACGGCTATATTACGCTATTTTATGTATATCTATTTACAAATTGGTGCAAACCGCGTCATTCAAAAATTACGTAAGGATGTTTTTGAGCATATTCAAACTTTACCAATTCAGTATTTCGATAATTTACCAGCAGGTAAAATTGTTGCGCGTGTAACAAATGATACAGAAGCGGTGCGTAATTTATATGTACAGGTGCTATCCAATTTTGTTACGAGCTTTATTTCCATCATTGGTGTATATATCGCACTCTTTATTTTAAACTGGAAAATGGCAATGCTAGCTTTAACGATGATTCCTATTGTTTACGTATGGATGATTTTGTATCGAAAATTTGCCTCAAAGTATAATGATGTCATTCGTACAAAAATCGCTGACATTAATGCCATGATTAATGAATCCATTCAAGGCATGACCATTATTCAGGCATTCCGTCGTGAGCAGCAAATGACGAAGGAATTTGATGACATGAATAATGAGCATTATGCATACGAACGTAAGCTATTAGTGCTCGATTCAGCCACATCCTTTAACCTTGTGAATACGTTAAGACTAATTATGTTTACGGTCTTTATTTTCTATTTTGGTACGCAATCATTTACAGCAACCCAAGTGGTTTCAGCGGGTACTTTGTATGCGTTTGTCGATTATTTAACAAAGCTATTTAATCCAATTACGAACATCGTGAACCAATTTTCTCAGCTTGAGCGTTCTCTAATTGCTGGGAAACGTGTTTTCGAGGTGCTAGATACAGACGGTGAGCCTGTCTCTGAAAAAAGCCTCCAACGATATAAAGGCAATGTCGTTTTCGAGGATGTTTCCTTTGCTTATAAAGACAATGAATACGTGCTGAAAAACCTATCATTTGAGGCACATCAAGGTGAAACGATTGCCTTAGTTGGTCATACGGGCTCTGGAAAAAGTTCCATTATGAACTTGTTATTCCGCTTCTATGACCCATCAAAAGGCAAAATTACCATTGATGGCATTGATATCACCTCTGTTCCTCGTCAAACGATGCGTGAACATATGGGAATAGTGCTACAGGATCCTTACTTATTTACAGGTACGATTGCTTCAAATGTCGGCTTAAACAACCCTAATATATCATCCGAAAAAATAGAAGCTTCTTTAAATGCTGTAGGAGGCGAACGGGTTTTATCGAACTTACCTAATGGTTATGATGAGCCAGTGATTGAGAAGGGTAGTACGTTATCTTCAGGGCAACGTCAGCTGATTTCGTTTGCGCGGGCACTTGCCTTTGATCCAGCGATTTTAATTTTAGATGAAGCGACATCGAATATTGATACGGAAACGGAAGAAATTATTCAGCATGCAATGGATGTCCTGAAAAAAGGACGAACAACATTTATTATTGCCCATCGACTGTCTACGATTAAAAATGCCGATCGTATCCTTGTACTTGATCGAGGACAAATTATAGAGAATGGCACGCATGATGAACTGCTAGCACTTGGCGGTATTTATAACAAAATGTATCAAATGCAAGCGAATTCCTTACAATAAAATCTACGGAAAGCCCCACTTCATAAAAGTGGGGCTTTCCTATTTAACTTACATACGGAAAGATATTGACAAAAAACAACAGAACGGACAGCACTACAGCAACGCCACCCCCTGCTATGAAAAGCTCAAATAACCAGTAGGGTACATTATCATGCCAAGAAAAAGCAATAGTAAACCAACATTGCAAAACCAGAACTGTGCTTTGGCGAGATTTGTCTTCGCGGCATCTTTATTAGTCGAATAAATTGAACCAATAAATCTAGTAGTCTTCCAACTTACCACACCGATACGTGTCGTTTTCCATTGAAGCTGAACGGTATCGTGCATAAACAAGCCGAAAGCTAAACCAATAAATATATTACTGAAATCTCTCCCCGTATAGCATCCATTATGCACAGCTCCCTTTTTGTTGTATTTTTTCGGTAAACTGAAATATTTAGTAGAAATTTTTTTAATATGTAAACTTTTCATTGAGCTCTGCGTTGTATAGGCAGAAGGGAGGTAGACATGGTAAATCAATCAATGAATGAGTTTCTGCAGCAAGTAGGATCTCTGCTCTACCGTTATTTGAGAAAACGTGGATTAGCCCATGAGGATGCAGAAGATATCGTCCAAGATACATGTTATAAATTTTTATTACATAGAAATGGGATTCAGTCAGATAAAGTAATGAGTTGGCTATATCGTGTGGCAACCAATCAGTTTTATGATCTCAAAAGAAAAGAAAAGCGTCATCCAACAACAGAATTTGATGAAGTTCAGTTGACTTCATTGATTCATATTCCTGATTTTCAGGTTCTAAAAAAGGAAAAATTAAAGGATATACGAGACACACTTGAAACGCTATCCATCTTGCATCAGGAATTATTAATACTGAAATATGAGTTGGGATTGTCATACAAAGAAATTTCTACCTTAATGAATAAAAATGAAAACACACTAAAAACGCATGTCAGACGTGCTAGGGAAGAATTTACTGAACGATTTAAGGAGGATATATATTATGAATAAAGAACAAAATGATTTTTTGTTTGATGAGAAACAGACGAAAAAAATAATGAGAAAGGCGAAGTTTTGGTCCACAATAAAAATTATTAGCATAACACTCATCGTTACACCCCTTGTTCTAATAGTATTGTGGTATGGTCTTAGGCATTTATCGTTAAATAGTGCTCAAAAAGTAATGGATGACATTCATTTATTTAACGAAATAAGTGCTCCAAATATTCAAATTAGTAATCAGATATATGACTATAATTTGTTTGGAGGCAAAATAAAAACAACAACATATAAGGTACTTGGAGATCAGCATAGACCATATATTTGGAAGCCTATCGAAAGTGATTATAATCTATTTGGAACGCTTACACGAAGTTACGGCTCTAGCTCCATCCAAATAGAAAGTTCAGAATCACTAGCAGAAACAAATCAATTCGAACGGTTTAATGACTACACTGGTGATCTAGAAATGTTTTTTTATCATCCAAAGATTTCATACGATAATTATCAAGATAGTATCAGCCAACTGAATCAATTGGAAAAAAATACTTTAGTAGAACTAGCAATTTCTTTTGACAATGCATATAGTTTTGATGAGATTAAAAGCAAGTTACCTATTGATGTACAAGTAGATTGGTGGTGGGTGGATACCTTTACAGAGGATACCATAAATTTTTTGAAGCAAGGACAGAATACGATTGCAGCCAATTATCCGTACATTTATGGGTTTCAATCAGAGCAATCAAAACCAAAAGCTCGACGTTCTTCAAGTGACGAGGTTGACACCTTTATTCGAAACATTGAGCTTCTTCGTAAAAGCAAGAACTTCGAATGGGAAACAAACCAGGTTTATCAAGCTTTAATAGGGGAAAAAGGAACCATTGATAAAAGTGATGTGAAAATGATAGGGGCAGTAGTTACGGGCACACCAGAGCAATTAGAGTCATTACAAGGACAAGCATACATTAAAGGGTCTATATTTGGTGTAATATCAAATCAGAAATAGAAGTTTTGAAAAGAGTAATCGGCACTATCTTGCAGGAAAGATCAATTTTAGAAAAGCCTATTTTGGATTAACCTTTCTCCAAAATAGGCTTTTCTTTTTATTCGTTTAACAAAAAATAATAGCTAGTTGAATGATTATAAAGTGATAGTAGTGACGGATAAAGGTAAAGCAATTTAGTTTAAAATTAAATAGTTTAATGTTAAACTATTTAGGAATGAAAGAAAAGGAGATGTGTTAGCGATGGGTAAACTACAAGACAAAGTGGTTATCATTACTGGGGGAGCAGGCGGTATCGGTAGTGGGATGGCAAAAGCAATGGCAAAGGAAGGGGCTGTCGTTACAATTGTTGATTTAAATGCAGAGGCGGGTGAGGTAATGGCAAAAGAATTGCAAGAAATCTCACCAAAATCTATGTTTTTGCAGGCGAATTTAATGGAACGCGATCAATTACCAAAAATTATTGATACAGTCGTAGAAAAATACGGTAAACTAGATGTGCTAGTTAATAACGCTCATGCTGCGAAACAAGTTACAATAGAAGAAACAACACAGGCAGATCTTGATTTATCGTTTGGGACAGGTTTTTATCCAACCTTCTATTTAATGCAAGCAGCACTCCCACATTTAAAAGAAACGAAGGGCAATATTATTAACTTTGCATCTGGGGCAGGTATTCAAGGCCATGAGACACAGGCAGCTTATGCCGCAGCTAAGGAAGCAATCCGCGGTATTTCTCGTGTTGCCGCAAATGAATGGGGACGTTTTGGTATCAATGTCAATATCATTAGTCCACTTGCGGATTCACCAGGTGTACAGGCATGGGCAAAAGCACAACCAGAATATTATGAAGCGGTTAGAAGTAAAATTCCACTTGGTCGTTTTGGTGATATTGAGCAAGATATCGGTCGAGTAGCTGTTTTCTTAGCTTCTGACGATTCCCAATACATCACGGGTCAAACGATTATGGTGGATGGAGGTTCACTAATGCTTCATTAGTTCTGGGCGTTCGAGGAGGATTTTTTTGAAACAGACAAATATTTTTAAACTCATTCATATGATTGAACAGGTGAATAATGCCAATATTATACGCTTTACAAAAGCGTTTCCATATCCTTTAGGAATTTCACCGATTTTAGTGTTAAACGAGCTACATGTTAAAGGCCCTCAAAAACAAGCAGAATTAGCTGAAACCATTGGCTATACGAAAGGTGCTATGACAAGCATTGCAGAAAAATTGGTTAAGCTTGGATTAGCGGAAAGACTTTATGATCCATCTGACCGCCGCACCATTCGCTTGCAAATTACGGAAGAGGGGAAAGTAGCTTTGGCGAAGGCTCAATCCATCGGGAAAGAGGTCTTTGTACAGCTTTTTGAAGTATTAGATGACAAGGAAATTGCCCAATATTTGCTGATTCAAGAGAAATTAGTACAGGGAATTCAACAGAAAAATGACTAGCTAATTATCAACTCGCCTCTAAGAAATTTTATAGAGGTGAGTTGATTTTCTTTTTGCTGGATATTTATATTAATGTCATAGGTGGTGGAAGTCTATGGCTTTGAACGGATAGAATACTCAAAGTGAAGGATAGAACTCAATATGTGAAGGATAAAACAAGAAAACTGGTGGATAGAACTCATCTTTTGCCCGATAGAATGGCTTTGAACGGATAGAATACTCAAAGTGAAGGATAGAACTCAATATGTGAAGGATAAAATGGGAAAACTGGTGGATAGAGCGAACCTTTTGCCTGATAGAATGGCTTTGAACGGATAGGATACTCAAACTGAAGGATAGAATTCAATATGTGAAGGATAAAACGGGAAAACTAGTGGATAGAGCGCACCTTTTGCCCGATAGAATGGCTTTGAACGGATAGAATACTCAAAGTGAAGGATAGAACTCAATATGTGAAGGATAGAACAGGAAAACTAGTGGATAGAGCGCACCTTTTGCCTGATAGAATGGCTTTGAACGGATAGGATACTCAAAGTGAAGGATAGAACTCAATATGTGAAGGATAGAACTCAATATGTGAAGGATAGAACAGGAAAACTAGTGGATAGAGCGCACCTTTTACCCGATAGAATAGCTTTGAACGGATAGGATATCCAAACCGAAGGATAGAGCGCACCTTTTACCCGAATAGAATCACTCTAAACAGATAGGATGCCCGAACTCAATATTTTGTTTAAAATCTAATTGTAAAATAGTTGAATTTATTGAAAATTGTCCAGCTTCATTTTATAATCAAGATACGGTTCTATTATAGAGACAATCGAGGTGTGAAATGACATTAAAAACATTGGATAACTCATTAGAGGTTTTAAAATATTTTAATAAAGAAAATCCTACATGGGGTGTGCGTGAATTAGCAAAGGAGATGAATATTAGTCATTCTATTATTTATCGAATTTTAGTTACATTCGAGAGTCATGGATTTCTGATTCAAAATCCTGAGACAAAAAAATATGAATTAGGGCTTCGTTTTTTAGAGTATGGTCAGATGGTGAAAGATAAATTAAATCTTTCTGATTTTGTTTTGCCAATTATGAAAAATCTTGCAGAAACCATTAAAGAGTCGGTATTTCTAACTTGGCTAGATGGCAAAGATGGCGTCACCGTGGAAATAGCTGAAGGCTCTCAAACAATTAAGTTTTCGGTGTCAATGGGCACACGAACACCACTACATATTGGGGCTTCTTGTAAAGTCATCATGGCCTATCTACCTGAGGATCGGAAGAAGGAGATTATGGAGCATGGTATGAAAAGATTAACCCCAGAAACGATTACTGACCCCGAAGAAATGATAGCCGATTTAGAAAAAATTCAACAACAAGGCTGGTGCTTCTCGACGGGGGAATATGCTCATTCTGTTTTTGGGCTTGGTGTACCTCTTTTTAACAGCAAAAAAGAAGTAATTGCTTCTTTAACGATTGCAGGACCTATTTATCGTAAACCAACAGAGGAAAAGTTACCTGAAATGGTGAATATTCTTCAATATGGAGCGATGAATATTCAACGTTATTTCGATCAGTATAGCTTTAAGCTGTATCATGAATAAGCTTGAAACAAGGCTCAAGATAGTTAATATCTATCTTGGGCCTTTGCTCTGATTTCCTTCATGAACGATACAGCCGTGTCTATTTCTTCAAACGTATTAAAATAATGTGGGGAAAAACGAGCCATTTGACTAATCTGATTACGTTCCATAATGGCATTGGCCATAAATGTACCAGCCTCAATAATGACCCCACGTTCTGCTAATTCATTCGTTAGCTCATCTGGAGAAATCCCTTCTATATTAAACGGCGTAATGGATAATCGATGTGCACTATTTTGTGGACCATATAACACAATACCTGGGATGGTTGAGAGCTGTTCCACTAAATAGTTTGTTAATTGTTGTACTCTTTCATAAATAGAGTGAATACCAATAGCGTTGGCATAGTCAATCGCTGCTCCCAATCCCAAAATACTTGGGATGATTGGACAGCCTGGCTCAAAACGTTTCGCTGTTTCTAAAAAAGAATACTCATCGTTTTGATAATCCCACTGGGTACTACCCCAGCCAATCATAATAGGTGTGAGTGCTGGGATAAGCGCTTGGCGCACATATAAAATACCTGAACCCTCAGGGCCGCGCAACCATTTTCGGCCACAGGCAACTAAAAAGTCACAGCCAAGCTCTGCAACATGTATCGGTGTTAAACCAACAGTTTGATTGGCATTAATCAATGTTAATACATGGTGTTGCTGTGCCAGCTGACAAATTTCCTTGGCGGGCTGGAGTGCACCAGCAGCATTGGACATATGGGCAAAGGCAATCAATTTTGTGTGTGGCGTGATGAGTTGCTCCAGCTCTTGTAAATCTACTAGATACTCCGCATTAGTTTTCAAAACTTTTAACTGAACACCTTGTTGCTGAAGGGCAAGCCAAGGCACATAGTTACTTAACATTTCTGTATCGAGCACAATGACCTCATCACCTTGTTCCCATTGCAAGCCCCCTGCTATATAATTAATAGCCATTGAACCGTTTGGCACAAAGGCAATTTCTTCTTTTTTGGCGCCGATAAATAATGCGCTTTTCTCTCGTATACGCTCTACCTGTGCATATATTTCTTGACGAAAAGAGGGGAAGTAGGGACCAATACTCGCTTGTTTTTGAAGATAGCTAGCCATTACATCCACTACTGGCTGGGGCATGGCAGAAGCAGCAGCCGTGTTTAAATAAATATAGTGCTCTAGTAGCGGCATATCTTTTTGTATTTTCATCATATTTAACATTGTGCGCACCAGCCTTATAAAATGATTAATTCTTTCGGATAGGTCATTAAATTCTTATAACCATTTTCTGTAACAATTAAATTATCCTCGATACGAACACCGCCGACATCCTGAACGTAGATACCTGGCTCCACTGTAAATGCCATACCAGGTTTTAATACTAGCTGATTACGCTGCATGATATAAGGTTCCTCATGTGCACTTAAACCAATACCATGGCCAAGTCGGTGTGTGAAATTGTCACCATAGCCTGCGGCGTGAATAATGCCTCTTGCTATAGCATCGATGTCATGTGCTGTCATGCCTGGTTTGATCGCTTCTATTGCCGTTTCATTGGCTTGTTTAACAATGCTGTAAATCGTTTTTAAAGTTGGAGAAATCTCCCCTAAAGCTACCGTTCTAGTCATATCTGCCACATAGCCCTTATAAATGGCCCCAAAGTCTATGACGATCAATTCGCCTGTCTCTATTTTTTTCATGCTTGCTCTGCCGTGGGGAAGCGCTCCTCGGTAACCTGATGCCACAATGGTTCCAAAAGGTGTTCCCTCTGAACCACGTCGTCTCATTTCATATTCTAATTGTGCAGCGACTTCCATTTCTGAAACACCAGCTCGTATCGTTGGCAATGTTGCTTCAAGACTTTCTTCTGCAATTTGTACAGCCTGTCGCATCAAGGCTATTTCATGATGCTCTTTTTTCATACGGAGTTCACGAATGGATTCACCGATGTCACATAAATTGTTATATGTAAGGTGTTCGATTGCTTTTTGTTCCTTTACGTGCATCGTGTCAAATTCCACACCAAGTGTTTGCGACGCTCCCAGCTCTTTTTTAAATTGCCAGATGGCCTGTGTCGGTCCCTCTTCATCTGAATAAGATACGATAGCATTCGCACACTCCGTATCAACTTTTGTTAGTTCTACTTGTGGTACTAGAAAATATAATTGATTGTTAGCCGTGATAGCCACTAACGTTAAGCGCTCACTTTGCTTTAACTGGAGACCTGTAAAATAAGACATATTCGACCCAGGTACAAGAATCGCCACATCAATTTGCTGTTGCTGCATATAGGAAACTAGTTTCTCTCTTCTATTTTGAAACATAGGGTCATTCCTCCTAAAATAAGTTATATTAATTGTTTCTATTATAGATACAGTGTATCTTAAGATTATATATTAATAATAATGAATTTTCAATAAATAAAGTGGATGTCAGCCTAATAGGTGGCTCTAATAGGAAGGGAATTTACAAATGAGGGAATAGTATGCTGTTAATTTAGTAAATACTAGTGTACGTCTTTTTTTCGTCCATTATGCATATAAGTAGACTAGATAAACTTTTTTCCAACTTAATACGTCAAAAAGAGGGGCAAAATTGTTAAGCAAGAAAGGACTAATGTATGGAAAAAAATATGAAACGCTCAAAAGAGAAAAAGAGCAAGAAAAAATTATGGCTGTGGATAGTCGGTAGCCTACTAGCAATATTTTTAATTTTTATAGGTGCTGCTTACTTTACCATCCAAAAAACTATGAATAAAATAAATACACCACTTATTCAAACAACTGATGCTGCACAACTCGAAGAAAAAACAGTGATCAAAAAAGAACCATTCTCGGTTCTCATGCTTGGGGTCGATGAACGAAAAGATGATAGCGGCCGTTCCGATACTATGATTGTGATTACTGTGAATCCTGAAAAACAGACAATGAAAATGCTTAGTATTCCCCGTGATACACGTACAGAAATTATTGGTCATGATACCGTTGATAAAATTAATCATGCCTATGCCTTTGGTGGCGTTCCGATGGCTGTAGATACAGTGGAAAATTTTCTAAATATACCTATTGATTATTATGTGTTTATTAATATGGAGGGTTTTCTACAAATTATTGACACGCTTGGGGGCGTAACCATCAATAATGATATGGATTTAACTTTTGATGAATATCATTTCCCAGAGGGAGAAATTACGTTAGACGGTAATGAGGCACTGATTTTTTCACGTATTCGTTACGAAGATCCGCGCGGTGATTTTGGTCGCCAAATTCGTCAGCGCCAAATTATTGAAGCTGTAATGAAAAAAGCTTCTACACCATCTACGTTATTAAAAGCAACAGATATGCTGAATGTTCTAGGTGATAATGTGCGTATGAACTTTTCTGTCAAGGATCTTATTCAGCTGCAAGGTCTTTATAAAAAGATGGATGCAGATATTGAACAGTTGTCATTTGACGAGGGGGATGGTCAAAGGATTAACCATATTTGGTACTACATTCCGAATGAGACAGAGCTTGAAGAAATACAAATAGATTTAAAAAATCATTTACAAAAAAGTAAGTAAGTTAGCTACAACTTTGGGCCATGAAGGGAGGGAGATGAATGAATGGGAGGACCCAGGTGCTTAGGTATACAGCACTGAATCATTGCATGCAAAGCTATGTACCTAAACGTAAAGTGCGAAAAAATCCAGTCCAATCAGCGATAAGAGGCCTACAAGTATTGTGTTTAAAATTGTTTATGTAAGAGATAAAAAATCATTCAGGTAGGGCGCATGCCTAGTTGAATGATTTTTTTATGGCTTCATCAATCATTTTCCAATATTTCTTGAAATATCAGAAAATTAAGTGTATACTGACATTAGAAATGGTTAAAGGAGTGATTGTGATGATTATAGGCACAATTTTATTAGCATTTGCATTACCAGTGGGTATCGTATTAGCAGCAGATTTATTAAACGAGCAGCGTCACTCTACTACACTATCTAACCATTCATAATGACCAAACAACTAAAACGTTCATTTTTAGACAATGCTACCTTGTAGCCTTGTCTATTTTTTATGTTATTTCAGCAGGTATCACAGGTTCATTTTTACTCGTCAGCATGAAAAAATCTGGACGCAATTATACGAAAGTTTAGTCAATAAATTGGAAACTATTTATGTGATTCATTCGTCAATAGTATAGAGAAAATGTTATACTATATAAAAAAACAGTATCGGGGAATGAGCATGCAAGAGGAAAAAACATCTAATTTTAAAAAAGAAATAATATCCTACATTAAAATTATTGTCATTACAGCAGTTGTCGTTTTTGGCTGTAAGCAATTTTTATTTGCGCCGATCAAAGTGCAGGGAGCATCGATGTATCCGACGTATCATGATAAGGATATTATTATTGTAAGTAAAACAAGTAAAATCGAACGTTTCGATCAAATTGTTTTCCAATCACCTGTAGAGGATGAGTTATATATTAAACGTGTAATTGGTCTTCCAGGAGATAAAGTCGAAATGAAAGATGATGTATTGTATGTCAATGGCAAAGCGTACAAAGAAGATTATGTCAATCGCCAAACAGAGGATCCTAATCAATTACGCATTACGGAAAACTTTACGTTGGAACAATTAGTGAATGAACAAGAAGTGCCAAAGGGAATGTTTTTTGTGCTTGGTGACAATCGCCTAAAAAGTAGTGATAGTCGCCATTATGGTTTAATTTCCGAGGATGCAGTTTACGGTGAATCAAAATTAATACTATATCCATTTAGCCATTTTCATATTGGTTCAAAATGATGAAAAAGAGGTCACTCCCTTGAGTAGCCTCTTTTTAATTTTGGGGTAAATCTGTACAGCTTTTATACGTGGGATAATAGACACAAATTCTTGAGTTTTCAACGGTTTCTTTAATGGGCGACGGCCTACTTTTTGCTGGAGAATGGATTGCTGGTTCTTCAATCGTGAACTCTTCTACTACTAATTCTACGCCATAAAATAGTATTAAAAAATAGCAAACAAATCCTACTATGCGCAAACAATCACCTCTTAAAATAGTTATTGTATGTTAATATGTATGGTCAAATTCGTCGAAATATAAGCAGAAATTCAAAATTTTCTCTCGATTCCACGGTTTTATGATGGCGTTCATTCTATGAAAAAAATCTATTGTCAATGAAATTTTGATGTGCTACTATAGCTAAAGTAAATATTTGATCTGTATAACCTCAATAATATGGATTGAGGGTCTCTACCAGGAACCATAAAATCCTGACTACAAAACTTTGCTTCATTTTTGTAGTCAGGATTTTTTTATTATGTTTAAAAAAAATCTCCTACAAAAATGGAAGTGTAATGAAAGGGAGATTACGATGAATTGGAGAGTTTATATTCTTGCAGTGACAACCTTCGCAGTAGGGTTAGTTGAATTAATTGTTGGTGGAATCCTGCCAAATATTGCAGAGGATTTACATGTATCATTAGCAACAGCAGGACAATTAATCACAATTTTTGCACTGGTTTATGCGATTTCTGCGCCAGTCCTACTATCCTTGACAGCCAAGGTGGAACGGAAGCGCTTATTCCTTATTTCTTTATTTATTTTCACGTTAGGGAATCTAATGACCTTCTTTAGTACAACGTTCATCATTGTGCTAATTGCTCGTATTTTCACAGCGATGAGTACAGCGTTAGTCATCGTATTATCATTAACGATTACTACTAAAATCGTAGAGCCTCGCCACCGTGCCAAAGCATTAGGGCTTGTTTTTATGGGCGTAAGTTCCGCGCTTGTAATCGGTGTGCCAATGGGTATTTTTATTACAGAAGCGTTTGGCTGGCGTGCTGTATTTTTAGGTATTAGTATCCTGTCAACGATTTCAATGGTTTTAATTGCCTTATTGCTTGAAAAAATGCCAATCGGAGAAGTAGTGCCACTGAAGGCACAAATCAAATCATTGGCGAATTTGAAAATCCTAACTGCACAGTTAACTACGCTGTTTATGTTAGCGGGTCATTACATGCTCTACGCTTATTTAACACCATTTTTAGTAGAAGCATTTGATCTGAGTGCCTCATGGATTAGTATTTGCTACTTAATTTTCGGTATTGCCTCTGTTAGCGGGAACGCTATAGGAGGCTGGGTGAGTGATAAAATTGGCACAAGCAAGGCTATTATTTTAATCGTCTCTGCCTTTGCCATTGTGTTATTTACTATTCCTTATACAGTTATTGCCTTGCCACTGTTTTTAGTATTTACGGTTTTATGGGGGGCGTTGAGCTGGGCTTTGACACCACCATTACAAAATTATTTAATTCAGGCAGATCCTCAATCATCTGATATTCAGCAAAGCTTAAATACAGCTGCCCTGCAAATCGGGATCTCCATCGGATCAGCAGTAGGAGGCGCCATGTTTGCTTGGACAGGGTCCGTTATGCACTTAGCAAGCTTTGGTACGATTCTAGTTCTCTGTGCATTAGCTTGTGCCATCTTCTCTATCAAAAGAGCACCTCTTGGTCAGGAGCAGCACGTAGATTATTCATCAGCACATCATAACTCGTAATAGAACAACTGCCTGTAAGGTATTGGGAAAGCCATCCCAATACCTTTTTTTGAATCTATTTTCGAATCGTTTCAAAAATTAAATTCTCTATGGTTTCTTAGCATACTCCAATTCTCTATGGAATAGATTGTTGTAGTTAATGAATTTACAGACTTGAGGAGTTTGAGATTTAAGTGTAAATACTACTTTTTAAAGGAAACCTTCAAATCTTGTAAATGGAAGGAGAACCCAATGACTGAATATCATCAACAATCATCTGCTGAAGTCATGAAAATATTGAACGTCACCACACAAGGCTTGACCGATGATGACGTCAAAAAAAGACAACAAATCTATGGCTATAATGTATTAGAGGAAGGGAAAAGAACAAGTACATGGGCTGTTTTCATGGGTCAATTTAAAGATTTATTGGTCATTATTTTACTCGTTGCGGCCTTCGTTTCCTTTCTACTAGGAGAAGTGGGAAGCACCATTGTGATTATGATCGTGGTCATTTTAAATGCTATTTTAGGCACGGTGCAGCATGTGAAGGCAGAGCAGTCACTAGATAATCTGAAAGCATTGACCTCTCCGATTGCCAAAGTCATGCGTAATCATCAACTAGTGGAGATTTCTTCTGAAGAAATTGTGGTAGGCGATCTTCTGATGTTGGAGGCAGGCGACTACATCAATGCGGATGGCAGGCTACTGGAAAGCCATAATTTACACATCAATGAAAGCTCGCTCACAGGCGAATCGATTGCTGTAGCAAAAAGTACGGACCCTATTCGGAAAAATAATGTAACGATTGCGGATAAGAAAAATATGGTGTATTCAGGAAGCTTTGTGACTAATGGACGTGGCATCGTGATGGTTACTGCGATCGGAATGCAGACCGAAATCGGAAAAATTGCGAATTTACTCGATACGGCCAAGGAGAAGAAAACACCATTACAAATTAGTCTTGATCAATTCGGTGAAAAATTAGCACTAGGCATTACCCTAATTTGTTTAGCTATTTTTACGATTGACCTTATTCGAGGAAGGGCCTTAGTGGAATCCTTTATGTTTGCTGTATCCCTTGCTGTTGCAGCGATCCCAGAGGCATTGAGCTCCATTGTGACCATTGTATTAGCTTTTGGCACCCAGAAAATGGCGAAGGAAAATGCGATCATCCGCAAGCTTTATGCTGTTGAAAGCTTAGGAAGTGTATCGGTTATTTGCTCTGATAAAACGGGTACCTTAACCGAAAATAAAATGGTCGTACAGGAAGTTTTCGTCGACCAGAAAAAGATTCTACACGATTGGCTGAATCCAACGAACCCAGTGGAAAAAGAGCTGATGGTAAAAGCGCTTCTATGTAGTGACGCTGTCGAGCGTGAGCAAAAAGAAATTGGTGACCCTACAGAAATTGCCCTCGTGAAATTAGGGAAACAATATGGTTTAGATGAATTGACAGTTCGCGAGCAATATCCTCGACTGGCTGAAATTCCATTTGATTCAGCGAGAAAGCTCATGAGTACTGTTAATCAGATGGACAAGCAACCTATCATGATTACTAAAGGGGCTTTAGATGTACTTTTACCAAAAGTGACACGAATCAAAACAACAACTGGTATTTTTGAGATGACTGCGCAGCATCGCCAGAAAATTGAAGCAGTGAATCGTGATTTTTCTATGAATGGTTTAAGGGTGTTAGCTATTGCTTATAAGGAGGTATTGCCTCTACAAAAAGTCGATACAAGAGCTGAACGAGATTTAATCTTTGTTGGCTTAGTAGCGATGATGGACCCTCCAAGAAAAGAGTCGAAAGAGGCTGTGGAAAGCTGTATAAAAGCAGGTATTAAGCCCGTCATGATTACAGGGGACCATAAAATTACAGCAACAGCTATCGCTCAACAAATTGGTATTTTACAAAATCCAGCAGAAGCTATAGAAGGACATGCACTCGAAGGTTTAACCGATCAAGAGCTACAAGAAAAAATACATGATTATTCTGTGTATGCTCGTGTTACACCAGCACAAAAAATTCGAATTGTCAAAGCCTGGCAGGATAAAGGGCATGTTGTCGCCATGACAGGGGATGGTGTCAATGATGGGCCAGCCCTGAAACAAGCCGATATTGGTGTAGCAATGGGCGCGACAGGCACAGAAGTTGCGAAAGATGCCTCGTCCATGATTTTAACTGATGATAATTTTTCGACGATTGTCAAGGCAATTGCTAATGGTCGTAGCATCTATACGAATATTAAAAATGCCATTCTGTTTTTATTATCAGGAAATGCGGGTGCTATTTTTGTCGTGTTATATGCCACTGTTTTAGGCTTACCTGTTCCTTTCGCACCTGTGCATCTATTATTCATCAATCTATTGACAGATAGTCTACCAGCAATCGCAATCGGTTTAGAGCCAAATAATAAGAAAACAATGAAGGACAAGCCTAGAAATATTCATACTCCTTTATTAAATAAAGCCTTTACAACACAAGTAGTGCTTGAAGGTATATTAATCGCCATTTCCACCATTATTGCGTTTCAAATCGGTTTATCGACAGGTGATACGTTAACAGCCAGCACAATGGCCTTTACCACATTATGCCTATCAAGATTAGTGCATGGCTTTAACTCCAGATCCAAACAATCAATCTTTGCTATTGGCGTATTTTCGAATAAATATACTTGGCTTGCCTTTATCATCGGTGTATTTAGCTTACACATTGTCTTGTTTATGCCAATGCTCACAATAGTTTTTGAAGTAGCTCCATTAACGACAGCTCAGCTAGGCTTTATTTATAGCTTATCGGTATTACCATTCCTAGTGAACCAATGGTATAAGCTACTGTTCGTGAGAAATCGATAGTAGGTCAAAAAAGAAGCTTCCGTTAGATAAAACGGATGCTTCTTTTTAGCTTTGAGGTGCTACTATCCAACCTTTACGCTTACTGAGGTCAATCAATTTTGCCCCTAATAGTGCATAACGCATATGAAGTTCACCATATTTAGTTAAGTGGAGCTTTTTTACTGACAAATCCAGTGCTTGGCTTACAGCAATTAAAGATGAGGCAATATTCATGGATAAAATAGCACTAATTTCGCCATCATTAATAGCCGATTTTCCACGAAGATCCGTTAGTTTCATCTTACTGTACTCGATTGCTGTAGTGGGTGCCAACATGCCATTTTCCTTTAATAATAATGTCAACTGCTTATTTTCCTCTTTTAAACATTGAATAAACTCCAAGATCATGATTTTTAAATGTTTATCACGTGTATGCTTAAAAAAGGCATGGCTTGAAGCAATATAGCTTTGATTGACACCAAGCTGTGACCAAAGCTTGAAAATTTCCTTAAATTGTAACGATGCTAGATTGTCCTTTATCATTATGGCACTTCCTAACTCTTAGTTTATCTAAGATTAGGATGGACAGGAAATGACATTCTATTCATCTTTTACAATAAAAGTTTACTAACGAGCCTTTAATAATAGGTGCCATAAGGAGACATGTGAGGATTAGGGTAGCGATATGGATAAGGGTATGGACATGGCTTCATGTAGTGCTGCGGTATTGTTTGTTTTGACGGAGTTTGATCGGTTGCTGACTGGACACGATGACAGCCTTTTGGTGGTCCGATATAAGTGGATGGAACAATCGGTGCAATTGTTTTCTTCCATTGTTCTTCATCTAAACAATACGTATGCGCCATAATATTTGCTGGTGAAAATTTCAAGATATCGGAACCTAAAATGACCTCTGGCGTTGGTGCATCAAAAATCGCAAGTAAATGAGTATTATCTTCTGTTGCTATTTCATAATGCCACCAGCCCTGCGGTATATTGGCAACTTGCCCAGGTCTAATGGGATAGTTTTGTATTTTCTTTGTAAAGGGATTCAAGATGGAAACCGTCGCTGCCCCAGCGATACAATAGACGAGCTCAGCGGCATTTTGATGGTAGTGTGGCTCAACGATATTTTCTTTACTCAAAAAAATATCGAGTAAAGATGTATTTTCTACTGTATTTAATTGTTCCACACTAAGAATATTAATGTAATTTTGTGAATCCTTTTTAAAAAGCGTACTTTTATTAACATCAAAAGTGAATTCTGTAGAGGGAGAGGTATAGTCGATATTTGAGCTAATACTTACATCCTTTCTCATGAAAGTGGGATATTCATCATCATAGATTATGTTTCAACAGCATATAGGCTTACACAGATGCCTAGAGAGCAGCTACGGAACGTATCTTTTTAAAAATTAGCTAAAATTACCACCTCTAATTAAGAATGTATGTACGTGTAAAGAAAAGTAGATATTTGTTCTTTTTATATAAAGTATTGTAAATGTGTAAAAGGCATATGCAGAGCTGTAAAGGGGCGTTCAACAGGAAAGAATCGGTAGCGTCACCAAATCGTCCATATGATGTAGATAGAGAAATCAGGTGCCATTACAAAAAGGTGTGTAAAAATCATCAACATAACAGGTGAATCTTTTACTTTACAAGGCAAGAGGGGTGTACGTTTCCTATAAACAATATTTTAGCCATGCTGCCCATTTTACAGCGAGAGTCTAAGGTCATAAAAGATATTTTTTATATTGATGTGGAATGTTTTTATATGGAGTAGTTATAGTATTCTATGGATATTATAACTGCTCTTTTTTTACCTATACACCTCTTCTATGATTCACCTATCCAATCATGAAATTTACACTGCTCTTATAGGGCATAGAAGGAATCTAGATAAACAAAATACCGTTCTTATTACTGTAAAACTGATGCACTTGATCCACAATCTATTAGCAGGCGGCCTTTTTAAAACAGTCGCTGGCTATTTTAATTTCCTAGATTACATATAAACCGACCCTTCCAATCCCTCCTTTTACAGCCCTCCTAATTTTCTATAAGCAACTACATCACTGACTGTATCTGCCACTGATGCCTTGATGGGGTTAATTGGAAATATTATGAATTACTGTGAGTTATTTATGGTTTGAAAGTTCTGTTTTTTTATACAATTACTAGGAAAATAGATTTAATCTATTTTTCATAAATTGATACAAATTATCAATATTTCAGAATATTTAAATATTCCGATTCTCGAATTAGTTCCATTGTGATAAATTGGAAATATCACACTAAACTGAAAAGTGTGACAATTAAAGGAAGAGGAGGAAATGAGATTTGAAAAATTTTAAGTTTATGAAGTTTTTAAGTAGTATTCTAGTTTTCGTTATGGTGCTTTCTCTATTAGTTCCATTGTCGAGTGCTAGTGCTGAAGAATCGAAACCATTCAAGCAAGATAGTCAAAGTGAAAGTATAATTCAACTAAAGGCGGCTATTGCTGAACAGCTAAGCTTGTCTAAAGATGGTCCAACCCTCCATGAAAGCTTAGAAAATGTATCAGGCAATCAAAAGGTTGCAGTCATCGTTCATTTATCCGAAAAGCCTGTTGCATTAGAGCAAGGAATAAGTGAAGTCAAAGGCCGAAAATTCTCTAATGCCCAAGCAAAAGAAGTTCGTTCCAATGTAAAAGTACAACAAGCAGAAGTTAAAAAAGAGTTAGCTATTAAAAATGTGGAGATGACTCAAGGTTACACATTTGATACTGTTTTAAACGGTTTCGCAGCAACTGTGAAGGCAAAGGATCTCCCAAAACTGCTTACAGTTGATGGAATTACATTAATTGAACCTGATGCAATTGTTTACGCATCAGAAGATAATACGATGAAATCATCGGAACTTATGAAGAAAGATTCAGTAGAAGCTCAAATGAATACAAGTAATTCTTTCCTTGGTATCGAACAGCTTTGGAAGGAAGGAATTGAAGGACAAGGAATAAAAGTAGCAGTATTAGATACTGGTATTGATGCAGATCACCCTGAATTCGCTGGAATTTATAAAGGCGGAAAAAACTTTATTCCAAATTCCTCTACTTACACGAAGCCTCGAGCAGATAACGATGCATCGGAAACATTACCTTCAGAGCGTCCAGTCGGGACACCTGAATTTAATGAAAAAGGAAGCTCGTTCTATACTTCTCATGGTACACATGTTGCTGGAACAATTGCAGCAATCGGCGCTAACGAATTTGGTATTAAAGGAATTGCGCCAAAAGTAGACCTTTATGCTTACCGTGTTCTTGGAGCATACGGAAGTGGAGCTACATCTGGTATTGTTAAAGCAATTGAAACTGCTGTAAAAGAAAAAATGGACGTTATCAACCTTTCACTTGGCGGGGGAGCCAATTCTGAAACGGATGCTGGTTCTTTTGCTATTAATAATGCAATGATGGCTGGAACAATCGGAGTAGTTGCAACAGGAAACTCTGGTCCAAATCGCGGAACAATGGGTACTCCTGCAACAGCTCGTTTAGGCATTGCTGTTGGTAACACAACAAATCCTGAAACAATGTATAACGGGGAAGTGAATGTTACAGTTGGCAATTACAACTTAACAAAACAGCTTCCATTAATGGGAACGACTTTTGGGAAAGATGTAGCAAAACAGCTTCAAGGAGAATTTGACCTAGTTGCTGTTCCTGGAAACGGAGAAGTAAAAGACTTTGAAGGAATTGATGTAGAAGGGAAAGTGGCATTGATTTCCCGTGGCGGTATCGCATTTGTTGATAAAATTGCGAATGCAAAGGCAAATGGAGCTGTCGCAACAATAATTCATAACTTTGCTGGCGGAACAAATGCACCGGACATTTCAGGCACATTCCTTGGTGATTCATTTGAATTTCTGCCAACATTCGACATGTCTCAAACGGATGGTAATGCAATTCGCGCTGCATTAGCAGGCGGAACTGGAAAAGTAAGTTTTAGTAAATTCGCTTCCACAAAGACACTGGGGGATGAGGTAAACTCTTCCAGTTCGCGCGGACCATCTACACCAAACTTTGATATTAAACCAGATGTAAGTGCACCTGGAACAAATATTATGTCAACCATTCCAATGTATAAAAAAGATTTCCCTGATGCAGATTATGGGGAAGCTTATGGTCGTAAAACAGGAACATCTATGGCAACACCGCATATTGCAGGTATTGTTGCATTAGTTAAACAAGCAAATCCTAGTTGGAACGCGTTCGATGTAAAAGTGGCGCTTTCTAATACAGCACAGGTTTTAGATACAACAAAATACGATGTGTTTTCTCAGGGTGCAGGGCGTGTAAATGCTTATGCAGCAGCTCATCCAGAAATTCTTGCCTATGCACTTGATAGCGCAATTTTGGATGGTACGGGTGCAGTTACAGAAAACTTGAAAGGGACAGTTACTTTCGGTCCACAATCATTGAAAGATCAGGATATTTCTGTAACGAAACAAGTTTTAGTAAAAGATATTAAAGGGAACGGCGGCAATTATAACGTATCGATTGATGTGACAAAAACATTTGGTGATGCAACTGTTACAGTAGATCAGCCGACATTTAATCTAGTTGGTGAGCAAGTGTTAAATATTACATTAACTGCTTCACAAGCTACGGCACCAAATGGCTCTGAAATATTAGGGTATATTTATATCAATGGAGGATCTACAGAAATTTCATTACCATTTGCAGCTGACTTAGGTGGCGAGGCAGTAACGGAAATTAAAGATTATAAGATTACAGAAACAGACCTATCCTTTAACGGCGATGGAGTGAAAGATTCAGCTGTACTTTCATTCACATTAACTGGAGACGTAACAACTAACTATATCGAGCTTTGGGATATTATGAATCCTGAAGGTGGAGAATATGAAGACGGCTACATTGGTTATCTACATGCAGGTACTGCGCTAGGAAAAGGCTCTTATACGCTAAATGTTGGTGGGCAGTACAAACCATGGGGATCAGAACCTGCCACAACGATTCCGGATGGCCTGTATACAATTGACTTCACTGGTCTTGCAGCATCAGGAGCAGTTTCCGATTATGTTGGGCCAATTGTCGTGAAAACGACTAAACCAGAAATTACAGGTTCAGTAGCTGATGGTGTCGCTACAGGACAGGTAACAGATAAGTATATCGACTACAATGAAGAGTTAGATTTATACGATTTAAATTACAATTTAAATGATAAATTAAAAGCTTCCTATATTTCGACGATAAATGGTGAAGTACAAGCACCAGTTCCTTTTGAATTAAATCAAGACGGTAGCTTTACATTCCCAGTAACAGCAGAAACTAATGCTGTATCAGTAAAAATTACTGACGCTGCCGGAAATGTTGGTGAAGCAAAGATATATGAAAATGAAGTAGTAACAGCACTTTCTGTAAATCCAACTGAGCTAGACCTAAAAGCTGGAGAAACTGCACAACTGACGGTAACAGAAACGTCAACGCCTGCAAAAGGTGATGCAACAGAGGAAGATGTAACTACAAAAGCTACTTATGTGGTTGGAGATGAAAACATTGCAACAGTAGCAAATGGATTAGTCACTGCAGTAGGTGAGGGCACGACTACTATTACTATTTCATATGGTGATAATAAAGTTACTGTAAATGTTACAGTTAAAGCACCTGTTGTAGAAGTAGTAACACTAGAAATTGACCAATCTCAGGTTGAAACTAGTATAGGTAAGGAAGTTGCCGTGAAGATTACTGAAGTAACTACTTTTGATGGGAAAACAACAGAAAAAGATGTTACAAAGCTTGCAACCTATGAAGTAGCGAATGATAAAATAGCTACTGTAAAAGCAGGGGTGGTAAAAGGAAAAGGTCAAGGTAATACGACGATTACGGTAACGTATGGTGAGCACACACTAACATTTGGTGTGTTTGTAAAGCAAGGTGATGACAACGGAAACGGAAACGGAAACGGAAACGGTAATGGAAACGGTAATGGAAACGGAAACGGTAATGGAAACGGAAACGGAAACGGTAATGGAAACGGAAACGGAAACGGAAACGGTAATGGAAACGGAAACGGTAATGGAAACGGAAACGGAAACGGTAATGGAAACGGAAACGGAAATGGAAACGGAAACGGAAATGGAAATGGAAACGGTAATGGAAACGGAAACGGAAATGGAAACGGTAATGGAAACGGAAACGGTAATGGAAACGGAAACGGTAATGGAAACGGAAACGGAAATGGAAATGGAAACGGTAATGGAAACGGAAACGGAAATGGAAACGGAAATGGAAACGGAAACGGAAATGGAAACGGAAACGGAAATGGAAATGGAAATGGAAACGGAAACGGAAATGGAAACGGAAATGGAAACGGAAATGGTAATGGAAACGGAAATGGCAATCATATAATAATGAAGTCACCGTGGATGATTTATAGTTAATTTCAGTTCAAGTAAAAAGAGAAATTGCACCTCGCAATTTCTCTTTTTACTATTATTTATAAAGAAGTCCCTTTTAAAAAATTATCTCCTACTAAACTAACTGTGACATATTCTTTCGAATTTTCTTGCCATATTTGATATAAATCAGTTCTTCTTTATTTCTCCCATTCATAGTTCACTTCTTGATCAAGATTTTTTTACCTATTCCCTAATCACAGATGATACAACATTTCCAAAAAGGGCTCACTGGCACTGATAGAATATCAATGCTAGATGGCTGCTTAGTTTTTTACAACTTTCTACTTGACAGGGATAAATTTGAGTACTTGGTCTTTTTCCAAAAATTGAACATTGCCAAGGTAAGAACATTCGTTCTATTATGTATACAAACAAATGTTCTTACGTAATATAGGTAAAAGGGAAAATCATTGTGCTAATAATAAATAACAATCATTTCAAAAAATTACGAGAGGCAATGGGAGGAAACTAAGATGAGAGAACAACTGATTAAAGCTATGCAGCATAAACAATTAGTGAATATGATGTATATAGCAAAAGATGGCTCCATAACAAAAAGGCGTGTAAAAGTCATTAAAATTGTTGGTGATTCATTCCAGGCGTTTTGTTTTACAAGACATGCAAAACGTACTTTTTTGATTGGGAATGTTCTAGCTGTTATTCCTTTTGTTAGTAAGGGACGTGAAGTTATATGAATTATGAGGGTATGCCCAATAGACCAATTATGTGTATCGATATGAGATGCTTTTATGCCAGTATCGTGGCGATGTTACATGGGCTAGATGTTTTAAAAACGCCAGTTGCCGTAGTAGCAAATTTTGACCAACCAGGTAGCGTAGTGCTTGCGGCATCACCATTGATGAAAGAGAAATTTAAAATCAAAACTGGAAGTAGACGTTATGAGATACCAAAACATCCTGACATTAGATTGTTTGAGCCTAAAATGAGTTTCTTTATTCAAATGTCGATGACGATTACTAAATTAATCTCTAATTATGTACCAGTTGATGCGATACATGTGTATAGTGTGGACGAAAGTTTTGTTGATTTAACTGGCACTGAAAAGCTTTGGGGTTCACCTGAGGAAACGGCTAAGGAAATACAAAGAGCTATTCTTGACCAATTTAATATACCTAGTGCAGTAGGTATGGGACCAAATATGTTAATAGCCAAATTAGCTTTAGACCTTGAAGCAAAGAAAACAGGTTTCGCTAAATGGACATATGAAGATATTCCAAAAAAATTATGGCCAGTTCAACCCCTTTCTGAAATGTGGGGGATCGGTAAACAGATGGAAGCAAATCTAAATGCTATGGGGATACAAACAGTCGGTGGTTTGGCTAATACAGATTTAAAAGAATTAGAAAAGCGCTTTGGTGTAATGGGCAATCAACTCTATTACCATGCATGGGGAATAGATCTATCCAAATTAGGGGAGCCGTTAATAACAAACGGAGCGTTAAGTTTTGGGAAGGGCCAAATGCTGATGAGGGATTACCATACACGTAAAGAAATCTCTGTAGTACTTCTTGAAATGTGTGAGGACGTAATGAAGCGAACGCGGGATGCAGGTTATGTTGGTCGTACAATTAGTATTGGTCTTTCTTATAGTCGAAACGCTCTGACCAAAGGATTCCATCGATCTAAAACAATTGCAGTACCGACAAGTGAAACACTTGTGATGTATAAAACTTGTATTGAATTACTGGATAAATATTTTACAGGTGAACCAACTCGGCAAATAGCTGTCCGAATATCCAACCTGGAAAGAGAGCATAGTATCCAATTAGATTTATTCGATGATCGTAAGCCACAGCGTCAAATAATCGGTCCTACAATGGATGCAATACGCAACAGGTTTGGAGCTACTTCAATATTAAGAGCAGTTTCTTTCACAAAAGCTGGGACGGCTATTAAGCGCGATCGCTTAGTTGGTGGTCATTTGGCATAGGAGTGATTTATTAATGATACAAGACAGAGGTCATATTAAATGGGCGTCGATGATGTTGCCGGAGCATTTAGAGCTTCTTAGAGAGTATAAACAAGAGCATCCAGAACAGCCAAGAGAATTGACTGAGTGGGAACTGGAAGAACTACAAAAAGCAATTGATCAAGCTTTTAATCAGCAATTGCACATAAAATTAGAAGTGTGGGAGGACTACAAAATCACACAATGGACTGGAATAATTAAATCGATTAATACTAATGAACTCATACTTGAAACACTACTTATAACGAAACGTATTCCAATTCAAAGTATTCAATCAGCTCAACTGGATGCTGATTATTATGATTAAAGCCAACGAAAGACAGTTACTGCATAAATATCTTTTGTTAGAGCTAGCAGTTAAATCATTACAGGTTGACTACTGTAGATTGGAGCAGTTTAAAATGAAAACGGTATTTCTTCCAATGATGGATTCATTGCTAAAGGATCTAAGACAGGAATATTTTCACCTCAAAGGAGAACTTGCACAAAAACGTATACGAGTAGTAGGCTGGCAACTAGTAGATGAATACTTTAGTGACGTACAAGTTGCCACTGCAGGTAATGATGTAGTACTTCGTTATGCAAATCAAGCTCTGAAATCACAGGTGGAAAAATTGTTGATGCATCATATACATGTAGCTTTAAAATAAAGATTGATTAAAGAAAATTTTTCCTTCATTTATCAGCAAACGTAAAAACACTCCATTTTGAAAAAATATTGATCAAAATGGAGTTAAGTATGAGATTTTTATTTGATTAATTAAATGAGCCTTATTCAACTAAAGCTCTGTTAGTTGAATAGACAAAATTCACCTAAATTTTCAGAAGGGAGTGTTTATGCTCAATTCTTATCCTGAAATGGTTCATTATTCGTATTTGTTCTTCAGTTAATTTTTCTATGTCCCAATACATATGCATTAAACTGTATTCAAAAATTTCCTTTAATTTTATAAATAGAGGGAGTTTTTCTAACATCTCTGATGATATAGAATTTTCTTCCTGATACCCTTCAATTATTGCGTTAGATATAGAACGACCATAGTCAACAATATTACTGTTTCCTACAAATGAATATTCCATCGCACTATAGATTGGAACAGCTAAATCAAATATATAGAAGTTTTTTTCGCAATCTTGAAAATCAATCATCGTAAAATTATTATGACTATCTACCAATATGTTTTCTAACCATAAATCACCGTGTATCAAACCATAATCTGACTGTTTTTTCGGAATATCCTTTATTGAGGATAAAACCTCATCTGCAATTTCTCTAATTATATTTTCTTCTTTAGGGATATATTTCAGAAAAGCATATTCTTCATTCTCATACCAATCGTTAATGTATTTAACGGTCTCTATATTTTCAAATGTTTTTGATAGGCGATGCAGGACCCAGATTATCCACTTTATGTGGCAAGTGTTGGGAATGAAATCATGTTAGGCCGGCAAGTAACAGAGACTCTAAGCAACAAGGCGATCGAAGCACTGGAAAATTTTTTGCTTGTCCCACTAAAGGACAGACACCCGCATCACTATCAGCAGTATTCTGTAGCTGATGCACAAATTGTACCACTGGATGAGCCTACTAGCGGGTTAGATGGGGCAAAAATGGGTGTAGCACATGGCAAATCAAAATAAATTTGTTTTTGTCATTACACATGATTAGGCTTTTATAGACATTATTTGTGATGAAGTGTTAGTTCTATAAGGAAAGGACCATAAAAATAGCAACGTCACTCATTTGAACAATGCAAATGAGTGACGTTTACTTTTGTGTGCTTTGAAAACCCCCTGCTATGCAGGGGGTTCCGGAAAGCTTTTAGCTATGGACAATAAAAAAACTCCAAACGTACAATAAAGTCAGGTCTAGTCAACCGACTTCGTACGAAAGGAGCCACCATAAATGGATAACAAAAGTTTAGCACATACAACGTGGAATTGTAAGTATCATATCGTCTTTGCGCCAAAGTATAGAAGGCAGATTATTTATAGTCAAATTAAAGCAGATGTTGGAAGAATATTGCGCCAATTATGTGAAAGAAAAGATGTAGAAATCATAGAGGCAACAGCCTGTCCTGACCACATTCATATGTTGGTAAGTATTCCACCGAAATTGAGTGTATCTGCGTTCATGGGTTATTTAAAAGGGAAGAGTAGTCTAATGATTTTCGACCGACATGCGAATTTAAAGTATAAATACGGTAATCGTCAATTCTGGTGTCGAGGATACTATGTGGACACAGTCGGCCGAAATAAGAAAAAGATACAAGAGTATATAAAAAATCAATTACAAGAAGATATCCTGCAAGATCAAATGACGATGAAAGAATTCATTGACCCATTCACAGGAGAAGAAATCAAGAGAAAGAAAAAATAAGTAAGCCGCTTTAGCGGTTTGTGTGAAAACGGAGTGCGGTTGGCAGACCATTCAGAATGTCTTTAGACATGGGCCAGTACCCCAGCGTTTCACGCGCAGAGCAAACCACCAGTTATACTGGTGGTTCTGATTCAAAGCGGCAAGTTCATAACGATTTGCTCACCAATAGGGCCTATTCTTCTTTCTCCGTGGTCCACAAAGCCAACTTTGGCATATAGATGCTGGGCAGCCGTGTTTTTATGATTGACAACTAACACCACTTCGTTACATTCTTTAAATTCCTGTTTGACAAAATCAGCTAGTGCAAACATAGCCTTTTTAGCATAACCTTTACCTTGCTGTTGATGATCGATAGACAAAGCGGTTAGTAACATTGCTTGGGGATTACTGGAATATTCTTTTACTCTATCCGTTGCATGAAGAACAAAAAAACCAACTGGCACATGATTACTTAAAATGACAATAGGATATTGTCCAACCTTTTCAATCGTAATTTCTTTTGGAAGGGCTGTAAACTGGTGTTGTTCTTCAGGTAGTTCAAAGCTGTTTAATTGCTCCACATAGTCTTCAGAGAAATGTACTAATTCAATGCTCGTTGTTGTTTGCATAAAAAAGCCTCCTTTTTTATTATTTTAACTACAGAACAAATGTTCGTCAAGGAGGCTTGTATAAAAATAATGCAAGTTTGGACTTTTTAACTTAATAAGTGACCGAAAAATAAAATGAAAGAAATACTAATAATCAAAATAAGTGTGATAACCATTGTCAATATTCCCCGAAGCAAGGTCGTTAAATTTCTTACATCTTTCATGCCCATAAGGCTAAGATAGAAACAGACAATGGACAAAAGTAGTGTCAATGTCAATGGATGAACATGAAGGTAGGTGTCAAAAAAGTTTTTCAATGTGCCTGATAGAAAAAATAGTAGGGTACAACCTAAAGAAAAAATAAATGACCAAAAGTTTAAATTAATTCCCATTGTTTCCCTCCTTCCTACAAAAACGAATTTGTCGTATCGATGTGCCAATGATTCCGTTTGATAGGGTAAAAGGATGAAACAAACAAAAGGGTAGGTGTAAAAGGAGGTCACTTGGACGAAAGTGACCTCAAGTACCATAAAGGAGTATAACGTAAAGTTGAAAGAACTTTACATTACTATTAGTATGCCTGAGCTAGTTGTTGAAGATAGTTATCTATCTCAGACACTAGCTTTTAATTATAAGTCCATATAAAAAAGCTAGAAAAACCTAAGAGAAGGCTGCGGGAAGTATTTCCTTGAAAAAGGCTTTAGCCTTCTATAAAGGAATAGAAGCTAAAAAAATCCTAGACGGATGTTTTTTAGTATAATGGCTGCTGACAAGGGGGAAAGCCGTTGACATCTTGAATCATATGAATATCATATTGCTTTAAGGCGAATTGACTTTGATACAAATATTCAAGGACAAGTAGTTTCCCACCTGAAACACCACAGAGGACACCTGAAGTACCTTGACCATTTGTCAAAGAAACACCGACAGGCTGACCGATTAAGTAAGCAATTTTATGTTGCCAAGGCACAATAGCCACTCCTTTCATTATAATATATGAATGTGGTGGCTAGAGGTGCTTGCCTATAAAGTGACTTTCATTAAATCGTAGCCTCTGTTATTTGTTAAATTGCCATTATCCTAAAGGAATAGGAGTTATAATTGGGTTTCTGATTTTCAGTGGGAATATTGATTTACATAAAAAAGCAAGAGGGTGTTCTTTTAAGTAAAGATAAAAACTATTCACAGAAGAAAACAAAGCAGCAAGGAAGTTACTGATAAAATTCAACTTTATAAGAAGAAGGCCATTTAAGACAATATGAATGCAACCGTGTTACTGAAGAATGTAGTGATATGTTGATCTATTCTTTATTGCATACAAAAGGGATAGCATTGTACAAAAACATCTTGGGGGCGATGTTAAAGGTGCTATCCCGCCATTAATGTATGTGTAAACGGTTATAAACATTACCACTGTGTGTAAATTAGAAAAAACGAAAAATTTTCTTTAAAGTAATGATGTCTTTTGATGATTACTGTAAGTAAAAAAGGCTAATCGCGACCAGCCTCCTACCATAGCAGGTCTAATAATCTCCCACCATACACAGAGATGCTTTTTTACTAACGACGCAGTTAGTTAAAGAGCGTTGCTTGACTTGTGTTCAACAATCGGACCATAATGTGACATAATAAAATTTGTCATTATTTTAATGTGTAATAGACTTAGTAATTACATTTGTTCTTCCTATATTACTTGAAATGAATTTTTTTAAATAAAAAGGAGAGTCAGTATGGAGATAGTATATTTTGCAGGTGGATGTTTATGGGGAGTACAAGCTTTTATAAAAACTTTACCTGGAATTACGTTTACAGAAGCAGGAAGAGCTAATGGCACAGGTCATACACTGGAGGGCGATTATGATGGGTACGCCGAATGTGTAAAAACGGAATTTGATCCGACCATTGTCACAATCAGGGAATTAATGGGGTATTTTTTTGAAATCATTGATCCATACAGTTTGAATCAACAAGGACAGGATATTGGCGAGAAATACAGAACGGGAGTATATAGTGAAAAGCCTGAACACTTACAAGAGGCGAAGGCGTTTCTTGATGAGAGAAATGATTACGATCTTATAGTTGTTGAAGTATTACCTCTTACAAACTATGTAAGAAGTGCAGAAGAACATCAAGATAGGTTAGCTAGATGTCCAAATGATTATTGTCATATTCCAAAAGAAATATTAAATAAGTATAAGTATTGAAGAACATTGAGTTGCAGCGGCAGCTCTTTTTTCTTTTAAACTAATAGTGCACGTTATATGCCCGTTTTATAAAAGAATATAATTTTAGCATGATTAGTTCTATTATTATTTTTGGTATTGCAGGCATACTTTATGCTTTGGTGGAAAATTCTTTCAAGAGAAATATAAAATTTGCTTAAACTAACGGGTAGCAATTGTTCAATTTAGTACACTCGCTTCCTGTGCTAAAGGGGCAGATTAGAAGTACTTAATTTGGATATTAACAATATACACTTGTTTTTGAACATCGTCCTCCAAACAAATTTAGAAAAACGTTTTCAAGATTTATCATTTATTCAATGTGCTTCTTGGAGTTATCCATCTAGATAGATTTATCAAAAAATCACTCATGCCAATATCATGAGTGATTTTTAATGGGTAACCTATTAAATAACGCCATCAGCTTTGGTTTTTTGTGTCATTTTTTTTATTTCTAAGTATAAATGATGTCAGGAATAAGAAGCTTGCCACCCATAACGAATAGAAAAGATTTTCAAGCAACGCCCAATGCCCATTTTTAAAATAATCCCATCCTGTTGATAATAAAAATACAACGATAATGAATGTGATATATATAGATTTTCCGAATGTAGTCAATTTAAACACCTCTATTTGTAATGTATGTAAATTGTAGCGTCAGTGAAAGTAGCAGGCTAAAATCAAAGAAGTCCCATTATTATTAGCTATTACAGGTCATTTTAAACGAGATAATGAGAGATTCGAAAAAAGAATGATCAGTGAATAGGTGTTTTTAGTTATAAAAAGATTTTTTAATATAATAATTATGCAAATTTAACAACCGGGAAATTGTATAATTATCCCACTGGTATAGCATAATGAATGAGCATGGAACAGTGTATAAATGCTTTATCGAGATGGAGCTATGTAATTTGTAGATACTGTATAATTCCTTTTTAAAAAAGGGTTTTTTGAAATGATTTATAAAAATACAAGAAGATGTGATGTCAAATGATACGAGCATCCATTTAGGAGACATGCTATCGAATTTGAATTTTTTGTTAATTTATCTTTCTTTTTCCCATTTAGGTGCCAATGAGTGTTATTCTATATTGGAATAATAATTATGGAGGCGATATTATGTATTACAGTAATGGTAATTATGAAGCTTTCGCACGTCCGAAAAAACCCGAGGGTGTCGATGAAAAATCAGCCTATCTGATTGGTTCGGGGCTTGCCTCACTTTCAGCCGCATGTTTTTTAATTCGTGATGGCCAAATGAAAGGTGAGAATATTCATATTCTTGAAGAGTTAGATATTTCAGGCGGTAGTCTTGACGGAATTTTAAATCCGACAAGAGGGTTTATTATTCGTGGTGGTCGAGAAATGGAAGATCACTTTGAATGCTTATGGGATTTATTCCGTTCCATTCCATCATTAGAAATAGAAAATGCTTCGGTTTTAGATGAATTTTATTGGTTAAATAAAGAAGATCCTAATTATTCAAAATGTAGATTAATGGAGAATCGAGGACAAAGATTAGAGGATGACGGAAAGTTCACATTATCCGATCAATCGTCTGAAGAAATGATTAAATTATTCTTTACGCCTGAAGAGAAGCTAGAGGATAAAAAAATTACAGATGTTTTCTCTGATGAATTTTTTGAATCGAATTTTTGGCTGTATTGGTCCACGATGTTTGCCTTTGAAAAATGGCATTCTGCTATGGAAATGCGTCGTTACATTATGCGCTTTATCCATCATATTGGTGGATTACCAGATTTATCTGCACTGAAATTTACAAAGTATAACCAGTATGAATCCCTAGTACTTCCGATGATCAACTATTTAGAAAAACATAATGTTGATTTCCAATATAATACGGTTGTCGAAAATGTTCTAATTGACAATGTTGGAGATAAAAAGGTAGCTCATACATTAGTGTTAAAGCAAAATGGTGAGAAAAAAAATATAGAGCTAACCGAAAATGAATTGGTTTTTGTGACAAATGGTAGTATTACGGAAAGTACAACGTATGGAGACAATAACACACCAGCCCCTGAAACAACTGACTTAGGAGGAAGCTGGTCTCTTTGGAAAAACATCGCTGCCCAAGATGCTGCGTTTGGAAGACCAGAAAAATTCTGTGATAATTTGCCGAAAGAAAGTTGGTTTGTTTCAGCAACACTCACTACATTAGATGATCGAGTAGCACCTTATATTGAAAAGATTAGTAAAAGAGATCCATATGCGGGGAAAGTCGTTACGGGTGGTATTGTAACAGCAAAAGATTCGAATTGGATGCTAAGCTATACATTGAATCGACAACCTCATTTTAAAAATCAACCAAAAGATCAATTAGTTGTTTGGATTTATGGTTTACTATCTAATAAGCCAGGGGATTTTATTAAAAAAAGTATTACGGAATGTAGTGGCAGTGAGATAGCACAAGAGTGGTTGTACCATATGGGTGTACCTGTTGAGGATATTCCAGATTTAGCGCAAAATTCTTGTCAGACAATCCCATGCTATATGCCATATATCACATCTTACTTTATGCCGAGAGCAATAGGCGATCGTCCGTTAGTTGTCCCAAAAGGATCTGTAAACCTAGCCTTTATAGGGAATTTTAGTGAAACTGAAAGAGATACCGTATTCACAACAGAATATTCAGTAAGAACAGCAATGGAGGCGGTTTATCAATTATTAGCAATTGACCGAGGGGTTCCTGAAGTATTTGCTTCTGCCTTTGATATTCGTACGTTATTAGCGTCAACGGCTCGCTTACTAGATGGTAAAAAATTGACAGATATAGATGCGCCATTTATCTTAAAACAAATCGGTAAATTAGGTATTCATAAAACAAAGGATACAATCATTTATGATTTACTAAAAGAAAGTAAATTGATATAAAAAATAGCTCATCCTAACAATTTGAATCAGCACAAAAAAATAATAGACAAAGTCGAAATTCGGACTTTGTCTATTATTTTTTTAATTATTTAGCTTATCGGAAATATTTCTTAATATTTCAGTTTGTTCCTTTTGTAAGTTAATAAATTTAAGTAAGAACCAAACAATGAAAACAACTGGGACAAGATAAAAAAATAATAGCAGAAAAACAGGGATAATGCCGAGTAATAATTCCATAATTGTATGAAAACCTCCTTATTGGTTTATTATACCATAATAATTATGGGGGAAGCGGCCAATTTTTGAAGATAGCTCAACCTACTAGCAACCATATTTATTACATAGTACAATGCTTTAAACTAGAATACTGAAATAGCGAAATAAGAAAAAATAAAACACCCAAAAAAACAAAGAGGAGGGTACTTGGCAGAACAAGACTTAATCCAGAAAACATACCACCGATTGCCATACCTGAATAGCGAATAAAATTAAACAGTCCTAAGGCAGCTCCTCTATATTCGCTATATTCATTACTTATAATCGTTGAAAATAGTGGAGGGGCAAATCCAATTGCTAAGCCATACACAAATAACAGGGTACTTAATACGATAATTGATTGAGTATGTAGGAAACCAAAAGCTATAATTAACAACGGGAGGAAAAATAAAACAGTGATAAATAGCTTTTTCAACGTCACTTTCTTCTGTATTTTTTTAAAGATAACACTCCCCAAAATCATACTAACAGTTAAAGGTAAGTATAATAATCCAATGTTTTGTAACGATAGATGATAATGATCGTGGAGCAAGATCGGTAAAAATACTAGAATGACAAAGTAAATAAAGAAGACAAAAAAGCTTACCGTCATCGTCATTAAACCGACACGATTCAAAAAAATGGCTCGATAGATTTGGATAAAGCTACTAGCATTTTCTTGACCGTTATTTCTTTTTCCGTTGTTAGGAAATGCCAGCATAATAAACACAAGTAATAGGGTTGCAATAAGAAATAGACATAAAAAAATACCTTGGTAGCCATAATATTCGCCTAATATTCCACCTACTATTGGAGAAACTGCTGGGGCCAGGGAAAGTAGTATTTGATACGTCCCCATTGCGCTCCCCCTTGCTTCACCATCAAATAAGTGTGAAATCATATTTATCGTAACCAAGGGAATAACACCAGCTCCAATGGCTTGAACAACCCTAAAGACCATAAATACTAAAAAGTTGGTTGTAAATGCACAGACGGTGGTTGAGATACTAATTAACAAGAAACTAAAGATCAACAACCGTTTTTGATTTTGGGTATCTATTACTGCACCTAAAAAAATTTGAACCATGGCTATGATAAAAATAAAGCTACTGACAGTGAAATTCACCCAATTAATAGATACGCTAAATGAATCCCGAATGAGTGGAATGACAGGCGTATAAATATTTTGATTTAAAGAAGCGAAGAAACTGCTTATACTTAACAAATACAATGCAAGTATTTTCGTTTGAGCTAGTCGAGACATATACATTCTCCTTTTACAGCTTTAATGTGACTTCATGTTTTCGGTAATAGCGTTTAAAAATCGAATAATTGTCTCTAATTCCGAAGTGTTAAAATCATTAAGGATACTTAAGTAACGATTTTTTGCCTGCTCATGTAATTGATGGTGGATAAGCGCAAGCATCTCCCCTGATTTTGTTAGCATATAATATACTTCCTTTTTATTATCTTCTTGCTGCATTTTTTCAAGGATATTATGCTCTAATAGCTTTTTTACTGCTTTTGTAATCGCTGGTTTCGAAACATTTAAAGTTTCTGAGAGTGTGATGTTATTCGCCTTTCCTTTCTCTTTAATTGCTGCAACAATGTGTAATTGTGTCAATGTCCAATCTGAAACAATTGCTTCCTCCTGACTGACTTTCATTCCTTTTCTTCTTCTGTCAGCCGATTCTCTTTCTGTAATTAATCGTTGCAAAGCTTCTATAACATCATTTTTTTTCTCCATTTGTGTCACCTAGCCTTATTTTATTTTAGTTAACTGGTTAACAATTTCAATTTTATATTTTATTTTTATTTATGTCAACAGGTGTATTTAACGAGGTTATTTAATAGTTAATCAGTTAATAATAAGGTTGATATTAGCGATTTGACCGTAGCTATGCCTAGTGAAACTTGGATGTAGTGCAGTCAACTAAAATAAAATGAAGAAATTCATTGTAGTTATAGTTCAACTTTATGGTTCACTGCATCTGAGTGACTTTTAATAGCTATTATTTTCTAGTTGTCCAGTCCAGTTTTTTGTACACTAAGTACTCCAATAGGGTATTGAGCGAGTGAAAAAGCATCAGAACTGGAACGGTAAATACTGTGCTCCCCGAATTTTAAGTGAAGATCGTTGGAATAGTTTCTTGCAAAGCATTAGCCATGCTATGACTATGAGTAACCGTAATGAACTAATTAAAAAGAATGATGACATTATAAAATTTACAAATTCAATAACTAAAGAAGCAGTTGGATAAATTCGATAATGGCATTATGGCAGGTGGTGACTTTGAAAGGTTGAAAATTATTATAAAACAGCGAAGTAGCTATCCTGAAATAAAGTATTACAGTTTTGTGAAAATATCATTTTAAAATGAGAATTATAAAAGTAAAAAAATCAAGTGTTTACTTGTGGTTAAGTAAAATTGTTTCTTTTGTCATATGAAGGAATAAACAAACGCCAATTCACGCCAATTTCACCTCCTTTAATTGGCGTGTAATGTATATGCACGCCATAAAATGAGACTATGAACGCCAGAAATTTGGCGTCAATTCATCCTTTAAATGGTGTTGTTGGTGATGATAGGATAATGTTTACTCGAGTTAAGTTTAGCTATAGCTAGAAAAAAATTATTTATGTCATATTAGTATGTACCTGTTCTGTAATGTTTTACTAATATAAATATTTGTTGATAATTTTGTTTTAAAAAAATAGTTAGTTAATAGTATTAAATTAAAAATAAAGGATGATTTTTAAATGGCAACAGTTCGTTCAGATGCTTATAATACTGCTAGAAGTATGGGAGAAGCATTAAATAATACAAAAGCAGGTAAAGCTATTAATAATGCTGCAAAAGCAGGTGCTAAAGGTGCCTTAAAAGGCGGCGGAACTGGTATGCTTTTAGAATTTGGAGTTAGATCTGTAAATAATATTTATAATGATGTAATTCGTGGTTCTAAATAGTTCTAGAGAGGTAGAGGATAGGACATAACTAAATGATTCCTTCATAAAGCCGAATAATCTCTAAATTAACTAACACGATAATTAGAAAAACCGAACTATTATTGAAACACTTCATTAGCGTTTCAATAATAGTTCGGTATTTTTGTTAGATTAAACACTTTTGTCCCAGCTTCTACTTTTATAATTTTATTGTTAATGAGGATAAAAATGTATAATATCATTTATAATAGTCTAACTAAATTGGATTCTGTGTTATTAGTTTATTTGGATAAGGATATAGGTAGAAATAAAATAGAATTAGTTAGTGAAAATGGTCTACTTTGGTTAATTCCTACATATCAAAATTCAATATTAAGTAAGGTTGAATACTTTTCTTTTATTATTAATGATCAATTTTGGGTTTGTGATCCTAACTGCTATCGTATTCATGTTATTGATGAGATGAATTTTTCGTATATTGAAGACTTATTAACCCAGCCAATAAATAAAGTGGTTGTAAACAATTCGAGTACAGGAAAAGATTTGAATAATAACACTTTTGAAGTAATAAATAAAACAAAAGCATTTTCAACCTTAGATTCAGCAATTTGTTATACGGCAAACTTAAAAGATATAACCGAGGACTCTGCGGTTATTTTTCAAATAATTAACCCAGAAGGAAAATTGCATTTTGTGGACTGTGAGTGCTTAATGAGGAATAAAAAAATGGTGAACGAATTTATTATGCAGGATTAAAAATTACGCCTAATTTATTAGAAGGTACCTGGACCTTTCAACTGATTCATCAAAATAAAATAATAGATTCAAAAGCCGTTTTATACAAAATCTATAAAATTGACTATGGAAAAGATAAGAATAGTCATTTTACGAAAAAAAATTTCAATTTTAATTTAGAAATTTGAACGATATTAATTTTAGGAAGTGATTTTTATGAGTACTGGTAGGCAAATAGCTTCAATTTTTATATTACTATATTTTGTAGTTTTTTTTATAGTTTCAAAAATCTTTTCATTATCATCTACATTCAATTACATAGTTTGCGGAGCAGGATTAATAATTTCTGTTATTCTACATATGTATTTTAAATTTAAATATGAAAATATTAAAAAACCAGGTTCTCGTTAAATTGAGTACCTGGTTTAATTAATTCCATAAATTTTATCTTGCTAATACTTATTCTAATGTATGTGCGAACGAACATTCTATGTAAGGGAGATGAACTCAACTTAGAGGAAATCGCAACCGCATTAAGTCTCCGGATTCCAAATATACCCCACATAAGAATACAATTAAATTCATATAAATAAAGGTAGTAAAGAAATCATAGAAATCTTGATTTCAACGTACCTATTCAATTCTAAATACACCCCCATAAAACTAAATCTTAAGAAAAACTTCAGGTTCTACTAAGGAAATATTTAAGATTCGTTGTGTATACTTATTAAAAAAAGGAAATTCACGAAACCATTTGAAGATTTAAAACGTATTGGTAGTAGGAGAGAGAATATTGGAGTAGGTGAAGATATGGCACATACGATTTACATAGTATTAACTAAAACAGGGACATTACTATCGAAAGCGATAGGCATGTATACGGGCAAAGAGATGAATCATGCATCCATAGCCTTTGATGAGGGGCTTTCTGAGATGTATAGCTTTGGTCGAAGGCAATTAAACAATCCGTTAAGTGGGGGCTTTTTACGAGAGGATGCAGAAAGAGGCCTATTTGAGTCTGCCGATTGTGTCATTTATCGTTGTCGGATATCCCATTATCAATATTTAGAGATGATGAAAATTGTGCGCTATATGTATTGGAATAGGGATCGCTATAAATATAATTTTATCGGTCTTTTTGGTGTAGTGATGCAAAAGGAAGTGAGACGTGAGCGTGCTTATTTTTGTTCCCAATTTGTAGCGACGCTATTAAAAGTGGGTGGTCTAAAAATCTATCAAAATCCAGCATTAATGACGCCTCATTGCCTAGCACAATTACCATATTTAGAAAAAGTGTTTGCTGGAAAACTAGCAGACTATTTACAAGCTACTCGTGAGCCAGTTATGCTGTATGGCTAACGAAGACATACTCCAATCTATAAATGCCTTTCATTACGTATTAATATCAATATATTGAATCAGGTAGGCAATCTTCCATTTTATTTTTTCGTAAAATAGAAGATTGCCTGCTGATTTTTTATTAGTAATATTTACCTCATATAGGATGACCATACACCTAATTGTTGGAAAGCTGAAAATAAGTCCTATTCCTGTTAAAGTACTACCATAAAATTGCTATCATAAATACTAGGTACGTATGTGTAACGATTGAATCATCAGCAAGGAGGATATATAGATGAGTGAAGAACTAACAGCAGTTGGTTGGGATGCGATTGATCAGGCATTAAGACAGGTGTATAGTGAGCAGGAGCCAATGCATTACGGAACCATGATTCCCTACTCGCTAGGAGGACAAGATCCTTTAGATGGGATAAGTGCCTATAAAAGTGAAACCCCGATTCCGCATTGGCATTTTGTTACATATGGTTTCTCGGAATTATATGAAAAAGAATTTGACAATCAAGAATATAGTGGGTATGGATTTGAGCTGACATTTCGCTTAGTACGCAACGAGAATGAAGAGGAGCCACCTGCTTGGGCTTTAAATTTACTGCAAAATATGGGCAGATATGTCTTTAATAGTGGCAATGTTTTTAGAGCAGGGGATTATTTAGATGCAAATGGACCCATCTGTCTTGATGCTGACACGCAATTAACCGCACTCGCCTTCACATATGATCCACAGCTTGCTGAAATAAATACACCAAATGGAAAAATGGAGTTTATTCAAATGGTTGGTATTTCAGAGGACGAGCTAGAAGCGATGCAGACGTGGAATACACTTGGGGTGCTAGAGGCTGGTATTGAGCAAATACCAAGCTATATTACGGATTTAACACGTAATTCTCTCCTGCAAAATCAAGAAGTTGTCGCAGCAGTTGAGCACGGAATGGAGGAAGATGGCTCCAATACGGGTTTTCTTTTTGTAGACCAGCTCGCTTGGGAGATTGGGAAAAAAGGTTGGTTTAACAAACAGTCCAATGTTATTCAACTCGGGGCGAAACAGGCAGAGGTCATTAGTAAATTACTACGTGGGCGTATTTTAAAAGATAAAAACCTAAGCTTAGTCGGACAACAAATAACAATCCAATTTAAAGCGGATTCCCAAGTTGGCTATCGTGAGGATGGACAGGAAATTACCATTTCATTGAACAGGGCAGCGGTAGAAGAATTAAGTCAAAAGCTAGTGCCACAAGAAAGCCAATTCACTGTGTCTTCTTTAGCAGGTGTAAGCTTTCAAATTTTGAAAACACATATTAAAAATCAAGAAGGAGCGGTTGTGAAAACAATCGGATAAGATTGATCTCTCGCTAAGGCTTTTTAGCGGGAGATTTTTCTCTAAAAGTAGAAAGGGAGGGTGAGACATTGCAACAGTGTGTAGAACATTTTCTAGCAGCTGTGTGGGAACAACTCACAGCTGTTTATCAACAAGAAAGTAAACGGATAATGGACTTAAAAGAACAAAGTAAATTACAAGCAGGTGTCTTTCATTATTTAAAAGTTGCCTGGAAAAAAGGGAAAAGTCCTAATGGCAATATCTTTATTGATGTCTATGAGCCATTTAGTTGGAGTGATAGTGCCTATAGGGTAGAAGCAGGTCCATACATACAGGAGTTTACCAAAGTAAATCAGATAGAGGAGCTTTTTTCGGCTCTCTGTACAAAAATGGAGACGTTGTTTCAATCCGAGCAATATGGTTTCCGATTTTTTGATTACCATTTTCAAGTAGTCCTTGAATTTGAGCATGACGGGACGATGCTTAGCTATCAGAAAAAGCTTCTCCATGATCATAAGCTAGCGTTAGTGAAAGAGCAGCTGGCCACATTTATTGAAACAAAGGTAATGGCTGAGCTACCTATACGACCAAGTGATCATGATGAATTTTTCTTTGCACAGTATTTAGTCAATCCGCATTTTTTTCATCAGTCAGCCAGTGAAATCGAACCACTTATTTGTCAACTAGAAGTAAAACATCGTGCCAATAAAGAGCGTCTAGACCAATGGGTTTATTATTATACAATGGCGTTTAAGCACTGGGCAGAGAAATATTTTTTACCGTACTATTTTGAACAAACAGGGGATTACATCCAAGAGTGGGTGCTGAAAACTGAGGATATGGCACAGCAACTGGAGCAGGAAAAGCTAAATTTCTTTCTTTATGTAGCATTGAAAATTGGTCAAAAAGAGCCAGCTACCCGTTTAGAGTATCTCGAGCTTGCCAAACAGTTGGGCTCACAGCAAGCTGTTGATTATTTGCAAAAAGGAAGCGGTCGTTTTGAAAGCATACGGAAGCGTGAGATGTTCCAAGGGCAAGCAAATGATGTTTTACAGACAATTGATATACGAGTAATAGTTGAAGAGGAAGCGGCTTATCGTGAAGCGCTTCATTATATCATTCAACTGTTGCAGGAAGGTTTTCCAAAGGGCTATAAGCTAACCTTCAAGAGTAAAGTGAAAAATTACCTTCCTGTTAAAAAGTTAGCCAAGTCAAAGCTCCATCAGTTTTTTGCCAATTGCCTTGAATATCCTAGCCTTTTTCCGTTAGTAGCGAATTATGCACAGATTGCTATGGAGGAATTTGCATGGTATCAAGATGTCGAGCCGAGCGAAAAATCAGCGATGCCTGGCACCTATGCGGTCTTTGGTTTAGGTCTCTATAGTAAGGCTTATTTCCCGCTCGTTGAACATTATATGGCACTAGTGGATACAGAGCATCAATCTGTGCAGGATGCTTATGCCGAGGCTTTTCAGGAGGTACATGGCCTAGCAGTGGAGGTGATGCCTGTGTTCGTAGCTATTCTATTAGGTGGGAGTGAATCGGCTAAGCCATTAAAGGGCATGGACATCAAGGGGTTAGACTTACTTACGGCACTTGTGCAAGAACTGGAGAAAAAAGAAGACTACCAGCGTGCATTTATTTTATATCGAATATTTGGTAGTTCCAAGAAGATCGCACAACGTCTAAAGCAAGAAGAAGCACCGATGAAAAATGAGCTGCAGAAATTATTGCAATGGATGGATTTATGAAAGGAGGGCAGTTAAATGGAATGGGCGAAGGTGTGTAAAACTAAGGATATTGAGCGCGTGCGAGAGGCGGTAAGCAAGCTGGATGTCAATGAGCGGGATGTACGTGGGAGAACGCCGTTAATGCTTTTCCTAACAAATCGAATGCCACTTGAAGCAATCAAGCTGCTATTGGCACAAAATATTGATTTAGAGGTACGAGATAAGCTAGGTGATACGGCGCTTAAAAAGGCTGTAAAATTTAAGCAAGCAGAGGTACTTTCATTACTACTTGCTGAGGGTGTAGATTTACAGGCGCCTGAGGGGATTACCGCTACAGCTTGGTATGCAGCAAGAGACCATAGAGGGATTGCGGATTTATTGCTGGATACGCCTGGAGCCATTCGACTGACCTTGCAGGCAGCAGAACAGCTGCAAGTGGAGTCCATTTTATATGAGGAATCCCTTGATACAATGTGCCATGAAATAAGTAAGGTGTCATCAGCTGTCATTTTGCATGCCATTGTGAATGGCTATAATTGGGATGATGGACCAGAGCCCATGCTTGCAGCGTTAGCCAATCCAGTATGTGCACCTATAACCATGATGGACATGTTTGAACTGATGGAAGGCGAGTATTGGCTAGAACAAACAGAAGAAGAACTAGCGAGCTCCTATTGGAAACGACCATGGAAAGAGATGGCAGAAATACTACAGGAAAAGTTGAAATTCTGTGATAGATAGTGAGGAATGTGCAATGGATCAGAAAGCAAAAAAAATTTTAATGCAAACCTATTGGCAATCAGGTAGATGGCGGTCAGGCGGATATACTTATACAGAAGAAGATTTTCAGTATGCCAAAAGTAAGGGCTTGATGTTTGACCGATTAACCATTACTCATGATGAATGTGTACAGAGGTTACGACATCTTCATGAAGAAGGTGTAACAAAGGAGCTTGTGGTGACAGCATTTTTGCATAGCTTATCGACGCGTAAAGTATATTTGCGCAGTGCCTTATCCAGCTGGGCTCTTACCCATGACCTACTAATCCACACGTATCATGAGCGACCTGTTACATTAGTATCCTATAGTGGCTGTGGGTACTGTAATGAGCAGAAAATCATGTCAAATGAAGAATATGTAAATGAAGATTTAAATGTGCTTAATTTTGAACGAATGAAGTGGGGAGGTGTTCGTCTCAATTGGCTCTTATATTGTTTGCTAGATTTAGAATGTTTAGTGAAAGAACAAGAGACGTTTACGGTGTGTGAGGAAGATATAATGATAGTAAAACAGATGATAGCGGCAATAGAATCCTGTAATGAGACGGATGCAGCTAGACAGCTTGAGAAGCGCTGGAAGGATGTATTTAAGTCCAATCAATATGAACGAGATGCTGTGATGGAAATCTGGGGCTATGCTGGTTTACTAGTATCACAGGATGATTATCGCAAGGAGCGTGGACGTGGAACGGATTTTATGTCAATGGCTACCTGGAGAGGACAAGATGGCTATTCGCAAGATAAGATGCAGTTTTACTTTGGCTCCTATCTGTAAATTTGGACTAGCTACGCCAACTCATAAGACAATATTCTGTTAGACAATCCTGATAGCGCAACCATATGGAACGAGCTCTAGCATGCTTCTAATTTGATCGTTTGCTGTTGACATGTTCATTGGGAGACGCCCCCTAGTAATGTGCGCTGATGGTGTGCTAATTTTAAATACAAATGGTTGCGAAAAGCTTTAATTAGATAGATGAAGGGAGAAGTGTAGGGAAATGGGTGCATGGGGATACAAAGCATTGGAAAGTGACGAAGGTTTGGATGTAGTGGGCTTTTTACAAGATTTTATGAAGCATCACAAAGAATCGAGTCAGATTACCTTGTGGAGCATTGTCCAGATGATGAAAAATAAAGGCTTTTTTGGAGACAACTTTGAGGATATCGATTTTTTCTACGATATTAGCGCTATGGCACTGGCAGAGCTTTATTGCCAATATCTTGATACAGGTCAAATCTATGGTTACGAAAGTAAGAATGTACAAGTGCACTGGACAGCAAATGAAGACTCTTTGACATTTATTTTACAGTATCTAAAGGACATTCAAGATGAAAAGCCTGATCAGCATGGAGGGAGAGAAATGACAGAACTATGGAGAGAGTCCGAGAGTTGGCTAGAATGGCAGTCGAATCTAGCCTATCTTATACAAAGGATTGAACAAGAAATCAGCTGTTTGCAGCAATAAAAAAGGGAGGTCATTGGAAGTGACCTATGATTTTTGGATAATGGCTTCCATCATGGAATTGCTTGACTATCCAGATGAGGAAAATGATCATTATATTCCTCAGCCAACGTTGCAAGCCATTATGGATGTGCTTAATATCCAAGTGCCAATAAAAGAAATTTACGAACGTTTTTTTGATCAGTCCATTCATACAGGGCATGTTTTAGTATTTGCTAATAAGCATCTGCCGCATGCCTGTATTGTACTTGATACTTATCGTGATCCACTAGATCAGCAGGATTTAATTCGATTTGGCTGGAGGGTGGCAGCGAAGGATGTTTGTCTAGTAAGACAGTTATCTCGGAAACTATTTGACAATTGTGATGAGGGCATTCGCTACGAGGAAGGTCAATCTATTCTCTATCAGGTACTGCAGGAACAAAGCTATCCTCGTAAATACTACTACGAGACGGTATTTGAGCAAAAAATGAAGAACTATATGGTGTGACCAATCATAAAAGGATTCGTGACACTTCCTATAGAGAGTGCGCGAATCCATATGAAAGACATTATACAAAGAAAAAACTAAATAAAGATAAGATGATGGAAATGCCAACAATAGGTCCAATCATTTTCATATGTCGTTTTCGTCCCATCACAACAATCGCCACATACTCACGAATCATGGCATTTGGCCAATAATAAAAGGCTGTCTTTGATCCTATGCCTTGACTATTCAAGCCCGCAAGTCTTGCATAAATACCAGCGCGAAATAGGTGGAAGTTATTCGTCGTAAAAATACTGTTATAGTCCTTACCTTGTTTCCGATCATCCATCAGTTGTTTAGAAAATAACATATTTTGATAGGTATTGACAGAGCTGTTCTCCTGTAAAGTATGCTCAATTGGAATGCCTTTTTCAATCGCATATCGTTGCATTGCTTCAGCTTCAGGTAGATTCTCGTCAGGACCTTGTCCACCAGAGAAAATAATGGTTGGTGGCGTAGTAACAGCCGCTTGCTTATGGTAGAAATCCATTGCTTTTTGAATTCTACTAGCTAACAGCGGCGGTACTTTGTCATTGATCAAGCCACTTCCTAGCACGATGATAAAATCTTGATTCAGCTTTGGTCGATTGAATTGATAAAGAAAATAGGCGGACAAAAAATTAGATAAATGGATAAAGAAATAAAACGTGATCAGCGAGATCCCACCAAAGATCGGTTGGAGGTGGATTGAAAACACACTCGCTGGATAGATAATCGGTAAGAGGATAAATAGCAATATGCCTATGGCGACCAGTAATGTTAAAGAATTGGCCAAACGTCGACCTTCTCGCTTCATCAATACTCTCGCATTTAAAAATAAACCAAACATTAAGGCAAGAATGCCAAAAGGAATCAAGATAAATAGGGCAATAAAAGGGATAATAACAATGAGCCTTAAAAAGTAATGGTCAGATGCTAAAGATGCGATGACGCAGAATAACAGAAAAGAACAAATAAATAGATTAAATAATAGTCCATTGATCATTTTTCTTGGGTCTTTTAAATAAGAAATGAGAAAAATGACAAAAAGAATGAGTGGAATAATGCCAAAATACATACAAAATGCACCTCTAGTGATGGAGTGGTTGATGATATCTTTATATTATAAGTCATAATTGGGCGAAATCAACCATCGACAAAATGACAAGAGGGAGCCTGACGATACTCCCTCTATTTTTTGTGTGAGCGATTTTCGGATTTATGGAGATAATGAAGATATTCATGACGCGTTAATCCGCCAGTTTGACGATTAAATTCATCATAAGTAATATCTGCTGGTAAGCCAAATTCAGCGAATGCCTGTTGATGTTCTTTATGATAGTACGGATGAGCCAGTGATCTAGATACATTTTCTTCCTCTGATTTCAACCAATCAGTTGCAACGCCTGCAGAGACACCGTGGTTTGTAAAACGATTGCCTGTTTGAAATGTAGTGATAGATGCTGGCTTGCTAATCGTTCCTGTGCCCCATGAAAGACGGTAACGAGGCTCCTTCCCATAGTGGAGAGTCTGTCCGTAACCTAGAGGGAATAAAATATCGTCTTCTGTTAACGTTTTATGACCAAGTTTTTCATAGCAGCCCCTCATAAAATAGTCGTCCATGACGATTTGTGTTTGGGAAGCTAATGGAGCAGCGGTAATTTCCTCAAGAGAAGGCAAACGCTCTGTCGTGGTCAACAGATAGGGACGAATAAATAAAGGCATAGTCATCACATTATGCCAAATACTATCTTCTGCAAATAACTGATCTTTTTGCATTTGCCGTAAATCGCCAATAACCAGCACATAGCCGTTGACGAATAGATCAATCTCTACACGAAAAATATCGCCTGGTACAGCCTTATAACGTAAACTTTTCATCTTTGTCAGCTTTTTTAGCTTGTCTGCGTAATCTGTAGGAAGCTGAGTCGGAAATTGCAGTAGCCAATCCATGATCGCCGACTTAGTCGTTAAATGCTCAAAACCTGTAAGCGGAAGCTGATAATATGTTTTTGCATTGCGAGCTGTAATATAGCTTGATGGCTGGTGTTCATTGCCTAGACCAGCAGAAAAAATAACACCTGTTGCTTTCACGGCAGAAATCGTTGTGTAATTTAATTTCTTTTCCTTTCCACGTGCGGTTTGTGGGACAATCATTTCACGATTACGTGTTAAAATGTCCACATCAGCTTCCTGGTAGCTATGCTCATTAACGAAAATTCTTTTTTTAATCACATCCCCCTCGAAGCAAATAAAGTAATCTTCTCGAATTTGATGTGTGTCCCAATGATTTTCTAGCATATGTAGACCGAAATAAGGGCGTAGTGAATTTGTTAGCCAACTAGTAAATAATGTCAATAAGACTTCCTCCTTACGTATGTTTGTTATGTGGGTCAAGTATACTGAATTTGACGGATGACGAAAATAGGATGGGTGAAAAATGGTTAAAATAGTTGCTTTTATGTGATAGCAACGATTGCTTTCGGAGCAGAAGGCCGCCTTTTTCATCAGGCTATAGAACTGTTATAATGACAGACAGAGGTGATGAACATGCATATTTTGACGATTGAAGGCATACCCTATGCTTGGCTTGAGCCATTACAGGAAATTCATGCTCACGTCTTTGACGGTGCCAAACTGCCAGTCGAAAAGCTAGAAAAGAAAGAAGGTCTTCTTTGTTTATTGGCAGTTGAAGATGAGGCGCTATTCGGCTTTAAACTGGGCTATCCACATCCAGATGGCGTTTTTTATAGTTGGTTGGGTGGTGTTCATGTGACAATGCGGGGGCGAGGTATTGCTAGTCAATTAATGAAGGCGCAGCATGCGGCTATTCAGGAAGTAGGATTTCAAAAAGTTCGTACATATGGTAGAAATACACGCAAAGCCATGCTCATTACCAATCTCAAACATGGCTTTGATATCGTTTCAACATTTCTTGATGAAAAAGGAAGACATAAAATTATATTTGAAAAAACATTCGATTAAGGAGTTTTAAACATGAAAGCATATTTAGCAAACGGATTATTTTCTTTAGGAGATCGCTTCGTCAATGAGCAATTGGCAGCAGCTATTCGGGAGGCCGTGCCAGACATCGCTTTATACGTACCACAGGAAAACGATGCTATCAATGATAAATCAGCCTATGCAGATAGCTTAGCCATTGCTCAAGCAGATTTAGAAATGCTGCAAAATAGTGATGTATTGATAGCTGTATTGGATGGGGTTGAAATTGATTCAGGTGTGGCCGCTGAAATTGGTGCGTTCTCTATGCTGAATCGTCCTATTATTGGTGTACTGACAGATGTTCGTCAGCAAGGACGAGACAATATGCAAAAAATAGAGGCGCTAATCCGAGATGGGCTAGAGAATCAGTTCGTTTACCGTAATCTATTTGTTGTGGGGTTAATTAAACGTAATGGCGTTATAACGTCTTCCATTGAAGAGGCTGTGGAAGCCGTACAAAAATTGAACAACGAGGAGGCATAATCATGCTGTTAGCTACATCAGACGTGATAGCAGGAAAAGACATTATCGACACTTTAGGACTAGTGCGAGGAAATTCTGTTCAATCAAGAAACATCGGTCGAGACATGATAGCTGGTCTTCGTAATATTGTGGGTGGCGAGATGAAAGAGTATGCTGAGATGCTTGTGCGTTCTCGCGAAATCGCCACACAGGCAATGATAGAGGAAGCCCAACAAATGGGAGCAGATGCCATTGTAGGTGTCCGTTATGCGACTTCATCTGTAATGGATGGCACATCAGAAGTGTTGGTATATGGAACGGCTGTGAGATTTAAATAACAGTTTCAGACTGGGGGATAGAAGCCATCGAGAAGTTTGATATGCTCTCGATGGCTTTTGTCATTTTTTTCTCTCTTTCATATTCAATATTTGGTAAACTATTACCAAAAGAGCGCGTGCATGAACATTTTTTTAGACTTCTTAAAGTTACCCATCGCATCCGTAAAACCATGCTTAATGGTTTCTTTGATTTGTTTGATGTTATTGAACTATCGTAAATGTTCAGCTTCCTTCACATAGAATCCCCAAATAGGAAGTTGAATGAGTTCTTACTTTCTGTACATTTTGGTAGGCTTGGTCACCTCAAACGCTTGCTTTTCATCAACATATGTAGTTGGAGTTCTTTATGTAGAAGCTGATGGAATGAAGAGCGCTGACTCCTGCGGGAGAAGCGGAAGTTGAGATTCTGGACTGAGAGGACGTTTTCTGTGTGAAAGCGAAGCGGAGGGAAATAGCTTGACTGCGCCTGTAGCGGAAATCAACGGCTTTACTTTATTTTATTGCGAAAATGCTGCGTTTATCGAATTTATTGTAAAATTTTAGTTAATTATGTTAAAAATACAGTCTATTGTGCTGCTTTAATGATGTTTTATCATAAGATGCGTATAATACCTATTATGCAGATAAGGTATAATGGTTATGGTAGTAAAGGTTAATGATGCCCAACTTAGAATCTGTTGGGCATGATAGAAGAAAGAGTGGGATATATGGTAGATTCACAACAAAGCAAAGGCTATCGTGTTCTTTCGATATTTGATCGATTGATGGATGGCCAAGGAATCAACAAGAAGCAGGAAGCATTGACACATCAGGTTGGTGAAAAAACCATACAACGGGATATCGACGAAATTCGTACATATCTGAGAAAGGCTAAACTCAATTGCCGCTTACAATATGTTCGTACAGAAAAAGTATATAAACTAATACAAACAGATCATAATCGTTTATCTAAAGAACAAGTATTAGTTATTATTAAAATACTAATTCAATCAAGAGCATTTAGTAAGACTGAGATGAATGAACTGTTGGAGAAGCTTATTTCTATTGTGGCAGCAGATCAGGATGCTCAAATACTATTAAAGGAAAAATCGGTAGAGGTAGATGTACAACATAACCAATCCTTAGTACCATTCATTTGGAGCATTTCAGAAGCCATTCAAAAGAACAAGGTCATGACAATTGATTATGTAGCTGAGGGAGAATGTATCTCGACTGAAAAGATGGTAAAGCCTCTAGCTGTGATCTTTTCAGCACCCTATTTTTATGTTCTAGCAGATAATCAAGATAGTCCAACTGTTTACCGAATGGATCGTATTCAGCATCTTCGTGAACAGGATAAAACATTTCAAATAGGTGAGCTCCACAAGGATCAGCCATTGATTGATGTTAGTGAGCCTATACGATTTCTCTATAGAGGAAAGTACCCCCAAACTGTTTTCAATCGATTTCCGACAGCCAAGCTCGTATCGCAAAATGATCATGCCTACTTATTTGAAGCAAATGTGTTTGGAAACGACATCAATAGGTGGTTTTTAAGTCAGGGAGCAGATCTAGAGATATTGGAGCCAATCGAGCTGAGAGAAGAGATGATAGAAACTATACAGGCAATGCAGCAAAATTATCATTGTATTTAAAAACCCGCGCAATTTTAAGCACGGGTTTTACTATTACTGAAAAAGTTGTTCAATGAATGTCAAATCGACATCATGATTGAGCTTGTAATCTTTCATATAATTTTCTTCATATAAATAAACGAATAAATGGTGATTATCATCTATACGTAAACCGATTTCCCTGTCATCATTGATCGATAACGTCAGCCAATAAGCTTCTTTAAAATCGGATTTAGCAAACCATACTTTTTTTAATGGCAGGTCTTTTAATGGCTGCATTATTTGGTCGATTTCTGCTTTATTTGTAAGCATGATCGTTTTTTCATCCGAAGAACGAATGACTTCAATTTCATGAATTTCCTTCAAATCGAGACGCTCTGTTACCTCTGTTGTAAAATCGGTGTCCCTTGTTAGTAGCATCGTTGAGATATACAGAATAAGTAATGGTAGTAAAATGCCTAGAAGTAGTTTGTATCTTTTTTTCATACTCGTCTCCTTAAATTCTAAAAATTCGCACATATGTATTCTTTTCCACGCTATAATTGAGCATATACTGAAATGATAAAGGAAGGCAATAAAATGACATATAATTATGCAGAAAAAGAACTATTTTATCCAGATAGAACTATTATGTATCGAGGCGGCGTCAAAAAAAATGATTTTGGCCATGATATCTATGATGGGAAAGGCATGCTTTTTGATCAAGATGGCGAGCTCTTATTCGAGGGGGAATTCGTCAATCATATGAAGCAAGGCAATGGCATCATGTATTTAAAAGGGCAACTTATTTATCAGGGAGAATTCATTCAAAATAAAAAACAGGGTCATGGCATTTTATATAAGGATGGTCAAAAGCATTATGAGGGTCATTTTCGCAATGATTTAATGGATGGCTATGGCATCTTATATTATGAAGAGGATGTGACGGCTCCTTATCAAGCATTGCGGGCACAATATCCTCATTTAAATCAGCCACAGTATGAGGGTGATTTTGTACATGGCATGAAAAAAGGAAAAGGCAAGCAGTATTATCCAAATGGGTTTTTACAATATGAGGGTGATTTTATTTGGCATCATATGCAAGGGGCTGGTAAGCTCTATTATCCGACAGAATCACCAACGGCTGAAGAGCTTGCCCGTGGTGTCACAACATGCCACTATGAGGGTCATTTCTTTGAAGATCTGAAACATGGCAAAGGGAAAGTTTTTTCTAGGCAGGGTATGCTGGAAGCGGAAGGACAGTTTAAAGAAGATAAGATGACAGGGCATGGAACGCTTTATTATGCCAATGGACAGGCTTCCTATAGAGGGGAATTGGTTCATGGCAAAAAACATGGACGAGGCGATTATTTTAATGAAGATGGCAAAATCATTTACAGTGGTGAATTTATCAATGATGAACGATTGCGCATTACACCTGAAATCGAACAGGAGATTACTAAACTACAAAAGCAATTGGACAGTCTTGTAGGATTGCCGAACGCAAAAAAAGAATTACATAATTTAATAAACTTCATTAAAATCCAAAGCCTGCGTGTCGATCATGGATTAACAAGCTTTCCAATTACGTATCATCTTGTTTTCTCAGGCAATCCAGGGACAGGTAAAACAACAGTGGCACGCATTATTGGCCAAATCTACAAGCATCTTGGCGTGTTATCAAGCGGACATTTTGTTGAAACAGATCGCGCAGGATTGGTCGCTGGATATGTAGGGCAAACAGCACTTAAGGTTCAGGAAGTTGTTAACAAAGCAAAGGGGGGGGTTCTCTTTATTGATGAAGCCTACTCATTAATTCATGATAAACAGGATGCATTTGGTAAGGAAGCGATTGACAGTTTATTAAAAGCAATGGAGGATCTACGTGATGACTTAGTAATTATCGTTGCTGGGTATACAGAGCTTATGGAGGAGTTTTTACAAGCTAATCCAGGCTTTAAATCTCGCTTTAATCATTTTGTCCAGTTCGATAATTTTAGCACCGATGAACTCTTTGCTATTTTTGCTATGCTTTGTCAAACGAATGATTATCAATTCGGAGAAGCATTTGCCCAACATATGAAAGTGCAGCTACGCCAAATGCCAATTGAAACAATTCCTAATTTCTCGAATGGTCGCTATATTCGAAACCTGTTTGAAAAATTGGTGACGATCCAATCAAACCGATTGATTCAACAGGCAACAATCTCGAAAGAAGAATTGATGACTTTTGAGGAGCAAGATATTTTACAGGGCCTATCAGAAAAGCTTTTTGATAACACTTTTTAAGATAAGGAGTAGACGAATGAAAAAATGGTTTGCCATTATTTTAGTGTGTGCTTGTATTTTACCACGGATAATAACGATTCATGTTACAGTAAATAATCATATAAATGTCCATAAAAACAATAAAAGTTAATGAGTTATGCTTGATATGGTAATATAATACAAAATATACGCTATCGTTAACGAACACGGATGCCTTTAATTGGTATTTTCGTGCACCGGATGGAGAAAGTTATGAGACTGTTGTGCGCAGACTAACATCTTGGCTTGACGGGATTCAACAATTCCCAAAAGTGATTATTGTCTCGCATGGTCTGACTGGGCGAATTTTACAGGGTGTCTATGCAGGACTTAATAAAAAAAGGCACTCAAGATGTATTATTCAAGTCAACCAATAAAGAAATCTCAAGAATTTGTTCTAATATCGAAGATGATTAGTACATATAAAGATATTTGAGTTCATCACATTGTTCTCAAGGAATATTCAGAAATGCCACCTATTATAATGTGTAGGAGGCGTTTTTTTATGAAAAAATGGATGTTATGTTGTTGTATTTGTATCGTGGTTTTCTTATTTTATTATACAAACAAAATATATGAACGCGCTCAGCTAGAACTGCCATCATTACATAGTCATAATGCTTTATTGCTCAATGAACAAGGCGAAGTATTATACGAAAAAAATGCAGATGCTATTATTTATCCAGCTTCCTTAACCAAGATTATGACAGCCATCGTTGCCATAGAGATGACAGAGGATTTACAAAGACAAACAATTGTAGAACCTCAAACGATTGCCAACTATACGGCCCAAAATGCTTCGATGGCAGGCTTTCAAGCAGGAGACTTTGTAACAATGGAGGATTTATTATATGGCACACTCCTTGCCTCAGGTGCCGATGCAACAGGAACTCTTGCAGATGCTATCGCAGGCAGTGAGGACAAATTCGTCACTTTGATGAATAACAAGGCGCAGGAATTAGGCATGCATGATACATATTTTGTTAATACCAGTGGCCTACATGATGAGGCACATGTATCTAGCGTGCGGGATATCAGTAAGCTTCTACGCTATGCGTTAGAAAACCCTATCTTTTATCAAATATTTACCTCGAAAAGCTATACAACCCATGTGCCTAATGAATTAATTATCACAAACTCGTTGTTTACAAAAGTGCCTAGTGTAGATGGCCCCATACTAGGAGGGAAAACAGGATATACACCAGAAGCAGGGCTCTGTCTGGCGTCCATTATCGAAAAAGAAGGAAAATCATTTCTTTTCATTACAACCAATGCCCCGACCTATGTTTGGACGCCACCCCCTCATATCGAAGATGCTTTAACTGCCTATGATGCCCTGTAAGTGGAAAAAAGATGAAAACATCTCAACTTTTTCATCGTTTCCAACGTCTTATTTGAAAGGAAGACATTTCTTGTTTTGCGATGGTGCTAGATAATCCATTTTTGAGGGAAGTCTCTCCTGGATCAAGCAAAACGATTACTTTTTGTAGCCCTTTGCTTATTGATGCGGGGAAGATGCCCTCATGGTTGGGGAAGCTCTGGGGAATTCGCTCCAAAATAGGAGCGAGCCACTCAATCACTCCACAAAAAGGAGGGCTCAACATGTCATTATCATAATTTACGCATAGTTTTATAGAAAAAAGGGAAGGAGAAATGTAGTAAGGTTAATATTATACAGATGTGAAGGGTCTTGGAAGATGGAATCTAGTCGATTACTACTATTTTCTGGTCTGAATGGTTACTCTATAATGATAGTTAATTCTTAGCATTTTTTTAGCAAACGACATGGGAAGACATCTAAGGACGGTGAAGAACAATGACAAAATTTTTACCCTATGCAATCGTGTTGACATTGATGATGTGTTTATTTGCTGGGCAATTGTCAGCAAGTGCTGAAGGGCCAGTGGTAATTCAAAAAGTGATGAAGGATACGGTCATTTATGAAAAGCCTTCCAAAACTAGCAATGAGATGGGGGAATTGGCGAAGGGACACTTTGTCACAGTGACGCAAGCAAGCAAAGGGTGGACACATATTCAAACGCCAGAGCAGGCAGGCTTTGTGCCATCTGATGTTTTAGTCAAGTTGAAGTCTGTCGGCTATTTAGTCATTCAAAAGGGTGGTGCGACGCTATTTACTGCGCCAAGCCAAAATGCACAGCAGGCAGGATCGCTTTATGAAGGACGCATGATTTATGTGTATGGCACAGCACCTGGAGGCTGGTCTTTCGTCCAATATGGGCAGGATATAGGATATGTGGCAACAAATGCTTTAAAAAAACCTGTTCCAACGAAGAAACGAATCAACGCTGTGGCTGGTGCTGAATTACGTTTAACTGCTAGCCCGCATGGAGAAGTTCTTGGTACACTTGCCAATAATACAGCTGTCCAGTATTACATAACGCTTGCAGGCTGGGCCTATGTAGAAGCGGGCGACCAAAAAGGGTATGTCAAAGCTTCTGAGCTAGCCAATATTCAGCTAACCGATAATAAAGTGTATAATAAAGGTGTGCCAGTAGTGAAGGGTGCTAAAAAACGTGTAGCTTTAACATTTGATGATGGGCCTAACGCCAAGGTAACACCGCAAATATTGGCGACTTTAAATAAATACGATGCGAAGGCTACATTCTTTATGGTAGGAAAAAATGTGTCAAGAAATGCTGCTATCGTCAAGCAAGTCTATGAGGCTGGGCATGAAATTGGCAACCATACCTTGAATCACAAAAAATTAACGGCTTTATCCATAGCGGAGGTTAAACAAGAAGTCAATGGCACAAGTAATGCGATTTATACAGCCATTGGCCAATACCCAACCGTTTTCCGTCCACCGTATGGGGCGACAAATGATCAAGTGCGCTCGTTCATGACGATCCCTTCGATTTTATGGTCGATTGATACACTAGATTGGAAACATCATAATGCGGATAAAATTTTAGCGTATGTGAAAGCCTCTGTAAAAGATGGCAGTATCATTTTAATGCATGATATTCATCAAACGACAGGGAATGGTTTAGAAAATGTCATTCTTTATTTACAGAAACAAGGCTATGAATTTGTTACAGTGAGTGAGATATTACAATAATAGAAAAGCTGTGCAATTGTCTTCTAGAGACTGCACAGCTCCTTTTATTTAAATAAATTAATGGTTGTAATAATAATAGGAATCCCAAACACGTCGATTAAAAAGGCGCCGACAATTGGTACAACAAGAAAGGCTTTTTGAGAAGGTCCGAAGCGTTGCACAACAGCTGACATATTTGCCATGGCATTTGGTGTTGCCCCTAACCCATGTCCTGCAAAACCAGCTACCATCACAGCTGCATCGTAGTTTTTGCCGAGTAGCTTAAACAAAACGAAGATACTAAATACGACAATAAAGAATACTTGCACAAAAACGATGATGAATAATGGTAGCGCTAAATCAGCAATTTCCCATAATTTGATACTCATTAATGCCATTGAAAGGAACACGCCTAATGTTACATCCCCAATTAATGAAATGCTTTTCATATTAATTGCTTGAGGTTTAACTTTATCCATAATATTACGTACTAATACAGCCACAAACATTGCGCCTACATAGCCTGGTAGGACGAAGCCTGTTGCTTCTGAGAATAATGTCCCAACATATGTGCCGACAGCCATGCTGAACGTAATCAATAAGACTTGTGTAAAGAACGAGTCAGATGTAATTTGTTCGTGTTTATTTTCATATTCGACTGCTTCAGCTTCTTGTTCATCAGGTGTTAAATTGTATTTACCGACTAAATATTTGACAATCGGACCACCAATTAATCCACCAGCAACTAGACCACAAGTTGCGGCAGCAGCCCCAATCGTCATGGCTGAGGAAATGCCCAAATCTTCTAATGTTTGTCCAAATGCGGCAGCAGCCCCATGACCACCTTCCATGGAAACAGCACCAGCCATCATTCCGATTAAAGGATGAATCCCCATGAGGGAGGCAAGTGATACCCCAATGACATTTTGCATTAAAGCAAGGAAGCCACAGGCTAGCCAATAAATAACTAATAATTTTCCTCCGAGTCTCACTAACTTAAAGCTTGCCCCTAAGCCAATCGTTGTGAAGAACGTAATCATAAATAAGCTTTGCAAGGACGTATCGAGCGATATTTCTAGAACACCAGTTGTTTTTAAGATGGTAGCGAGAGCAGCGAACAATAAACCACCTACCACCGGAGCTGGAATACAAAATCGCTTTAAAAATCCAATTTTATTAATAAGAAAGCTTCCCAATGCAAAGAGTGCGACGGCTAAAAACACCGTTGTTATTTGATTAATTTCGATCATGAGCCTTGCCCCCTAAGTAAGTTGTTCAGTGCTTCATACACAAAATAAGCACCTAATTTAACCGTTCGTCCATTTTCATCTAATAACGGATTGACCTCACAAACATCAAATGAATGTGTATGGGGATGTGCAGTGACTTTTTGTAGGATCGTGCGTACCGTTGATGGGTCAAGCCCAAACGGTGAAGGTGCACTTACACCTGGAGCAAACGCTGCATTCAAGACATCCATACATAAGGTTAAAAGAACATAATCATGTTGATCCATATAGTGTTGTAGCTCATCCAATAATTGCTGTTGGTTGGCTACTGTCATGTGATCTTCAAACACATACTTTACCTGTAATTCATCCGCTTTTTCGAATAGTTCTCTTGTATTGCCATAGCGTTGAATACCGACAACAAAATAATCAGCATATGGATCCTGTTCTAAAATTTGACGGAACATAGTACCAGAAGAAGGCTGTTCATCGTATGGTCGTAAATCAAAATGAGCATCTATATTAATAATGCCGATTTTAGCATCCTTTGATAATGCCGAACGAACACCTAAATAATGGCCATAAAGTGTTTCATGACCGCCCCCAAGCACAATACATGGACATTTTTTTTGCAATACTGTTCCGACAATTTCACCAAGCTCACGCTGCGCTTCCTCTAAATCATGATTAAGACAAACGATGTTGCCAACATCAATGATTTGTTGATCATCCTCAAATGTCCACGGTAAACTAGCTAGTCCTTCCCGTAGTGCGTTCGGTCCATTGGCTGCTCCTAAACGACCCTGATTTCGACGTACCCCTTCATCGCAAATAAAACCAACGAGTGCAGCCCTTTTCTTATCTGAAGCGCTTACATCATTAATCGCCAATCTTTTTACTTGTTGATGTAAACGAAAACTGCTTGTATTTGTCGTTGAATCTATACGGCCTTTCCATTGTTTTTGATCTGTCAGTGTGTACATAATCCTATTCACCCCATTGTTAAAATTATTGTAGAAAAAGTATTGTTGTAATTCATTATATATTCACATAATTATAATTACTAATATATAATTAATATTAACTTATAGCTTTTAACTATAAATGAAGGAGGATTATATTAAGTGGATATTAAACAACTACACTATTTTATTGCTGTTTCAGAACAAAGAAATTTCTCGAAAGCCGCAGAAAGAATGCATATTTCGCAGCCTTCCTTAAGTAATGCTATCAAAAAATTAGAACAAGAGATTGGTTCCCCCTTATTGGAGAGAAATACTAGAAATCTGCAATTAACAGAAGCTGGAGAGCTACTTTTTGAACGGGCAAAAGTTATTGTGAAAAATATGGAAGTATTGAAAATTGAAATGGATGAAGTCATTGTTCATGGCACGAGGGACATCACCATTGGTGTTATGGAATCGATCAAGCATTGGTTGCCTAAAGTAATCGCTAACTATAAAAAGGATTATCCACAAATGAAGATTCATTTAGTCGATATTTTAGGCAGTAAACGTGTGAAGAAATCGTTAAAAAGCTATAAAACCCATTTAATCATAACGAATCAGTTAATGGATGATCCAGAGTTGGAAGTCCAAACCTTATATGAAGAGAGGTTGGTTGCAGTGTTACCCTTACACCATCCGTTAGCCAGGAAAGAGACTTTAACCATCTCGGATATTAGTGAAGAGCCATTTATTATTAGTACCGAGGGCTTTCAAACAAGACACGATATTTTAACGATGTTTGAAAAGGCTGGGGAAAACATCAACATACAATTTGAAATCGAACGTTTTGAAACGGCTGTCTCACTAGTGCGTGAACAGTTAGGGATAACGATATTACCTGAAAACTATTTGCAAGGACCAACAGCCAAAACCATTGTAAAAAAAGAGATTGAAGGTGCAAATTTAAGTCGCAATGTTTATTTAGTATCTTTAAAAAATCGTCATTTACCATTGGCTATCCGACAATTATTGAAAGATATTTTGCATTCTTTTGAAAATAAGATGCTATAACTTGCAAGCAATCCTTAAGTCATGTTTTTTCTGTTTTATTAGAAAATTCATAATAGAACATTGCTTTACTAGAAAAATAGCGGTAACATTTAATGTAAGAATGAAAATGAATATTCATTCATTTTATGTTGTTGAAATAAGATTATGGCAATAGCAGAAAAAGACTTTTTGGCAAGGCGAAGGGTTGATTTCCGTTCCGCCAGCGCCCTTTCCAGCGTGCGTCCGATGAGCCGCTTCACTCACTGCGTTCTCTCTAGGGTCTCACCTGTGACGTTAGTGACGCTAGCTCCACTCCAATCAACCATGTGGTAAAAGTGTCTTTTCCTTCTCTTTCATACGAGCCGTAGTGAACAAAATAGCCCTTTATTTTCAATGTGAAGAAGTGGTAAGTGACAACACATCTCCATAAAGGGTAGTGAATAACTTCACTTTAGTTGAAAACCTTGCTAAAAAGAAACATTTATATGAATTGGAGTGGTAGGGGGATAGTGAGACAGGCGAGCCTCTAAACGGAGCGGAAGCGGCTCGGCGCTCGCCGATAGGAAAGCAGTAGCCTGCAACGGAAATCCATTTTCACCTTTCACAAAAATGCTATGGATGGTTTTGTTTTTCAACACGATGAAAATGAATTTTCATTCATTTTTAAAGTTCAAGCAAAGGGGGTATCTTCCAATGAATTTTTCTTATAGTGAAAAAGTTGTGAAGTTACAGGACAAGCTAACGAATTTTATGGAGCAATACATTTATCCAAATGAGGCTGTTTATGCAGTGCAGGTAGAGGCTATGGAGGATCGTTGGGGAGCGATTCCACCCATTATGGAGGAATTGAAACAGAAGGCACAACAGGCGGGATTGTGGAATTTATTTTTGCCAGATAGTGAATATGGGGCAGGATTAAGCAATTTAGAATACGCCCCTTTATGTGAAATTATGGGACGTTCACTACTGGCACCAGAAGTGTTTAATTGTAATGCACCAGATACTGGAAATATGGAAGTGCTTGTACGTTATGGCTCAGCACAACAAAAAAAGCAATGGCTTGAACCATTGTTACGAGGAGAAATACGGTCATGCTTTGCGATGACGGAGCCCGCTGTTGCATCTAGTGATGCTACCAATATAGAGGCGAGCATTGAGCGAGATGGCGATGAATACATTTTAAATGGCCATAAATGGTGGACGACAGGTGCTGGGGATCCTCGCTGTAAAGTGGCCATTTTTATGGGGAAACATAAGGATACAAATGCCCCTATCCATGAGCAACAGTCTATGATTCTCGTACCGATGGATACACCAGGGGTAAAAGTAGAGCGTATGCTGACTGCTTTTGGCTACGATCATGCACCAGAGGGTCATGGTGAAGTTACCTTTACCAATGTACGCGTACCAGTGGACAATATTTTATGGGGAGAAGGAAAAGGCTTTGCCATTGCTCAAGGTCGACTAGGACCGGGAAGAATTCATCACTGCATGCGTCTCATCGGTGCTGCGGAGCGCGCATTGGAGGAAATGTGTGTGCGTGTTCAGGAGCGACAGGCGTTTCATCGACCGTTGGCAGATCAAGGAGTAATGCGTGAGCGTATTGCTGAATCTCGTATGGATATTGAGCAAGCAAGACTTTTAACATTGAAAGCAGCCTATATGATGGATACAGTAGGCAATAAAGAGGCTAAAGCTGAAATTGCTATGATTAAGGTAGTGGCACCAAATATGGCACTAAGGGTTATTGACCGAGCCATCCAAGCATTTGGTGCGGCTGGTGTTGGGCCAGATACGACGCTTGCTGCACAATGGGCAAACTCACGAACATTACGTTTAGCAGATGGTCCTGATGAAGTACATCGTAATACCATTGCTAAATTAGAATTGAAAAAGCACGCGAAAAAACAAGAGGAGCTGATGAAATGACGGTCCTAGAGTTATTTAGCTTAAAAGGTAAAACAGCGATAGTGACAGGTGGGGGACGCGGACTCGGAGCGCAAATTGCTCAAGGTTTTGCAGAGGCTGGAGCCAATGTCGTCTTATGCTCACGAAAAGTGGAAGCGTGTGAGGAGATTGCCATAGCACTTGAAAAGTTAGGTGTTCAAACATTAGCACTAGCCTGTGATGTCACAAAACCAGAGGATATTGCTAATGTGGTGGCTAAAACGATTACTACATTCGGTAAAATAGATATTTTAGTCAATAATAGTGGTGCTTCATGGGGGACACCTGCCATTGATATGCCCTACGAAGCCTGGCAAAAAGTATTTGATGTCAATGTCAACGGGACCTTTTTGATGAGCCAAGCAGTGGGCAAAATTATGCTGGAGCAGAAAAGCGGCAAAATTATTAATATTGCTTCCATCGCAGGACTGGGGGGCACACTTCCCGCCTTTATGGATACCATTGCCTATAATGCGAGTAAAGGGGCCGTTATAACCTTAACGAAGGATTTAGCTGTTAAATGGGGACCACATGGTGTCAATGTCAATGCGATAGCACCTGGATTTTTCCCAACGAAAATGTCCAATGTTTTAATTGAACGAGGACAGGACTATTTGATGGACGTTACACCGTTAAAACGTTTAGGCTCAGAAAATGATTTGAAAGGTGTGGCGTTATTTTTAGCAGCACCAGCTTCAGACTATGTAACAGGTGATGTCATTGTTGTAGATGGGGGCATGAGCTCTATCATTTAGGGAGGGAATAAAATGGATACGATGCAAGTAAGGGCAAGTGAGCGTTTAGATGTGGACAAATTACATGCCTTTTTGGCAAGCTATTTTCCTGAGCTACCACAGGGTGAACTTGAAATTTCGCAATTTAGTGCAGGGCATTCCAATTTAACGTATTGTTTAAAAATAGCTGATTTCGAAGTCGTTCTTCGTCGTCCACCGCTTGGACCAGTAGCCAAGAAAGCACATGATATGAAGCGTGAATTTACAATTTTATCAGCATTGCATCCGTTTTTAACAGCGGTTCCAAAGCCATATGTCTATGTAGAGGATCGAGATGTTATTGGCAGCGACTTCTTTTTAATGGAGCGCAAAAAAGGTATTGTCCTCGATACGCATTTTCCAAATGGGACAGAGCCAACAGAGGAGCTAGCCCGTCAGTTGTCCGAAATGATGGTAGACTCTTTAGTGGCGCTTCATGCCATTCCCTACGAGGACACAGCGTTAAAGGATATGGTGAAGCCTGATGGATTTATGGAACGACAAGTTCATGGCTGGATAGAGCGCTATGAAAAGGCCAAAACAGCAGAGCATGCGGAAGTAGCTATTTTGACAGAGTGGTTAAAAAATCATATTCCTTCCAATAATGAGGCAACCATTATTCATTATGACTATAAATTGAATAATGCGATGTTTTCTGAGGACTATGCCGAAATGATTGGCCTTTTTGATTGGGAAATGACGACGGTAGGGGACCCATTAGCCGATGTTGGTGTAGCAATGAGCTACTGGATGCATGCGGATGACCCGAAAATGTTGTTATATGCACTGGGAGAACCACCAGTAACCATTTTACCAGGCTTTTATACGCGACAACAGTTTATTGAACGATATGCGGAGAAAAGTGGGCGAGATATTTCGACTATTCATTATTACTGTACATTTGCTTATTTTAAATTAGCCGTTATTTGTCAGCAAATTTATTATCGTTATGCTAAGGGGCAAACACAGGACGACCGCTTTGCTCAGTTGGATAAAATGGTCGCTGCACTCATACAACAGGCTTCTAAATCGATATAAATTCTAAAAAACGGTTGCTTTTTACTAAGTAACTGTTTTTTATTGCCTTCATAACAGATTATCCGACATTATAAAATATAATTATTTATAGCTACTCGCACCAGCCCTTCTTAATAGCCAAAACAACACACGTAAAAAAAATTAAGAGAGATGGAATGTATGTTCTTATTTTATCACATATGCCTTCTTTTTGCGAAAAAAAGGATTTTATATAAAACAACAATATTTTATTGTTTATCGATAAATAATTGTTGACTTAGAATGTGTATAAAGCTATTATAACAATAGTGAATAGGTGTTTGATAATTGATCAAATACAAATTTAAACAAATAGATGGAGGAAGCAACAATGAAAAAATATTTACTAGCTACAATTCCAATGGTACTTGGGGTTTTATGTTTATTTATAAAGGGGATTATTGGTGATGAAATATTAGCGGATGGAACGATCGTGGAGAAGAATTTCTTTTTCATTCCATTAAGCTATCTATTTTTCTTTAGTGGCATACTGACATTCTTATTTATGGCCCTTTTTTCAAAAATAAAAAATATGAATGTCGCAAAATAATGCTAAAACAGGCCCTAAATAGGAGCCTGTTTTTTTACGACCATATTTGATCAAGTTTATCGCTGTAATAGTGAATAGCTTTTTTATAATCTTGAATGCCCTGATGATTGGTTGTACGTAATAATGTCTGAAGTAATGTCTCCATCGATTTTACATGGTTGCCAAGATTGTAAAGTGTCATGGCATAGAAGACCTTGACATGCTCGGCTTCAGGGAATTCGTGAATGGCTTGTATAAAGATTTGTTCGGCTTGCTCATATTGCCCTAATGTCCGATAAGTGCTACCTAAACCAAGATAAGCATCTATTAAAACATCTGGTTCCAGTCCTAATTTAATCGCTTTTTCATAATGGGGGACTGCCTCCTTTTCTTTTCCTAAAGAATCAAAGGTCCAGGCACATTGAAATTGATAGTAAGCATTTTCAGGATGTTCCTTGACTAGTCCCACCATCAATTGATTTGCTTCCTCAAGCTGTCCGTTTTTTCTCAATGTGATAAGATGTGCTATTTGTTTATCCATATTATTAACCCTCTCGTTATATTTTATAATAAATTACCATTCGCGAAAATAATCTTCAATCAACAATTCGAATGAATCTACTAATAGCCTCATTTCTCCCGAATCATGATAACAAATGAAAACCTTACCTGATGAATCGATAAAAATGGGATTGCCCTCACCATCCATTGAAAAGACATAGCTAGTGTCTAGAATGTTTGGAGATAGAACATCTTTGTATTGGTGACGAAAATCCAGGGTTAGTTAAATCGACAAAGGTTTCGTTTCCAATACTAGAGCCATTAGAAAAAGCATGAACTGCTATTCCAGCATAGGCACCCCCAAATATTTCAATGAATGTTACATAATCAGCATGAAATTGTACATGAGGTTGCTGCTGATCTTCTTGGCTAGCTGGAGTGCCTACTAAGGAATGCTGATCCTTTTGTTTATTATACATGATCTCGAATTGCTAGAAACCTGTAGGAATGGTATTGTTTATGTCATAGTAACATTCATGAGGTGATAGAATGCTAGAGCGTTCAATGGAAAAGACACGGGAACATCAAGAGGAAAGGAAGTGATTAAACAAAACAAGAAAAGAGGATTAAGATGATGACTTATCAAAAAATAATTTGTGATGGATTTGAATTAAATTATTGTATAAAAGGGCAAGGTCAGCCGATTTTGGTGGTGGGTAGCAGTGTTTATTATCCGCGTTTGTTCTCTGAAAACTTTTCCCAACATTTTCAGCTTATTTTTTTAGATCATCGAGGATTTGGCAAGCCAACTCGTGCATTTAAACAAGCTGATTATACATTGGATAAAATAGTGGAGGATATAGAGCATGCAAGACAAATCCTAAAGCTAGATGACTTAATTATTGCAGGGCATTCGGGGCATGCATTTATGGCGGTGGCGTATGCCAAAGCCTACCCTCAGCATGTTCAAAAAATGATCCTATTAAATACAGCAACAACGAATAGCCAAAAGAGACAGCAACAAAGTTTGTCTTATTTTGAGGCATATGCAAGTGCGAAGCGTAAACATCAATTTCAGCAGGATATTGCTTTATTGGAACAGGATCTAAAGAGAGAACCTGAACGACGTTTTGTTCATATGTGTATTCGGATGGGTGCACATAGCTTTTATGATTACACATTCAACGCTACCTCTACATGGGATGGCGTGTATCCGAATATGGAAATCATTGATTATCTTTGGGGTGTAGCTTTTGCTGAGCAGAACCTTTTACAGCAAATATATCACTTAAACATGCCGATTTTTGTCGGTCTAGGTAGGTATGATTATTTAGTTGCGCCTGTATCATTATGGGATGCAATGGAGTGTACTCCTCATGTAAAGAAAGTTATTTTTGAAAAAAGTGGTCATAATCCTATGCTGGAAGAACCTGAATATTTTGATGAACAATTAATTGCATGGATAAACGAAGGATAGTTATTTTTGGCTGGTGATGCTTTTATAGCAAATAACCAGCCTTTTTCCTTTCTTTAACCATAAAAAAGGCTACTCCCAAAAGGGAAGAGCCAAAGTATTAGCTTGCAGAACAAGCTTTGCGTATCGCATCAATTTGTCGACAGTCAATCATCACAGGAACGGCTTGATCATCTATTTGAAGGAAATACCCACAGCAACTTTGCGAATCAAGATAGATAAAGTAAATACTTAAAAATTGACAGCCGTTCGAGAGGTATACATCGACTAAAGTTCCAAGTTTAAAATATTCTAAATGATGGCAAATACAACTGTCACACTGCTTTTTGGCTTGCTCCTTCTTCTTATATGTTTTTTCATATTGGGGGCTATTATAGTATTTGATTGTATATGACTCTTCCTCATCCACATGATGATCGATGTCAGAATAGTAACCTGAGCAAAAATTCTTTGAGGCACAATAGCATTTAGCAAACTTATGATAATTATTAAACTCCCAATTCATTCGTGTTAAAGATCTGTTTTCATCCATTCCTTAAACGCTCCTTTATGGTTTGAATGTCTTGCTAGCACGAGGCACCTATTTCTAATCTATGTCAAAGAGCATTTGGGAGATGGTAAAATGTCCAATTGTTTGTAGAATAAAAGAAAAGACTAGACTCACAAGTAGAGTCTAGCTTTGCAGATCATGTTTGCAATCGCCTTGCAATAAACTATATATTTCTAAATCGACAACTCCTTTACCAGACCATAATGAAGCTTGTCTCAATAGACCCTCTTTTAAAAAGCCATTTTTTAGCAGGACTTTTTTCGAAGGCTCATTTAACGGCATGACCTCAGCTTGAATTCGATTAACATTTACATCCTCTAATAAAAATTTCACAATGATTTCGACTGCCTCTGTAGCGATGCCTTTGCCCCAAGATGTCTCAGCTAAATAGTAACCAATTGTTACCATATCTACTTTTTGATTAAAGTCCATTGCTTCGATAATACCTACTAGTTTTTCACTTTGTGATTTTTCGAAAATACCCCATTTAATTCTGCTTTTCTTCGAATAATCTCGTTCAAAATGAGCAATCATTTTTTGAACAGTTTGTAAGTTGTGTTTTGGGATGATTCCGCAGTACTCAAATACTTTGTCATTATCATAAATGGCAAATAATTCTTGTAAATGGGATTCTTCTATTTTTTTTAATTCCAAAGTTGTTGAATGTAAGATTGGGAATTGTTTAAATACTTTTTCAATAATCATTGATGTTGCTCCTTTTTATTCTTTAATGGGAATGTATATTGTCATCTTCATATCATGTGGATAGATAGATTGCATGACATCGGTTATTTCAAAATCAGGGCCTGCATCTCGCTCATAATTAGAGTTTGGTAGCCATACTCCGTAAATGTAACGTCTTGTATTTTGAATTCCTTCCGCAGTGCTATTCAATGTGAATTCCGCATATTTACCAGCAGGAATTTCAAGGTGAACGAAGCCTTTCTCTAATTGCTCCTCAAAGCAATGAACTTCCTCTCCTACAATAAAGGAAAATTGACCATCCTCTTGAAAACCTGTAGAAATGCCATATGCCATATTAGGGGCTACCTTATGTGAGATTCGCTCATAATACTGCTGTTGGCCAAAATCTAAATAAAAGCTTGGGATGTCTGCATAATACTGATCGTTTTGTAAGGACGTTTTGTATTCATAGCCAGTGATACATTTTTTAGGTAATTGAAGTATTTCTGGTCGCTGCATAGGGAGTTCTCCTTCCAGTTTATAATCCAAAAAGTTCATTTTGGTTAGAAGTGGTATGGAGTTGGCTTCTTTTCGGTACTTAGCAGGTGTGACGCCAAAATATTGAACGAATGCTCGTGTAAACGCCTCTTGAGAACCATATTGAAAGTTGATCGCAATTTCCAGTATGTTCTTGGGAGTAGTTACTAATAGAGAGGCCGCTTCAGAAAGCCTTCTGTTGCGAATATACTGCTGTACCGAAAATCCTGTAATAGCTTGAAAAAGTCGTTGGAAATGAAATGCAGAAAAGTAAGATTGGGAAGAAATAGCTGTGATCGTTAACTTTTCCTGTAGATTGTCCTCAATAAACTCTATGGCGTTTTGTATTCTTTCAAAATAATCCATACCATCATCCTTTCTCGACTTAATAGTACTGTTTCAGCGAAAGTATTTTTTGATAATTTGTGCTAATTTGTACATTAAATGGTCATCAACATGAAATCAATAGAAATATTGAATTAAACGTTCAATTCAAATTTACAAGATAATGATAGTTAGCTCTATGTTCCCATTTTTCTTTGGCATAATATGTTCAGCGAATTACACGTATCTTAAAACAACCTAATCAAGAAACGTCACTCATTACATTTGAAGCGGCTGTTAATGGAAATGACCAGCACTCTGAAAAAGAGTCTGGTCATTTTTGGTTGCTTAATTTAGTTTTAATTTTGTAGCAGTCCCGATTCCTTTTGTATGAACATCGACCTTAATACGAACAGTTAGCTCGGGATAAAGGGTTGGCCAGTCTTTTTTTATTCGATTCCATGCATGGTAGTCCTCTCGGTGTAGCACTTCACTAAATTTTAAAATGTCGGCTTGATAGGTTTTTTGGATCGTATGAAGCGTGCGTTCTAAGCTCTCTTTAATTTGTCTACTCGTCTCTTTATTTAATGTATCGATAGTTTCAGGTTTCGTTAAATCCAGATGACAACCTACCTCAGCTATGTTTTGGTCAATATCAAGTTGAATCGTAATGGAAGGGCTGTCATTTTGAAAATGGCCCGTCACTTTTGTTGAAGAGTTGATAATTTCTGTCGATATTTTTCCTTGCTCTGGGCAGGCAATATTTTCAAACGTACTTTTTATATGATTGTTTAAAAAATTATAATCTCTGCTTTCTTGTTCGGTTAAAAAGCCAATTAGCTTATAATTTTTAAAAACGGCCATTCCACCATATTGTAATTGTACAGGGCTCTCAATTTTTTCTATATTGCTAATAGATTTTCCAATATCCGCATCTCCGAGTATTTGAATAGAAGGTAATACGGCACTATGATCAATACCACCTAAAGATTGGACTAAATCATCTAAAATTACAGATTCTGTCGTTCCCCATGCAGCTTCTGAAACCTTTAAGGATTTAAACATTTTACTGGCAGGAACATCCTCTAGCGGTGTTAAAACACTTAAAATTTCTTGTGCAGTCGATTCTTGGGTAACGATAATGTTAAATTCGCTCCGACCCTCAGCATCTCTTTGAAATAAATCCAAAATGCTATTCATTCCTTCTTTAGCCATTTCCTCTCCAATAATAATGATCTGAGCATGTGCATAATAAGGCTTCCTTGGCGTTAGCGTTGTTAATTTTCGAATGGCATCAAATAAGGATTTTCCCTTTGCGTGATAGGTGAAAACAGGAACTTGAAAGCTGGTTGCTTTGTTCGAGGCTACTTGACTAGGGTTAACGATTTGAACGGAGATTTCAACAAGCTCGTCTGATTTATCGACCCCAACAGCCGTAACAATGGCTAATTCATTTAACTCTCGTTTATTCCAACAGCCACCTAGCAAAAGAATCACGCTAAGCAGTAGGATGAAAAATAGTGTGTGTTTGATGATGGGCACCTCCTCTAGGAAAAGGGCTAAGTCATTTCCGATACTATTAAGGATAAGCAAAAGCCATGCAAAATAATCGATATCGACGAGATTCTTTTTGGAGGAAAGTAAAGTATGGAAAGGGAACCTGTATGTATAAAAGCGGGGAAATGGAGGAAATGTCAATCAAGGAAGTAGAAATAGGTGTAGAAATCATTTTTATCCTAATAAAAGAACCCTAAATATCGGCAAAATGGTATGAAGACATATTGTCATTTAAGCTTCTATATAATAGAAGACGGGGCAGCTATCATGAAAAATACCGTCATTTGTTTAGTAAAAGCGAAGGAACACCAGCCATTACGTTTTCCAGAGATACATTTTGGGGTCGGTAAATATTTTAATTTCATGTTGCATAAAATCGAAGAGACCTATCAATTTTTAGTGGACCCTGATGTGAAAGTCAATGCTCTAGGAGGGAGGGAAAAACAAAAGATGGAAATCCTTTAGGGGTTTCAATCATGAGCGGGTCACTGCATGAACAGTGACCCTAGTAACAAGTCTTGGAGGTGTAAGGCTAATTAGCTTTACACTACTATAGTATACTGATTCTCTATATTGAAGTAGTTAATTGCCTGGGAAATAGAGAGAAAATTGAGAATTATGAAAAATGCTGTTCAACCCCAAAAAAAGGAAGTAGCAGTGTACCATAGGCTTTCTATAAATTATGTGATGGAACAACTGGAAATGGTGAGTTTCATGACACCTTTTATAGTAACCATTCACCAGACAAGCTAGGCATTCAATACAGTGTGAAAAATAAAGGCACACAACAATTTAGTTGGAAAATGATTGACTCAGATGGCATGAGATGGGCTCGAGGGACATTAACTGCTAGAAAAATACACACCGCAATACTGGAAGAAGCTATACCTATGTCAGAAGGAATGTGTTCTATGTCCATTATTACGATAGATGGTGCGGAGGGCATGTTTGATTTTGCTGTAAAATTGGTGGAATAAAAACTTTTTAAAATAGATGTAACTTTTTTAAAACATCACTCGTCTAACTCATTAGTAGAATACAAAAACTAAAGCAAACTAGTAACATTCACTTTTCACAAAGGGACCAGGAGCACATTTTTCGTGTTTTCCTGGTCTTTTTGTGTAGCATTATCTATTTTTAACGAAAAAATGAAACCTTTATGGAATTTAGACGTATTCTTAATTGAATCAAAAGCTAAGCAAAAATTAGTAAGATTCACTTTCACTAAAAAGGCTAGGACCCACATGAGGATGTAGGGACCTAGTCCTTTTTGTATGTTTTTATAGTGATCAAGGAGATTTTCATAGTGTTGAAAAACAAAACAAGCAATAGAATTTTAGTGAAATATCATCTTTTTCAACAATATGAGAGGACCAGCATTCATGGAGAGTGACTGGTCCTTTTGTTTACTTGCTCTGCAAAGTATTTTATAGAATGAACACTATAAAATTTGAAAGGGCAATTTATTTTCTCGAAAAACCATTAAATCCCCTTAAAAGTTTATTGGAAAATATTTTAACTTGTTCAGTGCTCCAACTTATCGTAGTATTATAACGAATCAAAACTAAGCAAATTAGTAAGATTCACTTTCACAATAAAACCAGATGCTCCTCAAAGATGAGCACCTGGTTTTTTGTTTTAGCGGTCAACTATTCATATTAGCTGATATTTTTAATTTGTAGTAGCATACAGACAACAAATCAATCCGTCAGAAAATATGATGCCTCCGATCATTCTAAAACAGGCTATACAGCTTTCTATCATATATATTGTCTGCTGGCAGCTATGTTTTGATTGACAAGTATAGGGGTCTTATTCTTCAATGGTTTCTTCATACGTTTTACGACCCGGGTTTATTTTTGTTACTTGGATCGTTATGTCCCCAATGGAATCCTTTGTTAAAGGGATTTTTCCATCTTTCTCTAACTTTTTCCACGTCTTGACGTTGGAGCGATAGAGATACTCTGAAAAACGATAAATATCAACGTCCAACTTTAAACCTTCCTCATAGGTTGTCAATATTTGTTTTTTTACTTCTTTTATAATATTGGCTCTCACCTCATCAGAGTTTATTTTTCCTTTAAATCCATTCAAGGTAGCACGCAAATGAATCGTAATATCAAATGTCACTTGATTATTCTTAATGACAGGCTTCACTTTGACATCTAATTTATCTAAATCAGCGGTTAGATAATCTCTTTCGCCACCTTCTAATTTAAAGGTGACCTCTCCGCGACTAGTTTCATTATGCATCCATTGATTGCCTTTTGCTGCAGAATTCTTAATAAAGCCTTTAAAGCCATCCTTTGAGAGAATTCCTACACCTGAGAACGTTGTTTCTTCAACTTCTTCATCCATCGTTTCCCAATCTTTCATGATGGACACGTAGGGGATACTGACCTCATGGCTCGGTTCATTTAAACCAATAATTAAATTTCTTAAGTTTTGAGGCTCAATAAAGGATTCTTGTTGCGTTGTATTGACAGGATTACTTAATTTTGAAGAAGTCAGAGAATTTCTTAAAATCGGTGTGATAAGCATGACATCTTTAATAGGGTCCGTTGTACTGTAGACCCAAATATGATAACGAGTCTCTCGAAAACGAATGAACGTATCAATCACAGGGATACTTCGTTCATTTTCCATGGCTCGTTCTGTAAAGAGCAAATACCTCATATGCCCCCAAAAAATCTCCTGGTCAGAGGAACGATACAATTTATAAATTGCTTCTTCCACGGTTTTACCTTCAGCAAAGCCTACTTCAGCAGGTGCAACATTGCCACTAGGCTGATCGGATTTCGCTACATCAGCAAAATTAATAATTTGTAAATAAACCTTGTACTGATTATCCTCATAATCTACCCCAACGGCATTGACATAATACATTCTTTGAGGCTCCGTCACATCCCAACAACCGGTCATAAAAAAGGCAGACGTTAAAATGAATAGGAGAAATACGATATGTTTTTTTGTCATCATGTCCCTACTTTTATATTTGGTTAGTTATCAAATAGTTTTGACAAAAATATAAGGATTTATAAGTATGAATGTTGAATAGAGAATAGGCTATGACGGATATGAATATTCGCGAAGAGAAGTGAAATACTCGCGGAGAGAAGTGAAATACTCGCGGAGAGAAGTGAAATACTCGCGGAGAGGAGTGAAATACTCGCGGAGAGGAGTGAAATACTCGCGAAGAGGAGTGAAATACTCGCGAAGAGGGGTGAAATACTCGCGAAGAGGGGTGAAATACTCGCGAAGAGGGGTGAAATACTCGCGAAGAGGGGTGAAATACTCGCGGAGAGGAGTGAATCCTCACGAACGGAGTAAATAACTTATAGCGCGGTACAATAAAAGAGAATGTGTTAATGTAAGTCGCATTAACACACATCGTTTACTTATTTATTCTCTACTAATATGATTAAAAACATGGGTCTCCATTAGTTTATCCTACATTGCAAGAATATATTAGTATGTCCTCTGGTTCTTCCATGAAACTGATTATTAATACTGTCTGAAGTAAGCAGTGGAATGCATGGACAGTGTAAGATGATATTTTCGGTAACTTCACGACACATTATCGCAGAGGATCATTCGTTTTTCCTGAACTTTTTGCAGCATTTTTCAGAAAGACCCACACCTAGTACAAATTTTTTAACTATACACTATAAACACAGTATACATAAAACTCAAAGTATAAAAAGTTAAGCCTCCCTAAAAATAGCTCCCATCTCTAAAAAGGTAGATATGAGAGCTAAATTCCTATGGTATCGCAGCTGTTGTAACCCAGTTCAGTTATGGCTATTTGAAAAATTCAATAGATATTATGAACGCTCCAACTAACTCAATTGAATAATGGACAAGGAACGATTCGCGTAGTTAGCGATTGGATTGGCCGATGAGGCACTTACTCCCACTAGATCGCCTGCGGATAATGAAGCTTGAACAACATAGGTAGAACTGCTTCTATTTAACACATTAAAAATAGCGGGACCTTCTAGAAAAATAGGTTGTCCGTTGACGGTAATACTAACTGTAAAATAGGATTGTAATGGATCTGGTTCTACTGTCGCTTGAGCATTTATCGATATGGCAATTTGATAGACGCCATTGCTTTGCACTACTAATTCATTTCCAGATGGACTTACTGTGACATTAGATAAAGGGCCCACTTGCTGAAATGGAATAGGTGCCGCAATAGGGGATATAATTTCTAAGGAGTCACCTCTTATGGATCCATAACTTAAGACACCAATATTGGGTGTGGGAACAGGACCAGGAATAGCAATAATTTTGGGGAAAGAGTTTGTTTCTTTTTGACAACAGCCCATATTTATATGTTTATAAGACATTAACTACCCTCCTTTTTATTTACTAAAGGTAGTATATTCGACACTTAATTCAGTAATTGGACGAACACCTAAAGCCCAGTTACTCATATTCGAGCCTGGGCTTTTCTCATGTTTGGAGAATATAAAAAGCTATTTTCTTGCCTGAATCAAGGTGAACCAGCTTTTGCCATTCAATGTTCCGGAAACATTGTAAACAGGCTGATAGAAACCTTTTGTATCATACATATGCGTAAGCTCTATTAATTCTATAGACAGTTGATCGCCTTTTTTTATTGTAAGTTCTTCGTCTGTTACGAGTGCATTATATTTTATTTGTGGAAATTCGCCATTCTTAATACGTTCATACACTTCTGTAGGGGACAAAATGTTTACTTCCGTTATAAATTGATGGTTACGTAGATTAGATGATAAGGAATATACATCGCCATCTGGTTTCAGCCCAAGACTTACTTCCCCAAGCCAATAATCTTTGTTGATATTAGCGCAATCTGGAAGTGTCCATTCTAATTCACCATTCTCCCATACAGTAAACTCTGCCTCTTGAGGGAGGAGAGCAAGTTCGTCCATTATTGCCTTCGCCTTGTTAACAGAATCTTGTCCTGCTGCTGTAGTTTGGTCAGGTGTATACAGATTCTCTGTTAATGACCAATTGCCCTGTGAACTGATAAATAATGTATAAGGATTACCTGCATTGTCTGCCAATAAAATTTCGCGATCCCCTCTATTTTCCGTTGTACTCGTTACGGATAAACCTAGTTTTTTTTGCAGCAAGGTTTCAACTTCGTCATTCTTCATTATTTTCTTATACACGGGGGCAACTGTGGGTGCTGCACTTAAGTCCAATGAAGTGGAGACATCAACACCTGACATATTCGATTTTGTATAGGCATTTATTGCAAGATGACCAAACTCTTGTTGGTTGTAGACAATCATCATCCCAACAAAAATCAAACCCATTATGAGTGGGATGGCCAGATTGCCAATTAGACTTTTTATTTTTACTTTTTTATGCTGAACAATGGAAGCCACAAGTCTATATAACTGGTATCCGATAATCCCACCAATTGAGTTGTTGATTAAGTCATCAAGCTCGAAAATTCCCGCTCCTGTAAGTGTTTGATATGTTTCAATGGATAATGTAGCACTGACGACTACGAGAAAAAGCCACTTGAATAGTTTAAATTTAGGGAAAAGCAGGGGCAAGAAAACGCCTAATGGTACAAACATTAAAATATTAAAAATACAATTTTGAAGATCTCGTAACGAATATTTTTTCCATGCATCGATATAACCACTAAATGGTTGGAGATTCATCTGCAGAAAATGAGAAGAGCCTCGGCCAATAATTGTTAACTCACAAACAAAAACAATATAGCCGATGAAGAGTGCTCCAAGCATAAGTTTTTTTACGTGGTTTCGTTTCCGAACGGATGGTTCCTTTTTATTATAAAAGAAATAATAGAATGCAATGAGTAAAAACTCAACACCAATAATAATCATTACTGGCAGCATTAAAGATTGAATGTTATTGATAATTTCTGTTACGCCCAATTTAAAACGCTCCTAACTGATGATTTAGCTTTCCTTGATGTAATATTGTCGACTTTCCTTATTGTAAATGGGAATTATTAATAATTATTGAGAATATTTATGAAGATTTCTTAAGATTTTGCATCAGCTTTACAGGCTTAGGGTGCTGATTTTAATCCCCTAGTGTGGCGTCGTTAATATAAGAGCAAAAAAGGCAGAAGTCAAATTACGTTTGTCATAGCAATAAACCACTTTCATTGCTGTATAACTCTGTAATTATTATAATGAATAGCAATAACTGGTAAGGAGATGGTGGAATGAGTAAGAATTTCATTATATTTGGAGCGAGTCAAGGACTGGGTGATGCATTTGTCAAAGGTTTACCCGTCATGGGAGACTCTGTATGGATCGTGTCACGTTCTCGACCTAAAAGCTTAAATCTCAACGATGGTGTCAATCGTCATTGGCTCGCTATTGATTTGTCCAATCAGCAATCAATTCCAACTTTAAAAGAGAAGGTAAAAGACATTCCTTTCGATGTATTAATTTACAATGTTGGCGTATGGGAAAAGCGTGGATTCGAGGATGACTATACATTTGATTTGGATGAAGTCGTAGATATTTCAAACATAATCAATATAAATTTAACTTCTACAATTACATATATCCAAGCGCTTTTACCAAATTTAAGACAAGCGGAAAATGGAAAAGTGATTTTAATTGGCTCAACAGCAGGCTTAGATCACACGAACAATGCACAAGTTTCATTTGTTACATCTAAATTCGGCTTACGTGGCATTACAAATGCCCTTCGTGAACATTTAAGAAAAGATAAAATTTCTGTCACATGTATTAACCCAGGGGAGCTAGCAGCAGAAGTACCTTATGAAGAAGGGGCAGAGAAAGCAATTCATTTATATGAAGGGACTCGTATTCCTGTACAAGATATTGTATCAATTGTGCAATGTGTCATCCATTTATCACCTGTTTCATGTGTAAAGGAAATTACTATTCCTGCAATAACGGATTTGAATGCTTGATGATCGCCTGTTGCTCAGAAAGCATTGTAGCGGGAGTTAATCTTCTATTTGCAATCGAATAGGGCGAATAGAGGATATTGCCGATGCAGTAACGTTTCTGGCTTCCACTGATAGCAGCTGGATAATAAATGTTTCTGATGATTTTCGTTTATAAAACGCAATAATACTGTGAAGTTCCGATAAGGGGAAAAAACATTGCTTTTCATGCCTAACCTCAAGAAAAAATGGATATTCCAAAATTTAAACAGTTTAGGACTAGACAAAGGTGATTTTACATGGTATATTGTATTCAATAGAATCATCCGAAAAAAAAGATGCAATGAATTCACATATTACAAAAAGTAATCGTGTTTTGATAGATGCTTTTTGTGATATGTGTTTTTTTATGAATGTGATTTTATTTAATTTGATTAATGGAGGTCATTTACATGACACAAGGTACAGTAAAATGGTTTAACGCAGAAAAAGGTTTTGGTTTCATCGAAGTTGAAGGCGGACAAGACGTATTCGCTCACTTCTCAGCTATTCAAGGTGAAGGTTTCAAATCACTTGAAGAAGGTCAAAAAGTTGAATTCACAGTAGAAGAAGGTCAACGCGGACCACAAGCTGCTAACATCGTAAAACTTTAATTTTTAATGAAACATACCACTCTTAATTGAGTAGTATCAGACTGCTGACAAACTCAAATTTGATGTTTGTCAGCAGTCTTTTTTATAAACGAAACTAAAATCGTGAAGCAGCTATCTTTTATCAACTATCTTACCTCTGCTAAATACTCCTCTTCAATCAAAAATCCCTTTTTATGTAATTTCGTTATTTCTTCTAAAGTTGAAACACACAAATTCTTAAAAGTTTATGAATTCAGGACAATTAACAAAAGAATAAAATAAATAATTAATGAAATAAAAATGGAAAATCGTCTTTTTTTCAGGTTGAATAGATATCTCATATCTCGTACAATGCCGTTTTCTTTAAACGTGTTACAGTACTCGCATTTCTCCAGTACTGAACCTTCTCTAAATTAAGCAATATCATATTCTGAGACGTGTCCCATCACAGAATCCAGCAAGCGAAACAATCCACTGTTAAATAAGAAAATTTTTATGTGGTATTATATTTTGAAATTTCAAATAAATAAATGACCAAAACCTAATTAAGTGGTAAAGTATAGAAAAAATGAATGGAGAATGATCTTATGGAAAAATGGAAAAGGGTTGAATTAAAGCATTTTTCAAGTGAATATATGAAAGAATTGAACTCTTTTGTACTTACAGAAGAACAAAAACAATTTTCTGCCCTTCCAAGCAAATTTGGAGAAATTAATGAAGGACAGTATCGTATTGTCATTTTAAGTGATAATACACCAGTGGGTTTCTTCCTTCTCAATACAAATGAAAGAGTAAAGAAATACTCTACTAATTTGAATGCAATGTTATTAACTGCATTATCAATTAACCATACAGAGCAAGGAAAAGGTTACGCAAAACAGGGAATGACCTTACTAGTTGAGTTTGTGAAAGCAGAATTCCCTAATTGCGATGAAATTGTTTTAGTTGTAGACAAAGATAATATACCAGCACAAAAACTATATTTTAAAGTAGGATTTGAAGATACAAATGAGAGACTAATAGGACGAATCGGCGAAGAAATCATCATGAGACAATTAATAAAATAAAGTTAGGTCACAAATAAAATCGTCACCAGAGCTGATTCTATATTTGAGGATTAAATTTTTAAAAGTTTGCGAAAAGATTTCCCTCCCTTGATATTTTTTATGACTTTAATAGTAGGGAAAGACAGACGATTGTCTACATAGGTAAACTTTCAGCGAAGAAATGACAACATGGCCGACCCAGAGTTGCTGTGTTTCTGGGATTACGGAAAAATATTGAAATGTACCGATTTGCTGCTTATGATGGAGGTGAGTATGAGATGTATAGTAATACGGCAAATATGCTTAAACAGACGACAAATCTTATCAATGCATTGAATAAAATAAAACAAAACCTATCTTTTGTAAAATTGTATATTAATAGCGATAGAACACTGGCAATCTATTTTTTAAGTAATGCATATAGTGACTTTAATCTATTCAAAACTATCTACTTATCTGTAACACCTGGTGATCAAACAATTGATGAGTTTTTAGAGAAATATGAAAAATTCTTTGTAGAAGTAAATAAATATTTAGAGGTTTTTACTGATAATAGCGTAGTTGAAGATAGACTTCATAAGGAAGTATTGTTTGCAATCAATGAATTAGAAAGATATCTGTTAAATCTGTTGGATTTGTATAGATAAATACTGGTATGTCAACACTAAACTGGACAAAAATTATAAGGTCTGTTGCTTGAATTCCACTGGAGTTAAATAGCCTAGTGTCCCGTGAATTCGAATGTTATTGAACCAATGAACATAATCATCTAGTTCAAGAGCGAGCTGTTCAAGAGTAGAGAAATGTGCTCCGTTAGCGAATTCGGTTTTAAATACCTTAAACATCGCCTCAGCCACGGCGTTATCATAAGGGCATCCCTTCATGCTCAGGGATCGCTGGATTCCAAATGTTTCTAGGGCTTTTGAAATGAGCTTATTATCAAACTCTTTACCTCGGTCTGTATGAAACATTTGTATGTCGTTCAAGTTACCTCTAATACTTACTAGTGCTTGATAAACCAGCTCTGCTGTCTTATTTGCACCAGCACTACGGCCAATGATTTCACGATTGAAAAGGTCGACAAATAAGCATACATAATGCCATTTTGTTCCGACACGGACATATGTTAAATCACTCACGATGACAGCCAACGGCTCTTCTTGCTCAAAATGGCGCTGTAATTCATTTTTTATCGGCGCTTCATTACATGTTGAGTTATGCACCTTATACTGTGCTACTGTATAGTTTGATACTAGTCCAAGACCTTTCATTAATCGACCAATTCGACGACGTGATACGTGTTTTGGCTCTGGTAATTTACTTAGTTCTTTCTTGATTTTACGCGTACCATAATTATTACGGCTTTCTTTGAAAATACGAGCAATCTCTTTGGAAATCTCATTATCTTCAGTTTTTAGCGCACGTTTGCCACAAACATCGGCATGATAGTAATACGTACTTTTCGGAATATCAAGGACGTCACACATTGCTGATACTGAATATTTGTGAGCGTTATTTCGAATCACATCTATTTTCGTCCCATGATCAGCGCTGCTTGCTTTAAAATATCATTCTCCATCAGTAAACGTTGGTTTTCTTTGCGTAATCGAGCTAGTTCGTTATCTTCTTCAGAGCGATTATCTTTGGCAGCGAATGAACCGGTTTCTTGATGGTTTTTAATCCAACGGTCTAAAGCCGAAGGCGTTATATCGTACTCTCTGGCAATATCTGCACGGGATTTTCCATTTTCATAAAGTTTTACTAATTGCAATTTAAATTCAGATGTAAAAGTTCGACGTTGACGTGACATAGTAGCACGCTCCTTTAAGTTGGTAGTCTAAGTGTACTAGCCCTTATTTTTTATGTCCAACTTAGTGTAGCCGATTCATACTTAGACATTCCTTACACAGAGGGATGTCCTTTTATTTTGCAAAGCAATTAGTATATTGTCGTAGGGAGATAAAGCAAAATATAATTTTATTATTAAGTAATCACATGTCTATGCTTTTACCTACCCAGTAACATTGAGCAGCAAATGCAGTAGGGGCTGTTGAAGAAGTAGCACCTCCGAAAAAGTACAGCATCATCTAGTTTCTTTTCCTAACTATGAATAAGGGGTTTACCCAAAATCCGTTAAAAGTCTATTGAATTTTATTTAAAATATATAGATTTAGAGGAGCTAAATATGAGAAATGAATAGAAAGATTTGCTTTTGGAATAATGATCCATGGAGATTTTGCAGGATTAAAACTCATTATCGTTTAACGAAGTAATTTATTTTGAAATCAAATATATAAATAGAGAAAGGAGGAAAAATATTGTTACATATATCTAAAAAAATAGGAATAGTAAGTTGGGTTGTGACCATTTTATATTTTGTGATAGAGCCTATTTTTATTATGACTGCACTTGTACCCTATAATTTTATGCAACAAGCTATGAGTGATCTAGGAGTAACATCATGTGGGAAGTATACATATTCAATTGCACCTCATGAAATTTGTTCACCTTATCATTTTTGGATGAATGTATTGTTTATAGTAAACGGTTTAACATTTTCGGTTGGAGTGTTGTATCTTTCTCAGTATCTGGAAAGAAATGGAATAAATAAATTAGGAACAGTATTTATTCTTATATTTGCTATAGGAAATATTGTATCTGGTTTTATACCTGCAGATGTTCATTTATTTTGGCATTCCATATTATCACAAATAGGTATGTTTACTGTTTTGTTTGGACTGTGGATTTATGCAAAATCATTGACTAAAGGTAAGAGGTGGACCTATTTAAATTTAATTGTTCTTATAACTCTTCTTTTCTTTATCATTCTTTTGTTTTTCTTTCCATTGCCAGCAGGTCTATTACAAAGACTTTATTATGGTGTGATTTTCTTGTGGGGTACTGTGCTCACAATTTTATTAAGTTCATCAGAATAAATTATAAAGCCCAGATATTCAGTTAACGTACCGTAATTGTTAGGTAGTGTCTAGCAATTGAGGATAGTTTAAATGAGTACCTGGGCATGTTTAATGATGTATTGATTTTATAAGGAATAATGGTAATCAGTAAAATTGCAACCTTTCTGTAAGGGACTTGCGGAGTGCTCACTATTTAAAAGGTTAACATTAACTCACTTTTCCATTATCGATTTATTTTTTGTATTCCACATTTTATAAAGCTCTCTATCAACAAGGACTAATTCCATACCTAATTCACTTGCATATTTAGTTAAGGTTAAAGAGGATGGGATAGAGCTAAAGGTTTCCATTCTCGAAATAACACTTTTGGATAGACCAGTTCTCTCAGCCATTTCATCTTGGCTAATATTTTTTTCTATTCTTTTATTTAATAAAGTAAAAGCCAATTTAATTAGCTGTTTTTCATCTTGAGAAATCATTTCATCTTCTATTAATTCATAATAGCGAAGAAAAATTCTTGGTATTATTCTCATTGAGTAATTTTCCAATTGCTACACCTCTTTATTAATCTCTACTATTTATAGAGTGGTTAATATTAGACATTTTAGCTCGTCTAATAAATGAATTTTAGTAATTCTTTATAGTAAAAGGATTACTAAAAAAATTATATCCATTCATTTATAATATTTCTATATATTGTTTTGTAAAGATTGGATTAAAAAGTATTTTTTCCTAAATAACAAATTAGAGAATAGGTTATTTGTAGCATCCTGTGTCTATGGTAGTGATTCTATATAATTATATTAATGCTGATAGGAATTATAAGTATTATATAAAAAATTAATTAAGGCTTTCGAAATAAAGCTGATAAAATCATCTCGTTAGTTTTTCTTAGAGGTGATCTTGTTGTTGAGTATGTATGCTAAATTGGCTTTGTGTAAAAATTAAAAACATGGTAAAATAAACCATATAAATTATGATGAAAAATCGATTGATAGGGGGGAATTGTGTGATTGATAAGTAAAAATGAAGAATATATTTATTTAAAAAATCATAAAAACAATGAGTATTGGTAATTACATTTAGGAACGCTTCATGTACTTAAACAAACGGGTAATTAGTTCAACAAGCATTTGGGGATCAACACAATAGAAAGTGATCGAAAGGGGGATTACTAAATGAATAATAACTTTATTGAAACCATTCAGTCGCTTTATTCTGACCTTTCCATTGAAGACTTTTATCCTAATGAAATTGGACAGAATAATGATGTGTTCATTGTAAACAAATCTTTGGTTTTTAGATTTCCAAAATATAAAAATGGAATCAATCAATTAAGAAGAGAGACGGAAATTTTAAAATACATTAAAGGTATCATCTCAACCCCTATTCCGAATTCAATTTATCAGTCTTTTGAAGAGTTAAAACCAGGTAAAGTCTTCACCGGCTATAACCTAATAGATGGTGTTCCTTTGTGGAAGGAGAGCTTAACAGGTGTTAATAGTGTTGAATTGGTTAAGGGGTTGGCCAAACAACTTGTTTCTTTTCTTGTAGAACTCCACTCTATTTCAGGGGAAAAAGCAAGTCGAGATTTGAAACTAAAGGTTCGTAACCCACTTGAAGAGATGTATAGCCTGTATGATAAGATTCAAAATAATGTATTTCCTTTTATCAGAAGCGACGCTCAAAAGGAAATTTCACAATCTTTTGAAACGTTTCTAAAAGGGAAGGTATTCTCAAATTTAGATATAACACTTATACACGGAGATTTTGGAGCATCTAACATATTATGGAATCCAGAAACAAGTATGATTTCAGGGATAATAGACTTTGGTGGTTCGGGTTTAGGAGATCCAGCGTATGACTTTGCTGGAATACTCTCTAGCTATGGCGAAGATTTTTTGGATATGTGTATTAACCTATATCCTAACGGTGATGAAATATTTGAACGGGTTAAATTTTATAAAAGTACATTTGCTTTACAAGAGGCATTGCACGGAATTGAGAATGGAGATAGACAGGCTTTTGAAGATGGCATTAAAGATTATAGATAGATTACTTGCTCAACTAATAGGTGCTTTCGTACAACATGGGCTTCAAACTTCTACATATAGTAAGAGCGTGTTTTGGACAGTTTTTATTTTCAAAACACGCTCTTTATTGTTCTCATATTAAGGTTTATTACAAATTTATAGCACGAGAAGTTAATGCTAAGTTTGTGATCAAGCCATTTATTTTATCGCTCAACCACATGTTCGAAATGTACGCCCTTTTCCTATGACATCCAATAAAGAAAGTATTGAGCGCCTTTGTGGATGCAAAGGAAAAGTGTGGAATATGATGGACAAGCTTAAGAGGTCTTAATAAATTGTCCAGGTAGGCGATGCTTATTTTTGCTGCCATGAATTTAAAGAAATTGGCTAGGCAAGTTGTTTAAAAGAGTTCTTTTGCTTGAAGAGTCTGTTTTATTGGGTGGTATATTATCATATTTAAACATAATGAAAGAAGATAAAAGGAATCGAGGGTGAACTTTTCGATTCCTTAAGTCGACAGTCTGAGATCACCCTATAATAGGTGAACCTGATGTTTTTTATTTACCAAATGAAAGGGATTAGCTTTTTAGTTTTTTGTTTATATATTGTAAATTGTTCTCCGTACTTATTTTGTAAGTAATTATCTGATTTTGGGATATAGCCAAAAACAAATACGAAGAATAAACTAAGAGGGATAAGCAAACTATAAATATTGTTAGAGATTAGTGCTAAGCCTAGTACCCAAAGGCAGTCTCCGAGGTAATTAATATGAATCGCATATTTAAATAAACCTCCCGTATAGAGCTTACCTTTGTTTTCAGGATTGTCTTTGAAAGGTTTTCTAAGTAATTCTGAAACTGTGTTTAATATACTTCCTCCTAAAAATAATAGCCAGCCTACAATTAGCATTGTTATGTTTGGATCCTGTTTGCTCGTAATCATTAAAATGGGAAAGCCCAAATAATAAATCCCAAAAGCTATACTGTTCATGATAGCTTCCTGCATTGCAATACCTCTAGGTAACCAAATAAACATCATAGCTGTTAATCGCAAAGCTGTAATAATTAAAGCAATATAAAGCCCTAGAGAAATGGCAGATTTTCCATATGTATTGAAAAGTAAATAATATGCAATAACTAAATAGATAATCTCAGCAACTAAAATGAAGATTTTTTCTTTTATCGTAGAATTATTTATACCGTACAAAGTAAGGCACTCCTTTGTTATTTATATTTAATAGGAAAAAATACGTCTGTGATATTATTATCCTCTTGTGTACTATAGGGATCTGTTTGATAAACTTCGAACGGTGCACCATTTAGTTTATAGTTATGTTCGGTTATCCAAACATGTAGTTTTGTATGGATGGAAGGTAGTTTATCATAAGAACCAATAAGCGTAGCCATTGCACAAAGACCAGGATTAAATAATCTTGTTTCATTCGTGGCGGTTGTAAGTGGTATGGCCATTTCTACATCATAATTATCAGGTTCATATTCGGCACTATGGAAAATAGCAAGTGGTTTTGCACTAGGTAATAAATTATTGAACATAATTTTACTAAACAACTCATTAAAGTGTTTTAGAAAATCATCGGTATTTATTGTCTTTCGCTGAGATAAGATATCATATGGTAAGTGATCCACAAGTTTAATCTCAATCTCATTTAAATAGCCCATGATACTTCCCTTTTTATCAAGCTCATGAATATCAAGTTTTAATTCATTTAACAATGAAGCATAAAATGTAAGTTGTTGTGTAAGAATTTCTTGTTTTGTTTTCAATTTAGAACTAAGAAGTTCGGTATCATCCCAATTAGTTAAAATAAATTTGATTTCTTCTAAAGAAAATAAATAGTTTTTCAATCGCGAGATGGATAAAGCAGTTTCTAATTGAGGAACATTGTAATAACGATAGTTATTTCTAGCATCAACAAAAGCAGGCTTTAAAAGTCCGATTTCATCGTAGTAGCGAAGCGTTTTCAGTGTAAGATGAGATATTTTCGAAAATTCACCAATGGTCAGCATAACAATCACCTCCTTATAAATTACTTTAAATATAAAGCATCCTGTAAGGGGAGGGTCAAATCAATAAACTAAGCTTTCTTAAAGTTTTTGGCATTCAACATGGGCAACATGACTGCATCGAAAAAATATTTTAGAAGTTAATAAGAAATCTAAGAGCCTAGCCAGGTTGGCCTAAGCATTCTAGTATTAAATAGTTTGAACCTAAGATGAGTTTCTTTATTAAAATATCTATGATTCTCACACCACCACATACCACAAGTTTATAGTCAAAAGCTATTGGCACTGAAAAGCTTTAGCCATGATAATACGGTGCATGAGTCGATAAAAGTAGCAATTTAAAAATTGTAATAGAATCCCATTCATTATATATGTATATTTATATAGGAGGAGGGATATTGGTGAAAAAAGTTCTTCATCTAATAGCTATTACATTAGTTGGATTTTATTTCTTGTACGGCTTAACTAACATGTTTTTAAATAGCAAAGGATATGAAGGTGCTGACTATCTAGTTTCTATCATTTTATTGGTAATTATTGTTTTATTTGAGGGATTTCTAATTAAACTTTATAAACGAGCCTATAGCGCTGAAGCTATAGAAGCACGTAAACAAAGAGAAGCTGCGAAAAAGAAACAACAGTTCGAGGCAGAGAGTAAAGTACTTGGTTCTAAATCTCGACAACAGCTATTCAATGCAGATCTATGTATTAAAGTAAAACATATGGCTGGATTACCAGTTGCCGAAGGTGCTGAGATATTTGTTTACAGATGCAAAGATAAAATCGTGTTTGAAAGAAGTCAAGCCACAATTGAATTAAATATAAATAAAGTGATTGATATTCTAATAAAAACAGATGTTGAAATTCAAAAAAGTTGGGTAAGTGATGCTGGTAAAGCTATAGCAGGGAATAATCTTTTTGGTTCATTAGGTGCTATAATTGGTGGAGAGGCAAAGGAAAAAACGAGCACAATCATAGAGAAGTATTTAATTTTTGCTTATGAAAAGAATGGTGAAATAAAATATATATCTATGGAAGTCACGAATGAACCTAATGCAAATTTATTTAATTCAAATTATTACAATCTCTCCAATAACGAAAGAAGATTTACAAGTCTTTAAAGAGCGAATTAGCAATTATAGATTGTAGACCAATGATCACTAATTTTGTGAATATAGTGGGGCTATCATTGAATAAACACAACATAATTGAGTGTACTGTCATTATCTGCCACTCAAACAGATAGGTAAGCATTATTTTAAATTTCATTTTTTAGAAGGAAATCATTCAATTTTGCTGAACTAATAAATGGAAGAGAGGGGAGTAAAGTGAGGCAGTATGCAAACAAGGAAGAATTGATTAGTACGATTAACGACAAGTATAAAAAATATATTGCAGAATTTAATGATATACCAGAAGTCTTGAAAAACAAACGGATTGAGGAAGTGGATAAAACTCCATCCGAAAACCTTTCTTATCAACTTGGATGGATAAATCTTTTGCTTCACTGGGAGCAAAAAGAACAACAGGGAGAAGAAGTACACACGCCAGCAGAAGGCTATAAGTGGAATAATCTAGGTGGATTGTACAATTCTTTTTATGAACAATATGGAGCGTACTCTTTGAAAGAACAACAATCAATGCTTGATGAAGCGGTCACTAATTTATGTGAGTGGTTAAATATTCTATCTGAGAAGGAATTATTTGAAGTTGATCAAAGGCGATGGGCAAAAACACAAGCTAATTGGCCTGTTTGGAAATGGGTTCACATTAATTCAGTTGCTCCATTTACAAACTTTAGAACCAAAATTCGTAAATGGAAGAAGATTAACCTTTAAATATTTTTGAAAAAGAAGTGATGTTCTTTTGTACATATTGATTAGTAACAGGCGGTATGGATATTCTTTAGCCTTCCACAAACATGGAGGGCTTTTATTATGCGCTATGATTATTAATGGAGATGGGCAACGGTACACAATATTCTCGATTTGCCTCAAGGCTTTTTACTTTCAAAAAGGGCAAAGATTGTAGATAAATGGAACAAACATTTAAGTTTACTTAGCACAGTAGGCGGCTGAGGTTTATGACAGTACATTTTATTTTAAATGCAATCGATTTTATCTGGAATGGCAGCTAACTGGGGAACGATTAACAGTAAGCGTCGGTATCAAGGCATCATCAAAAAAAGCATGAAGTTGGTTTGAATCGTAGCTAATCTCATCTATTTAGTACTGCAAGATCAAGGATTTACAATTGGACAGATTATTCCAGATGCTGTTGTAGTAATGTTTATCTTAAACGAACTAGTTAGCTTAGGCGAAATTTCAGCAAAACTCGGTGTGAATATGTATGTACCAGTTAAGAGAGCATTAGAGATATTCAATACAAAGAAGAAAAAAGCGAAATGACATATGCTTTAAGCAGTCCTTGCTACCAATAAACAAATATCCAATCAAGGCACCATACACAATGGCGCCTCAATTTATCACTATACGCAACAAGGCCACACAGCTAATGAGATTTCATATAGGATTAGCAACAACAATCAGGTGTCTTATCATGTTACTGTGGATGATAAAGAAAGCATTCAGGCTATACCTTTTAATCGAAATGTTTGGCATTGTGTGGGTAGTACTGATCCTAATGCGATAAAGAAAGGAAACTGGCTTTCTATTGGTGTCACAGCAAAAGTGGTGGATTACGTTATCGAGTTGCAGAGGAAAACGCTGTTCAACACATTGCGAAACATTTAAAACAATTCGGTTGGGGTATTAAGTAAGTGAAGAAGCACCAGGGTTGGAACGGCACGTATTGTCCGCAATGAATTTTAAATGAAGATCGTTGGAATCGTTTTTTGAAATGGATTAAGGCATCGATGAAGCCAGCAGAAATCTGAAATACCAACAGAAAAGGATGATGACATAATGCAATTCACAAACAAGCTAACTAAAATCGCAGTAGATAAAAAGCCCAACGATAAATCACATCTAGATAAATTCGCTGTTGGTACACTTACCAGAAGTGATTTTGAAGGGAATTAACATTGCACATCGTAGTGTTTAACAGCAAAGGTCAATTACCTTAATGCTTTTTAACCACCTATTTGAATAACGGTTAAAGAACGACTGGCGTAACCAGCGACTAGAGAATCCGACGAGGCACTAACTCCTACTAAGTCTCCGGCAGATAAAGTAGCTTGGACAATGTAGCTTGAACTACTTCTATTTAGTACATTAAAAATAGCTATTCCTTCTAAAAAAATAGGTAGTCCATTTACGGTAATGCTGACAGTGAAATACGGTTGATCTGGATCAGGTAGTGCTGTTGCTTGTGCATTTATTGAAATAGTAATTTGATATACGCCATTGTTTTGCACTACTAATTCATTTCCAGATGGGCTGACAGTTACATTAGACAAAGGGCCCACTTGCTCAAATGTAACGGGTGTCGATACAGGCGATAAAAAATCTAATGTATCTCCTCGCAGGGACCCATAACCTAATACGCCAGGAGTGACAGGTGCAACGGGGCCAGGAGTAGCAACAATTTTAGGGAAGTAGTTCGCTTCACTTTGACAACAGCTCGTTTGTGTATGCCTACTAAACATTTCTAGATTCCTCCTTTATAGTTTGTTTAGTATTATATTCTAATCTCTTAAAATGATTTGAATTAATACCCATCAAATAACCAACATAATTATCAACAGCAAGTTATTAATCAAGTTCAGGCGCTCACATGAGTACCTAGTCTTTTTTTATTTCCATAAATCTCCTCGACATTAGGGGAGTTGAAAATAATAATGTACAATCGGAGGTAGGTCGGTGAGGTAAGGTTTTCCTCCCTTGGTATTTATCAAAACCTAAATATTAGGGAAAAACAGATAGAGGACCGATCAGCGCTGAGCAAACTTGTCGGAGCATGACATACACGGTCGATTTATATTTTTAAGAGATTAGGTTTATTAATTAATATAAAAGGTAATTTATTTACATTTATTTACATTTACTCTTTTTTGTAGTATGATAAATAAATATGAAATTTAAAGAGGTGTAGAAGGTTATGCTGAAAATTTTACCAATTGCCTTTGCTATCATAGCAATATCTCTTTCAACTTATGGACTTATTACAAGTGATTACCAGCTGAATTTCCTAATGATATTCTTTTTGGGTTTATCTATGTTAACCTTAGGAATTAGAGAATTTCAAAGTAAGAGAAAAGCTTATGGTTTGTTTCTAATAGGAGTATTTTTCTTTTCAACATATGCATCAATTCAAAGTTTCATATGGAGATAAATAAAGGAATGGTTTATAAATGAACTTCCTCCACTTTCCATTTATTTCAGTTAAACTTACTACAGCAACAAAATGCCCGGAAAAGCACCCAATACAATTTGCTACAAAATAATGTGGTGTGTTCTACCACGAGTCGCAAATGAGCTCTCGACAATAGGGTTATCACAATGTCAAAGCTTTCATCTTAGGATGGAGGCTTTTTATTATGTATTCGAAAGGATGAGGAAAGATGGCATTAAACAACATACAAGAGCTAGAACAATACGCCGATGTGTAGTTAGCCAATAATCAATGATTGGTAGCAGGTATTTTTTACCAACTTATGAACCCACAAATATCTAATATGTTATGCTCTGCTCTTTAACTATGTCTGCAATTATTTTTATAGTATTACAGATATAATTAATGGACTATTTAATGTTAACTGAATTTCAGAAGTAAACAAAAAATATTGTAAGGTAATCGCGTAATAATATCAAAAGATATTCTATAATTTTTATAGAAAAGCACTCTTGTTTGAGGGTTAAGGAGAGAGATTCTGGAGCTATTCAGTTTACTAAAATTGACCTAGAACCTGTTTGAACGAAATTAGAAGCTACTAAAATATTAAATTTAAATGATGCTCCTGTTACACTTGGTTTTAATAAAGTCGAGAGTTTAGATATAGTAATTGAAGAATTATTAAAATTACGACATATAATGTCTGGTGAAGGTGAGTACGAATGGACTGCTAGTGGAAGAATTGTAGATAAAAGCTAAATATGAACTAAAAAAAGCCACTCATTTGAGTGACTTTAATAATGTCTTAGATTAATCATACCTGTTTCAGTACCGAAAATACCCGTTTGTACTTGCAGTTGTAAATCAGTTGCTTCTGCTACTTCTGGAGCAAGGTCAAATACAACTTTACCTTTAATCTCCATGTCAGGATTTACTTCTTGTAAGAAGAAGCTATTTTGAATGTTACCATCTTCACCTTGGTTTGCTGACATGCTAGCAACACTATCGGATTCATATGTTTTTTCACCACGTTTTAATTTGAAGAAACTAGCATCAATTGTTACAGCTTTATTTCCATTGTTTTTGTAAGTAACATCTAACACAACATATGTACCACTTGCTTTTGTAGGTAATACAGAAGGCCCTACTTGATCTGTTAAACTAACTCCATTTAGAGTAAACACTGCATCTCCAACTTCTAAAGGAGTATCAATTACGGCAATCTCTTCTTTTTCTTTAGCTTTTTCATCATCTTTTGATGAATCTTTATTTTCTGGCGCTTTTGCAGAAGTCTCAACTTTATCTTTAGAATCCTTCTCCTTTGTTGTATCATTGCCTCCTGCCATATTACCAATGGCGCCGATTACAATGATGGCAACAATTAAAATAAACCACCATTTTTTGTAGAAAGGTTTTTTCATGTAAAATAATCTCCTTTGTATATGTTGTTAGTACTATTAAATTATATCAATATTACCATGTTATGTAAACTTATTATACTAGAATATGGTTCAAGCTTGGTAAATCACTCAAAGAAATAGCCAGGTGCTCAACAGAGTACCTGGTTTTTTATTTGTTTATATAGAGTTTTGATAGATATTCACTAGAATAATTATGTATATTTTACAGAGTTTTGAACATCGTGGGAAGTCTATTATTAAGATGTACCAATTAAACAACACAAGGAGGAAATTATTTATGGCAATTAATAAAGGAAATACTGATTTTAATTTAACTGTTTCACAAACAGGGGATAAGAGTTTAAAAGTATCATGGAACTGAAACTAAAGTGGCCAAGAACAGAACAGTTTTATATAAACAAGATAAGAAGTCACCCATTTAAAATAATGAGTGACTTTCTTTTGTTATTTATCACAAGCTAATCCATCACCATCTCTATCGAGTCTTGATGAGTAACCGGGTTCTCCTCTTCTAATGTTCGAATAACCTGCTGCTTTAGCTTCTTTACAATTTCTGAAGTTTAAAGTATGTTGTGGTGTTGCTGTTGTAGTAGTCTGTTGAGCAGCTTCTTGCTTTTGTGTTTCTTCAAGCTTTTTTTGCTCTTCTTGTTGCTTTATCTCTTCTTGTTTTTTACGTTCATTTTCTTGTTCTTCTAGTTTTCTTTGTTCTTCCAACTTCTTTTGCTCTTCAATTTTATGCTCGTAATCTTTAATTTTCTGATCAATATCCTTTTCTCTTGCTTTTAAATCCTTTTCGAATTTAATCAATTTGTTTTCTTTCTCTTCCAATTGCTGTTCCTTTTTAATTAACTCCTCTTCTTTTGCCCTATTTGTTCCACCAAAACATGAAGATAGTAAAACTATAATTACAAAAAATAAAGTAATAATGACGCGTATTTGTTTAGTAAAATGACTGTACTTCCACATTAAAAATAAACCTAATGGAAAGAAGATAATTAAAAAGAATATAGTCCAAAATCTACTATGCATTACTAGATTCCTCCTAGATAATTATGTATAACATTGGTAATTATATCACCTATAAGTGATATTTTACAGATAAGTAAATGAAATTCTGTTAAGTGAAATTTGATAAAACAAAGAAGCTGGGACAAAAGAAAAAATGTTAGACCAAGATACAATCGGTCTGACATTTTTTTGATTTAGGAAGAAATATTTAACTCAATGAGGCGAAAAAATTATTATCTATTTTCGCTATTTTTCAAAATAATCGAGTTCTGTCCCAGCCTCATATATCTAATAGCTGTTTCTTCTTTGCATCAAATTCTTCCTGTGTTAAAATACCAGCATCCATTAGTTCTTTCAATTTAATTAATTCATCAGTTGGTATTGGTAATGTTGTTAGGAGGGGAGTGACAGCTGCTTGTGTAGTCTCTTCCTCTTCGGCAACAATTAACAATGAAAGCTTTTTAAGGTCCTTCTTATCGGATTTGATGACTAAAGGCACTTTCTCTCCGTTTTCTCGTTTTAAAAATAGGGTAGCTACCGATTTATCTTTCCCGATATTAGCTCCCATTGCTCCAGCTATAGCTCCCGCATTACCGAATTTACTTCCGATTACTGTCCAGCCAACTATACTTGAAGTACTCTTTTGGACATTTTCTACACGTTCCCATTTAATTAACTTGAAGGTTTCTGGTTCTTTGTAGTCGACAGCAATATTTACATAGCCTTGTTTGGTTTGTATTAAAACAACTTTCTTTTATCTGTTCTTTTCCATTCAGGATGGTCATGTTTAGTTTGATTGCTTTAGGTGCTTTTTCTTTCTTTTGAGGTATTGTTTTTTCTGGAATGCCGAAGATATTTTCAAATTCATTCGCGAAAGGTTTGGTTGCATTATCATTAGTTAGTTTGAGTTTAATCTCATTCTTTAAATAGGTGAAATCAACTTCTACAGCTAATATTTTTCTGTTGACGATTTAGTTACTAATAGCAATTACATCGTAAGAAACAAATAATTTTCCTTTTTTATCTTTTTCCAATGTAAGCAATCTTTTAGTAGTTAACAAGAATAAAAAATAAGTTAACTTTTTTGAACCGGTTGTCGCAGATATTATCTGTTCATCATGCTCAATAAGAGTTGACAAAATATTTATATCTTCTTCAACAAACGAAATAACCTGTTTACCAGCTGGCTATAAATAAACTCTTATTTGTTCTTGTATATTCAAATTAACTTCGTCCTTCCATATAGAATGTTGGTAATATAAGAAAACTATATCAACCCTGTTTGGTGTTGTCAGTACGTTATAAATAATAAATAGGTCACTTATTTGAATGAAATGAGTGACACACTGTGTGTAAATACAGATTAGTGTACCTGCTCGTGCATGTTTATTTATAAATCATAAAGAGGTACCGCAGTGTTTATATGAATTATATTTCATATTAGAAAAATCTATATTTATTTTAGATATTTAAGAAATGCTTCCCTCTATTTTTCAACGTTCCAATTTCCATTGAGCAAAAACCCCGCCAAACCAACACTTTTACGCTATAATGTAGGACGAGGTGAAGAAAATGTTTGTGAGTGAAAAACAGATTGAGATTCGATATGCGGAGACCGACCAAATGGGCGTGGTGTACCATGCAAACTATATCATTTGGATGGAGATTGGGCGTTCGCAGCTGGTAAATGATGTAGGTTTTGAGTATGCTGCTTTAGAAAAAGATGGCTATGTTTCGCCAGTAATGGATTTATCGATTTCGTATAAGGCCGCCATGCATTATGGACAAGTAGCGACAGTGCGTACTTGGTTGGAGAAGCATGATCGTTTACGAACAACCTATGGCTATGAAATTTTACATGAGGATGGCACGGTGGCAGCCACAGCTCAATCCGTACATATTCTTGCGCATAAGGATACATTGCGCCCGGTCTCTTTAAGTAAAATTGATCCTGCTTGGGATGCCAAATATAAAGAAATTGCTGTTGAGGCAAAATAGGAGAGCAACAGATGGAAATGTTTTTAGTGTTAGGTGCGATTTTGGCAGGTCTTGGTGTTATTTTAGGTGCTTTCGGGGCACATGCACTGAAGGATAAGTTTGCTTCACCGCATTATGCAGCGATTTGGGAAACGGCTGTGCAATATCAGATGTATCATGCTTTAGGGATTATGGGGCTAGGTATTCTCTCTAATGAGGCACTTTTAGGAAGCTCTAGTCTGCTTTCTTGGGCAGTATATTTGATGTTTACAGGGATTGTTTTCTTTTCTGGTAGCTTATATGTGCTTGCCGTGACAGGTGTGAAAAAGCTAGGGGCGATTACACCAATTGGCGGAATGTTATTTATCGTCGCATGGGTGCTTGTTATAATAGCTGCCTTATCCTAATAAAGAAAATGTAACGAGACAGCTCTTATGATTCATTTCATAGAGGCTGCTCGTTTTTTTAATTATACGAAGAAAATGAAACAATTTGTCTGATTTTGCGTATTACATAGTATTGATAGATGATAAAATAAGCTAAACATTAATATGAAGGTGGGAAAAATTATGGGTTTATTAAAAGCAGGAGTTGGGGCATTAACAGGCGTCTTAGAGGATCAATGGCGTGAGTATTTCTATTGTGAGGCATTATCTGCAGATGTTCTTGTAACAAAGGGTGTGAAACGTACTTCTAAACGAGGTTCAAATAAAGGCAATGACAATATCATTAGCAATGGCTCGATTATTGCCATCAATGAAGGGCAATGTATGATGATTGTTGAGCAGGGGAAAGTTGTTGAATTTTCTTCAGAGGCTGGAGAATATGTTTATGATACGTCAACAGAACCATCGATAATGTTTGATTCAGATTTGTCGCAAGGTATTCTGGAAACGTTTAAGCAAATAGGCAAGCGTTTCACTTTTGGAGGAGAGCCTGCGAAGGATCAGCGAGTTTACTATTTTAATAAGAAGGAAATTGTAGGGAACAAATATGGAACACCTGCACCCATTCCATTCCGTGTCATCGATCGCAATATTGGTTTAGATATTGACATTGCAATTCGCTGTCACGGGGAATATTCATATAAAATTATTGATCCATTATTATTCTATACAAATGTTTGTGGCAATGTAGAGCATGAATTCACAAGAGTAGCAATTGATAGCCAGTTAAAATCGGAATTAATGACAGCATTACAGCCTGCTTTCGCGCAAATTTCAGCAAGTGGCGTTCGTTATAGTGAAATACCTGCTCATACAGTTGCTTTAGCAGATGCACTCAATAAGGTATTATCAGAAAAATGGCTTGCAACACGTGGCTTGGCTGTTGTGTCATTTGGTATCAGTACGCTCAAGGCTTCTGATGAAGATGAAGCCATGATTAAACAGCTACAACGTAGTGCCGTTATGCGTGATCCAGGCATGGCAGCTGCCCATTTAACGGGTGCGCAGGCAGAGGCTATGATTGCAGCTGCTAACAATGAGGGCGGTGCGATGGCAGGATTTATGGGCATGAATATGGCCGCACAAGCTGGTGGCGTCAATGCTAGTCAGCTTTATCAAATAAATGAGCAAAATAAGCAAGCTGCGATGCAAAATCAAGCAACGAAAGCAACTGATACATGGACTTGTGCATGTGGTCATGAAAACACGGGGAAATTCTGTTCAGAGTGTGGTGCGGCAAAACCATTGGAAGAGGGCTGGGCATGTACTTGTGGTGCGGTCAATAAAGGTAAATTCTGTAGTGAGTGTGGGGCAAAAAAACCAGCTGGCGCTTTACTTTATGTATGTGATAAATGTGGATGGACACCAGAGGACCCAGTGAATCCGCCTAAATTCTGTCCAGAATGTGGCGATGTTTTTGATGAGAATGACGTCAAGTAAGGAGATGAAGACTGATGTCAACGCAAGATGTTGAAAATGTCAAACAAGTGCAGCTTGACTTTGATGCGGAATGTCCGTCATGTAGCGCATCAATTGAATTTAATCCTTCCACGGGTAAACTGACTTGTCCGTATTGTGGCTTTGAGACTGAAATAGCAATGCCTGATCAGGAGGAACAAAAAGTTGCCCAGGAAATGGACTTCTTCAACGCAGAAGAACGTGGGAATTTCAATTGGGGCGTGGAGAAAAAAACGGTCATTTGTAAAGCCTGTGCTGCTGAAACGATATATGATGCTCTGCAGGTTGCAGATAGTTGCCCTTACTGTGGTTCCAATCAGGTTATGGAGGCTAGCGCTGAAAATACACTTGCACCGAATGGGGTATGTGCTTTTGAAGTAACAGATAAGCAAGCAGGAGAACATTTTCAAAAATGGATTAAAGGCAGATGGTTTACACCGAAAGCTGCTAAAACTAGTGCAAGACCCGATGCTTTTAAAGGAGTATATCTTCCATATTGGACATTTGACTCCAAAACAAGCTCTAGATATTCTGCTAGATATGGACGTCATCGAACGGTTACTGATAAAGATGGGAAAACGCACACGGAAACCGATTGGTATTCAACAAGTGGCTTTTATCAGGAGTTTATCGATGATCACTTAGTCAGTGCAACGACCCGATATGATCGCGACATGATGCGCAAGATTGAACCTTTTAATCTTTTAAATAATAAAGCCTATAAACCAGAATATGTAGCTGGATTTTTATCAGAGCGTTACAGTATCGGCTTGCAGGATGGATGGAGCCAAGCAAAAAATGAAATCCATGATCATCTCCATGCACAAATTACGTCCAAAATTCGTTGGGAAAATCGTGCGGATGTAGTATCAAATTTACGCTTTTCCACAAATCATGATGATATTACATACAAATATTTAATGTTACCGATTTGGCTATCTTCCTTCCGCTATAAGGAAAAGATTTATCGCTTTATGGTGAACGGACAAACGGGGCGAGTAGGCGGCAATGCGCCAATTTCACCACTTCGCGTAACCATAGCTGTTCTGTTATCGTTAATGGTACTAGCAATCATTTGGTATTTCTTCCTGTCTGAATAATGATGAGCAGCACTCCAATTTGGAATGCTGCTTTTTTTCATCCCTGACTTCTGGGCGACAGACTGTTTAGATTTTTCGAGCAGATGGGCTATTGGACATAGATTTTTTTACAATAAGTATTGAAGGTTGAAATAACATAAAATTGTCCTGAATTGCTGGGTAAATGACTGATTTATTTAGTATAGATAGGGTTATTATCATGTATTGTCATGGCTGTTTCCGCGGTATGCTGCATACGTTATAGTGAGAGTACAGCCTTGAAAAAATGTTTTACTGGTTTAAAAATGATCAGATAGTAGAGAAAGCAACCTATTCTGTCTGAAAGTCGTTAGAAATGGTGAAAATCAAACACTGGTTAAAGCGAAGAAAAGGCAAAAATTTAGGTTAGATTTTCCATTAATTATGATAAGTGAAGTTGCGATTTTACTTTAAACCACTTATTATACAGTCAGAGAGCATTTTTTAAGCTATTAATGCACTATATAATGTTATTTTTGAATAACAATAAAAAGTTATTCATAATGGAGGTTTCGATGATGGACGCAATTGAAGTGTTAACAAATTTAGATCAAATACATGGGTATTATCAACCGATATTTAGCGCAGACGCGCATACGGTGATTGCCTACGAAATTTCCGGACATCTCCAAATTGAAGGGCAACAAATTAATTTAAAGGATTTCGTCAATAATGAAGATATTCCAGAAGAATATCGAATTGATATGGAGCATAAAATTTTACATGCGGCATTAGCCCAAATTGATGAGATTGCATCTGATATAGATATTTACATTCCAAGTAATCCAAATTTACTAATGCAAGATTTTGGTGAAAGTCATTTTAATATTATCCAACAATATATAGCTGAAGAGGATTTACGCCGTATCGTACTGGTTGTATCAGAGCACCGTTTTTTAGGAGATATAAATAAATTACACCACGCCCTGCGTTATTTTACGACTTTTGGGGTGAAAACCGCTGTGCAGGAAGTTGGAGCAGAAAGTCATTTAGAGCATATTGCTTTATTGGCACCTCATATTTTAAAGGTTAATACACGTGATTTAAATTATGATTCTTGGTCAGCTCAATCGGACATGATTTCCGCTATTGGTAGCCTTGCCTATAAAATTGGTGCCAATCTTTTATTTGAAGATATCGAAACGGTGTACCAGCTACAATTTGCCTGGAAAAACGGCGGTAGATTTTATCAAGGTCCGTACCTAGCGAATCCAGCAATGACCTTTGTCGATAAAGATGTGTTAAAGGAACGCTTTAAAAAGGAATGCCAGCAATTCATTACTTCTGAAAAGAAAATGCTAGAGGCGCAATATGTGCAGTTGAAAAAATTAAGAGAGGAATTAGAGGCAATTGTTCACCGTGTGAAACCAACGAGCGACAATGTATCCCAGCTAGAATATCTTGCCGAGTTATTGGATAATTACTCTTTCCGACTCTATATATGTAATGAGGATGGTTTCCAATTAACACCTAATATTATGCGAATTGATGGTAACTGGGAAGTACAGCCAAGAGCCATTAATAAGAACTGGAGCTGGCGCCCATACTTCCTCCAAACAATTATTAAAATGCGGAATGATCAAAGTGGGGAAATCTCAGAATTATACCGTGATATTGAAACAGGGGAAATTACTAGAACATTCTCCATCGCCATCAACGAACATGAATATTTGTTTGTTGACCTTTCCTATGACTATCTTTATGAGCACAGTATTTTTAGGTAAGCCTAGAAATGCTGATATAGCAAGGGTTGTGGGGTATAACTTATGATTGTACCCCACTTTGTACCCCAATTTTGATGTTTATCATGATTTATTCAATTTTAATTAAAGAAGAAAGAATTTGCGTTGCTTTTAATTCCTCATCCGCGAGGGAATGTGCATATACCCTCATCACCATTTCAGGAGTATCCCCAATTATTTTTGCAACTGTAGTTACAGCGGTTCCCTCTGCAATAAGAATACTTACAAATGTATGGCGAAGAATATGTGCTGAGAAACGTTCAAAATTATGTTTCTTCTTTAAAGCATTAAACATTTTAGATATATAATTACTGCTAATTGGTTCTAGGTTAGCAGTAATAAATATATAATCATCTTCTTTTAGTTCAACGTTGTAGATTTTTTTCATTTCAATACACCATATTTTAAAACTTTTTAGATGCTCCGATAATTCCTCACTCATATTAATAGTACGGATGCTATTTAGGGTCTTAGGTGAACGAACTCCATATTCATCACGTGTTTTTGTAATTGATATGGTATTTTGCTTGAAATCCAAATCGCTCCATGTAAGGCCTGCTAATTCACCTTTACGCATCCCAGTAGTAGCCAATGTTAGTAAAATTGCATAACGTGTAGCATTTTCAGTAGATTTTGTAGTCAATATTACATTTTCTAGTTCTGGTGCAGTTAACGCATCTTTTTTACGTGTAGGTTTAGCTTTACTCATATCCAATTTTGTATATCGTCTACGATCTAAAATTTCCTCAGCTACTGCATCATTTAACATGGAACCTAAGGTAGCGCAAACCGATTTAATTGTATTTTTGCTGTAACCATTTGCAATCAAATCATCAACAATAAGATTTTGTACTACTAACTTAGTTATTTTATTGAGTTTAAGTTTACCTAAACGTGGTAACAGGTGCCTTCTGCATAACATTTCTTTATGACGCTGTGTCGTAATTTCCCAGCTATTTTCTTTTAACTTCATCCATTTTATGAACCACTGATTAAGAGTAATATTTTCATTTATCAGAGTTTGTTCATTACCACTCATAATGCTAGCCTTAATTGCAATTAAGGCTTTTTCTGCTTCTTGGATTGTAAGGAAACCTTGTCTCGACTTTTCTTTTCTTTTATTAGTGTCGTCATAAAATTTATATCGATAAGCATATTTCTTCTTTTTGTCTGTGTCGATATAACTATAGATACTATCTTTTTTTGTTTTAGTTAGTTTTTGTCTAGCCATCTAATATCTCCTTTTCAACACGGGCAGGTGTAATTAGGAAATAGTTTTTGCATCACCCCTTTCAAATAGGGAATGTACGTTCTTTTTTTAGTATTAAAATAGCCCCTTAAATTTAAGTTCCACCAATTCTATAGGAACATTATATAAGGCAGCTATATCAAAAATGGTCATTTGATCATATGAATCAAATAAACTTTCATTCGGGATTAATAAGTGCACAGCGAAAAAATTCGCTTCTAATTCTAATTTATCAGTTGAAAAGAATGTATACTTTTTGAAGAATAAAGTATTAATTTTAGGGTGTAAAACAGCATGTCCCAATTCATGTGAACAAACAACACGTTGCATCTCTTTATCTATTTTGTTATTGATATGAATAATAGGCATTCTTTTATAAGTTCTGAAATATCCATAAATATTTCCTAAATCGTGATATAAAATGACAATCCCTAACTCTTTTGCTATTTTAAATGGATCTTCAGTTTTATATTTTTTTATCAAGTTCAAAACAATATCTTCTACACCCATTCAATCAAACCCCTCTATTGCTCGTTATCATCTTTATATTTTTTAGGAGTAAACTTTTTCTTCGCTAACCTTTTGGCTAATTTCATAGAATTTTCAATGGATGCTAATAAAAGTTCGCGATCTTCATCATCAAGGTCATCAAGTGTTAATCCGCCATAGTTAGCGTAACTACCACTATCTACCCCACTGAGTACTCTTTCTAAGTCTTTTTCTAGATCCCTTTCGTCTTTCTCAGTTAAAGGCGGTAAAATTTCACCATTGAATTCAATATAACCAGCTATTTTCATTAGTTTCTCATATGGATAATTATAAGCATTAGCTAATCTTCTTAGAGTGTCAGGAGATGGGTGTAGTGGTTTTTTTGAACCACGTCTGAAACCTTTTTCTATATCTGATATGTAGGTGTGACTTAATTCTGTTAATTCAGCAATTTCTCTTAACGATTTATTTCCTCTAAGTTTTTTTAATAAATCTCCTAGTTCACTCATACCAACTCTCCTTTGTAAACTCTATTAACCACATTGTAAAACATATACAACATTATATTAAGTAATTACGTTAAATTTTTCTGTAGAACATAGTTGACATATTGTTGCACATAGATTACTATGAAATTGTAAACGATGTACAACAAAGAAATGAGGTGATCTAAATTGCACAACATTGTAAAATACCTTCGTTTGAGTAAAGAGTTTGATTTAACTCAAGAGGAACTTGCTACTGCCCTTGGTGTTTCAAGGCATACAATAATTTCAATAGAAAAAGGCGGAAATACAACTGCTGAAATGGTATTAAAATTGGGTCATTTTTTCGATAAAGACCCTAGAGAAATTTTTTTTATTCGAGATGTTGCACATAGCTTACAACAATGTGAAAAACAAGCCATATAAACAAGGAGGCAGTTATGAATCAATTACATGTAATTTATGAACAAGTTGTCTTAACAAAAAAATTTAAAGTATATGGGTCATCAGAGAATCCCTTGTTTCTTGCCAAGGATGTTGCTGATTGGATAGAACACAGTAACACACGCATGATGATGAAATCAGTAGATGACTCTGAGAAGGTAGTAAGCAATATTTACACCCTTGGCGGAACACAAGAATCTTGGTTCTTAACAGAAGATGGTTTGTATGAAGTATTAATGCAATCACGTAAACCGATTGCGAAACAATTCAAAAGACAGGCTAAAATGATTCTCAAAGAAATTCGTCTAAACGGTGGTTACATCGTTACTAATGAAACAGATGATGAAGCTTCAATTATGGCAAAAGCTTTGTTGATTGCTAACAAAACTATTGAAAATAATAAGAGAAAAATAGTCGAGCAGCAAATTATTATAGAAAATCAAAAACCAAAAGTGCTTTTTGCAGATGCAGTGCAGGCTAGTCATACATCAATTTTAATTGGCGAATTTGCCAAAATTCTGAAACAAAACGGTATAGATGTTGGGCAAAAACGTCTATTCGAATGGCTAAGAGAAAATGGCTACTTAATCAAACGAAAAGGCTCAGATTATAATTCACCAACCCAAAAATCAATGGAACTGTGTTTGTTTGAAATTAAAGAAACTCCTGTTCATCACAACAGCGGTGAAATCAGCATTAGCAGAACATCAAAGATTACTGGTAAAGGACAAGCTTATTTTATTAAAAAGTTTCTAAACAAGGCGGTGATAGCATGAATGCATTAAATCTTACAGAACCACAACAGTTTGCTAAAGCCTTACTAGAAACTAGTGGTATTACTAGAGAAGTTCTTTTAGAAGCATTTTTCGAAAAGATGAAAAATGATATTTCGGATGAAAAATTAGTTTGGGAAGTAAAAGACCTTGAAAAAGCAACCACATTTAAAGGAAAAGCACTTGAAGAAAAATTTCTTGAAGATCCGCGAATCCTTCAGTATCAAAGACAAGATGTACCTCGTGGCAAACGAGTTTGGTTACGAGAACCGACAGCCAAGATGATTAAAGAAATCATTGAAAATGAATGGCTCTGTATAGGTGCTGTTAAATAAATTTGATAAAACACGGGCAGGTGTATATCAAGAAAAACATAGGAGAGGCCAGGGCAAATGGCCTCAATCAAACTACCAATCTAGTAGAAATCTAAGAGGTAGGGGCAACTACCTCTTATCACTATATTAAGTTAACTTGGAAGAAATTAGTATTCCACAATGGAATTTATTCTAATTTGGAATATTTAGGAGGACTTTAAGAATATGTTCGACGCACTTGAACACGGGAAAATGCTAAAAATCTTTCGCAAGAAAGCAAAAATGACTCAAGAGGATATTGCGGAAGAATTAAATATAACTCAATCATGCGTAAGCAAATATGAAAGTGGTAGGAAGGTGTTGGATTTATCAACATTTTTGAAGTGGATTAACATAACCAACTCGGAGATACCAGCTGCTGCAATGTTGTTCGGAATGGACACAGTGAATGCAGTAACTCAGTTAATACCGATGGTACCGATGTTTATAGGAGGTATGTTTACTTGGATGCTTTAGAAAAACTGAATCAACAGATTAAAAGAGAAGTAGCTTGCATCGATGATCTTACAGATGTAATCAAACTACACGTAAAAGCAGGTCGTATCAACATAGCAAAACAACTAGAACGAGACCTACATAATTCGCTAATACAACTAGAGATACTTCATAGACAAAAATGGTTATGGTCTGCTGTAGAAACTTTGAACAGTCAAGGGACACTACAAAAGGCGGTGGACGAATATGCGCATCAAGCCTAGAGCGTGGCGACATATGACGTTAAAACAGAGGTTAATTTATGTACATTTCTTTTGTGATAAGAGGGTGTTGGTGAGGCTAAATGAATACAAAAAAGCTGTTTAATCGAGCGAGGATTAAACAGCCTGACAATCATATACAAATCAATTATATCACATGGAGGTAATTAAATGAATATAGAATTAATTGCAAAAATTTGTAATAACGTTATCTACGAATACTGTAAGAGCCAATACAATTTTTCGGAAACACTATGGGACATTGCTCCTGACTGGCAAAAAGAATCTGCTATAAGGGGAGTCAAATTTGCTTTAGAAAATGAACGTACACCAGAAGAAATGCATGAACATTGGTTGGTCCGAATGCGTGAAGAAGGCTGGGTTTATGGGCACATAATGGACTCGGAGTTAAAAACACATCCATGTATCAAGCGATATGGCGAGTTACCAGAGTATCAGCGCACAAAGTACAAGTTATTCAAATCTGTTGTGAATTCGTTTTTATAATCATAGACGTTTGCGAATGAAAATTCGCCCTCGTCAAGCAGCCAGCAATTTGCCGTCTCCCTACGGTAAGCTTTGCCAAAATTGTTGGTTGCTTGATGGGGCTAGCAATCTACTTATATAAACCGAGCGGAGCATGCCAAGACGGACCGTTTAAATCCCGAGCAGCAGCAATAGCCAACGCCAAGACGTGATGTAAGTAGATTGGTGGTTATCCATCAGAAAGAAGGTGAGAGATCATGAGTATTGCTCAATTTAAGCCGAAAATGCGTGAGATACGGCTAGATACAGAAGATTTTGAGGAACGATTTGCTGAGTATGACATCATCAGTGAGTTCACAGGAATCATCCTTACTTTAGTAGCTGTTGAGGATAATGTACGTTATATAAGCTTTGTCACGGCATCTTATGCAGAAGTGTTACGGAAACAAAAGGAGGCAATAGCGTGAGACAACTTATGGAAGTTGAAAATCCAATGGTGTTAGGAACAATTGAGCCAGTAAATAATGTACCAACATTTCGTTATGTAGAAATGAAAAGAGATTTTCGAGATATCTATGGAAGTTTAATCGTATTCAATGATGATTTCATGGAGTTTCAAAACGGTGATATCGTTCACATGGATAACATTCACACATATCTTGAGGATCAATACAATGCAGTATTTTGCACAAAAAAATAAACCACTTGGCAGAGTGGTCTTAGCATAAAAAATATTTAGCGCAATTATAGCGCACTACAGGAGGAATTTCAATGAGTAACTTAGCAGAACAATTCAATAATCCTCAAATGGGACAACCTCAATTTCAAGGTGGAGCTCTAGCACAAGCTAGTGCATCTCGTGAAATGGAGGAAGTAAAAGGACAAATTTTCATGGCAAAACAGTTTCCACGAAACGTGTTCCAAGCCGAGCAACGTGTTTTAGATACTTGCCGTCGTCCAGCACTAGCGCAGGTTGCTATGTATCAATATCCTCGTGGTGGACAACGAGTAACAGGTCCATCCATCCGATTAGCAGAAGCAATTGCACAAAACTGGGGCAATTTATCATACGGTATTCAGGAATTAGAGCAACGTGAAGGGGAATCGATAGCAAAAGCATTCTGTTGGGATCTTGAAACGAATGTCCGTCAAGAAAAGGTATTTACCGTCAAACATTCTATGAAAGCAAAAGGGTCTATTAAAAAATTAGAAGATCCTCGTGATATTTACGAAAAAGTTGCGAATGATGGTGCTCGCCGTTTACGTTCATGCATTTTAGGCGTGATCCCTGGTGACATCATTGACAAAGCGATTGTTCAATGTCATGAAACGTTAGCTGGTAATAGTCAGGGTCCTTTAAAGGATCGTATCGCAAATGCATTACGTAGTTACAAAGAAAACCATCGTGTTACACAAGAAATGATAGAAGCAAAGTTTGGTTACAACGCTGATTCATTTACTGAATATGACTATGTAGAGCTAATTAACATATTTAACAGCTTAAGAGATGGCTTGAGTAAGGTTGATGATTGGTTTAATAAAGAGGATGCTAAAAAGCAATCTAGTGGATTAGGTAATGATTTTAAAGCTCAAGTTGAACCAAAAACAGAGGTGAAACCAGATGTACCAAACGACATTCCGATTGAACAGCCAGAATTACCACTCGAATGAGGCGAACCAACACTATATGTCAGTATCTCAGTTTAAAAGCGCTATGGAATGTGAAGCTAGAACATTTGCTGAGGTAAGGGGCGAGTTTTCTCGTCCTCCCTCTACAGCTCTAATGGTTGGTTCATATCTACACGCAGCCTTTGAGAATGATATGGCATTTACTGAATTTCTAGAACAGAACCACAACAGCATTTACGGCAGTCGAGGTGGGAAATACAAGGATTATGAAAAAGCTGACGACATGATCGAGACTATCAAAAACGACGAGTTTTGCATGTTCGCTTTACAAGGTGAGAAAGAGGTCATTTATACAGGTGAACTATTCGGAGTAGAGTGGAAAATCAAAGTCGATAACATCAATCATGAACGCGGATTTTTCAGTGATTTAAAGAGCACTCAAGAGCTTCGAAAGCGTTACTGGAGTGAGAAATACAATACGTGGGTTTCATTTGTACAAGCCTTTGATTATGTACTGCAAATGTGGGTGTATCGAGAAATCATTTTTCAAAACACTGGTCGTTACTATGATCCATACATTGTGGCAGTTACAAAAGAATCACCACCTGACAAAGCCGTTTTACATTTCGATTCAGGGCGTTTCGACTTCGAGAAAGAATATGTTCAATCGATGCTACCAAGCATCATAGATGCGAAGCTAGGGCGTAAAAATGCACATCGATGTGACAAGTGCGAATATTGCCGAGGAACCAAGAAACTAAGTGGCACTTTTGAAATTGAATATCTACTAGATTAGGTGGTGCATCTGAATGAATAATGTACCAACGAAGGTGTTATTGCCTGCTTGGATATTTGAGCAGGCGAAGGATAACGATGAAATCAGACGCTTGGTGCTGGATTATATGAGGCGTTATCCAAACTATCGAATTGTCAAAATTAGTGGTAGTTTTGCACATTGTGATATGTATGACGGGCTGTTATAGGAGGTTTAGAAATGATTTGTGGTTACTGTGGTAACGAGGCTGAGTTTATGTCCAGCAAAGATTTTTACGGTCAAGATTATGGCGTGAACATGTACGTGTGTAGACCTTGTGATGCCTATGTAGGTACGCATGGTAAAGGGAAAACGCCACTAGGTACATTAGCAAATAAACGATTGCGATCAATGCGTAAAACTGCTCATTCAATGTTTGATCCACTATGGAAAGGCAAGTATCGGAAAATGGGTAGAGGCAAGGCGTATCAAGTAATGCAAGAATTAATGAATTTACCACCTGATAAGGCTCATATCGGCATGATGGATGAAGAACAATGCTATGAGCTGATTCAGAAGTTAAAGGTTTATAGGGGCTTAGTTTAAGCAACAGGCAAGATGATTTTTATACCGTAGGAGGTCAAAGAAATGATGAAAATTGGTAGTGCAGAATGGTTTAAACAATTGAGTGAAACAAAATTCCCTTCATATTTTGCTTTTTATTATTTACAAAAGGCAGATACAAGAACAATTGCAGTGAAAATTGTAGATTCAAAAGCTAAAGATGCTGAGGGAATAAAGTACGGTGCATTAGAACCTACGATTGGAATGTATTTTTCAGGAAATAACATTGCTCTTGTTGATGTCGCTATGGTGTTTGATGCAAATCAGTATTATGAGAAAGTCAAAAAAGTTGCTGAAACATGGGGCATTGAAATCATCGATGAAAAAGATAAATCAGCTTAATGTGGATTTTGTGAACAAATCCGTAATTAAAAATTTGAATATTGAAAATATGGAGGGCAAACCATGCAAGTATTTCAACAAAACATCTTCGGTGGCGAGGATGAAATTATCTCTACTGTGCCAGTCATTGTGTTAAAGCACAAAGAAAAGGAAAGCCGTTATCTAGCTGCAGATATTGAAGTAGCAGATTTCAGTGATCCAGACGGTGATATAACGATGGACGATATCCAAGATGCTTTCATCATTGTTCGTAACGATCGTCAAAAGCCAGGTCCAGAAGATGTCGAAGAGGTGCGTTTATTATCAGAGGCACATAAGCGAGGGATGATAAAAAAGTATGGTGACAAAGCTGTGGTCAGTTATGACGTAACGGAATGGTTAAAAACTTATGAGCCAGTGAACATCGACATACCAGTAGATAAATTCAATCTAGCATGTGAAGCGAATGGTTGGGAGTCAGTGAAAACGTACTAGGAGGGGCGAGGCATGGATAAACAAATTACAGTAACGATGCCAGTTGAAGAATACGAAAGGTTGAAAAGGGATGAAATTAGGCATGAGGCTTTAATACACAGTCTACGAAGTTGTATTGGAGTACAGGAAGTTGGAAACGAAGGCGAAACTCAATTGATTGTAATTACCGATTCAGTAGTCGAATTACTTGCTCCATTTAACGACTGGGATTTCGAATTAGAGCATTTCGACAAGGTTATTATTCGACCATACAAAGGCTAGGAGGGGCGAGGGCAAATGGGCATCATCCGAGTGGCTAAGAACAGCAACTATGTAGTGATGAATCGAACGGCATTGAACGATAACCGGCTATCTTGGAAAGCTAAAGGCATAATGGCATACATGCTTTCAATGCCGGATGATTGGGTGTTCCACATGAATGAACTAGTGACGCACTCAACTGATGGAGAGCGAGCTTTTAGGGCTGGATTTAAGGAACTACAAGATCATGGATACATTACACGTCAACCTGTACGCGAAGGGCAACGCATTGCAAGTTGGGAAACGATAGTTCATGAAGTTCCTCAAGAAAAAGAAGATTCTCTACTTTGCGGTTTTGTACATGTAGAGAATGAAGATGTACAAAACGTACATGTACAAAATGAAGATGTACAAAACAGCAGACTACTAAGTACTGATAATAACCAAGTATTGAATAAACCAAATACTGATAATAACCAAGTACTGACTACAGACACGAAGCATGCTCAAAAGCTATATGAGTTTTTTGTCAGTCGTCTGCAAAAGTTTCCTAGTGATAAGTTACGAGATGACATTGAATACTACCTAGCAACCTATCATGATGTGGATCTTATTATCGAAGCGTTTGAGCGAGCACTTATAAATAGCCGAGTTACAAATAAAGAAAAATATGCTACTGGAACATTACGCAACTGGAAACATGAAGGCGTAACATCTATCCAACTATTAGCTAAAAAGGAGGCGCAGCAACTTGCAGGCAATCAACACAACACTACAAAAGGACAGCGTACTACACAAAGTGAACTCGGGGTTGATGTGGGCTTCTAGTAAATGTGAGAAACATGATATTCCACTGATGATCGTAAATGGTAAAGAATCTTGTCCTAGATGCTTTTGCGAGAAAGAAAATGCTGCATTCGAAGCTGAATTTAAAGCTGAACTCCAGCAACAGCAAGCAAAGGTTAAGTTTAATACACTCGCAAATAAAAGTTTGATACAGGACAAAACATTATTAGATGCCACGTTTGATAGCTATATTGCACGGACAGCCGAAGAACAGACAAATAAACAAAAAGCATTGCAATATTTAGAACGCTACCAACAAGGCCGCCGTTTCAATCTTTGGTTTAACGGCAAGCCAGGTGTTGGGAAGAGTCACTTGTCTATGAGCATCTTAAAGGCTCTCAATAGCTTGCATGTATCATGTTTGTATATCGACATCGATGAAATGTTGAGAAAGATTAGATCTAGTTTTAACGACAAGGACTCTCCATTCACTGAGCAGTATTTCACCGATTTACTAACGAACGTTGACTACTTGGTACTGGACGATTTAGGAGCAGAAACAGGTAACATCGATACGAACAAACAGGCTACGGATTTCACCAGCAGATTATTACGAGCTGTTGTTAATGGAAGACAAGATAAATCAACAATCGTAACTACGAATCTATCAAGTAAAGCGCTAATGAATATGTATGATCCAAAGCTAATTAGCCGCATGATGAAGAATTTAGAAACGATTATTTTTACAGAAACAACGGACAAACGTATTAAAAATATTGGATTTTAGAGGGGCAACAGCCCCTTGATGGAGGGTGAAGGGATGGACTTTTGGAGGCTTGTAAACGATGTAGCAAAAGCAGCTAATGAACTTCACAGAGAGCAACTTGAAAGAGAAATGGACAAGCTTATGAGTGAAATTGAAGCGTTTAACATCGCTAATGCCATTGACATAGCTTTGGCTACTGGCAACCGTGAGGCTTTTAACAAATTAGTGGGGAGTGAATGAGATGGATCAAAAACAGTTTAATGCTATTAAAGAGCGTGTGGCGAAGGCTACATCAGGGCCATGGTATTCCAGTCCTGACGGTACGGTTTACCTGAAACATACACAAGATGTAGCAGATGTTTGGACTGATAATAAAGAATTAGATGCTGCATTTATAGCTAATGCTCGTGACGATGTGCCAGCTCTTGTTGCCGAGGTTGAGAGATTACGAGCTCTAATCAAAGAACTAGCATGCGATACAGCGGAAAACACAGCCGTATTTCTAAGGAAAGTGAGTGGGAATGAGTGATGAATAAAGAACAAGTAGAAAAATTACAATCTTTTGCAAGAACTTTTGAACGTCACTTTGATTTAGGTTTTAACTTTGAAATTGAAAAAGAAGATGTTGATTTAGTAAACAATGCAGCCAAAACACTCAAGCAACAAAATGAAGAGTTAAAACAACTAAAGCGTGAAAATGAAGGTTTGGTAATTGATAGAGAATGTGCAATTTCAAACATTACAAATGAGTTTTTAAATGAAGAGCAGCGATTACGTAAAGCACTAGAAAAAGTCATGGAAGTTGAAGAACCAATCATGGAAGGTTGGGAAACATCTGCTTACAAAATTGCTCAAGAAGCTTTAGGTGGTGAAGCACAATGAATCCAACATATTTAGGCTTTGGCGTTACACCGTATGCAGTTATTATCTGGAGGGATGGAGAAGAAGCTAAGTCCAAAACGATTTGTTATGACGAGCTGGAGGTACAAGTTGCGCTGGCTATGCATGCTGATCCGAAAGGATTTTATCATCAGTATGAACCTAAGGTTTACTACACGGCACAGGCAGAGGAGTTGATTGCATGAGACGACGCAACGGCATACCAATCGACATACCCAGTGCTCGTAAACGGACTCCGAAGGTTAATATGCAAAAGCCTGTAGAGTACAACAAATACAAAACGTTTGCAACGATGTTCAAGAAAGAAAATGACCAGCGAATATGGGCTACGGTACCAATTGCACATCCTGATTTTAAATCACTCAAAAGAGAAGGATTCAAAATAATTGAGGTGTGGGATAAGAGGGAGGTTTCGGCATGAGAGAGATTAAATATTTTCCTATCCCTGGTCATGAAGGTTATTACGTTGATGTGAAAGGAAATGTTTATTCTCGTTGGGTGAACAAGGGGCGACACGGTGTAATTCTTGAAAATAAATATAAAAAATTAAAACCAAAAGTAAATGGAAGAAGTGGGCACTACTCTATTTCACTAGGACGCAAATATCAGAAACTAGTTCATAGATTAGTTTACGAATCAATTGTAGGCAAAATTCCTGAAGGAATGGTTGTTAGACATTTAAATGATAAGCCTTCTGATAATAGAGTTGAAAATTTAGCGATTGGTACTCAAAAAGATAATGTACAAGATTGCTTGAGAAATGGGCACCATAAAGCAATTAAAAAGATACCAAAAGATGAATATGAAAACATTTTAAGGCTGAAAGAAACACATACATGGCAAGAGATTGCTAAACAATATCAGGTCAATGAAAAAACAGTCAGAAATCATATTCATATTTACAGGAAAAGAGGTAAGAAAACTGTATGATCAATCGCGTAATTTTAACTGGTCGTCTTACAAAAGACGTTGACCTCTCTTATACGCCACAAGGAATTGCAAAGGCTCAATTTACATTAGCTGTTAACAGAGCATTTGCTAATCAGAGTGGAGATCGTGAGGCTGATTTCATCCAGATACAAGCTTGGCGCAAACAGGCAGAGAATGCAGCTAATTTTCTCAAGAAAGGTTCACTAGTTGGAATCGATGGAAAAATACAAACAGGTTCGTATGAGAGAGACGGACAAAGAATCTATTTTACGAACGTCGTTGCAGACAGTATCCAATTCTTAGAGCCAAGAAACGGCACAGTAGGCTCGCAGGGCACATCAAACCACGAATCTAGTACAAATACAGGTGGACAGCACCAAGGTAGTTCACAGGGGCAATATGGCGGTAATAACAACCAGCCAAGTTATACAAGAGCAGATGAAGATCCGTTTGCTAATAGTAAGGGACCAATAGAGGTCGATTCTGACGATTTACCTTTCTAAGGAGTGATTACTGATGATAACAAAACGACCTACGAAGAAAATCATTGGAGCTAAAACAAGGGCAGCACTCGAAAAACAAATCAAAGTTGAAGAACGGAGCCGTTGGTATCCAATCAGTGAAATTAAATTCTTTGAATATGAAGCAAGACCATATCAAGTATTATTACGATTCGGAAAAGGGGCAGAGAATATTGAACTTAACAAAATTATTTGAAACACAAGCAGCATTGGACGAGCACATCATGCAGGAGCATCCAGAACTAAAAGGGCAGAACAATCTTGACTGGAAGTTGCTAGCGTTACAGGTTGAGCTAGGAGAATGTGCGAACGAATGGCGTGGGTTTAAGAAGTGGAGTAAGGACCAGGAGCCGAGGACGCATAAAGTGGTTCATTGTCACTCTTGTAAAGGAAACGGCTTCTTCTTGGGTTTTCAAAATGCACAAGAAGATTGCACTTATTGTGAAGGTACAGGAGTTCAAGAAGAATGTAATCCATTGTTAGTTGAATATGTTGATTGCTTGCATTTCATTTTGAGTATTGGGTTGGAATTAGTCATTAATCCAACTTTAGATTGGGATGACATTACAACTGATGAATCAGATATTACGCGTAAATTTTTAGAGATTACTTCTAGAATCCTTGAAGTGGATCAGTGGGAGAATACCGACTCTTGGGAGGAGCTTTTTGAGGAATTTTATCTGTTAGGTAAGTTGCTAGGCTTCAAATGGGATGAGGTAGAAGATGCTTACTACGCTAAGAATAAGGTCAACCACGCTAGACAGGAAAATGGTTATTAAGGTGCAGCATGAACGAATACGCACTTTACAAAGGTGAACAGATGGTTGCCGTTGGAACAGTAAATGAAATAGCTGCAGATCGTGGTGTTAAACCATCAACAATTAGGTTTTATCAATCTAAAGCTTATCAAGGACGTTCGAAAAGTGAAGTAAATAACAGATTACAGCTCGTTAAATTAGAAGATTGAATGGAGGAATTAATAATGGATAATGCAAAGTTTTATGAATTCAGTGAACCGTATTACGCGCTAATTATGGCAACTTCTGAGGAAGAAGCTAAAAAGGTGTATGTAGAAAATGTCGCTGAGGACGAAGGGGATTTAGAGTTTACAGAAGTCAATGATTACTACGCAGTAGCAAGATTTGCTTATGGTAAGGGCGAGGATGGTAAACAACCTCCATTCAAAGAAATTTTGGAACAATTAAAAAGCGACCAACCTGAATTGCTGTTGATTGACGGAAGCTTAATTTAACCAAATACACGCTGCTGGTAAAACGGCATTAGGTTGTTTTATCAGCAGACTTCTAAGAGTGCTAATAGGAGGGCGAACATGAGCAAAACAAAATACGGCAACAAGAAAGTTGTACGTGATGGAAATACATTCGATTCAGCAATGGAAGCAAAATATTACGATCACTTGAAACATCTGCAAGCACAAGGTATTGTGACCTCCTTTGAATTACAGCCAAGGTTTGTATTGCTGCCGAAGTTTGAAAAGAATGGTAAGAAATATCGTGAGATTGGTTATAACGCAGATTTCACAGTGCATTATGCAGATGGTCATATAGAAGTGGTTGACATCAAGGGAATGGTTACACAGCAATTTGAATTGAGGAAGAAATTGTTCGAATACCGTTTTCCTCACGAATTAAAGCTTCTAACGTATTCAAAGATTGATGGTGGTTGGATAACTCATGATGATCTTAAAAAGGCTAGGAAAGCACGTAAAGAGGCAAAAGCAGGGTGATGGAAATGAATACAGTTCGCAAGGAAGTCAAACAACGTAGAGCCAGGCTAATCAATCAACAGGACCACATAGCTTTTCTAAAGTGTAAAGGGTGCCCGAAAAAGAGAGCCTATGATCCTACCAAGAAATGCAGGGGATGCAAGGTTTATAGGGAACTACGTAGCATCGGAAAAGAGCTGGAGCAGATTAGTAATTTGCGTAGGTGGAAGAAGTGAAGAATTAAAAGAAAATATGCAGTAAGGGAGTTGGTAAATTTGGATTTCAAAATTATAAATGAACGTCAGATAATCTTACAATTAGCTATGCAAGAGGCGTATAAAAAGCGTGATGAATGCCAACGAGGCTTTGATAGTTTGGACAATAAACTAAATACTATGACCACTGATGATTGTGATAAAGATAAAGTTGTTGAATCTATGCTTTATTTTAAAGAATGTCGAGATGGCTGGCAAGAAACAATTGACCATATAAGACAATGGCAGGATGAATTAGACCAAGGGCTGGAGGGCTGTTAGGTAAGAGGAAAGTGGTTAGTTGAAAGATATTGTGCAGTGACAGTAAAGGAGTGTAACAATGACAAAAGTAATTATAGAAATAGATGAAAAAGGATGGGTTCTAAAAGCCCAAACAGTTGAAGGTGAATTTATAGAAACAGGTATTATTAATGAAACAGGTGCAACGCATAAAGGTAATTTAGATGATTTAGAAAATGTTGATGAAGATTTACATGAAGCGATAAGTAGTGGTTTTTATCTTTACGATGTTGCAAGAGTGTTGAATGAGAAAATCTAATTGCTGAACACTTTGAGGAAAAGAAAAAGCCGCAGCGTGATCAGACGCTACAGCTCGAATTGGTTTATGCCCTTCTAGGCTAGTCAGATAACGGTATTATATCACAACTTAGGAGGGCAAACCTAATGGGCAAACAAGGGCAAAAAACAGAAGTAAAAAAGTATATGTTAGATCAGTGGTTAAAGGATTATTCTTGGATGGTATTGCAAATTAAAATAGCAAAAAACAAAAACGAAATGGTCAAAGAAGTCGAATACAGTGGCATTAAAACGGCAATGTGGGGAATCGAAGCAACATTACCAAAAGCTAGCGGTGGCAACAGTGATCCAGTTAGCTACGAGGCTACACGACGAGCGCAATTTTATACAGATGGTGTATTACGTTATGAGTGGAAGGTTAGAGAGATTCAGCACCGTGCAAGCAACGTAATAGGAGAACGTGAGGTATTTGTACTTAATTGCATTTTAGATGGTTATTCAATGCGTAAAATTGGGCAAACAATGGGGCTATCAGAAGCAACAATTAGAAGAATCAGAGAAAGTATTCTTAATATGATGATAGGAAACGATATTGCGCAAGTGTCGCATATGACGCAAAAAACGCATATGACGAATAGTTGAAACCACTTATATTTATAATTTAAACTCGGAGGTAGGTCGGCGCGGAAAGGTTTTCCTCTCTTGGTATTTATAAAATCCTAAATATTAGGGAAAGACAGACCGACGACCGACCCGCGCTGAGCAAACTTGTTCGGAGTATGACATACACGGCCGGCCCATATTTTTTAAGAGATTAGGTATCTTAATTAATATAAAAGGTGAAATATTTACAATCATTTCCACGACTTCTTATTTGTTATATGATATTTAAAGAGGAGTGGAATATTATGCTTAACATTTTACAAATTGTTTTTGCTATCATAACTGTCTCTCTTTCAGCTTACCTACTTATAACACTGGATTACGATCTGACTTTTTTAATGGTATTATTCTCAGGTTTATTCATGTTAACAAAAGGAATTGAAGCATTTCAGAGCGAGAGAAAAGTTTATGGTTGGTTATTAATCGGGCTATTTTTATTTGCGGTTTATTTATCAATGTATCAATTCACAGCTTTACTCTGACCATTAAGGAGTGGTTTATATGTGAACTTCGTCCACTTTCCATAGAATTCAGTCAAACTTACTACAGGTTCAAAGTGCACGGAAATGCACTATAAATCTAAAACACAATTACGAAATAACGTGGTACGCTCTGCCACGATGTCAAAAGTGAGCACTCGATATTAGGATTACCACAATATTTTAGCTTTCATCTTCGGATGGAGGCTTTTCTTTTATTTAGAGAAATGGGGGCATTACAAAAATGGAATTTGGACAATCATTGGAATACGGTGGTAGTCGAATGAACTTTGGACAAGCAGTCGAACTACTAAAAAGAGGTAAAAAAGTATCCCGAAAAGGTTGGAATGGCAAAGGAATGTTTGTTGTGTATCAAAAAGGCTATCCACAAGGTATCCAATGTAACAAACAAACTGCCGAAGCATGGGGTTTGAATGAAGGTGATTTGTTTAAAGTTGAACCTTATTTACAAATCCGTATGGTGAACGGTTCTCATGCAATGTGGGTACCTTCGATTAACGACGTATTAGCAGAGGATTGGGAAATCACTGATTAAGCCTTCTAACGAGGGCTTTTTCTTTTGCTTTGAAAACTGCATCAAACAGCCAAAACACTATGAGTTGAGAGGGCAGAGTTTGGTGTGGTTTTGAGAGCAAAAAGTTATTACATATATTTCATCTTCTAGTTTATGATTGGGTGGGAGGTGATAATTATGACTAGATTCGGAGTTCAGGTAGTGTTAGAAAACGGCGAAAGTGCTGGCTATGTGGAAGTAGAAGCAAATTCGCCAGGAGAGGCTTATAATATTTTTATGAAAAGATCTACAGATAGAACAGTAATTTTTGAGCCATTTGAGGGTCAAACTTTGTTTATCCCTTATAACAAAATATTAAAAATTGCTATTAATAATATGTAATCTAACAAGCATCCTTCGGGATGTTTTTATTTTGCCCTGAAAAGTGAGTATCGAGCAGTTTCCTCCCCTTTGACTGCTGGGCAACGGTACTTACTTTTGAGAGTGAAATACATATAGAGGTCTAGTACAACGTGTACCAGACATGATTCTGGAGGTGGTGTTTATGAGATATGGCTAATTGGGATGAAATTAAACAGGAGTGGGAAACCACAAAGATTACTTTAGCTAAACTAGCTGAAAAGCATGATGTTCCTTTGGGTACTATAAAGAGCCAAAAGAGCCGGGATACTAAAAACGGAAATCCATGGGTTAGGGATGCAACCAAAATTAAGAAGGTTGCAACTATTTCTAGTAAGGATGCAACCGAACCTCATAACGATGAAATCCTACAGGATGAACCACCTAAGAAGGATGGAAGAGTGAAGAAGAGGAGTGGTAACCCAAATCCACAGAATCAGTTCACCAAACGGAACAGGGCTGCTATGATTCATGGTTTGCGAAGCAAGTTCCTATTCGATGAACAAGTAGAAATCATGGAGGCTTTGCAGGACTTTGACGTAGTTGATCAGCTTTGGCTACAAATTGAATTAAGCTTTTCTGCTATCATTCGTGCTCAAAAGATTATGTGGGTTGAAGATCCATTTGACCATCTAAAAGAAATCAGTGGTGAGATGGATGCAGAGGGCATGAGCAAAACAGATTACAAAGTCATCTATGCTCACGAACGCTATGAATCCTATATAAAGGCTCAGACAAGGGCATTCGCTGAACATCGGAATTTGGTTAAGCAGTTTATGGACCTTACAACTGAGGATGACGAACGTAGGCTAAAACTTGAGCAGATGCAGCTTAACATGGAGAAAACTAAAACAGACATTGAACTATCTAAAATCGCTATTCGCAAAGAAAATGGCGAGGATGATGATGAGTTTGAGGATGATGGTTTCTTAGATGCGTTAGAGGGCAAGGAAGTGAATTGGGATGAGTAAACGAAAGAAACCTGCTCTATTCACCTTCAAACCCTTTAGTCAGAAACAACTTAAAGTACTTAAATGGTGGCAATCTAACTCCCCTCACAAGGACAAGGATGGCCTTATTTGCGATGGTTCTGTTCGTGCTGGTAAAACAGTCGTAATGTCTCTATCGTTCGTTATGTGGGCAATGGAGACCTTTGAGGATGAGAACCTTGGTATGGCCGGTAAAACAATCGGCTCATTTCGTCGTAACGTATTCAAACCGTTAAAACGAATGCTGATGTCCAGAGGCTACAAAGTAAAAGAATATCGTTCCGAAAACATGTTCACTGTCACTCGAAATGGCAAAGTGAACTATTTTTATATATTCGGAGGGAAAGACGAGGCTTCACAAGACCTCATTCAAGGGATTACACTCGCTGGAATGTTCTTTGATGAAGTGGCGCTTATGCCTCAATCATTCGTTAACCAAGCAACGGCTCGATGTTCTGTTGATGGTGCCAAGTTCTGGTTTAACTGTAACCCTGCTGGACCTTATCACTGGTTCAAATTAGAGTATTTAGACCAATTAGAAGATAAGAACATGTTGCACTTACACTTTACGATGGATGATAACTTATCGTTGTCACAACGCATCAAAGAACGTTACAAACGTATGTATAAAGGCGTGTTTTATCAGCGTTTTATCCTTGGGTTATGGGTGCTGGCAGAGGGTATCATCTACGACATGTTTGATGAGAAGATACATTCAGTCAAAACAATCCCGAGGAACTATACCAAATATTATGTAAGTGTCGATTATGGTACTCAGAACCCTACGACGTTCGGTCTGTGGGGTTTATGTGACGAGGTTTGGTACAAAGTTAAGGAATACCATTACGATGGTCGTAAATCAAGTAGACAGAAAACCGACGAGCAATATTGCCAAGACATGAAGGAATTTGTTGGCGATCTAAAAATTGTAAAGATTATCGTTGACCCTTCTGCAAAATCATTCATTACGGCATTAAAGCAACATGGATTTTCTGTTAAAGAGGCCAAGAATGATGTGCTTGATGGTATACGAAACTTAGCAAACGCGCTGGTTAACAACCTAATCAAATACAATGACTGTTGTACAGAGACTTTTCGTGAGTTCAGTTCATACATGTGGGATGCCAAAGCAGCAGATAGAGGAGAAGATAAGCCAGTTAAACAGAATGACCATCAACTTGATGCAGATCGGTATTTCGTAAATACAGTCCTTATGAAAAAGTCATTATTCAGTTTTGATTAGAAAGAGGTGAGAACATGAGTTATTTTCCGTACCAGGGTGCCATAACAGATACAGATGTCATCAATGAAAACATAACAACTAACGCAAATAGTGTTATAACGGACATCAAATGGATAGAAAATGAGATAAATAAATTTAAAAAGTCCGAGAAGCGAAAGTGGATACTGATAGGTGAAGCTTATTATGAGGGTTTTCAGGATATTTTACAGCGTAAACGGTGGGTTATCGGTAATGGAGGAAGGCTAGAAGTAAATGATAACCTTCCAAATAACAAGATACTGGATAATCAGTACGCGAAGCTTGTAGATCAAAAGGTGAATTATCAATTGGGTAAACCGATTACAATTGAAACAGAAAATAACGAGTACTTAAAGAAACTACAAGATATTTTCAACAAACGATTCCATCGTACGTTAAGAAGCATTGGGCAGGATGCCTTGAATGGAGGTATCGGGTGGCTTTATCCGTTTTACGATGAAAATGGTGAGTTTGCTATAAAACGATTCCCTCCACACGAAATCCTTCCATATTGGAAGGATTCGGAACAAACAATTCTCGACTTCGCAATTCGTTTATTTCCTGTGAAAGAATATGAGGGTGATAGAGAAGTTATAGTGGAAAAGGTAGAGGTTTATAGTGTCAATGGAGTAGAACATTATCAGTGGTTTGCTGGTCGTCTTATACAAGATGTCACAAAGTCTCCAGTATCCTATATCACTATTGATGATGGTGAAAATAGATTAAACATGAATTGGCAGCGAGCTCCATTGATTCCATTTAAATTCAACAACAAAGAAATACCACTGATTAAACGAGTAAAATCTCTGCAAGATGGAATCAATACCATGTTAAGTGACTTTGAAAACAACATGCAGGAAGATGCGAGAAATACAATCTTGGTGTTGCATAACTATGAAGGGCAAGATTTAGGGGAATTTAGGCGCAATCTTTCTATATTTGGAGCTGTTAAAGTGACTTCTGAAGATGGAACAAAAGGTGGCGTTGAAACGCTAAACATTGAAGTGAATGCTGACAATTATAAGTCAATATTATCGTTATTTAAAAAAGCACTGATTGAAAACGGCCGAGGTTATGATGCGAAAGATGATCGCATGGCGAACAACCCAAATCAATTAAATATTAGAGCTATGTATAGTGAAATTGACCTCGATGCTGATGGTATTGAAACAGAATTTCAGGCATCCTTCGAGGAATTACTTTGGTTCATCAATGTCCATTTAGCTAACACTGGTCAGGGCGATTATGAAGGGGAATACGTAAATATCATCTTCAATCGTGACATCCTGATTAATGAGATGGAAGTAGTAGATGTACTAAATAAATCACCTTACTTGTCTGAAGAAACAAAGATAGCACAACATCCTTACGTTAAAGACGTTCCGTTAGAAATACAACGGAATAAGAAAGAACGTCAGGAACGATTGAATGAGTTTGATGGCTATGATGATCATTTCAAATCAATGAGTGCGAAGCCTGGTGATGATAATGGCAAAGAGTAGAGAATATTGGCGTAGACGGTTTGAGATGCTGGAGCAAGCGCAGCATGAGAAAAGCGAAAGCTACTACAGGGACCTTGAAAGGGCATATATCAGAACCATGCAAGAAATTGAGAAGGATATAGCTAAGTGGTATCAACGTTTTGCTGATAACAATGAAATGACTTTAGAAGAAGCACGACAACAACTAAGAAGTGAAGAATTGGAAGAGTTTCGTTGGACTGTTGAGGAATACATTAGGCGTGGCAAAGAGAATGCTTTAAATCAGAAGTGGATGAAACAACTCGAAAATGCATCTGCTCGTGTTCATATAAGCCGTTTAGAGAGCTTGCAGATACAACTTCAACAACATGTAGAAGAACTGTATGGCGAGGAAATAGAGGGTATGCAGGAGTTAATGAAAGAGTTGTATCAATCACAGTATTATCACACCGCATTTGAGATACAATCAGCTTTTGAAATTGGCTTTACGCTTCAAGCAATTGATGAAACAAAGCTCACTAAAATAATCAGTAAGCCATGGACTGTCGATGGTCAAACCTTCTCAGCTAAGATATGGCGAGACAGAAACCTATTGCTTGATACATTGCATACCGAACTTATTCAATCATTAGCTCGTGGTGAAGCACCTAATCGAATGATTACTAGTATCGCTAGAAAAATGAAAACTTCACGTTCCAACGCTGCTCGTCTTGTTATGACTGAATCAGCGTTTTTTAGTGCTATTGCTCAAAAGGATGCATTTGGTGAGCTCGATGTTGAAAAGTACGAGATTATCGCTACATTAGACAGCCGTACAAGTAGTATCTGTCAATCAATGGACGGCAAGGTGTTCAAACTTGCTGATTTCGTACCTGGTGTTACTGCTAATCCGTTTCATCCAAGATGCAGAACTACAACAGCACCTTGGTTTGAGGATGATTACAGCCAGCGAATAGCTCGTGGTAAGGACGGCAAAGTGTATTACATTGATAGCAAGATTAAATACCCAGAATGGGAACGACGATTTGTTGCATAATAGTCGTCTTTTGCGCATGTAGACGTTAAAGAATATGTGCTAAACCTAACGTGTCGTTACACGTTAAAAACGAAATAGGAGGCAATAGACATGAAAAAAGAAGATTTAATTGCAATGGGATTAAGTGAGGAACAAGCTGATGCTATTGTTGGTAAATATGGAACAATGATTCCTAAAGAACGCTTTGATGAGGTCAACAAGGCAAAGAAAACGCTTGAAGATCAAGTGAAAAACCACGAAACTCAGTTAAAGGATTTGCAAGACAAAGCAAAAGGTAATGATGAGCTACAAAAGACAATTACTGATTTGCAGCAGGCTAATGAAACGGCCAAAACGGAGTATGAGCAACAATTGAAAGACGAACGTATGAGTGCAGCACTGAAATTATCGTTACACAGCAAAGTACATGATGTTGATTTAGTAACTGGCCTCATTGATAAAACTACAATTGAATTAAGTGAAGATGGAAAAGTCACTAAAGGGCTTGATGAGCAACTTAAAACGTTGCAAGAATCAAAGTCCTTTTTGTTTGTGCCAGAAAAACAACAACCGACATTTAGAGGGTGGAATCCTGCCGGGGGCGCAGACGGTGGTACAGGCACAAGTGATGTAGGTTCTAACTTCGCAAAAATAGCGAATGACAAAGGCTCAAGTGATGCAAGCAACAACCCTTGGGGATAAATAATAAGGAGGGCTATATATGCCATATGTAAAACCAATTGAAAGATTTCAACGTGTAAATTTCTTAGCATCATCAAAGGTACAGGCGTTTACGTATTTAGTGAGTGATGTAGGTGTAACTCCTGATGCAAATGGAAAGAAGGTCGTTAAGGCAGGAACTATCTTACCTAAAAATGACGCTACTGCAGAAGGAATCTTGTACACCGATGTTGATGTAACAAATGGACCACAACCTGGTTCGTTGATTGTGGAAGCTTACGTTTTAGAGGATCGTCTACCTACTGCTCCAGATGCAGCAGCTAAAACAGCATTAAAAGAAATTAAATTCCGATAATTGGAGGGAAAACAATATGCCAGACATTTTAGAATTATTTGGTCAAAAAACAGTATTAGATTACATGAAAGAACGAAAATATCAAAGCTACGGAGTCGGAGAAGCGCTTTTCCCAGAAGTTAAACACGATACACTAGAATTTGAGTATCTTGTAGGTGCTAACGAACTTCCTGTTATTGCAAAGGTGCACTCGTTCGATACAGAAGCTGAAATCGGATCATTAGATGCTGCTAAACAGGTACTAGAGGCTGCTTATATCAAGAAAAAGTACCAAATTACTGAAAAGGATTTAATCGCATTGCAATTCCCACGAACAGCACAGGAGCAACAATACTTGATGCAACGAGTATTTAATTTAATCGATAAAGCAGCTAATGATGTTCGTGCAATCGTTGAATTAATGCGTATGCAAGCACTGAGTACAGGTGAATTAAAATTAGCGTTGCATACTGCGGATGGCACACCGAAAACCCTTACGGTTGGATACGGAGTACCAGCAGATCATAAAGAAGCACTTGCTGGAGCTGATCAATGGGGTTCAGGTACTGAGGATATCTTAGGAGATTTAGAACGTTGGTCTGGTGCACTAGATATTACTCCGACACGTGCATTAACATCTAAAAAGATAGCAGCTCTTATTTTACGTAATCCGAAGATTATTGGTTATCTATACGGTGCTGGTTCTGCTCGTGTGGCAAATTTAACAGATTTAAATGCTTTCTTTACACAACAAGGCTTACCTACTATCGCTGTGTATGAATCAACTTCAAACACCAAATATCGTGAGCAAAACGCGGATGGCACATATACAACAAAAAGTTACTTCCCAGACAATAAATTCGTAATGTTTGGTGATGGACCACTCGGCGAATCGTTATATGGACCGACTCCTGAAGAATCACGCCTTATACGTGGAGGTTCTGACGTAGAAATGACTACCATTGGTAAGGTAATTGGAATGGTATATGAAGAAGGGAAAGATCCTGTTTCAACATGGGCAAAAGCAGCAGCTACAGCCATTCCATCATTCCCAGAAGCGCAAAATGTATTCCAAGCGCAACCAATTGCATAAGGAGGCTATTTGAAATGGCGAACATTAAAGTAAAAGTGAAAAAGGGCGCTTTCCCAATACGTTATAAGGGAGAGCGTTATTTAGTTGGTGAAGAATTCACTATTGATGAAAAACATTTAAACGAATCAACAATGGAAAAATTAGAAGAACCGAAGAAAGCTGCACAATCTAGTAAAACGTCTGAAAGCGAGTGATTCGTATGTATTTAGATGTAGTAATGCGTCTATCTGCTCTTGGAGTGGCCTTATCTAGCGCTCCAAGTAGTTCAGACGATATGTTGTTGAAGCATGCTATTGATAAAGTAACTAGTCACATTAAAAACCAAACAAATTTATTATCGATCCCAAAGGGTTTAAAAGAAATAGCTATTGATATGGTAGTAGGAGAGTTCCTGCTTACTAAAAAAGCTATGGGCTTATTGGATGTCGAAACACTAAACTTTGGTGTTGTTGCTAAACAAGTACAGGATGGTGATACAAACACTGTCTTTGCTGTTGAAGCTAACACAACGCCAGAAGCTCAGTTTAATGCCTTTATGGCCTACCTACGGCACAATGAAGTTGATTTTGTTCGCTACAGGGTACTGTCATGGTAAGTGCTAGACGAAAGGCATTAGAGATGCTTTGGAGAGGCAGTTGTACAGTAAAGGCATGGCAAGACGCAGAAGATCCTGTAACTCATATCACGAAACCACAAGAAGTAACACTGCATGAAAATCTTAAATGTAAGCTATCCCATAAAGCGTTAACAAGTGCTTCTTCTTCAGGTGGGCCAGCTATTATTGCCGAACAAATCAAATTATCATTGGGTAATGAATACAAAATACCTGCCGGATGTAAACTCATTGTCACTCAAGATGAGGTTACCGAAGAATACAGTCGCTCAGGCAAACCTGGTATCTTTATGGATCACCAAGAAATTGTCTTAGAGTTATTTAAGAAGTACGCATAAATGGGTAGAGGTGGCCGCGTTGATTTAAGGCAACTGAAAGCATTTGAGCGAAAGTTAGCTAAGTTGGCTAGGGGTGATTTCGAGAGGTTTTGTGAGGCTGCAGCTAAAGAATTGGCAGCTAGATTACTAGGTAAAGTAATTCGTAGAACCCCTGTAGATGACGGTACTCTAAGACGAGGGTGGACAGCCAAAACACATGCTGAGGCTGAATCAGGTTCGAGTAAAAATGCTAAAGAATATGCAGAGTCGTTGGGTGTTCAAAAGCAAGGTAGTGTTTATGAACTTTCAGTAATTAACCCAGTAGAGTATGCGCAGTATATTGAATTTGGGCATCGTACTTCAAACCATCAAGGATGGGTAGAAGGTCGATTCATGATGACAATTTCAGCAGATGAAGTAGAGCAGCAAGCACCAGCTATTCTTGAACGCAAACTATTCGAAATGTTAAGGGAGTCTTTCGATGGAGATTAATGATATTCAAAATGCTATATCTGTTAAGCTTCACGAAGCTTTCGGAGATGGCTACAAAAAATATATAGATGAAATTCCGCAGGGGTTTAACACTCCTGCTTTTTTTATTCAGTTTTTGAACCTAGAACATATTCGACAAATCGGTAAACGGTGGAAGGTAACAACGCTTTTTAACGTGCAATATTTCCCTCAAAACGGTTTGTCTGAGGCGTCTAATATGACATTGAAGGTACAACAAGCATTGAAAGAAATAACGCTGTTAAACGGCTCGCTAATGCTTGGAACAGGAGCAAACAGTGAGGTTGTAGACAGTATAGGTCATAATTTCATTCATTTCAATTTCTTCTTGCAAGAAGTTGAAGAGAAAATTTTTATGGGCTCACTAGAACAACGCATAAAAAAGAAAGGGTGAATGTGGTGGCAAAATTAGAGGCGATTCAAAACAAAACAAGAGCAACTCTCGAAGACGTATCAAATGCTTTTAAGGCACCTAAATTTACGAAAGCACAAATCGTAAAAAGCAACAAATACATGGCTCGTCGTGATGCATTAAACGCATTACTAGAAGCTGACAAACCGTACTCATTCACCGAAGTGGATGGGATTCTAAAGAAATTTGATAAGGGAGGTAAATAACTTGGCATTAGGCGGAGGTAATTTCTTAACTCAAAACAAAACACTACCAGGCACGTACCATAACTTCATTAGTGCGGCTCGGGCATTTGTAGAACTAAGTGAGCGTGGTTACGTTGGTTTGCCCATTGCGCTCGATTGGGGTGTAGATGGTGATGTATTCGCTGTAACCCAAGAGGATTTTCAAAACAATTCTCGTAAGATATTTGGTTATGATTACAAGCACCCGAAACTAAAAGGGATCCGTGATGTATTTAAGAATGCCATCACGGTCTATTTTTATAAGCTTACTGTTGATGCTGTGGCAGCCACAAACGACTTCGCTACAGCCAATTACAAGGGCGTACGAGGTAACGATATCACGATTGTTATTCAGGCCAATGTGGATGAACCAACGAAATTTGATGTGCAGACTGCGCTAGATAATGTACTTGTAGACTTGCAAACAGGTGTGGCAACAGCAACAGACCTCAAAGCAAATGATTACGTGACGTTTAAAGCAGACGCAACACTTGCAGTTACAGCAGGAACACCGTTAGCAGGAGGCACCAATGGCTCAGCGATCACAGGTGGAGCTCATCAAGAGGCGCTAGATGCACTAGAGGCTTATGGATTTAACACATTGGGTTGTTTATCTTCTGAAAGCACGATTAAATCCTTGTACGTGGAGTATACAAAACGTATTCGTGACGAGGTGGGTGGCAAATTCCAGCTAGTCGGTCATAAACTAGGTGCCACAGATCATGAAGGTATTATTGATGTTCAAAACAATGCAGTAGGAACAGATGAAGAAGTATTCGGAGCAGTTTATTGGGCAACTGGCGTACAAGCAGGTGTGGCCGTAAACAAATCAAATACTAATAAAAGGTATAACGGTGAATTTGCGCTCGATATGTCTGAAACAAAGACGCAAGCTCAACTTACTACATTATTGAAGGCTGGTAAGTATGTGTTCCATCGAGTAGGTGATGAAGTCCGAGTGCTTGAAGATGTGAATACATTTACATCGTACACGGATGTGAAAAACGAGGATTTCAGCTTGAACCAAGTTGTTCGAGTGCTAGATCAAATCGCTATCGATACAGCTAAGTTATTTAATACCCGATATTTAGGTGAAGTACCAAACGACCAAGATGGACGGGTTTCTTTGTGGAACGATATCGGCAAACAGCGCTCAGAGTTACAGCGACTACGCGCCATTGAAAACTATGATAAAGATGCACTTGTTGTTACTAAAGGCGAAACAAAGAAATCTGTTGTTACGAGCGAAGTTGTAAACGTAACAGTGGCTATGTCTCAGCTCTATATCACAACAGTAGTAGCATAAAGGAGGGCAATAAATTGGAACAAAAGAAAATATTGATTCCGTTGAATCTTCAGTACTTTGCAGATACAACCATGCATGCTCGTGATGCTATTCATGGTGCACAAGGTAAAGCTTATGTGACGGTTGAAGGAAATCGTTATTTATTTGCACAGCTAATCAACTTAGAGGCACGTATGGATAAAACCAAAACTCAGGTCCCTATTATGGGCCGTGTAGCTAAAGGGAATAGATCAACAGGTGCGGAGTATTCAGGCAGTGCCACATTCTATTTCAATACATCCATTTTCCGTAAGTTGTTGAAGCGTTATAAAGACACTGGAGAAGATGTTTACTTTGATATCCAAGTAACGAATGAGGATAAATCATCAACAGTTGGCCGTCAAACGACAATCCTAATCGATTGTAATATGGATGGTGGCATCATCGCTGCATTAGATGCAGATGCGGAGTACCTAGAGGATTCCATCGACTTTACATTCGAGGATTGGGATATGCCAGAAGAATTCGGAGTTTTACAGGAAATGTTATAAGACTAGAGCTCACGTCATTGTGGGCTCTTTTTAATTAAAACGAAAAGGATAAGGTGATCATACATGTCAAACTTAGCTGCATTCTTTGCACACAACAAAAAGCAAAATGGAAATATTAAGCGAGTTGTTTCAAAAAATTTCGTGGATGAACAAGGCAATCCGATTGAATGGGAGTTTGCGCCTATCACGCCAGAGCGAGATGTTGAATTGAAATCTGACTCTACAAAGCGCTCTATGATTACACAAGGTAAACGAAAAGGACAATTTAACACAGACTTTGACCACTTTAAATATCAACGTTTACTAACTGTAGAATCAATTGTATATCCTAATTTAAACGATAAAGAGCTACAGGATTCTTATGGTGTAATGGGGGCAGATGCTTTACTTGGAAAGATGCTGACAATCGGTGAGATTGCAGATGCCTCAGCGGTAGCACAGGAAGTCAATGGGTATCAAGCTGAGCTAGAGGATATGGTTGAAGAAGTAAAAAACTAATTGAGGACGGCGATGTTGACGCCAATATAATGCATTGGTGGATACAAAAACAGCGTCGCCTTCCTTCTGAATTTATGTCGTTGCCCATGGTTGATAAAGCGTGTATCATCGCTTCACTACAAATCAAAATTGCAGATGACAAAAAGCAAGAACGTGAAGTGAAACGTGGTTCAAAAAAGGGCAAGAAACGATAAAAATTAGATAATTATGCTAGATAGCTATAGTGTAATCTCTTCTTATTATGTATATTTGTGTATAAGGAGGGATTATGTGAAAAAAGGTTGTTTACCAATAGGTTGTTTAGTAATAGTTATTTTCTTTATAGTTATACCTGTGTTATTTATTACTCAAAATCCAGAAAAACACAATATGGATTCTAAAAGTAAGTTAATAAGAGAATTAGATTTAACGGTTGAACAGGGTGAAGGAGTTATTAAAACATTAGCTTCTGTTGGAATAAGTGAAGATATAACTATAAAACATGATGAAAGCTTAGATAATGCTCATTTCGAAGGAGAAAAAGGTTATAGGTTATCTAATCGAGATGTTTCAAACATCATTTTATATATGAATGGTGGCGAAGTACATAACATTAGATACGCTGATAACGAAATGTACAAAGATGGTAAAGTTTTATCTAAAATTAATGATTATATTGTAACTAGTTCAGAAAAATCAGAATTACAAATTAAATGTCAAGAATCTATAAAATCAGTTTTAAAATCCCCTTCAACAGCTAAGTTTGCAGGAGTAAGAGATTGGAAAGTCTGGAAAGAGAACGGACAAACGATTGTTCAAAGTTATGTAGATTCACAAAATAGTTTAGGAGCTATGACACGTTCTGAGTTCCAGTTTATTATTAAAAATAATAATGTGGTTTCATTAATAATTGATGGAAAAGAATATATGAAATAAAGCATCCTTTAAGGGGTGCTTTTTATTATGCCAAAAGAGGTGAATTCATGGCAACAATTCGCACCGCGATTCAAATCGAAGATCGCTTGAGTCAACCTATTCGAGCTATGCATAACGCTGTTTCAATGATGGTTAATCAAATGGAGGCTATGCATGTTGCCTCTGGAACTCTGTTTGATACTTCATCTATAGCGTTGATGCGAAGAGAACTAGGAAATGCAGCAAATTCTATGAATCAGATTGAACAAGAAATTCGATCCGCAGATAACGCACAAGGAGGATTAAACAACCGGATACGGGATGGTACAGATGAAATGAATGGGTTGGTAAAAAAAGTTGGAGCTTTAATTGGTGCTTATTTGTCATTACAAGGGTTAAGTAAAGCAATCGAGATTTCTGATGAATTAACCAATACTAAGGCCCGTGTACAACTACTAGTAGAGGATATGCCTGTAATCCCCGATCAGTTAGCAAAAGTAGATTTCGGTCTTGGTGACATGAGTGACATAGAACTTGCCCAACAACTTATTCATGATGCTGCACAACGTTCATACTCGTCATTCAAAGATACTGCTGATATGGTTTCGAGAATTGGTACTAATGCGCGTGATTCGTTTAGTAATTTAAGTGAAGTGGTAGCATTTAGTGAACTTGTACAAAAGCAATTTGGTATTGCTGGAGCGAGTGCTGTTGAAGCAAGTAATGCAACTATCCAGTTATCTCAAGCGTTAGCCTCAGGTGTTTTACGTGGTGACGAGCTTAACTCAATCTTTGAACAAGCACCGAACTTAATTTCGACTATTGCAGATTATATGGGAGAACCCTTAGGAGCTATTCGTGACTTAGCTGCAGACGGAATGATCACAGCAGACATCGTAAAAAATGCCATGTTTGCCGCCACAGACGAAATCAATAAAAAGTTTGACAGTATGCCAGCGACGTGGTCACAAATGTGGACTTATTTCAAAAATGAAAGTTTACGTGCTTTTGGACCAGTATTACAAAAAATAAATGAAATTGCTAATAGTGATCGATTTAAAGAATTTAGTGCTAGTGCAATACAAGCTCTATACATGATTGCAGATGCGATAAATATTACTCTAACAGCAATGACAACAGTAGGTAGTTTTGTATATGATAACTGGTCGTTTATTGCTCCAGTAATTGGAGGAGTTACAGCAGCGCTAATAATTAATGCAGGAGCATGGGCATGGAATAATAGAGAAATAGCTATAAACGCACTTATGACTGCAACAGCAGCGATACGAAATTTATGGTATGTAGCAACTACCGTTTTATCTACTTGGGCAACATATGGATTCACAGCAGCTATGGCAGCCCTAAGTATTGCGATAGCAGCAAATCCGATTGCATGGCTTATCGGAGCAATAGTGGTATTAATTGTAATATTCTATTTAGCGATAGCTGCAATAAACCATTTTACAGGGTCATCTATCAGTGCTACAGGCATTGTTGCTGGTGCATTCATGGTGTTAGGTACTTTCATTTATAACTCCATAGCTTATTTATGGAATATGTGGGCATCCTACATTGAATTCTTTGTTAATATTACGCAAGGAAGGACTTATGCGGTAAGGCGACTATTTTACAATTTGGCTACGAACGTGTTAGATGTAATTATTTCAATGACTAAAGGTTGGGATGGCTTTGCAACTAGTTTTGTTAATGCCATAATAGATGCCGTAAATAAAGCGATCCGAGCGTGGAATTGGTTTATCGATAAGTTACCAGATGGTATAAGTAAAACTATTGGTTTGAAAGCAGGTACTGAATATTCACACCGAGAGTCCATTACAAGTGATATAGAGAATCTAAAAGGGACACTGGATGATTGGGTCGGAGAACCGCCAGACGATTATTGGGAAGCTCCTAAAATGGAAATGAAGTCTTTAGGTGATGCTTGGGACACAGGCTATAACTGGGGTGCTAATATGCTTGATTCAATGAAAGGGCAAGGAGCCAATACTGATGCGCTTATGAAGTCAGTTAATGAATCTCTTGGATTAGGCGATAAACTCGATAAAGGCAATGAGGCAGGAAAGAAAACTGCTGACAATACTAAGAAAACAGCCGATGGCGTTAAGATGATGAATGAAGATCTGAAATACCTACGTGATATTGCAGCGCAAGAGGCCATCAATCGTTTTACTACTGCAAAAATAGAAGTCAAAATGAGCAATGAAAATCATATCAACAATGACATGGACCTTGATGGTATCATTGATCAAATGGTCGTAAAAACAGAAGAAGCAATGCAAACAGTTGCGGAAGGGGTGTAACAAGGTATGTACAATTTCTTCTTAGATGGCGTACAGTTACCTATTGCGCCTGCTGAGTTAACAATAAATATAAACAACAAAAACGAAACTATCACACTCATTGATAATAGCGAGATTAATCTATTAAAAAAGGCTGGACTCACTGATTTTAGTTTTAAGATCTTATTGCCAAATGTGAAATACCCTTTTGCGGTCTACCCTAACGGGTTTCAACCGGCAACTTACTATACGGACAAACTAGAGGCGCTGAAACTTAATCAGAAGCCTTTTTATTTTCTTGTCAATCGTATGAAACCTAATGGTACGTTGTTGTTTGATACAAATATCTTAGTTTCATTAGAGTCATATGGAATTTATGAATCAGCCGAGAATGGTTTTGATTTAGAAGTAGATATTGAATTAAAACAATATCGTACATGGGGTACAAAAAAAGTCGAAATTATTACAACAGCCAAAAACGCAAAAGCTCCAGCGACTTCTAAAGTAGAAAAGAAGCGTGACACGAGCACAAAAAGTACAGCCAAGACCCACAAGGTTGTGAAGGGGGATACTTTGTGGGGCATTTGTAAAAAGTATTTCGGAACTGTAACGGATTCAAAGATTAATGAAATTGTGAAATTAAACAACTTAGCAAATCCTAATCTTATAAAGGAGGGGCAGGTGTTGAAGCTTGGCTGAATGTAAACTGCTCATCCAAAACGGATCGTATATACAGCAATGTGTGGTTGAGGAAGGTATAGTGTTAGAAACAGCTAGACGAAAAACAGCTGGCAAACTCTCGTTCACAGTTCTAAAGGATGAAGCCCTCGACTTTCAAGAGGGTAATCCTGTTATCTTTATGTATAATGGTCAGAAGGTCTTTTATGGCTTTGTGTTTACAAAAGAACGCTCTAATAATGAGAAAATAAAAGTAGTCGCATACGATGCGCTAAGGTACTTTAAAAACAAGGATACCTACGTGTACACAAAGAAAACAGCCTCACAAATACTCAAAATGTTGATTGCTGATTTTAAGTTAAAGTTTGGTTTGGTCGATGACACGAAGTACGTAATCCCTTCTGGGGCAGAAGACAATAAAGAGCTTTTCGAGATTGTACAAAACGCTCTTGATCAAACAACACAAGCTACAGGAGCTATGTACGTATTGTTTGCTGATCATAATGGCATCAATTTAAAAAACATGAAGGACATGAAACTCAACATTTTGATTGATGAAACAACAAGCGAAAGCTTTTCATACTCTACTTCCATTGATTCAGAGACGTATAACAAAATTAAGTTAGTATACGAGAATAAAGATAAAGGGAAGCGTGAAATTTATATTGCTCAAGACTCATCTAACCAAAACAGGTGGGGTGTACTACAATATTTTGAATCAATTCAAAGCAACACAAATGGGAAGCTTAAAGCCGACACGTTGCTCAAATTGTACAATAAGAAAACACGGAAATTATCAATCAATAAAGTAAAAGGAGATATTCGTGTACGCGGTGGCTCATTGTTACCGATTATGTTGCATCTCGGTGATATGACTGTATCTAACCACATGGTCGTGGAGAGTGCCAAGCACACATTTACAGAATCTCAGCACACGATGGATTTAGTGTTTATAGGAGGCGAGTTTAATGCGTAGTATCAACGATTTATTAGTGTTAATCAAACAAACATCACTAGATGCCATTCGCGCCAGCAACCCTTTAGAAGTACGTTATGGTACCGTGATTAATGAAAACCCTCTTAAAATACAAGTAGACCAAAAATTAATCCTTAGTGATGCTCACTTAAAACTAACTCGCAATGTAACCGATTATGAAACGGAAATGAGTATAGACGGTGGCGCTAAACAAATGTATAAAGTGTTTAATGCACTAAAACAAGACGAAAAAGTGGTATTGCTTAGAATTCAAGGAGGTATGCCCTTTTTAGTAATGGATAGGGTGTGATGATATGTTGCCGGAAGTCGAAAATGATGGTTTATTAATAGACTTTGAGGAAGTTGTTGAACCCTCTAATACTTTCAAAATAAATAACGAATTAGATCGCTGTTATGGCACCGTTGATGAACTAGAGGCCATGAAACAAGCGATTTTTTTAATGCTCAATATCGAACGATACAATCATCTAATTTACAGTTGGAACACAGGCTTTGAAACTAATGATTTAATTGGTCAACCAACAGTATATGTTGCTAGCGAAGTAAAACGACGCATCCGAGAGGCTTTACTACAGGATGATCGCATTACGGAAGTAGATACTTTTGAAGTAACAACAAATAAAAATAAAGTGCATGTTCAATACACAGCACATACCATATTTGGTGAAATCACAGCAGAGAAAGAGGTGGATTATTGATGGCAGTAGCCTTTGAATTAAATACTTCCTATGAGGATTTATTAGTTCAGAAACTATCCAATGTACCAACGCAGGATAAACGAGAGACATCGTTGATTTATCAGGCAACAGCAGCCAATACAGCTGAGACAGCTCAAATACTTTTTACATTGCTGAACTATGAAAATCAAATGTTCGCAGATACTGCCCCTCGTGAAAACCTAGTAAGACGTGCTGCTGAGCGAGGGCTTAGCCCAACACCTGCAACGAAAGCTATTCGAAAAGGAGTATTCAATATTGATGTTCCTATAGGTGCTCGTTTTTCACAGGAAGAATACAACTATGTAGCCCTCGAGAAAATAGAAAACGGTATTTTCAAGTTAGAATGTGAAACGGTAGGCGAGGTCGGGAATTTCGAGACAGGGCAGCTTATACCAATTGATTACATTACAGGTCTTGAAACAGCACAGTTAACGGATTTGTTAATTCCAGGAGAAAATGAGGAAGATACGGAGGCTTTTAGATCACGCTATTTCAATAGTTTTGAAAGTGTTTCATTTGGTGGAAATCGAGCTGACTACAAAGAACGTGTGGGTAATATACCTGGTGTTGGAGGTGCGCGCATCTACCGGGCTAAATATGGTGGTGGCACTGTTGGTGTTACGATCATTGACTCAACGTATTCGAAGCCGTCCACAGCTTTAGTAGAGTTGGTACAGCAGTTAATAGATCCATTAGATAGTCAAGGGGATGGAGTAGGACTTGCTCCTATAGACCACGTCGTCACAATCTCGGCTGTTAACGAAACTGTAGTGAATATAGCTACAACATTAACCTTACAATCAGGATGGTCCTTCGGGGATGTGGAAAATGCTATTAAAGAAGTAATCGATGGATACTTTAAAGAAATTGCGGAACAATGGGCAAAGGCAATTACAAAACAAGAAGATAATACAGGGTTAATCGTTCGTATTAGCCAAATTGAAACACGTATTCTTGGCATTGATGGAGTCATCGACATAGCCAACACAACATTAAGTGGCACAGCAAGCAATCTTGAGTTAGATAAAGAGGCTATACCTAAAAGGGGGACTGTAAGTGGCTAGAGAAGTAGATATTTTAAGCTATTTACCCCCTATCCTGCACGAAATAAAAGAGCTGCAAAGAATTGCATCACTTGAAAATCCATCGTTAGAGCGAGTATGGGAACTAACTGAATCATTGTTAAATAATCAATTCATCTTAACTCTTGATGAACGTGGTGCCAATCGTTATGAGAAAATGCTTGGTTTGGTTGCAGGTGAATCAGAAACACTTGAGACACGTCGTTTCCGCATTCTATCAAGGTATCAAGAGCAAGCGCCATATAGTTATCCTGTCCTTAAACAGCTACTTGATAGCTTGCTAGGAGAGGGGAAATATGAGCTTACTCGAAGTACATCTGAAAAGTGGGTCCGAGTAAAGTTAGAGTTAACAGTGTCTCGCCAGTTTGAAATTGTTGAGGTTTTACTTGAAAGGGTGACGCCTCAAAATATGATGTTGTATGTAGAAGTCAGATACAACCAACACAGCACATTGGCGCGATTTACACATGCTCAACTGGCTGCCTATACACATAAACAACTAAGAGAGGAAGTGTTACCATAATGCCTACTGAGACTGACAATTATGGGTTTACAAAGGACAATGAAGATGAATTTTATAATGTAAATACTGTTAATGCAAATCTAGATAAGATTGATACAGAAATGAAACGTATTGAAGATTCAATGCCAACTATTACCCCGGCGGATTCAGTTAAATGGCTTGGAACTGTCGCAGGGACAGCGAACGCATTAACGGTTACACATGCAGCGATAACAAGTTATAGTGATGGCCTAGGTGTATCTTTTCCAGTTAACTCAAATAGTACCGCAGCGATGACATTAAATATTAATGGCTTAGGTGCTATTCCTATTAAGAAAGCTAATGGCACAGCGTTTAGTAATGCAAAGGCTAACGGAGTATATACAGTTCGTTATCGTGCAGGGTCTTTTATCTTACAGGGTGAAGGGGGGGCAGGAAACGCACAACCTAGCGATGTGCTAACAGGCAAAACATTCACTAATGATAATGGTGAACAAGTAGGAACGATGATAAAGGGTGCTTATATCAAAAGTTGGCAATGGGGACAATTTAGTCTGACTATTGATGAATTATCGAAAACCATAAACATTAATGCGGTGAATAGAAATAAAGCTATTATCCGAGTAATGTTTACTACAAGTGAAGGGACTACGGCGAGTTCTTTCGTAACCGGTTCTTTTCTTACTGATAGTAGCATTAGCTTTATTCGTAGAGACAAGGGCTATCAAGGAGACAGTTTTTTAAATGTCATATATGAAGTTTATGAGTTTGACGATAGTATCAAATTACAATGGGGCGGAACCTCTATTCTAAATAGTAATCTACAAAGTATAACTTTAAGTTCTACGCCTAATCTGAATAAGTGTTTATTGTTTTATCATTTTCAGGATAATTCTAATGAAGGCGGTACACGTTCGATGGTACACAGTTGGCGAAATGGTAATCAACTAAACTTCGCTAGGGGTAGAATATCTAATCATTACGCTACAACTATCTATTGGTGGTTAGTAGAGTTCCCATAAAAGGAGGAAATATAAAATGTTTTTCTATGCTGAAATAAACGAACAAAATATTTGTACAGGGGTAAAAGCTGTACCAGAGGAAATGCATCTAGATAACCATATTCCAATTGAGACTATGGATTTTGATTATATGTGGAAGAAGTATGAAAATGGGCAGTGGTCGACAGAAAAGTTTTTACCGGATGCCGGAGCCATTCAGTTAACACGAATGGAACAGTTAGAAAAAAGAAATGCAGAACTCGAAAAATCACAAGCCGATCAAGATGAACTGCTAATGCAATTAATGCTATCAACAGGAGGTAATTAATTTGAGTCTTGTATACAATCTATTCTTACGTAATTGGTGTAATTGCAGAGCAACCGAGGAACAAATTGATTTAGCTGTTACAAAAGAGTTAATAACCGAAGAAGAGGCAATCAAAATAAAAGCGACTGAACAGAAAAACGAAAACAAGTAGACGCAGCATAAGCTAGCGTTATTTTTTATGCTATGAGAGCAACCGAGATGGGCAACGGTACATAGTACTGAATCTCGATGCTTCTCATGGCTTTTTATTTTCACTAAAAAGGGCAAAGGACGTGGATAAATGGAACAATCATTTAAATTTTTACTTAGCACAGTAGGCGGAGTGGTGTCGTGGCTTGTAGGCGGTTGGGGGCTATTAATGACGGTACTTTTAATACTTAATGCAATCGATTTTCTATCAGGTATGGCTGCTAACTGGGGAACAATTAGTAGCAAACGTGGCTATCAAGGCATCATTAAAAAAGGCATGATGTGGGTTTGGATTGTAGTAGCTAATTTAATTTATTTAGTACTGCAAGACCAAGGCTTTTCAATTGGGCAAATTATTCCTGATGCCGTGGTATTGATGTTCATCTTAAACGAATTGGTGAGCTTAGGGGAAAATTCAGCCAAACTAGGAGTGGACATGCCTGCACCAGTAAAAAAAGCTTTAGAAATCTTCAATTCGAAGGAGGAAAAAGTGAAATGACGTATGCATTCAAGCAATCATTTTTACCTTCAAGCAAGTATTCAATCAAGGCGCCATATACAATGGTACCTCAATATATCACTGTACACAATACAGCCAATGATGCTACTGCAGCTAACGAAATTTCATACATGATTGGCAATAACAATCAGGTGTCTTACCATGTTGCTGTGGATGATAAAGAAATAATACAGGCAATACCATTTAACCGTAGTGCCTGGCATTGTGGTGATGGTGGAGGTGACAAAGATCCGAACGCACTAAAGAAAGGTAATCGCCTTTCTTTTGGTATAGAAATTTGTTATAGCAAAAGTGGTGGTGTTCGGTATGGAGTGGCTGAAGAAAATGCTGTCCAATATATTGCAGAGCTTTTAAAACAATTTGGATGGGGTATTGACCGAGTGAAGAAGCATCAAGATTGGAACGGTAAATATTGCCCTCACCGAATCTTAAGTGAAGATCGTTGGAGTAGTTTCTTAAAACGAATTGAAGAAGCAATGAAACCAAAAGAATCCGATAAACCAACAGAAAAAGAAGATGACACAATGAAATTCACAAACGAGACAACTAAAGCTGCTGTACGTGATTACCTCAAACAAGCAGTAGATAAAAAGCTTGTTGATAAGTCACACTTGGAAAAATTCGATGCTGGTACGTTAACTGGCGGAGATTTTGAAGGTTTGAAAATTATCATTGCACAACGTAGCATTTAACAACAATCGCCCGTTACCCAATCGGTAATGGGCTTTTTTATTTCCAGATATTACACTTGATAAAACACAAACATTTGTTCTAAAATAATACAAACGAACGTTCTGTTAATGGAGTGTGATTTGTATGTTACATGACCGCGGAAACATGAAGTGGACAGCTATGATGCTACCAGAGCATCTTGTAGAGATTAAGAAGTGGAAAGAGGAACAATTTTACGATAAAAAGCGTGAGTTGACGGAATGGGAGCTTGAAGAAATCGAGCAAACCATCCAGCGAGCGTTTAAACTTAGGAAGTTAGTTAAATTAACACTATGGGAACACAATAAGCTACATGACAAGGTAGGGTTAATAACAGGCGCTGATACGTATAAAAAGGAGTTACTATTAGATACAGAGTTTTCAATAAAACGAATTTCATTCGATCTAATACAAAAAGCATCATTGGTTGACGAGGATGATTAATCCGGAACAGCGTCAATTATTACACAAATTCTTATTATTAGAATTAGCCGTGAAATCATTGCAGATTGATTATCCGCAAGTAGAACAATTTAAAATGAAAGAAGTATTTCTTCCAATCATGGATTCCTTATTAAAGACATTGCGTCATGAGTATTTTGAACTCAAAAGACAACTAGGGCAACAACGTATCCGAGTAGTAGGTTGGACTAATGTAGATGAATATTTCAGTGACGTACAGGTTGCTACAGCAGGGGATGATGTAGTTCTTCGATATGCTAATCAAGCACTTAAAACCAAGGTGGAAAAATTGATAAATGAACATCTAAAAAACGGTTAGGGCTCAGACAAGAGCCCTAAATTGTTAAACTTCTAATTCATCGTGTTCTTTCTTTTTAGGTACTACCTTCATCACCACAGTAATTGCCTCGTCAAATGATTCACCAAACATAAACTTCACAGTTTTAACCACTCGCTCTACCTTTTCGGCAATCCACACGACTATGATCCCACTGCTAAATGTATAACCAACAAAGTCAATTATGTCCACAAGTCATCTCCTTTTTATAATTTTAGTAACCGATAAATCTGCCGTATCTTAACCTGATCTAAGTGTAAAAGATAAGTTGATAAGTACCATTGCATGAACTTCCTATTACTCAGTGTCACACGAATAAGAACAGCAGCAGTGGTGGTTGGTGTTATATCTAGTGCAAAAGCTAATACACTCAATTGGTCGTAGTCTCTCTGTTTAAATTTGATCGTTACTTTACCTTTATCAGCATGAACGGTTATCTTTAATTTCGGTCTTTCTGGGTAACCTAACGTGATGGTGTTCTTCCAACGATAATCTCTCCGAAACCACTTTCTTATTTCTTCTACAATGATTTCTGACACAGCACCAGTATTACATAATCTTTCTGCTACATCTTTAACAGGTTCATCACAGATTTCAGCAAATCGATATAATGTGGTCTTGAGACTTTCTGAGATAGTGGGTTTCACATCAACTTTTTTATCTGAGCGAGTGATTCTCCTGTTCCCCATCGAAATTTCCCCTCCTCCCCATACCTTTTTGAACCTTATCCCTAGGAATTAATCCTAACCATAATTGATTCCTAGACTTAATGTAGGTATACGTGGTAGGGAAGTGTAAAAGAACCACAGTAAAAATATTTATTACAATTGTAATAATCAGAGTCTTTGAGTTATAAAATGTACTACATTTGTAATACAAAAACGAAAGGGGATTTTATTGAATAGAATAATTTTGGGAATCGATGCAGGGAATCACAAAGCGAAGGTAGTAGGACCATTTGGAGTCGATTCATTTAAAACGAATATCTGCGATTGGTTTGAGCGTGATGTTGAGGAGTCATTTGGTCCTGATGATATGGAGTTTGAGATAGGTGGTCGCAAAGGGTATGCTGGTACAATCGCGCAGTTTGAAGATGAATTCGGGGATGGTACCAGGTACGGAGATAGCAAGGCCCATGAAGATACTAAAATCAGAGTCTTACTAGCAATTCACCGTTATTTAAGCCGTTACTGTCCACACATTGAACAAGTAAGCTTTGTTACAGGCCAGCCGATTAAACGGCATAAGCAAGCTGAGAAGGAATCAATTATAGCCATGCTAAAAGGACAATATGAAATAAAGGTTAATGGGAAGATTAGAAAAGTCCTCATAGATCAAGTGGCCGTGGCTCCTGAAGGTAGTGGGGCTTTTTGGGCGCAACCAAGTGATGGAGTTATCAGAGTGATTGATATAGGAAGTGGAACTGTTAATGCTGCTACTATTATTGATAAGAGACATATTAATAAAGCCAGCACAACTTTTAATTTCGGGGTTGAGACTGTGGCTGATAAAGATGATGTCCAGAAGATAGCTCGGGGAATAATACGTAATACAACTAAGCTAAAGTGGAGTAAAAATGACAAGATACTTATTTGCGGAGGTATTACAGAAGGAATAACACCATATATAATAGAACATTACATTAATGCAGAAATCATTAATCCAACAATACAGCGTGGAAATGGGGTGACTACTTTACACCCTGTCTTTGCAAATGCAGTTGGATTTTATGCAATAGCAAAGGGGGCATTTGGGTGAGTAATGAAAGCAGGAAGAACAAACCTGTTAGTTTTAACATCAAAGATGAACACGACCTTGCACTATTAAATCATGCAGAACAAACAAACCCGTTGACTGGTAAACCGCGTAACTTCAGTAAGTATGTAAAAAGATTGATTGAGGAAGATATGAAACGGCCACTCAAAAGCGAAATAAGGATAGATCGAAATGAACCTATCATTAATGAAGAAGAAACGTACTCCATTGAAACTAAAGAGGCCATGAACAGTTTTATTTAAAATACTAAAAGTCACTCAACGTATTAATGTGTTGAGTGACTTTTGTTTTAAAAAAGGTTATTTAATTAAACATGTATATATTTTATAGCCATCGATTAATTTTTAATGAAAAATCAAATACTGAAGTATGGACATCGAGACATTACAACTTTTAGCTATTTATTATTTTGACCGGATCCGTACAAGATGTGTATTTTTAAAGATTTATTCTTATATGGAGGAGGAAGGGAATTTTGCTTTTTATGGACTATATAAATGTAAGAGAAGAATCGTGGTAAAAAAAGTAATATTGACACCTAATGGGAAATTAATTGGGGTCTTTTCACTTTGAAAACAAGAAAATTGTCGAACTGTGTAAGAACTGTACAAATATTTTTTGATTGGGTGCTAAACCCATTTAAAAACAATGTTGACAGTGCTACCATAAAAGTAACAGGCGAAAGAAGAACTTTTGTTCTGAAATCTGTAACGGAGATGATAAATATAAAAAGAGGAAAAATAAAAAAACACACCTCAAGCTGGAACTTGAGATGTGGAAAATTACGAGTGACATTCACTTTCATTCACTCACTAACCAAAATTAATTATAACCAAAAACAATTGTGATTAAAAGTGAATGTCCTCATTTAACGGAGGGTAAAATATGGAAAAAACAAAAGAAGTTGATTTTAATGAAATTATAGATGAACGTATACATAAAGTTGCATTTGGTAAATGTGTTAATGACCCTGAGTACCAATCCGCTCATTCAAAGACAATCGCTCTAATGGATAGATTGAGGGAAGTATTGTCTCATGAAGAACAAAGGAATTTATTAAATGAATTGGAAAGTGCATTGTATATAGTTGAGTCGATTTTTTTAGAATATGCTTACCATCAAGGTCTAGAAGATAGCCAAATAATTTATAAAGTAATGAACGTACTTGAAATTAATGTTGCAATGAAAAGAAAAAATGAATTAAGTAACCCGTGTTAATTAAAAAAAATCACTCCCTAAATGAGTAGTGATTTTTATACACCTGCCATATAATAGTAATTGCTAACTAATAAAGTGGGGTACAATCTCTTAAAAACGGTAGTACCCCACTTTTACCCCAATTGAATTACTTTAATAAACCCTTATTACTAACATCGATTTGAGGATATATTCGAGAATTACTTCAAACCTGCCATACTCCAAAATTAAAGAACCTTAATTAAAAACCTGGCATTTATGAGCACAGTATTTTTAGGTAAGCCTAGAAATGCTTACCTATCAAGGGTTATGAGGTGTAACTTATGATTGTACCTCAAAGTTGAAGATTAAAGTGATTTATCCGAATTGAACTTAACCTTTACGAATAGTTCTCTTAAAGAAGGTTTTCATGAATTTATGCCATAGACTTTTGTTAACTTACAAAGCTTTCATCTTAGGATGGAGGCTTTTTATATGGAAATATATCCTATGTCATTTTAAATGGTCAAATCAAGTGAAAATAGGGGTAGATTAATGGGAAGTGTAGAAAATGAAGTATTCGTGATAAAGTAATGTTGTACTAAAGTATCTGTTGCATCTTTAAAGTTGTTCTTGCGATTATGAGTGATAATGGTGTAATATAGCTTCAACAAATAACCCGAGCTTTGACATGAAAAAATTTAAAACGTTTATTGATAAAGCATTTAAATGGCCAGATATACGTCAAAAAATAATAGAACTTCATCAGATGCCCGAGGATTTTGCAGTTCCACATAATTCCCCTGAATTTAACTATTTTAAAGTTATTATTCAAGTTATAAACAAAAAGGACGGATGTAATGAAATATAATAAAACAACAATGCTAAAGCTTATCAATGAACATCGAGCGTTGCATGATGAATTAAAAAAGCTAAAATCTGAAATGGGTTTAGAGAAAAACTTCGCAGTAAAGGCATTGTATCATTCATTTGTTGCAGAGGAAGGTCCTTACATGAAAGAATACCAGGATTTAGAGCGATTATAATAAATCATAGTACCACTAACAAGTGGTTGGGAAAATAAGGGGAGATCCTTAGTTTAATTTAGTGGAGCATCATTCAAATAAGGAATGATGCTCTTTAATTTTAGAAAGAGATATTAAGTGTGTCAGAGAGAGCTTCCTTTGCTTTTTTTAGAGATTAGGCATCAAAAATGTTTTAATTTGCTATTCATAACCATATAATACTATTAAAGCTATTATTAGTATGAATGGAGGAATTAAATGGAAATAAAAACACAAAATAAATTTATTGATTTAGTGAAAAATACCATTAGTAATAACGGACAAACTATCGGAAAGCGTCTTGAAGATAAGCACAAAGGCTTTGAGAGCGGCTGGAAGGTTGATGGAAATGAAGTTGTGTTTTGGGTTAGTCCTACACTAAGTCTTAGTGATTATACAGGAAGCTTAATGAATGAATTTAGTTTCACTATAGCTTTTGACGAAGAAACAGATAAATTTATTGTATCTGGCAATAGTGCTAAGTCTCGAACTTTGTTATAAATAATCAATTATTGAGTCACATCCAATAGATGTGGCTTTTGTTTTTGTAATGATAAAAAGAGTTGCATGTACAAATTGAATAGTTATGATAATTTTCTGAATATAATGTGTTACTATTTATTTATGAATAATGCTAATGATGGTGAAAAAAGGAGTTATGATGAGTATAAATTTCGAATTTAAAGATTTTCCTAAATTGGAAACGGAACGCTTCATCTTACGAAAAGGTATAGTTGATGATTGCAAAGATATTTTTGCACTTTATTCTGATGAAAAAGTGGTCAAGTATTTGCCATTAACATTATTTGCTTCAGTTGATGATGCATTACATGAATTAAACTGGTATGATAAAATTTTCAAAGAACAAACTGGCTTAAGATGGGTAATTGAAGAAGCTAAGACCAAAAAAGTGATTGGCACTTGTGGTTATTTGAATTATGAAAAAGAACATAACCGCATAGAAATTGGCTATGATTTAAACCCTGAACATTGGGGAAAGGGTATTATGCAAGAGGCTTTAAGTAAGATCATACATTTTGCTTTTACGTCGATGGCAATAAATAAAATTGAAGCGAAAATAGAGCCAGAAAACAATTCATCTATAAGATTGTTGGAAAAATTAAATTTTAGTCAAGAGGGTGTTTTGAGACAACACGAACTTGAAAAAGGGAAGTATGTTGATCTTGCCATTTTTTCAATATTGAAAAGTGAATATTAAGAGATTTAGGAAGAAGTCATGTCCCGTAATGGGAGGTGGCTTTTTCTATTGCTTTGAACATAGCCTCAAGCAGCCTTAATTTGATGTTGTAGTCACATTTTTTAAGTCCGTTGTGCACTAATTTGAGTCTGTTTCCTTTCTTTAGAAAAAGGTCGATTCAGTATCATTAACTTCTGAATCCGCCCCTTCCTCCTAAGAATATTACTGTAGTAAATTTCTTGCTAAATCTGTAAAGGCTTTTATCGATGGAGAAATCCATTTTTCTTGATGCCACAACATTTGAGTGGCAAATTGTATTTCAGATAAATCCCAAGGTAGAGGGATCAGCTCACCTCGCTCCATTTCTCCCTTTAGCGCCATTTTTGGTAATAAGGCAATACCGAGTCCCGCCATTGTACATTGTTTAATGGCTTCTACACTATTAAACTCAAGTTCGGTCAAGCTGTCTGCCCCATTCTTTACCAAAGTACGATAAAAGAAAGTCCGATAAGAGCAACCTTTTTCACTTAATAGAATATGCTCTCTATTAAAATCTTCTATGCTTAATGTAGCACGAGAAGCTAATGGATGGTCGGGGGAAACGACCATAAGAAACGGTTCGTCCAATAAAATTTCTGTATGAAGATCTGATGATACGATCGGTTCATCTAGCATAAAGACCACATCAACATCTCCTTCTCTTAGACTTTGTTTCAAATTTTGACCAGACAAAGGCTTAAAAAGCAGACGAACATGGGGATATTGTTGACGATAATCTCTGAGTAATGCTGGTAAACGGTATGTACAGAGTACTTCGTCTGCACCAATGATAATTGTGCCAGTTAATTCTCCGTTCTGACTGGAGACACAACGGGCTTCCTCTATATCGTTTAATATTTTGGTAGCATAGGGCAATAACTGGTGGCCAGCATCTGTTAATACGACACTCTTGCCCAAGCGATCCAATAACCTGACGCCCAATTCTTCTTCTAACGCCTTGATTTGCATGGTTACAGTAGACGGAACATAGTTCAACACTTCGGCAGTGCGACTAAAACTGCGAGTGGAAGCAAGCGTCCAAAATGTTTTAAGCTGACGGATTTCCATTGATACAGCACCTCTTAATTCAAAAAAAATGAACGTTATATTCAAAAACGTTTCGTTGATTTGATGGTAACAGTATCGTAGAGTAAAAATCAAGCTACGCGCAAAATTTTATAAAAGGGGATTTGAATTATGAAAGATTACGAAATTTATTCACTTGGAGATGTCTTGCTACAATCGGGACAAAAATTGCCTCAAGCTTTTCTTGCTTATAAAACCTATGGAACTTTAAATACTGCAAAATCAAATGTGATTGTTTATCCTACTTGGTTTGCTGGCCAGCATACGGATAATGAGTGGTTGATTGGTTCTGGCAAAGCACTTGATCCAGACAAATATTTTATAATCGTGCCTAATATGTTTGGGAATGGATTATCCTCCTCTCCAAGCAATACACAGGCTCCTATGGATAAAGGTAATTTTCCACTTGTAACGATCTATGATAATGTTCGGTTACAACATCGACTCATAACTGAAAAATTTGGTATTAAGAAAATTGCTCTAGTCGTTGGATGGTCACTCGGTGCGCTGCAAACCTTTCAATGGGGAAGAAGTTATCCTGAGATGGTCGAACGGATTGCACCGTTTGGCGGAACAGCAAAGACCAGACCACATGCACAAGTTGTTTTTGAGAGCCTTATCACAGCATTGCAAGCAGACGCCAACTGGAAGCGAGGCTTCTACACTAATCAGCCTACAGCAGGACTTGCTGCGATGGGACGTGCCTATGCGCCATGGGGATTTTCTCAAGCCTACTATTTAGAACAGCTCTATCAAGAAGAAGGGTACACAACATTAAAGGCATATTTAGAAGATTATTGGGATAAAGTGTTTCTTTCCTTTGATGCAAACGACTTGATTGCCATGCTACGAACAGGTATTAACGGAGATATAAGTGCTAATCCTCAAGACAACAGAAATTTTGAAAAAGCGTTAAACTGTATCACTGCTCAAGCCCTTGTTATGCCAGGGTTGACCGATCTTTTTTTTCCGCCAGAGGATAATACTTATGAAGTAAAGCACATGCCTAATGCAGTTTATCGACCAATCGAATCTAAGTGGGGACATTGCTTCGGAATTGGACAAAACGAACAGGATTCTCTTGAGATAGACAACCAATTGAAACAGTTTTTACAATTGGTATAGCAAATTTATGTATGGAGTAAAAGTGAATTTTTATTTGGCATTCATATTGCGAAGAGGGCTAAACGTATAAAATCAATTCACCTTTAATAGAACCTAATTCGAAAAACACCCTCCAAAAAAGAAGTGACTATCTATGCCTATCCAGTAATAGGTAAGTTAAAAATTAAATGAAGTGCAGTATAGAACCATTATGGCATTTATGAATATAACAATTTTAGATAGTCTGTTCAGAATTTGTTGAGGATGCTATGCTATTTTAGTAATGAACACGCATAGGAACAAAAAAACTAGGTGCTTCGATTAGGAGAGCCTAGTTTTTTAAGATGAGAAGAGTCACTTGGGATGGTGTGACCCTGGTAACAAATTCGGAGGTGTAAGGCTAATTTCGCTTTACACTATTATTTATATGCTGTATTCGTTATGGTTATATAGTTAATTGCCTGAGAAATAATAATAAAGAAACTCATAAATCGTCTCTACGCTTCCTTGATTAGCTAGGATAGAAATGGTAAAGTGAAAATAACTTTAGGGAACAGGAGGAGAATTTACATGAAAAAAAGATCTATTCGTTTTTTAAGCATGGGTATAGGGTTCTCCACGGCTGTTTTTTTCTAAAATCGTTGAACAAGGGATAAGTTTGCCCTTTTTTAGAAAAATAAGAACCTAAAGGAGTATGGAAGATGACAGTAAAAATAGTGCGTAAAAATCCAATGCAGGTGCCTTACCCAGTCGGAAAATATAGCCATGTAACAATCATCCCGAAAGATGCAACAATGTATGCATTTTCAGGACAAATAGGTATTGGTCAAGATGATCAATTGCCTCAAGGATTCGAGGAACAAATAACCAATACATTTAATAATATAGAAACGATTTTAGCAGCTGAGGAATTGGATGCTAGTCATGTAGTCAAGGCTAACATTTGGGCAACAGAGGAGATTGATTGGGCTTATTTCGATCAGCAATGGGAAGCCATGTTTGGTGATTCCTATCCCTCTATGACTGTTGCTTATGTTACGGCTTTAGGGCTACCAGATATTAAAATAGAGATTGATCTTTGGGCTGCTAAATAGCCTAAAAACGACAATATCCAAAAGATATTGTCGTTTTTTGGTATAAATACTGTTCTAACGTAACATCCTTTTTAATTGCTTCAATTCATAATTTAATTCGTCAATTTGCTTTTGTAGTTTGTCAATATCATTGCTATTGCTTTCATTTTCCTTCAACTCATCCTCTAAAGCAAGACCAGCCGCAATAGTCGCTATTGCGTCACCGAGTGTTGTAATGGCTCCTGCAATGACCGCCAGCTTAGCTGCTTGGCTAACTGATTCGATCCCCTCGCTATTCCTATAGCCCTTGTTATTTTTCATAAAATCCTCCCTACAAAAAAGGGTATTATTTGCATTATATGTTTAGGATAAGTGACAGGTGAAGAATCATTTGGCATACATAGCCTAAAAGGTTACTGATGTTGGCAAAGAGGCAATAGAAAACCACCTACAACAATATAACACTGGGCTCGTTTTTTAGCTCTGATTGGAGTGGTTGTTGATTCTGCAAGCAAATAGGCGTATAAAATGCATTTTTTTAAAATGACAGGTTTTGAATAATAGTGGTGAGTGAAGGGCAACGGTTATTAACAAAGAGAAATTCACTGGAGCGAAAGCAGACCGACCACAATTAAATAAGCTGCTATCTAAAGCAGAGGAAGGTGAGAAGCTTGTTAGAACAAAACCCCTAACTTGATTTTCTTACAAAAAACTTTTGCAACAGGGGAGTCTCTTTATAGGGAACATCATTGATTTCATGAAGCCCTCCTATGTTTAGCACCAATAATCAAGTGGTTATTTAAAGAGGTGTTTTCCAGAAATTTTGCGATTTTTGGAGGCTTTTATTACATAGCTATTTCAAGGTAATTCAAAGAATAAATAATCATTTTACCTTATGGTAAAATATGATGTCAATAATAAATTTGTAATTTTTTTAAAAAATGTTATAATAGTCTTACAATTACTTTTTTAAAATCGTATTTCGAATTCAGATGTCCTTTTTTACAGATAGAATTTGGGTACGTTTTTTTAATATCCTTTTTTAAGCCGAAGAAAAAATCAAAACAGTTATGTGTGCTTTAAAGGAAGTTAGTTGAATAAAATGATTAATTTACTATCTAATAGTAACCGAGTTTTTATTCCTTAAGGAGGACTAGAATAATGAATCTAATCAATAAGAAAGTTACACACAAGCGTTTTGGCATAGGTAGTATAGTTAAGCATAATGATTCTAGTATTGAAATACATTTCGGATCGGAAAATAAAAGGTTTGTTTTCCCTGATGTATTTGGAAAGCACCTAAAAATACATGATAAAAGTGATGCTAAGTTACTTGAAGAAATTATACAAAAAAAGGAAATTGAGCGAAAAGAGGAAGAATGGAAGAAGGAAGAGGAAAAAATACTACAAAGAAAAAAACTGGTACTTCGTTTGGAACACGAAAAACTTATGCAAAACCATAAACTTCATCCTGCATCACAAATGGTTTTTTGGTGTGACACAGAAGAACAGGATAGTTCTTTTTCAGAGTGGAAAGTTTTTTCGGGCATATTAAAAAGTGGTAATAACAAAGGAAAGCCAAACAAACCGAGCCGTTTGCACCAAAATAGCGCTGTCCTCTTAACAGCAAAAGATTCCAGCATGCTTGAAAAAGACAGACGTATCTTAGGTGTCTATATGGTGAATGAAAACTTTGTCGGCAAGCTTTGTGAAGATGGATATATTCCAGCTCATTCAAAATACAGAATTCAACTTACAGAACAGGAATCGGATCAGCTGCTTTTCTGGCACTATTATATCAATGAAAAATTCCCTGAAAAAATGACATGGAATACAGGTAAATATCGTTATTTTGAAAATTTATGGATGGCTCAAATTTTGCTTGATATAGTTTCATTAAAAAGTGACACAAATGAACGAGAGCTGGCACAACAATTTTTTAAACATTTTTGCAAAATGAATCAAATAACAGCCCAAGAGTTACCAAAGCCTAATGGCGCATTAACGCGTATATAGATGTTAGTCCAAGGATTATAAGAGTGACGAACAACTATTTTTTTAGCGGTATATTTGATTGCATTTTACCAAGAAGAAAAGACAAAGCATCGAATAATCAGATACTTTGTCTACAGTCTGAGGTTGAGAAATTATTTTCTCAACCTTTTTATTTACACTCAATATTTTCTACATTTAAACACTTAGTTTCACAATAATAGCCTTTGCCGCCAACATAAACTTTTTCTATTTCATTCTTGCTATTGGTTGCTAATTTAACTAATATTTCGGAAGGTGAGTGTAAAGAATACCCTTGTTCAAATACATAGACTTCTTTTTGCAAGTAGTGCTTTTCATAAAGGTAGCAAGCTAATGCACCGTTTGAAGTTCCAGTCGCTGCTTCTTCATTGATGTCGTATAGTGGAGCAAAATTTCTGCATATAATTCGATTGTCATTAAAAGTATATAGATGCATCCCGACAACATTATAATACTTGCTGATTGTTTTAATTTTTTCAAAATTAGGTTGCAGTGCATGTAATCGTGTTTCGCTTTTTATAGGAATTAAAATATCTTTTAAGCCTGTGGAGACAATTTGAATTGGGTATTTATTGTCTATAGCTTTACTATCAATACAGTCGATGAACTCGTTTGGAGATACAATATCATAGAATTTCGGTTTGTTTTGTTCCATGAATATGATGTCATCTTTTATGGTAATAGTAAGGACACCGCTGTTCGTTTCAATCGTATAGCTATTCCTGAAAAGTTTATTTAAATGCATCAGTATCGCGAAAGAGCCAATTGTGGCATGACCACATAAATCAACTTCTTCTTTTGGTGTAAAATACTCAAATTTATAATCAGCAATTTCAGATTCTGATATAAATGCGGTTTCCGCATAGCCCAGTTGTTTGGCTATTGCCATTTTTTGAGTAGTGGTCAATGTATTCTCAATAAATACCACTCCTGCTTTATTTCCGCCTTTATGATCCTTGCTAAATGCACTTGCAACATAAACAGATATTTTCATAAGACACCCTTCTTTCCTCACTTATAGTAAATTGTAGCATAGAAAGCACTAGGTATAAATGATGTTGGATAAATTTGCTATAAAGCAAGAGACAAACTATTTTTAGCATCTGAACTCTCCAGAAATAGTTTATCTACAGTTTGAGTCACTAGATTTATTTTCTTTTGTTTCCTATAAAGTGTCCCAAATGTTTACTTTCGGTTCTTATAGCTATTTTATAAAAATAAAAAAACAGCGTCAGCACTGGGCTTACGCTGTTTTTAAATTAGTCACATCTGCATATTTCTGACCGTAATCGTATGTATGCAATAAGTGACCAAATAAAATGGGGATGTGTTTCTTGCTGAAGATATGAGCAAAGATGGAAAGCGAGTAGGGTACATTACCAATATATGACGTTTAATCCAATACTGATAGGTGTTTATCATTGACGATAAATAATTAGTGCCCTTTTTTGCTTTGGCGTAGGGGAGGGGCTGTCCAATAGGTGCACATTCGCCACAGCCATTCCATAGGACCAAAGCGGAAAAAATGTAACCATAGCTTGCTAAAGAGCAATTGACAAACATAAATACCTAGACAAATCCACAAAGACTCAATGTAACGAAGCTGTCCAATGAGCTGGAAGGCATGACCGATTACTAGAATAAGTGCGGTTTGCCCCAAGTAATTGGTTAAGGCCATTCGTCCATATGCCTTTAATGGTGATAACAGTTGTTGAAATAAAGAGTTTTGTAGTAATAGAATGATTGTCCCCATGTAAAATGCCGAAGCGAATGGGCTAAACTGTAATCCGATTAATGCAAATTGCTCGATATTTGTAATATGGACGTCTAGCTGATCCTTGGACAGCTGATCCATCGTATCGATTGCATCAGGGACATACTGCCATTGATAAATCCAGCTAGCAATACTTATACAGCCCATAACAATCGTTACTAGTATGATTTTATTTCGATGAATTGAGATATTTTCAAATAAGCGATATTGACCAGCAGTTAGACCTAGCAAAATAAGTGGAAAGGGCATCAAAATTTTAAGGCCCCAATAAGCAGTAATAGCTAATAGGATTAATCCAATGATTAGATTGAATTGTTTGCGTATTTTATAAAATGGCAAGGCTAAAAAGCCAAAAATGGCATAGACCGTTAAGGCTTCACCTGGTTGGAAATAGAAATGGACAATCCCCATAAGTAATAACATCAAAAGTCTGCGACTAAATAAGGAATAAGCTTTTTCATTTCTTGCAAGGGCACGAGAAATAAAAAGATAGAATCCTATACCAAATAAAAATGAAAAAATGATGAAAAATTTACCCTCTATAAAAAGAGTTAAAAAGCGACTATAGGCAATATCGCTCGTTAATGTAGGGGGTTCAATCCACATTAATGCGGGAATATTAACTAAAATAATGCCAAGTAGAGCGAATCCTCTTAAATAGTCTAATGTATCAATTCGTTTGTTGTTGTCGGTTGGTTGCAACGGTCATCTCCTCCTTCAAAGCCAAGTATAAGATAGTTTACTAAAAAGTAGTAACGATGAAGGTTACACGAATCTGACGAAATTGTCATCTAACAGATTAGCTTTCATTTGGCTCTGGATATATCTCTAATAGCTCGTGTGCATGCTGACGCAATAGTTGAATTAATGCTTGAGGTTCTTTGACAATCGCATGTGGACCGAGGCGAAAGAAAAGGGAGCTATTAAATTGAAGTTCACCTTGATCGATTATCGTATCAATATAGCCTGTACCATCACTAAGTAGGACAACAGCTTTTTCAAGATGTGGCTCACTTAGAACCCCTTCACTTGATAATTCTACATATAAGCGAATAGGATGTTGAGGTTCATAGGCACTTTCGAGCCATTGCTGCAAATTCATAGTCGTCTTATGGCTTTCATCGCTGGCTTCAATGGCATGGATACGATCAACACGAAAGAGTAAAATTTTTTCGTTTGATAATAGTAACGCAGGCATATACCATAAGCCATCATGAGCGTACACACCAATAGGCTGGACATGCTTTGAAGTGATACCAGACTTTGATTCATATTGGATATGCAATTGTGATTGCTTGATGATTGCCTCTAAAACGTCTGTTAAGAGTGGTGTTGTAATGGCCCTTTTAGGATTCCAAAAGGCCATATAGGATTGCAGCGTATCCACCTTTTTCTTGGCCTCCTTCTGTAAGGAATCATAAAGCTTTTGAGAAACAGACTTCATTTCGGTATTAAAAGGTAAGTCACGATAATAATGCAAAGATTGGAACGCAAAGAAAATAGAGACCGCTTCTTCCTCAGTAAATAAGATAGGGGGGAGAATCGCATTTGACAATACTGTATAGCCGCCATGTCTGCCCTGCTCCGCATAGATAGGTAGCCCCATGTCACTTAAATCTAAAAGGTAACGATGCACCGTTCGCACCGAAATATTGAATGTGTCGGCAATTTCCTGCGCTGTAAATTTCTTTTTAGCACTGACAAATAACAAAATATCAATTAATCGTTTGGCTTTGGACATATTTTTTCACCTTTTTATTTAATCATGCCAATAGTTGTCATGTTTTATATCTAGTATAGAGATTGTACAAGAGATTTTCAAAAGAACAGGAGTTGACGAGATGTCACGAGAAATAGTGGTATTTATCGGATTAAGTGTAGATGGATTTATTGCCAAGGAAAATGATGATTTACAGTGGCTTGAAGAAACAGAAGGGGAAGGAGATAATGGCTACTCCGATATGTATCAAACTATTGATACTGTTATTATGGGCAAACGAACATACGATTATATTTTAGCGCATAGCGATACGTTCCCATATCCTGATAAAAGGTGCTATGTGTTTACAACATCTCAATCTGGGAAAGATAAACATGTGACGTTTGTTCAAGAGGATGTTGTCGCATTTACTAAGCAATTAAAAGAACAACAAGGTGCAAAAATTTGGATGGTTGGTGGTGCGGGGATTCTAGACGCCTTTTTACAGGAACAGTTAATTGATGAATGGATTATTACCATTACTCCCCATTTGCTAGGTGCAGGGATATCTTTGTTTAAATTTCCACGTCCGTTCGAAAATTTAAGGCTACTGGAGACAAAGCGATATGGTCAAATGGTGCAAATGCATTATCAGGTGAGAAAAGAGGCTTAAATCGAGCCTCTTTATCCGAAGATGCGAGAATTTACATTCGACTGTATCAAATATGATGATAAAGTCTCTTTCTAAATGGAGGTAAGAAATAGGAACCTCCTCTTTACCATTGTTGAAATTATTGTATAATAAAGGGAATATTTCTACAAAGATACATAAGATGGGAGATGATTCGGTGACGATAGGATTTCCACAAAGAATACATATTATTGGATCTGTTGGCAGTGGGAAAACGACATTAGCGAGGGAATTATCTAAAACCTATCAGATTCCTTTTTATGAATTAGATAATGTGGCATGGATTCGAAAGGATTCAGGGGATATTAGGCGAACAGATGAAGAAAAAAAGGAGCACTTACAAAGCATTCTCCAAACGAACACTTGGATTATTGAAGGAATTCATCAAGAGGAGTGGGTTGTTGAAAGCTTCCAACAAGCTGATTGCATCATCTTTCTCAATACGCCTTATCCTATTCGTGTCTTCCGTATTATGAAGCGGTTTATGAAACAAAAAATCGGTATCGAAAAAGCCCATTATCAGCCAACATTTTCGATTTTCTTTAAAATGTTTCGTTGGAATAAACGCTTTGAGCAGAAGGGGAAACCTAAATTTTTTAAACAACAAAGCGATCTGTTAAATAAAATTTTAGTAGTTCAGCATAAAAAGGATTTGGATCACTTCCTTCAACAATTCTAAAGCGTATCCCGATAAAAGGATACGCTTTTTTTAAGCATTTTTCTTTGTGCGTGTAGTACGCTTTCTTGTAGCTGGCTTTTTTGTTTTATCTAAGGAAGCCTGTAGTGCTGTCATTAAATCTGTGACATTATCAGGAATTGGACGTTGTTTATCACTGGTCGCTATCGTATTCGTACCTTTCTTTTCCTCGATTAATTCTAGTAAAGCATTGCGGTAATCGTCCGTATATTTTTCAGGGTTGAATGTAGTCGTCAATTGGTCTACCAGCAATAGAGCTGTTTCAAGCTCCTTTGGTACAACATCCTGTTCACTTGGAATATTTGGAACATCCCCAACACTTCTCACTTCATCTGGATAGTGAATGGTTTCCATCACGAGGGCATTTTGATAGACGCGCACGATGGCAAGCTGTTCCTTAGATCGAATAATAATTTTAGCAATGCCAATTTTTCCTGATTGCTCTAATGTTTTACGTAATAAAGAATAGGCTTTAGCTCCGGTTGCATCAGGAGAGAGGAAATAAGTGCGCTCAAAATAAATGGGGTCAATTTCAGTTAATTGCACAAAATCAATAATTTCCACAGCTTTATCTTCATTTTCCTTACGCAAGTTTTCTAAATCCTCTTGATCCAACACGACAAATTTATTTTTGGCATATTCATAAGCTTTGACGATCTCTTCATCTTTTACTTCTTGGTTACAGCCCTCGCAAACCTTTTTGTAGCTAATCGGCGTATGGCACTCCTTGTGAAGCTGTCGCAATTTAACATCTTTATTTTCAGTAGCGGCATGTAGTTTCACAGGGATATTAACCAGTCCAAAGGAAATACTGCCTTTCCACACTGTATGCATTGTTTGTCACCTCGTTTTTCTTACTATGATATATTTTGATGCTTTTTATGTATCTTAAATTGAAATCATCAAACACTGAAAATAAAAAGCAAAGTAGGTATGGTGAAATGAAACCAATGCTTTTAACGGAAACAAATGATATTCCTAGTGGCAGTGAATGGTTATTTGAAACGAAATATGACGGTTTTCGCTGTATATTAGTTTGGGATGAAGAGCCGCTGCTCATTAGCCGTAATGGTCGAAATTTAAACCACTTGTTTCCTGAAATTTTGGCTTTTTGTCAGCAAATACATGCGTCCATTCAAGCATTTTTACCACTAACCTTAGATGGGGAGTTAGTTTATTTACGCAATCAATACAAAAGCGAATTTGCCATTGTTCAAAAAAGAGGGAGAATGCAAAATCAAGATGCCATTGAGACACATGCAAAAGCTTTTCCTTTTCGCTATCTTGTGTTTGACGTGCTAGTTTTCAAAGGGGTGTCACTGCAAAACCGCTATTTAAAAACACGTAAAGAGCAATTGTCCAAGCTTGCAACAAGATTAAAACTGCCAAGCGTCGACTATGAGGATCCAAGGTCTATACAAATGATCCAAGGTGATGAGGACAGAGAGAATGTATGGCAGGCCATCAAGGTTTACAATGGTGAGGGCATGGTGGCGAAGAAGAAAACAAGTAAATGGCTGGATAACACCCGTTCTAGTCATTGGTTAAAAATTAAAAATTGGCGTTATGTGACGGTCATAGTAACGCAGTATGATCAGGTCAATGGCTATTTTCATGGCTCAATTTATGATGGGGGACAAGTACGAGAAGTCGTTACATTTAAGCATGGCATGGCTGAAGAAGAACAGCAAACACTTGTCGCATTCTTTCAGGCAAATGGGCAGCGCCATAAAGGACTATGGCAGTTAGAGCCCTCTATTTGTGTCGATATCGCATGTATAGATTTCGACGGCAGTAAGCTTCGAGAGCCTAGATTTCATGCTTTTCGATTAGAGCTATCACCAGAAGATTGTCAATGGCAGCATATGCAGCGGCAGCTTTTTCCAATCCCCGAATCAGTACCCATTACCCATCCAGAGAAACCAGTGTGGCCTGCAATGGGTATAACAAAGGATTATTATTTATCCTATTTACAAAGCATCGCGCCCTATTTATTACCTTTTCTAAAGGATCGTCCACTAACATTAATACGATTTCCACATGGTGTTCCAGGAGAAAGCTTTTATCAAAAAAGTAGACCAGAAAAACTGCCTGATTTTGTGGCAACGACGGCGATGGATCATATTGATACTATAATATGTAACAATATGGAAACCCTTTTGTGGTTAGGAAATCAACTGGCTGTAGAGCTGCACATTCCATTTCAGACACAGCATTCCATTTATCCAACAGAAATTGTTTTCGATTTGGATCCTCCCTCAGCACAGCATTTTTCATTAGCTATTACAGGTGCACTTGATTTAAAGGACATTATTGACTTTTTTAATCTACAATCTTTTGTCAAAACATCGGGCGGGAAAGGCTTACAGCTTTATATTCCATTACCCGAAAATACTTTTAGCTATGAAGAGGTGCGTGTGTTTACTGAATTTGTTTGTCGTTTTTTATGTCAGCAAAAACCGAATTTATATACAATGGAGCGTTTAAAAAAGAATCGTCATGAAAAATTATATTTAGATTATTTACAGCATGCTGAGGGTAAAACCATTATTGCTCCCTATTCCACTCGTGGCAATGTACAGGGCTTAGTCGCAACACCTCTGCATTGGGGGGAAGTTCATGAGAGTCTATCACCAGAGTTCTTCACGATTCCTGCTGTCATGGAACGTATGAAAAAAGGGAGTAACCCCTTTCAATCATTTCGTGAGGTGGGGGAGCAACAGGATTTTCAAGCTGCTTTGGATCGTTTAAAAGAATGATTCCTTTTCAAATTTATCTAGGTGAATACATGGCCCTTCTAAACCTAGTAAAAAGAATAAGCAAGCATCAGCTAGTAGGAAAAAAGCAATCCTACTGAAAAACAGGCTAGTTTTGACTACATTAGCAGCAGTCCCCTTTATAGGGATGCAAGTGGAGAAGCTAAGCGTTTCGCAAGTTTCCTTGTGGCCCCGAAAAGAGGTGTCTCCAAAATCACTAGAGACACCTCTTTTTACTGTTAGCGTGACGCCTGGGTATTTACTTTTTCTAAGTAGTCCAGTATGCCCATTGATGACACAATCGTATCGAACGGGATTGTTTGATAGACTGGATGATCTGTGGGAATGTCGTTTTCCTGTAAATAGCTGAATAAAAGAGCCTTTAAGCGATCATCTAGATAGCGAACTTGCTGCTGGAAGTCGCTTGATGTTGCTTGTGCGTTTCTACCCTCTGCTAGAAAGAGAGGCGTCCAATAGCGCACCTGACGATAAGCCTCTGTTGGATTTTTATACGCACCGTAATGGCCGAAATATAGTTCACTTGCATGGAGCTTTTCATACAATTGAAGAGATAGCTCCATTGTTTCTGGGTCGTACTGGTTTGGAGAAGTCGACGGAATGATTAAATCAATCGCTTCACCATCCATTTCTGGGTAACGAACGCCTGTTGTATCCCCGACAAACAAGCCATTTGTAGCAGAATAAAGCATTGAAACATGATGTTTAGCATGACCTTCTGTATGAAAGAACGTTAAATGATGTTGTCCTAAAGATAGACGCTGTTCATGGCTAACCTCAATAATTCGCGTAGCATCGATAGGCACAATTGGATCAAAGAGTTTATCAAATTCAGCACCATAAACGCTCTTTGCACTGGAAATAAGGCGACTTGGATCAATCATGTGAGCCGACCCTCGTGGATGGACTACTAATTTGGCATTAGGACAGCTTTGTAAAAATAAACCTGCGCCGCCAGCATGATCTAAATGGATATGTGTCACGATTACATAGTGAATATCCTCTAATGCAATATTTAATTCCTTTAATCCTGCCATAATATAAGGAACGGAAGGGCTTGCAGAAGTTTCGATCAAGGCAATTTTTTCATCCATTAATAAATAGGAGCTCGTTCGCTGCACACGATTTAAATCATGTGTGTCAATACAATAGAAATTTGGTGCGATTTGTTGGACATTAGTCAAATGTATTTCCCCCTTTTATTTCAAAAATGACTAAAATATGCTTTCGAATGCAATATTTAGCTACAAAAAGTAGTAGTTATACTATATAATAATAGAAAATTAAACTGAATGTCCATTCATTTTTTAGGGGGATAAAAATGGAGAATAAAATTCGTTACGACACACGGAAAGTCCACCGTGTCAATTTGGCTATCATCTCAATCTTAGCCATTTTAATTTGCGGACCAATGATTCTATCGAAAGGAATACATTTTTTATTTATTGGGCTTGCTGTCATTTCATTGGCAGTTTGTAATTATTTATTACCCATCAAAACGTATGTCAAAGGTTTTATCTTTGGCTTAATTCCATCAAGTGTTGTTTTTACACTATTTTTGCTTGATAGCTTTTCATTAAATAAGCATTATATTTTACTATGCACGGTGGCCATTATTGCCTTGTATTTTAAAAAAGAATTAATTGTCTTCTTTGGTATTCTAACAAATCTTAGCTTTTTCATTTTATATATGGTCAACTCGTCATCCTTGTTGGGCCCATTTGATGATATCATCGTCTTTGTAACACTTCTAGCGATTATGAATGGCGTGATTATTGTCTTTTATTTGCTGGCCAAATGGGGGAATGAGCTGATTGAACATGCAAAGGCGCAGCAAAATGAGGTACAAGCATCCTTCAATCAGTTACAAAATACCTTTCTTGAAATCGAAAAAAGCAGTCAGGCCTTGGATGAGCATGTCACGCAATTCCAGCAAACGATGCAAAGGATTTCAGGCTCTAGTAAACAAATATTGCTAGCGACAGAGGCTATTTCGGCAAGTATTCAGCAGGAAGCCTCTAGTCTGCAAGTGATTCATGGCACAATGGGCGATTCCGTCCATTTCGTGAATGAAACTTTGACCATATCAAAGGATACTGTAGGAAAATCAACTGAGCTGCAGCAGGAGGTTTTGGCAGGTTGGAACAAAATGCAGGAGGCGATGGCCCAGATGAGCGTGATGAGTGATGCGATGAGCTCAACTGCAGAAACTGTAAATGAGCTACAGCACAGCTTGCAAACGGTAGATAGCCTATTAAAGGGAATTACGCATATTGCAGAGCAGACCAATTTATTGGCATTGAACGCGGCCATAGAGGCGGCCAGAGCAGGGGAGCATGGTAAAGGATTTGCCGTAGTGGCAGATGAGGTACGCAAGCTAGCAGAGGAAAGCGCGGCGATTACCGTAAGTATTACAAATGTGACGAAAACCTTGTTTGAAAAATCAACAGCAGCACATCAACGTTCTGACGATGGTGAGAAAGCGTTACAGCATGGGGAACAATTGTTGCAGGAAGTCAGTCATTTCTTAAATGTCTTGAAGGATTCATTTGCTCAAACCAATACAGATTTAACTAGGGGAATGCATGAATTAAGCAGTGCGATTTCACAGTTCGAGACAATCCAAGTGCAAATTGAAAGACTTAATAAAATGACCGAGCAAAATGCTGAGTCCACTGGCGATATTTTACATTCAGTGGAAGATGAAAATCAGCTACTGGTGAGGATGACCGATACGACCAATCGCATTCAGACGTTAAGTGATACGTTAAAATCATTAGTGATGGCAAAGGTTTGATTGAATCATTGAAATTGAAATAAATGGTAGGGTAAAATGAGAATATGATTTAACATTGTAGATGGAGGGTATATAGATGTTATTCATCAGCATTGTTTTATCCATACCTGTTTATGGTTATTGTATATGGTGCTTATATAATCCAGAGGAAAGTTTTATTTTTTGAACGTTGGCGCTATAAAGAAACGCCAACGTTATCTGATTTGTAAATCAAATTCATACGTATTGGTAGCGTGTTTGCCAGGGTGATTGTAACGATTTATTTAATTGTAGTAGCACCTAATCCATTACCAATGTTACAGGATGAGTTGAAAATAGAGGAGGGATTCCATGAACATTCGTAGCTTAAAAAGTTCAGATTACTATATTTTATCTCCATTGATTAATGAGTGGTGGGGAGATAGGAATATGTCAGATAAGCTGCCCAAATTATTTTTTGATCATTTTACGAATACTAGCCTAATTATGGAAAAGGATGGCGAAATTATTGGCTTTCTTGTAGGGTTTTTATCGCAGGCCAACTCAAATGAAGCATTTATCCATTTTGTTGGGGTCCATCCTGATTACAGAAAACAGAATATTGCAAAAAGGTTGTACGACGTATTCTTTCATGTAGTGAAGCAATATCATCGAAATATTGTGAAATGTGTCACGTCACCTATAAATGAAATTTCGATAGCCTTTCATACGAATATGGGCTTTAGAATGGAAAAGGGTGACAAAGAGATGGATAAGGTGTCCGTCCACAGCAATTACGGTGGCGAAAATCAAGATCGTGTGTTGTTTTATAAGATTCTACCGTAATTAGCTTTACAGAACTTGCATATAGTCCCGAATAAGGGGGCTATAAATGTTTATCAAAAAGGTATTTACGTTATGGTTTCTACTAGCTGTTATTGTTTGTAGTGGATTTTTCCTTTTGGCGAATGCACCTATTCAATATGCTGAAAAATCCAATGTTTCAGTGTCACAGCCCAGCAATAATGAATTATTGGGTTATATTCAGCAATATCAATTTTTAATCAGTGAGATTTCCCATGCCCTGCGCAAAGAAAATTATAGCTTTCAATTAGATTACGGGGTTCTGCCTAATGACAAAATCGAACTTCTCGTGTCATTACCAGACAAGGCTGATACTAGCACCAAACAAAAAATAGAAGAAATTATGTTGAACGTGTTGAAAGAAAATAATTTAAATCCCGTTTTTTTTCAATTAACGTTAAAAAATCTTTACGAACCAGCAGAGCCTAGCTCAACGCGACTAAGCTATAATGATGTCCTAGCCAATCTATTTGAAGAAATGATTGACCAAAATTATGGCATCTTCAGTATCGATCATAGTATTACATCTGAGGAAATTCAGATAAGGATTAATTTAACACAAGAGAAAAATAACAGGATACAAAAGCAGGTTTATCAGCTAGCGGAAGACATGATTAAGAAACATCATTATGATGTAGAGCAATTTTCTATCGATGTTCAAAATAATATCAAAATTTTAGATTAAAGGGTTATGACAAAAGTTTTTTAAATGCAGATCATTGATTAGGAAAGAGCTGTATAGAAAAACTCTGGCATAAACAATCTATGAAATAAATAGTAGCACATCCCTCTTATATAGAGAGGAGAGCCTATTTAGGGTGAGGTTGTACGTTAATACTAAAGACTGAGCAGACCAGTTTGGTTATGCTCCTTTTTTATATCAACGAACACCTCTATATCCTATAAAATGGAGGTTAAGAATGATGAATAAAATAGCTATCGTTACAGGTGCAAGTCATCCAAGAGATATTGGTACAGCTATTTGCAGAAGATTGGCTGCGGATGGGGTAAATATTTTTTTCACACACTGGCAAGCTGATCCTGCTTGGATTGATGAATTCCAAATGGAGATAGAGAGTATGAGGGTCTCTTGTGAAGATATGACGATTGATTTATCAAATCCACTGGCAGCACAAACGATATGTCAGAAGGTTGTTGAAAAACTAGGCGTACCTTCCATTCTAGTAAATAATGCAGCTCATTCAGCACAAGATGGCTATTTAAAGTTAGATGCGCTAACACTCGACCAACATTACGCAGTCAATATGAGGTCAACCTTTCTTCTTTCTGTTGAATTTGCCCGACTGTGGAAAAAGGCCAATTTAAAAGCAGGCAGAATTATTAATATGACATCAGGTCAGGATTTAGGTCCGATGGTTGGGGAATTAGCCTATGTCTCGACGAAAGGAGCTATTTCAGCGTTTACAAGGTCCTTAGCTCAAGAACTCGCTCCCTTAGATATTACCGTAAATGCTGTCAATCCAGGGCCAACAGATTCTACTTGGATGAATGACGGCATTAGAACCCATCTGTTACCGAAATTTCCACTGGGTCGGATTGGTACGCCGGATGACGTGGCGAAAACCATTAGCTTTCTTGCAAGTGAAGAGGCTACATGGATAACTGGACAAATCATTCATTCAGAAGGTGGGTTTTTGCGAGGATAGAAAGTTGAGATTAAGAGTCTTGCTTAGGCATTGGGGCAGGCTCTTTGTATGTCAACAAATGACCTAACATAAAAAGGGTCACTCCCAAATATGGAAATGACCAAGTTTTGTAAGGTGTGTTCGTTGGAGGAAAAAATCTTAAAGAACAGATTCTATATTATTTTATTCGTTTAAAATAATAATTTCTAGGTTTTCAACCAGTGACTAAGCTTCTTCCTCAAGGCTGTATTTTTTCCCATAATCAACACTTTTATACTCCTCCTACTTATGTATAGTAAGGCAAAAAGGTTGCTGTAGACCCACTCGATGTTGAGTTGTTATTATAAAAATGTACGTAAGTGGGAGGTAAGTGAATTGGAAGCAGAAAGATATAATAATCTTAAATTAGGTGAGCGTGGCGCAATCATCAGTATTATTGCCTATATAGTTTTGTCCATCATAAAAGTTGCAATGGGATACATGACGGGTTCAGAAGCTTTGAAGGCAGATGGGCTAAATAATACGACCGATATTATTGCTTCTATTGCAGTACTTATAGGGCTAAAGCTTTCTCAAAAACCTGCAGACCATGATCATCGATACGGTCATTGGAAAAGTGAAACCATTGCATCGATGGTAGCTTCATTTATTATGATGGCCGTTGGTATTCAAGTATTAGTGGGTGCTTTTACGTCCATTTTTCAAGGTGGAAAAGAATCTCCAGATATGATCGCAGCCTATGTTGGGTTAGGATCAGCAGTGGTTATGTATGCTGTCTATCGTTACAATAAAAAATTGGCTGACAGGATAAACAGTAAAGCAGTCATGGCTGCCGCTAAAGATAATTTGTCAGACGCTTGGGTAAGTATTGGCACTGCTGTAGGGATTTTAGGATCACAACTACATATGCCTTGGTTGGATACGGTAACTGCTATAGTGGTAGGTTTCATCATTTGTAAAACAGCTTGGGACATCTTTAAAGAAGCTTCTCATGAACTTTCTGATGGATTTGATGAGAAAATTCTTCAAACATACAAAGATATTATTTTAAAAATAGAGGGAGTCAAAGGGCTAAAAGAAATCAGAGGAAGAAATTATGGTAACAACGAGGTGATAGACGTCGTCATTCTTGTAGATGCAAACTTAGATATAACGGAAGCTCACGATGTCGCGTCTGTTGTTGAAAAAAATATGGTTGAAGAACAAGGCGTTTATGAAGTGCATGTACATGTTGAACCCAAGGAAGCATAGTCGGGTATAGCAGTTACGATGAACATTCATCAAGTTTGAGGAGTTTTGGTACATTCCTGTCCAATTCAATAATAATTAAATTTGTAAGGATAAAATTTTATAATAGCACCTACAATTCAATTCGGGGCTTTTAGACTGTGGCAAATACAATGTTTGTCACAGTTTTTTCTTTTGATATCTTACTCTTCATTCTTTTGCGTAGTAGCATGTTGTTTTGGAGACAGTCTAAATGATATTCATAAGCTAATGGATATCTTTTAAATAAAAGACTGTCGAAATGATGAAGGTTAATGTAGTGTAAAGAGCTGTTAGAACACTTTGGAGTAGCAGAAGTAGTTGTTCGTTCTGCTTGAAATGGTAGAAACAGTGCATAGCATGTTTGAGACATACCTGTCAAAAAATATATGAGCAGTTGAGCTTGCTTTAGAAGGGGATTGTCTGATGAAGGCTACCACAATTAAGCAACCTTGAGTGAGCTTAATCACTCTTGGTGAGAAAAAATTGAAACATGTAGTAGGGCAACACCTTGATCCAATTGCTATCCAAGCTGGTAAAACAATGGACATAGGATATTGTGAATGTCCTCTAATTAAAAAAGCGCTTCAAAAGTATGGAATTGGAAATGCAAATTTACCAATGGGTCTTGTCATTTAACTTCTAAATCAGTTAAATGGTCATTGAATTCAGAAATAATTAGAGGTCGATGAACTGCACTTTGGTGATTTGAGGAGTGGTTGTTATGCATGGAAGCTGAATACAGTGAAAGTATTATCTAAGCCAGTGCTGACAAAAGGGAAGTTAAGCCTATAGGAATGAGATAAGGAAATAGTTGAAAGAAGTGTTCAGTAAACGAGTTGTGACAATATATGCAGGTGAAGAAAAGAAATTAATAAAAGGGTCACTGGGGTGGGGGAAGACCCTTTGATCATAATAAGTGTGTAGAAGGATGTTAGATAGCATTAGATTATGGTAGCTTAAAGAAGGCGTTTATGGATGTAGCCAATAATAAAGGTGTTACTTATGCATAAAACGAGCGCCAACAATAATTAAAAGAATAAATAGGACAACGATTAGTGCAAATGATAAATTATCATGTTTGCCATAGTCTGTACTATAAACTTCATTTCCCATATTAAATCTCCCCCTTTCTATAATCTAGAATATGTAGAGTTATAGATAGGAGAGATGCTATTCATCTAATTAATCATTCCTTCCTTTCGTAAAAAAATAATTTAATCACTCTATTAACCTATTTATGTATTAAAGTAATTACTTGTGTTTTTCAAGTTCTTCGATACGTTTTTCTAGCTTTTTAATCTTAGCATCAGCTGATGAAGCAAAAGCAAAAGAAGCTGATGCAAATAGAAAAGCTATTAAAGCAAAAGTATTCATCGGAAACCTCCTAATAATGATAAAGGAAAACTGTCTGCATTAATTTACGGATGAAACTGGCAAAGGTTTCAAATAGTTTAAAGGCGATGAATAAAGAAAAAGCCGCAGCGTTTGTATACGCCACAGCTCGAATTGGTTTATGCCCGTCGATGGCTTAGTCAGATACGCACTATAACACATTGAAGATACATAGTAATCACATTCCTAATAATGCCTTTATTAAACTTAATTATTTTCTAAGTACATCTTTTAATAGCTGTATCATTTCAGCCTGCTGTTCTATTTTTTTTCGACCATTTCGATTAATTGCAGCAAGCTCTAAGCCAATTGCAGCAGCAAAGAAGAATAATAAACTTTCATACATATAAAAACCTCCAAACGTTTAAATCAAATAACCTTACTCAACTGTTCCTTTAGTAAATTCTTCTGATGCGCGTTTTCTTCTTTACGCTGATATACATTGTTTCGCATGAGGGCAATAATAACAAGCAATGTCCCTGCAACATCAAAAATTGTTATTTTATATCCTTGGATCATCATAATGACTAATGTTGTGATTGGGACGAAGTTAATGAATAAAATTGCATTTACGGACGATAAAATTTTTACGCCATAGTTCCAACTAAGTAATGCCACAAAACCTGGTAATATCATCATGAATAATAAATCATACTTAACTACAGAAATCGTTCCTATGTTTGGCATAGACACATGCCCTTGGATTGTAAATAACACTGTTAAGAAACCTGTTACAATTGTTCCAAAAACACATGTCAATGTTGAATAGCGAAGGGTAGACCAATCACTAAATGATGCTCCACCCATCGTATAAATCACCCATCCAACAACACCAATGAGGATAAATGCGAGTGAAAACAGATTATGCTTAAGTGTAAGTAAGAAGCTTATATCACCTTTTGTAATGACAAAAATTGCACCAATAAAAGCAATAGCCATACTGATCATCATGTATTTCTTCGGTTTCACATGTTTAAATCCCCATAAAACGCCAATTGAAATCATCGGCATGAGCGCCTCCATAATAGAAGCTACCATAATACCTGATTTTCCCATTAACATTTGGCCATAGAAAATTAGCACATTATATACAGTAAAAGCCATCGTTCCGTAGAAGACTAGCAGCTTTCCTTTTCCTTCAAAATGAAATGCCTGTCTTCCTTCTTTTATCCATAAGAAAATGACTAGTATAATAGCTACTGCTCCATATCGTATAGTTGAAAAATAGAATGGATCTATGTAGGCCAAAGCATGATCCGCGACTGGAAACATTGCTCCCCATGACATACTTGCTATTAAACATGCCACTGCGCCTTTTAATAATTGAACATTTTTCACATTTATCACTCCGTATATCCCAATTCTTTTTAAATTCCGCAATAGCCATTATAAAAAAGAATATGCATCATGTATAATGATTGAAAACGATTAATAACATCATTTAAAATGATATTTTACAAGAGGAGCACTTAATGGAACTACGAGACTTGTTGATTTTTAAGAGCGTCGCAAATCACGGAAGTGTGAGCCATGCAGCAAAGGAATTAAATTATGTTCAATCTAATGTAACTGCGCGTATAAAGCTATTAGAAAAGGAGCTCAAAACATCGCTTTTTTACCGCCATAAAAAGGGGATGACATTAAATGCAGAAGGAAGAAAAATGCTAGTATATGTTAATAAAATTTTGCAGGATGTCGAAGAATTGAAACAAGTATTTTTAGATAGTGATTCACCAGCAGGTACTTTAAAAATTGGTACAGTTGAAACGGTGAATATATTGCCAAATATTCTTGCTTCTTATTACAAAGAGTGTCCCAATGTCGATTTAACACTGCAAGCTGGTTTAACTGAAGAACTCATTAAAGAAGTTACAGATCACCAATTAGACGGGGCTTTTATTACCGGGCCCATTAAACATCCACTTTTAGAACAATACGATGTATGTAATGAAGAACTCGTCCTTATAACCCCCAAAAAAACTTTTCATATAGAGGAATTTATGACTACACCAATTCTTATGTCAAATCAAGGTTGCGGTTATCGAGCGAAGCTAGAGCAGTGGCTTAAAGACGAGGGCTTACTCCCTAAAAGGATCATTGAATTTAACATATTAGAAACCATTTTAAAAAGTGTTGCAATTGGTCTAGGAGTTACGATTGTTCCGCGATCAACTGTTGAACATCTTTCTACTACAGGCAAGGTTTATTGTCATCCAATCCCAGATAAATACGGCATTATTTCAACCGTCTTTATACGACGGAAAGATGCATATATGACAAAATCGATGGAATATTTTTTGAAAAAAATTGTTAAGCACCAATAACTTTCACGGTTTGTTTTGACGTCCCGATACTGATTTAAATAGTGTCCTTCGAGTATTAGCGATTTTAAGGGCATTGAATCCAAAGTGAATGGCAAGATTTAAAAGATACAGGAGCAATTGGGAAAGAATAAATATAAAGAGCGCGTATATCCTTTTCGCCAGGTATTAATATTGCTGAAATAATGGTCCTTTGAAAGAATATTTTATTGCGTTAAAAGTACATTAAGGTTTTTCTATTTAAAGCTAGTCTCATTTTGTGGATATAACTCTAATTGAATTGTATTTTTATAAAAGTCAATAGACCTTTTCAAATTTTGTACAAACAATTCTAAACGCATATAAATTTCCATTTTCAAGCCCCGTAGATAAAAAATAGTTATATCAACGTGATAACGAGTTGAAATGATTGGTGTTATGAATGTTAATGTTACAAATTTTTTTATTATTCATCCCAAAGGACTGAATATATTCTCCGATTTAAGAGCTTTTATGTTACTTCACATTTTGAGGATAAAACAGGCTATGTGAATGAAAATTAATAATGAAATCGAATTATTGCATGAACGGCATCGTTTTTGAAAGAAATTGTACATTAAATGGGTTTCATGGTGGGGTTAGAAAATAATAAAGGGTCACGCTGCGAGTAGTGACCCTTTACTAGCATAGTTCTAGTGCAAACTTCAAAAGTACTAATTATATTTTAGTGAAACTACCTGTGTAGAGACGTATAATCAAACGCGTACCTTATGACCAATGTATTGGGCTCTTTCCAATTTAATTGATATGCCCCTTCTGAAAAGGGTCTATAGCCATCATCGGTATGTGTATTTATTAAATATTTACTCTATGATATCAAAGGGGTGGGGGAGTTTCAGCTCAATTCGTAGTCTTACAAAATGTATTACATGAAGGGCTACCTTTGTTGAATGAGTATGTCCCCATTTGAATTAAAAATGCATAAATGAATAACTAGTTGCAAATCCACGGGGTGAAGCTTTTCTACAAGAATCCAAGTACTAAGAAACAAATGAAAGAGGGATTTTTTCCCTAATTGGAGAATATAATACTAATAAGAAAATTTAAAGGGGTGACGAAAAAATGAATAACAATATTAAAGATGTGGAAAAAAAGCATAAATATAAAATCTATCCAAAATCAGAAAGACTAACAGTAGTCTTTTTATTTACATCCGTCCTAGTTTGGGGGTTTTATGATAGATTTACGACAGGTCATTGGGGAGTTCCAGCATATTTGATAATCATGACTTTTGTCTTTAATTTAATTGTTAGAAGTTATTATAGTAGAAAGGAAAAAAAAGGAGACGGAAAATTATAACTTTACATAAATACCTAATTAAGTTGGTGTAAAATAGTACCAAAAATACTATTATGAGGTGATGAAATGTTAAATTCAAAAAAAATAATTGCTAGTGCTCTTTGTTCAACTATGTTATTTGCAAGTAGCAGTGTATGTATTCCTAATGCATATGCCTCAGAAATTGCTCCAACAGAGTATAGGGTAGTAGATTCTGTAACTACGGATAGTTCGCTTAATTTTAATCTAGTTAATTCTTTAAATAATATTGATATTAATGTTGAATATACTGACGATGGTTTTGTAGTAAACTCACTCAATAACGGAAATGAAAAAAGTACTTTGATTTATAATAGTTCTACTGGTATTGCTACTTTAAATGGTAAAGATATTAATCTTGAGATAACTGAACCTGACTTTAATGCAGATACAAATTCAGATATGTCAGTTTATGCTACTGATTATGTTTATGTAGCTCCAGCCAGTCTTTCTTTTAAAGGTGTAGCTACATCATTTAGTGATGTAGCCACTTTAATGACAGGTGTAATTGTTATAGGTGCATGGTTAGGAGTAAAGCTTCCTAATAAATTAGTATCTGATAAAGTATCAAAAGCATTAGGCGCAATTGGTGTTACAGCTCTAATAGTAGAAAGACAGGTGAGCGGCACATGGAAAGCGGATTTGGTCAGAACAAAAGATAAATTTAATACTGGGTACCCAGGTTCTATAAATCAATATCAATACAAGTTTCGTTATCAAGATATTAATTCATCGCTAACAATTGGACCTTGGAAAATAGATTTTGCTGTTGATAATGTTGGCGATTGGTGGTTCCAAGATAAACCTATGAGATAAGAAACATTTATTTTTAAGAGCTCTGCACTAACTGAATATGACTGTTTAATGTATCATCTTATCGTAAAAAACCAGGCGCTCGAATGAGTACCTGGTTATTTTTCTATTTTAATACAGAATCATTTAACAAAACATTAAATTCGTCAACTTTACTGTTGTCTGAAATCTGTTGTTACGAGCGAAGTTGTAAACGTAACAGGGCTATATCTCAGCTCTATATCACAACGGTAGTAGCAGAGGGGAGGGCAATAAATTGGAACAAAAGAAACCAGTGATTCCGTTGAATCTTCAGTACTTTGCAGACACAACCATGCATGCTCGTGATGCTATTCATGGTGCACAAGGGAAAGCGTATGTGAGGGTTGAAGGAAAACGTTATTTATTTGCACAGCTAATCAACCTAGAGGCACGTATGGACAAAACCAAAACACAAGTCCCTATTATGGGTCGTGTAGCTAAAGGGAATAGATCAACAGGTGCAGAGTATCCAGAAAGTGCCACATTCTATTTCAATACATCTATTTTCCGTAAATTATTGAAGCGTTATAAAGACACTGGAGAAGATGGCACAAACAGCCTGCCGACTACTCTTTCAAGAGTGCTACAAGGCAGGTATTGACTTTGTTTTCATCACAGAAATATCGTAGCCAAGCTCGCCAAAACTATCTATATGAGCAAGGTAGAACAAGACCAGGGCAAGTAGTTACCTGGACACGAAATAGTAATCATACATCGCGTAGAGCTTGGGATATTGCTGTAGCACCGCCAAGAAATTTATATGATATTTCTACTCTTTCAAAGGTTGGGGCAATAGCTAAAAAATTAGGAATCACTAGGGGAGGCTATTGGCCTGTAGGTCAGTATGATGCACCTCATTTTGAAATTCCTACAACATGGAAGATGCCTGCAGGTTATAAATTTGAAGGACAAGTAATCGTGCCCTCAAGTAGTGCCATAAAGGTACAACTCATTGTAGAGGATACACAAAAACAAAAGGAGGATGATACTATGAAATTCACAAGCACAACCGCAAAAGCTGCAGTACGTGATTACATTCAACAAGCCGTAGACAAAAAGGTGATTGATAAGTCATGGCTTGAAAAATTCGATAATGGAACTATGACAAGTGGTGATTTTGAAGGATTGAAGATTATCATTGCACAACGTAGCGTTTAACAGCAAATGCCTGTTACCTTAATCGGTAATGGGCATTTCATAAAAATATTATAAGAATAGTAATGTAAATGATATGCCAATAGTCAAATTAGTGAACTTGTTATTAGCAATATTTTTTGTTTTTATTGAAAATGTCAAGCATAAAATGGAGTTAACGCTATAAATGTATATATAGCACTAAAAAAATATCGATACCACTAAAAAAAGATGGGAATAAGTGGCGTGATTTGGCGGACTTGACGAATTTCCTTTGAGTAGCGCTAAATTAATGGCGTTCACACCGTCAAAAAAGTGGCGTGAACATAATATTGAATTGGGGAAGTTACCAATGATAGGATAATAATTAACTCGAGGTAAGGATTTGCTAGTGAATCAAATACAAGTTTGAAGGGATAAATCATGAAACATACAAAAATTATTAGTATTTTACTAACATTTACTTTATTAATTAGCATTGTATTTCCATCAGCTGCCTCAGCAATGGAATTCACAGATAATGATCAAAATGAAAGTTTATATTCGGAAACTGAATTATTAGTTCCTCAACTAGATACAGAGGAATATAATAAATACATTTTAGATACTGAAAATTATATAAATGAGCATCCAGAATTTAAGGAACTATATGAATCATTTACCGATGTTGAAAGACAATATTTTTGGGATTCTATTAACACTGCACGAACTCCTTTTATGAATTCACTGGAATCTGAACAATTTATTGTTGCTCCGAGGGTCGCTCCGATTGTATGGTTCGTTGCAGCTACATGTGTTAAACTAGTTGTAAAACAAATTCCAAAAGCAACAGTGAAATTTTCTTCACACGCAGTTATACAGGCTAATGCACGTCAACTTTCTTCCAAACAAGTTGCTGATGCAATTGTAAATGGAAAAAAATTCATGGATAAACATACACGTGCTAGAGCTATTTATGATAAAGATCAAAATATTAATGTAGTGTTTATAGGGAATTCAAAAGAGGTTGTAACGGTTTACAAACCTGATAGTGGGGAAATCGCTAAGAAATTTATTAGTAGTAACTGGGGATGGTAAGATTTAATTATGGCAACCTTATACGATAGATCATTTGATGCATCAAAGACAAGTTTAGAAGTGGTTAATATAGAGAGTGATACTGTTTCCAGTAATATTTTGATTAAATTTAATTGTGGTGAACATCATTTAGATTTTAAGTTTTTGGTTTTACGAAGTGATCTTATAATGCTGCATACGCTGATATTAAATAATTGGGACGAATTATTGGAAGCAGAAGTATGGGACTCAACGGATCCATCTTTTTCATTTGCTATTTTAGCGAATAATAGTGACCTAATTGATGAACAGATTTATCAATTCCAATTTTGGATTGATGCAGGAGAATATAACTCTCATAGAGCTACTCGTTCCGGTATTGGTATTACAATTTATCAAGATAGAAAATCTATTGAACAATTTGCATTACAGATAAAAAAAGAATTTGATTAGGATTTAAAGCAAAGGCCAGGCGCTCATTCAACAATGAGTACCTGGTTTTTTTTATTTCCACAAATTAATTACTTAATAAAATACAAAAATAAATAAACCAAGACAGCTACATGCCATCTTGGTTTATTTTCATTTCTAATAATACTTGTTTACGTTCTAATATTAATTCCATGAGCTCGTCTAAATCTTCCTCTAAGGCGTGGTCTCTTATAAAGCTACGTGCTCCAGATCGTGCACTAAGATATTTAGCACGTTCTTTATTCTTCGCTTGCCAACGTTTATTCGCCTCAGTCTGCGGATTTTTCTTCATTAAATCCTCCTCTTTAATATAGTACGATGTCTTTAAAAAGAAGTACCTAAATTTTTCCGCAATTTACATTTAAAAAACACAAGTTGAAAAACTGTTGGTTAATCATATGAATGGTACCAGACGCTCAAATGTGCACCTGGTTTGTTTTTTATTAAAGCAGAACTGATTATCCAAGAAGAAACAAATTGTAAGGTATTGTCATATGTGTATATGTATATTATATAGTTATTAAAATAGTTGCATCATTTCTTTAATGTTTAATTATAAAGAAGTTAATAATCTAAAAGTAAAAGTTGTTGTATTGATTTTTTCTACTACTCATACGTGTCAGGATGAATTTTTATTTACTATTTATTCCTGCGGTACACTTTTTACAAAAAGTGTACCGCAGCTCGTACCGCAATCTGTACCACAGTTAAATACATTTAGATATGCTTCGTTAGATAGGTATAGAAACCCGCGTTAATACAAACCCTTGATATTATGCACATCAAAAAATTAAAAACATCAGGATAGAAATCAAGGTCATAAGTTATGCTTATCGAAAAAGATAATATTAATGTAATTTACTTATGAATATAAATGCGCTATCATGGGTATTGGAGAAAAGATGCTACACATTTTTAAAGCCTTTTCAAAAAGATATATTTAGGGGGATCCGCAAATGGCACAAGGTAATTTACACAACAGCCGTGCATCATTCGAAGTGAATGGTAAAACTTACAATTACTATGACTTAGCTGCGATTGAAAAAGCTGGCGTTGCAAAAGTTTCAAACCTTCCTTACTCAATTAAAGTGTTATTAGAATCTGTTTTACGTCAATATGATGCGTATGTAATTAAAGAAGAACATGTAAACGAATTAGCAAAATGGGGCAATGGTGCTGACCCTGAAGCAGAAGTACCATTCAAACCATCCCGCGTTGTATTACAAGACTTTACTGGTGTACCAGTAGTTGTTGACCTTGCATCACTTCGTTCTGCAATGAAGGAAATGGGCGGTGACCCAAGCAAAATCAACCCTGCTATTCCAGTTGACCTTGTAATTGACCACTCAGTACAAGTTGACAAATACGGTAATGCATCTGCACTGCAAGCAAACATGGACCTTGAGTTTGAACGTAACGCTGAGCGTTATAACTTCTTAAAATGGGCTCAAACTGCTTACAATAACTTCCGTGCTGTACCACCAGCAACAGGTATCGTTCACCAAGTAAACTTAGAGTACTTAGCTCCAGTTGTACACGTAAATGAAAATGCTGACGGCACATTCGAAACTTTCCCAGATTCAGTAGTAGGTACTGACTCTCATACAACAATGATCAACGGTATCGGCGTTCTTGGATGGGGCGTAGGTGGTATTGAAGCTGAAGCAGGTATGCTTGGTCAGCCTTCATACTTCCCAATTCCAGAAGTTATCGGTGTTAAATTAGTTGGCGATCTTCCAAACGGAACAACGGCTACTGACTTAGCATTAAAAGTAACACAAGTATTACGTCAACGTGGCGTAGTTGGTAAATTCGTTGAGTTCTTCGGACCTGGCGTATCTAAATTACCACTAGCTGACCGTGCGACAATCTCAAACATGGCTCCTGAATATGGTGCTACATGTGGTTACTTCGCAATCGATGAAGAATCATTAAACTACATGCGTTTAACTGGTCGTGACGAAGAGCACATCGCGGTTGTTGAAGCTTACCTTAAAGCAAACCACATGTTCTTCGATCCAGCATTAGAGCCAGTTTACACTGATGTTTTAGAAGTAAACTTAGCTGAAATCGAACCAAACCTTTCTGGTCCAAAACGTCCACAAGACTTAATTCCACTATCTCAAATGCGTTCTCGTTACAAAGAAGCAGTGGTGGCACCACAAGGTACACAAGGTTTCGGTTTAACAGAAGATGAATTCGCAAAAACTTCTGTAGCGAAATTCGCTGAAGGCGATGTAGAAATTCCAACAGGTGCTGTTGCAATTGCAGCGATCACTTCTTGTACAAATACATCTAACCCATACGTATTAATTGCTGCGGGCTTAGTGGCGAAAAAAGCTGTAGAAAAAGGTCTAACAGTGCCTAAATGGGTAAAAACTTCTTTAGCACCAGGTTCTAAAGTTGTAACTGGTTACCTTGAAGATTCAGGTTTACAAACGTACCTTGATACAATCGGCTTCAACACTGTAGGTTATGGTTGTACAACATGTATCGGTAACTCAGGTCCATTACTTCCTGAAATCGAAGATGCAATTAAAGCAAATGACTTATTCGTAACTTCTGTACTTTCTGGTAACCGTAACTTTGAAGGTCGTGTACACCCACTTGTAAAAGCTAACTACTTAGCTTCTCCACCACTTGTTGTTGCTTATGCACTTGCTGGTACAGTGGATATCGATCTACAAAAAGATTCATTCGGTAAAGACAAAGATGGTAATGAAGTATTCTTCGCGGATATTTGGCCATCAACAGAAGAAGTTAATGCAGTATTAAGTACTGTTGTTAACCGTGAGTTATTCCAAAAAGAATACGAAACAGTATTCACAGCGAACGAAAAATGGAATGCAATTGAAACATCAACTGAGTCTCTATACACATTTGATGATAAATCAACTTACATCCAAAACCCACCATTCTTCCAAGGTCTTGCAAAAGAGCCAGAAGCAATCCAAGGCTTAGACGGCTTACGCATTATGGCGAAGTTCGGTGACTCAATCACAACTGACCATATTTCTCCAGCTGGTGCAATCGGTAAAGATACACCTGCAGGTAAATATTTAATTGAAAACGGTGTTGCAATCCGTGACTTCAACTCTTACGGTTCTCGTCGTGGTAACCACGAAGTAATGATGCGTGGTACATTTGCAAACATCCGTATCCGTAACCAAGTGGCTCCTGGTACAGAAGGTGGATTCACTACTTACTGGCCAACAGGCGAAGTAGAGTATATCTATGACGCATGTATGAAATACCAAGAGCAAGGTACTGGCTTAGTCGTACTTGCTGGTAATGACTACGGTATGGGTTCTTCTCGTGACTGGGCTGCGAAAGGTACATTCCTACTTGGCGTGAAAACTGTTATCGCACAATCTTACGAGCGTATCCACCGTTCTAACTTAGTAATGATGGGTGTTCTTCCACTTCAATTTATGCCAGGTGAATCTGCTGAGACACTAGGCTTAACTGGTAAAGAAGAAATCTCTGTTAACATTACTGACAACGTAAAACCACGTGAAATCTTAACAGTAACTGCTAAATCTGAAGACGGCACAGTTAAAACTTTCCAAGCTTTAGCTCGTTTCGACTCAGAAGTAGAAGTAGACTACTACCGTCACGGTGGTATCCTACAAATGGTTCTACGCGCAAAAGCTGCTGAGTAATCATCATCATAAAAACCGATCTCTTAGGAGGTCGGTTTTTTTATATGGAGGATAAAAATTAGATCGAACCAAATGACGGATATATTGGATAATTATATTTTAATTTCCAACTAACCTAGCATTTTCCCAAATCTTTAGATAAAATTAATATGTAAGCATTACATTTTACATAAATGGGGGGACGATTAATTATGACAAAGAAAAAACATAAGCTTTATACGGCGGCAACAGCTGCAATGGCGGTTACAGCTGTTGCAGTAGTACCTGTTTCGGCTGCTAGTCCATTTTCAGATGTGAGCGAAGATCATGCATATTTTAACGGTATTTCCACATTACATGCAGCAGATATTATTCATGGTTTTCCAGATGGTACATTTAAGCCCTCACAGGACGTAACACGTGGACAGGCGGCAAAGATGATAGCAAGTGCTTTTCAATTAACAACAACGGATTTGACTGTAGAAAATCCGAATTTCAAGGATGTTGACTCATCTAGCCCATACTATAAGGCGATAGTTACACTAGTAAATCTTGGGGTTGTACAAGGCTATGAGGATGATACATTCCGTCCAGATGACACGATTACACGTGGTCAAATGGCGATAATGGTAGCAGAGGCAGCAGGTTTAACAGCGAAAGGCAAAAGCCCATTTACTGATGTACAGCAAAATAGTCCATTTGCAGAGGCAGTAACAGCACTGTATGAGGCAGGCGTTGCGAAGGGGGTTTCTGCCACAGAATTTGGTGTAGATAAAAATGTTACGCGTGGTCAGTTAGCAACATTTATCGTCAACGCATTAGACTTACCTGTGGATACACAGCCTATACCGGAAGAAAAAGGGGAAGACCCTAAAGGGGAGCAGGTAAAGGAAGAACAGTCTACTACAACAAAAAATAGTGCTTTGTTAGAGGAAGTATTTACTAAAACAGTAGCCAAGCAAAAAGAGCTAAAAAGCATGAAGGCTACCATGACCATCTCTCAGTCAGTGGAGGCAAACGATGGCAAGGAAACCATGAAAATGGATTCTAAAGGCAACATGAAGATGGAAATTGTTACAGAGCCGATGCAATTCTTTGCTGATGGTACAATGTCGCTAACAGATCCAACAAGTGGTGAAGCGATTAATTTGCCGATTAAAATGTATATGACGGCTAAAGATGGTATGTATATGTATGAGGCAGAGCAAAAGGCTTGGGTAAAGTTCCCGAAACAATTATTTGAGGATGTACTTAGCCAAACAGGGATACAGCCAGATGCAACAGAACAATTGGAGATGCTACAAGCATTTGCTGAAGATTTCACATTAGTTGAAACAGCAAACCGTTATGAATTAACACTAAAGGGTGCTGGGGATAAATTCACAGAGCTAGTGAAGCAGCAGCTTGGCGCAATGAATTTAGGAATGGATGCTGATCTAGAGGCACAATTAGGTAACATGTCCTTTGATAGTCTCACATATAAATTATTGATTAATAAAGAAACATTTGATGTAGAAGAAATTGCTATGGATATGACCTTAAAGATGAAAGTGGAAGGCAATTCGATCAAAACAAGACAGCAAACTACAATTAAATATCATGATTTCAATGCGGTAACAACGATTACGATTCCAAAAGATGTGCTAGACAACGCGAAGGAAATGGATTTTAACACATCAGAAACAGCACCATTAGAAAAATAATAGCAATAAAGTAAAAAGTAGGGTTACATCATAATATTTGGTGTAAGCCTGCTTTTTATCCTGCTGTAAATCATGTTTAAACGATGTTTACTAACTCAAAACTGGTAGTCAGTGCCTTAGCGGTTCGTGATTGACACCTATATATTGATCCTTAATCAGAACTATATCATTAGTTTCAAGAAGTAAAGAGTTAGGAGTGAAGTTATTACAATCAATATCAGAAAACAAATGTACATAATGAAGCTGTCCAAAATGAACTCTTTTGGACAGCTTTATAAAATTATTTAAAGCCCATTAAATCCTTTACTTTCAATGTATTATCAGGTGATGTTAGCATTTCAAGTAAGCCAAATGCGACATCGAATGCAGTGCCTGGGTTCGAAGATGTAATAATGTGCTCTGTGTAGACAATTCGTTCATTAGCAACATTTGCACCATAGGATTGAAGCTGCTCTAATCGTTTACTTGTTGGATGATTATAAGTTGTCGCCTTCTTATTTTGTAGAATACCGCTATGCCCTAATATTAGGGAGGCTACACAGATTGTTGCAATAGGCTTTTTCTGTTCATCAAAATGACGCACAACTGTTTGAAATTCCTCGCTAAAGGCATCTTCGTAAAAGCCTGCTTCCTCAAAGCCCCCTGGGATTGCTAAAGCATCAAAATCCTTTAAATCAATTTCATGCAGCAATTTTTCAGGAATGACGCTAAAATTCCATGTACATTGCAATTGTTTATGTAACCCGACTGTAATGACTTCTGTTGATTCATCGCCTTCCCATTTATTCCAGCCAAGCACATCTGTAAAAACACTGGCTTCCACGGCCTCGAAGCCATTTGCTAAAAGTAATAATATTTTTTTCATATTGATTCTGCCTCCTTTATTGCTTTTATTGTAATCAAAAGAGCTGAATGTTAACAGAAGCTGTATAATGTATTTTGGATAAAAAACTTTATTTGAAAAGGTATTATAGAAAAAATAATTGATTTAGAAAGGTGAAGGACCATGGATCAAATTGATATACAAATATTACAGCAATTACAGCACAATGCAAAAATCTCGATGAAGGAATTAGCAGCAATTGTTCATTTATCTTCTCCCGCTGTTATTGAACGGGTCAAAAAGCTGGAGGAACAAGGTGTGATTGAAGGGTATCATGCAAGGGTGAATTTGAAAAAGATGGAGCGCACTATTGAGGCCATTATTTTATTTAAATCCATTGATTGTAAAAGCCTCTCTGCATTTTGTAAGGCTCATCCTGATGTCTTGGCGTGCTATCGAGTGGCGGGGGAAATTAGCTATATTGTCAAACTAGCGACTTATTCAGTAGAAACATTAGAGCAGTTTATTGATGCAGCTATGCCCTATGGTACACCTTCTACCAATATCGTGTTATCTTCAACGGAAAAAAAGGTTATTAGCCCGTTTGCTGACAATGATTTAGAATAAATGACAAAAAAAGCAAACCTCGAAGCTATGAGCACCGTTTATAGGAAAGAGAGGGCTCATTTACGAACTAGAAAGAATAATGGAACAGCATACAGAGAGGCTTATTCGTCTTGCCTTTTACTATGGAAGAGATTGACAAAGTGCAGAAGATATCGTGCAGGATGTCTTAATTAAATTTTATGATAACCAACAAAACTATGAGGAACGTGGCGAGCTAAAGGCTTATTTATCGAAGCATCGAGGCAAAGATTTACGCAGTTGGGCCTATTGCAAAATTCAAGTACAACAGAAGCTTTTTGCAAAGCAAACTACCACTAGAAGGATATACTTGTACAGCAAGACGAACGCATTTTGATTGAAAATGTGATTCTAGCACTCCTATTCAAGCAGCGTGAGGTCATTTTTAAAACAATGTCTGTGGTGGATATAATTATCTGTAGATGAATTGGTGCAAAAACATAGCAATGGTACACGTTTTCCTTTAGTGGATGTCCCAAAACGCTATCAAAGTACAATATAGCCAGGTGATTGGGAACAATGCCTCTCAACCTCTCATCGATTTTCCTAGAGATGAAAATAGTGGAGGAACTTCAATAAAAGGAAGCTAGATATTCAACGTTTTAGAATGTCTAGCCTTTTCTGTACAATTGGATTAAAATACAATAGTTGTAACATTTTTCTATGCAGGAGGTGTTGAATTGGTATTTGCTCTATTAGATAATGCGACAGCCTTTTTCCTAAGCTTACCTCTTCTACTGATTTATTTAAAAAGTATACCGCAGGAAGAATCCTTATGGCGGTGGTCGATGCCTTTATGGTTGTTGAATTACAATGTCATTCGATATTTTGTCTCGGATGGCGAGATTTTTTGGGTTGTCCTTTGTTGGCAGTTATTATTTTTATGGCCAATAAGTCTAGCAATATATATTCATTTATACAATAAGGAAAAGCAGTGGGCGTTTTACATAGGATTAAAGAAAAAGCATGTACTCATTGTGGCTTCATTGATGTTGCTATTTGGGGGAGCTCTCATCTATTCACTTCATCAGGCAAATGAGCAAGTGATTGTTTTTCATCAGGAGGTCATGGAAGAACTTGAGATCAGTTCAGATCGACAGCATTATTTAATGTATAATGCGAATGCACCTTTTACACTTCTTGGTGTAGCGGATGACATAGCTGAGGTACGCAGAGGTCGGGTTTATGCAGCTACTTTCCCCTGGAGCAGCAAGGTGATTGTGCACCTAGATAATTGGCAAAAGGAATTGACCTATGTCCGTTTTTATAATGGATGGAAGCTGGATGGGCTATACCGAGAAAGTAGTACGGAGTATCACAATGAATAAGCAAAGTGGAATTAGCCAGTTGTATTGAAGGAAGATGAATTAAAGGCTAGATTAATGGCATTGAAAAAGGGTCAGGCTACTTGGCAGCAAGAGCATCAACAGCAGCTTTTGCATGCCATGCTAGCACATATCGGTTCTACTGAAGTGAGCTACGAGATACATGGATTTAGGTCAGCTTTTATGAATGGATTTTAGAAAAAAACTTGCTGAATCATCGTTGCTTCATTGAACTTTGGGATTACAGCTTAAACCATTTATTATTCAAAGGAATCTGATTGGGTTTTTTACTCACTCGTTTACAATCTTATTGCTCGCACTTATTTTAGCTAGGGATCTACACAGATATTTGTTTATCTAAGGATAGCATGAGGCTTGTCAAACGAAGTTACGAACTTACATATCATCTGAAAAGGATGTAAGAAGCTATGTGCTTGGCAAAGGATGGGCACATAGTGTGGCACATGTATCGGATGCTATTGATGAACTAGTGAAAAATCCTAAAATGAATGGATCAGCCTATGTCGCTATGTTACATGCACTTTGGTCTTTCTATTTACAACCTGCTTATGTATTTATTCATGATGAGGAGGAAAGGTTGTTAGTCCCGATTTTCGCTATGTTGGAAAAATGAAATCATCCAAATATTGCAGCAAACACTGTCAACAGTAGCCACATTAAAGGGGCAATTGGATGAAGTAAACTTTTATATCGGGCTATTTAATGTCAAAATATTGCTGAAGAGCTTTATTCAAACCAATCCGCAATCTCAATATATGACTCTCCATCAAAGCATTGCCACTTGTCTCAATGAAATTTTTTAAGGTTGTCCACTGTTGACAGACAATTGGTAATTTGTTACGATGAGTGACAATAAGAGCATACAAATTCGTTGATGAGAAAGAGTAGTGTTTCATTTTGTTCTACAGAGAGCCGACATTTGGTGGAAGTCGGTGTGCAGGTGTTACATGAAAATCCTCTCTGAGAAGATTGGCTGAATAGAGTAAGCCAATCCGGGTGTCTACCGTTAAAAAGAACACGTATGATTGTACGTTGCTGAGCGCTATTGACCATTGTGTCAATAGAATTAGGGTGGTATTCGCGGTTAACCCCGTCCCTTTCCTTGGGACGGGGTTTTTTGTATGCCTTTTATACAAAATGGATTGTATAGGAGGAACTCATATGCAGGAAGAACAAAAGAAGGAAACAATGGTTGAACGAGAAACGAGGATTCGTGCGTTGTGGGCGCAAGAAGGAACCTTGGCAAAGTCCATCAACAATCGTGCTGGACAGCAGCCCTTTGTATTTTACGAGGGACCGCCAACAGCGAATGGTTTACCACATGTTGGTCATGCTTTTGGCAGAACAATTAAAGATGTTGTGGCACGCTATAAAACGATGCAAGGCTATCTCGTTGAACGAAAAGCAGGCTGGGATACACATGGATTGCCTGTGGAATTAGGAGTAGAAAAGGCATTAGGCATCTCTGGGAAGCAGGAAATTGAGAATTACGGGGTAGAGCGATTTATTCAGGCATGTAAAAAGAGCGTTTTTACCTATGAGCAAAAATGGCGTACCTTTACAGAGCAGCTTGGCTACTGGCTTGATATGGATAATCCTTATCTGACACTAAGCAATGATTATATCGAATCTGTGTGGCATATTTTAAGCCATGTACACAAGGAACAACTTTTATATAAAGGGCATCGTGTTTCACCTTATTGCCCTAGCTGCCAAACATCCTTAAGTTCACATGAGGTAGCACAGGGGTATAAGGATGTCAAAGACTTATCCGTTACAGCGATGTTTAAGCTTCGGGATCGCGACGAATATTTCTTAGGCTGGACAACGACGCCTTGGACATTACCTGCTAATGTAGCCTTGGCTATGAATCCATCTCTTCAATATGTACGTGTAAAGCACGAAGATAACATATACATCCTCGCTAAATCACTGGTGGAAAAGGTTTTTACAGAGCCTATCGAAGTACTAAGTGAGCATGATGGGCAAGAGTTTGCGGGTGTTTCCTATCAACCACTATTTTCTTATGTAACGGTCGAAAAAGGGCATGTTGTCGTCATGGCGGATTACGTGACGGAGCATAGCGGAACAGGAATTGTGCACATTGCTCCAGCCTATGGAGAGGACGATTATAAAACAGTACAGTACCATGGTTTGTCCTTTGTCAATGTAGTTGATTTAAAAGGCTGTTATACAGAAGCTGTGTCTGAGCTTGTCGGACGCTTTGTAAAAGATTGTGATGTTGATATCATTAAAATGCTAGCGGCAAAAAAACTTCTATTTGCTAAAGAGAAATATGAGCATAGCTACCCACATTGCTGGCGCTGTGATTCACCTTTGCTGTACTACGCAACAGATAGCTGGTTTATCAAGATGTCAGCATTAAAGGAGCAGCTTTTACAAAATAATCAGCAAGTGACATGGTATCCAGGTCATATTAAGGACGGTCGATTTGGCAACTTCCTAGAAAATTTAGTGGATTGGAATATTAGCCGTAATCGTTACTGGGGTACACCATTGAATGTCTGGGTTTGTCGGGAGTGTGCTCATGAGGTGGCTCCAAGTAGTGTTGCAGCATTAAGAAAATTAGCTAAAGGGGCTTTCGATGAAAATTTAGAGCTTCATAAACCATTTATTGATGACATTGTCTGTACATGTCCTGTCTGTCAAGGAGACATGAAGCGGACGCCAGAAGTTATTGATGTTTGGTTTGACAGTGGCTCGATGCCATTTGCCCAGCAGCATTATCCTTTTGAAGATGTCACGACTTTTCGTCAGCAGTTCCCTGCAGATGTCGTCATTGAGGGAATCGACCAAACAAGAGGCTTTTTCTATAGCTTATTAGCGGTATCGACGTTATTTACAGGCAAGCCACCTTATAAAAATGTTCTATCGTTAGGGCATGTCTTAGATGAGCATGGGCAGAAGATGTCAAAAAGTAAAGGTAATGCTTTAGAGCCTGTTGAATTAATCGAGCAATATGGAGCGGATGCTTTACGGTGGGCATTTTTAGTCGACAGCTCCCCTTGGAATCCGAAGCGTTTTTCTAAGAAAATTATCTTAGATGCGAAATCGAAACTAGTGGATACACTTGACAATACGTTTAAATTTTATGCAATGTATGCCCATATCGATGGCTTTACGTATGATGCTACAAATAAAGGGAGTCGATCACCTCTAGATCATTGGATTTTGTCTCGTCTCCATCACACTATCCAACTTGTCACAACGTTCATGGATGATTATCAATTTACACAGGCTACACGAGAAATTGCTCAGTTGGTAGAGGAGTTAAGCAATTGGTATATTCGCCGTTCACGAGCTAGATTTTGGGCAAATGGACTGACAGCAGATAAACGAGGTGCATTTAGTACGCTTTATGAAGTGCTTACATCTATTTGTCAATTGGTAGCACCGTTTACGCCATTTATTGCTGAAGACATCTACCGTCAATTATGTGGGAAAAGTGTTCATCTGGAGAACTACCCAGCATGTGACGAACAATTAGTGGATGTCAAGCTTGAACAAGAAATGGCAATGGTTTTAACAGTAGTGGAACTTGGACGCAGCATTCGCAATAGTCAGGGAATGAAGGTTAAGCAACCTTTAAGTGAACTCATTGTTGCCGTAAAAGGAGACCTGATGGATTGTCAAGTCTATAGTGAGCTCATTCAAGATGAGTTAAACATCAAAGTCTGTAGGTGGGCGCATGATTTTTCAGCCTATGAAAGCATCCAATATAAGCTGAATTTTAAAACTGCTGGAGCTGCATTTGGTGCAAAGGTTAATCAAGTAAAAGAATATGTGATGGCATTAACGAATGAAGAAAAGCAAAAGCTTCAGCATAATGGTTCGATTAATTTTGAGATGGAAGGACAACAGCTAACATTATTAGCAGCCCATGTTGTTGCTGAAGCGGTTGTGAAGGAGTATTATAGGTTAGCTGAGGATAGCACATGTCGTGTATTGATGAATGTTCAACTAACAGAAAGCTTGCTACAAGAAGGGCAAATGCGAGAATTAATTCGCACAATTCAAGACGCAAGGAAAAAATGGCAGCTACCAGTGGTCCAATATGTGTCGATTGCCTTTAACGGTAGTACAAAGGTACTTTCTATCATCCGACAGCATGAAGCAATATTACAAGCGAATGTATTAGTCAAGGCTATTCATTATGGTGAAGCGTGGTCTAAAGCGAAATCCGTTGAAACAACATTGTTTAATGAACAGCTCACGGTATTTGTCTCACTCTAAAAGAAATGCTCAGGAGGAATCCTGAGCATTTCTTAGTGTTGAAAAACAAAACAGTCAATTGAAAGGGAGAAATGGATTTCCGTTGCAGGCTACTTGCTTTCCTGTGGGCGAGCGCCGAGCCGCTTCCTCCGCTACCGCTCCGTTTAGAGGCTCGCCTGTCTCGCTATCCCACGGGAGTCAAGTAGCCTTCCACTCCACCCCACAAAAGTGTTACCTTTTTAGCAAAGGTTTTTAAATAAAGTGAAGGTGTTCACTTCTCTTTATGGAGAGGTGTTGTCACGCATCACTTCTCCACATTGAAAATAAGAGCCTATCCCCTCTAAGAATACAGATAATGGGCTATTTGATCGCTATACTACTATGAAAAAAGTAAAGACACTTTGCAGAATGGTTGATTGGAGTGGAGCCAGCGTCACTCCTAGGGGATTTAGCGTCACAGATGAGACCCTGGAGCGAGCGTAAGTGAGTGAAGCGGCTCATCGGACGCCCCCTGGAAAGGGCGCTGGCGGAACGGAAATCAACCTCTCACCTTGCAAATTTGCTTTTTCTGCCGTTGACATCATCTTTTTTCAACAACATGAAATGCTTCAGGAGGAATCCTGAGCATTTTCTATGTAGGCTACAGTAAGCCACTTGCGAGATAACACGCTGTTGCCCAAATAAAGATGGCTGAGCATTTATTCAAGATGCCCATCAACTTACCAGAGCTATCAAGTTTTTTGAACGAGGCACCAGTCAACGTGAGACCGAAAAACCATAGCCAAGAAATTAGCACGCAGGCTACCGTGAAAATCATTTGCTCTGTACCACTATATTTTAATGCGCTCGTACCAATGACGCCGATTGTATCTAATATAGCATGTGGATTAAGTAACGACACAGAGAGGGCAAAGAGAATTTGTTTTTTTATGGGCAGTGGTTCACTTTTTTTTGTAGTGCTCGGATTTGAGCGCCAGATGGTATAGCCCATATAAAGTAAAAAAACAATACCAACAGTCATTAAAGCGATACGTAGCCACTCAAATTGTAAAACAATTAAGGATAGTCCGAATACCGCAAGCACAATTAGCATTGTATCACAGAGGGCAGCTGTTACACTTGCTGGCAGGGCGCGTAATAAATTGGGTTGTGTAGCACCTTGAGAAAAAACAAAAACATTTTGTACACCTAAAGGTAAAATGAGTCCAAATGCTAAAATGATGCCATGAAGAAAAGCTTCCAACAATCATCCCTCCTTTCACTACTCATTTTAGATATGGTATAACTAAAAGAAAACGACCAATTGGATGGTTTTTTATCCACCCAATTTTCTAGCAGGAAAGGTGATGGATAAATGAACTGGCAGCCAAATAGACAAAGAGATACCTCATTACAACAGCAAATTGTGCAATGGATAACAGCACTGGTGGAACGAGGAGACTGGGTAGCAGGAACAAAACTGCCCACCCAAAGACAGTTAGCCATGCAGTTTGGCGTCAATCGTAGCACGGTTCAACAGGCTTTAGAGGAATTAAAAGCAATAGGTCTCCTTGAATCAAAGGTAGGCTCTGGGGTTTACGTTACGCATAATTCATGGCATGCATTAATTCAACAAACACAGCCGAATTGGCAAACCTATATCGAAACAAGTATCCATAAGCCAAACTATCACACTATCCAATTAATTAATGAATACGAGCAGCGTGAGGATGTCATTCGTTTAGGAACGGGTGAGCTAGCACCAAGCTTATTGCCCACAGAGGCCATAGAAGCTTCACTAAGGGAGCTATCTTTTCAGCCCAAAGCATTGGGCTATTCCTCACCACAGGGTAATGATCACCTTCGTGCAGCTATCTGTGACTATGTACGAAAAAGAGGCATCGTTGCTGAGCCTCAACAGGTCTGCATTGTCTCAGGTGCACTTCAGGCATTGCAGTTAATTGCCGTTGGTTTACTAGAACAAGGGTCTATTGTATTTCAGGAGCCAACCTCCTATTTAAATTCTGTCCATCCATTTCAATCAGTAGGGATGCAAATGGTGAGCATTCACCGCGATGAACAGCTTGCCCAAACATTGTCTCAAAGGAAACGGAAAAAACAAGCCGTATTTTACGCTATCCCAACTTTACATAATCCAACGGGCCAAGTATGGACATCTCTGGAAAAAAAGCAGCTCTATGAAGGCTGTCAGGCATCACGTATTCCAATTATTGAGGATGATGTCTATCATGAATTACTTTTTGAAGCGACCTCTCCTCCTATTAAAGCAATGGATAGCAGCGGACAAGTCCTTTATATTGGGAGTGTCTCCAAAACCTTAAGCCCTGGGCTACGCATTGGCTGGCTTATTGGTCCAACCACCGTCATCGAACGATTAGCCGATATAAAAATGCAAACGGACTATGGCTCAAGTGCTATCTCACAAGAAATTGTCCTACATTGGCTACAATCAGGAAAATATGAATCGCATCTTGCATCTTTACGTCAGCACTTGCAGGATCGAGCCCATTTCACTGAGCAAATTTTACAGGGAAAATTTAAAGACATTGCTACTTGGAGCAAACCAAAGGGAGGCTTTTATATTTGGCTCAAGTTTCATGAGCCACTTATAGACAAAGAATTCTTTATGAAGCTATTGCAGCAACAAGTATTAATCAATCCTGGCTATATTTATGACCCACAAGATCATCATCATATTCGTCTATCTTATGCCTATGCAACATATGACGAATTGCAGGAAGGCCTCCAAATCTTGCATAAATGTGTAGTGGAGGCTTTGCTACAGTGACTGATTATGTTTTCATGGGAATGAATTTGCTCTACGTTTAGAGGAGTGATGCCTCCGCTCCATAATGTGAGGAAAGCGGTCAAAAAAGTAATCATTCCTCGTAACCAAATAGCCATTCTCATGCACTCGCCCAACAGAAAAGCAAGTGAATAGTACAAGCTGTGTGCCCATACATTTAGAAGGATGAAAGTATTTTTTAAATTTCTACGATAAAGAGGTGAACGATTGGACAATTTGCCGCCGGGTTATTTTCAGGTGCCTCAGCCTATTCGGAATGATGGAGCTGGAGGGGTGGATAAGGGGCCACGCGATATTATGAGGGATTTAGAAAATCCGGATATGCTGGTGCCACCAACGACAGATGCGGGTTTGATCCCTAACCTACGATTCTCGTTTTCAGACACGCATATGACATTAAATCAAGGTGGGTGGTCACGGGAAATTACGGTTCGTGAATTACCGATTGCTACGACATTGGCGGGTGTAAATATGAGCTTGACACCGGGAGGCGTGCGCGAACTGCATTGGCATCAGCAGGCGGAGTGGTCTTATATGCTACTCGGTCATGCTCGGATTACGGCAGTTGATCAAAATGGCTGTAATTTTATTGCCGATGTAGGACCAGGTGATTTATGGTATTTTCCACCTGGCATTCCTCATTCAATTCAGGGGTTAGAGGATGGCTGTGAATTTTTATTAGTGTTTGATGATGGCAATTTCTCAGATCTGAATACATTGTCGATTTCAGATTGGTTTGCGCATACCCCGAAGGATGTGCTATCTGCCAATTTTGGGGTTCCAATTAGTGCTTTTGATCATATTCCGAATGAGCAAGTGTATATTTATCAGGATCAGGTTCCTGGTCCCATCAATTCACAAAAAGTGGAGTCTCCTTATGGGCAGGTTCCACAAACTTTTAAGCATCGCTTATTAGCACAGCCACCACTGAAAACACCAGGTGGCAGTGTGCGTATTGTGGATTCAACTAATTTTCCGATTTCCCAAAATATCGCAGCGGCACTGGTGGAAATTGAGCCTGGGGCGATGCGCGAATTACATTGGCATCCGAACAACGATGAATGGCAATATTATCTACAAGGAAAAGGGCGAATGACTGTTTTCACAGGGAATGGAACAGCACGAACATTTGATTATCGTGCAGGTGATGTTGGGTATGTGCCGTTTGCGACGGGGCATTATGTTGAAAATACTGGCACAGAGCCATTATGGTTTTTAGAAATGTTTAAAAGTGACCGATTCCAGGATGTATCTTTGAATCAATGGATGGCCTTAACGCCAACAGAATTGGTGCAAAGTAATTTGCAGGTTGGCCCTGAGTTGCTACAGGCTCTTAGAAAGGAAAAATGGCCAGTGGTGAAATACCCTGGTTTTTCGTATTATCCAAAATAAGAATGCAGGTGAATACTTTGTAAAATTAAAGATAAGTGAACGCATGTTTTTATTTTAAAACAGTAACTTATCTTTAATGTCACACATTATAGGATAGTTGGTACATCACTTATATAGTAGTGATGTACTTTTTTATTTAGTAGACCTCATTTATTACTACAACAACGAAGGGAGTTTTATAAAAATGGTAATTATGAAACACCTACATATTTTCTAGGATATTTTTTATGGGTTTTTGAAGTACGTCTATAATGGCAGCGATGATAGCTGTTACTAAAATCCCTATTAGACCAAGTGCTATCGGACCTGCTGCGTCTTCACCCGTGAACATAGCAGAAACCCTTAAGTAAACTATTAAAAACAAAATGAAGAAAATAATTGTCAAAGCGCATTTTTTTATAACCTTCAAGGAATTAAGGGATAGCTCAGAAAAAGCATTGTTTATATTGATATAACTCAATAGTTTATAGGCTTGATACAACGCAACAGAAAACGTAATGCATACTCCATAGGCACATATTAACAATGGATATATCGAGTAATCTCCTGGACGCACTTTGGCATCTCGTAAAGCCGCTTGAGGTAACCAATAGATACACACAGCAAGTACCGCAATTCCAATAAGAAAAGCAATGATCTTTAAGAAAAAAGTTGAACTTAGTTTAACATTCATTTGAAGCACCTCTCCGATTTAATGATAATATGATATTAGTCTATTTATTATCGTTTATCAATATATTTATTTCGTTTTTTATTATATTATTGTTGTTATTCAAATGATTATTTAAAAATCATGTGGGAATCGTACTTCGGTTATGGTAAGTTTTATGATGAAGTAACTGAACAATAGGGCGCAATTGTTAAAGTTGGGAATGCGTCTTTCATCATCTAAAGGGCGATTAAAATGGTAAAGAAATTCGGCAAAATTACATTAGAATTCAGTTTAGCTTGTGAAGTAGTGTATTTAAACTAACACTGCAGTTGAGTTTAAGAAGGATAAAGAAATCATCGAACGAATTAGTTAACTATATTGAAAATGAGGTGACTAAATGAGATTAGGGTTAAAACGAGATGAGGTAAGGTTAGAAGCACATTGTGATGAGTGGAAAAAAGAGTTTTTTAGGGTGAAACAGGATATTTTAAATGCAACGCCAATTCAAGAGAATAGAATTGAACACATTGGTAGCACAGCCATAAAGAATATCGTTGCCAAACCAATATTGGATTTAGTCGTTGGTGTTGATGATATTGAAAATGTTGATAAATCGATATTTCAAGGGCTAAGGGAAGCTGGTTTTTTAAAGCTCAAAGTGGAACGCCCTAATGAAATTGTGCTTGCGAAGTTTAATGATGATCATTATGAGGAAAAGACACACTTTATTCACTTAGTAGAATACAACAAAGAACTCTGGAAAAATTTAATCTTTTTTAGGAACTACTTAAATTCAAACGAAACAGCAAGGGAAGAGTACAGAGAACTGAAAATGAAATTTGTAGAAGAGAAAAATGGTGGGATCAATGAATACACAGATTATAAGGAACAATTCGTAAAAGGAATCTATGAGAAAAGGAAATAATTTCTTGTTAAGCTAACAGTATGCTTTACTTTAACAGGCAAAAGACAAATCACCGTCTTGCTATTCAGCAATCGGGCGCTTTCATGGAAAACTAGGAAAGTGTCTTTATAGGACAAAGTGTTATGGAACGCTGCATTTAATTAGGGGGGCATTGTTATGGAAATATACTGGGTAAACGGACAATATCAAGAAGATGAGCGGATTTTTGATTCTCAGTTTGAAGTTTATGAATGGACGGACTCATTATATCAAGATTTCTCCAATGGCTTTTTGAGAAAAGAAAATATCGGTTATGCAACTCCTGATATAAAGGTCATTGATTGTTTAACGGAACTAATACCACAATGGGCGGAATACATGAATGTATATGTTACAATGCATAGAGATAAGATGGAGGTAGACGGTAAAAAAATGTATAGAATTTGGACTTCATATAGTAGATAAAGTTCTTCCACCATCGGGCGTGGTTCTGTAATAAGGATCAGTGCTCGATCATTATAGGGACATATAATTGAATAAGAAATTATAATGTATAAATAGGGATAACGTCAGGAAAATGCGGATTTATAACGCTAAGTAAGGTTCACTATGAGAAAACCTAATTTCTCAGTATGAAGTGAAAAATTAGTTTTTTTCAATAATAGAAAGAGATTTATAAGTATTTATCGCTAATCACTTTCATATGGTGTAACTCGTGCCCGACAATGCCATATACAATGGTTCCTACTGAAACTGGACTGTTCATTACAGTTCCTTTACGAACCCACGCAGCTTCATCAATAGTTGAAATCAGGCTTAATGTGTTGGAGCGTACGGTGTCTAAACCAGCTAGTAACTGTTCCCAAGATAATTTGTTGAAGTTTGCCGCAGAAACGTATTGATCCTGATCCATTGCTGGGAGTGGTGCAATTTCATTTCGTGCAATGGCAAGTATTCGATACGACATCACACGTTCCGAGTCGGTCATATGCCCAATCACTTCTTTTAAAGTCCATTTCCCTGGTGCGTACGTCTTACTTGCTAACTCCTCTGATACGCTGCCTAAGAGGGTAAGGGTCTTAGCTTGTTGCTTATTAAGTATTTCTTCAATATCTCCATCTGGCACAAGACTAACATACCTATCATGCTCTGGATTTTCAATAAATAATGGTCGTGGACGCACATGAATCCTCCTCATCGGAATAGTTAATTATGGTTGTAGGGTAATATTCTACTTTCAAGCGGATATTTCCTTTATATAATATTTATTTATTTTCATTACCGCTATTTCGAAGACATATTAAATAATCGGGCGCAATTCTTGAAAAGGAATTGTGCCTTTTTCATTAATAGGGCCATTTAATTGAATTAAAAATGGGGCTTTATGTTAATCTTGATTTGAGTTTGTGAAGCAATGTACTTAAGCTAACGATGCATTTAGTTGAATAGCAATTAGGTGTGACTGGAAGAATTGGAGATGATATAAAAAACACCGAAGTGTCATATGTATTTTCAAATTAAGCTTATGTACAACTTGGAATTTGTGAGGTTAATCATAATAGTGAAATTCAAAACCGTCTTCTGGTTCGCCAACTTCATATCCCAATAATTTTGTAGCTCTATTCTTAAATATTGTAATCCATTCATCCCATTCTTCTGATGGTAACTTAGCATAGAATTGTAATCCACTTGATTCAATACTTACTTCTATTAATTTATCATCTGAACCATACCACTGTGGACAGCCGTTTACAAAGTTGTTCCAGTTAGGCATTTCTCTATATAAACGCTCCAACTTATCCCAAACTTCTTGTGGAGCAGAATAATGAATATTCAAATTAATATTGTATATTTCCATATGTTCTCCTTTTAATATATTGTTTTACTGTGGGTCAACTGTGATAAAAACACTTTTTAATCCGTCATCCGTATATAAAAACTCCATTTGTAAACACATATCTGCCAATTTTGAATTTGAAGTTAAAGCATAATCAACAGCAAATCCACTATTGTCATTGAATTCATAGAAGTTGATTTGTGAATATTCGTATTTGGGGTGGAAATTACATGGAGCGCCATATTCATCAAATGAATCAAATCCATTTAAGTTTAATGTTTCTTGAACATAATAGAATAACTCACCAATATCATCCACTTCACATTCATCCACATAATTTAAAATGTTTTCATATTCTTTATTGTGCATTACTTTTAATATATTAGTAATAACAGTTAAAGCATATTGTTTATCTTCATTTTTCATAGTGAACCTCCAAATTCTAATTTGTCTTTCTATTCAACTGTATAATATCATAAATTTGTGAGAAAATTCACTTAAACTAACGGAGTGCTTTAGTTCAATAACGATCTTCCACAATCTGGCGCGATCATGGAAGAAGCCAATGATTATTTATTGTAGTATTGTGGTAGATGTTGTAGTAGTAAATGGGTTCATATGTTGTCCAAAAAGGATAGATGTAAACAGGTATAATTCCTGTTCATCTATCCTTTTTTTACCCACTATAATGTGTGATATTTTAATAAAATACATGATAATTAAGTTCTATATTTATTCTCACCTGCTTTTTGTTAATATTGATATTTTTTGCGCGTCAGCAGCAAAATAGCGATGGCAGGCACTGTACAAATAAGCATGGCTGCAAAGGACAGGCCAGGAGATATTTCGTATAAATATCCTCCTAAAAACGTAAGGATTGCTGTACTTAAGCCCATGGCTAATGCGGAATAGAGACCTTGTGCATTTGGAATTTGTTCCTTTGGTAGAGCTTTCGTTAAGTAGCGGATAAAAGCGAAATGTGCTAGTGCAAAGGATAATGCATGCAAGGTTTGTGAAGCAATAAATACCCAGACATTCGGGAACATAAAGATAAGTAACCAGCGCAGGGAAGAGCCGCTTGCTGCTAAGAGTAATAATGACGATGAACGCCACTTCGTCAATAATGTATCGGCCTTCATAAAGTATAGGATTTCGCAAATTACTGCGATGTTAATAATCATGCCCATATAGAATGGGTCTACCTGTAAGTCTTCTAAATAAATATAACCATAGCTATAATAAGAGGCATGTGCACCCTGTAATAAAATTACGATAAATAAGACAATCGGGAAGCCCTTGATAGTCCATAAAGTCTTCATCGATAATGATTTCGCACGTTGTTCTTTTGTTGGCACAACAAGTAATTCCTTTGGAGTGGCTAATTGCTGCATAAGTAACATGCCGATCAACCCAATAATCATGCTCCAAAAGATGATGTTTTTGCCGAAAACGCCCGTCAACATACTAATAATTAATACAGCAATCACAAACCCGAAGGAACCATAGGAACGGCTTTTGCCGTAGTGAATATTGCCATGCTGGACAAGCGTTGCTGCACTACTTTCCACAGCAGGTAATAGTGCTGGATAAAAGACACTAAATAAAATGGTCACGATTAATAATGCGATAAAGCCAGTGCTTGGAATATAAAGTAATGCAGTTAGTAGAGCACCTACTGCTAAAATCGTAATAAGACGTTTATTGTGTACATATTTTGCAAGGGTTGGAAAGAAGAAAAGATTGGACGTGGCACGAGCTAGTAGCCCACAGCCCATTACAACACTTGCCTGCGATACTGTCAGATGTTTTGCATCCACAAGCCAACCTGTCCAGTAGGGTAAGAAAATGCCCCAGGTGATGAAAAATGTAAAGAAATTCTGAGAAAGCCATCGTTGATTGTTCATATAATTACCGTACCTCCATTAACTAAGTTGAATAATAGCATGTTCATCGCTACAATAATGTGAGATATCTCATATTTTTTAGAGGGGAGAGTAAAAAATGCATATTCTAACAGCTGAAGCACGTACCCAATATCTTGAAAAATATCCGATAGATGATTTTTTCTCATTTGCTATCGATCCTTATCTGGAAGTGTGTCAATTTGACAAAGGAGAGTGGATTTTTCAGGAAGGCTCCTTTCCAGATACATTGTATTACATGATAGAAGGCAAGGCGAAGCTCTATATGACGCATAAAAATGGCAAAGTTTCACTAATTGAATATTTGGAAGCTCCTCGTTTTATGGGGGAAATTGAATTGCTTAATGAGGCGAGGTATACAAAGGGGATACAAACTGTTACCAAGACAATTTGTTACTCCATTACACAGGCATGTAAGGAAAAGTTACTTGTGGATGCCTTGTTTTTACGTAGACTTTGTGTGTTTCTAGGGGAAAAAGCCACGAACATGACATCTAAATATACACAAAATCAAGCATATCCGTTTGAGAATCGCTTAGCAGCCTTTATTCAATTATCTGCTGATCAAGGTGTCTATAAGGAAAAGCATACGGAAATCTGTGAGTATTTAGGGGTTTCTTATCGCCATTTATTATATGTATTGGCACAGTTTTGTGAAGAGAAGATATTAGAAAAACGTAAGACAGGCTACCATATTATTGATGAAAAGCGTCTTGCACAGTTGGCTCAGGAGATACAATAGCGATGGACTTGCAGGAGATCGTGCTAGAAGGAAGCGCCCGATTAAGTTAGCAGAACGCTTACGAAGTACCATGTCAGACTTCATATAAAGAAGTCTGGGTTTGGCTTGTTGTATTCACTTTTTTTAATGAACCAGCGAGCGATGTCCTTACCACTATGGTAGAAGTCTACCTCATGCACCTTATTTTTTTGGATGGTGATGTCTAGCGTGTTTTCCATAACGTCAAAAGGTAAAACACCGATACATAAAGGATTGTTTGGTAAAAGACTTTCATGTGGTTTACGAACAGTTTGTTTCGCTTCAAGGTGCTTGTTCGCCGTATTATTTTGTGTCATATGGAATGCAAGTAGTTCTCCTTGTGCCAATGCCGTGCTTGATGAGTAACCAGTACTTTTCATTCAACATGCCCCCTTTTGTCGTTACATTTATTGTACAAGACTGGTTGGAAAAATAGCCGTTATTTACAAGGCTTTTACAATAACTTTAAGATTCATGGAATATTTAGTAATTTGTAACCGCATTCATACCGTTTTTGGATAAAAACCATAGAAAACTGATATAAATTCTTTTTGAAAAACTCATACTCAAACTATTGTGAATTTTTCTAACACAAAGTATTATTGTAATTAGATTTAACGTGAAAGTTTTCACAAAGTCACGAAATCGTTAGGAGGAATTTTAATGAGTGCAATTCGAGTAGGTATTGTAGGATATGGAAATTTAGGACGTGGTGTGGAGTATGCTATTTCACAAAATCCAGATATGGAAGTAGTAGCGGTGTTCACACGTCGTGATCCTTCAACAGTAAACGTAGCAAGCAATGCGAGCGTATATTTAGTAGATGACGCCGAAAAATTCCAAAACGACATTGATGTCATGATTTTATGTGGTGGCTCTGCAACGGATTTACCAGAACAAGGACCACATTTTGCACAATGGTTTAATACAATTGATAGCTTCGATACACATGCGAAAATTCCTGAATTTTTCGATGCTGTAGACGCAGCGGCACAAAAATCTGCTAAAGTGTCTGTTATCTCAGTTGGATGGGATCCAGGTTTATTCTCCTTAAATCGTCTACTAGGAGAATCCGTATTACCAGTTGGTACAACATATACATTCTGGGGCGATGGTTTAAGTCAAGGTCACTCAGATGCAGTACGTCGTATCGAAGGTGTTAAAAATGCTGTTCAATACACATTGCCAATTAAAGAAGCTGTAGAACGTGTACGTAATGGTGAAAACCCTGAATTAACAACACGTGAAAAACATGCACGTGAATGTTGGGTTGTGTTAGAAGACGGTGCAGATGCTGCAAAAGTGGAACAAGAAATTGTCACAATGCCTAACTATTTCGATGAATATAACACAACAGTTAACTTCATCTCTGAAGATGAATTTACAGCAAACCACACAGGTATGCCACATGGTGGTTTTGTCATTCGCAGTGGTGACAGTGGAGCAAACGATAAACAAATTCTCGAATTCTCATTAAAACTTGAAAGTAATCCAAACTTCACATCTAGTATATTAGTGGCTTATGCACGTGCTGCGCATCGTCTAAGTCAAGCTGGTGATAAAGGAGCGAAAACAGTATTTGATATTCCATTCAGTCTGCTTTCACCAAAATCAGCTGCTGAATTACGTAAAGAATTACTATAATCATAGAAAATCACCCGATTATCATTCATTTGATTATCGGGTTTTTTATTTTTGCCATTCATTCGATAAAATATGGTAAACTGTCAATAATTTAATAATCTGAATTTTTGTGAAAAAATGGAGCTATTGTAACCTTACACAAATTTGGAGGTTATCGTTAACATGACAGATATTATTATTCAATCAAAATGTATGGCACCAAGTCCATCCACTCATTGTATCAATAGAGCCGCACTTATGAAGACATTAAAGAAGAGCCATCACCATACTTGTACATTTATTCATAGTGGTGCAGGGTATGGTAAAACGACCATCCTCACACAATTTCTCTCGAACGAAGCGAATAAATTTTCTTGGTATAGTATTTCCGAAGAAGATGATAATTTATTACCCTTTTTAAGACATCTTTTTTTTAGCATACAGCGAGCTGTGCCGAATTTTGGTCCTACATTCGATGAGTGGAATCAATTGTCACGCTTCCCTAAAATGGAGGAGCTGAATCGCTGGTATAAGCTTTTTGTCAATTGCCTATGTAGCATAGAGGAGCCATTTCTAATTGTCATTGATGATTTTCATTTAGTGGATCACGTCTTTTCAATTAATTATTTTATGGAGAAAGTTATTGAATTTGCTCCACCAGCGATTCATTTTATTATCGCATCTAGAACATTACCGAATTGGGATATTATGAGAAAATTAAAGCTGCAAAAGAAGTGGCTAGTGATCAACGAGGACGAGCTGGCCTTTTCAACTGAGGAAATTGCTGTTTTTTTTGAAGAATATGTAGACGTGCATTTATCCGATGCTGAAATGGCCAAGATATTGGAGATCACAGAAGGCTGGGCCATCAGTCTTTCCTTGTTAGCAGAGCAATGGCATCATGTTTCTTTAGATTATTGGCTAATGATTTCTCCGAATGATCTTTTCACCTATTTGTCAGAAGAGGTTTATAGTAGGATGACTGCAACGGAGCAAGAGACCATTTTAAAACTAGCTATTTTTCCTACATTTTCAGCGGAGCTATTGGAAGATTTTTATGGCTTTGAAATGGCACAAATGTTGAATACTTTATCACAGCGTCATTTATTTATTCAACCAGTGACAACAGATGGTTTATACCGCTTCCATGCTTTGTTTAGTCGGTTTTTAGAAATGAAATGGCGTCAGCATACAAGTTGCTATACGGACCTTCATAAACAAGCGGCATTCTATTATATGGAACGGCATAATATTCAAGCTGTGCTTTATCATGCCTTTAAAACGAATGACCATGATTTTTGTGGAGAGCTATTACAGCGTCATGCAGAGCCATTAGTACGTGCTGGACAATTTGAATGGTTATTAGAAAAAATCAATCGATTTACTGTACAAGAAAAAGATACATTTTATAGATTATATTATTTTGTTGGCGAATGCCATCGCTACCGTGCTTATTATGAAAAGGCGAAACAATCCTACGACAAGTGTGCAATGATCGCACAGCAGCAGCAGGATCACCTATTTATGACAAAATCTCAAGCAGGTTTGGCACATATTTACTTAGACACTATACAGCCTGCATTAGCAGAGCCTTATTTAGAAAAAGCATTAGAGCTTGCCAAATATACCCCCTTACTAAAAGAGGAATTATTAGAACTTCAACGGCAATATGCTGAAAACTTAGTGAACTTAGGGAAGGCCAAGGGTGCACAGTTATTTATGGAGGACGTGGCATTGCCAGCGGATGTCATGCAACGAGCGAATGTGGATGTCCGAGTTTTACTACGGACTGGGCAATTACGAGAGGCGAAGGAATTATTAGCACAGCGCCTTGAATTGCCACCTCAGCTTGTGGCAACCCATCGTGAAAGTGAACTACTAGCAGCATTTGTCTATGCATTGTTAGGACAAGGAAAGGAAGCTTGGTATGCAGCCCAGTATGGGATACGCAGGGGGTTAAGAGAGAAGTCTATTTTTATAGAGGCGGTTGGTTATATCAGAAAAGCACATGCGCTACTATTAATGGATTTCCCAGATTATCAAGGGGCATGTCAAGCCTATGAAAAAGCGTTGACTTTATTGAATGCCATTAATATTTCTCGAGTCAAGGCCGAACCTTATATGGGGCTAGCGATTGCTAAACATTATTTAGGAGATATAGTAGCGGCTAAGAAATACTTGGCATTGGGCTTACGAGAAACCGAGCAAGTACAAGATGCTTGGATGACAGGCCTCATTCTTTTAGCGGAAGTGAAAATCATTCTCTCCCAGCAAGAAACAGAACGAGCGAAGCAATTAGTAAGGAAGGCACAACAACTATTTCAGGAATGCGGAGATCGCAATGGCTTGATGCATGTTCTATTCTATCAATCCGTTATCGCGTTTCAAGAAAATAATAGAGACCAATTTCATCCGTATTTTCAACAGTTTGCGCAATTATGTTTGGCAAATGGCTATGACTATTTTTTACAAAGGAAAATGATACTTGGTCCAAGTGATCGAATGATTTTCTATGAGCTATTGCATTTTAGCCAAACAGGAGGTGTGGAACATGCAGCCATTCTTGCATTACGAAGCTATTTTCAAGTGGAGGACAGTATCAATTATCCGCATGATGCAATACAAATCAATCTTTTTGGGAGTTTAAGTTTAATTCGAGCACAAAGAAAGCTCGAAGATAAAGAATGGCAACGTGATAAATCGAAGGAATTGTTCGTGTATCTATATTGTCATCGCAATCGTTTTACACCAAAGGAAGAGATAGCGCAGGCATTATGGCCAGACCGCACTATCGAGTCCTTAGATCGGGATTTTAAAGTGGTCTTAAATACATTATTAAAAGTGTTGGAGCCACAACGACATGCAAGGCAGGAGAGCTTTTTTATTCAACGTAAGAATAATATGTATCAGTTGCAAAATATTGCCTTTCTCCAAATTGACGTGGAACGATTTCACTATTATTACAACCTAGGAATGGAGGAATTTGATCCACAGTTGTCCGATGAATGGCTACTGTTAGCGGAAGCGAGTTATCCAGACGCCTTATATGCAGAAAAAAAGCAAATCGACTGGCTTACTCAAGATCGCGAAAAGCTACAATTTTTATATATAGAAGTTCTAGAACGTTTGGCACAAAATGCCACAAGGCAGCAGCAATATAAAAAAGCCATCCACTATGCAGAGAAAATAATTGGAGAGGATGCACTATGGGAGGAGGGCTATCGCCTGCTTATGTACAGCTACTACCAACTCCAAAACCGTTCTCTAGCATGCAAATGGTACGAAAAATGTGTCCAGCAGTTACAGAGCGAATTAAATACAACCCCTATGGAGTCGACCATGGCTGTCTATGATTTAATTATGGGATAGCTAGTTCCGTCGTTTAAATGAGGGAATCTTATTGGGGTGGTACAAATTTGTAGTGCAGGGAGAGCCACTCATAAGTAGAAATGAACTATATGAACAAGTTAAAAAAAGCAACATATTTAAATGCCATTTTGTCAGACAAATAAAAGGCTGGCCACAATTTGCAGATTGAACAAGATGAGTGAATGGTTGAATCGTGTAGAAGGAGAGATGAATTAAAGTGATACTTGCAAATGAAAAATTATTTTTAAGGGAATTCACGCCACATGACTGGATTGATGTTCATAAATATGCCTCACAGGAGATTGTTTGTAGGTATCAAACATGGGGACCGAATACAGAGGAGGATTCAAAAGAATTCATTCAGGATGCACTCGATGAAGCAAGACAAACACCAAGGGAAAGATATGTTTTTGCTATTATTTATCAAGAAACTTTAATAGGTTCGGTTGAGATAATGATTAGGGATTTCACGAATAAGGTGGGGGAAATTGGCTATATTGTTAACCCTGACTATTGGGGGAAGGGAGTAGCAACGCAGAGTGCTAAATTAGTGATCACTTTCGGTTTTGACACATTAAAGCTCCATCGTATTTATGCAACATGTGACCCAAGAAACATTGGATCATCAAAGGTTTTAGAAAAGGTTGGAATGGCCAAAGAAGGAATATTACGTGAAAATATGTTAATGAAAGACGGTGTTTGGCGAGATTCCTTCTTGTATAGTGTATTGAAGCAGGAATGGTCTTCATGAAGCGTACTACAGAATGCAGTTTGAAACACTAAAAAATAGTTCCTAATACAAAAGACAAAAATGTTGTACATTCAACGTTTTTGTCTTTCTTTTTACCTGATGTAATTAATAGCGTAGCGACAAATCTTTTATCACTTTTAAATTTTTAATAAATAATTCCATAACATCGATACAGAAAAATGCTTTGTACTTTTGTGCAAAGCATTTTTTGTAACTAATTTGTAACTGGACTTTTGTATAGTGTTGTCATAGCAAGAAAGCGCTTTCTATGGAGCTTATTTTAAAGGGGGTTATAGGATGAAGAAGCGGTGGTATTGGTTTCTTTTAGTAATGTTGGCTGTGGTGTTGGTAGCTTGTAGTGGGGAGGATACGAAGGATGATGCAACAGATGCAGATTCCTCCGATGGTGAGACAAAAGCGGTGACGGCGGAAGGAGGCACGATTAAGATTGGGGTGCTTGCTTCGTTAACGGGGGCGCTTGAATCATATGGGAAGCAGACGCAGCGGGGATTTGATTTAGGGATTGAGTATGCGACTGGTGGGACGATGGAGGTCAATGGTAAGAAAATCGAGGTTGTGTATGAGGATACGGAGACAAAGCCGGAGGTGGCCGTGCAGAAAGCAACAAAGCTATTAGAAGATGACCAGGTTGATTTTTTAGTAGGTTCTTCAAGTTCTGGTGATACCCTTGCTGTTCTACCGCTGGCGGAGGAGTATGAAAAAATTATGGTGGTGGAGCCTGCGGTGGCTGACAGTATTACAGGTTCTGAGTTTAATGAGTATATTTTCCGTACAGGTCGTAATTCATCACAGGATGCCTATGCAGCCGCGGCGGCTATTGCTGGTAAAGGTGTGAAGATTGCTACATTTGCCCCAGATTATTCGTTTGGCTGGGATGGGGTGAATGCGTTTAAAACGGCAGCGGAGAAATTAGGTGCTGACATTGTGTTAGAGGAGTATGCAGACCCAGCAGCAACAGACTTTACGTCTAATTTACAAAAGGTGCTAGATGCTAAGCCTGATTATTTATTCGTTGTCTGGGCAGGAGCAAATTCACCATGGAATCAAATCGCAGATCTTAAAATTCAAGAAAAGGGCATTAAAATTTCAACGGGAGCACCTGATATTATAGCGCTTCAATTTATGAATCCATTGGTTGGTATGGAAGGTTTTTCGGTGTATTACCACACACTACCGCAAAATGATGTCAATAAATGGTTAGTTGAGGAACATCAAAAACGTTTCAATGAAGTACCTGACTTATTTACACCTGGCGGTATGTCTGCGGCGATTGCCATTATGGAGGCATTGAAAAAATCGGAGGGAGATGCAGATGCCAACAAGCTGATCGGCATAATGGAGGGGATGTCATTTGAGACACCAAAAGGTACGATGACGTTCCGTGAAGAGGACCATCAAGCCCTTCAATCGATGTATTCCATTCGCTTAGAGCAACAGGATGGCGTGGATTATCCAGTACCCGTACTTATTCGGGAGTTAAGTCCTGAGGAAACAGCACCACCTGTTATGAATTAAACAAATGAGAGGCAGCATGGCTGTCTTTCTACATAACTATTAGAGGAGAAGGGAGTAGAGGATGGAGCCAATACTACACACAGACAATTTAACGATTCAGTTTGGGGGACATACGGCGGTGGATTGCGTTAATTTTCAAATGCCTGAAAAGCATTTAAAGTCCATTATAGGGCCGAACGGTGCTGGAAAAACAACGTTCTTTAATTTGATTAGTGGAGAGCTAAAACCAACTGCGGGTGATGTTTATTTTAAAGGGCAATCACTTGCCCAAAAGTCGGCCATCGAAAGAACACGTATGGGGTTGGGTCGATCCTTTCAAATCACGAATGTGTTTCCAAATTTAACGGTTCTCGAAAATGTTCGTTTAGCCGTGCAGTCAAAGGAAAAGATTCGTTATCAGCTATTTCGACACTACAAAAGCTATAAGGCGATTACCGACAAAGCGGAGGAGCTATTATCACTCGTTTTACTCGACAATAAACGGGACGCCCTGACAACGATCCTATCACACGGGGAGAAAAGAAAGCTTGAGATTGCCATGCTACTTGCGTTGGATACGGAAATTCTGCTACTCGATGAACCAACAGCTGGTATGTCTTTAGAGGAAGTACCTACGATTTTAGAGGTCATTCGGACCATTAAAAATCAAGGGAATAAAACCATTCTGCTCATTGAACATAAAATGGATATGATTTTAGATTTATCGGATTCCATTATGGTGTTATTTAATGGTCAGCTACTAGCAGATGGTTCACCCGTGGAAATTATGAATAATGATACCGTACAACAAGCATATTTAGGAGGGCTGTACGATGACCACCTTACTGACATTAAATGAGGTTCACACGCATATCGGCCAATATCACATTTTGCAGGGAGTTAATTTTGAAGCGAGGGAGGGACAGGTTAGCGTACTGCTTGGACGAAATGGTGCAGGTAAAACAACGACCTTGAAAACAATTATGGGATTAACACCTGCGACAAATGGCGAAATCGCCTTTCGCTCCCACTCCATTAAAAAAAGCCCAACATACAAGGTGGCTAAATTAGGGATAGGTTATGTGCCTGAAAATCAAGGGATTTTTGCAGATTTAACGGTAGAGGAAAATATGAAGGTAGCCATGTATAGGGAGGATACTGCCACGTTAGAGCGACAGCAATATGTGCTGGAGCTGTTTCCCGATTTGAAGAAGTTTTGGAAAAAGGCTGGCGGGCATTTATCAGGAGGGCAAAAGCAAATGCTGTCCATGGCAAGAGCCTTTATCAATGATAGCCAATTAATATTAATTGACGAGCCTTCCAAGGGGCTTGCGCCCATAGTGGTGGAGAAGGTGATGGAAGCGATTATGGAAATGAAAAAGAAAACGTCCATTGTTCTTGTTGAACAAAACTTTATGATGGCTAGCCGGATTGGTGATACCTATACTTTGATCGATGATGGCAGAACAGTAAATTCGGGCATGATGGAGGATTTGATTGTCAATGAAGAACTAAAACGCAAGTATTTAGGAATTGGATAAAGGGGGTGACCATCATTGGAGCTTTTCATCAATTTACTCATTAATGGCTTGGCAACAGGGATGTTGATATTTCTGCTGGCGGCAGGTTTGACGTTAATTTTTGGCTTAATGGATGTGTTGAATTTTGCGCATGGTGGATTATTTGTTTGGGGAGCCTATGCGGGAATCTTTACCTATATGTGGACAGAAAGCTTTATCGTAGGAATTATAGGTGCGCTTGTGACAGGTGCGTTACTTGGACTGCTTACAGAGAAATTGATTATTACGCCTGTTTACGGCAATCATATTCAGCAAATTTTAATTACGTTAGGGCTTATGCTCGTTTTGCAGGAATTCATCAAGGTGGTTTTTGGTCCAAATGGTGTGGCCGTAAAAACGCCGAGCTATTTAGCGGGAAGCTGGGAATTTGGTGACGTGATTATCATCAAATATCGCCTATTTATTATTGTTATAGGGTTTGTGATTTTTGGTGTTTTTCAATATATGCTGAAACGCACGAAGATTGGGTTGATCGTTCGAGCTGGTGTGCAGGATAAGGAAATGGCACAGGCTCTTGGTATTCATATTAAGCGTGTATTTCTATATGTCTTTATGGTGGGTGCGGCTCTTGCGGCACTTAGTGGAATGTTGATGGCTCCGTATTCGGGCGTCATCTATGCGGAGATGGGCATGGAGTACGCCATTTTAGGATTTATTGTCGTCGTCATTGGCGGAATGGGTAGTTTTTCAGGCTCATTGTTGGCTGCTATTTTAGTAGGGCTAGCAGGTAGCTTTATGGCTTATTATGTGCCTGTGCTATCACTAGCAGTCAATATGATTTTAATGGCCAGCGTTTTAATTTTCCGTCCACAGGGGCTGTTTACGATGCGAAAGGAGCGAACATCATGAACAAGAAAATGTCCTTACGCTCTATCGCTTTTTTCCTGTTATTGGCGATTTTTATCGTACTCCCTTTTGTCAATGATTCAAGGACGCTGCTTATTTTACTGACACAAATTTTCATTTTTGGCATACTGGCGATGAGCTATGATATTTTGCTCGGTTATACAGGAATCGTTTCCTTTGGGCACGCTATGTTTTTTGGTATTGGCGCTTACACGACAGCGGTCATGCTCAAGCAAATGGATAACACACTATTCATCTTTCTGGTGTCCATCATGATAGGCATGGTAATAGCAGGCTTTGTTAGTTTTTTAGTAGGTTTATTAACCTTGCGCTTGAAAAGTCATTTTTTTGCGATGCTCACACTAGCCTTCTCGGGGTTATTTTTAGTAGTAGCTGAAAAGTGGCGCTCTGTCACGTATGGCAATGATGGCTTTACTTTTCGAGCACCAGATATTTTTAGAGATCGGATGACCTTCTATTTCTTTGTGTTAGCAAGCTTAGTTGTCATCTTTTTAGCGCTCCACCGTTTTGTTAACTCGCCGACAGGTCGACTACTAATTGCTGTTCGGGAAAATGAACAACGGACGAAATCATTAGGCTTTAATACCTTGCACTATAAAGTGATTGCCTCCGTTGTTGCAGGCATTGTTGCGAGCTTTGCAGGCTCCTTATATGCGATTTCTTTACGCTTCGTTAACACGAGTGTGATGGCGATGGATATTACACTCGATGCGCTATTAATGACGATTATTGGTGGGGTCGGCACTTTAGTAGGGCCATTACTAGGAGCAGCAGTGATTGAATATGCACAGCATGCATTATCAGGGCTAGCACGAGATTACCCTATTTTTGAACGTTGGATTATCTTCTTTGGGATTCTCTATATTTTAGCCGTTATCTTTTTCCCGAAAGGTATTATTGGCTCACTAAGACTGCTGTTTTGGAAATGGCGAGCAAAGCTAAAGCAAAGAAAAAAGCCCGTAGCTCTGCCCCAGGAAAAGGAGCGATTTGAATGACTGTTGGTATTGTCAGTACAGGTATCTATCTACCTCAAAATAAAATGACTTCGCAGGACATTGCGGCTCTTTCAAATATTCCAGAGGACATTATCCGTCAAAAAATGGGTATTCATGAAAAGCCAATCCCTGGTGAGCATGATCATACCGTGCAAATGGGTATATGGGCAGCACAGGATGCGATAAAAAAAGCAAATCTGGACCCGAAAGATATTGATGTGATCATCTATATGGGTGAAGAGCATAAGGAATACCCACTATGGACAGCCTCCATCAAAATGCAAGAGGAGCTTGGTGCGGTTAATGCATGGGCATTTGATGTGCAATTGCGCTGTGGCACGACGATCATGGCGTTGAAAGTAGCGAAAAGTTTAATGGCATCAGATGACACAATTCATACCATTCTTTTAGCAGGTGGCTATCGCAATGTGGATTTTATCGATTACAGCAATCCACGAACGCGCTTTATGTACAATTTGGCGGCTGGTGGAGGTGCCATATTGCTACAAAAAAACTATGAAAAAAATCAGCTTTTAGAGGCGGAAATTATGACAGATGGTTCTTTCTCAGAGGATGTAGTTGTACCAGTTGGAGGTACGAAAACACCGTTAACACCATTCCATTTAACAGAAAATTTATATCAGCTTGACGTTTTGGACCCGATTGGGATGAAGGAGAGGTTAGAACAAAAATCATTAAGCCATTTTTTGAAGGTTATTCGCTGTTCTCTAGCGAAAAGTGGATACAGTGAAGAACAGCTCGACTACTTAGCGATGCTGCATATGAAAAGGTCTGCACATGATTATATTTTAGCAGAGCTTGGCTTACAGCAGGAACAGTCTATTTATTTACAAGACTATGGACATATTGGGCAAATCGATCAAATATTGTCCTTACAGCTAGCTCAGGAGCAAAATCGTATTCAAGCAGGTGCTCTTGTGACACTAGTGAGTGCAGGCATTGGCTATGTTTGGGGGGCTATCACAATACGTTGGGGATAAGGGGGAAATGGTATGTTACAAACAATTCAACTAGCAAATGGTGAGACGATGGCATATCGCAAAAGAGTTGGAGGAAGTCATCCTTTAGTGTTGGTTCATGGCAATATGACTTCCTCTAAGCATTGGGATGTGCTGATAGATGCTTTAGATGATAAATACACCATCTATGCAATCGATTTACGAGGCTTTGGAGGTTCATCCTATCATCAGCCAATCTATACCATTAAAGATTTTAGTGATGATGTTAAGCTATTTGTGGATGCGATGCAATTGCAAAGCTTTGACATGATTGGCTGGTCAACTGGCGGAGCTGTTTGTATGCAGTTTGCAGCCAATTATCCAGGTTATTGCCAGCAATTAATCTTACTGGCCTCCGCTTCTACACGTGGCTATCCATTTTATACGGATTTAGGAACAGGCGATCCAGCCTGCTTTAAGCGAGCCTATAACTATGAAGATGTACTTGTGGATACATCGAAAACAAAGCTTATCCAAGGCTTTTATGACACAAAAAACGGCGAAGGTTTACGGTCGATATGGAATGCTTTAATTTATACCCATCAGCAACCAAACGAGGAAAAATACCAAGAATATATAGAGGATATGCTAACACAGCGCAACTTAGCAGAGGTGTATCATGCACTCAATACATTTAATATAAGTGCTGTTGACAATGATGTGACAAAAGGGTCACACGAAGCTCTCCTACTCCAGATACCGATTTTAGTACTGAGAGGGGATCGTGACTTAGTTATTACAGAGGAAATGAATGCGGAATTACTGCAAGACTTAGGCAAAACGGCACAGTTTGTTAGCTTAAAAGATTGTGGGCATTCACCATTGATGGATGATTTAGCACAATTAACAGCTGAAATCGAGGCTTTTTTAGAAATTGGAGGAAGACAGTATGCGTTTAAACAATAAAGTAGCCATTATTACAGGTGCAGCCAATGGCATCGGCTATGCGGCTGCCGAGCGTTTCATCGAAGAAGGGGCATGGGTGTTTATCGCTGATTTCGATGAGAAGGCAGGGAATCTCGCAGCTCAACAACTAGGAGGAAATGCTTCATTTATACAGGTGGATGTGGCAAGGAGAGAGAGTGTTAACCAGCTGGTGACAGCAGTGATCGAACAGGCTGGACGCATTGATATTTTAGTGAATAATGCAGGTATTACAAGAGATGCAATGCTAACAAAGATGACAGATGACCAATTTCAGCAGGTGTTAGATGTCAATTTGACAGGCGTTTTTCATTGCACACAGGAGGTCATTCCCCATATGGTGGCAGCTGGAGGTGGCAAAATCATTAATACATCATCGGTTAGTGGGGTCTATGGCAATGTTGGTCAAACGAATTATGCAGCGACGAAAGCTGCCATTGTAGGGATGACCAAAACATGGGCAAAGGAATTAGGGCGTAAAGGCATCAATGTCAATGCAGTGGCACCTGGCTTTACAGAAACAGCTATGGTCAAAAAGATGCCTGAAAATATTTTGGCTCAAATGCGGGCAATCGTGCCGTTACAACGTTTAGGAACCCCACGGGATATAGCCAATGCCTATTTGTTTTTAGCATCTGATGAGGCATCGTATGTTCATGGTCATACGCTTCATGTAGATGGCGCCATTATGATGTGATGGGGGTGTCAAGATGTTTGTTGAGCAAGAATGGATTTTAAAACGTGCCGCCTTAACGCCTCATCACATCGCCTTGATTAATCTAGCGTCAGAGGAGCAATGGACCTATCAGCAATTATCAGAGGAAATCGGCAAATGGAGTCAATTTTTCGAGCGTCAGCAGCTAAAAAAAGGCAGTAGAGTCGCAGTTTTTGCGAGAAATCATATCCAACTTTTTGCTATTCTATTTGCCTGTGGGCTACGAGGGCTTATTTATGTGCCATTAAACTGGCGATTAAGTAGAGAGGAATTAACTCAAATTTTGGAGGATGCGACCCCTTCCATTCTCTTGTATGAAGAAGAGAGTCATTGTTCCTTGGTGGTAGAAAAAATGTTTCCACTTCATCTCATTAAGCACGAGAAGGCAACGCTACCAAGTAGGCAAGACGTGGACTTGAATGATCCATGGCTAATGATTTATACCGGAGGCACAACAGGTCGTCCAAAGGGTGTTGTGCTATCCTTTCAGTCGGTCAATTGGAACGCAATCAATACAATTATTAGCTGGGGTTTACAGGAGAAAGATCGGACATTAAATTATATGCCGATGTTTCATACAGGTGGCTTAAATGCTTTATGCATACCTCTTCTTATGGTGGGAGGAACCGTCATCATTGGCGATAAGTTTGAAGCGGAAGCCGCACTGCGGGCAACGAATCAATATCAAACGACGATTTCCCTTTTTGTCCCAACGATGTATCAAGCGATGATTGCTACGGAATACTTTCGAGAAAATCATTTCCCCTCGATGAACGTATTTTTATCTGGCGGTGCCCCATGCCCACATCCCATTTATGATGTCTTTCATAAAAAGGGGTTATTCTTTAAGGAGGGCTATGGCTTAACAGAGGCGGGACCTAATAATTTTTATATTGCGAGAGAAGATGCTTACGCGAAAAAAGGGGCTGTTGGGAAAAGCATGCAGTTTAATGAGGCGAAAATCATTAATCAAGCTGGGCAAAGCTGTGCACCTCGTGAAGTGGGCGAGCTGCTGGTAAGAGGTAAGCATATGTTCCGTTTTTATTGGAATAACAAGCAAGAAACCGCCAATATCCTACAAGACGGCTGGTTAAAAACAGGTGATTTGGCGATGATGGATGAGGATGGTGATTTTTATATCGTCGGTCGTAGAAAAGAGATGATTATCTCCGGTGGTGAAAATGTCTACCCTCAGGAAGTGGAGCAATGTATGCTGCAGCATCCAGACGTACAGGAGGTTGCCGTGATTGGGGTAGCAGACGATTATTGGGGTGAGATTGTAACCGCATTTATTGTTTGTTGTCATCAAGTAGCGACTATCTTAGATGAACTTAACGAACTATGTCATCAACAATTAGGACGTTATAAGATTCCGAAACAAATCATTTTTTTAGATCAACTACCAAAAACAAGTGTTGGTAAAATTGATAAAAAGGCATTGCATAGGCTAGTCGATTCCACCTGCTAAGTATGATGAGTCTCTCTTAAATAAGAATTAAAAGTGAGGAACAAATGAATGGCACACGCATTAGTTATTGGTGGGACAGGAATGTTAGCTGACACAACCCTTTGGTTAGTGAAGAACGGATATGACGTTTCGGTAATTGGACGTAATGCCAATCGAATGGAATGTTTCATAAGTAAATCATCAAATCCATCACGTGTCACACCAATTTTAGTTGATTATCTTGATATAGCCTTAAAGAGAAGCTAGAAGAAACGATAGCGCATAATGGACCCATTGAATTGGTCATTGCTTGGATTCACTCCTATGCTGAAACTGTATTAGAGAGCATAGCTAGTGAAATTTCAGGAATATGGAAGCTGTTTCATGTATTAGGCAGCAGCGCTAATCTAAATGAAATCAAAGATAAAATCCATCTACTTGATATCACTCACTATCGTCAAGTCCAGCTAGGTTTCATAATGGAAAACGGTCAGTCAAGATGGCTTACACATAAGGAAATTTCACAAGGAGTCATCGATGCTATTCAGCATGATCGATCTATCAATATCGTTGGCACGCTACAGCCTTGGGAACAACGCCCTTTATAAATAGGAAATAACCTTCGCCCAACTAGTGTGACGAAGGTTATTATTTTTTATCATCATAAACGATTGTGTTGAAAAGCATTTAGATGTCATATGGAATGTAAAATAATATCCCATATTTTTATACAAAAAAATGCATTGTTTTTGATTCAAATAGTGGCGTACTAAGCTTTTAGAAGAATGCATGTTCATCCACAGGCTCTTACTTTTGATTTCCTTAGACAGATTTTTCTTGTAAGCTTACCCTAATTTTTTCGCATCTCTTCCCATCAGACCAACATATCAGTAAAATAGAGAAGGTTAGGGGGATTGCATGTGAAAGATCAACGCTTTAAAATAGCGCATCGAGAGGCGCTTATTGGGATAGGACTAGTCCTTGTCAACTTTGCGATTTGGTTTGGCTTTGCCTATGGATTAGGCTCGGGAGACCCCAAAAATTATTCATATGTCTTTGGTTTCCCAGCTTGGTTTTTCTATAGCTGTATTGCAGGGACAGGCTTTATGATCCTACTCATCTGGATTGTAATGAAGCTCTTCTTCAAAGAGGTGCCATTTGATGATGAGGAGGTGGATCGCTAATGCATTGGCAAGTTGTATTTCCATTGCTATTATTTTTAATTATTATTTTCGGAATTGGTGTTTGGTCCAATAAGCATATTCGGTCCTCTAATTCATTCCTACAGGAGTATTTTCTTGGTGGTCGTGAAATGGGTGGTTTTATCCTGGCGATGACAATGATTGCTACATACGGCAGTGCGAGCAGCTTTATCGGAGGACCTGGCGTAGCCTATACGAAGGGGCTTGGCTGGGTGTTATTGGCAATGGCACAGCTGCCTGCAGGTTATTTTGTACTGATGATTTTAGGCAAGAAATTTGCTATTATCGCTCGTCGTTACCAAGCTATTACGTTAATCGATTTTTTACGAGAGCGCTACAAAAGCCATGTCATTGTCATTTTATCAGCCATTAGTATCATTGTTTTTCTATTTTCGGCTATGATGGCGCAATGGGTAGGTGGTGCACGCTTAATTGAGTCATTAACAGGCCTAAAATACACAACGGCACTATTTATTTTTGCGATTTCGGTGCTAGTGTATGTCATTATTGGTGGTTTCCGAGCTGTTGCTTTAACGGATACTGTGCAAGGTTCGATTATGGTCGTTGGCACAATTATTCTATTAATCGGCACTATTATTGCAGGTGGTGGCATCGATAATATTATGGACTCACTTGTCGCTGAAAATCCTAATTTTGTGTCACCATTTGGAGCGCAAGGAGATTTAACACCACTGTATGTTTCGACATTTTGGATTTTAATTGGTGTAGGGGTTGTAGGGCTTCCGCAAATTGCTGTCCGTGCCATGAGCTATAAGGATTCTAAAAGTATGCACTTAGCCATCATTATTGGCACGATTGCCATCGGGACAATCATGTTTGGCATGCATTTAATTGGCGTATTAGCACGACCTGTCTTACCTGACATTGAGATTGGTGATAAAGTAATGCCGCTTCTGACATTAAAGGTATTGCCACCATTTTTAGCGGGGATCGTCTTAGCTGCGCCAATGGCTGCTACCATGTCAACTGTCAATGCTCTGCTTATGCTGGTCAGCTCCACGGTTGTCAAAGACATTTATTTAAATTACATGAAGCCACAAGCTAGTGATGCAGAGATTAAACGTGCAAGCTTTGTTGTGACAACGGTTATTGGCTTAGCTGTTATTATCTTTGCGCTCAACCCACCCGATTTATTAGTGTGGTTGAATTTATTTGCTTTTGGTGGGCTAGAGGCTGTCTTTATCTGGACAGTAGTTTTAGGATTGTATTGGAAAAAAGCCAATAAATACGGTGCGATTGCGTCCATGATTACAGGCATGTCCTTGTATATTATCATTGATCGCTTTTATCCTTCCGTCTTTGGTATGCACACGGTTACGATTCCCATTGTTGCATCCTTCATTATTTTTATTCTCGTTAGCTTAGCCACAAGTCATAAATTCAAAAATGAGCAACTTATGATTTAAATCAAAGAACGCCGCAGATACAAGTCTGTGGCGTTTTTGTGTTTAATGAATCATAAAATCATAGGCATTTTTCGCAAGCAATGTCACTGTCACTACGATAAAAAGCATACGAACAAAACCGCTTCCTTTTTTGATCGCCATTCGGGAGCCGAGCATAGCGCCACCAATTTGAGCAATGCCCATCACGAAGCCATAAACAAAATGGATTTGACCTAAGTAGGCGAACATACAAAGGCCTGCCACGTTACTTGCCAAATTTAAAAACTTTGCATTTCCTGCCGCCTTTAAAAAATCAAAGCCTATCAACAAGAAGCTAAAGATTAAAAAAGAGCCTGTACCAGGTCCAAGAAACCCATCATAAAAACCAATGCCAAATAATAATCCCATAAATAATAGTAAGTGGGTTCTAGAGAGAGTTTTTACGCTAGAGACAGCGCCCCAATCCTTTTTGAAAATTGTATAAACCGCAACGGCTGCCAGCATCACGAGCATTAATGGCTTTAGTAATGCTGGATTGATTAAATGCACGGTCCATGCACCAAATAAGGAGCCGACAAAGGCAAGCGGGAAATATTTGAGAACGGATCGTATTTCAAGCTGACCAGAACGATAAAAGGAAATGGAAGATGTCAGTGAGCCCATTGTCCCGGCAAGTTTATTGGTTGCAACAGCAGCTGCTGGATTGAGACCAGCAAACAATAAAGCTGGCAATGAAATTAAACCGCCCCCTCCCACTACAGAGTCGACAAAAGCCGCCAGAAATCCAAATGAAATTAACAGGATAAGAATATGTACATCGACTTCAAAAAACATAATACACCTCTTTAAAATTAGTTACTACTGAAATAGTAACTAATTTTAATTACGCTGTAAACCCTCATTTTTTCATTGGCAAATCTTCACAACAGTAGCCTATAATAAAGATAATGGAGGGATTACATGGAGGAATTAATCGCCCAGTTGAAAGACATGGGCTTTACAGAATATGAAGCAAAGGCCTATACGGCACTTGTGCAGCAAAGTCATGTTAGTGCCTATCAGGTCAGTAAAAATTCTGGTATACCACGCGCAAGAATTTATGATATTTTAAACGTCCTTGTAGAAAAGGGAATTGTGCTAAAAGAAGAAACGGCTGAACAAACGACCTATGCGGCTATGCCTGTGTCTGTGTTTTTACAGCAAATGCAGCAGCGCTGGCAATCGAATTTTACATCCATGAGTACGAAATTAGAAAAATTAGAGGAAAAAGTGCAGGAAGTGGAGCCAAAAGTAGTCATGCTAAAGGGCAAGGAGGCGATCATCAACTATTGCCAGTCACTTTTAAAAAAAGCCAAGAAAAAAGTGATTCTATCGATGTGGGAAGATATGTATGATACTTTAAGGGGAGATATTCAAGAAGTGGCACAGCATGTTCCTATTCATGGTATTACCCTATATGTAGGGGAACAGCTAGAGTCGATTGACCAGCATAGAGCTACACACTACACGAAAAAAACGTCTACACCACATTGGTTTATTTTATCGGTAGATGGTCAGGAAATGATTTATGGTCACTCTCCATCTACGCAAGAAATGGCCTTTATCACCAATGACCCTGTCCATATTTATTTGTTAGAGGATTATGTTTGGCATGACGTCCTTATCAATCGATTGGTAAAACGTGATGATCAGGAATTAGAAGACTGGATTGCTAAGGAGCGTAAAGCTTTTTTCTTAGAATAGTCATAAGGGAAGGGGAGTAACGTGAAAAAATTCGTGTTGCTAGGTTTAATGAGCTTATTAATGTTAGGAGCATGTAACGCTAAAACGCCTACCAAACTACTAATGATTCATGAGCTAACTGTCGTTCCAGACAATATTCAACAAAAAATTGAGGCTAATGATAAGATTCAATTATTGTATGAAGATGACTCTACGTATTATCTTGTTTATTATTCGAAAGGGAATGTGCTGGCAAGTATTGCGGCTGAAGAAAATAGTCAAGTCATCCAACTGAAAGAAGGTAGCGAGCAACGAAAAGTGGCTCAACCCTATGTATATAAAATCATCACCAAAGATCCTGAGCTAGACACGATTGATTTGCGAATAAACGGCGAGAGTACGCCAATAGATCGCGTAACCTCTATATAAGACAAAAACCGAAATCCCATTAAATGAGATTTCGGTTTCTTTACAAGATATCTTAATAAAAGACTTTCTCTACATTGTATTTGGAGCGGAAAGTGTTAATCGCATATGTTTCGTAAATTTCACGTTCCATTGGATCTTCTACTTCATAGACCTCAATTTTGAACACTTCATCACGATGATTTTTCATCGGAGATACATTGTCCTCGAAATGCTTTTTAATACGTTGACGAATTTTACGTGCTTTGCCGACAAATAATAGCTCATTCTTGTCATTATAGAATAAAAAAATGCCGCCTTTATCACGTGTGATTTTATGGAAGTCAATAAAACCAAAGTATGGTGTGATAGGCACATCACCAGGTTTTACTTCTTGTTCACGTTGACGGATGACTACATCAGGTTTTGGAAATTCAATTTTAATCAAAGTATTCACGTTCCTCTCTGTTACTAAAGTTATATGGTAACATAAATACGGCATGTTTACCATAAATTTTAAATGTAGAAACACTACTTATAGCAAGCTTAGTGTACATCAAATAAACGAGGAACATGCATTTGAATCACAAAATATTCTATGAATTATTGATATTCTAACTAATTCATGCTACAATTCGATGTAATTAAATAATCTTATCAAGAGAAGCTGAGGGATTTGGCCCGATGACGCTTCAGCAACCTCTAACAATTGTTAGAAAGGTGCTAATTCCAGCGAAGGATTTTTCCTTTGAGAGATAAGAGTGGACGTGAAAAAATCCTTCTCATTCTATCTCGTATGGAATGAGGAGGATTTTTTAATTTGTCAGCAAGGTTTGCTAAAAGAGAGTGATCAAAGAGAGGGGAACGCAAGATGCCAATTAATATTCCGAAAAATTTACCAGCTGGAGAACATTTACGTGAGGAAAAAATCTTCGTCATGGAAGAGGACCGTGCGAAAACACAGCAAATTCGTCCGTTAAACATATTAATATTGAATTTAATGCCTGAAAAAGAAAAAACGGAGCTTCAATTACTACGTTTATTAGGGAATACACCGCTACAGGTAAATATCACCTTTTTAAATACGGCCACACATGAGTCGAAAAACGTCAGTAAATCACATTTACAGCTATTTTACACAACGTTCAACCAAATTCGTCACCGTCGCTATGACGGGATGATTATTACGGGAGCACCTGTAGAAAAAATGGCCTTTGAAGAAGTTAACTATTGGCGGGAAATTTCAGAAATTATGGACTGGTCCAAAAAGAATGTGACATCCGTTTTACATATCTGTTGGGGGGCACAGGCGGCACTGTATCATCATTATGGGATAGGAAAGGTAGAACTTTCAGCTAAATGCTCAGGTGTCTATTCCCATGTAATCACCGATTTAACAGTGGATTTAGTACGTGGCTTCAGTGATTTATTTACCGCTCCACATTCACGCTATACTTCTGTTTCGATCGACGAGGTTCGCAATCATCCAGACTTACGATTATTATCCTATTCAGAGGATGCAGGTGTGTTCATCGTCCAATCAAAAGATAATAAAAACATTATGATTACAGGGCATCTGGAGTATGATGCGACAACATTAGCCGATGAATATAGCCGGGATGTCGCAAAGGGCATAGATATCGCTGTTCCTGTGAATTACTTCCCGAATGATGATCCATCACAGGAGCCAATGAATACATGGCGTGCCCATACGCATTTATTATTCTCTAACTGGTTGAACTACTATGTTTACCAAGAAACACCATACGAATGGGATTTTGTAGATGAAATTGAATATCATATTTAATTAATAAAAAGTCTAATTTCTTTTCTCACCATAAAAGAAATTAGACTTTTTGATTGTCATTCGTTGTTTCTGTATTAGGCGTTTCGGTACTTTGAGCTTTGGTTTTGCGATTTCGTATAACTGCGACAATCAATAAAAGGATCGGTAATAAAATGGTGATTATAAAAGAAAAGATTGGCCAAATTTCATTATTGTAATTGGTTGAATGTACAATGTCTGGATGAATAATTTGAGAAAGCCCAATGACAATTAGACCCATCGGTAATATGAGAGGGCGATGATCCTTGATTTTTAAAATTTGCGCAAGACCGACAACAGTCGTATAGAAATACATAAATGTGCGAATATAAATAGATGAAATCCACATAAAGGCCATGATGATTTCAATGCGCTGCAAAAAATTCCCTATCGATATTCTTTGCGCTAAGGCATAGCTAGGAAATGTTCTAGATGACGTATTCTCAGGTCCTAAAACAAGAATCGATAGCACAATCAACGTAATTAAGACGATGCCACCGAGGATTGTCCCAAAATATAACCCTTTCTGTGCAGATGGCTGTACATTGACACCAGCAGGATACAGTATTAATAACACCAGTAGTGGAAAGGAAAAGATACTCATAAAGCGTGCAATACTATAAAGCATAGATGTTTTGGTTGCTTCTAATAAGGGTTGAATGTTCTCAAAAGTAATTTGAGGCGTAATACAAACCATAAAAAAAATAAAAATAAATACAAATGCTGGAAAAATAATTTCTGCTGAACGGGCAAAGGTCTCAATGCCTAAATAAGCAGCGTACATAATGATAATACTAAACATCAAGGCAAATGCTAATGTCGGAGTCTCCGGCATGACTTCGGTTTTCATAAAAATACCGATAAAATAGAGTAATTCTCCAGCAGATAGAAAGGTTAAGATTAGGAAACAACTGGCTGTGATTTTTCCAAAAAAACGACCAAGAATTTTTTCATTTGCCTCTACAAAATTAAGTGACGGTGTTTGGTTGGCTAGTGTTAAAAATAATTTAACGGCCAGCAGGCTAAGGACAACTCCAATGCAGGCGGCAATCCATGCATCTTGCTTAGCGGCACCCGTAATACTAGAAGGGATAATTAAAATTGCCGTTCCGATAGAATAGAGGAATGTAATGATTGTAAATTGTCTTGAACTAATAATCTCTTTTTCCATCGAGCAACCCTCCATTTTTTATCCTTCTATCTATTTTGTTAATGACACAATATAATCTTTAATTGGTGTAAAGATAAAGGTAATCAAATCCAATGGGCTGGGAATATGGATTTTTAGCGCATTTCCCATATTCAAAGCCGTTCCGATGAGAAGCAAAATAGAAAATACGACAATGGTTTTTGAATCATGCTGCTTTTTTAGCTTTGGTATAAAAATAAGTGCTAGGATCATTGAAATGATAAAGATGGCTACAGCTAGCACCATTTCGTTACTCCTCCTTTGGCTTGTTTAATAATGAATTTTGCATCGTACCTAAACCTTGTGTCGTTACTTTCACTTGCACATCTACCGCCAAATCTGGAAAGATGGAAGCCCACTCATCCTTAATTTTTTTCCACTGTTTTGGATCTGCACGATGTAAGGCATCACCGAAACCAAACACATCAACCTCATATTGCTGTTGTATTTTCTCCAATGTTTTTTGAATTCGTTCATCAATGCCCTTAGCTGTTTTTTTATTGACATAATCAATGGATTTATTTTTTGTAAGATCGATATCACATTCGACCTCTCCTATGTTCTGCTCAACATTAATACGGACATCAATTTTCGGCATTCCGTTATCAAAAGACCCTTTCACTTTTGTTGTGGATTGAGTGATTTCAGATGATAGAGTTCCTTTCTTTGGGCAGGCTATGATTTCGATCGTACTCTGTATTTTATCATTCAGGAAACTAACGCTTTTACTTTCTCCCTCAGTCAATAGTCCAATATATTTATCCCCTTTAAAGACCGCTAATCCTGCATACTGCAACAGCACAGGCGTTTTAACTCGTTGCACATTTGTTTGATCTACACCTAATTTCTTATCACCATGTACTTCAATAGCAGTAATTAATGCCCCTTTATGCTTAGTCGTTAATGTATTGACTAACTCATCTATATTGACAGCTATTGTGGCGCCCCAAGCTTTTTCAGAGACATCAAGGGAATTTAACATTTTATTAGCGGGTATCTTTTCAATGGGTGTTAGTACATTTAACACTTCCTTCGCTGTCGCTTCATGAGACATAATGACATCGAAATCCTTACGAAATTCATGGTCCCTTACAATTAAATCAAGTGAATCACTAATTCCTTCTTTTGCTAGATCTTCCCCTAAAACAACCACTTGAAGATGGGCAAAATACGGTTTTCGGGCAGCGTTGGTTGTCATTTTTCGAATTGCCTCAAAGATGGTCTCGCCTCTCGAATGATAGCTAACGACAGGAGAGCGTTGCGTGGAAGCCTGTCGCATCGAAATTTCACTTGGATCAACAATTTGAACGGTAATCTCATATTCTTCGTCTATTTTGTCAATACCCAGTGCTACGACAATGGCTAATTCATTTAATTCACGCTTACTCCAGCAGCCACTTAACAGTAAAGTGAGGATACATAGTAAGCAAATCACTTTTATTTTTGCCATATTCCATTCCTCATTTATCCAGTAGTTATTTCCTGCCCTTTACATTGACATATTTATGTCCTCTAACAATATTTTTTTGATTAACTAAACGAGGTCGTGTTAGTAACTTTCTACGAGGGAACAAAAGAAAGGCATCCTTTTGATCCTTTAAAACTAACGGTGCAAATGGACTTAAATAAGGTACACCAAATGAACGAATGCTGCATAAATGGAGAATAATGACCATAATACCGAACATAACACCAAATAAACCAAACATAGCAGCTAAAATCATTAATGGGAAACGTAACACACGAATCGTATTCGACAAACCGTAGGCAGGGAAAAGAAAACTACAAATTGCTGTTAAAGCTACAATAATGACCATTACAGCAGATACCACACCCGCATCAACTGCCGCCTGACCAATAACTAAAGTACCGACTATAGACACCGCTGGGCCGATTGTTCTAGGCATACGAAGCCCAGCCTCCCTTAATACCTCAAAGGCAATCTCCATAATGAGTGCCTCCACAACTGCGGGGAAGGGAACGCCTTCTCTTTGTGAAGCAATACTAATCAACATTGGTGTTGGCAGCATTTCCTGGTGAAAGGTAGTTATAGCCACATATAAGGATGGCGCGACTAATGCCAGACCGATGCCAAAAAAGCGAAGTATGCGTACAAGTGAGCTAATCATCCAATGCTGATAATAATCCTCCGCTGATTGCAAAAAGGATGTAAATAACGCTGGTACTACTAAGACAAAGGGAGTACCATCAACTAGAATCGCCACTTTGCCATCTAATAATTCACCAGCGATAACATCTGGACGTTCTGAATTGTAAACTGTTGGAAACATAGAGTTTTTAGAGTCTTGAATAAAATCCTCTATATAGCCACTTTCCAGTATGCCATCGATATTAATGCGGTCTAATCGGGCTAATACCTCTGCGACGATTTTGTCACTGGCAATGCCATTTATATACATAACAGCTACATCTGTTTGTGTCACATCACCGATAACTCGTGACTTTATCCAGAGATTCGGGCTTTTTATTTTGCGACGGATGAGTGCGGTATTGGTACGTATGGTTTCGGTAAAGGACTCCCGAGGACCTCGAATAACAGATTCAGTCGATGGCTCTGTAACGGCTCGATCCTTAGCACTTCTGGTACTTGTCACAATCCCTTCTGCAAACCCATCTAATAAAATAACCGTTTCCCCATTGAGAATGGCATTGTAGAGTGTTGTGAAATGCTCGATATTCGACACATCCCCAACTGTTAAATAGGAGTTTCGTACATATTGATTAATGGTCGTTATTTCAATGTCTTGTTCTTCCTCGATATTTGCCATAAGCTTATCAATAACAGAATCGGAGATTGTCGTTTTATCTGACAAGCCATCGATCGAAATGATAGCGATGTTATGAGGGGCAGATTCACCAATTGTAATTTCACGTATGATGATGTCATTACTGTGACCAAGCGCCTGTTCAATGATTTTTTTATTTTTAGCTAGGGATGTATACAACAAATCGTTTGTATGGGATGGGGAGGTATCGATATTGTTAGACATAGACATGTGTTTTCCTCCTCAAATATACGCTCATTATTTATAGAGTGGACAATTTTTTGGAGAGATAAACGAGGTGAGGGTGAAAATCTAACTATTGGCATGATGGAGCCAAATAAAAAAACAGTCTATCCTTTCATGGACTGAAAGGATAGACTGTTTTATGTACGATAGTCATATTGCAATTCATCATTACTAGCATCAACGTCAACATGTAAGTTGTGATCGTTAAAGAACCAGAGATCTTTCTCATCAATGTAATAGGTTACATCATCAACCACTGTCTGTACGCCTATAGCAATAGGTTCTTCACGAGTCATGCCAAGTGAAAAACCTTCATGAAAAGGACTAGAGCCACCATAGCGTGCATAAAAACGAATCGTATCACCTGGTTCTACTTCCATTTCGTGTTTGAACCACTGGAGTGCTTCATCTGTCAATGCAATGTTCATTTCGAATGCTCCTCTCTTCCTAAAGCCATTTTACCTTTGGCTCAGTGCCGTTTTTAATACGTGTAATATTGGCACGGTGACGATAAATAATAAAGGTAAATAAAAAGGCTACCAAGATGCCTAATGCAAAGTCACCCGTAACAAAATAATAAACGATTGCATAGATAAGTGCTACTAAAGCGGCTATCATCGATGTTAGGCTGACGATCTTTGTGATTTTTAATGTCACAATAAAGGTAATAAATAATAGGACAAAGAGTGGCCACGAATAGCCTAATAAAACACCTGCGGATGTTGCCACTGCTTTTCCACCACGGAAATTGGCGAAGATCGGAAACATATGACCGATTACGGCAACAAGACCAAGTAATAAGGGATGCAGTGTGCTGTCAGAGAAAACGGGAAGTGCTACTAATAAAACCGCAGCTGTTCCTTTGAGCACATCCATTACGGTTACAACAATACCTGCTTTTTTCCCTAATGTTCGGAATGTGTTGGTTGCACCAAGATTACCGCTCCCGTGTTCACGAATATCGGTATTATAAAAAATTTTACCTATCCATAATCCAGAAGGTATAGAGCCGATTAGATAAGCACATAAAATAATAAGTCCATTGATCATAGCTGGACTCCTTTCATTCATAGTCCATCACTTGGTACTAATAGTTTGTAACAAGTATTTTACACTTTTTCTTGCTAATCTACAATGTTATGAAGGAGATTTCATTAGGAGCCTTGAATTCAATACAAAAGAAAACCTATTAATAAGGGGTAGGCTTTCAGACATGAGATTCTAGAAAGTGAAAAAAAGCCTTTATAAAAATATAGGCAAAAAGGCAATTTTGTCAATCCTTCATTCCTTTGGTAGAATAGAAGTCTAACTTTATCCAGTTTAACCGTAATAAACATTGTAGCGTTTACACTGAACTAGATTCTATGTATGCTGAAACTAAATCGGCTACTACGCGTCAAACGTTTATGGATACTAGTAGCAGTCTGCCCTGCTTAAATACCAATTTTAAGCAACTGTTGCAGATGTTTACTATTGATAAAGATGATCAAAACTGTGAGCAAATTTTAAAAATTTAATGGACCTGTCGCTAGCTATTGACAGGAAATGCTATTATTATTAGGATGAGAACATAAATAGAACATGCGTTTGTTTTTTGGAGGGGAATTTTTTGACGAATAAACAGTCAACTAGCGTTTATAATGATGACGCTATACAAGTATTAGAAGGATTAGAAGCGGTACGCAAACGACCTGGCATGTATATCGGTTCAACGGATGGCCGTGGACTTCATCACCTTGTGTATGAAATCGTAGATAATGCGGTGGATGAAGCACTGGCCGGCTTTGGATCTCATATTATTGTCACAATTCATAAGGATCAAAGTATGAGTGTGCGCGACTTTGGCCGTGGGATGCCAACAGGTATGCATAAAATGGGTAAACCTACCCCTGAAATTATTTTTACGGTGCTACACGCAGGTGGTAAATTTGGACAAGGTGGTTATAAAACAAGTGGTGGCTTGCATGGTGTAGGTTCCTCTGTAGTTAATGCACTATCAACATTTTTAGAGGTGACGATTCATCGTGATGGTAAAAAGTATCGTCAGCGCTTCGAGCATGGTGGACATCCTGTCACAACACTTGAAGAAATTGGGCAAACGAAGCAAACAGGTACACTTGTTCATTTCCTACCAGACGAAACGATTTTTTCTGTCACAAAATTCAATTATGATACGTTAGCAGAACGTTTACGTGAATCAGCCTTTTTATTAAAGGGCTTAAAAATTGAATTAATCGATGAGCGCGAGGAAGGCAAACAAGATGTATTCTTTTATGAGAATGGCATTGAAGCTTTCGTTGCGTATTTGAATGAAGAAAAGGATGTTCTTCATCCTGTGAAATATGTAGAAGGCATACAAGATGATATTGAAGTAGAATTCGCTTTCCAATATAACGATGGTTATTCAGAAACGATTTTGTCATTCGTTAATAATGTACGTACTCGTGATGGCGGCACACATGAAACGGGTGCAAAAGCGGCATTGACGCGTGTATTTAATGAATATGCAAGAAAAATCGGCTTGCTAAAGGACAAAGATAAAAACCTTGAAGGGACAGATATTCGTGAGGGTTTAGCAGCAATCGTGTCTGTTCGTATTCCAGAGCATTTATTACAATTTGAAGGACAAACCAAGGGCAAGCTTGGTACAAGTGAGGCTCGTTCAGCCGTAGATAGCGTAGTGTCAGAGCAAATTTTGTATGTGCTAGAGGAAAATGCAGAGTTATCGGCTTCTCTTGTACGTAAAGCAATCCGTGCGCAACAAGTAAGAGAAGCGGCTCGTAAAGCGCGTGAGGACGCTCGGAATGGCAAGAAAAGCAAAAAAGGTAGTACGATTCTATCAGGCAAATTAACACCAGCTCAGTCTCGCAATGCGGCCAAGAATGAGTTGTATTTAGTTGAGGGTGATTCTGCAGGTGGTTCTGCCAAACAAGGTCGTGATCGTACATTCCAAGCGATTTTGCCTTTGCGCGGTAAGGTCATCAACACAGAAAAAGCCAAGCTACAGGACATTATGAAAAACGAAGAAATTTCAACAATTATCCATGCGATTGGAGCAGGTGTTGGCACGGATTTTGCTGTGGAGGATTCAGCCTACGATAAAGTAGTGATTATGACCGATGCGGATACGGACGGGGCACATATTCAAGTCTTGCTCTTAACGTTCTTCTATCGTTATATGCGTCCACTCATTGAAGGAGGCAAAGTCTATATCGCTTTACCACCACTTTATAAGGTATCAAAAGGTACTGGTAAAAAAGAAGTGATTGAATATGCTTGGACAGAAAACGATTTACAAAAGGCCATCCAGAAAGTTGGAAAGGGTTACATATTGCAGCGCTATAAAGGTCTTGGTGAGATGAATGCTGACCAGCTATGGGATACGACAATGAACCCTGAGACACGGACATTAATTCGTGTCACAATCGAGGATGGTGCACGTGCAGAGAGACGTGTCACGACGTTAATGGGTGATAAAGTAGAACCGCGTCGTAAATGGATCGAAGCCAATGTTGACTTCGGTATGGAGGATGATTCAAATATTTTAGAAAATGAATTCATCCAACAAGAGGAGGACCAAGCATGAGTAGTACAGAAAAGTTTCAAGATTTACCGCTAGAAGAAGTGATGGGTGATCGTTTTGGTCGCTATAGTAAATATATTATTCAAGACCGCGCGTTGCCTGATGCACGTGACGGTCTTAAACCAGTACAGCGTCGTATTTTATATGCAATGTTTACAGAAGGCAATACACAGGATAAACCGTTTCGAAAATCCGCAAAAACTGTCGGGAACGTAATCGGTAATTACCATCCGCACGGTGATAGCTCTGTTTATGAAGCAATGGTACGTATGAGTCAGGACTGGAAGGCACGTCATATGCTTATTGAGATGCATGGTAACAATGGTTCGGTTGATGGTGATCCTCCAGCTGCGATGCGTTATACAGAGGCGAGACTGTCTGCTATTGCTGGTGAAATGCTACGAGATATTGGCAAGAAAACGGTCGAGTTTGTACCAAACTTTGATGATCAAGATATGGAGCCGACTGTTTTACCTGCACGTTTTCCAAACTTACTAGTCAATGGCTCTACAGGGATTTCGGCTGGCTATGCGACAGATATTCCCCCGCATGCGCTAGATGAAGTGCTAGATGCTGTGTTAATGCGCTTAGACAAGCCGAACGTGACAGTAGATGAATTGATGACTGTGATTAAAGGGCCGGATTTCCCGACAGGTGGGATTATCCAAGGGGTAGATGGCATCAAAAAGGCTTATGAAACAGGTCGAGGTAAAATCATTGTCCGTGCGCAAGCCGTAGTAGAACCGATCAAGGGTGGCAAAGAGCAAATTGTCATCACGGAATTACCATATGATGTGAATAAAGCGAATCTTGTGAAAAAAATTGATGAGCAACGTGTAGATAAACGTTTAGAGGGTATTGCGGAAATCCGAGATGAATCAGACCGTACAGGCTTACGTGTTGTAATTGAGCTGAAAAAGGATGTTCCGGGAAAAGGAATCTTACAATACCTATTTAAAACAACAGATTTACAGGTAGCTTATAATTTTAATATGATTGCTATTCATAATCGTCGTCCAACGATGATGACATTGCCATTATTGCTAGATGCCTATATTGCGCATCAAAAAGAAGTGGTGACGAACCGTTCGATTTATGATTTACAAAAGGCAAAGGATCGTTCTCATATTGTAGAAGGGTTAATTAAAGCACTCTCCATTTTAGATGAAGTGATTGCGACAATCCGTTCTTCTAACGATAAGAAGGATGCGAAGCTTAATTTACAAGCGAAGTTTGATTTTACAGAGGTACAAGCCGAGGCGATCGTTAGCTTACAATTATATCGTTTAACGAATACAGACATTACAGAGCTTCGTCAAGAGCAAGACGAGTTAAATAAGTTGATTGCGAAGCTAGAAGGAATTTTACAAAGTGAAGCCAAGCTTGTACGTGTCATTAAACAAGAGTTACTAGAGATTAAGAAACGCTTCACAGAGCCACGTCGCTCGAAAATTGAGCAGGAAATAGAAGAAATTAAAATTACGCTAGATGTCCTTGTGCCAAGTGAAGAGGTTGTGGTGACGGTGACAAAGGATGGCTATATTAAACGTACATCCACACGTTCACATGCCGCTTCCAATGGTCAGGATTTTGCGATGAAGGATTCGGATTACTTATTGTATGAAGCAACCTTAAATACACAGCATCATCTGTTACTGTTCACAAATCGAGGCAATTATATTTACCAGCCTGTTCATGAGCTACCTGATATTCGCTGGAAGGATCTTGGACAGCATATTTCAAGTATTGTGCCAACAGGGGAAGATGAGTCTATTATTGCAGTGTATGGCTTTGAAACATTCGAGCAGCCAAATACGTATATTTTAACAGCTACAAAAGATGGTCAAATTAAACGCTCCCCACTGGCAGATTATGCGGTGACGCGTTATTCGAAGCCAATAAAAACAATGAATGTTAAAGCGGGCGATGCGATGATCTATGCATCGTTTGTGACAGATGATGTGGAACTGATGTTAACAACGGATACAGCCTATGCGATTCGTTTCCCACTGGAAGAATTACCAGTTACAGGGGTGAAAACAGGCGGTGTCAAAGGCATCACGCTAAAGGATGGAGAAGCCTTAGTCGGTGTCAATGTGCTACAGCCTGATGCTACACAATATGTGGTAATCGTCACACAGCGTGGAGCCGTGAAGAAAATGAATGTTGCAGAAGTTGAAGTGGCAAGTCGTGCAAAACGTGGTCTAAAAGTATTAACAGAATTAAAAGCAAATCCTCACCGTATTGTGGCAGTTATTCAAGCAACGAATGAGGAGCAAATAGTGATTGAAACGGAAAAAGGTGTACAAGAGCTCATTGATGTCCAAACATTGACGCGTGCTGATCGCCATTCCAACGGTTCGTTTAAAGTGGATATTGCAACAGATGGGGCCATTTCCCATGTTTTAACGGCTAAAAAAGAACAGAAACTAAGCTAATGATAAGCCCAGTCTCTTAGGAGTGCTGGGTTTTTTTACGAGAGCAGTCGTTAGTCAAAAATAGCATCTTGTCATTTTAGCGTAACTATGGGTATAATAATCAACGAAAAGTTCATAGCACAAGAATGTAGGGGGGCTAGTAGTTGCTAGCTGAGATTGTGTCCGATAGACGCTGACCCTTTGAACCTGATTTGGCTCGTACCAGCGTAGGGAACATCTATTCAAAAAAGCAAAGTTTTGAAGATTGATTGCAATACGTCTGGGAGGAATCCTAGGCGTTTTTTTATGTTTTCAAGCAATATCTTGCCAAACGCATACGCTTTCTTTCTGGTGACAACATTCAATCATGAACACTTTCACATTATCAACTAGGAGGACTTCGCATGAAAAAATGGTTATTTATTCTAGTGGCTGCACTTTTAACGTTAGTGGGCTGTAGTGACAAGGAGGACAAGCAGGCTACTGATCAGCTGAAAAAAGTATCAGTGGTCTTAGATTGGACACCAAATACAAATCATACAGGACTGTATGTCGCAAAAAAACTCGGTTATTTTGAGGAGCAGGGCTTAGATGTTGACATTATTATGCCTGGGGAGGCAGGAGCCGATCAGCTTGTTGCTTCTGGCAAGGCAGAGTTTGGTGTGAGCTATCAGGAAGGGATTACACAGGCTCGTGTGCAAGATGTGCCTCTTGTCTCCATTGCTGCTATTATTCAACATAATACATCTGGCTTTGCTTCTATTGCATCAAAAGGTATTACATCACCAAAGGATTTCGAAGGTAAAACCTATGGCGGTTGGGGGGCTCCACTAGAGCAAGCTGTCCTACAATCATTGATGCAAACAGAAAAGGCAGACATTCATAAACTAGATATCGTCAATGCAGGAGATTTAGATTTTTTCACGATGATGCAAAAGGATATTGATTTTGCTTGGATTTATTACGCGTGGACAGGTATTGAAGCTGAGCTACGGGGTGAAAAGATTAATATGCTGTACTTAACAGATTATAGTGATCAGCTGGACTATTATACACCTGTTCTAGCTACAAATGAAAAAATGATCCAGGACAATCCTGACCTAGTTCAAGCGTTTGTGGCGGCTGCATCGAAGGGCTATGAATACGCCATAGCACATCCAAGTGAGGCGGCTGATATTTTAATAGAAGCGGCTCCCGATTTAGATCAAGCGTTAGTGCATAAAAGTCAGGAATGGCTAGCCGATAAATATCAGGATGATGCCAAGCAATGGGGAGAGCAAAAGCTTTCTGTATGGGAAAACTATGCAAAATGGATGTCTAGCAACAACGTGTTAGAGGGCGAATTTAATGCGAAACAAGCCTTTACAAATGATTTCTTACCTAAAAAGGAGGCCAAATAAGATGGCGAATTCATTAATCAGTGTTCAAATCATTCCAAAAACAGAGAAATTTGAGGATGTTATACCGTATGTCGATGCGGCGATTGCTGTGATAGATGCTGCTGGTGTGAAATATGAGGTACATCCGTTGGAAACGACGATGGAAGGTGAGCTGTCAATGTTGCTGCAAATCATTGAAAAAATGAATGACAAGATGATTGAGCTTGGTGCTATCAATGTCATTACACAAGTGAAAATATTATATCAGCCAACTGGTATAACAATGGATACATTAACGGAGAAATACCAGTAATGAAACAAGCTTTGCAAAAGGGAAGGACGATTATTTTTATCGCCTTCCTCTTATTCGTGTGGGAGCTCATTGTGCATGTGGCTGAAGTTCCTCATTGGTTATTACCTGCACCAAGTCGTATTTTGTTGGAAGCTTTTAAAGCCTATCAAACCTTTTTACCACATGCTTGGGCTACGATGCAATTAGCCTTATTAGGACTTGCCATTGGTATTGCCTGTGGATTAATGGTGGCGATTGTCTTGCATCGATTTACATTTATTCGGGAGTTGTTTTATCCGATTTTAATTATGTCGCAAAATATCCCTATTCTTGTCTTAGCGCCATTGCTCATTATTTGGTTTGGCTTTGGTTTATTACCAAAGCTCATCATTATTTGCCTCGTGTGCTTTTTCCCCATTGTTATTGCGGCAATGGACGGATTTCGGCAAACAGCACCTGAGTTAAAGCATTATTTTGCCATGGTTGGTGCTACAAAGGCGCAAACTTTTTGGAAGCTTGAATGGCCTCATGCATACCCAACGATTTTTTCAGGTGTAAAAATTGCTGCGACGTATAGTGTGATGGGCGCTGTTATTGCGGAGTGGCTTGGTGCAAAAAAAGGAATAGGCGTTTATATGACCTTAGCACAGTCCTCGTTCCGCACTGATCGTGTATTCGTAGCCATTTTTGCGATTGTTTTATTAAGCTTACTGTTGTTTAGCAGTATTCGCTTACTTGAAAAATTCATGGTGAAGGGGAGAGGCTATCATGCTCAGCATTCAAAACATCGCTAAATCCTTTGATACCCTGCAAGTTCTTGAAGATGTATCCTTTGACGTTAAAGATGGAGAGTTTGTGGCCATTGTTGGTCCCTCTGGCAGTGGTAAGAGTACCCTTTTTCAATTAATTGGTGGCGTTTCTACGATTGATCAAGGGTCCATTTTATTAAATGAAGAGGACATTCAGCGAAAAAGAGGAACGATTGGTTATATGCCTCAGCAGCCTTGTCTACTACCTTGGCGCACGATTTTAGAGAATGTCACACTCGTAGAGGAATTACAGCATCAACCAAATGCTGAACGTGCTATAGAGTGGCTTGAAAAGGTGGGGCTTGGTTCATTTATCCATGCTTATCCAAACGAATTGTCAGGCGGCATGCAACAGCGTGTATCTTTTATACGTGCGATGGTCAGTGATAAGCCTATTTTATGCTTAGATGAACCATTTTCTGCGCTGGATGAATTCACCAGACTGGAAATGCAAGCGTGGCTATTATCCATCTGGGAAGCCTATCGTAAATCAATACTATTTGTCACGCATAGTATTGAGGAAGCACTCTTTTTAGCGGATCGGATCCTTGTTTTAAGCAAACGTCCTGCGACGGTTAAAAAGGAAATCATTGTGCCTTTTGAAAGACCCCGAAAAGAGGAAATTCGTCATTCAGCAGCGTTCACCGAGTTAAAGCAACAATTATTTATGTACTTACAAGAAGAAAAGGGTGATATGTTTGTTGATTGATGCTCATATTCATTTGGATCAGTATCGAGATGAGGAAATTCCAGCCTTACTTGAAGAGGTAGAGACGGTGATTGCGGTTAGCATGCAGTTGTCGTCCTGTAAAAGAACATTGCATTTATCGAATAACTATCAGCCAGTGAAAGCCGCTTTTGGCTTTCATCCGGAACAGCCTTTACCAAATCCAAGCGATGAGGAGGCATTATTTGATTGGATCCGTTCACATAAAGAACATATGGTAGCTGTTGGTGAGGTCGGTTTACCTTATTATTTAAGACAACAGCAAACGATAGATGACCGACTTTATGTGGCTCTATTAGAGCGTTTTATAGTCTTGGCAAAGGAATTGGATAAGCCAATAGTGTTACACGCTGTCTATGAGGATGCTAGCATCGTTTGTGATTTACTTGACAAACATCAGCTTCGCCAAGCACATTTTCATTGGTTTAAAGGGGATGAGGCTGTGGTGAAACGCATGATTCAGCATGGCTATTTTATTTCGATCACCCCTGATTGTTTGTATGAACAAGAAATTCAACAGTTGATACAAGCTTATCCCATTGAACTAATGATGGTGGAAACGGATGGTCCTTGGCCTTTTGAAGGACCGTTTACAAATAAGCGTACATCTCCGTGGATGATGCATTCGACCATTGAGGTCATAGCGTCCATCAAGGGGTTGTCGACACAGGAAGTGGCTCATATTATCACGCAAAACACCAATGCCTTTTATCGGCTTTAAAAGAAAAAGCAGTATAGGGAACGTTAGTCGTCCTTATACTGCTTTTTATGTTTTGTGAAATCATGATCGAGTTTCTCATTCTTTGTTTTTGTTATGCGCTCGTGTGTACTGAAGGATATAGATTGACGGTTTTTTTCAACATCCTTGCCGACAGTTCGTTTAACATGCATCCGTTTCTTTTTAGCCCTTGATTGTGACATGAGCATAACCTCCAATCTTTTTCTCATTCTATAGTAGCGAATAGGGAAGAAAAAGTAAAACCTCGTAAGCGAGATGCTTACGAGGGTGTTGAGTGATTAGTGAGATACGTCCTGTACAGAAATACCTGTGTTTGCTTTAACGTCAACTTCACGATACTTCGCGTCATCCGTTTCTTTAGAAAGTAATGTACCGATGAAACCACCAAGGAAACCAAGTGGTACAGAGATTAAGGCTGGGTTCGTTAACATGATTAATGGTTCACCAACGAAAATCGCCTTACCTTCAACTGGATTCCATACGTTTGGTGAAATAGCAACTAACACTAATGCAGAAATTAAACCTGTTAACATCGCCGTTACAGCACCAGCTGTATTAAAGCGTTTCCAATAAATTGTATAGATAATAACTGGAAGGTTAGCAGATCCCGCAATACAGAATGCTAGAGATACTAAGAATGCAACGTTTAATGTTTGTGCGCCAAGTGCTAATAGGATAGAAATAACAGCGATTGTAATGGAACCAATGCGAGCTGCAAGAACTTGCTCTTTTTCTGTAATTTTACCCTTTTTGATAATTTGTCCATAAATATCATGAGATAGGGCAGATGCACCTGAAAGTACAAGGCCTGCTACTACCGCTAGGATTGTTGCGAAGGCTACCGCACAAACGAATGAGAATAGGATGTCTCCACCAAGTGCTTCTGCAAGCAGTGGGGCAGCCATGTTACCAGCAGCGTTTGCAGCGATAATATCTTCTTTCCCAACGAATGCTGCTGCACCGAAACCTAAGAAAATTGTTAGAACGTAGAAAATACCTACGATCCAAGTAGCCCAAATAACCGATGAACGAGCTGTTTTTGCGTCTTTTACTGTAAAGAAACGCATTAAAATATGTGGAAGACCCGCAGTACCCAATACTAAGGCAATTAACATAGAGATTGTATCAAGTCCATTTGTGTATTTTAGACCTGGATTTAAATAAGCAGCACCACTATCAGTAGCTGTTGTCATTTCTGTAAACATTGTCGAGATACTGAAGCCAAACTCTTTTAATACTAAGAACGAAATAATCACTGTACCAAGCATTAACAGACAAGCTTTGATGATTTGCACCCAAGATGTCGCTGTCATACCACCGAATAATACGTATGTTGTCATCATGAAACCTACGATTAACACGGCAATCCAGTAGTCGATTCCTAAAAGTAATTGAATAAGTGCTCCTGCACCAACTAGTTGTGCAATCATGTAGAATAAAACAATTGTAATCGTGCTTAAAGCAGCTGTTCCACGAACTTTTGCATTATTGAAGCGAGCTGTAATCATGTCAGCTAATGTAAATTTCCCAAGGTTACGTAATGGCTCAGCAACGATGTATAACACCACTAAGTAAGCTACTAAATAACCAATAGAGAAGAAGAATCCATCAAATCCAAATAATGCGACTGCACCAGCGATACCTAGGAAAGAGGCTGCTGATAAATAGTCTCCAGCGATAGCTAGTCCATTTTGCCAGCCTGTTAAGCCACCACCTGCCGTGTAGAAATCACTTGCGGAAGATGTACGTTTAGATGCCCACCATGTAATAACTAATGTTAAACCAACTATGGCTACGAAGAAGAATATGGCTGTAAAACTCATTCCGTTACTCATCGGCGGCCACCTCCGTTTTCGTATTCAGCGATAATCGCTTTTGCTTCTCTATCAAAGTTGTTTGCCTTAGCTACATATAAATGACATAACCCCCATGTCATGATGAATAGCCCCGCTGCATAGATCCACACCCAAGTAATTTCCCCAAATGCCTTTTGATGTAGAATTGTCGTGTACGATGTCAGAATTGGTAACAACATGTATGCCAATAAAAATATGACAGTTATAGACCAAAGAAAAGAATTTTTTCTGCGTACAAGAGATTTAAATGATTCTTGGTTTGCAATTGCATCATAGTCAATCACGATACCTTTTTTTGCCTGATTGTTCGCCATTAACATTCCCCATTTTGTGTATATTTTTTCTACCTCAAGACTTGATTTTGCTAGTTTAGTGAATTCACATTTTCATTTTATGAAACAGTTCACAAAATTGCAATACATTTCAGAAAAATTATGCAAAAAAAATTTTTCAGAAAATAGTCCTGAGAGAGAAAAAATGGCACAAACTCAAGAATATAGGGGGTTTTAGAAAATTCAGATAAATAAATAAAGCAAAGGGAAATCTAGATTCTTGACAAAAATAGAAGGGTAAATTTACAAGAAAATCTTGTTTTTTCAATTAAAATTAAACACCATTTACCTAGTGGGAATTGGATTTTTTCTGTTTTTTGGAAGAGAAATAGTATTGTTCAATAAATAAATTAGTAGATATTGAATAACAAAAAAGGCGAAAAACTCGATGAAAAATCGAATTTTTTGCCTATTTTTTTGCATTTTTTGAATTGGAATTCATTATGCAAGAGGTGAATAAATATTAATGAGAAATATCAGAAACAGATACGCCTGTATTCGCTTTCACACGAATTTCTTGATAAATACGTTCAGCTTCTTCCTGTGGTACTTTGCTAGCTGTCAAAACTGTACCAAGGTACCCAGCAATAAAGCCTAATGGAATCGTAATAATCGCAGGAACAGCAAGTGGTACAAGCGGTTGACCAACAAAGATGGCTGCACCTTCAACGGGGCTCCAGACATTCGGTCCCATTGCGCCTAAAATTAAACAGGACACTAAACCCGTTACCATAGCTGTTACAGCTCCTGTGGAATTAAATTTCTTCCAATAGATTGTATAAAGGATCACAGGTAGGTTGGCTGAGGCACCGATACAAAAGGCAAAGGATACTAGGAACGAAACATTTAAGCTTTGGGCAAACAATGCAAGAATAATAGACACAATCGCAATCGAAATAGAGCCTGTACGTGCAGCTACAACCTGTTGCTTTTCAGTTAATTTCCCTCCTTTTATGATTTCTCCATAAATATCATGAGAAATAGCAGAAGCCCCCGTTAACACTAAGCCTGACACAACAGCTAAAATCGTCGCAAAGGCTACGGCGCCAATAAATGCCATCAAGACATCTCCGCCTAAATAATGCGCTAGAAGTGGGGCAGCCGTATTACCAGCCTTACTTTCAGCAAGAATTTGATCTAATCCAACAAAGTTTAGCGCACCGAACCCTAAGAAGATCGTTAGTGAGAAGAAAATAGCTGTAATCCAAGTTGTCCAAGAAATAGAAGAACGTGCTGTCTTGGCATCTTTTACGGTAAAGAAACGCATTAAAATATGTGGTAAACCTGATGTTCCTAAAACTAACGCCATCATCATCGAAACGGAGCCGATTGTACTTGTGTATTTAATCCCTGGCACAAGGAATTCTTCCCCATGATCCATTGCAATTGTGTCAAACATTTTCATAAGAGAGAAATCAAATTTCATTAACACTAATACCGCTAATAGACCTGTCCCAAATAATAACAAGCTTGCTTTAATAATTTGTACCCACGAAGTTGCTGTCATGCCGCCAAACAATACATATGTTGTCATCATAACGCCGACAATTAACACAGCAATCCAATATTCAATTCCAAATAGTAGTTTAATTAATGCACCAGCACCTACAAGCTGTGCAATCATGTAAAGAATCACAATAATAATCGTACCTGATGCAGCCACGCCACGAATTCGTTTTTCATTAAAACGAGCCGTTAACATATCTGCTAATGTGTAACGCCCCAAATTACGCATAGGCTCAGCAATGACATAAAGAAGCACTAAATTTGCTACAACATAGCCAACAGAGAAGAAGAAACCATCAAAACCAGTTAAGGCAATCGCACCAGACACCCCAAGAAAGGCAGCTGCTGATAAATAGTCACCAGCAATCGCAAAGCCGTTTTGCCACCCCTTTAATCCACCACCGGCTGTGTAAAAATCAGCAGCCGAGGAAGTGCGTTTTGCTGCAATATAGGTAACGACAAGTGTTAATCCAACAATGGCTAAAAAGAAACCTACAGATACAATATTCATTTAGTTACCACCTTTCGCATGATACTCGGCTAGCACAGCCGCCGCAGCTTTATCGAATGAAGCAGCTTTTTTTACATATACTGTACAGAGCACAATGGTCATGATAAATAACCCTGCAGAATATACCCATACACCCGTAATATTTCCGAATAATTTTTGTTGTAGTACAGGTTGGAAGGCAAGGATCGGAAGCAAAATATAAAGAATTAGAAACACTGCTGTAATCGAGAAAAGAAAGGTATTTTTCTTTTTCACAAAGGTATTAAACGATTCCATTGCCTCAATTGCATGATAATCAATTGATTGAGCCTGTTTTTCACTAGAAACATTCGCCATTATTATTCCCCCTAAAGTTATATATTTCTGTTTTAAACGACATATTTCTTTTTCTTTCGTCGTTATATTCACTTATTTTATGGGGGATATTCTTATAATGCAATACTAAATTTTGAGTTTTTATAATTTTTAGTCAGTTTAGTTGCGTAGAAATAACATAGAAATATTAAGTGTTTAATAGAATAAAATGGTATTAAAGAGAACGAGAATTTCGAGTGAAATAATATTATTGAAATAGTTTGTTGCTGATAAAGTTGAATGTAGGAGAAAATATATTCACAAAAGAGAATTTTCTGTATTTTATTATTCTTCTATTAAAACCCAGAGAAGTGTAAAAGGTAGAAATAGTTTGTTATATAACAACCGTTCTTTCTCTTGGGAAATAACGAAAATAATAAAAAAAAGCTTTCAAAAAAATTTTGAAAAGGATGTGTCATTTGGAAGATGTAGTGTAATGAAATACCAGAATCAGTTAATGTTCACATGTTATACAAATAGCAATCTGGGTGTAAGTCCATTACCTTGTATTTGGCTTCTAGAATGAATAAAATAAGATGATGAAATGAAGGGAAGTGGTACCGCAAATGAAAAAGAAAAGTATACTGCTCGTTTTAGTTCTAGCATTCAGCAGCATTTTAGCTGCTTGCGGAAGCTACAAATTTGAGCCAACTGTAAACATTGAGGTCCAAGATTTCAATGTAATGAATCAAAAAAGTGAACAAGTGAGCCTAGAAGATTTAAAAGGTAAGCCTTGGCTAGCAATGTTTATTTTTACAAACTGTACGACAATCTGTCCGCCAATGACATTTAATATGACAGAGGTCCAGCAAGCACTACAGGATGAAGGCCTTGAGGATTATCAAATTGTCGCATTTAGTGTAGATCCAGAGGTGGATAAGCCTGAGGTATTAACGAACTATTTAAATACGTATAATGTTGTCGATGAAAGCAAATGGCAGCTATTAACGGGCTATCAACAAAAATTTATCGAACAATTTGCACGTAAATCATTCAATTCATTAGTCAAAAATGATCCAAACTCAGACCAAGTCATACATATGTCGAGCTATTATTTAGTGAACGCAGACGGCACAGTTGTAAAAGACTATGATGGCGCGACAAACGTACCAGTTGAAACTATTGTTGGAGATATGAAGGCACTCATTAAGGAAAGCAAATAACACAGAGGTCCATGTGACTTCTGTGTTTTTTTGTTGTCGAGAAAGAATTCACCTCCAAAGATTGGATTCGTCTCGATTTTCTTTCTCAATATTGCACAGAATAGCATTGTACTTTATGGTTGTATCCATAGGATGGTTCAATAACTTAAACTATTCAACTAATTAAAGGAGGGATTATTTACATGACTAAACAGGACCAACTACACACCATTAAAGAAAATTTTATCAACTGTCAAAAGGTACTATTGGCCATTGGTGATGAAACACGTCAATCTATTTTACTTGTGTTAATGGCTACGGATTGTCAAACAGGATTACGTGTAGGCGAAATCACAGAACAAACCCATCTGTCTAGACCTGCTGTGTCACATCACCTTAAAATTTTACGTGATGCCGGTGTTATTTTAATGCGTAAAGAAGGGACAAAAAACTTTTATTATATAGATATACGCACAAAATTAGGTTTACTAAAAACACTTGTTACGAATATTGAGACGCTATTAAAGGAATTTTATTGAGAATACGATAAGTTATTTGGAGGAATAAACGATGAAAGCAATGGTTATCAATCAATATGGCAAAGCCCCGATGCAGTTAGCAGAAATACCTACACCTGAAATTGGTGAATATGAGATACTTGCAGAAATTCATGCCGCTAGTATTAATCCTATTGATTTTAAAATACGCGATGGGAAAGTGAAGTTGTTAATACAATATAAAATGCCTCTAATCCTTGGAAATGATTTTTCGGGAGTTGTGGTAAAGGTTGGCACAAAAGTAACTCGTTTTAAAGTGGGCGATGAAATATATGCACGTCCACGTAAAAGTAAAATCGGTACTTTTGCCGAATTTATCGCAATACATGAAGATGATATAGCCCTAAAACCTAAAAACTTGAGCTTTGAGGAAGCTGCATCCATCCCTCTCGTTGGGTTGACTTCATATCAAGCATTACATGACATCATGCACTTACAAAAAGGACAAAAGATTTTAATTCATGCAGGGTCTGGTGGTGTAGGTACTTTTGCTATTCAACTGGCTAAAGTAATGGGTGCTACAGTAGCAACAACTGCTAGTGAAGCTGGTGCAAACTTAGTCACATCTCTTGGTGCAGACGAAGTGATCAATTACAAGACAGAGAAGTTTGAAGAGATATTGGGAAATTATGATGCCGTCTTTGATACACTTGGGGGTGAGACGCTTGAAAAATCTTTCGGGATCATCAAAAATGGAGGGAAAATTGTTTCTGTTTCTGGCATGCCAAATGCCCGTTTTGCTAAAGAAAATGATTCAGGATTTTTCAAAACCCTATTATTTTCAGCAGCAAGTTATAAACTGACTGCACTTGAAAAGAAGCATCATGCGCAATATTCCTTTTTATTTATGAAGCCAAGCGGTGATCAATTACGTATAATTGCGGACTATATTGAATCTGGTAAAATCAAACCCGTCATTGATCGAACTTTTACATTTGAAGAAGCTCAAAAAGCGATGGAATATGCTGAGTCTGGAAGGGCAAAGGGGAAGATAATTGTGAAAATCAAGTAGTCATCTAAGCTATCTTGGTTGCTATTGATCTAAATTATTAAATGTATAGAAGGGTGTTTCCTTCTTATTTAATGGCCAATTTAACTAGTTTTCGGAGTGACCACGTTTAATATGAACATGGTGAAGGAAAATATAATAGTGTTGGCACATTCTTCTAAAAATGCCTATGCTAGAAAATGATATTTCGATCTTGATGATTCCTTCGTTGTTTTTTCGCTGAATTTACATTGAATATTTTGGCATAAATAGATTTTCCTCTTACAAGCTAAAATTCATTAAGCAATTTATGCAAGTGTTTATGGCCAAAAGCTAGCTGATGTATAGAGATAAATATGAAAGAAGCTGTGATTGCAGCTTCTTTTTTGCAGTAAATAGCACTTTATTTGAACGTATAAGATTGTAGCCCTTGTATCATCATTCGACTGATGGACTTTGTGAGTTCTTCTAATGAACAATCGAATTTTCCTGCTAACCAATCTTGATACATCGACATTAGCCCACCTACTAAGAAATGGACACGTAATACAAATTCTTGACGTTCTTGACTGGGATGAATAGTTTCTTGAAAACTAATGATTTTCTCGATCAGAATGTCTTTTAATTTCACGACAAAGCAAGAGGCCCCCTGTACAAAGATTAACTTTCGGTAAAATTCAATATCTTGTTGTAAAAAGTCCACCATTTTTAAAAAGAAAGGCATCGGATTTTGAATGATTTCGACCGCTTTAAAATCATTCAGAAACTCTACCATTTTGCCCATTAGTTCATTTTCAATTTCCTCAATAACTGCCAAAATATCCGAGTAATGAGCATAGAATGTTCCTCTACTTACTTCAGCTCGTTCAACAATATTTTTTACGGTGATCTTTTCTAAATCCTTCTCCAGCACTAATTCTACAAATGCGTGCCTAATCATTTTTCTTGAGCGAATTGCGCTTTTGTATTCTGCTTTCCCACTCATTTTTTTTGCACTCCTAAAATATTTTTCTAAAGTTGAACACATTGATATGTCAATGTTCAAAGTTGTACATATAGACGAAAATTGAACATTGTCCCGTTTTCTGAGGCTAAGTATACTTGATTTACGAATAAAAGTATACACCTGTATGATTTTATAATCGTTTATCTAGAGGTTAGCATTCTCTAGATAATTATTAATTTAGTAAAGTGAAAGTGAGAGAAATGATGATGAAAAAAATCATGAATTGGCGAGTAGCATCGTTCGTTTTATGGATAGTCATGACAGTCTTTATCGTCACGACGATGCCTAATTTAGATCAATTGGTTAGAGAAAAAGGGCAAATTACTATTCCCGAAAGTGCTCAAAGCAATATTGCAGAAGATCTGCTTAATCAAATGGATAATGATAGTGGGGAAAGGTATCAAATTATTGCTGTCTTCAATAGTGGGAATGATCAAGCATTAACAAAGGAACAAAAAGAAGAAGTAGGAAAAATCATTAAAGAATTAAAAAAAGAACAAACTCAGCTTGGTATGAAGGAGATTATGACTCATTTAGATAATGAGCAAACGAAAAAACAGCTCATTTCTGAAGATGGAACTACCATTCTAGCTCAGCTTTCTGTTGAGCAGAATAATAGAGAAATTTCTGAGATAACGAAGGAGCTTACTAAAATTATAGATAGTAAAAATGTAGATACCTATCTAACAGGAAACAGTCTGGTAATGGAAGATTTCGTTCAATCCACACAAGAGGGGATTAAGAAAACAGAAATAATAGCGATTATCTTTATTATCGCTGTGCTCATTCTTGTTTTCCGATCACCAATAGTGCCATTCGTCTCTCTTTTATCGGTTGGAGTAGCTTACTTAGTGTCACTAGGAATCATTGCACACTTAGTAGATCAGTTTAATTACCCATTTTCGAATTTTACTCAAGTATTTTTAGTTGTTATTTTATTCGGTATCGGCACAGATTATAATATCTTACTCTTCACTCGATTTAAGGAAGAACTGGTGAAGCAGGAAGATCGTTGGAAAGCAGTGCGCAGCACGTATAAAACAGCTGGAAAAACGGTTCTGTATAGTGCGCTTGCGGTGTTTATTGGATTTATGGCTCTTTATTTGGCGGAATTCGGGTTATACCGAGCAAGTTCAGCTGTAGCAATTGGCGTAGCTGTACTCTTATTGGTCTTATTGACCTTAAATCCTTTTTTTATGGCTTTACTGGGGAAAAAGATGTTCTGGCCAGCGAAAACTTTTACTGGTCATAATGACAGTAAAATCTGGGGATTTTTAGCAAGGCTATCTGTTTTAAGACCTTTCGTTGCATTAGTCTTTACAGCGATTTTGTGCGTTCCATTTATCATGAATTCTAGTCATTCTCTAAGCTATAATGACTTGTTGGAAATCGATGATCGTTATGCTTCAAAGCAAGGGATTAATGTGATTGAAGCGCATTTCCCAGCAGGTTTTTCATCACCTACTACACTTGCCTTACAGTCAAATGAAGCACTGGATAATGCAAAATCATTACAAGCATTAGATGAAATAGCTGAAAAGATTTCGCAGATTGACGGTATATCTAAAGTATTAACAGCTACACGACCAGTTGGAGAAAAAATGGATGACCTATACATCACGGAGCAATCTAAACAAATAAAGAGTGGCTTAGGTGATGCAAATGAAGGTGTAGGTAAGATTAGTAATGGTTTGTCTTCAGCTGAGCAACAATTCCAACAAACAGATACAAATGCTGCTCAAAATGTTCAGGCATTAATTCAAGGAACAGATGAAATGAAAAAAGGTGTTTCGAGTTTAGGGACTGCTATTGATCAATTAACAAACGGCGTAAGTGCAGGAGCAAATGGCGTCCAAGAACTAGAAAATGGTTTAGCTTCTGTAAAAGAAAATACGAACACTTTATCCATTTCGATGTCACAATTATTAAATGGTTATACGGAACTTGAAAAAGGTTTGTCCTCATTTAGTACGAATTTCACCAGCATTGGGCAAGGGATTGAAAGTGCAGAAAAAGGATATAGACAAATTGAAAGTGCAATGCATGCACTCGTACAGTCAAAACCAGAGCTAGCTAATGATATGAATGTACAAACGACGCTTAGCATTGCATCAACTGAAAAGCAGCAATTAGAGCAATTATCAGAGAAATTACACACAGTGACAGCTCAATTCGAAGGGGCCATGACATCATTTAGGGAAGTAAATGCTTCACTTGCCAAAGTGAACAGTAGCTTCTCCCAATTACAAACAGGTGTGAATCAACTATATGAAGCATCTTCTAGCTTAACGCATGGTTTGCAATCTGCAGCAAAGGGGTCTAACCAAATCGCAAGCCAAGTACCCTCCCTTGAATCAGGATTAATGACGATTAACGAGGGACAAAAGCAACTGCAAACAGCACTAACGGATTTAGCAGATAGAATGGCAACCTTACAATCAGGATTATCAGCAAGCACAAAAGGTTTACAAGACGTCAGCACAGGTTTAACAGATGTGCAAGACTATTTAACAGGTCTTAGTGAATCAGAGGCTTCTGAAAAGTTATATATGCCAAAGGATGTTTTAGTGAGTGATGAGTTCCAAAAATCATTGAACATGTATATGTCCGATAATCGGAAAATAACTCAGATGGGCATCATTTTAGATGTGAATCCTTATTCAAAGGAAGCCATGATAATTGTTGACCAAATTGAGCAAGAGCTACAAGCGATCATTAAAAGTAGTGAGTTTCGTGATGCGAAGGTAGCAATCGGTGGAAGAACATCGCAAAATGTGGATCTTGAAGAAATTGCGAGTGGGGATTTCACTCGAACAGCAGCCATCATGCTAATAGGCATTGGTATCATTCTGATCATTATTACTCGTTCTTTCCTAAAACCAATTTTTATTTTAGCCTCTTTAATCATAACGTACTATACTGCCATAGGTATGAGTAGCATTATAAGCGCTAAATTTCTCAATATGAGTGAACTAGCGTGGAATGTACCATTCTTTAGTTTCATCATGATTGTTGCATTAGGAGTAGACTACAGTATCTTCTTGATGATGCGTTATAGAGAGCTGGAGGGGAATTCGACAAAAACTATTATCGATGCCACACGTCATATTGGAGGTGTGGTGATATCAGCAGCGATCATTCTTGGAGGTACATTTGCGGCATTAATGCCTTCAGGTGTCATAACGCTTATTGAAATAGCCATAACGGTTATTCTAGGGCTTGTTCTACTTACTTTTGTCATGTTGCCAATTCTAATTCCTGCTTTGTTAAGCGGGGTGGGGCGAATTCGCAATATTGGAAGAAAGGAAAGGAAGCAATAGATAACTTATAAAAAAACATAGTTACACCAGAAAAAAGCTGCCATTTCAGACAGCTTTTTTCTGGTGCTGACGGGGAAGGCAAGTGGAGACCTATTTAGCTAATTAAATGATAAAAAAGTGAAATAGAGAGCAAACTCCATTTCACTTTTTTGAATAAATAATTTTTCTTAGCATGCGATTGTAGTTCTAGAATTTTCTGTGAATTTCAATTGTATAATGGCAAAAGGACTGAGCATTATTTCACTCTCATTTCTTTTACACATAATAAAACTTTGAACTATACCAGCTAATAGTTAATCATAATTTTTAAAATTTAACGCTCCTCTGAAAATGGATTGCTTGATTGCTATAATTATGGACGTTTTTATTCAATCCAAAGGCTGATAAAATCACATCATACTACAAGTAGGAGTGATAACCATGGTTAAGGTACGTTACAAAGTAAGAGAAGTGTTGGACAAGAACAAAATAGATACATTTTTGCAGCAAGCTCGCATTGGGCATCTAGGTATGGTTGACGGTCATTTGCCATATGTTATCCCACTTAATTTTGTGTGGACAAATGGGGTGCTTTATTTCCATGGAGCCACTGGCGGGAGACGAAATCAAGTGATGGAAGAGAATCCAGAGGTCTGCTTTACAGTTTGCGAAGAATATGGAACGATTACTAATCCAGTACCCGCTAAAACGGACACCGCTTATATGAGTGTCATGGTTTTTGGTAAGGCTCAACCTATCGTCGATCTAAATGAAGCGACACATATGTTGCAAGAAATGATAAATAAATATGTACCTGGTTACTATAACCGTCCCTTATCCCAGCAACATGTGGACAAATATCGATCAGCCGTTTTCGGAGGGCCGGTTCAAGTTTACCGAATTGTTCCACAACATATTACCGCGAAAGAAAATCCAATTGCACTAGGGGAAATGTTCAATATTGAAAAAATCCCACATACATAGTACTGGTTTTCAAAACTTGTTAAATCAAATCACTTTAAGCACCACTAATCCTAGTTATCTAGGGTTAGTGGTTTTTTAGTGTACCTACTTTATGGACTGTTAAAATTCGCATTTTTGGATGTTTTTTATCAATCCGTAATACGTTATGCTAAGATCGTTCAATAAGAAAGGCGGTTTTTAAAATAAATACGATGAAATCAATAGAAGCCTTTGAAATAGCAAAAAAGCTTATGCCTGGTGGCGTAAACAGCCCAGTAAGAGCATTTCAATCGGTTGGGATGAAGCCCATTTTTATTAGCCATGGGAAAGGCTCGAAAATCTATGATATTGATGGCAATAGCTATATAGATTATGTTCTTTCCTGGGGACCATTAATTCATGGACATGCAGATAAGGAGGTTTTAGGTGCACTTCTTGAAGCCATTCATAGTGGGACAAGTTTTGGATTGCCAACTTTACAAGAAAATAAGCTAGCTGAATTAATAACTACTCGTATTCCTTCCATAGAGAAGATTCGAATGGTTAACTCAGGTACAGAAGCGACAATGAGCGCCATTAGACTAGCTAGAGGCTTTACTGGCAAAAACATGATTGTGAAATTTGATGGAAACTATCATGGACACAGTGATCATCTATTAGTAAAGGCAGGTTCAGGAATTGCTACATTAGGCCTCCCTGATAGTCTAGGTGTACCTTTAGAAATAACTAAAAATACAATATCCATTCCCTATAACAATATCGAAGTCTTGAAGAAAATATTTGATAAATATGGCTCACAAATTGCAGCCGTTATAGTAGAACCATTTGCAGGCAATATGGGAGGAATACCAGCTAATCCTGAATTTCTTCAAGCGATACGCTCTTTCACTACAAAATATGGTGGGCTATTTATACTTGATGAGGTCATGACTGGCTTTCGGATAGATTATCATTCTGCTCAGGGGCTTTATAACATAAAACCAGACTTAACTTGTTTAGGTAAGATCATTGGTGGGGGGATGCCTGTTGGCGCATATGGTGGAAGAAAAGAGATTATGAATCAAATCGCTCCTGAAGGGAATATTTATCAGGCTGGAACCTTATCAGGTAATCCAATAGCGATGGTAGCGGGGTATACGACAATAAATAAATTAAATCTTGACAGTTACGAGTATATAGAAAAGTTATCTAATAGGCTTATTCAAGGCTTATCCAAAGTAGCTCATAACTATAATATTCCCCTTAAAACAACAAAAGCTGGGACAATGATTGGATACGCATTCATCGATCATCCTTTACAAGATTTTGATGATGCTCAAAAAATAGATTCCGAGATGTTTTGTCGTTTTTATAGGGAAATGCTTAAACAGGGTATACTTTTACCTCCGTCTCAATATGAAAGCATATTTATATCGACTGCCCATTCCATACATGATATTGATAGAACGATTCATGCTGCAGAAGTAGCATTTAAAAGAATAATAGCATTTGTTTAGATGAAGCAAAGTATACTAAAACCATCCTATTCCTATAAAATTATCGATTTGATAGTATAATAATGATTGACTGTACGAAACTATTAATTTTCACTTAATTTAACAATCTTTATTCTAATTGGAAGTGAATTGAATGTTAAAAGTTAACCGAGACGATAAAAATCCTATATGGCAGCAGTTACTTGACCAAGCTATTCATCATATTACAACAGGAAAATGGCCACCAGGGGAGTTGCTTCCTCCATCCCGAGAACTCGCCTTATTAGTAGGTGTTTCACGCTCAACTATACAAATTGTTTATGAGGAATTATTTAGTCGTGGATATACCGTGACAAATTGGCGTGGTGGAACAAGGGTAAGTGAATGGGGATATAAAAAGAACTCGTCAGAAGAGGTCATTCTTCAGGGACCATCTACGCCAGTATTACCTTTATTAAACGCGGCAGTTGATGAGTTAAACAGTTGGTTTAGAGGTAAAGCAAATCAAAACGTTGCAATCGATTTTTGCCCCCATGAGCCGTATTTGGACGAGCATTTCCGAAAAAAATGGAGACAATCTTTTTTACAGGCTTCAGCAGAAACAGACCTGACCAATTGGGGTTATGGCGATGCCTACGGTTTTACACCGCTACGTGAACAGATTCAACGTTACCTGACATTTGAAAGAGGTGTACATGTAGATATTGACCAAATCATCTTAACCTCTGGCGCACAGCATAGCATCGATCTGATTGCCCAAGCTCTTTTAAAGGAAGGAGAAACGGTTTCTGTTGAAGATCCTGGATTTCCTGCTGCCTGGATGACCATGAAATATCGGCGCATGAATGTTATTGCTGTGCCTGTTGACGAGTACGGAATACAAGTGGATTCTATTCATCCACAAACCAAGCTCGTTTTTGTTACACCTTCTCACCAATGTGCAGTTGGTGTCATTATGTCTGAGCCACGCCGACAACAATTGCTGCAAAAATCTGTGAAAGATCAATTTTGGATTGTAGAAGATGATTATGATGGTGAATTTAGGTATCGGGGTGGCCCGCTTCCTACCTTGTTTAGCCAACAACCCCAAAACACATTATATATGATGAGTTTTTCTAAAATGGTTGCTCCTGGCATACGAATTTCGGCTGTCATTGGTCCAAAAGATGCCATTCGCCAACTTGCGCAAGTACAACAATTAACTTATCGACATCTCCCAATTATGGAGCAATTAACACTTGCTCATTTTATTGAGCACGGTCATTTTATGCGTCACATGAGGAGAGCAAGAAATGTCTATCGACGTAGACATGAAGCTATGACGAAGGCAATCATAGCGTCAGGACTAGCGGAACGTTTCAAGCTAAGTGGCATTGAAACGGGCTTGCATATGCTTCTTGAAGCGGAAGAATCGTTTGATGAAGAAGCAATGACGAGCCTCGCACTCGAAAAGGGGATACGTGTTTATCCACTTAGTAAGTATTGTTTAGAAAATAATCGAAAAGGATGGGTACTCGGATTTGCTAAAATGGATGAGTTAGCAATTGAGGAAGGTATTTTTCGTCTTGCAAAGATCCTCTTGCAAGAAACGTAATCATTAGCGGGTCATAAAGGAAATTATTATAGAAATGGGTGGAGTGATACCATGCCATACATTCACGAGTTTGGAATCATTTCGTGTATAACTTTCTAAGGTTTTTAGTAAAAAAATACATCACGTTGAAACATTCGCCCACAACACAAATAGACCGTTTAAAAGTCTCGCCTATTGGGGAATAACCTTGACACCACCGAGCTTTCATAGACAATTTTTAAATATGGTGAGTGAAGCCAATGTCGAATATCAATCAGCAGAACTTGAAGAATTAATCAAAAAAATTGCTGAGGCAATAAAACAAGATAAATGGATGATTCATTATAGTGTTTCATTTTTCCAATACATACAGGTAAGGGGAAGAGGCGATTGTTCAATAAGAGCAATCGCTTCTTAACATACCCTTTTTAAAATCATATTAAATTATTAAACTGTATGTTGTTATCACTTGGTATCTTAGTAGTAAGGGTGATTTATTTTATTAAATCCGAAACGACCTGACCAATTAAGAACAAAAAAATGATTGGTAATATAATTTGAACCCATCTTGTTTGGATGTACGGAATAATCTTTAAGCCTAAGAAAGAGCCAACAATAGAGCCAATTGAAACAGGAATAGCAATTCCCCAATTAACAATACCAGTAAAATAATAAAGAGAAAGTGTCTGTTCAGCAAGCAGATATTCAGCAAAGTTTATATATTTGCTCGCGGAAATCCGATCTAATCGAACAACCATTTATACACTTTTTAAAAACTCATTCTTAAGCTAACCTTTAAAATCGTGAACACGTACAATGCTGTTTTGGTTGACTCTATTTAATCAATAAGGTATGTAGAGTGAGATATATAGTTGGTAGTAATTATTGGTGAAAATCCGTAAAGAGAATAAAAACGTATGTTAATATTCGAGAATTAATTAATTGTTCGTGTTTTTAACGGTGAAATGCGAATCATCCACTGGCTGGACACTTTTACTTTTGCGTAAAAAACGAACATTATAGATAAAGCTTTGTTAATGAAATGATTAGGAGGAAATACTTTACGAAAACTAGTAGTCAGTTTGTACGATGAGCAATGGATTCAACTGTTTCTGGAAGAGGCTGAAAAACTGAATTTTATATTTAAAAATGAAATCATAGACATCTATCAGGTATTATGTTCGATGACTATCATTTAATTAATTATCATGTACAGAAGGAAGATGCCCAAACCATACTTCAAAATGCGTCAGCTATTTTCTTGTTAGGTGGAGATACTCTTAAACAGAATGAGTTTTTGATAGACTATGAATTGACGGATTTGATTAAAAAAAGCACAGCTGTTGTAATGGGGGCAAGCGCAGGAACAATCAATATGTCCGCTAAATGGTTATGCTCGAAAAACTTTGGTTATCCAGTTGAAAAAAGCTTTTTATACGAAGGAATCGGTCTTGACAATTTTTCCGTCCTGTCGCATTTTGATCTTGAAAATAAACTTTATCGAAAGACATAGATATTTATACGTCGAACAAAGATTGCGCTGTACGTGTAAAGAGAGGCAACATCGACATTTTAGGCTATGTCTATTTAATTTCCCACTCCCAAAATTCAGAAATTGGATGAGACGCTCTAGCTGTGGTGAATGGCTAGACTGGAAGAGCGTGTTTGGATCAATCTTTTTTCCAAAACACGCTCTTTTCTTTTTTTAAAGTATCAATTTGATCAAACCATGGCAATAAAAGGTTTAGGCTTTTTCATGAAGTGTACTTTTTGTTCGCTCATTAATTAGGTTAAGAAGTGTAATGATTTTCTGAAAATCTTCAATGGTGAATCTTTCCAAATCCTTTAAGTAATTGCCAAACTCTTCTTTATCGAGTTTTTTATGATATTCATATACCAGTTGACCTTTTGGTGTCAATTCAATCGTTAATTCTCGATAATTGTCAGGATTTCTATATTTAAATGCTAATTCTTTTTTTATTAATTTATCCATCATTTGAGAAACTGCACTTTTTGTACGGTGTGTGATTTCTGCAATTTCAGTAGTATTTGTTTTGATTTTATCACCTATTAAATTGAGTGTGTGAGCCTCTATCATATATAGTTCATCTTCCGTACCGTACTTTCTCGGGATACTTTCATAGGTACTAATGGATCGAGATGTTTCAAAAAGTGTCTCCATTAGCTCATAAAAGATTTCTTCTTTCTCCACAGATCATTCCCCCTTAGTAAACAAACATCCCTTTATTTTAACATATTCATAAATAATTTCCTTCAATTAATCATGAAGCTTCAACAACCAATCAATTTTTGTGAAGGGGATCAAACATCCCAATTTTAATTTTCGGAAAATTCTATTTTCTTATTGACGATTTTACAGTTAAGGTGCTAAACTGATGAAAATAATTGCTCAGGTACGGAAAAAACGTATTTTCGAGCAATGACGAGGAAGGGGGATGAGAGAAAGAATGATATATGATTTTGATGAAATAATTAGTCGACGTCGTACTTATTCGTTAAAGTGGGACGGGGAAGAATTAATTAAAGACATCGGTTATACAGAAAGATATGATTATGAAACGATTCCATTATTTACAGCTGATATGGATTTACCCGTCATGCAGCCTTTGATAGATGCACTTCATCAAACGGTTGATCATCGAATCTTTGGGTATTCTATTTTTCCGAATGAGTACTTTGAATCCATTCAGCATTGGTTTAAAAAAAGGCATGATTGGGTGATCAAAAGAGAGGAAATCGTATATAGTCCTGGAACGGTTCATGCTTTGAATATAGCTGTACAAGCATTTACTAAGCCTGGGGAAGGAATCATTATACAACGGCCAGTTTATCCACCGTTCACTACTGCGATAGAGCGTAATGGTAGAATTGTTCAAAATAACGCAATGAAATGTGAATCAGATGGATCTTTTTCAATTGATTTCGTAGATTTTGAAGAGAAAGCAAAGGATAAAAACACAACCATGTTTATTCTTTGTAATCCACATAATCCAACTGGAAATATATTCACCAATAAAGAATTGAAAAGGCTTTCAAAAATTTGCGAGGAACATAATGTAATCATTGTGGCAGATGAAATCCACGGTGACTTAATTAGGAAAAATAAAAGATTTACACCAATCTGTAAGGTTGTAGAAAATACTGATCATATTGTCACTTGTACAGCCATTAACAAAACATTTAATGTTGCGGGTCTTCATTGTACAAATGTCATCATTTCCAACCCCGAACGCAGAAAAACCTTTAATGACATAATGGGGATGCAGTTACCGTCACCGTTTACCATTGCAGCTCTTATAGCCGTCTATAACGAGGGAGATGAATGGTTGGGACAAGTTACGCAATATATTGACGGCACAATGGAGTTTGTAAAAAGCTTTTTAGCTGAAAACATGCCTACAGTTAAAGTAAGAATTCCAGACGGCACATATGTGATGTGGATGGACTTTAATGGATATGGTCTTTCCGATCGAGAGATTCATCATCGTATCTATAATAAAGCGAATGTTCTTCTAGAAGATGGATGGATGTTCGGAAAAGAAGGGGAAGGTTTTCAAAGAATTTGTGTCCCTTCGCCAAGACCACTTATAAAGCAAGCACTTGAACGGATTGCTGTTGAATTTCAGGATTTGGAATAGAATAATCCATTAAAATAGGGGTGTATAAAATGACAACAATCGAGTTTGAACTTAATGCTTTAAAGGTTGCAGAAGAAATCGAAGGCTATGTCATTAATATAAGAAGAGATCTTCACAAGCATCCGGAGATTGGGTTACAGGAAATACGGACTATTAAAGTAGTTACAGAGGAATTAACTAAAATGGGCATTGATTACGAGATCGTCCCGAATGGTGGAATTATTGGATTTATTCATGGGGAACAACCAGGGAAAACATTGATACTTAGAGCTGATTTAGACGCACTTCCGATGAAAGAAAACGAAAATAATTTAAAAATGAAAAAAATAGTCGTTTCTAGTACTAGTCAAGCTGCTCATACTTGTGGTCATGATGGACATACAGCAATGCTTCTAGGGGCAGCGAAGATTTTGGTTCAACATAAAGATAAGGTAAAAGGAAAAGTACTTCTTGCTTTTGAGCAAGGAGAAGAAATGGGCGGAGGCATTTACAATCTTTTAACACGCTTATATGAATTAGGGGCTGACGGCATTTGGGGCATCCATTTAAAATCTGATATTCCAACAGGGAAAATATCTGTTGAACCAGGACCGAGAATGGCTGCTTCCTTTAGTTTTAATGTGCTATTGAAAGGAAAAAGTGGACATGGCTCCAGACCAGATTTATCGGTGGCTCCATTAGATTGCTTTACAGATTTTTACAGCAATTTAAAAGCTATGAGAATAAATACTTTAGATCCTTTTAAAACCATTACCTATTCTATTGGCATGATTCATTCCGGTTCTGCCGTAAATATCATTCCAGAAAGCTTACAATTCTCAGGAACTGCCAGATATTTAGATGATGATCAAGGTTCACATGCTGCAAGCGAATTTAAACGAATCCTAGAAAAAGTTTGCGACCTACATCGTTGCACATATGAATTTATTACAGAGCCCATTGAATCGGATTTATTTGTTTACAACCAAAACGATTGCGCACACATAGCATCACTTGCTGTAGAAAAGGCATTAGGTGTAAATACGTTATATTCTTCACCAGCATGGATGGGCTCAGAATCCTTTGCGTTTTATGAAAAATACTTTCCAGGTGTATTTGCCTTCGTTGGAATAAAAAATCTTGAAAAAGGGGTTGGGGCAGAGCATCATAATGATTTCTTCGATCTAGATGAAGATGCTCTCAAGCTAGGTGTAGCTTCCACTGTACAATACACCATTGATTTTCTAAATAATGAACATCAAATCGTATTTGCGGCTGACAAAAGGGATGTCAAAAGCTTGTTTATTGATAATGGATTTGCCCAATTAATAAAACAATAGGCCATCTTATAAAAGAAGGAGATAGATAAAATGACTCGAAAAAGACTTTGTTATTTACTATCATTCATTGCATACTTTGGAATGCCTTTGGGAGTTCCCTTTATTAAAAGTACCGAACCTTATATCTTGGGACTTCCGCTTTTGTTATTTTGGATGGTTCTTTGGATTTTATTAGGGACAGGTATCATGCTTTTAGTACATCGCTTAAATCCAGACGTAAAAGCAGAGGTGGAGTAACATGACAATATCTATTGGTATTATTGCTGTGTTTTTAGGAATTGCATTAATTTTAGGCATTATGGCGAGTAGAGGGAAGGATATGAGCCTAGAGCAATGGAGTGTTGGCGGTCGGGGTTTTGGCTCTATTTTCATTTTCTTGCTAATGGCCGGAGAAATTTATACTACAAGTGCATTTTTAGGGATAAGTGGTTGGATGTATGGAAAAGGTGGGGCAGCATTCTACAACATCATGATGCTGAACTATGTCATTGCTTACTGGTTAACGCCAAAAATATGGAGCTATGGAAAGAAACATAATTTACTTTCTCAATCTGATTTTTTTGAGAAGGCATATAAAAGTAAAGCGCTTGGAATGGTTGTAGCAATAGTCGGTTTGGCGGCTTTAATTCCTTATTTAATCATTCAATTGAAAGGTCTTGGCATTATTGTTTCTGAAGCTTCTTATGGAGCCATTGACTCCAAAATCACGATTTGGATTGGAACCATTGCGATGATTGTCTATGTTATGGTTTCAGGTATTCATGGCTCAGCTTGGACAGCAGTCATTAAAGACTTCCTTATACTTGGTGTTGTTTTATTTCTAGGAATCTACTTACCATTTCATTATTATGGTGGTATTCAACCAATGTGGGAAGCTATTGAAGCCACAAATCCAGGGTTCTTAACGCTTCCAGACTCAGGTTTAAGTGCGTCTTGGTATGTTTCAACAATGATGCTGACATCATTAGGATTTTACATGTGGCCCCACACCTTTGTTGCTACTTTTTCAGCTAAAAGTGGAAATGCCCTAAGAAGAAATGCGATTATTCTACCTATCTATGCATTATTTATATTATTTGTCCTATTTACCGGAGCAGCAGCTATTCTACAAGTCCCGAATTTATCGGGAGGCGATGTTGATTTAGCATTATTCAAAATTTCCACACAAACGTTTAGCCCAGTAATAGTAGGCTTTATTGGAGCAGCAGGGCTGTTAACGGCAATTGTTCCAGGCTCATTAATTTTGATGTCTGCAGCTACACTTTTTGCAAAAAATATAATAAAGCCGTTTCGTCCTCAAATTACGGATCGACAAATTGGTATTATTGCTCGTTATACGGTTCCATTGGTTGCCCTAATTGCCCTTTATTTTACTTTTAGTGGTGGTGGTGCTATAACTCTATTATTCTTAATGGGATATGGATTAGTTACACAATTTGCACCTGCTGTTGTTTGTAGTTTCATGAAAAAAAATCCACTGTCGTTACAAGGTGTGTTCGCTGGGATAATTGTTGGCGTTATGATTGTAGGTTGGCAAGCCGCTACAGGCGCAAATCTAAGTACCCTTTTCCCGAATTGGCCAACATTTATACAAGATATCAACATTGGGTTCCTTGCATTAGGCGTTAATATTGTAGTGAGTTTAGCAGTTAGTGCATTTACAAGAAAACTTTTCATAAAGCATGATGGGGCTTCCAACGAGGAAATCGTGGAGAGTTTACCATAGTAACACATTGATATTATTGATGAATTGTAGGATAGATTTACATTTATAATAGAGCCTGTGATTATATGAAAGCTCGCAAAGAATAGTTGAAAAGAGCATGTTTTGATTCATTTGTTTCAAAGCATGCTCTTTATAATTGTTCTCATCTTAAACTTATTCAGTAAAGGACACGCCATAAATAAAAGGTAGCGTAGGATTCCCAGTTTTTCCACGGTATCGATAATTCCATGATTTCATCTTTTGTCGGCTTTCGATTCATATTTTGTAATAGTTTTATCGAATTAATAAGTCCTACATCATCGATTGGAAAGGCTGTTTGGAACCTGAGGCAGCGCATTAAAACATAATTGGTTGTCCAAGGGCCGACTCCTCGTATTTTCATTAAGCTTTTTTCAGCATCTTTAAAGTCCATTTCCATTAATTTTTCCCTCGATAATTCTCCACTTGCCATTAATTTCGCAATGCCAATGATATATTCACTTTTTTTCACCGTCATTTTAATATTTGCTAGGTCAGCAGGGGTTAATTGTGCAATTCGTTCGTATGAAGGGAACACCCAATATTTTTTACCATTCCATTCAATGAAATCGCCAAATTTTTCTACAAATTGCCTCTTTAAGGTGTACGCGAAGGCTAAGTTAATTTGTTGGCCTAAAACTCCCCAGCATAAAGCTTCAAATAAGTCGGGAATGCCGATTACTCGTAATCCATAAAATTTTTGGACAGGTATTTTAAGTAATGGGTCTGCTTTTGCCATTTCATAAAATGACGTTAAATCATTATCGAGATCAAACCATTCATGAATATATGTTACAATTTCTTGCCGCTTCCACTTTTCAATAGGTTTAGAATCATTTAGGAATTGAATCACCATTTGTTTATTATTGATTATGCTTATTTGTACTAAGGATTGAATTTTCCCAATAGTTATAACTTTCGTCATAATATTGTTCTCTATTTCGTACATGCATTCATTTTTTTCCCTTGTTAAATAACCTAGGTTAGCATTCATGTCGAAAATTGTAGGTAATGTAATAACAATATCATCATTGATTTCATACCATGTCACTTTTCATTCTCCTCGTCCTATTAAGAGTAATTTTACTTTATCACATCATAGCCCTTACTAATTTTGTTATCTTGCTCTTATATTCTTAACTCCTTATTTTTTTCTATTTATTTATCAGGTTATAGTGTTAATATGACGAGATATCGATATGGGGAAAGGTACCAACCATCTATCAAATGGTTTATAAATGAATGTGACAGTATTTTTCGGAAGATGCACTTTTCAATAGCGAAAAAAGTTACGAACCCTAGCGTGGATATTCATGTTGAAAGTAAAAAATTATGAATAAAGGGGTTTATGATCTACATTTGTTGACTTCTCGATTTCTCTTTCTTTGCTGCTTAAATTTTCCCATAGAAAAACAGCACCTCCAATTGTTAGTATGTGTCTAACAATCGGGACGCAGCACCAACCAGCTTCAGGTTCCTTAATCTCTTTTTATTGTATCCTAGACATGGATATTATAAGACCAATTCTTTATATGCATCGTATATTTATATAGAATGCAGATATTGGATGTCACCATGATTTTGAATACATTTTCTATTTAAGTGAATCAATCGTTTTAAAAATTCTTGAATACAACTCTTGTATGTTTGAATTGTTCTCTTTATGATCGATAAGCTCATACCTCCAAGTTTCATACTTGATTTCTTTATCAGTTGAGGTATTTAAATAACCAGTTGCATAACTCAAGGGTTGGATGTCAATAAATGTATCATAATCCACTCCCTCATTGACAAAAGGAATGTGAGCCTTAGTTGATTGCATAAAGAACGTCGGAATTTCTAATTCATTATAAACAGTAACGTATTGGTCATCATCTGCTTCTGAAAGAAATTCTTTAGTTATAATTACAGCGTCTAAGTCGTCTGAAACTTTTTGTGTGTTTCCTTTCAAATCATCAAAAGTTATTTTTTCAAAGACAACTTTTTCCTCACTAAAATCAGGAAATGGACCGATAATCCCGACTTTTAAATCATTCCCATTATACATTTGGTTATTTGATATGTTAGTATCACAGCCGACTATTATCAAAAGAGTAGCTAGCATAATAATAGAAAGTATTTTTTTCATGGACCAGCCTCCTATAATGGAAAAAAATGGGTTAATAACCTAAAACATCACGTTTTGTTAGACCTGTTGTTAATGATGCATAAAAACTACTTGAAGAAGCAACAGAGTAGGATGCAGTGAAAATGTTTCCAACTCCTATTGTACCAGTATGAGTGGTTGAAGTTGAATTATAAAAATTTCCATTGATTAGGAATAAGAAATGTCCATTATGAAGTTCCACTTTGATTGTGCCTGAAAAAGAGATTGGATTAGCTACAAATTCTTGTAAAAGCGGTGCTTGGTTTGTATTAATATATTTTGGTGTGCCGCCTGAGCTACATATCTGTACATATACTTGTAAGAGGGGTCTGTAAGTTTTTCCGAAAATCGGGATTTCCGTATTTGTTCCAAACCATGAACAGGACTCTGCCTTGGGAGAAAAGGTATCAAGTTTGTTATATTCAGCTAATTTAGAGTAAGCTTCTTGAATTGTAACGCCTTTTATTTTTGCATATTGCTCAGCTACCTGTTGGTCTGATAATTCAACAGTAAACTCTTTATTTGAGTTAAGTAGGTCTTCCAATTCCCTTGAGTTAAGTGTTGTTCCATCTATTATCTCTAATGTTTTACTATCAACCCTTTCCATAGCTTTTACTTCAGAACCAAAGAAAGATAAAAACAAAACGAATCCTAGAAAATAAATCAATGTTTTTCTCAGATATCTATGCTTTTCCGGATTTTTTAAAGAAGAGATTCAGTGATGTTTTATTATTTATTACGCTTACCTATACTAAGGTCCAAATTTCCCCCCTTGTTAGATCGCCTAGGTTTGCAATCATATCGAAAATTGTAGGTAATGTAATAACAATCACATCATAGCCTTTACTGATTTTGTTATCTTGCTCTTACATTCTCAACTCCTTATTTTTTTCTATTTATGAGGTTATAGTGTTAGTTATCAGGAATGTAAAGGAGGGTATAAAAATGGTCCAACATATAAAAACACGTGTTGAGAGCTTAGATTGGGAGACCATTCAACATGAATTAGATGAGCAAGGATTTGCAAAGCTTCCTGTGATTTTAACAAAGGAGGAGTGTGAATTCTTCATAGACATGTATGGTGAGGAAGAGTCATACAGAACGACAATCAATATGACGAGATATCGCTTTGGGAATGGGGAGTACAAATATTTTTCTTATCCATTACCTGACATCATCCAACATTTAAGAGAGGCTTTTTATTTGGCATTAGCAAAAACAGCTAATCGGTGGCTGAGCTATTTAAAGAAGACAGAACAGTATCCAGAACAACTTCAAGATTTTTTGAACACCTGTGAAGAGTATAATCAAACGAGACCAACACCTTTACTATTAAAGTATGAAACAGGCGGATTTAATTGTTTACATCAAGATTTATATGGTGATATATTTTTCCCGTTTCAAGTAGTATTTTTATTAAATCAACGAGATCAAGACTTTTGTGGTGGTGAATCTCTATTAGTGGAACAAATTCCGCGTGCTCAGAGTAGAGGGCATGTCATTACTTTAGAACAAGGCAGTGCGCTAATCTTTCCTACTCACCATCGACCTGTTTTAGGTAAAAAAGGATATTACAAAAATACGGTTCGTCACGGAGTAAGCACAGTTACTGCTGGAGAACGCTACGGACTTGGAATCATTTTTCACGATTCTAAGTAAAAATTAAACTTCAATATCTTGCTATTCTATTCCTAGAATTGTCCATTCTGAATTTATAGAGAGTATATTGTAAGGAGAGGTGAGATAAATGTCGGATAGTATCGATAACGGACATCGAGAGAGCCATCATCCTAGAATGATAAATGAAGTAGAAATGATAACAGAGGAAAAGTGGCAAGCCATTATAAATAATGATGCAGCGTACAATAACCAATTTTTCTACGCTGTAAGGTCGACAGGGATATTTTGTAAACCATCCTGTAAATCTCGCGTTCCGAAAAAAGAAAATGTATGCATTTTTTCAAACGCAGAACAAGCCCTCCAAGCAAATTTTCGCCCTTGTAAACGTTGCAAGCCCACTAATGAAAATCTGCCTGATAGCGAGTGGGTGGATGCAATTACGGAATACATTGATAAAAATTTCACAGAAAAATTAACGCTAGAATCGTTAGCAAATATTTGTCATGGAAGTCCGTATCATATGCATCGAACATTTAAAAAGATCAAAGGCATGACGCCAGTTGAATATATACAGGAAGTTAGAGTACACGTAGCTAAAAAGTATTTGATTCAGTCAAATAAAGCGATTGGAGATATTGCTTTATGTGTGGGGATGGCTAATACGCCTTATTTTATTACTTTATTTAAAAAGAAAACGGGACAGACGCCAGCACAATTTCGTCAAATGAGTAAAGTGGAGGAGAAGTATAATGGAAACAAAGAATAATTCAAGTCTATATTGGTCTTTACTAAAGTTCAAGGATTGGCAATTATATATTGCGTCAACTTCAAAGGGGCTTGTCTTTGTAGGTTCACAGAACAAACCATTCGAGGAATTAGTCGAATGGACAAAAAAACGCTTTCCAGGAAGTACTCTTGTGGAAGATGATGAAATGCTTGCACCTTATGTTGTTGAAATTACTCAGTATCTAGAAGGAAAACGGAAAACCTTTACTGTTCCATTTGAGTACGTAGGTACGCCATTTCAGCAAGCCGTCTGGGATGCACTTTGTGAAATTCCTTATGGGCAGACGAAATCCTATTCCGATATTGCCAATGCTATAAATAAACCAGCTGCTGTTCGTGCTGTAGGAGCGGCTATTGGGGCTAATCCAGTATTACTTACGGTACCGTGCCATCGCGTAACAGGGAAGAATGGCTTTTTAACTGGCTATCGGGGTGGATTAGAAATGAAGACATTGCTCCTGGATCTTGAAAAGCGAGCTTCATCAAATAATGAATAATTATTGCTGTACAATGAATGGGGGCCATTATGAAACATGAAATATTCTATAAAAATCCGAAAACCATTCTAAATAAAGGAACTGGCTTTCTGTCTGGCTATACGCATTCACTAAATCCCTATACAGGCTGTTCATTTGGCTGTTCCTATTGTTATGTTCGCGAAATGCCTGTATCTCTTTTCAGGGAAGGTGAGTGGGGGCATTGGGTCGATGTTAAAAACGGAGCTGCGCATGTATTACAAAAGGAACTCCATCGGGCCAAAGCAAAAGGGAATGTAACCATTTTTATGTCATCAAGTACAGATCCGTATCAACCAATAGAGCATAAGGAAAAAGTGACGCGATCTTTACTTGAAGTTATGGTAGAAGATCCCCCTGACTTCCTATTAGTACAGACTAGAAGCCCACTTGTAAGTCGAGATATCGATTTACTGCAACTTTTAAAAGATAAAGTACGGGTAAGTATGACCATAGAGACGGATAGGGAAGATATTCGCAAGCATTTTACGCCCTATGCTCCACCCATTTCAGCAAGGCTTAAAACACTCCAACAGCTTGCTGAATTTGGTATTCCTGCACAGGTTGCCATCGCACCCTTACTACCAAGTACTGAGCGATTTGCAGAAATATTGCGTCCCTTGGTTAACCGAGTATGTATTGACGATTATTTTATGGGGGACGGACGCGGTGGTAAACGCACACACAAGATGGACTTACAGGCGTTATATAGAAAACTGGAAATGGAAGAATGGTATCATCCATCCGTCTATCAAATGGTTTATAAACGAATGAGGCAGTATTTTTCGGAAGAAGAACTTTTCATTAGCCAGAAGGGTTTTGAACCCTAGCGTTAAGATGGGTAAAAGGAAACCAGCATTTTTTAATATTTTTCCTTATTGTTGTACCTAATAAGCGAACCACAATTAGTTTGCAGGTATTGTAAATAGCCATATAAAAAAGTCGATTTCTTATTGTCTAGGAATTCGACTTTTTTTAGATAGGAAATTGCTTAGCATAATATTGTAAAGGGGAAAAAATCTGGAGGGTGTTTTGGGCAAACGGCACTATTATGATATGAAGTATAAAATCCTAATCCATTTTAGTTTCGAAAATGATTGAGAGCTAGCAGGGTTGCTGAATCATATTCAGCAGGCAATTCATCTTCAAAAAAAATAGCTTCTACTGGACAAACTAATTCACAAGCTCCACAATCAATACAAATATCAGGATTAATTACATATTGGGTATCTGTCATAACAATGCAATTTACTGGACAGACATCCAAACAGACAGCCGCTTTTTCATCTCTACATAATTCTGTAATTACAAATGCCATTATAAATCCTCCCATCCAGACAATTGTTGTTTTAATTCTTCAGGTGAGTATTTCCAATAGTCTTCATTAAATTCAGATAAAAACTGATAAAGTAGTTTTTTTGAATTACTATCTACATGTTTCAAGAGAACTTTCCCTTTAAGTGCCTTATCTAAATAATTTACTTGTTCTGGCAAAGATTTATAGCCAAGTTTAATACGTCGTACTTCTTTTGATACCCGTACTTCACTTGCAGTACATCCCGCATAATAAGGACCATTTTGAGAAATTTGAATAGCTACCCAAACTATCCAATAACGATAATAATCGTCACTAGCATGAGCTAAATCAGAGGAAAAACGAACTTTTTTCTCGATTATACTTCGTCCATGTAAGGCTTCTAAATCTATAAACACCTGTTCTTTTTCACAATCTATAATAATCGACGTTACATTATTTAAATCAAGGGTTCCTACTCCGTAACCGCCATCTCCGTCTGTTGAATCGTTACTTAAAATTGTAAAATGCATTTTCTTTTTCATAGAAATCACCTCGACACACTTTTATATCCCTTCATTAATAAATGTTTAATACAATGCCCCAATTTAGAAACATCAATGATTGACAGATAAATTTAGTCAACGGTCTGAATATTTGCATAAAGCTAAAACGACATGAGAAAATCATTGGACTTTAATTTATACAGATTGATAATTTTTCTGATGCCAATAGAACAAACGCATTACGTATAGTTTTGTACAAATAAATGTACTTGAACGTTTTAGTAGTATTTTTTATCTATACGTAATGGTTGTCTAGGATTTTTCCTAATACTTTTATAGTTAAAAAGTATAAATAAAATATACAATTTATCTCATTACTTGTCTTCAGACTAACGTCTGAAATGTTATGTACTGGTAAATTAACTATAATACAGTTATTCATCCTTTAATAAATGAAAGGTAGTTGCTATAAATTTTCCCTTTTGTTTACTTTATTTTTCCTAAATTTGGTTTTATTGAAGTATACTGCTAATAAGGACAACAAAGAGAACTCTTTGGTCCAAATAACCGTAAGCGATGAAATCAATTGCTTATCTAAGGAGGAAATTCTGTTATGAAAAGTAAACTATCTGGGGTATTAGCTGCTACATTAGCGCTAACGATGTTCCTGCCAACAGGGGCAATGGCGTTTTCTAACAATAAGACTACAGTTGTAGCTAATCAAGTTGTAGCTAATCAAAAACTGGAGAAGATTGCAGCAGAGAAGGCTGCGTTACTCACGGAATCCTATGGGACGGCTAGCGTGCAATATGCGTTAATTGATAATGGCAAGCTAATTTTGTCGGGTCAGAAAGGCAAGGACAATTTAAAAGGGGAACAGTCTCTAACCAAAGATACCCAATATGGAATTGGATCGGTCAGTAAAGTGTATACAGCAGCGGCTATGATGAAATTGGTCGATGAAGGAAAAGTCGATTTAGATACTCCTGTTGTTAACTATCTTCCTGATTTTAAGATGGAGGATGAACGATACAAACGCATTACACCGCGTATGCTGTTGAACCATTCCTCCGGCTTACAAGGAACTGTGTATAGTAATGCAATTTTATTTAAAGATAATGATACCTATGTCCATGATACCTTGTTACAGCAGTTGTCAAACCAGAGCTTAAAGGCAGACCCTGGCGCGTTCTCAGTATACTGTAATGACGGCTATACGCTGGCCGAGATTTTGGTGGAAAGAGTTAGCGGTATGAGCTTCACCGAATTTCTACATCAACGTTTTACAGAGCCCCTAGAGCTTAATAATACGAAAACACCGCAGGATAAATGGGCAGACGATATACGGGCTGGACTTTATTTTCCATCCTATCAAGGGCAACTTCCTATTGAATCAGTGAATTTGATTGGTTCGGGAGGGATTTCTTCGACAGCAGAAGATATGGTAAGGTTCTCACAATTGTTTATGGGACTGGGAAAAGAGATTCTCTCTGAGAAGGCAGTCAAGGCTATGGAGCAAGAGGAATATAAAAAAGGAATGTGGCCAGAGGATGGAGATAATATTTTCAACTATGGTCTTGGATGGGATAGTGTGAAACTATATCCATTTAGTGAATATGGGATAAAGGGTTTGGCTAAGGGCGGTGACACAATATTACAACATGCGACACTGGTCGTTCTACCAGAACAGAAGATGGCCGCTGCTGTGGTGTCATCTAGCGGTAGCAGTGTTACAAATCAACTGATGGCGACTGACTTACTGCTTGCTGCACTTAAAGAGAAGGGCACAATTAAGGATATTAAGCCAAACAAATCCTTTGGCAAGCCAGTAACGACTCAGATGCCTCAAGATCTAGTAGAGAAAGCAGGCTTTTACGGGAATAGTTTCAGTCATTTCAAACTTGAAATTATGAAGAACGGAAAACTGTTCTTATCCCTTAATCCCGAAGAAAAGTATGTATATACTGCGGACGGAAGCTTTATTAATGAGGAGGGTACATCCAAGCTCAACTTCGTCACTGAGAAGAACGGACGTACTTATTTAAAAGAGAGCACCTATCAAACAGCACCAGGTTTTGGGCAAGTTGCGATGACTCAATATTTAGCTGAGAAGCTTGAAGACAATGTATTATCGAAGGAGACTGCTGCTGCATGGAAGAAACGGGAGGGCGTGAAGTTCTATCTTGTGAACGAAAAATATAGTTCTGCTCAATATCTCATACCAATGCTGCTTACCAAACAAATTAATCGTCAGGAAGACCTGGGGGGCTATTGGGAGGGCAGAAAAATTATAGGTCCAAACATGGCGGCGCATCAGCTTCAAATCCCAGTGATGAATGGCCGTGATACGACAGAGACTCGTTTCTATACGGAAGGCGGGAATGAATATATGGAAATGTCCGGATTTTTATACGTAAGTGGAACTAACGTAAAACCGCTTTATACAGGGCAGTCATCCAAAGTAACGTTGCAAGCAAAAGGACATGCGAAATGGTTTACGATCCCACAAGCGATAGCTGGGAAAACAATGAACGTGGAATTGCCATCGAACAGTTCGTTTGCGGTTTATGATGAGAAGGGCGTATGCGTCAATTTTACCGTTGTAAGCGGCAATAACAAAGTAAAGCTACCGAAGAATGGAACGGTTGTATTTGCTGGTGCACCGAACTCGGAGTTTGCTATCACACTGAACTAACTATGGCCTTCCACAAAAATGTTTAGTATTGACTAGATGAAGCCGATCCGTATCACGTATGCTATTTATCTATCATTTCTATAATTTTATATAGAGACTGATCATTTTAAACTAAGCTCGACTATCTTATGCAACAGTTCGGCAAGTTTTGTGTAGCAGTCAAAGCCCAATTTCTCTCCTACAATTCAGAGAAATTGGGCTTTTTTAGTTTTCTTAACAAAGAATATAAACATTGTTTTTATGCACCCTTTTAAATCATTTTCATGTTATTTCTTACAAGGGTATTTGAATTTGCTTGTTGTTGTAACAATAATAGTGTACGATACATAGTATAAGTTATACAGTGTATGTCATATAGTAAGTGGAATTGAGGTGAGTAAATGAGTACGTTACTGAATTCATTAACGACAGAACTTAGGAGAGGAACGCTGACATTAGCCGTTTTAAGTCAATTACGAACACCCCAGTATGGGTATTCACTTGTTCAATTATTAGAGGAAGCGGGCATTAACATCGATCAAAGTACCTTATATCCATTGCTTCGCCGTTTAGAAAAACAAGAGTTAGTGACGAGCAGCTGGGATACATCAGAGAGTAGACCGCGTAAGTATTATGTATTAAGTGACTATGGATTAGAGGTATTTTTGCAATTAAAAAGAGAATGGATTAACAATTCAAAAGAACTTTATGAGTTATTACAAGGAGATGATGATCAAGATGAATCTGACTGAGATTTATATTCAAGAGGTCACTCGGAGGCTGCCTGAAAAAAATCGTGAGGATATCGCACTTGAGTTACGATCAACCATTGAGGATATGCTACCTGACGATTACAGTGAGGATGATGTAAAGGATGTACTTGAAAAATTAGGGAACCCAGCAGCATTAGCGAGTGGTTATCGAGATCAACCAATGCATTTAATTGGTCCACGCTATTTTGATGTATATTTATCGTTATTAAAAATGATTGTCCCAATTGCCGCTGTCATTGCGTTAATTTCGATTATTGCCGAATACTTTATTGGTTTTGGTGGGGAAGAAGTGATTATTAATGCCGTCCTCACGATTATGGGTGAAGGAATATGGAGAATCATCGAAGTAGGAATACATGTCTTTTTCTGGCTAACACTCGTATTCGTCATTATTGAACGAACAGATAAAGGAAAAGATCAGCATCCGTTGTCAGCAAACCTAACAAAATGGACCCCTGAAGATTTGAAAAACATTATTTATATTCCAAAGAAAAAAGCGATTACGAAGCTTGAAGTATTTGGCTATTTAATGTGGACGGCGATTTGGGCAACTCTTTATTTTTATGCAAATCACCTTGTAGGTATATATGAAGGCGGTGGTGATGGCCTCAACTTCGTAATGCCAGCTTTCAATCAGGATGTTTTACTTCGTTATTGGCCAATTGTTATCGCTGTCATCGCTCTCGAAATTGGGTTAGCTCTCTACAAATTATTGAAAGGACAATGGACGAAAAAAATGGCAATCTTTAATACTATTGTTGAGCTTTTCGCAACCGTTGTATTCATTGTTATCTTAAGCAATCCAAATTTAATGAACCAAGAATTTATAACGTACATGAGTAAATTATTTACCATAACAACTAAGCAATTGGAAATATGGATAGTCGTCGGCGTCATCATCGTATTCATTTTATCTGCAACACTCAGTATCTTCGATGGATTCCGTAAGGCTCGAATCCGTTAATTCATAGTGGTTTATAAAAGAGTAGTACATGAGCAATTTGTAAGGATTGTTAAATATTTTGTCCAAAACTATTTATCTTAACAATGGACTAATAGTTTTGGTTTTTTTTATTTAAAGACAATAAGTCTTGGACAAATTGTCTTTGGAGTGGGAATTTAATCCTTAGATTCTATATTCTTATAGGGTAGTAACGTAATAAACATTTGTTACTTCTGCAATATACGGAATCTAAAAAATTTGGGGTATAGAAAATCAAATTGTATCACTTTTTAGAGTTGCGGCAAGCGCTGTTTGGTAATGAAGTAACTAAAATTATATAGAAAGTATAGATGAGGTATAATAGGCACGATTAGCGAAGCTGATGCAGCAAAGAAGAGAAGCGCTAGAAGAGTTGTGTATAAAGGTAATAGTCACACAAAAGTTCAATTTACTAGCAATCAATAATTTAAGGAGATTTTGGAACTAGGCAAGGCAGAGTACAACTGACAAAAACAAAGATAGAAGAACTTATTTATCAACATGGGTAGAGGTCAAGAAATATTGTTGATCGTTGTTAAGCCGAAAGAAATTGCTTTATAGATACATTCTTTATTCAAGTAGAAAACTGCCTGATGCAGTGTAATGTTACTAAACAATCTGACAATAGAAATTAGAAAAGGGTCACTGAGTTACGGTGACCCTGAATGAGGGAGGTTGTGGCGGTCAACCAACGCCACAACCGAATAAGTGCGTGCGATACACTTAATATAAATTTGTGCAGGTAGTGGTTACTTATACATAAAAAAAACGCAGCGTCGTCACACGCTACAGCAAACTAAATAATCTAAAAGATTTTGTTTAAAAAGGGCGAAAAGGTATGCCTCATAAATGTGATGTTTGTAAGAAAGAGTTTAATTAGCATTAGAGCATGGAATGTCTATATTACTTAATATGTGAGCTAATAATAATAAGTGTTATTCCCGTAAATAAGCAAATGATTCTCGTCACAGGAATTTTATCAGCTAGTCCAAATAACGCAATGGCTGTCGTTACGATTAAAGCTGTTGGACCAACCAATGCAAGCATTGTATTAATATAGAATGCTTTTTCTAAATTATTCAACTTTAGCATCAATAAGCCAGCACTTACTTCAATACTTCCAGACAATACACGTAAAATAACCATAGCAAGAACCGATTTTTCAATAATTGTCATCATCCTATCTTTATAGATAATTCTCGCATATATTATAAATCCTTCTTAGGATCATAATAGACTTCTGTTTTAATGAAATATTAAAATCAATATATGTATGATTCATATCAAATATTCTTGTTATATTATGCTTTATAGCTTTAATTGAAAAATTTTATTGACAAAATATTTTTTTTGTGTAAAATGAAAAATAATTCAAAAATATTTGTATAGAACAAAGGCTATGAAAAGAAATAGTATCAATTATTTTTACGAACAGAAAGTTACCGGTTGATGAGAGGTGCATGTAAAACGATTGGGAATTCATCTTGGAGCTGCGTACCGAAAAGATTATTCTAAGTAGGCTACGCCGGTAAGCACCCGTAATCATGTGCGAGAGTATCGTCAATTGACCGTACTTCTTAAGGTAAGTAATGTGAATTGCTTATAAATTAAAGGTGGTAACACGAGTTGAATCGTCCTTTTGGTTAATCCAAAAGGGCGTTTTTTTATTCCTTTTTTGAGCAAGTATTTGAAAATCTAAACGTATTAGGAGTAAGACATTATGAAAGATAATCATCAAGATTCACAGCTAAAGCGCGGATTAAGTACTCGTCACATGCAATTAATTGCACTTGGTGGGTCCATTGGGGTCGGTTTATTTTATGGCTCTAGTTCAACAATTCAAATGGCTGGACCATCTATTCTACTAGCTTATTTAATTGGTGGATTAGTTATTTTCACAATTATGCGTGCATTAGGAGAAATGGCAGTAGAGGAACCAGTATCAGGCTCGTTCAGCACGTACGCGAATAAATATTTAGGACGCTTTGCGGGGTTCTTATCCGGTTGGACGTATTGGTTCATGTGGATTGTCGTTGGCATGGCAGAATTAACAGTAGTCGGTGTATACATTAACTACTGGTTCCCTGATATTCCACAATGGGTAACTGCTCTTGTAGTCCTTGTTATTATGACGCTTGTAAACCTAGCAAATGTAAAAGCTTACGGAGAATTCGAATTCTGGTTTGCGATGATTAAAGTTGTTGCGATTATCGGTATGATCGTTCTAGGATTAGCCATTATTTTCTTCGGTGTTGGCAACCATGGTGAAGCAATTGGCTTCGATAATTTATGGGCACACGGTGGCTTCATGCCAAACGGTTTCCATGGTATTTTAATGTCACTAGTATTGGTTATGTTCTCATTTGGTGGGGTTGAATTAGTTGGTATTTCTGCAGGCGAAGCTAAAAATCCTAGCAAATCCATTCCTTCAGCTATTAACAATATCGTTTGGCGTATTTTAATTTTCTATATTGGTGCATTAGGCGTTATGATGGTTATTTATCCTTGGAACGAAGTTGGTTCAGAAGGTAGCCCGTTCGTTCAAATTTTCGATTATGTCGGCATCCCTGCTGCGGCTCACATTATTAACTTTGTTGTTATTACAGCAGCAATGTCTGCATTTAATAGTGGTTTATACGGTTCAGGGCGTATGCTACACAACTTATCGGTACAAAAAAATGGTCCGAAATATTTTAAAACAGTAAGCAAAAACGGTAGTCCGCATAGAGGAGTTTTATTTTCTTCAGCGGTATTATTAATGGCGGTTGTCTTAAACTATATAGTACCTGAAAAAGTGTTTATCTATATTTCTGCTGTTGCGACGGTTGCAGTCATTACAAGCTGGATGATTATTTTATTAGCACAATTGAAATTTAGAAAGTCAAAAACGAAAGAGGAAGTAGCTGAACTGAAATTCAAAATTCCGCTTTATCCACTTTCTACGTACATTGCCATTACGTTCTTATTAATGGTTATTGTGTTAATGGCGTTTATTCCAGATATGCGTGTTGCTCTATATGTCGCCCCAGTTTGGTTTTTAATTTTATTTATTGGATACAAAGTAATAAATATTAAAAAGTAGTTGAATCATTGCATTTAAATGATACTTCTTCAACGGAGACAGTCCTTTTAGTTTGCTTGATTGGTAAGATTAATAATTTTTATCCACTAGTAAACGTTTAATAACAATATCAAATGAAAGTTTGGAAAGAAACCGAAATCCAAGAAATGCTATTAAACCAACATTTCTTGGATTTTCCTTTGAATATTGTTTCTACAGCTTTTTATGCAAAGGGCTACGATAGTAATTATGCAGAGTATGTTATCTGAATAAAATGGTTGTAAAAAGAAATTGGAAGGGTTCTATGGATGATAGGTTACCCTTTTTTAATATATTGATAAATAATAGCTCTCTAAAAATGGAGGCTAATTGATTAATTTCTAAGACAATTTTAAATGTCATCTGCCAACATTTTTTGAACTAGCAACGACTTCAAGTAGGGTAGGGGAGGCAACCATCTTTTTCTTTATTATTGATTATTGAACTAACGGGGCAGTTTAGTTGAAGGGTGTTGTTTAACATGTTACTCCATAATCAGGCCATTTTCTTGAGTAACATATTTAAAGAAAATTGTTAAGGTGTTTGTTTTATCATTAAACAATAAAGAAGATAGATGATTAAAGAAAAGAAGTAATACAAGTTAATATTAGTTTCGATGAACCGCAGCGTAAGATAAGAAAAAGCCATTCCCTCCACAAGTGGAGAGAATGACTTTCCTTCATAAATCGCAAAACTACTGATTACAATTTTGCCCAACGTTCCTCTAACCAGTTCATAAATTGTACACCTTTATCGCCTTCATACGCATCAAAGACATCTAAACGCATACGTTTTAGTTTATCCGCAAAGTCTGCCACTGTATGATCCTTCGGCAAGCTCTTTTTAACCCGCAGGAAAATTTTGTCTGTTCCTTTAATAATATCAAAACGTGCAGGTGATGGCTTCTCTACGTCTTCGCCAAGCGCCGCAAGTGCTTCATAGGCTGCTACTTGCACCTTGTAGACAGTATCATGTTGCATACGATTTATTAATAAATCTATGATTTTGTCATGTTGATAAGCCGATAACTTTTCGACTGCGTCTAAACGCTCTCGCCAGCTAGATGTATAATTTGCCTGTTTTTTTAATGTTTCATACTGCTCAGGTAATGCTGTTTCAAACTGTTTCAAATAATTGCACCTCTTTTTTTAACTAGAGGAAAAATGAATTCTTTTTCTTCTGCTTCTCTTATTATACGTTGTCTTAATGAAAATAGCGATAAATCGCTGGTAAGGATATATATATAATGGAAACTAACTACATTAAGGTGAACCATATCATAATTATGTACTATCTTAAACTAACGAGGGCTTTAATTTAAGAAGACATATGCTTATGATCTTCCACAATGGGGCGCTGTTTTTGCGCTACATGGATGGCTAACGGAATAATGGAATTAAGATAAAAAATGCCAAGTTCAATTTTAGTATCGAGGAATTACGCTTTTTAGAATTAGAATTTCCCTAACATTGTAATTCAGCATTTTCTTAAATTACATCAAGTTGTATGTATAAAACATCGCTTAAAAAGTGCCTCCTAAAGCTAACCCGTTCTAGATTAGAACGGGTTAGCTTTACTGAGATTATAAAATTAAATAGCTATATTGTATTGTCACTTTATATTACTTCATCTGGTGGTTGTGTCTTTCTCCAGCCATAAAACTGCATGACGTCTTTTGATCATATAAATCATTTCAATTCCCACCTTCCATGTTTTTTAATTAACAAAATTAATATTGACGAATACGAATATAACTTTCAATTTTTCTTTGGTTCTCTTCAAAGATTTTTTTCACATTTTCATTATGAAGTGCTTGCTCACGAGAGATCTTACGTTTTGTAATAGTTATCGTGAGAGCAAAAATGTTTAATATCATTTATTATCACCTCCTTAAATTACCATGAAAAATGAAAAAAACCGTAGAGAGACTCCTCTACGGTAAAAAAAGGCACAAAAATACCGCAGGGGCACACTTCTCCCTGCGGTATGGGTATACTTAATTACAAAAAACTTAAGCGATCCATTCCGATCTGGTCGAATGTGTGATTTTCATTTTTACTGAAGTTGTAGCTACCAATGACATTAATTTAACGATAACGATCATTTCATTCGACCTCCTTAAGAATTTTTTGATTACTTTGTAAGTATACCTTTCTTTAAGTTGTTTGTAAACATCTTTTACTAAGATTTCCTGATTATTGAAGCGAGAGCTGTTATGCAACGGGTGCATGGGGAAATCCAAACCCAGCAAATTCTACAGGGGGATGGCTATAAAATGAAAAAGCATTAGTAGATCACATTGAATATGGTATCCTATACATTAATACTAAGAGATATGTCAATAAGAAAATTGCAGTTATTAGTGGTGGTCATTCGGCTAGTAATACATTATTGGTACTCGCTGAATTACAAGCAGAGAATACTGCAACAAAGCTAGTGTGGATTATGCGTAAAAAATTTGTAGCAGAAGCCTATGGTGGTGAAGCATAGTTGTGGCACAGTAAGAGCGCATGGAGAAAAAATTCTGCGCCAACTAGAAAAGGACTTCTATATAGATAGTTGGAGCTAAAAGATATAGACACGCACCAACATTTTTAATAGCAACAGGTTACGAACAAGTTCGTTCAATAACAGCTTTTTTATCAGATGATGAAGAAGCGTCAAAACGTGTGGAATTGGAGTTACCTTAAACAGTATATGCAGTATAAATCTTGCCAATTAAACAAATTCACTAAAGGGGGAGACACAGTTTTGTCCATATATACAACAGCTTATGGGTAGTTGACGTATCCAAATCCTCCTTGCCAAATAATTTTAGTTTACATAATATAAATACCTTGGTCACAATTTTCTAATTATCGGATGGTTCCTATAATTTATCGTTCAAAAGGGGATTATTCGTTTAAATAATGCTAATTATCGTTTAATGTAGATTTGTCCAATATTTATGAAAATTATTCATAAGTGTGAACAAACTAAGCTGCTTGATACCTTATCTTAACAAAAGAAAAAAAGTTGATATGGAGTATTTCTCCTTATCAATTTTTTTATTATCATAAAATGATTTTGTGGATAGTTTAGTAAAATTATTTGGTGGCAACATTAAATAAATACTTAAATTGGAAAACTCAATCAATAAGAATAAGCTGAAAGATGCTGACTGCAAACTACGTATTTTTGGGGTTGAAAGAGGGGATAGGAAGATTACCATTCAAACCTTAGAAAAGTTTATTGAAGGCTTGAAAGAAGCAGCAGTTTGGTGGGGATTTTGAAAGTTCAATTTCAAATTTTAAGTAATCTCCAATTTTGTTCCATTTGATATACGTACGATGTCTATGATTTCATTTTTTATGTATTTTTTATATTATATATAATATAGCTTCTCTTGTTAACAAAGGTAATGGTAAAATTGGGTTGGTTTTCATACTTTTGTGTGTATCTTTAATAATAAATATAATGTTAGCTCTATTCAAAGCGTTATCATTTGGCTGGGGAGAGCATGCCTAAATTAGAGCAATTACTACTTGGAAACGAACTGAGCGCGGAACCAACGTTTGAATCAATTCGAAAACAAGAATGGAATACACTCATTCAGCCGTACTTTAACGACACAGCCATTCGTTATAAATCTGAAAGCGTCGATATCTACCCAGCATTACAACCGTATTTTTCTGCCATTAATCGCGTAGACTCGGTACCAGAAGTACAAGTCTTAAAAGGGTTTAGCCGCATTGATTACATCGATCGTTTCGAAGAAAGCGATGTACATATAAATCGCGTAACTCAGTATCCGAAAAATAACTGGCTACCAGCTGTTCGAAATTACGGCGAAGGGATTTTCTTTGTGTTCGATGCACAAAAGCTTCATAAGTGGGAACAATGAAACACTTACGAAAGAAATCATTGAAAAATATAACAATCACCGGGATGAGTTTGATAAAGACCCATTGCCGTTGTTAGGACGCCACTTATTACTGCATACATTTAGCCATGTGTTATTAAAGGAACTTGCAGCACATTCAGGTTACGCAACGACTTCGCTAAAGGAACGCTTATATGTGGACCAATCAATGCACGGTGTGTTCATTTATAATGCATATGGGGATTCAGAAGGTAGTTTAGGTGGTTTAACAGCACTTGCGCAGCCTGATTATTATACCCGATTGTGCTACGTGCCATTGAGCGCATGCAGCACTGTTCTTCCAATCCAAATTGCTCAGATGGAAAGTTCCAATTCAATTTATACGCCAATGCCGCTGCATGTCATAGTTCTGCGCACGTATCAGAAACGTCATGTGAATGGGGTAATCAGCTACTTGATTGTCGTTTATTGTTAAACATTACGCCTGATGTTCAGGTTGGATTTTTTGAGGAATTATTAACTTAAAATACCTTTAAGTATTATTGTTTTAAGCAGAAGTACCGTATAGAAAATTACTAGATAGTACTTCTGCTTTTATCTAAATATTTGAAAGAAGAGAGCAATTATACTTTGCATGTTTTTTATAGTAAGCTCTCAACCAAATAACGCATATAAACACCCAGGCAACACTAGCACGATAGAAGTATCAATTTAAGAGGGTGCTTTTTTATGCTAACGAATCATAATATGGTAGGTGATATTTATGTCTTATGATGAGGAAATGGAGATGTATGAAAAAATGCAGCAGGACAAAAATGCTCAATTTTCCAATGAGAGTTTAAAAATAGAAGATTATTATATAAATCTTTTATCAAATGAATATCATGGTGAATTTGTGCAGGTGTTAGAGTCTATTCAATCTGATCTGAAACTATTCCATACAAACCTAGTTTATATGGAAAAAATAGTACATTTTATTAATGAAGAATTTAAGAGTAACGGAGTTTTTCCATGGGACTTGACGTTTCTTAATCTTTTTATTACTAATACCGTTGATTCTATGATTTTAACGACATATAAATTGGTATTAGACAATGCAAATCTTGCTTCTAAAAAGAATGGTGGATTATCTTATTTGAAGGCCCTAGTTAATTCTAAACATTTAAACACTGAAGAGACCAAAAATATTATACGCAATAAACTAAGAGAAGTTAAATCACTATTCAAAGAATTCGAAAGGATTAGCGATCAAAATAGCATAGGTCTTTTAAGAAACAGTAAAATCGCACATTATGATATAGGTAAGCAAGAGGAAATTGAAAGAGTAAAAGTTGATTTAAATACGTTTCTAGATATTTATAATCTAAGTGTTAAAATTTTTGAAATTTTATCATTAAAGTATTTTGAACGTGAATCTATATTTAATAATACTATGATAAATATCCATTTGTTCAAAAAAATTATTTGCCAAAATGCGCAAATAAATAATCCTAATCCGTTTGCTCAATTAGATATTGAAGGTTACTTTGCTTACTTACGTCAAAATTTTGTTGATGCATTATCAACAAAATAATCAAAAGTACCTTTTAGTATTTTAAATAATTTGTAAATGTACATTCTACATAGTAATGTATGTAGATTAAAATAAATTCGATTAATTACTGTATAATTACCGTTGAATATCGTTTATGAGTTTTTTATTTGGTCATGGTGAAATATATAAATAAGGGAACCCCAAAACTAGCATGTTTTTAAATGTGCTAGTTTTGGGGTTCTTTTTTAGTAAGGCATACATATGGTAGTTTTAACACTAAATACAAACGAAAAAGTTATTTTATTTACGCTTGTACAGACTAGCTTAAATCAGTAAAACTAAGTCAAAAAGTAATATTCAATTAGCAATCAGTTCTATAGACATTTCTAAAAGCGCGGTACATTTCACTTGTTTGTGTGTAATTTCATAAGTATCCGCTTTTATTTGTCATGCTTTTTGTTCTTCAAATAAGCTATAACCGTGTTTTGAAAACAGTTGAATTGCGATGGCAATTCTATAAATACTTATAGCATAGTTTCGAACTAACTCTTCGATATTGTTTGCCCAAAAGTTGTCTGTCTGATATAAGTCCTTAGCAAACAGAACTATTTCACGTATTTTCTCCAAGCGTTCACCACTAGTAGTATAATTCCATGATCCACTATTAATACCATAATTCTCCAGTTTAAAAACATAGTCACGGTTATCTGATGTTGAAACTAATAGAGGCACATAAAGACGTGAGTAGATAGATTGTAGATTTCGTGGGAATTCATCCCAATGGTGTCCATTTTGTATCGGATCAAAATTAAAATTATGTGAAACAAGATCTCGAATAATTAATACAAGTATCCCAGCTTCAAAATTATGATTATTTTCATACATTTTCTCTAGCTCTTGTTTGAGAGCATTCGCTATATCTTTAGCATCATTCTTTAAATATTCAGGAATTTTATATGGAAGTGAAGTATAGTCGTATGTTCTAGTCCGGCCTTTTGTAATATATTTCTCTTTTTTCACAAAATCTATATCTTCATTTCTATCTTTAATAAGAATACGTTCTATCTTTTCGAGTGTAAGGGGTTCATTATTTTTGGATATACCCAATTCACTTTTTAGACCGCCAAATAAAATTTCTTTAATTGATGCAATAATATTTTCACGTTCTTCAACACTCAGGGATTCTAATTCTTTTAATTTCGTATCTAAATTATTAGGATTAGATAGCTTTATTTTTAAGTCTCTTGTAAACCTTTCTAATTTGAAATCACCTTTAGATGCTTCAACTGCAGAAGCTACACCTTTTACAAGCTTACCATTTTCGCGAATAGCATCTCTAAATTTTGGGTATACAATATAATTAGAACTTAATCGATAAGCATCAAGTTGCTCCATTGCTTCATTAGGTATTAATTTATTAATTACTTTTTTCTGAATATCGTTCATAATATTATCTACTTCATCGCGTTTATAATCCAAAAATTCTACATCATTTATATATTCTGCATCTGCAGTTGCAAAAAGGTAAGTAACTTTACTAGAAATCAGATAATCTTCTAACGTTTTTAAACAATTCATTAATTCCAAACGATTCTTACTCGAAACTATAAGAAGATAATTATCTACGATAGGAATGTATGGATTATTATCTAGTCCAACTCCTTCTGTATCAAATATTACTAGTTCAGAAACGTCCTCATGGATGACTTTTTTCGCCCATTCAGACATTTCAGTAGTAAGGCTCCATTTTAGCCCCTCGACATCTACTAAATATTTTACCTTGTCTTGTAAACTCATAGGACTCTTGATTACTTCCTCTGCTTCTTGAATTCGTCTATAGAGTTCAGGATCTAATACTTCTAAATTTTCATAATCATTTATTATGGAAAGGTGTACTTTAGTTTTTTCTTTATCCAACTCACGATGTACCACTAAGCGCATAAGACTTTTTGTCTTGTCAAGACCATCACCCGAGATACTTTTTCTAATTTCACGTTCATTTGCCGAAAACATTGCTATTAATGAGCTTTTACCTGTTCGTGCTGGTCCAATTACTGCTACTGATTGGGTCTTGTTAAATTGCCTCATTTTTTAATCCCTCCATATTGATATGTGTGCTTTACAGGATTCGAGCCTGTTCAGACTTATTCATTAGTACATGTAGCTTATAAAATATTACTAAAACTTAGATGTTATATTTTCATGATAGCTTACATTTTGAATCTACTATTACAGTTCGCTATAATGGAAAAGATATCCTTCTTTTTAAGGGCTAATACTTATAAAATAAGGAATAAATCTAGGCGATATTTCAAACATACGAGAACTCATTGATATATCAACATTTATTGAGGGGGTAATAGAATGAATCTATCTTTTGAGCGTTTATTCAATAAGGCATTAGGAAAAATAATTGAGGATTATAAAGAAAAGGGCGAATCTCTTTCTGAAGAAATCTTGACACAAGCCATTCATAATTCACTTGATGATGACTTATTTAATAATATTGCAGAGAATTTTTATCAAATCTTGAAAGACAATATGTATGAACCCTTGGAATTAGAAAGGTTAATACATACTGAATTTAGATCACGTATTAAACAGCGTTGGATAAGGCCATTAGCATTATTTAATAGTTTAATTATTATCACGGAAGAGATTTGTACTAATGATATTAATAAAACAAATGAAATCAAGATATTAGATGAAAATACATCTGAACATTCTTTGAAATATTATACATTCATGAAATTACTTGCAAAACAAATACTTTTAGCAAAGGAAATACATTATCTTTTAGAAGGAGGTTTTGCTGACGCAGCACTTTCTCGTTGGAGAACAGCTCATGAAACCAAAATTATTCTGTTTATATTTTTAAAATACTACGATAACGATAAAATTATGAATGAACTTTTAACTCGGTTTAATGATGCATCAATAGTTGAAGAATATAAAGAATGCAGATGGCATAACAATTCAAATGATAATTACTTTAAAGATTTAAAAAAGAATTATAAAAATCTTTTAAAAAAATATGGAGATAGTTTTAAATTTGACTACGAGTGGGCAAGACCAATATTTGATAGTCTTAGCAGACGCATTTACTTTAAAGATTTAGAAATTCATGTTAGGAATCATGAAGAAACACTATCTTTTTACCAGAAAGCAAATTATCAGATTCATTCAAGTCCATTAGGTACGTTTGATAGTTTAGGTACAATAGATATAGAAGGTCTAGAATCACCACCGTATATTTTTGGGCCTAGTAATTTAGGGTTAAGAATCCCTGGGCAACTGGAAATATTTACATTGTACGAAACTATAGTAACATACCTTAATGCAACACCTTCAATTGACAATTTAATATATATAAAAACGCTTGGGAAATTTATGAATGAGGCGTTCGAAGAATTTGAAAGAGTAGAAGAAGAAATAATTAATGATGAGTTAAGTTTTAGTGAGGAAAATAACGTATAAAAGGTGATTAAATTGAATTTAGCTTTCCAAAAGACTTCAGGGGAGCAGATTTAAGTATTCCAGTCTTATTATCCTAAGAAGTGGAGTGCTTTCTTTGTTGTTTGTAAGCAAAAATTATCTGTAACTAGATTGGGGGATTGTTATTTACTAATAAAGTAAAATGTTGGTAAATGATGTTATAATATTGGCAGCATACATTAAGGACTTTTCTAAGTTGTATTTTATAAACTTCTAGTAAAGATTCACTTAAAAGAGATATTAAAATTATTGATTGAAAGGAGAGAAATACAGTTGCAATTTAATAAGAATACATTAATTTACAATAAAGATGTTATAAGTATTATGGAAGCTATAAATGATAACCAATTTAATTTTGTATATTTAGATGTACCATGGTTCACAGGAAAGGACGATTTCATCTATAGCTTAGAAACGGTAAAAGAAGATTCTAATTTAGAAATTAAAAGGTATCTTGCTCAACTAAAAAAGTGTAAAGAGAGAGACATTTCCATTGAAGAAATAAAAGAAGAGCGTTTAAATAGAAGAGCTTTGAGACAAAAAAATGAGCTAGATTTATATGGAGCTTTTATTGCAAAAATATTAGAAAACGCTTTAAGGATTCTAGACGATTGTGGAATTTTGGTGTTTAAAGCACCTATAAACTCAGTAATAGATTATAAGCTCATGTTGGATCAGGTTTTCTCAAATTCATATGTTATGCAAATAACTCTTGAAAAGCGGAAGAGGCCGATGCTTATTAAGACTCCAGCCATAAATCATGAATTGTTATATTTTTACTCAAAATCTAATGATTATACATTAAATAAAGTCTACGAAAAATTTGAGTCTTATAAAGAACAATATAACTTAAAAGATGAGAAAGATAGATATAGATTAGACCCATTAATGCGTGTATTTCCTATGGATTCTAGGGGCCGATTTGATTTTACTTGGAGAGGAATCAGGCCAAACGGCAATTTAAAATGGAGATATAATCAAGATAAATTAAATGAATTATTTAAAGATAATCGGATAGTAATTAAGGGAGAGAATGCATATTTAAAAAGTTACTTGAAGGAGAATCCAAGAGAAAAATCCTCAGTTTGGAAAGCTAATTGGAGTAGTTTTTTTAATATTAAGGAGAAGTGTTCCTTTACTTTGATGGCCGAAAACTTTATTGACTTAGTTACTATGGTCACAAATGAAAATGATTGGATCTTTGCACCATATGATCCTGATCAAAAATTGCCAGTAGTAGCTCATAATTTGAAAAGAAATTGGGTAACGATAAATCCATTTTCTAAAGAAGTAGAAAATTATAGAGAGTTTCTAAAAGACTATGATGAAGTTTCTGAAATAAAAGGTAACACGGCTGTAATTGAGTATAAAAAATTACTGAAGAATATAGAAGATATAAATGATATAAAATCAAGGCTCATAACTTTAAATACTTCAGTTGTTGATATAAAAAATCAACTAAATTTAGAAGGTATTAATGAAGAAGCAATCACTGAAAAAATACAAGAAAAAATAAATCAACTCATAGAAAAGTCTGATATTGAATATTATATTCCTCTTGTTCAAGATTGGATAAAACCCTATTGGGATAAGCTAGAAGATGAATCTAAAAGATTTCTTCCCACTGCAGAGCTTCTGTTTCAAGAATATAAAGAGACAAGTGACTTTGATTTATCTACTGCTATTATGCCATATTGTAAAACGTTGGAAAAAGAATTGTTTACAAAGATGTTTAGTGGGTATATTAAATATTTAATATTATGTGGAACAAATGTCCAAACCAAATTCAAAAAAGACTTTAATGAGATACAAACAAAGAGATTTGCAGTGGCACTTAAACGTTTTACAACAGAATTGAAAAATGATGAGACTGAATGGCGCTTTGAGCTAGGAACAATGGAATATGTTTTGAAAAGGGTATTTAAGGATGCAAGCTCCTTGCTAAGAGAAGGAAGAATATATCGTGACTTTAAAAATTACCTGGAGAAACATTTTGAGGACAGCATTTTTAATAATGACTTTTTACTAAAATTAGATATTGTCGTGAAGCTTAGAAATGATTCAGCACATCCAAACATCGTTACACCAGAACGCATAAAAGAAGGAAAAGAAATTACAAAACAAAAGATTATTGAATTACTAAAATATTATAATGGGTAATCGTACTTAAACAACATCAATAAACAATTAAGATTATTCGCAATTCCAAGTGGAATAAACGTTACATAGAAAAATGAGCGTTAACAAATTGCTAATTGAAAAACGGTTAATTCATGTTTTTTAAGTTATTTTGTATTCTTTAAAGCTGCAATTCAAAAAAACTGTATTTTGATACTTTTAATAAGTTTATTCAATGATAAGCTTATTACTAAAAGGGGATTAAAAATGGTTAATATTTCATTTATGATAAAACCTTTATTTAGGAATTTAGTGAGTTTAGCAAGTGTAACATTATTAGACAAACTGAAGATAAAATGGAGATTTAAGAAGATAAAAACGTTTCAAAAGGATTATGAAGGTACATTTGTGGATTCAAATACATTTCAAAATTTTTTAAATGATGAAAAGAATGGGCTTTTAATATTTAACTATGTATTTGGAGCTACGTATAACTCTGTTTCTAAAGCTGCATTTGTAGAGCAATTATCTAAGCTAGCAATAGATGAAATAAATCATTATAGAAACTCTATGAAGTTAAAAGAAATAGAAAATCATCCTGTTGTAGAGCAATATCTTTATGATTTAATTACATATCTTGAAGAGTACCGAGATAAAAGTTTTAAATCAAATGAAATGAGTATTTTATCTAATATTCAAAATAGTATTGCAGAAGGTAATAAGAGTTTACAGGAATATTTCGAAAGAAATTTATTAGAAATTCAAGAAAGAGCCTATTTAGAAAAATACACGGATGAACATCTAGAGAAAATATTAGATCAAAACATATTGGATTTAGGAAAACGGTATAATTCCGAGGCAAATGTAGAAACGGATTTTAATGCAATATTTAATTCTTTAGTAAGTAATAATCAAGTTTTTCAGCATTTCAGTAGGTTTTTAGATAAATTGCAAATGAGTATTATGGAATTCAGTAAAGCTTTCAATAAGCATAAAGAAGTTTTAGGATACGATGATACAAAGTTTATTGAAAAGGTTATAAATTATTTAAAAGAGATTGACTGTGAAGATAAAGAATTCTATTTGCATAGTAGGTTGAAATGTCTTTCTGAAGAGATTAATGGCTTTATGGCAGAATTAAATGGTGTAAGATACAAGCTATATGAAGAAGAAAAAAAGAATGTTAGGGAAGAGTTAATTAATTCAATCCAAACAATAAATAGATTTGAAAGCGAATTAAATGATTATATAGACTTGGTAAAACCAATTTTAATTAACGAGCCATATTTGTTAATTTATGGAGATGCGGGAATAGGTAAATCACATTTATTAGCCGATAACGCTAAAAGATTGCAAGAAGCAGGTCACAGTGTTTTTTTATTTTTAGGCCAACATTTAAATACGCACGATCATCCCTTCAAACAATTATTTGATTTGATTGAATATAAAGGTTCTAAAGAGTCTTTTCTTAAAGAATTTAATGATAGAGCAAATAAGAAAAATAAAAGAACTGTAATAATAATAGATGCTTTAAATGAGGGTGAAGGTAAACATTTTTGGAAAAATTATTTGTTGAACTTTTTAAATTCCATTAATGAATTTGACAATATTGCTGTAGCCTTATCTGTTAGAAGTAATTATATTCGAAGCGTATTACCTGAAAATATTGAGGAAGACTTTCCGTTACATAAATTAGAACACAAGGGGTTTAAAGATTTAAGTTTAGAAGCATTAGAGCCTTTTTTTAATTACTATAGAATAAATCCATTAATATTCCCATCTTTAGAGAATGAGTGCTATAACCCTTTATTCTTACAAATTTATTGTGAAGCAATCCAAGAAGAATATGTTGGATATAGAGGTTGGAGTATAGTCGAGGTATTAGAAAGATATGTGGAAAAGATTAATAGCAGATTGTCACTTGATAAAAGGTTTCCGTACACAAACTCTTTAAATCTGGTTGATAAAATATTGAAGGAAATTGCTGCGAGATTTATTGAAAGTGAAAGTCATTATATAGAATTGAGTGAACTTTCCGAAGTGTTGCAAAGAACAGCGAGTCCTTATACATCTGGTTATAGAGAGATAATTTTAGGGTTAGAAGAAGAAAATATTTTATCAATAAATTCAGGGTATCGTGGTGAAAGTTTAGTATATTTTACTTATGAAAGATTTGCAGATATATATATATCCTTAGTTTTATTAGAAAAGTATCAGCAAGAAGGTAAAGAACTATTTGACGAGATATTGTCATCTGATAATCCTTATTTTTATGGAGTTAATGAGAGTCTATCAATAATTGTTCCTGAAAAGTTAAACATGGAATTATTTGATTTAGTTGATAGTGAATTTATAACTTTTAATGCAGTAGAATCCTTTGCTCGAGGGATATCATGGAGAAATGTTCAAAAAATAAATAAAAGAACTCTTTATTGGATTGATTTATGTCTAAGACAAGAAAACGAAGATTTACAAAGTTTAGTTTATGAAAGCTTATTAAAACAGTCTTATATTTTAGAATCACCATTAAATGCCGAGTTCTTAAATAATTACATCTATCCTTTAGCAATGTGTACAAGGGACGGAGGTTGGACTATATCTATAAATAGTAATCCAGAAGTGCCTACGCGATTGGTAGAAATTATTCTAAAACAAAATTTAAGTTTTCAACACTTCAAGTATGAGAATTTTGAATTGCTGTCTTTGACCATTATTTGGTTGTTTACAAGTACAGACCGTAAGCTAAGAGATACTTCTACAAAAGCTTTAGTAAAACTATATATTAATGAACCATCGATTATTTTAAAGAATATTAATAGGTTTATTGATGTTAATGACCCATATATATTGGAAAGACTATTTGCAAGTGCATATGGAGCAATTCTAAGGTCTAATGAAGTACCACAATTAGAAAAAATAATTGATATTATTTATGCTAAAATATTCGATCAAGATGAAGTCTATCCGAATGTTTTAATTAGAGATTATGCGAGAAGTATTATTTTATTTGCTGCTAATAAAGGAATTATTGAGCTTGAAGAATATAAAAAGATTAATCCACCATATTCTAGTAACTGGTATAAAAAAATATATTCTTTACAAGAAGTCGATGAAAAGTTAATAGAAATGCAGCAAGTCACAGGGGAAGAGTTTAGTGGATTTCATGCGATAATAAGATCTATGACAACTGAATACGGAAGAGGAACAGGGGGGTATGGAGATTTTGGAAGGTATGTTTTTGGGAGTGCATTATCTGATTGGAAAAATCAATTTGACGACCAAGATTTAAGTAATATTGCTACAATGAGGACTCTTGACTATGGGTATGATGAAAAAAAACATGGATATTATGATAGGAATTTAAGAAATTATAATAGACATGAAAATATAGTGGAGCGTATTGGTAAAAAATATCAATGGATTGCGCTATATGAGCTAATAGCCAAATTAACAGATAACTATCCTATATTCAAAGAAATAAAGATGTATACTCCTGAATATCAAAAATATAAGGAGTTGCAAAATAAAAAAATGTATTCATTTATGGATAACATATTCAAAATTAAATCAGGAGAAGACATAGAAGCGGTTGTCGAAGAAAACGAAGAAACTTTAAAAGAAGAAGACCACTTCCTTGGAGTTGAAAAAGAATATTACAAGAGGTATAACGGTCCCTGGGATCCCTTCCTAAGAAACATTGATCCTAGTTTATTGGAGTACCCCACAAAAGATATCAGTAAAAAAGATTTAATTAAATCTTTTTTACCATATGAACCAAATAAAAAATGGGCGCAAAGTGAAGATGAGTTTAATAATCTAGATGATTTTATATTTATTGAGTACGAGGGAAATAAATATATCTCTTTAGCACAAATGCTTCTCCAAAAAAGAGAAAATGGAAAGAAATTTGTAGACAAAGATGAATTTTTCATAAAGTCAAAAGCAGTTTTTGTACCTATTAATGATAAAGAAAAATATATTGCTTTGAAATTACAAAATAAAGGAGATATAAGTGTTTCTTGGGCAAATACGTATAGTATATTTGCATTTGAATACTATTGGCATCCATCCTTCTCAGATATGTTTTATAAAAATGAATTTGAAGATGTAGATTGTGAAGATGCAATATGGGAATATCTGTGGGAAACAGATATCAATCCTGATTCTGGAGAAAGAAATTCTTGTAGCTATCTTTTGCCAAATGCTAATTTAGTGAATTTTTTTAATTTATTTCAAATATCTGAGGGAATTTGGAAAGACAGTGAGAAAAATTTAGTTGCCTTTGATGCTCAGTATATGGGATATGAAAGTAACTTGTTATTTAGAGCTGATTATATAGAAAAGTATTTAAGGGAAAATAAACTATCAGTGGTATGGGATTTCTATATGGAGAAGATGTCTGAGCGAAGTAGAAAAGAAGAGTGGTTTATATGTTGGACTGATAATGGAGCAGATATAAAACACACGATTTTAGATCAATATCAAAAATTCGAAATGAAAGATAGATTTTAAGCAGTTGAAGAGTGTGATAATTACTATTATTGCACTCTTCAATTATATTGTATTCTTAAACCAAATTAATTCATTTTATTTAATAGAGGGTTTCCGTTCCACATACGACCATGACGAGGGTTATCATCCATGGATTTGTCTCCAACATGACAACTTTTTCAATATCTAGGACGATCTAAATCCAATTAGTGCGACGTTGGACTAACTTAGGAGGAATTCCGTCACAATCACCCTAAGCTACAATTACTTTACTAATGTTACAGTTGGTACAAGTATCTATTATTCTAGTATCACACTGTTGTTGATTTCCAATTAAAGTCGCGAATCTCAGAGTAGTTAATTGTGAAGGATGTGGGTTACGATAAGGAAATAGATTTAAGATATGTACTATATGATAATTTTGACGTTTACACCAACAAATGAAGTAATTTTACCGTTACTAATCAATTGCGTTAAAAAAGGAATTGATTATTATAGTTATGCAAGGGATATTCTGTTGATAAAATGAAAAAAACTAAATATTGAAGGAAATGTTATAATTTTCAGACACTACATCCTTTTTACTATTCTTCTAATTTTTCGAGGTTTTAGTATTGTCCCTTCTTTGCAAAAAAAGAAAGATGGAATTATTAAGTAGAAGATAAATATATGGAAGAGAGAGGCTAAACTATGAATGATTTTTATGATGTAGACTTGCACGATTCTAGGGGGGTATTTCATTATTTTATCGTTTACCCTCACCAAACTAGAATACCAACTTTTTTTAATGAATTTTCAAGAGAACTAATTCCTATTGGATTAGCCCTTTCTATTATCGAATGCTTACCTACTCATATATTAGAATGCCAGCTCAGCTGGCCATTAAGTTCAGACTGGATGTTAGATTATCAAATAGATATAATTAGTGAAAATGAATTGAAAGCAAATAAAGATTTATTTAAACGCTATACTTATGGTTGTATTTTCTTTTTACCCGGTAACGACAATAGTACTATTCTTGATTGCATAGGTAATATAGAACTTCCTATAGTAACGGAATCAACACCTCAAACGTATCATTTTTCGGACGAAAGATTAGTGAAATCACTGTATGAATTTTGGGAAACAAAATTTACAGGATTTACGTGGGACTTAGACAAAACTAATTTTCCGACATTATCTGAGATGACAACAATATCAAGATTGCCTTTAGTAGCTGTCAAAAGAAAACTTCGTGGTTTATATTCTAATTCACGAGAGGGATTGAATATAGCAGTTCCCAAAAACAATATTCAACGTTATGAAAATGAGGAAGGGGAAAAAATAGCTTCAGAAATAAAGTTATTAATTGCAGAAAAACTTTTGACTTCAATATTGAGTTGTTATTTGAATGAAGATAATGAAACGTATATCTCTTTTCAGGAAATTTTTAAGTTTACTGATGAAGACATTCAATTAATCTTGAAAAAAAATTGGAATGTATATAATAATGTGGCGATATCAATTAAAGAAAATGAAAAAATAAACATGTTATCTACTGATATTGTATTATTAGCACACTCTGCAAATTATCCGATGGTAAAATATAAAAATAATCTTTTAGAGAAAAAAAAGCAAATTCCGAATAAGATACTGAAGGCAATTTGTGATGCGGACGGGTATTACCCTATATTAAACGAAAAAGTCATTCAGGCTTCTTCTGAGGAAAAGACTAAATTTCAGTTTGACCTTGTAGATGGGATGATAGATGATAGGAAAAAGGAAATTTATCTAATTAATAGCATGTATTTATTATATGCTTTGGGACGAAGAATACCTTACATACCTAGTAAACATATACCAGCATCAGAATTTTATGATGAAGCTTCAGTTATTTCACAAATAAGTGTGGATATGGAAGATAGGAATATGGTGCCAAGGTTTAATGAAGGAATGAGAAAACTAAAACAGATAATTAACAATGCTTATTCTAATGAAGTTATAGATATCATTAATATACATAGTGAACATATCAAGTTAATATCAGACTTACCTTTGGAGTGGATGGAAATTGGTGGAATACCCTTATTCCTGCAAAAGACTGTAAGTAGATTGCCTATTACTTCAGGTGATGATCTAATTCGCTATCATATGAGAGCATCATTAGAATATGAACTTGCTGTAGATACAGTTAAGATTTTAATAGTTAATACACTACGTCCAGATGATATGTTGTTTAAATACGGGAAAGCATTATTTCATGCAATTCAATCTTATTTTGCTCCACTTAAAGTTGAGATTAAGTATGAAGAAATTGAATCAAAAAATAGTTTTAAACAAATTATGGAAGATTTTAAACCAACGATTTTTATTTATTACGGACATGGCGATTATGATAATCACGCAATGAAAGGCACGCTTGATATTAGAAGGATGGAGAAAATAGAGGAAGAGGATATTATACAACTAAAATGGAAACCGCTTATAACAATTCTAGGTGCCTGTAAAACTCATGTAATGAATGGTGCGTACCAAAATATAGCAAATGTTTTCCTTAGGACTGGTAGCTTATCCGTTCTAGGTACTTTCTTCCCGGTTGATGGCAAACTTGCTTTTATCTATATAAATAATTTGATGAAGTTATTAGCTGAACGTTTAATGGGCATCGACTTTGACGGTCATTATGAGACATGGGCTGATATAATTCAAAAAACTCAAAGGATGATATATCACATTGAGCCAATTATTTCCTTCGAAAAACACCTAAGACAAGAAGGGATTTCTGAAGAGAAATTACTAAAAAATTTTTTCGCTTATTGTGATAAGCATAAATTATACGGTATGCAAAGTTATATACACAGAGATTGTATATATGAGGAAATATTGGGGGAATATCCATCATTCAAAAAGAAATTTTCCCGATTAAAAGATACTTCAATTATTCCGTTAAGTTTGTACTTTTCAACTTTAGGTAATCCGGAAAGAATTAAGTTTAGGCCTTCCGCGGAAGGAACAGAATGGGACATAGAACGTATAAAAAGCTATTTTGAGGACATGTTTAGTTAATTCTATATAAAACAAAAAGCGAATACTGTTCCATCGTTTTAGTGATCAAAATTTCACACTCAACACATGTTAGTGATTAAAAAAAGATTTACTTTGTTGGTGTAAGTAGAGCTGTGGATAGATTATTTATAGTGACCTCTAAGTTATCAAAAGCGAATGAACAATAATAGAAGCTAATTTCGATTTATACTCTTTCGAGACAGTTAGCAACAAAATACAGCCAAGCTACTAAATTTGCTATAATGATTGCTTCTTATGTATGTAAAGCAGCGTTGTTACCGAAAGATTTTGACTCACTAATAAGTCAAAAGTTAATGAACGTAATCTACTTAAAGCGCTAGTAAGCTCAAGATATAATAACTGAGGTTTTGATAAAAAGTTGAACTGTTTATTAAAATGATGAACCAAAATTCCCTATCTCTATAAAGATGACAAGGCAGCTCTATCAGGCTGGATTACTCCGATATCATATCAATAAGACGATGCAACGGACCAACTAACACATGCCCCGGAAATTACGCAAGTGCTAGATACATCGGCACTCGCTTCTCAACCCTCATTTTTTTTGAGTCTTTTGCTGGTATTGGAAAATTAAAAAACAATATACTACACTTAACACTTAAATAGAAAAGGCTACGTGCTGGAAAACCTGACTTGTTATTATAAGCAAAACGTTTGACCTAACCTAGTTTTAACAGAAATGAATATTTATTGAAAGACCTCCTATTAAAACTGCGCCAACAGTTTAAATTAGGAGGTCATTTTAGTTCATGGTAAAAATAAAAGCACATTTGCATTTTATTTATCACAATTTAAACTTAAACAACATTAAATGATACATTATAAGATCAATCTTATATTTACAATGGAACAATAAAAAGCAATTACATGTGATAAAGTATAAGTATCCCTAACTTTTATAAAAGGTGATGTTTTGAGCGGAAAAAGATAGGAATATAGAATACCTCGAGGACGAGCAATTAGTTGAGCTTGTTGATGATATAGATGAAAAATTATGTTAGTTATTTATCGATTATTCGATAATACTTTGAAAGATTTAGTAAATAAATGAACTACGAAGTAATATTTATTCAATTCATTGAGAATATTTATCAAATTTGAATAGTTGTTTAAAGACCTTAATTCATGTTTCAATACGGAAATTAAGGTTTGCATTTCTAATTGTCGAATTGTTCCCAAATAGCACAGATGTAATAGATTTTATAATAATTCGTGTTTTAAATAATAAAAAGATTAACTCTAACTCAAAAGCTTTACTAGTATTTATTAAAGGTATAACTTTGATATTACAATGTCTCAAATTGTTGAACATTTTTAAGAAGGCATTGGTAGTATTGAACAAGGAACTAAAGATTTAATAAAGTTAAATATACTTGTCGAAATACAATTAGAGTACTCTAATTACAGATATTTCACATTAAGTGCTAGTGTATAGATGAGGCAGAACATCTCTCAAAAGAGTTTACTAAAATTACATCAGAACCAATTGATATTTCTAATATCGAGGCACAATGCAATGTTGATTTTAAAAAGGAAATGGTTAACTCAAAATTGAATCAATATAAAAAAACTGGTAAAGAGGATTCCTTAATTCAGGAGACGAAGGTTAGTCTCTGTCTTTTAATTTTATTAATAGAGCAATTGGAACGTCTTGAGCAATGAGAGGGTGTATATGTTTATAAATATAAAACATGATCATTCAATAAACATTGTGAAAAGTTAATATTTGTTGAAGTAGGACCATCATTTTGATGGTTTTTTTTATGGTTTAAACTAGTAAAAAAATATGAAACTTCAAAAAATAATAAATTAAGATAGTATATTTTTCTATCTTCCTGTCAACATTGCTAATATCAAACATTTAAAGGGGGAGATAGAATATGTTTAACAAAAGATTTAATCAGAAAGACATTGAAATGTTTAATGAATTACATCAAGAACAAGGAATGAGTTTAAGAGAAATTGCATGGCAATACAACACTACCCATGGGGTTATCAGAAGGTGTTTAGTCAGTGCAGGTTTTACTTACAAGGCAAGAAAGTACCCATTAAACGAAGAGTTCTTTGAAAAGTTAGATACGTTAGAAAAGCTTTATTTTCTTGGTTGGATATATAGTGACGGTCACGTATTTTCATATGATGAAAAAAATTATGCTGGTTTAAAAATTAAGATTCAAAAAAGAGATGCCTATATTTTAGAGTATCTCAAGAATTTAATTGAATCGGAAGCTCAAATACAACCTGATTATACAAAGGGAAGGGAATATTCAAGAATCACATTTGGCAGTAAAATCATTTATTCGGATTTATTAAAATACGGCTTAGAGCATCAAAAGACATTTAAACTTAAATACCCGCTAGAACAGGTCTGGGATCATCGACCATTTATTTTAGGGATATTTGATGGAGATGGTTCAATTAGTATTAAAAAGTCCACTGGGATGCCGCAATTGACTTTTAACGGCACACAAGCAATGATGATGCAAATAAAGGACATTTTTGAACCTGAATTAGGCGTAAAACCTGTAACTGTACGAAAGAATAAAAATACCTATGTATTATCTTATGGTGATCCCGCTTCCGTTCACGCTATTGCAAAATGGTTATATTCATGGGACCCACCAGTGTATTTAAAGCGGAAACGTGAGTTGATAAATAAATGCCTAAGTCGTGATATATATGGTAAAAATGTTGTTTTATATAAATGCCCTGATTGCGGTAAAACTAGAACTTTTGATAAAAGGAATATGTATCAATTGAAAAAGTACTTTTTCAAAAGTAAATTTTGTTCTCTTAGTTGCTCGGGGAAATTCTATCGGGAGTATCAGTTAAATGGTTATAAACTAACACAGTCTATGGAAGCAGCCTTAAAAAACAATATTCTTGGAACTAAAAAGGTATATATCAAGAGTACTTGGGACGAAGTATAAGGAACAGGGAACATGTATTGAATATCCACATGTTCCGACTTTTAAAATCAAAATTAAAAGAGAGGTTCAAAATGACTAAAAACACAACTCTCCATAAATTATTCGATGTCCCAGATAATACAATTCTTAACCCTGAGGACATTTCAAAATTACTCAACATGCATGTTGAGAGCGTAAGACGATGGTGTAGACAGGGAAAGCTCGCAAGTTATTCATTTGGAAATAAATACGTTATCACTGGCTCTGATTTTAAACAGTTTATGAGGAATTCTAAAGTAAAGCTAAAGTGGGAGCAACTACTTAATGAGTAGCGAATATGTTTATCTCTCATTCTTCAAAACTCAAAAGATTGATTATATATACCATCCGTATTCTAAGACGATAGAATTTCCTTGTATCCACTGTCAGCATGCTGCAAAGATGAGTTCTAAATCATCTGAATGGTATTGTGATCACTGTCATCAAAATGGTAATCTTATCAATTTATTAGAATTTAGAAAACTTCATTCCTTTGGAAAGCTTTTTGTTCCTAAAAAAGAACTAAAAAAAATTATCCAAATTTTGAACAGATTAACTAAAAAGTATCCTGATGAAAGTAATCTAAACTCATTAAAAGATAGAATTATCTATTTGGTGAATTATTGTAATGACAGAAATTAAAGATGTGGGAAAACTAAATCAACAAAATGATATTTAAAAACTGGAGTGAGATTAAAGGAACTATCGAAGTATATCTTGAATGATATAAGTAACGCAAAAGTCGTATAACAAATGTACGGCTTTTTAATTTTAGACATCGTGTCATCTACGGTAGTTGTAATGATTTGCTGCTTAATGATTTTAAATGACTGAATTAGTATTTGTAAAAGTTTAATTAATACATATTAACTTAGCTGAACTACAGTTTATTAAACGATAAGGAGGTTTTTATAAATGTCTTTATACGCTTATTTGCCTTATGAAGAAGGGAAAAGAGTTCAACATAAAACAGGAGAGATCTTTCTGTATGAAGGAGATGAGGTTTGGTTATTTCAATCAACTAAAATGACTTCAGAAGAGAGAGATTTGCTAAAGAAACATGATTCAGGTCGTTTTAAATGTTTTTCTTGTGGTGAGGATATGAAGTTCGTTGCAAATAGTATTAAAAACAATTGTTTTAGTCATTTTCATAAAAAGGATTGTACGTTACCTGAGTCATTTGAACATGCTATTACGAAATTGAAAATTTACAACTTGTTTAAGGAATCTGGATATATCCCAAAGTTAGAACGCGTATTTAAAAGTATCCATGCTGATTACAATTCAAGAGCGGATGTATTCGTCGAAGCAATTACAGGGAATGAAAAAATCGTGGTTGAAGTTCAGGCGAATAATAATATTCATACAAATACAGTTGCTAAAAGGACAATGGCATATGCAATGGGGGGCATCCCTACAGCGTGGGTGTTAATTTTAGAAAGTTACTTTAAAGGGAAACAGTATGCGGGGACTACGATTACTGAAGTGATAAAACATGAAGATGGGACTTTCTCAAATGAGGTCCGTTCTTTGCGATATGATGAAGATGGTGTATTTACCGTTAGTGGAAACCCTAAAAGTTTCAATCAATTAATGGATGCGTATGGATATATAATCGCGGTCATCTTTCGTTTTAGGACGTGTATACGGAAGAACAGGCAACATTTGATTCTCTAACAAAAAGTTCGTAATCGCTGGTGTTTTATAGGCTGCATCTGCTGCAACAGCTAATGGTTTTTGAACATTTTGAATGACCCTTTCAACAAGTGGCTGTAATACATGGCTATCGTGCACATTTCCCGGAGTCACAATGGCACCTAAGACAAAGCCCTTTTCATCTGTGGCTGCATGAAAGTAATATGCAAACTGCTTCGTACGTTCATCCTTCACGTAATAGCCACTTTCAGGATCTGTCGTGCTTTCCTTTATTTCTTTCCATTCTTCTTTTTCAAACTTCTCCGGGGGAAAGGGCTTTTTTCCGTGTTCTTCTCGATCCATATTTAACTCTAATTGAAGCTTCTCTTCATAAGCTCGTGTTTCTTTTCGCACGACCTTTTTATCATACTTCCGTTTATTCGCACTCGCTTTCACATGCGTGGAATCAATAAATAGATGGTCTGCATGGAGGAGTCCCTGATGCATAATCTCTTTTAATATACGATAGAAAATCTGTTCAAATATATCGGTGTCATGAAAGCGACGGACATAATTTTTACCGAAGGTAGAGAAATGCGGGACTTCTGTATGGAAGCCAAATCCTAAAAACCAACGATACGCCATATTCGTTTCAATTTCTTTGATCGTTTGACGCATGGAGCGAATGCCAAAAACATATTGAATAAACGTCATTTTAAAGAGAACAACAGGATCAATACTTGGACGCCCATTAGGTGAATAGAGATGTTCTACTAAAGGATAGATAAATGAAAAATCAATAGCAGCCTCCAGTTTTCTCACTAAATGATCGTTGGGAACTAATTGATCAATCGTTAACATTTCTAATTGTTCACGTTCATTGGTTTGATTCTTCGTCATCATGGTTGATCACCTCAAAAGTTTACTTTTTATCAATAGATGAATAAGGAATTCTTTATGTAGAAGTTGATTGGAACGAAGGGCGGCGACTCCTGCGGGAAAAGCGGGAAAGTCGAGATCCTGGACTGAGCGAAGCGAGGGAAGCAGCTCGACCCCGCCCGCGGAAAGCGTCCGCCCGTAGTGGAAATCAACGGCTTTACTTTATTTCATTGTAAAAGAAAAAAGACTGTAGGCAAACTCAAAATTCATCGAGTTTGTCTACAGTCTGAGACACCAAAGATTTTACTTTGGTGTCTTTATAATTTAAAAATAAGAGTGTCCGGACTTTCTTGTCCAAAATGTCTGTAGATTCTCGTCCATATACAACAATTGTGCCAAGTGCACAGATATGGGATGAAAGACATCATGCTGCTTGGAGCTTTGTAGCAGAAAAACACAATAGAGTGGTTGGTTGGATTGCCATTTCATCTGTCTCAACACGCGCTGTTTATTCTGGAGTTGGAGAAGTAAGTGTCTATATATCAAGTGATAGTAAAGGGAATGGTATTGCCTCAAAGTTGTTTGAAATACTAATTGAAGTGAGTGAAAAAGCAGATTTTGGACACTTCAATCATCGATCTTTGCAATCAATGCTTCAAGTATTCAATTACATAAAAAGATGGGCTTTAAAGTTGTAGGAACGAGGGAAAAAATGACATGATACAGTTATAATGGAAAAACGTAGTGCGGAAATATAATAAATTAGTAAATATATATAAATTTTATCAATACAAGTACAAACATTCTAATCTATTTCCCAAAAAAATCATTATTTACCATGTGTATATGTTATCCTTTATTATAAATATCATAAAGAAGGTATTCTATGATGAATCCAATAATAAGAAATGAAAATAGCCCCCTCGAAGAATTAATGGAATCCGCACTTCATGAGGCTAACATAAAATTTAAAGCTCAATATACTGTTTACGATGGTAATAAGGACAACTGGAATGCGAAGTATATACTTGATTTCCTTGTATATGGACAGTTCTGTAAGATTGCGGTGGAATGTGACGGAAATACTTATCACGGCTCTTCAGAAGCAAGAGAAAGGGATTTAAGAAGAGATTTGTGGGTAAAACAGTTAGCTTTTGATGATACACTTCGTTTCAATACAGAGCAAATTAAATATAATTTAGATGGCTGCATTAAACAAATTAATAATATGATTCATGCTTATGACAAAATAAAGTATGATAAGGAGAAGAAATTCGTTTTCGATATAACTAAAATTCCTACTTGTGTACCAAAGCAGGATGCAGAATACATTTATAAAGATTTATCCAAAGTAATTCAACATGTCTGTAATAATGCTCATATGAAGATCAAAATCACCAACCGTAAAAAGCCTTTTATAGTTAATGCCCTGCGGAAATCTATTTTTGAATCGGGATATGCAGAAATAAATAATACTTTTGCTTATTTCGACTCTCCTCAGCTGGAAAACTATAAAAATCATATAGATATCTTTTTCGGCGCTTATAACATTCCTTGTTTTATTATTGTTGCTAGTAGAATGCAAGAAGTTAAATTCCCTAAAGAGTTAGCAAATGATCCTACAATACTTAAAATTATCATTCTTTTTGTTACACCAAGCAAATTATTCAAAGGGAAATCCTTCATTATTTTGAATGGAACAACTAGTAACAATAACAAGGTTATTTATAGTGACTTAGTGGATTATTATGAACAAAATTTTGATGCTATTCAATGCGACGAATTGATAAAAGAAGCAGAAAAACTGGAACGAAAATTAAAAAAAGTATATAAGAGATTATACACACTCAATCATTTTAGAATTTCTTTATTGTCAAAGCCTTTTTCAACTATTGAAAAAGTAATGTACGAGAAAATATTGATATCCATAGAGCAGTTTCTTTTGTCAAAAGACACATATTTAAATGAAGAAACAGAAGCAATGGATATCGCAGTCGAATGGATTAAAAGGGAGGGCATTTACTTTAAAAATGTCCCATATACTTTACATGATGTAGCATTAACCATTCAGCATTTCCGAAATAAAATAGTAAACTAATTCACTAGAGAAGAATTCATTATGAAATGGATTCTTTTTATTTTTTATAGTTAAACATTTGAGAGAAACACAATCTTATTAAGATTAAGTCCAAAAAAATGATAAAACTTTCCATATACACTTAGACACTAGATATACATAGGAGGTGGAAAACGTATAGGATTAACAAGTAGTTGAATTTGTTGAGGAAATAGACTGTGTATGGTCTTTTTAGTAGTCTGGACATTTCTTATTCGTATATAGTAAATGAATTGACTAAACCATTTCGAACATTTCAGAATCAGAACTATTTATCCTTTTCCCCATATAAGGAACTTATACATTTTTTATGTCTCTTATATGAGTAAAATTACTGTAAGATAGAGTGGACTTAATTTTAATGATAAAAAATCAGAATGACTAACTGTGTAAACTTCGTGTCCCGATTTTTTCGAAATTACGAATAAATTGCGAATGTGCGTACTTTGTGTCCCGAAGTGAGACATCTTTGTGTCCTTTTACAATGGGTAGTTGACGTATCTAAGCCCTCCTCCACGCCAAATAATTTTAGTTTACATAATATAAATTATAGGAAGTTATGTTTCATTGAAAAGTATACTAATAATAGTGAGACGAAATGACTTGTACATAGACATCAAAGTCTAAACTTTTGAAAATGATTGATAAAAAACGATTATTTTAATATCGAATTATTATAATTACCTTTTGTATATTTTAGGCTTTAATTCACGATTTTCTAAATAGAATCGATATTAGCTCATATTGGTTTGGAATAAAGTTTGATTTTGTTGCAAACGTTGATTTTTTATAGAAGAAACCCACGCATTTTGATCAAACTTTTATCAAAATGCGTGGGTTTTATTTAAATGCGAAATTATTTTTCTCAAACTATATTACAAAATACAACTCTTTTTTCTTCCATCATTGGGATATTAATTTATCTAAGAAACAATTTTTCTCTCTTTACGAACAAATTCACATGTCCAAAAACCTAAAAATGAATTTAAGCTTCTGTATATTGTCCAATCTTTCTGAATTTCTCATAGCGATCTTCAATTATTAATTGTTCGCCATTTAGGGAATTCAATGCTTTTAGTGTGACGCTTATACATTCTTTTATATAAAATGCTTGCTTCACAACATTGCGGTGTGCTCCACCCGTTATTTCAGGGATTATTCCATCAATAACGTCAAGCTCTTTTAAGTCAGGTGCTGTTATCCGCATTGCTTCTGCAGCTTGCTTCCCTAGGCTACCATCTCGCCATAAGATCGATGCAGCCCCTTCAGGCGAGATAACCGAATACGTTGAGTTCTCTAACATAAAGACGCGATTAGCTACCCCTAATGCAATGGCACCTCCACTTCCGCCTTCCCCAATAACAATACTAATAACTGGTACTGTTAGAATGGCCATTTCAGAGAGAGTTCTAGCAATGGCTTCACTTGGGCCGCGTTCCTCGGCTGCCTTACCCGGATAGGCTCCTTTTGTATCAATAAAACAAATAATTGGGCGCTTAAATTTCTCAGCTTGCTTCATTAAGCGTAATGCCTTACGATATCCTTCAGGGTGTGGCATACCAAAATTTCGTCTAATATTTTCTTTAGTTGATTTTCCGCGCTGATGTCCAACAATTGTTACGGGCTGTCCTTCAAAGAGAGCAATTCCTCCAAGAATAGCTGCATCATCACCAAATGTACGATCTCCATGTAACTCAATAAAGTTTTCACACATAGCTTCTATATATTGTAAAGTTGTTGGTCGTTCTGGATGTCTAGCAACCTGTACACGATCCCATGGCTTCATATTGGCATAAATAGATTGTTCTAGCTGTGTTAGACGTGTTTCAAGCTTTTCGATTTCGCCTGTCATGTCTACATTTGCCTCTGTAGCAATCGTTTTTAATTCATCAATTTTTTCTCGTAATTGTACTACTGGTTCTTCAAAAGCTAAATTTTTAGACATGTTGCACACCGCCTTTTGTATGCATTTTTACAAGTATTGCTACTTGGTTTCGTAAATCCTTCCTATGGAAAATTGCATCAAGCTGACCATGTGCTAGTAAAAACTCTGATTTTTGGAAATCATTTGGTAATTTTTCTCTTAATGTTTCTTCAATGACACGGCGACCAGCAAAGCCAATCAATGCTTGTGGTTCAGCAATATTAATATCTCCAACAGAAGCAAAGCTTGCTGAAACGCCACCGTATGTAGGGTGCGTCATGATCGAAATAAATAATAGTCCTTCTTCACTATGACGTTTTAATGCCACACTCGTTTTTACCATTTGCATTAATGATAGAATACCTTCTTGCATGCGCGCTCCACCACTAGCAGTAAAGATAATAACCGGTACACGTAATTCAATAGCTTTTTCAACGGCACGTGTGATTTTTTCTCCTACAACGGAGCCCATTGAGCCCATACGGAAATGAGAATCCATAATGGCTACAACAATTTCTTCTCCATCAAGAGTTCCTAACCCAGTCAGTACAGCTTCGCTTAATCCCGTTTGTTGTTTAGCCACTGAAATTTTTTCTACATAATCAGGGAAATTAAGTGGATTACTTGTTTGTAAATGATCATCCATTGAAACAAATGAACCTTCATCTAAGAAATATGCTACGCGCTCCTGTGCAGTCATTTTGAAATGATGGTCGCATTTTGTACACACTTTATGATTTTTTTCTAATTCCTTTGTTAACTGAATGTGACGGCATTCTGGACATTTTGTCATAAGTCCTTCTGGAAATCCCTTTTCCTGTCCGTCCTCTTTCTTTTTACTAAATAAGCTACGTATTACCATGTTTTACTCCCCCTTTGTTGTCTAAATGCCTTGTTCAGCATTCATCCACTGTTGGTAAGCTTTTAATGCTTCTTTTTCATAGCCAAGCTGCATCGATTTCAACATAGTTTGAATGATTAATTTTTCTTCTTCTGTTGAGTTTCGATTTAAACGGTCATCAGCATAAACTGCTAACTGAAACTAGACTTTTAGTGAAAGACGATTTCCTGACGTGATGATTATTTCTCGTAAAACATCCCGACAATTAATCGTACTTTCTATCTCTAGCTTTACAAAAAAACTGCCCCACACTGGTAGTGTTTGCAGAGTTTCTGTACAACTTATAATGCGAATGGCTTCCTTTTCATGTCTTCTAATATAAACATCGACAATATTTCTACGAGCTGATGCTTTTATGTAGAAGCTAGAAACATACCTTCCCCATGTCTCGTTTCAATAAGACCTAATAACTCTAAACTTCGCAATGCCTCTCTCTCAGAGGATCGCCTGACACCTAGACGTTCTGAAAAGACTCTTTCGGAAGGTGACTTTTCACCAGCCTGTGTTTTTTCTATTTTAATAAGTTGTCGTAATTATTGGACGATATCTAAAAACACTTTCTTTTGTTCGGTTTTTTTATCCATACGATCAACTCCTCGGTCAATCTATTTGCCTTGGAATAATTATTGCTGTCGCTTTCCTTTCGCGCAGATAAACAATGCATCCAAAGGCTTTATCTTCATTCAGTAGGTGTTTGGGTACCTACTAAAAAGAAACAAAATCCACCACCTTCAGATGATGGCGTCTCTTACTGAATGAATTCAAAAGTGGTCTGGCCACTTTTGAAGTTGGCTTTATCTTACAAAATAATTATTTGAAAGTAAAGAAAAAACTGCATAAAAATTTATGCAGTTTCAGACTGTAGACACCGAGGTGTCTTATGTTTTTTTAATTAAGAATATTGATAAAGTGGAATTTAATTACTTAAAATTATACTTATTTTCGGAGCGAGGCATCTTATCGGTGAGTATATACCAAGTAATGCTTGCTGTTAATAATGTTGACGAAATCAAAGCTGTAAGAACACTATATGTTTGCCAAATAAGTATCGTTGACCAATCGAAGGCAAAAAACATTATACACTGGGCAATCGTAGCGATTAGGAAAATAATTGTTACGATTGTTCTCTTTTTTGTAATTGGCTGCTGCTCATTCGTTTTCCTTTTTCTTAATCCTAAGAGAAATAACAGAACGGCCAATAGGCAAAGAATAATTGTGGTAGACGACAAAATGATGTCCAAAAGCTGTGTGCTGCTTATCTCATATGACTGAGTTAGATTGCCGTCTAATATATCTTTAACTTTTAGTACCAGGTTTATATTGGTATTTGCGCCGTTGCTCAGTAAGCAGATGGCTGTTCGTTCATTTGGCAGTATGGCTACTTCGGTTCTAAAATTCGGATTACCCCCAGTGTGTTCTATAAACGTTTGTTCGGCGTTTACCGACCAACCTGCCGCATAATACATATCGTTGACAGCCGAAACAGACATATCACCCCTATGTGATTTTTCGATAACCCTGTGAAATATTTCGGGTATGTCCTGCACGATACCCATCTGTATGCCCATCCAACGCGCCATATCTTTTGTATTAGAAATGATATAGCCGGCAGGTTTATTCCCAGCATAATCCGGAGCGTTAAATGGAGTTGTTATGAAAAAGGAAGAACGGTAGCCCTGTGCTAACTGTCCAGTGGCTTGAGCATCTTCTTTATAAACATACGTCTGGTGAAGACCTAAGGGTAGAAATACCTGTTCCCTCATAAAGTCTTCATAGCTTTGTCGTGATACAATCTCAATAACCAAACCCAATACGTCATAATTAACGGTTCCATAGTTATATTGTTCACCGGGAGAGAACGCCAATTCAGCATCTACCAGCGTTTCCACAGTCTTTTGCAACATATCAGGCGTATTGCCTTGTGGAATATTTTGAGTATGTCTAATATTTGTTAAGCCGCTGGTATGGTGAAGGAAGTTATTTAGTGTAAGGCTTTGCATATCAACAGGTTTACCTTGATACTTTAACGTAAACCAAGGTAAATATTTTTGGATAGGGTCAGTCATTGATAGCAGCCCTTGCTCTTCCAATAGCAGAATCCCCATACCAGTAAAAGCTTTACTCACCGAGGCCAACTCATAGAGTGTATTTTCACTTGCAGACAACCCCTTTTCAAGATCTGCATACCCAGAAGAAAAGTAGAACACTTCATCATTAGCAAGTATTGAGATTGACATTCCAGGCACACCTGATGTACGAGAGGCATCATCTAGCAACGCTTGTATTGCCACAGATTTCGAATCTGACAACGCATAACTTTGTGTTGCGAATCCCGAGAATAATATAAGTATCGTTAATACAAAAACAATAGTCTTTTTCATAAACTCTCCTTTTTGAAGAATTATAAGAGTATAAAAAACTTATTTTTATAACTATAAACTAAATTCTAATTTATATTTCTACTTAACTATATAATATCAAGTAATTGTGAAGAGTTACACTTAAACTAACGGGTGCTTTAGTAAAAGAAGAAACATACTAACATTAGTAGTACAAACCAGGGCCATGGTTTGTGCTACTAATGTTAGTATGTTTAATTTTTCTATCTTTTTTAAAATTAGGTCTTGATAATTTATAAACATCGTATCTTTTTTTAAAACATCGTAACTTTATTTCAATTCTACACAAAGCACAATTCTTGCTGCAGAATTGCGCCTTTAATGAAATAACTAAAGTATGTCTAAAATTGCTTATAGGAAGTTGCACTATCGCTACAGTTAGTTCAACTAGACGAATACATCCCTTTTGCAACTTTCTCTAAACTTTCTTTATCATAAGTGTTCATTGTAAGATTGAGCTTTGGCATATAAGTACTTCCACCTGCCACCATTTCTTTTGTTTCCACATCACAAATGAACTAATTAAGAATGGGTTTTTCATTTAGATTACTCCTTTTTTGAAGTAACGTGCCCTAAATATACTTTAACTATCCTGAGCCGTTAGTTTAAGTAATAATCTTCACAACCTTACTCGATAGTTCAACAATAATATCAATTTTGTTGAAAATGTTCCTCAACAATCTGGCCCGTTCGTAAAATGAAATGAGTCCTATTCAATTAAAGCCCCAGTTACTTTAGGTTAAGTGCTCCACAATTCTCTTTGCCCTGCGCTCCATTGATTTAGAGTAACCAAAACAATCTCTAAATAACTTCCTGCCAATGTATGTTTGAAAATGATTGTATCTATATCGGTAAAATTCGTTCCAATAGCTAATCATTCGATTATAGCTTTTGCAAAATGGCACAATATTTTCAAGACAAAATCTCTTAATCCGTTCTGTATCCTGCTCTTTTAAAATATCATAGGCTAATTCTATTATCTCTACGACATATTCATCACATATTTTGACGATATAAGGAATAGCCCAGTCTTCGTAATCCATCTGTAGCAACGAATAAATATGCTTTTGACGTACAAATCCATCACAACTTCTTGAATATATACAATGCAAAATCATTTTTTGTTGTAGACTTAGTTTTTCTATAACTTCATCTGAACTATCAATGTAGTAGGTACGATAAGGAAATCTAATCACGGTATTATTTTGAAAATAGTGGATAGTATCCTCAGACACAGCAATCGTGACATGATTATAAGTTTTATGAGGAATCATTCCAACCACTGTCGTCACATCCTCATTTAAATGTTTGGGAAATCCATCTTGAAACATGCAATCACATCCTTGCTTCACGTAATATTAAAGAATAACTAAACTGCCCTGGTAATATAAGAAGAGACTGCGTTAATTGAATAATCGTCCCTGTGTTTGCTTATCGTAGAAAGGCTCTTATTTTAAATAGATCCTTTTCAAAATCTTGATAATCGTAATCAGTAGTTGATACCTTATTTATTGCTTCCCTCCAACTGTTCAGTAAATATGAATAGCGCAATTTCTGTAATAAATCTGTTGCTTATTCATTTGTTTAAGAAAATTAGTTGGAGTATAGTTTTAATAGCTCATGTATTGAACTACTAGCATGGTCAATTTTAATAAAATAAGGTAATTGCCATTTTTGTGTTGCTAGCGCTTGTTGACTAGTGGGAGTATCCCAACTAGGATAAACTCTAATTGCCATTTTACCCTTTGTATTAACGGTTTTAAGGATGTTTTGTTTTAAAAGAACTTCTTTTGGAAAAACAAATTGGCCAAAATCACCATTATCATTAAAAGTGTTTATTACCAATAAATCAGTGGCATTATCATATGAGAATGCTTGGTTTTTATTAGTTTCATCCTTTTCCCAAAAGGAAACAAACTGTCCTATCTTATTAGGTGTTATTTTTGCGACTCTAAATCTAACCGATTTAGAATTTAACTGAAATAGCCCAGCCCCATAATCTGAGTTTTGAGTTTCTTCATGGATATCTTTTATTGTTAAATTATTAGGTTCATAAAGTAATTCATTTATATATGCTAATGTCTTATTAAATTTATTCATAGTTTTACCCCTTTTCTTATACTAAGATATACCAGTATATCACCTGTGGACCTGTCACCGTAATTTTTCAATCATATGTCTCACATTATTTTAACAATGATGACCAAACAATAAATAATTATCTGAGGATGTAATCTTAACTGAAAAGGTAGTAAATACTATGTTTTTGGAAACTAGAGTAAGTCAAAAGCAGCTCCGTAAATAATCATTATATTTTACAGCAAGAACTAATTATAACAATAAAAGTGATTGTTCCTCTTTAACTAGCTGTCACATTGCTTTCTTCGTGATAATACATTGCATACAAATCATTTAATGTAACTTTCCCAAAAGCAAAATCTACTACGTTTCTCTCAACTAAAAAAGATGTAAGTGAACTTAATAAGCTGGCTTCAGAACTTGGTAAATGGATGAGTGTCATGTCATTTGTCAGTGTTTGAAGTTTGATATTTGGATATAGCTCATGAAGCTGTTTTTTCGTATTACTTTCCATATTTTTTATGCGAATCGTTTTAATATGCGCTTGACTAAAATCTTCGATTATTTGATTGGTATCTATTAGTTTTCCCTCGTTAAATAAGAAAATTCGGTCTGCATATTTCTCTAAATTATCAAGTAAATGGGAGGCAATGATAATAATTTTCCCTTCCGCCTTTTTCTTTAATAATATTTTCGAAATAATTTCCACATTATTTGGATCAAGCCCGTTCATCACTTCGTCCATCATCATAATGTCTGTATTTGTAACAATTTGCATGGCAAAGCATAGACGTTGGCGCATCCCAAGAGAATAGGTACCTGTCTTTTTATTCACATAATGCCCCATATTTAATGCTTCGATTGTTTCGTCAATCAGTTTTAAATCCGATTTCCACATCGTAGCAAACATTTTTAAATGCTCTCGCCCACTTAAATGATTATACAAGTCACTTTGGTCTGGCATCATTGACACGAATGTATGGATTTTCACTTCATTTTGTTTAGTTGAGTAACATAGGCCATCTTTAAAAACGATCTTGCCATTCAACGGTTTCACATAATTCATCAACACATTCATAAATGTAGATTTTCCCGTTCCATTTGGTGCAACAAGCCCAATCATTTGCCCTTGCTCAAAGGCCATGGAAATATTATTTAACACGTTCATTTCTCCAAATCGCACGGTAATATTTTGAATATCAATCATCTTTACCACCCCTATTTAATTAGCTTATATCGCCTGTTCGATGCCGTCAGTATGATGAAAAAAATGACAATGGCAGCTAGTCCAAGTAATAACTGTAATCCTAAAGTAAAATTTAAATGATCATTCATATAATAAAAATTCCGCTGTTTTGAAATAATTTGTCCGACTTGAATATAGGATGTTGGATAATTTTGAACGTCCCAGAAAAAGCCAACGTAACGGCTGAAATAAAAATTTTCACCAAAAATAAGGAGTATGCCAACAGCGAAATTGACCATCTCATTGCGGAATAGCATACTGCATAATAGTACAACGCTGATGATGACGATGAACCAGGTAAAAAGCAAAGCCAGCGATTGTCCTAAAAACGTACCTAATGTCATCATTTCAAATTTACCTTCCATACGCCAGTCGAGATGCGGCGCATATACTGGAGAGGGCAAATGGAAATTCCCAAAGCCAGATTGTAGTCCTACAATAAAGAAGCCAACAATAAGTGGTATAAATAATACGGCACTACCTAGTAGCACAACGACCATTTTCACCAGGAGCTTTTTCCAATCATTAATCGGAAACCCCTTCAAAATGGATGGATGGCGTCTATCTTTGGCAACCATATCAATTGCTAAAAGTAGCACACAGACAATCAATATAATGGACAGTATACCCTTTAATAAGCGTTCGAGCGTTTGTAGTGCCGTGCGTTGTTCAAATATTTCCGTTGATAATTCATAATCTGCTTTCGAATATGCATCATAACGGACTGCATGCTCTAAATAAGCATAAAAGGCATCATCTTCTGCATACTCATTATTTTTTATAAAATACTTTGAGTTATATGAAAATGAATCACTTTTATAGGTAATCGCATTGGTAAAGTAGTACCAATCACGCGTTAAATCTGCATATTTTTTTAAATTGCCCTTTTCTAATGCATCTAATCTTGCTTTATCTATAGGGTTAATCTCGCTAAATATTTCAATAGCAAAAATAACGGCAGGATGCAGACCATGTAGTTTTCTTCCTTCCATATGATCTAAAAATTCCTGACGTGTTAAATAGCGCGCCTCAATCTCCTCAGAGTCTACACTTTCAATCGGATCGTAAGCTGGTGCTATTTTAAATACATAAAAAAAGGTTGCAAAAGCAAGTAAAAAGTAGATTGCTAAGTTTTTCTTATTCAAAAAAAATTGCTTGAATTCAAATTTAAAATAACTCCACATGCTTATTTTCCCTCCCCTATGCCCTATTGATTTTTCCTGTTGAGAAGAATGTTTTAATTACAAACAACATTAAAATAATACTTAAACATAGGATGATTAAGCCTAGATTCATCGTAATAGCAACAGGCTCTGCTAAATCTACCGGTACCCCTCGTAAAATATCATTAAAATTCATGAAATTAAAAGGATTATAGGGGAATAAACTAATAAGAGATGGAAAAATCATCGGTAAAAAGAATACAATAAAGTGTACAAATAGTGTTAAATACATATTTTTCAGTAGCACATTTAAAATAATCGACAACAGCATGACAAAAATTGAAATGACGAACATATAGCCAACACTTATGGCGATATATTGAAGCGTAGATATTAATGTGGCATTTCCTAGATAAATCCCGACAGGCTCTAGTGGGTTACCAAGTCCATTTAGTATCCATAACGGACTTGCGCAAATAAAAATGAGTAAAATACTAGTCACTATGGATAACAAAGAAATAAGACATTTAGATAAAATATAGGTATCAAACCGCACAGGAAAGCCTTGAATTAAACTAGGATGCTCAAAGTCATCCAGTAAAATAGAACTCGTATGGAAGCTAATAAATATGTACCAGCCTGCACCTACGTGACTAAATAAAAATAATAAAAACGGTATGTATTGAAATAGATCAGATCGTGTATCCTTTCCCTCATCTATCATCCATTTAAAATAAAGGTAGTCCATCGAATTTTGTAATTTAGAGGGTAACAACTCGGCAATATTTTCGTATCCTTCTAATTCGAATGCCTCTTGCCTTAATTTAGCGAGTTGAAGTGAAGCCTCATAATACATAGATTGTCTATCCATTGTTAATGTTGCTATTTGTAAAGCAATTTTGCTTTTTTGTTTAGTTAAACTTTTATATAAATCGCTGCCATCCCCTGATTCTGAAGCATCTTTCACTTGAAATTTTGATAGTACAGCCTGGATGGAATAATAGTCACCCTTTTTTTCAACGATTTGATTACCAACGGCCTGTGCCTTTAAATAAAACATAAAGCCGAAAACGATAATGGCAACAGCGACTAACGCAACTAAATTTTTCCGATTGGCTCGCTCAATTGCTAGTCCTACTTTTAATGCACGTAACACCGGCATCCGCCTCCCTTCTCAATGTAAGCTTTTACATTACTATGATAAGATATTGTGGATATTTTTTCAATTTTTAAATTTTTTTAACTTTTAAAACTTCTTACCATTATTCAAGTCTGGTACGCGTGTAAGCGACAAAAAGAAGAGGACTGTTATTTACAGTCCTCAAATGGTCAAAAAGTTTCATGGATTTTATATTAAAGTAGCCTTTCCAATGTAATATTCGCTAATAATTAGTTCTTACTTTAAGTTGAATCAATGACTAAGAAAGAGCTGCATTCTTCACTCAAATCATTGATAAGTCTATGCTCTTTATTGAGTCCATTTTGAAGAAATGGTTAATCAAAAATGAATTCTTATCACACTTCAATCTAACAAACCAGCGTTAAAATTCATAGCCAGCGAATGGAGAGTTAGTTTCCCCTTATAAACTTCTAACGCTTTATTACATATCTAATAACAAAGCCAAATGCTCAACCCTTCATTCTTTTATGTCGGTTGAGGATCAGTTTGATTGAATAATTGTCTCTCTATCCTTGTCTTATAATTTCCGTTAATATTACTTCCATTCTTTGCATTACCTTTAATTTTAGCTTAGACAATGTTAACTGTTTCTCTAATATATTACGGTAATCTTGTGAATAATTAGGATACAACGATTTTTCATATTCCAAATTTTGTAGTACAAATAAAAGGTTATTATGTAAATCAACCAATTGATTATAGTTATTAATTTTAGAATTCTTATCTGTATTTATTGTAGGATCATTAACATAAATAAAAATATTTTTCCCTTCTGTGATTATATTAACTACTCTTAGTGTTGAATCCCATTCAACAGGTAGTTTTAAAGACTCACTAACAAACCTTACGGGTACCATTGTAGTTGAGTTCATAATTGTAGGTGGGTTGTCTAGAAAAGTCTCCTTCCCATTAACAATTGCTTTATACGAATTAACCTTTAATTGAATAGTTGTATTCCCTTTACTTGCTGTTATGGTTTGGGTTGAGGAATCCCAGGCAACAGTTGCATCTAATGATTCAAATATATTTCTCATCGGTAACATCGTCCTACCATTTATAGCAGTACCACTATCAAAAAATACTACATCTTTGTTAATTGCATGGACATAGCTATTATCCTCTACATAAATCAAAGAGCATAGATAAAATACAAAACTTACAAAAAATAACCGTTTTAGCATGACAATTCTCCTGTTCTATAACTATAATTAATTGTAAGTATAGTTTATTATTAGGATTAAGAGAATACTTAATTTTCAATTTATGTTTTTTTCTCTAAAAGGTGGTTAAATCCTGATCGTGAAGCTGATATATTTTGAACATAAAAAAAGAGATACTGCTTGCACAATATCCCTTTTCTTTCGTGGAGAACCTATTGCTAAATCATTCATTTTTAATGTTATCTAGATCTAACCATCCCTCAAATATAGAATCGTCCTTTAAATCAAAATAGTATTTTGTGAATCGCGCGAATTCTGTGGAATCGATTTCTTTATAGTTATAAAATTGATAATAACTTTTTAAAAATTGTTCAATGTCTTTGATTTCTTCATTATCATCAAATAAATTCAAGAGCATTGCAGGCGATTTTCCATAGACATATGCACTCATATCAGATTGGTATTGATCAAGTGGTAAATTGACTGGAAGCACTAGGTCTGGATCAATGCTGTAAATCGTATAGGGTTTGCTCAGATTCAATTTTTTAAAGTTGAATAGATTTGTAGCAAATACCGTGAAGCCTTCATCTAACCAGGCATGATGAAAAGGATCATTGGTAATGACCCCGTAAAACCATTGATGAGCAATTTCATGAACCACTGTACTTTTAATCTGCTCAGAACTACTAGGACCACTGTTGTAAATCGTATGGGCTGTTACAATTCCTGGGTACTCCATGCCCATTCCATCTATGATAATATCTAGTTGTTTGAGAGGATACGGCCCCATTATTTCTTCAAAATAATTTATGACAGCTGAAGCCTCGTCTGCTATTTCTTGATATAGTTCCTTTTTATTTTCCTCAAATCCAAATACTCTAATGGCGATGTCTTCGTCTTTTTCCACTAGTATTGGATCTTTTACTAGAGCAACAAATATTTCCTTCACGTTCTCAACTTCAAGTAACCCTTTGTTTGGGCTTGGAAATGCCTCTTGATCAAATGAAGACACCAACGTGTACTCCTGAGGAATGTCATAGGTTAATTTGAAATTGCTGAATGTAGTATGATACGTCTCTCCTCTAAAACGATAATCTTCTTTGTTCCATTGATGGTTTCTATATGTGGCAAGCATCGGATAAAATTGAGCTAAATGATAATTACCATTACTCTTCGTAAATCTTAAGCCCTCTTCAGGCAGAGTGAACTCATAGGAAAAATAAACTTTCATTTCTTGATGAGGTTTCAATTTTTCCTGAAGCTGAATGTTGAGTGTATCTTTTTCAAGGGTGTAAGCTGCCGTTTTTCCATCAATGGTAATGTTATGGAACGCAATGGTAGATGGATGCTCCAGTTCGGGTGAGACAGCTTTTGTAAACATATTAGGTATAAAATAAAATATCAATTGTTCCCAATCATCGGTAGAGAGGTTTTTAACAACAACGGTTGATTCTAGCTGAAATTTCCCGTCATTATCCATCTTAAGTGCCATATCATATTCACTAAAATTACCAGGGCTTATCGCCTTTGGTATAAATTCTTCTGTATTCACCTTTTGAGCAATAGTAGACGCTTCTTTCCCTTCCTGTTGATTGAACTCACAAGCAACGAGAAAAATACATACTAGTAATAAACCTGTACTCCATAATTTCTTCTTTATAATTTCCGCCCCCAATCCCAACACTATTAGCTACAATAAAAATGGTATATATATAAATTTTATATTATTATCCCAATTTAAACCATATACTTTCGATCTTTCATCTGGAATCTAGTTAATTACCAAGATGAACAAAGAAAGAAGAGCACATATTCGTGGTGATATGCTGCCTATTAGGTAGACAGATGAAAATTAAAAGCTGTTTATATTTTTAGATGTAGCTGTTGATTATGCCGTAATGGGATGACTTTGGTAAGTAACCGACGTCATCTTTTTTAATGTCCATTGCTTTCATGTGTAGCTCTGCTAAGCTTTAAACAGACTATCCTTACTGACAACAAAAAAATCCTGCATGTATATACACACAGGATTTCTTTGTCATCTTTTTAAACTAATCAATTCTATTTAGTACCACTTGCTCCAAATCCAGATGCTCCTCGGATCGTTTGTGATAATTCATCTACTTCTACTAATTGAATGGATGGAACAAATTGAATGACCATTTGGGCGATACGCATAGATTTTTCGACGATAAACGGTTCTTGGCCGTGGTTGATTAAAATAACGCCGATTTCCCCTCTGTAGCCTTCATCAATTGTGCCTGGGCTATTCAGTACGGTTACACTATGCTTTAATGCTAGTCCACTTCTTGGTCGAATTTGGGCTTCCGTTCCTTTAGGTAATTCAATCTGTATACCTGTTTTAATAAGTTTGGCTACGCCTGCTGGTATTTCTACTGCTTCAATGGAGTAGAGATCCATGCCCGCATCACCAGGATTGGCTTGCATTGGTAGTATTGCATCCGCGTGTACTCTTTTGATTTTTACTTCTACGTTCATTGTTCTCCATCCTAACGATTAAAATTAAATGTGTCATCTGTAATTGGCGCTACTTTTGCTTTAGCATAGGTAGCTCCCTTTTGTGAAAAGAAATCATATGTGGAGCCTTCATTACGAATACCGTTCATCACAATCGGATTGACTTCTTCTTCTGGAAACATTGCTTCAAAACCAACATTCATTAAGGCTTTATTAGCATTATATCGTACATAGGCTCTCACTTCAGGTGATAATCCTGTTTCCGCATAAATATCATCCGTATATTTCATTTCATTCTGATATAAATCTAATAATAGCTCATAGCCCCATAAATTTAGCTCTTCTTGTTTTTCTTTTGAAAATTGCTTGAATAGATTTTGAGCAAAAAATCCAACTGCGACACCATGGATGGATTCGTCGCGTAAAATAAGTGAAATAATCTCAGCACTGTTTCGTAGGAAGCCTTGTCCTCCTAAGTACAGCGGGTAGAAAAAGCCAGAATAGAAAAGGAAAGATTCGAGCATAACGGAGGAGAACATCGCTTTCCATAAGCTTTCTGGATCGTTTTCTTCGATACTATTATAAATATCCGCAATTTTATTGGCCTTATATTGTAGAAACTCATTTTTTTTGACCCATTCAAATAACTCATCTATTTCTTTGTTTGTACAAAGCGTTGTAAAAATATAAGAATAGGATTTGGCGTGGATTGCCTCAAATGCATCAAAAACGGTTAGGACAGCCTTCTCTTGTAAATCGTCTGTATAAGCGGCCACACGATTCATCCCTATATTGGTCTGAACTGTATCCAGTAACGTTAATCCCGCGAACACTTTTTTATACGTGTCTTGATGCTCAAAGCTTTTCCACTGTTTGATATCTTTACTGACCGCAATTTCCTCAGGAAACCAAATTTGCTTCCATTGCTGGTCCCAAAATATTTGGGCAAGTTCACTCGTTGCCTTATTCCAATTGACCGCCTCATAAATTATATTTGACATGCTACACACTCCTCTAAGCTTTGTAATCGTTGACGAACATAGTAAACGGACTTAATGCCCTTTACCCATGCATAAATGTATACTTTAGCTAATTGTTCAGTTGTCCAATTATCTGTTACATAAAGCGTCATGGAAATACCTTGGTCAACGTGTTTTTGAGAAGCAGAGTACAAATCAATTAAATCATACGGATTAACATCATATGCCTCTACATATAAATGACTGTTATCATTTGTTAAATGAGGCATTGGATAAATCGTTCTACTATCTGCATAATCACGAACCTCTACACGCTCAGTACATGGCGCAATAGAAGCCGTACAGCTACGTATGTAGGAAATACTGCCAGTTGGTGCAATAGCCAAACGATAGGAATGGAATAGACCATATTGCATCACATCTTGCTTAAGCGTTTCCCACATGTTTTTCGTAATGATTGGAACATTGCCAAGTGCTTTTAACACAACGGGTGATAGTTCTTCGTCGATTTTATTGACATATTGGTCAAAGTAGCTACCTGATGCATAATCACTGTCCTCAAATCGATAAAAAGTTGCAGCTTTTTCTTTAGCCATTTCCATCGATGATTTGAGTGAATAAAAGTTCATTGCTTCCATAAAACGATCCATGAAATCAATCGATTCTTTAGAGCCATATAAAATGCCCTCCGTCACAAGATGGCCGTGGAGGTTCATACAACCAAGTCCTACTGAATGCATTAATTGATTGGCTTTTGCAACAGACGGTACATTTTTAATGTGCGTCATTTGCGACACATTTGTTAATAGGTGCATAGCCGTATCGATTAAGGCTTCGAAATCATTGACCTTACTTGCTGCATGAATATCAATAGACCCTAAGTTACAGGATACATCTAATCCATAGTCATTCGGTTGATCTTGATCTGTAATAATGCTTGTTTCTTGAACTTGCAGGATTTCGGTACATAGATTGGACATTTTTACGCGACCGATGTTTTTTAATGGATGCACTTCATTGACATTATCATCAAAAATTTCAAACGGATAGCCCGATTCAAATTGTGCTTTTTTCACTTCTGTATACAGCCTACGTGCATTCAAACGTTTAATTTTACGAATTTTAGGGTTATCAAGTAGCTCATAGTACATATCTGAAATGGAAATCTCAGACATGCGTTTGCCATATTCTTTGAAAATATCATATGGGCTGAACAAGACAATATCTTTATCACGTTTCATAAGTTCGAAGAAAATACTTGGTATAATTATTCCTGTTGATAATGTTGCGAGGCGAATTTTATCATCGGCATTCGGTTTTTTAGATGAAATGAAATTTTCAATGTCTGCATGGAAAATATTTAAATAGACAACACCAGAGCCATTTCGCTGCCCTAGTTGATTGGAATAACTGAAAGAATTTTCTAACAGTTTAGCAACTGGGATGACACCACTGGCACGATTTAGAATCTCTTTAATAGGGTCACCTAAAGGGCGTAAATCAGTTAAGTTAACTCCAACCCCACCGCCAAGTCTTGATAGCTCTAAGCAATAACCAATATTTTCAGCAATACTATTCATGGAATCATCCATCGATAATTTAAAGCAGCTCACTAATTCACCACGTGCTTTTTTACCACTATTTAATGCTGTTGGTGTAGCAGGCTGATAAGCTTCCATCATTGCTTCGACAGAACGTTCTGCTAGCACCGTATTCCCTTGTGCTAAATACAAGGCGATAATGACAATACGGTCCTCATATTTTTCTAAAATCTCTTCTCCATCACGACTTTTCATAGCATAGCTATCGTAAAATTTACTTGCACTCATAAAGGATGGGAAGCGGAAATTATAATCATATGCTTTTTTGTACAACTTCTTAATAAATTCCATTTCATACATGTCGATAAATGCTTTCTCGTAGTAGCCCTCATCAACTAAATAACGGATTTTTTCTTCAATATCAATAAAGTAACGTAAACGCACGTTGACATACTCTAAAAAGTAGCGGCGTGTAGCTTCACGATCCTTTTCTAATTCAAGTAGCCCAGTTGAACTATAACGATTCAGTACGTCATTATTTAGCTTTAAATAGGTTTTCATCTTATTACCCTCGTTTCATAAAACGTTTGTATGGCTTCATAATCTGTTTGATTGCCTCGTAAATCTAATTTTCTTACTAAGGGTACATGATAGGTAGCAGCGATTTTCTCGCCAGCAGCCCCAAATACGTTGTGCCCAAAGTTACTATTCCCACTGGCAACTACACCTTTACAAAAATCTCTGTTTTTTTCTAAAAAACGTTCCACTTTTGCAGGGATATCGCCTAAGCCATCAGTATAAGTAATTAAAAGATAAGGCTTATTCAATTGTAATTCCTCAGAGAGCTCAACAGACTCTGCCCTTAATTTGGAAACAATATTCCGGACATTTCCTGTACGACTTGCGTAAACGATCATAGAACAATCATCTCAATATGAGAAACTATGTCCTTAACATCTCCTATAAATGTATTATTCATTTCTAAAACAGGCACACTTAAAAAACCTGCATCGATTATTGTTTGTTTAGCTTGTTCATCGTGATCAATGTTGACAATTTCTGCATCAAGTCCTGCACGTTGTAATTCAGATTTTACCCAAAGGCATTTTGGACAGATTGTTTTCGTATAAAGTTTCATAGAAATCCCTCTTTTCATATAATAAAAAGCTATCTCCTCTAGAGAGATAGCTAAATGGAAACGTTACCATACCAAAAATACTGACGTTCCCATTTCTTAATCCCCGAAGAAATGATTAATTGTTTTATAGAGGCAGGTCTCCTGGCTTTGCTTCATCCTCTGATTCCCTTCCCATGCGAATGCACAGTGGTTGTAATCATTGTCAGCTTCACAGTTGCGGGGACAGCGTCGGAATTGTACCGAACTTCCCTTTTAAACTACATATAGTAGCACCTATATAAAACGAACACAATATATAGTTGTTGTTCAATAGTTTTAAGTGTACCATCCTTCATATAAAAAGTAAATCTAGATTCTAAACTTCTTTATTTTTTGATTATTCATTATTTTCGATTATAACTTTCGAAGGAATTTCACCATCTATTACTTATATCTTAATTCATTGTGTATCTAAACTATGTACGAGATTTTTTGTTACTACGGATCTATGAGCATTAAATATACTAGCGTATTTCACATAGAAACAGCCTATATTCTAAAGAATAATAGACTGTTTGACATGTCGAACGTATGGATTACTCGATTTCGACAAATAAGGACAATTCCTTATAAAATTCAGGCGTTGCTGCCGAATTCACTTGAAAATGAGGATTATATTTTGATAAAAGTTTATAGAGAGTAGTTGCGGTTAACAGACTCTGTTCTCGATCGAAAGCCCTGAAACTTTCATAGACCTCCTTCACTTTACCATTTATTGAATGACAAAAAAACTGTTGAACATCTGCATCCTCTAAATAATCCTTTTCCCATCTGTAACATATTAAATTTGTTAGGAAAAACATTTCTAATCCAGGCATTTTTCCAACTTCAATGAGCAATGACATTCCATAATGAAATGCATTTTCCAACCATTTTATGCCGTGGCGATCTTTGTAAAAGCGCATCAACTTTTGTAACCCATGTCCTTGCTCCTTCACTAGATAAGCATGGATATTTGTATGACCAGCAGTTCTTTCCCATTCATCGAGAGAGAATTTATACTTCCTTACCAGTTTCATCCAAAGCTTTTGAAGCTTGTCTTCAGAAAGGTATTGTGTTTGTTGATTCCATCTTAGAAAAATGTCTAAACTTTCTAATACCAAGCCTCTTTCCATTTCAAAATGATCCAATTTTCTATATAAAACTTTTTGATTCATATCTATGTTGTCCATTATGTCTTCAGATTTGTTCATTTTGCATTCCATTTAATTATTCACTTCACTTCAGATTTTTTATCTACTATCATGACATGTCTCGACTAATTCATGCTTGATCGTTAAATAGGCATCATTAATAGATGTATAATCATTTGGGTTTTCTTCTATTAACTTCCTAATATAAAGCTGTAATGGCCTAATATGCTCACCAGAAAGGTTGTTCATAATTTGCTGCTTTAACTGATTTATATAAAATGAAATTGAATGTGATGTCATCTTGTTCACCCCTATTTATTCATAAAAAAAACATCTTGCCCTAATGGGAAGATGCTAGCTATGACTGACATACTTCATAGTTCTTCAACCAATATAAAATAAGTCGTCTATATTGAATAAAGACTCTTTTTTTGGTTGTCGCACTATGAGTATGATGAAGGTAATTCGTCACACTCAACACCCCCTATCCGCGTAGGTTTTGGCTGTACTAGATAAAGGCAGGTCTCCTGGCTTATGATCATCACACATTTTTCCCTTCCCATTACATACATAACAGTGGTTTTTAAAATGTGCTCCCAATTACAGTTGCGGGACAGCGACGGCTTTTCACCGTTCTTCCCTTTTAAACAAATTCTATTGAATTTGTACCTTTATCCTTTTATTCCGTTTTTTATAGTATAACATATCATTCTACGTTCTCTGACAAAACCCTATGAAAATCTACAGAACAACACTTAAGAAACCACCTACCTCTTAACAAGTAGATGGTTTCAGCATTTATTGAGCGAAGATGTCATTGTTCTTACTTCTTTACGGTTTCACTACTGTCTTGAAAGAATTTTTCAAGTATATCATCTGTAAAATCAGCGAATGTTTGATAGATATACTGAGGATTTCGATCCTTATCAATGACGACAGACCTAACCCCTTCATAGAAATCCTCATGATTTAAAAAGTTTTTTGCCAAGATTAAATCAGTCGCAAAGCATTCTTCTACCGTTTTATGTTGAGCATCTATCAGCTGCTTTAATGTAATTTTTAAGGATGATGGAGATTTAGATAGAAGCAACTGCTTTGTTTCTTGTGCAAATTTGCTTGGGTCATTGTCTAAGGATTCGACTATCTTCTCCACTGTATGTTTTGAGAAATGTTGATCGATTTCATTTTGAAGGCTGGCAAGCTCACTGTTTGCTGTTGGTGTACTTGAATAGTCCTCTATTAATTGCTTTAGAGCTGTGCTAGTTTCCACTGTATGCCAGTTCGTTTGTTCAATGCGTGTGAGGAATGCGTGTAAATGATCGCTCGTCATATAGCTATCTGCACCATTAGCAAAGAGAACATCTGCAGCTTGGATGATCGAAGCTGTTAAAGCTAAGTAATATCCTACATAGCCAGGCGCTTTATTTAGAAAATAGGCAGCTCCAACATCAGGAAAGAAGCCAATATTCATTTCTGGCATAGCCCATTTTGTTCGCTCTGTCACAATTCGGTGGCTAGCCCCATACGTTAAACCAACCCCACCTCCCATGACAATGCCATCAAGGCAAGCAATGATAGGCTTTGGGTAGTGATAGATTGCCCTATCTATGTGATATTCTTCCTCAAAAAAGATTTCGGCATTTTGGAAAGCTTCCTGACTGGAGCGAGCTTTATAGAGTGTTTTAATATCACCCCCAGCACAAAAGCCCTTTTCGCCAGCACCTCTTAGAATAATCAAGTGAATTTGATCATTCGCCTGCCATTCCTTTAGTTTCTCACCAATGGGCTTTAGCATTTCTATAGAAAGTGAGTTTAAAGCTTGAGGACGATTCAGCGTAATGCTTGCTGCGCCACCCTCACTGACGGAAAATATTACTTCATTTGTCATAGTAGTTTCCTCCCTTACAAATGTTTAAAGTTGGGCTGTCTTTTGTCTATAAACGCTTGAACGCCTTCTCTAGCATCCGCTGTTAAAAATAACTCAGCAAAGCGTGTTCGTTCTAATTCCAACCCTTTTTGGAGATGATCCTTCCCACCTTGAATTATACATTCAATTGTACGGGATACACTTGTCATACTTTTGCCCTCAACAAAAGACTGAGCAAGGGCTTTGGCAGTTGGCAGAAGCTCATCTGGCTCCGTCACCACTTGAATAATACCTAGTTGTAGTGCTTCATCAGCACTTAATTGCTTGCTTGTTAAAATTAATTGTAGAGCCTTTGCTTGCGTTGTTATTCTGCTCAGTCGTTGAGTGCCTCCGAATGTCGGCAGTAAGCCAAGCTTTAATTCTGGTAAACCAACAATGGCATTACTTGAAGCAATCCTGAAATGACAGCCTAACGCTAGCTCTAGTCCTCCTCCAAGGGCTGGCCCATTAATAGCAGCAATAACAGGCTTTTTCATGGCTTCAATTTCATCACATAGCGCTTGGCCTGCCTCAGCCATTTGTAATGCTCTATCCTGTTGCCCAAAGGCAGCAACAAATTCCTTTATATCTGCTCCCGCAGCAAAAAATCGTCCAGAGCCGGTCACAATGATGGCTCTCGTCTCTTCATCCTCAGCTAATTCTTTAAAAATGACACGAAGATGTTCAATAGAAGCTGATGACAACGTATTTGCTGGTGGATGATTTAAATGAATAAGCGTGATGGAATCTTCTTTACTAACATTGGCAAATGTATCAACCATGATTTTTCCCTCCTGTTTATGATAATGAACTGATCGATTTTGGATTGTTGATGATCCCTCTTGCAATCTCTCGCTTTTTCATAAAGAGATTCTGATGGAGTGGGATGTTTAAGCGCTGAATATGATCTAACCTTGTTTTTCGCTTTTGTTCATTTGTTTCAGCAGCACAAATAATGTCGATTGTCCTTTTTTCTATTTTACGATAGCCTTCCTGACAAAGAATATCTGTCATCAAATGCTTCATATTGTCACATGCGTTCTTTTCCGTCCGCAGTAAAGAAGCTTCCATAACATAAATATCTTTTGCTATATCAGCTAGCAGACGCATATATTCCTGCTCTTGCTCCAATTGAATCTGTGCGTCAGCAATGACAGCGATGGCTATTTGCATTAAGTACTTGGCAAGACGGATGTATTGCTGATTCTTTTCTGCTGGTTGATATGCTACTGGAGCATTTTCGGTAGATGTTGCTTGTGAATACTTCTTATATAGTAGCTTCGCCATTGTTAAACGGTTGATTTCATTTGTTCCTTCAAAAATACGGCTAATTCTAGCGTCACGATATAAGCGTTCAACCTCGTAGTCTTGCATATAGCCATAGCCACCATGGATTTGTACAGCTTCATCTACAATTTTCCCAAGCACTTCTGAGCAATTGACTTTATTGAGTGCGCATTCCAGAGCGAAATCAGCTATTTTTTGAACCATTGACTCTTTATCCGTAACTTCCATCGCATCATCTATTTCTCCTGCTGTCCTGTATGCAGCACTTTCCGCCCCATAGATGGAGGTTGCCATATCCGCAAGTTTTTCCTGTATCATGGTAAAATGAACGATTGGCTGGTGAAATTGCTTCCGTTCCCTACCATACGTTACAGCTAACTGAAGTGCCTGTTTGGAAGTGCCGATGTTGGAGAAAGCTAGCTTTAAGCGTGCCATGTTCAATATATTCATCGCTACTTTATGGCCTTTTCCAACCTCGCCAAGAACATTTTCCCTCGGCACGACAACATCCTGTAAAATAAGCGTAGCAGTCGAGGAGCCTTTAATGCCCATTTTCTCCTCTTCTTGTCCAATAGATACACCGCTAAATGTACGTTCTACAATGAATGCAGTCATGCCTTCACTCGTTTTCGCAAAAACAACAAAGAGATTTGCTAGCTGTGCATTGGTAATCCATTGCTTTTCACCATTTATTACCCATGCAGAGCCGTCCTCGTTTAAAATGGCATTTGTTTTGGGATGTAGTGCATCTGAGCCTGCGTCTGGCTCCGTCAGAGCGTAAGCGCCAATCCATTCACCTGAAGCTAGCTTTGGTAGGTATTTCAGCTTTTGGGACGCATCGCCAAAATAGACATAGGGCAATGTGCCGACTCCTGCGTGAATATTGTAAGATACACTGAATGAGCTGCCATAGCCCATCCTTTCTGCAACTAACCCGGAAATTTTTTTATTAAGTTCTAGCCCTCCATAGGCCTCGGGTATTTCGATGGCTAGTAAACCAAGATCACCAGCTTTTTGAAATAACCGACGAGTGATGTCATATTGATGCTGCTCAATAGCTGCCATATTAGTAGCGACATCTTGTTTGATGAACAGCTCTGCGGTTTTTGCTATGAGCCCTTCCTCCTCCTGAAAGTCCTCAGGTGTAAAAATGGTCATTTTGTTTTCTAATGTATCCATGCTAGTCCTCCTTGAAAGAAAGAGGAGAAAAGTAAACTTTTCTCCTACTTTATTTCCTCTTTAGGTAAGATGGTTTTCGCCAGCTCACTATCTAAATCTTCAAATTTGTAATAGGAGATGGTTTCATATAATTCACTTCTTGTTTGCATATCCTCAATAGCTTCTTTTTGAGTCCCTGTCTTTTTTATTAAGCCAAATACTTGCTCATAGGCTTTGGCTGCTACTCTCATCGATGTAACGGGATATATAACCATCGAATAGCCCATCTTTTCAAATTCCTTAGCCGTATAATACGGTGTTTGTCCAAATTCAGTCATATTGGCTAATAACGGAGCATCTAGCTCACTAGCAAAATGTTTAAATTCTTTTTCTGTTTGGAGAGCCTCTGGAAAAATGGCATCTGCCCCAGCTGCTACATAAGCTTTAGCTCTTAAAATAGCCTGCTCTAAACCTTCTACAGACCTTGCATCTGTGCGGGCAACAATTACTAACGTAGGAGCTATTTGTTTAATCATTTTTATTTTTTGTATCATTTCCTCTTGAGCAACGAGTGTTTTCCCATTCAAATGACCACATTTTTTGGGAAGATTTTGATCCTCTAGCTGTACAGCAGCTACTCCAGCTTCTACCATTTCACGAGCTGTGCGGGCAACATTTAAGACACCACCAAAGCCAGTATCGATATCCACTAGCAGCGGTAAATTAGTCGCACGAATAATTTCGCTCGCACGCTGTGCAACTTCATTTGAATAAATCATGCCTAAATCAGGTAAACCTCTACTGGCAGTGTAGGCAGCGCCAGAAAGATATAATGCCTCAAAGCCAACTTTTTTAGCCATTAAGCCAGCCATTGCATCATGAGCTCCTGGGATTTGTAAAATCGTTGAACGAGTAATGAGTGTTCGAAATTGTTCAGCCAATTGTTTTTGTGCTATTGCTTCATTTACAATCCACGCCATCTATAAAAACCTCCTAATAATCAATGATGCCTCGGCATATTTACGTCCGAAAGTGGTTGTGATGCAGGTCAGTTAGCCGTTATCGCAAGGATGGGAGGATTTTAGGCTAACATCCTTTATTAACTCCTTCCCGATTCGTGACATTCGCCAGAGGCTTTAATTTCCTGAAAGAAGTTAAACAAATAAATTAACGAATTCATGAACAGCACTATTTTCAAGAAGTGCTTGATCAGCACAAACTTCATTAATCTTGCTGTATTGTTTTTGAGAATAATGGGTGCTAATGTTTTGCTGGAACTTATCGATGATTTGAGGGAATGCTTCCTCACGACGGAAACGGTGTCCTAAAGGATATTCACATTCAATAAGCTCAGATGATGTGCCATCTTTGTAATAAACTTGAACAGCATTGGCAATCGAACGTTTCTCAGGATCTAGGTAATCAATTGTATATTGGGGTTTTTCCACAACCACCATTTTATTTCTTAAATTATCGATACGTGGATCTGCAGCCACTTCATCTTCATAGTGGTCTGCTGTAATATCGCCATAGATAAGCCCTATTGCTGTAATGTATTGAAGACAGTGATCACGATCAGCTGGGTTATTAAGAGGTCCTTCCTTATCGATAATTCGTATAGCGGATTCATGGGTCGTAATTTGAATGCGTTCAATGTCCTGTAAACGATTTTTCACTTCATTGTGTAAATGAACGGCACATTCGGCAGCTGTTTGTGCATGGAATTCAGCTGGATAAGAAACTTTAAATAGAACATTTTCCATCACATAAGATGCTAGTGGTCTAGCAAGCTTTAATTCTTGCTTATTAAAGAGAACATCTTGGAAGCCCCAGCCAGGTGCAGATAAGGCCGTTGCATAGCCCATTTCGCCTTTCACAGCCATCATGGCTAAGTGTACTGCCCTGCTTGTTGCATCACCAGCAGCCCATGATTTTCTAGAACCCGTATTCGGTGCATGGCGATATGTTCGTAGGCTCGAATTATCAATCCAAGCATTTGATAAGGCGTTGACAATTTCCTGATGAGTGCCACCTAATGCCTTTGTCACAACAGCTGTTGTCGCAATTTTGACAAACAGTACATGGTCTAACCCAACACGATTTAAGCTATTTTCTAATGCGAGAATACCTTGTATTTCATGGGCCTGTATCATCATTTCTAATACGTCTTTCATTTTAAGTGGCTCTTTCCCTTCAGCAACACGCACGCGACTCAAATAATCAGCCACAGCTAATATGCCCCCTAAATTATCAGAAGGGTGTCCCCATTCAGCCGCAAGCCAAGTGTCGTTGTAATCCAGCCAACGAATCATACAACCGATATTAAAGGCACCTTTTACAGGATCAAGAACATAGGAAGTGCCTGGAACTCGTGTACCATTGGGAACGACTGTGCCTGGTACTACTGGGCCAAGAAGTTTCGTGCATTCAGGATATTGTAAGGCCAAAATGCCACACCCTAATGTATCTAATAATACATAGCGTGCCGTTTCGTATGCTTCTTCACTTGTAATAGTTGTATTGACTACGTAATCCGCAATATCTGTAAGTAATTGATCTGTCTTAGATATGTCATTTGTTTTAATCATCTATATCTTCCTTTCAAGGCATGAATTTGATATACTAGTATGCTGATAGGCATTGGTCAGAATGCCCATCAGCTCTATGGCGAGTTGTTAAAACTTGATTATACCGACAATTCTTCAAGGTTATGACGCTCGCCAATATAATGGACACGAGGTCTAAATAATCGGTTATTGTCATGCTGCTCAATGACGTGAGCACATAAGCCAATCGTTCGTGAGCCAAAAAAGATAGGTGTATAGATTTCAATTGGCAAGCCAAGCATGTAGTATACTGGTGCTGCATAATAATCTAAATTTGGGTACAAGCTCTTTTCTTGTGCCATCACCTTCTCACCAGCTTCACACATGTGATATAAGCGATCATCCCCTTGTGCCAAACATAATTTATGCAAAGCCTCTTTCATAATCTGTGCTCTTGGGTCCATCTTTTTCATATAAACACGGTGACCAAAGCCCATAATTTTTTCTTTATTTTGCAGTTTATTTTTCAGCAAGGCTTCAAAGCCTGCTACTGTTTTGGCTTCTAGAAGCATGTACATGACTGCCTCGTTGGCCCCTCCATGTAAATTTCCTTTCAATGATGCGACAGCTCCAGTTAAAGCACCGTACAAATCAGATTGTGTAGAGGCAATAACACGAGCTGTAAACGTCGAATTTGGCATCTCATGCTCACTATATAAAACGAGAGACTGATCAAAAATTTCTTCTTCTAACGCCGTTGGTTTTCTACCAGTAATCATGTAATAAAAATTGGCGCTATAGGAAAGCTGACTATCTGGCTCCACAACATCTTGTCCGTTTAAGACACGATAGCTATTGGCTACGATGTTAGGCATACCGCCTAAAAGTCTATAAGCTCGCGTCAAGTTCATTTCAGTAGAACGATCATTGATGTGCTGATCAAAGCCTGCTAAAACAGAAATTCCAGTTCTCAGTCCATCCATCGCATGTGTTTCATTAGGCAAGAGCTTGAAGATTTGGAAGATCTCTTGTGGAACCTGATAATGTGCTTTTAATTTGTCCTGTAAGTCAGCCTGTTGCTCGGTAGTTGGTATTTCTCCATGCAGCAATAAGTACACAATATCTAAATACGAATATCGCTGTGATAATTCAATCAAGTCATAGCCTCGAATAACTATTTGACTTCCTACAGTGTCTAAAAAAGATAATTTTGTTTCAGCAGCAATGACCCCATCAAGACCTGGTGAATAAGTTAACTCCATTCAATGACAGCCCCTTTGTTTAATTATTCTTGTAAGCGTTACCATTCCAACACGAAAGAACAACAAAAAAACAACTTCTACCCCTTTTTAGAAGTTGTTAATCTACAAAAGCATGACAGACCAAATAACAGTGAATTTACAGGAATTCACAAAAATCATGCAGTAGCTAACACCTCCCTATCCTCGTAGGTCAATTGATGCTTATTTTGTGGCAGGTCTCCTGACTTATAATCAACACTTCAATAACACCTTCCCATTTTGACAAACAAAACAGTGGCCTTGTTATCGAGCTCCTAAATACAGTTGCGGGACAGTGTTGGACTCTCACCAACTTCCCTTTTAATCAAATGGAATGAACCCCATTTGAACCACCAAAATTTAGCATATTCAATTTGTCTATTTACCTTAACATAGAGTTTTCAAAACAATCAATATAGGTAAAATTCAGAAAAGACTGATTATAAAAAGCTATTTTTCATTTTTGATTGACTATTCTGCATTTTTGAGCATTATTTTGTACAAAAAAAGATTGTTCATCTATACCCATAACTCCATTTTCAAGGGTTATAAGTAAAATAGAGGTCTTTATAATAAGAAAGGCGAATAGTTTTTTTATAATATAGAGGAGGAGCACATATGGGCTATATTTCAGAATTAAGGAAACACATCGGTAGTAGACCGATTATCAGTATCGGGGCGACAATTCTTGTAGTCAACGATGACAAGAAAATTCTCTTTCAACATCGTTCAGATACGTTGGATTGGGGATTACCTGGTGGCTCAATGGAACTGAATGAAACTGCTACCCGTGAACTTCATGAAGAAACAGGACTGGTAGCGAATGAATTGGACTTGATTGGTGTTTTTTCAGGGCCAAATTATTATTTTCAATATCCAAATGGGGATGAAATCTATACAGTTATTCATCTTTATAGTGCGAAAAATGTCAGTGGTGTATTAGAGATGAGGGATGGTGAGAGTTTGAATCTTACCTATTTCAGTAAAAATGAGCTACCAGATCATCTTGAGAAAAGAACAAAAACACTCTTAGACAATCTAGAGGACAAATTGTGGAATTTAGATAGTTCTTTTGCAAAGAATTCTCTTTAAATAACAAAGAGCATGCTTTTTATGAAAACATGCTCCCATCTTAACTATTAGGTTATTACAGTCTAACCTTAACCTCTGTACCGTCTTGTGCCTTGACATCTACTAGCACGAGCCCTTTATAATTTTGTAGTTCCTTGATAATAGGCTTGAGCATTTCTTTGTCAATGAATGGAAAGGAAAAGTCGATTTTTTTTCTGTCGAAGTATGCCTTTGTCCATTTGTTGACACTTTGCTGAATCCATTTTGAAGTCAAAATGGAAAGAACAATGGTTAGCACAGCATATGGAACAGGAACGGTAAAACGAACGTCTTTTGCTTTCACTTTTACATGCATCATAAGTCGCCTCTACTCAATGAAAACTGAAACGGTATCTCCGTTTGCCGATTTTATGTCCACAATTTGTCCATCTAATTCATTTTCGATGGCTTCAAGAAGAAGATTGATATCGATATCTTTCACGTATTTTTCCGATTGCGGAATACTCGCAGCGATACTGTGTCCAGCCATTAACACAGCCTTGACAAGTTTTATAGGCAAATTCACAGTGACATTATCATTTTCAGTGGACACCACACGAACCTTTAACGTTTTATCTAAATACTTCGTTTTTTCCAGAAATTTATTACCTGACTCCTCTTTCTCTTGTAACACTTGAATCAGCTCTGACCCTTTATCAGCATCAATTTTTCCCTCTTGAATCATGGTTAACACTTTAGTAATTTCCTCTTTCATGTAGCATTCCTCCCTATTCGTCTTTTAAGAGTTTTATGGCCTCATCAGTTGTGATTTCGCCATTTTCCAACATGCTTACAATTTTTTTCTCGTCTACTTCATTTTTCTTCTTTTGGACATAGCCAAGGGATGAGATAATGTCATTTAGCTTGCCTCGCACAGTTGGGTACGAAATGCCCAGTTCCTTTTCTACTTCCTTAATATTCCCTCGACATGTTAAAAATACTTCCACAAAATGAAGCTGATCCTGTGATAAGGATGCTAGCTTCGACAATTCAAACTCATTTTCAATCGTCGTTTGACAATGAGAACACTGTAACTTCGTAATTTTCAATGTTTTACTGCAGACAGGACAATTTGTGATTACTTGATAAGCCATAGTGAACTCCTTCCTTTAAGTTAAATTGATTATATACCAAATAATTTAAAAAAGTAAATAATAAAATTAATTTATTAAATGAAAATATCAATAAAGTTAATTACCTGATTAATATTATTAATAAAAAGAAAAACACCATTCTAATGCAAAATGGCGTTTCTTTAATAGATGACTCTTACTAATGTTTGGAGCAAATGAGGTAATCCAACTGGCCTCTATCATTACCAGCCCATACCTCCATGCCCATTGTATACGTGTTTTCTATATTATGATCATTTCGTTTTATGTTTTCTTTCTCGCGGGTGTGAAGGCAAAATAGCATGATATAATTGTTGTGAAGCAGGATGCTCATATGCTCCATCCTTGCCAATCTCCTCCACTAGCCGACCATGCTGCATGACAAGGATACGGTCTGACATAAAACGTGTTGCCTGTAAATCATGCGAAATGAAAATGTAAGCAAGCTGTCGCTCTTTTTGAAGTGTTTGTAGTAATTGTATAATCTTTTTTTGTAAAATCATATCAAGACTGCTAATCGCTTCATCTAAGACAATTAATTTTGGCTTTAGCGCAAGAGCTCTAGCGATGTTGACTCGTTGCTGTTGCCCCCCACTAAGCTGCGAAGGATAGTTTTGAGCCATTGCCCTCTCTAACTCTACACAGTCTAGTAATTCCCTTACTTTATGTTGTCGCTCTGTTTTGCTAAAATGCTCGAAATTCAGAAACGGTTCTTCGAGTATTTCAAAAATCGTCTGCTTCGGATTAAATGAATGATAGCTATTTTGAAAAACTGCCTGTAAATCTCTACGTATTCTTTTTTTATGCTTGCTTGGTGCTTCGTATAAATTGACACCTTGAAAGAGCAACTCCCCGTTTGTTGGTCGTTCGATTCCTAAAATAATACGACCTAATGTGCTTTTTCCTGAACCACTTTGACCGACTATTCCTAGACATTCCCCCTCCTGAAGTGAGAATGACACCTTCTGTAATACGGGAACTTCCTGCTTACGCTGGAATAGAAATGGTCTTTGAGCGTAATGCATATCAATATTTTTCACGTCTAGCAGCGTCATTTTTTCACCTCTAAAATAGCATTCTTGCTTGTAATAGTTTCTTTGTATAGGCATGCTGAGGTGCATCAAAGAAATCATAGACATTCGTTTGCTCAATGATTTTTCCTTGATACATAACAGCCACATCGTCAGCTAGTTCAGCAATAACACCTAAATCATGTGTAACAAGAAGTATGGCAGCTTCTGTTTCTACGCGAATACGATCAAATAGTGTTAATACTTGTTTTTGATTGATCGTATCAAGAGCTGTCGTTGGTTCATCAGCAATATAGAGGGAGGCTTGTAGCGCCAATGATAAGGCAATCATCACTCGCTGTAGCATGCCACCACTCAACTGAAAAGGATAATAATGTAAAATCTGCTCTGGATTTGGTAAATGCACTTTATGTAAGGCATCAAGAGCTATTTGTCTCATTTCTTTTTTGGTCAGCTTAAAGTGTGCCTTTAATGTTTCTCTGAAATGGCCTTCAATCGTTTGGATACGATCGAAGGCAGCGGATGGATTTTGCAAAATCATCGAAAGATGCCGCCCACGATATGCTCTTAATTGAGTAGCTGAAACATTCATTAAATTTTCCTGCTGATAAAGAACCTCCCCTTGTGTCACCTGTGCGATAGATGGTAATGTTTGCATGATGGCATGGCAAAGCATGGTCTTGCCACTACCACTTTCTCCTATGATTCCTAAGACACGCCCTTTATAGGCTGTCAGATTGATAGTGGATAATACATTTTTCTCCCCAATTTTGACGTTTAAATCTTTCACTTCTAAAACCTTCTCCATAACTTCCCCCTTCACGAATCAAACTTCTTTAAACGATTGGCTAAATGATTAAAGAATAACACCACTAGGACAATGGCAAGCCCAGGATAAAGCATTAAATCGGGATGCTGACGGATATATTGTTTCCCTTCATTTACCATCATGCCCCATTCTGGAATCGGCGACTGCACGCCCAGACCTATAAAGGAAAAGCCAGCGATTTCTAAAATGACTTTCCCGATATCTAACGCCACAATCGTGACAATAGCTGGCAGTATGTTAGGGATATAATGACGAATGATTAATTTAATGCCTGTAGTGCCAGTAATCCTAGCAGCTTGAATAAAATCTTTTTCATTCATCCCAATACATAAACTTCGAACCATTCTGGAGTAATAAATAAGCTGTGTAAAAATAAGGGCTATTAAAACATTTTTTAAGCTAGGGCCTAATACACCTAAAAGTCCAAATGCAAGTACCAGTGTCGGAAAAGCTAATAAAACATCACATATTCGAATAAATACCACATCGATTATACCTCTTTTCAACGCTACAAAGGCACCAAGTAGGACAGCTAAAACAATAGCAACGACTTGAATGAAGAGTGCGGATCCTAATGAATAGCGAATACCTAAAAGCATGCGAGAAAAGACGCATCTTCCTAAGTGATCTGTACCGAATGGGTAATCCCAGGAAGGGGCTAAAAATTTCTTAGTTATATCGACAGCTAACGGATCATGTGGCATTAAAATGGGTGCAAACAATCCCAGTAAGACAATGATTACAAGGAGGGATAAGCTAAATAACCCTAGAATAGGATCTCTTCTTTTTCGTAATCGCTTCATGTCAATCTCTCCTGTCCTTCATCATCAGATGAGGGTCCAATAGACGATGCAATACATCTGTGCATAGATTGGTCAACACATAGATCACAGCAATAATCAATACATAGCATTGTACAACGGGGTAATCTCTGTTCGTAATGGATTCGATTAAATACCTACCGAGTCCTGGCCAACTAAAAACTTGCTCCACAATTACAGCTCCACCTAGTAAACTACCGAGCGTCATACCTAATAAGGAAGTCAAAGGTATGGCAGCATTTCGTAACACATGACGTTTGAGGATTACAGAATTTTTTAATCCTCTTAGCTGCGCATATTGAACATATTGCTGCTGTAATTCTTCCTGGATAGTGGAACGAATAAACTGGATGAACAGACCAATGGTTGGCAATGCCAGTGCGAAGGCTGGTAAAACTAAATGAGCGAGTGTGCCCTTTCCGTTTGTCGGAAAGAGCCCTAATTTTAAGCTAAATAGATAGAGCAGTAGGAAACCTAACCAAAATGTTGGAATGGATACGCTCAATATGCTAAAGAATCTAATGATTTTATCGATGATGGCATACTTAGACAATGCACTCATAATCCCTAATGGTATACTGAATACTAAAATGAGGACAAATGCGGCAAGAGCTAATTCAATGGTTGCAGGTAATTTCGCGAATAGCTCATGTGCTACTGGTAATTTACTCACAAAGGATGTACCAAAATCTAGCTGTAAAACGCCTTTTCCCCATAGTAAATATTGAAGAACGAAAGGTTTGTCCGTCCCTAGTTCTTCGCGTAATGCCTGAACAGCTTCCTCGGTTGGAGCAACTCTTGCCAATCGTAGGATGACCTCAGCAGGCTCTATCGGTACAAAACGAATAAATACAAAGGTTAGGATGGAAACTCCTAGTAAGACAAACGGCAAAGTCAAAATTCTTTTTAAACAAAACATCCATGTCGATTCATACATGCTGTCACTTCCTACTCACTCCTATGATAAAGAGAGAGCTGTCTGTGCAAGACATACTCTCTCTTTTTTATTACTCTTTATCCATTTGTGCATAGGGAATATCATATTCAGATGCACGTGGAGCAAAATCCTTCATATATGGTTGATAAATTACATTATTTGTTTCGTAAGAGATAGGATAGAAAAGTGCTTGATCATGGAATATGGATAAAATATCCGTGTAAAGTTGCACTCGTTCCTCTTCATCTGTTCCCACTAATAATTGATGAATTTTCGTATCGATGTCTGTAGCGTTAGATAAGCCTAATTTTGCCTCATAAACACCACTAGCATTTGGCGTAGCTGACTCATTTGCAAAGCTATGTGGGTCGGTTGGTGGTCCGTTTGTACGCCAGAAATTAATATCCACCTGATCATCCATTAATTTTTGAAGACCGACCATCACATCTGCACCTTCTAAATTCAACTGTACCCCTATTTTTGCTAGTTCACCTTGCATTAATTCCGCCATTGGCTTTTGGATTGCATCTGTTGCGATGTAGATTAAATCTAATGATAATGGTTGCCCGTTTTTCGAACGAATTTTTTCGCCCTTCTGTAACGTCCACCCTGCCTCATCTAGTAGTTGCTGCGCTTTTTCAGGATTATATAAGATTGGCGCTAACTCTATATTGGCATAAGGAATGGCATCCCAAAATAATGTGTTAGCCACTTGTTCTGTACCATGTGTAATACTGTCAACCATTTGTTCCTTATTGATAGCATATTGAATGGCCTGACGAACCTTTAATTCGGCTAACGGTCCCGACTGAGTATTGAAGAGTAACGCTTTCGTAGACAAAGGCTCAGAGGTAGCGGTTTTGTATTTACTGCTATCTTTTAAATACGTATAGTTATCTAAACTAATGATGCCACGACCATAAATTAAATCTAATTCCTCGTTTTCAAATGCTAATGAAATCGATTCTGAATCTGGGATAATTTTAACTTTAATTTGTTCTACGAGAGGCTTTTCTCCCCAATAGTTTTCATTGCGACTAAATAAAGCATATTCATCTTTTTTGTACTCGGTTAATACCCATGGACCTGTTCCAATAGGTGCCTTGATCGAATCTTGTGTCGCATCTCCGGCTGGGAATCCATTATCCCCTAAAAAACGGAATGGTCTTACAAAGGCAAGCTCGTTTAAGACAGGATAATAAGGTTCATCTAATTGCAAGCGAATTGTAAAATCATCCACTTTCACAACCTCTTTCATATGGTTGACCATACCCATCCAAGAATGCATTTCCCGATCCGCTAATACTGCATTGAAATTACGAATCACATTATCTGCATTAAACGCAGTTCCGTCTGAATACTTAACATCTTTTCTTAAATGAAAAGTATAAGTCGTTTTATCTTCTGATATGTCCCAGCTTTCTGCTAGCTTTGGACTAACAGTTCCATCGTCGTTGTATTCCACCAAAGATTCATAGACCATCGCTTGTGCGGTCATTTGATTGGGTAAATATGTATGGGGGTTCAATGGGCCGACATCTAATGGCCACCCAATTGTTATCATTTTTTCATTTGTTTGCTGTGTTCCTGTCTCTCCCTTTTCTTGATCTGTGCTTGTACAACCAGCAAGTACGCTGAAAGTTAACACAAGGATGAAGGGAAGTACATACTTAGTCAATCTCATTTTCTGTCTCCTATCTCTATTCGTGGTACAAATGAATCTAGTTATAGATAGATGGAAAGAAGGTATCAACAATGCGTTCAAATTTTTCGAGCTAACGAGTAGAAGTTGATTTGCATTGTGCAGACACCTTTTCAAAGTTTGTGATATCCGCTAGAGGCTTTAGACACACCGACATTGCCACAGGACGTGGTGCTTTTTGACGTTCAGAGGGCATTTAAACAGCCATTGACTATTTATCTTCTTATAGAAAAAGAAGTCTTCTGTATGTGCTACTACAAAAACATTTGCTGAATCAAACTAAAAAAACCTTATTCTAAAAAAGAATAAGGACAGAAAAACTTACAATGAGTAAGCCTCCATCCATCTCCCTATCTTTCGTAGATCATCAATGAATCTCCTTACAAGCAGGCATTCTGGCTCATGAATCATGATTTTGCTTCACCTTCCCAAGTAATCACTTAGTGGTATTTGAAACAAAACTCCTCATTTACAGCTGCGGGACAGCATGGGATTTACACCCATTTTCCTTTTAATTGAATGAAAGTCTTTTTCACTCAAACTTGTAATGATCGCTATGAAATTCGTTATAAACATAACATGCTCGATTGTTCACGTCAATTTTATTTTCTGAATATAATAAAAATCTTAAAAGAATGAAACAACAAAAGACCAGGTCCATTTTTTTCCTGGTCTTTGTTGTATTTCGGAGAGAAGATGTAGTAGTTGTAGTAGATTTATAAAATGATGTCGTTATCTCGAGATAGATTGTTGTACTTCCTGGCGTAATGTTTTCGTTGCAGCAACCATATTAGCCAAAGCTGCAACAGTTTCAGTTTCTTTTCTTGTTTTTAAACCACAATCTGGGTTCACCCAAAATTGATGGGAATCTAACACCTGTAAACTATCTCTCATAATAGTTAGCATTTCTTCATTGCTTGGCACACGAGGACTATGAATATCATAAACGCCTAAGCCAATGCCCTTTTGATAAGGTTGCCCTTGCAGTGATGTAATGAGCTCCCCGTGACTTCTTGATGTTTCAATGGAAATCACGTCTGCATCAAGTGCACTAATCGGTTCGATGAAATCGTTAAATTCGCAGTAGCACATATGTGTATGGATTTGTGTTTCATCTTTGACACTAGCTGTAGCCAGCTTAAAGGAATTAACAGCCCATTCTAAGTAAGCTCCCCATTCTTCTTTTCGTAGCGGTAAACCTTCTCTTAGAGCTGGCTCATCCACTTGAATAATTGAAATACCTGCGTTTTCGAGTGCCTCAACCTCTTTGCGAAGTGCTAATGCAATTTGATAAGCGACATCTTTACGTGACAGATCGTCTCGTACAAAGGACCAATTTAATATCGTCACTGGTCCTGTCAGCATACCTTTTACAAAGCGCTTTGTTAAGCTTTGAGCATAGGCTGACTCTTTTACAGTTATTGCTGAAGACCACGCAACATCTCCATAAATGATCGGTGGCTTGACACAGCGTGAGCCATAGGAAACGACCCATGCTTTTTTTGTAAAGGCAAAGCCAGTCAGCTTTTCACCAAAGTATTCGACCATGTCTGTACGCTCAAATTCACCGTGAACGAGTACATCGATATCTAGTTCCTCTTGTATCGTAATCCAGCGTTTTGTTTCCTGCTCTATAAATGCCTCGTAGGCTTCATTTGATAATTGTTTTTTACGCCAAGCATTACGATTCCTTTTCACCTCATCAGATTGTGGGAAGCTTCCGATTGTTGTTGTTGGGAATAGCGGTAACGCTAACGCTTGCTGCTGCATCTTTTGACGCTGAGCAAATTCACTATGTCGTTCAAAATCTTGCGTTGTCACAGTTTGAACTGCTTGATGGATCAACTTGTTTTGACGGATCGGATGGTTTTTAAGAGCCTCAATTGCCTTCATACTTTCAGAAAAATTATGCTGTAAGATACCCTCTGTATCTCGTCTACATTTAGTTAGCTCCGTGATTTCTACAATTTTTTCATCTGCGAAGGCTAAGGCATGCTTCAGAACAGGGTCAATCTCATTTTCAAGAGCAGTTGTGATCGGTACATGTTGTAGATTGCTGGATGGTTGAATCCATAGCTCTGCCGCATTACTTAAATGCTCAATTGCCTGAATTGTAGCATTGACCTCCGCTAAGTTGGAACGCCAAATATCACGTCCATTAACAACCCCGACTGCCAATACTTTGTCCTGAGGGAAACCATATTGACGAAGTGACGCCATATTTCCTTTATAGCCATGAACAAAGTCTAGGCCAAATCCTTCTACAGGCAATGTAATCAATGTTTCATAGCTGCATAATGCTTCAAAATAAGTTTGCAGCATGATTTTCGCTTCTGGAACCGCAACGGCTAACTGGTCGTAAATCTCTTGCACAAGCTTGATGTCTGCTGGATCAAGGGTTGTGACAAGTGATGGCTCTTCTAGTTGAATCCAATTTGCACCTGCCTCCACTAATTCTTTTAATACTTGCGTATAGAGCGGTATTAGAGCTAATAAGTATTCAACCTGTGTGAATTTGCTATAGCCTTTTGTTAACTTGCAGAATGTATAGGGACCAATCAATGTTGGCTTTGCAATAATACCGTACGTTTCTTTCGCCTCTAAGAAATCGGCCAACACTTTATTTTCTGTTAGTTTCAAGGCCTGTCCCTCGTATTCAGGAACAATATAGTGATAGTTTGTATTAAACCATTTTGTCATCTCACTAGCTACAGCTGTTTTATTCCCTCTTGCTACGCTGTAGTAGGTAGATAAATCTACTTTCCCTCCCTGCCAGTTAAAGCGTTTTGGGATGAGACCAAACATTAATGCTGTATCTAACATTCTATCGTAATACGTAAAATCGCCAACTGTCACCATGTCGATGCCAAGCTGTAGCTGCTTGTCAATTCTAGCTAAACGGATTTTCTTTAAACTATCCTCAAAATCTTCTTCAGAAAGCTCGTTGCGCCAAAATGCTTCTAATGCTTTTTTCCATTCGCGATCTTCCCCGATATACGGGTAACCAATGAGTGTGCTTGTATAGGTCATTTTTATATCTCCTTTTCAGAAAAAAATAAAAAGCCATTTTCCAAGGAGGAGAATGGCTGCTAGTTAAAATTTTTAATGCTAAAACAATACGAAAAAAGTATCTACTTTCGCATAAATCATTTGTTATCGCACAGTGCCGATTTGGTCACTTTTCACCACCTATTTCCACGTAGGTATTTGGTGTGTACTAGAAATTGGCAGGTCTCCTGGCTTCTCATCAACACGCCTCACAGCCTTCCCGGTTTCCCAGTGGCCTTTGTGATTTGCTCCGAATAACAGTTGCGGGACAGCGTCGGATTTGCACCGACTTCCCTTTTAAGCCAAACTTTCATTTGGCACCAATTCTTACACATTATTCAATTATGCTCCTACTATAACATATCTTTCAGAATAGTAGAAATAATTTTTATACGATTATCTAAATTATTTCTATAATTATTGTAGGGATTGGTTTAAGAAGATAAGGCTACATTGTATTCCATAAAAAAATTTGTTACTATAAAAATACAATTATGAGAGGACTGATGAATGGACAATGATGAACTAATCTATATTTTTATTTGAAATGAATCACTTCAAACGACAAAATATAGGATTAGTCTATCCATTTTTAACAATCAGTTTGCGTTTATTTGTCATGATGTCATTGGCAAATAAAGTTTATTCAGTGAGAGACTAATCCTTCCAATATCCAATTGGGGGGATTTTTTCTTGCTCTCATAGTTTATTCTGTATCTTTCATCTACCTAATAAAGGAGAGAAAAAAATGAGCGATTCTGAACCTATTGTGACGCATGTGATGCTCCGTATAAGTCGTTAGCATCCATCAACTTATACGGAGAAATTTAGCATAGATGGATGTACCGACTTTGTATAAAAGAAAAATGATTTGCTATACAAAGGAGGAATTATCATGTCAATGATACAAGTACAAGACTTAACGTTTTCTTACCCAAGCAGCTTTGATTATATTTTTGAGGGTGTCAACTTTCAGATTGATACAGATTGGAAACTTGGATTTATCGGTAGGAATGGTCGTGGGAAGACAACATTTTTTAATTTGCTATTAGGGAATTATGAGTATAGTGGGAACATCATTTCTTCAGTAGAATTTACTTATTTCCCCTATCCTGTTTCAGACCCAAATAAATATACGTACGAAATTTTTGAAGAAATTTGCCCTCAGGCAGAAGATTGGGAATATATTCGTGAAATAGCCTATCTAGATGTCGATGCTGAGGTCATGTATCGCCCTTTTCAAACATTATCTAATGGAGAGCAAACAAAGGTGTTGCTTGCAGCGCTCTTTTTAACAGAGGGACAGTTTCTATTAATTGATGAGCCAACCAATCATCTCGATACAGATGCACGAAAGACGGTCTCTGATTATCTACGCAAGAAAAAAGGATTTATTTTAATTTCGCATGACAGAGCCTTTTTAGATGGCTGTGTTGATCATATTTTATCGATCAATAGAGCCAATATTGATGTTCAAAGTGGTAACTACTCGACTTGGAAGTTAAATTTTGATCGACAGCAGGAACATGAAGAAGCAACTAATCAACGTCTGCAAAAAGATATCGACCGTTTAACGCTGTCTTCCAAGCGTTCGGTAGGTTGGTCTAATCAAGTGGAGGCTTCCAAAAATGGAACTACGAATTCGGGTTCTAAGCTGGATAAAGGCTTTGTTGGACATAAAGCAGCCAAGATGATGAAGCGAGCAAAGAACTTGGAATCTAGGCAGCAAAAAGCGATTCATGAAAAATCAAAACTGCTAAAAAATGTTGAAAAAACGGAATCTTTAAAAGTACAACCATTAGCATTTCCATCAAAAGACATGGTTGTTGCAACGGATGTATCAATTCAGTACGATGACAACTTTGTGAATCAGCCTATTAGCTTCAAAGTGACGCAAGGTGATCGTATTGTTCTCGATGGCAAAAATGGAAGCGGAAAAAGTAGTATCCTAAAGCTGCTTCTTGGCAAGCCTATACAGCATACAGGCTCTATACATTTAGCTGCTGGCCTTATTATCTCCTATGTTCAACAGGATACTGCTCATTTGAAGGGATCGTTATCGGATTTTATTGAAGAGCATGCTATAGATGAGACGTTATTTAAATCTATTCTGCGGAAGATGGACTTTGAGCGGATTCAATTTGATAAAGACATCTCACATTATTCAGGTGGGCAAAAGAAAAAGCTGTTGATTGCCAAAAGTTTGTGTGAAAAAGCACATCTCTATATTTGGGATGAACCCTTAAATTTTATTGATATTTATTCGCGCATGCAGATTGAAGAGCTTATTCAAAGTTTTAATCCTACAATGATTTTTGTGGAGCATGACCAAGCCTTTCAACAAACCGTGGCAACGAAAACAATATCTTTGTCATAAAGGAATCATATAGAGAAGAGTCCATTTTCAAAATGGATTCTTCTTTTTAATGATATTGAAACCAAGTGACACCTTTATTATTTTTATCTTTAACTATAAAACGTTTAATAATTTTCTGTGATCGACGCACACTATAAAGAAATATTTTATAGAAAGGCTAGCAATCCCATGAAAAAAATCGCTACTTTAATGACTATAGTCATTATTTTGATTATGCCCAGTAAGATTTATGCACAAAGCGAACAAGCTGATGAGAAACTCATCACTGATACATTGATAACAATCCTTAATCCATTTATAGAAAAGGAAATTGACCATTACTACGGCTATCCTAAGCAGTATGGCTTGTATGATGCGAACATTTTGAACGTTACTAGGGAAAGTCAGTTTAGCTTTAGGGTTAACGTTCAAGTTACTACTTTTGAACATGCCCATTCCCCACCATATAGCAAGGAAATCATTACGTTTGAAATCAGTCCAACTGATGTGAACACCCTTCACTATAAACATGAGGCAGATAATGTAGAAAAAGCAATAGATGCATTCTATCGCACAACACTTTCAGATATACAGCAGAGCTTTAATTTGAATTTAGCCTCGTTCATTTCCTATCGATACAATCAATTGCAATACAAGGCTGAAATAAATAATGAAATGAAGCCTCTTGCTACGATTGCAGATGAAATAGCAAACAATATTTTATTTCCTGAGCGAAAGATACCCTATAAAAATGTAGTTGACCCTGTCACCTTTATCAAAGACAATACAGGCTATATGCTCTTTAAAAGGGCAGATGGGACCAATGTAAGCTATCAGCTGCAAAAGAAAGACGGCACATGGACCGTAATAAATAAAGCAAGTAAGCCAGGTAAGAAAATGCAGCATCAATTACCCTGGTATATATAAAGAAGAATGGGAAATGTAATTTTTCCGATTCTTCTTCTTTTGTTAAATAATTTTATAATTAACATTTTTCTATCATCCCATTTGTGGGAACTCCTTAATGGCTAAATCTTTATTATCTTTATCGTTTGCATGAGTCCATTCCACATTATTGAAGGAAAATATTAAGCATTAAAATTTTTCTGAAAAAGTGTTATGATCAGAAAGGATTTATGATTGATGGAGGATTTAAATGAAGGTTGATTTTGAAGAATTATTACATGGTGTTTTTTCATCTTTGCATGCGATAGAAGGCGTAAAGTCTGTCGATTGCATTCTTGAAGTTTTAAAAGATCGAATTGTTTTCCCGGAGATTACTATTTTGATACTGAATGCTAGGTTTGAATTGGTCTATTTGTTTAATGAACAGAAAGTAGTGTTTAAAACGTTAAGAGAAGCTTCGATTGATTCAAATTATATAGAAGAAATCAATTTAATTAATCAGCATTGTAGTTCCATTGAAGGTATTCTAAATGATTTTATTAACACAGATACACTTAAGAATTATTCTTTAAGCCTTCTTTCCTTAAAGTATAAAGAGAAAATTCCGAATAGTTAATATTGTGACAGAGATAGCGTTATGAAAAATGGAATTTGGTAAGAGTTTCTTCTACCAAACTCCATTTTTTAACTCGCCAAGTCTTAGCATTTCTGTTGAAATAAGATGGTTTGTGCAATGCCAATAAAATATGCTGATTCCGCAATAATATGATTTAACATAACTTTTGCTGTTACATGCATAAGTCCCTCTCCACTTCCACTAATCTATAGAAATAGAGCTTTCAAAGACAGTCACAACATGCTGGGGCTATCAAACCAAGCATGTTTTAATAGCTTAATCCCCTTGTCAATCTCTTCTACCCCTAAATTTGCAAATCCAAGCAAAACTTTTGCGTGCTGTATGACGGAAGGATTGGCGTAAAAAATAGAGGTTGGGTATACTTTTACACCTACCCGTTTTGCTGTTTCAATTAGTTCTTCTTCAGACATTTTATTATTTGGTTCGAGTAGAATATGTAAGCCACTACTAGCCCCATGTATTTTCACGTTATCCCCTAATATTTGATGAATGGACTTTAGTAAAGCCTCATATCTTCTTTTATAGCCATTTCGTGTTTTATTCAAATGTCTCTCCCAATGCCCACTTTCCATAAATAACTGTAAGGTATGCTGATGAAGTCTCGATACAGTTTGAACATAGTAGTTGTTGTTATTAAATAAAAGGGTTAATTCCCTTGGTAAAACCATATAGCTTAGCTTGATGGAAGGAATCAATGATTTTGAAAAAGTGCCCATATAGATGACGCGGTCATTCGAATCTAATCCTTGTAGAGCAGGTATAGGTTTACCTGCATATCGAAACTCCCCATCATAATCATCCTCAATAATATAAGCATTTTCATCCTTGGCCCATTCTAATAATGCTAGTCTTCTTGAAATCGGCATGACCGTTCCGATGGGGAATTGATGGGAAGGGGTGACATAAACAGCCTTGACCCTACTATTTCTTAACTGGCTGATATGAATGCCATGTTCGTCGAGAGGGATAGGTTTCACCTTTATACCATGATCCTTAAACAAGTAACGAACGCGATAATACCCTGGATCTTCCATAGCAAAAAGCTCATTTCTTCCAATTAAATTACATACGATGCCCATTAGAAATTGCAAACCTGCACCAATGACAATTTGGTCTCCTTGGCATTGTACCCCTCTTGCTTCATAAAGATAGCTTGCAATGTAATTCCTTAATTCAAGCTCCCCTTGCGGATCTCCATATAAAAGCAGATGAGCCTGCTCTTCATTCAGGCTTTGCAGTGTTAATGTACGCCATATTTTATAGGGGAAATCTTTTAAATTGATATCTCCATAATTAAAGTTGTACTTAATTGAAGGTAGTTGTTGTTCTTGCGGAGTTGCTAACTGCGGCTCAAAATGATTAGAACTTGTTTGAAAATAGCCCCTTTCGAGTTCTACAACATAAAGCCCCTCTCGTTCTTTACTAATTACATAGCCCTCTGCAAGGAGCTGCTGGTAAGCTGCATCAACCGTGTTGCGACTAATCTGTAAATGTTTAGCTAAGCTGCGCTGAGACGGCAATTTGGTTTGAGCTAAAATATTTCCATTTTGAATTTCAGCTTTTATATAGCTATATAACTGAAGATAAAGTGGTTCTTCATTATGCAAGTTAGGTGTCATTTCGAGCATGGCTTATTGGCTCCTTTGAAAATAGCTTTACTGGCACTTTTAAGAGGTACCAGTGATTGATTATAATAAAATCTACATTGTAGAGGGGAAAATGTAAAGACGTGTAATCACAATAGTTTGTTTATTCAAAAAGCTCACAATGGTTTGATGAGATAAGGAGAGGTTTGCATGTATGTTCCAAAGTACTACAAAATAACAGATTTTGAAGAAATCAAAGATTTTATTCAAAACAATGCCTTTGCGACAATTGTTTCAATTAGAAAAGGTAAACCAATAGCAGCCCATATCCCTGTACTGCTGAATAAAATTCAGGATGACTATTACCTGACAGGTCATTTAGCTTATGGAAATCCTTTATGGAAGACCTTTGAGGACGTGAATGACCTTCTCGTCATATTTAATGGGCCTCATGCCTATATTTCTTCCTCTTGGTATGAGCATGAAAATGTGCCAACTTGGAATTATCAAGCTGTCCATATATACGGAAAAGCAAGCCTTATGAACGGAAAAGAGTTAGAGCAAGATTTGACTAGCTTACTAGAAAAATATGAGAAATTCCGTGAAAAGCCTGTTTTGTGGGATAAACTATCGCCTGAGCTTTTACAGCAAGAAATAAAAGGGATTAAAGGATTTAAAATAAAGGTAGACGAAGTGCAGGCTGCCTATAAATTAAGCCAAAATCGTAATGCTAATGATTATGCCAATATTATTAGCGAGCTTTATAAAGAACAACAACCTCAAGCTGATGCATTGGCAGATGCCATGAAGAAAAATAGAAATGACTAATAAAAATGGCAGAAATGTTGTTTTATCAACGTTTCTGCCATTTTCACTTTATTCGAGCGTTTTGGTCATGATGAGATCCATTTGTTTTTCATCCCCCATATAAAAAGAATGAGCACCTGTTTGAACAAAGCCAAGTTTCTTATAAAAACCGATAGCATGGTCATTTTTCTCCCAAACGCCTAGCCAAATGCTTATTTTGTTGTGTGCAATAGCTACTTCCATTGCTTTATTGATGAGGTATTTACCGAGCCCTTTGCCTTGAAATTTATGTCGAATATAAATTCTCTCCACCTCGAGTGACTCATCCCCCATTTGTTCGGATTGTGCCTCATTGACATTTACTTTTAAATAGCCAGCTACTTCTTCATCATCATAGATAAAATAGAAGGCTGAATCGACATTGGTCAATTCATGCTCTAGCTGATGATCATGAAATGCACGCTCTAAATAAGCTTTCATATTATCAGGCGAGTTTTGGTCTTTAAACGTGTCATTGAATGTTTCGATGCTTATTTCTTGAAGCTTTTTTAAGTTTGCTAGACTACATTCCTCTAATTTAACGGTCATTGCTTCCACTCCCTTATCGTGAACTCTTTCTAGATTTTATATTGCAAATGCAACAAAAAGAGTATATAGTCAATTTAACGTAATTTTATTGTATTTGCAATAAAAATGAAAAGAGGGCTTTCGTTTGAAATATATCTTTTATGTAGTAGGCATTTTCATTTTAACGCTAGGTATTTCTCTAACAATTCATTCCAACCTTGGGACTTCCCCTTTTGATGCGGTTTTAGTCGGATTGTCTAATCATGTAGGTCTAACTGTAGGAAGCTGGGAAATCATTTTGGCTATCCTATTAGTCGGTAGTAACTCCATATTAGCTAGACAAAAGCCTGAAATAGTAGGGCTGATCACAGCATTTATCACAGGTATAGGAATTGATATGTGGTTACTGCTATTAAATGATTTAGCAATACTATGGTATAATCAGGTGGTTTATTTTGGCATAGGGCTAGTTGTGACAGGATTAGGAACGGCAACCTATTTACATACAAATTTTGCGCCAATTCCTGTAGACCGACTAACCTTAATTATAAAAGAGCTAACAAACAAATCGATTTTTTTCTCAAGAACGGTTATTTACCTCTTTTTCTTAGTGTTGGCGATGTTGTGTAAAGGACCAATCGGTGTCGGTACATTATTAACGGTTTGCTTAGGTGGCTTTATCCTGCATTTCTTTATGCCCATTACTGGAAGAATACTAGATACTCTACTGAATACGACTGTAAATGATCAAAATAAAAGCTAAAATAGAAAACCAGCTACTCGATGAAGAAGGAGTTCTAGTTTTGTGATAGCTACTCTTCATCAAGTTTCACTCCAAATTGATTGAAGATAGCCTTATATTTTTTTCGAAAATGGCCCATCGCTGTTCAGTTCCATGCTTTTTCTGCCATTCATGATAATAACGCTTAGCTGCTGTTACATCATTTAAATGTAGAAATGGGCCAGACGTGTAATAGTTTATAATGGATCTGGCATTAGTCATCGATTCAAAGAAATGATGAGCCTCTTTCATCCCACGAAGTAGCATTTTTCTTAAATCATCCATATTCGTAGTAGGACTGATGGGACATCGAGATCAGGTATACCTTCGACAATTGATTCAATTCTTGCTCGGAAGTGACATTCTGCTTCTTTTGATGCTGTCAGAATCTCTTTCGATTGAACGTGTGCCAACTCGGTTGCGTAAATATAGCAATTCATATAACACATGTTATTAGCAGACTTTTGGAAATTGAACATATAGTTAAGATTGTCGGTTGTTTTATAGAAATTCAAACTTTTCTTGTTGTAGCCAAGCATCGAAAGGAATGGCTTGATGTTCTGTTTTATTAACTTATTAAAAATCTGCTGCAATAGAATCCCTCCTATCAGGTTATTAAGTAATGAGGTTCACAGGTTAATTTCATTTCCTGTTAAAATGATGTCCTTCTCTTTTGAATGGATTTTTTCACCTCTTGATTATCGACTAATTCTTCCCAAATCATTTGTCATAATTCTATGTTTTTATATTTTGTTCAATGGTTTTTGGTTTTTTAATATAGATGAAATATATAAAATAGCACTTATATCCCTACACATCCAATAATTTCATATATTTTTGGTAAAATTACCCGTGATTATTGCAGAAGTTTTACACAGTTAAAATTAAGGTTTCAATTTAGCTGTTTAGGGGTAATCGGTAATATTATTGAAAAATAACGCTTGTCTCTTTCATGCTATTCTTACTTTAGTTCAAAAGCGAAAGTTTTTTGAAAGGAGTAAGATTTAATTGAAGAAAAAATGGTTACTACCCATTTTCGCCTCATTTATGTTCTTCACAGGCATAGGTGTTCATGAAGCGAAAGCGGCAACAATAGCAGATATAACAAATACAGCAAAAGCATATATAGGTGTACCTTATCAATACGGGGGCACAAATATTAAGACAGGTGTGGATTGCTCTGCATTTACACAAATTGTTTTTTCAAAGCTAGGGATTTCACTAGAACGTACATCCAAAGCTCAATATCAGCAAGGAACTTCGATTGCTAAAGATCAATTGAAGACTGGTGATCTAGTATTTTTTAATACTTCGGGAAGTGGTATCTCCCATGTCGGCATATACATAGGTGACAACAGTTTTATTTCAGCTACTACAAGTTCTGGTGTTAAAATTGATAACATCAATGACCCTTATTACTGGGGATCTCGTTACGTAGGGGCAAAACGCGTGGCGAACTTCACTGAAAATGAGTTTGGAGAAGTAAAAGATGCTGAAATCGACTTTAGCGTTTATGCTTCACGTGGAGAAGTAGCTCTTAAACTGGCTAAGCAATTACAATTAGATACTAGTAGCACCAATTCAAGTTTTCCTGATGTAAAACCATCGTCTAAATATGCGGGTGCTGCTGAGGCACTTAAAAAAATCGGCGTTTTTACGGGGGATGAAAATGGCAAATTCAATCCAGGTTCTCCTATGACACGCGGTCAATTATCGAAAGTTTTAGTGGAAGCATTTCATTTAAAACAACAAGGAGCGGCAGAACAATTTGTCGATGTTCCAAGTGCGCATTGGGCAAACAATTATGTATCCATCCTCGCTTCCAATAAAGTTACAGTTGGTAAAGGTGACAATGTATTTGGGGTGAATGACAATGTTACACTCGTACAATTAGATGCTTTTATCCAACGATTAGCTCAATAACTAACTTCAAAGAGGTGTTTCATCTATGGATGAGACGCCTTTTTGTTCTGTAGCTCCCCCACCTCCAAAGCCCGCACTAATTATATTCACATCAAAATTATATAAATAGATTAAGATAAACGCTATATTAGCCGAACGTACCGAGCTAAATCGAGCCACTTTTTATTTGCATTTTATAGATATGAACGATCTATTAAAACAAGTAGTGTACGATATTTCCAACGATTTGTCGGTAAAAATAACGCTGACTTTGCAGATTGACACCCTTGCTTCAAAAGAAAAGTTTATATGATGTTAACGGACTTGATCGTGATAGAGAGAGTTTGCGAATCCTAAAGAAATAACATTATCAATGGATATTCTTGCTTCTTCTGTACTAGGAGTTGCTCAAAGATGGGATTCATTTTAGCTCTGAATAGATAGCCGGCCAAATTATTGAGTTGTATCGATAATTTTTTATAAATCCCCTTTATCCAAATAAAAATGGGCGTTGCTTAAGCTTAGCAACGCCCGTTTATTTATTCTTCCACTATTTTTTCATTAACTTCCCCACTAGCATGATTTTCATGACTAGGTTTAACTCGCTTAATAAAGAAGGCAAGGACGAGTGCAATCGCTGCAATCAATGTTGACAGGAAGAATGTATAAGTTATACCATGTAGCATGGCTTCGTTCATCAATTGTTGCTTTAATTCCGCAGCAGACTGTGACGTTGTTTGAGTTGCATTAGCACTCATATTGTTCATCGCACTTGCAGCTAATTCCTCTGCTTTGACAGTTGTTTTATTGTTCATAATCGTAATCAATACTGCTGAACCTATTGCGCCTGAAACTTGTTGTAATGTGTTGTTCATCGCTGTTCCATGTGGATTATTATGCGCTGGTAGCTGATTCAAACCATTTGTCATTACTGGCATCATTACCATGGACATCCCAAACATACGTAATGTATACAGCACCACTAGTGTAGAATAAGCCGTATCCATACTAATTTTGCTAAAGTAATACGTCGTCACAATGGTGATAATCAAGCCAAATACGGCCAAGCTTCTTGCCCCATATTTATCAAAAAGCTTCCCTGTAATAGGTGACATGATCCCCATCACAATCGCACCAGGTAGCATGAGTAGACCTGAATCCATTGGTGAAATACCACGGATTGTTTGAACGTAAATCGGCATTAAAATCATAGCTGAAAACATTGCCACCGAAATGACAATGGAGATGGCTGATGATAAGGCAAACATTGGATATTTGAAAATACGAAACTCAAGCATTGGTTCCTCCAGTCGTAGCTGACGAAGGATAAAGGTAATTAAAGCGAGCGTTCCAATAATGATCGTTCCGTATACAAGGGCATTATCCCATCCTTTTTCTCCAGCAGAACTAAAGCCATAAAGCAAGCCACCAAATCCAATACTTGATAAAATAAGTGAAATTACATCGAGCTTAATAGGACGTTGTGGCGTCACATTCTTTAATTTAAAGGCTGCGAAAATTAATGTTAGAATGGCAATTGGTAGTACAAGATCAAATAACATTCTCCAACTGTAATGCTCAATTAGCCACCCCGAAAGAGTCGGTCCAATAGCTGGAGCTGTAATCATTACGAGACCGAACATCCCCATTGCAGCGCCTCGTTTTTCGACCGGAAATGCAGTCAGCATAACATTCATTAATAGAGGCATCATAATCGCTGATCCTGCAGCTTGAATCATTCGCGCCCCTAGTAACACACCAAATGCAGGTGCAATACTAGCTAAAAATGTACCCAATGTGAACAAGGCCATCGCGGTAATAAATAATTTTTTATCCGTAAAGCGTTGAATGAAGAACGCGCTGGCGGGAATTAAAATACCGTTAATTAACATATAACCTGTTGAAAGCCACTGTACTGCCGTTGCATTCACATCGAATTCAATCATAATGGCTGGAAGCGCAATGTTTAGTAAGGTTTCATTTAATATAGCAACAAATGCCCCAATAAATAAAATGGCAATCATGCCGTATGGCGTTTTTGTCTCAACTGAAATGGTTTTCTCTGACATATAGTATCAGTCCTACTTTCTTTATCTTTTTCAATTTCATTCACATGTTTAGGAAGCCTTTCGATTACCTTTAAGTCCTTAAAAGATTTGAACTGCTTCGTTCATTTTTCCCCCAATCTGCTGTTTTGCCCCTGTTGATTTCATCAAAACCACCCCTCAAAAAAAAGACTATTAAAAGTGTTGACGAAGAATAGAATGTATTATATAATTAAAATAGGGATAATGCGCTGTATAATAAATATACAACGTCTATCTATATAAATTTATCATAAGACATGCTTTATTTCAATGTGTTTACATAAATTATTTTCACAAAAAAGTCGATTCCTAAACTATAGGAATGCGACTTTTTTCATTATATTTTTATTAAGCCTTCCCCGTTCATTCGTAAATGGTTGTGGCGATACTGATAAGGGGTTGCTTTAGAACAGGTATAACTGAGAAAATTAATGATACTTATTGTGTATTTGTATAACCTCTTTATTAAAAGTGGGTTCTTTCTATTTTTTACATCAACCTTTTTAGAGTCAGGTTTCTGCCTAGCTTTTGTGGGATAATTAGGGCGTTGTATACGTTAACGACAGCATTAAATGTACTTTTTCATTTGAGCGATTGATGTAAGTGTGAAGTTCTTCACCTTTAAATTTAATGACATCCCATTGGTTTAACTGATGGCATTTTTCTCCGACCTTCAGCTCTAATTGTCCATTTAACACAAGTACAATTTCTTCAGACCCTGCTAAGTGACATTCACTGTACTTACTATTTGGCTCGATACAGCCTCTATACCACTCTGATCCATGTGTTTTAAATAATGGTTCGACAAACCAGTCGTTATTATGCCCTGCAAATTGATACTCCGAGCCGAATCGATGGACTTCTGTATGTTCTTCAAATGTTAATAAAGAAACGAGTGGAATATTGAGTCCTCTACATATTTTCCACAGGATATTGACGGTTGGATTTGTTTCCCCTCTTTCAATTTTCCCTAATGTCAATTTACTAACATTGCTGACATTCGCTAGCTCCTCTAAACTCATCCTTTTGTTTTTTCGAATTTCTCTTAGATTAACCCCGACTTGACCAGATAAGTCAATATTTTCCTCATTCATTATGCGCACCCCTTTCATTGACTTTGTATATTAAGTATATTATAGTATACAAGTCGATAAATTATAGTTTATTTTTAAAATAAAAAGTTAATTATAGTATATCAAATAATCATCTATATTGACAAAAAGAGGTGTGCTTTCAATGATAGCAAAATCAAAAAATCTATATATTATTTGGAGCGTTTTTTCTTTATTCATACTCTCTATGAATCTACGAGCTTCCATTACATCCATCTCACCCGTGCTGAAAAATATCCAGGCCGATTTACAGTTGTCGAGTGTTGTCGTCAGTTTACTAACGGCTTTACCCGTTTTTTGTATGGGGCTTTTTGCACCACTGGCTGGAAAGTTAAGTGCACGGTGGGGCATTGAGCTGACGATTGCGTTATCGATTTTATTAATTGGCGTATCAACTGCATTACGTTTAGTAGCGACTTTCCCTTTTCTTTTATTATTGACAGCTGTCTTTAGCGGAATAGGCATTGCCATTACAGGTCCACTAATTTCTGGTTATATTAAAAAGCATTTTCCTAAATCCTCATCCTCGATGATTGGTGTTTATTCAGCTGGCATGGGGATTGGTGCATCTTTAAGTGCTGGCTTAGTTGTGCCTGTTATGCATGCTTTTCACCAATCTTGGAACATCGCTTTAGCGATCTGGTCTTTGTTTGCACTAGTAGGAATCATCGTTTGGATTCCTATTATAAAAAAATCACATCAATCACAAAACATAGCAGAGCAAGCTGTCAGTCAAAAAAGCCGACTACCTTGGGGAAATCGTTATGTTTGGCTTTTGATGGTGATGTTTGGTTTACAATCGGGTGTTTATTATTCCTTGGCAACATGGCTTGCGCCAAAAGTACAGGACATGGGTTATAGTGATGCATATGCCGCAACAACGGTTACTATTTTTTCTGTTATGCAAATGATTTGTAGCTTTATTATTCCAATTATCATTAATAATAGTGTGAAGAGAAAACCTTGGATGCTACTATGTGCTTTCAGCTCCTTTATCGGCATCCTATTATTAATAATTGGCGGGACTTCTCCAATTCTCTGTGCCGCATTAACGGGGATAGGTGCTGGTGGTTTATTCCCATTAGCTATGATTCTGCCTTTAGATGCAACGACTACACCAAAAGCTGCAAGCGAATGGACAGCCATGATTCAATTTGGTGGCTATATTATTAGTGGAATTATTCCGATGCTTGTTGGGGTCATAAAAGATGTCACTAATACATTTGACGTTGCCCTTTTCGCCCTATTAGTGGTAATGTTTGTTCTCATGCTGCTAACGTTAAAAGTGAGAACAAAAACCGATTCAACTATGCGTATACTTTCCTAATAGACAAAAGGGGGGTCACTTCATGTGACCTCCCCTTTTTCATGTTGAAAGATGATGCTAATCCCCTAAGAGTGACGCTGGCTTTACTCCAATCTTAAGTGGCTTTTTGTCTTTCTTACTAGTAAGTAGTAATGAATAAAATAGCACATCATTAGGAGAAGAATACGTTCTTATTTTCAATGTGAAGAAGTATTAGTCACAACAGCCATCGATAAAATGAGGGATGAACACCTTCATTTTTGCTAAAAGATATCACTTTTATTGATTTGTTGAGTTTCAATCAGCATAGATAATGGCTGCCCCACTTTACTCTGTTGCAAATACCTCTACATGTAAAGAAAATACTCGTGGAAAACATTGTCTAGCTCCTCTATTGGAGGAAATAGTCCCCATCTACATCATTGTAAAGAGTAAGGCACTATCCCCTCTGCCAAAAATTAATTGTAAAGGTGATTTTCCCATCGGCTAATGTGGATTTAGTCGTGTAGCCTAATTGTTCAGCAAGACTTTTCACTGTGGCGAGACCGAGACCAGTTCCTGAAATATGCTTGTTTCGAGAGCTTTCCCCTACATAAAATGGCTGCCATATTTTAGAGATATCTGGCAGTGTAGTATCATTCGTAATTTCTAGCCTACCATGTGAATCGAAGCAGATGAATATGTCACGACCAGAGGTATATTTGACAGCATTACTGATCAAATTCTCTACAATAAAATGGACTTTCTCTTGCTCGGTGTTTAGCATGAATTCGGTTAGTTCTGATTGAAGAAAAATTTGTTTATCTCCCTGCAACGGCTGATAGCTATGAATGATTTGTTGCAGTAGCTGAATAACATCAAAGCTGGATACTTTCGAATCGTTTTCTTCAGTTCTAGCGAAATAAAGCATATCTGTGATGATTTTTTCCATTCGATCTATTTGCTGATGAATAACGGTTAAATAGGTTCCATCATCCATCCCATCTTCCATTCCACTTGCATATACGTTGATTAAGGCAAGAGGTGTCTTTAACTCATGTGTTAAGCCTACCATAAATTGCTTCAAATCCAGATTGCGTTGCGTTAATTGCTGTTGGGCTGATTCCAGTGTTTGACTCATTTTATTAATGCTTTTGGCTAATTCTTCGATTTCATCACCTGTTTGAATGTTTGCCTGCTGAAAATTTAGTGCGCCAATTTCCTGTGCCACTTGTTGTAGCTCATTTAATGGATTGGTCAGCTTGCGAGATAAGAGGGCTGTCACCATGATAATTACTAAAATACTGGCAATTAAAAAGACGAAATTAAAGCGATTGATAAAAGAAGCAATATCCGTAAAATGAGCCATAGAGGCCCCAATCATTATAAGCTGGTTTCCCTCTTTGGCATAATGCACAAGAAAGCTCGATTTTTGTTTTCCTTGATCATACAGTTTGCCTACTATTTTTTCTCCAGCTATGTCTTGTAGCACTTCTTCTGAAACCCAAAATTTATTAAGAGCGATCTGTTCTCTCGCCAGCTGTAGTCTTAAATTTTCGTTCAGATTATCGATAGAGCCTTCAAGAGGCACAGTGATGATTGTGACATCAAATTGTCGTTCCACTAGGCTAGGTTCATCCTTGGTCTGATACGTTTCATAAGCGTCTGCTACTTTTTTATTTAACTGATAGAGATAATATTTAGGCAGAAAAAATTGGCTGACGACAAGCGAAATCGTAAACGTGACAATCACAACGAATGTGATATAAATGGTTAATTTAGTGCCAATTTTTTGCTTCATTCGCTTGTACTATAGCCAACACCTCTATGTGTTTGGATAATGTCCTCTCCTATTTTTTCTCGTAATCGTCGAATATGTGTATCGACGGTACGAGGATCTCCGACATATTCCAGTCCCCACACTAAATCTAAGAGCTGATCTCTCGTTAAGATTTGTCTGCGATTCTGGCTAAAAACGCGTAACAGCTCGAATTCTGTTTTGGTTAACTCAATTTCTGTCCCTGCTCGCCAAACGCGCTTGCTAGCGATATCGAAGGATACTTCCTTTAGTTGCTGGACAGACTCTATTTGCAGCAATTTTTTCACCCTCATAATGAGTACCTTTGGATAAAATGGTTTATGAACATAATCATCAGCTCCATCTGCTAGCGCTTGAAATTCATCCTCACCAGTGTCCCTTGCTGTAAGCATTAAAACCTTGATTTTTTGTGTTTTTTTCATCTCACGACAAACTGTAATGCCATCTATTTTAGGCATCATCCAATCTAAAATCGCTAAATCAATTTTTTGTTGATAAAATATCGCAAGTGCTTCCTCCCCGTTTATAGCAGTAAAGACAGTGAATCCCTCCCTTTGAAAATAGCTTTGTAAAATCTTTAACATATCTAATTCATCATCAGCAATGAGTATATTCATTTTATAGAACTCCTATTGATCATATTTTCCTAAATGATATTGTTCGATAATCGCAATTAATTTTTCAGGATATAAAGGGTCTGTCGAGTAATTGCTTTTTTTTAAGGCATAGGCTGCCTCTTGATAATTGGTTGCCTTCAGCACCTCATCATATTGATGGGCATTCCAGCTCGTTCCATTTAATAATAGCTGACGATGGTCCTTTAATGCACTTTTCCAATCAGGATAGGCTCGAAATTCAGCTTCGGTTGTATAGCTTTTATTGTTTTGATATTCCATTGTCGGCATTTTGATGGACTTCCCTTGATACCGTCCCTTTATCCCAAACAAATTATTGGCATTGACAGCCAATTCACTCCGTCCAAAATTGGATTCTAAAATAGCCTGCGCGATTGTTATACTAGGCAATATCTCTTCGTTTTGTTGATGTAATGCAACAGCGATTGGCGCAATGTCGTCGACAAATTTCATTTCATCGTTATTGTCCTGCCCACATAGTTTGGCTACGTACAAGCTTATCATTACTGCAAATAAGATGATGATTATTTTTTTCATAGTGTTTAACCTCAATTCCATTCATGTGATGCTTGTATCGTAAAACAACAATGTTACAGCCATTTGACAAAATATCATAAATGGCTAAAAAAAGCCCGCACCTTTGAAGGTACGAGCTAGTATTCATGTTATTTTTGCTTTGATGAATTTTTGTTAAAAGCACTCATGTCCAGACTAACAATGGGATGTTAAAGGGAACATAAAGTTACCTTGTAGGAGTGGGTTTTTCGATAGGATGAATAGGGCGTCGTCATCATTTGGTGTGATGGTTGCTGTCATGTCGTCCATCGCAAAGTTAGGTGTGAAATAAAATACCACCTTTTTCGTTGTTTGTTTTACAATGCTTGCTAACACAGCCTCCACATTGATTGCCTGCTGGGAGATGATATCGTAAATATTTAATATCCCGTCCTCTTCCTCCATTAACACAATGGTTGCTAAATCTTCTAAATAGTAAATGGCATGTTGGAATACTAGGGTGAAATAAAACATTAATAAACTCTCGTTTTGTTCAACATCTACAATATTTGAAAGGATATGACGATTTTTCGCATAGTTTTCAAGGAGTGTTAGATCCTGTTCAATTGTCAACTGTCGGACGATGGCATCCTCCCTCCGTGGAATAGGCTTTTCCGTGAGGTCTAAGCTAAATTCGCTTTCATGAATTCGTGTAAAGCCAAACTTTGGATAAAAATCTAGTACCGTATCATTGGCAAAAAGATACATAAAATCACAGGCATCTTCGTATTCCTTGAGAATATGCTGCATTAACTGCTTAGCCAAACCTTGATGGCGAAACTTTTCATCGGTCATCACCGTACCAATTTGAATCCCTTTTAATTGTTGACCATTTATTAGTACAGACATTTTATGAATAGAGGCATTGGCAATCACTTTTCCTCCCTGAACAAAAGAATACGGAATATATCGATCATTCCAATAGCCTTTGTTGTACCAGCCTCTAAAATCTAAGCCGAATGTTTCGATGGCTAAATCATTAAAGCTGGCCTTCAATTTTTCATCATGACGATAATTACTCACTAACTCATATTTTATCACGTCTATTCCCTCCGATTTTATGTTTTATTAGCTCATTATTGTGGGAATACTCACCTCCTAAAAACAGAAAAAAGACCTTATGAGAACAAACTCATAAAGTCCTTTGTTATATACAGAAAATAATGCTAGCCACTTAAGTAACTACCAATGATCTCTGTTTACATGGATCAGACAGGATTATGCTGCTCTTCGTTATCGCAAGAGGGCCATACTAAATAAACCCTATAATTCACAAAAAATTATAGAATAGCCCCTTTATTAAATTCATTGGAATTTAATTTGCGATAATTAGTTTTAGCATAAACGGCTGATCTCCCTTCTGTTTTTAAGAATACTATGGTATGTCAACACTAAACTGGACAAAAATTATAAGGTCTGTTGCTTGAATTCCACTGGAGTTAAATAGCCTAGTGTCCCGTGAATTCGAATGTTATTGAACCAATGAACATAATCATCTAGTTCAAGAGCGAGCTGTTCAAGAGTAGAGAAATGTGCTCCGTTAGCGAATTCGGTTTTAAATACCTTAAACATCGCCTCAGCCACGGCGTTATCATAAGGGCATCCCTTCATGCTCAGGGATCGCTGGATTCCAAATGTTTCTAGGGCTTTTGAAATGAGCTTATTATCAAACTCTTTACCTCGGTCTGTATGAAACATTTGTATGTCGTTCAAGTTACCTCTAATACTTACTAGTGCTTGATAAACCAGCTCTGCTGTCTTATTTGCACCAGCACTACGGCCAATGATTTCACGATTGAAAAGGTCGACAAATAAGCATACATAATGCCATTTTGTTCCGACACGGACATATGTTAAATCACTCACGATGACAGCCAACGGCTCTTCTTGCTCAAAATGGCGCTGTAATTCATTTTTTATCGGCGCTTCATTACATGTTGAGTTATGCACCTTATACTGTGCTACTGTATAGTTTGATACTAGTCCAAGACCTTTCATTAATCGACCAATTCGACGACGTGATACGTGTTTTGGCTCTGGTAATTTACTTAGTTCTTTCTTGATTTTACGCGTACCATAATTATTACGGCTTTCTTTGAAAATACGAGCAATCTCTTTGGAAATCTCATTATCTTCAGTTTTTAGCGCACGTTTGCCACAAACATCGGCATGATAGTAATACGTACTTTTCGGAATATCAAGGACGTCACACATTGCTGATACTGAATATTTGTGAGCGTTATTTCGAATCACATCTATTTTCGTCCCATGATCAGCGCTGCTTGCTTTAAAATATCATTCTCCATCAGTAAACGTTGGTTTTCTTTGCGTAATCGAGCTAGTTCGTTATCTTCTTCAGAGCGATTATCTTTGGCAGCGAATGAACCGGTTTCTTGATGGTTTTTAATCCAACGGTCTAAAGCCGAAGGCGTTATATCGTACTCTCTGGCAATATCTGCACGGGATTTTCCATTTTCATAAAGTTTTACTAATTGCAATTTAAATTCAGATGTAAAAGTTCGACGTTGACGTGACATAGTAGCACGCTCCTTTAAGTTGGTAGTCTAAGTGTACTAGCCCTTATTTTTTATGTCCAACTTAGTGTAGCCGATTCACTATTATACTACCACTTTTTGTTAAGTACTGTCTACTTGATGATGAAAATGAAGGAAATAAGTATAGAATACCCCTTTCAAGACAATTCTATAAAAGAAGTTAGCAATGAAGGGAGCCTACAATTCATCATGAAATTTAAACTACCTTTCAATAAACAACAGCCACCTTCCATCAAAGAGGCACCTAAAGAAAATCTTGTGAGGGTTGCACATACAACAGAACATTTTATTCAATCAATCAAAAATGCAACAAATGATCCAGCTGATTTAATTATTAAATCACTTCCTCCAAACTTGACCCTTATTTATATCGATAACTTAATTGATGATCAATCTTTGAATAATGATATTATCGCCTGTTTACAGAACAAGCCACATGAAACACCAGAGGACATTGTGATGGCCCTTTCTATTGCTGAAGTTAGTCAAGCCAGTTTATTAAAGGAAACCGTAGCGTCAATGGTCAATGGATCTGTTGTGATTCATGTAGACGGTAGCTCACAAGTGATTTTAGCCAATATCGCTAGCCGAGAATCTAGAGCTTTGTCAGCTCCTGAAAATGAATCACAAGTAATTGGTACACAGGTTGGTTTCAATGAGAGTCTTTCAACGAATATTTCCTTAATTCGTCGCTACATAGTGAGTCCGAATCTTTGCAATGAAAAAATAAAAGTTGGCACGCGCACCAATACGTCTGTTTCACTCCTATATATGCATGGGATTGCTAATGATCAAATGGTCCAGACGTTACGCCAGCGAATTACAGACCTTACGATCGATGAATTGCTCGATAGTGCGGTTCTAGCAGAAATGATTGATGATAATTCATTATCAGTCTTCCCACAGATGCTGCTGACGGAAAGACCTGACAGATTTTGTGATGCGGTTTTAGATGGCAAGGTGGGCGTTCTTGTAGATGGTAGCTCAATGGCCATCATTGGCCCCCAAGCCTTTACTGAGTTTTTCCAAAGTCAGGAAGATCAAAATTTAAGATGGCAAATTGCTACTTTTCTCCGTTTATTGCGACTTACTGCCTTTTTTTTGTCCGTTTATTTAACACCTTTTTACGTGGCAGCTTTGACCTTTCATTACGAGGTAATTCCGCAAGCCTTCCTCGTACCATTAAGTGAATCGAGGGCTTTGGTTCCGTTCCCACCGATATTTGAAGCTTTACTGCTGGAAATTATCATTGAATTACTGAGAGAAGCTGGAGCCAGATTGCCAACTAAAATTGGACAAACCATTGGTATCGTTGGCGGTATCGTTATCGGGACAGCAGCTGTACAGGCAGGTATAACAAGTAATATTTTACTGATTATTATTGCACTAAGTGCTTTAGCATCATTTACCTCACCGAGTTATATGATGGGCAATGTGATTCGTCTTATTCGCTTTCCCATTATTATACTTGCAGGATTTTGGGGTTTTTACGGCATCATGCTGGCTTTTTGTTTTATTCTTATTCATCTGTTACGCCAGACAAGCTTGGGGGCACCATATATGTCTCCTTTCTACCCACCAAGATTGAAGGAAATGCGGGATAGTATTATCAGAATGCCCATTCCCTTAACAGCAAAAAGACCAGCTTTAACAAGACCGAAGGATGATTATAAATTCGAGCCTGAGCCTGTAAAACCGGAAAAAAGTTGAACTGAAGGTGAGATAAATGGCAAAACCTATACAACTTAGCCCTAAAGATATGATCAATGCTTATTTGCTTTTTTTTGTGGTACACGGTGCACAAATTGGGGTTGGTATACAGGGATTTCAACGCATTATCTATCAGGATGCAAGACAAGATGCATGGATTTCAGTTCTACTGGCTGGTATTGCTACACATATCGTCACATTTTGTATGATTAAAACTTTAGAGATCTATGGCTCCAATGATTTATATGGAATTCAAATCGATATTTTTGGCAAATGGATTGGCAATTTTTTAAATGTTATGTATGTCATCTATTGTTCTGTAGCATTCTTTTCCGTTTTGCGAAACTATATAGAAGTTATACAAGCATGGATTTTCCCAAGTATTGGGACATGGTTTCTATCTGCTACGTTATTAATCATTATTATTTATGCCTTTACGGGTGGGCTTCGAGTAATTGTTGGGGTGTCTTTTTTTAGTATCATCCTATCGTTATGGATTATGCCGATGTTAGCCTTCCCTTTGAAGTATTCCTCAGCAGAAAGTCTCTTTCCTATTTTAGAAAACGACTTTCGCTCGATTTTAAAGGGTGCCCATTCGATGACTTTTACCATCATTGGCTTTGAAATTTTGAACGTGATTTATCCCTTTGTGAAAGACAAGGAAAATGTTAGAAAACCTGTCCATTTAGGGTTATTGGCTTCAACGGTCATCTATTTAGCCGTCATGCTGGTGTCTATCACCTACTACAGTGAAGGCAAACTACTGAAAACAATTTGGGCAACCTTGACATTGTTTAGCTTTATTAGCTTCCCTTTCATGGAACGCTTTGAATTTGTAGCCGTTTGTTTTTGGATGTTGATTATTTTACCTAATCTTTGTCTGTATTTATGGGCGGCCTATCGGGGAGCAATTCGATTAGTCAATATAAGTGGAACGACTTTTGTCTGGATACTTTCGTTCTTTGTTTTCATTGGAACATTACTTATTCAAACACGCACACAGATCAATACAATCAACACGGTGTTTGGACAAGTGGCATTTTTTGTGATCTTTGTCTACCCTCTTGTGCTATGGCCAATCGCACTACTGAAGAAGAACCTCACATCAAAGAAGGTGAAAAAGAATGAACAAGCTTAAAGGAAAATGGTTGGTTCTTCTATCGATTGTTTTTTTATATGGATGTGCCCAAACGAATATTTTGGATAAAGTAGGATTAACCACTTTAGTCGGCTACGATATAGGAAAAGAAGAAAAAATTGCAACGACAGCCGTCATACGTGAAGTAAATCCTGAATTCCAAAGCAATGTGGAAGTTCTAACAACGGAAAACGATACAAGTAAAGGGAATCGAATGGAAGCCAATCGCAAGCTTTCGAAAAAAATCATGGTTGGTCAAATGAGGGTAATTTTGTTCGGTGAAGAACTTGCGAAAGATGATCTTCGTTATTATCTTGATACAAATCTAGAAAATGCAAGTGTCAGCAATGGAATCTTTATGGCAGTTGTGGAAGGCGAAGCAGCACCATTACTGAAATACGAATACAAAAATATCGAGGACATTGGGCAGCATATTTTTAGGCTCATCGAACAAAACGTCAAGCAGGAATATATGATTTCGTCCACGCTTCATCAAATTGCCCACGATTATTATTCAATTGGCAAAGATTTAGCTATGCCCATATTAAAAAGAGATGATGAGCTAGTGGAGTTAAGTGGTGTCGCTCTTTTTAAAGGAAGTAAAATGGTCAGCACCCTACCAGTTAAAGATAGCTTTTACGTAAAAATCGTTCGAGACACATTCAAAGTGGGACTATATGAAACTATACTGGACAACGAAGATGTTCCATCCAAGATCCTTCAAAAAAAAGCCAACAAAATCACAGTAGCCTTTGATGCGATTCATTCGAAAAGAGAAATACAATTAATCGATGCGGATAAACCAACATTTGACCTAAACATCAAAATCAAGTCAAGAGTATTAGAAGTGTACCCAGATATTAACCAAGGTGACCCAAAAAGTGTATCGGCACTAGAAAAAGCGATTGAGAAAAAATTGTCGAAGGAAGTATCAAGAGTGATTGCCCATAGTCAGGAAGTCGAATCCGATATTTTTGGTTTCGGTGAAAAATACCGAAGCTCTGTGAGACATTCTGAACTCACTAAAGAAAAATGGCATAAGATGTATAAAGATATGAAAGTAAATGTCCATGTTGATTTTGTGATTTTACGGAACGGTGTTTTTGAATAAGCTACTGCAATGGTTGCCCTGTCATGATCGTCAAAAAGTGGTGGAAAAATTTCTCGTATTGGATATCAAAGGCAATACGATGTTTTTTCTCGCCATTGTTTATACTTTCATAAGGCCGTGTTTCAGCAATGCTTTGCCCTCTTGCAGGGCCTTCTAATTTATCGACAACAGTTACGGGATAGGACTCATATATAAACATGTCAGGCTCCATTATAGCCATCAGCGTTAACGCATCATGCACAGGGCTCCCTAAAAGTGAGGGGTCCCGTTCTTGATAAAAGCGAGTATAGTATTCCATTAATGGCTTGAGGATTTTTGTTTGTCCAAATGAATCAATATAGTCTACCATACCTGGCGTGACAATCGCCTTTTGTGTAGCATTCAAGGGAATGATTGTGACATTCTTTGCATAGGTAAGCACGATATTAACCGCAAACGGATCACCATGAAAATTTGCCTCTGCCACTGTTGTGACATTGCCAGGAACCCAAAACGCTCCACCCATAATATAAAATTCCTTGACATGTTTCATAAGCTCTTTGTAGAGGATAAACATCGTTGCGAGCGAGGTCAATCGCCCAATATTAACAATTGTTAGTTCATCATTTTTATATCTTTCTATAATATTGACGATTTCAAAAAAGTTTTCAATTTTTAATTCATGATCATCATTTGGAATAATGGGTCCTAATCCCCGTTCGCCGTGTATTTCTGGATAGTAAGTCGGCTGTTCACCAGTTAAAGGTACTTCTGCCCCTAAAATAACGGGAATCCCTTGAGGGAAGTTAAACAATCTCATGACATAATAAATATTGGATACCGCATCTTCTCGCGATACATTGCCGTAGTCTGCCACTAACCCAACAATTTCTATTTCCTGATTGAGCCTGGCATAAATTAATGCTACGGTATCATCAATGCCAATATCCCCAAATAACAGCACTTTTTTTACCAAAGAATATCCTCCCTTTTCCTGCCAATCTGGCTATTCCTATAGTACGATGAAAAGCTCAAAGACGATACAGATTTGAATGTTTTTGGAAAAATTAGTGTGTGATTCTAGTCAAATGAAAGTAGCCCATCTGCTCAGTGCAAATGGGCTTTCTAACATATTGGCTTTAATTATTATGCTGTAAGAACTGATAAACCGCCATCATTTCCTGTTTATTCAGCTCACGAATGCGATTGAAAATAGGAATATTGGCAACTGCCTCAAGATGAGAGCCTTCTATTACTACATCACTGACAGTACCAGTTAGCCACGTTTCCACATCAATGCCATCAACAATTTGCTGGCGACCTTCATCGTTTATACCACTTGCACCACAGTTGACACATGGAACGGTTAATTTATTGACCCCATCATGCAATCCATCCTCTGAAAGCACCTTTTTCCCTTTGCAGAATGGACAACTATGACTAGCTTTTACTTTATTGATTTGAGTGACAATTTTTTTATAGCCAAATGCTTCATAAACATACGTTAATTTTTTGTATTTTCCATTCGTAAAATACTGGTCGATGATATTTTCTCTTGTCTCGTAAATATTGGCAAAATCACAGATGGTTACTTGGTTTTTTAGGCTGATGTTCTTTATATAATCTTGGATTTTGTCCCAGAATGGAAGTGCATTTTGTAGGACCATTTCATAGCCAACAAAGCTTGCTAGCTCTAATTCCAGCATTTTCAACGCTACTTGTATTTCTCTTGGCAATAAGGAGACATCTTGTAGAAGTGACATGTCACCCCCTACAATGGCTTTCAATTTTTCAAGTTGTGGTAAGTTCCCTACAGTTTTTATTACCACATCAAGAGGTTGACGAATCAAGTCACGAATATCTGTGTTCCCAAATTGTAATTTTTTCTGGTGGTTAAGCACAGTGCCATGACAAATTGGGCAAGGCATCATCTCTCTTGTTTCCTTCATTTGCTCCTTAATAAAGGATTTTGAAATGACGATATAGCGACCAATGATAAAGTTAAAACCTTCCCATTTCTTCGAAGATTTTGTTGCCTTATCATAAAAGGACTTATCCCAATACCCATATAAAAATGTATGCTTTTCTTCCTCAGTCATAGCATTGTAACTTTTACTAATGTCTTGACCAAGTTCATTTTTAATTTCTTCAAAAAGAAATTCCAGCTTCGCATGTTGATAGTATTTTAAGACCTCCATAATATCTGGGTGTAATAAGCCATCCCAAAATGGCACGTTTTTATCTTGTACGACTAGATCAAAATCGAATTTGGAAATTTCCAATCTCCCTGAACAGCTTGGACAATGATTGTCTTGGCTATAGAAATCGAAGCTTCTTGTATCCTTATTCGTTGGGTGTGCAGCGACAATATGATTAATCAGACCACCCATTTCATACAGAAAACTATACTGACTATATAAATGTCTTTCCAAGTCGATCGCAATAACAGGCGCTATTTTATTGGATTCGTAGTCACCGTAAATGAGACGTGCCATTGAAGATAGGCTTTTTAAAATGCCACCTTTATAAATATTTTCAGCCTTTTTAAAATAGCTTATAGGTTGGTCTTCTAAGTATTGAATACCATTTCTTGATGCGAGCGTAGACGCGATTTGTAATGGAGCCGTTTTTGTATAGTTAACCTGATTATAATAGTCCTCATGACAAACTACCTCAAGATGTGTCACAGGCTCCTGCTGTCTTTTACCAAAGTCTACAATGAAATCAGAGCTCTCTAACATATAGGTATTATGCTCAATCATGATGATAGAGATAGCTTCATCCTCAAGGATGTCCCTTACACTATCAATAAACTGGTTTAAAATGTTTTGAGATAATCCTTTAGAAGGCTCATCAAAAATAAACAGTGTATGTGGATTTCGGGAGTTCGCAAATAACTCCGATACTAAATGCACACATTGGAATTCACCAGTCGACAGCGATTGTGTTTTTCTTTCCAGTGTCAAATAGCCTAGCCCTAGTTTAATTAGTAAGCTTAAACGTTTATGGGCGATATCTTCATGAGGAAGTTCATCAATAATGTCTTCAATCGAGCGTTGGAAAATAGCATCAATGTCCTCGCTATATTTGGTTAGTTTCTTTTTAATATCGAGGAAAGTTGCGACAGTTGATCGACTAGTAATGGACTGATTCCGATCCTGCCCGACCATCACTAGTTTGTCCTTTGGATAGCGTTTGACAAAATCTTTAGCGATACACTCATTCACAAGCGTTGATTTCCCACAGCCAGACTCCCCAGTAAAAGTAATAAGTCGGTTTTGCGGAATGGTTATTTCGTCCATTTGTATATTGCGGCAATATAAGTCTCGGAATTGATAAAAGGATGTTGGCTTTGATAGGTTTCGTTCTGAATAGATAGGCTGTGGTCGAGGAGATTCTTCCACGATTTTACCGCCGTATTTCCCACTCCCTGGTCCAAAGAATAGGTGCTTATTTGCCGTGTCTAGCACCGTATCTGAATGATCAATAAGCCAAATTTGGTTTTTAGTGCCCAACTGTTGGATTTGCTCTAAGATTTTTAGTAATGTGTCATGGTCAAGACCAACAGAAATTTCGTCGACAATAATGACCGTGTTTTCGCTAGTAGCCATGAATTCTGCTAAGTAAAGTCTTGTTAATTCTCCGCCCGACAATGTCCCCATAATACGATTTAATGTTAAATAGCCAATATTCATCTGGATAATATTTTGAAGAATATGTTGCTTCTCTTCACTTATATTTAATTCTTTTGATAAGGAATAGATCGTTTCGATACTGAAATTGTGAATATCAGAAATACTGTATGATTCATTCCATAAAGCTATTTTATGTTGCTCCACTTCAGGACTATAGCGTTTACCTGAGCATTTTTTACATTCTACATTTTTCGTCGTGCCACGTCCTTTACATGCAGGACACCAGCCTAATGCATTGTTAAAGGAAAACATCTCTGGAGAAAGTTGAAATTCATCCGCGAGTCGATTACGAATTTCTTTAAAAACACCCGTATGAGTACCAATCGTTGAACGTGGGTTGCTGGAGATAGAGGATTTTCCTAAAAAAAGTACGAGGGGCATATCCTCCATTTTGATGGCACTGAAGTTCGTTTCCATAATGTTTGGAAATAAATATTGATACTCCGCCTTAGGTAATAAAGAAACGAGACGTTTTTTGGATTCTTCCCCAATCGTTTGACAAAATGTCGTTTTCCCTGAGCCAGACAAACCGGCTATACCCAATGATTGATGTTCTGGTAAGACGACATCTAAACGGTTGATATTGTTGGCAATTAGTTGATTGATCTTCATTTAGTTATCCTTCCATGTCTAGAAAATTAAAAAATTTGAGTGAAAATGAAAGAACACAATTCTTGCTACGGAATTGCGCTCTCCTTGTTATCGTTTGATTTGTATTAGGCTAGTACTTTTTCAAGCTGTGTGCTCATATTCGTCCAAGCATATGTTGCCCCTTCGATTGCCCCTTGACGAGCTTTTGTTTCTTCGCTAAAGCCACTTTGATCAAGATGAAGCTGAGTCGTGCCATCTGAATCTTGTGTTAATGTCCATGTAACAGTCGTTGTTTCACCAGCACTTGTCCAAGTGTAAGATAATGTATGAGGCTCTTCTACTACAAGTACCTCACAGTCTACAATGCCGTCCCACCATTCATTTGGTTCAGCACGGAATTGAAATTTATGCCCAACGATTGGTTGGAAGTCATTATTCCAAATCCATTTTGCTAGCGTATCTGAATCGGTTAAAGCATGCCAAACCTGCTCGATTGAACTTGTAAATGTAAAATCTAATGATACATCTGGTTTCATTTTTTTTCCTCCAATAATAGATGTAATTTAGCGATTCTTTCTTTCCAAAATCCTTCATAAAACGATACCCAATCCTGTATTTCTTTCAACGGGGCCGCATTCAGCCGATACCTTGTCTCTCTACCTTCCTTGCGAGCAACGACAAGACCTGCATCTTTCAGGATGGCTAAATGTTTCGAAACAGCGGTACGCCCCATGTCAAATTGAGCGGTTAATTCGTGAAGCGGTAACTCATCTACCTCTGCCAGTAAACGGATCAACTTTCGTCTTGTAGGGTCAGCAATGGCTACATAAACGTCACGCTCTTGATGATTATTATTCAAAACCACCACCCTTTCTAATAGGACACTAAATGGTGTCTTAATTATATGACACCATTTAGTGTCCGGTCAATGATTATTTTGGACAAAATGAGATGGATTCTATACCTATAAAGAAGAAACAGCCAAAATGCAAAAAAAGTACAGAGGTGAGAGCCTTTGTACTTTTCGTTCATTATTAGTATCTATTTCTTTAAATTTATTATGAGAGCCATGAAAACCAGAGTATGTAGTAAGCCTATATGTTGACTCATTGTTTTCTCTATTACTCGAAATCGTTTATTTAAGAAACGCTCATTTGTCTAATCAACTTGTTTCAGTATTTTTTCAATGCTTTGCCACTTTCAGAAATTTCGTGATAACCATTAATCAATTTAGCTTCCCTAACTCTCGCGCTAGCCAGCTAACATATTGCTTTTCTTGATGAAGAGTGGCAATCATTTTTCAACGATAAGGATTTGACAAAGCACTTAATACTAATAGTAATTCATCCCCATTTAATGTATTTTTCCTCTGTAATCATTTTATTACACACGACCATATACATTAAAAGGAAAAACCATGATCATCACAAGAAAGGCTGTGGATTTACGCTCGTTCTAAAGGTAAAAATGCATAGTCTCCATCTCTTATAATTGGACATTTGCGCACAGCTATTGGCTGCTGAAAAAGAGGGCCATCAATGACGGTTGTATGGAATTCTCCTCCCTCCCCGCACGGGTCAATCTTACGAGCTTCTAGTTCTAATACATATTCAGGGGTAAGTATTCGCCCTAAATCATCCTCAGTCATGCCTAAGGATAAGTTGACCGTGACAATCATCGTGATAAATCCTAAGTTAATAAATTCATCGACTGCTTCGCGATGGTCCATTTCCCATAATGGCATGCCTAGCTGTAACCCAGCATTTTTTGTGACCTTATCATGCCAGCAGCCATGTGCAGGCATATCTAAGTCACCTGTCACTAACACTTCTGCCCCCTGCTGTTTTGCCTTTTCTAAAAGGTGCATAAAGACACTTTCGTAGTCTGCCCAACTAGCTGCAGCCGTAAAGACAGGCAATCCGATCGAGTCAGCCTGCGCCTGGATAAGCTCAGGTGGCATGCCGTGTGACCTCGAACGTTTCCCTTCCTCCTCTAGCATCACAAGCAGTCCTACAGCCTGACCTACCTGGGATGCTTTATATAAAGCTAAAGTACTGTCCTTTCCACCACTAAATGAGGCAATAAATGGACGATTTTGTGCATTCTGTTTCCAGCCTGTTGTATCTGTCATTCCCTTATCTCCTTGTCAAAAATAGTCTGTTAGCATCCTTATCAAAAAATTGAGTCATAGTAGCATCATTTTTAATCGCTATATCCCCATTTCTTCAGGAAATTTTCAAGATATAACACCCCTTCATTTTATCATAAGTAGAATAAAAATTTGGCTAACTATGTTGGAGGGGCGCTATCGCTATGAGTGATTATGTAACCATAATTAAGACAACTAATTGGGACAATGCCTGTTATTTTAGTAGGTTCTACAGTAATTGTCTTAAATCAAACGAGAGAAGTTCTACTTCAATTTCGTGCTGATATCGAAATGTGGGGATTACCTGGAGGAGCAATGGAACTAGGGGAAACCCTTGAAGAAACAGCGAAGTGAGAGCTGTATGAAAAGACAGAATTGCATGCAAACAATCTTCAGTTTTTAACGATATTATCAGGTTATCAGGACTATTTTAAATATCCTAATGGGGGCGTAACGGCAGTCTTTTTAACTGATCAGACAGATGGATGGCGAAAGCTTAAAATTGGACTACTTCCCGAAAGCAAAGGATGTAATCGATCACCACCTCATAACAACAGCCTCCTAATTAAATAGGAGGCTGTTGTAGTCGTTATTAATAGGCTTGTGCAAACCAAACCGTATGTTTAGCTTCATTTCCACAGCCAATACATGTTGTTTTTGTTGTTGGTGGATTAAACGGCATATTACGAGATGTATATTTTGTTTCTTCCTTCACTTTTTCCTCGCATGCATCTTCTCCACACCAACCAGCTAGTACCCAGCCAGGAATTGTACCGTTTGCTTTGGCTGCTTCAATATGCTGTTGTAATTGTGGTAATGAATCAATCATTGTATGTGTGTTTGCTTCACGGAACTGACGTGCTTTTTCGAGTAAGCGCGCTTGCATGGTTGTTAATTCTTCTTCAATGGCTGTGATAATCGTAGCTAAATCAATTGTTCGTTTTTCCTCTTCATCACGGGCTTTAAGTAAAGCTTGATTGTTGTCAAGATCACGAGGTCCTAATTCAATGCGAACTGGCACCCCTTTTAGCTCCCATTCATTGAACTTAAAGCCTGGTGATTGGTCCGAATCGTCAAGGCGTACGCGAATGCCCTTCGCTTTTAAAGCGACAAAAATTTCATCTAAATGCTCCATAATTTGAGGGTTCTTTTTCCATGGTCCCACTGGAATTAAAACAACTTGAGTTGGCGCGATGCGAGGAGGTAAAACAAGCCCCTGCTCATCACCATGCACCATAATTACCGAGCCGATTAAGCGCGTAGATGTACCCCAAGATGTTGTGTGTACATACTCATGCTGGTTCGCTTTATTTAAATACTTAATGTTAAAGGCTTCTGCAAATTTCGTACCTAAATAATGAGATGTACCAGCTTGCACAGCCTTGCCATTTTTCATCATCGCCTCAATCGAATACGTATCGACAGCACCTGCAAAACGTTCAGAAGGTGTTTTTTGTCCGTCATAGACTGGAATTGCTAGTACTTGTTCTACAACTTCTTTATAGATTTCAAGCATTTGCATCGTTTCTTGACGAGCATCCTCTTCATCGACGTGCGCTGTATGTCCTTCTTGCCATAAAAATTCAGATGTGCGAATAAAAGGAAGAGTTTTCTTTTCCCAACGGAAGACGTTTGCCCATTGATTAATCAAAACGGGTAGGTCACGGTAGCTTTTAATCCAATTGGAGTAAAGATGGCCAATCATCGTTTCAGACGTTGGACGTAGTGCCAGACGTTCTTCTAATTGTTCCCCTGCTGCCTCTGTTACCCAAGGTAGCTCAGGTGAGAATCCTTCGATATGATCCTTTTCTTTTTGGAAGAAAGATTCAGGAATAAGCATTGGGAAATAAGCATTACGATGCCCTGTCTCTTTAAAGCGACGATCCATTTCCTCTTGAATATGCTCCCAAATCTCATAGCCATCAGGTTTAAAGGCAATACAGCCACGAACAGGTGTATAATCCATTAAATCGGCTTTTTGGATAGTCTCAATATACCATTTCGAAAAATCTTCTAATTGTTTTGACATGTGATCTCCTCCAATTTTTGTTAAATCATTGTTGCCTTGGTGTAAGAAAAACAGTGCCATCTACCAGGGCGTTTAGCTTGTTTCAGCGAGCTGTTACTATCAAGCTGAATGAAAAAAGCACAAAGCTGTCCTCTGAATAAGGACGTCTTTGTGCTGGATAGACGTGGTACCACCTTGATTTAGCTTTAAGTAGAACTTAAAACCCTCTCACGTTTGGTAACGAAAACGACTCGGTTATGTTTGCATAACATCTCCGTGGTAGGTGTTCAGTAAAGAAGCGGTGATATAGCTCTCAGCAATTGCTATATTTTCTGTCTCACAATTCTTACTTACTTGGCCACATCATCAAATTGAATATTGTCTGAACTGTTTGGCTTTATCCTACTTTAGCAAAATCATTCAGGAATAGCAATTCATAACTGGTCTATTTTGTCACAGAATTAACGATTAAATCTGTAAAATCATCTACAGACAATGGCTTACTGAAATAATAACCCTGCACATACTCACAGCCATGCTCACGAAGTACGTTCAATTCAGCTTCTTCCTCGACACCTTCAGCAACTACTTGAAGATTTAAAGCATGTGCTAAGGAAATCATAGCTGAAATCATCGCAATCCCTGATTTTTCAGGCACAATGTCACGGACAAAGGCACGGTCAATTTTAAGGACATCCACAGGGAATTTTTTTAAGTAGTTTAACGATGAATAGCCTGTCCCGAAATCGTCTAATGAAATCGTAATGCCCAATGCCCGTAATTGCTTGATGGTATCAATTAAATCTTCCGTATAATCAAGCATACTCATTTCCGTAATTTCAATTTCTAATAAGTGTGGGTCAATGCCTGTTTCTGCAATGACTTCACACACCATGTCCACAAAGCTACTTGTACTAATATGAATCGGAGAAATATTGACGGCTACGCGCAATGTTAAATTATGTGCTTCATTCCAAAAACGAGCTTGAGCACAGGCTTTATGTAATACCCAAACACCGATATCATTAATAAGCCCACATTCTTCTGCAAATGGAATAAAACGATCTGGTGGAATATGACCTAATTCAGGATCATACCAGCGTAGCAAGGCTTCCATGCCAATGACCGTATCTGTTTTTAAATCAATTTTAGGCTGGTAATGTAATTCTAAGCGGTCCTGTTTTAATGCTTGGTGTAATTTTGTTTCTAATAGAAGCCATTTATCGTTGGCTTCATCCATATTGTCACGGTATAAACGGTACTGATTTCCACGCGTAGATTTTGCTGCATACATGGCAATATCCGCATTTTTCAATAATTCTTCTACAGAGTTTGCATGATCTGGGAATATACTAATGCCGATACTGATGCTTGCATAAAATTCATAGGTATCGACGATGAAACTTTCATTGAAGACATTAATGATTTCTTTGGCCATTTCGTCAATGCGACTGACGTCATTTAAAATCATGACAAATTCATCACTATTGTGGCGATAGAATGAATTAGATGTATAATCAACATTTCGTAGACGATTCGACATTTCCACTAAAAACATATCGCCGATAATATGACCAAGCCCGTCGTTAATGTGTTTGAATCGATTCACATCAATGAAAAATAACGCAAATTTATCTCCTGTACGTCGAGATTGATGGAATTCATTTTCTAAACGCTGTTCTAGTTTACGACGATTTGGCAGTCCTGTTAATTCATCGTGATAGGCAATATGGGTAATTTTTTTTATGTCCTTTTGCGCTGTAATATCGACGCGAATGGCGATATATTGATAAGGCTTTCCCTTTTCATCAAGGAATGGGAAAATCGTTGTCTTTACCCAATATAAACTGCCATCTTTCGCACGATTGCACACCTCGCCATTCCACATATCACCATTACCTATTGTTCTCCACATCTCTCTAAAGAAAGATTTAGGATGGAAGCCTGAGTTAAGTAAACGGTGATCTTGACCTAATAATTCTTCACGCGTATACTTCGAAATTTTGCAAAAATGATCATTAACAAACGTAATTTTCCCGGTACGATCGGTAATCGCTACAATGATGGAACTATTCATGGCGGAAAAGATATCTTGTAATTCTTTTAGACTATAGTTCATTTGATTAATGCTATTAGGCGTGATATTCATCATTTTCATTCTCCGTTCATTAAAATATGAAGGGTTTGGTACTTTTGCTTTATCTTACAGCGAGGTATAAAGTTGTGGTATATCGCCCTTTTTTATGTAATTATATTATAGTCTTAGAAAAGCAGTTAATTCAACCCAAATATCAAAAACATCTAAAGCCCTATTTGAGGATTTATGAGAAAATAGCCAAAAAATAGCGGTTATAAACACCCTAAATTTACCTAATCGTAAAGTTTTTTGATACTTTTGTACTATTGAAAGTGCTTTCTTTAGGCTATTTATCTATTAAATACAAATTTCAATTATGCTAGATAAAGAGAATGCAGCTATGTAAATTTTTTGTGAAAGCAAAAATACCTTACGAACCCACAGAGGTAATAAGGTATTTTACAAGTTAAGAAACCTCATATTCGATTGACTCTTCTGATGATTTTGCATATTGGTTATATGCATGTAACTGCTCTTGCGATAAATTTAAAATATAATAGTGAAAATTAATAGGCTCGAGTCCGTGCTCCTCACATACTTGGCGGTAAAATTCATAACCCTCTCGATAATCTGTCACCCTTCTAACTTCCTTTCATGATTGCTACTAAATGTGTTTTTTTATTTTTGTTATATAACAGTATTATTATTTTCTAAAAATATATAACAGAGTGTAATGCTTGTCAATAAATTATCTGAAATTTCTTTTATAAATCACAAAAGCCCAAACCATTGTATTTAGTATGGCTGGGCTTTTCATAAAATATTCACGTCGGCTTCCGTCATAACCACGTCCTTTAAATGCCTAATTGTTTTGCTTGCATGTTATAAGCAGACAGTTGTTGCTGTGATAACTGTAATACATAATAGCGGAAAGAAATTGGCTCTAATCCATAACGCTCACACATTTCACAATAAAATTCATAGCCGTCTCGATACTTTGTCATTAAAAATTCCTCCTTGATTTGAAAACTGTTTTATAACAGTTGTTGTTATTTTTATTTAATATATAACAGATTATGTAGCACGTCAAGAGGTTATGATAGAAAAAACATATAACAATAAAAGGAATTTGGCTCACACTTGTGTGCTCAAATCCCTCTATACTTACTTACCATATGTTTATTTCATTATTTCTTGTATTTGCTCGATATGACGCTGCTCGTGTAAATAAACCATTTCAATCCATTGATCGAGTGGCAATGTACCTAAGGCTGGGTGCTTCACAGCATATTTTGTTAAAATTTCAGGTTCTTCGATTGTTTGTAAAAAAGCGAGAAAATTCATTCTTGATGTGGCTAGTAAATCTAGCATCTCCTGAACGGTAAAAGGCTGATCTATTGGCTCCACAATAGTTGGTGCTTGAAATTTTTTTGTTCTATCCAAAACAACAAGCTGAACATTTTTTCTTGCAGGTGATGATTGTTCTTGGGCTTGTAATCCCCATGTAATGGCTTTTTTGGCTGCTTCCTCTACTAACACAAGATGATGACAGATTTGTGCTACACTCCAGCTTTGTGCATCTGGTTTGTCATTAAAGCTTGTATTGTCTAAGTTTTGAATCGTTTGAAGTAATTGCGCCCTTGTTGCGTCGAATTGTTCTTTTGCTACTAACATCATAAGTTAACCCCCTTCATTTGGCATACTACTATATTCGACAGAGAGGGGTAAAAATCATCTCTCGCGCACAATATTAAAGGGATTATTTTCTAAAACATGTTGTAGCTGCTCGTCCTCTATATGCGTATAAATTTGAGTCGTCGCTACACTTGAATGTCCTAAGATATGCTGTAAGCTCCGAATATCTGCACCTGCTTTATACATCATAGTCGCAGATGTATGACGCAACTTATGTGGTGTAAGTCGTTCCTTTTGAAGACCTGATTGTTGATTAATACGTTTCACGATTTTGGCAACAGTTTGGCGCGTAAAGCGTGTTCCTTTTTGTGAGACGAAAAGAGGCTCATCCCCGTCCCCCTTATAAGGCGTTTTCCCACTATTTTCATAATCTGCGAGTGCCTGCAAACAGCTATCATTTAAGTAGACAGTACGCTCCTTATTGCCCTTCCCGACAACCGTTAAATAACGTCCTTGAATAGATGTTTTATTGAGCTGGCAAAGCTCCGTCACACGTATTCCTAAATTTAAGAAAAACATCATCATACAGTAATTTCTTGGTGATGCCTGATTTGTTGGTATTCCATCAATAAATTGAGTAGCCTCTTGAAGATTCATATAAATTGGTCTTTTTCGGCCAATTTTTGGTGTTTCTAATTCTTCTGCTGGATTTTCCTCAATAAGTCGACGTTTTCCTTTCAAGTACTTGAAAAAGGATTTTAATGTCGCCACTTTTCGTGCCCTCGAAGCAGCAGAATTTCCTCGCTGTACCTCACAGTACTCCATAAAGTAATAAAGATCCTCTAATGTAATATCACGAATTTCTTCTATTGTAATAGTGGCAATATCAATGGCTACTAAATTTTCTATATCCAGATCCTCCTGGATTGCTTTATGGAAACGGAAAAATAAGGTTAGGTCATATTCATATTCTTTTCTTGTGCGCTGTGATTTTCCTTTGATGGTCGTTAAATAAACTAGAAAATCCTTCATGAATTTCGGTTGCTTGGTATTTTGCATGCTAATCACCTCTATTTGCTCTATTTTACCACGAAAAAACGTTCCCAAATATAAATTTGGGAACTTTATTGAAAAAAATGCCCTTTTTCACGATATAGAACAAACGTTCTTTTTAAGCAATAAAAAAATCCCCTTTTTAAAAAAAGAGGATTTCCTTTTAAATCTTTTGTGACAGTTGCAGGAAAATAGTCATAAAGTTCACGTTAAATGAATATTAAAATCTAGTATACTTCATCTTCATTCAGCTTAAATGCTTGTCTTGCCCACCTTCTACTAAACCGTCAAAAAGGGCTATGTCTTATGGCAATATCGGTGTGATTAATATCAAGTAACTTCTACTTGGTAGCTTGAGTATTGTTTATTTACTTGAAAACAAAGTTACGAGGAGTCGCAATTCGCTTGCCCTATGAGACGCTTTGAAAAAATAGAAGATGGGTCACTACCCATGTCGATTCGTCTCACAACACGAATGGTATTATTTTACAAAAACTGAATAAGCACCGTCTGCCTGTTTTGTTAGTGACCAGTTTGTCGATAACATTTGCTGAAGTCTTGCGACTGTCTCCTCATTACACGTTAAATGCTGGATACCTGTTTCTAACAGTTGGTAATCCTTCCCTTCTTCTAATTGAAAGCGAAGTTGCAATAAACGTTGGATGCCTGGCAATGTTACATACTTGATTCGATAATGGCCATGGTACGCTTCTATGAATTGTTGTTCCCCTTCTTTATAAAGAGCCATTGTCTCATTAAATTCATAGTTTGGTACTTGTTCTTGCCAAGCTGATACATCCCCCGTACGTAAAGCGCCTAAGATCTCTTCTTCTGAAAAATTTAATTTAGATAGTTTATCTAATTCATAAGCTTGCATTAAATTAATGATGGTCATGATTGTTAGCTCCTTATATGTATTTATTCACAGTGTAACATGTTTTCACTACTACTTGAATTCGGAGGCGATCCATATGATGAATTTATATGATTCTAGTCTGTTTTTCGATGAAATGTTTGATGGCAATCAGCCGAAGCCTCATTATCAATCTTTTCATCATAAGCTATCCTTTTTTTCTCAGGAGCAACTTGAAGAAAAGTATCGACAAGCACAAGCAAGCTTTCTCAGACAAGGAATTACCTTTACGGTCTATGGAGCGCAAGATGGAACTGAGCGTACAATGCCCTTTGATTGTGTCCCCATTATTATTCCTCAAACGAAGTGGGCCATGATTGAGGCAGGCGTCAAACAGCGTGTGCAAGCCCTCAATTTATTTTTGCAGGATGTTTATGGGCAACAAAGGATTATTCGAGACGGTTTTATTCCAAGACAGCTTGTTGAAAATAATCCGTATTTTACAGCAACAATGATGGGTTTCCAAGTACCGATTGCGAATCATATATTTTTAGCAGGCATTGATTTAATACGGGATGAAAAGGGTGATTATCATGTATTGGAAGATAATTTACGCAACCCTTCTGGCATTTCCTATGTCTTTGAAAATCGTGATGTCATGAAGGAAGTGTATCCTGAATTTTTCTCTAAGCATACCATCCAACCACTTGATAAACACATCGCTTATATGAAAAAAGCACTTCTTGTGCACCGCCCACCTTCCATGCAAGCAGAGAGAGAGCCTAAAGCCGTGCTACTAACAGCTGGCATGTACAATTCAGCTTATTACGATCATGTCTTTTTAGCCCAGCATTTAAATATACAGCTCGTAGAGGGTCGTGATTTAGTGGTACAGGATTTGAAAGTATATATGAAAACTATTTATGGTCTGCAGCAAATAGATATAATTTATCGTCGTATTGATGATGATTTTTTAGATCCTGTTGTCTTTCGTGAGGATTCTTTATTGGGTGTTCCTCATTTAATGGCTGCCTATCAAGCGGGGCATGTCGCCATCTTAAATGCTGTTGGCAACGGGGTTGCTGATGATAAAGCAATGTATGCCTATGTACCAGAGATGATTCGGTATTACTTGCAGGAGGAGCCTATTTTACCGAATGTGAAAACCTATCATTTAGGAGATGATAAGCAACGAGCATGGGTGCTAGAACATATTCAAGAGCTAGTCATTAAGAATGTGAGTGCCTCTGGCGGCTATGATATGTTGATTGGCCCGCATGCTAGTGAGGAAGAGATTGCTTTGTTTAAGCAAAAAATTAGCAAGCAGCCATTTCAATATATTGCACAACCAACGATTAAATTGTCTAGAGCCCCTGCCTTTCAAAATGGACGATTCTATCCTTGTCATGTCGATTTACGAGTTTATGTCACGAAGGGTGAGGATTGTTACGTGTTGCCTGGCGGTTTATCTCGAGTGGCACTACAAGAAGGATCACTTGTCGTAAATTCCTCACAAGGCGGTGGTGCTAAGGATACATGGATACTAAAGGAGGAGTTGCAGCATGCTAAGTCGAGTAGCCGACGCGCTATACTGGATGGCACGGTATAGTGAACGCACACAATCAAATGCACATATATTACAGGTACAGCTGTTGAATATGTTGGAGCAATCGGGGCAAGAACATGCTTATCTTGATCATTGGGAGGCTGTCTTAGCTATTTGTGCCTCTAAGGAGGAATATTTAGCGAATTACTCAGCCATACGTGTCAACCCATTGATTGACTATCTACTTTTTTCCGAGAAAAACGGCAATGCCCTCCACGTTACATTACGTGCCATACGAGAAAATGCACGGGTTACGCGTGATAGTATACCAACTGAGCTATGGGAAATACAAAATACCTTTTATTTAACGAAGCAACAGGCCATACTGACAAGAGAACGCCCAATCCCACTTATTGAACTTCAAGCATTTTTACAGGAAGTAAGAAAAACTCTATGGATGGAGACCGGGTTAATCGAGAGCACGATGGATCGTGATCTTCCCTTTTATTTCATGCAGGTTGGCAAATGGCTTGAACGAGCAGAAAAAACACTGCGGATGACGTTAAGTATAGTGGAACAACAGAAGCTGTCGGGCCTATCCCTGTTAGAGGATGATGGTAGCTTTTTATTGGCGCTTACAGCAGCAAGAGAGTCTTATATGCGGAAACATTGCCAGACGAATTTACTTGCGGTTATTCGCTATTTAGTACAGGATGAGCATTTCCCATGTTCTGTGATGTTTTGTCTAAAGAAAATAGAGGAAGCTATTACGGCGATTGAACATGATTCTTTATCCTCAAGATTTTTAACACTGCATACAAGCATTCGTAGCCTCATCCTAGCAATCAATCATCTTGATTTTTGGCAAATGACTCTTGAAGAAACGATGACTATAATGGAGGAAAGACTGTCGCAATGTATAGCTTTTAGTGATACCTTTTCGACAGTTTATCATTTATATGAACCCAGCATACAACCTTGAAAGGAACCCACCACAGCTCCCTTTCAACAGGCAAGTCAGTAAGCAGAAGGAAGCGGACACGATGAAATTTGAAATTCAGCATACCAATATTTTTCAATATGAGTCTGAAGTCGATCAAAGCTTGAATACGATTCGTTTAAAGCCTCGCAGTGATGAGCGGCAGCGATTATTATCGTATCGAATTGCCATTACGCCCTCCTCATTGACCCGTGAGCATACGGATATTTGGGGTAATACAGTTGGTTCTTTTTATATACCGGAGCAGCATCAAATACTCGAAATTCATACATCTTCGATTGTTAGTATTCAGCGTGCACCATTTATTCATCGTATTCAATATTCGCCCGAAATGCAGACCATTTTCCATTCACAGCTATTTTATGAGCATTATTTACCGTATTTAAAAGCAACTCATTTTACTTTTATGACCGATCAGCAATTAGAGGAAGTTTATCATGCGATTGGTCATGCTGAAAATCCAGTGCTCTTTTCACTTAATTTAATGCAATATTTATATGCTAGCTTTGAGTATGATCCTACAGCGACAGTTGTAACGACAACAGCAAGTGAGGCATTTGCATTAAAACGGGGTGTTTGTCAGGATTTCACCCATGTCATGCTAGCTGTTTTGCGAGCTAAAGGCATTCCCGCTCGGTATGTCAGTGGTTACTTATATGTGGATGAAAATTCAGCGCTCATTGGTGATAGTGCTACACATGCCTGGGTGGAAGTCATGATACCAGGTATTGGCTGGATTGGTCTTGATCCAACAAATAATGTAGAAGTTTTAGAAAATCATATTATTTTATGTATAGGTCGCGATTATAGTGATATTAGCCCTGTTGAAGGTGTTTATAGTGGAGGCAAGCATGATTTAACGGTCAAAGTGAGTGTCAAAGCATTGAATCATTTATAATAGGCGTGCAGTAATGGTGATAAATCGCGATTACTGCACGCTTTTATTCGAAGCGTTGCTGTCTTTCTGTCAGCACCCATTTCCTCACATAGCCCATTTCTTGTTGGATATGCTCCAGCGTTTTTTCCTGCTGAAAAGCCCGTTGCATAACGGTATATCGCAAATCGGTTGCTCTTATGTTTTTTCCTATATCTTGTGACATCGTTTGAAAAATACGCTCCACCGTCTTCGTTGAAATTGGCTTCACAATACTTGCCTCACTTACCCAAACCCATTCCCCTACCTCTTGCCCATGTAAAACTGTTGTCGCTAGTTTATACTGAGCTAGCATGTCCATTAGTACAGGAGAACATTTTATTTCTCGACGGCCATTTCGATTCGCAATAAAAAGGGTTGCCTTTTCTTCGTTAAAATGAGTCCATTTCATTCGCACAAGCTCTGCAGGCTTACAACCTGTTTCCATCAACATTTGGACTATACAGCCATTGCGTCTAGCCAGCCAAGCATGCTCCTCTGTTTTTGCATATTGAAAATAGGTTGGCCAGACGTTGGCAATTTGCATAATCTGCGTATTGGTCAGTACTTGCAGCACCTCTTTTTGCCTTTTTTTCGGCTGTAAAATGGGCTGATAATCAAAAGGTGTCACCCATTCTCGTAAAAAAATAAAGTCTACAAAGCCTCTCAATGTCGCTATTTTATGGTTAAATGTATTGATATTGCAGTAGGTTTCCTTGAGATAGTCACAATAAAGCTGTAATAGATTTTTTAATTGATGATCCACATACAAGTATTGGTGTTCATGGGCGAACGTTAAAAATTGCTGTCCATCTATGTTGTACTGCTTTTTTGTGGCAGCACTTTTTTTCAATGATTGCAGCAGTAAGATGTAACTATTCCATGCTTCCTTGAGTGTGACCATATTGCCCCTCCTTGTTTGCTGTGCGTCATGTCATTTTATTTTACTATATTTTGGGTGCGTGTGTTTCAATTCATTTTATAATAGTTTAGTGTCGGATAATCTGTAATATCGATACACAAGCCGCTTCCAGTCTTCAAATGCCCCTTACGTGCATAAGAAACGTATGTTCCTACAGTAGTTTCTCATATCTTTTGCTTTCTTACAATAGTAAATTCCGCTCCCCTGTTATAGAACAATAAATGCTAACTATTCCCTACATTCTTGTATAACAACGCAATTTTATGTGAAAATTCATATCATTTCATGTTTATAGTTGATTGTGTTATATAATAAAGATAGACATTAATACGTAGGAGGCTTTCCACTATGCAAGTAAAGACGACACGATTGGAAGCAGAAGATGCAAAAATCATTTATCAAGAAACAGCTGGACTAGCGATAATTACGATTCACCGACCACAGGCAAAAAATGCGTTAACCGCAAACATGTGGGATCAATTAGCAAAGATTGCCCTACAAGTATTAGACAATCCGAAAAATAAAGTACTCATTTTACGAGGCTCTGGTCAAAGCTTTACCGCAGGCTCTGATATTAAAGAATTCAATGCCATCTCACTTGAACAAGCCGAGGAGGCGTTTGTACATATGGAAAAAACCATTTCCACAATTGAGCGCCTTCCGATTCCAACAATCGGCGTCATCAACGGGCCTGCGATGGGCGCTGGTTTAGAATTGGCATTAGCTTGTGATATCCGCATTGGCTCAGACAAAGCCAAGCTCGGCATTCCTGTCGGAAAATTAGGCATCACCATAAACAATAAATTTGCGCAACGTTTAGTACAGCTCGTTGGCCCTGCGACCACAAAGGACTTAGTCTTTACAGGACGCATGTTTAAAGCGGAGGAAGCCTTCAAGCTTGGGATGCTTAACTACTTAGTAGCCGAAAAGGATTTAAATAAATATATGATTCGCATGGGCAAGCTTGTGGCAGGCATGTCACCAGAGTCCTTGCTTGCTGTGAAGCAATCCGTTCAAGAATGTCTCGATAGTGTGCCGACCTTATGGCAAGGCTCTTCACCGTTTGTAGGCAGCGATTTCGCCGAAGGCTGTCGTGCCTTTGTGGAAAAACGTCAGCCACAGTTCAGCCGTCAACCAAAATAAAAACAGGTACTCTCGTCGCAAAGTGCGTTGGGAGTACCTGTTTTTCACGACTTTTTCTTTTGTATAGCCGTCTTGACATGAACATGAATCGCATCTAATTCATAGCCAAATTGTAAATAAAACGCCTTCTGCACCGCCTGCTGTAGCTCTAGTAAACGCGCTGCTAATGGATAATCTATCGGTAGCTTTACTTGTATGGTCAGAATAGCTTGAGCCTGATCTCCTAACAAAAATTGGGCCTGTTCCACCTTTTGTACAATTGCTTGTTGACTACAGCAATACGTCAGTAGCTGAACATAAACATGCTTGCTAATTTCAATGTACTCCCGTTGAAAATCAGGTCGCACTATCGTTGTTTCCCCGATTTTTTCGCGCTTTGATGAAAAAATCTCCATGCCCTTTTGTACCAATCGTTTAAAAAAGTTTTGCTCCACTTGTCGATAAGGAATTGGCATCACATGCTTGCCCTGCGTTTGACGAATAAAACGAGCTTTTTGAATTTCCTTAAAGGAACGAACATCCTCCACATCGTAATAATGTTCAATGGGTCCAAGATCTAGCTGCTTAGCAATACTATTCGTCATTTTAGTGGATGTCCCAATCAGTAAAATGGACTGCACCTTATGACTTGCTAACGCTTTTTTGACAGCCTCACGATGTTCCTGTTCCGTAAAAATGGCACGTCGTACAGCGGTAATTGTATTTTTTTCGAATTTGGCAGAAATGCCAGCAACTCTTATTCCATTGACAATGAGAAGACCATCATCAATGATAGCCTCCACTCCTAATTTATGAGCAAAGGCAAGGGCACTCGTACTTTTGCCTGTGCCGCTTGGTCCACTTAACGAATATACCTTCACTGCCCTCTCCCTCCCTTACTAAATGGTTTGCGTATCAGGTAGTATCATACATGCTTCGAAATAGTGTGCATGCCGCAACTATGGTATTCCGCATAGTATCATAGTCAGCAGCTGCGTAGGTTTTTACATACAATGCCCGCTAGTCCGCTGGCATATAGCTTTTTTAATACCTCCCTATCTTGGCTGTAGACAATTGAAAATCGTAATGCTGAACGATTCATCATGTTTTGTAAAGACTGCCTCGTCGTACACTTGCATAGGCAGTTTGTTTTGCCTCTACTCATCCAGCATTGCCACTGTCAATAATAGGGGAACATCAATACGATGGCTATCCTTTAATACTATTCAGTATGTATAGCTGTAAGCAAAGTCTATGTCCAATCTTGTAAAAGGAGGTTGTTTCTGTTACGGCGCAGACAATAGTGAAATCTTGCAACATATCGTTCACTACTGAGTCAGCTATTCAATCGTTAAGATGCATGCTCTCCCCACCTGAAAAACTTTATACTCAGTATAATACAATTTTCTCTTTGAAGGTATTTATAGTCGCTTATCCCAACATCAGACAATCTATTTTCGCTAGCCTATGCACACATCCTCTACATTATATAAATATTTTCTTTTTTCAGAATATCTGCCCATTTCTGTGCTTTAGTATGATAAAATGTGTACTACTATTCTGTTATCTCGCATAAACAGGCCTGTAAGCAAACAAGGGTCTGTTAAAGCCCGATTTGTGCAAACAAACAATTAGCGTAGACAAGAGAATCATCTACGGATTGACGTTGCACTTTATACAACGATAAGGAGTGTACTAGTTTTGAAAATCGTACCATCTAAAAAAATGTCATTATTTACACCAGCAATTTTCGGAGATTTGAAAAATTTTGCCCGTGAGCAGCAAGCAAAGGGCATGACCTTGATTGACTTAAGCTTAGGAAGCCCTGATCTTCCTCCACATGCCAAAATACGTGAGCATCTTTCTTATCGCGCAGGGTTAGCTGAATCTTACGGCTACACACTGACAGGCACACAGCGTTTTTATGAAGCCGTTAGTCGCTACTATAAGCGTCGTAGCCATGTCGATTTAGATCCCGCTACGGAAATTATTCAAACTATTGGCTCTCAAGAAGGCCTTGTCCATTTACCGATAGCCTTTTGTGACCCAGGAGACATCGTGTTATCCACAAATCCAGCCTATGTTGCCTATGATGCAGGAATTCACTTAGCAGGGGCAACACCTTATTACATGCCTCAAACGGCCGATAATGGTTATTTACCTGACTTAGACGCTGTCCCAGAAGAAATTGCTGAGAGAGCAAAGCTATTGATTTTAAACTTACCAGGGAATCCTGTACCAGCGATGCCGTCCTTAGCGTATTTTGAAAAAGTCATTGCCTTTGCCAAAAAATATAATATTATCGTCCTTCATGATGCGGCATACTCCGAGTTTTATTTTACAGGTGACGGTCCGATTAGTTTCCTTGCAGCACCAGGTGCAAAAGAAGTCGGCATGGAGATTAACTCCCTCTCCAAAAGCTTTAGTCTTGCAGGAACGCGTATTGCCTATATCGCAGGAAATGCTGAAATGATCGCCGTTATTAAGCAATTAAAATCAAATTTAGACTTCGGTATTTTTGAGCCTATTCAAGATGCAGCTGTCGTCGCACTTGATAACGCAGAAGAAATTACGGAAAGCTTACGTGCCACATTCTCAGAACGTCATAAAACCCTGATGAACGGCTTACAAGCATTAGGCTGGGAAGCCGCACCATCTGATGGTGGAATGTTCGTATGGGCAAAATATCCGTTCGATATGGACTGTACAGAACTAGCCTTTCAATTAATTGAACAAGTTGGCGTTGTAACCGTTCCTGGAACCGTATTTGGTACGGCTGGACAAGGCTATTTACGTTTAGCATTGGTGCAACCAAAGGAACTTCTTCAAGAAGCTGTTGATCGCTTAGCACAAGTGCAATTACTGGCACAAAGCTAGTGCTTTTGAAAAATAATAAACCCTTCTAACCTTGTCTGTTAGAAGGGTTTTACTATGACTATTCAGGAATGTTAAATCCACACATCATTTTCAGCAGTTAGCTCTGATTGTGCTTCGCCTGTATTGACAACCCCCATCGGCTCTACAAGTAGAATTTTACACTCAGAAGCCGCATAAGGTTTATGTTCAACATGGCGTGGTACGACAAACATCTCTCCTTCATTTAAACGCACTTCTCCATCTCTGAATTCGATGATTAGCTGCCCTTCAATGACGATAAACACTTCATCCGTATCATCATGTTTATGCCAAACAAAATCCCCTTGTACTTTAACTAATTTAAATTGATAATCATTCATTTCAGCAATCACTTTCGGAGACCAATGCTCTTGAAACTTAGTTAATTTTTCTTGAAAATTAATCGGTATGTATGTCATGCCCTTTTCCCCCATCCTTTTGATGAATCTACTAATAAGGATAACACACATTAAAAAAACAGCTACTGTCAAACGGCAGTAGCTGTTTTTATCACACATCATATTTTTGATGAACATCATCTTCGTAACGGTTGTAACGCTGTTTAAAGAGCTTGAATAAATGGGTCACCAGCACCTTAAAGATCGCATAGCCTGGAATCCCTAAAATAACACCAGGAACACCGAATAATGAGCCTGCCGTTAATAAGACGAAAATGATCGTAATCGGGTGAATACTGAGTGATTTCCCCATGATTTGAGGAGAAATGAATTTTCCTTCGATTAATTGAACAATCGTCCATACAATCGCCAGCTTAATCAACATCAATGGAGATGTGACAAGGGCAATAATAACGGCTGGTGTAATGGCAATGACTGGCCCCAAATAAGGAACTACACTTGTAATCATCGCTAGGAATCCAAGCAATAAAGCATATTTCATGCCAATGATTAAAAAGCCAATGGTCACCATTGCTCCAATACACATAGATACTAAAATTTGCCCCTGTATGTATGAACTAATTTGCTTGTCCATGTCATGGAAAATTTCAGTGACTTCTTTACGCATACGTGGTGGGCACACTTTCAGCATAAATTTCGGTAATTTTTCGCCCTCTTTTAATAAGTAAAATAAAATGAATGGCACCGTTACAAGTGATAGCACAATACCTGTTAAGGTTGAAAGGAAGCCCGTAATACCTGTGGCCACACCTTGCGCTACATTTGCAGCTGTTTCCCTTACAGTTTTCACCATATCTGTAGTGAAGTTTTTAACCACTTCATTGTAATCAAAATTAATTTTATCTAAATAATCGTTAAAACGTGAATTGTTCAAGAATGCAACGATATTTTGTGTAAACTTCATGAAATACTCTGGGAATTCCTGTGCTAAGTTCGTGAACTGGTCGCGTAAAAATGGATAAACCAACACAACGAGTAGTGTAATGACACCAATAACCGCAATGTAGAGTATTAAAATCCCCCAAATTCTTGGGATTCGCCATCTGACCAAGATCGCCAACAATGGACGCAATAAATAGTAGCCTATGACGGCTAGTACCCCTGGTAAAATCACTACTTCAAATAATACTTGTAACGGGGTAAAGATAAAGGAAACCTGATTAAACATAAAAATAACACATGCAACTAGTAATAAAATCACCAGCATAAATAATAGGTTTCTACCACCTAAAAAACGAATAAACTTGGTTGCTAATAGGCTTGAACGCTCTTTTGGTCTTTCTTTTTCCATATATCCACCCCAATCCAAATGCTCTACCTTTATATTACAGGATAATGTTGGTTTTTGCGAAACATCACTCCAGTGAAATACCTAAAAATTCACTTAAAAAGGCTTTGTTTTGCTCCACATCAATGACGATGGAATCGCCTGCATGACTAAAGTTTTGGAATTGATAGCTACCTTCGATGGGAATCGTTGCTTTTTCAATGTTGACCTTACCTTTAGATAGCAATTTAAGCACTTGCTGCATTTCCTCAGCAGATGAATAATCGGTTGTTATATAGCCCTGTGCAGCTCCAACAAATTTTGGTAAATTTAACATGTTCGTAGGCGTTAATAGCTCTGTTTTTAAAGCCTCAATGACTTTTTGCTGACGGGCAACACGACCGAAATCTCCTTCAGCATCGTGACGGAAACGTGCATAGCCTAATAGCTCCTGTCCATTTAAATGATGAACACCTTGCTTTAACTCTACCCCAATATTTTCAGACATATCCTTTTCTACATCCATTTCCACACCATTTGGCGCTAAAATGTCCACTAATGATTCAAAGTTTTTAAAATCAATTAGGGCATAATGATGAATCGGTAAGCCAAACATATTTGTCAATGTATCCTTTAATAGCTGTACACCGTCTAGGTAGTAAGCTGTATTAAGTTTATAGGATTGATAGCCTGGGATATCTGCGTAAATATCACGCATAAAGGACACAAGCTTAATATCATTGTTTGCTTTATTCCAGGATAATACCATCATCGTATCTGTACGAGATTTTTCCTCGCCGCGTGTATCGACTCCTAAAATTAAATAGTTCTCAATATCCCCTTTGATTGTATCTCCAGAAAAATCCTCCTGCGCTACTTTCGTATCATTCGCCAGCTCAAGCCCGCTGCGATATTGCATGACAGCATATCCGACAATGACAATGATACACAGTAATAATAGTGTAAAAATTGCTCTCCCTTTACGTAATTTACGTTTTTTAGGACGTTGGGAGCGTCTCGTATAATCTTGCTCTTCCATAACAACTAACTCCTCTATTTTGATATAGTTAATGTAACGATTGATTAGCTAGAAAGTTTCATTTTGGCAATCAGCTATTCCATGTTTTTCTATCTCATCATTATTTTACACCTAATTACTCAGTTTCGAGCAAAACAATGCTATAATATTTTCACAAAAGAAAGGATGATGTAAATGATCGAAAAAGCTACATTTGCTGGCGGATGTTTTTGGTGCATGGTGAAGCCATTCGTCGAGTGGGACGGTATACATAAAGTGACTTCTGGCTATATGGGCGGCCATTTAGAAAACCCAACCTATGAAGATGTTAAGGAAGGGTCTTCGGGCCATTTAGAAGTGGTCGAAATTGAATTCGATCCTGCTATTTTTAGTTATGAGCAGCTCCTGGATATTTACTGGATGCAAATTGACCCAACGGATGCTTATGGACAGTTCCATGATCGTGGAGAATCCTATACAACAGCTATTTTTACCTACACAGATGAGCAAAAGCAAATCGCAGAGGCCTCAAAAGAAAAGCTTGCCAATAGTGGACGCTTTGATAAACCTATTGTAACCAAAATTCGCGATGCTGAACGCTTCTATCCAGCAGAAGACTATCACCAAGATTATTATAAAAAAGAGACGGAACACTATCAGCAAGATCGTGCCATTTCTGGCCGTGATACATTCATAACAAAGCACTGGGAACAATAATGAAAAGAGGTGTCTCACAATGGAGAGACACCTCTTTCTACGTAATAAGCACTATTACACGGAAGCTTCTAAAAACGATTGTAATGCGTCAAAGAATCGCTTACCGTACTTGTCAAATTTCACCTCACCAATACCGCTCACCTGTCGTAAATCCTCCAGTACGGCTGGCTTCTTATCACATAAATCACGCAATGTTTTGTCAGAGAACACTACAAATGGTGGCACCTTTTCTTCATCTGCAATCTCTTTGCGCAATACGCGTAAATGTTCGAATAAAGGATCGTTGTCCACCAGCTTCTTCACTGCTACAGCTTCCTTGCGCATAACCTGTCGATTGCCAAGCAGTACTTCCTTGCCATTCGTTGATACATATATGGTTGGGAATGTCCCATGCTTCACAGCAAGTAAACCTTCCGCAATTAAAAATTCAATAAAGTTCGAAACATCCTTTGAGGCATATTTTCCTTTTAAGATGCCATAGGTCGATAAACGTGCAAAGCCAAATTCCGTTATTTTTTGATTTTTGGAGCCAATCAACACCTGAGCCACCATGGTCTTGCCGAATTTTTGTCCCATGCGTACCACACAGGCTAACACCTTTTGTGCATCCTCAGTCACGTCTGTCACTGCCCGCCCATCATTGCAATTACTACAACGCCCACAAGGCTCCTCTGGCTCTTCAGCAAAATAGGATAAAATCGCATTTTGTAAGCAGCCCTCTGTATGGCAATAATCGACCATCGTTTGGAGCTTGGCTAATTCTTGGGCTATACGTGCTTCATCCTGTGTTTGTTCAATTAGAAAACGCTGTGTTTGGACGTCCCCAGAAGCATATAATAAAATACAGGCACTCGGCAGACCATCACGTCCTGCACGACCCGCTTCTTGGTAATAACTCTCCATATTACGAGGCATTTGATAATGCAACACAAAGCGCACATTACTTTTATCAATCCCCATACCAAAAGCATTCGTTGCTACCATAATACGTGCTTCATCTTTTAAAAACCGCTCCTGCTCAGCTATTCGCAAGTCCTCTGACAGACCCGCATGATATTTCGCAACCGCTTCACCAGAGCGACTCAGCATGTCATAAATCGCGTCTACTGCTTTTCGAGTGGCTGCGTAAATAATGCCGACTTCCTGTTTATTTTGTTGTACATAATTTTTTACATAACGTTCTTTATTTTCACCAATTAGTACGGACAGCGCCAAATTTTCACGTGAAAAGCCTGTCATGACTGTCGCTTGCTCATCAATTGTTAGTAATTGGCGGATATCATCACAGACAGCTGGTGTCGCAGTGGCTGTCAGCGCTAAAACCGTGGGCTTTTGTGACCATAGTGTAAACAGCTTTTGAATGGAGCGATAGCTTGGTCTAAAGTCATGCCCCCATTGCGAGATACAGTGTGCCTCATCTACCGCTATTAACGGCACAGGTAAATAGGATAGTGCTTGCAGAAAGGATACACTTTCCAATCGCTCAGGCGCAATATAGAGAAGTTTTAAATAACCTGCGCTCGCTAGTTGCATCGTTTCATCTACTTCCTGTGCCGACAACGTACTGTTAATATAGGCGGCAGGAATGTTCGCCGCACGTAAAGCCTCCACCTGATCTTGCATCAGAGATATAAGGGGGGAAATGACAATAGTTAACCCATCTAGCATTAATGCAGGAATTTGATAGCAAATGGATTTCCCTCCACCAGTTGGCATGACACACAGGCTCGACTGCCCTCGTAATGTTTGTTCTATAATTTGGGCTTGTCCTTGGCGAAAGGCTTCATAGCCAAAATGATGCTGTAGCATTTGTCTTGCTTGCTCCATGCAAAGTTCACTCCTCGTTTGTTAGACGAAGTAGCATGTACTCGCCCTGTTCATTTTTTTCGATTTCATACAGTATGATGGAATGGGCAAGTGCCTCCTGCCCTGCAGCATTCGTCAAAACATATTCCGTTTTAGCACGTAGAATAAGATGCTGGCCTTCTATACGAATAGCTTGAATATCGGTATTAGAGAAATGGATCTTAGCTTGTTTGGAAGCATAATAAGCAACCATGCTATTCAAGGTCTCTTGTAAATCCTCTGTTCCGACAATTGGTTTCATGACACTCGCATCCTGAATGGCCACAGCCGCCTTTAAATGCTTATGGAACGTATCTAAAAACAGCTTGATTTCATCTGTATTATACGCAAACACATTCTCACCATATTGCTCGATTGCTTGCTGTACAGCTTCTTTGTCACCTTGTTCTATATAGGGATATAAATTTTTGGATTGGGACAATCGTACACTTGCTTTCATGCCATCCTCAATCCATTTATCCACGAATGATTGGATTTCCTTCATCGGCAATATGTATGGCTGGGACTCTCCTTGCTGTTGACGATTAAAATATAGTCCAACAATGGCTCCATTTTCAGCCTCCATCACAGGACTTCCTAAAGGCATAGCTTGTTTCACATCTATATAATAGGCCGCTACCTTATCTTGATATTTCTGAATCGTGTAGGGCAAGCCATTCACATAAACGGCTAGCTGATTCAGCTCACCTTCATACGTTTTTGGCACATGCACATTCGCTTTATACGTTACTTGCAGAAGTGCTAGATTATGAGCTGTTGACATGACATGTACGTTTGCTGCCATTAGCTTGTCCTGACCAAACTGAACAAGGGCCGTCGGTTTGGAAGCAACTAATGCACCATTTGTTAAAATATACAGCTGATCCTCCTGCTGCTTGATAATAATACCTGCTCCAACACCATACTCTCCGATGACTTTGACCTCTGGGACAATTTTTTCCTCTTGCTTGGTCACTGCCCCCTCTGTTTGAACCTCCGCATTTTTACTTTGAAACCAGCCTGTGCCTATTTGACTGTCACAGCCTGTAACGAGGAAAGCCGTCGCTCCTAACACGAGCATTTTTTTATACATACCTTCACCAAAACTTTCTATTCATCATTCTCTATTATCTATCATAATCAAGGATTTGTGATGTTTCAAGTTTACATAATATTATTATTTATATAATAATGTTAGGGAAATGCGACAACACCGCTAAATATATTTCATTCTACCTATTATTATTTATGAAATACGAAATTTGCTATGAGGATTGGAGGATAACTGGACCTAAAAATAATTTTCACTAAAAAAGACATGCGCATTGCTTCACATGTCTTCTTCGATTATTTTTTTCTTAACAGTCCTGTCGATACGATAATGCCCACCATCAACAGTAAAAAGATGATATAAGTCCATGTATGATTGCCTGTGATATCATAGCAAACCCCGATCATAATGGGAATAATCGCACTCAGCATAAAGCCACCTGATAGCACCATGGATGACCAGCTATTAGCCTCCAGATCATTTTTGGCTTCATCCAGCGGTAACAATAAGCCAATCGGAAATAGACCACTTAGAACAATGCCGATTAATAAAACAGCAAGCCATAAATAGACGCCTGACGTAAGCCATAATAGCGTGAAACCAATTAATCCTACAAAGCCTAGTGCCAGTATCCATACCATTCGACTTGACCATTTTTCCATGAGCATCGGCACTGCAATATTGCCGATCATTTGCACAATAGACATAAACGTCAGCATAGCACTTGCTGTTTCTAGTGATAAGCCTTTATCCTGCAACAGCGGTGTAAGCCACGCCATCATCGAAAAAAACAGCGAGGTTTGTAAGCCAAAGTACAGTAAGATTGCCCAAGCACGTCCAGATGTCCAAGGATTACGAGCATATTCAGTCGTCGTTATCTTTAGAACTTGTTCATTTTGCTGTGATGGTATGGCCCATAACCAAATAACTAGCGCCCCTAATGCAAATAGAGCCCATATCCCCAGAGCGACGGTCCAGCTATTGCCGAAAATTTGATAAAATGTCACCGTTAAGGCCGCACTTAATGTAGCACCTACGCCAATGCCGAAGGAATAAATGCCAATCACAGTCGTAAAACGCTGTGGAAACTTTTTCTTAATAAAGGCATTTAAAATAGGACCAATCATCGCAATAGCTAAGCCTGCTGCAAAGCTTGTCACAATGAGCAAAGCGTAGCTTTCTTGTAAAAGGCGTAGTCCATTGGCAAGGACGAGAATAGCCACTAAAAATGTTATGGCGGATTTCGTGCCAACCTTTCGCTGAAGCGGTACAGCCAAAGGTGCAAATAAACCCATACAAAAAACGGGGATGGATGTCAGAAAACTCATACTTGTATTGGAGACATGTAAGGATGTCATCAGTACATTATAAAGTGGGCCAATCCCTGTTACTGCAGGTCTCATATTGAGTGCAACAAAAAATATACTGATGACCACTAGTATAAGTGAAAGGGTCCATTGTTTTTTTGCCATTTGTTCAATATCCTCTCTACTGCCACTCAACATTCATTGCTGAAAGAGTTTGTTTATTTATTCCTCTCTCCTTTTACCATGTTTTCGATAGACGGTCAATCTTGGGACAGTTTCTTGAAAATGGCTGTTTTTTATCTTGATTCAGTAGATGTCACATATTTTCAGGTAATTCAATGCCCAATAAGGCGAATGATTCTTTTAAGACAATCGCAACACATGAACAAAGTGCTAGACGTGACGCTTGATATTCATCATCCGCTAATATTTTCTGTTGGGCATAATATTTATTCAATAAACGGGCCAATTGTAAGGCATATTTCGCTATTTGGGACGGGTCAGCCTGATCAAAAGACGTAGCTACCACTTTCGGAAACTGCTCCAGTAATAAAACAATTGGCCAAGCCTGCTCTCCTAATGGCTGGAAGGTCATCACTTCAGCTGGGGCGTTTGCTTTTTCTAAAATGGAGCAAAGACGGGCATACGTATACTGTACATAAGGACCTGTTTCACCTTCAAAATTCATCATTTGCTCGATCGAAAATTCAATATCATTGAGGCGATGGTATTTCAAATCATTAAATATAACTGCGCCAACCCCAACTTGCTGGGCTACTCGCTCCTTGTTAGGAAGATGGGGATTTTTCTCTTCGATATTACGCTTCGCCGTCGCAATGGCCTCTGCTAGCACATCTGCTAATAACACCACTTTGCCTTTACGGGTCGACATTTTTTTGCCATCCTTGAGCATCATCCCAAATGGGACGTGCTGTAGATTTTTGGCCCAAGCATAGCCCATTTTTTCGATGACTTGAAAAAGTTGTTTAAAATGGAGGGATTGCTCATTGCCAACAACGTAGAAAATCTTTTCTGGCTGGTAATGCTGTTGGCGATACAGGGCAGCAGCTAAATCGCGTGTCGCATAAAGCGTGGCTCCATCTGTTTTCGTCATTAAGCATGGGGGCATTTCCTCCATCTCCACAACATACGCCCCATCTGATTCCACTAGGAGCCCTTTTTCTTGTAGTTCTGTCACAACAGGCATCATTTTGTCATTGTAAAAGGCTTCTCCTGTAAAAGCATCAAAGTGAATTCCTAGCAACTCGTATATTGATTGAAATTCTACTAATGATACATCTCGGAACCATTGCCATAATGCCAGTGCCTCTGCATCGCCATCCTCCAATGCTTTAAAGGCGGCACGTGCCTGTTCAATCAGTGCTGGGTCTTGCTCTGCCTCTTCATGAAACTGCACATAAATCTTTAATAGCTCCTCAATTGGGGACGCTGTAATGGCTTGCTTATCACCCCAATATTGATAAGCCACAATAAGCTTACCGAACTGTGTACCCCAGTCCCCTAAATGATTGATGCGAATTGCTTGATAACCATTTTTTTCTGCCATATTGGCTAAAGCATTCCCAATGACTGTTGAACGTAAATGCCCCATCGAGAATGGCTTCGCAATATTAGGAGATGAAAAATCTAAGACGACAGCTCCCATCCCCGTTTGATTAGTTCCATATGATTGTTTTGCTTGCATGATGTTGCTTAGCACTTGTTGCGTCACTTTTTGTTGATCTAGAAAAATATTGACATAGCCTCCAACAGCTTGCACACGCTGGATATTGTCATTGTTTAATTGACTTGCTATATCCGCTGCAATAGTTTGTGGTGACTTTTTCCATTCTTTTGCTAAGGTAAAACAAGGAAATGCCACGTCCCCTAGCTCCGAGCTTTTTGGTTTTTCTAATAATGACGCAATATCATCTGCTGTTAATTGATGATTTACTACTTCTGCCATACTTTCAGCGATTTGTTTATTCATCTTGATCCTCCTCCTGTCCAAATAAAAAAGCCCCCGTCTCTAAAATTAGAGACGAGAGCATTATAATCCCGTGGTACCACTCTAGTTGCCATTTAATATGACCACTTTCCATTGTTAACGAGGTGACGCCCCGCTATTCTCTACTACTTGTTCGAGAATCTTCTCCAAAGTGCGCTTCATTCATGGGTTCTGCATTAGGCTCACACCAACCCTAACTCGCTTGCCAGTTGTCCATCAATTACTCTCTTCTTCATCGAATTTTTCTATGATTTTGACATATATTACAGGACTTCCTTATTGGCGTCAACCATTTTTTAAATATAATGTTGGTACTTAGCAATTGACATATCGAGATAATTCGATATATTATTGCGATATGGAACCAATTGAAATTTTCAAAGCGTTATCAAACGAGACTAGGCTAAACATCTTACAGTGGCTGAAGGAACCTGAGAAACATTTCCCAAAAGTGAGTATCGAAGGAGGCGTATGTGTTGGTGATATTCAGGAGAAAGCTCAAACTTCTCAATCAACCGTTTCTCACTACTTAAATATGATGCAAAAGGCTGGACTTCTCGAATCTTTTCGTCATGGTCAATGGACATATTATAAATTAAAAGAAGAAACGATTCATCAAATTGCCTCGTTTCTTGTATCAGATACCCAAAATGATTAAAATTGGGTTTCTGTTTAAAATGGCATATCGATTATTCACGATAAATAGATACGCTATAGTTATTAGGTTTCGTATACATTTGCACAATACATCGAAATTTCTCGATATATTGATATAAAGGAGTGATGTTTTTTGATTATGAATAAAGAAAATGCATTTAGCAATAAACATAAAATTTTAGCCTTCACATTAACCTTATTAACGTTTGTCATGGGAACAAGTGAATTTGTTATTGTAGGATTATTAACGGAGGTCTCTACAGATTTAAGTATACCAATTGCCACAGCTGGTTCCTTGATTTCTGGATTTGCTATCGCCTATGCGATTGGTACACCCATCTTAACCGGTTTTGTTAGTAGATTTGCAAAATATCCACTCATGTTAGTATTGATTTCCCTCTTTATACTTGGAAATATTGTAAGTGCCCTCTCTAGTTCCTATGGTATTTTAATAACTTCCAGAGTTGTTACGGCTGTTGTCAGCGGCGTACTTACAGCATTAGCCATGTCCATAGCGAATGATAGTATGCCAAAAGAAAAAAGATCCTCTATCATTACTTTCATATTTGCGGGCTTTACCATTGCCAACGTCATGGGTGTACCTCTAGGAACAATGGTTGGACAATGGAGTAATTGGCACATGACATTTTGGTTAACGGCAGCTTTAGATGGAGTAATTGGCACATGACATTTTGGTTAACGGCAGCTTTAGGCGGGATTGCCTTTATCATCAGCATGTTTGTGCTACCTCGAAATATCAAAGCAACAAAAAGTTCACTATCAGAGCAATTAAGTTTATTTAAGCAACCTAAAATCATTCTAGCATTCTTCATTCCTGTTTTTACGATTGCTGGAACATACACAATCTATACTTTTATTACGCCCATTTTACAACAAAAACTTGGTATTGAAACGAAATACATAGGTATTGTTCTCTTAATCTATGGCTTCTTTTCAATCTTTAGTAATCTTTTAGCTGGCAAGATTGCTCAGCATAACGGTTTAGGTAGATTGCGCTATACGTTCATTATTCAGGCCATTATCTTATTTACTCTGTATTTTACGATGTCCTCTATGTGGTTAGGGCTACTGACTATTATGTTAATGGCTGTCATGCTATATGCTGTTAATGCAACTGTCCAACTCTACTTCATGGATTTAGCTGAAAGATATTCTCCCTCTGCAAAAGACTTTGCATCCTCATTAACCCCTGTTGCTGTTAATGTGGGGATTGCATTAGGTTCTGCAATAGGAGGATTTGTCGTAGCTTCTGGCAGTCTAGACAAACTTTCGTGGGCTGGTGGAATCTTAGCGCTCATAGCCTCAGTGTTAACATTCATGAGCTATAGATTAAATCAAAAGGATCAAATTTAATACTTCCGTTTAACACTATATGTAAAGGTTGCTTGAAACAAAAGGAGATCTCTGACTGAGTGAGGCTGCCCATAGTGGAAATCAACGGCTTTATATTATTGTAAAATAAAAAAACTGTAGGCAAACGCTCAAATTTTTCGTGCTTGTCTACAGTCTGAAACATTCCTCAAGAAGAGGAATGCTTCTTTTCTACATAATGAATGACATCAGCCATGATGGCGTACATCTCTTTTAATTTTAATTTCTTATTGTCTGAAATTTTCTTTGCTACTTTTTCAGTGACAATTCCTTTTTCCTTTAATGTATCCCAGCTAGTCGCATTGGATTCACCAATGAGGACGTCAGCCAAATATTGAGCCATCTCATCACGTTCAATGGCTTCTTCGCCATTATTATAAACTTTATTGATGACAATTTCGAGCTGATCACTCATACCTGCTGCACTTTCTCCACCAGCTCGTAGCATACTCTCTTTTAACATTTTAGCAAACTTTATTTTTGTCGCCTGGCTGTCCACTTTTAAATCATTATCATAACCACCCACCACTAGGCCATAGTTAATGAGTGTTTGAATAGCTTCATCATACCATTTCCCTTGATATGGGTACTCCATAGAAAATGAATCAACATAGGCTCCCTGTTTGTCGAGCTGTTTTCTTAACGTAGCAATTAACTGTTTATCCTTGCTCATATCTCTAAAGGTTACATCCTCTTTCATGACTAGTGCAGCCGCAGTCCCGGCCGCTTCACCTGTCACCATCCCTGTCGGAACAATGCGCGCACTACCTGCCGCCAGTGATGAATACCCTGCAGAGCGTCCAACCACCAATAAGCCATCAATGTCCTTCGGTACTAATGAACGGAAAGGAATAGCATACTGCTTTGGCGCTGCAATGACATACCCATAATCATGCGGCGTTTGTGCTTGCACATCGACTGGATAAGAAGCAATCCCAATGCTATCCCATTGGTCACTATTTTTCCACAGGTCAGCCATCGTTAATTGATATTCCGCCCAAATATGTCTCGTTTCTCTTACATAAAGTTCCTCTGGATAGCTAATAATTTCAGCCTTTTCAAACCCTGGAAAATTCGCTTGTAAATATTCTAGAATGTGTAACGTTTCTTTCTTTCCTGCGACAATAGCAGCTTGTTTCGAATTGTCATTTAAGCCATCAATACCAAAAATCTGTAATGCATTAATAAAATATTCATCATCTACACGAGCTAAGTTTAACCCTCTTAATCGTGTACCCTCTTGCAAAGGCTTGTATTCATCATGGAGCTTTGTAAAGCCCCACATCACGGTATGATTCAAATTAGCACCGCCAAACACATCGGATTTAGCCGCTTTTTTTACTTCATCCCAATCGACATTTTTCAAATGCAACATTAATGTCACAGCCATGCGTTTATCTTTTATGCCAATATCTTCTCCTCCCACAAAGAAAGGAACGTTGGACATGGCCGCAAAATCAGCATCCTGCGTGGCATCTATAAATGATTTCCCTGTCACTACATATGTACCGTACTCATTTTTTAATTCCACTGACGTTAATTGTTGTTGATGAACATTCGCTTTCACGACCTCGGTTTGCACCGACAAGGTTAAATTAGGTTCTTCATCGATCAGTTTTTTAAAGGCAGCCTTAGCACCAACAATGCCAAACGCATCTTTCCCTGTCACCAGCTCATGCCATTCCTTAAAAATACCTTCACTAATTGAGTTGTTACGACCATCACGCGGAATATCAAGGAAATTCAACATACCGTATGTAAATAATCCACCTAACTCTTGTCGTTTTTCTACCAATAAAGTTTTAGCACCATTTCGTGCCGCAGCCACTGCCGCAGCTACTCCCTCAGGTTCACCACCAATGACAATGACATCATACTCTGTCTCTATATTTTTGATTGGCTCTGGCTTTTTATACTCATCCACTAATTTATTGTATGCCATAGAGTTCGTCATTTCTTTTATAAAATAGTAGCTTCCAAACCCAAGTAAAACTACTATTACACAAGTGGCTGTCCATAATAAGCCCTTACCCATAAAGTACCTCCGATAACTAATATTTCCACAAACATGTTTATTTTATCATCATTTCCGCCTCTTGGAAGAGCTGAATGTCCTATTTTCTGTGCATCCATATGAAAGCATGTCTGTAAAGCTAACTAAAACGCCTCATCTACGGAATTCTTTGGTTTGAAAGGATTCACCTAAACTCATGAATGTAATCATTTTTTGAGGATTGGATGTTTTTTGTCCATCTGTTAGACAATGCTAGTTGCGAAAACTAGGATGATTGAAAGGAACGATCGGCTAGCAATCAAATCGGGGATGACGTGCCTACACACCAGTGATGATCAGGACGTTGTTTCCTTGAATGTAAACAATCAGCATTATTTTAGTTGATAGCTTTGTGAAGAAGCAAACAATATCCATGTGGTAAATGATGTCATTTTTCTATTCTTTTGCAAAAACAGTTAATCACACTACAATGTAGACGTCTCATCCTAAAAGAAAGTTACAGCAAGAAAAATTTTAAAAATGTATCTTTATTCAGTTTTTGTTTAACAAAAACTATTGAAAGAACGCCAAACCTTGATTTAATAATGTTTATAGACTATGGAACATATTTCATGCTATACTAGAGCCATTGTGAAAAAAGGAGGAACTTGCATGATTCAAGTTAGTAATGTAGGTCTTCGCTATGGCGATCGTAAACTATTTGAAGACGTAAATATAAAATTCACACCAGGAAATTGCTACGGTTTAATTGGGGCAAATGGTGCTGGTAAATCAACATTTTTAAAAATCCTTTCTGGTGAAATTGAAGCCCAAGAAGGTAACGTATCAATGGGCAAGGACGAACGTTTATCTGTCCTAAAACAAAACCATTTCGAATACGATGAGCATACAGTGCTCGACACAGTTATTATGGGGAATAAACGCCTCTATGATGTAAAAACGGAAAAAGACGCTATCTATGCAAAGGAAGACTTCTCAGATGAAGATGGCATGCGTGCAGCCGAGCTAGAAGGTGAATTTGCCGAGCTAAACGGTTGGGAAGCTGAATCAGAAGCTGCAACATTATTAAACGGTTTAGGTATCTCAGATGATCTTCATTACATGCTAATGGGCGATCTTGAAGGTTCTGACAAAGTCAAAGTTTTACTTGCACAGGCACTATTTGGTCAGCCTGATGTCCTTTTACTCGATGAGCCTACCAACCACCTTGACTTAAAGGCGATTCAATGGTTAGAGGAATTCCTGATTAACTTTGAAAATACAGTCATCGTAGTATCCCATGACCGTCACTTCTTAAACAAAGTATGTACACATATTGCAGATTTGGACTTCTCTAAAATCCAATTATATGTAGGTAACTATGATTTTTGGTATGAATCTTCTCAATTAGCACAAAAAATGGCGCAAGATCAAAATTCGAAAAAAGAAGAAAAAATTAAAGAATTACAAGCGTTTATCGCACGCTTCTCTGCGAATGCTTCTAAATCAAAACAAGCAACATCTCGTAAAAAAATGCTGGATAAAATTGAGCTCGATGATATTAAGCCATCAAGCCGTAAATATCCATTTATCAACTTCCAAATCGGTCGTGAAATCGGTAATGATGTACTGACAGTAGAAGATTTGACAGCAAGTCATGAAGGCGCAACATTATTCAAAGACATTCGCTTCTCTATGAACAAAGAAGACAAAATCGTTTTACTTGGTAGCCCAATGGCGAAAACAGCCCTTCTTGATATCTTAATGGAAGAAAAAGAAGCAGATGCTGGATCATTTAAATGGGGTGTCACAACATCTCAAAGCTACTTCGAAAACGATCATGACAAGTACTTTGAAGGTTCTGAGAAAACATTAGTGGAATGGCTACGTCAATATTCTCCAGACGATGAAACAGAAAGCTTCCTACGTGGATTCTTAGGACGTATGCTATTCTCTGGTGAAGAAGTGAAAAAATCCCCTGCTGTTCTATCAGGAGGCGAAAAAGTTCGTTGTATGTTATCAAAAATGATGCTTGCGACAGCAAACGTGATTTTACTTGATGAACCAACGAACCACCTTGACCTTGAATCCATTCAAGCATTGAACGAAGGCTTAATTCGTTTCAAAGGTGCCATGATTTTCACATCACATGACCATCAGTTTATCCAAACAATCGCCAACCGTGTCATCGAAATCCGTGAAGACGGCTCAATTTTAGATAAACAATTAACATATGATGAATTCTTAGAGTGGAAAGACAGCCAAGGCTTAAGCTAATTTCCACCAAAAATCCTCTACCAGCATTAGGTAGAGGATTTTTTTGTGTAGCGGATGCTGTCATAATTTATAGAATGCTATTAAGATACAAAAGATGATTTAGGAGGGGCAAAATTGCAATTATTTCGGATGTCCACGGAAATAAAACAGCATTAGAGGCAGTGGTAAAGGACATTTGATTAAGAAAGATTGAAAGAATTTTTTGTTTAGGTGATAATAACTAGTTTTGATCGAAATCTTGAAAAGCCCCTGATACATCCACTCCCCCACGACATGGAGATTTGCTTGTTCTGCTGATAATTTTCTACCTCTTCCAATTTCCATAATATAGCTTTTGATTGATTTATTTATTATAAGAAAGGCTTATTGAATGAAACGATTTCTTAGGAGGGGCAAAAATAAAAGAATGGTAAGAAGCTGGATGCTCCTACCATTCTTTTCATCAACGATTACTCGATTTTTATTCCTCAACCTTTTTAAACGCTAGTACGGCATTATGACCTCCAAAGCCAAAACCATTGGATAACGCAATATTGACAGGTTGTTGCAGTGCCTTGTTCGGCACATAGTTTAAATCACACTCTGGATCTGGTGTTTCGTAATTAATGGTTGGCGGAATGATGCCTTCCATTATACTTTTCAATGTAATAATGGCTTCGATGCCCCCAGCCGCTCCAAAGAGATGCCCTGTCATCGATTTTGTAGAGCTCACCTTTAAGTGATAGGCATGTTCGCCAAAGACACTTTTAATTGCCTTTGTTTCGGATTTATCGCCCTCTGGTGTACTAGTACCATGCGCATTAATGTAATCGACAGTCGATACTTCTATATCGCCCATTTTTAAGGCTAATTTCATCGCATTGGCAGCGCCCGTATAATCAGGTGCTGTAATGTGGTAAGCATCTGTTGTGACACCATAGCCTACAATCTCACCAAGAATCGTTGCGCCCCTTTGTTTGGCATGTTCATATTCCTCTAAGAATACGATGCCAGCTCCTTCTGACATGACAAAGCCATCTCGCTCACTGTCGAAGGGACGGCTTGCTTTTGCTGGCTCATCATTTCTGGTGGACATTGCTTTCATTCGTGAGAAACCTGCAAAGCTAAGTGGATTGATGGGCGCCTCTGCTCCACCTGCTAAAATGCCATCCGCATAGCCATGTCGTATAGCTAAGAAGGCTTCTCCAATCGCTTGGTTTCCTGTTGCACAGGCTGAGACAGGTGAAAAGCTTGGCCCTTTAAAGCCCGTTTGTATCGCTAGTATTCCCGCGGCCATATTGCTAATCATCATTGGCACCATGAATGGGGACACCCTTCTAGGCCCATTATCGAGCATTGCCTGATGATTCTCTAAAATCGTCTCAATACCACCAATGCCTGAGCCAACATAAACACCTAGACGCTCCTTATCGATCTGCTCCATATTTAAATTGGCTTGCTCTAAAGCTTGTTGAGAAGCGGCAACTGCATATTGCACAAATAAATCATACTTACTGATTTCTTTTTTATCCATATACTGTGTTGCGTCAAAATCCGTAATCGTCCCTGCAATTTGCGTATTAATACCGCTGAATTGCTCTCCTTGAATTTTTTGAATTCCTGATTTCCCAGTTTTTATATTCTCCCATAGGGCTGAAACTGTATTCCCTAATGGAGATATAACACCATATCCAGTCACAACGACTCTTCGTACCATGCACATCTCTCCTTCTTATTTAGAAAATTATTTTAATAACGCCTTTAATTGCTCCAGCATTTTTACAAAAAACGCTTCTCCTAAAACGCGTTTATATTGTAACGCACCCTTTGTACTAGAAATAAGCAATATGGCTAGAGACTCTAAATCATCCGTCGCTTGGAGTGCACCCTGTTGTTTGGCTTCCTTCAATAGGGCTATAAAAACATCGATTTCCATTTGACTAAGCTGTTGTAGCTTGTCTTGCATCCGTTGTGGTAATTCTTGATAATCTGCCTGTAAAGCTGAAATAGGACAAACACCCTCTTTTTCTAGGCATTTTACTCGTTGCAAAATAAAAGCAAAAGGTTTTTCCTCCACTGGTATAGCGGAATCTTGAATCGTTTTATACGTCCCTTTTAGCCCTTGTTGAATCCTTTCGCAAACCGCAACCCCTAAGTCTCCTTTCTTTTCAAAATGATAATGAATACTTGCCTTCGTAACGCCAAGCTCTTTAGCTAAATGGTCATAACTAAATGATGTGAAACCTTTTTCCTGAATATGCTTCAATGATAATTCTATAATTTGCGTTTTTCTATTTGTCATGGTTTTATACTAACTTACTAGTAGGTAAGTGTCAATTTTTAGAAATACAGCAGATAAATGATTTATCTGCCGCTTGAATAATTATTGCATTTCTTTTGTTGGTCCCATCACACCAGGTACTGGTAAACCAGCTTGACGTAGCAGAACCGTCATTTGTCCACGATGATGTGTTTGATGGTCGATCAATACACGTAATAAAGCCCCTTTTGGCATTGGCGCTGTAAAGCCATTGACTACCTCTAGTAAATCTTCGTTAGAAAGCTTTGCCACTTCCTCTTTAATACCGTTGGCAATATTTTCATAGGCTGTCACAATGTCAGCAGCTGTCGTTGGTACGGGATCTTCTTGTCGAATCATTGGCACCTTTAAGCCTGCCAGATAACTAAAATAGCCTGCAGCCCCAACTAAATGCCAGCCTAGCCAGCCAAGTGTACTGTGGCCCTCCACAATATTTTGATTTAGCTTATCATCTGTTAGAGCCTGTAATACTTGCAGTGTTCCTTTAGATGCATTCGACCATTCCTGTAAAAAATCATCAATTTGTCTATACATATCTTTGCCCCCCACTCTTCAACTTCATTTCTATCATAGTTAATTTTCCCATGGGAGACAAGTTTCTGATTATAGTTTACATAATATAATTATTTATATTAACCTCATATCACTCGTATAACGTCTCGCATTCACGTATAATGAAAGAAAATAGCGAAGGAGTATGCCTATGAGACACTTTGTCCTAGTATTTTCTCTTGCATTTTTACTCACTGGTTGTAATGAAGAAGGAAAAGTAGAGCCCACGCCAACTGCGGAGGACAAACAGCCTGTTGAGCAGAAACAAACATCGCTTCTCTCCTATTTTCCAGCTGATGGGTCTACGGCCTATTTTCAAGGAGAAGGAAATGAGTTTGCTAGCTTCACACTGCGTACAACCTATCTCGATCCACAGCATATTGCACAAATAGAGGATAATGGTGGTGTGACTCTCTTAAAAATCTATCGCATAACGGATACAAATATTGATCTTGTCTATCGGGAACCAGTTGACAGCAATCCAAGTTTGCCAAGTGCAGCAGAGGCAGCTTCTTATCCTGTACTGGAAACAATTCTTCAAAAGCCATTACAAGTTGGGACAAGTTTTCAAGGCTGGACCATTCAATCAACGACCGCCACTGTTGATACAGGAACAAACATTTATCAAGATGTGATCCAGCTAACCCGCTCTAAAGATCAAATGACGACGACCAAATATTTTGTGAAAGATATAGGCCTAATTCGCATAGAGGATACGATGGAGACAGATCAAGATGAACCATTTGTTGTAACATCCACCTTGCAAAAAATAGAATAGTTTGATGATAACAGGCGTCCAGCTTGGGCACCTGTTATTTTAGCTTAGGGGGTCTTATATGAGTGACATACATAATGCAACATCCAAGCAAGAAGAATTGACGGAAGAAGAATTCATTGAGCTCGTACTCGAAGAACAACAAAAAGCATTAGCACGAGAACGAGAAGAACGGCTTCATGGAAAAAAACCCAAAAAACAAAAACCTCTTGTGCGCTGGATGGTGTGGAGCATGGCAATGGTCCTGTTTTTCAATACATTCGCCTTGGTTTTTCAAATTTATTCCATTCCAGCGATTGAATTCATCAAAGTTTCAACCCGGCTCTCGGCACAAGAGGATATACAAACCTATAAAAAGGCAGTCGTTGAAATCTCGACTGGCTCTAGTAAAGGCACTGGTTTTGCCATTTCTCCTGACGGGCTTATTGTCACCAATGCCCACGTAGTAGAAGATGCCACTTCATTATCTGTTGTATTTCCAGACGAGGGATTGATGGAGGCAACGTTAATCGAAAGTTATCCAGCAGTAGATTTAGCTCTAGTACAAGTGGAGGCCGAGCAACTCCCCTATCTCCCACTAGCAGAAGATCCACCTTTTTCTGCGGATGAACATATTTATTTTATTGGTAACCCTCTCGCCTTTACAGGTATTGCGAATGAAGGGACACTACTAGAATCCATTCAATTAGAGGATTGGCAGGAGCCCGTTATGATGCTGAAAGCCCCGGTTTATCGAGGGAATAGTGGTAGCCCTGTAATCGACCAACAGGGGAAGGTCATTGGCATTATCTTTGCGACGATGAAACATGAGCCGATTGGTCGTGTCGGCCTGTTCGTACCCGTTCAACAGCTCCATCATTTATTAGAAGCGCAACATAAAAAATGAACTTGTGGTAAGCAGGTTCATTTTTTGGGGGAATAGAGTTTACATAATATTATTATTTATCCTTACTTTCTTGCTTTACAAACTGAGCGATTGGCGATTTCACAGGAATCTTACTGACTACCTCATCACTCACTTCTGCAACTTTTTGTAGCACATGTAACAGCTTATCATCCCCCGTCCAATGCTTTTCCACTACTTCTGGCCCCAATTTATTGATGATCGTATTAATCACAAAAGTCGCCAGCACCACATCATCTAAGTAGCCACCAAAGCCTAATAATCCCTCTGGCATCAGATCAATCGGTAGCACAAAATACGCAATAGAAGCCCCTATTAAAGCTCGACTTTTCTTATCTACACCCGCATCGGTTACTGTTTTAATTAATAAATGAAATAAATCAGGCACAAACATTAAATAAGACGTAAATTTATTCTTTTTCCCCTTCTTCGATCCAAGAAAAGCTACTAATTTCATACGCAACTTCTGATAAAAATCTTGCTGCTCCTGTTCCTCAGGCAATTTTTCTACATTCTGCAAATCCATCTACCTCCTTCATTATTACAAACAATCTAGAATTTTTTCCATGGTATTCGCTACTATTAAGTGCAGTCTTTTCTCTACTTAGCACGGTTGCCCTTCAATTTTGCAGGCTATCCTTCGCTTTGTGTGGTCTATCCGCTACTTTCATAAAGCTATCCTTCGCTTTACGCAGTCTATCCGCTACTTTTGCTATTCTATCCACCGCTTTGCTCAGTTGCACTCCAATTTTGCGAGCTATCCTTTACTTTGAAGATTCTATCCACTACTTTCATAAAGCTATCCTTCGCTTTACGCAGTCTATCCGCTACTTTTGCTATCCTATCCACCGCTTTGCTCAGTTGCACTCCAATTTTGCGGGCTATCCTTTACTTTGAAGATTCTATCCACTACTTTCATAAAGCTATCCTTCGCTTTACGCAGTCTATCCGCTACTTTTGCTATTCTATCCACCGCTTTGCTCAGATGCTCTCCATTTTTGCGAGCTATCCTTCACTTTACAGATTCTATCCACTACTTTCATAAAGCTATCCTTCGCTTTACGCAGTCTATCCGCTACTTTTGCTATCCTATCCACCTCTTTGCTCAATTGCCCTCCAATTTTGCGAGCTATCCTTTACTTTGAAGATTCTATCCACTACTTTCATAAGGCTATCCTTCGCTTTACGCAGTCTATCCGCTATTTTTGCTATTCTATCCACCGCTTTGCTCAGATGCTCTCCAATTTTGCGGGCTATCCTTCACTTTGCTCATTCTATCCACTACTCTATATATAACCTAAATAATGATTTGTAATCCCTTAAACTTTTAAATGCTACAAAAAAAGACACCCTATTTGCATAGGATGTCTGGGTTTAACGAAAGTATTTTTTAATTACTGAGAATTAAAGTTTAGTTACGTTAGCAGCTTGTGGTCCGCGGTTGCCATCTACAACTTCGAATTCCACTTTTTGACCTTCGTCAAGTGTTTTGAAACCTTCGCCTTGGATAGCTGAGAAGTGTACGAATACGTCGTTTTCACCTTCAACTTCGATGAATCCAAAACCTTTTTCTGAGTTAAACCATTTTACTGTACCTTGTTTCATTTAAGAAAACCTCCAAAAAATAAAAGTGAACAATATGTAATTTCTTCAAGGAATGAAAAAAATTCACATATTACAAAGAGTACCGAACTAACGCGATCACTTTTTGTAATATGTGAATTCATGTTTCCGGTGAAGCAATTAAATTGTTAACCTAAGTATAACCGCCATTCATAATTTTGTCAAATAAAGAAATTGTTTTTTTACTTTATTTCAAAATCTTTTTACAACTCTCCGATTTTACAAGCAATAATGCCATGATAAACTTGTGCATCGTCATCACAAGCCTCACAATAGAAGCTTTCGTCATCAGACCAAAAAGCCCAATACTGCCCTTCTTTCGTCATTTCATTGTCATAAGAGGAACGAAAGTGTGCTAATTTTTGCTGTAATGCACTTTCAAAAAGCTCCTTCGTTTCAAATGTATCTTGTGTTTGAATAAAAGCTTCCCAGCCTTCAAATTTCCACCAAGGCTCGTAGTCCGCTTTCATGTAAATAATTGTATACATATTTGCCCATTCCTTGCTGTCATTAGATAATTTCATTTTAGCAAACACATCTGAAATGTCTATTAAAACCACCTGAATTATGCTATTATTACCTTATTATACATACTTTTTGGGAGGAATTTTTATGTTTTCAAGTATTCGACCTAAAGCAGAGTTAGAAGAACTTCTAAAACGTGGTACGGATTTGCATGCAACAGGCCGATTCCATCAAACACTGGCATTCAACCATTTTCATTCACAGGATGAGGAGCATTTGAGGACACTCTATCAAAAGCTAAAAGATATTACCCCCTCCATGAATGCCATTTTTCATCATTATTTAAGCGAGATATCCCCTACCTCTCAATTAACCATTAGTGAAGAAAATATCAATCAATACTTAACACAATTTTTCTTAGCAACACGTGATGATAATTATGTAGACGAAACTGTCAAATTTTTCAATCTATTTCGCAAGCATCAATATGAGCCTGGTAAACTAATTGTCGTATTTAATCAATTCGCATTCTATATTACGACATATATTTTACACAATTTTGGTATCAAGCCGAATAAGGCATTTCAATTTATGAAATCATTCCAATCCGCTGTCAATGTCGATCAAGAATTATTAGTGGAAGTCTTGACGGAACGCATTATTGAAAATGTAGTGGGCGAAGTATCCTCTTTAATGGATGTTAATGCCAAAATTATGTACATGAAAGATTTGGTCTTTAGCTTAGATAAACAAAATGAGGAAATTCAATCCTCCACTGCTGCAACAGAACAGATTGCCGCTTCTATTAATGAGGTAGCGCGTATGTCTTCTCATATATCTGAGAAAACGACTGAATCTGTTGACCATGCAACGCAAGGGAAAAATGCGATTGAGCATGCCTTATCAGAAATTTTTAAAACGGAAGAAACGTTTACTTCTATCGTAGAATCATTTTCAGAATTGCAAAAGCGGGTAAATGATATTGAGCAGGTTGTCACGTTAATCAACCAAATTGCAGATCAGACGAATTTACTTGCTCTCAATGCCTCCATCGAAGCCGCACGTGCAGGTGAACATGGAAAAGGCTTTGCGGTCGTAGCACAAGAAGTACGAAAGCTAGCTGAAAACACGGTCTCTGCTCTAAGCGAAGTATCTGCGAATGTTCATCATTTAAAGAGTTATTCCAATGATGTGTCTCATTCCATTACAGAAACGACAGCCATCATTAAAGAAGCTACTGTCGAGGCAAAAGATTCATTACCATTATTAAATGCCATTGTGCATGCGATTGAAGGCATTAATTTAGATGTTACAAATACAGCAGCCATTTCACAACAACAAGCAGCTGCAATTGATGAAGTCTCTGCGAGAATGATTGAAATTTCAAGTTTGCAGGAAGATATTCGTGATTATAGCCATAATACATCCAGTGACATTCATTTATTAGGGAAAGAAATTAACCGTTTCCGTAATGATATTATTGCCAACAATAATGTGCAGCTTTCATCTATTGCTCTTTTACAATTATCGAAGGCTGATCATATTTTATGGAAATGGCGCATTTATAATATGTTCCTTGGCCTAGAAAAAGTGGAACCAAGCGATGTTTCTTCTCATCGAGATTGCCGACTTGGCAAATGGTACACAGCGCCACGGACAGTAGAACGTTTCGGCCATTTACAGGACTATCATGAGTTGGATGGCTATCATTTACGTGTCCATGAATCAGCGAAGCTTGCTGCAGAAGCCCATAAAGCTGGCCATATCGAGCAAGCCGATGTCCATTTAAAGGAAGTAGATGAGGCATCTAAGCATGTTCTTTATTATATTAATAACTTAATTGCTTATTTAGAAAAAGAACGTGTCATGCAATAAACGGAGAGGCTCATCCCTCTCCCCCATTAGCTAGGAGGTATTCCCTTGAACAAACGAGCAAGTATCAAATTTTTTGGTGATGTTTACGGCACAGGCTACCGTTTTTTCATCAAACAAAAAGCTATTGAATTAGGGTTAAAAGGCTACTGCCGATTGAATGACGCAGAGCAAATTGAAGTGGAAGTAGAAGGCTCTGAAAAAGCGCTTAATGAATTCCTCCTTTTTGTCCAAAAAGGCGTCAGCCCTCAAGCTGATTCCAATTCATTTTCATTAGAATTGTACGATGAGTTAAAAGGATACGTACGTATGGAGTCAGACATTGTTTAGTCTGGCTCTTTTTTTTGTACTGTTATACGGGACGTCAAAAAGAGTAAAGAAAGCATTCCCTTTTCACCCTACATTGATATGAAACATTCCCCAAAACTAGGAACATCTTTTCATTTGAGCGTTATTTAATGTTCGTAATAGTCAACAACATACTAATCATATATTCCCCATTCAAATAAAAAATAATGACTATCAGATTTTCCAAATATATAATCATATGTATGTCCCTTTTTTATTTGAATAATTTCGACATTATTCAATCTAGTTAAAAGTTCTTTTACAATGGACTCTTGAGCATTAAGGTATGCTAACTCATTTTTAAATCTACTGATAAAATCATCTTTGTTCACTAACTCCATATAACTGTATTTTGGGGGGTAATACTCATTAATCCAGCCCATTTCTAACGCCGTTATCCATTGTTCATCTGAAGGGTCTGGGTCATCATTAATTTCCCACTCCTCTCCATCAAACAATTCTTTTTTAAAGATCGCTGAAAATGCCTCTTGAATAGTATCAAATTGACTTTTTTCTGCAAATATTAAATCGACTTGCCTAACATAGTTATCTCTAAATTCATATACATCAAATGATAAATTCGATAACCTTATATTAGCAATTTGTCTCGCAAATAAATTGTGATCATCAAGCAACTCTTGAATATCTTTCTTCATCAAATAATCTTCATACCTTTCTTCCTACTTCTATTAAATTAATACTACACCGCATTATTGTAAGAACTATCAAGGACAGCAAAAGCCACATCCAGACTTCTGACGATTATTTAATTTTTATTTTTTGAATCGTCGCAACATAGATAGATGCTTCACTGATTTTCACATATTGATTTTTGGATTCCTTCAAATATCCCTCTTTGCATAAATACGCTTTTAGTTTTGATTTTTTCTCAAAGATCTTTTCTATCACCTTTTGCTCCCATACTTGTTCATCTATATTTTTAGTAATCGACATCATATAAATTTTTGTCATGCTCTTTCCCCCTTTAACTATTTTACGAATTTATTTGGGTAAAGTTTCAATTAAAAAAAGACGTGCCCTTGAGCTAAGACCTATCATTTTGTTCCCATTCATAATGTTTTTGGGGTTGGGTCATCCTATTTATGAATGGATGCTACTGTTTTAGTTAACGCTTGAATGGTTATTAGTACTGATATGGGGAGATGACCGTTAAATCGCTCATGCCAATGCCACAATCGTTCATTAGGAGGACAAAATCGACGCATTTGGAGAAACAATTCACTTATTCTATGTATTATCATTGAGAAAGTTAACAAATAGCAGTAAAATTTATGTAAGGGATCATTTTCAATGAAACTTTATGTCGATTATTTCGTATAAGAAGATAGACATATTGAAAAGCAAGGAGGATGAAACAATGCTTAGTGTCGGACAGTTTTTTTCTAGACATTCTGCCAGCTTTCTTATTTCGCTTACGACCGTTTCTATCGCAGCAATTGCGGCAAATCCTGGATTCTTCCTTGGTGGTTTACTGTTTGCGGGTTCCTACGCGACGAGTACAGCGTTGCTGAAACATAGACAAAAAAAGAAAGTCATGCAAATAGCAGGTATTACAAAAGAAGAATTCAAGCATATTGAAACACAATTATCAGCAGCTAATAAGCATATTCAAACATTAAGTCAAAACTATTTACGCGTACGTTCTGTATCTGCTTTTAAACAATTACTTGAAATGACGCGTATTTCTAAAAATATCGTCAAAATTGTGAAGACAGACCCACGAAAATTTTATAATGTAGAGCCCTTTTTCTATGCACACTTACCTTCTGCTGTGGAATTAACGGATAAGTATACAATGCTTTCGAAGCAGCCTGTGAAGGATAAAGAAATTCAATTAACATTATCAAAAACACGTGAAACGCTAACTGATTTAAATGATACGATTCAAATTGATTTAAAGGACGCGCTTGCTAATGATATTGATACCCTACAAATGGAGATTGAATTCGCAAATCGTTCTAATCTTAGACGTAGAGAACAATTGGATTGGCGAGGGGACGATAAATGACAGCAAATGAACACGCATTTCAACTGAATACCATACCAGGGCTTTCTCCACTAGTCCAATCCTATTTAGAAACAACTCCACAAAATGAGGCGATGGCGACTTATGAAACGCTATCGCCTCTTGCACAAAGTCGTGCCTTACTTTATGCTAGTCAAATTGATTTGACAGATTTTGAATCATTGCTGTCCCTTGGGCAAGATTCACAGCGAGCCCTGTCTCAATTTGCTGATCGCATGCTTGCGCAAGTAAAGCAAAAGGACGTCTCAAAAATCGGTCAAATGCTTGATTCCTTAATGCACACGTTAGATCGAATAGACCCGACGGCTTTAGAACCAAAGAAACAAACCTTTTTCAAAAAAATCTTTGGAAAAACAGAGCCGACTGTGAAGCAAACATTAACAGAATTTGAGCGTATTAGTATTCAGGTGGAACGTATTGGCGTTCAGCTAGAGCGTGCACAGCTTCAGTTGATCAAGGATGTCGAAAACTTAGAAGCGCTTTATGCTCATAATCGTGGATTTTTTGAGGAGCTGGCTACTGCCATTGCAGCAGGTCAAATGAAAAAACAGCAAGCCATTGAGGTTGAGTTACCCACACAAATAACGAGTGTTCAAGCAACGAAACAACCGCTTGCTATTCAGCAGCTCAATGACTTTGCCGCACAAATTGAAAGGTTGGATCAACGTATTTATGATTTACAAGTATCACAGCAAGTAGCGCTGCAAACGGCTCCTCAAATACGCATGATTCAACAAGCGAATCAAACGTTAGCGGAAAAAATTGAATTTTCGATTGTCACTTTGATTCCTCTTTGGAAAAATCAGCTGGCGATGATGCTTTCTATGCATATGGATCATCACTATGCACAGCTAGAAGAACGATTAGCTCAGGCACATGATCGCTTCTCTAGTCCATCGTTTGAACAACAGGTTTCGAAATTTAAAGAAACGCAGCGAGAACTGCAAACCGCGATTAAAGATGTGTTTGCCCTGCATACAGCAACTGAACAAGAAAAACAACAGCTACAAGATGTGGCAGGTGCCAGAGGCTATCAGCGCGATTAACAAAAAAGGGGTGGCTCAGCATATAATCTGAACCACCCTGTTTTATGTTATTCAAAATAATCTTTATAGTAGCCACCGACATTACCTGTATTATCGATGATAAAAATGAACTCTTCTGTTTCATTTTTTACTTCATATTCTTTCCCTACTGTTAATACATTGGACACTAAGTATTTTGATGCATTTGTATGTTTGCAAGTTATCGTTCGTAGTGTTGGCGCATCTTTCCATTTTAAATGTAACATATTCTCTCTACCTCTCTTTACTAGCCGAAGCTAATGTCTATTGCTTATTTTATAATATTTTTGGGCTTTTGTGGAGAAAAAAGAAAGACTATAGCTATTCTATCCAAAAAAAATGACTATTTGAGGTGTTATGATGAGTTTTGGTGGTGTACCGCAATGGTTTTTTATTATTGCTGTAGCATTTGCAATCTGCTTTGTTCTTTATGCAGAATGGAATTCTAGAAAATAAGTGAGTCCAATAAATCGGACTCACTTTTTCTATGCTTATTTTAATGTCCGCTTTAAAAATTCTTTTGTCCGTTCATGCTGAGGGTTTACTAATACTTGTGATGGCGGGCCTTCCTCGACAATGATGCCTTTATCCATAAAGACGACACGATCTGCCACCTCTTTGGCAAACTCCATCTCATGTGTCACGATTAACATTGTATTCCCCTCAGTGGCTAACTGTCGCATCACCTTTAATACCTCACCGACCATTTCTGGGTCTAATGCCGAAGTCGGTTCATCAAATAGCATGACATCTGGATTCATTGACAATGCTCGAGCGATAGCCACACGCTGCTTTTGCCCCCCTGAAAGCTGACGAGGCTTGGCGTTCACATATTGATCCATACCAACGATATTCAAATATTTAAGCGCCGTTTCTTCTGCTTCTTTCTTTGATCGCTTCAATACTTTGATTTGGCCCACTGTGCAATTGTTTAACACATTGTGATTGTTAAATAAATTGAATTGCTGGAATACCATTCCTAGATGTGTACGATATTCTTGAATATTGTGCTTATCATCTAAAATGTCTTCCCCTTTATAAATAATTTGACCACCACTTGGTGTTTCTAATAAATTGATGCAACGAAGTAATGTTGATTTACCAGAACCAGAAGAGCCAATTAAACAAACGACTTCGCCTTTTTCTACTTGGAAATTTACATCTTTTAACACTTGGTTACGTCCAAATGATTTACTTAAATGTTCAATCTTAATCACTGCCATTTGTGCGTCCCCCTATACAGCTTCTTTTTGTTCTTTTTGATAGGCATCAGGTCCATCTAGACGTTTTTCAACATAGAGAAGGATGCGAGATGCGGTAAATGTCATGATAAAATAAAGAATACATGCAACAAAGAATGATTCAAAATAACGGAAGTTGTTACCTGAAATTGATTTTGTTTGGAAGAATAATTCCGTTACCCCAATGACATTTAATACGGCTGTATCCTTAATATTCATAATTAATTGGTTACCTGTCGCCGGCAAGACATTGCGTGCTACTTGTGGTAAAACAACATGCAGCATGATTTGGAAGTGATTCATACCAATTGCCGACGCTGCCTCGTATTGACCATTATCAATCGAGACAATACCACCTCGAACAATTTCTGCCATATAGGCCCCTGTGTTAAGGGAAACGACTAAAATACCTGCTGTAATAAAATGCATATCGATACCAAATGCAATATCTAGTCCGTAGTAGACTACCATAGCCTGTACAATCATTGGTGTACCACGGAAAAATTCAACATAGCATGTCAGGATAAAATTAATAAGCTTTAAGCTATAAAATTTTAAACCTTTTTTACGAACTGGAATCGTATGCATAATTCCAATGAAAAATCCGATGAATGCACCAATAATTGTACTAATAATCGAAATCAGTAACGTATAATACGCACCTCGTAAAAACATTTGCCAGTTGTTTTCAATAATTGAAAGTATCCATTCAAGACTCATGATGTTCCTCCTAACAATGTCATGTTGCTTGCTTATTTCCTTCGTGTCCTAGCTATTTCTACTATTCTATGATTTGTTACGCTAGGACATTATCATTATGTAGAGAGGTTCTCATTTTGATAATGATGAAATGATCATGCACGGACCAGCAACTAGCCCGTGCCTTGTCATTATTGTGCTGCTGGTTGTTGAGAAATCGCTTCTTCCATAATCGCTTGACGATCGTCTTCCGAAATACCTTTTAGGATTTCGTTGATTTTTTCACGGTTTGCATCGTCTTTACGTAAGCCTACAGCAATCGAAGTATTGGAAAGATCCGTATCAAAGCCTTCTTCAAATGCGACATATGTGAACTTATCGTTGGCAGTAGCAGCGGAAATACCTTCTGGACGTTCTGCTACATAGCCATCAATTTTGCCAGCCTCTAAAGCGACACGCATTGCGGGGAAGCTTTCCATTGCTGTTTGTTTTTCTACACCGTTAATTTGATCAATAACGTTGTAGTTCGATGTATTTAATTGTGAAGTAATTTTAGCACCAGAGAAATCTTGAATCGATTTTGCATTTTCATACTTGCTACCTTTCTTAATAACCATAACGAAATCAGAAGTATAGTAGTTTTCTGTAAAATCAATCGTTTTCTTACGCTCTTCAGTTGGTGACATACCCGCGATAATCGCATCAATTTTGTTAGATTGTAGCGCTGGTACTAATCCGTCCCATTCCATTTTGACAATGACTAGCTCTTTGCCTAAGCCTTCAGCAATTTTTTTTGCCATTTGGACATCGTAGCCGCCTGCATACTCTGCATTATCAGCAATTTTCACTGCACCATTAGCATCACCTTGCTGTGTCCAGTTAAATGGTGGATAGCCAGCCTCCATTCCGATTCGGAATTCACCGCCACTTGCTTCCTTGTCAGCACCAGCATCACCTGAACCGCCATCCTTTTTGTCGCTAGTGCCACATGCAGCTAGCACAATTGCTGTCATGATAGAGATCATTACTAACAACCATTTTCTTTTCATAAAAAACTCCCCTTTTCTGTAAAAAAATAAGACAACTGTAATAAAAAAGACCTAAGTATATTGAACTTAGGTCTTACCTTGTATGACAGTTGCCCAAATCCTCACTATAATTTCCATTTTCCGAGATAGCACAACCTAGTAAATCTGGAAATCCATTTACTAGGACAGTCCTGCACTTATTCACTGCAGACCCAGCATAAAAGTACGAGCTCCTTTTATACTTCGGCGATATTTCCTTCTTCATTGCGTCTTCGCTTGCTTGAACTCAACAATGAACTAATAAATACCGCGCCTCTACCTCACTGGTAAACGTTAGTGAGGTTTGTTTATTTAATTGATATTTAGATACTACTATAAAACTAGTACACTCGTCAAGACAGTTTTAACATTTTTCTGACTAATGACAATATTAGGATATTGTTCGTTCTCTATTCATTTTAAATCGTTAAGCTTCTATCGATATTTCTGAAAATTAAAACAAATTTTTATTATAGAGTATGTGCTCTATGTGAGAAAAGTTGTGTTTATGTCTTTTTTGCTCCTCTAAACGATATAACATTAGTACTCTTTCAAACATAGAATCGGTCAAAATCTTTCGTCATGCATAATCAGAACCACCAGTATAACTGGTGGTTTGCTCTGCGCGTGAAACGCTGGGGTACTGGCCCATGTCTAAAGACATTCTGAATGGTCTGCCAACCGCACTCCGTTTTCACACAAACCGCTAAAGCGGCTTACTTATTTTTTCTTTCTCTTGATTTCTTCTCCTGTGAATGGGTCAATGAATTCTTTCATCGTCATTTGATCTTGCAGGATATCTTCTTGTAATTGATTTTTTATATACTCTTGTATCTTTTTCTTATTTCGGCCGACTGTGTCCACATAGTATCCTCGACACCAGAATTGACGATTACCGTATTTATACTTTAAATTTGCATGTCGGTCGAAAATCATTAGACTACTCTTCCCTTTTAAATAACCCATGAACGCAGATACACTCAATTTCGGTGGAATACTTACCAACATATGAATATGGTCAGGACAGGCTGTTGCCTCTATGATTTCTACATCTTTTCTTTCACATAATTGGCGCAATATTCTTCCAACATCTGCTTTAATTTGACCATAAATAATCTGCCTTCTATACTTTGGCGCAAAGACGATATGATACTTACAATTCCACGTTGTATGTGCTAAACTTTTATTATCCATTTATGGTGGCTCCTTTCGTACGAAGTCGGTTGACTAGACCTGACTTTATTGTACGTTTGGAGTTTTTTTATTGTCCATAGCTAAAAGCTTTCCGGAACCCCCTGCATAGCAGGGGGTTTTCAAAGCACACAAAAAAACCCTGCTGAACATTGTTCGCAGGGTTGAATCGCATTATGAATTTAATAGTAAATCTTCAGGATTTTCGATTAATTCTTTAACTGTTTTTAAGAATCCTACAGAATCTTTTCCATCGATGATACGGTGATCGTAAGAAAGTGCTACATACATCATTGGACGGATTTGAACTTCACCATTTACTGCAACTGGACGGTTAACAATTGAGTGCATACCTAAAATACCAGCTTGCGTACCGTTCATAATAGGAGTTGACATTAATGAACCGAATACACCACCATTTGTAATTGTGAATGATCCACCAGCCATGTCATTTAAGCCTAATTTTTTATCACGAGCTTTTGTCGCTAAGTTAGCGATATCTTTTTCGATTTCTGCAAAGTTTTTGCTGTTTGCATCGCGTACAACTGGTACAACTAAACCTTCTTCAGTTGATACAGCAATACCGATATCAAAGAAGTTATTTAAATGAATTTCATCACCAGAGATTTGAGCGTTTACGTATGGGTATTTTTTTAGTGCTGCAACAACAGCTTTTGTGAAGAATGACATGAAACCAAGTTTGATGTCGTTTGCTTTTACAAACTCTTCTTGTTTACGTTTACGAAGTGCCATGATATTTGTCATGTCAATTTCGTTAAATGTTGTTAACATTGCTGTTGATTGTTTCACTTCTAATAAACGTTTAGCAATTGTTTGGCGACGACGGCTCATTTTTTCAACTGTTACACGGTCAGAATTAGCTGCTGGTGTAAATACTACTGGGCCACCTGAAGTTGCTACTGATGTAGGTGCTGCTACTGGTGCTACAGCTGGAGCTGTACCATGAGCTGCTACATCTTGTACACGTACACGTCCTTGTGGATCTACTGGAGATACTGCTGCAAGGTTGATACCTTTTTCACGAGCAAGACGACGTGCTGCTGGAGAGGCGATTACTCGCTCACCAGAAGTTTCTTCTACAACTGGAGCCGCTGCTACTGGTGCAGATGCTGCTTGTGGCGCTGCTGGAGCCGGAGCTGCTTCAGCTGGAGCCGCTGCAGGTGCAGGTGCTGCGCCTTCGCCTGCTTCTACTACTGCGATAACTTGACCAACTAGTACAGTATCGCCTTCTTCAGCTAAAATTTGTGTTAATACACCTGCTTCTTCAGAAATGATTTCAGCGTTTACTTTATCTGTTTCAAGTTCAACGATGAATTCACCTTTTTCAACGCGATCGCCCACTTTTTTTACCCACTGTGCGATACTACCTTCTGTAATCGATTCTGCTAATTCAGGGACTTTAATTTCAGCCACTTTCATTTCCTCCTTTGATTAACGTGCATGACGCACATAAAAGGGCTACTGCTTGAGGGCAAGTAGCCCGTTTTTTTCAAAAATTTATATGTGATTATTTAACCTTCACTGGCTCAGCAACTGCCGCTTCAATTAATGCTGCTTGTGCTGCTTTATGAGAATCTGCATCCCCTTCAGAAGTTGAGCTCATTGCAGGACGACCTACATAGCGAAGTTTTTTACCTTCTGAAAGTTCATATAATGTTTCTAATGCATAATTCCATGAGCCTTGGTTTTTAGGTTCTTCTTGTACCCAAACAATTTCTTTCACATTTGGATACTTAGCAATAATACCAGCAACTTGCTCTTTTGGGAATGGGTAAAGTTGTTCTACACGAATAATGTGTAAATGATCGAAGCCTTCTCCGTCTTTTACGCGATCCGCTAAGTCGATCATCACTTTACCAGTTCCTAAAACGATACGCTCTACAGCTTCTGGTTTAGCGCCTAAACCTGGTTGTTCAATCACTTCTTGGAATGAACCATTTGCTAATTGTTCAGCATTCGCCGCAGCTAATGGGTGACGTAATAGTGATTTTGGTGATACGACTACAAGTGGACGTACCCCTTCTGTACCTAATAACGCTGCTTGACGGCGTAATAAATGATAGTAGTTACCTGCGTTTGAACAGTTCGCTACAAACCAGTTGTTTTCAGCTGACATTTGTAAATAGCGTTCCATACGGCTTGAAGAGTGCTCTGGACCTTGACCTTCATAACCATGTGGTAAAAGGATCACTAATCCAGATTTTTGGCCCCATTTAGAGCGTGCCCCTGAAATAAAGTTATCAAACATCACTTGTGCCATGTTCGCAAAGTCACCGAATTGTGCTTCCCACACTGTTAAAACATGACTATTTTCTAGGTTGTAACCATACTCAAAGCCTACTACTCCCGCTTCAGTCAGTGGAGAGTTGTGTACTGAGAAGGATGCACTCGCACCAGAAATATGATGAAGCGGTGTGAAGACATTCCCATTGTTTTTATCGTGAAGTACTAAGTGACGTTGAGAGAATGTACCACGTTGAGCATCTTGACCTGTAAAACGTACTGGTGTGCCGTCTTGGATAATTGTCGCATATGCTAACGTTTCTGCATGGCCCCAGTCAATTTTTGCTGATGCATAGGCATCACGACGTTTTTCTAAAATTTTGCCAAGCTTTTTCTGTGGCTCGAAGTTTTCTTCAAACACTAAAAGCTCTTCATTGATTTTTTCTAAACGTTCCGCACCAACTGCTGTATCAATTTGTGGGAACTCTACTTTTAATTCTGCTGGCATTTCTAAATGCTGATGATCATCTTTATCTGCCATTTCTCTTACATGGTCATAGGCTGCTTGCATTTCTGCATAGATTGCTGTATCTAAGGCAGCTACATCTTCAGCAGATAGAAGACCTTCAGCCACTAATTGTGCTCCATATAAAGCACGCACTGTTTCATGTTTAGAAACCAATTTGTATGTTTCTGGGTTTGTCACAGTTGGGTCATCTGTTTCATTATGACCATGGCGACGGTAACCAACTAAGTCTACAATAATATCTTTGCCGAATTTTTGACGGTAGTTAGCAGCAAAACGACCCACTTGCGCTACTGCCTCTGGGCTATCTGCGTTGACATGGATTACTGGTACCTCGTAACCTTTTGCTGGGTCAGAAGAGTACACAGAAGAACGAGAATCATAATGCTCAGTTGTGAAACCGATCATATTGTTCGCGATAATGTGGATTGTACCACCTGTTGTAAAGCCTTCTGTTTTAGCAAAGTTTAAAACCTCAGTCACAATCCCTTGACCTGGGAATGCAGCATCACCGTGCACTAAAATACCTAAGCCTTTAGTACGGTCGTGTACCGCTTGGCCTGGTTTAGACGTATCATCTTGTGTTGCACGAGTAGCTCCAAGTACAACTGGATTGCCAACTTCTAAGTGAGATGGGTTGTAAGCCAATTTAACATTCATACCCGATTCACGGTTGTAAGAAGCACCCATATGGTATTTCACATCACCTGTCCAACCTTTTGTAATTTCAAGGCGGCCATGCTCAGGCATAAATAACTCATTTGAAACATGTGCAAAGTCAGAGAACATCATGTCATAAGGTTTGTTTAAGATGTGTGTTAAAACATTTAAACGACCACGGTGTGCCATACCAATACGTACATTTTCTACATTTTTGGCTTCTGCTGTTTTAACGATTTCATCAAATAGAACGATTTGCGTATCTAAGCCCTCACCAGAGAAACGCTTTTGCCCTACAAAAGTTTTATGAATAAATTTTTCGAAATTTTCAACGCGAGTTAAACGATCTAATAAGGCTTTCTTCTCTTCAGAAGATAATGCTTGTTTAAATAAGCCTGATTCAATTTGCGCTTGAATCCAATCACGTTCTTCTGTAGCTACTACGTGACCGTATTCAAATGCCACTTTATCTGTATAAACAGCTTTTAGATAGTCGATTGCATCCTTACCATTTTTCACGTTTGCTGGCACATCTTTGAAGAAGATTGCTGCAGGAATTTCAGCTAAATCCGCAGCGCTTAAGTTGAACGCGCTTTCTTCAATTTGAGCTGTTTGTAGTTCACGGTTTTTCAGAGGATAAATATCTGCCGCTAAATGACCGTGTGAACGGATTGCGTCTGCTAATTTCACAGCGGCTAACACTTTTTTGTAATCGCCAGCAGGAGCCGCTGCTGTATGACTAACTACAGCTACTTCACCTTCTACTACTACTGGTGCACCAAATTGTTGGAATAAAGAAACTAACTCCGGTTCTACTTCTTCAGGAGACTGTAAGAATAAGTCGTATTGCTCCATCACATATCCTAGGTTAGGACCAGAGAAAGCTGACCATGGAGAACTTACAGTTGTAACGTTGTTCGACATGAAAAATGACCTCCAAATTTTGCCTTTCGGCAGTTCCATTAATTAAATTACAATTAATTATATAATATTTAGCCGTTCTTTAAAAGAAAGTTTCACACTACTTTTCCATATTTTAAAGAACGTTTTTTCCATCTCAATCTTACTACTCTTCACAAAAAATACAACTCTTTTTAGCAAATTAAGCAATTTTTTTCGCAAAGGATAGAATAATGAAATAAAGCGTGAATTTTTCTTAATATTTTAGCGGTATTCTTAGCGAGAAAACGGTTCCAATATTAACCTCACTCTTGACTTCTACTGTCGCATTGTATTTTTCAAGTAACATCTTCGAAATGCTAAGTCCTAAGCCAGTTCCACCAATTTGACGATTTCTTGCTTCATCCACTCGATAAAATCGATCAAAGATAAACGGCATATTCTCTTCTGCTATTCCTATACCATTATCAGCAATTTCTAAACATGCAATTTTTCCAGCAGTTGTAAGAGAAATTTCAATCTCAGGAATTTTTTCACAATAACGAATTGCATTCTCTATTATATTACGAACGATTTGACTTAGTGCATTTTCGGTAATAAATAACGGACCGATTTCGCCATTTTTCGACAGCGATATTCGTGCTTGTGGATGGACAAGCTGTAGCTCCTCCATGACGGCTTCTATTACTACTAGTGCATTTGCCTCACTTGCCTCATCTTTTTCCTCACGTCGTGCAAGCTCTAATAATTCCTCAATCATTTTACGCATCCGAGCAATTTCCGTTAGTGAAGTATCAATGGATTCTTCTAAAATGGCTGGATCATCTTTGCCCCATCTTTTTAACAAGGAGAGATGCCCTTCAATGGCTTGAATCGGTGTTCGCAGTTCATGGGAAGCATCTGCGACAAATTGTTGCTGCTGGGTAAAGGAAATTTGCAGCTCATTCATCATCGCATTGTACATTTTTAACAGATCACCAATCTCATCCTGTGATGTATAGGTTAGCTGGATAGGCTGATTAAATCCTTGGTCTACCACCGTCTTCATGGATGCACGCAATTCATGTAATGGCTTCATTAAATAATTGGCCAAATAATAGCCAATGGAGCCTGATAGTATCAATGCCCCTATCCCCGCTATTAGCATCGCTGTCAGAAGGTAATGCATAAGGGATTGAAAGCTAGTCAAAGGATGAATAACTTGGATATAGCCTTGAAAAAAGCCGATCCGTATCGGTTCATTGATGACGAGTACATCCTTCTTATCGATGGTCATTTCCAGAACTTCTTGCATCGATTGTAGCGGTGCAGCAGCTGAAGTATCATTGATACGTAAAATATCCACTCCATCTCTATTAAATATTCTGACCGTTTCATCGCGATCGGCAATGGATTTGAGCAAACCTGTATTTTGTTGTATTTGCTGAATGGTAACATTAGGACCTTGTGATTCTAAAAAGGAGATAATATCGTCACTTGTACGTTTGACCTTACCTTCCTCATCGTTTAAGAGCCATGTATGAAGCGAAAGATAAACGACTATACAAATAATTGTAAAGCTAATAAAGATGACACTACTTGATGTCAGCATCCATTTTTTCTGTAAAGATTGGTGACGTACATAATTTTTTAATTTATTCATTCACGCATCACATACCCAACACCACGAACAGTTTCTATATAAGCGTTCATATCACCAGGGAGCTTTGTGCGTAAATGTCTGATATAAACGTCTACTACATTGGTCTCGATATCCGTATCATAGCCCCAAACTGACGTTAAAATATGCTCCCTCGTACACACTCTATTTTTGTGCTCGATTAATAGTTTTAGTAAATCATATTCTGTCTTTGTTAGGTCAAGTTTATTCCCTTGAACAAAAACTTCATAGGCTGCCACATCTATTTCAATATCTCGTAAACATAAAGATTCGCTGCTAGTAGGCTCTGGTGTGACACGACGTAAAATCGTCCGTATTCTAGCAAGCAGCTCTTCAATAGCAAAAGGCTTGACGATATAGTCATCGGCTCCTGCATCTAAGCCCGCTACACGGTCCATTACAGCATCTCTCGCCGTTAATAAAATAATTGGCACCTGTGACTGCGTTCGGATACGGCGGCAAATTTCAATGCCATTAATGCCTGGCAGCATCACATCCAATAAGAGAACATCAAAATTTTCCGTAGTGGCCAAAGCCAGTCCATCCCGTCCATCAAAGGCTGTTTTCACCTCATAGCCCTCATGCTGTAATTCTAGTTCAACAAAACGCGCAATATGCTTCTCATCTTCTACCAACAATATCTTCTTAGGCATTGTATCACCTTCTATTCTAAAATAACGATATAGGATATTTATCCCTCTCACGTTCTAGCATAACATCAAACAAAAAGTCTGTCTCACAAGGGAAACCTTGTGGACAGACTTTTTTATTGTATTCCCGAAATGGAAAGATTATTTTTTCCCAACTCTTTTGATCGATATAAAGCTCGGTCGGCTAAATCCATTAACTCATCCAAAGTTTGTGCATGATCTGGATAATAGGCAATACCGATTGAGGCTGTAGGAGTAAAATGATGGTCTTCAATCATCCAGCCTTCTGCTAGTTCATCGCGGATTCGACGAATAATATGCATAATTTGGTCATGCCTTTTATCAGCTTCTCTTGTTAAACCTGTTAGGATGACGATAAATTCATCGCCACCAATTCGAATGACCATGTCATGACTGCGAACCGTTTGATTTAAGGCATTACCAAAGCGCTGAATAAACGCATCCCCTGTGTCATGACCAAAACGATCGTTGACTTCTTTAAAATCATCACCATCTAGATAGAGCATGGCGACACAGGTTTGATTTTCAGCTGCTTTAGCCAGTATTTTCGGAAACTCTTTTTGTAAATAACGTCGATTAGGTAGCTGTGTTAACGCATCATGATAGGCTAAATAGAGCAAATCATTTTCTCTTTCTTTACGATGAGTAATTTCTCGAGACACCATCATAATTTGTGAAACCTTTTCACGTTCAGGGTCATGTACAACCGTGACATTGCCCTCTGTCCAAATCGGTGTACCGTCCTTCGCCTTTAGTAAAAGCTCAAACTGTGTTTCTGGCTGACCTGTAAAATTGTTTAAAAATGTTTGCCATTCGTTTTTACTTTCTTGATCTAAAATATCACTGTAAAACTGCCCAAGTAGCTCTTCATTTTCATACCCTAAATAAATCCCATAGGATGGAGACGCATAAAGAATAATGCCATCTTCATTCGTAATCACGATTAAATCATTTGTATTTTCCGTAATGAGTCGGAAAGTACGTTCAATATTTTTTAATTCTGTGAACATTTTTTTCTTATCTGTAATATTATAGTTAATGGTTAAAATTTGTTCGATTTTACCGAACTCATTTTTTAACGGCACAATGGTTGCCTCCACCCAATAATCGGCATGATATTTTGTGCGATAGCACAGTTCTCCTCGCCAAATCTCCATTGTATCCAGCTTGCCTTCGATTAATTGTAAAAAGTTTTGCGCATTGAACCTTGGCTCCATTAATGAATAGGGCTGACCTATTAATTCCTCCGCAGTGTAGCCAGAAGCCTGTAAAAACATATCGCTTGCTTCCGTAATATAGCCTTTATGGTCCAATACAGCAATGGCTGTAGCTGAATTTAAGGCAGACTTAAAAACTTCTAAACCATGAGACTTCGAACGTAATTCTGCTTTTTGTAAAGTAAATTGAGTAAAATCCTGCATGATTAGAAAGATAGCAAACGAATTATCATCCTGCATTACAGGCGATAGGGACATTAAATACATGCGCTCCTGACCTTCTGACGTAAACAGCTTGATCAGCTTTTTATCAAGGTTTTCCCCTCTCGCTGCTTTTTGTAAACAAGCTTCAATGTGTTCAACCTCTTCTTTCGGGATGATCGGTAAATCAACAAACAATTTTTGCTTGACAGTTTCATTATCTAATTGGAAATCTTCCATAAAGCAAGAATTCACTTCGTATACCATACCTTCGGCCGATAAAATGACCGTGGAGAAAAAGGCATGGTCAAACATGGACCGCATAAATAAAAATTTATCCTCAATATTGCGGTCATAGAGGATTTCCTTTGTGATGGCTAATATATAGTCTTCATTATTATATTTCAACGGTCTGACAGACGTTTCGTATTTATGAACCTCCGACTGAAAATACGCATAATCTACATAGTCAACCTGATTATGCTCCCTAATCGCTTGATCGTAGTTTTTCTGAATGATCGAAAAAATGCGCTCTGAGGTAACGCTTGAAATCATTTTTCCAATCGCCTCATTTGATAACAGGTCACGAGCTGCTTGGTTTAAGCGAATATATTGATAATCATCCTCTACTTTTTTCATGAGAAAAGCAAAATCTTTGCCAATAAATAATGAATTAAAAAAATCTTCGCTTAAAAGATACTCCATGCTGTCACCTCCAGAAAAGCCATTGCAATCATGATAAAAATGCTAGTATGTATGTTTTGTTCGATTTTATATAATACTACTATTATAACATAAAAATCAAAAATTACCCTTACAGAATAAGATAAATTATATCCTTTTTAGGATATTTTTTGATATATTACCTATTGTAGAAACATTTAAATCCTACTAAAGAAGTGTATAAATGATTAATATTAGATAAAATTGATAGGATAGACTTAATGCTAAAAAACAACAATATTTTCGCCAACGCCTCTTCTTTTGTCAGAATTTACTGACTACTAAACTCAAATTTTGTTTTTTTCGAGCAAAATGATTGCATCAAACAGCTTTCGTGTTATATTATATTTAAAAAACTAGCCTTTTTTCGGTATGGTCGAAATCAGTAAGACAGCGGGAGATTATGGAATATCATAGTTATAACGTCTAGTTCTTTGGGTTTTAATTCCAGTACGAATTTTAGTTTTCTTCTTTATGCTTCAACGGAATTGTTTTAACTACCCTAGTAAAGGAGGCGTTTCGTATGCTTAAACATCGAGACCTGCATGAATGTACAGAGCTTTATGAGCTATTATCACACCCTTCTGTATTCCCTTTTGTCCGTCAGAAAGCCACATCCGCTGATGAGTATTGGTTTATGACAAAACAACTGATTGAAGAGGAAGCGAGAGGACTCGCTATCTCGAGGACCATTACTGATGATTGGGGTCAACCAATCGGCACCATTAGTATTCACGATGTGGAGGACGGTGCAGGCTTTTTAGGAACGTGGATTGGACTCCCTTACCAGGGTAAAGGCTATAATCAAAAGGCAAAAATGCTATTTTTGAATGAGTTATTTTTTGATTATAATTTCCATACGGTATTTCTCCGTATACGAGTTGAAAATTTAAAATCACAGCGTGCCGCATTAAAGCTACCTTATGTGGTGAGTGCTAATGAAAGTCATCCGACTTTATTAGAACAGGTCAATAGCGGTGAAGCTCAATTTAATTTATTCAAAATTCAAAAAGATTTATTCTACTTAATAACAGCACATCAAATGCAAGAAGGCGAAGAGCAAGCCATGTAATGTGTCATATATAATAAGAAGCTATAAGGTTTTGTCATCTTTGACCTGCCTCATAGCTTCTTTTCTTTTTTCAAAGAGCCTTTATTTTTTGTAGTGCAAAATTAATGTTGCCATTTCGTCTGGTGTTTTTGGTTTTTGCGTTTTGGACATCTTCTCGACCATTTCTGCCTTACACTCTGTTAATGTATGAACCGACTTCATAAAAGATTCCTTTGTTAATTCTTCTTCCTGCAGCACTTCCGCATAGCCCTGTTTTTTAAACAAGTTGGCATTTAAAATTTGATCCCCACGACTTTTTTGTGCGGATAGCGGCACTAATAGCATCGGCTTGTGGAGTGCCAAAAATTCGAAAATGGAGTTAGAGCCTGCTCGTGACACGATAAAATCTGCTGCATGCAATAGATCAGGTAACTCTGTTGTCACATACTCAAATTGCTTGTAGCCAGGCATTGTCTCTAGTGCTTGGTCATAGTTCCCTTTCCCACACAAATGAATAATATGAAATTGCTTTAAAAGCTCTGGTAAGTTTTGACGCAATGCCTCATTTAGAACAACAGAGCCTAAACTTCCGCCCATCACTAGTAAAACAGGCTTTAATGTTGAAAAGCCACAGAATGATAACCCTTTTGCCCGTTCGCCCTCAAACAACTCCGGACGAATAATGGAGCCTGTGCAAGTTGCCTTTTCTTGTGGTAAATGCTTTAGTGTTTCTTCAAAAATCGTGAACACATGAGAGGCAAAAGGCAGGGCAATTTTATTGGCAAGACCAGGTGTCACATCAGATTCATGTATAACAACAGGCACACCTGCCAGTTTTGCTGCCATAACAACAGGTACTGAAACAAAGCCACCCTTTGAAAAGACAACCTGTGGCTTTACTTTTTTAATAATACGAAAAGCCTGCATCATTCCAGCAAGCACTTTAAATGGGTCTGTAAAATTTTTCATTGAGAAATAACGACGCAATTTACCACTCGCAATGCCATAAAACGGAACATCGGGGAAAGCCTCGCCTATTAATTCTTTTTCAATACCTTGTTCTGAACCAATATAGTGGACATCATAACCAAGTTCAAGTAAAGACGGGAGTATCGCTTGATTTAACGATACATGGCCAGCTGTCCCACCACCGGTTAAAATGATAGTTTGTTGTTTCACATTAATTCTCCTATTCCTTAAAAACCATTGTAGTCCGCACTACTTTTTGTTTACAGTGTTCTATTTTACTATATGCTGAAGAAAAGATATAGATGAAGCACGAAAATTTCAAGCTTTTCTCTCTTTACATATGCTATACTTGTTCATTATGTTCACGAAGGAAGTATCAAATATGTACCAAACATCCACAATTAAGGAAAAATATGCACTACTTTTAAAAATGATTGTTCCCATCTTAGTAACACAAGTAGCCATTTATCTTATTTCATTTTTTGATATTTTAATGTCCAGTCGCTATGGGACCGCCGATTTAGCAGGTGTCTCAATCGGCTCCTCCATTTGGATGCCGATTTATACAGGACTGTCGGGTATTCTCCTTGCCATTACACCGATTGTCTCACAGCTAGTCGGAGCGAAACAAGAGATGGATGCCAAAAAGGCCGTTCAGCAAGGTATTTATGTAGCCATTTTGCTGGCAATCATCATCTTCACAGGGCTCTTTTTTGGCATCGATTGGATACTTAGCAAGATGAATTTAGAATCTGCTGTACATAGCATTGCAAAAGGCTACATCTATGCGATGTGTGCTGGTCTTTTACCTTTATTCTTATTTTTTGTCATGCGTTGTTTCATTGATGCCCTTGGGCAGACACGTGTCACAATGATTATTACATTATTGACAACGCCGATTAATATCGTCCTTAACTACATTTTTATTTTCGGTAAATTCGGCGCACCAGAGCTTGGCGGGATTGGTGCAGGTGTCGCAACAGCAATTACGTACTGGCTCATTTTCTTGATTACTGTATGGATTATCGCCAAACGAGTACCGTTCGAACGTTTCCGTTTGTTCCACCATTGGCCGAAGCTGGAATGGCTTCGATGGAAGGAAATTTTACTGATTGGTGTGCCAATTGGCATCTCCTTATTTGCAGAAACAAGCATTTTTTCTGCCGTTACCATGATGATGAGTAATTTTAGCACAGAAATTATTGCCGCTCATCAAATTGCCTTAAATTTCACCTCCCTGCTCTATATGGTGCCGCTTAGTATTTCCATGGGCGTTACCATATTAGTAGGCTTTGAAATTGGTGCTGGTCGCATGCAGGATGCTCGTATTTATAGTTATCTATGTGTCGGCACAGCCATTTTATTTAGTTTTATTTCTGCTTGTATCTTATTTATTTTACGTGAGCCTGTAGCTCATATGTATTCAACAGATCCTATAGTACTTGAGTATGCTGTACAATTTTTAGTTTATGCAGCCATTTTTCAGCTCTCGGATGCGATTCAAGCACCCGTACAAGGGGCATTACGTGGCTATAAGGATGTTATGATCACATTTATGATGGCAATTATCTCGTATTGGATCATTGGCTTGCCCGTGGGCTATATCCTTGCTACGCATACTGATTTTGGTCCATTTGGATATTGGATTGGACTTGTTGCTGGTTTAACAATGGGCGCAATCACCCTGCTTATCCGTCTGCTAATTGTTCAAAAAAGAGTTACCGTCTAACGACAAAAAATCGCTTTTCTCCCTCTTGAGAAAGGCGATTTTTTAGCGTAATACACCTGTACGAATGATTTTCACTTGAACAGACGGCACGAGCTGTAAGGATGTATATTCCGCATGCCAGTCGTCCTTAAACATCTTCGGGTGATAGGCACGAATATAGCGACCAATTCCTAATGTATCAGACTTTTGATTTTGAAGTATACGTAAGACCTCCTCAAACTCCGCCTGCAAATGCTTTTGAATCAATTGTTGAACATCCTTAAAAATGGTTTCTTTATACAAATGATCTTGGGCGAATTCTTCAATTCCGACCTCGAGTTGGTAATCCATCGTTATTCGTCTCAGTTCCTCATCCACTATCCATTTACGCTTCACATGGATAACATCTGCCGTAATCGGCATTTCTTTCCCGTCATGCTTCCACATATAACTCATACGTGCTTGCTTATTAGTTTGATTCATTAAAATGAGCATGATGAGGGATTGTTTTGGCGTTAATACTGTGCCCGTAAAGGTTTGACCAGAAAATAAAGCTAAACCAGCCGCAACAACGTGCTTTTTATCCTCACCTAGCCGAATATACGGTAGCGTGATATCGATTGTTTGTTCAAATAACATCGAGCCAATCGTTTGTAAATCTAATTTCGGAAAAAAGGTATTTTCCTCTGTACTTTCGATAAAGCGTTCATAATAAACGCCTGCGCTTCCAGCTAAATCCTTCGTTAAGTCGACGTATGGTTTGACATCCCCTTCTGTTATCGCCACTTTGATGGATATCGGATTTTGAGGATCGCGAAAATAAATATCCAAGATATCATAAATGGGCTCTCTCACTGTTTGATCCGCTATTAGGAGCGTTGATAGCTCCGATAGATCAAGCGTTTGCTCGACTTTCAAATTGGCGTTATTGCGTACATCTTTCGGTGAAATCCCTTCCGCTTCAATCACTTCATTTTGCTGTGCTGTTGTATTCGGATAAGCATAATAGCCTTTGTACTCCCCAACATAGCCTTCCACACCAACGAGTGTTACGACAGACGCATTTTTATAAAGGCGTTCATCCCAACATCCCGCTAAAAGCACTATAGATAAGATGATTATACTCCCTTTACGATACACGTTTTCCCCTCCATTTATTCCAACAGATAATGATGAGCGGTAGTAGAAAGGTAAAAAAGAATAATACATAGTGCAAAGAATTTTTAATAAACTCAATGCGCTGAAATTGCATCATAAAGAGCGGTAGTATTGCCAGTAAAAGATGGTAGATAATAATACTCCATTTCGGATGCTTCCTTTTTTTTGAAAGATACAGCACTCGAAAGGACAGACCAAAAATCATGACCGTGACAATAGACCATGATAGCCAAATATAGAGGAAGAAAATATCAAGTCGTTTAACAAATGTCACTTCCTGTGATTTTAAAATATACATAATCGGCTCTGGGATCAACTTGATTTCATCTAAGGCAAAGAACATTTGTGTAAAAAGCACGGAAATCAAATAAAATACAAAAATGACCAGTTGGTAGATGAATAAAGGCCGCCCTTTCACCTGTGTATCTTGTTTTAGAAATGGTCGATAAAGAAGGTACATTTCAATGCCAAAAAAAGCATAGGTACTATGAATCAAGCCCCCCATGATTTGTCTCATATGATTCCATTCAATAGGAAATAGATTACTCCATGTTAAATCGGGAATCGCCAGCATTAAAAAAAGCACAAAAAGGAAAATGATTGGTATGAGCATGACACCGATGTTAATGACCGTTTCTGGTCTTACTAGGTTGGCATACAAGGATAGTGCGACAATCAGTACAACAACGAGCCATTCAGGGGTTTGTGGTAATACCCATGTGGCCAAAACATATCCCATATAGGCAATCAGTACAGCCGCTAATAAAATCCAATAAAGCTGATAGACCCAGCGAAAAAATCGATTTAAATAAAAGTAGGCATAATAGCGTTCAAACAGGAGCAACAGACCATAATGAATGACACTTGCTAAAATAAAAACGAGCCAAGCATTATGTTGACTGTAAATGATTAAAGGGGTTTGGAAGGCAATATAGACGACACCTGTTTGAATAATAAATAGTACTAAAAAAAATTGAGCCTTAGATAGCGAAAACTTCATGGCGTATCCTCATTTTTTAGCTGTTCATCCTCTGGTGGGTCAAAGGAAGTAACTTGCACAGTCGGTTTAATGAATGGCCAGCGTAAAAAAATTTTATACACCGCTTTTGGCTGAAAAGGTACGATGGGTGAAAAATACGGCTGTTTAATAGAAGTTAAACTGATTAGATGAATGAGTAAAATAACAACCCCTATGACAATCCCTAAAAACCCAAACAATGAGGCTAGGACCATAAACGGAAAGCGTAACATACGTATGGTACTATTCAATTCAACGGATGGAACGACATAGCTTGAAATAGCCGTTAAGGCAACGACAATGACCATTAAATTAGACACTAACCCTGCATTAACGATGGCATCTCCTATTACTAGCCCCCCAACGATTCCAATTGTTTGCCCTACAGATTGCGGCAAACGTATACTCGATTCTCGAATAAGCTCCATAATGATTTCAAGAATGAGCGCTTCGATTAGTGGTCGATAAGGGATTTCATTCACATCGTTTTTCACTTGATTACTCAGTTCTAGTGGCAGTACCTCAAAATGAAAGCTAACTACTGCAATATAAAAAGCTGGTAAAAAAACCGCGGTTATAAACGACAGTAAGCGGACGATTTTATAAAAGGAGCCAACAACAACCCGACCATTATAATCATCGGGTGTTTGATAGAAAGAGAAAAAGGTCACGGGACCAATTAAGGCAGATGGTGAAATATTTGTCATGACCACGACCTTGCCCTCCACTAAATTGGCTACTACACGATCTGGATGCTCTGTATTTAACAATTGTGGAAAGGGCGATAACACCGAATCCTCTAACGCATCGCTTAATTGACCAATACTATAAAAATAGTCGATCTGAATCGCTGCAATCCGCTTTTCAACCTCCTGTAAGGTCTCAGGCTGTATGACCCCATCCATATACAGATAATAGGCCTTTGTTTTCGTTTGATGGCCAATCGAAAAAGATTTTACGACAAGTGCGGGATTATTCACTCGCTTTCGTATCAAAGCTAAATTGGTGTCTGCACGCTCAATCAAGCCCTCATGCGAACCTCGAAGAATATGTTCGTTGATCGGCTCTTCGAGATTTCGACGCACCTCATTTATGATGCTAAGTGTCAGCATCTCTCCCCTTTCAGGCAATATCACGATCGTTTCCCCTTGACAGACTCTTTCAATCGCTTGCGGTAAGGAAAAATCTTGCAATGTCGTAATTAACGTTTCACTCCAAAAAGGTTTATCTGTATCTAAACGGGCATAAATGGTATCCAGTACTTTTTGTACTTCCTTCGCATCAACTAGAGAAGCGTAAAAGCATAAAATAGCCGTATCCCCTTCATGCCAATCTACTTGTCTGACTGTCAAATCCGAGGAATGGTAGAATGCTTTTTGTAGGCTTTTCATCATATACTCCACTTTATCCATAAAACGCCCCCCTCTATTGGAGAGTATAAACATTTTTCGCCATTTTCAAACGCTTGCATAGTGGGATTCATAGCCATAAAAAAGATGCCCGTTAAAACAGAGGGGCATCTTTAAATGGATTATTTTTTAAAATAAGCTTCAATATCTTCATAGATAAAGGGCGTCCCCTCTATTTTTTCATGCTGATTATGCAAAGCTGTCATACGATTGATGATAGGCGCTAATTTCCCCTCATTTTCCTGCGTTAGATTGAAGGCTACTCCGTATGAATAAATTTGATACTTTTCCTCTAATGTCCATCTAAATGTACCTTCTATAGTAAATGACTGGTTCATCAACACAAAGTTAAATTGAAACTTCATCGTTTGATTGATTGGTAGCTTCAGTGTAGAGCGAATCTTCATTCCCCCTAAGCTAATATTTTCAATCACGATTGGCGTATGACCGATAGCAAGCTTTTGCTGGTTCATTTCAATAATGGTCATAGAGCCCTTCACATAGGCTGGGAAATGAAAGCGAAAATACTTGCGACGCTCCACAGCTGGCTTGTGATGGACAATTGCTTTCGGCGGTTCTAAGAAGCCTTTAGCTAGCATTTTTTCAAAAGCCTTCGCAGGAACTGCTTTTGAATAGATGCTTCCTTGTAGATAATGACATTCATGCTGCTTTAAAAAAATATATTGATCATAGCTTTCGACCCCTTTTGCCACTACTTGAATACCTAGCATTTTTGCTAAATAGATCGTTGTTGAGATAAGCCCATTTTCAATAGGATGATCATGGCGAATTTGCCGAATAAACGCCTCATAGATATGAAGCGTTGTTGGCTGAAACGTGCGCAATGATTCTAACGATGAATAGCCTGTTCCAAAATCACCAATAGCAATTTTGACACCAAGTTCTTGCAATTCCTTTAATACCGTCATAACACTTGCGCTATTTTTTAAAATGGTCCTTTCTGTAATTTCTAATTGTAAATAGTGAGCAGGGATTTCATTGAGCTGCAATTGCTCTTGAAGAAATGGGACAAAGCCCCTTTTCATCAAACGAATAGGTGAAATTTTGATGTTAATCGTACGCAGTACATGCCCATCTTGCTTCCATTTCCGCAAGAAAGCACATGCTTTTTTAATGACCCAATCTGTAATAATATGGATCATATGATTTTCTTCCGCTAAAGGGATAAATTCACCAGGTGACACAAGCCCCCATTCTTTATGATGCCAACGAATTAACGCCTCTGCCCCATAAATATTGCCTTTTTGTGGCTCTACCAATGGCTGAAAATATAGCTCAAATTCTTCATTTAACATCGCTTGACGCATATCACGATCTAGCACATATTGCTTATAGGAAGTAATATCTTCTGTAAAGGCATAAATATGAAAGCGATTGCGCCCTTGTTGCTTCGCATAGCACAAAGCAGAGTAAGCATTTTCTAATAAGATATTTCTCTTTCTACCTTCCTCAGGATAAAAAACAATGCCAATGCTAGCAGAGAGATGCAATTGATAGTCTTTAATCGTCAGAGCGGTATCAAAGATTTTCAGTAAACGATTAGCCAATGCGTAAATATGCTGTTTACTCACATATTTTTTCATTACCAAAATAAAATGCTGATGGTCTAGGCGTGCCAAGTAACTAGTATCATCGAGAAGCTTGGCAAAATGCTGGGTCACCACTCGAAGAAGCTCATCACCGATTTGTGAACCTAATGCATTATTTAGCACATGAAAACGATTAATGGAAATATAGAGAAGGGCAAATGGCTCGCCTGCCGAACAGAGCGTGTCCACTTTATCATGCAAGCTCAATTGATTTGGTAAGCCTGTCAATTCATCATAGTACACTAAATAATTGAGCTTCTTTTCTCGTTCAACCTCCTTTGTAATATCCGTTACTAAGCCAAAAATTTGATTTACTTTTCCCTTCTCATCGAGTCTCGGTACAATTTGCTCAAGCAACCATTTTGTTTGGTTTTCACCTGTAAAAATACGATAAATCACTTGGTAGCTCTTGCCGATAGCAAGATAATCGGTGTACGCTAGTACCTCCTCGCGATGTGCAGGGTGAATCATGTTAATCCATACTTCGGCGTCTTCGTAAAGCTTCGCTAGTGGAATGCCTAAAATCCCCTCTAGCCCTTTTGAGGCAAAAAGCATTGTTCCCCGAATGGAATCTCGCATCCAAATCCCCGCATCTAAATGATTAAAAATATAATGATAGTTGGCGAGTGTATCATTTAATGCCTGCTCAAGCAGTTTAAAAGCTGTCTGATCCTTTACAACCCCAACCATCTTAAAGGGCTTATTATCCTTCCAAGTTACTTCTGCCGCTGCTTGTACATAACGTAAATCATGAGTTTCACCATGGTATATTCGAAATTCACTATTCAAGTTGATGCCTTTTCGGGCATTGTTAAATGCATCGTAGGTCTTTTCATGGTCATCTGGATGGATGAATTGGAAAGCTCGATCAATACCGTCGTTTTCTGAACGGCTAAAGCCAAAAATTTGATAAAAATTATCGGAGCAATACAGCTTGTCATGCTGAATAAAGTATTCCCAGCTCCCTACTGCGGCAATATGCTGAGCATAATTTAAATGCTTTTCATGAAGCAATAATTGATGCTTCATCGCAGAATAGGTAGACATATCTTCAATAATTAAATAAAGCCCCTCTGCCTGATCCTCACCATTTTTAATCGGTATAAATGTTAGTACAAGGCTTAGCTGTTGACCTTGATGCTGTAGCCTTTCTATATCAATTTTGACCGATTTCCCCCGCAATGTTTGGTTGAATGCTCTTTTTAGCCGCTTATAATCAGGGACCGTCAAAATTCGCTTAAAATCCTCTGCATGGCTTGGTCGATAGTGTAATAGTTGATAGAGTGCCTCTTGATTTACATAAATAATTTCTCCATCCGCTGCAAAGACAATCATCATATCAGGGTGATACTTCGCAAAGGACATGGCATATGAGAATAAACGATGATCTTGAACTGTAGCCAGCGCTATCGCCTGTGTACTTTCTTCTCTTGCAAAAAAATGCTTTAATAAATTCGGCTTTTTCATCAACCTCACCCTTCCCTACTTTTTACCTACTACTAATTTAGTAATTCCCCAAAAACATAGTTTAAAAACTATCATTTTGATGGTTAGACGATAAAATTTAAAAGTTGGACGATAAAGGTTGATGTATGAGTGATGAAGCCTGTGATTTGCTCAATAATTAAACAGTCCATTAGCATTTAACTTTTGCAAATAAAAAAAGATACCCGATAAGCCATTAGAGACTTATCGGGTATCTTTTGTGTAAGCAGTGATTATTTTTGAATAAATTGTTGTGTCCAGTAGTTACCTGATTTCACGTAACCTACACCGATGTGCGTAAATTTACCATTTAAAATGTTCGCACGGTGACCTGGTGAGTCCATCCACGCTTGTACTACTTCTTGTGGTGAACGTTGACCTTGAGCAATGTTTTCTCCAGCACCTTTATAAGTGATGCCTAAAGCTTTCATACGATCAAATGGTGAACCGAATGTTGGACTTGTATGTGAGAAATACTTGTTTGTTTGCATATCTTGTGATTTTTCACGAGCTGCAGCCATTAATTTCGCATCTGTTTGAAGTGGTGATAAACCAGCTTTTGTACGCTCAGCGTTTGTTAATTTTACTACTTCCTGTTCAAATGCGTTCACATCTGAAGTTGTTGTTGATGGTGTTGAAGTAGCTGGTGGTGTTGCTGGTTTTTCGTTTTGTGATGATTGATTATTATTTGGCGTTGGTTGTGTATTATTATTTGTTGTTGGCACCTCTTTAGATGGTGTAGATGCCTGTGGTAATTTGATATTCCACTTATGATTGTTTGACCATTTATAATAATAAACTTTACAGTTCGTTGATTGCTGTACAGAATCCCCTTCTGTTGTATTAGCAGCAGCTGAAGCTATTTGAATTGGAGCTGCTAAAAGAATTGTTGCACAAATTGCAGTGAGTGTTTTTTTCATGTTTGCAATTCCTCCTTCTCTGCAACTAATCGTAAAGGATGATTTTCATAAAAATCTTACCAACATTTGCTAACGTCTCCAACGAAGAAAGAAATGCGCGAAAAATCGCGTTTTTTTTGCACTATTTTTTACTAGTTTTCGCCAATCTATGAAATACTTACGTTTGAAAGAGGGTTGACACCCCTCTTAAACTCGTTACTATTTTCGAAAATACGCATTTAAAATGAATAAAAAATGATGGTTTTATGCACTAGATTCTCAGCCTATTTTCTTACCTTCAATTATGGAATAGGCCTAGAGATAGCTAGTGTCGCGTGTTTATTGCTATTCAATATTACAGTTATGTTACAAAGGCATTACAATTCATTTACATAAAAATAAAATAACCTGCGTAAAGCTACATATGACGTACATATGCAACATTTCGCAGATTATCAAATTTATTCATTGTCCCCCAATGATAGGTAAAGAACTGACATTTTCTCCAATAATGACAAGTTTTGCTGGCATTTTGATATACTCAGGGAGCCATTGGACCATTCCATAAGCATATTGAAACAGCATCGGATTTTTAATGCCCTCAATCGGCACATAGCCCTTCATACGATAAATCGTTTCTGGTAATGTACGAATCCAATCTTCAAATTGCTCCTGTGTAAATTCGCTATCTGTGAATTCCACTAAGCGTGAGCCAAGCTGCATGGAGGCTATTGGCGCTTTGACAATGTCAGCTTTATCAACCTGTGCCGTTGCCTTTAAGCCTTCAAGTAAGTGAAGTGGGACTCGCCCATTCGTTGTTTGCAAAATAAAGGCATGTGGATTTAAGCCTTGGAGTTCGTAGACCACTTGTCCTTGCTCTGCCTCTGTTAATAAATCTGTTTTATTTGCTAATAATAAGTGCGCATGTCGAATTTGCTCCATAAATAAAGAGCGTACTTGCGGTGTTAACGTATCACGGTGCAGCCAGAGCTTGGAATCAGCCACTGTGATAATGCCTTTGACATTTAACTGATCTGCAAAAAGTGGTGAATACACAGCATCTAATGCTTCCACAGGATGAGCAGCTCCCGTTGTTTCAATAATTAATACATCAAAATCACTATCTAATAGAAGAGATTGAATTTGTGCCTCCGTTTTTTCAGCACCTGAACAGCAAATACAGCCCTCTAGCATCTCCTTGAGCGGGATATCTTTCTCCACTGCCTGTGAATCAAATGGCAGCTTTCCTAGCTCATTCATAATAACTGCAGGCTTTAGATTCTTTTCTTTTAATTGGCGAATGACATCCGTAAGCATGGATGTTTTGCCACTCCCTAAAAAGCCACTAAATAGGTATACATCTTTCATCATTTTTCCTCCTATAAAAAAAGCTGTCGCAAATGCCGTGAAAGACGACCGTTGCGACAGCTACATTGTTAGTTTGTTGTGTCCTCTGTTTTTTCGGCTGTTCCTGAAAGAAGCTCTTTCGCTTTTAATAACTGAGGATCATCGGCTTTCATTTTTGCACGTAAAGCATCCATTAACGCATACGTTGTATTGCCTGTTAAAATACCTGTTTCTTCAAGGTTATTCGCTGCTTGTAGTTTTTCTACAGCACGTGCAGTATTGTCATCGAAAATACCATCTATTTCACCAGGCTCATACCCTAGCACTTGAAGCATCTCCTCCGCTGCTTTTACAGAGTCCGACTGTAAGCCTGTCTTCATTTCTAAAGAGGCATTCAAGTAAGGTAAAGTAGCATACGATGGATAACCAACTTTGACATCAGGTTCAATGCCTTTTTCGTTAATCCAGTTCCCATTCGGTGTTAACCATTTACCTGTTGTAAATTTCAGATTAGAGCCGTCTTTTAATGGTGTTACATTTTGGACAGTCCCTTTACCGAAGGATGTTTCACCTACAACTTTGGCACCTACAGATTCTTTTAATGCACCTGCTAAAATCTCAGAGGCAGAGGCACTACCACTATCGACAAGTACTGTAATTGGTAGGTTATATTTTTTACCTGCAATGGCATTAGTAATCTGAGGCTCTGCATCTTTTTCTTGTACCTGAACAATCGCTTTTCCTTCTGGTACAAAGAAATTAGAAATATCGACAGCAGCCGTTAAATAGCCACCAGGATTTTGACGTAAATCTAAAACAATGCCTTTCATTCCTTTGCCTTCATACTCAGCAAGGATTTTTTCAAGCTCTTTCGTTGTTTGTTCACTAAATGATGTAATTTGAATATGGGCAATATTGCCATCGAGCATTTCCCCATAAACTGTTTCTACTGGGATTTCATCACGAACAATGGTCATATGAATAGCCTCTGTGTTTTCGCCGCGTTTCACCGTTAATTTCACTGGTGTTCCTTTCTCACCGCGAATTAAAGCAACCGCTTCTGTTGCACTCAAGCCTTGAATGCTTTTCCCATCAACCGTTAAGATGATATCTTTTGGTAATAAGCCTGCCTTTTCTGCAGGAGAATTTTTGATAGGTGACACAACTGTAATATAACCATTACGCTCTTGGATTTCCGCTCCAATTCCTTGGAAGCTAGAAGATAAACCAGAATTAAATTGATCTGCTTCTTCCTTTACCATGAAGTCAGAATAAGGATCGCCTAATGCATCGAACATACCATTAATAGCACCATCGACTACTTTTTCATCATCAATATCTTGGTAATAGTTATTTTTCAGTAAATCAAATGCTTCATATAATTTTGTAAATTCCTCACGTTCAGTCGGAACTTTCACTTCTACTACTTTCTTATCACCAAACGTTAACGCAAAAATCGTTAACCCTGCCGTAATAAGGATTGTAAAGAACATTAGCATGATAAATTTAAACGGTTTCAGTTGTATAAATTGTCCTGCCGGCTTTACTTCTGCTGGAGTCGGCTCCTGCTGCTGTTCTGTACTTTCATTTTTCTGTTCATCCATCTTGATTGTCACCACTCTCATATACACTAACTTGTTGTCACACTACTACCATCTTAACAGGTTATCCAGAAGACGAAAAGAAAAAGACTGCCAAAACTTCATGACAAACCTTAACCTATCATGCTTCATCCTATCTAGCATCCTAGCACCTATTTACTCATCATACTGTTAAGTTTAGGTATATAATGGTACTGCCTTTTAATTTTACTCATTTCCTAGTTGCAGTCAACCAAAAACTCAAAGAATCATAGAAATGCTATAAGAATATAACGTACAAGTGACGAAAAAAGTTGCAGCTCCTTAGCAACTATTCATTCTTTTTCACCTTTTTTATAGACCGTATGAACAGTTAATCGACGGAAGGAAAGCAGTTGCCCTTTATATACGACTGAAAAATTACCATACAGTGTAGGCGCTTTTTCCATTAGCTCATCTCTTGAAGCTCAATCAACTTAGGCTACAATCCTAACTTTCGTGCAGCCATTTGAATGTTTCCGTCGCAACGTCTACATAGGAAGATTGAAAGTTTGCTAATCGCTCCTGCCCATTCCCTCTAGCAACGCACTATCCATTTCAACAAGCTCTACATTTGCCCATGCTATTTTCCCCCAATAATTTTGCTGAGCTAACATTACCATTTTAGCGAATCATTCAAATGCCTCGTGAATCGCCTTTTCCATTGTTGTCGCATATGATGCAAGTAATGACAATTGTAAGGAGGCAGGAAAATGGGAAGAAATAATAAACAGAACCAGAACAATGATTCAATGGATATTTATATTGCAAAGTTAGCCTATATCGGCACAGCCATTTCAACTTTAGGGGATGGCATTCAGACCATCGCAGCTGGTCTAGCCCTAGAGGCACTACAAAATGCGAAGAACGATTCTTCTCCAACAAATAATGGTGATCAAACAGCCAAAGTCGATAACATGCAGAAACAAATCGATTATTTAATTGCTGAACTAAAGCAAATCAAAAAAATGTTAAAATAACCTTTACATAAAGAGTAGTGTGGAAGCCAAATACCTACCACACTACTGTTTTTTTATCTTCTGATGAGTCCTTTGTAGTTCCATCAATTCAGAAACCGTCACAAACTGGTAGCCCTGCTTTTCAAGCTCTGGCAATATTTGCTCCAATGCTTTGACGGTTTGGGCTCGGTTTCCGCCACCATCATGAAACAGCACGATATTGCCAGCCTTTACGCCTTTTAAAACCGTATTAACGATGCGATTGACCCCAGGATTCTTCCAATCGAGCGTATCCAAATGCCAAGACCACATCACGACTTTATAGCCTTTTTTGGCAATCGCCTCTATCATGGCATCGGTATATTGCCCTTCAACGGGGCGAAATAAGGTTGGCTGATAGCCCGTAATTCCTGCAATTACCTCATCTGTTTGTTGAATTTCCTTCATTAAATTAGGTACATTTGTTTTTAAAGGGTGTGTAAAGGTATGATTGGCCAATTCATGCCCTTCTTCATACATTCTTGCTATCAATTCAGGATTTTTTTCTGCATTTTGACCAACAATAAAAAAAGTAGCTTTCGCATTGTATTTCTCTAATACATCAAGAACATCCGCTGTATAGGTACGATGTGGACCATCATCAAACGTTAAGGCAATGATTTTTTCCTCTGTTTGGATTTCCCAAAGAATTTGTCCTGCTTCTTCATAATACTTTCTCCCTTTATTTTCAGAAGAACTTACTTTGACATAAAAAAACGACACCGTGATCAAACAAAGTGGTAGTAAAAACAGTAAAAATTTTTTCACATTTTCACGTCCCCAAATAATTTTCGTACTTTATTATTTGTGGATTTCATAAAAAAATGCTTATGTTTAGCTTTATTTCATTAAAATTTATCATGACGTATGTTTTCCAGGCTCCTATAATTTTTTTGTTGAAGCTTATCCACAACATTCAATCACACCATGGTGTATTTGTCGCAGACGCTTCACTTTTGCCGATCGTTACATCCTGTGACATGCTTTCACCATTATTACCACGTGGCGCTCACCCGCCAAAAAGTATTCATTGCCCCTATAGAGAAGGGAGTCTTCAGTTGAATCATGAGGATAAGATGGGTATGTAGTACGTCATCAAGCAAAGTCAAGACAAAAACACTATGCATGAAACTATCATTTATAAAAGGACCTCCTTTTACTGGCCAAAAGCAAAAACAAGGTCTGTTTCACAAACGATTTCTCCATTCACTGTGGCAACCCCACTTCCTTTACCGACTGTCCCTTTCACACGGTTGATTACTACCTCAAGCCGTAGCTGATCACCAGGCTTAACTTGTTTTTTAAAGCGACAATGATCAATGCCCGCAAGCAAGCCTAACCGCCCCTCATTCCCTGCCTTTGTCAGCATAATGACTGCACTGACTTGCGCTAACGCTTCCACAATGAGCACACCTGGCATGACAGGATAATGTGGAAAATGTCCCTGAAAGAACTCCTCATGGATTGTCACATTTTTCAATCCGACTGCACGCTTTCCCTCCTCTAATTCCAAAATACGATCTACTAAAAGAAACGGATAGCGATGTGGTAATATTTCTTGCAATTGTTGACTTGTTAACATATTGATTCCTCCACAGCATTTTTATAACCTTATTCTAACACTAAATATTAGTACTTAGTAATAAAAATGAAGTTAGTCAAAAAATGACTGTCCGACAATGACAAATAGAAAAATGGCCGTACCAAAAGAAAGAATACTAATGGTAGATCGTTTGGCTCTTTGCCACGCTCTCATACCAATGAGTAAAAATGTACAACCTAATAACATGAAAGTAACTGGTAAGAACGAAAAATCTTTTGTAATAAGACCACACATACTCGTCACCACAATTGGGATAAATATGAATAGTTGTAGACAATAGGACCATTTCATGCCGATCATCTCCTCGCTAAATTGTTTTCTGAATTTTTTTTCATTCCTTTTTCAATATTTCTTTATCGACAGCCCTATAGTCGCTGGAATATAATATTCCATGCATTCACCTTAGATTGATTAGTTTATTAGAATAGGAAGGTTTCGCATGTTATCTTTTATCGCAATAGTACTTTTATTATTTTTAATCCCAGGTCCTGCTGTTATTATCACGATTACACAAACATTAAAAAGTGGCAAAAAGAATGGTATTTATACCGCTTTAGGCATCGGTCTTGGAGATTTAGTTCATACGTTAGCGGCTGTTTTAGGTCTTTCTGCTATTTTGATGAAATCAGCCACAGCCTTTGAGGTAGTGAAATATATTGGGGTGGCCTACCTTGTTTATTTAGGTATTCAGATGCTCCTCACAAAACCAAAAAAAATTGAACAACCAACTGTGGAACAAAGCCCTGCTAGTACATCATTCCGCCAAGGCTTTTTAGCAGAAATTTTAAATCCGAAGACAGCTTTATTTTTCCTTGCTTTCTTACCACAATTTGTACAGCACAACGAGCAATCTGTCACAAGCCAATTGCTAACACTAGGCATCACCTTTGTTGTGATGAGTGCTTTGTATACAATACTACTAGCAATTATTACAAGCTTCATTGGTGAAAAAATCTTTACGAAAACAAGTGGTAGCTCACGTTGGCTTGAAAAAACTGTTGGCTTTGTCTATATCGGTCTCGGTGTCCGTTTAGCACTACAGACACAAAGTAGATAATCTGGAGAGGAACACAAAAGAGTGTTCTTCTTTTTTTTTGCAGGAAAATGGAGAATTTTAGCCAATACATACTAAAAAGGAGGGGTGAACTTGAATGAACGTCAAGAAAATTTATTTCAGCAGTTAGCACATTACCGTAGCGAGTTACTCCATTTGCTAGAGCATGTGTCAGAAGAAAAGGCAAACATCATTCCAGCTGGTTTTCATAATAATATTCGCTGGAATATGGGCCATCTTTATCTCGATCAATATTTATGGCTAGAGGCGTTAACAAAAGAAAAGGATACAGCATTAGTAGCTCTCATGAAATGGTTTAGCTTTGGTACGTCGCCTAAGCATTTTGACGAAAAAACGCCCACATTCGAGGAGTTAAAAAAGTACTTGGCTCAGCAGCCTTCACAGATAAAGGAACGATACGGTCATCGATTGGCTGAGGAATTCCCACCTATCGACATGGGTATGCAGACCATTGAACAAGTACTCCTACGTACCATCTTTCATGAAGGTATGCATTTACAAGCAATTGTCACCATTCATCGATGCCTAAACGAAGTAACAGACCGAGTTTAATACAGGGTCTGTTGCTTATTTGTTTATTGATAATTTTCGAGATACTTTCCTTTTTCAAAAATTTCTTTCGGACTTAAGGCAGTCCACTCCTCTATCGATACATTGGGATGCAAATCGAGATAAGATTTAACCATTTTATAGCCTTCGCTGTAGCCATAACTAAAGGGTAGACCATTTCCACCTCTAATTATTTCTAGGGCACGAATCAAGTTATGCTTTTCCAAATCCGCTGCAACATCAGACCAATAAACTTTGTTGTAATCCAAATCTATTCGCGTAAAATTTAAATCAGGATAAACTAATTTTTCAAACATCACTGCCCTTCCTTCAAATATGAGATGATCTAGCACTGTCCCCTCATTACGCGGGCGTTTTTCAGTTGCAACACTATGATGATATTCATGGGCAATTACAGCCCTAATAAATTCATTTGTATAATATTTATTATAGAGGGCTGTTATTTTACCTGCACCAATCGTTACCATATTCGCGTTTACATCTGTGGCTGGAAAAACACATACCGTCGTTTCATTTTTAGTGGGAAGGAGTTCAGAAGATTTGAACAGACCTTCCTTAATACTCTTTTCTGTTGCTTCCCTATCAATTTTTTCGCTTAATAATTGATTTTCTTTCAATTGTTTGGTCGTGCTATTCAACACCGTCTCAGCCATGTTTATATATTCACCATTCTCAAAACATGCACTATAAACGGGATCAATGACCTCTTCTCGATAGATGTCCAATGGTGAACGATCTGGATTACTTTCTACCTTTTCCGTATAGTTTTGAAAAAGTTCAAAAGCATGAACTATTTTAAATGGTTGCTTCGTTTCTGGATGTTCGAATGAAACCGTGATACTTTCAATATCTGGTTTTTTATGGGAAGGCTTTTCTGTTTGTGCACAGGCACTAAACACGAAGCATAGCATCATTAATACGACAAAACCCTTTACATAATGCATCTTTTTCATCCGTCCTTTTCATCAATAAATAATTTACCCATACTAACATTCATGAACAATATGCCTTGACGCTCGACGGTTTGTCTTTGAATGATTTGGTATCCTTTTCGTTCAAAGAAGGGTCTCGCTGTAAGACTAGCATCTGTGTAGATATGGGTAAGACCAAGCTTTTTTGCGTCCACTTCTAGTAAATCTACTAAGGCTGCTGCAATCCCCTGTCTTTGAAAATCCTTATGGACATAAAAGTATGTACGGTTTCGTTAAATAATTGCAGAATTTCTTCTAAATCGTCATGATAGTTTGTAAAATCAAGCATCTATCCCACCTCTTTTCTCGCAATCTATTATACCAATTATATGATATTTATGTAAAATTATAGAAAGCTCATAGATCAAAGTAATCTATAAGCTTCTCTTCGTTTTACTGTTTCGGTGTATTGGCTGTCAGTGGATTCGCATTGGCAACTAGTTGTACAGGCGTCGTCGTTTGTTGAAAGCTATCCTTCTGTCCTTGATTTGATTTCCCATAGCCTTTCATGGCAGCAAACAGTGCTGCACCAACAATACCCCAGGTCAATAATTTCATTTAAAAACCTCCCTTCACCGTTAGTATTCGAGAACAATTACGGAATATAGCTGTAAAAAATTAGCGACCAATAGCCAATAACTATGGTAAAATATTGAAGATGCTAAAAACTCGAATATAGGAGGTTGACTACCATGAAAAAAGTCTTCACTGGACTATTGTTAACATCTATGTTTTTTGTGGCTTTTCCGGCTGATGCTGCCACTACACAAATTAAAATAGATGACGTAATAGTAAAATCTGATACAGCACCCGAGCAAAGAAGCAATCGAATCATGGTGCCATTGCGTGTGATCAGTGAAAATCTAGGTGCGCAAGTGCATTGGAAGGATTCACAAATTACCCTTGCCATGAATAAAACATTGATTGTATTAAATCTCAACAACAAGACTGTCATGAAAAATGACAAAACAGAGCAATTGGATGTACAGCCATACATGAAAAATAATCGTACCTATGTACCGATTCGCTTTATTGCGGAAACATTTGGCAGTCAGGTCCAATACAATCAAGGTACAGTCAGTATCACTTCTGAACCACTACTACTTGACAATAAAAAAATAAAAGCCCTCCGCTATGAATATCAAATGACAATGGGTGGTGTTATTCAAGACATTAAAGGCAATGCTTATCATAAAGCGCTTTATCAAGTTTTCCAGCAAAAAGGAAACAAAGTAGAGGCACCTAAAGAATATTCATGGCAAATTAATTTAGACATACCTGGTTCCTATTCTAAACGTGGGCAATATCGTTTTATGAGCGATGATACGAACACAGTCAAACAATTTGATATTTATTCATTAAATACTGCATTCCCTGATGAACTATTACAAGGTCATCCCCATCATCTACTGCATGATGTGTTTGAAGATAGCTGGTATATTTTCACAGATCAAGCAGTTCAATCTATAAAACAGCTTATAAACAATGCTGCCACTAATGGCTTTAGTACCATTATTAGTAATACAGTAGCATAATTTTTTGTAAGCGATGTTCAACATATTCTGCATGAAAATGGACAAAATATTCATATCAACATCGAATATATGGAGGTTTGCCTCATGCAGAAGCTACTGTTATTAAGTTGCGTGCTATTTTCCCTCTTAGCTGCCTGTTCTGCGGAAGAAGCTCCGCCTAGCGAAGAAGCGGAAGCTAAAGAACAAACCGTCAATGCGCAGCCACAAGAAAACCTGAATACTTTGGGATATGACCAACTCCCAGCAAAGGATGAATAACGAGAAAAGTAGAGAGCATCCAAACACGCTTCTATAAAATTCTATCGTTGTCTAACCTGAAAAAGTATGCCACAAGTATCGTAGAAAACCTTTAATAGGTCATCCTGAAAACTAAAAAAACAGCAAGTTTGAGCCTAAAACTCACACTTGCTGTTTTCTTCTATAGGTAACACAGTAGAATATTTAATTTCCCTCAAGGATAAGTTCGTTTGAATTCTAGAAACCCCTAGCTTATTTAATTTGCGGATGAATTGATCTAATTCTTTGCGATCTCGAATGACAACCTTTAACAAATAATCATATGCACCTGTTAAACAATGACATTCCATGATTTCGGTCATCGTTTTTAAGCTGTCCTCCAATTCCTCGATTTCCTTCGCTTGGTGAATATTAGTGCTCATAAAGACATAGCACAGTAAATCAAATCCTAGCTTTTCTTGATTTAAAATAGCCACTTGCTGATCGATATATCCTTCTGTTTCAAGGCGTTTGACCCTTGTATGAGTTGCTGGTGGAGACAAGTTTACTCGTCTAGCCAATTCTGCATTACTGAGTTGCACCTCTCTCTGCAAAATCGCTAAAATTTGAAGATCCACACTGTCTAATGCTTTATTTTTAATCTCCTCCATTGTTATCTCTCCTTTTGATTGTTATTCGGCAAGTACATATTAGACTCTATTTCAGAATATTCTTCTGAAATTTATTAAATTTATTTTAATTATTTCAAATTAGTACAATTATACAAAATATTATACAGCCAAAACCTCAATAATGCTATGATTCTTAATATACATAAAATCATAGGAGGGTTACATACCTTGGTCAAATTTTATATGGGCTTAATGCTCGTCACAAGCTTACTTTGGGGAGGCAATTTTGTTGTGGCCAAGACGCTTGTGGCGCATGCCTCTCCGATGACTTTAACGATGGCAAGATGGTTCATTGCGGTGATTGTCCTTATACCATTAGTCTGGTGGAAAGAAAAGAAGCTAGTCCCTGCAAAAGCAGCTCTTGTGCCGTTATTGTTCATGGGTATTACAGGTGTCGCCCTGTTTAATATTTTTCAATTTTTAGCGTTGGAGCGAACAACATCCACGAATGCAGGCCTTATTTCAACGATGAATACGATGTCCATAGCCCTTTTTTCATTTGCTTTTCTCAAAGAAAAAATAAATGGCTTGCAGCTTTTGGCTATGACTCTTTCTTTCATGGGGGTGGTTCTCGTCCTTTCGAAAGGAGATTTGCAGCAGTTACTGGATTTTCAATTGAATACAGGGGATTTATGGATGGTAGCTGCGGTTTGTGTCTGGGGACTTTACTCGGTTTGTAGTAAGTGGGCTATGAAAACAACCTCTCCATTAATGGCCACATTGTATGCGGGAGTGTTCGGTGTTCTTACTCTTGTCCCGTTCACCAGTACGGAATTCACCTTCTCTAATATTAATCCATCTTTCATCCTTTCTCTTCTGTATACAGGGATTATCTCTACTGTCGTTTGTATGGTCTTTTGGAATATAGGCGTACAGCAATTAGGAGCCACAACCTCTGGCATTTTCCTAAACTTCAATCCTATTTTCACTGCCCTGCTCGCGTTCTTCTTTATCGGTGAAAAGCTGAGTTGGCTTCAAGGCATTGGAGGACTGATCGTTATTATGGGCTGTTATTTATTTACGCACTTTAAAACCAAAATGCCACAGAATCAAGTTTGTCATTAACATAAGATGCAAGATGCCTTCCCCCCTCTCAGTATTCGCTGAGGGAGAAGGCATCTAATTGATTAGTTGTTTTCTTTGGTAATACAACAAATGAAACAGCAGTTCCTTCATGCAGCTTGCTTGTTATGTGTAAGCCTTGACCGTAATGCTGTTGCAGACGTCTATGGGTATTCGATAAGCCAATACTTCTGGATGGACGTTTGTTCGGCTGTAGTAGCTTCGCCAATTGCTCTTCGTCCATACCAACGCCATCATCTGAGACACTAATTTCGATATGAGTACCACAATTAATGATACGAATGTGAACGGTTCCCCCTTCAACACGCTTTAAAATACCATGCTTTAATGCATTTTCAACTAGCGGTTGAATGGTTAGCGATGGAATCAATACATTCGTCGCTGTATCTAAGTCCCATACGACGCGAATACGTTCACCAAAACGTTCCTGCTGAATATAGAGGTAGGCTTGAATTAACCGAAGTTCATTTTCTAATGGAACAAGCGCTTCTACGTTTTGAAAATTATAGGATTCTCTTAAAAAATCACTTAATGCCTCTACTAATTTAGCTGTCCGCTCACTGTCCAATTCACTTAACGTTAAGATAGCATTTAATGTATTAAAGAGAAAATGGGGCTCGATTTGTGCCTGAAGCCACGCTGCCTCCATACGATGTCGTTCTTGAATAGATCGCTTCACCTTTGTTAATGCCTCAACGCGAGATCGAAGCTCTAAGGCATCAACAGGCTTGACGACATAATCATTGGCCCCCGCTGAAAAGCCATTTTCAATATCATGTGGCTGACTACGTGCAGTTAGTAATAGTACGGGTAAATCCGTCATGAAGAATTGCTTACGGATGATTCGTACTAATTCATAGCCATTCATTTTCGGCATCATTACGTCTGAAATCACTAAATCCCATTCCTGGGACCGTATATATTCAAGTGCCTGCAAACCACTTGTCACCGTGACGACATCATACTGCTCATTCGCCAAGAGGGTTTCCACCACTCTTAAATTGATGGGCTCATCATCCACTACTAAAATTCGTGGTTGATTCCACGCATCTCCTACATCGTTCATTCCATCTTGCTGTACCTCAGGGCTTTCCTGTTTTTGATGAGTCTGCTGTGCAAGCGTTACCTCTTGAGCTTCCGCTTCGTCAGATAGTGGTAATGTGAAGGTAAAGGTGGTGCCTTGTCCCACCACTGATTGTACGTCCAATGTTCCCCTTTGTAGTTCAACCAGTCGCTTACAAATACTAAGCCCTAGCCCAAATCCGCCCTCTACTATCGTCTTACTGACAGTACCTTGCTCATATGGCTCAAATAATCGCTGCATGGTTTCCTCATCTATGCCAATGCCCGTATCTGCCACCACAATCTTCGCCATGCTAGCCTCGGTATAGCCCGAAATCGTAATAGTACCTTCATTAGTAAATTTCACGGCATTATGTACCAAATTAAAAATAATTTGGATTACCCGATTTTCATCTGCCAATACTTTTTGAAAGTCTGCTGGAATTTGCTGAACAAACTGAACTGGCTTTCCTTCAATCATAAAACGTAGCATATCGAAGACGCCAGCCACGATGGTATGAATGGAAACCGTGGTCAGATGCAATTTTTGAGTATTATCCTTTAGGCTCATCACATCAAGTAAATCGTTCAATAAATGCGACATTCGTTGCCCAACAGACAGCACCGTTTCTAAATCATGGACGCTTTTATGACTAAGTGCATGAGACTCACGCTCTAAAACAGCCTTGGACATATTGATAATACTATGAAGCGGATTGCGTAATTCATGGGAGGTGCTTGCCAGAAATTCATCCTTTAGTTTATCTGTCTCTTGCAATTTTTGGGCAAGGTCTTTTGTATCCGCATGCACTTTTGCGTAATCTTTAAACCACAATGTCGCTAAACAAGCAATGGTCATTATCAAATCAAAGGGATATGAAATCACCTTGATTCCTGAAATCAGTAGCAAAATATCCCAAAGAATACTATTAATAAATGCAAGGATTGCTAAAAGCAGAAAAACATGCTGACGGATATCTTTGAGCGCCTTTCCTAGCATCATCATCATGGTGATCACAATGGGAACGCCTAAAATGACAATATAAACACTTTGTATCGACACTACATATCGTGTTGGTAGTACAATAGCCAACACAGCTGCACAGGCACATACAAGGGCAAATCCCTGCTGATAACGGTGAAAATGGCGCGGTAGCCATGGATCGATACATTGTAGCAGGGAATAGCCAATGCCAATCATCGAAAGGTGAACCAATATAAACCCCCAATCATAATTGATTGGAAACCAAAATGAAAGAAGCTTATCGTCACTCCCTAATAGATAATAAAACATGATACTGACGGTTAAGAGTGAAAAGAACAGTAAAGGTCTTTCCTTATTTCCAACTAAATATAGGATGATCGAGTAAAGGGCATGTAAAAGTAAAACGACTGCCACTAATAGCTGCATGGTAATAGACAATTGTGTTTCGCGATAGATAACATCTTCATATCCAAATTTTATAGACCGCACAATTCCCCCATTACGAGGATCTTGAAAGTTAGCCACTTGCACAACAATGTCGATTTCACTTTGGCCCTTTGTGTCAAAAGAAGCTGTAAATGGAACATTTTTGGCCATCGTTTGCGCTCGATTTTCACCTAGCTCACCAGCCTTCGCAACTAAACGATCATTTACATATATTTCTGCTGCACTACGAATGCTAGGCACCCTTATGCTAAATGTTTTTGTTTCTTCTGGATTAACCTGTATTTTCAAATGATAGGAGCCATAGCCATATGGCGTCAGCTTACCTTCTTGAAAAATTTGATCCCAACCATCTGGAACCTGTATGTACGTGGGGGGGAAAGGTGGTTGATTACTATCCATCAACCAGTGAGAAGAATAAAATGCCCATTCACCATCCAGCGTCAAAGCATTCTGTTGAAAATCAAAATCCCGTACATCGATTTGCCCTTTTTCTGCGTAGGGTTGGTCTGGCTGAGTAAATAAATGCAACCACAATATGCGTGTGCTCGTTAACAAAATAAAAAATAAGAGAATAATGATCGCTATTTTTTTCTTTTTCATAAGTGAATCTCGTCAAAGGGCAACATAGTATTTCTCCTTTGCGAACGCCACCTCCTAGGTCTTGATCGAGTAATGATCTTACAACCTTCCAATTCTACCAAGCACATCTCTACAAATTCTGAACAAATTCTTAATATAGTCCTAATCGAACAACAGGCTCTGATTTGGTTGAGCCATTTCGCCAAAACATTTCATATACTTCCACAACCCTTCCTATCCAATGCCTGTAAGTAAAGTCGGGTTTTTTGAACTTTTTGCCATAAAAAAAGCAGCTACTCCGATAAGGAATGAACTGCACCCCAATTGTTAGACACAGCATTTAACAATTGGAGGTGTAGTTTTTTTATGACTAAATTTACGAGCGAGATAAAGTTAAAGATTATTCAAGGCTTTAATTCAAAGATTTTTTCTCAACAAGAGTATGCAAAACAGATGGGAGTAACAAGAGCACAATTTCAATATTGGTTAAAGTTATATGAATTACATGGAGATGAAGGGTTTAGGAATACCTATACAAATTATTCTGTACCATTTAAACTAGACGTATTAAATTACATGGTTCAATCTGGTTCGTCATTAATGGATACCGCAGCTCTTTTTAAAATCTCAAGTTATACAATAGTGTATACTTGGCAAAAACAAATGGAGGTTGGCGGTTTAGATGCCCTTGAATCAAGACAAAAGGGGCGTCCATCGATGAAAAAACAATCGACGAAACAATCCTGGCTGAAGGATCTGTCGAGGCACTAGAAGCACGTATTAAACAATTTGAAATGGAAAACGAGTATTTAAAAAAGTTGAATGCCTTAGTTCAAAACAAGGAAAAATCATGAAACAAGACAAAGCAAAAGTAGTCTTTGAGTTAAGGCATAAATATTCGATGAAGGCGCTTGTGAAACTCGCTGGTATTCCACGTAGCACGTATTATGATTTAGTAAAGAAAATGAACCGAATAGATCCAGATGCCGATTTAAAAGTAGAAATCAATTCAATTTACGATGAACATGAAGGACGTTATGGCTATCGTCGTATTCGTGATGAGCTAGCTAATCGTGGTAAGAACGTGAATCACAAGAAGATCCAACGCATCATGAAAGAACTTGGATTAAAGTGCCTTGTGCGTATGAAAAAATATAAATCCTATAAAGGAACAGTCGGTAAAATTGCGCCTAATCATTTAGACCGCCAATTTACAGCGGACCCACCGAATGAAAAATGGGTAACCGATATTACGGAGTTTAAATTATTCGGCGAAAAATTATATTTATCACCTGTTTTAGATTTATTTAATGGTGAAATTATTACGTACACAATTGGCTCTAGACCAACTTATTCACTTGTTTCAGAGATGTTAGATAAAGCTTTGGAGCGTCTACCAGAAGGCCATCAGCTTCTCATGTATTCAGATCAAGGCTGGCACTATCAAATGAAGCAATATTGTCATGCGTTTCAATCAAGGGGTATTCTCCAAAGTATGTCTCGTAAAGAAAACTGTTACGACAACTCTGTAATGGAGAATTTCTTCGGGATTATGAAGTCTGAGTTTTTATACTTCAAAAAATTTGAAAGTGTAGACCATTTTAAAACTGAATTAGAAAAGTATATAACGTATTACAATACAAAAAGGATTAAGGCAAAATTAAAAGGCATGAGTCCGATACAATATCGAACCCATGCCCTAACCGCTGCCTAATGAAATAACCGTGTCTAACTTTTAGGGGTCACTTCACTCATAGGCTGCTTATTTTTAAATGATATAAATACGCTACATTTTAGTAGACCACGAAATTTTATTATTTTTTATACTTAAGCTGTGCATCTCTCATAATGGCTAGATCAGAATTATCACTATCTACAGTATTTAAAGAGTTAAGAGAAGAGTTAGATCCAAACATTGGCACTTTACCAGTAGTTACACCTCTAGGGGCATACATACCATCATCTACTGGAACCAAAAATAGTAAATATTCTTTATCAAACTCCATGTTCTCATAATCATTCACAGTATACATAGCATTTGTTTCTTTATCATAAAAAGCCATTTCTGACACAGTAATTTGAGAATTTGTTTTTATATCTTCTTTATTATCGTTATTTTTATAAACTTCTGAAATTAAAAAACTTGATTTAGTATATCCACCAATTACATCGTTATTAATGTCTGATCTAAAAACTTCAGTATCATTTTCTTTTGTTTTTGTACCAAGAACAATTACAGGTGATGCTTCTTCCATCTCTTCTAAATTATCAAAACCTAGAGTTTTACCTTCAAAATTAATAGTCTCTATTTTTTTATTATCTTTAATGCTTATAAAGAATATTAAACAAAAACACACTAAAAAAAAGCTAAACACTTGAAACTTTCTATTTTTCATACTACCTGCCCCTTTGTCGACAATTTTTGTGTGAGTAATAGCCGTATGTAATTAATACAAAGCTTTTATACCATCAATGTCGTCTTGTAACGGCCAGTCTTTATCATTAAAACCCTTTGTCCTCATAACAGATATGGAATTATTCTTTGTTTGAGTGTGATCAAGACCTAAAGCATGCCCTACTTCATGAACTGCAGTTTCCCTTCTACGAGTTTGATCTAATCCCTTCCATGATTTATACATTGTTATGTTTGATAAAGTAGAGGAACCATTACGATGAGTAGCATATGCATCACCATAATTACTATTTACATAATCAACATTAACATTTCCACTAACCGAGACCTCTTTAGTAAACTTAACTTTATTAGTTGAATGCCACGCAGTAAATCCTCTTAGAATATCTTGCTTATAACCCATATCAATTAGCTCTTGACTAATATTGTAATACAAATCTAAATTATCCTTCTTTTTAAATCCTAGTAATTGATAAGCATCAGCTGTAATTGGTAGAGATACAACACAAAGTAATAGCATAATTAAAAAGCCTTTAAATTTCCACTTCATTTTACCAAGTCCCCTTTATTTTTACATTCATGGAACTAACACACATAAATTATAAACATAATAAAATACAATATAAAGGGTAATTTGGTATCATTTTACTTTTATACTAAAGATATAAGAAGAACTCCCTTTGTCCCATCTTCCAGAGATAATATATATATACTTGCCTTTTTCGTTCGGTACAGAAATACTATTATCTTCCACTATTACTTTTTCGCTTTCATCGTTATTCATCCATTTCTCAACTTCTACTTTTTCAGGTTGTTTCTTAAAATTGATTTTTATTTTACTTTGAGGGGATACTGAAAAAGGGACAATTTTATTATTATCAAGAATTTCTGGTGGTGAAATTTTATCAACACATTCAGTGCCAGTTATTTTTTTCCAACAATAAGAACCTTGTACTATTGTTATCTTATTATTTCCTGACAATACAATTGGCTTAGGGGGACCAGCATTAAGTAACATGATAATCAACACAAATACGATAATAAATAAAGTAATTATACTTATCTTTATGCCTTTCATATAAACCCTCCAAACTAGTATTCTGAAATTAAGAAAAAGTCTTATATTCCGTTTATCAACTTATTTTACCATATAATTATTTTTTTGTAATTTAAATGCATATGAAGAAGCAAGGAGCCGACTGAACGAGATAAGGTTTGTGATTTGGTAATTTAGTTATTTCTGCTTCATGGATATTCATACTATGGAAAAATGTTGATATGAACGGGCTTATTGATTCTTTTAATGACCTAAAGGAAAATGATGAAAAGATTATTGGTAGATTAAGTACTGCTGCTACAGTTTTAGCTGTTGGGGTAGCAATTCTGAATAATGTTAGAACTAGAATTGTAAACGAAAATTAGAAAAAAAGATTTTAGACGCCACATTCTCGGTATAGAAGAAGATTAAGGGGAATTTTTCTAAGTGTCGTATATCGTGATCAGTACATACGGTCCAAAGCTGGATTACTTAAGAATGACAAGATTTTCAAGAATACGGATTTGGGATTAAATTTATCTTACAGGTGTATCACTTAGGTGATACTGAAAATGCATAATAAAGTTGTTTAATTTCGTTTAAATGCAATAACCACCTCCCTAAATTCCCTCGATAATTCCACAGAAATTTTATCGAACGAACATTCAAAACTAGTAAATCGCTTAGAAGCGGCTTTTAATACTAACTTCAACACATCTGAAAATTTTCAAGCTGCTGAATCACAAATACGTGATACTGATATGGCTAAAGAAATGATGCTCTTCATTAAAAATAATATCATAACAAAAGCATCATAATTGTTATTAACTCAAGCAAATCAAGTTCCAAATAATATTTTATAATTGTTGAGGTAGAATGTAAGGATTTTTTTACATTCAATTGATAATTACACTAAATGTTGAACTACATATTCTAATCTAACCAAGTATTACCTCAGTCAGGAATTTGTAATTTTGAACTCCCCTTTTAACACCTCACATAAAACTATAGTAAAAATGGAATAGAATAAGTTTTTAAGAAAAATTGTGCATAATAAAAAGCAGCTACTCCGATAAGGAATAGCCGACTTTTTATTTGAAGCTTTAAAGGTATAAGAGCAGTTAAATCAAACCTACACAAGATATTACATGCTTTGAGGTGGAATGATGCCTGTTACAAGTAAAATAAAGAACACCAAACCAATGAGGAAAAATATGAACGAGGCTTTAAACATGGGACCAAGTTTTACCTGGAATCGTTCTCGCTCATGAATGATTCCTGTTTGTGCACTGACCTGAGATGCATAAAGCCTAGACATGGCTCCACCACTGCTGGAAAAATAGAATGTGCCTAACGTAAAGGCAACACCAGTGAAAAACATCACTTCTATAAATCGAACAGAGAACATTGTGGCAATCCAATAGGTTAACGCTATCTCCACAATCCAGGCAATAACCATCATAATAAAGTGTTTCCAACGCATTTTTAAGAGCTCCCTTCCTTGTTCTTTTACTAGTTTTACGCATGTCTACTGGGAAAAGTTTCATTTTTATAAATATATTGTCAATAAGAGATTAAGAAATCCCTTTTTTAAGAACATAAACTATAAAACGGTGTTATTTCCAGCACACAAAAAGACCAGAAACTCTCGAAAAACAGAGTCCTGGTCTTTTTGTGAAAAGTGAAACTTACTAGTTTGCTGTAGTTTTTGTATTCTACTATTACAGTAGTCGTGTCAGCTTTGCAAAGGTTACAGGTTTTTGAAGGAATTTTGAAAAAAATTAACCCTTCACGTTTATCATACTTCTGTTATTCTTTGAACCGTTTAAAGTTAAACTCCTTCAAAAATACGATACCGCAAAAAACAAGCAAAGTAGCAATAATCGTTTTCTTGTATAGAGAAGCAACATCCCTACATAAAGTACGAATTTGCTGCTTAACGCTTCTTGCGTAAACTCGTGAACAATAGATAAATAACGATGAACAGGGCGAGGATTCCTAATGCTTTATAAAGATATAAGGCAATGTTTGCTTTACGTTGATACGTATATTCTCCATCATTCACCGCTTTAAGGTATGCTCCTTTGTCAACTTGTATCGCGATGGCGACCTTTGTATCGGTTCCCTTTATCGCAAAGTACTTGGTTCCTTTTGGATATGCATTTGAAAAATTGCCTCCATGTTGCTCCATATCTGAATACTTCGTTACCTTTCCTATTTCATTCTCAACTGCGTGCACTTTCTCCTCCGTTACCTCATATATATAACCATCCCAAACTACGAAAGGATAGACCCAAGTTGTTGCGACAGTGTTCACAGGTATTATTACGAGACATACTATACAAAACAAAAACATCCGCAGATAGCCCTTCATCACATCACCCTTTCCATCATCTTACATATTAGACTTAGCCTAGCAGAAAAAGTTACACTGCCATTTCTATTGACTTCTGTTTAGGTGAATGCTAAATTTACTAAAGCAGTAATTTACTAAATTACTAAATTCAAATAACAAGGAGTGCTTAACAATGAAAATTCCAACACATTTAAAACATAAACCTGTAATCGTTGCTGAAAACTATGCCAATATCGATGGGCGTACAGCTTATCAAACTGATACACAAGGACTTTCACTTGGGTTGGCACAATGGAATGATCGAGGAAAGGTTGATATTTCTGCGAAGGTTTGGCGACATACAGGTGGCAAATGGTCACGTCAGTCGGAAGAACTACCCCTCCATCGTGTGCTTGACCTCGCTATTCTAGTATGTGAGACACAACTTTATTTTAAGGATGCATACCGCTACGAGCACTTATATGATGAAGCAAACCCTGTTATTAATCGAGTAGGCTTACAGGGTGATGCTATGACTGTGGAAGTTTGCACAGAAAATGAACAAATTAAAGAGGATATTCAGCTTTTTCAGCAAGCATTAAATAATGATGGTGAGCTAATCGGTGAACGCCTTCGCACACTATCACGAATCTTAAAAGAAATGGGTTATTAAAACTCAAGAGGATTTTAACGATGAATGAACAAATGTTACAGGATGATAAAAAACTACGAAAGGCCTTTTTTAATTTCTTAATCCCGGTGATGCTAGCGAATGTACTGCAATCTGTTGGCCAAGTATTTGCGATGTTTATCGTCGGGCGCAATTTAGGTGTCGATGCACTCGCTGCCATTTCCGCATTTTTCCCGTTTTTCTTCTTTTTAATGGCCTTCGCGATTGGCATAGGTTCGGGAAGCTCTATTTTAGTTGGGCAAACGTTTGGGGCTGGTCATCATGAAAAGATGAAAGAGGTAGTTGGGGTAACCCTTGCCTTTACTACGATTTTATCGATTATCGTGGCGCTCTTTGGCGGCTTTTTCATTGAATGGATTTTACGCTTTATGCAAACACCAGCAAATATTTTAGACATGAGTATTAGCTATGCACAAATTTTATTTTTCACATTACCCATTATGTTTTGGTATTTAGTGTATACAACCTTTATGCGCGGCGTCGGTGATTCGAAAACACCCTTTCTCTTTTTAGTAATTAGTGTGGTGTTAAATATTGCCTTCCTCCCACCGCTGGTATTCGGCTGGTTCGGATTACCCGCGTTTGGTTTAAATGGTGCTGCCTATGCTTCTGTGTTATCAAACTTAGTGACCATGATTTTATTATTAGCTTATTTGCATAAAACAAAGCATTTACTACGTTTTGATAAATCCATCTTACAGCATTTTAAATTAAAGAAAGATATTTTAACATCATTATTAAAACTAGCGATTCCATCAAGTATTAGTATGGTTGCCATCTCAGTTGCAGAAATTGCCGTTATTGGTTTTGTCAATGCCTATGGATCTGACGCCACTGCTGCTTATGGCGTTGTCAATCAGGTAGCTAGCTATGCACAAGTGCCTGCGATGAGTATTGCTATTGCTACATCCGTTTTCGTAGCACAGGCTTTAGGAGCGAATTCTACAGAAATGATTAAAAAAATTCGTCAAATGGGTGTGCGTATTAACTATCTTTTAGGTGGCGCAATCATTCTCATCATGTATCTGTTTGCAGAGCCAATTTTGGCTTTCTTTATCGATTCACATGATACTGTGCTCATTGCCAAAAATTATTTATATATCGCCTTTTGGAGCTATTTAATATTTGGACATACGCAAACCGTTTCCGCTACGATGCGTGCCACTGGTGTCGTACTATGGCCGACCATCTTCTTAGTCATAACGATTTGGGTCGTGCAAGTGCCATTAGCGTACTTCTTGTCCCACCATACGTCACTCGCATTAAACGGTGTTTGGTTAGCCTATCCAATTACCTTCTGCGTCCATTTCATTATGCAATATGCCTACTTCAAGCTAGGCTGGCAAAAGCGAACATTAAAAGCGATGCTTAGCGAATAAATGACACGGGACATGCAACAAATGCATGTCCTTTTTGTATCCAACAAAATAACCAGGCACTCAGAAATTGAGCCCTGGTCATTTTGTGAAAAGTGAATGCTACTATTTTGCTTTAGTTTTTTGTATTCTACTAATAGAGTAGTCGTAAAGCATTGCGATAAGTTACAACCAATTTAAAATTTTTTTAGTTCTTTCCTGCAAATAGTGCAAACCATCGTCAGTTGATAAAAATTGACAAACATCAAAAAGGCGTTGGTATTTATGAATAGGATGCAAATAACAATCCTTTTGTAAACTTTCATTCATCTCTCTTATCTAAGCGGCTTTTAAATGCTTAATCTTCCATTCAACACGAGAACGGCTGAACCCGCTATCGCTACTGTTTCGCGTTGGGGTGTTACGTATAAAATACCGCCCCGTTTGGAAAGTTGCTTGCTTACTAGCTGGTTTTTCAATAGTTTTTCACACCAGTATGGCCCAAGTGCGCCATGACTAGACCCATTAACATGATCTTCGTCAATTCCTTGTGCTGGAGAAAAAAAGCGGGATACTATATCAATGCCCTCTTCCCTCGACTTACTGGTCACACATATCCCCCTAACAGGAAATTGTTCCATCGCAGAAAAATCTGGCTCGAAATGTGCAATAAGGTCTTCATTGCTTAGTTCCACAATATAATCCAATTCGGTACTCCCTACATAGATCGGTTTACTTCCTAACCAGTCTTCCAATGCTGGAGGACACACTATTTCATCAATTGGATACGTTTTGATGGCAATTTCCACTCGCTCCTGTTGCCATCTTGCCTGCAAAGGGCCATTTGTTGATTGAAATGTGATGGTCTGATGCTTAGGCACGATCCCCTGCTGCCAAAGCAAAAAAGCACTAGCAAGGGTGCCATGACCACAAATCGGGATTTCTGTCTCTGGGGTAAACCATCTTATCGAAAAATCAAGCTGTTTGTTTTCAATAAAGACTGTTGTCGGGACAGGTACCTCCTGTGCAATTTTTTGCATCGTCTCCTCAGAAACATCTGCATCTACATGACATATTGCTGCTGGATTCCCTTTATATAGCTCTGTTGTAAAGGTATTTATTATAGAATAGGAAATAATCGTCATCTTATTCACCTCTTCTCTCATCATAACGCAAACAAGCAAGTGCTGAATATACACACTCAAACAAATAATCATTTTATAAAATAACCACCTTTTGTCTAAGCTAACATTATAAAATACAATGGTAGAGCTTTTGAGTGGAGAAACGATGAAACCATATTTCAAAATTTTAATGATTATTGGATTGACGACCTTACTCGCTGGATGCTGGGATATTACTGAACCACAGAGAATGTACTATATTAATGCAGTAGGTGTAGACTATGAAAACGATGAATATGTTGTCTATTTACAGGTGATTAATTTTGCCGATGTTGCGAAATCGATTCAGCCCAGTGCAGATGTGGCTCCTGCGGAGGTGGGTCGTGCCACTGGCAAAACAGTAGAAGAAGCGATTTACAAATTGTATCGCTCCTCCGATCAGGAAATATTTTGGGGTCATATGAGGTTTCTTCTCTTTTCAGAGCGGGCCATGGAAAATGAACATTTTATTCCAGTCATTGATACATTGATACGTTTTCGCGATACAAGGTACCAGATTTGGGTGTACTGTACAAAAAATCCGGTAGATGAAGTGCTGCTTGTCACACCCATCCTAAGAAATTCTTTGTCCTCATCAAAATTAAGTAACCCGATTAACCCAACTGAACAAGAAACCTTTGTTGAACCCAAAAATATAAGAGATATCGTCATTGGTTTAAATGAACCAAGCCATGAAGTGACCATCCCATATGTGTCCATTAAAGAAGATTGGCAAACAGATGAGGATCGAACAGAAGAAACTTATTTTTCAGGGGTTGGTGTCCTATCAAAAGATGGCTTTAAAGGATTTTTGCAAGACAATGCAGCAAGAGGCAATCAATGGATGCATAACTATACAAATCGCGGTGAGATTACCTTCCAATTAAAAACAAATGGTCAGGAAGAATTAACCGTGAGTATTGAAAAAATTCATGTCGATGTGAAACCACATGTCAAAAAGGAAGATGTTTCATTTGAAGTCGAATTAAAAATCAATGCGACCATTAATGGCTTTAAAGGAAAAACAACGGAAAAAGAGCTGGAAAAACATATAATCACACAGGTGAAAAAGGAAATCCATGAAACCTTCAATGAAGGCTTAAAATTAGATGTTGATATCTATCGATTATCAGAGTCTCTTTATCGGGACAACGTCAAAGCATGGAAAAGGTTAGAAAAGGATGGAAAAATTCCATTAACAGAGGATTCTATCAGTAAAATTCATGTGGAAGTAGCTAAAATCAATCCAGGTCGCAAAACATTCACAGAAACTATAAAAAAAGACCGGAAGCCCTAACTTAGGGAATCTGGTCTTAAAAAATTTTTTATTTTATGAGTGAATACATATATGTATCATGTGGCATATTGTTTTGATGCATATATTTTTTTAATAATCCTTCTTGTTCGAAACCTATTTTTTGCAATAGTAGCTGAGAAGCTTCATTTTCTGTAAAAACAATAGCACCAATACGTACTAAATCCATCTCTTCAAAACCATAGGAAATGGCTCTTTTCACAGCTTCCTGAGCATAGCCCTTTCCCCAATAGTCAGGAAATAGTGCGTAGCTGATTTCTGCTCTTCGATGCTCCATTGACCACTCTTGAAAGCCAAGTGTACCAATAATGCCTTCTTGTTCTTTTAATGCAATACCCCATTTAATACCACGTTTTTCGGTAAAATTGTTTGCAAAATTTTTAATGATTTGTTGCACTTGTACTAAGCTCGTTAAGGGTTGTTGCCCATAATGGCGCAAAACTTCAGGATTCGAAAAGCAATCAAGAAGAGCTTGTGCATCAGGACTCCCTAATTCTCTTAATACTAATCGTTCAGTTTGTAATATAGGAAACATAGCATACCTCTTTAATCATGGATTTGTTAAACAAATTTTTTTCGACGAACTATTTCAATCTCTATTTCCATTTGATGACACTTAAAAGGACAAAGCTAATTATCATGTTCTTTTGGTTGCCTATTCCTACAAGCGCTCCTCATCTCCTTTTGCATAAAATCTTACTTCATGTCCACAATAAGTTCTAAGTCAGTCTACTTGAGGTGAGAGGTATGGAGCATTTTCCGCTAATACATACAAATTTTTGGGATGCCGTCATTGCAGTCCCTGTCGTGATGATTGTTACGCAACTAATTAAGAAATTGGGTCATATCAAACCTTTTTGGGTTCCGACCATTGCATTAATCGTCGGCTTATTCATTTCCATTTTCATCAGCCATCGCCACAACCTTCTTGCTGGGCTTTTCATGGGCTGGTTTTATGGCTACGCAGCCATTGGTAGTTACGCTTCATTGAAAACATCTTATATTACCTACAAACAAAAGAAAATCAAAAAACAGAAACATAGCGATCCATAAGAATGTAGCGATTGCAGGAATAGAGACAAAATAATATACTAATATTAACAAATTTGGGGCTACTTATTAAAGTAGCTCCTTTTTAATCAGTTTGCACAATAATCCTGTAATTTTTAATAAAGATAAGAAAGGTTGTTCAGCTATGGAAATGTTCTTTTTCTTTAGTAATTTTTATTTAATGCCCCTCTACGCTTTTTTGTTTAGCTATTACCTTATTAAGCTACTCAAAAAATTCAGTAAGGGACAATACACGACAACGACTGAATCGAGGATTGTCATAATAACCTTTATATTAATTGTTTGGAGTATTAGTTATACACTCGCAAGCAGTCAATAGCTTCATAGGTAATGAGAAGAAAAGGCACATACACACAAGGGCGATATTCGACCAATGCTATTAAACATTAGAGCCTATGTGTAAATTTGTTTCCACATAGGCTCTATTTATTTTATAAGGTTTGAGCTGATAATAATGCTGCTTCTATGCCCTTCATGATGTTCATAGCTCCACTCGATTTATTTGAACAGACAACTACTTTGGTTGAGCAGTCAGGATAATAAGCTGAATGGAAGCACACACCTGGATCATATCCCATCACATGATATTTTAAAATAGATTGGTCACTGTTTTTCTTAATCCATACACCATACCCGTAACTATCACTTTCATTCATCTCAACATGAGGCGTTAGCAGTTGTGTTGTGACAGCTTCACTTAAAAGGTCAAAGTTCATCAGCGCGTGCCACAGCCTTGACATATCCTTCGCCGTTACAAATGCTCCTCCATCCGAACCTCCTTTTACAGGTAAGGAGTAGATATTTGTTTTCCATGTACCATCCGGGTTATCTATGTATCCTATTGCGGTATTAGACGGTAGAGAATCTAATGAGAAATAGCCCGATTCCTTCATATTCGCTGGATCAAATACATTTTTTTGAATGTAGTCAGAAAAGTTCATACCAGAAATATGCTCAACAACTAAGCCTAATAAAATATACCCGGCATTGTTGTAATGAAATCTCTCTCCTACTCTATATTTCATCGGCCGATCCTGAAATAAAGGTAAGAAATCACGCAATGTTCGAAGTTGATACATTGGATTTTCAACCCATAATTCTTCAAAATTCTCCATTTCTTCCTCATCAAAATAATCTGCAATTCCTGAAGTATGCGTTAGCAGATGTTCAATAGTAATCTGCTCATCCAAATGCTTAAAATGATGGTTTAAACAGTCACTTAGTTTACTATCCAAAGAAAGCTTTCCTTTTTCGATAAGCTGACAAATAGCAATTGCAGTAAAAAGTTTACAGCCAGATGCAATACCAAAACGCGTTTTTGTGTTATTTTCAATTTGCTCCGAGCGATTTGCATAGCCAAAGCTTTGATTGACTAAGGCAGCCTTCTCTTGATTTTCCACTAGAATTGTTCCCGAAAAATCAAGATTCTGTTGTATGTCCACTATAACATTTTGCAATTTTGTATGCATAGTCATTCCCCTTATTTATCCAAAGTAACTAAATAATAACTTCTCTTACTAAAACAATACTCTACTACTGTTACCTTGTCGAGAATATTCGCATAATTATGAGGAGAAGGCTGTGCATACTGAGGAATGGTTAAAGGGTCAATTGCTGGTATCCTATCTTTACAAGCACAGAAATTATTACTAGTGATTATTGAATTCATTATGCTTTACATTCTCTTTAATCTATTGCAAATCAAGTCGTCTTTGTTACATGTCGATTGTCTATAAAGACATGAAGCTTGCGCTGAATATACCATTCCATCACGAATAAATTTGGCACCCAACATAACCACGCGATGACGGCATAACTATACTGGAAATTTTCAAAGCCAAATAATACAGTAAATAAGGGGAGGTAGATTCGCAATGTCACTGCCGCAAAGGTTAAAGCATAATTTCTTAGCATCCATTTTTGATGTCCTTGGATGTTTCTTTTTTTAATGTTAGCTAGTGCTTGAAACATTGTGATGAGCCAGCCTATAGATAATAAAGCGAAGCCTAGCTGTGCTACCCATCCCCCAGTTGCGTGAAATGCTAAATAAAGTCCTACCACACCACCGAACAAAATACTAACCATGTAGATGCTACCTAATCGTTTATGACGTTTCATATTTTTCTCTCTTAAGGTGGAGGACAATGTAAAAGGGCCGATTACGAGGGCTAATACACCAAAAATGATATGAATGTAAAGCATACTATACCAAAAGGAATTCAATGTAGCGCTAAGCATGAGCTTTAATTGAACAAACCCAGCCTGTTGTGCATGGAATACGATATATTGAACGACCGAATAGCCCGCTATCATTATCGCCAAGCCACTTACAATAAACCACCATTTTTTTCTCATTCTGTAGCTCCTTTCTTTTGAAACCTAACATTGCAATTGACTACGCTCTGACATAAAAATAGCCGTTACAGACTATTAGTAGTGCAGTTGTAAAGGCAGGAAAAACGCTCCACACCTGGGTATTTTTCACCTAAGCTTGTAATGTGAAACCCAATATTTTTATAAAAATGGACTGCTTCTTCGTCCGTTTCTGCATAAATCGTAGAAAATGAATAGTGTTCTTTCAAATATCGAATCATCTCACGTCCAATCCCTTTTCCACGATTCGTTGGTGATACAGCAAGATGTTTAATTTCACAGTGATTTCCATCCCTCTTTGCGATTCCGATACACCCCATCATGTCTTGCTCGATGCTATAGCCATATAACTCTCTTTCTGGACTTTCCATATATAATTGGTACTCTCTATCTACTTTCTTGTCTGAAGTGGCATAGGATAATAGTACTTTCACTTCGGGTTGGATATTGCTTGATTGAATTTGTTTCATAAAACGCTACCTCTCTATTCCTATCAGTAGTCATTGAATAATGTGTCAATTACTATCATGTTCTACCATTTTAATAGTCACCTATTTTATCTATACGAAACCATTGCTTATCTAATGAATTCAGCTCCTGACCAACCGTCTCTCTCCATTAAAGCACCTCCATCTAACTACTAAATTCCTGTTACAATGATCGTAAAAATAGAAAGAAGGTGCATGATGGACCTATTGTTTGTCATTCTTATTTTTGCTGGGATGTACCAAGTTACATTTTTATCATTGGAGAGCGCCACTAAATCAAAGGGAAATGTATTTAATTTTTGTATGGCTTCCTTTGATGTGAGGGAGTCGATTGGCAAAGGAGGATAAAATAATTTATTACAATAAATAAAGATTGCACTTACTGCCAAAAGAGTTGCTATTAGTAAGCCTCTTTTCATTGTACCGTAAAGCTTCATTTTTTTTTACAAATAAATGTATATTTATTTTTTATCTAACAACAATAAAGACCACTCATCACGAGCGGCCTTTAATGATTTATGTCATTCTCATTGTTTATTAGTTAACATTTTTACTACTTCTTTGATTTGCAGCTCTAATGATATTGGATCATTGCCCCAGAATAAATCTGGGTCCAGCTTGAACACTCGGTCATTTTTCACGGCGTCTAGTGACTTCCAAAGTCCCTCACTCTCACCCCATACTTCTGAGATTAAATCTCCCTGATCGATGAAAATATAATCGCCAGCATATTCAGGAATGACTTCGTACGAAACTTGTCGATAGGACTCTTTCCCAATCATTTCCTTCTGTTGTTTCGCTGGTGGCTTTAATTGAAGATGTTTGTAGATGGCTTCACCACCCCTATAGCCTCCGTCACCATAAATATAAAAGCCTTTATCTACTACAAAAACGCCCATAAGTGCAAAAGTATCGTCGGGTTTAATAATGTTCGCAAGCTGTGCTCGTGCTTCCTCTGCGGTCTTATCTAAATGCTTAATCCATTGCTCGGCTTCATCTTTTTTGTCCAAAGCATCGCCCAAAAGACGCATTATTTCATAAATATCACCTGAAGAGCTATAAGGGAGCGCAAGCGTAGGTGCGATTTTCTCATACTGCTGAAGAATCTTTTCATCACCCACCCAAGTGATGATTAAATCCGGTTTCAGCTGAACGATTGTCTCCAATGATCTTTCCCCAGTTGTTTCAATGCCATCAATCTGATCTTGAATTGCTTTGTTCTCCAAATCCCATTGGGTAGAGCCGATTGGCTTGATACCTAAGACAAGTAATTCTGGTAAATAGCCGTCTGTTACAATCCGCTTTGCTTGACGTGGTATTTCAATATCACCACGTTGTGTTTTGATTATTTTTGTAGCTGCTTCTGTTGTTTCAGCTGTTTTGGAAATGTCCTTATTAGTATTGGAATCGGCGCTGTCATTGGCATTGCCACAAGCCGTCAGTATAGCGAGTAAAGCAAGAAATACTATTGATTTTAACACCTTATGTAAGTACAAGATTGTACCTCCTTGTTTGATAATGATTATCATTCGCGATGATATATTCATTATAGAGGCAGTCTTATACAAGGACAACGCCTATAAATTGGATGTTACATAGGGAAAATTGTTGGATTTAACTTTGATTAGTGAACAATTTTACTATTACATCAAGTTGAATCTCCAAAGACAGACCATCATCAAACCAAAATTCATTAAGCTTAAGTAAGTGTAATTGGCAACCTTGTTCATACACTAACTGTTGCCACACGGAACGCTGCATCAGTTTGGTGCGGAAAGATTCTGTATCATCAGTTGGTACGATCAAAAACATATGATTGGCCGCATACAGGGGCAAATCCTGCTCTTTAACTTTCAGATGTTTACCAGGTTGAAGTACCTCCTGTTGAATGGCCTGAGGAGCTCGTAGTCCTAATAGCTGGTATAAAGTGTAGGCGGAGCGCACCGATAGATAAGGGATCAGCCATAAGTTATCGTGACTTAATTCAAAGATACCTGCTGTTGAGCCTGACTGAAGAAATGGTGTGATGACTTTTCTTGCCTCTATGGCGGACTGCTGTAGCTGCGCAATCCAATCTTCAGCCTCTTGTGTTCGCCCAAGGAGTGTCCCAAGCAGTCGCACCTCTTCAAGCTTGTCTAACTGTCCCCATGGAATCGTCAGAACAGGAGCAATTTGTTCGAGTGCTTTCATTACTTCAGGGTAGTTATAAAAATAGGTTGGTGCCACGATTAACTCCGGGGCTAGTTGATGTATCACTTCTATTTGGTCAAAAGATTCTATCTCTACTATGTTCGGCAATCGTCTGTGCAATAGCTGGGATGATTGAAGCAGCTCTCGTGTTGTAGCGAGGGGCTGAATTCCCAATGCGAGTAATGCCCCAAGAAATTGTATACTAACGATACGGTTGCTCTGCTTCCTCTTGCGAAAGCTACTAGGTGAAAGATGAACATACTTGGTGAAAGTTTTTCCCAAATACGAGCCGTCTGCAAATCCTGTTTTCAACGCAATATCCTGCAATTTGTCATTTGTTCCAAGTAGCATAAGCTTCGCTTGGTCAATCCGAATCTGATTCACATACTCAGCAAAGCTCCACCCTGTTTCCTTCTTAAACAGCGAGGAGAAATAGCTTTCGTTAAAGCCTGTCATGTTGGCCATAAAAGAACGTGTTAGCGGTGCTTCAAAATGTTGTTTGATATATGTAACAGCCTGCTGAATAGCTTGATCGTTCGTCACAAAACTGTTATCAATACTCTTTCTTTCAAAAATCGTATCGAGGAACTCGTGCAGAAGCAAATGGAGCTTAGGGGCAGCATTTAGTTTCTGCGTTTGAGAAAACTGCCCTATCAAATTTTTCAGCAGCCCTACCGCATATCGAGGAAATTCCATGACCTGCCCATGCGCAGGCAAATGGGCTGTATCAATCACATATAATAACGCTTCTTTCTCACGTTTAGCCAATTGATAACTATTAAATGAGATGCTGTAAACTGGCGCAAATCCTTCGCTAGTGCTCGGGACGATATGGCTGTCCTTCTCTGGGTACAAAAGCAAGACGAATTGCCCTTTTCCTATACGACAAGTACGTTGCTCTGTTCGAATAACTATCGGTTGTGTAGGAATGATAATCATTGGAAATAACCCTGTCAGCGTAGCGGGACTCAGTGTTCCCTCGTCCGCTAGAAGTCTTAAATCCAGAAGCTCATATGTTAGCATTTTCCTAGACCCTCCCCTGTCATATATAGTGTTGAATATTATTTTAAAACAACTAAACTATAATCTACCATAAAAAATCCAAAAGGCTTTTAAAATCAATCAGCTTTGCTTATATATGGTATATTCTCGATATTTGGAATTTTTCAACAAAACCCGTTATTAATAATAAGGTGAAAGCATTGATGGGCATACTGTTAGAAGGAAATACAAGCCCAATATACTGAAAGAAATTCCTTCACCTAATAGGCAAAATGCTGATTTTGGAAGTTTATCTTTATCACTTTCATCAAACCATCCTATACAACCACCACATTTTTCAGAAGTATTTGAATTAGGTGAACGTACAATAAGCCCAATTCTGTACGCATATAGTATCACTATATGTTAGGAAGGGTGTTCGTGTGGAGAAAAAACATCAATCTTTAAAAAAATTCAAGCTAAAATCAAATCCAAATTGTCATTGTCGTTGTTGCTGTCCTTGTTGTCGTTGTAAATGTAAACCACCATTTTTACCGATACCACCAAGTTGTAACTATCTCGTATATGTGACAGACGCTGGTCAGCTAGTATCGCCTGATAATAGAGTATCTGTAATTGATACGGCGACAAATACGATAGTCGCAAACATACCCGTAGGATCTGCTCCTCTCGAAGTAGCGATTACACCAAACGGAGCATTTGGTTATGTTCCAGCGCTCTTCTCGGATAATGTTACGGTCTTTAGTACTGCCACAAACACACCAATCGCTACCATCCCAGTAGGGGTTAATCCTTTAGGTGTCGCCATTTCACCGAATGGAACACTTGCTTATGTATCCAATCATGGATCTAACACGGTATCTGTCATCAATACAGCCACTAATACTGTAACCGCAACTATCCCAGTAGGGCTCCAGCCTCAAGGCATTGCTTTTACTCCAAATGGCGCGTTTGCTTATATTGCAAACGAAAATTCAAATTCAGTATCTGTTATCAATACAGCTACGAATACGGTGGTCGCTACAATCCCTGTCGGCATTCGCCCAAGATCCATTGTTTTCACATTGAGTGGACAGTTTGCTTACGTGACAAATGAAAATAGCAACACCGTATCCGTCATTAATGCTGTAACCAATACAGTAGTTGCTACAATCCCTGTGGGAACAGGACCTGTAGGAACAGCCATTACACCAGATGGAACACTTATTTACGTTGTCAATAAAGGTAGCAATACGGTTTCGGTTATCAATATAGCTACTAATACAGTGATTGCTACAATTCCTGTAGGATCATCTCCTGACCAAGTGACGATTTTGCCTGATGGAACATTTGCCTATGTCACGAACCAAGTGGACAATACAGTGTCTGTTATCTATATAGCGACCAATATGGTCATTGCTACAATCCCTGGATTTAACGGTCCTACTGGTATAAAAACGGGAAACATCTGCAACTAGCTTTTGACACCCTTGACGAACAATAAGTAGCAAGTCATATTAAAGAAAAAGCAACCAACTCTAGACGACCATTTGATTAAGATGGTCGTCTAGAATTGGTTGCCTATATCATGATGTAATGAGCGAATGCTAAAACGTTGAATGCTCATCTAGTTTTGGAATAGTAGTAAGTCTCATTCGTTTTTACCATTTATATACTATTTTACGTTCCTCTATGTTACCATCTATAATAGACAAAATGTTTATTTAGCAAATAAGCAGAATGACTAAAATCATTTATCAATAAAATTAGAGGGTATAGGTTTTTAAAAAAATAGAGGCTGTTAATAAAGAAGAAGTTGCTGTTGCTGAACTTGAATCCGAGTTTTATTTAGAGTCTGCACTGGATGAAGCAAATCAATTTTGGGTGGAAATAGCACAAAATCTTATCGTGAACGCAGTTAAGGCAACTGTGAAGGGAATGTCTCTCGAGGAAGTAGAATCCATTTTAGGTATAGGTGAATTTGGAGGAGATATGACTACACCCAATGCTACAACAGAGACCTATTGGTATGAAGGAGTTAGTGGCGGTTCTGCTCAATTAATTTTTTATAACGGTACATTAGGCATGAAAGAAGAATTTGGTCTACAATAATGAGTTTTCTATTATTTAAACAGGACTTGCTAATGGCAAGTCCTTTTGTTATGCTCGCACAGGCTTTCTCACATATCAGTCCATAAACCGCTTGCTGTGTCAATCCAATAAAGCCATTAATGCAAGGTTTTAATGTAACAGCAGAGAGCAAATTACGTAACTAATTATCCATCTTAATGTATCTCGATTCGCTCAATGCTGTTCTGTGGCACTTGAAAAAGAAGAAGCACACCAGCTTATTGATACAACGGTTATTTATGGTAAAATTAGGTGGTATTTAGTTAATAATTTTATTCAAAAGGGGATTTAAAATGAAGAAACCGATTTTATCAATCGCTGTATTTTTACTAAGTTTTTTCTCATTACTTATTTCGCTTAAATTATTTTGGAATTTAGGTATTTATGTTGATGAGTATGGTACAAGTCCTTCTGTTGTTAGTGGTGGAGAATTTTGGCATTCCATGGATTGGTTAAGATTATTTTTACTGTTCCTGCTGTGCGTAGTATCGTTTATCAGTATTTTTAGTACGAATCAAAATAAGAGTAATTAAAGTAATAGCCATTATTAAAAATTAAAGAAGGATGAAGGAATTATATGAAATTGTTTAGAGGAATTTGGGGTATATTATTATGCTTATATGGTGTAGCTTTATCTATCAAATATTTCCAGAATGTTAGTGAAGGATGGAATATAATCCTTCATGCTTTATCTGGGAGTTTATGTATTTTAGGAATTTTACTAATTATTAAAGCGATAAAAATGAAAGTGTAATCAGAAGTGACTTTCAACCTATCCAAAAATTAAAATAGCAGTCGTTACAGACAAGTCCTTATGTAATGCTTCCTCAAATCACTTCGATTTAAAAAGCCCATTAGGCTCTGATTTACTCAGTCACCTAATAGGCCATTCATATAAGTCTTTAAAGGTTAATCCTTTGAAATTTAGTCCAATTCAATAAACCCTTGGTAAGCTTAGTCTTGAATCGCTGCGTCTAACGCTACCACGATCATGTCATTGAACGTTGTTTGACGTTCTTCAGAAGTTGTTACTTCGCCTGTGATAATATGATCACTTACTGTTAGAACTGCAAGTGCTTTACGGCCGAATTTGGCAGCTAATGTGTAAAGGGCTGCTGATTCCATTTCTACAGCTAGCACACCATATTGTGCTAGTTTTTCGTTTTGGTGCTCGTCTGAGTAGAATAAATCTGCTGTGAAGATATTCCCTACTTGTAAGTTAAGACCAGCCTCTTTACCTGCGTTGTAAGCTTTTAATAATAAGTCAAAGTCAGCGATTGGTGCGAAGTCGATAGCACCACCCCAAATGATTTGGTTCATACGTGTGTCTGATGTTGCGCCTTGCGCTAAAATGACGTCACGCACTTTAACATCCTTTTGAATTGCACCACAAGTACCTACACGAATTAATTTTTGCACATCATATTCTTGCATTAATTCTGTTGCATAGATAGAAATAGATGGCACACCCATACCTGTTCCTTGTACAGAAATACGTTTACCTTTATACGTACCTGTATAACCAAACATATTACGTACTTCATTGTAGCAAATTACATCTTCTAAAAATGTTTCTGCAATGTATTTTGCACGCAATGGATCTCCTGGAAGTAAAATTGTGTCAGCGATTTCACCTTTTTTTGCATTAATATGAATACTCATACTACAATCCCTCTTTTCTGTCAGTTATCACTATAAATAATACTGTGTTTCTGTCATTTACGCAATGCTAGACGTCTAGCAACTAAAAATATTTATCTTGATTCAGCGACGCAGTTCAGAACATAAAGCGCTTAGGTTAACTTCTACTCTTTTGCCCGAAAAATCTGGACGCCAATTCGCCGAAGCATCATCGATCTTTTCATACAAGCAAGCTTATTCCTCATAAAGCGCCCATAAAGTATCGAATGTTTCGATTGTTAAGTTTTCCGTAGCGTAGGATTCAATATAGTCGGACAGCTCATGAAAGTCTGTGCTCTGTTTTGGAAAATTATGCTCCTGAAACATTTCCTCTGCAAAGCGAACTTTAGGGTCTGACCAATCACCTCCTCGGAATGTTAATACATACAAATAAAAACTTTTTTTCATGAAACAATTTCCCCTTTTTAAAACAATGGCTTTTCGCTAGTGTATCAAAAAAAATAGCTTTCGTCATAATTCCCACCACTAAGATATTTTACCTATTCATGCTTTTAGAACTATTTTCTCGGACAATACTGACTTTAGTCACGGTGTATTTTATCTGAAAAATTTAAATTTTTAGAAATAATAATAGAAATATCTAGTAAAATAAGATAAAATTGAAATCGATTATTGAAAAAAATAGGAAGGTGATGGCGATGAAAAAAACTCAAAAAACTCGTAATACAGCGAAAAAACGCCCGTCTCTCTTTATGCTTAGCTTTTTGAGGAAAAGGCAAGCTGCTACAAAAGAGGAACCCGGGAACAATCCCCCTCCTATTAAAGTAAAACGACAACGTTTTTACCATTTAATTCGGGGCAAAGTGCTTATTATGTTTGCACTGCTTATTGTGATTAACGGCATCATGGGTATATTGTCTTATGTCAATATACAAAATTTGCAGCAGCAAATGGAAGACTTTACTAAGAAAAACGTCCAAGAGCAGTTAACTGTCAATCAGCTTGCATATGAAATTGCTAGACTAACAAATTTAGAACAATCCTATTTAATTACAGGGAATGGTATTTATTCTACTTCTTATCATATGAAAATTGATACTATTAACAAAAAGCTGTCTGCCTTAAAAGAACAATTTCAAGAACGACAAGTAGAGCTAAGTCATATGCAGGCCATCGAGCAATATTATAAAAATTACCTAGATTATTCAGACAAAGTCATGACGATGCGCGACGAACTCGGACTTGAACAAGCCCGTAAGCTCATGATGGGTGCTACTGGGGAAACGATGAAAACGCATATCGATAACAATATTGAATCTATTAATGTGGTCATGGACGAGTCGAATAAAACCAAATTAGACAAGCTTAATCAACAGGTCAATCTTTCCATTACTACGTTCTTTATCGTGTCAATTGTTGGCTTTTTAGCAATCATCATTTTTGGTTATATGCTCTTTAAATCACTTAAACGAAATACACAGGCTATTAATGACTCCATCCTTGATATTGCACAGGCAGGAGGCGATTTGACAAGACGTGTAAAAGTACGTAATCGTGATGAATTTTCAATCATTGCGGCCTCGACGAATACATTAATCGAGTCAATTTCTAATTTAATTCGCCGTGTCAGTGAATTAGCGGATCATGTATCAAGCAGTAGCCAGGAGCTGATGTCGTTAGCTGATGAAAATGCACGAACGATTCAGGATATTGCTGATGCCACAGCTGCTATTGCCAGTGATAGTGACAATACGATTTCAAGTATGAATAGTGCCCAGCAAAAGATGAGCGACTTAGAGCATGCCGTCCATCAATTAAATGAACAAGCAAGTGCCGTCCATCGTGCCTCTGTCGCTATGCAGCAAGCAGCCGATGAAGGCAGCCGCTCTGTGGAACAATCCTCGCTTGTTATGCAATCCATTGAAGAAACGATGGCTTCCACAACGTCCACGGTCGAAGCATTAGGTCGTAAATCTGCCGACATCACATCGATTATCGGCACCATCACAGCCATTTCTGAGCAAACAAATCTTCTCGCATTAAACGCGGCCATTGAAGCGGCACGCGCTGGCGAACATGGACGAGGCTTCGCAGTTGTAGCAGATGAAGTTCGCAAGCTTGCAGAGCAATCACAAAGCGCAGCGAAAGAAGTAACAACGATTGTGACGTCCATCCAGCAGGAAGTTACGTCAATCATTGCCCAAAATCATGAAGGAGTGACAACTGTTATCCGAGGCGTGGAAGTAACAAATGAAACGAACCAATCCTTAGCCAATATTTTAACGCATACAGAGGAAACAACGACGATTATCGCAGCTATGGTAGATAAAATTGCGACTACACTTGACTCTAGCAATGCCGTAGCAAGTGACTTCGTGCATGTCAATGCCTATGCCGAGCAATCAGCAGCCAACACGGTAACCTCAGCGGCAGCCGCAACACAGGGCTCCGCATCCATGCAGGAAATCAACGCAGCAGCCACCGAGCTCGCCCAACAAGCAGATAGCTTACGTAACCTAGTGAGCGAATTTAAAGTATAAGCCACTCGAAGGAGGATCCAGCATTTTGCTGGTTCCTCCTGCATTTTGAGGGGCTATCCTTTCAATTTGAAGATTCGATCATTCAAATAAAGGATTCTCTGTTGAAATGGTGGGCTATCCTTCGTTTTGCTGGTTCTATCCATCGATCTATGAGTTTTATCCTCTACTTTGCTGGTTCTATCCACCGATCTGAGTATTTTATCCTTCACTCTACTGATTCTCCTCTAATTTTGCTGGGCTATCCTTCATTTTGTTGCTTCTATCCATCGATCTATGAGTTCTATCCTCCACTTTATTGCTTCTATCCATCGATTTATGGGTTCTATCCTCTACTTTGCTGGTTCTATCCACCGATCTGAGCGTTTTATCCTTCAATTTGCTGAGCCATCCTCCACTTTGCTGGTTCTATCCACCAATCTGAGCGTTTTATCCTTCACTCTACAAAGTCTCCCTTCCACTTTGCAAGTTCCTCCTCATCAGGAAATTCATCACCTTAAGATTAAAACAAAAAAATCCTAGCAAGAGCTACCTTGCTAGGATTGGATTATTTAAATAACGATTGATACTCGCCATAGCCTTCTTTTTCTAAATCTTCTTTGGGGACGAATCGGAGCGCTGCTGAGTTAATGCAGTAGCGCAAGCCTCCTTGCTCACTTGGACCGTCTGGGAAGACATGTCCTAGATGGGAATCCGCTTCTTTACTGCGCACCTCCACACGACGCATGCCGTGGGATGTATCGAAAAGCTCGGTTACTTGCTCTTTTTCAATCGGCTTGGTAAAGGCTGGCCACCCACAGCCAGAGTTGTATTTATCGAGTGAGCTGAATAATGGTTTCCCAGAAACAATATCCACATAGATGCCTTCTGCAAAATGATCATCGTATTCATTGCGGAATGGGGGCTCAGTGCCATTTTCCTGTGTGACGTAATATTGCATATCTGTTAATTCTTTTAAACGTTGTTCTTTACTCATGTTTATTCCCCCAGTGATGCTCCTGGAACGCTCTGCGACCAGATCCAATCGAATAGCGCTCATAGTGCATTGGATTTTTCTTATAATAATGCTGGTGATAATCCTCAGCCGGATAAAAGGTGCTGGCTGGCAGGATTTTTACCATGATTGGTTTATCAAATTTCCCAGACGCTGCTAAATCTGCCTTCGAGCGTTCTGCTAACTCACGTTGTTCCTCATTATGATAGAAAATGGCCGTTGTGTAAGACTCTCCACGGTCAAAAAATTGACCTCCTGCATCAGTTGGATCAATCAATGTCCAAAAAATCGCTAGTAATTGCTCGTAGCTATATAATTCATCATCAAAAACGATTTGTACAGCTTCTACATGACCTGTCGTTTCAGAGCATACCTGTTCATAGGTAGGATTGACAACATGTCCACCTGTATAGCCTGATAGCACTGAGACAATGCCAGGTGTTTCGTCAAAGGGCTTGACCATGCACCAAAAACAGCCCCCTGCAAAGGTTGCGTATTGCTTTGCCATTGTTTTCACTCCTTATTCACCAGGAACAATAATTTCCAATAGAATTTTATCATTTGGTAAGTCTAATTCTTTGGCACGGACACGTGATCCTGAAGCGATGTTGATGCGGGATAAATCGATATAAATTTCCGCTTCATTCGGATGCACCGTAATCCATGAAGGAAATTCCACCGAATCGCGCATAATTTTCATAGTCGTTTCTGGTGGAATTTTCAGTAGTCCAACATTCATTCTCGTCTGCTTTAAAATAATATTGCCTTTGTCATCTACAATCGGTTCAAAATTCATGGAAATCGGCACTTCCGTATAAAATGCCGTTAGGGTGCTTCGTAATTGAATATCATTACCAATTGTAAAATCAAGCGGTAAAGGTGAGCCCTTCGCTGCATCCTTTAAATACTTTTTCGATATCGATTCTAATTCCTTTGTTGTTGTTTGCACAACGAGTACATTCCCTTTGCTTTCACTTTCACCTGCTGAACTCTTCGCAACGTTGACGCCATCCACTGGTCTAGTTGCTAAAAAAACGACGAGGAGGATTGCAAAAAGCACTGTGCCTGCTAAGGCGAAAAACGCGACTTTCCATTTATTCATTTTGTCACTCCTCGAAGCCTATTGCCTTGTTAATCTTTTTTTCCATACCACACTGCTCCATTGCTGCTAATATACGCTCTGTCATTTTTTCATATCCCTTTGCGTTCGGGTGGAAAAAATCTGTATGATAGACGAGCTCTTCATTTGAATCAAATAAATCTTCTACTGATACATAGCAAGCATTGGAATCCTTGCTTGCTACTTCTTCAATCACATTATTCCATTCTGTGATAATTGTATCAAATTCATTCGCCTCATTGGTTACAATTGAAAATGGATTATAAAAACCAATGAGTAGTATGGGCACTGTCGGATTTTTTGCACGAATGCCTTCTACGATTTTGCTGTAACGTTCTTTATATGCTCGCAGCTCCTTATCAAAAGCGTCCCGCTTCAAGTTAAATAAATCCTGCTTGACGACCTTCATGACATCATTGCCACCCATTGTTAAGGAAATAAGCTGTGCTTCTTGCAACTCTTCATCATAATGCCCTTTTTTCACTAATTTTAGTAGTTGATCACTGCGTCTACCTCGTTTGCCTCGATTATCTACATCTACATCTGAAATCGAGGGCCATGCGAGCAATGAATCTGCTAATCTTCCAACATAACCGTCTTGACTATACTCATCACCGACACCATCTGTTAATGAATCTCCAAGTGCCAAGTAATGTAGTTGCTTTGCTTGTTCTTCATCAATTTGCGATAAATCCTCTGCTGATGGCTCAAAAAAATGTTCAAATATTTGTGTCAACATATTCTTAGAGGGTTTTTCCTCATCCTCTGTTTGTTGCTCATCCTGCGTCATATCTTGCTCCGTCCCTGCTTGCTCACCGTCAGGTTCTGCTTGCGGATTCGGTTCATCGATTGATATTGCACAACCACTTAGTACTAAGACGGTCAAACACGACAACATAAATCGCCAAATGTCCATTTGACCACCTTCCATCCCTTTCTATTACTTCTATTATAGAATAGTTCATGCCGCAATGAAAAGTGACTAACCCTTAGTTCTCCATAATTTTGTGCTCCTGCCAAGTTTCTTCACTGGGTAATGTGGCTTTGTGAGAAGAATAAGCTAGTGTTTGTTCATGATTGGTGGTGAAGTTTTTTTATTTCGAGTAAAGTCGCTCACCTTTGATGGCAGTACTCTCATCTGATTCGAAGTCGTTCAGCTTTGAGGCAAATGCGCTCATGCCTCATTCGAAGCCGCTCAGCCTTGAGGCAAATGCGAAGCTACTCTTCTTTAGCGGTAAAGCGCTCTTATTTAGAGTGCAGTCGTACAAAACGCTCATCTCTCGAATGTGTCCAATATGATCTAAGCATGAAAAAAAGCCACTACAATTACTTATGTAGTAGCTCCTCACTATTATTCTGCAAAATAAATAAAACCGATGGCTCCTGGGCCTGTGTGTGTCGAGATGATTGGGGATGTGAATGCAATTTCTACATCGTTAAAACCCGTCTCTTCGATTAAGGCTTTTAATGGATTGCCCATCGTTAATAGGCCATCTGCATGGGAAATGCCCACTGCCTTGACTGTTTTTCCAGCTGTGTCTTCTTGAAATTGTTTAAATAAGTAATTGACTACCTGCTTATGGCTACGTACTTTTGATACAGGGTTGTAAACGCCGCCTTCAAGGTTGGCAATGACTTTGATGTTTAGAAGTGAACCGATAAAGCCCTTTCCTTTACCAATTCGACCACCTTTAATTAGGTTTTCAAGCGTATCTACAATAACATATAGGTAGGTATTGTCACGTACTTTGTCCAGACGTGCCACAATTTCCTCTACGGTTGCGCCCTCATCACGCATGCGGATGGCTTCACGTAGTTGAATAGCGAGACCAATCGCTATAAAGCGTGAGTCGATGACTGTTACATCAGCGTCTGTCATTTGTGCCGCTTGGCGTGCCGATTCCACTGTTCCGCTCATACCACCTGTCATATGGATGGAGATAATTCGATCCCCATCTTTTCCAAGCTCATCATATAATTCTTTAAATTTCCCTGGAGCTGGCTGTGAACTTTTCGGTAAATTTTTCGCATTTTTCATTAAGCCTAAAAAAGACTGTGGCTCTAAATCCACACCATCTGTATATGTTTGACCATCAATTTGAATCGTTAAAGGCACGATATGTATGCCATGTTGTGCTACTTCTTCTTTTGTTAAATCACAAGTTGAGTCCGTTATTATATGAATTCGTCCCACTTCGACACATCCTTTTACTTCATTAAAATTTATTATATAGACTAATGAATCATTATGTAAACATGACATTTGTCATTAGGTAATGCCCTGTCCTAACTTGCATGTAAACGCTACCTTGGATACTATAGCGTTTTCGCCCACCTCTTGTCTATCAATGCCCCTCAAAGAATATGACAGCCTTATGACATTTTTGATATGAAATATATGACAAATGTAAATGTTCAAGAATAAATTATTGGGGTATAGTAAATACATGAACGAAAGGAGTGTTTCAAATGGTGGATTCATTTGACTATAAATCATGGAAAGAAGAGCTATGGAATGCCATTACACACGGTATTGGTTTCGTTGTTAGTATTCCGGCACTGGTTGTCTTATTGTTAGCAGCCGTCCAAACAGGAAATGCACTACATATTACAACCTTTAGCATTTTTGGTGCGTCTGTCATCATTTTGTTTTTAATGTCTACATTGCTACACAGTATGCCAGGAAAATATAAACACTTTTTTGCTATTTTGGACCACTCGTCCATTTATATTTTAATTGCCGGCACCTATACGCCGTTTTTATTAATTGCTGTTGGTGGCACACTAGGCTTGACATTATTATGTATTATTTGGTCACTCGCTGTACTCGGTGTGCTGTTTAAATGTTTCTTTATTAATCGTTTCGAAGTACTTTCCTTGATTTTTTATATTGGTATGGGCTGGTTAATTATTTTCGCCATTAAGCCCGTTTATCTCTACTTAGGTTTTTATGGCTTTGCTTTGCTGCTAGCAGGTGGGCTATTCTATACCATTGGAGCAATGTTTTATGCATGGCGCTCCCTACCCTACAACCATGCGATTTGGCACCTTTTTGTACTGGCGGGCTGTGCTTCTATGTATGCTTGTGTCTATTTCTATTTATAAAAAAAGGCTCCCTTCATAAGGAGCGTTTTTTTATGGATTCTCGTAAAAGCGCAATGGCTTCCTTTACCTCTTTGTCATTCTCTTCATCATTCAATTTATGCCTAGCATGCAGTAAAATTGGCCTCAGGGATTCAACAGAACGCCCAAATCCATTCATCCACTCATAGCGAGGCACCATCCAAGTATGGAAGTGGTGTGTCGTATCTTCATTGTAAAAGTAATAAACATATTCTATACCTAATACTTCCCTTTGAGCCTTTCTGATTGTTGTTAAGAGGTTAATATAGTCCATTTTTTCATGTTCTTTTAATTCATCAAAGCCATGAATATGACGTTTTGAAGCTAAAATGACTAATCCCTTTATGGGGTACGCTACATCCTGGTGAGCGTGAAAATAATCCGTTTCAACGACAACACCTCCATTGGGTTCAATTTGTCCACTTGTGATTGCACAGCTCAAACAATCAACATGAGCCATTTCTCCACTCAATAATGTTATTTTTCCCATCGAATCTCCCCTAAACACAGAATAAGCACGGTCTACTAAAACCGCGCTTGTCTCACCACTATTTACGTTCAAAAATTTGATATTGGAATGTATAGCCTTCTGGTGCTGTTTCAGGCTTTTCTGATGATATTTCAATAAAATCCTGCTCATAGCTTGGGAAATAGGTATCTCCTTGGAAGGCATGATTAATTTTTGTAATATATAAACGATCTGCCTTCTCCATTACTAAACGGAAAATTTGCTCACCACCAATAATCATGATTTCAGGTACATCTCCAGCTTGTGCTAATGCTTCCTCTAAGCTTGTCACGATTTCAATACCATCCGCTTGGTAGTTCTCATCGCGCGTAATGACAATGTTGCGACGCCCTGGAAGTGGACGACCAATGGATTCGAATGTTTTACGTCCCATTATCATCGGCTTACCCATTGTTTTCTCTTTAAAATACTGCAAATCTCCTGGTAAATGCCAAGGCATCCCGTTGTTATAACCAATGACATGGTTGTCATCATGTGCCACAATTAAAGAAATCATACTGTCCCTCCAAATACTTTCATCTTTTTTATTATAAACATAATGAGCGTATTTCACCTCATTTATGAATGAATTTTCTTTTTATAAAATTAAATCCTAGTAAAATTATATGAATAGTTTATAATAGAGATATCCAACGTCACGATAAAGGAATGATGAAGATGACTACTTTAAGAAAAGAAGCTGTTCATTATATTGAAGCCCAGCATACGGGCACACCTTATTACCAAGTTACCCCACAGGAAGCAAGAGCAATGCGCACAGCTACGCTTTGGCAATCACCACACAGACCAAAGCTAGCATCCATCAAAGATTACAATATTACGGTGCGAGATGGAGCTGACATTACACTTCGTTTCTATACGCCTGTCCTTGACAAAACATTACCTGTCATTGTTTATTACCATGGTGGTGGCTGGGTTTACGGCAATTTAGAGTCTGTCGATGCAGGCTGTCAGCTATTAGCAGACCAAGCACAGGCGATTGTCGTATCAGTAGACTATCGTTTAGCACCAGAATACCCCTTCCCAACTCCCTTATACGATGCCTACGATAGCTTAGTATGGGTGGCTGAGCATATCAAAGCCTTTGGTGGAGATGTCAATCGCTTAACTGTTGCTGGGGACAGTGCAGGTGGAAATTTAGCTACCGTTGTTGCTTACTTAACTACTACATTGGGTGGTCCAGCGTTACAAGCTCAAGCACTAATCTATCCCGTGACAAATGTCGACTTTACAACGGAATCCTATCAGCTTTTTGGTGAAAACTACGGCTTAGATGCACAGGGCATGCAGTGGTTCTCTCAGCATTATACAGATGAAGCAAACTTTACAAACCCGCTCGTGTCCCCTCTTCAGCTAGAGAATGTTCGTAACATGCCTAAAACAATCATCATAGCTGCTGAGGCCGATGTTCTCTATGATGAAGGACTAAGCTATGCAGAAAAACTAAAAGCTGGTGGCGTTGCAGTAGAACATGTCACAATGCCAGGTTTAATTCATAGTTATTTCAGTAAAATGAATTATTTTGAAGATGCCACAAACGAAACGGTGGCAAAAATTGTGGAATTCTTGAAATAAGTTTGGCTATCCAGCTCAAACAGTGCGATAATAGAGCAAAACGTTTTTTAAAGGATGACATGATGACACAAACAATGACATTACAAATACAACTGCCCTATTCTGAGCAATTAAAAAAAGGCTATCCACTTATTTCAAAGGATGCGGTCGATGCAAGACGCCTACCTGCTGAGCAAGGTACGCTTCTCAAGCTCATGGATCACCATAATCGTTTTATTGGTACAGGATACTACGGTATTCAAAATAAAGGGATTGGCTGGGTGCTAACAACTGATGTGAACGAAACCATCGATAAGACTTTTTTCATGAAAAAATTCAAAAAAGCCTTCGACAATCGTGCAGCATTTTTCAACAATGAAAACACAACAGCCTTTCGTGTATTTAATGGTGAAGGAGATGGCATCGGCGGTCTCACGATTGACTTTTTTAATGGCTACTACATGGTGAGCTGGTATAGTGAGGGCATTTACTCCTTGAAAGATGTCGTGTATGAGGCGCTTGCTGAGACGGTGAACTACCAAGCTATTTATGAGAAAAAACGCTTTGATAGCAAAGGGCAGTATATTGAACAGGATGATTTTGTGACGGGCACGCCTGGTGAATTTCCAATCATGGTGAAGGAAAATGGTATGACATACGCAGTTCATTTAAACGACGGAGCGATGACGGGGATTTTCCTAGATCAACGCGAGGTACGTTTGGCTATTCGTGAGCGTTATGCAAACCATACAAACATGCTTAATACATTCTCCTATACAGGAGCATTTTCAGTGGCAGCTGCTCTAGGAGGCGCCATGAAAACAACAAGTGTGGATGTAGCTAAACGCAGTCTTGCCAAAACCATTGAGCAATTCAGTGTGAATCAAATTGATTATGAAGCACAGGATATTAAAGTAATGGACGTTTTCCATTATTTTAAATATGCGCAGCGTCACGCCTTACAATTTGATCTTGTTGTATTAGACCCACCTAGCTTTGCCCGTACGAAGCAAATGACATTTTCAACAGCAAAGGACTACCCTAAATTACTGAAGGATGCCATTGCTATTACCGCTAAAAATGGCATCATTGTCGCTTCCACAAATAATGCTAGCTTTGGGATGAAAAAGTTTAAAGGCTTTATTGACCAAGCATTTAAAGAAACTCGTACACGCTATAAAATTGTAGAGGAATACGGTTTACCAAAGGATTTCCGTGTTTCACGTGAATACCCTGAATTTAATTATTTGAAAGTCGTCTTTATTCAAAAAATGGACTAACAGGAATTCAAGACAGAATCATTTCTTTATGATTCTGTCTTTTTATATAAAAAAGTGACCTAAGAAATTCATTTCTTAAGTCACCTCTGAATACTACTTATAGATAGTTCACAAACCAATCGCGAATATATTCAAGTCGATTGATTCTTAAAGTTGGTTTTCCGCTCCTTGACAGTTCATGATTGGACTCAGGGAAGCGCACGAATTTTGTTTCTTTTTTACGATGCTTTAAGGCGATAAATAATTGCTCCGCCTGCTCAATTGGACAGCGATAGTCTTTTTCAGCGTGTAAAATGAGCAATGGTGTTTCGATATTATTGACATATTTCAGCGGTGAATGATGCCAAAGCTTTTCGATATCGTCAAGTCCCGCAAGAATTTGCCAATCTGTAAAGTAATACCCAATATCACTGACACCGTAAAAGCTAATCCAGTTCGAAATAGAGCGCTGCGTCACAGCTGCTTTAAAGCGATTCGTCTGGCCAACAATCCAGTTGGTCATAAAGCCGCCATAGCTCCCACCTGTCACCCCGAGACGGTCTGCATCAATAAAATCATAGTGCTCCAGCACATAGTCCACAGCCGCCATTAGATCCTCATAATCATTGCCACCATAATCACCACGCACTGCATCAACAAACGTTTGACCATAGCCATGACTGCCACGTGGGTTCGTATATAGCACCGCAAATCCTTGTGCAGCTAGAATTTGGAACTCATTAAAATAAGTATTGGCATACATCGCATGTGGCCCGCCATGAATTTCAAGCACTAGAGGATATTTTTTCCCTTCCTCATAACCAACTGGCTTCATGATCCAACCATTTACCTTCCAGCCCTCTGCTCCCTCAAATTCAATGGCTTCTGGAACAGCTAATGCTCTCGTCTTTAAAAATTCTTCATTGATGGACGTCAGCTGTTCTTTTTCACCCGTTTTTAGGTTGACGAAAAATAAATCGCCAGGATTCGTCGTTGTACTAATGGCTACGACTGCTTGATCATGTTGTGCATCAAGTGAAAAACCATAGACATATTGATCATCGTGAATAGCTGGATAGATTTCACCATCTATATTTCCGAAATAAATCGCAGCATTACCGTGATCTGTTACTTGGAAGTAGAAGCTATGATTATCATTCAACCATTGAACACGTGGTGACACCACACCTTGAAGAAAATCGCCGATTGCAAAATCCCCAATAGGGGCGTCAAATTCACTTGTTACACATGTCAGCAGATTTTGTTGCAAATCATAGAGCCATAGCTTTGCTTGTGTAGCATTTTCAAATTCTCTTTCACTACCTATGAAAGAGATGAAGCGACTGTTTGGAGACCATGACGTTTGGTAATACATACCTGTTCCCTCTGTTAACGGACGCGCTTGCTTTGTTTCTACATCTAATAAATAGATATCACTCTTAAATGAAAAATCTGTATCCTCTGCTACATCAGCTAAGTACGTCATATATTGACCATCAGGTGACCATGTACCAAGATGGACATGATTGTTTCCTTTCGTCACTTGCTCTAACTCGCCCGATTCTAAATAGACGATCGCAATTTGACTAAACTGCTCCATATCCAAAAAACCTGCAGCATCCGATTTATGTTTCATCTTGTCTATTTCTAGAGGCTTTAGTTCTTTTTCTTCTTTCTTTTCATCCGTTACCTTATCCAAAATCGTTTCATCTTTACCTAGCTTGATAGAAAAGGCCATTTTCTTGCCGCATGGTGACCACACAGGTGATGTCACACCATTTTTACAATATGTCACCTGCTTTGCCTCTCCGCCTGCTTTTGAAAGAACATAAATTTGCGACTTGCCTGTTCTAGTGGATAAAAACGCAACTTGACTACCATCAGGTGACCATATAGGAGAACTTATTCTATCCTCCCCAAATGTCCATTGCTGTGGTGTTTTGTTCTTCAGGTTTATGTAAAACAAATTCGAGACATAATCTTTTTTCTTCTCATCAATACGTGTCTCAACATAAACTACCTCAGTCCCGTCAGGTGAGAGCTGTGGATCGGCTACTGATTTCAAGTGGTAAAGATCTTCTGGTTGAATCCCTTGTTTCGATGTCATGTTCTTGCTCCTTTGTATTGTCATTTTCTGTACTCTACTACAATACTTCGACACCCTAAGTAATATTCCTGCTAGTTAATTGATTTTTTTACTAATTCCCAATATTCGGTTGATTTTGTTCTGTGATAAAATTTAAAAAAGGGTTCATTCGGACGAGCATGTTCCTTATAAAGGTTCATCATTTGTAGCAAAAAATCTTCAATGTGCTCGACACCTACCTTTTTCGCAAATAACGTGCCCGCCTGCGCCTTTGCCCCCATCGGTACAGCACCTAAGTAAACATCAAAGCTCTCCTGCTGATAAACGAGTCCAATATCATCATAGACTGCATTGTAGCAGGCTGACGCACAGCCATTGATGTTAACACGTACTCTTGCAGGTACCTCGATCCCCTCTAAAGCATGATAAAGCTGTTCGGTTATCGGAGCAGCCTCCATCTTTTCACCATCACAAAAATCACAGGCCTTCATCGCGATGATGGGTCCTGATGGTGCAACATAAAGACCCACTTCTCGTAAGGCTTGCATAGCCTCTGTCACGGCACTCGTTGGAATGGACACTAAAATACTATAGGAGGCCGAATACTTAATCGCCCCCTTTTCGCCAGCAATCTCTGCTATTTTTTGAAATTGTGCAGGCGTATAATGCTTATTAATAATACCCGGGCTGACAGCTAAGCGTGTATATTCGCCATGACGATTAAGTGTTTCAAATGTTTGATCTGGTACGTTTTTCTGAAATGCATTCATTGATATCGCTCCTTATGAAAAAGGAGCTAGCACAATGCTAGCTCGGAATTTTAAAAGTTATCAGGATAGAAGCCCTTCGCTAAAATTTCAATAGCCTGTGCCGCACGAACGCCTTCAGACGCAGCTGACAGTGGCAGGATGACAAAGCGATCATTTTTAACAGCTTCCATCTCCTTTAATGCTGGATCATTTTTTAAGAATTGAATCTTTTGTTCGGCCGTTGTTTCACCATAATCGATCACGACAACTACCTCGGGATTACGGTCTACCGCATCTTCCTTCGACACGGTTGTCCAGCCTGATTCCACATCACCAAAAATATTTTGACCACCAGCGATTGACACTAGTTCATTCATAAAGTTTTGACCAGCTGTAAAGACATCCTTTTCACCGCTATCAAATACGAGAACACGTAATTTCTCACTATCTTTTGGTAATTTAGCTTGAATTGCCTCCACATCTTGCGTCATTTGCTCAATTAAGGCTTCTCCACGATCCTCAATACGGAAAATTTTTGCGATATTACGAATATCAGTGAAAATATCCTCTAGTGTTGGCTTTGTCATATTGGAAGCCGTATGTAAATACGTATGAATGCCTAACTCCTCAAGCTCTTCCGGTGTTCCAACACCCTTTTCACCAAAGCCACTCTTCCAGCCTGCATATAAGAAATCAGCCTCGGCATCAATTACTTGCTCCTTCGTTGGGTATTGATCAGAAAGCACAGGCACTTTATCGTATGCTTCTTGTAGGGGCTCGTAGATTTTATCATCTAAGTAAGCTGTGCCTACCATGGAATCCTCTAAGCCTAGCGCTAGCATAATCTCTGTCACATGCTGATTTAAACTAATCGCTTTTGTAGGTGCTTCCTTATATGTTTGAGTTGTTTCATTATTGTCAATGGTTACTTCCGTTGCTGCCTCAGATGGCTCAACCTTCTCATCTTGCGCTGCTGATTCAGGTTTGTCCTTTGCATTACAAGCCCCTAAAACAGCGACCAAGGCAATGACCATCACCAGCCATAAACTTTCCCATTTCTTCATGTCCTTTTCTCCTTTGTTGTTCATCTATAGAAAGAAATCAAAGACTTCTTTGCTACCAGGATTCGTGGGAAGGGCATAAAAAAACCCTCTTGTCGCCAAGAGAGTAGCATAGTGAAAAAACGGTACATTACCTTTATCACTATCCCCATCCTCGTGGTTCTTAGTCAAAAAACACATACTGGCAGGTATCCTGGCTTAGGTTCATCATCTATACGCCTTCCCATAGTTAAACTACAGTGGCATGCTGTACAGACTCCCCATTTACAGTTGCGGGACAGCATCGGAATTGCACCGATTTCCCTTTTAAGCAAATGACAAATGCCATTTGCACCAATACGTTCTATAATGGTTAATACTATTGATAGACTAGCAGAAGAAAATTTGTAGCTCAATCAGTAGTATATTGCTAAATATATAATCATCATTATATTAGCACTATTTCGACAAAAATACGAACTATTTTACAAGAAATATATAGGCTAGTATTCTGTTACAATGAAAAGATAGCTATAGATAGAAACGAGGATAGGTTATGTACAAAACAATTGGTGTACTTGCGCATGTGGATGCAGGTAAAACAACCTTCTCTGAGCAAGTACTTTTTCATACACAAAGCATTCAAGCTCGTGGTCGAGTGGATCATCAGGATACCTTTCTCGATCATCATGAGCTAGAGCGCAAGCGTGGTATTACCATTTTTGCCGAGCAAGGTCGCATGAACATAGGCGACGATACATACACGTTGATTGATACACCAGGGCATGTCGACTTCTCCCCTGAGATGGAGCGCGCCATTCGTGTGATGGATTATGCCATTGTTATCATTAGTGCGGTCGAGGGCGTACAGGGTCATACGGAAACCGTGTGGCAGCTTTTACGCAAATACCATGTCCCAACATTCTTCTTTATCAATAAAATTGATCGCGAAGGAGCCAATGTGGAGGCCGTTATGACACAGCTCCGCAAGGATTGTTCCCAGCAGGTGCTGTTCGTCGATGAACCGCTTCGTACTGATTATGTTTCAAGCGGCATCATGGAATGGTTGGCTGAGCGTAATGAAGAGCTGCTCGATGCCTTTTTGAATGAGTCATTGGAGCATGAGCAATGTCTTACTCAGCTACAGACCATGATTCAAAAGGAATGTGCCTTCCCCTGCTTTACAGGGTCTGCCCTAAAGGATGAGGGCATCAAGGAATTGCTTGCCCAGCTCCCTCTATTAACAGACACCCATTTTGAAGTGAATGCACCGTTTGAGGGAGAGGTTTTTAAAATTCGTCATGACGGCCACCAGCGTTTAACATTTATGAAGGCTGTCAAGGGCGTTTTACATGTTCGGGATGAATTTTCGTTTGAAGAAGTGACAGAAAAAGTGACTGAAATTCGCCTCTATAATGGCAGTCGCTTTGATACCGTCCAACAGGTTGAAGCGGGAGAGATTTTTGCTGTTAAAGGACTTAGTCAGGCCAATATTGGAGACCGCATCGGCACTACTATGCTGTCACAGCCCTATGAGCTTGTCCCAACGCTACAGGCAAAGGTTCAATATGAGGGCCATCAGCATATCAAGGAAGTGTTACAAATTTTCCGTTTACTAGAAGCAGAAGAGCCTTCCTTACGTGTGGTTTGGCAGGAAAAGTTCCAGGAAATCCATGTGCACATTATGGGCGTTATTCAGTTGGAGGTACTGATAGAAGTGTTAATGAAGCGTTTTTCATTAACGGTCTCCTTTGGCGAGCCCCAAATTTTATATATGGAAACCATTGTGACGACGGTGACAGGCTATGGTCATTTTGAGCCCCTCAAGCATTATGCAGAAGTTCATTTACTAATGGAGCCCAATCCTCGAGGAGTAGGTAATACATTTAGCAATGCCTGCCATGTGGATCATTTATCGGTAGGCAACCAACGCCTTGTTGAAAAGCACCTGTTTGAGCGTGATCACCATGGCTTACTCACAGGCTTCCCTCTGACAGATGTTCATTTTACACTGCTAACAGGTCGCGGACATAATGAACATACATCGGGCGGCGATTTCCGAGAAGCTAGTTTCCGTGCGCTACGTCAAGGACTTGAGCAAGCACAGAACATCCTGCTTGAACCTTATTATCGCTTTAAAATGAAGGCTTCGAACGACTTTATCGGCCGCATGATGAGCGACATACAGCAAGCTGCTGGCACATTCGATGACCCCATCTTATCCGAAACAGATGTTGTGCTAACGGGACGAGCGCCCGTCGCCACCCTAATGAGCTATAGCACAACCTTTGCGGCCTATACCAATGGTAAGGGCGCACTCACACTCCAATTTGATGGCTATGATGTGTGTCATAATGCCGAGGAAATTATTTCGCACATTGGCTACGATAAAAATGCCGACCCAGAATACAGCTCCTCCAGCATCTTTTGTGCGAAGGGCAAAGGATATTCTGTTCCTTGGCACGAGGCACAAGCAGCCATGCATTGTCTGTAAGTAGGTAATCCTGCCCGCGCGAAGCCGTTTGCTTGCGCGGGTGTTTACTTGCTTTGAGCGAGAATATTTACCCTGTTTGCGCGAGTATTCCTTGCTGGAGCGAGAGTATTTCATCTGCTTCCGCGAGTATTCCCCGCTCGAACGAGAGTATTTCATCTCCTTCCGCGAGTATTCGCTGCTTGAGCGAGAGTATTTCATCTGCTTCCGCGAGTATTCGCTGCTCGAACGAGAGTATTTCATCTCCTTCCGCGAGTATTCGCTGCTCGAACGAGAGTATTTCATCTCCTTCCGCGAGTATTCGCTGCTCGAACGAGAGTATTTACCCCCTCCCTTCAAATAAATAAAAACAAGCCCTCCGTTTGATGGAGGGCTTGAGTTTATAATGCACCTACTGCTTTCTTTGTAGGACTGTGCACAAGGTATGCAGGCTCGACAATCACGTAGTCATGCGTGTTTGTGAAATCAACTAGCACTTTACCAGGATAACTTTTTAAAATTTGCAGTTGATCAATTAATTGCAGCAATAGCTCGTGACCGTTGCCGCGTGGATGCCAGTTGAAATGGTAATCATTTAATGCCTGAACCGCTTCAATAAATTGGGCATATTCCTGCTGCACAAAGGCTATTAACTTATCATGTTGAGGCGCTAAATCATGGATATATGTTTCATAAAAACGCATCACAATCGAGCATAATACATCATTGACACGCGCTGCACTTAAAACAGGCTTTGGCTCCAGTGACAGGCGGTCAAGGTTGGGCTTGGCACGTGTGGAATCAATGCGTGTAATTAAATGGTATGGCTCCCCGTTAACCTCATAGACAATCGGGTTAGTCGGCATATACATCATAAAGCTATTGGTCTTCGTTTTCAGTTGATCGGTTACCGCTGCCTTCGCAAAAAGATGCCCGTCCACATCCCCATTTTGTATCCAAATAATTTCTTTATTATATAAAATTTGCTCAAAGAAGCGATCATTGCGGATCAGCTTCGTTGCTAATAATTGGTCAATCAATGATTCGACCGCCATTCTTGTTTTCGCTTTCTTGGCAACTTCTGTGCGTGGCTGCTTACAAATGTTCATATCTAAAGAAGTCATACATGCATCCCCTTTGCGTACATAATGTCAAAACAAAAAGGACTTCCTACCATTTTTGAGGAAATCCTTCGCTTATCTTCGTTCATCACCCAATGCCAAACAAACCCTAAGTATGTGTAAATGAGCCCGATTGCGAACCCCTTCATTTACTTTGGGCGTTTGACGTACCGTGACGAACAGAGCATTCTGTTTTGTCAACATGCCACCTCCTATTCCTCGTAGGTTACTGGTGTGTACTCGTAACAGGCAGGTATCCTGACTCATGGTCATTGCCACTTTTCTCCTTCCCATCATTTGACAGTGGTTGCTGAAAAGTCGCTCACATTTACAGTTGCGGGACAGTGTCGGATTTGCACCGACTTCCCTTTTAAGCAAATTGCACGCAATTTACACCTATTACTACACGCTATTCAGTTGGTAAGGAAATTTGCGAAAATTCTCTATTCCTTAGCTAATCATTGTAAAGTATTGTATGTCCAAAGTCAATTTATGCTAAAAAATACTAATTATTTCAAAATAATTCCATGTAAAATGGATGCATAGAATACTAGGTTTTCCTCATGTCACACTGAGCATCACTTTAATTGCTTTCTGTAAAATGATAATAAAGTTATTTCTAATCAAAAAATACAAAAATTATATTATAAGAAGGCTCTTTAAAGTTGTTTAAATCTTGTTCAACTAGCCCCGTTATTTCAACAACTTCTTGAAATCAATTCTTGTGTAGGTTTTATTATAGGTAAGAGATAGGTTCGTAACCGTGTTTGCTAATTAACTTTATCATGTTGGAATTTTCTATCGGGTCAACACTCACAAATATTTCAGAATGTCCTAAACTCTTTGCAATATTTTCTCTATACCTCATTAAGTCTGAACCTATACCATTACCACGATAATCCTCTTTTACATATAGGTCACTTAATTTAGGAAGCAAAGTACCTTTTAATTTAAGAACTCCAAAACCTAATATAAGTGCGTCTTGTTCAGCAATTACCAAATATAATTCCTTTTTTGCAAATTGCTTTAAATAATTCGTGAATAGATCTTTATTATTTCTACTATCATAAACCCGATAAGTCGTTTTCATTCGCTAATCTGATTATGTAGTTCATGGTTACTGCCACTTCCCTATTCTTTAATAAATCACTATTATAAAATTTCTTCTTCAACAATATGCACCGTTCGTTAAATAAACAAAAGGACGGTCAAGCACCTTTTATTTTAGAATTTTCTCTAGCTATTCTTAATCCCTCTCTACCATTTAGATATTGAAAGTTAAACTATTTAACAAAGTGGGTAAATTTAAGCCCCATTATTTATTCTTCACATATATATGTATTGAACTGACCTCGATGTTATTGAAAAGCGACTGCTCTATTGAACGATTGCCCCCTGTCAGTCCAATAACAAGTTTTAGGTGTGACGTATAGTAACTTTCCCTTCTTTATTTTCTTCGTGGTTCCATTCAACTTGAATCTCAAATGTTCCATCTTGAAAAAATAAAGGAAATCTTCTCCGTATCGATGGCTGCATAGGAAGTTTATATGCGTTCTCTATATCTACCCAAACCGCTTTCCCCTCTGGAGCATCTTTCAAGAGTTCACCCTCGAAATCCTTTGTTATGTAATTAAATATCATATATCTATCTTTTGCGACTGGATTAACATATTCATAAAGCCCTTTATAAATAAGGTTTCTAACTTCTAACCCCGTTTCTTCTTTTACTTCTCTGATAGCACTTTCTACAATACTTTCAGGAAATTCAACTTTACCACCCGGTGGAATAAAACCTTTGAAATGGTCGTGCTGTCTATCCAGAAGTAAAACCTTCTCTTCACTTTGAATCATACACACCGTCCATATTTTATAATTAATAGAATTACTCATAATTCACTCCATCTTTTTTAAATAAATATTACCATATATGTGTCCTTCTTAGTTAAACAACTTCATTATCTCTTAACACCTTCTCTACATTATGTGCCTGTTTCGTAATCGGAACTGGAATCCCTTACACCCTTCACAAGGTAATTTCCTCATCTTTATCATCCTTTCTTTGCACAACAAAAAAGCCTCGCATAAATGCGGGCTTTTAGTACCATACATTACGTCCCCAAAACATACTGCGCTAAAACACTTTGCACTTTGTAAATATTCGTCGCCTTGTTGAAGTTTTTTTGAATCGGTAACGAACTGCCTGACACCCATATTTTGAGCTCTGCATCTAAATCAAATGTCCCGGCTGTTTCTACTGAAAAATGAACGATATTTTTATAGGGGATGGAATGATATTCGGTTTTCTTGCCAGTCACCCCTTGCTTATCGATAAGGATTAATCGTTTATTCGTAAAAATAAACGTGTCTCTTATAATTTTATAGGCATTTTTGATTGTTTCGTTTGGAATCAATAAATCACGGACCTCCTCCTGTAATTTTTCTAAATTCACCTCGCTCGCATTGCCGATTAATCCATCAAATAAGCCCATCTCCTGGCCCCTTTCATTGTCATTTATTTAATGTATTACAAAGAAGATAGCGCTACGACAGGAAATAATGGTTTTATTGAGTCTATAGAGGCGAAGCATTGCACGTAATCATAGGCTCTCTACTAGCATTTGTTTAGGCTGTGATGAAGAGAGGAAGCTGATTAAGGTTAGCATCTCTTTTGGTAAGGTAAATACCGATTTTTTTAAAGAGTATGGGAATGAAGAATCACTCAAATTATTCCAAGAAGCGATGGCAACAGCTGCCAAAATGAAGGTGTTGTCAATATGGTGTAAATAGAGGATACGGCTAGAAACAAATATGGCTATCACCTTTGGTAAGGTGAAAAAGGACAAATCAGTAGCTGAATGTAGGTTAAGGTTACGCATACAATCTACGTGATCTCTAAGGATTTCACTAAGAAATTAATTACGTTGGTCCGCCAATAAAAAACACTTCCCATTCTAATGACAGGAAGTGCATTTCAAATTACTTATCTATCGCCTGAAACCACCTTTGTGCATAGCTATCTGTGGAGGCAAAATCATCTTGTTCTTAGATAACTATTCAGGGCTAAAAAACCTTGAAAATATGTTTTTCTTGCTTAAACCTGAAATTGATTTGTTAGCTTTTGTAAATTATCAGCTTGTACGCTTAAATCCTGTGTCACATGATTGACAGCTTGCATTGAGGCTGTTTGCTCATCCATTGAATGTAAAACAGCCTCTGTATAATGCGATAGCTTACCCATACCATTAGCAATCGTTGTCACAGAGGAAGCTACTTCATTGGCACTGCTAGAAAGCTGTTCAGCTGTTGTTGAAATATCCTCAAGCTGGCTCGTCATTTGACTAACATGCTGTGAAATCGTGCCAAAGGATTTTGTTGCTTCATCAATGACATAGACACCCTGCTGAACATTTTTTAAATCCTCCTCCACTGAGGATGCTACCTGTTTCGTGTCAGTTTCAATGCCCACTACTAAGTCCACGATTTGTGCAGCAGAATGCTTGGATTGCTCTGCTAATTGACGCACTTCCTCTGCCACAACTGCAAAGCCTTTCCCATGTTCTCCAGCTCGAGCTGCTTCAATGGCGGCATTCAATGCCAATAAATTCGTTTGGTCCGTAATAGCTGTAATCATCTCAGTCATCGATTTAATATCTGTCATTTTATTGGATAATTGCTGCATGAGTCCGCTCGTTTTTTCGGTTGAAGAAGAAATAAATTTCATTTGTTCCTTCGCCACATGTAAAATATTCGCTCCATTTCCTGCAATCTCATTGGCATCTTTTGCATGATCAAACACATCCTGAGTGGCTACCGTAATTCGTCCGATTCCATCGACAGTTTCTTGCATAGCATTAGCACTATCATTGGCAGATTGTGCCGCTTGCTTCAAGCCCTCTGACGTTTTCTCCATTTGTTGATCGACTTCTTCCACAGCTACCGTAATTTCATTCGTACTTGCGGATAATTCTTCGATGCTTGCTGATAAATCTGTAGAGCTGTGCGCAATTTTTTGTGTCATTGTGCGTAATTGTTCCTGCATCTCTAAAAAGGATTGCGCTAGCTGAGAAATCTCACTCTTGTCACGAACCTCGATGACAACTGTATCTAATTGGCCTGCCGTAATACCCTGTGCAGCCTCTGTTAATTGTTTGATAGGCTGTATCACTTTGTAATGAACATATACGGTGTAAGCTAATGTAATGGCTATTCCTACGATGGTTAATACAGTCGAAAGCCATTCTAATGTCGTTACATTGGCTAAATCAATAAAGAGAATAATAATCATTAAGACATTTAAAACTGCAAAGCCAAGTAAACTCTTTTTTCGTAAACTCATTCCAAATTCCCCCAACTAAAATATGTCTTCCATACCATTATTATAGTTGAAAAATCCTAAAAATCATAAGGATACGCTCTCTTTTATAAGAACAAAGACACAAGCCTATTGATGACTGCATAAAAAAAGACTATAGACAGCTCGTAAAGCATGTCTACAGTCTTGATGTTGGAATTATTTTAAATTCATGATACTAGAGCCAGCAATACCTGGGTGTGTCATTTCATATGGATCTAATATTAAGTCTAATTGTTCGTTTGTTAAGACACCTTCTTCAATGCAAAGCTCACGAATAGAACGACCTGTTAGAATTGCTTCACGCGCAAGACGTGCTGCTACTTCATAGCCAATATGTGGGTTGACAGCCGTTAGTACCCCTACACTTTTCTCTACATATTCTTTCATGCGTTCTTCATTTGCTTCGATGTCTTTTAAGCAATTTTCCGTAAACGCACGGAAAACATTATTCATAATGCTAATGGACTGAATTAAGTTAAACACTAAAACAGGCTCCATTACGTTTAATTCTAATTGTCCAGCTTCAGATGCTAGTGAAATCGTATGGTCATTACCAATCACTTGGAAGGCAACTTGGTTCAGTACCTCTGGCATAACTGGGTTGACTTTACCTGGCATAATCGAAGATCCTGGTTGACGAGCTGGTAAAAGGATTTCTCCTAAGCCTGCACGAGGACCTGAAGCCATTAAACGTAAGTCATTAGCGATTTTAGACATATTAATCATACAGATTTTTAAAGCGCCTGATACTTCTGTATAAGCATCTGTATTTTGTGTTGCATCCACTAAATGTGTCGCACCTTTTAATGGTAAACCAGAAATTTCAGCAAGATGCTCATCAACGGATTTAATGTAATCTGGGAAGGCATTTAAACCTGTTCCAACAGCCGTTGCACCCATGTTCACGTCATATAAATTTGGACGTGTTTGACGAATGCGTACGATATCACGGTTAATCACGCGGCAATAAGCTTCAAACTCTTGTCCTAAGCGAATTGGCACGGCATCCTGTAAATGCGTACGACCCATTTTAATGACATGTGCAAATTGCTCTGCTTTTTGATGGAAAACCGATTGCATATAATCCATCGTTACTAATAATTCATCTATTAAATTTAAAACAGCGATATGAATAGCTGTTGGGAACGCATCATTTGTTGATTGGGACATATTAACATGACTGTTTGGGCTTACTGTGTGATAGTCACCTTTTTCTTTCCCTAAAATTTCTAGGGCACGGTTGGCGATGACTTCATTAGCATTCATATTGATGGATGTACCTGCTCCACCTTGGATTGGGTCTACAAGAAATTCTGCATCCCATTTGCCATCAATTACTTCTTGTGCTGCTTCGACAATTGCCTCACCAATTTCTTTTGATAATAGGTGTACTTCCATATTACTTAAAGCCGCTGCTTTCTTCACAATCCCCATCGCCTTAATAAGTGAAGAGTGAATTGTGTAGCCTGTAATTGGGAAGTTTTCCGTTGCACGTAATGTTTGAATTCCGTAATAAGCCTCTGCTGGTAATACGCGCTCACCTAAAAAATCTTTTTCTATACGTTGTGTTGACATCATTGTCGTCTCCTTTTATGTAATACTCACACTTGATAGTAGCTAATAAAAGTCGTATTGTAAACAGTCATTTTTCTGTAAACGAAAAAAATCCTTCAAAAAAGCAAAGAAATCGCTAAAAACCGAGCGCATTTCCTACGCTCGGTTGCCTTTATTATTTATTCGATGTCACTGTAAAACGGCTATTTACATGCTGTGGATTTTCTAATTCATCTACGACAGCAACCGCATAATCAGCATAGCTGACATAGCTTTCATCCGCGTCATTGACTAATAAATGGTCAACACCTGCTGTGTAGTGACCTGTACGTGGTCCTTCTGGATCAAAAAATGCTGATGGACTGATAAATGTCCACGTAATAGAGGATTGTTGTAAATCCTCTAGATTTTGTCCTTGATTTTGCGCTGTCGCTAAGTACATTGCTGGGAAATCTGGTGTTTCCATCACACGCACTTTTTTCTCTGGGTCCACAAATAAACTACCTGCACCACCTACAACAACTAATTTTGTAGCAATCCCTTTGAAAATCGAAATCAAATGACGACCCACTTTTACATGTAACTGTTCTTGTCCTGCTGGCGCACCAAATGCATTCACAACGACATCAAAGCCCTTCACATCTTCTGCTGTTACATCCAAGACATCTTTTTCAAGCACTGGAATAGCGGCTGTCACTTTAGCTGCTGAACGAACGATAGCTGTTACGTCATGACCTCGTCGTAACGCTTCCTCTACTATTTTTTGTCCTGCTTTCCCTGTTGCACCAATTACGGCAATTTTCATTATTTATTCCTCCTCAAATTTAGTTGTAACTATTTTAGTTACAGGTTAGATACAAAAAGACCATCTCCGTCTAAGCACGAAGTTGATCCAGCACATCCTGTAGCGTCTGTGCTTGTAATTGCTCCTCCATTGCCTGCCAAACAGATGTATAGACACCTTCCAATGTATGTTGGATTTTCCGCCCTACTGCACACGCTGGGTTTGGCTCATCATGAATCGCAAAAAGCTGCTCTGGCCCATTAATCGCCTGATAAATAGCTAAAAGTGTTAAATCCTTTGGCTCGACTAATAGCTCATAGCCAGCCATGCCAGAATGTGATGACAGTAAGCCAGCCTTTTTTAGAACGCCAATCATACGTCTTACAACAACGGGATTAGTATTCACGCTCCCAGCCATATAGTCGGACGTGAGTATGCTTTTATCAGATGTTGTAGCAATGAGAGAAAGAATATGGATCGCCACCGAAAATCGACTGTTCACCATATGTATCACCACCTGTTGTAACCATTATAGTTACAGGTGCAAAAAAAAGCAAGCCCTTTTTGTCACCTGTATTTATTTTCTCCGTTTTGTTACATCAAATACGCCGTTTATATTTTCTTCACATATATCACTAATTCCTGACGTATTTGTCCATTGTCATCATAAAAATCTAAGTTATGAAATTCATATTTGAAATGACCGACTGGAAATGTCACACTTTCTCCCTGAGTTGCAGCCAATATACCTGCCACATCATGTGACACCGTATGTAATAACTCTTCTCCAGAAAATGAATCGACAAAAATTACATTCATAAAAAAACACCTCCACAGCCATTATAGCTTAGAAGGCGCTTACATTTATAGTGTTTCTTTATAGCCTTTCAAACGAATTTCTTCGATGATTTGCATCATTTCGTGAATTTGCTGCTGTGATAATTTCTTCGTGTTACAAGAACACACCTGTTGTGTAGCACCCTGTTTTTGCCGTTGATGACTCGGCTGCCGCTCACATTCATCTGCTTGAAGTACTATTGTATTTTTCACAACTTTCACCTCTACACGATAATGGACTGACTTGCTCCAAATAATGCTAGTAATCCCATAATTACTATAATCAACTACTATTCGTCCAGTCATCCAACTGCTTACCTATTTAGTAAAACAAATCGTTAGACCTAGTGCTTCGTTCGAAAAAAACAGCAACCAAGACGGCTGCTGCTAGGATTATACGGCAATCGGTGCTTTAATAGCTGGATGCGGATCATATCCTTCAATGGATAAATCCTCAAGCTCTATATCAAAGATCGATGTTTTAGTTGGATTGATGTGCAATGTCGGTAGGTCCTTTGGCTCCCGTGATAACTGTTCTTTCACTTGTTCCACATGATTCGCATAAATATGAGCATCCCCAATGCTGTGAATAAATTCGCCAACCTCTAGTCCACACTCATGTGCAATTAAATGCGTTAATAAAGCGTAAGAAGCAATATTGAACGGACAGCCTAATAATGTATCTAAGCTTCGTTGCATTAATTGACAGCTTAATTTACCATTCGCCACATAGAACTGGAACATCACATGACATGGCGGTAATGCCGCTTTACTGCCCTTTGCCCCCGCATTAATAACATCCTCAGGATTCCACGCATTCACAATCATACGCCGTGAGTCAGGATTATGCTTAATTTGATCAATAACATCCTGTAGCTGGTCAAGGCTCTCGCCATCAGATGTAGTCCAATGACGCCATTGCTTGCCATAGACATTGCCGAGATCGCCGTATTGCTGCGCAAAGTCGTCATCCGTTAAGACACGCTCACAAAATGAAGCCAGCTCTTTTTGATACAAGGCATTAAACGACTCATCCACTAAACAGCGGCGGCCAAAATCGGTCATATCAGGTCCTGTATAGGCATCTGATTCCACCCATTTTTTAAATGCCCATTCATCCCATATATGATTATTATGTTGCAATAAATAACGGATATTCGTATCCCCTTTAATGAACCACAATAATTCACTCGCTACCAGCTTAAAAGGGACACGCTTTGTCGTTAAAAGTGGGAAACCTTTGCTTAAATCAAAGCGCATTTGATAACCAAAGACACTGTATGTACCTGTCCCTGTCCGATCTTCTTTTTTCGTGCCATTTTCTAATATATGTTGTAGTAAATTTAAGTACGCCATTTCTGGATGCATCATTTTTGTTCAACAACTCCTCACTTTTGCTGTTGACCATTATACCATTACATAGCGGATTTTCGTATGTCAAATGTTGAATAAAGCTGTCATCAGCCCGAATGGTAGGAATTGTTATTGAGCTCCCGTGAAATTTCACTCTCGGTTGTGACGAAAAAAGTAGGCAGTAAGATAATATTCAATAAAATCGGTCCAACGATGACTAATAAATCAATGCCAGGGCTAAAGTAAAGCCCGAATGCTGTAATCAAGCCCGATAACACGAGGAATACGATTTGGGCAACTATAATCAAAATCGGTAACAATTGATACAGATAATTAAGTTTACGGAACTGGTGCATATTGTCTGGATTTTCGATGATTTTTCTTTTTAAACGCCTAGACAAAATCATGCAAGCAAGCAGTTGGACCGCCATAAAGCAAAAATAAATGATGCTGTATAATAGCAATTGACTTTTTTGTATCGTGCCATCAAAATGACCAACCCTCTGGTTTAATAAATCATTAACTGCTCCCTCATAAACATATTCACGCTCACTTAAAACAGTAAAAGGCTCCATAAAGCCAAACGCTGTCCAGTCCTTTGTATTGACAGTCCAACTCGATAATTTACTCGCTAAAATACGCAATTGAATGGGATCTTGCTCCCCAAACATTCCTACTAAATTACGATATGGGATTGCTACTTTTAGCTGGCCATCTCGCTTTTCTTGAAATAAATCCTGAATATAAAAGGTATAGGCAACATCCGACTTATTGGCTTCGTAACGGGCCTCTTCAATGTTCCAATGACTAGCTAAGGAAGCTTGAATACCGTTTTTCATGTCTGTATAGGGCATATCCTTATGTAAATGCTTCGGAATCTTATAGACAAAATGATGATCACTACCAATGAGACCGATTTCTACCTCGACTTTATCTTGATTCACCATTTTGGCCTTCGTGGTCAATGGAATGGTAATCATAGCGATGAGGAAAAAAAGAATAAATGGACAAATGCCTTTTTTCACGCAATAGACCCCCTGTTCGTCACAATAATTAAATTCACCGTATCATAGCCATGTCCGAAAACACTATTTCGTTATTCCGAAAAGGCAATAGTGGTTTTCCGAAACACGTTATTTCGGTATTCCAAATTTATCAATAATTAGCGATAATATATAGGAGATTATTATCATACACAAATTTGAGGTTTCCCAATGAAAAAATGGACATATTTTATTTTTCTTACATATTTAATACTTGGCATTTATGTATTAGGCGTTACTATCAAAACACCCTTTATTAGCCTCACTCTCGATACGACAAACGGTCAACCAGTCATTATAGATAGCTACTATCCTCACTGGGCTGCGCAAAAAAATATTGAAAAAGGCGATATCGTTGTGGCCATTGATGGACAACCAGCCATGGAGAATCGCTTTGTTCAGTTATATGCCATCATTCGAAGTGCCAATACTTTAACGATTCAAAAGTCTGATGGGACCATTGAAAGCATTGCTGTGAAGCACAGTGATATGCCAGAAGAATTATATTTGCAAATTCTCTTTCCGATCTTTTATTTTCTTTTAGCTTTCAGCGTTGCACTTTATGTCTGGCGACGCAATCAAGATAACATCTCGACATTTTTATTGGTCTTATTTTTATTAACCTGCTCCATGGGCTATATAAGCACTGGCGCTTCGGCAAGAGGCAATCTGATTGGAATGATTACCATTGGCATTAGCATTGTGCTATGTTTAGTGCTCTTCATCCATTTTTTACAGCATTTTTTCCGTTACTTACAAATCAGATGGACCTATCCTCACAGCAAATGGCTTTATGTTCTACCGTTTATCATTCCTGGCTGTTCTCTTATTGAAAGCTACGTGCCAGCTTTACGTGAAATAATGCCTATCTTGAACTTAAGCTTATTTGCGGTTCTTGTGCTTTATGCTATTTATATTTTATTAACGAGTTATTTACGCACGAAATTGGCGAAAATTCGCTTGATTGCCATTGCTTTTATTGTACCATTTTTACCCTTTTTATTATTTTTCGTCACACCTGAAATTTTAGGGCATAGGCCATTACTACATGCCGAAATTGCTGCGTTATTTCTATTATTTATACCGTTCTCGTTTCTGTTCATTCAGGTAAACGAACGATTATTTGATATTGAATACCAATTATCACGTTTGCGCTATTATTCCACACTGGCCTTTTTCAGCGCTCTGTTATCGACTGCGGGGATTGCCCTCTTATTCTTAGGTCAATTATCCATCGTCCATGTCACAAGTATATTTTTACTAATTTTCATGGTGATCATTGCTAGCTTCTATATTAAAGAACGCATCGATTTTAAGTATAGAAAAATTATCTTTTCTTCTACTGGAAATTATGTACATAATCTATATGCAGCAGTGCAACGTATGGGCAAAGCCAAAAACCAACAAGAGTTATTGGATCGTTTTAAATATGAAATTACCGAGAAGCTAGGCACAACTGCCTTCCATATCTGTACGATAACAGAAGAAACCCCTTCTCCAAAGTTTGGTAGCAACTATACCCAATTGTTGTTGCACGATGCTGGGGATGAAAAAATTTTACTAGAAATACGGCATGCCCTTCAAAAGGAAGAGCTTCTTTGGTTAGAATTGCTGGCACTGTATGTATCGATGTTTATTAATAATTTACAGCAAATTGAAGATTTAGTACGCGAAATTCAGCATATGAAAAACACCAGTGATACGCCGCTTCCTTGGCTCGATAAATTGCTATGGAATATTATTGAGAAGGAAAAGAGTATTTTAGCACAAGAATTACACGATACCATTTTGCAGGAGCAACTGCATTTAGCCAGAGAACTCGATGTTCTTGCTAGCTCTCCTACTATTCAAAAGGAGACCGTACTAGCTATTCGGGAACAGCTATTAAATGCAACAAAGGACTTACGGGAATATTGCGAGAACTTAAGTCCCCCACTCCTGGATACCTTTGGCTTACAAATGGCCTTAAAAAAACTGATTCAAAAGGTAAAAATACGTGCTGACTTTTTATTAGACGCTCAAATTGACCGGGTGCACTTCCAGGATGTCACGCTCCACCTTGTGGTTTATCGCCTCGTTCAGGAGCTTTTCAATAATGCAATCAAGCATGCCGAAGCAACCGAGGTTTCACTAAAATTACAGGCGATGCCTCGGGGCTTTATCCTTCAATATGATGATAATGGAATTGGCTGTGACATTGACGATTTAATTCAGTCCTCTGCTTCAATGGGCATTAATGGCATTCGTGAACGTGTCCGTGCTTTTAATGGTGACATCACCATCCAATCGAGCCACAAGGAAGGCATGCATATTTTTATACAAATACAAGAGGACGGTGATTCATATGATGAACATACTTATTATAGATGACCATCCTGTCGTTTTAGATGGTACGAAAACATTGCTACAGGATTTAGCCAATGTTCAAATCAAAACGGAGCAGGATAGTGCCGCCGTTTTACCAAGAATGGAGACGGAAAGTTTTCAATTATTTCTTATCGATATTAATATGAAGCCTATTAATGGCATTCAACTATCAGAAATGATTAGGAAAAAGCAACCTGAGGCACTTATTATTCTTTATACAGGCTACGAGCTTTCTGATTACTATGAGCTGTTAATTGAAAAAAAGATTGATGGTCTATTATCAAAATTGGCGACAAAAGAGCAGGTCATCCAAACGATTCAGGCAGCGCTAAGAGGCGAAATATTACTGGCAGCTGATTTCTTAGACTTTGTCCAGCAACGAGCCAACCTACCTAATGTTCAACAGGAGGTATTACTGAGCGACAAAGAACAGGAAATTTTACAGCTCGTAGCCCAAGGCTGTACGAATAAAGCCATCGCCTCTGCTATCGGCGTCACCCAGCGCACTGTAGAAAATTATTTATCAAAGCTATTTGTGAAACTAAGTGTAGAATCACGCGCAGAGGCTGTGATTGTTGCCAAAGAAAAAGCATGGATAGATTAGTGAGACGCTATCGTTATATTACTAATAGATGACAAATGTAAATTTTTTCTTACTAAAAACGGAATTTACTGGATATACAAACAATTCTGTACTATAATATAGTTAATAATTACATTACTTCATTGCGATGATTAAAAACGCAGATTCAACTGGTATAAGAGCTTTTGAAAACGTTTTTATATGTGATGGAAGCAATTGATTGTTGAATTTTTTTGGGAGGGTGTTTACATGACACAAGGTACAGTAAAATGGTTTAACGCAGAAAAAGGTTTTGGCTTCATCGCAGTTGAAGGTGGCAATGATGTATTCGTACATTTCTCAGCGATTCAAACAGATGGCTTCAAAACTTTAGAAGAGGGCCAAAAAGTTGAATTCGGAGTAGAAGAAGGCAGCCGCGGACCTCAAGCAACGAATGTAGTGAAACTATAATCTTCACTTAACATAGACGTGCGTATAAAAAGAGACATCCATTTTCGGATGTCTCTTTTTTGTTTGTCTTATGATTGCAAAGGTACAGACATTTCTCCCTGATGGGCAATTAGAAACTGCCTAGCAAACAGCACCGTATCTCCGGCAGTGCCCTAAACAAAACGACAATGCCCAACGATGAAACCACCAGTTTATAAAATAAGCACTGTTCCATGGAGCGGGTTTTCTAAGCGCTTTTCATACACTTTGGAGTGGCTTTGAGTACTTGATACACTCTTTAGAGCGATTCCCTCATAACTAGGATCATTTCATTCCCACAACGAGAATCATGTCACCCAAAACCCCTCCATAAAATCACATGAAAGGCTCAGCTCACCCCTGCCTACGCATAAGAATGTAAGCCGGCAATCACTAAATTGACAAACACTTGGTTGAACACAATAATGCCGAAGCCGATAATGGCTAACCAAGCCGTTTTCTCCCCTTCCCAGCCTTTGGATAGGCGGAAATGAAGAAAGGCTGCGTAGAATAAAAATGTAATCAATGCCCAAACCTCTTTAGGGTCCCAGCCCCAATAGCGACTCCAGGCAATTTGGGCCCAGATCATGGCGAATAAAAGACCACCTAATGCAAATAATGGGAAGCCGATGACGACAGCGCGATAGGATATTTCGTCCATTAATTGTGGCTGTACGCGGCTTGTCCATGGTTTTAATACGGCACTGATCGATTTTCTTGTAATCAATCGAATCACACCATATAAAATCGTGCCGACGATAAATGCCCAGACAATTGAATTTAATTTCTTGGCATCTATTTTATTCGTTATTTCTACTATGCCTATTCCTTCACCATTTTTTGTGACCGCACCCTTGTTAACAATCAAGGGCATCATGGAGTAAGTGGCTTTTTCTGGCTGTCCTTGTGAATTGTCAAATTGAACTTGCACCTCTTCTGCGGCAACGCTGAAAACCGTTGATACACCAATAAAGCCAATCACGACAACTAAACAATACAAGACAAATTCTAAACTATATGTACTGATGGATTTTTTAGAAACATCCAACGTTCTTAGTAAATAAATCAAACCTGTGGCAAAGGATACCGATAAAATGGCACTGGAAAAAGCTACCGTCATCACATGAATCGTTAACCAGTGACTTTGTAGGGATGGCACAAGCGGTGAGACCTCCTTTGCGAAAACGCTTCCATAGCCAAGGATGATTAATGACACAGGAATGGTAAATAAGCCGACGACGAGCTGCTTATATAAAAAATGGATAATCAAATAACTTCCTGTGAGCATAATGCCAAAGAATGTCATAAATTCATACATATTACTCACGGGTGCGTGGTCCACCGCCACCCACCTCACAACAAAGTACACAAGCTGTAAGGCAAAGGCTACATAAGTGAGCAGCAGACCTAGCCTGCCGAACATTTTCCTCTTTGATTTGACAGCAAGCCCTAATGGCACAATTGCTATAAGCAAGAGAATAAAGGCAATAAATAAGGCATTGCTACTAATGGATAATAAGCTTTCTTGATTCAATCGAATCCCTCCAACGTTCTATTTCGGAATTTGCTTCCAACTATTAAGAACGTTATAGATTGCAAGAAGTGTCATCTTTTCCCTTTAAATCAATTTATTTTTTTGAATTGTTACATTTTTATGACATTAAAGGAAAACAAATCTATCCATAGAAGGTATGAAATCAGCCTGTCATATGCTGGACTTCACTCCCATTCGCAAATGGACATTGGTGGATACTATAAACAGAAGTAGTGACTCGGTTGCTGCAAAGAATAGTGATAGTGAAGAAAAAAACGATGTAGGAAACTTGGAGAAACTGCTCGACTTAGTTAGGATGGACATCAATTAATTTTCATTAGTGCTCTCTAAAAAAATAAACCATCTAATTTGTAAATAGATGGGAATTAACTGTTATCAAAAAATGATATGCCTCTATCTACATCTTACAAAAAATTGTAATAAAAGTCTATATCTTTTTATTGCCACATGAGACAATTGTAATGCGCACACTTGACATAACGTTATGTTTCACAAAATGGATGTTATTAATGAAACAAAATATCTATGATAATCCTATTTTTTTCAACCAATACAAGGCTTTACGAGAAAAAACGTATAACTATAATGGTCTTTTGGAGCAACCCACTATGAAGTCCTTACTACCACCATTAACGAATTTACAAATACTTGATATTGGCTGTGGTATGGGTGAATTCGCACAATATTGTCTGGAGCATCACGCTAAGCATGTGACAGCCTTAGACGTTTCGAGCAATATGTTAGCTATTGCCAAACAGAAGCATGCTCATCCACACATTGACTATCAGCTGCAAGCCATAGAGGATTATGAAGCGCCTTCAAATAGCTTTGATTGTATAACCAGCTCCCTTTCTCTTCATTATGTCCAAGATTTCGATAAGGTAATTAGTCAAATTGCGCAAATGCTTCGGCCAAATGGGGTATTTATTTTCTCTGTGGAGCATCCTATTGCTACGGCTCGTCACACTATGGAAGATAATTGGATTTATGACGAAAGCCATAACCGTTTGCATTACGCAGTGGATCATTACCATGAAGAGGGCTTACGTCAGCAAACATGGTTGTGGATGGCGTTGTCAAATATCATCGCACGATAGCAACGATGATGAATACCTTAATTACGCACGGGTTATCCATTGACAAAATCGTTGAACCTATCCCAAGCAAAGAGGCCATTCAACAGCTTCCTTCTATTGAAAAGGAGCTACGCAGACCATCCTTTTTATTTATTAAAGTCAAAAAATAAACAAAAGCCTCACCCTATGCTTGTGGTGAGGCTTGTTTCATATAAATAATTTCTGGGTCTCCCTCATCCAAGTTGTCGATAACACCACTTTTGACAAAGCCTAAATTGTGAAAAAGTTGTTGCATCCGCTTATTGGACTGATTTGTAGAGGAGAAAACTTTTGACGTTTTAGCCATTTGCATATAAGCCTTCATTAAGGCAGACGCGACGCCTTTTCTGCGCTCTGACGGCTTAACAATGACTAAGGAAATAAAGCTATAGCCAAAAAAGTCATTGGTAAATAGCAGAAACCCCGCAATATTATCGGTGGATTGATATAGCAGACAGCGTTTCTCTTCGATTGCTTGCTGAATTTCTTACGTTCTGGATGCATCTCCAATCACTTTTTGATCGATTGTGCAAAGTGCTTGTAAATGCTCCATTCTTGCCTCTTTTATATGGCTCAATTTTGAGTCTCCTTCATAATAATAGCTCATTACTTTTAGCTCCTCTCGAATCCCCTTTGCCTGTCTGCCTTCATCCACAAAACCGCACCTCTTATAAAGTTTCTGAGCTGCTATATTTGGCACATTTACACCTAGTACTAGCTCATTGATATGTGGAAAATGCTTGCGAACAAAATCAGGTAATAATTGGAGTGCCCTCTTAGCATAGCCTTTGCCCTGCTCATAATAATCCGTAGAAAAGGAGCGAATTAACAACGCCTGTTCATTGGAGGAATAAGGCTTCACTCCTTCTTTTTCATGTAAGACAAAAAAAGTGACTAGCTTGTTACTGACCAGCGCTAAAATGGCATGTCGACTATTATCCTGCTTCGCAAGTTCAATGCTATCTTTTGGGGAATTTGTATAACGTAGCTGTTCTTCTGTTAGGGTGTATTGTTCTACTAAAGTTTGTGCTTTGTCCTCATGGAACATGAGCAGCATGGTCATTCGAATTCCTCCTCGTAAATAGCAGTGAATTCATAACCTCCCTCTACAAGTTGCTGTAAATAATCATCAAAGGAAGTGGCAATTACCTCAAAACTATCAGGGTCATGCACATAACGGACCACTTGCCCAACTTGTCCACCTTCCTTTGGCGAAAAATCAATATACAGGCTAGAGGTTCCACCATTATTCATGCAATCAGCAAAGCATAAACGTTCATTTATCGGCACATGCATATTAATCTTGTCATTCACTTCGACATAATCTAAAAAATCTTGATAACGTTCATAAATCGTTTCACGCTTGTCATGATAGTCTGCCACGATTTGCTCCACTGACTTTAAATAATACGGATAATCCCCTAAATCAGAGCCAAGCACAAGGGCACAGATTGTTTCTTGGCCATGCCGACAATAATAAGTACCATTGACATCCCGTAATAGCTCCAGCAATGATTGCGGGCAAAGTGGAAATATCTCTAGCAATGATTCAATATGTGCATCAGTTGCACCATTTGCCTGTTGCAATTGTTGTTGTTCTTCTTCAGGTAAGTGCTGTAATAAATTTTTAAAATAAGTGGTACGCATGGTAATCCCTCTCTCTCGTAATCTATGACATATTTTAGCATAAACATTTACCATTCTCTAAACGCTACCTGCTATTATGTAAGTATTCATGAAGAAGGCATTGTGCCGATGAGTGCAAAAACGCAGTAGACGGGAAGTTACCAACACGAGGTTCTTCCACAAACTCGAACATTATTAGCAATATTTCCTCTGGTGAAAAGGTTTACTCTCCCATCATTTAGAAACGCATCATAGCGCTCCCTATTGTCCAAGGATACATCCGCTACACAGCTATATCGTCTGAATGCCATACACAATGATCGGTTCCTGTGAAGGCAACTCTCTTTTACATACGGCTAGTAAACTTGAAAAAATACGATATAAACGTGTTTTTCACCATACTCCTCATCACCTCAAGCCTCTCATTTATTATTCCATTAATTTCAAAAATTCTCAACATTTCACCATACAAAATGAAATGTCCACATTTCTAAACAACATCAAAGGGAATTTGCTAAAATGTGACAAGATATGAATAACACGCTGAATTATCGGAAAATTCGATCTCTAACAGCAACTTTTTGCATAGTATAAAAGGTTTAAAGTTTCTCATTTTTTCTCTTAATACTTTCTAAATTACAGCAAGCTAAAAACCCCACCATTTTCCGCTGATAGGGTTTTAAGTCTCATATTCAATTCAATAAAGGGAGGAATTATTAGTATATTTTATCTATTATAGATAAATTTTTTCTTTAAAATCAAATAGGATGAAGGTTCTTATCTATGACTAAATTACGAATTTGAGAAATGATACACAATATGACATTTTTTTTAATATAAGTGATATACAATGAGAAAGTTGAATCGAGGTCATAAAAAATGTATTTCAAGAATATGGATAAAAAAATTAGGAGGAAAATATCTTGGTAAACTTATTACTTAAACAATTCTTGAAGGCGGAAATTGAGATCAAACGTAGAATTATGTATAAAAAAGCAAAGGATCTTGGTTTCACCCACCCTACCGTAGTAGATTACAGTCAAGAATTGGATGTCCTACTTAATAGATATTTAAAACAAGCACAAGCTTCCTAATCATAACGAGGCATATATATAGAAGAAAGAATAGATAGTGATAAAGCCAGACCAACTTTCTTTGGCTGGTTTTATCCAGGATGATACATGCATTCCCTCTAGCCAGCGTTTTTATGTATAGAGTAAGAAAAACTAGGCGATGTTTTTGATAAGAAAACATTTGGAGGTTGAACGATGCACGTATTTTTCTTAACTTTTATGGTTGTTTCCAAAATAATATTGCCACCTCAACATTCAGTAGACCATACAACACCCACACTTTGCACACCAACTGAAATAAACACACTATATCAATATCCAAACAACCAATTTCAATCGTTTCGTGATGAGGACGAATTTTATCAGCGGCTTAATCGTGCAATTTATGAGGAATATACCAATGCTTCATTGAATATTCGTCAAAAGATGGCTTTTAAAGATGTAGCAAATGCGACACAGAGCTTTTATTTACAAACAGATGGTAAACAGGAAACAATAGACCTCTCTCAACATACTTTTATTCATCCCAATCGACAAGTTTATTTTTTAGCATCCTTTCAGCACAATACCGATGAGACCTATCGCAAATTTCTTGTCATCGACGCTGAAACCCAGGAAATTTTACTGGGACATTCGCATTTTCAAGAAAGTACCAAGCACCTTTAATTCATTGTATGCACATCATGTAGATTCTAGTAGTCATTTCAAAAAATAGAAATAAATAATTTTAATAATTGAAAAGCTTGCTTCGAATGTTCTTCATTCAAAGCAAGCTTTCTTTTCTATAGCTGACTATTAAGATAAACTTTTTTGTTGGATGGCTGTCTTTATTTCATCTCGTAACTGCTGTAGTGTTTTGTCAGTGGAATCTTGCTGACCATGTCTACGTACAGCTACACTTTGATTGGCAACCTCTCGATCACCAATAACAATAATATACGGTATTTTTTGCAATTGGGCTTCGCGTATCTTTTTACCGAGCTTTTCTTGACGATCATCTAATTGCACACGAATTTGTTCCTGTTGTAAAGCTTCTACTACTTGCTTAGCATAAGCTTGATGCACGTCTGCTACACCAATCACTAGTACTTGCTGTGGTGCAAGCCAAGTCGGAAATGCTCCGCTGAAATGTTCAATTAAAATACCTAAGAAGCGGTCAATCGAGCCAAACACTGCCCGATGAATAACAACAGGTCTTACTTTTTCATTATTTTCATTAATATACGTTAAATCAAATTTCTCCGGTAGCTGGAAATCAAGCTGAACCGTTGCACACTGATGACTGCGCTGGATGGCATCCTTAATATGGATGTCAATCTTCGGTCCATAGAATGCCCCATCGCCCTCATTAATCGTATAGGCAATACCTAAATTCTTGAGGACATTTTCCAGTGCCCCCTCCGCTTGATCCCACAAAGCCAAATCACCCATATAATCATCTGGTCGTGTCGATAATTCAATCGTATACTCGAAGCCAAAGACGTTGTACACTTCATCAATAATGTTTAATGCCAAGGCAATTTCATCTTCAATTTGCTGTGGTGTTACGAAAATATGGGCATCATCCTGACAAAATGAACGTACACGTAATAGACCATTCAAGGCTCCACTAAATTCATGTCGGTGCACTTGCCCAAATTCCGCCATACGAATGGGTAAATCTCTATAAGAGTGTAAGGAATTTTTAAAAATCAGCATATGACCAGGGCAGTTCATGGGCTTTAAGGCAAAGCTCTGATCATCGACCTGTGTAAAATACATATTATCCTTATAGTGGTCCCAATGTCCCGACTGCTCCCAGAGACGTTGGTTCATCATCAGTGGAGTCCGTACTTCTCTATAGTCATACTTCGCTTGTAGATTGCGCAAATACGATTCCAGCTCATTGCGTAAAATTTGACCGTTTGCTAAATAAAAAGGCATGCCAGGTGCTTCCTCTGAAAACATAAATAACGATAGTTCTTTGCCTAGCTTGCGATGATTCCGTTTTTCCGCTTCCTCCAAAAATACAAAATGATTGTGCAATTCTTCTTTTGTGGCAAAAGCTACTCCATAAATACGCTGGAGCATTTGATTGTTGCTATCGCCACGCCAATACGCACCTGACACTTGCATTAATTTAAAGTGCTGCAACTTACCTGTGGCTGGAACATGAGGGCCGCGACATAAATCGTAAAACTCTCCTTGCTCATAAATCGTTACTGTCTCATTCGCAGGTATTGCCTCCAACAGTTCTAGCTTTAACGCATCATGCACAAATAATTGTTTGGCTTCTTGTCGTGACACTTCGCGCCTGTGAATCGGGACATTTTCCTGCACAATTTGTTTCATCTTTTTCTCAATTTGCTGCAAATCACTCGGTGTTAGCGTATCTGCAATCTCTATATCATAATAAAAACCATTTTCAATCACTGGTCCTACCCCAAATTGGGCATGGGGGTAAAGTCGTTTAATCGCCTGAGCTAATAGATGAGCTGTTGAATGGCGAATAACCTCGATCCCTTCCTTCGAGCTTGCATCGTACAATGAAATTTGAGCATCTGCTGTAATCGGGTGCGTCAAATCAACGATGGTTCCATTAACACTTCCTGCTACTGCCTTTTTGCGAAGCTCAGGACGAATAGCTTGCGCAATATCGGTTAGTGTCACGCCTTTTGTAAAAGTTTGCTGTTGACCATCTGGAAATTGAATGTGAATATCTTGATTTGACATGTTCTCTACTCCTTTTTTGTTATAAAATCATTTACGCCTCAGGGTAATTGTGTCCTGATTTTTTTCAAGCAAGCTCGAAAAGCTACTCTTCAAAATCTAGGACATCCGCCAGAGGCTTTTTATCTTGATTCCGTTCCCCTTCGGAAAGGGTCTTCTATATCTGCCGCTATGCTTTCGATACAAAAAATATTTGCTGAATCAAAATAAAAAAACACATAACCGCCCCTAAGAAGGGACGAGTATGTGTTTATTACCCGTGGTTCCACCCAAATTCCCACTAGTTTATGTGCTAGTGGCTCATTGACTTTGCTGTAACGTAGCAAAAGACGGTGCAAGTTTCCAAGCACAGCTCCAAGGTAGTAAGATGGGATCACAACATTAGGAAGCTTGCAGCCAGTACTTCCCTCTCTGAAAATGGTTAATCGAATCTCTTATCCTTATCATTGCTTATTTCATTTTTGTATGAAATTGTTAATTACTATAACGAATCATGGATTTTTTGTCAAACATGAAAATAAAAAAATTTAGCGATTGTCTGACAATGGGGAGTCTGGTCGTTGGACGCAGTAGGTGCAATGCGGATCTTCACATGCCTCCTCAAGCCACTCATTACAGCTTGCACAAAAATAACTATCGAACGTGTCATCATAAATAATCTGACTTTGACATGTGGTGCATTTTTTGTTTTTTTGAATAGATCCACTAATCTCCAATCCATTTATGATGACTACATCCTCGCGTTGTTCAATTCGCATATTTTTATTATCTCCTAATGATTTTTCACTTCTAAAGTCTCGCTATCAGATTGCCATTGCACATGAACCATTGGCTTTGTCTCTCGTTTAAAAATTTTCTCACTTTCTTTCTTTGTGAAGGAATAATAGCCATCTTTATTTAACTGAACATCGCTTAAACTTTGGGATTCTTTTGTCCCCTCAATCGTGATTTCTAAGGGTCCCAGATCATCATGATTCCCTAGATAAAATAAGCGTAAACCCTCATCACCATTACTGTGATAGATCGCTTTCCAATGCTCACTTTTGGCAATATAGTGCACCTCTTGCTCAGGGCTTTGACAGGCCGCTACTAGAATGACTACGATGACCAATGGAAAAAGCCATTTTTTCATTGAACATTCCTCCTAACCATGTATGGTGACAGTCCATCCTGTAGGTTTTTCTTCAAAAACATCTTCGTATTGTGTAAAAACAAAATCAAATCCTTGGATATCTTCTGGCAAGGGTGGTGTCACAATAAATGTACTGCTTTCATGCCCATTCGAGCCTCTTGTACCTCTAATTTGGCATTCATAGGGCTCATCAATGAATAGACCAAGATGTTTTCGCTCTAATTTTTGTTGAATCGTTTGCTCTGGTTCTTGCTGCTCATCCCAATCAACTAATAACTGCACAATACTGGCATTTTCATATTGACGAATAGAAGAAAGCGTATACAATCGCCCTCCCTTTTCTACCGTTTGTAACACAGGGATATAGTGACGGAAGCCTGTTGGTTCTACTTTTGGATTATAGTATTTTTCTCTTCTCATTAAGTGAAAGAACATAGCTAAAAAAGTGTGATCGAAACCATATTGCTGTGCCCATTCCGAAATGATTTCATCTGAGGGAAAACCTGGGGTATGACTGCATACCTCTTTACGTTGCTGTAAAAGTGCACATATTTGCTCATCGATTGCGACTAGCTTTAAGTCATAGCTATTGCTTGAACATTTGGACATCCATATCCTCCTTCACCCTACAAGTCCTTCCTCTTTCTATACGATATTCCCACCATTTGGTTCCATAAACGGCCTAAATTTACTTTTAAGCACCAAAAAAGCTATCCAATAAATTGGATAGCTAATGGACTACCACATCATTGTGCCAGCTGGTCGAGTCTGCTAATTGATAGGTAACCATATTGGCAGTGACAGCTAGTACAACACCTGCTCTGGACATATGAGAAGGATTCGGCTTTTCCAGTACAAGGACAACATAGCCCTCTCCTCGACCTTGTTCATCAATAGCATTCATCGCATTGATTTCAAAGGTAGAATAAGACTGCTCGTTCGTTGCATAGAGAAGTTTTTCCTCACGATAAACACCATGCTCTTTTAAGTTATAGCTGACAGGCATCCACCCTTCAGACCACTCAATACTACCTATGATATCTCGTTTCCTTGTGACAAGACGACCAATGGAATACGTAAAATATATTTTCATAATTGCTTGTTTGTCTTCATTTCTCCCTTCACAGGTGGCTGTCACGTCAAGCATAATATCATTTTTTGAAAACTTTTTCCTAAACACTAAAACCACAGTGATAACACAGATAAATAGTACTATACCACAAATGATAAATGCCATTAGGTCCCTCCTAGTATCACAATTGCTGTTACTATAAGATTACCATGATTTAGGAGGAATAGGTGCTTTTCATCAAACAATCTTAGAAATTGACACAGGCATAAAGGATAAGACAAAATTTGCTCTGCAATTGGTTATTTGTTTGCTTGTAGCTCAGCAGTTAGCGTAAAGGGTATTTTTAAATATTCATATTGAATCGTTATTTTCCTGATATCAGGAGCTTGGACTTGAACCGCATAATGCTGAGGCTCCTTGCCAATGGCTTGTGGATCTATGTATTGCCGAGGTAAAATCGTACGCTGTGATAACTTATGAAAGGATAGATGCTCATTTCCCTCTAGCTTAGTTTCCGCCTCGAATGGTTCTGACTTACTAATGACAAGCTCTGTACTCTCAGGAAGCCGGTCATTGACAAGTAGCTGTGTTAGCTTGATATCACGCAAGCCCTTATTCTCAAGTGCAATGATTTTGACTGCCTCATTCCCCTGCTTACTTGTATAGCTTTCGATGGCGAGTGGTGGATTACTTTTGAGATAAATCATAAAAACAGCTCCGACCACAAGCACACTCAGTACTAAAATAAATAGTATTTTTTTCATGCTTTCCCTCTCTTTCCTCATCCACAGTATAACAAAAAACAACCTGACTTATTGGAAGTCAAGTTGTTTTTGTAAACGTATTTCATCTCGTATCGGAATACCGTCATCGCCGATTAATGGGATAGAAGGCTTATAGACCCTCGCTTTTTCAACTGCATTACGCAGTATTTCTATTAAACAATACCCTCGTTTTTGATAGAACTTTAAGGCATGCAAATTATCATTTGTGGTAATTAAAGAAATGCTTGCACAGTTTTGTTCCACCGCTGTCTGTTCGACGGCTTTCACAAGAGCTGTCCCAATGCCTTTGCCCTCGACTGTACTATCTAATGAAATGATTTCACAGTCCCTTTCTCGTATAATGTAGGTGATCAAACCAATCATTGCTTGTTGCTCATTTACAAAAACAAAGCCGTCTAATTCACTACAGTTATAGATACCACTGGAAATGACCATCTCGGTCGAACCCCAATGCTCCTGAAAAAATTGGTTTACCTCTTGTTTTGGCACTTGATGAATAGCCATAATTGTCATATAAAATTCCCCCCTTTTACATTGAAATATGAAAAACACCTGCAATGGCCTTTTGTATGCTTAGGAACACAGCCCATGACAGCACACCGAGACCAATGGCGAGTACAATATGCATCGAGGATTTCATCGCCATATAAATAACAAAAAGCATACACATCGTTGCTGGTAAACCAACGATGACACCCACTGTAAAACGCTGAATATGCTCACTTGGCTCACTTTGCACCGTTAGCCAAATAATACTTAAAATACTGACCAATGGTAATGCGGCAATAATTCCGCCATAGGTAGGAAACCTTCGTGCCACCTCTGTCACAATACCAATGATGGCTGCTGAGCTCAGGATTTTAAAAAATGTATACATTATTTTGCCACCTCACTTAGACGTCGAAATGCCTGGAGGATGGCTTGCTGTTCTTGTTCAGTTAGCTGATGAAGGGCTTGCTGTAGCTTAGCATCATCTAACTCCGAGTTTTTCTTCAGCACCTGTAGACCTTCTGCTGTTAAATGAAGTATCACTTTACGCTGGTCGTCACGCCCTCGTTCTTTCGTCACCCAGCCATGCCGCTCTAGCTTTTTCACATGCTCTGATGCTGTATTATGAGAAATATTTAATAATCCTGCAATATCACGCACCGTGACTTCCTCTTCCTTTTGAATCATCTGTAAAATACGTACGCTTTGATGGGAAATAACATCCTCATGTGTTGTATGTAGATGATAGAATATCGTTGTAAAATAGTCATTTATCTCTTTAATCATCATGCTAACCCCTTTGATATATCGCTTTATACGATTATATCGTATAAAGCGATATATTAAAAGATAGCTTATTAAAGTTTATATTTTCAGATATTTCTTTTGAATAGATTGAGTGAGACACGCCTTCTCAGAAATAGTCTCTCTATTTTTTGTCCCCACCTATCTTTCTGCATATTTTGCTAAATAGGATGAAGAGGTAATTGTACACAAGCATTTTCCACAGTATCATTACTTTCTTCTGAATTTAATTGAAAGCATCCTATGTTATACTTTCTCTATTTTTTAGTAGGTGGCACCATTATGGTGTTAGCGCTGCTGCTAAGCCAATCTAAGTATTGATTTTTGTACAGCCTGCCAATACTCACGCTTATAATTAATATAGGCATGCAAATGAAAAATAGGAAGGAAGATACCTTTCATACCGTCTTACAAAACACCGTTTTTGGAGCGGTTGGTATGCTGTTATTTACTATGCTAGCCTTTAGCTGGTTTAAACCAGGCATCTCTGTCATGAGTGCACTCGCTATCTATTCTATCTGGCAAATATATTTTGTCGATGTTTGCTTAACAGGGAAAAGGAGCTATCCATTCGATAGCTCCTTTTATGTGGAGAGGAACTGTCATTTTATCTCGTAATAGCTTTTATCACAAAAACCCCACCACAATGCGATAGCGGATAAAATATAAGCTGACAAATATCCTGTAACGAGGCTTTTAGCTCCTCATGGACAAAATAAAATTCATCATCATCCCAGTAACCTTTGCTGTCTTGACGGCATTGTTCCAGCTGCGCTCTTGTTTCAAAGGCAACATCGCCAATTAATATTTTACCAGTTGGCGTTAGCTGCCGTAGTAATTGTGTAATATACGTAATCTTCTGCTCATCTGTAAAATGATGAAGCACATACGTACTAACAATGGCGTCGTATGATTGCTGTAATAGCGCTGGTGGCAAGCCTTTCGTTAAGTCCCACTCGATTAAGTTGGCCTGTGGCATTTTTTCCTTCGCAATGGCGATCATATTGGATGAGAAATCGAGGCCATTGATGGCGTGCCCATGTTCATAAAGCTTCGCTGTTAATACACCTGTCCCAAAGCCAATATCTAAAACAGTGGAAGCGGGAACCTCCATTACTTCATTAAAAATTTTATTTAAAATCGCTTTATAGCCTGCAAATGGATATTGATTATTTTCTTCACTTAGTTGCACGGTTCGATCATATCCGTCCGCCCATAAATCAAAGCCTTGTTTATTGAGTATCATAATGCCTCCTACAATTGATAAATTCTCCAAGTAAGCGTTGTTTTCCATGCAGTCATCTGTTTCATAAAAAGTCCCCCTCTGTCAACCAATTTAGACCATTATACCAATTTCCTACCTATCAAACAATTCAGAAAATAAACAGAGCTTTAGCATTTATCAAAATGTCAAAAGATGTTATAATAATCGTAGTTTTCTTTCAAGGAGGAATCGACATGAACGCATTCACTTGTAATGCTTGCTCTAGAACGTCTTCTTTAGGTCAAAGAGGTCTAGATTAAGTTATACAAATAACCTAAAATTGAATGATCTCTTTAGGCCAAAAGTTTATAAAATAGCCTACTAAACAGGAGAGATTTCAAATGGAACAACAAACAATTCAGCCGTTTTTAACGGTCGCTAATTATCATTTACTAGAACAGCAATTAAATAAAATTTTACATGCTCTTACGACAACGAACGATAAAAACGTCATCCTAGCCGTTCGGGGCCTTGTGGATACAGAGGTAACGACAAAATTAGAGTTATCAGCAACGGAAACAAAGCTGATTGAACAACTTTTTGCTATAACAGATCGGGCGCAAGGGGATGCCTTTTTAGAACAATTAAAGCCATATGTCATCCCGTTCAAGCCAGTGACAGCCAGTACGCTTAAAACCTTATTTAAAAAGGAGAAAAAGCTAAAGCTGCCAAATCTAGAAGCACTCGATTTCCAGCGAATTTGTTATCTTGCATGGGATGACCCTGGCACACATCGAAAATACGTTGTCCTTGATCAAAATGGACAGTTAGCAGGTATTAAAGGCACATTTGCCAACAGCACTGTACGCGGCATTTGCGCCATCTGTAATCGCCATGCAGATGTTGGCTTGTTTACTACCTCGATCAAAGGACAGGTCGTTGGCACATTTACCTCCCATAGCAATTACATTTGTGCGGATAGTAAGACGTGCAATGAACATGTTACAGATATGAATAAAACCGTCGAATTTTTCGAGCGCATTACGAAAAAATAGCGATTGATTAAGGGCAGAAGTGTTGTGCAAGCAACATTTCTGCCCTTCCTTATGCCACAAGATAGTTACGAGTCTACACTCACATTCACCTGGAAATCCACCTTCAAGTGAGGATAGAAGCCTTCTCTCCAGTTCCTTAGTTCTTGATAGGAGAGCTGATCACGAAAGAGTTGTCCAAATCCGAAAATCTCCACCCCATTTGCTTGGGCTTGTTCAAACATATCATAAAACCGTTTTTCCATAAGCTTTGTTAGCTCTTTCATAATTTGGTCATTTGACACATCTTTTTTTCTCTCTAAAATATCGATTTTTAATTTTAAATGACTTGCCACAACGGGTTTATTGTTCTTCAAAGAGGCTTTATTTTTAAGGGAACTGTTGACCACCATAATACTCGCTAAATCAAGGCTTTCGATTTTCCCCTTTGCATTCGCGTTTTGAAATAGCTTACTTAGCTGGCTTTCATCTGAATTAATTCTTGCCATTAATTCACCATTTTTCAACACCATAGAGCCTTCATAGACTAACACTGTATCATTTCCAGCACGAACAACTGGAACTGTAATATCTTTTGTATAAGAAAATAGACTTCGGTATACTTCCCAAATATGAATGCTTGTTATCTCAGGTGCCCACCCTGCCCCTTTGTTAAAGTAATTGTAAATGGAAGTCGCATTCACCCCTAATTTATCGTTAATGTTGGAAAGGACTTTGTCGATTTTATCATCAGTTATGGTTAACAATGCTCTCGAAGGGATTTCTTCCGAATCCATTAAAAATTTTATGAGCTCCCTTAATTCCGCTTGATCGGCCGCCAAGTTGCTTTGAATGACAATTAATTCTATATGGGAGTAATCCACTGCTTCTTCAGAGTTTGTACGAACTTCCCCTAGCACCTTTAAAACCGTATCAGCTTTGCCTGTTACAATTCTTGATACTTCATTTTCCTTTTGTGTAATGGGGATTTGCAGCGTCACATGATAGTCCTCATTCTCCTTAGCAATACCTATAACCAAAGGTAGTAATCTTTTATCGATATCTTTTACATCCCAGCATCCGCCAAGAAAAGGTAATAGCAAAAACATACATATAATGAGCATGCTACAAGGATGATTTTCTTTCATCGTTCGTCACCTTTCTCTTTATCACAATGCCATAGATATATACCGTTACAGGGATCATAAGCATAAAATAAACTTGAGCCCCTCTATTTAACAAAATCAATGTATTTGTCCAAACTTGATTCGGAATAAATAATCCTGCAGTATATCCAATAAGTGAAAAGATCATAATCCACCATGCTGATTTTACGTGAAGCCTGCTGAATAATTTCTGCATAATTTGACTAATCATCCAAAGCATCACAGCATTAAAAATTAACATAAAGCCAATTGAAGAAATACCAAAGAACATCGTTTGGCGGTTAAAAGCTAGCCAACGAATATCAACTGAGTCCACCGCTACTACAAAGGGTAAGGACATGGTAACAACTGTTTCTTGTCCAAAAATAAAAAGTGGTATATAAACAAAGGCTAAGTAAACCATGATGACAGAAAACCAGGCTATAAAAATATCTCGAAATACCAATGGTTTTTTAGAAACCATAAATCCTAAAAATAAAAATGCTGAAAATCCAATGAGATAGTAAAAATGGATATCTAGTAAGAACTCAAACGATGAATTTCGTATTGGGAATCCATTATGAAAATCAAAATTTACTATGGAAGAGACAATGATAAACAGTATGAAAGGAGTAATCATAAAAAAAATAAATACGGAAGATCGCAATATTGTCCCTAAGCCTTTTGTTGCCGTATAAGCCGATATAAAATAAAGCAATAAGGCTATTGGCCAATGCGGTGTTCGTAATAAAAATAAAGAATTAATTACCTCTGTATAGGTACGGATATTAAGCGCAACAAGTACCGTTAAATTCAGGACAAATGGTAGCAGGATGATGAATGCAACCAACCGTCCCATTTTTAAATAAATATCAATAATATCTTGATTAGGAAAAAAATTCAAACCTTTAATGTAGAGTGAAATTAACATTAATTGCAATACACCCTGACACAAAATGACTAACCAATGCCCCGCATCTGTCAACGAATAGATGAGATCAGGGTAAAGCAGAAAACCAAAGCTTAAATGGATAATAAAAAAAACTATACCAATTTGAAACCTATGGGTCACTTAGTATCTCCTTCTCTTTTCAAGCGAAATGTCGTATACGGAATATTAAATGAAGTTAAACTCGCCAAATAAATGCCAGTAAGTGCTAAACCAGTAAATATACCAAGAATGCCGAAAATAGATGCTAAAATTAAAATAGGATATTTTAATAAACGAATGTATAACGAATTTTGAATACCTGCTACGACCGAGCTTGAAATAACAATGGCTGTAATGACAATTACTAATAAGGTACTGACTAATTTCGCTTCAACCATTGCTTGGCCTAATATAACGCCTCCTACCATTGAAATGGTCGGTCCAATACTTTTCGGCAGTCTTACAATCGCTTCTAATATTAAATCAATTAATACGACCATGATGATCGTTTCAAGCAAAGCAGGAACAGGAATCCCTTCTCTGCTTTTTGCCACAAATAATGCAAGATCAAATTTGAATATCTCAGGATTGACAGATACTAACGCGACATACAATGCTGGCAGAATGAGTGTCAGTATAGCGCCTACGACCCGAAGAACGCGAAGCATAACTGATAGCACATACGGGAAGTTTCGATCATTCACAATACTAAACATATCTGGCAATAGATGTGGAAAAACTAGGGCGAAAGGGTAATTGTCTAAGAAAAGGACAATTCTATTCTTTTTTAATGCATGAATGGCTTGTATCGGCACTTCTGTCGGGAAAAAATGACTAACAGGACTCCCTCTCCGAACACCAAAATACTTGTTCAAATCATCAATGGATTCAATATCCGTATCAATTTCTTTTAACTGCTGATTGACTTTTTCAATAAGATCACTTGATGCTCTTCCATTGATATATAACATGGACAAATTACGTTTTTCTAGCTCGCCCACTTGAAAGGTACAATGAGAGAGCCTTGCCGTTTTCAGCCTTTTTCGAATAAGTCCAACATTTACATGAATATCTTCAACAAATGCATCCATAGAAGCTTGAATAGGGCTTTCATTTTTCGGTTCTTCAATACTTCTTGTTAAATTGATGGAAATAGGATCAACTATCGCATTTTGGCGTCCTCCTTGAGATAAGACGATCAATTTCCCCTCCAAAACAGCATTGACAATTTGTTCAATATCCATATCAAGTTGATCACTAAGGTTTGTAAAAAGCTCCCCTACTGAGGCAGATGAAGCAGCCATTTGCCGAATGTATAGATTGGACTTGGCAAAATCAATCAATGTTTTAAATCCCATAAGATAGATGGTTGTTTGATCTATTAGCTCTTCCTCCACGAAAAAATCATCATGATCTGCAAACTTAGAGCTCAGTTCCATCATCATATTCTCCATTAGAGTACCCCACGATCAATCAAATTTTCTTTTATTTTGAGAGTTAAACGATATTTTTATACAAAAACTTATGTCTACATTCAATATACAGAAAGCGCCTATAACTATTATGTCGGAAACAACAAAAAACCACTCTTCAAGGAGTGGTTGTCATCGCGAGACTAACGGGTAGGATTTCGATCTATAAATATCATCCGCTAATCTGTATACAAAGTTTGTCTGTCAATACACCATTTTGCATTTCGTCATAATGAAATGGATAATAATATCCTTCTATATCTCTTCTGGCAATTCCCGTGTAAAGGCGATGTGGGCTTATTAGTTATGTAAAACAAAATGTAGCAGAATCACATTCACACATATTTTCAATTCTGCCTCTCTATCCATTACTTGTGCTTGTCTAAAATCGTTGAGTTCCTTTTCTTCTACATGAATTATTTTTGCGATACTTGCTGTTGAAAACATGTAATCCTTAACGAGATCATTCAAGAGCAATGTTGCTCTTTCTTTTGCATCAAAACCTTGAAAACCAAAACATAACTTGGCTAATTTATGCTCTATTATTTCCTGCTGGTCAGTCGTAATATTCCCCTTACCATTTAGCAAACTTTCCAGCTCATTTATCGGTAAATCAACTATTTTGGAAAGCTGAAGATGATTGAAATTAAATTTTCCAGCTACTTCTTGTAGTTGTTCTTTCAGGTAATCAAATCGGGATATATTCGTGATAAAAGATACTTCTGCCCTCTTCTTAAATTCTGGCATCGTCCTAACTCCTTTACTTTTAGTCATATCCATTATATACCACGTAAAAGTGGGGCAATGCATAAAATCAAGACGCTATTTAATCGAGAGCAACAGCGGAAGTATTAATAGAAAAATAGAGCCAGTAACTAAAATGTAAGTTATTTTTCTAGGTAGTTTTTGTTGCTTTGGGCCATCATAAAAACCTGAAAATTGTAGTTTATTACGATAGAGGACAAACAATAAAAAATATATGGCGATTCCTCCTAGCCAGCCTCCGTAAGTACCATCGACATTTATTCGTAAAGTAGTATAAATAAGCCTTACGCCTCCCCACAGCAAGCATCCAAAAATGAGAAAAATCAAAACAATTCTTATTAATTCTAACAATACTTTTATTGTGGTTAACCATAATCCCCTGACTTTCATCACGACCTTTCTACATAAAGCTGTAATGTAAAATGCAAATAATATTTCCTGAATTAGTAATTGCAACGCCCTATTAATTTGGCCATGGATAGACGAAAAAGACCAACTTTATGAGAAAAAGCTGGTCTGGTCATTATGCTTTGTTTGGACTTTTCATATAAAGCCAGCAAAGATTAGCGATTTCTTCCGCTTCATATTTATAAATTGTGTCAGAAAAAGAACTACGAAATGGTTGGATAATGAGTTCTAAAACGCTTATGCGCGGCTTTTCTCTACTCATTTCATCCAAAAGCAACGTCGTTAGTTCCGTTGATTTTGGATGAAGCTCAACCGTCGATATTTTTTTATAAAACAGTTCTAGTTTCTTTTGAATTTGATCGTTTGTGATCGGCTTGTACGCTGAATCCATTTCAAGCAAATACATATCATTTGGCTCTAATAATATTTCTCCACTCTCAATCATTTCTGGAAGAAAACTTTCTACATACTTTATCGATCTGTAGACTACCTTTTTTATATCAATTGTTGTCTTAGTTGCTAAATTCCAATAAAAGGATATATACTGGAACGTACCAAAAAATATGATTGCACACTCATAATAATAAGGCTTTCCATCCTCCCCATAAATATCATAAAATCTATTTTTTAGCCATGTGATTTCATAAAAACGGTGTTCAGCAAGAATTTTTTGCAACTCTTCATCATGCAAAAAAGAGATTTCTCGAAATAAAGGCATTAAGTTATATTTTTCTTTAATCCTTAAGGAAGCGATTAATTGTTCAACTAAAACTTCTATATCATCTATTTTCTTGCCGACTAGAATTTCCTCTTTTAAAACATTTCTTTCTAGACGATTTTGTTCGAGCACAGCTGAAAGACATTCATTTTTGGATGAAAAATAGTTATAAAATGTCCCCTTTGAAATATTGGCTTTATCTAAAATATCTTGAACTGATGTGTGCTGATACCCTTTTTCAGTAAATAATTGCAATGTTGCTTCGATGACCACTTGCTTACGATCTTTCATACATTTCTCCCATCTCAAAACACAATAACGAATATATTCCAATTATACTAGTAAAACAAAATTTCTCAAAATCTAGCATAAGCTCTAACATGAATGCTACTAGGAGACAATCTGCGAAATCAAGGAACTGACTAACAGTATGAGTTGCATAAGTGGGATCATGGCTGCATCTGTTGTACTCTGCAATCGCTTGCTCGTATGCCTTCATTTTATAATTTTGACTACTAAATAAGCTGCTGTAATTAACACTTGATTACTTGCATCCCTCTTGATTTCGTACATGGCTATCTTTGCATGAATATAGCTACTATTATCACCCATAAATGATCTGTAGTAGCTACCTGTTATCCTTTTAACACCATTTTGCTCTCCAGTATGTTATAATGCTATATGACTAAACCAACAAAGAGCATTAACCGATTTGAGCTGTAGCGTGTAACAACGCTACAGCTTTTTAATTTTAGACAGATTTTTTACTCATCATTGGCTCACCACCTGTAATACTAAATATTTTTAAATGCACATTCTGTTCAAAGTAGTTCACTCAATCATTTCTTTCAACTTCCTCTCTAAACAAGAATCATCAAGGACAGTGAAGAAGTAATAAACGAATAAAAAATTCATAGTATAGTAATAATGCCAAAATATAACAAGGGGTAAGGCTATGAGTATTGAATTCATCACACTAGCACCAACATTATTGCATGTGTTTAAAGCGGGAGAGTCGAATCCCAAAAAAGAAAGGCGCATTGTTTATGGGCAAGCTACATCAGACGCAAATGGTATAGCTACGTTTTATTTTACAGACAATGCATTAGCTAATGGCAATCCACTATTATCAACGATTGACTATGCCGTGGCAAGTGTATATTCTACAAATTCATCGATCAATGCAAGACCAAGAGTACAAATGAGAGAAAAGAATAGTACTGGAAAATATGTCTCTGCTAATATTACAAATATTAGTGGTGTCACAGTATTAGGAATTAGTGTATTAGGTTCAGAAAATCCAGTAAGTGGCGTTATTGTAGATTTTATGGTTTTAGGTAGTTTTGAAAGTTAGGAGAATGCGATGAGTTTGTAAGACTTCAAGCTGTAGCCTTTGCAACTGGTTAGCTTGGTCATGATAAATTATCTAGTGATAGAAATGTTAGACCTATAAGATCTTTAATTGCTTCGGGCTCCCCACTTATTTTGTTGTTTTGCAAAAATTGTGGTGAAGTGTCTTGATTTAAAGTAGCCAAACCTGAAATTCAGCTAGCAAACCTTAAGCATTAGCAATTCCAACAGAGGCAGCTTCAACGGAATTTAAACATTAGGTATGATGCAGCATTTAAAGTAAACCTACCTCCCCCTCCGTTTACACTAATTCTCAAACCAGATGAAGACTAAGTATACTGTTATTACAAATTAGACGCTCAAAATTCATATAGTAGTTTAATCCATTATCCATTACTGAACATTTGGAGGACTATCAAGAATTAATTTTCAAAAGATAGAAAAATTAGTGGATGGAAAAAATATGAATGTTTTGATTCAAGGACAAGGCACAGAAACAGTCGTGCTACTACCAGGTTTTGGGACAGGAACACCAGCACTTGATTTTAAGCCGCTTGTAGAAGAGTTATCGCCATTTTACAAAGTTGTAATGATTGAGCCTTTTGGTTCTACTTAAAACGAATAGTTTCATACCAAAAATAACCAAATGAAGTAATGTTATGTTCGATAATAAACGATGTAGATATTCCTCAAAAAACCAGGTACTACTCTGTAAGATTAAGTACAAGTAATTGTACATGAAGTCTTATTCAATAGTGTTTCATTTATAATGTTACACATTTAATAAAAATGCACATTACTAAATTGTAAATTATTTAGTGATGTGCATTTTATTTTGACCATCTTTCCCATCTACATTTATTAAAAAGTTAAACACTGTACAATGACTAAAAAGGAAATTAATATAAGAACGTTCGTTTTTTTGAGGGAGGTTAATTATTGTATTGGTTTGAGTATTGTCCAAAGCATATCGAAAGTAAGTATGAGCTACTTGTATTTAAAGAAAATCACCCCTTTCTACCTTTAACAGTTTGCTTTAACGCATCAAATCGGATGAATAGTGAATTATTAAGTACATATAGAGCGGATTTATATTATACCCAAAAGTAGATTGAGAATAATTTAACTTTGGATGAACAGTTATATTATAAACAATTTTTGCTTCCTCCTATTTCATTTGATTCAAGAGACTTTTCCTTTACCAAATTAGCAATTCAAGAAGCACAAGATATTAGAAAAAATGAAACTGATGCCATAGTTCCCCATCTTCCAACAATACGTGCCGAACCGAATTTACGATGGAATCAAATGAAAAAGACTAAGAGATGCATTTCAGCAACAAATAAAGATTGTAGAAGCCGATTCAATATCATTGCCTATTGAATTTTCTTATGCAGAACCCAAACGGATTGGAGAAGTATTTTATTTTCACTTATGGGATAAACCTTCCTTTGTACTGAACCATCAAAAGGAGTTTTCAGAGACTGTTATAAAGCGAGCAAAACATAAAAAATCAACTTATTCTGATGAAAATAATGCTTATTTCCTTGAGTTTATTCTTGTTGAATCAATAGAGAGCGATTCAGTACCAGAAGGGTTTTGGTTTAATGAATTAATTGAGCAGAATGTATTAGGAGCTTGGTTTAGCAACAGACCAGTTGAAGAACACGAGAAGATTTTAAATTTCTTGTTTTTATGGGGATACGAGTCTGAAAACGAGCAAAAAACAGAACCGTTTAATTCGAAGCATAAAGGCATACTAACCCCTTCAACTTTTATCACTTTACACAAGGGCAAAGCAGAAGGCTTACTAATAGATGTAGAGCCATTTTATGTGGCTTGTACATTTGGGTTATTAGCCATCGATATTTTAACAACAACAGGTGCAAGACTGAACGAATTACTTCAAATTAGTAATACAAAAGAATGTATTGAGGTAAAGAAAATTAACAACAAGCTACATTATTCCTATAGAACTATTCCTAAAGGAAGAGATTCATTAGAAGAATTTTATATAAGTAAACAAACGATGGAACATATTCAAATGGTATCAAGGATGTTAAAAGCACATTATGGCAGTGATAAAATTCCAAGTGTCTCATACAGAGATGATAGAAAGTACTTATTTCCCACACCTATGCCTTATTATTTCCAATATGCAGGGAAAGCATTGAGCATTTTTGCTTTATACAGTTCCATTCGATTTTTACTTCATGGATTATTGTTTGAGATGCAGGATGGAAAAGCTGTAACTATAAAAACACACCTATTGCGTCATCCATTTGCGACAGAAGCTGTTCAACGTCAAAAAATGCCGATTGATATTGTCGCAAAAATGTTGCATCAAAAGGATTTCAACGTAACAGCGTATTATTCAGCTCCTACACCTACCCAAATAACAGAATCAGTAAGTGAGTTACATGATGTTATTTCAAGTTATGTAGACATTGATGATGTGTATTTAAGAAGTCCACAAGAGTTACAAAAAGAATTTGATGCCCATGCAGAAAAAGTTGGCGTATTCAATAAAGTATTGGGTGGCACTTGCGTTACAGATTACATTTGCCCTACTAAAATGCAATGTTTAGGTTGCAAAGCAAAAATACCCGAACCAGATCAAGAGGATGAATTATTAGAAGTCATTCAATTATCAAAAGATATGGAAAGGCGATTTAAACAAATGGGATTAGGGGTCGAAGTTCGAAAAGCGAAAGAGATGGCAAAACAAGCGAAGATTGAATTGAAAGAGATTGATTTAATTAAACAATATAGAGAGGAACGTAGCTATGAACCAATCACCAAAAGGAATCCATTTAGATAAACATCAGTGGCTTGATAAAGTACATCAGCAACGTAAGAAGCGTTCTGTTTCTATTGGCGACTTTCTTGTCGCACAAGGAACTCCTGTAACCTATTATAACATTAGCGAGCATTCCAAATCTTTTGATGACAACGGTAAAGGCATCCATATGAATACCATTAAGCGTAATGAGGAACTACATGAATATTTTAAACAGCATAGCAGAACGTACAAAGTGAAGAATACTCGTAAAAAAACAGTAATACCTTCTAAATTTGACGAAACAGCATTAAGAAGGATTTCTTCTGAACGTGATGTAAATAACGCTAAGAAGAAATATATGCAGCTTTCAAAAGAGGAGTTAGTGAATCGCTTAATAGCAGTTGAACAATATGTGGCTGAAAATCATCAACGATGGGTCGCAAATCATTTTGAACAGTTCAAATAATTTTAAAATTTATGGGCATTCGTAATAAGTAGTGGACTGCCCATTCTTTTTCTTACTAAACAATTTGTTCGTATGTTCCCGTAGGGTTCTTAATTTTGTTGGTATACATTTTATTGATATATTTAACTGTTTCAGTTGATGGGGAGAAAACAAAAAATCACACTTAAATTCATTGCTTTTAGCAAACATTTTGATATGTGAATAACATAAAAAATAACAACTGAATTCGCTCAGTTGCTATTTTTTATTGAAATTTATGGAATATTACTTTCTTAACCTTCAAATAGCATTATGACTTTTTCTTTTATGATAAACATTTATTATAGCCCAAATAAAGAAAAGGACTCCAAAGCATGTAAGTCCGAAAAGCATCGCAAGAAATCCAATATTACGATAATCAAGAACTTTAATTTCCACAAAACTATTATCACTTCCATAATGTAAGTCACTATATACCAAAGAAAATGTATGATTAATGTCTTTATCTAAATTATAAACAGAGGTCTCTCTGTCTTCATTTAGATAAACATTCATCTTTTTTATATAACTAGCTTTACTTAGTAATGTTTTGATTTTCTCTTCTGTTAATTTAGTTAATTTAGTATCGTCTTCAATCAAATCGCCAATTTCGTATGATATTATTGATTGCTCCGATGTTCTTTCATTTCCAATATTTAAAAAGTATGCAAAAACAACAGCTGAAAGAAGTAAAAGGGCTATCCCAATATAAAGAACCCATTTAGCAAATGCCTTTTGAACTTTAAATAGCTGGGATACAATAGAACGCATTTCTTTTTCCTCGCCGAATCGTTCAATTGCAATATTAATTGCTTCTTGCTCTGTTCTCCCAGACTCTTTTAATTCACTTACAGCTTCTAAAAGATGATTTTTCATCTCTAACTTTAATTCTTCTATTGCTTTTTTATCTCCACTTGCATTCTGATAAACCGAATTAACATATTTATCAATCTGTTTCAAATTTATCTACCCCTTCGATAAATGTATCAATAATTTTTTTTACAAATCTCCATTCCTCACGCTTTTCTTCTAAACCATCTTCACCTAAAGGTGTAAGTTTATAATATTTTCTTCTTCCGCCTGGTCCCTGTTCATCACCCCAGTATGAAGAAATCCATTTGTTTTTTTCTAATCGCTTTAAAGACAAATAAAGCGTACCTTCTTTTAATTCAAATTGGTCTTCACTTTTTTCACGAACAAATTTTGCTAATTCATATCCATACATATCTCTGCTACGCAATAACGATAGGATTATTGTATCAATATGTCCTTTTAAAACCTCTTTGTTAATTTCCAAGTTTTTCACCTCCATAATTAGTTATAAAATATATTACCTAATAAAGCAAGGTATTCGTTCAAATAGGTATTATAAAAATTCTGATTGCATAATGCGAGATAAAGAATTCGTATTATGCAATCGGGCGCGATTGTGGAAGAAGCGTTGCTGTTCTTATTAAACTCCCATGAAAGAACGTAATCCTCTTTCATTTTCTGTGGTGTAGCGCTGGTTTTTGCGCTACATGGATGGCTAACGGGTAGCTTTAATTGAATATTCACATCCCGAAATAACCAAACTTTTTTATAAAAACCAAACTAGATAAATAAAGATCCAACTGTTTTGATCAAACTTTGTTTCAAAACAGTTGGTTTCTTTCTGTATAAAATCAGCGTTTGCAACTTACTTTTAATAAAAACAAGTAGTCCCTGGTTTTTATTTAAAGCTAAATTGAATTTGCCATTTCAACAAGTAACTCTGGTTTGATGGAATCGGCACCTTTTTTATGAATGCCGAACATATACTGCAAATTATTTTTTTCAAAGACAAAGAACGTATATATTTGATGTTCAAAATAAACTCCTTTACTACCATCTTTGAGTGGATAACTTTCACCTTCAAAGTCCAATTTATGTTTTAAAGACCGAATATCAATTTTAAATATATTCTCTTTTATATGTTCATTTACAAAAATTAAGTTTAAAGTGGTATTCAGATTATATTCAGAATCTACATAAAATTTACCGAATTTGTGTGTAAATGAAATGGTAGAAGGAATTGTTGGTAACTTTACTTCAGTTTTGTAGTATTTTTCAAACGCATGAACAGCACTGTCAAGGGATTTATATCCTCCTTCAGAATATTTATCCACTAAAGAGGACGATTGAGTATTTGCATAAACATTAACACTAAAGGTAAAAATAAAAATGCAACTAATTATAAATAAAATATTACAAACTTTTTTAACCATTTTGCTACACCCCAATCAATAAAATAAAGCATTAATCTCTGAACTGTTTTCAATAAATCTCCCTTCGATATTTAGTATTTCAATAAAAGTATGAATTATTTAGCTGTATTACAAAATATAATTGAAAAAGGATCTAAGTTCACTAACACTTGAACTTAAATCCTTACTCTTTATATTTATTGGGAGACTGAACCTCTTCCAGTACATCTTTCCTTTATTGATGTATCACTACAATATACTTTCACCCTGTAATTACCAGAACTTGGTACAGTCCTATATTGAGTATCAGTGAAATATACTTCATCTCCTATATTATTATTAGAATCTACCAATTGAGTAATAAAGTTAAATTGACCTGTAGATTCATTATTAACTGCTAATTTTTGTCCTTTCTGAGCATAAACATACTCTGAAAAGTCAACTGCTTTAATTTTTCAAATTGGTATGTATGCTCTTTTTTCTACTTTTTTTCAGAGATGTTTACACATGTAGAAACAAGCTACTTTATTTTAATAATCCTTTGACATCTATCACTCTATTAAATCTTAAATTCTAATAAAAACACCCCTTTTCTCAAAAAACTAGACTTTGACTCTTCTTGTCTACTTTTAATTTTACTACCTGCTTATGTAAAACAGAAACTTTATGTTACACATATTTAATAGAAGAGAATAAACTTCATAATATAAAAGAAAAACATTTGGAATTTATATAGAAAACATTCATTTTAATGTTAAAATTTTCTATGAATGGTTTATGTGTATAAACTGTTCCCGAAATATCAGAAAAGAATGGGGGTCTTAAATGAAAAAATCAGTCCTACTTAGAGTATTGGCATTGATAGCCGTATTACTAATCCTTTTTTCAGATGGGATACAAACCTATGATTTTCTCATCCTATTGTTTGCTGTTTTCTTTATAGGTATGCCGTGGTACAAATTTTTCAAAAAGTAAATTTAAAGTTAGAAGGAGTAGTAAATGAAGTAAAAATTAATCCTTTTTGTAATGATTATACTTTTAGCATTTCAACCCCTATCTGTAAATTTAGGTGCTTTGGCTAAAGAAACAAATGAACATAATGATTGTAAGTTGTTCACAACAAGCACCTTTGCAAATTGAAAAGAATGGTTTTCTTAATAACTTAGTAGTCGTAAATGAAGTAAAAGAGGATTTAGATATTGCAGAGAAGTTCACACATAGTGAATACAGTAGAGAAGACTTTGATTGGCAAAATACTGAATATATGGATTACGGTAAGAATAAAGATGGTTTGATGATTCCTTATAAAAAGAACAATGAAAGTTTTGATATACGATTACTGACTACTTATGATAAAACAACTGGTGAAGTCGGTGAATTTATCATAATGAAATCAACTCTAGATGTAGAGAATGATGAAATCAATGTTACTTATGCAACATTAAATAACGAAGACATGCTTGGTATGACTCTTGAAGCAAGTACAAATAAGGTAATTGATAAACATGTTTATTTCGATGAAAATTCAGAAGTTTCCCTTTTATCAACTAATAGTGCTAAAGCAGGTTATTGGAGTGATTCATGGGAATGCTTAAAAAACTATTGGTATGATGCTCCTGAACTAACAAAACAAATATGTAGTGCTGCATGTGCGTCAGTAATATTTGGTGGAAATGTTGTAGATGCTGTTGCTTGTGCTAGTTGTTTAGGTTCTCATGTTATGGTATGTCTAATCCACTAATAATTTAATAAATGTAAAATCCCTTCTAAGGACGTTTAAAACGTATTAGTGGGGATTTTTTTATATAGAGTTCTAAATAGTGCCAATAAAACAGAGTGCTGGTTTTTATAATAATGTTCCATTTGCTATCCTTCATCCTCAAAGTGCGACATTAAACTATTCAAATTCATTTACTCCTATTGGCAACACAATTCTCCTAGAATGCGTAACTTAATTAGAGACGTCGCTGTCTAAAGGTGTTCTACCATACGGTGGTTCTACTATAGGGAAACTCCACCAGAGACACCTCCATCATCTTTGCACCATTCTTTAATTAGTTTTGACTCATTTGCACCTTCTAATTCTCCCAACCTTTTAACAGCTTTGCAATAAGCAAAGAAAGTATCATAATCATTGAATTCATTCGATTTATGTTTAAAGTTTTTCAGTCGTATTTAAAATTACCTACTGATTTCTCAGTCAATCTTTCGTCCAATTATTTACACCTCACTATGTCACATTTTCTTTCGATTGATCATTCCAAATATTTAATTCTCCAGCCATATACTTCTTGAACTATGAAATAAAGTATTTTTATAATTTCTAAAAACCCTTCTTATCAATTCATTTATAATAAACATATTAATAAGTGAAAGGATGTATTGATTTGCTGCTTCCATATCGTAATGATCTTAGAAAAATTTTGATACCTTACCTAAACAATCTTGATGAGGAATTTTGGTTTAAGAAACCAGATTTCTATCCAAATAATCTAGCTTGGATAATTTCTCATATATCAAGTAGCGAAGACTATTGGGTGAATGAAATTGGACTTAAAAAAAGTTGTATTTTAAATCTTAACGATGCTTGTTCACCTAAAGATATATTATATAGCTATATTCAAATTAGAGACTATACTGATGACATATTACATATATTAGGAGATTCGCTACTCAATAAACTAGTCGAAATTCTTAAATTTTCAGATGGATGGATGCCACCTTCAGTACCTACACTAAATTAGCTGTTTAATCATGTGTATACGCATGAAGCATATCATGTTGGACAAATCTCGCTTATCGCCCGCATTAATGGATTTCAAAAGCCATTATTTTAACGATGAAATCATCACTTTAGATTCATTTAAATCTAAGGAAATCAAAAAATGATGATTTTAGGGTACATATATTTCATTACCTCCCCCCACTCTGTATATCTCTAAAAGACTATGACAAAAACATTTACTACAAACGTTGATATATCAATGTTTCCAAATAAAAAAACACTCGCATTGTAAACGAGTGTTTCACATCTTTTATGACAACCACTTCGGTGGTGTGTTTTTTTCCCAATAGATATCGCCAAGGTTGTGGTGTACCATGAATTCGTCCTCGGCACTGTGATAGTGGAAGTTATAGTAGTAGCCTTCCTGTGGTCTTTTTTCTGTACGCACATGGAAACGGATTACATCTGCTCCGGTTTCATTGTTAATGACATTGAAAATTTTTTCACCATAATGACCACTTGGCTTTTCAGAGATTGTTAATGATGCAGCGCTTTGATCGCCAAGATTAGCCACTGTCATCGCAATTGCTTCCTCCATTTTTGGGAAGATGATGCTGTCGAATTCATTGCTAATTTTCGGACCGACTTTTGTGCCAAATTTTATGTACGATTGCTCTCTTGCTGCATCTAGGAGTAAGGCATTATAATCGATCTCTTCTTCTTGAATTTGTATCTGTTCGTCTTGATAATCATCATGCTCAGCAGCAACAGCAGTGCTTGTCCTCGGTTCAGGGCCGATGGATGCACGGTTCGAAGGATTGTGATCAAATGCTTCCCAAATTTCATGTGTAGGCGTTATTAAACCAAATGTTAAAAACGCAACCATGATAACTATACTTTTTTTAACCCACGTTTTCATTTTTTGTCACCTACTCTTTATGTACAAATTGGTAATTCTCCTATTATTATATACGTTCTCGCCATTAAAAGGTTTCATATTTCTATAATTCATTGTACAATATTTATGAATAATGTGTCGGTTTTTTAAAGGAGGTACAAATCATGAGCATCGTAATGGGTATTGGTCTTTTATTAATGTTAGGTTACTTATCATCTTTATGCTTCACGGACTAATTTTTTTATTTTGTAATATGTACCCTACAAAGCCCTAAAAGCCTGTTATATGCAGTCTTTTGGGGTTTGTCATTTTTCTTTACTAGGTATGGCCCTTAAATAGCACCCATCTGATCATTCATTCTTTCAACCATCCTAAAAAATATCAGTTCCTAATCAATCTTAAATTAAATATAATGATGTTGAAGCGAAGTCACGCTAAAAATGAAGGTATTTTGGACATTCTCATTGACTTCTTTACTTGGACCTTTGAAGGGCATCACAATGTTCTAAGTTAGTATATTCTCCACTAGCAGTTAAATTATATATAATTGCCAATAAACCAATTACTGAACATGCAGAAAACATCATTGGATATGAACCAAATTGTACGATAATACCCATTACCATCCCACCTAAAGAAAAACCTAAGTCATACGATGCTAAAAATAACCCTAATAATACATGTTTATGTGACTCCGGAATTGCAAAAGAAATGTATGTGGTTAATGTAGGATATAACATCGCTGCTGCTATTCCATTAAATAAAACACTAATATAGACAAACGATCCGATAAGAGGAAGTGCCGCTAGCATCGTTGTCCCAATAATAGAGCTACTCAATATAAGGGTTATGAAACCTGGATGCCACTTTCCATCAGATGGAATATATTTTCTAAAAATAAATCTACTCCCTACAACAACTAGAGCCTGCAGAAATAAATAAAGCCCAACATTCCCTGTATTTGTAGTTAAAAAGTACAGAGGTAAAAATGTCGAGATTGCCCCAAATATACTTGCACCTATAAGCATTACCCCCGAAGAAACGATTAACCCTTTATGCGCACGAGCTAATTTCATTCCTTTTCTCATATCCTCCAAGGTGAACGATACATTTTCTTTTTTTACTTTCGGTAATGGTGATCTAATGAAAAACATAAGAGGTGCAAAAGCTAAGCAGGTAATAAAAATTAATAGCCAAGATACATCTCCTTGAACCCAGATAACCATTGCTAATGCTGGTCCATATAACCCTGGCATGACACTTGATAAAGAATACATTGCCATACCTTGTCCTCTATCTTCATCTCGTAAAGTCTCCGTGATACCCATTTGCATCGACATGGAGAAAAATGCCGTCACGATTCCTTGCAAAATGCGCACAACATAAAGACTTTCAACACCAAGCGATACATACAAAAGGAGTGCTGCTACATGCCCTAGTAATAAATATTTCATTACTGTATGGACACTGTATTTTGATACCATTTGACCAGCCCATGGACGTAACACCATACAAACAAACATATAGATTCCCATCATCAGACCGATTTCTGCCTCTTTCATTCCGTGATTAGCTGCCTGCAAAGGGAATATGACAGTTAATACAGAATTAGCCGTAAAATAAAAAATTGCCAAGCCGTAGTTTTGTAGCATGCTAAAAGATAATGGACTTACTTTCATAATTCCAACTCCTCTTTTAGGTCCAATTGGTGGTGAATAGAATCGATTTTAAGTTGTGAATCCAATAATACTTTTGTGGCCACATGTTTTGCATTCTCTAACTCATCTATCAGTAGTTGTTCCACAATTCTTCCTTTATGCATAATCGCGATTTCATCTGCCAAAAGTCGAGCTACATGTATGTCATGGGTGATAAAAAAGTAAGTTAGTTTTAACTCGTGCTGTAATCGTTTGAGTAGTTTTAAAATACTAATTTGCACCAAGACATCCAAACTATTTACTGATTCATCTAAAACAATCAATCGAGGTTGTGTGGAAATCGCACGTGCAATTGTAATTCGCTGTAATTGTCCGCCACTGAATTGCTGAGGATATTTCATCATATCCTCTTCTGACAGACCAACCATTTTTAGTAACTTTCCTACACGATCCTCTATTTGATTTATATCTAGCTTTTCATATACTAGTATTGGTTCCACAATAATGTCTCTGATTTTAAGCTTAGGATTTACTGCACTATGACAATCTTGAAATACCACTTGTAACGATTGTTGCAATCGTTTTCGTTCATTTATAGTTGTTTTATGTACATTTATCCCATTAAATAAAATCACACCATCATCTGGCTTTTCAATTCCAAGTATCATTTTACCAAGCGTACTTTTTCCAGAACCGCTTTGTCCTAGCAACGTAAAGCAACTGCCTTCTTTTATATTAAGCGACACATTTTCTACTGCCTTTACCATCGAATTTTTCTTCCTAAAAAATCGTGATTGACTATAGCTTTTAGATACTTGCTGTACTTGGATCATCTGTTTGTCCCCTCCATTCTCACCCAGTGGTTCTGATCATATAAGACAAGCTCTCCTGATACTGAACCTTCATACTTATCAGCAAGCTCTTCTAACTTACTATGCTCATCTCGTGCTGCAACAAGCGTTTGAGTGTAAGGATGAATCGGGTGCAATAAAATATGGGAAGTGGGACCTTGCTCAACTACAATCCCTCTTCTCATTACAACTATTTCTTCTGCTAAATTTGCAATAACACCTAAATCGTGCGATACAATCAACATCGACATTGCCGTTTTCTCATGAAGTTTTTTTAATTCTTTTAATATTTCAAGTTGTGTCATAGTATCTAGTGCTGTGGTAGGTTCATCAGCAAGTAATAGCTTTGGCTCAAGGCTTGCTGCAATGGCAATCATGATACGCTGAAGCATTCCTCCGCTTAGTTCATTTGGATATTTGTTTAAGATCTCTACATTACCTAATTGAAAAAGTGCGAGCTGCTCCTTTGCTTTCTCAATTGCTTCCTTTTTAGACATTTTTGTATGTGCTTGAAGCGTTTCAATGAAATGTCCACCAATCGACACAATTGGATTAAACATGGACATTGGATTTTGCATAATGAGCCCAATTTCCTTTCCTCGCACCTCACGCATTTTTCTCTCCTCTATCGAAAGCAAACTCTTTCCATCAAATTCAATACTTCCCTTTGCAGATCGCTCTTTACGGTAAAGATTTAAAATCGTCGAACATAATACAGATTTTCCGCTACCACTCTCCCCAATAATTCCAACAACCTTGCCTTTCAGAACTGATAAGCTCACTTGATTTAGCACCTGTTTATTATGGATAAATACAGTTAAATTTCTAATCTCTAACATATTATTTCACCTCTTCTCACACTGATTTTGGATTAAGTAAATCTCTTAACGAATCACCAAATGCATTAAAAGTTAATACAGTTATTGAAAGCATTACACCTGGAATGATCATTAACTCAGGTTTTATCATTAAGTATGTTTTACTCTCACTAATCATCATGCCCCATTCAGCTGTTGGAGGCGTTATCCCAAGTCCTAAAAAAGACAACTCTGAAATCATTAATATCGTTGAACCTAAACCGATTAGCTTTAGTAGAAGCATTTGCGGAAATACAAACGGTACGATATGACGCCACATAATTTTCAAAGTCGGGACACCGCAAATTTTGGCATAAACCACATAATTCGTTTCTTTTAAACTCACAACCATATTCCGTATAACTCGTGCAAAGCCGACCCAAATTACAATGACAATTGCAATTACTAGATTTCCCATCCCTGCTCCAAGTGCACCAACAATAATAAGCGCAAAAATAAAATTTGGAATTGCGAGCAAAATGTCGCATAGACGCATTAAGACTAAATCAATCCAACCTCCAACATAGCCTGCAGTTATACCAACGACCATACTAATTAGTAGCGTGACTAGTAGTACAATGAGTGCAACAAATAACGACACTCTCGCACCTTCGATTAACCTTGATAAAACGCAACGTCCTAAATGATCTGTCCCAAGAGGATATTGTATTGAAAAACCTTGTAGCTTCATGGCCATATTCGGTAAATGAGGATCATTTGGCATAAGCAATGGTCCAAATATCGCAACAAAAAATAGGATGCTTACAAGAAACGTACTACAGTAAAATGCCCATTTTTTTCTCATCACAATTCCTCCTTTAATCGAATTCTCGGATCAATAAACGCACATATTATATCCGCTAAAAAATTAATGATAATGTAGAAGAAACCAATAATCATAATGAAACCTTGCATTACGTTATAATCTCTCGCTGTTATTGCAGTAACAATATAACGGCCTATGCCGGGTATAGAAAAAATAATTTCAACTATTGCAGCCCCACCAATAAGTACCCCTAATGTCATCGCAAGTGAAGTTATAAATGGTGTCAATGTAGCTTTAAAAATATGCTTACGAATAATGACTGACTCACTTATACCTCTAGCACGTGCAAACGTTATAAAAGGCTTATCCATTTGCTCAATCATATTTGTACGAATCATACGAATGTAAAATGGTACATTGGCCAAAGCTAAAGTTAATGCTGGTAAAATGATTGCATCTAAATTTCCCCATCCCATAAGTGGAAGAAGATTAAGCTTAAAAGCTACAACATAAATCAGAACGAAACCTAGCCAAAAACTAGGCATCGAGGCAATGAAAAATATAGTCATTCTTGTTAGATTATCAAAAGCAGAGCCCTTTTTTACTGCACTAAAAATCCCAAGTGGAATAGAAATAACTAATATTAATAGAAAAGCTACGAGCGCCAACTGAGTTGTAACACCAAAATAGGACAATAATTCCTCACTAACTGCGTTTCCATTCATATATGAAGTTCCAAAGTCGAATTTTAATACTCCACCAAGCCATGTTACATATTGTGTGAGCAAGGGCTTATCCAACCCTTGCTCCTCTCTTGCTTGCTCTAGTATTTCATCTGTTACTGGAATATGGTTTGCCATATAATATGACTCTATCGGATCACCAGGCATAATACGCATGAGTGAAAATGCAATTAACGTTAAACCAATCATTGCTATAGTCATACTAAAAAAGCGGTTTAAAAAGTACTTTGCCATTATTATCACTTCATCTCATATAAATTAATTGGTACCTCAAATTGTTGAGGAGAGAATTTGATTTTTTTGAATACATCATTTGCCACAAGATAATTTTGCTTATATGAAATTGGCATAAAGATAGCCTCTTGCTGAATTGTTTGGATTATACTTTCATATAATGAAGCCCGCTCAGTTACATCTGTAGATCTAATAACACGTGTAATTTCCTCTATAAGTTTGTCACTCGAATCTGTTCCCATAATGGAATAGTTACCAATTTGTTGCTCTCCTGTCATAGTACGTATATACATATGAGGATCATAAGGTGCGCCCCAAGTATCATTCATTACTATGTTGTATTCACCTGCTTTTGTTCGCGCATAATACACTTGATTATCCTCGGCTACCAATTTCACATCCGCACCAACTTCTTTCCAAGCTCCTTGTAAATACTCGTATATTGCTTTATGAATTTGGTCGCTTGAATTGTAAGCCATTAGTAATTCAAGCTTTTCACCATTCTTTGAACGAATCCCAGTTTTTCCATCAACTATCCAGCCAGCTTTATCTAGAATTTTTTTAGATTTTTCTACATCAAAATTATATTCTTCGATTTCAATATCACTATATGGGAATCCTGGTGAAAATAAAGAGTGTGCCTCTTGCTCCATACCACTTAAAATATGATCAATAATAGTTTGTCGATCTAGTGCATGTTGAAGCGCCAATCGTACCTCTTTATATTTAGTTACACCAAAAGTGGTATTAAGAGATAATATACGAGTTGATAGAGGGTCTGAAACTTCAGTCAAATACTCGTCATTCTGTCTCAATGTGGTAAACTCAATTGGAGTAAGTTGGGAACTTCCGAAAATTAAATCAATTTCACCATTTTCTAAAGCCATCATACGCATCTGTGAATCAGCAATATATTTCACTTCTACTTTTTCAATCGAGGGTTTTTCTCCCCAATAATTTTCATTTCTCGTAAATACAGCATGATTTTCATCTGCTTCATTTAAAATCCATGGCCCTGTACCAATTGGTTTCTTGATTCCATCTGCTGTATTGCCACTGTCTGGAAATCCAGCGTCACCTAACATACGTAATGGACGAATTAAAGCCAACTCCTGTAAAAACGGATAATATGATTCTTTTAATGAGACCTTTATTGTTAACTCATCAATTACTTCAACCTCATCAATAACTGTTACTACCTCTAACCAACTATGCGCTAAACTATTTCCGATAACTGTCTCAAAATTACGTTTAACGTTATCTGCTGTTAACATAGAACCATCAGAATATACTACTCCTTCTCGCAAATGAAATGTATATTCCTTACCATCCTCAGAAATATCCCAATTCTCAGCTAATCCTGGAGATATTGTCCCATCATTTCCATAAGCAACTAATGGATCATATAGCAGCGCCTGTGCAAACATTTCGTTTGGTGAATATAAATGAGGGTTCGCCTCTCCTATATCTGACGGCCAAGACATTTTCAATGTATTTTTATTAACACTACTTTCTTCACCAGCATTGGGTGCTGTATCATCGCTACAAGCTACTAAAAAAAGTAAAACAAATAATGGGATAAATAAAAAATATTTTCTCTTTAACATGTTTAGTCTCCTTAAATTCATCGTTATTCCATTTAATTGATGCTAAAATCAATCCACACAAAAAGAAGTAATTTCTAATCTGATTTCTTTTTATAAATAATGTTATTTATTCCTCCCTCCTTCAAATTCACAAAAAGTAATGATTACGCTTTGAACAGGTCGCTCCACCATTATAAATAGTAATGATTACTATTATCAATATTTTTTTATTTATTTTCATTCTACTCCAAACACCCAAAGTCTTTATGTATCTGTATTTCATTTATTAATCTTCCAAAAAACTAACAAATAAACCCATTAGACATTTCAATTAGTATCTTCTATTCATGATTTGACTGCCTCTTTTCAATAAGTATTACCTTTAGGCCAAATTCCTTCATAACATTTCTCGCAATACTACTGGGAACTTTATTTTATTTCTATTTCATAATCTTTTTATGTACCTCTCTTAGACTGTTATTTCACTATTAAGCTAAATGTAAATATAGAAAAATTACTCTATTTTAAAATGGGTATTTTACAATGGGAAGCAGTTCATAGTCTTAATAACAGAGGATTCTACATGGATCTCACACGATTCCAAAGCTTAATGATATGAGGGGTATAAAAGTAAGATGAATGCTATCTAAAAGTAATCGGCATCAATGTTAATTTCACTCATATCATTTACAATGACTGCCATTTTTAAATCTTTTGTATTCGATAACAAATTATTAAGTATTGTTGTTTTACCAGCCCCTAAATAACCACTTAATGATGTAACTGTGATTTTATCCATGTTAAAACTAATAAATAGTAATCATTACGATTTGAAATATATTTTAGTTAATCATATTTCTAATCATATTGCAAGTATTTTTTTAAATTAAAAACACTTTTAGAAGACTCGAAAATTACTGACGAATCTTTCTAAAAGCGTTTTTACTTTATTATTTAGTTTCTCGGCGAAACGTACACGTTTTAGTCGGGGAGAATACTTTTTTAATTCTAATCGTTCTGGGTTATTTCGTTTATTTTTAGTCGTAATACAATTTTTATCACCTGTTTCTGTACATGCTAAAGTAATATTGACTCTCATTTCTAACACTTCATAATTAGTAATGATTACGCTTTGAATGGCAGTTCATTATAATTACTTCGTCAAGGGATCTAATTTCATATTTCATAAAATTTATCAATTCTTATTGGAATTGATAGATGTTTCTTATTAATTTTAGATCAGTCACTTATTTGAATGATAAGCTAACAATCCATATAGATTTTGATAAATCCCTTAAAATAACCTCATAAATAAAAAGGTTATTTTATTAACTTACGCTTTTCTCATCATAAATACACAAAAATATTAGAAATGTTTACGTTATTTGAGAAAGGAGTGAATCGGCTACACTAAGTTGGACATAAAAAATAAGGGCTAGTACACTTAGACTACCAACTTAAAGGAGCGTGCTACTATGTCACGTCAACGTCGAACTTTTACATCTGAATTTAAATTGCAATTAGTAAAACTTTATGAAAATGGAAAATCCCGTGCAGATATTGCCAGAGAGTACGATATAACGCCTTCGGCTTTAGACCGTTGGATTAAAAACCATCAAGAAACCGGTTCATTCGCTGCCAAAGATAATCGCTCTGAAGAAGATAACGAACTAGCTCGATTACGCAAAGAAAACCAACGTTTACTGATGGAGAATGATATTTTAAAGCAAGCAGCGCTGATCATGGGACGAAAATAGATGTGATTCGAAATAACGCTCACAAATATTCAGTATCAGCAATGTGTGACGTCCTTGATATTCCGAAAAGTACGTATTACTATCATGCCGATGTTTGTGGCAAACGTGCGCTAAAAACTGAAGATAATGAGATTTCCAAAGAGATTGCTCGTATTTTCAAAGAAAGCCGTAATAATTATGGTACGCGTAAAATCAAGAAAGAACTAAGTAAATTACCAGAGCCAAAACACGTATCACGTCGTCGAATTGGTCGATTAATGAAAGGTCTTGGACTAGTATCAAACTATACAGTAGCACAGTATAAGGTGCATAACTCAACATGTAATGAAGCGCCGATAAAAAATGAATTACAGCGCCATTTTGAGCAAGAAGAGCCGTTGGCTGTCATCGTGAGTGATTTAACATATGTCCGTGTCGGAACAAAATGGCATTATGTATGCTTATTTGTCGACCTTTTCAATCGTGAAATCATTGGCCGTAGTGCTGGTGCAAATAAGACAGCAGAGCTGGTTTATCAAGCACTAGTAAGTATTAGAGGTAACTTGAACGACATACAAATGTTTCATACAGACCGAGGTAAAGAGTTTGATAATAAGCTCATTTCAAAAGCCCTAGAAACATTTGGAATCCAGCGATCCCTGAGCATGAAGGGATGCCCTTATGATAACGCCGTGGCTGAGGCGATGTTTAAGGTATTTAAAACCGAATTCGCTAACGGAGCACATTTCTCTACTCTTGAACAGCTCGCTCTTGAACTAGATGATTATGTTCATTGGTTCAATAACATTCGAATTCACGGGACACTAGGCTATTTAACTCCAGTGGAATTCAAGCAACAGACCTTATAATTTTTGTCCAGTTTAGTGTTGACATACCAGAGTTTTCTTATTTCAGAAAAGCGCCCTAGTTGTTTTATCGCTTCCTCTTTCGTTAATGTCTCTGCTTCTGCTTTGTTAAAAATGACTTGTACCTTCTCTTTTGAAATCTCATTAGCGTTAGCTGGTTACTCACTTGATCTACCACAAATTCACTACTTCCAATAATTTGAGTTGGGGACTTTGCTGCAAATGCAGAAAATATAGTATCAAAAGTTGTAGCAACCAATCTCATGTTCTTTTTATAATATTTCATTTCCTTTTAAGGTGTATTTTGTCTTACAAGTTAATCCTATATGTGCAGCTACACTGGAGATTGTCTGGAGTTCCCTTTTTGCTTCATAGTTTGTCTATCTAGTAAGATTCATAAATAGCATCAATTCATTTATAGTGAGGGGTTTAGATACGTAATAGCCCTGTATTGAATCATATTCGGCCTCTGATATGGAATTAAGCTGCTCAACGCTTTCTACTCCTTCTATAATCACTTTTAAATCTAGTGTTTTGATAAATTTTGTAAGCAATGCAACTACCTTTTTATTTGAGTTGCCCTCAATAAACAATCTATCTAATTTCACCCCATCTAGAGGAAACAGCGAAATATATTGAAAATTGGAATAGCCAGAACCAAAATCATCAATTAATAAAATATGACCACGTTCACGAATAATTTTTAAATTTTCTCTCGCTTCGATTCCCATTAGGGTTTCCTCCGTTAATTCAAAAGCAATTCGTTTGTTGTTCGTAAAATTAATGTCATCCAAATGCTCCATTAGCCAAGTGATATCATTGATTAATGAAGCAGTTAAATTAATCGAGACATAAACTATTTCATTATATCTTTTCAACAAATCAACAGCTTTATTAATAATATTCTTAGTTAACTTTATCAAACTCTCATTATCTAACATCGGAATAAAAACACCTGGTGATATCGAACCTAGTTCTTCGCATTTCCACCTGCTTAGTGCTTCAAAGGATAATTGCCTATCATTGTGCAATATGGGTTGGAAAACGATTTCAAACTCTTTCGATAGTAAACATTCCTGTGAAATGGGTGCTTTTACAGCATAACTATCCTTATTTTGCGAATAGACTTGTCTAACGTAATTTAACGCTGGAAGTCTTCTATCTTGTACATATAGGTATTGTGTCCTTACATAATCAATATGTGATAAATCATTAATAATGGAAAGAGCCTGCGACTGAACATTACAGACTACTATATATTCCTTATCAAATACTCTGTAACATTCAACCTCTGTTTGATACATTGCTAATTCTCTCTTAACCTCATCTATACAATTAAAAGTATCTACATTATGCCAACTTATGATTGTAATATATACTAATGCGAAAGATTTTTTATTTTCAATACTCGTCAATACAAACTTACGATTTGATTCAAATTTTGTTATCCCAGTCTCCATCCTAATTCCTCCAATTATTATCAAAAAATTACTATACATATAATATATTTTATAAAGTGAATCTGTAGTTGGCGTGTATTGAATGTGAAGTTTATGTGGAGCACTAATAATTGGTTAAAAGTGGATAATTCAGCTCTTTTACTTGCACAAAAAAAGAGCTAACAAATCACCACTTCAAGAAATTTGCTAGCTCACTATATTTAGTTTAAATGGCTGCCTTTACCATCGTTATTTATTCATCTGTTTTAAAGTTCGATACTAAATTTTGAAGCTCCTGCGACATCTCTGCTAAAGAACGGGATGCAAATGTCATCTCAATCATCGTAGCAGATTGTTCCTCCGCTGCCGCTACGACTTGTTGTGTATAGCTTGATGACTGATTGCTAACATCTTTTACTTTCCATATTTCATTTACAAGAATGTCTGTATTCGCACTAATATCTTGAATTTCTGTAGAGACAGATGCTAGTTTATTGTTAATCAGGTCTACATCAAATGCGATTTCTTCAAATGTTTTCCCCGCATTCGCAACATGATCTATCCCCTTTTCCACTACCATTTTTCCTTCATTGACAGTTTGTACTGTATTTTGTGTATTCATTTGAATATCACCTATTAAAGCAGAGATGTTGTTAGCTGCATTGCCTGATTCCTCTGCTAATTTCCTCACTTCATCTGCAACAACAGCAAATCCTTTCCCTTGTTCTCCTGCTCGTGCTGCTTCAATTGCTGCGTTTAAAGCTAGTAAATTGGTTTGAGCTGCAATGCTAGTAATGACATTAATAATCTCACCAATCTCTTGTGATTTACTTTCAAGCAATTGCATTGCTTCAGTCGTCACGATGTTCTGTCTATTAATTTGATTCATTTGTTCCACTGTCTGTGTAATGACTTCATTACCATAAAGAGAAACCTTAGAAGTTTCAATGGATAGATCGCTTAATTCTTTAATATTTTTCGTAATTTCTGTGATGCTTGATGATATCTGTAAAACTGAATGATTTGCTTCCTCCATACCAGCCAGTTGCTTTTCTTGCCCTGTAGAAATTTCTTGAATAGCCTTAGTAATTTCATCTGAGGCCATGCTTGTTTGTTCACTACTCGCAGTGAGTTGTTCAGATGTAGCTGCCACATGTTCGGCTGAACTTGAAACGGATTCAATCATACCTCTTAAATTTGTAGTCATCGTATTAATTCCTGTCGCTAAATGACCTAACTCATCTTTATTTTGAACTTTTAGATGCTTAAAGGTTAAATCTTGATTAGCAATCTTTTGAACACTATCAGTGACCATCTGAACTGGAATTGCTAAATGTCTTGAAAATAAAAATATAACGATTAAACCTATAACAACACTACTAGCAAGTGTAACCATAATCGTATGTTGAATTAACTGAACGCCGTGATTAAATGATGCCATGAAGCTACTAGCACTTACCACCCAACCCCAGTTCGGATCTAAAGCACTATAGGCTATTTTGTCTTCTTCTGTATCAGGTTGGTTCGGTAATGCTCTAGCGTAATATGTAAAATCCCCACCCTTTTCTGCTGCTTTTATCATATCTTGTATCATATAAATTCCGTTACTATCAACGCTCTCCCAAGCATTTTTCCCTTCTGAGAAAGGATGGGCTATTCTTTGACCATCTAATCCGTAAATAGCAAAATAGCCGTCCTCACCTAAATCAACATGAGTAGTTATTTTACGGGTACCATCACTATGTAAATCGCCAATTAAATGTTGTTTTACTTTTTCTTGAGCATCCTCTAATGATATTTCTCCCGTTTGAACGGCATAATTCATTGCATCAATTAACTGAAGTGCCATTTCAACATTATTTTTCAGCATTTTTTCTCCCATATCATCCAAGTGCTCTTTAGCAGAATAATAACTGCTTACGCCGATAATTAAGCTTGGAATGAATAAGAGGCTTAATGTAATCACAATTAACTTTGCCCTGATCTTCATTATCTATCTATCTCCTATCTTCAAGTGAATCAAGATTCCTGTTTCATTCGGTTCTAAAATTTGAGCTGCCCTTCGTAACAATTATTTACCTTTCAGGAAATGTCACTAAAAATTGAATACCATTCTCCATATTATTCACTGAATAGTTAATAGAGAGTGATTGAAATATTTGTTTGACAATATATAAGCCTAAGCCACTTCCACCAGTGTTCCTATTTCTTGATTTTTCGATTCTATAAAAAGGCTGAAACAATTGTTGTAGTTCGTCTGCTTTTATTTGTACACCTGTATTAATGATTTGGATTTGAATCTGGTTTTGTTTTGAATCCTCCGTCAATGCTAAATATACAGTTTCTCCCTGTGGTGAATACATAATTGCATTATGGATAATATTTTTTAATGCTTTTTCTAATAAATCACTGTCTGTAAATACGTAATTATCTGGTGGGATTTTGTTAATGATTCTAATATTTTTCTGAGATGCAAAAAAAGCGAGGTCCTTCGTAATAGTCTCAATTAAATCTAGGAGATTTATTTCTCTTGCTTGGATTTTAAATGTATCTTGTTCTAGTTTGGACATACTTAAAATTTCACGGACGAGTTGTTCTGTTCTTTCAATAATTTTACGGTTTTTTTCTAAATAGTAGTCACGATTTTGATAAGGTCCGATATTATAAATCATCCCTTCTATATAACCTTTCATGACAGTGAGTGGCGTTTTTAATTCATGTGCAACTGTAGTGAAAAACTCCCTACGTTTTGTTTCGATTTTTCTTTCTCTTTCAATATCATCTTTTAATTGCTCATTTGCTATTTGTAAATCATTCATTGTCTTTTGCAAGTTATTCGACATTTCATTTAAGCTATTAGATAATTCCTCTAACTCATCATTGGAACGAACTACTATATTTTCGGAAAAATCAAGGTTTGCCATCTTTTGCGCACGCTCATTTATATAAAGGAGTGGTTTTGTAATAAATCTTGAATATAGATAGGCACTGCCCAATCCAATACCCACTACTATGATGCTAATATAAGGGAGAAAACGTACTAAGACCTGTGAAGCTTCATCGATAGGTTGAAATGTAGCAAATACATTCACGATTAAATTACCTTCATCTAGAAATTGAATGGGGAAAGATTTATGAAATGCATTTACTGTTTCTTCATTTTGTAATGGTGTTGTTTTTCCAGTAATAATTGGTGGCGGCGAATTTCCCTGAATCATGAACGAAGGTGAGTAGATAATATTTCCGTCCTTTTCTTGTAGGTAAATGATGGCATTATTTTCTTTGGAGTACTCGTCCAAAAGATTTTTTGCATGTTCTAATTTTATTTTTTCTGATTTTTTAATGATGTCGACCATACCTGATTGGAGTTGGTTTGTTTTATATTGTTCGTAAAATGTCGGAAGGAAGAAGTATAATGTTAAATAAATTAATACTGCAAAAGATAGCAATATAAGAGAAGTAATCATAAAAAGTTTATAGGTTATTTTTTTCATCTTCATGATGTCTACAATCCTACTCATCAATTTTATATCCAATACCCTTGACTGTTTTAATATAGGGTATATTTAATTTTTTTCTTAAATTTTTTATATGTGTATCAATCATCCGTGTTTCTCCTGAATAATCATATCCCCAGACTTTTTCTACAATGATTTCTCTAGTAAGTACTTTTTTTTCGTTATGAAGTAATAGTTGTAAAATCTCGAATTCCTTTGTCGTTAAAGATATTTCCTCTTTATTTACATAAGCTTTGTATCCGTCACAATCAACATTAAGTTCATTAAAATGTAAATCGTTACCCCGATTTTTATAATTGCTTCTTCTGAGAATGGCTTGTACACGTCTAATCAACACATGAAATGAGAATGGCTTCGTTATATAATCGTCAATACCAAGATCAAAGCCCTTCATTTGATCTTGTTCTTCTTCTAATGCCGTTAGGAAAATAATCGGTATATTAGATTGACTACGAATCATTTTGGCTACTTCAAATCCATTTAGATTTGGCATCATCACATCAAGAAGAATTAAATCAAAGGGTTGAGTATTTAATTTCTTTATTCCCTCTACTCCATCTGACGCTACCGCTAAAGTATAATTTTGTGTCTTCAAAAACTGCTTAATTAATTCTTGAATTTCTAAATCATCTTCTATTACAAGAATCTTGTAGTTCATTAAGATCTCCCCCTAGTTAGCCATTATAACCACGCAATCTGTAGTTTATGTGAAGATACCTCGTTTTTTCTAAAAAAATATAAATGAACCCTACGATTATAGTCATACTTAGATTTCATAAAAATAAGTTCCATCATAGAATAAAATTCCCCCAAATATCCACAGGCTTAATCTTGAATCTGCTGATTTTTTTGGAGGAATGTATTCTTCATCATGACATGGAATTTTTATAAAATGGAACTCTTTCATCTTCGTATAATCATTAAAGAAAAGGAGATGTTGCCCACTGCTAGATATGAGTGGATTCTATTAATACTGAATGCACGTTTGAAAAAATTTATTTTCATATCACCTTGATCGTCCAACTAAATTCGACCTATTTGGCGTCAATATGGAGAACGTGGAATTTGTATCTAGAGATAGAAGGGAGTTTATGTGAGTCAATAGAAACTAAAACGTGTCCACTTAGATTAGATGGCATCAAACAAGAGGAGTATCATTAGGAGGTGGTATAACATAAAATGACCAACGTTTTACAACCAATACGATTTGTTATTTTTCTCAGTTAGTTTTTAGCACATTTCGTTTTCATTCCTACCATTTGCACAGTGGTTGAACGTGAAGCATGGATAAGTGACTTGGCCAGTGTAATTCCAATATTCCTTTTCGCATTACTACTATTTTTTCTGACTTAGTAGCCCTCCGACTTCAAGATTTGACTTTCATCCAGCACGCATTTCTCCCTTTTGAAATCAGTTTAATTTCACCACCTACTTGTAAATCAGTTAAAGCTTTACTAATTGTACTTTCGGCTATATCAGGATAAATACTTCGAATGTATTCTTTTGTAAAGGGTTGTTCTTGATTAAGAATAAAATTCTGAATTCGCTCTATCTTAGTATGTCTGCATATAGAATCCCGTATTCTGTTATGTAGATTTTTATAAGCCTCTAAAATAATAGATAAGAATGTTTTTAACCAGAAGCTCATATTATGCCCATTACAATACCAATTTACCGATGATTGATAGACGGCTTCATAGTATTCTGCCTCTCTTTTCTTGATATATTCATCTAAACAAACATATTTAACAAATGTATGTCCGCTTTTTACTAGTAATAATTGCATTAACATAAGCATTAATCTACCATTACCTTGACTAAATGGGATTATACAATAAAGATTGAATATAAAACGAGCTATCAATATAAGTGTAGGTAACTCTTTTTTATGGTTTAATACATTGTACTGGTTGCATAATTGTTCTACAGCCATTGGGATATTTTCAGGAGGAAGAGGACGATAAACAATCGTGTGCATCCCTTTCTCCGGAATTCCCGGGATAGAGAATGGCTTTTGACGCCATTTTGCACCGTCAGAGGTAATAAAATGAACTAATTGAAAATGCAATTCTTGTATAGTATCTGGACTAATAGAGAAAGCACTAGATTTTTCATGTACAAGTGTCAGCGTTTCATAATAACAAAATATCGCATCTTCTGAGATCGATTGGGGTATCATATCTTCTAAAATAAGTTCTTTTAAGCGCTTATTAGAAACTTTTATATCCTCATATACAGAAACATAGTTTTTTATATATTGTAGTGGCATCGCTTTTGCAAGCCTAGTGAACATATCAGGTCTTTGCTCTTGGTAAGCGGTCAACTTTCCTTTATATTCACTAATTTCACTAACTAAGTTTATTATTTGTTGCTCACCACTATTTATATATTGATCTTCGAAAAAATTTCTCATGTGGTTCCTCCTTTCTTGGAAATCCTGTTGCTTTTCCTTTGTTACAATCATACAGATTATTATTTTCAATTGCGAATCTTCATTAAATTAAACAAAAATACTAAAAATAACATCGTTTATTATTCTATATTGGTTCATTCACTGTATAAATGTAGCGCAATTAGAAGATAAATACGCATAATTCTTATCGGTCCATTCGTTTAAATATTAAAATGTCACAAAAAATAATTCATATGCTTTAGGCAAGAATATGGAAGTATTTCTCCCAGGGTAAATTTCACAAAAAATGAAGTCAACCTGAACGATAAGGATTGATTTAGTGTTTTCCAAGAATGTTTTGTTCACAAAGTTGATTGATAATCTATCGTTTCGATTGCCATTCATTGTAACATACCTAAAGCTATAAAAATTTTGATAATGTAAAATGTTATCCAATTTTTAGAGGCAATATAAAAATGCAATACCCTTACTTTTAATACGCTAAGGGTATTGCATGCTTCTATTCTTATTCAATTATTTTAGTAGCCACAGAAAGGGTTTCAAAATTAACAGGAATTTTTTTTGTTTCTATTGTTACGGGCTTTTTCGAATCTGTAATATCTGTTATTTTAGCATATAAACGTGTACCGAATTCTGTGCTAAATCGTCCTTCGCCCGTCGCTCTAATTCCAAATCGATCATTTCCTTCTGCATTATCTCTAATTACGCGTTCAAATCCTTGAGTATCTGAAGCAAAGTTCATGGCAGAATATAAAAGTTGAGGGCTCATCGGTAAATTATTGTAATAATAAGTAGCGTCCCCATATAAATCTGCATTCAGTCTGTTTCTGCCCGATATTGTTATTTTTTCAAATACATACTCAACTTTATATTTTTTCCCTGCTGGAACAGGAAATCCTTGTGGAGGCACAGTGAACTTTCTAACTTGTGATTTCTCTGTAGTGTTTGAAGTGGACATATTATAATCAACACTAAAACTTTGCGAAGCTGAGACCATCATTACAGATAGGGTTGCATTGTAGTTATATCCAAATGTCCAACCTGAAGTATTGGTTGTACTAGTCATTTCCTTAAATTCATGCTCATATCCACTAGTAAATAACGTTACCTCATGCCCTAGATTATTTTCTAAAATATTTTCTCCAATTGTCAAAATTTGAGCGTTTTCAATCATAGACCCTTCTATAATATTACCGTTTAATTCGGTATCTTTTATATGGTGGTATCTATATTCTGTACCATCAAAAGCAGCACTGATCAGCATCTTTTTCACTCTTTCATCAATATCTTGATAGGCACTATTTTTATTTTGACTTTGTTCAGCCGCTTTTATGTTGCTTGAAACAACTCCAATATTATTCCCCGTCAGTCCTTGATTTTCAGAAGCACTTGCATTATTAGAAAAGGGACCGCCTGCCAATAAAGTACTTGTTACTACACCATACAGTATTATTTTATTTTTCATTGTGAAACCCTCCTAATATTTTTTTATTAAATATCTAATATTAATAGATTATTTAATATAAATATAATATCGAATGTCACAATTTTTTACAAAAAGGGGTTAAAACTATCTTTTATAAAGACATATGGATTGATTTTACTATTTTTTTAATAGTTTCTATCCCTAAATATATTGTTTATTTTGTATTTATGGCAGAAGGATATAAAAAACAATAAAAATTAGCATAAATTGTCATAATTTATTGATTTGATTTTTCTCTGAAATTAAAAAAATCGCTTATTATTCTGTATAAACGCAGCACAAATAGAAGCTAAATACGCATAATTCTTATCAGTCCATTCGTTTGAATAGTAAAATGTCAAAAAAATGAATTCAACTTGAACGATAAGGATTGATTTAGTGTTTTCCAAGAATGAAAGTAAAAATATGTTGCGGGTTGGTTGGGACGTATATCTTGTATAACAAACGAAGGTATAGTGGTTAGAGGAGGTAAAAAATGAGTGCAGTAGCAGGAAGTAATATAGCTAAGTGGGAAGTAAGATGCAGGATTCTCAAAAAAGAGATTCATATAGGGAAATTCTCTAATAAAGCTTAATTGTGAAAAATTGAATAAGTTTACGAGGTATATAATAGCGATTCAATCGATAATAGGACGAATACTTGTTGCTATTTTAGAATCAGCAGATTATTATCATACAACAATTATTCAAATTTTGAAGAAAAAATCTATTTTGTTCAACTTAAACGTCTCTTACTAAGCTAAGAAAAGTTAAAACCAATACCTTCGAAAAAGGCGGTGGTGTACCGCCTCTACAATCGACAGAAGATATTTAAACCTCAGTTTCTTCAAAGAGAAAATGGATTTCTAAACCAAAAACTAGATGTAATTTGTTGAATTCTTGAGAACATTTCACCCATATTTGTACTTAAAATTATTGGGATTTGTTGTGGATATGATGCTTTTGCTTTAGCTGTATTATGCTTGTCTACATGAGACTTAGCCGCCATTTTATTTGGTTTTAATCTAGAATTTACTAACGTGTTCATAACTATATTTGAAGAAGGTGAGATAAATCCTTCGCTCGTTAAATCAGTACTTTTTAATAGTTGTTTTTGCACTTTGGATAGATAACGATCCTCATCTAATTGAGCTTCGAGTAGATTTAGAAAACCACTCTGAGTATTTAAATTGATCAAATTAAATAATGTAGGATTTTTTAAAAACAGTTGGTTTTGTAAATCAGATAAATTTTTTGTATCTGAACTCTTAAGAAGGACTTCTGTTAATATTTGTTTGAAAGAAGCTTTTTGTTTTTCTGATAAATTTAATGTTTTATTTTCAGGCAATTCTTGAAGGAGTGTTTGTGTGAAAAGTAGATTTTCGATAGAAAGGGAATTTATATTCACGTTTATCTCCTTTCCTTTCTAAGTACTATTTTGATACACAAAGAATGGGATAGAATCGAAAATTTTATGCTGCGTATTTAAGAACCTTATAGCTAAATTAGTAGCTAGTTGTTACATTGATTGATTCATGCATATAGTTACTAGTATTTGTAGAACTCATTTTATATTGTTAAAAACGAATAGACACGCCTTTAAAAGAGGCGTTCCAAACTGTAAAAGCTTTAAAGTATACTAGCTCTGATTGACATCCAACAGAAAACTGTATTTAGTTATCAACGATTACCTAAATTACAATTCGGTCTAAAAAAGAAATTATATATTAGACGATAAAGAGATCTTTCCATTTGTATATTTAGAAATATCTTTAAGCATGTTTATTGCTTTTTCATTGCTCAATAAATGATCGATTTTAGGATCAATTCCAAGGATACTAGCATTAGATGTGCCAGTAAAATCAATGTCTATTTGCTCATATTTTTTATGTTTTAGCCTAGTCTTCTCCTTCTGTAATCGATGTTCCTCCATGTAATCTAAAAGAGTAAGTTGTGCCCTTTTTCTAGCTGCTTTTTCTTTTTCGCTTAATGGACACTCAAAACGTTGTCCATTCACAACAACCCAACGTTTTTCACCATCAAAGCCCATTTCACTCCATTGACATTCAGGATTATTGGTAGTGTAGTTTAAAATTTGGTTATAGGTATAGGAATCTACATAAAGTGTCGTTTTGATTGCTGTGCCCTTATCAAGTGTTTCCATCACTGTTTTCCCTGTACTAGAGAGTTCTACTGCATCTTTGAAATGATTAAATTGATTCGAGATACTATTGAACTTAGACTTATTATTTGTACCATGTAATACATTATTGTAATTCATCATTCCTTTTACGTTGTTAATATTCATTTTTCATTTGACCTCCTATACTATAGAACTTCTGATTATACTATCCCATTTATGAACGTTAACCGTATCCATACAACGTGCCATCACCAATGAGTGTGTACACTTTTGATCTTTTGGCTAGGGGCGTTCATAGATTATCTAATGTACATATCATATTAAATGTCACTAATTTTCACAAAAAAGGGGTTAAACTATCTTTTATAAAGACATATGGATTGTTTTTAATCGTTTTTTAATCGTTTCTTTCCCTAAATATATTATTTATTTTGTATTTAGGGCAGAAGGATGCAATAAAATGATTGATGGTAGTATCAATTGTCACAATTTATTAATTTTTACCTATCATCATACGTTCGTAAGAAATTTGCAAAAAGCAGACGAGGTATCTATACATAGGAAATTGTGACAAGGGAAGGCTCTAGAAAGCAACTTTTAATCGGTTGCTTTCTAGAGCCTTGTTAGGAATCTGTAAAGGGATTAAATTCATTGTAAATAATAGAGGAAAAACGAGATGATGAAGAAGACAATATTTTTCAGCTACTTAGCCTAAGTAAGTCAGTTCTTACGCTACAATATTTATTTTGTTTTGGCAGCTTCCAGAATCCAATTAGCTAAATTGTCTATTTGCCCTTCTACAGCAATTGGGTCTCGGAACCATGACTGGCTTTCAGTCCACAAGAATACTTTTCCATCGCGAATCGCAGGCAGGTTACCCCAAATCGGATCAGCCTGTAGTTCCTCCAATGTCGATTCTGTTGTTAAAACCAAATAATCTCCAGTATATTCAGGAAGCAATTCCAGTGAAAATTCATAAAATGATTCAGCTAGCATATGTTCGGGAATCGTAGCAGGCGGATTCGTGCCCAATATTTCGTACATGATTCGACCACCTCGTCCAGACTTCGGTCCGAATAAGAATACCTTTCCATCATACTCCTGCATGATAGAGACGGTCTCTCCCTCATCAAGTACAGCTTGAACTTCATCATGTAACTTACTTGTGCGACTCTCAAAATCGGTAATCCATTGTTCAGCGACATCCTTTTTGTCTAATAAATCACCGAAATATCGCATTTCCTCCTGAATACTTTCAAAGCTATTATAAGGCATAGCCACTGTTGGCGCGATGAGCGAATATTTGTCCACTGTTTCTTCTTTATTAATATTTGTAATGATTAAATCTGGTTTCAAATCAACCAGTGCTTCAAGCGAATCTCCCACATTAGTGACACCGTCAAGCATCCCTTCTAAATACGGACTTTCCATCAATAAAAAATCAGATGCCACTGGTTGGACGTCTAGTGCCAACACGGTACCTAAAAATGCCGATGCTGCTACACGTTGTGGATGCGCAGGCACTTCCACATCTCCGAGAGCGGTCTTAATTGTTCGCATTTCGATATTGGCAGGTGCTTCTGCATTCAATTGATCAGATTTGGCTGCGCCACTAGTTCCCTTTGTCCCTTCTGATGATGTCCCGCATGCCGATGTAACCATTGTTAGACACAATAGTGTCATCGCTAACATATTTTTTTTACTCATTGCCATATCATTTCCTCCATCTAACATTAATTGATAATGAATATCATCACCGTTTAAATGATACATGGCTGGATGTGGAGCAACAATGGACAAATCTGTCCAATTCATAGTATCTTTCGAACCTACAAACTGGTATTGCCTGCGATATTCCCCTGGAGTTATACCTGTTTGTTTCTTAAACATACGGTTAAAATAGACTGTGTCTGGATAACCAACATAAGCAGCTATTTCTTGTAGCGTCGCTTCGGTATCACACAGCAAATTTCGTGCCAAGTCTATGCGTAATCGAATCGTATAATCAAGTGGGCTGCATCCCATCTGCTCTTTAAATTTCCTTGAAACATACTGTGGGGTGTAATTCATTTGATGGGCCAACTGCTCCATGGAAATCATTCCACGATAATTCCTTGCGATATAGCGGACAACTTGTTCAGCCAACGTTGGGGCGTGTGCAAGCTCCATCCGCTCCTGTAACGCTGCATGGACGAAACGGATGAACTCCCCCTTAGCCTTCAATCTTCTTAATTCATGGATATCCTTCATGTCTTTCTCTTTGTCTATCTGCCCATTATCTATTTGTTGCCAATCGCTCAACATTGTTTCTAGCCTCTCCAACATAACGAGCGGTTCGGATGGCGACACTGCCCAACTTTTCATAAATGGATTGTCTGTTTGCATCATCATATGAAACTCCCGCAATGCTGAAGCTGGCAAAGAAGCATTGTATAAAATCATGTAGATGTCAAGAAAGTCAGTAGATTGAACCGTTATCCGCTGCCCCTTGCCGATATGTATTAAATGAAACCGTTCGGATAGCCATACTTCATCGTTTACCCACAGCTCAGCACGTCCATTTGCCACAAACATAAACGTGCTTGCTGGTGTTACATAATTACGAATTTCATCACCACGCCCAAGTCGTTTTACCCGAATGTCCAGTACACGAATGACGACTTGATTCCACAGTTGAATTTCTTCGCTTATATTCATAATATTGCCACGAAATGAACATTATTAATCCTGTCCATTAGATTGCTCCTTCCCATAGATCATACAGCTTCAATGATTATCATTCTCATTCAGATTTACAACATAACAAATACTATTTGAGGATGTCAAGGCAAGCAAAAATACTTTATCTAACTATACCTCTTGCAAAGTTTTCCCCGCCTCAGACATATTTTTTGTCGGCTGCACAGCAATTCGCCTGTTTGAACAATCTCTTGAACACATAAGCTAGCCAGCTTTATCCTATTCTTCACCTAATCCCTTAGTGATTCTAGAAGGGAAAATTCATCAGTCATAATAGATAAATCCGCTCTCCTTTTTTAGTTTATAATGTCTACTTCTTAATGCATTGATGCGTTAGATAATAACTAAAAATGTTTATTCTATTCCCATATAACTACTTATACTACGTAGAAACCCGCGAACAACATAATGTCCGCGGGTTTCTATCGTTATTGCCAAGCCTGATTGTCAAAGTGCCACTGCTGGAAAAATTCATGCTCAGCCAATAGCACTTCATGAATTGGGCTGAAAAATTGTTTTAGTACGCCTGTTAATTCGAGTGTAGTGTTTAGCTCAATTGTAAAATGATGGCGCTCAAATAATGCTTCTATATACGCCTGTAAGATACGTCCTTCTATGTTTTGGGTTTGCAACAGTTGATTGACTTCCAACATTGCTTTTGATGTTTTCTCTAAGGCTGGATATTGATACATTTCGATAAATTTTTGTGCTATCACGAATTCCGTTGGATATGTATAAAGCACAGCCACCTCGCTGGCTAGTAAGGTTGGAAACATAATGGTTTTCGGTGTCACTGGCACACTTTCTTTATAGGTTATTCTTACTTCTATGTATGTTGTTGTTTGGCCTAGTGTAGCTGGTATTGTGAAATGAATACCGTCTTCTGTTAAAGCACTCTCTATTTTTTCTGCGTTCCACTCAATGCCATCCTCTGGTACTGCAATCGAACAAATTTCTTTCAATGCTTGTTTCACTATTTCCTGTTGACGAGCACTCGGCTTCGCTAGCAGTGTGATTTCTTTTGTGGGCTTCACCAATCCCTCTGTTAATGCAAATAATAATAAATCCCCTGCTAAGTAAAATTGATCGTTATATGATGAGACAGATAAACGATAAAGGAGCCTTTCTTGACAATAAAGTGATACTAGCTGTTCCCTATTTTCTTGCCGTGCTGCAGCCATTTCTGTTATTTGTGTAAACACATTCGTGGATTGTGTGCTCATTGTTTCCATAAATATCCCTCACCTTTTTGATTTTTCAGTTTTTTCATGTCGGAATTTAGATTCTTACTAAAATTCATGCTTTTATTATCACTTATTTAAGGTATAGAGTAAACGGTAATGTATACCAAAAAAGCCTGTCGTAGCTAGGGACGACAGGCTGGGAAAATTAGACAAGGGGCAGCCTCGCTATTGCGAAACTACCCCTTTAGTATTTATAGGTAACATTCTCGTAAATTGTAAAAGTCTCAACCCAATCGTCTGGGGAATATTATCTTGAAACCAGATTCGTTTCATCACCGCGGTAAAATTCCACTGTGTGCCTTCTAACTTAAGCAACGCAAACCCTACCATCTTTTGCGTCCTTGCAGCCCCAAAGCATGCGCCAGTGTGAATAAGTATCTACAAAAACAAAAAGCAGAATGCCAGATTACAGAAATATGCTACCTAAAATAGCACGTCTCTTATTATAGCACAGTGAATTAAATAAGTAAAATATTTTATACAAAATACAATTTCACACTCTTTTTTCACTCTTTACTCTTTCTAATTCATATACCTAAAGACTCATAAAAATTCCTCTTTAGAAAGGATCATATTTTAAATAACCAATGTTTTAGCTTATAATAATACTTTTTTACCACAAGACTAAAGTTGTTGTTTTTTACAATATATAGTGTATTATAAATATTGTATAACACACTAATATTTGGAGGTTAATATATTTTGCTACATATCATACCAAATGATCTTCCTACATTAACTAAGGGCGAGCGCAGTGTGCTCAATAAGATTAAAAATTTATATAAAACACAACAAAGTGATGCCTATCTCTATATTCAACCCAAGATTAAAAATCTTATTCCAGATTTTATTCTAATTGATTGTTTAAGAGGAGTAAGTATTTTAGAAGTGAAGGACTGGAGTATTGACTACCTTGCCTCTTGGACTCGTCTAGAAATTAAAAATATCAATGGCGAAAAACTAGATAATCCAGTATTTAAAGCTGGTCAATATTATAAATCTCTGGAAGGCTTATTTTCAATGGATGATAGATTATACAACACGCAAGGTGAACTAGATGTGAAGCTCTCTTCCTTTGCTATTTTGCCTCATTTAAAAAGAGCTACCTTTGAAGAAAATCGCTTAGCAGATGTTTTTAATCAGAAACCTGCACACTATCTATTATCGGAGGATTTTAACGGTTTAGAAATCTCAGACTTATTTTCAGAAATTAAGCCTTTAAGCCCTATGTATTTGAAGATGCTCAGAGCAATTATCTTCCCAGAGATTCAAATTCTCTCTACAAGTGAAAACCACACGCAGGAACTAATTGCTGCATTAGATGCTGAGCAAGAACGATTTGCTAAAAATATTTCATACGGTCATTATATGGTGACGGGAGTACCTGGCAGTGGAAAAACAGTTATGCTTTTAGCAAGAGCAATTCATTTGATCAGAGAAAACCCCGATTGGAAAATACGCGTTTTAACATACAATAGAAGTTTAGCTACAAAACTAGAACAAAAAGTAAAAAGCTTAGCAGAAAATTTATCATTTTTAGATATACATATTGAGAATATTGAAATCAGTACCTTCCACAAGTTTGCACTAGATATAGCACATGCCTCTGTCCCAAAACTATCTGGTGATGAACAGCAAAAATGGTGGGACTATGATTTGCCAAGTTTGTCTCTACAAAAAGCTAAACCGAAGTATGATGCAATTTTAATTGATGAATACCAAGATTTTTTAGACGATTGGATTCGTTTAGCCATTCAAAGCTGTAAGACTTTTAAAACTATTGATAGTAAAAAAGAAGAAAAAAACAGCATTAATTTATTTTTAGCTGGCGATCGCTTACAAGGTCTCTACCGTTCAACAGATACACCTTGGACAGAAATTGACCCTATTTTAGACATGCGCGGCAGAAGTAAATTACTAAAAAAAGCCTATCGTTCAGCCAATGAGCATATTGATTTAGCTCTACAATTTTTAAGTGTAGATGAAAAATTAAAAGCCGAGGTAGAAAAATTTTATTGCCCTATGAAGGAAATTGAGTATGAAAATTCGGTTGAAAATGGCATCGGGATGATTGAGGGAGAACTTGAAGAGGTAGCCATAAAAATTGAGGAATTGATTTATAAAGCTGGCTATAATCCAAATGAGATAATGGTACTCTGTAAAGACTGGCAGAGAGCTAACACTTTCATCCAAACACTTCCAAAGGTGTTACAAGCAAAAGCGGAATCATTAAATAAAAAAGCATCCACTGAGCATAAAATTATTGTGACAACTTATCAATCAGCAAAAGGATTAGAAGCTCCGATCGTATTTTTATTGGATACAGATCGATTTATCTCTACTTCTGTAAAAGAAGAAGCATTAAAATATCGAAAAACTATGTATGTAGGTATCACAAGAGCCTCTGAACAATTGTACATTCACGCTGAAAACTTCCATCAAGAATCCTATGCACAGGAAATGAAAGTTCTACTTCAACAAACAGTGCCTGTTCAGTAAATCGAACAATCTCAAATACCTGTGATTTCTGTAAAAAAGCCAGTTTATAAGTAGATAAACATTGGAAATTTATATACAACATACACATCATGATATATGACAAAAAATCAGTATGGTAGGACATGTCACCTAGCATACTGATTTTATTATTGCATACTCCATTTCCACTCTACATTTTAATGACAACCCTTTTGTTAGTTGACGGATCAAGGCTGATGACTGTTAAAATCCCTATGGCTGCAATCACAGCAGGCACATCAAACGATACAATCGCTGAGTTTAATGGCAAACCAAGTACAGCCCTTACTAAAACAGCCTGTACCAAAACAATAACGAAAGCCATGATTATAAAAGCTAGACCAAACAAGCCGCCATAGCGATAAAACCCTGCACCAATCAGCCAGCCGACTAAATAATAGCCAAAAATATTGAGGGCAAAGACGAAATTGCCAACAGCCAATGATTTTGTAAATCCACGAATGGCGATACCATCACTGTTTGTTTCCAAAAATACCCCCAAATGAACTGCCCATATTATCAAGCCTAATGTCAGTTAGTGAACTAGTATTACGAAATGCTAATTTCTCCCGTTCTTCATTTCGTATATTTTAGTATAATGAGATTTTTTGTGAAATGAACAAAAAGCCCCGAATAGTGAAGTTTTCTTTATAGCTAAGATTTTCATAAAAAGTTTCATTCTTAACCTTAACTTATTTAACAAGTTTGTTCGGTTCATCTACAAATGCGCCTAAAATATAACCGCAATCTTGACAATAGTATGAGGTTATTTTAGAGGAATTTCCTAGATGAGAATTAAGCGGTGCATTTTTTTTTAAATGATTCTTCTGGAAACATGTGGAGCGGAGCATGAACAGCTCGAATAATACCCTTAAGAATGTTCTGACTATTACAATTTGGACATGTCTTCAATTCCATCACAATCCCTCCATAAGCTTTTATATATTCTATTATAAACTTTTTTAAGCCTTCATAAATAACCATCTCAACAAAAAAACTTAATGAAAAATTTGCGCAAGCTAAAATTGTTGAAAGGCTTGCTCTATCCAAGGATCATGGAGAGCAATATTCAGTAGCACTCACACATTTCAGATATTCTGATGCATTATAATGTCCTCTACTACTTCACTTCCGCAAAAATTAAAATGACAAAAGATGCCCAAGTCAGACATTTCGAACTGTTGGACATCTTTTGTCATATATTCTACATCTATTGGAGCTTAGTAGACTTCTAGCACACCATAATGAAACTTCGCGGTTACTCTCGTCAATTGCTGGAAACCGTACTGTGCAAACCACTCTGAACGAAAATGTGCCTTTAATACCACCCGCTTTTTCGCTACACGCTTGGCCTCATAAACCCATTCATCCGTTAATGTAACGTGCTCACCCGCGAGCCGTAACGCCTGAAAATTATTCGCCTCTTCAATGACCTCTTCAAACATCGGGTCCATATAGACCACATCAAAGGCCTTGTCTGGCAAGGTTTTTAAATAAGCAATCGCTTCAGCCTGAACTACCTCGATTCGTCGCATACAGGCGGTTAATGGTAACTCGGACGTATCATAGGTTTGCGTCCCCCGACTGACAATAAACGCTACATTTGGATTTGCTTCCAGCCCTACTACATGGCCTGTCTCCCCCACGATATAAGCCGCTAACATAGCATCTGCAGCAAGACCTAATGTACAATCCAACACCGAATCACCCTGTTGAAGCTGTGCCGCTTCCAAAAAGGGCTCTGCCTCACCACGAGCAACACGCTTTAGTCGAAACGCTGCAGAATTCGGATGAAAGAAAAAGGGCTCCTGTGCCCCATAGGCATAATATTCATAGCGATTCTTCCCCGCCACCATCACATGTGCCTGCAACTCCTGTGAAATCTTACGAACAGAGCGCTTTTTCCGTGGCTCGAATGTAGCACCTAATGTTTGACACGCAAAAGCAGCGAGCACCATCGATACTTCGTCTGGTCTGCCCGCTGTCGTCACAATCGTTTTTAGTTCTCGCATGTTTGCTCTAACACGCCAGTTAAATGAGAGACAATTTGCTCCACAGGGAATCCCTCGATTTGTTCACGTGGAATAAAGTAAGCCAATTCCCCGTCCTTTAAAATCGCCATAGACGGTGAGCTCGGTGGCACCTCTTCAAAATAACCGCGCATTGCTGCAGTCGCCTCTGGATCCTGCCCTGCAAACACCGTCACAAGATGGTCAGGCTTCACCGCAGCAATTGCCTCGCGCGCTGCTGGACGAGCAAGTCCTGCCGCACATCCACATACCGAGTTAATAACCACTAACGAAGTCCCCTTCGTCTCTGCCATAAACTCATTCACCGCATCAGCCGTTGTCAGCTCTGTAAACCCAGCCTCCACTAGCTCCTCACGCATCGGCTTCACAACCTGCTTCATATATTCATCATAAGCGTTCATGCTTTTCCCCTCTTTCCTATGTATTCGCAAAGCTTATTATAGCAAGGTTTTGTGTGAATGTACAAAGACATGCTTTTTGTTTGATTTTTGGGGAAATTTGACTTTTTTGTAACAGAGAATGAATTTATTTAAAGTCGTTACTAACCTAAAAAATGAATTTCCACAATCTTCATGGAAATAAAAAAGCCCAAGCTTGTACTCTGAACAGCTCCCCGTCAAGTAGACAGTTTTAAAAAGATTAAGTGGCCATCTGATGTCGATATTCTATCGGTGTCAGGTGGTTGAGTCGTTATTGGGAGCTTTATAGTTATAAACGTAGATATACTGCTCAACAGCTCGGATCATTTCGTCTTTAGATTGATCTTGTGAAAGTTACAAACACTCGCTTTTAAAATGTGAGAAGAAGGATTCCATGCAGGATTATAGTGGCAATTACCTTTATGAATGGCTACCCATCATCACCCAAACCTTTACTTGCGAAATCTTACAAACATTGTATTTTTATGCTATCTTTTGCATACCTTTCTTCTCCCGCCAAATAAGCCTGTACTACTTCTCCAACTCATTTGAATGCGTATCTTTTTCTCAAGATAGAAAAAACCCCCTTTAAGGAAAATGTTATCTACAGCGGACTGTAAGTATTGTAACATTGTCTACAAAAAAGGGGATCAGCTCAAATTAATGAGTTTTTAATCAAAAAAATCATTCTTTTCATTCTCATTCAATAGATATATTCCTGTATCTGTTTGAATAACAAATTGATTTTTATATTTTAAAAATTCAAATGGTTTAGAATTCAGAGCAATATATGGATCAATTTTCCCACTGTTAGGATTTAAAGTTGCAATGCGTTTATTTTCCATATCACAAATATAAAATCCTTCATTAAGATAATAAATATATTCTGGGTATTGTAAACCTATAAGCTCATTTTCACAATAAATTACATGGAGATCATCATTTATAGCTTCTGGATTTCGTGCAAGTTCTACATCAGTAGTATAACGGTAGATTTTTTCTATTTCAAAACTCGGAAATCTATATTTTACAACAGAATTCATAGTCGGGGATACACTCCAGACTGCTTGTCCATCTGAACAAATATTATGTAATGTATCATAATAGTCAGAGGTTTCCAACAAAATATATTGCACAAGCTGATCATGCTCATTAAAGTGCAATATGATATTATGAGGCCAGAGAAGACAAATCGTTTCATTTCGTATAGCACATGTCATAAAATTAGTAACATCAGAAAAAATATTATTTGGTATTATATCAAAATCGTAGTTATCTCCCCAATCCTCACCATACGTGTTATTATAGTATTCACTAAGACTAATTAACTTTCTTTTTCCTCCTTCACTTATCCAACATTTTGCTATACTTTCTATATATGAATAGTTTGATACTTCCAATTGACTAGATATAATACCCCATCTATTATCAAATTTAATTTTCGCATACGATTCTCTTGATATTTCTTTTATATCTTCACCATTATATTGATAATAGTAAGTTTTATTCTCATCTTCAGAAAAACTTGCGAAAGATAATATATTTTCATTTTGTGTAAGTGAATGTCCGTTCAAATGCAATTTTTTCATGAAATTTTCATCCTCATTTTTTTAATCGATAATCAAATTTGCCCCTGGTTTAGGCTGACTTACCGCACGAAAGAACATATCAAAACTCTCTATTTGACCATCTTTATTAACAAAGCATCTTACTTCGGCAGGTTGATTATTAATATTTGTCCAAATTTGATTATGCAAGGTACATGGAGAAATATGCCCCTAATTGATACACATGTCCATATTGATTTTTATCCTGATCCAATGAAAGTTGCTCTAGAATATGAATCCCTAAAGATTTACGCAATGTTTGTGACAAACTTGCCTGAAATATTCAAGAAACATTCATCATCATTTAAAAATTTTAAATATGTACGACTTTGTATCGGTTATCATCCTCAGGTTTCAAGTGAATATAAATTTAATATGGATTTATTTTGTGATTACGTACAAACAACAAGGTATATCGGGGAAGTCGGTTTAGATTTCCAAGACTCTGATGAAGTAAACAAACAAGCACAAATTAATGCATTTGAATATATTACATCAGAAAATTTTAACAAAGGGCGAGTATACTCTATTCACAGTAAAGGTACAGAAGATATTATTTTAAGCATTTTGAAGAAAAATAATGTGAAGCATGCAATATTCCATTGGTATAGTGGTAAATTAACAACCCTAGATGAAATTGCAAAACAAGGTTATTATTTTTCTGTCAATCCTAAAATGCTTTACAGCAAAAACGGTCAAAAAATTTTGAGCAGAATTCCTAAACACTTAATTCTATTTGAAACAGACGGCCCATTTGCACGTTTGAATAGAAAAATTTTATATCCTAAAGATTTAAAATATATATATTCAGAATTCGAAAACCAAATTCCTGATTTTGAAAACATTGTATTCAAGAATTTCCGACGACTCTTAATTGAAAAAGATATGTTCTAGAGGCTGGGACAAAAGAAAAAATGTTAGACCATTTACAAGTTTGGTCTAACATTTTTTTGCGTTATTAGAACACATATACTTTAATAAATCACAAAAATAACATTCATTTTTTGCTTTTTCTCAATAAAATGAGTTATGTCCCAGCCTCTTTATATAAATTGGACATTTTTAAAACACACCAACTTAATTTTTAAAAAATAGCTACACATCGAAGTATTCAATAGTTTTACTGGGCCGATAATAGCCAAGTGCTCTTTTAAATAGATAATGCATGCATACTAGATTATTATTACTACTTAAATGACTCTATTCTAATATTCTATAATTAAAAATGAAGGTCTACATGATGTCGCTAAGCGTATATAAACATTAAGTTGCCTTACTTATGTATGCTTGATTGTGGCAAGAATCATCGTACAGATACTCCTATTAAACTAACATCAGAAACATTACAACAAATACCAATGGCATATAGATATTGTGAAATAAAGCTGATTGAAACGGCAGTTTTGAGATGATCTCTTTATAAACCTGCATTAAAAGTGCCTTTACTTAACAACCCATCATTACAGCAATGTTATAAGTCTCTCCCCAACTTCAATGAGCAAGATATTGAGAAACTAAAAAAACAATTTGTGATGTAATTTCTAAACTTGGTGACAACGAGTGCATTTCTTTCCAAACAAATAAATCAACTTGGCGTTATACTAGTGAGGTTCTCGGTAACCTTTCTTAATTAAACACAAGTTTAAAAGAATACACAATTCCCTAAATTATGTAATTACGAAAAGAACAACAAAAGATAATAGAGCCTTTGCTACTATCCAATGTTGTTCTTCAGTGTACTCTAGAATTCTATCTAAAAGAAATTAGTTTAAATTATTTTTACTATTATTTAATGTATCACTATTGTTCCAGTTTCGTTTTTTTTAAGAAACTTTAGATATGCTATTCTCAAGCATTTTATTATTTAATATTTAACTCATTTTTCAATGCTTTTTGAAGTAAAGCAGAAAAATTAATATTATTTGCTTTACCTAATTGCACCAAATAATTTGGCAAAGTTACCATCTTATTTACAGTTTTTTGATCTTCTCTCTTTCTTGCAGCATCCGTATCTGCCTCTATATATTGAATAAAATCTTGTTCATTTATATTATGTCTAAATTCATGGTAAGCTGAAGCTTTTGGTATATCATCTTTGTCATCTTCTAAAACTAACAAATATCCTTCTAAAGCATCTCTTGCCATATTAATGGCTGCAGCCACGTCCTTTCCAAATGTCACGCACCCTGCCAAATCAGGAAAGCTCACGTTGTATACTGACGACTCTTCTTCCCATTCAAAGTATGCGATATACATATATTTAGGCATATTTTCTCTCCTCATTATTTAGATATCTGTATTTTAATTTAAGTCTTTGTTTAAATTAAGTATTTATCAAATTCTGTTTCTTCTTAAAAACACATATTAAGTATTCAAAATTTGTAGGATCAAATTTAATGTTATTTGAAAGTTCTTTAGGAGTTTTATTATTTAAATCGATTTTAATTTTATATTTTAGTATTAGCAATAACTATAATCTCAACATAAAAATAAATATATATACGTATATTTAGACATATTATCTCTCCTCATTATTTAGATCCCAATATTTTAATTTAAATTCTTTTTCTTGGTTAAATTAAATAATTCTCAAACCACATTCCTTCTTTAGCATACATTTAATTTACAAAATTCATAGAATCTTATGTCATAATAATTTATTAATTCCTCAGGATTTTTATTTTTATAAATCGATTTTAATTTAATAATTAGTATATAAATATTAGCAATACATATAATGTTGAACAAAATTTTATTTTTTATCTATCAACTATAATCCCACATAAATATATACGTATATTTAGACATATTATCTCTCCTCGTTATTTGATAAAATTATATTCTTTCTTTAACATACATTTAGTTTACAAAATTTAAATTTATAGGATTTCAAGTCACAATTTTAAGTTCTCTAGGATTTTTATTTTTATAATTTGATTTTAATTTTATATTTAAATATTAGCGATAAATATAATGTTGAACAAAATTTTATTTTTCATCTAATATTATAAACTCAATAAGAAATTATATATTTTAATCTATCCATATATCACCTTCTTTCTATCTCTTAAATTTCCATCGGACAGGAGGCTTATTTTGATAAGCCTGCCTGTTGCAAAATTCTATTAAGAGTTTTGATTGGTATATCTTTTTGAGGGTGTGGTACTGTAACAAGACCTGATTTCGTAGGGTGCTTAAAGTGATGGTGACTACCATTAATACGTTTTAACACCCAGCCATCGTCCTCAATTTTCTTAATCACCTTTAGAGAACTCATATTATGCTCCTTCCTATATGTATTTTCAAAATTCTGCAAAACAATTAATATATGTTAAACATATATTATATATATATTAACATACGTTTTTACATATGCCAATTAATAGATTAAACTCCTCAAACGTCCCCTTCCCTTGATAACTGACTGGTATGTCAACACTAAACTTACCAAAAATCACAAGATCTGTTGCTCGAATTCTACTGGTGATAAATGCCCTATCATTCCGTGAATTCGAATGTTATTGAACCAATAGACATAATCATCAAGTTCAAGAGTAGAGAAATGTCTTCCGCTAGCGAATTCTGCATTAAATAGCTTAGACATCGCTTCAGTCACTGCGTTATCACAAGGGCATCCCTTAAACTATTTACACATTAATCCAGTTTGCAATGTTCGTATATTGTTCATTCCTTTGGATAAAATAAAAAGAGGACAACGAAAGATATCAGCGTATCGCTATTATCTTTCGTTGTCCTCCAGATTGCTAATAGAACTTTCTTTATACGTGTAAATATCCAAAAAAATCATACTATAGGCAATACTTATGGTTAGAATAAACCAAATTAAAGGCATCAATGCCTCCTCGTCAATACTTTTCACAAAAAAAACACCGAGAAAAGTTGGTACCAGTGTTAACCACAATATTATAACAGAAAAAATATCCTTAGTTTTTTGATTTGATTCAACAAATAAATAGAAAAATTTATAACTACTAATTTTACTATTTAAAAATTTACTTAGATATTTTAAAATCAATAAAGAACCAAAAAATGTTAAAAATAAAGTTATTATTATTAAAGTAATATATTCGATATCATTATTAATTGTAATCCCTGAATCACTTAATGCATTTTTTAGTTTAATTCCAATTTTATAAAAAAAATCATATTTATAGTAAAAATACATTATTTTCAAAAATATACGGTTGATAGTAAAAGTTACTCCTACAGTAATCATTAGTGTTCCAGTAACAATAATACATCTTTTGTTTTTCATTCTATAATTTTCAAAATACCTTTTTGCTTCTCTAAGTATATATTCATGAAATAAAGATAAGATTAATAAGAATAATAAAGCACATAGTATATCAATCTCTCCCACTATAAATGATATAGCCAATAGAAAAACTAATATATATGTAATCAAATTAAAACACTTTCCCTTCTTTCTACTTCACCAATCTTATCTTACCTGAACTGGATGCAAATGCATTTATTAAAGAGGTAATAGAAACGGGATAGGATTTGGTGGATTCTTGATTATTTTACGTTAACATCAAAAACAAATGTTTCTTTTCCTTTATCCCATAGAGTATTAAGTTCAGAAATATAATACCCTTCTTTAGATGGCATAGTTATTTTTTCATCTTTAATCTCAACATTTTCAATTGTGCCATCTTCATTCATTTTAGTTGCGTTAATGGAGATAGGATTCTTATCAATTTTAAACTTTAATATATCCCCTTTTTCGACTTCTAATGTTTCAAAGTTATCTGCTATTTCGCTAATATCAGAAGAACCTTTTAGGCTTACTTCATAATCCCCGTTTTTCCATTCATAATTACTTGAAATCATAGTGTAATGCTCATCATCAAAAATAACTTTACCTTCTGGTTGTTTATGAACACTGGTTGGAAATACATTGCATCCGGTCAAAATAATAACTAGTAGTATTGGTAAAACTATTTTATTCATTTGACCACTCTCCTTTTTTACTGAATTTCCCTACATTGAATATATCACAGCATACTTACTGCTAAAATTTTGTAAACATGAGCACAAAAGGTAGTATATATAAGCATATTACAAAAAATTATTGTCTGGTCTTTTATTAGCAATTAGTTGTTTGTTATTTTAACAATGATTTTTTCGCAACAGAATCAATAATTACGTTAAATAAGAAAATATAGTAAGTTTTATATACAAATGCATAAAGACATACTTATTATTCAATTTCATGAGTTTTAGAGAGAAATGCGAATTTTTTTGTGTAACGGATAATTATTTTATCTAGGGTCGTTATACATCCAAAAATGGAATTTATACAATCGATATTACTTTTTCATCAAAACAAAAACGCCCAGGCTCAAATCAATTCAATAAATGTACATATTTGTCTATAAAATATGTACAGACACTAAATTATTCCAGATTTTGTTCGATAACAAAATGGATTCATAAATTATTTAATAGAAAGGAGTAAATTCAATTATGATCTCTTCTCAATTTTCAAACATGCAATATTTAATGGCACGTCGGTCTTCATCTAAGTACTATGGGTTAACAAAACAGACTGGCAATGAAGCTAATAACACCTCTACAAAGGGTCAAGAGAGAATTAACAGTGTGAGTAAAATTATTGAAGAAAGCAAAACCTCCAGACTCTCTGCGAAACAGATTGAAACACTTAAAAGTGCTGCTAAGGATGGTTTGTTAGGCTCTAGTGCTAAAACATTAGGACCATGGGGGAAATACAATCTCCAAAAAATTTTATCAAACACTAAGCACAATTCAACATTAAACGCTTATCGACATTCAATCTAATTTTATTAGCGTTCAAACACCCTCCAAATAATTAGAGGGTGTTTTTAAATTTACAAAGTGGAATTTCTAATTTTCAAACCCCCTTTGAATAGCCTACATATGACTCGATTAATTAATTACTCAATCTCAAGTGTGCGGGTTTCAGGAGAAATGAACGGCGAGATGCTTGAATTGGTGTCGTTTCACACCTGTCTTATAGATTAGATCCCCAAAACAGAAATGAACTGGGTTGTTGATCTTTTTTGCATGATCCAAGATTGAAATTCCGTTATCATAGTAATTAGCTGTTGGACATTAGTATCATAGTTTTCTATGAACTCCTGCCCTGAATAGCCGTATAGAAATCCTATACCCTCTTTTAATGAATTAGGATTGGGCTTACTATTTAAAAATTGTTTCATTCTTTCCAATTCCTGATTGATTAAATCCCATATACCCATCTCTATTTCATTGAAAGCAAAATAATCGAATTTCTTGTAGTGCTTGTCGATCGCAGGCAAAATGTATCCGAAGTTGTCTTCGGTAAAGTAAATAGAAGAACTATTCCAGCATTCGCCCCTGTATTGATCTGGCAAAATCTCGATATAACATGAACCTTCGAGTGAATTCGTATCATAAATTATTTCAATCATTAAGCCTGCTCCCTCCCATTAGTGAAAGTAAAATTTATTGAGACTCTCTGATTATATCTGGTAATCTGAAACTTTCACTATATAAAAAGAGTCACTTTCCATTCAGTGGTCCTTTCACCAATTATTTAAAATTTTTCTGGTTTTACCACTTTAAAGGAAGCTACTTCCCCACAGTTTTTACAGAAAGTCATCAAAAGTGGTGACCCTACTGCCATTATTGCTCCTATAGGTCTTATATTACCTTGACTCGTCGTACCCCCAACCTGTCCAGTTGTAAAGGTATCTCGACCGCAAACCTTGCAAACTAACTTTTCATTTCCCATTATCTCACCTCTTTATGTAATTAATGTAAATTATAACATAAATCACTCCATCTCGTTACACGCTCTAGCTAACGCTGAGGATCGTGTCAGTCCATTCAAAATTTCAACATTATGTATATAATCAAATGGAAAAGGACCAAAATGTTCTTATTATTCAGTTTGTTATTACTTGTAGGGTGTAATGTGAAAACTGAGTAACAATGTTTGCATTTCCTGATGAATGGTGACGGGACAAGGGGCAAATAGTGAAGGGAATAGACAAGAAATAGGACATGCTGTGAACATCGAATTAAAAATGCCATGCAAAACGCCAACATTTTAATAGAACTTCATACAGATGAAGGACCATTATATAAACTGGAAGGATTTGATTAAGGAAGGTTTTATTTATACGATATGTATTATTTGAATGAAGAAGTGGTTCCTGCTTTAATCGAACTAATTGATTCTTGGAACAACCTTACTTCTTCCGTTAAATCAAGACAAAGCTTTGAATGGACACATAGATTGAAAATAAAAATAGCCCGATTAGCAACCACCCATAAACGGTTCTCTGTTTTTGACATTCTTGAATGCCTAAAGTGAACAAGAATAAGCCTAAGAACAATATCATGAGGTAATTCAGTTGGAAATCACGTGTGATTAGTCCAGAAGCAGCGAGAGAAATACCAATGATTGAGAAAATAATTTTCAAACAATTTAACATTACTTTCCACCTCCTTTTTAGTTTATCATACAATGTAAGATAACTAGACATTCGAGAGGCTTCTTATGTAATATTGTTTCCTTATGTTTTCAGCATTAGATGCTGACGTGAACCCCCTTTCCCATAGAAAAAGGCATGTGCTCGACCGTATATCGAACGCATGCCTTTATTTCTTAAACTCGTAATGAGCCCCGGAAGCCCCTTGCTGCGTAGTAGGATTCTGCTCCATTGTGATACATAAAGATCGTGTCATAGCGACGGTCGCAGAAGATAGCACCGCCGAGTTTTCGAATGTTGTCGGGTGTTTGTACCCAGCTCGATGTTTTTAAATCGAATTTGCCAAGCTCTTGTAGATGTCGATATTGCTCTTCTGTTAAAAGCTCAATGCCCATATCCTTGGCTACATCCATCGCCGTATTTTCTGGCTTGTGATTTTTTCTGGCTTCCCATGCTTCACGGTCGTAACATAAACTTCTGCGACCTTTAGGGCTTTCCGCAGAACAATCATAAAAAATGAACTCGTCTGTATTTGCATCATAGCCAACTACATCTGGTTCACCGCCCGTTGCTTCCATTTCATGGAGCGACCCTAGTTTTTCCATATTAGCCTCTAGCTTAGCCTGTACATTAGCCCAGTCAAGCCCTTCATGACGAGGCGTATTTTTCTCAAAACGAACTTGCAAAGTATGGATTAGTTCCTCACGTTGCTCTTGTGATAATTCCTTCGTTGTCATCTTTGTCTTCCCCCTCGCTTATTTAAATGACAAGCCCTCTTCTTCCAATGAAGATTTCATAATGGGAAAGGAGGCTGGTCCAATACCATGTATTTTTAATATGTCCTTTTCCGTATACGTAGATAGCTTTTCCAACGTATCAATGCCTTCATGTACTAAAGCGTTTCTTGCAGGTGCACTAAGTTTTGAAAGGAAGCCACTAGTTGGTTTATTTTCTTGATCACATGTAGGGCAACTTGGACAATCCGTGCTTTTGTAAAAGGTATGTCCTTTTTCACAAACTTTTAACTTTTTTTCTGCAGCCAAATTAAGTCCTCCCATCAAATCCCGCATCTAATTCTAACATACTTTACAACTCTAACTCGATTGTCAATACTATGTTTAACATTTTCTAATTGCATACTCAGTTTCGACACCATTTTAAATAAAAATGTAATATCTTTAGTAAAATTGAATAGCATTGGCTCTGAAAACAGAATAGAGGGATTCAAAAAAGGCACTATTTCGCATAAGAATAGTGCTTTTACTGTATTACTGTCTCTTTTCAACAAACAACAAAATGAGTGTTGCCAATGGACCTAATACAAGAGAAAGTAAAAACCAATTTAACCCCGATCTATTCTTCCCTTGTGCAAGCCCAGCATTTATCAACGCCAATGTGCCCCAACCTGCGAAATATTGGTTATCCATCTTCTGTCCTCCTGTTTCACTTAACTATGCTACATCTCTTCACAAATTTAATCATAACATATCCAAATAACATGCTTCCTGAAAGGTGTCTCAACAAATAAAGGGTTTTTCCTCTATTTATGTTTTATATTGTCATGTGAATCTCTGGCGAATCAAAAGAAAAAAAGCAATCATAGGGTAAATACCATTTCCCCTTTCTGCATCGATACATATTATATGTTGTAGAAAGGGGGGATTTTCAGTGGGATACAGTGGAAACGTAGGTAATATCAACAACAGCTGCTATTATGGCGGCGACTCTGGCGGTGGCGGCTATTACGGATCAACATTCGTATTAATCGTCGTGTTATTCATTCTATTAGTTATCGTTGGCGCTTCTTTCATGTATTAATCATCCCAACTAGCACCTAGAACACCCTTTTACACGCTGCTAAAGCCGTGTGAAGTCATTTTAACCATTTTATAAGGGTCGCTTTACCAGCCTAGTGACCCTTTTATATTTCAGACAGACGTGCGATAATGAAGAAGAATTAGCTTTGTAACAATATCCCACCTAACTGAAATGGCAAATTGAGGTGAACCCTACATGTTGAGAGTAATAAAAGCATTACTAGGAATCGCATTGATTATGGTTGGTCCTATGTTGATTGCCATTACGGTTGACGATACGGTATGGCTCAAAAATATATTATTAAGAATCATTGGTGTCCTGTCCATTTTACAGGGCGTTCATTTATTACATAGACAATTTCATCCACATTCATACAAAAGAAAACCCAGGAACTCAAAATAAAGAGCACTTGGGTATGCTTGATGATTTAGAAAAAATTATTCTTTCTCAAAATATTTTAGATCTAATTGAATAAGAGTTGTATTCATATCATAAAAATTTCCCGACTTAAATTTTTCCTCATGAGTAAATTCTTTTTGATTTTGAATAAATGCCAACCACTCCTTTTCTAACTCACCGCTATTCTTTCCGTAAACTTCCTCTACTTTTTTTGCTAAATCTTTCTCATTGTAGATCTGTTCAAACTTTTCTAGTCCGTAGGTATCAATTAAATATTTTGTAAATGAAGCCGCATGTGTGTAGCTCAGCTCCATAAGGATTTGATTCTCTTTTATATTTGAAAGTTTTGGGCGAAAATAGGCATCATCTTGATTTGGATCAATTAACTTACTAATAGGAATTAACTTGTCTGAATCCATATAATGCTTCATGTATTTTTCAAATATAATTTATTTTTTCCATATTGATCCTCCATATAACTCGCAAAACCCTCTTGCGTAAAATAGCCATGGTCAGATCCAAAATTATTGCCATAACCAAGTAAAGAATGTGTCATTTCATGGACAAGTGGATATATATCTTCTTTAACGCCAGTTAACTCGATTTTTGATGCTACGCCCCATGATTGACCGTCAAATAGTTATCTTGTCAGATGGCACATAGGAAGTATGTATGGATTGCTGAATGTTATCATACGCCTTAAGGATTTCATCTTTTAAGATAGCTACTTTTTCTTTTGGAACGTTGATATATTTTTAATCTCAAAAGTTATTTTACCATCCTTTGTCACCACAATATTTTCATCGTTTTTTTCTTGTATTTGCTCTTTAGGTTGAACGGTTTCCGCTGTACAGGCTGTTAATAGCAAAGTACATAGAAGGATTGTGCCATGTTTACCTCCTAAAAAGTATTTTCCAGTTTATACGAGACTTAAAATCCAAAAGTTTAAAAAGAAAAATAAGGAAAATTAGACAAAATTATTTATACTATTATTAGACAAGGCAAAAAGGAGGACTCCATGAGCAAAAGTAAATATATCCATTACAACCCACGCTATGGCTGGGATTTAAATGATGATGCACATTTGGAAATGTGGTTATTCGCCAAAGCACAACGTAGACAAGTAACTATTCTCAGCTATGGATGTGACTTAGATCATCACACCATTAAAAAAATTGTTCGGCATTACCTCACTACGGAAAAACCTGACGCAGCAGAAGACACACTAGAAATAAGATATGATACATATGATGCTAATTCAAATCTTCATACAGAGAATCAATACTATTTTGAAACCTATTTCATCAGTGAAAACACATTAGCTGCTTTTGTCCAAGCGCTACATCGATTGCCTGGTACACATATTCGCTGTGGATTTAATGTGCGGGGACATTTTGAAGTGAACCTAAATGGTGTAGAATTTTCTACACGTGTATTAAAAGCTCTTGATTTTCCATCTATGTACAAGGAAGATTTAATCGGACGCTATCTTTTATTTATCGATACAGAATCACCTGACAATGAAATGATTCGTCACAAAATACACTTGCTCCCCAAAGAGTTGCAAAGTCTTTCTCTTCCTTTAGATAGCTCATTGCTACAGCGGGAACGTTTAGTAAAAGACTGGATAACAGCCATTCTTCGATACGAAGTGTAAATTTTAGCTTACTCAGGATGATGGTCTATAAAACCAAGTAATCTTATCATATAAATAGTAGTGTTAAGCGAATTCGTTTAACATGGCACCTCCCGATTTGTTACTAAGGGGCACTTCTATCGAGTGTCCCTTCTATTTTTTTGCTATTGCACACTTCAACGACATCCATTATGATAGAATTTATTCGTCATTATGGGATGTGGATTTATGTTAGAATTTATTATTAATTTCTTATCAAATACCTATGTCGGTCAACCAACTTTACATACAAGAAAAATTGATCAAAATATAGCAAGGCTACAGCACTGCGATTGGTTTCACGACATTTACCATCATGATCAATACCGCAGCCTATTTTTTGCGAATCGCCATGTCAGAAAATACCTTCAAAGTAATGTTCGGGTCAAGCGAATGATGAAGAATAAGCAAGCGCAAGAAAGGTTTCTCCAATTTTTACATAAGCAATCGAAGGGACGGGAACAAAAGAATTGTAAGCAATGAAAATCCCGAATTATGACAAAACACTCCATACCTTAAGTGTTTTGTCATAATTCGGGTGTTTTTTTCTTATCTAACTGATTGTCAAAATATCCTTTGGCTCATATAAAATGTAATCTACCTCCTCAAATCCAGTAGTGGTTTTGGCTCCCCAGAGGGCAAGGGCAAATTTGGCTCCGGCTTGCTTAGCACATTGGAAATCATAGATAGAGTCGCCAATATAGATAGCCTCTTCTGGAGCTACCTGCAATGTGTCCAGACATTTTAAAAGGGGCTCTGGATGTGGTTTGTGCTTTTCCGTATCACTAGCACTAACAATATGTTGGAAATAATCACTTAACCCAAACGGATTAAACTCATCCACTACCTCTTGAGCTGTTTTAGAAGTCACAATGCCCATTTGTAGCGATGTTTTTGCTAACTGCTTGATGACCGCCTCTAGATTTTCAAAGACGGTCACCTCGTGTGAAAAATCAAGAACCGCTGCAGACCATTTCTGATGAACAGCCTCTATGTTATCGACCTTGAGCCTCTGTAAGGCATCTTTCCCTGGGATACCTAAAGCAAATCGTAGTGCCTCAAATGAATACTCTTTTTGCGTTTCTTCCCGTAACGTTCTTTGCAATGACTGTAAAATCGCTTGCTCAGTATCCAAAATCGTCCCGTCTACATCAAAAATAATCGCTCTCAACATGAGTGTTCCTCCTAGTTAAAGCACGTTATTTACATACATGCATAATTGCTGATATAGTTCCTCTGCATAATCCTTCTGACCACGAATATATTTCTCTTTTAAATTATAAAAACAAATTTCAAGATATTCCTTATCATGATGCTGTTGAAACGGTTTCCTATCCTTTACTGGCCCCAAGCCATCAAAGTAACGATTCATTTTTTCATATGTTCTAATTTGATAACCGCGCTTCTTCATTTCTTCCATGACTTTTTCGCTATACACATACAGGTCCTCTTTAGGGTATTCGTAGACATAATTAATCAAAATATGCTGGTCTTCTTTAGCAAATATGCTATTTAGCTCTCTCCACTGTGAAAGTAGCTGCCCTTTCGGTAAATACTCGATTAAATCTACATGCCATAACCTCATTTGCCTCTCCTCTTCCCATTAATCTATCCTATCAATATGTTTTTATTATGAATATTACATTAGCAAGGTCTAGGAATTGGATTCAAATGGCGAGTCGAACTATATGCATTTATTAACTTCGAATTAACTCCCATACCTTCTTCCTTAAAAATGTTCATACTAGATTTGCATAATTCTTATATTAAAAAGTTATTCCCCCATTCAAAATGTTCTTTTATTTTTCCCCGATTTTTCGTTACCACGCTTAAAATTACCCGTAATTTTAGCTAACAATAACTGGATTTCCTTTGTTTGACCCTCCACTTTATGAATTTTTGCTAGAAGATGCTCAGCCTCGTTCTCCTTCACGATTTTAATTTGTTTACCTTCATAATAAATAACAATTGTCCCTTTTTTTGTGATTTGATAAGTAAATGGTTCTTCGTTTAGCCTATTTCGTTTATCTATCCCGCTCACAACTCCACCCCGAATTCTTTCATTCAACGAAACTCTACGTTGATTTAAATTAAACCTTTAACACAACTCCTTTTGGTTTACTATCAAATAGCAGCAACTGAGCAATCTTTATTAATAGATAAGTTCCTCTCTGCTTGTTTTTGCCAGTAAACTCTTCACCATTTCCCAGTGCCAATATGTTATTATTTACATATATTACACAATTACGAGATTTAAAGGAAACGAAAAGCTAGTTATGAATATTTGTTGCCTTTCGTCACTTTAGACATATTAATAAAGCCTACGTTCCTCATAATAATTAAATTAATTATTTCATCTGTAAAGTATGGCTTTAATGGTTGATCCATGACCGAAAATTATATTTTCATATGTAAATAAACCCTCTAAACATACATTTTGTCAAACAATGAATGTTTAGAAGGCTTATGTTAAGAGGATTTATGTTTAGTGAAATGGTCTCAAAAATGAGCGAGTGCCCATTTATATATAACGTGCATGGGCTCGGAGATATTTTTCCACGTCATTGTACAACCCTGATTGGTTTGCGTATTTGACATAATTTTTTGCTGTACGCAGCCAATCTAATGTAGAAGGCTGACGTTCTTGTAGTGCCATTACTAAATCATCGGTAGTAATCGGCCTTTCATTACCTGATAGTAATATTTCTTCTAGCACGTTTTCAGTAGCTAATTCCACTACATTTGCTATATCTGCACCTGAGAAAAATCGCGTTTTGGCTGCTAATACGGTTGTATCAACATTTTCAACGAACCTTCCCTTTAATTTCAAATTAAAAATTTGCTCTCTGGCTTTTTCATCTGGTGGCGCAACAAAGATGAGTCGATCAAATCTACCAGGTCTTTTTAAAGCACTATCAACATCCCAAGGTGTATTGGTAGCAGCCATCACTAAAACCTCATCATTGTTAGTATCCACACCCTCCATCTCCGTAAGAAATGTATCAATGATACCTCGAACGTGTGAGGTTGTTTGAGATCGGCTCATCCCGATTGTATCAACTTCATCAAAAAACAGAATGCTAGGCTTTTGGAAACGAGCTTTATCAAATATAGCTTTTAAATTTTGTTCACTTACACCTATATAAGGATCTAAGATATCTGTAATATGAACGGGATAAAAATTAGCCTTACATTCTCCCGCTGTCGCTTTAGCGATATAGGTTTTCCCACAGCCAGGTGGTCCATAAAGAAGAACGCCACCCCCGACTTTTTTACGGAACTTTGCAAACAATCCCTTGTTATAAAATGGACTAATAATACGTAAGTTAATCGTTTTCTTTAAATCCTCAAGACCAGCAACATCCGCAAAGGTCACTGTTTCGTTGACTTTTTTCATGGCTTTTTTTGTGGCGTCGCCATCAATCACCTTAAACTTCGGCTCAAGATTTTTTAATTTCCCATTTTCCACCTGAATGTCAGAACAGCCCTCTAAATGATCTTGCTCCTCCTCAGCTATTGTGGCCACATAATCATCTTCAATAGGTGATGCGGCTAGGTCTTCATTGCCATTAGGAAGGCTAGCACCCTGTTGAATTTGTGAACTAGCCTTTGTTAACTCATGAATGATGTCTTTCTGCAATGCCACATCAGTACAATGTGAGAGACCAGTAGAATAAGATTGAACCGCTTCAAGCCAACGCTGATGATCAGCAAGTTCTTTGCCAAGCCACAAATACCCTTGTGGATCATTAGGATTTTGCTCTACCATTTGTTGTAACCATTTTATTTTATCCATACTTGTAGCCCCTTATTTTTCTTAATCCCTTTACAAGAGGAAATGAAATCCATGTATATAATGCTAATGCAATATAACATTTTATAAATAGAACCGCTGCCGTATTAAAACCTAAACCTAGTAATGAAAAGTAAATGACCACTCCCATCAGCCAAATGACAGCAGTGCCTCCTACATGTTCAATGAGGCGACTAGGTGCTAATAGCGGGTGTACCGACAGTTCAGACTCCTCTAATAATTCATACAATTCTTTATCCTCAGGGTTAAGCAGAAATGCCTGTCTAAAATATTCTTGTGCTTCTTTTTCTTTGTTATGAAAGGCAGCATGGATTCCTAAGTGTAATAGTTTAGATAATTCACTATCACTTGAATTCATATATTGCTCCAATGCAAGCACTCGTTGTTTTTTAGGGCTATTAATCTCCTCTAATATAAAATAGTTACGTAATACAATACTATTTTCAGGATCCATCTCACGTGCTTTAGTAATTAATTGTTTTGCTTTTTTTCGATGCCCCATTTTTTTCATTAGAACTGCATAAGCAGCATGGTTTACAGCACTATCTGGATTGGCTCGTAATGCTTCTAGAAAAGCTTCCTCGGCCTCCTTCCAATGCTCCTTTTTCATATAAATATAGCCGAGATGATGGAAAATCGATTCTTCACAAAAACCTAAATTCAGAGCTTCCTTTAATTGCAATTCAGCTCGATTATGATCTCCCATCGCATAATGACTATAGCCTAATATATACCATAGTCGGCTGTTTTCAAGATGTTCGTCTAATACTCCATGAATAAGTTCAATCGTTTGTGCATATTTTCCTATTTCAAAATAGTGTTCTATTAATTCAAATGCTGCTTCTTCATAGTTTTCATTCATTTCTATATCTTCATGTTCAATCATTCTGTAGTAAAACTCCTTTTTAAAGCGCTAATAGGAATGCCATAGCGAGGTATTCGATAAACCCAGAAATCATACATGCTAGAAAGCCAGGCTTCCATAAGGACTCAGTTTGTCCACCAACAGCTAGATGATCTTTATAGGGCCTATTTAAAAAGGCGAAAAAAATAAAAAATCCTGCCACTGCAATAATTCGTCCAAAAACCTTTATGTAGTTTTCATCAATTGCTAGGATTCCCTGTCCGATGGCATATACCATTATTAGTTTTCCTGTAATTAGTAAACCGCTAAGAATTGTTAGTATACGTATATATTTTTTCTCAAGTTTTAGCCACTTAGCATTTTGGATACCTAATGCTGTTATAGCAATAATTCCTCCTAAAAAAGCGACGAAAAATAAATTGTTTACATTATAACTTCGTGTTCGATCCTCATTTTCGCTTATTAAGCTAGGTTGATAAATATTTTCCATTATCTCTTATCTTCATCCTTTACAATTTTTGTCTCCCCTATCTGGGACTCTTCCATTTTCTTAAGCCTTTTACAATGGGAATAGATATAAAATAATAAAGTGTTAAAAAAATAGAAAAGCCCAGAAGGTGATTGACAAAGTTATCGTTTAAAATAAACGTGTCAAGAAGGATACATAGTATAATCCACATCATTAAAACAAAGCCAATCCCGCCTAATCGCTCTACTATACGATTGGGAAGTAAAAGTGGGTGCGTTTTAATTTCCAATTCCTCTAAAGTTGCTAAAATTCCTTTATCCTCAGGTTTTATTATAAAGGCTTGGTGATAATATTCTTTAGCTTCCTTAAATCGATTATAAAAGGCAACACTCCAGCCTAGATGGATGAACTTTGCGAACTCACTATCCGCTGAATTCATATAAAGTGCTAAAGCAGTATTGTGCTTTTCCTTTTTTGCAGCCATTTCGGTAAGTAAATAGTGGTGTAAAACGACTGTGCTATTAGAATCTAATTCTAGAGCTTTTTCTAAAAATAAACTGCCTTTTTTTCTATGATCCGTCATGTTCATCAAAATAGCATACGCTGAATAAACATCCGCATCATTTGGATTATTATGTAATGCTTCCAAAAAAGCTTCTTCTGCTTTTTGCCACTGCTCTGTTACCACATAGATGCCGCCTAAAAAATAGTAAATTGCGCTCTTATCATAACCTAACTGAAATGCTTTATGAAATGGCTCTAACGCTTCTTCATATTGACCTTTGGCCTAATGACTGACAGCTAGTTTATACCACAATTCCTTATTTTCCATATCATCAGCTATTCCCTGTTCCACTAAGGCAATAACATTTGTGTACTTTCCAAGCGTAAAATAATGTTCAATAAGAGCCATAGGTGTATTTTCCTTTTCACTGTTCATGCACATGAATTCCTTCCTTAATAAGCTAGGACACCTTCTCTAAGAAAACCATCTATAAAGATGGAAAGTAAACAATAGATAATCCCTCGCCAGTACAAGGATTGTGTGTCCCCTACAAATACTAAATGTTCTTTATAAGGTTTCTTTTGAATAATGTAAAAGATAAAATAACTTACTCCAGCCAGTAATCGATTGATAAGTACATCCATTTCTGCGGACAAAGGAAGGCAAGCATAGCAGATGATAGTAGCTGTATTGAGGATTATACTGATTACTATCAGTAGTCTGATGTAATGCTTATCTAGTTTGAGTGCGTGTGCATTTATAAACCCAATGATCGTAACAGCAAGTAGACCTCCAATAAAGGCAACGATGACTAAATTATGTATGATAAAGCTTTTTGTCTTGCCAACTTTCTTACCATTTAAGCTTGATGTTTAAAGTGAATGCAAGCATACATCAGCCTCCTTCTAGTTTATTACATATCCCTTCGACATTTTGTATTATACATTTATTTATTAATATTGGAAACTATTTCTTTAAATGTATAATTTCCTACTTAGGTGTAAAAGATTGCAGTGTTTTTTACTATACTTAAATGGCAATAAGATCAGATGGAGCAAAATGATATCCCTGCTTTATTGAATTGAAATAAGGAAAACATATGGTGGTTTATATATCTTGGAGCTTCATCGTGAGGATCATAAAATCGGGCTAGGGAACGCGTGTGATAAAAAACAAAAGAGAAAAGCAACAAATGATTTTATCAAATTAGAAGATTTACTAAAGATAGCAAAAGAAATCCCTTCATATTTCCCCTACCTTGCTATCCAAATGCGGTTCACAATACTTCTTCTCTTCGCTTTTCAACTTTTCATGGCAAACCAATTCATCAACACATCCACATTTTGATGTCAAAAAGGCAAAGATTTGTTATTTAAGAAATGGCTTTTCTATTGTCAGTGAATCCCCAATTGATGGACAGGGCCGCCCCTACCCCATAAACATTAGTCATCGGCAGTATTCCTTCTGCTTTTTTTGCTACAAATACTCCTACTATTCCATGATTACTATTATAATAATGTGATAAAATCAGATAAAAAAAGAAGGTCTTTGTATGTTAGAAAAATTAAATAGATTTCTCCAAAAATACATAGCGCTCCTGACACCATTAAGTTTAATTGTAGGTGTGTTCTTAGAAAGTGTTGGACATCATTTATTATTCCTTGTGTCATGGCTATTTGCATTCATGACATTCTCAGGAAGCTTATCCATGAAATTTAAAGATGTAAAGATTTTTACCAAGCATCCTGCACTCATTTTATTCTCCATCATTTTTCTTCATCTCTTGATGCCTTTATGGGCTTATTTTTTATCCACCGTTATTTTCGATGACCATTTGTTGACGGTTGGCTTTGTCTTAGCTGTCGCCCTCCCAACAGGTGTAACCAGTGTGATTTGGATTAATATTTGTAGAGGCAATTTACCGTTAGGCTTATCGATTATTTTAATTGATACATTACTCGCTCCATTCATTCTTCCCTTCATACTCTATATCGTGTCGGGTGAAAAAATTGAATTGGATGTAGCCTCACTGATTGTGAATTTATTGCTGATGATTGTGTTACCTACGATTTTAGGCATATTGGTGAATGAGCTTTCCAAGGGCGAAATACCTAAAAAGTATGGCAAGAAGCTGGCTCCTTTTTCAAAGCTATGTTTATTTGCGGTCATCATGATTAACAGTAGTGCAATCTCAACCTATTTAAAAAATATAAACTTACAACTATTTTTCGTCATACTTTTAGTGTTCTTGCTTGCTGTGTCAGGCTATGCTTTTGCTTATCTAATTGGTCGGACGCTTTTAAAAGACGCTCCTCAAATGGCGACCTTTGTCTTTACGGGCGGTATGAGAAATATAGCTGTCGGGGTCATTGTTGCCACAACATACTTTCCAGGTAAAGTCGCTATGCCTGTTGTGTTCGGTATGCTCTTTCAACAGGTGCTAGCTTCTGTTTTTAGTAAGTTGGTGACAAAAAGCTCCGTTGTATAGACGGTGTTTTTATTTTAGATTTACATTTATACTAAATAGGAAAATCTTTTTATTTTACATTTGAAGGGTGTGCTGATATGTCATTCAGTTTCCAAATTACATCACCAAAAATACCTACTAATCTTAAAAAGGCAAATTTTCAGGATATTTTTTATGATGAAGAACCGTATTTAACAAATGGCATGATTGCTGATACGGTCATTGATCACGAAGAAGTTGAACGATTCATTGTATCTAAAGTTATGTTTAAAAATGTCACATTCATCAATTGTACCTTTAAAAAAATTGATCTAACGGATGTCATTTTTGAAAACTGTGATTTGTCTAACTCAAACTTAAGTGAAGGCATCATTCATAGAGTGGCTTTTAAAAACTGTAAATTATTAGGGTTGAATTTTACTGAAGCTAATCTTGGCAATGTTTCATTTGAAAATTGTATTGCAAATTTATGCAATTTCCCTGAAGTACGTTTCAAACAAGTATTATTTGATAACACCTCCCTACAGGGTGCAAATTATTATGATTGTTTACTAAATAAAGTGGCGTTTCATGAAAGTGATTTTTTAAAAGACTGCAAGTAACGCCTGAAAGTTTAAATGGCTGTGAAGTATCTTCTGAACAAGCGATTGGCTTTGCTTCATTACTAGGATTGAAGGTTAAATACTAGTTTAAATACTTAAAAGTTCAGGAAAAAAATGGAGCGCTTATCCTTATTCATGGATAGCGCTCACTACTTTTTCAGTTCTATCCTGCACTTTTAGAAGTCTTTCCTCCTATTTGAGGGCTATCCTCCACTTTGAGCGTTCTATCCGTTACTTTTTTAGTTTTATCCGCTACTTTTTTAATTCTATCCTGCACTTTCGGAATTCTATCCTTCTATTTAGGGCTATCCTCCACTTTGAACGTTTTATCCGCTATTTTTTTAGTTCTATCCTGCACTTTTAGAATTCTTTCCTGCTATTTGAGGGCCATCCTCTAAAGTGTTCATTCATTCAATTCACCTGCTATCCTTATTAATTAGGCGACCAATCGGAAAGAAACCGACTGCTAAGCCTTCTGCTGTCGTGGTTACTTCTCCTTCGATTGTCTTTATTTAAAAGCTAAAATCGTAAATTCCCATGGGATATTTTCATTTTTCCAACCACGATGCTCATCAAATTTCTTTAATTTGAAACCCGATGTGATGACAGCATTTATTATCTCACTAAGTGTATAAAATCGTATAGATACATCAGGAAAGTCCTGTTGTTCATGCTCATCAAAGAAATGCTTATACGCTACGTCTCCATTTTGTAATTCTTGGTCAAAATAACCTTGTTGGATTTGATATTGGCATTCAGCGTTAGGCCCTTTAACTATACATCTTCTTAAAGGATGAAAATCACTGAGAATCATTTCCCCACCATCTTTTAGTAAAGAAAACAGAATCAACATAAATTTATCAATATCATTAAAATAGTGCAATATGCCACCTTCCAAATAGATCATATCAAAATGACATCGATACTTTGTTAAGTCAATTTCATCAATATCAGTGACAATATAATGAATAGAGGTATTTGCATGCTCTGCTAATTCCAAGGCATATTTTTGGTTTTCTGCTGAAATATCAAATACGGTTACTTCAGCACCTAATAATGCTAATGGTACTGCTTTTCTGCCATTTGAACCGCAAATATTGGCAATCTTCTTTCCTTCAATATGTTCAAAGTATTGTTTGTGCTTTTTCAGACATGCGCTAGGGTTTTCTAATATATGAATAGCCAAATCCTTTGGAGTGCCGTTACTTTTATGCCAAAATTCATATGCTCGATATTCCCACGCCTTTTTATTTTTTATGCTTTGTTCATTCATCTTCAGTAAGATTCCTCCTAAGTAGAGCGCTGATAAGTTTTTAATATTCGATGATCCTACACCTACATTTATCCATGCTACAGGATGACGTCTGATTATAGAAGAAGCGACAACATTTCCCCTCGAAATGAATGACACAGTTAAAAATATCTAATTTTAGAGGGCGTATAATTTTAATAGCTCATGGATTGATAAACGAGTAGTAGCGTCCACTTTAACAAAATACGGTGATTGCCACTTTTTAGTTGCGATTGCCTGTTTGCTGGTGGGCGTATCCCAACTTGGGTAAACTCTAATAGCCATTTTCCCCTTTGTATTAGCCGTTTTAAGGATGTTTTGTTGTAAAAGAACTTCTTTTGGAAATACAAATTGGCCAAAATCACCATTAGTATGAAAAGTGTTTATTACCAGTAAATCAGTGGCGTTCTCATATGAAAATGCTTGGTTTTTATTAGCAGCATCCTTTTCCCAAAAGGAAACAAACTGTCCTACCTTGGTAGGCGTTATTTTTGCGACTCTAAATCTAACAGATTTCGAATCCAACTGAAAAATCCCAGCCCCGTAATAAGCATTTTGAGTTTCCTCTTGGATGTTTTTTATAGTCAAATGATGAGGTTCATAAAGTAATTCATTTACATATGTTAACGCTTTATTAAATTCATTCATAGTTTTACTCCCTATCTTATACGACGAATACCAGTATATCATCTGCGGACTTGTTACTGTAATAGCTTTAAACCATTAGTCTCTTCATTTTGATTTACTAACCAAAGCTGTATATAAAAGGATATGACATAATTAATTCATTTCTTCTGTTAAAAATCTTTCTCCAAAAGTTGTCATTATGACTTTAGATAGATCGACAGAGTAAACTCTTTCATCGTTATATGTATCATCATCGTCAAACCAATAAATTGTAACATCAGCAATATATGCTCTATCATGCATATACTCAATAAGATCTGCCCACATGTCTATATTAAAATTGTAATCTGTATGAACAGGTATATTGCCATTTTTGAGTTCATTTAAGATTTTAAGTATTATTTCTTTGTTTTCCATTAACAGCATCACCTTCCGAAATCCCCAAAGCCGTGTGGTACGATTATTGCTTTATGATTGTTAATCAGGATAAACGCTCATCGCTTTCTGCTCAAAGAAAAATTAGTTTTTGATTTTCATATCCCCATGTGATAGATATAATAATTGCCCTCAGACAGTTGTTTAGATATTGAACTCATTTTTTCAAATTTGGCTATCGCATAGTCTCTATCGAAACGCAGTAATTCATCCTCAGAGTAATCATGGTAATAAATCATTTTGAGGATTTCTTCTGGACCATTTTTTAATAAATCACACCAAGCAGTGAAAATCGAAATAAGGGAAGTTGCCGAATGTTCATCAAATAGGGTGACACCAATGTTATTAAAGCCTATGTGTTGAGGCATTCCAGGCAAGCTTGGGTTCCTGCATGGAATCCATGTAAGCGAATCAAAAATATAATCAACGATGTTGTCTTCAAGTCCAATGTATGCAACAATTAAATCTTTGTATTGCTCTATGTCTCTCCAAAAATATTCAAAAAACTCTTCATCTTGTGTTTCAGTCTTTTTTATTAAATAAAAATCATGCATAAATACCCTCCATATAAATTAAAATCACCCAATGGAATTAATAACCATTTTATCATATCATGTTCAGTCAATTTGTATTAAATATTTTTCTTCGCTAAAGTAGTTTGCTTCGTTATTTGAATGAAATATAGCCCCCCAAACCATCGTTTGATAGCCTATGTTAAAAATTATGGTCTCCTTGTGAAATCACTATTACTTAAGATTTTTAAAATGTAGTTTGATTGATTTACATTGATTCAAAATGATGCGAATGTGCTACTAAGGGTTGAAGGTTCTTTAGGAAAACTGGACTTTTCGCAAAATCGGCTTACAGGGACAGAGCCTTACTACATTTTATTGAAGTAAGGCTCCTTAAAGTTGTTTAAAAAATTCCTTTTGCACACTTGACTTTCCCCTGCACAGGAAACTGTATACTTACATTAAGTTATTAGATTGGAGATGATATTGTGTTTAAAATCAGTGAATTTTCTAGGCTAAGCAAAGTATCCTTAAAAACATTGCGCTATTATGATCAGATTGGCCTTTTAAAGCCGAGAAAGGTGGACGATGACACTGGCTACCGATACTATTCAGCAGACCAGTTACTTGAGCTCAATCGAATCTTTCTCTATAAGGAATTGGGGTTCACCTTGCCACAGATTATACGTTTGCTCCACGAAGATATTTCGTTGAAGGATATTCAAGGGATGTTTAAGCTGAAAAAAAGTGAAATCCAACTGGTTATCGATACGGAACAAGCCAAGCTCGCACGGATTGAAGAGCGTATGCAGCTTTTAGAACGAGAGGGACAAGTGGAATCAGATCAAGAAATCCGAATCAAGGCAGAAGGTGTTCAGCAGTTCCTTTCATTGAAAGCACGTGGGAGAGAAGAAGATATTCCAGACCTGTTTCGTACATTTAATCAATTATTAAAAAAGGAAATGCGCCATTTGGCTCAAAGTCCCCAGGTCGTTTTATGGAAAGAAATAGAGGAAAAAGAAGATGAGTTTGAATTTGAAGTCGGTTATTTTTTAACCAAGGAGCTTCCATCATTCCCTGATACATTTCAACTACGGACGCTTCCTCCAGAGCCGATGATGGCCACAATGACCTTTCGTTCGGATTCTAACTTTGCCTGTACGGCCTGTGTTGATTTAGCTAACTGGATTGTGAAAAATAACTATCAGATCAAGGAAAACGAACCAGGTAGAGAAATATATTTACCATTATCTACAACACAAAACGTCCAATTAATGGAAATACAAATACCTATTACAAATAGATAGCTGAAAGAAGAGTGAATTGAGTTGAAAAATAATCTAATTATCTATGTTCTATCGCTTGTTGTTTTTCTAATCGGAACCGTTGAGTACATTATTACAGGCGTTATTGAAATGATTGCAGTAGACTTTGGAGTAACAATTTCAGAAGCTGGGTTATTAGTGACATTATTTGCCCTAGCCGCAGCCATTTTCGCTCCAATTCTCATTGCGCTCACCATAAATATGGATCGCAAAAAGTTGCTTATGGCTACCGTTAGTGTGTTTATTGTTAGCAACGGGCTAATGTTTATAAGCTCTACGTTTGAATTCGCACTATGGATACGAATTATTCAAGGAGTTAGCGGAGGAATCGCTACAGTGGTAGCCATGGCAGTAGCTACTCGACTAGTTGAAAAAGAACGAAGAGGCCGTGCTATCGGCATAATTTTGATGGGCCTAAGCAGTTCGCTTGTGCTGGGTGTTCCAATTGGCACATTTTTTAGCGAAATGTTTGGATGGAGAGTTTTATTTATGTTGATCGGTTTATTAACCATTCTTCCATTGCTTATCCTCTATAAAAAAGTTCCAGTAATCAAGGAAGAAGAAGCCGTTACCCTCCGGTCGCAGCTTTCCATTTTAAAAGATTCAAAAATTCTAACTGCACTGGCTATTACTTTATTTTATGTAGGTGGCTACGCTACCCTATTTACTTATATAACGCCTTTCTTGCAAGCCACATCCACTCTTTCTATAACCGAAATTAGCGGCATTCTATTTCTGGCTGGAATCTGTAGCTTCCTTGGATCAAGAATGGGTGGGCAATTGGCTGATGCAAAGGGTTCGCATTTCACCATTTATTTTGGCTTGCTGCTACAAGCAACAACGCTCCTCTTATTTGCATTAGCTGGTATCAATCTCTTTGTATTGATCTTAGTTTTAATGATTTTTATGGTAGCAACATGGAGTATTTCCCCAGCCCAGCAGCTCCTTCTTGTCACGCTAGTACCTCGAAATCCAGACATAGCCCTAAGCATAAATACCTCCTTTATCCAATTCGGTTTTGCGCTAGGGTCTGCATTAGGTGGATTTGTCATCGGCCATACCTCTGTCCTAAACTTGAATTCGGTAGGTTTTGGCATTGTAAGCATGGCTTTATTCCTTGCTATCTTGCTATTCAAAAAAATGAATAGTAGGACTGAAACTCCTTTTATGACTAAAGTAAAATATTAAATGTTTTTATCCTACCTTTATATTGAAAATCGGCATATTCAATATAAAGGTAGTTTTTCTAATCCATTCACACTTTCAGCTCTTTGCAATGCCTTCCTTTGTATCAACATCCTCATGCCCAACGAATAGGAAGTAAATCACCTATCGTCAAGATCTTATTCTCTCCTATCATTACTTCGCATTGATAGTCATCATCATGAATTTGACAAATAAACTCTCTACATCTTCCGCACGATGGTATGATTGTTCCATCCTTGTAAACTGCAATGATTCCTTTTATTTTACATTCACCATCCGTAATCATCGCTGCTATCGCTTCGTGTTCTGCACAAAATCCCATAGAGCAAGGCATATCGAAACACACCCCTTTATACCTTACCATTTTCGCATAAAATGGCAGCAGCAACAGAACCTGCATAAGATTTTTTGAAATTTGTTTTGGATTTAAAGCACCTTTTGCTATAGTATATAATTCTTCAAATTCCATCATTTCCATCCCCTTATTAAACTAATTTTTTCTGTTTAATTAGATGATCTAGCTTACTGTTAATTTATCTGACTCCATCATATACTTAAGTAACGAAAAGGAGGCTAAAAAATGAAACATCAACCTTTGCACCCATGGCAAAAAGAACATCATAAACGAGTAAAAGATTTCCATAAAAATCATTCGTTAGCAATAGAAAATGGCGAGAATGGCAATGGGTTGTTAGCTAAGTGGGAAAGATTTTTCTACAATAAGGGAAAAACTCTTTTTAAAGCTGCCAAATAATTAGCTGTTCTTTTGGACAGCTCTTTTTTTGATTTTAAATCTCTTTTTTGCATAATCGCCTTAAAGTGTTCAGTAAAGAATTCTTGACCCTAACGATTACGCCTAATTCTTCTAATGCTTCTCTCCTTGCAGTATCTTCAGGTTTTTCATTATTCTCCATTCCACCGCCTGGAAAAACATAATAAACGGTACCATCTCTTTCCCTTCTAATAAGTGCAACCATTTTATTTTCAATTATTACAACCGAACTTCTATCTCTCATGCTTATAACCTTCTTTCAAATTTCCTAACAATTAATTGTCCTATTAATTCCTTTTTATTTACTGTAATCCTCAGATTGTGCAGTAAATGCATCATTCCATATTTTCATATATTACCCAATTATATTGTCCTTATATAGGTAATTACCTATATATCAGGAGTTGTTATGCAATGAAAACAATGTCTACACTTGGATGGATCATATTTATTTTTGGCATTACTTTGCTTATAAGCGGAGTGGGAAGATTATCTGGTTTCTTTGAATATGATTCAGTTATTCCAAATAAATTTGTTGCACTAATATACATTTCTATGGGCTTTTTTGTCATGTTCATTTCTTTCTTTGTGAAACCCAAAAAAGAAAAAGTTTCATAGTTTTACCAATCAATATCTTTCAAGCATGTTCCTTATATTGTGCAGCAATCAAACAGAACCATATTTTTAAATATTCCCTAATAATGTTATCATTTTGTAAGTTATTAACCTAAATATCCGGAGTTGTTATGCAATGAAAACACATTCTAAAATTGGACATATCATATTTGTTTTAGGCATCTTATCGCTTTCAATCGGATCAGCGAGATTAACTGGTGCCCTAGAATACAATAGATTTATTTCAAATAAATCTATTGCAGTACTATTCATTGCCATGGGGGTTTCTGTTATGTTCATTTCATTCTTTGTAAAACCTCAAAAAGATAAATAACTTTACATAACATTATCTTTCCAATATTCAATAATAATGGTTTTACACCCTTAGTCATGTTAACCTTAAAGTGTGATGTGATTTACATAAATTGGAGGTGTACAAATGGTTGTTAATTTACGTTTCTATATACAAGTGGTTTCAACCATTTTCATTATGATCTTTGTCTTCATGAATTTTTTAGGGCATTGGACCGCAGACAGATTCGTTCAAATTATATTTTTCTTTGGTATGGTATTCGCGGCTTTCAGTGTCGGTATGGAAACGGAGAAAAAGCTAAAAAATAGAAGCTGATTAGGCGAGCTAATCGGCTTTTTTATGTTCAATCTTTTTCAGCATAGCTCCTTTCAAAAACTCCATGTCAAATCATATATGGTAAAAATAGATAATTACTGGTATATTATAGGTTGTATTTATTTCATGAAAGGTGGTGCGTTGATGGATAAAACGCTGGAAGATTTACAAAGAGAAATGATCGTTGAAGTTAAAAAAGGATTCCCTATTTTACTTTCTGGTGCCGTTGTTTTTTTACTTTTCACCCTAATGCCCTTAGTTTTGCCAATAGAAGTTGTACGTTTAATTTGGATATTTGGCTTAGGAGCTATTTTTCCCATCGGCTTCTTCATTAGTAAAATTCTTGGTGTTAATTTAAACGCTACTGGTAACCCTTTAGGGACGTTAGGAGGAATCGTTGCCGCTCCTCAAGCTTTTTACATACCTGTATTTATCATTGTGTATATGAACATACCTGAATTCCTTCCCTTCACAATTGGTTTACTTGCAGGCGCTCATTTTCTACCTTACATATGGATTTATAAAAGTAAAGCTTATTTATTTGTGACTTTAGGCGTTTGTTTTTCTGCTCTGATTTTAGGTGGCTTCTTTGTCGATCAAGCTTACACACTTGTACCTTTAGCAATCTCTATCGTGTATGGAATGGGCGTTCTTTTGATTCTAAGAGAACTTAAAGTCAATCCGATTTAATCACCTTTCTCTAGGTGATTTTTTTGGACACTATCTATCGTTTAATTATTCCAGACCTCCTTCAACCTGAGAAATAAAGTATTCATTTTCTACCCCTTGTTTGTCCCTTTACAATAAACGTATTCATAAATGAAAGGATGGATGGATTTGCTGTTTCCATATCGGAATGATCTTAGAAAAACATTAATACCTTACCTAAACACACTTGATGAGGCATTTTGGTTTAAAAAGTCAGATTTTTATCCAAATAATATAGCATGGGTTATTTTGCATTTATCAAGTAGTGAAGACTATTGGGTGAATGAAATTGGACTTAAAAAACCTTGTATGTTAAACCTTCACGATGATTGTTCGCCGAAGGAAATACTAGATAGCTATATTGAAATTAGAAATTATACGGATAATATTCTACATACATTGGACAATTCGCAACTCAATCAATTAGTTGAAGTTCCTAAATTTTCCGATGGTTGGACACCACCCTCCGTACCTACACTTAACTGGTTGTTTCATCATGTATACTCGCATGAAGCTTACCATATTGGGCAAATCTCCGTTATCGCGCACCTTAATGGATTGCCAAAGCCATTATTTTAATAAAGGGAAAGCAAGGAAAAGAACAACTTCTTTAAATGGAGGAACAGTAATTTGAAAAAATTTCGTGGGAAAAAGCGTCCTTTTACTCCAGATATTCTTGAGCAAGTTGCTGATTTTGATAGATGGTCATACCCAGCTTCATATTTTTCAAAGCCCATTTTTACATAAATACGGTTCATTTTCTGTTGTAATGATTAACTGATTACAGGATACCTCTCCTCATTGGACGATCATATCCTCTAGGAGTAAATGAGCCTTGATAAGCTTTATGTACAACCACACTGTAAATGGCGGCATAAAATACTCCATCTGGCCAAGCCCACTGTTTTTCCATCCACCATAGTGAATACTTGATATGTACTTACATTGAAAACTTGTTTGATAATCTGTTCATCATGTTTCTTCCATCCAACAGATTGGTAAACCTCCTTTATTATTGGTAAATCCTTCTCTCCCATCGCGTATTGAAGTAATACCATTATCATCCACCTCCCCTAGGAAAACGATGGATAGTCTATTATACTTAATAAAAATGACTTGGGGATGGTGGGATTATTATGATGTTTGCTCCATTATTTGAACAGGACGTACCAGCAATCCTTCTTCCTTAACGGTAGAAGCGCTTTTTCTCCGTTAAGGGCATAGGTATCTATGAAAACGGAGGAAAAAACATGAGAAATAAAGGTATCGGCGCCATCTTTTTATCGCTTGCTGCAAGTATTTGGGGCGCCATGTATGTAGTAGTTAAAGTAGTGGTGGAGGTTGTGCCACCATTGGAGCTTGTTTGGATTCGTTATTTGATTGCGGTGATTGCACTCGGTATTATCGGCATCGTGATGAAGCAATCTTGGACAATCGCTAAAAAAGATTGGTTGATTATTTTTCTTGTTGGTCTCATCGGAAATACGATTTCGATTGTCACGCAAGAAATGGGGACAATGCTCTCCACTGCTCAAATGGGAGCGATGATTACTGCTACAACCCCTGCTTTTATGGTTGTCTTCGCTCGTTTTATTTTGCAGGAAAACATTACGATTAAAAAATGCTTGTCCATCGTCCTCGCGACCATTGGCGTTGGGATCATTGTGGGCAACGCCCAAATCGATATTACACAGCAATTAGGTGGATTCTACTTACTAGTCGCTGCTTTAACATGGGCCTTCATGTCGGCATTAGTAAAAAAAGTGCCTAGCCACTACTCACAAATTGTCGTGACAACCTATTCATCTATAGTAGCTGTGATTTTGTTGACACCTTTTATCCTGCCAAGATTAAAGGATTTGGCGCTAACAACTATTTTGCAGCCAACGATTTCAGGCGGCTTGCTTTACTTAGGCATTGTTTCTACAGCGGGTGGCTTTTTATTGTGGAATAAAGGGCTTCAATTAATGAATGCGTCAAGTGGCGGCTTATTTTTCTTCTTCCAGCCCATTGTCGGCACATTTTTAGGCTGGCTCTTATTAAGAGAGACGATAGGACTGTCCTTTTGGCTAGGCTCCCTGTTCATATTGAGTGGTGTTTTTATCGTCATTCGAGATGAATAAATGGACGTGCGTTTCTATTTTATATAGAGACGCACTTTTTATGTTGACATCTGGACGCTACCTTAGCTAGTCATGTTGACAATTGTAGGCTCATATATTGCAAAAGCCTAAAGGAGCTGATACTGTGATTACCTTTTTCGATAACTTAAAGGAACTCGCTTTGTTAGTCATATTAATTGCCAGTATGGTATATCGTCGACAGCTAAAATTAACGAAATGGCAAAGAACACTAACAATTGGTGAATGGACCATGTATATCATGCTTTCGATTGCCTTGCCTCTTTATGCGGTACTTTATATTGCTTTTATTTTGGGCACATAGCAAAATAAAACATCCTATGCTATTTTGGGGAGGATTTTATGTTTCAGACAATGGACCATTTTTTACATTCTTGGACATGTGAAGCTGCTGCTACACAAAAATTGCTTGATTAGCTGACGGTTGAATCGCTTCAGCAAACCATAACATCTTTGGTCGCATTGCTTGGAGGAGATTACTGCACATCGAGTCCTATTTTTATAAAACGTTCAAGTGATGATGAAGCAGTAATTGCATAAATTGATTTAGACTTAAACATTTCTATACAGGAAATAAAGAGTTATGCTATAATACATGAGAATACTCAAAGGGTATCAACCAATTCTGAACTGTAGCGATTAACTTCGCTGCAGGTTTTTTTATATGTTGACGAGTTGAAAAAAAGAGAGCAATCATTTAAAAGAAAATGAAAGGGCTCTCTTGTTTTATGTTTCTTTATCTTTTTTCCCCCATTGATAGGGCTTATTTGACCAATTCCACATGAGAATCAACAGATAGATGAAGAACATTAGGCCGATCATCATCATGACATTTTCTCCCCATGTAATCGATTCTTGTTTTCTCCATTGATTGATCGTTCTCACAATGAAATAAGCACAAGGATAGATAAAATAACTTATTTGGTCTCGTCTCAATCTTACACCTCTATTATCCGTCTTACTGGTCAATCATCGTCACAAGCTTGTTCATCGTTTTCCAATTGCGCACCGTTGCAGGTATCTCCAGCTTGTGTAGCTGTTGACCCAGCTTGGCATTGCGGATGCTCTCGTAAAATAACAGATAAACGTCTCTGCCCTTGATGAGACAACGCTCTTTTTCACTTTCGTAGGCTAATAACTTCGCACCATTCACTTCAGTGGGTGCAACTGGTAGCATGGCGACATGGAGACTTTCCCCTGTAGCTGTGGTACTTGCCTCAGCCATATCTTGCTCTGAAAACGGACAATTATGGACGATTGATTGCAGTTCTTCGGCTGTTCTGATTATCACGATACTCGTGATATGGAAAACTGTTTGAATGGTTGCTTGTATTTGCTGTTGTAGGTATACCTCAGACTCACTTGATTCAAACAGGATATTGCCGCTTTGAATATATGTCCGAATGTTTTGTAATCCCAGCGGTATAAGCGCTTCTCTTAATTCAGCCATTTTCAATTTATTGTGTCCACCTACATTAATGCCTCTTAAAAATGCTATATATTTCGTCATGCCATTCCACCTTTCCTTTCATCCTCTAGTATAGCAACCTCTAAGGAATAATAGGAAAAAACTGCACCCTTTTATTCCAGGTGCAGTTCACTGATTAGGCTAATTGGTGAATGTCCTCTATCAAGCGATCTACTTGTTCCTTTTTTGTGGCCCAGCTTGTGCAAAAGCGCACAACGGTATAGTTGTCATCAAAGGTTTCCCAAGTAGAGAAGGAATATTTCTCAGCCAAAGCCGTCAGCATGTCGTTTGGTAAAATCGGAAACTGCTGATTGGTTTTCGAATCATAGCGCAATGCAAAGCCTTTGTCGATAAACGCCTGTCGAATTAGCATCGCCATGTCTACAGCATGATGAGAAATAGCCATATAAAGGTCTTCTTCAAATAGGGTTTCAAACTGAATGCCTAATAAACGCCCCTTAGCAAGCAGCCCTCCTCTTTGCTTCATCATGTAGCGAAAATCCCTTTGATACGCAGGATTCACTATTACGACCGCTTCGCCAAATAATGCGCCCATTTTCGTGCCACCAATATAAAAAACATCACAAAGCTTCGCAATCTCTGCTAAGGATAAATCGCTATCTTGCGCTACAAGCCCGTATCCTAGTCGCGCCCCATCTAAAAATAGCGGTAAGCCACATTCTCGACAAACCTCACTTAAAGCCGTTAATTCCGCCTTGCTATACGTCGTGCCATTTTCTGTAGGATGAGATATGTACACTAAGCCCGGCTGCACCATATGCTCATGCGTGCTATCCTGCCAATGAGCCTCATAGCATGCTTTCACCTGTGCCGCCGTTATTTTGCCATCCTCGCTCGGCAATGTCAGCACTTTATGACCAGTGGCTTCAATTGCACCTGTTTCATGCACCGCAATATGTCCCGTATGCGCGGCAATGACTCCCTGATAAGGACGCAAAATAGACGAGATAACAATTGTATTCGTTTGCGTACCACCGACTAAAAAGTGAATATCTGCTTGTTCTGCTGCAATCGCTTTTTTAATATAAGCTCTAGCTGTTTCCGAATGCTTATCCATACCATAGCCAGGTGTTTGCTCCTCATTTGTCGTCACTAATCGTTGCAAAATCTGTGGATGTGCGCCTTCTGCATAATCATTTTCGAATCGTATCATATTGAGTCCCTCCAAAATTCTCTCTATCTATTACTCTATCTTACGCCATATTGCCCCATCTTCGCCATTTGTTTGTTCTTATGATAGGGTGATGCTTCTCATTATGATGTCCCTTTGTTCGTCCCAAATGAATCGTCATTTTATCAGCATTCACCGATGATTCTGCACAATTAATAGAGATTGTAGAAACAAATGCTCCGAATATTGACTATTTACTGGCTCCTCTATCATTCATACCGCGTCCTGTGTAAACATCAAGTACTCCTTTAGTACTATCGCTCCGAGTGTCAATTTGGCTAACTAGATGATTGATGCAGAAACAAGACATTTAAGATAACCTTACATATGAATAAAGCTGGAGACCAGTTTACTACCGGTTTCCAGCTTTTTCGTGGTGGATGCTTATGCTCCGATTTTGAGACGCTTCCTGACAATTCGGTTATTTTATAACACGCTTTTGGCTGCGTTTTCTTGTGATTTTGCCTTTGAGCGGAATTACAAGGAAATATAGCAAATTATCTAAACCATTCGTTCATTCTCCTGATGAGCCACATGAGGAATCGCTAGTGGACGCGCTATAATCAGCACAATGATGGCTTTCCTGTGAGGAAATCTGTGCATCATTTGTTAGAAAATCGTTTGTTGGGTGACTATGGTGTGATTGCTCGCTCGATTTATTGTACGGTTGATTGAGCATACTGACTATACCGACGACAACGATGATCCCAATAAACAAGATAAATAAAGTCATTTATATCAACTCCTCTCAACCATTTTATATATTATACCATTTATTGTTATTGTTTACAGTATACTATGGATTGTTTCTGGATTTCTTTTATTGCCAATGTGTTTTGTAGAAAGGTGGCATTGGTCTAGTGGACGTGAAATGAAAGATAAAATAACACCACAATCACGATGATTGTGGTGTCAGTATTATGATTGCGATTTACGTGTTGCAGATTTTTTCGACCGAGTACCTTCGTTCGAATTTTTCTTTTGCTCTTGTGTTAAAGCATTTTCTTCACGCACATCTAAATCATCTGGACTTAAATCTGTCGCTAATTCTGCCAACTCTGACTGACGTTTATATTGCTTGCCCTTCGACAAAATGATCACCTCCAAGTAGTCTTACATTGCCCTATTTGGTTTGATCTATTCCCAGTACAGTATGAAATGATTATTTCTAGCTAAACTAATTTCACTGTCTGCTGGTTCAAAAGATGGTCATACAGTTGCTCATATAATTTATGGTAGGTCGCAAGGCTATGCTGCTTGGTATAGTCAAAGTCCTTGTCAGAAACGAAATGATGTGCACAATTAAGAATCCATACGGTTTGCTCAAATTGACTATTCCTTTCATGTTCTTCAATGAGCATCGATAGAAGGTGTTCTTGGCGGTACATTTCTTTTATAGAATGTTGTTTTTTCATTGTAAAGATGTCAATTGTACGAGAAAGCGATGCCTAGTAGAATTCTTTTCATTGATAACTTTTAACACGCCAGAAAATCATATACAGTCCCCCTTTCCAATATAATCTATAACATGTCATTGATAAGGAAAGAAGGACGATGGAATGATGACGATTATCACAAAGCCATCCATTGGCTTAACCCAATTTACAGACTTCACGATGAAGGGAAGTACAGCCAAGACGAAGTTTGTGAAAGATATTAAATATCAGGGAGATTATCATCCAATTAAAGATTATTGGAAGGCATTACGCGATGGTTTAAAAAAATACCATGAACAGGGTTTGCCTGACAATTATTTACTCGATATGATCGATAATGCCCTCCCTGCACGTCAGAAAAATTATCAGGATGTCGTAAAAGCCTATTTAAAATTTTTAAAAAATAAAAATGTTCAATGGTTTGCACCAGGTAAGGCTAATTGGTATAGTGATGCATTAACGGTGCGTTCCAATCCAGAACTTGGTTTAATCATCGACGATATCCCCTACTTGATTAAGCTGTATTTCAAAGGTAAAAATGAGCGCATTGATAAATATAAATGCCAATCTGCCTTAACCCTCCTGAAAAACTCTCACTACGAAATAGAACACCCTGACACTATTAAACATGCCATTTTAAACGTGCAAAAAGGTCGCCTGCTGACTGAAGATCAATCGACGGACGATCATCGAATTGCGCTAGAATCCGATGCAGCCCAATTTATGTTTATATGGAATAGGCTCTAACCTCTTCAACCAAGCTAAATCTCCCAAAAGGCATTCATCTAACATAAAATCATTATTATTAGGCGATTTTATCTGTATCCTCCATGACAAATGAGTGTTTGTTATAGGATAATGGGCTTGTGTCTATTAAAGGTAAAGGAAGTGCTACTGGATGAATGCAGAAATGGTGATGCAGGAGCTAGAGGCTCTAGGCAAGGAACGGACGAAAAAAATGTATCTGTCAAATGGTGCTCAGGAGCCACTGTTTGGTGTGGCAACGGGAGCCATGAAGCCTATTGCGAAGAAAATCAAAATCAATCAAGCTCTAGCAGAAGAACTTTATGCTACAGGTAACTATGATGCGATGTATTTTGCAGGCGTTATTGCTGATCCCAAAGCAATGACTGTGGAAGATTTTGATCGTTGGATGGATGCGGCTTATTTTTATATGCTGTCTGATTATGTTGTAGCGGTCACGTTAGCGGAAGCCCCTATTGCACAGGAGGTTGCGGATGCATGGATTGCCAGCGGTGAGGAGCTAAGAATGTCAGCGGGCTGGAGCTGCTATTGCTGGCTTTTAGGAAATCGCAAGGATAGCGAATTTTCTATGAGCAAATTAGCCAACATGCTGGAAGTGGTAAAAAATACAATTCATGATGCACCAGCACGCACGAAATCTGCGATGAATAATTTTCTATACACAGTGGCCATTTCCTATGTACCACTTCATGAGCAAGCCATTGAAACGGCACAGGCAATTGGTCCAGTGGAAATGAAAAGAGACAACAAAAAAAACACTACGCTAAATGCTTATGAAACGATTCAAAAGGAAGTAGAGCGAGGCAGACTTGGTTTTAAACGAAAATATGTAAGATGTTAAACATCGTGTCTAATAAGACATCCCTCCCACAAGGATGGATGTCTTTTTTAGATAGAAAACAATGAATTTTAAAATCAAGGTACCGTAACCAGTGAGGTGCTTTGAATGAGACAGAAACAAAGGGCAACCATTTTCTTGAAAATTGGCACTATTCTGCTAGGTATTTCTGCTTTAGCTTTAGGGCTATGTTGGTTACTTGACATGGCTAATCGAGACGCAGTAGCACATCCCAAATCTGCTTATTTGTCCTATCTTTTTTAATCTATGTGTCTGCTCTATGTGTTCCCTACTACATTACGTTATATCGTCTCTTAATCAACACCGACCAGCATAAAGCGTTCTCGGCATCGTCTGTAAAGGCTTTGAGAACTATCAAATATTGTGCATTCACGATTGTTCTCTTTCTTGCACTGGCATTGCAGCATCTATCATCATGTTTACTGACAAGGAAGACATAACTGGCATTACGATTCGGCATAATCGCTTACGCTGCATCTACATTTTTTCGAGTTGCTCGAAAACCAGTGCCATCCGTCAGAGGCACAGGATATTGGTTTGCCATAAGACATGGGTTTCAACACCCGCTGAAGCAAAATAAATTGGCACTAACAACTTTTAATTGTTAGTGCCAATTTATCGCCTATACATGTCCTACTACTTCCGCTGTTTCGAAAGTTCTTCGTAAAAGGGCTTCATTTTATACGCCACATGCCTATTGCTCTAGTTCCCTCCAATTTTTACAACTATTTTACTATAAAAACATATCAAAATTTACTTTTTAACAGTATAATAATTACATATTTCAATAATAGGAGGGTATTTATGAAGAAATTGGTTTTATTAATGGCGATGTTTACATTATTTCTCGCTACAGCCTCTATTGCGGAAGCGCATCCTGGGCGTTTAGATGGCAATGGTGGGCATAATTGCTCGGACAAGTCCAAAGCGAAAGGGCTATGTTCAGGCTACCATTATCATAATGGAGGGTCCTCCTCAGGTGGTCAAAGCCAATCTACACCGACACCAAAAGCAACTACAGCCCCAGTGTTGACAAAAGTTGCTGTCTATTTAAATAATGTAAAGCAACATTACACGCCTGGCGCTTATATGAAAAATGGCACAACATTAGTGCCGATGAAGGCCATTTTTGAATCACTTGGAGCAACAGTTGCTTATGAAAGTGCAACGAAAAAAGTAACGGCAACAAAGGGCAGTAAAAAAATTGTGCTTGGTGTGGGGAATAAAATGGCTTATGTTGATGCAAATGGTACTACATCCACTATCGCCCTCAGCCATCCAGCTGAAATTTATCAAGGAACAACGATGGTCCCTCTAAGATTTGTTAGTCAAGCACTTGGTGCAAATGTAACATTTGATGAGGCAGCATTGATTGTTTATATCTCGACCAATTAATGGATAGGCTTTACAGCAGCATTCCTCAGGATGCTGTTTTTTATTGTTGCTTAAAGTCAAAGTCGTACTTCTTATTAATTTTCCCAGCAATGGTTTCTAAAAATGATGCCACTGTCATATTCTCGACTTCATTTGTATACCATGCTAGTTTCGCACCATAGTTCTTTTTATTATAATTCACTTCTAAAGGCCAGAAATTTTCCGTTTTATAAGTATAATCAAACTTCACATATAATTGTTTCCCCTCTGGACATTCCATTATCACCTTGTACAATGGTTTTTTTCTTTCTTGCTCGAATTTCACTTTTTTTATTTTCGTTAACATCAAAACCCCTCCTCTCTTCTACTACATTCGACAAAACTTTGAAAAAACCTTTATTTAATGAAAAAGGATAAAGCTCGCTTTTGCATGCAAGCTCTATCCTCCCCAGTTAATTCGCTATAAATTTATCGTAATAACGTTTAAGCATTGTCGCCATTTGTTCCCTCGTGAGAGCGCCTGCTGGATTCATGTTCTGACTGCCATCGCCTCGGATAATTCCTTCGTTAACGGCCCATTCCCATGCCTCTTTATGAGATGCTCCTACTTCCCTGCTTGCTTGTAGGCTAGCTTTTTCAGCTAATAAGCTTTTTAACATCGCAATTTCTTGTTTCAGCTCATTATATTGTGACACTGTTAATCCCTCCTCAAGTCCATTTTTAATATCTAGCTGGAACTGTGCTTCTGAAATCCCCATACTTTTTAAATAGGCAAAAGGATCTTTGTGTGTGGTACCTCCTAGATTTTCCGTAATCCATCGATGTGACTTAATGCCGTTACCATTGCCATCTAAAACAGTTGGGACTCCTGCCTCTATGGCAAGCTTACGTAACAGCCAAATATACGCTGCATAATCCTTTTTAAACTGTTCCTTATTAGCTGTCCGTGCCAGCTCCACCTGGGCATAGCTATATGGATTTCCTTTTGGACCACAGCCATATTGCACACGATTCACGGGGGCTACTTGTACGATTCGTCCACCACCGCCTACCCAGTGGGATACAAAAGCATTCGCTTTATTTCTATTCATATAGGCAATCTCGTTTTCCAATGCGTTTGGACCAGTATTGCTGCTATTACCTGATTCATGCGCCACCACATATTTTATAGCCGTGAGCGCTTGATTCGGTAACCCTGACATGATCTGTTTTTCAATAACATAACTCATACTACACCACCCTTTCCTATCATTTTTTCGTGAATGACAGCTATGTTATCCATTTCTACTATTTGTGATGTTCAGGGAAAAACGATAATTAATCAGAGGTATTCCTTACGGGGCTTAACAGGTTCTTTTCTTGCATACGACTATTGCTATCATTTCACCTCTCTTTCTGAGTGTGAATGATACAAAGACATTCACTTATAGTTAATAAATGCTCCCATACCAGTGATTTCTAGTTAATTGTGCTCTTTTACTATTTTTTATATATGATTTTTTTACCCCTTCCTACTATCCAAGACATTGACAAAGATTGCTTCCTATAGTATTTTGTATCTTCTAAAATATTGAAAGTGAGGGGATGACATGTGCGTATAGTAGATATATTTCAGCAATTACCAAGCTTAGATGGTTTTACGCAAATAACCGAAGTCCACAAAGGTTATTCTCCTGATACTAAGTATCTCGTAACTGTGGGAGAAACGCGCTTTTTTGTACGATTAGCAGATGTAGCGCATCGTGAAAAACGCAAAAATGAATTTATGTTGCTACAGGAATTAGAAAAACAGGGTGTAAAAACACATAAAGCGATTGACTATAAGGTGCTGCAAGAAGCCCATTTAACCGCAACGGTCGTTCGTTTTTTAGAAGGAATACCCGCGGATGATGTCATCCAGCAATTCACTGACTTTGAGCAATTCCATCTCGGTCTTGCTGCTGGGCAACAATTGAGAAAAATCCATCAAGTGAGTGCTCCGCCAATGCTCAATTGGGAGGCGACACAGCCCAAGAAATTCTCTGCTTATTGGAAGGCATACCAGCAAGGTTCCTATCACATACCACAGGAAGCAAAATGATGAAGCTTTATTGAGGCGCATCTGCCACTGCTAAAACATCGACCTGTGACCCTTCTCATGACTTTTATAATCTTGCCTTATTTAGTAGACGTCACAGCATCCCCTACTGCATCGGGCAAATCAATGGCTATTTTTCGGCTACTCCAGACGATACATTTTGGCAGCTTTATGCCTTATATGTGGCAATGACGGTCTTTTCCACCATTGTTTGGACACGCCAATATGACCCACGTTCTTTTGACGATGCGTTAGCAAGAATTCACTTGATATTACAGGATCATGATGACTTTTCATCAACCAAACCTTTATGGTATTCGGACGATTATATGCTCTCTAATAATGCTAATATTTTTTGACGTTCCGCTGCAAAATCCATTGTTGGCTGTTGATCACATAGTACTTCCTCTTCATGACGCTGATGAAACCACTTCGGAATGATTTCTTGACGTCTGTTAACTTGCTGTCGTGCCATCTGTTGCTTACGTGCTTGAAATCGCTGCTGCTCGATGGCTATATCTTCCATGCTTTTTATTTTTTTGCTATACCAATTTTGCAAAATCTTTTCTACATACCGCCAACGTAATACATTGTGTTCCACTGCTAGCTTCATCGCATGTATAACCATTTCCTCCGTAAAAATAGTGAGCCAATGATGAATTCTCTCACCAATATGGGCAGTTTGTGCACCAAAGCCTTGTTGCTCGTAAAAGTGATAGACAGAGGGTGCAGATTGTTTATCATCATCTATATTTTTTAGTAATTTATTATTTAGTAATTCATTATTTAGTAGTGTGGGCTTTTCCGTTTGTGGTGCTACCGTTGACGCATTTCCCGTTGACGGCATGGCAGCAAGTGCTGGAGCTTCATATACGAGAAACTCCACCTTACGAAACTTACCATCTTTTGTTCTCTCTTGAATTTTTTGAAGATAACCCGTCTGTATCAGTTCGTCTACAATTCGTGCAGTCGCTTCTCGTCCACATTTACTGCGGGTTGCTAAATCGGCAAGACTAAAAGACCAATCATCTGGTAAGGACAGCATATAAGCAAGCAGCCCCTTCGCCTTCCAGCTTAATTGATCATCATTTAAAAATCCCTTGTCCAAGACAACGAAATTCTCCTTTTTGGCTACTCTATAAATCATTATGATCCCCTCTTTCTGTCAAATTCCCTTTCTTATTATATAAAGGGAATTTTTCGAAAAAGGGACATAAAAAAAGAACATGCCACAACAGCATGTCCGAATTTTATTGATAAAGCTCTTGATAAACGATTACTTTTAAAGCAGCAAGCTCTTCATCCGACAATTTTCCTTCAACCATTTGCAGTGCTTCCTCTTGTGTCATCGAGCCATCTTGCAATTTCACACGAATGTCGTTCAGCTCCGTGATCCCCACTTTTTGAATTAATACTTTAGTCGCCTCTTCTTTTGTCGTAAACGGCAATGTACTGCTGTCAACCGTTTTTGCTTCCTCCATATAGGCTTTCAACTGAGGGTCATTTTCAATGGTATTTTTGATTTCTTCCTTTTGTCCGCTGCTTTCTAATTCCGTTGACAACGTATCTACGATTTTTTCAGAGGCAAATTTTGTGCCGAAATGTAACACACCATACCCAGCTACGCCAAGGAAAATAATCATCACTACTAGAAATTTAATGAATCTCAAATTCTCACTCCTTTACCCACGTTCATCATACTATATGGAGCAGGTCGTTGAAAAATAATTCTCCCTAGAAATTATGTAAAAAAACCCCATCAGTCGATGAGGTTTACTTCACATATTTCAAATACTTTCGCACAAATTCCACAATGTACAGAACTTCCTCCTCTGTCATCGTCAGAAGCTTACAAACACGTTGAAGCCTAGCAGGTGATGTTATTTGCTGGCGAACTTGATGAATATACATATATTTACATTTACGTGGATTTACTTTATCTCGTATTTGCTTGTAGCGAAGATAAGCATAACGTGCAAAGGCATTGAGCATCTCCCGCTCCTGCTCATCACGCTCTTTCTTTCTGGCAGCCTCATCAATGATGTCCGTGTCAAATGTCCGTGTACCATCTGTTAATTGCATAGTACCACCTCTCTATTACAAATGTACTCATCCACTATTAAATGCAATAAAAAAAGCCACACCTAGGGTAGATGTGACACGTTTTATGAATTTTATATGTACCGATTATTGAGAGCGCTTCCTTCTTTGATCTCGCTTCTTCAACATATAGCGCGTGATCCCAAGTGTGATTACAATTTCATTAATTAACAGGAATTGAAAACCATTTGCATGTGCATTGCGCCAATCATAAATACCCCAAATAATTAGTGTCAAAAGAACAACAGCAAGTGTGTATCTAGAAGCTTCTGGGTAATAATCTTTTTCTTCATCCATAGCACGCGACATCCTTTCTATTAGAGGTGAATAGATTCTTATTTTGATGGATAGAACTCTTTTTTCGAGCGATAGAACTACTCTGGTTGGAGCGTTCATCTAGATTGATGGATAGAATTCTAAATGTGGTGGATAAAACGCATATATTAATCGATAGAATACTTATTTTGATTGATAAAACTCTTTTTTCGATTGATAGAACTGCTCTGGTTGGATTGTTCATCTAAAATTGATGGATAGAACTCTAAATGTAGTGGATAAAACGCATAAACTGATCGATAGAAACCTTTATTTGAGCGATAGAACTACTCTCAGTGGAGCGTTCATCTAGATTAATGGATAGAATTCTAAATGTGGTGGATAAAACGCATATATTAATCGATAGAATACTTATTTTGATTGATAAAACTCTTTTTTCGATTGATAGAACTGCTCTGGTTGGATTGTTCATCTAAAATTGATGGATAGAACTCTAAATGTAGTGGATAAAACGCATAAACTGATCGATAGAAACCTTTATTTGAGCGATAGAACTACTCTCAGTGGAGCGTTCATCTAGATTGATGGATAGAATTCTAAATGTGGTGGATAAAACGCATAAACTGATCGATAGAAACCTTTTTTTGATCGATAGAACTACTCTGGTCGGAGCGTTCATCCAAATTGATGGATAGAATTCAACATGTGATGGATAAAACACATATATTGAGCGATAGAATACTTATTTTGATTGATAAAACTCTTTTTTCGAGCGATAGAACTGCTCTAAGTGGATTGTTCATCCAAATTGATGGATAGAACTCTAAATGTAGTGGATAAAACGCATATATTGAGCGATAGAAACCTTTTTTTGATTGATAAAACTTCTATGATTGGATTGTTCATCTAGTTTGATGGATAGAATTCAACATGTAGTGGATAAAATGCATAAACTGATCGATAAAACGCTTTTTTTGATTGATAGAACTACTCTAAGTGAATCGAACCACTATTTTGAGCGATAGAACTACTTTGAATGGAGTGTTTGTTCAGATTGATGGATGCTTCAGAGATAATAGGCGAAGATGGCTACAATAATGTTGGGTAAGGCTAATAGTGACGCGTTAGTCATCATGCGATTGCGTTCGTTTCTAGCTTCTTTTGTTTCTGTAGCAAGATTGGCTCGTATTCTATCTCCGCTCGCTATTGCTCCTGACATGACTATCGAGACAAAGATGAACACTCCGCCTAGTATCCCTGAGAGTAAATGCGCTTGCTCGGTACCCCATATGAAGATGGAACATACAACGCCTAGAATCGATAATATCGTGCCAATGCCTACATACTTCATTTTCAGCCCCCCTTATTTTATTATACGGCTAATGTCTCCTATTTGTTTCAATAATTTCAAAAATTACATACATTATGTAAATGAGAGTGGCCATTCTATTACGTTTTTTTTGCAGGAGGCTTTCTTCCTTTAGTACAAAAATACGCTATTTGATTGATGCTTAGTATAGTATGCTCGCCAAACGTTCATAGTAAGTATGGTGTGAAATTCACACCGAATCATACGACGGAGGGATCAAATTATGAATGGAATTCGTGAAGGTTTAATCCCTACTATCCTAGGGTCGGCTGTTACTGCTGCTGGATATGCCATGAAGCAAAAGCATGGCTCTAACAAAATGGTGGCCAATACCCTCTTTGGTTTTGGGCTAGCACACATTGTGTTAGGAGCTATTGACCTGGTAGAGCATCGTCGTTAATGAGAGAAGAGCGCTGCATGTGCTCTTCTTTTTTTGAATATTTTTCTATTCAATGATAGCATTGTCATAAAAGAAGAAGGAGTATGATTATGGCTACCATTGAAGATTTTATAGCACTTGATATACGAATTGGCACGGTTTTAGAGGCAGAGGAATTGCCAAAAGCGCGTGTTCCTGCGATTAAAATGACCATTGATTTTGGTGAAGAGCTTGGTATTAAACAGTCTTCTGCACAAATTACCAAGCGTTATACACCGGCGCAAATGATTGGGAAGCAAGTAGTGGCGATTGTTAATTTTCCTCCCCGCCGTGTCGCGGGTTTTAAGTCTGAGGTATTAGTTATTGGTGGGGTGCCTGTAGAGGGCGATGTGATCCTGTTAACACCTGATCAGCAGGTACCAAATGGCACAAAAATACAGTAAAGAGCCTTTGCATTACGCAAAAGGCTCCTTTTTATAAATGGGGATCCATATTTCACTTGTAAATGTTGGGGAGGAGAAATCGATGCTTGCATGGCGTACGATTTCAGGGCCAGCTACTTGCTCATAGCCAGATGATGGGAACCATTCGGCATAGATGCGGCCCCACATTTCCTGTAGTGTTTGCGGGAATGGTCCGACCGCTTCAAATACGGCCCACGTACACGCAGGTACATCCAACGCTGTAAAGTGGTGGGTACCTTTTTCTGTTGTGGCTACTCCAATATAATGGTCGAGTTCCCCCTTTTCGTCCATTCTCCCTTCTGAAAAGTTGGTGGAGGCTTGGATTATCCCCTTTGGTTCGATATTGGACAGCTTTTTCAGTTGCTCAATGTCCGCCATTGTCAAAGAGCGAGCCAGCTCTGTTATTGCTTGATTTTCTCCTTGAAAAACAATGGGTACTCTTTTCATGAGTCCGATAATGTGAAATGCTTCTTTTTGCTCGAGTCGGTAATTCATTTCACTACCTCCTTTAATAGTAAGTTGGAAGGTCATCCGTGGAAAAGCTTTCAAGATTTGACCACTTTGCCTCGCCTCAGATGGTGTGATGCCGTGCATTTGCTGAAAGGCTCTCGTAAAAGCATCTGCGGAGCGATAGCCATAACAAATGGCAATATCAAGGATTCTCCTAGAGGAATGCGACAGTTCTAGAGCGGCAAGTGTCAACCGCCTACGACGAATATACTCGGACAACGATACCCCTGCTAGAAAGGAAAACATTCGTTTAAAATGATAGTCCGAGCAATAAGCTATTCTTGCAGCCTCTTTTAAGTCTATTTCTTCTGTTAGATGAGCTTCAATATACGCCACTGCCTCATTTAATCTTGTTAAAGAATCCATATCCATCACCTTCCTTATCACTACCTTAACAGGCATAACAATACGACATCCGACAATTGATGCACCATTTAGTCGCCTTTCAAAAAATAATCTATCGAACAGGCAAATAACTAACTTTCGAAGCTATTTTCTCATATATATAATAGTGTAAAGCTAATTTTTTAGCCTTACACCTCCTGACTTGATACTTAGGGTCACTGCTCGCACGGTGGCCCTATCCATTGTAACCAGCAATAGCTTACATGTTAATATTTGTAAAACACCCTTATAAATAGAAGAACTCATGATGCAATGTAATTTTTAAATTTTCTGTATATACCATTTACTACTATTATTAAATATAGCCAAGCGATCCTTTTTCAAGCATACTATGCGCTTTATTTAAGGGGGTCTTTGAATATTCAGGGGCTATGTTTGATACGTTTTAGCATCGTATGTACTGTGGTAGGATGATTTTCAATCCTAATATGAAATGACCAAGAACCTAGATTCTTGGTCATTTTTTGTTAGCGATAATTATTATGTGTTGGTTTAAATAGTGCTTCATCGGCGTTGCGCACAAGTGAGAAATGATCCACATTGTAATGGCCATGTAAAATGTCGTTATGATGTGCAATAATAGCTTCTGGTGATAAACAGTCGGAGCCGTTAGTGGAATGACCTTCTGCCACTAATGTGACATCAAAGCCATGAACGGTTGCTGTTTTTACTGCTGTATCCACACAATGCTCGGTTTTACAGCCCATCATCACTAAATGTTTAATGTCATGGGTCTGTAAATAGTCCAGTAAGCCTGTTTTGTAAAAAGCATTCGTTGCCAGTTTATCAAAGAAGACAGCTGTCGTTGGAACTTGGATCGCTGGATGTACTTGAAAGCCTTCCCCTTCGCCACCTGCCACATCTTGGTCACGAACAAAAATAATATGTGCCTGGGCTTCCGCGGCCTTCTGGATGACGGCATTGATTGTCTCCAGTAATTCGTTTTTCTGATAGACGGCTTGTTCATCCTGATTACCCTCGATTAGTTCTTGCTGTGCATCAATCACCACTAGTGCTTGCTTCAAAAGCATCTCTCCCTTATTGTTTGCTAACAATATTTTACCATTAATAGTCAGTTCGTTATACTATTTTTTAACCTTGGAAACGGTTATGCCATCCCCAATTGGGAGAAGGATGGACTCAAGCTGTGGATGATTAGCGATCGTCACGTTGAATTTTTTCATGATGGCTGTATAACGCTTTGGTGTAGCCTCAGGGTCTACTACACTGCCCCCTGCCAGGACATTGTCTGTCACAATTAATGCACCAGGGTTTGCCAGCTTGATGCACGCCGTTACATAATTTTCATAATTATCCTTATCGGCATCAATAAAGAACAAATCAAAACGTCGTCCATCTGCTACTAGCTTTTCCAGACTGTTTAATGCAGGGCCCGTCAAATAGGTAACCTGCTTCTCAAAGCCTGCCTTGGCAAGATTTTTAGCAGCAAGCTGTGCATAGCTTTCATCTAACTCTAATGAAGTCAATGAGCCCTCTGCATCCAATCCTCTTGCCAAACAGATGCCACTATACCCACCGAGCGCACCGATTTCTAATAAAGCCTTAGCCCCTGTAATCGATACAAGCATCGTCAGCAGCTTCCCTGAAGATGGTGACACGGAAATGGCAGGCATGCCTTTTTCTGCAATGGAGGAAATAACATTCTCTAACAGCGTATCCTGCTGATAAAATACCGTATCAATATAGTTATTCATTTGTTTCATGCACATTTTCCTCCTGTGGACTGTCAGCTGCTTCCGTTGTTTCACCTTCCTGAATGTCAAATAACTGGCTAAATTCTTGGATGACCATGTCAATCGCTTTTAATTCCCCTATCAAAATTTGCTGAATCGATTGAAACTCAGGCTGCTCTAATTGCTGTTTAATCGTTGCTCGCTTAACATGTAGCATTTCTAAAAATGAAATGGCCTTGCCTCGTCGGAATGTTTTCGCTCCTCGCTGTGCTGCACCATCCATGCCTCTATGACGTCCTCCACGGTGATGTCCTTCTCGCATATGTTCTCTAAATCCAGAACCTCTCATTATAAAAATCCTCCTCTCGTATACAAATGTATACATTTATTTAAACTGATTGTATACATTTGCATACAAAATGTCAATTAACATATTGCTTTGCTAGTCAAACATATGCTAGAAAATAGGCAGGTGGAAATGGAGGTCAGTTGATTGAAAAGGATTATAAAATATGTTTTGGGAATCGGTACTTTATTGATACTGTCAGGCATATTTTTGATTGGGGCACAATCTCACTATAATCAGCAGGAAATTAAAATTGCTAGTAAGCTATGTCTTGAAAATGGAGGCCAGCCAAAAATCGTACGAGATTATTTGGCATTGAATTATTCCTTTTCATGTCGAAAGGACTGAGGTTGTACATAATGCAGGCAGTGGTATGCTAGAAATTCAAGAAATTTTAATCTATTTCTCGGGCAAATGGCTAGCAAACAAAATTACTTTTTCATATGTATAGTAGTGTAAAGCAAATCTAGCCTTTCCAAAGCTCTCCTGTTTTGAGATCACTTTCCCCTGAAGGTGGCCTTTTTGCCATTAAAAAAAGACGTCATGTAGACGCCTTTAATGTTTGATCGATATCCTCAATCAACCTATCCACTTGTTCCTTTGTGATCTTGATGACATATAATTCTGTCGTTTCGATTCCATCATGGCCTGTTAGGTGTTGAGGATATTGACAGTTATTTGATATTTCTTTGTCCATACAATCACCTCTTCAATGATATATTCGACATAAAGTATAGCAAACCTTCTATAAAAAGGAAAATATCAGTATATTTTTTCACTCATTTTGAATATTGGATTGACTGCTGGTATGAAAATAAGTTAAAGCAATAAGTTCATTTAAACTATTCGCTTACCAAATTTCGCAATTTTTTTGAGATAGAATGTACCCATAAAAACTAGAATACTGCCATAGATTTTTAGCATCACATTCCTAACAGGCGCCTCTTCAATCGTTGTACTGAGGAATGTAAGTCCCACGACAATGATAACCATACCAATGATGGCATGAATAATTTTCATCTCTCATTCCCCTTTTTAATACGCAATACCTACCCGTGTCTTCAAAAATTCCTCGCTAAAGATTTGTTGATAGGCAAAGTCTGCAGTATCTGCTACTGAAATTTGAGTGCCACCCTCTGGTAAGAAATCACGTTCGATTCGGTAGTTCCCTGTCAAAGCCCCATCAGGTAGATAAGTAGGACAGACAATCGTCCAGTCCCTATCAGACTGCTGTAATTGTTCGAATACACGTTGGTGCTCCTGTGCGGCAAACGTGGATTTTTGTTTAGATTCAGTCGATTGATAGCGGAGAATCGTCGGTGTAACACGACTTTGTAAGATCCCTGCTGTTCCGATTGTAATGATTCTTTTCACCTGTTGTTGTGTCATCGCCTCAAGTATCAACGGTAAACTCGCCGATAATGTATCGCCACCATCTGTATTTAATGCACTGACCACCACATCCACATTAACCATTGCCTGTTCAACATCCTGCCTATTTAAAACATTTCCTTGAATAACACGCAGCTGTTGATGATGTTGCTGTATTTTATTAGGGTCACGGACCAATATAGTGACCTCGTGCTGATCCTTTAATGCCAGCTCAACCAGATGGCTACCTACACGTCCACTCGCCCCTAATACTAAGATTTTCATTGATCTCACCTCTTTTCTTATTATAGCACGCTTTAATTTCCCTTTATATGTAAAAGGAGACACTATCCAATGTGCCTCCCTCTCAGCTCATTTAGCCTCTATTAGCTGGACATTAACCATAAATAGAGGGATATTGTTTTTTCTGGCTAGCTCGTCGATGATGGATTGAATCTCACTTTCTGTACTTACATCAATTTCTTCGCCATTGTGTAATTGAATCGTGATGACCTGATGTTCTGGCGAGTCTATTAAATAGCCAACCGTACTATCAGGGGCGTAGCCTACCTCTCGTATCGCCTGCAACACCTTTTTCGTAAAATCTGTAGTCTGTAATTTTTGGCCAAGCTCCTCTGCATAGGGAGTTGGACTATTCGTACTGGTCGCTGTGGTTAAAGGCTGCCTTTGTACAATTAGCAATGAGATCACTACTATTAAGCACATGAAAAGAAAGAAGATTTGCAGTATTCTCTTCATACATTCACTCCATTTCTTCATGAAATTAACAGGCGGAAGTCTAGCAATCTTTTCTCCTGAAAACTGTTAGGGTTATCACAATTATCTATGGCTATCTCTCTCTTGATTTTTCAAAAAATAATTTTAAGCTGTCGCAGGGGGCAATTACCAAGAAGTATCGTTCATCATTTCATAGATTATAAGTGTAAAGGTTAGCGCTACCATTACTAAAAAACTAACAAAAAGGGAGATTAAAAGATGCAAGATAGTAGATTTAGCCATTATATGAATTGGAATAAGAAAAAAGAAAAGTGCTGTGAACAGTATGTAAAATGTAATTGTCATTTACAGAAGAAATGTGAGCACAAAGTAGAAGAATGCAAGTGCAAGCATAAATATGACCAATATAAATGGGAACATAAACAGGATGGATGCAAGTGTTGGCAAAAAAATGAGCCATGTCAGCGGGAACAAAAGCATAAGCACTGCCATTGCAAAAAAGAGGAAAAATACTGTGATGAAGAAGATTATTACTACGAGGCGGAGCATGCTAAAGATCACCACTGTAAAGGCTGTATTTGTCATCAATTAAAATGCCTGTCTACTGGGGCTTTCGTAGATGTTATTTTAGCAGGTGGCGGTAGCTTCGCGGGTATTTATTTTATCAGCTTAGATCCTAAAACTTGCTGTGCAACATTCTTTGAGGTAGCCGGTGCAGCCGCGTCGCCACTCATCATCGATTGCCAACAAATTATCGCCATTAGAAGTGCCAATCTAGCGTAAATGTTTGAACGCCCTGTTGGATACCAATTCATATACTATAAATCCTACCACTACTAGCACATTTGATCTTCTGCCAGGTTATTTGACTCAAACCTGGCAGAATACATTTTTTTCTATTATGCATTCACAATCACTTTGACAATGGGCTCTAGTTTTCCTCTATTGACATCGCCAAGATAATCAACATCTACTACAACAGCTCGTGGCTCAAAACGTTGAATACATTCTATGAGGCGAGTTGTGTTCAGCTTCTTTATACGTTGGAAGGGTTTACGAGTTTCACACTTGATCGCATATTCTCGAAGCGGACAAGGGATCGTAAACGTTGATAAAATAAATGCTACATTTTGTAAAATACCTTCCACTCCCGTAGCATTTCCATTAACATTACTTAAAGCCGTTACTTGATGTGTCATACTATCAACCTTTCTTCTACGTTCATACAGTTTAATTGGCCTTGGAAAAAGAGCACTTTGTTATTTATGCGGGCAAATCAAAAATTATGAACATTTGTTTTTATGTACCCTCAGTTATTTTTATTCAAACAACCTCTTCGTTGATAGTTTGACAGACAAGCTTAGCGCGTAATGGCATAGTATACAACATACAACCAGCTAAAACAGCCATGGATGATTGCCCAAATAATCGAATGATGGACACTCCATGAAATCGTTATCGCTAAAACTGAACCAAAGCCAATGCCATTTTTTACGACCGTTTTATGCTCCACTCTTTTCACCTTCTTTGTTCTTTTCACCTCTCCATCTTGCCAGCGCAACATGTTTTCCTCCTATCGTCAATGATGTTTATGCATAAGCGAACAAGGGCATCCTGAAAGAAAGGATGTGATGTTATGACCATTTTCATGCTGGCTACCACCATTGTGATCCCGAGCCTTATGGTTTATCTACAGCTCAAATGGGCGATCTTTCGCCTGCTGTTCAACATAGTAGGAATCATCGCTGCCATACTTTTCAGCACGATTGCTGCTACTTCTATAACGCACATTATTCTTGAGGATGCGGTTTTTATGACAACGATTCATGCGGTTTTCTTAAACCCTCTTTTTCTATTGACAGGAGCGTATCTCGGCTTATACTTGATTAACCGAATCATCGATTGGACCGTTCGTGAAAAAGGCAAGCCCTCTTCCCTTCAGTAGAAATCGCAATAGACGCGCCAAGTCTGCGTTGTTGGATTGTAGAAAAAATAAAAATTGCCATGATCCACAATGTTCAATCGTGCCTTCGCATCCGAGGCAATTTGGAGGACAAATGGTGTATCCTCTCCAAAATCATAGCCACTCTGACAGAAGCTTGGGTAGCCACCGATTTTATGAAGCGGATAAAGGTCTTCTACGATATCCTCAAAATATTCTAGCTCCTCTTCATGCTCCAAGGTCAAAATATCTTCTTCTATTTGAAGCGGTATACCTCCCCCATCCCATACTGGATAGTCATTCGTAATAAGCTTTGGTTGGAGAGGAAATGCACGAATGCCATCATGCTGCCATTCACGCTTTACTAAACCTTCCAATGTCGTGTATGTTCTAATATGAAAATAAGGACTAAGATCATCCTCCATTAGATGATCCAAAAGACGTTCATCGACAAACAGTGTGACTAATTGAAAAGGCTTTAGCGCTGCTGGTACATAGGGTAGATCTTTTAAAAAGAAGGTAGCAAGCGGCTGATAGCCAGATGGTGGTTGTTCCTCCTCTGGTAAAGACCAGCCGACATAGCCAATCCAGCTTTCCAATAAATCATGTGTCGGTCGAATACCACCTGTTTGAAAAATCGTGGCCTGCTTTGCTAGTTGCGCACGAATATATTCAATTGTCATGCGCTAGCTCCTTCTGGCGACAGCAGCAGTCCGTTGTATGATCATTCACCATGCCAACTGCCTGCATAAAGGAATAGCAAATCGTGCTACCGATAAATTTAAAGCCGTCCTTCTTTAATTGCTTGCTCATACGATCACTAATTTCTGTCGTCACAGGTACATCTTTTATAGATGCCCATTCATTCATCAATGGCTGGTGATCAACAAATCCCCAAATATAGTCAGAGAATGAACCGTATTTTTCCTTGATTTGTAGATAGGCTTTAGCATTTGTCACCACACTAGCAATTTTTAATTTATTGCGCACGATTCGTGTGTCTTGCTGTAATGCCTGTAGCTTGTCCTCTGTATAATGTATAATTTTTTCCACATCGAATTGATCAAATGCCTCACGGTAGCCTTCACGCTTTTGTAAAATCGTCCACCAGCTTAGCCCTGCCTGTGCTCCCTCTAGACAAAGCATTTCAAATAAATGCTGATCATCATAGACTGGCACTCCCCACTCCTTGTCATGGTATGCCACATACAAAGGCTCATCTAACTTGACCCAATCACATCTTTTCATTTTATTCCCTCCATTTTATGTATCTCTTACTTAATGGCTGTCATACAGAGCCACCCTTTACTCGACTTTTCCGTAACATAGACTGTTTGAAAACCTGTACGTTCTAATAATTGCTTCATAGCAGTTGGTGTTTGATAAGCTTCCATATGGTAATTCATTTTATATAGCTCTGCTATAATAATAAATTTCCCTCCGTTTTCCAGCACCCGCCATACTTCCTTGACATCCTGTTCCAATGATGGCCAAAAATAATGTGTTTGAAAGGCTGTAATAGCATCAAAAAATTGATCCTCGAATGGAATACTTGTCACACTCGCCTCTTTGACCATCACTTTGCCACTGGCGACACGTGCGTCATTCAGTTTGATGGATTCCTTCACTGCCTGCTCAGAAATATCTATACCATAGATTATACCATTTGGATTCAAATTGGATAGAATTTGAAGCGTTTTTCCGCCCCCACACCCAATGTCTAACACACGATCCCCATCATTGATAGCGCCTTGCCGAATGAGCCATGCATACATACCTCGATGGGCAATATTCATTATCCGTAGCATCCATGAGCCAATCCAGCCATTAGGTTTTTTCGCTTGTTCAATTAACGTTTGTAAGAGTGACATTCAGTAGATTCCCCCTTTTCAGTACTGGTGTTAAAATAGAAAATGTAACATTAGTGGAAGCTCTTACTAGTTTGTACGTGCTAAAAATCGTTTCGTTTCATTTTTTTCCAGGGGGGATTGTATGATCAAGCAAGCAACACAACAGGATGCTCTAGCAACAGCCACATTAGCCTTACTGCTTTGGCCCAATCATTCACTAGAGGCATTTGCCGAACAGATGGCTCAGCTCTTAAAGGAAGACAACGCCGCTATTTTTCTAGCCTATGACCAGGCTAAAGCCATTGGATTTGCTCAATGCCAATTGCGAACGGATTATGTAGAAGGTACTAACTCTAGCCCCGTAGGCTATTTAGAAGGTCTTTTCGTCATGGCAGATTATCGACAGCAAGGCTATGCAAGACAGCTTGTAGCGCACTGTGAGCAATGGGCAAAGAACAAAGGCTGTCAAGAGTTTGCTAGTGACTGTGAATGGCACAATGAAGAAAGTTTACGCGTCCATCTACAACTCGGTTTTACAGAAGCCAATCGCATTATCTGCTTCATAAAAAAATTATAAAAATGGCTGACAAAAAAATCACAGGTGCTTTGTGTAGCTCACCTGTGATTTTTCGATACTTTTTAGTTTAGATATGTATTGTTGGAAATATTTCGTTCGCGCTCATCTATGATTAAATGGATCATTAATGCGAGTTGTTGTTCGATTCGCATATTGTTTAAATGTAAGATATCAGCAATCACATTCTTTTGCTTTTCTGCTAACTCAATCCCCTCTAGCAGCAACATAATTTCTTCTTTTGTCAGCCCAAACATACACATATCACCCCAATATCTCTGTCATTTTATTATTGTAAAATCATTACACACATTTCTCAAATAACGTATAATTACCTTATCACATGAACCATTTTTACTAATTATAGGATAAAACATCGTAAATAATCAATCTCTTATCGATTATTACTTAATAAATTTTTTACATTTTATTTATACTTTATTATTTTTATCATAACTTTTACAAGGAATTGTATAGCTTTTCCATTAAAATATTCAAAATATTACAGAAATCGCAGGATGACATCTATTCTATTATAAAAATAATCATGCATTTTGTCGAATTATCGTGTTCTTTTGCACAAACTCAAGGTTTTTCAACTGTGCAAACATATTCCTTTACCCACTTTTCACATGAATAAAACCTATTTTCTCCATTCCATAAAAAAAGTAATTTCAAAATTGAAACTACTTATCTTATTTGTATAATCGGCTTTTATATTATTTTTTTAATATCATGTTTCGTGATTTCTATCTTATGGTCTTTCATCACCTGCATACCCTCAATTGAGGAAACCTTGGACGCTGCATCCTTTTGCCATGTCCCTGTATGAACTTGCCCTTGCACAAATAATTGACTATTTTCCTGGACCACAGCCGGAGCCTTTACTGCATGAATATCCGTATGACGCATCTCCATTAATGATTTATTGGACAATGCTAAAAATGGTCGAGCTGCCTCATCCACCGTACAATGTTCAATACGTCCCATTGATTGATCTGACCAAATCATGGCATAAGGACTTTCTTGACCGTCTTTAAAATAGCTATGGGCTACTTCAAAAATGGCATCAATACAAGTAATGCCATTTCCTTGCATTTGTTCAAAGGTACAATACTGTGTAAACAAACGGGCATTGTTTATATAGATGTGATGGCTTTGCAGCTCTCGAATCATTGTATGTTGCATCATAATCTTGGCATGATCATTGCCATAAATACCACCCGATTGTCCGAATTGAATGGTAGATTGACGAAGCTGAAGTCCACTGGCATCCACAATGATATGGAATTGCTGATGATTTTGAATTTGACATTCCGTCAACGAAACATCTGCTTCGTCGACAATCGCTACACCCACAGCCATGCCATTTCGAATGTGGCATTTACGAAATTCTACCTGGCTATTTTCAATCAGAATCTGTGCCTTCACATGTCGATAAAATTGGCAATCATATAACTTCGCTTCCGTTTTTTCACCAAGGTAAAGACCGTGACCTTGCCCATCTGAAAAGATTGAATCAGCGATCATTAGCTCACTGCGGTGGACAACCATATTCGTATCGAGATGCTCTTTTATTTCACAGCCATCCATCCGCAAAGTTGTGCCATCAAATAGCTGAATTCCTACCCCTTGCCCCTGATGAACCAGACAATTCGTCATAGCCATTTCACTCGCTGCTGCAATAATTTGTGCCTTGGCATGCCCATGAATCTCACAGTCCTCCAGCACCAGCTTCACATGACGAATGGCAAAAATACCATGCTTTTTCCCCTCCAGCAGCAGACAATTCGTCAACGTCAGCTCACAATTTTGGGCAATGATTTGGGCCTTCACATGATGCTCAAATGTCGTGTCAACGAGGATCACACTTGAACCATTTGCCACCCGCAGCCCAAAATGATTTAGCGATGTCGCCAGTACAGCACAATTTTTCATCAGCAAACTACCATAGCTCACCATCATCTGTGTCCGAATCAATTGCTCCTCAATAATACAGTTTTCTAACTGTAAATCCCCTTTGATATATAGCCCTTGACCTTGCCGAAACCGTAAATTCCGCATATCCACATGAGTTTGATAGCGAATAAAAACGCCACCCTTGATGGTCACATTCCCAACCCCATACAACGTCAGCCGCTTGGAAATATCCAAGCTCTCCTCATAAATCCCATCCCGAATCTCAATCATATCACCAGGCATTGCCTCTTCAATTGCCTGCCCGATACTTTGATACCGATGCATAATACTCCTCTTCACCACAAGTACAGCCATTTGCACACTCCTTAGCCTAAAAAATGATCGTACCCTATTTATATACCGAACATGCTTAGGGTTATTCAATTTTGTGCAAAATTGCTGCAATATGCATGCATTCACATGAAAGGTTTGACATTTTAATGAATGTGTACGGTTTTGGGGAATAAAAAATGAACAGCGATTGTAGGTCAACTGACCCCACCTGTTGCTGTTCACCTTTTTTATTTATCTGTGATGGTTATTTAGTTTTAAAGAATAGCACACTCTTTATGCAGTAAGTGACGGATTCACTCAGGCAGTTACGAGGGGCAGGAGATTTCAATCGACACTCTCCTTACAGAGAGTGACTGCGAAAATAAATAAATTCTCAACAAAATATCCTTAATATTAATGTTTATAAATAAAAAATAGGTATTAATAACCAATATAGTTCTGTCCAAGCGGCATTTCCATCAATATTTTTGGTGCGAATCATGCTATGAAATCATGTTAGCTTACTATCCGCACTTTACTTTATTATAGCAATCATTTCCTGTTAAAAAAACCAACAATAACCGAATTTCCTCGATCATTGCTGGTTCTTAAAATTTGTTTTATTTTTTTCGTTTCACAAAAACAAAGGCGAAAATGGCTGCTAGGACTACTAGGATGGCAATCATCCATACTGTATTTGAGTTGGATGTTGTGTCATCTGCTGCAGTTGTTTGTTGTTCTTTTGGCGTGGCATTCGATGACTGCACTTCTTTGGCGTCCTCTTTTGCTACTTGTGCGGAGCTAATTTGCACATATTGTAGAGTAGCTTCATTCGAGGCTGCTGCTTCGTGTTCATGGCTGTCGCCGTGCCCTTCGGCATGATCCCCGTGACTTTCTTCTTGACCACCGTCATGACCATGATGATGATCTCCTGCTGTTGTGAAAATAGAGCGTTCCAGTTGTTGACCTACCCAGCTTTTGGCATCTGTTGAATCAGCAAAGATGCGCGGGTGTCCTGACAGCATGTATGTTTTACCACCAATGATGAGCCCTGTTTCGTCACCTGTTACGACATCTTCAATAGTGCCTGTTGGTCCTTCTGCAAAGCCGCCCATTTGAATAAGCGTATGACCACCCATATCAAATGTTAGGTTCTCTGTTAAGAACGCAATGTACTCCTCTTTTGTCATGGTTGCATCTGGATTCGCTAGTTCTAGTTTATGATGAAAAAGGGCAGTATTAATTTCTTTGTACGTAAGGTCCCCCTCTAAGGAAGAAACGTAATCCTCTTTTTGTGCTGCTTGTGCTAGCTCATCTACAGTCGATCCTGCTAGGCCAAAGAAGCCACCTACCCAGCCTGCAAAATCCTTGCGTGATAAGTTGTCTGTTGGGTTTAAGGCCATATCTTTGCCATTGTACCCAAGAAGCCCAATACTGTGTAATACCATAATGTCCTGAATATTGGAGGCTGTTTCAGGGACATCTGTGAATAGTGTACTTTTATCCATCGTATGGGCATAGGCAACTGGTGCCATGAATAAAGTACTCATTAATAATAAAAGTAAATATTTTCTCAAAATGATTCCACCTTCCAATGCAATAGTATACAGCGTAAATGTGTTGGAAGTTTGAAATCAAGCGCAATTTTCTATAGTTTGAAGCGACGAATGAGGCCATTTAATTGTTCGGCCATTTCTGCTAAATGCTCGGCACTATGTTTCATTTCCTCCATAGAGCTTGCAGCCTGCTCAATGGTCGCCGATGTTTCCTGAATACCTGCCGCTGACTGCTCTGAGACAGCCGCAATATCATCGACAGATTGGTGAATCGTGACAGTATTGTGAACAACCCCGTGTAAATCGGAGGACATCCCATTAATGCTTGCTGCAATGGCATCGATCGCATCTGCAATACGATAGAATGTTGTATTGGTCGTGGCAATTTGCGCTGTGCCTTTTTCTACTTCTCCATAGCCCTGCTCTAATGAGGAGGTCACTGTACTTGAATCATCCTGAATAGCTCTTACGATAGCTGTAATATCATCAACGGAGAAGGCCACCTGCTCGGCTAATGCGCGAACCTCGTCGGCTACCACCGCAAAGCCCTTTCCTTGTTCCCCAGCTCGGGCTGCTTCAATCGCTGCGTTCAGTGCTAATAAATTTGTCTGTGCCGCAATATTTTGAATGACCGCTACAAGCTTAGAAATTTCTTGTGTTTGTTTACTGAAACCAGTTACCTGATCCACCGCGTTCTTTACCATCTGCTGAATCGCTTCCATTTGCTTTGTGGAAGAGGTCATGGCATCTCTACCTTCTTCTGTTAAAGCTTTGACTTCCTGCGAATATTGTTGAACGTCTTTACTGCCGTCATGAACAGTCGTTACTTTGACAGCAAAGTCGTTTATGGAGGAAGCGACATCTGCTGCATGGTTTGCCTGTCGTTCTGTACCGCTGGCGATTTCTGTAACAGTATGGGCAACTTGTTCTGTACCTGCTTTTACCTCCGTGGTTGACTGCAAAAGCTCCTCACTGTGAGCCGCTACCTCATCCGACACTGTTTGAATATGTTTCAAGAGTTGATTTAAAATATCTGCCATTGTGTTGGTCGCTTCCATCAACTGGCCCACTTCATCCGTTGATTGAATAGGTAAAGGGGGCTCGCTTAAATCCCCCTTCGTCATTCGTTGCATACGCTCTGTTAATGTAATAATGGGTCTTGAAATACCACGGGCACTTAGTAGTTCAATCATCACGGCTAGCAGGACAATGAAAATACCTACGACAATCGCAATTAGCTGTTTATTTTCACCAGCAGTAATCATGTCCGTGCCTACCTCATTAATGGCTTGCTTTCGTTGCGCCGCTAACCCTTCATAGCCCTCACGAATCGCGGTTGCCGCGTCATCCATTTTCGTTAAATTTTGGATAGCAAGCTCGGTTTGACCCTTGTCATATACTGCAAATACTTGTTGTTCAATATAACGATTCCATTCCTTTGCCATTTGCGCATATTTCCCGAATTCACCTGAGGTTGTGAGTGCTGATCGTTTTTCCTCGTTGTCGGCTGCCTTCGCCACATTATCTTGGAAAATCTCTTTATATTTTTCATTACCAGACAGTACATAGCCTCTAACTGCCGCTATTCTTAAATCGATTGTTTGTGCTTGCTCAAAATCTGCAATTAATAATTGTAATTCTTGCTGAACAATTTGTTCTGTCGCATTGTTGCTTTGTGTGATGGCATAATAGTTGTACGCAATGTAGCCTATCATGATGGCGATGACAATACTAAAGGAAAAAACAATGCGTCGACTGATTGTTTTGAACTTCATCTGCAAAAACTCCTTATTTTCCATATCTATTCCATAAATAGTAATCTACCATTTAACAAGAAGGATTGGTGGCTTTAGGAATTTTTACTAGATTTCCAGAAATAACTTGGTCAATATAGTGTTTTTTATAGCATCTTTCGTCTTGAGTATATTGGACTACAATCAATCCCAAGCATTAAACATAACGTCGCCAATCGTTTGGCTATTAAAATAAGCGATGTACTGCCATTCCGTCACTGATAAGCTATGTAAAGCCTGATCCTTTGATAGTAATGTCATAAGAGTAGTCGCTTCTAAGCATTTACGCATGGGGAAATATTTGTGTAGCCGAGGCTTTGATAAAAATGTAAAGGGAAGCTCCTCATTCTGCTTCGCAAACGCAATATAGGGCATATATCGATGATGAAGAATTGTCAGCTTCTCCCCATCTAAGTCCACCATTGCCTGCATGTAGACAAAGGGAGGTTCATCGATAAATTGTCTTACTTTTGCTCGCTGTTCACTTGTCACTAAATGGTACACCATCGACTGAAACGTACGCATATCCTGCTCGATTAAATGCTCGGCATCAAAACCAGTAATTCCTTTTGTTAAACGCAAACCATCACTCCTTTTTAGTTGACTCTATAAGGACCTTCTCGTTTGAACTAGTCATTTCCTGCCAATCTACCTTATTTCTTTCAATATGATAATCAATTTGTAAAAAAGGAATCCCCAATATCGTCATCCGATGCGAAGCGGTCAATGATGCCATTTTCTTTATGATGCTCCCCCTTGCTTTCTCCTCAGCCACTAACCTGTAAACCTGGTATGACCTTCGTTTCATAGGTAAAACGCTGTGACTCCTCAGGTGCTCTTTTCGGTATATATGTAATGGATGTAAACCGTAAATCCCATTGCTCATGCAGCTGAGGTTTTTGTGTATAATCCCATGCTTTTTCTATAGGAGCCTGGATGTCTATCTCAACATAAATAGGTTTTTTGCTCATAAACTCACTCCTTTTTTCGATTAAACCACTATCATTATAGCAGTAAATTGATAACCTTCTATTAAATGGGTATGCTTATTAAGTTTCTTCCTAAAAATAAAAAACTTGAATCGAAATGACGACTTGCCGAGTCTAATAGTCGAAAAGGAGGCGATTTTCATTACAACCACGCAACAATCTCTTGTAGCCTTAGCCCAACATGGCGATGAGCAAGCGTTTTATCAGCTAATTGAGCTGGAGCAGCATAAGCTTTATCGTATGGCTTATGTCTATGTACAAAATGAAAACGACGCCGTAGAAGTTTTTCAGCAAACGATTATTCGAGCCTTTGAGGGCTTAGCACAATTAAAGGAGCCGCACTATTTTACCACTTGGCTAACCCGCATTATGATCAATTGCTGTAAAACCTATATAGCCAAGAAAAAGAAGGTTCAGCTTGTCGAACCACAAACCTTAGAGGATTTAAAAAGTACATCTCCTACATATATCGAGGAAGAGCTGGATTTATGGCAGGCTCTTTGCCAGCTTGAGGAAAAGTATAAAACGGTGTTATTGCTACGATTTTATCAGGACTACTCCGTCAAGGATATTGCAGCGATTTTACAATGCCCTGAAGGCACCGTCAAAACACATATTCGCCGTGGCTTGCAAGCATTACGACAACAATTAAAGGGGGCATATCTTGATGAGTGGGTTCAATCCGTTGAAAGAAGTCATTAATGCAATACCCATCCCTGAAGGACGTTTAACGGAAGTGTTACGTGTTGAAGGGATGTCCAAAATTTATCAGCAAAAGCATCACACCGTGAACGCCTTAAAAAATATCCATTGCACCATTTATCAAGGAGAGATGGTGGCCATTATGGGGACAAGCGGCTCTGGTAAAAGTACCCTACTGAATATGATTAGTGCGATTGATGAACCAACAGACGGGGCATTATTTTTATTTGGTCAGGAGGCTCAGGATATATATCAAGAGCCCAAAGCATCGCAATTTCGTAAAGAAAATATCGGCTTTATCTTCCAATCCTTTCATCTGTTAAAAGATTTATCCGTGGAAGATAATATTGCACTCCCCCTTATTTTAAATGATATTTCTAGTAAGGACATTAAAGTGCGCGTGCAGCACATGATGGAAAAACTGAAAATCGGCGCTTGGGCAAAGCATCGACCACATGAGCTATCAGGAGGACAAAAGCAACGGGTTGCTATTGCTCGTGCCATTATCGCAAATCCGCCTATTTTGCTAGCTGATGAGCCAACAGGAGCGCTGGACGTCAATACGACGGATGAGATATTGGAGTTGCTTGTTGAGCTTCAAAAAAAGAGTCAACAAACGATTTTACTTGTCACTCATGACCCTTATGTTGCTACCTATGCCAATCGGGTGTTGTTCTTCCATGACGGTGCGATTGTAGACTCCTATCAAAACCAGCGAAATGAAAAGGATTTGGATTGTATTTTAATGAAATTTAAGCAGGCTACGAGGGGGGAGCGATAATGTTTACAATGCGTGCCGTTGCCCTAAAACTTTTTCGTGCCGCTTGGGCAAATGTCCTAACGAGTATTAGCATTATAACCATCTCCATTTGCCTTGTGATGACGATGAGTGTCTACGCTTTAAACGCCCATAATCAAATGAAGGCTGACATCCAAGCCTTGTACGGAGAAATGGATATAATGGTCGGCTATAATCCAGATCAACATCAGCTGTTAACGACACAACAAATAGAGTTACTTTCCAGCCTAGCAGGTGTCACCCAAGTGTCTAATGTATCTTTAGCTCACACAAAGGTTGAGCAAGAAAAAAGCACAACCTTTTATACCGTTGGCGTAGAAAATGATGACCTTGTGAAAAGCCGCTATCATTTCGAGATGAATCTTGGTCCGAACGATGCCATTATTTCAGAAAATGTGGCACGTATTTTCAAGAAGAACGTCGGAGACACCATTCATATTCAAACGAAGAATTTTATTGTCCGAGAAATTTTACCAACGATGAAAGGTACGGATAGCCCTAATATCATATTGTTGCCAAATACCATTGTGAAAACATGGATGAATAATAGTCAGCCACAAACTGCTGGTATGTTTGCACTTATTAAAACAGAGGGTGGCCTTGCTAAGGCAGTTGGCACAGAGATCAAGCAGCTTGATGAAACTTTTCGTGTAGATGTCATGAGTGATTATGATTTGTTTAAAATAAATTTACAAAGCTTAATGATTTTTATGATTGTCCTAGCTGTCTTTATTTTACTCATTGCAAGTGTTTTATTACTGTCCACTTTCCAGCTATTATTTTATAAAATTAAAGAACAGCTGATGATTTTACGTGCTCTCGGTGCATCAGTGCAGCAAGTTAGGCGCATTGTCAAACTACAATTATCACTTATTATTTGCTTTGGGGTTATGCTCGGGACAACGATGAGCTTACTGGTCATAAAAATTTGGCTACCACAATTGATTAGCCTCTTACATTTACCAAATGCTAGAACAGAGCTTCCTCTTCCTTTTGTGATTGTCATCGCGCTTTCGAGCTTCTTGATTCTTCAGGTAATGACACAATGGCAAGTAGCAAAAAGTTCCAGATTATTGCCATTACAAATCGCAACAGACAACGAAAATTTACGTCTTCGTTGGACCAAATGGAAAACGATCATGGTCAGCATTGGAGGAATTATCGCTGTTTTATTCTTGTTGCAAGCACAACTGACAGGAACAGGAAGCAATCAAGGAGCACTCTTGATTTTAATCGGAACACTATTGATTTGTGGGATTTTACTGTTATTCATCCCCTATCTGTTTACAGCCCTCCTTCAGGTTGCATTAAAGCCGATTCGTGCAGTGTTTGGCAAGGAAGCCTATTTAGCGTGCCAGCAAGTCATGCCACAAGTACGCAAAAATAGGCCGATTGTGCTCAGCATTATTGGGTTAATGGTCATTTTAACCTTTGGTAGCTCGTTAATGAAAACGTTACAGCATAATGACCTAGCCTTCACCGAATCACAATACGAAACCGCTGTAAAAATCAATAATGAATTAAATGATCCAACCCTTACACCCGCAGTTATTAAGGAAATGGAGGCCTTGCCAAGCGTGCAGTATGCTTATGCACAAAGTAATAATGCGTACATTGCCCTGCAACTCGGCGATGAATGGCTACCAGAGAACTATACAACCATTGATATCGAGAAATTTGGACAATTAGGGAAGTTGCCAAAAATCGAGGGCCCTTTACAGGATGGACTGTTAGTGACAAAAAGCTTGGCGAATCGTCATCATTTATCGGTTGGTGATCGTATTACAATAGGCTCCTATGATGTTGCTGCACAGCAGGATCGGCCAACAGGTGAATTACAAATTATAGGAATTATTGATGCACCTCTTCACTACGCAGAATTAATCGTGGATTGGTCATCCTTCCTCACTTCTCAGGACCACACAATCATTGAAGACATTATGGTCGAAACGACTAACCCTGAGCAAGCATTGTCTGACCTGTCATTCTTAGAAGAGCGCTGGCCAGCCTTGAAATTTACGGATAAAGTGACCATGATGGAGCAATCCCGTGAAATGTTCTTCCAACGTTGGAGCCTATTTGTCGGCGTCTTTGTACTATTAATTGTCGCTACTGTCCTTGGTGTACTGCAAACATTACTGCATACCATTTATACTAAACGTAGTGACTATGTCATTCAGCGATTGATAGGCTTATCACCAAATGGTTTAATAAAACTTATTTTGACGCAAGTCCTATCGTTTGTGCTATATGGCCTCACTGTCGGCACGTTTATTGGACTTATTTTAACAAGAATGCTGGGATTCATTGATGAAAGCTCTCCGATGTCCTATGACTACTTAACATTAGGCATAACAAGCAGCGCCTTCTTAATAGCAACACTTATTGTCTTTACGCTCCAAGGCTATTGGATTAGCCGACAAAAATTAGCGAATGAAATCGTGGAAATCTAAATAACAACAGCCCTTCTATATCAGAAGGGCTGTTGTTATTGTTGTTGAAAAAAGGTGATGTCAATAGCAGAAAAAGAACCTTTGGCAAGGTGAGCGGGTGATTTCCGCTCCGCCAGCGTCCTTTCCAGGGGGCGTCCGATGAGCCGCTTCACTCACTGCGTTTCGCTCCAGGGTCTCATCTGTGACGCTATGAGCTGCACCCAAAATATTGGACTTAAAAATCTACTATAGGGGGTGCAGGTAGTGATTTCTGATGAACAAAAATTAGCCGCAGTTCTAGCTTACTTTGAAGAAAAAGAAAGTACGTATCAGATTGCCAATCGATTACAGAGGGATCGACAGTACATTCGATTATGGATTGAATTATATCGCTATCATGGCATCGAAGGAATTATTCGTCCTCAAGGGTTCACGAATTACGAAGATTCTTTTAAAATAAAAGTAATTCAACACCTGATAGAGACGGGCGATTCGCTCCTTCAGACTGCTGCGAAGTTTAATATTCCTTCCCGTGAAACCGTTCGGAGATGGAAAAAACAATGGATGTCAACGGCTGGTGAGGTGCTCTATCAAGTAGAAAAGGAGCGCCAATCAATGCCAAAAAAACAACCACCTTCGTCCGATTTAAATGGAAAAACAACGGATGAGTTAAAAGCCGAAATTGAGTATTTACGGATGGAAAATGCCTATTTAAAAAAGTTGAAAGCCTTAGTTCAAGAAAAGGATGCCTTCAAATCCAAGAAAAAGTAAGAGCTGTCTATGAGCTAAGGTTGGATTTTCCTCTTCAAGCTCTATTAAAAGTCGCGAAACTTAAGAAAAGTACGTATTATTATCATCTCCAAAAATGGGTAAAACCAGATAAATATCAAACGATCAAAGAACGAATTCAGACGCTTTTTCATTACCATAAGGGGCGTTATGGCTATCGTCGTATTTGTTTAGCCCTCCGAAATGAAGGGTTTTTCATCAACCATAAAACGGTCCAACGATTGATGCAAGAATTGGGCTTAAAAGGGACGGTACGCCCTAAAAAATACCGTTCGTATAAAGGGACAGTCGGCTATGTCGCAGAGAATGTCATCCAACGTGATTTTGAAGCCACTGCACCCAATCAGAAATGGGTAACCGATGTAACGGAGTTTAAAATAAACGGTCAAAAAATCTATATATCCGCTGTATTAGATTTATTCAATCGAGAAATCGTTGGGTATGAGGTATCAAAATCACCTAATTTTGAGTTAGTTCAACAGTCTTTTAAGAAGGCGTTTACGTATACAAAGTTATCGAAAAAGAGTGGCTTAATCGTCCATTCTGATCAAGGATGGTTATATCAAATACCACGTTTTAAAGCGTTATTGGCAACACATGAAATCAAGCAAAGTATGTCACGGAAAGGAAATTGTTTAGATAATGCCGTGATAGAAAGCTTTTTTGGCATTATGAAATCAGAATTTCTATACGCAACAACGTTTAAGAACTACGAAGCATTCAAAAAAGCGTTAGTAGACTTTATCCACTACTACAATCATGAGCGGATAAAAATAAAACTCAACGGAAAAAGTCCAGTTGAGTTTCGAAGAGTTTCTTAAAAGTTCAAATTTTTGGGGTCAGTTCACTAAATCCCCTAGGAGTGACGCTGGCTCCACTCCAATCACCATGTGGCAAAAGTGTCTTGTCCTTATCTTTCATACGAGCCGTAGTGAACAAAATAGCCCATTATTTGTATGACGAGAGAAAGGATAGGTTCTTATTTTCCATGTGGAGAAGTGATGCGTGACAACACCCTTCCATAAAGAGTAATGAATACTTTCACTTTAGTTGAAAACCTTTGCTAAAAAGGTACCATTTTTGTGGGTTGAAGTGGAAGGCTACTTGACTCCCGTGGGATAGCGAGACAGGCGATCCCCTGCACGAAGCGGCTCGGCGCTCGCCCACAAGAAAAAGCAAGTAGCCTGCAACGGAAATCCTTTTTCACCTTTCACCTCTCACCTCTCACCTTTCACAAAAATGCTATTGATAGTTTTGTTTTTCAACACTATGAAAACGAGGCTGGGACAAAAGAAAAAATGTTAGACCATTTACAAGTTTGGTCTAACATTTTTTTGCGTAATTAGAACACATAAACTTTAATAAATCACAAAAATAACATTCATTTTTTGCTTTTTCTAAATAAATGAGTTATGTCCCAGCCTCGTTGTCTTTGCTGTTCAAAATTCAGATTTTGAAGGGCTCTCACATTCGTTTCGTCATTTTTTCGACGAGTTGCCCATTCCATCGAAGGTTATGGTTTTTGGCAAGCAAAATTATAACCACCGATTTTTCTAGCCTCCGTCGCATTGGTTTGTCCATTTAAACCAGCATCATCTCTTGAGTCAATGATGGGGTTGCCACCCTGTGCAAAGCATTTATTCATGTAATTCATTTTTTCTTTATGTGTCAAGTATCGGTCCCAGAAGAAATAGCCTATGAAAGAAACCAAACCAATTCCGGCAAGCCATGCGATAACAGCATATGGTGTTACTTCTCCATCTTCATTCTCTTTATAAAGGATTGTACCATCGTAATTTTCCATGTCTAGCCCAAAGGTTAAAAGTTTATGGTGAACCTCATTAGGAGATAGTGATTCGAGAGATTCGTAATAATTTAATTCTTCATCTGAGAAATGATATAATTCCTGGGCAGCTTCTTCATCAAACTCTAATGTTTGTGTAGCCAAATTATAGTAGATGGATTCGGCTAAAGCACTTTCTTTACGTCCAAATTCATTAGCATTCGCAAAATTCGGAAAAATTGTAGCAACAATCAACGTAACAATCAAACCACAAATAAAAAATTGAAGCTTCTTCATCACAGCAAACCTCCTTGTTTTATTTATTTATGTTAAAATATTACATTAATGGATAATGTAATATTAACTTCATTATACATAATATCCAGATAAATGTATAATATATAAAGAAAGTGAGGTGTTTTTTTGTATTTCTCAAATATACAATTATTAATGCTTGTATTTGCCTTTATTATTGCGATTTTCAGTGTGATTAAGGTGTATCAAATAAAAAAAGAGTATTTGATTAAACACAGAGAATTAGAGGTGGAATACGAAAGAATCCAACTGGAGAAACAAAAACAAAAGATCCTTTAATTTAGAAAGAAACGTGCACCTCAGTCATTAGATTTTCCCTAACGATTGGGTGCATCTATTGGTTTTATCCTAACACCTCTTGGTCTCCAGAATGCTTGTCCTGCAACATTCCTCCATTAGCATTTATTCCAAAAAATCTATTATCTCCTGTATGATTTCATCTTGGTCCCGGCCTAATGTCATCAAATGTTTAGCGTTTTTAAAGCCCCTCTTCTGCTTAGTGGAAGAGTGAACATGTTGATAAATCGTTTCAGCGCTTTGTGCATACGATGCATCGTCGCGTTCACCGTAGTAGATAGCGATAGGAACGGTAATTCTATCAAGCTGCTGCATCGTTGCTTGGATAAACTGTTGAAATGCGCTCATAGCATCTAACGCCATGTGGTGAAATGGCTCCATTTCCTGTGAAATTTGAGACGCTGATTTGCCCTCTATCGTTTTATAATTGTAAGCATAATCAATTATTCTTTGTTTTAATTGCGCTGGCTCCTTATCAATTGGTACTGATAAGACAATGATTTGTGATAGCTTTTCGAATTGGGCAAGCTTTAAAGTAAAAATGCCACCGATGGATAAGCCAATGACCGAAATTTTCTGATAGCCTTCATTCAATAAAAATTGGTGGGCATTGACTACATCCTGCCACCAGTCGTCTACCTGATAGTGTAATAACTGTTCTGGGGTATGACCGTGTCCTCGGTATAATGGTGCATAGCAAGTGTAGCCTTGTGCATGTAATGAAGTGGCTACTTTCTTCATATCTCTTGTATGACTTGTAAAAGAATGTAAAAGTAATACGGCATGCTCATTTCCCTGTAAATAAATTTCTTTCGCTGGTAGTATCTTCAGCACACAATCAAGCCCTTTCTCGAATTCGTTTATGCCCCCACAAACAATACTGCCTGTCCTATCGCAATAAAAAAGGATTCCTCCTGGATGGGACTACTGTCTTCAATTTCTAGCGTAATATCAAAATGCGTCTCACAGAAAGTAGCTTGCCAACGTGCGATAGGCTGCTCATTCACTGTAAATACAGACCAGCCCTCCATTTCTTTGTTGAGCTTGATTTGCTGTTCACCATTTGTAATCAGTAAATCAGGAATCATGATTTGCCAGCCATCATAGGCAATCATATAGTCTTTGCCTGACACCAAATCCTTGCCTCTGAAATGTACGCGCCCACGACGGGATACTTTTTTACACGTAAAAAGTGGTCGACCGTTGCGATCATTGACATCAAAGCGAACAAAATAACGATAGTCCATCGTGCGGTCAAATGCTTTTTTTAGAGCATTGGAATAAACACGTTGAACAGTGGACGATACCTCCCCTGCTTCATTGATAATTTGGATGGCCTCTGTTGACTCGATAGCTGCTGGTTGCTTGTATGTATAAATTTTCACGACTTTCGCTCCTTCAAAACAATAACTTTCTTAAAGCTACCATAAAATAAGCGCCAAATACAAAGGATGTATTTGACGCTCCTATTATTGTTTGGGTACTTCTACTGTAAATGGTTGGAACTTCACTTCTTTATAGGCTGATGGATTGAATGGGATATGTGTTTCTTTGCCATCAGCGTCTATTTGAACGCTCCCACCTCCTGATGGAATGGAAACATAAGGCGTAATGATTAATTTTTCAACGTGTTGTGCTATTGGATCAAAGGCTTTGTTCCATACTTGTTTCCCCTCCTTCCATACTTAGAGTCTTTTATCCAAGCAAAAGGTTTCACTTTTATTTATTTTTTTGGCCATACAAAAAGTAGACTACTGTATTTTAAGTAGCCTACTACATTTTCCTTTATTGATCTAATTTAAAGGTAATATCTCCGACACCCAATTCCGAATGAACCTCTAGCACAACATCTGCCTTGTCATAGGCTTCGTTGACATAGACACCCTGGCCTTTGGATACAAGACCCTCTATATTTGAAGATCCGATGCCCTTCTCTGTCGTTAATTTGACACCAACCTTTGATGGTAAAATAACGGTTGTTTGACCGACGCCCGTTTCAATCGATGTCTTAAAGCTCTTTTTCCAATCGCCACCTAAATTAACCGTTACATCACCGACACCTGCATCAATATCAAGCTTTTCCAGCTGGAGCCCCTGTAAATCTAGGTTTGCAAGGGATGCGCCTGTTTCAACTGTCAAATCCATCGGGATACTGTCATTCAGTTGGATTGCCCAAGTGTTTTTAATATTTGAGATTCCTAGCTTTGTAGAGCCTTTATGCTGAATATCCACTTCTCCCGTATCGCCGTGGACATCATAGTCTACCTGTGGGGCTAGCTTTTTAATATTATAGTCGGCCTTGCCCTCTACCCATTCCTTCGCACCGCTCGATACTGTCAGTTCACCAACACCTAGATCAATGTCTACCTCTAATGCTTTCACTTTATCCTTTTCTACCAAGATGGCTTCCTCTCGCATCTTGTTGTTTGGAATAAAGGAGAAACACCCCGATAAGACCAATACAGATGTACCCATTATGACACCTAAACCAACTAATTTTTTCAACATGATTTCCTCCCACCATATAATCTACCAATAATTTCATTATATAGGAGTCAACCTTTTAAAATACGACCCTGCGCTCGAAATTTATCTAAGACCTAAGACGTAGGGTTCGCTACTGATAAGGGATATCTCCCCCTTCCAGCAATGCCTTTAAATTAGCCAGCGAAGCCTCATAGCCTGGTGAGTTAATGCTTACAGTTGTCCCCTCGTGCTGTTGTACTAGCGTAATGGCAATCAACGTTTCCGGCACCTCTAAGTAAAAGGAAAACTCCTCATGTTTTTTTACGTGCTGAATCGTGAGCTGCATAGGTAGCTTTTCAGATAGCTGATTATGCGCATTAGGCATTAACGTAAACGTTATCTTTTCACCATCTGCGAGTTTAGGGATATCCCAGGTGGAGCCTGGTGCATACCATTGCGAGAGGAGTTGTTCCTCTGTAATCGCTTGCCACACGCTATCTATTTTCGCATCAATCCAAATCGAACTGGTCATTCACCATTACCACCTTTTTCTATTTTCCATTATTTTACCGAATTTTCAAACGATAGACTACTTTGGGATGTTCGGTATAAATGAAATGCCCCAATGATGATGAACATGGCCATGAAATCCAAGGCTATTTGATGACTTGAGAAAACAGCAACTAAAAAACCATACAACGTTGGTGCTAAGACAATAAAAAATTGATTAATCGTTAAAGCTGCACTCACGGTAAGTCCCACAGCTTGAGGATCAGAATGCTCGGTGACACAGGTAATATATAAGGAATACCAGCCGAGTGCTAAAAAACCAAACACACCACAAAAAATAATCATCAAGCTCTTCCCATGTATGACAAAGGGCAAACAGCCAATCATCATAAATGTGGCAACCATGACAAGCACTAACAATGACGCACGTTTATGAGCGAAATATCGGTCACCCAGCCAAGCAAGCACAATTCTCCCTAGCATGCCTCCCAGCAAAATCAAACTTAAATAGCTCCCTGCCTCTGTTAATGTATAGCCGCCCTCTTGATGTAAATAGCTCATAAAATGAGCAATGATGACCATTTGTAAGGACATCATGACAATGCCGACAAAAAATAGAGGATAGAGCGCTCGATTATGTTGAATAGCCATCATCTTTTCTTTAAAGGAAATAGGATTTGCGGCAACGGTTACGTGCTGTTTTGGTTCATGATACAGCAGTAAAAATAAAAGTCCCCCACCTATCGCCACTAACCCCTGTACCAAATGCACAGTGGACAGATGGTGCTGTTGATATAAATACGTTAGTACAATAGAAGAAAGTGCCCCACCAATGGGGATACCTGTCTGGCGAATACCAATAGCAAGCCCACGATGCTTATCTGGAAACCACTTCACAATAGCGGTACTGCCGCCAGTTTGTGCACTACCATACCAGATACCAACAACTATTAATACGAGGAGCAATGTCGTATAATGGTTCACAGGTATTAACAGGAAGGCTGACAGGCCCAGTATAACGGAGCCCCATCCAATAATCCGCTTTTCTCCTTTTTTATCCATAAGGTAGCCAAATAACAGCATGGAGAAAATCGGCCCTATATTGACGGCTGAAACAATCAGTCCAGTTTGAAAGGACGTTAAGTGCCATTCCATTTGATAAAAAGAGGCAACTGGCCCCATCCCATAGGTGACAAAGGTTGAAGCTGTCTGTGACAGTGTAGCCACTAGTAAAATAACCCATTGATAATATGTATGCATGTTAACCCTCCATCAGGTTGATACCGCTTTATTTATGCAGTATACCTTGTCGCTACCTAGAGTTTACGTTGACTGATAGCATACGTAAAATGGAGGAAAATGATAGCAGCTATCAAAAAATTTAATAGGTGTGTGACGAACAATATGAACATTGAAGACATTGCCTTAAAAATAGAGCTTTTAGAAAGGCAAAACTTAAGTAAATCCGCTGAAATCACTAATTATACACAATCTGCCTTAACTTCGAAGGTAAAAAAAATAGAAAGTGAAATTGGACAGGAGATCTTTAAACGAACACCACAAGGTTTAAAGCTGACGGAGGTAGGTAGCCATTATTTACAATTTTTAAAACAGGTTGCCCAAAACTATGAAGAATTTTTACAAATGATCGGACCTGCTCAAACGAGCCTCCATTTTGGAACTTCTCATACAACCATTAAAATTTATGGTGCATCCATTATGAACGAACTCCAAACGAGTCATAGTCCAATTGATGTCGATTTCACTGTCGAATCAAGTACATCTTTAAATCACAAAGTACATAATGCTGAGCTGGATTGTGCACTGACTAGTAATCCAACTAAACAGTATGCCGATTTAAACTATGATCTAATTGCGTCAGAAACATTTGAGGTCATTTCAAGCCCTTCTCATGTCATCGATTTTGAGCAACGAACGCCAGTAACACTACTCGTCTTAAGTAAAGGCTGTATGTATACACATGCATTGGCACAATGGCTAACAATGAAGCAAGTTCCTTTCACAATGAAAGAAATTAAATCCGTTAGTAGTATTCTTGATTTTTTAGAAATTGAGCATACGATTGCAGTCTTAAATACGAAATTATTGGCACTTTATCATTGCCCTGACCTGCACTTTTATGACATGGATGATCTCAATAAAGTAATTGAAACGGTCTTTATTTATCATGAAAACGACAGCAAGCATTCCTCTATTATGCAATTAAAGCAGGTAATAGAGTCCTTGCTTGAAACGGAATAGTATCGAATACAGCAAGGCTTCGCTAGTCCTTGCTTATTCTATATTAATGAAGGTGTTAGAACGAATAATACGTGGATGCTGTCATTGCTTTTATTGAGGAAACGATGTCGAACATTCGGCGGAATCCGCACAACATCCCCTTCCAATAGCTCATACTCTTCTCCTTCTAGCTCTACATAGCCTTGCCCCCTCATCATCACTGCTATCTCTTCTTTATCATTGTGACAATAATGACTTTCCGTGGTCACTGCATGGGGATTTAATTCCATCATGAGCATGTCAATTCGAGCTTTCATAAAGTCAGGTGTTAATACATCATAGACAATATGATCCTTGTTTTCTCGATATATTTTTTTGCGGTTGTGCTTGCGTGAAATAAGTGTACTTGTATCGATATCATGAATAAAAAGTGTAAACAATGGTACATGTAAAGCCTTTGCAATTAACTCCAGCACACTTAACGATGGATTCGCTTGTCCACGTTCGATTTGACTAATTAAAGAAGTACTAATGCCTGCGTAATCTGCAAACTCTCTAATGGTCATACCATTTTTCTTCCGATAACTTAGTACGGTTTGTCCTAATTGATGATACTGCATGGCACGACTCCTTTTTATCATAATGTGTATTTTTCTAGTTTTGTGCTGATATTCTAAAAACCCTATTTTATTGAGGAAGACTACACTATAATAGGTTAGGCAATATTATTAATCTTGTTTATTATTATAAACAAATACATAGGAGTTCATCATGTTTTATTACATCTCTTTATTTTTTGCTGTCTTTGCATTATCGACTTCAGCTATTTTTGTCAAGCTTGCCGATGCGCCACCAGCCATTACGGCCTTTTATCGATTATTTTTTGCGCTACTAGTGCTACTCCCCTTTTTATTAGCGCAAAAGGGATTGCGACAGGAAATGACGAGCTTCTCCAAAAAACAGTGGGGACTGGGCATTTTATCAGGATTATTTTTAGCCTGTCACTATGTTTTATGGTTTGAATCATTAAACTACACATCGGTGGCTAGTTCAACAGTCATTGTGACGCTACAACCTTTATTCTCTTTAGTGGGAAGCTATTTTTTATTTAAAGAACGTTTTTCTAAAGGAGCAATTGTTGGCTGTTGCGTAGCCATTATCGGTTGTTTCATCATCGGCTGGCAGGATTTCCAGATTAGTGGACAAGCTCTTTATGGCGATATCCTTGCCTTTATAGCGGCAGGTATTATTACGGCCTACTTTTTTATCGGACAATCTGTTCGCAAGGATTTATCACTTGTTCCTTATTCGATTATTGGCTATGGAAGCAGCTCCATCTTCTTAGCTGTATACGCCCTCTTTATGCAGGAATCGTTCTTCGACTATTCAGCATCCACTTGGTGGTCTCTTGTAGGATTAGCCGTTATTGCAACGATTTTTGGGCAAACCATTTTTAATTGGCTATTGAAATGGTTAAGTACAACCGTTATCTCGATGAGCATTTTAGGCGAAACGATCGGTACATGTATATTAGCTTATTTTATTTTAGATGAGATGATTTCTATTCAACAAGGGATCGGCATTATCGTCATTTTACTAGGACTTGCGCTCTTTTTACTGCAACAACGAAAATCTCATTAAGACAAAACAACGGCAAAGGCTGCCGTTGTTTTGTTATTGCGGGGACTTTTGGGCAAAGCCAAAGGAAGTCCCCGTGTCGTTTGATTGTAATGAAACGTCGATGTTCAATGTTTTGGCAATGTCCTGTATAATTTTGAGCCCAAGTCCTGCATGATCGGCATCAGGCTTGAAGCCAACTCCATCATCACACATGAACACTTGACCATTGTTTATTGAAACCTCTAGCTGCGTTGCTTGGGCATGCTTTAATGTATTTTGGAAGACATTATCAAATAAACGTTGTAGCCATAATTCATTGCTAATCCAAATAGCATGTGGGTCATCATGGTGAAAATGCAGGGCTATGTTTTGCATGCGATATAAATAACGCCACTTCTTCATCATCGTTTCTAGTAGCTGTACAAGCTGGATTTCCTCCTGGACAACAAAGGAATTTTCACTTGTATCAAAGGCTTGTAACTGAAATGCATTTGTTAAATTCGTTATATAGTGGATTTGTGCATTTAAGGATTCCACCAATTTCGGCTGCCCTTGTAATTGATCTTCTAGAAAAAATAACTGTAAACGTATGGCCGTCAAGGGCGTATGGATGTCATGTCGTAACTTTTGCAGCAGCTCTTTTTGGAGCTCCTGCTGCTGCGCTAACTCTAATTCTCGGTAAGTCGTCCGCTCAATTAAGAGATTGACAGACTGCATAAGCTGTCCTATTTCATCCTCACTACTAACTGTTAACGTATTTGGTATCCGCTCATTACTAGCTAATTCCCGTATCGTTTTATTGAGCATCGTGATTTTTGACAATAAAGAATGGATAGTTGTTGAGAATAATAATGCTAACAGTCCTAATGACAGCACAAACGCTACGAGCATAATAGGATAGGCAAAAGATTCATGAAACGGAATGCCTTCATTTTTCAATTTAAAGACCTTGTCATAAACAAGAGCTATAGCCACACTAATGCTTAATAACACAATTGGTACACTAGCAATCGCCATAAATAATAAAGTACGGTATTTCGTTTTTAAGGTCATTTTTTGATGTAGGTATTCAAACGATACCCTTCTCCATAAATATTTTGCACAATGCCGCCTGCTGGATCATGTAGCTTTGCTCGAATCTTTTTAATATGGACATTGAGAATATTATGATTGCGTTCATCCAGTGGCCAAAGATAGTCGAAAAAATGATCCTTTGTTAACACTCTGTCTCGATTGTCAAATAAATAAAAGAACATTTTCCGCTCTGTCGCTGTCAATGCAATTTCATCATGAAGATTTTGATTAAACACTTTACGCCGCTCCCCATCAATAAATAAATGCTGGATTTGCGTCAATGTACCATATTGCTGGCTCAACATTTTTTGCATCCTAAGCAAAAGCTCACGCGGGTCAAATGGCTTTGTCAAATAATCCTCCCCGACCGTTAAGCCCTCTAGCTTACTATCAATATCATTTCGTGCCGATAGAAAAATAATGGGGATATTTAAGCCTAATCGTTTAATATTTTTGCTTAATTGATAGCCATCCTCTCCTGGCAGCATAATATCCATAATGACTAAATCCACTTGCTGAATGAGTGACATAATGTCTCGACCATCTGTTTTCCAAATCGCTTCATAGCCTTCTCGCTGTAGTATTTTTTGTAGCAAATCCCCAATCATTTGATCGTCTTCTACAATTAAAATGGTAAATCCTTTCATATTATCGACCTTTCTTATCAGCATTCGTTTTCATAAATATCATGGCTAGTTGATAGATTTCATCGGGTTGATAAAGATAAATACTATGTGTGCCACTGACCTCTTCCACCTGTGCATAGGTGAATTGCTGTGCAAAGTCTGCATAATCCTGCCTTTTCTGCTTCGTATATTGCGAATCTTTATTGTCTTCTGCAATGGCATCAATCAGCAAGATTGGCGTGTTTTGCGGCTTTGGAAGCTGTTCTGATTGTAAACTATTTTCATAGACCTGTAACAGCTCATTTTTCATATCCTCATTAAAAAACTGTCTAAAGGACAATGCCTGATACATTTTCTTTTCCTCTGCTGTTAAAAAGGACATTTTCAATACTTGCGGATTATAGACCTGTGATGGCAGAAGTCGGTGTAAACCCATTCTAGTTGCTAGACTCATCCCCTTCACCATCCATCTATCGACGGTTCCCATTGGATGCTTTACATATTGACTAGGTAAACCAATGTCCAGCGCGATGATTCCCTTTACTTCTTCGGGGTATTTTTGTGCCCAGTAAATGGCTTCTAGCCCTGAAATGGAATGTGGTACGAGTATATAAGGAGGCCGAAGACCACTTTGTAGCAGAGCCTCTCGTGTTTGCGCTAGGATTGTCTCAATGTCTCTTGCATCATGGGCTACATCACTATAACCATAGCCAGCTCGATCCACTACGGCTATTTGATGGTGCTGTGAAAACTTACGGTACAGCCCCTTTAACTCATACACTGGGGCTGCAATACCTGAGCCTGCCATAAATACATACGTGTCCTCGCCAACTCCCTCCTGATAGACATTAATTTGATGACCATCGACGTCTACTAGTGTGCCATTATTTTGTAAAATAGCAGATTCCTTCTGTACTAAATGATAATGGTAGATCCAAACAACCACCATTCCAAGCATGATTAATGCTCCTATGTATACCAATAATTTCTTTAATTTCTTCATACGTAGCTCCTCTCCGTTCATACTTGCAAGGATACACATTAAAAATAAATTTCTAATTAATTTTTGGAGAAAAATTATAGTTGCACACTTCCTAAAATGACTCAGCCATCTGACCCCGATTGAATATCGGCACCAGATGGCTGCATAGCTTTGAACGATTCATTATAAGTACCTGTAGTCTAAATGGACACTTTATTCCAATAGTAAAATCATTAGTAGTATAATAGGACACTGTTAAAGCATTTGGACTAGCTATCTCTAAATATCATCTGTTTACTTTTTTTAACTTCTCTGTAATATCTAGTATTACTGCTCTTACCACTTCCTTTTATTTAAATACAATGAAGGCCGCAATAATGTTACACCCTCTTTTTTGTTAGTATTTTTAGACGTATCCTGTATATATACGTTACAAATGATTTAGCCAAGGCATTAAATTGAGACCATTTGCAATATACGTTTCGTGATTCCATCAAAAAAACTGCCTACATTGAGATAGGCAGCTTTCTTAGTACTAAGCATCTGGATAGTTTTTTTGTACAAAGTCGATGGTTTGTTGTATAAGGGCTTTTAGGATGTCTTCATCCACATCCGCAAGCTTATTAATATACACGCAGGCTTTCCCCGTTGTGTGCTTGCCAAAGTGCTGTAATAGCTGCTCTCGCTCATCACCTGGGGCGAAATACAGGCTAATTTTTGCTTTGCGTGGGGAATAGCCAATACGGGGTGCATCCCCTTCATGGCCTGTTTTGTATTTGTAATGATAGCTACCAAAGCCGATAATACTCGGTCCCCACATTTTGGCTTCATAGCCTGTGACCTCTGTAAAAATGTCCAATAACCGAAAGGCGTCTTCTCGTTTTTGTGGATGGTCCACATTTTCAATAAATTCAATGACACTTGCATCTGTTTCTTTCATTTTTAATTCATACATGTCTATCCCTCGCTTTCTGGAAGATGTACCTTTATTATTCCCTATTCTACCTGCTCTAACAATAATTTTTGCTGGAGATGACGATAAATGCCCTGCTGCTGCATTAACGTTTGGTGATTACCTTGCTCGACAATTTCCCCCTGTTGAATGACGAGAATTTGATCGGCATTCTCGATTGTTTTTAAACGATGGGCTATGACAAAGCTTGTGCGTCCCTGCATTAAATGCTGTAAGCCTTTTTGAATATCGACCTCTGTTTGCGTATCCACACTCGATGTCGCTTCGTCCAAAATTAAAATATCAGCATTCTCTAAAATAGCACGAGCAATGGCGATGAGCTGGCGTTGTCCCTGACTTAAATTAGCGCCACCTGCCTGCACAGGTGTATCGTATTGGGCTGGTAAATATTTAATAAAGTGATGGGCATTCGCAATTTTCGCCGCTTCCACGACCTCTTCATCTGTGGCATCTAGCTTCCCAAAGCGAATGTTTTCACGAATGGTGCCAGAGAACAAATACGTGTCCTGTAAAACTACGCCTACTCTTTGGCGAATGGTCGCCATTTGATAGTGTTCGATATTGTGCCCATCAATCAAAATTTCCCCTTGATCCACGTCATAGAAACGCGTCAGTAAATTAATAATCGTCGTTTTCCCTGAGCCTGTCGGACCAACAAGAGCGATGGTCTCTCCTGCCTTGGCATGGAAGTGAATATTTTTTAACACAGGCTTATTTGGCTCATAGCTAAAAGATACTTGCTGGAAAATAACATCCCCTTTGAGCGATGCTGCCTCGATGGCATGAGGCTGATCTGCTACCTCGGATGGTTCATCTAGAATCTCAAACACACGCTCTGCACCAGCAATGGCCGACTGAAAGGTATTTAACAGATTCGATAACTGATTAAGCGGACGGAAAAATTGCCGTGTATACGTCACGAAGGCGGCAATGATCCCAACTGTAATGATGCTCTTCACGGCTAAAAAGGCACCCGTTCCGATAACGACAGCTAAGCCCAAGTTATTCATAAAGTTATTAATCGGTCCTAATAAGCCAGAAGTAATTTCTGCTCGTTGGGCGGAGTTTCGCAGATTTTCGTTTTGCTGATGAAACGTATCAATCGTTTGCTGCTCCTTCCCAAAAAGCGTGAGGACCTCCGCACCCGTAATCATTTCCTCAATATAGCCGTTCAGCCTGCCAAGATCCCGTTGCCTTGCTGCATAATTTTTACTACTGCGCTTAATAATTTGCTTGGTTGTGAACACAATAAGCGGAATAATAATCAATGTCACAATGGCTAACTGCCAGCTCAATGTGAACATCGCGATACTGACACCAATGACAGTTAAAATAGATGACACGATTTGCGTCACACTTTGCGCAAGGGCCGTATTTAAATTATCAATATCATTTGTGACACGGCTCATTAAATCACCAAGTGCACGCTGATCAAAAAATCGTAATGTGAGCGTTTGAAGCTTATGAAACAGTTCCAGCCGCAATGTCCGAATTGTTTTCATCGCCACATGAATCATGACATAGGTTTGCAGCCATGTCAGAATAGATGCTACCGTAAAAATAACAGCTAAGACGATACCTAAACGGATCGTGCCGTCGATATCCTTTTTCATAATATAATCATCAATAATATGCCCAATCAAATAGGGCCCTGCTAGACTTAAAAAGGTAGAAGCAACGACAAAAAAGATGGCTAAAAACATCCCTACTTTTTGCTGTTTGACATAATGCCATATTCGGAACAGTGTTGCTCTTTGATTTTTCGCCTTCTCAGATGGCCCTCCGATACGTGGGCCACGTCCAAAATTCATTTGCTTTGGTTGATTTTGACTCATTTTTGTTCACCAGCCTTTTGCTGCGACGCATAAATGGCTTGATAATGCGTATTGGCTTGTAGTAACTGCTGATGGGTTCCTTGCCCAACAATGTCGCCATCCTCTAAGACCAAAATCATATCAGCCTGCTGTATCGAGGCAATTTTCGACGCTACGATCAATGTCGTTGTGTCTTGATACTGTGTGGCAATAGCCTGCTGCACATGCTGCTCCGACGCACTATCGAGCGCGGAGGTAGTATCATCTAGCACTAGAATGGCAGGCTTACGAATAAATGCACGGCCTAAAGCAAGGCGCTGCTTTTGCCCGCCCGATAAATTTGTAGCTCCCTGTGACAATTCATGGGCTAAGCCTTTATCAAGTCGCTCCACAAATTCACTCGCACAGGCTGCCTCTATTGCCTGTTGTGTTTCCTCGGCTGTCGCTTCATCCTTGCCGAGTCGAATATTTTCTTCAATTGTTCCAGAGAACAATAACGCTTTTTGGGAGGTAAAGCCGATATGCGCACGTAATGTAGCGAGGGCATACGATTTGAGTGGTCTGCCATCTAGGCGAATTTCACCATCTGTTGGATCAAATAAGCGAGGAAGCAGCTTTACTAGCGTTGATTTACCACTACCTGTTTTTCCAATGATGCCTACCGTTTGCCCAGGCTTTACAGAAAAAGAAATTTTTTTGAGGACATCCTCTGCTGTATCATAGTATCGATAGCTCACCTGATCGAAGTCAATCGCACCTTGTATGGATGCAGAAATCGCCTGTTCCGATTCCTTCACCGCTATGTCTTTATTTAAAATATCCACAATCCGTTCGCCTGAAGGCAATGCTCGTGCAATTTGCATTAGCACCATACTAGAAGACATTAAGCCATTTAAAATAATCGTTAAATAGTTGATAAACGCCAGAATGACCCCAACTTTCAAAGTACCCGCCTCTACCTTAATGGCCCCAAGCCAAAGTGCAGCTACAATGCCCAGATTGACAATAAACATCGTAAAGGGCACAAGTACCCCTACGATTTGCTCTGCAGTGATGAAACGCTTTGTCAGCGCCTCATTTAATTCTCCAAATTGTGCCACCTGCTGTGTCTCACGACGAAACGCTTTGACCACACGAATACCCGCCAAATTTTCCTGTAGCTTCGTATTGACCCCATCAATCGCCTCCTGAACACGACGATACAGCACACCAGAATACTTCGTAAAAAAATACATGGCGATCATCAACAATGGCACGATAATGAGAAGGATGGAAAAAAGCTCACGCGCTGTCACAAACACGATAATCACTGCTCCGATAAAAAGCAAAGGCCCACGCACAAAAATACGTAGCGTCATCATAAATGCGCGCTGAATACTTTCCACATCACTTGTTAAAATCGTAATCAGCTTCCCTGTCGTAAACGCATCCCGCTCCTTGGCTGAATACGTCATCATCTTCTCATAAAGAGCCTGTCGAACATCCGATGCAAAATGAATCGCAGCCTTCGAGCTGTAGTACGAGCAACCGACTCCACCAATAAGCCCCAGCACTGCGCTACCAAGCATCCAGACAAACATAGTCAATACATAACGATTATCCCCATTGACAATCCCTGTATCAATCATATGCTGCATGATGGTTGGCTGAATTAAATCCATCGTCACCTCTAGCACCATCAATAACGGCGCAATCAAAGTGAAAAATTTATAAGGCCCCAAATACTGCCCTAACTGTTTAATTACTTGCATACATTCGTCTCCGTTCTATTTAAATCCCATTCGTTCCTCATTATAACTGAAAATCATTCCCATTTGGCAATAATTTTTCGGGTCTCGTAATATTTACAACCCTATCGCTATCTAGCATATTTTTAGCCAGTTAATATTCAGTTCATAAATGTCATGTATGATCTGTTTGTAGATATAAGGGGAAATTCCATGGGAGCATTACTAGCAACGAATGTCGAGTGGGCAATTGAAGCCACTGGTTTGGTTAAGCTTTTTGGAAATAATCGTGCTGCTGATGGTGTCGATTTGAACGTTCGTGCTGGAAGCATCTACGGTGTGTAGTGATAGTGGCAATCTTGGCCCCTCTCACACTACATGCTTATATGCGCAGGACATAAACCTTGAAAATAAAAGCTTTGTAATAAACAAGGGAACGCCCGGATGTGGACGTTCCCATTGTTATGCCAATAAAGCTGCGTTTTCCTGGCCATGCTCCTTGCATTTACTTAGGATGACCATTGCTCGAAGCAAGCCCTGTTACAGTGTAGTGATGTGTAGTTTTTCGAAGTTTCGCAGGAAAAGCTTTTGTGCCTGTTGCTCTTTATTAGGATCAATGCCTAGCAAAATGACCGTGCAGGGCCCTGCGGATTTTGTACAATCAACAGAACTTTCAACACGCTGCCCCCTAAATAGACGGGCGAATTCTCCTTGCAGCCCCTTTGATCCAACGGGCCATACTTGCTGAACCATTTCCGCTCGCCATGCCTGAAAAATTGGCTGCAACTGTGCAACATCTTCAGGCTGCGCCAACACTTCCTCGCCCACAAGTGGCAAGCCATAGGTGTACCAGCTAAGCTGTTCATGGTCAAATGCACAGCGCTGTTGGCTCTCCCCTAGCATCGTAATAGCTAAACCTGACTGCAGTGTGGGCATATTGGATTCTGTACTACCTGCAATGGCTGGACATGTAAGACCCGCCTCTTCAAACACTTGCTGAATGCCTTTCTCATAGCGTGACCATGCGGCATCACCAGAAAAATTAGCAAGTAGTATTTGGATGGGCAATGCCTGCGCGGCAAGCTGCTCTAAAAACGATACACGTGCCGTCATATAGGCTGTCAATTGATCGGATGCAGACACAATATCCTGAGGTTTTTCCCCAATGGCTGCCGCATTATCCATTGTCGCAACCAACGAGCCTACTTTCATCGCATTTCTCACTGTACACGACCTTCCTTACGCACAAAAACCTTTGACAAAACGGGCATAACTACAGCGACAATCACTAAATTGATTACCGTTGCCATCAGAATACTCCCTAACGCTCCCCAGAAAAATGCTGGGCTAATAATAAAATAAAACGGAAGTGGCGCCACAATGCCGTTTAATACTAGGGCAACGGGCCATTTCCAAAAATGCATGCCTTTTTTATGCATCACACCAAAGATCCAGACAACCATCAACATTTCTACGGCAATTAGTAAATGTAGAGGACCTAGTGGAAATCCAGCCGTGAGCGCTGTAATAAAATGACCGATCAGCCCAGCGACACCTGCTAGTAGCGGTGATAAAAAGACAACCCCTAAAAAGGCTGGAGCCGAGTCTAGAGCCGCCGTTGAAATAAATGTTGGCACTTTAATCATTGCCCCTACAGCACAAATGGCCGCTACCATTGCCGTCAATATCCATTTCCTTAATCTTTGTCGTTCCATGCCTTTTCCTCTTTTCTATTGAGTGCTTACCTTATTTCAGCTGTTCAGCCAATCCATACCAAATTCGTACAACTTGCTCTGCTTCCTTGAACAAAGCTTGGTATAAACGACCACATGTATCTCTTAGTAGACGTGCTTGCTTTTCCATCGGCACAACACCACGCCCCATATCCGTGACAATGAGCACTAATCTACATTGTTGTTCTAATGTCTGTACTGTTGCTAGCACCGTTTGAACCACTTGTTTATCTTCCTCCAAATTTTGTGTCACGAGCCATTTTTCTAAATTTTTTATGACGAGGACATCACAGGCTGGTGCCACCTCTGGTAATTCGCCATCAAGCATTACCATCTGATGCTGTTCATACAAACCCTTCACATAGTCGGTTTTGCCGTTATAGGCGCCTCCGATAAAGACATGCATCTTGCTCCCTCCTCCCAAGCCTTTCTTGAAAACGTTAAAACAAATTGTTTGTCATGTGGCACTTGATAGGACCAAAAAGGCTGCTCTGTTGGGGCAAAAGCAACGAGTAACGCACGAATGACCCCGCCATGAACAACTAAATAATAATGATCCTCATCCTTTGGTAAATGGTTGAAGCCGTCTATAACACGCGTTACAAAATCATCAAACGCTTCGCCTTGTGGTGGGGGCGTGTGAATCGGATCGTCAAGCCATGCACAATAATGGGCATTCATTTTTAATTCCTCATAAGTTTGCCCTTCAAACGCACCAAAGTTTGTCTCACGAAAGCGTGGCTCTGTCTGGTAGCTTGCATTCGGAAAATAATGAGCCGCTGTTTCTCGGCAGCGTAGTAAATCACTGCCATAAACCTTATCGACATTCGCATCTACAACAGCAAGCTCGGTTGTCGCTGCTAATGGTGCGTCCGTCCAACCAAGATAGCGCTTTTCTAAATTTTCTTTCGTTGGTGCATGCCTCATTAAGCACACAGTAACAATGTCACCCATAGCACAACCTCCATCCCTTCAATCGATGCACCTAGTAAATCACCTGATACGCCACCAAAATTACGCAACGTAAATTGGCGAAAAATAAAAAGTGCAATGGCTAAAACGATCACTAATACAATGGGCAGCAGAAAGAACTCAGTAAAGACAAATACAGCCGTCATAGCTAAGAGGAGCGATAACAGCAACCATATTTGCAATAGCTTGGCATTAATATGAGACTTAAAAAAATAGGCAAGGCCTTTTTCCTTGGAGCAGTGGAGTGACATAAAATAAAAGCTCATACCCACCCTCGTTAGAAATGGCACATATAACACCATCCATAAAGCGAATTGCTGCTGTACAAATAGCTCATTTAGAATGACAAATTTACCCATTAATAAAAACACGACAGACAATACCCCGAATGCCCCTACACGAGGATCATCTAAAATCTCCAATCGTTTCTCTCGATCTCGATAAGAAAAATAGGCATCGCCCATATCGATAAAGCCATCTAAATGTAAACCACCTGTCCATAAAGCAAATAGCCCTATGACAATAAAAGCTAGCATCACTTCACTGCTTGCGGTCCACTGCGTGAGACTATACAGCACGGCTGCCACCGTCGTCCCCATCAAAGCCCCTATCCACGGTAAGCAAGCGAACATGCCTGTGATGTTGAACCTCGTTAATGGCAACTCTTTATGTACTGGCAAAACCGTAAAAAATTGAAATGCCAATAGCAGGCTATGCCAAAAATTTTTCATCGTCTTGCCCTCTTTCTCGATTTATTTCCACCTCTTCACAATACCGTCATTCATCTCATAGGCCTCCTGTGCCATTGCAACGAACCATTGATGGAATTGTCCGAGTGTTCGTCGGTATAATTCTACTTCATCACTATTATAAGGTGGCTCATCAAACAGTTCATTGGAGACAACAAAAAAAGTCATGTTCTTCTTTAGTAGTGACTGAATAGCCTGTTTAACAATCTGTAGCTTATTTTCTAAACACCCAGGCCGTTGTACACACGGTGTCCCACTGTCATAGCCTTCATAAAAAGCATTGGTCAGCCAAGTTGTGACGCAATCCCACAGCACCACATCCCCATCTTGAAGTGTCTCAAACACCTCTGCTATCGCATATGGGGCCTCCACCGTCAGCCATTGGATAGGCTGTGCCTGTCGATCTGCCTGATGACGATGAATCCGCTTCTCCATTTCACGATCTACAGCAAGACCAGAAGCCAAATATATCAAGCGTTTTGCAGTATTAAACTGCGCTTGATATTGCTGCATCGCTGCTTGCTCAGCAAAATGAGATTTACCACTACGCACACCACCTGTAATAAAAATGAGTGGCATTTTCAGGCACCTCCTATTGTAAATGATGCAAATTACCGATATCTTGGACAAGCCATTGTTGAGCTTGTCGTTCAATCACTGTCACACTCGTCCCATGAATATATGGCGCTGCCCACAGCTCACTAATGCTACGCTGTAAAATAGCGTTGATAATACATTTAATGGTGACGGCATGAGAGACAATGAGGATTGATTCATCCCGATATTGGGCTGCTATTTTTTTGAGTGTAAACATCGCTCTTTCTGTCACAGCGCCAAAGCTTTCGGTATGAGTAGCAATAAACTGTGCTGGATAGTTTGTATATAGCTCATAATCCAGCTTATTCGTCGCCATTATCTCCTCAATGGTATGACCTTGCCATTCCCCTAAATAGATTTCTCGTAAATCATCTTCATAGGCAATAGGCAGCTGGCGATTGGCTGTGAGAATAGCCATCGTCTCTCTCGCACGACCACTTGAGCTACAATAAGCAGCAGCAAAAGGGATTTGTTGCAGTTGCTTGTGTAGCCGTTCAGCCGCTGCCCTACCGTTTTCTGTTAATGATGAATCCAGCCACCCCTGTAGTCGTTGCTCTTGATTCCATTGTGTTTCCCCATGTCTTACTAGATAAAAAGTTGTCACTTTTCTCTCCCCTTATTTGCGCTAAACCAAGCTTGCAGACAATTATGTAAAGAAGTCATGGCCGCAATATCTTTTATTCCAATACGGAACCATTCACCCTGTAAACCTTGAAAATTTTTCGTATGACGCAGAACAATACCTTGTGCTAGACAATAGGTGAAAAAGGTATCTGCCTGCTGTGTTTTTGGTAGTGAGAAGCACACATAATTGGTAACGCTATTGGTTACTTGACAGCCATTTTCTTGTAAATAACGATGCAGCCATTCTCTTTGCGCTGTCGCATAGCTAATGGCTTGCTGACAATAATGCTGTTCATCTAAACAGCTCGCACCAATAACAAGCGCAAAGGCATTTAAATTCCAATGAGGCAGCATGTCCTTTAAAGTGCTCACAATGGAAGCATGTGCAACTAAATAACCTAGACGTAAACCTGGAATCGCATACATTTTAGTCATCGAACGTACGACAATGACATGCGGTTGTTGTGTACTATTATGAATTAGCGAATACGCCTCATCTACCCAATCCATAAAGGCTTCATCAATGACAAGCTCACAGTTAACGGCAGCTCCATGCTCTATTAAGGCAAGTAAATCTTCTTTTTTCGGCAGGACGCCCGTCGGATTATTAGGTGTACAAATATAAACTGCGTCTGCCTCTACCATTTCAAGCTGTAACTGCTCCATAGGTAATGTGTACTCGATGAAGTCTGTCACCAAAACGGGCACAATATCAGCACCCGCTGCACGCAATGTTCGCTCATATTCAGAAAAAGTCGGATGCACAATGATGACACGCTTTTTCGTATAGCGGCTTGCTAGCACACTAAAAAGCTCTGAAGCCCCGTTACCTAATAGAATCGTATCCTTTGCCACTTGATGAAAAGCTGCAACCTTCGTTAAAAAGGGCTCTCCATCAGGATCTGGATAACGTTGAATTAGCGGATAAAATGTACGCCACCGTGCCTCCACAAAGGATGGCGGTCCCGCGGCATTCACATTTTCACTAAAATCATACACTACTTCAGGCATAGTTAAGCCTAATTGCTGATACACATTATGCGGATTTGCTCCGTGATTAGGTAATGGCATAAATGAACACCTCCACTGCTAGCATGACAAGCGTAAAGAGAACTGTGGCAATACGCATATGAAGAATAGATGTAGCAATATGCTCCTTTGTTAAAGGAACTAATTTTTCTCCCATAATTGCTCGATGAGAGACAACTCCCTTATATGTATTTTTTCCACCGAGCTGTACACCGAGCTGCACAGCCGTCGCTGCCTCTAAATAGCCACTGTTTGGGCTTGGATGCTTTTTCGCATCCTGTGCCCATCGCTTTAAACGCTTGCCAAGCGAATAATTTGTTTCATTTTTTGTGCCAAGCACAATTAGCAAGCCTGTAATACGACTTGGAATAAAATTTAGCACATCATCAAGCTTGGCAGAGAACATGCCAAAGTCTTTGTATTTTTCATTTTTATAGCCGACCATCGAATCTAATGTATTGACAGCCTTATAGCCCCATAACCCAATTGCCCCAAATAAAAAGGCATAAAAGAGCGGTGCTGTCACGCCATCGCTTGTATTCTCAGAAACCGTTTCTACCACACCACGCACAATTTCATCTTCATCCAGCTTCTCGGTATCACGTCCAACAATCCACGACAGCTTGACACGCGCTTCCGCAAAATCACCTTTGACAAGCGGCTCATAGACAGCCATTGCCGCCTCCTTCAAGCTACGCTGTGCCAGTCCAATCCCAATGAGAAGCCCTTCTACTAGAATGCCAAAAATGATACTTACCTGATAACTAAGGAGCAGAATCAATGTCACTATAAACATGGTCGTCCCAACAACAGCAAGTGCCATCACCATCCCACGCAGCTTTCGCCATTTGCCCTTATTCCATAGAGCTGTTTGCGATTGAATCAAATGTCCAATCCAGCGTACAGGATGGGGAAGCTTTGGAGGGTCTCCTACTAATAAATCGAAAACAAGCCCTATGATACAGGCAATTACGATAGCAATCATCAAGCTCTCTCCTCTTTATCTTTTTTGTATTTCCTTACAGCCTCACGCATCGTTTCATAGACGCCATAGCCAATGACCTTGCCGAGCATCGTAATGGGGCCTGCATACTGATGGTAGTCCCCCTCTTCTGTGGAGGCAATTAGCAAGCTATCGGTAGAAGTACCTGTAGCTTGCGTACCTGTTGTTGGGTCTGTAATAGCTTCATCCACTAACGCCTTCACCTTGGCTTCTGTTGTTGAAATCATTGCCTGAAATAGTGCTTCATCCGATAGCTTTCCGTTGATGAGCACCCATGTATTAATCGTCCCTGCATGGTACTGCTCCTCCCGATGAAAAGCACGTGTAATATCGACCGCATTACCTAGCCCCGCAGTAATCATAATGACAAGTTGGATGCCTTCAAATGTAAAGTCGCGAATGGTCGCAAATTGGGCCTGAACGGCCGTTATCATGGCTACAGTGTTGTGGAGCGGAAAGCCCTGTGCCTGCAAAAATTGCTGTAATTCCTGATGGGGTTGCCGTTCATCATAAGTAATGGGTACTGTTCGATTCATGAGATGCGTATAATGTCCAAAGCCTGGATTATGCATGGCGGAGGATACAACCTTCATAGGTGAAGCTGTTTGAAGAGCAACATAATGATCAAATAGTTGAATATGGTCTTTCGTCAGTATAGGCATTTCATCGCCTCCTCGCACGAGATAGTTACGGAACATAAAAAAACAAATTCTTACAAAGAAGAATTTGTACTGTCGATTCTTTATTCAAATTTGAACCTTCTGAACGTATGTACAGAATAACAACTTCATAATACTCAAATTATTTATTTTCTTTGAAATTGTATCATAACTTTGGCTATTGTCACAATTCCAATTTCAAAGCGTTATTGTTGCTTTTGTTTGAGATTTTTAAAGCGGATCACAGAGCCTATAATAATAAAGACCCAGCCAATGCCAATGTAAACAATTTTCATTGTTTTGGTCGATGACGGTAAAATATCCATAATCGTTAAACAGACAAAAAGTATCCCAAGGATGGAGAAAAGCATCCCAATTGTTAAATTCTTCACGAAAAACCCTCCCAACTTATGTACGCCCTCGATTTTACCGTATTCTAAGCAAAAAGAAAACACTAATCCAAGCAAGAAACACTTGGATTAGTGATGATTGTGTCATTTTGCTTTCGCATGAGCAAAAAACTCTTCATATAATGCTTGTAAAATACGGTTTTCATATTCCTGAAGAACCCCAAATACGAGGCTGACTTCAGAAGAACCTTGATTGATCATTTCAATATTTGCGCCAGTTTCTGAAATCGCTGTGGCAGCACGGGCAGCTAAACCTGTATTATGACGCATCCCTTCGCCAACAATCACGATCATCGAAAAACCGTGACGCATTTCTACATACTCAGCATGTAGCTCTTCTTTCACACGACTAATAATACGTGCTTCATTTTCTGGAGTTAGTTGATTTGAACGCATGATGACAGAAATATCATCTAAGCCAGACGGTGTGTGTTCATAAGAAATATTCTCATCTTCTAAAATTTGGAGCAGCTTTCGTCCAAAGCCTACTTCACGATTCATCAAATATTTAGAAACATATAAAGTTGAAAAGCCACTGTCTGCCGAGATTCCTGTAACGGGACGACCTGTTGCAGGACGGCTTGGTACGATACGAGTACCTGGGGCTAATGGATTATTTGTATTTTTTATGTTAACGGGCACCCCAATCTTGTAGACAGGCATTAACGCTTCATCATGGAACACTGAAAAGCCTGCATATGATAATTCGCGCATTTCGCGATACGTAATTTCTTTAATTTCCACTGGATCATTGACAACTTTCGGATTCGCAGAGAACACACAATCCACATCCGTAAAGTTTTCGTACAGCTCCGCTTCAACGGCTGCTGCTAAAATGGAACCTGTAATATCAGAGCCACCGCGGTCAAATGTTCGCAATACGCCCGCTTTAGTGTAACCGAAGAACCCTGGGAACACAATAATTTCTTTTGTATCTTTTAAAGGGGCTAAATTAGCATACGCTTCGGGTAAAGCAAATGTGCGTTCAGGCAAATCATTGACCACTAAACCTTCTTTTGGACTAATGTAGCGTGCGGGCATACCAATGGCATTAAAGTAAGCTGCTATCAGCTTGGCATTATTATCTTCACCTGCTGCTTTAATACTATCGATGAATAATTCCACGTTCGTTTTGTCACCTTGTACACGTTCACGTAAATCTTCCGCAATTACGTCACAAATGGCATGGTCTAATCCCAAACCATCTGCAATCGCTCGAAAACGATTCACAACAGTTTGCAATTTTTCTTCCGTATTCTCATGTTGTAACGCTGCATTTGCTAATTGTATTAATAGGTCTGTTACTTTTATATCGTCATCAGAACGTTTCCCTGGTGCTGAAACGGCAACAATCTTACGTGCCGGATTAGATTTCACAATGTTTGCCACTTTTTGAATTTGTTCTGCACTTGCTACAGATGTTCCACCAAATTTACACACGATCATATCTATCAAATCCTAACTTTTCAAATTAATTGTATTCCTCCAAAAAACAATTGAATGTACACAGTGTACAAATTATCGTTTCCTACGTCAATACAATTTAAAAAATTCACGCAATTTATCGAGAAATATGGACAATTTTCGTACTGTTTGATTTATTATACGGATTTCGCATGAAATAGTTAAGGTTTTTATGAATTTTTTTTCGTGACATTCACATATTCGTGAAATTTTCCATTTTGACTTTCTTCTATATAATGAAGAAAACGCTTACTCCAACTATGATATGCACAAACAGCCACTATGTTTGTGCTATTTTATATGTAAAAAAGACGACTTGAGCAGAGTTCTAACGCTTGATTTCAGGGGCGTTATCGCTCATTCACAGAGTTTCTTGCCCTTCCGCGAGTATTCCTCTTCCTTCCGCGAGTATCCCTCTTCCTTCCGCGAGTATTCCTCCTCCTTCCGCGAGTATTTCTCTTCCTTCCGCGAGTATTCTATTAATCATTGAAGTTCTCGCTCAATTGCTTGGATGCAACACTCTTTCATGAGCAGCCGCCTTCTTCTACATAAAAAAACTAGGCTCACGTTATGTGATGCCTAGTTTTACTTGCGCTATTGAATTACATGGCTGTCCAGCCGCCATCGATCACTAGCTCTGCGCCTGTCATGAAACGAGATTCGTCAGATGCTAGGAAGACTACACCATAGGCTACATCTTCCGGTTCACCGAAGTATGGTAGTTGTGTGTAAGTTTGATAGAATGGCAGTGCGCCCCCCTCTACCATTGTCGGTGCTGTCATCGGTGTGACGATAATGCCTGGGTGCACAGAATTCACGCGAATTTTATCTTTGCCGTATTCGATAGCAGCCGATTTAGAAAGTACACGCAGCGCACCTTTTGCTGCTGTATAGGGGCTTGTACCAGCCATCCCAACGATTCCGCCAATGGAAGAAATATTAATGATTGAACCGCCGCCCGCTTTTTGCATTTCAGGAATCACGTATTTCATACCAATAACACAGCCATTCAGGTTGATATCCATAATTTTATTCCATTCAGCCATTTCCATGTCAGCCATCGTTTTTGGTGATGAAACGCCTGCATTGTTGACAAGAATATCGACTTTGCCGTAAGCCTTTACAGCCTCCGCAATTACTGCTTTCCACTCGTCTTCTGAAGTGACATTATGTGAAAGCCCCATAATCTCTCCACCATTTTCTTTAATTTCTTTAACTAAGTTATGCAATGGCTCGATTTGCACATCTGTTGCAATTACCTTTGCGCCTTCTTGTGCGAATAATTTTGCTTCGGATGCACCCATCCCCATCGCTGCTCCTGTAATAATTGCTACTTTTCCATTTAAACGACCCATAATAAAAACTTCCTTCCTTCTATATAAATGAACAATTCGTGAACACGTTAACAACCAGTTGTATTATCGACACCGTGTCGTTAATATAATTATAACTCGCTATTTAAAAAGGGCAAACAACACAAAAACCTGTTATGATGCTTACACAACATTCACAATAAATCTGTTGTTTAAATAGAAAATTTGATACAAGGAGCATAAAAATGTCGAAAAAAATGGACCCCCGCGTCATCCGAACACGCCAATTATTAAGAGATGCACTGGTGGAATTAATTGATGAACAAGGCTATGAGAAGATTACAGTTCAAGATATTACACAACGAGCCACATTAAATCGTGCCACTTTTTATTTACATTACCGTGATAAGCTGGACCTCCTCTATCAAAGCTCAGAAGAAACTTTGCATGAGCTTGTCAGTAGTATTCGTCCAAACTTTGAGGAGAAAAAGGATTTTGATTTATTACCAAATTATGACCAGCCTCACGAGACATTTATGCATTTATTTGAACAAATAGCGCTGAATAGTAAGCTTTATAAGGTTTATCTCACGGAAAAGAATATCCCTTATTTCTCTGATGGTTTGAAAAACATTATTATCAATTTCGTCTCAAGTGGCATTCAAATTATGGAGCCTAACGATCAAAAGCTAACAGTGCCCCGTGAGATGGCTGTACGGTTTTATGCCGCTGCCTTTCTTGAAGTGATTGTTTGGTGGTTGGAACATGATATGCCGTATACACCAAAATTTATGGCGACCCAGCTCATGCGTATTACCATTAAAGGGCCTTATATTGACAATCCCTTTGAAAAGTAAAGAAGATTTGGGTATAGGTTAAGCCCATACCCAAAGGACTTACCTATGCGCCATTTAGTAATCTTTCATCAAACATTAATTGTATTTGAATGCCGAACGGGTCTTCGATAATGCCATAAGCTTTACTAAAAACATTACTGGATAACGGAACAATGATTCTTACTCTTTCATCTGACGTTAAGCTCTTATAAAAATGCTCCATTTCTTCTAGGTCTGCGCTCTGTATACATAATGAGGAATGATTTCCTACTACATAGTGTTCCGTAACATCCATTGTAGCTTCTGCTAGCATTAGCTTTGTTTTGCCAATTAATAAAACAGCATGTGCTATATGCTGTTTATTTTCTTCTGTAAGACGCATTGTCTTGTCACGTTTTGCCATATCCTCATATGTCACAAGCAACAGTTCCTCCGCATTCAAATGTTCTTTGTAAAATTGGACAGCTTCTTTTGCCTTTCCGTTCATGGATAAAAAAATAGCGACTTCAAGTGTGGCACTCATCGTATCAATCTCCCTTAGTAAAATAGTTAGATAATAACTCCATTGATATTACCTAACTCTTATTTTAGAATATAAAGGTATCAAAACATGACACCTTTTAAGGAGATGACCATGAAAAAATCAGAACGACTTAATGATATGATCAGATACTTAAATGGTCGGGAATTTTTTAATTTAACAGATTTAATGACTACCTACAGCATTTCTAAAAGTACAGCGCTACGTGATGTTCATTCTTTAGAGCAATTAGGCATGCCGATTTTTGCCGAGCATGGAAGACATGGACGGTATGGCATCTTAAAAAACAGGCTATTATCCCCTATTGTTTTTACATTGGATGAGGTGTATGCTTTGTACTTTGCTATGCTAACATTAGAATCTTACCAATCAACACCTTTTCATCTAAGTGTTAATCAATTAAATGAAAAATTTGAAAGCTGTCTGTCTAAACATCAAGTAGAACAGATGCATCAAATGAAAAAAGTCCTGCAATTTGAAGCTAACCAGCATCATCATATTAGTCTTTTTTTAGATAAGATTTTAATGAGTATTCTTCATGAATATAGCTGTCAATTTCAATATCAAAAAAATAATGAGCAAAAAGATTACCATGTTCAATTTTTCAAAATATCTGCTAAATTTGGGCAATGGTATGTAACTGGCATAGAAGTGGATACGAAGAAGGTGAAGGTTTTCAGATGTGATAAAATAACGTCCATTGAAATAATAGATAGTAGCATGCACTTTTCTCTAGACGCACTAATCAATCGGTCATTAGAAATGGATCAACCAAAGAAACGTATTGCATTTGAGGTAGAAATTTCAGCACAGGCAAAGGATATTTTTTATAAAGAACATTACCCTTCTATGACACTAGAAATGGGTGATAAAACTGTGATTAAGGGCTTTTATACCCTAGGAGAAGAAACATTTATCAGCAATTATTTTATGAGGTATGGTCAGCATATTATCTCCGTGAAGCCCAAAGCATTACAACAAATGATTCAAGACCAAGTAGAGAATCTCCTTCATCACTATCAAAAATTAACCTCACATTAGCCCATAAAAAATCCCGAACTATATGATTTGAATAGCTCGGGTTTTCTGTCTATATTGCTCGATACACATAAGACCGTTAGCAAAAACTATAAAATGAATTCAATTGATCGGTTTTTTTGCACCATAGATCATAAAGCTCTCCCGCTTTTACTTTTCATTAAACTCAAATTCAATTTTCCCTTCTACCAAACGGAGTGACGCATTAAATTGTTTGCCATTCTTTGATTTAAACCCTTTCATCACAGCTGTTTTACCAATCTTACATAAATCATGAATGTTCTTCTCCGTTAGTTTTTTTCCTAATAGCCTTCCTGGAAACGTTTGCTTACAACCATTTTTATAATTCGAACAACCGTAAAAACTTTTACGCAAACCTATTTTTCCTACTTTACATGTCGGACACATCACAATATCTTTCACAACAGCTGGTTTAAACTGCTCCGCTTCAATTGTAAGTGACTCTAACTGTTTAGGCACTTCCGCTATTAATTGATTAATAAACTTGCCTATGCTTTCAATGAAATGTTTGGCTGACCCTTCTCCATGACCAATTTTATGTAAATAAATTTCCCATTTTGCCGTCATCGATGGACTTGACAGTAATGTTCCTTCAATTGCTCGACATAAAAGCGCACCCTTAGACGTAATACTCACGATATTTTTTCGTACTTCAATAAATCCATGCTTTTTAATCGTCTCGATAATGCCACTACGAGTTGCTTCCGTCCCAATACCTTCAATCGACTTCAGCACCTCGATTTCCTCTTCATCCTCAACCGATTTACCACATGTTTTCATCATCGTAATGAGTTGACCTTCTGTATAAGGCTTAGGAGCCGTTGTCGTGCCTTCTAAAATAGAAACCTTACTTTGTACCATCTCATCTTGGAAAACAACAGGTAACGACTCTTCACGCTCCTGCAACTCTTTCTCATTTGAAAACAATTCTTTCCAACCTTTTACAAGCTCTGTTTTCCCTACCGTTTTAAACGCAACGTTTTTGACATTCGTTATGATCGTTTTTTCGTCGTATTGATAATCTTGGTGAAACATAGCGAGTGTCGTATTGACGATTTCAAAATAAATATTTCGTTCATCCGCATTCATGGATTGTAACGCTTTTTCTGTCGGCACTTTTTTCGTTGGGATAATAGCATAGTGCTCCCCAACGTTGGCACTATCGACGTAGCGTTTGTTATTCCCTCGGTTGATTGCATGAAATGACTTTCCCACGAGCTGCTGATAGTTGGCCAATGAGTCATTTAAATAGGCAAACTCATGATGTGTAATGAGCTGAGAATCAGTACGTGGATAAGAAACGAGCTTTTTCTCATAAAGTGATTGCGTAAGTTTCAACACATGCGATGGACTGTATTTCCAACGCTTATTGGCAGCAGCTTGTAATGTTGATAACGCATGTAGTTTAGGTGGTGCGATCCGCTTCTTTTTATTCGTTATACTTGTAATTAGACCCGTATCCAGCGGTTCAATCCCATGCTGTTGCAATAATTGCACAGCCTCTGCACGCTCTTTCGTTTTTAAATTTGCCTTCCCTTTATATATACCATTTTGTGCTTTGAAAACCCCTTCAATTTCATAAAATTTTTCAGGCTTGAAATGTTCGATTTCCTGTATACAAACATTAACAGACTTGGGGATGTTCTATACCTATTATACGACAAGGTATATCTAATTTGTTAGTTCCCCATCGTTTCTACTCGATTTTAAATGAAATTGATCCATCCAATTCTTGATGTTGTTATGAGAATTTCCTATATTAAGCACTCTACTACCGCTTTTTTATCCGGAAATGTTATATTCATTAATCTCACTGAACATAATTACATTTTTTAAGATTGATTTACACGCCTTCCTACTTAGATTTTACGGTTAAGATACATAAAAAGCGAAAATGCAATACGTAATGGCAAAGAGTCGAAAATTGGAAATATCAAGATACTTTGTAATTTAATAGTCAATGAACTTTTTACATTTTCACTTCTAGGGAGACCGATGCCAAAAGTTTTATTCACAAAATTGATTGATAAACATATAAATAGTGGCGAATACGGAATAACGCCTATCATTAATAATACTTCTAAGCTTTCTTTAGCATTTTATGAATAGGGGAAAGTAAGAACAACAACCAGCTCCATAATTATTAGTTATTCTTCAATTATTTGCAAATTACAAATAACTTTGTTAGGAAAAAGCTCAAGCAAATTGATGGTTAACAGATTTTCTATATAGTCCTCTAGCTCTTTTACTGACAGGGTACGAATTTTTACTACACTTTTTAAATTTTCATTTTTTAACACTATCTCTAGAAACAATTATTCACAATATAAAAAGCTGTTTGTACGAATACAAACCGCCTTAATTATTATTTTTTATTTACATTAAAATCAAATTCAATTTTACCTTTAACTAAACGAAGTGCAGCACTAAACTGTTTCCCACTTTTAGCTTTAAATCCTTTTATCTCTAAATTTAGATATCTTTCATTTTTACATTTTCTAATTCAACCAAAATAAGTGTTATATACAAATAAAAATAAATATGGTTAAATTTTACCAAGGAGGCGAAATTAATGATTAAAAAAATCGGTATCGTGGGACGTGCTCGTGTAGGGAAAAGTTTATTATGTTCAAGATTTTGTGAGGATTCAAATTTGATTAGACAACACTTCGCATCAGATGGAGGTGATTTCACTAAAATTAATATTCAATATGTTTTAAATAATAATCTTTCATCAGAACAACAAACTATTCGGTTTATTAGTCCTAATTCATCTTTAAATGGGATTAGATATCCTTTAACGGAGGAAGGATTAAAAGACTTTGAATATCAAATTACACATAATAATACCTTCTCAAAACTTTCTTCAGAAAATGCTGGAGAAAATAAACAATTAGATCCAAAATTGGACGTAATTGAAATTAATTCTCGACCTAGTCAATTAGCCACAGAAATCATGGGGAATAGAATCCAAAGTCTAATTATTACTGACACTCCCGGGGTATCGGGGAATGTTGAAGGGTTAGAAAATATTAATGATGCTGATTTATATCTGTTTATGATGCGATCAGATAACCTTTCTGAATATGAAAAGTCAGTAAAAAAAATGGAACCGATTATAGGTGGCGCACGAGTACTATTCATTTATAATATTCGTGATGAAATATTAGATGATATAGATTATAAAGAAACGCTCAATACTACCATTAAAGCAATGAAAGATTTTGAAAGTAAATTAGCGATTCTAAAAACAAACTCTATAATTGAAAATAGCATTGAATTACTAAATCCTATAAAATCCGTAATACCTATGGGGAATTTCCATAAAAAAAGAGTAAATTTTGCCGAGCAAAAGTTTAACCAAGAACTTCAAACTAGGTTACATAATATGCTTGAGAAACCGTTATATAAACAAGAAGAAAACGTATTAAAAACCGAACTCCAAAATCAAATTTTAGATAAAGGTTACATTGTAGAATTTACTAATAAAATAATCGATGATTTTCATCTAATTAATATTTCAAACAAGCCTACTTACAAAAATCATTATTTACATCATGAAAGTCATGATAGAGTTATGTCTAGAGATAATTATCGTACTTTGTATGATGTTAATTTCAATAAGGGAATTTTGTTGAGTAAACTACATGAATATTTTAGTAAATTAAGTGTAAACTTAAATTCATACAGCAACGTGCCTGCACAGCTACAAGAATTAATAATAAAATATACTTATAGTAGATTATCATTAGCTATTAAAAAAGATTGTGGTCATACTTTAGGACATCATTTTGAATCTAATCCACCTGTTACTATGTGGGCTCAAGAAGCTATACTTGCTGAAGAGATTATTTCTAATAGTGCATTAATCAACTCTTCAATTTACACATCAATTTTCAAGAAGAACGGAATAACTTCAGCATCTTGGAGTAGCGTTAAATTTTGTACAATAGAGCATGAGGAACACGGCGGCTTCTGTAAGGAAAAATTAAATATCATAATGAATAGTGATTTAAATAGAGTGGCTTCTACAAATAGTCAGGAATTAATTCTAAATTCATATAATTTAGCTTTATTTTTATTAGGAAAATTAGCAACTCTAAAGACTATTTACGATTTCCTAGGGATTAGTTTAAATGAGAGTAAATTACTATCTGGGACTATACGTGCAACTACCATTCACAATTAATGAAACGAAGTGAAATTATAATATTATTGGAATTAGCTTGCTTTATATGAAAATACTCTTCTATCTGAAATATTTTGGGATAGAAGAGTATTTATTTTTAAGCCTCATAATATTCTTCTGATTGGTTATCTTAATAAAATTCAATTTTTAACAACATTTTTTCCATGTTCATTTAATTAATTAACTTATCTTAGTGAAACATAAAAGAAATTTTGTTATTTATCTTTAAACTCAAATTCAATTTTCCCTTCAACTAAACGAAGTGCAGCACTGAATTGCTTACCACTCTTAGCCTTGAATCCTTTAATAACTGACGTTTTACCGATTGCACATAAGTCTTTAATGTTCTTCTCAGATAACTTTCTTCCAAGTAATCGCTCGGGGAATGCTTGTTTACAATCATTTTTATATTCTGAGCAACCATAAAAATTCTTACGTAAACTAATTTTACCTACTTTACATGTTGGGCAAATAGCAATATCTTTAGCAGTCGGCTTCGTAAACCGCTCTGTCTCTATAATAAGAGCATCAATCTGTTTAGGTACATTACCAATTAACTGATTTATAAACTTCCCAATATTCTCAATAAAGTGTTTTGCTGAACCTTCCCCTCGACCTATCTTTTGTAGATAGATTTCCCATTTTGCTGTCATTGAGGGACTTGAAAGCAAGGTACCCTCAATTGCTCTACATAAAAGTTCTCCTTTAGAAGTAATACTAACAATATTTTTCTTTACCTCAATAAATCCATGCTTTTTAATTGTTTCGATAATTCCACTTCGAGTTGCTTCAGTACCAATACCTTCTATGGATTTTAGAACCTCGATTTCTTCCTCATCTTCAACTGATTTCCCGCATGTTTTCATCATTGTAATAAGTTGACCTTCTGTATAAGGCTTTGGAGGTATTGTAGTGCTTTCAATAACACTAACCTTACATTGTACCATTTCACCTTGGGAAACTGCGGGTAGCACCTCCTCGCGCTCCTTAAAGTCCTTATCACTTGTAAAAAGCTCTTTCCATCCTTTCACTAGTTCCGTTTTACCTATCGATTTAAACTCTAGGTTTCTCACACTTGTCAAAATCATTTTTTCATCATATTCATAATCTTGATGAAACATTGCTAGCGTTGTATTCAAAATTTCGAAATAAATATTACGTTCATCCGCAGGCATTGTTTGCAGTGCTTTTTCTGTCGGGACCTTTTTAGTTGGAATAATTGCATAGTGTTCACCGACATTAGAGCCATCAACATAGCGTTTATTTTGGCCTCTCAGTACTGGTGCAAACGCCTGTCCAATAAGCTGTTGGAATCTTGGTAAAGCATTATTTAAGTATTCGAATTCATTTTGTGTAATGAGCTGCGAATCAGTACGTGGATACGATACTAATTTTTTTTCGTACAGCGATTGTGTCAACTTTAACACATGCGCTGGACTATATTTCCAACGTTTATTGGCTGCGGCCTGAAGAGTTGATAATGCATGCAACTTTGGTGGCTGGACACGCTTTGTTTTATTTGTAACGTTCACAATCTGTCCTGTATCAATTGGTTGAATATCGTGCTGGTATAACAGCTGCTCTGCTTCTTCTTTTACCTTTGTCTTTATTTTCGCTTTTCCTTTATAAACACCATTTTGCGCCTTGAATACGCCTTCAACCTCATAAAAGTTTTCAGGTTTAAAATTTTCGATTTCTTGTAGTCTTTTATAAATTAAATAAACTGTTGGCGATTGTACTCGCCCAATTGATATACTGCCTTTAAATCCTTTTTGTTGTAGCAGCAACGTATACAACCGACTACAGTTCATCCCTACTAACCAATCGCTAATTTGACGTGTTTTTGCTTCTTGGTACATGAGCAAATCACGCTCATTACTTTGCATATGATTAAAACCTTTTCGAATTTCCTCAACCTCTAATGAATTGATCCATAATCGTTTAACAGGCTTATTGACTTTCGTCATTTTTAAAAGGGAGTAGAAGATATTTGAACCCTCACGTTCACTATCGCAGCCATTATAAATCATGGTTACTTGCGGATCATTAAAGATTTTTTTGACTGCATGAAATTGTGTATACATTTTAGAGACAACTTTATCTTCAAATTTTTGTGGAATGATCGGTAATGATCCCAGTGACCATTTCTCCCATTCCTTCTGATATTCTTTTGGTTCCTTTAATTCAACAAGATGACCCACTGCCCAGGTAATGACTGCACCATTAGGAAAAGTTGAACAAGGTTCCAGTTCAATAAATGTTTTCTCTTTTTTCTTTATTTTAAATGCATCTGCATAAGCCCTTGCTTGAGATGGCTTCTCTGCCAAAATGGCGATTTTCCCCATTGATCATCACATCTTCTTTAAAATAGTTTCGTAGCTTTTCTATAAAAACATAAAACTCAACTAATCAGATTAGTTGAGTTGATGGTGAATACCTTACTACTATTTTACTTTAAACAATTAAAAATATCACTTATTAAAATCTATGAACTAAAAGGACCCTTCAAATCGTTGAGGAATCAGGTTGCTGTGATTTAACCAACTCAGCAGCCATATACCCCATCATCAATTGCTGGGTATAAACAGCCTTACACTATATTTGCACCAACTGCAACGCCTTCTTAACCTCTTGACTATCTTTTGCTAATACGCTCATCACATTCGATCCAAACCATTCCAATGATGCATCTACCTCCATCGTTGAAACTGCTTCTGCTAGGAATTCACCATAATCAATAGCACCTTCAAACAAAGGAACCATTCCTTCCCTAGACCCTGCTGCCGCATACACATTGTTTGGTGAAAAAACATCTAGTTGAGCACGTGAGGCAATATTTTTAAAATGAAAATGTGAGATATAAGGACGTAGTTGCTTCATGGCGACAATCGGGTTCATTCCTGATTCCCATATATGTAAAACGTCAAAGTTCACTCGTAGGCTGGAGTGATTCGTTTCTTCAAGTAACTGCATCGTTGAAGGTAGATTATCTGTTAATGTATTTGGATGAGTTTCTACCAGCAAATTTTGTCCTTGTGACTCAAGATAATCACAGAGCATTGTAAGTCTGACAATAAGTTCTACCCTTTCTTTCTTACTCGTGTCTGAGCTGCCTTGCTTTCCTACAAATGTACGAATTTTATTTGTTCCCCAGCGCTTGGCAAGTGCAGATAATCTTTCTGTTTCAGCCATCATCTCCGAAACGGGTGCATCTAATGGCAAATAATCACTAAGCATGCTCGTTTCCAAACCGTAGGAGCTTAGCCAATCTGCTCCATAATGAGGTTCATCTGCCAAGTTCTTTGCATGAATGCCCCAGAGCTCGATTCCTTGAAAGCCTTGTGTTTTAGCAAATTGAGCTAATTGCTCCATCGAGTGGAGATGGTGCCGAAATGAGATTGTACAAATTGATAGTTTCATAACATGACCTCTTTCTTGTGCTGTAATGTTAACCATGCTTGAAAACATTCTTGTAATCCTTGCTTGATTTTGAACTCAAGCTGATTTTGTTCTTCTAACTTCACAAAAATATTTTCCACCAATAACAAATCTTGCGTCATCGCCAGCTTCATCGCTCGATACTGAATCGTTGTATAGCCAGTCACTAGACGCTCAATTTCATCACACCATGTGTCAAAGCCTTCCTCTTCTCGCCCAAGTGCTTCCCAAAAAAATGCAAATGCATGCTCATATGCATACTTTCTAATCGCGATAACTGGCAATTGCTTTAAGGCAGTCGGTAATTTTGACAGACGTTCTTTTCCTGCGATAGACTTTTTCATAATTTCGGTAACGGCATCTGTCAACGGATTACAATCAAGCTTGATGCATGTATTAAAATAGGCTTCAACCGTCTCTGTAGTAGGAGCAATAATCGTCTCAGAATCAAAGTAATAGCCACCTTTGACAGTTGGCTCTTGGATTGCAGCTAAAATTCGCTCCTTCGGTAAAATTCCTTCCCAGCGAAAATCAGGGTCATACATAAACCACTCTTCTTCATTTTCGGTCGATTCTAGCATCACATAATGAGGGAATGGACGTTGATGAAATTTATTCTCTCGCTCTGGCAGCATCGATAAATCCAGCATCACCATCACATGCTGATGTGGCGATTTATTCTCTACTAGCCCTAGCAATTTGTTTATATTTTCTTGTTTAGACTGCTTTTCGTCATACCATTTATAAAGCTTGATGCCATAGAGCATTTCATACCATGTTTGAAAGAAATCATGATCGATTTGATCAGAATGGTATGTTAGCACACCATTATCAAGCACATCAAAATCTGCGTCCCATACCCCAAAATAGTAGGGCCTATGATCGACACCTTTCGTTTTCTTAATAACCTCACAAACACAGCTTACAAAACAATGAACTTTTATCATTTTTGGCCTCCGATTATTCTACCTTTTGCTGTTTTTCTAAAAAGCTTGCTAATGTTCCTACTGTTTTGAAATCTTTAGGAACAAGAACCTCATCGGGGATGGCAATGCCAAGATCCAGCTCTATATGAAGAATCAGTTGAAGGACCATAATGGAATCCATATACAAATCCTCATTTAATCGGGCATCTTCATTGAAAGAAGACAGTGTCGGCAACTCTAATGAATTTTCCATAATATCATAGATGCTCTGAATCAATTGTTGTCGCGTCATACTGGTATGCCTCCAAGTTTTTTTCTACTTATTTTTCCATTAGGCAGCTTTTCAATTTCTTGAACAGGCAAAAACTCTATTGGAACTTGATGTGGAGCTAGAAATTTTCGGCACCATTCTCGAAGCTCCATATTATCGATTGGTTCAGTAGACACATATAGTGCACATACCCGCTCTCCTGATAGGCTATCTTGTTTCTTATATACAACTGCTTCGACTATTCTTGGGTCATCCATTAACACGGTTTCCACTTCTTGCGGATACACATTCAAGCCTGCTACATTAATCGTGTCATCTATTCTTGCTAGAAAAGACAGAACATTATCTTCTATATAGCCAAGATCTTTCGTATAAATCGTTTGTGTCGACAATTCAATAATAATTTCGCTCGGTGTTTGTTTATCACCGGCTGTTACCTTTACATGAGGAAGTGGGTAGCCCATTTCTTTCGGATCTTCCACATTAGGGTGAATCGCAACACAGCCTGCTTCAGAGCAGCCATACTGCTGGAGTACTTGGCGAGATTTCTCCCTTAATGTTGTCAGCCAGCTATGCGGCATCAAAGTTCCTGACGTCATAACACGATCAAATTGTTCACCCATCGGTAATAATCGACTTAATGTATAAAGTAACGCTGGGGCCCCATAGAGTATGTGTTGAGGATATTCTTTTAGCTTTTTCAAAATATATTTAGGGTTATTATTCGTAATAATAACTGGCTTTGCTCCCCTTCTTATGCAAGCCAAAACACCACAAATGAAGCCATAGGAATGAGTTACTGGACAAGCAACAACCGAATTTGTCAAGGAATCGACAGGTAACATCGTCACATAACTTTCAATCTCTTTTTCCACAGAGCCCCACGTTCGTTCAATACATTTCGGAGCGCCTGTTGTGCCTGAGCTCATTTGAACTAATACGCCCTCTTGGTTATTGCAATGATTTGATAGTTCAATGAAAGTATCAATCGATTGGAACAACAGCAGATGACTACCTGCTGAAGAAGCAAGTCGCACAGCTCCCTCTTTCGGCGTTGCTGAATGGATGGGGACAACTGATCCCCCTTTTTCGCGAATGTATAAACAAAGAGCTATATATTGGAAAGTATCATCCGTACAAATAGCTAGTCTGCGATTGTTACACTCCCTTAAATGAGGTAAGCTTTCATATATTTCAAATTGCTTCTCAATATCTTCTACTGCATAAAATTGATCATTGACATAAAACATCATCATTTCTCCTTTTTATCCGCTTGCGCCAACGTATTGTTGACGATATGTCGAAAATTACCTTCCTCTTGATTTTGAACTTTCTTAGTTAGCAAAGATTCAACATAAATATGTGTGCTAGTATGCTGAAGCTGTTCATGTCTTGCACATAACGATGGAAAGCGTTCCAAGTGCTTCTGTAAGCTGTCCTTAACTTGACACCAAAAATGTGTTTCTGCAAAGTCATACTGCTCCTCTAGCAAATACGATAGTTCACTTAAATGAAATACGAATAGTGTATCCATAATTAACTCTCGTAAAGCCTCTAGAGAAGACATCCAATAATACTGATCGACAGGTGCATCTTTAAAACGTTCGTGTATCGTTGCAAAGTCTGGAACGAGGCTTCTGTCTGCAATGAATTCTTCCATATATTCGATACTGTCATGGAAATCCCTCAGTACAACCCGAGTGGGCCACCCATTTTGATGCAATAAAATCATGTTTTGCGCATGTGCCTCCACCGCCATACCATGAGCGACCAGCAAGTGCCACACAGGAATAACACTCACTTCGATCAAGCGTTTTACCCACTCCTCTGCTCCATATCGGGAAAGCCAATCATCAATAAATGGACGCCCATCTCTCTCCATCATCATTAGTACTGTAAAAGGAACCGCTTCCTCTTCATCCTTCATATACAAGCGCACACTTTCTCGCCATATGGTACCAAGCTGACCTTCTAGTTTGCTACTATGCTTTTGGGCATTCGGTTCAAAAATAATACCTGCATATTCCTCCAGTACAATAAGCGATGCTTCCTTTTGTAAATAGGCATCTAATTGAATCACCTGTTTAAGCCATGATGAAATAGGAGGAGCTGCACAAACAGCATGAGAATGTAACTTTCGCAAGGAAGAAGTATTCACCATATTCATTGCACATTTTAATTGCGCCTTTTCAGGATGTGAAACATTCCATAATGTTCGTACTGATTGGGTTGCCCTATAGTAATCTCCTTTCACATTTAGAGGGATTAAATCTTTTTGCTCAATTAATCCAGCTAGTTCCATTTTCAGGTTATGCCATTGCCAAGGATGAACAGGGAGGAACGTATAGTCGTCAAATGTTCCACCGAAAATCGCAAGCTTTGCTAGAAGGTCTTCCCACAGCAAATGTCCTAGCTCTCTTTTCCAAAAGCTCTCTTCCTCAAGAACGGTGATTCGTACGTAGCTTCTTCTCACCGCAACCCATTGAAGGGTAAATGATTGCTTTGCCTCAGGGCCATAGTTTTTATGGTCGTCAATTGTAAAACCAGTTCTAGATTTGAAACAAGGATGATAGGGATGCCCTTCCATGATTTCTGATTCTAATTCTTCATAGCTCGAATTTCTTCTCGACATGGGCATTTGGAGATGACGCTCATTCCATTGACAAAGCTTACTCGTTAAATGAAGTTCTTCCAGTAAACGAACTTTGTCTTTACGAGTAGATAGTAATTCATCTACTAGATCCTCAAGCGTAGCTTCTAGTAACGTCTCATCTTTTCCTACTAGAAAAATACTATCGCCCTTTATTCGGATACGATCAAAGGCCATTCTTCGCCCTTCACAACGATAGGTACATTTCTGTCCAACAAGAGTAAAAATGGAAGACCATTTATCTAGAGGCGTTTCTTCATATTTGATTAGTCTTTCAAACATCATTGCTTCTACAAGCTGCCGCCTTACACGTAGCTCTTCTTGTTTAGTAACTAAAGGCTGTAGCTGCTTCATATTCTGCCTCCTTATACTGAACAACGAACGGATTTGGCACTTTCGTATATACCGCTTGTTCAAGCTCGGCTTCTAGTTCATCTACATCATGAAATCTTGTTAATAAATTTGCTTTGAACGCAAGCTCCTCTTGCTTTAGAATGTTACGAATAAATGCCTTCCCGAAACCTGTAAATTCTTTTTCTAATAAGTGCAGTTGATCGATAGACCACTTCAAAAGAATTTTTTCATCGATTAGCTGATCGGCTCCAAATCGGGAAATAACGGGAAACAATTGATTCATAAATAAATAATATGTAAATCTATCATGAATAAGGGCATCTTCGTAAAATAGCTCTTCTGTTTCATGTAAAGAAGGCTCTATTGAAAGAAGTACTTCTTTATATGTTTTTGACAAGTAATAACCTTGGTTATCACGATAATAATAAGTAGTTGGATAACTGGAAGAAATGTTTAACAAACTATTTTGCTGGTGTGCTTCGAGAGCTATTCCATTCTCATCGTATAATCTTAATAACGATTCAATCGAACATTTCCAATAAGCCTTAAACCAATCTAAGCTTACGCTCTCTATTGATCGGAATTCTGATTGAGCGATTTTCATGATGAGCTGACATAATTTTGATTTTTCTTTTGGTAGGGGCTCTTGCAAAAGCGTAGCGATCATGCAGATTCCTTCATCCTGTCCTTCAGGAAATACATTTGAGCGAAAAATAACCTCAAACCCTGATTCCGTCTGATTTGGGAACTCTACAGTCATATAGGCTGGATCATCAATCATCCGGAAAGATGGATGGTTCTGTAAGAAATCAATCTTATTCATTAACCGAGCCATAACAATCCCAGCTTTTAATTCATGCGTTCTAGTCACCCGCAATGAATTCGTTATTTTGACTGGAATTGAAAACTTATACATCATTTCTTCATTTGTGCTATATACCGTTCTTATCGAGGAGGTTGCTGTATAAAGTGCCCCAAGTGCACCTTCGTATTTTATCCATCCTTCAGCAAGCGCTTTTTTTACATGCGGTTGCTGCAAAAGCCATTGTGCTTGAAGCGGATGCATCGGAATGAGGCAATCCTTCTCTGACATCACAAAATCAGGTTGTGATGTTGTTAAAGACTGAGAAATGAGTTCACTTGCACTTTTTTCTAATACAGAGGACTCTTTCACATTTTTACGGTCGACACGAAAATAGTGAAGCTGGAAAGAACCTTGTAACTCTGGAGCAAAACTCGTTTGCTGCCAATCTGACATCCCTTGTCTGCTTTTAGGTGTCGGATGAAGCCAATGTCCAAGTAAGAGAGATTGCTCAGCTTCAATAAACGTACCGTTAGCTCCATTTTGTTTCTTATTTTCCAGACGCTTTTCAATATAATTTGTCATCGTTTGATAGCTCTCAATTATGCGAAGAATGAGTTCATCAAAATGGGAGGAAAGTTCATGACATCCGTCCTTCTTAGCCATAAAATGGAGTTCCTGAATAAATGTGATGAGTATCGTTAATTTATCTTCGACAAGCCATTGTTTTTGTTTCGTACAATACTTCAACGAGTCACCAAATTTATGTCTTCCAACAAGAGATTTGTATTCCATGCCAAATGCAAAACGTGTGTTTTGTAATGGCAACTCGATTTCTAATATATATTCCTCTGTCATCAGGATAGATAGTCGCTGTTCTTTTATCCATTCCTCCTTTCTGACCCAGTGTCCGCTACTCACCTCTCGTATATAACAATTCATAAACGCTTGAAACGTTGCATTTTCTGCAATCTGTTTAGCCATCTGTTGCATTCATTAACCATCCTTTCACAGAGCCTTCTCCCTATCAAATGATAATTATTATCATTCACTGTTAAAAAAATGAGTCTTCCAAATTAAAAAGACTGATGAGATGATAAGAAGTAAATGGAAACAATTGAATTGTTGACAAACGTTGATAATGATTATCATTTTCAACAATAATTACATATTATAAGAAAGACAGAAATGACTCAACTGTCTAAAGACCTATATGGCAATTTAAACCATCGAAATAGGTAAAAGTGTAGAAGCTGTTGCCTTTTCTTGGAGGATATTAAGAGGTTATTAATATATGGTACTTTGAGAGGGAGAAATATTACAAGGAGATAAAAAGAATTTTGCCATATGTGAAAGGTCTATATGTTATGAATGTTCCTAGCCTTTTACATAATATGCAAAAACCCTTTCTTATCAACGAAAGGGTTAAAAATTATAGCTATTTATAGAGATCTACCCTCCCTTTTTCCAAGTAACTGAGCAATTTTAGGTGATAGGAAATGGTGTAGATACTCTTAAGTCATTCAAATCTTATGAGCCTATTTAAAATACAATGCCGATAATGATAGCTGATAGAACACTTACAAGTGAAGCACCATATAGCAATTTTAATCCAAAGCGCGCAACCACATTCCCTTGCTTTTCATTTAACCCTTTCACCGCACCCACGATGGTACCAATGGACCCAAAGTTCGCGAAGGATATAAGGAAAACAGATACGATGGCTGTTGTGCGCTCACTGAAACTATCTTGTATTTTAACAAAATCCAGCATGGCAACGAATTCATTTGCCACAAGCTTTGTCGCCATGATACTTCCGGCATTGACAGCTTCATGCCAAGGTACACCCATGACAAAGGCAATTGGAGCAAAGATATAGCCTAAGATGTCTTGGAACGAGATGCCGAATATACCGCTAAATAAACCATTAATCAAGGCAATCAACCCAACAAAACCTACTAACATGACCCCAACGATGATGGCTACCTTAAACCCATCCATAATATATTCGCCTAGCATTTCAAAGAAGGTTTGCTTTTCACCTTCTTGTACTTCAATTATATCCTCTTCGGCTTTTACGTCATACGGGTTAATGATGGAGGCTATGATAAAGCCGCCAAATAAGTTTAATATTAATGCTGCCACTACATACTTAGGCTCTAACATCGTCATATAGGAGCCGACAATCGACATAGATACCGTTGACATCGCAGAAGCACATAATGTATACAGACGATGTTTCGGTAAAAATCCAATTTGATTTTTCACGGAAATAAATACTTCATTTTGTCCTACTATAGCTGCTGCAACTGCATTATATGATTCTAGTTTACCCATCCCATTTATTTTACTTAATACTAAACCAATATACTTAATAATAAATGGGAGGATTTTATAATGTTGCAATATTCCAATTATTGCTGACATAAATACAATTGGCATTAATACATAAAGGAAAAATGTATGTGCACCTTCATTGGCCATCCCACCGAATACAAAATTAGTACCTTCATTGGCGTATTCAAGTAATTTTGCAAAACTATCAGCAAAACCTTTAATTAGAAATTCCCCGATACCCGTTTTAAGTAAAAGAAAGCCTAAAATAAGTTGGATAGCAATCATCACCATGATGGGGCGATATTTAATCTTTTTCTTATTATTACTTGCAACCCATGCTAATAATAGAACTAGCATGAGTCCTACTATAGAAATTAAATAATGCATCTTGTCCCCTCCGTGTTTTACTCTGTTTAAGATATAGACTTACTCGAATGTTTTTCCTTCCAGATTAATCCTTGTTCTAAAATAATCGCTAAAAAACTTCCACAAATTAACCCATTGTTTAAAATAGCAATCACGATAGGAGATAATTGGCTTGTCGCAGATGAAGGAATAAACATTAAACCAACACCAACTAAAAGAGACACGCCACTCACGATATACGTTCGTTCCTCGTGCGTAACCGTTTTCAATTCTTTCAAGGAGATTCCGACCATCTTGACAAAAATAACGAATGTTACAGCATAGCCTATTGGTGCTGGAATACCCGCTAATATATTCATAAAGGGTGGCAGTAAGGAGATACAGATAACGCAGCAACACCCAATTAAAAACGACCTGCGTTCCTTCATACCTGTTTGTTCAACATATCCTGCTGCCCCCGAAATTGGCACTGAGCCGATCGCACCCAGGCCTCCACAAATTAGTTGTGTAATCCCTGACATAAATCCAGCACGCAAATAACGGCGATCATCCCTTGATTGTTTTTGTTTCATGACTGTCTCCATCAAACGGATTGATGCAATCGCATTAACTATTAATAGCAATGCTAACAAGAATGCTGTAGTGATGGTTCCACTGTCAAATCTCGGCCTTCCAAATGGGAATAATTCAGGGAGCTTAACTAGTGTATTTACCTGTGAAATCCCAGATGTCTGACCAAAAATCACAAATAATAACCAACCTATCAATATACTAATGATGATTGAAAATTGTCGCAGAATAGTATAGCGATTGTTGCCTAACCAAAAGGTGATACAAATGACCATCGTACTAAGTAGAAATACTTTAATATTTACTGTTGCGTGGCTTGATGAAATACCCATCATTCCTTTCATAAAGGAGCCACTTAATTGAAAGATTAATAAAAGCAAATAGATAAAAGTGATGGTCGGTGTAAATAAACAAGCAATTTTATCCATTAGCTTAAGTGCTGAAAGTAGGATAAATAAAATACCACTTATAATCATTCCTCCACATAAAGCTTGTAAGGCAGCCATGTGAGAAGAATATAATACCCCTACCAAACTCGCATAAATGGTAAAAATGCTCCACCATAAACCAGCTGGCCCTTCATGGATTGGTAATTTATGACCAATCAGCCCTTGTAAAAAACCAGCTATCCCTAAAGTAATAATCGTACTTTGGATTAGCCCAGACGTCTCAATAGATGTTAGATTATATACATCTGCGATAGCAATCGGCGCTGCGATAGCACCAGCGAGCATAAATACCATCCACTGTAATCCAGACAATATTGCCTTCATTACGGTCTTCCCCTTTTCTTACGATTACTATTGCATTACTCATCGATGATTGTCTGAAGTGCAATGTCCACCATTTCATAAAAGGACTTTTCACTTTCCTCGTGAGATAAGCTTTCATTTGTTAATAATTGACTACCTACCGTCAAAATAGATAATGCTTTTACCCCGTATTTAGCAGCTAAAGTATAGAGGGATGTACTTTCCATTTCTACACCTAACACACCGAATTCCATAAACTTATGAAGCGTGTCTAGTGTTTCACGATAGAATTCATCAGAATTATAAATATTGCCAACAAAGACATTTACTTTTTTGTCTTGTGCTTGTTGATACGCCTTCATTAATAAAGAAAAATCTGCTGTTGGTGCGTAATTATTACCGTAGAATATTTTCTCCGTCAAATTGCTATCTGAGGACACTGCTTGGGCTAATATAATATCACGGATATTAATATCCTTTTGCATCGCACCACATGTTCCGATACGAACCAGTTTCTTAACGCCATAATCGTTGACCAATTCCGTACCATATATACTCATCGATGGATTGCCCATCCCAGTACCTTGAACTGAAATCGGCACACCTTTGTACATTCCTGTGTAACCATACATCCCTCTTACTTCGTTATAGCAATAAGCCTTCTCTAGAAAATGCTCTGCTACAAATCTTGCACGCAGAGGATCTCCAGGAAGCAGCACACGCTCTGCTATTTCTCCCTTTTTTGCACCTAAATGCCTACTCATCTTTATCCCTCCAACTATTTATCTCAAATTCCATAAGGTAAACGTTTTCATTTGCCATCAAAAAAACCCATAGCTGTTTCCAAACCAATTTCTCTTAAAAGAAATCGGTTCAGAAACTACTATGAGTATAAGATTTTTTTATCATAACAAACTAGACCAGATTGTTACGTAGTGTACAGGAAATAATTGACCAAATTACTGAAGCAATTCTTGGCGAATATTATCTAAATCCCTTTTTGAAGGAATCGTTGAAATAATAACAACGGGCACTGTCGTTAAGGCAACAGGAAAATTACTTATGACAAAATCAATGTGATGCTGCTCCACCATTTCGTCGGTTAGCCCCTTCATAATGGAAGTATTAATAATGAGCTGGTCTCCAATTTCGTTTTTTATCAAATTAGCTATATAATGACGGATAGAAAACTCCTCACCAATGACCAAGAAGGCTCGTTTACTTTTATAGCGTAGTCCTGAACGAACAAGTAAGGTGAGTTTGGTTAAATGAAAGTCATTATACAGGACAGAAGGGTATGTTTTTTGCCACTTTTGCATGCAGTTCTGCATATCTTGATAAATTTGCTGACACTCGATTTGAACATAGTTTGTTAAATTACTTTTTGCAATCGTCAACCATTCAGGAATGGCGTTATCGATTAAAAGCTTGTCAAGAAACTCATATACTTCCAAGATAAAACGCTCTTGCCTATCTAGATTGGGGTAAGCCTTAGCCAATATTGTTAATAACTGCTGCGCCATTTGATCGACTTCTTTATTCTTGTACAATTCAATTTCTTTCTTCGGCGTCATGTCAGACCCTTCATAATAATGATATTGGCTTAGGCTAAATAGGGATTGCATGAAAAACAATTCATTTTTTGGTAATTCTATAGAGAATCTTTCTTCCAGTGCCAGCGCAAATTCTTTTACTGGCAAATAGAAAATCCCACTTTCCCAAAGATAATCACCCTCAGCAATTTTGACATAGTTCCCTTTTCTCACTCTTTCAAGTACAATCGCTATTAAAAACGATAATTTCCGTTTGGAATTGATAAAATAAACAATGTTCTTCTCATTCTCTATATTCGTAATGGATTGATTGATAAAATCACAGTCACTATTCGTAAATGGCCATCCTGTAAACTCATAAGCATCACCATATAACTTCCAGTAAAAATAACGGATATTCAATTCATTTCCCTTTACGGCTGGCGTCGAGTATGTAATTCGTAGCTTATATGGCTTCAAATCGTGATTATTTAATTGCATAATCAATTTCTTCAAAGATGAGGTACTCATAAACATAGCTTCTGCAAGCTCCTCCATGGTGAATTGATGCCCATTTGTAAACAATAAATGCATTAGTCGATAGAAGATTGTTTGTCTAAGCATGCTTGAAACCACTTCACTAACTGTTGTACTTCGCCCATCGCGTTGTAGAAAGATTCCCTTTCCTCTAGACACTTCAATAGTCATCGCTGCTGGCAATTGCCTATTGATTTCTTCTACTAGCTTACGGATGGTTTTATCTGAAACATGTAAACTTTTTTCAACCTCCGCTAAAGTAAACCATCTTTGTTCAGCATCTAACAGCGTTAATAATCGACTAGCTAATTTGAATTCCTTATCCACGTTCTCACCCTTATCCATCATTCACAAAAAGGAACATACATTACTTGCTGTATGTCCCTCTCCATCTTTATTTATACATATTGAATACGTTTTCGATGTCTGTATTGAGCTTGTTGATATCAACTGCTGTCACGGGTTGATTGACAAGCTGATACTTTTGTTTTAGCTGCATGATTCGACGGACACTCTCATTAATGCGCTCCTCTGTTATGTCTCCATCATGGACGGCTGCCTTCACAGCTTTTATGGCTGATGCGACATTCGTGTACTCATGGGCGATTAATATAATATCACTGCCAGCCTTGATTGAATCTACAGCCGCTTGACCGATAGCAAAATGATTCGTGATAGCTTTCATCGTCATATCGTCTGTCATGACAACCCCATCGAAGCCTAGCTGCTCCCTTAACATACCTGTGATAATTTCCTTCGACATCGATGAAGGGTATTGTGGGTCAATCTTTGGTAATAAAATATGAGCAACCATGACCACATCGGCACCGTTATCAATGGCATCTTTAAAGGGGACAAGCTCCAGTTGCTTTAAATCGGCCAAACTTTTCGTCACCTTTGGCAATTCTAAATGGGAATCCACGGAAGTATCACCGTGCCCAGGGAAATGCTTGATTACTGGAATTACTTGCTTGGACTCTAGCCCTTTCATTGTCTGAATGCCTAATTTGCTGACAATATCGGGATGATTCGAAAACGAGCGATCTCCTATAATCGGATTATTCGGATTGCTATTGACGTCTAGTACAGGGGCAAAATCAAGGTTAAAGCCAAATGCCTTTAATTGTTCCCCTAGCAATTGACCTACTTTAAATGACAATTGGGATTGATTGATATCCCCAATGCTTTTATTCGTTGGGAAGTTTTTTAAAGGCCCTGGTAATCTAACCACCTTCCCACCTTCTTGGTCGGTTCCTATGAAAAGGGGCACCTGATTATTGGTATTGGCAGCCATTAAGTCATTCATCAATGTGACTGTTTGCTGAGGGGTTTCAAGATTATTACCATAAAGAATCAAACCACCCACTTTGTCATCTTGAATGAGGCTTGTTGTGTCCTGCTGAAGCGTCGTACCTGACACACCTGCAAACATCATTTGACCAATTTTTTCGTCCAATGTCATCTGCTTGACCGTATCAGCTGCTTGTTGCTTTAATTCAGTATAGACCGAAATATGATGAACGACAGGATTAGGATCACTGTCAGTCGGTTTTGGTAAAATCCATTTTAATTGATAGTCGGCATTCACTTGGTAGACAAGAATGATTTGATTGGTCGTTGTATCCTGATAATAACGAACCTCATCGGGTTCACCTAACTTATTTTTAATATCGGCTAAATGAATTTTCTTGATATCCTCTTTAAATGAACGAATATCAAAAGCATGTGAACCTTGAAAGCCAATCGTCACATCCTGATAAGCTTCATATCGTCCATTCACTGACTCCGTTACTTGCTGAGGCTCCCCCCATTGCTGATGAACCACTTGTTGATCCGCCTCACCTGCTGCAAACGGCACATAAGGGACTCTTCCTTCTAGTGCTAAACTGGCTATGTCCTGTAGGATGACCTCCACATTTTCTGACACCCCCTCTTGTTCAGATACTTCCTCTTGGACTGGGGATGGCTCAGAATTTCTTGTCGTTTGTGTGGCCGGCCGCATTTTTGTGCCGAGAAAAAAGAACAAACCCAGTAATATCAGCACGAGAACTAGGAGCAAACCACGTCTTCTTTTATGCATGCAAAAACCTCCTTCACCAAACAAAATGGCGACTTCGAAACAAATCTATCAACTAACGTTATCATAACTGCCACTTGAATTCAAAGCTCACGTTATGAACAGAATCACGGCCTTCTATAGAAAATATTATCGTAAGCTAGCAAAAATGCAAAAGAAGATGTTAAAATATTCACATAAAGGGGGAAGCAAAGCATGGGGAAATTAAGTAAAAGGAATATATTATGGATTGTGCCTATCGGTATTTTAGGGGTATTTTGGTACTTTTATGGCCCACAAAAGGATATTACAAACAATGAATATATTACATATGTACAAAACTATACGTATGAAAATAGTACAAAAACATTAGAAAGTGCCTTTGCCGCTGCCTGTGAAAATCCATATTGGGTTTATTTTGAAACACAAAAGGGACAGGACGTCGTAGAGTTCAAGGGGGATTGCCCCGTTGACAATGAAATAGCCAAGGTCAATGTGCAATTTCTTGTAGACAATGCCATCACAAGTGTCCAATCTGGTGCAATGCTTATTGATAGTAAAATGCAAGAGGAAGCAGAACGCGATCAATTTTTACTGACGCTTGTTCAAGAATAAAGGATATATGCCCTTATAGCTAGTCTATGAGGGTTTTTTGTGTAACGAAGGGCGGTGACGAAACATACAGATACAGACGGTCTCATAGATATTTTTTATAATTATCCAAATGGTTAATAAAGAAAATGCATGTTCCGCCTTACGTTTTGACTAGAAATGAGAAACGGCTCTTTGAGAAAGATTTATCATGACTTAAATGCTGTTAATTTTTCCTTTAAAAGTTTAACTTTTCGGAATGAAATAGGACACTTGTCGCCATTTAGCATAATAATCATCTTTGACTTCCAATTTATTTCGAGGACATTATTCAATTGAATCAAGTAGCTACGATGGCAGCGAAAAAATATTTCATCAAAACCCTCCTTCTCTTCTATCTCATTCAATTTTGCGTAGAACTCATAAAACCCTTGCTTTGTCGATAAAGTCAATTTATGAGGGACATCTGCAGCTTTAAAATATAAAATATCATCTAAATTTATATTTTTTACATATTCACCTACCTTAATTTGAAAATAGTGGGTGTCAAGTCGTTCACCTATATTTCGATATTTTGTAAAAGCAGAATTTAGAGCGCTGATAATACTATGCTGTAAGTCTTCTTCCTCGTCTTTTATAATAAAATCAAGGGCTTCTACTTGGTACTTAAATGTTAAGTGCAGCATTTCATTATGTGTAGTAATGAAAATTATACTTGCTAAAGGTAGAGCTGCCCGAATGATCTTCGCTAATTCTAGTCCGTTTATAGCTGTACCGAAATCAATATCTAAAAAGAAACAATCCACCTGTTCTTTTTGAATAAACTTTGCTAACTCTTCTGGAGATGCCGTATTTAATACTACTTTAATACCGTTTTCCTCAATAAACGTATAATTATTAATATAGGATTCTACTTGCTTTGCAAATACTACATTATCTTCGCAGATTGCCACTTTCATAATTTCTCTCCTTTTATCCATTACGTAGGTTAGTAAGGTAGCTACGCACATTTTATAGAGCTAATAATGATGGTTTAATGAGATGATGTGGGTAACACCCATCATTACCTCAAATTATGCGCTTTTTAACGGTACTCCTATTTCAGCTAGTGTTTGGCTTGAAGACCCACTGAAAAAGCAAAACAAGTATTCATCTCCTCCCTTTAAAGGAGGAAGTCTTCTGCTGACGCAAGATCAACAACTCTACATTAAACCAATTATCCTCTACGCTTATATTTAGTAACATATCTGACGAGGAATCTACTATTTTTTTCACGGTACTCAATCCTAAGCCATGACCTTGCTCTTTAGTGGTATACCCCTCCCAAAAAAGTTTATTTATATCAATAACTTTCTTATTCATTTTATTTCGAATAACAAAAAGCGTAGAATCCTTTTGTTCTATTACAGCCAGTTGAATAAATTCTTGACGATCTTCTACACAATTCTCGATTGCATTATCCAGTAGAATACCTAAAATTCGAGTTAAATCAATCAAATCTTCCTCTAACTTTAACGGATTGGGAACCTCTAGTGATACTTTCAAATTTTGTTCAATAGCACTACTTACCTTATTGAAAATTAAACCTTTTAATGCAAGGTTTTGGATATTGTTTAAATGGGCTAGAATTTTATTACTCTCCAATGTTTTTTGTTCAAACTTTAAAATTCCCTGTTCAAAGTAGGTTTCTAAACCTTCCCAATCTTTATCCGCTATATAGCCTTTCAAACTAAGTAAAATGTTTAAATAATCGTGTCGAAACTTTTGCATATCTTTATTCACTTGCTCTAAAGATTGAATATAAACGCTAAAGTTTGAAAGTTCCTTTTCCTTAACCGTTAACTCATATTTTTTTAGATAAATACTAATGATAATCCCAATTAAGACTATTAATAATATAAAATATACTGTTAACAAAATTGTATTAAACCTTAATACTTCAATTTTCGAATACTTAAATACACGAAAAATATTAAAATAAAAAACACCAATAGTACATACTATAGCCACATTAATCAGCCAAATTTCTTTTTTCGGCAATTTGAAGTATATCTTTTTAATTAGTAAGGACAATAGGTAAATGATGAAAATATGTATACAGATAAATACAACTGTTCTTAAAAAAAATTGAAATAATTCATCCTTAAATGACAGATTGAAAATAATAATTGTAGCCAAATGATCAGAAATTATAGCGACAATAATAACAATCCCCCAATAAAACAGACATTTTGTTTTTGGATTCCCCCATAAAAAGAAGATAGTCATTCCAACTAGTAGATAAAGTATTCCGCTCCAAAATATCATTTGATATAGAAATACTGATGGAAGAAAGATAACTAGTGAACTGAATAAAACTCTTTTCCATGATGGCCGTTCATTTACTAAGTAATAAAAAGAGGCCATTAATAAAGCATACTGTATAGGTAAATTAATAAGGTTGATGGTCCATTCGTGCAACATTTTGAAAAATCCCCCTTTTATACATAATAAAGTATAAAAGGGGTTAGATCAATTTTCATAATATTCTATCTTCTTTTAAATCTTCTGGTACTGATACTTCATGAAGATAACCAAAACACATCTGAGAGGCTCCTAAAGCTCCTAAATATAAAAATAAACTACGTAAAGTTCTGATAAAAAATTTAGCCATACGTAACACCTCCATTTTTTAAAGTTTGAATAAGTAATGTTGTCAATTGAATAGTTATACCAATAAGAATGTACTGAAACACTCCTAGAGGAATGACAACCATGAGAATCAATAATAAAAATAATCGTATTAGAAGCTTATTTTGTAAAAGTTTTTTTTTTCATCTTGAATTGGATTTATCAGTGTTCCAAGAGGTCCTATTAAATAAATTGAAGCAATGACAATTAAGCTACTTCCATAAACCATAGTTGCTGACAAATCAACAAGATTTAAAAAGTAAGGGAAAATTACAAATACAAACACACTTCCCAAAATGCACCCTTTATTTGTACGACTGTGCCATCCGTAAGTCACCTGTCGGAGGAATAAAAAACTAAAATGGACAATTAACACTTTCAAAAATACTCCTAGTAAAGCCGCTAAAATATAAACAACTAAGCCTTTTTTAATAATATCTGCTACGATATAAAATCCGAATTTCAACTTTACTTGCTCTTTCGAATCCATCGAATCTGTTATAAATTTATTTAACAGCTTTTCTTCATAGGCAAAGAACTGCAATCAATCACCCCATATTAATCTAACTCTAAATTGTCGATAGCATAATTGTACTTAGTGATTCATTCACCCACTTTGAATATTACTTTTAAGCTTCACTTAGGTCAGCTTATAAATTTTTTGCCCTACAGCTGCTTATTTACTTGGGTTCAATAATTACTTGGATATCATCAACATAATTTGTTAACTCCAATTCAATTTCTTCGGAACTTAAAAGTTTGATTTGATTTGCTTTTATATTCGTGATTAACTGTTCTGGTTCATATGAAACATTCAGCGATGTAAATAGTACTTCAAATAAACGCAGTACATCGTCCTCTATCTCACTTAGTTTTTTTCCAGGTTGGTTAATCAAAATATTAATGTTTCCTAATTTATCATTCTCTTTACTGTGATTGTTTTTATATTCAATTATCATAATTTGTTTACCAGTTTCATAACCCGTCTCTGTTTCGCTCAGAAACTTAGAAACATCATATTTTTGTACATGACGTTCAAATTCCCCTATTGTCATGGGGAAAGTCTTCAGATTGGCAAGTGATTCATCTGTCTGATCATCAGAAGTCTGTTCAGTTGTTGACGTATTATGAGGATTTCCCTTCACCCCATACGGTGCACATGCGGTTAATAACAATGTTCCAACTACCAGACAATACTTTAATTTATTCAACTAGTTCACCTCGTTCTAATTCGTATACTTGATCACATAGGTAATCAATATGACGTTCATCGTGACTTGTTAATAAAATTGTGGTTCCTTTATTTTTATATTCAATCAAAAGCTCTTGAATTTCTTTTACCGATTCCTTATCCAACCCGTTAAACGGTTCATCTAAAATCAGAATTTGTGGATTTTCCATAATGGCTTGTGCAATTCTTAATCGTTGTTTCATGCCTAATGAATAATTTCGTACCTTTTTATTTTGAGCTTCGCTTAATCCGACTTTTTTTAATGTTTGTATGACGTCCTCTTTCGTAATCTTTTTTTGGATATTTGCTAAAATTAATAAATTTTCTAAGCCTGTTAAATATGTAATAAACGGAGGTTGTTCAAGGATAATACCTGTATTTTTGATATATTCTTTACCAAAAACAATTTGTTTACCGTCAACCCAAATTTCTCCTGAATCAATTTTTGTAAAACCACTAACTGCCTTTAACAGCATTGTTTTGCCCGAACCATTATGACCAACCAAACCTATACAATTACCATCTTTAACTGTAATGGTAATATTCTTTAAAATCGCTTGTTCTTTTATACTTTTAGAAACTTTTTTTATTTCAATCATGACGCTGACTCCCTACCCTATTTCATATTTTGCGTTCCTTAGCATAATTTTTGAAACAACAATGATAAGCACCCCTAAAGTAATACCACTTTTAAAGAAAGGATCTTCTCCTATAAAAACAAGACTTAGTCCATTGATATTTAGATTTATTGCAAATAGACAAAGAATACCTATAAACATTACAAATAATGCGATAACCTCATTAAATTTTAAATAAATACAAAACATTAATTGTGTTAGGCCAATCACTAATAGAACACTCGTTAGGGCTAAAAAGATCATTTTTAACAGGAGTGTTTGCACATCTAGAAATTCCAAGCTATTTATTGTATAAATAAAACCGAAAATTGAAACATAGTAAACAAAAATAAATACGATACTATTTTTTATATACGATCCTTTAATAAATCTAAATGCTTCTTTTTTTGTATGGGCTCGAAGGAAAACGAATTGATAATATCCTTTTTTTAACAATAAAAAGTGATATGCCCCCCAAAATATAGCCAATAAATAAAACATAAATGGTCCTATATAGTGAAACGGGCTATTCCCTTCCATATATTCGTACATTGAGAAATTGATATTGATAAAAATTCTATCAAATACCGCCTCTTTCGGTAAAATTACATCATAGTCATCCATGTAGATAATGATCTTTTGAAACCCTTGTTTAAAATTGATATACCCCAATGTAAGTGCAGAAAGAATAATCACGCCATATTTGATTAGCTTTCCCTTTGCCTCCATCTAACTCACTTCCTAATATTCCATATTGCGTACAGTTTTATTGACACCAACTACAAGTAAACATAAAGAAATAATGAATAATAGAATCAGTGGCAGAAAAACTTCCACTGTTGTGTATAAAGTATTAAATGCCGTGAAACTTGCAAAAATATCAAACCATACACTTCCTGTATAACTTCCAATTCTCCCATATACAAAATAAATAACTACTACTAATAAAATAACTTTATATTCACGATCTGTTAATAGTATTAAAGCACAAGATAATAAGCTAAATACAAATGCTAGTGCCAAGTATATGGTGCAAGTCATGAAAATAAAAAATAAATAGGGATGATTACTATAAAAGTCTTTAGGAAGCATTGATGCAAAACCACCTATATTCTCAATACTTCGATAGACAAATATGGCTCCAATTGAATAAAAAATAAGAAATGAGCCTACAACGATGCTTGTTGAGAGTAACACATATTGAATTACATCTTTGTAAATCGCCTTTTTTAAAGATTTATAGCGATTCCTTCCAAAAACATATAAGCTCCTTTTCTCCGAAAACAAACCTAAAGTCGTTAAAATAAATAAGGCAGGAATAAAATTAATCAAATAAAACATAGAAGAGTCTACAAATATTTCCCACGTTGAAATTTGGGAAATAAAATTACGTCTAATTTCTTCTTTTGTACCAACTAAATCTTCCGCATTATAGTCCATTGTTAGAATCTCAAAAAAATGACTGGCAAAGCCCCACGATAAGGCTAGTCCTCCAACAAGAAAAAGGACATTCAGTAATATGTATCTGCTTTTAACTTTTAAACTAGGCATAAAACAACCTCCTGTCTCCATTACATAAATAGATAAAATATCGTCCAACTAGGTTATCTCTAGTTGGACGATATTTAAATCTGGCTTAGTTACTTGCCGCCCATGAACCACTAATTGTCACTGAACCGCCACCAGTGTCGTTTGTTTTTCGAAGTCCTAACTTGTACTGATGGTTAACTGCTGCGTTTACAGCTGCAAACGTTTTTCTTTCGCCTCGTTGAAGAGTCGTTCCTCCTCGATAAACATCATTAGAATTTTTCATTGTCGCAGTAATCCATGCAGTACCCGAGTCGTTTGCTAGATTAACAATTGCGTCAGTATCAGAATGTCTTACTGAGTAAGGAGCAAACTTCTCAGCCCCAGAATATGTAACTGTGAAATTTGTAAATGTTTGTGGATCCTTTGCTAACGCTTCTCCATTCATTGCTCCTAAAAAACCTAGTGATAAAGCACTTACCATTAATACATGTTTAAATTTTGACATAATTTTGCCCTCTCCTTTAATTTAGGTTTGTCACTGACTAAGGAAATTAATACAACAACTAGAAGAATAGTGGTTACATCATCCTCACCCCCTATAGTTATAATAATAGCGATTACAATTCACAGCATTTCCATTTACTATACTATCTGTTAAAAATTATATATATTTTTCGTCTATTTTCCACATTTTTTCTTATAAGTAGACTTTTACATCTTAAGCGTACTATCATTATTCTCCTTTCTCTTAAATTTCTACATTTCTTTACTATTTATAGTAGTAAATGGATCTTATTTCTTTTTTCTAGCAATCCAAATTGTCCAGCGATCCTTTTCAAAGATAGAGCCTTCTATGGTAATGGCCTTCTTTATATCCTCAAGAAGGGCCTATAATTATACGTCATTTAATTCATGCAAAAGACTATGTCTCGTTCTTCCTTACAAATGCTCCTTATTGGTATGAACCTGTCTTGTTCCCAGAGTGTGATTTCCTTAATTTCATGAAAACCCACTTCTTTTAAGCTTTCTATTACTACCTGACTGCTATGTCGACGCACCACTTCCTTTTGAATGAGACGATAAGCCACTTGAAAGAATGCGTTGAGATCTTTTAGATAATGTATCAATACCCGTTTAAGCACAACAACATAAGTATTTTCTGCAGGGCCTGCTGCTAAAGTATCCCCTTGGACAAATTGTGGATAAGCTCGGCAATTTTCTTTTGCCCCTCTATCATGGCTTGTGAAAAATCTCCTCCTGTTACAGAGGATACCCTCGTATTGATAAGTGACTTGGTATAGATGCCGCCTCCACAGCAGATATCAACCACCTGTGCCACATGTTGAAAAGGAATATGGGTTGTTAATGCTTCCTTCCATGAATTTTCTGTCTATCTTAGAAATGATCTCTAACTATACAACAATAAGATCTTCTATTCATCGATGCATGTTGCAATGTTTTCTCCCCTCTACAGATAAAAACCCATGCATGTACACGCATGGGTTGAGCTGCTATTAACGATTTCTTGAGGACTTTAAAATAGTCCGTTCAATCAGTCTTATTTCATTATTTAGCTTGGCAATTGCCGCTTCGATTTGTTGATAGCGCTCCATTTGGTTGACTTTCTCTGTTGATATTGAATCCTTTAAAGCGGCATGCCCTGCGTATAAGCTTGCTAGTAAATCTAGCTTTTGAAAATAAGCTGTGCTATATTGCTCCATAACACCCAGCCCCTCGTCAGATACTTTTTACACGAACAAATGAATTGTTGTTCATATTAGTACTATAGCCGAAAAAAACAGCATCGAAACCCAGCCTAAATCATTATTTATCATCCTTTTTTCACTAAATATTATTCTTTTAAAATAAAAAAGTGGCATTATTCTTCCTTTTTTAATAAAGAATAAATGAATGTATCATAGGCTTGCCCATTTTGATACATATAGTCTCTTAGGATGCCTTCTTGTTGGAACCCTAGCTTCATCAATAGTTGACTGGAAGCTTCATTTTCTAAAAAGACAACAGCTCCAATGCGATTCAGGTTCATGTCCTGAAAGCCATAGGCTATCACTTTTTGCACGGCTTCTTTTATATAACCTTGTCGCCAGTAATCGGGATGAATTTCATAGCCAATTTCTGCTCGATGATGCGCAGCCGACCATAAATGGAAGCCAATCGTACCAATGACTTCATTCGAATCTTTGCGTTCAATGCCCCAACGAATCCCTCTTTTTTGTTCAAAGTTTTTAGCAAACTGCTTAATAGCCTGTTTAGCCTGCTGTGTATCGACAAAGGGTTCCTGCCCATAATAGCGTGTTACAGCCTCATTCGAAAAGCAGCGGAAAATGGCTGGTACATCCTCTAAAGTTAGCTCTCTTAACCTAAGTCTTGCCGTTTCTAAAACTGGAAACATTCCCTTCTCCTCCTCTACCACCCATTACCATTTCTCTAATCCACTTTCAAAATCCTTTTTGACACTAGCTCTATCTCTTAAAAATTGATAAGATTAGCAATTATTACTATAAAGGTATTATAAAATAGCTTATAATAGTAATCAGACTATGCACTCCTACTACATGCATATCCATTACAGCTCAGCTTCCGTATTTTTCGGTATACCATTTTTGCTGAGTATAGATAAAGGTGATTTTCAACATGACATCCTATGAACGTATACTTATAATGGTCCCGCCGTTTCCCTAGCTACGCTATCTACTTGTAACGAACAAAGTAGATTTTGCTTGTAGGAGGGCAATATGTTGAAAAAACAGGCAGTACCATCTTTATTATTAATGATTGTTCTTGTGGCATTTCCACAAATTAGTGAAACGATATACACACCATCTCTACCGGATATTGCAGCTGCACTTGGTGTATCCAATAGCGCTGTCCAATTAACTTTAAGCATCTATTTTATTGGCTTTGCATTAGGTGTTTTTTGCTGGGGATGGATTTCTGATTTCATTGGCCGTCGACCTGCCATGTTAGCCGGTCTCCTTTTTTACGGTATAGGGAGCTTGCTCTGTGTTTACGCAGAGACGATTCCTTTTCTAATTGCAAGTCGATTTATTCAAGCGTTTGGGGCTGCCACTGGCTCCATTATTACACAGACCATTTTGCGTGAAAGCGTAGCAGGTAGCCAGCGACATGCTATGTTCGCACAAATTTCAGCTGTCATTGCCTTTACCCCTGCGGTAGGGCCGTTGATTGGTGGCTGGGTCGATCAAGCACTTGGCTTTCGAGCCGTGTTTTTTGTCCTTGTGGTGATGAGTATCTTGTTGTTCATGTATGCTTATTACAGACTTCCTGAAACAACAGATCCAGCCGCAAGACAACGAATAGCGATTTGGCCTGTCGTCAAACGCATTGTTGCTTCGCCAACCGTTCTTGTCTATGGACTACTGATTGGGGGCATCAATGGTGTACTATTTAGCTACTATGCCGAAGCACCCTTTATCTTCATTGGTCATTTTCAAATGTCACCAGGCCTATACGGTTTTCTTGGTATCATTGTGGCATTGGCTTCTATCATAGGGGCCATGATTTCAAAACGACTGGTCATCAACCATCCACCGCAAAAAATCATTCACCTCGGCTGTCTGGTGATGCTTTTGGGTGCTGTGCTGTTGACTATCGTTTGTTTGATGCCACTGCATGCATTACTCGTAGAAATCGGCATCTTGCTGACCGTTTTCGTCCTACTGCTCGGCTCTGGCATGGCACTTCCTAATTGCCTAAGTCTTGCACTAGTAGACTTTCAGGATGTTATTGGGACAGCAGGCGCGATTTTTAGTCTCGGCTATTACCTATTAGTCAGTGCCATCACAACGGGTATGAGTTTGCTACACAACGGTTCTTTATTAACAATGCCACTCTATTTCTTAGGTCTATCCCTGACGATGTGGCTTTGTGGGAGAAAATTTATACGATAATCGATGAAAGCGGGCATCTTATCGTCAGCATAAAAATGAGCCACCTTAAATAATTAAGGTGGCTTCTCCTATTGACGACATTATTGAAAATAATAATCCAATACTTCCTGTGCCGAATGAAAAACCTTATTGCTTTGCGTTTTATAAAGAAATGTTGGATTCGTACAGGCTTTTTCTAGACTTTTGGCTTGCTTTAGCTTATCGGTCATTTGCTCGATAATATCCGTGTAGCCATCGAGTTGATTAGATATTTTCGGTAGCATCGTGGGTGAGATGTTCAAAACAATGGATACTTGATCCTCAGCATAGCTATTTAAATTGATAAAAAAGCATTCTTCCAAATGCTTGGAATGTTTATCTACATTAATGACGGCTTCTTGATAATTGGCAATTACACCTGTGGATGTATTCGTAACCTTAAAGCCCTGCTTTGTTAAATGTTGTTCGACCATCTTTAAAAACTGCTCTACTTTTTCATCTAATTGCGGTGTAACAGTCTTCTCAATTAAATCATCACAACGCTGATAAATTGTATCGATTTCAGCCTGTTTTTCGACAAGTAGTTTAAAATTGGACATTGAATACACGCTTGATCTCCCCTTTTTACTAAGGTAGACATTCATGAAGCATTTTAGTCATGACCACGAAAAATAACTATCCAAAGGAGATACCTATGATTAGAAATTCTGTAAAAGCCATCATTATCGTTGATGGCAATATATTGCTAATAAAAAATCAAGATGACGAGGGCTATTTTTATCTTTGCCCAGGTGGTGGACAAGAGCATGGTGAGACATTCCCTAAAACACTGCAAAGAGAATGCCTCGAAGAAATCGGCTCCTCTGTTCAGATTGGAGAGCTTCTTTTTATCCGAGAATATATTGGAAAAAATCATGAGCATGCCGCCTTTGACGCAAATGTCCACCAGGTAGAATATTATTTTCAATGTCAATTCAATGGGCAAGTTTGTCAGCCAACCAATCCAGATCAACATCAAATCGGCACACAGTGGATACCTATAGAAGAGCTACACACTTATAGATTTTATCCTAAAGCATTCATCCGCCCTCTACAGCACTTTATCCAAGGACAACAAACAGCGATTTATTTAGGAGATGTCAATTAAAGCCGGCTTCTATCCTCATTGACCGCTCTTACACTAGATTTTTCACCATCGTATAATAACTACTACCTGGTGGATAATCTTTAATTTCTCCTACCACTTGATAGCCTTGTGCCTCATAAAATGTGCGAGCTTGAAACTCGTAGGTTGTCAGCAGAGCTTTTGTAGCACCCATTTCCTTTGCTACTAACTCTGCCTTGGCTAGGAGCTTTGTGCCAATTCCTTTTCCACGATACTCTTCACTAAACCAAAACTTATGTATTTCCACCCATCCCCAGTAGACTTCAGCCGTTATACCACCTACCCATTGCTGCTGTAAATCTGTGACTATCAATTGCAATGGTTGGATTGCCCCCTGCTGTCTACTTGCACGATGATAAGAGGAATGTTCATTATTATAGGCGCGAATTTTTTCACTTAAAAAATTCGTAAACGCTTCATGCTGTTTATGTAAAACCTCAACTTGATATTCCATCGAGTTCCTCCTAGTCCTGATAGCGTTTTACTAGCTTGTCCTGATGAGCCGCAAATATTTCTTCTAATGGAATATCATATTGATTGGCAATGACAATAAGATTGCCTAGTACATCCCCTAGCTCTTCAATAAGCTCTTGTTTATGTTCCTCATAGGATTGTGTTTTTTCATCTGGTCGATCTCTACCAATCTCGATCGCTCGAATGGCTCTCGCTACCTCACCAGTTTCTTCTGCCAAGAAGCCAATACGTGTAAAAATATTGAGCTCTGACCAGCCTCGTGCTTCATAATAATCCTTTACCCAACGTTGAAATTCATTTAGTTCCAATTCCTTTTCCTCCATTTCCTTCCTCTTCAAAATAAATTATACTATTATTTGTGCCTTAGCCAAAGCCCTTGTTAAAATCTATGCTACCCATGGGAGGCTTTGGGAACAGCATGAGACTGTCATTACTAAAGGCGTGGCGTTTTTACGCTATTCCCTAAGTTCAACGGGCGTTTACACTGCTTTCGGTACAAGAAGAATTTAATCAGTTATGGAGGAAATCTACTATGAACAGTGTTGCTGTATTTTGCGGATCAAGTCTTGGCGCTTCTGATGCTTATTGTGAAGGTGCGATTCTACTAGGAAAAGAATTAGCTAAAAGACAAATTACCCTTATTTATGGTGGTGCTTCAGTTGGCATCATGGCTACAGTAGCGAATACCGTGCTACAAGAAGGTGGCAAGGTTATAGGGGTCATTCCTACATTATTAGAAGAACGTGAAATTGCGCATCAGCACTTAACCGAGCTGATTGTTGTGAACACGATGCATGAACGGAAAAGTAAAATGATGGAGCTAGCTGATGGCTTTATTGCCCTTCCTGGTGGTCCTGGTACTTTAGAGGAATTTTTCGAAGTGTTTACTTGGAATCAAATAGGGCTGCTTCAAAAGCCTTGTGCGATTTTCAATATGGAAGGCTATTTTGATTTATTAATCTCATTTTTTGACCATATGCAAAATGAACAATTTTTAAAAGCTCAAAATCGTGAAGCATTAATTGTCGCTGAAGACACTGCAACGCTTTTAGATAAATGTGAAAGCTTTGTTGCTCCGGCTGTGAAAACCTATGAATTAAGCAAATAGTGAAGTGGTAAGGTTGGCCCTAGGCGGGCTGATCTTACCACTTTGAAGTTTTTGACAACATCATTCCCCCACTTCCAAAATTAATTTATATTGGCGCAAGAACTGGGAGGCGACCGCGATTCTTAAAAGAAGATGGACTTGGTTATTTTCCGATTACTATTTACTATCATTTTATCGTAGACCACTAGTATGATGCTATATCTGAAGTCAATACTGTATTAATTTCAGATACGAGGGAAAAATCGTATTATACTGATCCAGCGGAAACAGCGTAACTGATCTCGATATTAGATAAGCTCGTAATGAAAAAGAAGTTCATTCCCTCATACAGATGCTTCTATCATTTTTTCTTTAGCGAATCCAGAGGAACGCTGTACAATAATTTTTGACTATGAAATCAAGCTACTTCAACGAATAAGGTGATCTTCGAATTTGTTCGATTTTCTCCTTGTTTTATTGATCCACCCTTTTTTCCCGCCTTTTAACAGCGATTACCGCAATAAGGACCGTCATAAGCTTTATTACTACCACAATGACATACAAACTGAATGAGAGTATGGCTGGTAATAAAACGACCCACCACGACCAAGCAATCACATCTGTTAGCTTTAAAACGACAAAGACAATGGTCAACACTTCTGCAATGCCCATCTTTTCACCACCCTACAACCTTTCTTGACTATGTAGTAACTATATCCCTTACGATATGGAACAACGCAGGAAAAAATTTCACTATTTTCTCTAAATGATATAACAGGAGGTCGTACTATGACGAATATTTTTGTAAAAAGTGAGTTTGCTCCGTTAAAAAGAGTTGTTATGGCTCAATCAGAGTTTGCTTTTCCCGCTACAGGCAATCCAACAGATGACGAATTTTTAACAGAAGAAACGCTAGCCATTTATGCAGGCGTTGATACGCTCGGTAAAAACTTCAAAGAGGTCTTTCCAGAAAGACAGCAGCAATGGGAATTAGAACGAGCAAATTTAAAAAAAGTACTTGAAAAATATGGTGTGGAAGTACAGGTGCCACGACTTTTAACAGATTATGAAAAAGAGCTAGGACAAGAGGATGGCTATAGCAATTTCTTTGTTCGTGATCCCTTTTTCACTATCGGTCATTTTTTAATTGAAGGCTCCCTTCGATTTCCTCATAGACGGAACGAAATCTTGCCAGTGCGTAATATTTTAGCTCAGGAAGCAAACGATAACCAATGTTTCTATGTGTCCATTCCAAAGCCTGATATCGCAGACGGGCTGGATTCTGAGGCTGGCCCATTTTTAGAGGGTGGCGATGTGTTAGTGCTAGATAAAACGATTTTCGTAGGAAATTCAGGGCTAGCCTCCAATAAAAATGGCGTGCAGTGGCTGCGTAATTTAGCCAGTCATTTTGATTTTACAGTGGTCGAGGTTCCACTTCATCCAACGATTCTCCATCTAGACTGTGCACTTAGTTTGGTAAGGGATGGTCTAATGATTGTCTGCGAGGATGCTTTCTTAGAGGGAATCCCCGAACAGCTGAAGGATTGGGATAAAATTCATGTTTCCCTAGAAGATGCCTCACGACTTGCAACAAACGGTCTCCCTATCAATGAAGAGGTTTACATTACAGATAAAGAATTTACATGGATTGGCGAGCAATTAGTACAAAGAGGTGTCACTGTAGAATACGTTGATTTTAACATCTCCCGAAGCTTTGGTGGTTCGTTTAGATGTAGTACACAACCACTATTACGGACAAATGCATAGACATTATCCATCTCCCCTAAAAAATAATATGAATAATGAACAAGCTGAAATGGCACATTATTTATAGGAGGTGGACAAAAAAATGTCTAGAATTATTGGTGTGGAACAATCATTATCTAATATCGAGGATGCTTTAAAAGCAAAAGGCTATGAGGTCATCCAGCTTCGCAATGAAGAGGATGCCAAAAAATGTGATGCTTGTATCATTACAGGTCAGGACAGAGACGTGATGGGCATTAGTGATCCTGTCATGGCAGGCCCTGTCATTGATGCAGATGGCTTGTCAGCAAATGACGTCATTCAACGTGTCGGAAAATATTTCCACTAAAACAACAAGTGCTGTCACCATGTCACATTGACTGGGGATAGCACTTTCTTTTGTCATTCCTACATAATCTGTACTTATAATACCATGTGTTCTTGTCCAAACTACTATACATGAACTAGAAAAAGTAGGGAGACATATGAGTCAAAAAAATATTGCGATTGTTATTTTAATGCTTACGACTACACTACTCATGTCAGGCTGCTGGGATGTTACAGAGCCTCAACGAATGTATTATGTGCAAGGTGTTGGGGTTGATTATAAGGATAATGAATATACTGTGTACTTACAAATTATCAACTTTGCCAACGTAGCGAAAACAGAACAATCTAACCCTCAAGCCTCACCTACAGAAATTGGTCAAGCGAAGGGAAAAACAATAGAAGAAGCGATTTACAAATTATATCGTTCCATGGACCAAGAAGTATTTTGGGGGCATATGACCTATCTTCTTTTCTCAGAGAATGCGATGAAGGATGAGCATGCCATTGCTGTAATCGATACTTTTTTACGCTTTCGTGAAACTAGATATCATATTTGGGTCTACTGTACACAAGACCCAATCGAGGATGTTTTATTAGTTTCCCCTTTATTAGAGAAGTCACCGACTGCCGCGAAATTAAGTAATCCTAAAAATACGGCTAAGCAGGAGTCCTTTGTAGAGCCTGTTAATTTGCGACAGCTAGTGATTGGCTTAAATGAGCCAAACCATGAAATGAAAATCCCTTACGTAACTGTCAATGAAAACTGGGAAACCATAGATGGTACCAAAACAGAAACCGTTTTTGCAGGTGTCGGTATCCTCTCAAAGGATAGTTTTAAAGGCTATATTAAAGGTAAAGCCGCTCGCGGTATTGAATGGATGAACGATGAAACAAAGCAAGGGGAAATCACTGTTAAATTGGAAAATAACGAGAAAAGTGATTTCTTAACTGTCGATATTCAAAAGTTAGATGTCGATGTCAAACCTATCGTCCAAAACAATCAAGTCCAATTTGAGGTGTATTTAAAATTCAACACAATTTTAAATGGCTTTAAAGGGAAGCTGACACCCGATCAAGTAAGAAAAAAAGTAGAAAAAGCAGTCAAAGATGAAATTATGGCTACCTTCGAGGAAGGCTTGAAAATGGATGCGGATGTCTTTCGCTTATCAGAATACCTCTACCGCGATAATGTAAAGGCATGGAAGAAACTAGAAAAGGATGGCAAAATTCCATTAACGAAGGATTCCATCCGTAAAATCGATATTCATATTAATAAAGTAAGCCCTGGCCGTAAAACATTTGAAGAGACCATCGCCGAATAATGGAAGAGACCACCCTTCTTGGCGTGGTCTTTTTATCATGACAATATTTTTTTCATTTGTTCAAGGACTGCTCCCCTACTGATGCCTCCGTGATAACAAATCACCGCTTCAAGGTCGATATCTAGGCATTTCTGTAAAGACTGACGAGCTTCTTCTACGTCCAATGCAGTTGGTTCATGAACGCCCGCAATATGACCGTCTACACTATACATCGCGTCACCCGCCACCAATGTTTTACTCTGTGTTAAATACAGGCTAATATGACCTGGTGTATGCCCTGGTGTATGAATAACACGAATCCCGCCACAAAATGGTAGTTCTTCACCATCACTCAGCACCACATCCACCTTACCCTTCGGAGGGTTCTCTAAATGTCCATCTTTTACTAGCGGCAGCTCTCCTTGAATATAGGGCTTGTCGAGAGCATGTGCATATACTTGAACATGTGGCCCACACACTTGTAATAAATCAGGTAGACAGCCGATATGATCCACATCCTGATGCGTTAAGATAATCGCTTTGAGCTGATTTAACGACACACCCACCTGTACTATCGCCTCATGCAGCTCTTCCATTTGCCCAGGAAAACCGGTGTCAATCAACACCGCCATGTCCTGGTCCCACACCAATGTAGGATGAATCACAAAGCCCTGATAATGGAGTTCCAGCATTGCTATCCCGTTCGCCATTTGCATAACATGCGCCTCCTTCACCGTTTCTTATAAATTATGGCATTTAGCTAGTTTCTGTTTTTTAATAAGGATTCCCTGCTTTCTTCCTTTATTTTTATCATTAGGAAATGAATCATAGTAAAAGGACCAGACATTTGAGACTGGTCCCTATTATTATATTACTGGTTCATTTTCTTATTGGTAATGTAATCGCAGTATACTAACAGGACAACAAAAAGAAAGCTTAAGCTAACAAGACGGAAAATCATTGCTATACTCATCCATTCTGCTAAAATCCCTAAGAAAAATGCACTAACGCCAACACCAACATCAAAGCTTGAAAGAAAAGTAGCATTGGCTGCACCGCTTTTGGCTTCACTTACTTTTTGAACAGTCCATGTTTGTAAACATGGCATAACGGTCCCATAACCTGCACCGAATAAAATGGCTGCCAAAATAAGAGTGTGATTATTTGTTGTATAGGACAACACAATTAGTGATAAGAAACCAAGTGTTGCTGACACAATGATAATAGACCATGGTCCATTTTTATCAAACCATTTTCCTGTAAATGGACGTAATAAAGTGGAAACAATTGCGTTGATAAAAAAGAATAGAAAAATATGATCTAATCCCTTTTGCTCTCCGAAAAGGACTAAGAATGTAATGACGGCTCCAAAACCAAGCGTCGTCACTACAGTCAATAAAGACTGAAACCATACATCTTTTTCAAAAATCGCTTCCATAAATCGAAATGGCTGCTTGTCAAATTGTTTAGGTGTAGCTGAATGAATAAATGGAAGCATTATAACCGCAAATAAACAGAGTAATGCAGATGACCAAATCAGCGTATGAAAGGAAAAGGAATTATATATAAGGATACCTAAACTTGGTGCAACAATAGCTCCGACTGTTGTTGAAACCGAGAAATAACCCATTCCTTCTCCTAATCTAGCTTTAGGAATGATATCTACAGCCATTGTACTATTGGCTGTAGTAGAAATCCCCCACGCTGTTCCATGGAAAAACCGTAACAATAAAAAAATCCAAATCGTGCTAAGAAAAGGATATAACATGGTAATCATCAGCAACATGATGCCCGCCCCAATAGCTAGATGTTTTCGCTTATGATCGATTAAATAATAACCTATAAAAGGTCTTATTATAATGGCGCCTAGTGTAAATACCGTCGTTACCAAACCTACTTGCATAGGAGTGGCGTTTATACTTAATAAATAGGCCGGTAAGATAGGCAGTAACATTTCAAATCCTATAAAAATGAAAAAATTACTTATAAATAGAAAAAGAAATGATGTAGTAAAAATGGGTTGTTTTTTCATAGTTAAAATTCCTCGCTTCTAATTGTTTTGCTAAATTAGAAGCGCTTGGAACACTGAAACATCCCTTAATTGCCTTAGTTTTTTCAGCAATTTGCTCACCCTCTCTAAGTTTTATCACAACAAAAAAGACGCCATAAAACCGGCGTCTAAGCATTACTTTGTATCGTTTTTAAAATACGTATTTCACGAATGACATACAAAGGCAAAAAGCTTCCGGTTACTGAGTTCTATATGGTGTTTTTCTAAAAAATCACAGACTGGTCCCTTTGAACAGTAATCATCTAATTGTAAAAATGTCTTTACTTCAACGGCAGTTCTTCTGAAAACAGTTTCCATCACATTTTGCCTCCTCTCTAAAAATCTATGAATAGCTTATTATAATTTAATACAAGTAACTCATAAAAGCAAATACAGCGTTTTAATTTACTGTTACACGGCATGTTTTATCGCTGCACAATATAGCCCACCTTACGAGGTACGACTACATTTTTCTTTTCCACACTTTTGATAGCTTCATCTACGGTCTTTGGTGTTCCCAAAAGCTCAAACATAGACATTTGTTTACTCATCTACATCCTCCTCTATTATGTCAAAAGGAATACGTTCTCTACTATTTGTATATGTTGAACGAATCAATTTTATACTAGGAAATTGTGTTCCCACACAGAGTGCTAGAGTAGTGATGATAACGAGTAAACTGTAATGTAGAAGCATTAATATCCACAACCCATCCTATCTGGTTCAGCTAAGGTTGCAACTGTTTGGAGTGGCTAACTGTTTAACCTTTATGCTTTAGAAATGCTAATACATAAGCGATCCAAATGACTGTAAAATGTAGCGCAAGGAAGGTCCATCCAGTAAAAAAGATAGAATTGGAATAAGTGTTCAACAATGGAATTTCAGCTATTTCCGTAACTAACTGATTATGTTCAAACACGAACACTCTTAGCTCTTGTGCTTTTTTCAAAATCCATGAATAGACAATACTTGGAAACAGAAAGGATAGCACTATCATGCTGTAAAATGGCATCGTCTTCATCGTTTTTAGAGCCAGTCTATTGGCAAGTTTATATGTACCCATAATGGAAACAATGAAGAACGGTGTGAAAAATACTAAGGGAAAGAGTCCTGGATTACCATTACTTATACCATTGGAGCTTCCTATCACAATTGGTTCAGTGAAAATATGTATAAGACTAAAAATGATAGCCGTTATGATTAAGCTGGTAGCATAGTAAAACCATGATAATTTACTCATACTTTTCCCCCTCCTTGACTATTTATAAAGTTCTTTCATTGTTTCCATCCAATAATTTAACCTGCACATTGGACGAACCTCCACCATAAATAGGATGGGGAACTTTTGATAAATCGAGTAATTTCTTCAGATGAATCAATTTTTCACGATTGGCCTCGATTGTCACATGATATGGACCTGCTATATTCATAAGTGATGGTATACGCACGTCTTCTTTCGAGAAATGGCTATCTAAAAATACTAAATCAAATGACACAGCTTCATTGCTTCGATTATGTAAGATAAGGGTACAATCCCCATTCATTAAATCTTTGCTCACCATCTCAAAATCACAGTTGCCATCCCCTTTGTATGAAATGGCCATAATACCAGTAGCTAAGGTTTCTTGATACGCCATTATGAGAAAATGGGGTAAAAATGAATAGAGTAACACTACGGAAACAATTGTTGTAAGGTGATATTTGTTTATGCTCCTAGCTAGTAAAATCATCGCAAATATAAATAAAATCGAGCCAATGATGCCGAGCAACACATAGCCATCTTGTGTTTGTATAGGAAACGACATAAAGGAAGATTGGGCATGCATCACTTTATTGGAAGGATATGGAAAAAAGGACACATACATATACCTAAAATTACGATTGAACGAATAAGCGCCCTTTTATTATTAATCATTTTCTCCCCCCTCTCCAGAAAGTGTTTTGAAATTGTTTGGGCATTGCGAAGTCTCCTCACTTGTTACCAGTGCTATACCCATTAAGTGATGGTTAGATGATTTCTTATGTAACATACTCTCTCCCCCTTTTATACCTAAATATTTACATATACCAAATTTACCATATATACCCTAAATAAGGAATAAAGCCTTTTTAGCTCTAGACAAATGGCAAAATTGTTTTACCTTCTACACACCAACCGAAGAGTAATAAGTCAATCCGTCTCAAGGCGGAGAGGTAACACCGTCTAAAGTGTGTTTCCAAAAACAAACAAAAACAATATAATAAAACCATAAAAGGAAATTATAAATAGGAAGAGGATGTTCATTTTGTTTACGAAAATTATATGGTGGGCTATAAATATTGTATGGTTATTGATTTTTTCTGCCCTCGCAGTATTTATTGGGGTAAGAAATGTTGATGCTGCTGGGATGGTGCAAACTCCTGCCATTAAAATGGTGTCATTCATTATTTTGGGCATCGTGTTTCTAGTTGTTATGCTCATTCAGCTCATTTTTCTCTATTTTATTAGGAAAACCACTACAAAGGTCTCTTGAAGAAGTACTGGATTGTCATCCCTAAATGACATAAAAAGAAGCGAGTGGCTATTTTAGCACTCGCTTCTTTTACTTTCTCACCTTGTCCCACACAACTCTCTAAAATTACAACCTCGACAATGCCATTTTTCTTGTGTTTGTTCGAAATCTTCCAAGTCCACAGGCTCGTTAGAAAAAATATCGGCTTGGTATTTTTTCATTGCTAAGACACTGCGTTGAAATGTATGCAAAATATTATCCATATCGTAGGCAGTAAACCTATATTTCTTCCGTTTTCCCGTTAATAAATATTCGTTATAGACCTCAATTTGCTCCAAGGATACACGGTATTTTTGCTGAACATAGTAGGCGTAGAGCGCTAATTGCTGGCGGTCATCATCAGACTCCCCGCCCGTTTTCCAGTCAACAATAATCCATTTATCTGCTCGTTCATTATAATAATGAAAGTCCATGACGACGAATACTTGGATGCCGTCTATTTTCATCGAGCGGAATTGCTCTGGTTCCCCAATACGGAGAGCGCCCTTTTGTGCCGTGATTTGCTGGAATGTTTCGCTCATCAAAAAATGGTCAAACACAAGCTGTAAACGTTCTTTATAGTCCTGCACAAGCTCTGAAGAAAGTGTGCCGTAATAATAAATTTCCTGCATCATATAGTATTTATTCGGCTTTTGCCTCCAAAACTCCACATGGCGTGTAGAATCAATAAAGGCTGCATTAAGCTGTCCACGTGCCCCTTGCATCAGCTCCTCCAGTGTAGAAGCTTTCCCTGTCTGTAGATAATCATTAATGGCCTGTTCAATATATCGGTGGACAATTTGCCCAAATAAAATAGGCATCGATTGTAGCTTTTTTAAGCGATACACCTGTTGATGGTAAGGCTCTACATTATAGCTGAGCCAGCCGTTATGTGAAAAATAATATTCATAGCCATATTTGCGAGCGCAGCTTGTCAATGTTTTATGACGCGAGAGTGACCACGAAAAGGTTGGGTATGGTGTTATTTCAAACAGGACAATCGCCTCCTAAAGCTGATGGATAAAATCATAAAGAAGCTGTACAATCAGCACAATCGTTACGATCCGCAATAATAGCTTCACTTGGTTCGCTTTCACTTTTCTCGCAAGCACGAGCCCAATTTGTGCACCAATCGTTGAGCCAATCATCAAAATAAGTGTTAATGGCCATTCAATTTTTCCCGTCGCAATATACGTAATCGCCGCTCCTGAACACATGGCAAATACCCCCACCCGTGAGAGCCCTACTGCTTTGATATAGGAAATCTTCTCATGTGCATATGTATAAAGAGCTAATGTGCTACTGCCAGGGCCAAACATACCATCATAAAAACCAACCCCAAGAAGGATTGGACCGTTTTTTCGATTCATTGTAAAGCATTCATTGTCACCAAAATCAGCTCCACCCATAAAGGACATGATGAGTGCAAAGCCTAGTAACATAATGGCAATGAACGTCAATGTTTGACTACTCATGAACGAAGCGAAAAGTCCACCAAGTGTGCCTCCAATCAAGGATACAAGTAGGACAGCACGCATTTCTGTCCAGGCTAATTCTTTTCGTTTATAAATCGTATAAAAACTGGAAAAGGCACTCACCATATTGGACACTTTATTCGCGCCAATAGCCGAATGGACGGGCACGCCCATAAGCATCATGGTAGGCAAGGTAATTAAGCCGCCACCACCCACTAATGTGCCCACGACATTCCCAATGATGCCAATTAGTAAAAACAACAAGTATTCCATAGTATCCTTCTTTCTCTAACACAAAAAGCAATCATTCTATGTTACAGTATAACAGATTAACATTTTGAATGATGAGAAATGAGGGGCAAGGATGCATACACAACAAAAAACACCCACACCGCGCTTTTGTCACCAGCTGACTGTTATAGCGGCCACTATTTTTGGAGCTGGCATCACCGCCACTCTAATCCAATATTCAAAGCTCCCTGCAACGATTCCTGTCTTACAAAGCTTTACGAATGAGCAAGCCCAGTTTGGACCGAAAATTGCGATCTTTTATTTACCCTTTATCGCACTTATGCTATTTTTACTTTTACATTATTTAGAAATGAAAGCTGCCTACCCTGTCATGCGCAAAAATAAAGCACCCCTGTCCCATAGACAGCGACAAAATGGCATTATGACGTTTTGTCTCATAAAAAATAGTATTTTATTGTATTTTACTTATTCCCTTTTCAATGACCTGACAGTGGCACTAGGTCACGAGCGTATTTTACAGCAGTGGCATGCCTACCTATTTCTTTTCGTGTTAGGCATCCTCTTTATTGGTGGCATCGTACGAGGCATTTTGTTGGAAAAGAAAATGCGATAGTGTACCTCTTTATATAAGAATAAATTTAGGAGCATGTTGTTACACATGCTCCACTGAGACCTTAATTATTCAATAGAAGACATTAATTCAAAATAGTATTTTTTTTCATGCGTTTGATAAAGATTCAACCACGCCTGTAATGTTTCTAGTCTAAACACGTCAAGTAGCCTCAAAACATGAACAGCAAATTCCAGTGGGGCTGTACCTGATGCCGTAACTAAATTTCCATCCGTTATAGCAGGGCCTTCCTCAAAATGTTTATCCCCTATATAATGTGGACAAAACATTTTCAAGTATTCTAAATCGTTGCTTGTATGTTTTCTTGAATCTAGCAAACCAATCTTTGCGAGACCCATAGTTGCGCCACATATTGCAGCTATGATAATTTCTTCGTTCAACGCTATGGATACTTTCTTCAATAGAGGATCATGTATAGACTCAAGCCATGTATTGCCTCCTGGAAGAATTAAGACATCCGTACTATTCAATTGACATTCATCAATGGAAATAGTAGGAAGTATTGTAATTCCTCCCATCGTAGTAACAGGACTTCTATCAATACCTACCGTAATTACCTCAAAAGCCGCTAATCCTTTTTTAAAATACCTTCCTGAATTCAGTTCAGCAATTAAATAGCCTATTTCCCAGTCTGACATCGTATTAAATACATAAAGATACACTCTTCTTGTATGCATAATAAGCACTCCTTTTAAATGAATTACGCTTATTATAAAAAAACTTCACTGACATTCTCCGTCAGTAAAGTTTTCAACTTGATAAAAATTAATTAGCTCATAAAGTACGTCAATCATTTTTTGCTTTAAGCTTATTGGTTCTACTATTTGTATTGATTTTCCATATGGTAATAGCAAATAGGGAACATATTTATGTAACGCTTCTTCCTCTACTAGAAATATCGCTTTCTTTGAGGTCCGTTCTTTGAGGTGATCCCTTAAAAACCAATGCTGACTTATGTCATCTACCGCATCCGTCTTACCACAAATGATGAAAGGTGTAAGTTCCCGTTTATCTTCTACTTGTGGTAGAATGCTTTTCATAAAAAAATCACTTGCCGAGAAAGGTTGTGGTCGCTGGAAGGTAATGGCTGTTTGGTTCATATTGATAATGCGGCTTACTTTAAAATTACGGATCCCCTTCCTTAAATGACAATAGGCAATGACATACCAGTTATTATTCCAATAAACTAAGCCATACGGGTTAATCAACCTATGTTTAGGTTGTTCTTCATTATTTGTACGGTACTCCATTTCAACAGATGTTTCGTTTACTATACTTTCCTCTATTTTTTTCAATATCGGCTCCATAGATGATTGAGCATTAGGACTTACAATCTCGAATCCTTCTAAATGTTGCTTAATCATTTCTTCTTGCTCTTGATTTGAAAATTTTGTTAGCTTTGATGTTGCACTATTTAATGCCTCATCTAAAAAATAACCAGCTTCTTTTGCAAAAATAGCAGCATGAAGTAATGCCGCTTTCTCATCAATCTCAAATAGAAGAGGACTTTTAATAAAATTATTCAACAGGGTATACCCTCCGTTATGACCCGCTTCTGCTATAATCGGTACACCACTGGCAGAAAGTGCGTCAATATATCGGTATACTGTCCTTATATTCATCTCTAATTTTTCAGCTATTTCTTTCGCGGTAATTTTCCTGCCTGCATGCAGCATCCATAGAATCTGCATCATATGATCAATTTTAGACAATCATTGTCACCTCATAAAATCATTTTTTCATTTATTGTAAGCTACACGAAAACAGGCTACTCGATACCGTATGTACTGGTTACCAAGTAGCCCAACTATTATTGAATGACCAAATCTTCTTCTAGTTGCTTGAAATTATGTATAAGACCATATTTCTGTATGCCACGAGCGTGTTCGATGCTCGCATCTGCAAATTGGCGAAACTTTGCTTGATCCTTTACTGTATAGGCATAGACTGCTTCGATTGCGGGTTGCATCCACGGCTGTGTTAGCTTATCACTTGTCATGTCAGCTGTTCTGCCTTCGAGTGCAGCGATATAACAATGTGCATAGCTAGCTAAAGGTTCTTTGCCAATTTTTGTTGCCGCTACTTTCGCGTCACCCAAATTCTCTTCCATGATTGCTTTAATAAATTGATAATTATACTTTACGGCAGGTTGCTTGTAATAGTCGATGATAGCATCAACTGCACGAATCTGTTCTTCCTTCGTCTCATAAGCATTGGCATAAAGTGCAGCAAAGATGGGTTCTTTTCTATGTTTTTTCACCCATTTATCCACCTGCTCCATATTGTTGGTGCGATATAAAATATGTATATGACGATAAATTACCCCTATTGCGAATAACGCAAATATCCCGAGTGAGATGGATAGTCGAACACCTGCTAATGACAGCGTAATCGCTAAGATAATAACTGCTCCATAAAAGAATGTTAGATTTACAATTTTCATATTGCCTCCTACTGTAATTTTCTACGCATTTTACGAGAAAAAATATAGCCTGCCCCTATAAAAAAGATCAAGGCCATCACTTTCATGATTGGAATAATAAACAGCTTGCTAATAAGGAATACAACGATAATATAGTAGACAACCATAGCTAGTAAAAACAATGTTAGCTTATTCACGAGGCTCACTACCTTCCTTTAGAGCCGCTTCAATCGCCGCTAACGCTTTTGGTCCCATCCCATGTAAATGAGCTAGTGTCGTAAGGTCCACTTTTTCCAGCTGCTTCAATTCTGTATAACCCGCTGCCTGTAATGCACGAATTGCTGGTTTTGCTACTCCCTTAGGCCATTCTGTCATGCTTGCACGTCCCTTCATGAAAAAATCTTCTCTGCCCTATTATGCAAGCGTCCGTCAAGAAATGCAAATAAGTCAAAATGTCATCATGATAGCATTGGAAACATAGAAAAACCTGCCGCTACCAAATTTGCGATACTATGAAGCCTCCTGTCATCCGCTCATTCATCTATCATATGACATAGCCCGCAAAGGCCGTCATAAGCACGGCTAACAAGGTCACATGAACGGGAAGTGTCCCCACAACATAGCTCAGCCAAACACGATGCCCTGCATGAAATTGCTCATTTGAAAACCAAAAGATTTCGCCAATCTCTTCAATAAAAAGCGATTTCTTTGTCCTTTCAATCATTTTCATTTATACTCAATTACAGACAATAAGGGTCTGTAATGTATATAATAAAGCAATGGAGGCTATATCGATGGATAAACTATCAACACATTTATTAGAAAAGGCACGTACATATGAGCAAAGTACTCGTATTTCGGTGCCTGCCTATGACACATTATTTGCCGTGGCTCAAGCCTATTTCCGTTCTCATTTAGGTGAACAAGAGGCATCCCTGCTAGTTGTGGGGGCTGGCGGTGGCAATGAACTTTCCGCATGGGGACCAACGAACCCTCTGTGGACATTCACAGGCATTGACCCAGCTGAGGAAATGCTCCAAATCGCTCAACACAAGGCCGTACAACTCGAATTAGAAAGCCGAGTTCGACTGCTACAAGGAACTATTGAGAGCTTGCCACAAACCACGCCAAAATTCGATGCGGCCAGCTGTATCCTCGTCCTTCATTTCATTGTAGATCGTCAGGAAAAACTACATCTACTACAAAACATTCACGATCAATTAAAGCCCGGAAAACCGTTCGTCCTTGCTTGTGCCTATGGAGACCGAGAAAGTGACGAACTACAAGATCGTATCAAAATCTGGCAAAGTGTCTTTTTAGACGCTGGCTACACAAAAGAGAAAGTAGAAAATATGGGCAAAGTCATCATGAATATCTCTTTCATTTCCGATCAAGAAATCCAACAATTATTAAGTGAAGCTGGATTCAAAAACATTACCCGCTTTTTCTCCTCTGGTCTTTTCGCAGGCTGGATGAGTCATGCCTAACACAAGGCCCCGCTATGTCTAATTAGACATGGCGAGGTCTAGCACTTTCGTCCTTTTATGAGCAATCCCATCACCAACCAATCGAGCTCCACGCTTAAGCAACCATACAGCTTAATTACCAATAAATACTATAATAATAGACATTGTTATCAATCGTCATGCCCATCTTTTCATAGAGCTTCTGTGCATTGATGTTATCCGTTGCAGTTTCAAGCATCATGTAACGAGCATTTTCCTGCTTACAGTAGACGTAGCATTGTTCCATTAAAGCCTGTGCCACCCCTTGTTGTCTGGCTTGTTTGGCAACAAATAAATCGTTTAAGATAAACGCTTTTTTCATGGCTACGGATGAAAAGAGAGGAAATAATTGAGCGAACCCTACTGCCTCATCCTCCTGATACGCAAGAAAAATAATGGACTCTGCCCGTTCTATTCGCTCACGTATAAATTGCTCCGCTTTCTGTATATTAGACAGTTGCCCATAAAATTCCCGATAGGCATTAAATAAAGGCACAACATCCTCAATGGTTGCCTGTGTCACTGTATAAATTTTCATGTTTCGATTCCCCATTTCTTTTTCATTGTCCTTCTTATATGATGGTAGTAAATAATCTGACATTCCAAAAGAAACAATTTCAAATATTTCAACATGTCAAGGTGGTATCATATGGATGACTTTATCTTTCTATTAACAGAAAAAGAGGCTAAATATAAACAAGTGTATCAGCAAATGAAAATACTCATTACACAAGGAACACTTCAAACAAACGATTCTCTGCCCTCCATTCGAAAATTAGCAGAAACGTTACAGGTTAGCCGTAATACAACGTTAACTGCTTACGAACAGCTTGTAGCTGAGGGATATATACGTGGAGAAGGACGCAAAGGCTATTTCGTCAATGCATTAGAGCCAGTTTTCTTGCAGGAACAGGAACAGCCAGTTCTATCACAGCCAACCAGCAACACAACATCATTGCTTGTAGATTTTCGTGCTGGGGCTGTTGACCAGACATATTTTCCTATGAAAACATGGCGTCAATTAGCCAATCAAGTGCTACAGGAACCATCATGCTATCAATATGGAGAGCTATTTGGAGATCCCTTGCTCAAGGAGCAGCTTGTACCGTATTTACTACAAGCAAGAGGCGTATCGACAACGAGCGAAAATATCATGATCGGCAGTAGCACACAGCAAATGCTACTGTATCTTGGCTTTTTATTAAAAGACCATTTCCCAAGCATTCTTCTGGAAGACCCTGGCTATAACGGTGCACGTGAAGCCTTCCAGTTACACCATTTCGAAATAGAGGCATTGCCAGTAATGGAAACAGGAGCACAACTTGATGTACTCCAACACTGTCAATCTCGCTTGTTGTATGTCACCCCATCACATCATTTCCCATACGGTGTGTCCATGACCATTCAGCAGCGACAAACCTTAATTCAATGGGCGCAGCAAGTCAATGGCTATATTCTTGAGGATGATTATGATGGCGAATTTCGCTATACACAACAACCATTTCCTGCCCTTGCCTCGATCGACCCTTCAAAGGTAATCTATCTCGGCACCTTCTCAAAATCGTTTTTACCTGGTGTACGATTAAGCTATATGGTCTTGCCGAATACGCTAGTACAGCCATTTAAAGAGCGCTTTGCTCATTTTGAACAAAATGCCTCGTCCCTTCATCAACGGACAATGGCCCAATTCATGGCACAAGGGGAATGGACACGTCATATTAAACGAATGCGCTTGACGTATAAACAAAAAATGCAGCACCTTGTTCAGGAGCTGCAACGACAATTTGGTCCACAAATAGCTATATTGGGCGAGCAATCGGGGCTTTATATAGTAGTGAAGGTCAAGTCTCCCCTTTCAGAACAACAGCTCATCCAGCGAGCCGAGACTTATGGTGTGAAGGTTTATCCGACAAGCCCGTTTTTTATTAATCAAACAAGTGAGGACCCATTGCTACAATTAGGATTTAGTAAGTTAACAATGGAAGAAATCAAACTAGGTGTCGAACGGCTAAAAGAGGCGTGGCAGCCATAACTGTCAACGTTATGGCTCTCCCCCTCGCACACTAAAAGGCTTAAAAATAATCAATAAATGTTGGGATACCCACTGGTAGGACGGCTTCAAGCAACGCAATTTCCTCAGCACGACCCTGTAGCCGTTCAATTTTTTCTAAATAATTTGGGCGTTTATAGCCTAACAGCATCGTAGCCAATGTTTGCACAGTTAAATGAACAGCATTATCGTTTAACGTCTCACTTACCTTTTGCACAGACAGGTTTCCATCTTTCATTTTGATGATGAATGTACCATTATTCCACGCCACAACGCGATCACTGACAGCAAGCTGAAGCTCGAAATCCTGACCGACAAAGGGATAGCGTAGTAAAAACTCTTTGACATCGACAATTCTCGCCATGAAATAAGGAGAGACCTTTTGAATAATCTCGCTATCCTCTAATAAAAAGGCCACAGCTTCATTTCCCGTTGTTTTCCCGTAAACATTATAAACCATCGAGCTATGTGCCGAGACAAAGTTCCATAAGCCTTTACGGGCCTCTTCCTGTAAATAAACGATTTCATCAATATAATAATTTTCCTCCATTATACGGTAGAACATATAGCCCTGCGCTACATCATCTTCATCATAATAGACCGCTGCCTGTAGTTGGACATCGCTATCAATGAATTTCTCCTCCCAGAAATCCTCCTGAAATTTTTCATTCCACGCAATACTATTGCGCACCATTACCCCGTGCGTTTTCTGTGCGTAACGTGCGTAAATATCTACAACATCCTCATGTTTGGGATCAACACGACGAATTTTACCAGTGAGTCCCGCATAATGCGGAAGCTGTGTATCCTTCACCTGAAACTCTACAATATCGCTCATAATTTCCCATCCCTTTTTGCGATAATAAGGGATAGAATATGGAAATAAATAGGAAATGCATTGTCCTTCATTTCGCATACTTTGCAGGCTTTCAATAATCAAGCTCTCCATTAAGCCATGCCCAGAATACTCAGGGTATGTGCCAACTGCTGTGATGCCGCCCATTTCATAAATTTTGCCATGTACATTAACCTCAAAAGGTAGACTTAAAATTTGGGATACAAGCTGTTTGCCATCAAACCAACCAATGGCATGCCCTTCATTAAACTGCCTGCTCTTGGCATTTACAAAACGGCGATCCTTGTGAATGGACATAGACATCTGAAATACATAATTCAGTAAATCAATGGACTGTGCCATTTCGTCTAATCGAATTTCTCGCATGACTAAGCCTTTTCGTTGATTCATAATTCCCTCTCCTCATCAAATAACTCACGTAAAATGGATTGCGGTGCATCTAAAAAACGTTTAGTGACGATGTAATGAATGGTATCCTCATAGCGAATCGATTCAATCTCTCCTTCATCAAAACTATATATTGTAGCATTGGGATAGCCCAGTAAAATGGGCGAGTGTGTGGCAATAATAAATTGGGCTTCATGCTCTAGATCCTTGATAATTTTCAGCAGGCTTAGCTGCCTCGTTGGAGACAATGCTGCCTCAGGCTCATCCAATAAATAGATAGCTTTGCCATTAAAACGATTCATAAATAATGCAAGAAAAGATTCACCATGAGATTGGTGGTGCAACGACTTCCCACCAAAAGCGTTATATTTCCTTGGATCTTCTAACAAATCAATATGACTGGCAAATTGATAAAATGTTTCTGATCGTAGAAAAAAGCCATTCGAGATTTTCGGCATCCACGACAAGCGGATATATTCACCCAGTGAAGACTCTGCCTTATGTACGTCATATAAATTCTGGCGACCACCACCCGCTGTATTAAAATCGCAGCGATCTGCAATTGCTTCAAGTAATGTTGATTTCCCCGACCCATTTTCTCCAACAAAGAACGTTACATTTGTCGGAAACTCCAGCTCATATAAATCCTGCAAGCTTGGGATATTAAAAGGATACATTTGTTTATTCGGAATCGTGTCCTGTAATACCTTACATGATTTTAAATACATCTCGTTTCCTCCTTTCTCTTATTATAACGAACATCGCCCTAGCTGAAACATAATACACCTATCTCATGAGTCAAAAGAAAAATAAGAATAGTCAATCAAATCATAAACACATTATATTTCTCTAAAAGAACCCATCTGAATCCCTAATCAAATCATTGTCTGAAATAGCTTACGAAATCCTTACTATTCCCTCATAATCCTATGAGATATTTCCCGAGAAATAAATAAAGGATATGTCGAAAGTTGCAATTCTCATACGTAGAATTATGTCATATTTTTGATTTTCAAATAAAATAAAACCTTTTGTTGGTGAAGTATTTCAGAATGAACCACGCTTTCTCCGCAACAATCATTGGTTTTCCTAGCAATTGGCTCATTGTAATGATTTTATTGCGCAGACATTTTGGGAGATTACTTATGGGGAATGCTTTATGAAGCATGGTTCTCTCACATGATGAGCAATTTGGAAATCTCGGTGAGCGAGTCCCTTCAATTGATGAACGCTTAAAGAAGTTCCAATCTAATCACCCACTTCACCAAAAGTTCTATCTACTATGCCCCACTCATAAATTGAGTAACATCAAATGTTAGAAGGAGAAGAGCGATGTTTGTGACTCATTTTTATGAAAACAAGACGTCTGTTTTAAGCCAATTGCTCGTTAAACTGCCTACAGTGGAAGAGGATATTCGAATTAAAGGGCGCAAAGCCAAGGTGATAGAGGTACTTCAAATGGATGACCATAATTTTCAGGTTAAGGTTTTATTTGAAAAAATCCCTAAAAAACAACCGTTGAAAGAAATCGGAAAGAAAAAGAGATAACGCCTCAAAGCGCCGTTTATTTCTTAGAAATTCGGGAAAACCAAAGATAACGATTGCGAATTATTCTCATCATTAATTTCTTCAAGAAAAACCGTTGACTTTTTAATTGATAACAATTATCATTATCAGTAGATTATTTCTTTTCTCCAAATTGCTTAATTCAGAATCCCCCTCTTTTTTGAATAAGCATGTATCAAACGGATATTCTTACATCAGACTAAGAGTATCCGTTTTTATCTGTATATTAGGAGAGTTTTACATAATAAAGGAGCTGTTTGAACATGGATTATCGTATTGAAAAAGACACAATGGGTGAAATTAAAGTACCTGCTGATAAAATTTGGGGTGCGCAAACACAGCGCAGTAAAGAGAATTTCCAAATTGGTACAGAGCAAATGCCGATTGAGCTTGTGCAAGCCATGGCTATTTTAAAGAAAAGTGCTGCGATTGCGAACAACAAACTAGGCAAACTTTCTGATATTAAAACGAATGCCATCGTACAGGCTGCAGATGAAATTTTAAATGGTCAATGGGACGATCAATTCCCACTTGTTGTTTGGCAAACAGGTAGCGGTACACAATCCAACATGAACGTGAATGAGGTCATTGCACACCGTGCGAACCAATTATTAAAGGACGCTGGCGAAGCTGATATTGTTCATCCAAATGATGATGTCAATAAATCACAAAGCTCAAATGATACATTCCCAACAGCATTGCATATTGCAGCTGTGTTAAAAGTGGAAGATTACTTATTACCACGACTTCGTCTATTAAAATCAACGTTAGAAGACAAAGCAGCCCAATTTAAAGATATTATTAAAATTGGCCGTACGCATTTACAGGACGCGACACCTCTTACATTAGGTCAGGAAATTAGCGGCTGGGCAGCCATGCTAGCAAAATCCGAGCATATGATACTCCAAAATATTGACTACATGAAGGAGCTTGCGATTGGTGGCACAGCTGTTGGTACTGGTATCAACGCTCATCCTGAATTTGGTGATCGTGTAGCAGCAGAGATTAGTGAACTAACAAGCAAACAGTTCACATCGGCTGCGAATAAATTCCATGCCTTAACAAGCCATGATGAAGCTGTTGTTGCTCATGGTGCATTAAAAGCATTAGCAGCTGATTTAATGAAAATTGCTAATGACGTTCGCTGGCTTGCGAGTGGCCCTCGTTCTGGTATTGGCGAAATCACAATCCCTGAAAACGAGCCAGGCTCATCGATTATGCCAGGTAAAGTAAACCCTACTCAAAGTGAGGCTATGACTATGGTTGTCACACAAGTAGTCGGCAATGACGCGACAATTGCCTTCGCCGCTTCTCAAGGGAACTTTGAACTAAACGTCTTTAAACCTGTTATTATTTACAACTTCTTACAATCGACTCGCCTATTAGCCGATACAATGAAATCATTTAACGACCATTGTGCTGTAGGAATCGAGCCTAACACAGAAGTACTAGATCATAATTTACAAAATTCATTAATGCTTGTAACGGCATTAAATCCATACATTGGTTATGAAAACGCAGCAAAAATCGCGAAAAAAGCGCACAAAGAAGGCACTACTTTAAAAGCAGCAGCTATCGCAAGTGGTTTACTAACAGAAGAGCAATTCGATGAATATGTAGACCCAGCAACGATGATTTATCCAAACGTCAAATAAAATAAATGCAAGTTGATATATCAATGTTTTAGATCATGTCCCCTATTTTGAGCCTCGGCTAGAAAATACGGTATGATTGCACAAGAAAAAAGATTGGAGCTAAAAAGCTTCAATCTTTTTCTTTTTGAAGCCCATCATTACTCTTTAATGATTTGCCGTTTTCTATAAAAAATCAGAGCTAAACTCGCAACAATTAAAACGAACATACTAGCAATCAAAAAGAATAAAGATAACATTCTCTTTTCTCCCCAGTTGTTAAATGCTTGTGAGAAGCCAATAAAAGCCATCAAAAAAGATAGTACCAATTGTAGCTTTGAAACTTCTTTAAACAATAGCATACCCACCTTCTTATTCACCTGATAATGTGAGGTATTAAATGCAAATGGAGAATAATAAAACCGTTGGAATGTGAGTGGATGCCCTACCAACAGATGTAACTTAACTGTAAAAACTGATTTAACCTGTTAAGCTTTTGGTATTGGCCCTACTTAGTCAATTTCTTTTTAAGTAATTTATTATTAGATATAGCAACTTCTATAATATAAATCATACATATTGCTAAAAATAATAGAGACCAATTGATTTTTCCATCCAGTAAAAGCGTATAGATAACTGAAATCACACAGTATAATAATATAATACTAGCAATAACTATGCCTTTTTTATTCTTCATTTTCTCAACCACTTTCTCTTTTCTACAAGCTACTAATATCAAAATATCCTAACTTCATTATACAATATTTAACCATTTTTGTATTATTAAACATATTATATCTGAGCATCGATAATGAAAAAAACACCTGCCGAAGCAAGTGCATTCTAAAACATCAATCCAAAATTGGGCACATTAATAAAAGCATTGTTCTCCAGAGTACACGCTTAAATGTTCAATGGCTAATGCTATTGCACCTTCCTCCGTTTCAACCAAAGTCAAATCTTTTTTTATTGGACGCCAATACTCATATCCATACTCTTCTTGCCACATAAATACTTCTATAGTATAGAGACAATCCTTACGTTTAATAATTTGAACTTTATATTGGCTACTCTGAGACATTATTTCCTTTATCAATTGTTCCATCCATTCACACTGTCATCCTTTAGCTCGCTCGCCTACATTGTATAGCGCTTTCTTTTTCAATAATCCCCTTTTGTATTGTCACTTTATTTATTTTCACTCCATTTTCTGGCGTATCAGTCAACATTATATGGATTCTATCAAAAGGAACATCACCATGATGTGCACTATAATTTAACGCACTTGCCTGAACAATATGTCTCCTTGTATTGCCATCTATTGTTTCAACTTTATCGATTTTTGGACACATGATAAAATCTGCGTAAGTTTCATCGAGATAGGAAAAATATTTGCTATATAAAGTTTCTTCAAGCAACTCATCTTTTGGTGCTCCAACACTTTCATATTTCCAGCCAACTAAGAGCCAATCATAAAGTTCTACTGATTTCAATCGAAGCTTTTTATTATTACTTGTATAGATAACCTCACCATCTGCAATCGTACATGTTTTTACTTGGTTTTGGGATACACAATTATAAGCTGGTTCAATAACTGCAACGTCTCCGTTTTTTAGTTTTATTTTCATTATCGAGATGATGGAAGTTTGATTTAACTCTAACTCATTTGCTTCTTCGGAAGGGCTTGATGTATTTATCCAGTTAACAATCTTATCGATAATCACTTCCTCATATCCATCATTTTCCTTAAACAAACGAGTTTCCCCGTTTAAACGATTTACTTGAATAAATGAAACATCTACTTTTTCCAATTTTGGTTGAATACTCGCCTTTACTAATAGCAATTGTATCGGGAAAAATAATCCAAAAATCACCATGACTAGTATGACCAACCTTCTCAAGAATTATCGCCACCTCTAATGTAAATTTTGTAAGTATTTTTCCCTTATATTATAAATAAATATTTAAGCAAATCCATCAGATCCCGATACAAAACAGAACGTCATTCAATAGCCTTTCTTGTTCTTCTAACCTGCACTGAGCCTAAGCAACTCAATGCTCTTTAGTTAACGTCCCTGTTAGTATATTTTCACTCCTATATACTCTTTTCGGAAAATTTGATAAATTAATAGTAAGTACTGTTTAGAAGGTTACAAAAGAGGGGGCTATCTCAATGAGTAAAAAGGAACTCTTGCAAAATGGAGTCAATCAAGTTTTTTTCGAAGAAGAATGGTATCCACCACTATCAGAAGCATTAAAGAATCTCACTGCTGCACAAGCATGTTGGCAACCAGAAGGAAAGGCCGCTAATACGATTTGGGAAAATACTAACCATCTACTAGCCTTTAAAGAGCGCTTACTTTCTCGCTTACATAAAGATCACTCATTTGTTACTCCACAAAATAATGATGAAACGTTTGTCCAAGGTGGAGCGAATGATGAGGATGCTTGGCAAGAAACTGTGAAGCGAACACTTCACGTACATGATGCCTTACAATCTTCATTAGCATCCCTTCAAGAAGCAGAATTGGATCAACCTAGTCCTTCTCTTCCAGTTTGGCAACAATATCTAAATATCCTTTTGCACGATGCTTATCATACAGGACAAATTGTACAACTTCGTAAACTACAAGGTTCATGGCCAGCTAAACGCTCCTATTTATAAACGATGCTTAAAATTGCTTGACTATTGCATACAACAAAGCGATTTAAAAGCAAATCTGACTGTTATATCAAATAAAATCCCAATTTCCTAGTGTTCAAATTGAGGAATTGGGATTTTTTTCAACTCACAAATAGCGCTTTTTTCTGGAATAATTATAGCTAATGAGTTACTAATATTCATCACACTTTATATTTGTATGCAACTTGAACGATTAACTGAAATTTATTTTCCCCTCGCCTTAAACTACTATCCGTTTAGCAATCTGTTCCTTCCCCTAAAGAAAAGGCACAATTCTTTTAGCAGAATCGTGGCTGGTTGTTAAATTTTATTTTTAAGGGAGAGCTGTTGATTGCTTTGGCTAAAGCGTTTCTATTATTCACCAAAAGATGTAACAGCAATGCTCCATACTAATTAATGCAAAAGAGATTGTTAACCAAACTGTGTTAGCAGTAGTTGGTTGTTCTTTTTTTACTTTCTTTATTATTTCTACAAGGTTTAGACAAAATATAATTGCTAAAATCGGCATTAAATAAATACTAATGAACACAAATACTATCATATATGAAACGTTCACCTCCAAAATAATTATACCAAATTCTAACAATTGTACGATTATTAAACCAAACTGCCCTGGCAGTTTAATAATATCTATACTCGTTTTATTTTAGGCTGGTTTCGTAAAGATTATTGCTTTTTTATAAATCAATAAATGTGCAGTATAATAGAAACAGGTAGATTGAAATATCATATTTGACAATATATTAAAGATTAAGAAAGGAATGATGATCATGACGAAATTATCTTATAGTGGTTTAAAATATGGAGAAAGTGGTGTGGAAATAAAAATATTGGTGGATGTACAAAATGATTGGTGCGAGATAACGCATACCAAGAAAGTGTCACAAGTAATGAATAAATCAACTGGGGAATATATCACAGTAAATCGAAACACCTTGAAATGTGAGATTGTTTCATAATACGAAACAAATAAACTTTTTGCAACTAACTATACCGATATACTAACACAATGTAGACAAGACAAGCCATCTGAGAAACGAGTTTCACGAATGTCTTTGAGTATCTTTGCAATATCCTAGCATTCTTCGGGGACGATTTTATTCCGATCGACTTCCAATAAACAATTCTAATAAAGGGTGAGGCTTTTCGCTTCAATCTTTATTAGAATTGATTTTTTATTGTAATCAAGTATTTTTCATTCATTTCGAGCTGGTGGATTGAGAGTTGGTCTAACAGGAGCTCGAATTTCTTTTCGCTATCCTCCCCTTCTTCCCCCTTCCAGCAAATGTAGATTTCGCAATAATCACCTTTTGGCAGAAGTTTTTTCAGGAAGTTACAAACAAGAAGAAATGTGCTTTTGGATTTTTCGTAGTTATGTGGCGAATGCACTTTATTGTCGTTATGCATTTGCCAAATGGGACTCCCTTTTGCTTCAAGCTCATATAGGTATGGCGTTGTAAAATGTTGATGCTGAAGCATTTGACGCTCTTCGCTACTAAGGAACAAATCTGTTATTTCAACTTCATCTTCCGTATCGTCGTCATTTATTGCAGCCTGGAAATTTAATCCTATGTAGGTTACCATGCTCATTTCATTCATTCTCCTTATCAAAAACACCCTGTAAATGTACAGGGTGTCAGCAACGTAGCTGTTGGTATCGTAAAAAGACGTGCATTTTTGTACGATGTTCTAAATTCCTTACCTGTGTCACCATGCCATAGGTCACTCTCTGAAGCAATGGCTTGAAGGACATAGGCTTCAAGCGACGGGTTGTCCGCTTCTTTTTGTGAGGCTTGCTACCGTACCATGTTAACTGTAATGGCTGATGCTTTGATGGTTTGATATTGCGGTGGTGTTTTTTGTTCAATATACAATGTTGTGTAATATGCATCCGCAATAACAATCAAATAAATAATGAATAATAATCGTTTTGTTCAATGGTTCAAAAAATATTTCTCCCTTTTTTCAAATCTGCTATTAAAACTTGTCTACTTAATCATACGAGCAACACGAAAAAAGGTTTCAACATTTTATAAGGGAGACAAATTTTCGTCCCCCCTTACGTCTGCAAACTTCTGCCACCATCATTTTCCCAACGGTCAATGTCCCAATGATCCTCTTCTTTTTCTCTGCTACTTGCCATTGTACTCGATTGAACGAATGACATTTTGTCCTCACCCTTTTCAAGCGTTCTTCTCTATTTTATGAAGGGGAGGAGGTTTTCGTTCCTCGTAAAAAAGGCTTAAATTGAAAGCCTAAGGCAATTGCAGCTCCTATACAGCTAGAGAGGCAGCCTATGATTAAATACAGATTAAGCGTAGATTCCCCTATGACAACAGAAGCAATCCCGCCAATCACAGGGAACAACGCAACCATGTAGCCACTCTTCGCCCCGCCAATTTTTTCTACTAGCTTTAAATAAAATAGCCAGGCAAGAAATGATGCGATGATCGTTAAATACAGTAGGGCTGATAAATAGGTAATGGATGTAGGCAAGACGATTTTTTGTCCTTGTATCCAGACAATACCACACATGACTACACTGCCGACTGTAAAACCAATGGCATTGGCATAAATGGGGTCAATCTGGCGCTTTGCATTTCTTGCAGAGCTTGCATCCCCGATTGCTGTTAGGACAGTACCGAGTAAAGCAATTAGGACCCCTTTTAAATCAGCCAAACCTGAAAAACTATGTAAAGTGGGATAGATTAATACCCCAACACCGATTACCCCTAAAGTACCACCGATTAAAACGCGACGATGTAATGGTTCTTTAAGAAATAATCGTAGAGCTATGGGCGTTAAAATTACTTTTAATGAAAAAATTAAAGTGACAATCGCAGCGGAGCTCAACATCGTCGCATAGTATAGAGCTAAATAACTGAAGGCAAAATTACAAATACCAAAGACGATAATAAATGGAAAATCATGCTGCTGTGGCTTACCCTGTGGTTTCATCAACCAAGCAAGTAGGCCAAATAAAAAAGCAGTTATAACTAAACGATAGGTTAAAGATAATTCTAGACTGACTGGGGTTCCTTGAATCTTTACTGCAATAAAATTAAGTCCCCAGACAATTAAACAAAAAATATACATAAAATTGGTCATATCTGTTCCTTCTTAACTAGGGTTGCCATCTACCCATTATGATTGTGTGATAGTACTTACCATCTGCAAGGCATTTATCATTTTTCAAAATACCTTCTACTATAAAGCCCCATTTTTCATAGAGCTGTATAGCTTTTTCATTCGTTTCTAGCACTTCTAATGCCATTTTCCGTATATCATTGGTATCCGCCCAATCAATAGATACTTGTAGTAGAGCTTTTCCAATACCATAGCCCCAAAAAGCCTTCCTAACACCGACGCCAAATATTACTTTATGGGCAAGTCTCTTTAATGGAGAGCCCTCACATCTGGAGTATCCAACGATTTGATCACCTACAACCGCTACTAAACACAGATTTTTCGGACTTGCTGTATCCTGCTGAATAAGCTGCTCGAAGCCCGCTTGATCGATGAATGCCTCCCCCTGCTCTCGGTCGAAGTTTTCTGTTTCACCGTCCAATTGTAGGCGCAAATCCGATAAAGCTTGAGCATCCTCAAGTTGTGCACAGCGAATAATATAGTCTAGCTCTTTTATATGAAACGCTTTTTGGTCAATGAGCATTTGGGAACTCCTCAACTGGCTGAATTTTTACAAAGCGATTACGCCATACGGATTCGTGATGCTGAATGATCTGAGGTGCTGCGAGTACTTGACTATTTAAGGTGCTATGTGCATCTTCGATTAAAATATTATGATGGTAGCCATGACTAAAAGCGCTGCGAATCGTCGTATCAAGACAAAACTCTGTTTGAGCACCTGCGAAAATCAACTGATCGATGTGCTGTTCGTTCAAATATTGTGCAAGATCCGTTTGATAAAAAGCATCCCAAGTTGTTTTTTGAATCACTTTATCTTGTGCCTGTCTAAGCAGTCCATGATACAGCTCCCACCCTGGCTGACCCTTTGCAAAATCAACATCATTGGCCTCTGTATGTTGAATAAAAATAATTGGGACTTCTTTATGACGTGCCCATGTGATTACCGTATTGATATTTTTAATAATCGTTTCATCATTCCATAGATTTTGTTGGCTATCCAAAAAGAAAGCCTCTTGGATATCAATAATAATGAGTGCTTGCTTCATAACGTTCTCCTTTATGCTTCGACTTTTCTTTTTCATTGTACTGAATTTTCCATTAGAAGGAAATAAAAAAAGAAGTACCTAGCGAATTGCCAGATACTTCAATGTCATTATTTCATTAGTTCTTCTGCTAATTCAACTGGTACATATGTTTTGCCAGCTTCTAATAAAGCGGGCGCAACTTTAAATTGGCGAAGCGCTTTATTGTAGCCATATTCCTTTTGACCACGAGTAATGGTATAGGAAACGGCACCTTTCGAAACAATAGCACCTTTTGGCGTAACTTCTACTTTAAAGCCAAGTTCTTCTGCGATTAATCGTAGTGGCACCATTTTCGTCCCTTCTACTTCATAAAAGTCTTTCTTGATGATTTCTTGAACAGCTGGATTCGATGGTGCTGGTTCAGGAGTTGGCTCTGGATCTACTTCAATTGGTTCTTCCTTCTCGATCGTGTCCAACACGATGACTTTTGAAGGTGGTGTTTGAGCAGGAATACTCATCGTAGCAATTGTGTAGAACACGGCTAAATGCTGCTCTTTTAAATCATCCAATTTTACATCTTTACCAGAAGCACTTACTAATTTAGTATCTTCTCCAACATTTAATTTTAAGTTGTTGTCTGTATCGATTAAATTTTTATCGAAGAAATCAACTTCCACGCTACCCATTGCTTCTGTTTCAACAATAATTACTTCTGGGTTATACTGCGGTGGATAAATTGCAAGCATAGGTTTTTTGGCATAAGAGTAAGCCGACACCTTATCCCCTTTTTGAAGCTTGACTTCTTTTCCTGTATTATCGAAAATGAATGACTCTTTATTAGCGATGACAATGTTCGTATTGTCACCGTCCATTACTGTATAGGACGTTCCGTTTTCACGAACATCTACATTTTCCACGGTACCCGTTACTTTAATAAAAGTCGGCTGCACTTGTTGCTCCGTAGTTTCTGCGTTCGTCACCACAGCCTCACCTTCGTTAGCTGATGCAGTTGGAGCTCCAATCGCGCCCCCTAATAATAATGCTGACATAGCAAATGGTACGACTTTCGTCATTTTCATAAAAAAGCATCTCCTTCATATCTCGAATTCATAGAAGTAGTCGCCTCTGCATGAAAAAGGTTACAATCTGACCGATTTTTTTATTTTCAGCGAAGTCACACTGCTATTGAACGGTTGCGTATGATGAAACGCTTATGTTGTTCGCTTTGATTTGAGGGCATCTGGGTGTTCGCTTTACTTTCGCGGGTTGTCGCTTGCCTTCCGCGAGTATTCGCTTGCCTTCCGCGAGTATTCACCTTCCTTCCGCGAGTATTCACTCTCCTTCCGCGAGTATTCACTCTCCTTCCGCGAGTATTCACCTTCCTTCCGCGAGTATTCACTCTCCTTCCGCGAGTATTCACTCTCCTTCCGCGAGTATTCACTCTCCTTCCGCGAGTATTCACTCTCCTTCCGCGAGTATTCACTCTCCTTGCGCGAGTATTCACACTTCCTCCGCGAGTATTCACTTCGCTCGCGAACGTTCACTTCGCTTCCTCAAAAGATAAATCGCAGTCGATTGAGGATGCGCTGTAAGAAGTATTGATGTTCGCTTTGTTGTGCTCTTAGCTCGCGGGCGACGTCGGGGTGGTCGGTGATGACGCCGCTGACGTTTTTTTCAATAAAGGTTTGCAAGGAACGGTCGTCATTGAGTGTCCAAACAAATAAGTCAGTTGGGTGCTGCTTTAATTCCTCAATCAGCTGCTCGGTTACCCAGGATTCTTCTAATGCGATAAAATCAACATTTTCCTCCATTGGTCCGATGTTGAGTGCATAGACAATGCCCACTCGCAAATTGGGCACCAATTTTTTTAATTGCGCCATTTTCTGTACATCAGCGGATTGCACATAGTAGGAATCCAGCACCTTGTATTGACGTAGCTTCTCAACTAATTTAGGTAAAACATCTTCCGTTTCTTGGCCGTGCACCTTTAATTCGATTAATAACGCCACATCTAACGCTTTGGCAATTTCGATACAATCCTCTAAAGATGCAATTTTATCGCTATAGCCATTTTGGTGAATGGTTAATGACTTTAGTTCACTTAGGGTCATATTCGCAATGACACCATTTTTACCGGCTAGCCGTCTTAATGTTCGATCATGAAAGACAACAAATTCACCATCTACGGTTTGCTGAATATCGATTTCAATTAAATCTGCCCCCGCATTCGCTGCATTTACTAACCCGCTAATCGTATTTTCTACATTACCTGCAACATAGCCTCGATGGGCAATAATTTTAGTATCTGGGGCATAAACACTTTTCTCTAAAGAATTGATGTTCATCATACTTAATACGATAAAAACGATGAAACTGATCAATAGTAATGGCTTATAGCGTCGCTGTCTCTTGGTAGCCACTCTGACTTTGCCTAGCACTGGCGTGTTATACGTAATGGCAACCATGACTTGTGAAAACATAGCCTGTAATAAACTAAATAGCACTACAAAGACCATTTCCAACAAGGCAAGTGTAAGCCCCGCTGTGACCAATGCTGCGCTCGGCATTATGCGCTCTATTAAATAGAGCGGAAACGTACTGATGACCGTTATTCCTAGCATCATTAGCAAATGACCTGTTAAAAGCATCGCTAATAATACTAACAGTTCAAATAAACCTCGTTTAGAAAAACGCCAGCTTTGCTTAAAGGAACGTAGAATCGAGATGTTGGGCTGAATTGTAAAAATTGGTAACGTTAAAATACTACGAATGCCAATCATCACTACGATGCTTGCCACCGCAGCATATGCTAGCCTACCAGCTCGACTGCTCATTATTTCGTCTGTTAAAAAATGTGGCAGAGAAACGGATTGCGTTAAGGTAAGTGGTAGCATAAAGGAAGCTAATGGCATTAATAGGGCAAGATAGACAATTAAAAATAAGACTTGGACACTAAAAAAATAAATAACCTTTCGATTCAATTGCTGCCATAAAGGAAGAAAGCGATAGCGCATCCCCCTTTGCTGATGAAAGGCCATAAGAAAGAGAAAGCCCATTTCATAATAAACAAATAATAAAAACAGCAAAATTAATAGACAAATCATCATGATGACAAAGGGATGCGCCACAAAGCTTTGCCAATTTTGCTCAGTAATATGTGTATACCCTGTTACTCGGAGCATGAGCTTCAAGACGATCGAGGTTACAGGGATTATCAATAAAAACTGAAAAATTCTAATCAATGCGAAAACTTGTACATAATCTAACCGATACGCATAAATATTGTGGACAGCCTGTCGCATTACTTGTCCTGCCTTGTGCACGTACTCACCCCTGTCATGCTGTTAGAATAGCTCTCTTCTAACGTATGTTCAAATAGCTATAGCACAGTACTGAAAGCCGCTAAAATAGCAATTTGTTCAAGTATCCTATGCATCAAAGTAAGAGAAGATTTGTGTATTTATCGTGACTTTCTCCATTTTTTTGAAACTTTTCATGTTGCTATCCAGTATATAACTAGATACCCACTAGAGAAAGGAGCGCAAACATGAAATTCACTCTTGGCGATATCATTAGTACAACTGTTCTTTTATGTATGTTTCTAGCTATCTTTTTCGTGATGATTCATATGATTAAAAAAATGAAGTCAACCGTCCCTGTGCCTCCTCCACCAACCATGCAACAGCAAGTAGAGGACTTAACAAAACGTGTATCGAGCTTAGAGCAGCAAGTAAAAAATTTTGCTGACAAACAATAGACCGAGAAAAAATCGCTGCAAAGGTTATCCTTCACAGCGATTTTCATATACCATCTTCCCATCCACCACCGTACAAGCTACTTGTATATGTGGTAGTTGTTCAATATCTACAGTAAAAAGATCCTCCTGTAAAACCGTAAAATCGGCTGCATAGCCTGCTGCAATTTTGCCACGTTTATGTGACTGACCGATTATTTCGGCTGCTCCTACGGTATACAGATGGACGGCCTCAAACCGTGAAATTTTCTCCTGCGGATTATAGCCCTCATGGCTTTCGCCAATATTTCTTCTTGTGACAGCAGCGTAAATGCCTTGTAGCGGATTGGGAACCTCAATCGGGGCGTCACTGCCCCCTGCCACAATCAGCCCTCGGTCAAGAAGTGATTTTAAAGGATGTAAGCCTTGAGCGCGCGCCTCTCCAAGTCTCGATAACTCTGCTTGATATTCTCCCTGTACAAATTGCGGCTGCATATCTACCGCAACAGGTAAAGTAGCTAGTCTGGCTAATAGTTCATCATCAACTAAGCTACAGTGAATCACGCGATCAAACTGACCATCCTGCGGCGGATAGGCCGCAAAAACGTCTAAAATCGTTGCTATTGCTAAATCTCCAATCGTATGCACGGCCACAGTTTGTCCGTACTGACGAGCAAGCTGAACATAGGTTGTTAATTGCTCTGTTGTATGAATGAGCATCCCAGCATTGTTAGGGTCATCACTATACGGTTGACGTAGCGCCGCCGTGCGACCGCCAAAGGCTCCGTCAATAAAAATTTTCATAGCGCCAAACTCTAAAAATGGTGATGAGGCTAAATCCATTTTTGCGACCTCTTCAAAGACCGTATGATGCTGTAATAAATGAACTTTAAAGGATTGCTGTGCCTCCACGATTTTACGATAAGCCAGAATCGGTTGGTTTGGTGGTCCGTAATAGCTTAAGTCCTCAGAATGCCCTCCTACTAAACCATAGGTTTGGAGCGAGGCCACCGCTTTTGCCAAAGCATCCTCGATATACGCAGGTGTAATATGCGGCATATGGTTGACAATTAAATACAATGCTGCGTCCTTTAGTACACCTGTGAGCTGACCGTCGACTTTGTCAATGACACCGCCCTCTGGTGAAGGTGTATCATTGGTAATGCCAGCAAAGGCAAGTGCCTTGGAATTCGCTAAAATTAAATGATGACAGCTCCGTTTAATGATTAAATAGGCTTCTCCAAGTGCATCCAGCTCCGCTAATGTCGGCAAAATCGGTTCATCAAATTGGTTTTCATTTAGCCCGATTGCAATGACCCATTCCTGTGCCGTAGCTTTGGACATTCGCTCTTGAAGCTTCTTCAGTAATGCCTCTTTACTTGTAATTGTGGAGACATCAATATGCTTGAGCTTTTCACCGTAACCAATAATATGTAAGTGACTATCGACAAAGCCTGGATACATTACATGTCCTTGTAAATGTTGGATAGAAGCAGCTAGTGGCGACAAGCTCTCCACTGAGCCTGTCGCCACAATTTTTCCATCTTCTACAAGGACTGCTTCCACTGTTTCACCAACCTGAGCCATCGTGTAAATCTTGCCACCTGTCCATAATGTTGCCAAAACAATTCCTCCCATGTCCTATGCTGTTGCTTCAATTAAATGTGCGCTCTCTAAGCGACGACGGACAATGACACCAATCCATGCTGCAAGTACCGCTTTGACGATCCCCACTACGATAAATGGCGCAACACCACCCATAAAGGCAGCTGTCCACGTGTATTCTGCTACAATTTTTAACCACACTGTTCCGAACGCTAATGTGATGATCATGCCAATAATATTCGCAATAATAGCGTGAACAAATGTAATACCAAATTGATCTAAGTATAAGCCCATAATAATCGCTGTGACAAGGAAACCGACGATATATCCGCCTGTTGGACCAACTAAAATCCCGAGTCCGCCTGACATTCCGCTAAATACAGGTAAACCTACTGCGCCTAATAGTATATAAAGCAGGACAGATATCGTCCCTAATCTTGTCCCTAAAATGGTTACGACAATTCCAACCGCTAAAGTTTGTCCTGTAATCGGAATAAGTGGTAGTGGAATCGTTACTTGTGCTAGAACGGCGATAATCGCTGCCCCAAATGCTGCTAACACGTATTGATATGTACTTCCTTTTTTCAATGTAAAAAGCCTCCCCTTGTGCGTTAACCAATAATTAAAATAAGTTAACACAAAGATAAAGCAAATAAAAACCGTTGTCAATCTATTTTCGAATAAAAAAGGAAATTGCTAGATTACAATAGCAATTTCCTTTCAAAATGATTACCATAAAGGTTCATTCATTGGATCTTTTTCTTGCAGCTTAAACACATATGGCGCAATTTGATGATGATAAAAGAACATGCCCACTAAAAAGAAAATAAGTCCGATAACAAAATGTTGGAAAACATGCTGCAGCATAATCAATAACGGCACTGGCATCGTCATCACACCACTGATTTGAATGGATTTTTTTGTGCGATATTGTTTTTGTCCACAATGAGGGCACACAATTTCACCATTTTTGCGATACAACTTACGTGCATCTTTCTCAGACCAGCTCTCCCCACATTCAATACAAACAGGTAGGCCATATCCTTTTTTCACTAACAAACGCTTGACAATAAAAGTTGCTCCGATAAATATACCAAGCAATAACATGCCTCTTACATAATCGGAGTCAAAAAGGGACCACCAGTGCCATGTATCTGATGATGTACTAGCTGCTTGCTGTCCTGTGGTACGTTGTTCCTTTTGCTGTGTCAAAATATAGCTAAAACCAATGACGAAAACAGTAAAGGTTGCCAGCACGAGACGATATGTCCATTCCCCTCCTGTTTTACGTTGCCCTTGTCGTCGCGCTTTGTCAGCGATTAATTGCTTGCGCTGTTGTGAGAGCTTGACATCCTGTAGCTCCTTAAGCAAATCCTCTTTAAATTGATTCATGACGTAGCCCCTCCCAATCAAAGTCACCCATTGCTGCTGCCAGCTGTTTACGAGCTCGCTGTAGTCTTGTACGAATTGTTGCTTCTGGACAATGCACGAGCTGGGCAATTTCCACAGTCGTCATCTCCTCAAAATAATACAAAATCAAGACCTCTCGATAGGCGACTGATAACGTAAACAATGCCTCCATTAGCTCTTTTTTGACGGATTTCTCTAGCATCTCCTTTTCAGGTGTAACCGTTGTCGTGCGCCCTGTAATCTTTTCAAACAGTGTCAGCCGTTTGCTTTTCCAACTCCGTAAATAATCATGACTTCGATTAACCGTCATTTTCACTAAATATGTACGCAATGATGCTTCCTGGCGAAACTGTTCCTGCTTTTGATAAAAGGCGATGAACACATCCTGCACAATGTCTTCTGCTGTCGTCTTATTTTTCACATATAGATAGGCGACCTTTAGCAAGTAATCACCATGCTCCTCGATTATCTGTTCAATATCCATCATTGCTCTCACCTTCTTTCTACACTACTGACGGACGCCACTGCCATTACGATTCAATTTTCACAAAAAAAATCCGTAATTTTTTAATCATTACGGATTCTCATCTATTTAAATACCTATTTCTCGCATAGTAGCCACTACTTTGGCCATTCTATCGTCTAAATCTATGCCTGTAAAGATGGGCAATCGTAGCTCATTTACGATGGCTCCATCACACATAAAGAGAATACGCTCCGTTCTGGCAGCAATTTTTGGGTCATGTGTCACGAGCATGATTGTTGTGCCCTCGTTATTGATGACCGTGAATAAATCCATGATTTCCTGTGCAGACGTTGAATTTAGAGCACCTGTTGGTTCATCTCCAAAAATCATTAGAGGATCGCTAATCAATGCACGACAGATGCCTGCTCGTTGCAATTGTCCGCCAGAAACTTGTGTCAAATCTCGCTTTGCTAAATCCGCAATCCCCATTTTTTCCATGATGGACAGCGCTTTGTCTGTTAAGATGCTCACATTTTTTCGTTGATCACGCATCGCAGGTAACAAAATATTATCAAGGATATTTAAGTTTTTTAGAAAGGTCGGCTGCTGAAACACAAAGCCCATTCTTGTTCTGCGCAAATCCGCAAGCTCATTGTCACGAAGTGAGGCTAAATCCATGCCATCAAAGATCACTTGCCCATGATCGATAGTGTCCATCCCACTAAGTGCATACAAGAGTGTCGATTTCCCACAGCCAGAGGGCCCCATAATGGCAACGAACTCCCCTTTATTTATTGTAACGGAAATATTCATTAACACATTATACTGTTCATCGCCGACCTGAAATGACTTTGCTATTTGCTTACCACTCACTAGTTTCATAAGGTTCTACTCCTTTATATGGTCCATCATTTTGACATGCCCCGCCCTGGACGTACCTATGAGTGTAGCTAGCAGAACAACGCTTGTGAGCGCTAATGGGCAAAAAACATAGGCCGCTAGAGGTTGAATCGTAAACTTAAATGAAGCCGCACCAAATGATGCGATAACCGTACTTGTCACAAGCTCACCTAGCGTGTTGGCGAGGAACGTCCCCATTGTTATAGCCAATAGTAAAACAAACACGGCTCGAGCCGCATATTGTGTAGCGATATCTCTGTTGGTAAAGCCTAATGCCTTCATAATAGCGATAGATGTTTGATCCTTCGCCATTAGCATGTTCATAAATAACAGTGTGACGAGCAAACATAGCAAGAGGGCTATGGCAAGTGCTGCACGAGATGCTTTTTCAATGGCATGGATGGTCGTGCTAAAGGTTTGGTTGATATAATCATCAATGCCTGAGACCTTTGCAAAAGAAAATGTTTCTGCATATTCCTTTCGCTTCTCCTCGACCTGCGATGGCTTAGACATCGTTCCATAGATGACACTCCACATACTTTCTGTAGAATGGTCAAAGAAAGCTGCCTTTGCTGTCTTGCCACCATTCGTAATATCAGAATAAATGCCGCTAACAATCAAATCCTTCACTTCACCATGAATGATCAATGACATAGCATCGCCAACCTTTTTGTGAAGCTCTTCAGCATTTAGCACAGAAAGCGCGATTTCATTGTGGGCAATTGGTGCCCTGCCATGTGCATATTCTACTGGGAAGATTGTATGATCGCCCAGCTCTATTTTTAAGCTTGCTTCCGAGCCATCATCGGCCATTGTCGCGAACTTTTTTGTCGTCAACACACTATAATGCTCGATTGCTTTGTCTTGTTCTAATGTCTTAATGAAAGCTGCCACCTGCTGGGCAGTTTGCTTGCTTTGTGGGACATCTATTCGAATATCACTATTGCCAATGCCCATATACGTCATAAAGCTTTTGGCGGCAATCGTATTGTGTAAATTATGAGGTACGATGATGATAAATGTTGCCAGGAGTAAGACGGCCAGCATAGTGGCATACAGCCTTTTCCGTGACAGGACATCCTTCACCCCAAGAAAGAGATTAATGGGAAGTCTTTTATTTGAGCTGAGGTTCAACCATTTTGTATGCTGTGTTTTTCCTTGTGTTGTACCAAAACGCAACGCCTGAGTGGCTGATAGCTTGCGAAATTGTTTCAGAACAGATTGTACATAGCCCATTATCACGATAAATACGAGCAATAGCCCGATGAAGGTGAACAGCCAAATCAGTGAGGTATTGCCCGTTTCCCCCATGAACAAACGGATATTTTCAAGTAGCCTATTTCGAAGCAAGAAAGAGCTAGCAAACCCTAGCATACAGCCTATTACCGTGATCACAGCATATTTGGCAAAATACATCTTTTGAATATCCGCAACTCGAATGCCAATCGCTTTCATGACACCAATTTCGCGATAATCCTCTTCCATCTTCGTGAGTAATGTAAAACGAATACACATAAAAGCAATGAATACTACAAGAAGGCTGATTAATAAAATGACAGCAATCATTAGCCCATCCGATAGTGCATTTAGCATTTTGAAGAGCGGCAACGTAATGGATGGTCCATTCGCTTCTAACCCTGCACGTGTGTAGGCTTCTTCAAAATCTTTTAATTCAGCCAAATCGTTTAACCGAAATTCAATCAAATATTCAACCGTGCCCGCTCCCTGAATGGCTGCATAGTCCTGTTCACTGACAAGAAAGCGTTTTGAAGAGGCCAGCATAGCATTCATTTGTGAATCTCGTAAAAATCCTGCAATCGTCAAGTGCTTATCTTGAACAATCACGGTGTCACCCAGTTTGGCTGTCCCATCCTTCCAATAGCCTATTGGCACATAAATATCGCCATTCGCCACTTCAATTACATGACCATCCAGGTCCAGTAAATAATCGAATTTCTCACTTTGCGTACTAAAGCCATTGTCCTGTACACTATGCGCTAGTGTGGTGCCAGCAATATGGATCTTGGCCCCATCTACATTGAGAAATTCATTGACCTGAAATTCGTCTACACGTTCATCACGTTCCGCAAACTCAGTGAGTCGTGCTTGATCAATTTTGCCTGCATGCATCTGTAGAAAATGAGACGTTTCTGCTTGCTCCATCATCGTTTCCATCGCACTTGTTAAATGGACAATGAGCATTGCCGAGAGCGTGACAAGCATAGCAGCAGCTGCCACAAACAGTATCGTGATACCTGCTATAAGCTTGCTCTTTGCCATATCGTTTCGCACAAATTTCCAATACATAGGTCACCTCTTTGGAAGTTTTTAACTACCGTCAAACCCAATAAGACCCTCATTCGTATTTATGTCGTACTACCTTCGCCATCCTTGCCAAACATTTGCATCATATAGAGCAAACTACCATTTTCCACTCCAAGCATTCGTTCGACATTAAAGATAAATGCTGGAATGCGTGCCGCTCGTTCTTCATCTGTCATCAGCACTAAATCATCATCGAATACAGCATTGGTATAGGCGATAATCATTTCCATACACTCATATGGATAGGGAGTATGATAAACGCCCTGTTCAATACCATCACGAATAATGGCCGTAAGGATTGGTGGCACTTGATTCATCACCACCTGCTGTATTTTTCGATGCATTAATGCATTTTGTGGCTTATGCACATGCTCCATAATCTCCTGACCACCATTTTCATGCTGTATGTTTAATGCCATCACAACACGTAGAATGCGCTCATTCACAGCAATGCTTTTGTCTTCTGCAATCGCTCTTGCCTTTGCAAGCATCGTACTTGTATAACGCTCAATGAGGGCATCCATAATATCTTCCTTAGACTTAAAGTGATAATAAAGCGTGCCCCGTGCAATGCCCACTTTTTCAAGAATATTGCTGGTGCTAGTACCGTCAAACCCCTTCTGTGTAAATAATTCGTCTGCTGCATCTAATATTTCATTGCGACGCTCTTCCGCCTTCTTCATTTCCCTCATAATCACAACCCCTTACATTTGACCGACTGCCTGTCGATATATCTTTTCTTTATCGTATCATAGGACGACCATTACTGGCAATAATTCCTACAAAAAAAGAATCTGCATGAAGCAGACTCTTATTTTTGCGTGTCCTCGTTCTTTCGATATTCCAAAATATCGCCAGGCTGACAATTCAATGCCTCACAAATGGCCTCTAACGTTGAAAAACGAATGGCTTTGGCCTTGCCGTTTTTTAAAATAGAAAGGTTTGCCATCGTGATGCCCACTTTTTCTGAAAGCTCTGTTACGCTCATTTTTCGTTTTGCCAGCATTACATCAATATTGATGATCATTGCCATAGTATTCACCTCAAACCGTTAAATCGTTTTCTGATTTGATATCGATGGCATTTTTTAGAAGCTTTTGCAGCACAGCAGCAAAGACTGCCACGACAAAGGAAGCAAAAATAATAACCATTCCGATAATAATAAGACCAGGGGCATCATCTACTTCCGCCACATAGTATATCAGTGGCATGCCTACCACGTATACACCACTAATGATAATTGCACAATATTTAATATTGATTAAAGCTTTCACGGATCGTTCTGAAAACGCAATATTTTGATCGATATAGCTTAGTAGTTTAATCGTCGTATACAGAGCAACAAAATAGGCGATGGCCGTTGCATAAACACCTAGTAAAGCAAAAATGGTTGTTTTCGGAAAATGCTGTGCTGCCCCTATCGCTACACGAGGAACTACCAATAGACATAAGGCAAGAACCGGTATTCCCATTAGAAAAACAGCTATCTTTAAAAAGAGCGTTTCTCGTTTCATCTGACGCACCTCTTTTATTTATTCTCCTGTACAATTTATCATAATTTTTATCGTTTTTCAATAAATATTTATTCTGATTCAAGATGTATTTTTAACTGTTATTTGGTTTATTTTCCCTTTTATTGTGCTATAATCGATTCATCTTCTCAAGCTTTAAAAAATATCGCTGAAGACAAAGGAGGAATTCGATGATTTACCGAGCAGCAGAAAAAACAATGGAGACTGAGCGTTTATTACTCCGCCCTTTTACAGAAGCAGATGCACCTGAGGTAAGTGTTTTATGTAACAATTATGCCATTTACAAAAGCACACTGAACGTACCTTATCCCTACACAATAGATTGTGCATTGTCATGGATAGCCACTCATCAACAAAACTTTGAGGAGAATCGCCTCTACGAATGGGCTATAACAGATAAACACAGTGGACAATTATATGGGGCGATAGGGTTGTCCAATCAGCAGCCACATCAAAGGGGCGAAATCGCCTATTGGATTGGGGAGCCCTATTGGGGAAATGGCTATGGGACAGAAGCAACCCAAGCAATCATCGCCTTTGCGTTTCAAGAGAAAAAGTATCATCGTGTCTATGCTCAGTATTTTCAATCCAATCCTGCATCCGGCAAAATCATGGAGAAATGCGGGATGCATTATGAGGGAACCTTAAAACAGCATGTGTATAAAAATGGTGCTTTCGAAGATATTGTTTATTATGGCTTAATCAATCCAAACCATTAGTTGACAACTTACACAAAAGAGGCACTTCCTATGCAGATATGCCTCTCCCTCGTTTATATACCATTTCCCACATCGGAATAATGATTATAGTGCGTAATTTGGTTGCGACCATTGCGCTTGGACTTATAGAGCGCTTCATCTGCATGTTGGATTAGTTCTTCCACTTTTACAATGCTGCCTCGCTGATTGGTACTTACTCCAATGCTAAATTCCAAATGAACCTTTTCATTATTCACTACCAGAGACAATGCCGTTAATGCGTGATAAAGATTATCAGCCAATATTTGCACCGATTCCCCTTCCTTAACCTGACTTAGCACAATAAATTCATCCCCACCAAAACGAGCAACAATGGACTCAAACGGTTCAAAATAGTCCTTTAATGCTTTGGCTGTACTGGTCAACGCATCATCGCCAATTAAATGTCCATTCATATCATTGATTTCTTTAAAATGGTCTAAATCCACCATCATTAAAGCTAGTTGCTGATTACTTTCGGCCGCTTTTTCAACCATCTTTTTCGCCTGTTCATCAAAATAGCGTCGATTGTAGATATTTGTCAGCGGATCCATATAGGCATTTTTTTCAAATTGCTTCTTATGATCGTTGTATTCCATTTCAAACAATACATGTGAATAGTTTTCACGTTGAATTTCTAATAAAATATTTATAAATTCTTTTTGTATAGCACATAACACAATTTTATTGCCCTGTGCCTCAATTAATTTCACTAAAGAATTATAAATGATTTGCAGCAAGGACAGGTCATTGTTTTGCAGGGCATAATGTTTCGTCTTTTGATATAAATCAATGGCTTCACTGATACGCCCTTGTTTTTCACATAGGAAGGCGTACGCATTGAATACCTCTAGTTGTACTTTCGAATAAGGCGGATCTTGAATCGTTGCCAGCAATTCTAGTAAGAGTTCGTTCGCTTCATCAAATTCTTCCAGCCAGATAAGTGCAACAGCTAGGTTCGTTTTAGGATACATAACCCCTGTATAGGGCTCTTTATGCTTCACTTCAAATGCATTCGAATAGTAAAGACTTTTTAGGGCAAATTCCTTGGCTGTGCGATAGTTGCCCATCGAAATTTCTAAATCACTTAGGTTATTGTAAATTTTCCCCATACTCTCCACATGATGAATCGTTTCAGCTATTTTTAAGCCCTTCAGCATTAACTCTTCTGATTTCTTTAAATGACCAAATGTTCCCCAATAAATAGCGGCTAAATTGTAGTATTGAATTAAATCGATATCATTGCCATGTTGAAAGGTTAGCTCACGATATTGTTCAAGGACACTGATGGAAAGCTGTAGATCACCCGTTTGAAAATAACTAGCACAACTATAGCGCAATAGCAGGATAGCCTTATCATACATTCCAAGCTCAATGGCACTCTCGATTGCGGCACTACTTATTTCTATATATTCTAAAAAGCGATCAGCATTATATAATTCATTGAGCGTAATCCATAATTCTTCAAATTCTTGTGTGTTCATACCGCTCCCCCTTATTTTCACCCTTACTTCTTTAATACTACCTTTGCACACAAAATATTACAATTCTTTGGACTCATTTAATTTCCCATCATTAAGCAATTATTCCTAACAACAAATATCTCTATGTATTTTATCCTAGATGTAATGAAAAGTTATTTTAACATGGTACTTTCACTATAATTTTCTCCTCAACAAAAAACAAGCCTCTTTCAAAGAGACTTGCTAAGATTCCTGTAAACCTATTAGCGCTTTTAACTGCATTGCTCTTTTAGCATTCAGCTGGATTTCTCCACTCCCTACCTTTTGAAGATAAAGAGATCCACCATAGCCCTTCCACATTTCGATACGCACGCCATCAACCTGAAAAGAATACTCGGGAGGTCTTGCTATCTTATTGGCTGGCTGCCACGGGACATCCTGCAAAAACTGAGCGACTTCTTGTTCATTTTCCAGCTCAAGCACCTTTGTAATGGTTGGCTCTAGTTTTTCCAATTTAGTTAATAAACCATATTTTCTTACGACTCCGTTTTCCTCAATGCTCCCTGTTCCCATTGAAGTGAAAGTAATATAATCCCCCTGCTTGACAGGAAATTCATCCAGCACAGGATACCAATCGGCTTGTTCATATTTTTCCGCAAGCTGTCCCTCCGTCATATGATTTAGATCCTCAGGAATCACTCCTTCTATAAATAAGAAAACATTCGATTCGACCTTCGCAACTGTGCCGACCATTGAAGAGCCATGTACACTGGTACGTATTTCGATGTTATGCTCCTTTTGAAAGGTTCTTGCCTGCTCAGCAAAATGCGCTTGGAAATACCGTTTGGCATCAATATTGGCTACCTCTTGATAAGCATAAAAGGTTGGATATTTTTCTTGATATATCGCATACAGCTTCGTCCTAGCGGTATACATTGGTAGAAGGGGTTCAAGGTATGTTTTCACATATTGTTTCGGCTCTAGTCCGAGAAAAAAAGCTTTAGATTCAGGCGATTGCTGTAGCATTTCCAATTGCTCAACCTGTTTCTTTCTTTCTGCCTCTAACTCTTTCTTAGAATAGGTAACCCCTAATGATTTCGCAAAATAGTAGGAGGCAACAAGTTTTTCATATGAAAAATACGCCTCCTCTTTATAATATGCCTGCTCTTGCCCTGACCGTATCATATGGCTAATACGCTCAAAGTGCTCCAGTTGCCTTTCATGGAATAGGGCGGTCGTCTGCTTTGTTTCATTCGTTAAAAGCTGCATCATTATAAAACCCACAACACAAAGAGTGAGCACAACCGTTAATAGCGTGAATCGTACAGATTTTTTTCTGTTAGTCGGCTGTTGTAACACATGTTTTTTGACGCTTTCTTTGCTCACTGTCACATCCCCTGCTACATTGACTAATTCCTTCTGTATATCATTCATGCCCTAGCACCTCCCATTCCTCCTGCTTTAGATGGGGCTTTAATGCTTCTCTTGCCCGTTTCAGCCTTGTTTTCACCGTATTTTCTGCAATTCCTAGTAGCTGCGCAATATCACGAATCTTCATTTCTTCAAAATAATAAAGAATGACGGGCTCACGATAGGCTAAGGACAATTTTAAAATGGCTGCCCCAATCTGAGATCGTTCCTCTGCTGCAACGAGCTCATCCCGCTGTTTATGCCCCTGTAACGGAAATAGTTTTTCTTGGAATAGTAATTTTCTATAATGCCAGCTTTTTAAATAATCTTTGCTTTGATTAATCGTTAACGTGGATAAGTATGCACGTAGCTGCCCTCGCTCCTCATAGCCACGCTGAGAAAATTTAATAAAGACCTCTTGCACAATATCCTCGGCTGTTTGCCGGTTTTTCACGTAAAAATAGGCGAGACGTAATAAATGTTCTGCATGTTCATCGATTATTTCTTCAAGTATGCCGTCCACCTCCCCTTCTTACACTATAAACGACTGCCACTAAATAACCGTTTCATTTTTTTTACTATTATTCAAAAAGAACCTTGACCTTGGAGCATACTCCAATGTTAGGATTAATTTAGGAGGTGCTCGTATGAAAATTAAACAATTCGCCGAAAAATTTCACTTCACAACTGATACAGTCCGTTACTACGAAAAAGAGGGTCTTTTACATCCCCGAAAACAGGACAATGGCTATCGTGTGTATGATCCCGCATGTGAGCAGACAATGAAATTCATCATCGTCTTACGTCAACTCGGCTTTACCTTACAAGAAATTAAACATTTACTGACATTGGAACAAAAACCTATCTCCACAGCTTGTAATGAAGAAACCGTACAGCTATTTTCAGTCAAAATAGCACAAATCGAGCAACAACTACGTTTTTATCAGCACGCACTGCAATCATTACAATTGACTAAAACATTAATGGCTGACGGACAATATGAAAAAAATCAAGAAAAAATTGCCTCTCTCATAGAGGGGATGTATCAAAATTTATTGGAAGGTCGTGGCTTATGATGAAATTACGTAAAATCATCTCTTTAGAATATGTGATTGCCTTGATTATCACCGTCTTTTTCTATGGGCACTTGGATTTTTCATGGCTGTATTTTATGGTGTTTTTATTACTCCCTGACATCACTATGATCGGCTATCTCCTCAATCCGAAAATAGGCGCTGTTTTCTATAATATTGGGCATAGCTTTGTATTGCCTGCCCTCCTTCTAGTAATAGGCTTTATGATGTCTAGCTCTATATTTCTGATGGTTGCTTTAATTTGGCTCGCACATATTTTCTTAGATCGCGCACTTGGCTACGGTTTAAAATATGAGGAAGCCTTTCAGAAAACACATTTACAGCAAATTACGTAAGTATTACAAAAAAACAACCACTCTACATGGTTCGGTGACCGTATAGAGTGGTTGTTTTTAAACTAATAGATCATCTATTTATAAATCATAAACCTGCTACATTTACTATGTACGGATCACTTTATCCCCTCATGATGAAGATAAGAAAGTTGTAAATAAACGGTAATATCAAAGCAAGCGCTAAGCACAGCACCGCTGCCCATTTTGTGTTCTTGATGCCCCTGTCATCACCTATCTTTAGATGATGAAAATAAGTTAATGTAAAATAAAAGCATACAACCATCAACAGGGGTGAGGTCAATTGTTGGAGTACGCCAACTATAAATGTAGACATCGTCAAAAACCTCCTTTTTTAAATTAAACCATAAAAAGGCAGGATCATCCATCTGTGATCCTACCACTGTTCTATTTAGATGAAACGTTTTAAGATGGATTCATAAAGCCCTACCATAAATAGGCCAATCACGATGGGAATCAGGGATGTAAAACTAAAATAAAAACCTGCATCATCATACTGACCTAAAAAGTGAAATTGTAGCCAAGATACTCCATAGGTTTCCCCTACTCCATATAAGAAAATAGTGGTAAATAAAAACAATGCAAGACATTTCAGCCCTTCTGCTCTTTTCATAGCATCACCTCATTGAACAAGTGTCATTTGTTGCACATAGCTTAAAAGATCCTCAAGCGTTAACGCTGGATTTTCCCCAACGATATTGTATTGATAGCCATTTTCCTGCCAAGAAATGGAACGGAAATTTTCATCATCCATAACAGTTCCTTTTTGCCCTCGAATAACCATCTCTTTTTCATTTAATATTGGCTCAATTTCTGCCAAACTCGGATCTGCCTTGAAAATAGTAACAAAAAATGCTGGCTGCCCATCTAATCCATAGTCAAACGAATATTCAGGTCGATCTTCTAATCCTTTAGCCATGGAAATCTTGTCTAGCGTAAGATCATTTTCTTGTGGGACTACTAAAAAAGCTCCTAGTTTTTCTTTGGCACTTTCTAACGAAACAGATTCTGAAGTATCCTCCCCACTAATTTCTTCAATCGTTACATCCTTAGGTAGATCTAGTGTAAATTGTTGGTCATCTATTTTTTTACCCTCCTCCATCTTTGTAAATTCCGTGATCATTTGATTTCCTGCATTATCTGTCTTCGTTTTTAATGTCAGCCATGTTTTCTTGTCAATCCATACTTCGATATCCCCAAATAACGATTCGCTTTTTTTCGTTTTGGCTACAATTTTATACGTGTCTCTACCAGCTACCTTTTCCTCACCTGCGATCTTAATCTCATGTGTATCCTTGATTAACTTAAAAATAAGCTGTACTTGATCTCTAGGTGATTGAAGCCCATCTAGTCCGCCTTGTGGAAAGGCCATTTTATAGGCTGTATTTTCAGCAACATCATAGCTTATCACTTGTGAATCAGTCATGACTGAGATGACGTGTTCACCATTGTCACCTGTCATCTCCATACGTCTATTGCCATCCTTGACCCACTCTTTCACTTGGGCTTTGCCACCAAGCTCCCCCATATCTAACGTGTATTCGCCATAATAAGTTAGTGGTTCTTTGGATTCTTGTAGTGCTTGCTCAATAATTTCCTGTGGTGAATACGATGCCTCCGTATTACAGCCCACTAAGCTAAATGTCATCACAGCAATTAAGCCCGCTGTTCGGCATGTTTTTTTCCATTTCATTTTTAATTGCTCCTTTAAAAGGTGGTAGCCAGCATACTACAGCTGTTCCGATATTCTCCTGCGAAAACAGCTCTACTGTACCACCATGTTTTTCGATAATTTGTTTTGTAATATTTAAACCTAGACCTGTCCCTCGTTCTCCAGCCTTCGTTCTTGCACGATCTGCTTGATACATGGGCTCGAATAATTTTGTGATGTCCTCCTGCAAAATACCTTGACCACTATTTTGTACAATGATATATACACCTTCTTGCTTGTTCAAAGTTGACTTCAGGAAATCAAAACTCCATACTGGATAACTCCCAGCATTGACGGCCGCTAAGCCAATAGATGTACCGATGTCACCATAGCGCCAAGCATTGCTCATTAAATTATCAATCACACGCTGTAATTGTTTCGGGTGAACCGCATATAGCCCATCTACATCGCAGAAAACGTTTAAAGTAAATCCTTGTTCCTCACATAATGGTTCATAGTCAGACAATGCCATCTCAAAAAATTCTGCAGCATCAACAGCAACCAGCTCTAATTCATAATTCGTTGATTGGAGCAATGTATACATGAGTAAATCCTCTAGCATATGCTTCATCCGATCAGCCTTCGTTACGATGACCTGCTGATATTCCTCTTGTTGCTGTTCTGTAAGCCCCCTGCTTTGTAAAGATTCTGCATAGGCTTGAATGGCAGTCAGGGGCGTTTTTAAATCATGGGAAATACTTGCAATCATCAACTCTTTTTGTAGCTGCTCCTCTTTTAAGGAAGCTCTTGTCTTCTCAATTTCATTCTGCATGGCCACAAATGATTGAGCTAATTCTCCAATTTCATCTTTTCTTGCGCTAAGATTTGTTTCCACATGACCACCTTTTGCAAAAATGCGCATTTGCTGCATCAGCTCTTTTAATGGTCGATTTAGTCTACGGTTAAGCACGAACAGGACAGCTAAATAGATGACAAGGAATAGTAGAATGGAACCTGTTATAACAAGCCATGAACGATTTTCAACACCCTTTACCCAATCTGCCCTAACTAATTGAATTTCATAGACACCCAATAAATCGCCCTGTTGATAGACAGGCTCCTTATAGGTAAAGGCGTTGTATGTTTGTTGTAAATCAAATAATCCTTTAAACATGCGCTCTTTTCCAACATAGCCTGATAACAAAGGATTGGAGGAATATAAAATAAAGCCAGATTTTGTATAAAGGGTAATTCCTAGCTGCTCATTTGTCAGCTCTTCTAACTCTTGTAAATCCGCGTTTTTTTGATAGAGCGCTGGATTGTCAATGGTTGCTTTTATTTGGTTCAGCTCAGTCCACTTATCAAAGTATTCCGCAACATTTTTATCTTGATAATAAGCATTTATCCATACATAAAGGCTGTATGCCCCTGCAATCGGTAACACCATGACAAGAAAAAAAGTAAGGAGTAACCATGTTTTAATTTTCATAATGGTTCACCTATAAAACGGTATCCCTTGCCCCATACAGTTTGAATAAAATGGGGGCTTTTCACAGAATCATTGAGCTTTTCACGCAATGCCTTGATATGTACTGTGACCGTATGTGTGTCCTCTATACTCGGCTGCTGCCAAATATGCTGATACAGTTCCTCCTTTGTGAAGGTTTGACTCGGATTTTTAGCAAGTAGCCTGAAAAGAGCAAATTCTTTTTGGGTTAACGCTAGCTCTTGCTGATTAACACTCACTATCGCTCGTTGCCAATCAATCATTAATCCAAAGGCATAGGCAGTCCGATCTTCTACTTCATCTAGCTTGTTATAACGTTTCCAGCGCCTAAGATGGGAAGCCACACGTGCCTTCAACTCCTCTAAACTAAACGGTTTTGCAATATAATCATCTGCCCCCTGCAAGCCCTCCACCTTATCCGCTTCTTCCTTACGAGCACTCATCATGATGATCGGCACATCACTTTCCCAGCGTATATTCTGACAAACCGCAAGCCCATCCATCTCTGGCAGCATCCAATCCACCAACACTAAATCGAAGGAATCCGCCTGAAAATCTGCTAACCCTTCAAGGCCCGTAGTCGCCCACGCCACACCGTACCCCTCCTGCTCTAGCGTCTCTTTGACAATCCGACCAATAGCGACATCATCCTCAATCAGTAGTAACTTTTCCTTCATTCGTTCTCCTCCTATTTCCACCTTACTATGGAAAAAGTGATTTTCTCCGAAGTTTATACTTTCTTTATAATTAACCTTAGAGGGAATCCGTTCCTCGCACAAGTAGGAATGTTCCCAGCATTTTACTAGGTGTAATCTTTACTTTGCACGTTGTATCCACCGCTATGTTCAGGCTATCCTCTACTTTGAGCGTTCTATCCTCCGCTTTTCTCGTTTTATCCTCCACTTTGCTCTTGCTATCCACTTCCTCTCCGCTATCCTTCACTTTAAGCGTTGTATCCACTACTTTCCTCGCTCTATCCTCCACTTTAAGCGTTGTATCCACTACTTTTCTCGTTCTATCCTCCACTTTGCTCTTCCTATCCTCTTCCTCTCCTTTATCCTGTTTCTTGCTCTCGCTATCCTTCACTTATCTACGCAAATAAAAAAAGAATGCACAATTGCTGTGCATTCCTCTTATCGTACTAGAAAAATAAACTTAAAAAATAGTAAATCAAGGCTGCCATAACGGCTGAGATTGGCATTGTGATGACCCAAGTTGTGACGATTTTGCGTGCCATGCCCCATTTAACGCCTTTGACGCGGTGCGCTGTTCCTACACCCATGATGGATGAAGAAATAACATGTGTTGTAGATACTGGTAAGTGGATCAACGTCGCACCAAAGATGATAGAAGCAGAAGCTAAATCTGCCGCTACTCCATTTACTGGGCGAATTTTCATAATCTTACCACCAACTGTTTTGATGATTTTATAGCCACCTACAGATGTACCAAGACCCATCGCTGTTGCTGCTGCAAAACGTACCCAGAATGGGATATCGTCCCCATGGTGTAGGCCGCCCGCGATTAGAGCTAGTGTAATAATCCCCATCGCTTTTTGAGCATCATTTGTTCCGTGTGTAAAAGATTGTAAGGCAGCTGTCCCAATTTGCATGGTGCGGAAGCCTTTATTTGTGCGATATAAATTCATATCTTTGAAGATAATCTTCAATATTGTCATCATTAGGAAACCAGCTGCGAATGCTAGCAATGGTGAAAAAATAAGTGCTTGAAGAATTTTAATAAACCCAGCATAGTTCAAAATATCAAATCCTGCAGCGGCAATGGCTGCGCCTGCAACAGAACCAATTAAAGTATGAGAAGAACTGGATGGAATCCCAAAGTACCATGTTAACAAGTTCCATGTGATGGCAGATAATAAAGCTGCTAAAATCACTACAGAACCTGTAATATCGCCGTCATAGGCATTTAAAGTAAACGGGTCCACAATATCCTTTGTTAATGCTTTCGCTACCCCAACGAAGGTAATGGCTCCGACGAAGTTCATTACCGCTGCCATGTAAACCGCAGTACGTGGCTTTAAGGCACGGGTTGATACAGAAGTGGCAATGGCATTTGCTGTATCATGGAAGCCGTTAATAAAATCGAACACAAGTGCGAAAATAACGACTAGTATGGTGATTAATAATATCGTATCCATTTCGTACACTCCATCTTACGCATTACGCATAATTATTGTTTCAATTGTATTAGCTACTGTTTGACAGCTATCGGCAATATCTTCAAATTGCTCATAAATATCCTTGAAAACAATCAGACGCATTGGATCTTTTTCTTGGATAAATAACTGTTTCATGGAAGAACGGAAAATTTCATCACATTCACGTTCATTATCTTTAATTTGAATAGCATGTTTACGCATTTCTACAAGCTTTTTACTATTTAACAGTTCCATGGCTTGTACCATTTCATCTGTGCTTTTTGCAATATATGTGAGGAATTGGCGCATTGGCTCAGTCACTTCCGTTAAGTTGTACATATTGAAGTGAGCAATACAGCCCTCCATTCCGTCAATCACATCATCTAGCTTATTCGCTAATGCTAAAATATCCTCACGCTCGATAGGCGTCATAAAAGATTTATTTAGCATCACAATAAGTTCATGAATTAGTTTATCGCCACTTGTTTCATATTGCTTCATTGTATCGGCAATTTCTTTTAACGCATCTATATCTTGAATGCGGGCATTATGTGCATAATAAATACCTTCATTCACGTTTTTTGCGATTTTTAATAATGACTGAAAAAATGGATCTTGCTTATTTGAGTTGAACATCCTGTTCCTCCTGTGAAATAAATATTGTCGATTTCTGAATCATCATAACAAAACATTTACACAATTCAACAAAATTTTAAACATGCAGATGTTGATTTTACAAAAATGTAATATAAATTTTGCCACATTTATTTTTAAGCTGTTTTTCAAGTTGCAAACGTTGGAAATCAAATATTAAAAATCACCGTTTTTTCTTTAAATATAACCGTTTTTTCTGTTATTTTTATAAAAATACTTGAAATAAACTTTTTTTCGCTTATTTGTTTATGATGTGAAATGTTAAGGAATTGTAAACGAAATTTACATGAAAATGCTGGAATTTCATTGTTATTTTTTGTATTTTATCGTACGCGCAAACGTATTCCTTCTTGTTATGCTCGTCCTTAGAGTTGCTTATACAATAAATGCATGAAAACATGTGGGCCTTCTGTTTTCAGTCAATTGACAAAAAATATTAGCGTGCTATAATACTTTTGGGCTTCACCGCATTGAAGCGCAGAAGTATTTATTCGTATTAGGAGGATTCACATGTTTCGAATAGAAGCAAAGAGTAACCCTCGATTTATAGAGGCATTCTTTATTATACTGTTAATTATTATCACAATGGCTTATAGTATTGGCTATTTAAAAGCAGCACCCCACATCCCGATTTTTTTAGTGATTGCCATTTTGCTGGCTTATGGGTTATGGAAGAAAGTATCTTTTCGTGACCTGGAAGGCGGTATGATTGCTGGTGCTAGTGCTGGACTTGGTGCCGTTTTTATTTTCTTCTTCATTGGTATTTTAATTTCGAGCTGGATTATGGGTGGAACGATCCCAACGCTCATCTACTATGGTTTTTTAACCGTTTCACCGAACTTTTTCTTTGCGATTGTTTTCCTTATATGTAGCGTCGTCGGCATCTCTGTTGGGAGCTCGTTAACAACGGTGGCAACAGTTGGTGTGGCATTTATGGGCATTGCTGGTGCGATGGACATTTCATTAACGATCACGGCTGGAGCGATTGTTTCTGGTGCCTTCTTTGGTGATAAAATGTCTCCTTTATCGGATACAACCAATCTTGCTTCAGGTACGGTTGGGGTAGATCTTTTTGAGCATATTAAAAATATGGGCTGGACCACTATTCCTGCTTTCATCATTTCCTTTGTGCTGTACGCTATTTTATCGCCATCTGGTGCTTCAACATCGTTTGAGACCGTGGAGCTATTTAAAGAAGGACTACTGTCGACAGGATTGATTCATTGGTATACATTATTGCCAATTGTTGTCCTTGTAATCATGACCTTTTATAAAGCACCTGCTGTCATTACTTTGGCAGTCGTATCCATTATCGGTGTAGGTCTTTCCTATATGCTTGACCCGTTACCAGCTGCAGATGTTTTCAAAATTCTCTTTGATGGCTATGTCTCTCAAACTGGTAATGAGGAAGTAGATGCCTTGCTAACGCGTGGTGGCATGAATAGTATGCTCTTTACAATCGCGCTTGTCTTACTTGCTTTAACAATGGGTGGATTATTATTTACACTCGGCATTATTCAAAGTATTTTAGGGAAAGTTGAAAGCTTATTTAAAAGTGCTGGCTCCGTTATAACAGGTGCTGCGATTACGGGCATTGGTGTCAATACATTAATCGGTGAGCAGTATTTATCCATTCTGTTAACTGGTGAAGCCTTTAAAGCGCAATTTGCCAAGGTAGGTCTTGCGCCGAAAAACCTTTCTCGTGTCATGGAGGATGCTGGTACGGTCGTCAATCCGCTAGTCCCTTGGAGTGTTTGTGGTATTTTCATCACAAGTGTCCTCGGTATCTCCACACTGGATTATCTACCCTTCACCTTCTTCTGCTTACTAGGTCCCATTCTAACGATTATTTTTGGTTGGAGCGGCAAAACGTTAACAAAGCTTGATCAATAACAAAAGGTAGCTGATCAACACATCAGCTACCTTTTTTAACTTATCTAGCATTACTTGAAATGTTGGGCTTGTGGAATCTGTACATGGGGACATCGCTTTGTTAGCTCACTAAGAAATGCCCATTTATCCTGTGGCAACATCTTTACACTCCCTTGAGCTGGCGTTTGATAGAAAAGTTCTAATCCCTTATCAGCTGTAGAAATCTGATAACCCGTAAATTCGGCAGTTGTAGGAGCAATCTTTGTGATGCCTTGGTACGGGATTTTACTTTTAAATGGACCACTTTTCACTAATAGCTATTCTTCATCAAAAACAAACTGAATAGATGTGGCGTACCACCAGACGACGCTTGCTGAAAGAATAAAACACACAGACATAATCATGACCATTAAAGATGTTGCGAAAAGCCACAGTGCCATAGCCGCCATGAGCCAGACCATTAAGAAGCTCAATATAACCGGAACCTTGTTTACTTTTGCAGGATATACCATAACCATTCATCTCCCTTTCACTCAACCATCTTATTAGTAATTACCATGAAGAGACTAATCGGTATATTGCCAGCATCTGCATACGCAAAGATGATGACGTGATATGGTGAAAAACTAAATTTCGTTGCCAAATTGGGTATATGTTTAATCGAAAATCTAGCTCTGCAAAAATCGAGTATATTGTAAGATGTCACTTTGGCACAGACGATTTACCTTATTGTTTCCAAGCAAAAACACTCGACTATGTTCTCTTTATCCTTATAATCCCCAATATGTAATCGTGTCTATCATGCCGACTAATAGTAATAATAAACCAGCAATCATTTGCATACTTCTCCCCATCTTCATGCTTGTCCTTACAATAAGACGTTTGGCATTAAAAACATATAGCAAGAGGAGCATGATTATAAGCGGTACAGCCGTTGCCACGCCAAAAATACTTGGTAGGATGAAGCCATAGGAAGTGCTTGCTACAACGGGCATGAGCCACACAAAGAACAAGACAAACATGGTCGGACAAAAGGCAATCGAAAAACTAGCACCCATCAAAAAAGCACCCAAATTCCCTTCTTTTACTATAGGTGGTAATTTCGATGACAAGCGTTGCAGAAAGGTGAATTTCACTAAACCGATTAGCACGAATCCTGTTAATAGCAGCATTGGTCCGATTGCCTGACGAAAGATTGGAAAATATAGCGTCATCTTCGTTTCAAACGATTGATCCAACAGCCAAGCTAGCAGTCCAAGCCCACTAAAAACAACCACTTTGCCCATCATAAAAAACATAATCTCCTGCAAAATACTGCTCCTATGAAGCGTTCGACTGCCATAAAACGTAATGGCACTCATATTCCCTGTTATTTGACATGGAGCAAGTGCACCTATCAAGCCAAGCAGAACGGCCATCATCCATGCAGAATGCTCATAGCCATGTAATAATTGCGTAATTGGCTCACTAATAAACTGACTAATGGTGGACATCACACTATACATTTAATCACCCTCTATCTTTCATCATTGAGAAGACCTACATTCATTTAGTATAAAGGCTAAATATGAATAATCGGTGCAGAAATCATTACTTACCTTAGTATTCTTACAAAAACAACACGCATGTAAAAATTTCATTTTCCAACTAGTATAGCGAAAAATTTGCCAGTCTTGAAACCTTTTTTCAACACGAGCGTATGTATAGCTAACCATGTCAGTAGGAGGAATGAAAGATGTCTTTTTTTCATAAAGCATTAGCAAGTTTTGGAATAGGTGCAGCAACAGTGGATACAAGATTGGCAAAGGATACTTATCGCGCTGGAGAGGTTATGCAGGGGGAAATCATCGTGCGTGGCGGTCAAATTGACCAACAAGTTGATGCTATTTATCTGTCAGTTAATACGACCTATATTCGCGAGTCCAATGATCATAAACATACAGAGGTTGCTGCTCTACAAAAAGTCAAAGTAACAGAGCCTTTCACACTGGCGGCAGGTGAAGAAAAGGCCTTTCCTATTTCGATAACACTGCCATTTGAAACACCGATTAGTGCTGGTAAAACACAGGTTTGGATTCAAACCGGCCTTGATATTAAAAATGCTGTCGATCCAAGTGATAAGGATTATATTCGTGTGGAGCCAACAACGCTTGCAGGGCATATATTGGATACAATTCAAAGCCTAGGTTTCCGTTTACGGGAAGCTGAATGCGAACAAGCCCCTTCCCGCTTCCGTGGCTACTATCCATTTGTACAGGAATTTGAATTTGTACCAACTGGACAATATAGAGGGCATTTAGATGAGCTGGAAATCGTTTTCCTCTCCCAGTCTAATCATTCAGCGGAAATTTTAATGCAAATTGATCGCAAGGTAAGAGGCATTGGTAGCTTTTTTGCAGAGGCATTAGATATGGATGAACGCTATGTCAGAACAACGATTACGATGCATGACCTACCGACACTGCAAGCTAAGCTTCAGCAAATCATTTCAAAACATGCATAATTCACTAAAAAAGTAGTTGAAGCTTATCTTCAGCTACTTTTTATTTAAATTCTATTTAGAATAGAACTATTATGAAAGGTAAAAAACTACTTATTTTATTGATGTTATGTCTAATCCTTTCTCGATTATTTTGGTAGCATGGTTGATTAGAGTGCAATATAACTTCTACGTGCTCACTGGAAAGGACCCTGGTGGAACGGAAATCGACCCCTAGCCTTGCTATAATGGTTTTTAATATTATTTTTTAACAACATAAACCCATCTACCATAATTGTGTATAGGTAGATGGGTTTTGGTCTATCTTATTTCACAGCCTGCTTTACTTTTTCCAGCACTTCCTCGGCTGTTGCTAATTGGAGGGCTTGTGCTGCTAAAGCTTGCATTTCTGTGGCAGATAATTGTTTCAGCAAGGAGCGTGTTTTTAAAATAGATGCAGCACTCATGGAGAATTCATCTAAGCCTAATCCTAGCAATAGTGGAACAGCAAACTCATCGCCTGCCATTTCACCACACATCCCTACCCATTTTTGTTCTTTATGGGCAGCTTCGATAACCATTTGAATTAAGCGTAAAATGGCTGGGTTATACGGTTGATATAAATAAGAAACCTTTTCATTCATACGATCCGCAGCCATTGTATATTGAATTAAATCATTGGTACCAATGGAGAAGAAATCCACTTCTTTCGCAAAGATGTCTGCCATTACTGCTGTGGCTGGAATTTCAACCATCATTCCGATTTCAATGTCTGAGCTTACAGCAATACATGCCGCTACAAGCTTTTCTTTTTCTTCCAGCAAAATGGCTTTTGCTTCCCGAAATTCTTGGATGGTCGCAATCATTGGGAACATAATTTTTAAGTTACCATATACCGAAGCCCGTAATAAAGCGCGTAATTGTGTACGGAATAGCTCTTGTTGCTCTAAGCATAGACGAATGGCACGATGACCGAGAAATGGGTTCATTTCTTCTTGCAATGGCAAATATGGTAAGTGTTTGTCACCACCGATATCCAGTGTTCGAATAACTACTGGCTTACCCTTCATTCCTTCAATGACTGTTTTGTATGCGGTGAATTGTTCGTCCTCTGATGGCAAGTTTTCTCGACCCATATATAAAAACTCTGTACGATACAGGCCAATTCCTTCAGCACCATGACGCAGCACACCGTCCAAATCACTTGGTGATCCAATATTCGCAGCTAGTTCAACATGTACGCCATCCTTGGACACAGTTTGTTCGTTTACTAATGTAGACCACTCCGCCTGTTGTGTACGATAATGTTGTGCTTTTTCTTGATAATTAACAATGACATCTGCTGTTGGATTTACAAGCACTTGACCAGATAAACCATCGACGATTAACCAATCGCCATCTTGAATCGTTGTCGTTGCCGTCCCTGCCCCTACGACTGCTGGAATTTCTAACGAGCGTGCCATGATGGCTGAATGGGATGTACGACCACCGATATCCGTAATAAAACCAAGGACATAATTACGGTCTAATTGGGCTGTCTCTGAAGGGGTCAAATCATTCGCAACAATAATCACCTGTTCGTTAATACTGCTTGGATTTGGAATATGTACATCGAGCAAATGTGCTAATATGCGGTTTGTCACATCTTTAATATCGGATGCACGCTCACTCATGTATTCGTTGTCCATACCTTCAAATAATGCCACAAACATAGACGATACTTCATGTAAGGCATACTCTGCGTTAACCGCCTCATCTGCAATTTTTTGGTTGATCGGCCCAATTAATTCTGGATCATTCACCACTAATAAATGCGCCTCAAAAATCGCAGCCTCTTCAGCACTGAATTTTTTCAATGTTTGCTGTTGAATGACCACCAGCTCTTGCTCTGCTTTGGCAAGAGCGGCTGCTAAACGTTGTTGCTCAGCCTCGATATCTTGAACCGTTGTTTTCGTGAATGTTAAATCTGGTTGGACAAAACGATATGCTTTGGCAATGGCAATGCCGTCTGAAGCGGCAATACCAGTGAGTTGTGTCATTGTGCAAGCCCCATTTCTGTTATGAGTGTCGTTAAAGCTGTTAATGCTTGCTCTTCATCTTCCCCATCTACAACAAGTGTAAATTGTGAGCCTTGCTTCAAGGCTAATCCCATCACACCTAAAATGGATTTTAAATTAGCTGCTTTTTCTTCTGTACGCACTTCAATTGATGAAGTAAATGGTGTTGCTTTTGCCACAAGTTGGCTTGCTGGACGTGCATGAATTCCTAAAGGATCGACTACTGTAAATTGTTGTGTTTTCATTATATATTCTCCTCTTCTTGTAAGTCTGTCAAAATGATAACGTTTGGGTGTTTGGACAACACACTTGCTGGAACATCTTCTGTATAATCAGATGCCAGCATGCGCTCTAAAACCTCACGCTTAGTTTCTCCCACTGCGATTAACAAAATGCACTTTGCACGCATAATTGATTGAATCCCCATCGTGTATGCCTGTGTCGGCACCTCATCAATGGATGAAAAGAAACGAGCATTGGCTTGACGAGTAGATTCTTCCAATGTGACAAGATGCGTCAAGGAAGCAAATGACGTGCCTGGTTCATTAAAGCCGATATGACCATTTTGACCAATCCCAAGCAATTGGAAGTCTAAGGGATACTGTTGCAGTAAGGCTTCATAGCGAGCTACCTCCACTAAAGGATCTGCTGCTAGACCATTTGGCAAATAGGATGCTCGAAATGGTTTTTGCTGAAATAAATGTTTGTTCATATAATAGGCATAGCTTTGCTCGTGAGTTGCCTCAAGCCCCACATATTCATCTAAATTAAAGCTAATGCAATGTGAAAAATCGAGATCTGTTTTGCAGATTTTAGCATATAACGGTTCCATTGTTCCACCAGTAGCCAATCCGAAAGTTGTCGCCCCATTATTTTTAGCTTCAACGATTGTTGCCACGGCTTGTGCATATAAATCATCAATTGAGGAAAATCTTTTTAATCTCACCGTTCATCCTCCTTCATTCGTGCCTTAAAAATGAATACGCTGACCATATTGATCAATGAGCGCATCGTTATTATTTTTACCTAGATTATTGCTACCAAACACTGGTATATTTGCACCCTGTTCATGCATTAGCTCAATAATTTGTGCGAATAAAGCATTTAATAATGTCGCACCTAAGACGGTGGACACAGGTGCATATTGCAACTGATTAACAGTTAACACACCATCCCCTAATGGAACATGCGTATTCAATACTTCATCGACCACATGCTCTAAACGCTTACCTGATGGATGTCGTGATGGCTGTTGCTGATACTCCAGTGATTGCAGGGATATAGTGAAAGCACCCGCTTCCTTAGCGTAGATAGCCATATCAATTGGTGCTGGATTATTGGCAGATGTCGAAATGATGATACAAACATCGTGGTCATCAAACTGTAGCTGATCCTTGTATGAGGCTAAAAATGCCTGTTTTTTTTCATTTTGCGAGGATTGCCGTGCACCCTGATGCAGCATTAACGATTCAATGTGTATCGGTTTAACAGGCACTAAGCCACCCGCTCTGTAATAACATTCCTGTGCTAATAACATGGAATGACCAGAGCCGAACAGCTGGATAATGCCTCCCCTTGTGAGACGTTCAACAATTTGCTGGGCAACATGTCTAATTTGTTCACTTTCCTGCTGTGCCACCATTGTTAAATATCGATTGACTTGTTGAAAATAGGTATTCATGTTCTATCACCTTTTCATTTCGATCGTTCCATGCTAGATGTTTGCATGCCTTCTGACGTTAACGGTCATCGCCTATTGCATGGCATCATATAAGACCTTGCCTGCCTTAATTGTTTGATAAAGCTTTAAATGTTCATCCATAATCACAGCATCTGCATCATAGCCTTGCACAAGCTGCCCTTTATTGGTTAATTTCAATTGCTGAGCAGCATTGAAGCTTGACATTTTCACAAGCTCCTCCATTGTACATTTCGTAATATGACGCATATTTCGTATAGCTTGATCCATTTTTAAAATACTACCCGCTAAAGCACCGTTTGATAAATGAGCGCCCGCTTCAGTCACATGAACCATTTGGCCGCCTAAATCATACGCTCCATATGGCATACCCTTTGCGCGCATCGCATCAGTAATTAATATAAGACCGTCTGCTCCCTTTAACCGATAGGCCATTTCCACTGCCCCTTCATGCATATGAATAAAATCAACAATGAGCTCAGCCTTGATGGCATCTAGCAACAAGACGCCACCAACGACACCTGGGTCACGATGATGGAATGGACGCATTTGATTGTATAAATGTGTCCCCTGTGAAGCACCTAATTGAACCGCTTCTTGCATTTGCTCAAATGTTGCATCTGAATGACCAATCGATACGATGACACCGCTTGCAGAAATGCTTTGCACTGCTGCCATGCCATTCGTTTCCTCTGGTGCTAGCGTAATTTGCTTAATTTTATGGCCACTTAATTCCTGCCATTTTGTCCATATAGCCATATCAAGCGGGACAATATAGTCAAGAGGTTGTGCTCCCGCCCGCTCTTTTGAAACAAATGGTCCTTCAATATGAAGCCCCAATATTTCCGCCTCATCTGACTGTGGCTGGAACTGTGCCACATTGGCAATGGCCCGCTCAATTTTGTCATAGCTTTGTGTCATAGTTGTTGCTAAAAAGCTTGTCGTACCTTCTTTTAGTAACGATTGTGCCATTATATGAAGTCCCTCATCTGAGGCATCCATTGTATCCATTTGAGCGGACCCATGAATATGCATATCAATAAATCCAGGCAATAAAAATTTCCCTGAACCATCTAGCTGTTCCACATGATTGACATTGAGCTGTGTAGCAATTTGTGCAATTTTGCCATCCTTCATCCACACATCCACTTGCTCATCTCGACCATTTGCGTTGACCACTGTGATGTTCCGAATTATTAAACTCAAGAAAAACATCTCCTCTTCTTGAACAAGGGCTGTTGAAAAGGTGTCCATTTGCCATTTCCTATTGCCTATGTGTAGCTTTTGCAAACAGCCCTATTTGTTGTTACTTTTTCATTGCAATAATATTGGTAGAGCCCGCTCGTTGATAGCCAGATTTTCCGAGTGTAATCTCTTGACCCATTAAACTTGTGAAAACAACTGGTGTGATCACAGAAGGTACTTGGTCTTTAATCTGATTGATATCAGCCTTTAAAAGCATATCTCCACGCTGAATTTTTTGACCATCCGTGACGAACAGGTCAAAGCCTTTACCATCAAGTTTAACTGTATCTAAACCAACATGAATTAATACTTCCAGACCTGCATCTGATTTCAAGCCAATCGCATGCTTCGTTGGAAAAATCATCACCACTTCCCCATCAAACGGTGCATAAACTGTGCCATCCATTGGACGAATACCAAACCCTGGACCCATCAACCCTGCCGAAAATGCCTCATCTGGCACTGCTGATAATGGCAATAAATCACCTGTCATGGGCATTTCAAAATCATGGAAGTTCGTTGTTTCATTTTTGACTGCTTCTTGCACTACAGACTGTGCTGTTGGCACTTGTGTATTTGTAGGTGCTGGATTGCCTTTTTTCAAACGATCTTTGATAGCCTCTGCTAAAAACTCAACAGATGTACCAATAATCACTTGAACATTCGTTTTACTAATGCGCATTACCCCTCGTGCACCTGTTTGCTTCAATGTTTTTTCATCTACAACATCGGCATCCTGTACAGACAGTCGTAAGCGAGTTGTACAGTAATCCACTTGCTGAATATTCTCTTTTCCACCTAATGCTTCAATTGTATAGTAGGCACGTAAATCAACATCGTCAGAAATGGCAGCATTTGCTTCTCCATCCTCTTCCTCGTCGTCTTCACGTCCAGGTGTTTTTAAGTCTAATTTTTTGATTAAGAAATAGAATACAACAAAGTAAATCGCACCAAAGCCTAAGCCTAAAGGCAGTAAGAGCAATGGTTTATCTGCTAGACCTAAGTTTAACAAATAGTCAATTAAACCTGCCGAGAATCCAAAGCCATCACGGAATCCAACGATATAGGCCACAGCGAGTGCTATACCTGTTAGTACAGCATGAATACCATATAGAACTGGTGATAAGAACATAAATGAAAACTCAATCGGTTCTGTAACACCTGTTAAAAAAGCTGTCAAAGCGATGGAAAAGAACATCCCACCAACAACAGGACGTTTTTCTTTTTTCGCTGCAAAGTACATCGCCAAACATGCTGCTGGTAAACCAAACATCATGATTGGGAAGAAACCAGCTTGGAAATGTCCAGCTGATGGGTCTCCCGCTAAGAAACGGTGGATGTCCCCTTTCACCACTTCGCCCGCAGCATTCGTAAATTCACCAAAATCAAACCAAATGACTGTGTTAATGACATGGTGTAAACCAACTGGAATTAATAGACGGTTGAAGAAACCATACATTCCAACACCAAGTGATCCTGCGCCAATCATCCAATTGCCGACAGAATCAATACCACCTTGAATTGGTCCCCACACAATCGCTAAAATACTAGCTAAAATCGCCATGGTAATGGACGTAATAATCGGTACAAAGCGCCGTCCGCCAAAGAATGATAACCATTCTGGAAATTTCACATTATAATATTTGTTATATAATAAGCCTGCCGTAATACCGGCAATAATACCACCAAACACACCCATATCTAATTCTTCATTAACAGTTCCTAAAACGGCCACTAATACAAGATGAGCAATCGCACCTGCAAGTGCTGCGCCCCCACTGCTATCATGTGCAAATCCCATCGCAATCCCAATCGCAAAAATGATTGGTAAATTGCCAAGTATAGCATTGCCCGAAGCGGCCATAATACTAGCAATGTACTGGATTGCTTCATTCGGTACGGCTCCAAGCATATCCCCTGAACCTAAACGCAATAGTAATGCTGCTGCTGGTAATGTAGCGATTGGAAACATGAGAGACTTACCGATTTTTTGTAAGAAAGCAAACATTATTTATCCCCCTTTGGTATAGTTGTCTAGACCACTTTAGTAAAAAAAAAGCGTTTTCACTAAGTTGCTATTATTATAGGCGCAATTCAAAAAAAAATAAATACTTTTTTAATATTTCGTGTTGCCCAATAAAAAAACCGCACCCTAATTCAATTAGGGCACAGTTCTTATTTTAGATTATGCAGTTATATCACGTTTCATAAAGGTTGTATAACTAATCACAAGGAACAAGAATGCATAAACAGCAAGCACAGTTAAAGAGAAAGGCATCGTAACATCCGTAATCATGGAGCCACCACCATGTTCATACTGTGTTAAATCTGAATGCGTGAGCCAAATGTATTTGACAATATCGTATCTACTCAAGAACATAACAATCATGCCACCTGTAAAGGAGAGGAACATCGTTAAACCAATCGCTAATGAGCTTGAACGGAACACCGAACCTACTAAAAAGGCAAATAATGTAGACATAACAAAATCACCACCAGAAAGTAGATAATGATACGCTAAATCCCCCCATATAGCCTTTTCAACTACTTGACCATTGACGATTTCTAATTCGACACCTGTTCCCATACCAAACAAGACCAAGCCCACAAGAGCACTTACCACCACATTCACAGCATATAAGAATAAACCAAATAGGAAGGTTGACAGTAGTTTAGACGTTAACACTTTCGCTCGAGACATCGGACGTGTTAACAGCATTTTAATCGTACCCGTTGAAAATTCGCTCGACACAATACTAGCCGCTGTAATAACCGTAAATAACGTAACAAGTGTGAGCATACCACTTGTAAAGGACATAAAGCTCGCAAGACTATTATCCTTTTGACTAGGCGCATCATTAGCTAAACGATATTCAGAAATAGCGATTTGCTCTTCATAACGGGCCTTATCTTCCTCCATTGAATCATCACTTGCAAGCATCTCCTTGTTCGCTTGGATTGCTTGCTGCTCGATCTCCTGCCAGGAGCCTTCATCTGTTGATTTTACTTCATAATATTTCATGATAGCACCAGGAACAAGAATAACAAGAATGAGCATCGCCACCATTGCCCAGGTTCCCTTTTTATACCATAATTTCATCCACTCATTTTGAATTAGCTTCAGCAATTTGTCCGCCTCCAGTCATTTCTAAGAATTGATCCTCTAATGTTTTTTGATGTGGCTGTACAGCAAATAGTTGCATACCCGCTTGCACTAATTGAGTCGTCAATGCAGGAACATCCTCTTTCTTCATTTCCACTACATAGCCATCATTTTCAGCAACGAAATGGTAATCATGCTGTTCAAAATGAGCAGACAGCTGTTCTTTTGGCTGTGCCTCCACATAATAAAAGGATGAGCTTTCATTGTGAATATCACGGAGGTCAATGAGTTGCCCATTTTGAATCACTGCCACGCGATCACACATTAACTCAATTTCAGATAATAAATGACTCGATACAAAAACGGATACGCCATCTTCCGAAGCAATCTTGCGCAGGTACATACGGAACTCACGAATACCAGCAGGGTCTAAGCCATTTGTTGGTTCATCTAAAATTAAAAACTTTGGTCGATGTAGCAGCGCCTGCGCTAATCCTAGTCGTTGGCGCATCCCTAGTGAATACGTAGAAACCTTTTCATGTATACGGTTTTCAAGACCCACCTGTTGAACGACCTCTTGAATTCGTTCTTTCGTCACATTTTTATGCATACGTGCAAAATGGAGTAAATTTTTATAGCCTGACATAAATTTATACATCTCTGGATTTTCGACAATTACGCCAACCTTACTAATGGCTTCCTCATAATGCTCTTGTAGGGAAAGCCCATCAATAATGACATTGCCCTCTGTTGGATGCATCAGCCCGGTCATCATTCGTATGGTTGTTGTTTTCCCCGCTCCATTCGGTCCTAAAAATCCTGTAATCTGCCCTGGATATAAATCAATGTTTAACTGTTGAATTAATTGCTTGCCTCGAATTGTTTTCGATAAATTTTGCAATTGTACAATTGGTTCTGTCATATTTTTTCACCCTTTCTTATCCATTTCGCCTTGGCATAATGGTGTCCAGATTTTGATGGTACTTCTTCCACGATCAAAATCTATGACATCTGCCAGCGACTATATCCTCAATCAGTGGATGCTATTGAAGCAACACTGCTAAAATGCTTACTGACGATCCTTTCTTCACTTTGAGAGGTCGGTATCTTGTACTCAAAGACGATAAAATCCCTTCATCCACTCGACTGCGTCCTTATTCGCCACATCGCGTAAGGTTTCAACTTCTTCATAAGCCGTGATGGACCCCGCCTGCAATAAAATAATTTGATCTAAAATAGGTTCTACCTCATATAATTCATGTGTTGATAGCAAAATCGTTTGATTTTCGATATCTGTAAATTGAATTAAGCCCTTAATCAGCTGTTCTCTCACAATGGGATCAAGCCCAGCAAATGGCTCATCCATGACATAAAAAGGAACCTCTCGACCAAGCGTAGCAGCCATTTTCATCCGACCACGATTACCCTTTGATAATTGACGTAGCTTCGTATTTTTATTCACCTGTAAAAATTGTGCGACGATACAGGCCTTATCATAGGAAAAATCTTCAAATTGAGAGGCATAATACTGGAATAGCTGTTCGCCCGTATAATACTCAAAAAACAAATCCGTATCGGGTAAATAAGCAATTTGATCCGCACTTCTACGTGTGACAGGCTTGCCATTCAGTGTGACTTTACCGGCGGAAGGTCGTAATAAACCCGCTAATACTTTCATTAGCGTAGATTTACCACTTCCATTTTCCCCTACAAGCCCAATGATTTGTCCAATCGGGAAGGAAAAGGATATATCCTGTAAAATCGGCTGTTTCTTATATTGAAAAGACACATTTGATAGCTCTAACATACCCTTCACCTCACGCTTTATTTTTCAAAACATCAAGCATTTCTTCCTTTGAAAAGCCTAGTGCCTCAATCGATGTTAAAAAGTTTTCAGCTAGCTGATTTTTCATTTCTTCTCGTAATAATTCAATGCGTTCCTCATTGCTTGTAATAAATGTACCCTGACCTCGTTTGGTTTCCGTTATCTTCATCGCCTCTAACTCCTTATAGACACGTTGCACCGTATTGACATTCACACCTGTTTCAACTGCATATTCTCGAACGGACGGCAGTCGATCTCCCAGCCGTAACTTTCCCTTCAATATGTCCCCACAAATTCGATCGACAAGCTGGCTATAAATCGGTTTATCACGTGAAAAATCCATTGTCATCGTAATACCACCTTTTCAAGCCATTTGGATGCTGCTAAAAAGAGCAGTAGCATGAATAATGTCATTGCCACTTCTTCGACAACATAAAACGAACCTAGCATCCATTCCATTGTCATCTCTTTCCCTTTTGGTAAGTACTGTTCGATATGGCGAAGCGAAACTTCTCCACGGAGGAAGATCGTTTGGTACAGCTCACTTTCCGTCATTCGCACCCAACCAGCTGTCGTTAAATAAAATGCAGCCATTGTCAGCACAATCGAAAAACGTCCTATTACGCGCTTCAACTGCAAATAAAAAGCTAAAAAGAATAAAAGAAGGATAAATAGCATTAATTGGAAAATCATTAACACAATAACAACTAATACCAAAGTCAATAAAATTTGTCCAGTACTTACAATCAGTTCATCTTTAATATTGTAGATGGCTATACTCGTAAAAAGTGTATTGAAGAGGACATAGCCTATTAACGAGCAAACCAACTTTGCACCGATAAGCTTCGTGATAGAGCTTGTTGAATGTAACCAGCTCTCCTTTGCTTTAATATCCAAACGCAGCGTCGCTAAAAATTGTAAGACAGAATAAAATCCGCCTAGAACAAGGACGAGCATCGTAAAGGCAAATGCTAGTTGATTCTCATGCGCAAAGAGATCAACATATTGATGTAATACATAGGGAACGATCCAAGATAACATGAGACCAATAAATATCCCCACTAGAAACCATGATCGGTAAAGTACCCATTCTTTTTTTAAAAGCCCTGCAAAACTTTTCAACCTCAACACCTCATGTCATAGTGTACTAGTCAAATAGTACACTATGACTTTTTAATTTTCAAGTGGCAAATACAAGAAAAAGGAAAAAACTTTTTCTTTAGGTCTGTCCTTTTAAAAAGCCTTCCATTCCTTTATTCTTTTGCAATATGAATGAATATTTGATTGAATAAACGGGGCTCATTTGTGCATGCAGGAATACTTCTTTATCTAAACGTCGCTTCTCGAAGGTATTCGCATGTGAAAAACAGAATATATTGATAGCATTCTAAGAGATAAGGTGGTATTTGAATGGAGAAAAGAGTTGTCTTTGACTTTGAAATTGAGTTTACAAATGGAGGTGGCATACAAGGGCAGGAATTCCGTCTTGATCTTAATGGAGATGATATATCGGACGAAGAGCTAGCAAAGTATATTGTGGAAGATATGCGCTTGCTTATGGTAGATAAGGTGCAAATCCTCAATAAGAAAATTATTACTGAAAAGCATAAACGAAGCACTCTTAATGAGTAATAAGAAAGGATATGGAGCTAGTATTGCTTTTGATTTAAAAATTCCCTTCATCCTTTATTTATCAGCAAATGCAAAAACTCCATTTTGAAAAAAATGATCAAAATGGAGTTAATCTTTCTAACTAAGTATGGAATTTTTATAAGAATATTTAATCAATTAAATGAGCTTCTAATGCTTCTTCAATTTATTAAAATACCATAGTCTGTAAAAATCTTCATCATGTTTTGGACACTTATAATCAATTGCTATTTGAGAAAGATCCTCTATTCACTTATAGCTTTTAGAAGTTGATCCTTCTAATTATAGCTTCTGAGTTAAATTGTTAATAATATTACTTTTATAACTTCTCTAACTTAAATTTATTTATTCTATAAACTTCATCACAAAGAAGATCGATATCCTCTTGATTATGACTGGTCATAATAATTGTTTTCCCTTCCTTTTTATAATTAAGTAAGAGGCTACGTAAGTTTTCTACACTTTCAAAATCTAAAGCATTAAATGGTTCATCTAATATTAATACTTCTTGATTTTCCATAAATGCTTGTGCTAAAGCTAGCTTTTGCTTCATGCCTAGTGAATACTTCCGTACTTTCTGTTCAGCTGTGGGCTGAAGTCCAACTAATTCCATTGTTTTAATGATTTGCTCATCATCAATTTTATTCTGTATCATAGCCAGAGATTTTAGATTTTCAAAACCCGTTTTATTTCCTAAATATCCTGGCCTATCAATTATGACTCCAAAGTTCTTAGGAAAAGTTATATCCTTATGTAAATATTCTCCCCTGATTACTATTTCACCATGATCGGGTCTAACAAATCCACAAATCAACTTAAATAATACAGATTTCCCAGAACCGTTAGGACCTACAATTCCATATATTTTCCCCTTTTCAATAGTTAAATCTATATCTTGAAATATAGTTAAGCCCTTATAGGACTTTTTGACATTTCTTACTTCAATAAGGCTCATATATAGTCATACTCCCTCAAATATATATTTTTTGTTAAGTAAATAAAATATACATACCCCTTCAACTAATACTATAAGGATCAAATACAATGATACGATCATTGGTGATGTGCCATATATCAAATGGCTGTACCCATTTAAACCCACTGGAATGTATTTATAACCAGGGAATAATAATGCGATAAAGATGCCTATAGTAACCAAATTGGTTGAACTGCTCTTTGAAACTATTTGTAATGTAATCGACAGCAGAATGTAAATGCTTATTTGTAGAAAGCCATTGATAAAAAAGTGATATAGCAAAGAAGTAAATTTCATATCTTCCACTACTGTCACTCGAAAGGAAAATTCAATGCCCTTAAAATATGCCACTGTTAAAGTCAATATAAATATAAAAAACAAATACAATATTGCCATTAATAAAATATTACGCAACCATTCGCCCATCCATTTAAACATAGAGTTGTAGCGAATAATTTTGTAGTAGCTCAACTCAGAAAACTCACTTGCTAAATAGATTTGTGCCAAATATAAAAAGCCGAAGAAAATTACTATGTAATACAAATACGACAAAAAAGTATAACCCTCAGATGATGTACCGAAAAAATTAAGGAGAAATAGATCAATTACAGTATTACTTCGGGTATCTGCCATAAAGTAAGTTCCTAATACTAATACAAAAAGGTATACTACTATGCCCGTCTGAAAAGAAGTAAAGCTGACTATTTGTTTTCCATCTTTAAATTGCACGGCTAAATAGATTAATCCAAGAGAAACAATTGCTATTAAAGGGATAGTTAATGTGTTATTCCAAAGATTTAATGTTTGGAACATAACAACATAGTTTGATAAAGACAATTTCGCTAAATACTCAGGGAAAAGTTTCCAGGATACAAAAGAAAATATATATAGAACCGTAACAACAAAGCTTATCCATCTCCATGACTGAAGAAAGACATATATAGTAGTAACCGACATTAAAATAATAAATGTCGTAATAACGAACATAACTATTTGATATAAAAGAGCAAGAAGAGGGAGATCAAAATACTGTCTCATAATGGCAGTAGGTTCGAATAATTTACTTCCAGAACTCCATTCACTTGCAAAGGGAAGCCCTATACTCATGATGAATGCCACTAATAGCCAAACTATAATCGTCAAAGTTAAATACAATAAAATTTTCTTAGAAGCGATGAGTACCCACTTTTTATATGAGCCTAATCTGATCAATATATGATATTCAAAGCCTTTTACTAAAAAAGTTACATAGAAATATAAGAGGAATGGTAAAACGAAATAAATAATTAAGTTAACATCACTTAGTAATATTATTAGTAGATCCCAAGCATTAACAGGTGCATAACTTTCAATAATTGTTCTTCTTATTCCAAAACAATAAATAAAAATAACGAAACCCAACACATTCCACCTTAACTGCAGCAACTCATTGATAAGACTTCTCAAAATAACCATTCTGTCGAATTCCTTCTCTTAAGATATACATAACTCACAATCACAATTATTAATAAAAACATAAATGGTACAAATACAGTCCATAAGTCTTGTTGCATTATAGAGTACGGAAAAACTGTATATAATGGTGCAAACTTCGAAATACCTAACACAGCAGAAACAAAGCTCATTGCTTGATACCATACAAATGGTATCGATAAAGCAACAAAGGAATTATCTAAGATCAAGCATAAGATTAAAGGTAAAGTAGCATATAAAACTCCATTGATACCTACCCAGAGGGAGTATATAAATCCATACATAAAAGGTCCGTAAACTAAGAGTTGATCGAATGTTACCGTACCAGGCATATTCCCACTATCTCCAATATTAGTGATGAATGCAAATTGGGGGTTTATATATTGAGCAAAGAGGAATGGTAAAAACGCATACAAAAATGAAACCCCAAATGAAAGAAGTGCATTTACTATGATTTTAGCGTTCAAATAGATATTAAAATCTATTCTTATTTTGGTATATGTTAAATAATTATTATTTCTCTCATGAATGATTGTATCTGCAAAAACGAATAATACTAAAATTGGAAAAATCATTGCTCCAATACCATTGAGCAAACGCCCATAGAGATCAATATTGTCAGTGAAGGAATAGCCTTCATGGATTATTAAATATTGTATCCATACGGGTAAAATAATAATAAGAAACCAAGTTAGAACTCTATTAAACGTAAGTATTTGCTTAAATTCAACCCCTATTTGTTGTTTTAACATCTCTCTCTCCTATTCTTCGACTTAAAATAACAAACATCTAAAATAACGGTAACTTTACAAAATTCTAGTTTCCCTAATTAATAGTATCAACTCTAAAAAAGATAGATTAAATAGTAATTAATGAAAGGAGTAAAATAAAAAATAAAGTTTACTTATTAACAAAGACCATGTGGATTTAAAATCCTCATGGTCTTTAAATCTGTTTAAACAGGTTGACAAAATCCGTGAATTAGTTACCTTGGAATGTTCCAGTAACGGTGATAGGTAAAAATGATGTTACATCAGAACTGAATCTTGCTTGTATATATTTATCTTTTTTAATTGAATTTTCTAATAGATAGCCCTTATTAACATGAGATAAACGTACCCAAGGACCCGTATTTGTAAGTTTTGCCGTCTCTGCTCTTGCATCTAGTTTACTCTCGTTAGAGATAGAATCAATAAATAAATATCCATCCTTATCTGAGATAGATTTCTGTTGATATCCATCAGCTGATGATTGATTTAAACCAGGAACAGACGCATTGATGTTACGGGGCTCTGTAAGAGCTTGTACGTTTAACACGCCAGTTGTTAAAAGACCCAAGGAAAGTACTCCCGCTATTACTTTGCTATTTTTTTTCATCTTAACTTCTCCCTCCAACTAATAGTTTTTCCACTTAATTCAACTATAACTCGGTAAATTTTCAATCTCTAGAATGAGTAAAGGATAAAACTTTTGAGAAAATAGTAAATTAAATATCTTAATGTAATGGAATTTTCCTCATTATAAAGGAAATATATTCACCTCTCATCTGCATAAAAAACCCATTACTATTTGAATATACCATTATTCCATATTTTTTACAATATTATATTTTGGAGGTTACAACTTGAGACATTTATTTACTGCCTAACAATATCTTGAAAATTTTAGAGGGAAAGTTTAAAAACTTTTGTGTAACCTTATTCAGCAAATCTGCTTTGGTTCGTTTCAATATCTTCCTTCACAATCTTTATAGCAACTTCAAAAAACTATTTCACTTTCAGAAATCTACGAAGCTGAAATGATTTTTAATAAATTTTTACAAATTCACAGCTAGTTGAAAGCGATGCTATTTGATTTAGACGATACATTACTGAATCGAAGACTTTTGGAATCGACAGTTTCCTTGTTGTTTTTCTATCAATCAAAATACGTTGAATATTATCCATTCTATCAAAAAGCATGTACAAGTTGGCATTATCACAAACGGGTCGGCTCAGAGACAAAAAGCAAAAATCATGCACACTCATTTAACTAGCTGTTTCGATCTCCTCATTATTTCTGAGGAAGTGGGCTACAGCAAGCTTGACAAGCGCATTTTTGAACTTGCCTTAAACAAGCTTCAAGTGCAACCAGAAGATGCATTAATCGTTGGAGATGACTTAGAAAAGGATATCGGCGGCTGTCAGCATGCAAAGATCAAGGGTATATGGTTCAATCCATATAGGCGCAAAAATGATACTGACATCAGACCCTATGCAGAGATTCATTCGTTTGATCCATTAGCAAAAGGAAGAGCCCTGTTTGACTAGGACTCTTCCTTTATGTGTTAGACCATTTTCCCTACTACTTTTACCTTTAATCTTGTTGCATTTTCTGGATGATAGGCTAGTGGTGTTTCTTCTACTTCTACCAGCTCAATCGTCTCTTTAATGGCTCCTGCTAATACTGCTTGTTTCACCGCTTTACTTTGGGCATCCTTTAATGATTCCTCGCGAGGTTCCTTGGCATAAATATAAATTTGCTCATATTGACCACTAATTTGCGCAATAGAGGCACCGATGGCATTCGCCACACCACCATATTCATTTTTCACAATAGTGGAAACGCCTCGAATCTGCTCTGGCACGATAATCCCCCCACCGCCTACTAAGACCAGTGATACATCCTCTGAGGAGGTTTTCATCTTATCAATGGCCTGTTCCAGTAAGGAAGAAATTTCTTCTTGAACGGCTTTGGCAAATGCTTCATCTATATGTGCGACTAAAGTGGGGTCGCCTACTTCTGCTAAGCCTAGACGGACAGCGATATCCGTTGTTGTTAAAGTCGAGCCACCAAAGACAAGTGCCTCCTCACTAATTTGATAGCCTACACTATCTGGTCCAACTGTAATTTTGTCACCGTTCACACGAACAATACTACCACCGCCAAGACCAACTGAAATAATATCTGGCATCCTAAAGTTTGTCCGAATGTCTCCTACTTCCACAGCAACTGAAGATTCTCGTGGGAATCCATCCTGTAATACGCCTATATCTGAAGTCGTTCCCCCAACGTCCAGCACCATTGTATTTTGAATTTGGGATAAATACGACGCTCCACGAATACTGTTTGTTGGCCCACAGGCAATCGTTAAAATTGGGAATTGTTTTGCATAATCGATGGACATTAACGTACCGTCATTCTGACATAAATAAACGTCTACATTAAAAATACCTTCCGTTTGAAGCGCCTGGACAAAGCCCTGTGTTGTTGTCTCAATGACCTTACATAATGCCGCATTGAGAATCGTTGCATTTTCACGTTCAATTAGCCCGACAGAACCAATTAATGAGGAGCAGGAAATAGGAAATTCCTCGCCATAGACCTCTTGAATCCATTCACGAACCTGTAATTCTTGATCGTTTTTAATAGAAGAAAAGACACCAACAATTGCAATCGATTCTACTTGGTCGTGCCATTCCTCTATTAGTTTTTTAATTTCTTCTTGATTAAGAGCACTTAATAATTGACCATCGTATTCATAGCCACCATGTGCAATCGCATAATGACCCGACAATTGATCAATCATATCCGCTGGCCAAGCTGTATAAGGAAGTACTGATGCCGTTGCTGGATAGCCTAACCGAATAACACCGACTTTTGCTAGCTTTTTACGTTCAACAATGGCATTTGTACATTGGGTTGTCCCTAACATTGCATGTGTTATTTTTGCTTTATCAATATTTGCACCCTTGAGTAATTGTTGCAAGGACTTTTCAATACCCGTTTTAATATCTAAGCTTGTTGGTGATTTCACACTGTAAATAAGTTGACTATTATGATCTAAAAGGATGGCATCCGTATTTGTTCCGCCTACATCAATTCCAATTTTATACATGTTTTGCTACCTCCTTTTTCACCATTTCCTCAATTGGCATGTAATCATAATTATAGCCAAAGTATCTTGGTCCTGCTGTTTCAATGCCTTTTGCTGTACGCCACTTTTCATGTGCTGGTAAGCCAATCACACGCACACGTTTACCATATTTTAAGCTTTCTGTTGTAACAGGCAATAATGTTTCATAATCCACCAAACAAATTAAGTCTGGCGTCATCGCAACAACCTGCTCGTTTTTCTCTGCTAATAAGTTTTCATTTTGGAAATGAACCTTCATTTGATCGTTTTTATAGGAATCAATCCCTTCAAGATTCATTTTACCTAGATTAAAGCCACCTTTTGTTTCACGAATAACATCTACTATTTTTCCTTGGAATAGCTCATAGCCCTCTACAAGCGTTAAAAGATTTTCTAGCTTATCGTTCACCTCTTGATCTTTAGAGGCAATAATTTCACCGATTTTTTCAGAAAGCGTCACAATATGATGAACACCACTTTTCTTAATTTGTGCACCGGTCGTAGGATACAAGCTCACTAATGAACTTGCGCCCATCTCTACCGTTGCAGTTCGGGCGAGACGCTCCGTCCATTTATTATCAATGGTTTCAAAAATACCAATATTCCCTTTTTCATCTGTGATGGCCATTGGGGTTGCCGAAATTCCATCTAGGTTAAAGGTCACCATTTGTAATTCCGGGAATGCACGACCCATCCCGTCGCAATCAATCAGCGGTAATCCAAGCTGTGCAGCTACTACAATCGGAATCATCGAATTGACGCCGCCCGCTTCCATTGGATAAGTGCCTGCAATTTTTTCTTTTCCTAAATATTGAGCAAGCTTTTGGAATACCTTGACAAATTCATCCCCACGTGGAAATTTTTCTACTAACACGGAAGGTGCACCCATCATCGCTGCTGGAATGAAAAAGTCATCATCCCCAATTTCATCCACCGAATACAACTTCACAGGCCCATTTTTTTCGATGGCAGAAAGCGCCATAAGTTTCCCAATGTATGGATCTCCGCCTCCACCTGTTCCTAGAAATGCTGCACCAATGGCAATATGTTCAATAGCTGCTTGATCTAAATATCTCATCTATGTTCCTCCAGTATGACCGTTTTTTGTATGGATAGACGATACCCAATATAATAAATAACGAATGAAATAATAATGCCAATCATCGGTTGATTTGGCAGTGATGGCAACTCAGGGAATAAAGAGAATACCACTGGCATACAGGCAATCATAGCCCCTACTAACCAAGAAAATACGCCTAATCGATTGACCCCTTCCACCTCATGCCAGCTAGCTGCTTTGCCTTTATGAATCACCCAATAGGAGGCAATCATCACCCCTGCAACAGGTGGAATCATGGCCGATAAGATCGACATAATAGGTGTAAAATAATTTAATATCCCAACTACCGCTAAAATTGTGCCAATTGTTCCTGCAACCCCAATCGCTAAGCGCTCTTTGTTTTTGGCAACATCGAACACATTAATTAAAGCGATACCGCCAGAAATGGCATTGACCAAATTCGTTTTCCATGTCGCTAAAATCAAGCCAACCCCGCCAATAAACGGTGTTGCGATATGCAGAAAGACAGCTGTAATATCACTTGTCTGATAGGCAATCGTTAAGATGGCTCCTACTGCAATCATTAGTACACCAGCTGGAATAATGCCAAATGCAGCAGCCTTGACTACATCTGAACGTTTTTTGGAAAATTGCGAATAATCTCCCGCTATGACAGCCCCTAAAGCAAAAGATCCAATCGTTACAGCTAAACCATCCATAAAGTTCATATTCCCCTGTGGCTGATAGTCTCGAATAAGCTGTAGCTGATCGCCCGTTAATGTTTGCCCTAAACCGTAAAGGCAAATGATGACAAGTAATGGTACGGCGATATAGCTTAATACACGTAACACTTTCATTCCATAAAGAGCGGATACGACCATCACCATACCACTTATCAATGAAGCAAGCGGAATAGGTATATTCAAATGATAGATTGCTAGTAAATTCGCTAAGGCAACGCCACAAACATTGGCCTGAATACCAAACCAGCCTAAGCAAGCAATGGCTAAAATAATGGACAAAATAGTACGAGAGCCTTTTTTACCAAACACTTGCCCTGCCACATGAACAGTTGGTTTTCCTAAATCACTGCTTTGCATTCCTTGTAAAATCATAATGAATACGACAATCGCGTAGCCTACAAAAGCGACAGCAAGTGCCTTTGCTAGACTCATATTTGTTATGAGTGCGTTACCTACTAATAAACTGGGAATACAAATCATGGCACCCGCCCAAATAATGCCTAAGCTATACCATGATTGACCTTTGTTTTCGTTTTGCATATGACTCCCACCTTGTTATTGTTTGATTGGTTAATGTTCTTCATTATAAAAGAAAGGGTGGTTTCACGTCTTTTGCGTAAATGAAAAAAATAATCTGAAATTTTGTTCAAAATGACAAAATTTCAGATTATTCTAATCAATCATTAATCAATCGATACAGCATACAAGCCATATACACATCATAAAATTCTGCGTATACTGTGACATCTGTGCCAATCAACTCACTAATTTTTTTAATGCGATATTTCACTGTATTTTTATGAATATAAAGTAGCTCTGCACAGCGCTCCACACTAGCATTTGCGTCTAATAAAAAGGTAATTAAGGTCTGTAAGGAATCATGATCGCGCAAGATAGGTTCAATGACAGACAAATACTCTTCAATCATTTCTTCTCCCTGTATACTGACATCCATCGCCCTTTTCATGGAGCGTACTTCCGCTGCCGTAAACAGCTTTTGCATTGGATAAATGGTATGGGCCTTGTCCCCCACCTGATTGACCAATTGATACATTTGACGAACAGACTTTGTATTTCTCATTTTGGGCGCATAAACAATTTCCGCTATTTGAGCAGTATAGCTTGTAGTATCGTTAAATTCAGTGGCAATTTCAAATTCATGATGTTTATACAAACAATTCCCTAGTAACACAATTATACAATGATCAATGCATTGTATCACTCTTGTTTGGTAATACTTGGACAGCTGCTCTTCTAATTCATCGCGAATTCTTTTTTCGTCCGCTAAATCATGCATGTAGACGAGCCACATCATTTGAATGGCGGAAACATCTATATGAAGGAGATTCGCTAATCTTCTCATTTTTTCACTTTCATCATTAATAATGGCTTTCACTAAGGCATACTCACTTACCTCATCATGCTTGTCCCCCCATAAATTAATGGCTACTTGCACAACCTCACTTACTTTTTCAATCGTTTTGGCAGGCAGTTTTGTATTTTCTTTAATTAAGAATAAAAAGAGGGGCTCGCCATTTTTCTGATGCACTCTTTTATAGTCAACGACACAGGAGACATCACTTCTTTCTAGCTCTAGCTTTCCTGTTTCGTGCTGGAAGTTGGCCTGCGAGCATTCTTCAATAACGTTCGCTACATCTAATGATGAATTTCGTGGCCACATCACTTGATTCACAATATCAAAATGATTATTTGTGAGCACAATATTGGCTTTCAAACGATCTGAGAGCATTTTCAGCGTAATTTCAACACTTCTTAAATGCTCTGGCAGTAAGGATACCTTTTCCAACGTTTCTTTCACAAAATGATCATTCACACCTTGATTGCTAACAATTGCCTCCATTACCTCATAAATTACCTCGTTATAACGCAGTGAATAATCATTTCTTGGCATACAAATGATAATAAATCCTTGCGCCTCCGCTAAGTCAAGCACTTCCTTTGGAATATCGGGCAAGACAATACCGACATAATATAAAATAAGACCAAGCTCTCCTAAATCATGTAAATGCTGAATCGTTTCGCATTGCTGCTCCACACTATCTCGTATGGAGTAAAAAGAGCTAATGACAATCTCTTCTGCATACCATTCCTCTTGCACACGATTAATAATTTTAGAATAAAAATCAACATTGGATACCTCTAATACAGATAAGGAAGATACCGTACGATGTAAATTATTTCGACCTGTTAGCACCTCTGCCCCCCGAAAGGATGGCAATTGTAATAATTCATTGACCGTTACCCCATGCTTCACCACCACTTTTCTTCACAACTCTTTTGAAGAAGAATACCATATCCCCTACGATCTTTCAAAATACAGTTTTATCCTTATTTTAACTGCTAGCCTGTCGTTAATAATAAACTATTAACTATATGAATGAGGTAAGAGAGGACAATGAGGATGTCACATCAGACAAAAAGAGCTACCTCTGTTGGCAAAAAATCCGTGAAAGCTTACAGGCGGATTGCCAAAGCTGTTTCGGCTTATGCTGTACCGCTTTAAATATCGTTGCTTCCAGTGACTTTGCCATCAATAAACCAGCTGGCTCCCCATGCCCTAATTTACAGGATGACTATAGCTGTCATATCCATAGCAAGCTACAAGACACAGGCTTTAAAGGCTGTACGGTTTTTGATTGCTTGGGTGCTGGGCAGCAAGTGTCACAGGTCACGTTTCATGGACAAGATTGGCGACAATCCCGTGAGCATGCTGACAAGTTGTTTCGGGTTTTCCCAATCATGGAACAGCTTTACGAAATGCTTGCTTATGTAGCTGAGGCCTTATCCTATCAGGTGAACAGCACGCTTGATGAGCAGCTTCTAACGCAATTGGAGCAGCTACAACAAGCAAAATCACTTGATGCCGATGCCTTATTAGCACTCGATATGATGGCTATTCGTATGCCTGTCAATGCGCTATTACTACAAACAAGCGAACAAATTCGTCAACAGAGGCTGAAAGGCAAAATCACGCGACATTTGAATCAGCGTGGAGCGGATTGGATGGGCAAAAATTTAAAAGGCAAGGATTTACGAGCGACTGATCTAAGGGGTAGCTATTTAATCGCAGCCAATCTTCAAGATGCTAATTTACAAGCAGTAGACTTCATCGGGGCTGATTTACGTGGAGCTGACCTTTCGACAAGTCTGTTTTTAACACAAATGCAAATGAACGCCGCACAAGGTGACCGCTCTACTAAATTGCCTTCCTATCTGAAACGACCTGCCCATTGGCAATCAAAAAGGTAGATGGCGGTTTACGTACGCTCATCTACCCTTTATCGTTAGGCTCGTTTCTTTTTATAGATTATAGTAGCTGCCACTAACACAAGTAAGATTGCCTGCCCAATGATGGTTTCCGCTGTTGGATAGAAGCCAATCAGGCTAATGACAGGTAAGCCATCAACAATCGTCGTGGACAGATTATCCGTGAGCTGCAATGTATGCAGACTGGTACCAATAATTTTAAAGGCTAATACATAAATAAGCACCGTTGCGACAGCAAAAAATTTATGGATGGAGATTTTGCCACTTGCTTTAAATAATACAATAGCCAGTACAGTAAGTATAAGCAGTGCTATAACAATCCCAAGAATAAATTGCGAAGTCTCCATTTTCGGTGCAATACCCGCGTAAAAGACTAGTGTTTCGGCCCCTTCACGGAAGACCGATAAGAAACTAATGGCAGCCATCGCAAAAATAGAACCACTAGAAATGGCATTGCCCATTTGTTTCGAAATATAGCGATTCCAACTGACTACACTTGATTTACTATGCAGCCAAATACCAACACCGATCATCATCGCTGCTGCAACTAGCCCAACATAACCTTCCATTAATTCTCGATTCGTATCAATTGTTGCTGAATTCAAAATCGTGGACATGAGGATGGCAGCAATGGCTGATAATAGAACGCCGACAAACGCTCCAACATAAATCCATTTGCGCATCTTATTCTGTCCTGATTTATTGAGGAATGATACTAAGGCTAAAATAATCAGTAGCGCCTCTAGTCCCTCACGCAGCAAAATTAATGCAGCATCCCAAATTGTATAATCTGAATCCCCTTGAATCAGTTCGATTTCAGTACGGAAAGTATCTAATTTTTTTGTGATCGCTTGCTGATCGACGTTGGATTTTAATAAATCACTTGCGATAATCGGCATATCACTTTCGATTTTCGTATAAAGACTGCCATTACGTGTGGAAATTTCAATCTCTACACTTGGCCAAATGGTAATAAACTCACGTATTTTATCAGAAGCCGCCTGATAATCACCAGCATCAACAAAGTCCTTTGCCTCATCGATATAAGCAATCAATGTCGCTAACGAATAGTCCCCTTCAACCACTTCAGCTGTTTCGTTGCCAGCCACAAAATCCTCAATCGTTTGCTGCAAATCCTCAAATTGAGATTGCATAAGGGCTATATCTGGCTCCTCTGCCGAAATGGCGATACGTAGAAACGCCATTTGTGTTTCGATTTGCCCATACATCGCAATGCTTTGCTCACGCACAGGGCGCTCATTTTTATTCCATTTGCTATTAAAATCTTTGTAGGCTTCATCAATAGCCTGAATGTCCCCACTGGCTAAAGCTTTTTCGAAGTCTGCCATGATCGGCTTAAACTTTTGCCCAAACTCTGCTCGCTGTGCCGCTTCGTCCACTGGATTTTCAAGTTTTTCTAGGGCACGTAATGCATTCGACAGTGCCGACAACGCCTCTAAACGCTCGTCTTTGGATGTTGCTTCAGTAGCCTGCTCAAGCATTTCATCGACCTTTGCTTTGGCATCTTTCTGCTCTGAAGAAACTTTAGCCCAGTCCGCAGCAAATTGTTCGAGCGCCTGCTTGGCCTCCGTCTCTTTATCCTGCTTCGTATTCATCAGTGCATCACTAATCGCAATATATAAATGGCTATAAGATTGCGCTGCCTGCACAGGTAGAGCTAAAGTTAGGATTAAGGCAATGATAATACTACAGCGCGTTAAAAAGTGCTTCACCTAAATAACTCCCCTTTTGTACACCAGGGAAGCAAGCAAACACGGCACTGCCTCGATGGGTAATGTATTCATTCATTTTATCCATACGCCCTAAGCTATTTTGGATTGTTGTAAATTGGGCTGGGTCTTTTTGAAAAGAAATAAAGATTAGCCCTGCATCATGGGTTCCTGTATTCGACATGACACCCGATGCATACGAGTAAGAACGTCGTAAAACACGTGCACCCGATTTACGTGCTAAATGAACATGTGACGTATCAGGCATAATATAATTGCCCTTGTCATCCTTTGCCTCTACATCAAAATCATCAAATTCCTTTGTTTTGCCAAATGGTGCACCACTGTCACGATAACGACCAAATGTAGCCTCTTGATCTTTCAATGATGTGCGATCCCATGTTTCAAGATGCATTTGAACTTTTCGTGCGATTAAATAAGAGCCGCCCTTTAGCCAGCCTTTATCCACCCACACAATCTTATTTAAGTCTTTTTCATCCGTAATGGCTGGATTCACCGTACCATCCTTGAAGGCAAAGAGATTTCGAGGTGTCCCTCCACCAGCTGGAAACGAGTTAAAGCCAGCCTGTGACCATTTAATCTCTACTTTACCAGAAGCAGCTCGTACTAAATTGCGCACTGCATGGAATGCCACCTGTGGATCATCTGCACAGGCTTGAATACACAGATCACCACCTGTATATTCCTTCTGTAGCTGATCTTTAGGGAAATGTGGTAAATCCTTTAGCTCCGCTGGTTTTACATGCTGCATTCCCAGTTTATCGAATAGTGAAGGACCTACACCGATAGTAATCGATAAATTGGCTGCATCTAAGCCCTCTGCCTCTCCTGTATCACCTGTTGGTACTCTCGTATTCGTCGAAACATCGACCATTAATTCACCATTCATTAAACGCACAACAAGAGGTGTCCATTGCTGGAACAACTCTTGTAGTTCCTTCTTCGATGTCACTAACACATCTAAAGAAGCAAAATAAATATTCGTTTGAACAGGTGTCACGATACCCGACTGGTGCTCGCCATAGAAATTGATCTTATTGCTAGCCGTCGTGCTATCTGCTGCTGTCTCAAAAACATCATAGCCCATCGCTTTCATGACACCACCCAAACCGGAGGCACCGATGGCAACACCTGCCACACCGATGCTTGTCAGCTTCAACATATCACGTCTAGAAATTTTTTTATTAATCAATTTTTCTTCATTGGACGTTGTCATTTTTTTCACTCCAAAATGATCCCCATTTGACTTAATGGTTCACCAAGCTGATTCACCGCTGCCGCAAGTGCTTTCGTATTGTCTTCCGTTAATTCCTCATAGGATACATAACCACCATCAGCCGTTGCATGCTGCGCTAATAAATCGTCTACCGCTTTAAATTTTTCATCAAGTGTTGACACTAATGTTGAATCTTTCGCTTCTAATTTTGAGCGTAAAATTTCAAAGATTTTTTCTGCGCCTTCAATATTCGCTTTAAAATCATACAGGTCTGTATGTGAGTAAATTTCTTCCTCACCAGTAATTTTAGATGTTGAAACTTCATTTAATAAATCTACTGCACCAGTAATCATTAAATCAGGTGTCACTTCCACCGTTTGCACTAGTGCATGTAATTCCTTCGCATCCGCAAGCAGTTGATCTGCTACAGCCTCATAACCTTTAGTTGTATTTTCTTCCCATAATGCATACTCAAGCTTATGATAGCCTGTCCATTCTTCCTCGCCTTTTCCTTCTTCTTGAATATCCGCTAAACGTCCATCAATGCGAGGGTCAAGATCACCAAAGCTTTCTGCGATTGGCTCTGAGCGCTCAAAATACATACGTGCTGGCGCATACGCTGCTTTAGCGCCTTCAATATCGCCCGCCTTGAATAAATTCACGAATTTTTCTGTGTCCAGTAAAAATTGATCCATTTGCTCTAAAGCAAATTGCTGATAGGCTGATAGTTCAGCAGATAAATCCACCTCTTGTGTCGCTTGCTCTGCCTGTTCTGTTGCCGGCTTGTCCTCTTTTTTAGCTTCTTCTGTATTGCCACAGCCAGCCATTAAAATGCCCCCTGCTACTAATACCGACAAAAATGATCTGTTTTTCATACTTAGTACCTACTTCCGAATTAGTTTTATATTTGTGATGATAATGATTATCATCATCTATTGCAACAACTATTTTTTGAAATAGAAAAAAACGTCATTTTTCAGTTGATCTGTATACACAACTAGAAAAATAACGTTTTTTATACAATATAATGATTCTAATCTACAAGATTTTTGCTTGTTTCAAATTTTCATGTTTTCCATGTAAGAAATAATAAAGCACAATCGATACAAAAATGACAAAGACCATAGCAAAGAAGATCGCACTGTAGCCCATAGAAGGAACAAATAACCCTAAGAAATAAGGCCCAACACCTAAACCTAAATCATAAAATATAAAATACGTAGATGTCGCAAGTCCTAAACGCTCATTCGGTGTCACTTTAATAGCAATCGCCTGCGCAACGGAGTTGAAGTTTCCATAGCCAACCCCAATACAGGCAGCAGCGATTAAAAAGGCGATCGTTGTTGTCGCTGAACTAAAGGCATACATGCCAATCGCAAAAAGCACTAAGCAAGGATAAATAATAATATTAGCCCCTTGCGTATCTAATAATTTCCCTGTAAATGGGCGGGTAGCCAAAATGACAATGGCATAAATAATAAAGAAATAGCTTCCTGCTGATACTAAATGTAGCTCTTTTGCATAAAACGTCATAAAGGACATAACACCTGAGTAGGCAAAGCCAATAACAAGTGCCACAAAGGCAATCGGCACCGCACGCATTTCAATAAAGTTTGTCACCTTAAAGCCTGCCTTCACAGCTGTATCCGTCGCTTTTTTCGGTGCATCTGGTACGGTCACTATGAAGTACATAAAAAAGCAAATAATAGCTAAAACCGAATCGACTGCAAAGATCATGCGATAATCCTCAAATAATTGTGTTAATAAAATGCCAATGAATGGACCAATAGCTGTCGCTAAAATCGCACTTAAGCTATAATAACCAATCCCTTCGCCACGTCGTTCCGGCGGTAGAATTTGTGCAATAATGGTTCCCGTTGCTGTACTAGCTATCCCAAGAGCAATCCCTTGTATTAAACGATTAACCATAAGCAGCGGTAAATTGCCTGCTACAAAATAAGACATCGTGGATAACATAAATAACAGCAAGCCACAAAACAATGTTTTTTTGCTACCCCAATCACCAATAATACGCCCTGTACCAAGCCGCCCTAACAATGTTCCAATAATAAAAATACTCGATACCAGCCCCGCTGTACTTGTAGAAGCATTAAAATGCTCCACAGCATAAGCCGCGATGGTCACCATTAATAAATAAAAGATTAACGTAATGGTAAAATTAATAAGTGAGACAATTAAAAAATCCTTTGTCCATAGTTTCTTTCTAGTTGCTTCCACGTTACTCTCTCCTACTAATTGATATTCATACAAATTCTTGCTAAAACCTGTGTCGCAATGTCAATATCTTGCTTCGGCACACCTGCCAATGCCTGCACAAAAAACGGATTTAGATGCGACTTTATTTCCAGCACAAGCTCTTCCCCATGCTTTGATAGATGTACCAGTTTTTCACGCTTATCCTTGCCCGTCATCGTTTCCACATAGCCTAGCTCCACCAATTTATGTACAAGCTTCGTGACACTTGGCTTCTCTATAGACATGAAGTTAGCGATATCTACAAAAGAATGTGGACCCTTATCCTTCAAGAAACGAAGCACTGCCCACTGCGAGCTATATAACTGATAAGGTTCAAGCTGCACATTCAGCTGATTAATAAATGGCCTATACATTAAGCGGTACTGATTAAAAAATTCCTGTTCAATTGTCACACTATCACTTCCTTTTAAATTAGTTAGCCTAGCTAACTATATACTTAAAAAATCCATTTGTCTAGTAGGAAATAAGCGAACCCTTGCTCAGCAAGACAGGTTATAGCGCTCTTTTTGTGAGTTCTATCCTGTCCAATTGAAGCAAGCGTATACGCTTCTTTGTTCTATGCAAAAACTTCACGCATATCCTCCTCTTTCTCCACTCTATCCATCACTTCGTGCGTTCTATCCGCTACTTTCTCTAATTTATCCAACACTTTTCTTTTCCTATCCACCAATTTCACGCGTATCCTCCTCTTTCTCCGCTCTATCCATCACTTCGCGCGTTCTATCCGCTACTTTCTCTGTTCTATCCAACACTTTTCTTTTCCTATCCACCAATTTCATGCGTATCCTCTACTTTCTCCACTCTATCCATCACTCTGCGCGTTCTATCCACTACTTTCTCTGTTCTATCCAACACTTTTCTTTTCCTATCCACCATCCTCATGCGTATCCTCTACTTTCTCCGCTCTATCCACCACTCTGCGCGTTCTATCCACTACTTTCTCTGTTCTATCCAACACTTTTCTTTTCCTATCCACCAATTTCATGCGTATCCTCTACTTTCTCCGCTCTATCCACCACTCTGCGCGTTCTATCCACCAAGCAACACAGTCAGACCGCTTGAATGGTTGCTGGGCTTTTAAATCCTTAATCTATAATCCAGTACTTCCTATACTTTTTTTCACCCTCCGCTTTCAAAGGTAGTTGCTGCAACAACTTGTACGCTAGGTTTGGGGATTCAATGGCGAAGAATTCACGAAAGCTTCGATTGGTCAGCTGTGGTCCGACTAGTAATCGGTAGTCCTCCAATGTTCGATTTAATGCATTGTGATCCACCAATCCACAGCGAGGGCAAGTCCATTTTCTATAGTGATACTGTAATCGCTGTCCATTCCCACAATGAGGACATACTACGCCTTTCATCATTTCCTTAAAAGGCACAGTCATCTCTTTTTTTAACCTTGTGTGCATCGACAATAAACGTGTCGCAAAGGGTAAGAGGGTTTCTGCCTTTACGGGTTGATACATCTCTGTCCATCTTTGGATACAAGAACGCAGCCCCGTCACATGAAATATAGGCTGCCCCTCAAACCCCTTTGTTAAAATTCCATTTCTCGTTGCCAGTACAACTGCATGCACAATTGGTAAATGAAAACGTTCACGCTGTAATAATTTTTTCATCCAGGCCACATGCCGCTCCAGTTGAAGAAATGGATCAGCCATCCCTTCGACCGTACCCTCTATAGTCGTGCGTGTTAGTTGAGCGTATGAAGCATCATATGAGAGAATGCCTGTTATATTTTTGATTTCTAGGATCAGTAAAAAATGGGGACAGAGAAAGATGGTGTCCATTTGATGTGTTGAACCGAAGTCATTCATTGTTTGAAAATCATGGAGAAAATAATGGGGGGTTGGTAAGTCCAGCTCAAGCCATTCTGCATCGACACGCTGTTCACCAGCGAGCCCTGCTTTGACACGTCCTAAACGCTCTCGTACATACGCGTATTCCTTGTGTGTCTGAGGCAATCTTTGTAGCATCGCCTCCAGTATTTTCTGCGAATCTGATGGTTGCCGTGCTAATAGAATCATGTATTCACCTCCTGCCCTGATTATATAAAAAAAGAACCACAACAAATGAGGTTCCCAAAAACTTGAAAGGTCGATGTTGTAAAATTAATTTTTCACAGTTTTTATTAGATCAAAAGTCTGTTCTTTCGAGCAGCAACTAACATTTGCTAATACTTTTCTAGTCATTCAATAAATACAAGAAGTGTGCCGACATAACCATTTCAGCAAGCTCGCTCCACTGAAAAGTGGCAATATTAGTAGCGCGAACCAACAAGGCTACACCATCTGTTATAGAGACAGCAGCAGTCACTAGCGCATCCTGTAAATCGGAGCCTCTCTTTCTTTTTACATCTTTCCATGCTATGCTATTCACAGCTTAAAATGATAATCATTATCACTAGATTTAGTCTAGTTTCTGATAAGAATTTGTCAATTACTTTTTACTATTTTTTAAGGATGTGGCAATAAAAATGCAACATGTATATGATGTGACAATTATTGGTGGCGGCCCTGCTGGCTTATATAGTGCCTTCTACAGCGGTCTGCGTGGATTAGAAACAAAATTGATTGAGAGTCAATCACAGCTTGGTGGAAAAGTATTACTTTATCCTGAAAAGCTGATTTGGGATATTGGCGGACATCCTCCTGTTTTAGGCGAGCAATTTGTCAAACAATTAATCGAGCAAGCCAAAACATTCGATCCTACCATTTTGACAGATACAAAAGTAGATTTGATTGAACGCCAGAATGATGTTTTTATTATCCATACAGCAGCTGGTGAAAAGCATTATTCTAAAACGGTGCTGCTAGCTGTAGGTGGTGGTATTATTAACCCTCAAAAACTGACGCTTGAGGGCGCTGAAAAATATGAAATGTCAAATTTACATTATACCGTTCAATCCTATAAACGTTTTGTCGACAAAGATATTATGATTTCTGGTGGTGGTAATGCAGCCATCGATTGGGCTGTTGAGTTAAGCCCAATTGCTAAAAGCGTGACCCTAGTTTACCGTAAAGAGCATTTATCAGCGCATGAAGCAACGGTACAGGAAGCACTTGATGCGGGAGTAAATATAGAGTGCAATACGACGATTACAAAGCTGTCAGCGAATGCTGATAAAACGGCTATTCAATTAGTAACATGTGAAAATACGAAAACGCAGCAAAGTTATACCCGTCAAATCGATGAGGTGATCGTTAGTCATGGCTATAACCGTGAGGCATCTCTCGCATTTGATGAAGCCATTGCTATTCCCAAAAAGGATGATTATTATTTTGAAGGGAAAGCAACAGGTGAAACGGCACAGCCAGGTATTTTTGCGGCTGGTGATATTTTATCATTTGAAGGAAAAATCCACTTGCTACTAGGAACATTCCAAGATGCAGCCAATGCGGTCAACTCCATTAAAACGTATTTGGAGCCAACAGCCTATCGTCATGGCATGGTATCGTCTCATAATGAGCTATTTAAAGAAAAGAATCGCTCGATTATTGAAAAACAATTTGTCCAAGCCGATTAAGCACGAACATGAACCCTCTTAAGATATTTTCTTAAGAGGGTTTCTAGCTTTATCTAAATAAACTTAGTAACGATCCCATCTGCCTCAACATATTGACTCCATTTGTAATCGTCCCAGCATGCCCCATAATCGTATTTAAATGATCTGGCAAACTGCCTAATCTGGATCCTTGTTGTTGATAGGGAGAATAGTAAGGTTGCACCATTCTACCTCGAAAAGGTGGGCCAAAATATTGTCTATTGCTTGGCGGATAGGGACCCCTTCTAGCATTCGGCTGAAAATATGGCATTTATACACCTCCTGTCTGAAAGCTTCTAACTAGTATATGTGGGAATTTTAGTAGTGAAATAGACTTTTGAAGAAGGCTGTAAAAATATTCTCTTGCCCACTCAAGATGTTTGAGGGAACAAGACTAGTTTCCCTGTCATACTATAAGAAAAAAGAAGGTGATACGCATTCAAGGCTCACATTATCTTACCTTTTTAGCTCAATTCGGCATTGGAGGAGCGCATCCAGGAGGAATTAATCTATCAAAGGCTCTCTTTTCAACAGAGAACATTACGCCAGGCGCCGATATTTTAGATGTAGGGTGTGGTACAGGACAAACGGCTGCTTATTTGGCGACTGCCTATCAAGCTAGTGTCACAGGCATCGATATTCACCCCGTCATGATCAAAAAGGCGCAGAAACGAATGCAAAAAGCACGTTTACCCGTCCGTCTATTGCAAGGCTCAATTGAAAAAACTTCGTTACCAAATGAATCATTTGACTTGATTCTAGCTGAATCAGTACTAGCCTTTGTAAATCAGCAACAGGCTTTGCAAGAAATTTATCGTTTATTAAAGAAAAGTGGACGCTTCATTGCTATTGAATTCACCAAACCTACAACTCTCCCCCCTGAGCTAGCAGACGACATCCAACAATTTTACGGATTCAAGTCCCTCCTGATGAAAAAGGATTGGGTAAAGCTACTGCAACAGGCTGGTTTTCACGATATTCGCATACAAAAAAATCAATCCATCTCCTCCAAGCCTGAATTTGATGTTTCCGCAGCGATTGAATCCAAGTTTTATGAGGTCATGGATCAGCATCTTGCCATGAACGAAAAATACCAGCCATTTTTAGAATATCGCATCTATACTTGTACGAAATAAACGAACCAGCACCCAAAGCGTGCTGGTTTTTTATGTGATCCCAATCACTTTATGACACCTGTCATAAAATTCCTTTGACTGGTGTGAATAGGTTTTTTCTTCGTATTTTCTTATCCTGGAGGTAAGAAAATACAGAAAGAGTGATTGAACATATGCAAATGCAACAAAGACTTCCCTTTATCGATATGTTAAGAGGCTTCGCCGTTTTAGGAACGCTCGGCACCAATATTTGGATTTTTGCTTATTTAGGTGATTTATCGTATATCACAACAAGCAACTACTCTGGTTGGTGGTCCTTCCAGGATTTTTTACGAATGGTAGTTTTATTTTTCGTCAACGGTAAGCTACTAGGCTTGTTAACGATTATGTTTGGGGTAGGTTTACAATTAAAATATCAGCAAGCCTTACGCAGAGGCAATGCTTGGCCTGGGGTCTATCTTTGGACAATCGTCTTTTTAGGGCTAGAGGGACTGCTTCATTATACCCTTGTCATGGAATATGATATTTTAATGAGCTATGCTGCTACAGCCTTCATCGTTGCCTTTCTCATCCGATTAGGTAACAAAGCCATGACATGGGCTTTCTATCTTTTTGGCAGCCTTCATGTCCTACTAATCCTCCTTATTTTTATCAGTACATTACAAGGTGTTGGTGTTTCCTTAAATGGAATGGAGAGCGTTGCCACATTGTATGAAAACGGCTCATGGCTAGCACAAGTACAGCATCGTCTGACAAATTTTTTATTCTATCGATCAGAGGCTATTTTCATTATCCCTATGAATATCTTTTTATTTTTACTTGGTGTGAAGCTTATGCGCAACGATGTATTTTCACAAACAGACAGAGGACGGCAAATACGCCAAAAGCTGTTTACGATTGGTATATACATTGGCATTCCCCTCAATCTACTTATCTTTATACCAGGTGGACTTTTTGATTTTCCTGTTCGCTATTTATGTGCCCCTATTCTTTCGATTGGCTATATTGGAATTTTAGGGAAACTGGTAGAATATAAGAGGTTCAATTGGCTTTGGCAACGTTTTGCACAAGTCGGTAAAATGTCTTTAAGCTGTTATGTCCTTCAAAACATACTTGCATCATTTATTTTTTATGGTTGGGGCCTTGGCTTAGGAGGGCATGTCAATAGCGTGATCGTCATTTGCATTTGGCTAACTTTGTCATTCCTACAACTGGTCATAGCGTCTATTTGGTTACAGCATTTTCAATTGGGTCCTATGGAATGGATTCGTCAAAAATCCATTCGAGCAATGACGCAACAATTTGCAACAAAGGAAGGTGTAGGCAATAAAAATATATCCTAGAGAACAAATAAAGCATTATTTAATCATCGATGTAGCTTCTGTGATTTTTCTCATCGCAATAGTACTATGGTCTGGATCACTTCCTTTAGCTATGAAAATAACATTGCTCCTTTTATACTTAGGAGCTTTCTATAATGCTTTATGGCATAAAAATGGGAGACTCCTTGTCGCATCATTAGTAGGCTTCATCGTTATCACTATACTAAGTATTTATATAGAGCCCTTTATGCTTATTTTTGGCTTTACCTTTGCCGATTTACTTGGACGGGCGAAATCAAAATGGCATATCGGCTGTGGAATATTAGCCATCGCGATCATGTTTTTGACGGTCATGTATCTGGCGACAGACTCCTTTTTACAGAAGGAATCACAGGTGTTAGTACCTATCATGATGTTTCAGCTAGTATTGCCAATTCTTATTTACTTTGTGGAAAAGTCGAAAAATCTGCAAGCTGAATTGGCAGACGTCAATATGCAGCTTGTTCAGCAGGAGGAGCGACAGCGTATTGCTAGAGACCTTCACGATACAATTGGTCATACACTCACAATGATTAAAATTAGAACGGAACTAACGACAAAACTAATTGACCGAGATCCTTCAAAGGTGAAGCAAGAATTGGATGATATATTAGCCACTACACGTACAGCCTTAAAACAAGTGCGTGAGCTAGTATCTGATATGAATTTCATTTCGTTACAGACGGAGCTGGTGCATTGCAAACAGCTTTTACAAAGTGCAAATATCACAACAAGCCTTCACAATCAATGCCCTCAAATTGTTCTTTCTAGTGTGGAGGAAACGATGCTCGCATTATGTGTAAGAGAGGCTACGACCAATATACTCAAGCACAGTCAGGCAAAAAAATGCCACATCATCATTCAATATCACACGGGACAATACACGCTAATCATGAAAGATGATGGCATAGGCTTACAGCAAAAAGGATTTGGCAATGGCATCCACTCGATGAAGGAAAGAATGCATATCCTGCAAGGTTATGCCACGATTAACAGCCATACACCTACAGGCACGAGCGTAACTCTTACGCTACCAATTCAAGAAGGAAAGGAGCCCACATCATGATACGTGTATTACTAGCGGAGGACCAACAAATGCTACGTGGTGCCTTAACATCACTCTTATCGTTTGAACCAGATATTGAAGTCATAGCCGAGGTCGCAGATGGGCTAAAAGCATGGGACTACATCCAACAGGAGCTACCAGATGTTTGCCTCGTAGATATTGAAATGCCCCATCTGTCTGGGCTAGAGCTAGCTGAAAAAATTAAACAGGCTAACCTACCGTGTAAAGTGATGATTGTCACAACTTTTGCTCGTCCTGGCTATTTACAAAAGGCTATGGATTGCGAGGTACACGGCTATCTATTGAAAGATGAACCGATCGATTATTTAATCGCTACCATTCGAAAAATCATGCAGGGAGAAAAGGTGGTTAGTAAGGATCTAGCCGCTACCTTGTTTATGAAGGAGCAAAACCCTTTAAACGAACGAGAAATTGCAGTACTACAGCTTGTCAAAGAGGGTTTGACCACAAATGAAATCAGCAAGCAATTGTTTTTAACAAAGGGTACCATTCGCAATTATTTATCTACCTCTATTCAAAAGCTGCAAGTGGAATCAAGACAGCAGGCTGCTCAGATAGCAAGTGACAAAGGCTGGCTATAACAAAAAATCTCGCCACAGCCGTGACGAGATTTTCACCATTTTAAAATAAGATACTTCGCTTGATTATTAATAGTTTACCCACTTCACGCAATTGTTGGTTTGAAGTGGGGCTATTTTTAGCCACACAATCAATGGATAATTATAAATGATGTCAGCCCTTCTTTAATTAGTATACACTCCTAAAAAACCATCATCATTTCCGTTGTTAATCAATTTTATTTCCTCAAGTGGATGCTTGTTTTTACTTTCTATAAGGAATAGCGTTTTTTTATTTGTAACACTTCCTTCTGTAGTTGTATAGAAAAGTGTTAGAATTTTATTTTCCTTATCTAATTTAAACGAATAATCAGCATAATTCCTAGTATTGGCATTTATCAAGATATAGGTTTTATGCTTATTCTCGTCATAAGCATAAACGCCATCTTTTAAGTCTCCTCTAAATACGTTAAGTACCTTTTGATTATCTTCGTCATTAGTGTCCAGTTCTAGTACTCTTACATTTTCTAATTGCGCGGTTTCCGAAATTACAAATTCCTCTTCATAATCAACTCTCACACCGTTGCTACAAGCCGTTTGCGTAAACAATAGTCCAAGTAAAGCACAAAAAATCCGACTGTTATTCGCCACTCTTATGCCACCTTTTTTAAAATCTTCGTTATCGCTGTATCCTAATAAATATAGCCGTGTTGGTGTAAAAAAAGACGTACTGAAACTGCAATTGGTAATACGTATACTGAATTAATGTTTCCAAGCCCACTACAAAATTTGTAATGGGCTTTCAAAAAAATCCCTACAGTTTGCATTACTTCGCTCCCGCTGCAATCAGGATTTGTTCAATCTCGTTAAATCCTCGCTGTCTCGCATGTTGTAATGGTGTCACATTATTTTGATCCGGAATATTCACATCAGCACCATGCTCAATCAATAACTGAATTACCGTTTGCTGTGTTGGATTGCCGTTATTTAACACAATCGCCTCCATCAGCGCTGTCCATCCTAAATGATTCACATGATTGACGTCGATGTCGCTGTTACGCAACAACTCCTCGATGACCTCCACATAACCATGCTCTGCTGCTGGGATTAATGCGGTTCCTCCATATCGGTTCAAAATAGTAGGATCAGCACCAGCTTGAATCGTCATCTTTAATATATCCAGATAGCCTTCTGCTCCAGCATAAAGAAAGGGCGTATTTTGCCTATTGTCCTGTATATTGACATCGGCCCCAGCATTTATTAATAATTGTGCTGCCTCGACATTCTGATTATAGGTTGCAATCATCAAAGCTGTTCTGCTGTTTGAATCTTGGACATTGATATCAACTTTTTGATCCAAAGCACGTTGTAACGCTTCCATATCTCCCATTTCGGCTGCTTTAAACAGTTCACTCTTCCAATTTGATTTCACCACTTCACTCTCCCCTTTATCAAGCTGTATTGCCTCTGATTCGTTGGAGGCACATCCTTGAAGCAAAAATGATAATGCGATCATAACCGTTTGTATTTTTTTCACCCCTTGCACCACACTCTCTGATTTATTGCTGTCTTCCTCATTTTAGTGTAAGTGGTAATGCTAAATATTCCATTAACCATTTCTTAAAAAAGTCTAAAAATTTGCCAAAAAAATACCTCGCCACATGGACGAGATATTTTGCTCTTAAACATTGAAACGATAGCCTGCTCCCCATACCGTTTCCAAAAACTTTGGCTGTGCGGGATCACGTTCAATTTTTTCACGTAGCTTGCGAATATGAACGGTAACGGTCGAAACATCTGCAGCTGATTCATAGCCCCAGTTTCGCTCATATAACTGCTCTTTACTTAATACTTGATTTGGGTGTTTAACAAAAAAAACGAGTAAATCAAATTCCTTTGTTGTAAAGGCAATTTCATCCCCGTTGACAAAAACCTTTCTAGCAGATGTATCGATCGTAATGCCATGAATGGACATCATATTGTTTGCTTGCTGATTTGTAGCGAGGCGCTCATACCTGGCTAAATGTGCCTTGACTCTTGCTACTAGCTCACTTGGACTAAAGGGCTTCGTAATATAATCATCTGCCCCTAGACCAAGGCCACGAATTTTATCAATATCTTCTTTTTTGGCTGAAACAAATAAAATGGGCATATTGTGCACTGCTCGAACTTGTTTACAAATATCAAAGCCATTCATCCCAGGCAGCATAATATCCAAAATGATTAAAGCATAATCACCTTTTAGTGCCTGCTTCAGGCCATCGTCTCCGTTATGATGGATATCTACTGAAAAACCATTAATCTCTAAATAATCTCGTTGGAGCTCTGCTATGCTCACTTCATCTTCAATTAACAGAATTTTTTTCATGATGACTCCCCTTCTCCTCAGCCTTTTTCAATGAAATGAATATGCTCGTTCCCTTCGTTAATTCACTCTTCGCCCAAATGTCGCCGCCCATTTCAAGGACGATTTGTTTCGCAATCGCTAACCCTAAGCCACTGCCCCCTGTTTGCGAATTACGGGAAGGCTCCGCACGGTAAAAACGATCAAAAATATGAGGTAACGCAGCAGGATCAATGCCCGTACCATTATCTGTTACCTGAATAATCGCATCCTCAGTTCGCTCGTGCAACGAAATAATAATTTGCTTATAGGATTTATCCATATATTTCTCACTATTGCTTAGTAAATTTGACAGGACACGTCTTAATTTATCACGATCAGCCATGGCCAAAAGAGGAGAACCTGCTGATATATATTGTAAATGAATGTCTCGTGCAATAAAATCAAAGCTCGCATCCTCTACATAATCATGCATATATTGCTGGAGATTGACGCTTTCCATTTGGAATGGAACCTTTTTTAAATCCAATTTAGAAAATAAGAACAGCTCATCAATTAATACATCCATATCCTTTGCTTTTGTATAGATGGTTGTTAAATATTTATCCATCTTCTCCTCTGTATTAGCCACGCCATCTTTAATGCCCTCTACATAGCCGATAATGGAAGTCATAGGCGTTTTTAAATCATGGGAAATATTCGATAATAGCTCTTTCCGATTTTCCTCATATTGAAGCTGAAGCTGGATTGATTCTTTTAGCTTAACTCTCATTTCCTCAAACGATCGATTCAACTGACCAATTTCATCATTGGAATGAGACGTAATTTCAAAATCTAAGTCGCCCGATTTAATGCGTTCAGCCCCATCCTTTAAAGCTGAGATTGGATTAATAATACTTCTTGAAACTAAATAATTTAATAAGCCAATAATCATCATAAATAGTACAAATAAGATTCCTAAAAGAATGGGCAACAGTTCACGCGTTACTTCCGCATGAGAACTAACCTCTCTTAAAACGAAAATACTTCCCTCGGTTTTATCTGGAAAATAAAAATCAAATTTTACATACGTATAAAAGGCTTGATTAATCATGATGGTATCACGTGAATTAATATTGGTCGCTTCAAAGCCAGGTAAGCTTTGAAGTAATAATTGTTCATGCTCTTTCTGCGTTGAATAAACAATTTGATGATCTTTTCGTACCACAATCTCAATCGAAGGTGCATTGATTTTTTCTAGCTGTTCGAGATCTAAAAGCTGCTGGGGATTATTTTTAGCTAGTAATTTTAAATCTAGAAAAGCGTTTTCTTCTACCGTCGTCAAAGGCTTTTGTACATAGGATTTTTTATAAAAATGCTCTATTGCTTTGATATCACCCGTAATCGCAAAGGAAAAAAGAAAAACGGCTGCAAGTAAAAGCGTGATAGCAATGATAATAACACCCACATAAGATAGCAAAAACCTCGTTTTAATTGACATCTACACTCCCCCAATAAGCTGAAACTACTAGCAATGTACCATACAAATCTTAAAACTTTATAAAATTGGGCTGAAAAATCTATAAACATTTTTGCAGCTTCAGTATAGTATTGCGTTCATATAAACGAAATAAACAAAAAAGATACGGCACAATCCTGTTGTACCGTATCCATTCGCATTATTTAGTTTCTTCTGCTCTTAACTTCTTCTTTGTTTGCCAGCCTATAATGATGAGCTCCATCAATACGACAGCGATCAAGGAGGCGCCAAATAACGGCATTATAATGCCTAAAATAACAAGGAAAATGATAAACGGCATGGACATTTTATGAGAAATTTGCGGTGGTGCAGAAAGCTCCCCTTTTTTTCTACGTAAAATCCATGTGCGAATGCCCCACATAATGACGGCTAAAAAGGCTAGACAAACCACTAAGTTTAGAATCTTATTAGGCCAGCCAAATAAGTGACCTTCATGTAAAGGAATGCCCCATGTAAAGAATTTAGCCAACATGCCATAATCAGCATAATTTACTTGATCGATAAACTTCCCACTATATTGATCGAAATACATCGTTGCTTCTGCTGAAGGCTTCACATCCAGACCTGTTACACCTGAATTACTCGCCTTCGCCACTGTATATACGCCCTCCTCATTTGACGGGTAAATAATCGAATAAGGTTTTGTGATATTCATGACATTGATTTCTTTTTCAAGATCAGCAATCGAAATTTGGCTGTCATTTGTATAACGGACAGCTCCGCCTCCATGATGCTGCGCATGTTCACCTTCTGATATAGGCGCCTCTAATTGTCGAGTGGCCCAAGGAATTTCAGAGACATCCGATGTTGGTGGCTTTTGCTGTAATAATGGGTAACCAAAAGTTGGACTTTCTGAAGCTATATTCACAAGAATCGACCCTTGAAAAGCAGACCATAATAGCCCTGTAGAAATAAACAGCACCATTGGAATTGTAATGATTGTCCCAACGAGTGCATGCAATCTCTTACTTTTTTGTCGTTTATTCTCTGCCTTTGGCTTCTTCAAAAGATTTCCTTTAAATGTCATATAAAGTCCTGACAATAATAAAAAGATTGTCCAGCATGCCGCTAGTTCCACTAAATAATTGACAAAAGTACCGCCAATAAATAGGGAGCTGTGTGTATTTCTCATAATATTAGAAAATGTATAATTCGCATCCTGACTACCAACCATTTGATTGTGATCATCTAAAAATACGTACTTCTGTTCTTTGCCATTTGATAAAGTTAAACGCGTATTATAAGGCTCTTCCAGCATAATAACTTTCGTAGTGGAGTAGCCTGCAAATGCCGCTTCCGCTTTTTCCACGGCTTCATCAATCGTTAAAACCTCTTCTTTATGGCTTTCGCCAAAGAAGTAATCATCATATAATCGATTTTCTACATCTGTGAAAAATAAATAGCCAATCCCGCTTAATGTGAGAGATAGCAGTAATGGTGTAATAAAAAGTGCTGCGAAAAAATGCAATCGCCAAAACCTTGAATAAAGCAGATTTTTCATATTTGATCTCCATTCTATTTATAAATAGCAAATTTATTATATAAAGTAAAAGTGAAATATGAATGAAGTCCTAAAGACAGTTTTATGACAAATAAATGTAATCCAATTGGTATTATGCTATTTAATAGACCAAAAATAATGGTAGCCAAACCTGTTTTAACGCAAGTTTGGCTACGATTTTCAGTAAGATTTATAGATTCATATTGACAAGAATTTTACATTGACTACGGTCTTTCGTTAATGCTTCAAAACCTTTTTCCACAATATCCTCTAAAGCGATTTGGCTTGTAATAACAGCTTGACCATCAATGACCCCACGAGCGAGTAGACGAATTACTTCGGGGAAAATATTAACATAAGCAAATGAGCCACTAATTTTCACTTCTGGAGAAACGACCGCATTTGGATTAAATTCTACTGGTCTTTCCCAGACGCTAACGATTTTAAATTCGCCGCCTGGATGTACCGCACTGACACCACTTGTAAACGTTGCCTGCACACCTGCTGCATCATACGCAACATCCACCCCACCATTTGTTTTTTCACGAATAAACGCGACAGCATCTGTGTCAATTGGATTGATGACATAGGTTGCGCCTAATTCAAGTGCTTTTTGGCGTCGTTCATCAGAAACCTCCACGACAAAAATTTCACTTGCCCCCGCTGCCTTCACAGCCTGTAAGACTAATAAACCAATAGGACCTGCGCCAAAAATAGCTGCTGTATCGCCCAGCTTTAATTGACTTTGACGCACTGCATGAACGGCTACTGCTGTAGGTTCAACAAGTGCGCCTAGCTCTAGGCTCATGTCATCCGGAAGGTGGTGAATATTTTCTTCCTGCACAATAGCATATTCAGCAAATCCACCTGAAATCGTATAACCGTAGGATTGTCCACGTTTACATAAGTTAGTATACCCACGTCGACAATTATTACATTTACCACAAGGAATCGGTGGCTCCACTGCTACACGATCCCCTATTTTTATTTGAGTAACGCCTGCTGCGACCTCTACAACAACACCTGCAAATTCATGACCTAATACAGGTTGTGTACGAAATGCATAGGCACCCCCTACATATTCATGTAAATCACTACCACAAATTCCTGCAAATGCGACTTTTACTTTTACCATGCCTGGTTCTAGTGCTGGCAATTGTGCTTCCTCTACTCGAATATCTTGAATACCGTAAAATTTTCCTGCTTTCATTAGAATTACCTTCTTTTTATGATTTAGTTTGAAGACCGTATAACACAAAGTTGACTGCATGTTCTGCAATTTGTTCAGGTGTTGATTGTAAGGAAGAACGATTTAAAAATGGATTGTTCAAGGAGTACATTAACGTCCCCATAATAAAGTTCAGCGCAACATCAAGCGACTCAAAGCGAATGGTCTGCTGCTCCTGACAAGCTAATAAAATCGTCCGAAGTTGCTCCCAGGAAGGTAAAAAAACATCTTTAAGCATCTCTAACCTAGGACTATTCATAACAATCTCTTGCTGTAAAATATCAATTAATTCATGCTCATGAATGCGATAAAGCACAAAGTTTCGGCAAAAGCTACGAAGTGCACCAAGTGAATCATGGATATCATAATGGGCATTCATAAAGGTGTGGCGTAGCGGTTCAAACAATGCATTAAATACATTTTCTTTGCCACCAAAATGATAGGAAACAAGCGCAAGTGACACATTTGCCTCATCACAAATTTGTCTCACCGTCGTCCCATCATAGCCTCTGGACGAAAACAACGACTTCGCGGCCTGTAAAATTTGATCCTTTACCTCTTTATTTTTTTCTTTTGATACGTTCTCTTTCTGATCGACTGTACTCACCTCTTTTTTGAACAAACGTTCAAAACAATTGTTCAACGAAATTTTACGCCTCCTCGTACTAATTGTCAAAGCATGCGCTTATTAAAAATGGCTACTTCGAAAAACGAAGTAGCCAAAACCATTCTATCCAAGTAATTCTTTTAAAACATTGGTATACGCTGCTAAAATGGATTGCTCATGTGCAGCATCATGCCCAACATATTGTTCAACAAGCTCCTTTAGAGGCTTTGCAGCATAAGGCTCTTGCATAATTTCAATTTTTAATAGGCTCTCATAATACTCAACAACTTGTGGATTCATGTGGACCGCTCCTTTAATGTTTTACATAAAAAAGACATCTTTCTCTTATTAGAAAGATGTCTACTATGACAAATACATGACATAATACGGTGATTGCCAGCTGGAAATAAGCTTTCTATTCAACATAGAAGCTACCTTTTTAGCAGTCATCGTACTATGAGCATGCAGGAGAATTTCTCTAGTCACACTCAACACCCCCTATCCGCGTAGGTTTTTTGGCTGTACTAGATAAAGGCAGGTCTCCTGGCTTATGTTCATCACACCTTTCACCTTCCCATTACGACACGTAACAGTGGCCTTTTGAAAAGTGCTCCCATTTACAGTTGCGGGACAGCGTCGGAATTACACCGATCTTCCCTTTTAAACAAATCCTAAAATCTGATTTGTACCTCTATCCTATTATTCCGTTTTTATTATTATACCATAAAGATTTGTGTGCACAGACCCGATCTTCATAAAATACTGTGATAGATGTAATGACTTGATCGGCACTTCCATTTACACTTAACTTTCTTCTATTTTATTACTATGTTACCATATAAAGAAACATAGATTTCAGGAGGAATACATATGAAACGCAATAAGACCGCAATACTACTGTTGAAAAGTTTACTCTTTATCTTACTTTTATCTGGCTGTAGTAAAGAAAATGAGACAGGCTTCGATGATCAATTTATCGCTGATTTAAAAGACTATATTCAAGTAGAAGCGAAATATAAAAACATAGAAGAAAATAATATAAATAACTTGAATAATTTATATGAATCACAAACATATTCAATGGCCCATTCCAGCGATGGAATAAAAAAGGCACTCTCACAACAGCAAGCATATTATGAAGATGCAATAGACTATTCACATAATAAAATAGACTTCAAACCTAAAACAAGCTCCCCAGAAGAAAAAGAACTCTATAATGCGATAATTGATTTTAAAGAAAAAAAAAGCTCTCATGACTTTCCAACTATTAGATTAGTCGATGCAACATACCAAATTGATAGAGTAAATGCTAAAGAAGAGTATGAGCAATCTTTACAGGAACTAAACAAATCATGGAATACTATCATATCCCTTTCAGAAAAGTATAATTTGAATCTTTTTGGAGCTGAAGAATAGCGAATATGTAGGTGTTGTATGAGTGACTATCCTTTGCTTTTGGGGGCTCTATCCCCCTTTTTTTAGTTCTATCCATACTTTGATGGTTATCCTTCTCTTCAGGGGTTCTATCCACCTCTTTTGATGGGTTATCCCTCTCTTTCCAGGTTTTATCCACTTCTTTTGATAGGTTATCCTTCTCTTCGAAGGTGCTATCCACCTCTTTTGAGATTTTATCCTTCACTTAGAAGGTTCTATCCCCCTGTTTGAGGGTTATCCTTCTCTTTGCAGGTTTTATCCACTTCTTTTGATAGGTTATCCTTCTCTTCGAAGGTGCTATCCACCTCTTTGAGGGTTATCCTTTTCTTCAGGGGTTCTATCCTCCTCTTTTGATGGGTTATCCCTCTCTTTCCAGGTTTTATCCACCTCTTTTGATAGGTTATCCTGCACTTAGAAGATTCTATCCACCAGTTTGAAGGTTATCCTTCTCTTTGCAGGTTTTATCCACTTCTTTTGATAGATTATCCTGCACTTAGAAGGTGCTATCCTCCTGTTTGAGGGTTATCCTTCTCTTTGCAGGTTTTATCCACTTCTTTTGATGGATTATCCTTCTCTTCGAAGGTTCTATCCACCTCTTTTGAGATTTTATCCTTCACTTAGAAGGTGCTATCCTCCTGTTTGAGGGTTATCCTTCTCTTTGCAGGTTTTATCTACTACTTTTGATAGGTTATCCTGCACTTAGAAGATTCTATCCACCAGTTTGAAGGTTATCCTTCTCTTTGCAGGTTTTATCCACTTCTTTTGATGGATTATCCTGCACTTAGAAGGTTCTATCCCCCTGTTTGAGGGTTATCCTTCTCTTTGCAGGTTTTATCCACTTCTTTTGATGGATTATCCTGCACTTAGAAGGTTCTATCCCCCTGTTTGAGGGTTATCCTTCTCTTTGCAGGTTTTATCCACTTCTTTTGATAGGTTCTCCTTCTCTTCGAAGGTGCTATCCACCTCTTTGAGGGTTATCCTTTTCTTCAGGGGTTCTATCCTCCTCTTTTGATGGGTTATCCCTCTCTTTCCAGGTTTTATCCACCTCTTTTGATAGGTTATCCTGCACTTAGAAGATTCTATCCACCAGTTTGAAGGTTATCCTTCTCTTTGCAGGTTTTATCCACTTCTTTTGATGGATTATCCTGCACTTAGAAGGTTCTATCCTCCTGTTTGAGGGTTATCCTTCTCTTTGCAGGTTTTATCCACTTCTTTTGATGGATTATCCTGCACTTAGAAGGTTCTATCCACCTCTTTTGAGATTTTATCCATCACTTTTAATGGGCTTTCCTTCTGTTTGAAGGTTATCCTTCTCTTCGAAGATTCTATCCTCCTCTTTTGAAAAGCTATCCATCACTTTCCCATTGCTAACATTTTAAATATTCAAAAATTAAACTATACTTAAAGAAAAAGGGGGCATTATGAGATGATTATCGGTTTACATCATGTGCAAATTACCATTCCACAAGGATTAGAGGAGCAGGGGAAAGCTTTTTATTGTCAGGTTTTAGGTTTGCAGGAATTGGAGAAGCCTGGGTCGCTGAAGGGACGAGGCGGATTCTGGTTACAGCTTGGTCAGCAGGAGGTTCATGTGGGCACGGAAGATGGCTTTGATCGCTTGACAACAAAGGCGCATATTGCGTATCAAGTAGAAGATATTGAGTACTGGAAGAGGAAACTAGCAGAACATCAAATAGACATACTGGATTCTGTGCCAATCCCTCATTATGAGCGATTTGAATTTCGAGATCCGTTTGGTAATCGCGTCGAAATGATTCAAAAATTAAGATAAACTGCCCTGCTATGGTGCTGCACCCCAAAAGTTAGAGTAAAAAACTTTTGGGGTGTTTTTTTATGGCAAAATATAGCGATGAATTTAAGTTAAAGGTTGTGAAAGAGTATTTAACAGGAAAAATAGGTCTTAAACGATTAGCTAAAAAATATTCCATTCCATCTAATACAGCAATTAGAACATGGGTAGCTGCCTACAAAGCATATGGGAATAATGGTATTAAACGAAAAAGAAGTAAGGAAGTCTATTCTGTTCAATTTAAAGTAGATGTATTACACTTTATGAAACAAACAGGTGCTTCCTATCAAGAGACAGCGATTCAATTTAAGATGAACAATCCACGTTTAATCGCTAAATGGAACCAAAAATTTCTGGAAGAAGGGATAGAGGGCCTGCAAGAAAAAGCAAAGGGGCGCCCATCTATGTCGAAAAAATCAAAACCAACTAAACAAGAAAAAGAAATGTCACGTGAGGAGCAGTTAGAACGTGAAAATGAACTGCTTCGTCTAGAGGTGGCATACTTAAAAAAGTTGAAGGCTTTTCGAGAGAACCCGGAAGCATTCCTCGGAAAGCACAAGCAGTCATTGCCTTTGAACTCAAAGAAGAAGGATTCCGATTAAAAGACATTTTAATGCGTGTAGATATTCCAGAAGCTACGTATCATTATCACATCAAGCAACTGCATCAGGAAGATCCAGATAAGGGATGGCAAACGTTGATTTTAGAGACGTTTAAGAAACATGAAGGACGATATGGCTATCGTCGTATACATACGGAGTTAAAAGCGCAAGGCTACATCATTAATCACAAAAAAGTACAGCGCATTATGCAGGAATTAGATTTGAAATGTGAGAAATTCGTCCGCAAGTCGCGCTATAAATCGTATAAAGGTACGGTTGGAAAAGTGGCGAAAAATCGTTTAAATCGCCGTTTCTATACGCATTACGCCGTACAAAAAGTGGTGACAGACGTAACTGAATTCAAATGTACAGATGATGAAAAACTATATCTGAGCCCAATTATGGACTTATATAACGGAGAGGTTATTGGGTTCAGTATGTCTAAACGGCCTACAATGGATTTTGTGCTGGACTCATTGAAACAAGCCCTTCCAGTCATTCGAGAACGTGCAGAATATCGAACAACAATCCATTCAGATCAAGGCTGGCACTATCAACATAATAAATGGGTGAAAACATTAAAGCAGAACAAGATTTTCCAAAGCATGTCTCGCAAAGCAACGTGTGCAGACAATGCAGCAATGGAAAACTTCTTTGGCTTACTCAAACAAGAAATGTATCACGGGGAAGAATTAGTCTCATATGACGTGTTAAAAAAGAAAATTGAAAAATATATCCACTACTATAACAACGAACGTATTAAACAAAAATTGGCCGGCATGAGTCCGGTAAAATACCGAACTCATGCCAGCCAATTAGCTGCATAAATAAAAACTCTAACTTTAAGGGGTCACTACCTATTAGGGCAGTTTTTTCATGGAACTGTTCCATATTACATCTTGCTGAAACATTTGTAATAAAACTGTAAATTCCCTTGATAAAGCCTTTTATAGCAAGTGTTGAAGCCCTCCCTCTAGTTACCCTGGTAACATTTACCTCCCGGAAGCCCTCTATTTTCATGCTACGATTATTTCCATGGCAAAGCTATACAGGAGAAATTCTACTAGATGCTTCAGGAGGTTATAACAACATGAATAAACGATTTTTATCTACAACACTTGCCTTAACAATTGGCTTCAGTTCATTCGGAATGGTGCACACAGCCATCCAGCCGATACAGGTCGAGGCTGCTACAACAAATGCTCAAAACAACGCACAGGCTGTTGCAGCGAAAGCAGATCAACTCATTCAGACAGGGAAAAGCTTGATGGGTCAAGCGACATATAGCAATTCGGTTTACAAGTCTACATATCCATATAAATTTTCTTGTGCTTCATTTTTAATGTACATCTTTGAGAAAAATGGTGTAGACCTTGGGACATATAATGAAAATTATATGATTCAGCAAGGGACATATGTAGCAAGGAACCAATTACAAAAAGGCGATTTAGTGTTCTTTAAAAGTAAAAAAACAGGGACTGACCCCGATCATGTCGGCATGTATATCGGTGACAATAAAATCATCCACATGGCTGATTCCAAACAAAATATTGTCATTTCTGATTTAAACAGTAAGCCGTATTATACAGAAAACTATGTATCTGCACGTAGAGTATTGCCTACCCTACTATCAGCCAATCCTGCAACAAAAGGCGATAAAATTGTAGAGAATGCCCTGACGTATAAAAACAAAGTAACGATTGGCACTTCAACAAGCGAGTCAAGCCTACGCTTCACAGCTCCAGCATTTGTTGATTTCATCTATCGTAAAAGTGGCGTGACACTCGGCGCTACTACGTTAAGCAATTTAATGAACCAAGGATCAACAGTGGCTCGTGCTAATTTGAGAAAGGGCGATTTAGTCTTCTTTAATAGTGTTAAAGGCTCTAAGACACCTTCGCTTGTAGGGATTTATGCGGGCGATCATCGAATCATCATTCCTAATTCAGACGGTGTGATGACAAGAGTGTTATTTGTAGATTATTATACTGAACATTATATTACAGCGAAGCGCGTTTTCTCTGATTCCAACTCATCTCCCAGTGTAAGTGCACCTTCAGCTAGTACTTCAGCCAATCAAATTATTGCAACAGCTACCGGGTTAACAAGCAAAGCAAAATTCGGCTATACGTACAACGAAAGTGCACTGACTTTTACAAGTGCTGGTTTTACGTACTATGTCTTTAAAAAGCATGGTATTGATTTAAAGGATAAGCTAGCAAGTAAGCAAGCTTTAGTAGGGACACGTATCCAAAAATCACAGCTTCAAAAAGGTGATTTACTGTTCTTCTCAACGAATAATGGTGGACAAGATATCACGCAAACTGGTATTTATTTAGGAAATAATCAATATATTAGTATGACTACTAATGGTATTGTGAAACAAAACATTTCTTCCACTTGGGCACAAAAGAATTTTGTAACAGCTCGACGTGTTTTAAAATAAGAATGGTTGGGTGTCTCAATGAGGTTGAGACACCCTTTTTTGCTAGGATGAGTTTTTAAGCGTATTGGCAAATTCAATCATTGATCTACTCGACATTGGTCCTTTTATTAGGACAATTGTGTCTGCATCGAGCTTTGGTTTCAATAATTCTAAAACGCCTGTTACCTCTTTAAACGTATGAACCTCTGCGCTGGTTCCATCTTTTTGAGCTTGATCGGCAATCTTTTCCGCCCTTTTGCCGATGGTAATTAATGTATCAATCTTTCTTTCTGCTACCATGGAGCCAATTTCGCGATGGTATTTTTCTTCAAAATTACCTAATCGTTTAATATCCCCTAGAACGAGAATGACTTTCTTCTCTTTTCCTACCATATCTAGCACTTTTAAGGCTGCCTCTACAGATGTCGGGTTATTTGTCCACGTATCATCAATAATCGTACTGTCACCAAGCCCTGTCGTAAATTCTAAATGTCTTGCCATCTGTTTAAACGTTCGTAACCCAGCTATAGCCTGACGAATTGTCAGCCCCATTTCACGACAAGCTGCAATCGCGGCTAATGCATTATAGACTTGATGCTCTCCGTAGCCAGGGACAAATACATTGTACGTAATAGCATCTACTTCTAAAGTAAACTTCATGCCCGTATTGGCAAACTCTACATTCGTCGCTTTAAAGTCTGCCGTCTCATGTAAACCAAACTTAATAATTTTCCCCTTAAACTTTTTCAGCGAAATTTTTTTGATGTTGGTATCATCGGCATTAATAATTAACGTACCATCTTCCTTAATGCCTTCCACAATTTCTGCCTTGGCCTTTATATAGCCTTCTAGGTTGAGACAGCCATCTAAATGATGCACACCAATATTTGTAATAATACCAATAGTCGGTTGATAGATCATACACTGATGTTTAATATTCCCTGTGTTGCCTAAACCTAATTCAAAGATAGCGGCTTGTGTTTTTTCTTCAATACCCGTTAAATAAGGCAATGATTGCCTTGGCTCGTTTTTACTGCTAACGGATGCCTGCACTTGCCAATGCTTACTAGCGATATGTTTTAGCATCTCTTTTGTCGTTGTTTTACCACAAGTTCCTGTTAAAGCCACAACAGGAATTTGAAAAAGACCACGATAATACTCGATAAATGTCCAGTAGGCCTGTGCAACACTTTTCACTTGTAAAACGGTTGTATTAGCTAAAGCGCTTTTCAATTCTGTAGACGATTTATCGGAGATGATTAAAGACGGTCCCTTCCGATCAACCTCTTGCCAGTTGATTTTATCGTTTCGACTAACAAACATGAGGGAATGACTTTTTGTTAGGTCATGCCGATTATAGTAAATGGCCTGCTGCACAGACCATTGTTCTGATCCATGAATGAGCTTTCCTTGTAGAACGGTTCTAAGTTTTTGCACACTAATGGGTTGCAAGTGTACTGCGCCTCCTCTCTTTATCAATCTTGTACATGACTTACTCCTTCTCTTGATTCAGCGTGTTATATTCTGATCAATTACTATACCTTATTAGAATGTTCTTCTATGTGGCACAGTCAATATCCTATATAGAAAGAAGCTGACTAATCAGCAGGTGGGGTAGGTTTCAGCTTTAGCTCCGCTGCTAGTTTAGAAATCTGTTTGCTATACATATCTCCCTTTATGAGCACAATCGTATTGTCATCGACAATCTTCTGCAATAACGGATAGACGAGTGTACTATTTTTAAATGTATAGACCGACTCGCTAAATCCTAACTTGACTGCATGATCAGCCATAATCCTTGCATGCTCCCCTATGGTAATCAAGACATCCACGCCAATGCGTTTTATTAATTCCCCCGCTTGCTCGTGAATAATATAACCCCATGAACCTAAGTCGGTAATCGTACCAATGACAGCAATCTTTTTCTTGCCATCTCCTAGCTCATTCAACACTTTTAAGGCTGCCTCCAAGGAAGTGGTTGTAATACTCCAGGTATCATCCAATAGCATGGAATGATTGATGCCCTCAAAAAGTTGTAATTGTTTTTTCAATTGACGGAATGATTGGAGTAGTTTGGCTGCGACTGGAATGGGCATTCCCATGTCATAGACGGCTGCGATGGCAGCAAGCGCATTATAGACCTGGTGTTCTCCAAATCCTGGCACAAGAATGTCATAGCTTTTTTTATTGTGCTGAAGAACGAATTTCATCCCCTTTTGATAGTAGTGGATATGACTTGCTCGAAAATCACAGGACTCATGCTTCCCTACTTTAAGCAAACGACCACGGAATCTAGAAATATCTAGCTTCTGCGTATTGCTATCTTCCGCATTAATAATTAATGTACCTTTGGGGTGAATGATATCTAGCATTTCTCCCTTTGCTTGTATATAGCCTTCTAATGTTTTGCAATAGTTTAAGTGGTGAGCTCCGATATTAGTAATAATTCCTATGGTCGGTTTAAAATATTTTCCCGCATTCGTGACATCTCCTGGCGAGCCAACTGCTGTTTCAAAGACGGCTGCCTCTGTTTCTTCCTCAATGCCCAATAAATATTGCAATGAAGCGGTTCTAGAATTACTGCTTAATGTCGTTGCTGTCACTTTCCGATCAGCAGAAAGAAGATGTTTAATCATCTCTTTTGTCGTTGTTTTACCTGAAGTACCTGTAATCGCTACAATCGGAATATGAAACTGATTGCGATAAAAATGAACAAATTTCCAATAGGCCTCTTCTGCATTCGCTACCTGTATCATAATGACTTGGTTTGGAATGTCATTTGGCCGATAAGCTCTATCGGTCACTAGCACTAGAGGAGAAAGCGGCTCAAGACTTTTCCAATTCACAATACGTTTACTTGTAAATAGTGCCGTATTGGACTTTTTCACTTGTTTTAATCGATAAGCCCCATGCTGAATCAGTACATCCTCTGACCCTTGCACTAGATAGCCTGCCGTAATCATTGCTAAATTTTTCACCGAAAGAGGCTTCATATCTTTTCTCCCTCCTTTCTTTTCTAGTATATGTAACCTCTTAAAAGTTGCTTGGATGTAGACAAGATACATAACTAGAAGAAAACTATTTCACTGCATATATATAAAGGTGATTAAGTATCTAAGTACCAATAGAAGGAGTGATATACCTGAAAGCCATTGTATTTATCGGTACAAACAAATCCGGGTCTAGTCGTGAAGCAACAAGAGCAGCAGAAAAACTAGGCTACTTCACAGTACTTTTCACAAATAATGAAAAACAACTTCAGCAGCGACGTGCCTACCCCGACATCCACAAAATGATACTCATTGATACTTTGAATATAGAGAGAATGAAAGAGGAAATTGATAAACTAGGGAAAACCGGATTAGAGATTAAAAGTATCGTTAGTTTTGTTGATCCATTTGTCCATGTTGCTTCTATGCTATGTGATGAATTTTGTCATAACTATGCATCCTCCACTGCTATTGAAATGATGGAGGATAAAGAGAAAACAAGAAATTTTTTAAAAGACCAACCATACTCACCAAAGTTTTCACTTCTGAAGCCCCAGGAACCTATTGCTAAAAATTTGACCTTCCCATTAATCGTAAAATCACCAAAATCAACAGGTTCAAAAGATGTATTATTAGCAACAGATGCAGAGCAACTTAATCATCACCTCAAAGCATTACGCAGTAAAAACCCCTACGAATCCATCATGATTGAAGAATATTTGGATGGTCCACAATATTTAGTAGAAGCGGTTGTGTACCAACAACAACCACATGTCATTGGCATTATTGAACAGGAAATTACGCAAGGAAAACGATTTATTATTACAGGCTACGGTGTTTTAGTGAAAGCTCCGCAAGACATCCAATCAGGAATCGAAGAGGTACTCCATTCCATTGTGAAGGCCTTTGATATCGAAAATGGAGCACTCCATTTAGAGCTTCGATTAACGCAAAATGGTTGGAAGCTTATCGAAATCAATCCACGGATTTCTGGTGGTGCCATGAACAATATGCTACAGGCAGCACTAGGATTTAGTTTAGTGGAAGAAACATTGAAACTATTACTTGGTGAACAGCCTAATCTCGAGCCAAGACATAAAAAATTTGTTTATACAAAATATGTTATTGTGGAAAGTAAAGGCATTTTAGAGAAGGTGATTGGCAAGGCAAGAGCGACAAGATCAACAGGTGTCGTAGAAGTGTATGTCAAACCGAGAAAAGGGACACTGCTAATGCCACCTTTATCGATGGGACATCGTTATGCTTATGTAATTGCAGAAGGGTCAACATTGAGGGAAGCTAGAAATCATGCAACAAATGCAGCAAAAGAAATTAAATTTATTTTGAGAGTTTGAAAAAAATATCCCGAATAATTGCCGCTTGCCAGTGGACAGTTACTCGGGCTTTTTTATCTTGATTTGACAGATATCATGAAAGAGAGACCTGCACGATGCAGGTCTGTTCATTATTCAATATGAAGTTGGACGCATTATTGTATCTGCACGGAAGCGAAGCGTCAGCCGCAATTACATCAGAGCATACTTCATTCTTCCTTAAACGTTTCGTCTAAAAATTTCACAGTTTCAAACATATTCGTTTTACTAGCACCTTTTACAAGAATGGTATCATGAGGCTCTACCAATGTTTCTAGTAGGACATGCAATTCGTCTTTATTGATAAAATGATGTACCTTGGATGGGTCCATGCCCTTCACAATGGCGGCATTGCTCATTTCTTCCGTCCTAAAGCCATAGGTAATGAATTCATCAATGCCTACCTCGTAAATGTACTCCCCAACCTTTTTATATTCTTCCTCCCTCAAGACGCCGAGCTCTCGCATTTGTCCAATAATCGCTACTTTCCGTTCCTTCGCGATATTCGTTAGTACATCAATCGCAGCTCGAACCCCTTGTGGATGAGAGTGAACCGTATCATCAATGACCGTAATATCATCACGCAAGTTATAGATCGTTAAACGTCTTGGTGGTTTTTTAAAGTTGAGCCCCGCCTGAATTTCAAAGGGCGTGAACCCTAAAAGATCTGCCACTGCCACTGCATTGAGCGCATTGTAAACATGATGTTCCCCTAAAATTGGAATATACATTTCGATTTCTTCCCCATGTAGCTTCATTTTAAAGGACATGCCAATATCCTTATACTGCAAATCATAGGCACGATAATCGGCTTCTTTTTTAATACCCACCGTCAAGATTTTCCCTTTAAATTGCTCTGTCTCTAAGTATCTGGAATTGTCATCATCTTGATTGACAATGAGTAAGCCCTGCTGATCCATACCATGAATCAATTCGGATTTCGCCTTGGCAACGCCTCTTACATCCCCATCAAAGTTCCCCACATGCGCTAAGCCAATATTCGTTACAATACTAATATTCGGCTGAATTATACTACAGTGGTTGGTAATAATACCTGGGTAGGCCATACCATACTCTAATACGACAGCCTGATGTGTATCATTGATTTCTTCCTTATGCTTTTTCGTATGCTCAGTCGTATTCCAATAATCCTTCGACTCAAAAACATTCCACTTTTTCGATAAAATCGAGCCGACAAATGCCTTTGTTGTTGTTTTGCCTGCACTTCCCGTAATGGCAATAATCGGCAAGTTTTTCTTGTCAGCCTGTTGCTTACTTTTTTGTTGGACAATTTTCTTTTTTAGAGGTTTTTGATTTTTCGCAAGATACATCGCATAGCGGATGGAATGAATGACCACATCTAGCTCCAAGTAAAAGGCAGGAGGACAGCCTGGTCGCCAATTGACCTCATACATCCAAATTTTTTGCTGCTGATCTAGGCCAACATCAATCCCAATTTCATCAATCACTTCCCCAAACTTCACCATTTGAATTTCATCCAGGTGATGAGCTAGCGCTAAGGAGAAATGCTCCAGCATTCGCCGAATATTATAAGCCTCTTCCTTAAATTCCTGTTCTAAAAATGGATCTAAATAATTCGTATAGCCCCCATTATTAATATTCGGTATGATGGAACCATTTGGTGCAATTCGTGGGTACACTGTCGTCACTACCCATTTTCCTTCACCATTTTTCTGAACATGCAAACGGAAATCATAAACCTGACCCGACTTTGTGACCGATTGAATATAGGGCTGCATAATAAACGTACCAGACGCAAGCTGCTCCTTTATCAATGCATCTAATTGAGGCTTTGAATAAACCGTATTGGTGCTATCCTTTCGAACCTCGAAATGCTTAGTTCCCGCCTTCGTAATAAAATAAATGCCCTTCCCCTTACGTCCATCAATCGGCTTGAAGACAACCCGTTTATAATAATTAATGAACTTGTGAAATAAATCGACATCCTTTACAATTTCCGATGGAATCAAATACTGTTCAAATTCCTTTGCTTCCTTCAATCGCTTCATGACATTCCATTTATTCCCTATCGAATAGGTCGTAAATGGAATCTCTTCTTTTAAACGATCGATAATATCTTTGGAAACAGATAATTTCTCTGGGCTCCCTGCATTATAGATCACATCAGGAAAGGGCATCGTTTTTTCCTGCCACTCGCCATTCTCATAGACCTTTGCTTGAATGGAGCGTTTGGCAAAGTCAACACTTTTAGGGGTGAAGTAAAAAAACTTTGCCCCTTCTGCTTTCGCAACTGCTGCATAGGCATATGACTTGAGAACTGTAGTTGGATCAAGTCGATGATGCAGCATACCAATAATCGTCATAGTTAAACTTCCTTTCATTAGATTCTCTCTCTATTACATTCACTTTGTATCCCTCACATATAGACAGATGCTCTAGCTTTAGTAGTTTAATATGGCGCTACCATTTAGGCTCAATGATAAATTTCCCCTTCAACATGTCTGGCTTTAAGAGCTGAATCGCCGATATCCCACTAAGTTCAATCGATTTGTGCGTACTTGTTTTTTCTAACCTCACTACGTCAGCAATCGAATTGGTATCATTTCCTTCATAATCAAAAGCGCGCAACAACGACACTGTGCCACGGCAACGCTCTTTATCAATCGCCTCGATACGGAAATACTCCGTTTCAAATTGTTTCACTGTATCCATTAACCTTAAATGAGCGCCACTATGTGTAATTAAAAAAAATGGAATCGTATCACTACCGACTATTTTGACAAGTAGCTGACCGAAATATTTAGAATGAAAATTCATCATAATATCCTGAAGATCCTTCAAATCACTTAAAGCTTCGCATAAAAAGTGATTTCTTTTCTTCTCACTGTTCAAATTGTAGCCCCCTCTCTAGTTTGTATATGTCTGTTGGTCCATGTAAGTTGCCCTCTCGTTATAATATGTAGCGACAAAAAATATGACGACTTTTTCACACAGAAACTAAAAAAACCTCTACCATAGAATGGAGAGGCTTTCTTCATGAGATCATTGAGAGAAACATGTCAGCAGTTCTTGCACATTATTCGGTTCTAATGTATCCATTGTATGATGCCCTGTGCCGAATGGTAATTGCTTCGTAATAGCATTTGGGATAACCACTGTATAAAGGCCCGCCGCCACAGCTGCTTGTGCGCCATTCGGTGAATCCTCAATCGCTATCGCTTCCTTGCCCTTTACACCTAATTGTTTAAGCGCCTGCAAGTATAGCTCTGGATCAGGCTTAACATTTGTCACGGTGTCCGCGGTACAATAGCAATCAAAAAAATCTTGAATGCCAAGCTTATCAACATACTGATCAATCCATTGACGACTCGAGCTACTAGCAAGACCAATTTGTAAACTCGCTTCCTTTGCTTGCTGCAGCAGTGTTAATATACCCGGTCTGAGCGTTTCCTTTTCCATTAATTGTGCATGACTTTGTTGAATAGATGCTCGAAATGCCTCCACATCCAATTTGATGTGATGATGTGTAACAAGATATGTATAAGGATTAAAGGCTTGAAGATTTGTACCAAGGCATTTTGCATACATTTCCAACGATAACGCAACACCATAATGAGCATAGGCCTCCTTGAAAACGGTATACCACGCGGTTTCTGTATCAATAATCGTACCATCAAAATCAAAAACAATCGCTTTCAACATCCTACTTTCCCCCTTTGAACTAATCCAACGCTATCGTACTTCTATACAGCATGTTATCCTCTGCTTTTACTGTTCTATCCGTTGCTTTTGCATTTCTATCTACCGCTTTCACTGTTCTATCCACCTTTTTTGCAACTCTATCCTTCTTTTCCTGCTATCCAGTACTTTGATAACTCTATCCATCACTTTTGTTGTTCTATCCGTTGCTTTTGTATTTCTATCCGTTGCTTTTGTATTTCTATCCGTTGCTTTTGTATTTCTATCCACCGCTTTTGCTGTTCTATCCTTCTTTTCCTTCAATCTGGTACTTTTATAACTCTATCCATCACTTTTGTTGTTCTATCCATTACTTTTGCATTTCTATCCACCGCTTTCGCTGTTCTATCCACCTTTTTTGCAACTCTATCCTTCTTTTCCTGCTATCCAGTACTTTGATAACTCTATCCACCTACTCCTGCAAACTATCCATCACCTTGTCACGTTTATCCCCTTGATTTAACAAAATCACGCCGCCGATTATGAGGGCTATGCCAAGTGCCGAGTAGAGATTAAACATGTCGTGCCAAATAATCATACCTACGAGAACGGTTAAAGCTGTCCCAACACCTGACCAAATAGCGTAGGCTAGGCTTAATGGCAATGTTTTTAGGCATAAGGATAAGCTATAAAATGAAATACCATAGCCAAGTGCCACCGCTAAAGAGGGACCCAGCACGGTGAAGCCTTCAGAAAGCTTGAGCATAGTTGTCGCAAAAACCTCACTTATAATCGATAATGTTAAAAATAAATAGCCCTTCATGCTGTTCGCCTCCTAATGTCCACCTGCAAGATTGAGTACTACGACACCCAAAATAATACATAGTATCCCTATGACCTTCTTGCGATTAAATTGTTCCTTATAAAGGACAACCCCGACAATAGCCGTTAACGCTGTCCCTAAACCTGCCCATATGGCATAGGCTGTGCCGATAGGGATAACCTGTAATGTCAAGGCTAAACAATAAAATGCCGCTGCGTAGCCAACCACCACACCAACAGATGGCCAAATGCGCGTGAAACCTTCTGTGCGCTTTAGCATGGAGCTTGCAAAAACCTCTGCTACAATGGCGATCAATAAAAAACTAAAAACCATCATTCTTGAAAATCCTTTCTAGTTCACTTCTATCTGTCATCTTCTTCCTCAACATACTCCAATAGATTGCGCTTTACCAATCGTATTACCTTACCCGTTTTTAAATTAGAGAGATTGACCATCACCTAGCTGCATTTTACGATCCGCTTGCATACAATCTAAGCGAATCATTATGGTCATGTTCTCACTTCCTAAGCTGTTGCATCATCAGATAGGGGAAATAGGTATGGAATGCATTAGCTATCAAGCTCAACACGATCACACAGCATGAAATTATTTCCATTTTCACTATTAGCTAACGAAAATAGGATACCTTTTGTAAATTAGACAACAATCAATAAGACAATAGCTATGTATATTGTAGCAGTAAATAAAAGGGTCATGACATCTTTTTTGCATAATGCATATCCTTGCCTACCTAATCGGACAACAGCATTTCCAACCCTTTAAAATGAATAGAAGCCGCCATACTCCCCTTGGCTACTAATTGTTCTGATACCTTCATTGTTCCTACCAAAAGAATCGCAAGCATCGTCAAGCCAAAAATCAGCATCCCCTTTCCTTCCTTTTTTATCCCTATCAATAATTATCGATAAAAATAAAACCCTCTAATGCTAGAGGGCCTGGCTTTTATTTTAATAATCCTGTCTCTACTAAAAATGCTTTTGCTACGTCTGCTGCGAGCTTTCCTTCCACATTTACTTGATAATTCATTTCTCGCATTTCATCGTCTGTAATGTGGTTTGCTAGTTGATTTAATGCCTTTTCAATCTCTGGATAGTTTGTTAGCGTTTCTTTTCTTAGTAATGGTGCTCCTTGATAGGGTGGAAACAATGCTTGATCGTCCTCCAATACATGTAGCTTGTATTGACGAATTTCACTATCCGTTGAATAGGCATCCAGTAAATTGATATCGCCCGATTGTATCGCCTGATAGCGAAGCTTTGGCTCCATCGTTGCAAGTGTTGGAAACACAATCCCATAACGTTTTTGAATGCCAACATAGCCATCTTCACGGTCATTAAATTCTAATGTAAAGCCTGCCTTCACCTTCTGCTCTATCGCTTGCAGATCAGAAATTTTTTGCAATTGATACGTCTCCGCCAAATCCTGTGATACGGCCAATGCATACGTATTGTTATAGTTCATGGGGCTTAGCATGACCATATCAAATTGCGCCAGCATGCCATCTTTTGCCTGATGGTAGACATCGGCTTGGTTATGATTGATCGCTTCCTCTTTTAAAAATTCCGTAATAGCTGTGCCCGTAAATTCAGGGTAAATATCAATACTCCCCGATTTTAACGCATTGAATACAAACGAGGTTTTACCAAGCCCTGGCTTTAGTTGCACAGTTAAGTCCGTTTCCTGTTCAATCAATAATTTATACATATTGATGAGTATCTCAGGTTCAGAGCCTAGCTTTCCTGCTATCACGATTTCATCTTGTGGTTTATTACTAAATAGCGGGAAGAAAATAATGATGAATGCCGTCAAACTAACGAGACTCAATGTAGTCAATGTTTTTTTAAAGGACAGGGATTCTAATTTTTTGAGCAACACATCAAAAATCAATGCTAACATGGCTGCCGGTATAGCTCCTATTAAAATGAGGGCTGTATTATTACGGTCAATTCCAAGTAAAATGATGTCTCCTAATCCTCCAGCTCCAATTAAAGCAGCTAATGTGGCGGTCCCCACAATTAACACCATCGCTGTTCGGATACCTGCCATCATGACAGGCATGGCCAGTGGTAATTCTACTTTCAATAAACGCTTCGTTCTATTCATCCCCATGGCTAATGCCGCTTCCTTTAATGATGGATCGACTTCATTAATGCCCGTATAGGTGTTTCGCAAAATAGGCAATAGCGCATAGACGACTAACGCAATAATGGCGGGAACTTTCCCAATGCCAAATAGAGGTATTAATAAGCCCAGTAAAGCTAATGAAGGGATCGTTTGCAAAACGGCACTGATGCCAATGATACTTTCAGCTATTTTCTTTTTATTGGTTAAATAGATACCTAGAGGAATGGCAATGAGAACAGCAAAAAATAAAGCGATGAAGGATAGTTGGATATGTTCTAGCAATGCCGCTAGCAGTTGTGCCTTCCGTTCTTGAAACATCTCCATCACATTAGTCATGCGCAAGACCTCTTTCCTTTGAATCCTTTGCTAAATAGTGCAGCATAGAGGCTCTTGTCACCATACCGATGAGCTTGCCATCCTCCTCGACACCTAATAAGTCATGCTGGGCTAGCTTGTCAAAAATTGTCGCAAGTGAAGCATCCACAAGTATCGTATCTTGGAACTCGCTTGTTGTCATGATTGGTTGCATGATGGCATGGATAGTAAACGCATGCTCTACCTGATGCTTGCTACCAATAAACTGTTGTACAAAGTCATTGGCAGGGTTTTGTATCAATTCTTGTGGCGTACCTATTTGGACAATTTCGCCATCTTTCATAATACAGAGGCGATCCCCTAACTTCAGTGCCTCCTGCATATCATGTGAGACAAATACAATGGTTTTCCTTATCGTACGTTGCATCTCCAGTAAATCATCCTGGAGTTTTGTACGACTGATGGGGTCTAAGGCACTGAACGGCTCATCCATTAAGATAATCGATGGGTCAGCCGCTAAGGCACGAATAACGCCCACTCTTTGTTGTTCGCCACCTGATAACTCCTGTGGCTTACGCTGGCGATATTTTTCTGGTTCAAGCCCAACCATCTCCAGCAGTTCCTCCACACGCTTTTGAATTTTTGTTTTATGCCAATGTTTCAATTCTGGCACAATCGCAATATTTTCTTCAATCGTCATATGTGGAAACAGGGCGATCTGCTGTAATACATAACCGATACTCCAACGTAACTCATGGATATTATAGTCACTGATTCTTTTACCATTGATCCAAATCGTTCCTTCTGTTAATGGAATTAATCGATTAATCATCTTCAATAAAGTAGTTTTGCCACATCCACTAGGGCCGATAATGACAAAAAATTCACCCTTTTTAATTTCGACATTTAGAGCTTTGACAGCTGTATGGTCGTTATCATATTTTTTTGAGACATTGTCAAATGTAATCATCTGTCATCTCCTTTTAAATTTGCGAATGAAATGAGAATAAGTTCACTTCTATATTTCACCAACAACAGTTCTTTCAAACATGTGCAGGTAGGTTTGACTATTTCATTCTAAATACTTCGCCTTTTGGCACAAACGGTAGCTTGGCCCCTTGTGGCAATACGAAGGCGTGCTCTCTTTTTATGGTTAAACGATCACATTGACCATCCGTAATAATAAGGATAGGACCATCCTTTGGAAAATCCTGCGCTTCTTCTAGTAAACGGACACCAGGCTGTAGCACGGTGCCTCCTCTGCCTCTTACTTTCACTTTAGACAATAGCTCTTCAGGTGCTAGATAGCCTGCATCATAGGCAACGGCATCACAAAATATCACTCGTACAAGGGGAACATCTCTGGCAATACTATAGCTCGCGATTGTGCCGAGTGCTTTTCCTAGTAAGAGACGATCCATAGAGCCTGAGGTATCAATAAGGACTGCGAAAGTACGCCCATCTTCCTCTCCGCTTTGATGAACCCATCTTGGTCTAGCTATATCAGGTGTCGATGCTTGCCTTCTACTTGGACGGGCATATGTTCTCACTTTCTCTATCGGTTGAAACATCCGATCAAACCATTTGGCTAAGGCCACATCCCAAGCAATAGGTGGCTGTGCTAGACTACGAATTTCCTCAATGAGTCCTTGTGGTAAGTATCCTCTCTCCTGTGCCATATGATAGCTTAATCCTTGACTCAATGCTCTTCTATAAAAAGCATCCAAATCCACACCTGCCTTACCTTCCCAAAAGTCTGGTGGGTTCGTTTCAATCATATCTACGGTGCCTTGCCCTCGAAAGGTTCTTAATTTGCGATACATCCTGATATCCGTAACAATGCGATCATAAATAGATTCTGCCGAGAGCCCTTTTAAGGCTGGATCATATAGCCCACCAAATGCTGGCATCTCGCCAATTTTCATATCGATGAGCCAGCCATTGATGACATAATCACAAGCAACATTCCATAGATAGGGATCACGTCCTTGTCTGCGCGTAGCATGGCTTAATCCCGCATGCAGCAGTTCGTGTGCCATTAAAAAGCGCATTTCCTCATCGGTCATCCCTACAGCCGTATTCAAATAAATCTCCTTCGTTTCCACTGCGATGGCGGCAACAGAGATATCCATTCTTGTACAAACAAGTGGGTCTTCAATTATCGTAAAATCCGCAGCTAAAGCACCAAATAAGGGATATGAGCTCATAAACCAAGCCTTTGCGCGTTGTGCTTGTGTTACCCTCGTTGTTCCTCCAAATGTGTTTTCTACCCCACCTGCTACACGAATGGCGCTTTGCACTGCTTTCGATAAACCTTCTGCAAATAAAGCAGCGTAATTGCTAACGCCTCTATAAAGAACATTCGTTTTATTTTGTGAAATAATAAAGTCCACTTGTCCTGGCATTGTACTATAACCTTTCAAATCGTCTGGCACACCTTCGCGTAAAAATCTGTCATACAATTTTTCCTCCGAGCTAAAAGCTTCAAAAAGCGGATTACTCATTTCTTTAGGTGCTTGACCAAATTTTAGCTCTGCTAAAAACTTTGTAATATAGCAGTCACAGGCGATATTCCACAGTTCCTGCTGCTCTTTTGGTTGATGATGATGTAAGCCAAGGTGTAGCAAACAATGCGCTATGACATAGGCCCATTCGTTGGGCTGTCCTTTTTTATCTTGATTAACACAGATGACACCCGCGCTTGTGACGTAAGCCCAATCCTTTTGTGACATACTTTCATATTGCATGTACACAGCATGACATAACGCCTCGAACAAGGGATGTGTACTGACAATCTCATGCCCACGCGCGATCGCTTTCTCATTTTTCTGCTCCTGCTGTGATGCTTTCTTTTTTTTGGCCATATGTTAACCGTCCTTTTTGGCTACTAAACGTGGTAAATCCCGAATAACCTCCAGCATAAACCAAGCGGGTAAAGCTTCACCCTTTTGCTCTGACACAACCATCTGTGCAATTTCTAAGCTAATGGACGCTAAGTCCTTGATCAAATCTTTGGCACGAAAGGCTAATTGTCGTTGATTCCCCTTCAATGTCGTATGCTCGTTTGGAAGCTCCTTCAGTAACTGCGCACGGAAGGATTGCGCCATGAAATAAAGCAAATCTCTTTCTTCCGGTTGATCTGGCCAACGCAATTCACCATTGATAATTTTGGCTAGATCATATTTACTTTGCACTTGTTTGATAAAGGCTTTAAATTGACTGGCAATATGTGCAGATAGGCAGCTGCTTGCTAATAGATCGATTGTTTGTTCTGGCAAGCTATTGCCGTATGCATACAAGCAATCACTTAGCATATGCCATGAACGTGGTGTAGAGAATGGTTCCTCTGTTTTCGGCGGTTCGCTCCATAAATGGTCGGGACGCATTTGAATATACTCAATCACATAGGGATGTATTTCATGTGCATAGGCCCATTCAAGCCAATCTTTGTGCGATGCCCTTAGCTGAACATGGACCATACGATTGATTAATGCTGAGGACATCGGTTTAACAATCGCATTATCCTGAGCACGATTGCCTGCGCCAATGACAATCGTGCCCTCTGGCAACGTAAACTCTCCAATTCTGCGTTCATGAATGAGACTATAAAAAGCTTTTTGTACTTCCTGTGAGCAAGCATTTAATTCATCTAAAAAAAGGCAATAAGGCTCATTGCGCGCAATCATTTTGGGTGGACAAAAAACACTGTAGCCATCCTTAATTTGCGGAACGCCAATGATATCCTCGGGTGCTAGCTGACTGCCCAATAACGAAACACAGGGCAAGCCTAATTCGCTAGCAAAATTTTCAACAATCGCTGATTTCCCTATGCCAGGCGCTCCCCAAATAAAGACAGGTCGTATCGTCGCTACATTCAGTAGAAAATCGTATAGTTGTTTTTGTGTAACACTAAAAATCGTATTCAATCAAAACTTCCTTTCAACTAATCATTTTAAAGGTTCATAATACCATTTTCTATTAAATTGTGCTTGTCTCTACCAATCTATGAAATTGACTGCCAATTACTCGCTGTGAGAAGATAAAAAAAATAGCAATAGAGAGGTCGTGACGTATGCACAATGTCTATCAATTCATGGCGATTTCCCAACTAGCTGAAAGATTTCCAGCAGACTCTTGGTGGGCAAAGTTTTACAAGGATTTTAGTGAGGATGATCTAGTAGCGTACTATGAGGGCGATTTGACACTTCCCTCTCTTGATTTGGATTGGGGTATGCCTTTTCCACAGCAAGATAAGACCATTCTTATTTTCATCAATGGCCATTTAACCGTTGACAACCTATACAATTTAGAAACAGATGGTGCAATTGGGCTGATGGTGATGGGCAATTTAATGGCTAAAAATATAGCGGTCGGTGGTCAGGAAATCTATGTACATGGAAATCTGACGGTCGAGAATATTTTATGTGGCTCATACAATCATGGAGAAGCTATTGTTAACGGCAATCTTCAAGCAGCAACATTAGTTCAGGATGACGAGTATCGCATCAATGTAAATGGCCAGAGGTCGCTTCAGTGTATCGTAAATATTTGGCACGGAGACGGTATTTTTCAAGAACTCCCCATTCGTATTCAGGACATATTAATCGATGAAGTATTTTTAGACGAGGATGAAGATGAGGATGAGGTCGGCTTTTCATTCGCTTCACTGGTGCAAATTTTTAAAGAAGAACGTTCCGCACTCACTCATTTTACAAGCGTTCCTCAAAGGACGATAGCATCTTCTGTTTATTTCACGCACCATTCGATTAATGCGGAAAACATACTGAAACTGACTACATGTATTTTGATGACACCAGACAAGCCTTCTTTTGATTTGACGGAACAGGATGTTTATTTCATGATCCAGCGCGCACATACCAATGCTGATGGAGACAAACGCAATGATAGTGTTTATATGAAGACTTCTCAGTATCACTATTTTATTTGGCTTAATGAGGATCAATCCGTCTCCCTCTTGAGAAAAACACTAGAGGAAGAAGCTGAATGGTGGGATATTACAGAATCATCGCAGGCGCATTTAGTGGATATTCACGATCACTGGCTCATGCTTTTAACGTGCATCAATGTAGCAGAGCTTTACTTGCATACTATCGAGATACAATATGTACGACAAATTTTCCAGCAGTCAGCAATCCAAGAATTAGAAGAAGACCATGATGGTTTCTGGGATGGTTCCAAATGCTATAGTTTCCGTCAAGCCTATCTGGATGAGGATGGTGATAGGATACATGCTCGCATTGAAATTCAGACGCCTGACGAAGCGTATTATTTTTATACACTTGAAAATCACTCCTATGTTTCCCGTTATTATCAGCCTCCTCATTATTATGGTCTTCAAGAGCTATCTTATTTGAACACTAGACAATGGGAAGCCTCCGAGCAATATTTTGAGAGATTCAAACAATTTATGTCCCAAAATTTTAAAGTATAAGTGAGCAATAACGAGGAACTAATTAGCACTGGTAGCGTTCTATTAATGATGAAATCTATTTATTTAGACTGCTCTTTATTTCTTTTAAACTCTCTGTAATAATGAGAGATAGCTAAACTTTTAATAGAAGGGAGGGAGATGTGGTCACGACCAACATCCAGCTACAATGAAATACGTGCTAAACTTTTTTAAAGGACTTATGATTACCATTGTTGTTATTTGTATTTCGTTTTATATGGTAACACAGTTATTGAATACGACTGACAGAGAAGAGCCTGTCGTCATTGATAATGGCCCAAGTGTGGAGGAGTTTATTGGTGAAATCGCCGAAACTGCTCGGGACCTTGGTGCTGATAATGACCTATACGCATCCGTCATGATTGCCCAAGCGATTCTAGAAAGTGAGCATGGTCAAAGTGGACTAGGTTCTGCACCCAATTATAATTTATTTGGTATGAAAGGCAGCTACCAAAATGATTCCGTAACACTCGAAACATCAGAGGATGATGGTTCTGGTAATCTTTCCACAATCATGGCTGCCTTCCGCAAATACCCTTCCTATGAGGCATCCATGCAAGATTATGTAAAGTTAATGCGTAATGGCGTTTCATGGAACAAGGATTTTTACGCGGGCGTTTTCAAAAGCAACACAAAAGTCTATACAGATGCGACGGCGTTTTTAACAGGCTCCTATGCTACTGATTCATCATACAGTGAAAAATTAAATGCACTAATTGCAAAATATGATCTACAACAATATGACACCCCTGTGAAAGATAAGAAAACGATTACGGTGGCTGATGGGGATTCACTTATGAAGATTGCAGAGGTCTATAATGTAAAGGTGACATCAATTAAACAATGGAATCAGCTGCGATCAGATCGCCTTGAAGCAGGCCAACAACTTAATATCTATCATTATTAATCCAAAACCCTCCGTACTCAGCCAACAAACAAGCGTATGGAGGGTTTCTTATAGTGGACGAAACCCTTTCTTTTGTCAAAACGTCTTTATGTAAAAATACGGAAAGGGTAGACATATCATGACGCGCATACAACTGCTCAGTGTTATCACCGTCAACTTAATCCTTTTGCCAGTCATGCAGCTAAGCTATAACCTATTTTTCATTACGACCATAGCTGAAAGTATGTTTCAACTGTTGCTGTTTCCGCTACTTATCCTTTTGCTAAATTTAGCGCTTTGGTGTTGTCGACTCAAAATAGCATCCTCTATCCATTGGATCTTTATCTATGTCGGTCAAGGAACAGCTTTAGCCTGTTATTTTGTGTTGCATTATTGGCAATTAGAGCCCTATCCAGACATGCCCCCCAGGTGAAGCAGCCTTTGATTTATGTATGATTACTTTTTTTATCGGTGTGTGGCAGCTAATAGCGTTACTGCTTGTGAATGTTAGTACATTAGTTATCACCAAAATTGGGATGTCCTTAAAAAAACTGGATCGACTTAAATCTCATTGTTGATTGGACAGACATGCCATCGATTTTTCTCTTATAAAAACTCAAAGAGAAGCCTAAATATTTGGCTTCTCCTGAAAAAAAGTACCTACTGCTACTATCGTCGTAGCTAAATCCTGTCGAAAGAGCGGATGTTTTTCATCTAGACTATTAATGGTCACTTCATTGCCTCCTAGTGATGAGTGGATATAAAGCTGATCGCCCATATATAAAGCAATATGACCAGGGAAATAGATTAAATCACCCTTTTGCATCTGGTCTTGGTCTATTTTGACAATCGGAAAGCCCTCTACTATTTTGGCATCTCGAAAAATATAAACGCCATTGAACAGATAGGCCATTGAACATAAGCCAGAGCAATCAATCCCTAAAGGCGATTTACCACCCCATCGATAGGGTGCTGTTAAATAGCTAAGTGCCGTTTCCACAACGTTTTCTCGAAACTGTGCCTCCGATAATGCCTGAACTGAAATTTTCGGCTGCAGCCATTTTGTCCGAACATATCCTGTTTGTCCCGATACGAGTTGAATGGCCGACCATTCTTCTGGTACATCCTTTAAAGACATGACTTTGACGAACGAGCCCTTTACAAGCGTGAGTCGTTTGGTACTTTGGATACGTGGTTGCTGCAAAACATCTGCAAAGCTTTGACGAATGACATGCTGTGCTTCCCGTTGCCACGTGGAGGCGATTGCTGCATCTAACAGTAAATCTGTCTTCTGACAATAGCCTTCATAGCGATAGGCTGTTTGGACATATACCCAAGCTTCATTCACCTCTTTGACAATATCTACTGTCATCCCATAAAGTACCTCATCGACTAATTCAGAAGCTGCATCTGGCTTGGCCTGTAAATTGGCAACCATTGCTGTCACGATAGCCTTCAACTGTGTCCCTCCTTTCCCTCCACCAACTGCGCATAAACAACCTTTGATAGACGACCGATTAGTTGGCGAGCCTGCTCATTATCCATCACGTTTGTCATAAAAACACCGATACTATAATCGATTGTGCTACTATAAACAATCCCGACATCATGATCGACCGTATCAAGCCCGCCTGTTTTATGTGCCAGCTTCACATCCTCCACAAGATAACGCTTTAAGGAGTCGTGCACACGCTGACGGCTTAAGATATCAATGACCAGTTGACTGTAAGGGGCTGTTAGTAGCTCTTGCCGATAGATACGCGTAAAAAGATGCGCCATATCCCGTGCTGACGTGCGATTGTCTATGCCCTGAGCTAGCCGTTCTACATCCATCATTTTTCGCTGTAACACCGTGTCCTGTAACCCAATATGCCGAAAATAGTCATTCAAAAAGCTCATCCCTACTTCATCAATTAAGACATTCGTAGCTGTATTATCACTCGTAATAATCATCCATACAAGAAGGTCATATAAAGTGCTTTGGGTAAGCCGTTGCTCACTTATCACGCTAAAACCCACCCAATCGTCTGGTGAAATCGGCAGCGTAGTATCAAGTGATAATTTGTTATGCTCTATATATGAGAGCAAGGCTATTAGAATTGGAACTTTTATGACACTGGCACTAGAAAATGCAGTCTCTAGCTGATGACTCGTAAGCAATTGATTGGTTGTGAGATTATGAACAAATAGATGTACGTTGTAAGGGGATTCCTGAACCATTTTTTCAATAATCTGCTCCATATAATACCTACTCAATCACATGGATTCGCTGGTTGTCCGCATCCATTGAGATCGTTCTTCCTAAAGGCAGCGACATCGTTGGTAAGCAATGACCACATGCCATTTCGGCTATAATTGGCTTACCTAGAGGCACTAGTATTTCTTGGAAAATCATGTGTAGTGATAAGCTATGCTCTGGCCTTTGCAGATTTTCAGGCCCACAATTAGTCCATGCTCCTAACAAAATACCTGCCGCGTCATCCAACTTCCCCGCCAGTTTTAATTGTGTCAACATACGATCGACCCGTTGTTGCGTTTCATCGACATCTTCTAAAAACAGAATTTTACCTCTTGTATCAATTTCATAGGGTGTGCCAAGTGACGCTGTAATCAATGTTAAATTACCACCAATTAGCTGACCTGTAGCATTCCCGCTGACAAGTGTTGACATGGGCTGGTTAGAGGGATTTTCTAAGTAGAACGACGTTTTGTCATTGTCCATAATCTGCTGCCTGAAGGATTGCCATGTGTAGTCGTCCATTTCCTGTCTAATAAATTCCGTGGATGGCATCGGGGTATGATACGTAACAAAGCCACATAGCTGTTGAAAGGCTATATGTAAGGCAGTCACATCACTATAGCCTGCAAATACTTTAGGATTTGCTCGAATCAGCTCAAAATCTAATTGTGCTAAAATCTTCGTCGCCCCATAGCCTCCACGTATACAAAAAATGCCGTCAATGGTCGGATCACCAAACATGCGATGGACATCTGCCGCCCGCACATCATCAGCACCTGCTAAATAACCATGCCTTGCGTGACAGGTCTCCCCAACGACCACCTTGAGCCCTAGCTTCTCAATACTCGCAATAGCAGGCTGCAGCTTTTCTGGTGGTGTTGCCCCAGAAGCACTAATAAGACCAATAGTGTCACCTTTTTTCAATGCCTTTGGACGAATCATGTTTTTCCCTCCATTTTCAGTGAAGTACGATAATGCGTTAGTTCCTCTTCATTGGCCAAAATAAAATGACCTTTCTCTACTTCAACAAATGAAGGTGGATTTTCCTCATAACGATGCTGTGACGGATCATACACTTCAACGATTTTCCCTCGTTCCTTATAGGGATTCGGCTCTGGTACTGCAGATAACAGTGCCTTTGTATAAGGATGCAGCGGATGGGCAAATAGCTTTTCTGTGTCTGCCAGCTCAACCATTTTCCCTTTATAAATGACCGCTGTCCGATCGGTAATAAAACGGACAATTGATAAATCATGGGCAATAAATAAATACGTTAAATGATTACGCTGTTGCAGACTAGCTAATAAATTCAATACTTGTGCTCGGATGGACACATCTAGGGCAGAGATAGGCTCATCTGCAATAATAAACTCGGGGTCCATCACTAAAGCACGAGCAATGCCAATACGCTGGCGTTGTCCTCCTGAAAACTCATGAGGAAAGCGGCTAGAGAACTCTGGCAGCAAGCCTACATTTAATAAAGCATTGCGAACCTTTTGCTGACGGTCTGCCTCATCCTTATATTTCTTTGAAGAGTATAATCCTTCCGAAATAATATAATCCACTTTTGCTCGCTCATTGAGAGAGGCCATCGGGTCCTGAAAAATCATTTGGATTTTCTGCGTAATTTCTCTATCCCACTCTTTCGAAATTTTGCCCTGTATACTTTTGCCATGATACAAAATTTGTCCTTCTGTCACCTCATTAATGCGCATAATAGCCCGACCAATCGTTGTTTTCCCAGATCCTGATTCACCTACAATGCCAAATGTTTCACCTTTAAAAATATGAAAGCTGACATCATCAATCGCTGTAAATTTATGTTTCCCTTTACCAAATACGACGGATACATTTTGCACTTCTACTAGCACTTCTTTATCGGTCATTAGCATACTGCCTCCCTTCTACAAAAAATGCTTGTAAAGCGGCTGGCGGCTCTACTTTTGGTGCAAGTGGATCTAATAACCATGTGCGCGCATAGTGGGTGTCACTGACCTGAAAAAAAGGTGGACGCTCCACAAAGTCAATTTTTAATGCATATGGATTGCGTGGTGCAAAGGCATCACCCTTTATTTCCTGAAAAAGATTCGGTGGCGTGCCCTTAATTGAATATAATTGTTCCCCCTTTGAGCCAAGCTGAGGTAAGGAGGAAATAAGTGCCCACGTATAAGGATGCTTACTATTAAAGAAAATTTCATGCGTTTCCCCGACCTCAATGACATCACCCGCATACATCACGGCAATACGATCAGCCACCTTTGCAACAACGCCTAAATCATGCGTAATATAGATAATCGATAAGCCATATTTCTGCTGAAGATTCTTTAATAGTTGTAATATCTGAGCTTGAATGGTCACATCTAAAGCGGTTGTTGGTTCATCACAAATTAAAATATTCGGTTTACAGGCAATCGCAATAGCGATGACAATACGTTGGCGCATGCCTCCCGAAAATTCATGTGGGTATTGCTTATAGCGTTTTTTCACATCTGTAATACCTACATCTGTTAGCAACTTTAATGTTTCTTCATAGGCTTCCTTGCCTCTTAAGCCTTGATGCATGACGACACATTCCTCAATTTGCTTCCCAATGGTTTTGAGCGGATTCAACGATGTCATTGGGTCCTGCGTTACCATCGCAATTTCCTTACCTCGAATACGCAACCATTCTTGCTCTGTCGTAAACTGAGTTACATCCTGTGCATTGTAAATGATTCGTCCTTGCTGAATGCTGCCATTTTTATCTAGCAAGCCCATAATGGATTTCATCAGCACCGATTTTCCCGAACCTGATTCACCAACAATGGCTAAGCTTTCTCCCTTGTAAAGGTCGAGTGAAATATCGCGGATAGCTGTTAAGACACGACCCCGTAGCGTAAACTGAATGATTAAATTTTGTATGACTAATATGCGCGATTTTTTCAATGTCACTTATTTCCTCTCCTTACACATGGTTTTTCGGATCTGCTGCATCTGCAAAAGAATTACCAATAATATAGAATGCTATCGTGATGACACTTAACACAATACTTGGAAAAATCAGCTGATAACGTAAATCTGGTGACATCATGAGTACGCGTCCTTCATTAATTAAATTTCCTAAGGACGGCTCGCTGATTGGTAGCCCTAAACCGATATATGTTAGAAATACTTCGGCTCCTATCGCAAAGGGAATAGCGAGGCTCATACGCAACATAATCACTGAAATTAAATATGGTAATAAATTTTTTAGGATAATACGATAATCAGGAGTGCCTAAACATTTTGAGGCTAGGTTGTATTCACGGTCACGTAAAATAACAATTTGATTGCGAATAAATCTCGCCATTTCCACCCATCCCGTTATACACATAGCTATAATGATCGTCGAAATACTTGGGCGTAAAATATAAGACATTAAAATGAGCACAATGGTTGTGGGGATATTATCGACAACATTATATAGCTGCGTTATCGGTGCTTCTAATTTTCGTGAAAAGCCCCACAGTGTACCGATTGTAATACCGACTACTGCCTCTACCAAGGCTACGACACAGCCAATAAAGAGAGATGTTCTTGTGCCCGCCCAAATACGAGACCATAAATCCTGACCAATGGAATTCGTGCCAAACCAAAACTCTGCATTGGGGGTAATATTGCGTGCCTGCATCCCTGTTTGTTCATCCAAGTAAATTTCAGTTGGTGATTTTTGCGCTGGTAAATAAGGCTGGAGAATGGTGAAGCTGACAATAATAAACACTCCCACTAATAAAAAAACGGCTAGTCTATTTTTTAAAAAGGATTGCCATGTAGACCGCCAATAAGAGTAATTGGAATAGCCAGTTTCCTCTGCCTGTCTTGTGTCAACTTCAGCAAATTCAAACAATGTTTGACGGGACTTATTCGAAATATTATTGATTTCATCTGTATACATACCCATTAGCGTACACCCCCTCCCTTGCCTAATTTAATGCGTGGATCGACAAGTGCCATGGCAATGTCCCCTAAAATAAGTCCGATGATGCCAAGAGAAGAGAATACTAGCACTAAGCCTTGCACAATCGTATTATCCTGACGCTGAATGGCATCCACGAGTAAGCCCCCCATCCCTGGAATGGAATAGAGCGATTCGATATAAATAGAGCCTGTAATCGTAAATAGAATGGTGGCAGGTAAGTATTGTGCCATTGGAATAAAGGCATTTCGCAGTACATGCTGGAACATCAATGTCCGCTCCTTCACACCCTTCGCCCTTGCTAGCTTAATATAGTCCTTGTTCAGTTCATCTACCATATATCGTCGCATCCACATCGCATAGGAGGCTGTCGGCGCCAACGCCATGGAGGTAAGTGGCAAAATCCAAGTAATCGGCCTGTACGCATCAAACAGCATCGGTAATTGAAAGAGTTCCGTAATATACATTTGAATGACTAAGTAGTAGACTGCTGCAGGGACAGCAACGACAAAGACGATATAGCCTGTCCCTAGCCGATCTAGCCAACGCCCCTTACGATAGGCCATCAAAATCCCTAACGGCACACCAATGAGTAGCGATAAAGCTACTGCCCCCAAACCAAAGAGCAGAGAATACATAATTTTATCCGCAATAATCGTCACAACCGGTACATCCGTACGATAAGTGACCGATTTGCCTAAATCCCCTTGCAACAAATTTTTATAAAAATTTCCTAGCTGAACAAGCAATGGATCACGCAAGCCAAGATTTGTTAAATAAACTTCTTGCTGAGCCGGTGACATTTTATCGGCTGCCGCTCCTAAATATCCTTCCTCCGGCATTAATCGTAATAATGAAAAGACGATCGTGATGATAATAAAAAGGGTGAACACGGATTGTAAGAGACGTTTTCCTATATACTGCAACATGGCGCTATCCTCCTTTATCCAAAAGACTAAAGGAGATGCCGACTATTCTTTCGGTATCTCCTTTTCCTCTACGAAGCCATACTACTTTTCAGCATTCGCTAACGCTTCCGCACGTTCTTGCTCCCACTGCGCGAGCGCCTTTTTAAATTCTTCATTACTCATTGGCTTCTCCAGCACTTGCTGTCCTTTAAATTTCTCTGCCGTTACACCGAATGGCGAATATTGCGCCTCAAATGGATTTAATTTAGACGCCACATAGCCACTCCCCCCTACTGAATAAGGGATCACAAAGGCTTCATCAATTAAAAAGGCCTCTGCCTTTGCAAATAGCTCATAGCGTTTTGCGGCATCAATCGTTTCTTTCGCTTGATCCACAAGGTTTTGGTACGTCGTTTTGCCATTTGCCTCTTTATAGCCTTCTGCTAATTCTGGTTTATTGTAAGTACCGTCCACTGTGAATGGATCTGTATACGTAGAGGGATCTGCAAAGTCAGGACCCCAGTTCGCTTCTAAAAGCGCAAACTTGCCAGGACGACGCACCTCTGATAAGAAGCCTGTCGATGGACCAGCCTCTACAATAATGTCGACATAATCTGTCCCTAGTAATTTTTCAATCTGCTGTTCCACTACTTGAGAACGATTGGCCCAATCTGGACTGCCTGCATTATAGGGCATTAATACTTTTACAGGGAACGTGGCTTTACCTGCTAATGCTGTTTTCGCTTTTTCTTTGTACTCTAGAGCGAGCTCTTTATTGAAGGAATCTTCATTGGAAATGGTCGTAAGTGGCGCTAATTGGGTATAATCCACCCCTTCCACATCGACAAAGTTTTTCGGTGTAATAGTATTGCTCAGCAAATCTGCTGGATTATAAGGCTCAACCGTCAGCATTGCGGACACCCGATCCAGTGCATGGAATAAGGATTTACGGAAATCTTTATTATTGACTGCAACCTTCCAGTTATCTGGCTCATATTGGGCGTCAAATTGTGGATTAAAGTTAAGTGCATAGAAGTAGGTATAGAAGTTATTTTGTGTTTGACGAACCTGGGATTTTTTCTTCTCGTCTTTAAACCATTCATCAATAATAGAGGTTGGAATACTAGCAGAATCAATTTCTCCACGTAAAAACAGCTCTGGTGCCACTGTTGCCGCTTCTTTATTGTATTTATAGCGAATGCGATCAATCAGCACCTTGTCTTTATCCCAATACGACTCATTTTTCACAAGAACACGCTCATTTTGCGGTTCAATTTTATCTAAAAGATAAGCGCCATTATAAAGGAAATTTTCACGCGTCGTACCAAAATCCTTCCCTTTCTCGGCAATGAACTTGCCATTCACCGGGAAGAAACAAACATAGTTCAACATAGAAAGGAAATAGGGTGTCGGGGCTTCTAAAGTATATTCTACTGTATGTTCATCTAGCGCCTTTATGCCAACCTCCTTGAAATCAGCCAACTCGCCGTTATAGAAGGCCTCCCCATTTTTTACGACCGTCGCAATCCAAGACGTCGATGATTCATTTTTAGCATCAAGCACATAATGTAAGCCATCCACAAAGTCTTGTGCCACAACATCTGCATAGTCCTTCCCCTCATGTGTGACCCATTTAGCATCATCACGTAGCTTGAACGTCCAAACAGTAGCATCCTCATTAGCAGACCATTCCTTCGCCAATCCTGGCTGAACGACTCCATATTGATCGTATTCTATGAGTCCATCCACCATATTTGCGGCCACCGCAAATTCATTTGTTTCAGACGTCTTTAAATAATTTAACGTTTTAATTTCTCCCGAATACACAACACGATATTCCGATGCCTTTTCACTCGATGATTCATCATTGCAGGCTACACAAAACAATACGACCAGACATATGAACAGCAACCAAGACTTTCTCACAAGCATCCCCCTAATCATCTTTTTATAATGAAAATCCTATTGCAAGGACGGATGCACCTTCAATAGGATCTTTCAAACATAAGCTAGGTCCTTCTAAATCGACCCACTATCGATGAAATGCACAACGATTCCATGCTCGTTGTCACGGTAATGAGATAAATTTGTAGGTTCTATCAAATCAAACATATTGGACAGCGTGTCCCACTGCTTTTTGACTACATCTTTGAGTGGTGGCTTCGCTGGAATGAGCGATTTTGCCTTGTTGTGATCGGGGCAAGCGCTTTACTGAGCAAATTTTTCACTCGGGTGAGCGCCTCTCCTCTTTCTGAGCGAGCTCATCGCTTCGATGAGCGCTTTTCACCTTTCCATGAGTAAGGCTTTTCCTGAATGAGCACTCTATTCCTATTTTGGAACGAAGCTATCACTATTGATCATTCATTGATAAAGCAAGCTCAGTAGCATCATGTTAAAAATTGTAAAATACGAAGCACCTCATAAAAATCATCGGTGATAAACTCTACGGTATTATGTGGTTTGAATGTGGCATTTGGATAGAAAGAATTGCGATAAGCTCGTGTATGGTCTCGATAAATAATCTCCACCACAAAGCGTTCTGGTAACGCTACCTGCAAATCAGCACGTGGCACTTTCATTGCAGACTCTACCAGACGTTTGGTTTCCATAATGGTTAGCTGTGGGCTGACACTAATCGTTGCATTTCCGATGCCCTCCTTTGTGGCAAATGTAATCATATGTTCATTCAAGGCCTGTATTTCCTCTGTTAGCCCCACATCCCCACTAACGAAGGATACAGGAACATCATGTAAAGCCGCCGCATACGTATTGATTAAAAATTCGCTTGCATAATGACCATTAATTTTGACGTCGGCATATGTGCAAAGTGTATGGGCAAGTGGATTGCGCTCACTTCCTCCTTTACTGTGGTAGCCAATAAAAATGGCACGGTCAAAGCTTTGATCGAGACCTGCCACCATACACATTGGATCATATGTCCAGCCACGGATGACTTTACAATTGATTGGTAAATTGGAAATGTCGAGATTGCGAGCAGAATCGTGGGCATCCTTTAATAAAATTTCTGTGGCGCCTCCTGCTATCGCTCCTTCAATGGCTGCTTCTACTTCTCGTGTCATTTGTCTTTGGAAAAACAGATAGTCCGGTGCGTTTAACTCGGTCTCACTCCATGATGTTGTACCTGTAATCCCTTCAATATCTGCGCTAATATAAACCTTCATAGAAATCGCAACTCCTTTACATTATGATTTTGTATTGTTGCGTGTACTGCTCCATAATGGGCTACCTGCGCTTGCACACGTCTTGCCCATGCCACATTGTGATAATCGTAATGCCACCATTCTTCTGCATAATTCGTGAATCCAGCAAGTGACAAGCAGTTGTACAGCAGACGCCGATGCTGACAGGCTAGCGGATTTTCCTTCAAGTGCTGTTCAAAATAACGTGTCGCAGATTTTTCATGCATTTCGTCAAAAGCTGTACCAAGATCCAACGCTTTACCGTGGACATCAGCCAGCGTGACATCAATTGCACCACCTGTTAAATGTGGGGCTAAATGGGCGAATTCTTCACTTGGCAAAGCTACATATTTTTTCGTAGCCTGCACAAGCTCCTGTGATGTTGCCTGTGGCATTTGTTGTGCTAATTGCTTTGAAAAATGGGTAAACAAATACTGCTGTACTTGAAACGGACGATACCCATCATAAAGTAAGAGACTATATTCCTGTGGTAATAACGTTAACGCCTGCTGCAAACGCTTATAGACCCCTTCTCGCACATAAATAACTTGCAAACTATCAGGAATCTGTTGCTGATAGTAGATAGGCTCCATGAATAGTCTCGGATGTGTAGCTGTGACCTGGATAAGCGGCTCACCGTTTTCACGAACAAACGGAGATAGAGGTGGATTCCTATTTATAGCTGCCGCTATTGGTTGAAATAGGTTGATGATATTGGCACACCTCCTTAATTTTTAGATAATTCAGTTTTTTAAAATGAATGTTATCATATCTCTCTAGCATTGACTAGATAAAAAAGGAATAATTACAATATAATAGTTTTTCTCCTATAATGATTCATATTCCAGCAAAACACTGTCGAAAAATCACTTTTGTCCTCTAGTTAAGGATTTTATTCATCGCATTGCTCGCTCATGCTAACGAAGTACAAAAAAAGCTATCGAAACATGGATGATGTCTCAATAGCTTTAATCGTTATGCCTTATGAAAAGCGTAAGCTTCCACTGTATGGCCATTGCGCCCCGTTGTAGTCTGGGCCTGAGATAATGAATTGAGTATCGCTTCCTCTGTCGCTTCAGCTGCGGCGGCAAACAACTGATTCATGATGGGGTGATCCTCACGTAGCTGTGTTCTTGTTTCCATCAGCTGATCTGTCGTATGAGGAATACTGTGTGCCGTTGTAAAACCAATGACTACGTCTCCACTACCATGTGAAAAGTGACTACCTGTCCGACCGAGACCGATACCACAGCGTTTAATGACACGCAGCAATTGGCGGCTACTCAACGGGGCATCCGTTGCAAGAATAATAAGTATTGAACCATCTGTAGGAGATAATGTTGATTGGCTTTGCCTATTGGAAGCGTTGTAACGCTCGGCTAAAAAATCAGTGCTTTGACCAAAATTACTGAGAACTAGACAACCTACTGTATAGCTAATTTCCTGTTGTTCAACTTTAACAAGGCGAGAAGACGAACCAATCCCCCCTTTATAGCCAAAACACATCATACCTTTCCCTGCTCCAACGGCTCCTTCCTGTACTATATCCGTAGAGGCTTGACGAATGGCTGCTATTGCATGTTCTGGTGTCACGGGACACGCTCGAATCGAATTTAAATAACTATCATTACATTCGCCTACAACAAGATTAATCGTTCCTGTTATGAGCCCAATATCTTCATTCAAGTCCAACATATAGCTTAGTGTTCCTTGTGTAACGGCTGGCACGCCAAAGGTATTCGTTAACATAATAGGTGATTCGATCACACCAAGCTCATTGACTTGCACAAGTCCCGTTGTTTTTCCGAAACCATTTAACACATAGCTTGCCGCCGTTACCTTTTGCTGAAATAAATTACCACCATGCGGTAAAATGGCTGTGACTCCTGTACACGCATAAGCACCGTCCTGATCTAATGGCTCATCCAATGTGACATGTCCCACCTGAACTCCCGCTACATCGGTCATACAGTTTTTTGGTCCAACTGGTAACTTGCCAATCTTGATGCCCATTTGTCGTACCTTGCCTGGCATATTACAACTCCTCCTGAATCGCCATGGACACCGCAGTTTGTGCATGAATGGCTGCTGTATCAAACACTGGCACACTAATATCCTCCTGCTGAATCAATAAACCAATCTCCGTACAGCCTAAAATCACTCCTTGTGCCCCCGCTTGCACAAGCTCCTCAACAACTTGGATATAGTACGATTTGGCGTCTTGCTTAATGATACCTAAACACAGTTCTTCATAAATAATGCGATTTACTTCCATTCGTTCGTGGCTGTCTGGCACAATAACCTCAATACCGAAACCCTCCACTCTTGCTTTATAAAACGCCTGCTCCATCGTATACTTCGTGCCAAGAAGGGCTATTTTCTGTAGACCTGCTTCTTTAATTTGTCTAGCTGTTGCATCCGCAATATGTAAAATCGGGATGGTAATCGCTGCCTCTATAATATCAATGACCTTATGCATCGTATTCGTACAAATAATAACGAAATCTGCACCTGCACGCTCAAGTGATTGCGCTGCTTGTGCCAGAACATTCCCCGCTTTGTCCCACTCTCCTTTCGCTTGAAAATGCTCAATTTGTTGGAAATCCACACTATATAAAATACATTTCGCAGAATGTAAGCCTCCTAGTCGCTGTTTGACCTGCTCATTCATGAGCCTGTAATAGGCAGCGGAGGATTCCCAGCTCATCCCACCAATTAAGCCGATTATTTTCATCAACATCACACTCCTTTTCTATTATTATACGCATAACTCGCAATGAAATAAGAGAATTTTCCAAATTTAATGCTTTATCTCCCTATCGAATATGACAGAAAAATAGTATGTGAAGCAAACTCTATCCATTTAAATATTTTTAAATCGCAAAATATTATGATTATTTCCATTATTTTAGAAATGTTGATTTATTATAAAAAAACAGTGTAGACTAAAGCGTATTGTGAAAGGAGGACAACTTATGGAATGGATTTCAAGTATTGTAAATAGTGGAAATAATATTTTATGGACATATATCCTAATTATTTTACTGATCGTAGCAGGACTATATTTTTCATTTGGTACGAAGTTTGTACAAATTCGTCTGTTTCCTGAAATGTTTCGTTTAATTGTAGAAAAAAGAGAGGGCGAATCAGGTGTATCACCGTTCCAGGCTTTTACTATTAGTGCTGCTTCACGTGTCGGCACAGGGAATATTACAGGTGTTGCCTTAGCCATTGGTGTAGGAGGGCCAGGTGCTGTTTTTTGGATGTGGATCATCGCTATTTTAGGGATGGCTACTGCCTTCATTGAAAGTACCTTAGCACAGGTTTATAAAGTGAAGGATGGTAATACCTTCCGGGGTGGACCTGCCTACTACATGGAAAAAGCGTTAGGTCAACGAAAGCTAGGAATTATTTTTAGTATTTTATTAACATTTAGCTTTGGGTTTATTTTTAATGCTGTACAGTCCAATACAATTGCCACGTCAGTTGGAGAAGCATTTGATATCAAACCAGCGATCATTGGGATAATACTTGTCGCCTTAACAGCCTTAATTATTTTTGGCGGTGTTCATAGAATTGTGAAGGTGACGCAAATTCTTGTACCTGTCATGGCGATTTTCTATTTACTTGTAGCCCTTTTCGTTGTAGTGACAAATTTCTCGGAAATCCCGCATGTTTTTAACTTAATTTTCACGCATGCATTTGGCCTACAGGAAGCTGCTGGTGGTGCAATTGGGGCGGCTATTATGCAAGGTGTCCGTCGTGGTTTATTTTCCAACGAGGCTGGTATGGGGAGTGTACCTAATGCGGCGGCAACTGCCAATACCTCACACCCTGCCAAACAAGGGCTAGTACAAAGCTTAGGTGTCTTTTTTGATACGATCATGATTTGTACAGCGACTGCCTTTATCATTATTTTAGCTGGCTTATATGATAAAGGCGAAAGTGACGGCATTATCTTGACGCAAAATTCTTTAGCTGTCCAAGTTGGGGACTGGGCTCCTTACTTTATTGCTATCGCCATCATCTTCTTTGCCTTCAGTTCGATCATTGGAAACTATTATTATGGTGAATCCAATATTGAGTTTATGGATGCGCATAAAGGTTGGATGTTTAGCTATCGTATATTAGTGTTAGCTATGGTCATGTTTGGCTCTGTAGCTCAGGTACAGCTTGTATGGAATTTAGCTGACCTATTTATGGGTCTAATGGCGCTCATCAATATAGCCATTATTATTATTCTCGGTAAAATTGCCTTCCTTGTATTAGACGACTTTACACAGCAACGTAAAGCTGGTAAAAATCCTGTCTTTTATGCAAAATCAATTCCAACCTTAAAAAATACAGACTGTTGGGAAGAAGATCGATAAACAGCTAACGCCACTCCTTTTGATAGGAGTGGCGTTTGTGCTTTAATATTTAAATTGACTAATCAGTTGCTTTAATTCATCCGCCATATGTGCGAGTGCTTGTGCCGAGGCATTGATTTCTTCCATTGAGGCTAATTGTTCCTCTGTTGATGCCGCTACATCCTCGGATGCAGAAGCATTGCCTTTTGCAGAGAATGCCAAATCTTCTGTTACGGCTGCCACCTCTTGGACGCCTGCTGACATTTGCTCAGAGGCTGAAGAGACTTCCTCCATTTTAGGTGTAATTTCATTCATGCTTGCCATAATGACTTGGAATTTTGCAATGGCTTCATCCGAAATATGCAGACCACTTTGCACATCCTCCGTTACCTTCGCCATAATACTGACAGATTGCTCCGTCTCTTGCTGAATACCTCGAATAAGCTCAAATATTTGTTTGGCCGATTCTTGTGATTGTTCTGCTAGCTTGCGAACCTCATCTGCCACAACGGCAAAGCCTTTCCCATGCTCACCTGCTCTTGCCGCCTCAATAGCTGCATTTAATGCAAGTAAGTTCGTTTGATCGGCAATGCTCGTAATGACATCTAAGATGGACGTAATTTGCTGAGATCGTTCATGCAAGGTTTGAATTTTCGCATTGGAATCTGCTACAGATAAATGAATGGATTGCATTTGATCCTTCGTATTCTGCACAGCTTGTCCACCCTCATCTGCTTGTGATGTTGCATGCTGCGAAAGGTCTGTCACAGCAGAGGATATTTCGGCAATATGCAAAATAGCTGTTGAAAGCTCATGCAGTGATTCTGCATTTTTATTGGCACTGATCGTTTGCGAATCAGCACTTGAGGCAACATCCTGAATAGAAATCGCCACTTTTTCCGTTGCAATGCTTGTTTGATTCGCGTTGGCTGTTAGCTCCTCTGCTGACGAAGCCACTTCCTCTGCATTTTGCTCAATTTTTTGAATAAGTGTCCGTAAGCTTTCTTGCATATCATTAAAGGCTTGTCCTAATTGACCAATTTCATCCTTCGACGTAACCGTCACCGTTTCTGTCAAATCGCCTTTACTGATCGTCACAGCACTATCCTTTAAAGCTTTAATTGGCTTTAACACAGCCCTCATAACAAAATAAAAGACAATCGTACTAATAACAATAGCCGCAATCAGCACTAAAATCGTATGGTATAAAATTTTAGATGCCGATTCATCAATTTCTTTGGCAAAAATGGTCCCTGTGATTTTCCAATCAGTCAGTTCATTTGTTGTATAGAACAGGATTCGGTTATCACCGTCAAAGACATATTTATAGGTACCAGAAGGATTTTCGTACATTTGATCGAGGAAGCTTTCTTTTAGTTTTCCTCCAGCTTCAAGCGTAGGGTGTGAGATAACCATATTTTCTTCACCAAAAATAGAAGGATAACCATTTTTCCCGATTCGAATGGAATCTGCAATTTTTTGAAGGTCTGTCAGTTTAATATCAATAGCCACAACCCCAGCATGATCCTTAATCTGTTTGGCAACCGTCACAACCATATCGCCAGTTCCTGCATCTTTATAAGGATTTGTGATTAACGTTTCTCCTTTGAGGGCTGTTGCCTCTTTATACCAATCTCGATCTAGTGGATTATAGTCTGCATCATTTAATTTTGGCTCTTGTGTAAAGGAGCCATCGTTCATGCCAATATAAATACTTAGCACATCTGGATTTAGCTCTACATACTGATGCAAATTCGTCTCAATAGAGGCTTGGGATTGCTGATATTTTCCTGCATCTAATTCACTGCTAAATACATTGATATCATCCATTTTTTCGCTAATGGTTTTATCAATAAGCTTATTTAAAATGCCCACACTTTCATTGGCACTAAATAATATTTCTTCTTCTATTGAGTCTTTTGCAGATAAATAAGATAAACTCCCAACAGAAATGACAGGAATTAGTAATACTAGCGCAAATAAAGTATAAAGCTTGCCCTTAAAACTGCTAAATAGTTTCTTCATATATCAATCTCCTTTTGATTCTTGTTGTGAAAAAATAGCAAGCTATTTTCCACAGTATTTCCCTCTCTTTATCTGCTTCACATTTCTCCCAAAGCTTTTATCGGATGAAATATTATTTTTCAAACATATTTTTGAATTTCTTATTATTCAGGCTTTGCAGACAACTAGAAAACCCCTGTAAATATACAGAGGTAGTGTTTCCTTAGTATTTAAATGACTGTATAGACTCTTGCAAATCTATCGCCATTTTCGCTAGATGTGTAGAGGAAGCTGCTACCTCCTCCATTGCTGCATTTTGTTCTTCTGAAGAGGCTGCAACACTTTGTACATGGCGACTCGATTTCATTGAGACTTCACTAATATAATCAATTTCTTTGACTAACTTTTCTACATCCTGATGAATAGTCCGAATGGCTGTTGTCACTATCTCAGTTTGTGCTTGTACATCATTAATGGCATCATCAATCTGTATAAAATTATCTCTTGCCACATTGACCTTTTCACGTCCTACATGGACCGAATCATTGCTATTGACCATATCCTCTTCAATGACTCTCGTGCTATCGGTAATTTGTGCCACTACTTTTTCAATGTCCCCCGCTGCAAGATTGGACTCATCTGCTAGCTTGCGTACTTCCTCTGCAACAACCGCAAAGCCTTTGCCATGTTCGCCGCTTCTTGCCGCTTCAATCGAGGCATTGATTGCCAGTAAATTAGTTTGTGTCGCAATACTTTTAATGACATTCACGGCTTTTACAATCGCCGCTGTATTGTCATCTAAATCTTGCACACGGGTATTTAACTCGCTTGTATTGGCAGAAATTTCATTCATTTGTTCCGTCACATCATGCACAGAAGAACGCCCTATACTCGCCATATTTTTCGTTTCGACGGTTGCATGATTCACGTTATGGATACTTGTAGAAATATCATTCATTTTCTTTAAAATATGAGCTGATAAATTCCGTACATCGCTTGTTAAAGTGTCCTGCTGGTCAATTCCTTGTGCAATATCGTGAATAGATTCCGTCACCACTTCTGTCGCCTGTGTAACCTCCATGCTACTAGCCGTCAGTTGTTCTGATGTGGCTGCAACTTGTTCGGAGGAGTTGCCTACTTGTTTCATCATCAGTCGAAGCTTTTGTGACATACTATTAAAGGACTCGGCCAAATGGGCGAATTCATCCTTGGTTTTAAATTGTAAATGCGTGTGCAAATTCCCTTCAGAGAATTTATCCATTTCTATTACTGTTTGCTGAATGTTTTTAGCGATTCGTCTCCCAAATACTGTGGCAATGATGATACTAACAATCAAAGAAATAACGGCTAGTATTGTAATTTCTACCCCGCTTCTTTCTCCTTCTTGCTTGGTTGCTTCAATATGAGCTTGCATCTCTTCCTGTTGAGCCGTTGCCATCGTCTTACCAAAGACAACTAACTTCAGAGAACCTTCACCTAAAATTGGCAATGCTTGCTGTTGGGCTTGTTGATGATCTCCTCGTTGATAAAGTGGCACTATCTGCCCATCTATCGCCTTTTCCCAATCGGCTAGTTGCTGTAAAAACTGCTCAAACTCTTCATTGCTATCGCCTTTTTCTTGGAGACGATTAATCGACGTATGTAAGGTCTCGCGGATTTCATGGTGGTTGTTAAGCATTTCTTCCTTGCCATATAATATATACCCACGAATAGCTGCATTTGCTCGAACTGTTTGGAACGAGATATCTTGATATAAATGAATAAATTCTGTCTTGTCTTCAATTTCTGCTAGAGTCTGATTATTATGATTCAAGTAGTATAATGCAATACCTGAAATAAGCAGTAGGAAGACGAGTACAATGCCAAAAGCAATTTGTAGTTTTCGTTCCACAGTTAGTCTCATATGATTCCCTCAATTCTACTATAATCATATTGAGTATAGCCTACCTAAACCTATTAACCTATATAATATGTATCTATCCTCATAAATTATCGCTAAAATTTAACAAAAATAAGAACTCCACGCTCAATCTATTGACAATAATATCCACTATATCGCTAGTTTAAATAGGTAGAAAGCATTTGGAAACCGTAGAGGTAAACCCAAAAGAGAGGGAGCAACAGAACCATTTTAAGAAAAAGCCCTCTTTTTTCAACATATTCTCGAATGCCTGAAGTAAGCATAATAGCACTTAGTAACAATAAGCTATGCTGAGCCCCATAGATCTGCAAAGAAAATGTAATAACGAATGGCAAGGCGGCTGGAAAAATAAAATCTGCTAACGGTCTCTTGCTCTTCGCTTTGTTTAAATATATGGGAGGAGCCGTTTCTTTTTCTATCGATTTAGCCCCTGTAAGTTTCTTTGCTAGCATAAAGGCTAGACTGAAAAATATAATTGTATACACAATAAATAATAGAAACGGCATTCTACTTTCTTCATTCAACAAATGAAAATAATCCACCATATCTTGTGCCTTTAGTTCATAATACTGCATCGTTTTCTGATCCATTAGGAATAATCGTTCATCCTTGCTAATCATCTTCACGGCCATTTCCTTGCCATTATAAAGACGTATATATAAGTCGCTTACCGTAGTAGCATTAGCTGGTCGACTAACCGGATTTTTTGGGGACTGTAATGCTTGTTGGAGATGTTCCTTGTCTTTCACCTCATAACGGTTGATGTAGAACACTTGCTTTAATGGATACAAATATTGCTCCTTGCTATCACTTCCAGACAAATACCAAGCCTCTTGAATTGTTTGAAATTCACTATGATGCAGGGATACTAGCTCCTCTCGCTGCCTTTCATTGTAACTGAAAAGTAGAAGTGTACTTATACTAAGAATAATGCCTAGTAACAGTGTATAAATATGGCCTCCCTTGTGCATCCCTACGCCTCCTTTACAGACTTTTATATATAGTAATTATTGTAATATACGGTTTACACTCCCAATAAGTTTCATCTATACTAATAATAGAGGTGAAGCAAATATGAGTAAACCAGCATTATACGTACATTTAGTCATTGGACCTGATTGTGATTTCGAATCCATGGCCATCAGAGCGGCACTAGAATCCTTTGATGCACGGGTGACAATTCATTTAATCGGAAGACCAAATGATTTGATTGATGTCTTGTCTGGAGAGGATCTGCCAAGCAAAATGGACTATCTTATTTTAAACTTCCACGGTAATGAGGGACGCTTTTGTTTACCCGAGTTAGGCGAAGATGTATATGAAGACAATGAACCTAAAAGTATCTACTTTGAACGACAGGATGTCCTATCCTATTGTCAGCTACAGGATGTCAAGGTGATAGCAGCTGGCTGTACATTAGGCTGGCAACAGCTAGCGACAGCCTTTTTAGAAAGTGGCTGTCACTCCTATTTAGCACCCGATGATTATATAGAAGGTAACGCAAATCTCATGTTTCTTATTCGCTTTTTCTATGAGATCATCACGAATCAAAGAAATCAGCAGGAAGCATTCGAACTCGCCCAAGCTATTGATGCAGAAACGGCCATGTACAAGCTATATTTAACATAAAAAGATCGTAGCACATGTTATTGGCTACGATCTTTCTTTATTAACGTTGCTGTTTATCTAGCATAGATTCTGTAAAAGCCTGTGACTGTCCTTTTGGAATACTAAGCGTTTGCCAAGCAGAGCCCTTAACTTGTTTCGCAATATAAATAATTTGACCGACATGCTGTGCATAATGCGCCATCTGTCTTTCAATGGCATCAATGACTGCTAGCTGCTCTCCTCTAATTGTGACATATCGCTGCAAATCAGATTCTGTTAAACTCGCTAAGGCGTCTAAAAACACTTGCCAACCCTTTTCCCAAGCTACGAGCATGGCCTCTTTCGTGTGAAGACTATCCATAAACTCATCATCTCGATTACGCGTAGACTTCTCACCATCCGTCGTTAAAAAATCTGTCCAGCGTGAAATCATATTGCCACTAACATGCTTCACAATAACTGCGATACTATTGGATTCCTCATTATACGCCCAATGTAACTGTGCCTCTTCTAATTGGGCAAGCGCCTTATCCCCTTGCTCTTTCACATTGTTAAATCTTTTTTGAACAACTTGTAAATAAGTGTGTGCGATTGTCATGATTGTACCCATCCCCTCTTTTCTATCATTCTATAATAGTTCAAAGGGATTGTCTCATCTGTGCTTTACTAATCGCCAAGAATAAACGCTCTTACGATGGTCGCCATTTTTTCTTGGACTTCTTGTGGGTCGCCATCTAATTGATAACCAATATGATAGACATAGCCGTTATAGTACGTATAAAATTCATTGGCATTTGTAGTCATTTGAAAGATCCGCTTATCTGTTTCATCGTAATTATAGTAAATGTAAACAAAACCTCGATCTGGTGTCATCTCCCGATAATATAAAGGATTCATAAAATTTAAACCTACATTTGAAACTTTAATCCCTAAAGTTTCCTCAATATCTTTCGATTTAATATATGTTGATAAGGGATTACGATCTACATTTGTCACTGAGAAATTAATGTATTGTAGATCCCTGCCAGTGGAGGATTTTTCTTTATAGCTAAATTGAAATTGCGTTTGTTGACTGCCATCATCCATTTTGGATGATACCGCATAGACCTCCTGAATATTTGGTTGAAATGGCAACTCTTCCGGTGTAGTAAGATGAACGACATTGCCCAGTGAGGTTGCTACTGATTGCATAGCCGCGAAACCCTGAAGTGGTGCATAATATTTGATATTTTTTGCCTGACTTAAAAAATTGGCTAGCGGGAAAAACTGACTGTATGTTGTATCTGTTCCTTCCACTTCTGTTTGAAACAAATCCGTAAAAGGAGGTTTTTCTTCTTCATTCATTACCTGTGTCGTCAGTTGATTAGACGGTTTGGCTGCTTGCCAGGCAATGAAAAATAAAATAGAGCATGTCATCATGATGGTAACTGCACGATACGTCCACTTTGGTTTGGACGGATAAGGCTCTTGCTGAATTTGTTGGCGAACCTTATGTATGATTGCTTCTTTATGTGCTGAAACATCTTGTAACGCCTGCATTGTATGCTTATCCATGGAAAAGTACCTCCCATTCAATATGTTGCAAATCTATTTTTAATAGCTCCTTCCCCTTCTTTAAACGAGATTTCACAGTACCTTCAGGAATTGTAAGTAGTTCCGCAATCTCTTTAATCGTCATCTCCTCTAAATAAAAATAAACGATTGCTTCGCGTTGCTTGATTGGTAAGCGTAAAATCGCTTCATCTAGTAAGGCTTGCTCATCTTGACGAATCAGTGTGTCCTGTAAGACCATTTTTTGCTTTGTAAAAAATCTATGCTGCATTGTAATTTTTCTGTATGCCCAGCTTTTTAAGTAATCCTTACATTTATTGATTGTCATGCGGGCAAGATATGCTTTCATCTCCCCTCTCTCTTCATAATCCTTTTGATGATAAAATTTAATAAATACGTCCTGCACAATATCTTCGGCTATTTGTAAATCCTTCGTATAGTAATAAGCAATTCGAAGCATTTGCTCCGTGTGTATAGCCATTAGCTGCTCTAATTTTTCGTTATCTGACATGTAATTTCCCTCCTTCCACACTATAAACGATTCCCAACCAGAGAAAGATTATTTTTCCAGCTTAAAATGACATAAAAAAACCGCCTCTAAAATTCGAGACGGTTTATTGCTTCTTTATAAATTTTCATCAATATATGTTTCGATATCGGAAGCTATCGTATCAATTGGTACATCTTCAATATTTTCAGCAAAGCCATTATACATTTTGACCATTACACCATCTTTGTCCACTAAGAAAAATTGATTGCCATGAATGACTTGGTCACTGTTAGGGTCGTTTTTCACTAATATCTTTGTATTTTTCACTGCAAACTGTTCAATATATTTTTGTGAATAGCCTGTCAGAAGATTCCACTTAGATTCATCTGGCACATTGTATTTACTGATATAATTAGCTAACACTTCTGGTTTATCAACGTCTGGATCTACTGAAAAGGCAACGATGTGATAATCCTCTACTCCTTTTTTCTGGAGCTTTTCCTGCACTTGTGCCATGTTCAATGACATCGGCGGGCAAATCGATATACAGTTCGTGAAAATATACATGCCGATCCAAGGCTTACCTTTTAAACTTTCGAGCGAAACGGTTTCACCACGTTGATTAATATGTTCAAAATCGGGTATTTCGAGGCTGTAGTCTGCTTTAAATTTTGAATTTCCACATGCGCCAAGCACAGATGCACAGGCTAAAAGTAGAACTAGCCCTATTAACTTACGTTTCATGTCAACACTCTCCCTAACCTACACTACCCTCATCCTACCGTAGGTTGTAAACGTTGACAAGAACTTCTACGTGACAGCTTTCGTACATCTTTGTGAAATAAATTTCATTTTAACGAAACGAGCGCCGCATGAATCGCATCAAGCTTTACTTCGACACGGTGCAATAAATAAAATGACACTAAAATCGGAAAACCGATATCGGATATCATGTTCAGCCACGGTTCCATTTGTCTCCCCCTCTCTCCTACAGTAAAACAGGTCTTTGCGGTTTCATTGCAAAGACCTGTTTTGAATTATTCTGTTGCTACATCAAATTCTGTTACTTGGCGATCTACCATGCGTGCACCCTTGATGGAAGATAAAGCACCAGTCTGTCCAGCAAAGACATTTTTACCTATGATCGATGTCATAGCCTGCTGTATTTCAGCCGCTGTGATATGCGGCTTTGGTGCATCAATTGTAAGTGTTGTCGTTTTCCCATCAGTCGTTGCAAAGAGTAACTCTAAAACTTGTGTCATGTTTGATTCCTCCTTAAGATAACTCGTTTGTTTCTTGCTTGACAATACTAGCCAATGTCTGTGATGAAAGACTAGCAATGACATGTGCAACCGCTACTAAGTCGCCCTCATTATGCGAGGGGCTAATATTTCGATATGATTTTGTGATGAATATTGGTTCATTTTGTTCATCATAGCCCGTCACATACTTAAGGCGCAGTGTTGCATTTAAAAAGTGAACGTCTACCATCGAGTCTCACCTCCCTTCTGCACACTATATAATGGCGAATTGCTAAAAAAGGGACATTATAGGATGAATTTTTTTTCGGAAGCTCTTATAATAGAATAAGAGAAGGCAAAGAGGTGAACGATTTGTTACAAGGTTGGTTTTTATGGTTTATTTTATTTTGGGTTGTCGTCCTCATTTCATTGATGGCTATTGGCGGATTCTTCATGTTCCGAAAATTTTTAAAGGCACTCCCTAAACAAGATGGAAAATCAGATTTAGATTGGCAAGAATATTATTTAGATAGAACGATTCACTTATGGGGACAAGCTGAAAAAGACTTACTCTATGAGCTAGTAAGCCCTGTACCTGAGCTCTTTAGACAAGTAGCAAAGGAAAAAATTGCAGGAAAAATTGGCGAGCTCGCATTAGAAGAAAAGGCTGCTGCCATCAATAATGACCTTATTATTCGTGGATATATCCAGGCCACACCAAAACGCGATCACAAATTTTTACGCAAAAAATTAGAACAAATGCACATTGACATCGCCCCCTACGAACATTTATTTGATTAAAAAAACGCTGCACGAAGCTATGTGCAGCGTTTTTTCTTATTTATAATGTGGGTGTTCGTGGCTATCCGCTGCTTTTGAAAGGCTATCCTTCGCTTTTGAGCTTCTATCCACGCTCTAGGTTCTATCCTCTTCTTTCGCAAAGCTATCCTTCGCTTTCCTCATTCTATCCGCTACTTTTGCTGTTTTATCCACCACTTCTGAGCTTCTATCCACGCTTCAAAATTCTATCCTCTACTTTTAAGCTTCTATCCACCACTTTTGCTGTTCAAGCACAAAAAAACTACACTAGCTTCTGCACTAGTGTAGTTTTGGGATTGTTTTTTTGACTCTTTTAAACTGGATCAGCATAGCGATTCGCCAAGGTAATAGCATGGCGAAGGCTAGTATCCAGAACATACCTGCTAATTCACCGACATCGATGGAACTACTTAAAATCATTTTCGCTACGACTCGGAATATTAACAGACCGAATAAAATAAAAACGAAGGCTTTGGAACGTTTTAAATAGATGTCTCGTCCCTTTACTTCAAATTTCGAAGTAGCAATTAAGATTGTCGAGAACAACATGCCCACCGCGGCTGCTTCTAAAATTTGCATGGCTGGCACGCGGAATTGCTCAAATAAAAACATGAGTGCACCAGAAGACATGGCAATTGGTGGGATAATAATTTTCTTCTCATTTGTCGGCTTTTTGGAAGCTCTCATTCGTATGATCATCACAAAGCCGCCCATAAGAATGGCCATGATAGTTGACCCTATAACATAATAGTGAGAAGGGATACTGCTCAACATAAAAATCCTCCTCTAATGTCTAATTAGCAATTTTGTCCAAGTAATTGATCGGCGACAGCCTTTAATCTTTCTGGCTCGAAAGGTTTTGTGATAAAATCCTTGGCGCCGCTTTCAATCGCTTCTACGATTAATTTTTGCTGACCTAATGCTGTCACCATAATAATTTTTGCATTTGGAAATTCTGGGACGATTTTTTTTACTGCCGCAATACCGGTCATAACGGGCATCGTTACATCCATTGTGACTAAATCTGGTTGTAAATCACGATACATCGCCACAGCTTCTTTGCCATTTGCTGCTTTACCGACTACCTCATAACCCCATTCTGAAAACATATTACTGATTGCAACACGCATGAATAGCGTATCATCCACTACTAAAACTGTAGGCACATGTTCATCTCCCTCCGCGTTAAAGTTCGGTATGCCTTTTAGTTTAACAAATTAAAAGCCTGTAAATCCACCGAAAATAGGCTGTAAAACGCGGGTAATATACGTTAAGCCGTCAAAGAATAATAAAATCCCCACGGCAATCATGACATAACCACCGATTTTCACAATTTTTTGGCTGTGTGTACGAATCCATGTCATACGTGAAATAAAGAAAGATAGCACGAAGAATGGAATCGCAAATCCTAAATAATACGCAAGCATATAGCTAAAGCCCGCACCAGGATTTGTACTAGCTAACATAATAATAGACGCAAGGATTGGTCCCGTACATGGTGTCCAACCTGCCGCAAAGGCAATACCAATTAAGACAGATCCAAAATAGCCAGACGGTCTATTTTTAAATTGGAACTTTCGATCCTTCATTAAGAAGTCTACTTGCAATAATCCGACAATCATTAAACCGAATACTACAATTAAAATAGCGCCAACCTGTCGTAATAAAGTTTGATAATTTAGGAAAAACTCCGCCGCAAATGAAGCGCTTAGTCCAATAATGATAAAGATAATTGAAAATCCTAGTAAAAAGAATAATGTGTGGAAAATGGCACGTTTTTGAAGCATGCCTTTTTCTGATTTTAGCTCATCTAGTGTCATACCCGTTATGTACGATAAAAATGCTGGATATAGTGGAAGAGTACATGGTGAAATAAAACTTAAAAACCCTGCACCAAAAGCTAAAAATACGTTAATATCAGATCCCATATTTTTTAATCGCTCCTTACAGTTACTGCATTCATCGTACCAAAAAAAAGGCTAAAAAGCGTCCTTTCTGTTTGTGAACGTTTCATGGCAAAATAATGAGGTTTTTAAGAAGTTCCATCAAGCTCCTTCTGCATTATGCCCTCCTCTTGATTTTCTGTCAACATAATCCGTCATTCTTCTACCCTATTATAGAGGTTATCGCTCACTCCTTTCCTCTAGCCTTGACATTGTCGATTGCTTGCCGTTATTGTTGAAAGAGGCTTTAGTAGTGAAACCCTCTTAATTATTGTAAGAAACTATTCAGACGAACAGATTCATCATAACACCAAGTCATCAGATGACCATATTATAAGGTAACATTAACAATATTATTATCTTACATTTCGACAAGTATCCCCTACTCCACAAAGTGTTCATGTTAACCATGAGTATATGACTACTTTTCATGTATAATATTGATAACCGATGTGCAATGGATCGAAAAAAAGAGGTGTAGCCCTTGAAATTAAGAAAAATTAAACCAAAAAAGATTTATGAAGAAGTATCCGAAATCCTGCATGAAAAAATCAGGGCTGGTGTCCTAAAACCAGGCGATCGACTGGACTCTGTAGAACAGCTTGCCGAACAATTACAAGTGAGTCGATCCGCCGTTCGAGAAGCGCTTTCTGCATTAAAAGCTATGGGGTTAATTGAAATCAAGCAAGGCTCTGGAACTTTTGTCAAAAGTGTACCAGCCAAGCAACTTGATTTTCCTTTATCCACTGCCATGTTAACAAATAAACAGGATATTGCACATTTATTAGAGGTGCGTAAAATAATTGAAGTAGGAGCAGCAGCAAGTGCAGCAATCCATCGTTCAGAACAGGATGTACAAGCGATGTTACAAATTTTAGAGAACATGAAGCAAGCACATGGGGATGGTGAACTCGGTGAAAAAGTAGATTATCAATTCCATGCAGCTATTTCCACTGCCTCACAAAACCCTCTACTCGCTACAATCTTAGATCAAATTTCTGGCCTAATGATAGACACGATGAAAGAAACGCGACGAATATGGTTGTACTCCCAGAAAACAACGAGTGAACAATTATATGACGAACATATGCAAATCTTCCTCGCAATTAAACAACAAAATGAGGAGCTAGCCAAACATGCCATGGCGTCTCATTTAAGCAATGTTGAAAAAGTGCTCTTACAATATTTTGAAACAACTGAGTCTCAATCATAGTAAACTGCCTAGCACTCACTAGGTAGTTTTTTTATTTTCCGAAAATTCATGAAAAATAGTTTTATTCTCTGTAAAATTTGTTGTATGATAAAATCACCGATAAGTCATCAGATGACCAGTTGTTTTTTAAAAGGAGCGATAAAGATGAAAGTCACACTATTTGCCACTTGCCTAGTGGATTTGTTTCAAGGGGATGTAGGGAAAGCCGTTGTTGAGGTGTTAGAGAGACTTGGCTGTGAGATTGATTTTCCAGAGGATCAAATTTGCTGTGGTCAGCCTGCCTACAATAGCGGCTATGTGAAGGAATCGAAAAATGCGATGAAAAAAATGATTACAGCCTTTGAGCATGCTGAATACGTCGTCTCCCCCTCAGGTTCTTGTGCTTATATGTTAAAAGAATATCCTGAGGTTTTTAAAGAAGACCTGATCTGGGCAACAAAGGCACAAGCATTAGCAGATAAAACCTATGAATTTACAGAGTTTATTGTCAACGTTTTAAAGATAAACGATGTCGGAGCTCATTTAGAAGGCAAAGCTACTTATCACACATCCTGTCATATGACACGATTGCTTGGTGTAACAGATGCACCTTTTCAATTATTAAAAAATGTCAAGGGCTTACACTATGTGGACCTCCCTGGCAAAGATCGATGCTGTGGGTTTGGTGGTACATTCTCAGTCAAAATGGGCAATATTTCTGGAGAAATGGTCAATGAAAAAGTACACAATGTGGAAGAAACAGGGGCAAATATTTTAATTGGGGCAGATGCTGGCTGTTTAATGAATATTGGTGGCCGCATTCACCGTCAAGGCAAGCCGATTAAAGTGATGCATATTGCAGAAGTCTTAAACTGCCGTTAAGAGGGGGAAATTAGAATGGCTATGAAAACAAGTGATGATCGCTTTCATCAACGTGTAACGAAAGAGCTGGAAAATCAATTTATGCGTCATGCTGTTTCGAGTGCCCAAGAACGTTTCCAAACACGCCGCCTTCAACAAACAAGAGAATTGGGACATTGGGAAGAATGGCGCTCGCATGGTGAGGAAATTCGCAAGCATGTTTTAGCTAATTTAGATTATTACCTCTATCAATTAAGTGAAAATGTTGCTAAAAGAGGTGGACATGTTTTCTTTGCCCAAACCGCACAAGAAGCAACAGCGTACATTCAAAGTATTGCGAAACAAAAGAATGCGACAAAAATTGTGAAGTCAAAATCCATGGTGACAGAAGAAATTAACTTAAACACGGCTTTAGAGGCGCTTGGTTGTGAAGTGATTGAGACAGACTTAGGCGAATATATTTTGCAGGTCGCAGATCACGAGCCGCCATCCCATATTGTGGCGCCAGCCTTGCATAAAAATAAGGAACAAATTCGCGATGTTTTTAAAGAAAAACAAGGCTATCGTCAAACCGGGAAGCCTGAGGAGCTTGCTCTCTATGTGCGGGAAAAATTAAGACAGGAATATTTAACCGCAGATATCGGTATTACAGGCTGCAACTTTGCTATCGCAGAAAGTGGTTCGATTACACTCGTCACAAATGAGGGCAACGCGGATTTAGTAACAGCGCTGCCGAAAACGCAAATCACAGTCATGGGGATGGAAAGAATTGTTCCTACATTTGAAGATATGGAGGTCCTTGTTAGCTTACTAACTAGAAGTGCGGTTGGTCAAAAGCTAACAAGCTATATTACCACACTAACAGGGATTAAAGGCGAGGGCGAAACGGATGGACCTGAGGAATTCCATTTAGTCATAGTTGATAATGGGCGCTCTGCGATTTTAGGTGGCGAATTTCAACCTATTTTACAATGCATTCGCTGTGCTGCCTGTGTCAATGCTTGTCCAGTCTATCGACATGTTGGCGGGCATACGTATGGCTCTATCTATTCTGGTCCTGTTGGGGTTGTCCTGTCTCCGTTATTAGGAGGCTATGATGATTTTAAAGAACTGCCATACGCTTCTACATTGTGTGGTGCTTGCACGGATGCATGCCCTGTTAAAATTCCTTTACATCAGCTGATTCATCGACATCGTCAAGTTATTGTAGAGAATGAAGGCAAAGCACCCGTGTCTGAAAAGCTTTTAATGAAGGCTTTCGGTTTAGGGGCTTCCTCCCCTACTCTCTATAAAATGGCAACAAAAATAGCTGCTCCAGCTATGTCCCCTTTTACGAAGGACCATACCATTTCAAAGGGGCCAGGCCCATTAAAGGCTTGGACTGAAGCAAGGGATTTCCCAGCACCAAATAAAGATAGTTTCCGAGATTGGATGAAGCAGCGTACAAAAGGAGGCAAGCATGAATGACAAGTATGATTCAACACCGAGAGAGCTTTTTAGCTAACATTGCTAAACAGCTTGGCCGTTCTCCTAAAACAGAACTTCCACGCCCAACTTGGCAGTATCAGCCACAAGATCGTGTGCTCAAGGAGTCGACACAGGATGAATTAGTAGAGGTTTTAATCAAGCAATGTGCTAACATTCATACGGATATTAAAATATCTAGTACGTCCACACTTCCCCAGGATTTACAAGCTATTGTTGACCATTATGGTGGTCAGTCCGTCATTACATGGAAGGACGAAAGATGGAAAGATTATGGACTATCTCCACTAATGACCGAACAATGGCCACAAGCCAATATCGAACTCTATGAATGGAATGCACAGCAACCTGAGGAAAATATTAGGCAAGCAGAAAAAGCAAATATTGGCATTACGATAAGTGAAATGACTTTGGCGGAATCAGGAACTGCTGTGCTTTTTAGTAGTAAGAATCGAGGGAGAAGCGTTAGCTTTTTACCAGAAAAATCGATTATTTTAATCCCAAAAAGTACGATTGTCCCTCGTATGACACAAGCGGCACGTTGGATTAGCGAAAAAATCCGTCGTGGTGACAACATTCCTTCCTGCATTAACTTTATAACAGGTCCCAGCAACTCAGCAGATATTGAAATGATTCTCATCGTTGGTGTACATGGCCCTATTCAAGCTACTTATTTGGTTATTGAGGATCGTTGAAATGGCTTCATCAAAAAACCCAAACGATCTACAAAACGCTGAAGTGTTTTTGATCGTTTGGGTTTTCAATTCCTCGAGCTATGTTGTTGTATTTGGAACGTTTTCACTTGAGTTTTCTTTTTCATAATACTCTGGATGTGCTTCCTTCAAGATAGATGGACGTAGCAGTGCTAGCGAAAGGATAATAATAATGATGCTTGTTACTGGTAAAATAATAGTTGCTGGTAATGTATCATATAACATTCCATAGACCACCATACCAATTGGCATCATGGACATCGCCATTGTCTCCATTAAGCCAAAGACACGCCCACGATACTCCTCTGAAATAATTTTTTGCATATACACCCCAATCGGCATATTAATGCCCATTTCGAAAATTGCGAAAATAAAGTAGATGATTAAATAAAAGATGATGATGGCTATATAGGAAAAGCTTGTGAGTAATGGGATAATTGCTAAGGCAACACTTCCAGCCAATAGCAATAAGCTCATTTTCGAAAAGCGTAACGGCACCTTCACTTCTGGTCTTGTTGCGAAATAAAGGGATGCCACAAGCATACCCGCTGCTCCTGAAGCCTCAATAAAACCAAAATGCATGGATTTTACTTTTAGCAATTCAATAATAATGTATGTTCCCCCTACAGCGATAGCAGAAAAGAACAAATTAATCCATAATGCCACCCACATAATGGTTTTAATAACTGTACGTTGCTTGATGTAATGAAACCCATTTTTCAGTCCATCCCACATCTTTTCTTTTATCACATCTGCCCCTCTTGTACTATAAAGATTAAAATCCATCGTAGCCTCTAAACAAAAGGCAATCGTATAGGCCACCATATTGACCATTAAAAATACATCCATGTTAAAAAATCCATACATCATACCACCGATGACTGGTCCCCCAATCGCAGCCACAGACATCGACAATTGATTAAAGGACATCGCACGCTGTAAACGCTCTGGATTGACTAGCGTTGCAATGGCAGATGAGAACGTTACACCAGAAAATGCTGAGCAAATCGTATTAAAAACAGTAGCTATGTAAATGGCATAAACAGACATTCCTACTGTTTCTGTATAGAGCAGCAAACCCCCTACGGTCAAAATAGTCCCTGCCTGTGCGATTAAAATCGTTCGTTTTTTCGAAAAGTTATCCGCAACATAGCCTGCTAAAGGGGCTACAAGTGCACGTGGTAATACAGAACAAATCATATTCGTTGCAAAGCTCATCGCCGATCCTGTCATCGCTAAAATATACAAGCTGAAGCCAAACGCCATGACATTCGCTCCTAGCATGGCAATCATTTTGCTTGCCGTGAATGTCCATAAATGGTAGGTCGCCTTCTTTAATTTATCCGCTTCATTCATCCATAAATCCCTCCGTTTTTTAACTAAATTAAAAAGTTTAATTATATTAAACAAAATATACCACAACTTCCCCTTTTCACGCAATAAAAAGTTTAATATAATTAAACAAAAGGAGGCGAGGCAATGGACTCTTTAGGCACACGCATTCGCAAATTAAGGAAAGAACAAAAATTAACATTAGAAGCACTTGCTGGTGATCGTCTAACAAAAGGAATGCTAAGTCAAATAGAAAATGATAAGGCCAAGCCTTCAATGGAAAGCCTTGACTATATTGCTGAGCGTTTAGGTGTAAAGGCTAGTGAGTTACTGGAAGAAGTAACCTCATCCTCCATTCGCCAGCTTTTAGAGCAGGTTGAAATTTTATTTACAGAAGTAAAACGTGGTGATGCAGACCATCATCAAAAAATTGTAGATTTGATTAGGCCGTCTATAGAGGGGCTTCCGCTTAGTTATGAAGCAGGCCGTTTATTGTATATTTACACTGATGCACAGTATGAAGCGGGATTAACGACATGGGAATCCCCACTTCAACAAGCACGTATCATCTTTAAAGAAATTAATTTACTGAGCCATTGGTTTAAAACCTTCGTTCTACAAATGACCATTTTCGCTGAAAAACGGCAATATAAATTGGCTTATAGCTGTATTTTACAGGCAAAAGAAATCATTGAACAAGAGGACTATCAGCTTGATTCACGGGATGCCCTGTTAATGACTTATTATTCAAGCGTTTTACAGCTTGCCATTGGGGAGCATGAGGAAGGGAAAAAGTTAATAAACGAGACAATTGCCAACGCACATAAAAACCAACTGTTCTATAAAATTGATGATATGTATCGTATTGGTGCGTATTGTGCCATGATTGACCATGACTTTGAACAAGCGGAGCATATGTTTATGAAGTTGGAACAGTATCGGGCATTTGCCGAACGTGTTCAAGTAGATGCTTTAATTTTTATTTTACGAGCACATTATTATAATAATTACAAACTTAATTATGAGCAGGCTCTGATAGAAATAGAGCGTTTTAATGAGCTCATACATGAAGATTTTGAAATTTTGGATGCAAACTATTATTATGCTGAAAAAGGAAAGTCCTTCTATTTACTTGGTCATTATGAGGAAGCGAAGGCCGCATTTGAACACTTTACAAAAAAACCGATCTTTATTAGCCATCCGTATGACATCCTAGCTTTAAATGAGTGCTTTTCCTATAAAGCCCTTTGCTATGCCCATTTTGGGGAGCTGACAACAGCCTATGACATTGCGAAAATGGCCTACACGGATTCACTGGAATTAGTTGATTTACCCTATAAACACAAAATTGAGGAAGTCTATCGGACGATTAAGGCACAAATTGATTCCATATCCTAAAATAAAGGGATTGCACAGCCTCGTGCAATCCCTTATTTTTACTGCTGACGATCGTTCTTCATTTGTTTATGGATTTTACGCAACGCCTTTTTGGAGCCTCTTTGGATATCATGCTGAAGCTTACGTTCATGATAGTCTACAAATAATGTTTCGAGATCATACCCCTCAGGATATAGCTCCTCTGCTGGTAATTCCAAGGTAAGTCGTTTGACATGCACCTCTAGCATTTGCCTCTTATAGAATACGCTGACATTATTGTATGGATTCATTTCTTCGTATACAATGCCTACATCATCATAATCCAATAATTTTACACGGTCGCCTTTGGCAAAGGCATATGTCGCCCCCATGCTCGTTTTCTCTGCTTGTGGCTTACGAATTTTGCTGTCTTGAACAAGCATTAGCTGATAATCCTTATTATTCAAATAATCCTTTGCCCTTTGTAAAACCGTTTCACGGACATTCATTTTTTTAGAAATCCATAGGGCATTACTCTCTCCAGACGTGCCAATTAGTAATTGATACAAAGGCTCTAGTGTTTCACTATTAAAGCGCATTGCCGCATTCATAAAATCAGGATGCATCTCTGAAAATCGTTTAATTTCGCCATAATGTGTTGTCGCTACGGTGATACAGCCCATCTGGTAAAATTCCTCTAGCATTGCAATTGCCAGTGCAGCTCCTTCATTTGGTTCTGTTCCACTGCCTATTTCATCGAACAGTAAAAGTGTATGATTATTTGCTGCGCTCATAATGTCGGACAGATTTTTCATATGGGACGAAAACGTACTTAAGGCATTTTCTATACTTTGATTGTCGCCAATATCAACAAAGATATGATCAAATATCGCCATTTCAGTTCCTTTATCCGCCACGATATGAAAGCCTGACATCGTAGCTAATGTTAAGAGACCAATTGTTTTCAACACGACCGTTTTCCCTCCAGCATTTGGTCCTGTGATAATTAAGCTACGGTAGTCCCTCGCGATAGAAAACTGTAGAGGTACTGCATTTCCTGGTAGTAAAGGATGCTTGCCATTGATTAATTGGATAAAGCCATAATCATTAATACGTGGCTCCATACCACCAATTTGTCTACTGAACTTTGCCTTGGCAAAGACCATATCATACTGGCTAATTAACTCCATGTTAATATGGATGGCTTGTAGATGTTCCATTAAAAGCCCAGATAAAGTTGCTAAAATTTGATACTCCTCTACCGCTTCCTCGGCTTTTAAGGTCGCCAATTCTACATTTAATTTAGCCACTACACTCGGCTCCATAAAAACGGTTGCCCCTTTTGAGGAAATTTCCACCACTGTCCCCTGTACATGGTTTTTATAAGAAGCCTTTATCGGAATCGTATAACGATCATCTTTTTGACTAATAAAAAACTCCTGAATGTATGTTTTATTGGCACTGTTATTCAAAAATTTCGTTAAGCGTTCTTTCATTTTTTCCTCTGTCGTCTCCATATGATGGCGAATACGCTTTAATTCGCGACTAGCAGCCGAATCCACACGATTGGCTTTGATTGCAAAATTAATTTCTTCTTCAACGCTTTTAAATTCAGCCATGGAATGGGCATAAGATGAAAGAACTGGTGCAAAAAATTCCTTATCCAGCATGAATTTTTTGATGTTACGACAGCCTCGTAAAAAGTCTGACATACTGACTAGCTCACTTGGATCTAAAATCATGCCCTTTTCAAGCTTCGTCATCAAATGCTCTATATTCGATACCCCTAAAAAGGGTACATGACCCTCTGCATCTAAAATCGCACGAGCCTCTGTTGTTTCATTCAAGCGCGTTTTGACTACCTTTAAGCTTGAGCTGGGCATTAATTTATCTAAAAGTTGTTTTCCTAATCCGCTAACACAGTAGGATTTAACGATATCTTTTAATTCATCATATTGTAATTTATCAAGAGTCGTACTATTCATTTGTTTATGCTCCTCATTGTAATGTTTTATCATACATGAAGATACCTACCCAATATTAGATAGCAATGATGGTTTTTTAAACATAGCAATTGCGTCTCTAAGTAATGGACGCTTCACTTTCGGCACAAAAGCATATGGGTACAGCAACATAAAAAAGCTGTGAGGATTCCCCACAGCTTCATCTTTAAAAGGCGAGTTTTTTAGCATCACAAATAAAACCTCATCTAATTGAAGTTCCAAGCATGTGTGCCACGCTTCATAAAGTATTGTAGGTATCTACATAGGTTTTTGAAATAAATCCATGACAAATTAAGGGGTGTGTTCATGACATATATCCCCTGTCGTCATAGCCTTTATTTCATTCAATTTTTACCTAGTTAGAACCTACCGCACTCACAAACATGCACCTCGCATTAAATTATCATTGTTATCTAATTATTGACATTTTACTATATGCTAGCATGGAAGTAAAGGTTGAAAAGGAAAAGTTCCTCCAATTTAAAACACCTCTTTTTCTACTTCTCCATTATTGTTATCGTGGACGTCATAATTCCATCACAAAAAAGACCTGTAGAAACTCTACAAGTCTTTTACGAAACGGATTTATGATGGGCCTTCCTTGTTTCTATGATTTTAGACCCTGAGAATAGTAGTAAAGCCGCCCAAATAATGCTGAATGCGAGGAACTCTACTTGACTAAACGGCTCTTTGTATAGCACGATGCCTAAAATCAAGACAATGGTTGGCGCCACATATTGAATAAAGCCTAGTAAATATAAAGGAATATTTTGTGCGCCCTTCGCAAATAAAATAAGCGGCACAGCTGTGACTAACCCACTGAAGATCATCAAAATGTCTGTTTTGACATCGACATGTAAAAATGAGGCTTGATGGGTTGTAAACAGATAAATGTAATAGCCTAATGCAAACGGTAAAATCAATAATGTTTCAATCGCTAATCCCCTTGTAGGGTCCAGTGTAATTTTCTTTTTCAGTACACCGTAAATAGCGAAAGATAGCGCGATCAACAATGCTACCCATGGCACAGAGCCATAATTAATCGTTAAAATAATTACCGCAATAAAAGCAATTCCCGTCGCTACCCATTGTGCACGACTTAGCGATTCTTTAAAGAAAATCACTCCAAAAATAACAGACAAGAGCGGATTAATATAATAGCCTAAGCTTGTTTCAATTAAATGGTTATGTGTGACTGCCCAAATATACAAATACCAGTTCATTGAAATAACAAAGGATGCACCCGCAAGCTGCCAAAAATGCTTTTGATGAGACCATAAATATTTTAAATCTGCAACAAGATCCTTCCGCATTCGAAAGACGATGACAGCCAGTACCGTAAAGACAAAAGACCAAATGACACGGGATAATAAAATTTCCATACTTGGTACATGTTCAAGTAGTTTCCAATATAAAGGGAATGCTCCCCAAAAGGCATAGGCTAAAATAGCAGCCAAAACCCCTTTTTTCTCATTTGACATGGCCAATAACGCTCCTACTCTTATTGAAATCGATGAACGACTTCACATACTCTTAAACTAGTTAAAGAATAGACCCATTATAGGACTTTGTGTGGCAACTGTAAATGCCAAATTTCAAGTGCCTGACAATAGCTGTTAGCCTTTTGGCTCAGATTCTAGCTCGGAAATGTATCTTCGCACGGTGCTATAGCTAATATCTGGATTGATCTGGCGTTTGATGCGAATATGGATTTCTTTAATTCCAACCCCTTGTTCACGCATATCTCGAATCATCGACTTCAAAGGACCCGTCAGTGACTCTCTAGACATAGCTGTATATTTACTTAATTCAATCAGTAGCTCCGTATTTTGTTGGCGGAGCACCTTCATCTCCTCTATCACACAATTGTATTCGGTTACCTTTTTCTGTAGCACCATATTTTGCTGCTTGACCTTTTGCAAATCCTCTGTAAGCTGAGCATTTTGTTTTTTTAGCATTTTTCGTTCTCGTTCTAAACTAGTTTGCTTGTTATCTAAATCTGTATGCATAGTATTGTACAGTTCTTCCATATGCAACAGTTCTAAATAGCGGCTTTGCGGAACGATCATTAAGCTATCTGTCGTATAGAGAGCAATTGTGCCATCTTTAAAAGGCTCATACGACAATGTAGAGGGCTTTAGTTTATTTGGCATTCGTTTTTCACTCCTCCACGAATCAATTCATGTAATCCTATTGCTTGAAGTAACATTTATCCGCTTCCTTTTTCATTTGATAATCATTCTCATTTAATTTTATCATAATCAGTATTTTGCTTTTTGTCAAAAAACAATTTTCACTTGGCGTAATACTTCCATTTGAGACAGAGTCACGTCATACATGGCATAGAAAAAGCTTCCTGCAAAATGATTGCAGGAAGCTTTAGACTTACATTTTTTTCAGTTTTTCATATTCCAATTGCAAACGTTCAATTCGTTTACGACCTTCTTCACGGTTTCTAGCTGTTTCTGCTTGTATTTGCTTCGTTTCTTGAATACCAGCCATAATCGTTTGCCATGTTGTTTCAATCGTTTCGATTTTAATGCTCGGGCTACCAGCTTGACGTGCAATATTCACACTGTTTTTACTAATATTTTCAGCATTGCGAACAAGCATTTCGTTTGTACGACGGTCCAGTTCAACCATCGAATCGGAAATTAGCTTTTGGCGTTTCAATGTGACTGCATGAATTAACCCTTGTTTAAAAATGGGAATCGTCGTTACAAAGGCAGAGTTAATCTTACCAATTAAATGGTTATTCCCCTGCTGCATTAAGCGAATTTGAGGTGCTGATTGGAATGATACTTGCTGTGCCATTTCTAAATCATAGCGACGTTGCTCTAATAATTCTACAGCGCGTAGCATTGTTTCATATTCCATTGCTGCCAGTTGATCACCTGTTTGTGCCTTTTGCTCAAGTGCAGGTAATGATGCGCGAACCTCTTCTGTTTTTACTTCAATCGCTGCAACAAATTTACTTAATGACTGGAAGTAGTTTAAATTTTGGTCATACAGATTTTCAAGGTCGATGGTATTACGCTTCATTTCACCTTCATACTTTTGAATTTCACGATAAATAACATCTACTTCTTTGTTCATGCTGTCATATTTAGATAAGAACCTTTCCAATTGCTCTTTCCCTTTATTAAAGAGCTTGGAGATGAAACCTCCCTTTTTCTCTTCCGCAAAATCTTGTGGATCGAACTTATCCATAATTTTATTAAGATTATTTAATAGCACACTCGACTCTTCCAGCTTACTGGCTTTCATCGTTGCGAGCATTTTATCTGAAAAGGTAGAAATGCCACTTGCTGTTTCTTTACCAAGCTCAAGCATAGCAATTTGATCTTTCACATCAATTTTTTGTGCCAGTGCATGAACCTCAGGATCTTGCTTTAACACCAGCTGATTTTGTGCAATTTGCGATAACTCCTGCTCTGACACAAGTACCGGCTTTTGCTCAGATGCCTGTTGAACTAGTGGATTTGGCTGTAATAAAGGATTTTCTGAAGCGAATGGGTCCTTGGATTTTAAAAGATCATTGTTGAATTCAGACATACGTTTTACCCCCTGCAATTTATCTCTACTAATTACTTACGATTACCATGTAAAAAAGTTTCATTTCCTACAGTATGAAAAAATACGAGTTTGTTACATTATAGTCATTCTGGTGAAGCCCATATTGTAAGCTATATTGGTTAGGGTGAGCATTATGAATAAAAACCTCTATCTGGGCACGATGAAGGAGAATGTCTTCCATTTCTTTATTGATGGGACATCGCTGTTGAAGTTTTTGAAAGAACTGAGCTTTTTCCTCAGGTGTTGTTAAACGACACTTTGGCTTTAGGGCAAGAAGCGCGTCCACCTCTGATTTAGTTAACATAGTCTCACCCCTTTTTTAAATTATAGCTTCTTTCTATACAAAATTCGACTGATTCCGTAAATTCCTTTGCATTGTTTGCTAGCAATGGCATCTAATGACCAAAAAAACAGCTACATCATCCATGTAGCTGCTTTTGGTCTTGTGTTATGTTGTTACCTTTAATACCGTTTTAATTTTTTGAATGACACCGCCAGAGCTATATGTCAATACACTGCGTTTATAGAACGATAAACTAAATAGGTACACGACAACAATCGTTGCGATTAAAATACCTAAGGATAATAGTGGAACAATACCTCCGATATCTGTAGCACCAATTCGCATTGGCATGATCATACCAGAAGTTAACGGGATATAAGAGAAAATTTTAATGATTAATGTATCCGGATTCCCCATGCCTGTAAGCATGACATAGAAGCCAATGATCGTAATAATCATCGCTGGCATTAAAACTTGACCCGCTTCTTCTACCTTTGATACCAATGAACCAAATAATGCACCAATGATTAAATACAGAATGACCGTTAACAACAGGAATACGATAGCATAGATTACATAGCCAATAGATAACTCCTTGATAATGCTAGCAGCCGCATCCCATACCATGCCACCTTTAATAAATTTCGCATAGATGAGGAAAACTGCTGCAATAATACCCATCTGTGTTAAAGCCAGCAATAATACACCAGCAATTTTCGCTTTAAAATGTGTCGCTGGTTTGACACTTACTAGGAGCATTTCCATTGCTCGTGAGCCTTTTTCAGAGGCAATTTCAGTCGTAATCATCGATAGGAATGTAGAAATGAAGAAATAGATTAAAATGCCGACAGCATAGGAAACAACTAACCCTGATTGTTTTTCTTCCTCACTTTTCCCACCTGCTGATTCCTCATTTAAGTTTTTCGTTGAAATCGTTGTTTGAGCTGCCATAATTTGTGCTGCTTGCTCAGGTGATAACGATAATTGCTGTACGGCATAATGCTGACCAGCATACTGCAATAAGGATGACAATGTGGATTGATCGTTCAATTTCAATGGTGTGAACGTCGCTATTTCTGCTTGTAGCTGACCATCTTGATCGTTAATCGTCACAATCGCATCAAGCTTACCATCCTTTACTTTTTTTTCAAGTTTTGAAACATCCTGTTCATCCTGAATAAAGGCCATATCCCCATTGGAGACAAAGATTCCACTTAAATCTGCAGAAGTTTCATTAATAATGGCGATTTGCTGTGCTTCATCATCACCCGTAAATAGCTCTTTAATTTCTGACCAGAATACAGCTACAGACATGACAAGGACATATAAACAGGTCATTAAGATAAACGATTTGGACTTGATTTTAGATTTATATAATTGCTTCATTAGTAAACTAAACTTCGACAACATGGCCACCTACCTTGTCTTTAAAGATTTCATCTAACGATAAATAATCCAAGCTGAATTTTTCAATATATTTCCCATTGGACAGCTGCTCAAAAATACTTTGGGCAAAGCTTTCGTCTGCTAATGTAAGAACCGTTTGCTCCTTCTCTACACGCACATCCTTGACGCCTTCTAGTGCCAATAGCTGTGTCGTCGACCAATCCGTACGAACTGCAAGCTTTGTTTTGCCATATTGTTTCTTTAAATCTAGTAAGCTTCCAGAAAATAAAGAGACACCTCGTTTTAATAAGCACAAATGATCACAAAGCTCCTCGACATTATCCATTTGGTGACTGGAGAATAAAATGGTCGTACCCTGCTCTTTTAATAGTAAAATCGCATCCTTCAGTAAATCTTTATTAACGGGATCTAGTCCACTAAATGGTTCATCTAAAATTAAAAACGCTGGTTTATGGATAAAGCTTGCAATGAGCTGAACCTTTTGCTGGTTCCCCTTTGATAATGTTTCTGCCTTATCTTTACGTTTTTCTTCCAGTTCAAAGCGTTGAATCCAAAAATCTATTTCTTTTTTTAGCGCTGCTTTTTTCATACCACGTAGCTCACCAAAAAAGTACAACTGCTCCTCTACCTTCATCGTTGGGAAAATACCCCGCTCCTCGGGTAAATAGCCAAGGATATCTCGGTTAATGGCATTGACTGGCTGACCACTCCAAGTAATTGTACCCGCCGTCGTTTCCTGTAAATCTAAAATCATTCGGAATGTCGTTGTCTTCCCTGCACCGTTTTGTCCAATCAGACCAAAAATTTCACCTTTTTCAATGGTAAAATTCAAATCATCCACAGCTGTAAAATCCTTGTACTTCTTTGTAACACGCTGTAACTGTAATGTCATGTTGTCATCCTCCTTATCCTTCAAATATATGTAAGTCTTGTTTTAAGCCCTTTTTGCGGTTTTCATTTTTCACAATAGGAATGACCAGCAGTAAGGCTACGATCAAGCTCATGCATCCTACACTAGTATTCACTAGTCCTGCAGCAGATTCCCATAAACCTAGCGCTATATTATAAATACCAGTCATTAAATTTAACAGTAACACGAGTATAAAAAAGCGATTCATTGATTTTATATAGTTAAATTTAGAAGTGGTATCTGTAAATATTTCAAAGGGTCCCTCTGATTTTAGTTTTCGATAATAGGCCCATCCACCAAATTTGGACACACACTCGATATTCATTGCTTCTAGAAACTCAAAATAATCCTTTGATTTTCTACTCACAAATTCATTTCGATAAATATATAGTTCTGGTGTGCCTTTTTCAAATACAAAGTAACCTGCCACTGCTTTTTTTAAATTCCACCCCCGATCCGCCATATTATTGACCCATCGTTCTTCCTTTTCGTAATCCATAAAAAAACGATACATCCTTTTTTTCATCTAATCTCACCTCTACTATGAAGTCATGCTTAAATTTTCATTATTTTCTGATTTCCCGGAAAATAATGCTCGCTTGTTAATCTGAAAATACATTTAATTCTCTCTTTAATCGATTACGTACACGCATAAGCTTATAGAGTGGGAGAGAGAATAATACGACAACAACTAGATTCAACGTATTCAATGTGAAACCAACCCAGTCAGTCATTTGCTCCGAAAAATCGCCCATTAAACCGATGATACCAATGAACAAATTTAGTAGAATAAGGGAAAATAACAGTGTCATCTTTTTTGACAAGTTGCCAATTTTGGTTTTTTTATCTGTATAGAGCTCAAATGGACCTTCCTGTGCTACTTTTCTAAAAAACACAAAATTGCCAGAGCGATCAACCTGTTCAATGCCAGAGGATTGAAGAAATTCCAGGTAGTCCTCTTCATAGTGACTGCCAAATCGCTCCAATTCATCGTGGCGATAAATATAGCGACCTGGTTCTCCTCGTTCAAACGTAAACCGAATCCATGTGAATTTTTTTAAATGCCAGCCCTGACAAGCCATGTCATTAACCCACTTCTCTATTGCATAGGGATTAATCATCAAGCGATATTTATGCATATTATTCAACTCCTTTCGTTATACGGATACCATTGTCAAAAAGTTCCCTTAATCTCAAAATTTCATATTCAATGACCGTTTTTCCAGTAGCGGTAATGATATATTCTTTCTTTCGCCCATCTTCATCAAGCGCCTCTATCCAGCCTCGTTCTAGCAATGTTTTAATCGCACCATAAATGGTACCTGCGCCTAAACGCACTCGCCCATTGCTCATTTCCTCCACTAATTGCATAATGCCATAGCCATGCCTAGCCTCGTATAATGCTAATAAAATATAATAAACGCCCTCTGTTAATGGCGGATGTTCCTGTGTCATCTAAATCCCCCCTTATATCGCCCATCAATATATCGTCAGTCGATATAATTAAAATATATCAGCAGTCGATATAGTTGTCAATGCTCTTCCATTATGTTGCAAATAAAAATATACTTCGTTAGCATGTAAGTAATTACTTGCACGAAAGGAACTGCACAACGAATTATCGAAGCTGCTCTACAATTGATAAGTGAAAAGGGCTATACAGCTCATCATCCTTGTGACAATCGTTGTCGCTCTGAAACCTGCTCCAATTCCATAATTCAAATAAGCGATGGGCTACGTTGCTAGTAGCCCATCGCTTTATCACTTTGAAAGAGATAAGCTATCCTTCGTTTTGAGCAGAGTATCCTCTGCTTTTCCGGTTTTATCCTACACTTCTCTCCCTATCCTTCATTATTTAGCATTCTATCCACCGCTTTTCCTTTCCTATCCTCCACTTTTAACAGGCTATCCTTCGCTTCTCTCCCTATCCTTCACTTCGAGCGTTCTATCCACCGCTTTTCCTTTCCTATCCTCCACTTTCAACAGGCTATCCATCTCTTTTCGGGTTCTATCCTACGCTTGTCTCTCTACCCTTCACTCCGGACATTTTTTAAAATCGAAGCTAGTTGCTGGTTTAGAACTGTTACACTGTCGCTAAAATCGCCGCGATACCATTGGATGATGAGTCCGATGATGGCGTTTGCTTGATAGGCACTATAATAGTCGATCGAAATATGGTCCGCTATTTGATGTTCATGGTGAGTAGTAATGTCTCGCTTTAACAGTGAATAAATACCGTCAAATAGCATGTAATAGTAGGTCAACGGGACATTTTTAGAAAATACGATACGATAAAACATTTTAAAGCGTTCAATATGATGAAAAATCCGAATGGTTGTTGGATCGAGTTGATGGGTGTCTAAGGTTGGGACGGCACGGTAGGGTTCTTCATAGGATTGATATAAATCCTCCATAATTTCCTGAAAGTATTCTTCAAAGAGCCCCTCTTTTTGCTCGTAATGTAAATAGAATGTTCCTCGATTAATCTTCGCCTCTCTACAAATTTCTGCAATCGATATTTGCTCCAATGGCTTTTGGCTGAGCAAGGTCAATAAGGCGTTGTGCAGGGCTTGTTTCGTTTTAATAATCCGTAAATCTGTCGTACGCAATTTTTTCAGCTCCTTATTCAACAGTTTTTCCAAAAGTGTTGAATACTCAACACATCATGATAATTTGCATATTGAAATCGCTTTCATATTTATTATATGATTTTAATGAACAGATGTTCAATAACTATCGACATACATGAGGAGGTCTTTGAGATGAGATTAGAAGGTAAAGTAGCCATTGTGACAGGTGCAGCTTCAGGCATGGGGAAAGCCATTGCTGAAGGATATGCAAAAGAGGGCGCTAAGGTTGTCGTTTCAGACTTAAATTTAGAAGGTGCCCAAGCAGTTGTGGACGGTATTCAAGCAGCTGGGGGTACAGCATTTGCCATTCAAACAAATGTCGCATCAACAGAAGACTTACAACGTTTATTTGACGAAACGAACACGAACTACGGTCAATTAGATATTTTAGTGAACAATGCGGGCATTATGGATGGGATGGAGCCAGTTGGTGAAATTTCTGATGAACGTTGGGATCGAGTATTCGCCGTGAATACTACAGCCGTTATGCGCTCTATGCGTATGGCTACAGAAATTTTCCTTGCGCAAGGGCATGGTGTCTTTGTGAATAATATTTCTGCTGGTGGCTTATACGGGGCACGCGCAGGGGCAGCCTATACAGCTTCGAAGCATGCCGTTGTCGGTTTAACAAAAAATACAGCGTTTATGTATGCTGATAAAAATATTCGTTGTAATGGGATTGCACCAGGAGCAGTTATGACTAATATCGCCTCTTCTATGACTAGTATGAGTGAAGCGGGTGCTGCACGCCAATCACTTGGACTATCGATTAATCCTCGTGCTGGTCAACCAGAAGAAATCGCACAATTAGCTATTTTCCTTGGTTCAGACGAAGCAAGCTTTGTGAATGGACAAGTGATTGCGGTGGATGGTGGCTGGACAGCTTATTAAGCCATAAAAAACCACGCACAGTGAATCATGTCTGTGCGTGGTTATTCATTTATATGACTTTTCTAGACGGGAACAAGCTCCCAATCACTGCTCCTACAAGAGCTGGTAGTATCCAACCTAATCCGATGTCATAAAAAGGAAGGATCGTTGAATACAGCTTCTCCACTGCGTCCAAAACGCCTAATTTCGCTCCTGGCACACTTTCCACCAAGGCTTTATAGCCATCAATTAAACTGATGAAAAATGTAAAAATCATCGCAATGGCATAAACTGTTTGCTTATTCTTAAAGAAGGATGAGCAAAGAGCAAGCAAAATTAATACAATGGCTAGTGGATATAAGAACATTAAAACAGGGATCGCAAATTGGATGATATTGTTTAAGCCGAAGTTTGCAATCGTAAAGGACACAAGACAAAGTAAAAACACAAACCATTTATAGCTGATTTTTGGAAACACTTCGTGGAAAAATTCACTACAGGACGTAATTAACCCTATACTTGTCTTTAAACAAGCGAGGACAATAATAAGCGCCAATAAAATGGCCCCAAAAGAGCCAAAATAGTGATCTGCTACTGCGGCAAAAATTAAACCACCATTGTCAAAAGTACCAACAGCATCAATACTAGAAGCTCCCATATACGTAATTAAGCCGTAAATAAGTGTCATTAAAGCCATCGCAAAAATACCCGATGTCCATGTAGCCTTGGCTATTTCCTTGCGATCTGTAATTCCTGCACTTTTAATAGCATTGATAACAACAATCCCGAATGCCAGCGATGCTAGGGCATCCATCGTATTATAGCCCTCTTTAAAGCCCGTCATAAAAGCAGCATCCAAATAATCACCGACTGGCTGCTGGAAATCACCCATTGGTTTGATGATGCTTGTGATAATTATAATAAATAAGACGACTAAAAAAGCAGGCGTTAAATATTTACCGATGTAATCCATAATTTTTGCTGGATTTAAAGAGAAATAATAGACAACGGCAAAAAATACAAAGCTAAATACTGCTAGTAGCAGCGTTGCATGTTGTGGTTGAATGTATGGCTCAAAGCCTACAACAAATGGTACGGTTGCTGTACGTGGAATGGCAAAAAACGGACCGATTGTTAAATACAGTGCCAATGAAAAAACAATGCCAAATATAGGATGAACACGGTTCGCTAAATCACGTAAACCATTACTACCTGATAAACCAATCGCTAAAATTCCGAGGAATGGTAGCCCGATGGCAGTAACTAAAAATCCGATTAACCCAAACCAAAAATTAGTTCCAGCAAATTGGCCCATTTGAATAGGAAAAATGAGGTTCCCTGCTCCAAAATACAGTCCAAATAACATTGTTCCGATGACTGCATAGGTTGAAAAAGGTATTTTTTGTTGCATAATTGATGTGCTCCTTAGAAGTTTTAGACCATAGCAAATTATTTTAATCGAATGATTTTTCACTATAATTTCATCATGTTATCAAGCATTTATTATAATTACAATAGTTTTTTCGTTTATCTAGATGAATGCTACAAAGTTCAGTTGATTGAACAAAAAAAGAGCTGCCTGCTGACAGCCCCTCCTTAGTTTGCAACTGACCATTCAATATGATCTAAAAATTTATAAACATCTTCATACACTTTATCACGTTCTTTATCTAATGTAATAATGTGACCAGAATTTTCATACCAAATGATTTCTTTGTCATCTGTTTCTACTGTATTTAAAATGAAAGGTGCGCTTTCTTGGTATAGGTCATCATCTAGTGAACCTTGTAACACAAGTGTAGGTGCTTTGATCGTTGATAATTCTTCACGAGTTTCAGTTGTTAAACGTGTTACGCCATCCAAAGAATCTTTTGGTGTAATGCGTAATTCATGTAATTCTGAAATGATTTGATCTTTTGATTTATTTTCAAAGTGTTTATATAAACGAGCATAATGGTACAAACGTGTAAATAAGCCTTTTGAATTATCACGTGTAATTGGTGCACACATCGCTACACACGCTTTCACTGGAAACGTCTCTGCTACTTTTAATGAGAAGACGCCACCAAGTGAAATCCCAACAACAGCGATTTCTTCATAGCCATTCTCTTGGAGGAAGTTATAACCTTCCACTACATCGTTCCACCAGTCCTCTGGTTTTGTTTCTAATAATGCTTCTGGTTCTACACCATGCCCACTATAAATTGGTGCATGAACGGTATAACCTCGTTGAGATAAAAATTCTCCTAGTTTTTTCACATCTTTTGTGCTACCTGTGAATCCATGCAGTAATAGTACGGCTTTTTTGCCTCCCTCAATAGTTAGAGGTTGTGGCTTAGTTAACTTCATTTTATGATATCCCCTTCACGGAAATTTATAATTGTGTATTTTATGTGTCTATCTTACCACCCTTTATTCATAATGTATAATTTATAGTTTTTATCAAATCAATGTGTACCATGCATGAATGATGTCAACTTAACCGCTGTGCTATCACACTTTTGCTACTTAACTTTTCCATTCTGCTAATAAAATGCAACGTCCTTTTAAAAATAATTTGCAACCTATACTTCCACTCTGTTTCCCGTTATAATGCAGATAACTTAAAAATAACGAGAAAAGAGGTGAAAAAATGGAGTGGCAACAATTAGAATATTTTGTAACCGTGGCAAAGTTAGAGCATATGACACGAGCTGCTGAAGCATTAGCGATTTCACAACCAGCACTTAGTCGTTCTATTTCAAAGCTGGAAGAAGAATTAGGTGTACCGCTTTTCGACAGACAAGGGCGCTCAATTATGCTTAACCGATATGGTGAACTGTTTTTATATCGTGTACTGCGAATGCGCAAAGAATATGAAAAGGCTGTTTTAGAATTACAAGAGCTTAATAATCCAGAGCTCGGCGATGTATCACTCGGTTTTTTACATACGCTTGGAACGAGTATCGTACCAGACTTGATTCGTGCTTTTCGTCAGAAACACCCCCATATTCGTTTTCATTTCACGCAAAACTACTCTCACTCACAATTAAAACAATTATTGGCTGGTGAATTAGATCTTTGCTTATTGGCAGCCATTGATACAGAGCCGCCAGTATGTTGGAAGGAATTATGGCGAGATGAGCTTTTTATTATGGTACCGATTGATCATCCGCTTGCACATCGTAAAAGCATTAAAATGAAAGAGCTGGAGCATGAAAACTTTGTGCTCATGAAAAAGGGCTATGCACTGCGCCGCTCTGCTGATCGATTGTTAAATGCTGCTGGCATAAAGCCTAAAATTTCTTATGAAGGGGACGAAGTATCGACCATTGCTGGTTTTGTAGGTGCGGGGCTGGGCGTTTCCTTACTTCCAGATGATGAGGATTTAAATCCGAAGAAAATCGTTAAAATCCATGTTGAGGATATGGTATGTGAACGAATTATCGGCATGGCTTGGATTGACAATCGCTATCTTCCCCCCTCTGCACGCCAATTTAAACAGTTTGTCTTCGATTTTTATGAAAAAAAATAGAAAAAGAGCGAGTAACAACATCACCTCGGTGTCAATGTTACTCGCTTTATTTTGATTTTTGGTTTGAACATAAAGATTTTTAACGATAACTGTAGAAAAACATGTTAAATTTCTAATTACAACTATACAATCTATTAACCTGTTCATCATACTAAGGAGGTAATAATTTGCATTTATACCTTAACACGATTGGCTTCTTTGTATTTTTATTTACATTGCTATTATTTTTCATTTTTGTTAGCAAATTAATCATTTTCTTTTTTAAGCGGAATCATTTCCCTAAAAAAACATTAACAGCATTTGTGGCGGGTTTAGTCCTGTTTTTTGGCCTATTTATATCTATCCAATACTTTTTTACATTTAGAACTATAGATAAAAAACTGATGCAAAAAGGACCCGAATCTGTATCATCCCCTTCTGGAAAATACACAGCGAACGCTTATTATGAACCCTATGGTGGTGCAGGTCCAAGTAGTAGTGTCAATGTATGGGTAGAAATTTCAAATAACGAGAATCATACAATCAAAACCATCTATTATGCAGCTGCAAAAAGTCAATTTTCAATGGAATGGCTAGACGAGGTTAAATTATCTATTGTTAATCATGAGTCTAAGTATACAAATTCAAATAGAAGTATAGAATTAAATGTGGATAAAGAGATTTATCACGAAAATGGTTTGGCTTGTCAAAGTTTGTTAATGAAAGATGAATATGTAACGTGCTATCAACATGAAAGCACTTCGTATAACTAGATAGAGACTTAAATATCCTGTTATGCATAGAACAACTGCTTCATGAATTTGGAGCAATAGAAAAGATCAGGCTTTGCGCTCCTGATCTTTTTTATTGCTCGTTCATTTAGTTGTGTTGTTATTTTCCATATGCTAACGTACTTTAACCTGATATGAAAAGATGTCCGTTATATCACCTTGAATCTCAAACAATCCTTGCTCGACGAGGGTTCTTAAGCGATACTCTACAAATTCATCCCCGACATAATGATCAATTGCCCCAAATGTTTGAGCCAAAATATGTGTAGGCATCAGCCATTCTTCCTTGTACTGGATCTGCAACTCTTTTGCACTAGCCATAATGAGTGTATCCAGCGCATCTTCCTCTACATGCACTAGCTCATTTTTCCACAATCGCAACGTACTTGGCTGTTTTTTGATATCTTCCCATTCCTTCGCGAGTTGTTGGCATGCTTGAACAGAAAATCGTTTGGCCTCAGGGCGAAGCTTCATGAGCATATTGGAGGAAAGTTCCCCTGTATGACGAATACTCATATTAGGCTGCAATCGTTTCAGACCCTCAGTTGTATCAATTCCATAAACCATACTACATTTATGAATCAACTCACTCATCACATAGCGCAGGCCAATTTGTTCGTGTGTGTTTTGACTATACCAAATCCATACATCCAAATCACAAGGTAAACTTGCGATTTTTTTCATCCAGTTCTCATACATATCATCATACAATTGCTGATCTTCATTATCCTTAAAAATATGAGTGTTTAACCAAGTTTTACGTTCTTCTAAGTGTTGAAGTGGCCCAATTGAGAAATCATCATGGACACTTAAAACCGTTTCATTACGCTGCAAATGATGCTGACGAATTGCAAGCTTCAGGGAGCCCTGCGTTGCTAAGCTAAAGGTAATATGTAAAATAGCCATGACCATTCCTCCTACTGTTTGCTGATGGCAATTTGTATCCCGATAAATGTGAAGAGGATACCTTGAATCACATTTAATCGCTTGGCAATTGCAGGTTGACCAATAATGAGTTTTCTGACTTTCCCTGCAAATATACTAAATAACGAAAATAATACGAGTGCTTGCACTAAAAATACTATACCCAAAATAAGCATTTGAAACGCAACATGTCCCTGTGTGGGATTCACAAACTGTGGTAATAACGCTAAGAAAAATAATGATACTTTTGGATTTAAAATATTCATTAAAATACCTTTTTTATATAATGTAATATAAGCTTGTGTATTTTGTTGCTGTAAGGTAAATGGATCTCCTTTGGCTCGAAATGATTGCCAAGCTAAATATAATAGATAGGCTGCTCCTGCAAATTTGACAATTGAAAAAATGATTGTGGATTGATAAATAATCGCCGATATACCAAGTACTGCTGCACTAATATGGACAAGGAGCCCTGTACATAGACCAAGGGATGTAGCAATACCAGCCTTTTTATCTTGTGTAATGCTTTGGGCAAGTACAAATAAATTATCTGGCCCTGGCATAATGGTTAAAATAATAGCAGCCCCTAAAAACGCGAATAACGTTGAAATTTCCAAAACTTTCCCTTCTTTCAACTTCTTTTAAAAAACTATTTACATTATACTACATGACGTTGTACTCATTAGAAGTAAGTTTATGACTTTATCAAAAATTTTTCACAAATTTTCATTTCATAAATTCTGCTCGTTCATGCGATACTTTTCTCACCTAATCCATTATAATAGTAGAAACTCATGAAAAAATAGATAACTTCCATAAGAGGTGATTGTTAATGGCAGTAAGTGATATTGTTACGCAGTATGAGGATGAGCATGGACAGATTTACTATAAAATGAAATCACATGACATTGACGTCAAGGCCGCACAAAACGCAGGTCTTGCTCCAGTGATCACCTATTGGATGGGCGATCAAGAGATTACGGACTCCATTCGAAATTTACGCTTTAGTCCACGTCCCCCCTCCAGCTATATTCAAGATTACGAAGAATTTCAAGCAATGCTTTATTCGAAAGAGCAACGTGCCATTAACCAGCTTTATGAACAAATGAGTATTAAACCAAGAAATATGTCAACAGGTAAACAAGTTATTTGGAGTTTTTTTGTCATTGTTTTGGCTATGCTTCCCCTGTTCATTGCCATTTGGTGGTTTAAATAATCGAATAGGTTGCCTCTTTAGCATTTTTGAATCTCTCCTTCTTAATTTATCAAAACTTTCAAGTAATTTCACTATTCAGCTTGACAGACTTTAGGAAGTAGTGCATTCTTTAGTCAATAGTTACCAACTCCATGATGAGAAAACGAACGGAGACTAGTAGTTAGCCACTGCTTGAAAAGAGAGCAATGCCCATCGGCTGTAAGGCATTGTACAAGGAAGACTGATGAACCTACTTCGTAAAACGTCCTGGCCAAACTAGGCGCAGTCTCTAGCGTTATGAGAAAAGTGGAATGTCGCATGATGTTCAATGTAGGTGGTACCACGGAAGGCAAGTCTTTTCGTCCTAATTTTTAGGATGAAAAGGCTTTTTTTATCTTGATTCAGCAAAATTTTGGTGTCAAAGATGAAACGTCATTGCTCTATTTAACAAAGCAATGACGAACATAAGACAACTGGAGGTAGTGTGATGGAGAGAAAAAGGATTGTTGTGAAGATTGGCAGTAGCTCTTTAACAAATGTAAAAGGCGAAATCGATAAAGTTCGTTTAATGGATCATGTGCAGGCAATCGCCGAATTAAAGAAGCAGGGTCATGAAGTTTTGCTTGTATCATCGGGTGCAGTAGCCGCTGGTTTTAAACAACTTGGCTACCCTGCTCGTCCTGTAACGGTAAAAGGAAAACAGGCCGCGGCAGCTGTTGGACAGAGCTTACTGATCCAAACATACAGTGCCTTATTTAGCATTTACGATATAACGCCTGCTCAAATTTTACTGACACGCACAGATTTTTCTAAAAAAGAATGCTATAAAAATGCCTATGCTACTTTCGAGGAATTATTAGAACGTTCCATGCTACCAATTATTAATGAAAACGATACAGTATCTATTAGTGAATTGACATTTGGGGATAATGATATGCTGTCCGCACTTGTAAGTGGTCTTGTCCATGCAGATCAGCTGATCATTTTAACAGACATCAATGGCTTATATAATGCCAATCCTGCTAAAAATCCGCAGGCGGAACGTATTGATCGGTTAACAGCTATTACCGATGACATGTTAAGCTTTGCTGATGGTACAGGTTCAAAGGTTGGCACGGGTGGCATGGCATCTAAGCTATTGGCAGCCCGAACAGCGCTACGTGCAGGTGTGAAAGTATTTATCGGAACAGGTCAAGGTGCACATAAACTACTTGCTATTTTAGCAGGCCATGGGGATGGCACTTATGTCGAGCATGATGAACTTGCGATTTTAACAAATCATAAACAGTGGATTGCACTTACGGAAGTTTCTGGTAAAATTTTTATAGATAGTGGTGCTGAAAAGGCGTTAATGGACAATGGCAAAAGCTTATTACCCGCTGGCGTATATCGTGTAGAAGGTGATTTTGACAATGGGGATGTTGTAGAAGTTTATAGTGAACAAGGTTTATTAGGACGTGGCGAAGTACTGTACTCTTCCCTAGAGCTAACTGTAGCAATGGGAAAACGGACGGATACATTGTCGAAATGCCCTATTGAGGTGATACACAGAGATAAATGGCTGAAAATTCAAACGAATGAGGGAGGAATGACGAATGACAAGTGAAATTCAAGGAAAAGGACAACGGGCAAAGGCTGCCAGCTACATATTAAATATTAAAACGACCTGCGAAAAGAATGAGGCGCTGACAAAAATTGCGGAACAGTTAATCATTGACCAACATACTATTATGGCTGAAAATGCCAAAGATCTAGCACTGGGTGAGAAACAGAGCTTGCCTGCTTCTACACTAGATCGAATGATGCTCAATGAAGAACGAATAGTGGCAATGGCCGATGCCATTCATTTACTTGTCTCCCTACAAGATCCAGTAGGCACAGTTATTGAGCAGATTGATAAAGAGAATGGCTTACACATCGAAAAGCGGATTGTACCGCTTGGGGTCATTGGTATGATTTATGAGGCACGCCCAAATGTCACAGTAGATGCAGCGACTCTCTCTCTGAAAACGGGCAATGCCGTCATTTTACGTGGTAGCTCCTCCGCTAAATTTTCAAATACCGCCCTAGTGGCAAGTATCCACCGTGCACTTGCTAAAACATCTATTCCTATAGAGGCTGTGCAATTAATTGAGGATACAAGTCGTGAAACGGTGAAAGAATTATTTCATTTAAAAGAGTACTTAGATGTATTAATTCCTCGTGGCGGCAAAGCGCTTATTGATTTAGTTGTGAAGGAAGCAACTGTCCCTGTACTTGAAACAGGTGCGGGCAACTGTCACATTTACGTAGATCAAATGGCGGATTACATAAAAGCAGAAAAAATTTGCCTAAATGCTAAAACGCAGCGCCCTTCTGTTTGCAATGCAGCAGAAAGCTTACTCATTCATCCTATTTGGTTTAAGTCTCATGGTATGCAACTGTTAACAGCACTACATGACGCAGGTGTGACCATCATCGGTGATGAACAAGTTTGTCAGCTATTTGAGGCTGCTCTTCCAGCTACGGAGGAAGACTATGCGATGGAATATCTTGATTTAACAATAAGTGTTAAATTGGTGGAAAATGTCTATGAAGCAATTGAGCATATTCATCGCTTTGGCACACACCATTCTGAAGCGATCATTACAGAAGATCAATTGGTCGCAGAAACATTTTTAAATAATGTCGATGCAGCGGCTGTTTATCATAATGCCTCTACCCGCTTCACGGATGGCTTTGAATTTGGCTATGGTGCAGAAATTGGCATTAGTACGCAAAAACTACATGCTCGTGGGCCAATGGGCTTGCCCGCGTTAACCTCAACTAAATATTTCATATATGGCAACGGCCAAATTCGTGAATAAAAGGAAGCCGCCCGTTACTTATTTGCTTTAATAATTTTACAAAAAATAGAAAGAAGGTGTCGTATGAACATCTCCGCAATGATTAAACTAACCGTCTCCATGGCACTGTTTGGTTCCATAGGCTTTTTTACGGTTCATACTGGTGTTCCTGCTACAGAGCTTGTCTTTGTTCGATGCATTTGTGCCACCCTCTTTCTAGGAGGAATGTGGCTTATTACAGGGGGGCATAAATCAGAGGTTTGGGATAAGAAGGAAATTCTCCAAACAATTATTTGTGGCGTCTTTATCGTTTTAAACTGGGTATTTTTATTTAAAGCCTTTGAAGAAATGTCGATTTCGATTGCCATTTCCATCTATAATTTAGCCCCTATTTTTGTCTTAATTTTAGGCGCTATCTTTTTAAAGGAAAAAATGACCATTCAAGCACTTGTAGCAACCATCACTTGCTTTATTGGTAGTATTTTCATCATTGGTCTCCATAACTTTGTGTCTTTCTCAGAGTTTATGCAATCTGGTTTTGTGTGGGCATTACTGTCAGCGGTCTTTTATGCCCTCACCATGCTAACAAGCAAAACCATTACGAAGCTTAGCTCCTATGCGTTAACCTATATTCAAACAACGGTTGGTATCGTCATACTACTGCCTTTCATCGACTTCTCCTTGTTTGAGGGATTAACCACTTCCAATTGGTTTTATATTTTGGGCACAGGCTTTATTCATACAGGATTTGTTTACTATTTATTTTTTGATAGTATTCGCAATCTTACGACCATTCTTGTATCCGTATTAGTGTTCGTTGACCCTGTTGTCGCGATTTTACTGGATATGCTGTTGCTTGATTTTATGCCAAGCATTATGCAAACGTTAGGTATCCTGCTTATTTTCGGAGGTATTTTCTATACAGTTTACATTCCGAAGAAAAAGCGGCTGCCACAGGAGGCATCCTCATGAGCAAGCTCTTTACTATAGGGGAATTACTAATTGATTTTACGCCAACAGAGCAGCATGGCTCCCTTGCCGATATCGAGCACTTTACTAAACATGCGGGTGGTGCACCTGCAAATGTAGCAGCGGTCTGTGCAAAGCTGGGTCAGCAGGCAGCTCTTCTAACACAGGTCGGTCAGGATGCCTTTGGCGATTTCCTAATAAAAACGTTACAGCAAACAGGTGTAGACACGCAGTACATTCGCCAAACAACTGATGGAGAAACAAGTCTTGCTTTTGTCTCATTAAATGGTCACGGTGAGCGTGATTTTCAATTTTATCGCCGACATGCTGCTGACTTATTGTACAAGCAAGACTATCTCCCCTTACAATTACTCACTGCACAAGATATCGTTCATTTTTGCTCTGTTAATCTTGTGGAAAGCCCTATGAAGCAAGCACATCTTGCTTTTATTGAACAGGCACATCAAGCAGGTAGTCTTGTTTCCTTTGATCCAAATGTGCGCTTACCTTTATGGCAGGATGAGACTGCGTGTCGGGCAACCATCCTCGCCTTTCTACCTAAAGCACATATTGTGAAGCTTTCAGAGGAGGAGCTATTGTTTTTAACAGCAGTAGAGGAGGAACAGGCGGCCGTCCAAGCATTATTTCAGGGGCATGTAGCCGTCATCATCATTACACATGGCGCTGCTGGGGCTACTTTATATACGAAAAAGCTTCATGTAAAGGCTCCTGCTAAGGAGGTACAAACTGTCGATACGACAGGGGCTGGAGATGCATTTATTGGGGCAGTTTTAAGTAAATTCCTTCAACATCAACTAGCAGTAGCTGATGTTGAAGCCTATTGCGAACAGCATGCGATGTCCCTGCTCACTTTTGCAAACCGTTATGCAGGGATTTCGACAACGAAGCATGGGGCCATTCCCTCTTATCCCGTATTGCCATTGGAAATAAATCAAGATTAACGCGAAACTTCTTGTCCTTATGTTTCGTATGTACTAGTGACAGAGTAATAAAGGAGGACATACATGGAGTCGATCACAAAAAGACGAACAGCAGCATTTTTAATCGATACAGCGATATCAACCGCAGTCACGTTGGGTGTTGAATATTTCCTACGAAAAAAAGTGAAAAACGAAGTCGTTCATGCGCTCGTTACGCCAACAGCCGTGCTATGGGCACTAGAATATGCACAGCTCCGTCAAAATGGACAAACCATTGGCTACAAAGCAATGAAACTGGCACTCGAAAATGAAGATGGCCATCCACTATCAGACGGTCAAATAATTAAACGAATGGCTTATCGAGACACTCTCAGTACGTTTGATTATCTAAAAAATCGCCAGACCTTTGAGCAACAGCATGGACAACGTCTACCTCATGACAATTTCGCAGGTACGATTGTCAAAGAAAAATAATTGAAAGCTGCCCAACTTTCTTTATGAAGGTAGTTTTTAATTGAAACTAGAATCCGTCGTGCAAAAAAATGGCTCCCCTTAGCTAAGGAGGAGCCTTTTCTAATGGCAGCTAAACATAAGTAGTGCCATTGAATTGTATACTTTATCGAAAACAGATCTTCCGCCTTCTCTCTGCAAACGAATACTAAGTGGCAAAATCTAGCACTAATGAGGAAGGTTATTGAAAAGACGCTTTCGTCCACTACCAATATTTTTTCATTAAAATATGTGGGATGCCACAATCCATGAATTCTTCGCCTTCACGCTGGTAGCCTAATTTTTCATAAAAACCTTCTGCATAGGACTGGGCATTCAGCTTTACTTTTGTTAAACCTTTGTCTCGTGCGATTTGCTCTAAGCCCATAATGATTTCTTTCCCCAGGCCAAATTTACGGTATTGTTCCAATATACAAATACGTTCTAGTTTGCCATAGCCCTCCACAATGCGAAGCCTGCCTGTTCCAACAGGTTGCTCCTTGTAATACACAAGAATATGATCACATGGTGCATCGAGCGAATCAAATTCATCGTACTCTTCTACCTCAGGTACTTGTTGTTCTTCAATAAAAACATGTCGACGAAAATCGAACGCTGTTTGTAATTCTTCTTCAGTTGTCACTTTTTTTATGCTCATGAATATTCCTCCTAGTTTCTCCTATTGACCATCTTCACTAGGTGCAATTTCACTTCGAAGATGATACTATTAGTATAGAATAATTTTTATTGCAAATACAATAAAAATTTCAGGAGGATCGACCATGAAAGAAATTTTACGTGAAATAGGTGCTATTGCACGGGCATTAGACTCAATTAGTAATATTGAATTTAAGGAGTTGGATTTAACAAAGGGACAATATTTATATGTCATCCGAATTTGTGAAAATCCTGGTATCATTCAAGAAAAAGTCGCAGAGCTATTAAAGGTGGATCGTACGACTGCTTCACGGGCTATTCAAAAATTAGAGACCAAGGGCTTTATTGAAAAGCGTATTGAACAAGGAAATAAAAAAAATAAATTGCTCTTCCCAACAACAAAAAGCTTAGAGATTTATCCTTTTTTGAAACGAGAGGGCGAATATTCCAATGCTCGTGCACTTGCAGGTTTTTCCACTGAAGAGATCGACAGCATCCACAATCTACTAACGCGTGTTTTGCATAACATCGAGATTGACTGGGAGGATGTAAAAAAGGGGCATAAACGACACTATTAAAGGCGATTCCTTGTATTTCCACATGTTTGGAATCGCCACGTACTAAACATTGGCTGCCAATACTCTTTTTAACACGGCTACCATAAAATCAAGATCCTCATCAGTACAGCAAAGTGGCGGACTTAATATAATGATATGATGATAGCCCTCTACTGTTTCGCCATTTCTCCCAACAATTAACCCGTTTGCTTGACAATCAGCTATAATTTTCGCTATTCGCTCTGGCTTTGCGGGTGCTTGTGATGGTTTATCTTCGACAAGCTCGATGCCTATGAGCAACCCAAGCCCTCGTATATCTCCAACAAAGGGTAGCTCCAATAAGTCTTGCAAATCATGTAGCAATTGTATACCCAAATCTCTTGCGCGCTGTACGAGCCCTTCTTCTTCTATGATTTTTATATTTTCTAAAGCCACTGCACAGGCTGCTGGATTACCACCAAACGTATTAATATGCCGAAAATGACTATAGCCGTCCATCTCTTTAAATTTTTCATAAATGTCTTTGCGTACAGCCGTGATGGATAACGGTAGGTAGGCACTTGTTAACCCCTTTCCCAGGGTAATGACATCTGGTCGAATGTCAAAATGCTGATGACCAAATAGCATCCCTGTTCGTCCAAAGCCACATATGACTTCATCAATGATAAGTAATACCCCATGTCGTCTACAAATGCGCTCGACTTCCTTAACATAAGTAGGGTGTGGAATAAGAACGCCACCACCAGTAATCAGTGGCTCCATAATAACGGCCGCTATTGTTTCTTTTTGCTCCCAAATGATCTTTTCCTCGATTTCACGAGCACATGCTAAACTATACGCTTCCACGGGCTGCCCTTTTGGTCGACGATAATGATCAGGTGGGGCAACATGCAAAAAGCCTGGTGTTAAGGGTTCATATTTATATTTACGTAAGGCCTGTCCTGTGGCTGCCAATGCCCCCAGTGAACTGCCATGATAACCTCGATAACGAGCAATGATTTTATAACGAGTTCCTTCCCCATTTTGTTGATGGTATTGACGTATTAGCTTAAAGGCCACTTCATTCGCGTCCGAACTGCTATTGGAATAAAACATCATATAGTCATCTTCTAGTAAGCTGTTCATTTTTTCAGCGAGTCTGATGGCCGGTTCATGACTTTGGGTTAAAGGGGCATAGCATAGCTTTTTCAGTTGCTCATACGCAACTTTAGCAAGACGCTCACGGCCATAGCCTACGTTCACTGCCCATAAGCCTGACATGCCATCTAAAAAGCGGTTGCCTAAACTATCGGTAATCCATGCTCCTTCTCCCTGTTCAATAATAGGGGGCGCATTGTCATTGTACATAGACATATGATGCCAAACATTTTCATGGTCTTTTTGCTGTAAATCATGTGTGAATTGATCGTTCTGCTCCATATCATGACCTCCAATCGTGATCATCGATGTCTTTTTATCTATCACCATTTTCCCTATTAAACTAGTTAATATTGAAATTTTCTGATTTCTCTAACATAATGAAATAGACATTGTACATTCGAAGGGCAGGTGCTAATTGATGGCGAAACATCCTCTACTCGTACGTGATGTCCTCAAGCGCAAGCATTTTGAATCAGCGAAGCTTATCGCTGGGCAGCATGGTCTTGATCGCCAAGTTTTATGGACACATATATTAGAAATCAAAGATTTTGATACATTAATTAATGGTGGTGAATTGATTTTAACTACTGGTGTTGGTTTACAGCTCGAACGTGAAACACAAATCGCCTACTTACAAAACCTTATTCGCAATGAAGCTGCTGGTCTTTGTATAGAAATTGGAGACTATTTCGATCATGTCCCTGTAGAATTGATTGCTATGGCGAACGCCCATCATTTCCCAATTATTATTTTTGAAGACATTGTACGATTTATCGATATTACGCAAGATTTACACACGTACATAATTAATCAACACCAGCAGGCACTAACACAGCTAGATACACTCTCCAAAACATTTATGGAATTATCGTTAATGCCAAATGGAATTTTAAAAATATTACAAGTTCTCCACCAAGATACGGATGCGCCCTTTTTATTTGTCTCAGAAGATACAAAAAGCTTTTATTATCCTGTGGAGGCTAAAAAATACTTGCGTGTTATGGAGGAGCATTGTCAGCAGTTAGAAATACAAGAGCCTCTGCACCTTTTATCCATTGATAAGGATCATTTTGTCATCATCCCTGTGAATGGACTTGGACAAGTTTGGGGCTATTTATGTATGCATTCTGGACTGCCAAAGCCGAGTGATTACACCTTGTTGAATCTAGAACGGGCTACGATGTCAATAGCCCATATTTTAATGCGTAATCGCATGCTGCAGGAGCGACAGCAAAGCCGTGAGGATGAATTTATCCTTGCCTTAATTCAAGGACAGCCCGTTGATATACCATACTATCAAAGCTATTTGCCAATCGAGAGTCGTAATTTATTTTACCGAGTCGTCGTATTCAATCTTCATGATAAAGCTAATACAGTGTCTGAAGAAGAATGGCAGGAAATACAGCTCCAAAATGCCATGTATATTCGCTCAATTTTAAAAAAGCTCGGATTTTTCCCTACTGTTTCGGTACGACAGCATGAGATTATTATTTTAGCCTTTTTTATTGCCGCAGATTATATGAAAGACAATCGTGATTCCTTCGATCAAGCCATTTCACAGATTATAGCGAGAAAAGCAGCACAGTTTTTTGAGCAGCTTATCCTTAGCTGTGGCATTAGCAATGTCTATCAGTCGATTGAAAGTGTTCATCTTGGCTATAAAGAGGCGAAATCGGCCATTCAAATGCAACATCAGCAATTGGCTAGCTCCATCTATTATAAGGATCTAGGTGTCTATCGATTATTATTACAGCAGGATCAGACAGCCCTCCTACAATTTGTGAAAGATTATTTACAAGAGATATTGTTATTAGATCAAAAAAGCAGCCTTGATTTATTTCAAACATTAGCTGTTTATTTGGCCTGTAACGGGGCTAAAAATGACACGGCAGAACAGCTGTTTATCGTCCGTCAAACACTCTATAAACGAATTGAACGGCTAGAAAGTATATTAGGTGCTGATTTTTTACAAGCTCCCCATCGCCTCAATATTGAAATGGCTGTTAAGGCATATGAACTCTTACAAAAAACAGCACCTGATTTGTTACGATTTTGAACGTGGGTCCATAAAATCTCGTAAAGCATTACTGAGCATATATAAACCAAGAACAAGAATGGTAATGGCTCCTCCTGGCGCATACGTATACCAAGGGGCACCGATTAAATAGGCTTGTGAATCTTTTAACATTCTGCCCCAGCTAGGGTTTGGTGGTTGTACTCCAAGCCCTAAATAGCTTAGTGCTGCCTCGGCTAACATCGCCGTCGCAAATGTCACGGTTGCAGCCACAATAATTTGCGACGAAATGTTCGGTAAAATATGGCGGAACATAATGCTATAAGGCTTGACCCCGATTAATTTCGCTGCCAGTACATATTCCGAGTCACGTTGCTGCACAAAGCCACTACGTGCAATCCTTGCAATAGCTGGAATAGCGATAATGCCAAGCGCTATAGCGGTATTCGTAATCCCTGGACCGAATACTGCTACAAGCATTAAGGCTAAAATAATGCCTGGAAAAGCCATTAAAGCGTCCATCGTCCGCATAAAGATTTCATCGATCCAGCCACCAATATAGCCCGCAATACCACCGATAAGAATGCCAAACACCGTTCCAATTGCCACGGTTAATAGACCCACAGCAAAGGCTGTTTGTGTCCCCTTCATAATGCGGCTAAAAATATCACGCCCGAATTCATCTGTTCCAAATATATAGGAACCACCAGGTCCACGCAATTTTTCAGGTATATTCATCGCATTGACATCATGTGGTGTATAAAAGAAACTAACAAGCATGACGAGCAAAAAGCCGACAATAACGAGGAGACCAATGACTAAATTGATTTTTTTAGTATAGCGCTGTAGTTGTTTCATGGTAGCCACCTCTTAACGTAATCGAATTCTAGGGTCCAACACAGAATATAAAACATCAACGATAAAATTAATCATGACGACAGCTACTGTAATATACATGACAATCCCCTGCACAAGTGGAAAATCACGATTACTAATAGCCGTAATTAGTAGCTGACCGATACCTGGCAAGGAAAACACCTGCTCCACAATAATCGTTCCTGCTACTACCTCTGCCATGATCAAACCAAAAACCGTTAAAATCGGGATCATCGAATTTTTTAATACATGCTTATACATTACATTTTGTTCAGACATCCCTTTACTGCGAATTGTACGGACATAATCGAGTTGGACTTGTTCTAGAATAGCTGTACGGACATAACGGAAATTCACCGCAATTTGTGGAATGGCAATCGTTAAAGCTGGAAGAATAAGCGTGCTAAGTGCTCCTGCTATACTTTGGGTCCAAGGAATATAGCCACTAATTTTAAAGAAGCTAAACTGTAAGCCAATGTAAAGAATAAGCATCATCCCTAGCCAAAAGGATGGTACTGCCATCCCAATTTGCGTCATAGTGGATAATGACACATCACTTAATTTATTTTGTCTTCTTGCAGCAAACATCCCTAAAGGTAAGGAAATGATTAAGACCATAATAAGGGTAAGCCCTGCTAATGACATGGTGACAGGAAGTCGATCAAATAATAATTCTTTTACTGGCATGGAAAATCGAATGGAATTCCCTAATTGCCCTGTCAATAAGCCCTTCATCCAATCTACATATTGTTCATAAAGAGGACGATCCAAGCCGAGCTCAGATCGTAAATTTTCAATTTGTGTGGGATCCGCCTCCGTCCCTAACATCGTGCGAACCGGATCACCAGGTAATATTTGAAAAACGCCAAATGTAATGATGGATACTAGAAGGATGGTGATTATTAACAGGATGATTCGACGTAGGATATACATCATAAGCATTCATCCCTTTCTAGTTTGAAAACTTAACCTCAGACATATCATGGAACCAGAATGGATAACTCTTAAGCCCCGTCACTTGTTTGTCAGTACCCCACACGATTTGATAATCAGCAATGTAAACCGCAGTAGCTTGCTCTGCTAAAATTTCCTGTGCACGATGGTAGTAGTCGATTTGTTTAGCTTGATCAGTTTCCTTCAAGACATCAGCCATAATTTTGTCGTATTCTTCGTTTTTAAACAGGAAGAAGTTTTCACTATCATTTGTGGAGATATAGTCATTCAAAATTTCAAAGGCAGATGCACGACCTGTTAAATCAATCGTTGTCATCTCATAGTCGCGGCCAAAGTACACACGATCTAGCCAGATACCCCATTCAACTACTTCAATTTCTACATCAATGCCAATTTCCTGCAAATTAGCCACTACAATTTGGGCAATATTTGAGTAAATATCATTATGTGAAGACACCGTTATTTTTGTTTTAAAGCCATCAGGATAACCCGCTTCCGCTAATAAGGCTTTCGCTTTTTCCACATCTCGTTCATACATGCTTTCTAAGCCCTTCTTTTGGAAGTCTCCCATTGCTGGACTCATATTAGATCCTAGAGGAACAGCATAGCCCGCAAATACAGAATCAATAATATCGGATTTACTAATGGCGTAATTGATCGCTTGACGAACCTTCACATTATCGAAAGGTGCCTTTGTTTCGTTAAAAGTAACGATTAATGATGAGTTATTATTTTGATGGGATAAATTATAGCTACCCTCTACCTCACCAACACGATGCCAAGGAACACTCGTTAAATCTACCTCATTCGCCATCAAGCTCATAATGGCTGCTTGATCATCTGATTGGAAGGCAAAGGTTACTTTATTCAAATAAGGCAATCCTTCCTGCCAATACTGCTCATTTTTCTTGAGCTCTAAATTGGTGCCAGGTGCGTATTTTACAAAGGCAAACGGTCCTGTCCCAATTGGGTTTTCATTATGCTTACCATCATTACTTTTAGGAATAATAGCTGATTGTCTTGCTGTTAATGAATACAAGAAATTAGAGTTCGGCTCTTTTAGCTTGATAATAAATGTAGTCGCATCAGGTGCCTCTGTAGATGCTACATTATCAAAGTTATTAGACATTTTCTCCCCACCATTTTTCCCCATTAAACGGTCAAAGGAATATTGGATATCCTCCATCGTTAAATCATCACCATTATGAAACTTCACACCCTGGCGTATTTTAAACGTATACGTTAAACCATCCTCCGAGATGTCGTAGCTCTCAGCAAGCCCCTCTTTCAAGGAACCATCCGTTTCAGGTGCCATAAGCCCCTCAAACAGATTAAGAATCATTTGATAGGAAATAGACGCTGTAGCCTTATGTGGATCTAAAAAATCTGGATCGTCATTGACACGTACAACGATTTCCTGTGGAACATCGGCTACTGTTTGACCATCTGTAGAACTTGAACCTGTCGTATTTTTCTTTCCATCACCTGAACATGCTGTCATGATAATTGCTAATAACAATGTCACGAGCATCAGTCCTCTTTTTTTCCATTGCATAGTCGTTCCCCCTTTTCCTATATGCCTATCTTTGAATGCTTGTATAGCTTTCAACATCTGCCAATTTATCAGCGCCTTTAATGCCAGCAAGAATAGCTTCCTCCATTACCTTTGTTGCTAAATGTCCTAGATAATCAAGTGCATAAGGTTGATCGCCTGTCCCTAGCACAAAAATCGTATCGCCATCCAGCATGGTATGAACGGGATAAATCGTTCGTGCTAAAGCATTTTGCGTAAGCTGTGCAATTTTTTTAGCCTCTGCCTTCGTTAACTTGGCATTCACTGCTACCACACCGATCGTTGTATTAGTGCCAGCTAATGCCTCTGATTGTGCATGCTGCTCTAAATAGGCACAGCAATCCACCCACTGACCAGAATGCGCATCTCTGGCTCCTGCTAAAATTTGCCGTGTAGCAGGGTCCTTGACATCTCCCACGGCATTCACTGCCACGATGGCTCCTGCTACGAGACCATCTTTCCCCGCATAGGAAGCACTACCAAGCCCACCCTTCATCGCAAAATTAGGTCCTGCTAGTTTGCCAATAGTTGCGCCATAGCCAGCACCTATATTGCCATTGGTAAATGGGCCAACTTGTGCTGCTTGTGCCGCTTCATAGCCCATTTGCGCAGTAGGTCGAGCATGGGGATCACCGATAAATAAGTCAAAGAGAACAGCACTCGGCACAATCGGTATTTTTGCCACACCTGCATCGACACCAATTCCTTGCTCGGCTAAAAATTGCATGACACCTGTGGCAGCATCTAATCCGAAGGCGCTGCCCCCAGCTAAACAGATGGCGTGGACTCGATCAATTTCATTAATAGGGTCTAATGCATCTGTTTCACGAGTGCCTGGTGCAGAGCCTCGAACATCCACTCCACACACCGCCCCACTTTCTACTAATAGCACCGTGCAGCCCGTAATCCCTTCCTTATTTTCACGATGTCCGACTTTGACACCTGGCACATCCGTTATATTGCCAAACATCTGCAACACCTCCACTCTAGAATAAATTTAATTTTCTGATTATTTATCATATAAAAAGCAAGCCACTCGTTGATGGTCATTTTCATGTTGAAGCATCGGTCTTTCCTGATGACATCTTTCCATCACAAATGGACAACGGGTATGAAAGACACAGCCAACAGGTGGATTCATTGGACTTGGTAATTCACCTTGTAAAAGTATTTCTTGTTTCGGCTCATCAAAATTAACGACTGGTATAGCAGATAGCAATGCTTGTGTGTAGGGATGTAATGGATTGTCATAGAGCTCCTTCTTTGTCCCAATCTCCACAACTCTTCCTAAATACAGCACTGCCACACGGTCACTAATATGCTTCACAACACTTAAGTCATGTGAAATAAATAAATAGGTTAATTGAAATTCATCTTGTAAATCCATCATGAGATTAAGAACTTGCGATTGCACCGACACATCCAGAGCAGATACCGGCTCATCAGCAATAATGAATTCTGGGTGTATCGCTAATGCTCGGGCAATACCAATTCGTTGTCGCTGCCCACCAGAAAATTCATGCGGAAACTTATGCATGGCATCCTCAGGTAGCCCTACCTTTTGTAAGAGCTCCTTCACACGCTCTTTTCGTTGTTCCTTCGTCAATGTTAATTGCAGTTTCATCGGTTCCTCGATAATAGAGCCTACCCGCATCCGAGGATTAAGGGAGGAAAAGGGATCTTGAAAAATCATTTGCATTTGATTGCGATAACTTTGTAGCTTACTGCCCTTTAAATGCTGGATTGGCTGCCCTTTATACAATACTTCCCCTGCTGTTGGTTCAACGAGCTTTAAAATCGTTCGCCCAAAGGTTGATTTGCCTGAGCCTGATTCTCCTACAATGCCCAATGTTTCTCCTCTAAAAATCTCTATTGAAATATCGTCAACCGCCTTGATGACCTTTTTTTCTTCCTTCATCGATTTGCGTTTCACAGGAAAGTAGGCTTTTAAATGATTAATTTCCAGCAAAACTTCTTTCTCCATCATGAGCCAGCTCCCCTTTCTCTGTGAATAAATGACAGCGTACTTTATGTGCCTCTTGAATGTAATGGATAGCCGGTTGCTCCACATGGCAATGTGCCATCGCATGTGGACAGCGTGGGGCAAAGCGACAGCCACCAGGCAATGCATACGCTGGTGGTACGGTGCCAGGGATCGACGGCAGCCTTTTGACATCTGAATCAAGGCTAGGCATCGTTTTTAAGAGAGCAGTTGTATAAGGATGCTGCGGATTTAAAAAGAGCTCTCTCACTGGAGCTTCCTCGACAATTTGCCCTGCATACATCACCATGACACGATCGGCTGTTTCTGCAACAACACTCATATCATGTGTAATAAATAAAATGGCCGACTGATGCTCTTTCTTCATTTTCAGCATCAGCTTTAAAATTTGTGCCTGTACCGTCACATCCAGTGCTGTGGTTGGTTCATCTGCAATCAATAGCTGCGGATTATTAGACATCGCAATAGCAATCATGACACGTTGCCGCATTCCCCCTGATAGTTGATGAGGATATTCAGCAATCACCTTTTCTGCATTGGCAATCCCTACCTCCTGTAAAAGTAGTAATGCTTTCTTCCATGCCTCTTTTCTCGATACCTTTTGATGTCTGCGAATGCCCTCAATCATTTGATTGCCAATCGTAAAGACGGGATCTAAAGAGGTCATAGGTTCTTGAAAAATCATACTAATTTCATTACCACGAATACGGCTCATCTCTTTCTGTTTATAGGCGAGTAGATTTTTACCGTTTAAGGCAATGGAACCTGCTGTAATTTCACCTGGTGGTATGGGCAGTAAACGCATAATCGCTAAGGAGGTGATACTTTTGCCGCTTCCTGATTCACCTACCAGTGCAACGGTTTCTCCTTTATGAATAGTAAAGTTTACATCTTCAACAACCTTCGCCTCTTTGCCATTTTTCAACTGGAATTGGATGGATAATTGATTGACCTCTAAAAGCACTTCTTTTTCTTTTGGCTGTTCCATATGCGTCCCTCCATCTCACTGTTGATTAGGTGGTGCATAGCGTATAGCGATGTTTTTCATTTGCGTATAGTTTCGCAGTGCAACAAAGCCCTTCTCTCGACCAATTCCGCTTTTTTTATAGCCGCCAAATGGCATTTGAATGCCACCTGCAGCCCCATAATTATTAATAAATACTTGTCCAGCCTGCACGCGACTTGCCACATAATGAGCTGTATCAATATGCTGTGACCAAACACCAGCGACTAAGCCATAGTCAGTGCTATTGGCTAATGCAATGGCCTCGTCTGCGCTGGAAAATGGCAGGACGGTTAAGACAGGGCCGAAAATTTCTTCCTGCGCTAATGGATCATTTGGATCAACGCCATCCAGTATAGTTGGCTGTACATAAAAGCCCTTTTCATAGCCTTTTATCGTCACTGGTTCGCCACCCGTAATCACATAGCCATCTGTCTTTGCTTGTTGTAATAATGTCGTGATTTTCGTATATTGGCGTTCATTTAATAGCGGTCCCATATCCATATCCGCTTCCCCAGGTCCAACTTGTATCGCTTGGAATTTTTGCGCTAGTTGTGCAATGAATGTATCTTTAATACTTTCTTCAATGAGTAAACGTGCCCCTGCAGAGCAAGTTTGACCGGCATTTTGAATAATGGCACGTACAACCCCCTCTAATGCTTGCTCCATATCGGCATCTGCAAACACAATATTAGGCGATTTTCCTCCAAGCTCTAATGTCACAGGCACAACATTTTCTGCTGCTGCCTTCATCACCGCTATCCCTGTCGGCACAGAACCCGTAAACGTAATATGATTAATATCGGGATGTGACGTTAAATAGAGCCCAACCTCTCGCCCCAATCCTGTAATATGCTGGAAAATCCCTTTCGGCACTTTATTGGCAAACCATTCAGCGATGGCATGTGTTGTCAGGGGTGTATCCTCTGCACTTTTCACAATCACAGCATTACCAGTTGCTATAGCCGCTGCGACACTTCTTGCCGTAATTTGAATCGGATAATTCCATGGCACAATATGTACCGTAATGCCAACTGGCTCTAGCACTACCGCATTTAATAGTCCATCCTCAATCGGAATGGTATCCCCCATCACCTTATCAGCCGCACCACCATAAAATTCAAAATAGCGAGCCGCTGCTTCAATATCTGCTCTTGCCTGTGATAAGGGCTTTCCTACGTCTCGACATTCTAGTAAACTCCATTCCTCTGCATGCTGTCGAATATAATGGGCAAATTCAATTAATAACTGCCCCCGTTCATAGGCCTTCCATTGACGCCAGTCTTGTCCTTCAAACGCTAGACGGGCTGAATGTACTGCTTGTTCCACATGCGCTTTACTTGCATTGCTAATTTGTGCAATCACTTCCCCTGTCGAGGGATTTTTAACTTCTAGGTGTGTCTCTTCTTCACCATGAACCCACTCCCCATTAATTAACATAGGAATTTTTCTCATCGTACCCCTCCTATAATCCACGACCACCATCTACATGCAATGTCGTTCCAGTGACCATACTTGCCGCATCAGACAATAAATAGCTGACTGCCCCTGCTATATCCGCTGGCTGTACTAAGCGCCCAAGTGGGACAGACTGCACAAACACATTTTGCTTCGTTTGCTCTATATCAGCATCCTGTGCAGCAAATTGACCAAGCATTTGTGTGTCAGCTGGGCCTGGATGAATCGTATTAACGCGAATTTGGCTTGATGCAAGTTCAATTGCAAGCCCTCTTGTAAAGCTTTCTGCCGCCCCCTTTGAGGCAATATAAGCCTGTAAGCCTGGTCTAGGACGCACGGCAGAAATAGAGGCTATTGTAATAATGGAGCCCCCTTGCTGTTTTTTCATAAAAGGAACAACTGCTTTTGTCGTGATAAACAAGCTTTTTACATTGACATCCATTAAACGGTTCCACTCATCCATCGTGACCTGCTCAATCGGTGTCGCTGACTGGGCAATTCCTAGTGCATTGACAAGGCCATCTATTCTGCCATACTTGTCAAAAACCTGTTGGCAAATGCTTTGAACACGTTCCTCCTGCAATACATTGACTTCAACACATTGTAATGAATCATGGGCGATATCTGATAGTGCATCTATTGATAAATCAAGCCCTACAACCTGATTACCCTGCTTTAGCTGCTCTTGAATAATCGCTTTTCCCATACCGCCTCCTGCACCTGTAACTACGACCACCTTTTGCTCGATTGCCATCCTAAACACCTCCTGCTGTTAAAGTCCTATTAATGATTTCCTGACAAATTGCATCGCCCATTTGTGCCGTTGTCGCTTGTCCACCAATATCTGCTGTCTTTACGATACCTTCCTGTAGCACTGTTGTAATCGCCTTAACAATGAGCTGTTCTAAATCGCTTCTACCTTGATGTCCAAGAAGTAAGGCAAGCGACCAAATTTGTGCAATGGGGTTAGCAATGCCCTTACCTGCAATATCTGGTGCAGACCCATGAACAGGCTCAAACATCGATGGAAAATCCTTTTCTGGATTCAGGTTTGCCGATGGAGACAGACCAAGTCCCCCGACAATAGCTGAGCCTAAATCGGATAAAATATCGCCGAATAAATTGGACGCCACAACCACCTCGAAATCCTGTGGACGTTCGACAAAATAGGCTACCAAAGCATCAATATAAATGGATTTCAACTGTAGGTCTGATGAGCTTTGTGCCACCGTTTTTTTTGTCTGTTCATCCCAAAATCTCATCGAATGAATAATGGCATTCGATTTTGTCGCACTGGTGATATTGGTTTTACCATGTTGCTTGGCATAATTACAGGCAGCTCGGACAATTTTTTCAATGCCAATCCGCGTCATAATGGTATTTTGAATGGTCATTTCCTGTGGCTGCTGCTGATACAGTCGACCACCACTATCCGAATATTCGCCCTCCGCATTTTCACGGAAGATGACAAAGTCAATGTCTTTACCATTCGTTAAGGGAGATGCTATCCCTGGCAACGATTTAATAGGACGGAAATTCACATACTGCTGGAAATGTTTCCGAATAGGCATAATTAATTGCCAAACCGTGACATCATCTGGCACACGAGCATCGCCAATTGCACCAAATAAAATCGCATCATATGTTTGAAGTGTTTCCAATGCATTCTCGGGCATCATACAGCCGTGCTGCACATAATAATCAGAGCTCCAAGGAAAAATGGTCGTTTCAATGTGTAAGGAACTGTCCTGTTCCTGCAAACATGTCAGCACCTTTAATGCTTCCTGCATTACCTCTTTTCCTATGCCATCCCCTGGTATGACGGCCATTTTTATTGACGTCATTGTTCATCACCCGCCAAAAATTTTAATGCTGCTAAACGGTAAATAGCCGTTGTTTCTGCTAATTCTTCAAGCTCTACATATTCATTGATTTGATGAGGGATTTCGCGATCTCCAGCACCGACCGTCACAATCGGGATGCCATGAACATGAAGAAACGTACCATCTGTCGCACCCGGAACACCATTATATTTCGGTTCTTTCTCCGTCACCTCTGCCACTGCCTCATAAATAGCCTGTACCACAGGATCTTCCTTAGCCGTTGCAGTAGCCGGCCGATTATCAAGCACCGTTAGTTCGACTTTAAAATCAGGGTCATCTGCTTGTAACCGTTTAATAATGGTCTCGATTTTGCCTACTAGCTCACCATGATCCTGAGCAGGCACCGTGCGGATGTCGAGCGTCGTCATACAATGATCTGGAATGACATTGATTTGTGCATCACCTTTAACCGGCGCACGTAAAATCGTTGGTGTGATAGATGGCCAATTCAGCATTGGATCACGCCCTAATCGTGCTTGCTCCTCTTTTTCCAATTTTTCAAGTTCTACGATAAAACGCGCCATGCGCCAGTTTGGATTTATACCGCTCCACGAAATAGCACCATGCGCCATTTTACCGAAAATATCTACTTGTAAACGTATGGCCCCACGCTGTGCAATACATACATTATTTTCCTGTGGCTCACAGATAATCGCGCCATCCACTCCATCAGCCCAGCCATTTTTAATAAAATGCTTAATGCCAAGCATTAGCCCCTCTTCATCACAAGGAATACATAAAATAATCTTGCCAGTAAACTCCTCTCGATCTAGCAGCAATGACTGGCAAGCCGTAATCATACAAGCCAGATTCCCCTTTGTATCATTCGTTCCCCTGCCATACATACGCCCATCCACAATCTCTGCTCCAAATGGATCATAAGCCCAAGCCTCTCGATTGCCCTCTGTCACGACATCTGTATGTCCTTCGAAAAGTAATGTTTTCCCAGGCTTGCCCGAATCAATAATGCCAATTACATTCGGTCGCCCTGGCACAACTTCCTCTACATGCGTTTCGATGCCAATATCTCGTAAATAAGAGGCTACAAAAGTTGCCACCTCTTGCTCATTACCCTTCGGATCGTTCTCACGGTAAACGCTTTCAATTCGCACAAGCTTCTGTGTTAATGCAATGACCGCCTCACGATCACGCACATACGATTTCGTTGCTTTCAAACTAGTTACTGTCATGCAAAGGCCTCCTATTTTTATAGAATATTCTGAATTTATGTTATTTTATCATTGTCCTTTCTCTATGAAACTAGACAATATGTTAATGATTCCTAGAATGACCTTAACTTTTTGTTTAGCAATAAAACGCTAGAAAATGACAAATTATTCTGTTTTACGTGAATTTTTGATAGATTTTTTGAATAAAGAAGAGTTTATGGTTCGATTTTGGGGTGCTTGATTTTATAGTGAGTGAGTCGGTGCATCCTACTTTTGAAAGACTTGTTCTCCTTTTAGAGCTGAGCCTCACGCTACTTATGAGCGACCTTTTCTTTTATTTGAGAGCGAACAACCACCCTATCCCCTCCTAAAACGAAAAAAACCAGCAGCTGCTGGTTTTTTCCTGTTTATTGTTGACGGGATTCGGTCATTTGCTTCCAGACCGAGCCTTTTGCTTCCTCACCTTGTTCGATACGAGCAATAGCCATTTTCACTTGTAATTTCACTTCGAATTCTTTATCATCCTCAGCCGCTTTTAGTGCTGGTAAAGATTGCTCCGTGCCGACCTCATATAAATACATCGCTGCACGCCAGCGAACCAATTTGTTTTTATCTTGCAAGGCTTGCTGCATGGCTTCTTCAAATTCTACAAGGCCAAGATCACTCATACAGTCGCCTGCTGTTCGACGTACTGCTGCACTTTTATCCTGTAAGGCTCTTTCTAAATAAGGCACAACAGCCACATCTTCAATCATGCCTAAGTAGACAGTCGCTAGTCGACGAATGGACATCTGTTCATCCTGTAAGGCTAAATCAAGTAATGGTAAATCATCTAGCTCTGGATCAGCCATTTGGTCGAGCAACTGGAAGCGTTTCTCCCATTCTGGTTGATTGAACTGCTCCACTGTCACTTTTATTTTAGCTGTTTTAATAGCTGCTTTTTCATCATCATTATTAATAGCTGTGACAATTTCTGCTAAACGCTCCGCAGAATACGTGACATCGATCTCCTGCTTGACTGTTTCTGCTATATCCTCAAGCTCGCCATAGCGTACACCATAATCAATCCATTTGCGTTGGAAAATATAGTTTTCATCTACTGCCGACTCAATAATTTGATTAAAGGCATCAACAAAGCGGTCGCCACAGCTAACACGATGTTCGCGCTGATTATCAAAAGCTTTTACTTGTAGTGGCACCTGCTTGTAAAACTGTACATGCACATAAACCTCACCATAAAATTCATTGGCTACAACGGTTTCATCCTGTGTTTGAACATCTTCCCCTAACACTTGACGAATGCTTGCGAGAATACCTTCCCATGCATATTTGGCATTACGCTCAACAGCAAAGAAATCGGCTACGTGGTAAACGCCCTTTACCCCTTCAATAGCTAAAATGGCTGCAGCCTCGCCAGTTGCCTCGTCTTTATTATCCTTTGTAAAATTATAGCTTTTCCCGAACGGTAGCTCTGTATCAACGACAATCTTCATCGAATTGGGACTTGGCGTCGGTTCAATTGTAATAATCTTCATGTCTATCGCTCCTTATCCGTTGACAATTTCATCTAAATAAGACCATCTTTCAATCAGATGCTCATAGTGAGCATTTAGCTCATCCAACTTAGCTGTTAATTCCTGTAATTTCGTGAAATCTGAGCCCGCATTCGCGATTCCGTCTTCGGTCTCCATAATGGCTGTTTCCGTCTTTTCAATGTCATCTGCAATCGTTTCCCATTCCTTTTGCTCTTTAAACGATAGCTTTTTCTTGTCTGATTTTGGCTTTTCGGTCTTCGCCTTTTCGACTTTTGGCGCCTCTGCTTTGACAGTAGCTGCCTGCTCGCGCTTCTCTAAATACTCACTGTATAGATCCAGCGTTTCCTCTACCTGTCCTTGTCCATCCAATATCCATAACTTTTTCGCAATTCGGTCTAGGAAGAAACGGTCATGGGAAATCGTGATGACAACGCCAGGGAAATGCTCAATGAAATCCTCTAACACACCCAATGTTTCAATATCCAGGTCATTGGTTGGCTCATCAAGTAATAAAACATTTGGTTGCTCCATTAATAAACGTAATAAATGAAGACGTTTGCGCTCACCACCAGATAATTTTCCAATTGGTGTACCATGGGCGTGCAGCGGGAATAAAAAGCGCTCTAACATTTGAGCCGCTGAATAGCGAACGCCCTCTGCATCGGTAATATCATTAGAAGCCTCACGTATATATTCAATCATACGCTCATTTTCATTCATTTTCGGCAATGTTTGCTTGAAATGTGCCAGCTTCACTGTTGACCCTACAAGAATTTCACCTTGATCGGGTGTTAGCTCCCCTGCCAGCATGTTCAATAAAGTTGATTTTCCTACACCATTCGCACCAATAATGCCGATACGGTCCCCCTGCTGTAGTAAAAATGAAAAGTGTTCAAGAATTTTTTGCTGTCCGAAGGCTTTCGAAATATTTTCAGCCTCCAGTACTTTTCGACCAAGGCGTGTAGTTGCAAGGCCCAATTCCAATGAAACATCCTCTGATTTGCGCTCTAGGTTATCCTCCAGCTTTTCAAAGCGTTGAATACGCGCTTTTTGCTTAGTTGAACGTGCCTTCGCACCACGACGAATCCATTTCAACTCTGAACGATAACGGTTGCGATCCTTTTGGGCAGAGGCAGCCTTCATTTCCTCACGAATAGCACGTGACTCTAAATAATCACCATAATTTCCTGTATGACGATACAACGTTTGATCTGCAAGCTCGTAAATATGTGTCGATAATTCATCGAGGAAATAACGATCATGGGTGATGAAAATGACTGCACCCTTTAGACGTAGCACCATTTCTTGAAGCCACTCCGTTGACTCCACATCTAAATGGTTGGTAGGCTCATCCAATAAATAAAGATCTGCAGGCTCAATTAACACTTTGGCTAAGGCAACTCGTTTTTGCTGACCACCTGATAGCGTTAACACCTCTTTATCGAATGTTTCGATGCCTAGCTTCGTTAATGCCGTTTTCGCAAGGGCATTAACATCCCATGCCTGCTCTTCATCCATGCGCTGTTGCAGACTAAACAATGTCTTTTGTAAACTTTCGGATGTTGGGTTGACAGCTAGTGCAGCTACTGTATCTTCATATTGGCGATTGAGTTGTAAAATCGGTGAATCGCCTGCAAAGACAGCCTGTAAAACCGTTTCTCCAGCATTAAATGTCGGCTCCTGTGGCAAATAGGCAACACGGTATTTATTCGGACGATCGACTGTTATCATGTCTGCTTCTATATCTCCAGCTAAAATGGATAACAGGGTTGATTTGCCCGTTCCATTAATACCGATTAAGCCTGCTCGCTCTCCTTCATAAATGGTAAATTCAATATTTTGAAAAAGCGTTTTATCGCCCACCGTTTTGGTTAGATTTTGTACGATTAAATGACTCATTCCACTATTCCATCTCTTTCATGTTAGGTATTGTTCATGCCCACACGATTTTTATGTAGACGATTATTGATATCCATTATTCATCATAACATCATTTGACAGGTAAACAAAGAACAACAACCCGTACTTACGATGGGTGAATGTCCTGTAAATTCGTGTGCATAAGCAGACAAAGCTTGATGATTCCTTGTTCTATGTGGTGTGGTTTAGAATAGGAATAACTGATTTTCATATTAGAGCTTTCCTACATACTTTCGGCTTTCAGCAATTGGCGCACTTCCCCAGAAGACCTGATTATTATTTGAGAAGCATTTACGCTAGTAAGATCATCTATTTTCCATGGATTCCTCTAATCTATCACGCTAAAATGTATAAGGCCCTTTATAGCCACTTATTGCATTTTTATGCTGATGTACTGCAATGGTAAAAATTACCGTTTGAGATAACGAAAACATTAGTGTAACATAATATTCCAATCCATTTTTAGAAGAGTAGCATGATGAAAATTTCCCGACTCGTTGTCGTTCTACCTACTTTGATGGTAGGTGCTTTTTTTATATATTTTTAGTGAAAATGATGATCGACAAGTAAAAATCTTTATAAAAGACAAATATGCCATGGATATAATCATAAAAAATAAAGGTTTTATTTCTGGTTTCCCATCGGATCAAAAATACATTGTCTATCAAGTACGGCCGATTTTATTAAGAAAATTTCAAATAATTCATTACAATAAAAGGGTTATGTCAACAACAACTATCCTATTTTTTAAGGGGAATTTTTTATGGAGCTTGCAGTCGTCATAAATTTAGTTTTATATATTGCCAACACTGTGTTTATTTTAGAAAAAAATGTAAAAAACAGCAGTGTACTGAAGGGGAAAATTATATTTACCTTACTCAATTTCCTATCATTAGCTTGTGGTATATTCTTGCTGCAATTTGCTTTTGCTATTAGCCAATTCGATGCTGTCACAGAAAATGATACGGCCATCGATGTGAAAACGAAAATGCTATTTGCGATAGAAGTCTTTTATTTTGTCATACTGAACGCATTCTTCACAATTTTGGTGTTACGAAAGAAATACCCGAATGAACAAGAACCGCCCTTCTAATGAAAGGCGGTTCTTTGTGCTATTGACCGATTTCGTGCTGTAATTGCTTTAAAAAGCTTTCCATAAATTGATGACGCTCTAAGGCCATTTGCTTGCCCTTTTCTGTCACCATTAAATCTTTTAGTAGTAGTAATTTCTCATAAAAATGCGTAACAGATGCAGTATTTTTTTGACGATATTCTGACTCAGACATATTTGTACGTGCGTCTTCGTCCTTATCATATAGCTTGCGACCTTTTGCTCCACCGTAAGCAAATGTTCTAGCGATGCCAATAGCCCCAATCGCATCTAAACGATCAGCATCTCGAACAATCTTTGCTTCCAATGAGGTTGCTTCTAGCTCATTTCCACCATTAAACGACACTTGTGCGATACAGTCTCGAATATGCCGCTTTTTTTCCTCGCTAACAGGTAACTCTGCAATAAGCTGTTCTTCCTGTTCCTTGCTATCAGTATACTTTTTGTCACTAACATCATGCAAAAGCACCGCTATTTTGACCACCTCAACATCTGCTGTAGGCTCGGTATGTAAGATAGCTAATGCGTTTTGATAAACGCGTTCAATATGTTGAAAATCATGACTAGCATCAAATTGTGCATATACTTCACGTACTTTATTCATTAAATGATCCATCATGTACTCTCATTCCTTTCCTATAAGATTATACTGTACTTTTTCGAGTAAAAGGTAATGTAGTAAAATAAAAAAACAACACCATTTCAATTGACAAATTTTTCTGAATATTATATGATAAACGTACAGAACAATCTATTTGTTCTGTATCTCATATTTTTTTAGTCGTGTACAACAGCTATGTGTTTGACAAATGGAACATCAACTTCAGCGGGCTTACAATTGAATAACCTGTTTTAAAGATGACGTGCGTATTGAAAACCAATCATCTAAACAAATAAAAGTGAACACTTTCCCTTAGAAATTCTTTGTTTAACCCGCATAGCCATATGTACATGCCAAAAAATATGAACAACAAGTTAGTTTGATGCATGACCAAAAGGATTTCACTAGATGTAGCAAAAGTGAATTGTTTTTTATTAATGGTTGTTACCTTCTTCTAGTCAATTATTTGAGTATGTATGAACGTAGCTCCTCCCATTAATGAAAATCGTGCACGATCCTTGTTTACAGCTTGTGAACACCATGTTCAATGAGTTGTGCTCATTAGAATGAAAAACATGTAAGCCATAAATGTATGAAGCGATAAAGGAAGTAGGAACAATTTTGATAAAAAGTATGACCCTCCCGCTGAAGGACAAATAAAAGCTGCCCATCTTACAATCAAGTAGATGATGGCAGCTTTTACTGTTTTGTCTTTTTTCTTTACAGTACGTCTTGAATGATTGCATCAATCTCCTGTAAAAGGGCTTCATTTTGCATCGTTGAACTTAATTTCAAATTAGCTTGGTCTACGTGGATAACTGCTACATGCATCCCCTCTTGAATACTTGCGCTTGGCACAGGGATCATTTTTTCGATATCGAATGTCATAATGAGATCTGGAAATTTCGATTGCACCTGTCCTTCCTTCGATAACGTCATATATTCATTCCAGAAAGTTAGGTGATAATCACCAACTGCTAATTTCCCAACATCAAAGCCATTTTCCTTCGTTAATGAATATTTCTTTACTGCACCTGAAACGATGTGTACCCCATTCAATTGCTGTAAAACATGAGCTAATTTTTCTTCAAAAGTTTGTCCCTTTAAAAAGCCATAGCCAAGCTCAATGGCCATTGTGATGGCATTTGGTGCACCATGCTTCTGTAGATAGTCAATCGTCACTGGATTTCTTGTTACGCCTACAAGCCCACCCGCTAAAATAGAGGCTTGGCGTGCTGTTTTTGCCGTATTGTGTAAAGTTCCTTCCACAAAACCTTGAACTGCAAAATGAGCTTTTCCTCCTGCGTAAAATTGTACGGATTGATAATTTGATTGTTCATGTAGATTTAAAGAACCCATAATACCTGTCGGATGTGCTCGTCCATTACAAGGAGCGTCAACGACTGGGACATTTAATAGGACCGACTGTAACCAGCCATTAATCGTCGTATTGGCACCATTTTCATTCGTAATGATGCCCTTCAGACGTTGATCGCAATAGTGATTCATACTATGGTAGCTCCAACAAAGCTGCTCGCTAGAAATGTATTGATCGGCTGATGATGGTGCGCCGACCATTGCTACACATGCCACTAAGTCCTCATGATTTAATTCAGAGATATCCATTAATTGAGGTGTCCCAGCAGCAAAGATTTCCTCCACTAGCTTGAGCCCTTCCTCTAGGAGACCACCTCCGCCACCACCAAGGATTGCTCCTCCATAAACTGCAGCAATCCCATCCTCATATGATAATACTTTTACCATTCAACCTTACTCCTTTCTATTTCCCTATTTTTAGAATAGAAGAGAAGAAGCTATACAACGCATCTCCAGCAATGACACCCGCTGCAAAGACCGTCATTTCAGATTCTCTCTTGCCTTTCGTCATATACGTGAAAATAACACGAAGCAAGATACCCACTAATACAGCCCAACCAGCAATCGGGTTAATCAGTAATAAACCAGTAGCAAACAGGATACCCATTTGTCGTTTTGAACCACCTATTAATTGAATCAATGCACCAGGAATCGCCCAAATCATTAATTGTTTCGCTACATCGCCTGTAACACCTGATTGAATTGTCGCTGCATAGACATGATTCACTGGTGCTACTAAACCTTGTGCAAAATAAGATTTATAGGAAAGTAGAACAACTACTGCTGAAATCGAGAAGGCTAACATACCTGCAATCATTTGCTGCTTGCGTCCTTCTTTTTCTAAAGCTGGGTCACTACCATTTCCACGTAAAATGAAACCTGTTTTCAAATCATAGCCCATATCGGCAAATGCTACCCCCGTAGCGGCACTATAGCCTGCTAATAAAGCAAGTGCTGGTGCTGGGAAACCTATTAAAATACCAACAATTAGTGTAATAAATGCCACTGCAAATGCTGGGAACCAACCTGCATGCATCGCTGCAATACCAACGATTAGCTCATGGACAAATGCTGCAATTGTTGCGAAAATGATGAAGCCTATTAACATACCGAATGACATATGTGTAATTATTCCGCCTAAAAGGGCGATTAATAATGCAATGACTAAATAAGCAATAAAACCTACACCAAAACCTTGGCGAATTTCTTTAGCATCTTTTGAATAGCTTAACTCTTCTGACTTTTTAGCAGAGCGTTTATTCATTAATGTAAATGCTACTTGGAAAAGAGCCACAATTCCGGCACCAATCATAATACCATGTGGAATATAATAGGCATTTAAATCAACATTAAATAATTGAACAGAATAGCCTCTTAGTAAAAGACCAATTCCAAACATCGTCAGCGCCCAAATATTGCCGATGAACGCCACCCCAAAAGCTGACATTGGAATTTTAAGAACAGCTCCCACGATACCGATTAATACACCACCAACTAATACCTTTGCATTTTTACCGCCTTTATCGCCAGCTTTAATAGCTTCAGCAGTTGCAATCCCTGGTGGCCAAGTACCTGCTGCCGGGAAAATCTTTGTATCAAAAAATTTATATAATAATAAAGCATCAACAAACATCGCTAAAATAACACCGATAAATAATGGTAAAACTAAATTTTCATAACCTAAAACGTATGGAATACCGATTGGCAGCATTAAGCTACTTGCTGCACTAAATGTAGCCGATGAAATCGCCGTTTGAATAATATTTTGTCTGTGCACGGATTTGAATGCAATGAGCTTTCCTATTGGTAATCTTCCGAGAATCATCGCAAATATTGCCCCAACGATCGATGTATTAGCAGAAATCCCTAAAGTTGTAATCAGTTGAATCCCAATAATAGCCCCAACGACAGATGTTAAGACGATCATTAGTAACGTTACAGGCTCTAAAGCCCTAGGATGTAATACTTTATTATTCATAGTGACAGCTCCCCTATTGTTGTTATAGTTTTGAAATGTGTGATTGTATTTGCTGAGCTACTTTCACTAACTGTTCAAGCATATATTTCTCCCTTTGATCATTTAAATCATATACCAAACCAGAAATTGTAAGAGATGCGATGATTTCTTTTTTATAGTTAAATAATGGTACACTGATGCCAAATGCATGTTCATTATACTCCCCAACCGTTCCACACAAGTTGTTGCGACGGATTTGCTGCAGCTCTCCCTTTAATGATTCAAGGTAGGACTTATGTTCTTCTTTCGATTGTTCCTCTTGAAAGAAGGCTATTAATTCGAGCTGTCTGTTCTCCTCTAAATAGGCAAACATCACCTTACAGGAAGCACCGATGTAAAGGGGTGTCTTCGTTCCTAAAGACACCGCATACTTTACATTTTTATTGCTTTCGGCTATTTTTGTTGTGACACCATATTCATTGTCCATATAAGTAAGAAATACTGATTCATTCATTTCACTAGCAAGATTTTGCATTAATTCATAAATGGTCGAGTGTGGGTCTTTTGAATTCGATAGCACATCATAAAAAAGGTACATTTTGTAACCTAATTTATATTTTTTAGTGTATTCATCCTGTATTAAATAACCCGCTTCTGTAAATGTATTAATGGTTCTTTGCACAACACTTGTCGGCAACTTCATCATGCGTGAAATTTCACGAACACCTAATGCGTTTTCTGTCGTAGCAAAGCATTCTAGTATATCCAATGAGTTTTTTAATGTCTTGACAGTCATTTATTTCTCCCTTAAGCGTTTTGATAAGCGTATTGCTTTCTCGCCACTTCTTCAGAAATATATTCATTTAATAAATCACGTTCAATGGCTTCCGTGCTTCTTTCTAATGGATTGCCGTAACCACCGCCAGTTGCTGTAACAAGCTCAATACGGTCTCCTTTTTGCAATTCATAATTGGCAAGTACACCTACTGGTCCAACCTTCGTTCCATCCTTTTTATGAACGATTAAATAGTTGTGAGAGCCTTCCCCACCACCATTTAAACCGAATGGCGCAAATTGATGTCTGCCTAGGTTCACAGAAACCTTTTGACCATCATGATTGACTGTATAGACACGACGTACACCTAAGCCACCCCTAAATTGACCGACACCAGCACCATCGCAGTTTAAACTATATTCGTCAATTTGAATACCGTATTTTGTTTCTGCAATTTCCACAGGAAGGTTATAGGTTTCACCATCTCCCATGCAGTATTGCCCACTTTGACCATCCTCATCATTTGCTGCTCCCCAACCACCAACAGATGGTTCAACAATTAGGAACGACTCATCATTTTCAGGGTTTTTACCTGTTAAGATAAATGTACAAACGGACTGTAAATGCCCTGCCGATAATCTTTCTGGCAAATGCGGTGCAAGAGCTTTCCAAATTAAATCCGCAGCCCCAATACGCGCCTCAAAGTTCATGGATACAGGATGTGGACGTTTAGCGGAAACAATCGAATTTTCATCTGTGATAATCGTTAAGCGTTTAAAGACACCCTCGTTAATTACATCAATATCGCCAAGTAAAGCTAAGAACATAACGCGCACACTTGCCATTAAACCAAATTGTGAACAGTTCACTGGCACATTGACCGCAGGATGCGAGCCTCTAAAATCACAAATAAATTCTTCATCACTAATCGTTACTTTCACTTTAATTGGATAGGGTCCGCCCTTTAATGGATCCCCTTCAATAAAGTCTTCCGCATAAAATTCACCTTTTGGTAAATGTTGAAGCTCAAGCTCTACAATTTTCTCCCCCTTGTCCAATAATCTTTGAATGGACAATTTCACCGATTCAGCACCAAACTTCTGACAAAGCTCTGCAATGCGTTTTTCACCTGTTTTTAAGGCTGCCACTTGTGCAAACATATCGCCAATTGAAAGCTCTGGTAAACGAACGTTCGTTGCTATAATTTCATAGACCGCCTCGTTCAACTCCCCTTTATGATAAAGTTTGACACCCGGTAGCTGTAAACCTTCCTGATAGATTTCATTAGAATTACTTGTAAACGAACCTGGGTCCATCCCTCCTACCTCTGTCCAGTGTGCTTTATTGGCAGAGTAAGCAATAATTTCACCTTTATAAAAAATCGGTAATACTAAGCCCACATCCGATAAATGCGATCCACCCCCAACATATGGGTCGTTAATAATAATGACATCGCCTTCATGCAACTTTCCATTATCGAATTTTTCAATAACACGTTGCACCATTGGACTTAGCATCCCAATAAAGCTTGTGACACCATTCCCTTGGCTAATTAAATTACCTTTGGCATCCGTTAAACCACAAGCGTAGTCTAATACTTCATAAATAACTGGGCTCATGGATGAACGTGCTAGAGCCACAAACATTTCGTCCCCTATGGCTAGCAATGAATCTTGAATAATTTCTACTGCAAAAACGTCTTTTTTCATGTTTTATTTCCCCTCCATCTCTACAATCAAATTGCCATATTTATCAATTTCAATGGATTGCTTGTCATTGATTACGACCGTAGATGTTGGATTTTCCACAATAGCAGGACCTGCAATGACATAACCTGGTACGAGCTTTTGTTGATCGTAGACATTGACCTCTACCCAACCTGTTCCCTTCACATATAAATTACGCTGTGCTTTGATACATGTGGAAGCGTCGACCTGTGAGAAGTCTAGTTCCTTAAACTGAACTGCCTCATCTTTTCCGTAGATTGTAAGATGTAAATTGACTAACTCAATGGGCGTAGCTGGTAAATCAAATGAAAACTCTTGTTTATGTTTAACATGGAAAGCCTCCGCTAATTCGCGTAGCCCCTCTTCTGTAATCGTGCTAGTCGATGCGTTCAATTTCACTGCATGCTCTTGTCCTTTGTATCGTAAATCATAATTAATCTCAAAATAATAATGATCCTTTGATAAAGGGGCATCCGCATAGGCATTGGCAATCGCCTGATCAATATTTTCTTGAATTGCCGCAAGATGGTTGGCATCAAAGCCCATTAAACTTGTTTGAATATAATCTTGTCGGTATTCTGTCATCATCATACCTAATGCTGAAAAGACGGAAGAACCATATGGAATAATCACTTTTTTCATACCTAATTCTTCTGCTAGGTTAATCGCATGTAGTGGGCCACCACCACCGAATGCTACCATTGTGAAGTCTTCTGGATCATAGCCTTTACGAATCGAAATCAACTTCAGTGCATTTAACATATTAGAGTTCGCAATATCTAAAATACCTTGAGCCGCTTCTTCTGCCGTTACATTAAACGGTTTCGCAATGGCTTCCACAAGAGCCTCCTCTACTTTGTCAATGGATACTGGATTATCAAAGTTTTCTAATGATAATCTTCCTAAATACACATTTGCATCGGTAATCGTCGGCTGTGTATTGCCTAAGCCATATGCCACTGGCCCTGGGTTTGCACCAGCAGAATCTGGACCAACCTTTAACGAGCCAAATGGATCCACACGTGCGATGGAGCCACCGCCATTACCGATTTCAACAATATCCACTACAGGCGTTTTAATTGGATAACCCGCAAATTTTTCATTTCTTTCGATATAGTAATCTGTTGTCACATTTACTTTGCCATCTGTAATAAGGGAGCATTTTGCCGTCGTCCCACCAACATCGAACGCAATAATATTCGATTCATTGAGTAGCTGCCCTAATTTGGCTGCCCCAAACATCCCCGCAACAGGACCAGATTCCACTAAATTGATCGGTAGCTCCATTGCTTTATCAAAGCTTGTCGTCCCACCATTTGATTGCATAATTTTTAAATGGTCTGTAATACCGATCGTACTTAATTTTTCTTTTAAGCTTTTTAAATAGGCATGGGCAATCGGCTTTACATAAGAATTCAACACCGTTGTATTCGTTCTTTCATACTCACGATATTCTTTAATGGTTTCACTTGAAAGTGTGATATACACCTCAGGCCAAATTTTTAAAATTTCCTCTTTTAGCTGTTGTTCATGAATAGGGTTTTTATAGCCGTGAATGAATGAAATGGCAATCGCCTCAACACCCAATTTTTTAAATTTACGAACGATTTCATCGACTTCTTCGGTGTTAAGCGCTTTCATAATATTTCCTTTAAAATCGATGCGTTCATCCATTTCCTGTCGTAAGTAACGTTCTACAAATGGTTGTGGCTTTTTATATTTAAAGTTATATAAGTCCGGTCGATTCCCACGTGCAATTTCTATGACGTCACGGAAGCCTTTAGTTGTAATTAACCCAACTACGCCCCCTTTTCTTTCCGTTAATGTATTGATAATAACCGTTGAACCATGAATAAATGATTCAATCAGAGATTCTTCTGTAACATGTCGTCCTAATACATTTAATATGCCATCCTCAAAGTGACCAGGTGTTGTATGTCCCTTATCAAAATGAAGATTTCCTTTTTCATCTGTGAAAACTAAGTCGGTAAAAGTACCGCCAATATCTGTTGCGATTTTCAAGACTGCATCCCTCCGTGTTCCTATTATCGGAACAGTGTTCCGAATTAGAATTAAGTAAATTATATTTAAAAGAAAAAGAAAATTCAATGTATTTTTTAAATAAAAATTCATTTGACAATTAATCTGCGTTGTAAAAATCCGCTCTATCTTTCCAAAATCAGAGAACTATTAATAAAAAATACCAAACACATTTATATAAGGAAAGTTCTCATGATTTTTTTGCAACATAAAAAAGATCCTAGTTTTCACTAGAATCTTAAAATCTTTTAAAAAAATTAACTTTTATGAATTTTCAATCATGTAGTAGATGAAGAAATCAACTAAAATTTCACATTTATGCCATGCTTGAATTATAGATAGACGATGAGTCGTGCGGAAAATAAATAGTAGCTCTCTTCCAAATTATGCAGAGATCATCTAGGAACCAAGTTTTCCCCTTTATCCATTAAAAAAAGCTGCCCATTTAAGTTGGGCAGCTTTAAAGAAGATATTAGAATAATCCTACCGCATGGCCTTCATTATCAACATTCATGCGAAGGGCAGCTGGAGTTTTAGGTAGTCCTGGCATGGTCATAATATCGCCTGTCAGACAAACTAGGAAGCCTGCACCAAGCTTTGGAATAACTTCACGAATTGTGATCGTAAAGCCTTCTGGTCGACCGAGTAAACTTGGTTGGTCGGATAAAGAATACTGTGTTTTCGCCATACAAACTGGCAGAGAGTCCCAGCCAAATTTTTCGATTTGAGCAATTTGTTTTTTGGCTTGATCAGTGAATTGTACATCTTTTCCGCCATATACCTTTTGCACAATCGTACGCACTTTTTCTTCAATGGACTCCGTTACATCATATAAAGGAGAGAAGTTGTTTTCTTCTTCAAGCACAGCTAATACTTGTTCAGCTAGCGCTAATCCGCCTTTCCCGCCCTCTTCCCAGACATTTGTACGGGCAATACGTACTTGATTTTCCTGACACCAGTTCAGAACAGCCTCTAGCTCCGCCTCTGAGTCTGTAATAAAACGATTTAACGCAATAATCGGTTCAACACCAAATGTACGTACCGTATCAACATGCTTAGCTAAGTTTTCAATTCCTTGTAGCAGGGCATTCACATTTTCGTCAACAAGTGCCGTTTTCGGTACACCACCATGCATTTTTAAGGCACGAATCGTTGCTACGATAACGACTGCACTTGGTTTAAAGCCCGCTTTACGTGCTTTAATATTCATAAATTTTTCAGCACCTAAATCGGAGCCGAAGCCCGCTTCTGTTACGACAATGTCCGCTAGCTTGCGAGCAGTTTGTGTCGCCATAATGGAATTACAGCCGTGGGCAATATTCGCAAATGGACCACCATGTATAATAGCTGGTGTTCCTTCTAATGTTTGAACTAAGTTTGGCTTGAAGGCATCTTTCAATAATAATGTTAAGGCACCTTCTACTTGTAAATCACGTACAAAGACAGGCTCACGCTCAAATGTATAGCCAACCACAATGCTAGCTATGCGTTCACGTAAATCCTCAATACTTGTCGCTAAACAGAACACCGCCATAATTTCGGAGGCCACTGTAATATCAAAGCCGTCCTCGCGCGGCATGCCCTGAACAGGGCCACCTAATCCCACAACCACTTTACGAAGGGCACGATCATTTAAGTCCATCACACGCTTCCAAATAATGCGTCGTGGATCAATGTTTAATGCATTTCCTTGATGGATATGATTATCAATGAATGCGGATAAAGCATTGTTGGCTGTTGTAATCGCATGAAGGTCACCAGTGAAATGTAAATTAATATCCTCCATTGGTACAACCTGTGCGTAGCCGCCGCCAGTTGCCCCGCCTTTTACGCCCATAACTGGACCCAATGAAGGTTCCCGTAAAGCGACCATTACTTTCTTATTTAATTGATGAAGAGCATCTGCTAGTCCTACAGTAACCGTCGACTTCCCTTCACCTGCTGGTGTCGGACTAATAGCTGAAACTAGCACAACCTTTGCGTCCTCACCCTGAGCTGTAATTTTTAAAGGATCAATTTTTGCTTTGTAGCGTCCATACTGCTCAAGAGCATCCTCTGGAATACCCGCAGCATTGGCAATTTCCGTAATCGGTTTGATTACTGCTTGACTAGCGATTTCTAAATCTGATAATGGTTGATTTTTCGTTGTCATTTGGCATCCTACTTTCTATGTTGTTCATTTCCATTATAGTCTTAATTGTGAAAAAAAAGAAAGCCAGATACACAAGCATTTCGACAATCAATTGACATCTTTGTTCAATTCATGTATGTTCTAAGAGAAAATGCAATTTTTCACATTTTCTCAATGATAGCACAACTTAGTTAACTTTATTTTACATTCAAGCGCATTGGAGGCGAATGCTTATGCAACAGGGGATCGTAAAGTGGTTCAATAATGAAAAGGGTTATGGCTTTATTGAATGTGATGATGGAGAAGATGTATTTGTACATTTTACGGGCATCCAGGAGGAAGGCTTCCGTACACTTGAAGAAGGTCAGAAGGTGTCATTTGATGTTGTGGAAGGCAATCGAGGACCCCAGGCATCAAATGTTGTAAAATTATAAGCTCCAAAATTGAAAGTGGATGAGGTAGATGAATAGTGCTCAATCCGCTTTTTGACATGTTTGCACATAAAAATCCACTTCAACAATTGAAGTGGATTTTTAATTTATCTATTAATCCAATAAAAAGCACCTGGACAAACTAATGTTTCCTTTGTTCGGTGTGGATCTTTCAATGTTACACCGATGGGTCCTTCCTTTAAATGCCCTAGCGTCATGGCAGATGCTGCCGCCTCCTCATAAAAATCCAAGCGCATATTTGGTAGCTGTAGTGACACAAATTGCTCATGCTGCTCAGAATCGGGTAGCTGCAATACCTTCTGCCAAAGCTGAACCGTCTCCTCCACATCCTTGACAAAAAACTGAATAGATTCCATTGTGATGGCTTGGTTTTCATCGATTGCACCACTAGCTTTTAATTGTGCCAAACGTTCCTCATCTTCATCTGCCCATTCAATTAAGAATGGAAAATCCAATGAAAGATTGGGCATGCCAAAATGCAATAGCTTCCATTCTAGTGTCGTGCCATCTGGTCTTGTTCGGCTACAAGCATCGGGACCATATACTTCAAAGCCCAATGCACGCAATCGTTGACCCTCGTCTTCAATATTTTTGGTGCGTAAGGCAATTCGTGAAAATCCTTGGCGCTCACGATCACGTTTAAACGTATAATGTAGGGAATAAGGGTACAGAGCCGCTTGCTCAAATAAATCACGATCATAAATAGCGATTTGTTCAATATAGCTTAAGCCAAAATAGCTTAGCGTATTATAAGTCCCCCACATCGTGTGTTGACCACCGTTCACTGTACGGACATTTCGTTTATTGAAGAAAACCTTTATATTTTCTGGTGATTCTACTTGATGTACCAGATGATCAAAATATAAAGTCATGGCAATTCCCCTTTCTTTCCCCCATTAGCTTTACCTGGATGTTTAATTGATTTAAAATTTACTTAAGAAAAGGAGTTACTATATGGTATGAAAAAAAGTGCAATTTACCTACTAACTCCGTTAACTAATTTATGACTAACTATAAAGAGGTGATTTGAATGACAGATCAAGTAGCTGCTTTTAAATTGGCATTAGGTAACTATCCTACAGGTGTAACGGTTGTGACAGCATGTCATGAAACGAATCCAATTGGCTTAACAGTCAATTCTTTTGCATCTGTTTCCATTGACCCACTACTTATTTTATGGTCACTTGATAAAAAATCTCAGCTCCATTCTTACTTTATGGGTGCGGAAAAATTCGCTGTCAATATTTTAGCGAGTAATCAAGAGCATTTATGTACATTATTTGCAAGTAAAGTCCCGGATCGCTTTGCTCAAGCTAAATGGTCTACTTCTACTTTTGGGCTACCGATTTTACATGATACAGCAGCTATTTTACAATGTAAATCATTTCAGCAAATAGATGCAGGCGATCATACTATTTTTATTGGGCAAGTGCTAGACATTACAAATTCTCAAAAAGAACCCCTTCTCTATCATCGTCGTCATATCGGTCCAATTCCAAAAAGCTTTTATAGCTAATTTCCATAAAAAAGAGCCACTTGTAAGCAATGGAAACCATGCTTATTAGTGGCCTTTTCACATCGTTCAACTGAAATGAGCATTATTTCTTCTGTGGAAATCTCTGCTTTTCAAGCCTATTAATTTGCACAATCACACCATCTTGAATCGTAATATTCACTTCACCAAATTCAAGATTTTGAATTGCCTTAGCAATTGCCTCTAATTTTTTATCATCTACCTTTGCCGATTGAGCCATACGATACACCCCCTCTTTATTCTCCTAGTTGTACAAAAGAGGCCAACGCATCAAACCGATTGATAGCCCCTCCTATCTCTCAGACACCATCTGTTGGATTTGGCACCTATCTTCTCGGTTGCCGAGGCTTCATGGGGCCAAGTCCCTCCACCTCTCTTGATAAGAGTACTGCGTTTCTTGAAAATAATTCTATAATTCTGTTATCCGAATGTCAATATAAAATATTAGAAAACCTAGCTGAATACTTTGTAATAGCATCCTCTCTGTTACAATTCACTCATAATCCTATCGTATTGTATGCTATGTCAGTCTATCTAACCACAATGGCAAAGAAAAAAACTGTGTAGAAGCATGACCTTCTCCACAGTTCATCACGTTATTCCCTATGCAAACATTCCATTAAAGTTTGTGCTGTCTGTTGCTTGCCCATCACCTTAATTGGTTGTCCCTCAGCAGGCACGATCCAATGAGGCTCATCCCCGCCATATAAAGACTGCGAGCTATTTGCAACCATAAATTGAGCATGCGCGGCTTCCATACGCAGTCTTGCACGAGCGAGTAAAAAATCCTCATCATTTGTAGCTTCTAGCTTAAAGCCCACTAGCGTTACATTCGGTTGCCAGCCCTTGATTTGCCCTAATACTTTTGGTGCCTTTTTAAAATGGATAATAGGTGGTTCGTCAGAAGGCATTTTCCCCGCTTCCTCCATTAAATTACCGGATTGATCATAAACCTTGTCAATAACCCAATCGGAGCCAGCAGCAGCCATAATAACAATATCGACTTGTTGTAGCTGAACCGCATGACGTACCTTTTCTCCTAAATCCTCAATACCTTCAAATTTTACCAATGTCATTTTGTCGTGATTTGCTGGAAGCTGTGCAAAGTAGCCATGCATATATATTACATTCGCACCCTTAGCCAATGCGGCCTCTGCTAAATAACAGCCCATTGTCCCTTTTGATAAATTCGTGTGCCCTCGTACACGATCCCATTTTTCAAGTGTTCCCCCACTTGTAATGAGTACGGTTTTGCCTTGTAATGTCCCCATACACTCACCTATTTTCTACAATATATACAAATACTATTTTAACGTAATGTAAGGATGTGCTTCAATAGCCACAATCATAGCGTACTATTTTGCTCTTTTAACCAAGCACTTAATATTTCCGCAAATTTCTTGGTAACAGGGGAAGCATGGTGCTTCATCGCAATTCCAATGGTACGGTAGCCTCCTTGCTTTAGCGGGATTGCTTTTAACGTTGATGGTAAATGTTGAATGACCAATTGAGGCAAAATACTAATGCCTAAATGATGGGAAATCATTGAAAGAATCCCTACCTCCTCAGAAAGCTCAAAGCGAATATGGGGCTTTACATGATATTGCTCCAACAGTACCTTTACATCATTTGTCCCTTTATAGGAAGTCATGATAAAAGGCATATCTTCTAGGTCAACAATATCAATTTCTGTCTTATGAAATAAAGGGCTTTTATCCGAAACAATACATAATAAAGGGTCTTGTTGTAATTCCATAAATTGATATTGCTCTGATTTTTGACCATTCAAGAATCCTACCTCGACTTCCCCACTTAGCAGCCATTGTTCAATTTCGTAATAATCTCCCTCTCGTAACTCTACTTGTATCCCTGGAAATTGATGATCCATAATACGAACAATTTCTGGCATCCAATTCGAGGAAATACTTGAAATAACGCCAATTCGAACTTTTCCGCGTGTTACACCCAGTATATGGGCCGCTTCCTGCTGCAATAATTCCTGGGCATCCAGAACCTGACGCATCGCCCTTAGCATGGTCTGCCCCTCACTCGTCAGTGTTACACCTGCACGACTTCGATGAATGAGAGCAAAGCCAAATTCTTTTTCTAAACTAGACACGGCATGGCTCACAGCAGACTGCGTTAGTCCTAGTGCATCCGCTGCTTTTGTAAAGCTTGCTACCTCTGCCACCTTTGTTAAAATCTCATATTTAACTAAGCTCATTCGTCATCCCTCTATATACATGAATTTTTTTAATCCTATTCATTATAAACATTCGTTTTACTAATCACAATACAAGATATATAGTAAATTTTAGTATAAAAACTGTTTTAGTACACAGATGGTAGGTGAACATAATGAGTATCCAAGGAAAAGCAAATGTATTGATGGTTATTGTCACAATGTTTTGGGGACTATCTTATACCTTTATGGTCATGGGGCTTGAAACATTGGCAGTTTATAATGTGGTGGCATTGCGTTGTATCATTGCATTTTTCGTAGCAGGACTTATTTTTTATAAACGGATGATCAAAGTAAATGGTAAAACATTAAAATATGCGGCTATTCAAGGATTTTTATTATTCATTGTGTTCGCGTTAAGTTTATTTGGTTTACAGTCTACTTCTGCCTCAAATGCAGGCTTTATTTTAAGCCTAACCGTAGTATTAGTGCCGATTTTCAGCAGTTTCATTGAAAAAAAATTACCATCGAGAGCCGTTAGCTTTGCGGTCATTTGCACGATGATTGGTATTACAGTCTTAACAGCACATGGCTCATTCACCTTCCATAAAGGGGATTTATTAGTAGCCATTGCAGCACTATGCTATTCCATTTATTTACTACTGAATAGCTCATTTACACGAAATGTTGAATCCATTTCATACGGAATTTATCAGCTCGGCTTTGCTGGTATCTATGCCCTTGTCTTAACATTTATATTTGAAACACCGACATTGCCAAATTCAATGTCATCCTGGCTGGCTATTTTAGGGCTCGGTATCATTTGTAGTGCATTTTGCTTTGTTGGCCAAACTGTTGCACAACAGTATACTTCTGCTACACATACAGGACTTATTTTTTCATTAGAACCAATTTTTGCAGCCATGTTTGCCATGATGTTTATTGGTGAAAGTTTAACAGTGAAATTAGTGATTGGCGGTAGCTTTATCCTTATCGGTAATTTAGTGGCTCAATTAGAGCACTTCCATGCGTTACGTTTTATTAAAAAAGAAGCACAGGAAAAAGTCATACAATAAAATAGTGTGTCATGTCACTTCATTTACGAATGAAAAAGGAAGCTGAGAGTTATATCTCAAGCTTCCTTTTCTACTATGTATTGAATTTATAGCATCACTACATGTAAAATAGTTTACTATACAGTCTATTTTTTACAGAAACTAATTGGAGGAGAGTCATCTATGCAAATTCAACCCCGAAATACATCATACTATTTACCAGCTAAGGTCAATCAACCTATTAAAACAGAAAACCTATTGGATTTACTCAAATATGTGGATGGCAGTGAAGAGGAAGACGCCAAAAAGAACAAACCGAAAATTGAAGTCAGACACGAAAATGGCTATGTGCGTCAATATCTTGTTAAACCAAATGGACAAAGAGTACTCCTGATGGAAACTAAACAAAGCCATGACAATAAAGAAGCTAGCCATTTACATACTATGCCTCATAACCTGTTTAAGCAGCCATTTGAAAAGCCTACAAGTGACCCGATACTTTCGATTTTAAATGCGAAGGATAACATTGCTAAATATAGATATGGGATTTAAAGGACAACAATATTAAATAAAATAATAGACAAAGTCGAATAAAACGACTTTGTCTATATTTTAACCAGCAAGCCAGAGCCATATCTCACTGGTTTGATCATTATAAAAACCTTCTATATTGCTCTGCCTCTATCATACGCTCTTGCTGTTTTAAACGTGCCTCTTGCTCGGCAACTGTCTCAGAATGTGCTTGTAGCGGATCTACATCATCCTCACGTTCCGCATATAAGACGATACTACCTTGCTCCACAAGATGTGCATAATAAGCGATTTGTCCCTCTGATAGATTAAATCGTTTTAAGCCCTCTGTCACAGCCGAGTCACCTGTAAACCAAGACTTAAATTGGTCCACCCAATTACCAGCCTCATGTGTTTGGACATCAGCATCCCATTTTACATCCTCAAACTGTTCGGAATCTTTCGCAATAATATGAATATCCTCTTGTTGATAACCTTCTAACCGCATACTTTCTAAAATGTGAAGCATTTCATCCCTCGTATGGGCCACCTCAATTTGTGGGTTTTGTTCATTCATCATGTTCAATTCCTCCTAATTTATATGGCTTACTAGATAATTACCCTTGCTATATACAAGCAAACGCTTTTTACCAAACTGTCATAATTGTTATGAACCCTTAATACATGTTATGGCTTTGACATCAAGCATTAATCGCAGAAAAAAAGCATGCCAGAGTACTTAATATCTCCAACATGCTGTAACTGTCGTTTTTACTTGTCAAGAAAGGCTTTTAACATCCATGTATGCTTTTCAAGAGATTGGTACATGGCGTTAAGTAAATCCTCTGTACGATCGTCCCCTTCTTCTGCTGCTAGCTCCATTGTGGAATTTAATGCTTTCATGAGCTTTTGGAAATCCGAAATTATCGTAGCGACCATTTCCTCTGTCGTCTCATTTCCTGCCGCCTCCTCTACATAGGAAAGCTCTAGATGTTCTTTTAATGTTGCGACTGGCTTGCCATCCTTTGAAAGAATACGCTCTGCAATTTCATCTAAATTCAAGGTTGTTTCATTATACAACTCTTCAAATTTTGCATGCAGTGTAAAGAATGAGTGTCCTGTCACATACCAATGATAATTGTGCAGCTTTGTATAAAGTACAGACCATGTAGCCACTAGCTTATTTAATTGTTTGTTTAAGTTTTGTGTCATAATCACTTTCTCCTCCAATATGTCTTGTTCTAGCCTTTAATATGTGTAACAAATGATGTCGGCTATACATCTATTGTTCCCGCCCGACAATATTTCAAACATGTCTTCGACAAACGATCTACATTAAGAATATTGCAACTATTCTATGAAATTATTTCACTTTCCGAAATAGTTTCGTTATAATGAAATCACTTACATGTAAAGGGGTGTCTATGAATGGAAGTTTTACCATTACGAAAAGATGTAGCAGTAGAAGAAACTTGGGATTTAACAGATTTATTGAGCCATGATGCTGATTTTGAACCTACTTTAGCACAATTGGTGGAAGACGCACTTAGCTTCGAGCAGCAATACCAAGGAACGATTACAGATGCACAAAAAGTTATTGACGTGCTATCTGCCTTTGAAGAGCTACAGAAAAGGTTTGTTCCGATTGGCACGTATGCCAGCTTAAACCTTGAAACAGATCGTACAAATGATGGAGCGCAAATGCGGGCTGCAAAATTTGCTACAGCTATTGGAAAGGTAAGCAGCGCTCTCTCCTTCGTGCGCAGTGAGTTACTAGCGTTGGATGAAGCTATTTTACAAGAAGCGGCAGCATCAAGCCCTCTTTACAAACGTTATCTAGAGGAACTGTTAAAGCAAAAGCCTCACCAGCTACATCCTGAAGTCGAAAAAGCATTGGCCGCATTTAGTGCTACATTCGATGCACCATATGAAATATACAATACGACGAAATTAGTAGACATGAACTTTGGTCAATTTGAAGCCAATGGTGAAAAGCATCCACTTAGCTTCGTCCTTTACGAAAATGACTGGGAGTTTGAAGCGAATACAGAAATACGCCGCGCTGCCTTTAAAGCCTTTTCAAGCAAGCTACGCGATTACCAGCATACAACAGCACAAGTGTATAACACGCATATTCAGCAGGAAAAAACAATGGCAGACCTACGAGGCTTTAACTCGGTCATTGATTATTTACTCTTTGATCAGGACGTCGATCGTTCACTCTATAATCGTCAAATTGATTTAATTACGACAGAGCTTGCCCCACATATGCGTCGTTATGCAGCTTTAATTCAAAAAGCCAATGGTATCGATAAAATGACATTTGCAGATTTAAAAATAGCGCTTGATTCTGATTATGATCCAAAATTATCGATGGCTGAGGCGAAAGAATATGTTGAAAAAGCATTAGCTGTTATGGGGGAAGACTATAATCATTTAATGGATAGAGCCTTCAATGAACGTTGGATTGACTATGCACCAAACAAAGGAAAATCTACAGGGGCATTTTGCTCAAGTCCGTATGGTAGCCATCCTTATATTTTAATGTCATGGAACGAACGCATGAATGAAGTCTTTACTCTTATTCATGAGCTTGGTCATGCAGGGCATTTTGCGAATACGCATGAACATCAATCTTATCTTAATAGCCGACCTTCTCTATACTTTATTGAAGCACCATCAACAATGAATGAAATGCTGTTAGCGAATTATTTACTAACACATAACGATGATTTACGGTTTAAACGTTGGGTGATTTCAAATATTGTGTCGAAAACGTATTATCATAACTTTGTCACTCATTTACTAGAAGCAGCCTATCAACGTAAAGTGTATGAATTAATTGATGCTGGTGAAGCTGTTAATGCAACAATTTTAAATCAATTAAAACGCTCTGTGCTAGAAGATTTCTGGAGTGATACAGTCGACATTTCTGAAGGTGCAGAACTTACATGGATGCGTCAACCTCACTATTATATGGGTCTTTACCCATACACATATAGTGCTGGGTTAACCATCTCTACACAAGTGTCTCAACGTATTTTAAAAGAGGGCGACACAGCTGTTGAAGAATGGTTAGCTGTCTTACAGGCTGGTGGCACAAAATCACCAGTAGAATTAGCACAAATGGCTGGTGTCGATATTACAACAGACCAACCGCTTCGTGATACGATTGCCTATATCGGTCATTTGATTGATGAGCTTGAACGCCTAACTTTGGAAATTGAAGCGGTTCAGCAATAATCTAGCAAGAAAACGGTCCTGCATGCTAAAGGTGCAGATCGTTTTCTTTTTTTAGTTCTAAGTGGAAAAATACGTACATATAATAGAATCAGGGCGTCCCTCTACATTTTTTAGATATTTCAAAATAGACAATCATTTTTCTTCATACAAAAGTACCGTTATTATTAAGAGTACGCAAATTATTTAGCAATATACGATTAACAATTATTAAAGGAAGTGTTCTAATTATGGTAAAACGTAATGATCCATGCCCATGCGGTAGCGGCAAAAAATATAAAAAATGTTGTGAAGGCAAACAGCAAGTAACAGTGGAAACAGTACAAATCGAAGAATTAGAGCGTGTGCTACAAACTTTTTACTTAGAATATCCCGAACGTAAAGATGTTCGTGCATATATTGAGCATGTCGGCACATGGCAGCCTAAATTAGAGAGTGTGCTACAGCGTGAGCTCATTGAAGCAATCGCTTTAGACGACTTTTTCTTCCATCAAGAGCCATCTATTTGGAAAAGTTACTTAAAGAAAACGAAGAAAAAGGCAGTAAGACCATCTACTGTCAAGGTACTTGAAGACTGGTCTCAGCCGGCTTTATTTATTGGTACGGTGTCTGTTGTTGAGGAAAAATATTTCAAGGCTAATCATTTACTTACGAATGAAGAGCTTTCTATTCGTCGTGAAAATAATAAACCGATTCCTGAAGGTATGCATGTATTTGCCTTTATCTTACCAGATGGAACGAAGAAATCGACACATTATTTAGCTGTGTCTACCCTAATTTTCTTCCCTGAGGATCATGCAAAAGTATTTGAAGAATTTAAGAAAAACTATGAGGCATCCGAGAAGAAAGTAAGCTCATTCTTAAAAGAAGAGCATCTAACATTCTGGGAGCTATTAGTATCGAATGGCTATAAAGGTGAGGAATTTTCAAACTTCGAAAGCAATGTCCTGACACAAGTAAAAGATTTCTTAGAGCAAAATGAGCGTGAATCAGCTCCGATGCTTGAACTTTTAGAGGACTATTTAATCGAAGGACAACCGACTGCTCGCAAAGAAGCGGCTATTGCAGCTGGTGCGATTCGTTATGGTCAGGAAAAAGAGCTATTCGAATCCCTATCCATGACCGTAAAGGAAATTGCTGCAACTTTTGATATTTCTGCTTCGTCTCTGACAAAATATTATCAAGACCTAAGCAGTTATGCTGAAACAAAATAAAAGTAATAATGAAAGAAGCTACATTGACCAGCGGATTGCTAATCAATGTAGCTTTTTCTCATGAGGTTCGTATTTTATTTACTATACACTTTCAAAAGCTCTTCTCCCAAAAACTGTAACTTTTCTCCAACTGAACACGCCTCAATACAGAAACGGTGAGCTCCTGGTTTACCACGTTCTTTACGTAATTGCTTAATCACCAAGCAATCCGCACAATACGTATCATGCAGTTCGTCAATATCCCTCATAACCGTCACTTTATCCATGTTGAGCCCCCGCTCCTTTCACGTCCAAAATTCACTTCTTATTATTATGAAGCGTTCAATTTGAACAAGCAACTATTTTGTTTGTTCCATTTTTTACAGACTATGATTCTGATCCTTGTTGTACAATTATAGAGAAGTCACATTGCAAAGTAGGGATGGTATGTTAGAAGTTTATATAGACGCTGCCAGTGCAGGAAATCCTGGTCCAAGTGGGATCGGGCTATTTATTAAAGGTGAAGGCCATCATATCCAAATTAGTGAGTATATTGGCGAAACAAATAATCATATCGCTGAATTCACTGCATTAGTTCGCGGTCTTGAAGAAGCACAAAAGCTAGGCTCAACACTAGTATCCGTACGCTCGGATTCTAAAATCGTTGTCGCTTCTATGGAAAAAGAATATGTTAAAAACGAGGAATTTAAACCTTATCTTGAAAAAGCTTTAGCCCTAGCCACTAGCTTTGATTTATTCTTTATTAAATGGGTGCCCGACTCACAAAATAAAGCTGCCGATGCTTTGGCTCGAAAAGCAATTCAAAGTAAAAATACTTAATCCTATTTCATGGGACTGTCCGTCATGTACAGTCTCGTTTTCTTTTCCCCTTTTTCTCCCGTTGTTTACTATTCCCCCTATTCAAACTTTTTATGAAAATAAGCTTCATTCAAAAAATGCTAGGAAATGCAGCTAATTTTCTGATTAATCCAAAACGATATTGACATTGTTAGATCACGATGATATCCTTTAACACATTAGTAGTTTAGCAAACGAAAGCGATAGATTATAGGGGGAAACAAAATGAAACGAGTATTGACTTTATTCATGATGCTGACAGCTGTGATCGTTTTAGCAGCGTGTGGTACATCGAAAGAAAATGCAGCAAAGAAAGATGACAAAGCTGCTGATGTAGAAAAAATGATTATTGGCATTGACGATAAATTTGCGCCAATGGGCTTCCGTGATGACAAGAACAACATCGTTGGGTTCGATATCGATTTAGCCCGTGCGGCAGCTGAGCATATGGGCGTCGAAGCAGAATTTCAACCAATCGATTGGAAAACAAAAGAGGCAGAATTACTAAGTGGGCGAATTGATTTAATTTGGAACGGTTATACCATTACAGATGAGCGTAAAGAAAAAGTACTATTTACAAAGCCTTATCTTGAAAACGCTCAAGTTGTCATGACAAAAGCAGATTCAAAGATTTTGAAACTAAGTGATTTAGCTGGACAAGAAGTAGGTATTCAATCTCTTTCTTCTGCGGCAGATGCACTAAACGGGCATCCAATTCATAAAGAAGTGAAAAAAATTACAGAGTTTGCGGATAATGTTTTAGCTTTATCCGACTTAAAAACAGGTCGTGTTGATGCCGTTGTTATCGATGCGGTTGTTGCAGAATATTATATGACACAGGAGCCTGATACATTTAAATTATTAGAGGAATCACTTGCACCAGAACAGTATGGAATTGGCGTGAAACCAGGCAATGAAGCCCTATTGGACAAATTACAAGCCGCATTAGACAAAATGAACGAAGATGGTACAGCTGCTGAAATTTCTACCAAATGGTTCGGTGAAGATAAAGTATTAAAGTAATGACAGGACACATCATTTGTAAGAGTTTCCTTTGTGAAACTCTTACTCTTTTTGGAGGGACATCTTTATGGCGGATTACTGGCAAACTATGATATGGCCGATGCTAGAAGGTGCGAAAACGACAGTGTTACTGTTTTTCATCGCTATTCTGGTTTCGATTCCATTAGGCTTTTTACTAACACTCGCAGTAAAAAGTCGCATTCAACCAATCTCTTGGCTTGCACATACGTATATTTATATCATGCGTGGTACACCACTATTACTACAATTATTATTAATTTGCTTTGGTTTACCTATGCTGCCAGTAATCGGTGAATACTTAGTACTTGATCGTTTTGTGGCCGCTTGCCTTGGCTTTATTTTAAATTATGCTGCCTACTTTGCAGAAATATTCCGTGGCGGTCTTCTTGCCATTGATAAAGGGCAATATGAGGCAGCTCAGGTACTTGGCTTATCCAAGTGGCAAACGACGACGCGTGTAATTTTGCCACAAATGTTCCGCGTCGCATTACCCGCATTATCAAATGAATCCGTTACACTTATTAAGGATACAGCCCTACTCTATGCAGTAGCTGTGCCTGAATTACTCCATTTTGCGCAAACAGCCGTAAATCGTGACTTCACGATTACGCCGTTCTTTATCGCGGGTGCTATTTATTTAGTTATGACGCTTGTCTTGACGATGTTCTTTAAATGGCTTGAAAAACGTTTTACATTTGAATAGAGGTGACACATATGGCATTGATGCAAGTAACAAACTTAAAGAAATCTTTTGATCAGGTGGAAGTGCTGAAACAAATTACATTTACAGTGGAGAAAAACGATGTCATTGCTGTCATCGGCCCGTCTGGATCTGGGAAAAGTACCATGCTTCGCAGCTTAATACATTTAGAAGAAATTGAAGGTGGCAGTATAGTGATTGATGGCGATTTTCTTGTTCAAAACGGTCAATATGCTAAGCCACAGCACATCAAAGCGATAACAGCTAAAATGGGGATGGTCTTTCAACACTTCAATCTGTTTCCCCACTTAACAGTCCAGCAAAACCTCGAAATGGCGCCGAGCTTATTAAAAACAGAATCAGCGGAGGCTATTACGAGCCGCTGTCAGGATTTACTGCAGAAAATTGGACTTGCCGACAAAGCAAAGGCCTATCCTGCCAATCTATCTGGGGGTCAAAAGCAGCGTGTAGCCATTGCCCGTGCCTTGATGATGAATCCTCAAATTTTATTATTTGACGAACCAACCTCTGCCCTAGACCCTGAACTGACAGGAGAAGTCTTAAAGGTCATGAAAAGCTTAGCTGAAGACCACATGACGATGATTGTCGTCACACATGAAATGGGCTTTGCGCGTGAGGTAGCGAACAAGGTCGTCTTTATGGATGATGGTCAGATCATTGAATCTAATCATCCAGACAACTTTTTTACAAACCCACAAAACGACCGCACCAAGGCATTTTTACAGAAGAATCTTTAGTAGAGCGTGTTTATGTCGCTCTACTTTTTATTTTTCTTCCTTGTGTATGCTTCGAAATAAATTGTTTATAAACTCGTTAAGTTTTTTAAAATCCCTATATTTCCCTACTGACATGTAAAGACCTATAAAAAGATACGATCACAATCGTACCTTTTTTTAATAGTTTCAATTAAATTATCAACTCCTATTTCAGTTCATAATAGAACATGCTATCATCATCTGTTCTGCTACCAAACATTTCACCAGGTTTAGGCAATACTCCGTTAGATGCCCAATAGCGATATGTTTCACCCTTTAAAAATTCATTTTTAGATGTACTTTTTGGGGATGATAAATTAAACAGCGCAATTTTACTTTTATCAACTAATAAGTTTGAAGCAAAGTTCATATCAGAGCCATTCTTAACACTTTGAACACTTACGTCCCTACTTGGCTTGAATGTGTATTCATAGTAGATTGCATAAATCCCTTTATTCAGTAGAATTTTATCTTCACCTTTTTCATTAAAAAACATATCTTTAAAAATACCTTTTGGTTTAGTGCCTGTCGTATCCACAAAAATGGCATGTTCAATTGTAGCGACACCTGTGTTATTTAAATACGTATGAGGTTTACCAAGAATATCTTCATATCCACCATATTTTGATTTCTTGAAGTTAGAAATAGTTAAAATGTTTGTTCCTGTTTCAGAAACCTCACGAAGCTCTTTTAACCCTGTGAAATCGGATGGTGCTTTCTTCATAGCATCCATGAAGCGGATAAGGATGGTTGCTACCTCGGCACGTGTTGTATTGCCATTTGGCTTGAATGTGAAATCTTCATAACCTGAAAGTAATCCAGTACCAAGTGCTACCCCGATATACGGAAGATCCTTCTTATTTACCCCGCCACCATAAAACTCTGGAATCGGAATAATTGTAAGGCTTGAATTCGCCATTTCCTCAATCGCTTTACCATAATCAGCGTTCGCATGTGCTAAGCCATTTGCTAACCAACGAGACATTTCACCGCGAGTCATTGCTTTGTTTGGTTCAAATTTGTTATTTGAGAAATCACTAGCTTTAATGAATCCAACTGCTAGTCCTTCTTGAATAGCGTCATTTGCCCAATGTGAAGCTCCAACATCTGAAAATTTAGATGGTGTACGGTCGTTTCCGTCGAATACGCGTGATAGGAATGTTGCAAACTCTGCTCGTGTTACCTGTGCAGATGGTTTATATGTACCGTCACTGTAACCTGCCACAAGCCCTTTTTCTGCTACTTGTTTAATTGACTCATATGCCCAATGCGATTTAGGAACATCTTTGAATGTCGTTTTCGTTGCCGCTTCTGCAACAGTATATGTAGCAGGTATAGCGTACACCGGAGTCGCCACAGCTAGAGCTAAAGTCGCAAGTAATAATTTGTTTGAGCTCTTTCTAAAAGTACCACGTTTCATATTTATTCCCTCCAAATGAATTAGATTCTTGTATACTCTAATTTTACCATTTTTAGAGGATCTATCAAATTCCCGAAGGTCATTAGTTAGTCCCCTCATTCCTGAAAAAGATTTTAATAAAATGAAAGAACCCGCTTCAAAACACCATCAAGTAGCCATAACAAAAAAGTTACGACAAATAGATTTTTGAAGCGGGTTCTTCTCATTATTTAAATTACTACTATGCTTTCATAATTTTTAAAATTAAACAATCTTGATTAGAAAAAATATAATAAGTTCGGTGGTATTAAAGATAAGTAACGTAATCAGAGGGGATATTGAAAGCTTTGAAATTAAGCTATTGAAAAAGAATTGTTATATTGACAATGTTCTTATATATCAATGAGGGCTCCTCTTTCATTTAACTAATAAGCATTTTTAAATATACTTCTTAAATAGCTGAACTCTTTTACTCGTTGTTTCTATCCAGAGTTATTAAATTTACAATATTAAAAAAAACGTTTATCCATGTATATTAATAAATACGAATCGCTTCAAAGGCGATTTGCCAAGTGATGAAAGTAAACCCTCTCACATGCTGGCGAGGCAGGGGCGGTTTACTTTTTTGTGCAAAAGTAAATAACAATGCAAGCACAGAAACAATACGTGTTGAGAAATTTATCGCAAAAAGGAATGAGACCTGCCCAATACAGAGTTCATTCCTCAGTAACTGCTTAAAATATGTGTCTAACTTTTTGGAGTCACTTCATTTGAAGTTCCTTATAAATTTGTTATAGATGAGATCCTCCACTTGCATCAAGCAACTGACCTGTTACCCAACGGCTGTCTGAGGAAGCAAGAAAGGCGGCAATATCTGCCACATCCTCGGGTTCACCCCATCTGTTGAAAATGGAAAGACCAGCAGCATATTTTTGTCCATCAAGATTTTCCAATGTCTCAGCATTCATTTCTGTATTAATAATTCCAGGCTGGATGGCGTTTACCGTAATATTACGGCTCCCTAGCTGTTTGGCTAGAAGTCGCGTAAATGTGTCGATAGCACCTTTGGATATACTGTACGTAAAGACACTTGGCGAGGCTGCACGAGTCACAAAAGATGAAATATTAATAATACGTCCTCCATCTTTTAAACGTGGCAAAGCTTGCTGAGTAACAAAAAGTGGTGCTTTAACATTAATCTTCATTACCTCATCAAATGATTCTTCCGTCGTCTCTTCTAAACTAATAATTTGACCAATTCCAGCATTGTTGACAAGAATATCGAATCCGCCACCGCCCATATATTCCCGAATAGTATCATCCAAAGTAGTAAATAAATCTTGAATACCATCTAGAGTACTAAGGTCAGCACCAATCGCGCAAGCATTCCCTCCGCTTTGTTTGATCTTGTCAACAACTGCTTTTGCCTCATTACGTCTTTTCCCGTAATGAACGACGACAAAGGCCCCCTCTTGTGCCAGACGCAATGCAATACTGCGGCCAATTCCTCGACTTGATCCTGTTACTAAAGCGATTTTCCCTGTTAACTTACTCATGCTTCCATCTCCTTGTTCAAACATAGTTATATTACATAGAGAATTATATCAAGGAACATCATTTGAAATGTTGCTCTCTTATTCGGTTTCAAGGAGGTGTTTCGTACGTTCATCCTTCACGTAATAGCCACTTTCAGGATCTGTCGTGCTTTCCTTTATTTCTTTCCATTCTTCCTTTTCAAACTTCTCTGGGGGAAAGGGCTTTTTTCCGTGTTCTTCACGATCCATATTTAACTCTAATTGAAGCTTCTCTTCATAAGCCCGTGTTTCTTTTCGCACAACCTTTTTATCATACTTCCGTTTATTCGCACTCGCTTTCACATGCGTAGAATCCATAAATAGATGGTCTGCAGGAGGAGTCTCTGATGCATAATCTCTTTTAATATACGATAGAAAATGGACTGAGCGGATGTTTTCTGTACGAAAGCGAAGCGACAGTAACGAAGCGAGGGAAGCAGCTCGACCCCGCCCGTAGTGGAAATCAACGGCTTTACTTTATTTCATTGTAAAAGAAAAAAGACTGTAAGCAAACTCAAAATTCGTTGAGTTTGTCTACAGTCATAAAGGAATAGGACATTATTCATTTGGAAATTTCGGTAGATAAATCATGACCTTAAATAAATCGCCATCTACTTGAACTAAGAACTTGCCGTTCTGGATGTGAATAAGGCTTTCAGCAATCGATAACCCTAATCCGCTACCTTGACTTGATCTCGATTCATCTCCTCGTTTAAAACGTTCCATTAGCTCATCGACTGAGATATTTAATTCGTATGCTGAAATATTTTTAAATGTCACAAGTATTTCATTCCCTAAATCTTCAACACTAATATATACCCTTGATGTAGGCTGTGCGTATTTAAAAATATTCGAGAATAAGTTTTCGATGGAACGCCATAGAAGTTTACCATCAGCCTTCACATACACCTTTTCTGTTGGATGGGCTAACTTAAAATCTAATGACGAGGCTTCAATTTTTTCATCCATTTCTCCGATTCCTTGTGTTAGTAATGATACGATATCAATCCGCTCTAACTGGACAGGTATACTACCACTTGATGCTTTAGCCGCTTCAAATAAATCATCCGTTAAGTGCTGGAGTCTTTTCGACTTTTGATCTAACACGTCTACATATTCAGCAATCATTTCAGGATCGTTTTCTAATTTTAATAAATCGACATACGTAATAATTGATGTTAAAGGCGTTCTGATATCATGCGAAACATTCGTAATAAGCTCTGTTTTTAAACGCTCACTCTTGATTTCACTATCCACTGCCTTTTTTAACCCATCTGTAATACGATTAATATTTTCTGCAAGTTGACTAAACTCCCCTTTTCCATCGACTTCAATTCGATGATGAAGATCCCCATTCTTAATTTGCTCTACGCCCTCTTTAATGCGATTAAATGACTTCACCTTTCGCATCGCCAACCAGGCAGCTACACCTATCGTAATGGGAAATATAAAAAATGTTGCCGCTACAACTAATGGATAGCCAATGACTAGTAGCACAATTTTCACGCCTGTACTACCACTGTCAAAAACATGTTTCACCCAAATAAATAGCTTTTTGAAAACTTGATAGAGCAGTGTATGCTGAAATAACGATCTATTTTTAATATGCTTTACGAGCGATAAAATCAATAGTAAGGCAATGATAAAAATAGGCACGGTGAAGAACATGTACATATCATGGAGCACTTCAACAATCATGGTGATCCACATCGCTGTTAAGCAACCAACTAGCACAATATTGAAATCATTATAGAGTTTATCCATGACATGGAAATGAATTTCTTTATCTTTAAATGACCTTCTTCCAATAACTATGATTAAATAAACAAAAGATAAAATAAACCCTGCTAAAAATACCATGAATTCATTCAGAAAACTTTGGGCATTCTCTTTATCTTTTTCCCATTCCGCCATTTTTTGTTGTAAGAAAGAATCTTTAAACGCCACATACATAACATCTGTCTGTGGGTTCAACGTGTCAACTTCGTGTGTAATGTAACCCAAGTATTGACTTTCTTTCATTTCATTTGGATAAAGCTTTTGTTGGTAATCCTCAAATAGCATATATGCATCAAAGGATTTAAATTGTTCTTTCTTCTTGAGATCACTATTGGAAAATTCATGTTCACCGTCACTCGCATAAAACACAATTCCTTCATAAGCTTCTAACGTACTACGTAACTGATAAAAATTTCTTACCTGTTCATTTATGCTTTCATCTTTTGTTCTAGCAATGTCATTTGCATATTTTTCTTGATAGATATGCTTATTTTCCTCTTCACTCAAATTCGAATTATATCTGTAAGAATTACGAAAATCATAATATAATTCCTCTTCGATTCTTCTATTATCCTCTTCTGTTAGTGTTTTACCACTTAAAATATATTCTTCACTTTTATATTTCCCGATTAATTGCGCTAAAGGAGCCATAATGCTGTAACTTTCATCAGCGAATGCTCGGCTTTCAAAATAATTATCTTGATTTAAACTACTAAGATGAATTCCATTAAATTCCATGTTGATCATTACCCTCGCTATACCAATTAAACAAGCGATGGCAATTAGAAACACAACTATTTTCGTTATAAGTGCATGACTAATACTTCTCAACTTTCTCAACCTTATACCCAACTCCCCATACAACTTTTAAATACTTTGGCTCTTTTGGATTAATTTCAATTTTTTCTCGAATCTTTCGAATATGAACCGAAACCGTATTTTCAGGATTAATAGCCCTGACATTCCATACCTTTTCATAAATCTCTTCAATCGTGAACACCCTACCAGCATTGGCTGTCAGAAGCTTTAAGATTTTATATTGCACTGGTGTTAAATGAACCTCTTGTTTATCAACAGTAATGACTTTTTGTTCATCATCAATCACAAGCCCGCCCGTTTGAAATACAGAACTGCTCATCTCTAGGCTCCCAAATGTCGTATACCTTCTTAGCTGTGATTTCACTCTAGCCACAAGTTCTAATGGATTAAACGGCTTAGCCATATAATCATCTGCTCCAATATTTAATCCGAGTATTTTGTCATAATCCTCCGATTTAGCAGAAAGCATTATTAACGGAATCATATTATCTTGCCTAATCTTCATCGTCGCCGTAATCCCATCCATTTTTGGCATCATAATATCCATAATAATAAGATGAATAACGTGATCCCGAATAAGATCGATTGCCTCTATACCATTGTAAGCTTTGAATACATGATAGCCCTCATTTTCTAAATAAATGCTAATCGCCCTAACAATTTCTTTATCATCATCACAAATCAAAATGTTCAACTACATTCACTCCTCCACCGCTTTAGGTTTATGTCATCACCCCTATAGGATTCGTATAAGGATATAATACTAATTAAATCTTAACAAACTCCGACATCAATTCTTAAGATTTTCTTAGTGTTTTTCTCTATGCATTCTTTATGCTAAAAAGCTTGAAATGAAAAATTTAGTTAAGCTGCAGGCTTTAATGTTGGACTAGGATAAAGAAATAAGAATATAAAAATGGAGAGCATGCTTGGGTGGCTCTCCTTTAATCGTCTATTATATAATTTTTATCATGAATCCAATACCAGTACTGCGTTTTAAGAAATCGATTAGAATTTCCGACAATTGTCAACATTATTAAAGATAAGTAAACAAAAAGTAGTTTTCGTTAGATTTAAAAAGGACAAAAGTAATACTCATTTTGAAAAAGAGCTCATTAAAACTTTTTATAAATCGTATCTTTCTTATAAATGAACAAAATTTATTTTGATGAGGCTGGGACAATTATAAAAACAGTTGGGCACAACCCCAACTGTTTGACTATATATGCACTACTTTTTTCGGTTTCATCCTTGCAAGGCGTAATAGATAAATAATAAAGACAACCCCCAGTAAGCCTGCCCCCGATAAATAGACAGAAGCATAGCCTGCCTGTACAGCTACCATTCCTAAAATATACGAACCTAGTGCGATACCCAGGTCAAACATCGTAAAATAGGTTGCTGTTGCATAGCCGCTTCGTTGAATGGCAGTGGATTGAACTGCTAATGCTTGCAAGCTAGTCGTTACAGCTCCATAGCCAAAGCCTATAAAAATAGCAGCACTTAAAAATAACATTGGTCCTTCAACAAATGCTAGCATGACTAGACCGATGGCAAAGGAAATAATGCCAGGAATAATGACAAATTGCGGTCCCTTCGTATCGTAAAGTTTTCCTGTATATGGACGTGTAATGAGCATTGCCGCTGCAAATACTGCATAAAAGAGACTAGCTACAGCCATTAAATCCTTTTGCTGTGCATAGACCGATAAAAAGGATAGCACACTGGCATACGAAAAAGCGACGAGGCTGGCAATTGCTGCAACAGGAAGCGCCTTACGCTCAAATAAATCATTCAATTTAAAAGTTAGTTTTCCTTCATGCACTGGCTTCGGTAAATCATCTGTATTGACCGTTAATGCTAAAATTCCTCCTGCTAGAATACATATACTCATGACTATGAATAAGACATTAAAGGTACTATATTGAATTAATAATAAGCCGATAAATGGTCCAATGACGACAGCTAGATTCGTAGACATCGTAAAGTAGCCTAGCCCTGCCCCTTTTCGTTTAGCAGGAACGATATCAGCCGCTAAAGATCCTGCAGCTGTTGTGATAATACTAAAGAAAATCCCTTGAATAAAGCGAAGACCAAGTAAAAGTCCAAACGGATGAATAAATAAATATAAAACGGTACAGATAAAATAGCCCACTATAGATAGGACTAACAGTTTTTTCTTGCCAAAAACATCTAATAACTTACCTGAAAACGGGCGTACAATAATAGCTGACAATAAAAAGCCTGACAATAATAGGCCCGCTTCCTTATCTGTCTGATGTAGTTCACCAATCGCATAGAGTGGTAAAGTCGTTACAAGTCCATAAAAAACAAAAAATACAGAGATATTCGTTAAAAAGAGGCTAATGAAACGCTTCGTCCATATTTGTGTATTTTCTTCTTGCTGCATGTCCATCAACCTTTCATTTTTTCCAATAACTTCAGAAATTGCTGCTGCTCCTCAACAGTTAAAGAGCCCACCATTTCTTCCTCAAATGCTAATATGGTTACGGTGATCGCTGGTAAGCGCTCCTCCCCTAGAGCGGAAAGAGTCACAATTTTTTCTCGCTTATCCTCTCCATCTAATCGTTGGACCCAGCCCAATGTTTCTAGTCGTGTAATAGCTCTTGTAATACTGGGCGCTTCCACATTTAAATATTTCCAAATTTGTGTTAAGGTCATTGGCCCGTTTTTATGTAAGCAATATAAAATGGCCCATTGGGAGCTATATAAATGATGTTGCTTTAATACTTCATTTAAGCAGTTCGTTAAATACCGACTTTTTTGGAATAAAGCATGAAATATTGGATTCATATTGTTTACCTCCTGCGAATTTATTTACCTAGTTAAATAAATACTATACGCTTCATTTTTTTCTTTGTAAAGCAAGGAATTTGGAAAGGTAACCCTACTGTAAGCAGGAAATTTTTTGCAAGTGTCGAATAAAACTTAGTAGATTTACAATGTAAAGGAGATGGAAGCATGGGGAAAAAGGTTTTAATACTCGCAGGAGATGCAGTAGAGGCTTTAGAGATTTTTTATCCTTATTATCGTTGTCTTGAAGCAGGGTATGATGTCACAATTGCAGCACCATCCGCTAAGAAATTACAAACCGTATTACACGACTTTGTAGAGGGTGTCGATACATATATCGAGCGTCCTGCTTATGGATTAGAGGCCCACGCTGCTTTTGCTGCTATTGATCCAACACAATTCGATGGGCTCATTATTCCTGGTGGACGTGCACCTGAATACATTCGTTTGAATGAGCATGTCCCAGCACTAGTAAGCCACTTCTTTGAAACGAATAAACCAATTGCAGCCGTTTGTCATGCAGCGCAAATTTTCGCGACCATTCCTGAAGTGCTAAAAGGGCGTGAGCTAACAGCCTATATTGCCTGCAAGCCTGAGGTGCAGGTGGCAGGAGCAACTTACATTGATGCCAACCTTCACACAGATGGTAATTTAATAAGTGGGCATGCATGGCCTGATTTACCAGGCTTAATGCGTGCATTTATTCAAAAGCTAGAGGGTTAAAGAACAAGGATGCCTAAAATAGGGCATCCTTATTTTATGAAGTACTTTCTTGAAATTCAATTTTTTCTACTTCCTGCGTTGTCGTTTGGTAGCTGATTCTGACATGAACACCAAATTCCTTGTCAGGCTGCTTGAGCCAAAGCTTAAATTTCTCAATGGTTGATGCCCCCTGTACTTCCTTGCCCTCATGCAAATAATCCACAATTTTAGCCGTAGGATATTTCGCCTTTACCTCTTTGATAGCCAGCTGTCCCCATTTTGCATAAGCTGGTGTTTCTTGTTGTGCATTGGCAACCACTGGTATTTGTATAAACATTGCTAGAGAAACAAAAAGAAGCCCAAGTAAATAAAATTTTCTCACTTGAATCACTCCCTTTTTGACTGTATAAAGCAGCACAAACAGTAAAAAATAAGAGCTCCAAAAGACTTTAGAGCAGCTTGTGTTTATTGCTTTGGCTGTTGGGGATTATTATGAATGACCTGATTAAATTCTGCTGAATATTCCTCACGATCATTCTTTTTGTGTGTATCTTCCTTCTTTTTCTTTTTAAAGCTTGTCTTATTCTTTTTTGCCATGATTTGTACCTCCACTATTTTGTTTTATTCGACTGTTGGTTTTTATCATGATTCGTTTTATTGTTTTTATTTTTAGCCTTTGCATCAAATTCTGCCGCGAACTCTTCATTCAAGTTGTCATTTGGGTTGTTATTATTGCTATTACTTCGATCGAGGTCTTTGCTTTTGTAAGTGCCAAAAGGATTATGTGTTCTCATATTCATGGTTTTACTGTTGTTTCGATTATTACGCTTTCCCACGTAGCTTCACCTCCTACTACCTAATTTGTTCAGTTAGAGATGTTTTAATGTAGGTAAGTTTCTTCGCTATTTGTAAAAAAAATGAACATGACCAATTTGATGTTAAATATATATCGAATAATTGCAATATTATGTATAATATAGGAAACAAAAGGAGAAGTAAGGTTTAAAACTACAACAGGAATGAGTTATGACGAATGGTATATAATACTGATTAATTCTTCGACACCAATTGATTATCTTAAAAGTCCCAATGGCGAGTTTTCTCATGTTTATGTATTTATAAGCGTTTGGATTAAATGATGGTGTTCTTAATGGATTATGTAAAAATCGTTAGTAGAATGGAAGCTGTTAATAGTAGCTTACGGAGGCGTTATCAATACTTTCCTAGCTCAATTTTTAAATGGTGGAATAGGTTCAGGTAAAACAAAATTGATAAATGCTTATATTAGTAATATTGAATTTGTAGATGCTAACTGGCAAATTGATCATCTACCCCAATGCAGTAACGAAAGCGAAATATAATTTCTAAATTAATGGGTAGAGTCATTTTCTTCTTTGACTATTATTCTGGCGGTTTGTTAAAGGTAAAATTTTAAAAATAAAGTTGAGGTGCAAATATGCTTTTAAATGACTATATGAATGAAAATTTTCCTTCCTTACTTCTTAGACCACCTTTGTTTTATAACTGGGAAATTGGCATACGGTTCGAACTAGGGGTAGAGCGAGCTAGAGATTGCGATTATGAAGATCGTCTTTATATACAGGAGGTTTATAAAAGGGCTGTCACGCTGTTTGAAGCACTACATTTACAAGACGAGGAAATTTTTATGGTAGTAGATGTCAATGATTTTGGAGGTAGAAAAACCTATCAGCACAAAGCGAGAATTTTTTCTCCATATATCTATGATAAATCAGTCTTATATAAATTGAAGCATACAGAAATGTCTTCTATTTTCCCCGAAGATGATGAGGACGGAAAATATAAAACACATAGGTTTACACTTGCATGTAAAACATCTGATTTGAAGTACATTCCATTGTTAAAAGCAGTATGTAATCAAGATTTAGGAATCCAACCAAGTATTTTTCATAGGATATATTTTTTAAATATCAAAAAGAAAACCATTTTTCACGTTTACGATGATAGAGGCTGTGATTTACTTGCTACCTCACCTGAATCTATACGAGACATTTATTATACATACAATGACTGGATATTAGATTATGATAAAGACAAAATAGATAAAGTGTTTAAATAACTTCTTATTGTAGTTGAATAACAAAGGACATAACTAGTTGTCATACAATATGTTATGTCCTTAAATCGTTAGACAATTGTATATTCTGTAATATTAAGTAATGCTCCGACAGCACCAGAAAAGCCATGGTCATTAATAAAGACAGGTGTATGCTTTTTCGTGCGTGTATAATTTGCAATCACTCGGGTAAGATGATCATTATTGCTTAATGTGGAGCCAATATAAACGATATGCTGTGCATTTTTTTCCTCCGCATATTGAATGCTGAGTGTTGTAATGACTTCGCCTACTAGTCCTTGAACGGTCGCAATAATATCCTCAGCAGGATGCTTTATCGACTTTGTAATGCCTACTTTCCCAAAATTACTAGCCGTTAAATGACCGTCAATCGGTGTATCCATACCTTGATAAATATCCTTGACCAATAGATCGATTCCTTCACGATTGCCATTGGCAGCCATTTCACGGATTTCATTGTAATCTGTAATGCCCGTTGTAAGCGCTGACAAACCAATTAGTGTCCCACCACCAACGCCTGTCCCACCAACGCGAATATGTGTATTACCTTCCATATAATGAATGGACGTACCTGTCCCAATATTGGTAATCATACTGCGCTCAAAAAAGTAGCCTTCTTTATTAAGCAAAAATCGGACACCCTTTAATGTAGCTTCAAATTCCACTATATAATGAATCGATTTCATTGTTTTAATGACATCAAGTAATTGCTCTGTACGTCCCCCCGTAACACCAATATCCTCAATATCTGGATGATCAATAATCCATTTTGTGACAGATTGCAAATCATTCGACGGAAAGGTTGTTAACACAAGTTCATTGTCTTGATCTAAATAAGCAACCTTTGTCAATGTGCCGCCTGCATCAATACCTATAGCCTTTGGCATACAATTCTCCTTTGTTTTTATTACGTAATTTTCTCATACTATGATGACGGTTTACGCTATGATTCAGGCAATTCATCAAATTCATGCCCTCTTTGGTATCCAGGATTTTGCAAGGAGTTATGTATGCCAAAATCCTGACTCCTGATTTTGTTCGTACAAAAGCTAAACGCTCAGTACAGTCCCCCAAATCGTGTAATGACATTTTGCCCTTTCTAAACTTTAACGCTGTTGAAATGATTGTGCAATAACTTCGTACACTTTCTTGAAAAAATCACGAAAAATATCAAAATTTATCTAATCAATAGCTGTTTTTTGACGAATTTCTAAAGCTTTATCATCATTCTACTAAAAAAACAAAAAAAGTGAAAATGCACTGCTTGAACAGGCATTTCCACTTTTCAATTACTATATTTAACTAGCGTGCTGAATAGCCACCATCAATGACAAGCTCGGCACCCGTAATGTAAGAAGCCTCGTCTGATGCTAAAAATAAAATAGCATTTGCTACTTCCTCTGGTTGACCAAGACGCCCCATTGGTGTAGCTCTTACTAACATATCCATTGCCTCTTTTGCTTCTGATAATTTGGCTGTCATTGGTGTTTCGATGACACCAGGGAATACCGTGTTCACACGGACATTGAAAGCACCAAGCTCTGAAGCTGCTGCACGAGCAATCGCACGTAAAGAACCTTTAGAGGCTGTATAGGCATTAAAGCCTGCCCCAATAATCGCTGTGTAAGACGATGTATTAACAATGGAGCCTTTGCCTGCTTCTTTCATATAGTGCGCAGCATGTTTAATGCCAAGAAATGGTCCAAATGCATTGATATTATGCATAATTGACCAGTCTGCCTGTGTAATTTGATCGGGTCCTTTTTCTGATGAAATACCCGCATTATTAATTAAAATATCAATGCGACCATATTTTTCAACAATTGCTTTTGTTACATCTGCCCAGTTTTCGTCAGAGGAAACATCTAATTTCATTCCCTCTACATTTTCTAGCTCAGAAATTTTTGCTAAGTTTTCTTCATTAATATCAGCTGCAATTACTGTAGCACCTTCTTGTGCAAACAGTTTAGCCATCGCTGCACCCATACCAGAAGCGCCGCCTGTAATCATAGCAATTTTATTATTTAAACGTCCCATTTCATTAAACTTCCTCTCATTTGAAATTGATGTAGCTATACTAGTATAAATCCACTCTTATTGACCACCATAAAAGTATAGATTTAAATAGTTTATTATTAAACTATATCATTTGTAGTAATCGTTTTCAAAGAATATCTCTCTAAATATGAACAATCTGTTTTATCTTTCCCTTTTTTTACGATACGATATACTATAGATATGGAACCATTTGAACGGAGGAATACAAGTGAACGAACAAAAAAGACTTTACAAAGAAGCGATGCAGGTTTTAAAAGATACAAGCCGCACGTTTTATATACCTATTACTTTTTTAAAAAATGATTTAAAGATATCGGTGGCTGCTGCCTATTTAGCCATGCGTGCCATTGATGAAATTGAAGATCATGAACAGCTTTCGAATGATGTGAAATTTAATTTATTGTCCGCAACAAGTGAATTATTAAAGGACACATTTAATAAAGAAGCTTATCAAGCATTATTAGCACCTTATGCCGATCAACTGCCAGAAGTATCCCTTCGATTAGCAGATTGGCTAACATTTTGTCCTGAGGAATCGCGAAAAATTGTTCAGGCTTCCACAAGCGAAATGGCTTTTGGTATGGCCAAATGGGCAAAGGCCAATTGGCAGGTGCATACACGCGAGGATTTGGATGATTATACATACTACGTGGCAGGGCTTGTAGGGACGATGCTGTCTGAGCTTTGGGCGTGGGGTGCCAACGTTCAAACTGATCGTGAGCTAGCAATAGGCTATGGTCGTGGACTCCAGGCTGTCAACATCTTACGTAATCAGCATGAGGATTTAGATGAACGTGGTGTCAACTTCGTGCCTGATGGCTGGACACGCGAAGATTTGTTTGTCTATGCTGAAGAAAATTTAGCCAAAGCAGACCTCTATATGAAAGATATTAATAAACGTACCATTCTGCTGTTTTGCCGCCTACCACTTGCCTTAGCCCACAAAACGTTGAAGGCGATGCAAGAAGGTCGAGAAAAAATGACGCGCGCCGAAGTAGAGCAGACTGTGGAAGAGGTACAAGCTGACTAACATCAAAAGCCCCAGTAAACCAATACTGGGGCTCTTCTTAATTTATATCGAATCTATAAATTTGACAATCAATTCATAGCTCAAATAGATGGACAGCATCGAAAGCAACATAAGTACGATCCCTTCCACCTTGCTACCCGTTTTCGTTGTAAGTGGAAAACGAATGGATACAGTCGCTGGGAAAAATAGTTTAACGCCCTTTTTTGTACACATATCAAGCAGGATATGACTAGCCATCCCTATAATAATCCCAATGGAAATTGCTTTGTAAGGAACTAAAGTATGTAACGCCACCATAACGAACAATAGGAAAAGCAAACTATGTGTAAAGGAACGATGTCCAAACACTGTATTAACCAGCTTCGCGAGGATGGGAAATGTTCGACCGATTTTACTACCTCTATGACATATATCTGGAAGTAATGCACCGATAACACCTGCCCCTACTAAGACAAGTGGGTTATCATTTGAAAACTGTGCAAAGGCGAGACTTGCTGTGATGCCCCCAACAATATGGGTGTTCCCTTGCATAAATTACTTCCACTCCTTCTCTCTCTATTTTTTCCTTCTTACTGTACCATAATTCCGCCCGAAAGGGAACGTACATTCCGAACATACGCTCGAAAATATTTTTCAACTCATTATTTGTATAGCGATATAGAATATGGATAAAAATAGGGATGGAGGTTATATATGAGAGCTTATAAAGGACTACTTTTTATCTTTTGCATAATGGGCACTAGTGCTTTTCTTTGGTATGTCGCTACACCTATGGAGCCCATCCATCCATTGAACATACTAAGCCATCTCATTGGAGGCTTAGCCATGACTAGTTTATTTCTTGTGTTCTTATTGGCTACCAGAATGAAACTGTTAGAGCGTTGGTTTTCTAGTCTTGAGCATGTTTATTTTTATCATAAATTACTCGCAATCCTTTCACTTGGATTCATCCTCTTGCATGGTCAGTTGCAAAAAATGATTACTGATGAGGCAGTCATACAAGAAACCTCACTAAAAGACTTCGCTAAAGACCTTGGTGAGCTTGCCCAATATGGCTTTATTGCCCTGATTGTCCTAGCGTTCATTGCAAAGTTTTTAAAGTATGAGCATTGGCGCTGGCTACATCGTTTACTACTTGTACCTTATACTTTCGGTATTTATCATGCTTATTTTTCTAGCCAATATGATTTATTACAACCTTCTCCTTTAGGCATTTTCACAGCACTGACAACAACGATTGGTTTTATGTCTGCTCTGTATATGTTGACAATGTATCAAGATATGTTCTTTCCATATACAGGTCATGTTTCAGCCATTCAAAGGCTGAACGCCCATGTGATTGAAGTTGAGCTGACACTCATAAAAAAACTCGACTATCGACCAGGACAATTTCTCTTTTTAAAAATTTTTCAAGAGGGTATCGAAAAAGCGCCACACCCCTTCTCTATTACTGGTGGTAATGGCGAACAAATCACGGTAACAATCAAAGCCATTGGAGATTATACGAAACAGCTCTACAACGATCTTCAATTCAATACACCAGTTGCCATAGCTGGGCCATATGGTCATTTTGACTTTGATCGAGTGGCCAATCAGCAAATTTGGATTGCTGGTGGCATGGGCATTACACCTTTTCTTGCCTATTTACAAACAAAGCCTGATAAGAAAATTGACTTGTATTATTCCTTCCATGGTCAAGACAATGCCATCTACAAAGATTTTCTACAGAGCTATGCTCGAATGAACGATCATTTCACTGTCACCTTTATTAATACAGCTCATGAAGAAAAGCTATCCTTCCATCAGCTGTCACTATCTGCTGAAACAAGTGTTTTTATTTGTGGACCCCCAAAAATGATTAAACAATTCAAATCGGCTCTGCCTACAAAAAGCGTGGAGTGGGAAGCTTTTTCATTTAGATCCTAAAAAGGCGTACATCTTCCTATCGATGTACGCCCTACTATTAGACAGTAAATTCAGCTGTTTCTTCCTGCAAATTTTGAGCAAGCTGTGCTAACTGCTCAGAGGCTACAGCCATTTCATTCATGGTGGAGGCTTGTTCCTCAGTGATGGCCGAAACATTTAATGTATAATCATTTGTTGCCATCGCCTGTTGGTTAATCATCTGCACTTGTGCTGTCACTTCCTGCAAGTTTTTAAAAGCATCTGCTGTTGTATTACTCGTTTCTCGTATCGTCATCTGGAGCCCTTCAATGGCACTAGCAATCGTATCAAAGGTAGTACCTGCTTGCTGGACAGAACCAATACCTTGGTGAGCAATTTTTCGACTTTGCTCCATCATGTCCACCGCCTCATTCATTTGGTCCTGAATCGTCAGCACGACCTTCGCAATGTCTAAAGAGGCTCTACTTGTCTGTTCAGCAAGTGCTTTAACCTCACCAGCTACAACGGCAAAACCTTTTCCTGCCTCGCCTGCTCGTGCCGCCTCTATAGCCGCATTGAGAGATAATAAATTAGTTTGGTCAGTAATAGCAGAAATAAGCTGACTCATTTGCTCAATTTGAGCGGATTGCACCTTCAGGCTACTCACCAGATTAGCACTGCTGTCTACCTGTGCATGCAGCTGGACAATGTCATCCACAAAAGCCCGTATTTTTTGCGAGCCCCCTGTAGCTAGATGAGAGGTTGTTACCGACTGTTGCACTGCCTCTTGTAAATCGTCCATGGCAGTCTTCATGTCATCACCTAATTGTGTTGTGACACCTGTTAATTGACTACTCACCTGCTGCTGTGAACTCGTATTTTCAGCCACATTTTGCATAGAAACAGCTACTTCCGTGACGGTTTTATTGACCTCTTGTACACTGGCTGTTAATTCTTCGGCAGTGGAGGCAACTGTCTCCGTTTCAGCAACAATGCGCTGTATCATAGACCCTAACCCTTCCACAGACTCATTATAGTACTGTGCCATTTCACCAAATTCATCCTTTGTATGAATGGCCATTTGTTTCGTTAAATCACCCGTAGCAAGGTAGCCTAAATATGTATTCATCGTTTTCACTTCCGTACGTATATAGCGAGCAAGGAAATAAATAATGATGGTGATCAGGGCAATAAGCACCACACTAATCACGATTTGCTGCTGAAGCATCGCCTGTACCTCACTGTAAAGCTCATCTGTAGGAACAAGTAAAACCAATTTCCACGGCATGTTCTGAATTTGCTGATATTGTAGCGTAAAGTCATTCCCATCAATCGTTGTCTGTATTAGCTTTTTCTGCTCAGCTAGCTGCTCAACAGGAATATTTAAAAATTGCTGAATCGTCTCTTTATTTACTTTATCTACATCAGGATGCGTTAAAAAATTCCCACTATCATCTATTAAAAAGGCATAGCCACTCTGTCGAATTTGCACATCAGAGACAATGGATTGGATAGAATCTAACACATAATCCCCTGTAATAACCCCCACTGGCTTAGAATCTTTCACAATTTGTGTGCCAAATGAAATAAACATTTCTCCTAAGGCCTCATCAAAATAAGGTGTTGTATGGACAATGCTATTCGAGTGGATGCTGTTGCGGTACCATTCCTGCTCATGAAAATGATAGGCTGGATCTTCATACGTATCCGTAGAGACAATTTTTTCTCCTTCTTTATAGGCATACGGGCCAAAAATTTCCCCCTTTGCCACATCCTCCTCTAGCCATAACCCCATACCATAAGTTTCCTTATTGTATGGCAATAGCTGCTGTACATAGCGAATAAATTGCTCTCTCGTCATCATACTGTCAGCTGATTCTATCGTTGTCTTTGCACTATAAATCAACTGAATATGCGCATGTAATTTGCTCTCAACAGAGCCCGTTACATCATCTGCCAGTAAAGACATTTCATTTTCAATAGAGCTTTCAAGTTCATGTGATGCACTCAAATAATTAAGGAAGGACATACCACCTAGAAAAACAATAATAATAGGAATAAGTATCCCTATTTTTGCCATAAGCTTTAAATTTCCCAATAGTTTTTTCATCTGTCTGTCACTCCATACCTGTTATTTTTGCTCTATTTACCTTCTAGTATAAATGGATTACCTCTATAAAAATATATTTTTTTGTAACTTTTTAAATGATAGGCAGATAATAAATCCTGTTTTCAAGACTCTTTAATTCGAGCAATTTACTTGGAAAATGAATGCGTTTATCGTATAGTAAAAAACGCATCATATAATGAAGGAGACAAAAAATTATGACAGTGACAAAAAGTTCTTTAAATAAAATTATGCATGAACGTAAATCTGTTCGTAAATACGACGAAAACTATAAAATTCCACAAGAGCAATTAGAACAATTACTTGTAGAAGCGACTTCTGCTCCATCATCTAGCAACCTACAACCTTGGCGCTTTTTAGTAATTCAAGACGAGGCAATCAAAAAAGAATTACGTGCCATCGCAAACAATCAAGAACAAATCGAAACATCCTCAGCGATTATTGCCGTTTTAGGCGATACAAAAATGTACGAAAATGCCGAGGCTGTTTATACGAAAAACTTTGATCTTGGTTATATTGATGAAGCAACCAAAGATTTAATGATCAATAACTCGATAAACTTATATTCTCAGCTTCCACAAGAAGTGTTAAAGAATATCGTTACATTTGATGCTGGTCTAATTTCTATGCAAATTATGCTTTTAGCAAAAGACATGGGCTATGATACAGTCCCAATGGGCGGATTTAATAAAGAAGCCTTCGCTCAACACTTTGCATTAGAAGACCATATCGTACCCGTCATTTTAATTGCGATTGGTAAAGCAGCAGCTCCTGCATATAATTCTTCTCGTATTGAGCTAGAGCATATCGCTAAATTCATTTAATCCAAGCAAAAATGCCACCCTATATTTTAGTAGGATGGCTTTTTTTAGAATTCGATGGCATGTTCTGACCTTCTATCATCATAGGATAGTAATGTTTTGTATAAAGCAAATGAAAAACACTAAAAATGATTCTCCAAAACTAGCACAATAATTTTCACAATGATATTTTTTGCTTTTTTTGTATTTATTACTCAAAAAATCATCATCAAAGACTTAAAAATAAATTATATTCTAGTACATTCGTGCGATTTCTACTAAATATTACATTAAATTCGTTGTAGCTTAAACAGGCTAGGCTTGTTATGATTAGTTGGTATTTTCAAATGAAGGGAGGTTTCACTGATGTATAATTACGATAGTTCTTATTACTCTAATGATTGGGATGCAGCTATGGGTGGTCTGTTTATAATACTTATTTTAGCAGCTCTTGTTCTTGGTTTAATCGCCTACATTATTAGTGCACTCATTTATTTTATGACGTCTAAAACAAATGGTTTTGGAGATGTAGCCTATATCGCTTGGATTCCTATTATTAATGTATACAGTCTTTTCCTACTGACTGCTGGTGGGGATAATCGGGAAACGGTACGTGCCACAGCGTTAAAAAATACGCTTATTTATGCGGGCATGTTCATCGTTTCGTTTATTCCATTTCTCGGCATACTCGCTTCTCTAGGTATGGTAGGCTTTTCAATTTATTTCATGTATCGTCTATTCTATCGCTGGTGTGGCGAAACAGGTAAGGCTGTACTATACACAATTTTAACGGTTATTACGGGCGGATTATTCTTTGCCATTTACGGTTTAATGCGTATGAACAAACCATTCGTTGCCGCTTAATACAACTTGTTAAACCTCTTTATGCCTTCAGGCTAAAGAGGTTTTTTGACGTAATCTCACCTGATAATGTCGCATGGATTTAGGAATCCCCTTTAATTCAAACTCCCCACTATAGACTAAAGTTCGAATTCTATACTCTAAAAAGAAGATATTTGGTGGTTCTTCCATTCTTACAAGTAGCTCTGAAAGGAATACGCCTGTTTGTATAAAATCGATACTTCCTTGTTCATGATGAAGTTGTCCTAGCATCGATATAATGACGGAATCATAGTGATTCTCTGACACTCCTTGTATTCGCTGATGCCGCCATAAACGGCATACATCCTTTGTTTGGGCCAAATCTTGCCATTGCTGTTGAAACATCAGGTGTTCTTTAGTAGTCAATGGCTTGTTGTCATATAGCGCTATGTCCCATTGACGATTAATCACATTCTGTTCACCCGTGTTAATGAGCATGATGTCATTGCTTTTATCGCGCAATAAACAAAGGAAAAAACGAAGGCCACATTGTTCTTCTGCATTATGTCCATACCAAATATAGATGGGTAGATGACTTGGAATATCCTGTATTTCTCTTATCGTATTCTTAAAATGATTGTCATTGACAAAATCGTCCAACCCATCATTTATATTTTCCCTTAACCATTCATGACGAAATGCCTGTCCTCTTTCTTCATCGAGTTTCCAGAGAGGGCCGATCGACAAATCCTCTGGAAACCCGATAACATATTTCGGTGGAGCAAGGGCCCCTCGTAAAGAGCCAGCTACAGCTTCAGAGCAAACAATATGTACCGCTTGTGCAGTAGTTGTGATCATGACCTGCTGAATATAGTCATTAATCATTTCTACCAAAAAATAAAGCTGTTCCTGCTCCATCCAAAAGGTCCAACCCTCCTGCAGCTGACGTTGTTCATGGTGAAAAGCTGTAAATGATTCAGATGGCTGCAGTGCATAGCTCGTCCATTCACCCTTTTCCATCACATCCGCTAGCTTGATATATTCAAATGTTTGAATTTTATATACCAATACCTGATTTGGTTTGTACAAAAAATAAATATATGGATAATGCATGATTGTTTCCATCTGTTCAGTCCCCTTTTTTATTGCATCTTAATGTTAATCTCTTCCAACATTTTTTAAAATAGCAGCTAGCTATCATCATAAATATGGTATTATTATAGTTAGAAAATTTCGAATTCACAACGAAAGGGATTGATGAATGTGTATGAAAATATTTTAAGACACCCAGGGCCAACGCCGATACCAAAAAGGGTTCAGTTGGCGATGAATCGGGATATTTTTAGTCATCGGAGTCAAGAATTTGTAACGTTATACCGAGAAACAATCGAATTAGTAAAACCTGTTTTTGGTACGACACAAGACATCTTACTTTTGCCATCAGGTGGAACAGCTGCCTTGGAGGCTGCGGCAGTCAATACCGTCACTGCGGGTGATGAAGTTGTGGTCATTACCGTTGGAGCATTTGGTGACTATTTCGTGTCCATTTGTGAGCAATATGGCTTCCATGTACATAAGCTTGAAAAAGAATGGGGACAAGCTTGCACAGCCGAGGAACTACGAGCATTTTTACAGCCATTGCACAACGTTAAAGCCGTTTTTGTTACGTACAATGAAACATCTACAGGCATTATAAACCCCGTTGCTGACTTAGCGCAGGTAATCCGCGACGAAACAGATGCCCTTGTTATTGTAGATGGCGTAAGCTGTATTGGTGGTGCCCCTGCTGAAATGGATGCTTGGGGCATCGACATTTTGGTGACAGGCTCTCAAAAGGCTATGATGCTACCTCCAGGACTTTCCCTTATCAGCGTCAGCGAAAGAGCTTGGAAAGTCATCGAGGACAATCAAACACCCGCTTACTATTTAAACTTATTAAGCTATCGAAGCTGGGCCGAAAAGGGCATGACGCCAAATACCCCAGCCATCACACTGATCTATGGATTGCACGAAGTATGTCAACTGATTGAGCAGGAAGGCGGCTTTGCGCAAACTGTAGATCGTCATGAACTTATGAAAAATATGGTACGTAGCGCTATGAAAGCCTTACACATTGAGCTATTAACAGAGGACCAATACGCGTCACCAACCATTACAGCAATCAAGGCCCCTCAAGGAATCGATCTTGGCGAATTTTTAGCCCATCTGAAACAGCACTATCATCTAGATTTTGCTGGCGGGCTTGGTCATCTACAAGGGAAAATTTTCAGATTCGGTCATATGGGCTACTGCTTCCCAAGTGACATTTTACAAGCCGTTTCCCTAATGGAAGCTGCCCTCCAAGACTTCTCCTACGATTTTGAGCCAGGGGCAAGCGTCCTTGCTGCACACGAAGTATTTCTAGCAGCACAACGCAAAGCACTGCAACGTTAAAACAACCAACAGGTGGAGAAAAATTTCTCCACCTGTTTTTTGGTTAGGTTCAACATTATTTTGAAATTGCAGTGAGCGGTGTTCTAGTTATACTTGGTGAGGGCTTTTCCTTTTTTGAGTGAGGTAACATCTTGGCGAGCATTGTGACCTTCTTTTTGAGCGGTTCAGTATACTTCTTGAGCACTTGACTCTCCTCTTGAGCGGGTCCAGTACATTTTACAGGCATTCCCACTTCCTCCATCAAAATGGAGCGAATCTACTACCATCATCCCCCCAATAAAAACAAAGCACTGCCTTTAATCCAACTCCCTGCTCTTCGCCAAATAAGCGGCACGCATTGTGGCAGGGACCATACTGCCACCTGTTGCCCACACAAGATGTGTGGCTTGCGATAGGTGGCTGACGAGGTTGTGCTTTTCGAAATAGGACGAACCTTTTTGGAGTAAGCGGATAGCGCCAAACATTCCGGCATTTGCCGATGGTTCTAAAAACAATGCTTCGCTGTCCATAGCTAACCCTAATGATGTAAATAATTCTTGATCTGACACTGTATAGCAGCCACTTATATAGGTTTCCATCACTTTGCCAACAAACTTGGATGCACGACCAACAGCTAGACCGTCTGCTTCTGTTTTATTGTCAAGGCCAATATCCTCCACACTAATGGCATCATGTAAACCAGTCATTAGACCAATCGTCATACAAGGAGAGGCGACTGGCTCAGCAAAGAAAATATGCACATGCTCGCCGAATATTTCCCGTAATCCATAGGCCACCCCCCCTGGTCCTCCACCGACACCACATGGTAAATAGACGAACAATGGCTGCTCTTCATGGACTGTAATATTCGTCTTTTCTAACTGGTCTTTTAATCGTTTTGCGGCTACTGCATAGCCTGCAAATAAATCCTTTGAATTTTCATCATCAATAAAATGACACATCGGATCTTGCTCAGCTTCTTGTCGACCCTGTTCTACGGCTACACTGTAATCAGCCTCATATTCAATTACAGTAGCTCCCTTCTCTCGGAGCAAGGCTTTTTTCCATTCCTTAGCATCACTCGACATATGTACAACGACATTAAAGCCGAGCTTCTTGCCCATAATGCCGATACTTAAACCTAAATTACCTGTGGAGCCTACTGCAATCGTGTATTGCTGGAAAAACGACTGGAATGCCTCTGTTGCTAAAAGTGCATAATCATCCTCTACTTTGAGCCTTCCACTTGCCATCGCTAGCCTTTCTGCATGTTTTAATACTTCATAAATCCCACCTCGTGCTTTGATTGAGCCTGAGATGGGTAGCGCATGATCGCATTTTAATAGCAGGTGACCTGGTATAGACACACCGTATTTTTGTTCAAGTGCCTTTTTCATCGCTGGAATCTCCTGAATCGTGGATTCAATTAGGCCATCACTTTCTACGAGCTCAGGAAATGCCACTTTTAAATAAGAAGAAAATCGTTGTAGTGTGTTTTCCGCATCCTCGACTTCGGCCATAGTAAAGAGTCTTGTTTCTGGATTTTCCATCCAATTTGTATTTTCCCACAATACAGTTCCCTTATTTGCTATTTCCTTTAGCTGTGGATATTGCTGAAATAGTTCGCGTTTACGTTCATTTTTCACCTGTAGATTCCTCCATTTTATGAGCTAAAATTGCTCGTTCACAAATTTGTCGAAATTTCATTTCAAACGAATTATTGTTTTCTTGTGTCCTTTTTTTAGGTCCCTTTGTTCTTCCTCCTGCCCGTCTAATTTTTTGACCAACATGACGCATATCGAGCAAACGTTCGATATTTTCATCAGACATTTCTCGTCCATTTTGATCAATTGGATAGCCTCCTCTTGCTAAAACCATTGCAGCTAATCCGTAATCCTGTGTTATAACAATATCGTGTTTTGAAAGCGCGTTCACTAGCGTAAAATCAACTGAATCTGGACCTTTGGGTACAATAATTGTTATTACATTATCACGTTCCACCCGATGGGATGTATCGCAAAACAAGATAGTTTCAATCTCAAATTCAGATGATATAGATAGCGCCAAATCCACGACTGGACAAGCATCTGCGTCAATTAGAATCTTCACAATAAAGCATCATTCCTTTCTCATAATTAGATAAATCACTTTAAATAAAATTATTTTAATATATTATTTTCGTAACCTCTCTTGCTCAATTTTTCACAAACTTAAAAAGTATTTTATTGAATAGTTTGAAAAATAGATATACGATACACCTATCAACTAAATGGGGGTTTTAACTATGACAATGACAACTGTTAGCAACGAGCAATTAGCAAAAGAATACGTAGATGGCGTATTTGAGCAACTTAAACAACAGAACAGTCATCAAGCGGAATTTTTACAAGCAGCTGAAGAAATTTTCATCTCATTAGTACCTGTATTCACACAGCATCCTGAATATATCAAGGCCAATATTTTATCTCGTATCGTGGAGCCAGATCGCATTATTTCTTTCCGTGTAGCATGGCAAGATGATCACAACCAAGTACAGGTAAATCGTGGTTATCGCGTTCAATACAGCAATGTAATGGGACCTTACAAAGGCGGTCTTCGTTTCCACCCTTCCGTGAATGAATCCATCATTAAGTTCCTAGGCTTTGAGCAAATCTTTAAAAATGCTTTAACAGGGCAACCAATCGGTGGTGGTAAAGGCGGTTCAAACTTCGATCCGAAAGGCAAATCAGACTCAGAAATTATGCGTTTCTGCCAAGCATTCATGACTGAATTATACCGTCATATTGGTCCAGATGTCGATGTTCCTGCTGGTGATATTGGCGTTGGTGCTCGTGAAGTAGGTTATTTATGGGGCCAATATAAACGTTTAACAAAAGCAAATGAATCTGGTGTATTAACAGGTAAAACGCCTGGCTATGGTGGCTCTTTAGCACGTAAAGAAGCAACAGGTTACGGCACGGTTTATTTTGTTAATGAAATGCTAAAAGATGCGAACGATTCATTCCAAGGAAAAACAGTAGTTGTTTCTGGTTCTGGTAACGTTTCTACTTATGCGATTGAAAAAGCACAACAATATGGTGCAAAAGTGGTTGCTTGTTCGGATTCTTCAGGCTATATCTTTGACCCAGAGGGCTTAGATCTAGAAGCTATTAAAGAAATCAAAGAAGTTAAAGGTGACCGTATTTCAACTTACATTAATTACCGACCAAATGCTACTTTTACAGAAGGTTGTACAGGTATTTGGACAATTCCTTGTGACATTGCCCTACCATGTGCTACGCAAAATGAAATTAACGGAGAGTCAGCTCGTACATTAATTTCAAATGGTGTTAAAGCAATTGGTGAAGGTGCAAATATGCCATCAGACCTTGAAGCCATCAATGAATTCCTAAATGCAGGGGTTTTATTTGGTCCTGCAAAAGCGGCGAATGCTGGTGGAGTTGCTGTATCTGCTCTTGAAATGGCACAAGATTCAAGTCGCGTATTTTGGTCATTTGAAGAAGTAGATGCGAAACTTCACCAAATTATGAAAAATATTTATACAGACAGTAAAGCAGCAGCTGAAAAATATGGCTTCCCAGGGAACTTAGTAGTTGGTGCAAACATCGCTGGCTTTATCAAAGTAGCAGATGGCATGCTTACTGAAGGTGTCTATTAATAACATTCTTTTTTAACAGGTTCCTAACATTTGAATTGGGAATATTCTTAATTTCACGCAAGATGGTAACGAACATTCGTTATCATCTTATTTTTTATTAGAAATTCCGTTATAAAACATGTAAATAAACGTTTTAAACGAACATTTTTATTATTAAATATTTGAAATATTCGTGTTATAATTTTGGGGTACTATGAAATATTGGAGGTTTTTTTGTGGAATTATTGTATACAGGTAAAACAAAAAATGTGTTCAAATTAGAAGACGGCCATTATTTATTAAAATTTAAAGATGATGTTACAGGAGAAAATGGTGTGTTTGACCCAGGTGCTAATACTGTTGGTTTAACGATTGACGGTGCGGGCTTAGCTGGTTTGCGCTTAACTTCTTATTTCTATTCGAAATTAAATCACCAAGGTGTACCTACGCACTATGTTGACGCAAACTTTGAGGATGCCACTATGACCGTGAAACCAGCAACTGTTTTTGGGAAAGGTTTAGAGGTCATTTGCCGCTTCAAGGCAGTCGGTTCATTCCTACGCCGTTATGGTGCTTATGTAAAGGAAGGACAGGAGCTGGACTCTTTTGTGGAAGTAACGATTAAAGATGATGATCGTTTAGACCCCCCTATTTCTGAAGATGCTTTAGCTATGTTAAACCTGTTAACTCACGAAGAATACGCCATTTTAAAACAACGTACAATTGAAATTTCAAAATTTGTGGCGGCAGAGCTTGCTAAAAAAGGCTTAACACTGTATGACATTAAATTAGAATTCGGTCGTGATGCTAAAACAAATGATATTTTATTAATTGATGAAATTTCTGGCGGTAATATGCGTGCTTACAAAGGCGAAGAATATATTGAACCGTTAGAGCTTGAAAAAATGATGTTAGCTGAATAATAGAAGCCATTATGAAAAAGAGTCGGCTGCGGCTCTTTTTTTATTTTTGACGAAACTTTTCCTTCCACCACTCGTATATTAACTATTGTAATAAGCAATTATTCTATAATTTTGGAGGTAGTTTAATGGAAAACTATACGGAGACACCGAAAGAAGAGAGGCCTAAACTAAATCCGTTTTTAGCAGTTTGGATGCATCCAAAACAAGCAGCTCGTTATATGATTAATGAAAAATCGATTGGCTTTGCCATTTTGGTTTTGTCTATTGGTTATATCGGCTCTCTTATGTCAGGGCTGATTGATTCGGAATTATTCCCTAATCTCTCACCATGGATTTTAGCCTTATTATGTGTTATTTTTGCGCCAATCGCTGGGATTATTGGTACGGCTTTTTCCGCCCTCATTTCATGGCTATTTGGTAAATTATTCAAAGGCACTGGTACTTATTCGGACTTATTTAAAGGATTGAGCCTTACAGCCATTCCATTTATTGTACTAATTCCACTTTATTTAATTTGGTTAATAACTTCCCCAGATTCTTTATTAGACCCAAACTTTATCGGTTCATTGCCTTGGATTTTTTGGCCAACTATTTTAGTAACCATCGTTGTTAGTATCTGGTCTTTTGTTATTTCAGTAGGTGTTGTTGCCGAAGCACATCAAATCTCTAACTGGATGGCCTTCTTCACTATTTTTATTCCAGGAATTATTCTTTTCGTTGTATTGTTTGTTCTTTTCTTTATCATTCTCATCGGCATTATCGGTGTTGGTATGATTTAAAAAAATCTCCCCTCTCTGAAGAGAGCGGGAGATTTTTGGCTATAGTTTGAATTGGGCAATCAACGCTTTCAATTGTAAGGCTAACTCTGATAATTGGGCAGATTTTCCTGCCATATCATCCATAGAGCTACTTGTCTCTTCCGTTGTAGCCGTTGTCTGCTCAACACCTGCAGCAGATTCCTCTGCTACCGCAGCAATCTCCTGAATCGAGTTGTTCATTTTACGGCCATCTTCTGTAACCTTCGATAAATTCGTTGAAATTAGTTTAACACTTTCTACTACATCATTGATGGAATAACTAATTGTATTAAACGTTTCGCTAGTAGCTTTTATTTGATTCGTTCCTTCTTTTACCTCTTGGTAACCATCCTCTAAAGAGGTTGTGACAACATCAAAATCCCGCTGAATGTTCGTGACAATTGATGTAATGTCGTTAACTGAAAACGCTACTTGTTCTGCCAGCTTGCGTACTTCATCTGCCACCACTGCAAATCCTTTGCCCTGCTCACCAGCTCTAGCCGCTTCAATCGCAGCATTCAAAGCCAGCAGGTTCGTTTGATCTGCTATATCTTTAATAACAACGACCAGCTTTGAAATTTCCTGAGCTTGGGCATCTAAATTTTTCACTTTCTCTACCGCATTTTGCACAATGCTATCAATCTTCACCATTTGAGAATTGGAGGATGTCATTAGCTGACTTCCTTCATTTGTTAATGCTAATACTTCCACAGAGGATTGATGAATATGAGCACCATGCTGATTCGTTTCCTGTAAATCCGCCGTGAAGCGTTCCATCAAGGATGTTAATTCATTCGAATGATGAGCTTGTCCTTCTGCACCTGATGCTAATTCATGCATCGTAATCGCCACTTGCTCCGCTCCCATATTCACTTCATTTGCTGATTGTGTCAGTTCTTTACTAGAAGTATTAATCAAATCAGAAGCTTGCGCGATATTATGAATCATATCCTTCAATTTCTGTTGCATTTGATTCATTGCATTTGCCAGCTTGCCTATTTCATCCTTTGATCGAATAGATATGCTGTCTTGAGATAAATCACCCTGCGCAAACTGTTCCATAGCTTGAGCCACTCGGTTAATCGGTTTTGCCATACTACTTGCATATTGCCAAATCACAAATATGCCCACAATAACCGCAATAGCAATCACAATGATTGTTAATTTTAAAATACTTTCTGCTGGTTTATTGAAATCCATTAAATAAGTACTCGCACCAATAACCCATCCCCAATAAGGGTCTGTTTCTGTATAAACACCCTTTTCTTCCAATTGATCTGTATTTGGTAATGCCCATTCATAGCTTACAAAGCCACCACCATCATTCCCAACGGCAATGATTTCTTGCATATATTTAAAGCCACTATCATCCTGCTCATCCCAGACATTAGAGCCCTCTATGTTAGGGTGTGCGATGGAGTTCCCTTTTTGGTCTACGACGAATATATAGCCGTTATCGCCTAGCTTAATCTCTTTATTAATCGGTCGTTTTCCTTCGCTATCCTTCTCACCTAAAATCGCAATCTTTACTTTTTCTTGCGCTTCCTCTAAGGATAGATTGCCTGCCTCTACCTGTTGATTGAATTGCTCAATCATGGCAATGGTCATTTCTACACTGTTTCGTAAATTCTCTTTTCCTACTGTCTCTAAATTTGCTTTACTTTGTTGATAGCTTGAAAAGCCAAGAATAATAAGGGGAATCAATAAAAGCAGCAAAGAGAAAGCAATCAGCTTCGCCTTAATGGATCGAAATTGAAATAATGATTTCATATGGCCAACACCTCTTTCATTTTATATGTACTTTAGACCTAATTTTCACAATAAAATTGAAAAATTAAGCAGTTATTCCTCTAAAACAGAAAATGTAAATTATTACATTATTCATATTCATTTTATTACATAAAAAATCAAACAACAACATTTTTCGAGCATATTCGCCATTAAATCACAAAAAAATAGATAAAGAAAAGTTTATCACTTTTCTTTATCTATTTTTAGAAAGCGGTTATTCACTAGACAGATAGAGCCGTACTTTGTTGGAATAATTCCGATACGCCCGATTCAACAGCAGCGCCACTTACAGCTCGTGAAACGATTGCCACAACACGCTCATCTAAAGATTTCGGTACAATATATTCCTCTGTTAATTCGGCGTCACTTACAAGAGAAGCAATGGCTTCAACTGCCGCTAATTTCATCGTTTCATTAATATCCATTGCTCGCACATCTAAAGCCCCCCGGAAAATACCAGGGAATGCTAGAACATTATTAATTTGATTTGGATAATCTGAACGACCCGTGCCCATAATACGCACACCCCAAGCTTTAGCATTTTCATAGGTAATTTCAGGGTTTGGATTGGCTAGGGCAAAGACGACTGGATTTTCATTCATGGATGCAATGTGTGCCTCTGTTAATAAATTTGCGACAGAAACCCCGATAAAGACATCCGCACCTGTTAGCGCATCTTCCAGTGTGCCATGCAGTTTTTCTGGATTAGTTAAATGAGCCACTGCTTCTTTAATCGGATTCATCCCTTCTGTACGTCCCTCATAAATAATGCCTTTTGTATCGCACATATAAATATTTTTGTAGCCCATTTGTACAAGAATTCGTAAAATCGCAATCCCCGCAGCACCAGCACCATTTATCACAACCTTCATCGTTGCAACATCCTTCTTCACAATACGGTTGGCATTAATCATGGCTGCTCCTACAACAATTGCTGTTCCATGCTGATCGTCATGAAATACTGGAATATCACATTCCTGACGTAGGCGATCTTCAATTTCAAAGCATCTAGGCGCTGAAATATCCTCTAAGTTCACAGCACCAAATGTCGGGGCAAGCGCCTTCACAATACTGACGATTTCATCCGTATTTTTCGTATCTAAACAGATTGGAAAAGCATCAACATTGGCAAAACGCTTTAGTAAAATCGCCTTCCCTTCCATTACTGGTAATGCCGCTTTAGGTCCAATATCCCCTAAGCCTAAAACTGCCGTGCCATCCGAAACAACAGCTACCATATTGCCTTTCATCGTATAGTCATAGACAAGTGATGGGTTTTTCTCAATTTCCACACATGGAGCTGCTACTCCAGGTGAATAAGCCAAACTAAGATCATAAGAATCCTGTACTGGCACCTTCGAAATAACCTCTAATTTTCCGCTATAGTGTGCATGCATTTCTAATGCTTTTTTCATTACGTCCATTCCATCCCATCCTTTTCCCTTTGTTTTTCATTATATTTCAGAATCATAATACTTTGTGAAAACATAGTCAACAAATTTTCTGTCAATTTATTTTATCCTTCAAAAATACAGTATTTAATGCCTTTGAATATATTTTTCTGTCAAATTAAACACTTCACAATCAATTATTTTAAGATAATTAATGTTCTATATTACGTCGCATAAAATGTACAACTGTAGCCTTTTCACCTGTTCATCTTTTCACATAGTATTTTTCTTATGTAAATGAGAATTTTTTCACAAACTTATGTAAGCGCATCCATTGTCTTAATTGAGTTTGTCACAATTTATTCACATTTTTTCACAAAGTTTTTTATTATGTATCTCAAAGTATTTATGTAAGTCACAGCTAACCAACAAAAAAAGAGCCCTTATGTTAAGGACTCCTGCGTAAAGTGATGGATAAAAGCCGTGATAATATGCTTGGAAGACCATTGTTCCCCAGATACTTTCGTAATCGGATAATCACGAGGAAAAATTGTTTTGGTCATTTCTTCAATCGTATAACCTTGCATAAACAATTGCTTTACTTTTCCCTCCATGTCTTCTAAATAAGAAATTTTTTCCTGTATTTTTGTTCGCCCATCTGCTATAAAGCCCGCATGACAGCAATAGACGACATCGAAATCGTAGTTGACTATTTTCCTCAAAGACGCCAAGGTATGTACGATGTTTTCTTCATCAAGCACAACCTTCGTCTTTGGCTGGATAAACAAATCTCCTGTAAACATAGCACCTGTTTCCCGATTGTAAAACGACAAATGATCTGTTGTATGCCCAGGTGTTTCAATGACATCCCATGTAGCTGATTTCGTTTGAATAGTATCGCCAATTGCTTGGGCAACAAACGCCGGTCGTTCCCCCCACAGTGCCTGACGATAAAGCGGATAATCTCCATCCACTGCACAAATGCTGACTGAATCTCGGTGTATATAGATAGGTACATTTTTATGATGGTGTTGAATCCATGCAGCATTGCCTACATGATCCTCATGAGAATGCGTTAAGGCCAATTGCTCTATCGGTATTTCATTAAAAAAGGATTGGAATTCCTGCGACAGCGAATAGGAGCCTGTATCAATCAGTAACCCATCCACAAAAAAACTGTACACACTCATGCCAATCCCCTGAACTGCTACTTTACCATGTGCACATCGTACATCACGATGCTGTTCAATCTCTATACTTTTCTCACGTGTAAACATCCTCTTCCCCCTTTGCCCCTTGTACAAAAAAGTGTAGCATATAATGAATGGCGAGTCATTTTTGCGAATAGGTAACAACAACGGAATTTTTCTTTACATGTTTTCCGAAATGCTAACACATAAAGAAATAAACATATATTGACAGTCAGCAAAAGCAATGTATGACTACCTGCCAGTCATTTGTAAAAATTTCTAACTAACAATGATGAAAAGTTTTTAACGCTCTTACAGTTGCGTGTTTACTGGGCTTGCTTACCTCCCTGCTAACACAAAAAAATCCATTTATCTTAAAAAATACAATTTTATTACACTGAGTATCACGTAATTTGATTGTCAATATCTGATGTTTTTTATAGAATCTTATTTATATAAAGTGTAAAGGAGCAATACTTATGGAGACAAAAGAGGTTCAGCATGTATCCAAGCGACAACAGAAGAAAACGATCAATAGAGAAAATATTATTAATGCCGCTATCGAATTATTTAGTTCAAAGTCATTTGCTGAGGTGAGCATGCGGGCTATCGCTAAACATGCAAACGTTTCTCCAGGTCTAATCTATCAATATTTTGATGATCAACAACATTTATTTATGACGGCATTTAAAATTGAAAGCTCCAGCCTTTTAAACGTATTGCACCAAACCGTCGAGGGACAAGATCATCAACTCGAATTACTGGCAACAAAATATATAGAATACATGTATATGCACGATAATTTATATCATATGATGACCTATTTCATGCTAGAAAACGAACAACATGGCAATGTCTCACAAGAGCTACATGACATAATCGATGAGTTATTTTCACTTTTCAGAGAAGCTTTAAGACAACATCTCCCTGATGACCATCTTAAACATACTGTTCAACTTTTTTTCGCATCGTTAAATGGCCTATTAATTACCTATAAAAATTTACCTGGTCGTTCATCAGACTCCAATTTGCAACATATTAAGCAACTAACAAATCTTTTGGTCCATACAATAAAAAGGCAGGAAAAATAATACCTGCCTTTTATTTTTTTATGGTTGTTTGACTACCTGCTTTAACTGATGCTTGAGTAATTTTCCAACAGCATTGCGAGGAAGCTGTTCAACAAACTCTACTTCTTTCACTGCTTTATAAGAAGCTAAATTTTCTTTACAAAACGCCATTATGTCCGCTTCTGTTATCGATATGTTTGGTTTTACCACTATATAAGCTTTTGGAATCTCGCCCCACTTTTCATCCGGCATGCCAATCACCGCTACATCAGCAACAGCTGGATGGTTGGCAAGAGCTAATTCTAATTCTGCAGAATAAATATTTTCTCCGCCACTAATAATCATATCTTTTATTCGATCAACAACATATAAGTAGCCATCACGATCTATATAACCAACATCTCCAGTATGGTACCAACCATTCTTTAATACTTGCTTTGTCGCTTCCCTATTTTCGAAATAGCCAACAAACACTTGTGGGCCACGTAAGCGGATTTCTCCTACCTCACCTGCAGGTAACACTTCGCCTGATTTCACATCAACTACGGCTATTTCACCATGCATCATCGATTTGCCCATAGAATCATACTTATCTTTATTCATCTGCTCCTTCCATATTGTCACTGCCCCTGTGTATTCCGTAATACCATATACCTGCTGAATCGGAATACCTAGTTGACGAAATCCTAAAATAAGTGGCACAGGCACAGATGAAGCACCACAGGTAATGTTACGAATAGAAGATGAGTCAGCGTTAGCAACCTCATACGTTTTTAATAAGTATGCTAACATTGTTGGTACTGTCATCATGGTCGTAATCTTTTCTTGTTCGACAATTTTCCAAGCTGCCATAGGTTCAAACGCTTCCATGAGTACCATTGTACAACCACACAGAATATTTGTGATGAGCGGAGCGATGCCACCTATGTGAAAAAATGGTGCCACCATTAAAAAACGATCATCCTCCCACCAATCGATGGTTTGCGATAACCCCATCCCAGCAGCCAATAAATTATTATGGGAAATCATCGCTCCCTTTGGCTTACCTGTTGTACCCGATGTATACATAATAAGCGCTACGTCATCATTACTTGCATCATAAACAGGTTCTTGACTGTTCTCTTCAAAAATAGCTTGCAAGGAAGGGACAGTTGCATGTGATAGAATGTCAGTATTGACACCTTGTACTTGTAATGCTTGCATCATTGACGCAAAATCAACATCATAAACAATGAGTTTTACTTTACTATTCTCCACAATATATTGAAGCTCCGGCACTTGTAGACGCCAATTTAAAACAACGGTGATGACACCAATTTTCGCTGCTCCCATTAACACTGCAATGAAATCCTCATTGTTTTTGGATAAAATCGCTAGACGATCCCCTTTAGCAAAACCTTGCTTCTTTAAAAAATGAGCAAAGCCATTGGCCCTCGCATTCATTTGTTGAAATGTCCACCGCTTGTCTTTGTGAATAAAAGCCTCCTTCTCCCCCATTAAAACTGCACGATCCTGTAATAACTTACCAATATTAATGTTCATAATTGTCACCCCTAAACAATTTTTGTCTACATATTAATCTAGTGCAATTGGTAAATCCTTTATATCCTTTATCGTTTGCTCCTGGAATAAGGTAAATATCTCTTCCCAGATTTGTTCCCATTTCCTTGCTGCTTGTCGATTTTCAAAGTTTGGTAACGCGGTTAAATTCACCTGCATTAATTGTTCGATTTGCTCTGCAAACCGCTTTACTTCCTTCGCCGAGCTATCTACAAGAATACTAGCAATTAAATCATAAATAGAAATTTGCGGTCTCATCTTCACAAGATCTCTATATATCTGAGATAATAAAACATTTCTAGGCCCCTCCCATAATTCATTCACTAGACTATCTCTAAACAATCTTGGAATGACTGAAAAATCTTCAATCGCCCCATGTCCACCAAAAATAGAAATAGCCAACCTTAGCTTATCTACAGCTTCTTTAGAAGCATAAATTTTTTGCAATAAAATTAATTCACGCACAACGAACGCTTCAAGAGTATTAGGTTCTTGTTGTGTTTGAAGAAACGCTTGGTAAATATGAAAGGCTGAGCCTACAATACGTTTAGCGGCATATTCTAAATCCTCAAGCTGTGCTGCAGCCATTGGAAATTCATCAATGCGCCGATCAAATACTGATCTAAAGCTTGCGTATAGCTTAGCTTCTTGTGCTGCTCTCATTAAAAAAGCACCACTAGCAAATCCAATATCCAACCTTGAGCGGGTTAAAACAATACTAACAGCAAGAGCAACACCTCTATTTTGTGGGCCTACGCGATAAGCAATAGCTCCTTGATAATCGATTTCTGCTGATGGTAACTCTGCAGTACCAATTTTCCATTTCAAACGATTGATCACGTGATGATTTCTTTTCTCTTTTTCCTTATTCCCTTGAAGCCAAGTAGGTACAATAAACACCGCAATATCATCAGTGTGCTCGATGCGCGCAGTCACTACAGCATAATCGGCATGCACCGCTGAGCAGAAAAATTTATTGCCAAATAACCGATAATGATCACCCTCAGGCTTAGCCATTAGTACATTCGCTGGAATGTTTGATCCCCCTTGAATCTCTGACATATACTGTGCACCGATGCCAAAATGTCCCTCATAGCCTTCTGTCACATGCTCATATATACGCTTTACTTCATCAGGAACCTCCTCCTCGAAATGATCGATTAAAGCAACTAGTCCGTCTGTACATGCTAGTGGACAAGTAATACCAGCTTCTCCATTACCATGTAAAAAAAAGCGCTTAATGATCCCTTCATTTTTCAACTGTTCCTTAGAAAATAGACCCTGTCCAAATATGTCTTTCTCCATTTGTTGCATCTGGTTTGAACGAATAATGCGATCAATGCGCTCATTATATGCATTGTAATGTCTTATTTTAGGCTGATTTTCCGGACGTGCACTTTCAGCAGCTATTGCACGCCAGTCCGATGATAGTTTTTTCACAAAAGGCTCCAGTCTCGGCAGCATCTCATCCCATGTTTCATGACAAAACTGTTGCAAAACTTGTAATAAAAAAGGATTATCTAAATCATTCATAGCATCTCTTTTGTCTATAAATTCTCGAAAACTATATGTTTTTTCTCCAACATGCACCAATACACACACTCCTTTTCTAAATTTTAAGAATATTTTAGCATCTTAAATTTAAAAAGTAAACAGTGTTCATTTTTAATTCTCTAGGTACGTTTTTCTATTTTAATCGTGCTATCTGATACTTCGAGCAGTCTATCCACCTCTTTTTCTGTTTTATCCATCACTTTGCACGTTCTATCCACTACTTTTTCTGTTCTATCCATCAATTTATGCATTCTATCCACTTCTCTAAGCGCTAAAAAAACGCCCACCGAAGTGAGCGTTTCAATTTAATTATTCATTTGTGCCTTTTTCCACATCATACGCGGTAATCCAATCACTGAAGCTGCCTACATATAATTGGATGTTTTCATAGCCTTCATCTGCTAGCACTGCATATAACGGTGAGGCTGTCACGCCGCTACCACAGTAGACGACAATCTGCTCATCAGGCGTAACTTTTTGGCGTAATGCGTCGTTCGCTTTTAATTGGCCGTCTGTCTTTAATTGCTCCCAGTCAAAGTTTTTTGCGGTTGGAATATGGCCTGCTACCTTATCCAGTGGTTCCATTTCGCCACGATAACGTTCAGCTGCACGTGCATCGAGCAAGGTTGCTTGTACTTCGCCGTCTACTATTGCCTTTACCGCTTGGCGTGGCGCATATAGTTCATCCTTCCAATCAAATTCTATGATCGTTGGGGGATATTTTATAATATCCTTGGTGAACGGAATTTTTGCCTCTAGCTCAGGGGCACCGCCATTGACAATCACTACATTTGGGAAACCAGCGTATGTCAGCATCCACCAGGCGCGCGGAGCGAACGGGGCTGCTCCCTGGTCGTAGACAACAATTTGATCTTCATAGCGTAAACCTAATTCTTGAAATACGGAAGTCAACTTTTCTTTGCTCGGCATCGGGTGACGGCCGTCCTTACTGTCCATATCGGATAACTGTTGTTCTAAATCAATATAAATAGCACCAGTTGCATGTCCTTCTTCAAATGCTTTTTTTCCAGCTTCTTTGTCCAGAAGATCGAAGCGAGCATCGATAAAACGGACGCCATCAAACTGTATTTCATCCACTGATTTGAATACTCTTCCCATATAAATCACCTCATGCGTATTGTAATTGTGCGTAAATTGCTTTCCAAGAAGCTAAACGGCTCTCTTCTTGTAAGGCAAGTCTTTCTGTCTCAATTTGTTCAAGCGCTTGATGATAAATATATAAACGTAATTTTTCGGCTTCCTCTGCAATAAACGTAATGGCCCATGTCATAAGAAAAACTTTCTGTGCATCTAAATAATCTTGTGCATCTGGTTTTGTTACAGCTTCCAGCGCCTCGCTCAACTTTATTTTTTCATTCTTCTCAAAGAAAGCTTTTTGATTGCGGAAGTGAGATTTTACGCTAGTATATTTTGAAATATCTGTGAATGGCCCTTCAAAATCCAGTAAATTTGGCTCTGAAGATTCAAAGGTTAGGAACGAGAAGCTTCTATTCAACTCTTTCAGCTCACGCACCTCATCTTTGAAGCGTTGTTGCATTTTCTTGCCTATGAACTGTGATAAACGGAAGTTTGTGACACGCATTTCTTGTGTAAAATCAAAACGCAAGCTTTGCATCACTTCCTTCAGTGCATGCTCCAATGCTTGCTGTGCTGGCATCGCAGCAAATGTCGAAGGATTATAACCTTCCTTAAAGAACTCAGGATAACGATAATAGACACGTTGGAGAACATAATACAGGAGCTCATCAAGCTCTTGCTTTGTTTCACTCTCTAGCATGCTTGTATTGAGCACGCTGAACTTCGATTGGATATGTTGTTCAAGTGTTGTTAATTCCTCTAAACGCTCATCTTTACGTTTTAAGTTTTCCTCCGTTTGTGCGATTAAATCGGCTAAACGTTGCTCTGTTTTATCGACTTCTTCTGCAAGAGCCTGTACTGCTAAGGCACTTAATTCATCATTTAAAAATGTATGGAAGTCGCTTTCGAATGGTGGCATGCCAGATGTTAAATCAGCACCTTCTACTTTTTCTTTTAATGCTAAAAGACTGGATACCCCATACAGTCGTGGGAAACGAATGCCAAAACGTTGTAACTCTGAACGAACATAGCCTTTTACGTCTTCCTGTTCTTCTTCTGTTGTTGCTAAATCAATGGCATTTACAATAAAGAACATTTTATCAAGTTCAAATGCATCCTTGACACGACCAAGCTGAATTAAAAACTCACGGTCAGCTTTAGCAAAGGCATGGTTATAGTACGTAATAAATAGGATGGCATCAGCATTACGAATATATTCAAAGGCTACACCTGTATGACGAGCATTAATCGAGTCCGCTCCTGGTGTGTCAACAAGTGTCACACCCATGCGTGTCAATGGGCTATCGTAATAGAAATCAATATTATCAACAAAGCATGATTTGTTTTCTTGCGCCACAAATTTTTCAAATTCTTCACGGCCTACACGAATGATCGTACCAAGCTCAGATTTAAATGTTGGATAGCCTTCCTTATAGGCACGAATAAATGACTTATGAACATTTAAACGTTCATCCGTTAACTGAACGGCAAGCCCTTCATCAGCACGATTATAGGCTTCCTCCAACGAAGCTACAGACAAGCCAATTGCCGCATACGAGCCTTGAATATCCTCTAGCATTTGCTCGGCTGTTTTAAGCTGTACATCGGCCGTTTCATGTGGATGCTCTGGTGTTACTGGACGAATTTTATTGATGGCTGCTGTTGTTGGGTTCGGTGATACAGGTAACACCTTTGCACCCATTAAGGCATTGGAGAAGGATGATTTCCCTGCACTAAATGCGCCAAACAAAGCAATCGTAAAATCTTTTTTCTGTAAACGTTCCACTTTATTTTCAAGGTAATGGGCAACTTCTGCAAAGCCTTGAACCTCTTTGACTGCATTGGCTGTATGCAGTGCGCGATTAATCACACCATCGATTGGAAGAGTCGTTGCACTGATGGCTTGCTGCGTTTCCTCTTGTTCGATGACCTGCTCTTTTGGCTTCAGCATGGACTCATCAAACAAACGAATATCGGCTAAATCTTGCTTAAATGACTGTGCCCAATTGGCTAGCTGCTGATTCGCAACTTTACGGATTTCATTGCTCGCTTGATGCATAATGCTTGCACTATATTGCTGATAGCCTTCGATTTCAAGCACTGCCTTAATTGCATCCACTTTGTCTTGCATACCCGCCATTTTTAATTTTGATGGTGCAGCCGTTTCTGTTGCCACAGCTTCAAGCGTTGTTGCTTGCGCATTTTTCCAGCTATCTGTTTCCTGAATAAAGTAGCGCTTCGTTGCCTCCGCGACACGGTTGGCGAAGTTTAACACAGCATCACCTGTTAACAGGGCACCAGTTTGAACTTGCTGCTCAATCAATGAAAAAGGTAAGTCAAATACATAGGCATCAATGGCGGAAGCACGCTCTTCATTTAATGCACCTACATCTTTTAATGCTTTTTTCATAAGTCCTTTTAAATGCCCAGTAATTTGTGCATGAACGACGTTCTGATAGGCACTATATGCATCCTCTTTACGACGGTTACGTTCTTCCTCTGTTTTTTTCTTCGCTGTAAAGAGTCCCCCTACTTTAAAGCCCTCCTGCACACTTTCTAAATAAAGGCGGAGGCGATCACGTACATCAGCTGGCATGATGGCTGCATTGGCTAGTAGTTCCTTCCGTTGCTCCTCAAATGTTTCGTTCCATGCCTCTACTGAGAATAATTCAACTTGACGATTTAATTTATTGTATTGCTCTAAAATATCTTGATGGTGTGCCCAGTCGTCCGCACTTAAAATTTCTTCATCAATAGTTAAACGATCCTGTCTTTCTTCCATTAAATAATGGTCATGCTCACTTTGCAGTAAACGCAATGTATTCGTTGCCGTTTGTACAAGCTGCTCCTGCCAATCATTCATACTGTCCATCACGATGTTCTTTACGACCTCAAAATCATTATGTGGATGTTCAGGCTCTCTCAATGATGTGAAAAATACACCCTTCGGCACAACGCCCCATGCGGCAAAGGATTGATGAACCGTTGCTTTAAAGTCTTCAAAGCTCAATTCATTATCTTTATGCTTATCAATCATATTGACAATTAAATAAACGTTTGGATTGTATTTCATTAATTGCTTTGTAAATTGGAAATTCAGTTCCGACTGCACATGGTTATAATCCATTGTATAAAATACGATATCTGCAATATGGAGCGCCGATTCCGTTGACATACGGTGTGCATCATCTGTGGAGTCTACTCCTGGCGTATCCATGACAGTAACGCCTAGTGGTAGTGTAGAGGCACTGTGCCCAATTTCGATTTGTGACACTAAATCCCCATTCTTACTAAGCTCTTTTACTGTTTTAAAATCATAGCCTGCCTCAAATTTCACAGGCTTTTCATTGTGCATATAGACAATTGCAAAATCTTCCTCTGATTTATGCACTTTTACGATATTCGCACTTGTTGGAATTGGACTAGATGCCAGTAAGTTTTCACCAGACAGCGCATTAATCATACTCGACTTCCCAGCAGAGAAATGACCCGCAAAGCCAATCACATACTCTTTTTGCTGAATTTTTCGAGCAAAAAGAGAGGTTTTATCCATGCGTTCTGTATCACCATTATGCTGATAGATTATGTATTGCAAAGAAGCTTGCTTTAATAGCTCCTCCAATTGTTGTTCAAAATCTTTCATGAAACCAGTTACCCCTTTTTCGTTAATTATTCATAATTAGTATTCTACCTTATTCAACTAGCAAAGTATAACACTAATTTACGGTAAAAAGCATGTATGCCAACGTTTCTATCCTAATAAGTCCCATCATAAAATCTTGATGATCCGAAATAATCTTCCTCAAATGATAGATGGTCAACTAGTTCTCTTGCTATTTTCTTCATATTTTATAGTAAATGTATTCGGGGCAAAGGTTATTTTTTAAGAATGGAGTGTGATCGCACATGCTGAATCCTAAGTCTCATCGAATCATAGAAAAAAGTTGTCCGTGTCACTGTGAGGATCGATTTTTCTGGCCCCGTATCAAAGCAACAAACGGCACGCCCATCGTCCCTCCTCCTATCGTTCCAGAGGGCACTATTTTGCCGATTATCCACCGCTATTTTTATATCGTCACAGCCGATCTTGATCTAACAAATGGGGTCACGCTGCCAGCGACTCTCTTCTGGAATGATAATGCTGACAATATTACAGAGTTTACCCTCTTCTCGCCAAACGGTTACGTCAATCTTTATATTAATGCGGTGATGCAAGAAGGTGGCATTTACACCATAACACCAGCCGCCTTAACAATCGTATCCTACAATGCCACTTTGTATAGAGGCACACCCATTATCATTGAATCGCTTGGCTTTATGACAAATTAATATCCAAGAAAGGAGGTGAATCATATGGCACTTTCCATTATTAATATTCATGTCAATGTCACAGGTACATCTACACGATTTTTTAACGTTTTAGCTGCACCTCTTGCCATTACAGATGGTACTACAGTCGCTGCTACAACTTTTTTAGATGATAGCGGTACAGCGGCAACTGCATTTCCAGTAGTTACAAACGGCTACTATAATTTATATATCAATGGCGTTCTACAGGAGGGTGATGCTTATACAGTTTCTGCAACTGAAGTTACATTCAACACTGTTACAGCATCACTTTCTGCTGGTACACCAATTGTGCTTGAAGCAGTTGAATTAGTCACAACTACCTAACCTAACTAATATAGATGCCCTAAACTCTCTTAGGGCATCTATTTTACAATTGTAGTAGCTCTCTGAACCTTACAATAGTCTAGCTCATGACGCCTATCTCCATGAATACATAGAGTTTAAGCAGCCACTTTTATTTTTTAGATTGCACAGACAGGCTTCACCATGAAATAAAGACCCTAAAGGGCGTAAATCGGTGGTACTTTCCATTATCAATAGTCATGTTAATGTAACAGGTACTTCTGCTCTGTCCATTGATTCACAGAAATCTAAGTCACTTGAAGAAAAAATTTACAGGCAATAGACTTCGAACCAATACTTCTAACAAAAATGAAAACTGTTCGGAATATTGTACAAGGTGGTAGTTTGGATTCCCCTGTTAAAATAAGTAAAAAAATAATGAAAACCGAAAACTCTGATTCTTTGTCTATTAGGCTTAGATTGGGTCTTTTTTTTATTCCAAAATCAAAGGACACTTAATTAATACATTGTAAGTACATGAAACAAAACAATGGTACTCAATAATGGACGAGTTTTTTTAAGTGGCATAACCGTTGCTTTTTTGTCAACAATTTTAGGAAAACAGGCACCAATTGTCAACATAAATAATATGATATAAAAAAATAAGGGGTGTAAGCTGTGACTTGGTTAATCATTTTAGCTTTTACGCTTTCATCAAGTATAGATAATTTAGGCGTAGGGCTCTCTTACGGGATTCGAAAGATACATGTTAGTTTTGGGAAAAATTTATTAATAGCAATTATATGCTTTGTTATGAGTATGGGAGGCATTACGTTTGGGGTTTGGCTCTCGACTATTCTTCCAGGTATGCTTCCTGTAATCTTTGGAGCCTTATTGTTATTTATCATTGGAATTCGCATCATTCTTTTAGCTAAACCACGTAAAAATGAACCTTCAAAAGAGGCGTTACAGCCCAAAAATGGGCAAAGTATTTTTAAAAACCCTGAGGAAGCTGATTTTAATAAGTCTGATGAAATCGGCTGGGGAGAATCTATACTTCTTGGTATTGCATTATCAGCAAATGCACTTACAAATGGTGTGGGCGCTGGCCTACTCGGACTTTCACCTGTTGTCATTTCGTTAACAGCTGCAATCGGGAGCTTTATTACTGTTTGGGCAGGAGTCAAATTAGGAAGTAAGGTCGCTGATGTTCAGGTTAGTTCATTTACTATAGGGCAATTTGGCACAGTAATTAGTGGTTTGTTGATGTTACTGCTTGCTTTTGCAGCATTTTATTAATATTGTGTTGACATTTTGTCAACACAATATTACACTTCTGTACAACGGTAATTTTCCATTAGACAATCATTAAGGAACTAACAGAAGGGAGAATCGAATATGGCAGAAAATAGAGAAAGTACTACTCTAGGTTTATTGTTGAAAGAATTACTAAAAGAACGCTCATTATCCATGCGGAAGTTTAGTGAACTTACAGGGGTCGATACAGCTACGATTTCACGGATTATCAATAATAAACGAAAGGCAACACCTCAACATTTAGAAAAATTCGCTGAATGTCTTGGTATTCCTTTCATTAATCTTGTTGAAGCTGCAGGGTATCCTATCGAACAGAGACATGAAGAGTCTCAATCAGATATTCATACTTCTGTTGATGCAATACAGACTTTTCTTAAGGCTTCTAATGTTTATGACAATCAATTTTCAGTGCAAGATGTTGAAAAAAAATTAGACGATTATGGATTATTTGCTCAAACAGAAGAAGGAAAAAATACAATTCATAAGAGTTTTAACGAAAAGATTCAGAGTGTAGGTAGCGTTGGACCATTTATTAGCAAGTTGAAAGAGTTATATGAAAAATTTACAACAAATAAGGGTACACTATTTGAATTAACAATAATTGGAAGTACATTATTGTATTTTATTATTCCAGTGGATGTCATTCCGGATTATCTATTTCCTATTGGTTATTTGGACGATGCGATAGCTGTACAACTTACTGCAAAAGGTTTGTTAAAAAATAACTGATAGGTGGATTAATTAATTTATGAAACATAGTAAAACGAGCCGTAGATGGCTAAGAAATTCGTTTTTAGCATTTGCATTGATCATCTCAATAGGGATTGTTTATTGGATATATCAGTACAATAGTGGATTGGCTATGGCAGAAGACGATATCAATAAAGAAGATGAAGAGACTTTTGAGCCATTCAAAGGTGTAGACCCGCAATTTGGTGAGATTAATGTGCTATTGATAGGCAGTGACTCTAGAGGAGACGAAGGTAGATCTGATGCTTTAATGATTGCACACTATAATCAAACTACGAATAATGTAAAAATCGTTTCGATTATGAGAGATACGTATGTTGACATCCCAGATTACGGGATGAATAAAATAAACGCTGCATTTGCTTTTGGAGGCCCAGAACTTGTAAGGAAATCAATTAAGCAGAATTTTGATATTGATGTCAATTACTACGCTATCGTTGATTTTGAAGGATTCCCTAAAATTGTGGATCTTCTAGCACCAAATGGGATTGAAGTTGATATCCCTTATGAAATGTCATATGGAATTGGTATGACATTATTTCCTGGAGAACAAACTTTACACGGTGACCAGTTATTAGCTTATGTACGATTCCGCCACGATCGTTTAAGTGATTTCGGGCGAGTTGAACGCCAACAGGAAGTTATGACAAAGGTCAAAGAACAAATTAGCTTTCAAAGTTTAATAAATTTACCCAAAATACTTGGTGTTGCAGAGGCATATATCGATACTAATATTGACAATAAAACCATTCTTGCTATTGGGAAAGGTTTAATGGATGGGAAATCTAATGGTGTGGATACTTTACGAATTCCTGTCGCCAGTTCTTTTGACAACAAACATGTAAATGTAGGCGCAGTGCTAGATATTGATTTGGAAAAGAACAAAAGTGCATTAGAAGAGTTTTTATCATCAGAGGACAATGTACAAGTGACTAAATTAGAAGGAGTTTCATCTTAGAGAGAATATGAATATAGATTATCAACTTTTCAAACTACTAAACCAGTTTGCAGGAAAATATCCGATTTTAGATCAACTTGTCCTCTTGTTTTCAAAGTATGGGCCCATTCTATTTGGACTGGTATTTATATGGCTATGGTTTTCAAAATCCCAAAATCAGCAGGAAAATAGAAAAATAGTATTATATGCATTAACGATTGTTATTCTTACACTTGGTATAGATAAAATTATAGAAATGGCGTATTTTCGACCTCGCCCATTTGTCAATCATAGCGTAACATTATTACTCGAAAAATCAACTCTGGATCCTTCATTTCCAAGTAATCATGCTGCTGGTTCATTTGCCCTGGCATTCGCTTTGTTTTGGAAACGAAGAAAAATGGGCACTGTACTCATCCTGCTGGCCTGCTTAATGGCCATTTCAAGAATTTTTATCGGTGTGCACTACTTTCTAGATGTGTTAGCAGGCGCATGTATTGGATTAGGGGTAACTTACATAGTTATGTTACTAGGTCGTCTTTTTGAATCTACCTTGCTACGCAAGAAAATATATGCAAAGTAAGAGGTCTTTAGATTTAAAAAGTTCGCAATGGATGCGAACTTTTATATGCCCCAACCATCATTGCATAAAAAAACCTCGCTGCAATTATTGTGTTTGAAGCTGCAAACTATCTAAATAAAATGGATGCCCTAAACTCTCCTTAGGGCATCCATTTTACTATTATAGTTGCTGTCTGAGCGCGGCAATTTTTTTTGCATAGTCTAGCGCACGGGGGCCATCTCCATGAATACATAGAGTTTGAGCAGCGACTTTTATTTTTTTAGATTGCACAGACAAGACTTCATTGGCCGTTAAAATACCTTTTACATGTATCAGCATTTCTTGCTCTGTTTGTATTAAGGCATTAGGCTCCTGTCTATCCACTAAAGTGCCATCATCGTTATAACGTCGATCCGAAAAAACTTCCTCATATACTTGAAGCCCCTTGCCTCTTGCAATCTCTACGATTTGGCTACCAGATAAACAATATAAAATAAGCTGTGGATTAAGATCATAGACTGCATCGACGACAGCTGACGCTTTTTCCCGATCATTTACGCATTGATTATAGAGTGCGCCATGTGGCTTAATATGATGGAGCATGCCTTTTTCAATTTGAACGAAGGCTTGTAATGCGCCAATCTGATAGACCATCATATCATAAATTTCTGCTGCGCTAAATGCCATGTTTCGACGACCAAAGCCCTCTCGATCAGGATAGCCTGGATGTGCACCAATATGAACATTTTTACGAATGGCACTGCGAACAGTTTGATGCATCAACGTATGATGCCCTGCATGATAGCCGCATGCTATATTAATGGATGTGACATAGTCCAATATTTCTTCCTCTTTTCCTGTTAGAAAAGCATCATCATATTCAGCTAAATCACAGTTAATATCTATTGGCATCCTCTTACCTCCAGTGCAAATCGTATCGTGTTAAACATACGCATTTGAGCTACTTTATGTAAATCGTCTTCATGTACCGTCGCAATAATAGGATAACCCCCTACCGTTTGGGCATCGGCCATTAAAATGATAGGATGACCGCTTGGCGGCACTTGAATGGTGCCGAACTGGGTCGCCTCTGACAAAATATCTTTCATTTCTTGCAGCTGTAAAACAGTTCCCTTTACGTAATAGCCCATGCGATTACCACCAATAAATTGAAAAGCATTTTGTAAAAAATGGTGTTGACTCTCTTCCCTAAATAAATGAAAATGAGGGCCTTTCAGCACTCTAACTGAAATAGCACGATCAAAAGTTGGACGATATGGCGCATAAAGACCTCGATTATAATGGAATGGCGCTGAGTCTTGCCCATACAAAATGCTACCTTTTGTGATGTTTGTTCCTAGTTGACCAAGTGACAGGTTTGAGCGACTACCAAGCTTAACTTGTGAAGTAAACCCGCCAAGAGGTGTCAAATAAACAATCGCGCCTTGATTCACATGTTTAATCACCAACTGATCGCCATTCATTAAGTGGAATGTTTTCCACATCTCTATCGGTGTATTATTGACCAAGCATGTACAATGTCCACCTGTTAATACATAGACTCCATCTGCCAATGCCTCAAATTCAAAGCCACCCACAAACATTTCAAAGGATGTTTGGTCATGAGGATTTTCTAAGATTAGCTGTGCTGCTTGAAACGATACTTTGTCCATCGGTCCAGATAACGGAATACCAAATGCCCGATAGCCAAATCTACCTTGGTCCTGTAGGCTACCATAGACACCTTGTTTAGTGACGAGCAGAAGTGGCTTCAATCGCTACACTCCTTTGCTTTTCATTTCCCAAAACTGTTGTTTAGTTATTTCATAAAATTGAACTTCATCGCCAAGAGCCAATAAAAATGGCTCTTGGCGATCAACATTAAATAAATCTAGAGGAGTTTTCCCGATAATATTCCAGCCACCTGGTGACTCAACAGGGTAGATGCCTGTTTGCCTACCGCCTATACCAACAGAACTAGCTGAAACAGTAGCTCGTGGCTTCTTTAAGCGTGGTACACACAACTTAGTATCTAATTCACCTAAATAAGGAAAACCTGGTAAAAAGCCCATAACATAAACATAATAGCTTTTCGATAAGTGTAATGTTTTAAAGTCTTCAAATGATAAACCTGTATAGTTCATGACTCGCTGCTTATCTAAGGCAAATTCCTCATCATAGCAAACGGGTATTCTTAAAATTTTCTTCGTTCCTTCTGCCATTGCTGTGAGAGTTTGCATCTCTAGCCAATGCCCTCTCAATGAATCGATATCTAGAGGCTGTTTGACATAGGCTGTAACTGTATGATAGCTTGCAACACTTTCGACGAGATTATGCTGTAGCTGCTGTTTCAGAAACCGATTAAATGCTTGGACTGCCTGAAAGTTGGCGTGGGAGATTTCCTCCTTGAATGCAAAGCGAATAGTATGTTGGCTAATCCACATCGCATGAGGAAATTCAATGATTGGTTGCACGTATGCTCTCCTCAATACAAAGCTTTACCGCAGCTATTAAATCTCGGATATGCCAGCCAGGAATTTTGCCATGTTGGATGGCCAGGTCAAATGATGCCGGAATATGAATAAAGCCAGCACGAACCCCTTCGTGTTGCTGTGCATAAACAAGTCCTTCATACATAATATTATTGCATAAGTACGTACCTGCAGTATTTGAAATTTCTGCTGGATACCCCGCTGCCTGTAAGCGATTCACCATATTGCGAATCGGTAAATTCGTTAAATAAGCATCCGCTCCATCCTTATCAATGCTTTCATCGACCGGCGTGTAGCCATTATTATCAGGCTCACCATCTTTCACATTAATGGCAATGCGCTCTGGCGTTATTTTAAAACGCCCTCCTGCTAATCCTAAAGAAATAATAATTTGTGGCTTTACTTCCTCTATATACTGCTTTAATTGTTCCGCCGATTGCTGAAAATCTACAGAAAGAATTCGTCCAACAATGCGATAGTCTCCTATTGTTTCTCCATCTAAATTTTCGACAATTTGCATCGTTGGATTTATTTTATAATGAAGGAATGGCTCAAACCCCGTTACTAATAGTTTTGTCATGTTAGTCACCTGATTTCTTTATGTATAACCCTAAAGGATTGGCTTTATTTTACAACAATTTTCTGAAAAAATAAATATTTCTCTTCATTTGGGCAAGTAAAAAGAGTATGAAGCGCTGATGCTCCATACTCTTTTGGCTGTAATTATTTCAAATGTGCAGTCGCCTGTTTCATGACGTATTTCCCAACACCAATATAGATCACTACAGCTGCTCCAATCAATACGAATGTCATTGCTAACCGCTCCTTTTCATATAAATTATGTATTTTTTTATTAGGCTTTCAGACCATCTCATTGAATTTGAAAATCATTCTCATTATTATATTATAAATTTCACGTTAATTCGTCAAGACATACTTTCATCTTACCCTTTTTACATGGTAAGATGTAGAAAAGTCGGAAAAAGGATGCGGTAATGATGAGTAATTCGAAGTACTTTCAAACTATTTTAAACGGGACTATTCACGCTTTAAAATCCATTCTTCCTATGGATATAGAAGTAAAGTCGCCTAGTATTATTTCTGAACCCTTTCAACAGCAGCAAATGGGCGTATTAATTGGTTTAATTGGAGATGTAAAGGGTCGCGTTATCATTGATTCATCCCCCGATGTGTTTAGCGGGATTGGGAGTACCATGTTCGGTATGCCACTGGAGGGAGAAATGCTAGAATCCTTTACTGGAGAATTTGGTAACATGATTGCAGGAAATTTATGTACAACTGTTGGGCAAGAAAGCTTAGAAATTGATATCACTCCTCCAACCGTGATGGTGGGCAATACAAAGTTATACGGCTTTGAAAAAGCATTTGTTCTCCCAGTTTCGGTTCCAAGCATTGGTGCATTAACAGTTCTATTAACCATCGAGGAAGAAGGATAAAAAACTAGAATGGATCATTGTATGCAAAAGCCTACAGCCTTCATGTATAGGTAGAAAAAACGGGAAGGAATGTGCAAGTCTTTCTTCATCTATTGTTTTTATTAAAATTAAGCAAAATATAATAAGATAACAAGCTCTCTCAATGACTTTTGAGATGGCTTGTTTTTTTCTTTTTTTAATTCTTCACACTTTCTTCACATAATACGTGTAGAAGTGTGATTTTTTTCACATCAAAATGCTATGGATTTTTATATGATGACAGTAAGAAACACAACAATAAAAAGCGTAGGAGGGGCAAAAATGGCAAACAACAAAAAGAAGTCAGATGAAAATTTAAAAGGTTCACTCTATGCAGTTTTTGGAGTTGGTATTATCATCATTTTACTTTGGGTGTACTGCTTCGATTTGTTCATTGGAAGATTTTAATATATAAAGAAGGGACAGAAACATATGCACATACATAAGTATGAGAAGTATTGGCTTGTGTTCGGAGTTGCTACTTTAGTTGCATTCCTGATCATTCTCGGTATCGGGGCATTTCATCAAGGCTCCCATCCGAACAATGGTAAAAAAACACTAGATTACGAGAAAGTGAAAGAGACAGCACCTTTTGATAATCCAGGAGTTCATAAGGTCGAGGGAAAAGATTGGGATTATGAAGTGGTAGTAGTAGCTTCTGCATTCAATTATAATCCTCCACAAATTGAGGTACCACTTGGTGCAAAGGTGAAATTCATCGCAACAAGCGAAGATGTTATGCACGGTTTTGAGGTGGCAGGTACGAATATCAACATGATGCTTGAGCCTGGTTATATTTCGGAATACGTAACAGAAGTTAACAAAGTAGGCGAGTTTTTAATCGTATGTAATGAGTATTGTGGTACAGGACATACGATGATGCACTCTATGCTAAAGGTGGTGGATTCAAATGAGTCACACTAATTCGATGACAAAAGTAGATCGTCGCGATGCAAAGCTAGCAATGGCACATATTTATGTGGCATTCATCTCATTGCTATTAGGTGGTCTTGCAGGTTTATTACAAGTATTTGTGCGTTCTGGTCAATTTACATTACCAGCAGGCATTGGCTATTATCAAATTTTAACAGTACACGGTGTATTACTTGGTCTTATTTTAACTACATTCTTTATTTACGGCTTCCAAATTGCTAGTGTAAGTCGTACATCTGGTACATTCACTGCTAGTCAACGTAGACTTGGCTGGATCGGTTTTTGGTTAATGACAATTGGTACAGCTGCTTCAGCAACCATGGTTTTATTGAATAAAGCAACTGTACTTTATACATTCTATGCACCTCTAAAGGCACACTGGATTTTCTATTTAGGCCTTACATTAGTCGTGGTTGGTTCTTGGGTTGGCGGCGCAGGTCAAATTTTACGTTATGTACAGTGGCGCAAAGAAAATAAAGGTAGCGGACAACGCAGCCCATTATTATCGTTTATGGTAGTTGTCAATAATTTAATGTGGTTCGTGGCAACACTTGGTGTAGCAGCTTCTGTATTAATTCAACTGTTACCATGGTCATTAGGTTTAATTGAACGTGTCGATGTTGCATTATCCCGTACCCTCTTCTGGTATTTCGGGCATGCACTTGTATACTTCTGGCTATTACCTGCCTACATGGTTTGGTACGTGATTATTCCAAAAGTAATTGGCGGAAAAATTTTCTCCGATTCTTTAGCAAGACTTTCGTTCATGCTGTTCTTACTCTTCTCTATTCCTGTTGGGATTCACCATCAGTTAACAGAGCCTGGTATTGATGGTACATGGAAGTTCATTCAAGTTGTATTAACGTTCGCTGTAATTGTCCCATCTCTTATGACAGCCTTCTCGATGTTTGCCATGTTCGAGTTACGTGGTCGTGAATTAGGTGGTAAAGGGCTGTTCGGATGGTTTAAAAAATTACCATGGAAAGATGCTCGTTTCTTCGTTCCATTTATCGGTATGGTGGCATTTATTCCTGGTGGTGCAGGTGGTATTGTCAATGCCTCCTATCAAATGAACCAATTAATCCATAATACCATTTGGGTTACAGGGCATTTCCATTTAACAATTGCTACAGCTGTTGTTTTAACTTACTTCGGTGCGGCCTTCTGGTTAATTCCACATTTAACAGGTCGTACATTGACGAAATCATTAAATAATCTTAGTAATTTCGCTGGTATCTTATGGGCTACTGGTATGACGATTATGTCTTCTGCGATGCATATTGCTGGTCTTATCGGTGCACCTCGTCGCTCAGATTACTCAGAATATGGTGGTGCTTCACAGGCCTATGATTGGATTCCTTATCAAATCGCACAAGCTGTAGGCGGAACGATTCTCTTTATCGCGATTCTAGTCATTATGTATATCGTCGTGAAATTAGCTTGGTTTGCACCTAAAGGTGAAGAAGAATTCCCTATTGGTGATGTACATGAGCTTAGCGGCCCAACACCAGCTATTTTAGAAAACTTCAAAGTATGGCTTGTTATTTTAGTAGCGTTAATTTTATTCGCTTACACAGTGCCAATTATCGATATTATTTCGAACTCACCGGCTGGCTCCAAAGGCTATCAATTGTGGTAAGCATTTAGACATAAAAAGCGATTTCTCAGAAACGAGAAATCGCTTGTTTTTTTATAGTTGATAGAGCTTCCTATATTTATCTTGTAAATAGTCTGCTAAGTATTTAGCATTTAAGCCTTCCCCTGTCGCTTCTTTTAGCAATTCGAATGGCTTTTTCAATGCTCCATATTGATGAACTTTCTCAGTTAGCCACTCCCGAATTGGCAGTAGCTCTCCCTTTTCTAGTAATTCATCAAAGTTTGGAATATCCTTGTCCATCGCATGCTTCCATTGCGCTGCATAAATCATACCTAAAGCATAGGATGGGAAATAGCCAAACATGCCCCCTGACCAGTGCATATCTTGTAATACTCCCTGTGCATCTGTCTCAGGACGAATACCTAAATATTCCTCATATTTATCATTCCAAACTTGCGGTAGATCCTTCGCCTGTAAATCACCATTGAACAGATCACGTTCAATTTCATAGCGAATCATGATATGTAAAGGATACGTTAGTTCATCTGCTTCAATACGAATGAATGATGGCTCTACCATATTGATGGCACGTAGGAAATCAGCTAATGCCACATCCCCGAACTGTGCTGGTGAAAAGTGTTGAAGGCGCTCGTAGTTATGCTCCCAGAACTTTTCATTTCTGCCGACAAAGTTTTCATAAAATAATGATTGAGATTCATGAATACCCATTGAAGTACCAGTAGCCAATGGCAGACCTGCAAGCTTTTCATCAATGTTTTGCTCATACATCGCATGACCACACTCATGAATTGTACCAAAAATGGCTGAACGGAAGTCATTTTCATCATATTTTGTTGTAATACGAGCATCTCCATAGTTTAAGCCAATCATGAATGGGTGCACACTTTCATCCAAGCGCCCTGCATCAAAATCATAACCAAGCTGAGCAAGCAATTCTAACGATAATTCACGCTGTGCTTCACGTGGGAAATGCTTAAATAACATGCTTGTATCTGGTTTATTCGATGAATTGGCAATTTTTTGGACAAGTTCCACAATGGATGTACGTAGGTCACCAAATACTTGATCTAAAACATCAGTCGTCATATCTGGTTCATATAAATCGAGTAATGTATTGTAAGGAGATCCATTTTTAATTCCCCAATAGTGAATGAATTTTTTCTGCCATTGAATGATTTCCTCTAAATATGGAAGGAATAATGCAAAATTATTACTTGCCTTCGCTTCTTCCCAAGCAGTTTCAGACTTCGATTGAAGAATGACGTATTTTTTATACTCGTCAGCTGGAATTTTTTTGTTTTGATCATAATTCTTTCTTACTTCTTCCACTAAACGTAATGTTACATAGTCAAGATTAGCTTTTTGTGACTCTAAAGCTACTAAAAGCTCCCCCAATTCTTCACTTGTTTGCATATCAAATAAAGAAGCAGATAATGTACCGATTACCTCTGAACGTTGTGCTAAACCTTTTTTCGGTGCACCCGTACGCATATCCCAATAAACGACATTGAGTGCTTCCTCATAATGCTGCATTTTCTTCACATAGTCTGTAAATTGTTGAACTGTCATGCATTCATCCTCCTTTTACATTATAAGTTTATCATATTTTCGAAAATTTTGTATATTGTGGACTTTTTAGTATTTTTATTCAGAATATTCGTCTTTTACTTTCTCTATTATTTTTAAATATTGACTATCTCCTAACCCATAGTGAGGGAAGAGAGAAAATAATTGCTTCATTAAATCCCCTAGCGGCTGCTCAAGATGCTTTTTTATATACGTCGTAATATCATTTTCTTCCTGTAAATAGTTAAAATATAATTGAATGCCCTGATACATGACGGGTAAAAGTGTAGCCTTCGGAAAACGATGGTGCATGAAAACTTCTTGATAGACCTCTAGATAGCCTCCTAACTCCAGCTCTGTTTCCTCCACATCATAGGTCGTTTCCTTGACCATATGGAAATAGACCTTGCCTTGATATCCTTGTTGTTCGAGAAAAGCAAGCATGGTCAATAAATTCATCTGACAAAACATATCATCCCCAAACCATAACACAATGCATTGATAGCCTTTTGTCCATAGAGGCTTCAAAGGATTCAATGTCATTTGCTCGTATGCCTGTAATGACACTTGATGCCCAGCCGCTCGGATTTGATTGAATTCCTCGCTGAAAATCGGGCTAGCAGTCGGATTCGTACACATGGCTTCATTGAAAGGTACATAATCACTATTTCCCATTAATTGATGTTTTGCAAATTCTTCATACATCATCTGACCATTTAATACATTCAAAGTCTCTTGATCAAATTGCTCAAAAATCTTTTCTTGTAATTCCTTAATTTTCAATTTTTGAGAAATGTCCATTATAAACCAGCCTCTTTCATCATTTAAATTTAACTTCACAAATGTTTGCATAGGCTGAGGAGACCTCCTATAATCATACGGGCTTATGCCAAAGACCCTTTTAAATGCTCTTGAAAAGGATTCCTGAGATGAAAAACCATAGCAGAAAGCAATATCAATAATTTTCTCCTCTGTCTCTTTTAATACCAAGGATGCAAGATAGATTTTTCGTAATGACATATATTTTTTAATCGTCATCCCCGTCATCTGATGAAATTTGAAAGAACAATAATAAGGAGAATAGCCCATCTCCTTCCCTAATTGCTCTAACGAAAACCCTTCTAAGAGATGACCTTCAATGCAATCAATCATCTCCTGTACGATGTTGTTCATCCACATCCCTCCTACTTTGATTATAGTAGAAGGCATCATTGTTTTTATGATATAAGTTGTGAATGTGCAATAAAAAAACTGTAGCAAACTTTTGAGCTTGCTACAGTTTATCCTCTTACAAATAAGAGCTTTATATATTATTAGGGGATTTTAACTAGCTTTCAAGTCATGTTCGGTTTCCAATCAAACATTAATTAAGAGCAATAAGAAAGAAAGTTGGGGATACTTTCTTTCTATCAAAGAACAGAGTCTGTTTACCCTATTCAATGTTTTGGCAAATAGCAATCACTTGCTTCACAGCCTCAGCTGAATGCTGGAGAGCTGCTTGTTCTTCAGTTGTTAGGTGCAATTCAATCACAGATTCAATCCCATTGCCACCTAAAATAGTTGGTACACCTAAAAACAGATCGTTGTAGCCATACTCTCCTTCTAATAGGGCAATAGAGGGGATAATTTTCCGTTGATCTTTCATAATAATTTCTACCATTTGTGCACACGCTGCTGCTGGTGCATAGTAGGCACTACCATTGCCTAGCAATCCGACAATCTCACCGCCGCCCTTACGTGTACGTTCAACGATTTGTTGTAGTCGATCCTGGGGAATTAGCTTTTCTAATGGAATGCCTCCTGCATAGGAATAGCGAATTAATGGCACCATTTCATCACCATGTCCACCTAACACAAAGCCTGATACATCCCCTGGAGCAATTTGTAGCTCTTGTGCAACAAATGTATTGAAACGGGCTGTATCTAATACACCAGACTGACCGATAATCCGATTTTTGGCAAAGCCTGTTTCCTTATGACACACATAGGTCATGGCATCAACCGGATTACTTAACACAAGGACAATACTGTTGGGTGCATAGTGTTTAATCTGTCTTGACACTTGTTGAATGATTTTTGCATTTGTTGTGACTAAATCATCGCGGCTCATCCCTGGTTTACGAGGGATACCTGCTGTAATGACCACAATATCAGCACCAGCAATATCTTCGTAATGACTTGTCCCTTTAATCGACACATTGAATTTTTCGATAGGGCCTGTTTGTAGTAAATCCAATGCTTTCCCTTTTGTCGGGTTCTCCGCTTCTGGAATATCTACTAGCACCACATCGCCTAATTCTTTCTGTGCTAAAAATAAACTTAATGTAGCACCTGTATGACCTGCACCAATCACAGCAATTTTATTTTTACGAAATGCCATTATGCGTCACCTCTATTATCTGTCGGTGATGTTGTGTCTGCTGTTTTTTTAGCACGTGTTGATGCTGTTGTAGTGGCAGGCTTTTTCTTTGGTGCCTCTGGTCCTTTAATCATTTGGAATACTTCTTCATCAGGTCTCGGAATGACGTGAGCACCTAATAATTCACCAACACGCATGGCAGCAGCCTTACCAGCTTCCACTGCTGCTTGTACAGAACCTACGTCGCCCTTTACGACTATCGTCACAATACCACCATCGACGAATTCTTGTTTAACGATTGTCACATCTGACGCTTTAATCATCGCATCAGCCGCTTCATATGAACCAACTAATCCTTTGGTCTCAATCATACCAATTGCACTACTCATTGTCCTCACCTCTCATCACTTCAGTAGAATCAATAATACCAATGACCACTGCATCGATTGGTAACGGATTTTCTTTCATAATATAGCGTGATGACCCACCGCTTGTAATGAGTACATCATCACCAATACCCGCACCAATACGATCAGCTGCCACCATTTCTGTGCGAATCGGCTGTTGATTGGAGTCAATTGGTTGAATGATGAGTAGCTTTAAACCATTCAGCCCTTCCTCCTTGCGTGTTGCCCATACACTGCCTATCACTCTTCCCATTTGCATGAACTTCACCCTCTTTATGCGACACAGATTTTCTTATTACTCCGAACGAATTGTTAATGTTTTATTTAACTCTCGTAATTTATCATAAGCCAGTGCTGTCACAATCGTTTTCTTCGGGACCACAATTTCTTGTGCATCGATATCTAGCACTTCTATTTGTGAAAGTAGCTTTTTGTCATAATGATAGACAGATGGTTGCGCTACTTTCTGTATAGCTGGTGACTGTTCTTTCTCAGGTATGGCTGGCTCGCTTACTTGATGATGGATCATTTCAGCAAACGTTCCTTGTTGAATGAACCCTGCATTTGCTTCATCTGTATCAATATGCATTTCTAATCGATAACGCTCTGATACGCGGACGATCACATTCGATAAAATAATGGGGCGAATACCCCCTACCTTGATTTGTACAGACTGTCCATCTACTACATTGAATCTCGCACTATCCGCAGGGGACATATGGATATGTGCCTGTGCTACAATGAGTCCTTCATTTAACACAACACTCCCCTTTGGACCAATCAATGTAACAGGGCTAGAGCCTTGAATATCACCCGAAACTCTTAACGGGGGCTTCAATCCTATTTTCATTGCATCTGTCCAGCTTACTTCCACTTGAGACAAGGAGCGAGCTGGGCCCAGAATACGAACTCGCTCAATCGATCCTTTGGGACCAGCGATGACAACGGTTTCCTCCGCAGCAAATTGTCCTGGCTGTGAAAGCTCAAACTTTGGTGTAAGCTCATAATTCTCACCAAAAAGTTGCTCCACCTCTGCTTGTGCAAGATGGACATGGCGAGCGGATACGCCAACGGGAATTTTACCGTCATGTGGAGAGGAAGATTGATTTTTTAAAACTTGTTGCAGAACTTCTTCCACAATTTTTTGCACTAAATTTTCTTGCATCTTGCCTCCTCCTTACGATGATACTTTTACTAATCTACCTTGTGCTTGTTGTTCGATAAAGCCTGCATTTGCTTCATCTGTATCAATGTGCATCTCTAAACTAAAGTCATTTGAAACACGTACAACGACACCACGGAAAGTGACAGGTCGATCACTGATGACTTCCACTGAAACCAATTCATTATTGTGTACTTCCAATTCTTTGGCATCTTGTTCTGTCATATGGATGTGTGCCTGTGCAATAATGACCCCCTGCTGTATCTCCAACACTTTGTCTTGATAAAATATTTTAATGCCTGCCGAGTTTTCAATATTTCCTGATTGCCTTAAAGGAGGGGTAACCCCAAGCTTCATCGCATCTGTGCGGCTGACTTCCACTTGGGTTGCTGGTCTTACAGGTCCAAGGACACGGACATTATGAATAATGCCCTTTGGCCCTTCGATTGAGACACGCTCCTTGGCAGCAAATTGCCCTGGCTGTGATAAGTCAAAATCCTTTGTTAACGTTGCATTTGGACCAAAAAGTGCTTGTAAATCCGCTTCACTAAGATGGATATGACGAGCCGAAATGGCCACTGGAAATGTTTTTGTCGCTGTTATCACGTTAGCCACCTCTATATTTCATAAATTGTTTTGACTTGGACAAGATAAGAGCTTTCCTACGGTTAGGTCAGCTCTCATGCTGATCCATTACGTCTTGGCATAATGGCTTCTTATCCAGTACGTGTTTTGTAAATGGAAGCTATATTGGCATTTATCTCACACCATCTATAGCAATAAGCGTCTCCTACTGAAAGAAGATAAATTATGCTTCTGCTTTTGGTAAAATCATTTCTAATTCGTGGTGTGGACGTGGGATTACATGCACAGATAATAGTTCTCCTACACGTTGTGCTGCTGCTGCACCTGCATCTGTTGCTGCTTTCACCGCACCCACATCTCCGCGTACAAGAACTGTCACGATACCGCCACCAACATGTACTTTGCCTACTAAATTAACACTTGCTGCCTTTACCATTGCGTCCGCTGCTTCAATTGCTCCTACTAAACCTTTTGTTTCTACCATTCCTAATGCTGTACTCATTTGTCATTCCTCCAAATTATTTATTTTGTAATGTGATTTGTTTTAATACTTGATCGACAATTTGCTGAACCATTGTCGTATCTAAAGAAGGTTCTTGTGCTACAACCGACTCGACAACGGACAGTACTTCAAATTCTGGTTTTGGCACTTCAACATCTTTAATACCGTACGCCATACGTTTAATATTTAATAGATGTCTTGCTGTTATATTATCTGACGTAATATTGCCGCCAAATGTACCGCAGCCTAATGTAAAGGATGGGGCTAGCCCCGTTGTGCCACCTACTGCACCGATAGATGATAATGTATTGACCACAATGCGTGATACTGGTAATTCAACGGAGAATTGCTCTGCTAATGCTGCATTTTCTGTGTGAATAGAGCATGTGTGTCCGCGTCCACCAATATTTAACAGGTCAATCATGACTTGCTTTGCTTCTGTACTGTTTTCTACTACATAAAGAGCAAAGATTGGTGACAATTTTTCAAGAGAAAACGGAATATTTTTACCGATCATCGTTTCCAATCCAACGAGTACTTTTGTATCGTCTGGTACCGTAATGCCAACAGAATCTGCTAAGCAAGTAGCTGATTTGCCAACAATCTGTGGATTTACTTTTCCAGGAACAGGCGAAATCAATTTCTCCATTTTGGCCTTTTCTTCAGCATTTAATAAATAAGCACCATTTTTCTTTAATTCTGTCTGCACTTGCTCTGCAATTGCCTTATCCACAATAATGGCTTGCTCTGTTGCACAGATTGTGCCATTATCGAACGATTTGCTTTGCACTAATTGACGTACAGATTTTTGAAGATTAGCCGATTTTTCGATGTAAGCTGGTACATTCCCTGGCCCTACACCATAAGCAGGTTTGCCAGAGCTATACGCTGCCTTCACCAATGCACCGCCACCAGTCGCTAAAATTAAATGAATGTCAGGATGCTTCATTAGCTGCTGTGTTGCCTCCATAGAAGACATCGTTAAACATTGTAGTAAACCTTCTGGTGCACCTGCTTTTTCAGCAGCTACTCGACAAATATCTAAAGCCTCTTTCGTACATTTCACGGCATATGGATGTGGACTAAGTACTAAGCCATTTCTTGTTTTTAAAGAAATAAGTGTTTTAAAGATGGCTGTAGAGGTTGGATTCGTCGTTGGCACTATACCTGCGATGACGCCAAAAGGACTAGCGATTTCGGCTACTTTTTTCATGCGGTCATAGCCCACAATGCCAACCGTTTTTAAGTCTTTGATATCCTCATAGACATCTCTTGAAGCCACTTCATTTTTCATCTTTTTATGGTTGGGAATACCCATCCCTGTTTCTTGCACCGCCATTTTTGCTAAACGGTCTGCTTCCTTAAAGGCAGCATCCGCAACAGCCTTCACAATGTTGTCTACTTGTTGCTGTGAAAATTGCATGTAGGCAGCCTGTGCTGTATTAGCATGTTTTACAGCATCTCTCATTTCCTGAATCGCTAATAAGTCTTTGTCTAATGTGGCCATAAAGCCGCCTCCTTTCTAGATCACTGGATTTCTAGCTACATTTTCAATAGCTTCTCTGAAAGCATTTGCCGCAGCCTCACATGACGATTGACTACCACTTAATAAGCCGCCACCAAAATTGGTTTCAGACGGAGGGCCAAAGAAAACCTTTAACTCCACATCTGCCGCTTTTAATGCTGCATCTAATCCAATCATTGCCTCTAATGGCGGTGCGATTAAATAAGCAAGTGGTGTGCCAACCTTTACATCTGCAAGCTCGGCAAGATACGTACCACAGCTTGCCACGGTATGGGCAAACAGGGCGTGATTGTCATTATGATTAATGGCTTCAAAGTACGTATCAAATTCAATTTTTTGTTGAATGGCATCAAGTCCACTACGAATTTCATCAGGTGAGCTTCCCGCAATGATGCCAATTACTTCACCTGACAATGGGCCAGATGCATGAGCCGCTCCCGCATAAAAACTCTTCGCATAGACAACATCGACATCTGCCTTTTTTGTTGCCTCGTCTAAGGCAACATAGCCCACATCGTCGATTGTCAGTGTGACAAGTCCAATGCTGTGTTGATATGGCTTCAAATCTAACTGCTCTGCTAGTTCACTGTTCACTCTTGGAATGGTTTGCATCGCTAAAATTTGCGCCATAATTTTTTGAGGATTCATGGTTCAGCCCCCTAACCTTCTTTTGCGACAAGCTCTACACCACTTGCCTGATAATGCAAGATTTTTTCTACAATGGTTCCTAGATAAGCACCTGCTTCTAATGGTGGGATACCACCTTTATGGATATTTGATATCACCATACGCTCCGCTTCCACTGTACCGATTCTTGGCTTGTAGCATAGATACGCACTCATCGATTCAGCAGATACAAGACCTGGACGTTCACCAATGAGATAAACAATCACTTCTGCCTGTAGCAGCTCACCAATTTCATCCATTAAAGCAACACGCCCTTTATCAATATAGAAAGTTGTGCCGATATCAATATTTAAATTGCTAAGACTTTGCTGAAGGGCTAAGTACACATCTTGCACATTTTCCTCAATCGCACTAGCACTTAAGCCATTCGAAATAATAATCTGTACTTTTGGTTGCGGCTTACATTTTTGCTGAATTAACGCTTTTGATTCGTCCGATAGACGACGACCTAAGTCAGGTCTTGTAATGTATTCCTCTTTATCCGTGACTTTCGTTGTGACCTGAAAGACATCAAGCTTTTGTAAAAGACCCTCGGACACTTCACCATACACGGCATCCACTGCAGCAGCATGATCGAGTCGGAATTTTAACCAAGTTTTTGTTTTTGGTCTTGTCCCCGCTCTTCCAACGCCAATTCGAGCAGGTGTATGTTTTTTAGCGGCTTGTACACTATCCGTTAACGTATCTGCCTCAAACTGAAAAGGCTTAATCGACACAGCTACATTGATGGGTTGTTCGAAAGTAGCAGTAGGAGCTACCGTCGCCTGCTGTGGAGCTCCATGCTGATACAGCTGAATTAATGGCTCCTGCGATGTTGCTCTTGATGTTGTTGTTTCTGTTGCCTGATGTGCTGCTGTATCATAAAACGTAATAAGAGGTTGTTCTGTTGGAGTAGCTACCGTTTCAGGCACTTGGCTCTCGGTGCTTTTCTCCATCTTTTCCATAACAAGCTGTGTAATCATAGAGACTAATTGATCATTCACTGGACTCACCTACCTTTCAAAAATGGATAAATCGCCAGCTCTTGCTGAAAGTCGACCATTTTCATAAATGCCCATTTTCTCTAACCATGCTAAATATTCTGGTGCTGGTTTTTTACCAAATGTTTGGAGTAATGTAGCCACATCATGGAAGCTCATTGATTGATAGTTGAGCATAACATCATCACCCATCGGCGCAGCAATAATAAAGTTAACGCCAGCCGCTGTTAGTAGCACACTTAAATCTTCAACATCATTTTGGTCCGCCTTAATATGGTTGGTATAACAAATATCTACACCCATTGGAATACCGTGCATTTTGCCCATGAAATGATCTTCTAGACCTGCTCGAATAACCTGTTTATTATTGTATAAATACTCTGGACCGATAAAGCCCACTACTGTGTTCACAATGTAAGGATTAAAATGTCTTGCAAATCCATAATTGCGAGATTCGAGTGTTACTTGGTCAATGTCCATATGAGCCTCTGCCGATAGCTCTGAGCCTTGGCCCGTTTCAAAGTAGAATAAATTTGGGCCAGTACCCGTTCCTTGCTTTTTAATGAGCTCCTCTGCTTCTCTTATTAAATCCGCAGAAATACCGAACGAACGGTTGGCAATTTCCGTCCCAGCAATACTTTGGAAAATCATATCTGCTGGTGCGCCTTGCTTAATTGCTTTCATCTGTGTTGTGATATGAGCTAGGACACAGTTTTGTGTAGGGATGGACCAATCATTGATAAATTCTTTTGTAGCCGTAAGTACCTTTTTGACACTTTCAACTGAATCATCTACAGGATTAATACCGATAACAGCATCTCCAATACCATAAGACAGTCCTTCTTTTAGTGAGGCGATGATGCCATCAATATTGTCTGTTGGATGGTTTGGCTGTAGGCGAGAGGACAGTGTCCCTTTTTGCCCAATGGTAATATTACACGTTGACAGTATTTCTACTTTATTGGCTGCATGAACAAGATCTAGATTTGACATGAGCTTTGTGACAGCAGCAATAATTTCTGAATTCATCCCTTTGCTTAATCGCTTTAATTCACGATCCCCTGTGTCATTCGATAAAATATATTCACGCAGCTGCTCGATGCTCCAGTTTTTGATTTCTCCATAGATTTGCTCATTAATATCGCCCTCAATAATGCGTGAAACCTCATCATTTTCCTGCGGCACTAATGGATTTTCTCGGATATCTTTGACTAAAAGCTCACTTAATACAGCTTTAGCTGCGATTCGTTGTTGAACCGTCTCAGCTGCAATACCAGCTAGCCGATCGCCTGATTTTTCTTCATTGGCCTTAGCCATTACATCTTTTAATGATTTAAAATTATATTTTTCTCCACCAAATATCACCGATAGATTCACATTCATCCTCCTTACTTTGAGTGGAAGGCAAGGGTCTTCACCACAACAGGAACAACGCCAGATGGCAGAGCCTCTCCAATGTCGATATAATCGCCCGTCTCCACTTTAATTTGATCGATGCAAATAATTGGTACTGTCGCATGAATGGCTTGTATGGTCTGTCCAATAATCTTTGCGTAATCTGATTGAATGACTATGATAATTGGTATGTCCTTGGAGCATCTTGTCGCCAAATGTTGCAAAATAGCCTGGCACAATGCATGTACATCCTGAAAGCTTAAATACGGCAATTCGCTAAAATAGAGTGCGAAAGGCGAACGATTATCCTGGATGGAAAATAAATCATCTGCTCGCTCTACGGCTGTCTTCACCGTAGTATTAAAATCTTTCGCTGACTCCATATGGCAGTTGAAAACAGGTACATTTTTTAGTGGTAACACCTCGGCATCTACCTGAATGGTTGCCCCGCTAATTTCAGTTGTTTGTGTACCCGCTCCAGTGACTGTTGCACGTGCTGTTTCTTCTGGTCGTAGCCATAAAAACGATTGTAGTTGCTCATGTTGTATAAGCATTTTCGCTAATTTTTCGCCTATATCATCATATTGGCGCTGAGTACATTCATTTTCATAAATACAGGAAGCTACACCACCAGAAAAGACGATGGCATCCACTGGTTTATGCCAGTTCGGTAAATGCCCTAGTAATAATGGATGCTCTCCATCGGTACACTGTCCACTAAGAATCATGGCAAGTGTTCCAACCATTTCGTCAATACATTGTGAAACACGAGCATCATCGGCCGCATCACCGACAGCTAACGGATTAGCCCATTGTTCCATTAGTCGCATGAGTGGCGGAGAAATTGATTGAACCCTCCCATCCTTAAATTCAATCAATCTACCACCAACATGTAAGGTACATGTACCAATAACTTCTCCAAACTGCATCACAGCAATATTGGCAGTTCCTCCGCCAATATCAATATTGGCAATCACCTTAGCTGAATTCTTTGATTGCTGTAGGGTACCAGCCCCTTTAGCAGCAATGATGGCCTCTAAATCAGGACCAGCGGTAGCAACTAAAAAATGACCTGCACCATCGGCAATGGTATGGACAACCTCGCTTGCATTTTCCTTCGTGGCCGATTCGCCTGTAATAATAATGGCACCTGTTGAAATGTCAGTTGGTGCGATTTGTGCTAATTGATATTGCTGAAAAATAAATTCTTCAATTTTTTTCATATCGATGATGTCTCGATTGATAAAAGGTGTTTTAATGATTGGACTTTGATGTAACACCGTTTTCTCAATAATTTCAATCCTTGGCACATGTGTCACACCAGCCACATTCTTTAACAGAAAACTACTGACCACCATTTTGGTAGTACTTGTCCCAATATCAATGCCTGCACTAAATATTTTTTCAGTTTTCACCCTATACCTCCCTCTCGCTACTGTGAGCAATACATGAGATACGGACTATCGCGATCCTTGACGAATTGACGAATTTCTTCCTGTGTCGTAAGTTGAATCAATGGTTCAATCAACTCGATGCCTAACTTTTGCCAGGAAGAGGTTTTCACGATGGGCCCATGTGTCATCACATTTTTTAATAAGGCTATAGCCCTTTCCATATTGGCATTAGGGGCATCTATCTTGGTAATAACACCAATCTGTATTTTAGGAATCCCTAAGCTAAATTGCGGAGGGAACACACTTCTTGCAGAGGTGGCATCCTGCAAGTAAATGACATGGGTTACTTCCAATGATGTTGCCATAATATTCCTGTAATACATTGGATTTTCAACATATTCACCTGGTGTATCAACAATCCAGTCATCATAAACGAGTGCTTGTGTTTTATTGGCACTGCTTTCTTTACCCAACAACGTATTCATCAATGTTGACTTTCCTGCCTGCACACCGCCTATTATCATTACTCGATTTTTCATATGACACATCCTATGATTTTGTTATTTTTGATGGTGTATAACCTAATACCTCAGATAAAAAACGATTAATTTCTAACATCGCCATTTCCACCTCTGATACACTACCAACAATAACGAGACTACCTGTAAAACGATCTAAAAATCCTAGTCTGACATTGGCAGCCTTTGTCGCTAAATCTCCTGCGATAATCACCGTTTCACTTGGGGTACACGTCATAATGCCCAGTGCGCCCGATTCTTGGATACCCAGCTTTTGAAACATATCGGGATCAGGATTGGCTATAAGGTGACTCAATGTTAGCTGTTTACCCGGCACAAACTCCTGAATAAATCTTTTTTTCTCTTCACTCACACGTCATCACCTCACTTTTTAATCAATTAAGATTTTTGATCTGTTAAATATTCGCCTTCTTTAATAATGCCTGCCTTGCGATCCTCAATTTCCAGCCTTAATGCAGTTGGTACAGAAAGCTTATAAGCAAAAATAATCGCAATAACACCGGCTAAAAACTTCCCAGCGATTACAGGTAAAATAATGGTTGGCTGGAAGTTAGCTGTGAATGATAAGTGATCGCCTAATAAAAAGGCCGAACATACACCAAACGCGATGTTAATTACTTTATCCTTCGGTGGCATATGGCGAATCAGTGTAAACATCGCCAAAATATTAGCAATTGTTGCTAAAATCCCCGCACTTCCTACAGATGATAAACCTAATTTTTTACCAGCCGCTTCAAGTGGTTTGGAAGCATATTTTCGAATTAAATACACCATTGGGAACGCACCCGCTAGCATAATTCCAATATAACCAGCTGTTTCTAATGCCCGGAATTGGTCGATTTCATCAGCCATGATTGGATCGAAGCCCCACGCACCAAATATCTTTGTAAAAATACCTGTAAAAATCTCTACAATCGAGAACACTAACACTAATTTAATCCCCGCATCCATCACGCGTCCGAATATCATGAAGCCTGCAATCATACCGTTCGGAATAAGCTTTAAGCCTAGTGCGATTAAAATAACGAAAATGAATAACGGTAGTAAATTAATTAATATTTGTAAAACAGAAATGGCAAACACATATGTAGGTGCCTCTGTTGTACTAATAACTTCACGTACTTCTGTGTTAAATAGCACGATCATGATCGAAGAAATAAATGCACCAATCGGAATTGTTAATACGCCAGCCATAATACCTAGCGCCATATATTTATGATCACGCTTATCTAACATCGCAAGACCCATTGGAATTGAGAATACAATGGTAGCACCTGACATAAAGCCAACAACAAGAGCCATTACCCATCCCTCATAAGACTCCTTTAACGCATTGGCTAATTGGTAACCACCCATGTCCGAGGCTAAAATCGTCGTCGCTGCAATCGCAGGATCTGCACCAATTAACTCAAAAATCGGACTAATAAAATGACTAATAAACCATGTTAAGTAAGGTATAGCTGCCATGATCCCTGCTGCTGGGACAAAAATATGCCCAACGGTATGAATCCCATTCATAAATTCTTTCCCAATCCCATACTCAGCATCTCGGATAGCCCCGATTGCCCCTAAAACAGCACAAATCATAATAATATAAACGATAATCGTTCCTATCATTGCCATCTTACTCATCACCCCTTTTTCATTATTAAATTTATATAAAAAAAGGCACTTTAAAGAAGAAATCTCTTTAAAGCGCCTTTGCTTCAACTATTGACTTGTAAGGTGTTTATAATTTGCTGTGCAATGTGTACCATTTCCTGTTGTGTTTGCATGCTTTCATTGCGAATCTTACGGTAAGCCTCGTCCTCACTAATGTTTTCAGCCTGCATGAGCAAACCCTTTGCTCGTTCAATGATTTTTCGTTTTTCCAATTGTGTTTGCTTATGTAAGATCTCGCCATTGAGTCGGTTAAATTTATCAATTTGATGAAAAGCAACCTCTAACACAGGCAACACATTTTTCTCAGAAAACGGTTTCATGACATAGCCTAATATATTGTCTTGCTTCATGTATAGCAACAATTCTTTTTCACTGTATGCCGAGATGAAAAGAACGGGTATACCAAGCTGTTGTTCAATAATTTTACTTGCCTTCAACCCATCCAGTTTAGGCATTTTAATGTCCATTAAGATTAATTGCGGTTTATGTAAAAAGGCTAATTCAATGGCTGTTTCCCCATTACTCGCCTGTGCTACTACTTCGTAGCCATTGTCTTCTAACATAAACTTCAAATCAATCGCAATCAGTGATTCATCTTCGACAATCATAACTTTCCTAGTCATTTACGATAAATACCTCCTCACTTACAGGAAACTGAATTTGAGTATGTGTACCTTCTTCACTAGGGATAATTGAAAATGAGCCAGCTAAATCATACTCTACAAGCCTTGTGATAATCTCCATCCCAAAAGATGCCTTCACCTCTTGCATTCCAACGCCGTTGTCAGAAATATGGAGTGAAATAGTAGACTCTTCCTGAATGAATTGAATATCAATGGTTCCTTCATCACGACCGATAAAAGCATACTTTAATGCATTTTGCAGGAGCTCGCAAATAATGAGTGCGAGAGATACCGCTTTTTTTGAATGACAGAATAGCTGCAAATTATCATGTTGAAAGGCTAGTTGAATAGTTGCTGTATTGGACGTATCAATCATTTTATGACCAATTTTTTTAGCTAACGCGATAACATCTACTTTTTCTTCAGCGTTATCTTCATTTTCTAAAATAAGCTCATAAACAGATGAAATACTATATATTCGATTTAATGCCTCTTGAAAAGCACTTGCATTCGCAGCAGACCGATCATTGCGCATTTGCAGGCGTAATAAGCTTGTCACTGTCTGAAGATTATTTTTCACGCGGTGGTGAATTTCTCGTATCGCAAAGGTTTTCATCATTAACTCATTTTCTTTCAGCTTAAGCTCTGTTAGATCATGAATAATGAGTAAAGTGACCTTCTCGTTTTGACTGCGAATCGGAATTTTCTTTACAATAAAGGATTTACGATCAATTGTAATTTCTAAGAAAAAGACATCATCGCCTTTATCATAGACTTCTTGTAAAAAAGGTAAAATTTTATCCAATGCAACATTGTCAAAGTTCTCTAATCCCGATAGCTCAGAAATAAAATGATAGCCAGCAGGATTGCTATAAATCACTTTATTTTCATGATTGGTGAGAATTATGGACTCTACAAGTAAATCAGAAACTACGGGTATCGGTTGCGGATTCGGTTCTACAATATGCTCAATTAAAGCAAAAGGCATATTTTGAAAATCATCTTTCGGTGTCGTTTGCATCTTCACCATTTTTTCCTGAATCAACACAGCAATCACTTGCTGTTGCTCATTAAAAATAGGCATCACATTTTGCTCTACCGTAATCCCTTCCTGCGTAATCGCTCTGGAAATAGAAGATTTTTCTTGATGTTTGAATGCAGCAAATACAGCTGGTTCAAAACTTTCAAATACGAATTTTCCGATAACTGATTTTTCATATAAACCAATTTCCTTTTTCGGGAATGCCTCTGCCACAACAATTGCATGCGGTAAATTTTCCAGCAGGCAATCTATGAACATATAACAATCAGTCAACTCAGCATAATACGTTAGCGTAGCTTCAATTTCTATTAACTTGTCAATATCCGTTGCCGATAGATTTGTATATTTTCTACACAATGATTGAATGTTCGACAGGTTTAAGCCCCCTATCAAGGAATAGTCAGCAAGCAATTTGACTATTCTTAAAAATTCTTGTCATTATTATAAACCTTTTGTGAAATTATTTTCAATACAAAAAATATTTTCTTTCACCAAATTTCGTTGCATTACAAAGAACTATATAGCTTAAAAGAGAAATATTCAACAGTTTTTTAAACCACCACATTATATCCATACCCATAATGTTATTTTAATATATTAAAAAAGCGAGCTTACCTTTATGGCAAACTCGCTTCTTTCTATTTTATTTCTGGTACAACCGCTACTATATTTTCAAAGGCTGCACGTTGTTTTTGTTCTTCTTCATTTAATAAAATATGAATATCTCCATGGTCATTAGATGTACGGATTAAGCGACCCATCCCTTGCTGCAAGCGTAGTTGCATGAAAGGTAGTTCCACTTCTTCAAATGGATTTTCAGCAAACGTACGTTTCGCATCAAATAATGGATCCTGTGGAGGAAATGGTAAATCATAAATAATCACACGTGTTAAGGCTTCCTCAGGTAAATCTAAGCCTTCCCATAAATGATAGGAGCATAATGTTTTAATAGTCCCCTGCTGGAAATCTCGAACAATGGCGGATAGCTCTCGATCTCCTTCAAATGCTACATACATACGCTCCATAATCGGCAATTCTGCCTTAAAATTTAGCATGGCTTGCTTTGATTTAAATAAAATCAATGTTTGCTCGCTATCACGCAGCAATTGCTGAACACGCGCTGTTTTGTCACGTTGCGTAAGCTCATGTAAATAAATTTTCATCACTTCTTCATAGTCGAATGGAGAAGGCACAGAAAATGATTGGTAATCGCGAATACCTAAACTGTAGGCAATGTAAGAAAAGTCCTTATTGACCGATAATGTGGCAGAAGAAAAGACGATTGGAAGCTTTTTAGAGAATAATTTTTCTGCTAAAACTTCTGTGATTAAACGAGGCATAATGACAAGCGTTTCCTCGCCATCTGTTTCCTCTAACCAATCCACCGCATCTCCCTGTGCTATGAAAATACGTAAGGAAGCCTCATATTGTTCTAAGTATTCTTCCGCCATATTTAACTCATATTCAGGAATCATATACATTTCTGATTCAAAGACGAATTCTTCCATCAAAACTTCCACATCATTTATTAGCTGCTTCCCATAAGCAAGCAATGCTTTCGATTTGTTTATACGTTTACGATCCTCATTTGAAGCAACGATATCATCACGAAGCTGATCAAAAAATAGCTCATGATCATCCTGTAATTTTTCCATCGCATACAGTGTACGCTCGCGTACGCCATCTACCATCAATCGCTCTAATAATTGTACGATGGTAGTTGCTTGAACTTTATATGTCATTGCCTTTTGCGCAGCATATTCCAATAAATGCCCTTCATCTAACACAATCATCGATACCTCTGGCAGTAAAGCAAGCTGACCTTCACGCTCACGAGATTCCTTTGTAGCCAAATGCTCCATTAAAAAATCCTGAGAACAAATGACAAGATCTGTTGATTTACGATAATGGGAGCGATGCAACGTTTGCCCACAGCGATTACGCAGCTCACAAACAGAACATTGCATAATGGCATTGTAATTCACTTTTTGCCAATCCTCATCACTAACCGTTGGATAGTCACTACGTTCTCCATATGGCTGTAAAGCAATCATAGAGCCTTGCGCATAGACACCATCAGGGATGGAAAAAGCAATATCATCAATCCATTCATCAGTCTCCACTTTTTCTGCTTCCTCAAAGCGTTTTAAGCATAAATATTGGTCTCTCGATTTTGCAAGACGAACATCTATATCGAGCCCTAACGTTTTTTGGAGTTTATAAATATCGCCCCCCTCTTTCACGAGTTGGTCGATTAATGTTTCATCTGCACAAGCAATTAGCGCAGGCTTCCCTGTGTAGCGTGCATAAGAGATGGCTGGTAATAAATAAGCGATTGTTTTCCCAGTTCCTACGCCTGCCTCTGCAAAGAGGATATTTTTTTCTTTCAGTGCTTGCTCTATTTGATAAGCCATAAAAATTTGCTCATCACGGCATTCAAAGCCTTTTTCAGGTAATTCATCATAAAGGACATCGCCCATCCAATCACCTAATGATTCAAAAAATGAACGGTCCTTTGATAATGCAAATGGTAAAGATTTACGCAATTGATGTTCCCCCTCTAACTATCTGGTGCTATTATACGCGACGAAACGGAAGATAAGAAAAGATCTTATCTTCCGTTACTATTCGTTAATCTCTTTTAGACTTTTGACCCCAGAACTGATAATAATTTGTTTCAATAAAACCATTAAATAATTTTCGTTTCTTCGTCGCTTGGCGTCCATATAATTCTTCAAAATTTTTCATGGAGGATAGCATATACACAGACCAAGATGGATAGTTTTTCATGACTTTCCCGACATCACGGATTACCTGCTCCACGACTTCTACATCACCAATACGTTCTCCATATGGTGGGTTCCCAATCATGACACCATCCGTTAACTGTGTTGTAAAATCGCGTGCTTGCATTTGCTTAAACGTGATTAACTCACCAAAGCCCGCTTCTATTGCGTTTTCTTGTGCAATGCTGACCATACGATGGTCAATATCAGAACCAATAATTTCTAATGGCTGATCATAATTGGCTAAACTTTCCGCTTCATCACGGACTTGATCCCAGATGGCCGCTTTCATCCAAGGCCAATCCTCAGAAATAAATTCACGGTTATACCCTGGTGCAATATTTTGTCCAAACATTGCCGCTTCAAGTGTAATAGTACCAGAGCCACAGAATGGGTCAACGAACGGACGATTTGGATTCCACTTCGAAATTTGCACAAGTGCCGCCGCTAACGTTTCCTTTAACGGTGCCTCCCCTTGTGCCTGACGATAGCCACGCTTATGTAAGCCTGCGCCAGATGTATCAATAGTCAGTGTCGCCACATCTTTTAAAATCGAAACCTCAATTTTGTAAGTCGCACCCGATTCATCTAAAAAGCCAAGTCGTTTATAATGCTGTTTCATTCGTTCAACGATTGCTTTTTTGGTAATTGCTTGGCAATCTGGTACACTAAATAATTTCGATTTTACAGATTTCCCTGAAACCGGAAAAGCCGCATCCACAGGTAAATATTTTTCCCATGGTAATGCTTTGACACTTTCGAATAATTGCTCAAAAGATTTTGCTGGGAATTGTCCAACGACTATCTTGACACGATCCGCTACACGCAACCATAAATTGGTGCGTGCGATAGCCGTTTCATCGCCCTCAAAATATACTTTGCCATTTTCAACAGTTGTTTCATAGCCAAGAGCTTTTACTTCTTGGGCCACAATAGACTCTAAGCCCATTGCTGACGTAGCTACTAATTGATAGTTTGCCATAACTTATTTCCTTCCTTGATGCTCAATTTCCCAAAACTCCATAAACTCAATGAGATCGTTTAATGGTAATGGTTTGCTGTAATAATAGCCCTGGATAATATCACAGTTCATTTTACGTAGTATATCCACTTGTTGTGCCTGTTCTACACCCTCAGCAACAACTTTCATTTTTAGGCGATGGGACATTTGAATAATCGCATCTACAACTGCCTGTTTTTCATCGAGTGAGCCAATATGCTGAATAAAGCTTCGATCAATTTTTAAACAATCTAATGGAAAGCGAACTAAATAGCTTAGGGATGAATAGCCTGTCCCAAAATCGTCGATTGAGATTTTAAAGCCTAATTGTTTCAAACGAACCAATTTACTAACCGTCTCGTTCGCACTGTTCATCACCGTTCGCTCCGTCACTTCTATTTCAAAATTATTAGCTGGCATATTATAGCGCTCTAATATGGCTTGTATCGATTCTAAAAAATTCTGCTGTTTAAAGTGTATACTCGATATATTAATGGCAACAGGTATTTTCCAACCCTGTTGCTGCATTTGAATAACTGCCTCACATGCTTTTTCAATAATAAGCTCACTTAACGGAATGATTAAACCCGTATCCTCCGCATAGGAAATAAACTCCGCAGGTGACACAAAGCCTAACCTCTCGCTATTCCAGCGAGCCAGTGCCTCTAAGCCTTGAATTTGCTCATCTTCCATCGAAATCTTCGGCTGAAAATGCAGCTCAAATTCACGGTTTTCTATAGCTTTTCTTAGCTCTGAATCTAGCAATAAAACGCGCTGTGCGTCTGTTTGTAGTTCATCAAAATAAAAGGAATAGCCGTTTAATTCATTCTTTTTGGAATAGGTCATTGCTCGATCTGCACAATTGATGAGTTGTTCTGTATTTTTACCATCTACTGGATAAACACTAATACCCACACTTGTCGACATAAAAACTTCCTGACCGTTAATCATCATCGGTTGTTCAATACAACTAATAATTTGATCAGCAAATTTTGCAGCCTCTTTCACATTTTTCACATTGGTTAAAGTAATGACGAATTCATCGCCACCATATCTAGCAATAATGTCTTTGTTTTTTAGTAGCTGTTTTAGACGATTTGCTACTTCTTTCAAAATTAAATCTCCAACAGCATGGCCTAATGTATCATTAATTTGCTTAAATCGATCCAAATCTAAGAAATAGATCGCATGCTGCACTGAATGAGAAATAGCAGAAGTCGATTCTAAGAGATTATCCATTCTTTCAATATAGGCAAAACGATTGGATACATCTGTTAATGAATCCGTAAGCAAACGCTTTTCTAATTCGTTTTCTACTATTTTTCTTTCAGACAAATCTGTGAAAATACCACAGTAATTTGTAACCTCACCCTCATCGTTGGTTACACAAACAATTGTTAACCATTCAGGATATACGTCTCCAGTTTTACGACGATTCCATATCTCACCTTGCCAAATGCCTTCTTGTCGTATCTGTTCCCACATCTCTAAATAGAATGGCAACTCATGTACACCTGATTGTAATACGGCTGGCGTTTTTCCAACCACCTCATCACGTGTATAGCCTGTAACAAATTCAAAGGCAGGATTGACCATTACTATCTTTTTGAATTCATCTGTAATCATGATACCTTCAGATACATTTTCGAAGATTTTAAGTATTAAGGTAGTCGGATATTTAGAAATTAGCTTTAGTTTATCCATACTTTCCCAATTGTTTACTCCGTTCATGTTTCCGCTCCATCCTATCTCTCTATACTCCCCCTCAAAGGGCATTTATGTCAGGTTAACCGGTATGTAATCCATTCCGCCTCAGCTAATTGTGTCCAGATATTTTCGAACTTACATGTTCTGCAAATTACTAAAATCTGCGCCATTCGCCAGAGGCTTTATCTTGATCAACGGGTGTTTAGACACCCGATAAAATATGCCATCAAGAGCAATACATCACGTGGATGCGATAGCCGTTTTCAGATGTTATGACTTAGAAGCGGTAGCGATATATTCGCCATTTTCAAACGTATCGCGCATACCAAGACTTGATTAACAAGGTTACTTTTTCCTCATGAACTCAAAATAAAAGCTCTCCACCGAATTGGAGAGCGTTTGATATTTCGTAGATAAGCATCAAAAAATTCCATAAGCCATGTTTTGTTCCTGAGTACTCAAACAGCTTGCGCCTCGTACGATCAGGTGGTAACCATCTATCTACAGAGCATACTCTGTCCCTCTATCCGTTCAATTCCTTCAAGAGAGTGCCCCTACCATAATTTGGGTTTCTCACTCGTGGGGTTTACCTCGTTCCACCTTGCATGTTTCCAAGCAAGCTTCGTCACTGTGGCACTTTCAGGAAGTGTCAACCATATCCTAGGACTTAGGTTTTCCTTCCGCCGTCAGCTTGAACAGCTGCCTTACCTTATTTTTTCAGTAAGCACGAACACTACGGACATCTCAGAACCGTGTGAGCATGGACTTTCCTCTACGACGTCTAGCGCCGCAGCGATTACCAGAATTTCATGATGATACGAAAGATTATACTAGAGTTTTATGTTAAATACAATATAATTAATAAAAAATTATTCGTATAGCTTGCTGCCAAATACATGCTTTTCCAAATTAGAAAGACGTTTTAAAATATCAAAATTAGTTGTACCAGCAGCTGCTGATGCAACTGGTTGTCTCTTTGGGGTACTATCAATTTCTTCTTTTAACTGTCTATTTTCTTCACGTAGTTGGGCCACCGCTTTTTCAAACGTTTCATAATCTTGAATAATTTCATCAAGAAAAGAATCTACTTCTTCTACATTGTAGCCTTTAAAGTTCTTTTTAAATTCCTTTTCAAGGATCATTTTTGACGTTAATTTAATGTCCATTCACATCGCCCTTCCTCACACTACATACACGAATACATTATAGCATACTTCATCACATTATATCGTCTGAAAACACCAATTGTAAGGCTAAACTTGTCGTTTCTTGCGCTTCCCCAGGAAATTATTTCTTATTTCCTAATCTGTGTAATCGCTTTTCCCACGAAATTTCCCATTTTTGTTTTTGTTCTATTCTCCATTGCTCATGATTTTGAATAAGACGTATGCCTTCTTGCGTATAATAAAGGGCCTGGTCATAGTCTTTCATTTGATGCTCATAAAGTATGGCTAACTGCTCAAGGGCATGTAACTTTGTCCTTGGTTCAACAAAATGGAGAGAGGCTACAAATGAGTCAATAGCTTCATTATAACGTTTTCCCTTTTTATGCTGTAACGCTAAATAATATTGAGCATTCCCCGCTTCTAGTGCATCAAATTGCATTGTCACCTTTTCTAAAACCCTTACGCTTTGTGTGCTTTCTTTTAAATCGCCATACCATTTCCCAATATTGGTGAAGGTTTTTGCTGATTCCTCATGCTCCTCTTCAAACAATAATTGCGTTGAATGACTATAAAGTGTGATGAGGGACAGTAAATCCCACTCATTATGAAGCAGCACCTTCATAAGAGCGTCAGGTATGCCACTTTTCACAGCATCTAAATAAATAATTGGTGCAAGATGGCCTGGAATATCTCCTATACGAGAAAAACCAAGTTTCTCTTCCTCCACAGATTTTAATTTTAAGCGCTCCATATCATTTTTCCATAAACGCTTCGAACTATGCAACAAATCAATCTGTCGCTGCGCTCGTAATTTTGGTAATGTTTTTTGATGGAGCGTCCATCTCGTTTCAAGTTGCGGCCAATCAAAGCTTTTCCCATTGTAGGTAATCACAGTCGCTGATTTTTGCCAAAGCTTTGATTCAAACAAGAAAGCTGCCTCATGTGCAGGATCTGCAAGAATATATTGAGTCAATTTAAAACATTCTTCGTCTACCTCTAAAAACCCAAGCAAAAAAATATGCGTACCAACACCTTTTAAGCCCGTCGTTTCCGTATCAAAAAATAATACAGGCTCCTGTAAATCAAGTGCATAAGGATGGTCAAACTCGGCACCCTGCCATTTTTTCAAGGCATCAAAGAATGACTGTAGCTGATAATGACCATGCTGATAAGAAAACGGATACTGCACATGGCGCTTAAACACAATCCCAAAATCATTTTCTACAACCGTAAGCCCCGCCTTTTCCCAGCGCTCGGTATAGCTCGGCTTAGTTGGCTTTTGATAAGCTGGTTCTTCTACCTTTTGTTGAGCTGCTGTTGGTTTTTTACCAAGCATTTTTTTCATTTGTAGTATTTTATTTTCGTAAGACATGCATTTCACTCATTTTCTGCTTATAGTATAAGACTCTCTTGCAAGATTACCATGATTGTTAGACTCATTCAAAGTCATTTCGTCTAGTTTTTCAAACTGACGAGCAGAAGTTAACCTAAAACTATCACGACCTATAGCATACTATCCACAGAATTAAGATAAAAAAACTCAATGGAAAAAGTCCCACTGAGTTTCTATCTGTATCACATTCAATGAAATATATATGTTTCAATTTGCTGTAACCAATCTGATACGCTTTCATGCAGGTTATCTTCTGTATGGCATTCTACATTATTGAGGATAATAATGGTGTAATCAGTCTCTATATAACGGCATAACATCGTGGTATAACCTGGCCAACCACCACTATGGAATACCTTTTTCCCTGTTTTTGGTGATTGATCAATGAACCAACCAAAGCCACATGGTGTCTTTTGACCATCCTTTGTCACAATTGAGGACAGAGCCAATTCAAGAGATGATGCACAAAGCAAATCCCCCCTTTTTAGTGCTCTATCCAACGAAAGTAAGTCCATTATGGTTGAATGAATCATTCCATCTCCTTGAATTCCGTCTAAATAGTTCACAAACTCATAACCTGGAAGGTCGTCAGGCAAGGAGATTAATGCACTATTCTCATCACGGATATAGCCAAAAGCAAAATCCTCAACATCTTCAGGATGATACCTGCGATTCATGACCCTTGTTCGTTGCATTGCTGACGGTTTAAATATATGCTGTAACATGAACATGGCATAGGACATATCTGATACTTTTTCAATTATCATTGCCAGGCAAACATAACCTGTATTACTATATTGATACTTTTCACCTGAGTCAAAATAGAGCGGTGGTCTATGTTCCGTTAGTAAACGTAGTACATCTCTATTCGTCGCAATACAATGATGATCCCAGTGGCTTTCGAATAATTCCATATAATCCGGCAATCCAGATGTATGTGTTAATGCATGTCGTAAAGTAATGGTTTCGTATGGAAATGAGGGAATCCATTTCTTGATAGTGTCATCATAATTAAGTTTCCCTTGTTCCTCGAGAATCATAATGCCCATGGCTGTCATAGGCTTCGTTACTGAAGCTAACTCAAATAAGGAATTTTCGGAAAGCTTCTTGCCACTATGGTAATTTGATAAGCCAAAAGTACCTATATAAATAGGTTTACCTTCCTTCGCTACTAAAATATTGCCTGAGAAAAGCCCTTGTTCAAATTTTGACATAAATAGTTGATTAAGTTCCTCTGATAATTTCACACAATCGCTCCTTATCACCTTTACGTATTTTAGTTACTTAATGCTTCCATAGTTGCTTCTAAAATACGAATTCGACCATTCAATGTCCCTCCACCCATTACCAATGGATCTATGGCATTAATAAAAACTTGATTGCTTTCGACTGCCTTTAATCCTTTCCAAACTGGGCTTTGTTGAAGCTCCTCAAGTATACTTCCATCCATATCATTTTCATAAAGATCATACTGAATAAAAATATAATCTGGATTGGCTTGATAGAGGCCCTCCAAAGTAATAACGGTTTGCTGATTCACCTTGTTAATAGCTTCTGGCACAGGGAGATTCAATTCACCGTATAGTACATCATTGAGAAATACGTCTTTAGGGTAAATCATCATTTCGCCACCTCGAATACGTATGGCTACTATATCCTTGTCTTGGAATGAATCGAGATAATGGATAGCATTTTGCTTATCCTGATGGTATTTATCAATAAGTGTTTTTGCTTTTTCAGTCTTTCCAGTAATCTCAGCTAGCATTTCAAGATTCTCCTGCCAATCTGGTCCATAATGAGAGGTTGGAATTACTGGTGCGATTTTCTCTAACTGTTCTAAAACTTTTGGATCTTCCATATCTGTACTGATAATTAAATCTGGTGCAAGTTGCAAAACGTACTCCAAACTGTCCCCACTCGTTGTTAATAAAGGAATTGTATTCGCCGTAACGTCGCCAAAAAAACTGGGGAATGGCTCCTCATCACTACCAATTGCACTTGCTGCATAGGGTTCTATGCCCAAAATCACAGCATCCTCAATGGATTCAAAGGCATTTAAAAAGAGAATTTTCTCTGGTTTTACTGGAACGCTGTAATGATTATTTAAATAAGTAATTTTTGTTGTCTGTTCTTCACTTTCCTTTTTTTGCAAGACAGATGATGTTGATTCTTCTTTATCTTTTGTACATGCAGATAAAGTTAAAGTTAATACTACGATGCTTAAAATGACTATAGTTTTTTTCATCAAGAACGCCTCCTTTTTACGCTAATCTCAATTGAGAATGAAAACTATTATCAATAATAAACAAGCGTTCTTTTGGCGTCCATGTAGAAAAGGCGGATTTTATAATGAACTATCTGCGGTTAACAATTGCATGACTTCTTTTACAATCAGTAAATGTGGCAACGGAGCATAGTCGCGCCATGGAAAATGAGTAAGTGTATAGATGGAATCATTTCGCACTGATTTCAATTCAAGCCACAGCTCATCTGATTGAAGCTCGTCCCATTTCATCATCGATTCTTCGTCTTCATAAACAAGTACCATGATGAAATCTGGATTCATTTCAGATAATTGCCCAATTGTAATAGGTTCTTGTGTGTCAGAGATCATCACATTTAGTCCTAGGTCCTCCAGCAAAACTTCTTGAATACTTCTATCCTGATACAGATAGCATTCATCCTCTCTCACTAACAAAAATAACATACTTCGCTCATGGCAAATGTACGCTAAGCTAGCAACCGCCTCTTGTACAGTTTGTTCGTATTCTATAAGCCATTTCCTTGCTTCCATCTCTGCATCTAGGATTTTTGCAACCTCTAGCAACTGTTCACGCCATGATAAACTGCTCCACGCAAGTCGATAAACATGGCCTCTCTTTTGTAATATCGTCAACTGCTCATCCGTCACATTATCTAAGCAAAATATATAATCATATTGCAGATTTTCTTGTAGAAGTAACGCCATATTTTCATTTAAAACGGCTGGCGTTCTGCCCACAGCTAGCTGAATAGGTACATGATTGCCAAAAGTCTTATAGTAATGAAATCGCCATGTTGGATGGAGCGGTGCTGCAATGGGGATATAATGTAGTGGTGCAAGCAAGCCAAAAAAGGAACTATCTAAAACAGCGATGTTTTTTCTACGACTTTTCATAAATAGAGAGGGAGACATACCCATTTGTTGTTTGAATCGACGACTGAAGTAAAACTCGTCTTTATACCCAACCTCACTTGCAATTTCTCGAAGGGTTTTACCTCCTTTTATTAAAAGCCATTTAGACGCTTCCATTCTTATATTCATTAAATACTGGATGGCACTAATACCAAACTGTTTTCGAAATAGTTCCATATAATATTTTGCACTTATATTCATCATTTGGGCTAAATCTTTCACTTGAATGGCTTCTTGAAAATGATACTCCATATGTTGTTTTGTTTTTTCTAACATATGTTGCAAGTCTCTATTAGAGGTTTTACGATGCTGAGTGATGGTATGTAAAAGCAAGTAAAAATGTGCTTGGCTTAATAAAATGTCCTCTTTGATAGGACTCTCAACCAATGCCATTAGACTGTTACAAAGACGGATGATTTCTTCTGTTTGTTCAAGATTTATCTCTTCTCCTCTATCAGTCTTCGCCTCCATCTGTGGGAGAGCATTAAAGGTAATAAGGTAAACTGTAGTTAACTTCTCTAAATCCACCTTTAAGATAAGCTCGCTCTGAGCAGGGCAAAGGTAGACACTATCTTTAAGCAGCCTGTGTTGGTGATTTCCAAAAGTCAAATTAGCAGTCCCCTTTGTGGTAAACAGTAAGCAATGGCTCTCAAGTCTTTGTTGATAATGCCGTTTCGTCTTGCTTGATAAAATTTTAATATCAAGAAAATGAAAAAGAAAATGTGTCATTTGGTCGAATAGCAAATCGACTTCCTCCTTCCCACAAGCATAGTAGGTAACCCTCGTTTTAACAAATAAGATGATACTATTTATAAAATATAAAAGGGCTTGAGGAACGAACTTGCTTATTCCCTAAGCCCTTTTTATTTAATTTAATATTCGAAGAAGATCTATCACTCTTTTCTTCCCTTGCTCTAAACTATCTTGCGCCCCAATACAAGACGGACAACCTGATTCACAAGGACAGCTCGATACATGTTGTAGCGTTTTGTTTAACAGTTCTTCCCATAGTGCAAATACTCTCTCACTTAAACCGATCCCACCTGGATACTTATCATAAACAAAGAACGTTGGTAACTCATTGTGTGATGCCTTTACTTGCGGCACAACTGCTACATCACTACTATCACACTGGATAAAAATCGGGATAAAAGCATTCATCGCATAAGCAGCTCCTACCATAGCATCCGTTAATTCTGCCTCTGACCATTGAGACACCCTATTGAACGAAAGCCACGAAGCACTTGTATGCATTTCATCTGGCGGGAGGTGGATAGGCCCTGAACCGATATTGTCATGTGTGCCGAAGCGGATTTTCTTAAAGATCGTTGCTTGTGCGACTAAGCCAACATCGCCAAAGCTAATTGTACCGCCTCCATAGGGACGGCTACGATCCTCCTCTAGCACCTTCATTTCGACTGCTAGATTGGCATCTGTATAGTAATCCACATCTACTTCACGTACAAAGGCTTTTTTTTCTTCCCAATCGAGCTTCTCCACTTGAAATTGAATACCTTGGTGTAGGTAAATGGCTTCTTCATGTAAAAGGGTCATGGCACTATGACGATCCATTTCTCCAATCACCTTTGTCTGTGCAGGGACGGACAGATCAATTATGACCACATTTTCCTGTGACGCAGAACGCAGGCTAATATCATGCGCAGGGAAACGATCACTCATCCAATGCCATTTGTCACTCGTCTTAAAGACAACCCCTTCCTCCGCCAAGTAATCCAACAATTCCTGTATGTCATATTCTCCATACGAATCGCCTATTGAAAAGGGTAACTCGAAGGCGGCACATTTCAAATGATCCATTAAAATCAACATATTTTCTGGATAGATACGCGCTTCCTCTGGCGTACTACCAAGCAAAAACAAAGGATGATTGACCACATACTGATCCAATGCAGAAGATTGTGCAACATATATAATCAATGCCTCATCCTGACGTCTTCCCGCACGTCCTGCTTGCTGCCAAGCACTCGCAATATTTCCCGGGTAACCTGTCATAATACAAGCTTGTAATTGACCGATATCAACACCTAGTTCTAATGCATTGGTGCTAACCACTGTTTGAATCGTACCCTCACGCAAGCCTTTTTCGATGACACGTCGCTCAGAGGGCAAGTATCCACCTCGATAGCCACGCACAGATTCATCGAGTAGCTTATTGCGAGTGAGCTCCTTTAAGTATGTGACAATCATCTCGACTCGTACTCGACTTTTGGCAAAAATGATGGATTGAATACCAGCTATGTACAACCTTTTGGCTAAATCACTAACCTCTAACACGGCACTTCTACGCACCCCAAATGTTTTATGAATAATTGGTGGATTATAAAAAAGGAAGGTTTTTTTGCCAACAGGTGCGCCTGAATCAGCAATTAGTGCATGTGATTCATTCGTCAGAAGCTCAGCAAGTTCTTTCGGGTTTTTAATGGTAGCTGATGTACAAATAAACACCGGCTTACTACCATAAAACTCACAAATACGCTTTAGTCTTCGAATAACGTGGGCAACATGCGAACCAAATACCCCTTTATATGTATGCAATTCATCAATAACGATATACTGCAAATTTTCAAAGAGTGAGACCCATTTAGTATGATGTGGCAAAATTCCGGAATGCAGCATATCGGGGTTCGTCATAACGATATGCCCTGCCTTTCGAACTTTTTGGCGAATGCCTGGCGCCGTATCTCCATCATACGTATAACTTAAAATTTCCTCGCCACTTTGCTCAATGAGTTCATTTAAATCATTTTTTTGATCCTGTGCTAATGCCTTTGTTGGAAATAAATAAATGGCCCGCGCATTTTTATCTTCTATTATTTTTTGCAGCACTGGTAGATGATAGCAATAGGATTTACCCGAAGCAGTTGGCGTAACCGCTGTAAAAGATGTACCATGCTGCGCCAAATCAAAGGCTTCTCGCTGGTGTGTATATAGTTGCTCGATACCCCTTGCCTGTAGTGCTTTCACTAGGGATGGGTGTAAATTTCCTGGGAAAGGTGCATATTTGGCTGGTCGACTTTCTAGTGTTTGCCAATGTAAAATACGCTCTTTTAATTCTTCATCGTATCTCCATTCCTGTAAAAGCTCACTAATCGTTCGTTTCTTCGATAGCATTCGATTCCTCCTCCTTTAGTAATCGTTCAAAGGTTTTTAAAGTATAGGAGGTAGAATGGGTCGCATCTAAAAAACGTTTTTTACTAGTTTCTTTATAAAAAGATTGCACAACAAATTGCTCCATCGATTCTACCACTGAAGCAATTTGCTGCGTATGCATATATTTCGGTTTATTTTTTTGAATCCATGTATTGGCCTCTTGCTGCCATTCCTTCAATAGTTGATGAATTTCATCAGCGTGTGGTTTCACCTCTTGGAAAAAATCAGGTGTCCGATCTTCCTCACGCATTTGCCAGAATCGTAAAACACATTGTTCACATTCATCTATTAATTGGGATGTTTGCTGAATCACTAACAATTTTGCACCTCATCTCTCATCAATTACGCATAAGCAAATATATTTCGTAGTCACTGCATATACATGGTGAGTATATTTTGTCCAACAAAGCAACTATGGAAATATCACGCTCTTGATCTTTATTCACCGCTATTTCACGGTAAATAATGTATCAATTTTAATGCTATTGTGTTAGTTCAATTGCTTATGAGATAAGTGTACCAAAGTCTATCATTTTTCACTACTAATAGGCGAACAAGCATTCTTTACTTGCCAGTTCTTTTCTGCTAAGCTTACTTTCTGGCTAACCGCTTGAAGCTGCATAAAAAAGTGCAAACTATGTGCATTGTTTTCCAGGGACACTCTCGTGAAAAGTAATTGATTGACCAGATCTAACTGCGCAACTAATTGTTCTAACTTGTTCAATATAACGCCTCCTTTGCTTTACTTTAGTATTCCTCGTATGTATAGAATTACCTTCAAGCGTGACAAAATAAGCGTAAGTTAGCTGAAAGAAGAAGATTTTCGATAAATTTTTAAAAATGAACCTTCAACCTAAAAAAACGTCTTCTATGAAAGATCTGAAAGGGACATATTTTCAGCCAATTCATGACTAAAATTAATCAGTTATTTTGACGATTCGAGTAAAATAGAAGCTAGTGATTTTTCGACGTAATTTGTTTCTACTTCCCATCTGTTCTCTACGATTCTATTAGCAATAACATGACTGATGGAGGTAGAGAATAGCCGCTAAAACATGGTAAACTAGTGTATAGAAAAGCAGTATGATAAAGGGTGAGTTGAATGACAATTCGTTATCCAAACGGAAAATTGTATACGCCGAATGTGTCTGTACAGAAAACAGAGAAAAAAAGGAATAGCAAAGATTTGTCTTTTAGTAATCGTGGCAAGACTCTAGAAGATGAAATTAATGAAGCAAACGACTATTATATAAAAAGGCGACTTGCTATCATTCATAAGAAACCTGTTCCTGTGCAAATCGTCAAAGTAGAGTACCCTTCACGAAGTGCTGCTGTTATTCGTGAAGCATATTTTCGAACACCCTCTACAACCGACTACAATGGTGTTTGGAATGGGCATTATATAGATTTTGATGCAAAGGAAACGGCTTCCAAAACGAGCTTCCCCTTAAAAAATATTCATGAGCATCAAATGATCCATATGCAGCAAGTGACGGAACAAAATGGTATGGCTTTTATTATCGTTCGCTTTTCTGCCTTTGAACGATATTTTATTGTGCCCTACGAAGTTTTACAAAAGGCCTGGCAAACAATGGAGAATGGCGATCGTAAATCGATACCCTTTTCAACGATTGAAGAAGAGGCATATGAAATTCCTACAAGTTATTATCCACGTATCGATTACTTACCCATTATCCAACAATGGATCGATGCAACATGCTTCAGGTCTGAAAGTGAGGAGAAATAAGAATGACTGAACGTCGTCGAACACGTGGAGAGCACCAAAAAGCTCTCGCTGAAAAAAATAAAAAAGGTAAGAAAAAAACAACATCATCTTCACCTGCTAAGACGTGGTTTAAACGTATTTTCTTAACACTCTTAGCAATCGGTGTGGCGGGCTTCATTGGAGGCGCTGGATTGTTTGCCTACTATGCAAGCACAGCTCCAGAGCTTGATGAAGAATTATTAAAGGACCCTGTTTCTTCAGAGTTCTACGATAAAAACGGTGAACTATTTGCTACAATCGGTGCTGAAAACCGTAAATATATAAAGTATGAAGATATACCTGAAGATATGGTCAATGCTATTCTCGCAACGGAAGATGTGCGCTTTTTTGAGCACCACGGCATGGACTTTTATCGTCTAGGCGGTGCTATTTTGGCAAACTTCCGTGATGGCTTTGGTGCACAAGGTGCGTCTACCCTGACACAGCAAGTTGTCAAAAACTCATTTTTACAAAACGAGAAAAAACTAAAGCGTAAGGCACAAGAAGCTTGGCTAGCCTTCCAACTAGAACGTAAGTATTCAAAAGAAGAGATTTTTGAAATGTACTTCAATAAAATGCTCATGTCGGGTCGTATTTACGGGTTCGGAACAGCAGCACAATATTTCTATGGTAAAGAATTAAAAGATTTAACATTAGATGAAGAAGCATTATTAGCAGGATTAGTCCAACGACCAAATGCTTATAATCCATTAAAAAACCCTGAGCTTGCGAAAAAACGTCGTAATACGGTTTTAGGCTTAATGCATCAACATGGAAAAATTACAAAAGCTGAGATGGAAGAAGCAAAACAAATGGAAGTCCAATCAGGTCTAGCGGATGATGCAACACGTCAATCATTTGCAGGTTCGAAATATGATGCCTTCCTCGATATTGTGATCAATGAATTAGAAAATAATGGTGATGGAACAGCGATGGCAGAAGGAATTAAAGTTTATACAACACTTGATCCGAATGCCCAACAAGTTGTAGAAAACGTAATGAACGACGACAGTAATTTCCCTACTGAAGAAATTCAGTCAGGTGTAGCTGTCATCGATACAAAGACTGGTGCCATTCAAGCCGTTGGTGGTGGTCGTCATTACGGTGCTGAGCGTGGTTTCAACTATGCAGATGACCTAACAAAAAATCAACCTGGTTCCACAATGAAACCATTAGTTGACTACGGTCCAGCAATTGAATATTTAAAATGGTCTACAGGTCAAACACTTGTCGATGAACCAATGAACTATACAAATTCAAAACAAACAATCACGAACTGGGATGGCAGATATATGGGGGCCATGACGGCACGTAAAGCGTTATATGCATCACGTAACGTACCAGCTGTCAAAGCATTACAAGAGGTTGGTACTGACAAAGCAAAAGAATTTGTAGGGCGTTTAGGAATTGAAACGGAAAATCTATATGAGTCAGATGCGATTGGTGGAGGTGCCATTACAATCTCCCCTATCCAAATGGCTGCTTCCTATGCTGCTTTCGGCAATAACGGGGTCTATACAGATCCACATGCCATTACAAAAATCGTCTACCGTGACGGTAAAACATCTAAAAATTACACACCTGAGCCTAAAGTGGCTATGAGCGATTACACAGCTTATATGGTGACAGATATGCTACGTGATGTCGTTGGCAATAAACCAGATGCATCTGGTACTGCTGCCAATGTACCTGGCTTAGATATCGCAGGTAAAACAGGTACAACCAACTACTCAGCAGAAGATTTTAGCAAATATAATTTACCAAATACAAGTGTACCAGACTCATGGTTTGCGGGTTACACAACAAACTACTCCATTGCTATCTGGAGTGGTTATGAAAAACACTTTGATCCAATTACAACGTGGGAAGAACGTCGATTACCACAAAATTTATTTAAATCAATTATGCAAGATATTTCATCAAATGTTGAAAATACAAGCTTTAAAAAGCCAAATACCGTTGTAGAAGCAACGATTGAAGTCGGCTCTAAACCACTTAAATTAGCAAGTGATTATACACCTAGCGAACTACGTCAAACAGAACTATTCGTTCGTGGTACTGAACCAACAGAGGTGTCGAGTGTGTACGAGGCTCCAGAATTATCTACACCTTACAATGTATCAGCAAGCCTAGATTTAGGAGCACAGTCTATTAATATCTCTTGGGAACATGATGCGATCCTAGATCCAAAAACAGATGAACCATTACCAACTTCATTTGAAGTAACTGCCAAACGTGATGGCGGAGAATCAATAACGCTTGGTACAACAGACAGCAAAGGCTTAACTGTTGGCAACACGCTTGAAGATGGTAATTACACAATCTCTGTCGTAGCCATTGTAGATGGCACACGCAGTGAACCTGGCACAACTACCTTCCAAATCACAAGTACGCCTGAGGAAGATTTAGAAACAGAAGACCCAGATGAGCCAGAAATCGATTTACCAACAGATCCTGGTCAAGAAGACAATGACAACGGGAATGACGACAATGGCAATAACAACAATAATAATGGCAATGGGCAAGGTAATAACGGTAACGGTAGCAACAGTGGTAACAATGATGGCAATCAACAGCCAACCCCTCCTACCGAACCAACCAACCCAATAGAAGAAGACCAAAGCTCAGAATAAACACAAAGCCGAGAAGCAGCAATTTGCTTCTCGGCTTTTTAAATTCGTTCTTAACACTTTGTTAGTGCTCTATCGATCAATTCTGGCGCTCTATCGATCAATTCTGGCGCTCTATCCATCACTTTGCTCATTCTATCCGCTACTTTTGACTTTCTATCCACCACTTCTTGCACTTTATCCGCATCTTGGTGCTCTATCGACTCCTAGCTTTTGCTAGCTTGAATTCGCAATCGAGCTGTGCGCTTTTTGGTTTCTTTGAATAATTCATCTAGCTGACGGTAGCATGCGTATTGGCCTGGCTTGGCTTTAATAAAGGAAAGTCTTTCAACACCATTGATCGGTAGCACCTCATCGCCTGCTGCCTGTACAAGTTGTTCAAATAGCTCGATGGCTTGTTCCATTAGCCCTTTAGCTGTACCGTTTCTCGCATCGTGGGCTGTATGGATCGCTGCTTGCAAGGTTGACCATTGAGCAAACCATGCATCTACTTTATCTTTTGCGATAGCCTCATTGTTCACGCTTCCTTCACCAAGCCTTTCTTTAAGCGTTTTTGACCTTCACGACAATCAGCGAGTAAAGGGCAGGCATGACACCCAGGATTTTGTGCCTTGCAATGATAACGTCCAAAGAAAATTAACTGGTGATGTGTTTTCGACCATTTGTCCATAGGTGTTTTTTTCATAATCGTTTCTTCTACTTCAAGCACCGAATCTTTCCATCGACAGAGCCCTAGCCGTTTTGAAACTCGCTCCACATGCGTATCCACTGCAAGTGCTGGAATATCAAAGGCAACGGAAAGCACGACATTGGCTGTTTTTCGCCCTACGCCTGGTAATGTCACAAGTGCTTCACGTGTTGCAGGTATTTCACCACCATACTCAGTGAGCAATCGTTGACATAATGCCTGAATGTTCTTTGCCTTATTACGATAAAGACCGATAGAACGAATATCCTGCTGTAACTCCTCTAAGGATACCGCTAAATAATCTTCTGGCGTTTTATATTTTTGAAATAATGTTTTCGTTACTTTATTGACTAGTACATCTGTACATTGTGCGGATAATAATGTAGCAATCGTCAGCTCAAAGGCATTGTCATGCACGAGCTCACAATGTGCATCTGGAAACATTCGATCCATCTCTTCTAGACAATGCTCCCACTGTTTTTTTGTTAACAAACCAGATGCCCCCTCTATTCTCTTTCCTCTAACCAATTGTAAAATGGTACTTTATTCGTTGGTTGCGTTGTTTCTTGTTGAGCTGTCCGCGCTGGTGCTCTGTTAAATGTCTGTTTCTCACGGAACTGCTCGCTTTGCTTTTGTGCGGCTTGTGGTGTCGTAATATTTTTCTTTTTCCACTCTAATAAAATGCGATCAATATAACGAATACTCAGTTTCCCAGCAAAGACAGCCTCCTTTAGTGCTTCCTTAATGAGCGCTGGACTATGCTTGTCCTCATCAAGCCAACATCCTATTTTTTCAAGCTCTAAAGGAGATAAAAGACGCCCCATTTCCTCTTCAAATAGACGGAATAGCTCGCCTTCTTCTTGTCGAAGTGTCACTGCCGTTTTTTGCTGCTCTTTCATATCCATCATCTGCACAATGCGCTCCCATAGTGGGTACACGGAATATTTTTCATATAGCTTGCCTCCCGCATCAACATCGCGTGAAATTTCAAGAAAACCTTTTTGCATTAAGCGTTGTAAACGTGATGTGATGTCATGGTCAAACATTGTGAGGCGATTTTTGAGATCATTAGGTGTTGGGAAATCATTCCCTTCCATATGAAAGGCTAATAAGTGCATGACAATGAGTGCCTCTTCATCTTCCATATTTAACTCCTTATAAAACTGAAAAAAAAGCTGAGGAATGTGAATCATTCTCTGCTCAGTCCATGTACGGAGTCGATGATTATTTACGTTCATGTTTCTCCAGACTCCTTCTTTAGTAAGTAGAAAAGCCGCGTAGATATTTCACTACGCGACTTTTAAATTGATTAGCTTATGGATATAAGCGGTTCAGTAAACGTGGGAATGGAATCGTTTCACGGATATGCTCTGTGCCAGAAATCCATGCTACAGTTCGCTCTAATCCAAGACCAAAGCCTGAATGTGGGACAGAACCATGTTTGCGAAGCTCTAAATACCATGCATAAGCATCTAATGATAGATTATGCTCTTCCAAACGTGATTTTAATAATTCATAGTCATGAATACGCTCAGAACCACCAATAATTTCACCGTAACCCTCTGGTGCGATTAAATCAGCACATAAGACAACATCATCACGCTCTGGATGTGGTTGCATATAGAATGGTTTAATGCCTACTGGGTAACAAGTAATAAATACTGGTTTGTCAAATGAATTCGCAATAGCTGTTTCATGTGGCGCACCAAAATCATCGCCCCATTCGATATCGTCGAAGCCTTGTTCATGTAAAAGTTTGATCGCATCATCATACGAAATACGAGGGAATGGCGCTTTGATGTTTTCAAGTGTCGATGTATCACGGCCAAGTCGCTCTAATTCTAATTTGCAGTTTGCCAGTACGGATTGTACGATGTGCGCTACATATTGCTCTTGTACTTCTAAGTTTTCTTCAAATTCTACAAATGCCATCTCAGGCTCAATCATCCAAAACTCGATTAGGTGACGACGTGTTTTAGATTTTTCAGCACGGAAAGTTGGACCGAATGAGAATACTTTTCCTAACGCCATTGCAGCCGCTTCCATGTAAAGCTGACCAGATTGAGATAGATAAGCATCTTCATCAAAATATTTTGTATGGAATAGCTCTGAAGTACCTTCAGGTGCAGATCCTGTTAAAATTGGTGGGTCCATTTTTGTAAAACCATTATTGTTGAAAAATTCATATGTGGCACGAATAATTTCGTTACGGATTTTCATTATGGCATGCTGTTTACGAGAGCGTAGCCATAAATGACGGTTATCCATTAAAAATTCAGGACCATGTTCTTTTGGTGTAATTGGGAAATCTGTTGCTGCATGTAGTACCTCAATACCTGTTACAGCAAGCTCACAGCCAAAGCTTGAGCGTTCATCAGCTTTCACTTCGCCCGTAACGTACATAGACGTTTCTTGCGTCATTCCTTTTGCCGTAGCAAAAATTGCTTCGCCTACTTCTTCTTTCACGACAACGCCCTGTACAAAGCCAGAACCATCACGTAGCTGTAAGAACGCGATTTTTCCGCTTGAACGTTTGTTAGCTAACCAAACGCCAATTTTGACTGTTTCACCGATATGCTGTGGCATATCTTTAATCATAATTTTTTTCATAGAAATCCTCCAAAGTCGACTAGAGGGATTAGTCTTGCCATTTTGATTTTACAAATGCATCAATACGACGGACTGCCTCTTCTAATAATTCTAAAGATGTAGCATAGGATAATCGCATTGTAGTTGGTGCACCAAAGCCAGAGCCTGGGATCACTGCTACGTTTGCTTCTGTTAAAATATCCGCAGCGAATGTATCTACTGAATCATAGCCAGTGTGAGCCAGAGCTTCTGCTACGTCTGGTAATAAGTAGAATGCACCCTGTGGTTTTAAGACATGGAAGCCAGGAATTGCACTTAACTGTGGATAAATTTTTTCAAGACGAGATTCAAATGCTTGACGCATTTCTTCTACTGCGTCCTGAGGGCCATTATACGCCTCCACAGTTGCATATTGTGCTGTTGTTGTCGCATTTGATGTTGAATGTGATGCAAGGTCAGTCATTGCTTTAACAATGTCTGCGTCACCTGCAGCATACCCAATACGCCAGCCTGTCATAGAGTGAGATTTTGCCACACCATTTACAACGATTGTACGTGCTTTCACTGCATCAGAAAGTTGTGCAATTGAAAAATGCTCAATACCATTGTATACAAGCTTTTCATAAATTTCATCTGACACGATTAAAATATCTTTTTCTTCTGCAACAGCTGCAAGCTCTGCTAGCTCCTCACGAGAATAAATCATGCCTGATGGGTTGCTAGGTGAATTGATAATAACAGCTTTCGTTTTATCTGTCACAGCTGCTCTTAGTTGATCCGCTGTAATTTTATAGCTTTGTTCACGTGTACCTTCAACATATACAGGTACGCCACCAGCTAATTTCACTTGTTCTGGATAAGACACCCAATAAGGAATTGGAATGATAACCTCATCGCCCTCGTTTAAAATAACTTGGAATAGCGTATATAAAATATGCTTTGCCCCTACGCCGACAATGACTTCATTTGATTGATAGGCAAGATTATTATCGCGTTGAAGCTTATCAATAATAGCTTTTTTCAAAACTGGAAGTCCGCCAGCAGGTGTATATTTTGTTAATCCTTTTTCCATTGAATCAATGGCTGCATTTAAAATATTTTGAGGTGTGTTAAAGTCTGGTTCACCAGCCCCAAGACCAATAACATCAATACCTTGCTCTTTCAATGCTTTTGCTTTCGCAGTAATAGCTAATGTTGAAGATGGTGTTAAAGTTTTTACACGTGTTGCTAATAAATTTTTCATCCGGGATCTACTCCTCTTATAAATTCGTAATGCGCTTCCACCAGTCGCCATCCTTAAACATGATATAGACATAGTTGAGCTGATCATGGTTGTTTAGATAGGTAATCTCCCAAACAGCGCCAGGTTCCTCATAACCTAATTTCATGTGGAGGACTTTTTGTACATTTCCTTCATTTTTAAAAACCGATAATGCTTGCTTTTCCGTAATACCATCTTCTAATAACACTTCCTGAATGGAATCCTCATCTAGATTCGTTGGAACAAAGACAGCTTTTTTATCACCGTATTCGTCTACCCCGAACACAGTAACATACGAATGTTTGCCATTATATGTGTAGGACTCCGAGACAATTGCGAGGGCTTTGGCATCGAGTGCCAACTGTTCAGCCTTCTCTTCAATTGAACGGAACGGAGCCTCGGCTTTCCAGAGTACTAAAATGCTAATGACAAGTGACAATGAAACAATAAAGACAGAAATGAAAATTAACCAGTTTTTCATCTATTCACCTTATGTTTCCTATCGAGCTGTTTTGGCATAACACATAGCTGAAGCTTGTGTATGTCTATCACTGTATAACCATTCATTTTGCTTTCCATTTTGTCAACCTGCTTTCTTTCCTCATACCACAACATTATACAACAATTTTGTACTGTCGTGTTTCCTAATTTCATATATTGTACGTTGCTAGAATAACGTTTTCAAATGATTGGTATAGCAAATTTAATTCCATTGAAAAATTCCTATTCAACCAAGTAAATAGGAATGCGTAAATTTATGATAGTTCGCACAGAACATAGCTGGCACGGCCATTATCTTTCGCTTCGTACAAACAGCTATCTGCTCGCTCAAATAACTCTTTATACTGATAATTTTGCTGATTGTTGACACAAGCACCCATACTCACCTTTAACGGATAGCTTTGATGCTCTTGTTCTAGCTTTAAAGTGAGTAAATAAGCATGCGTGTTGTTGACAAGTGTTTTGATATAGTCCTTTTGTTGATGCTTGATACAAAGGATAAATTCATCTCCGCCATACCGAATAATTTTCACATCTTCCTTATGTAAAAAGTTCTTCAAGCCCTTGGCTAAAAGCTGTAAAGCCATATCCCCAAACAGATGACCATGCATATCATTAAACAATTTAAAATGATCAATATCTAGTACCGTAATACACACATATGATTGCGTCATTTCGGCTATGTTTAACCATTCATGTAGCTCATGATCCAAAAAATGACGATTTAACACGCCCGTTAATGGATCATAATGGGCTTTTTTCTCAAGCTTCTCCTTTTGACGCTTAAATTCCAAATTCATGACTTGCTGTAGTAAATTCGCAACACTCATTTTTTCTGTAAGATCAATATATTCACGCTGTACATCAAAAATTTCATCCCGCCAATTCAATTGATACAATACATCTAACAGTAAACGCATGACTTTTTTCGTTGTCGGTTTATCCCCGTAGGATTTAGCAAGCTCTACAGCCTTTTTATAATAGGGGACGGCTTCTTCAAGCTTTTGCTGCTTTTCATATAAAAAGCCATAGCCAAACAACGCAGCTACTTTTTCGCGTTTATGCTGATGAATAATGTCAGAGGATAACGTGCTGTCCAGCAAGGCCTTCCCCGTTTTAAAATCCCCTTCTAAAATATAAACATCTGCTAAATTATTATTAATACGAATATCATGTAATTTTGCAAGATCGGGCATTGTCTTAGATAAGGACTGATTATATGTTCTAGCTAAAAGCCCTGCTTGAAGCGCTTCCTTCGTACAGCCCTTCTCCACCTCTAAATAACATAAATTATTATGACACCGAACAAGCATGATGGCGTCCTGCAACTCTTGTGCATAGTCGATCGATTTCTTCGTCATCTCTACTGTTTTTTCCCGTATGCCTACCAAGTCATAGATTAAAGACATGATTAAATGATAATGCATTAAATCTTTGCTAGAACCATATTTTTGACAAATCGCCTCATAATCATGCATAAGACTGACCATGCTTAATGTGTCACCTAAAGAATGGTGAACTAGTATTTTTTGATAGTACAAATCCAATACATATGCATAATTTTCGCTCTCTAATGCGACTAAAAGACCTTGATCCGCTAGTTTTAATGCTTCCGTTAAAAACCCCTTCGTGCGCATTTCCATAATCGTTTTATTTAACTCTTCTAATGTTAATTTCACCGTTTCACCACTTCTCCAAGCCCTATACACTTTGTGCTTTCTCAATTATAAGGTATATTTATTCACTCCGTCCGCCCTTTTCATTAGATAACCAACTATTTCCTGCATTTCAAAATCTCTTACTAGGTCCAACCATCTTTTTCTTGCGCTACACCTTCAAAATGAATCATCGCTTTCCATTCATAGTTGTCGTTAAATTTTTATGCCTTCACACACTTTTCTCCATCATTGTCCCCGTTACCTATTGTTTTTACCCATATGATGAAATAATTAGCCATTTTAAGTATTGAAAAAGGACGTGATGTTGTGAGTATGCAAATTAACCCTTCTGATCCAGCAACTATTCCAAAATTTGTAGATGAACTTCCAAAACCAATGATAGCTAAACCCAAATATAGTAGAGGGCAACAAAAAAATGATTATTATGAATTAGTCATGATGGAAGGCGAGCACCGTTTTCATAAGCATTTCCCCAAAACATACATTTGGGGCTATAACGGGCTTTATCCAGGACCAACCATTGAAGCTACTAAAGACAAAACCATTTACGTGAAATATAAAAATCAGCTACCCTTACAGCACTTTTTACCCGTAGATTTTACACTTCATGCCGCCAACGATTCTCAAGAGGTAAGAACCGTCACTCACTTACATGGCGCCAATGTGGATTGGGAGAGTGATGGTCATCCAGAAGCATGGTACACAAGAGACTATCGGCATACTGGGCCAAAATTTAATAAGGAAATACATGAATATACAAATCATCAGCCTGGCACTACCATGTGGTATCATGACCATGCAATGGCCTTAACACGTTTAAATGTCTATGCAGGATTAGCAGGCTTTTATTTACTGAGAGACGCACTTGAGGAACGCGCTAATTTACCATGTGGAGACTACGAATATCCGGTTTTAATACAAGATAAATCCTTTAATGAGGATGGCTCGTTGTTTTATCCTGATGAACCACCATTCCCAGTCCCCGTTCACCCCTCCATTACACCTGGTTTTGTTGGTAATACAATCGTAGTGAACGGAAAATTATGGCCTTACTTAGATGTAGAGCCACGTAAATATAGATTTCGTTTTCTTAATGGTTCCAATCGGAGGGGCTATGTTATCAGCCTGTCAAATGGTCAGCCAATGTTTCAAATTGGTACAGATGGCGGTTTCTTATCCGCCCCCCAACTGATCCAATCTGTCGAGTTGCTGCCAGCAGAACGTACAGATGTGATTATCGATTTTTCAAACTGTGCGGGACAGGAAATCACCTTAATCAATGCGGATACAGATTTCAGTAATGAACATACAAATGTCATTATCCAGTTTAGAGTCACAGTACCTTTAAAATGTGAGGATACAAGTGATATTCCTGAAAGGCTAGCCGTTACGATGGATCTCCATACACACCATGCACATATTGAAAGACAACTGCCCTTGACAGCTACAACTGATGAATTTGGACGCCCTATGTTATTATTAAATGACCGTATGTACCATGACCCAGCAACAGAAAAACCATCTTTAGATAGTGTGGAAATATGGAATTTTATTAATGCTACACCTTTTCTTCACCCTATTCACTTACATCTCATTCAATTTAAAATTTTGGAGCGAAGACCCTTTAATCTGGAACTTTATCAAAATGAAGGCATTATAGAATTCACAGGGCCACCTGAGGAGCCACGTGACTATGAGCGAGGCTGGAAGGATACAGTGAAAGCTGATGCAGGTAAGGTAACGAAAATTATTATGCATTGGAAAGATCATATTGGTCATTATATGTGGCATTGTCACTTCCTTGAGCACGAGGACCATGATATGATGCGGCCAATCCTCGTCATGAAAGACGTCCATGCAGTCCAGCAGCCACATGCTGCCATCGAACATCCAGCACAACATCAAGAAGCGACTGCTACAACAAATCCTACTGAAACTACCAGTACTACACATCATAACGAGTCTCCAGCACCGCTATTAAACGCCATAGCACAGGAGGAAGAGAGTGCGGCTCCTACGAGTGAAAAGGAATCGCTGGCTGTCCATGTAGGCAATAATGCACAGTTTAGGCCACCACTTCTCTTCCCATTCTTGCCTACGCAGGCTCCTACTAACAGGCAGAGGCGTCATAGAGCGAGAAGATTTTAAGCTTTACAAAGAAAACTACCATTAAAAAGGTGGTTTTCTTTGTTATAACAAATCATTTAGTCTCAAATCGCCATACTCTGTTCGTTATGAACGCTAACAATAGTACACATACAGCTATCATGAGAACAGGTATATAAATCCTACCTTGAAAGACCTCGAACAACATACCATACCCTATTTGCCCAAGTGGAGCCATACATTGTGATACTGCCATCATAATTGCCATGACCTTCCCTAATTTATCATTTGGTGTTTGCTTTTGGACAAGGGTCATCACGTAAATGGAAATGATCGTCATCATCATTGCAATCACAACGGCACACCCAATAAAGATGCCGTATGAAGGATAATAGCCTACTAGTAACATTCGAGGCAACACAGCCATCGCCATAGGAATGACTAATAATGCCGACAGCAACACCCAAATGTAGAGGTTGTGAATACGAAGCTTTTGTGCAAAATAGCCCATCGTTAATGCTCCTAAAATGGTTGCCAAATCAATGATACCCATACCTATTCCATATAATGCATCACTACTTTCCATTGTGACGCGAAGGATAATCGGCACGCCCACAACAAAAAGCGGTGTCAATAATAAATTCAATAAAGCAGCTAGTAGCGTGCATTTTAAAATAAATGTTTGCTTCACGACATAGGTAAAGCCTTCTTTCATATCCTTCATTAATATTTGCACCAAATGCCCATCGTAGTCTCGCTTTATAAAGGGAATCGTCATAAACATTTCTACAATAGCTGTAAAGAAGAATAAAAAACCACTTACAATGACCAGCATTTTTAGGCCGAGCACACCATATAAAATTCCCCCTAGTACAGGTGCAGTCACACCTGCCAAAGCCTGCACTCCGTTGACAATGCCATTGGCTTGTTCTAGTTTCTGTTCACTAACCAATATAGGGATACTAGCCATTACGGCTGGTGTATACATTGCACTGACAAGTGATAACAGTACCATAACAAACCCTATCGATAACACGGAATGATTGTCTGTCAGTAACACGAAAAAGAAAATAAAGACAATAGCACTACTGATAAAATCAAATAGGACCATTAAATTACGTCGATTGAATCGATCTGCTATAGCACCACCAAATGGCGTAAGTAAAATAGGTAGGCATGAAATAGCAAAAAGCAAAGCGAAAAGATCTGCGCGTCCTGTCATATCTAACACAAAAAGTGACAAAGCAAATCTTAAAAGTGCAGAGCCCAAAATAGAAATAATTTGCCCAACTACCATTATAAAAAAATCTTTCGAATAGCCCTTTTCTGTTATTGTTATTTCCATTTAATGACCACCTCTTCAATTTATTAGACCGACTGTCGGTCATTATTTGTGTAAAAAAAGTGTAGGCACAAGTGAAACTTTACACGCTTCATATCTTGCCCTACACAAATTAGACTGACTGTCGGTTTATAAATAGTATATGTAATCTCACCAAAAAAAGGAACTTTATTTGGCAATTTATCTTCTTAACCGTTTGCTTCAAGCCTTGAAATATTCTTTAATTTGTTTAATAAATGCTGTTGTTGCTTGGCTGACATAGCGATCTACTCGGTAAATGATAGACAAGCTACGGCTAGGTGCTCCATCTGAAATACATATACTACACAAAGTAGGATCATTTATTTGTTGGATTAGATGGTATGGTTGCACTGTCGCACCAATATTGGCACGGACAAGATTCATAATCGACGTGACAGAGCTTGTTTCAAGAATAGAATGAAGCTGAAAACCATGTTTTTTTACAGCCTCCTCTACAATCTCTCTGCCAAAGAAGCCTTCTGGATACATCACCATAGGCAGGCCTTTCAATTCAGCAATGGTGATAGCGGTTTGATTCGCCAATGGGTGCTCCTGTGAAACGGTCAGCACATACTCCTCTCTACGTAAAGGAATGATTACCAAACGATCATCTGGCTCCACATTCGTCCCAATGCCAATATCCACTTCATTTTCAAGAACCTGCCGCATAATATCAATAGAAGCCAGTATCTTCAGTTTTACTTTCGGAAATTTTTGATGAAAGTCAATGACAAGCTGTGTAATCCGATAATCTAAATCAGATGGCATAATGCCAACACTTATTTGTCCTCTTTGCAGCTCCTGTAAATCATTGATAGCATCTTTAACATTTTGTAATGTTGTGAGCATTTCCGTAGCATAGCTAAATAATAGAGAGCCAGCCTCTGTTACAACAATCTTTTTTCCAATCCGATCAAACAATGGCATACCTAACTCGTCCTCAAGCACGCGTATTTGCTGACTTAATGTTGGCTGAGAAATGCCAAGTTTCTCAGCAGCTTTTGTAAAATGTAACTCCTCACAGACTGCCATAAAATAGTGTAAATGACGTATTTCCACACCGATCACACCCAATCATAGTTTTTATCTATTATTGTAATAGTAATAATAGTATTGTTCAATCATCTTGGTTGGTATAGACTTCAATTTGAACTTACTATGAATTGTATCGGAGTTGAAATAACATGAATGCAAAGCAAACAATTATACCCATTATCGCTATTATTTTAGCTTCATTTAATTTACGTCCTGTGATTACTTCGGTCTCACCTTTGTTAGGCATCATCCGCGAATCTTTACATATGAGTGCGGCTACTGCAAGTTTATTAACATCTTTAGCTGTGCTATGTATGGGCTTGTTTGCTCCTTTTGCGATACAACTAGCCAATCGTTGGAGCATTGAGAGAGCCATTGCTTACTCCCTTATTCTTATTGGACTAGCAACAGCTGCAAGATTTTTTGCTTATTCTGCCTGGGTGATGCTAGTTACGGCTTTTTTATCAGGCATTGGTATTGCTATAGCGGGTCCTTTATTATCGGGCTATATTAAGGAGAAGTTTTCGAATCCGTCTCGTGTAATCGGTCTTTACTCGTTAGCACTTGTTGTAGGCGCTGGACTTGGTTCAGGGCTTTCCATACCATTGAGCAATCTCTTTCATTCATGGCAAGCTTCTGCCGCTTCATGGGCTATACTTGCCCTGATTGCTTTAGTCTTTTGGTGGAAACCAGTCGAACAAAAATCAGGCGCTGCTAAACCATCTAGTACTGGTATAAATGTGAAGCACATGCTAACGAATCAAAAGGCTTGGCTTTTAACAGGCTTTTTTGGTTTAATGGCCTTCATGTTTTATACCATAATGGCTTGGTTACCACCAATCGCTGAAAATATGGGCTACAGCAAACACGATGCTGGCATGATGCTGACACTATTAACCGTCGCCCAAATGCCTGCCACGTTTTTAGTGCCTATCTTAAATAATCGTTTTCAGCATCGAGCTGTATGGCTAATCAGCAGTTCATCATTAGAATTAATTGGGTTATTGATGCTACTGTTTTCTTATAATCCTTGGTTAAGTAGTATGTTGATTGGCATTGGTGCAGGTGGGCTATTCTCATTAGGATTAACATTACCTATCGATGAGGCCAAGGATATGAGCGAGGCAAGCTTCCTGGCAGCCATGACACAATCAGTTGGTTTCGTATTCGCTGCCCTGGGTCCATTTTTTGTTGGTCTAGTACGAGACTTCACAGGCAATTTTTCAGTTGCGATTATTGGCATGATTATCATCGTTCTAGCTATGGTCCTAATTCAACTAAAAATTGGCAATCAGAATCAACCTCATATCCATATGAAAAAGACGACTTCCTAGCAAGGTAGGTCGTCTTTTTATTTTTGAATCGTTTGTTGGCCTTCATTAAATGGGTACCTCTGCAATTCATATTGCATCTACATAAATATGAAAATTAGCGAAACCGCCAAGGAAATGTTGATTTATCGTATCGAATAGATTAAAGAAATTTTATAAACTGATTTAAAAAGCTATGAGGAACTTTTACAAATTCAACTAAAGCTTAGAACCTATCGCTTGCTTGGGAAGTCTTGCTACCATGATGAATGCGCAGACTAATAGCAAAAGATGATGGTGACATCACCTTTTTTAATGACGATTCATTTCATATTCAGTTCATAATCGCATGCTATAGTAAAGCCATAGAAACGAAAAACATTGTTTTCGAACAATGAAGGAGGCTTATTTCTTTGCAAGAGACATCAAAAGATACGACAAAACAAAAAGATTGGCGACGCTTTATACAATTAATAAAACGGGCTGAGCCGCCGATTTGGCTACTCGTCATCGCTTTAGTGATGAGTTTAGCGACAACGGGTGTAGGTTTTATTGTTCCATTATTTACAAAACAATTAGTGGATGGCTTTTCTTTAGAATCACTTAATTATTGGCAAATCATTGTGCTAGGTATTGCCTTTATCGCACAAGCTGTTGCGAGTGGCTTATCTATTTACTATTTAAATCGAGTTGGTCATCATGTTGTAGCAAAATTACGCGATCAATTATGGAGAAAACTGCTACACTTACCAATCCCCTATTATGATGAACATGATACAGGGGAAACCTTGAGCCGTGTTACAAATGACACAGCTGTTGTGAAAGAACTGATTACAGAGCATTTAGCAAATTGTTTATCTGGTGTTATTTCGATTATTGGTTCGATCATCATTCTGTTATTTTTAGATTGGAAAATGACGTTAGTGATGCTGATTGCTGTACCACTGGCAATGGTCATTTTAATGTTGCTTGGTCGACGCATGTTTGTCATTTCAAAAGGTATGCAAGATGAGACAGCGAAATTTACGTCTGTATTGAATCAAGTTTTACCCGAAACACGTCTAGTCAAGGCTTCCAATGCTGAACAAATTGAATATGCGCGTGGAAAAAAAGGTATTTCTAATCTCTTTACATTTGGCTTAAAAGAAGCAAAAATCCATGCATTGATTTCACCGCTTATTTCATTTGTGCTGATGTCTGTGCTTGTAGCTATTATTGGCTATGGCGGTGTCCGTGTTTCCTCTGGGGAGCTGACGGCTGGCGATATGGTGGCATTTATTTTATATTTAATCCAAATCATTATGCCAATGACGCAATTGACAATGTTCTTTACTCAACTGCAAAAAGCAATGGGTGCAACAGAACGTATTAGTGCATTGCTTGAACATGAAGAGGAACATATTGAAGAAGGCTTAACAGTTGAAAAAGTAAATCAACCCATTTATGTTAAAAATGTCGATTTCTCTTATGGGGAAGAACCTATTTTATCTGATATAAACTTCACGATTGAACCAGGCAAAGTAACAGCCATCGTCGGGCCAAGTGGTGGTGGTAAAACAACTACATTTTCACTGTTAGAAAGATATTATCAGCCGACGAGCGGTAGTATTACGCTAGGAGATATACCAATAGAAACATTCTCACTCCATTCTTGGCGCAGTCAAATTGGCTATGTGGCGCAGGAAAGTGCCCTATTATCAGGAACGATTCGAGAAAATATTTGCTATGGTATTGAGCGAGATGTGCAAGATGATGAGCTAGAAAAGGTAGCCAAAATGGCCTATGCCGATCAATTTATTAACGAGCTGCCAGATAAGTTTGATACAGAAGTTGGAGAACGAGGCATTAAGCTTTCAGGAGGACAGCGTCAACGTATCTCTATTGCAAGAGCGCTTTTACGTAATCCACAAATATTAATGTTAGATGAAGCAACATCGAGTTTAGATAGTAAGTCAGAAATTTATGTACAAAAAGCATTAGACAACTTAATGGAAGGTCGCACAACATTGGTTATTGCGCACCGTCTATCAACAGTAGTAGATGCCGATCAAATACTATTTATTGAGAAAGGGCATATTACAGGATGTGGTACACACGAAACGCTCTTTGAAACACATGCTATGTACCGTGAGTTTGCGATGCAACAATTACGTATTAAAGAGGATGAATAAAGGGGTTTGTTGAGATGACAAAACTATTAGTGGTGGATGATGATGCACATATTCGAGAATTAGTAAAAGTCTTTCTACAAAATGAAGGCTTAGAGGTGATCGAGGCTATGGACGGTGTGGATGCACTGTCCCAATTAGCCACTGAAAAAGTGGATATGGTCATAATGGATATTATGATGCCCAATATGGATGGCTGGGCATTATGTGAGGAAATACGTTCATTCGATACAGACCTCCCTATCCTGATGCTGACAGCGAAGGGCGAAACTTCTCAAAAGGTCAAAGGCTTTCATTTAGGGACAGATGATTATCTCGTGAAGCCATTCGAGCCAGCCGAGCTAATCGTGCGTGTAAAATCGATTTTAAAAAGATATCGCATTTCTCTCTCTCAGGTTGTCGAGGCTGGTAATGTCAAACTCAATCGCCATACACATGAAGTAGATATGGATGGACAGACTATTCTACTTCGCTTAAAGGAGTTCGAGCTTTTATTTACCCTAGCCAGTTATGTTGGTAAAACCTTTTCAAGAGAACAATTAATTGAAGAAATATGGGGCTATGACTATGAGGGAGATGAGCGAACAATAGATGTTCATATTAAAAGAATACGCGAGCGTTTTCCACAAGAGCTGAGTGGCTTTGTCATTCGCACTATTCGTGGTCTTGGCTATCGTTTGGAATTAATGTTATGAGAAAACGAAGATTCCTTGTAAGATTGGCAATGGTCTTTTGCCTGTTCCTTATTGCCAATACTGTATTTGCTTTTATTGCCTATCACGCAACCACTTGGCTGTATGCTCGATTAGGGACAGAGCCCCATGGTTTCTGGCTACAATTAGGCACGGTAATTGGTGTATTTGTACTCTTTGCCTGTTCTGCAGCAATTATCTTTTTAATTGGACTGAACCGACAACGTAACTACTGGGATAAAATCGTTGATGCATTAAGTCGCATGGCAAAAGGTGATTTTGATGTCCAGTTAGACTTGAAAGCAGATGAAAAAGACCAATTTGGGCAATTAATCCATGGCATCAATCATATGGCCGTTGAATTAGGTGAACTTGAAAGAATGCGTCAAGAGTTCATTTCAAACGTCTCTCATGAAATTCAGTCACCTTTAACGTCTATTAATGGCTTTGCGAAGGCACTTAAAAATATTAATTTGCCCGAAGAAAAGCGTCAGCATTATTTAGACATTATTGAATTGGAAAGTAATCGTTTATCAAAAATCAGTGATAATTTACTCAAACTAACATCCTTAGAATCACATCACCATCCCTTTGAACCTAAAAATTATCGGCTTGATAAACAATTACGCACTGTTGTCCTAGCTCTTGAACCGAATTGGCTAGCCAAACAGCTTGACTTTGACCTCCATCTTGACAATATAAGCATCACAGCAGATGAGGATTTAATGAATCAAGTCTGGATGAATTTGCTGACGAATAGCATTAAATTTACACCTGCTAAAGGGACCATCACGTTGTCTATGAAGAAGCAGTTAGATTCGATCACTGTCATTATTCAAGATACTGGCATTGGTCTAACAGAAGAACAACAAATGCATATTTTTGAAAGGTTTTATAAGGCTGATCAATCACGAACATCGGCTAATGGTGGCAGTGGCTTAGGATTAGCCATTGTCAAAAAAATTATTGATATGCACCATGGAACTATTGCTGTGGAGAGCAAGCTCGCTGAATTTACAAGCTTTTTGGTTACAGTGCCCATCGATAGTACATCAGCTCGTGCAAACGACTAAAAGCGGTCTGCACGAGTTATTTTTAACTAGTAAGCAACTTTTCTAAAATAGTGATATACTTTATCCAATTTTTGCTGCTGTTTCCCCTTTTTACTTTCCATATTTCCAAACTCAAAAAACTTTACTTTTTTCATCCCAACAAACTTAAACAATGCTCTCTTCATTAAAATTTTATGCGCATTATTCAACCATAAAAACGGATAATTGGTTGGTCCCTTCATCGTCGACACACAAACAACCGACTTCCCTTTTAAAAGTCCCTCTGGAAATAACCCCTTTGTATCCCGATAAGCAAAGTTAGCTGCAAACAATTGATCAATATAACCTAACAACATTGCTGGCGGTCTTCCCCACCAAATCGGATAAACAAATACAAGCTGATCCGCCCAGGAAAGCTGTTGTCGATATTTTTCCAATTTCGGATCCTGATACATATCACGACGTCGTTTATGCTCATGGAAAATTAAACGTGGATCAAATTCCTCTTCATATAAATCTAGTATCTGTATTTCTTCGATGGTAGGATTCTCTTGACAACCCTTTAATACTTCCTGTAAAAAAGCATAATTTAAACTTTTATGATTTGGATATGTATAAATAATTAACGTTTTCATCATGTGCCCTCCAATTACTTATCATTTGATAATAAAATAATAAACCATCCCTTTTTAGTTGTCAAATGATAATTGTTTTAGGACAAGTTATTTGTTATCTTGTCAGTAGAGGTGATCCCATTGAATAAAAGCACTTTATTTCATCAGTTTGTATCATTCACAGCCACAATCCATCAAGTGACACATGATCTCACACAAAATGTAACCACAGCTAATATCACACCGCTTCACTATAAAATTCTTGAATATATTAAAGTAAGCCAACCTGTCACACCAACCGAAATCAGTGAATGTCAGCACATGTCCTTACCGAATACAAGCCGTGAATTACGAAAACTACAAGAACGCCAATTAATTGAAAAATTTAGCGACACAGAGGATCGAAGAAAGCAATATGTACGCCTGTCACCCGAAGGTGAAAAAATGATGGCAGAGGCATTCGCCTGTATTGAGGAACGCTTTTTAGCGCTTATTCAGCATGCCACATCGGATGATTTAAAGGACATCCAGCATGCCCTAACCATCCTTGAGCAAAAGGTCTTTCAACAAAAAGACTAAGCCTCGATTGTGTGTTAGCGGCTTGAATCACTCTTTCTGAGGTTAAAGTCGCTCTTAACGTTGATTTAAGCGCTCTCTTGGCTCAATACCGCCCATTCCTTGACTCGAAGCGCTCACCCTGGACTCAACACCGCTCATCCCTTTACTCGAGGTGCTCTCTTTTGGCTCAATTCCACTCATATCTTTGCTCGAAGTGCTCTCTTTTGCTTTAAAACCGTTCTTTCCTTTGCCCGAAGCGCTCGCAACAGCCCAAACCTCTGCAAAAAACGATGATTTTTAGCTATTCCCTTAATCAAAGCAATCCCTTAACTAAAAATTGACTATTGATGATTTACCTTAAATCTTTAAAAATCTCCTTAAAAAGAACATCCTTGCACACTGCACAGAGTCGTAACCCATTTGCTTTTTCTTTAATAGAATAAATGTGAGTAAAAGGAGGAGTTTCCAGTGGAAGTAGTCGTGTTTGATCGGAAGTGGATTGAGGAACATTTGGAGACATTGCCGTTGTGGCAACAGTCAGCCTATACTGACTTTGCTGCCACAATTGCCGATGAAGGGAATACGTTTCCTTGTGTACCAGCCAGAATGGGGTTTTTATCGAACCATTTACGCTATAGCTTTATAGGGGATCCACGGGAGGAGCAATCGATTCAGATGTTAGCTGAATGCTTAAAGGAATATGGGAACACAGCAAGATCTTTTGGAAAATATACAACGCTCACGGTGTTCTTCCATACCCCTCATGATATGCTTGATAGCTATAAGGTGGCGGATTACCAGCAATTATTTTGGTCCATCTTAAACATTTTAACCAATATGGATGAGTTGGATTGGCCTGAGGCAATACCGACAAATCCAGACCATCATGAATGGGAGTTTTGCTTTAATGGAGAACCCTATTTTATTTCTTGTGCAACACCAGCTCATCAATTGCGGAAGAGTCGTCACTTTTCTACTTTGCTAATGGCTATTCAGCCACGTTGGATATTTGACGATATAAACGACGCTACTGCATTTGGACGAAAAATCAAAAAACTTATCCGCCAGCGCATCGCAGAATATGACGAGATTCCAGGGCATCCAGATTTAAAATGGTATGGTCAAGAGGATAGCTATGAATGGAAGCAATATTTTTTAAGTGATGACAATCATAGTCCATCCGAATGCCCTTTTTTACGGATGTCACAGGAAAATAGGACATTACGCAATGTTTTTTTGCCTTTTCACAACGATCCAGGTCGCCACACCGATTAGGACAATAAAGAGCAGGCTCACGCAAAAACCGAGTCTGCTCGTTTTTTCGCCTAAAGTACCAGACACGGTTACAGCAATAAGCAACATGCCAAGACTGTTCTTAATTTGCTCCCACCTCGATAGCTCCATTAGCTTTCTATATGTTATTAAAATAAAGAGCCAATTATAGATCAACATTAAACCTGCTGCCGTTATCAAATATTCAAAGATTTTTTCGGGCATCAAAAAACCAATGACAATCGTAATTACTAAGCCACTTGTTAAAAATAAAAAGGCAGGAAAAGGAATTTTCATCTTCCCCTTTTTTGCTAAGATGGCAGGCGCATCATGATCCTCGGCAAGTGTAGTGAGAATGGTTATGACCGCGTAAAGCGAAGCAACCATTGTTGAAAAACCAGCAATGATTAAAACACCGTTAAAAATATCTGCCACAAAAGGGATATGATAACCTTGAAGCGCTGTAATAAAAGGACTTTCATCTATCGAAAAGTCTTTCCAGAAAACAAGTGCCAACGCAAGCGCAATAGCCATGATAAAAATAATAGTAATGACAATGAGCATAATTCTCCCTGCTTTTGGCGCCTCTTTTGGATTTTTTAAATCGATGACCATTAAACCCATCACCTCAATTCCACCATAGGCATAAAATGCATAGAGCAGGCCAAGCCAAATTCCTTTGATTCCTTGTGAGAAAAATCCTTCATAATTTGACTGTAATGATTCGATTGGAGCTGATTGTGTAGCTCTTATGATGATGATGATCGCTACGATAATAAACATGACAATCGCAGCGGCTTTTAATGCCCCGAAAATATTTTGAAAGTTTTCAAAGCCCTTCATGCCAGTAAGAATGACGACTAAGCCAAGGACAGCATAAATCGATGCAGCAACCCAGAGTGGCAACGCTGGGAACCAAAACTTCGTAAATATACCGAGTGCCATCAGCTGGCTACCCATGATTAATAGCTCGGAAATTAAGTACACCCAGCCATTACTAAATCCTGCCCATCGCCCAAAAGCCTGCTTGGCATAAGTACGGAAGGAGCCTTTATCAGGGTTTTCCACAGACATTTTGACAAGTGCCTCATACACAATATACGTACATATAGCTGCTAACAAAAAAGGAATGAGCACAGCCGATCCACTTTTATGGATGGCCATACTTGTCCCAAGAAAAAAGCCTGTTCCCAGTGTACAACCGATACCGAGAAGCGAAAGTTGCCACCAAGACAACCTTCCTTTATTTGAAGTAGAAGTCATGTTTATCAGTCCTTCGTTACGTTCTTACTAATGGCAATGTCATACAACGAATGCCACCGCCACCCTTTTCAAGCTCTGTGACGTCGACTTCAAGCACGTTCTTTTTCTTTAGAAGCGGATGCGCCAAGAATTGCTGTTTCGTCGCCTGCTTGCTAATCAATAGTGTTTCTGGATTAAGGTTGATGAAATTAATATCTGGTATTGTCTTATAGGTATCACGCCAGTAAACATCAAAACCATGACGCTTTAAAAATGGCTCAATCATGTCGAAACGGCTGCTTTGTGCTGTCAATACCTGTACTGGAAAAAGGCGCACAAAGCTTTTAGCGATGACCAAATTAACGTTCACAACATTACAATTCATATCTAAATGCAGTGTGTCATTACTTTTCGGTAAATCAATAACAGCAATTTCCGAAAATCCCTCTTGAAAAATGCTTTCTTTTATCTTGTCGATGGCCTCTAATGTCGTTCTCATTCCGAGATTAATGAGCACAGCATCCTTGTTTAAAATCAACAGATCACCACACTCAAATGAATGAAGTGCTTGCGATTGTGCCGTAAATTGTTGAGGAAACCATTTCTCTAAAAGAGCATGGGCTAGAGGATATTCTGGTCTCCTTAATGAGCTCTCAGCCCTTCCAGGTAAAAGTCGATTACCAATGACACAGGCAAGATCACGCACAAAATAACGATTTATAAGCTGTTCACTTAACAATTGCTGCTCATGGGCTAGCTCATTTGCATAATCTAGAACCTTTACTCCAGCGTTTTCTAAAATAGTTTTGAGTGCTATGAAATTGTCCATCGCCTTATTATGGTTGACTGTATCACTCCATCCAACCTGCTCCGCTATTGTGCTATCTGTTACATCTACTATCGAAGGTGCACAAAGCATCACAACCTTCAGTTCGTCATATTCAGACCAACAATTTACTTGAAATGAATCCATCCAGTACTCTCCCCTTCTTATTCGATCTCCGTTAGCGTTACCATTGACATTTGGATTATACAAGCACAATAAATAAGAAGAATTTTCTAAATAAATTCATATAGTGGTTGGGGCTTCCAGGTGACTTGATGGAATTAATGGATAGCTTAACAAAGGAGAGAGGCCAGAAGAAACAGGACTAGCCATCACAGATTTACAGTTAATCTTTATTTTTTCTGGACCTGATTACTATCTAATGGCGATGAACTTTACTCTGTAACTGCCGTTTAGTTTACAAGAATACTACAAATGATTTAGTCATTAATTACCGTGAATCAGAGACAATGTGGTATTTTTTCATTATTGGATTTATCAGATGATTTAACATACACAAATAATAAGTTAGAGAGAACACATTGTTCCCTCTTATTGTCATGTGAAATATTCTAATTTTGCTTGAGGGAAGAATTTTTGCATATAGCCATACAAGTGTTCCTTTATATCTTCCTCTTCTTCTTTTTGATAAATATATTTACCAATCCCATATTTCCCCCATTTATACCTTCTCACTGTTTCGTCAAGTTCTAGCTTCGTCATGGGATAATTTTTTTCAATTACGCGTTTGGCAGGCTTTGTAAAACGATGTTGAATAAACTCAAATGTGATGTCGTCACGTACATCCTTTGGCAATTCCGCATCCAAACGCTCAAACATCTCATAGTAACCCTCCTGCCAGCCCTCATGAAGATAGATTGGGGCAACAATAAATCCAAGCGGATATCCAGCCCTTGCCACTTTCCCCGCAGCCTCTATACGCTTCACTAATGGTGATGTTCCTGGCTCAAAATGTTTAATGACATAATCGGCATTGACGCTAAAGCGGAACCTCGTTTTACCATTATGTTTGGCATCCAATAGGTGATCTACGTGATGGAACTTCGTCACAAATCGTAATTGGCCTAACTCACTTTGTCCAAAATGTTCAATAGCGCGCTTCAACGTATGTGTTAAATGATCAATCCCTACAATATCTGAAGTACAGGATGCCTCAAAACGTGTGATATCAGGAGCTCGTCCTGCCATATAAAGATCTGCTTGCTCTAAAATTTCATCAACATTCACATACGTACGAATATAAGGTTTGCTGCCCATTGTTGTTTGTAAATAACAATAATGACAATGCCCCATGCAGCCTGTTGCAAACGGAATCGCATACTCTGCTGAGGGCTTAGATGTATCAAACTTTAACGTTTTTCGAATGCCTACTACTAATGTCGATTTCGCTACTCGATACTTTTGAAAATCATTGTCGCCAGGAAGATTTCTTACTTGATTGTGCGAAGTCGTATAGCGAATTTCAATCCCCATTTGTTCAAATTTTTCTTTTAGCTCCTGACCTAATGGATACTGGAGCGCATCAGGCTCAAAATAGACGAGCTGAGGGATAAACGGTTTGATCATAGTAGCCCTCCCTCAATGAAAATACTGATGATAGGCTTGCTCAGCCGCCATCTCGCTTGAAAAAATTAACATATCATTTGAAATTGGATAATATGTTTCAAATAAAAATAGAGCCAGCTCCTCTGGTTGCTCTGGATGATAAACCACTGCGGCTTCCTGTATATTCGCTACATCCTGAATATGAGGATTCCGATAAAAAATATAAACGATATCACCGACATTATATGGTTGTTGCATTTCTTCACCTTCCTCTTTCTTTCCGTTAGTGTGGTGAAATGGTTAGAGAAATATGTCATAAAAAAATTTTTTAAGTACTATACATAATTTTATGTGACCATAACTTCAAATCTGAGAAGATAGTATAATACAGAATTTTTTAACTATTTGGTACAATCAAGAAAAGGAGGAAGATATATGATTAAACAATCCATTATTGAAAATGTACTTGAAGCCGCGCTAGCAACTGGTGGGGATTTTTCTGAAATTTTTATTGAAGATAAATATGTAAATGACTTTGTCTTACAAAGTGGCAAGATTGAACAAAGTATTTCTGGGCGTGATTTTGGAATCGGCATCCGTATTTTTTCAGGACTTCAAAGCATCTATACTTACACCAATGATTTTTCTGAGGAAGGTTTACTAGCAGCAGCAGAACGTGCAGCCCTAGCCATCAAAGGTGGTCGATCGGGTACCATTCACCCTCTTCACAAAGAGATCATCACGCCTATTCATCAAATTCTCCACATGCCTCATACAGTGGAGCACACAAGAAAAACAGCGGTCATGCGACAAGCAGACGCTATTGCAAGACATTATGATCCTCGGATTCACCAAGTAAAAGTTCGATATCTTGATGAGCAACAAAACGTCCTGATCGCAAATTCAGAGGGTAAATTTGTAGAGGATACGCGAGTTCACAGTAGACTTAGTATGCAAGCGACGGCTACAGAAGGGACTGAAGTACAAACAGGATTCTATGGCCCAGGTGCACATGCAGGCTTTGAATTTATTGAAAAGCTAGACCTTAACCATTATGCAGGAGAAGCTGCACGTATCGCTGTCACAATGCTTCACGCAGATGAATGTCCAAGCGGTAAATTCCCTGTCATTATTGATAATGAATTTGGTGGTGTCATTTTCCATGAGGCTTGTGGACATGGCTTAGAAGCAACTGCTGTTGCCAAAAACAATTCGGTCTTCGCCAATCGTATCGGTGAAAGAGTTGCTCCTGAAATTGTTACATATATCGATGATGGCACACTACCGAACGAGTGGGGCTCTCTAAATATTGATGATGAAGGAGAAAAAACAAGGAAGAATGTTTTAATTGAAAATGGTATTTTAAAGGGCTACTTAATCGATAAATTTAATGCTCGACGCATGAATGCTCAGCCCACAGGCTCTTCTCGTCGACAATCCTATCGATTTAATCCTACATCACGGATGACAAATACGTATATCGCACCAGGCACATCGACACCAGCCGATATTATCTCATCGACAGAGTATGGTATATATGCAAAATATATGGGAGGTGGACAAGTTTCCCCTGCTACTGGCGATTATAATTTTGCGGTAATGGAGGCCTATATCATCAAAGACGGAAAAATTGAACGCCCTGTACGTGGCGCGACACTCATAGGCAATGGCGCAAAAACATTGCAGCTTGTTGATCGAGTAGGTAATAATCTCGCCCATGGAGCAGGTATGTGTGGTTCACTTAGCGGGAGCCTTCCTGTCAATGTAGGTCAGCCAATGATACGCGTAAGTGAAATAACAGTTGGTGGAACGAAGGGGGAATAATTGATGAACATTGCTAAATTTCAAGAAAGACTATTAGACAAGGCGCTAGAAGCCGGCTTTATAGAAGCTGAGGTTTATTATGAACAAAATAAATCTATTGGATGCACGCTCTACAAGGGCGAGATTGATAGCTACGAAATATCTGAAGACGGAGGTCTAAGTCTACGAGGACTTTACAACGGAAAAGTGGGCTATTCCTATACGGAAAAGTTAGACGATGATTCGATTTCCTTTTTAATCAATAGCGCCAAAGCAAATGCAAACATACTTGATGAGGATGAGGGCATAGCTATTTTTGATGGTAGCTCTGAATACCCATCTTATGAATATTACAATGAAGAATTAGAGACTATCGGAATTCCAGAAAAAATAGAGCTTCTTCGTTCCATCGAAGAAAAGATTCGTGCATACGATTCACGCATCATTGCTCTTGATTATTGTTTACTGCAAGAATATACAGCTGAACGTTCATTAGTAAATAGTAAAAATCTTGACTTATCACATAAAGAGAACGGCTTAGTGATTTTCCTCTCCACAGTTGTAAAGGAGGGTGAAGAAATGAAAACAGGCCGTTATTTGAAAATGACACGTGATTTCCATTCTCTTCATGTTGATGATATTGCAAAAGAAGCAGCTGAGGAAGCCCTTGCCAATTTAGGTGAAAAATCGATTCCAGGTGGAAAATATCCAATCGTTTTCCGCTCTGATGCATCAGCCTCTTTATTAGACACTTTTATGCCAATACTATCAGCTGAAAATGCTCAAAAAGATCAATCTCTATTAAAAGGAAAAGTCGGACAAAAAGTGGCATCAGAAGCAGTTACATTGCTGAGTACGCCATTCCATCCTGCCGCATTGTCTGGAGCAAACTTTGATGGTGAAGGTGTTGCAACAAAAGAGCAGGAAATTATTTTAGAGGGTACACTCCAAACACTTTTGCATAACAGGAAAACAGCTAAAAAGGATAACTGTGAAACAACAGGGCATGCCCATAAAGATTCTTACAAAGGAACGTTAACGATTGCGCCCCAAATTTTATATATTTCAACTGGCGAGAAATCTCTTGATGAGTTAATCCACTCGGTTAGTAACGGAGTATTTATTACTGAATTATCTGGGCTTCACTCTGGTACGAATACGGTTACGGGTGATTTTTCAGTCGCTGCAAAAGGGTTTCATATTCAAAATGGAAAAATTGCCTCCCCTGTTAAGCAAATGACAATAGCCGGAAATTTTTTCGAGTTCTTAAATGATATCAAAGAAGCTAGCTCTGAGCTTTACTTCCTGCCAAAAGGCTATGGCTCCTCTTCGCTACTTGTCAAGGAACTTTCAGTGACAGTGGAATAAAAACTAAAAAGTAAACCCTTCTATAGTTCAAGCCATAGTATATGATATTTCTCGGCAATTCTTTTATCTATAGTCACGTCAAACACCTCTGATTCAGTTGACAAAATGAAACTGATGATAGAATCCACAACCTTTAGTGGAAACGACTATGGGCAAGGGAGTTGCTTCCTTTGTTTCGTAAAGACTCTAAGTATAATCCTCGTTATTAACCGATCCTCCTGCACCGAATAGTTGGGCACCTCCCCTCAAAATTCTCAATCTTTGTTACGGTAAGTGAATCAGAAAATAGCATCGATATAGCCTAAAATGGTTAAATTTTCTTTACGAGGTAAAAGGATGAAACTTTTAGCCCTTTGATACGTTAAATTAATTGTCATGCTGCGTCAGTCATATGGCATGAAGAAGGGTGGAATTTATGAAAAAAATATGGACTTTATTTTTCGCAGCAATGCTTATTGTACCGCTATTGCTGCAACCGGCAACCGCACAAGCGGCAAAAGCCATCACAATTACTGTGGACGGGGTTCAATTGAAGACCGATCAACCGCCAGCGATGATTCAAGGGCGTGTTATGCTGCCACTTAGAGCAATCTTTGAGGCATTAGGTGCCAGTGTAAATTGGGATTCAAAGAATCAAACGGTAACAGGGTATAAAGAAGATACAACAGTAGTGCTCAAGATGAAATCGAAGGTAGCTACTATTAATGGCAAGTCAGTTACGCTTGATGTACCAGCACAAATTTTAAGAGGCAGAACAATGGTACCAGTCCGCTTCGTTAGTGAAGCGCTTGGTCAGGATGTTGACTGGAACTCAGTAAATCAGACCGTAACGATTCAATCTGACACTCCAAGCAATCCAAACATTCCAGGCAATATCAGTATTGCTCCTGCGAGCCATGTATCCGTTCGCGATGTTAATGATCAGGGAGATGGACGTGACATGGAGGTTAGCTTTTCCAGATCGTCTACAGAATCATACGTCGATCATTATCGCATTATGGTTGTGAAGGCTTCAAAAAGCTTTAATTTAGCATCTGCCTTGAAAGTCTCCCCTTCTAATTATACAGTGGTAACTACTTCAAGTTCGAACCGTACCATCAATTTATCGCAGAATTCACGAGATGTGGACGGAGACTACATTAGAAATGATCAGCCTTATGTGGTTCGTATACTTGCTGTTGGGAAAGGTTCTTATTCTAGCGTTTTATCGACTTCTTCTCCGAAGATGACCTTAACCAATTTGTCTTCTGTTACAGAGGTAACAAATGTAAAGATTAACGATATTAACGATTTTGGCGATGGACGCGATGTCTCAGTTAGCTTCACTCGTCCGCAGAATGATAACAATATTTCCAATTATCGTGTGTTTATCGTAAAAACCAAGGATGCTAGCAATTTTAGTCTTACTACTGCGAATAATTTATCAAGCAGCTACTATACAACAGTGAATAAATCGGGAAGTAACGGCAGTACGTTGGTAGGAACTTTGTCTTCCTCAGCACGTGATACCTCTGGTGAGTTCATTAGAAATAACGTACCTTATACAGCGGTCGTTCTGTCTGTAAGTAATACGAATTCAGTAGGCAATAAACTGTCGTCTGCCTCATCATCAGTAACACTTAGTCAAAATACAATGTCTACTCCGATTATTACACAAGTGAGTGATGTCAATGACTTTGGGGATGGTCGAGACCTGAGAGTTAGCTTCAATAATGTGTCCAATGAATCTAATATCAACGCTTACCGAATTTTTGTTGTAAGAGCTAACAACTATTCGAACTTTACATTGACGAAGGCGAACAGTTTATCTAACACTTATTACACACAAGTGAACAAGACAGGCTACAATATTACGCAGGTGCTCTCTTCAGGGGCAAGAGATACTGATGGTTATCCCATTCAGAATGGAGTTAGCTATCGTGTATTCGTTATGGCTGTAGCAAATAACTCAGCGAATAACGTGTTGTCTTCAGCCTCCAATACGATTACGCTATTTAGCAGCAATGCGGGTGCAGTATCGAATCTCAATGCAAGCGATGTAAGTGATTATGGCAACGGGCGTGACCTCTTTGTTTCTTTCAATAAGGCCGTAGATGAGTCAATTATTAGTCACTATCGGATTCTAGTTGTACCTACAGCTTATTACAATAACTTCAGTCTGACGGAAGCAAATAATGTATCCAGCAACAATTACACGACTGTCTACAAATCTGGAAAGTCCACATATGAGCAGGCGTTAGCTGAAAATACTCGGGATGTGCGCGGTAATACGATCAAAGAAGGTACTAGCTACCGTATCTATGTTTTAACTGTAGCGAATGGAATAGGAAGCAATGCACTATCTGCACCGACGTCTACGATTACGCTAAATAAGAATTTTAATGTGCAAGCTGTAACCAATCTGAATGTGGCGGATATAGCTGATAATGGAGATGGGCGTGATGTGCAAGTAACGTTCACGAAGCCCTCTAATGAAGCAAATGTCAATCATTATCGAATTCTAATCGTACCTACAGCTTATTACAGCAGCTTTAATCTTTCACAAGCCAATAGTAGCAATTATTACATTACAGAAGGCAAAGGTGGGAATATAGCTGCAACTAGAACGTTGGATGGAGTTAGGGATGTGCGCGGTAATTTTATTACGGAAGGAACTAGCTATCGCGTCTATGTACTAACTGTAGCCAATGGAAATACTCCAAATACTTATGCCCTATCCTCTGCTTCGCCTGTGATTACACTTAGTAAAAGTAAAGCTGTTCAGGCGGTAAGTAATATTAATGTAAGCGATATTGGGGATTATGGAGATGGTCGAGATTTACAAATATCATTCTCGAAGCCTTCTGATGAATCCAATATAGGTAATTACCGTATTCTTGTCGTACCCGCATCAAAAGCAAATGGCTTTGATGTGAACGCAGCTCTTAAAGTCACTGATTATACAGATATAAATAAAGGCCAATATAGTATGAGTTTGGGAACTGGTAGTAAAGATACGGATGGAAAACTTATAACAAATGGCCAAGAATATCGCGTGTATATATTGTCCATAGGTAATGGAAATTCCAAGGCAATGTATAACTTATCGTTCGCATCTTCTGCTATTACTTTAGTGGATCATTCAGCACCTGTAGCGGTGGAGAATGTGAAACTGAGTGTTCAAGGGGACAAAAATAAATATTCCGATATTAAAATTAGCTTCGATGTCAAAAACGGACAAAACGTAACGGAGTATAGAGTGTTTATGTTACCTAAAGATGCAGCAGATGGTTTCAAAGAAAGTAATGCAATGAATAATGATAATAGTACTAGAATTTATCAAAATGGGCTCTCCAATGTAAGTCAAGATCTAAGCATAGAATTGGATGCATTTGGTAACCCACTCACTTCCTCCACAGAATACGTTGCTAAGGTTTTAGCTGTGGTAAATGGAAATTATATACTATCAAACTCGTCTATTAATTCGGTGCAGCTTCTGGCAAAACCTGATAATATCAATGTTGAGCCGTCTCAAGACACTCCAATTAATCAATAGGACAAAGAATTTCTTTATAGTAGGGACTCCCAATGCTTCTTTATGGATCATCGGGAGTCCTTTCTTTTTGTGTGCTGCGCAATACATTGTCTCTAGACCCTCCCACAAATGATTGGTCTGACAAGCATCGATAGCAATCAAGTCGTTGTGAAAGTCAGTTTAATAATATGTAAAATGCGCTTATCCGCTTAAGGATCATAGAAATAAGGTAATTGTGCTCTAGCAGTTGGATATGTTGTTTGGCATAAGTAGCTTGGAAGTGAGCTAAAATCGGCTTATAAGGTGTTAGCTATTGGTTTGCTATTTGGGATATCCTAGGTCGTGAGGAAATAAATAAAAGCCCGGATTTTGTTCTGAAAAATGCTAGACAGAATCCGGGCAAAGAGGCTTTTTTGATATTCAGTGAAAAATACTATATTAAGTAGATGAAGTAATAGCTAAAGTGGTAGTTTTGAACGGATAACTCAGCAGAAGTGTTAGAGTTATTCTAAATTCGATACTCTCACCCTTACGCTGATAATGTCTTTTTTATTCATCAAATTTATTTAGATAAATCAATTTTTTTATTTAATAAGTAAATAGTCAGTCCACCAACAGTCATAGACAATAATTCCCCAACGCCCACTGTGAACCAGGTCGCCCAAAATGGTAGATCGTAAAGGATAGTTAATTGACCAGCCACCGTAAACATGGAGACAGCAAAAATCAAAGCAGTAACAACCATTTTTGCAATGTCATTTGTCATATGTTTTGTGACGCTTCTACAAAGTAATAAGACAAGAAAGGTCGCAATTCCACCGATTGGCACATCTAAAATCCATGTTGGCGACATGAAGTTTGCAAGTATGACGCCAATCGTCACCGCTACCACATAGCGCTTATTGTACAGTGCCAGATAATTAAACATTTCTGACAAACGTAGCTGAACAGCGCCAAAGCTAATGACTGACAACATAACTGTTACAGCGACGTAAAGGGCTGCAACAAGTGCCGTTTTTGTAAGTTCACTTACAGAAACACGGCTAGAATCTTTTACAATAGATGTATTCAATTTTATTCTCCTTTGTAAAATAGCTAGTTGCTATTTTAGTAATAACTACGACCAAAGGAAGAGAGCTTCACGCCCTATCTGAAGTGCCGTAGTGCAAGCCGTTTTTGCTTACCTGCGTATTATAGCAGAAGAATATCGAATTGAACAATGCTATTTTGTCAGCCAACCACCATCAATCGGCATCACTGCCCCATGAATATAATCGGCAGCCGAGCTTGCTAAAAATAAAGTCAAATTCGCCACCTCATAAGGCTGTGCCCATCGACCTGCTGGCGTTTCTTCAGCTACCCATTCAGCCATTTCCCCGACCCCTTCAAAATCAGCCTTATTCATCGGTGTTTGAATGGCTCCAGGCGCAATCGCATTCGCACGAATACCCGCTCGACAATAATCTAAGTCTAGCTGCTTCGTATAACCGACAATGGCATGCTTAGAAGCTGTGTAGGCTGCACCGCCACCACCAGCAACAAGTCCAGCAATCGACGCCATATTGACGATTGTACCAGTGCCACGTTCTACCATATGTGGTAAGATCATGTTCGTCACAAAAAACGTGCCCTTCACATTCGTGTTCATAATTTTATCCCACAGCGCTTCGTCTGTATCCAAAGTTTTCGCAAAACCATCTAAAATCCCAGCAGTATTACATAAAATATCAATTTGCCCAAATAGTGAAATAGCTTCTTTGTACGACTGCTCCACATCTTGTTGGCTACTTACAGAGCCAACCTTATAGGCAAAACGATCAGGATATTGCTGCTGTAACTGTATTAACCCCTGCTCCTCTACATCCAATCCAAAAACAGTTGCTCCATTTTCTAAAAATGCAATAACTTGAGCATGTCCAATGCCTGAAGCAGCCCCCGTAATAAAAACCGTCTTTTCTCTATATTCATCAAACTTCATATTGTGTCTCCTTACAGAAAGAAGTCATCTCACTAGAAGAGATGACTTCACTCATTACGATTCTACGATTATCCAATCTTCCGCTAATAGATCACATACTGTAGGTGTGAACATTGTATAGCCCTCACCACGAACGTTAATTAAAAAATAAGGATTCAATGTCTCACCATCATGCTGGCTTTGACCAACCAGCTTCACATATAGCTCAGCACCACCCCAGCCATTGCGAATTACTTTTTCTCCTGCTTTTAAGCGTGGTAATACTTCTTCAAAAGTCATCTCATTCATCCTTTATTTCCATTCTTTATCGCATTAGTATACTGGATTTTTAGGAGGTTGGCAACCATGCCTAGAATCTCCTTGTCATCTGTACCTGCTCTGTTGTCACCTTAAGCCCATTCTTTAATAAATAGCTTGTTGCTGGATTGCTTGCTAAAAAGTTCACTGTCGTTATCTGAACTTTATGTGTTGTGACGCTGGCTAAAAATTGCGGTATTAAATCTATATGACTTTCTGCTAGGATCACCAATTGATAGAGTAGAATACGCTCCATCTCACCGCTGTCATTCCACACGGTTTTGTATAGCATATAGCCTAGGGCTTCATTGTTGTCATTATAGAAAACCTTGGCTTCCCCCTGCTTCACACTCTGCCAGCCACACTGCCAAGGAACATCTTCCTGATAAAAAGAGAGATATGCTAGCTGCTCAGGGCGAATGGTTGCAACGTGAGTGGCGGCTGTAGGCTCTACGTTCGCTCCATATTCGCCACTTAAAAATAATAATGAAGAAGCAACCTCATAGCCATATTTTTCATACAAAGCAATAGCTACCTGATTTTCTTTAATTGCCTCCAGCGTAGCGATTTCTACATGTTCTCGTTTATAGATAGCTAAGGTTTCCTCCATTAATAAACGTGAGATGCCTTTACCACGATAGGCTGGGGAAATACCTGTACCACCGTTCCAAGCTGTTTTCTTGCCATTTATGATACGGAAACCGTTCATAACAATCGCAATCGGTTCATCTTGGTCAAAAATGACAATGGAATGTTTAGGAGACAGCCCCTCCCCAACCAGTCGATGTAAAAACATTTCGGCCGTCATATGGATATCCACAAAATAGCCTTCGAAGCCTTTGTTCCATGCTTTCAATACTTCCTCTAATGTGCATTGTTCAACTGTTTTGACCTTCATATTTTCCCTCTTCTCAAATGGAATCTAATGTCGCTAAATCTTCTAAGGTTAGTTTTTTCACGATATCATACCCACGCCCTGGACCTTTAGGCTTGATGACAACCGTCCCCATATTCGAAAGGATGCCAAGGCCCACGTCTCTCGGAAAGCTATGACCAATCATTACATTATTCATGCCTTGTGATGGTTTTATTTCCAGCTTGGATGTCAGTGTCGTTAAAATGCTAGTTTGCTCAGCACTGGTAAGATTGCCACCTAACATGAAGATCTCAAACAAAAAAGGGTCAATTTGTACACCGTTAGTTGGAAATGCAAGTAGAGTCGTTTCCTTTGTTCGACAGAACGGACTTGCTGTAATGGGCGAAAGGATGGGAATTTGCCAATAACGCAGCATTTGACCATAGTAAACAGCCTCCCTACGACCATGCTCTGATAGGTTTCTTTGATAGCGGCAACTGTGAAACGTGCCATATGCCTGATCTACACCAACTGTGGCCGTTCCATGCCTTGCATATAAATGAAGCCCACCCTTTCTCAATAACGTCAGGAGATCCTTTTCCATTTTTTTCATCCCCTTCATCATAACACTTTCTATTTTGTAATGTATGTCTAACAAATAGAAAAAAGCTCCCTACAATTTGTAGGAAGCCTATTTTCAGTTATTTAATGGGAATATGGACAATAGCAGTTGTTTCTAAATGTTTCGATGAGTCGATTGAAATATGACCATTGTATTTATGGACAATTTCTTTCACAATAAATAACCCTTGTCCTCTTATGCGACCCTGCTCATGCCTTTTCGTTGAAAACCCTTGCTTAAATATGTGGTCAGCATCCACAATATTTGGCCCTGTATTAGTAATTTTAAATTCATACTGTACTTCATCAGCTGTACAGCAAATCATAATTTTACGTTGTCCTTCAGGTAATTCAACCGCAGCATCAATGGCATTATCAATTAAATTGGATAGAATCTTGATTAAATCTGTCGTTTTAATCTTATTAAAGTCATTTTGAGAAATGGTAAAGTCCATATCAATATTATGATTTTGAGCGGTTAATTTTTTCGTTTGTAATAAGATGGACAGACCTGGGTGGTCAATATTTAATTTTAAAGACTTAATCGCTTGAACTTCTTTAGATAGTGAAGACAAATATTGTTTTGCTTGCTCTGTTTTTTCTAATTGTAAAAGACCATGTAGCACTTGAATATGATTAGTGAAATCATGACGTAATGATGATACCGAAGTAATCAAAGTTTTAATTTCTGCTTGATATGTGTCCTCTGTAGCGCCGACTTCTTTCGCTACCTCTTTTTGATACCATCGTTGTAAAAATAAAAAAGAACCAATGACAATTAAAATAAATACACCATTAAAAATAAAAATAAATAAATTGTCTTCAATGACTTTTCCCTTAATGCCATTTAATGTGTCTGCGCTGATATCAATGCCTAGATACCCAATAATTTTACCATTCTCATCTTTGATAGGTGTACCAACCGATAAATAAGAACCATGTACAGAATCATGAATCACCTCTGTAACATAGGTTTCACCTTTGTAGGCTTTTGCCACTTGCTTTGCTGGGACAGTACAAACCTCTCCTATATCAAAGCCTTTTTTCAGTTCATTTGGCAGCCCCATAATCATCGCACTTGATACTTCTGGATTATCCACCTTCAACGTATAAACAAACAATGCACCAAGTTTTACTCTGGCATCATTTAAATAGCTTCTTACTTCCCAATAATAATCATTCTTCTGTGGATTCTTCAAAAACTGCTGATAAGCAGCTGTATCAATAGAAGAAGCAATGGAATTGGCAGCCTCTAAGCTTTGATTGGCAATTGACTCTTCAACGGTCTTTTTAATTTTCACATAGGATGTAATGATGTTTAAACTTGTAAACAAACATAATAAAAGCGTTGATAGAATTAATATTAGTTTTATTTTTCGATTTTTCATATAAAACGGGACTTCCTCACCTATAAATATTCTGGAATATCATTATATAATAATTAACTCTATTTTTTGTTTGTAAAGTGAACATTTCTTGATTATCCTACAGAAATGAAAACAGAAAATCCATTTTACTTGAACTCTACTAAAATTACACACCGTAACCAATAGTTTAATAATCCTTTACAAGAAAGTAAACTAAAAAGGTAACTAATAACATTTTATGTCTCATTTCCTATCCTATAGGCTAATGTAATACCTTCCTAAAGCAAAAGTCACAAAAAGATCAGGTACCTACTACAATACCTGATCTTCATTGAAATTTGTTTATTTTTTATTCGAAGTACGTGTTCGATCCTGTGGCTTTAAAAAGGAAGGTCGTCTACTGTAGCCCTTTGATGAAAGTCTTAATAATGATTTTTTTAGATTTTCCTTCTTCAAATGTGCACTAAAATTTAAATAGGGTACACCTAGCACACGCATATTCGCTGCGTATAAGATGATGAAAAATACTGCAATAAAAAAACCAAATAATCCAAAAAAGGCAGAGGCTATAATAATGATTAGTCGAAAAATACTCATGGCTGTTACAAATGATTGGTTAACCAATGTAAAAGCCGCAATACTCGAAATTGCAATGACAACAATCATTGAAGGGCTCGTAACGCCAGCTTTTATCGCTGCATCTCCGATAATTAAACCTCCCACAACACTAATTGATCCACTAATTGCACTCGGAAGACGTAAGTTGGCTTCACGAAACAATTCAAACATAAATAGCATCATTAGTATTTCAAGAATCGTTGGGAATGGCAGTCCCGTTCTCGACTCAACAACTGTTGCTAGAAGAAGAAAAGGAAGTTGTTCTTGATGATACGTCGTCAGCGCAAGCCAAAAGCCTGGTGTTAGCATACTAATTAATATCCCAACAATACGAAGCAATCTTTCCATTGAACTGACAATGACAGGAAAATCATTATCCTCACCCGATTTAAAGAGCAACATTATATTCGTAGGTGTGATCAATGCGTAGGAAACACCATCAATCATTATTAGTATTCTTCCCCTAATTAATGCCTGCATAGCAAAATCCGGTCTCCCGGTATAATCATGCCTGGGCAGTACTTTGGCTGTTTGTTCAATTGCTTCCATCAATAAATCACCATTGACAACAATATCCGTATCAATCTTTTGTAATTGTAGACGGATTTGTTCTAGCATATTTAAATTCACAATGTCATCCATATAGAGTACCGCTACAGTGGTTTTGGAACGTCTCCCAATTTCTAATGTTTCTACACTAAAAGAATTAGTGGGCAAACGCTTTCTTAATAAAGCAATATTAATAAAAACATCTTCTATAAAGTCATCTCTTGGCCCTTTGACCACTAATTCTAGCGATGTTTCTCCGGGCTCTCGATTCGGTTTTTTAGAAATATCACTAGAAAATAGTAATTGATTTTCTTCAAAATACAATAATACATGCCCTTTATAGACTCTTGTTATGGCATCCTCTTGCGTTAAAACCTTTTGTAAATAGGGAATGTGTAAATGCTGGTCGATTTGTTCCTCTAACATGTCATCAGCGACATCACTTAATAAGGATTGGACTCGCTGAACAACTACCGTCTGAAGTATTTGTTCGTTGATCATTGCATCACAAGTTATCAAATGTACTGTATATTGCTGAAATTTATATTGTTGAAAAATCACATCAGCAGAGCGTTGAAATAGTGATTTCAACATTTTCAAATTGATCATTTGTTCCATTGATGAAATACTTCTCATCTCCTACTGAGCCATCTCCAGATTAGTACATTTATGAAAAACGATTACCTTCAATAAATACACTTAAGCATATTTTTCCCATGGCTGTGCAAAATATTCAAAGAAACATTTGGTCATTATCCAATCATTTTCTTTAGATTAGCCATCTCAATGGCAGACATGGCAGCATCGTATCCTTTATTACCAGATTTTGTACCAGCACGTTCAATCGCCTGCTCAATATTTTCCGTCGTCACAATACCGAAAATAACAGGTACATTGGTTGATAACGATACATTGGCAATACCTTTTGCTGACTCATTACAAACATAATCATAGTGTGTTGTGGAGCCGCGAATAACCGTACCTAAACCAATAATGGCATCATAGTTCTTTGTTTCTGCTAGTTGTTTCGCAATAAAAGGAACTTCAAAAGCTCCTGGAACCCAAGCAACATCAATAGACGCTTCATCAACACCATGTCGTGTTAAGCCGTCCATTGCACCGTCCAATAATTTGCTTGTGATGAATTCATTAAATCGACCTACCACAACTGCAATTTTTAAACCCGTTCCAATTAATTGTGCTTCAAATGTTTGACCCATTGTTCTTTCTCCTTTTTAAATAGAAATTTTATTTTCAGTTGTCAGCAATTGACTGCGGTATGCTACAAGTGCCTCTATTGATATCATTTTCAAGTCATGCTGTGCTGCGTACTTTATCAATTCCTCAAAGCGTAGCATATGACCATCATCGCCCATGATCTCGCAAATAACACCCACTGGCACACTATGACAAAGCTTTGCCAAATCGACAGTCGCCTCCGTATGCCCTCTTCGCTCTAAAACACCATTATCTTTGGCAATGAGCGGAAAAACATGACCAGGTCGACGAAACTCAATCGGCTTTGCTTGCTTTTCAATCATTTTTTGTATCGTAAATGCTCGTTCATAGGCACTAATTCCTGTCGTTGTATCCTCATGGTCGATACTTACGGTAAACGCTGTTTGGTGATTATCCGTATTGTGCTGAACCATCGGATGTAAATCTAGCTGTTGTGCAAGCTGCTGTGAAATCGGTGTACAAATTAATCCTCTACCATAGGTTGCCATAAAGTTTATAGTTGCTGGTGTCATGAATTCAGCGAGTGCCAGAAGATCTCCTTCATTTTCCCGATCCTCGTCATCAACCACTACAATCATTTTGCCTTGCTTTAAATCCTCAATGGCCTCTTCAATTGCATATAGCACTTTTGTCATCTCCTCGTTCAGTTTGTTAAAAACCATGTTGTGCTAAGTAATCTCTCGTAATGATTGGTGTTGCTTGCCCTTTTTTCAGGTGCTGTACAATATATTTACCAACTAAATCTGTTTCGATATTCACAATCGCTCCAGCCTTCTTCATGCCTAATACGGTTTCTTTGTACGTATGGGGAATTAGTGAAATCGTGACACTGTTCGTGTCAACATGGAAAAGGGTTAAGCTTGTGCCATCAATCGTAATAGAACCCTTTGGAATGCAAAATTTGGTTAGTTCCTCTGACAATTCGATATCGATATAGACTGCGTTGGCTACTGGACGTTTGCACAAAATTTTACCGACCCCATCCACATGTCCAGCAACAAAATGACCGCCAAATCGCCCATTAGCAGGCATGGCACGCTCTAAATTCACGGAATCCCCTACCACGAGCTGCTGTAAATTGGTTGCGTTGACTGTTTCAGGCATCACATCCATCGTAAGCATCTGTTCCGTAAAATATGTCACCGTTAAACAAACACCATTAACCGCGATACTATCTCCAAGCTTGACATCTTCTGCTATTTTGGCTGATTGAACTGTTATTTTCATACTGTCCCTATCGCTTTGCATGGCTTTTAAAATGCCAATATCCTCTACAAGCCCTGTAAACATTCCATCACCTACTTTTCATTGATTTAGGTTTCTATCCTTCACTTTTGAAGTCTTATCCATCAGTTTCGAAGGTCTATCCGTCACTTCTCTAGTTTTATCCGTCTCCTCCTTCTCTAGCTATCGATAAAAAACAAAAACCCCTTTCAGCAAAGGGGTTTGGGAGTAATAAGACATCAACAAATAAGCCTAATTGAAAACTATTTTTTCCATAGACTGTCATCTCATTTGTTCTTCTCCCATCCAGACTATAACTGTCGGTTTTGGATTTGCACCAAATCAGCTTGCGCTCACGGACTTTGAATTACTTCATCACCGCCGATTGGGAATTTCACCCTACCCCGAAGAACATCTTCTATTCGATTGGCACTAAATAAAAAAACTTCCCAACAAGCTTGTGGGAAGTAGTGTAATAAATGCATAGGAAAATAAACCTTCTAAATTACAATCAATTTAAAAAGCTCGCATTTTTACCCTTCTCCCATCCAGACTATAACTGTCGGTTTTGGATTTGCACCAAATCAGCTTGCGCTCACGGACTTTGAATTACTTCATCACCGCCGATCGGGAATTTCACCCTACCCTGAAGGATTTTTTATTTAGCTAATCTTACGATAACACTATTTTATTCTATTATCCATCCTTCTTTTTAAAAATTTTTCAAAAAGAATTATAGCAGATCAACAATGCATCCAGGTTTTTCGCGTTTGTGACGTCCGCCTGAGGCATTGAGGCTACATGCAATATTATTGCCACAGGAGGCGGCGTTTTTTGATGGTGTTATCAGGTGTTTAATCACTCGTCAGCAAGGGAGTCTTCAGCTTAATATAACAATGACTTGATAAATGTAAACGAAATCATTAAACTGATAACATTTAAACTGTGCATGGAACTTCCCTTTCACTAAAACGTTCCTTTACAAGTGACAATTCAGTCCAGCACTTTGGAGGTCATTTACTTGCTATTTTTTAAAAACATCCCATTGAAGCAAGGTATTTTCTATGCCTTATTAATGCTCTGCTGCGTGCTTTCGATTGTGTTCGTTCATCATAATGAATCATTTTATGATCGACCGATTGCTGAGGTGATAAAAGCTGATGTAGCAGAATCAGAACCAATGACAGATATGTATGATAATGATGATTATTTATTTACACAGCATATTACAGCCGTGATACAAAATGGACCACATAAAGGGCAATCCATCCATTTGACGAATGACTATTCCGCCTCTGGAGCTTTCGATCAAGAATACCGTGTGGGCAATGAAATCTTTGTCTCCATAGATAATCACGCATCACAGTCAGGGCTAACTGGGACCATTCTCGATTTAAAACGAGATCAAACCCTTCTCATGATTGCGTGGATTTTTATTTTTGTCTTACTCCTTATAGGAAAAAGACAAGGCTTGTTTTCCATCATTAGTTTAATTGTTAATGCATTGATTTTATCATTCGCGTTAGATTTATATGTGAAACATGGTAACCTGAGCTTGTTAGTCATCAGTGGTATTTGCGCTCTTCTATTTACGATCATTTCGTTGTTACTGATTAGCGGCTTGAACACGAAAACGTATGCAGCTATTGTGTCTACACTTTTAGGAACCGTTATGGCACTCATCATTAGCTCTGTCGTGATGTGGTTAACTGGTGAAAACGGTCTTCGCTATGAAGAAATGCAATTTTTAACACGCCCCTATCGTACAGTCTTTATGGCTGGCTTATTTATTGGCTCACTTGGGGCTGTCATGGATGTCTCTATTACGATGGCTTCTTCAATCTTTGCTTTATATGAACAAGACCCTACTATTTCTGTGAAGGCACTTAAATCTTCAGGGCATGAAATCGGGAAAGATATTATGGGCACCATTACGAGTATTTTGTTCTTTGCCTACCTTTGCGGCTCCATACCGATGGTTATTCTCTATTTGAAAAATTCTTCTACTTTAGGACTCACGCTGTCCTTGAATCTTTCTTTAGAATTAGCTCGCGCCTTAGCAGGTGGTATTGGGGTTGTCCTCACGATTCCGATCAGTCAGTATACTGCTCTATTTTTCATTAATCGAAAGAGGGTTCAAGAATGAATGTAATTGTGTTATTAGCTTTTATTTTATGTCTATTGATGGTCGCAATTGGCGGGAAGCAAGGTGTACGTTCGTTTCTTTCTTTATTCCTAAATTTCGGTGTGCTCTTTGTGACGATCTTTTTAATGACCAACCCTAAAAATAGCCCCATCATCTTAACGTTCGTTGCCTGTACAATTATTAGTTGTATTAGCCTTTTCTATATCAATAAAACAAACAGTAAAACCATTACAGCATTTATCTCTACTATGGTGACGATTGTTGTCTTACTTCTTTTTATTACATTTGTAACGAAAAAGTTGATGATTCAAGGATTTGGTGAAGAATCAACAGAAGAAATAAGCATCTTTTCCCTTTATATTGGTGTTGATTTTGTGCAGATTGGTGCCTCCGTCATTATTATGAGTACGATTGGAGCAATTATGGATGTCGCTATTTCCATTGTTACTTCCATGCATGAGATTTTTTATCGTAACCCTTCGATTAGTAGAAAGAAATTATTTACATCCGGCTTAAATATCGGGAGAGATATTTTAGGAACCGATACGAATACGTTATTCTTCGCTTTCTTTGGTGGCTATTTAAGCTTATTAATATGGTTCAAAGATCTCTCCTATTCGATTGGTGAAATCGTCAACTCCAAGGTTTTTAGTGCTGAAATGACGACTATTTTTTGTGCTGGCATCGGTATTGCACTGATTATTCCGATCGCCTCCTCCGTCAATGCCTATTACTTAATTCGAACACGTGAAAAAACCGAAAAGCTCTCATAAAAGAGTTCAGACCTATCACTCATTTGTGAGAGGTCTGGACAAATCTCCTCCTCTCCTTCAAAAAATGAATGCTATCTCAAAAAAATGTGTCTAAATGATGAAATCGTATAGTAATTGCTCAAATTAGTACTTACATTTGAGAATTTTTTTTTGCTATAGTAAAAAACAGAGCAATTAGTATCGCGGAGGTGTACTAGCTAAAAGGAATCATGATCGCTGATAATCGACATCACGATTATATCTTCATAGACTTTTTTATAATGCAGAACATGAAATAGTAGAAGCATCGCAACTTTATTTTTCCGAATATTCTGTTTTTATACATTCTATGAAAGTTGAACATTTTTGAAGGAGTTTTTACAGTGAATAAGGAAATAAAAACAGGTCCAATTATGGCTGCTCTCTTAGTAGCCGGCTTTGTAGGGCTATTTAGTGAGACAGCATTAAATATTGCACTAGGGGAACTTAGCCAACTTTTCAGCGTGGATGCCACAACTATCCAATGGCTAGCAACAGGCTATTTTCTCACATTAGGCATTTTAGTACCTGTTACAGGCATTTTAATGCAAAAATTTACCACTCGCCAAATGTTTATAATCTCTTTACTCTTTTCCATAATTGGTACCATACTTGCCGCTGTTGCACCAATCTTTGCTGTCTTACTTATAGCACGTGTTATTCAAGCTGCAGGTTTAGCGATTATATTACCATTAACGCAAAATGTGATTTTCACGATTTTTCCAGCTAATAAACGTGGTAGTGCTATGGGGATGATGGGTCTCGTCATTTTAGCAGGACCCGCTTTCGGCCCGACATTAGCAGGGATGATTTTAGACACGCTATCCTGGCACTGGATATTTTGGGTTACTGTCCCCTTCTTATTATTCTCGATCATTTTTGGTTTTATCTTTATTCCCAATGTGAATGAAAGAAAGCAGCTTGCTATAGATATATGGTCTATTATCTTATCTACGATTGGCTTTGGTGGCATCGTCTATGGTGTAAGTAGCGGTGGAGAATTGGGTTGGACAAGCATCAACGTACTTAGCACCATTTTACTAGGTGTAATTGCCTTATGTTTATTTGTGTTGCGTCAATCAAAAATGGACCATCCTATGTTAAATTTGAGAGCTTTCCAGTATCCAATGTTCGTATTGGGTCTTCTGATGAATATGATTACCTTCTTCAATATGCTGTCTATGCTAGTGGTGCTCCCGATGTATATGCAAACGGCACTTTTGGTATCGGCCTTTGTAACAGGTTTAATGATGCTCCCTGGTAGTCTACTAAACTGCCTATTAGCACCAACCATCGGTAAATACTTCGATAAATACGGACCACGTGCAATCATTACCCCCGGAACCATACTTGTTGTGATTGGCTATGGACTTTATGCTTTAAATGGTACCGAAACAGCTACTTGGGCATTAGTGTTAACACATATCATCATGATGCTTGGGGTTGGTATGGTATTAGCCTCTGTCCAAACGAATACGCTCAATGCTTTGCCAAGACAATATTTTCCTGATGGTATTGCGATTACACAAACCTCTCAACAAGTATCAGGTGCCATAGGCATTGCTGTAATGGTCTCGTTGTTCTCAGCTAAGCAACAGCAATTCTTAACTGACAGTACAACTAATGCTCAAGAGGCGGCGGCTTCAGGCTCTGCATTTGTCTTTGCAATCAGTTTTGCTCTGGCAATCATCAATGTCATACTCTCTTTCTTTTTGAAAAAAACTCAATAATTTAAGTATAGAAGGGAGGTGTCTCGAAGGAATTTTAAGGCACCTCCTTTTGTTATGTCATTTCCGTTGCAATCGCAGTATTTTCTGATAATATTTACCATAAGATGTTTACGTACGCTCAAAATAGTTGTTGTTTCATGATGCACTACACTAGGTCGCCCATCCTATGTCATATCTTTAAACATCAATTACGCCTTTGACGTAATTGCCGCTGATTCTGCATTTTCGCGCAGATCAACTTTGCGCCCCGTTTTTTCGAGCTGATGAGTAGAATGTTAACCTCAGACCATCACGTCCTGTGACAGTTAACTGACTTGCATCGTGCAGGTCAACTTCAAAATCAGTGACTTCCGCCGAGGCTTCGGGTTAACATGATGATGATTACTCAGATATGGCACAAGATGTGGCATTCTTAGCCTGAGTTCAGCTTTTTTAGCGGGCATTTGAACACCCATTGGAGAAAACAACACAAATATTTTTCTTTCTCTAAAGTACTGCTTCACTTTTGGTACAAAAAACACTTGCTGAATTAAGATAAAACGTCAATTACAACGAGATGGAAAAGGAGAAAATTGGCAATGAAGCATATTATCTTTGATTTTGATGGAACACTGGCAGATTCAACCGCAGTGTTTGCATCAGCATGGAATACATTAGCGCAAAAATATAAATTTAAAGGCATCGAATTAAAGGAAATTGATACACTGAAAAAATTATCGATTTCTGAACGCAGTAAATTATTTGATTTCCCAATGTATAAATTGCCCATGATTTTACCGCAATTTTATAAATTGTATCGTCAATCATTAAATGATGTTCATCTTTTTGATGGAATGAAGGAAGTCCTGATGGAAATTGATAAGAGAGGCTATAAAATCATTATTATTTCCTCTAATTCTAAGGAAAATATTTTAGCATTTCTTAAAATGAACGGTATTCACTGTGTAGCAGATGTTCTTTGCTCCAATCGAATTTTTGGCAAGGATAAAGTGATGAAAAAGTTTTTAAAGGACTCAAATGTCAACTCAGCTGACGTGTTATATATTGGGGATGAACAAAGGGATATCGTGGCTTGTAAGAAAGCAGGTGTCCCGATTGTATGGGTAGAATGGGGCTATGATGCCATAGAGGTCGTGCAAAACGAAAATCCTGAATATAAGGTCGCTACACCACAGGAAATTTTAGAGATTATTTAATTATGGGGAAGGATAATAGCATGTTACCTGTCTATTATCCTTTTTTTATATTATTATCCTTTCATCTCACTAATCTGCATGAGCTTTTCTGCCGTGCTATTAACCCCTTTATAGGCATCTGTTAATTCATGCATACTCGCAGCAAATTGCTGTGTAAACGCAGAAATTTGATTTGCTGACGCATTGACTTGATCGATGGATTGTTTAATATTTTCTAGTTGCACTGTAATGCTATCAGCACTTTCTGTACTGCTTTGGGACATTTTTTGTATTTCTGAAGCAACCACGGCAAAGCCACGACCATGCTCACCTGAACGTGCTGCTTCAATGGATGCATTCAAGCCGAGAATTTTGGATTTCATAGCCAAATCCTTTACTAAATTCACAATGTCATTAATCTGCTTAATATCACTTGCCATCGATTCCGAGAAGTTCGATAATTCCTCTAAACGATTGGACACATCCATACTGGAAGTAGCTAATCCTTCATTGGTAGTCGTCATTTCTTCAACAGCACTTGAAAGCTCAGTTGCCAACAAGCGCATACTATCCATTTTTTCATTGGAAATAATGGCACTTACTACACCAATTACCTGACCTCCGTCAAAAATAGGCTGTGCAGAGGCAATGTATGCCATGCCAAACCCTTCCGCCCCGCGCTCTTCTTTCACAAAGCGGCCTGAGCTTAAGGCTATTTCCGTTGCAGTCCCTCGATATTTATGTACTGGTTCACCAACCCCTACTTTTAAATCAACACGTTTCCCCGGTTTATAGGCAAGAACTTTCTCTCTATCTGCCACGATGACACAAGCATCCTCTGGATAAGTTGCTTGGTATAAATCAATCGAATCAATCGCTGCCTGTAGTTTTGGATGCATTGTCTTCCCCCTTCTCCCAAAGCTTTTGTAAAATATCTCAATTTAACTATATCATGTCACTTAAAAAAAGACACCAACGTCCAGTGGTGTCTTGTCATGCCATTATGACTTTGTCAATTTTTCTACATATTTCGCTGCCGTTCTGATTTCAATTGTTAGAAAATCATTGCCATAGGTAGCCTTTATTAAAAATGGTACATCATTCGTGTTTTGGAACCTAAAGTCTAAACTGCCGTAGGAAACAGTAGCATCTCTTCCTTTAGGTACATACCCCACATCTAAGGAATGGTGATGACGCTCCACATAGTTAATTGAAATTTGATCGACAGCATTAAACAGTGTTGAAGACGTTTGACAGATTCCACCGCCAATCCCCATGACTACCTTCTTATTAATAATTTCCGGTGCAGGTTGATAGCCATTCGCTTCATCCCTCGGACCCACAATCGTATTAAAAGAAAAATAATCCCCACTACCTACAATGACATTATTGATCGCCCTAGCCGACAGCTCGATGTTTTTATTTCTTCCACTATCTGTGCTATTGAAATATGTCGTATAGGATGCAACAACGATTTCCTCTAATAAAGGAAGATCCTCTAAATAATAGCCACTTTCTGTTACATAGAGCGGCATTTCCACTTGACCACCCGTCGTTGAAGCCTCTAGAATTCGCTCTACTAATTCGCTTTCTTTTAAAATAGTTTGCGGTCTTCCTTTGATTACTTGCCCTTCTTCTCCCAATCGATCGAGCACCATTCGTTGATCATAGCCAGTCATTGTGTCTGTTCCTCTCGCCAATTCCTTTGCTAATTGTTCTAGCTGCTGGTAATAAGCTTGCGGATCTGTGTCAAAGCCAAATTCCTTAGGAGAGATTGTTTGAACCATCTGCTGTGTTACGGGATCAATAAGCTCTACAATAGGCTCAATTGGGTGCTCTTGTTCATACGTAACAGACTGCTGAGCTTCTTCATGTTGTTGAATTTCTTGTTCTAGCTTGTTATCGTTTGCCGCTTTGTCCTGACATCCTACTAGCCCAAGCGTACAGATAATGCCGCATAGAGCCAGCCACTTCTTTCTCAACCATGAACACCTACCTCTATCTTCATACTACAGAGACATCTTATTCGTAGATTGCTCATAGTGTGTTGTTTTTTGATGATTTTTATTTGTCAATACTGCAAAAACACACTATATGAAGGCCACCATTACCTGTGAAATTTTATGATTGAATAAACCTTTAGACGATAGAGGATTGTAAGTACTATTTGGTGCAGCTATTTTCTCTTCGCTATCTTAATTTAGATAAGATTATTCCGCATGAATCATTTATACAGCCTAAAAACATTATTTCTCAAAGAAATAAAATGGCAAATAAGGCTAAAGTTTAGTAGAATGATTCTTTAGATTAAAATAAATGACTAAATTTTGTTTTATATTAAAACACTACTTATAACTACATTTCCCATAAATAAAATCTGGAATTTAAAGGAAGAAAAATAAATTGACTAATGATTTAAAAATACGTGATAAGTATATCTACACTTATATTCATCATATTGATGAATATGATTTATGTAGAATGGAGATGCGCTCATTTTTTGGAAAAGATTCTGACTCAAACTATTTAATTAGCGATGTTAAAATTGATCCAAGCCGTAGCCCATTTATTGAAGAGAGACTTGAGATATTATATGAAGAGAATGATTTAGACGTATTAAAGGATCGTCTTAAGCATTTCAATGTAGGAGAAAACACTTACAAAGTAATTAGTTTAAATAAAATGGTCATAAATACTACTAATAAGATAAACCATGCAGAGCGTCGTAAAATTGAAAGAGAAATTGGATTGTCGATTAACGGAGAACCAGATTTAGACAATCCAGAAATTATCTTGGGGATTATTACGTTAGACGGTCGTTGGTATTTTGGCAACTATACAAAAAGTGAACCCATTTGGCTTAAACATAAACAGAAGCCACACAATTATTCAACCGCATTGAGCACAAGAGTTGCTCGTGCTATTACTAATATTGCAGTTCCACATATAGAAAATGTACGTGCTATCGATCCCTGTTGTGGAATAGGAACTGTCATAATAGAGGGACTTTCAATGGGAATTGATATTGAAGGTCGAGACATTAATTATCATGTATGTCAGGGTTCCAGAAGTAATATCACTTATTTCGGACTAGAAGGTAAAATTACACTAGGACCGATTTCAGAGGTAACGGAGCACTATGATGTAGCGATTGTTGATTTACCATATAACTTATTTACTCACGCATCAAGGGAAGAACAAAGTGAGATACTAAAGCACGCTCGACGAATTTCAAATAAAATTATTATTGCCACAATTGATACGATTGATGACTTAATTGAAGAAGCTGGATTCGAGATAGTTGACCGATGTATTGCTAAAAAACAGTCTTTTTTACGTCAAATTATTTTATGTAAATGAGAAACACCTATATGGTGAAGGACAATAAAATAATGTTAACCCTGTCCTAATTTTAGAACAGGGTTAATATATTGTTGTGCAACTTTTAATATAGAATCTTAACTGAAAACCCTCGTCCATTCTAATTTATAGAGAAATCATCGGAATTTTAATTACTAACTTTCAGCCGTATCGCATGAAAAGTTATTTCTACTAATTAGCACGGCCTATTGTCGATAAGCAAGATGAATTCCCGTGAAGAAAGGGAAATTACTCGCGAAGCAACAGAAATGACGTTCAAAGTTTACGTAAAAAAAGAGCATCTACTAGCTATCAAATGAGCCAGTAGATGCTCTATCATTTTTAACTCTTGTAAAAAAGCTCAAGTACAGAACAGTGTCCTATTTTATTTTTGAATAAACATTTGTGTCCAATAATGACCATCCTGCACATAGCCTACACCGATATGGGTATAGCTTTTATTGAGAATATTGGCACGATGTCCTGCACTGTTCATCCAAGCTGTTACAACTTCTTGAGCTGAGCGTTGACCTTTTGCAATATTTTCACCAGCAGCTTTGTACGTAATACCAAAGTTTTTCATCATGGTAAAAGGTGTGCCATATGTTGGGCTTGTATGGTCAAAGTACTGTTTATCATGCATATCTTGAGATTTATATTTGGCTACTCGGGATAGCTCCCAATTTTCCTGTAATGCTGGCAGACCTGCTTTGGCGCGTTCTGCATTAACAAGTTTAACAACCTCTTGCTCAACCGTGGCCTGTTCCTTTACAGGGATATTGATTTTTTGCCCAGGGGAAATTTGATTCGGATTGGCAAGCTGTGGATTGGCATCTATTAATTCTTGTACGCCTGTCTCAGTTTTCAACGCTATTTTCCAAAGTGTGTCACCAGATGTCACTGTATAGGATTCGGCTGCCATTGCCGCTGCTGGTACTAATAATGAAGCTGCGATTACTGAAGCGAGTGTTGCTTTTTTTATTTTTTTGAACATGTTCATCATCCTTCCTGTTTGCTCTACTATTATCGTAAATAGTTTCAGAGCCATAATCATCACAAAATATTTGGAAGGATTTTTACAATTGTATGACATCGACACAACACAAACGAACAAAACCCTTTATTACGCTATTTTTCATCATATGCTTTGTCATCAAGTTGCAATCTTTTTGTAATTGGCATACATTACTAATACATTCAGCTATTTAAAATGACTCAAAATAGCCTATTTTGCTAATTGTTTACGTTTTAATCGATAAATTAGTAGAATATAGAGCCCATCATAAAAGAGCGTTGCCATGGAAATAATGGTAATCAATGGCGTACGGAAGTAGAGATAAAAGCCAACCGCAGCAAACAATGTACCTACCATTTTACAGACGGCAATTCCCATTGATTGACCGGCTAAGTTCCCTCTTTGCAACAATAAAGCGATAAATAACCCTGACATCATAAGATTTTGGAAAAATGCTGTGTACTTCCCTTCAAAATCCTGAAACTCATAGACGATGCCAAAAATCATCAACATGCTGAAAAGAAACGTAACCAAAAAGGAGCCATACAATATTTTTTTAGTAAGTATCCTACGATATTCACTTGGCGCATAGCGTAAAAACTGCATTAAAATAAAGATATCCAATACAAGCCAAATGAGTGTAATGTATCGCTGGAGATCATTTTGTGGGTAAATAAAAGCAAAGATAAACTCCCATGAAATATTGGCACAAATAGCGGCCATAGGCATTCCATATTTTTTATCTTGCCACCCTTTATAAATCACGAGTATGTATGTAATTATCCAAAACAGACCCATTCCTAATTGGCAAATTAATAATAGGTTTAGTTCAGTCAATGTTCGTTCTCTCCCCTATATAGCATTCCTCCTACTATATGTGAGGAAAACGATTCATTATGTCTAAAAGTTTAATAGAAGGGTAAAGGGGTAGCTAAATATCAAATAGATGCAACCTATACATTCCATAAGTAATCCTATATAGTAAAACGAGGTGATTGAATGAAAACAAAAATTTATGTGGATAATGAACAATTTATCGCTGGGACTACCTTGAAAGATGACATGGAACTAGAGCAAAACAATATGGCTTTGCATATTTGTGATAATGTTCAAGCTATCATCGACAATCGGCAACATTTAGCCGCTACGTTGAACTGTGATTTGCAGCATTTTATTTGCACCGAGCAAACACATAGTGCGAACTTTCATAAAGTCACATTAGCTGATAAAGGGCGAGGTGCTGAGCAAATCGATACAGCAGTTAAAAATACCGATGCCCTTTATACCATAGAGCCGAATTTATTATTATGTAGTTTTACGGCTGATTGCGTTCCCGTTATTTTTTATAATGCTGTGAACGGACTAGTTGGCGTTATTCATTCAGGTTGGCAAGGAACTGTCAAAGAAATAACGCCCAAATTGTTTCAGCATCTGATGAATGAAGAACAATGTCGACCAGAGGATTTTCATGTCCAAATTGGTATGGCGCTGAGTCAGCAAAAGTTTGAGGTGGACGCAGATGTCTACGAAAAGTTTCACAGCCTTGGTTATGCGGAAGACTTTATGTACTACAATGCAGAAACGAATAAATATCATATTGATAATCAGCAAACAGTAAAAAAACAATGTGAGCTTGCTGGTATTCCAGCTCATCAAATTCAAATTGATGAAACTTGTACGTTCCTTAGCCCAAATGGCTTTTCCTACCGTCAGGACAAACAAGCAGGAAGACATTTAAGCTTTATTATGCGGAAAACATCCTAATAGCAAAGGCCAATTCTTGACGAATTGGCCTCCATTTATTTTAATGTACCTGTACTAATAATGGACGTTTCTACATGGACTTTAACGTCTAATTTACTAATAAGCGCCCTCGTTTTTTTCGTCGTCCATTTCCCATGATAGTACATTCTAAATTCTTCACTTAAGCCAGCCGGGTCCACCTCTGCTTTATTTAATCGCTCTAAAAAATCACCAATATCCTGTTCAAGCTGTTTATTCACATCTTTTTCTAAATTACTAATGCTTTCAACTGTAAACAAATGAGATTCTCTTTTACCCTTATACTCGCTTAATGTACCCTTGATTGTTAAGAAAATCGTTAATTTTGGTGAATTCACGTTTTGATTACTCTCTTTTTTTACACTGCTTTCAATTAAATCAATCATGAGTTTCTCTTCCCCATGCCCTGCGTTTAAGTCCAAGTGTAACGGAGCAAGATTTTTCCGTCCATTCAAAGCTTGAATCACCAGTGCTTCCTCTGGTTTAATCAGTTCATGCATCTGATTTCCTTTGAAAATTGCAACGCCTTCCACCTCTAATTTATCCCCTCGCTTTTCAATATAAGGTAAAATGGTATCAATTACTGGATTCGTAATTGTATACATAAAATCATGGATATTGGTGTTTGGATTAAAGGCTGTATTAATACTAGGTTCTAATAGATCATTTAAATAAAAGTTAATATTAGGTTTATCAGGATAATCTCCCTTTAGAATAGCTTCTGCGTTATCTTTTACAACAGCGATGAGCACTTTATTTCCCACCTCTGCATTGCGATATAAATGCTGAATAATCTTTCTGACATTTCCTTTTCGTGCAAAATCCTCATTGACTAATACCACACGTAATTGATTGAAAACAATCTTTTTATCTGATTGTTTTTCTATTTTGACTATGCCACTGGACACTAGATCTGTCGTAATGGAAAAATTTTGCGTATCCTGCTCTGCCTCTGGAGAGTATTGAGGAATAGCCACTGTAAGCCTCATCTCATTTTCATCAATGTAATCAAATGCCATCGAATCAACCATGCCAATATCCTCTAATGGCACTTTTAGTTCTTTTCGAGAACAGCCCACAAGTAAAATTAAAACAATCAAACTGAGTATACATAGACGTGTTTTCATACTTGCACCTGCTTTTTCCTAAATAAGTAGATCATGATTAAAAATAGTGGCCAAATAATTAAGATATACCCTATATAGTTACTTGCCATAAATAATTTATCCTGAACCTCTCGCGAAACAGGCATTTTAATAATGACAAAAATCAGACAGGTAATCATATATAAGTAATAATTCTTCTTTTTTTTAGGTAACGGAAATAATGCATGGGCACCTTGTTTCGCACACCATACATAAGCAGTCATAGAAGTTAAAATCAGAAATACCCAAAGTGTAATGCCAATAATATCAATACGCTCTATAAAGGTAAATTCCCCTGCTTTAAATAAATTCAACACCGAAAACTCTACATTTTTCAATTGCCATTCCGAATAATACATCACACTAATAAGCGTTGTGATAAAACATAAAAAAACACTAATCCAAACGCCTAATAAGGAATGACGAAAAGCCTTCTTTTTATCAATGATAAAAGGAAAATAAAATACAATTAATTCATATCCAAGAAATGAAAAATAGCCTTGCTTGAATGCTGCATAAAACTCTTTAGTCGTAAAATTAAAGAGAGGTAGAAGATGACTTACACTCCCTTTTTCAATCGCCCACCGTGTAAAATAGAACATCCAAATCGTAATAAAAAATGTCATGATACAAAATCTTGCAATTGATTTTATACCGCCGTTTACGATGTAAATAAGCAAAAGTAAAAAGCAAAGTACAGGTAATGTAATCGTTTGTTCCTGTAACGCTGTACTTTGTATTAAATGCATATAGTTACTTATAATCCCTGCACTAAAAACAATACATTGTATAATGATGAAAAAATTGATGGTTTTCCCGATATATTTTCCTAAAAGTATTTCGTTCATCTTAAATAAATCATCATTAGGAAATTTTGAACACAGCCATACCATTGCAAACAGTGTAAGAGTTGCTATCAGACCATATAAAAGTGGCATAAATGTTTGAGAATATCCCATAGAACTTAATTTTTGAGGTAGTGAAAGGATACCCGTACCAAGCATTACACTTTGAGCTAAAAAAATGACATGATAGCGATTTAACACTTTGTCTTTCGTTGTACTCAAAGTTGACCACCTCATTCCTCTAGTTCTATTTTTTCTGTGCTTTTGAAAGACCTGATTTACTTTTTAGGTATTTAGTTGGAAATCGGATGACACCATCCAATAAATCGCTTGGCTTTCTTGGAATGCCTGGAGTCATATAATGCGTCCCTAACGATTTTAAACTTAATAAATGATGAATTAACCAGGCAAAGGCGAGCATCTGGCCAAATAAGCCAAAGAGCCCCGCTGATAAAATAAAAATATAGCGCACAAACCGACTAGTATTACTCATTAAGAAAATCGGCGGTAGGAACGATAATAAGGCAGATGTCGCAACTAGCACGATGAGAATATTACTGAGTAATCCCGCTTCTACAGCAGCAGTACCAATAACAATACCTCCTACGATACCAATTGTTTGACCGACTTTGGCTGGCATTCGAGAACCCGCTTCTCGTAACACTTCAATAATCAGCTCGATAAATAGCACTTCAATCAGCGGTGGAAATGGTACTTTACTCCTCGACTCTTGAAGATTTAATAATAATTCATAGGGCAATATTTCTGGATGAAAGGTTAGAGCTGATATATACATGGGGGTAATCATAATTGTTAGGAAAAAACCAAAAAAGCGTAACATCCTTAGTAAAGTTGCCGTTGTCCATCGGTTGTAATAATCTTCAATCGACACAAACATTTCAAAAAAAGACGTAGGACAAACAATTGCTAACTGACTATTATCCATAAAAACGACGATTCTACCATCTAGAAGATAACGGCAAATACTATCTGGACGAACTGTCATATAATATTGCGGAAAGGGTGATAAAGGATTATCCTCAATTAATTGCTTCAGCACAGATATATCCGTAAATAATGGATAATCTACTTGATCTATCCGATTTCTTAAATCCTCTAAATTTTTATGACTCACAATATTATCCATATACATAATCGAGATTTTAATATTGGCTTCAGACCCGACAACACGGTTTTCGTTTTTAAGCATAGCGCTTTGTATGCGTCTTCTCACCAATGAAATATTTGTTTCTAATGATTCTGTAAATGCATCCTGTGGACCGATTACTGTGGACTCCGTTTCAGTATCTGTAATGGCCCTTGTCGGTGCACTATACGTATCCACGCTTAACAACGCATTCGTTTCATGAAAAAAAAGGAGGGTTTGCCCAGCATTCAATTTTTTAACGGCTCCCTGGACATCCTTTGGGTCCACATATTGAGCGACTTGATGAATTTGTTTTAAATTATTAGCCAACGGAATCGTCACCATGGTTTGTAAGGTCATTTTTTCAATGAGCGAGGAGAAATAAATGACCGTGACATCTCCCTCTTCTGTCGCCACCATTTTCAGTTTTACATCATCAATTTCGTTGATCTCCTGCGTCAATTTAGCTACAATTTGTTCCGGTATCTCGTTCATTTCTTTCAACCCCTTTAATTCCGATGAATACCAGTCATTGTCATTCATTTTTTAGTAGTTTGGCTTTTATCCGTTCATTTATGTAAAAATTGTGCTAGTAAAAATAGACAGAAAAAAGGATGCATCTCACGTTGAGATACATCCCTCTAGCTTATTCTATAGAATCTTTACTGTAGCGGTTTTTGCCAATCCCAAACACATAGTAGCTAATTGTTACGAGGATTAGGAAAATAATACCAACAATTAATGATATACGTGTATCATCATTAATCCACATACCAACTAATACCATGATTAAAAAGATAATCGTTACATAGTTTGTAATGGGTGCGAAAGGCATTTTGAAAGGATGCTTAGCCAGTTGCATACCCTTCTCTTTTCTAAAGCGAATTTGACTGATTAAAATAATAAACCATGGAATCATTCCTGGTAAAACACTCGCACTATATATATAAACAAATAAATTTTCAGGAGCAATATAGCTTAGGATGACACCAATGAATAACCCGACTAACACACCTGCTGTTCCAAATAAAGGTACGCCATTCCTTGAAAGCTTGGCGAAAAATTTTGGTGCTTGTCCATTCATCGCAAGAGTATATAACATACGTCCAGCGCTATAAATCCCACTGTTACAGCCTGACATAGCTGCTGTGATTACAACAAAATTAATGATACCTGCGGCAGCTGTAATACCTACTTTAGCAAATGTCGCTACAAATGGACTACCTATTGTCCCAAGCTCATCCCAAGGATACACCGTCACAATGACAAAGATTGCACCGATATAGAAAATTAAAATACGCCAAATGATACTTTGAATGGCATTAGTAATCGTTTTTTGTGGATTTTTTGCTTCTCCAGCCGTAATCCCGATAAGCTCTACCCCTTGATATGCAGCAACAACTAAAGATAAGGCAAAGAAGAAGCCTGTCCAGCCACCTGTAAAGAAGCCACCGTGACTCCACAAATTAGATAAACCAATGGCAATACCATCATTGCCAAAGCCAAAGAAGATCAGCCCTACACCTGCTACAATCATTAAAATGATTGTGACAATTTTAATCATCGCAAACCAAAATTCAAATTCCCCAAATGATTTGACAGAAATAAAGTTCGCCAAACCTAAAATAATCATCGCAATAAGACCTGGTATCCACGCTGGTAATTCTGGATACCAGTATTGCATATACGTTCCGACTGCTATAATTTCAGACATCCCAACAATAACCCATTGGAACCAGTTACTCCACGCTGTTAAATACCCCGCTAAAGGATGGATATATTTATAGCCAAACGTTGCAAAAGAGCCTGTACTCGGCTCCATATAAAGCATCTCACCCATTGCCCTCATAATGAAAAAAATAAAAATACCTGCAATACCATAGGCAAGGAGTACAGAAGGTCCCGTCCATTGAATTGCACTGGCCGAGCCCATAAATAGCCCTACACCAATCGTACCGCCAAGTGCAATCATTTGGATATGACGTGCTTCTAATCCTCGTTTTAATTCCTTATTGGCCACTCGTTAACGCCTCTTTTCTGATGTTCTCTCTACGTTGAATACCTTTAAAATCATAATCAATTTTTCTAAAAAAGACAAATGTATTTTTAGGAAAAACAAAAAATAATGATATTTTGATAGATTTAGCTCATACCGCTCTTTCATTTTATAACTTTACTAAATAACGCAAAGGAGTCTCCACTAGGTTAGTAGAGACTTCTCATGTTGTTGAAAAAAGATGATGTCAACGGCAGAAAAAGCAACTTTGCAAGGTGAGAGGTTGATTTCCGTTCCGTCAGCGCCCTTTCCAGGGGGCGTCCGATGAGCCGCTTCACTCACTTACGCTCGCTCCAGGGTCTCATCTGTGACGCTAAATCCCCTAGGAGTGACGCTGGCTCCACTACAATCAACCATTCTGCAAAGTGCCTTTACTTTTTTCATAGTAATATAGCGATTAAATAGCCCATTATTTTTAGAGGGAATAAGCTCTTATTTTCAATATGGAGAAGTGATGCGTGACAACACCTCTTCATAAAAAGTAGTGAACACCTTCACTTTATTTGAAAATTTCGCTAAAAAGGTAACACTTTTGTGGGCTGGAGTGGAAGGCTACTTGACTCCCGTGGGATAGCGAGACAGGCGAGCCTCTAAACGGAGCGGTAGCGGAGGAAGCGGCTCGGCGCTCGCCCACAGGAAAGCAAGTAGCCTGCAACGGAAATCCATTTCTCCCTTTCAATTGACTGTTTTGTTTTTCCACACTAAGAGAAGTCTCCACTAGGTTAGTAGAGACTTCTTTTAACGCTTAATTTGATTAATAGGCTAGTATAACTTTTCCCTAAATTATCAACATTAAAAATACCTAATAATCCATTCGATAGTACAAGTAGCTTGTCTTTCCCATATGTATCAAAAAACAGTTATCCATATATCACCAATAATTAAAGTATATAGCTAGAAATCACTTGTTCTATTTTTGTGGAAATTGGATGAATAGTTAAGCAAAATAATCTGAAGTCAAATTTATTACCCCGTTATGTCGCAACCTTCCATAGTTACCAATCGTTATCGTTAATAGTTGCTTCTAACAAAGGGGAGATATTTGAATGTTACATTTCAATAAATTGGATAAAAGTTTAGTAATTAGCTTGATGCTACTAGGTATGATTAGTTGTCTCTTTGTCCATTCCAGTAGTACGGTGTTCGAACAGTATTCAAGCTCATTTATTATAAAGCAGTTTATTTATTACATAATCGGATTTTTAACTATGTATGGGATAGCCATACTTGATATTGAACAGCTTAAAAAAATTGGCTGGCCGTTTTATTGGATAATGGTGTTATTAACATTTAGCTTATTCATTGCACCTGAAAGTATAGCTAGAACTATAAACGAGGCGAAGCGCTGGTACCAAATTCCTTTGCTAGGATCATTTCAGCCGTCAGAGTTTTTAAAGTTCGCCTTTTTAATCGTTGTCAGCAAGGTTATCGTCGCACATCGAGAGAAATACGAACGTCCTACCTTTTTCACGGATATGAGGCTTCTCTTCATAATTGCTATTATATCTCTTCCACCGATGCTCGCCGTTTACAAGCAACCTGATACAGGCATGGTCATGCTTTATATGTCGATGATTTTACCAATGATTTTCTTTTCAGGTATACAAAGAAAATTGCTTGTCATCTTTACAGCCGTCCCTCTATCAATTATTAGTGTTGTGGTACTTTTATATATAAAATCCCACGATTTTTTTACAGATAAAATTTTAAATAAATTATCAGGGCATCAAATTTCTCGAATTCATGGTTGGTTACAGCCATATGAATATCCAGATTCTTCTTATCAAACGAGGCAGGGGTTTTTAGCAATTGGTACAGGTGAGTTTACTGGGAAAGGATACATGAACAATAATGTTTATGTCGTGGAGAAACATACTGATTTTATTTTTGCGAATATTGCCGAAGAGCTAGGCTTTATTGGAGGATCATTTATAATTGCACTTTTATTTTTTGTTATTTACCGTATTGTTGTTATTACAGTACAAGCAAGAGACCCATTTATGACACTGATGGGTGCAGGAATTTCTAGCTTATTGGCCTTCCAAATTACCCAAAATATTGGTATGACCATTGGGCTTCTACCAGTAACTGGTATGACACTGCCATTTTTAAGCTATGGTGGAAGTTCACTAATATCAAATTTTATGCTAATGGGTATTGTGATGATTATCTACAAATCTTATAGCGGCTATATGTTTAAAGCAACAAAGGAATAAGTAATGAAATGTATAGGCTTTTAGTATTACTGCTTCTAGCAGGAGTAGCTTTCTTATGCTTACCATCTGGCGTAAAACTTTACCTATATCTGCTTTGATTTGCCCATAAATAATCTGTCTTCTATACTGGGGAGCAAAGACGATTTAATACTTACAATTCCATGTTGTGTGCTAAACTTTTATAATCCATTTGGATTCCCTTTCGTACGAAGTTGATTGACTAGACCTCATTGTACGAAAGGGTTTTTTTTCTTGTCTATAGCTAGAAGCTCTTTGGAACCCTCGCATCGTTTCAAAAGATACAAAAAACTCTATTCCCATCTCATTGAAAGGAATAGAGTGTAGGTCATTATTGTAATAATGTTTGTTCTTGTAATTTTGCAGAGAAGTATTTACGTGCATCCGCTGTCAGAATTTGCAACAATGTCACTTCTTCCTGACGAGCAAATTCTACAAACATCCCACTTAAATTTTCGTAGACATATTTGATTTTAAAGCCACTATCTAAATAATGATCTACTTTTTGGATTTCCTCTGTGCTTTGTTGGAATTCAGACATGTCATCACCTCACCTTCTTTTGAAAATGTCTTGATGTAGTCTATCTTACTCGGCGCCCTTCATTTCTAACAGAGGATCTGGTTGCTCCACAAGTTCTTCCTCCTCTAGGGCCGACGTTGGAGCAGATGCTGGTTGCCCAAATAGTTCATCCAAATTATGCCCGACTGTAATGCCTAAATATTTGGCATCACTCGGGTCTTCTAGCTCCGCCTGTGGATACTTTTTAAACCACCAATACTTCGCTAATACATAATATACAGCCGCTCCAACAACAAATCCTACTAAAGAGGAATAAGTTGCAAAAATATTCGCGACCGCTCCCCCAATGACCCAGGCAATTAACCCGGCCATATTAAAGCCCTTATAATATTTAAATTGCCCATCTAACTCATAAAGCTCTTTAACATGAACACGGCGTTTACGAATTAGGTAATAATCAGCAAATAAAATACCTACAATGGCCGTTAAAATACCGCCAATTATTAATAGGACATTGACCATCACATCAAATAGGCTCCAAGGCTGTGCAATAATACCAATAATTCCTGCAATGACAACCCCTACCCAAAACGGTACTTTAGGACCGCCAATATTAGAGAAAATCGTCGCAGCTGGCACAACATTGGCAGAGGTATTAGTCGACCATTGCGCTAACACAATCATCAACAATAAAATACCTAAAATAAAGCCGCTTGCACTTTGTTGTAGGGCGTTGATCGGATCAGCCGATGCAACAGCCATATAACAAACTGCTCCAATTGCGACAATGAATGTATTGGTAATTGGCATAACAATTAATGAGCCAACAAGCTGTGTTTTATTACGCTTAAACCAATTTCGCTCATTTTTAGGTGCCTTAAAGAAACGAGATAGGGAAGGCATATCGGCTGCGAGTGTTGCCCAAAAGCCCATATTTGCCATCACGACTACCATAAAAGCGGTAAAAGCAGCAATGCCTGTTGTTGGGGTTTCCACCCACGTCCAAATATTTTTTCCTTGTGACGTTGCACTATCTGCTAATGTGTAGTACATCCAACAAGAAATTAAAATAATGACAGGTGCTGCTAAATCAGCAAAGCGCTCAATGGATTTAATACCTAGGGATGTATTAAAAAGTTGAAGAGCAGCAAATACAAGGAAACAGATAAACCAATTATTAAAGCCAAACATTAAATTTAAAATACCATTTATCGCTAAAGCACCGAAATACGTATTAAGACCAAACCAACAAGCAGCTGTGACACCACGTACAAGGGAAGGTATATGTGTACCGAATGTGCCAAAAGGTGCACGCATATAGACTGGGAATGATAGCCCATGCTCAATTCCTATATCACCAATTAACGTCATAAAGACACCGATTAAACAAGAGCCTACCAATGTTGCTACAATAACCATTGGTAGTGATAAGTTCATAATGGCTGAGCCACCAATGGCAAAAGCTGCTAGAACAATCGCCATGCCAATCCAAATCACTGCAAAACCAAATGTTCCAATATTTCTTTGTTGATGTGTCACTGGAAGTAAATCTGGGGATTTCAAATAATTCCCTTCACGTTCCATCCTACTTCTCTCCTTTTTCTCTAATTTCCGTGACAACCTACTTGAAGTTATGCCTTCCTCCACCAAATGCTGAAGGAAGGTGGAATTTCGATTTTAATCATCTTTTATCTTATATTCAGTATTGAGCTAAAGAGGCCATTATTTTGACAGACTGCTCAGAAGGGCTTGACGTTCATTCCATGTCATTGGCGGAATCGTTGATGGACGTTCTACCATTGTAATGGCACCGTCGACAGGACAAACAATGGAGCATAGGTTACAGCCGACACAGTCTTCCTCACGAACCTTTAGCATTGGACGATCACCCTCTGTATAGAGATCAATACATTGATGGGAAGTATCCTCGCACGCAATATGGCACTTATTACAATTGATACAAACATCATTATTAATTTCTGCAACAATTTTATAATTTAAATCCAAATCACCCCAGCTTGAATATCTTTGCACAGAGCGACCTACTAAATCCATGACCGAAGCTAGGCCTTTATCATCTAAATAATTATTCAGTCCATCAATCATATCCTCCACAATACTAAAACCATGATGCATCGCTGCTGTACATACTTGGACGCCTGTGGCACCCATTAAAATAAACTCTGCTGCATCTTGCCAGTTCGAGATACCACCAATGCCCGAAATCGGTACATTGACTAATGGATTACGGGCACATTCTGCAACCATATTGAGGGCAATCGGTTTAACTGCTGGACCACAATAGCCACCATGTGCCCCTTTGCCAGCTACATTAGGCACTGTATTCCACGAATCTAAATCGACACCTGCTAAACTATTAATCGTATTAATCATACTAACTGCATCTGCTCCACCTCTTGTCGCTGCCTCCGCCGTTACAGTAATATCTGTAATGTTTGGTGTTAGCTTCACAATAACAGGTGTACGCGCTGCTTCCTTTACCCAGTACGTTTGTTTTTCCACCAACTCTGGGACTTGACCAGAGGCAGAACCCATGCCTCGTTCTGCCATCCCATGTGGACAACCAAAGTTAAGCTCAAGACCATCAACCCCCACATCTTCTACGCGTTTCACAATTTCATGCCACTTTTCCTGCTTTGGCTCTACCATTAACGAGGCAATAATCGCATGATTCGGAAATCTCTTTTTCGTCTCATATATTTCTTGTAAATTTACTTCTAATGGTCGATCTGTAATTAACTCAATATTGTTGAAACCTGCGACACGTTGACCATTAAAACTAACTGCTGCAAAACGAGAGGACACATTTAAAATTGGTTCCCCCAATGTTTTCCAAACAGCACCACCCCAGCCTGCTTCAAATGCACGCTGTACTTGATAACCTGAATTCGTTGGTGGTGCGGATGCTAGCCAAAATGGATTAGGTGATTTGATACCCGCTAAATTAATGCGTAAGTCAGCCATATAAGTTCCCCCTCTATCCCTTATTAACAAGCTATTTTGTACCGAAAGCATAGCATCAGGTATAAGCTGTAAGACCCCGACTTCAGAATGTAAAGGTATGCCCAAATATTCAAATGCTGAATCAACAGCCTGTAAAAACCCGATTGGTGAAACTAACAATCCGTGGAGGATGAAAAACCTCCACGGATTGAAGGTTCACTTTATGCAATCTCACTTGGTTTTCTTAAACGTTCATGAATCTTGTATGCTGCATCTTTTCCTTGTTGTACAGCGGTCACCACCATCGCTTCCCCCTGTCCATTACCAAAGACAACATCTCCACAAGCAAATACTTTGTCATGAGACGTTTGCATTGTCGTTTCATCAATATCGACAACCCCATTTGTATGGGCTAAACCAAAGGCTTCAATTAACGATACAAAACGCGTTTGTCCAATGGCTTTAATCACCGCATCCACTTCGATGATAAAATTGGAGCCTTCAACTTCTTCTGGTCGTTGTCTCCCATCAGCACCAGCCTCACCAAGCTTCATTTTCACACATTCAATGCCTGTCACCTTGCCCGCTTCATTGCCAATAATTTTCTTCGGTGCAGTTAGCCATTTAAATTCCACGCCATCCTGCTTAGCAAATTCATATTCAAATTTGTACGCTGTCATTTCTTTTTGCGTTCTTCTGTACAGAATTTGCACATTGTCAGCACCTAAGCGCACTGCACTTGTAGCACCATCAATGGCTGTATTTCCTGCTCCAATCACAGCTACTCGTTTTCCTACAATATCATTTGTAAGCGGTCCCATTTTTGTTTTTCGCACAAAGTCAATGGCATCATGTACACCTTCTAGTTCTTCACCTTTAATGCCCAGATTCGGCACAGCCCCCATACCGACAGCTAATATCACACTGTCATATTGCGCCAAAATTTCAGCTGCTGTAATATCCACACCTACAGCTGTATTGGTTTGAATGTCCACACCGAGCTGTTCAATTTGGTCCACTTCCCAATCTACAACTTCATTTGGTAAACGGAACGCTACAATGCCATAGCTACCTAAACCTCCAGCCTTTGCCTCCGCCTCATAAATCGTTACATGATAGCCTAAGCGGCTGAGTTCACGTGCTGCCGATAAACCAGCAGGGCCTGCTCCAATAATGGCTACTTTCTGTCCATTATGCTGGCCTGGTTGGAATAGCTGGGCATTTGTTTCCATTGCCCAATCCGTTGCATAACGCTGTAACTCACCAATTTTAATTGGCTTTGTTGAAGAATTTAAGACACACGCCCCTTCACATAGTTCTTCTGTTGGACAAACCCTCGCACAGCTTGCACCAATAGGATTTGCTTCTAATATAGTCGTAGCAGAACCCTTCATATTACCAGATGCAATTTTTTTTATGAAATTCGGGATTTGAATACTTGTTGGACAGGCTTTAATACATGGAGCGTCATAGCAATATAGACAACGATTGGCTTCCTCAATAGCCTCATTCTTTGTCATCTTTCCTTTTAATTCCATGAAATTACGTCTAAGCTGTATGGTCATCGCGTTTTCTTGAATCGGAACCATTTCCACATCCCCCTCATGTGAGCATTTTTTCCGTGAATCAATTACTAAACCGATTGTTTTGTTCTCCAGTCAAAACAATCGGTCGTCTACTGAAGGAAGCTAAATATTTAACGCTTCCGCAACTACTGTTCTTAATGGACGTTTAATGTATTGTCCACTGCCAAGTATGCCTACAAATTCTTTATTTTTAATGACATATTCCCCTCGGACTAGGACACTAACAGGCTCCCCTGTCACTTCCCAGCCTTCATATGGGTTATAGTCAACATTCATATGATGCGTTTTAGCCGAAATTTGGCGTTTTGCCTCTGGGTCAAAAATAACGATATCCGCATCAGAACCAATCGCAATCGTTCCTTTTTGCGGGAATAAGCCAAATATTTTTGCCGCACTAGTAGAAATCATATCCACAAATTCATGGATTGAAATTCTCCCCTTTGCTACGCCCTCCGAATATAAAATACTGAATCGATCTTCAATGAATGGCCCGCCATTTGGAATTTTCGAGAAATCATTTAAGCCTAGCTGCTTTTTGCCCTTAAAGCTAAAGGAGCATTGATCTGAGCCAATGGTCTGAAGCTGTTTCGCCTTTAATGCATGCCATAAATGCTCTTGATGATACTTCGGACGAAGTGGTGGCGACCATACATATTTGGCTCCCTCAAAGCCTGGCTGTGCTAAGGCTGATTGATCGAGTGTTAAATATGGCGGACAAGTTTCACCATAGACGTCATAGCCTTTTTCACGAGCAGCAATAATTTCATCCACTGCTTCTTTACATGTCACATGCACCACATAGAGCTTTGCTCCAGCAATATGGGCTAATTCGATGGCACGCTTTGTTGCCTCTCCCTCTAATTCGGCTGGACGAGTCAGTGCATGATAAATGGGTTCCTTATGACCAGCACGTCGAGCTTCTTCTACCAGCTCATCAATAACAGAGCCATTCTCACAATGTACCATCACCACAGCACCAAGATCTTTAGCGATTTTAAAGGCTTTAAATAAAGTACGATCTGTTGCTTGGAATTCTTTTGCATACGCCATAAAGACTTTTACAGAGGTAATGCCCTCTTGCTCCAGTAGCTTCGGTAATTCAGCTTCCGTTTCAGGTGTTAAGTCGCCAATCATTAGGTGGAAACCATAATCAATAGCTGACTTTCCTTTAGCCTTGTCATGCCATTTCTCCACCGCTGTAGACAATTTTTCTTCCCCAGCTGTTAAACAGAAATCTAAAATAGTAGTTGTCCCACCATAGGCCGCTGCAATTGTACCTGATTTCCAATCATCATCTGTCACCGTATTATTGAATGGCATATCTAAATGCGTATGGGGATCAATGCCACCAGGTAATACGTACTTACCTGTTGCATCAATTATTTCAGCATTAGCATCCGTTAAATTTTGTCCAATCTGAACAATTTTACCGTTATCAATTAAAATATCTGCCTCAAATACGTCAGCAGCAGTTGCAACTCGTCCACCTTTAATGATTTTTTTCATTGTGCCCCTCACCCTTCATCACAAAATTAGAGAATCCTTGATGTTTAATGCAGTGTATATGTCTCGCCCAGACTAAACTTTGTTTGTAGCGTTAACACCGTTTCTAGTAGAATATCTGCTCCCTTTGCACAATCCTCAAAGGTTGTTTCCTCTTCTTCACAATGACTCTTGCCTTCGATACTTGGGACAAAAATCATCGCGGAAGGAACCATACTTGCCATATACTGTGCATCATGACCAGCGCCGCTAAACATACGATGAGCTGAGTAACCAAAGCTTTGACATGCTCTTTCTACTTCATTGCAAATGGCGCTATCGAAATGCACGGTATCTCTTCCCCATAGCTTGACAGGCTGAATATGGCATCCGCCTGCTGTCTCTGGAAGTGCATTGAGAATATCCTCAACCAGTTGCATGACCTCTGGCTTTTGGTGACGGGAATCAATGGTAAATGTCACCTTATTCGGGATAACTGTATGAATATTTGGAGAAACATGCATACGACCAAAGGTAAACACAAGCTGTTCATCCACCTTGCCTAATTGCTCATGGAGCTCTGTTATGATCGTCGATGCAACAATCATCGGATCTTTGCGCATTGACATTGGCGTTGTCCCTGCGTGATTCGATTGCCCCGTAATGGTGATTTCGTAGCAGACCATACCTAGTACACCTTCAACAACACCAATTTCACGTTTTTTTGCCTCTAGTACTGGCCCTTGCTCAATATGCAATTCAATATAAGCCAGTGCTTCTTTTAGACGATTGACCTGCTCTCCTTCATAGCCACTTGCTTGTAATGCTTCTTGAAAGCGAATGCCATTTTTATCTGTGGATTGCAGCATTTTTTCTTTATCAAACTTCGAGGTGATGACCCCTGAACTCATCATGGCTGGATCAAAACGTGCCCCCTCTTCGTTCGTGAAATTGACAATCATGAGTGGAATATCCACTTCAATGTCATTTTCCTTTATTGTTCGAATGGCCTCGATAGCTGTTAGTACGCCTAACACGCCATCAAATCTCCCACCTTTTTCAACAGAATCTAGATGGGAACCCATAACGATGGGCGGCACATTCTTTTTCCCAGGAAGCGTGGCATAAATATTCCCCATATCATCTACCTGAATGTTCATACCTAACGCCTCACAACACTTACAAAAATAGTTTCTTGCTAAAACGTCCTCATCCGAAAGAGACAAACGTGTGACACCACCATTGTCAGTGGCTCCAAATTGACTAAATTGTTCAATTAACTCTTGCAATCGTCTACTATTACATTTATACATATGCAAGTCCTCTCTTTCACAGTAGTTATTAAACATTCTAAAATAAATAAAACTTGTGAGATATGGATAGTAAACTAAAAAAATATGTGCAACTGCACATCATATATGGTAAGTTATGTTCATAATTAAGGGGGGTAAATATGGGGACGATTCGTAAAATTGTAGAGGGTGTTCAATTCCCAATGCTCACATTAGTCGCTGGACATAGTGGTACGTATCGCAGAGTTACTGGTATTAACGTTGTGGAGAGCAGTGATTTAATCATGTTTTGTAGACCTAATGAATTAGTCGTCACAACAGGCATTCATTTAGATGCACAAGCAGCTTCCTTAGAACAGCTTGTCAAACAAGCCTACACCAAAAAAGTAGCTGGCTTTATCATTAATACAGGGCCTTTCATTCCTGATATTCCTGAAGCCGTCATCTCTTTCGCTAATCAACATGATTTCCCTATTTTTCAAATGCCATGGAATTATCGTATTGCCGATCTATTAAAAACTACTTTTCAATTTATTGCCAACCATCATCAAGAGCTCTCCATCGAAGAAAAGGTACTTTTCAATCTACTATTTCACTACAAACAAAACGCTAACACGATGAAAGATCAACTAGCACAGCTAGGATTTCCCCACGGGAGAGAATTAGCGATCATTACTTGCACAACCATTGGCACCCAAGCCTCTATTGACCGTTATGAGGTGATGATGCAATTCGCTTTTCAAAATCGCTATCAACGCTTCTTAAAATTAAAGCATAAAAATCACCTCATTTTTCTAATTGATAAAGCTCAAATCATAACACCGAATGTACCCTTCTCAAAAGTCGTGGAAGAAATCTATGAAAAAATCACCTTAAAAAACGGTTTCTTAGATATTATTATCGGAAAAGGGAACTATTATAAAGAGCTAGAAAATGCTCGTAAAAGCTATGATGAGTCATTAACTGTCATTCATTTAGCACAGCTTCATAACAACCGTTACTTATACAAATATCAAGAAATTGGTGCCTATAAAATACTTATGGCTGTGCAAAATCAGCCCTTGATGAAGTCTTTCAGTCAGGATATTTTAGGACAGCTTTATCGCTATGATGAATTGCACAACACAGATTACGTTCCTTTTTTACGCATATTTGTTGAGGAAAATGGCAGTACAAGTAGGATTAGTGAACGTCAATTTATTCATCGTAATACGGTTCTTTATAAAATAAAGAAAATCGAAATGCTATTGGACATGGACTTAAGTAATCCCTTTACGAAAACTAACCTGTATATTGCTTTTTTAATTGAGGATGTTTTAACACATCAGTAGATTACTTAATTATCTGATTTTTCAATCTTTTTGCTTCTGCTATTTTTTCAAAAAAACTCGGCTACAAAATTTGCGACATCCTCCTGAGATTGTGAGGCAACATGATATTGGTCACACCGTCATTGCCACAGAACGTGGTGTTTTTTGACGGTGTTCTTTTCTTTCAGCGATTGATTGAACACCCACTGCAAACACTCATCTCCCTCAGTGTAGGAGGAAATCTTCAGTTCAATCAAGATAAATACCCCTTCTAAAACACTTAGGGCATACATATAAAGTACAAATGGGGTCAACTGTGCATTTTCGTTGTCCACATCTGATACAAACATATGCATGCTATTCAACCACCTATACAGAGGGAGTGAAGCTTCGTGACTAATGTAACAAGCCCAAATTGGCAAGTGAAAGATGAACAATTTGTTTGGCACTCTATGAAGCCATACAATCCGAATGCAACGATGATTGTCCAATCGTCTAAAGGAGCATGGATTACCGACATTGAAGGAAAACGCTATTTAGATGCTATGGCTGGTTTATGGTGTGTGAATGTTGGCTATGGACGAGAGGACATTGCCAAAGTTGCCTATGAGCAATTGCTTGAAAATACGTATACACCATTATCTGTAGGGCATATCCCTGCCATTAAATTAAGCGAAAAAATTAGTGAGTTTTTAGAAGATGATTATGTCGTCTTTTTCTCCAATAGTGGCTCTGAAGCAAATGAGGCTGCCTTCAAAATCGCTAGACAATATCATCAACAAAAAGGTCATGCCAATCGAACGAAAATTATTTCTCGTTATCGTGCCTATCATGGGAGCTCAATGGGTGCTTTGGCAGCTACTGGACAAGCTCAGCGAAAATATAAATATGAGCCACTGGCACCTGGTTTTCTTCATGTCACACCGCCTGATACGTATCGTGCAAATGAAGACCATATTAAAAGTAAGGACCCTTGTGCATTACCATCCGTTCAAGCGATTGATCATCTTATGACATGGGAAATGTCCGATTCCATTGCAGCTATCATTATGGAGCCGATCATCACTGGTGGTGGCGTGCTTATGCCCCATGACCATTACTTACAAGGGGTCAAAACTATTTGTGAAAAGCATGGTGCATTGCTTATTGTCGATGAAGTAATTTGTGGTTTTGGACGTACTGGCAAAGCTTTTGGATTTCAAAATTACGGCATCCAGCCTGATATTGTGACAATGGCGAAAGGCTTAACAAGTGCTTATATGCCTCTGTCAGCTACAGCTGTTCGCCGTGAAATTTATGAGGCTTTTGCAGGGAGTGAGGAATATGACTTTTTCCGCCATGTCAACACATTCGGTGGATCACCAGCGGCATGTGCCGTAGCACTAAAAAATATTGAAATAATGGAGCGGGAAGATTTATTTGCCCAGTCCGCTTCGCTAGGAGCAACACTTCTGGCTACCTTACAGGAGCAATTAAAGGAACATCCATATGTTGGGGATATTCGTGGGAAAGGCTTATTGATTGGCGTTGAGCTTGTTCAAGATAAAGACAGCAAAACACCACTCGATGTTACGCTTGTAAACAAAGTGATTGCGCAATGTAAGGAACTCGGATTAATCATTGGGAAAAATGGTGTAACCGTTGCAGGTTTCAATAATGTATTGACATTATCTCCGCCACTGATTATCTCCTCAGATGAGAAAGATTTTATTATTGAAAAATTTGTGCAGGCATTACAATCTATTAAACTGTAGGAGGAATAGCTAGATGGTAACGAATACCGACATAAAAGAGCTAGGTCATTTTATCAATGGACAAACGATTTTAGGGAAAAGTGGCCAGTTATCAGATGTTCACAACCCAAGTACTGGCACTGTCATCGCTCGTGTTCCTTTAGCAACAACAGCGGAGGTGCAGGAAGCGATTACTGCTGCCAAAGCTGCCTTCCCAGCTTGGCGTGCTTTATCTATTGGGAAACGAGCAGAAATCGTCCTAAAGTTTCGCCAACTATTAACAGAAAATATGGATGAGTTAATCGATATGATCTGTACTGAAAGTGGCAAAACAATGGAGGATGCAAAAGGCGAAATTACACGAGGTTTAGAGTCAGTAGATTTAGCTATTAATGCCCCACATCTACTAAAAGGTGAATATTCCGTTAATGTAGGTGGTCATATCAATGCCTATTCGATGAAAGTACCATTAGGCGTAGTGGCGGCTATCTCGCCATTTAATTTCCCTGCCATGGTTCCACTAGCCATTACAAGCATGGCGATAGCCGTAGGAAATTGTGTGATTTTAAAGCCATCAGAGCGTGTTCCTTGCTCCGCTCTATTTTTATCAGAGCTATGGAAAGAAGCTGGTTTACCAGATGGTGTCTGGACTGTCATTAATGGCGATAAAGAGGCTGTCAATGAGCTGTTATGCAACCCAGCCATTGAAGCAATTTCCTTTGTCGGCTCTACACCCGTCGCAGAAGCTATTTATGCCACAGCCTCTAAACATGGGAAACGTGTGACAGCGTTAGGTGGTGGTAAAAATAATATGGTGGTTATGCCAGATGCTGACTTAGAGCACGTTGCCAATGCCTTTCTAGGTGCTGCCTTTGGAGCTGCCTCTCAGCGTTGTATGGCGATTTCAACTATTATTCCTGTAGGTGAGGATACAGCCAATAAATTAGTCAGTATTCTTGCTGATAAAATTGCCAAATTAAAAGTGGGTCCGTATACAGACTCCGAAGTCGATTTTGGACCAGTTATTACACAGCAGTCCAAGGATGCCATTATTGGTTTTATCGATCGTAGCGTGGAAGAAGGTGCTACAATTGTCTGTGATGGAAGAAATCCTAATATCGCCAAGCAATCGAATGGTTTCTACTTGGGTCCTACCCTACTCGATCACGTAAAGCCTGGGATGGAAATTTATGAGCAAGAAGTATTTGGACCTGCACGGAATATTGTTCGAGTAGCTACATTGGATGAGGCAATTGCTCTTATTAATGCCCATGAATTAGGGAATGGTGTGACAATCTTTACAAACAATGGTGCGGCTGCTCGGAAATTTACCACTGAAATTGAAGTTGGAATGGTAGGTGTCAACGTGCCCATTCCTATTCCAGTAGGCTATCACAATTTCGGTGGCTGGAAACGTTCAAGATTCGGTGAAGGGCATATGTTTGGCCCTGACCAAGTACGTTTCTTCACAAAAACGAAAACCATATCAGAAAGATGGGTGGAACAAGGAAATGATGTAACCTCATCCTTTGCTTTTCCGAGTAATCAAGACTAATCACTAAAATAAACATTCGTGTTGCTTCTTAAAGGAGCCATGCGAATGTTTTTGCTCTATATAAAAAAACTGACGAACCAAATTGGTCACCAGTTTTTGCAGATTGATTAGTCGTTCTCTTTTTTCTCCACTTTTTTCACTTCTGTCTTTGTTACTCCAGTGAAATCCGCTTCCTCCCCAGCCTCCATGCCATAGCTAGGATTTCTGTCCATACGAGTGAATGTATCTACATCATCCTCGTCTTCAAATCGTTTCACAAGAATTGGTATGGTGATTAGACCTGCAAGTCCAACAAGGGCATATATCCATCGAGATAAGACCGCAGTTTGTCCACCAAACAAATAAGCAACTAAATCAAATCTAAAGAATCCAATGAGTCCCCAGTTGATTGCACCTATAATGACTAATACTAAGGCAATTCTATAAAGCACGCTCATGCGTACACCTCCTTTATCGTCTTTACTCCAAGCTAAATTTTCAGCAGGGAGATGTCATAAGAAGCGATAAAATGACAAAGACTAGTCATTAAAACCGCCATTTTGACGGTCTTATTTTTTGCAATAACTACTTTTTTATACAGCATGGAATTGCAGTGATGCTATTATCCCAAAGAAAGGTACGACGATGAACGAACATTACTTGGATGGATTTTTATAGGTTTGCTCATGCTGAAGTAACCATTCTTTGCGCCACATCCCGCCACCATACCCTGTCAACGTTCCATTGGAGCCAATAATTCGATGGCAAGGAACAACAATGCTTATGTTATTTTTGCCATTGGCACTACCGACAGCTCTTACAGCTTTTTCATTATTAATGGCCATTGCAATATCTTTATAAGAAGCTGTTTCACCATAGCCTATACTAGGTAAGGCATGCCAAACTGCTTGCTGAAAATCAGTACCTTTAAAGGTGTAGGGAAATGAAAATGCATGACGTTCACCAATAAAATACTCATGCAATTGCTTAGCACATGTTAGTAGCACTTGAGGAGTATCTTGTTGAGGGACATTGACAATCTCCCCTCGCTCTGCAAAATTAATCCCATCAATAGCTGTTTCACTACCTTCGATTTCAATAATTCCAATGGGCGATTTGTAATCTAATTTATACCGTTTCATATTAGTGACCTCCATAAATAAAAGGTGGCATAAGCTTGCCAGCCTTGCCAATGTTTCGCATAGTGATGAATTTCCTCAAGCGTTGGTTTTCGCTCTAATGCTAATTGTGTTTTTATTGCATTATGCAATCCAACATCCGCAATGGGGAAAGCGGATGGCTCTTGTAAACATTTCATCAACACATAGTCGGCTGTCCATGCACCAATGCCTCGAATAGCCATTAAACTTTTTTTCATATCCTCGTAGCTGTCTTTTTGACGCAATAAATCTTTTGTCAATTGGCCATTTGCTATACTTTTCGCAATATCAATAATGTACTCTGATTTCCTCAATGTAAATTGAAGGCTTCTCAAGTCCTCTACCTGAATGGCTGCTATTTTTTCTGGTGTCGGAAAGAGCCAGTAGCTTTGTCCCTTAAAGTGAACATGCTCTCCAAAATGTTCTACAAATCGTTTTTTTAACGTATAAGCGAATGTTAAATTGATTTGTTGTCCAATAATAGCCCACACCAGTGCTTCAAATAAATCAGGAATTCCGATTAAACGTAATCCACTATATTTTTTCGTAAGTGAACATAAGATGGGATCCTGTTCAGCCATCTGGTAATAGTCCTGCAAGTTCCTGTTTAAATCAAACCACTCTATTATATATTGTACGATGATTGCTCGTTCATGGACAGCTGGCTGATTCATCAGAAAGGATACTTTTATTTTATTGTCTTGCTCGGTGACGGTACATAAAATAAGCCGTTCATTTATCTTTAATAATTTGAAGAGTGTGTCCTTTTTTATATGATGCAAATTTTCTTGATTGGAGCGCTTTAAGAACAGCAAACATTCCATATAATTGAATTCTTTTGGTGGTTCGATGACTACATAACAATCGGCATTTATCCAATTCATAATAGGTCTCCTTTCTATGAAAGGTGTCGATATTGTGTAGGTGAACAATTTTTCAACCGTCGAAAAACTTTATAAAAATTGGATGGACTTTGAAATCCTACTTCATAGCAAATTTCTAAATTTGTAGCATCTGTATGCTTTAATAAGTGGGCAGCTTTATCAATTCTTATTTTTTCTAGATATGTTCTGGGAGTCTCTTCTGTTTCTTGTTTAAATAATCGTTCAAGATGAAATGGACTGATGCCGACATGCGCCGCCATATCCTGTAATGTCAGCTTTTGTTTATACTCGTTGATGATAAATGCTGTAATATTTTTAATCAATTGGGTATGTGGTGAATGTTCGATTTCAGGCTGACAACGTTTACATGCACGATACCCGGCTGCTTCTACTTCTTGAATATCTTCATAAAATTCAACATTCACCTTTTTCGGTTTTCTTGATTTACAGGAAGGACGGCAATATATTTTAGTGGTTTTAACTGCCGTATAAAATAGCCCATCATAGGTTTGATCACATGCTATGATTTTTTCCCACTTTTCCTCAAAGGATAAATTGATTGGATTGTCCACGAATGAACCACCTCGATTTCATAGATTACACATATAAAGAAGAAGTATCTTGGTCTTTTACTAATTGTGCAGCATGCTGTGATAAATAGGCAATGATTTTATCTGAAAGTGCATTGCCAAAGCTCAAACGCCTTACCCCTAATTCTTTTAATAGTTGGCAATTTGTCAATCCTGGTAAAGAAAGAAGATTGATGGGTGCATCTACATTGCTTGTGATAGCACTTATTTCATTGATATCTATTAAGCCTGGGATAAAGACCCCACTTGCTCCGCTCTCGCTATAAGCTTGTGCTCTCATCATGGTTTCCTCGAACGGATGCTTTAGCAGCAAATACGTATCTGTTCTTGCATTAATAAAGAAATCTTTATAGCCATGATTATCTAGCCTTGCCCTCATATTTGTTAGCAGGTGACAGTGTTTTGTTATATTTCTTAATCCAGTTTGCTTTTTAAAGGAATCCTCGATGTTAATTCCTGCTACTCCAACATCAGCTGTTCTTAACACATTGTCGATAATACTTTGTTCATCATGACCATACCCCGCTTCAATATCCGCAGATACGGGGATGTTCACCTGCTCTGCAATAGCTTGAATAATATTTAGATGGTGTTGAAAGTCTATCCATTCACCGTCAGCATAGCCTAATGAATTCGCTATACCCCAGCTAGTTGTGCCAATCGCCTGAAAACCTGCTTTTTCTAATGCTAATGCCGATAATACATCCCAAGCATTTCCTAAAAACAACAGCTCTTGTGAACAATGTAAATCATTGAATTCCTGAATTTTTGACATAGCGAAAGCCTCCATACTGTTTGATTGACCTCATATTATCAGGAATTCTCCACTTATTTCGTCCTCAATCTTGCTATTATGGTCTCGTTGGACGCAATAGGGGCATACAAAAAAGACGTCCAAAACAATCGCTTTGTCCTGACGTCTTTTCATGTTATTTCAAATCAAACTACATTAAGTAAGCACCTGTTCCTTTGCATGCTTACGCTGGAAGGCAATCTCTTGTCGTTTTTCTTTCGTTACACGTTGCCAAATGACCACTGTAATAAACCCAATAATGGCTATGATGTTCAACAAGCAACGGAAATCGTCATGAACTATATTACTGAGATTGTTCGAAACGCCAACCTTTTTTTATGTGTAAAATAAAAATAAGCAACAGTGATTATGATAGCAAAATAATATTATCAAACCCCTCAATACAATAGTAAAACCCCTTCTAGCTTATGCTAAAAGGGGTTACTGTTATTTTTGCCAATGATTTAGTTCTTTTAACAATTCGGGTAGCTGTAATTTCCTTACGTCGATGGGCGGTAATGCCTTAATAAACTCTTTTCCATAGGACTTACTAGTAATACGACGATCTAGTACAATGAACGCACCTTTATCTTGTGAAGAACGAATTAATCGACCAAAGCCTTGCTTAAAGCGCATAATGGCCTCTGGTAAGGAAAGCTCTGTAAAGGAATTACGGCCTTGAGCTGTTAGATGCTTTGCTCTCGCTTTAAAGACGGGCTCTTCTGGTGAAGAAAATGGTAGGCGTACGACAATGACAGAGGCAAGGGCATCCCCTGGCACATCCACACCCTCCCAAAAGCTATTTGTGCCAAAAAGCACGGCATGGCTAAATTTTTGGAATGATTTTAAAATGCGCATACGGCTACCGCCTGTCACACCTTGTGCAAAAAGCATATAGTCATCTAAAAGCTCACTATCTTGAATAAGCTCGACCGTTTTTCGTAGCATATCCTGTGCCGTAAAGAGCACAAAGCAACGCCCCTCTGTCATACGAACTGTCCGTGTAATAGCATGGGCAACAGCCTCAATGTATTCTTCTTGGCTGACATGCTGAATATCTGGCATATCAGTTACAATAAATGCCTTAGCGCCCGCATAATAGGCTGGTGGTGCTTGTAGTTTCATAACTTTGACTTCATTTGAGATGCCTAGCTGACGTGTAATAAAACGTTCATTGCCAGGTACCGTTAATGTACCTGATGTCCAAACAATACTTGCTTGCTGACGTAGAGGTGCTAACACTTGTTCAATAATTGGTGTGACATTGACGGGCTTTTTAAAGACATGGAGACTGCCTGGAACACTTCGTACATCAAATTCTAACCAAACAGAATTGCCATCCTGCGGGGAGAGAAAAATATCTTCCCATTCTGCAATTTTTATTTTCACTTCTCGAATCCAATACTGCCATTCAGACAATACAAAAAGGTCATTTTTATCTAATTGCTCGATATTATTTTCGAAAGCCTGCGTAATTCCACTAGCTAGATCCAACCATTGCTGTGTCAGTTTACTGACTAGTGCAAATGGCTCTTTCGCCAATGAAACATCCTCTAAAAACAAGGTACATTTACTACCAGTTTGCTTCCCTTTAACTTGCTGTTGCATTTTTTGAATCGCTTGCTGAATTGTTTCATCAAATGTTCGTTGTAGACGGATAAATTGTGCATCCAGTCGCTGTAAATTTTGCATAGCTACTCGCTGTTTTTTCTTTGCTGCCTGGCAAAACTGTTGAAATAAAGCACTGTCCTCCATCGTGCCGATTTGGCCGAAAATATACTTCCATTGTGTATAGGAGAAGACAACCTCATCTTGCTGCATTGCTGCCTGAATAAATTGATGTGCCTCATCCATAATCCAGCCATCAATTTGTGTAAAGAGCGGTGTTTGACGCACTAAATCGCTCAATACCATGGCATGATTCGTCACAATACAGTCCGCAACAGTGCTATTCTTTAACGCTCGTTCATAGAAATCAAAGCCCTTTGAAGGCTTGTCACTCGGTATTTTGCGGATTTTCTCTAAAAACAGTTGGCCGCCACCAGAAACATTGAGCTCACTTAACACACCTGTCTCTGTTTTTGTCAGCCAAACAAGTATTTGTAAAATAGTAAATGTATCATCATAGGATTCATCAGCATGGGCCATACATTGCTCAAAGCGTTCCAGATCAATGTAATGTTGCATTCCCTTTAGCACACATAAATTCACTTTTGTCCCAAGAATTTTTTCAATCTTAGGTAGCTCTTCCTCTACAAGCTGTTCCTGTAGATGAGAAGTATAGGTGCTAATGGCTATCTTTTTATGGACAGCTCGTGCATACAAAATCGCAGGAAGTAAATAGCCAGCGGTTTTGCCAATACCTGTAGAAGCTTCAATCACACACTCTTTTTGTTCATGTAATGCCTGCCAAATCGTGTCCATCATCTCAAATTGTGCAGGTCTTACCTCAAAATTTGGGAGTGCCTTTGCCATGAATGCCTTTTTTTCATCCACCGTTTGCGGATAGTCCATCGTTTGTGATTCATTCTCATGCTGATTACGACCATTACAAATGGCAAAATTGCGGTAATAATGCACATTTTCATGACCTGTCAGATGCTGACGTTTAATTTGTAATGCCTCGAAAAAAAGCTGAGCAATATTTGATTTCATGCGAAATGAACGCTTGTGCATCTGCTCTAGCGTTAGCTGTGGGAGATTTAACAGCTCCTTCCAGCAATATTTGAATAGCTCTGCCGTAGCAAGAGCATCGTCGTCTGCTCGATGTGCATTGGCTAGCTCGATATTTAAATCTGCTGCTAAATCCCCTAGCTTAAAGCTGAGGGACATCGGAAACAAAATTTTAGCTAGCTCCACCGTATCCATTTTTTTACCCTGCCACTTCAATAGTCCGGCACGTTTAAATTCTGCTTGTAAAAAGGATAAGTCAAAATCTGCATTATGTGCGACAAACACACAATCAGTTAAGAGTTCATATATGTAATCCGCATGTGCCTCAAATGGTAAGGCATCCTTAACATCTTCATCCGTGATATGCGTTAAATCTTGAATGAAAGATGGAATGGTTTTTCCTGGATTAATGAACTTCGTATAGGTACGCTCAATTTCCCAATCTTTCATAATAACAATCGCGATTTGAATCATCCGGTCTCCATTTGCTGGTGAATGACCAGTTGTCTCCAAATCTACAATTGCATATTTTTGACTTTCCATCATACATCTCAACTCACAGTTCACATTAGATAAGTTGAATTTTATCATAGATTTGTCTTTACGGCATCCTTTCTCCTCCTTCGGTGAGCCACTTCATCCATACAAAAAACGCAACCTTAGAGGAAGCCCCTAAGGTTGCGTAAAAGAAAATACGATTACCTGTTTACCTAATCAATCAGAAGTTTATTGTTTTTTAGCTAGGTCAACAATACGACCTTCTGTTGTTGTTTTCACTTCTTTTAGGGATAGTAATTGCTCTTGAAGGTTTTCCCAGTCAGACAAGCCTAAATCTGTAACACGACCTTCTTCATATGCTTTCGCAAACATATCAAAGCCATCTCCACCTTTAGCCGTGTATGCATTCGTTGCTACTGTATACCGTTTATCATCCTGCAACGGAACGTACTTACCTGTCGCTTTGTCGAAGTACTCCACAGATACAACACGTGAGCCTGCTTCTTTCGATGAATCATATTGTAATTTTGCCCCAGCGATGTGCAGGAAGCCACCATTTTCATTCGGTACATTTTTCAATGATACTTCAAACGCAGCTTTTAGCTCAGCACCAGTTGCGTCCATTAATGCTAATGTATTACCAAATGGTAAGACTGTAATAACCTGACCAACAGTAATATTACCTGCTGGAATTGCTTCTCGGATACCTCCTCCGTTTTGCAATGCCATTACAACTGTTTTATCTGTAAATTTTTGTGCTTTTGCTAACATACCATCAGTAATAATATTACCTAGAGCTGTTTCATTGCTACGCACACTTTCAAGACTAGTTTCACTTGAACGAGGGTTGGCTAATGCTTCTTTCAGTGTTACACCAATTTCTTTGTTGTTCACTTCATCTACTTTTGCTTTATATGGTGCAAGCAGCTTCACTAATTTCTTATCTTCCGCTACTTTACCAAGGTCAATTAATTCACCTTTATACTTTGTGACAACACCATCTCCATCAAATGTTACATCGAGTGTACCTAAATATTTTACATACTCATTTGCTTGTACAATTAATGTAGCATCTTTTGCTTCGCCAACAGTGTTTGTGTCAACTACAAATGGTTCCTCTAATTTTGTATGATCATGACCACCAACAATGACATCAATGCCTGGTACGTTTTGTGCTAGTAAAATATCATTATCCACATTAGGGTTATCATTATAACCGATATGTGTTAAAGCGATAATTTTGTTGACGCCCATTCCTTCAAAGGCAGCCACTGCTTTTTCCGCTTCCTCGATATAGTTTGTAAATTTCACTTTGTTTGGAGAAGCAATATCTTTCGTTTCTTCTGTCGTTAAGCCGAAAATACCTACTTTTTCTCCATTGATTTCTTTCACGATACCTGAATAAATTTTACCGTTTTCAGGCTCACTTGAAATTAAATCTGTAAATAAACCAGTGAATTTGTCATCTGCTGAGAAATCTGTATTGGCATCCACAAATGGGAATTTAGCACCTTTAATAAAGTCTACTAGTGCTTGATGGCCTTCAGGTGATGAACCTAAATCAAATTCGTGGTTACCAAATACCATGGCGTCAAAGCCGATTTCATTTAATAATGCTAAGTCTGCTTGTCCATGGAATTCGTTAAAGTATAGTGTACCGCTAAATGCATCACCAGCGTGTAATGTTAGAACATTCTCCTTTGCTGCACGTTGCTCCTTTACAGCTGTTGCTAATTTAGGTAGTTCATTTGCACGAGCGTGTGTATCATTTACATGTAAAATTGATAAAGTAAATCCATCTTCTGGCGTTGATTTTGTTAGGGCTTCTGCAATCACAGTTGCTAGCTGTCCACGTGTAACATTTTCGCTAGCCGCATGGTTTTTTACACTTTCTAGCTCTGGTAATGTTGGAATAGACGACAAGATTTTTGCTAAATCACCATGTGTAATTGTTTGGTTTGGACGGAATGTTTTGTCCCCATAGCCTGAAATAACTTTTAGCTCTACAAGCGCTGCAATGGAACCATAATATGGATTGGATGCACCAATATCCGTAAAGTTAGGATTCTCAACATCTTTCGTATCCAGCTTTAAGGCACCTGCAATCATTTTAGCAGCTTGTCCACGTGTGACATTTGTATCAGGTTTAAATGTACCATCTGGGTATCCGCTAATAATCCCCGCTGCATAAAGAGTAGCGATGCCATCAAAGTCTGCATGACTTTCTTTTACATCTGAAAAAGGACTTGCTGCCGATACTGGTGCTACTGCTACCGCTGTTACAGCTAACGCTGCGGCAGTTGCTGTTAAAAATTTGTTACGTTTATTTTCCATTACAAATGATACCTCCACTAGTAAAATGATGTACTAACAACTAAATTCTACATAAATATGACACAAAATACTAGAACATTCGAATTTTTTTACAAAATTATAATCTTAAAACTAGTTTAATAGTAAGAAAAGAAAAATTTTTCCAAAACTTTTGTAATGGATACGAATACAGAAAAAAGGAGGATCGGCTATACTTTGCCATCCTCCTATCTAATATCAAATTATAAATTGCTGCGTCCATCTTAATGAATGCTACTCACTTCACTACATCACTGTTGCTTCTGGCTCATGTGCAATCATTTCTTTAATAGTATTGCCCTCTCCCATAATGGCCACTGTTGGTTTATGCTCTTTGGCTTCATGATTATCCACATAGACATAGGAAATAATGATCACAATATCGCCACGTTGCACAAGTCGCGCTGCTGCACCATTCACACAAATTACGCCTGAACCTCGTTCACCAGCAATGATATATGTTTCAAAACGAGCACCATTATTATTATTCACGACATGTACTTTTTCATTTGCTAGCATACCTACTGCATCTAAAATATCTTCATCAATTGTTATGGAGCCGACGTAATTTAAATCCGCCTGTGTCACTGTTGCACGGTGGATTTTACTATTCATCATCATACGTAACATATTTACAGTCCTTCTTTCACAGTAAAGATACAATTATCGATTAAGCGTGTTTTACCTATATAGACAGCTGCTGCCAACAGAGCTTGCTGTGTCGTAGCAGTCACGGGTGTTAAATCTGGGTAAGCTAATATTTGGATATAGTCAATCTGACCATGCGTTCGTGCATGAATATGAGCTTTTGCTTTAGCCAGTGCACGCACAGCATCACCATTCGCTAGAAAGCTATCACGTGCCAATTGTAATGCTTCATAGATGGCTGGGGCCTCCTGTCGCTCTGTCTCACTTAAATAGACATTGCGAGAAGATTTCGCTAAACCGTCTTCCTCACGGACAATTGGGACAACACGTATTTCTAATGGGAAATTAAAATCACGTACCATCGTTGCAATAATGGCAACTTGCTGTGCATCCTTTTGTCCAAAATAAGCCCGAGTTGGTTGTGCTAAGTGAAATAATTTCGAGACAATCTGTAACACGCCATCAAAATGGCCTGGACGACTCGCACCACAAAGAATGGTTGCTTGCTCACCAGCCTGTATACGGATGCCACCATCGTGGGGATACATTTCTTCCACACTTGGTGCAAACATAATATCAACACCAACAGACTGTGCCAATGCAGTATCTCTAGGTAAATCACGAGGATAGCTTTCAAAATCTTCATTTGGTCCAAATTGTGTTGGGTTGACGAATATACTCATAACGACTACATCATTTTCAGCACGAGCTGTTTGTGCCAATGTTAAATGACCTTCATGTAAATAGCCCATCGTCGGAACAAGTCCAATGGTTTGATGAGCCTGCTTGGCTGCGTTTATTTCTTCAGCTAATGCTTGTATGGTAGTTACGACTCTCATGCTTGGACGCCCCCATATAACTTATCTAATGCTTCTTCTTTCATCGTAAAGAAATGCTTTGGTGCAGGGAAAGTACCTGCTTTCACAGCTTCAACATAGCGAACCATGCCAGCGCTTGCTTCTTTGCCCATATCGGCAAATTGTTGAACAAACTTCGGCACATGATGTGAGCCGTAGCTTAACATGTCATGATACACCAGCACTTGTCCATCAGCTTCTACTCCTGCACCAATGCCAATGGTCGGAATCATTAAACTAGCGGAGACAACCTCAGTCAGCTGGTGAGGGATACATTCTAATACGACTGCACAAGCACCCGCTTCTTCGCATTGTTTTGCTTCTTCAATTAACGTGGCAGCCTGTTCAGCCGTTTTTCCTTGTACTTTATAACCGCCTAGCACCCCTGCTGACTGTGGCAATAAACCTAAATGAGCAACGACAGGAATACCAGCTGATGTTAATTTACGAATGACAGCAATAACCTCACCCGCTCCCTCTACCTTTAAGGCATCAGCCCCAGTTTGTTGCATCATCGCAATGGCTGTTGTTAATGTTTCATTGACATCGCCATGATAAGAACCGAATGGCATATCCACGACCATAAACGTATCCTTTGCTCCACGTCGAACCGCTTTAGCATGATGAATCATATCCGCTACAGTCACTGGCATTGTAGAATCATAGCCAAGCACGACCATTCCAAGTGAATCACCGACCAGTATCATATCGACACCAGCGTCTTCAGCGAATGTAGCAGCCGGATAATCATAGGCCGTCACCATTACGATTTTTTCGCCTGCTGCTTTCATCTTTAAAAAATCTGTCGTCGTTTTCATGTTGTAGTCCTCCTTTTTTAAGGGAAGAAAACAGAAAAACCCCTCTGTGCCGAAAAAGGACAGAAGGGTAGTGTTTCGTTCATTGGAAAAACCTCATCAAGAGGCAATAGCTTACAAAAAGAAAGCTATTTGAACGTATCGTTTTCTTCCGTCCCTGTCTAAAAAGATCAAGGCAGATATTGGTTAATATGGGATCTTGCGCTTTTGAAGGTGCCGTTCACAATGGATACTGCCCTTCAGCTCATACTATAACAGATTCTCCTACTAATCTTCAAATATTATTTTTTTACAATATCATCGTTTAACGACATTGGTAAAATTTATCTTTTATTAGAATTGACAATTAATGCTATACGTCATATACTATCCACATACTATACGTCATATAATATAAAATGAAGTATAGGTACTATATGTGAGGTGGAGAGATGACATTTCAGCTTGGTTCAGCTTTACTTGATGCTTGTGTATTGGCTATCGTCGATAAAGAGGACGCCTATGGCTATTCTTTAACACAGCAAGTACAATCGGTCATGGAGATTTCGGAGTCTACACTGTACCCAGTATTACGCCGCTTACAAAAAGCACATTACTTAACAACATACGATCAGCCCTATCAAGGTAGAAATAGACGCTATTATCAAATTACAGAGCAAGGACGTATACGATTATTAGAGCTATTAAAAGAATGGCAAGTGTATAAGGAAAAGGTTGATTGTGTACTTTTAGGAGGGAATTTAGATGGATAGAGCAAGCTATTTGAAACAGCTACGAGGAAAATTACGTCGGCTTCCTGCGCATGAGTTAGATGCTGCACTTACTTATTATGAAGAATACTTTGCGGAAGCTGGAGAGGAAAATGAGCAACAGGTCATGTCGCAACTTGGCTCCCCTTCTCATGTCGCCTCACAAATATTAGCTGATTTCGCACTAAAGGATTTGGAAACCTCCTCAGCCAAATCAACGAAAAAGAATATGTCAGCCATTTGGCTCATTATTCTAGCCATATTGTCTGCGCCACTTTCACTGCCATTACTGGCAACAGCTATTGCACTTATTTTTTCATTCGGCGCAGTCATCGTCAGCTTGATCCTGGCTATTATCGCGACAGTCATTAGTATTTTTGCTGGTGGCATCGTAGCCCTTATTTCAGGCTTCTTGATTTTAACAGAGCATTGGCCTACTGCACTGCTCTTTATGGGTGCGGGATTGGTTGTAACGGGCTTAGGTGTCCTACTCTTTCCTTTTGTCACACGTTTTATTAAGAAAACGGTTCTTGTTTCTGTTGAAGCATTAGGAAGACTATTCCACAAAATAACGAAAAAACGGAAAGGGGGCTTCTAAATGACATCTAAAAATACCCTTATCGCCATGACAATGATTGCATTAGGTATTTTACTTGCATTGGTTGGTTATTTTTCGGGCGGTCGCTGGCTTATTTTCAAAGATGCCGACGGTCTTCACGTCCCAAGCCATACAAATCTAGTGAGTCAATCACATGAGTTAGATACGTTTACAAGTATTAATATAGTGAATGACTATGGAGATATTGAAATTATTGCGAGAGATAACGACTATAGATTAGAGACACAGGTCTTTGAGCAGCAAGACGTAACCTATCATATAGACAATGGTGTTTTAACGATTGAAACAAAGGCGAAGAAAAGGGATGGTTTTCAATTTGGCTTTAATAACTTTTCTTCTCCCTCTATCAAGCTCTATGTCCCGAAAGATACAAAAGTAGAGTCAGTTGTAATAGACAGTGATTTTGGTGATACAGCTGTTCGTGGATTACATTATGAGGAGCTTCAACTCATGCAAGATTACGGAGATATTACCTTCACTAACACGACTGGTGACAAAACAGAGATTACACAGTCCTTTGGTGATTTGACGCTCCAACAATATGCTAGTAACGGCATTAGCATTGAAAGTGAGCATGGTGACATCACTATAGATGGTACATTAAATGGTCAATCCACCATTTCTTCTAGCTTTGGCGATATGACACTTCACTTACAAAACAAACAAAGTGATTTAGGCTATGACTTAAAAACTAGTTTCGGTGATATTACGATGGATGGTGAAGAACAAAGTGGCAAGGTGACGCAAGTAACTAATGGTGACCATCAACTGCATGTTTCCTTATCACATGGTGATTTAGATGTATCACTGAAGTAAAGTTGAATTCAAGAAGCTGCAAGAAAAATTCCTTGCAGCTTCTTTTCTATAATATTTTAATGTCCCCTGCATAAATCGTTCGGATTATCCCATTGTCCTGAGTAAGCTGTAAAACGCCATCATCTGTAATTCCACTAGCAATCCCTTCAAAACGTTCACGTAATGTCTTCACCTCTATACGTTGACCAATTGTACAGGATAATTGCTGCCATAGCGTTTTGATACTCGCGAAGCCCTCTTTCACATATAACTCTGTAAATTGTTCTAAATAGTGCAAGATAGATGCCACAAGGGCTGCGCGGTTGATTTCTTCTCCAGCCTCTAATCGTAATGAAGTAGCTATATCTGCTATATCAGGTGAAAAATCAGCTGCTGCTTGGTTCGCATTTATGCCAATCCCAACAAGTAAAGCTTGCACAAGATCAGCCTCTGCCTGCATCTCCGTTAAAATACCTGTACATTTTTTGCCATTAATTAATAAATCGTTGGGCCATTTAATGGCTGGTTCTACATGCTTATATAATGTTTTGATAGCCATTGTAACTGCTACTGCCACCACAAGTGTATAGGAGGATGCCTGTTGGGGGGTAACATCAGGTCGTACAATAATGGTCATCCAAATCCCAGTACCATGTGCAGATTCCCAAGGACGCGCCATACGGCCACGCCCCGCTGTTTGTTCCTCACCAATAATGATCGTACCGTGTGGGGCTCCTTCTTGAGCTAGCTTATGCGCAATCGTTTGTGTAGAATCTACCACATCATAATAATGGATTTCACGTCCAAAATGCGCTGTCTTTAAAAAGAGCTCAATTTGGGTTGGATTCAAGCTATTAGGTACACCCGTCAATACATACCCCTTTTTCTTGATGGTTTCAAATGTATACCCTTCCTCCTGCAATGTCTGCATATGCTTCCAGACAGCCGTCCGAGAGACACCCAAAGAATCTGCTAATTCCTGACCTGAAACTGCTTCACCATCAGCAGCCAGTATTCTTTTTAAAATTTCGTCTTTCATGGAAATTGTCATCTTCACATCAATCCTTTAGTCAACTATGCTATTTTTTATGTAACCTATTTTGTCTTTATCATACTGTAAATCAGTCTAAATGACCACCAAAGATAAAAGCCGTCCCATGTTTCTGAGACGGCTGCTTGTTGTATATTGTGTTAGCCATAAGTCAGCCCCGCTTTCCTAGAAATAGTGCTGCTCTAGCCAGTTTTTAATCTGTTGTCGATCATTTTGGAGTTCATGATGAATAATAGCGCTCAACATGTCCTCCAATGCATCTTTTAGCCATGGTCCACCCTTTTTTCCAGACCATTTTAATAAATCCGCCCCATTCACCACTAAATCTTGCTTTTGCTGAATGGGCAGCATTGCCTGTAATTCTCGAATAGACAGCTGTGGTAGCGCTGCGTCCAATTGGCGAAGCCGTGCAAAATATTGGGCAGCCTCTAACTCTTGTGCTGTGTACATAAAATAATGGGTATTTGTCCATCCCTCTTTTAACGCTTCATATGCGCTCAAAACCGATTTGACAAACGCCATTTCTTTATTAGATAGGCGGTAATCTCTCACTATCTCTCGCCAATCTGTCCCTTGCAGTAAGGCAAAATAAGCCCAGCCCAAGAGCTTGTCCTCTGTATGAAAGCCACGCCAATACTCAGCCTGAAAGTCACCTGGTAAATAGGCAGCCAAACCACTTTCCTCTAATTTTTGAATACCACCAAAAACTGCTTGTCCTACCCATAGCTTATCGAGCTCTGCTTTGATCCGTTCCCTTGCGATAAAAGCAATATCAGATGCTCTAGTTTGAATCGCAGACATTGTATCTGCTGCTATGGCAAAATCAAGCTGTGCTGAAAAGCGTACCGCTCGCAGCATGCGTAAAGCGTCTTCTGAAAAACGTTGTTGTGCATCTCCTACTGCTCGAATCATATGCTTTTCAATATCTTGGTAACCACCGTAATAATCCACATAAGAGCCATCAAGACGCATTGCAATGGCATTCATCGTAAAGTCTCGACGTTGTAAATCTTCTTGCAGTGAACGTACAAATTGTACTTTTTCTGGACGACGGTGATCCGTGTATTCCCCGTCTGTCCGATAGGTAGTCACTTCAACAGGTCCAGCGGGTACGATAACAAGTACCGTCCCATGCTGAATCCCAATATCTACAGTTCGTGGAAATACCGATTTCACTTCTTCAGGCAAGGCATTTGTAGCAACATCTACATCATGAGCTGGGCGATTAAGTAAAGTATCCCTTACAGCGCCACCCACAATAACTGCCTCATAGCCAGCCTGTTCTAGTTGTTCAATGACTGAATAGGCTGCCTGCCATTCTTTATTGTTTTGCATGATTTCTTTCCGCAACCTTCTCATACATTTTTTCATATTGTTCAACAATTTTAGATGAGTGGAATTTGTTATCTACTGCACGGATGGCCGCTTCCCGGAAACGCAATAATAGCTCTTCATCCTGCAGTAAATGGGTCGCATACGCTGCAACTGCATCTGTGTCCCCTAATTCCACAATATAGCCATCTACACCATGTTCAATAACTTCTGGTATACCGCCTACATTTGACCCAATACAAGGTACGCCACAAGCCATTGCTTCTAATAAAACCAGTCCAAACGATTCCTGCTGTGAAAGTAGTAGTTTCATATCGCTAATCGCATATAATTCTGCTAAATTTTCCTGTTTCCCTAAAAATAAAACATCCTTCATATACAGACTTTCCTTTACTTGATCCATGACACGATGCTTTTCTGGACCATCTCCTACCAATAAGAGTTTCGCCTTCATATTAGCCCGAATTTTCATAAAGGCATCTATAATATCCGGAAGATTCTTAATTTTACGGAAGTTTGACACATGAATAAGCACTTTTTCATCTTCTTGAATACCAAATTGCTCTTTTAAATTTCCTGAATTACGAGGATAGTACTCACGCTCATCCACAAAGTTATAAATCGTTTCAATTGGTTTTACTGTATCAATCAATTCATAGGTTTGTTCTTTTAATGCATGTGACACCGTTGTCACAATATCAGATTTATCAATTCCATACTTAATGGCTTGTGACAACGTAGAATCTTGCCCAAGCACCGATATATCTGTGCCATGAAGGGTTGTGACGATGCCAACATCTCGACCACTCATTTCACGTGCTAATACCGCACATACCGCATGTGGGATGGCATAATGCACATGCAACACATCCAACTCTTCATCCTTAATGACGTCTGCCATTTTACTCGCTAATGCAATATCGTATGGAGAATATTGAAACACTGAATAATTATTAACTTCGACTTCATGGAAAAAGACGGTTGGATAAATTTTATTCAATCGAAATGGTACGCTTGAGGTGATGAAATGAATTTCATGTCCTCTTTCTGCAAGCATTTTGCCTAATTCTGTTGCAATGACACCAGAGCCACCAACTGTAGGATAACAGGTAATGCCGATTTTTAGCTTTTTCATTCGATGATCATCCTTTCTAAATCACGTCTTTTATTAGTTACGTCTTTCTTGTATCAGTCTCCAATCCACAAAGCCCTCTTGTAGGCCTTTTAATAATATTTCTGCTGTTCCCATATTTGTTGCCAGTGGCACTTGGTAAACATCACAAAGACGGATAAGTGCAGAAACATCTGGCTCATGTGGTTGTGCTGTTAATGGATCACGGAAAAAAATAACCATGTCCATATCGTTATTGGCAATCATAGCACCAATTTGTTGGTCGCCACCAAGCGGCCCCGAACGAAAACGTGTGACTTCTAAACCAGTAGCTTCAATGACACGTTGTCCCGTTGTTCCAGTAGCATATAGCGTATGTTCAAGTAAAATATCTTTGTAAGCAATAGCAAACTGTACTAAATTGTCTTTTTTACGATCATGTGCAATCAATGCGATTTTCATATAGCTTCCATCCCAATCTTTAGATGATGTTTTCTAAACCATAAACAAGCTGATCCATTTTCATAACCTCTTCTATGCAAAATGCAACGCCTGACATGAAGGAGTTTCGGTTTAATGAATCATGGCGAATCGTCAGTAGCTGCCCATCTCCTCCAAATAATACTTGCTGGTGTGCCACTAAACCAGGTAAACGAACGGAGTGAATGCGCATGCCATCAAAGTCTCCACCTCTTGCACCTTTAATGGTTTCCTGTTCCTCTGGGTGTCCTTGAGTCTTTTGCATACGGGCCTCTTGTATTAGCTGTGCTGTTTTTAACGCTGTCCCAGATGGTGCATCGAGCTTTTGATCATGGTGCATTTCAATAACCTCTACATCTGGTAAGTATTTGGCCGCTTCTTTTGCAAATTTCATCATTAGGATAGCGCCAATCGCAAAGTTTGGTGCAATAATGCAACCCAACTCTTTTTCTTTGGCCATGGCTGATAATTCTTCTAGTTGTGTATCTGTAAATCCTGTTGTACCAATTACAGGTCGTACATTTAAATTCAATGCTTCCTTAGTATGCTTATAGACTGCATGTGGGTTGGTTAAATCTACTAATACATCTGGTGCAGTGACTTCTACAAGGTCATGCATTTCAGTAAATATAGGTACCGTATAGCTTGCTGGAAACATGTCTAAATCAGCTAATGTTTTTCCTACTTCCTTATAATCTAGTACAGCTACTAATTCCATTTTGTCATGTTTCATGACCGTATGTACAGCCTCAGCCCCCATTTTTCCTCTTGCACCCGCAATGGCTACACGAATCGACATCATTCTTCATCCTTTCTAGTCCAACGATCCTTATCTCTAGTTTCAAATTTATGTATGACGCGTAAAAGTGCTTCATCTAGTTTAATACCTTGTGCATTTGCAAAACATACTAGTACAAAGAGAAAATCTCCTAGCTCTTCTTCAATGCTATTTGTGTCCTCTGTGCTTTTTTTCTTTTTTTGGCCATATACATCCTGAACCTCACGTGACAGTTCACCTAATTCTTCTGTTAAACGCGCAAGTAGCTCAAATGGTGGGAAATAGCCTTCTTTAAATTGTCCTATATAATCATCAACACGCTGTTGCAATGCTTGCATTGTTAATTGATCTGTCATTATCATCACGCTCCTATTTACCATCCTATAAAATTTACACCATTGTTGTCAAAACCAATAAAATGTCAGATAATAGATAACATTACTTCATTTGTTTGGAACTACAGGAGGTCAAATGCTAAAACAGATTAAAATTCGTAATATTATCGCAATTATGCTCGGAGCCGCCGTTTTTAGCTTCGGCTTTGTTCACTTCAACATCCAAAATCAGCTGGGTGAAGGTGGGCTAAGTGGGATTACACTCATACTGTACTTTACATTAGGATGGGACCCCGCCTTAATGAACCTATTATTAAATATTCCCATGTTTATCATAGGTTATCGATTGCTTGGAAAGAAATCATTTGTCTATACACTTGTCGGCACTTTATCTGTCTCTCTTTTTCTAAAGATTTTTCAAAAATACCAATTTACCATTCATTTAGAGGATGACATGTTACTTGTGGCACTTTTTGCTGGTGTCTTCGTCGGACTTGGACTTGGTATTGTTTTTCGCTTTGGCGGCACTACAGGTGGAGTCGATATTTTGGCTCGGCTTGGTCATAAATATTTTGGCTGGAGTATGGGGAAAACTATGTTTGTCTTCGATGCCATTGTCATCATCCTTTCGTGGCTAACGTTCTTAGATGCTCGATCGATGATGTATACACTAGTTGCTGTATTTGTAGGTGCTCGTGTTATTGACTTTGTCCAAGAAGGTGCCTACGCTGCACGTGGTGCTCTTATTATATCTGAAAAGTCTGGTGCAATTGCTGAAACGATCGCGCTACGAATGGAGCGAGGGATAACGATCTTAGAAGGTCATGGTCATTTTACCAAACAGCCTAAAGAAGTGATCTATTGTGTCATTGGCCGCAATGAAGTTGTACGATTAAAATCAATTGTGCATGAAGTCGACCCGCACGCCTTTGTTTCCATTATAGAAGTACGAGATGTGGCTGGGGAAGGCTTCACCTTAGACGATCAAAAGCAGCCACTGCATTAAGCATACGAAGATAAAAAACTTGCTATAGTGGTGTACCACTATAACAAGTTTTTTCTTAGTCGTCGCTACGCATATTTGTAAAAATTAACACTAAACGTAATAACTCAAGTACGGCTACTGCTGCCGCCGCTACATATGTTAGCGCTGCTGCACTTAACACTTTTCGTGCCGGACGTTCTTCTTCATTTGTAACAATACCTAATGAATTCATTTGAACTAAGGCACGCTTTGAAGCATCGAATTCCACTGGCAGTGTCACTAATTGGAAAACAACACCTGCTGCTAATAATATGATACCTAACAGCAAGAAATTCGTACTACTTGCAAAAATACCAATCATTACAAAAATCCAAGACATATTAGACGAAATATTTGCTACGGGAACGAGCTTACTACGTAATGTAAGCATAGAATAAGCTTCTTTATGTTGGATGGCGTGACCTACCTCATGGGCAGCAACCGCAGCACCTGCAACACTCGCTTCATAAAAGTTACTTTCTGATAAAGCAACTGTTTTTGTTGCCGGATTATAATGATCAGACAACACACCTTGCGTTGGCACAACTCGTACATCATATAAGCCGTTCGCATCTAAAATCGCACGCGCTACCTCTGCACCAGTCTGCCCCTTCATTGTACGTTGTTTTGCAAACTTCTTATACGTCCCCTTTACCTTCATCTGTGCATAAAGTGGGAGCAGCATAATAATGGCAAAATAAACAATATACATGCTAGTTGACAATTTTCTAACCCCTTTCTACCTCAATACTATAATTCTATAATTTATACCTTAATTCGGCAAATATTTGCGCTGCCTAATTGAGAAAATCGCAAGAAAAATACACGCAATGGATAACCAAAACGTAAAGTAACCAATATAGCTTGTGTATTGAGCTAAATCTCGATACATAGGCATTTGACCAAACACATAGTCAATGACATCATTATGCAATGTCCACACTGCTGCTATAGCTACATGCCAATAAGTGAAGACATACTTCTTCAAATAAAGTATAGCTTGGACTGCCATAGCAAAATGCGATCCAACTAACATCCAGCCCTGCCAGCCAATGGTACCAGTTTCAATCAATGTCCAAATATTCATAACATCTGCCCAAAGACCATACTTCACCAATGTAACGAGAGCGAGCACCTCCATTAGTGGCCAGCTTTTTCCTATAATCCATGCTATCAGCACAAAACAGAAGAATAGGCTAGCTGTCGGGCTATCAGGAACAAAAATATAAAAAATCGGCTTGGTAATAGCCAGCTGCCAACCGTACCAATAATAGCCGTAAATTGTCCCTAATAGATTAATAATGAGCAGTGCTAATAAGAATGATTTATGGGTCAGAAGATACCAAATATTTGCTCTTGTTAGTTGCATGAAGTCAACTCCTTCCGTTCTTAAAAAACATTCGTTATGTATTGTTCTGAAATCCTAGAGCAATCCCTCTACATTTCAATTGTTCCTCACCATCAATATGTGTTAGTTTGTTGATTTAATGCGCTTATTTGTCCCATTAATTTTGCCGCTGATGCTTCACTTTCGATACAACTAATACTTGCTGAATCCAGACAAAATAATATTTTTCGACATTTTTCGCTAAAAATTCTTATACCAGGGAACCTTTTAACTTGGCTCTCAGTCCCAATAGTATAACAAGGTAGAAAAAAAGAGCCAGTTCCCTGACTCTTTTACTATTACTCTGCTTTTAAACTTTCGATGAATTCAGCAAGTTTTTGAAGATCTTCATCTGAACCTGTCCATAATCCTGGTGGCATTTTACCGCTCTCAGTACCGTTATGAGCAATGTCCTTAATTTGATCAGCAGTTAAACCTGTGTTCATTAGAGTAGGCGCTCCAGCTCCACCTTCTAAACCTTCACCGTGACATGTAATACATGCTGAACCAGCGTAAACTTTATAACCTTCTGATTCTTTATCGAACTCAACTGTTTCTACAATCGCACCCATAGCTTTTTGAGCTTCCCAGTCGTGGTTAACAACTGACTCCCAAGTTAGGTAGAACATAGCAGCTAAAGTTAATAACATGAACGCTGTTGGTAATGGACGTTTAGATGGACGACGTTCTGGACCCTTGTCTAAAAATGGCATTAATAATAGCGCTCCAAATGCAAGACCTGGAATTACAATAGCTCCGATTACATTGTATGGACCAGAAGCAAATGAGTATTTTAAAAGTTGATACATAAATAAGAAGTACCAGTCCGGTAGCGGTGTATATGCTCTAGTTGGATCTGCCGGCCCTTCAAGTGGTGACGGGTGAGCGACAGTTAATAATAAGTATCCAATTAAAAATACAGCACCTACCATCCATTCCTTCAGTAAGAAGTTCGGCCAGAAAGCTTCCGTCTTACCTGGATATTCGGAATAATCCTTTGGAACATTCGGCATTCTGTGATTCGCTTTAATACGAGAATCGCCGACAAATTTCATTCCTTTTCCGCGATGCATAGTGTCCCCTCCTTTTAAAGATCATCGAACCGTCAAGACAATTACAACGGTCCTGAAATTCCTTGACGACGAATCATGATAAAGTGCGCTGCAAGTAACCCAAACAATACTGCAGGTAAGAAGAATACATGAATCGCAAAGAATCGAGTTAACGTTTGAGCACCAAGAATCGTAGTGTCACCCGCTAATAATATTTTAATCATCCCACCGATAAACGGTACAGATGCAGCAATTTCGATACCTACTTTAGTAGCGAATAATGCTTTCATATCCCATGGTAATAAGTATCCTGTAAAGCCAAGACCCATCATTACACCAAAAATACCTACACCAACCATCCAGTTTAACTCACGAGGTTTTTTATAAGAACCTGTGAAGAATACACGAAGTGTATGTAAGAACATCATTACGATAACTAATGAAGCTCCCCAGTGGTGCATACCGCGTACGATTTCACCAAATGCTACTTCGTTTTGTAAATAATAAACTGATTTCCAGGCATTCACAACGTCTGGTACATAGTACATTGTTAGGAACATACCAGATAGAATTTGAATTACTGTGATGAAGAATGTTAATCCACCAAAGCAATAAACGAATGCTGAAAAATGATGTGCAGGGTTAACGTGCTCTGGCACTTCGTGGTCGGCAATATCACGCCAAATCGGTGTAATATCTAGGCGTTCATCGACCCAATCATAAATTTTATTTAGCACTGTTGTCGTACCCCCTTACTTATTTAACTAGAGTATTTGCTTTTGCTGGACCAATCATTAAATAGCCATCTTTTTCTTGTACTTCAAATTCATCCAACGGACCTAGAGGCGGTGTACCTGCAACGTTTTTCCCGTTTTTCTCGTAACGACCTGCGTGACATGGGCAGAAGAATTGATCTGGGTGTCCAGAATCTCCACTCCAATCAACCATACATCCTAAATGCTTACAAACAGGTGATAGAGCAATGATTTGATCGCCATTTTTATAAACCCACGCTACGTTTGTAACATTCGATTTGTACCATGCATCCACTTGCTCGAATGAAAAGTCAACTTTGACAGGCTCTTCAGTGAGGTCAGCGATTTTATGCTCTGTTTCTACAAAATCTCCACCATCATGCTTTTGTAACACTGGATCAATTGCAAAGCGAAGCATCGGCATTAACATACCTGCCGCCATAAATCCACCTACACCAGTAAGAGTATAACTTAGAAATTGACGACGTGAAACTCGATTATTACTCATTATTTTCCCCCCTCTAACTTAAAGGTCAGTCCAACGGACATACTTTTACAAATAGTAATACTAGGACATATATATGATATATCAAGTCCATAGCTTGGTCAATATAGCATTCTGTGGAAAGCTGGAGAATGTGAACATTTATTGAAACTAATTGTTAAATCTGTGCCCATTTAGTCGAAAGCATTGGAATCACCTGGCGTAATTGATCTTCTAAAATAGATTTTTTCACACTTGCATCCATGCTCTCTAACGGAATAGCTGGTAACCAAACTATATTGACTTTCTCTTCACTCTTTGTCCAATAGTGGTCACAAGTAATGAAGAACACATGCTTAAATCCAGCATTATGTAATTGTGCTTCTAATTGCTGTGGAAATTCATCGTTTTTTAAATTTGTCATATAAGAAAATGGTGGCATAACTAATAAACGGCCTTTGAACTGTTGCTCTATAAACGAAGTTAAAGACATAACAAAATCTACTTCGGCACCACTCTGTTTCATTTTTTCAGAAGAGAGATCGATGGATACAAGTGGAACAATAGCGGTATCAATGAAATCCTTCTGTGCCAGAAACGATGTCACATCGTTTGCATTAAAATACATTCAACAAACCTCCTTTTATCGCAAAATAAAAATGCCCTTATCCACTCTAAAATAGGATACCCAATTAAAAGTGAAAACAATCATTCATTCACTAGTAATGTTACCATATTGAAGTGGATAAAGGACATTCAATTTTTACCTATGATTAACGTAAATTAGCCGTTTCCTTTAATGCTTGTAACAAATTAGACAATTCATAAAAGCGTTCTTCATCTCCCTGGTCGAGGGCTTCATCAATTTGTGCGAGTAATTTTTCTTCTTGGAATACGAGTAAGCTATTGGAAAGCAGCTCTTCTGCCAGTAAACGATCTTTTTCACTGACTAGCAGTGTTTCTGGCATATAAGGGTTTTCTTCGAGAACTGCTAAGTATTGTGCACTTGGTGGTATATTTGGAAAATTCAATTGTATATACATATCTTCTTGTTCATGTAAGCGTAAATCATGGAAAGACTTCTCAGCATCTGCTGTCATCACATTGCCTTTGTAGAAACGAAAAGGTACACCTGTTGAGTCTACTGTCGACATCACCATCGCTCTAGGACAATAGTGAGCTTCTTCCACAAATCGGATTCTTTTTAGTAAGTCATCATTGCTTAATAAATAATTTAAAATCCATACACACTCACGACGTTTCAATTGATAATTTTTTAAAAACCATCGAACAAATGCTTTTTTATCAACAACTGATACAGAAGCAGTCATACCCACTCCCTCCTTTACTCAAATTCTAAGGCTTCTAACTTCTCTTGCCACTCTGGTTCACCCGGTTGAATGTTGATTAATTGTCCAAGAACCTCTTTTGCCTCTGAACGTTTTCCTTCCTCTAATAAGAAGTAAACATATTTTTCTAAAAATGTTGCGTCTTCCTTAAAATCATTATATGCCAAACGGTAAAATTCGTATGCACAGTCGTACAATTCTAAATTTTCATATGCCTCTGCTGCAAATGGATATAATGTGCTCCATTCAAAATCATTTTGCTGTAGCGTTTCAAATAATTCGATAACATCCTCATGACGCTCCTGTTGTCCCAACACAGAAATAAGGGCTAATACCGCCTCCATGTACTCAGGATCCAACGCTATAGCTTCTCGCAGATGTTGCTCCGCTTCTTCTGGCAAACCATTTTTCAACGCCATTTTACCAGCAAATAAATACAATGATTTATCATATTCATCGCGTTTTAGCCCCTCTTGAATGGCCCCATAAGCTTTTTTATTATCCTCTGTCATAGCATAGCTTTCCGCAAGCAATAAATAGGCTGAGAAGTAATCCGGATCTAATTCTTTCAATTCCTCTAGTTGTTTAATAGCCATCTCGTACTTTTGTGATTGGAAAGCGGAATAAGCCGCTCCAAATAAAATATCTGGCTTTACCTCATCCTCAAGGGCCTTGACATAATAATCAAAAGCCGTTTCATAGGCAGCCCCTGCACGATACACCTCTGCCAATCGTTCAACAAGTTGAATACCTGCAAATTCATTTTGCTGCTCATATAAGTCTTCGTACAACCTTGCAGCTTCTAAAAAACGACCTGTTTCAAATAAAAGTTCTGCTTTAGCAAAATGTAATAACGGCTCGTCAGGTAAAATTGCTAATGCTTCATTTATACGTTTTTCTGCAACCTCAAATAACCCCTGCATTTGATAATAATCGGCTAGAACTAATAAGGCTTGCGGATATTCTGGTGATGCTTCTTCGATTTCTAATAATAAATCCAATGCTTCATCTTCATCACCAAGCTCCATTAATACATTTGCACGATCTATTTTTAACTGTGCCTCTTCTGGGAATAAAAATTGTAAATGCTCCAGCACACGGTCAGCTTCTTTCATGTACCCATACTGCATAAAAATCTCAGCGAGTGCATAAATCTCCTCAGGTAGCTCCTTCGTTAAAAATGATTCTAGTAGCTGATCTATTAATGCTAAGTCCCCTTGTTCAAGTGCTTGCATCATTTCAGTCATCGCATTGTTCACAGTCATTCACCTATTCTTTCATTGATACCTTTATGCTACAAAACATTTACCATTGAAACAAGAAAAAACTCCCCAAAAGCTGGAGAGTCTATCTTGAATTGTTATTTCACTGCCTCAATATGTTCAAAGAACGATGGGTAGGATACAGCAATGCATTGTGCATCATCTAATGTTACGGCTCCATCCGAAATTAGAGCTGCAACAGCCCCCATCATACCAATTCGATGATCGCCGTATGTGCGAAGACTTGCACCTTTTAATGGTGTTGGTCCATTAATGATCATTCCATCTTCTGTTGCTTCTATTTGTGCACCTAGCTTTTTCAATTCAGTTACAACCGCCGTGATGCGATCCGTTTCCTTCACTTTTAGCTCCTCAGCATCTTTAATGATTGTTTGACCATGTGCTTGCGTAGCGAGTAAGGCAAGGATCGGAATTTCATCAATTAAACGAGGAATAATGTCCCCCTCAATTGTTGTGCCTGTTAAAGTAGATGTGGCCATTTGAATGGTTGCTGTAGGTTCAGCTTGATTATCCTCATTCGGTGTCACGGTCATTGTTGCGCCCATTTTTTCAAGTACCTCGACAATGCCATCACGCGTTGGGTTAATACCAACATTATTTAATGTTACGTGACTATGCTCACAAATGGCTCCTGCCACTAAGAAGAAGGCTGCCGAGGAAATATCCCCTGGAACAGCAACATGTGTCCCGCTGAGAGACTGTCCGCCTTCAATGGAGACAACGCCATTGTCTACTTCTACCTGTGCACCAAATTGTCGCAGCATTCGCTCTGTGTGATCTCTTGAAACTTCCATTTCTCTAACAATCGTTGTTCCTTCAGCACGCAAGCCTGCTAGTAAAATAGCAGATTTCACTTGTGCACTTGCTACAGGCATCTTGTAATCGATGGCCTGTAGTTTTGTACCTTGTATAGCAAGGGGTGTGTACTGCCCGTCAGCACGCCCTGTAATATGAGCACCCATTTGACGCAGTGGGTCTATCACACGTCGCATTGGTCGTTTGCCGATAGATGCATCCCCCGTCATCACGGAATGAACCGAAGAACCAGCTAAAATACCCAACATTAAGCGTGTTGTTGTGCCAGAGTTACCCGTATACAACACGTCTGTTGGCTCCTGCCAGCCATCCATGCCAGGACTATGAATCGTTACATTAGTTCCTTCGACCTCAATTTGAACGCCAAGCTTCTGGAAGCAATCGATTGTACTTAAACAATCTTCCCCTAGTAAAAAGCCCTCTACTGTCGTTGTCCCGCTAGCAATGGCTCCAAACATGACAGAACGATGGGATACAGATTTATCGCCTGGAATGGTTAAAGTGCCCTGTAAAGAAGGCTTATTGTATTGCAAAATTTTTTCACTCATAAACTTTCTTCCCTTCAATATGAAGATAGAAAGCGCCGAAATACCGACGCTTTCTTATGCTATGAAATATACGTTTCGAAATTTGCTCGTTGTTGGATACATGCCGCAGCACGTTCGCGATCATTTTCGCTTTGGAAGCTAATAACGAGAATACCGAAAACATCTTCACGTGATTCAACGATTCGTAGATTCGTAATACTGATCGCTTCATCCGCTAACAAGCCCGTCACTTCTGAAATAACGCCTGGATAGTCAGGAACATCAACATATAAGTCAAATGGCGTATACATGGCCCCTGCACTAATCGGCAATTCATCTCTCAGCTCTTTGGCAACAGAAAAATAGTTTTCAATAGCCTGTGAAGAACCATCCGTCAGCAGTTCCTTAATGCGAGTCATTTCTTTTTCCCAGCCTTCTAACTGAGTAAGTAGCTCCTCACGATTTTGTAGCGTAATATCTCGCCATAAAACGGGGTTCGAGGAAGCAATTCGTGTAACATCACGAAAACCGCCTGCTGCAAGCGAGCGTGTCATCGGGTATTCTCCATTTTCCTCACCTAATTGATGGACCAATGAGGCTGCGATAACATGTGGAAAATGACTCACCACAGCTGTCATATGGTCATGTTCACTCGCAGATACACTGACTACTTTTGCATGTGTAAATTTTAGCAAACTTTCAAGCTTAGCCATATGAACGATTTCTTCTCCAGCAAGCGGCGTCAGCATATAATACGCATTTTCAAAAAGATGCGCCTTTGCAGCCAACACACCACTTTTATGAGAACCTGCCATTGGATGTCCACCAATGAATGTAATGCCAAGCTCACGTAATTCGCTGGCCTTTTGCATAATTAATTTTTTTGTACTCCCAGTATCTGTTATAATGACTTTATTTTTTAATGGCCATGATTTTAATTGCTCCATCCACACAAGTGTTGCATTAACAGGTGTACCAAAGATAATGATATCGACATCTGCCGCAACAGCCTGCGGATCTGTAACAATCTCATGCACAATATTTAATGTTTTTGCATGCTCACGTGTTTGTGTATCCATATCATAGCCAATAATTTTTGTTTCGGGTGCTTTTTGCAAAGCAAGGGCAATCGAACCGCCGATTAAGCCTAGCCCAATAACGAGTACTTTGCGTGTCATGCAAATACTCCTTGCTGTGTTAATACTTCGTCAAGCTGGCTAAGTAATGCTGCATTTTGTGCCTCTGTACCAATTGTGACACGGATAAACCCTTGTAATCCTAAAGCATTGCCACTGCGGACAATAAAGCCTCTTTTCATCAGCTCTTGGAAGACAACATCACTATCAGCTTGAGTATCAAAGAAAATAAAGTTCGTATCAGATGGGAAGTATTTTAAATTATGCTTTTCACAGAATTCTACATATTGCTTTTTGCCGTTTTCATTGGCTTCACGACATGCTTCAATGTAAGCTTGATCGCTGAGTGCAATAGCTGCCACAGCTTGACTTAAGATTGTATTATTAAATGGTGCGCGAACAGGATCAAGCTTAGCAATAACGCCAGCTTGCCCAATCGCATAGCCAACACGGAATGAAGCTAGTCCATAGGCTTTAGAAAATGTACGTAATAGAAGTACATTCGGATATTCATCAATGATTGGTAACGTATCCTTATGGCCAGGATGTGTTACATATTCAATGTAAGCTTCATCCAACACGACAAGGACATCGCTTGGTACTTTTGCAAGAAAAGCACGTAATGCCGTATCAGGTATGACAACTCCTGTAGGATTATTTGGACTACATACCCAAACAATCGATGTTTGGTCATCAATTGCAGCTGCCATGCTATCTAAATCGTGGGCACCTTCAACACAAGGAATTTTTCGTACCTCAGCACCTTCAATTTCAGCGTTGTGCCAGTATTGAGAGAAGGAAGGATCCGCCATAATCGTATTTACTCCTGGATACAACAGTGCACGCGTAATAATAGCAATAATGTCGTCAGAGCCGTTGCCAAAAAGAAGCTGTGTTTCCTTGACACCTAGATGATTCGCAACAGCTGTACGTAAATTTTGTGCATAGCCATCTGGATAAAGGGCATGATTCACCGCATTATTTTGTAAATAAGCTGTTACCTTAGGTGAGCACCCAAACGGATTTTCATTCGATGCCAATTTAATGACTTCCTTTAAGCCGTATTCACGTTGTACTTCTTCAATTGGTTTCCCTGGCTTATATGCTTGCATACCGTCCAATTGTTGTTTCCACTTCATCTAAAACATCTCCTCTACTTATTTAGCCTGCGCCAAATCTGGTCTTAATTTCACTGCATCGTTGAGATACAAGTGCTTTACATCTTTTTGGGCTACCTCTACGTTCGCATGAATTAATACACGAATACATAAAGGTAAAGCGTTCGGCACATCCATTTCATGTGTACACATAACAGGGACATATTGCCAGCCGTCCATCAAGCGTACTGCACGGGCAGGAAATGCAGAGGTAATATCTGGCGTTGTAGAAATAAGGATTGATGCAATATCATCGATCTCCACATGATTTGCTGCCACAACCTCACGCACTAATCTTGCTGTCTCATCCCATACAAGCTCTGGCCTGTCCGATTCAATTGTTATTGCTCCTCTAAGTCCACGAATCATACAAGCACCTCCGCTAATAACTGTCTATATTCGGCATCTACTTCTCTGCATTCTTCTAAATCAATGGCTCTCACAAAAGGTTTACCTATTTCTTCCAAAAGAACGAACTGTAAAATGCCGTATTCCACTTTTTTATCTTTCATTAAATAACTAGTTAACTGTTCAAATGAATAATCATTCACAGGCTCAAATGGATAGCCATTTTTCACTGCGAACTGTAAAAATGACTTGGTGAAAGCTCGCTCCAGCTTTCCATAACGCTCGCTTAACAATAGGCTATAGACCAACCCCATCATTACGGCTTCTCCATGTGCTACTTTGCCATAACCAGCTGCTGCCTCAATGGCATGTCCATATGTATGGCCTAAGTTTAAAAATTTCCGAACGGACTGCTCTGTTTCATCCTCAGCCACGATTTGAGCTTTCACTTCAATTCCTTTTTTCAGCTGCTTGGCCAGTTCATTTTGATTAAAATGAATCACTGAATCAGCTGTCATTAATTCCTCTAACCAAATAGAATCAGAAATCATCGCATGTTTAATTAACTCTGCTGTTCCTGAACGCACTTCACGTTCGGATAAGCTTTCGGTAAGAGCCGTATCGTAAATAACACCTTCAGGCTGATAAAATGCACCAATCATATTTTTTCCTAACGGATGATTAATAGCTGTTTTACCACCAACTGCAGAATCATGGGCTAAAATGGTCGTTGGAATTTGAATAAAAGGAATTCCACGCATATAGGTTGCCGCAACGAAGCCTGTTAAATCGCCGACAGCTCCACCCCCAAAAGCAAAAACAAATGATTTCCGCGAGCATTTTTGTTCCAATAAAAATGTTTGAGCAGCATTGTATTGTTCAAAGGTTTTACAAGCTTCACCACCAGGTAAAATAAAGACCTCAAAATCATATGGGAAATTTGCCTTGAAATAATCTCCCTGTGCAGCCCAAACATTGCTATCTGTAAATACGATCAGCTTATCTGCTTTTTGAAGTTTATCTGCAAATGCTTGAACAGCTTCAGTTAGAAATTGATGACCGAGAACAACTTCATACTGATGCGATTTTGTTGCAACTGGTACACGCATAAATCAGAACCCCTTTGTATATTGACGATGCTCGTCAATTTGAGCTTGTAATTGAGGTAGTTGATCACTATGAAATTGCTCCAAAATAGCATTCGCTATTTCCCAGGCAATAACATGTTCTGCAACTACAGATGCTGCGGGTACTGCACAGCTATCAGAGCGCTCAACGCTTGCTTTAAATGGCTCTTTTGTTTCGATATCCACACTTTGTAATGGTTTGTATAATGTAGGAATTGGTTTCATGACACCACGTACGACAATCGGCATTCCTGTTGACATACCGCCCTCTAAGCCACCGAGTCGATTCGTTGCTCGTGTGTAGCCCTCTTCTTCAGACCAAATAATTTCATCATGCACTTCAGAGCCTTTACGTCGTGCCATTTCAAAACCTAGACCAAATTCTACACCTTTGAATGCATTGATAGATAGCATGGCTGCTGCTAGTTTCGCATCAAGCTTACGATCATAATGCACATAAGAGCCGACACCTGCTGGCATACCTTCGACAATGACTTCTACAACACCACCGATAGAATCTCCAGCTTTTTTCGCCTCATCAATAGCCTCTACCATTTTGGCAGACGCTACAGGGTCAGCACAGTAACAAGGATCTGCTTCGACAATAGCACGAATTTCTTCTGTTGTTTTTCCTTCTAGTACAGATGTATCTGCCTTAATTCCTACGATTTCAGTCACATGTGCAACAATGGAAATGCCTAATTCATTGAGTAAAGCTTTTGCCACAGAGCCGACTGCTACACGCACAGTTGTTTCACGTGCAGAAGAACGCTCTAATACATTGCGTAAATCACGGTGACCATATTTCATGCCCCCAACTAAATCCGCATGACCTGGACGAGGTCGTGAAATTTGACGCTTAATATCTTCAGGATTAATATCATTTGCTAATGGCTCAGCACCCATAATTTTAGTCCAGTGCTTCCAGTCATCATTTGTTACAACTAGTGCGACAGGAGAGCCAAGTGTTTGACCATGTCGAACACCAGCAACAATCTCTACTGTATCTGTTTCGATTTGCATGCGGCGCCCCCGTCCATGACCTCCTTGGCGTCGTTTTAAATCATGATTAATTTTTTCTGCTGTAATGGGTAAGAGTGACGGTAAACCCTCAATAATTGTCGTTAATTGAGGTCCGTGTGACTCTCCTGCTGTTAAGTAACGCATAAACACTTTCTCCCTTCAACTCGCTAAAGTATGTATTTTTCACTATAACATATATTCTTTAAAAAAACAGTCCTTTTACAAATGTCTTTTCAGTACATCCCATTTCCATCGTTCTAAATGCGAATATTCTGAACGACGTCTATAAAGGAAATCGGTGTACTACTGAAATATGGCGTGCTGAATTGTATCCATTACGCTACAGCATAATTGCCGCTGACGTTTCGCCTTCGATACAACATGCATTTGACAAAGTACTCATTGCACTACTAAAGTGAAGTGCTAAATTTTATAAAAAATACGCCTTTGCTTATGATAAGCGAAAAGCGTATGAAATATCTATGTTTAATACTTGCTTACTATATGTACAAGACTATTTTGGTCATTTGTACAAAGCTTTTCATCCATATTATTAGCTATTTTTCCGATAGAAGAACGTGTCCTCTACATCAAATTCATAACGTGCTGGATTAAAAATTTGCTCTGTTGAGCCAACAAATAAAATACCATCTTTGCGCAGGGCTTTACTAAAATTATTATAAATTTGATCTTTTGCATCTTCTGTGAAATAGATCATGACATTGCGACAAACAATTAAATCATAATGGCTGTCGTAGGAATCATTCAGTAAATTATGTTTCTTAAAGGTTACACAACGCTTAATTTCATCCTTCACTCGATAGTAGGAGCCCTCTTGTTCAAAATACTTTGCTTTAATGTCACTTGGCACCTCTGCTAAAGAACGTTCAGGATAAACACCTAATTTCGCTTTTTGTATGACATTCTCATCTAAATCAGTAGCAATAATTTGAATTTGAGATAAAGGCACCAATTGAGATAATACCATTACTAAAGAATATGGCTCTTCTCCTGTTGAACAAGCAGCACTCCAAATTTTTAAACGCTTATTTGTTTGTAATAGCTTCGGCAAGATTTTCTTTTGTAATACTTCCCAACGCTTTCCATTGCGATAAAATTCAGAAACATTAATCGTCATACGATCTAAAAATTCATTCATTAAATCACGATCTTGTTCAAGTGCCTTTAGAAAGTCTACAAAATTACGATAGCCCTTTTTCTCATAAAGAGAGGTTAATCGTCTTTTCATTTGCGCTTCTTTATATAACGCTAAATCTATTCCTGTTTTGCGCTTAATACCTTCTATAAATTGTTCATAATCAGACATATGGTCATCTTCCCCTCTAGCGTCGTATTTCCATTATAGCGGAAAAGTCCCAATCCTGAAATAGTCTTTCTTGGGTAAGCCAATCTACTTGCTTGCATTTTGTTTTTCTTCTAATAGTAACACTTTCGACTGTTCTAATTCTAGGCGCATTTTTTCTGTTTCTATCGTATACGTTTCCAATCTAAGCTTTTCTAACTCTACTTCTTTCTCAACAGCCTTCAGTTTAATTTTTTGTTGTCTTGTGCGAGCGTCTGTAAAAATCCCAGCTAATGAAATAATGACGCCTCCAATAATCGCTACAATGGCAATTGACAATCCATCCACATCCTTTCGTTACTAAGATTATACGGCAAAATGGAAAAAATAGTTTCATTTTTCAGGGATTTATCTTCTTCCAATACAATATTTTTTGCATTAGTCAGTAGTTGTTCAGATGCACTGATATATAATAAATTTCGCACAAAAAATGAAGGTAGTTTTTCACTACCTTCATGCTAACCATTTTATTAAACTTGTACGCGATACGCCTTTAAATCTTCTCGTAATTTGGCCTTTAGGAATTTACCTACTGACGTTTTCGGTACCTCTTCAATGAAGACGATATCATCAGGAATCCACGTTTTATGGAATTGCTGCTGTAAACTCTCTAGTAGCTCTGCCTTGGTAATCGATTCTTTAAATTCAGGCTTCGCTACCACACAGGCTAATGGTCGCTCCAACCATTTTTCATGCGGAATAGCAATAACAGCAGCCTCAAATACTTTTGGATGGGACATCAATGCATTTTCAAGCTCTACAGAAGAAATCCATTCGCCACCACTCTTAATTAAATCCTTTGTACGATCGGTAATTTTTATATAGCCATCTGCTGTCATCACCGCGATGTCGCCTGTATAGAGCCAACCATCTTTAAAGGCTTCATCTGTGCGCTCATCATGATAGTACTCATTAGCAATCCACGGACCTCGAATCGTTAGTTCTCCCATCGTTTTGCCATCCCATGGCACTTCACCATGTTCATTGACTACCCGTGTTTCAATTAGAGGCATGGTCATACCTTGCGTAATTCGAACATGCATTTTCTCATCAGCTGTGTAGTCTTGCATATGGGTTAAATAGGTGGAGAGACTTACGAGCGGTGATGTCTCGGTCATACCATAGCCTGTCATGTAAGGGATATTGAGTTCTTGTTCAAAGCCTCGAATTAGGCCAATTGGTGAGGCAGATCCCCCACAAACAATTAATCGCATCGATGATAAATCACGCGGATTTTGACGTTGCTCCTGTAAAACCCCTAGCCATATCGTAGGTACTCCTGCCGTCAACGTTACTTTATATACGTCAAATAACTCAAGTAAAAGCTGTGGTGTAAACATCGGACCTGGTAAGACCTGTGTAGCACCAAATGCGACACTGGCAAAAGGTAATCCCCATGCATTAGCATGGAACATTGGGACAACTGGTAACACTACATCCGATTCACAAATAGCAATACTATCAGCAAGGCCAGCCGTTAAACTATGCAGAACGATGCTACGATGAGTATAAACAACTCCCTTGGGCATGCCTGTCGTTGCACTTGTATAGCACATGCCAGCAGGTGTATTTTCATCTAAATCTTCTGGGAATACGAAATGTTCATTGGCCTCAGCGAGCAAAGCCTCATAAGAAAGAGCATTTGGGATGGGGATAGATTCGACTGCAACAGCATCTCCCATAATGATAAAATGTTTTACCGTTTTCAGCTGTGACAAGATTGGTGCAATAAGTGGTACTAGATTATCATCAATTAGTAATATTTCATCCTCTGCATGATTGATGACATAAGCAATGTGCTCAGGTGCTAACCGAATATTAATCATATGCAGTACTGCTCCTGCACATGGGACTGCAAAATAGGCTTCCAAATGTCGATGGTGATTCCAAGCAAATGTGCCTACCTTCATACCTCGCTCCATTCCAAGCTTGGTAAGTGCATCCGCTAATCGGCGCGTTCGTTTAACATATTCTTTATACGTAAACTCATGAATAGTTGTCGCACTTGTTCTAGAATAAATTTTCTTCGAATGAAAAAATCGTTCTGCGCGATTCAAAAAACTTGTTAATAATAAAGGTGTGTCCATCATATGCATTATACCGCGTCCCTTCATACATCAAATTTTGAAACGACCAAGACTACTAGCTGCGACAAACCACTTCAAAAATTAAATATTGTTGTTGTTACTTAGGCTGCATACGGATCGCACCATCCAGACGAATGACCTCACCATTTAACAAACCATTATGGATAATACTTTCAACTAAAAGGGCATACTCCGAAGGTTTGCCAAGCCGCTTAGGGAATGGTGTCATTTGAGCAAGAGCTGTTCTTGCAGGCTCAGGTAACGAAGCAAACATCGGTGTTTCAATTAAACCTGGCGCGATGGTCATCACACGTACACCGATCTCCGCAAGTTCTCGTGCAATTGGCAATGTCATCGCTGCCACTCCACCCTTTGACGCACTATAAGCTGCTTGTCCAATTTGACCATCAAATGCAGCCACAGACGCAGTATTAATAATAACACCTCTCTGCCCATCCTCATTCGACTCATTGTGCTGCATTTTCTCCGCGACTAGACGGATGACATTAAATGTACCAATTAAATTAACAGTGATCACTTTTTCAAATAAAGCAAGGGCATGTACGCCTCGCTTCGAAATCACTTTACTCGCATCAGCAATGCCAGCACAATTCACCGCTACATTAATCTTGCCAAATGCTGCAATGGCCTGCTCAAGACCTGTTGCCACGTCCTCCTCCTTCGCAACATCCACTCGTGCATAGATGACATTTTGCCCTAATTCCTCTACTAGAGCTTGTCCACGTTCATCATTGACATCAAAAACAACCGCTTTGCCACCTCGTTCAACAAGGTGACGGACAGTTGCCTCCCCTAAACCTGAAGCACCACCCGTTACTACCGCTACCACTTCATGATGTTTCATCAAACATATCCCCCTTACATTTTTTCGATGATCGTGGCATTTGCCATCCCCATTCCCTCACAGATTGCCAGTAAGCCGTAACGATAATTTTCTCGCTCCATGCGATATAACATAGTCGTTAACAATTTTGTACCAGTTGCCCCTAATGGATGCCCTAATGCAATCGCTCCCCCATCAGGATTGAGCTTCTTCGGATCTCCACCCATGTCCTGTAGCCATGCGAGCGGTACTGGTGCAAAGGCTTCATTTACCTCATATGTGTCGATATCCTCTATGTTGAGACCTGATCGTTCTAGCGCTTTTCTCGTAGCTTCGATTGGCCCTGTTAACATTAATGTTGGATCAGAGCCTACGACCACTCTTGTCACAATTTTAGCAAGTGGCTGAATACCAAGCTCCTGGGCTTTATCCAAGGACATCACCACTACCGCTGATGCCCCATCACTCATCTGACTTGCATTGCCAGCAGTAATAACGCCATCCTCTTGAAAAACAGTTTTTAGCGCATTTAAAATATCGACGGTTGTTTCTGCACGAGGACCTTCATCAACAGTAAATGTTGTCACTGATCCATCCTCCTGTGGAACTCGAATAGGTAGTATTTCATCTTTGAAATGACCTGCTTCAATGGCTGCGATTGCTCGTTGATGGCTTTCATAAGCATAGCTATTGAGCTGTTCTTTTGATAAAGACCATTGTGAGGCGATTTTCTCCGCTGATAATCCTTGATGGATAATATCATAATTCTCCTGTAAGCGTTTGCCAGCATGTGCATTTTGCATATTTGACCCCATCTGTACCCTTGACATACTTTCCACGCCACCTGCAATGACAATATCCATATCCCCCGCTAGAATGGCCTGTGCTGCAAAATGGACGGCCTGTTGGCTAGAGCCACATTGACGATCAATGGTTACCCCTGGCACACTATCTGGAAAGCCAGCCATCAATAAAGCTGTCCGTGCAATATTTCCCCCTTGTTCAGCTGTTTGCGTTACACAGCCTAATATGACATCATCCACTTGTTCCTTGCCAATCCCTGCTCGCCTTACAGCCTCCTGTAACACATCTGCCGCTAAATCATCCGCTCGAACTTGACTTAATGCTCCCTTACTACGCCCTACAGCAGTTCGCACAGCTGCTACGATTACCACTTCTCTCATATCCATAACCCCTTTTCCTTGTCATCCCTCACAGTTTATTGACAGGCCTATCAATCTATTCCTAACTTAATTATCAGAATATTACATCTTTAATTGTACAGGAGGACAAAGCTTTTAACAATTCTATATCTATCTAGAAATAGATAATTCCCCTATTGCCATACTATCTATCCTTACTTTTTAGGCAATAAAAAAAGCAATCCCAAGTAAATTGAGACTGCCTAATCTATTCTATTCACAAATTAAACTAAATCTTCACCGAAGAATAAGCCGATTTCGCGCTCTGCAGAAGCAAGAGAGTCAGAACCGTGGATGATGTTGTGAGAAACAGTTGTTGCGTAGTCACCACGGATTGTACCTGGGTTACTACCAAGAAAATTGACGATAACTATCGCCTCTGAAATCACTAATATCATGGGTTCTCTGAAATAAACGAAAAAAACTAAATTAGAACCGAGCTTTTACCTTCTATTTAATTAGTAACTATACATTACTTTTAGCCATGTTAGCAAGTAGAAGTGGAAAAATCCCCACTATAATAAAGTCATCTATTTGCAAGTAAACTTTTAGACTCTTTACATTTTTATAAAGACAGTACCATCCTGTATATTTTTCATTGCTCTATTTTAAAATCCAATGTCATACTCAAATTTAGGCTTCCACTTTGCTCTACTTAGGGTCTCCGCAAGTCTATACATTATTTTAAAAAATCTGCTCTTTGCTGTGGATTTTTCCCTGTTCGCATAATAATCGTTTCTTTTAGTGGATGATTGCTTTCAATTAGAAACTCATTACGCTTATACAATCGTTGTAAAAGAGGGTCTTCAGGTAGTCTAGCAAACTTCCCATTAGCTTCACCTCTATTACAATCCTGACAGCTTAGAACTAGATTCCAAACACAATTTAAGTCTAAATCATGTGTACTGTTGAACTGTGTTGATAGCGGTACGAAATGGTCTATGTCACAAGTATTCAATTGGTTACTTTCAATTGAAATCGGTTTATAGCAATAGAAGCATTTTCCCTTTTGATATCCGTTTAATGGCTTTCTAGCAGAAGTTAGATTTATTCTTTCATGAGACAACATGAACTGCTGTGGTGTCATAGGCTTTATAAAGAAAAACTGCTCAAGGTCTGTATCAAACTGAACTTCTAGTTTTGGATTTCGTTCAGTCCATGCGTTTTCAACTAAGTTCCATCTACCTTCAATTTCACTTAATATATTTTCTTTTTGGGAGCTTCCATTCAACATAAATATACTATCAGTCAACGTAATCCCTAACGACTTTCCTTGTATGGACTTCTCATAAAATTTTTTATCAAGCTCACCATTAGGAATGTTATGAAAGGCATCTATCACATTGTTAAACCCTACTTTTTCGGTAACTTCAAGTAACTGTTCCCACGTAATTTGGTTTTGATGAAACAAATTCAAGGCACTAATAAACTTAGATGACTGACTTGTCATTTGTCGTTTCCCGTTCCTAATATGCTCTAACATGTACTTTGCAAATATAGGGGATATTTCTTCTAAGCTCACAAAACTTTTATTACTCTCACCTAATTCAAGTAATGTTTTAGCAAACGCAAATTTATAAGTTGCAACATTTCTACCAAATAAGTATATCGAGCGAAAATTCGATTCCAAAGTACTATCATTGTCTAAGTAATTATTCATCTAAACACTCCATTGAAAATAGGTTACTTATCCTCTACATCAATTAAATAAATCGCCTTTTCAAATCCTCCACGTTTAGCCTTCTTCTGTCCTCTAACCGCTTCCAGTTCATCATAACTTACACCTAATGCATTAATAGCTGTATGTACTAATTCTAAAATATCTGCTAATTCTTCAATACTTTCTTGTACATTATCTGTTCCATGAAACTCTTTAGCTTCTTCGATCATTTTTACTTTTACTTCTACTAGAAGCTCCTGTGGTTCTAAAATTCTTGCATTATATTTTAATCCATCCGCTTCAATAATCTCTAAAATCTTATCTCGTACTAATTTATTATATACAGGCATCGTCATTCTCCTTTATCGTGGTATTTATTCACTTTAATTGTACTAAATCATAAACTAATTTATAGCTCTTTTCCAAAAGCATAAGTCTTCTTATATAATTTTATTGCTTATCTTTTTCTTTCTTTTTAGATTCAATAACTTTTTTCGATGAATTATTCAATTCTTGATTATTTATTAGCTTACTAACAGAATATGATACAAAAAAGGCAATCACAGTCAAGTTATATATGTGACCCAAAATAAACTCAAAAAAAGGTATAAAATCTATCACATCTTTCCCAGTTTTAAATTCAGTAAAGGAAAAAAAAGGTTTGATACCTTTATATGTAACTAATAAAATTTCTTCTAAGCCCCAGTTTGAACTACTATTTAACTGGTAAATATCTTCTTTTTGAAAAAAAATAAATTCTCCATTAGCATTTAGGTACTGATCATTGTTAACTCCATAAAAAAGACCAAACCTAAATCCTATATAGAAGAAATTTAATAATAGTATTAATATAATGAAATTAAATACTTGAAAAATATAATTATTTTTAAAAGAATCAACTACACTTTTCATTATCAAAAATGAAAATAAAACTGGAATTGCTATACCTATAAATAAACTTTCGACAGATGTAACTGTCTTAATATCGGAATCCAAAATTGCAATCGTAAATGAAAATAAGATACCTATTTTAATAAAATACATACCTATTTTTTCAAACCCACTAAAGCTTGAATTATGTAAAAACCACATTATCCCAGATAATATAACGATAACAGCTATCCCCATTGTTAAGAGAAAAAGTTTACTTTCACTATTTATTTTTGATGGGCTATCATATATCGTCACTAAACACATAGCTAATGTAAACAACCATATATACCATTTACCAATAGTATTTAAATATAAAGTTTTTTCTAATTCCAACTCCCAATTATCAATCAAATGATAAGAAAATATATCTTTCTCATCAACACTATATCTATTTATTTTTACTTTTATTCTTTTACACACAATGATAACTGTATTAAAAAAAATCCCAAATAAAATTATTAGTATCAAAAATGCACCAAATTCTAACATTACAAACACCTCCTCTTTAAAATGATAAATAAATATTTATATATTAGTATAAAATTTCTTTTTGTCTTCCTTGTTGTATGTTTACCTATTGAATTGCTTCCTATCATATCACCAGCTTTAGAAATAATACGATAAGCTTGTGTTGTTGTAATATGACCACTACCCTTACGACTAGCAAATAGGTATACCGCTTCTTTAGGTAATGTTTCTATGTAATCAACAATATCAGCCATTAAGCTATATAAATAAACCTTTCTTTCCTTCTTTGTCTTGCCTTTACGAATTTTAAAACTAGATTTGCCTTTCACTTGCTAACTTCTAAAGCAATCACCACAACGTAATCCTGTTGAAATCCCTAACTTAAATAATAGTTGGCAACTCTATCAACATACAAAAGAGCATGTACGAAATATGACCCTTTCTCAGTGAACGAATCAGCTTCCCTCTTATAGGCGTTCAGCCCCACGGGAACTTATGCGACTTACATGACCCACAACTTAAGACCTTTATTTAATCTTATTCCAAAACTAATATCAAATTAAAAAATGAGATAAACACTTAGTTTATCCCCACTCTTATTCTATTACTTCCTCAAGGCTTGAGCTTACTCTAATATACACTCATAGGTACTGACTAAATTGTTTAGTTGGCTTCATATGACTCTCACAAACCATTCTGTTATCCTTCTGCATTTTTATGTGAATTACAAACATTTTTATTTTTGTAATGTATATGAGGTTTCACATAAATTGTACTTTGATTCAAATAACTCCAGAAAATCAGAAACCATCTTACAATACTCTTGTTCAATTTTTGCTTTTTTTCTAAAGTCATCAAATAGAGCTTCTCTTAAAACTGGATTTGTAGCACTTTGAATCTGCATAGTAAATCCACTTAAATTTTCTAAATATCGAGTTCTATCTTCAAACAATTCTGCCCTATTCAAATCTAATTTTGAACGGGTTAGAATAGCCTTCTCTGTTTTTTCAATGAGCATTGGACCTGCAAAATAAAAGTGTTCATTTGGGTCATCAATATAAGGGTCTATTAGTAAATTGTCAACATCATAAAAATCTCTCTTGTTATTATTACAAACTGTACATGCTAAGGTTAAATTATCCCATTGAAAACACTTTTCAGGAACTTCACTTTTAGGAACTATATGTTCAATATCACCAAACGAGATATGTAATATTTTTGATTCACAATATGCACACTTACCATGCGTTTCCTCAATTAGAGTTTTTTTAACTTCCTTATGAGAATACTTACTCCCAACCGTTTTAGATACATTTTCATCTCCTTCCTTATATGCTAAATATAATTCTGTCCATTCATTAGCATTTTGAATTAAAATAGCTGGCTTATTTAGTTTTTTTAAACCAATCATTAATTCTACACCTCAAATTTTTTAAGCATTTCAGGCAAGTATTCCTCTAAACCCTTATTGCTTAAATACAGCTTTAATTGATTATATGAATCTAAATCTAGTTTTTTTGTACTAAAATTACTTAAAATACTATCCAACTCATTTTCCAACCAAAGAGGCATAGTAACAGGAACTCCCAAAACATTTTTTAGTACATCAAAAGCATCATTGTTTTTATTGAAAAAATCCAACTTTAACGATTCCACTCTATTTTTATCATTATATTTCAACGCATACACATACGATTCCTTAATAGAGTTGACAACAAACGGACTGTGTGTACTAATTATAAATTGAGCTTTCGGAAATGCATTTAAAAGATTAGGTAATATTTCCCTTTGCATAGAGGGATGTAAATGATTTTCGATTTCATCTATAATAATTGTGTATTCTTCATCAGCATTATCATACATAAATACTTGCCAAGCTAAATCTATCAGTGCTCCTAAACCACCCGAAACTGCATCAATTAGGAAATCACCACTATCCGTTTTTAAAACAACTTCACCTGCTTCAATAGTTATTTTATTTAGACCTATATGTTTTGGTAAAATTGATTTTAATATATTTGTAAACCCATAAAATTTTTCTTTTAATTCTTCATTAGGTTCAACTAAAGCATTTCCTTCACCAAATATTGCTAATGAAATTAGCGATTTTTTCATATATTGTACAGGCGATTCATCATTACTATTATATCTATTATTCAAGGTTCTATTTTGAATCGAGCTTAAATATTGACGATATAAACTATTTGTATCATCAACATGTAAAGGAATTTCATCTACTCTTACATACGAATATGGTTGACGATGAGATGAAATGTTCACACCTTTTATTATGCCATCTACATCATAAGGCTTAAATTCTTTTTCTTCATTAAAATATTGAAATCGTGCTTCTATATTATACGAAGCTGAATGTACTTCTTCTGGTACATAAAATTTAAAAATGCCTTTTTCGACTTCCAATTCGCCCATAACTATATTATTAGCTTTAATTGTATCAATCCATTTTTCAGAATTTGATTGCATATCATACAAAACTTTCTTTAATTCTTTATTTTCTCGTGTAAATTCTGTTATTTTATCAAAGTTTATACCAGCTAAGAATATACTTTTATTCTTTTTAAGAAATACACTTGCAACTTCCTCATAACCCCAACCTAGTTGCCGTGCAATTAATCTTAAAACAGAACTCTTGCCAGCACCATTTGCTCCTGTAATAATTGTAACTCGTGGGTGAAAATCAAACTGAATTTTATCAAATTGCTTCCAATCTTCTAAGGTCAATTTTTTTAATACCATTTCATCCATTCCTCCTTAACATTTATTTAGTTCAACTGGCTAACAATCTATTCCCTATTACATACAACTATTTAAAATAAAAACACAATTATAGTAATTTAATCCACGAATTACATCTGTTACCTCAATACCATTATCTTCTTCCACTTCTTGAAATTCAATATTATATTTCACCTTTTGATAAAGTTCTTCTGATTTCATTTTTATGAATCAAAGGATAAATACCGAAGGTAACACTTTTGCATCTGATAAGATTCACCCTATAAATCAGAAGAAAGATACACCTTTAATGCTATTTTCAATTGATTCCTCTGTTATCCCAATATAGCGCAATGTTGTCTTTTGTGATGAGTGATTATAGATTTCCATTAATGTTGCTACATCCTTTGTAGCTTGATAGTATGTGTAGCCAAACGTCTTACGTTGTATGTTTACCTATTGAATTGCTTCCTATCATATCACCAGCTTTAGAAATAATACGGCAAGCTTGTGTTGTTGTAATATGACCACTACCCTTACGACTAGCAAATAGGTATACCGCTTCTTTAGGTAAAGTTTTCTATATATAAAAAGCATACATTCTTAGTAAAGGAAATTTTTTATCAATAAAAAAACCCCTTACTTCAATGTAAGGGCTGAATAAATTTCATGTTTGAAATGCTTGATTCGCATTATATATGTTCTTGTGTTTTATATAAGGCTAATCAAAAATTCCAAAACCCTTATATTTAGATTTTGATAACTTACCTAATCCATGTTTTCAATAATCATCTAAGAAGGCTGTTAAATCTACATCACTCTTATCTTTTTTTATATATGAAGTTACAATCTCTAATGTTTTATCCGTAACATTTGTATCCCCATCCATTGATTCCAATTCTTCCAAATGTTTTTGAGACATGAGTTCTACCATATCATGTTGTCTCTTTCGAAGTTCAATATACTCTTGATATTCACTTTCTAATCGCACTACTACTTTGCCCGCATAACCATCTTTAACTTTGCTTGCTAACATTTTGTCAATTTTCTTTTGACCTTCTCTTTTAACATATTCGCAATTCGTTTCTTTCCATGCTCTATAACCTTCAAATTCTATATATGTTTTCCTATCAAAAATTTGCATAAAAATTTTTTTATCATTCCTTATATCATTGTCTGTGACTGTTTCTCGCATCTTATCAAGGTAATTTTCAACTTTATATTTTTCGACTGTTTCTTCAAGTTTAGTAGAAGATTTGTCTTTATCCATCACTGCATAAGAATTTGTTTCTTGTCTGATTTCACCTTGCTCATTTTGGTAATACTCACCTTTTACAATACGTAAAAATCTTTTTTCATAGTCTTTAAATGCGGTTTCTAAAGTTGATTTAGCAATACCTAATACTTTAACCCATTCGGATTTAGGTACATCGTATTTGATTCTCTTCCTCCACTCTATAAAAGCTATTACCATTAAAGCTCTACCATCATTGTTTGCAAGATTATAAAGTTTACCAGATAATTTTGTAAATCCTTTAAATATACGTTTTTTTCCTTCCTCATATATTTCAACAATAAATTCAGGAGACAATAACTCCTGTACTTGCATTACTGTGAAAAAGGCTTTTTTAATATCCCCATCACAGTCTATTTTTATATACTCCTTTTTTTCTAAACTTCTAAGGTTTGTAATAACTTCTGCTTTATCACGTTGTTTATTCTTGGTCTGTAATCCCAAGTTTTGGATTAACATATCAATAGAAGTTATTGTTTGATTCCATTGCCCTATCTGTTTCATAAATTGTAGATGGACATAAAGTAAAAATTCATCCGTAGTCAAATGATACTTTGTCCCCCAAGCAAATGCTACATTTGGTAGTACGATATTAGATTGTTCATTCATTTTCATCTTGCCTATTTCCTTTCTTTTGCTTAACCAATTTCATAATTAATTTGTTTATAGCTATCTAAAGCTTTACTTAATTCTGGTGTCCTCAAAAACATCCAATATTTTTGTAACGATGTTTCATGATACGCACATAATAAAAATTTAAATCCTTTTCTTTTCAAATACATCATAACCGTTCTGTTATAACAAAAGAAAAAATCTTTCACAGTCAATTGTTCAACCTCCCTTCTTCTGACTTTTGATAGGAAAATTATTACCGTTTTTAACTATAGAATGGCTGTCAACACAATCAACAAACCAATTCATATATCATATTATATCATAAAAGTCAAGTTTTTTCAAATTCCATGCTACTATCTTATTGATTTTTGCAAAAAAATGTAGTAATGATAATTATCATTTAATTCTGGTGTAATAGTGCGAAGCCCTACGTTGCGAAGCAACGAAATAGATTGCGTAAGCAATTAGATAGTATAGAGCGAAGCGACCAATATTCTCTTTATCTATTTATTATATTTATTTCTATTATGTCTATACTGCCCGTTTACAGTATACATTTCATACCAAAATCAAAACTTTTATTTGTTTTTTTGTATGTTTCATGTACATCTTTTAGGTAAAATGTCCTTAATTTATGTATGGAAATAATACATATTTCGATACTATAGAAATGCAAAAATATATTTTATGATAAAAACTCAATTTTATCCATTAGATAGACAGCTAGCACACAGCTTATAAACTAAAAGAAGCGTCAAATACACGAAATTGTATTTTGACGCTTTTAAATTGCTAACTACGTGTAGGAGCGGATGTGCTACCATGTCTATGACTATAAACATCAACCTATTTGGTCTTTAATACCCCCGTACTACTCACACGTAGAAATCATCTCTATTATCATTATTTTATTCCAAATTGCACGTGACGTATTTTCCATACATTTGCGTGGCTGATAGACTCTTTTTCACTGTTCATGATAATAAAACAAATAAAAAACAGGGATTTCTCTCCCTGCTCTCTTCATCTTTATGGTTCTTGTTTATCATCAACATACTCCCACTGATATTCAAATGACTTTGCATTAGCTTGAATGATTTTTTGTTGCAACATCTCAACTGTGTCCAACATGTCGGAGTCAATATCCTCGTTAGCAAATTCTAGTGTAGACAAATCTAGTAATATCTGTGCTGATTCTCTTTTATCATCATCGAATACAATTTCCGTAACAAAGCTATTACCTTCTTCGTCTTTTTCTCGTATTTTTATCATGTTCATTACTTCATCATAATCTAATACTTTATAGGTTTTATCTTTTTGACCCTCTTCATTAACTTGTATAATGCTGTCTTCACTAATATAGTACTGTGTTGCAGATTCTTCATCTATCCAATGACCATAAAGAGATGTTTTTACATTGGATAAATCTCTACCACTACAAGCACTAAGAATAAAAATCAGCGACATTATTACTAAGATTAATTTGTTCACTCTACTTCATCCTTTGACAAATATTTTAACGTGACATTTCTTTCTGAATATATATTCTGTCTGCCTCTTCTTCACTTATTCCATATTTCTCACTTGCTAATTTAGATACCTGTGCATCATGTATTTCAGGATTATAATTTTCCCCATTATTAGTTAATGCACTGTATGACTGCACCATAAATTCATAAATCTCATCATCACTAGCTTTATAAATTGTGTTCAATTCTGTTGTAGCTGAATCAAGTAAATTCACAGCCACTACAAAATGCCTTGATGATTCAAGTACCGTTTCAACATTTTTTTCTAATGAACCTTTTTCATATAAATTTGCACCTAATTCTAACTCCTTAAATACCTCTATCATTCGTGAATGATAGTTTAATAATTCATCGGGTACACCCATCTCTTTAATAAATTTGTAATTATCTCTAACTTCTTTAGCTACACCAGTTATCCTCGATACAAATTCTTTATCTTCTATTATTAGAGGATTATCAGCCATTTTCTGACTCAACGCTTCCATAGCTTTTAATTCTATATATATGTTTTCTTTAAATCTTTGCATATCGCTGAGATATTCCTCAATATTAGCTGTACTATCGCTTTCCGCAATCATCTTGGTTGTAGATAACGCAACTTCATCTTTTTTATTTACTTCTTCTGTGGTTTCATCCAATTTATCAGAACACCCTGTTAATGTCGCACCTAGTAATAATAGAACTCCTACTTTTTTTAACATTATTCCCCTCCTATAATTTGCATTATTGAAAACCCTATGACCCGCTTCAATTAAGATAAACACTCATATAGCTGTATATGTACCATCAATCTTCTTTCTCGCCATCTTTTTTCTTAGGCTTGGTTACACCCACAACTTGATTCGATTGGGCAAACTCTAGTGCCTGTAAAATACCAAGTATATAACGCTTTCCTTCTTCATCTAACCTTTTAAAGCTGGACTCTAGTTGCTTGTATTGGTCTTCGTTTCCCATGAAACCCCTCCTTATTCACACCTTATGAGAGTATTATATAATTACATAGAGAGTAATTCAACTGCATTTTATTTATATTTACTTTCAATGTGAGTGGATATATGATATTTTGAATACTAACGAGGTGATATCTATTGTCTACTACTATCAATCAACGTGTTAAACAAGTACGAACTGAACTGAATTTATCGCAAGCCAAATTTGCTAAAGCTATTTCAATATCCAATAGTCATATAGCAGGCATTGAATTAGAGCATCGAAAGGTAAATGACCGCATCATCAGATTGATTTGTATCACTTTCAATGTGAATGAAAATTGGCTAAATACTGGTGAAGGTGAGATGTTTAAAAGCCCTGCTGATACTAAATTTGAAATGGCTATGACAATTTTCAAAGAGTTAAATCCTGATTATCAAGAGTTTGTGTTAAAACAAATTAACGAGCTATTGCAAATCCAAAATAATTGGAAAAATAAACAAACTAAGGAATAGGGCTATCAATAGTAGCCCTATTTTTCATCTCGTTTAGACACATATACAAGTAGTTCTAGAAGCGGGGCAAATATAAGCTTTTCGCTATCGCTTTAAACTAACTCTGAGAAGAAGTATATGTTATAAAAAATCACGTAAATTCTTTGCTACTGTATCAACATCTAACCCCAAATATCTCGTAGTTGTCGATAAGTCAGAATGCGCTAAAGCATGAGATACTAAGTTTATATCCGCCCCACGTTTCACCAAATTATGAGCATACAACCTTCTAATAGAATGAGGATTAATGTTCTTTAAATTCCACTTTTTACTGTATACCCATAAATTTTTTGCAATTAAATTGGACGGTGAAACTGTATTCGAAATTGGTACACCTATGTTTGAAAGAAAAATATAATCATTCTTTTCTCTATGTTCTTTCCTAATATCATCATTTATTGAAATTAGCTCTCTTAATAAAGTACACATTTCATCATCTAAAGGAAGAATCAATGGTCTATGCGATTTCATTATCTCTCCCTGTAACTTCAAAAGCATATTTTCAAAATCAATATTCTGTTCTCTTAAAGCTCCCAATGTTTTAATTCGAATACCTGTTTTGTATAAAAGTAAAATCGCTATGCTATCACGTAATCCCGAATACGTTGATTTATCCAAAAGTGATAACAAGAGTGCCAGTTCACTTTCCGTAGTAGCTTCCTTAACGCTTGTATTTACTTTTATTTTGATGTTTGTCCAAAACTTTGAGTTATACCAACCATTATCGTGACACTTGCTTAAAACGGCTTTAATTTGCTTTAAACGACCATGTAGAGATGTGTCCTTTGCATTTTTGAAACTTGATAAATATTGATAAATTTTTTCATTGTTTATTTCATGGAGATATTCAACTTTAGTAACTTCAACAAATCGCTTAAAATTATAGTTGTAACTATCAATTGTCCTTGGTCTTAATCCGTTTAGTCGCCATTGTTGATTTAAAATTTGTATGGCGTGTTTAATGGTTATATTTCTGTTGTCCAATTCATCAAACGTATCCATTTTAACTATTGAGTTATTGATTTTTGTCACCATTTCTTTCTTTGGTTCTTTTTCAGTTTTGATAGTCAATAAGCTTAAATCAATGTTTGTGTTAACTTTATTGAATGATTTTGACAAATAAAAAACCCCCTAACATTTTTTGTTAGAAGGTAAAAGTTACATCGGAAAAATAGATGATTTTTTTATTGAGTTCTATTCGTAGTTATTTTCGCTACGCTTCTTAGATTCGAAATTAAACTAAATCTTCACCGAAGAATAAGCCAATTTCACGCTCTGCAGAAGCAAGAGAGTCTGAACCGTGGATGATGTTGTGAGAAACAGTTGTTGCGTAGTCACCACGGATTGTACCTGGGTTAGATTCTTCAGGTTTAGTTGCACCCATCATTGTACGAGCAAGCTTGATTACGTTCTCGCCTTCCCATACCATAGCGAATACAGGACCAGAAGTGATGAAATCAACTAATTCACCAAAGAATGGACGCTCAGCATGCTCAGCATAGTGCTTTTCTGCTAATTCTTTAGGAATTACCATTAATTTAGCACCTTTCATTACAAAACCGCGACGTTCGAAACGGTCAACGATGTCTCCAATTACTTGACGTTCAACGCCGTCAGGCTTAACCATTAAAAAAGTTTGTTCAATTGCCATGTTTAAAACACTCCTTAAATTCGTCTAACAGGTTTTACACCTACCGATAAATATTAACAAAAAATGAGCCTTTATACAACAAAAAGCTAGAATTTGCGCTTACCCATGAACAATGCTACATCACGCAATTTTTTCTTTACGGGATGTTTTGGTAAAGCATCAATTTCCTGTAAGGCCTTTTTCAAATATTTATCACTCATACGATTAGCTTGCTCAATTGCATGAGATTTACGCACATATTGCAACATATTTTGACGTTCCGGTTCTGTTAATGTGCCTGCAAATACTTTGACTAAGTATGGCTGCATCTCTGGCTCATCTTTCAGCAATAGAATCGGTAATGTAATATTGCCCTGCAATAAATCACTACCTGCAGGCTTCCCTAGCTCCTTATCTGTTGCCATGATATCTAACACATCATCGATAATTTGGAAGCTCATGCCTACAAAGTAGCCGAAGCGTTTTAAATGTCGCACTGTTTTAGCATCAACACCTGCCGCTACAGCACCTAGCTCACAGCTTGAGGAAATAAGTAATGCTGTTTTGCGTTTGATTCTTCTAAAATAATCTTTCAAGCCTTGATCTAATCTAAATTTATCTTCAATTTGAATGACTTCACCGTTACAAATCTCTACCATGGTACGGGCTAAAATTTGATGAACAAGCGGGTCTTCCAGCTTTGTAATATATTCTAGTGCACGTGCAAAAATAAAATCGCCCGTGTACATTGCTACTCTGTTATTCCATTGTGATTTGACAGTCGGGCGTCCTCTTCGCATATTGGAATCATCAATGACATCATCATGCACAAGTGATGCCATATGAATGAGTTCTAATGGCACTGCTACATCCTTCATCTTCTCAATGTCATAATCGCCAAATTTTGCACCTAGTAACACAAAAATTGGTCGTATCCGTTTGCCACCAGCTTGTAATAAATGGAGAGAAGCATCGTTGATCAAATATGAAGACGAGTCCACCGCTTTTTCTAACTCTCGTTCAATGATATCGATATCTGATTTCAAATCGGAATAGAGTAGTTTTAACTTCATCTTTTCCACGTGTGAAAACCTTCCCCCATTAACGTACCTTTTTAAAGCCCATATGCATTGCCGCAGCCCCGCCACTGTATGCTTTGTACGTTACTTTTTCTAATCCTGCCTGCTCAAACAATGCCGCTAACTTCTTCATACCTGGGAAATCATTCGCAGATTCCTGAAGCCAAGAATATTCCTTATAGCTTTTCGCAAATATTTTACCAAATATCGGCATTATATATTTAAAATAAAAACGGAACAGTTGACGATAACCAGGAATTTCAGATTGAGATGTTTCTAAACATACCACCATACCACCTGGTTTTACGACACGATGCATTTCCTTCAAGACTTGTAAATAATCAGGTACATTGCGAAGACCAAAGCCAATCGTCACATAATCAAACGTATCATCTGGAAAAGGTAACTCCATCGCGTTTCCATGAATTAGTTCTATTTGCGGGTATGACTGCACCTTTTGTTCGCCAACTTTCAGCATGTTTTGACTAAAGTCGAGACCTTTAACTTCTCCACTTTCACCTACTGCTTCTGCCAAAGCGATTGTCCAGTCTGCCGTGCCACAGCATACATCCAGCGCTTTTGTTCCAGGTTTTACAGCCATATGCTTCATCGTATCGTTACGCCAGCCAACATGCATCTGGAAACTAATTACACCATTCATTTTGTCGTAGTTGTCCGAAATACTCTCAAATACTTCGTGAACGTGTTCTTCTTTCGTTTTAGCCATTTTGAAAAACCTCTCTTATCCGTTAGTAGAAGCAATGGATGCCTCTACGTGTGCATGTAAAGCTTGTTTGATATCACTTTGTAAAAAAGTTGAATGATTGATGATCTGTGATAGCTCTGTTTTTAAATGCACAATTTTTTCCTGGATGACGCTATTAAAGGTTGCGCCATTTTGTCTGACACTTGCTTCAAGTGCCTTACCCATTAAAGACATTTGCCCACGCTGATAAGCCGCCCATTCTCTTTCTAAACGCAAGATTAATAAGCTTTTTTCTATAAGCGGTATATAGTCACTGAAAGAATAAAGACCGAAAAATTGAGCAATTAATCCCGCTTCAATATTACACAACGACGCATACCATTGCTCGATTGTTCGTTGCTCTGCTTCATACACTTTAATCTGGTGTTCACAACGAGCCACTATACCTTGTGACAAATTTCGGATCAATGCGACATTTCCTGACATCGCTAATATTTCATAATAACGACCACTATAAAAATCTCCAGCTAAAACGGTAAGCTGCTGTTCTTTTGATGTTGCATCTATTTCTTTTATATGATCGTGAGCCGCTAATGCTGCATATACAATGCCAACAGTAATTGCAGCCTCTTGTTGCTCTTGTTGCCACTCTTCACCATTCAAAAAAGGGATTAGCAAATAAAACAATTGATTTTCATCTATCACAGGAACTCCTGTGTATTTTTGCAAAGTTCTATGACGAACATCCATGAAAATCTCTGTTTTTAACTGTGCAATTGAATTTTGAATGTATGTTGCATTCATAGACCTTACTCCATTTCACTTTCAGATACGCTAGTCCTATCTAAGACTTAACGCTTGCTTACTGAGTCATTATAGCATATGCAACGATGTGGAATAAAAAAAATTTGCTTTCTTCATAGGACAGGCAGTAAAGCATTCCCATTATTTGATGCGGGAATACTAACTGCCCAGAAACCTCATACTCAGTTTTTCACAATGATTGTTTTTCTATGTGCCTGTCATACTTAAAACAGGGCAAAACCTATCGAAAGAACTCTTTATTATTTTTTTGCTTCGCTATTGATCACACCATGTGCTGTATGAATTTGTGCTTTACCACGTATTTTCATGGCAGATGTGTGTTCTGTAAATTGAGCAATCATTACTTCGCCGGCATCTAGCTTTTCTGAATGATGGAATTTTGTATCTGTTCCACGAGTTAAACCAATGACATGGACACCATCTTCTTCTGCTTGAATAACAATATAATCTTGTGACATCTTTGTACACTCCTTAAATCCGACAAATTCTTAGTACATCATAACATAATTAGACATGCAATTTAAGACATTTGAATAAATGACAGTACTTCTCTTCGTTTCACTTCATCTTCTTCGTAAATACCACGAGCAACAGATGTTACCGTTTTGGAACCCGGTTTTTTTAGTCCTCGCATTGTCATGCACATATGCTCAGCCTCAATGACCACATAAACGCCTTTTGGTGCAAGCATCTCCATAATTGTTTCCGCTACTGAAGAGGTAATACGCTCTTGCAATTGCGGTCTGCGGGCAATCGTTTCCACTGCTCGTCCAAGTTTACTAAGGCCAGCTACAACGCCGTCATTTGGTATGTATGCGACATGTGCTTTGCCATAGAAAGGTACTAGATGATGCTCACACATCGAATAAAAAGGAATATCTTTGACAAGCACTAATTCTTCATGATCCTCATGAAACACCGTTTTAAAATAATCTTTTGCATCCTCATGCAAGCCGCTAAACATCTCAGCATACATTTTTGCTACACGTTTTGGTGTATCCAATAAACCTTCGCGGTTTACATCTTCACCTACTGCTTCTAATATCATTTTTACTGCTTCTTCTATTTTCAATAAATCTATATTCGACATCCGAAAAACCCTCCTGCGTATCAAAACATTACACATTTCCCTATGCATCGTAGCACATCCAAAAGGGAAGCGCAAAATGACTTACCTGATTCATTAGAAATTCATTTCTAGCTCAGCAAATTCCCGTATTAATGTTATGTAAAATGAATTTTAACGTTAAAAAGAGCAGCCTTCATGTTCGTTAACATGAAGACTGCTCTATGTAACTACTAGACGTGTATTATTTTACCGCGTCTTTAAGCGCTTTACCTGGTTTGAAAGCAGGCACCTTGCTAGCAGCGATTTCGATTTCTTTACCAGTTTGTGGGTTACGACCTTTACGAGCCGCACGTTCACGTACTTCAAAGTTACCAAAACCAATTAATTGTACTTTGTCACCCTTTGCAAGAGCATCTTGAATTGTATCAAATACAGCTTCAACTGCTTTAGAAGCGTCTTTTTTAGAAAGACCTGCAGCTTCAGCAACAGAGTTTACTAATTCTGTTTTATTCACACCATTCACCTCCTCTCAAAGGGTCATGAACCAATTCTGTAAAAAGAGTAACACATAGAAAACCGCTACGCAACTGTATTCATACATGATTATAACCAAAAAATCAGTTTTTCACCCAAAAAACAAAAATAAAAGGACTTTTCGCATAAAAACGAAAAGCCCTTCACCTATTTTTCGTACTTTTTTTTGATTTTTATCACTATAAAATAAATGTCACTAAACCTCGATCACCTTCGTTGACCATACGTTCAATCGTTTGACGCATACGTTTTTTAGCAGTAGATGGAACTGCATCCATTTTATAGCGTATTCCTTCTTTTAATACTTCGTGTAGTGGCGTTCCAAAAAGCTGTGTATTCCATAATGCATCACGATCATGTAAATAAGCATGATTTAAATCTTTTAGCAGTTGCTGACTATGGAATTCCGAACCGATTAACGGTGCAAACTCAGATTCCATATCTACACGGATAATATGGTAAGATGGCGCCTTTGCTTTCATTCGTACACCAAAGAAATTATTTTGCTTAATGAGCTCTGGTGCTGTTGGCTCAAATTCTTGCATCATCGGCAATGTCACACCATAACCTGACGTATCAGCATCATGAATCGCACTTTTGAAGCGTTTTTGGGCTTCTTTTGCCTCTGCCGCCTCTTTAATAAAGAGCAGCCAATCCTTTTTCGTTTCAATCGGCTCTTCTAGCCATTCATTACAAACCGATTTGTACAATTCGCCCTGTAGGGATACACGAATTACCGCCGTTCCCACACCAGCATCTACATGAACGACTTCACTTTGATCGATAAAATCAATGGCTTTAAAGGCATCTGACGCCTGTTGCACATCCCGAATTTTCATTACAGAAGAGAGTACTTCCTCCATGGAATCAATCAAGGCAACATTTAATGGGTGTGTAGCATCTAAAACGTCCAGCCAATCTGGTTTTTCCACCTCAATTGTACGGATAGGAAACTCAAATAACGCCTCTTGTAAAATATATTGAATATCCGTTTCCCTCATTTGGTCAATCGCCATGGCAATAACAGGCACATTGTAACGTTCAAACAATTCATTGCGAAGCTGAACCGTTTCCTCTCTCGCTGGCATTTGGCAATTCAGAAGGATGACAAAAGGCTTGCCGATTTCTTTTAACTGTTCAACAATTTCCTCTTCTGCCTTCTCTGCGGCACGGCGACTGATTCCGTTAACGGTACCATCAGTCGTAACAACAATACCGATATTCGCATGGTCACGAATCACCTTATCTGTGCCAATTTTAGCGGCTTCCTGAAATGGAATTGGCTCTGTATGCCAAGGCGTATGAACATATTTAGGACCGTTTTCATCTTCATAGCCCTTTGTCCCATCAATAATATAACCAACACAATCTGCTAAACGAATTTGGAATGGCATCTCATCTTCGCCGACCACAATACGGGTTGCTTGAGCAGGCACAAACTTCGGCTCAGCAGTCATAATGACAGGCCCCGGAGAACTTTGTGGCAACTCATCTTGTGCTCGCATTCTTTCTGTTTCATCCACAATATTTGGTAACACGACTGATTCCATTACCTTTTTTACAAATGTTGATTTACCTACACGTACTGGACCGACAACACCAATATAAACATCGCCATTTGTGCGCTCTGCAATTTCTCTAAATACTGCTTCACTCAAGGTTTCTGCCTCCTTTATCTACGCTTTTTCACTATATGCAAGCTTGTAGACAAATATGAAAAAGCCCCTCACAAATGTAAGGAGCTTTGTTTCTTATTCTTCTTTTTTCTCAGCGGCTTCTGCCTCTTGTTTTTGTCGTTCTTTCGCCTTTTGGACATCTACACTATACGTTTCCATATCATAAATTGGCTCACCATTATCATCCACTGTATAGGGAACAGAATAAGCAGGCACTACAGGATATTTGTCGACAAGTAACTGACGAATATCATCACCAGGTTTGACATCAGGCTTGTCTTCTTTTAAAAGTTGTCCTAAATCCACAGAATAATCCACATGCAATTCACCGTCACCTGTCATAAAGAGCGGTAATTCGACGCCAGAATAAGGACTTTTCACTGTCACATCTGTTTTATAGCCCAAATCTTTATAATTAATTTGATAAACATTATCGGACATTGAACCTTTGATTGGCAAATACTGTGTAGATAGTTTACGAATACCTATTTCACGTATACGCTCAGCCGCATTTAAATCTACTAATTTGACCGTCGCTTGATCTTCAGGATCCCAAATAATATATTGATATATACCGCCTTTTTCATAGGCATTACCAGGAATTGTCGTCAAATACTTCGGCATAAGCTTTTCAAAGTCGATTAAGTATTTGATATAAATGTCTGTATCAAGTTCACTATTTTTAATTGGTACTAGCCCACCAGTTGCTTCGCGGTATTCATTCACGGCACGTTGAACTGCAGCTAACTGGTCGACATCAGGCGTGACCTTTGCCCTTTTTTCGTCTTCTGGGTACGCACACCCTACTAACAGTATGGCAGTTGCAAATACCAACAGAAAAGCACTTAGTTTTTTCATGTTACTGAACACCTCATTAATTTTTTATGCTGGCCATGTGGCAACTATTAGTACCATTAAAAATGTGCCAAGTCCAAACAGTATGTATGCACATAAATTTACGATTGTTCGTAAAAATACATTTGAAATCTTATTCCGAGCTAAATAAATTAAGCCGACTGATATTATCATAAAGCCTATACAATAAAACGACACCCACATTACATCCAGTGCAGGCATATGAGCTAACGGGCCCATTTCAAATAACCACCTTTCGTTCAATGTCAAGAAACAATCAAAGTATATTATACTATGTGCCTTCGCTAAAAAGAAATAGTTGTCCCATAACTATCAAGAAATGGACAACTCTTTTACAGTGCTTGCACTATTCAACTAATAGCACACAATAAGGCGTCTCAACAGATTCGTTGAGACACCTTATTTATGTCCGTTTTATGACAGATTTAATCAAAAAATTAATATTAATGCTTCATATCATCTATTTCTCGTTTTTTCATACGCATCATTAATGCGTCAACCGCCACTTTCGGTTCAACATCATTAAATAGAACACTATAAAGCTCTGTGGAAATCGGCATAGCCACACCATACTTTTCTGCTAATTGATAGGCTGCCTTTGTGGTACGTACACCTTCTACAACCATGCCCATTTGATCTAACACTTCTTGTAGCTTCATCCCTTGCCCTAGCATATTCCCAGCTCGCCAGTTTCGGGAGTGAACGCTTGTACAGGTTACAATTAAATCTCCCATGCCTGTAAGCCCTGAGAAGGTAAATGGATTACCGCCCATTTTTACACCTAAACGTGTAATCTCCGCAAGTCCTCGTGTAATAAGTGCTGCTTTCGCGTTATCACCATAATTCAAGCCATCTGTAATACCTGCAGCTAATGCAATGACATTTTTCAGTGCCCCACCAATTTCTACACCGATCACATCATCGTTTGTGTAAACACGGAAAAATTGATTCATAAATAAATCCTGAACTTTTTCAGCAGCGTCTATGTTAGCACAAGCAGCAGTAACCGTTGTCGGGTGGTGCAGCACAACTTCCTCGGCATGACTTGGTCCGGAAAGAACGACAATTTCTTCCACATTTTCAGCTGGCAAACTTTCCGCTAAAATTTCAGAAATTCGTTTTAATGAATCTGGCTCAATCCCTTTAGAAACATGGACAAATAACACTTTTCTAGCTAGTTTAGCCGTTAATTTCTCACAAACTTCTCGAATAGCTTTCGTAGGAACAGCCACAACAATAGTCTCTGCATGCGTAGCTGCCATTGCTATATCACTCGTCGCATGTAAATTTGCAGGCAGAACGGTCTCTGGTAAATATTTTTTATTCGTATGCAGATGGTTGATTTCTTCTGCCTGATTAGCTCTATGTGTCCATACAAGCGTATCATGTCCATTTTCCGCTAGTACCATCGCCAGTGCAGTACCCCATGAGCCTGCCCCTAACACACAAACTTTTTCCATAAAAAATCCTCCCTTTGTTGGGTTGTCTATAATAATTTCTGTTCTTGTAAAAAGACGCCACCCAACAAATATGTCGGGTTGGCGTATTGTATGTGTATAGCTAGTACCTTAAGCACGAGCACGTGTAATTAAACGAATTGGCGTTCCTTCAAAGTCAAATGTTTCACGAATTCGATTTTCTAAGAAACGTTCGTATGAGAAATGCATCAGCTCAGGCTCATTCACGAACACAACAAATGTCGGTGGCTTAATCGCAACCTGAGTAGCATAGTAAATACGTAAACGACGACCTTTATCCGTCGGCGCGGGATTACGTGCCACGGAATCCTCAATCACTTCATTTAAGATAGAAGATTGAATACGCATCGCATGATTTTCACTTACACGTTGAATAATCGGTAAAATTTGATGCACACGCTGCTTTGTATTAGCCGATACAAAAATAATCGGGGCATAATCTAAAAATAGGAAATGCTCACGAATTTGCTGTGTAAAGACATTCATCGTTTTTTCGTCTTTTTCAATGGCATCCCATTTATTCACTACGATCACAACAGCTTTTCCAGCTTCATGTGCATAGCCTGCAATTTTTTTATCCTGCTCCTGAATACCCTCTTCTGCATTCATTACCACTAAAACAACGTCTGAGCGTTCAATGGCACGTAGCGCACGTAAAACCGAGTATTTCTCAGTGGTTTCATAGATTTTCCCTTTTTTACGCATGCCGGCTGTATCAATAATGACATATTCCTGATCGTCATACTCATATGGCGTATCAATAGCATCACGTGTTGTCCCCGCAATATTACTAACGATAACGCGTTCTTGCCCTAAGAAAGCATTTACTAATGAAGATTTCCCAACATTCGGACGACCAATTAAAGAGAATTTAATCACATCATCTCCATATTGTTCTTCATCTTCTTTCGGGAAATGCTTTGCACATTCGTCTAATAAATCCCCTAAACCTAAGCCATGCGAACCAGAAATCGGCCAAGGCTCTCCGAAGCCAAGTGCATAAAAATCATAAATCATTTCACGCATATCAGGATTATCAATTTTATTGACTGCTAATACGACTGGTTTTTTTGTTTTGTATAAAATTTTAGCAACTTGCTCATCTGCTGCCGTTACCCCTTCACGACCATTAGTCATAAAAATAATAACGTCCGCTTCATCAATGGCGATTTCAGCTTGTTGACGAATTTGCTCTAAAAACGGCTCGTCTCCAATTTCAATCCCACCTGTATCAATAATATTAAAATCGTGTGTTAACCACTCTGCCGAACTATAAATACGATCACGCGTTACGCCTGGGATATCCTCCACAATCGAAACACGCTCTCCAACGATACGATTAAAAATCGTCGACTTACCTACGTTCGGACGACCTACGATGGCTACTACTGGTTTCGTCATCTGTACTTCATCCTTCCAACTTCTTGTCTTTCGCTATTATACACGAAAAATGCCATTATATCATATCATATCCATAATGTAGAACGCTATGTATGGCAATAACGAGACGTTTGATGAATTTTATTTGATTCTATCCTCTGATTTTTGAGTTTTATCTTGCGATTTGAAGATTCTATCCTACGCTTTAAGCATTAGCCTTCGATTCGAGGATTCTATCCATCGCTTTATGTACTAGCCTTCGATTCGAGGGTTCTATCCATCGCTTTTTCAGTTCTATCCTTCCATTTAAAGATTCTATCCACCTCTTTATAAGTTCTATCCTTCTATCTGAAGTTTTTATCCACCTCTTTATGTGCTAGCCTTTGATTCGAGGGTTCTATCCACCGCTTTTTCTGTTCTATCCTTCCATTTAAAGATTCTATCCAACACTTTTTCTGTTCTATCCTTCAATTTGAAGTTTTTATCCGCCTCTTTATGAGTTAGCCTTCGATTTGAGGGTTCTATCCACTGCTTTTTCAATTCTATCCCTCGATCTGAAAGTTCTATCCAACGCTTTTTCAATTCTATCCCTCAATCTAAGAATTCTTTCCACCGCTTTCAAAATACTATCCCGCAACCTGAAGATTCTATCTGCATCGTCAACATAAAAAAGCGAGGATACCTTTATGCATCCTCGCTCCATACATTATTATTTAAAGTTTTTTAGTTGATCGCCAATCACATCGCCAAATGAGAAACCTGTGTTTTCTTCAGGTAATTCATAGTCGATCACTTCTTCTGCTTCGGGATTTTCTAGTAATTCTTTAATGCTTAGCGCTAAGCGGCCTTCTTCAGCATTGACATCAAGCACTTTTACTTGTACTTCTTGTCCCTCTTTTAACGCTTCATGTGGCGTGTTAATATGCTTATGTGCGATTTGTGAAATATGCACTAAGCCTTCCACACCTGGGAATACTTCCACAAATGCACCAAATGAAGTAAGACGCTTCACTCGACCATCTAAAATAGTGCCTTTCGCTGCACGCTCTTCGATACTTGACCAAGGTCCTGGCATCGTTTCTTTGATGGATAATGAAATACGTTCATTTTCTGGGTCCACTGACAGAACTTTTACTTTAACGTCTTGTCCTTCAGCTAAAACCTCGCTCACATCATTCACATGCTCATGTGACACTTGTGAAATGTGTACAAGGCCATCAATACCGCCAAGGTCGATAAATGCGCCAAATGATGCTAAACGCTGTACTTTACCATCTAATACCTCGCCAGCTTTAATTTGATTGATGACATTTTTCTTTTGAGAAGCTTTTTCCGCTTCTACTACTGCACGGTGTGATAAGATAAGGCGATTTTTGTCCTTATCCAGCTCAACAATTTTGAAGCTTAATGTTTTGCCTTTATAGCCTTCAAAATCATCAACAAAGTAGTCTTCTACAAGGGATGCTGGTACAAAGCCACGTACACCTAAATCTACGACAAGACCACCTTTAACAATATCCTTTACTTCCGCTTCGAAAATTTCCTCTGCGGCAAATTGCTGCTCAAGTGTATCCCATGCTTTTAAAGCATCAACTTTACGTTTTGATAAGACAAAGTTCTCTTCTTCAACCTTTGTAATCATCAACTCTAATTCATCCCCTACAGAGATGACATCAGAAGCTTTCTCAATGTGTAAGCTTGATAATTCACTAATCGGTACAATTCCATCAAACGGTGCACCTGGAATTGACACAGATACTGCCTTTTCATCAACTTGCGCTGCAATACCTTTGACGATATCACCTTCGTTAAACGTTTGTTCTGCATAGTTCATTTCTTCAGACATATGTAACCCTCCTTCGCATCTTCCCTTACTATTTTATTCGATATTGAAGACAAAGACAAAAATAAATCCTTTAAATTCTAAAAATGTCTGAAATTTTAGGATTTATAGCATTTTTTCTTCTGCTAATTTTAAAATAGCTTGTGCTGCATCATCAATGGATAATGCTGTCGTATCTAAAAATAGGGCATCTTCCGCTTGAATCAGTGGCGATGCTTCACGCTCACTATCTTTTTTATCACGGAGCGCAATTTCTTCTTGAAGTTTTTCAAGAGAGGAGTCAATTCCTCTTTTTTGATTATCAATCAATCGACGTCTAGCACGTTCTTCTACTGTTGCAGACATAAAAATCTTGAGCTCTGCATGTTTTAATACATGTGTCGCAATATCACGACCATCCATGACCACTCCACCATTAGCTGCCAGCTTTTGCTGTTGCGCAACCAATAGCTCACGAACTTTCGCATGGGCAGCAACTTGAGAAACGGATGAAGTGACTTCATTTGAGCGTATTTCCGCTGTCACATCGTGACCATCTAAAAAGACTAGCTGTCCTTGTTGGGATGGTTTCAATTCGATTGTGCTAGCCGCTAGCATCTCTGCTAATTTTGCTTCATCATTTAAATGTATGTTTTGTTGCATCGCTTTATACGTAACTGCTCGATACATTGCACCTGTGTCAATATAAGTAAATCCAAGTGCTTCTGCAACAATTTTCGCGATTGTACTTTTACCAGCACCAGCCGGTCCGTCTATCGCAATTTGAATGTTTTTTTTCATATTCTTCCCTACTTTCTATCGCTTTTTATTGTACCATATAACCTAAAAAAAGCCCTCTGCTAGGAGAGGGTTAAATAAAAATATTCATCATGAACATTAAACATTAAATGGATTCAATTCCTTACGACGATTGACTAATTGACGCTCAAAGCAAAAACGCACAATATGCTGTTGGTCGACGTCATCTGTATCCGTTAGCTGGATTGTCGCAATGCGTTTACCCTCTTTTTCAAAAATGCGCACGACGGTAGCTTCTGTAATAACGTATTTGACTTCTCCATTAGTAAACGGCAATGCGATCGTTAATTTTACCTCATCATCATCTTTGAAAGCTACTGTTCCCTTCAAGATGATTGCCAAGCCTCCTGCGCTAATATCTGCTGACACAAGTTGATATTTATGATCCTTGAATTGGACCGCTACATCCACTGGTGTTTCCACTCGGACATATTCTCGTCGTTGAATTTTTATAAATTCCTCCGGCTTTGGACAATGCAACATAATCATCGGTATATTACCTGCTTTACGACCAATGACCTCTGTTTTAAAAGCAAAGGAATGTTTATCTTCGGTTCGAAAAGTCGCTCTAAATTCTGAGCCATCTATTAAAAACGCCGTTTTCTTCGTTGCCGTATTAACTGGATAGTCGATATAAAGAATATTGTCTTGCTGCTCTACCACTTTACATTGGAATTTCTCCACACGCTCGGTATAAGTAGGTTCAAGTTGTAATTGTGTACCAATTTTTATTTCCATGAGCATCTCCCCGTACGAAAATTATAGTTTAATTATCTCATGAGATGTTTATTTTGGCTATAAAAATTGGTAGTATTTTCTTATTACTAAGTGAGATATTCTACTTTTAATACGTTGTGATTTTCCGCATCAATAACGATTCGGAATGTTTCTTGTGTATTTCCGTCACGTAATGCAATGACCTCATAGCAAAGACGTTGTTCAAATTGTCCATTGTCTGTATAAATATTTTTTACTTCTTGTACTTGAATATCGTCCTGGAAGAACGTTTTCCAATCAATAGGCTTAGCGGTTTGCGGTTTGATATTCTCTTCTTGAATATATTCCATCGCATTAGCACCTAATAGCTCACCTGTATCTTTCGCTAATTTTAATTGCACACCGTCAGCATAAATTAACGCATTATCGCCTGGATTTACACGGGCAAATGTCACATGCCATGCTTGGTGGTTTTCACGTGATTCCACATAGGCTACATCCTTCATGCCTAATTTCTTAACATAATCTTGTGCCTTTTTAAGAACTTCTTCTTGTGATAGCTTAGCTTCATCAACAGGTCGTTCTACTAAATAGGATAATAAATGGCCACCCTTTTCTGTTAAATCAACATACCCTAGACGTATCCCTTGGTGGAATTGGATATGATAGAAAGGATATGGTGCTGTATCACTACTTTTTGTGACAGTGAATGTAGCATCTTTAATGACTGGGAATAAATATTTCACTTTTTCTAGTGCTTCTTTTTCGGTAATAACGGCATCCTGCAATGCCTTTAACTCAATTTTTTTCTGCCAATCAGATTCAGATAAAGTTAATGGGAAATCCTTTTCACCGTAGCCTTTTAACGTATCTTTCACAGTATCAAATTGTGTATTTGGATTTTTATTATCTACTTGCTGTAGCCAAATATCCATTTTTCCATCATGCTTATAAAAATCAACGGTTGCAGCTGTCCATTCATCAGAAAGAGACTGTAAATTGGTTGACACCTGTGGCATCTTTTCACGCCAAGCATCATAATCACCTGTTTTGGCTGTTCTTTTAGCTTCATCGCCAAGTCGCCCTAAGTAATTCATCCATTGATTCGATAATTCTTGTCCAATAGGAATATTTGCAATAGAAGAACGAACTTCTGAGCTTAAACGCCAAACTGAGTCTAGCTCATTGTGAATCGCCTGCTCGTCTTGAAACAAGAGGGATTGCGATACTGAACGCTGAAGATGGGACAGTTTTTCAGAAGCATCTGTTAACTTATCTGTATACTGTGCGAGCACGGTACGTTGTAAATCTTCTTTATCTCCATGTAAATTAATACTATATGCTCCTAATCCAATGACAGCGATTGTTAAGACCACGAGCCAAGTTTTCATCTATGTTCCTCCTTCCTATGAACAGAAAATATGCTCTCCTATTTGTTTAATTTGTGGGCGTGACCAAATCCATTTACTTGTTGCTGTTTTAGGATTGAAATAATACAATGCATTTTCAGATGGGTCCCAGCCGTTCATAGCATCAATAACAGCTTCTTTTGCACGTTCATTTGGTTCTAGCCAAATTTGACCATCTGCTACTGCTGTAAACGCTAACGGTTGGAAGATAATACCTGAAATAGTATTCGGGAAATCTGGGCTTTCCAAGCGGTTCAAAATAACGGCCGCTACTGCTACTTGCCCCTCATAAGGTTCTCCCCTAGCTTCTCCATAAACGGCATTGGCTATTAATTGTAAATCTCGTTCCGTATATTTTGGTGGAACCTGTGTCTGTGTACCATTCTTATTGCTACTTCCACTGCTATTACCACCGCCAGTGCCTTTTTTCACTTGTTGATCAAGTGGCTTACCACCATAGTAAGTAAATTGATTTCCTGCATTCAATTGTGCCTTAACCCATTTTTCATCATAATCAGAATTGCCTGCTAATGCTTTTTTTGTCTTAGTGCCGGCAATTCCGTCTACTGGCAAACCATAATTCTCTTGGAAATTACGCAAAGCCCAGTATGTGTTATAGCCAAATTTGCCATCAATTTTACTCTTATAAAAACCTAAGTATTGTAGCCTAGCCTGTAATTCAATAACATCATCTCCATAGGCACCACGAGTAATTTGCTGATCGCTAAATGCATTGGCATCATTTTGAGGAATCGCAATTATACTAATTCCTAATATCAAAGCAAAAAGTATGCTTACTAAACGCACTTTTATCACTCCTTTTTTTTATAGCTTGAAACAAAAGGAGTAATTTATACATGCTAAAACAGAAATAAAGCGTAGAAATCTTTGACGATTTCTACGCTTTAAATTTTCTTTTGCATATGGAGATGTTGTACCAGATGGTAATGAGCAAGTTTTACTTTGCGCAAGCCAAACCACCATAAAAACAACATAAAAGGTATCATTAAATAAACCCAGTGACCTTTGAATGATAATATTGTATTGTATAGAATGTGAAGTACAACTGGTGCACAGAGCGCCATAGCAATCATTTCTTTCGTCTTAACAAGCTTTGAAAACTTAGCCCGTCCATAATAATAGCCCATTACGACACCAAACAATGCATGGCTCGATACTGGTAATAAGGCTCGCATGAATGCCGTGTCCAAGCCAAAGGACAGTAAATAGAGAACATTTTCAATCGTAGCAAAACCAAGTGATATGCTGGCACCATATAATATACCATCGTATGGGTCATCAAATTCTACATGATTATAGATTGCAATTAATAGCACAAACCATTTAAAAAACTCTTCAATGACACTAGAAAAAAGAACATCTTGAAGATAAAGATATCGAAAAACCCCTTCCTCTGTTAATACATACTGTAAAAACATGATTGGGAACGTTAAGAATGCACCGTATAAAAACGTTTGTAGTAAAGTTCTTCTTGGCTCCGTAGCCATCTGATTGCGCAAATAGAAATAACTAAAAAGCGCTAGACCGGGAGCAATGGCAGCAGATAATAAAATGATCATGATGCCGGCTCCTTTCAACAATTAGACTGCTATTATTATACCATGTAATGACAAAAAAACTTTTTAAAAGGAGATTTTATTTTTTATGAAAAAAACAATTTTATTAATTCATACTGGCGGCACAATCTCCATGGCTATGAGTGCTGAAGGAGCAGTCATGCCGAATGAAGAAAATCCCCTTATGAAGGAAAGTAATAAACTAGCTTCACTTGCAAGCATCATCGAAATAGAAGCTTTTAACCTTCCTTCTCCACATATCACACCGAAGGAAATGCTACAATTGCGCAACGTGATTATGGAGCAAATGACAGCACAGCCAATCGATGGTGTTGTCATCACACATGGTACGGATACTTTAGAAGAAACTGCCTATTTCTTAGAGCTAACAACGAACTTAGACATCCCCATTGTACTGACAGGTGCCATGCGCTCTTCTAACGAACTAGGGGCAGATGGCATTTATAATTTAGTGGAAGCAGTCCGAGTAGCCGTCGATGAAGAAGCACGTAATAAAGGGGTACTTGTTGTCATGAATGATGAGGTTCATCTTGCTGTTAACACAACTAAAACAAGCACGAGCTCAGTGAATACTTTCCAATCTCCACAGTATGGGCCGATTGGATTAATTACAAAATCACGTATCCTATTCCATCATGCACCCATTCGTCGACAATATGTAGATGTTAACAATTTATCCAAGCGCGTGGCGATGTTAAAAGTGTATGCTGGAATGGAGGAAGATTTACTAGATATCGTGCTTGCATGCAAATATGATGGCGTCGTACTGGAAGGACTAGGTCAAGGGAATGTCCCTCCATCTGTAGTAAAAGGAATTGAAAGCCTCTTACAGCGAGACATTCCAGTAGTGCTCGTATCCCGCTGCTTCAATGGGATTGCAGAGGGTGTTTATGGCTACATTGGTGGAGGGAAAATGCTGGAAGACTTAGGTGCAATTTTCGCCACAGGTATTAATGGCCAAAAGGCACGCTTAAAATTGTTAATAGGTCTAAACACTACAGGCACGCCTATTAACTTAAAGGACTTTTTCCTGTAAAGGCAATATATTTTTAGCTGGTACTTTGCTCTGCCGCTATCACTTGTTCATAGTAGTACAATATTTCACGAAGACGAGCTAAGGCTTCGTCGAAATCTGGTTGTATTACGGAAAATTGAATGAATCCCCTTTGTTGTAAATAATGACTTTCACCATGAACCAATAGCCCATTTAATGCTAGATCAATGGGTAGGTTAGAATAAGTACTTGGCAATCGAACAGTTACAAGCATTGGATAGTGGACTGTTCGGTATTGATATTGCATGATGGGAAGCTGCAGCAGTGCCTGAAAGCGTTGCTGTAGCTGCTCATAGCGTGCTGGATAGGCTTGTAATGCCACCTCAACATTACCCAATAACATTGCAGGTAGTGTAAATGGTATGGCACCTTGCTGATAATTTGCTAAATCAAGATAAGCAGGTAATGTAGCAGCTGGTGGTACAAGGGATTGTGAAAACACAAATGCTAGCCCGCTTAACGCACCGATGGCTTTGCCACTCACTGCTGTAGCCAAATAACAGTCTTGTAAAGAAAATGGCATGGCACCAAACGTACTGATACTATCTATACATAGCTTTACATGGTATTGCTTAGCTAGTTCACTCAAATGCTCTAAATCATTACAAGTCCCTGTGGAAGTCTCACCATGCACTGCTAGCATCCACTGATAAGCCCCCGTTTCAAGCAGTGACGCCACCTCATCTCCATCAAACGCTGTCCCCCAGTCTTTCTCCACTACATCAAACGATAATGACCAGCGAGTAGCTTGCTTCCGTAAACGTTCGCCAAATTCACCATTTGTTAAAATAAGCCCTTTCCCTAATTGTTGCGCCTTTAATTGGGCCAGCATCACTTCATTTGCCAATGTTCCCGTACCAACGATTACACCAATATAATTGGCATTCGATAAATGCAGTAGCTTTTTTTGCACTCGTTCATAAAGTGCATAAAATGGTAACGATCGGTGCGATAAATCTGAATAATCACTCATCTCCAATTGCTTCACAGGTCCTGGATAAAATGTAAACTGTTCCGTCGCTAGTCTATGTTGTAATGATTGTTCAAATTCATGTCTTGTTAGCACCATCGGTAAAAATATTGCATCTTTTGCTCCTACAGCTGGTGCAAATTGTTTAAAGCCCATCTGCTTATACAGCTTTTCTTCTCTTGTTGTCCCTGAAATTACTGCTGCTGTATAGCCTTTTTCGTAGGCAAAGGTAGTTAAAGCTTGTGTAAGTTTCAATAGTACCCGCCCCGTTCGATAACCCTTTTTCACTGAAAGTAATCGAATTTCGCAAGGTTTCACACAATTTTCTTTAGGTAAATATCCCTCAATCTCGCCAATTTTTTCATCAATCGAGAACGGTCGTTGATCTCTAAACGCGACCATTCCAATTAATTCTGTTTCCTTATACACAACGACATATGTATTCTCCCGATGAAATCGATCAACTTTTATTCTTGTCGAATTCGCTTCATGCTGTGGAATCTCTTCAACAAATGTTTCATAATTCAATCGAGCGATAGCCTCAAACTCGGCATTTGTTTGGGCAATTTTACACCAATACATCTCTTCACTTCCTTCTTTTTAACGATTCCTGAATATTAGACATATGCTTGATGAGCATGCACATGATTGCTATAATGAGCAGTCCATATGGCTCTAATTTCCCCGCCTGAATAATAGCCCCTATATAGAAAATAAAGCCTCCAACCATACTAAGTGTCAAACTTCGTATAAAGACAAGCGAAAGCATAGTACCAATAATCATCCATAAAAATAGGCTCGGTGATAAGGCGATTCCAACACCGATAAAAGTAGCCACACCTTTTCCGCCATTAAATTTCAACCAGATAGGAAATAAGTGTCCGGCTATTACCCATGCAGCTCCACCAATCATGACCCATTCTTCTAATTGCCACAAATACCCTAACCAAACGACTAGTACTCCTTTCAGTGCATCACCAAGAAAAGTCCAAACAAAGGCCGCTTTTCCAATAACACTTCCTGCATTACGTGCGCCCAAGTTTTTACTACGCTCTGCCTGCAAATTGACACCATACACCTTACCAACGAAATAAGCTGTCATGAAGTTTCCCATTAAATAGCTAAGGGCCCAATACAACCCAATCAATGTGATTCCTCCTTACTAAAAAGGCTGTATAAGCTAGATGCCTATACAGCCTCGGTCATTATTTTTTTCTTTGCTCAATAATTCGAGCAATACATTCACCATGGAAACGCCCATTTTCGATAAAAATTTCATTGGCATTATTCCCTGCTGCAATAACTCCCGCAATGAATAAGCCCTCGACATTAGTTTCCATCGTTTCTGGCGTAACAAAAGGACGCCCTGTTTCTTCATCAATCTCAACGCCCATCGCTTTGACAAAAGTGTGATCTGGATGGTAGCCAGTCATAGCAAAAACGAAATCATTTTTTACTACTTGCTCTTGCCCAGCTACTTCTAAAACCACTTCATGCTCACGAATTTCTAGCACATTCGTATTAAAACGCATGTCAACTTCTCCCGTTTTGACTACCCCTTCAAATTCAGGTAAGACCCACGGTTTGATGCTTGAAGAATATTCACTACCACGATAGACAACTGTTACACGAGCGCCTGCTTTATTTAATTCCAACGCAGCATCTATAGCTGAATTTTTGCCACCAATAACAAGTACATCCGTATCAAAAAATTCATGTCCCTCTTTAAAGTAATGGAATACTTTGGGTAACTGTTCACCCTTAATATTTATATAATTCGGGTGATCGTAATAGCCCGTTGCAATTACTACATACGGCGTTTCATACGTATCTTTATCAGATGTGACAGTGAACACATCGTTATTTTTCACAACACTTTGCACTTTTTCAAAGCGATTTACTTGTATATTTTTCAAGCGGACAACCTCTCGATAGTAAACAAGTGCTTGGTTTCGTTTTGGTTTACGGCCTTCAATAATAAAAGGTACGTCACCAATAGCTAAACGTTCACTTGTACTGAAAAAAGTTTGATGTGTAGGATAGTGATAGATGGCATTCACGATATTGCCCTTTTCGATCACAATAGGTTGTAATCCAATATTTTGCAAAGCTATTGCTGCTGCTAAGCCACATGGGCCACCTCCAACAATAATTGCATCTGCTTGCTGCATTTCTTGACACTCCAATCGAATTTGAACAGCATTAGTTGCTGCTTCATGCTTTCACATAATTATAGAATAGACGATACCTTTTTATTATACGCCTTCTCACAAGAATTGGTTGGTTATTTACTCGAAATATCAATGTCAATAATATGACATTGAGGTTTTGCGCCAAGTCGAAAAGGCACTAATGTCGTGCCATAGCCATTACTTACTAAGGTCATGACACCATCACGCTGTCGATAGGAACCGTTGGGATGAACACCATAAGGACCGAATCGAATCTGCCCCCCATGTAAATGTCCCCCCATCATTAAATCTGCTCGGAACTTTGCTCGAACTTTGGCAAAAACACCTGGGTTATGTGCAATGAAAACAACTAAATCCTGCTCTCCTACCTTTTCAAAGGCCTTTTCAAAGCTATATTCTTTCACTGTTGTATCTTCAATTGCACTTAACCAAAAACGATTTTTTACAGGAAGTAGCACAGCATCATTGACAATGATTTGAACCTGATAGGCCTGTAAAATGTCCTTTAGCCTTTCTTCTCCAATTTCTCTGTCATTATTGCCCCACACAAAATAGATTGGTGCGATAGACTTTAATAAAGTCAAATTTTCATGAATCCGTTCAATAGGTGTGCGGCTATCTGCAAAGTCACCACCAATAATCACAGCATCAAAATGTCCCTCTAATTGTGCAATCATTTTTTTATTTATTTTACGTAAATGTACATCTGAAATAAAAAATAATCGTACCTGTTCCTGTTCACCGTGTAATGAAAGCTGGTGATGTAATACATTATTTTCATGCGCTACCTTCCACATATAAAGTAGAAAGGCGATGACAACTAAAAGAAATAGCCCTATATATAGCATTTCCTCACTTCTCCTTACGACAGCAAAAAGGCGATTCATTTCTTAAGAAGAATCGCCTTTTCGCTAAATCAGACGTACGTTTTGGTGTGAACGTTTGTCTGTTATTTTATACTAGAAAAACTATATAACCATTAAAAAATCTTATTAAGGTAGCCTAATTACTTGCCCAACCCTGACCGTATTTGAAGACATACCATTGAAAGCACGAATTTTAGCTAATGTCGCCTCACTACCATCGCCATAATGATTCAATGCGATTCGGTATAAGTTCTCATTCGCTTTGACAGTATGTGTAGTGGCTTTAGCATTTTGTTTCGCTTCTTCGGCTTTTTTCGCCTCTTCTGCTTTTCTTGCTGCCTCTGCCTGTTGTTGTGCTATTCTAGCTTCTTCGGCTTTTTTCGCTTCCTCAGCTTTTTTTGCTTCTTCAGCTTTTTTCGCTTCTTCCGCAGCCTTTTGTTCAGCTGCTAATTTGTCTGCATCTTTTTGAGATTGCTCCTGTGCTTTTTTATCTCCTTGATCGTCTTGTCCCTTACCTTTATCTTTCTCTTTATCAGATGCAGATGACTCGGAAGGATCTAATTCGACGACCTGTTCTGCTGTATCTTTTTCAGCTTGTTCAATCGTTTTTCCTGGCTCATAAAATTTCCAAAAATAAATAAGAATTGTTAATGGAATTAGGATAAAAATAACAAACAAAATCGTCATTAACGGTGTTTTCCGGCTTGTATTTTTTGGCTTTTTATTTTTATTGCCATTTTTATTCATTCTGGAAACTCTTGATAAGGATTGCTGTTCATTTTGTTCATCTTCAAATGATTGACGATGTTCTTCTATTTTATCGCGATAATCTTCTTTATTCATTCGCCTTTCCCCCAACCTTACTACGCTTTCTATCATGTCTATTATGACGAATTTTACGAAAAAAGTAAATGACCGTCAGTTTTAGTCTAAATACCCATTAAAAGTTGCTGCAATCGACTTTCCCACGAAACCATTTCAATTTTCTTATCTTCTTGTAAGCGTGTTTTCTTGATTTCATCATAATGGATTCCACAATTTTCACAACAGTTTTCCGGCTTTTTCTGCAATTTTTGCCCAAAATACCCGACTAAATGTTCACGAATACAGTCTTTTGTCTGAATGATTTTTAGCATTTCGTTCACCGCACTGTATTTCTCTAGGGCTAAATGATTTAATCGAGCCTTCACTTGTTCACTAGATTCTTGTTGCACCCAATAATCCAGCACACGAAAAGCTGTCTCGCTCAGCTCACCATTTTTCAGCATCTGTGTTGGCTGTATTTGCTGGGAAAGCAGCTCCTGATAGCGATCAACATGGTGTGGTGTCGGCAAATCACCTGTCACAACAAATTTCGCTAGCTCTTCATCCCCTTCACTATACAGCAAAATGGCAAGTGCAGACTGACCATCACGCCCTGCACGACCTATTTCCTGCATATAATTCGCTATGTTGGCAGGCATCGATTCATGTATAACCTGACGTATATTAAGTTTATTGATGCCCATACCAAAAGCATTCGTGGCGACTATCCAATCCAGTTCACCATCTATAAACTGCTGCTGAATAAACTGACGGTCTTCTGCTCCATAGCCTGCATGGTATGCTGCGGTGCGAATACCTGCTTGTAAAAGGGCTTCACTATATTGCTGCGCACGTTTGCGTGAAGATACATACAAAATACCTGGCCCTGCTGTTTCTTTAATATGCTGCATGAGCCACCTAGCTTTATCAGCCTTATCCTCTACTACTATACGACCTAAATGAATATTTGCACGGTCAACATTATACATAAATTCAAATGGCGCCTTGAGTGATAGGGTCTCACGTATATCTCGAACGACCTTATCCGTTGCTGTGGCGGATAGCGCCAATATTGGCGGGCGATTTCCCCTCGAAAACCATTCACCAATTCGTAAATAATCCGGTCGAAAATCAAAGCCCCATTGTGATATACAGTGCGCTTCATCCACTACGATTAAGCCAAGCTTCATTTGCGCTAATTTCTCTTGTACCTGCTGCTGTAATAACATTTCTGGTGAGGTAAAGATAAACCGATACTGCTCTAGATAATGTAGTACATAGCGTTTTTCTGTTTGGGATAAAAAAGAATTTAAAGCGATCACTCTCTTTTCTCCAAAACGCTTCAGCTCTTCTACCTGATCCTGCATTAATGAAAGCAATGGTGACACAATTAAGACAGGCTTTTCTAATATATAGGCTGGGAGCTGGTAGCAGAGTGATTTCCCCATTCCTGTCGGCAATAAGGCAATAACGTCTTGCTCTTGCAGCAAAGCTTCAATGACTTCTTTCTGCCCTGGTCGAAATGATGAATAACCAAAATGCTTGTGCAATAATTGTTCAAGTTCCATTTAAACTTCTCCTTTCGCAAGGACAAGCCTTAATTGAAAATAACTCATGTCCTCTAATGCTCCATGTAATATTTTCAATTTTTTTGTTTGATATTGCTTGGATACCTGCCAAACTTTTTGTGCTTCTTCATATGAGACGAATGGTCCAATAGAAAAGTTCGGTTCATACATGGCTAATTCTACAAAATGATCCTCAATTGTACTTTGTTTTAATTTTCGCTTTTGTACAATTTCCTCCATTGAATAGCCTTGCTCATATAACTGTGCTGTTTGCTGGGCAGAATCAGTTAATAAAATTGTCACTTTTAACCCTTCAGCCACTCGACCAAGCAGTGGGTAATCATTTAATTTTTGTTGCACTTCATTTAATAATATATGTAGTGTTTCTATAAATGCTAATTGACTATCTAACACGTTCTCCTTCCGTTCAAATGCAAGCTGTTGCCAAGTCCAGCCTGGTAATCGATAACCACTGAGGCGGTAAAGAACAAGCTGTTTGTTGGCATCTGAAACAGGGATCGTTTGGAGTACATTTGTACATTCTACCACTAATTGTTGCTGCAAATGACCCTCCTTGTAATGATGCTCCTGTAAAAAAGAGCGCACCCATGCTTGAATTACTGGATCCCTACTGATTGGTGAAAAAGAACGAACTGTTGCAGTTTGATGTGACAAGCTTTGGACAAGGAGAGAAAGCCTTGCATAAAAAACATGCTCATTCCCTCGATAATGCCAACCATCAAAGAAAAAGGTCGGTGTTTGCTGTGCACGCTGCAATCCTAGCTTTTCCATGTAAAAATGACCGGATTCCTGCACGTTTAACCAACTATATTGCATAAATAAGGTAACCGCCTCGTCAAATGTGGCACGAGGTAGTTTCGGCAACAGACCAAAATATGGATGCAACTGAAAAAGACCAATATCTTGAATTGTCTGGCCTGAACGCTTTCCTCTTAGGACATGATAGGCTGCCGAAATTGTCCGCTCCTTATGGAGTTTTTGAAAGATTTGCAATAAAATTTGATGAAACATTGACGCAAATTCCTCCAATTTAATAGTATTTAAGTTGAAATGTAAGATAAACATCTTTAAAATGAGTATGAAGCTTTGTAGGAACATCGTTAAAGGAGAGAAAAAAATGGCTAAATACACAATAGTTGATAAAGATACATGCATCGCCTGTGGCGCATGTGGAGCCGCAGCGCCAGACATTTATGATTATGATGATGAAGGGATTGCCTTCGTTATTTTAGATGATAACATGGGAACTGCTGAAGTACCAGAAGATCTATTAGAAGATATGCAAGATGCTTTTGAAGGTTGTCCAACAGACTCCATCAAAGTAGCCGACGAAACTTTCGATGGCGATTCATTAAAATTCGAATAGTCTTCAAGTAAATGTATACCCTAAAAGGCATCCTACTTTGGGTGCCTTCTTATGTGTATTAAATATTTGCATCAAGAGATAATCATATGGTCTATTGCTATACATACCAATCTATTGGAGGAATGATAATGTTTAAGCAGCTACAAGTTGAACATAGTTTATTTCTTATTAATCAAGACCATATGAATTTATTTAAAAATCTTGCTGCTAAATGGCAACCAGTTTTTCCAGATGTTTGTGCTAAATGTTTGAATACACTAGATTCATGGGCCATCGTGTTAAATAACTGGGTTTTCTTAAAATCTCAGTTCAACGATGAACTCATTCTCAATCCTTCTAAAGCAATTAACTATTCCATCAATACATTTTTAATAGACGAGCTCAAAAAGATTCAAATAATTCAAAAAACAAAGGGATTTGAGAATGATGATTTACAGTATTTTGTCGCTTTCCAATTAGCAAATGCAATAGACCTGTGGGTGTACAATACGCTTGAAAAAAGCTCTGAAGCTGATTTATTACTCCCTCAACACCTAAAACCATATTTTCTCGCTCATTTAGAGGATGATTTTCAAACAGACAATGCTACATTCCACCAAGATCAAACAAGAGCAATCAAAATACTAGCTCAAGTCATTCGCTCACAAAATAGCTTTAGAATCACCGTCAGCAGTGCTGTTAATCGAGCAGTATATCTGTATGAACAGCATGGTAACAAATAAAATAGGACTACCTTTAATTCGTCTCTCATAAGAAAGAGATGAATTTTTTTTGCTTATGAAACGACTTCTCTTTTCATCTTGTTATTGCAACGATATTTTATGTATGATAAGATTTTAGTAGTTGGTACTAATAACAGATATTATCTCGCAAAGGAGTTCTTTATAATGATGGATAATTTATTACAATTAAAAGATAAAAACATTGTAGTTATGGGTGTAGCAAATGATCGTAGTATTGCTTGGGGCATTGCGAAACGCTTATTTGACGTAGGTGCAAATGTTATTTTCACCTATCGACAAGAACGCTCATTAAAGAAATTACAAAAGCAATTAGACACAATTGGCCATTCTGATTCACTCATCGTGCAATGCGATGTAAATAGTGATGACAGTACAAAAGCGGCTTTCGATGAAATCGGCTCAAAGGTTGGCGTTATTCATGGTATTGTGCATTCAGTAGCTTTTGCCCACGCCGAAGACTTACACAACCGCTTCCTTGAAACAACTCGTGAAGGCTATGCATTTGCACAAGATACAAGTGCTTATTCACTTATTTCAACAGCAAAAGCGGCTCATCCGTATATGACAGAAGGTGGCTCTATTGTCACGATGAGTTACTTAGGGGCTGAACGTGTGCTTGATGGCTATAATGTTATGGGTGTAGCAAAAGCTGCATTAGAGGCTTCCATGCGCTATCTTGCTGCTGATATTGGTCAGGATAATATTCGTGTCAATGCCATTTCAGCTGGAGCTATTCGTACACTTGCTGCAAAAGGTGTACCTTCTTTTAATACCATTTTACACAAAATTGAAGAAACAGCTCCATTAAAACGGAATGTTCAACAAGACGAAGTAGCCGATATGACGATTGTTATGCTATCTCACCTATCACGTGGTGTAACTGGTGAAACAATTTACATCGACGCTGGCTACAATATTATGGGTTAACTATATAGCGAGACAGGCAAGCCTCTGAGCGGTAGCGTAGGAAGTAGCTCAGCGCTCGCCCACAGGAAAGCAAGTAGCCTCCAACGGAAATCCTTTTTCACCTTTCACAAAAATGCTATGGATGGTTTTGTTTCTCAACACTATGAGAATGGAAGATAAATATTCTCTTCCATTCTTTTTTATAGCATCGTCCATATAGTTTGTATCAATAAAATTATACCTGCTGCTATTAAAAGAAGATAAATTAATGATTTAAATAGCTTTTGATTGAGCCTAGTAAACAAGATTTGTCCTAAAATAAGGCCGATGAAAACAATAGGCAAGGCATACAAACTATAAATCCAAACCAGTTTACTTGTGCCCTCAACAGTGACTTGAGATAGTAAACTAATAAGATAGATAAAAATATAATAGGCTAGTGAAATAGCTCTAATGGTTTCCTTATTTCGATGGGTGCTCGCAAAATACAGCAACAATGGCGGCCCTGCCATACCAATACTTGTTGTAAACATTCCTGAGATTAAACCAACGCCATAATCTCTACCACTTGTTTGTTGAATGGAGAGATTTTTCATCAAGAGAAACGTAAGACCTATTAAGAGGATGGCGATAATAAGTTTAAATGTCGTGACATCGACTAAGGCAAATAAAATACTGCCAAAAGGAGCGCCCACAACACTACCAATTATTATCTTCTTCAGCAAAGCGACATCAATATCATGCCTCACCTTCCAAATGAGAGAACATGAAATAACAAGGGACAGTACGATATTTATTTGCATTGCCTCTTGCGGAGAAAAAAGCAACAGTAAAAAAGGGGTGGCCATGATAGAAAAACCAAACCCCGTACTTGTTTGCAAAATGGAAGCTGTTAGTATAATAAAAAAGTACAAAAGTAATTCCTGCAAAACGACACCTCACATCATTTAGTACTATAGAGTGGTTATAGCATGTTGCTTAGCAATCAATTCCTTCAATAAGAAAGATAACACGCAAGCAATTAGTAAAAATAGAGCAATCATGGCGATCACACCTACCCAGCCATACTTCATCCAAAAAACACCACCTACTGTCCCGCCAACACTCGAACCAACATAATAAAAAAATAAATAAAGGGATGATGCTTGCGCTTTATCATGTGTTGCCCGTCTACTCACCCAGCCACTCGCGATAGAATGAGCTGCAAAAAAGCCAAAGGTAAACACCGTAATGCCGATAATTTTTAAAGTAAGGAGCCCATTAAGTGTTACTATGGCTCCTGCCAACATAATGGCAATGGCTAGTAATAACATTTGTTGGCGTCCGTAACGATCGGCTAGGCTACCAAACCATGCTGAACTAAATGTCCCTACTAGGTATATGACAAATATCCAGCCTACAATGGTCGCGCTCAAATTATAGGGAGGGGCCATTAATTGAAAGCCAATATAGTTATAAAGTGTGACAAAGCTTCCCATTAGAACAAATCCTATACCATATAGACACAACATAGAAGGGTCCTTCAGATGTTGCAACAGCGTTTTAGTTAATGCTTTTAATTGTAAAGGACGTGGGCTAAAATGCTTGGAGCTTGGCAGCATCCAGACAAACAACACACTGACAAAAAGGCTAATTCCTCCTAGCACCATCATCCCTATATGCCAGTTATAATGGTCCGTTAATGTCCCGATAATGACTCGTCCACTAAGCCCTCCCACAGAATTACCACTAATGTATAAGCCCATGGCAACACCTAAGCTTGCTGGTTCCATTTCCTCCCCCAAATAAGCCATGGCAATTGCCGGTAAACCTGCAAAAACGATGCCTTGTAGCACACGCAATCCTAAAATTATTTCAAAGTTAGGTGAAAAAGCTAGTGCCACTGTCAATACAGAGGCTGCAAAAATAGAAATCGTCATCAATGATTTTCTTCCCCATGCCTCAGATAAAGAACTAACAATAATTAAACTCACTGCTAAGGCAAAGGTAGTGACAGAAAGAGATAAACTTGCTACAGCTGGCGAGACGTGAAACACATCTGCAAATGTCGGTAGTAATGGCTGCGTTATATAGAGATTTGCAAAAGTAATAAAGCCTGCCAAAAATAAGGCCCAGTTTGCTTTATGAAACGCTCTCGTGCCTTTTTGTATATATTCCATGACTCTCTCTCCTTCAGCTCTTCAACATACTACTATTATTCTAATACAATATTTCGTAAAACACACGATCCCTCCGTCAAATAATAGACAAATTCATCACCATTTTCACCCGGAAAAAGCAAATTTTAATTGACATTCAAAACACGCCAACTCTCTTTTTAAAAGCTATTTATAAAAAGGAATTTACTATTTTGACTTGGCAAATATTATGCTACAGTAAAGGTAATCATCTAGAACCATTGTCACAATGAATACAGATGACACAACCATTTTTCATTGACTAGACTTGGAGGAATTTTTATGAAAATTATTGAAGCTTTAGCCCTTGCAGCACCTTATATTCACCTTGCATTAAAGCAAGAAGCCATTGTAGCTGTTATTGAAAAGGATAGTGAAACAGTCATCAAGTATTTAGCGGGGAAACGTGTAGATTCAGGCTATCATGATGGACAAAAAGTAAATGCTAATGACCAAAATGTTTACATTGCCTTTAACGGACAAAATGCAGATGTGGTTATACCAAAGGATGTTTACGGCGTAGCAATCAATGCTTTTTCATTCCCCATTCGTGAAAATGGTCAAGTAGTAGGTGCCTTAGCATTTGGCCTACCAATAGATAATGAGCTTAAACTCGAAGATTATATGAGTACTATGGATAATATCGTCAATAGCCTACAAGATAAAGTCCACACAATCGCTTCCCATTCAGAGGAATTAGCGGCTACTAGTGAGGAAATAAATAAGCAGGCACAGCATGCCCTAGAAGATTCAGAAAAAACCAATGCCGTAACGGATTTAATCAAAAGCATTTCCCGCCAAACCAATTTACTTGGTTTAAATGCATCCATAGAGGCTGCTCGCGCTGGACAGCATGGTGCTGGCTTTAATATTGTGGCACAGGAAGTTCGAAAATTGTCCTTTGAGACATCTAGTGCTACCGAAAATATAGAATCTTCCTTACGTAATATTAATAGAAATCTTGAAAACTTAAAGCAAAATATGGGACAAATCAATGATGCAACGAATGAGCAAGCACAGCTTGTACAGGATTTTAGCGAAATCATTGAAGAGCTGACTGTACTAAGCCGCGAAATGAAGGGCTTTATGCACGATGCATTAAAATAATTGGGAGGTGCACAAGATGCAAATAACCATTGACCAAGATCTATCTTTACGTACAATCACCTTGGAGGATGCAGAAAAGGTTTTTGCCTTAACAGATGCCTCTAGAGAGTATCTAAAAGAATGGCTACCATGGTTGGATTACACGAAGGAAGTGGCAGACACGAAAGCTTATATTGAGGGCTGTATTAAAGGACATGAATCAAAAAGTAGTCTCTCCCTCGTTATTCTTTTTAACCATGAAATCGTCGGCATAGCTGGCTTTAATGCCATTAATCCGAATAATAACATTGGTACGATCGGCTATTGGCTAAGTGAAGGTGCTCAGGGACATGGCATTATGACAAAAACGGTAAAAGCTCTCTTACAATATGCCTTTGAAACATTGCAGCTGCATAAAGTGGAAATTCGTGTTGCTGAAACCAATCACAAAAGCCGTGCAATACCCGAACGACTTGGCCTAATAAAAGAAGGTACGATTCGCTCAGCAGAATGGCTCTATGACCATTATGTGGATCATGTTGTATACGGCATGCTTGTAAGTGAATGGCAGCAACAAAAATAAAAGTAGCGTCCTGATGAATCAATTTGAGACTGCCCCAATATAAGACAGGGATCAAAAAGCATTATCCAATCAGTTGTCGGTACTAAATCGGCGACTGGTTGTTTAGTGTCTCTTGTATTCGGATATCATTATCAAAATTTATATAGTCTTTGACAGTTTGTTTGACGATTGCCGTCATAGTACGCTTTCAATTGTCTATATAGAACGTTTCAGATTTTAATGCAGAAGAAACGATTCAATAGGGTATTATCAGCAGATGATAATTTCCCCCATTTCTCTATAACCTTCTTTGCCGTTTAAATAGCGTAAAACGGCTCCTAATTTTTCCTCAGCAGTAAATTTATCCATAGAAAAACTGCACCTCTAATTGTTAGAGT